>CAVWQH010000004.1:0-747772 GCA_963757215.1 uncultured Actinomycetota bacterium | reverse complement strand
TGTTTCAGGAAATCGCTCTCCAAGGAGTGCAAGACCTCGACGTAGGGTGCGTTACCGTAACTGATTCGCGCAACACCGATTTCGGTGAGTTCGGCATTCGTTGGAACCCCGTCGAAGACCATCACGTTGACCGGCAGGGGTACGCCTTCGCAAATGCGAGTGATGAGGTCCTTATCGGGGAGGCCGGGGATGAAAAAACCCGAGGCGCCAGCCGCGGCGTACGCCTTTGCGCGATCGATGGCTTCACCGGTCACCGACGTGGCGTCGTTGCCTTGTCCCAAGAACAGATCCGTGCGGGCGTTAATGAACAGTGGAATTCCTCTGTCATCGGCCGCTTTCCGAATCACGGTAATTCGATCTGCTTGTCGGTCGATGGGATACAAGCCCGATCCCTTGACGACACGATCCTCGAAGTTGATGCCGATCGCACCGGTGTCCAGCAGGCGCGAGATGTTTTCGGCGAGCTGTCCGTCGTCCTCAGTGAAGCCGCCTTCGAAGTCTGTCGAAACGGGAACGTCGACCGAGGCGACGATCCGTTCGACGATCTGATTCAGGAACTCGATGGGAATGCCCTCGCCGTCCCGATAACCCTGCGCCTCCGAGACGGACCAACTGCTGGTAGCCACGGCCGGTGCTCCAGCTTTGGCCAGTACGGCGGCGCTGCCGGCGTCCCACACGTTGTAGAGCTTCAGTGGGGCGCCCTTGGTGTG
Source organism: uncultured Actinomycetota bacterium (assembly GCA_963757215.1). Classification (GTDB taxonomy): domain Bacteria; phylum Actinomycetota; class Actinomycetes; order Mycobacteriales; family Mycobacteriaceae; genus Mycobacterium. The sequence continues at coordinate 747,062 of CAVWQH010000004.1, read as the reverse complement.
AAGCTCGGCAAAGCGGGTGGCTTTAGCCTTCTGACTCATGGTTTCTCCTCAAACTGAACAATCGTCTCGGTGTTCGACATCTTGGCTACCCAACAGCGTTGCGCTGCCGCCATTCCCGCGTCATGTGACCGACCGTCTGGTAGATCGGACTATGAGCTGCTTCGTACGGTAGGAGGCGCATGGGCTGCCGCGCTGTCAACATCTTTGGCACGACCGGCCGGATACGCGTCGAACATTAATTTTGTGATAGCGACCGGTGGCGAGGCGCTATTAGCTTCGGCTGGTGGCGTAGGCACCCATCGGACGAACACATCTGCACTTTTAGAGATCTCCGGGGGGCCGAAATACACACAGGAAGAGGCACTTTCATGCAAATCCAGGGCTCAATCGTCCTCGTCAGCGGAGCCAATCGTGGTATCGGGGCGGAGTGGGTTCGCCAGTTGCTCGAGCGCGGGGCTGCCAAAATCTACGCTGGCGCCCGCGACCCGCATTCTGTGTCGCCCGCTGATGGCGTCGTGCCGATCGCGCTCGATGTAACAAACCAGGCCCAGGTCTCCGCTGCGGCTGAGCAAGCCACCGATGTCGAGATCGTCATCAACAACGCTGCGGTCTCGTTCCGCCAACCGCTCGTGGGTGGCGACCTCGCGAAGATTCACGAGGAATTCGAAACTAATGTGTTCGGCCCCATCTATGTAGCCGAAGCCTTCGCTCCGGTTCTGAAGGCCAACGGCGGAGGCGCGATCGTGAACGCACTCTCCGCTGTGTCCTGGTTCTCGTTCCCGGGTATGGCCGGATACAGCGCAACCAAGGCGGCGGCGTGGAATTTGACTGATGCGCTCAGGCTCGAACTCCAGGATCAGGGCACGCTCGTGATCGGTCTGCACTCGGGCGCTGTCAATACCCCTATGGGCGAGAACTTTCCGATCGATAAGGTCGATCCGAGCCAGGTCGTGACTGCCGCGCTCGACGGGCTCGAGGCCGGCCAGACCGAAGTCCTTGCCGACGACATCAGCCGCGTCATCAAGAGCACCTTGACGTCGGACCCGTCTCGCTACGCGGCAATTCTCGGCGGCTAGATCGCTGGGGCTCAGCAGCACCCTGCACTCCGGTCTTGGCATGCGCGTGGCGCACTGGAATCCGCTGACTCGAAAGGACGGCCGCCGTGGGTGACTTCCCGATCGTCGAGATGGACAATGACGCACTGCTGACCACTACTCGCTCCGTACGCAAGCGGCTCGATTTCAGCCGGTCGGTTCCTCTGAACCTGTTGCGGGAGTGCATCAATATCGCGGTGCAAGCGCCTACGTCGGCGAATCGACAGCACTGGAGCTTCGTCATCGTTCAAGACCCCGGGCAGCGTCGCAAGATCGGCGAAATCTATTCCCGGCAGTGGGATTGGCTTGCCTCCTCTCCATATTCGGTGGCAAGCCAGTTCGCCGACAACGAGGTGCGCTCCGCCCAGCAGCTCAGAACCTCCGATAGCGGCGCCTACCTTGCCCGGCATCTCGCCGAAGTACCGGTGCTCGTTCTCCCCTGCATCGCAGTCGAAGGCGACGGAGAAATAGACAATGAGAGCCAGGCTGACGTCTGGGGTTCGATCATGCCCGCGGCTTGGAACTACATGCTGGCAGCGCATACTCGGGGATTAGGTGTTGCGTGGACGTCGCTGACAACAAGGGTCAACGACGAAATCCGAGCCATTGTTGGCTATCCCCAAAACGTCTACCACGCGGCCCTGCTGCCAACCGCTTACTACACCGGCAGCACATTCAAGCCCGCCAAACGAATTCCGCTCGACGAAATCATCCATGTCGACACATGGTGAACACGCGCCGCGAAACCACCGTGATCCGCTGCGCACAAAGATGCCGCGCGCGGCTGCGATGACATAAATCCAGCAAATCCTGCCACCGCAAGAGCAGCGCTCGATCCCGAACCGAGCGCCGGCACTGCCCCAGGTCGCCCCCTACCTGCATATTTGCCGCAGCGGCGCCCAAGTCCGTTGACATTAGGCCTTGGCGCCACCATGAGCAGATCGCGTGGTGGAGGTTGTACGGTCTGTGCATGCTCAGCGGAGCTGATTCCGGTGGATAGCGCCGGTCTGATCGGGCGGGAACGCGAAGCGCGACAGCTCGCTGAGCTCGTCGACGGATTCCGCGCGGGCCGCAGTCGGACGCTCCTATTGCGCGGTGAACCGGGTATCGGGAAGACAGCATTGCTGGACGAAGTTGCCTTGCTCGCGAACGGTTGCACGATTTTGCGGGCTGCAGGCGTGCAGGCTGAGATGGAACTCGCGTTCGCAGGACTACATCAGCTTCTGACTCCGATCCTGGGCCAGCTGGACGATCTGCCCGCTCCACAACGCGAAGCCTTGTCAGTTGCGTTCGGGATCAGCGGTGGCCCGACTCCGGACCGCTTCTTCATCGCCCTCGCCGTGCTGAACATGCTCGCGTCGGCCAGCGGCCAGGCACCCGTGCTGTGCTTGATCGATGACGAGCAATGGCTCGACCGAACCTCGGCCAAAATTCTCTCGTTTGTGGCCCGCCGCCTCGAGGCGGACCCGGTTGCGCTGATCTTTGCGAGCCGCACGAAAAGTGATGACCTAAGTGGCATCCCGGAAATGCTCGTGGAAAGACTTACCGCGCCACACGCCGAAGCAGTGCTTGACACAGCGCTCAGCGGCCCGATCGATCCGCAAGTCAGGGCTCAGATTGTTCATGAGGCCGATGGGAATCCCCTCGCACTGCTTGAGTTGCCGCGCGCCGTCGACCCGAGTGAGCTTGCCGGTGGATATGGCTTCCCCAGGGCGATCGCACTTTCGGGGCGCATCGAAGAAAGCTTCGCGCAGCGTCTCGAGGCTCTGCCGAAGCCGAGCCGCCGCATATTGCAATTGGCCGCGGCCGACCCCGTCGGTGATCCGGCCTTGATCTGGCGGGCTGCAACGTTGCTCGATCTAGGCGTCGACGCAGTACGAATCGCTACCGAATCCGGGCTGATCGAATTCGGAGCCCGCATCCAGTTCCGTCATCCACTGGCGCGATCAGCCGCGTATCGCTCAGCGCCACAATCGCAACGCCACATCATTCATGACGCATTGGCGCGTGCGACTGACTCGAGTCGCGATCCCGACCGTCATGCATGGCATCGCGCTCAGGCGTGCGCGTTACCCGACGAAGACGTCGCTGCGGAACTGGAGCGCTCCGCCTGGCGTGCTTATGGGCGTGGCGGTTTCGCCGCAGCTGCAGCGTTTTTGGAGAGTGCAGCGGCATTGACGCCGGCGCCGCCGCAGCGGGCACAGCGATTGATGGCCGCCGCGGGAGCTAAACGTGACGCTGGAGCCCTTGATGCAGCGCTGGGCCTTGTCGTGGCCGCTGTCGCCTTGCCTCATGACGAGGAGCAAGCGGCATCGTTGACGCGCCTGCGCGGCCAGATCGCGCAGGACCAACTACGCGCTGTGGACGCAGTGCAGCTACTGCAGACCTCCGCCAGGCAATTTAGTTCGCTGAGGGCACCCAAGGCACGCGTGACCCAACTGGAGGCCTTGGACGCCGCGGTATGGGTTGGGGAACTCCAGGGCCCCAATGGGCTACGTTCCGTGGCGTCGGCTGCGCTGGAAGCCCCGTCGGCGGAGGGTTCACCCCGGACAGAGGACATGCTGCTTGACGCGGTCGCGGCGCGGGTGATCGAAGGTCACATGGCCTCAGCCCCCAAATTCAGGACGGTGATCGCGCGCGTTCTTGAGTCAGACGGCGACGCACGAACCGACATGGACTGGCTTTGGCTTTTGCGTTCGAAGATGAGCGCAATGCTCGCACCGGAAGTGTGGGATTTCGACTCTTGGCACGCGTTAGCGCTGCGTCAATCTCAATCCGCTCGAGAGATCGGCGCCCTGCTGTATCTACAGTTTGCGGCAACCTATCTAGCCTGGACTTTCATGCAGCGCGGTGACATCAGCGCCGCCGAGATGCTCTGCAACGAAGACCGGCTCCTCGCTGAAGCGACTGGTAACGCGCCGCTGTTCTACATGTCACTTCTGTTAGCCGCCTGGCGTGGCCAAGAGACCGAGATCAGTGATCTTTGTGAACGCGAGATCGAATCACTGACGACAGCGAAACTGGGCAGGGTCGCGGCTTTCGTTTGTTACGCAAAATCCGTGCTGTCGAATGGCCTTGGGCAGCATGAGGATGCGTTGATCTACGCCCGCCGGGTTTTCGATGCCGACCACATCGGTTTGGGGGCGTTCGCCGTCACCGAACTTATAGAGGCGGCCGCACACACCGGCGACACAGCGACGCTGCGCGCTGCGCTGGGTTGGATGACTGACCGTGCCTCGTCCTGCCCCACGAACTGGGCGCTGGGCATAGAAGCCCGCCTACACGCCCTGCTGAGCGAAGATGCCGATTACTGGCATCGGCGGAGCATCGAGCACTTGTCTCGCGCCGGGTTGCGCATCGAGGCGGGACGCGCCCATTTGTTGTACGGAGAGTGGCTGCGACGAGCCGGGCGCCGGGTCGACGCCCGGCTTCAGCTCCGCACCGCCCACGAGATCCTCGGCTCGATGGGAGTAGCCGGATTTGCTGATCGTGCGCGTCGGGAGCTGTTGGCAACTGGCGAAAAAGCACGTAAGCGCTCGGTGGAGACCGCCGCCGGCGCGCTCACTAGTCAAGAGCTGCACGTTGCGCTGCTCGCACGCGACGGGCTGTCCAACATTGAAATCGGCACAAGACTTTTCATCAGCCCTCGCACGGCCCAGTATCACCTCGGAAAAGTCTTCGCCAAGCTGGGAATCCACTCGCGCGGTGAGCTCAGCCATGTTCTCGACCCAGCGGGGCCTCAACTGACGCCAGGCGCTTAGCGAGGTGCCACATTGTGTGGCTTGCATTACTAGCGAAGGACTAGCCAATGGCGGACGCGAAGGTTCTCTGCCGCAATGCAAACTGCCTCTGCGCACACATTGCGCGGCACATGCGTCAATGAAGAGGACGGTCCGTGACCCGATGGTCATCTTCGTCTATGCGGCCCCGGTTCGGCACGATCGACGGAGTCACCGTCCGCTTCGCGCAGAGCGAGCCGCGTGAACGGCAGGCTCTACTGTTCAGTCCGTGGCCTGAGAGCGTGCTGGCCTATGACCAAGCATGGTCGCAGCTAGCCGACCACGCGCATCTCGTTGCGATCGATCTGCCCGGATTCGGTGCCTCCGAACGGCGCGAGGACCTGCTATCGCCGGCCGCGCTGGGCGAATTCATCATCACTATCGCCGACGCTTTCACTATGGATCGGCCACACCTCGTGGCACCGAGTATCGCGACACCGGCAAGCCTGTTCACCGCAGCGCGTCACCCCGAGCGGGTTGCCACGGTGACCATCGGGCCTGGTCCAGCGTTGACGCCGCTCGTGGTTGGGCCTGATCTGCACCAATGGGCAAGCGCAACAACCGATGTCGTCAGTAACGATCGTGGCGGACCGCGCAGGCGCGTCATCGAACTGCTCAGCCATATTGAACGGCACGAGTTAGACGACGAAGTGCGGGACGATTACCTACGCAGCTACGACGGCGATCGACTTGCCGGATCGCGAACGTATTGGCAACGCGTGCGTGATGAGCTACCGGCGTTGCAGCAAATCCTGCCAACAATCGAAGCGCCGATTCAGATCATCGCGGGCCGAGGGGATCGACTAATCCCCTGGCCGAACGCAGAATTCCTGCACCGATGCCTTCCGAGTAGTCAACTGTTCGGTATCGACACCGGTCACTTCGTTTGGGAAGACGCAGCCGAGGAGTACGCAGCCTTGCTCAGTGCATGGTGGCAGGCGTGGAACCTGCGCTAGCCAGACCACTAGCCGCCTGACTAGCAGCCGACAGACGCGAACGTCAGTGGCTCAACGCGAAACTCCATATACCCGTACGTCACTTCAGTAATCGGCCTTACGTCGCCGTCGCCAGTGATCGGGTGTTTTATCCAGGCTCAGGACCGGAGATAGCGATGCCGACCACCACATTGACCGACTTGAAGGCCCGCGACGCCGCCCGCCATTGCCGAAGGTTCCCGGAACGGGCTCGAATCGGCGAGCTAACCAGGACCATTGCGCCGCAGCATCAGACACAAGCCAATCCGGCTACTCTCCCGCAGAGACACCGTCCGGCCGGGAGCGCTTCGGAGACCTCCGACGGCGGAGCTCGGTTGTTGCTCCACACAGGAACGTTTACCGCCTGGGATGTGTCGTGGTCGGTCGAGTCCCGGAGCCATGGAGATGAAAAATGCTCTCGCACGACCCAGATCTCGTTTCCTTACCGCGGGGCCCACGTGCATCAGATCGGCGCGAAACAATATGTTGCTGATCCAAATCGCATGGTGGTAATCGAGAAAAACGAGCCGTATAGGTTGAGCTACCCGACCCTCGGCGAGCACGCAATGTTGACGATCGCGATCAACCCGGAGGCGTTATCTTCGGTCCTACCAAGTGAATGCTCGGATTCACTTGCGCAGCTGGGGGGTGGTCGATGGGGTCTGCGGACTGATCCGCACACTCAGTTGATGGCGGCGCAACTGCGTCAGCGTCTGATCCGGCGGTCGATTGGCAGGCTGGAAGGCGAAATTGCGACATTGCATCTTGTTCGGCGCGCGCTGAAACAGAGCATCGCCGGTGCCGGTCCTGCGTCCAAAGGGCGTCCCGCCGAACTGGCCGCCCAGGTGAAGATGCACCTCGCAGTCGATCCCTGGCGTCGATGGAGACTGGCGGAAATGGCCGAACAAGTCTGTGTCACACCGGAATACCTCACCGACACATTCCAGCGTGTCGAGGGCACCCCGTTTTACCGTTACCACCTGCGGTTGCGGCTGGCGTTTGCTCTCACCATGCTGACAAACTGCGACGATCTGACCACACTCGCTATCGAACTGGGTTTCAATAGCCACAGCCACTTCAGCTCGGCTTTCAAGAAAATGTACGGACTGACACCCTCGGCGTTCAAGAAATCGATCACCGCCCCACAAGGTGCGCTGATCGGAGATGACGGCCCTTCCTTCACGAAGGCTGAAAGCGCGAAGGTCTATGTTGCCGGTCGTTGCTTCAGCCGCAGTGAACAGTCGCGCGCGGCGTCAGTGCTGCCGGCGACAATTGTTGCTTGACAGTCGACTTGGCGGCGGTCGCGTTCTACGACGCACTATGTCGCGGACAACTTCGCGTCGGTTATCGCAAGCTCACCATCCGCTTCGAAGCTGGCGCGGGTTGCCCTCACATGGTCTTCGACAGTTGTCGGCTTGGACCCGGTAATCTCTTGGACAAGGTTGTTGAAGCCGGAGTAGAAGCCGTCTCGGTAGTCCTGGGTCACCATGCCGAGATGGTGCGCGCGGTTCGGGTCTCCGCCAGCAACAGTAAGCGCTGCAACCATCGCCGACACTTCGATCGGCTCGTACCGAACCTTGATACCAAGCGTATGTTGAATCTTCGCGGCGATCTCGTACCAGTCGAGTTCTTTGGCGCCGAACAGCTCATAGATCTGGCGGTCATGAGGATCGGGGTCTTGCAGGATAGCCACGATCACCTTCGCCTGGTCCTCCATCGCTATGGGGGCATGACGTACGCCGGCGAGGGGCAGTCTCAGAATGCCCTCGTCGGCACCGGCGCGAACCCAAAAGTTGTTCATCCAGTTCATGAACAGGGTTGGCCGCAGGTGCGCGGTGACCAATGGTGTGCGATCCAATAGTCGTTCAACGATCCAGTGCTGCAGACCGATGTGCGTGGTGTCAGGTCGTACCCCGATTTGTGACAGCTCAACTACCGCGTGCACACCGGCGTCGCTGGCAGCCTGGGCGAAGTTGACTGCCGCCTCGATGTATCCGGGACCGGGCGGATAGCTGAAATATGCTGCGGCGACTCCCGCTGTCGCCTCCCGAACGTCGGCAAAAGCCAGCAGATCGCCTTGAACGATCTCGGCGCCTTGTTCGCGCAACTTATCCGAGCGGGTGTCCAGGGTTCGGACGAGTGCGCGCACCGGCAGGCCCTGCTCACGCAAGAGCCGGACGGTGTGGGCGCCGGTCTTTCCCGTCGCACCAGCGACGAGGAACAGCCCCTCGTCGTGACTACCCATGCCTGCATCCTTAATCTCGTCTGGCGAAATCGCTTGGTGGTCGGCCTCTTCGGTCTCACCGCTGCTTTTGAATGAATTCCTTCAGCTCACCGGGGTTCTCCGAAGTTCGCGGAGTGAACGCCGCTAACTCTGCGAACGTAGGACTGGGCTCGGACATGGCGCCCGCCTGTCGTCAGTCGTGTCGAACATCGTTGCGGCACAGCTCGACGTCTTCCCATTGCGGTGCCATTCAGCAACTCACGCCGGAAAGATCGGCGATGCCATGTGGAAGTAGTGCTGCCGCAGCGGGCACCTGGTCGATGAACTCGCGCAGCAATTTGATCTTCCCGCCGACCGCGATGACGAGGCCACCATAATGAAAGTCGAAATGGCGACCATTGCTGGTCTGCTTGTCTACACGGAATTCGGCGAACATGCGGTCGGGTGTGTCGATGTGGACCTCGATGTCGATGAACTCGAAGCCGGGCACGAGATCCAGGAGTTTGTCCAGGTAGGTCTCCAGGGCTGCATGCCCCTGGTACGCCGACGTGAGTCCTAGCAAGGGCCAATACGGAAAGTCCAACACTCCGTCTTCGGTAAAGCATCCGGCGGCTGCGGCGGCATCGCCATCGGCCAAAGCATCTGCGTACGTGTGGAAAATCTCGCGCGCGGTCGTCAAATCGGTTGTCCTCCCACATTTGTCAAGTCAAAGCGTCATGGGTGCAGTGCCGCGAGCGAGCGCTAGTAACTCCTAGTCCACGCTTATGTGCCACTGCCGCAGAGCGCGGTACTGGATCCTCGATTCAAGCCTCGTACCGGGCCTTCTGCCGCTCCTGGAAGGGAATGCTAGGTGTGTAATCGTCGGGGCGCTGTCAAAAAATTTTGGTAGCCATGCGGAGGCGAAAGTGTTTAGCATGCCTGATATTTCGCGATATTTTCGCTCTCGCGGCGGACATACTGCGCCGCTGCTTTCACGTCCGCTCGTCTCGCCGACCTGGCACCGGCATACGAGACCGCCCGCAATACGGACTGACGCCACGACGTTGAACCTGGCGCGCAGCGGGATTCCGCTCAACTCGCTACGCTCGGGGACATCATCGCTCGCGCCGCGATGTTCGAAGCGGACCGCCAGGACGCGGCGCACGACCACGCCGCCCGACGCGCAGCAGGCGCCTTCGCGGGCCCTTCGCGCTTGTCGTTGGCGCAGCGCCGGCCCGCGGGGCCCACCAGGACGACGAAGCGCATCTTCCAAGAAGTTCCGGCACTCATCGCACTTTCGCAGCGGCGCAGGTCCTGTCGGGTCCACACTCGACGGGTGGGTCGACTCCGCCCGGCACGCACCTTCCGCGACCGTCGCGACGCAGGTCGCGTGCTCGCGCCGGAATTGGCGTCGTATCGCGGAAGAAGCGACCTGCTGGTGCTGGGGCTGGCCCGCGGCGGCGTGCCGGTCGGTTGGGAGGTCGCCGCGGCGCTGGACGCCGAACTCGACGTCTTCCTGGTCCGCAAGCTCGGTGTGCCACAGTGGCCCGAGTTGGCGATGGGGGCGCTGGCCAGCGGTGGGGGTGTCGTGATGAACGACGACGTGGTGTCGAGCCTGCAGATCAGCGACGAGCAGGTGCGCCGCATCATCGAGCAGGAGACCGCCGAATTGCGTCGTCGCGAACAGGCATACCGGGGTGGACGGCCGCCGGCGGATCCGCGCGGTAAGACCGTCATCGTGGTAGACGACGGAATCGCCACCGGCGCAAGCATTCTGGCCGCGATACGTGCCCTGCGGGCCGAAGGCCCGGCCGCGATCATTGTCGCCGTGCCGGTCGGACCGCGGTCGGTATGCGACGTGCTGGGCGAAGAGGCCGATGACGTGGTGTGCGCGACCATGCCCGATAATTTCGACGCGGTCGGCCAGGTGTTCGCCGACTTCCGCCAGGTCAGCGACGATGAGGTCCGCGAACTGTTGAAGCGGCCCTAGTGGTTGGTGTGGTCGTCGCTGACGCTGTCGTCGGCAGGCTCGGAATCCGGGTGCGCCGAAATGCCGTCGACCTCCTCGGTGGCGTCCACCGGGTAGTCGGCCTCGACGTCATGGTCGTCGCGCGTCGACAGCTCATGGGGCACGGAGCCGGCCTCGCGTCGCTTTCGTTCCTGCAGCGCATCGACGATCAGCAGCACGACGCCCAATACGCTGGCGCCGATGCAGACCCAGGCGACCAGTTCATTGCTGGTGATGACCGCGAACACCAGCGCGGCAAGCCCGATCACCGCTAGTACCAGCGAAATAATCAGCATCGGTTGACCTCCAGCGGACGGGGCGACATTGCCAACTGAGCACGATAGCGCCCGTTGCGATCAGCGTCGCCGGCCGACCTAGTTATTGCCCCGATTGAACTGATTGAAGCCCGAGGACTCATTGCCGGCACTGGAATCCACCGGTGCCGCCGAGCCGCGCTGGCCCAGCTCTTCGAGCTGAGACTCCAGGTAGGTCTTGAGCCGGGTGCGGTATTCGCGCTCGAAGGTACGCAGTTGCTCGAGGCGGCCCTCCAGCACGGTGCGTTGCTGGTTGATCGTGCCCATGATCTCGGAATGCTTGCGCTCCGCGTCGGCCTGCAGCGCGTCGGCCTTCTCCTGAGCCTGACGCAGCTGGGTCTCCGAGCGAGTCTGCGCGTCGGAGAGCAGCGCGTCGGCACGCTGACGGGCTTCGGAGACCGTGGTCTCGGCCTCGCGGCGAGCATCGCCGAGGATCTGGTCGGCGTTGGTTCGGGCATCGGACAGCAGTTTGTCCGACTCTGCCTGAGCCTGGCTGGTCAACCGGTCCGCTGTGTCCTGGGCCAGGCTCAGCACCCGGGCGGCCTTCATGGCCTGCTCCTCGCCGAGCGGCTGGGGGGCGGCGGGCGCGGCAACCGCGGCGGGCTGCGGCGCCGGCTTGACCGGCTCGGGTTCGGGCTCGTAGACCGGAATCGATTGGGTGGCTTGAGCACTGGCGCCACCGGACGCCCGGGCGCCGGCCACTTCCTGGTCGAGCTCGGCGACCCGCTGACGTAGGTCGGCGTTCTCCTCGATGAGGCGAGTCAGCTCGTTCTCGACAAGATCGAGGAAGGCGTCAACCTCGTCCTCGTTGTAACCACGCTTGCCGATCGGCGGCTTGCTGAACGCCACATTGTGGACGTCTGCGGGTGTCAGCGGCATTCTTAGCCCCCTCGAGTGTGGACGGTCATACCGACCAGGAAAGTGTAGAACGGGTTGGACGGTGTCGTAGCCATAACGCAACTGCGGCCCATCCTGTCACACCAGACCCGCCGGTTGCCGAATCGGTCAATAAATAAGACCGAATTTCACAGATTAAGAAGTAACAAATCGGCCCCTAATGAGACCTATAACTGGCCTCCAGCAAACGTCCTCATGCGGCTAATCGAGGACGCCGCGCATCTCGGGCGTCAGACCCCGCCATGGTTGAGCGCCATGGTCATGCCGACGAATGCCAGGAGTAGTAACACCATGATCGACAGGTCGAAGCGTACGGCACCGACGTTCAGCTGCGGAATCAGCCGCCTCAGCAGGTTCACCGGCGGGTCGGTTATCGACAGGATGACCTCGAGGATCACCACGGTCAGGCCGCGCGGATGCCAATCGCGGCTGAACGATCGGACGAACTCGATAACGACCCGCGCGATCAGCAGTAACCAGAAGATGAACAGCGCAACGCCGATGGCGTAGATGAAACCGTCCAACAACAGCCCGACCTTAGTAATGAAGATGTGACCTTGGCGACTGCCCACGCTGCGTTTCAGCGGGGCAAAGCCAGCCTACCGGCTCGGACTCGAGCCCGCCGCGCGGCTACTGGTAGGCGTAGAACCCGGTCTCTGCGATGCGTCGGCGCTCTTCAGGGGAGACATCCACGTCGGCAGGCGAGAGCAGGAACACCTTGGTGGCCACCTTGTCGAATGAGCCGCGCAACGCGAAGGCCAGGCCGGCGGCAAAGTCGACCAGGCGCTTGGCGTCGGCGTTGTCCATCGAGACCAGGTCCATGATCACCGGGGTGCCGTCGCGGAACCGCTCACCGATGGTGCGGGCCTCGCTGTAGTCCTTGGGCCGCAGCGTGGTGATCTTCGACAGCGGACTGCTCTCGTCGAACAGCATCGCCATCCGTCGCGGGTCCATCGCGAGCGCACCGCGGGTGGAGCCGCGCAGCGATCCGAACCGCGGCCGGGCCATCTCGCCGCGCTCGTAGTCGGGTCCGCGGAATCGCGGTTCCTCGGCGTAGCCGCCGCGGTAGCTGCCTGCGCCGTATTCGGCCGGCTCGCCCCGCGGGTCGTCGTACTCGCGACCCTCGTAACGGCCGTATCCGTCGTCGGCGAACCGCTGCCGCGGGTAGCCGCCGCTTCGCGCCGGGGCCTGGTCGTCGTAGTACTCGTCGTCGTAGTCCTCCATGGGAGCCATACCGAAGTAGGCCTTGACCTTGTGCAGTGTGCTCATCTTGACCCTTCTACAGCTCTGGGGATTCCGGTGTCTGTGATGAAGATGTGACTGGAGTGACTATTGACGGTGACGATAGAGGCCTTTGGCCCAACAGTGCGGTACCGACACGCACACACGTCGAACCATGTTTGATCGCTGTTTCGAGGTCGTTCGACATTCCGGCTGACAGACCGGCCGCGTCAGGATGCGCGCGGCGCACCCGTTGGTGTTCCGACTGTAGGCGGGCGAATGCCCGGTCCGGCTCCCAATCCAGCGGCGGGATGCCCATCAGCCCAACCAGTTCGAGCGACTCGGCGGCGTCGACCTGCGCGCAGATCTCGTCGACCGCTTTCGCGTCCGAGACGTCGACACCGCCGCGGGACATGTCGCCGTCGAGGCTGATCTGGACATAGACCCGCAGCGGATTGGTGCGGCGACCCTCGCCGAGCGCTCCCTCGACGGCGCGGTCGAGCGCTGCCACCACCCGGGCGCTGCCTACCGAGTGCGCGGTGTGCGCCCAGCCGGCCAGCGAGCGGGCCTTGTTGCGCTGGATCGTGCCGACCATGTGCCAGAGCGGGCGGGCCGTGCGGTGATCGTCGCCCAGCAACCGGTCGACTTCGGCGACCTTTGCCGCCGCTTCCTGGTCGCGGGATTCACCAAACGCGGCGCATCCCAATCGCGACAAAATCGCTACATCGGTTGCCGGAAAGAATTTGGTAATAGGCAGGAGTTGAATGTCGTCGAGTTTGCGGTGGGCCGCTTCGGCGGCTGCGGCAAGCCGCGAACGCAACGCCGACAAAGAATCGGCCAATTCCTTTTCCCGCTCCGGTCGGGTTGAACGGTTTAGCGCCACACTCATTCCATCCACACCACCGAAGCCAGTCGGCCCGTCGGGGCGCCGCGGCGATGGCTGAACAGGCTGGTGTCGTCGACCGTGCACCGCGGATCGACATCGATCGCGTTGATGCCCAAAGTCTGGAGCTGGCAAGCGATTCCGGCGCGAAGATCCAGCCCGGGCGTGCCCGCCGACGTGGTGGTGCGACTGCCCGGCAGTGCGGCCTCGACCTCGTCGGCCATCGCGGCGGGCACCTCGTAGTTGCGGCCGCTGACCGCCGGGCCCAGCAGCACCGAGATATCCGCCTGGTGCGCGCCCAGGCCGACCATGGCCTCGACCGCGCGGGCCACCACCCCGTCGCGCGCGCCGACCCGGCCGGCGTGCACGGCCGCGATGACGCCGGCCCGCGCGTCGGCCAGCAGCACTGGAACGCAGTCGGCGGTCACCACCGCCAGCGCCAACCTCGTTGTGCGCGTAACCAATCCGTCGGTGTTGTCGAGCGGCGTGTCCGGCGGGCCGTCGACGACCTCGACATGGTCGCCGTGCACCTGGTTCATCCACACCACCCGGTCGGCACCCAAGCCGATGGCCGTGCCCAGCCGCTTGCGATTGGCGGCGACGGCCGCCGGATCGTCGCCGACGTGGTCGCCGAGATTGAAACTGTCGAAGGGCGGCGACGATACGCCGCCCGCCCGGGTCGTACTGACCCGCCGGATGCGAACGCTCACCCGTCCAGTATCGGGCAAGGCCGCTTCGCCCCGACGCCTCGTCGCGGCCGGCATCGTCGCCCGGCTAGCGCCGCATGAACGGCGGCACGTCGACATCGTCGTCCTCGCCGCCGATGTCGAAGGTTGCGCCATTGGTGGGCACCGACACGCTGATCGCGTCGGCGGGCTCGAACAGACTGGAGCTGACCTTGCCGTGTTTGCCCGAGGCGACAATGCCCGACGGCGACCCGGCACCGGCGTTGCTGATCACCGGCTTGCGTCCGGGACCGGCCGCGTCGAAGCCGGCGGCGATGACCGTCACCCTGACCTCGTCACCCAGCGAGTCGTCGATGACCGTGCCGAAGATGATGTTCGCGTCCTGATGCGCGGCGTCCTGCACCAGCGAGGCCGCTTCGTTGATCTCGAACAGCCCAAGGTCGCTTCCACCGGCGACCGACAGCAGCACGCCTTGGGCGCCTTCCATCGAAGCCTCGAGCAGCGGCGAGTTGATCGCGATCTCAGCGGCTTTCAGCGCCCGCCCGTCGCCGCGCGCCGACCCGATGCCCATCAGCGCCGTCCCCGCGCCGCTCATCACGCCCTTGACGTCGGCGAAGTCGACGTTGATCAGACCGGGGGTGGTGATCAGGTCGGTGATGCCCTGGACACCGTTGAGCAGCACCTCGTCGGCGCTGCGGAACGCGTCCATCAGCGACACTGCGGCGTCGCCCATCTGCAGCAGGCGGTCGTTGGGGATGACGATCAGGGTGTCGCAGCTTTCCCGCAACGACGAAATGCCGTTCTCTGCCTGGGTGCTGCGGCGCTTGCCCTCGAAGGAGAACGGGCGGGTGACCACACCGACGGTCAGCGCGCCGAGTTTGCGCGCGATGCTGGCCACCACCGGCGCACCGCCAGTGCCGGTGCCACCGCCTTCACCTGCTGTGACGAAGACCATGTCGGCCCCGCGCAGGAGTTCCTCGATCTCGTCCTTGGCGTCTTCGGCGGCCTTCTTGCCGACCTCGGGGTCGGCGCCGGCGCCCAGCCCGCGGGTGGAGTCGCGACCGACGTCGAGCTTGACGTCGGCATCGCTCATCAACAGCGCCTGCGCGTCGGTGTTGATAGCGATGAACTCCACGCCCTTGAGCCCTTGCTCGATCATGCGGTTGACGGCGTTGACACCGCCGCCGCCTATCCCCACGACTTTGATGACGGCCAGGTAGTTGTGCGGCGGGGTCATCATGTTGTCTTCCTCCCTGGTGGGACTGCGTAAAGCGAATCGGCTGGCAAACCTCAACCTCTACTAAAGGGTTAGAGTTATGTCAGGTTGATTCGCGCAAACAGAACGGTATGGCCGTCGCGCGTGGGATCGATGCAGGCGCGCCGAAACACGCCGGGCGAATTTCGGCGGATTTTCCTGCCGCGCCTACCCGCAGTTGCGCGTCGAGCGGTGCGGCTCAAGGGTTTACCCGGCGCGGCGGGCTACCCGAAATAGGCGAAGCTGCAGGTGGGTCGGGGTTCGGTCTGAAAGGACAACAGGTAGCGCAGCGTCACCGGACCGGCTGCACCGATGACCCGCATCGTCGCGGTGCCGATCTGCGGTCCGGGATCAGCCGTGGCGGCTGGTGTGGACGCGACGGCGAGACCGATTGCGGCAGCAAGGGCGGCGTAGATTCTCACAGCTTGAATCTACGACGGGATCAGCCGCTCGCCGGACGCTATTTGATGGTCGGCAGATCCGGGCTGGACACGTCGTAGGTCCGCCCGGGCCGGGTCAGCAGCGCCGCCAACTTCTGCGCCTTTTCCTCGGTCCGGTCGTTCGTCCCCCAGATGACCGTGCGCCCGTCGGTCAGGGTCAGCGTTATCGACGCGACCGAGGGCGCCGCGATCCGGCTCACCTGCGCGACGACTTCGGGCCGTAGCGCCGTCAGCACTGCGAGCGCGGCCTTGGTCGACGGGTCCGCAGGTCCAGGATTGTCGACGTCGATGTAGGGCAGTGCCGGTGGCGGCGGCGCGGTCGCGAAGTCGACGCCATCCCGGTCGAACAGGTGCGGACCATCGGGTAAGTCTTTGACCACCACCGGAACTCGCTCGACGATGGAGATCATCAGCGCCGACGGGTAGTCGCGCTGCACGTGCGCGCTGGCCACCCGGCGGATCGCCGCGACCCGGTCGGCGACGTTGTCGGTGTTGATCTGCAGCAGCGGCGTGCCCAGCTTGACGTGCGCCGCGTCGAGCACTTCGTCGCGGGTGACCGCTCCGAGGCCGTCGACGATGATGCCGCGGGCCGCCATCAGCGGCGTGAAGTACAAAATCAGTCCCACCCCGGTGATCGCCACGGTCAGCAGCAGCGAGATCAGAAACAGCCTCAGGCCCCGAACCGTGCCACGCGCAGCGGGTTTGGCGTCGGCGGGGCCGCGACCGCGTGCTGCACGTTTGGCCTCGCGACGGGCTTGTTCAATGGCCACCGCGCGGGCCTGCGCCTCACGTCGCTCGGCGCGCTCACGGCGCTCCCGCCGTCGCGGGCCCTCGACCGGCTCGTCGGCCTCCTCCGGTTCGGCCGTGGCACCGACGTCCTCTTCTGCCTCGGCTGCGGTGATTTCGTCGACGGGCTCGTCGGGCGCCGCACCATCGGGCTCGGTCACCGCGACGCCCCCGGCCCGCTGCGGTTGGCCCGCACCCGCAGCGCGGTGATGATCTCGGGCGCGAGCATCGTGACGTCACCGGCCCCCATGGTGACGACGACGTCACCGGGACCGGCGGCGGCGGCCACCGCCTCGGCCACTGCGGACAGGTCGGGCAGGTACTGCACCGGGACGCCGACGTGTTGGGCAACGCTTGCGCCGCTCACCCCGGCGATGGGTTGTTCGCGGGCGCCATAGACGTCAAGCACGAACACATGGTCGGCACCGTCGAGCGCGGCCCCGAATTCGGCGGCGAAAGCTTGTGTCCGCGAATACAAGTGCGGTTGAAATACCACCAGCGAGCGTCCGGTACCGGCCTGCTCCAAGAGCGTCCGCACCGCGTCAAGCGTCGCGCGAACCTCCGTCGGGTGGTGGGCGTAGTCGTCGAAAACCGTTACCGCAGCAGCAGTTCCGATCAGGTCGAAACGGCGGCGCACGCCTTCGAAACCAGCCAGCCCGTCCAGCACACACTCGGCCGAGGCGCCGATCTCGACGGCGGCCAGCAACGCCCCGAGCGCGTTGAGCGCCATGTGCCGACCCGGCACCGACAGTCGCATCACCCGCGGATGAATGTCGCCCTCGAGTTGGACGTGCGCGACCGCCTCGGTACCCCGCTGTTCCCACGCCAGCAACGTCCCGGCCAGCCCGTCGCCGGACGAGCCGTACCGCAGGACCCTGATCCCCAGCGCCGCAACGCGTTCCGCCAGCGATGCCGCCCCGGGGTCGTCGACGCAGACGACCAGCGCGCCGCCCGGGGCGATCCGCTCGGCGAAGGAGTCGAACACCGCGATATAGGCCTCGGGACTGCCGAAGAAATCGAGGTGGTCGGCCTCGATGTTGGTGACCACCGCCACGTTCGGGGTGTATTCCAGCAGCGATCCGTCGCTCTCGTCGGCCTCGGCCACAAAGCAGTCACCGCTGCCGTGGTGGGCGTTGGTGCCGGCCTCGCCCAGTTCGCCGCCGACGGCGAACGACGGGTCCCGGCCGCAATGCTGAAGCGCCACAATCAACATCGACGTGGTGGTCGTCTTGCCGTGTGTCCCGGTCACCATCAGCGTGGTGCGCCCGGCCATCAGCTTGGCCAGCACGGCGGGTCGCAGCACCACCGGAATGCCGCGACGGCGGGCTTCGACGAGTTCGGGGTTGGTCTTCGGGATCGCGGCATGGGTGGTGATCACCGCGGTCGGCCCGCCCGGCAGCAGATCCAGCGACGACGCGTCGTGGCCGATCCGGATCTGCGCGCCGCGCGCCCGCAACGCGCGCACGCCGCGTGACTCCTTGGCGTCCGAGCCCGAGACCTGTCCACCCCGGTCGAGCAGAATGCGGGCGATGCCCGACATGCCCGCTCCCCCGATGCCGACCATATGCACGCGCTGCAATTCGGGAGGCAGCGTCTGGCTCATCGGCCCGCTCTCCCCGTTCGCGCGGCATCGAGCGCGCGGCGCCGTCTTTTCGCACGCTTTCCGTCCCGCGCTTCGCGCGCGACGTCCAACGCACTGCGCCCATTTTTCGCACGCTTTCCGTCCCGCGCTTCGCGCGCGACGTCCAGCGCGACGCGAGCCACCTGACGCGCCGCCTCCGGGTGGCCGACCAGCGCCGCCGCCGTCGTCATCGCCGCCAGCCGCGTCGCGTCGTTGAGCAACCCGGCCACCTGTTCGGCCACGAAGCCGGGCGTCAGGTCGGCGTCGGCGACCAGCATGCCGCCGCCGGCGTTGACCACCGGCAGCGCATTGAGCCGCTGCTCGCCATTGCCGATCGGCAGTGGCACATAGATCGCGGGCAGACCGACCGCGGTCACCTCGGCGACCGTCATCGCACCGGACCGGCAGATCGCCACGTCGGCGGCGGCGTAGGCCAGGTCCATCCGGCTCAGGTACGGCACCGCGACGTACGGCGGATCGCCGGGCCGCGGCTCGCGCAGGTCGATGGTGTTCTTGGCGCCGTGAGCGTGCAGCACCGCCACACCCGCGGCCGCCAGGTCGCCGGCTGCGGCGGCGACCGCGCGATTGAGCGACGCCGCGCCCTGCGAACCGCCGAACACCAGCAGAACCCGGGCGTCGTCGGCGAATCCGAAGTGCGCCCGCGCCGCCGAGCGCAGCGCGGCGCGGTCCAGCGAGGTGATCGCCTCGCGGACCGGGACGCCGACCACTTCGGCACGGCGCAGGCCGGGATCGGCCACCGCCGACAGAATCCGCTGTGCACCGCGGGCACCGACGCGGTTGGCAATGCCGGCGCTGGCATTGGCCTCGTGAATCACCACCGGCACCCGGCGACCGGGCCGGGCCGCCCCGCGGGCAGCCAGATAGGCCGGCAGCGAGACATAGCCGCCGAACCCGATCACCACGTCGGCGTCGACCTTGTCCAGCACGGCCCGAGCCTGCCGAATCGCGCGCAGCAGCCGCGCCGGCAACCGGGCCAGATCCCCGGTGGGCTTGCGGGGTAACGGCACCGGGGTGATCAGCTCGAGGGAGTAGCCGCGCTCGGGCACCAGCCTCGTCTCCAAACCGCGCGCAGTGCCCAGCGCGGTGATGCGGACGTCCGGATCAAGGCTGACCAGGGCGTCAGCGACGGCCATGGCGGGCTCGACGTGGCCGGCTGTGCCGCCGCCCGCGAGCACAACCGACAACGACGGAGGCCCGGTTGGCTCTCTGACCGAGTCGTTCACCCGTGGCGCTGACCTTCCAATGCTCGACGGCCGTCTGCGTGACGCCGGCCGGTGTGCCGCTGTCCGCCTACATGATGCCCTGTCCGGGAGCCGCGCTTGTCCACAGCGGGCGGTCTGCCCTTACGGGCGGCGCGGGCCGGTGGCGGCTTCCGTTTCGGCTTGGCCGGCTGTGGCTTGCCGCGCAACCGGTCGCGCAGCGCCTCGACCCGGGTCGGTGAATACGGCTCCGGCAACGGCAACCGCAGAATGCGGGTCATCCGGTCGTCGCGGCCGGCGCGCAGCGCGGCCACCGCCTCGGGCTCGTGGCGTGCCGCATTGGCCATCATGCCGATCATCAAAAGCGTTGTCGCCGTTGATGTTCCACCGGCTGATATCAGAGGCAACTGGATGCCGGTGACGGGCAGCAGGCCGATCACATAGCCGACGTTGATGAACGACTGGCCGATCACCCACAGGGTGGTGGTTGCGGTCAGCAGCCGCAGGAACGGGTCGGCGGAGCGGCGTGCGATCCGCATCCCGGTGTAGGCGAACAGCCCGAAGAGCCCGAGCAGGCCGAGCGCACCGACCAGGCCGAGTTCCTCGCCGATGATCGCGAAGATGAAGTCGTTGTGGGCGTTGGGCAGGTAGTTCCACTTGGCGGTGCCCTGGCCCAGACCGTCGCCGAAAATACCGCCGTTGGCCAGCGCGTACTTGGCCTGCCTGGCCTGGTATCCCGCGTCCTGGGGGTCCTGACCGGGGTCCAGCCAGGACCGCACCCGGTCAGACCGGTAGCCCGCCGACACCGCGAGGACCGCGCCGGCCGCGACGGCGGCGAACAGTGAGCTGAGGAACACCCGCAGCGGCAGACCGGCGTACCAGAGCAGACCCAGCAGGATGATGCTCATCGACACCGTCTGGCCGAGGTCGGGCTGGGCGACAATGAGGGCCAGCGCGATGACCGCGGCGGGCACCAACGGGATCAGCATCTCGCGCAGCGAAGCCCGCTCCATGCGCCGCGCCGCCAGCAGGTGCGCACCCCAGATCGCGAAGGCGATCTTGGTCAACTCGGAGGGCTGCATCGAGAAGCCGGCGATCACGAACCATCCGCGAGAACCGTTGGCTTCCTTGCCGATTCCCGGTATCAGCACGAGCACCAGCATGACAATGGTCGCGGCGAAGCCAGTGAACGCCATTCGTCGCATGAATCGAACCGGCAACCGCAGCGCCAGGTAGCAGGCGAACAGTCCGACAATGGTCCAGAGCACCTGGCGTCCGAAAATCGTCCAGGCCGATCCGTCGTCGTCGTACGACCGGACCCCGGACGCCGACAGCACCATGATCAGGCCCAGCGTGGTCAGCAGGGCCGCCACCGCGATGATCAGGTGGAACGACGTCATGGGACGTCCGAGCCAGGCTCCGAATCGAGTCCGTGGCTCGCCGACGACCACGGTCGCGGGCTTGGTCTTCGGCGCGTCCTCGGCGGCGTTCTCCGCCGCCTGCTCGCCGTCCTTGGTGCCCCGGCGCAGCAACCGGGCCAGTGAGTTCTTCACCCGTCGCTACCGCCGCGCGGCGCGGGCGGCGGCCGCAAACGCGTCACCGCGGTCTGCGTAGCCGCTGAACTGGTCAAATGACGCGCCGGCCGGCGCCAGCAGCACGGTATCGCCGGGACGGGCGAGGTCCCGGGCGGCGGCCACGGCGGCATTCATGACGCGAGTGCCGACAGTCTCGTCTGACGCCGGAACCAGATGTGTCACATACGTAACAGGAGACTCAGCAGTCGCATGCATATCAACATCCTCGCGTGCCACGACCTGTACGACGGGAACATCCGGCGCGTGTCGCGATAACGCCTCGGCAACCATCGCCCGGTCGCGGCCGATCAACACGGCGCCGACCAGCCGTGATGCCACCCGTTCGACGGTCTCGTGCACCGATGCACCCTTAAGCAGGCCGCCGGCGATCCATACCACCCCGGGGTAGGCCAGCAGCGACGCCTCGGCAGCGTGTGGGTTGGTCGCCTTGGAGTCGTCCACGTAGCTGATCTCGTCGATGACCGCCACCAGCTCGGCGCGGTGCCGGCCCACCCGAAACGACGCCAACGCGGCCGCGATCGCCTCGGCGGGCACCCCGATGCTGCGGGCCAGTGCCGCAGCGGCCAGCGCGTCGAGCACGCCGACCGGGCCCGGCACCGGGATAGCCGACGTCGGAGCCAGGAACAGCCCCTTTGCGTCGTCCGTAAAAGCCCGGTCGATCAGCAGGCCGTCGCGCACACCGAGCTCGCCCACGGCGGGCTCGCCGAGCCGGAACCCGACGCGCACCGAAGCCGGGGCCGCTGCCAGCAGTTCGGCCGCCCGCGGATCGTCCAGCCCGGCGACCGCCACCCGGCCGCGCAGCACACCGGCCTTGGCGGCGGCGTAGTCGGCGAGGGTGCCGTGCCAGTCCAGATGGTCTTCGGCGATGTTGAGCACCACCCCGGCCTCGGGCCGGATCGACGGCGCCCAGTGCAGTTGGAAGCTGGACAGCTCGACGGCCAGCACGTCGGCCGGCTCCTGCAGTTCGTCGAGCACCGGGGTGCCGATGTTGCCGCACAGCCGGCTGTTCAGCCCCCCGGCGACCAGCATCGCGTGCAGCATCGACGTGGTGGTGGTCTTGCCGTTGGTGCCGGTGACCGTCAGCCAGCGGCGCGGTGGACCGTAGCGGCCGGCCTGGTCGAGCCGCCAGGCCAGCTCGACGTCACCCCAGATCGGGACACCGGCTGCCGCGGCCGCAGCGGGAACCGGGGCGGTCGGCGAGAAACCCGGGCTGACCACCACCAGTGCGTGGTCGGCGATGTGCGCGGCGGCGGTCGCGGAATCGACTGCCGGTCTGCCGACGTCGGCGAACTGCTGACGGGTGCTCGCCGAGTCGTCGCACAGTGTCGCCGTCGCACCCAACGCATCGAGCGCCGCCAGCACCGCGCGACCGGTCACACCGCCCCCCGCGACCAGCACCGGCGCTCCCGCCGACAGCGCCTCCAGGGTGGGGTCGGCGGGAGTCATCTGCGCCGCTCCTCCCCTTCGCTGCGCTCAGCATCGTCGCCGGCGGGATTCATCTCAACCGCCGCCGGTGGAGGCCAGCCACTCGCTGTAGAACAGCGCCACGCCCAGGCCGCAGCTGATCGCGGTCAGCAACCAGAACCGGATGATCACCGTGGTCTCGGCCCAGC
The DNA here is from genome assembly GCA_963757215.1 of uncultured Actinomycetota bacterium. Lineage (GTDB taxonomy): Bacteria > Actinomycetota > Actinomycetes > Mycobacteriales > Mycobacteriaceae > Mycobacterium. The sequence goes on along the minus strand of CAVWQH010000004.1, from coordinate 724,473 downwards.
CTGCCAGCTCGAAGTGATGATGGAAGGGCGCCATGCGGAACACCCGGCGACCGGTCGTCCGGAAAGCGAGAATCTGCACGACGACGGAGACGATCTCGGCGACGAACAGCGAGCCGAGCACCACCGCGAGGATCTCGGTGCGGCTGGTCACCGAGATGCCGGCGATGATCCCGCCCAACGCCAGCGATCCGGTGTCACCCATGAAGATCTTGGCCGGTGCGGCATTCCACCACAGGAATCCGATGCAGGCCCCGGTGGTTGCGGCCGCGACGATCGCCAGGTCGAGTGGGTCGCGCACGTTGTAGCAGCCCAGGCCGGGCGCGGTCGCGCAGGCATTGCGGTACTGCCAGAACGTGATCAGCACGTAGGCGGCGGTCACCATCGCCATCGACCCGGCTGCCAGGCCGTCCAACCCGTCGGTGAAGTTGACCGCGTTGGACCAGGCGCTGACGACGAGCACGCAGAACAATACGAAGAGCGCGGGGGCCAGTGTGACGGTGGCGATTTCGCGCACATACGACAGGTCCGAGGTGCCCGGCGTCAGCCCGGCGTCGTTGCGGAACTGCAGCACCAGGACGCCGACCAGGACCGCGGCGGTGATCTGGCCGACCGTTTTGGCCGTCTTGTTCAGCCCCAGGTTGCGGGAGCGACGGATCTTGATCAGGTCGTCGACGAACCCGACGGCGCCCAGCGTGGTGGCCAGAAACAGCACCAGCAGACCCGAGGCCGAGGGACCGTTGCCGTTGAACGCGAGGCCGGCCAGGTGGGTCCCGAGGTAGCCCGCCCAGATGCCGGCCAGGATCGCGACCCCGCCCATCGAGGGCGTCCCACGCTTGGTCTTGTGACTCGGGGGGCCGTCCTCGCGGATCTCGTGGCCGAAGCCCTGCCGGTTGAACAGCCGGATCAGCATCGGGGTCAGCAGGATCGAGACCGTCGTGGAGATCGCGACGGCAAGGAGAATGTCGATCATCGGATATCGCCCGGGCTCTCCGCCGTCAGCGAGTCGGCCAGCGCCCCGAGCCCCGCCGCGTTGGAGGCTTTGACCAGCACCACGTCGCCGGGCTGCAGTTCAGCCCGAAGGACGGCCAGCGCGGCGTCAGCATCGGCCACGATCGCGGCCGCTCGATCGCCGTCGGAACCCGATGTCCCCTCCATGACCGCGCCCTGGTGCATGGCGCTCATAGACCTCCCCGTTCCGACGACAATGAGTCGAGACACATCTAATCGCACCGCCAGCCTGCCGATGCGGTCATGCTCGGATATCGCATCGTCACCGAGTTCGGCCATCTCCCCCAGCACAGCCCAGCTGCGACGCTTTCCGGCGGGGTCCGCCCCGCCCGAGGCCGAGATCCAGGCCAGTGCCTGCAACCCGGCGCGCATCGAATCCGGGTTGGCGTTGTACGCATCGTCGATGACGGTGACGCCGTCGGCGCGGGTGCTGACCCGCATCCGGTGACCCGACACCGGCCCGGCGCCGGCCAGCGCCTCGGCGACCTGCGCGGCGGTGGCGCCGCATTCCAGCGCGACGGCGGCCGCGCTCAGCGCATTGCTGACGTGGTGATCGCCGTGCACGCCCAGGCTGATGTCAACCGCGGCATCCCCAGCGTGCAGGGTGAATTGCGGCCGGGCCAGCTCGTCGAGCGTGACCGGCCCGGCCCACACGTCGGTCTCGCTGTTGCGGCTGACCCGCACCACCCGCGCGGCGGTCACGTCGGCCATCGCTGCGACGGCCGGGTCGTCGGCATTGAGGACAACCACGCCGGACGCCGGGACAGCTTGCGGCAGTTCAGATTTGGTCTGCGCGATGACCTCGCGCGAGCCAAATTCGCCCAGATGCGCGGTACCGACGTTGAGCACCACCCCGATCGAAGGTGGCGCGATCGCGGCCAGCGCCGCGATATTGCCGGGGTGACGAGCCGAAAGCTCCAGGACCAGGTAGTCGGTGCTGGGGGTGGCGCGCAGCACGGTCCAGGGATGGCCCAACTCGTTGTTGAACGAACCGGGCGGCGCGATCACCTCGCCGAGTGGTGAAAGCACAGCTGCCAGAAGGTCTTTCGTCGATGTTTTGCCCGACGACCCGGTGATGCCGACGATCGTCAGTCCCCCGGCCACCAACTCGGCTGCCACCGCGGCGGCGAGCTTGGCCAGCGCGGCCAGCACCGCCGCACCCGACCCGTCGCGGTCGTGCTCGAGCACACCGGCGCCGGTGTCTGCGACATCCACGGCCGGGGCGACCACGATAGCGGGGACCCCGACCGGCCGGGCGGCCAGTACGGCGACCGCGCCGGCCGCCACCGCCGATGCGGCGTGGTCGTGTCCGTCGACACGGGCCCCCGGCAGTGCCAGGAACAGTCCGCCGGAAGTGACTTTGCGAGAGTCGAATTCGACCGTTCCGGTGACGTGCAGGCGGGCGGCGTCCTCGGCGGAGATGTCGGCGAGTTCACCGCCGACCAGAGCGGCGATCTGCGCCACCGTGAGGTCGATCATCGGCGAGCCTCCAGTGCGGCGGCGAGTTCGACCCGGTCGTCGAAGGGTTGCGTCTGGCCGTTGCGGGTCTGGCCGGTCTCGTGGCCCTTGCCGGCAATCAACACCACGTCCCCGGCGACCGCCCAAGCCACGGCGTGGCCGATCGCCGAGCGCCGGTCCCCGATCTCGATCACGTCGGCGTCGGTGCCGGCTTCGGCTGTGCCGGAAAGGATCTCGCGACGGATCGCGGCGGGGTCCTCGCTGCGGGGATTGTCGTCGGTGACGACGACGAGATCGGCCAATTCGGCGGCGACGCGGCCCATCTCGGGCCGCTTGCCGGGGTCACGGTCGCCACCGGCGCCGAACACCACGGCCAGTCGGCCGTTCGGGCGCCGCAGAGTGCGCAGCACCTCGTGCAGCGCGCCCGGCTTGTGCGCGTAGTCGACTAACGCGAGGAAGTCCTGACCGCGGTCGATCTGTTCGAGTCGCCCGGGAACCTGGGTATGCCGCAGACCCGCCGACGCCTGCTCTGGTGAAACTCCGACTGCGTCCAGAACCGCCAGGGCGACAAGGCAATTGGCGATGTTGTAGTCACCGGGTAGAGCGATGCCCATCCGGTGGTGGACACCGGCCGGGTCGACCGCGGTGAACTCCTGAACGCCGGCCCGTGCGGTGACGGCCTCGGCACGCCAATCGGCAGGGCGGCCCTTGGTGCTGACCGTGACCGCCTTGTCGGCGCGGTGGGCCATCGCGCGCCCGGCCTCGTCGTCGACGCAGACCACCGCGCGGCGGGCGCGCAGCGGTGAGGCCGGGTTGAACAGCCGCGCCTTGGCCTCGAAGTAGTCCTCCATGGTCGGGTGGAAGTCGAGATGGTCGCGGGACAGGTTGGTGAAGGCGCCGACCGCGAACCGAATGCCGTCGACGCGCCCCAGGGTCAGCGCGTGACTGGACACCTCCATCACCACGGTGTCGACTCCGCGCTCGGCCATCGCCGCCAGCAAGGCCTGCAGCGCGGGCGCTTCCGGCGTGGTCAGCGCGCTGGGGATGTCCTCACCGTTGATCCGCAGACCGACCGTGCCGATCAGCCCGACCGACCGTCCGGCCGCGCGCAGACCGGCGTCGAGCAGGTAGGTGGTCGTGGTCTTACCTGACGTGCCGGTGACCCCGACTACCGCGAGGTGTTCGGACGGATGCCCGTACACGGTGGCGGCGATCTCGCCCAGCACGCTGCGGGGCTGGGGGTGAACGAGGATGGGCACCGCGCCGGCGTCGCGATTCAGCGCCGCCAATCCGGCCGCGTCGGTGAGCACGGCGACCGCTCCGCCTTCGACCGCCTCGCCGTAGAACCGGGCACCGTGGGTCGCTGCGCCGGGCAGTGCGGCGAAGAGGTCGCCGGGCCGGACATCCTGGGCGCGCAGCGTCACACCCGTGATGCGCAGATCCGATTCAGTGCCGCCTCCGGCGGGAACCGCACCCACCTGGGCGGCCAGCGTCGACAGCGGCACGCCCGCGCAGGAAGTGGGACGCAGCGCAGCGGGCACGACATCACCTCCATCGCCGATCAGCCCTGACACCTTATCGAGCAGGCGACTTTCGACAGAAAACCATGACGCTCCAGCCACTCGGTCGGCCCGCACTCCGGCCTTCGGTGCCCCAAGGTGAACAAAAGATGAACACCGCCCAAACGTCGAAACACGCTTGGGCAGGCGTATTTGTCCTGCTGCAAGCGTGCACGGCGCTGCCGACACGCCCGTCATAAGGCGTCGCGAATCGCCCGCCAGAATCGTAACCCCGCAGCTCAGAGGCCTCTACCGATACCGCGGCGGCGCCGACAGCAACGCTCCAACCCGTCTACAGGCAACCTTAAGTTTAGGCGGCCATGATATGAATGACAGCTATACTCTCGATGAACTACGAGTGAACGGAGCTACTCGTGATCGCAAAAGCCCTCATCGGTGTCACTGGAGCAGCCATTGCTATCGGCCTGGCCGCGCCGGCCGGCGCCGACCCGGCACCGCCGCCGAGTCCCGCCGGTCCAGATCTAGTGGGGGTCGCATCGCCTGCACCGCCACCAAAGAGTTCGCCGCCGGCCTTTCTGGCCGCCGCACGAGCGGCCGGCGTCAGCGGAACGGATCCGGCGATGCTGGAAGACGGTTACAACGTGTGCTGGCAACTGTGGAATGCGCACGCCGAAGGCACTGCCGTGGCCACCGACATGGCCCGTGACCATCCGGGAGTCACCGTTCCCGAAGCGGCCAATTTCGTGCTCGCGGCATACCACGACTTATGCCCGGTGCCAGGCGCAGACGACTACTGGGCGTACAGCACCAGCTGAAATCAGTTGATTGCAAGAGCAACAACGCACAAAGACTGAAGGCTTGCAGCGATAGTCACGAATTCGCCTGTCTCAGAGCCGAAGTCGCAAGCAGATCGAATTGCATCACGAACCCGGTATTGGGTAGCGACCACATCCATCGGTGTCAACGCGCGTAACTCATCATCGGACTTCGTGAAATCTATTGTTAGAGAACGTTATTCGCCCTAATTCACAAGTGTGCGCCTGACACCACCCGGTCATGCCGATGGCACCGATGGCGCATCGAGATCGCGATTCTCGACCCATCATCCACTACGAACAGGAGTTACCCGTGATCGCAAAAGTTGTCATCGGTGCCGCTGGAGCAGTCCTCTCCATCGCCCTGGCCACGCCGGCCGGCGCCGACCCGGTCTCGACCGTCGGCGCCGTTCCCGCACCACCTGCCACCCCTCAGGCCTTTCTGGCCGCCGCGCGGTCAGCGGGCGTCAACGGATCAGATCCGGCGATGCTGGCAGACGGCTACGACGTGTGCTGGCAGCTGTGGAACGGGCGCGTCGAGGGCACCTCGGTGGCCGCCGGCCTGGTGCGGGACCATCCCGGGGTGAACACCGCCGAAGCGGCCAACTTCGTGCTGGCGGCGTACAACGACTTGTGCCCGCAGCCCGGCGCGTACGACTACTGGGCCTACAGCACCAGCTGAGATCAGCCGGCCTGCAACAACAACCGCGGGCCCGGATCGGGCGACAGCGGAACGTTTTCGCGCTGCAGTAGCCAGCCGGCGATGTTGTGAAACAGCGGGGCCGCCGAGTGGCCCGGCGTCCCATCGGCGTTGCGCGCCGGGTTGTCCATCATGATGCCGATGACATAGCGCGGGTCGTCGACGGTGGCCATGCCCGCGAAGGTGATCCAGTAGACGTTGTCGTAGTAACAGCCGCAGGCGGGATTGATCTGCTGCGCGGTGCCGGTTTTGCCGGCGATCTGGTAACCCTCGACCCCGGCGGCCGGTCCGGTGCCCTGCTGCACGCCGGTCGGGTCGCGCTGCACGACCGCGCGCAGCATATTGCGGACGGTCCGTGCGGTCTCCGGCGACACCACTCGCACGCCCTCGGGACGTGGCTCGTCGGTACGCGAACCGTCGGCGCTGACGGTGGACTTGACGATCCGCGGGGGCATCCGAATCCCGTCGTTGGCGATCGTCTGATACATCCCGGCCATCTGCACCAGGGTCATCGAAAGGCCCTGCCCGATCGGCAAGTTGGAGAACGAGCTGCCCGACCATTGGCCGATGGGCGGCACCAGCCCGGCGCTCTCGCCGGGCAGGCCGACCCCGGTGCGCTGACCCAGACCGAATTTCTCGACCATGTCGTAGAACCGTTGCGGCCCAACACGTTGCGCCAGCATCAGCGTGCCGACGTTCGACGACTTGCCGAAGACGCCGGTGGTCGTGTAGGGGGCGACTCCATGCACCCAGGCGTCGTGAATGGTAACCCCGCCCATGTTGATCGAGCCCGGAACCTGCAGTACCTCATCGGGATTGGATAAGCCGTACTCGATCACCGACGAGGCGGTGATGACCTTGTTCACTGATCCGGGTTCGAACGGTGAGGACACCGACGGGTTGCCCAGTTGCTTGTCACCCTGACGGCCGATGTCCTGCGAGGGGTCGAAGGTGTTGTCGTTGGCCATGGCCAGTACTTCGCCGGTTTTGGAATCCATCACGACCGCCGAGACGTTGCGGGCACCCGACAGATTCTTGGCCTGCTGCACCTGCTGCTGGACGTAGAACTGGATGTCGTCGTCGATCGTGAGCTGGATCGTTGCGCCGTTGACCGCCCGGTGCTGGTTTCGGTAACTGCCGGGGATCACCACACCGTCGGAGCCGCGGTCGTAGGTGACCGAGCCGTCGGTGCCGGCCAACTCGGCATCCATGGAGTCTTCCAGGCCGAGCAAACCGTGTCCGTCCCAGTCGATTCCGCCGACGACGTTGGCGGCCAGCGATCCGCCCGGATACTGCCGCAGGTCCTGACGCTCGGCGCCGACCTCGGGGAATTTCCGGGTGATCGTGGTGGCGACGGCCGGGTCGACGGCACGGGCCAGGTAGACGAACGACTCGTCGCTGCGCAGCTTCTTCAGGATGGTGGCTTTGTCGGGCTTGTTGTTCAGCCGGGCCGACACATCCTTGGCGATCTCGTTCAACCGCCGTTGCGGGTCGGGTGCTTTCGCGTTCTTCTGCTTGGCTTCGGTCAACTGCTTGAGGATGCGCTTGGGTTGAAAAGTCAACGCGCGCGCCTCGATGGTGAACGCCAGTTGGTTGTTCTTGCGGTCGACGATGCTGCCGCGGACCGCTTTTTCGACGTCGGTGACCTTCAGCTGCCCGGCGGCCTCGGCGCGCAGGCCGGCGGCCTTAGGCACCTGCAGGTAGAACAGCTGGGCGCCGGCGATCAGCAGCGCGAGGAAGATGACACCGTTGCCGACCCGGTGCCGGAAGACGAACGACGCGCCGCGGCTTCCGACTTCCACCGCTTGGCGGGTACGACGCGCGCGCGCCGAATTGTCGGGAGCGGCGGTCTTGGCCTTAAGTGGCTTGCGGGACCGCGTCGTCCGATTCATCGCGCAGGCCCGGGCGTCGTCACCGTCAGCGGGCCGAACTGCTCACCCACCAGCGGCCCGGCGGGGCCGGGGTGGTGCGGCATCCCCGGCAGGTCGGCCGGCGACGACGCGGCGGGAGGCAGCACCGGGCCTGCCGGTGGCGCAGGTGCCACGACCGCCGGCGGCAACACCGGTGCAGCAGGCGGTATGGGCGCCAATCCGGGTGCGGGTGGAACCCCCTGCGCCAGAGGCGCTCCCGGCGCAATCGGCGCAATCGGCGCTCCCGGCGCAATCGGCGCTCCTGGCGCGATCGGAACCCCAGGAACGACGGGCAGTCCCGGCACCGCTGCCGGTCCTGCGCCGGGCATGGGCAGCGGGCCGTCCGGCGACGGCAGGTGCTGAGTTCCGAGCGTGGTCGCGCCGTCGGGCGTGCGGACCATCGCGTCCGGGCCCGGTGCCAGCGGCACCGCGGGTGCGCCGTTACCGGGCTGCACGAGTGCGGGCACCTCAACCGAGTTGGCCGGCGGAACCGCCTGCGGTGTCGCCGCTTTCTCGTCAGGCAGCTTGCTGTTCAGCGGTGGCGGCGGCACCCCCTGGGCCGGCTTCGGCGTCCCGACCACCACCCAGTTGCCGGCCGGATCTTGGACCAGATGTGCGGTGTCACGGGTCGGAATCATGCCCAATCCGCGGGCCGCCTCGGCCAACGCCGGCGCCGACTGAGACTGCTGCACATCGCGCTGCAGCGCTTCCTTCTCCTGCTGCAGCAATTCGGTGCGCTGGCGGGCGCTGCCGAGTTGATAGGACCGTTCGGCGGCGTCGGTGGACAGCCACAGCGTGAGGCCGAGCCCGGCACCGAGTGAACCGATGACCAACACAACGAAAGGAACCTTGGCCGCCAGGGTGCGCGGCCGCAGGTCGATCGAGGCCAGCCGATTGAGCAGACGCTCGCGCAGTGGCAGCCGAACAACCTTCGGCGCCTTGGCTTTCCGGGCCTTGGCCCGCGCCTTGGCCTGGCTGGCGCTCTTCGCGCGGGCTGGTCGCTCGACCGGCCGCGCAACCGGCGAGGTCTGCGGCGCGGACCGCGACGTACGCGGTTCGCGAGCCGGTGCGGTGGGCTTTCCCGGACGAGGACGGCCGCGGCGCACCGGCGCCGGGTCGGCTACTCGGGAAGCCTTTGCCTGGCCGCGACGCCGTTCACCGGCGCGGGGCGGTTGCGCTGGGCGCTTGGCTTTCATGCGCCTCCCTTCCTCGCTGCGTCAGATTTCGATCGCACCCGTTGCATGGCGCGTAACCGCACCGCGGCACTGCGCGGGTTCTGCTCGACTTCCGCGTCGTCAGCGCGTTCAGCACCGCGGGTGAGCAATGTGAATCGCGGTGCATGGCCCGGCAATTCGACCGGTAGGCCCGACGGCGTGCTCGACGTCGTCGCCTCGGCGAACACCCGCTTGACGATGCGGTCTTCGAGCGACTGATATGCCATCACCACGATGCGCCCGTCGACGGCAAGGGCGTCGAGCGCAGCGGGCATGGCGTCGCGCAACGCATCCAATTCGCTGTTGACCGCAATGCGCAGGGCCTGGAATGTCCGCTTGGCCGGGTGGCCCCCGGTCCGGCGGGCCGGGGCCGGTACGGCCTGATAGATAACCTCAACCAGCTCAGCGGTCGAGGTGAGTGGTGAGCGGGTGCGGCGCCGGACGATGTGCGCCGCGATGCGACGGGCCAGCTTCTCCTCGCCGAAGCGGCGCAGGATGGAGCTGAGCGCGGCCTCGTCGTAAGTGTTGAGGATCTCGGCGGCGGTCAACGGTGACGTCGGGTCCATCCGCATATCCAGCGGCGCATCCTGGGCGTAGGAAAAACCCCGCTCGGCACGGTCGAGTTGCATCGATGAGACACCGAGATCGAAGAGGATGCCGTCGACGGATTCGGTTGAGGCGTAGCCGGATTCGGCCAGCGCGTACTCGATGCCGTCGTATCGCGTCTGCACCAGGGTGAGCCGGTCGGCGAACCGCGCGAGCCGACCGCGGACGATGTCCAGCGCGGTCGGGTCGCGGTCGATGCCGATCAGACGCAATCCGGGCAATTCACTGAGGAAGTGCTCGGCGTGGCCGCCGGCGCCGACGGTTCCGTCGACGAGTACTGCGCCGGATCCATCGCCCTGGTGGCGGGTCAACGCGGGACGCAGCAATTCGAAGCAGCGGTCGAGCATCACCGGCACATGGCCGAAACCACCAGTGGCCTCAGGCATGAGAGCACCTTCCCGACGTGAGAAGTGGTGTTCGACCAGCAGTGCTTCGCTCCGCAGCGCTCGCGGTCGCGTGTCCGTGGCATCGAGGTCCCTGTCCGATTGCACGAACCTGGCGTTGGGGAAGTACGTCAGGGTCGGTTCGGACAGAGGCCACGTTGCACGGGCACGCGCCTCAGATAATGTCGCCGAGTGCTTCATCGCTGGCTGCGGAGAAGTTCTCTTCGTGGGTCTCTTGGTACTGCTGCCAGGCCGCGGCGTCCCAGATTTCCAGGTAATCAATGGATCCGATGACAACGCAGTCCTTGGAAAGGCTCGCGTAGCGACGATGGTCGGCCGACAACGTGATCCGGCCTTGCGCGTCGGGGTGCTGTTCGTCGGTACCGGCGGCCAGGTTACGCAGAAACGCTCGCGCTTCCGGGTTGCTACGCGATGTCTGACTGGCTTTGCGGGCGACTTCCTCGAACGCCTGTCGCGGGTAGACGGCGAGGCTGTGGTCCTGACTCTTGGTGACCATCAACCCCCCTGCCAATGCGTCGCGGAACTTGGCGGGCAACGTGAGCCGCCCTTTGTCGTCGAGTTTTGGCGTGTAGGTGCCGAGAAACATCTGGCTACCTCCATGCCTTTTCGACTTCCGCCACGATACCCCACAATCCCCCACTTCGCTCCATTTAACGACACGAATGTCACCGATCGGCGTCGTTTCTGCAGGTTCTCGGCCACTGCGGCGGCCTCGTAGATCGCACGCAACACGATTTCGACCGCATAAAACGCGTCTGAGCTGCTATTTCGGCAGGCGGTGGGGCGTAGTGGGGGGTGTGGGGCGACTCAGGCCGCGAGTTCGGGGTCGGCGGGGCACAAAAAAGGGCAGCCGGGTGGCTGCCCTTTGTACGTCCGGCGTGCTACTGCTCGAATCGGCGACGGAACCGATCTTCCATGCGGCTGGTGAACGATCCGCCGCTCTTGTTGCGGCGCTGCCGCGCCGCCGCCGACGATCCGGGACGCTCCCCCCGGCCGGCGAGTCGCGGACCGGTGACGGCGAAAACCACGCCGCCGAACATCACCATGAAACCGAGCACGGACAGCACCGGGAATGTTCCGATCATGGTGGCCTTAAACGCCACACCGGAAACCAGCATCGCAAGCCCGAGCACGAACAACGCCGCGCCCTGCAGTCGCCGCCGCGCCGTCGGGGCGCGCAATCCGCCGCCCCGCACGCTCGAGGCGAACTTGGGGTCCTCGGCATAGAGAGCGCTCTCGATCTGGTCGAGCATCCGCTGCTCATGATCGGAGAGTGGCATTCGTCCCTCCTTGCCGAAATCCTGACACGTTAATACCGATAGCACGCTTGCGCCCACTGCGGGGACAACTAATAAGAATGATACGAGGTCCATCTGCGCGTTACCACCGCTTCGCCCGCTGATTGTAAACGCGACGGTCGGCGAACGACGCGCCGCCGCCGCGCCCGATAATGGGATGGCGCACCGCATTGGACAACTGAGGAGGAGACCGCACGTTGGTGACATTCCTCATCAACCTGCCCCCGCAGGACATGCAGCGGCGGCTATCCGAGGCGTTGGGCGTCTACGTCGACGCCATGCGCTACCCGCCCGGCACCGAGAATCAGCGCGCCGCGATGTGGCTCGAACACACCCGACGACGCGGGTGGCAGGCGGTGGCTGCGGTTGAAGTCGAAAAACCGGCCGGCACGGAGCCGTCGTCCGACGAACTGAGCGACGCGCCTCTGCTGGGCGTTGCCTACGGCTACTGCGGCGCACCCGACCAATGGTGGCAGCAGCAGGTCGTCGCGGGTCTGCAACGCAGCGGCTACCCCGACCCCGAGATCGCCAAGCTGATGGCCAGCTATTTCGAGCTGACCGAGTTGCACATCACTCCCCGGGCGCAAGGTCGCGGCCTCGGCGAAGCGCTGGCCCGTCGGCTGCTTTCCGAACGCGGCGAAGCCAACGTGCTGCTGTCGACGCCAGAGACCAACGGCGAAGCCAACCGGGCCTGGCGGCTCTACCGACGACTGGGCTTCATCGACGTGATCCGCGGCTACCACTTCACCGGTGACCCGCGGGCATTCGCAATTCTGGGGCGCCAGCTGCCGCTGTAGTGGCACCGGCGCCGTCACTCTCTGGCACGATGACCTGGTGCGCGCCAGCGGTATACAGCTCTCGTCCCGGGCATTGACAGCGCGGCCGGCACGCCGTCGCCTCGCGGCATGGGCGTTGCTGCTGCTGGTGATACCCATGCTCGCCGGGTGCGTGCGGATCAAGGCGTCGATCACCATCTCCCCCGAAGACCTGGTTTCCGGCGACATCATCGCGGCGTCCAAACCGCGCAACGACAAGGACAACGGTCCGCAGCTGGATCCCAATCTGGCGTTCGGCCAGAAAGTCGCGGTATCCAAATACGACCGCGACGGCTTCGTGGGGTCGCAAGCCACCTTCTCGGATCTGACGTTCGCCGAACTTCCGGAGCTGGCGCGGATGAACTCCGACGCACAGGGAGTGAACCTGTCGCTGCGTCGAGCCGGCGACCTGGTGATCCTGGAGGGACGCGCGGATCTGACGTCGCTGAACGATCCCGACGCCGACGTGGAGCTCTCGGTCGCGTTCCCCGGGCCGGTCAGCTCCACCAACGGCGATCGCGTCGACGAGCAGACCGTGCAGTGGAAATTGAAGCCCGGCGTGGTCAGCATGCTCAGCGCCCAGGCGCGCTACACCGACCCGAGTACCCGCTCATTCCAGGGCGCAGCCCTGTGGCTGGCGTTGGCATCGCTCGCGGTGGCCGCCGCCGTGGGGGGCCTGGCCTGGTACTCCCGCGATAAATCGGCGAAGATCGCCGAACCGAGCGACCCGCCGTCCAGCTGACCTACGAACTGGTGGGCGACCAGTAATCCAGCATCTCGGCGAACGTCTCGAAGGCCGGCGCGGAATTGCCGTAGGTGGCCTCCAGATGCAGGCTCAGCGGATAGCCCAGATCGGCGACGCCGTCGATGACCCGCTTGTACAGATCGAGGACCAGCGCGCGACGTTGCTCCGGTTCGGTGTTCGCCAGCTTCGTGACGAAAGCCTGCTCCTCGGCGACGACGGGGTTGCCCGGATCCTGGATCAGCCAGTTGATGAAGCCGATCTTCTCCTCGAGCTTCGGCACGAACCCGAAGCCGAGAAGGATCTCCGGCCGGTGGTCGGTCTTCTTCGCGAAGTCGGTCAAAAAGCCCACGATCGCATCGGAATACAGCAGCTGCGTCTGCGCGAACGTCGCGCCCTGCTCGCACTTGAAATTCAGCCGGCCCGTCTCACCCTCGCGAGTGGGAATGAGGATGACGCCCCGATTGTCCACCAGCCCTTGATAAATCGACAGCGCGTCGGTCGGCGCGACGCCAGAGCCCTCGCCGTCGGCCATCGTGCGTGGAACGCCGACGAACACGACGCCGTCGATCCCGGCGCCCACCAACGCGCCGAGCCGTTGGCGCAGCGCCGGCTCGTCCATGAAAGCGGTGACCTGACTGCACAATCCGCGCACGCCGGGCATCTCGGGCTTGATCGTCGACCAGAAGTCCAGCACGTCGAGCTTCGGCTTCATCTCGATCGGCCGGTCGTCGTCTTCCTCGATCAACCCGGGCATCATCACGTGCCCGATCTTTCCGTCGATGCCGGACTTCGCGGCCAGCTCCACCACTTTGCGGGCGTCGTCGACGGCCTGCTCGGTGCCGCGTTCGATGTTCGGCGGCACCAACTCAAGCGCGATGGTGTTCAAAGTCAACGAGCTGCTCCTCATTCAACGACTGGTTCCCCTGCCGCAGCAGGCCTGCCGCCAAACCTTGTCGGCCCGGAAGCGGCGCCGGCCCGGCCGGTGCCACGCAACACGACAGCATAGTGACGCCGTCGGGGCGGCCGCCCGGCGACGGTCGATCGGCCGCCCCGATCGACGTGCGGCGGGCAGAACCCGCTGTACAACGTCGCGCCGAATAGACTTGGCGGGCCATGATCACCAGGGACCCAAAAGAGGTGTCGCGCTGAGAGCAGGAGCAGCGGCAACCGTCGAACTGGCCGACGCCGTCACCGACCAGTTGCGCAGGTATCTGCGCGACCGCCGGAGCCAGGCCGCCCACATCGGAGCCGAGTACGACGCGCTGACCGCCGCCCTGGCGGATTTCGTCCTCGGCGGCGGCAAGCGGCTGCGCCCGGTCTTCGCTTATTGGGGCTGGCGGGCGGTCTCCAACGACGAGGTCGACGAGCAGGCGCTGCTGTTGTTCGCCGCGCTGGAACTGCTGCACGCCTCCGCGCTGGTGCACGACGACGTGATCGACAGCTCAGCGACCCGACGCGGTCGACCGACCACACATAACCAGTTCTCCGCGTTGCATCGCGACCGCGGGTGGCGGGGATCGGCCGACCAATTCGGGTTGTCGGCGGCGATCCTGATCGGGGATCTGGCGCTGGTGTGGGCCGACGACATCGTCGCCGGCTCCGACCTGCCGCCTGAGGCCCGTCAGCGGGTGCGCCGCGTCTGGGCCGATATTCGCACCGAGGTGCTCGGCGGGCAGTATCTCGACATCGTCTCCGAGGCCAGTGCCGCCGAGTCGATCGCCTCGGCGATGGCTGTCAACACCTACAAGACCGCCTCGTACACGGTGACCCGGCCGCTGCAGCTGGGGGCCGCCGCGGCGGCCGACCGGCCGGACGTGCACGCGCTTTTCGGCGAGATCGGCGATCGGCTGGGCGTGGCCTTTCAGCTGCGCGACGATGTGCTGGGCGTGTTCGGCGACCCGGCCGTGACCGGGAAGCCTTCCGGTGACGACCTGCGCTCCGGCAAGCGGACCGTGTTGCTGGCGACGGCATTGGAATTGGCTGACGAGTCAAACCCGTTCGCCGCCAAGTTGTTACGTGCCTCAGTGGGCACGGATTTGAGCGACGGCCAGGCCCGCGAGCTTTGCGACGTCATCGATCAGGTCGGTGCGCTGGCCGCGGTCGAGGATCGGATCGCCGCGTTGACCCGTCGCGCGCTGGACCTGGTCGCCGACGCACCCATCCACGCAGCGGCCAAGGTCGGGCTCGCCGATCTCGCCGACCTGGCCGCGAACCGGTCAGCGTGACGCCCATGTCCCTTCCCGCGTCCGTGCCGGCCACTGTCTCGAAAACCGCTGCGCCCCAAGCGTTTTCACGGCTGCGAGCATTCGCCAGCGCCGCCGAGGGCCGCCCGGCGCTTCTGGGTTTCCTCGGCGCGACTCTCATCACGATGGGAGGTCTGGGCTCCGGTAGCACCAAACAACACGATCCACTCCTGGAGTCGCTGCACCTGTCCTGGCTGCGCTACGGGCATGGCCTGGTGCTGTCGTCGGTGCTGCTGTGGATCGGCGTGACGCTGATGTTGAGCGCCTGGCTGTGGCTGGGCCGGCGCGCATTGGCCGGCGACGCAAGCGAATACGCCATGATCGCCAGCGCCGCATTCTGGCTGGCGCCGTTGTTGCTGTCGGTGCCGCTGTTCAGCCGCGACACCTATTCGTACCTGGCCCAGGGGGCGCTGCTCCGCGACGGGCTGGATCCCTACGCGGTCGGACCGATCGACAACCCGAATCCTCTGCTGGACAACGTCAGTCCGATCTGGACCATCACCACCGCGCCCTACGGACCGGCGTTCATCATGGTCGCCCGGCTGGTGACGATGCTGGTCGGCAACCATGTGATCGTCGGAACGATGCTGCTGCGGGTGTGCATGCTGCCCGGGCTGGCACTGCTGGTGTGGGCGACCCCGCGGATCGCCCGGCATGTCGGCGCGAATGTGCCCATCGCGCTGTGGATCTGCGTGCTCAATCCGCTGGTGATCATCCATCTGATGGGTGGCGTACACAACGAGATGCTGATGGTGGGACTGATGGCCGCCGGCATCGCGCTGACCTTGGCGCAACGCCATGTCGCCGGCATCGCCGTGATCGCCGTGGGGATGGCGGTCAAGGCGACGGCCGGACTTGCGTTGCCGTTCATGGTGTGGGTGTGGATGCGCCATCTGCATGACCGTCGTGGATACCGGCCGCTGCGGGCGTTTTCGGTGGCGTCGGTGGCGTCGGTACTGATTGTCGTCGTGGTGTTCGCCGTACTCTCCGGGGTGGCTGGGGTGGGACTCGGTTGGCTCACCGCATTGGCCGGATCGGTGAAAATCATCAACTGGCTGAGCATTCCGACCGCGACGGCGAATCTGGTGCACGCCTTCGGCGGACTGTTCTTCCCGGTGAGTTTCTACGGGACGCTGCAGATTACCCGTGCGATCGGGATTGCGATCATCGCGCTGGCACTGCCGCTGCTGTGGTGGCGGTTCCGCCACGACGACCGCGAAGCGCTCACCGGCATCGCCTGGGTGATGCTGGTCGTGGTGTTGTTCGCGCCCGCCGCACTGCCGTGGTACTACTCCTGGCCGCTGGCGGTGGTAGCCCCCCTCGCCCAGTCCCGCCGCGCGGTCGCATCGATCGCGGCGTTCTCGACATGGATCATGGTCATCTTCAAACCCGATGGGGCCCACGGGATGTACTCGTGGCCACATGTACTGCTGGCAACGACGATAGCGCTGTTCGCCTGGCGAACCCTGGACCGGGCTGAAACAGCAGAGGTCAGTACGCCATAGCCTGCGCGCGGCGCAGCACTTCACGTGCCTGATGCGCGTGCAACGCGTCGACCGGGCGGGCGTTGTTGAGCGCATCACGCGAGCCGTCCCGTGTCACCGTCAGCGACGGGTCGGGGGTGAACAGCCACCGGACGATCTCGGTGTCCTGGTAGCCGCCATCCCGTAGGACCACCAGCAATCCGGGCAGACTCTTGACCACCTCGCCGTCGCTGGTGAAAAAGATCTGCGGGACCACCACATCACCCGCACGCCGCACCGCCACCAGGTGGCCTTCTTTGAGGTGTTGCTGCACTTTGGTCACCGCCACGCCGAGCAGATCGGCGACGTTGCGGAGATCGTAGGTCGGTTCGTCGGGGTCGAGAACGTCGTCCCCGGCCGGAATCCTGCTCACCGACGTAGTGTACGGCGGCGCAGCCGCTTGTTCAGGCTCGCGGCGTAAAGGTTTCGGGCGCAGCGCCGGCCGCCGCCTACGATGGGCGCGTGACCGCAGCGACGAGCGACGACCTCGAGGGCACACTGCTCGACGACCGCTATCGCGTCGCGACCAGAATCGCCAACGGCGGCACGTCGACGGTCTATCGCGGCCTGGACACCCGGCTGGACCGCCCGGTCGCACTGAAGGTGATGGACTCCCGCTACGCCGGCGACGAGCAGTTTCTGACCCGTTTTCAGTTGGAGGCTCGCAGCGTGGCCCGGCTGAAGGATCCGGGGCTGGTCGCGGTCTACGACCAGGGCCAGGATGGCCGGCACCCGTTCTTGGTGATGGAACTGGTCGAGGGCGGCACGCTGCGTGAGTTGCTGGCCGAGCGCGGGCCGATGCCACCACATGCGGTCGCCGCGGTGTTGCGCCCGGTGCTGGGCGGGCTGGCCGCAGCGCATCACGCAGGCCTGGTGCATCGCGACGTCAAACCCGAGAACGTGTTGATCTCCGACGACGGCGAGGTAAAAATCGTCGACTTCGGGTTGGTGCGCGCCGTCGCAGAGGCCGGAATCACCTCCACCAGCGTCATTCTCGGCACCGCGGCCTACCTCTCCCCCGAGCAGGTCAAAGACGGAAACGCCAGCCCGCGCAGCGACGTCTATGCGGTGGGGGTCGTCGCTTATGAGTTGCTGACCGGTGAGACGCCGTTCTCCGGCGACACGTCGCTGTCGGTCGCTTTTCAGCGGCTGGACCACGACGTGCCGCCGCCGAGCAGTGTGATCAGCGGCGTGCCTGGACAATTCGACGAACTGGTCAAGCGCGCCACCGCACGCAACCCGGCCGCTCGTTACGCCGACGCCCAGGAGATGGGCGCCCAACTGGACGCGATCGCCGACGCGTTGCGGTTGCCCGGCTATCGGGTGCCTACGCCGCGCAACTCGGCGCAACATCGTTCGGCGGCGGCGCAACGCAGCCGGATCACCACCGCCCAGAACCGCACCACCGATCGGCCACCGGCCGCGCGGCCGACGGTGCATCGGCCGACCCTTCAGTTGACCCGTGAACCGCAGGACGCGCCTGCCCAATCTCGGTCGACAACAAAGCAATTCGCTGGCATCGACCTACTCGAGTTCGCCTTCGAGCGCGAGCGCGCCCGGCGCATGATGTTGATCTGGATAGCGATCGTGTTGTCGATCACCGGGATGGCCGCCGCAGCGGCGTGGACCATCGGCAGCAATGTCAGCGGTCTGCTCTAGTCGCCGTGGCGATCGCGAGCGCGGCGGAGCCGGGCGAAGCGGGTCGACACTTAGTCGCCGTGGCGATCGCGAGCGCGGCGGAGCCGGGCGAAGCGGGTCGACACTTAGTCGCCGTGGCGATCGCGAGCGCGGCGGAGCCGGGCGAAGCGGGTCGACACTTAGTCACCGTGGCGATCGCGAGCGCGGCGGAGCCGGGCGAAGCGGGTCGACACTAATCCCGAAGCATCTCCGCGACCAGGAACGCCAGCTCCAGTGACTGCTGAGTGTTCAGCCGTGGGTCGCAGGCGGTTTCGTAGCGTCCGCTCAGGTCGGTGTCGGAGATGTCTTGCGCGCCACCGAGACACTCGGTGACGTTCTCGCCGGTGATCTCGACGTGAATGCCACCCGGGTAGGTGCCCAGCGCGCGGTGCACCTCGAAGAAGCCCTGTACTTCGTCGACGATGCGGTCGAAGTGCCGCGTCTTGTAACCGGTGGACGATTCGTGGGTGTTGCCGTGCATCGGGTCGCACTGCCAGATCACCTGATGTCCGGTCGCCTGGACCTTTTCGATGATCCGCGGCAATAGGTCGCGCACCTTGTTGTTGCCCATCCGGCTCACCAGCGTCAGCCGACCCGGCTTGTTGTGCGGGTCGAGGCGTTCGACGTATTCGACGACCTGATCCGGTGTGGTCGACGGCCCGATTTTGACACCGATCGGGTTGGCGATCACCTCGGCGAACGCGATGTGTGCCCCGTCGAGTTGCCGCGTGCGGTCGCCGATCCACAGGTAATGCGCCGACAGGTCGTACAGCTGCGGTTCGCCGTCTTCCTCAGAGGACAGACGCAGCATGGACCGCTCGTAGTCGAGTACCAAAGCCTCGTGGCTGGCGTAGATTTCGGCGGTTTGCAGGTTGCTGTCGGCCACCCCGCAGGCACTCATGAACTTCAGGCCGCGGTCGATCTCCGACGCCAGCGCCTCGTAGCGGGCGCCGGCCGGCGAGGTGCGGACGAATTCGCGGTTCCAGTCGTGCACGAGGTGCAGCGACGCCAGACCCGACGAGGTCAGCGCGCGCACCAGGTTCATCGCCGCGCCGGCGTTGGCGTAGGCCCGTACCAGCCGAGACGGGTCGTGCTCGCGCACCGCGGCGTCGGGGGCGAACCCATTGATCATGTCGCCGCGGTAGGAGCGTAAGCCCAGCGCGTCGGTGTCGGCGGACCGCGGCTTGGCGTACTGGCCGGCGATGCGGGCCACCTTGAGCACCGGCATGCTGGCGCCGTAGGTCAGCACCACCGCCATCTGAAGCAGGGTGCGGATGTTGCCCTTGATGTGCGGCTCGGTGTTGTCGACGAAGGTCTCGGCACAGTCGCCGCCCTGCAGCAGAAACGCCTCACCGCGGGCGACTTGGGCCAGCATCTCCTGCAGCCGCACGATTTCCGACGGCACCGTCACCGGCGGCACGCTCTCCAGAACCTTCCGCAACGGCTCGACCTGCTCGCGCGTCCAACTCGGCTGCTGCGCGGCCGGTTTGGCCAGAGCGGCGTCCAGGCGGGCCCGCAGCTCCTCCGGCAGTGGCGGCAGCGACGGGAGCTGCTCGATCGGTACGTCAACGGTCCAGTTCACCCGTCTATGGTAACCGGGTTGCCGACGCCCCAAATCCGGCCGCGATCAGCGCCGATACAAAAACGCCGAGCTAGCGGCGATCGCCATCCGACATGATGACCCGGTATCGGATCAGCTGGTCGCGGGCGTCGACCAGCGCGTCGTGCACATTCTCAGATCGGCGCGGCATCCGCGGGCTGCCACGGTCCTCCCACAACTGGCGCAGCTCGTGGGTGAATCGCGGAATCGGCGGGGGCAGATGCGTCATCGGCCCCCACAGCTGACATAGCGCGACGTGGTCGTAGGCGCCGACCCATGCCCACAGCTCGATCGGCTCCGACCCGTCGATGTCGAAGAACGTCTCGAGGTCGTCGCGGATCTGCGAGCGTGACCGCCAAACCTTCGACGACGGTGACGGCAGCTTGGGCAGCACATTCGCGCGGACCCATTTCCCGGCCCGCTCCGGGTTGAATTCCGTTGATACCGCGTAATATTCGCGGCCATCCTCGGCGACCACGCCGATTGAGATCAACTC
The DNA here is from genome assembly GCA_963757215.1 of uncultured Actinomycetota bacterium. GTDB lineage: Bacteria > Actinomycetota > Actinomycetes > Mycobacteriales > Mycobacteriaceae > Mycobacterium. The sequence goes on along the minus strand of CAVWQH010000004.1, from coordinate 704,441 downwards.
GATGTTGTAACCGTCGTCAATGAACTCGGTGTCGTAGAAATATCGCACCGGCAGCTACCCGACACCGAGCCCGCCGGCGAGCAGGCTCGGCACCTGCTCCGGCGGGGGCGCTGGATGCACTTCACGATCCAGCTGCGCGTCGATTATCCGGTGCGACGGCACCCGCGGCGTCCCGGCGATGGCGTACTGCAGCCACAGCTTGGCCCGCACCACCGGGCGACGCAACGTCCGTTCCCGCTGCAGGGCGCGGCTCATCTTGTCCAGCCGGCGCATGTAGAGGTAGCGGGCCCACGGTGCCTGTGGGCGGGACAGCCGGATCGCCCCGATGAACAGCAGCGGAACGAAGAACATGCCGATCAGACCGGTCCACACCTTGCCCTTGAGCACGACCAGCACCGCCAATGGCAGCGTCAGCACCATGGCGAACACCACACCGGATCGCAGCAGTATCGAGTGAGTGGTGTCCTGCCACAGGCTGATGAAGAACATCAGCGGGTGCAACCCCAGGACCAGCAAGCCGCCGACGGCGACCGCGGCGAAGACCGCGTCGACCGAAGTTCGTCCGTCTTCTTCCCAGTAGACGTCCGACAGGTGCAGGATCAACGCGTACTCGTCGAGCACCAGCGCGGCACCGATACCGAAAATGATTGCCACTGAGGTGAATTCGGCCTCATTGCCGTTGACCGACAACGTCACCAGCGTCACGCCGGAGATCATCACCAGCACGACCCCGACCACCACGTGGTGGATGTGCTTGGCGCCGATGTGGAGGTTACGCGGCTCCCACCAGCGCGGTGGCCTGCCGGCGCCCTGGCGGCGACGGATCAGGCGTACCGAGGTACGCGTGACGAAAAACGTGAGGATGAAGGCGACCAGACAACACAGCAGCGGCAGTCGGCCGCGACCGATGATGTCGTGTTCGAACCAGTGCAGCACGCTTAAAAAGCTACGCGTACGTGACGCGGATGACCGTCCGCGACACCGACCGAGGCGCCGGCACCGATTAGGCTGTTCACCGACATGACTAGATGGCGCTCGCCCGACGCGGGCAGTTCGCGCGGGCCGGAAGCCACAGCGCAACCGAGCAGCTGGCGAAAAGCCTGCTGGTTGCTGCTTCAACTGCCGGCGCTGGCGGCACTGGGATACGCGGGATGGCGAGTTCTCGGCAGCACCGTGTACCGCATCGACATCGACGTCTACCGGATGGGTGGGCAGGCCTGGCTGGACGGCCATCCGCTGTACAGCCCCGAGGTCAAGTTCCATACCCCGATCGGGCTCAACCTGCCGTTCACCTATCCGCCGCTGGCCGCGGTGATCTTCGCCCCGTTCGCGTGGCTGGGCATGCCGGCCGCCAGCGTCGCGATCACGCTGATCACGCTGGTGCTCCTGCTGGTCTCGACCATGATGGTGCTGACCCGGCTGGATGTGTGGGCCACCAGCAGGGCGGTGCCGGGCCCTGCGTGGTTGCGCCGTTGGTGGCTGACCGCGCTGGTGGTGGCTTGGGCCACGCTGTATTGGGAGCCGATCCAGGCGAACTTCGCCTTCGGGCAGATCAATGTGGTGCTGATGACGCTGGTGATCGCCGAATGCGTGCCGCGTCGCACGCCGTGGCCGCGGGGGCTGCTGCTGGGCCTGGGCATCGTGCTCAAGCTCACGCCGGCGGTGTTCCTGCTGTATTTCCTGCTGAACCGGGATCGCCGCGCCGTCCTGACCTCGTTGGCCTCGGCGGTCGCGGCGGTCGCGGCCGGGTTTGCACTGGCCTGGCGCGACTCGTGGGAGTACTGGACCCACACCGTGCGCAACACCGATCGGATTGGCTCGGCGAGCCTGAACACCAACCAGAACATCGCCGGCACCTTGGCGCGCCTCGGGCTCGACGAACACCAACGATTCCTGCCGTGGGTGGTGGCCTGCTTCCTGGTGCTGGCGCTGACGGTGTGGGCGGCCAAGCGGGCATTGCGCGCCGGGGAACCGGTGCTGGCGGTGATCTGCATCGCCCTGTTCGGCCTGGCGGTGTCGCCGGTGTCCTGGTCCCACCACTGGGTGTGGATGCTGGAGGCGGTCATCGTGACGACGGTGACGGCCTGGCGCCGGCGCAATGTCGCGTTGGCGTTGGTCAGCGCGGCCGGGGTGGCGGTGATGGTGTGGAGCCCGATCGATCTGCTGCCCAAACATCACGAGGTGACCGCTGTGTGGTGGCGTCAGCTGGTCGGGGTGTCGTATTTGTGGTGGGCGCTGGCCGCTCTGGTCGTCACCGGGGCCACCGTCGCCGTTCGGCCCGCGACCGCGTCGACACCTCGGCCCGTCGCGCCCGCGCCGGTCTCCGCCTGATCTGCTAGCCGGCCGCCGTCTCAGGAATCCGAGACGGCGATGCTTTTCCCGGTGACGACGAATCGTTGCCGTTCTTCAATGTCGCGGCGTAGATGTCGACGTACTCCTGGTCGGACAACCCCATCAGTTCGTAGATCACCTCGTCGATGACCGCGCGTTCGATGAAGCGATTGCCCGCCAGCCCCTCGAAGCGGGAGAAGTCCATCGGCTTGCCGAAGCGAACGGTCACCTTGGCGAACCGGAGCATCGAGGTTCCGGGCGGGTTCACGTTGTTGGTGCCGATCATCGCGACCGGGATGACCGGGACGCCGGTCTCCAGCGCGAGGCGCGCCAGCCCGGTCTTGCCCTTGTAGAGCCGGCCATCCGGGGACCGGGTGCCTTCGGGGTACATGCCGAGCAGCTTGCCCTCGTCCAGAACCCGCTTTGCGGTGTCCAGAGCGGCCTGCGCCGCGTCGGCGCTGCTGCGGTCGATCGGCACCTGACCGACCGCGGTGAAGAACCACCGACTCCACCAGCCCTTGAAACCGGTTCCGGTGAAGTACTCCGACTTGGCCAGGAAGGTGATCCGCCGCCGCACCACCAGTGGCAGATAAAAACTGTCCATCACCGCCAGGTGGTTGCTGGCCAGAATCGCCGGGCCGGACTGCGGGACGTGTTCCAGTCCTTCGATTTTCGGCCGGCCCAGGAGCGCGAGCAACGGGCCGAGGAAGATGTACTTCAAAAGCCAGTACGCCATCAGGCCTCCTACTCAGCCGCGCCAACCGTGTTCAGCGCCAAGACTACCGACCCAACGTGTGCGCGACCACATCACGCTGACGTCTTGCTCACTCTTCGACGCCGCGTAGGTCGATGTGGTAACCCGTTGCGGCTATTCCTCGACGGTAACGGTGATCGGCTGGTATCGACTGGCCGGCGCGGGTTCGTCCGCGGTAGTGGCGGCGCCGTCGCCGTGGGGTGGCCCGTCCGGTGGTGCCGGCGTCGGCCGCTCGACCTGATCGACGATCGCGCGGATCACCGCCAGCAGCGCGACGCTGTGCTCGGCGATGACCGTCACCAGCGGATGCTCATCGCCGGTCACCACCGCGGCCAACGCGCACACCGGGCACCACACTTGCTGGCAGGCCCCGGTGCCGGCGCCGTTGCCGACCGCGCGCGCTGCCGCCAAGCGAACCGCCGGGTCAATCTGGTCGAGGATTTTCTGCGCGAGTCTGCGAAGCTCCGGGCCGATGTCGGCGTGCGAGCCGGGGCGGGTCATTTAGGCCACACCTCCGGATCGGGTTGGAAACGCACCGTCAATTCGCTGCCGCGAAGATGCGCGTCCAGCACCGTGCACCGTCGCAGAACGGACGCCAGTCGAACTCTGCGTCGCATGCCACCGGCGCCGACGATCAGGTCGTCGCCGACCCGGCCCAGGTTAAGCGCGCCGGACTCAATCTGCGGCAACTCTAGCCGCAATCGGTAGACCGACTCGAGTCCGGATCCTGATTCCAGATCCACCACCGGACGCAGCGGCCCCGGTGGCGCCGACCCGTCCCGACGGCGCGCGCTGTCCAGCAATTCGGCCAGCGCCTTGGCGCCGATCGGCTCGCCGGCCAGATGCGGCGTGAGGACCAGCGCGACATCGCCGATGGCGGCACCCAGTTCGTCGAGCACGGTTCGCTGCTCGCTGATTCGCTCCGAGTACCAGTCGAACGCCGGGTGCGCCGGCAGATTGCGGTACTCGTACGAATCGTCTTGCATCAGAATCTGGTTGACGATTAGTTCCTCGACGCGCACGCCCATCAGAGCCAGCGAGCCCAGCGTCCGGATTGCCTCGGCCGCCACCACCCGCTCCGCGGTGAGCACCAGGTGCGCGCCCACCCGCGTCCCATCGGTCAGCAGCGCGCTGAGCTTTTCGACGTTCAAGCTGATGCGTTCCAGCAGCTCGACGATCGCGGTCGACCGCGCGTCGTCGGCGCCGGCGGAAAGGCGCCGGTGTCGCGGCCATGCTCGCTCGACGTAGAGCGCGAACGTCGCCGGCAGCGTCAGCATCCGCAGCGCATCGGCGGTCGACGCACAGTCGACCACCAGGTGATCCCATTGCCCGCACCGGGCCAGCTCCCCGACTTCGTGCAGACCAAGCACTTCCTGAACGCCGGGCAGAGCCGACAGTTCTTCCGGCGCAATATCATTCAGCTCCGATTCGGGGAAGCGGCGACTGAGCGTCTCAACCACGGCGCGCCAACGCGCTTCGAGCAGCGAAAGGGTGTCCATCGCCAGTGCGTCGAGCGAACCGGTTTCGAGATCGGCCAGCACCCGCACAGCGTCGCGGTGACCGTTCGGCGCGATCACCACGCCGAGCACATCGCCCAGCGAGTGCGCCTGGTCGGTGGAGACCAGCAGCACGCGCTGGCCCGCGCGCGCTTCGTGTACGGCCGTCGCGGCCGCCAACGTGGACTTTCCTACCCCACCCTTGCCGACGAAAAGACTGATCCGGGCCGGGGCGGGAGGTTCGGATTCACCCAGCCTCACTCAGCCTCGACTCGTTTCTTCAGATCCTTCAGTGCGGTGTCGGTCAGCCTGCGCTCGGCCTTGCGCTTGAGCAGACCGATCATCGGAATCGCCAGGTCGACCGTCAGCTCGTAGGTCACTTCGGTTCCAGATCCTTTGGGCGCCAAGCGATAAACGCCTTCCAGCGACTTGAGCAGCGAGCTGGAGACCAGCGACCAGCTCACCGACTTACGGTCCTTGGGCCACTTGTAGGACAGCACCAGGGTGTCTTTGAGCACGCTGGTGTCCAGCACCAGGCGCGCCACCTTCGGGTTGCCCGCAGAGTCGGACTCGAGGACCTCGGCTTCCTTGTACTCCGACACCCAATCGGGATAGGAGCCAATGTCGGCGATCACATCCATCACCGTGCTCGGGTCCGCGTCCATGTAGATCGTTTGGGCCGTCTTTTCCGCCACCTAATCGCTTCCTTCTCCGCGCTACCCGGGTCGGGCCGCCCCGCCCGCCGCTCTGCCTGCGTCATCGGGGCTCGAACCTCCGCCCACGGCAGAAACGGTACTCCCCGGCCTGGCTCAGACCTGGTCAAGCACCGGAGAAACCCCGACCGGACGGGAGCTCTCCAGCGTCGTCTTCACTTCGAAAGCCATCTTCTTGCCCGCCACCCGGCGCCGATGCGTCATTTTCGCGAGATTGAGCCTGTCCAGTTGCAACGCCGTCATACCGGTCGGCTCGGCATGCAGAAAGTAATGCAGTATTGCACCACCCAGCATCGGCTCGAGCCAGATTTCCATCGTGCCGGTCAGCGGCCCTTCGACTTGCCATCGAACGCCCTGCGGACCGCGATCTTCGGTGACTTCCAGGCGCAGGTCGGGCCACCACTTGCGCCAGTTGGACGGGTCGCCCACGGTAGCGCCGATGCGCGACGGATCGGCGGCAACGTACGTCTCGTCGGCAATCTGAACGCTATGCACGGCCAATAGCTTCACATACCGCGGCGCCGCCCGGGAATCGCCCGCACGCCCGCGGGCCCGTCCGGCATGGCGTCACCACCGGATAGGCTGAATCTCTGCTGTTCGCCTGGAATCACTGAAGCGAGGTCGTCAAGAGTGCGCGAATTAACCGTCCCCGCCGGGTTCACGGTCGGTGAGCACGACAATATCGTGTCCACGGTGTTCGAGCACGAGCGCAACGACCCCGACGCCGTGATCTTCAACCGTCTGGTCGACGGAACCTGGATCGACGTGACGTGCGCGCAGGCGGCGGCCCAGATCCGTTCGACCACATTGGGTTTGATTGCACAGGGGGTGCGCGCCGGCGACCGGGTGGTGATCTTCTCGGCGACCCGCTACGAGTGGGCGATCCTCGACCAGGCCATCCTCGCGACCGGTGCGGTCACCGTCCCGATCTACGAGACGTCCTCGGCCGAGCAGGTGCGCTGGGTACTCAGCGATTCGGCCGCGGTGATCGCGTTCGCCGAAACCGACGCCCACGCGAAGATCATCTCCGAGCTGGCCGGCGAGCTGCCCGAGCTGCGGCGGGTGCTGCACATCGACGGGTCGGGCCCCAGAGCGCTCGACCAACTCGAGGAGGAAGGCGCGTCGGTCGACCCGGCCGAGCTCACCGCCCGTGTCGAGGCGCTGCGCAGCGAAGACCCCGCGACGCTGATCTACACCTCGGGCACCACCGGTCGCCCGAAGGGCTGCCAGCTGACACATGCGAATCTGGTCTACGAGACCCGCGGAACCAAGGAAGTGCTGCCGACGCTGCTGAAGAAGGGCGAGCGGCTGCTGATCTTTCTGCCGCTGGCCCACGTGCTGGCACGCGCGCTGACGCTGTGCGCGTTCCACAACAAGGTGATCGTCGGATTCACCAGTGACATCAAGAATCTGGTGCCGATGTTCGGGGTCTTCAAGCCGACGGTGGTGGTGTCGGTGCCCCGGGTTTTCGAAAAGGTGTACAACACCGCGGCGCAGAATGCCGCCAGCGACGGCAAGGGCCGCATCTTCGAGATGGCCGCGCAGACCGCCGTCGACTGGAGCGAAGCATCCGATCGCGGCGGGCCGGGCCTGTGGTTGCGGGCCAAGCACGCGCTGTTCGACAGGCTGGTGTACCACAAGCTGCGCGCGGCGCTCGGCGGCGATTGCCGGGCGTCGGTCTCCGGTGGGGCGCCGCTGGGTGCCCGGCTGGGCCACTTCTACCGCGGCGTCGGCCTGACCGTCTACGAGGGCTACGGGCTGACCGAGACGAGCGCGGCGATCACCGTCAACCAGGTCAACGCGTGCAGGATCGGTACGGTCGGAAAGTTGGTGCCCGGCAACAGCATGCGCATCGCAGACGACGGCGAGTTGCTGTTGCGCGGCGGCGTGGTGTTTCACGGCTACTGGCACAACGATCAGGCCACCAGCGAGTCGTTCGAAGACGGCTGGTTCAAGACCGGCGATCTGGGCGCGGTCGACGAAGACGGGTTCCTGACGATCACCGGACGCAAGAAAGAGATCATCGTGACCGCCGGCGGAAAGAACGTCGCTCCAGCGGTTTTGGAAGACCAGTTGCGGTCTCACCCGTTGATCAGTCAAGCGATGGTGGTCGGCGACGCCAAACCGTTCATCGGCGCTCTGATCACCATCGACCCAGAGGCGATCGAGGGATGGAAGCAGCGCAACGGCAAGCCCGCCGGTGCTTCGGTGGGCGATCTGGCCAACGACCCAGACCTGCTCGCCGAGGTGGAGACGGCCGTCAAACAGGCCAATCTGTCTGTGTCGCATGCGGAGTCGATACGTAAGTTCCGCATTCTGCCGGTCGACTTCACCGAGGACACCGGGGAGCTGACGCCTACGATGAAGGTGAAGCGCAAGGTGGTTGCCGAGAAGTTCGCCAACGACATCGAGGCCATCTACACCAAGGACTAGCCGCGGATCAGGTCGGCGAGTCGCGCGGCCAGATCCTCGGATCGCCAATGGGCATTGACCCATTCGCGGCCGGCTGCGCCCATCGCGGCGGCACGGTCCGGGTCGGCCAGCAACCCGCTGACGGTGTCGGCGATCTGGTGCACCGAAGTACCATCGACAACCATTCCAGTCTTGTTGTGCTGCACAGTTTCCGGTGCCCCCCCGGACGATCCGGCGACGACCGGAACTCCGGTGGCCGACGCTTCCAGGAAGACGATGCCGAGACCTTCGACGTCCAGTCCGGCGCCGCGAGTGCGACACGGCATGGCGAACACGTCGGCCATTGCGTGGTACGCGGGCAGTTCGGCGAACGGAACGCCGCCGGTGAACGTGACGTGATCGGTGACGCCGAATCGTTCGGCCAGTCCGCGCAGCGTGTCCAGATACGGACCGCCGCCGACGATTACCAGCGCAGCGCCGTCCACCCGCTGCCGGATCGCAGGCAACGCCCGGATCAACATGTCCTGACCTTTGCGCGGCACCAACCGTGACAGGCACAGCACCGTGGGCCGCCGGCCCAACCCGTAGCGCATGCGCATCTCGTCGCGGCTTGCCGGATCGGGCCGGAACCGCTCGGTGTCGACGCCGGGCGGCAAGTGTTCCAGAGCGGCGTGCGGACCGAACGCCGAGGCGAACCGCCGTCGCGTGTAATCACTGACGTAGGTGACGATGTCGCTGTCGTCACCGATCCGGCGCAGCACCGAGCGGGCGCCCGGCAGCATCGACCACCCCACCTCATGGCCGTGCGTGCTCGCCAGCACGCGGCGCACCCCGGCCCGCCGGGCCCGCTGGGCCAGCAGGGCCAACGGCGCGGCCGCACCGAACCAGACCGTGTCGATGTCGTGCTCGGCGATCAACCTCCGCATCCGGGCATCGACGGTGGGGACCGGCAGCATCAGCGTCCCGGGGTGACGCACGACGCGGTAGCCGGCGTGGGCGGCTTCGGCATCAAAGGCGTCGGCGTCCTTCCATTGCGGCGCATACACGGTCAGCGTGTGCTCCCCCGCCGCGGCCAGCCGGGTAACCAGGTCGCACAGGTAGGACTGAATACCGCCGCGCCGTGGCGGAAAGTCGTTGGTTACCAGCAGGACCCGAGACACCTAGGAAGGCTAGCGTGAGGCTCAGTGCGCGGGCTGACGGGCCAGCCACCGCTGCCAATCGGCGAGTATCCCGGCGTCGTCGGTGCCGAGCACGTGGTGAACTGCGGTCGGCAGGTCGGTGTGTCGATCGCCGCAAGCCGCCATGTAGAGCGCTCGCAGGGTCGGCGCGCCGCGGGTGTCGGCGACGAAGAGCGCGAACAGCCAGGCACGGTCGTAGGCCTGCGACCGTTGCGGACCCGGATCGGCGAGGTCGGAGTCGGACGGCACCGCGGTGGGAGGCGCGATCTCGGGCACCGGGCCGTGCGGCCGGGCGACGTAGTCCGCGACGCCTTCGGTGAGCCACCGGGGTGCGTCCAATGCCGTGTCGGCGCGAGCAGCATAGTGAAAAAGCTCGTGGGTCAACACGATTCGCAGTGCGCGCGCATTCATGTCCGCCGCGCCGGGCGCGAAGACGATCCGCTGCCCGAGCGCGACCCGCCGGGCCGGATCGACGCGGTCGGCGACGGCGATCGCGGCGATGTCGGCCCACTGCGCGCTGGACCCGCCGCCGGCCGTCGCCTCGAACTGCGGCTGGGTTCCGGTGGCGACCACGTCGATGTCCCGGGGCCAGTCGCTGCCCCAGAACGCGTCCACGGCGTCGATTGCCGGGCCGATGTCTGCGGCGACGCGAATCAGCAGGGCCTGCTGCGGCGGTCCGCCGAGATTGGTCACATGCAGGGTGCGCGCACCGACCGCATCGCCGCTGCCCGACGGGACGTCGTGAACCAGACGGGTGGCTACGAAGGCGCCGACGGCCAACTCCGCGATGAGGACACAGGCCAGCAGTCGGCGTCTGCGCCCGGCGTCAGTAGCGGCGGGCGTCGTAGATCGGGCCGGATGAGTTCATCGGCACCACCCGCACCGGCACGCCGTAGGTGGACGAGTGGACCATCAGGCCGTCGCCGATATAGAGGCCGGCGTGCGACGCGTCAGAGTAGAAGGTCAGTACATCGCCGGGCTGCAGGTCGGACAGCGAAACCGGTTGTCCGCCGTGCGCCAGCGCCTGGCTGGAGTGCGGCAGCGCGATGCCGGCCTGCTGGAACGCCCACATCACCAGACCTGAGCAGTCGAATCCACCCGGTGCGGCGCCACCCCACGAGTAGGGGTCACCGACCCGCGTCAGCGCGGCCTGAACCGCGACCGCACCCTGACCGGAGCCGGGTCCCGCCCCTGGTCCGGGACCGCCGGGCTGTCCAAAGCCGGGCGGCAGCGCATCGGGGGCCGGTGCGGCCGCCATCGCGGCCGGCGGAGGCGGGGGCCCGGGGGCGGCCAGGGCGGTCCGCTCGGGCGGGCTCAGCGCGAGGTACTGCGATTTGACGATGCCGATCTGCAATTGCAACCGACTCTGCTTGGACTGCAGATTCGCACGCACCGAGGCGGCCTGCTCGGCCGCCGTCTTGGCGTCGGCTGCCGATTTTGACGATTCCTTCTCAGCCTTGGCGGCCTCTTCGCGGGTGGCCCGGTAGATCGCCATCTGCTGCAGCATCGCGGTGGAGATCACCCGGGAGACGGCCAACGTGCCGATCAGTTGCTGCGGCGACTCGGCGGTCATGATCGCGTTCATGCTGTCGGTGCGACCGCCCATGTACATCGCGGCGGCAAACTTGTCGACACCGGTCTGAAAGGTTGCGAGCTTGGCCTTTGCGGCGTCCGCCGCGGCCATGTCGTCGGAGTGCTTCTTTTCGGCAGTCTGCTGCGCAGCCAGCTTGTTGTTGAGGTCGAGCTGCGCGCTGTGCATCGCTTCGGTGGTCTGCTCAGCTTGCCTCGACAGCTCATTGAGCTTTGCCATCGCGTCGTTGGCCGGATCAGCCAGCACACCGCTGGCGGTCACTCCAGAGAGAGCAACAAATCCGGCTAGCGCTCCGATCGCCAAACGCTGAGCGACGCGCAAAGCACCGCGTTCACCTTTGAGCCGTTTTTGCAAAACCTTGCATCCTTAAAAACCCATCGGCATGAATAGAGCCGGATCTGCTTTAGGTCTCAGATAGGTTACGAAACGGCTCGGAGGTTGTCCAACTCTGAGTTGTTAAGAAAACAGCAAGATTTCATGCTAACGGCGTTAGGCAACGCCCGGACGCTGCCGATGGACGGGTACCAGACGAAGTCGCGGTGCCATCCCCGCGTCGGCCAGCACCTCCAGCGCCGCGCGCTCGTCTTCCAGCAAAGTTTCCGGTACCCCGAGTATCACGCTGACGACGCAATCACGACATCCGGGGCCCCGGACCGCGCAGTCTTCGCAGTCGATGACCACGGGTTCTGTCGAGTCGGGCGGAGCAACCGCCGCCGGTTCGTGCTCGCTGCTGAGCGCCATCTGGCTGCTCCTTTCTGTGTTGTCGATCGGTCTTTTCCGAGACGCTAGCCGCGGGCACCGACACGTTTCCTGCGCGCGACCGCGCGGGCCGCGCTGCGCGACACGTTGCGAGAGTTCCGGCCATGTCGGTGCGACTGGTTAATGTCGCCGCCATGGGCGCCCCCGCCGCCGAGCAGCTGAGCCTCCCCGATGTCGACGGGGCGACCGAAATATCGCTGCGCGAAACCACTTTCGTCGTTGTCGACCTGGAGACCACCGGCGGGAGGATGACGGGCCGTGACGGAAAACCCGCTGACGCCATCACTGAGATCGGCGCGGTCAAGGTCCGCGGCGGCGTGGTGCTCGGCGAGTTCGCCACCCTGGTCGATCCGCAACGCAGCATTCCGCCGCAGATCGTTCAGCTCACCGGCATCACCACGGCCATGGTGTGCGACGCCCCGAGAATTGCCGCGGTGTTGCCGATGTTCCTGGAGTTCGCCCGCGGCGCGGTGCTGGTCGCCCACAACTCCCGGTTCGACATGGGCTTCCTGCGGGCCGCCGCCGACCAGTGCGGCATTCGGTGGACGCGACCGCAGACCCTGTGCACCGTGCAGCTGGCCCGCCGCGTACTGAGTCGCGAGGAGGCGCCCAGTGTGCGGTTGGCGGCGTTGGCGAAGCTGTTCGCCGTCGCCAGCGAGCCGACCCACCGGGCACTCGACGACGCCCGCGCCACCGTCGAGGTGCTGCACGCGCTGATCGAACGCGTCGGCAATCAGGGCATCCACAGCTTCGCCGAGCTGCGGTCCTATCTACCCAACGTGCCGCCGGCGCAGCGCCGCAAACGGGTGCTTGCCGAGGGCCTGCCCAGACGGCCCGGGGTGTATCTGTTCCACGGACCGGCCGACGAAGTGCTCTACGTCGGTACAGCAATTAACCTGCGGCGCAGGGTAAATCAATATTTCAACGGCTCGGATCAGCGCACCCGGATGAAAGAGATGGTCGCGCTGGCCACCACGGTCGAGCACGTCGAATGCGCGCACGCCCTCGAGGCCGGCGTGCGAGAACTTCGGCTGCTGAGTGCCCACGCCCCGCCTTACAACCGACGGTCGAAATTTCCTCAGCGCTGGTGGTGGCTGGTGCTGACCGACGAAGCATTTCCCCGGCTTTCGGTGGTGCGCACGCCGCATCACGACCGCGCGGTTGGCCCGTTTCGGTCCCGCGCCGACGCCGTCGACACCGCAGACCTGTTGGCGCGCTTCACCGGTGTGCGCACCTGCACCAAGCGGTTGGCCCGCACCGCGCTGCACGGTCCGGCCTGCCCGCAGCTCGAAGTCTCGCCGTGCCCGGCCGCCCGCGACGTCTCTGCGGCGCAATACGGTCCGGCCGCGGTTGGCGCCGCGGCCCTCATCGACGGCCTGGAGAACGCGGCGCTGGCGGCGGCCGCTCGGCGGATCGCCGAGCTCGCCGGGCGTCAGCGCTACGAGAGCGCGGCCCGGTTGCGCGACCACACGGTTGCCACCGTCGAGGTGTTGTGGCGCGGTCAGCGCCTGCGCGCGCTGGCCGCGCTGCCGGAGCTGGTGGCCGCAGCCCCCGACGGCGAGGGCGGCTGGCACCTTGCCGTTGTCCGCCATGGTCAGCTGGCGGCGGCCGGGACCGCCCGTCGCGGCGTTCCGCCGATGCCCGTGGTCAACGCGATCGAGGCCGCGGCGCAGGTGATCCTGCCGCAGCCGGCGCCGCTGGGTGGCGCGCTGGTCGAGGAGACGGCGCTGATCGCGCGCTGGCTGTCGGCCGAGGGCGTCCGCATCGTGAGGACGGGCGGCGACGAGGGTTGGTGCTCGCCGCTACGGTCGGCCGGCCCGTGGGCCCAGTGGGCCGCCGCGGCGCGCTCGGCGCGGGTAGCCGCCGAGCAGGCCGTCACCAGCCGCGACTCAGAGCTGCTGACCGAACCGCACCCAACGCGCGAGCAGCTGTTCGGCCGCTCCGCTGTCGATCGCCTCGGCGGCGCGGGCAAGCGCGTCTTCCCACGCCGGCAGCCACTCGGCGCGGCTGGATAGCCCCGCATGGGCCACGATCGCGCCCGCGGCGTTGAGCACGACCGCGTCGCGCACCGGACCCTTGGTGCCGGCCAGTACCGAGCGGGCTTCCTCGGCGTTGGCGGCGGCATCCCCGCCCTTCAACTCCTCGAGTTCGGCGCGGGCAAACCCGAAGCCCGCGGGATCGAATTTCAGTTTGTCCACCGTTCCGGCCTGCACCCGCCAGATGGTGCTGGTCGTCGTGGTGGTCAGCTCGTCGAGACCGTCGTCGCCGTGCACCACCAGCACGCTGGACTGGCGCGCGGCAAACACCCCCGCCATCACCTCGGCCAGGTCGGCGAACGCGCAACCGATCAGCCCGGCGCGCGGTTGCCCCGGATTAGTAAGTGGCCCAAGCAGATTGAAGACGGTCGGTACACCGATCTCACGTCGGACCGCCGACGCGTGCCGATACGACGGGTGAAACTGCGGCGCGAAGCAGAAACCGATTCCGACCTCGGCGACACAGCGCGCGACGTCGTCGGGGTTCAGGTCGATGCGCACGCCCAGCGCTTCGAGCGTGTCGGCCCCGCCCGCCAGCGACGACGCCGCCCGGTTGCCGTGTTTGACCACCGGGACGCCGCCGGCGGCCACCACGACCGCCGCCATCGTGGACAGGTTGACCGTGTTGAAGCCGTCGCCGCCGGTTCCCACCACGTCGACGGCGTCGGTCCCGATCCGTTCCGTGGGCAGTCGGCGGCCGTGCTGCAGCATCACATCGGCCAACTCGGCCACTTCTGCCGAGGTCGGCGTCTTCATCTTCATCGCCACGGCGAAGGCCGCGAGCTGCGCCGGTGTCGCCGATCCGGTGATGATCTGCTCCATGGCCCAACCGGCCTGCCCGCGCGGCAGATCCTCCCCCGAGGTCAAAACCTCCAGCACTCGCGGCCACGACAGCGCCGCTGCAGGGGGCCGTCCAGAGGGCCCCGACGATGACGCCGCCACACCGCAGATGGTCCCACGGCGAGCGAGCTGTCGCGGCAACCAGGGTTGAGGCCGGGCGACGGCAGCCTGACGGCCAAAAATTTCGTCACCAAATTGCCGCCCCGGGTAGAGGTCGTCAACTACAAAGCGTCATACTTGCGGATGTGACGAGTGCGGTAGGGACCTCGGGTACAGCAATTACGGCGCGCGTGCATTCGCTCAACCGCCCGAACATGGTCAGTGTTGGCACCATAGTGTGGCTTTCCAGCGAGCTGATGTTCTTTGCTGGACTGTTCGCGTTCTACTTCACCGCGCGGGCCCAGGCCGCGGGTAACTGGCCGCCGCACCCGACCGAGCTGAACCTGTATCAGGCGGTGCCGGTCACGCTGGTGCTGATCGCGTCGTCATTCACCTGCCAGATGGGCGTGTTCGCGGCCGAACGCGGCGACGTGTTCGGGCTGCGCCGCTGGTATCTGCTCACGTTCGGGATGGGGCTGTTCTTCGTCCTCGGGCAGGGCTACGAGTACATCCATCTCGTGAGCCACGGGACCACCATCCCGGGCAGCGCCTACGGCAGCGTGTTCTACCTGGCCACCGGCTTCCACGGGCTGCACGTCATCGGCGGGCTGATCGCGTTCATCTTCCTGTTGGTCCGCACCACGATGAGCAAGTTCACCCCCGCGCAGGCCACCGCGTCGATCGTCGTCTCCTACTACTGGCACTTCGTCGACATCGTCTGGATCGCACTGTTCGCCACGATCTATTTCATCCGATGACCAGCAGCGGAACGAACAGGAGTGCTCGGTTGAAGAAACTGGTGTTGAACCGATCGCTGAGCGAGCGGGCGCGCCGTCGCCTACGCCGCCGGTTATCGGCGGGGCTGCTGCTGGTGTTGGCCCTCGTGGTGGCCGGCGGGCTTGCCGCCGTCCTGACTCCCAGCCCTCAGGTGGCTGTTGCCGACGAGTCGTCGTCGGCGCTCCTGCGCAACGGCAAGCAGCTTTTCGACACCTCGTGTGTCACCTGCCACGGCGCCAACCTGCAAGGTGTGCCGGACCGCGGACCAAGCCTGATCGGTGTCGGCGAGGCCGCGGTGTACTTCCAGGTGTCCAGCGGCCGGATGCCCGCGGTACGCGGCGAGGCTCAGGCCATGCGCAAGGATCCGATCTTCGACGAGTCGCAGATCGACGCACTCGGCGCCTATGTCCAGGCCAACGGCGGCGGCCCGACCGTCGAGCGCAATCCCGACGGCAGCATCGCGATGGGCTCGCTGCGCGGCGGGGACCTGGGTCGCGGTGGTGACCTGTTCCGCCTCAACTGCTCCTCATGCCACAACTTCACCGGCAAGGGTGGCGCATTGTCGTCGGGCAAGTTCGCGCCCGACCTGGAGCCGGCCAACGAGCAGCAGATTCTGGACGCCATGCGGACCGGCCCGCAGAACATGCCCAAGTTCTCCGACCGTCAGCTGTCGTTCGACGCGAAGAAGGACATCATCGCGTACGTGAAGAACGTGACCGAGACTCCCAGTCAGGGCGGAAACGGCCTGGGCGGCTTCGGCCCCGCGCCCGAGGGAATGGTCATCTGGATCGTCGGGATGGTCGTCCTCATTGGTGCAGCGCTCTGGATTGGGGCCCGGTCGTGACGCGCGCAGCGACGATGCAGAGCGGTGCGATGAGGAGGAGCGGCGCCCGATGACCGACGAGCACAAGAGCACTCAGCCCACCGAGGCCGAACTGAACGCCATGTCGACCGAAGACCTCGTCAAGCTCGGCGGCAAGCTCGACGGCGTCGACACCGTCTTCAAGGAGCCGCGCTGGCCGGTCGAGGGCACCAAAGCCGAGAAGCGCGCCGAACGTCTCGTCGCCATCTGGCTCCTGCTGGGCGGTTTGCTGGGACTGGCGCTGCTGCTGGTGTTCCTGTTCTGGCCGTGGGAGTACCAGCCCTATGGCTCGTCGGGCAACCTGGCGTACTCGCTGGCCACTCCGCTCTACGGCTTGACGTTCGGTGGCTCGGTGCTATGCATCGCGATCGGGGCGGTGCTGTTCCAGAAAAAGTTCATCCCCGAAGAGATTTCGATCCAGGACCGACACTTCGGTGCGAGCGGCTCGGATGAGATCGACCGCAAAACGGTGGCCGCGAACTTGGACGACGCGTTCCAGGGTTCCACCCTGCGTCGCCGCAAACTGATCGGGCTGTCGCTCGGCGCGAGCCTCGGCGCCTTCGGTCTCGGCACCCTGGTGGCGTTTGCCGGCGGGCTGATCAAGAACCCGTGGAAACCGGTCGTGCAGACCGCCGACGGCAAGAAAGCCGTGCTGTGGACCTCGGGTTGGACGCCCCGCTATCACGGCGAAACCATCTTCCTGGCCCGGGCCACCGGCGAGGGCTCCGGTGCGCCCTTCATCAAGATGCGCCCCGAGGACCTCGACGCCGGCGGCATGGAGACCGTCTTCCCCTGGCGCGAGTCCGACGGCGACGGCACCACCGTGGAATCACACGAGAAGCTCAGCCGAATCCTGGCTGCCGTCCGGAACCCGGTCATGCTGATCCGCATCAAATCCGTCGACCTGCCGAAGGTGGTCAAGCGAAAAGGTCAGGAAAGCTTCAACTTTGGCGAGCTGTTCGCCTACACCAAGGTGTGTTCGCACCTGGGTTGCCCCGCATCACTGTATGAGCAGCAGGACTACCGCATCCTCTGCCCGTGCCACCAGTCGCAGTTCGACGCCTTGCATTATGCGAAGCCGATTTTCGGCCCGGCCGCGCGCGCACTGGCCCAACTGCCCATAACCATTGACGCCGACGGGTATTTGGTCGCTAACGGTGACTTCATTGAGCCTGTCGGACCGGCATTCTGGGAGCGCAAAACAACATGAGTCCGAAACTGAGTCCCCCCAGCATCGGCGACGTCATGGCCGGCCAGGGCAACGCCGTCGATTCGCGTTACCACCTCTCGGCTGCGACCCGTCGCCAGCTGAACAAGGTCTTCCCGACCCACTGGTCGTTCCTGCTCGGTGAGATCGCGATGTACAGCTTCATCGTGCTGCTGCTCACCGGTGTCTACCTGACGTTGTTCTTCGACCCGTCCATGCAAGACGTCACCTACAACGGCGTCTATCAGCCGCTGCGCGGTGTGGGGATGTCCAAGGCGTTCGCCTCGGCTCTCGACATCAGCTTCGAGGTGCGCGGCGGGTTGTTCGTCCGCCAGGTCCACCACTGGGCCGCGCTGCTGTTCGCCGCCTCGATCATGGTCCACCTGGCCCGCATCTTCTTCACCGGTGCGTTCCGCCGCCCGCGCGAAGCCAACTGGGTGATCGGCTCACTGTTGTTGATCCTGGCCATGTTCGAGGGCTACTTCGGTTACTCGCTGCCCGACGACCTGCTCTCCGGTATCGGCGTGCGCGCCGCGCTGTCGTCGATCACGATGGGCATGCCGGTGATCGGCACCTGGCTGCACTGGGCGCTGTTCGGCGGGGACTTCCCCTGCGGCGGCGTGGGAGACGACTGCACCGCAGCGGGTTACATCATTCCGCGGATGTACGGCCTGCACATCTTGCTGTTGCCCGGCATCATCCTGGCGCTGATCGGGGCGCACCTGGCGTTCGTGTGGTTCCAGAAGCACACCCAGTTCCCCGGCCCCGGCCGCACCGAGAACAATGTCGTCGGCGTGCGCGTGATGCCGGTCTTCGCGGTCAAGTCCGGCGCGTTCTTCGCGCTGACCACCGGTGTTCTCGGCCTGATGGGCGGGCTGCTGCAGATCAACCCGATCTGGAACCTGGGCCCCTACAAGCCATCTCACGTGTCGGCCGGCTCGCAACCGGACTTCTACATGATGTGGACCGAAGGCCTGGCCCGTATCTGGCCGGCCTGGGAGTTCTACATCGGCAACTACACGATTCCGGCCGTGGTCTGGGTCGGACTCCTGATGGGCCTGATCTTCACCCTGCTGATCGCCTATCCCTTCCTGGAGAAGATGGCCAGCGGCGACCACGCTCACCACAACCTGCTGCAGCGCCCCCGCGACGTGCCGGTGCGCACGTCGATCGGCGCGATGGCCATCGCGTTCTACATGGTCCTCACCCTGAGCGCGATGAACGACGTGATCGCCTACAAGTTCCACATCTCGCTGAACGCGACCACCTGGATCGGGCGTATCGGCATGGTGGTGCTGCCGGCGATCGTCTACTTCATCACCTACCGGTGGTGCATCGGCCTGCAGCGCAGCGACCGCGCCGTCCTCGAGCACGGGGTCGAGACCGGCATCATCAAACGGCTGCCACATGGTGCCTACATCGAACTGCACCAGCCGCTGGGCCCGGTCGACGATCACGGCCACCCCGTGCCGCTCGAGTACCAGGGCGCTCCGGTGCCGGTGAAGATGAACAAGCTCGGTTCCGCCGGCTCCCCCGGCTCCGGCAGCTTCCTCTACGCCGACCCGGTATCCGAGGACGCCGCGTTGACCGAAGCCCACCACGCCGCGGCGTCCCGGGCACTCACCGCGCTGCGGGAGCACCAGGGTGACAGCAACGGCAACGGCTCCACCAACGGCCACCACTGACCCGACGCTGAGTCGATCCCCGCTTCGGTGACGAAGCGGGGATCGCTCGTTTACGAGACCGAACGGCCCGTCACCGAAACAGAAGCCTAGGTCGTCGATCCGCGAGAATCGCAGCCGTGGCCTCTGTTTCGCGGCCTTGAGGCAGGCGGTCGGGGGCCGAATAAGGTTGAGCCGCAACGAGAATCAAGCGGTGAGCATGCCGCGGAGTTGCCGCACCTGGCGCCACGGCACCAGCGGCATCGCGAGCGTGATGGCACCGGCGATTCCGTAGCCGGTCCACGAGAAGCCGTCATGGCCGATCGCCATCGCATACGTCGCTGCAGCGACCGCCAGCAGCGCCCCGCCCATGGTTCCCATCAACGCGACCGTGCCGCGCAGCCAGAACCGATCGACCTCGGTGTCGGGTAGCCCTGGCCGCTGGGGGGTGATCCGCTCGGTGGAGCCGTGCGCCAGCCCTGCCATCGGCCCCGACCTTATCGACCGTGCGCTCACCGAGCGCGCCGGTGAGCCGGCCGGACGGGCCGCCTGCGCGTCGCGGGTGACGCGGCGGGCCCGCAGCAGCATCGGAATCGCCGCCAGGATGATCAGCGCGGAGATGATGATGATGGCGTAGAGCACCGATGAGGCGTGCGGGTTGCCCTTCGCGGAGTGAAAGCCTCGGCCCAGGTCCATCAACGCGACCAGGGCGGCAACGCTCATCCCGACCAGCGCCAACCAGACCGCCGCACATAGGCCGATCAGAACGCGGTCGGAAGTGGCTGCGGCAACTTTGCCACGCGCCCCCCAGGCTTGGGAGTACCTGTCGATCATCAGCAGTTGACCTGCGGTTGGTTGTTCTCGTTGGACGACAGCACCGTACCGTCGCTGGCCGTGACCTTGCAGTTGAGCTTGCTCAGCCGTAGCAGGCTGGACGCCTCGATCGAGCCGACGTCGGACGCGGAGATCGGGGTGAGAGTGATCGTCCACGGGATGTAGACGTTGGACAGCGTTCGCCGCATGCCCGACGCATCGGTATAGGTGATCGTGATCTGGTCAAACGGCGCCTTGGTGCCGGTCACCGAATACGTGTACTGCTTGGGCCCGGCCGGAGCGGGCGGAGGTGCGGGTGCCGGCGGTGGCGCCGGGGCTGGTGCCGGCGCGGGGGCCGGGGCGGGTGACGGCTCAGGCGCCGGGGCCGGAGGTGGCGGCGGCGGCGGGGGCTCATTGGACGGCGGCGGCGGGGGCGGCTCACTGGACGACGGAGGCGCCGGCGGGTGGGTGGTGGTGGTGGTGACGATGATCTCGTCCTGCATCGGCGGCGTCGACGTCGTCGGTGTGCTGGGCGTGGCCAGCTTGTTGGTGTCGGTGCGCGCGAACAACAGCGACACCGAGACGACGAGCGCGATCGCCGCCACGATCGCGGCGACGCCGACGATCCATGGCCAGCGCGCGGTCTTCGCGTCCGGCTCTTCTGCAGGTGCTTCGTCGTAGTGGTCGTAGTCGTAGAGGTCGAGGTTCGCGGGCACATACGGTCCGCTGCTGATGTGCTCGGACTCCGGAGCGGAGTAGGCACGCGAGTAGACGTCGGTCTGGCCGGTCGCGTTATCGGCGTCGGGCTCTTCCTGCCCCGCACCGAAATCGCGGTCACCACCGTTTAACTCGCCACCGCCATGACTGGGCTCGACGCCGGGTCCGAGTTCTTCGGACTCGGGTCCTGGTGGATTCGGCCCGCTCATGATCGTCTGTCCTGTTCGACTACTTCATCGGCTTACGCAGCACCGCGGTCGCGGTGTCGGGCGCGCGCTCCGATGTTCCTCAATACGGCTGGCGAAAACCCTACCCAACGTGATCTCGCGCGACATTCTGGCCGACCCGGTCACGGATCAACTGACGCCCGGATTGTGACCTAAATGCCGGCTGCCGGTGCGTCCTAATGCTTCTCGGGGCCCACGTAGTACTCGAAGACCAATCCGGCCGCCGAACTCAGGATGAACACAACCCCGGCCCCGATCAGCCACGGCAGCCACAAGGCGATGCCGACCGCCGCCACGGAACCGGACAGCGCGATCAGGATCGGCCACCAGCTGTGCGGGCTGAAGAAACCCAGCTCCCCTGCGCCGTCGCTGATCTCAGCACCTTCGTAGTCCTCCGGACGAGTGTCGAGACGGCGGGCGACGAACCGGAAGAACGTGGCGATGATCAGCGCCAGGCCACTGGTCAGCGCAAGCGCGGTGGTCCCGGCCCACTCGATGCCGCCGGTGGCGAACAGGCTGGTCAGCACGCCGTAGAGGACTGTGCAGAAGATGAAGAACGCCGCAATGAACTCGAACAGCCTTGCTTCGATGTGCATGGGGTATCCCTACTTACTCGCCTGCGGCGCCATCTCGCCGCGACGGGTGTCGAACGGATGAGTGGTGACCGCGACCGGAGACTGCGCGATGGCCTGTAGCGCCTGGGCGTTCGTCTTGCCGGCGATCCGCTGCTGCAGGTAGGCCTTGAAGTCGTTGGGCTGAACCACCCGGACCTCGAAGTTCATCATCGAGTGATACGTGCCGCACATTTCCGTGCAGCGGCCCACGAACGCGCCGGTCCGGTCGATCTTGGCGACCTGGAAGCGGTTGACCGAGTGGTTGGCTGCCGGGTCGGGCATCACGTCGCGCTTGAACAGGAACTCTGGCACCCAGAACCCGTGAATCACGTCGGCGGAGGCCAGCTCGAACTCGATTCGCTTGCCGACCGGCAACACCAGCACCGGGATCTCCGTGCTCGTCCCGACCGTCTCGACCTTGTCGAAGTTGAGGTAGGTGCGGTCTTCGGTGTTGAGCCCGCGCACCGGGCCCACCCGCTCCTCACCGCGCTTGTCCTTGCCCTCGGGCTTGGACACCATGGCCGCCTTGCGGGCCGGGTCCGCTCCGTCGTACTTGAACGTGCCGTCCTTGAAGTCGACCGTCTGGTAGCCGAACTTCCAGTTCCATTGGAACGAGGTGACGTCGATCTTGACCTCGGGGTTGGCCTCCAGGTGCAGCATCTTCTCCTGCACCACCACGGTGAAGTAGAACAGCACCGAGATGATCAGGAACGGCGTCACGGTGAGCACCAGTTCCAGCGGCATGTTGTAGCCGAACTGCCGGGGCAATTCGGTGTCGGTTGCCTTCTTGCGGTGGAACGCCATCGACCAGAACATCAGGGCCCAGACGATGATGCCGACCACCAGTGACGCGATCACCGCGCCGATCCACAGCTGCCGGTTCCAGTCACCTTCCTCGGTGATGCCACGCGGCCAGCCCAACGCCATGGCGTCGGCGAAGCTGCAGCCGCTGAGGCTCACGGCAAGCAAGCCCAGCATGCCGATTACCGCCGGCTTACGGAGCCTGCGGAAGCCTGACGATCGGCTCTTCAACAAGCCCTGCGAAGAGCCTGGCCCGCGAGATGTCACGGTCGCGCCTCCTGAGAATCACAAGCTGGACCGACATCACTTATCCCCCGGTCAAGGGGACTGTCGGCTGACTCGCACGTCGAATACTACGCAGCGTAGACCACGCGCGCAGCGAAGCCGAGTGCAGGCCCGCCGCTTTTTGTGTCATCGCTCCGCGGCGTCGTTGACCGCCCAGCCTTTCCGGCATACTAAGCGGCGATGTGTGGACTGCTGGCCTTCGTGGCCGCCCCGGCCGGCGCCGAGCCGAACGGTAGCGCGCACGCCACCGCGGAGACCATTGCGCAGGCGTCGCACCTGATGCGCCACCGCGGTCCCGACGAGCCGGGCACCTGGGCCGACCCGGCCGGGTCGGTCGTGTTCGGCTTCAACCGGCTGTCGATCATCGACATCGCGCATTCGCATCAGCCGCTGCGCTGGGGCCCGCCGGAAACCCCCGACCGCTACGAGTTGGTGTTCAACGGCGAGATCTACAACTACCTGGAGTTGCGCGCCGAGCTCGCCGAGCGCCATGGTGCCGTGTTCGCCACCGACGGCGACGGCGAGGCCATCGTCGCGGCGTACCACTACTGGGGCGCCGACGCGTTGCCACGGCTGCGGGGCATGTTCGCTTTCGCTCTATGGGACAACGTCGCCGGCGAATTGTTCTGCGCCCGCGACCCTTTCGGCATCAAACCGCTCTTCGTTGCGACCGGAACCGGCGGCACTGCGGTGGCCAGCGAGAAGAAATGCCTGCTGGAGTTGGCCAAACTGATCGGATTCGACACCTCGATCGACGAAAGGGCCGTGCAGCACTACACGGTCCTGCAGTACGTGCCCGAACCCGAGACGCTGCATGTCGGCGTACGACGGCTGGAGTCGGGCTGCTACGCCCGCATCCGCCCGGGCAGCGGGCCGCAGACCACCCGCTACTTCGTGCCGCGCCTGCGGGCAGTCCCCTTCTCGAAGGGCGCCGAGCAGGCCCGTTACGACGAGATCACCGCGGTCCTGGAGGACTCGGTGGCCAAGCACATGCGGGCCGACGTCACCGTCGGTGCGTTCCTGTCCGGCGGCATCGACTCGACCGCGATCGCGGCCCTGGCCATCCGGCACAACCCGCGGCTGATCACGTTCACCACCGGTTTCGAGCGTGAGGGGTTCTCCGAGGTCGACGTCGCGGTCGCCTCCGCCGAGGCGATCGGCGCCCGGCACATCGCCAAGGTCGTCGCTCCCGACGAGTTCGTCGAGGCGTTGCCCGAAATCGTCTGGTATCTCGACGAACCAGTGGCCGACCCCGCCCTGGTCCCGCTGTTCTTCGTTGCCCGCGAGGCCCGCAAGCACGTCAAAGTGGTGCTTTCCGGTGAGGGCGCCGACGAGCTGTTCGGCGGCTACACCATTTATCGGGAACCATTGTCGCTCAAGCCTTTCGACTACCTCCCCCGGCCGCTTCGGCGCTCGATGGGCAAGGTGTCCAGGCCGCTACCCGAGGGCATGCGCGGCAAGAGCCTGCTGCACCGTGGATCGTTGACGCTCGAGGAGCGCTACTACGGCAACGCCCGCAGCTTCTCCGACGAGCAGTTGCAAGATGTGCTCGCCGTATTCCGGCCGGAGTGGACCCACACCGACATCACTGCCCCGATCTACGCCAAGTCTTCCGACTGGGACCCGGTTGCGCGGATGCAGCACATCGACCTGTTCACCTGGCTGCGCGGCGACATCCTGGTCAAGGCCGACAAGATGACCATGGCCAACTCGCTGGAACTGCGGGTGCCGTTTTTGGATTCCGAGGTGTTCGCCGTCGCGTCCAGGTTGCCGGTGGACGCCAAGATCACCCGCACCACCACCAAGTACGCGTTGCGCCGCGCGCTGGAACCCATCGTTCCGCCGCACGTGCTCAACCGCCCGAAACTGGGCTTTCCCGTGCCGATCCGGCACTGGCTGCGCGCCGGCCCGCTGCTGGAGTGGGCGCACGAGACAATCGATGCGTCGGCGACCGACTACCTGATCGACCGCACGGCTGTTCGGCGAATGCTCGACGAACACCGTTGCGGCACAGCCGATCACAGCCGCAGGCTGTGGACCGTGCTGATTTTCATGCTGTGGCACGCAATCTTCGTCGAGCACCGGGTGGTGCCACAGATCAGCGAGCCGCAGTACCCCGTCGAGCTCTAGTCCTCCACCGAAACTTAAACGAGTGCGACCCGTCACGGCGTGTCGTCGCAACGAGTTAAGTGTCGCGAGACCTCTAGGCGATGACGGCGGCGATTTCGCTGGCCGCCTCGTCGCCGTAGGCGTGCGCCAGGCGGGTCTTGGCGGTCGCGGGGTCCCACGTCCATTCCTGGGTGCCGGTCGACTCCAGCACCAGTACCGCGACCAGCGAGCCCAGCTGCGCCGAGCGCTCGAGGCTCAGGCCACTACTGCGGCCGGTGAGGAACCCGGCGCGGAATGCGTCCCCGACGCCGGTGGGGTCGGTGAGGCTGGTCTCCGGCACCACGCCGACGTGGATGGTCGTGCCATCGCGGTCGACGATGTCGACACCCTTGGCGCCCAGCGTGGTCACCCGCAGGTTGACCTTCTGCGCAACATCGGCCTCGGACCAGCCGGTCTTCGACTGCAGCAGTTCCCACTCGTAGTCGTTGGTGAACAGGTATTCCGCGCCGTCAACGAGCTTGTCGATCTCTTCTCCGGACAGCCGCGGCAACTGCTGGGACGGGTCCGCGGCGAAGGGCAGGCCGAGCTTCCGGCACTCCTCGGTGTGGACAACCATCGCGGCCGGATCGTTGGCGCCGATGATCACCAGGTCCGGCTTGCCCAGCGAGGACACCACATCGGCGAGTCTGATGTTGCCGGCCTCCGACATCGCACCCGGATAGAACGACGCGATCTGCGCCATGTCCTCGTCGGTGGTGCAGACGAAACGCGCCGTGTGGGCGGACTTCGAGATCAGCACGTGGTCGGTGTTGACGCCGTGCGATTGCAGCCACTTGCCGTAGTCGCCGAGGAAGTCGTCACCGGCCGCCCCGACCAGCGCCACGTCGCCACCGAGCACACCGATCGCGAAGGCGATGTTGCCGGCGACGCCCCCACGGTGGATCACCAGGTCATCGACCAGGAAGCTCAGCGAAACCTTTTGGAGGTGCTCGGCCAACAGATGCTCGGAGAACCGACCCGGAAACCGCATCAAATTGTCAGTGGCAATAGAACCGGTTACCGCGATCGTCACGAAACTCCACCCCTTCAAGTCCTAAGTTCGGCTATCGAAGCCTACCCGTGACCGCGGTCGCCTCTGCATCGCGGGCAGACGCCAGCTAGCCTCCGTAGAAGACCCTTGCTATCCGAGGAGACCCTTTTATGCCCGGTCCGTACTCGTCGGACCACCGCGTGGGCTCCGACGGACCGCCGCTCACCGACACACTTGCCAGCCAGCCGATTCCAGCGCCGCCGGGGTACCCGCCGGCGGTGGCATACCCGGGCCCGATGCCGCCGGTGCCGTTCCCGAAGCCTCGCCGACGCCGATTGCTGACTGGCGTTGTTGTGCTGCTGGTGGCCGCCGCTGCGATCACCGCGGTCCTGTTCGGCATCCGCCGCACTCCGGTGGCCGCGCCCGGCGCCTTCTCCGATGCGACCGCGACGTCAGCGATCCAGGGCTACCTCGACGCGCTGCAACATCGCGACACCGAGGCGATCGCCCGCAACACGCTCTGCGGCATCTACGACGCCGTTCGGGACCGCCGAACCGATCAGGCGCTGGCCAAACTCAGCAGCGACGCATTCCGGAAGCAGTTCTCCGAGGCGCAGGTGACGTCCATCGACAAGATTGTCTACTGGTCTGATTATCAGGCGCAGGTGTTGTTCACCATGCGTGTGCAACCGTCGATCGGAAGCAGTACCCGCAACGAGCTGCAGGGCGTCGCGCAGCTGATCAGCCAGCACAATCACATACTGGTGTGCTCCTACGTGCTACACAGCGCGGGAGTGTACTGAGCGGCTGATCCAGGGGTCAGTTGAACGAGTCGCCGCAGGCGCAGGAGCCGGTGGCGTTCGGGTTGTCGATCGTGAAGCCCTGCTTCTCGATGGTGTCGACGAAGTCGATCGAGGCACCCTGAATGTACGGCGCGCTCATCCGGTCGACCGTCAAGGTCACACCGTTGAAGTCGGCGGTGAGGTCGCCGTCGAGGGCGCGGTCGTCGAAGAACAGGTTGTAACGCAGGCCGGCGCATCCCCCGGGCTGGACCGCGATCCGCAGCGACAGGTCGTCGCGCCCTTCCTGGTTCAACAGCGATTTAGCCTTGGCTGCGGCGGCATCGGTCAAGGTCGCGCCGTGGGTGGTGGTGGCGGTTGACTCGTCCTGAACAGTCATTGCGTCTCCTGAGTAAGTACGTGTGTGCGGGTGAGTTCGCTCGAGCGCTTCAACCCACCTCCTCAAAGGTACCTTGTCACGCCACCATTCGTCAGAGTCGCGCCGCGACCTCGGCGGCCAGTCCCATCAGCTGGTTGGCGGCATCGGCCAGGGCCAGCCGCACCGAGCCGGCGTGATCGGAAACACCCGCCGCGCCCAGAATGCCCGCGGCTCGGAAGGTCGCCTCGTCCAGCGCGACCTGGCCGGCCAGTACCACGACCGGTACCCGCGAGGTTCGTGCCAGCGTTCCGACCACCTTGCCGCGCAGCGACTGCTCGTCGAATTTGCCCTCCCCGGTGATGACCAGGTCGGCGGCGGCCAGGTCGGCGGCCAGGCCGGTGTGCTCGGCAATGATCGAGGCGCCCGACTGGCAGCGGCCGCCCAGCGCGAGCAGCGCCGCCCCGATCCCGCCGGCGGCCCCCGCGCCCGACTCCGCGCTGACCGGCCGTCCGGCGGCGGCGTCCAGCTCGCCGGCCCACTGCCCGAGGCGGTCCTCGAGAGCGGCCACGGTGTCTTGATCCGCGCCCTTCTGGGGACCGAACACCCGGGCCGCACCCCAGGGCCCCACCAGCGGGTATTCGACGTCGCAGGCCGCGACCAGCTCGACTCCGTCGAGCCGCCGACGGCCCGCGGGGAGGCCGCCGAGCTCGTCGATCACCCCGCGACCACCGTCGGTGCAGGCAGAACCTCCCAGGCCGACCACGATGCGGGTCGCACCCGCCGCGAGGGCCACCGCGATCAATTGGCCGACTCCCCTGCTGTGTGCCGCCAGTGCGGTCTGCGGTGTCGGTGGACCGCCCAGCAGGGCCAGCCCGCAGGCCTGGGCGCATTCCAGGTAGGCGGTCTGCGACGCCGGGTCCAGCACCCATTCGGCGGACACGTCCTTGGTCAGCGGCCCGAGAACGCGCACCCGCCGGCGCTCCCCTAACCGGCCGGCGAGCACGTCGACAAACCCCGGACCGCCGTCGGACTGCGGCGCGACGACGATGTGATCACCCGGTCTTACCCGGTTCCAGCCGGCAGCGATGGCCGCTGCCGCCTCAACCGCGGTCAGGGTGTCGCCGAAGCTGTCCGGCGCGATGAGCAGACGAAGCGCCGGCGCATCGGGTGCCGATCCACTCATCTGAGCAACAGTAGGTCCTGACCCGACCCCGGCCGTTTTCCAGACGTAGCGAGCGCGAAGTAACCTGGCGGGCGTGAAACTGCTGGGCCGTGGCAAGGATGAAGACCGGGGCGAGGCCGCGCCGCCGACCGAGGTCGTCGAATCGCCGCCGCTTCGCACCCCGCAGTCCACCGCTCCCAAGGGTCGGCCCACGCCGCGGCGAAATGCGGGTCGCAAGGGCCCGGTCGCGCCGGCGCCGATGACGTCCTCGGAGGCCCGGGCCCGGCGGAAGTCGTTGGCCGGACCCAAACTCAGCCGTGCGGAACGCAAACAGCAGAGTTCCACGCGCCGCGCCCAGATGTCCGAGCGCCGCGAGCGCATGATGAACGGCGACGAGCGGTATCTGCTGTCCCGCGATCAGGGGCCGGTGCGCCGATACGTCCGCGACATCGTCGATGCTCGTCGCAACGTCCTCGGCCTGTTCATGCCGGCGGCCTTGGGACTGATGTTTTTCATGTTCGCGATCCCCCAACTCCAGTTGTACGTGTCGCCCGCGATGCTGCTGTTGATGCTCATGATGGCGCTCGACGGGTTGCTCCTGGGCCGCAAGGTCGCCCGCAAGGTCGACGAGAAATTCCCGGAAGATACCGAAAGCCGTTGGAAGCTAGGGCTCTACGCGGCAAGCCGGGCGTCCCAGATGCGCCGGATGCGGGCGCCGCGGCCCCAGGTCAAGCACGGCGCCACTGTCGACTAGTGCGGACCTTGGTGCTCGGCGGAGTCAGGTCAGGAAAGTCCCGGTGGGCGGAGTCCGCGATCGCCGATTCGCTGGCGACCGACCAGACCGTGCACTACCTGGCTACCGGAAAGGCCGGCGACTGCGATCCGGCCTGGCGGCAGCGCGTGGCCGAGCATCGCGCTCGTCGGCCCCGGCACTGGCGCACCGTCGAAACCGACGATGTCGCAGGGCAATTGCGACGATCACCGGACACCGCGACGCTGGTTGACGACATCGGCGGCTGGCTGACCGCCACACTTGATCGGCGCTGGGCCTGGGAAGGCGGGTCGGTATCAGCCGACCTCGACGAACTGACAAGCGCCGTCTCGAGTTTCAGCGCACCGCTGGTGCTGGTCAGCCCCGAGGTCGGTCTGACGGTCCATTCCGGCACCGCGTCGGCCCGCAGGTTCACCGATGAACTGGGTTCACTCAATCAACGATTGGCCACCGTGTGCCAGCGCGTCGTGCTGGTCGTGGCCGGCCAGCCGCTGACGATCAAGCAGCCCGAGGCATGACGATGTTCACGCCCGTCACCCCGCCCGATACGGTCGCCGCGGCGGCAGCGCGCGCCCGCCAGGACACCCTGACCAAGCCGCGCGGGGCGCTGGGGCGCCTCGAAGATCTGTCCGCCTGGGTGTCGTCGTGCCAAGGACAATGTCCACCATCGCAGTTCGAGCGTGCCCGAATCGTCGTGTTCGCCGGCGACCATGGCGTGGCCCGATCCGGAGTATCGGCGTATCCCCCTGAGGTCACCGCGCAGATGGTCGCGAACATTGCCGCCGGGGGCGCGGCGATCAACGCGCTCGCCGACATCGCCGGGGCGACCGTGCGGGTCGTCGACCTCGCGGTGGACGCCGACCCGCTGTCCGCTGCGATCGGCGCCCACAAAGTGCGACGAAGCAGCGGTGACATCGCCACCGAGGATGCGCTCACCGAGCACGAGGCCCGTGAGGCGATCGATGCCGGCCGTCAGATCGCCGACGAGGAGGTCGACTCGGGCGCCGATCTGCTGATCGCAGGCGATATGGGAATCGGAAATACCACTGCGGCAACGGTTTTGGTCGCGGCACTGACGGGCGTCGAGCCGGTTGCGGCGGTCGGTTACGGGACCGGGATCGACGACGCCGGATGGGCCCGCAAGACCGCGGCGGTGCGCGATGCGTTGTACCGTGCCGAGCATGTGCTGGCCAACCCGGTCGCGACGTTGCAGTGTTGCGGCGGGGCCGATTTGGCCGGCATCGCCGGCTTCTGCGCGCAGGCCGCGGTGCGGCGGACACCGGTGCTGCTCGACGGCATGGTCGTGACGGCCGCCGCGTTGATCGCTGAGCAACTGGCACCGGGCGCCCGGCTGTGGTGGCAGGCCGGTCACCGGTCGACCGAACCGGCGCACGCGCTCGCGCTGGCTCGACTCGGCCTGGATCCGATCCTCGACCTGCGGATGCGACTGGGCGAGGGCAGTGGCGCCGCGGTGGCATTGCCGGTGCTGCGGGCCGCGGTGGCCACGCTGTCGTCGATGGCGACGTTCGCCGACGCCGACGTCACCGATCGCCCGTCCTCATCGTGATCGGTTCGCTGGCAGCGGCTTTCGCGCTCGAAACCGTAGTCCCGATGCCCACCCGGCGGGATCGGCCGTTCGGCCGGGGTGCGATGACCGCCCTCCCGGTGGTCGGGGCCGCGCTCGGCATGCTGGTTGCCGCCGTGACATGGGCCGGCTGGTGGGCGTTCGGTGCGGCGAGCCCGCTGGCCGGCGTGCTTGGGGTGATCGCATTGCTGGCGGTGACCCGCGGACTGCACATCGATGGCGCCGCCGACACCGCCGACGGTCTCGGCTGCTACGGACCACCCGAACGCGCGCGGGCGGTCATGCGCGACGGGTCGACCGGACCGTTCGGCGTGGCCACCATCGTCGTGGTGATCGTCGTTCAGGGACTGGCGTTTTCGACGCTGCACCCGGCCGGGATCGTGACCGCGGTGTGGGCAGGCCGGGTGGCGGCGGTGCTGGCCTGTCGCCGCGGGCTGCCGGCCGCACCCGGAAGCACGCTGGGATCTCGCGTCGTTGGCAGTCAGCCCGCACCGGTGCTTGCCGTGTGGGTAGCCGTACTGCTGGCCGCGTCATCGGCCGTCGGCCGACACACCTGGCAAGGCCCGGTCGCGGTGCTGACCGCCCTCGTCGCGTCGACGCTTCTGGTGCGGCACTGCGTGCGACGTTTCGGCGGCGTCAGCGGCGACGTGCTGGGTGCCGCAATCGAATTGACGACGACCGTCGCTGCTGTCCTGTTGGTCGCCCTGATGCGGTTCTGACGGCGAACCAGCGGGCTAGAATCGGTCCAGACCAAGGGGGTCGACGTTGGCCAGTTCGGTGCCGGTTGAATCGGTGGCCCAAGCCATCCATGAACGCTGGCGTCAGCAGGCGATCGCCAACGGCGAGTCGGCCCCGCCGTGGCTTGAGCTCGACGAGTCGCGCAAGGGATCGAGCCGCGACCAGGCCCGCAGCATCCCGGCCCACCTACGGAAGATCGGCTGCTCGATCGAACCCTTAAGGCATGGGATTGCACCGGATTTCAGCTTCAGCGACAGTGAAATCGAAACTCTTGCCGCCGCCGAACACGACCGATGGAACCGCGAACGCACCGAAGATGGCTGGACGCTGGCCGCCGAGAAGAATGTCGCCCGCAAACAGACGCCGTATCTCCTGCCGTGGGACGAGTTGAACGCGCGGTACCCGGACATCGCGGCCATGGATGCGGTATTCGTCGAGGCGCTGCCGACAATTCTGGGTGCCGCGGGCTTGCAGATCGTGCGCTCAACAACCGGTTAGTCCACTCCGATTGCCAGACGCGAATTCGGGCCACGGGCCTCGGATTCGATGCGATCATCGTTGCTGCGCCTCGAGCAGGAGGAAGGTCGAATGCAACGCAAAGCGTCTTCGCGCCCGCTGGAGATCGCGCTCCTGAGCATCGCGCTGGCGATGATCGCGTGGCTCTGTCTCCTCGCCGCGCGACCCCAATCGGCCAGCTGGCTACCGCAGCGGCTCAGGTGGATCGGCGGACCCGGATCGATAACGACGATCGCGATCGTGGCCACGGTCATCGTCGCGCTGTGCGTCCTGCGCTTCCGCGCGCGCAGCACCCGCCGGTCGGGCAACGTTCCGTTCGACGTCATCGCCGGCCTTGCCGCGACCAGCGCGGTCTTGGGCGCCAGCGCGGTGTGGAACTGCAGCGATGCGGCGCATCCGGCCTTTTTCCAGCCCGTGCTGTGGACCATCTCGATCGTGAAAGGCGGCGGAGGCGATTTCGCCTTGACGAAAGGACCGTGCCCTGCGACCACGCCCGACGCGCTGTGGGTCGCTCGGCTTGCCGCGGATGGTGCCATCTTCACCGGCTTGGCCGGCGTGACCATCGCGCTGTTCCGATCGCAGGTGGATCGGCTACGCGCCAGGCGCGCGCGTTCGGTGACCGCGGTCATCGGTGTTGACGCAGAAACCCGATCCATGATCAAAGCGATTGCGTCCACCAATCAATCGAAGGCGCTGGTGGTCATCGCCAACAGTCCCGACGATCCGGGTGCGCAGGAAGCCAGGCTGCACGGCGGGCACGTGGTGACGATCGATCTCAGCGACCCCGAATCCCTGGCGACGTTGTCGCTGTGGCGCAGGCTCAATCGGCTGTATCTCATGTCGCCCGATCCACCGACCAATCAGCAGCGGCTCGATGTGATTACCCGCTCGCTGGCCAAAGTCGGCCATCGACAACGGCTTCCGCTCACGGTGCGTGTCGACGACCCATGGCAGGCCGAGGCCTGGCGCGCCGAGCAGCTCGGCGGAACCGACACCAGATGGGCGGCCGACGTCGTTGGCAAGTATGACGTCGCGGCACGCTGGTTGCTCGAGAACATCATTTCGCTCGGCACCATTGAACGTGTTTTCATCTGCGGCGCATCAGACTTGACGCTAGCGCTGTGTGCCGACATGACGCAACGCAAGTTGGAACGCGACTATTACACCGATCCGGATGCCCCTGCGCTGCCCACCATGAGCCTGGTCGGCGAGGAGGCCGACGATTATGTGCAGGACCACGAATTCCACCGTCGACAGCTCGGGTTCGTCTCAGCCGGGCCGACGGTTGACGCCATACCGCAGCAGCCGAGGATGTCCGTGCTGATGCACCTGATCGGCGACCACGGCGGATCCGGCAATGCCGTGATTTTCGTCGACGACCAGTTGCGCGGACCGTCCAACGCCAGGTCGACCGGCACCCGGCTGGCCGCACGCTTTCCCAGCATGCCCATCTACATCTGGGACGCCGCCGCCCAAACGACTTCAGAGCCGTTACCGATCGTCGGACGTCTGCGCACCTACCGTCTGGCCCTCGATGTCCCCGAAGGCCAGGCTCAAGACGTCTGGGAGCGCGCGGCGAGACTGATTCACCAACGGTACGTCTCGTCGCTGAAGCCAGAGCCGAACCCGCCACCGGCCCGGCTGCCGTGGGATCAGCTCGATAAGTTCTACAAGGATTCAAATCGACGTCAGGTGGCCAATGCGCTCTGGATGGTCGAAAAGATTGCCGAGCACACCTGGAATACCTGGGACGACCCGCCGGTGCCTCTCGGAGTCGAGCAGATGAACGGGCTATCGGCGTTGGAGAAGTTGCAGCACATGGGCTTCGACCACGACGCCGCAATGAAGATGGCCAAGGCCGAGCACGAGGACTGGTGTCGCTTCTACCTCCACCACAAGTGGGAATACGATCCGGTACGCGACGACGCACGGCGCAGGCACGACAAGCTGGTCGACTGGCCGACGAATGATCCCGACAAGCTGACCGCCCGGCAAAAGGATCTCATCGACACCGGGATATCGAGTCTTGCGACCACCTTGTGGAGCCTTCGCCAGCTTGGCTACCGGTCACGTCCGGTGTGGCAGACCTTCGAACGCGTCGGAACGGTGACCGCCGAGCAGCTGACTACGCCGTGGACGTGGACGTCGGACTCCAGCCACACCATGCACGCCGGCGCCGGGGATTGGCGGCTTCGCTCCGACGGCGATAGCTGGTCGGTGCGCGACAAGGAATTTCGGGCAAGCTACGAACACGTCGACGGTGATCAGTGGCGAAGACGTGGAACCATCTCGGCTCGACCTGCGCGGCCGGGCGAGATTATCGAAACGCTGGAAGGTCCCAACGCCGCCGGCGACGGCGACTGGGTGGTGCGAGGCGCGAACGGCGCGCAATGGCCGGTTCCCGCCCAGAAATTCGCCGAGCGGTACCACGCCGACTGACGGGACCGCTGGTGCCCGCTGGTCTGCGGACACGGGCCGGATGCTTCAGCCGAGCCGTGACATCCAGCCGTGGGTGTCGGCGAAGGTGCCACGCTGGATGCCGGTGAGCGTGTCACGCAGCGCCATAGTCACCTCGCCGGATTCACCGTCGCCGATGGTGAATTCGGTGTCGCCGTATTTCACGTTCGACACCGGCGTGATGACGGCGGCGGTTCCACAGGCGAACACCTCGGTTATCTCGCCGTCGGCGGCCTTCTTCTGCCATTCTTCCATGTCGATCTTGCGTTCTTCGATGGCGAATCCCGCATCGGTTGCCAACTGCAGCAACGAATCTCGGGTAATCCCCGGCAGCAGCGAACCGGACAGCTCCGGCGTGACCAGGCGCGCCGACCCACCGGTGCCGAACACGAAGAACAAGTTCATCCCGCCCATCTCTTCGATGTAGCGACGCTCGACGGCGTCCAGCCACACCACTTGGTCGCAGCCATTTTCGGCGGCTTCGGCCTGGGCGACCAGCGACGCGGCGTAGTTGCCACCGAACTTCGCGGCGCCGGTGCCACCCGGGCTGGCGCGTACGTAATCCGTTGAGACCCATACGGTTACCGGCTTGATACCGTTTTTGAAGTACGCTCCGGCCGGCGAGCCGATCACCATGTAGCGGTACTGCTTGGCTGGGCGGACCCCCAGCCCCGGCTCGGTGGCGAAGACGAACGGTCGCAGATACAGCGATTCCTCGCCGCCGGCCGGCGGCACCCAGACATTGTCGACGGCGATCAGTTGTCGCAACGACTCCAGGAACAGCCCGTCGGGCAGTTCGGGAATTGCGATCCGCTTGGCCGAGTTCCGTAGCCGCGCCGCGTTGGCCTCGGCGCGGAACGACACGACCGACCCGTCGGCCCAGCGATACGCCTTGAGTCCTTCGAAGATTTCCTGCGCGTAGTGCAACACGATCGCCGATGGGTCCAACTCAATCGGCCCGTAGGCGCCGACCCGCGCGTCGTGCCAACCCTGGTCCTCGGAGTAGTCGATCGACACCATGTGGTCGGTGTGGTATCTGCCGAAGCCCGGGTCGGCGAGGATCGCTTGGCGCTCGTCGTCGCTGGCCGGGTCAGCGGTGCGGGAAACCGTGAACCCGAGGACGTCGCTGCTCATCACGCGATTGTATAACCGGGGGCTAGCGAGTTTTCGCGTCGACGAACGGCGGCTTGACGACTTCGCACTCGATGCCGCGACCGCGAACGTCGACGCTGACGTGGCGGCCGTCCTCGATACCCGCGTCGACGTCGATGAGCGCCAACGCAATACCGACTTTCAGCGT
Organism: uncultured Actinomycetota bacterium; assembly: GCA_963757215.1. Taxonomy (GTDB): domain Bacteria; phylum Actinomycetota; class Actinomycetes; order Mycobacteriales; family Mycobacteriaceae; genus Mycobacterium. The sequence continues at coordinate 669,441 of CAVWQH010000004.1, read as the reverse complement.
CGGGGAGAAGGTGCCCGATGTGGTGACACCGACCGTCTTGTCTCCGTCGAGAACGTTCAGGTCGGGCCGGAGCACACCGCGGCCGACTGCCTTCAGGCCGCGAAGCAGACGCGGCGGCCCCGATTCTTTCTCGGCCAGCAGCGCGTCGCGGCCGAAGAAAGCATCCTTCTTCCAGCCGATCGCCCAACCGCACCGGGCCTGCAGCGGCGAAATATCCTCCGAGAGTTCGTGACCGTGCAGCGGATAACCCATCTCGGTGCGTAACGTGTCCCGCGCCCCGAGACCGGCCAGTTGCCCGTCGGCTCGCGTCACCGCGGCGTGGAGTGCGTCGAACACCGCGCCGGCAGAATCCCACGGCGGCAGTAGCTCGTAGCCGTGCTCGCCGGTGTAGCCGCTGCGGCACACCCGAACCGGCACGCCTTCCAATTCAGCGTCGGCGTAGCCCATGTAGTCCATGTCGGTGGGCAGACCCAGCCCGGTCAGCACCTCCGTCGACCGCGGGCCCTGCACGGCCAGCACGGCGTAGGACCGGTGCTCGTCTGTAATGGTCAACTCCGCGGGCGCAACGGCTTTCAGGGCAGCGACCACGGCGGCGGTGTTGGCGGCGTTGGGCACCAGGAAGATTTCGTCGGACGAAACGTAGTAGGCGATCAGATCATCGATGACACCGCCAGAGTCGTTGCAGCACAACGTGTATTGCGCCTTGCCCGGCTGAATACGATCGAGGTCGTTGGTCAGCGTGGAGTTGACGAACGCAGCGGCGCCGGGGCCCTTGACCAGTGCCTTGCCCAGGTGACTGACGTCGAACAGACCGACGGCGTTGCGGGTCGCAGTGTGTTCGGCGACCGTGCCGGCGTAGGAGACGGGCATCAGCCACCCGCCGAATTCAGCGAAGCTTGCGCCGAGTTCGTGATGACGCTCGTCCAGCGGACCCTTCAGCAGTTCGTTACTCACGACATTTCACCCTAATGCGAGTCGCGACTGGCACACTTGGCCGGTGGTCGATTCACTGGACTTCGAGGCCGTACAGGCCGCCGGAATCGCCGATGCACACGCTCGAGCGGGCCTGCTCGAGTACCTGGCCGGTCTCGGCTTCACCGTGGCGCAGATGGCCGAGGCCGAGCAACGCGGCCGGCTTTTCGGGTTGGCCGGCGACGCGCTGCTGCGGTCGGGCCCGCAGACCTTCACGCTGCGCGACGCGGCCGAGTCGATCGGGGTCCCGGTCACCGAGGTCGAGCACGCCTGGTCGATGCTCGGCCTGACCGCCGACGGGGCGGATACCCAGATGCTGAGCCAGGCCGATGTCGACAGCCTGGCGACGTGGGTGGCGATGCGGGCGCAGATGGGTGAGGATGCCGCGGACGGCTACTTGCGGGTGCTCGGCGCGTCAGTCGCCCGGCTGGCCGAGGCCGTCTCGTCAATGATCCGGACCGCGACACCGCGGCTCTGGCTGGGACACACCGGCGACGAGCTCGCCACCGCACAGGCATATCGGGAGGTGGCCGGCTTCGTTCCGCGCCTGGGAAAGATGATCGACTCGATCCACCGCCATCATCTGGTCGGCACCCGAACCTTCATCGAGGGCGTGACCGGCGGCCCGTCGGCGGGTCTGGTCTGCGGCGTCGGGTTCGCCGATCTGTCCGGCTTCACGGCGCTGACCCAGACGCTGACGACGGCCGAGTTGTCGGCGCTGCTCGACGAATTCGGCGCGACCACCGCCGACGTGGTCCACGCCGAGGGCGGGCGGATCGTGAAGTTCCTCGGCGACGCGGTGATGTGGGTCAACGCCGACCCGGCACGGCTGGCAAAGGCTGCGATCGACCTCGTCGACCATCCGCGGGCGCGCGAGGCCGACCTGCAGGTGCGGGCCGGCTTGGCCTTCGGCGAGATATTGGCGTTGAGCGGTGACTATTTCGGCAACGCGGTCAACCTGGCCGCCCGGCTGGTGGCAGCCGCCGCGCCGGGTCAGGTCCTGGCCTCGGCCGAGTTGAACGAGCAGCTGCCAGACTGGCCCGCGGTCGCTCAAGAACCGTTGCAGCTCAAGGGTTTCGATGCGCACGTGACCGTTTACGAGCTGGGGCGCTCCTCGTGAGCGACCTCGACGCCGGTCTGCAACGACAGCGCCGTGCTTTGGGCCACCAGCAGAGCGGCGAATATCGCGACCCACAGCCAGGCTTCGGCCGGGGCCAGATGGGCGGCGGGGTTTCGTACCGGTAGCGCAGTAATCGCCCGCACCACCACGGAGATCACCACGATCACGGTGATGTACGGCAGAGCCGTCCGGAATTTCTGCACTCGTTCGCTTGACGGCGACTCCGAGATGCGCCTGGCTCGTCCGGTCCGCCATACCGTCGCGCACACCAGGAGCACCGCCAGCGCGATCGGCACACCGAAGTTGTTCGCATCACTCCATAGCGGCTCGAGCGGCTCGCGCGTCTGGTCCGCCAGAGCAAGCGCCAAGTCGGACAGCGTCGCCTCGATGAAGAACACCGCGATGGGCGGAACCAGCACCGCCACAATGAAAACGCAATGCTTCGCCAGCGTCCCTGCCGAGCCTGACACGAATTGCACGACGGCGTACAACAACATATACACCGACGCCACAAAAGAAATGGCGCCAAGCAATTCCGCCGACGACGCCCGACCGCCGGTGAGCGAGCAGCCATTCTCACCGGCCAGCAAGCTGTATTGGATGGCCGCCAGGAACAGACCGAGGAACGCGCACATGAGCGCGACGCCGGTCAGCGTCTCATGCTGCACCTCGTATGCCGGGCGCGGCTTACCGTCGCCGCGCCGCCGGTAGCCGCGATCGAGCACGAGGTTGATGACGACAAACGCAAATCCTGCGAGGACGCCGGCCAACTGAGCGTAATTTCTGGCCACGATCGATATGTCGAAGCCTGTCCACAGCACGCAGGAATCAGCGAGTTGTCCCGTTGGCATCGCCGAAATGTTAGTCGCACCAATAGCTTGAACAGGGCTGAAACACGGCCGGCAGGCGACCGAATACGACGATCGTTAGGGTTGAATTCGTGAGCACACAACCCGGATACCTGGCCCCCGCTGTCTCCGTCGCGTCTTCGCTGCCCCGCCGCGGCGCCAAGTCGGCGGTGCTGATCGTCCCTGTGGTGTCGTCGGGTCCCGAGGATCTCAACGACGAACCGGGTGCCGTCGTTGCCGAGACCGATTCGATACTGCCCAAAGAGGCGGTCACCGAGATCGAGGACGGCTTGCAGGCGCTCAACGCCACCGGCGCCGTCGAGCAGGTACACCGGTTGGTGGTGAAGTCGCTGCCGGTGGCCAGCGTGCTCACGGTCGGGTTGGGCAAAATGCGCGACGAGTGGCCGTCTGACCTGATCCGTCGCGCGACCGGTTCGGCGGCGCGCTCCCTCGGGGGGGCCGAGGCAGCGATCACCACGCTGGGCACGTTGCCCGGCGAGGGCACGCTGGAGGCAGCCGTCGAGGGGTTGATTCTCGGCAGTTACCGGTTCACCGCGTTCCGCTCCGACAAGACGGCTCCCAAGGACGCGGGCCTGCGCACGATCACCGTGTTGTCCTCTGACAAGACCGCCAAAGCCAAGGTCGTTCACGCAGCGGCGGTGGCTACCGCCGTCGCCACCGCCCGCGACTTGGTCAACACCCCGCCCAGCCACCTCTTCCCCGCCGAATTCGCCAGGCGCGCGAAGGCTTTGGGTGATGCGGTCGGGCTCGAGGTAGAGGTGCTCGACGACAAGGCTCTGACGAAAAACGGCTACGGCGGCATTGTCGGTGTCGGCCAGGGATCGTCGCGGCTGCCGCGGTTGGTGCGGCTCTCCCACCACGGCGCGAAGCTGGCGAAAAAGCCCAAGCAGGCAAAGCGAGTCGCGCTCGTGGGCAAGGGTGTCACCTTCGACACCGGCGGCATATCGATCAAGCCGGCGGCATCGATGCACTACATGACCTCCGATATGGGCGGTGCGGCGGCGGTGATCGCGACCGTGACGCTGGCGGCACAGCTGGAGCTTCCGATCGACGTGATCGCCACCGTGCCGATGGCCGAGAACATGCCCTCGGCGACGGCGCAGCGCCCCGGCGATGTGCTGACCCAGTACGGCGGCACGACCGTCGAGGTCCTCAACACCGACGCCGAGGGGCGACTGATCCTGGCCGACGCGATCGTGCGGGCGTGCGAGGACGACCCCGACTACCTGATCGAGACGTCGACGCTGACCGGCGCGCAAACGGTGGCACTGGGCTCACGCACGCCCGGCGTGATGGGCAGCGAGGAGTTCCGCGACCGGGTGGCCGCAATCTCGCAGCGAATCGGCGAGAACGGCTGGCCGATGCCACTCCCGGACGAACTGAAGGACGACCTGAAATCAACCGTCGCGGACCTGGCCAACATCAGCGGTCAGCGGTTCGCCGGGATGTTGGTGGCGGGCGTGTTCCTACGCGAGTTCGTTGCCGACGGGGTCGACTGGGCGCACATCGACGTCGCTGCGCCGGCCTACAACACCGGTGGCCCTTGGGGTTACACGCCGAAAGGCGGCACGGGTGTACCGACTCGCACCATGTTCGCGGTGCTGGAGGACATCGCTGCGAACGGTTAGCCGCTCACCGTCGGGCGGCTGAACCAGCGGACTTTCTGTCGCCAGGAGTACGCCGATGTCAGCGCGAAACCCGCCCCGCAGGCACAGGCGAAGAACCAGACCAGCGCCGCGTCCACCGGGCCCTGGATCGCAGGCACCAGCGCCGTGAGGATGCGCACGGTGCAGGCTGCGATGCCGCTGCCGCAGGCAAGCAGATACAGCGTGGCGATGCTCGTCGAACGCGGGTCTTTGCGCAGCACCAGCATGGCGCGGAAGCCGAACACGAGTAGATAGATCAAGGTCCCGCACAACACCAGCCAGTAGACGCTCAACCAGAAGTCGGTGGGCAGCGCGAAGAAGTCCCGGGCGTACACCTTGCTGCCGCGGCTGAGCGTGAACGTGGCCAGCAGCAGCGGAATGCAGAGTGTGGCAGGACGTTCCACGTACTGCTTGAACGATGCCTGCAGCATGTGGTCGTCGGCGATTCGGCCCAGCGCGTTGTAGACAATCGCCGACGCGGCCACCACGTAGCAGTCGTGGCCGAGATAGTTCTGCAGATTCCACACGCCGGTGAGGTCATGCAGGCCGACCCCGAGTGTGTTGGCGGCCATCGGCGACATCAGCGCAACCGCGACTCCTTGCAGAGCAAGGTTCAGCGTCGCCGCAACTTCCCAGCGGCAGTGCCAGGTGAGCCGACGGATCCATAGGCTCCAGCTAATGCACGCCAGGGTGATGATGATGAGTGCGCTAAGTGCCACAGCAGTACCTCGTGCGAATGAGAAATTTAGAGCGGCGGTGCGTCGGAGCGTGGGCGCCACTCCGAGATCTTGGTCGGCTGCTGAAGGGTCTTGACGCTGCCGAGACCCGCGACGGCATGCACCTGCATGCTGCCTCGGATCTCTTCGGCCAGCGCGGTGACCTCTTCCGGCTCGATGAACCGGTAGCGGGTCAGCAACTCGGCACGGTTGATGCCGAGGTTCGCTGCCGCGACCCGTAGGTTATCGGCGGTGATCAGGGTTCCCTTGTCCAACTGGTCGTAGTACGTCGAACGGGGCAGTTCCATCGCCGTCCAGATCTCTTCCCTACTCAGGGAACGACCCGCCAGATAAGAGAGCACCGTGGCAAGTTCCTTGCCGCTGTCATCGGGATACACGCGGAACAAGATATCCAAGTTTTCGGCATTCCGGAATCCCATTTGCGTTAAATGCCGGTTATTTCGCGCTTTTTCAGCGACACGGTTCCGCGAATACGGAATTGAAGTCCAACAAATTGGACAAATGGCGCTGCCCCCGTCGTGTGGTGCGCCCTCAGCCTGGGTTCGAATGAGATGTGCCTCACACCGCGAACTCCCCGGCGATGAGACCTGCCGGGCGAGGCTGATTTCGCGCGCCGAGGGCTTGCCCTGGGTGTATGCCGCCGTTACCGAAGTGACAGGATGATCGGGTAGTCAGAGGTGCAGCTTGTCCTGCACCGCGCTGTGGTAAGCCAGAGGTCGACCCACGCCGACCGACCGATCAATCGAGGAGTCGACTTCAGATGGCCTTCTCAGTGCAGATGCCGGCACTTGGTGAGAGCGTGACCGAGGGAACGGTTACCCGGTGGCTGAAGCAAGAAGGCGACACCGTCGAGCTCGATGAGCCGCTGCTGGAAGTGTCTACCGACAAGGTCGACACCGAGATCCCTTCGCCAGCAGCGGGTGTGCTGACAAAGATCGTGGCTCACGAGGACGACACCGTCGAGATCGGCGGCGAGCTTGCCGTCATCGGCGATGCCTCGGACAGCAGCCAGGGCAGCGAACAGCCCGCTGAACAACCTGCCGCCCAGTCGGCCCCCGAACCTGAGCCGCAGGCGGCACCCGAAACCCAGCCCGAACCCGAGCCGCAACCGGCAGCCGCCGCGCCGGCGGCCAACGACCAAGGCGCAAGCGGAGATTCACGGCCGGTACTGATGCCCGAACTCGGCGAGTCGGTCGCCGAAGGCACGGTGACCCGCTGGTTGAAGAAGGTCGGCGACACGGTCGAGGTCGACGAGCCGCTGGTCGAGGTTTCCACCGACAAGGTCGACACCGAGATCCCGTCACCGGTGGCGGGCACGCTGATCAGCATCACCGCCGAAGAAGACGTCACGGTCTCGGTCGGCGGCGAACTTGCCCGGATCGGCACCGGTGCAGGAGCCGCGGCTCAAGCACCCGCGACTCCAGCGCCGCAGGCCGCGCCAGCGCCACCCGCTCCCCCGGCGCCACCCGCTCCCCCGGCACCGCCCGCGCCCCCGGCTCCCACCCCTGCGCCGTCGCCACCTGCTCCGCCCGCACCCGCCGCGAAGCCGGCAGCACCGGCCGCGCCCGCACCCGCACCTCAACCCGCCGCCGAAGCCCCGTCGTCGACCGGTGACGGGACCCCGTACGTCACTCCCCTGGTTCGAAAACTGGCCGCAGAGAACAACATCGACCTCAGCACTCTCAGCGGGACCGGTGTCGGCGGGCGTATCCGTAAGCAGGATGTGCTGGCCGCCGCCGAGCAGAGGGCCCGGCAGGACCAAGCCGCGAAAGCACCGGCACCCACACCCGCCGCGCAAGCTCCGGCCGCCGCCAGACCCAGCGCGCCGGCACCCGCGCCCGCACTGGCGCATCTGCGCGGAACCACCCAGAAGGCCACCCGCATCCGCCAGATCACCGCGAAAAAGACGCGGGAATCGCTGCAGGCGACCGCGCAGCTCACCCAGGTCCACGAGGTGGACATGACGCGCATCGTCTCGCTGCGCCACAGGGCGAAGACGGCGTTCGCCGAACGCGAGGGCGTGAACCTGACTTTCCTGCCGTTCATCGCACGCGCCGCGATCGATGCGCTCAAGGTGCACCCGAACGTCAACGCCAGCTACAACGAGGACACCAAGGAGATCACCTACTACGACGCCGAGCACCTCGGCTTCGCGGTGGACACCGAGCAGGGCCTGCTCTCCCCTGTCATCCACAACGCCGGCGACCTGTCGCTGGCCGGCTTGGCACGCGCGGTCGCCGACATCGCGGCGCGCGCCCGGTCGGGAGACCTCCGGCCCGACGAGCTCTCCGGTGGCACCTTCACCATCACCAACATCGGCAGCCAGGGCGCGCTCACCGACACCCCCATCCTGGTGCCGCCGCAGGCCGCGATGTTGGGCACCGGCGCGATCGTCAAACGGCCCCGGGTTGTCGTCGACGAGACCGGCAACGAGTCGATCGGGGTGCGTTCGGTGTGCCTGCTGCCGCTGACCTACGACCATCGGCTGATCGACGGCGCCGACGCTGGACGATTCGTGACCACCATCAAGCATCGGCTCGAAGAAGGCGCGTTCGAGGCCGATCTGGGTCTCTAGGAGGGGGCTCGACTCGTGCCCGCAACCGTCGCGATCGCCGGCTCGTCTGGCCTGATCGGATCGGCGCTGGTGAACGCGCTGCGCTCGGCGGACCATGAGGTGCTGCGTATCGTGCGCCGGGCACCGGCCAATGCCAGTGAACTGCACTGGGATCCCGACAGCGGTGAACTCGACACCAAGGCCCTGGGCGGCGTCGACGCGGTCGTCAACATGTGCGGCATCAACGTCGCCCAGCGGCGCTGGTCGGGGGCGTTCAAACAGAACCTGCGCGACAGTCGCATCACCCCGACGGAGGTGCTGTCGGCGGCGGTCGCCGACGCTGGGGTCGGCGTGCTCGTCAACGCCAGCGCCGTTGGCTATTACGGCGACACCAAGGACCACGCGGTCGACGAAACCGCCTCTGCGGGAAGCGGTTTCCTAGCCCAACTATGTGTGGACTGGGAAGCGGTCACCCAGCCTGCGCGGGACGCCGGCGTCAGGGTGGTGCTGGCGCGCACCGGCGTCGTACTGGCTGCGGCCGGCGGCGCTCTTCGTCAACTGCGACCGCTGTTCTCGGTGGGTCTGGGCGTACGCATCGGGAGCGGACGCCAGTACCTGTCGTGGATCAGCCTGGAAGACACCGTGCGGGCGCTGCACTTCGCGATCTCCGACGATCGCCTGTCCGGTCCGGTGAACCTCACCGGGCCGGCGCCCGTCACCAACGCCGAATTCACCGCGGCACTGGGACGGGCGGTGAACCGGCGCACACCGCTGACGGTGCCGGGGTTTGCGCTGCGCGCCGCGCTCGGCGAGTTCGCCGACGAGACCCTGCTGGGCGGGCAGCGCGCCATCCCCGCTGTTTTGGAGCGAGCCGGTTTCCTGTTCCACCACAACACCGTCGGCGAGGCGCTGCGCTACGCCACCGCGACCCGCGCTGACGCCTGACGGCTGCCAGGTTGTCGCCAGGTTCGAGTTGTACGGTCGGCGTGTGAGTTCGATCCGATCGAGCGGTGCTGCCATCGACGTTCGTCAGATGGACATTGTCGACTACCGGGTCGCCTGGCAACTGCAGCAGGAGTTGGCCGACTCCCGGGTAGCCGGCGCCCCCGACGCGTTGCTGCTGCTCGAGCATCCCTCGGTCTACACCGCTGGGCGGCGCACCGCCGCCGAGGAGCGCCCCAGCGATGGCACACCCGTCATCGACACCGATCGCGGCGGCAAGATCACCTGGCACGGACCGGGCCAGCTCGTCGGCTACCCGATCGTCGGGCTGACCGAACCGCTCGACGTGGTCAATTACGTTCGCCGTATCGAAGAAGCCCTGATCAAAGTCTGCACCGACGTCGGCCTGCAGGTGGGTCGCATCGACGGACGTTCCGGGGTGTGGGTGCCGGCCGAAGACGGCCGGCCGGACCGCAAGGTGGCCGCCATCGGGGTGCGGGTCTCGCGAGCGACGACGCTGCACGGCTTCGCACTCAACTGCGACTGCGACCTCGGCGCGTTCGAGTCGATCGTGCCCTGCGGGATCAGTGACGCCGGCGTGACGTCGATCTCGACCGAGTTGGGCCGGCGGGTGGGCGTCGAAGACGTCCGGGCCGCGGTCGCCGACGCAGTGTGTGACGCCTTGGACGGCCGGCTCCCGGTAGAGTGCGCTACCAGTCCGGTTCCTCTGCCCGCCGTCGCGGCGCGCATCGTCGCCCGGCGCTGACGTCGGCTCCGCCCGCGTAGCATCGTCTGCGTGACCGTTGCCCCCGAAGGTCGAAAGCTGCTGCGCCTGGAAGTGCGCAACGCCGAGACCCCGATCGAGCGCAAGCCGCCGTGGATCAGGACCCGGCTGCGGATGGGGCCCGAGTACACCGAGCTGAAGAAGCTGGTCCGCCGCGAGGGCTTGCACACCGTGTGCGAGGAAGCCGGCTGCCCCAACATCTACGAGTGCTGGGAAGACCGCGAGGCCACCTTCCTGATCGGCGGCGAGGTGTGCAGCCGCCGGTGTGACTTCTGCCAGATCGACACCGGCAAGCCCGCGCCGCTGGACCGCGACGAGCCGCGCCGGGTCGCCGAGAGCGTGCAGGCGATGAGCCTGCGGTACTCCACCGTGACCGGCGTAGCTCGCGACGACCTGCCCGATGGCGGGGCGTGGCTGTACGCCGAGACCGTGCGCGCCATCAAACAACTCAACCCGTCCACCGGTGTGGAGTTGCTGATCCCGGACTTCAACGGGGACGCGGATCAGTTGCGTGAGGTCTTCGAATCCCGACCAGAAGTGTTGGCGCACAACCTCGAAACCGTGCCGCGCATCTTCAAGCGCATTCGCCCGGCGTTCTCCTACGAGCGCAGTCTGGGCGTGCTCACCGCCGCGCGCGACTACGGGCTGGTCACCAAGAGCAATCTGATCCTCGGGATGGGCGAGACGCCCGACGAGATACACGCCGCGCTGGTCGATCTGCACGAGGCCGGCTGCGACATCGTCACCATCACCCAGTACCTGCGCCCGACGGCGCGGCATCATCCGGTCGACCGCTGGGTTCATCCCGACGAGTTCGTCTCCCACGAGCGCTACGCCGAGCAGCTCGGGTTCGCCGGGGTGCTGGCCGGCCCGCTGGTGCGTTCCTCGTATCGGGCCGGACGGCTGTACCAGCAAGCCAGCCAGCGCCGACACCAGGCGCCACCCACCGCGCAGCCGGGCTGACCGGCGCCGGTAAGTATCCTTGGCGATTATGGCCAAATCCCGTAGCGCCAAGCCGAGCAAAGCCGCCCGCGCCGAGGCGAAAGCCGCGCGCAAGGCAGCCGCCAAAGAACGCCGCAGTCAGCTCTGGCAGGCGTTCAACATCCAGCGCAAAGAAGACAAGCGGCTGCTGCCATACATGATCGGCGCGTTCGTCCTCATCGTCACCGTCGCGGTGGCGATCGGGGTGTTCGCCGGCGGCTTCGCGATGATCTCGCTGCCCGCACTGGGTGTCGTGCTCGGCGCATTGGTGGCTTTCATCATCTTTGGCCGGCGCGCGCAGAAGTCGGTCTACGGCAAGGCCGACGGTCAGGCCGGAGCCGCCGCCTGGGCACTGGACAACCTGCGCGGCAAGTGGCGCGTGACCCCCGGAGTGGCCGCCACCGGACATCTTGATGCCGTGCACCGGGTGCTCGGCCGGCCCGGTGTGATCCTGGTCGGCGAAGGTGCGGCCGGCCGGGTCAAACCGCTACTCGCCCAGGAGAAGAAGCGCACCGCTCGGCTGGTCGGCGATGTTCCGATCTACGACATCGTCGTCGGTAATGGTGAGGGCGAGGTTCCGCTCGCCAAGCTGGAGCGCCACCTGACCAAGTTGCCGTCCAATATCACCGTCAAGCAGATGGACTCGCTGGAATCGCGGCTGGCCGCCCTGGGCTCGCGGGCCGGGACCGCCGCCATGCCGAAGGGGCCGATGCCCGCCGGCGCGAAGGTGCGTGGGGCCCAGCGCGCCGCCCGCCGCCGCTAGCGCGCTCAGCGCCGCACGACGGCGGTGCCGGTCACCCGGTCTTGAATGCCACGCCCGTCGACGTCGACGAACAACGCGGGGATGACGAACGCGATCAGCACCCCCCGGACCAGAGCACGGCCCACGCCGACGTTCAGCCGCTCGTCGACCGACGCCACCCGCAGGCCCATTACGAATTGCCCTGGGGTGAACTGAAATAACCGCACTGACAGCACGCCGAGCACCAGCCAGATCGCCAGCACGACCGCGGCTCCGGCTTGCCCGTAGAGAAACTGCCGGCTCGTCAACAGACCAAAGGTGACCGTGAGACGCGCCAAGCCGTATGCGATGAACCAATCGATGAGCAGTGCGACCAGTCGGCGGCCCAGTCCGGCCAGCGCGCCGGACCCGCTCTCGGGCAAGCCGAGCGGCTTCCCCGGATAGTCCTGCGACTGTTCCGAATCGCCGGATTGCGGGGGCCGGTTGCTGCGGGTCATGACCCCACAATAAGGTCAGGTCGGGCCAGACCCCGAGGCGCGATGTGCTGCGGTTTAACGTAGATGTAACACGAGGTTTGACTCAGGCAACATTGCGTCCATAGCGTCTGACCGGGTTTTCAATTACGTCCACGTAACGGAAAGCTCATCAGCGACCACAGTGGTTCGAAGCTCGCAGCAAAGGAGAGCGCTTCGGTGTCCGAAAAAACGGCCGATGACATCATCAAACTGGCCAAAGACGAGCACGTCGAATTCGTCGACGTTCGGTTCTGTGACCTGCCAGGCATCATGCAACACTTCACAATTCCGATTTCGTTCTTCGACGAAAGCGTGTTCGAGGAAGGCCTCGCTTTCGACGGCTCGTCGATCCGCGGGTTCCAGTCCATCCACGAATCCGACATGCTGCTCCTCCCCGACACCGGCACGGCGCACATCGACCTGTTCACTGCGGCCAAGACCCTGAACCTGAACTTCTTCGTGCACGACCCGTTCACCCTCGAGCCGTACTCCCGCGACCCGCGCAACGTCGCCCGCAAGGCCGAGAACTATCTGAAGAGCACGGGCATCGCCGACACGGCCTACTTCGGCGCCGAGGCCGAGTTCTACATCTTCGACTCCGTCAGCTTCGACTCGAGCATCAACGGCACGTTCTATGAGGTCGACGCGATCTCGGGTTGGTGGAACACCGGCGAGCCGACCGAGCGCGACGGAAGCCCCAACCGCGGCTACAAGGTGCGCCCGAAGGGCGGCTATTTCCCGGTGGCCCCGGTCGACCACTACGTCGACCTGCGCGCCAAGATGCTGCAGAACCTGATCACAGCGGGCTTCTCGTTGGAGAAGGGTCACCACGAGGTGGGCACCGGCGGTCAGGCCGAAATCAACTACAAGTTCAACACGCTGCTGCACGCGGCCGACGACATGCAGTTGTACAAGTACATCGTCAAGAACACCGCATGGCAGGCGGGCAAGACCGTCACGTTCATGCCCAAGCCGCTGTTCGGTGACAACGGCTCGGGTATGCACACCCACCAGTCGCTGTGGAAAGACGGCAACCCGCTGATGTACGACGAGACCGGATACGCCGGGCTCTCGGACACCGCGCGGCATTACATCGGCGGCCTGCTGCACCACGCGCCGTCGCTGCTGGCGTTCACCAACCCGACGGTGAACTCCTACAAGCGTCTGGTCCCGGGCTTCGAGGCGCCGATCAACCTGGTCTACAGCCAGCGCAACCGGTCGGCCTGTGTGCGTATCCCGATCACCGGCAGCAACCCGAAGGCCAAGCGCCTCGAATTCCGTTGCCCCGACTCGTCGGGCAACCCGTACCTGGCGTTCGCGGCCATGCTGATGGCCGGCCTGGACGGCATCAAGAACAAGATCGAGCCGCAGACTCCGGTCGACAAGGACCTCTACGAGCTACCGCCAGAGGAGGCTGCGAACATCCCGCAGGCTCCGACGCAGCTGTCGGCAGTGATCGACCGCTTGGAAGAGGACCACGAATACCTCACCGAGGGAGGCGTTTTCACGTCCGACCTGATCGAGACGTGGATCAACTACAAGCGCGAGAACGAGATCCTGCCGGTGCAGATCCGTCCGCACCCCTACGAGTTCGCGCTCTACTACGACGTGTAACTCGGCGGCTACCAAAAGGCGCGGGCGCTCATCCGAGTGCCCGCGCCTTTTGCATCGACGCGCAGCGCTGCGCCGGCTATCCGCATCTACGCCCGGTGACGTCGTCCGGCCACGGGATCAAGGCTGGAGAAGCCGACGTCGTCGCTGACATACGGATCGGTGAGGTGGCTTGGGCAGTAGACCTCCGCCGATACGGCGATGAATCTGATCGCGGTTCGATGAACCCGAGCGGACTCCGAGCGGAGAGCCGGATCGTCCTCGAATATGCCGTTCATCTCTTCGTCGAGCACGGTGTAGACCGAGGTGCCGCTGTTGAGTTCTTTACAAATTTGATGGGCCCGGGCAACGAGCGCGGGCAAGTTGTCGACCAGCGGAACCTGATCTGCCTCGAGCAGCGCCACAAACTGATCCTGCTGGCTGGGGTCGGCGCCGGCCGCGCCGGCGCAAAAAACGGCGGAGGTCAGCACCGAGGCGCTGACCAGAGCGCCTGCAAGACTGGTGATGCCGGTGCGCACGGCAGGATTTCCATCTCTTCGGTGCCATCTACTGGGTATCTAATTCAACCCGAGTGACAACAGGACGTCCATAGGCACGACGGGTACGAAAGGCGCGGTCGCCTAACCGCAGCGTCCGCGCCTTTCGCGTCTGGGTGAACTGCTCAGCAGTGCGGAGCCCAGCACCGTTGATTCGGGCAGTAGACCGCGTGCGCGATATTCACCATGGCTCCGACGTCGTGCACATGGATGTCTTCCGGGTCCAGATTGGCGTGGATCTGGTTGGCGATCTGCTGCGGTGTCCAACCCCAACCGAGGTCGTCACAGACAAGCAAGGCCGTCCCGATCAGCGCCTGCTCGTGGCCTTCCGGCCACGTAAGGCCCGCGCCGCGGAGTTGGTTGAGGTACGAGTCAGCAAGTGGGTCGGCAGACGCGGTCGGGGCGCTGGTAGCCAGCGCGGAGCCGACGACGATCGGGATCATGATTCTGGCCAGCCAGCGAGGTGAGTGCATGCGACGTCCTTTAGTCCGCGGTGATAGTGCCGTAAGTGTGCAGTAAACACATGAAGAATAGTGAAATCCTGGCAAAAGCTTTGTCTGCAAGTCTTGACCAAAGAGCTTTGGCAATCCCACGAGACCTAAGCACCTGACCAACCGGGTGAACGGCGTTGAGCAGAAGCGGCTCACGGCTCTGCCCAGTCAGGCCCTCGGCTCCTGAGCCCGTGATCGACGCCCGCCTTGACCGGGTATCGTCACCGATGCTAAGCAAGTGCCCAGCATCGGCAACGCAGAGAGGCGACAGATGACGCTGCAGGCAGTTTTGGACGACATCCGTAAGCGGCCCGGCTCGGGTGACGTCATTTCCGTCATCGATCCCGCCACCGAGGAGACCATCACCGAGTTCACCGACTGCGGCGAAGACGCGGTCAACGAGGCTGCCGCGCGGGCGAAGTCGTCGTTCGAGTCGGGCGTCTGGTCCCAGCTTCCGGGCCGCGAGCGGGCCAAGGTGATGTGGAAGATCGCGGACCTGATCGACGAGCACGCCGACGAGTTCGCTCAACTCGACTCGCTGAACACCGGGATGCCGCTGCTGCAAGCCACCCTGCAGATGTCCACCTGCGCGGAGTTCTTCCGTTACTACGCCGGCTGGTGTTCCAAGCTCAACGGTGTTGCCTACGACGTGAAGACCGACGGCATCGCCACCGACGCGTTCGTCAACATGCACGCCTACACGCTCAAGGAGCCCTACGGCGTGGTCGGCCTGATCTTCCCGTGGAACGGCCCGATCTTCAACGCCAGCGCCAAGCTCGCACCCGCGCTGGCCGCGGGCGGCAGCCTGCTGGTCAAACCAGCTGAGGAGACTCCACTTTCGGCTCTGCTGCTCGACCGGCTGATCCACCAGGCCGGCGTGCCCGAGGGTGTGGTCAACCTGTTGACCGGCTACGGTCACACCGCGGGCGCCGCGATCACCGCCCACCCGGACGTCGAGAAGGTCGCGTTCACCGGCTCGACCGAGGTCGGCAAGGAGATCGTCCGGGCCTCGGCGGACAACCTGAAGAAGGTCACGCTCGAGCTCGGCGGCAAGTCGCCGGTGCTGATCTTCGATGACGCCGACCTCGACAAGGCCATCCTGATGGCGTCGCTGGGCATCTTCGTGCACTCCGGCCAGGGCTGCGTCTGCGGATCACGGATCTTCGCTCAGCGGGGCGTGTATGACCGTGTGGTGGAAGGCATCTCGATGATGGCCAACACCTTCAAGCTGGGCGCACCCAGCGAGGAGGGTTGCGTCAGCGGTCCACTGATCAGCCAGAAGCAACTGACCCGGGTGATGGGCTTCATCGACGAGGGCAAGACCGAGGGCGTCGAGGTGGTCACCGGCGGGCACCGCCTGGATCGCAAGGGTTACTTCGTCCATCCGACGGTGCTGACCAACGTCGACCCGGGCATGCGGCTCTACCAACAGGAGATCTTCGGCCCGGTGGTCAGCATCCTGCCGTTCGACGACGAGGACGAGGCCATCGCCATGGCCAACGACACCACCTACGGCCTGGCCGCCACCGCCTACACCGAGAACCTCAGCCGCGCCCACCGGCTCGTCAAGCGCATGCAGGCGGGCAGCGTGCAGGTCAACTGCCAGTTGGTCTTTGACCACGACGTGCCGTTCGGCGGCCACAAGCAGTCCGGCTGGGGGCACGAATTCGGCAAAGAGGGCATCGACATGTACATGAAGACCAAGTCGGTCTGGATGCAGCTCTGACACGTATTGTCGGCGCATGGCGCAGAATCTCGAGGCCCGGCTGAACTCGTATCGGCCGATCGCCGTGTCGGTGTTCCGGATCGTGTTCGGGCTGTTGTTCCTCAGCCACGGACTGTCCTCGGTGATCGGCTGGCCGGCTGCGAGTCACGTTGCGGCCGTTGGACAGTGGCCAGACTTCTACGCGGGCTGGATCGAGCTGATCACCGGCGCACTGATCACCGTCGGGTTGTTCATCCGGCCCGCGGCGTTTCTGGCGTCCGGCGAGATGGCGTTCGCGTATTTCACCGCCCACTTCCCGCACGGGTTCTGGCCGATCAACAACCACGGCGAAGACTCGGTGATGTTCTGCTTCGCGTTCCTGTTGCTGGTCTTCACCGGCGGCGGCCCGTACGCACTCGAGGGCCGACGGCGAGTCCGGTTGCGGCGCTGAGCCTTACCGCACTGTCGCGAAGAACTTCCGGACGTCGTCGACGAACAGTTCCGGTTGCTCGAAGGCGGCGAAGTGGCCGCCCCTCGGCATCGTCGTCCAGTGGGTGATGTTGTACGCGGCTTCGCACCAGGCTCGCGGGGTGCGCAAGATCTCCTTCGGAAAGGCGGCGACTCCGGTCGGCAGCTCCACCCGTCCATCGCTGACGAATTTGTTGAAGCTCTCCCAATACAGGCGGGCCGACGATGCGCCGCTCGCGGTGACCCAGTACAGCATCACGTTGTCGAGCAGTTCATCTTTGGTGAGCACATTCTCGGGATGCCCGCCGCAGTCCGCCCACGCCCAGAATTTCTCGACAATCCACGCCAGCTGCCCCACCGGCGAGTCGACCAATCCGTAGCCGAGGGTTTGCGGCCGGGTTGACTGCTGCTTGGAATAGCCGGTGCCCCACTTGCGGTGTTCGACGTAGGCGGCCAGGGCCCGCTGGTCGTCCTCGCTGAATTCGTCAGATCCCGCAACTGGCTTGGCGATCGGCATGTTCAGGTGAATGCCCGCGCAGTGACCGCCGTTGCGGCCGATCTGCGTCGTCACCGCGGCACCCCAGTCACCGCCCTGGGCGCCGTAGCGTTCGTAGCCGAGCCGGCCGACCAACGTCTCCCACACCTCGGCGATCTTCTCCACACCCCAGCCGGTGCCGGTGGGCTTGGCGGAAAACCCGTAGCCGGGCAGCGACGGGCAGATCACGTGGAAGGCATCCTCGGCGCGCCCCGACGGCGGGTTGACCAGCGGCTCGATCACCTTGTGGAACTCCACCACCGAGCCAGGCCAGCCGTGGGTGATCAGCAGCGGCAGCGCATCGTCGTGCGCTGAGCGCTGATGGATGAAATGGAGGTCCAGGCCATCGATTTCGGTGATGTACTGGTCGAAGCGATTCAGCGCGTCCTCCCTAATGCGCCAGTCGTAAGAGTCGGCCCAGTAGTCGGCCAGCTCGCGGGTGTAGCTCAGCGGGATGCCCTGGCTCCAGTCGTCGACGGTCTCGGCCTCGGGCCATCGGGTGCGCGCCAGGCGCTCCTGCAGATCGTCGAGAACGGCGGCGGGAACGTCGATGCGGTACGGCCTGATTTCCGACATAGCCTTCATCATGCAGGCACACCCTCAGGCGTCGAGGCCGAGGTCCTTGCGGAACCGCTGCATGCCGTCGACCTTCTGCGCCAGCGTGGCGTCCGGGCCGGAGTAGAACATCCACGGCATGGTCAGGATCCCGGTGATCCCGGCGTCCTCCGCCCGCCGGTAGTGGGCAGCGGTAAAAGCATCGGTCAGAGGTGTCAGAATAGTGAAATCATCCATCTGCAAACCTTTTTCGGCCCGTAGTTCTCGTATCCGGTTCGCGGCGGTGATCGCCTGGTCGGTGTTGATCAGGTCGCCGATCCAGCCGTCGTACCGAGCTGCACGACGCAGCGCGATCTCGCTGAGGCCACCGACGTAGATGGGTATCCGCGGTGGCGTGGGCTGCATCTCGAGCTTTGGCGTCTGATAGAACTCGCCGTCAAATTCCGTCCAGTCCGGCGACCACAGCGTCCGCATCAGGTCGAGCATCTCGTCGGTGCGCTTGCCCCGCTTGGCGAAGGGCTGCTCCATCAGGTCGAATTCCTCTTCACACCAGCCGACGCCGATACCGAGCTCGACCCGCCCCTCGGCCAGATATGCCGCGGTACCAATGGCTTTGGCCGCCGAATACGGATTGCGCATCGCCGGAATGTAGACCGTGGTGACGAACCGCAGCCGGGTCGTGACCTGTGCCAGGGAGCCGACCAGCACCCACGGGTCGGGCCATTCGGTGAACGGCTGCCAGCGACGCTCGCCGTTTCTGGTGTAGGGGTACGGGGTGTTCAGCGTTTCCAGGTTGACGATGTGATCGGGTATCGCCATGCCGT
This sequence comes from uncultured Actinomycetota bacterium, assembly GCA_963757215.1. GTDB lineage: Bacteria > Actinomycetota > Actinomycetes > Mycobacteriales > Mycobacteriaceae > Mycobacterium. The sequence goes on along the minus strand of CAVWQH010000004.1, from coordinate 650,854 downwards.
CGTAGCCCAGATCGTCGGCGACCTTGGCGACCTCGACGATCTCCTTGGTGTCCAGGAACGCGCTGCTGACGTAGAACTTCATTCAGCGGCCCGCGCCCACGACGGCGTGATGAAGATACCCTCGGCTTCGACGGTGACCCCGTCTGCGTCGGAAAGATGTCCGGAGACAAAGGATTTGACGCCTTCGGTGCGCTCGATGGCGGCTTCGGCACGCAACCTGCCCAACGGTGTCCCGCGGACGAAGCGAAGCGTCAGGGTGCCGGTGAACAACGGCTTGGTCAGGCCGGAACTGGCAGCCTCGCCGAGCACATGGTCGAGCACTAAGGCGCAGACGCCCCCGTGCACCCAGCCGGGCGGACCTTCGTATGCGGAGTTGAGCGTGAACTCGCTCCAGCACGAGGAGCCGTCGCCGCCGTGCTGGACGGTCAGCGGGGGTGCGATGGCGTTGCGCAAGCCGACCACCGCGTTGCCCCACACCACGGGCCGTCCCCCGACCGCGTGGCGCACGATCCGAACCTCGTCACGTTGCTTGCTGCGCAACACGTCCGTGGCCGACCGGATCGCGGCCCGGGCGGCCTCGATGGCGTCAGGGTCGGCTTCAGTGCGCAGCGCCGCGTCGATCAGTTCGCGTACGTCCTCGGTGAGCGGGCCGTAGATCGCCGCGAGCCGATCGTGTTCATCGGCGCTCATCACCTCATAGGGGATGTTCAGGTCCAATCCCGCCTCCTCGCGCTCATGGCGGGCCTACGTCAGCAGCCGACCGTTGCCTCTTTACTAACACCGAGGCCTGCGGTACACCGCGGCCGGGGCTGGCTCATTCGTCGAAGATCTTGTGCACGACCGCTTTTGCGCGCCGCGTTACCCGAAGGTAGTTGTCCAGGAATTCGCCGCCGTCACCGTTTCTCGCCCAGCCGGCCGCCACCGCAACGGTGTTGAGCAGCCGTCCGGGTCCGGGCAACTGGTCGGTGGGTTTGCCGCGAACCAGCACGAGCGCGTTGCGGGCCCGCGTCGCGGTCAGCCATGCCTCCCGCAGCAGGTCGGCATCCTCGCCCAGGATCAGGCCGGCCTCGGCCGCGGCGTCCAGGCTCTCCAACGTCGAGGTGTTGTGCAGCGCCTCGATCTCGCTGGCGTAGCGCAGTTGCAGCAACTGCACGGTCCATTCGATGTCGGCCAGTCCCCCGCGACCCAGTTTGGTGTGGGTCTTCGGGTCGGCCCCGCGCGGCAACCGCTCGGAGTCGACGCGGGCCTTCAGCCGCCGGATCTCCAGGACCGCCTCGGTGGACACCCCTCCGGAGGGATAGCGCGTCTTGTCGACCAGGTGCAGGAACCGCTGACCAAGATCCGGGTCACCGGCCACCGCGTCGGCCCGCAGCAGCGCCTGGATCTCCCAGGGCTGCGCCCACTGCTCGTAGTAGGCGGCGTAGGACGCGAGCGTGCGGACCAGTGGACCACTGCGACCCTCGGGCCGCAGATTGGCGTCGACCTCCAGTGGCGGGTCCGCACTCGGGGTGCCCAGCAGCGCGCGGGTCTGCTCGGCCACCGTCACCGCCCACTTCACCGCGTCCGAATCCTGAACCACATCGGCCGGCTCGCAGACGAACAGCACGTCGGCGTCGGATCCGTAGCCCAGCTCGCGACCGCCGAGCCGACCCATCCCGATCACCGCGATCGCCGCCGGAGCGTCGCCTCTCTCGGGAAGGTTGGCCTTGATCACCGCGTCCAGCGCGGCCTGCAGCACCGCGACCCAGACCGCGGTCAGCGCCGCGCACACGTCGGTGACGTCGAGCATGCCCAACAGATCGGCCGATGCGATGCGGGCCAGTTCGCGACGGCGCAGCGAACGCGCGACGGCGATGGCGCGCATCGGGTCGCTCTGCCGGCCGGCCGAGGCCACCAGTGCGCCGGCCACCGTCTCGGGATCGACGTCCAGCAGCTTCGGCCCCTCCGGCCCGTCGCTGTAGTTCTGCACGACCTCCGGCGCACGCATCAGCAACTCCGGCACGTAGGTCGACGTGCCCAACACATGCATCAATCGTTTGGCCACTGACGGCTTGTCCCGCAGCGTGGACAGATACCAGCGTTGCGAGACCATCACCTCGCTGAGCCGGCGGTAGGCCAGCAGCCCGGTGTCGGGATCGGGAGTGTCAGACAGCCAGTCCAGCAGTCGGGGCAGCAGCACCGACTGCACGCGGCCCCGACGACCGCTCTGGTTGATCAGCGCCGACAGGTGGGTCAGCGCGCTGTGCGGAGCCTCGTAGCCGAGGGCGGCCAGCTGGCGCTCGGCGGCCGCGGGTGTCATCCCTTCGGAGAACTCCAGGCCTTCTGGCGCAAGCGATTCCAGCAGCGGTTGGTAGAACAGCTTCGTGTGCAGCCGCGACACCCGGAGGTGGTGGCGTTTCAGTTCGTCGCGGAGCACTTCGAGCCGGTCGTGGCGGCCGTCGGGGCGGACATGCGCGGCGCGGGCCAGCCAGCGCATCGCCTCGTCATCGTCGGGGGCCGGCAGCAGGTGTGTGCGCTTGAGTCGCTGCAACTGCAGCCGGTGCTCGAGCAGGCGAAGGAACTCGTATGACGCGGTCAGGTTCGCCGTGTCGTCACGACCGACGTAGCCGCCTGCGCCCAGCGCGGCCAGCGCGTCGACCGTCGAGGCCACGTGCAGGGATTCGTCGTTGCGGCCGTGCACGAGTTGCAGAAGCTGCACCGCGAACTCGACGTCGCGCAGCCCGCCGGTGCCGAGTTTGAGCTCACGGTTCCGAACGTCGGCGGGCACCAGCTGTTCCACCCGTCGGCGCATCGCCTGGACCTCGGGCACGAAATCCTTACGCTCGCAGGCGTTCCACACCATCGGCATCAGCGTGTCGATGTACTGCTTGCCCAATTCGGCGTCCCCGGCGGCCGGTCGCGCCTTGAGCAGCGCCTGAAACTCCCAGGTCTTGGCCCACTGCTGGTAGTAGGCGACATGCGAGTCGAGGGTGCGGACCAGTTCGCCGTGCCGGCCCTCCGGGCGCAGGCCGGCATCGACCTGAAAGAAAGCTTCCGAGGCCAGCCGCATCGTCTCGCCGGCGATCCGCGCGGAGACCGGGTCGGAAGGCTCGGCAACGAAGATGACGTCGACATCGCTGACGTAATTCAGTTCGCGCGCACCGCATTTACCCATCGCGATGATTGCCAGCCGCGGCGGAGTGTCGCTGCCGCAGACCGTGGTTTCGGCGACCGACAGCGCCGCCCCGAGCGCGGCGTCGGCGAGGTCGGCCAGGTGTGCGCCCACCGATTGGAAGGGCAGCACCGGCTCGTTCTCGACGACCGGGGCGAGGTCCATTGCGGCCAGCACCAGCAACCGATTGCGGTACAGCTCGCGCAGCCGCCACACCACCGAGCCGGCAGCGGTGGGGGGTTCGGCAACGCACGCGGCGAAATCGGCCCGCAATTTCTCGGGTGACGGCAGCTTCACGTTGCCCTGCAAGAGATGCCAGGCCTGCGGATGGGCGACCAGGTGGTCGTTCAACGCCAGCGACGACCCGAGGACACCGAACAGCCGGCCACGCAGGCAGCGGTCGTCGGCCATTGCCTGGTTGAGCTCAGGCCAGCTGTCGCCCAGCGCCTCGGACAGCCGCACCATCGCGCCCAGGGCGGCATCGGCGTCGGGTGCCCGCGACAGCGACCACAGCAGATCGATGTGCTCTTCGGTGTTCCAGCCCAGCTGGGCCAAATTGGCACTCGCGCGGTCGTCGACCAACCCGAGGCGGCCGAGGCTGGGGACCTTCGGCCGTTCTGTCACTGGTTGGTTCACGCCTTTGACGGTAGCGCAGTCGTCTTGAGATCCGGACGCGTCCTGATCAGCGGCACGCGTCTACAGCGAGATGTAGGTCTTCAGCTCGAAGGGGGTGACGTGGCGGCGGTAGTTGGCCCACTCCGCGCGCTTGTTGCGCAGGAAGAAGTCGAACACGTGCTCCCCCAGCGCTTCCGCGACGAGCTCGGAGCTTTCCATGGCCCGCAACGCCTCGTCGAGGCTGGACGGCAGCTCGCGGTAACCCATCGCGCGGCGCTCGGTCGGTGTGAGGTCCCAGACGTTGTCCTCGGCCTGCGGGCCCAAGACGTAGCCTTTCTCGACACCGCGCAGCCCGGCCGCCAGCAGCACGGCGAACGCCAGGTAGGGATTGCAGGCCGAATCGGGGCTGCGCACCTCGATGCGTCGCGACGAGGTCTTATTCGGGCTGTACATCGGGATGCGAACCAGCGCCGAGCGGTTGGCAGCGCCCCACGACGCCGCGGTGGGGGCTTCGCCGCCGAGCACCAGCCGTTTGTAGGAGTTGACCCACTGGTTGGTGACGGCGCTGATCTCGCTGGCGTGCTCGAGAATGCCGGCGATGAACGACTTGGCGACATCGGAAAGCTGCAGTGGGTCGTCCGGGCTGTGGAACGCGTTGACCTCGCCCTCGAACAGGCTCATGTGGGTGTGCATGGCCGAGCCGGGATATTGGCCAAAAGGTTTGGGCATGAAGGTCGCTCGCGCTCCCTCGTTCAGTGCAACCTCTTTGATGAGGTACCGGAACGTCATCACGTTGTCGGCCATCGAGAGCGCGTCAGCGAAGCGCAGGTCGATCTCCTGCTGGCCGGGCGCACCTTCGTGATGGCTGAACTCGACCGAGATGCCCATCGATTCCAGCGCGTCGATCGCGTGGCGACGGAAGTTGGAGGCCGAGTGCACGGCCTGGTCGAAGTAGCCCGCGTTGTCGGCCGGCACTGGTTCGGTCCCGTCTTCGGGACCGGCTTCCAGCAGGAAGAATTCGATCTCGGGATGTACGTAGCAGGAGAAACCCAGGTCGTTGGCTTTGCCTAGCTGACGACGCAGGACGTGGCGCGGGTCCGCCCACGACGGCGAGCCGTCGGGCATCTTGATGTCGCAGAACATCCGGGCCGAGTGGTGATGACCGGAGCGGTCGGTCCAAGGCAACACCTGAAACGTCGACGGGTCGGGATGCGCGACGGTGTCGGACTCCGAAACCCGGGCGAAGCCCTCGATGGACGACCCGTCGAAGCCGATGCCTTCTTCGAATGCGCCCTCAAGTTCGGCGGGCGCGATCGCAACAGACTTGAGGAAACCGAGCACGTCGGTAAACCACAGCCGGACGAATCGGATGTCCCGTTCCTCCAGCGTGCGGAGCACGAATTCCTTTTGTCGATCCATACCTGGAACAGTATGCATACAGCGTTAAATCTGTGTTACCGGCGCGGCTTAACACCTTAAGTTTCCTGGCGCAATGCCATCGACCAAGTAACGCACCACCGCGTTGTCCACACACTCGTTTCCGTTGAACGTCACGGTGTGTTGGGTGCCCTCGAAGCTGATCAGATCGGCACCCAGTTGGTGAGCCAGGTTGACTCCGGCTTGGTACGGGGTGGCCGGGTCGTGGGTGGTGGACACGACGATCACCTTGCCCGGGGCCGCCGGTGCGGCCGGGTGCGGCGCCGATGTCGCCGGCACCGGCCACAGCGCGCAGAGGTCGCGGGGTGCGTGACCGGTGAACTGGCCGAAGGACGAGAACGGCGCGACCTGACGGATCCGCTGATCGGTGTCGGCCCATGTCGCCGGGTCGGTCGGCTCGGGCGCGTCGACGCAGCGGATCGCATTGAATGCGTCCTGCGAGCTGTTGTAGTGCCCCTTGGCGTCGCGACCGTAGTACTCGTCGGCGAGCACGAGCAGATCCCCGGGATCGGTACCGCGTCGCAGACCGAGCAGGCCACTGGTCAGGTACTTCCAGAACTGCGGGGTGTAGAGCGCGTTGATGGTGCCCGTGATCGCATCGGAATAGCCGAGGGGCCGGCCTTCCGGGGTCGGCGCGGGCCGGGTGACCAGCGGGTCGATCAACTGGTGGTAGCGGACGACCCACTGGTTCGGGTCGGTGCCCAGCGGGCAGTCGGCCGAATGGGCGCAGTCCGCGGCGTAGTCGTTGAACGCGGTCTGAAACCCGGCCTGCTGGTTGATCAGTTCGTCGATCGGGCCGATGCTCGGGTCGATGGCACCGTCGAGCACCATCGACCGGACGTGGTCACCGAAGCGTTCGAGGTACGCGGTACCCAGTTCGGTACCGTAGCTGTAGCCCAGGTAGTCGATCTGGTTATCGCCGAGCGCTTCGCGAACCGCATCCATATCGCGTGCGGCAGAAGCGGTTCCGACGTTCTCCAGGAACGCCGAGCCGTTGCGGGCGACGCAGCGCGCAGCGATCTGCCGGTAGACCTGCTCGATGTGCGCCACACCTTCCGGGCTGTAGTCGACCATCGGGTCGCGGCGGTAGGCGTCGAACTCGGCGTCTGTCTGGCAGCGCACGCCGGGCGTCGAATGACCGACGCCGCGCGGGTCGAAACCGACGAGATCGAAGCGACGGCTGACTTCGGAGCCCGCCAGGTCCGGCCCCATCGAGGCGACCATGTCGACCGCCGACGCCCCGGGCCCGCCCGGGTTGACCAGCAACGCACCGATCCGCGGCCCGGTCGCCGGAATGCGGATCACCGCCAATTGCACCTGCGCGCCAGCAGGATTCGCGTAGTCGACGGGGACTGCGACCGTCCCGCATTGTGCGCCGGGCACGTCCTTGGGGCTTTTGACGACCTGGCTGCAACTGCCCCACTTCAACTGCGGCGCCCACCCCGGCTGCGGCGCGGCGGGGCCGGGCGTCGGGCCCGCGTCGTACCCCGGCGTCGCCGCGGACAGCGGCGACGCAAACACCGCCACCGACGACGTCAACACGAGAGAAAGCAGCGCAGAGCTCATTGGTCTCATGCGCCACATGGTGGTCAATCGTGGCACGCTTCGGCCACGGGCCGTGTTCGGTATTGGTCACACCTTGATCTCGTTATTTACTGCGCGGGCGTGATGTTTCGCGGCCGAAGCCGACCGCGGGCGCAGCTAGACCCACTGGTCCGACTCCCCCTGAGGGCGTTCCGCCCTGCATCGTCGTCGAACTAGCACTTCGCGCCCTTCGACGGCACAGTACCGCTGACGAGGTAAGCCGTCGCATAGTCGTCGATGCAGCTGTTGCCCTGGAACACCACCGTGTGCTGGGTGCCGTCGTAGGTGAGCAGCCCACCCTTCAACTGGCCGGCCAGGTCAACGCCGGCCTGATAGGGCGTCGCCGGATCGTGGGTGGTGGACACCACCAGCGTCTGGGTCAGATTGGGCACCGAGATGGGGTGCGGCTTGCTGGTCGGCGGTACCGGCCAGAAAGCGCACGTGCCCAGTGGCGCGTCGCCGGTGAACTTTCCGTAGTTCATAAACGGCGCGACCTCGCGGGAGCGGCGGTCCTCGTCGATGACCTTCGCGCGATCCTTGACGGGCGGTTGGTCCACACAGTTGACCGCTACCCGCGCATCGGTGGAGTTGCTGTAATGGCCGAGTTTGTCGCGACGCATATAGAGGTCGGCCAGTTCGAGCATGACATCGCCATGGCGGTGGGACATCTCGGTCAACGCGCTAGTCAGGTGATGCCAGAAGGTCGGCGAGTACAGCGCCATGATGGTGCCGATGATCGCATCGCTGTAGCTCAGTCCGCGCGGATCTTTGGTGCGCATGGGTATACCCCGCGTCGGGTTGTTCTTGTCGACCATCGGGAAGACCAGATCGTGGTAGCGGTCAACAGCTTTCGCCGGATCGGTACCCAGCGGACAGGTCGAAGATTTGGCGCAGTCTTTGGCGTAGTTGTCGAAGGCATCCTGAAAACCCTTGGCCTGCCTCAAGTCTGATTCGACCGGGTCGGCATTGGGGTCGATCGCACCGTCGAGGATCATCGCCCGGATGTTCTTGGGGAAGGCTTCGGCGTACGCGGCGCCCATCCGGGTGCCGTAGGAGTAGCCCAGGAACGTCAGCTTGTTGTCGCCCAACGCTTCCCGGATGGCATCGAGGTCGCGTGCGACGTTGTCGGTTCCGACGTTGGCCAGGAATTTCTTGCCCATTTTGGCGACGCAGCGGGCGACGTACTCCTTGGTCTCCTGCTCGATGTGCGCCACACCCGCCGGGCTGTAGTCGACTTGGGTTTCCTTACGCAGCCGGTCGTTGTCGGCGTCGGAGTTGCACCAGATCGCCGGCCGTGACGTCGCGACTCCGCGTGGGTCGAAGCCGACCAGGTCGAACCGCTCCCGGATCTGCGGTGGCAGCGACTGGACCAGCCCGACGGCGGCCTCGATGCCGGACTCCCCCGGGCCGCCGGGGTTGATCACCAGCGAGCCGATCTTGTCGCGGGTCGCCGGGAAGCGAACGAGTCCCAGCGTCGTCGCGTCACCACTGCGGTGCCGGTAGTCGACGGGCACAGCGAGTTTGCCGCACTGCACCCCACTGGGCAGCTTGGCCGGGACGCCACCGCCACCGGCCACCCGGCACGGACCCCACTCCACCGGCTGGCCGACCTTGGGCCCGTACATCACAGCGCGACCCTTGACGACCTGCGTGCACCCGGCCACGGTCACCGCGACGACCGCCATCGCGGTCCAGATCAGCATCGTGCGCGCGATCTTGCCGCGGCGAGGGGTCCCCATGCCAGACATGGTGCCATGGGTCGGCGCGGGCCCCCCGGCGCTGGGGCTTCTACCGTGTCGCGAGCAGCAGTTCTTCCATTCCGACCGCGAAGTCGTCGGCCAGTTCCCACAGGTCCGGTAACAGCTCGGGGCAGGCGATGATCCCGACGTCGAGTTTGCCGGTCAGCGACATCACCGTGATGTTGAGGCCCGAACCCTGGAAGATCGGCCCCAGCGGGTACATCGCCTTGACCTCGCAACCCAGGAAATACAGCGGCACCTGCGGACCGGGCACGTTCGAGACCACCAGATTGTGCACCGGGATGCGCTTGGTGAGACTGGTCCGGGCGTAGGCCCGCATCGCCATCCCGAACACAGCCGGCGCGGCGAACTGTGACCAATCCTGCAGAAGTGTCGCCTTTATCGCCGAACTATGTTGTTTGGCAACAGAATTCGCCTCCGCGATGGCTTTGATCCGCTCGACCGGGTCGGCGATGTGGGTTTGCAGGCTGGAGAACATCCCCGAAACCTGGTTGCGCCCCGGCCGATCCGACTTGCCGTGCACCGATACCGGCACCATGGCCACCAGCGACGACTCCGGCAGTTCGCCGCGGTCGAGCAGGAATTGCCGCAGCACACCCGACACCAACGCCATCACGACGTCGTTGACCTTGACGCCGAAGTAGTCCTTGACCGTCTTGATGTCCCCGAGGTCCAACTGCGCGTAGGCGATGTTGCGGTGGGAGGTGATGGTGTCGTTGAACGCCGTCTGGGGCGCCGCGAACGGCGGTGCCATGGTCTGGCCGCTGCGTGCCCGCAATACCGTCTTGACCACAGTCGATGCGGTGTCGGTCAGCGCATTGGCCAGGCGCAGCGGCCGGGCCGCGAATTTGACCGCACCCGTCAGCGCGATCTCGAGTTCGTTGGCTCCGCCGACACCGTCGACCGGCTCCGGGGCGGGCGCGTCGGCCTCGGTGGTGCACAGCTGCGACATCAGGTTGGCGCCGGTCACCCCGTCCACGGCGGCGTGGTGCACCTTCGTCATGACCGCCAGGCGGCCGCCTTGCTGGGCGTCGGTGCCTGCCACGCCCTCGATGACCCACATCTCCCACAGCGGGCGGGTGCGGTCCAGCGGTAACGAGGCGATATGGCCGGCGATCTCGGCGAGTTCGACGCGCCCGCCCGGCGGTGGAAGACCGATCCGGTGCAGGTGCCGGTTCACGTCAAAGTCGTTGTCCTCCACCCACACCGGGTGGTCCAGGTTGAAGGCGCTGTCGGCCAGCTTTTCGCGGAACTCCGGCATTGCCTTGATCCGCAACGCCAATTCGTCACGCATCTTGTCGAAGCTGTAGCCGCCCGGCGTCGTCGAGGTGTCGAGTTCGAGAATCGAGCAGACATGCAACGGCTGTGCGGGGGTTTCGAGATACAGGAAACTGGCGTCGAGTCCACTGAGGCGCTGCATGCGCCGATGGTATGTCCGCTGCCAGGGGGTGGTACCGGAATCGCGCGATGGGCCCCGTGTGAGGAAATCCACTGGGCCGGTAGTCCACATAGCTGACCTGAAGTGGCACACTGGTCAGGTCAGACGAACCCGGGGACCCCGATGGGCCTCGAGGATCGACCGGACCGCAACTAGGGACAATGATGTCTGAACAGACTGTTTACGGTGCCCATTCCTCAAACGCTGCGCCACGGGTCAAGACCCGTATCCACCATCTGCAGAAAATGAAGGCCGAAGGCGACAAGTGGGCGATGCTCACCGCCTACGACTACTCGACCGCCCGGATCTTCGATGACGCCGGCATCCCGGTGCTGCTGGTCGGCGACTCGGCCGCCAACGTCGTCTACGGCTACGACACCACGGTGCCCGTCTCCATCGACGAACTGATCCCACTGGTGCGCGGCGTAGTGCGCGGCGCACCGCACGCCCTGGTGGTCGCCGATCTGCCGTTCGGCAGTTACGAGGCCGGCCCTGCCGCCGCACTCGATGCCGCGATCCGCTTCATGAAGGAAGCCGGCGCACACGCGGTCAAGCTGGAAGGCGGCGAGCGGGTTGTCCCGCAGATCGCGGCGCTGACCGCCGCCGGCATCCCGGTGATGGCACACATCGGCTTCACCCCGCAGAGCGTCAACACCCTGGGTGGCTTCCGGGTGCAGGGTCGCGGAGACGCCGCCGAGCAAACCATCCACGATGCGATCGCCGTCGCCGAAGCCGGTGCGTTCGCCGTGGTGATGGAGATGGTGCCCGCCGAACTGGCCACCCAGATCACCGGCAAGTTGACGGTCCCGACGGTTGGGATCGGTGCGGGCCGCAACTGCGACGCCCAGGTGCTGGTCTGGCAGGACATGGCCGGACTCACCAACGGCAAGACGGCCAAGTTCGTCAAGCGGTTCGGTGACATCGGCGGCGAATTGCACCGTGCAGCAAGGCAGTACGCGGACGAAGTCGCCTCCGGGACATTTCCCGACGACGAGCACAGCTTCTAGCCCTCCGGTTTAGCCGGCACGGGGACGTGGCACGCTAACGGCCATGTCCCCCAGCGGTCCGTCGCGCTATCTCGAGGTCGAGCGCAAGTTCGACGTCGACGCCTCTACGCAGCCACCGCCATTCGATGACGTCGCGGGCGTCACCCGGGTGGAGCGCGCCGACACCCAGACGCTCGACGCCGTCTACTTCGACACCCCGGATCGCGATCTGGCGTCGAACCGAATCACGTTGCGCCGCCGCACCGGTGGGCCCGACGCGGGCTGGCACCTCAAGTTGCCGGCAGGCCCGGACTCCCGCACCGAGGTACGGGCGCCTCTGGACGACGGCGAGCTTCACGCGGTGCCGCCCGAACTGCTGGACCTGGTGCTTGCGGTTGTTCGCGACCGCCCGGTGACTCCGGTGGCACGGATCAGCACCACCCGGGAGGTTCAGCTGCTGCATGGCGCCGGCGACGCCGTCGTCGCCGAGTTCTGCGACGACCGGGTCGCCGCGGGCCAGGGCGCCGACGGTGCCACCGCCCAGCAGCGTTGGCGTGAGTGGGAGCTCGAACTCGTCGGCGACGAGACCAATGCCGAACTGCTGAACCAGGTGTCCGATCGGTTGTATGACGCCGGCGCGAAGCCGGCCGGGGCCGGCTCCAAGCTGGCGCGGGTACTCGGCACGTCACCGAAAGGCCTGCCCGCCGAGTCGCTGCGCCGAGCAATGGCCGAGCAGATCGGCGAGCTACTGGTGTGGGACCGCGCGGTGCGCGCCGAGGCCGACGACGCCGTCCACCAGATGCGGGTGACGGCCCGCAAGATCCGCAGCCTGCTGCAGGCCTCGCCGGATTCCTTCGGGCTCACCGGTGATGCGCCGATCATCGACGAACTTCGCGAGCTGGGCAACGTACTCGGCGTCGCCCGCGACGCCGAGGTGTTGGCCGACCGTTACCGCAGCGCGCTGGACGATGTGCCACCGGAACTGGTCCGCGGACCGATCCGGGAACGATTGGTCGGCGGCGCCCAACAGCGCTACCGCACCGGCCTTCGACACGCGTTGGCGGCCATGCGGTTGCCGCGATACTTCCGTCTGCTCGACGGGCTGGACGCGCTGATCGCCGAATCCCCCTCGACCGACGACCGGCCCGACCCGACCACCGTGGCCGCGGCGGGCAGGAAGGTCCGCAAGGCGGCCAAGGCTGCCCGACGGGCCCACGGCACGGCCGACCGCGACGAGGCTATCCATCGAATCCGTAAGCGCGCTAAGCGTCTTCGTTACACCGCCGATGCGACCGGTGCGAAGAAAGTGTACAACCGGGCGAAGAAACTGCAGTCGCTGCTCGGCGATCACCAGGACAGCGTGGTCAGCCGCGAGCATCTGCGCGAGCAGGCCGACGCCGCGCACGCCGCGGGCGAGGACACATTCACCTACGGGCTGCTCTACCAGCGGGAAGCCGATTCGGCGGTCGAGAGCCGACAGCGACTCGAGCCGAAGCTGTCCAAGCTGCACAAGGCGGTGCGCAAGCTGTCGAGTTGACGGGGCGGGCGAGTTGGCCTGTAAGCCGGATTCTGTGCCGCGTCGCAGACGCGGCGGCGACCATCCATCTGGACACACCGTCGCCGGGTGCCTCGAGCGGTCTACCCGCAGGCTCGGGCGAGCAACCCTCAAACGCCTGCGCGACCGCACCGGAGTGCGGTCTTCTTGACCTTGCTTCGGGTGGGGTTTGCCTAGCCACTCCGGTCACCCGGAATGCTGGTGCGCTCTTACCGCACCGTTTCACCCTTACCACCGCGAGGGTGGCGGTTTGTTTTCTGTGGCACTTTCCCGCGAGTCGCCTCGGATTGCCGTTAGCAATCACCCTGCTCTGTGAAGTCCGGACTTTCCTCGACTCGGCGCTGCATGAGCGCGAGCCGCGGCCGCCCAGCCAACTCGTCCGCGCTAACACCGTACTCGTTGCGGAATCCGCAGGCCAGCGGCCGTCCCGGCGGCGGGAACGCTCCTCACATCTCGGGCATCCCTATCGTTTACAGATTGGGGCGAAGGGAGGCCGCGGGTGATGCCGGCGAATCGATGGTCCAAGCGCGTCGAGGGCGGCGACTGGGACGCGATCACCGCCACCGTCAACGACTTCGGTGGGGCGTTGCTGCCGCGGTTGTTGACGACGGCTGAAGCCCGCCGTATCCGCACGCTTTTCGCCGACGACGACCTGTTCCGTTCCACCGTCGACATGGCTCCGCGTCGCTATGGCTCCGGGCAATACCGTTACTTTCACGCTCCCTACCCCGAACCGATCGAGCAACTCAAGCTCGCGCTGTATCCGAGGCTGCTGCCGATTGCCCGGGACTGGTGGGCCAAGTTGGGCCGCCAGGCGCCATGGCCCGACACCCTCGACGAGTGGCTGGAGATGTGCCACGCCGCGGGCCAGACCCGGTCGACCGCGCTGGTGCTCCGATACGGACCCGACGACTGGAACGCGCTGCATCGAGACCTGTACGGCGAGTTGGTGTTTCCGCTTCAGGTGGTGATCAATCTGAGCGACCCGGACACCGAGTTCGCCGGCGGCGAATTCATGCTGGTCGAACAGCGGGCGCGGGCCCAGTCGCGCGGCACCGCAACCCAACTACCGCAGGGCCACGGCTACCTGTTCACCACCCGCGATCGGCCGGTGCGATCCGCGCGGGGCTGGTCGGCGGCGGCGGTCCGCCACGGATTATCGGTTGTCCGGTCCGGCGAGCGTTTCGCGCTCGGGCTGATCTTTCACGACGCCGCCTGAACCACCGTCAGTTCAGCCGCCTGGTGATCCTGCCGAAGGAGTCGTCTGGACCGATGCGCGCCCACACGGTCTTGCCCGACGAGGTGGGCGTGTTGCCCCAGGAGCGACACAGCGCGGACACGACGTCCAGCCCCGCCGGGCAACTGCCGGGTGGGCGTTCCCGGCGAAGCGCCAGTGCCGGACTGGAGTCCGAGACCCCGACGACGACCTGGTCGTCGGTGCCTTCGAGGCGGACATCGAATTCGGCTTCGGTGTAGCTCAGTGCGTTCTCGACGAACACCGTGACCACGGTGCCGGCGACCGGGATTCGCTCCCGCAGCGACCACGCCTCCAGGTGTTCCGTCACGAAGATCAGCGCGGCATTCACGCTGGATGAGTGCGGACCAAAACGCTCGCGGGCGCGATGACGATAGCGGCAGGTTCCCCCGCCGATGGCTTCGCTTGCGGCATCCACAGCGTCGTAGACCGGGACGTAGCGGGCGACTGTCAAATCGACCAGGCGCTTACGCACGAAGGGGTTGCTGGACACCAGCACGATCGGGACCTCCGGCCATTGTTGGACACACCATCGCGCGCTGGTGAAAACCGCCCAGTTCGCACCGTCCTGCACCTCGAGGTCATCGACGTCGACGATCACAGGTCTCGCGTCGTCGAGGGCGACCTTGACGACCGCATCGCGCACCTGCTGGTAACTGCTGACGTTCAACTCCCCGGCAAGCCGAATGACAGAAGCATCCGAGCGCTTGTGAGTCGTACTTGTCAGCATCGTCCTTCGCCGCTTTCTAGACACAAGGAGGACTTTGACGCGGCAGCATACCCACGGAATGTGCGGTTACACAGACATTTCCGGCTTTTTGGACGTTTCGGCCGCCTGGTCGGGCAGGGCCGAATCACGCCCCAGTGCGACCGTCGCCGCGATCATCGCCACCACCGCCATCACCAGGACCACCGCCCCCGCGCCGTGCACCACCAGATACTCGCCGAGGATCACGACACCCAGCAACACCGCCACCACCGGCTCACCGACCAGCATGATCGGCACCGACGCCTGCAACGCGCCGGCGTGAAATGCCGACTGCTGCAACACGGTTACCGTGACCGCGAGCGCGACCAGCAAGTAAGGCGCCGGCACGCTCAGCAGACCGTGCCAGCCGTGAGCGACGAGTCGGTGCGTGCTGACCTTGGTCAACACCGCGACCATCCCGAGCAGCACAGCGACGCCGCCGGCCAATAACATCGCGCGCGGTCGGCCGGTGGCGCGACGCGCGGCCAGCACGCAGATGACCACCACCGGCAGCGAGGTGCTCAACGCGACACTCCATGCCGGTACCGGCGCCCGGTAGTGGCCTTCCCGCGGCTGACCCACCAGAACGAACACGGTCAGCGCCGCCGTCAAGAGCAGCGCCCAAGCCCAATCACGGGCTCGCACATGCTGATTGGAGAATCGTGCGCCGAGCGGCAGCACGAACAGCAGAGACGACACCAACAGCGGCTGCACGAGCAACAAGGACCCGTGCGCCAGCGCCAGCGCCTGGAACACATAGCCACCGGCTGCACCCGACGTTCCGAGCCACCATGCCGGCTGTCGAACCCACGACGTCACGATCGCGCCCGACTCCGACGGGTTATCGGCTTCGGCCTGGATGGCCCGCTGCCGCACGACAATGCCGACCGCCGCGAAAAACGCTGCCAGCAGCGCCGACCCGATGGCCAGTGCGTGCGACGCTAACCACTCCACGATTGGCCCACTACCCCGACGCCGCCGATCTCTAACCCAGATAGCCGGTCTGATTGACCAGCCGGACCGAGGACGCCCCGTCGGGATAGAACTCCGCGATGCTCAGCGACGCCAGATCCAGGTGCAGCCGGTAGAGGATGCCCGGGCCGGCGTCGAGCGCCTCGCGCAGCAACATCTTGATCGGTGTCACGTGCGAGACCACCAGCACCGTGCTGCCGCCATGCTCGGCGATGATGCGATCCCGCGCCCGGGCGACCCGCTGGTTGACGTGATCGAAGCTCTCCCCACCGGGCGGCTCGGTGCTGGTGTCACGCAGCCAGCGTCGATGAAGCTCGGGATCGCGTTCGGCGGCCTCGGAGAAGGTCAGGCCTTCCCACCCGCCGAAATCGGTTTCGATCAGGTCGTCGTCGACCACCACGTCGAGACCCAGCCGTTCGGCCGCCGCCGTCGCCGTGTCGTGGCAGCGCTGCAGCGGCGAACTGATCACCGCGGCGACTCCGCCGCGGGCCCTCAAAAAACTTGCGGCCGCCGCACCCTGCTGGCGGCCCAGGGTGGTCAGCGGCGGATTGCCGCGGCCCGAATATCGCCGCTGTACCGACAATTCGGTCTGGCCGTGCCGTAGCAACAGCAGCCGGGTCGCGGCACCGCGCGCGCCGGTCCACCCGGGTGGCGACTGCGTCTCGCCGACGGTGGACGCGGGCGGCGGGTCGGCGTGAGCCGGCATCTCGACCGCGGCATCCATCGCCTCATTGGCCAACCGGTCGGCGTGGGAGTTTTCGGCTCGCGGGATCCACCTGTAGCTGATGCGGTCGAAACGCGAAGCCAGCGAACGAGCTTGCGCGTTCAGCTCGACCAATTCCGGGTGCTTGACCTTCCACCGTCCGGACATCTGCTCGACGACCAGCTTCGAATCCATCAACACCGCAACGTCGGTGGCGTGCAGATTCACCGCCTCTTCCAAACCGGCGATCAGGCCGCGATATTCGGCAACGTTGTTGGTGGCCAACCCAATTGCCTGCTTGGCTTCGGCCAGCACGATCGACCGGTCCGAGCTCAACACCACCGACCCGTAGCCGGCCGGTCCCGGGTTGCCGCGCGACCCCCCGTCGGCCTCGACGATCACCTTCACTTATTGATGCCCTTGAGCCGCAACATGATTGCGCTGCATTCGGGACAGCGCAGCACCTCGTCTTCGGGGGCCGCGGAGATCCGGGCCAGCTCACCGCGATCGATCTCGATGCGGCACGCACCGCAACGGCCGCCCTGCATCAAAGCCGCCCCGGGGCCGCCGTTGGACCGCTGCCGTTCGTAGAGCGCAAGCAGATCGGGGGCGAGCGCCGCGGTGAGTTCATCACGGCGCGCCACGTGGACTCGGCGGTGGTGGCCGATGTCGGCCAGGGTGGTGTCGATTGCCTGTTGCGTGGTGGCCAGCTCGGCCTGCAACGCCGCTATGGCCTCCTCCTCCGCCGCCTGCTGCGTCTGCAACTGCTCGCGACGCTCCATCACCTCCAGCAGCGAATCCTCCAGGCTGGACTGGCGACGCTGCAGCGTCTCCAGCTCGTGTTGCAGCTCGGACAGTTGCTTGGAGTCTGCGATGGTCTGCAACAGCGAACGGTCCCGGTCCTCGCGTTGGCGCACGCCGTCGATTTCCGACTCGAAGCGGGCGACCTCAGTGTTCAAGTCTTCCAACGCGATCTGCAGCGCGCCCAGCCGGTCGCCCGCCGCGACCTGCTCGGCTTGGATCCGCTCACTGTCGGCGCGCTCGGGCAGGTGCCCGGCGCGGTGATCCATCTTGGCCAGCTCTGCGTCCAGCTCGGCCACTTCTAGCAGCGACCGCTGTTGTGCGACTTCGGCTTTCATGCGTCCTCTCCCCCGGCGGTGATGTCGACGTTCCAGGGATCGGTGCGAATCCGGCACACGTCGACCGACAATGCCGACCCGAACGCCGACCGGAGCACGTCGGCCGCCTGCTCACACCACGGGAATTCGCTGGCCCAGTGGGCGACGTCGATCAGTGCCACGTCGGACGCTCGCCGGTGTTCGTCGGCGGGGTGGTGTCGCAGGTCCGCGGTCACGTAGGCCTGCACGTCGGCGGACGCGGCCGCTCCCAGCAACGAGTCGCCGGCACCGCCGCACACCGCGACGCGGGATACCGTCTTGACCGGATCACCCGCTGCCCGCACCCCCCACGACGTCTGCGGCAGGCTGGCGCGGACCCGGGACACGAACGCGCTCAACGATTCTGGCTGCGGCAGCGAGCCGATCCGTCCCAACCCGGCATCGCTGGGCAGCGGCGCCAGCGCGATGACGTCGAAAGCCGGCTCCTCATAGGGGTGCGCCGCGCGCATCGCCGTCAGCACCTGACGGCGCGCTCGCGTGGGTGCGACAGCCTCGATCCGGTCCTCGACCACTCGTTCCACGGTACCGATGCTGCCGATCGCCGGGTTCGCACCGTCGTGGGGCAGAAACTGCCCGGTGCCGGTCACGCTCCAGCCGCAGTGCGAGTAGTCACCGATCTGGCCCGCCCCCGCGGCAAAGATGGCTTCCCCTACGGCATCCGCATTCTCCACCGGCACGAAAATCACCCACTTGTCGAGTTCCTGACGGGCCGGCGCGGGCTCCAGAACCGCGTCGACAGTCAACCCGAGTGCGTGCGCCAGCGCATCCGAGACGCCCGGCGATGCCGAGTCGGCGTTGGTGTGTGCGGTGAACAGCGAACGGCCCGAACGGATCAGGCGGTGTATCAGCGCGCCCTTCGCGGTGCTGGCGGCCACCGTGTCCACTCCCCGCAATAGCAAAGGGTGGTGCGCCAGTAGCAGGCCGCCGTCGGGCACCGCGTCGACCACCGCCGCGGTGGCGTCGACCGCGACGGTCACCGAATTCAGTTTCTCGTCGGGGTCACCACAGACCAGGCCGACCGAATCCCAGGACTGGGCCAGCACGGGCGGATAGGCCGCGTCCAGCGCCTCGATGACCGCACCCAACCGAATCGTCATCGCGCCACCCCGCTGTCCGCGATCGCCTCGACGAGCAACGGCCACTCTGGCCGCACCGCGGCACGCAGGTAGTGGCCATCCAGCCCGACGAACGTGTCACAACGTCGCACAGCGATTCCCGCGGTGTGCAAATGCTTTCGCATCAAGGCCGCATCGCCCACGGTGAACAGCACGAACGGTGCGTCGCCGTCGACGGTCTCAACGCCGACCGATTGCAAACCCGCGACCATCTCGGCACGCATCGCCGTCAGGCGCTGCGCCCCCGCCTCGGCTTCGGCTACCGCTGCAGGCGCACAGCACGCCGCGATGGCGGTCAATTGCAGGGTGCCGAGCGGCCAGTGCGGACGGGTCGCGGTCAGTCGCGACAACACGTCCGGAGCGCCCAGCGCGTAGCCCACCCGCAGACCTGCCAGCGCCCACGTCTTGGTCAGGCTCCGCAACACCACGACGTCGGGCAGTCGCATCGAGGCCAGCGATTCCGGTTCGCCCGGCACCGCATCGGCGAAAGCCTCGTCCACCACCACGATGCGGCCGGGACGCCGCAACGACAGAATCTGTTCGCGGGTGTGCAGCACCGCGGTCGGGTTGGTCGGGTTGCCGACCACCACGAGGTCGGCGTCGTCGGTCACCTGAGCGTTGGCCAGTCCGAACGGCGGGTCGAGCACCACGTGCCGCACGGCGACACCGGCAGACCGCAGTGCCGCATCCGGTTCGGTGAACGACGGCGCGATCAGCGCCGCAAGCCGCGGGCGCAGGTTGGCCAGCACGGCGAATCCCTCGGCGGCGCCACCCAACAACGCGATCTCGTCGACATTGCGGCCGTGCCGGGCGGCGACGGCCCACAGCGCTCGGCGCTCGTCGTCTGCCCCCGGGTATCGCCCGAGGTCGGACAGCCGGCCGGCCAGCCGATCCGTCAGCCAGGCGGGCGGGCCGGTGTGGCGGACGTTGACGGCGAAATCGAGCATGCCGGGTTCGGCGGCCTGATCGCCGTGGTAGCGCGCCGCAGCGAGCGGAAACGTCTTGCTCGACTCCGGACCCGCCACATCTGAAACAGTAACGACCTCGCCGCGAGCCCGGGTATCGGGACACGATCACCGGCGGGCGACGGCATCCTGGACAATAGGCACGTGACCGGCACCGTCTCGGCAGACTTGGTGATCTTCGACCTCGACGGCACCCTGACCGACTCCGCGGACGGCATCGTGTCCAGCTTCCGCCACGCGCTCGGCGAAATCGGTGCCGTGGTGCCCGACGGTGACCTGGCCAGCCGGATCGTCGGACCGCCGATGCACCACACCCTCGAGGCAATGGGTCTGGGTGAGCACGCCGGCGCCGCGATCGCCGCCTACCGCGCCGACTACTCCACCCGCGGGTGGGCCATCAACAGCCTCTTCGACGGCATCGGCCCGCTGCTCACCGACCTGCGGGTCGCGGGGGTCCGTCTCGCGGTGGCCACCTCGAAGGCCGAGCCCACCGCCCAGCGCATCCTGGCCCACTTCGACCTCGACGGGCACTTCGACGTCATCGCGGGCGCCAGCCTCGACGGCACCCGTGCGGCCAAGGCCGACGTGCTCGCGCACGCGTTGGCGCAGTTGCAGCCGCTGCCCGAGCGGGTGCTCATGGTCGGCGACCGCCGTCATGACGTCGAAGGCGCTGCCGCGCACGGCATTGACGCCGTGGTGGTCGGCTGGGGGTACGGTCAGTCCGATTTCGCGGACGAACCGAGTGGCGCCGTGCATGTCGAAACCATCGACGAACTGCGGAGGGCGTTGGGTGTCTGATCTGAATGGCCCGACAAAGCTGCACATCACGTTCGTGTGCACCGGCAACATCTGTCGATCGCCCATGGCGGAGAAGATGTTCGCCCACCAGATCACCGAGCGCGCCCTGGACGACGTTGTGCGGGTGACAAGTGCGGGAACCGCGGGCTGGCACATCGGCAAGTCGGCCGATGAGCGGGCCAACCGGGTGCTGCGCGCCCACGGCTACCCCACCGATCACAGCGCCGCGCAGGTCGACATCGACCACATCAACGCCGACCTGGTGATCGCGTTGGCCCGCAACCACGTTCCTCTCCTTCGGCAACTGGGCGTCGACGCCGACCGGATCCGGATGCTGCGGTCCTTCGACCCCCGCTCGGGCGCATTCGTTCTCGACGTCGACGACCCCTATTACGGCGACCATCGCGACTTCGAAATCACCTTCGCCGCCATCGAGGCGTCGCTGCCCGGGCTGCACAGCTGGGTCGACGAACGGCTCGCGAAGAACGGATCCGGGTGATGCGCCGCCTGGCCTTCCTGCTGCGGCCGGGCTGGATTGCGCTGGCCATCGTGGTGATCGCGTTCACCTACCTGTGCTTCAGCGTGCTCGCGCCATGGCAGCTCGGGAAGAACACCAAGACCTCTCGGGAGAACCAGCAGATTCAGCAGTCCCTGACATCCGACCCCGTGTCGTTGACAACGCTTTTACCGCAGCAGGATTCGATGAACGCCGACGCGCAGTGGCGCCGAGTGACAGCGACCGGACATTACCTGCCGGACAAGCAGGTGGTCGCCCGACTGCGGGTCGCCGACGGAGATGCGTCGATGGAAGTGCTGCTGCCGTTCGTCGTCGACGGCGGTCCAACGGTGTTGGTCGACCGCGGTTACGTCCGGCCGCTACCCGGGTCGCGGGTGCCGCCGCTTCCCCCACCACCCGACGGCACGGTGACCTTGACGGCGCGCCTGCGTGACTCCGAGGGGCCGGTGCTGGACAAGAAGTCCTTTGTCAGTGACGGTGTGCGACAGGTGTATTCGATCAGTACCGGCCAGATCGCGGCGTTGATCGGGACGCCGCTGACAGGCTCGTACCTGCAACTGGTCGACAATCAGCCCGGCGGGCTGGGCGTCATCGCCTTGCCTCATCTGGACGCGGGCCCGTTCTTGTCCTACGGCATCCAGTGGATCACCTTCGGCGTCATCGCGCCGATTCTGTTGGGCTACTTTGTCTATGCCGAGGCGCAGGCTCGACGGGCCGAAAAGGCGCGTGCAGCCCAGCCCGCGCAGAAGTCGGCCCCGGCGACCGTCGAAGACAAACTCACCGACCGCTACGGACGGCGGCGCTGACACACACCGCCGCCGCAATCGCCTGCACGGCTCGTGAAAGTCGCACGGCGCGTTGCACATCGGCTACCGCCGGTGGTGGACCGGCGCCCAGAGCCGGGCGGATCTGAAGCTCGTAGTGATACTGGGTCGGCCCCCCGAGTCGGACGTCCAACGCACCCGCGAATGCCGCCTCGACGACGCCGGCATTCGGGCTGGGGTGACGCCCCGCGTCGCGACGCCACGCCTGCACCGCGCGCCAGGGCGAACCGCCGACGATCGGTGCGCACACGACCGCCAGCGCTGCTGTCACACGCGCCGCAACATAGTTGGCTGCGTCATCCAATCGCGCTGCCGCCCAACCGAAACGGGCGTAGCGCGGCGATCGGTGTCCTACCATCGCATCCAAGGTGTTGACGGCGCGGTACCCCAGAACCCCCGGCACACCGAACACGGTCGCCCACAGTAGCGGCGCCACCTGCGCGTCGGACGTGTTCTCGGCCAACGATTCCACCGTCGCGCGGGTCAGCCCTGCGGCGTCCAGCTTTGCCGGGTTCCGGCCACACAGCGACGGCAGCAGCCGGCGGGCGCCGTCCAGGTCGTCGCGCCCGAGGAATCCATCCATCGCTGATCCGATGCGCGCCAGCGATGTTCCGCCGAGCGCGACCCAGGTCGCCGCTGCGGTCATCGCGACCGACCCGAAGGCACCGTAGCGGCGGGCCTGCCGTTCGAGCACGGCGCCCAGCAGGCTCACCCCACCGACCAGGATGGTGACGTAGACCGCGCCGGCCGCCCTGCTGTCGCGGTAGGTGACACGCTCGAGCGAGCCTGCCGCAGCGCCGAATACCGCCACCGGATGACCCACTCGCGGGTCGCCCAGCACGAGGTCGGCCAGATAACCCAAGAACACGCCGACGACTCGGCTGCGCCGCGTGGTGCCAAACACTCCGGCAGCGTCTCACACGTGGTCTACTCGGCCCATGGAGCCTGGCCACCGATGAAGCGACAGGTCACCCGGGTCGCCGACCTACTGAATCCAGCGGCAACACTGCTGCCCGCGGCAAACGTGATCATGCAGCTGTCACTGCCGGGAGTCGGCTATGGCGTAGTGGAGAGCCCGGTAGACAGCGGCAACGTCTACAAGCATCCGTTCAAACGGGCTCGGACCACCGGAACGTATCTGGCCGTCGCGACCATCGGCACCGAATCCGACCGTGCGCTGATTCGCGCTGCCGTCGACACCGCGCACCGCCAGGTAAGGTCGACGGCATCGAGTCCGGTGTCCTACAACGCTTTCGATCCGGCGCTGCAGCTGTGGGTGGCGGCGTGCCTCTACCGCTACTTCGTCGACCAGCACGAGTATCTGTACGGCCCGCTCGACGACGCGGTCGCCGACGCCGTATATCTCGATGCCCGGCGGCTGGGTACCACGCTTCAGGTGCGCGAGTCGATGTGGCCGCCGGACCGTGTTGCGTTCGACGACTACTGGAAGCGGTCGCTGGAAGACCTGCGGATCGATCCCCCGGTCCGAGAGCATCTGCGTGGGGTGGCGGCGATGGCATTTCTCCCGTGGCCGTTGCGCGCGCTCGGCGGCCCGTTCAATTTATTCGCGACGACGGGCTTCCTGCCTCCCGAGTTCCGCACGCTGATGCGGTTGGGTTGGTCAGAATCCCAGCAGCGCCGTTTCGAATGGCTGATTGCCGCTTTGCGGTTGACCGACCGCCTGATTCCACATCAAGCGTGGATCATGGGCTATCGGCTCTACCTTTGGGATATGCGCTTTCGTGCCCGCCACGGCTGGCGGGTGGTGTGAGGCTCAGCCGAAGACGGTCAGTGCCACCATGCCGATGACACCCACGATGGCCAGCCAGAACCAGGGCTGCAGGTAGATCGGGTTGGTGTTGACGTCGAAGTCCTTGGGCAGAACGTCGCTGTCGGTGCGCTCGGAGCTCAGCTGCGAAGTCATATAGCAAGCTTGCCTAATTAGGCAGCCGAAGTAAATGTGGCGCTCGCCACCCTACTGGCGGGTATATGACATAGGTCACACTTGGAAGGCTCGTCCGCACCACTGCCGGCGGGCACCGGCCAGGAGGGAACCCAGTCATGGCTTTTCCAGCACTCAACCACGTCGCGCTCACCGTGCGCGACATGGCAGTCAGTGGACCGTGGTACCGCCAGCTGTTCGACGCCGATCCCGTGATCGATGAGCACACTGCCGCTGGATTCCGCCACCAGGTGTGGGTTCTTGCCGGTAAGACTTTGGTCGGCATTCACCAACATGAGCATCCGGCACCCGACGAGCGGTTCAGCGAATTTCGGGTCGGCCTCGACCACGTCGGTTTCGGCTGCGCCGACCGAGCCGAACTCCAGACCTGGATGGACCGACTCAACGACCTTCACATCCAGCACGGCGGAATCGTCGACGCGCCCTACGGTTCGGGCCTGAGTTTCCGCGACCCGGACGGCATCGCGCTGGAGTTCTTCGCACCTCCGGGCTGACTGTCGAGGACGTTCCATGGGCGGCACAGGTGTGTCAGCATGAGCGGGTGAGCGCACGAAAGACCGCCCACTGCTTTAGCGCCGCGATGGTGGCGACATGCTCGGCGCTGCTCGGCGCACCCGCCCTTTCCGCCACCGCCTCGGCCGCCCCCTGCCCCGACATCGACGTGACGTACGCCCGCGCCACCGGGGAGCCGGCCGGCCTCGGCGCCCTCGGACAGGAGTTCGTCGACGCGCTGCGCACACAGGTCGGTGCCCGATCCGTGGCCGTCTACCCGGTCGACTACCCCGCCTCCTACGACTTGGTGCCGTCCGCGAACGCCGGCACCGAGGATGCGAACGCACACGTCAATGGCGTAGCCGCCACCTGTCCCCACACCAAGTTGGTGCTCGGCGGATACTCCCAGGGCGCGTTCGTGATCGATCAGATCACCATCGCCCAGGCTCCGGTGGCTGGTTTCATCCCGAACATCCTCACGGCCGAGGTGGCCGATCACGTTGCCGCGCTCGCTCTGTTCGGCAACCCATCGGACAGGTATCTGGGCGCACCGGTGAGCACCGTCAGCCCGTGGTACGGGGCGAAGGCCATCGACATGTGCGCGCCGGGTGACCCGGTCTGTTCACCCGGCGCCATGTTCTCCATGCCCTCGCACGAGGACTTATTGTCGCCGACGCATCTCTCCTACCCGCATTCCGGAATGGCGGCTCAAGCCGCGACTTTCGTCGCGAGCCACGTGTAGACCATGCGGGCCGTCGTCATCACCAAGCATGGGCCGCCCTCGGTCCTGAAGGTGCAGGACCGGCCAGATCCGGGGCCACCGGGGCCCGGGCAGGTGCGTATCGCTGTGCGCGCGGCCGGCGTGAACTTCGCCGACCATCTCGCGCGCGTCGGCCTCTATCCAGACGCACCCAAAGTCCCCAGCGTTGTCGGCTACGAGGTGTCGGGCACCGTCGAGGCGGTCGGCGACGGCGTCGACCACGCCCGTGTCGGACAGCGGGTGCTGGCCGGAACTCGATTCGGCGGCTACGCCGAGGTCGTCAATGCCGGAGTCAATGACACTGTGCCGCTTCCGGATTCAATGAGCTTCGAGCAGGGCGCCGCGGTCCCGGTCAACTACGCGACGGCGTGGGCGGCGCTGCTGGGATACGGCTCGTTACGCGCCGGTGAGCAGGTGCTGGTGCACGCCGCGGCCGGCGGGGTCGGCATCGCAGCGACCCAGCTCGCCAAGGCGGCGGGCGCGATCGTGCACGGCACCGCGTCGCCGGGCAAGCACGCTCAGCTCACCGCGCTCGGTGTTGACAAAGCCATCGACTATCGCCGCGACGGCTGGTGGAAAGGCCTGGGGCCTTACGACATGGTGCTCGACGGGCTCGGCGGGACGTCGCTGAAGCGGTCGTTCAGCCTGCTACGCCCGGGCGGACGCCTTGTCGCGTACGGGCTTTCGGCGCTGCAGCAGGGCGAGAAGCGGTCGCTGCTGCGGGCCGCGCCACACGCGCTGGCCATGTTGCGCGGCCTCAGCCTGATCTCTCAGATCAGCGACTCCAAGACGGTGGTCGGCATCAACATGCTGCGGTTGTGGGACGACCGCGGCACCCTCGAGCCGTGGATCGGACCGTTGTCGACGGCGCTGTCCGACGGCACTGCGTCGCCTGTCGTGCACGCTGCGGTGCCGTTCGCCGATGCGCCCGAGGCACACCGGATTCTTGCCGCGCGCGAAAACGTCGGCAAGGTCGTGTTAGTCCCGTGAGCCAGCGAACGCCGTAGCTCTACCGCTTCGTCAACTCGAAAACCCGGATGTCGCGGTCGGTTCGGTCTTTGTAGGCGGCGTAGTTGCTGGCGTAGTCGGCGAAACTCGTGAACACCCGCTCGCCTTCCTGCCCGGTCAGCCGCCGGGCGACAACGGGAATCTCCTTGCCGCCCATCGTCACCCACGCGTTCGGATCCGCCAGCAGGTTCGACGACCAAGCCGGATGACGAGCCTGCCCGAAGTTGCTGCCCACCAGGAACAACCGGTCCCCTTCACGCAAGTAGGTCAGCGGTATCTCGCGCCGCTGACCGGTCTTGCTACCAATCGTCGTGAGCAGCAGCAGTGGTACACCCACCGGGCCGAAGATCGTGAAGCGGCCTCGGCTTCGCCGCAGAAGTCGGTGATCCAGCGGCGTCAACTTCCGGACACACCATGCGCCCACCCTCGAACCGAGAACAGCGGTAATCGGCCGCATGACAAGCCGACTGGGGTCGCGGCCCCATCGGACATCGGGAAAAGCGTCATCGCTCATAGCGCGGACTATTCACCACGGTCGGAACCCGTGAGCCGGGTTCGACAGATTCGATGCCGCGGACTTTTCCCAGGGCGAGGCCTTGCGGCCCTATTCGACGGCCGCGCCGCTGTCATTGACTCGTTGCGAGTCGTGTTCGCCGCCGACTTCGCAACAGCGCGGTCGGCGGCCCGGTTGCAGAAAGGACGGCGATGTTGGCGGTGTCGCGTCACCCGGGCACGTCGCACCTTTCGTGGCGCCGACTGGTCGAGCCGACGCTTCTTGTCGTCACGGGAACCGCGCTGATGAGCGGCGGCATCTTCCGGGTGGCCGGCTGGACACGGGTCGCCGACCTCTGCTGGGTCGCCGGAACGTTGCTTGCCATCGGACCGGCCGTTGCGTGGGTGGTGGGCGCTTTGCGCCGACGGCGGCTCGGCGTAGACGTCGTCGCGGTGCTGTCGTTGATCGGCACGTTGCTGGTTCACGAATATCTGGCCGGGGCGTTGATCGCAGTCATGCTGGCCGGGGGCCGATCCCTGGAAGCGGCCGCTACCCGCCGCGCTACCCACGATCTGCGCGCCCTGCTCGAGCGGGCACCCCGCTTTGCACGTCGTCGTGTCGGCGTGACGGTCAGCGTCATCCCGCTTGCCGAAGTGGCCATCGATGACGTGCTGATCGTCGGGCCCGGCGACGTGGTGCCGGTAGACGGCCGAATCGTCGATGTGGTTGCGCTGCTGGATGAGTCGGCCCTGACCGGTGAGGCTCTGCAGGTCGAGCGTGGCGTCGGCGAGCCCGTGCGCAGCGGTGTCATTAACGCGGGAGGGGCGTTCGAGATACGTGCCACCGCTGACGCCGACGGCAGCACCTACGCCGGCCTCGTGCGACTCGCTCAGCAGGCGGGCGCGGAAGATGCACCGGTCGTGCGATTGGCCGATCGCTACGCGGCGTGGTTCTTGCCACTCGCGCTTCTGCTCGCCGGCGCAGCATGGGCCGTCAGCGGATCCGCCGTGCGCGCAGTGGCGGTGCTGGTCGTCGCCACGCCGTGTCCGCTGCTGCTGGCGGCACCTGTGGCGATCGTCTCCGGCCTGTCGCGGGCCGCACGCTCCGGCGTCATCATCCGCAGTGGTGGCGCTCTGGAAAATCTCTCGCGCGCAACGACTTTGATGTTGGACAAAACCGGAACTCTGACGATGGGGCGGCCGGCGGTCATCGACATCGTGGCCGCGCCCGGGGGCGACGCGGTGGAGGTGCTGCGGCTGGCCGCCTCGGTCGACCAGCTCTCGCCGCACGTCCTCGGCGAGGCGATCGTTGCCGAAGCCCGTACCCGAGGCTTGCGCATGTCACTACCTACCGATGTGCTCGAAGAGCCCGGCCGGGGCGTCACCGCAACTCTTGCCGGACAACGGGTTTCCGTTGGCAAACCTGCCACCCGCGCGCCGGACGCCGACTGGGCGCGCTCGGTCGTCAATCGGGCCCACCTCGATGGGGCCGCCATTGCCTGGGTGTTTGTCGACGGTGAAGAGCTCGGCGCGGTGTTGCTTCGCGATCCGCTGCGTCGCCATTCGCCGCGTACCGTTCGGCGTTTGCGCAGAGCAGGTTTGACACGACTGGTCATGCTGACCGGCGATCGGGCTGAACCGGCTCGCGAAGTCGCGACGGTGCTCGGCCTCGACGAGATTTATGCCGAGCAGTCACCGGCGGACAAGGTTGCCGCAGTTCGCGCCGAACGAGACCGCGCGATCACGGTGATGGTGGGCGACGGGATCAATGACGCCCCCGCGTTGGCGGCGGCATCGGTCGGCGTGGCGATGGGCGCACGGGGATCAACCGCCTCGTCGGAGGCGGCCGACATCGTGTTGACCACCGATCGCGTCGACCGCCTCGCCGACGCGATGGACATTGCGCGGTGGTCACGGCGTATCGCCGTGCAGAGCGCGGTAGCGGGCATGGGCTTGTCGCTAGTGGCGATGATCGTCGCCGCACTGGGCTGGCTGCCACCGGCTGCGGGCGCGTTGCTGCAGGAAGGCATCGATGTCGCGGTGATCCTCAACGCGCTGCGAGCCCGCCATCCCGATCCGGACACTGAGTTGGAATTGTCGGCCGATACCGAGCACCTGCTGCGTCGTTTTGCGGCCGAACATGATCGGCTGCGCGAGACGCTGGGAATGATCCGGGCAAGCGCCGATCGCCTGGCTGCCGCCCCGGACGCCGGGGCCCTGGCGTTGTTGGCGGACGTGGAAAGGCTTCTCAGCGAGCAGATTCTGCCGCACGAACGCGCGGAGGAGACGCAGCTCTACCCGTCGTTGGCCCGACCCCTGGGCAGCGGCGAAGCCACGGCCACCATGAGCCGCACCCACGCTGAGATCCAGCGGCTCGCCGATCGCGTGGCCGTACACGCGAGCTTGGCCCGATCGCTCGGGGCGATCCAGCAAGATCAACGCGATGACCTGCTGGCCTGCCTCTATGGGCTCTATGCGCTGCTTCGTCTTCACTTCATCCAGGAAGAGGAGAATTACTTCACTCTTGCCGAGAGCGCATGATCCGGATTGGTCTCAGCGCTAGTCGGTTTCGCGAGCCGCGGTGAGACGCCGGCTCACCGCCGCCAGCGCCTCGTCGAATACCTCGATCTTTTCGCCGCGTCGTTCATTGGCCGGTTGGGCGGCCCCGCGCGCACCTTCGGCCTCCACCCGGGCCGCTCCCTGTCGCCGTAGCAGGTTGAAGTTCTTCTCTCGGGCGGTCCGCAGGCGGCTCTGCAAATCCCTCAACTGCTTTTCGTCCATATGTGCCAGAGCGTCGGGATGACTCTCGGCGATCAACGAGTTCTCCTGCGCGGTCAGATTCACGTGGTGGTTGCTCACCGTCAATACCTAACCGGTTGAGTGCGCAATCGGTACCGCGCACCCCGAAATGTCACACCGGGGCCACCTTGCGTTTTGGTGGGCGCGGACGGTATCGAACCGCCGACCGCTGGTGTGTAAAACCAGAGCTCTACCACTGAGCTACGCGCCCGTGCCGGGCAAAGATACCGTCCAACGGCCCAGCTCCCAAAACGATCAGGCGTTCAGCGCCGCCAACGCGTCGACCCACAGCCGCTGGTCGCGGGCCTCGCCGGGCTGCTTCATCTCGGCGAACCGGATGGTCCCGGACCGGTCGATGACAAATGTGCCGCGGTTGGCCACGCCGGCATCGTCGTTGAACACCCCGTAGGCCTGGCTGACTGCCCCGTGCGGCCAGAAGTCCGAGAGCACCGGGAACAGGAAGCCGCTTTGGGTGGCCCACACCTTGTGGGTGGGCGCCGGCCCGACCGAGATGGCCAGCACCGCGCGGCCGTCGTTTTCGTAATCGGGCAGATGATCACGAACCTGGTCGAGTTCGCCTTGGCAGATCCCGGTGAAAGCCAGCGGAAAGAACACCAGCAACACGTCCTTGTTGCCACGAAAGTCGCTGAGGGTGACGGGCTGTCGGTTCTGGTCGTGCAGCGTGAAGTCCGGTGCGGTGCTGCCGACCGCAAGCATCAGCGGCGGGCCGCCCGCGACTTGGGTTGCACCAGCCGGCTGGCACTCCAGTCACCGAGGTTGACCGACGACGTCGGCATCAAGCCGGCGGTGGGCGCGGCTTCGGCGATCTCGGCGGGCTGCACGTGGCCGGGCTTGCCGGTCTTGGGTGTCAGCACCCAGATCACGCCGTCGTCGGCGAGCGGTGCGATCGCGTCCATCAGGGTGTCCACCAGGTCGCCGTCGTCGTCGCGCCACCACAACAGGACGACGTCGACCACCTCGTCGGTGTCCTCGTCGAGCAATTCGCCACCGCAGGCTTCTTCCACGCCAGCGCGGATGTCGTCGTCGCTGTCCTCGTCCCAACCCCACTCCTGGACAACCTGCCCAGTCTGGATATCCAGTTTGCGGGCGTAACTCGGGGCGCTATCCGCCGAGACCACCGTGCGACCTCCTTGTCAGTTTCGAACCGCTCTGGCGTCAACGACGCCGTGCGATGCAATTTATCGTCGCATAGCACGCAGCGTTGCACATCGGTCGACTCAACCGAACGCCCGGCAACGCTTCACGGCTTCGGCCTTGGCGTCGTTGAGTTGATTCACCCGTTGATTGAACTGGTCGGTCGCGAAGTGCGAGCGGATCGCGTTCGCGACATCGCGGGCGGCGTCGTTGTAGGCGTTGAGTGCCTCACGCAGTTGCTTCGAGAGCGGGCCGTTGCTGTCACCTTCGACCGTGTCGGCACTGTGGTTGAGCGCATCGATCGCGGGCTGCTCCGCACCCGACGTGTCGCCGCCCCGGTTGTAGGCGGCGACGAAGTCGTTCACCCGGTCGACGGCTTCTTTGCTGCTGATGGCAAACGATTCACACGCTTTGACCACCGCCGCGACGGTGATCGACCGCTGGCGCTGCGACTCCCTGATGCTCGAGGTGGCCGCCGACGCCGACACCGATGCGGAGACCGACGCACGGTAAGCCGGGGCTATTGCCGCATCGACGCCCGGTGAGCCATCGGTGACGGTGGTGCAGCCGACGACGGCGATCAGGACGGCGGCGACGCAGCCCGCCGCGCGAGCAGCGCCGGCCCATCCGGGCCAACCGAGCCGTCCGATCCGCACAGGTTATGACGTTACCGGTTGGGGTCGACAGGCGTCGTCACGCGCCGCGATCACGGCGTTGCCGACCCGGTGGCCCGGCCGCTACGCACGTCTGGATCCGGTGCGGCACGATAGGGGCAGCCCCCACAGGGGTGATGGCACCAAGACAACACCAAAGACGTCAATCCGCGACGGCTCGATCAGCCACAAGCCGGTTCAGCCGCCTACAAAGGAGTAGTGCGTTGACTACCGAGTTCGTCCGCCACGATCTGGCGAAAAACCCTACCGGCGCAAGCGAACCCGACCGCGTGCGGGTGATCCGTGAAGGCGTCGCTTCCTACCTGCCCGACATCGATCCCGAGGAAACCGCCGAGTGGCTGGAATCCTTCGACGAACTGCTTGCGCGTCAGGGGCCGGCCCGCGCCCGCTACCTGATGCTGCGGTTGCTGGAGCGGGCCGGCGAACAGCGGGTCGCGCTGCCGTCGCTGACATCGACCGACTACGTCAACACGATCCCGACCGAGATGGAGCCGTGGTTCCCCGGCGACGAGGACGTCGAGCGCCGCTACCGAGCCTGGATCAGGTGGAACGCCGCGATCATGGTGCACCGCGCCCAGCGTCCGGGAGTCGGTGTGGGCGGCCATATTTCGACCTACGCCTCATCAGCGGCGCTCTATGAGGTCGGGTTCAACCACTTCTTCCGCGGCAAGTCCCATCCGGGTGGCGGCGACCAGGTGTTCATCCAGGGTCACGCCTCCCCCGGCATCTACGCCCGGGCGTTCCTCGAGGGCCGGCTCAGCACCGACCAACTCGACGGCTTCCGTCAGGAGCACAGCCACCCCGGCGGAGGGCTGCCGTCCTACCCGCACCCGCGGCTGATGCCCAACTTCTGGGAGTTCCCGACGGTGTCGATGGGCCTGGGCCCGATGAACGCGATCTATCAGGCCCGGTTCAACCACTACCTGCACGACCGCGGCCTCAAGGACACCTCGGACCAGCATGTGTGGGCGTTTCTGGGCGACGGCGAGATGGACGAGCCGGAGAGCCGCGGCCTCATTCAGGTGGCCGCCAATGAGGGCCTGGACAACCTGACCTTCGTCATCAACTGCAATCTGCAGCGCCTGGATGGCCCGGTTCGCGGTAACGGCAAGATCATTCAGGAGCTGGAGTCGTTCTTCCGCGGCGCGGGTTGGAACGTCATCAAGGTGGTGTGGGGCCGCGAGTGGGATGCACTGCTGCATGCCGATCGCGACGGCGCACTCGTGAACTTGATGAACACCACACCCGACGGCGACTACCAGACCTACAAGGCCAACGACGGCGCGTACGTGCGTGATCACTTCTTCGGACGTGACCCGCGCACCAAGGCGCTCGTCGAGTCGATGACCGACGCCGAGATCTGGAACCTCAAGCGTGGCGGTCACGACTACCGCAAGGTCTACGCCGCCTACCGGGCCGCCGTCGACCATCACGGTCAGCCGACGGTGATCCTGGCCAAGACGATCAAGGGCTACTCGCTGGGCGCACACTTCCAGGGCCGCAACGCCACGCACCAGATGAAAAAGCTTGCGCTGCAAGATCTCAAGGACTTCCGCGACGCGATCCGGATCCCGATAAGCGATGAGCAACTCGAACAGGATCCCTATCTGCCGCCGTACTATCACCCGGGCGCCGAGGCGCCGGAGATCCGCTACCTGCTCGAGCGGCGCCATGCCCTGGGCGGCTTCGTCCCCGAACGACGCACCAAAGCCAAGACGCTGCGGCTGCCCGGACGTGACATCTACGCGCCCCTGAAGAAGGGGTCGGGCCACCAGGAGGTCGCCACCACCATGGCGACCGTGCGGACCTTCAAAGAATTGTTGCGCGACAAGGAAATCGGGCCGCGAATCGTCCCGATCATCCCCGACGAGGCGCGCACTTTCGGGATGGACTCGTGGTTCCCGTCGCTGAAGATCTACAACCGCAATGGCCAGCTGTACACCGCGGTCGACGCCGATCTGATGTTGGCCTACAAGGAAAGTGAAATCGGCCAGATCCTGCACGAGGGCATCAACGAGGCCGGATCGGTGGCGTCGTTCACCGCAGCGGGCACGTCGTATTCGACCCACAACGAGCCGATGATCCCGATCTACATCTTCTATTCGATGTTCGGCTTCCAACGGACCGGCGACGGGATGTGGGCGGCCGCCGATCAGATGACGCGCGGCTTCCTGCTCGGCGCCACCGCCGGACGCACCACGCTGACCGGCGAAGGGCTGCAGCACGCCGACGGTCAGTCGCCACTGCTGGCAGCCACCAATCCGGCGGTGGTCTCCTACGACCCGGCCTTCGCCTTCGAGATCGCCTACATCATCGAAAACGGCCTGGCCCGGATGTACGGCGAAAAGCCGGAAAACGTGTTCTTCTACCTGACCATCTACAACGAGCCCTACGTACAGCCCGCGGAGCCGGAGAACTTCGACCCCGAAGGACTGCTGCGGGGCATCTACCGCTACCGGCCGGCCACGGAAAACCGCACCAATACCGCCAACATCCTGGCCTCCGGCGTAGCAATGCCCTCGGCGCTGCATGCCGCCGACATGCTGGCCGCCGACTGGGATGTCGCCACCGATGTGTGGTCGGTGACCAGTTGGAGCGAGCTCAACCGCGACGGCGTAGCGATCCAGAAAGAGCGGCTGAGGCACCCGAACGAGCCGGCGGGCGAGCCGTACGTCACGACGGCGCTGTCCAAGGCGACGGGGCCGTTCGTCGCCGTCTCGGACTGGATGCGGGCCGTGCCCGAGCAGATTCGGCCGTGGGTGCCGGGCAGCTACGTCACGCTGGGCACCGATGGCTTCGGCTTCTCCGATACTCGCCCGGCGGCGCGCCGCTACTTCAACACCGACGCCGAATCGCAGGTCGTCGCGGTGCTGGAGGCGCTGGCCCGCGACGGCGAGATCGACCCGTCGGTGCCGATCGCGGCCGCGCGGCAGTACCGCATCGACGACGTGCAAGCCGCGCCCGCGCAGACCTCCGACCCCGGCCCGGGGGCCTGAGCGTGTCAGCTGCCGAACGTGAAATTGCGTTCACGTTCGGGCGTCGAACGTGAAGCCGGCTTCACGCTCGGCGCTCGTCATCCCCCGGAGTTGGCGGAAACATCCAGAAAATCGGCGTAGCTTTTAGGGATGGCCGACAAGCAGTTCCCGACGCCCCGGACGACGCTGGATCTGCTGGACGGCGTCCCGGAGTCGCTGTTGCGGCGGCTGAAGCAATACTCCGGACGGTTCTCCACCGAAGCCGTGAGCGCCATGCAGGACCGGCTGCCGTTCTTCGCGGAGCTGGAAGCCTCGCAGCGGGCCAGCTTGGCACTGGTGGTGCAGACCGCCGTCGCGAACTTCGTGGAATGGATGACCGACCCGAACAGCAACATCAACTACACCGCCCGGGCGTTTGAGCTGATGCCCCAGGACCTGACCCAACGGATGCCGTTGCGTCACTCGGTCGACATGATCCGGGTCACCCTGGAGTTTTTCGAAGAAGTCGCCCCGCTGCTGGCCCGGTCCGACGAGCAACTGACCGCGCTGACCGTCGGGATCCTCAAGTACAGCCGCGACCTGGCCTTCAGCGCCGCGACGGCCTATGCCGACGCGGCCGAGGCGCGCGGAAGCTGGGACAGCCGGATGGAGGCCACCGTCGTGGACGCGGTGGTGCGCGGCGATACCGGCCCGGAGCTGCTGTCCCGCGCCGCTGCGCTGAACTGGGACACCAATGCCCCGGCGACCGTGGTCGTGGGAACGCCCGCGCCGGGCCGGGAAAACCATGCCAGCCAGGACGTTCGGGATATCGCTACGCTGCACGGTCGCGCCGCGCTGACCGATGTGCACGGGACCTATCTGGTGGCCATCGTGTCCGGCCAGCTCACGCCGACCGAGAAGGTGTTCGGCGCCTTGATGGACGCTTTCTCGGATGGTCCGGTCGTGATCGGACCGACTGCTCCAATGCTGACGGCGGCCTATCACAGCGCCAGCGAGGCCATCTCCGGGATGAATGCGGTCGCCGGCTGGCGGGGCGCGCCCCGGCCCGTGCTGGCACGTGAACTGCTGCCCGAGCGGGCGCTGATGGGCGACTCGGCGGCCATCGCGGCGTTGCACACCGACGTGATGCGACCGCTCGCCGACGCAGGTCCGACCCTGACCGAGACCCTGGATGCCTATCTGGACTGCGGCGGCGCCATCGAAGCCTGCGCACGCAAGTTGTTCGTTCATCCAAACACCGTGCGCTACCGGCTGCGCCGCATCGCCGACTTCACCGGTCGCGATCCGACCGTCCCGCGCGACGCGTATGTCCTTCGGATCGCCGCGACGGTCGGCCACCTTACATACCAGGCCCAGCTGTCCAGCGCTGCCGGCAACATCGTGACACCCGTCACCCCGTCGATAGAAAAGGACCTGATTTCGCCGTCGGGGACCGCCAAAACCGGATGACAGATTGCGGCAAGATATCGAACACGTCGCATCACGGGCGTTTTTGTGGAGTTTCCACAAAAACATAAGACAAGGTTCATAATCCTTTACACGGCGCAAAGACGCCTTCACAGTGTTCCCTTAATAACGTGATTGCGTTGCTGGCGCCCGGACAAGGGTCGCAGACCGAAGGGATGCTGTCGCCGTGGCTGGAGTTGCCCGGCGCCGCAGACCGGTTGTCGTCGTGGTCGACCGCGAGCGGACTGGACCTCGCGCGGCTCGGCACCACCGCCTCCACCGAGGAGATCACCGACACCGCGATCGCTCAGCCGCTGATCGTCGCGGCGACCCTGCTCGCGTACCAGGAGCTGACGCACCGCGGTCTGCTCGTCGGCAAGGAAGTAGTTGTCGCGGGCCACTCGGTTGGTGAAATCGCCGCATATGCGATCGCCGGGGTGCTCGCCGCCGACGACGCCGTCGCGCTGGCGGCCACCCGTGGCGCCGAGATGGCCAAGGCGTGCGCCAACGAGCCGACCGGAATGTCGGCCGTGCTGGGCGGCGACGAGGCCGACGTGCTCGCGCGGCTCGAACAGCTCGACCTGGTTGCGGCAAACCGCAACGCGACGGGCCAGATCGTGGCCGCGGGCCGGTTGAGCGCTTTGGACAAGCTTGCCGAAGACCCGCCGGAGAAGGCCCGGGTGCGCGCACTGGGTGTCGCCGGCGCCTTCCACACCGAGTTCATGGCTTCGGCACTCGACGGCTATGCCGACGCGGTACAGCACATCGAAGGGACCGCCGAGCCGACCGCCACCCTGTTGTCAAACCGCGACGGCCAGCCGGTGAGCTCGGCCGCCGACGCGATGGAAAAGCTTGTCGCACAACTGACCCGGCCGGTGCGCTGGGACCTGTGCTCGGAGACGTTGCGTCAGCGCAGCGTCACCGCGATTGTCGAGTTCCCACCCGCGGGAGCGCTGTCCGGCATCGCCAAGCGTGAACTTCGCGGAACCCCCACCTACGCCATCAAGTCCCCCGCAGACCTGGACGGTTTGGCCGAGCTCTGAGCCCGGACTCTGCGGCCACTAAGCCGCAGAACACCAAACCCGTCCGCCATCACAACCGCATACAGCATGTAAATCAGCAGTACACAACACATTACGAAGGGAAACACAACGTGTCCGTCAGCCAGCAGGAAATCATCGCCGGTATCGCCGAGATCATCGAAGAGGTCACCGGTATCGAGCCCTCGGAGATCACCCCGGAGAAGTCGTTCGTCGACGACCTGGACATCGACTCGCTGTCGATGGTGGAGATCGCCGTGCAGACCGAAGACAAGTACGGCGTGAAGATCCCGGACGAGGACCTCGCCGGTCTGCGTACCGTCGGTGACGTCGTCAACTACATCCAGAAGCTGGAAGAAGAGAACCCCGAGGCCGCCCAAGCGCTGCGTGCCAAGTTCGAAGCGGACAGCAAGTGACCAAACCTTCCACTGCTAACGGCGGTTACCCCAGTGTTGTGGTAACCGCCGTCGAGGCGACGACTTCAATCGCGCCGGACATCGAAAGCACGTGGAAGGGTCTGTTGGCCGGCGAGTCCGGCATCCGCGTGCTCGAAGACGAGTTCGTCACGAAGTGGGACCTGCCGGTCAAGATCGGCGGGCACCTCAAGGAAGCCGTCGACGACCATATGGGCCGACTGGACCTGCGACGTATGTCCTACGTCCAGCGTCTGGCCAAGCACCTCAGCGGAAAGCTGTGGGAGTCGGCCGGCAGCCCCGAGGTCGATCCGGACCGCTTCGCGGTCGTGATCGGCACCGGACTGGGCGGCGCCGAGAAAATCGTCGAGACCTACGACCTGATGAACGAGGGCGGGCCCCGTAAGGTGTCCCCGCTCGCCGTGCAGATGATCATGCCCAACGGCGCTGCCGCCGTCGTCGGCCTGCAACTCGGCGCCCGCGCCGGAGTGATCACGCCGGTGTCGGCCTGTTCGTCGGGCTCGGAGGCCATTGCGCACGCATGGCGACAAATCGTCATGGGCGACGCGGACTTTGCGGTCTGCGGTGGTGTCGAGGGCAACATCGAGGCACTGCCGATCGCGGCGTTCTCGATGATGCGCGCGATGTCGACCAACAACGACAATCCCGAGGGCGCGTCTCGTCCGTTCGACAAGAACCGCGACGGCTTCGTGTTCGGCGAGGCCGGCGCGATGATGATCATCGAAACCGAGGAGCACGCGAAGGCCCGCGGCGCCAAGCCGCTGGCCCGGTTGATGGGTGCCGGCATCACGTCGGACGCTTTCCACATGGTGGCCCCGGCCGCCGATGGCATCCGCGCCGGACGTGCGATGGCGCGCTCGCTGGAGTTGGCCGGCTTGTCCCCCAAGGACGTCGACCACATCAACGCGCATGCCACTGCCACGCCGATCGGGGACACCGCCGAGGCCAACGCCATCCGGGCTGCCGGATGCCCGGAAGCCGCGGTCTACGCGCCCAAGGGAGCGCTGGGTCACTCCATCGGCTCGGTGGGCGCGCTGGAATCCATCCTCACCGTGCTTGCACTGCGCGATGGGGTTATTCCGCCGACACTTAACTACACCACCCCCGATCCGGAGATCGACCTGGACGTCGTCGCGGGCGAGCCGCGTTATGGCGAGTACCAGTACGCCATCAACAACTCGTTCGGTTTCGGCGGACACAACGTCGCGTTGGCCTTCGGACGGTACTGACAAGCGAGAGGATGCGTGCGCAGTTCGGATGACAACATTGTCAAAGTTGGCTACTGGAAGCGGTTTTCCCAATGTGGTCGTCACCGGGGTTGCGATGACGACTGCGCTCGCATCTGACGCGGAGACCACCTTCAAACTGCTGCTGGACGGGCAGAGCGGGATTCGCACGCTCGATGACCCCTTCGTGGAAGCCTTCGACCTTCCGGTCCGCATCGGTGGGCACCTCGTCGAAGAATTCGACAGCCAGCTGACGCGGATCGAAAACCGCCGGTCGGGCTACCTGCAGAAGATGGCCACCGTGCTCAACCGGCGGTTGTGGGAAAACGCCGGTTCGCCCGAGGTGGACACCAACCGGTTGATGGTGTCCGTCGGTACCGGGATGGGCTCGAGCGAAGAGTTGATTTTCGGGTACGACAAAATGCGCGAACACGGCATGCGAGGGGTCAACCCGCTGGGTGTGCAGATGTACATGCCCAACGGCGCATCCGCGGCCATCGGTTTGCAGCAGCACGCCAAGGCCGGGGTGATGACTCCGGTGTCGGCCTGCGCGTCCGGGTCGGAGGGCATCGCCCGCGCCTGGCAACAGATCGTGCTCGGTGAGGCCGACATCGCGATCTGCGGTGGCGTCGAGACCAAGATCGAGGCGGTACCGATCGCCTCTTTCGCCGCCATGCGCATCGTGTTGTCGAAGAACAACGACGACCCGGCCGGCGCCTGCCGCCCATTCGACAAAGACCGCAACGGGTTCGTGTTCGGCGAGGCCGGCGCGCTGCTGGTGATCGAGACCGAGGAACACGCCAAAGCACGCGGGGCCAACATTCTGGCTCGGTTGATGGGGGCAAGCGTCACTTCCGACGGCTTCCACATGGTGGCGCCGGACCCCAACGGCGAACGCGCCGGGCACGCCATCACGCGTGCGATTCAACTGGCCGGCCTCACACCGGGCGACATCGACCACGTCAACGCGCACGCCACCGGCACCTCGGTCGGCGACCTGGCCGAGGGCAGGGCCATCAACCGGGCTCTGGGTGCACACGGTGGAAACGCCGCGGTCTACGCACCTAAGTCCGCACTCGGCCACTCCGTTGGCGCCGTCGGTGCGGTCGAGTCGATCCTGACCGTGCAGACACTGCGCGACCAGATCATCCCGCCCACCCTGAACCTGGAAAACCTGGACCCGGAGATCGATCTCGACGTGGTCGCGGGCGCGCCACGGACTGGCGACTACAAGTACGCGATCAACAACTCGTTCGGATTCGGTGGGCACAACGTGGCCCTCGCCTTCGGTCGTTACTGACCGAACAGCTCGACAGAAGAGGAGATCTGCGATGACGACCCTGGCCCCTGAGGCAATCGACGAGTCGCTCGACCCGCGCGATCCGCTGTTGCGACTGACCAGGTTCTTCGACAACGGCAGCATCGAGTTGCTGCACGAGCGCGACCGCTCCGGTGTGCTCGCGGCGGGCGGGACGGTAAACGGCCTGCGCACCATCGCCTTTGCCACCGACGGCACCGTGATGGGTGGCGCGATGGGGCTCGAAGGTTGCACGCACATCGTCAACGCCTACGACACCGCCATCGAGGAGCAGAGCCCGATCGTGGGTATCTGGCACTCCGGCGGCGCGCGGCTGGCCGAAGGTGTAAAGGCTTTGCACGCAGTGGGTTTGGTGTTCGAGGCGATGATCCGGGCCTCTGGCTACGTCCCGCAGATCTCCGTGGTGGTGGGTTTCGCCGCCGGCGGTGCGGCTTACGGGCCGGCGCTGACCGACGTCGTCATCATGGCGCCGGAAGGCCGGGTTTTCGTCACCGGACCCGACGTCGTCCGCAGTGTCACCGGTGAAGACGTCGACATGGCATCGTTGGGCGGCCCGGACACCCACCACAAGAAGTCCGGTGTGTGCCACATCGTCGCCGACGACGAGGACGACGCCTACGAGCGCGGTCGCCGACTGGTCGGATTGTTCTGCCAGCAAGGACATTTCGACCGCAGCAAGGCCGAGGCGCACGAGACCGACCTGCACGCGCTGCTCCCGGAATCGCCGCGACGGGCCTACGACGTGCACCCGCTGGTCACCGCACTGCTCGACGACGACGCACCCTTTGACGAGTTTCAGGCCAAGTGGGCGCCGTCGATGGTGGTCGGACTGGGTCGGTTGTCCGGACGCTCAGTGGGCGTGCTGGCCAACAACCCGCTGCGGCTGGGCGGGTGCCTCAACTCCGAAAGCGCTGAGAAAGCAGCACGTTTCGTGCGGCTGTGCGACGCGTTCGGTATCCCGCTGATTGTGATCGTCGACGTGCCCGGCTACCTGCCCGGCGTGGATCAGGAATGGGGTGGCGTCGTACGCCGCGGGGCCAAGCTGCTGCACGCCTTCGGTGAAGCCACCGTTCCGCGCGTCACGCTGGTCACCCGAAAGATCTACGGCGGGGCCTACATTGCGATGAATTCGCGTTCGCTGGGCGCGACCAAGGTGTTCGCCTGGCCGGACGCCGAGGTCGCGGTGATGGGCGCCAAGGCGGCGGTCGGCATCCTGCACAAGAAGAAGCTGGCCGCAGCGCCCGACCACGAACGTGACGCGCTGCACGAGGAGCTCGCCGCCGAGCACGAGCGGATCGCCGGCGGCGTCGACAACGCCATCGAGATCGGCGTCGTCGACGAGAAGATCGACCCGGCCCACACCCGTGGCAAGATCACCGAGGCGCTGGCCGAAGCACCGGCCCGGCGCGGACGGCACAAGAACATCCCGCTGTAAGACTCAGCGCGCGCGGCCGAGGATTCGGCACAGTGCCTCGCGGAGACGGTTTTCCGGCGACGGCAGCAGCGCCCCGGTGCGCCAGGCGACGAAGCCGTCGGGACGAACCAGCAGCGCTTCATCAGGCGACATTCCGGTCAGCTGCGCCCATCGACCGTCGCTGCCACGGATCTCCCCGTCAGTGCTGATGCAGTGCGCGCTGATTGGGACATGCAGCATCGCCGATACCGCGCCCGCGGCGGTCGCCCAGGCCGCACCGGACGGACCGGTAAACAGGGTGAAGTCGGGCCCGATCAGGTCGAGCGTGGACACCCGCTCGCCCGCGCGCTGCACCCAGGCGTGGGGCACCCGAGTTCCCGGCTGTGCCCGCAATTCCTCCACCACCGATAGGGCATCGGCATTCGCCGGCGCGGAGTCGTCGGAAATGACTGCGGCCGAGCAGTATTGGTAGCCGATGAGCAGATTGAACATCGGCGCCTCCTCGGCTGCCGGCAACTGTGGGCGATTTTCGTCGATGCGCAGAAACTCGAGTGCCGGCCCGGTGAGTGACTGTCGCGCGTTGAAGCGGCCAACCGGGTGCCGCTCAGTGTGATAGGTCGCGAGCAGGGTGGGATCGGCTGTCCCACTCACGACGGCGGCCAGCTTCCAGGCCAAGTTGTGTGCGCTTTGGATCGCGGTATTGGCGCCGCCAGCTTTGAACGGCGGCATGGTGTGAGCCGAGTCGCCGACGAGAAAGACTCGGCCACTGCGGAATTGGTCGGCTACCTGCTCATAGGGTTGCCATGGTGCGACATCGATGATTTCCGCGTCGATTGGCTCGCCGATCGCGTTCGTCAATACCTCACGGCAACGCTGCGGGCTGAATTGCGCTGCGTTCTCTCCGCTGCGGGGAAAGTACGTGGTGATGAACATGCCGAGGTCGTCGCGTACCGGCAGGAAGATACCCTCGACATCCGCATTCCTGACTTGCACGGCATCGCCGTCGCGAAGCGCTGTGACGAACTTTCGCCACGGTGCGCGAAAGTAGATGAACACGACATAGATGGGCAGCGCACCGTACCCCGAGGTCGTCACACCGAGCGTGTTGCGGATCGGGCTGTGGACGCCATCCGCAGCGACGAGATAGTCGGCACGTATGGTTTCCGGTAATGCCGAATCACGTTGTCGCACAATGGCGGTAACGCCGGTCTTATCCTGCTCGAACGAGTGCAGGTCGGTCCCGTATCGCGCCTCGCTGTGGTGGTGACGGAGGTGGGCAAGCAGCATCGGCTCGAATGCGCTCTGCGGGCAGTATTGGCCGGCCGGCTCGGGGCTCAGCGCACCGAAGGGCCCGAACATCGCGTCGACGTCGAAGGCCTCCCATTCTTCGGTGCTGTTCAGCGTGGTCCTGCCGAGCATGTTTGACACACCGTCGGCCACCGAGTGGACTTCGTCGGCCAGTCCGAGCTCGCGCAGAATCTCCAGGCTGCGGAAGCTCAGGTTGCGCGCTTTCGGATAGAGGAAGACCTCGTCGCGCTTTTCGATCAGCAGCGATCGGACGCCGTGACTGGCCAGCAGCGCCGACGTGGCCAGCCCGCCGGCGCCGGCGCCGACGATCAACACCGGGACATCAGAGGCTCCCATAGCTCACCCCTTCTTCCATGCGGAACTAATTAGTTCCATATAGGAAGCAAAATGCCACTTCTCGATGCGCCGTGCAACCCCTAATGCATCGGCGCGCCGGTGAGCGGCAATATCACGTCGTCGAGTACGCGGCGGACATAGACCCGGTCGACCGGACGCCCGGTGATCATCCGCAACACAGTCAGGCCCAATGCGACGTCGGGTATCAGGCTCAGATCTCGGCCGGCCGGGATCTCCCCGCGGTTCAGCGCGTGATCCAGTACCGTCCGGACCACGTTCCGGGGTACGGCCAGTACGAGATCGTCCAACGCAGCCGCGAGAGCCGGGTCGTGCCGTGCCGCCGTCGCCACTCCGAGTATGACCTGAATTGCATCCAGCTCAGCGTCATTGAGATCAGGCACGGCAGCGACGAGCGCATCGAGATCGCCGCGAAGGCTGCCGGTGTTCGGCGGTTCGACGGGACCCAATCGGCGTCGCCAGTGGGCGATCGCATCGGCTACGACGACAGCCTTCGACGGCCAGCGGCGATAGATGGCCGCCTTACCGACGCCCGCGCGCG
Organism: uncultured Actinomycetota bacterium; assembly: GCA_963757215.1. Lineage (GTDB taxonomy): Bacteria > Actinomycetota > Actinomycetes > Mycobacteriales > Mycobacteriaceae > Mycobacterium. The sequence goes on along the minus strand of CAVWQH010000004.1, from coordinate 607,854 downwards.
ACGCGATGCTGTCCATGCTCAGTCGGTCATAACCCTGTTCGGCCACACCGGCCAGGGTCGCATCGAGAATCGCACCGTCGAGCGTTCGGTCAAGGCGCCGCTTGGTTCCCGCTGGGCGCCTGGTGGGCGCCTGTTGACTGCTCTCCGACTCCATGCTTTCGCCTCATACCCGATACAGATCAGTTCCGCTAAACGGTATCGCATCAGCCGTCGTGCGCCAGCAATTCCTCGGCCGCGGCAATGACCCGTTCGCGGTCGGCGGCGACCAACCCGACCCGGGTTCGCCGATCGACGATGTCGTCGACGGTGAGCGCGCACTCGTGGGAGGTGGCGTACTCGAATTCTGCGCGCGTCACGTCGATCCCGTCGGCGACCGGATCCGCGGGCCGCTCGCAGGAAGCCGCGGCGATGACGTTTGCCGCCTCCGCTCCGTAGCGCAGTATCAGCGACTCCGGCAGTCCGGCCATCGGCGCGGTCGTGCAACCGGGGTTGGCCGGCGCGCCGACCAGCGGCAGGTTCCGGGTCGTGCACGCGCCTGCTTCGAGCTTGCGCAGCGCGATAGCGCGATCGAGAACGTCTTCGGCCATGTGCCGGTATTCGGTGAGCTTCCCACCGATCACGCTGATCACCCCCGAGGACGACTCGACGACGGCATGGTCGCGGGAGACGTCGGCGGTGTGGCCGGCGCCGGTGTCGATCAGCGGCCGCAACCCGGCGTACGAGCCGACTATGTCGGTGGTGTCCAGCGTGATACCCAGCGCAGTGTTGACGACGTCGAGCAGAAAGGTGATCTCCCCCGAGGTCGCTTGCGGTACATCGGGAATCGGTCCGGGCGCTTCTTCGTCGGTCAGCCCCAGATAGATCCTTCCGAGTTGCTCGGGCATGGCGAAGACGAAGCGGTTGAGAGCGCCGGGGATCGGAATAGTCAGTGCTGCTACGGGATTCCCGAATGTCTTGGCGTCGAAGACGAGATGGGTGCCACGGCTCGGACGAAGCTTCAGCGACGGGTCGACCTCGCCCGCCCATACCCCGGTGGCGTTGATGACGGCCCGCGCCGAGATATCGAACGATTCGCCGGTGCGCTGGTCGGTCAGCTTCACCGAGTTTCCGGTGGCCTCCGAGGCCGCGGTGTAGGTCAAGATTCGGGCACCGCGCTGCGCCGCGGTCCGCGCCACCGCGGCGACCAGGCGGGCATCGTCGATCAGTTGCCCGTCGTAGGCCAGCAGTCCGCCGTCGAGACCGTCGCGCCGAACGACCGGGGCCAAGTCGATCGCGCGCTGTGCCGAAATACGTTGCGATCCAGGCAGAACCGACGCCGGCGTGCCGGCGGTCTTGCGCAATGCATCGCCGGCCAGGAACCCGGCACGAACCAACGCCCGATTCGTGCGGCTCATCGACGGCAGCAACGGAACGAGTTGCGGCATGGCACGAACCAGATGAGGGGCGTTGCGCGTCATCAGGATTCCGCGTTCGACAGCGCTACGGCGGGCAATCCCGACGTTGCCGGTCGCCAGGTAGCGCAGCCCGCCGTGCACCAGCTTGGAGCTCCAGCGGCTGGTACCGAAGGCCAGGTCGTGCTTCTCGACCAACGTCACCTGTAGGCCCCGTGATGCCGCATCCAGCGCGATGCCGGCACCGGTGATGCCTCCACCGATCACGACGACATCGGTGGGCGCGCCGTCGGCCAGTGCCGTCAGCTCGGCGGTACGACGGGCTGCGTTCAACGCGGTCGACATCATGCGAGATATCCGTTCAGCGAATGGGCGAGCTCAGTGGCGATGGCATCGGCATCAAGGATCGGGCGGACGATCTCGGCCGACTGAATGGTCGACTGGGTGATGAGCAGCACCATCGCGGCCAGTTGACGGGGATCCCCCGCCCGCACACTGCCGTCGTGTTGGGCCGCCCGCAGGTCCTTGGCCAGCGCCTCAATCAGCATCTGCTGGCTGCTGCCCAGCCGCTGGGCGATGTAGACCAGCGCCAGCTCCGAGCGCAGTACCGCCATCACCAGCTCGTCACTTCGCAGCCGTGCGGCGACCGCGACCACTCGGTCGACGATGGCGGCGCGTCCGCTGCCCCGCACCGGCACCTCGGCCAACGCCTCGGTGATATGGCTGGTCAGAAGAGCGGCCAGCACGGACCGGGTGTCCGGCCAGCGGCGGTACACGGTCGGGCGGCTCACACCGGCACGGCGCGCGATCTCCGCCAGCGCGACCCGCTCGACCCCGAAGTCGACGACACAGCTTGCGGCGGCCGCCAGGATGCGATCCTGCACAGGAGCGTTACTGATTGACAGCATGTGTAATACTGTAACGCATGTCTGCCGACTTGCTACCCCCGATGAAGTGGAATGCCTGGGGCGATCCCAACCACGCCAAGCCGCTGTCCGACGGCATCCGCTCGCTGCTGGCCCAGGCCCTCGGCGTCACCGGACCCCCCGAAACCGAACTCGAAGCCGACCAGGTGCGGCTGACTCCGTCGCAGTTGACGGACCAACACCGCGAGGCGCTGTCCGTCATCGTGGGCCCGGACCACTGCCGCGTCGACGACCGGGACAGGCTGCTACGCGCCGGCGGCAAGTCCACGCTGGACCTGTTGCGGCGCAAGGACACCGGGCCTCAAGACGCTCCCGATGCGGTGCTGCTACCCGGTTCCGATGACGAGATCGCCGCGATCCTGCAGTACTGCTCGCAACACGGCATCGCCGTCGTGCCATTCGGGGGCGGCACCAGTGTGGTCGGCGGACTCGACCCGATCCGCGGCGACTTCGCCGCGGCCGTGTCGCTGGACTTACGGCGCCTCGATCAACTGCTGTCGTTCGACGAGGTGTCCGGCGAGGCGGAGTTCGGCGCCGGGGTGACCGGGCCGCAGGCCGAAGAAATGCTTGGCGCGCACGGCTTTTCGCTAGGGCATTATCCTCAGAGCTTCGAGTTCGCCAGCATCGGCGGCTACGCCGCGACCCGCTCGTCCGGGCAGGACTCAGCGGGATATGGCCGGTTCGACGACATGATCCGCGGCTTGCGGGTGATCACCCCGGCCGGAGCGCTGGACCTCGGCCGCGCTCCGCAGTCGGCGGCCGGCCCGGATTTGCGGCAACTGGTCATCGGATCGGAAGGCGTGTTCGGCGTCATCACCCGGGTGCGGGTGGCTGTTCACCCCGCCCCGCAGGCCACCCGCTATGAGGCGTGGTCGTTTCCCGACTTCGCAACCGGCGCAGCAGCATTGCGCACCGTCGCCCAGACTGACGCCGGTCCGACCGTGATCCGGTTGTCCGACGAGGCCGAGACCGGGGTCAACTTGGCCACCACCGAGGCGATCGGCGAAGACCACATCACCGGTGGCTGTCTGGCCATCACCGCGTTCGAAGGCACTGAGGCGCACGCCGAGAGCAGGCACGCCGAAACCCGCGCCCTGATGATCGCGGCGGGCGGAACGTCGCTGGGCGAGGGCCCGGCCCGAGCCTGGGAGCGCGGCCGCTTCGGCGCGCCCTATCTGCGCGACGCCCTGCTGGCCAACGGCGCATTGTGCGAGACCCTCGAGACGGCCACCGACTGGTCGAACGTCCCCGCGCTGAAAACCGCCGTCACCGAGGCGCTGACCGGCGCGCTGGCCGAATCCGGTACGCCGGCGCTCGTGCTGTGTCACATTTCGCATGTGTATGCCACCGGCGCCTCGCTCTACTTCACGATCGTCGCCGGGCAACGCGGGAATCCGATCGAGCAATGGCGGGCCGCCAAAACCGCGGCCTGCGCGGCGATCGTCGCCGCCGGAGCGACCATCACCCATCACCACGCCGTCGGAGCCGATCATCGGCCCTGGATGGCCGACGAGATCGGCGACCTCGGTGTGCAAGTGTTGCGGGCGGTCAAAGCGACGCTGGACCCCGCGGGAATTCTCAACCCCGGCAAGCTGATCCCGTAATCGCGTCACGACGATGCAGAGCGCAGCGATAACAAGGAGTGGCGCACAATGACCGGGCTCCGCCAGATTGGCCGGGTGACCATGCTGACCAATCCGGCGTCGGGACATGGCAACGCGCCGCACGCCGCCGAGAAGGCCGTCGCGCGACTGCAGCAGCGGGGCATCGACGTGGTGGGCATCGTCGGCAGCGACGCCGACCACGCCCGCCGCCTGCTGCACACCGCGGTCGACAACGGCACCGACGCCCTGGTCGTCGTCGGCGGCGACGGCGTGATCACCGACGCACTGCAGGCCCTCGCCGAAACTGACATTCCCCTGGGCATCGTCCCCGCCGGTACCGGCAACGACCATGCCCGCGAATTCGGTCTTCCGACAAAAGATCCCGTTGCTGCCGCCGATATCATTGCCGACGGGTGGACGCAGACCATCGACCTGGGCCGAGTCCGCGACCGCAGCGGCACCACCAAGTGGTTCGGCACCGTCGCGGCCGCGGGATTCGACTCGCTGGTCACTGACCGGGCCAACCGGATGCGTTGGCCGCGCGGCCGGATGCGTTACAACCTGGCCATGCTCGCCGAACTCTCCCAGTTGCGGCTGCTGCCCTTCCGGCTTGTGCTCGACGGCCGCGAGGAGATCGTCACCGACCTCACGCTCGTGGCTTTCGGCAACACTCGCAGCTACGGCGGCGGAATGCTGGTGTGCCCCAATGCCGATCCCACTGACGGCCAACTGGACATCACCATGGTGCACTCGGCGTCGCGGACCCGGCTGATCCGCCTTTTTCCCACCGTCTACAAAGGCACACACGTCGACCTCGACGAGGTGACCACCGCACGGGTGACCACCGTCGACGTGGAATCGCCGGGCATCAACGTCTACGCCGACGGCGATTTCGCCTGCGTGTTACCCGCTCGAATCGATACTGTAAAAGGCGCGTTAGCGATCCTGCGACCGGCCTTCTGATCAATTAGCGTGGTCTGATAGATCACCCGAGGAAGTCCATGCTCATTAAGTCGTTGACAGCCTGTGTGCTTTGCGCCGCGTCGCTGTTGTCCGCGCCATTTGCCAACGCCGATCCGGCCGACGACGCCTTCGTCGGTGCGCTGGAAAAAAACGGAATCACCGTGACCGATCGCGGTTCCGCAACGGCGATGGGTCAGTCCGTGTGCGACGCCTTCGATCAGCATCAGAAACCCAGTCTGTTGGCGATGAAGGTGGCCAAGCAAACCGGCCTGTCGCTGCGGCAATCCAGTTACGTTGTCGGCGTGGCCATTTCGGCATATTGTCCGGAATATAGCGGGCCGACCGACACCTCGACTGGCTGGCTGAACCCGTTGGTACCGCTCTTTTGAGGCGGTTCTAGCCCACCCCGCGGTTGAGCCAGGACACCTCGGCGCCGTCGCCACCGTCGCGGTAAGCCTCCAGCGCCTCGTCCCACGCCGAGCCCAGTGCCGAATCCAGCTCGGCGGCCAGCGCGTCGGCGCCGGCAGCCATCATCGACCGCAGTCGCATCTCGCCGATCATCACGTCGCCGTTGGCGCTCATCGGCCCGTTCCACAAACCCAGCTGCGGGGTGTGGCACCAGCGGTGCCCGTCGACGCCGGTGCTGGGGTCCTCGGTGACCTCGAACCGCAGCACCGTCCAGGACCGCAGCGCGTTGGCCAGCCGGGCCCCGGTACCCACCGGCCCGACCCAGTTGGTGACCGCACGGAGCTGTCCCGGCATCGCCGGCTGCGGGGTCCATTTGAGGTTGGCTTTGGATGCCAACGTCGACGACAGCGCCCACTCGACATGCGGGCACACCGCAGCGGGCGAGGCATGGACGTAAACCACGCCTGTCGTCACATCGGCGAACTGGTTCGACGCACGCATCTGTTGCTCCTTCGGCTCCACGAGGGACGTCTTCCCCAACGACCTGGTGTTTCCGATGAGCACGGGTAACGATTTGTGTGTCTTGCGTGTCTATTGTGCCTCGTGAGGCCTATGTTGCGCTAGTCCGACTTGAAATCCCTCAGGACACTGTCAGAAAGGGCGGGCCACCGTGGCAGCGCCCAGTCGCCGAAATCCCGGTCGGTGAGCACCACCAAGGCGAGCCCCGCAACCGGATCTGCCCAGATCAGCGTGCCTGATTGACCGAAATGACCGAAGCTGCCCGGCGAGTTGAGGGCACCGGTCCAGTGCGGCGCTTTCGAATCGCGGATCTCAAAGCCGAGCCCCCAATCGTTGGGTCGCTGCACCCCGTACCCAGGCAGAACGCCGTCGAGACCGGGAAATTGCACGCTGATCGCCTCGGCGTGCATCTCGGGCGACACCGTCGCCGGGACAAGCAGGTCCCCGGCGAACAGGGCCAGGTCTGCGATGGTCGACGTCGCGCCGTAACCGGCGGACTGCGCCCCGCCGTCGAGGCGGGTGGCGGCCATGCCCAGCGGTTCTAGCACCGCCTCGGTGAGATAGCGGCTGAACTCGATGCCGGATGCCTCCTGCACGGTCTCCGCCAGCACCGCGAAGCCGTAGTTCGAATAAACCCGGCGAGTGCCGGGGCTGGCCAGCGTCTTACCATCGAGCATCGCCAGCCCGGAAGCGTGCGACAACAGATGACGCACCGTCGATCCGGGCGGCCCGGCCGGGGTGTGCAGTTCCACGGCACCCTCTTCGACGGCGACCTGCGCGGCCCGCGCCACCAACGGCTTGGTCACCGACGCCAGCACGAACTGCCGTCCGGTGTCGCCGTGGGTCGCCAGCACGCCGTTTCGCCCGACCACCGCGGCCGCCACGTTGGGCACCGGCCAGTCGTCGAGTGCTTTCAGTACCGGGAGCGCAGACATCGTGCAGGAGACTAGCCCGCCGGGAGGCTGCCGCGTCAGGTCGGCTTGTCTGCGACCGGTTTGAGATGTCGCCACCAGCAATTGATGTAGATCAGCATCGCGGCCCCCAGTGCGACGATCACCCAAAGCACAACTGTGACGTCAATCCACGCCCCGAAAGGCGGCGCGCCGGGCAGTGCGTTGCGCAGCGGTACGACGGCGAAGAGCATCGCGGCGTACCACGTCGTCATCGGTGGCTGGAATTGTCGTCGGTTGCGCAGCGTCTGAATCGCGACGACCGCACCAAGGGCGGCGATCGTGATCAGGACAGCGACGACGACAACGGCGAACAGCGCGGTACTGAGCGACCGCTGCACATTCAATCGGTAGGACTCCTGCCCGCCGGCTTGTCTGGCGGTGACTATCAAACCCGGAAGATGGTCGATGAACGTCGACGGCACGAGCTCAGGTTGATTCTGGCCCTCAGGGCCGCGGATGAGCTGAACCTCGACCGGGCCCGAACGGTAAACATCGAACGGCCAACGTTCGACGTGCCCTGCCAGCGTCAGCGCGACCGGAAAAACGCCGGGAAGCATGCCCTTCAGGTAGTTGCGGCGGACGGGCACAACAGCGGATCGAACGACAAGGACGAGGTCTTCCTTGAGGCGGTGGGTGGCCGGATCCAACAATGCGGGTCCGGGTGAAACAGCCAGATTGGCTATGACTCCGGTGTTATTCGGCTCCATTTGTTCCACGGTGAATGTCGCCGTGGTCTGGTCGACCGTTCCCGGGTTGTCGCTGAGGTTATTCGCCGCAGTGCCGACAACGGTGTTGGCATAAAGAGCAACCAGCGCGCCGTAAGTACAGACGATGAGTACGACCAGACCAGTCACGCCCCATCGAAGAATCGCCGATCGCATTTTCCGCCTCATTCGATATAACCGTCTGAGCAATTTACTGCAGAAATCCGACGATTGGGATGGAGTCCAACGACCTTCGCCGTGCCGCCGGCACTCGGCCGGACTCGCTCACATCGACCGATCCAGCAAGCATTAGGTTGAAGCCCATGAGTCAGACAGTGCGTGGAGTGATCTCGCGGACAAAGGGCGAGCCCGTTGAGGTGGTCGACATCGTCATTCCCGATCCCGGTCCGGGCGAGGTCGTCGTCGACGTCATCGCGTGCGGGGTGTGCCACACCGACCTGACCTATCGCGAGGGCGGCATCAACGACGAGTTCCCCTTCCTGCTCGGCCATGAAGCCGCGGGCACCGTCGAAGCGATCGGCGAGGGTGTAACCGCCGTCGCGCCAGGCGATTTCGTGGTGCTGAACTGGCGCGCTGTCTGCGGCCAATGCCGGGCCTGCAAGCGCGGGCGGCCGCACTTGTGCTTCGACACCTTCAACGCCGAGCAGAAGATGACGCTCACTGACGGCACCGAGCTGACTCCGGCGCTGGGCATCGGCGCTTTCGCCGACAAGACGCTGGTGCATGAGGGACAGGCCACCTTGGTCAATCCCGATGCCGACCCGGCGGTGGCCGGCCTGCTCGGCTGCGGGCTGATGGCCGGCCTGGGCGCGGCGATCAACACCGGCGCCATCACCCGCGACGACACCGTCGCGGTGATCGGCTGCGGGGGCGTGGGCGACGCGGCGATCGCCGGGGCGGCCCTGGTCGGCGCGAGAAGAATCATCGCGATCGACACCGACAACACCAAGCTGCAATGGGCCCGCGGGTTCGGGGCCACCCACACCGTCAATGCCCGCGAGTTCGACGTGGTCAAGACCGTCCAAGACCTCACCGACGGTTTCGGCGCCAACGTGGTGATCGACGCGGTGGGCCGCCCGGAGACCTGGAAGCAGGCGTTCTATGCCCGCGATCTTGCCGGAACCGTTGTGCTGGTGGGTGTTCCGACACCGGACATGCGCCTGGACATGCCGCTGATCGACTTCTTCAGCCACGGCGGATCGCTCAAGTCGTCCTGGTACGGCGACTGTCTGCCCGAGCGCGACTTCCCCACCCTGATCGACCTGTATCTGCAGGGCCGGCTGCCGCTGGAGAAGTTCGTATCCGAACGCATCGGCCTGCACGACGTCGAGGAGGCGTTCCACAAAATGCACGACGGCAAAGTGCTGCGCTCGGTGGTGCTCCTCTAGATGGCCAACATCGAACGCATCGTCACCCACGGCACCTTCGAACTCGACGGCGGCAGTTGGGAAGTCGACAACAACATCTGGGTCCTCGGCGACGATTCCGACGTGATCGTCTTCGACGCCGCCCACACCGCCGCACCCATTGTTGAAGCCGTCAACGGGCGCAATGTGGTCGCGGTGATCTGCACTCATGGTCACAATGACCACGTGACCGTCGCACCCGAACTCGGCGAGACTCTCGACGCGCCCGTGCTGCTGCACGCGGGCGACGACATGCTGTGGCGAATGACCCACCCCGACAAGAACTTCCGCGCCGTCTCCGACGACGAGCGGGTCAGCGTCGCCGGCCTCGAGTTGCACGCGCTACACACCCCGGGACACTCCCCGGGATCGGTCTGCTGGTACGCCCCGGACCTGGGTGCGGTGTTCAGCGGCGACACGCTGTTCTCCGGCGGGCCCGGCGCAACCGGACGGTCGTTCTCCGACTTCCCGACCATCCTGGCCTCGATCTCGGGCCGCCTCGGCGCCCTGCCCGGTGACACCGTCGTCTACACCGGCCACGGCGACACCACCCACATCGGCGACGAGATCGTGCACTACGACGAATGGGTCGCCCGCGGCCACTAGCCGCCGTCGAGCACTCGGCGTTTTTCGGCCTGGAACTCCTTCTCCGTCAGGGCTCCGGAATCCCGCAGTGCCGCCAGTGTTTTGAGCTGCTCGATCTTGACCCCTTGATCGGACGGTGTCACGACCGGCTCCTCGGTGTGCGCCGTCGGCCCCGACTGGGCGTGGGGCGCAGGCACGGACAGCGGGGGTTCCGCCGGCCAGGCCGGCGGAACCGCGCGTTTGGTGCGGGACCGCCACATCGACGCCGCGACCGTACCGACCAATCCGACGACGAACAGACCGGCCGAGATGCCAAGCCATGCGTTGTTCAGGTCGCTATCGTGACCGAAAGCCAATTGGGGACTGATGAACCCGCTGACCTGCCCACCGGTCGTGACGATGTAGTCGCCGTCAGCGGGGACCTGGATCACCCAAACCCGGCGGTGGATGTCGTTGTTGACCGATGTTGAGCTGCCGACGTTTTCGGTCACTTTGGGGTTGGCAACGCCCGCGGGCGGGTCGATGTCCAGCGTCAACTGAGGCACTGGCAGCCCACCGCCGGAGGTGTTTCCGACGGTCACGGTGTGGAAGTTGACGGTGACTTGACCGGCCGGCAGGTGAACCTTGGCCGTGCCCGGGACCGCCACCTCGCCGTATGCGTCGTAGTCGTCGAGCACGAACGCGCCGAGCACGAGGACCGCAATGAAGGCGATCGCCGACCCGACCATCAGGAGAATAGCGGCCGTCCGAACCAGCTTTATGGACGGTCTGCTGCTCATGCAGGCAGTGTGACAGAGACCGAGCCCAGACCGCGCCGTTTGGACCTCGTGGCATCGGGTAGCCCTCGCAAAGTGCCAAGAAGAGGTCGCAACGAGGACGGAGAGTCATGAGCGAGGACGATAAAGAGCAGGAATCCACGAACGACGAGCAGGACGCGCCCAGTGGCGATCAGGACGCCCCCGGCGCGGAAGATCTGAGCGACGAAGGCAAAGAGCAAATCAAGCAGATGCGGCAGGCGTACGACGACGACCGGCCGACGGCGGTCCTGCCCGGGACCGACAACACGATCACTGGAGTCGCGGTCAACGAATGGCTCGATGACGACGGTAATCCGAAGTTCGGCAAGGACGAGCAGCAGGACGGCGACGACCATGCGGCGCACGAAACCGCCGACGAGAAGCAGACCGAAGACGCGGGCTAACGCCCGCCCTGCCCGGGCTCAGGAAAAAGCCGATCCCCGGGCCGCCGCGGGAATCGCGGCCGATCCGGCCTGTCCGAAGTGGTCGTGGTCGTGGTTGTCGTAGAAGCCGTGGTTGTGGTTGTCGTGGTGGGTGTTTCGCTGGTCGTTGACGCAGGAGTGCTCGGGCTGGACTCGGTGGACGATTGCGGATTCGTCGTGGACTGCTCGCTTGCACTGGTGTCGCCCGACGTTGACTGAGCCGGCGTCGTGCTCACGCTGGGCGATGGTGTGCCGGGCGCGCTGCCGGATGTGTGCCGCAGCGTGATCAAGACTCCCGCACCGATCGCAAGCACCGCCAGCGCCGTGCCGACCGCCACCACCAGGGGACGGCGGTACCAGGCGTCGCCGGTCGCGCCGACAACGGCCGGCTCGTCGGCGAGGCCCACCCGCTCCCCCCGGAGCGACGGGGGGCGCCCGCCGTCGCCTGGTTCGTCGTATTCACCGGCTCGGAGCGGCATGATGCCGGAATCATCGTCTGCTTCCGACCAGGCCAGGGCCGGCGCAGCCGCGGGTTCGACCGGCATCTCGGACATGGCCGTTGCGTCGCTTAACGACCCGAGCGCCGTCGGCGCCAAGGCCGTGGCGCCCTCATCCGGTCCACGCGCGGCGCGCAGCGCCGCACCCACCGCAGCGGTCAACTGCGGTCGCGGCGAAGTAATGACGAGCGCACCCGACTGCTCGGACAGGGTCCGGGTCACCAGCGGGATGCTGGCGCCGCCGCCGACCGACGCGACCGCCGCCAAGTCGCCGGGACGAATCCCGTTGCGCTGCAACACGTCGTGAAAGAAGCCGATGAAACTGTCCAGCGGCTGTTGTATCGCGTCGTCGAGATCGCTACGCGTCAGCCGGATCTCACCGCGATAGCCCGGCACCTCGGCGGTCAGCTCGGTCTCGTTGGCCGACGAAAGCCTTTCCTTGGCGTAGCGGCATGCGGTACGCAATTGACTCAGCGACCCCATCGCCGACGTCGCAGACGAGTCGAACTGGCCCCCAGCCGAGAGATTGCCGACGACGCGGGTCAGCAGCGTCTGGTCGATCCTGTTCCCGGAGAATTCGGTGTCCCGCGCCACCGGGGCGACGGCTTGATAACCGTTCGCGGCGTCGACCAGGCTGACGGTGGTGCCGGACCCGCCGAAGTCGCACACGGCGATGATCCCACTGGCCGGCACGCCGGGGTTTGCGTCCAGCGCGAACAACGCCGCTGCCGAGTCAGGCAGCAGGATCAGTCGGCCGCGCGACCATTCCGACACCCGGCCCAGCGCCACCCGTACCGAGTTCACCGCGGCCGATTCCCAATGGGCAGGGTGGGTCACGGCGACCGCGTCCGGCAGGGCGCGCCCATCGGTCGCGGTGTAGGCAAGCGCCCGCAACGCATCGGCGATCAGCGTCTCGCTGCGATGCATGGTGTTGTCGGCGGCGGCGATGCCGCCCGGATCGCCTACCCGGTCGACGAAATCGGTGATCACCAGGCCGGGCTCGTCGAGTTTCGGGTTCTCCGACGGCAGGCCGACCTCGGGCGGGCGCTGCCGGTAGAGCGTCAGAACCGGTTTACGGGTCACCGCCCGGTCGGCGGTAACCGCCGCCAGGTTTGTGGCCCCTATGGAAAGGCCTAACGCCGACCGTTCGCCGTCAGTCATGTCGTCTCATCGCAGGCATTGAGCACCAATTTATCGGCTGTCCCGGTTCGGCCCGGCAGCAACGTCGTTTAACGGATCGTGCCGACCCCTGCGATCAGCGGCAGGTCCAGGGCGGTGACCCACCCGGGTGGCCGGTCGTTGACGGCCGGAACCGCGTTCAGTGCGCGGAGTCCGGTGGACAGGCAACCGGCGGCGGCCGCGTCCCGCCCGGACCCGTCGGTGAACCGGAATGCGGTCTCCTGCGAGATGCTCGGTGTGCCTTCGATATCGACGCGGTAGACGTCGTCCTTGGTGCCGGCCGGCCAGTCCGGGGCGGCGTCCAGCCCGATGCGGTTCACATGCTCGAGCTGAATCCTGTTCTGGCCCTTGTAAACACCGTTGATGGTGAAGCGGACCGCGGCGACGTTTCCGGCCGGGATGACGCCCTTGGCGGTTTTGCGTTCGTTAGGGGTGACCCACTTGTCCCACGTCGTGGTGATCTCGTCGAGCATGATGCCGGCGGCGTGAGCAATCATCGGGACGGTCCCGCCCCACGCGAAGATCAGCACATCCCGGTTTTCCAGCATCGGCCGGAATTCCGGCTCCCGCCCGATGCCCATCTCGATTTCGTAGTCGCCCTCGTAGTTGGTGTAGTCCAGCAGCTCGGAGGCGCGAACCGTACGCACCTCCGAACACAGGCCCATCAGCGTCATCGGGAACAGGTCGTTGGCGAACCCGGGGTCGATGCCGGTGGTGAAGCACGACGACTCACCGAGCTCGCACGCCTCGGTGATCGGCTGGATCCAGTTCGGCGGGTTGAGATGCATGGTCGGCCACACCCACGGGGTCATCGCCGTCGAACAGACGTCGATGCCCGCGCGCAGGAAGCGGGTCATCAGCGCGATGTTGGCGTCGGCATGGGCGGCGGTCGGCCCGTAATGCACCAGCGCATCGGGCTTCAAGGCGATCAGCGCGTCGACGTCGTCAGTGGCAGTCACGCCGACCGACTCGGCGAGCCCGCAGATCTCGCCGACATCGCGCCCGACTTTCTCACGGTTGCTGACACCCACGCCGACGAGCTCGAACTCCGGATGCTTGACGATTTCGGCGATCACCATCTTGCCGACGAAGCCGGTACCCCACACGACAACCCGTTTAACCATGCGGTTCACCCTAGGCGCGGCCGCGGTCGGCCTTTCGCCGAAATCGGAAAGTCATCCGCTCGATCAGTCGGTCGCGCAGCGTCAGCGTGTGCAGTAGCACTGCAGAGACGTGAGCGGCGATCACGGCCATCAGCGTGTAGGCGATCACCGAATGAGTCTGGCGCAGAACCCAATACAGCTGCGCATCGAAAGGGGCGATCCTGGGCAGCGCAACGGTGCCGAATACGACGATCGGCCCCCCGGCGGCGGAGAGCATCGCCCAGCCGACCAGTGGCTGGAGCAGCAGCAGCGAATACAGCAGCTTCTCCGAAAGCCCCACGAGTCTGCCTTCCAGATTGCCGATCGTCGGCGGCCATGCCGGCGGGTGATGGGTCCAGCGATTGATCACCCGCGCCACCATCACCAGCAGGATCAGCGCGCCCACCGTCTTGTGGACCACGATCAGTTCGGCGTAGGAGCCCACCGAGTTCACCATCACGAACCCGATGAACAACGCCGCGAACACCAAAACAGCTGTCAGCCAATGCAGAACCCTGCCCAGCACGGTGAACCGCTTCGGCTCGGTCATAGGTTCTCCCCCGTACGCCGCCGGTAGGACGCCGCGTATACCGCGGATCGTGCGGTCAGCAGTGGATCGTCGGACGGCTCGATGCCCGGCGGTAGCACCAGCGGGTCGAAGTTGATGTCGCGGGCGTTGCCCTTGGCTTCGGTGCCGACCGACGCGAGCGTGAGCACTCCGGCCTCGATAGTGCGGCGGTTGGCCGGCCAAGGCAGAGTCGCGTCCTGCGTCGGATCCGAGGGCGCTCCGACCGTCAGCATCAAACACCAGCGCAGCGGGCCGGCCCGCAGCTGCGCAACGAGTGGATCGAACAAAGCATTGGGACCCGCGGCCGGTGGCAGCGCTGGCTGCAGCGGTGTCAGCGACCACCGGACCGGCGTTCGTACACCGGATGCGGCGACGAAGTAGAAGGCGTTCAACCCGCTGAAGGTGCTGTCGGCGAAGCCGGGTGTGGGCTTGTGCTGCTTGAGGATCGCCATGGCCCGCGCCGCCGGCGGGTGGGCAGCGTAGAACCGCGTCATCGCATTCGGGTCGGGTTTGCCGGTGCCCGGGACGATGGCCGAGGCCATCAGCCGGTCATACATGCTCTGCGGCGACGGATCCGGAAAGACCGGAATGTTCAGCATTGCCGTCCGCCACTGCCGGCCGCCCGGAAAGCCGAACGCCAAGCCGAGTCCGCGCCCCGTCGCGGGCGCGTCAGCTGTGGTCGGGTTGCCGCCGGCGGCGGAGAATCGACCGATCACCGGCGTGCGGCCGGGCGCGAACACCGTTGCCGTCGTCAACTCCGCGCCGCTGCCGTTGCTGTCGAACCAGCCGGTGACGACGACGCCTTTGGCGTGGTTGGTGCGGTATCCGCGATGGCGGCCGAACGCGTTGTTGAACGCGTCGAGGAAGGCGTGCGGCGTCAACCGCCTGGGCCCGATCCAGTTGATCGCCGTCAGCAACGCCGCAGCGTCCGCCACCAGGAACGCTCCCACCACCGAGGCGCCGCGCACCACGTCGCGGCGGCTGGGGCGGCCGGGTTCGTCGGTCATCGATGAGCTCCTTCGCCGCGGCTGTCTCTGTGTGTCACGACAATTCTTGGGTATCGGTTCGCCTGCCGGCACGCCAGAACGCGCCAATTGGGAAAGAACCCCGAAAACGGTCTCACGCGGTCGGCCGGCGGGACACGATGTATGACCATGACCAGCAAGTCGATCTTCGTCGCGGCCGTGACACTGTTCGCGGCCACCGTGGGCCTGGGCGCAACGGCGCGGGCGGACCCGCCGACCAAGGTGACCTACCAACTCACTGGCAGCGCTCCGATCGCCGACTACGTCTCCTACCAGGTGGACAGCGGCCAGCTGCAGCAGACGCACGTGACGCTGCCGTGGAAGACGGACTTCACCGTCGTCGGCAGCCGGGTGTTGGTCATCAGCGCGCAGAGCCCGGGTTCGATTACCTGCTCGATCCTGGTCGACGGCAAAGTCGTCAACCAGGCGACGGCGAACGGGGCGCCGGCGCGCACCGTGTGTACGACCTGACCGGCCTCAGACCGGTCTTCGCGGTTTCGGCGGCGGATAGACGAGGCGTCCGATACTCGCCGACAGCCAACCGATTGCCCAGCCACCGAAGAACACCGAGAACGTGTGCCGGGTGTCAGCGCCGGTCTGCGTCCACACCGCCGACAGGATGACCGCCCACACCACCGCACAGGCGATGCTGTACCCGACATAGGTTCGAGAGTATTTGCGCAACAGCCGAACTCGTTCGATCAGGCCCGACCTGACCAGGGACATTCGTGCTCTGCGGGAAAGTTGGTTGTCGCCGTTGGTGTCGTCGAGCATGGCGATCAGCTCCTCGCCGTAGCGGCGGCGCCAGGCCGCCGGGTACCACCGCAGGACGCGTCGAGCGTCGCGGGAATTCATTGCGCCCAGCCAGGATTCGACGCGCCTAGGGCAATCCCGAGCCGTCGGGCGCCTTCGGCCGCGATCGCCCCGAGGCTGCGTACCGCCGCCGTCAGTTCCGCCTGCCCCGCGGCGGTCAATCGGTAGGGGCGTCTGCGCTCGTCGTGCCCGGCCGGCTCGATCAGCCCGTTTTCCTCGAGTGCGGTGATCGCGCCGTACAAGGTTCCCGGGCCCAGCGTCACGCCGGCGAACCGCTCGATATCGCGAGCCAGCGCATAGCCGTGTTTGGCGCCCGAGGCGAGGCTGGTCATGATCAGCACTCCCGGATCGTTACGTCTGGCCGGCTTGTTCGCCGGACCGGTTCCGCGCGGCATGCCGGCGAGCTTAGTACGTTTTACGTAGTACGCCCAGCGTAGTATTCGGATCGACCCGCAGCCGTTTAAGCTCGCGGCTACAGCCCGCTCAACGACGAGGACGGCCGACATGAGTCTTGCGACCCGCGTGAACGGCACGGCGCCGCCCGACATCGCGCTCGGCGACATCGATCTCGGCGCATGGAAGTTCTGGGGGCTCGACGACGATCAGCGCGACGGCGCTTTTGCCACGCTTCGGCGTGAAGCCCCGATCTCGTTCTGGGCCGAACCAGTGCAGGAAGGCTTCCAACAGGGCGACGGCCATTGGGCCGTAACGGGACTCGATGACGTCCACTTCGCCAGCCGTCACCCCGACATCTTCAGCTCCAGTCCCAACATCACGATCAACGACCAGACGCCGGAGGTGTCGGAGTATTTCGGCTCGATGATCGTGCTCGACGACCCACGGCACCAACGGCTGCGCTCGATCGTCAGCCGGGCGTTCACCCCGAAAGTGGTGGCGCGCATCGAGACATCGGTGCGCGAGCGGGCCCGCCGGCTGGTGGGCGACATGATCGCCCATCATCCCGACGGCAACGGCGAAGCAGTCGCCGAACTCGCCGGTCCGCTGCCCTTACAAGTCATCTGCGACATGATGGGCATCCCCGAGGAAGACCATCAGCAGATATTCCATTGGACCAACGTCATTCTCGGCTTCGGCGACCCCGATCTGACCACCGACTTCGACGACTTCCTGAAGGTGTCGATGGACATCGGCGCCTACGCCAGCGCGTTGGCCGAGGACCGCCGCGTCAACCACCACGACGACCTGACGACCAGCTTGGTGCAGGCCGAGGTCGACGGCGAACGACTCACGTCGGCCGAGGTGGCGTCTTTCTTCATCCTGCTCGCCGTCGCCGGCAACGAGACGACTCGCAATGCGATCAGCCACGGATTGGTGGCGCTGAGCCGCTACCCAGAGCAACGCCAAACGTGGTGGGCTGACTTCGATGCGCTGTCGCACACGGCCGTCGAAGAGATCGTGCGCTGGGCCTCGCCGGTGGTCTACATGCGGCGCACCCTCACCCGTGATTTCGAGATGCACGGCACCAAGATGGCCGCCGGCGACAAGGCAACGCTGTGGTACTGCTCGGCCAACCGCGACGAGGCAAGGTTCGCCGACCCGTGGAAGTTCGACGTGACCCGTGACCCGAATCCACATGTCGGCTTCGGCGGCGGCGGCGCTCACTTCTGCTTGGGCGCCAACCTGGCCCGCCGCGAAATCCGGGTGATGTTCGAGGAATTGCACCGCGAGATACCCGACATCGCCGCGACTGACGAGCCGTCGCGGCTGCTGTCGCCGTTCATTCACGGCATCAAGACACTGCCGATCTCGTGGACGCCGCCACGCTGATTTCCCGCGGTGCGCCTTGGCGCGCCCCGTCGAGGTGAAACTTGTCCTGTCGGTAAAGCATGATGTGCTGATGTTCGGGCTCGTCGTCATCGTGGTGCTGATCGCCATCGTCATCGTGGGCACGGTGCTCGGCCGGCGTTACCGGGTCGGCCCGCCGGTGTTGCTGATCGGCCTCGGCGCTCTGCTGGGTTTGATCCCACGATTCGGCCACGTCCGGCTCGACGGCGAAATCGTGCTGCTGCTGTTCCTTCCGGCGATCCTCTACTGGGAGAGCCTGAACACCAGCATCCGCGAGATCCGCGCCAACATGCGGGTGATCGTCTTGCTCAGCATCGGTTTGGTGATCGCCAACGCCATCGCGGTGTCGTGGACAGCGCGGGCCTTCGGGATGGAATCGCATGCCGCCTCGGTGCTCGGCGCCGTGCTATCCCCTACGGACGCCGCCGCGGTGGCCGGCCTGGCCAAGCGACTGCCGCGACGCACGCTGACGGTGCTGAAAACGGAGAGCATCATCAACGACGGGACGGCGCTCGTCCTCTTCGGAGTGGCCGTGTCGGTGGCCATAGGCGGCGCGCCCGTCGGCCCGGTCGACTTGAGCGTCCGGTTCGTCCTGTCCTACCTGGGGGGCATCGCGGCCGGGCTGATCGTCGGCGGCGCTGTGACGTTGATCCGGACCCGGCTCGACGCTCCACAAGAGGAAGCGGCGCTGAGCCTGCTCACGCCGTTCGCCGCGTTCTTGCTTGCCTACGCCTTCGAGTGCAGCGGGGTGGTCGCCGTCCTGGTGTGCGCCCTCATCCTCGCGTACGCGTCGCCGAAGGTGATCCGGGCCCGGTCGCGGCTGGCGTCGTTCGCATTCTGGGATATCGCAACGTTTCTCATCAACGGCTCGCTGTGGGTGTTCGTCGGCGTCCAGCTGCCCGGCGCCGTGCGCGGAGTGTCGCGGGTCGACGGCGGCATTCACCACGCCGTCGCGATGGCCATCGCCGTCACCCTCGTCGTGGTGGGAACGCGGCTGGTCTGGGGCGAAGCCACCACGTGGCTGATTCGCGCGGTCGACCGGCGCCAAGCACAGCGCGAACGTCGGGTCGACTGGCGCCAGCGCATGGTGTCCGGCTGGGCCGGATTCCGCGGGGCGGTGTCGCTCGCCGCGGCGATAGCGGTTCCGCTGACCACGCGCAGCGGCGCGCCGTTCCCGGATCGCAACCTGATCATCTTCGTGGTGTCGTTTGTGATCCTGACGACCGTGCTCGTGCAGGGCAGCACCCTGCCCAGCATCGTGCGCTGGGCCCGGATTCCCGAAGACGTGGCCCACGCCGACGAACTGCGGCTGGCCCGGTGCGCGGGCGCCCAAGCCGCGCTCGACGCGCTGCCGTTGGTTGCCGCCGAACTCGGCGTCAGCGACGCAATGCAGGACCGCCTGCATGCGGAGTACCAGAAGCATGCGGCCTTGGTCAGAGCCAGCGACGACGGCTCAACCCGCGACGATGCCGAAGCCAAAAGCGACATGATTCGGCAGGTGCGTCTCGGCGTGCTCGAATACAAGCGCCGCGCCATCACCGAGCTCCGCAACGAGCGCCGCATCGACGACATCGTTCTTCTCGAGCTGCAGGAGTCGATGGACCTCGAAGAAGCGCGGCTACTGGGGCCCTCGGGCCCGGATTAACCAGATCCCTTACCGCGAAACGACTTTCGCGACGATCTGATTGGCGATGTCAACCGCGGAGCTCGCCGGGTCGGCGCTGCAGGTGTTGACGTCGACGACGACGTTGTTCCTGGCCGCCAGCGCCCGGCCGCAGGCCCACCCGCCGGCTTTGGCTTGTTGCTGCGTCGAAATCGTGCTCAGGACGTCGTTGTCGTCCGATATCGGGCCGACATTCCACTGCGTCCGGGACTGGGTGTGGGTGTACTGGCGACAGGCCGGCCAGCGAAGCGCCGACGCGACGAGGAATACGTGGGCCTGCTTGACGGTGGGGAACAGCACCACCGCCTGCTCGGCGTAGTGGGTGAAGTTGTCTCCGTCGTTGAGCTCTTGATCGCGCATCCCGGTGAAGCCGCTGCCGGCGTAGACCCGGGCCTGCGCCGAGCCGTCGACGGCCAGGCACTCCGGCGGTTTCATCGTGGCGCTGTCGTCCGACATCGCGTCGTGCCTGCGGACCACCGCCATGCCGGTCGCACCGATCAGCGGGTTGATCTGAGCCGGGGTGAGCAACAACGACTCGAGTTCACGCTCGACCACCGGACGCGGGATCAGCGAAGTGATGGTCGTCGTCGACGTATGGCCGGCTTGTTTGCTCTCGCCGCACCCTACGACGAGGACCGCGACAACAGCCACCACGAACGTGGCCGCCAGATGGCGCATCGTCTCCGTCCCATCCCCGTTTTCGTTCCGACCTGCTTTGCGATGACGCCCTCGGCGTTGCCGGCCAGAACCCGCACCGGGAACTTTACTCGCGGAGCACGCCTGATAATCCGTGGACAGCAGGGCGTGTTCGCGCCCGCTGAGCGATCGCCAAGCGCGGCAAGTTGTTTGCGGACTTCATTGCGGGCGACGTGCGCTTCAACGCGCGATCTTCGGTGTTCACGCCGTGTTCAGCGAAAGGTCAGTGTCAGATCGTTGACCGCACACGAGAGCCCGTTGTGCTGGTGTGTATGCGAGTCGTTCAGGTCGCCAACTTCTATGGGCCCCGTTCCGGCGGCCTCCGCACGGCCGTCGATCGGCTGGGCGCGGAGTACTGCGCCGCGGGCCACCAGGTCGTGCTGATCGTCCCGGGCCGTCACGCCGAACACGCGCAGCTGTCGACCGGTGTCGAGCGAATCACCGTGCCCGCCAGGCTGATTCCGTTCACCGGAGGATATCGCGCCGTCCTGCCCGGGCCGGTACGCAGCTTGCTGACCTCCTTGCAACCCGACACCCTCGAGGTATCGGATCGTCTCACGCTGAGGTCGCTGGGCCGCTGGGGTCGCGACCACGGTTCGACCACCGTGATGATCTCCCATGAGCGTCTCGATCGCCTTGCCGGCCAAGTACTTCCGCGTCGCACCGCACGACGGTTCGCCGACTTCGCCAACCGGCGCACCGCCGCCGACTACGACACCGTGGTCTGCACAACCGGGTTCGCGCGCGAAGAATTCGATCGCATCGGCGCCACCAACACCGTCACGATTCCGCTCGGCGTCGACCTGGAGACCTTCCACCCGTCGCGCCGCTCCCCGCAGGTCCGTCAGCGCTGGACGAAGCCCGGCCAGATACTGCTGGTGCACTGCGGCCGGTTGTCGGTGGAGAAGCGGGCCGACCGCAGCATCGACGCGGTGGCAGCCTTGTGCGACGCCGGTGTCGACGCGCGACTGATCGTGGTGGGCGATGGACCGCTGCGGGCCAGGCTGCAGCGCCAGGCCGCCCGACTGCCGATCGATTTCACCGGGTTCATCTCCGATCGACGCAGCGTCGCCGAGCTGCTGGCCACCGCCGACGTCGCGCTCGCGCCCGGGCCGCACGAAACTTTCGGGTTGGCCGCGCTGGAGTCGTTGGCCTGCGGTACACCGGCGGTGGTGTCGCGCACGTCGGCGCTGGGCGAAATCATCACCGACGACAGCGGCGCGCTGGCCGACAACAACCCGGAAGCCATCGCCGAGGCGGTCGCAGGCGTCGTCAGCCGCCCCGAAGAGCATCGCCGCATGTGTGCCCGGCAGCGCGCCGAAATGTTCACCTGGCAACGTGCCGCGGTCGGGATGCTGAATACGCTCGGGGCCGCCTCGTTGGACGACGGTCCCGGCGACAACCAGCACACCGCGTAGCTGCTAACCCGAGTTGGCCGGACCAACCTGACCGGTCAGCGGATTGACCTGGACGGTCATCGGCCCGCCGGGCGCGTGCTTTCCCTGCGTGGCGGCACGCTGCTGCGCCGCGGCGAGGGCTTGGACCATCGGGTTGTTCTTCGCCATTTCGCGCCGGTCCTCTTCGGACAGCTCGTAGAAAGACCACAGACCCCACGCCGAGGGTCGAACGTAAATCGTCACCTTCTGGTGGCGACGCTTGTTCGCGGACAGGACTGCGGGGACGGCCACCACCCGGTCCAGGGTCGCGGAACTGACCATCTCCTGGGCGATCTTGTCTGCGTCCACCCCTTCTTGGAGTTCGTAGACCATCGACTGGTGAGGTGTGTGGTGCGGGCCTTGGAGGGCCATGAACCACGCCATCCGCGTCTCCTTCGCTCGTGATTGTCAGCGCAACTGTAAAGGACGCGCAGAAGCGGCAGTGCCGATCGGTTTTGCGGCCTCGGCTAATTGGTGTCCGGGAAGGCGACTTGGGCGGCGGGCGCACCTCGGGCCACCACCACCGGCATCGATGTCGACGAGTTGGTCTGCAGGATGGTCTGCACCACTTCGATGAGATCTTCGACGGGCATCAACTTGCCGGGCATGCAGCCGCCGGACACCCACAGCGGGTAGGCCTTCATTGCCAGGTCCATGTCCCAGCCGGCGTTCATCCCGGTTGCCGCGTCACCCTCGCCGCCGGCGCACTCCCCGACGATCAGGGAGGTGAAGCCGATGTCGGGATGTTCGGCCCGCCAGGCTTCGACGAGTCGCTCCAGCGCGGCCTTGCTGACGCCGTATGCGCCGAGGCCGGGCCACGGCGGTCCGAAGCTGCCTGCGTCCGAGGAAAGGTAGACCGCCTTACCCGCGGACGCGGTCAGGTGTGGGATAGCGGCCGCCGTCGCCAGCGAGGCGCCGATGACGTTGGTGTCGAAAATGCGCCGCCAGGTGTCGGCGCCGGTATCGACCATTCGCACCAGCGGGCTGATCGCGGGCGTGTAGATCAGATTGTCGATGCCGCCCATCGACTCGGCCGCCTGGTCGAACGCAGAGCGGCACGACTGCTCATCGGTGACGTCACATTCAATGGCGATTGCGCCCGACCCTGCTTCCTCGGCCGCGGCCGCGATTCGTGCCCGCCGACGAGCCATCAGGGTGATCTGCCCTCCCCGTTGCGCCAGACCGACACCGATACAACGCCCGAGCCCACTCGACGCCCCGACGACCACAGTCCGTGACATTTTCGCCCTTTCTTGTAACGCGTCCGCTGCAGGCACAGCGTAATCGCAGCCGCTCCGGGGTTCTACCGCCGCGCCGCATTCCGGACAGTCAGACGGTGGTTCCGGATAGTTGGCGAAGCGTGGATGAGTGAGTTTAGACACGTTTAGGTGCGGCTAATCGCCAGCCAGTAGCTGTGAATTCGGTGCATGAGAGGCACCCTGGAAATCAGGAGCGTGACCGCAATGGGTTTGACGTGTTTCCCGGTGGCGGAGATGGGTTGCGACGAACGCGACTACGACAACTGGCTCGCTACGCTCACCCAGGCGTCGGAGCGCCTCGACGTCTTACAGACCGTGGTCGACGAACTGCGCCAGCTCTGTGAGGACGAGGACGTGGTGGAGAGCCGGCAGCTCTTGGAAGTACTGCAGAGGCACCACGCCGTCGCCTGAGCACTCTTCCGTCACGGTCAGTACCGTGAGCTAGATGAAGTATCTGGACGTCGACGGCATCGGCAAAGTCAGCCGGATCGGGTTGGGAACTTGGCAGTTCGGATCCCGCGAATGGGGCTACGGCGACAGCTACGCCTCCGGCGCCGCCCGGGATATCGTCCGCCGCGCACGCGCCTTGGGCGTCACCTTCTTCGACACCGCCGAGGTGTACGGACTCGGGAAAAGCGAGCGGATCCTCGGCGACGCACTCGGCGACGAGCGCGATCAAGTTGCGGTCGCCAGCAAGATCTTTCCGGTCGCGCCGTTCCCCGCGGTGATCAAACAGCGTGAGCGCGCCAGCGCACGCCGACTGCAGCTGGACCGCATCCCGCTGTATCAGATCCATCAGCCCAATCCGCTGGTACCCGATTCGGTGATCATGCCGGGCATGCGCGACCTGTTGGACAGCGGCGCGATCGGCGCAGCAGGCGTCTCGAACTATTCGCTGTCCCGGTGGAAGCAAGCCGACGCCGCGCTCGGCCGACCGGTCATCAGCAATCAGGTGCATTTCTCGCTTGCACACCCCCAAGCGCTCAAGGGTCTGGTGCCGTTCGCCCAGCAACAGAACCGTGTGGTGATCGCCTACAGCCCGCTGGCGCAGGGACTGCTCGGCGGCAAGTACGGCGTGGACAACCGGCCCGGCGGCGTCCGGGCCGCCAACCGCCTCTTCGGCACCGAGAACCTGCGTCGTATCGAACCGCTGCTGCAGACCCTGCGCGACGTCGCCAAGGACGTCGACGCGAAACCGGCGCAGGTGGCGTTGGCCTGGCTGATCAACCTTCCCGGGGTGGTCGCCATCCCTGGTGCCTCCAGCGTCGAGCAACTCGAATTCAACGCTGCCGCAGCCGATATCGAGCTCAGCGCGGAATCCCAAGCGGCGCTGACCGATGCGGCCCGCAACTTCCGGCCGGTGTCGGCCAGACGCTTCCTCGCCGACTCGATCCGGGAGCGGCTCCACCTCGGTTAGTTGAGTCGGTCGCAGGTATTGCCCAAATCAACGTTAGCGTGTTGGTCACTCGCACTTCTTCGCGCCAACGTCGATCTCAATGTGCTGCTCGCGAATTACCAACTCGCCTGGGTTAGCCGAGGCTCACCAGGTGGTCGATCGAATCGATGGGTAAGTCACCGTCCACGTAGGCGGTTACGGTCATGCCGCTCAACGTGATCGAGCCCGAGTGATTATCCAGGAATGCGGTGTCGGCGGCGTCGCGGCCGGTGGCGATGCGCACCATCGATTGCCGCGGAGCCAGGCAGGTGGCGTCGACCACGCGCCATTCACCTTCAACGAGCGCCTCGGCCACCGCGTGGAAGTCCATCGGGTCGCAGCCTGGTGCGTACACCGCGACCAGTCGGGCCGGCACATTCACCGCGCGAAGCAAAGCGACCACCAGGTGTGCGTAGTCGCGGCACACCCCGGCTCCCGCCAGCAGCGTATCGGCGGCGCCGTCGATCGGATCACTGGATCCAGGAACGTAATCCAATCGCGCCCCAACCCAGGCGGCGACTTTTTCCAGCAACGTCGCCGAGTCGGTGTACTGGCCGAACTCGGTGGCCGCGAAGCCGAAGAACTTGTCCGCCTCGGCGTAGCGGCTCGGCCGTAGGTAGGTGATCACGTCGATATCGCGGACCGGCGCGGGCTCGGCCTCACCGGAAACCGTTGCCTGATAAGACAGGCTCACGGCGCCCTCCCCGACATCGATCGAGTGAATGCGGGTGTCGTGCGGGCCGACGATCTCGCGGGGCTGAAGTGGCTTGCCGTTGAACGTGATTGCCAACGACTCGCGCACATCGAGTCCCGGTAGCCGGGCGACGGCAACCTGGAACTCCAGCGTCGTGGGAGAGCTGACCTCGACGTCGATGTGCGCGCCGACCTCGCGGTTCGCGGTCGTCGGCGCCTCGCTGCCGTTGTGGGAGGGCATGGGTGTACCGCCCTTTCGTTGTCGCAACAATTCGCGCGCCGAGACATGGGGCTGCCGTCGACCGATGTCCCGCGAACGCTTTCGCAATACGCCATCGGCTGCGGACTCAACCAGGGCACAGACTTCGAGTCCAGAGTATAGGGCTCACGTAACTCAGAGGATGTAGAGCATCTCCTGGTAGGTGGGCAGCGGCCACAGATCGTCGGCCACAAGGCCTTCCAGTGCGTCGGCGGCCGTCCGGATCGTCGTCATCGCGGGCAGCAGCTTCTCCTGCGCGTGCTTGGCCTCATCGACTGCGGAATCCGCCGAGTGGTCGGCCAGCGCTGACTTCAGTTCGGTCAGGCCGGACTGCAGTTCGTTGATCTGGCTGGTCACCGCCTCCAGCACAGTCATACTGGGCGGCACCCCCGCAGCGCGCAGAGCCAGCACGTTCTGCGCCAGTTCGGTCTGGTAGCGGACCGCCGCGGGCAGGACGATCGTGTTGCCGATCTCCAATGCCAGCTTGGCCTCCACCCCGACGGTCAGCGCGTACTGCTCCAGGCGGACTTCGTAGCGGCTGTGTAACTCACGCTCGCTGAAGACACCGTATTTCTCGAACAACTCGATGGCATCCGGCTTGATCAACTCCGGGATGGCATCCAAGGTTGTCTTGAGGTTCGGCAGGCCCCGGTCGGCCGCTTCGGTCTGCCAATTGTCGGAATATCCGTCGCCGTTGAACACCACCGCGCCGTGCTCGGTGATGACGTCGGTGAGCAACTTCTGCACGGCGGAGTCGAACTCCTCACCGTCGGCAACCGCCTGCTCGAGGACCGTCGCCATGTAGTCGAACGAATCGGCCATGATCGAGTTCAGCACGATCATCGGAACCGCGACGGTCTGCCCCGAGCCCGGCGCCCGGAACTCAAACCGGTTGCCGGTGAAGGCAAATGGGCTGGTTCGGTTGCGGTCGCCTGCGTCCGTCGGCAGGTGGGGCAAAGTGTCGACACCAATGATCATGGTGCCCTTGCCCTTTGACGACGTCGCCGCGCCCTTGGCGATCTGGTCGAAAACATCGGCGAGCTGCTCGCCGAGGAAGATCGAGATGATCGCCGGCGGCGCCTCGTTGGCACCGAGGCGGTGGTCGTTGGTGGCCGAGGCAACCGAGACCCTCAGCAGGCCGGCGAATTTGTGGACGGCGCGGATCACTGCGGCGCAGAACACCAGGAACTGCGCGTTCTCGTGCGGTGTGTCACCGGGAACCAGCAGCGAGCCCAACTCCGAGTTTCCCATCGAGAAGTTGACGTGCTTTCCCGATCCGTTGACACCGGCAAACGGCTTCTCGTGGAACAGGCATTCCATGCCGTGCTTCTTGGCGATCGTCTTGAACACCGTCATCAACAACTGCTGGTGGTCGGAGGCGATGTTGGCGCGCTCGAACATCGGCGCGATCTCGAACTGGCCGGGGGCCACCTCGTTGTGCCGCGTTTTGGCGGGGATGCCGAGTTTGAACAGCTCGCGTTCGGTGTCCATCATGAAGCCCAGCACCCGCTCCGGCACAGCGCCGAAGTAGTGGTCGTCGAACTCCTGACCCTTCGGTGGCTTGGCGCCGAACAAGGTGCGGCCGGCGTTGATCAGGTCGGGCCGCGACAGGAAGAAGTGCCGGTCGATCAGGAAGTACTCCTGCTCAGGCCCACAGAATGAGACGACGTGGTTGAGGTCCTTGTGGCCGAACAACTTCAGGATGCGCTCGGCGTGGGCGCCCATCGCCTGCTGGCTGCGCAGCAGCGGCGTCTTGAAGTCCAGCGCCTCGCCGGTCATCGAGACGAAAACCGTTGGAATGCAGAGTGTTTTACCGTTGGGGTTGTCCAGGATGTAGGCCGGGCTGGTGGCATCCCAACCGGTGTAGCCGCGGGCCTCGAAGGTGCTGCGCAGGCCGCCGGACGGGAAGCTGGACGCGTCGGGCTCGCCCTGAATCAGGGTCTTACCGGCGAACTCGGCGAGACTCTGCCCATCCGAGACGGGTTCGAGGAAGCTGTCGTGCTTCTCGGCGGTCAGCCCGGTCATCGGGTAGAAGACGTGGGCGTAGTGGGTGGCGCCTTTTTCCAGCGCCCAGTCCTTCATGGCCACCGCGACGGCGTCGGCGACGGCGGGATCGAGCTTGGCACCCTTGTCGATGGTCGCGACGACGGACTTGTAGGTCGCCTTCGGCAGTCGTGCCTGCATTTCGGCTTTAGTGAAAACGTTGGACCCGAAGATCTCCCCCGGCTGCTCGCCCGGGTCGAAACTGATCGCGGGAGGCACGTACGCCTCGACGTTGGTAATTGCTTGCAGGCGTACCGCATTGCCGCTCAATAGAGTCCCTATCGCCAAATGTGACAGCTTGATGTGTGCGGCTGACATTAGGGACGATCGGTTCCGGGAATGTTACGTAGCTGTCAAACTCTGATGGCAGGGACGCAAAGCCGACGGGCTAGAGCTTGAAGCGGCCGGCGAACCCGCGCAGCGGCAGGTCGGCGCTGGTCATCAGCCCCGGAGGGGCCGCGACGACGCCCGCGATCGCGGCTAATGCCGGCATGCCCGTCACGGTCATGCCGATGGATGCGAAGTTCGCCGGGTTGGACAGGTCGACTCCGGGCTTCGGGAAGATCATGTGCTTGTTGTAAACACACGGGTCACCCATGATCTGGGTGATGTAACAGCCCTTGATGTGCCAGCTCGGGTCGGTGTGCGGCGTCATCTGCCACTCCAGATGCGTCTCGACGCGCGGGACTCCGTCGACCATCCCCTGGTATTTGATGTAGTTGCCGCCCAACGATCCCTTGGGCAACATGTACCAGCCCAGATCGACGTCCTTGGTGCAGGCGCCGAGCTCGTAGCTGAATTTCACTTCGTCCAGGGTCAGGTCGAAGCAGTCGGCCATCAATAAAACGGAGTCGGCGAACACGCGGGTGTATTTCTCGAGTTTGGCCGGGATCTCGGGATCGTCGACGGGCAGGCCGTAGCCGACCTCGATCCAGGTGTCCTTGGAGTGGTGGCAGGACACATCGACCGACTCGATCGTGGTCACGTTCTCGATCTCGGCGACGTCGGCCGTACACACCACGCCCAGAATCTGATTCAGCCCCGGATTCATTCCGGTGCCATAGAACGTGGCGCCGCCCTTCTCGCAGGCCTCCTGCAGTAGCCGGCTCACCGGCTTGCCGGAGGGATGCGGGTGGTTGGTGTCGCGGTGCCACCCGGTGATCCAGTCGGCGGTGGTGACGATATTGATGCCCGCCTCAAGCACTTTCACGTAGAGGTCTTCGTCGGGAAACACCCCGTGAAATGTCAACACATCTGGCTTGGCCGCGATGATCTCCTCGACGCTGCCCGTCGCCGTGATCCCGTTCGGCGCGATGCCGGCCAGCTCCCCGGCGTCCCTACCGACCTTCTCCGGCGAATAGCAGTGCACACCAATGAGTTCCAGGTCAGGACGAAGCGCGATACGTTTGATCATCTCCGAACCGACGTTGCCGGTGGCCACTTGGAACACGCGCAGCGGTGCCTTCATGCGGTTCAGCCTTTCTGGGATGCGGCATAAACGTCGGCGGCACTGCCACCGATGCCGTCGGGATAGAACTGTTTCGCCCAGTTTCGGATTGCGGTGAAGCCCTCGTACTCTGCGGTAGCCAACGCAGGCGGGTCCGAATAGCGTTGGTGCTGCCAGATTTCGACATCCTGCTCGAATTGGCGGATCACTTCCTGACCGAATTCGCGAGCCTTGGTTTCGGCACGCTCGGAGTCCTTGCCGAGGGTCCGGCCGATGTGGACCATGAATCGGATGTCGGAGGTGGACTCGTCGACGGGGGTGATCGCCGAGATCGTGCGGTTGTCGATCATGCCGTAGCTCTTGGTCACCGCGATGCCCAAGCCGCCGTTGATGGCCTCGACCCGGCTGTCGATGTCCTCGATCATCTGGTTGTCGTCGCCCTCGAACGTGATGGTGAAATCGACGAAGGACACCGGTTGCGCGAAGTCGTGGCGGGTGAACACCGGCACGATCGGGGTGTTGTGCACGTACTTGAAATGCGCGAAATCCACGCCGTTTTCGAGCACATACTGCGGGTGCATCTCCAGGCGCTGCCGATACAACCGCTGCTGCGGGTAGTAGTCGACGGCGCTGCTGCCGTCGTGGAAGTCGGCAAAGATGTCCGGGGCGTCGAAGTACGGTTCGCGGCCCTGCACGTCGTGCCAGATATACACCGACTCGTTGCGTTCTACGACCGGATAGGTCTTGATTCGGCGGCCGCGGTTGGGACGGTCCTGGTACGGGATGCAGACGTTCCGGCCTTCGCGGCTCCACTGCCACCCGTGAAACGGGCACTGCAGAACGTCGCCGACGACTTTGCCTCCGAAACCGAGATGCGCGCCGAGGTGCTCACAGTAGGCATTCATCACGGTGAGCTCGCCGGACTCCGCCCGCCAGGCGACCATCTCCTGGCTGAAGTACGTCATCTTGTGAACGTCGCCGACACCGATCTCGTCGGACCAGGCAACCTGGAACCAGCCAGTCGGCTTCATCGACAGTGGCGGCTTGGCCATGCCAGGGATAATAACGAGCTGCCTGGCAAATTCATAGTGGGCACTATGAAAAAATGCCCGATGGTGCGTTGCAGTCAGAATGCGGTGCGAGGCCTCGGCTCAATCTGGCGGCTCAACGCCTTCGGCCTCCGACTCTCGAGGGACCACATCTGCCCGGTCTGCGGCATTGCCCGGCACACCTTTCGCTTCGCGCTCGTCGGCGACCTTCTCGTCGAGGCCGTCGACGAGGCTTTCGAGCTTGTCGGAGCGACCCTGCGGGTCATCGTTCAATTCGGACACATCGCCTCCATTGAGTTCTCTGCGCTGCGAGATAGCAAGGTTGAGGCCGGCTCTTTCGGCTCGGCGGGAGTCACCGACGCGTTGACACAGATTGCTGTAGACGGTGGGAGTGCCCGACTCGCGGGGTGTCGAAACGGCGGTGCTTCGCGAGGCCTGAAGTCACCTCTGCCAAGTGACGGCAGTAACTGAAGCGCAGCCGATACTGTCCGCACTACGGCTACCATCCGGGGCATGGCTCCGGCGGACGTGCAGCAGCGGCGCAGTAACAGGCGCGGCCTGGCAACGCGCGAGGCGATGTTGGATGCGGCGGTGCGCTCGCTGGCGTCCGGCGATCCGGGTGCGGTGTCAGCCAGTCGGATCGCGAAAGAAAGCGGTGCCACATGGGGCGCGGTCCAGTACCAGTTCGGTGACGTGGACGGCTTTTGGGCCGCGGTATTGCATCGCACCGCCGAACGACGTGACGCGACGATGTCGGCGTTCACCAGCGCCGAGCCCGACGCGCCCCTGCGAGAGCGAGTCGCCGCCATCATCGACACGCTGTATCACGGCCTGGCGTCGGAGGATTCGCGTGCGATCGAAAATTTGCGGGCCGCACTCCCCCGCGAGCCCGGCGAATTGGAGCGTCTTTTTCCACGAACCGCGGCCGAGTTGTTCTCATGGGGCAAGAGCTGGCAGCAAACCTGCCAGCGGGCGTTCGCGGGCCTGGGGGTCGACCCGCAGCGCGTCCGCGAAGTAGCGGCCCTGATCCCCGGCGCGATGCGCGGGCTGGTGTCCGAGCGCCAACTCGGCTCGTACGCCGACCTCGACGAGGCGCGGCAGGGGTTAACCAATGCCCTGGCAACCTATTTGGAGCAGTCGCGGACTAAGTGACCCACTCGGGCTGCTGCTCGGTGTCGACGGCGGAGAAGTCCTTGTGCCCCAGGCCTGCCGTGCAGCCGCCGTCGACGACGAACTCCGAGCCCGTCGAGTAACTGGACTCGTCGCTGGCCAGGTAGATCACCAGGTTGGACACTTCTTTGGGCTCGGCGGCCCGACCCAGCGCGGTCTGGAAGATGTCCTCGGGCACCCACTCGGTCATCGGCGTCTTGATCAAGCCCGGGTGGATCGAGTTGACCCGAATTCCGCTGGGCCCCAACTCTAAAGCGGTGGATTTGGTTAGCCCGCGCACCGCGAACTTGGTCGCGGTGTAGCCGTGGCAGGCGATGGTGCCGGCCATGCCCTCGATGGACGAAATGTTGATGATCGACCCGCGGCCGGCGGCCTTCATCGTCGGGACAACAGCGCGGATGCCCAGAAAGACGCCGGTCAGGTTGATGTCGAGGATGCGCTGCCACTCGGAGAGTTCGTAATCCTCGATCATGCCGACGTTGATGATGCCGGCGTTGTTGACCAAGATGTCGACGCGGCCAAATGCGTCGGCCGCGGCGAAAACGACACGCTCCCAATCCTCGGGTTGGGTTACGTCGAGATGCACGTAACGCGCCTCTGGCCCAACGTCTTTGGCGACGGCCTCGCCCTCGGCGTCGAGAATGTCGCCGAAGACCACCTTGGCGCCCTCGCCGACGAGAGCCCGGACATGCGAGGCGCCCATTCCCCGGGCTCCACCGCTGACGATCGCTACCTTGCCCGCCAACCGACCTGCCATCGATTCCTCCTGCCGCAGTGAGGTGACGTCGGTGTCACCTCGCGAGGCAGCCTAGCGGCCGAGCGCTCAGAAAAGGATGCTGCCCGCGATTTGCAGTTGAGTGAGCAGCGCTTCGAGGCTGTTGACCATGGCATCAGGAATCGTGAAGTAGTCCGTCATGCCGTCCACGACAGGCGCACCGGCATAACCGATTTCCTGCGCGGTCAAGCCGAGATACTCGAGGTGATCGGTAAAAAGCCCAGCGTCGTGGAGTCCGTAGTCGTAATTCGACCAACCGTCTCCGGACAGCGAGTAGACCTGTGTCGTGAACAGATCGTTGGGCGTGACCTGCCCCAGCACCTCGTCGGCCCCAAATGCTTTGAAGGCGTCGATGATGTACGGCTGCCATGAGGTCGGGAACTCGTCAAGGAATGCATTCAAGAATCCGCCCTGAGACGACGCGCTATCGCCCACCATGACGAAATCCAGCGCCTTGCTATCGATGCCGTAGTCATGGAGCTGTTGTTCGGCCATGCCCATCACGACGGAGCTTTGTGAGTAACCAAAGACGTAGAGGGGATTTTCGTCGCTGAAGCCGACTCCCCCGTCGTACCTCTGCTCTATTGAGCTCACCAACTCATTCACGCCATAGTTGACCGCGTTATCGAGGCCGCCCCCCGGTACGACCTCGGGCATGTTGAGCGTTTCGACGTTTCCGTAATCCGGTGTGACTTCGAAGCCGGACGCCTTCAGATACAGATCCGCAGCTGCGTCCGCGTACGCCGGGTTGTCGACCGGAATGATGACCAGCGCCTCGTCGACCAATTTGTAGTCCAGGTGACGAACATTGTGTGCTGGCGCGAGAAAAATAGAACCTGCAAGAATTGACGGGGCCGCAAGTAACGCGCTGACGACAATTTTGGGCATGAAGTTGTTCTCCGGGCGTGAGAACGCGAGGTCGCGTCATATGAATTTATGTGTCCCTGAGGTACAGGGCGCGCGTTTCGCCGTTGTGCAGCGCCTTTGCCGATAAAGCGCTGCGTTGGCAATCCGGACGAACACGCACCGCTTGACCTGCGCAGCGGCCCGTGTCGGCCGGATAGACACGAAGTCAGGCCAGTCCGTGCCGCACGGATCGGAGCAGCCTGTCTCCCCCGACCTCATCCATTGAGGTCAAGGGAACGCTAATTCATTGCCGCGTCTACAGCGGCCAGTTTGAAATGAATACCGACGTTAAGTTGAAAAGATCCACCGATCGGTGGACGAATCTCCTCAGCTCGACCGGAATTCCTCCTCCACTTTTTTCCCGATATCGGGATCCACGTTGCGCCAGTATTCAAATACCCGCGACAGCACCGGCTCCTTGACGCCCTTGGAGATGTGTCCAACGATGTTGTGCACCAACCGGTCTCGCGCATCATCATCGAGGACCTCGCGGACCAGAGTTCCGGCCTGGCCCCAGTCGTCGTCCTCGGGGCGCAGCGTGTAAGCGGCGCGGATCATCTCACCGTCGGCTTGCCAGCGGACTTCGGCGGCACGCGCCGGATCGGCGTGGGGGCCGCCGTAGGAGTTGGGCGCATACACCGGATCGCTGACGTTCTTGACCCGCATCGCACCGTCCTTGGAGTAGCTGTTGACCTCCACATGCGGTGCATTGACCGGGATCTGCTTGTAGTTGGTGCCCAGCCGGGCGCGGTGTGCGTCGGAGTAGGAGAAGCCGCGGGCCAGCAGCATCTTGTCTGGGCTCAGGCCGGTGCCGGGCACGATGTTGTTCGGCTCGAACGCGGCCTGCTCGATCTCGGTGTGGTAGTCGGTGACGTTGCGGTCAAGCGTCAGCGTGCCGACGTCGATCAACGGATAGTCGCTGTGCGGCCACACCTTGGTCAGGTCGAACGGGTTGAACCGATAGGTCTTGGCCTCCTCGAACGGCATGATCTGCATCTTGAGCGTCCAGCTGGGAAAGTTACCGCTCTCGATCGAGTCATACAGATCGCGCTGGTGGTAGTCGCCGTCCTCGCCGGCAAGCTGGTCGCCCTCCTCCTGAGTCAGAAACTCGATGCCCTGGTCGCTGATGAAGTGGTACTTCACCCAGAAGATTTCGTCGGCAGCGTTGACCCAGCTGTACGTGTGGCTGCTGTAACCATTCATGTGCCGCCAGCTCTTGGGAATGCCCCGGTCCCCCATCAACCAGGTCACCTGATGGGCCGACTCCGGCGACAGTGTCCAGAAGTCCCACTGCATGTTGTTGTCCCGCAAATTGGTTGCCTGCATCCGCTTTTGAGAACGAATGAAATGTTGGAACTTCATCGGGTCGCGGATGAAGAACACCGGCGTGTTGTTGCCGACCATGTCCCAGTTGCCGTCGGAGGTGTAGAACTTCAGCGAGAATCCGCGCGGGTCACGCCAGGTGTCTGGGCTGCCGCGCTCGCCGGCCACCGTCGAGAAACGGATCAACGTGTCGGTTTTGGTGCCCGGCTGGAACACCGCTGCTTTGGTGTATTTACTGACGTCACCGGTCACTTCGAAATGTCCGAATGCGCCGCCGCCCTTCGCGTGAGGCTGGCGCTCCGGAATGCGTTCCCGGTTGAACTGCGCCATCTGCTCGATCAGGTAGTGATCCTGCAGCAGGATTGGGCCGTCCGGCCCGATGGTCAGCGATCGCTCGTCGCTGGGTGCGGGTGCGCCGCTGTCGGTGGTGGTGTAGCGCTCAGTCATGAAGGACCTCCTAGTTGAGCAACAGCGCCGAATGGGCTGGGCGGCGCGTTGTGGGATAGGTACCCATTAACGGCGAGAACTAGCCGTTACACGGAACTGAATGCCGGTGAAGATATGAACCCGGCACACATGCCGTTCTCATTGCCGCACCCCGCTACGGCGTCCGCACCCGAATTGGACCGTGACGATGACGGGTGCGCCTGCGAGCGGCTGAAAGGCTAGGTAGTTTGCCGTCGATTTGAGTAGGGACCGCGCCAACCGCCTTTACTCGACCTTGACCGTGTGTTGAATTCCCTGTCCGACGATTCTTGCGTGAGTACTCTTCAAGCCGTGGAGCTGGGGGTTTTGGGACCTCTGCAGGTCCGACGCGACGGCGCCCCGGTGTTGATACCGGGCGCCAAACCGCGCGCGGTCCTCATCATGCTCGGGCTGCACGCCGGCTCGGTCGTATCGGCGGACACGTTGCTCGCGCTGCTCTGGGGGGATGACCCCCCACGCACAGCAGCGAAGGCCCTTCAGACCCACATCTCCGCCCTGCGTCGCGCGCTGGGTGACGGGTTCGTTGTCACGAAGGGAATGGGCTGGATCCTCGACCCGCCCGAGACTGACGCTTCGCGCTATAAGCATGTCACCCGAAAGGGACGCGACGCCGCGGCCGCCGGCGACACCGCCCAAGCGGTGGCCTGCTTCGAGGAGGCACTCAACCTCTGGCGCGGAACTCCGGAGCTGCCTGACAACCGGCGGGGAATTTCGGAAACGACGCGCTGGATCGAAAGCCACGCCGCGCTTGTCGAAGATCGGGCCGATGCGTTGCTTGCGACCGGTCGGGCTGCGGAAATCATCGGCGAACTCGAAGCCGCAGTCGCCGAGGCCCCACTACGCGAGAGACGTTGGGGCCAGCTGATGCTCGCCCTCTACCGCGCGGGTCGACAGGGTGAGGCCCTTGCCGCCTACCGACGCGCGCGGTCGTTACTCGCTGACGAATTGGGGGTTGACCCTGGGACGGAATTGCGGCGGCTCGAGGCCGCAATTGTCTCGCAAGATGCTGCATTAGATGCCCCTGCACTGCAACATGTTTCGACGGTCGTGCGCGCAGTGACCTTCATGCTCACCGATATCGAGGGGTCGACCGCCGCGTGGGAAGCCGATTCCGGCGCCATGGCCGTCGCGCTCGCGCGTCACGACGAGGTCGTCGAGCAGATAGTGACATCGCGTGGTGGACGGCTGATCAAAACCCGGGGCGAAGGTGATGCGACGTTTTCGGTGTTCGATAGGCCATCGGGCGCGGCCGCCGCCGCCCTCGAGCTGCAAGACGCAATCCTCCACGAGCCCTGGGTATTACGCGAACCCATGCGTGTTCGGGTGGCGTTGCATACCGGCGAGGCTGAGCTTCGCGACGGCGACTACTTCGGTCGAGCGGTCAACCGTGCCGCCCGTCTGCGGTCGCTGGCGGAGGGCAGCCAGATCCTGTGCTCGGGTGCCACCGCCGAACTCGTCATCGACTCATTGCCCGACGACGTCATACTGGCCGATCTGGGGATGCGGCACCTCAAGAATCTCGCGCGCCCCGAGCACGTGTTCGAGCTTCGACTGGACGCGGCTGGGGCGGGCCCGCAGACAGAGACGATTGACGAGGCCTTCGAAAGACCAACTCTGCCAGCAGTATTAACTGGACCCGGACCGTTCGTGGGACGCGTGGGCGAGTTGGAGCGACTGTCGTCCGCCTGGCAGATCGTGCTCTCGGGCGGAACCCACGCGATGCTGATCGCCGGCGAGCCCGGTGTGGGCAAAACGCGCCTGGGCGGCGAATGGTCGCAGCAGGCTTATCAGCAAGGAGCGGTCGTGCTGTACGGCCGCTGCGACGAGGATCTCGGTGCGCCTTATCAGCCGTTCGCCGAGGCGCTGCGTTCACTGGTTCCGTGCATCGGCGCCAAACGCCTGCGCTCGCTGCGCGGAGTTGAAGCATTGCTCGCTCTCGTTCCCGGGCTCACTGAGGTGCTGCCCGACCTGTCCGCGCCGACGCGCGCCGACCCGGACACTGAGCGCTACGCGCTGTTCGATGCGGTGGTCGCGGTGCTGGAGGTGGCCTCGTCGACTGCGCCTGTCGTCCTGATCCTCGACGACCTGCACTGGGCGGCCAAGCCCACGCTGTTGTTGTTGCGGCACCTGCTGCGTTTCGGTGATCACGGCCGCGTGCAGATCGTCGGAACGTACCGCAGCACCGACTTGGACCGTTCCCATCCGCTGGCGGCGATGCTCGCCGACCTGCACCGCGACGGCACCGCCGACCGCCTCAACCTCAGTGGACTCGATGGGCAGGATGTGACGACCTACGTCGCCGAGGCCGGCTACGACGACGAGGACCTTGCCAATGCATTGGCGTCGGTGACCGGTGGTAATCCGTTTTTTCTCATCGAGGCGTTGCGACACGTCGAGGAAAGCGGCGGCAGGTGGGACCAGAGCACCCTGCCGCAGGGTGTACGGGAAGCGGTGAGCCGCCGGCTGTCCCGGCTTCCGGCGGCAACGAATAAGGCACTTGCCGCAGCGGCAGTGGTTGGTAGCCGGTTCGCCGTCGACCTCGTAGAGCAGATCGTCGACCAGGATCTCGTCGACGCATTCGACGAGGCGTGCAAGGCAGGCATCGTCATCGAGGAGCCCGGGGGCCGATACCGGTTCAACCACGCCATCGTCCGGCAGTCGCTGCTTGCGGAGCTGGCGTCCGTGCGTCGCATGCGGCTACACCAACGCATCGCCGCGACTCTTGAGGCTCAGCCCGGATCCGGCGACGAGCGGCTCGCGGAGCTGGCGCACCATTACTTCGAATGCGCCTGGGCGGGCAACGCGGCCAAGGCCGTTGAATACTGCCGGCGCGCCGCAGACCAGGCGATGGCGCGACTCGCCTACGAAGGTGCCGCCGATCTCTATGACCGCGCCCTGCACGCCATGGAGGAACTCGACGACGAGCTTCCCGATCGCCAGGGTCAGGCCGCCGAGCTACTGGTGGCGCGCTGCGAGGCCTTACTCGCCGCGGGGGATGTGACCTCGGCGGCCGATGCGGTATCGCAATTGCGCTCAGCAACAGTCGATTCCGCCCGGCTGGCGGCGTGGGCGACGTGTTTCGACGGCCAGCTGTCGATGCTGGTCTATCCCGAACGACTGGACGAGGTCGAAACGGCGTTAGCCACTGCCGCGGCAAAGCTGACCGAATTGCACGATGCTGCAGGAGAAGCCAAGGCGCACACCGTGCGGGCCGGTTGCCTGGCACGGCTCGGACGGATCGGTGATTGTGAAATCGCTCTGGACGAAGCGCTTACCGCGGCGCGGCGCGCGGGCGATCATCGCAGGGTGAACGCCGTGCTGGCTAATGCGCCACTCGCCGCACTGTGGGGACCCAACCCAGTTCCACGAGCGGGCGGCCGGTGCCTCGACGTGGTACGGCTGCTTCGGATAACGACCGATTCCCCAGCGGTCGAATCGACGTCAACGCGGTGCCAAGCGGTGTTGGAGGCATTCCGCGGCCGCGCCGAAGCGGCCAGGCGAATGATCGACTCGGCCCGCCGCACCGTCACCGAACTCGGCCTGCGCCACGCCCTCATGGAAGTCGAGCAGTTCGCCGGCGTCGTCGAACTCGTTGCCGACGATCCCGCCGCCGCCGAGCCGTATCTCCGAAAGGCCTACAACGGTTTTCGCCGGATGGGCCTCGATGCGGACACCGCCGAGACCGCCGCACTCCTGGGGCGGGCATGTCTGGCGCTTGGTCGCACGTCCGCGGCCGACGAATTGTGTTCGGAAAGTGAGCGACTCGCGGGCCACGCGCTGAAAGCGTCAATCGCGTGGCGCACGCTGCGCGCGAAGCTGCTCTCGCTTCGCGGTGATCACGACGAGGCGCGACGAGTCGCCGAAGCTGCCGTGGCTTTGGCCGAGCGCACCGACGCACTCGTCGACCATGGGGATGGGTGTCTGGCGCTGGCAACGGTTTTGACTGCTGCCGGCGATGTCGCGGGGGCGCGAGCCTCCGCGGAGCGGGCAGCCGACCTGTATGAGCGCAAAGGCGCTGTGGCACTTGCCGAGCGAGCTAGCAGCATTATCGGTGAGCGCACCCGGCCAGTGGCATCGGCTGCAACTGAAGCTCCCAGCGTCGAGCCGGACAACGCGGCCGTGCGGGTGGGCGAACGCGTGATGGACGCTCTGCACCGCGAGGCCTGGGACGAGGTCGAGGCGCTTTTCGCGCCGAACACGTCGATAGAGAGCCGACGGAAGGTCGTCGGCCTCACGCTGCCGTCCGACGCGGCGCGACTTGGCATCAGGAGCGAGCTCGAGTCGGGCACCACGCGGATCAGCCACGTCATGATCGCCGCGCGAGGCGACCGGTTGGCACTCTCTCGGTTGACGACGATCAGTGCCGACATGGGCCCTGGAGCGCCGTACAACGAGCTTCTTCAGCTGTACGCCATCGACGGGACCGGGCGGGTGTCGCAACAGATTTGGTTCGACGTCGATGATCTGGACGCCGCGATTGCCGAACTCGACGCCATGCACGCTCAGTTCGAGCAGGAGGCGCACCTCGAGGGGCGCAAGCTCGAAAACGCAGCAAGCCGACTGGGTGAGCGCTTCTTGGCGCACCTCGCTGCTGGCGAGTGGGACGCCATGGCAGAGATGCTGACCGAAAACTTCACTAATGACGATCGCCGTCCGGTAGTGGGCGCGGGAGTCCGACACGGTCGAGACGCGCACATCGCGGACATGCGGGCGGTCGCCAACCTGTGGAATACACACGTGACAGGGAGCGTCGTGGCAATCCGCGGGGAGCGACTCGTCCTCATGCGTAACCGCATGTCGGACCCAAATCAGGGACCCGAAGTCGAGGTACTGAGCATCCTCGAGATTGGCGCCGACGAACGCGCTGTAGGCGCAGTAACATTCGATCTCGACGACTTCGACGCCGCGATCGCAGAACTCGACGCGCGTTATCTCGCAGGCGAAGCGGCTGCTCACGCCCAACGCCTGGTCGATGATCGCGGAGTCCTATGCATCGCTCAGCCGGCAAAAAGTCCCGACTTCGATAAGCCCGCGCTCGGTGTTCGTCGATCACCGGCGGGCAGGTGCGTTCGGGTCGACAGACCTGTCGAATTATATTCGTGCCGGGTGGGACACCGGCCAACGCATCAATCCCTACAACGAAGCTGTCCACCGGCTAAGTGATCTAGGCGGGGTCTGCACCTTTGCCGCGCATGGTGTTTCGGATCTCGGCTTCGACGCCGAGTGGCGAGGGGTGAGCCTGGCAACGGTCAAGGGTGACATGTTCGACCGCTGCGAATTTTTCGACGAGGCCGACCTCGACGCTGCACTGGCGAGGTTCGACGAGCTCAGCCGGCCGCCATCACAGCTGGAAAACGCCGCAACCCGGACCTACGAGCGAATGTGGGTGTTCTTCGAACGCCGCGATTGGGAAACGATCACCGACTTGGTGGCCGAGGACGAGCTGGTCGACGATCGCCGGCGAGTCGTTAATGGCGGTGTGCGGCACGGCCGCGAGGCCGGAGTCGGGGAATTGCAAGCAGCCGCCGACATCGGATTCGCGATATCGATGGTCGATGTCAAAGCGACGCGCGGCGAGCGTCTGGCTCTGACGCTCGTCCGCGCGTCGGGTCGCGACTCCGCAGCGATCGAGAACGACGTCTTGCAGGTCGTCGCCGTCGACGCCGACGACCGGATCGCGGCAGTGGTCACTTTCGACGCCAACGATGTTGACGCCGCCTTCGCTGAGCTCGATACTCGCTACGCCGCAGGCGAAGCAGCTGCCTACGCGCATACCTGGTCGGTAATCACTGATGTTCTGGTTGCGCACAATAAGCGCGAAATCGCTCCGGCAACACCGGATATGGTGAGTATCGACCATCGGAAAGTGGCAGCTTTTGCGCCCGGCGAGGGTCCCGATTACATCCGGGCCGGGTGGGACCTCGACCAAAGCCTCGACATTTACATCGAGACAGTGCATCGGGTGAATGAACTCGGCGCCGTTTTCACCTGGACGGGGCGCGGAAGCTCACGCGATGGTTTCAATGCCGAATGGCGCGGCATCAACCTCATGACGGTCGAGGGCGAAAAGCTCAGCCGCACCGAGGTATTCGATGAGGCAGATGTCCACACCGCGGTTGCGAAGTTCGAACAACTCAGCCGTCCTGTGCGGCGGCCGGAAAACAAGGCCAGTCAAGTGGCCGATCGCTTCTCGGCGCACCTTGCCGCGGGCAATTGGGACGCGTTGGCAGGAATGCTTGCCGACGACTTCACCAACGACGATCGCCGCCGGGTGACGGGCTCGGGGGTCTTGAACCGAGACGCCCAGATGGCGAACACGCACGCGATCGCCGAGTTATGGTCTAACGCCGTCACGTCGACCACCATCGCAACCCGTGGCCAGCGTCTTGCTCTTGTGCAGCTGGGTCTTTCGAACGCCGATCCCGGTCCCGAGCCGTTTCAGCTAGAGGTGCTCGGTGTCCTGGAAATTGGCCCCGATGATCGGATGACGACGTTCGTGACACTCGACGCGGATGACTTCGACGCCGCCCTTACCGAGCTCGACGCGCGCTACCTCGCTGGCGAAGCGGGTCCCCACGCGCGGACTTGGTCGGCCGTATCCGCGAGTTACGCGGCGATCAATCGGCACGAGCTGCCCCCGACGACCCCGGACTGGGTGAGCGTCGAGCATCGGCGAGAAGTCAATATGGGAACCGATGACCTGTTCGCCTACATCGGTGCCGGCACGGCTCGGAACCCGGACGTTGCAATTTATGTCGAGGCCGTGCATCGACTCGAGAGCCGCGGCGCGGTCGTCACATACACGGCTCAAGAAACGTCGCGTGAGGGCTTCGCCGCCGAGTGGCGCGGACTTGCCCTACTGGTAGTCGAAGGCGAATTGATCAGCCGCACCGAGGTATTCGACGAGGCTACCCTGGACGCGGCGCTCGCGACGTTCGAGGAGTCAGCCCCAACAACAGGGCTGGAAAATGCGGCAACGCGTGTGTTCGGGCAACTCTACTCGAACATTGCTGCAGGCGACTGGAACACCGTTACTCGAATATCAGCGGAAAACGTCGCTGTCGAAGATCGCCGGCGGGTGGTCAACGCCGGGATCCTGCATGGTCGCGATGCCGCCATCAAAGACGCCCGGGCAACCGTTGATGTCGGCTTCACGATGACGATGTTGGATGTCCTGGCCATCCGAGGCACGCGCCTCGCCCTCACCGGAGTTCGCGTTTCCGGCCGTGACCCTCAGACGGTTCAAAACGATGCCCTCCAAGTCATCGAGATCGATACCGAAGAGCGAGTCGCGGGCGTCGTCGTTTTCGACCTCGACGAGATGGATGCCGCAATAGCAGAACTCGATGCCCGCTACCTCGCCGGTGAAGCGGCCGACTTCGCACACACCTGGTCCAGGGTCGCAGGGGGCTATGCCGCGTTCAATCGCCGCGAGATCTTCGCGACCACGCCGAATTGGGTGAACATCGATCACCGCCGCGCAGCAGCGTTCGCCTCCGGCGACATGATCGAGTACCTCCAAGCGGCGTGGGGCGACTCGCCCGACACGAGGATCTACATCGCGGCGGTGCATCGTCTTGACAAGGTGGGAGCGGTCGTCACCCATGTGGCGCGCGGGATGTCGCGTGAGGGCTTCGACGCCGAGTGGCGGGATGTTCACCTGCTTGCGCTGGAAGGCGAGTTGTTCAGCCGTTCCGAGCTATTCGACGGAGCAGATGTCGGCCGCGCGACAGCCCGTTTCGACGAACTCGCGCGTGCGACACCGCGGCTCGAGAATACCGCGACCCTTGCGACGGAACGGCTTCGAGTCTGCTTTGCGGCGCGCGACTGGAACGCATTGGCAGACATGTTTGCCGAAGACATCGTCGCGGACGACCGCCGTCGGGTGGTGGGTCTCGGAATCCGGCGAGGACGGCAGGTCAACGTCGCCGACATTCGAGTGGGCGCCGACATTGGGACTGAAGACATCACCTCAACGGTCATCGCAACCCGGGGCGAACGCCTATCCCTGGACCGTGCCCGCTTCTGCCTCCACGATCAGCAACTCGATACCCTGAGTATGGAACTCCTTCGCCTCGTCGAGGTCGACGCCAACGGCCGGATGACGGGTTGCGTGATGCTCGACGTCGACGAACTTGATGCCGCCATCGCGGAACTCGACGCCCGTTATCTAGCGGGAGAAGCGGCACCGCATTCGTCGGTGTGGTCGGTTTTCGTAGACGGTTATGCCGCACTCAACCGACACGAGCTCCCATTGCTGACACGGGACGCGCTCACCGTCGACCACCGGCGAGCGCGAAACTTCGGGACCGGTGAGCTTTCCGTATACCTCGATGCCTCATGGCAACTCATGCCAGACGCATCATTGTATGTCGCTGCCGTGTACCGCCTGAGCCACGCGGGTGCGGTCGTCAGCCAGGTAGTTCATGGCACAACGCAGGACGGTTTCGATGCCGAGTGGCGCGAGCTCACTGTGCTGAAGTCAGCGGGCGATAGGGTGAGCCGCTGCGAGATGTTCGACGAGGAAGACCTCGACACCGCGCTCGCCAGATTCGACGAGCTGCATCAGCCGGAGCAGCGGCTGAAAAAAGCTGCAGCAGAACGCTTTCTTGCGCACTTCGCAGCTCGCGACTGGGACGCCATAGCGCAAGACTTTGCCGAAAACTATTACTGCGACGATCGGCGCCGGGTCGTGAACGCAGGGATCCGACGAGGCCGAGACGCCGCGGTAGAAGATCTGCGGGTCTCCTCCGAGCTCGGACTGTTGACGAGCATCACCATGGAGATCATTGCGACCCGGGGCGAACGCCACTTCGTCACACGATGGTGCGGTTCGGGCCCCGACCGCGATACATTTCACCAGGAAGTGCTTCAGGTCGTTGAGATTGACGACGACCAACGGTTTGCGACGGCCGTCCTTTTCGACCTCGAGGACTTCGATGCCGCGATCGCCGAGATTGACGCGCGCTACATCGCCGGCGAGGCGGCCGCGCACGCGG
Source organism: uncultured Actinomycetota bacterium (assembly GCA_963757215.1). Lineage (GTDB taxonomy): Bacteria > Actinomycetota > Actinomycetes > Mycobacteriales > Mycobacteriaceae > Mycobacterium. Next base: position 564,486 of record CAVWQH010000004.1, on the reverse strand, counting down.
GCGCATGGTCGACGATTGCAGAAGTTTTCGCCGCCATCAATCGGCGCGAGCTCCCCGCGACTAGCCCCGATTTCACTGACGTCGATCATCGTCCGCTGGCAGCAATCGGATCCGGCGACCTGATGGCGTACCTCAGTGTGGTGATGACAGAAGGCGTTCCGCGCAGCCGCATCTACGTTGAGGCCGTTCATCGGCTGACCGACTTCGGCGCGGTGACAACACATGTGGCGGAGGGAACGTCGCTAGACGGTTTCGACGCCGAGTGGCGGATCACTAGCGTCTTTACCCTCGACAACGGGATAATCAACCGCTACGAGTATTTCGAGGAGTCCGACCTCGAGGCCGCCCTGGCAAGGTTTGAGGAGCTCAGTCGACCGGCCCCACTGCTGGAGAACGCTGCCACGCAACTGTGGGCACGTTTGACAGAAGCATTCAATCGTCGCGACCTGGAAGGTTATCTCGCACTGGGTACTTCGGATGTGCGATACGAAGATCGGCGGCCCGGACTGCGTGATCAATTTGAAGGTCGTGCAGAGCAACGCCGTGCCGTGCTCGCGCTGTTCGGCGCCACAACCAGCAGCATCCAGATGGCGGCAGAGACACTCGCGGTAAGAGGGCCCGACCTTGCGTTGACGCGCGTGTTGTATCGCGACACCGATTACCCCGATAGACCAGTCACCGTCGAGATGCTGCAAATCGTCGAAGTCGACGGAGAAGGCCGTCTGCACTACAGCGTCAGCTTCGATCCCGACGATGTCGACGCGGCTTTCGATGAACTCGACGCGCGCTACCTTGCGGGTGAAGCAGCGAACTGACTGCCACTATTCGCCGATGGCGGGGCCTTCGACGAAGTAGACCTCGACGCCGCCATTGCACGGCTTCAAGAGCTTGGTTAACCCCCGTGCCCGGCCGCGGCCTCACCTTCACGCGTCAGGCCGGCCGCGGCGATGAGTTCTTCGTGTAGTTCGAACCACACCGTGTGGTAGGAGTCAATGAGCGGCCTTGCCAGCCAGGTGGTTTCGCCTTCCTGGACTTTCGCAAAAGCTGAAGCCAGCTTTCGGGCGTATACCGATAGCCGCGGGATCTGTTGCGCGACTGCGGCAATGATCGGGGCGGCGCGCTGATGGATATCACCCAGTCGCGCAAGCACCGCGGCGTCGTACTTCGCATCGTCGTGCAGATTGGGTTGACCATCCCTGAGTTGCCAGTCCGAGACCAGAATCTTGAAATCCGAATTGACGTAACGGAATTGATCATAGGCAGCCGCGATCGCATCTGAGTCGATGCCCTGCCGTTCGGCTGCGAGCAGCGTTTCCAGCCGGGCACGCCCAGCCTGGGACAACCGCAGCGTCTTGTCAGCCAGCAGCAGATCCGCATCCGTCAGGTCTGCGACAGTCTCGGCAATGGCCGCCCGGTCTTCGTCGACACTGGCCGTCACCTCGTCGAACCCCATACGGCCCTTGAGGCGGATCGTCTGTAGCACCTCCAGCTCGATCACCGGGAGTCCTTCGTTGGCCAGTGCCCGACGTGCAATGCGGTAAGCATGACAACCAGGGGATTGTTCGACACCACGTCGGTGTGCCCGGTGTCGATTGCCGCCCGCACCGCCGCGGTCGTCGTGTCCTGCAGGTGGACGTAGGGGCCGTCGTGGTGTGCCCGCAGGGGGCTGACGGTTCTCGCGATAGCCGCGAGTTCTGCCAATTCAGCCGAGTCGCGCTCCGACCACTCGATGAGCGGCACCACGCCCTCCCTGACCTCGCCGGCCGTTCCATCGATGGTGACCAGCTTGCCGTCAAGTGCCGCAACAACACCCACACCGCACCCGACCACTGCCGGGCGGCCCAACTCCCGGCTGACCACTGCAGCGTGGGAGGTGACGCCGCCGACTTCGGTCACGACGCCGCGGGCCGCCACCATCCCGGCGACGTCGTCGGGACTGGTCGAGGACCGCACCAGGATGACGTCCTCACCATCATCGGCAGCGTCGATCGCCGCGTCGACGTCGGCGTACGCCCGCCCCGACGCGAAACCGGGACAGGCCGGCAGACCACGGGCCAATAGCGGTGCGGCCTTTACGGCCTCAGATTCCAGAGACGGCGAGAGCAGCGTCTCGATCTGAGCAGGCGTCACTCGGCGCAGCGTCTCGACATCATCGATAAGCCCCTCCGCGCGAAACCGCAGCGCCAGTTTGACTTCCGCCAACGCGGAACGTTTGGCGCTGCGGGTCTGCAGGAGCCACAGCCGTCCGTCCTCGACGGTGAATTCGATGTCTTGCACATCGCGCCCGAGATGCTCGAGTCGGCGTGCCGTCGCCAGCAGCTGTTCATAGACGCCCGGTTGTTGGTCGCGCAACGCTGACAGGGGCTCGCAGTCGGTGGATCCTGACACCACGTCCTCACCCTGCCCGCCGGCGAGCCACTCCCCGACCGGCTCGTCGGCGCCGGTGATGGGGTTGCGCGAAAACACCACACCGGAACCCGATGAGGCGCCCAGGTTCCCGAACACCATCGCTTGGACCACTGCGGCCGTACCGCCGGCGTCGTCCAGACGGTGGTGTCGCCGGTAAGCCCTGGCCCGTGGCGAGTTCCACGACCGAAACACCGCCGCGATCGCCCCGCGGAGCTGGTCATAGGCATCATCGGGAACCACGTCGTTGATGTCGTCCAACGCGATTCGTCGATACATCTCGTGCAACCGTCGACGGGTGTCGTCGGCGAAATCCGCGCTGAAGGTCGCTGTCAAAGCGTCATGCACTGCTCCGGTGACGCCGATATTCAGAATCGTGTCCAGCATGCCCGGCGCCGACACCGCAGCACCACTGCGCACACTGATCAGCAACGGGTGCGGGCCACTATTGAAGGTTCGGGCGGTCTTGTGCTCCAGCCACTCCACAGCGCCGACGACCTGTTCCCAGATCACGTCGAGGGTCTGGTCGGGAGCCGCCAAGAACCGCGCACCGACCTCGGTGGTGAGGCAAAAGGCCGGTGGCACCGGCAAACCGTCTGCACACATCGCGTCGAGCCCGTATGCCTTGTTGCCGAGCAACTCTCGCGACTGCCCGGTATCGCCGGTCAGCCGCACAACTGGCGGAGCATTGAATACAGCCACGCTGTCAGACACCGCGCCGCCCGGCGCGCCATGACACATGACTCTCCCGTCGCTCGACCTTGCCTGAGGGCGCAAACCCAAAGGTAGACGTTACGCCAGCCCGATAAGCGCGTTGTCGTGGACGATGGGAGGCATGCCCGAGGGCGATACCGTCTACGCGCTGGCCCGCCGCCTGGATGCCGCGCTGCGGGGTCGCGTCCTGACGCACGCCGACCTGCGAGTGCCGGCGCACGCCACCGCGGATCTCGCCGGGCTGACCGTCCTCGAACACATCACGCACGGCAAACATCTCCTGACTCGCATGTCAGACGGTCTGACGTTGCATACGCATCTGCTGATGTCGGGCTCGTGGACCGTCTCCGACACCGGACGCTGGCTACCCAAACCGGTGATGCTCGACGTCCGCGTGGTGCTGCGTACCGACGGCCCGGCGGCGTACGGGGTGAAGATTCCGATCGTCGAACTGCTGCGCACCCGCGACGAGTCCGACGTCGTCGCCTACCTGGGGCCGGACCCGCTGCGCGACGACTGGGACATCGCCGAGGCCGGCCGGCGGCTGGCTGAGCAGCCGGAACGACCGTTGGTGGCTGCGTTGCTCGACCAACGCTGCGTCGCAGGGTTCGGCAATCTGTGGGCCAACGAATTATGTTTCCTGCGCGGCCACAATCCGTGGATTCCGGTGGGGACCGTCGACGTGACTGCACTACTCGAACTCGGTGCCCGGGCGCTGCGCCATTCGGCAACCGTCCCAGGCGCGATGCAGGTCACTACCGGAGTGCGGCGCAAAGGCGAGCAGCATTGGGTGGCCGGTCGCGCGGGACGGCCGTGTTTGCGTTGCGGCACAACCGTTCAGGTAGTTTCGGAGGTCTCCAACGATCCGGAGCGACGGCGCACGTGGTGGTGCCCAGCCTGTCAGCCGGGCCCGGCCGGTCCACCCTGAGCATCAGCCGAGAGCAACGCCACCAGCGTCTCCCGTAATTCTCCAAACCGCTTCTCCCCTAGAGTTTTACGCCACCGTTTCTCAGCGTCGAGCGCATTGGAACGCATGACGCGCAACACCTCCCGACCCCGCGGCGTCAGCTCGATGACGCGCGCCCGGGCATCGGAGGGATGTGGGCCTCGGACGACGTAGTCGTGTCGTTCCAACACAACGACTACCTGAGCCACCGCCTGACGGCTGACCTTGAGCCGGTCGGCGAGATCTGAAGCGTGCAGTCCACCGGTCGCCAGCGGTACCAGAGCGACCGCTTGCGCCGGGCGAATCCCATCGAGTCCGGCGTCGGCGAAAGCCGCCCGCAAGCCGGGTGCGCCCGATGCGGCCACCAGATTCAGCAGGGCCGGCACCGAGGGTTCCCACTTGGCGTTCCGATCGGCTGCCATAAACCGATAGTCTGCCACTCCGGCCCATTTTGACAAGCTACTTGTCAAAGTCTCTCGACCCTGCCACGATGGCCGCATGCGATCTCGACACCTTCGGGCACCTGTCGCGGTTCTCCTGGCAGCCGTGGTGGTCGTTCTCGGCGGGTGCGTCGGGGGTGGTCATGCACTGGGAATGCCTGGCGCGCAATCCATCCCGGACGGACAATCGACGCACACGATCGACGTCGGCGGCGTCAGCCGAAGCTTCCATGTATACCGCCCTGCCGGTCTTGGCGACGGGGCGCCGCTGGTGGTGATGATGCACGGTGGCTTCGGAAACGGAGCCCAGGCCGAACGGTCCTACCACTGGGACGGCGAAGCCGACGCCGGCCATTTTCTGGTGGCATACCCCGACGGGCTCATGCGCGCATGGAACGCCGGAGGCTGCTGCGGCGAGCCGCAGCGCACCGACACCGACGACGTCGCATTCATCACCGCCATGGTCAGCGCGATCGAACAACGCACGCCGATCGACCGGGCGCGGGTCTACGCGACCGGCATGTCCAATGGCGCCATGATGGCGCTTCGGTTGGGTTGTCAGACAGACATATTCGCGGCGATCGCCCCGGTTGCCGGCACGCTCCTCACCGACTGCTCGGGAGCGCGCCCGACGTCGGTGCTTCAGATCCACGGCACCGCCGACGAGCGGGTCCCCTACAACGGCGGGCCGGGCAAGGCGTTCACCGCCGACGGCAAGGCTCGCGTCGACGGCCCGTCGGTGGAGTCGGTCAACGCGACGTGGCGTGGCATCGACGGCTGCGGCCAACCCAATTCGACGACGGCCGGGGATGTCACGACCCAGACAGCCGAATGCGCCGACGGGCGCACTGTCGAACTGATCGCGGTGAAGGGTGCCGGCCACCAATGGCCCGGCGGCGAACCAAGCCCCCTCGCCGAGCGCTTCGGGGCCATGCCGGCGCCGTCGACGGCGATCAACGCCACGGACACCATCTGGCAGTTCTTCGCGTCGAAGCATCAATAGAGCACGCGCGCACTACGCCGCGCGGCAAGGACCGAAGGCGGGTAGCGTCCGCCTGTCGTCACGCGATACGACTCACCCAGCGGTAGCCTGGATTTCAGCAGTTCGGCAAGACGGGAGCTACCATCCATGTCGGCGAATTTCTGGATCGAAGAAGACGTGTGCGAGCTGTGCGGCGGTCCCGTCGATGTGTTGGTCAAGCGGGATTTCGCCCGTGGTGGGCGTCCGCAGCCACCGATCGCTCAATCGGCAACCTGTCGTCGGGGCTGTTTGGGCCAGGTGCTGCCCTCGGGGCGGATGAACCGGCGCGCCTGAGCAGCGTCGATAGCGGAGATCAACGCAGGGAACACACGGCTACATTCGTGGGCCCCGCTAAGCTCGTCGCGATCGCGGCAACAAGCCGTCCGAGACGAATGGAACGGTCATCGCAATGGTCTGGCAGCGCCTCGCTGACGTCTTAACCGGTCGTTTGGCCTGGCTGTTGGCGCTCGCGATCGTCTTGGCCTCGGGCGCATTGATGGCGGTAAGTGGTAGCGACAGCGCCTCCAACCAGTCGCCGATCTCGGTACCCACCGGCGCGGACTCCGCGAAAACCGCCGCGGCGCTGAAGCAGTTCCCCGGCGGCGATCAGGGCTCCGCGATCCTGATCGTCACCCGCCGCGACAACGCGTCACTGACTCCTACCGATGTAGTAGCGGTCGGCGACGCGCGCGCCCGCGTGCAACGCCTTCCGCAGGCACATGCCGGCGCCACGTCACCGGTCGTGACGTCCGCCGACGGCAAAGCGGCGCTGGCAACGATTTCGGTGAGCTCTCGGCTGTCCGGATTCGAACTCAGCGATGCCGTCAAGGCTTTGCGCGCGTCCGCCGCCTCCGGGCTGCCGGCGCAACTGGTCATACATGTCACCGGCGGGCCGGCGTTCGGCGCCGACATCGCCAATGCGTTCTCCGGCGCGAACATCACGCTTCTGGTGGTGACCGCGATCGTGGTCGCGCTGCTGCTCGTCTTCACCTATCGCTCGCCGGTGTTGTGGCTGTTGCCGCTCACCGTCATCGCGTTGGCCGACCGGGTCGCCACCGTGGTGGGAACCCTCGTCGCGGGCGCGACCGGGTTGACAGTCGATGGCTCGACCGCCGGTATCACCAGCGTGCTGGTGTTCGGTGCCGGCACGAACTATGCCCTGCTGTTGATTTCGCGATACCGGGAAGACCTGCGCACCAACGTCGATCACCGCGCCGCGTTGCGCGCCGCGCTGCGTGCCGCCGGTCCAGCGATCCTGGCCAGCAACGCCACCGTGGTTTTGGCGCTTCTGACGCTGACGTTGGCGGTGACCCCGAGCACCCGCAGCTTGGGGGCGTTCGGAGCGTGCGGCTTGGTCGTCGCGGCCCTGTTCGTGTTGTTCGTGTTGCCGCCGTTGTTAGCTCTGGTCGGCCGAAAAGTGTTCTGGCCGTTCGTTCCGCACGCAGGCGACCCGTCGACCACCACGACCGGAGTTTGGCACCGCGTCGCCGACGCGGTCGGACGCCGGCCCGTTATGGTCTGCGCGGTCGCCGTTACCGCGCTGGCCGTGTCGGCCGCCGGACTGCTGGCCACGCCGGTCGGCCTTTCCCAGACCCAACAGTTTCGCATTCAAGCCGACTCGGTGGCCGGATTCGACGTGTTGGCCGCGCACTTCCCCGGAGGTGTATCAGGCCCGACGGAGGTCATCGCATCCACCGCTCAACTGGCGCAGGTCCAGCAGGCCATCATCGCGACGCCAGGGGTGGTGTCGGCGCGACCTGAGGGTCAATCCCCGGCTGGACTGACAAGGTGGTCGGTGATCATCGACGCTGCCCCGTCCACTCCGGCGGCGTTCAAAACTGTTGATGCACTGAGGACTTCGCTCAAGATGGTGGAACCTGGGGCTCTGGTCGGCGGCGCCGACGCGCAGGCACTCGACGTGCGGGACGCCGCCGTCCGCGACCGACTGGTCCTGATTCCACTGATTCTGACCGTCGTGCTCGTCGTGCTGTTCGTGTTGCTGCGAGCGGCGATGGCCCCGCCGGTGCTGGTCGCCGCCACTGTGCTGTCCGCCTTGGCGGCACTGGGTCTGGGCGGCTGGGCAAGTACCCACCTGCTGAAATTTCCCGCACTGGACAACAGCACACCGCTGTTCGCGTTCTTGTTCCTCGTCGCCCTCGGGGTGGACTACACGATCTTCTTGGTGACTCGGGCAATTGAGGAGACCCCCGGGCACGGCACCCGAAACGGCATGGTCCGCGCAGTGTCAGCCACCGGCGGCGTCATCACGAGCGCCGGAATTGTTTTGGCGGCGGTGTTCTGCGTGCTCGGGGTGTTGCCGTTGATCGTGTTGACCCAGCTGGGCATCATCGTCGGGCTGGGCATTCTGCTGGACACCTTTGTCGTTCGCACCCTGGTCATCCCGGCGCTCTTCGCGATCATCGGTGATGCCATCTGGTGGCCGAGATCCCTCGGCGTCCAAGCCGACCACGACGAACACCAAACCGGAGTTCTCACCGGTGTTTCCGAAACGGCACTGATGACTTTGAACGGCCGGGCCCATCAGGCAGGTCTCACCGACGCGATCATCGATGATCCGATGGCGATCAGGCTGGCCGATGCGATCGACCACGACTTCGACAAGTTCGGCCGCAAAGGTCAGGAAATGGCTTTACGGTCAATGGCTTTCGACCGGTACGCCATCCAGTACCTGGCCGAGCATCCACGTGCCACGGTGGTGGCACTTGCCGAGGGCCTGCAGACCAGTTTCTGGCGGCTGAGCAGCGCCCTGCCCGACAGCGAATTCCGTTGGATCACTGTCGATTTACCGCCGATCATCGAACTGCGCCAGCGACTGCTGCCGTCGGTACCCAGGATCACCAACCTTGCGCAGTCCGCACTGGACTACAGCTGGATGGACCAGGTCGACACCGGCGACGGTGTCTTCATCACTGCTGAGGGCCTGTTGATGTATCTCCAACCCGATGAGGCGATGGGGCTGATCACTCAGTGCGCCAGGCGTTTTCCGGGCGGACAGATGATCTTCGACGTGCCGCCGGTGCTCGTCAAAAAGCTCGCGCCGAACGGCATGCGGGCGACGCGCCGGTACCGCGTGCCGCCGATGCCGTTCAGCCTGTCACCGCGCCAACTCGCCAATCTGGCCGGCACAGTGCCCGGCATCCGAGCCGTGCACGATCTGCCGATACCGAAAGGACGGGGTCTGTTCTTCGGCGCGATCTTCCCTACCTTCTGGCGGCTCCCTCTGATCAGGCAGACCCGCGGCGCCTACACCTTGTTGGAGTTCGGCTGAGGTTTCGGTCTCGGAATGCAGCGCAGCTGAACGGAATGTCCCGCGTCCAGCATCTGCCAGGCGATGGCTCACCAACCGCGCCGTGCGATCGACATCCGATCAACGGGCGCGTCGGCCTCCTCGTTATAAATGGTCGGTCCGGCGGTGCCCGGCGTCGAGCAGATGGAATTGACGCATGGGTAGAACAGATTTAGTTCAAGAACTCGACACTCACCGCTACGATTTCCCGACAGCACCTAGGACTGGGTTGCCGAGATTTCGCCCCACCTCACGCCGGTAGCTCACAACTCGTCATAGGCGATCGACCTCAGAGACCGAAGGATGAAGCCGATGGCAACGGTGGTATCGGTGAACGTCGGTCTACCCAGGGACGTCGAGTGGAAGAGTCGCACGGTGTTCACCGGCGCCTGGAAGGAGCCGGTGTCTGGACCGCGGATGGTCCGGCGGCTCAACGTGGACGGCGACGGCCAGGGAGACCTTGCCGGTCACGGCGGGGAGAACCGCGCGGTTCTGGTCTATCAGCTCGACTCCTACCGTCACTGGTCGAGAGAGTTGCGCCGCAACGACCTTCGCGCCGGATTTTTCGGAGAGAATCTCACCGTCGAGGGTTTACCCGACAACGAGGTGTGCATCGGTGACCGCTACCAGATCGGTCAGGCGGTCTTCGAAGTGTCCCAACCCCGGGTCACCTGCTATCGCGCCGGCATGCGCATCGGCGAGCCCCGAATGGCCGCACTGCTGGTGTCACATCATCGACCAGGTTTTTACTGCAGGATCATCACCGAGGGCGAGGTCGAAGCCGGCCAGGAGATAATCAAGATCAGCACCGGGCCAGAACAAGTGACCGTCGCCGAACTAGACGCGCTGCTCTACCTTCCCGGCCATCCCCGAGATGCCCTCGAACGCGCACTTCGCATCCCCGCGCTTAGCCCCGGCTGGAAGACCTCCCTCCGCACGCTGGCCGATCAGGCGGCCGGAGACACGGGATTAGCCGGCAACGTCGGTTTGACGGCGGCCGCAAGCAGCCCCCCGCCGGCGTGGACCGGTTTTCGCCCGTTGGTTGTCAAAGAGGTTCACGACGAAAGCCGGTCGGTGCGCTCCGTATCACTCGCCGCCACCGACGGTGCGTCGTTACCGAAATGGCTGCCAGGTCAATCGATCACATTGCGCGTACATCCCGATGCGAACGCACCTGCTCAAATCCGCAATTACTCGCTGTCCAACAGGCCGGGTGATGCCGAATACCGCATCAGCGTGAAACGGGAAGCGCACGGATTGATCAGCGGGTACATCCATACGTTCTTGAAAGCAGGTGACCAACTGGAGGTTGCCGCGCCGCGCGGCACGTTCTTTCTCACCGACGCGTCAACTCCGCTGATCCTGCTGTCGGCAGGTATCGGCGCCACCCCAGTACTTTCTATGCTGCACTCCCTGGCCGACACGAGTTCGACTCGCCAAATTTGGTGGCTTCACGGCGCTCGCGACAGCTCCGAGCATCCCTTCGTCGCCGAGACCCGCGCCTTACTAAACAAGTTGTCTAACAGCAAGTCCCACGTCTTCTACAGCCGCCCGACACCTGCTGACCGCCTAGCGATCGACTACACAGAACTCGGAAGGCTCTCAATTGAGGGCATCGGACGCCTCGGCCTGCCTCGCGACGCGGACGCTTATCTCTGCGGTCCCGTCGCGTTCATGGATGAACTCGGCGCAGGTCTTGCCACTTACGGTTTGGATCCGAGCCGCATCCATACCGAACTGTTTGGTGCCGCAGCCGCACTCACACCCGGGATCGCCACGACGTCGATCCCACCGCACCTCCCGCCTGGTCCTCCCGGCCCCGGCCCCGGCATTCAATTCGCGCGCAGCGGTGTAGCCGCACCGTGGGGTCCGCCGAGCACAAGCCTGCTCGAATTCGCTGAAACATGCGATGTGCCCACTCGGTGGTCTTGTCGCACAGGGGTATGTCACAACTGTGAAACGGCATTGCTGTCAGGATCTGTCGACTATGACCCTGAACCATTGGAACTACCCGCAGAAGGAAATATCCTGATCTGCTGCTCCCGACCGCGCGCCGCCGTAGTGCTAGACCTGTAAAGCGCCATTTGAGCAGCACGCCGCGGCCGGCCAGTTCGCTTCGAAGTTGCGTGCACGCGGCCGGTTGAGACATTGAACTGAACGGCGCTTCCCCCGTTACTCGAGCACCTTGGCGCTCCCGTCAATCAGCCGATATTCCGGCCTGCCAATTGTCGGCGAGATTGGTAGCGAGCCGCCGCCGCCGATGCCAGGCGTCGGGAGGCGGTTGAGCCCCGAGATCCAGACTTCCAGGGGTGCAGCGCTTTTCGACTTTCCGAACCGCTACGTATCTCACATTGGCAAGTCTGTCGAACGTATGTTCTAATAGTCTCGGACTGCCAAAGACCGCTCACCGCGGCCGATCTTCAGGAGGGGAACGCCTCGATGACGACAGTAGACACTCTGACATCGCAAGCGCCACACACCGAATCCGACACTCCCGACAGCTGGGTTTCATCGGTTGAGAGCGACTCATCCGCGAACCGGCCGATGCCGGCGTCCGACGTGCAAGCCTCGGCCGATACGAAGCCCGCCAAAGCCCCGGCCAAGAGGTCGACCGGCAAGAAATCGAAGACCCTCGAGCTGACTCTCACGGTCACGGGTAGCGCCGACGGCGAATGGCGCGCGGAACTCAAGCAGGGCTCCACTTACCTGGCCCGCGACCTCGCTGTCGCGGCTGCTGCGGTATCGCGTGCCGCCAAGGAATTGCACGAAGACCTTCTCACGCCGATCGACGCGGTCATCGAAGAGGCGCGCTCCCAGCAGGCCGCTAAGGTCGCCGCTCTTGAAGCCGAATTAGGTGCCGCCCGTAGGGCTCTCGCCGACTTGGACTGATCGCTGGAGCTTTGCCGTCAAAAACTCGTGCATGAACGCGGAGACCTCGTCAGTCCCGCGTCGCCGTCGTTGCGTCGATGCGACTTAAGTAGCGGCTGGTGGGCGCCGCCGCTTGTCCTCGTACATGGCAGCGTCGGCCCGCCTCAGCAAAAGATGCGGGTCTTCGGGCTCGGTCGCCAGCGCAACTCCAATTGCCGCGCTCACGGTCACGTGAAGGTCTGAACCGATGGCAATCGGCTTGAGCAGCGATCGACGGATCCGTTCGACCACCAGGGCCGCGCCAGCGGCATCTGCCCCGGGCAGCAACACGACGAATTCGTCACCGCCGACCCTGGCAGTCGGAGGCGCCTCAGCATCGGCCCACCCCATAACGTCAAGGTGGCGGCGGGTAACCTCGCCGATCCGCAGCGCAGCCTCGCGCAGGACGCAGTCGCCTGCGTCGTGCCCGTATTTGTCGTTGACTTGTTTGACGCGATCCAGATCAATGAAAAGGGCGGCCAGCGGATGAGTGGGTGTTGCTCGCGCCAGCATGGCGGCCATGAGGCTGCTCAGATTGTGGCGATTTCGTAGTCCGGTCAGCGGGTCGTGCAGTCCCAGGTACGCGAGTTTGGCCTGGGTTTGGATCAGTTCGGCCGATTCGACGTCGTACGCCAGCATTTGGGCGGCCTGCCGGTCGGCGTTCGTCCAAGGCACGCACGAGCCGCTGACTTGTTCCAACCACGTGTCGAATGACTTCCTTGGATTGATCAGCCCGGTCGAATGAGCGCGCGGATCGCCCAACCATCGAAGCAGCTGCGGATGGTCCTGCCGGAACCAGATGACGAAGTCTTCCGCCCCGACCAGCGCGACCAGCAAGCTGCCGGATGCGCTGAGTGAGTCGGCCGTCGATGGCTCGAGGCTGTCGGTGGCCCAGGTCGCGCCTGGGATCCGGCCGGCGCGAATATGACTCCCGAGCCTACGCACGGCGTCCTCGTCGGCCGCTGTTCCAAGAGACCAATATTGCCCTTCCACGTATATGGCTACGCCGTCTCCGTTGCAGAGCTTCAGCAGGTCGTCGGAAGCCGATATGAGCCCCTCGGCGATACCGGGTGCGCCGTGCATCGCATTTCGAAGGCGGGTTCGGATCATTTCGCGACTGGCCGCATCGTTTAGCGCGGAGATCTGTTCAGTTGCGGAGAGTTGAAGTTTTGCCTGCAGGACCAGCAGTTCTCCCGATCGACGCCTCGAACGCGAGATCCACTGCGGGTTTTCGGACGTGCAGGAGACGAGCCTGGTCAGCCGGCCTGCCTCGGCCATCGAGAACGAAATGCTTGCTCCCGAGTTCATGTTGCGCATGTATTCGAGGTGGAAGGGAGACACGCTACGCAGCGCAGCGCGGCTCAGGTCAAGACTCGTGCCGCCCATGCGCGGCGATGCGATCAACGCGACGTCGCCTTCGTCGACGTCGGGTATGTAGCGTGACGCTTTGCGCACGTAGATCTCGCGGGCTTGGGGCGGAACGTCCATGGCCGGGAAATGATGCCCGCGGTATCGGGCCAATCCCGGCAGACGATCCTCTGCGACGATCTCGCCGTGCTCGTCGTCGTGAAACCGGTAGACCATCGCGCGGTCGAACCCGGTCAGTTCGCGCATTACGGTCGCAATGCTCGCCTCGATCTCGGGCACGCTCGTCGCTTCGGCCATTGCCTGCGACGCGTGCAGAACCGGCACGAGATTGGTTTGATCGTCGGCGTGCGTTCTCTCGAGCTCGATGACGATCTGCCCGCCGACTTGATGCAAAATCGCATCGACCTTGCCGTCGAATCCCTCCGCCAAGGACATTCCATACAAGTCGGGCGACGACGGGCGGTGGCCGGTCTCCTCGATCGCCTGCTCGAGCCGCTCGAGTTCGTCAGGCGCGAAGATGCTCATCACCGAGGTATCGAAAAGCCGATCCGGCGCTGCCCCAAACAACTCAGGAGCATTGGCGCTAACGAAGGTGATGGCACGGTCCTGCAGGTCGGCGGCGACCAGCACTCCATGGGCCTGAATACGGCCGGACAAGTGCAGTTGCTCACTCGCACAATCGGTCAGCGCCTGCGTGCTCGAACCCTCCTGGGAAGCCATCAGATCACTTCCTGCGAGGAGTCCGGCGAGGAGTCCATTGAAAGCCCCGGACGTCTCCACCGAGGCGGGGCGTACCCGGGCCCCGTTGATCGCAACACTCTCGGAGAATAGGGAGTACTGACGCCAACGGGCTGCAGACTAAAGTCACTGAATTCGCGCTTCGGTGAGCAGCGGCGTCGGACATGGGGCTGGTACGCATCGTCCGTGGCTAATTCTCGAAAACTGGGCAGCGATTCAGTTTCGGTCTCTCCGATCACCCGGGTCGAACGCGGAGAACGACCGCAATAGTTACCCGCGGCTTTCTAATAAAAGAATTCGCAAAGAAATAGACTTGCGGATCTCGCCGTCCGGGGTGTCCGCGGCGACAATCTCATCCATGAGTGCAAGGACAACTGCCGTCGTTGCAGGGTTGGCCGCAGCCGCCGCTGTCTTCTTGACACCTAGTGCCCCTGCCCAGGCGTCGGGACAGTGCGCCGACCAGATGGCCGGCAACCTCCCGGCGTACTACGCCTGCATCAGCGACGCCTCGGCGCGATGCACCGAATCTGGCGGGGCGTTCCCCCACACCTTGGGCATCATCCACGGGCATATCACCTGTCTTTACCAAGACGGCAGTCGCGACGAGTGCGAATACAACGGAATTCCCGGGTACGGCAACGGTACCTGTGACAATTTCCCGGCCGAAGAGGACTGAACACCTGCTCCCAGCGCCGCTGCGATCCAAGGCGTCTCGGATCGCCGCCGTCGAACCAGTTACTTGGCGTGAGTGTGCCGACCAACCTGCCCATCGAATTCGATTGCGGCCCTGGCTGCCTCACCGGCCGCCGGGTCGTATTCGGATAACGGCGACAGGGTCAACTCGGCATGCAGCGTCCGTCCATACTTGGACCGCAGCAGCCGGTGCACCGACGGGACCACGACTCCATGAAGGACGGGATACTTGCGCCGCAGCAGCCGCGCTGCTTGTCGGTACTCGGCTCCCTCGAGCAGCCGTGCCCGCGCCGGCAGCATCGGACCGATCGGCTTGCCCGCCATCGTCGCCGAGCCGAATTCGACGGTCGGGTTGCGCCTAATCCGGCGTGCCTTGATCGCTCGCTCGTAGGTGCGGAAGTACGCACGCTCTCCATCCACCGCGATACTGACAGGACTGGTCCCAGCGGTCCCATCCTTGCGAAATGTGGTGAGCCTGATGGTCTTTTGCCGAACGAACGGGACCAGCCGCGGGTCCGTCGCCACGCCGACGTTGCCCAGGACGTAGTTGAGCTGACGTAACCGCAACACGAACGCGATGATCAACGCCACCGACGCCGTGCCTAGCGCCCAGGCTTGCAGAGCCGAACCGCCGAGGTCGAGATCTACGGCATGGTTCACGGTGTGCACGGTGTTGGCCACGAGGTATCCGGCAAGCACGGTGGCCAAGGCATCCGACCAAATGAGCGCGAGCAGCAGCAGAACGCCAAGGCCCACCTGGAATGCGCCGACGTCGTGCACGAAGTGCTCATGTGACGGAAACCCGACGGACTTGGCGAACGAACAGGGATCGATCAGACACCAGACCCCGATCCCCGCGGTGAGCAGTCCTAGCAGTGCTGTGATCGTGACCAGGTACACCCGCGCCGGTGTGCCGATGGGAATCATGTGCTGTCCTCCAGTCGTTTTCGCCTCAACTGCTAGACGAGGGTGCACGTCGATGTGTGACAGGCGGCGGCGTTCCGGTAACGCTCACACGGCGCTCTGCGGGCACTGGTGGCAGGTCGAGCGGACGGACGAGGTGGCCGCCGAACTCACCAGCCACCGGTCTAGTCGCGGCGCCGCCGCCTGACAATGAATGTGCCGTTGGCTGCGGGTTGTCAGCCGTACGGCCGTCATGAAAACGCCCGCGGATCACCCGAAACCGCTGTTAGGCATCGCCCGACGTCAAACAGGGCTGAAGTAGGGCGGGCGGGGCTCGAACCCGCGACCAACGGATTATGAGTCCGCGGCTCTAACCAACTGAGCTACCGCCCCGTGCGTTCGCGGCGACGCGCGCCCGGCACGAATCAAGAGATTAGTCGCCCCCCGCTGCCGTCCACGACACCGCGCCCGCGACACGAAGGCTCCCCTTACTTGTGTGTTACCGGGTTGCACAGATACATTTACCTGCAACTGGCATACACACATAACTTGGAGGCACGGTGGCCGCCACTTTGACCCAGAAGCAGATCCTGCACGAACTCGAGCCCGTGGCAGAGCGACTGATGAACCGCCATATCTCGATGTTCAAAGACTGGAACCCGCACGACTTCATCCCGTGGTCGGAGGGCAAGAACTTCAAGACGCTGAACGGCGAGGACTGGGCGCCCGAGCAGTGCGTGCTTTCCGACGTCGCCCGGGTGGCGATGGTGCAGAACCTGCTGACCGAGGACAACCTGCCGTCGTATCACCGCGAGATCGCGATGAACTTCGGCATGGACGGCGCCTGGGGTCAATGGGTCAAGCGGTGGACCGCCGAGGAAAACCGGCACAGCACCGCACTGCGCGACTACTTGGTGGTGACCCGCTCAGTTGACCCGTTCGATTTGGAGCGCCTGCGCATGGAGCAGGTCACTAGGGGCTTCAGCCCAGGTCAGAACGACCAGGGCAGGCTGTTCGCCGAGAGCCTGTTCGACGCCGTCGTCTACGTGTCGTTCCAGGAACTGGCTACCCGTGTCTCACACCGCAACACCGGCAAGGCCTGCCACGACAGCATCGCCGATCAGTTGATGGCCAGGCTGTCGCACGACGAAAACCTGCACATGATTTTCTACCGCGATGTCACCGCCGCCGGCTTGGACCTGGCGCCCAACCAGGCGATGACATCGATACATCGGGTTCTGCGCAACTTCGCGATGCCCGGCTACACGGTTCCCGAATTCCGCCGCAAAGCCGTGATCATCGCCGTCGGCGGCGTCTACGACCCGCGCATCCACCTCGAGGAAGTCGTCATGCCAGTGCTGAAGAAATGGCGGATCTTCGACCGCGAGGACTTCAGCGGCGAGGCGGCCCGGATGCGCGACGACCTCGCGCTGTTGGTCAAGGAGCTCGAGGCCGCCTCCGACAAATTCGACATTTCCAAGCAGCGCTACCTAGAGCGCGAGGCGCGCAAAGCGGAGAGCATCACCGCCGCGAAGGCGCTCAGGCCCGACGGCACCCTGTCCCGGAGCAGGCACTAGCCGGTCCTTAGGGACGTTTGGCCCTAGGCGATTTATGGCGAGCCTCGAAAGACTTGGACCGGCCGAGAAATGCCGAGCCGGAGGTAATGCATGACCGCCGAAGCACCGCCCACCGCCGATCTGGAAGCACGGCGGCCGTACCCACCGAGGGTCGGACCCAAGGGCAGCTTGATCTACAAGGTCATCAGCACCACCGACCACAAGATGATCGGCATCATGTACATGGTTGCCTGCTTCATCTTCTTCTTCCTCGCCGGCCTGATGGCCCTGTTGATCCGCGTCGAGCTGGCCAAACCCGGCTTGCAGTTCCTGTCGAACGAGCAATACAACCAGCTGTTCACCATGCACGGCACTGCCATGTTGCTGTTCTACGCAACCCCGGTCGTCTTCGGATTCGCCAACCTGGTGCTACCCCTGCAGATCGGCGCGCCCGACGTCGCCTTCCCCCGACTCAACGCATTGTCGTTCTGGCTGTTCGTTTTTGGAGCAATGATCGCGTTGAGCGGCTTCATCGTGCCCGGCGGTGCGGCCGACTTCGGATGGACCGCCTATACGCCGCTGTCGGATGCGGTTCACAGTCCCGGTGTGGGGTGCGATCTTTGGATCCTCGGCCTGGCGGTCGGTGGGTTGGGCACCATCTTGGGGGCGGTCAACATGATCACCACCGTGGTGTGCCTGCGCGCCCCCGGCATGACGATGTTCCGGATGCCGATCTTCACCTGGAACATTCTGGTGACGAGTGTCCTTGTGCTGATTATCTTTCCGCTGTTGACCGCCGCGCTATTCGGCTTGGCCGCTGACCGCCGCCTCGGCGCGCATATCTACGATGCCGCCAACGGCGGGCCGATCCTGTTCCAGCACCTGTTCTGGTTCTTCGGCCATCCCGAGGTGTACGTCATCGCGCTGCCGTTCTTCGGGATCGTCTCCGAGATCTTCCCGGTGTTCTCCCGTAAGCCGATTTTCGGTTACACCACGCTGGTGTACGCGACGCTGTCGATCGCCGCGCTCTCGGTCGCGGTGTGGGCGCACCACATGTTCGCCACCGGCGCGGTGCTGCTGCCGTTCTTCTCGTTCATGACCTACCTGATCGCGGTACCGACCGGCATCAAGTTCTTCAACTGGATCGGCACCATGTGGCGTGGGCAACTGACGTTCGAGGCGCCGATGCTGTTCTCGGTCGGCTTCATCGTCACCTTCCTGCTCGGTGGCCTGACCGGGGTGCTGCTGGCCAGCCCGCCGCTGGACTTCCACGTCACCGACAGCTACTTCGTGGTCGCGCACTTCCACTACGTGCTGTTCGGCACGATCGTGTTCGCCACCTATGCCGGCATCTACTTCTGGTTCCCGAAGATGACGGGCCGCCTGCTCGACGAGCGTCTTGCCAAGCTGCACTTCTGGCTGACCTTCATCGGCTTCCACACCACGTTTCTGGTCCAGCATTGGCTGGGTGATTCCGGGATGCCGCGTCGATACGCGGATTACCTGCCCACCGACGGATTCGAGACGCTCAACATCGTCTCCACCGTCGGGGCGTTCATCCTCGGAGTCTCAGTCCTGCCGTTCGTCTGGAACGTGTTCAAGAGCTGGCGTTACGGCGAGGTTGTCACGGTCGACGACCCGTGGGGTTACGGCAATTCGCTGGAGTGGGCGACCAGTTGCCCGCCGCCGCGGCACAACTTCACCGAGTTACCCCGGATCCGTTCGGAGCGGCCGGCTTTCGAGCTGCACCACCCGCACATGGTGGAGCGGCTACGCATCGAGTCACACGTCGGGCGCCAGAAAGCCGACGCCGACGCCTAACGCTCTTATGTGACCCGACTCGTCGAAAATTCTCGACTGGGGATGAACCTCGGGCCTTTCATCCGTTCTGGCGGTTAGGAGCTGTGTAATCCGCCCAGAGGAAGGTTCGTCATGAAGATCGTCGTCATCGGAGGAACTGGCCTGATTGGCTCGAAAGCAGTGCAGGCCTTGACCGAACAAGGTCATGAAGCCATCGCCGCGGCACCCTCGACCGGGGTGAATGCCGTAACCGGAGAAGGCTTGTCCGAGGCGCTCTCCGGCGCGTCGGTGGTTGCCGACCTGTCGAACTCGCCGTCGTTCGAGGACGCCGCCTCGATGGATTTCTTTACCAAATCCACCACGAACTTGTTGGCCGCCGAGGCCGACGCCGGGGTCAAACATCATGTCGCGCTGTCGGTGGTGGGGACTGATTTTCTCGCGCCGCGCAGTGGCTACTTCCTGGCCAAGCAGACGCAGGAGGATCTCATCAGCGCAGGGCCGATCCCCTACTCGATCGTGCATGCGACACAGTTTTTCGAGTTCCTCGGTTTCATCGCCGACTCCGCGACCGAAGGAAACACGGTGACTCTGCCGCCGGCGCTCTGCCAGCCGATGGCGGCGGTCGACGTCGCCAAAGCCATGGCGATGGCGGCGCTCAGCGACCCGGTGAACGGCGTTATCGAGGTTGGAGGACCGCAGGCGTACCCACTCCCCGATCTCATCCGCACGATCTTGACCGCCCATGGCGACCCTCGCGATGTGATCAGCGATCCCGCCGCGAAGTATTGGGGGGTCGCAGTCGAAGAACGCACCCTCGTTCCTGGCGAAGGCGCGACATTGTTCGACACCAAGCTCGAGGATTGGATTCTCGAATCGGCGGCCAGGGCGTAGCGGAACAGCCTACACACCAAGCCAATTCGAGAACCTGTGGGAGACGACGCCGTGGACGTCTACGAGGCGGTCACCAGTCGACGAGCAGTCCGCGGATTTACCGACCAGCATGTACCGAAAGAGGTGCTGGAGCGCGTGCTGTCCACCGCGGCCTGGGCGCCGTCGGGATCGAACCTGCAGCCCTGGCATATCTATGTGCTGACGGGCCCACCGCTGGTGCGGCTGAAACTGCTCGCGGTGGAGCGGGTGGGTGCCGGCGACCCTTGGGATGAACGGGAATTCGAGATGTACCCCCCCGAGCTGAAATCTCCATACCGTGAGCGCCGGTCCGCTTTCGCGAAGCAGCGCTACGGTGCGCTAGGCATCGCCCGCGAAGACTTGGAAGCGCGGCAGCGGGCCGCCATCGCCAACTGGGACTGCTTCGGGGCGCCCGCCGCCCTGTTCTGCTACATCGACCGCGATATGGGCCTGCCTCAATGGGCCGACCTCGGCATGCATTTGCAAACCGTGATGCTGCTGCTGCGGGCGGAGGGCTTGCACAGTTGCACGCAGATGGCGTGGTCGCAAACACGCAAGTCGGTCGCGGAGGTGCTGTCGCCTCCGGACGGGCGCATTCTGTTCTGTGGCATGTCGATCGGGTACGAAGATGCGACAGTCGGCTACGCCCGTACCGGCCGAGCACCGTTAGAGGAGACCGTCACGTTCGTCGAACGTTGAGTGCTCGCATAGACCTGCCGAAGGAAGCTCACTAGCATCAGGTCCGGACCAGCCGTCTTTCCAGCCACTGATCGGGTGCGGTCCACCGGAACCGAACGCGATGGTGCATATGTCGAGCCAGGCCCGGGGGGAACGTCTGCGCGGCCGCGCCGCCGAATGCGAAGCGCTGCGCGCTGTCGTATCGACGGTCAAATCAGGCAGCCATCAGGTCTTGGTCCTCCGCGGCGAAGCGGGCGCCGGAAAGACCGCGCTGCTGAGCTATGTGTCCGAACTGGCATCGGGGTTCCGTTGTGTCCAGGTCGCGGGCGTGGAGTCGGACATGGAACTCGCATTCGCCGGCCTGCAGCAGCTGTGCGCACCGTTGATGGACCGATTCGACGAGTTGCCCCAGCCGCAGCGCGAGGCGCTGAACGTTGCCTTCGGCCGAGGGGTCGGTCCGACGCCCGACCGCTTCCTGGTCGGGTTGGCCGTGCTGAGCTTGATGGCCGCCGCCACCACCGACCAGCCCTTGCTCTGCATGGTCGATGACGCGCAATGGCTGGACCAGGTGTCGCTGCAGACACTTTCGTTTGTCGCGCGTCGACTGCTGGCCGAGCCGGTCGCCCTGATCCTCGCGGCTCGCGACCGCGGCGCACAGGCGTTGGCCGGGCTGCCGGAACTCACCGTCAACGGCTTGTCCGACCGCGACGCGCGAGAGCTGTTGAGCTCCCTTGTACCGGGGCCGATTGATGAGCGGGTGCAAGACCGCATCATCGCCGAGACGCGGGGCATTCCGCTGGCCTTGCTGGAGGTGCCACGGAACCATTCCGCGGTGGAGCTTGCCAGCGGCTTCGGGAATCTGACCGTGCACCGCTCGGCGGGACAACTCGAGCAGAGCTTTGTCCGCCGCATCGAATCCCTCCCTGCCGACACGCGGCGACTGCTGCTTGTCGCCGCCGCCGAACCGGTCGGCGACGCGGCATTGTTCTTACGCGCGGCCGCCACTCTCGGCATCCCGGTGGACGCTCTGGCGCCGGCCGAAGCCGCCGGGGTGATCGAGTTCGGTCCGCGGATGCGCTTTCATCATCCGTTGATCCGCTCGGCCGCCTACCGCGCCGCAGATCTGGCCGACCGCCGGGCCATCCATCGGGCGCTCGCCGAGGTGACCGATGCGCAATTGGACCCGGACCGACGTGCATGGCACGCCGCCAACGCCGTTGCGGGACCCGATGATGACATAGCCGCGGCGCTGGAGACCTCGGCGGTTCGCGCTCAGGCCAGGGGTGGAATCGCCGCGGCAGCAGCCTTTTTAGAGCGCGCGACGGCGTTGACAATGGACCCGGCCCGGCGCGTGTCCAGGGCGATTGCGGCCGCGCAGGCCAACGGCGATGCGGCAGCACCTGCAGCTGCCGACGATCTTCTCGCGATCGCCGAACTCGGCTCGATGTCCGACTTTCAACGTGGTCAAGTGGCTCGGTTGCGGGCTCAGATGAACTTCGCCCGTAATCGCGGCGGCGACACCAGCGCTCCGCGACTTGCCGGGCCCGCGTCGCAGCTGGTCGAAGCGGCCAGGCAGCTGGAGACGCACGACGACGACCTTGCCCGCGAGACTTACCTCGAGGCGCTCGCGGCCACCATGTACGCGGGCCGACTCGGTGAGGCCGACGCACTGGCGGCCGCGGCCGGGGCCGCTCAGGCCGCGGTGGGCCAGGCACCCGAATCGCGCCAGCCGATGGACCTGCTGTTGGGTGCCTTGGCCGACCGGATGGCGGGCGGTGTGACCGACCAGCTGCGCACGACCGTTGAGCTGCTCTGCGGACAGCCGAACACCCAAGTCCAGCGCTGGATGTCGCTGGCCTTTCCCGTCGTGCAGGAGACGGCCGCTGCCGAATTGTGGGATGACGCGATCTACCATCAACTGGCTGACGACATCGTCCGGCACGCCCGCGACGCCGGCGCACTGAGCATTCTCCCGCGAGCGCTCGCCTACCAGGCCAGAGCTCACGTGCTTGCTGGCGAATTCACCACGGCGACAACGGTTATCGAAGAAGCAGCCGCGATCAGTACGGCCACCGGCCATGCGCCGCTGAAATATGACGCGTTGCTATTGACCGCATGGCGCGGGATCCCGGATGACGCGGTCGGCTTGATCGAAGCGGCGGCCGCAGAGGGAAACACCCGCGGCGAAGGCCGCTTGCTCGGCCTCGCCGGATACGCCGGCGCCGTGCTTCACAACGGACTCGGCCGATACGACCAGGCGTTCTCCGCCGCTCGCGAGGCATGTGAGTACGAGGACCTGGGGTTCTACGGCTGGTGTCTGATCGAACTGATCGAGGCTGCTGCGCACACCGAGGAGCGGGCAACGGCACAACGGGCGTTACGTCAGCTTGAAGAACGCGCGGGTGCCAGCGCAACCGACTGGGGCCTCGGTGTTTTGGCCAGTTCGAGGGCCCTACTCACCGACGACCAAGCTGCCGAGAGCCTCTTCCTCGAAGCCATCGAACGCTTGGAGCGCACCAGGATCGTCGTGCATTCGGCTCGCGCTCATCTGCGCTACGGGGAATGGTTACGCCGGCTGAATCGGCGCCTCGACGCGCGTCGACACCTCACCGAGGCCCACGCGATGCTCACCCGGATGGGTGCGAACGCCTTCGCCGAGCGGGCCCGCCGGGAGCTGGTGGCCATCGGTGAGAAAGTTCGCAAACAGGCGGTCACGTCCGGTAGCGAGCTCACCGCCCAGGAAGCACAAATCGCACGGCTGGCGGCCCAGGGTCTGACGAACCAGGAAATCGGTACGCAGTTGTTCATCAGCACACACACCGTCGAATGGCATCTCCGGAAAGTCTTCGTCAAGCTCGGCATCACGTCACGTCGCCAGCTTCGTACCGTGTCGTGGGCCAGCTAGATCCCAGATCACGGGGCCAGGACTACGGACTTTCAAGGGTCCGCTCCGGCTCCCTGGCCACCAAGCTGATTGAAACGCCCACTCCCCAGAATCCGGAGACCGATCGTGACGATCACTGCCTTACGAGCCACGCCCCAACCAGACGAGAACCTTGCCGAGCGTTTCGCTGCCGAAACCGGGCCCCTGCTCGACGTCTTGTCCCGCGGAGCCCGCCGGCTGACTCGATGCGAGGCCGACGCCGAAGATCTGCTTCAAGATGCACTGCTGGACGCGTACACCGGTTTTCACAGCTTCCGGCGGGGCACCAACCTCAAGGCGTGGCTCTTCCGCATCCTGCACAACCGCTGGGTCAGTACCTACCGCAGCAAACAGCGCCGCCCGGCTGAGGTGTGCGTCGAGGAAATCACCGAACGGGATCTGGCCCTCCGGGCCGTGCGCTCTGCCGAGACGGATGTCCTCGAAGCGCTGCCCGACACTCGGATTGAAGCAGCGCTGCGTGATTTGCCGGAGACTTTCCAGAACGTGTTGTATTACGCCGACGTCCACGGATATACCTACGCCGAAACGGCTGCGATTCTGAATATCCCTGCGGGAACGGCGATGTCGCGGGCATCACGTGCGCGCCAAAGGCTGCGCCTGGCGCTGGCCGACGTCAGCTGAACACCGTCTGGCCGTCGGCGGCGAGCAGATACCGCTCGGTACCGCTCTCGACGCGCGGCGCATCGCCGGCCAACGCGACCGCGACCTTGTTGCTGGCATTGCGCATCACGTCCAGCGTCAACTCGACCGCCTCGGCGTCGGAGAAGTACTCGCGGACCCCGGCCGCGACGTCAGCATTGATCGACCCCGGTGACCAGATCAGCGCATCGGCGTAGCGCAGCGCCGCCTTGTGGCGATCGGTCAGCTGCGTCGACTCCTCGAAGCGCTCGATGTCGTCGTAGAGCGTCTCGGTCCCCCCGGCATCCAGCGCCGTCGTCTCGCGCAACGACTTGCACAGCCGGCAGTTGTGCTGGGTCGCGCCGCGCAACCGCACTACCTCCGCGGTCAGCGCATCGAGCTCATGCAACCTGGCCACCGTGGGTAGGAACGTGTTGAAGACCAGGTCGGAGGGGTCGGTGGTGTGATCCCACGCGACCGGACCGGCCACCCAGCCGAGGTAGTCGTCACCGACGCCGAGCGCCTCTAGCCCGGCGCGGACCCGCGGAACGAAGTCCGCGATGTACATCTGTACGACCATACTAAAAGTACTGTCGCCCAATGTTTTCCACAGCTTCGCGCGTTGCCCGCCGCCGATCGCCGAGACGTCGATGCTGAACTGTTCGGCGAACTCGGCAACCACGTCATCGGAGGCCGGGCCCGCGTCAGCGGGAAGCGCCGGCAGGCCCAGGGTCTGTGCGCACACCTTCCGAACCAGCGCGGTTTCACGCCCGTCGCCGGGCGATAGGGCCACCAGTCGGGTCAAGTCATCGTGCAGCATCACCCGACGATTATGTCGCCTGGCTCGCGGCGACACGCGACATTCAGGGCACGGCAATGCCGAAGCTCCCCAATGTGGTGTCCCACAGCGCCACGAAGAGATTGGCGGGGTCCGCGAGGTTGAAGTACGTCGTGGCGCCGTCGCCGATACCGGCGGTGTCGATCGCGGTCAGAATCTCGGACTCGGGCAAGCCCCCCAGATACACGCCGTGTTCGAAGAACCCCACGAAGTCTTGCCACAGGGCCCCCAGAGGGTTGGCTACAAAGTCCGCCGGTGTCGCGGTGTCGGCGAAGAAGTCGTTGGCGACGGTGAATACGTCGGTGGGGTAGAGCTCAGTCGGCGTTGTGACGTTGTCCAGATTCGACCATCCGAGAAACTGATTGACCTCCTCCCCGAACGGGGTGGCTCCCCAGGTGTCGAGCAGTCCGGTAGGTCCCGACGGCGGGTTGGCGGCCGCATCGCCGATCAGCACGAACCGTAAGTCCTGCAGCGGGATCTGGTCAGCGGCGAGTTGCTGTTCGGCCACCGAAGCGACGACAGCCGATTGGCTGTAGCCGAACACCGTGAGCGGTTCGGCCGCCGAGAAGTCGCCCGCGTGGTACTCGGCTTCGATGGTGTGAACCAGGGTGTCGACACCCGAGGCGATGGACGGGCCGAAGTTCGGCGACTCTTCGGTGATCAGTGGGGTCACCGTTCCGGTGTCGGAAAACCCAAGCGGCTGCAGGTATTCCGTGACAGCACCAGGAATGTAGCCGGGAAAGATGGTTGGATCGGGTATGTAGGTGGGTCCCATCACGATGGCCTGGGTCGAGCCGTCGAGGAAATCCGCGCCACTGCCGACGTCAGCGTGCGCTTGAAAGACCGCCGAACTCCAGCCAGACACCGCCGCAAAGGCGACAACGACGCCCACTGCCCGAGAAGTAAAAGACGTGGACATCAGGACCCCCCCGGATCGACTATGTGACCCCCGTCACCTTACCCAGTTTCGGGTCGTACGAACGCAAATCGGCCGCAGTTCGTCGGGGTTATGTCGCTTGGCTCACCGACGACATGTGAAAGTCGCGAATCCGCAGCGACGGCATCGCCGCGCGGGTCACCCAGTCGCCCCATTCGCGCGGCAGTGTCGGCTCGCTGACACCGGCCTGGGTCGCACGCCGCAGCAGATCCAGTGGGCTCTCGTTGAAGCGGAAGTTGTTGACCGCTCCGCTCACTTCGCCGTCTTCGATCAGGTAAACGCCGTCGCGGGTCAGCCCGGTCAGCAGCAGCGTGGTGGGGTCGACCTCGCGCATGTACCACAGCGTGGTCAGCAGCAATCCACGCTCGGTCTGGGCGATCATGTCCGCCAACTCGACACCGTCGCCGGTCATCACGATGTTCTCGGCGGCAACGGCCACCGGGGCACCGAACTCCGCTGCCGCGGCCCGCGGGTACGCCAGTGCGTTGATCACCCCGTCACGAATCCATTCCACCCGGCCGATATTCATGCCGTTGTCGAAAATGGACAGCGTCTCCGACGAACTAGTGGCCGTCACGAACGGGGCGCAACCCAGTCCCGGCGCCGCGGGATCGGAGTACAACGTCAGCGGCAGGTCGGTCAGCTTCTCCCCCACCCGCGTCCCGCCGGTCGGCACGCTCAGCGCGGTGCGGCCCTCCTGGGCGCCGCGCCCCGTCATCGACCACCCGAGGTAGACCATCATGTCCGCGACCGCCGATGGCGGCAGGATGGTCTCGTAGCGTCCCGCCGGCAAGTCGACCCGTCGGGAAGCCCAGCCCAGCCGAGTCGACAGCTGCTCGAGCAGCGAATCTGTAGACACGTCAACGAAATCCGGGGCTCCGATGCCCGCCCAGGCGCTGGCGCCGTCACGCTTGGCGTTGATCTCCACCGAACCCGCGGGCTGGACGTAGCGACGCCGCAGCCCGGTCGATGTCGCCAGAAACGTCGTCTCCACGCTGTGCTGGGCGAAGCCGAACAGCTGGTCCGGGCCGCGGAATCCGCGCGCCAGCGGGCCGGCGATGCCGGAGAACACCTCGGGACCGGTCGACGGAATCGGAGCATCCCAGTCGCCCGGTGCGGTGTTGCCGCCGAGCAGCGGCGCGGCGTCGCGTGCTTCGGGCGCCGCGATGGCGGCGGCTTGCGACGCGGCGACCAACTCCTCGATCGACGACGGCTCTACCTCGGCGGTGGTCAGCGATCCGACCCGCGCGGTATCCCCTTGTCGTGCAACCGAAATCACCGTGGTCTGCCGCGCCGTCGAAGCACCGTTGGTGGTCATCGAATTGTTGGCCCACCGCAGCGATGTGGCGGAGCGGTCGCTGACCAACACGATGGTGTCGGCGGCGCGGCCCAGCTCGGCCGCAGTCGCCAGCGCGATGTCGGTGACCTGCTGCGCGCTAATCATGTGCGCCGCCCTCGGTACGGGTGTTGAGCACGTTGACGCCGCGGAACAACGCCGACGGGCAGCCGTGACTGACGGCGGCCACCTGGCCCGGCTGCGCCTTGCCGCAGTTGAACGCGCCGCCGAGTCGCCAGGTCGACGCGCCGCCAACGGCTTCCATGGAATTCCAGAAGTCGGTGGTGGTGGCCTGATAGGCGACGTCGCGCAGTTGGCCGTCCAGGCGTCCGTCGCGGATGCGGTAGAACCGCTGCCCGGTGAACTGGAAGTTGTAGCGCTGCATATCGATTGACCACGACCGGTCGCCGACGATGTAGATTCCGTCGTCGACGCGGCTGATCAGGTCGTCGGTGCTGAGGTCCTGCGGTCCTGGCTGCAGCGACACGTTGGCCATCCGCTGGATCGGCACGTGGTGCGGCGAGTCGGCGTAGGAGCAGCCGTTGGACCGGGTCTGGCCCAGTCGCGGCGCGAACGCCCGGTCGAGTTGATAGCCCACGAAGATCCCGTCGCGCACCAGATCCCAGCTTTGGGCGGCCACGCCCTCGTCGTCGTAACCGATGCTGGCCAAACCGAATTCGACGGTACGGTCGGCGGTCACGTTCATGATCGGTGACCCGTACTGCAGTGTGCCGAGCTTGTCGGGGGTGGCGAACGACGTGCCCGCATAGGCCGCTTCGTATCCGATCGCGCGATCGTATTCCGTTGCGTGGCCGATGGATTCGTGGATGGTCAGCCACAGGTTCGTCGGGTCGATCACTAAGTCGGTCGGCCCGGCCGTAACGCTGGGCGCCTTGATCTTCTCGGCCAGCTGCGACGGCAGCTGCGCCAGCTCGTCGGTCCAGTTCCAGACATCGTCGCCGGCAAGCACCTCCCAACCGCGGCCCATCGGCGGCGCCAGCGTGCGCATCGAATCGAAGCCGCCGCCACCGCTGTCGACGCTGACCGCCTCGAAACGGGGCTGCACCCGCACCCGCTGCTGGGTGATCGACGAGCCCGCGGTGTCGGCGTAGAACGTCTGCTCCTTGACCGACATCAGGCCGGCCGACACATGGTTGACGCCGTCGGCGGCCAGCAGCCGGCCGGAGTATTCGTCGAGCACGGCGATCTTGTCGGCCAACGACACGGTGAACGGGTCGATGCGATAGCTCGACACCCAGGTGGCGTCGGCGTAGACGGGCTCGGCCGCCAGCTCGACGCGATCGGTGTTCAGGGTCGCCAGTGTGCGGGCCACCGCGACCGCGCGGCGTGCGGTCTCGGCGGCGACTTCGGGTGACAGCTCGGCGTGCGAGGCGAAGCCCCAGGTGCCGTCGACCACCACCCGGACCGCCAGACCGATGTCGCGGTTGAGCACCGCGGTCTCCAGCTCGCCGTCGCGCAACTGGATGACCTCGCTCACCAGCCGGTGAACTCGCAGGTCGGCGTGGCCCGCACCGGCAGCCGTGGCGGCCGCCAGCGCGGCGTCGGCCAACTCATGGCGCGGCAGACTGACGAAGTCGTCATCGATCCCCCGGTTCGGTGTCACGACATCTACCGTATCGACCCGCTTTAATAACCGTATGGGCGAGACCACCGGGCGCCGATCGGCCGCTCTCGGTTACGCGTTGATCGCGCCGAGCCTGTTCGGGGTCGTGATGTTCTTGCTGCTGCCGATCTTGGTGGTGGTGTGGCTGAGCCTGCACCGCTGGGACCTCCTCGGGCCGATCGAGTATGTCGGAGGCCAGAATTGGCGCTCGGTGCTGAGCGACCAGACGTTCGGTAACTCACTTCTGGTGACATGCGCTTTCGTGGCGATCGTGGTCCCGCTGCAGACCGTGCTCGGATTGGCGGTCGGCGCTCTGTTGGCCCGCGAGCTGCCCGGCAGTGGTGTGTTCCGCACTATCTACGTGCTGCCGTGGATCAGTGTCCCGCTCGCGATCGCGGTGCTGTGGCGCTGGATTCTGGCGCCCACCGATGGCGCTCTCAGCACGGTGTTGGGGCATCGCATCGAATGGCTGACCGATCCCGGGATGGCGCTGCCGGTGGTATCGGCGGTGGTCGTGTGGAGCAACGTCGGCTACGTTTCGCTGTTCTTTCTGGCCGGCATCCTGGCTATCCCCGCTGAAATTCATTCAGCAGCGCGCACCGACGGCGCGACGTCCTGGCAACGGTTCTGGCGCATCACGCTGCCGATGTTGCGCCCGACGATGTTCTTCGTACTGGTCACAGGAGTCGTCAGTGCGGCACAGGTTTTCGACACGGTGTACGCGTTGACGGGCGGTGGCCCGCAGAATCGCACCGATCTGGTCGCGCACCGCATCTACGCCGAAGCGTTCGGGGCCGCGGCAGTCGGTCGGGCTTCGGTGATGGCGGTGGTGCTGTTCGTCATCCTGGTCTCCATCACCCTCGTTCAGCACCTCTACTTCCGACGCCGGATCAGCTATGACCTCACCTAGGAAGCCCTCGGCGGCAATGGTTTACGTCGTCCTGGCGGTGGGCGCGGTGATCACGCTGGCGCCGTTCGCGCTCGGTCTGCTGACCTCGTTCACCTCCGCACACCAGTTCGCGACGGGGACGCCGTTGACGTGGCCGCGGCCACCGACGCTGTCGAACTATTCCGGCCTGGCCGGCCACGGGTTCAGTCGCGCACTCGCGGTGACAGCGCTGATGACGGCGACCAGCCTGCTCGGGCAACTGACCTCGTCGATATTCGCCGCGTACGCGTTCGCGCGGCTGCGGTTTCCCGGCCGCGACGCACTGTTCTGGGTGTATCTGGCGACGCTGATGGTGCCGGGCAGCGTGACGGTCGTACCGCTGTACCTGATGATGTCGCAGCTGGGACTGCGCAACACGTTCTGGGCACTGGTGTTACCGTTCGTCTTCGGCTCCCCCTACGCGATCTTCCTGCTACGTCAGCACTTCCGCGCGATCCCCGATGATTTGATCAACGCGGCCTACCTCGACGGCGCCAGCACGTTGGACGTCATCGTGCACGTGGTGGTGCCGTCGAGTCGAGCCGTGATCGTCACGCTGGCGCTGATCACTGTGGTCTCGGAATGGCACCACTTCCTGTGGCCGCTGATCATCACCAGCGGGACCAAATGGCAGGTGCTGACGGTGGCGACGGCAGCACTGCAGTCGCGCTACAACGCCCAGTGGACACTGGTGATGGCCGCGGTGGCTGTCGCCGTCGTGCCGCTGCTGGTTTTGTTCGTGATCTTCCAGCGGAACATCGTCCGCTCAATCGTCGTCACAGGACTCAAATGAGCAGACTCCGGTTCTCCACGCGAGTGCTGCTGGCCTGGTTGCTGGTCGCCGCGGTGCTGGCCACCGCCGCGGTACTACTCGACGTCACCGCTCGACCACACAGCGGCAAAACCGTTGTGACCGTTCGCCTCTGGGATCAACAGGTAGCCAAGGCGTATCGATCGTCGTTTGCGGCGTTCATGCAGACGCATCCCGACATCGAAGTCCAGACCGACGTCGTCTCGTATTCCACCTACTTCAACACGTTGCGCACCGACGTCGCGGGCGGCAGCGCCGACGACATCTTCTGGCTGTCCAACGCCTACCTGGCCGGGTACGCGGACAGCGGTCGCCTACTCGATGTCGGGGCGACCTTCGGACCCGACGTCGCCGCGACGTGGGAGTCGTCGGTGGTCCAGCAGTTCACCCGTAACGGGTCGCTGTGGGCCGTTCCCCAACTCACCGACGGCGGTATCGCGGTGTACTACAACGCTGACCTGCTCGCCGCCGCCGGAGTCGACCCCGCGGCGTTGACGTCCCTGCGCTGGAGCCTGGGTCCCGACGACACCCTGCGCCCGCTGCTGGCCCGGCTCACCGTCGACGTCGACGGACATTCCGCCGGCACACCGGGATTCAACCCCAACCGCATCCGTCGGTGGGCGTATAACGCGGGCAATGACCCGCAGGGCATCTATCTCAACTACATCGGGTCGGCAGGCGGAGTCTTTCAGGACGGTGACCGGTTCGCGTTCGACAACCCCGGCGCGGTCGAGGCTTTCACCTACCTGGTGACGTTGATCGACCACGACCACGTATCCCCACCGGCTTCGGACACCAACGAAAACGGCGACTTCTCCCGCAACCAGTTCCTGGCCGGGAAGATGGCGCTGTTCCAGTCCGGCACCTACAACTTGGCCGCGATCGCCGGGCAGGCCACCTTCCACTGGGGTGTCGCGATGCTGCCCGCTGGCCCGAAAGGCCGGGTCAGTGTCACCAACGGTATTGCCGCGGCAGGCAATTCGGCCTCCCCGCACCCCGACGCGGTACGCCAGGTGCTGGCCTGGATGGGCAGCGCCGAGGGCAACCAGTACGTAGGTCGTCAGGGCAGCGCCATACCCGCGGTCACCGCCGCCCAGAAAGCCTGCTTCGAGCACTGGCTGAGCAAGGGCGTTAACATCACGCCATTCTTCGACGTGCTCGACGGCGCGCGCATCGCCGCTCCCGGCGGTGCGGGCTACGCTGCGGGCAATCAGGCAATCAAGCCCTATTTCGACGAAATGTTCCTGGGCCGTACCGACATCCCGAGAACCCTGCGCCTGGCTCAGGACGCCGCTAATGCGGCCGCACGCCGCTGACGCCGGTGTGAATCTCGAGTGCAACGGCCACGGCGCACACCGCAGCCGTGATCGCGAGCGCGATCCAGTCGGCCTGTTTCGGCCGAGACGGAACCGCCGAAATCTGGCCGATGCCGCCGCGCGCGGTGATGGCGTCACCCATCTCGTCGGCGCGCCGCAAGGTCACCGTGAGAGCCGCGACAATCAGGTCGACCGCTTCCCGAGCGATGCGCCGGCGGCGTCCCCGGCGGGTGTCCGCGACCCGCTTGGGCCGCAATCGCCGCGCGGCATGCAGCACCCGGAATTCGTCGATCAGCATCGGGAAGGCACGCAGCGCCAACGCAATCGTGACGGCCCACTCGTCGACGGGTACCCGCAACCATCGCAGCGGTCGGCCCAAAGCGGCTACCGCAGGCGCTATTTCGGCGACGTTGGTGGTCCAAGACACCATCCCGCCCAGGCCCAGCAGCACGAACGACAGCGTGGTGATCCGCAGGAAGTTCAGCAACCCGCCGAGCCCGATCGGGACTCCGGCCAGATGAACGATCGGGCTGCCGCCCGCGAACGCCGCGGATGCCCCGCCGAGCAGCAGCAAGATCCACAGCCAGCGCGGCACATTGGGAAGGACACCGCGCGGAATGTGGGCGAGTCGGGCCGCCGTCAACACCAGCGCGGCCACCAGCCCGATGGCTATCCAGCCCGGAAAGAACGTCAGCAGCACCGAGATGCCGAATACCGCCACTAGTTTCGTACCAGCCCACAGGTCGTGCACCACAGAGCCGCCGGGCACCGGACGCAGCAGCACCACCGAGCGAGATGGCCTGCGTTCGGACCGTTCGTCCGCGGGCGCCGTCATGAAAGCCCTCCTGCCGTCGTCGAGACCGCGTGCAGCGCACCGTCACGAAGGTTCAGCGTGTGCGGGCAGAGATCTTCCAAACCGGCGAAGTCATGAGAGATCACCACGACGGTCAGGCCCTGCTCGCGGCGCAGCTCTTCGAGCAGGCGCACCAAACCGCGCTGGGTGACGGCGTCCAGGCCCGCCAGCGGCTCGTCGAGGATCAGCGCCCGCGGAGAGCGGGCCAGCAGGCCGGCCAGCACCACTCGGCGCATCTGACCGCCGCTGAGCTGATCGATCGGGCGGTTGGCCAGACCGCTGTCCAGACCGACGACGCCGAGGGCGGCGACCACCCGATCGTTGTCCTTGGGTGAAAAGCCTGCGGCTGAAGCGACTTCGAAGTCGACCCGGCTACGCATCAGCTGCAATCGCGCCGCCTGGAACGACAGCGCAACTGCGCCGACCTGTTCGTAAGTGGGTCGACCGTCGAGCAGACAGGTGCCGGTCGTCGGAATCGTCAGCCCGGCGAGAATCCATGCCAGCGTCGACTTGCCTGAGCCGTTGCCGCCGTGGATCAGCAGACCTTCACCCTGATGCACCGAGAAGCTGACGTTATGCAAAGTGGCCTTGGCCCACGGGGTTCCGCTGTTGTATTCGTGGCTGACGTCGTTGACCTCGAGGATCGCCGGGCCGGCATCGTGGCCGACAACCGGGGTCGTCACCGGCGCAGCGATCGTGTCAACCATGCTGGTGTTGTCACCGGACTCACTGAGATTGACTGTGCTGTCGGCAGATTCGGCCTCGTTGTGGTAGTGCGTGATGTGCACGACCGCCGTGCGGTGGTGCCGCTTCAGACCGGACAGCACACCGAGCAGCGCCTCGCGCCCTTCTTGGTCCACCATGCTGGTGACCTCGTCGGCGATCAGCATCGCCGGTTCGCGCGCCAGCGCGGCCGCCACCGCCAACCGCTGCAATTCGCCGCCGGACAGACTTCCCGTGTCACGTTCAGCGTGCTCTTCCAGGCCGACCTCGCTGAGCAATTCCGCCACGTCGGTCGTTGTACCCGGCGGCAGACCCCAGACCACATCGTCGGCGACCCGGGTGCCCAGCACCTGAGATTCCGGGTGCTGCATGACCACAGCGGTTCCACCCATCCGGCCCAGACCCACCGATCCGGGGCGTTCGATGGTGCCAGACGTCGGTTCCCGTCCGGCCAGCACGAGCATCAGGGTGGTCTTGCCGGAGCCGTTGGTCCCGGTGATCGCCAGGTGTTCACCGGCCTTGACCTCGAGATTGACCGGTCTCAGCGCGTCGTGGTCGGTGTTTGGGTAGCGGAAGCGAACCTGGTTCAGCCGCACCGGAACTGGGCCAACCGGCGCAGTGTCGACGGTCTCGTCCAGCTTGTGCACATCGGGTATGCCGCGCATCCGGTCCAGCACCCGCGACAGCGCCCACCATCCGATCAACGAGACGACGACGATCGAGATGATCCCGTTGACCAGGATCAGCAACGCCCAGTAGTGCAACGCTTCGGCGAGCACCCATTGAAGTTTTCCGGCTGACCATTCGAGAGTGGTCCCGAGACCGGGGCTCATCGGGAACCGGTGCTCGGCCGTGAAGCGCCCGATCCCCCTCAGGACGGCCGCGACACCGTTGACGTTTGCGGTGATCGCATCGAAGATCAGGTGCCGCAACCGCGAGAGCAACGCCAATGCAGCGACCGCGACGATGTTGAACACCGCTCCGGCCAACAGGGACACCACGACGACCGTCCCGGTGCCGCGGCCCCGGCGTTTGACAACCCCGGTCAGCCCGCCGACGTAGGCGCTGTTGCCAACCGTCATCAAGCCGCCCAGTCCGGCGATCAGGAAAGCGATCAATCCGGCGGCGACCGTCCCGGCGACCAACACCCGGAAGCGGTAGCGGTACGCGAGCAAGCCCATCGGCACCGTGCCCAGCAACGCCAGAGCGCCGGCGAACGGAACGACGATAGAGATGATCGCGGTCGCCGCGCACAGCGCAGCCATCACCGAGGCCTGCGCGAGTTCGCCGGGACGCAGCGAGCGGGACGTAGGTGCTCCGCTCGCAGGGCGAGTCGCGTTCATTTCATCGATTCTGCCAGCTGTCGCGGGATGATTCCCTTAGCAAACATCGGCGGTTCAGTTTGGTTAACGGCAGAAATAACAGTTTGAGTGGTCTAGATAGTCTAGCTATGCAACCATTGGGCATGGTTTCATCCGCAACCGCAGAACGAGGCGCTGCCGAGGATGCTGTCGCCGGTCTGGGCGCGGATCTGCTCGCCGTCGTCGCCCGACTCAACCGCTACGCCACCCAACGCATCCAGATGCAATTGCCGGCCGCGCAGGCCCGCCTGCTGTCGACCATCGACGCCCACGGCGAGGCGCGAATCTGCGACCTCGCCGCGGTGGACCACTGCTCGCAGCCGACGATGACCACGCAAGTGAGACGTCTCGAGGACGCCGGCCTGGTCACCCGCACCGTGGACCCCCGCGATGCCCGCGCCGTACGCATCAAGATCACCGCCGAGGGTATGAAGACATTGAATCGGGTACGGGCCGACCGCGCCAGCGCAATCGAGCCGCAACTTGCCAGGCTGGATGCCGCCGATCGGCAGACTCTGGTGGAAGCCGTGACCGTGTTGCGCCGCCTGCTCGAAGACGCTCAGGCTTTCCCGCGAACCGGCGGATCTCGCTGACCGTCTGCCCCAACGCTGTCCAACCCGCTCCGACGGCCTACGGTCGGACTTCGGCGCATGATGGCGGCTGGATAATGGATTGTCGACTCAAGACTGGCGAGCAAGGGGGTGGATGTGTCGTCGGCTACGTTCGGCTCCCCCCTGATCGTCTGGCTCGGTCCACAGAGGTACGCGTTTCCCCCTCATCACGACGTCACCATCGGCTCCAACGGCGACGCTGACATCCAGCTCCACGGCCTTGGCGGATTGTCGGAGCCCCAGGTGTTACTGCACTTCAACGGCAGCCAGTGGATTGCCGTCGACCGCAGCGAAGCCGGCATGTACGTCGACGGGGTGCGAATGTCGACGGTGTTCATCCACGAAGGTCGCACCATCGCGTTCGGCGACCCACAACGCGGGCCGCGGCTGGTGTTCCAGCTTCCCGCCCCGCCCGCTGCACCACCGCCGCCACGCGTCGCGCCGCCCCCGCCGATGCGCCCTCAACCACCGCCGCCTCCCCCGCCGCGGCCCATTCCGCACTTTCAGCCGCCCCCGCCGCCGCTGCGTCCGCCGCCACCCCCGCCGCCGCCTCGCCCGGTGCAGTGGGTAGCACCTCCACCTCCACCGCCAGCGCCTTCCCCGCCGCCACCGCCACCGTTGCCACCACCGCCGGCCCGGCCGGAGGCGCCGGCCGACGCCACGGCGGTGCACAAGCCGGGCGTGACCGCCCGGCTCGCTGTTGCGGGCCAGCAGCTGCAGAAGCTGAAGCCGCGCCTCCCGAAACGTCAGGCGAAGGAATCTGTGCCGGGCGTGGCGCCGCAGGAACCGAGTGCAGCGCCGACCGACGCCCCGACGCCAGAGCGGAGCAGCATCGCGGGTCCGCTGGAGGCGCGCCGGGTGCGCCTCAGCGTCGACGGCGAGCAGGCGCTGGCGGATCTCTCCTTCACCGCGGCGCCGGGCACCATCACCTCGGTGGTCGGGCTGTCCGAAGCAAGCACCTCTGCTCTGGTCGACGTGCTCGCCGGCGCGGTGCGGCCGAGCATGGGCGAGGTCGACTTCGATGGTCACGACGTCGCCGCCGACGACGTTCGGCCGCATGTCGGAGTGGTACCGCGTCACGACTTGCTGCGCCCCCAGCTGACCGTCGAGCAAGGATTGCAATACGTCGCCGAATTGCGTTTACCACCAAGCACTTCCGCCGACCAACGGCGAGATACCGTGCGATCGGTACTCGACAAGCTGGAGTTGACCACGCTGCGCACGCTGAGGGTGGGCGCACTGACCGTCGAACAGCGCAAGCGCGCTTCGCTTGCCGTCGAATTATTGACCGATCCAGCGCTGATCGTCCTCGATGAACCGACCGCCGGCCTCGATCCGGATGCCGCACAACGGATCACGACGACGCTTCGACAACTCGCCGACGAGGGACGCGTCGTCTTGGAGGCAACCACGGCCCCCACCGAGCTAGCGGTATGTGATCAGGTGGTGCTGCTCACCCCGACCGGCATTCCGGTGTTCGCCGGCCCACCATCGCAGATCGGGCCGCAGTTGGGCACGACTGACTGGACCCAGATCGTCGAGCGAGCCCGCACAGATCCCTACGGCGCGCACGACGAATATCTGGCCCGCCAACAGGAGCCGCCCCCACCGGAGCCGCCGCCGGTGCCGACCGAGGTGCCGCGCCCGCCCGCAGTGCAGCGAAATATGTTGCGCCAGATCGGCGTTTCGGCGCGTCGCCAAGCCTGGCTGATGGTCGGAGATCAGCGGTACTTCATCTTCCTGGTGCTCCTTCCGGTGCTGTTCGGCGCGATCTCGTTGTTGATACCCGGGGACGCCGGTCTGGGCCCGGCAAGCCGGTACGGCAACAACCCCGACCAGGCCCTCGCGATTCTTACCGTGCTCACCCTCGGCGCGATCGTGATGGGCACGACGCTCGGCGTCCGCGACCTCTTCACCGAACAGCGCATCTTCCGGCGCGAACAGGCCCACGGCTTGTCGGCGTCGGCGTTCCTGGCCGGCAAGGTGATCGTCTACAGCCTGACCGCGATCATCCAGACCGCGGTGATCACCGTCGTCGCAACCGTCGGCCACAAGGGGCCCGCCCACGGGGCCGTACTTTTGGGTCATACCAAGCTCGGAGCCGGCGTCGAGTTGTTCCTCGCGCTGGCCGTCATCGCCATCGTGATGGCGTTGGTCGCGCTGGTGCTCTCCTCGCCGGCAACGCTTTACGAGCAGGTCTTGCTGGCCGCCGTGATGATCGTCCTGGTGTCCATGGTGTTCGCCGGGGCATTGTTCCCGATCTCCGGCAGATTCCCGTTGGAGCAGATCGCCGCGCTGGTGCCGTCCCGATGGGGATTCGCCGCGACGGCTTCCACGGTCGACGTGCACGCGGTCAATCCCCTTGCCGAAGCCGATGATTCGTGGAAGCACACGGCCGGTCAGTGGTTGCTCGACATGGGCCTGCTGATTGGCTACGGCGTTGTGGCCGCTGCGGCGCTGCGCTGGCGGCTGCGACGTCCGTCGCGCCGCCACGGCCTCCGAACCGATCAGGTGAGTTCGTCGCGCAGGATCTCCGACCACAGCGCCCGGTAGCAGTGCGCTGCGGGACTGTCTGGCGCGGCCGCGGTCACCGGCGCCCGGTGCTCGGCCATCTGCTCGATGATCGACAGCGCCGGGATGGATGTGGTCAAGATTCCGGATCGTTCGGCCGAAAGGTTCTGCACCAGGTCGCAGTGCAACCGTTTACGTCGGTCCACCATCGAGAAGAACGCCCGAACCCGCGGCCGGCGGCCCTCGAAATCGCTGACGAAACCCGCCAATTGATCGAACGTGCGCACCGACAGGGTCGCCGGGATCATCGGCACCAACAGGGTGTCGACGGCGTGCAGCACGTTCTCCGACAGCAGCGAGATACTCGGCGGACAGTCGAGGAAGACCATGTCGTATTGGCTCGCCAGCGGTCGCAGCAGTTCGCGGATCCGCCGCGTCGGCCGCTTCGTGTCGTCGAGTTGCACGTCCAGATTGCGGTACCGGAAATCCGCCGGCACCAGATCAAGCCCGTCGAAATCGGTGGCCTTGATCGCATCGTCGAGCGCCCGCGACCCCTGCACCAGAGCCCGGCCGCCGCCCTTGACCTTCGGCCGCACCCGGAACATGTAGGTCGCCGCACCCTGTGGGTCGAGGTCCCACAACAGCACGTTGTGGCCGTCCTGCGCCGCCAGATGCGCCAAGTTCACGACGGTTGACGTCTTACCGACACCGCCCTTGATGTTGTACGTCGCGTAGACCTTCATCAGCGCACCAGTGCCTTGACTCGGGCGCGGTTCTCGTCGGCCAGGAATGGTTTCAGCCGATCCGCCAGCGCCGCGCGTGCCGTGAGTTGATGCGCGTCGAGTTGCGCGGCCATCTCCCCCATCGCGAGCACCGTGTGAGGCGGCGCCGCCCCCTGTTGCATCATCGCCGCGGCGAACTCGCGGACAGCTTCGCGCTGCACCTCGCCGTCCTGGAAGTCACCGAGCGTGTCCTGCAGCGACTTGAGCTCCTTGAGCAGCGCACGGTGTGCCGCCTTGTCACAGACCGGTTTGAACACCTCGAGCAGGTAGCGCAGCTCCTTGCATCGCTTGCGCAGCGCGTGCACGTCTTCGCTCGGCGAATCCGTGTGAATCCGTCCACCGCGCCGCGCTGCATTCCGGTAGGCCTGCCGTAGTCGTCGGCGCGCCAGCATCGCCACCGTCATCCCTTCGTGGCCCTCGGTCGCCACCTGGGCCAGCGCCCCTCGCCAATCGCTCATCAGCTGCTCGAACCGCCGCGAGCGGAGCCCGCGTACCAGGCGCCGCCGCTCGGCACTGCGATGCTTGATCAGAAAGGATCGGAACGGGTCCAGGTCACCGGGAGCGGCCGATGTCAGGCGGGATGCCATGCTGTCCAGTTCGAGCAGATAGACGTCCAGGTCGCGGACCGGGGTGGTCAGATCGCCCAGCCACTTGAATTCGGGGGCGTAGCGCGCGGCCAGATTGTCGGGCAGCACGTCGCCGATGAGCTTGAGAATCGAACGGGTCCGACGGACAGCGACCCGCAAGTCGTGCAGGAATTCGGTGTCGATCGACGCGATGGTGCCCGGCACGTTCTCCTCGATGGCCTCCGCAAATCCCGTCAGTACCTCCGAAATAGCCACGGCAGCAGAGGTTTCCGGGCGCATTCGGATCGGACGGCTGCCGTTGGGCCGACGCTCGGCGTGGGTCAACGCGAGGTCGTAGGCCGTCGCCGAGACCGCGGTGAACCCGTCGATCCGGGACAGCAGGCGCGCGATCCGGTCGCCGACGGAGTCGTAGCCGCGCAGCGGCTGGATCCGCAACTGGCTGGTGCCGTCGTCGACGCTCTCGGTCAGCAGCCGGGCGACGGTCTTCTCCTCGGTATCGAGCACCCGGACTTCCTGGAGCGCGGAGTGCACGGTGACGACGGGCATCAGCGCCCGCAGCTCGATCAGCGGCGCCAGCGCCTCCCGCACCGGCCCGGCCGGCAGATCGTGCGCGCGCGCGGGCCACTTCACCCCGGCCCGTGGGGCCTGCAGCCGGGCACCATCACGAAGCTGCATGATCAGCGGCCCGTCGTCGACGTACTGCAGCGATATCCCGGACGAGTGCAGTCTCCAGTCGAAGGTGTCCACCCACGTGTGTGACTCGGCCACCCGCTCGCCCACGGTCACCATGAACCGGGGTCGCAAGGCCGCGGCAACGGTCTCGACGTCGACCGCGCCCTCCTTGCTGAAAGCGCGGGACACCCCGCTCATGGCGCACCTTTCCTCGGCCGCGTGGCCGCGACCGCGCGACGAACTATAAACACCGTTGGTTAACGGAGCGTCCAGTTCGACGTAGGTCTCGGCCTCTCAATTCTGATCGGTTACCGTCTGGTATGACCACCATTGCGGAACATTTGCGCAACTCACTCGACGGACGCTTTCGCGACGTGAAGAACCAGATGCGCGAGCGACTCGCAGACGACATCTTCCGTCCGCACTACACGCCCAACACGGTGATCGCCCGCACCAAGGTCGCCGAGCAGATGAGCATCATGGCCGCCGAGGGTGCGGCCGAGGACAGCTTCCGCAAAGAGCACGGCGGCAACGGCAACGTCGGCGCCGCCATCACGATGATCGAGATGCTGGCGATGTCGGACCTGTCGCTGATGGTCAAGGCCGGCGTCCAGTGGGGCCTGTTCGGCGGGGCCGTGGAGAATTTGGGCACCGAACGCCACCACGAGGTGTACGTCCCCAAGATCATCGACCTCAGACTGCGTGGCTGTTTCGCCATGACCGAGACCGGCCACGGCAGCGACGTCCAGGCGCTGGAGACGACGGCCACCTACGACGCCGAAACCGAAGAATTCGTCGTCCACTCCGAAACCCCGAACGCCCGCAAGGACTACATCGGTGGTGCCGCCGAAACCGCTACCGTCGCAGCGGTTTTCGCGCAGCTGATCACCACGGAGGACGGTGAGCAGGTCAACCACGGCGTGCATTGTCTGCTGGTGCCGATTCGCGACAACGAGGGCAACGACCTGCCGGGCGTGACGACATCGGACTGCGATTACAAGGGCGGACTGCCGGGTGTCGACAACGGTCGTATCGTGTTCGACCACGTTCGGGTGCCGCGAGAAAACCTGCTGAACAAATATGGCGATGTCGCGCCCGACGGCACTTACAGCTCCGACATCGAAAACCCCAACCGCCGCTTCTTCACGATGATCGGCACCCTGATTCGCGGACGGGTGACCGTGGGCGGGAGTGCCGGCAACGCCGCGCGGGTGGCGCTCGACATCGCAACCCGATATGCCCTGCAGCGCAAGCAGTTCACCGCACCCGACGACAGCGGCGAAGTGCTGATCATGGACTACCTGGTTCACCAGCGCCGGCTGTTCCCGCTCATCGCCAAGTCGTATGCACTGCAGTTCGCGCAGAACGAACTGGTGTCCAAGACCCACGATCTGCAGACCGCCGACTCACCCGACGCCGAGGAGCAACGCGAACTCGAGGCGCGCGCGGCAGGGCTGAAGGCCGCGAACACCTGGCACGCGTCCACCGCGATCCAAGAGGCCCGCGAAGCATGCGGTGGCGCAGGCTATTTGGCGGACAACCGACTGATCGCATTGCGTGCCGACACCGACGTGTTCACCACGTTCGAGGGCGACAACCACGTGCTGACTCAGCTGGTGGCCAAGGAACTGCTCACCGCGTACGCCGACGACATCAAAGGCATGAGCCCGGTGGAATGGGTTCGGTTCGCGGCGAACTTCGCCGGCGAACGGGTGCTGAAACGCACTGCCGCCGAGACAATCATCCAAACAGTCATCGACGCCCGGCAGGACAATGAAGAAGAGGGCAGCCTGTTCAACCGCGGCACCCAGGTCAAGATGTTCGAGGACCGCGAGGAATACATGATCGCCTCGGTGGCGCGCCGACTTCAGGCGAATGCGAAGGAGATGTCGGAGTTCGACGCCTTCAACTCGGTGCAGGATCACGTGTTGCACGCAGCGAAGGCGCACATCGACCGGGTCGTGCTGGAGGCGTTCGTCGCCGGGATCGACGCGTGCGAGAACGACGACGCCCGCGAGGTCCTCGGCTTGGTGTGCGACCTGTATGCACTGAGCGTCATCGAGGACGACAAGGCGTGGTACGTCGAGCACCGGTTCTTGTCCACGGAGCGGGCCAAGGCCGTCACCCGCGGCATCAACGACCGGTGCCGTCTGCTGCGGCCGTACGCCGAAACTCTGGTCGACGGGTTCGGGATCCCCGAGCAACTGCGCTACGCCGACATGCTGCACCCGGAAAAGCTGCCCGGGGCCGACAGCGACGAGACCGACGAGACGGGCGCCACCGATTCGGCACTGCTCAACGGCTGAGGACGACGGGCGGGCGGGCCGCCCCAAAACTCACGTCGAGCGAAACATTCCGGCGCTTGGGTACGCCGGGTATCCGGATTGGCATGACTGCTGCCATCACCTCCGCTGAACTGCGCGAACGCATCGCCTCCAACACGCCTCTGTCGATTCTCGACGTGCGCACCCCGGCCGAATTCGAGACCTCGCACATCGACGGCTCAGTCAATGTGCCACTCGATGTGCTGAACGACCACGGCCCGAAGGTCGCCGAACGACTCGACCAGAGCCGCGACATCGTGCTGGTCTGCCGCTCGGGTCAGCGCGCGACGCAGGCGCAGCAGCGGCTGCACCGCGAAGGTGTCGACGGCGGACGCGTCCTGGAGAACGGAATCACCGCCTGGGAGAACCAGGGATTCGACGTCACGCGGGGCGTTCAGCGGTGGGACCTGGAACGCCAGGTCCGCCTGGTCGCGGGATCCATCGTGCTGTCCGCCGTCCTCGGGAGCGTCGCCGTTCCCCGACTCAAGTGGCTGGCCGCGGCGATCGGCGGCGGCCTGACCTTCGCCGCCGTCTCCAACACCTGCGCGATGGGGACTGCGCT
Organism: uncultured Actinomycetota bacterium; assembly: GCA_963757215.1. GTDB lineage: Bacteria > Actinomycetota > Actinomycetes > Mycobacteriales > Mycobacteriaceae > Mycobacterium. Next base: position 521,762 of record CAVWQH010000004.1, on the reverse strand, counting down.
GTCGAAGCTGCCCTACAACCGCGGCGCGTCGACCGACGCGGACACGATACTGTCGCGGCTCAGCAGCACAGCGGAAGTCCATCCTTAAAATCACCGCAACTCTTGCCCGGACCACCAGGTAGAGCGGATCTGCCAGGCGAGCGGCGCCCGGGCGCGATAGTCTCGACGGCATGAACCCGAACCCGGATTACGACGCCAGCGACGAACTGGAATACGGCATCGCGGGCTTCGCCTGGCTGCTCCGGGGTGTCTACCCGCCGCCGTCCTACGGGCCCGATCTGGGCAACGCCAGCACCGGCGGATAACTCACTGCGGGGGCGGGACGTAGCCGCCCGCCGAATTGCGTAGCTGCCACAGCTGGGCCGGGCAGTAGATGTTGACGGCGTTCGAAATCAGGTAGTTGGCCGAGTACTCGTCGTTGGGCAGCACATCACGCTTCACGTCACCGATGACCTGTCCATAGCCGGCGCCGCCGGTGATCTTGTCGCAGATGCCATGGGCATAACTGATCGCGTCAGCGGCGTTCGCGAAGCTGTATTGCTTGCGCACCGTGGTGTCGTAGATGAACTCGACGTCGGGGGCCGGAACGGCCTGCGCCAAAGGCGTTGCGCAGACTGACGATGCAACGGCGATCAGCGCGGTCGTCATGCTGAACCGCTTCATCGGTCCGGCTCACCGTAGACAGCGACCAACACACTGCGGTCGATGCTGTTCTCCGACCACACGCCAATCTGGGTGTTGGCGCAATTCGACATGATCGCCATGTAGTCGGGCCGGTAGTACCAATTGCCCATCACATCAAGGTCATTGATCGCCAGCGAGTTGTTGATCGCCACGGTCTCGGCCACGGTGCCGTGGTATCCCGCGCCGCGAGCGCGATCGGCCACCGACGACCCGTCCGAGCCGACGTCGGCGTCGAGGCTTCGATTGTTGAGCACGTCGACGGCGTGGCGCTGCGCGGCGGCCTCCAGCTGTGGATTCTTGTTCAGCTTGGTGGTGCAGCCGGCCTGCGCCTTGACGGTGTCGACGTTGACCACGATGCCGTTGTTGAGCCGGTCGTTGTTGCCGGGGACTCCGGGCGCGGCCGCCGCGGTGGCGCCGGGGGTCACGAGCGCCAACGGCACCGCGACAATCCGCGCTAGTCGACGAATGTGCTTGCCTACCATGACATCTCCCTACCGGATATTGGCCGCGAGATCGCCGGACATCGCGCCCAACTGCCGTGACCATGTCGGCCAGTCGTTGCCACCGCCACGACCCAGGTCGAAGTGGCCGTTCGTGCCGCCGACGTCTCGGTAGTGCGAGTAGAACTGCGCGTTGGTACCTTGCGAGATGTCGCCGAAGCCGGCCATCGCGCCCGGATCGGTTGGCGCGCCGCTGCCCGGACTGTAGATCCAGAGCCGGGCGCCGTTGTCGACCAGCTGCTGGATGTTCTGGTTCGGCGAATGCCATTTCCAGCGGCCCAGTTGCGGCGCGCCCCACATTGCACCGCTGTCGGCGCCGCCTTGCAGCAGGGCAGCCCTGATCGCCCCGTCCACGCCGGTGCGTTCCGGGGTCAGGAAGCCGGAAAACGAACCGGCGTAACGGAATCGGTCGGGATGAAAGGTGGTCAGCGCCGTCGCCGCGTATCCGCCCTGTGAGACACCGACGACGCCGTGCCCGCCCGGCGCCAGGCCCTTGTTGGCGGCCAGCCAGTCCGGTAGCTCCTGCGACAGGAACGTGTCCCACTGCTTGCTGCCGTCCTGCTCCCAGTTGGTGTACATGCTGTAGGTGCCGCCGGCCGGTGCCACCACCGAAATGCCTTTGCCGGCAAGAGTGTTGAAGCCGTTGCCGGCGGTCGCCCAGTTACTCACGTCCGGCGCGGCATTGAACCCGTCGAGCAGGTAGGCCGCGTGCGGGCCCCCGGCCAGAAATTGCACCGGAATGTCACGGCCCATCGATGCCGACGGCACCTGCAGGGTCTCGAAACCGGCCGCCCTGGTGGTAGCCGTCGGATTCATCACCGTCGACGCGCACCATCCGACGGTCATGATCAAGACCGCCAGTCTCGTCAAACGTCTCATGTTTCCCCACCTACACCGGATCGAATTGTGAAATGAGCCAACGGCCGTCGACCTTGTCCAGGGTGACGCGCACGCTGGACGTGCTCTGGGTAGGCGGGTCGTTGCCGATAGTGGTGGTCTGGTCGACGAAAACCAGTACCACCGCCTGCTTTCCGGTCGCCAAGACCGATGCCGCGGCGGGTACCGTGGCCACCGCCGTGATGTGCTGTTGTTTGGCCCCCGGCGCAACGACGTCGTTGACCAGTTGGGTGTATTGCTGGCGGAAGCCGGCGGTCAGGCGGTCGGCGGCGGCTTTCAACTCCTGGTCCACGGTCTCCGGCTTGTAAGACAGGATCGCTATCGTGCTTTCGGACGCTACCCGTACCGATTGCTCTGCGGCAGTGACGGATTCGCGTTCTTTGCCGTCGAGCCACTTCAGGTAGCCGACGCCGAGCGCCAGCAGCAACGCCAACGCGGGCAGCGCCGCGACGAGCAGCCGGCTCCAGGACAATCGGGTACCGGGTTCGGTCGGCGCGTCACCTGCCTCGACATCGACCGTTTCGTGGTCGGTGCCGGTGTCCTCGACGTCGGCCGTGCCGTCGGCGACCGAGTCGTTGTCCTCAGACATCGCGGAGTCCTCCTCTGGCGTGGTCGACGCGGTTCGACTGCTCACGGCACGAACTCCACATTCGACACCTTGGCACCGTCGCCGGTCTTGTCCACGGTAAGACGCATCCGCCACCTGCGAGGCTCTTGGTCGGAAGGCGCCCCGCCCAGCGACGTCTTCACCGAAATCGCGACCAGCACCTGCCCCTGCTCCTTGGTGTAGGACAGCAAGCCGGCCTCGGCGATCGTGCCTTCGGTCTTCGACTGCACCTTCTTGACGACCTCGACGAAGGGCTTCGACCGGTTCTGGAATTCCTCGTGGAACCCGCCGGTGGCCGAGTCCAGAACCCGCTTGATGTCGGCGTCGACCTCGGCGTAGTCGATCGTGGTCAGGTTGATCGCGGTCTGCCGCGCGACCTGCACGTAGAGGCCGCGCTGGTCCTGCACCCGGTGGTCCTGGTACAGCCGGAATCCCAGCCAACCGCCCACCCCGAGCAGCGCCACGATGGTGGCGACTCCGACGGCGATCGGACTCGGAGTCCGGGAGACCCAGGCCGGCACTCGCCGCTTGCGGTCCTCGGCACTTTGCGGCTCGACGTCCGTCTCGGCGGCGTCAAAGTCCTCCGCGTCGATCTCCTCCGCGGCGGCGTCGACGTCGGCGGGCTCGTCTACGGAGTCGGGGTCTACGGGGTCGGCTTTTTCGGCGGCACCATCATGCTCTGCCATGTCTTGCCTTTCAGTCCGGCGGCCAGGTCGGAATCGCTGTAGTGCTTGCCGTCCGGCCCGACGTAATTTCCGGTCAGTGGATCGTAGGGAATCGCGGTCACCGGTTTCGGCGCCGCAGGGTCGACGGGCGGGTGCCAGTGCTCACCCGGCGAATACGGTGGCCCGCCCTTCGGATACTGCGGCACACTCTGGCCGCTCAACGTTGCGTTGGGATCGCCCTTCCAGAACAGGCCGTCGTTCAGCGGGACGTACTGCTCGTCGCTTTCGCACATCTCGACGGTCGGTGCGCGCTTGCCCGGCTTGGTTTCGCACGGAACGTTACGAACACCGCGGACATTCATGTCGGAGTTCTGCGGGATACGGCAGTACAACTCGCCGTTGGTGCGGTCGGGATAGTCCTCGCGCACCGGGATGCGCTGCTGCTGGACGGGCAGGAACCCGGCGTTGCACGGTGGCGGCGAGTTGAGGTTCAGGTTGAAGTCGAGATAAATGCCTTTGTAATCCATCTTGGCAACCCGGTCCGGCACGATGATCGACGACATCACCGCGGTCCCCTGCGGGAACATCACCAACAGCTGCTCGAGGTCGTTGCGGTAGTTCACCGCGATAGTGCCCAGGCTGACCAGGTTCGACAGCAGCACGGGCAACGTCGGCGCCAGCCGATCGAAGAGCGCGGTGCCCTCGTCGAGCGCTGGGCCGGCGGTGTTGAGCAGGTCCGCCAACCTGGCGTCTTGGTCCTTCACCTGGCTGGTGATCGCATTCACCCGCTTCGCCCACGTCGCGATCGAATCCGACGTTCGCACTTGGGAATTGGCGACCGGCGGGAACTCGTCGATCAAGCGGGAGAACGAATCGGTGGTCTTGCCGGCGTCGATGGCCAGCGCGGTGCCGCCGTCGACCAGGCGGGACAGTTCCGGTCCCAGACCGGCAACGGCCTTCGAGGCTTCCTCAACGACGGTGTGCAGGTTGTCCTGCGGGATCGCCGCCAGCGCCTTATTAGTGGTGTCGAGCAGCAGACCGATATCGACCGGAATCTGCGTTCTGCCAACCGCGATCACATCGCCATCACGCAGTTTCGGGCCCGTGTCCTGCACGGTGCCGGACCGCGGCGTCAACTCCAGGAATTGCTCCCCGACCGCCGAACGGCTGTGCACCGCGGCTGTCAGGTCGCGCGGAATCGCGATGTCGGATTTCAGCGACAGGACGGCCTGAACCCCGTTCTGGGTGACGTCGACCGACTTGACGGTGCCGATCTCACTGCCGCGGTAGTTGACCACCGACGTCGGGTACAACCCGCCCGATGCGGGCAGGTCGACTTTCACCGTGTATCGGCCAACCCCAAGCAGTGCAGGCACTTTGATGAAGCCGAAGGCCATCACCGCGATCGAGATGACCGTGACCGAGGCCAGAATCGTCAGCTGCGTCCAGATGCGGCGGGACAGTCGCAACGAACTCGCAAAGGCCATCTCAGTAACCCCCCCAGTGGTAGGGGACGATCAACGGGTTGACCGCGGTGTACGGGCTCGGCATCTGGCCAATGGTCCGGCCCCACTGCATCTCGAGTTCGGTGAGGTTTCCTTCCCACCGCGAGCCGGTGAAGAAGCCGCTGTCCAGGCGACTCAAGGTCAGGTCGACCACGAGCGAGATGTTGGCGAAGTCGCCTCTAAACCAGTTCGGGACAGTGCTTTTCACCCACGGCAGGGTGGACAGGAAGTCCAGCCCCCGGGTGAGCGCGGGCCCGGCGTTGGCCAGTTCGCGCAGCGCCGGCGCGAGGTTGCGGAAGTTGTCGACGAGCGACTTCTTGCTCTGCTGGATCGTCGAGGCGGCGACGGCGCTGAACTGACCGGTTTTGTCGATCGCGTCGACCAACAGCTTTCGGGTGTCGGCAAGGACATCCAGCGCCTGCGGGATCGTGGTGAGTGCTTTGTCGACCGTTGAATCTTTATCCGCCACCTGGCCGACCAGATCGTTGACACTGTCGATGGCCGTGATGATGTCGTCGGTCTGCTTCTTCGTCTCTGCGACGAAGATGTCCAGCTGGGTCAACAGGCTACGCATCTCTTTCTCCCGGCCGGTCAACGCCGTTGCGAAAGTTCTTGTGAGTTCTTGGATGTGACCCAGACCGCCGCCGTTGAGCAAGATCGCCACCGACGCAAGCGTCTGTTCGGTCGTCGGATAGGTGGCGGCTTTCGACAGCGGAATCACCGAGCCGTTCTTGAGCTGCCCCCGGGGCGGTTCGTCGGCCGGCGGCGCCAGCTCGATGTGCATCGAACCCAGCAGGCTGGTCTGGCCGACCTTGGCGGTGCTGTTCTCCGGAAGGTGGACGCCACCGTCGATCCGCATGGTGACCAGCGCATGCCAATCCTGCACCTCGATCTTGGTGACGTTGCCGATGTTGACGTCGGCGACACGCACCCTGGTATTCGGCTGAATGACCACCACATCGGGCAGTTGGGCCTGAATTGTGTACGAGCCCTCGCCCTGTCCCGCGGTTCCGGGCAGTGGCAGCGAGTTGAGACCCCGCCACCCCGCGCAGCTGGTCAGCAAGCACAGGCACGAGAAGGCAAGCACCGCAGACGCTATCCGCCTCATGGCGCACCTCCCGGGGGCGCAGGCACCATCAGGCCCGGCAGACCCGCGTGGGGGTCGGTAGACCGGACCGCGGTCGGCACGGGCGGGACCGCGCCACCGGGTAGTGCTTGCGGCGAGACCGGCGGTGGCGCATCGGCAGGCGGGGCACCCGGTGCGGCGGGCGGCGGGATGTGCGGGTTGAGCTTGTCCTCGCTGTAGGTGATCTCGTTGGGACGCGCCGCCGCGCCCACGAACGGGTTCAGTCCGATCGGCAGGAAGTTGTACTGGCGGTTTTTGATGATCGGCGCCAGATACTGCTCGCACAACCGCGCCGAGTTTTTGGCCCCGACACGACCATCGGACTCGATTGAGCCACAGATGGATTGAACGGTATCGGCAAAGTTCGACAGAGCGAGGATCCCGGTGACCGCGCTCTGCGCCGGCTGGTAGATGTTCAGGAAGTTCTGGAACACGTTCGGCGCGACGTGCAGGGTCTGCTTGATGTCGCGGCGGCTGTCGTTCAACGCGGTGGTGATCTCGTTGAGGTGGTCGAACGTCGTACCGATGGCCTCGCGGTTCTCGGCGACGAAGGGACGCAGGTCGTTGACGGCCGCGTCGAGTCCCGCGATGGCCTGACCCCACTCGTTGGGGGTATTGGACATCACGGTGGTGATGGTGGCCAGATTCTTGTTGAACGACGCCAGCAGTTCGCTGCTCGAGCTGAGCGCGCCGACAAACGTTTCCAGGTTGCGCAGCGTGCTGAAGATGTCGGTGCTGTGGTCGCCGAGCGCCGAGACCGCCTGCGACAGCTTGATCAGGGTGTCGCGGGCCGTGTCACCCTCGCCGCGCAGGTTCGCGGCCGAGGTGTTGACGAACTGCCCCAGCGCGCTTGTCCCGCCCTCGGTCGTCGGCTGCAGCGAGTCGGTCAGCTTCTCCAACTGTTTACGCAGGTCGTCCCATTCGACCGGGACCGCGGTCCGCTCCTGCGGAATGGTCGCTCCGTCAGCCAGTTTCGGGCCACCGGAGTAGACCGGGACGAGTTGGATCGCTCGCGACGTGACCAGCGACGGCGACAGGATCGCCGCTTTGACGTCGGCGGGCAGCGAGTACTGTGAGTCGACGGTGAAGGTGACCTTGGCCGCCTGGGGTTGCGGTTCGATCTTCTCGATGGTGCCGACCGCGACGCCCAGAATGCGGATTTCGTCGCCGGTGTAGACGCCGTTGGTGTTCGAGAAGTACGCGATGTAGGTGTTGCGGGTCACCTGCTTCCACCACGGCGAGACCATCATGCTGATTCCCACAGCCAGGATCAGCAGCAGGCTGATCGCCGTCCCGACCTTGGTGACGCGTCGATGGTTCTCAATCCAGGCGGTGCCTTTGTCAAGGCGGGCGCGGACTTTCGGGAACGCCATCAGTGACCCCCGTTCGAAGGCACTTCATTGGGCGCGGGCACATACACCGGCGTCTGCTTGGGCGGCGGTTTGAGGTCGGCCGGCGGGCCGGGCGGTGGCCCACCCGGCGGCGGCGCGGGTGGCTCCGGCCGCAGCGGGTAGCAGCCGCGGGCTCCCGGCCTGCCTGGCACGCTGCACGGCTGATCGCCCGGGTTGCCGGTGATGGCGTCCGGGATCGACCGTCGCGGTTCGCCGCCCTGCCCGGTTCGTGGATACGGCACCGGCAGCAGCGGCAGGCCCGGTTGGCCGTTGCCCGGGTCGACGAGTTGGGACGGCAGCAGGGTATTGGGATCGAGGCCCAGATCGGAGAATGCCGCGTCGGTGAACGGCTGCACGAACTGTCCCAGCGTCAAGTTCGGCAGCGAGGCTTTGAAGAACGGCCCCGAGCCCAGCACTTCACCAAATGACATGGCGTACTTCGGAATGAGGTACAGCGTGCGTTGCAGTTCTTTTTTCCGGTCGTCCAGGACACCGAGCACACTGTTGAGCTTGTCGAGCGCGGGCTTGAGTTGCGTTCGGTTGTCGCCGACGACCGCGGATATCTCGCGCGACGCGGCACCGACGTTGGTCATCAAAGCGTCGACCGCGTTGCGTTGCGTCAGGAGTTCTGCCAGCAAGGCATTCGCGTTGATAACCAAGTTGGCGATCTGGTCGCTGCGCTTGCCCAGCACCCCGACGACCTTGTTCGCGTTGGTCAGCAGGCTGCGCAGTTTCGCGTCGCGGTTGTCCAGCGTGCTGGAGAACTGCGCAACACCCTCCAGCGCGGCCTTCAAATCGGGAGGGGTGTCTTTGAAGGTGTTCGCCAGCGTGGTCAGCGCCGACGACAGTTTTGCGGTGTCCAACGCGCTGACGGTGCTGGTCAAGTCGCCCAACGCATCTGGCAGGTCGTACGGCGCGCGGGTCCGCTCGACCGGGATCGGCCCTTGGAGCTTGCCGTCTCCTCGCGGCGTGATCTCGAGCATCTTCGTGCCGAGCACGGTCTCGGTCTTGATCGACGCCTCGGTGCGATTGCCCATGGCGACGTCGTCGTCGACGGTGAAACTGACCAGCACCTTGGTTCCGTCCAATTTGACACTGGACACCCGGCCGACCGATAGGCCCGACACTCGCACATCGCTGTCCGGTTTGATGCCGCCGGCCTCAGTGAAATACGCCGAGTAGCCGGACTTTCCGGTGAGGAACGGGATCTTCTCATAGGAGAAGACGGCGGCGACCAAGGCAATGACGATCCCGATGCCGACCAGACCGACGGTGACGCGGTTGCGGTCGGCGAGCGGCTTGATCTGGCGGGGCCTGATCTTGTCTTTCAGAGCGCCGAGGCGGCTTGTTATCGAGGTCATTTCTTCGGCAAGCACCGCCCCGTCACCTGGCTGACCAGCTTGACGAACGTGGGTTGCCCGTTCCGGCCGTTGAGCTTGATGATCACATCGCAGATGTAGAAGCCGAAGTAGTCGCCGTACAGACCCTGCCGGGACAGCACCTGATAGACGTCGGGCAGGGTCTTGACCAGGTCGTCGAAGTAGGTGTGATCGGACTCGATCTGCCCCGAGACCCGATCCGTCTGCACTACCACGTCTTTGATCGGTTGTCGGGCCTGGGTCAACAGGTCGGCGACCGATCCGGTCGCTGCGTTGATGTAGGCCACATCCTTGGTGATGTCATTCTTCCGCTCGGATAGCGCTCCGACGAGTTGGGACAGCTTGTCCAGGCCGTCGGAGAACTCTCTGTCGCGGGTGCCGAAGGTGTGCAGCACGACATTCAGGTTGGTGATCACATCCCCGATCAGCTTGTCGCGGTTGGCCAGTGTCGTGGTCAGCGCCGAAGTCTCACCGAGCACCGACGAGATGGTTGCGCCTTCACCCTGAAATACCCTGAGCAACTGGCCCGACAGGGCATTGACCTGATCGGGATCGAGCGCCCGGAACAGCGGCCGGAAACCACCGATGAGCGCGTCGACGTCGAGGGCAGGAGCGGTGCGGGCCAACGGAATCGTGGCCTTGGGCGGCAGTCGCCGGGGCGGGCCGGGTCCATCCTCGAGCGCCAGATACCGGTCGCCGATCAGGTTTTCGTAGCGCACCGAGGCTTTGGTGCCTTCGGTGAGCCGCAGTCCCCGATCGATGGCGAAGTCGATATGGACGGTGCCGTCCTTCTCCAGCTTGAGGTTGCTGACCTTTCCGACTTCGACACCGGCGATGCGAACGAAGTTGCCGCCCTTGAGGCCGGAGACATTCGAGAACACCGCGCTGTAGGACGTGCGGGAGTCAAACCGGAACTGCCCGAAGACCGTCACCAGAATGAAGACGAACGCAAGGGAGACAACGGTGAACGCCACCACGCGCGCGATGGCGCCGGCGTTGGTTCTCATTGCGATTCCTTTCTTGTCTTCAGGGGCTTCAGCGAACTACGGCCCTGGAGGTGGCGCCGGAGGCGTCCCGGCACCCGCGTAATCCGGTGCGCCATAAGGTGGTTGACCGGGATAGGCCGGGTAGGGGCCCGGTGCCGGACCGCCAGGGTAGCGGATCAGCGGCGGCTGCGGCGTTCCCTTGGTGACCGGGAAGTAGTTGACGTAGCCGGGGAACCCGATGCCGCTGTTGGGCCGGATGTCCAGCCCGGTCCCGAATCCAGTGTCGGTCACCAGATATTTGACCGGGAAGTTGGCGCTCGCGTCCGGCAGCGAGCCACAGCTCGGCCGACCCCCCGGCCCGCCCTTGGCCTGCACGCGAGGCAAGTTCTCGGGATAGCGATAGGGATCGTCACCGAACAGCAGTCCCCCATCGATGTTGAGCGACTTGCCATTACCGCCCATCGCGGCCCGGCCGCCGTTCTCCAGGTACCACACCGCACCCTCGAAGGTGCACTTGTACGTCGGTGAATACTTGTTCAGCAGCTCGAACGTCGGCGCGACCAGATTGATTGCGTTGACCAGGTTCTGCTCGTTTCGGCCGATCGTGTTGATGCCGGCGCCTGCAAAGCCGATCGCATCGAGCAGCACTTCGGTCAGCGCCTTTTTGTTCTTGGTGATCGTGACGCTCGTCGTCGAGAAAGAATCAAGCGTCGACAAAAGATCCTGCGCTGCAACCGAATAGGCTGCCGCCGTCTTGCCGAACAGCTGCCAGTCTTTGCGGATCGTCGCCTGTTTCGGGTTTACGGCGAGGAGAAACTGGTTGCCCCCGCTGATCGCCTCACCAATGCGCTCGCCCTTGCCGCGGAAACCCTCGCCCAACGCCGAGAGCACACCGTTGAGCTTCGCCGGGTCGATCGCGCGCACGATCGACTGCAGATTCTGGAAGACCGTGTTGACCTCGACGGTCACGTTGCGGCTGTGCAGCACAGCGCCTCGGGTCAATTCACGGCGACTGGCCCCCGATTCGGGAACGATGAGATCGACGTACTTGGCCCCGAACGCAGTGCTGGACTTGATCTCCGCCTCGATATTGCTTGGCAGGTAGCGGAATTCGTTCGGATAGATCTTCAGCTTCAGCTTCGACAGGTTGGTGCCGGCCGAATCCGCGTAGGACTCGACTTCAGACACTTCGCCGATCTGGACACCGCGGAGCTTCACCTTCGCGTCGTCTTCCATCACCAGGCCGGCCCGGTCGGATATGACGGTCAGCGGCACGGTGGTCTTCAGCGTTCCTTCGAACGCCATCGCGGTCAGGATGCTGACCGCCACCACGAACAGCACCAACAAGGGAGCCCACCAAATAGGGTCGACTCCCCGGCGGCGCCGGGTTTCTTGGCTCATCTCGTCACCCCGACAGGTGGAAATTGCCGGACTGCCCGTACACGGACAGGGTGATGGTCAGCAGGATGAAGACTCCGGCCGTGATCGAGGAACGCACCGCACGCCCGACGGCCTCGCCCACCCCGGCGGGTCCGCCGGTGGCGTTGTAGCCGTAGTAGGTGTGAATTGCCATCACCGCGGCGGCCATCGACAGCGCTTCGGCGAAGGACCAGAACAGATCGGTGGGGTGCAGAAACGACGAGAAATAGTGGTCATACACACCGCGGGACTGGCCGTAGACGACGGTCGTACCGAACCGCGTCGCCAGAAACCCTGCCAGCATCGCGGTGGTGTAGATCGGGACGACCGCTGCTACTCCGGCCACGATGCGGGTGGACGCCAGATAGGTCACCGGCCGGATGGCCATCGCCTCCAGCGCGTCGATTTCCTCATTGATCCGCATGGCCCCGAGTTGTGCCGTCGCGCCGGCACCGATGGTCGCGGCCAACGCGACCCCGGCCGTCGCCGGCACGATGAAGCGGACGTTGAGAAACGCGCCCAAAAACCCTGTGAGAGCTTCGATCCCGACGTTGGACAGCGTGTTGTAACCCTGGACGGCGATCAACGCACCGGTGGTCAGCGTCAAAAATCCGATGATCACCACGGTGCCGCCGATGACAGCGAGGGCCCCGGTTCCCATCCCCAGGACGGCGATCAACCGCAGCACTTCACCCGGGTAACGCCGAACCGCGTCGACCGTGGAGCCCAGCGCATTGCCGATGAACGCGGCCTGCTCACCCAGGGTCCGGATCGAGTCGACCACGCGACCCGCGAACTCCGTTCCCGGGACGGACCTTTCGTCCTCACCAGCGCGCGTCACGGTGACACCTTCACGCCGAATGCGGTGGCCAAGATGTTGATCAAGAACAAGGCCATGAACGCGAACACCACGGTTTCGTTCACGGCGTTGCCCACCGCGATCGGGCCACCGCCGACGGATAATCCCTTGTAGCAGGCGATCAGACCGGCCGAGAGTCCGAACAGTAGCGCCTTGACCAGGGACACGATCACCTGTGGCAGTCCGGTCAGCAGCGTCATCCCGAAGATGAAGGCGCCCGGCGTGACGTGCTGCACGTACACCACGAAGAAGTAGCTGCCGGTGAGACCCACCACCGCGACCGCCGAATACAGCAGCAGCGCAACGAATGTCGCGGCGATGACGCGGGGCACCACCAGAGCTTGAATGGGATTGACGCCGATGACCTTCATCGCGTCGATCTCCTCGCGAATGGTCCGTGCACCCAGGTCCGCGCACATCGCGGTCGCGCCGGCACCAGAAACCACGATCGCCGTGACGACCGGCCCCACCTGGGTGACCGAGGCGAGCGCCGCCCCGGCACCGGACAGGTCGCCGGCGCCGACCTCGATCAGCACGATGTTGAGCGTGAACACGATCAGAACGGTGTAGGGGATCGACAGCACCAGCGTCGGGACGATGGACACCCTGGCCACGAACCAGATCTGGTCGATCAGTTCGCGCCAGGCGAAGGGCCGACGGAACATAGCCGCGAAGGTTTCGCCGGCCATGACCACGAAATCGCCGATTCCGGTGGCGGGTTTCGACCAATCGAGTCCCGCGACGGTTGGCCCTGGTGTTCTGTGCTGCAACGCCCTATCCGCTCCACCGGGAGCCATGCGACGGAGACCACGCTCCCATACGAGTTTGCTCCATGCGAGTGGACCAGCGCCTTGGACCGGACGTCCAGCATGCCGGATAACCGACATTTAGCAGGTAAAACTTCCCCGATGCCGTCAGCGCAGTGGTGACCGCGACGGCGTTCATCGAGTTTGCTCGATCTGCCGGCTCGTGATGCACGTCATCGCGCTCCTCTGGCTTAGGAAAGGCTTGGGGTCACCCAGCTGTGCGTGGGTATGCACACGTGCAAGCGCGCGACTTCCATGCCGCTGCCCGCCTGCACACACAGACCACGTTCAGAATTTACGGATGTCAAGGTGGGCGCGGGAGAGTTCGAATCAACCAGAAAAAATGTGGGCGGGCGACAGCGCCGACCCCGAAAGTGCCCTTGAAATGGGAAAACAGCGCTCAGGCCAACAGGCCCGGACGCGTTCAGCCGACGTTGGTTCCGCCTTCGGCGATGCGCCGGACCGCGCGCAAGAACACGTCGATCTCCCCGTGGGTGTTGTAGAAGGCGAACGACGGGCGCACCGTCGCCTCGAGTCCTAACCGCCGCAGCGCCGGCTGCGCACAGTGATGACCCGCGCGTACCGCGATCCCCTCGGCGTTCAGCGCCTTGCCCACCTCGAGCGGCTCGTGGCCGGCCAGCACGAACGACAACACGCTGGCCTTCTCGTCGGCGGTCCCCACCAGGCGAACCCCGGGGATGTCCGCCAGCCGTGGAGTCGCGTACTCGAGCAATTCGTGCTCGTAGGCCGCGATGCGTTCGATGCCCAACCGCTGCACGTAGCGCAGCGCCTCGGTCAGGCCTACCGCGTCGGCGATATTGCCGGTGCCGGCTTCGAACTTGGTCGGCGGGCCCTGAAACAACGACCGTTCCAGGGTGACATCGGCGATCATGTGACCGCCGCCTTGCCACGGCGGGGTCTCGGTCAGCGCCTCCTCGGTGCCGTACAGCGCGCCGATCCCGGTGGGGCCGTAGATCTTGTGCCCGGAGAACACAAAGAAATCGGCGCCCAGTTCAGCGACGTTGACCGGCATGTGCTGGATCGACTGTGCGCCGTCGATCAGCACCTTGGCGCCATATCGATGTCCCAGCTCGACGATCTTGTCCGCCGGGACCACGGTGCCCAGCGCATTGGACACCTGGGTCGCCGCCACCAGTTTTGTCCGCGGACCCAGCAGCTGCTCGAACTCGTTCAGCAGCAGGTTGCCCGCATCATCGATCGGGGCGACCTTGAGGATCGCCCCCGTCTTCTGCGAGATCAATTGCCACGGAACGATATTCGCGTGATGCTCGAGGTAGGTGATGACGATCTCGTCACCCGGCTGCAGGTGCTTGCCGCCCCACGCGTGCGCCACGAGGTTGATCGCCTCGGTGGTGCCGCGCACGAACACGATGTTGTCCGAACTGGGCGCACCGATGAAGTCGGCGACGGTGTCACGCGCTTCTTCGTAGGCATCGGTGGCCCGGGCCGCCAATTCGTGTGCGGCGCGGTGGATGTTGGAGTTCTCGTGGGAGTAGAACTTCACCAGCCGGTCGATGACGACCTGCGGCTTCTGTGTAGTGGCCGCGTTGTCGAACCAGATCAGCGGCTTGCCATTGACGACCTCTTTGAGGATCGGGAAATCCGCGCGCACTGCGTTGACGTCGAAGATCTCGTGTGCCCCGATTCCCAGGCCAGGTGCGGCTACCGGGTCGTTGGCGGTGAGGAAGTGGTAATTGCCCTCATCGCCGATCGGCGCATCCGGCGCGACGGGGACCGTGCCCGTCCACCCCAGGTCGGGAACCGACGGTGCACCCGTCGGCCACGACGGTGCCGCACCGCGGGGAGCGACCGGAACCGTCGGCGTTGTTCCGGCCAACACTCCGGGCAGCGTCGGGACAATGCCGTCGGTCGGGACCGCAAAAGCACTGAGGTCGGCCGGCACAAAGGGATCCGCGATGCCGCCAAACGTAGCCGCACCGGACGGACCCGCCGTCGTATCCGGCACGTTGCCCCGCGGGGCGACCGGCACCGCCTGCGGCGGCGATTCCGGTTCCGGGGACGTCGGAGCGGGAACGTAGACGTCGGAGACGCCGAGCAACGGGACGGGCACCGGGTACTGATCCGCGGCGCCGGCGGCGGTCTGACCTGCCGAGGCGGCCGCCGTCGTGTCGGGCGCGCTCCCTCGCGGGGCGACCGGCGCCGACTGCGGCGGACTGTCGAGACCAGGCCGGATGCTGGCCGCATACAGCTGGCTGGCCAGCGCCGAGAGTTCCGCAGCGCTGAGAGGCAGATCGCTTTCGGCGTCTAGCGCGCGGTGCTCACTTGTACTCATGGAATCGGTCCACGGCAACGCCATCGAGAACGGCGAGCGCGTCGTCGGTCAACACGGCCAGCGACGTATAGAGCGTGACCAGGTAGCGGGCGATCGCGGACTCGTTGATGCCCGTGAAGCGGACCGACAGGCCCGGCGCCTGCTCCCCGACTAAACCGGGCTGGAACAGCCCCACCACGCCTTGGCGCTCTTCACCGGTGCGCACCAGGATGAACTTGGTCTTGCCCTTTTCCACCGGCACCTTGTCCGACGGAATGATCGGGATGCCGCGCCAGGTGATGAATTGGGCGCCGAACAGGCTCACGACCACCGGCGGCACCCCGCGACGGGTGGCCTCGCGACCGAACGCCGCGACGCCGAGGGGGTGGGTCAGGATGAAGCTGGGCGTCTTCCACACCTTGGTGATCAGCGCGTCGAGATCGTCCGGCGTCGGCGGGCCGGTCAGGGTCTGGATCGTCTGCTCCGGCGTCGCTTGGGCCAGCAGACCGTATTCCGGGCTGTTGACCAGCTCGAATTCCTGGCGCTCCTTGATGGTCTCGATGGTCAGCCGCAGCTGCTGAGCGACCTGGTCGTGCGGACTGGAGTACAGGTCGGAGACCCGGGTGTGGATGTCGAGGAGGGTCGAGATTGTCCGCAGCGTGTATTCGCGGGGGCTGGTCTCGTAGTCGACATAGGTCTCGGGCAGCGGTCCCTCGACCCCGGATCCCTCCTCGGCGTGGATCGCGACCTGATCGGGGTTGACCACCCTGTTGACCCGGTAGATACCGGCTTCGACCGGCACCCAGCTGAGCAGGTGCAGCAGCCAGCGAGGGGTGATCGTGGACAGCTGGGGAACGGTCTTGGTGGCATTGGCAAGCTGCCTGGCTGCGAGATCGCCGAGTGCTTGAGACTCATTTTGAGCGGACGTCATCGTGGTCCTTCCGTGCTTGGCCGAATTCTGCAGCGGACGTGGTCAGATCATCGCCGCTCAGGGTGCGATCATCCGCGCGCCGAGCCTAGGCAAGTGTAGAACCGGGTCGCCAGATTTTCAGCCGTGGTGAGCGAAACAACGCCTGATCGGGGTCATCACCTATAGTGGTGCCATGCAACACCCCGCACAGCTGCGCTCCACTTCCTCGCGCTGCCTTGTCGTGCACTGTTGTTGCTGTTGTTGTCGTTGATTTCCTGACGCTGTAGAAATCTTCGCGCTTCCCCCAGGGCGATTGCCTCCGCTTGGCCGGAGGAATCGAATTGCGCTCCGCTCCAAAGTCTTTCAGGAAGCTCAAGCAACAATGACGATTCTGTTCTCCAATCACCGCACCGCGGAACCACTAGTGATCGACCGGCACGTATCGGTGCGGCCGGCCACCGAACTGTCGCGGCTGACCCGTTATCGCGGTGGCACGTACTCGCACACGGTGGAAAAAGTCGTCTTCACCGACGGCTCCTCGGCGCGTACCGACCTGATCCGGCTCAACCCCAACGTGCCGGCGTACTCGCTGGACTTCGCCGGCGTCGCGCCCAGCTACCCGTCGCGCTACCAGCCGGGAACGTGGTCCGAACTGCCCCACCTACGCGCGTTGGGCAAAGAGGCGGAGGTCGACTGGATCCTGCGGCACTCATATCCGCTGCTACCCACCGGTGAGTTGAGCCGGCGCGTGCGCGAGGCCGGGTACCCGATCGGGCCGGCGAACATCACCGAACACGAAGCGATCGCCGCCACCCAGGCCGCGATCTGGTACCTCACCAACGGGCTGGACCTGGACACCCGCCCGCTCAACGTGCCGATCGCCGTTCATCGTGCCCGCGGGGTCACCACGTTCGAATTCGACGGGGAGCCCCAGTTGGGTGGTTACTCGGTGTGGTCCCGTTCCAGCGCCGAGCTGCGGTTGCAAAAATCCTCGAATAGCGTTGTCTGGCAGGATGTTTCGGGATCGCTCTTGACCACAGGCACCGAGGCGGGCCGTCACCGGCGCACCCTGGGTGAGGGCAGCACGCTGTCGGCCAGCAGCCACGGCCGTGGCGGACGCGGCTACCGCTACTACCGGATGATCGCGACATCCGAGGCCGGTACACCGAGAATCGAGCACGTCCACTTCTGGCTGACCGGCTCGCGGCACTACCGCAACTCCGACAAGGTTGTGCATTTGTACAACTACCTGCTCGCCGGGGCAGCCGCTGCCGTTCGCACCGCCCAGAATGGTGGCGGGCCGGCACTCGTCGATGTGCGCGCTGTCGCCGACGCCGATCTGATCGGCCCCTTTCAAGTCACGACGCCACTGACCCTCGCTGCCGCCGGGCACCCGCTCGTTGACGCGGACGGTTTTCCCGTCGAATCGGTCAAACCGGGCACCGATTTCTATGTGCGCCGGGCGCCGGGCTCGTCGTCAACAACGCTGACCGCAAAAACTCCACACGATCTGCACGGACGCGTGTTGACCGGCGTGGCACTGGACCCCGCGGCGCAACGCTTTACCCCCGTTGCGCTAGCCATCCCCACCGAGACAGCCATAGAGTTCGACATAAGCTGGGAGGGCGACGAACTTTGATCCGCGACCGTGGGAGCGAATCTAAATGAGCATTGCCGAAGACATCACACAACTCGTCGGAAACACACCGCTGGTCCGGTTGCGTCGAGTCACCGACGGCGCCGTCGCCGATGTGGTGGCCAAGCTGGAGTACTTCAATCCCGGGGGCAGCGTCAAAGACCGCATCGGGGTGGCGATGCTGGACGCCGCCGAAGAGGCTGGGCTGATCAAGCCCGACACCATCATCCTCGAACCCACGAGCGGCAACACCGGCATCGCGCTGGCGATGGTGGCGGCCGCGCGTGGCTACAAGCTCGTGCTGACCATGCCGGACACCATGAGCATCGAGCGACGAATTCTGTTGCGCGCGTATGGAGCTGAGATTGTTCTGACTCCGGGCAAGGATGGCATGCCGGGCGCTATCGCCAAGGCCGAGGAGCTGGCCAAGAGCGACCAGCGGTATTTCATCCCGCAGCAGTTCGAGAACCCGGCCAACCCGGCGGTCCACCGGGCCACCACCGCCGAAGAGGTGTGGAGCCAAACCGACGGCAAGGTCGACATTTTCGTGTCGGGCGTCGGTACCGGCGGCACGATTTCCGGTGTCGCCCAAGTGATCAAGGAACGCAAACCCGAAGCCACGTTCATCGCCGTCGAGCCGTCGGCGTCGCCGGTCCTGTCCGGCGGGCAGAAGGGGCCGCACCCGATCCAGGGCATCGGCGCCGGATTTGTCCCTCCGGTCTACGACGAGGATGTTATCGACGAAGTCGTCCAGGTCGGCAACGAGGAGGCCCTCGACATGGCCCGCCGACTGGCGTCGGAAGAGGGCCTGCTGGCCGGTATTTCGTCGGGCGCCGCGGTCGTTGCCGCGTTGCAAGTCGCACGCCGACCGGAAAACAAAGGCAAGCTCATCGTCGTCATCCTGCCCTCCAACGGCGAACGGTATTTGAGCACCGTGCTGTTCTCCAATCTGGCGGACTAGCAATGCTCGATGCGTTCCGGGACGACATACGCGCCGCCAAGGAGCGCGACCCAGCGGTTCCCAGCACGCTGCAGGTCGTCTTCGCCTACCCGGGTGTGCACGCGATCTGGGGCCACCGGGTCAGCCACTGGCTGTGGGGACGCGGGTCAAAGGTGGCCGCCCGCACGCTCGGTGAAGTCACTCGGATCCTCACCGGGGTCGATATCCATCCGGGAGCGACGTTGGGCACCGGCCTGTTCATCGACCACGCCACCGGTGTGGTGATCGGTGAAACCGCCGAAGTCGGCGACGACGTCACGATCTACCACGGCGTCACACTCGGCGGCAGCGGCAAGGACACCGGAAAACGGCATCCGACCATCGGCGACCGCGTGACGATCGGCGCCGGCGCCAAGATCCTCGGCGCGATCAAGATCGGCGACGACAGCCGGATCGGCGCGAACGCCGTTGTGGTCAAGGAGGTTCCGTCCAGTGCAGTGGTCGTCGGGGTACCCGGGCAGGCCATCAGCCGCGCGCAGCCGGGTACCAGCGACGACTCGATGATGCCCGACTTGGTGGGTGTGAGCCTGCAGTCGTTGCTGACCAGGGTCGCCAGGCTCGAAGAGGACGCCCATACGCCGCAGACGGAAGGCGTCATCCGCCCACCCGAAGCCGGCGTGTGGCATGGCGAGGACTTCTCTATCTGACGACCAGACCGGCTTCGTCCCAGGCTTGGTAACCGCCGAGCAGGTCCCCGACGTTCTCGAAGCCGACCGCCCGCAGCGCGCTGGCCGCTATCAGCGAGCGGTAGCCGCTGGCGCAATAGATGACAACTGGGGCCGTCGGATCGAGATTGTGGAGCGACTCGGTGAGTGCGGGCAGTGGGATCCCTTGCGCACCGGGAACGACGCCGTCTTCCGTCTCCCCCGGGTTGCGGACGTCGACGATCTGCAGGCCGGGCTCGTAGTTCAAGAGTTCGAGCAACTGCTCGGGCGTGAAGCGCGCTGCGGTCTCGACTAGGTGCGGGGCTCGCACGAAAACACCTGCCAGATCGTCCAACTGACCGACGACCCGATCAAAGCCGACGCGGGCCAGACGGATTCGGGATTCCTGCGCCAGCGACGCGTCCCCGACCAGAACGATATCGCGATCGGGTCGGAACACCTGACCGGCGCCTTCGGCGAACCGTCCCTCGAGCCCGACATTGACGGCCCCGCTCAGGTGACCGCGGGCGTACTCGGCGGCCTCGCGGGTGTCCAGCAGAATCGCGCCGATCGCGGCGCGCCTGCGCACTTCGTCGAGGGTGAGCAGCGGTGGGGTGCTGTCGTCGAGCAGGGGGCGCTGCTCGCGGTTGCGCACGGAGTCGTACTCGAAGTAGCGCGGCCGCGGGGACTGGCCTTCGGTGATCGAGGCGACGAATTCGTCCACACCGCGGAATTTGAGAGCGTAATTGTCGCGGCGCTGGTCGCCGATGGTCGAACTGGTCTCACTCGACATCTGCTTGCCGCATGCCGAGCCGGCGCCGTGGGCGGGAAAGACGCGCGTGGCATCGGGCAGCTTCAACAGCTTCTCGTGCAGCGAGTGATACAGCGACCGCGCCAGCTTCTCCGCCGAAAGCCCTTCGCCGGACAGCAGATCCGGGCGCCCCACGTCATCGACGAACAATGTGTCACCGGTGAGCACGCCGTAGGGCACCTCGTCGTCGGGGTGCTCATAGACCACCACGCAGATCGACTCCGGGGTGTGCCCCGGTGTCGCGAGGATCTCTAACGTGACTTCGCCCAACGAGATTCGCTGGCCATCCTTCAAGGCATCGACCGGAAACTCGACCTCGGCTTCCTCGCTGTAGCTGATCTGGGCGCCGGTGGCGGCCGCCAGCTCCAGGTGCCCGGTGAGGAAATCGGCATGAATGTGTGTCTCGATGACCCGCTCGATCTGCAGCCCGTGCTCGCGCGCTTCGGTCAGGTACACGTCGACATCGCGGCGCGGGTCGACCACCACGGCGCGGCCGCTGCTCTGGTCGCCGATGAGATACGAGCCCTGCGATAGACAGTCCAGATAGTGCTGCGTGAAGATCATCGCTACCAGTTTCCCGGTAGCGCGGTCGCGTAGCAATTTGAAATCACCGTGAGTTCAAGAACGCTCTGGTGACGACCGCTGGAAACGGTCGGAGATCCCTTGCCTGGCAGCGGTATTCACGTCTCCAATCACACCGTTCTCGGTGACGACCGCGGTGATCAGATCCGGCGAGGTGACATCGAACGCGGGATTGAACGCCGCGGTCCGGTCCGGTGCCACGGCCACCGCGTTGATGTGGGTGATTTCGGCGGCTGCCCGCTGCTCGACGACGATCTCACCGCCCGTCGCCGTCGCGAGATCGCGGGTCGATTCGGGCGCGACGACGATGAACGGAATCCCATGTCGGCGTGCGGCGATCGCGAGCGAGTAGGTACCGATTTTATTGGCGACCGAGCCGTCGGCCGCGATGCGATCGGCGCCGACCATGACGCAGTCGACCCGTTCGGTGGCCATCGCCCACGCGGCCGCAGAGTCGATCATCAGCCGGTGCGGAATGCCCGCCTCGGCCAACTCCCACGCGGTCAGCCGGGCGCCCTGCAGCAGCGGCCGGGTCTCGTCGACCAGCACCTCGGCTACCCGGCCGCGGGCATGCAACTCCAGCACCGCGCCCAGCGCGGTGCCGACGGCGGTGGCGGCCAGCCGCCCGGCGTTGCAGTGCGTGAGCACCCGCAGCGGACCGTCGGGACACAGCTGGGTCACCAGGTCGGCTGCGTGGGTGGCAGATCGCCGGTTGACCTCGGCGTCCTCGGTCAGCATCCGCTGAGCCTCGGCCACTACGGCGTCCGGCCCGCTCGGCAATGCGGCCAGCGCCCGTCGCACTCCCCAGGCCAGGTTCACCGCGGTGGGTCGCGCCGACGCGATCCGCTGCGCCTCCGAGGTCGCCTTCTGGTGATCGCCGACGTGCGCGTACGCCGCCAATGCCACCCCGAATGCGCCGGCCACCCCCAGCGCGGGCGCACCACGGATGGCCAGCGTGGTGATGGCGTCGATCAGGTCGTCGACGCATGCGATCCGCAGCCGGCGCAGCTCGTGCGGCAGCACCCGCTGGTCGATGGCCACGATCGCGCCGTCGGCCCACCCGACCGTGGTCTCAACGGTTGTCACCCATCCCATCCAACCCTGCCGCCAGGTCTTTAACAGGACAACCCCGCCGATCTGGACGATGATGAAGCGATGAGACTACTTCTCGGGCTCGGCGGTCTCGCGGTCGCAGTGGGCCTGGCCGTACCTTCGCTGGCGGATCCGACCGACGTGCCGCCGCCGCCCGACCCTGCTGCCGATGCCAACTTCATCGCCTCGCTCAACAAGGCGGGCATGACCTTCCGCAACCCCTCCGATGCCGTCGCGGCCGGCAGATATGCCTGCGACATGATGAACAACGGGGCCGCTGAAACCGACGTTGTCAGCAAGTTGAGCATGCTCAATCCCGGGTTGAGCAACGGTGGTGCGATGAAGTTCGCGGCGCTGGCATCGAGCGCGTACTGCCCGGATTATCTGAATAAATCGAGCACGAAGACCAGTAATCCCTCGCCGTTCCCCGGTCTGGGGCCGAGCCGCTAAAAGTACTGGCTCCCCCGGGTGGACTCGAACCACCAACCCTCCGGTTAACAGCCGAATGCTCTGCCAATTGAGCTACAGGGGACTGCTTGGTGCCCGCGATCACCGCGCGGACCGAGTGATGACTCTAGCGTACCGGCGTCCGCGCGCCCAACCAGACCGTTTGCCCGCCCGGAGGCGTGTCTTCGCCGTCATGGGGCAGGATGGACGCACACCTACCAACCTCGAAAGGGACCGTTTTGATCCGCTACGTCATCGCGCTGGGACTCGGCTATGTGTTGGGCACAAAGGCCGGTCGGCGTCGTTACGAGCAGATCGTCGGCACCTACCGCGCACTGACCAGCAGCCCGGCCGCCAAGTCGGTGATCGACGGCGGCCGGCGCAAGATCGCGAACCGGGTTTCCCCGGACACGCGGATGGTGACGCTGACCGAGATCGACGACACGACCAGCGTCATCGAGCAGCGACAGCCCTAAGCGGTGAGGTCGTCGCCGCTGGCCTGCTCGAGCAGGCTGCGCCGGTAGGCCTCCATCGCGACCAGATCGCCGAACAGCGCGTGATACTCGTCGCTCTGCTCCACCGGCGACATCCGCTGCAGCTTCGACTTCACGTCGGCGATCTGCCGGCCGATCCACACCTCTTGCAGGCGGGCCAGCACCCCAGCGATATAGCGCGGCAGCTTCTCGTCATCCTCGATGCGAATCGCTTCCACGCCGAGCTCGTTGATCAGCCCGGCGGCGGCGGGCGACAGCGCTTTCTGGCGCACCGCGTCGAGCCATTCGGCCCCGCTGATCGCGGTCGCCGTGCCACCGGCCGCTTCGATTGCGGCGCACACCGCGACATAGCCGGGATGAGTGAAGCTGTCGACGGTGAGTTGGTCGAACACCGGCCCGGCCAGCGCCGGGTACTGCAGCGCCGACTTGAGCGCCTCGCGCTGCGGCCACAGCGTGGGATCTTTCGGGTTGGGCCGTGGCACGGCCGGCTTCGCGCCGGCCTCGGCTTGCGCAGCGGGTCGTCGAATCTTGTTACGGCCTTGCGCCGTCGGGCTTTTCGCCTCTTCGCGGACGCGCCCAATGACCTGGGCGACGTCGTCCCAGCCAACCCAACCCGCCAACTGTCGTGCGTACTCGTCTCGCAGCGTCGGGTCCTTGATCTGCGCGACGATCGGCACGCAGCGCCGTAGCGCCGACACCCGGCCCTCGGCGTTGTCCAGGTCGATGTCGCTGAGCGTGGTGCGAATCGCGAACTCGAACAACGGAGTTCGTCGCGCCACCAGATCGCGCAGTGCGCCGTCACCGGATTTCAGCCGTAGGTCGCAGGGATCCATCCCGTCGGCGGCGACGGCCACGAACGACTGGCCGGCCAACTGCTGCTCACCGGAGAAGGCCTTCAGCGCAGCGGCCTTGCCCGCCTCGTCGCCGTCGAACACATAGATGAGTTCGCCGCGAAAGAAATTGTCGTCCATCATGAGTCGGCGCAGCATCGAGAGGTGCTCGTCGCCGAACGCGGTGCCACAGGAGGCCACCGCGGTGGCGACCCCGGACAGGTGCATCGCCATCACGTCGGTGTAGCCCTCGACGACGACGGCCTGGTGCCCCTTGGCGATGTCGCGCTTGGCCAGGTCGATGCCGAACAACACCGCCGACTTCTTGTACAGCAACGTCTCTGGCGTGTTCACGTACTTGGCTTCCATCGGGTCGTCGTCGAACAGCCGTCGTGCACCGAACCCGATCACCTCGCCGGCTGACGACCGGATCGGCCAGAGCAGCCGACGGTGGAATCGGTCCATCGGGCCGCGGCGGCCCTCCCGCGACAGGCCCGCGGCCTCGAGTTCCTTGAATTCAAAACCCTTGCGCAGCAGATGCTTTGTCAGCGTGTCCCAACCCGACGGCGCGAAACCACAACCGAAGCGACGGGCGGCGTCGCTGTCGAAATTCCGCTCGGTCAGGTACTTGCGGCCCAGCTGCGCCTCGGGTGACTCCAGCGCTGCCGCGTAGAACGACTGCGCCTCGGCGTTCGCGGCGATCAACCGGCTGCGACTCCCCCGGTCGCGCTGCACGTTGGTGGCTGCCGCCCCGGTGTAGGTGATGGTGTGCCCGATCCGATCGGCCAGCACCTCGACGGCCTCCACGAAGCTGACGTGCTCGATCTTCTGCACGAACGCGTAGACGTCGCCGCCCTCGCCGCAGCCGAAGCAGTGGAAGTGTCCGTGGTTCGGGCGGACATGGAACGACGGCGACTTCTCGTCGTGGAACGGGCAGAGACCCTTCATCGAATCCGCGCCGGCCCTGCGCAGTTGGACGTAGTCGCCGACGACGTCCTCGATGCGGACCCGTTCGCGGATGGCGGCGATATCGCGATCAGAGATGCGGCCGGCCATCGGGCCAGTGTAGGGCCGCTTGACGACGATGCCGGTCACTTGGTGACCGGAGGAGGAGTCAAGCCATCACAATGCGTTAGCCGGTGCCGATGACTCCGCAGGCGAATCGCTTCTCGGCGTCGGGGCTGCCCTCGGCGCCGTGCAGCATCAGCGCAGTCTTGTTGCCGGCCAGCAGGTCGTCCCGGGTGAACGCGTCGGTGGTGGTCACCAGGTAGGCCGCGCCGTCCTGACGCACCTCCAGGGGATCCAGGTCGCCGCTCATCGGCTCACCGGTGTGACCCGGCGCCTGGTAGTGCTTGCCGGCCGACAGGAAGTCCCCGGGCGGCCCGCCCTCGGCGCCGACCGAGTTGGGCTCACATTTGCCGGTCGCGTGAATGTGCAGGGCGTGAAAACCCGGCTCCAGGATGTGGTTCTGCGTCGTCTTCACCGTGACGGTGGCATAGCCGTCGGCAAACTCGAAGGTGGCGGTGGCCACCGACTGGTCCCGCGCGGTGTGGAGCTGCGCGGTCAGTGTCTGCGTACCGGCGGCGCTGCTCGACGTTGGGGTGGACGTCTGCTCGTGCGAACTACAGCCGCTGAGCACAGCGACGACGGACATGGCGGCAATGGCAGCGGTGGTTTTGACCATGGAAGCGACTTTATCCCGCTTGCGCAGAAGCGATCCGTTCCAGGCGTCCCTCGGTGTAGGAGGCGATCTGGTCGACGATCACTCGCAGCCGCGAGCCGTCGTCGTCGGCGGCGTTGAAGGCCGGCACGTAGATCGGGTCCAGGGTGTGCGGCGCTCCGGCCAACAGGGTCTGCGCCACCCGGTGGATGCACTCCCGTTGTCGCGCTTGGATTTCCTGATGTCGCGGGTCGGACATGATGAACTGCAGCGCCAACGTTTTGAGTAGGGCGACTTCGGCCCGCACTACCTCCGGCACGGACAGCTCGGCCTGGTAACGGGCCAGGGGTCCGGGACCGGCGTTGGCGTGGGTGGCCGCGATCGCCGCCGACGCGAACCGACCGACCAGCTCACTGGTCAACTGCTTGAGCGAGACCGCGGCCGACAGCGTGGCGTCGTACTTGCCGACGGCGGCGACCGCGGGCAACCCCGCCAGTCGGTGCGCCGCGGCACTCAGATCGTCGGCACGGACTCCGGCGAAGTCCCGCTCGCCGAGCGTGGCCAGGGCGGCGGCCTCGTCATCGTCGGCGAGCACACGCAGATCGATCCGTCCGGACACGACCCCATCCTCGACGTCGTGCACCGAGTAGGCGACGTCGTCGGCCCAGTCCATCACCTGGGCCTCCAGGCAGGGCCGCTCGGCGGGGGCACGGTCGCGCATCCACCCGGCTCTGGTGTGGTCGATGTCGTAGAAGCCGAACTTGCGCCGATGCTGATCGCGCGGCCACGGATACTTGGTGACCGCGTCGAGCGCCGCTCGGGTCAAGTTGAGGCCGGCGCTGTGCCCTTGTCCGTCAACGACTTTCGGCTCCAGACTGGTCAGGATCCGGAAGTTCTGCGCGTTTCCCTCGAAGCCGCCGTACGCGGCCGCGAATTCGTCGAGAGCCTGCTCGCCGTTGTGCCCATAGGGCGGATGCCCGATGTCGTGGGCCAGCCCCGCCATGTCGACCAGGTCGGGATCGCAGCCCAGCCCGATCGCCATCCCCCGCCCGATCTGGGCGACCTCCAGCGAATGGGTCAGCCGCGTGCGCGGGGTGTCGCCTTCCCGTGGCCCGACGACCTGAGTCTTGTCGGCGAGCCGACGCAGCGCGGCGCTGTGCAGAACCCGGGCGCGGTCGCGCGCGAAGGCGGTGCGGGTCTGCCCCTCGGTACCCGGCAAGCCCGCGGACTTCGGCGCCTCGGGCACCACCCGCTGGCGGTCGAAATCGTCGTAGGGGTCTTGCTGCGTCATCGACCCACAGTCTGCCAGTCAGACCGAAAGCCCTCCCGACCCACTTCGTCGCGGGGATAGATTGTCTCTCGTGAGCACCCTCCGCCGCTCGGTCGCCGTGTTCATGGCGATGCTGATCACCGCCCTCACCGTCGCGCCATCGGCCACCGCCCAGCCGCCGCTCCGGCTGCCCAGCTACATCACCGACAACGCCGGCGTGCTCAACGACGCCGACCGCTCGGCGATCAAGTCGGCCAGCAGCCGGCTCTACTCCGAGCGTCGCATTCAGTTATGGGTGGTATTCGTCGACGACTTCTCCGGGCAACCGGCCCGAAGCTGGGCGGAGAACACCTCGGGCCTCAGTGATCTCGGCGACTTCGGCGCGGTGCTGGCGGTGGCGACGGTCGACCATTCCTACGCGTTCCTGGTGCCGCGCCGAGTCAAGACGATCGATGCCGGCCAGGTCGACGATTTGCGGCGCAACCAGATCGAGCCGGCGCTGCGCCGTGGCGACTGGAGCGGCGCAGCGGTCGCGGCGGCCGACGGCCTGAATCGCGGCCCGCAGTCGGCGAGCTCGACCCCGCTGCTGGTCGGCTTGGGTGTCGTCCTGGTCGCGGTGCTGGCGCTGTACGTGTTCACGCGTTGGCGCCGTCGTCGACGTCGCGCCGCCGAACTGGCTGCGGCCAAGCGGATCGATGCCACCGACCCCGATGCGTTGGCGAGCCTGTCGTTGGGCGCGCTCGATGACTTGTCGCGGTGGAAGGTCGTCGACGTCGACAACGCCGTACGCACCAGTGCCAACGAACTCGCGTTGACCGTCGAGGAGTTTGGTGAGCAGCGGACCCAGCCTTTCACCCACGCCGTCGACGCCGCCAAAGCGGCTCTGGCTCAGGCATTCACGGTGCGCCAACAGCTCGACGACGCGATCCCCGAGACCCGTGCCCAGCGCCGTCAGCTGCTGACCGAGGTGATCGTCGACGCAGCGCGGGCCGACCGCGAACTGGAGTCGCAGCGGGAGGCCTTCGAAAAGATGCGCGACCTGGTGGTCAACGCCCCGGCACGCCTGGACACCCTGACCCAGCAGCTGGTGGATCTGACCGCCCGCATCGAACCGGCCGAACAGCGAATGACCGAGCTGCACAACGAGTTCGACGCCTCCGCACTGGCCTCGGTGGCCACCAATGTCACGACCGCCAAGGACCGGCTGGCCTTCGCGGAGCAGAACCTGAGCCAGGCGCGACAGCAAGCGGCCAAGCCGG
Organism: uncultured Actinomycetota bacterium; assembly: GCA_963757215.1. Lineage (GTDB taxonomy): Bacteria > Actinomycetota > Actinomycetes > Mycobacteriales > Mycobacteriaceae > Mycobacterium. The sequence continues at coordinate 494,010 of CAVWQH010000004.1, read as the reverse complement.
TCAGCGGCGAGCAGAGCGCCCTCGTCGACGCCGTCCATGCCACGGAATCGTCTCTGGGACAGGCCCGCTCGTTGCTGGACGCTGTTGACAGCGCCGCCGGCGACATCCGGCACGCCGTCGCCACCCTGCCGTCGCTGACCGCCGACATCCAGTCCGGCATCGGGCAGGCCGACACCGCGCTGCGCAACGCCCAGAAGTCCAAGGCGCCGCACCTGCGCGATCTGGCCGGCGCCCGCGACGCGGCGGCCCGCGCACTCGACACGGCGCGCGCAAGCGGTTCCGGCGATCCGCTCACCTCGTTCGTGGCGTTGACCAAAGCCAACGCCGCCCTGGATCGGCTGCTGGCCACTGTCGCCGAAGAGCAGGCGGCGGCCGAACGCCTCGGCCGGACGCTGGAACAAGCGTTGTTCACCGCGCAGTCGCGGGTGCACGCCGTGTCGGAGTACATCGACAACCGCCGCGGCAGCGTCGGACCCGAGGCGCGAACCCGGTTGGCCGAGGCGAGCCGGCAGGTCGACGCCGCGCAGGACCAGAAGGCGACCGATCTGAACGCGGCAGTCACGCTTGCCAACAAGGCCGCAGCGCTGGCCGCGGAGGCGCAATCGCTGGCGGAGTCGGATGTGCAGTCCGCACAGATGGCGTACACCTCGCGCTACGGCAGCGGCGATCACACCGGCGCGATGATGGGCGGCATCATCATCGGCGACATGCTCGGCGACGCCATGCGCGGCGGCTTCGGAGGCGGCTTCGGTGGAGGGTGGGGCCCGACGTCCTTCGGCGGGTCGGGTTCATCCGACGGCGGCTTCATGGGTGGCGGCGGCCGGTTCTGAGCAGGACTTCTGCCAAAATGGTGGACGCGGCAGCTCACCACGCCCTAGTGAGCCGCCGCGTCGACTTACCGATGATATTAAACTAATGACTAATAGGCGAGCGATTCGCGTAAATCTCTTTAGCCGACTTTCATATTCGCCCGCCCGGGCCGGTCAGCAGCCCCGCAACCGCGAAGCCAGATAGTCGACGGCGCCGTCGATCGCCACCCGCTCCTGCGTCATGGCGTCGCGTTCGCGGATCGTCACCGAGTGGTCGTCGAGCGAGTCGAAGTCCAGCGTGACGCAGAACGGCGTGCCGATCTCGTCCTGGCGCCGGTATCGGCGGCCGATCGCGCCGGCGTCGTCGAAGTCGACGTTCCAGTACTTGCGTAGCTCGGCGGCCAGGTCGCGCGCCTTGGGGCTCAGGTCAGCGTGCCGGGACAGCGGCAGCACCGCCGCCTTGACCGGCGCCAGCCGCGGATCGAGCCGCAGCACGGTCCGTTTATCCACTCCGCCTTTGGCGTTGGGTGCTTCGTCCTCGTGGTACGCGTCGACCAGGAACGCCATGAACGACCGGGTCAGTCCGGCCGCCGGCTCGATGACATACGGCGTGTACCGCGTGTCGTTGGCCTGGTCGTAGTACGACAGGTCGACACCGGAATGCTTTGCATGCGTGGACAAGTCGAAGTCGGTGCGGTTGGCGACACCCTCGAGCTCACCCCACGGGTTGCCGGAGAAGCCGAACTTGTACTCGATGTCGACGGTGCGGTCCGAGTAGTGCGACAACTTTTCCTTGGGGTGTTCGTAGAGCCGCAGGTTCTCGGGGGTGATGCCGAGATCGATGTACCACTGACGGCGCGTGTCGATCCAGTACTGGTGCCATTCCTGCGCGGACGACGGTTCGACGAAGAACTCCATCTCCATCTGCTCGAACTCGCGGGTGCGGAAGATGAAGTTGCCCGGGGTGATCTCGTTGCGGAAGCTCTTGCCGATCTGGCCGATACCGAACGGCGGCTTGCGACGCGACGTCGTGACCACGTTGGCGAAGTTGACGAAGATGCCCTGCGCGGTCTCGGGGCGCAGATAATGCAGACCCTCCTCGGTCTCGATCGGACCGAGATAGGTCTTGAGCATCATGTTGAATTCGCGCGGCTCGGTCCACTGACCCTTGGTGCCGCAGTCGGGGCAGACGATCTCGCTCATCGGCACGTCATCGGGTTCCCCACCCTTTTTGAGGGCGTAGGCCTCCTGCATGTGGTCCTGACGGTGCCGGTGGTGACAGCTCAGGCATTCGACGAGCGGGTCATGGAAGACCTCGACGTGCCCTGAGGCCACCCACACCTCGCGCGGCAGGATGATCGACGAGTCCAGGCCGACGATGTCGTCGCGGCCGGTCACCACCGAGCGCCACCACTGACGCTTGATGTTCTCCTTGAGCTCGACGCCCAGCGGCCCGTAGTCCCACGCCGATTTGGTGCCGCCGTAGATCTCGCCGGCGGGATAGACCAGGCCACGCCGTTTGGCGAGGTTGACGACGGTGTCGATGACGGAGGCCACGAGGCAAAGACTCCTAATGTTGTGGAACGCGGTCGATCCGTCATCGTAGCGATCCACCCTTCGCTCTTTGACATGCGTGGTTATGCATGTGACAGTGGACGCAGCATGTCTCTCTCATCCTCCACCGCAGCGGACGGCGATGAACTGCTCGGCGAGCATCAACACGGCGACTCCGCAGAACTGCCGGCGCCGCCGCCGCGGGAAATCCTCGACGCGGCCGGCGAGTTGCTTCGTGCCCTCGCCGCGCCGGTGCGGATCGCAATCGTGCTGCAACTCAACGTGTCTCAGCGTTGCGTGCATGAACTGGTCGACGCGCTGGGCGTGCCACAGCCGCTGGTGAGTCAGCACTTGAAGATTCTCAAGGCCGCCGGCGTGGTCGCCGGCGAGCGGTCCGGACGCGAGGTGCTCTACCGGCTGGCCGACCACCACCTGGCGCACATCGTGGTCGACGCCGTCGCGCATGCCGGGGAGGATCGGGTCTAGTGAGTGCCGCGGCGGGCGAAGCGAAAGCGGGCGTGCGAGCCACCCGGCAACGGGCGGCGATCGCGGGCCTGCTGGACTCGCTCGATGAGTTTCGCTCCGCCCAGGAGTTGCATGACGAGCTGCGGCAGCGCGGCGAGAACATTGGACTCACGACGGTCTACCGGACGCTGCAGTCGATGGCCGGTGCGGGCCTGCTCGACACGTTGCGCAACGACACCGGCGAGTCGGTGTATCGCCGTTGCTCCGACCATCACCACCACCACCTGGTGTGCCGCAGCTGCGGGTCGACCGTCGAGGTGGGCGATCACGAGGTCGAGGAGTGGGCGGCGGAAGTCGCAAGCAAGCACGGGTTCTCCGACGTCAGCCACACCATCGAGATCTACGGCACCTGCTCGGACTGCCGTTAGGGCGCTACCGCCCTGCGGATTTCGGCACCCTTGTCGAGCACCATCAAGATCAACGTTCGTAACGCTTCGTCGTTGAGGCCGTTGCCCGGAAAGTTGTAGCGCAACACCACATCGGCGGACTTGCCCGCCTTCTCGGTCAGCAGCACCGATCCCAGCAGCGTGGAGCGACCCTGCTCCGCCACGATGTCGCGAATCTTCTTGTTCAGCAATAGATCCCACGCCACCACCTGTGTCAGCGACACCAGGTCGAGATCATCGGTGATCGACACCACCCGCAGCGAGGCGATCGTCCCGCCGTGGTGAACGGTCACCGCTCCGTCGGATTCCACGTCGGCGGGTAGCACGTCGGCGAGCAGAGAAAGCAAGCGTTCCTGCAGTGACGGCATCAGTCACACCTGTCGCATACGTCACCGCCGGGGGGTGACCATCGATGTGCCCGCCTCTGAGCGAAAATTTCTGGAATTCGCTCGAAGGCGGGCACAAAGACCCGTACCCCCGAGCGGTTACCCGTGTGACGAAAGTAGCCCGAGCCGAGGCGCCGGCTGTTCATCACGCCGTCCCGAACCGTCGATTGCGCAACGCATACTCCTCGCAGGCCGCCCACAGGTTGCGACGGTCGTAGTCGGGCCAGAGCGTGTCCTGGAAGATGTACTCGGCGTAGGCCGCCTGCCAGAGCATGAAGTTGCTTGTTCGCTGCTCCCCCGACGTCCGCAGCAGCAGATCCACATCGGGGATGTCCGGCCGGTGCAGGTGCCGGGCGATGGTCGCCTCGTTGACCCGCTCGGGATTCAGCTTGCCCGCCGCCGCTTCACGGGCGATATCCCTTGCCGCTTCGGCGATTTCGGTGCGACCGCCGTAGTTGACGCAGTAATTCACGGTGATCACATCGTTGTTCAGGGTCAATTCCTCGGCGACCGCCAACTCGTGGATCACGCTGCGCCACAGACGTGGACGCGAACCCACCCAGCGGATCTTGACACCCATGTCGTTGAGGTTGACCCGCCTGCGGCGCACCACGTCGCGGTTGAATCCCATCAGGAAGCGCACCTCGTCGGCCGAACGCTTCCAGTTCTCGGTGGAGAACGCGTACAGACTGAGCCATTTGATGCCCATTTCGATAGCGCCACAGACGATGTCGATGACGACGGCCTCGCCCATCTTGTGGCCCTCGACGCGCGGCAGACCACGCTGGGTGGCCCAGCGTCCGTTGCCGTCCATCACGATCGCGACGTGATTGGGCAGCTGTTCCGCTGGAATGGACGGGGCGGCCGCCTTGGAGATGTGCTGTGGTGGCCGGCGCGGGCCACCGTCGGGCGAGGGCGGCAACGCCGGAAACTCCACCGGCCATGTGGAGGTATCCGGAAAGACCGGATAGTCGTCGGGAGCCGGCGCGAGCTGCGGGAAGTCGGACTTCCGCTTGCGCTCAGCCCTCCGCTCTGAGCGGCTCACCCGGCTCGTCTCCATGCGCCACATCCTGCCTGACCAGAGCGACCCGGCGGTCGAGCAGGCTCTGATCGATCACGTCGACGCGCCGTATCCGCTCGACCAGAGGCAGGGTTCGCAACTGCCGCTCCAAATGCCATTGCAGGTGAGCGGCCACCAAACCGCTGACGTGACTGCGCGCCGACGGCGGCGCGACCTCCGCGCCCTCCCAGTCGCCGTCGCGCAACGCGGCCATGAGGTCCAGCACACCCAGCGGCGGTGTCGTCGCGCCGGCCGGGCGGCAAAAGCCGCAGACGCTGCCGCCCGCCGCGACGTGAAATGCCCGGTGCGGGCCCGGCGTGGCACAGCGCGCACATTCGGTCAGCGCCGGGGCCCACCCCGCGACGCCCATGGCCCGCAGCAGATACGCGTCCAGCACCAGCTCGCGCGGCCGACTGCCGTCGGCCACCGCCCGCAGCGCACTGACCGTGAGGCGGTGCAGTTCCGGCGCCGGCGCCCGCTCCTCGCCGGCGAGGCGCTCGGCGGTTTCCAGCATTGCGCAAGCGCTGGTGTAGCGGCCGTAGTCGCTGACGATGTCGGTGGCGAACGCGTCGATCGAGACGACCTGCGTGACGATGTCCAGGTTGCGGCCAGGGTGCAACTGGACGTCGATATGTGCGAACGGTTCCAGTCGCGCACCGAACTTGCTGCGGGTGCGGCGCACACCCTTGGCCACCGCGCGAACCAGCCCATGGTCGCGGGTCAGCAGGGTGACAATCCGGTCGGCTTCGCCGAGCTTGTGCTGGCGCAACACCACCGCTCGATCCCGGTACAGCCGCATAGTTATCAGTTTGGCACCAGGTTGCGACGGCACCCCGGACGCGCGCCGATAATGTCGGTACCGATGAGTAACTCCGCCGATCGCCGTTTCCCGACGCTGACCGACCAGCTGTACCAACTGGCCGGCGGCGAGGTGACCTCCGACGAGCTGGTCCGTCGTTCGCTGCACGCCATTGAGCTGAGTCAATCGACGTTGAACGCCTTCCGCGTGGTGCTCACCGAGTCGGCATTGGCCGACGCCGCCGACGCCGACCGGCGCCGCGCCGACGGGGACCGGGCGCCGTTGCTGGGTGTGCCGATCGCGGTCAAAGACGACACTGACATAGCCGGCGTCGCCACCTACTTCGGCACGTCCGGCTATGTCCAGCCGGCCACCCAGGACGCCGAGGTGGTGCGACGCCTCAAAGCCGCCGGCGCGGTGATCGTCGGCAAGACCAATACCTGCGAGCTGGGCCAGTGGCCGTTCACCAGCGGCCCGGCATTCGGGCACACCCGCAACCCGTGGTCACGCCGTCACACGCCCGGCGGCTCCTCCGGCGGTAGCGCGGCCGCGGTGGCCGCCGGTCTGGTCACCGCCGCGATCGGTTCCGATGGAGCGGGCAGTGTCCGCATTCCCGCGGCCTGGACTCACCTGGTCGGCATCAAGCCGCAACGTGGCCGGATCTCGACCTGGCCGCTGCCTGAGGCGTTCAACGGGATCACGGTCAACGGTGTGCTGGCTCGCACCGTCGCCGATGCGGCGCTGGTGCTCGACGCGGCGTCCGGCAACGTCGAGGGCGACCTGCACAAGCCGCGACAGGTGACGGTGTCCGATCACGTCGGGCTCGCGCCCGGTTCGCTGCGCATCGCGCTCTCGACCCGGTTCCCGTTCACCGCCTTTCCGGCTCGACTGGACCCGGAGATCGAAGCGGCGCTCGACTCGGTGGGCGACCAGCTTCGTCTGCTGGGGCACACCGTGGTCGACGGCAATCCCGACTACGGGCTGCGGTTGTCCTGGAACTTTCTGGCGCGATCAACGTCCGGGCTGCTGGATTGGGCCGAGCGGTTGGGTCAAGGTGTCGAGTTCGATCGCCGAACGATGGCCAACATGCGCATGGGCCGCTTCCTCTCGCAGCAGATCCTGCGCGCCGCCCGGTCCAGCGAAGCCGCCAACCACCGGCGGGTGGGCTCGATCTTCCGGATCGTCGATGTGGTGGTGGCGCCGACGACCGCGCTGCCGCCGCCGCTCGCGGAGGCCTTCGACGGGCTCAGCGGTATGGCCACCGACCGCGAGATGATCGCCGCCTGTCCGGTGACGTGGCCGTGGAATGTGTTGGGATGGCCCTCGATCAACGTCCCGGCCGGCTTCACCGCCGCCGGCTTGCCGATCGGCGTGCAACTGATGGGACCGGCCAACAGCGAACCGCTACTGGTGTCGCTGGCAGCCGAACTCGAAGCGCTGGGCGGCTGGGCATCGAAACAGCCGCCCGTCTGGTGGAACACCGAGACCGAGGCGGTGAGCAGCTAAAAGCCCAGTCGACCAAGCTGTTTCGGGTCGCGCTGCCAGTTCTTGGCGACCTTGACCCGCAGGTCGAGATACACCTTGGTGCCCAGCAGTTTCTCGATCTGGCCGCGGGCGGCGGTGCCGACTTCGCGCAGCCTCTGCCCGCCCTTGCCGATCACAATGCCCTTCTGACTGTCCCGCTCGACGTAAAGCAGGGCGTGCACATCGATGAGGTCGTCGCGGCCTTCGCGCGGGTTGACCTCATCGATCACCACCGCCAGCGAGTGCGGCAATTCGTCACGCACGCCTTCGAGCGCGGCTTCCCTGATGAATTCGGCCATCAGGACTTCTTCTGGCTCGTCGGTGAGTTCGCCGTCCGGGTAGTACGGCGGTCCGGGCGGGAGTGCAGCGGCCAGCACACCGATCAGCACGTCGACCTGCTCGCCGGTGGTGGCTGAGACCGGGACGACCTCGGCGGAGTTGCCCACCAGTTCACTGACCGCGAATAGCTGTGCGGCCAGCTTGTCCTTGGACACGGTGTCGATCTTGGTGACGATGGCCACCAGAGTCGTTCTGGGCGCGGTGGATCGGATCTGCTCGACGATCCAGCGGTCCCCCGGTCCGATCGCCTCGTCGGCTGGGATGCACAGGCCGATGGCGTCGACCTCGCTGTAGGTGTCGCGGACCAGGTCGTTGAGTCGCTTGCCGAGCAGGGTGCGCGGTCGGTGCAGCCCCGGGGTGTCGACCAGGATGATCTGGAAGTCATCGCGGTGCACGATGCCCCTGATGGTGTGCCGGGTGGTCTGCGGGCGGTTGGACGTGATCGCCACTTTCGAGCCGACCAGCGCGTTGGTCAGCGTCGACTTGCCGGTGTTGGGCCGGCCGATGAAACAGACGAAGCCGGAATGGAATTCAGTCATGGGCTGCACCGTTTCCGTCGACGCGACTGAGCAGCACGGTGCCGATCCGGACCCGCCCGCGATGGTCGGGCCCACCCTCGGCGTGTAACCGCAGACCGTGCGACACCACCTCGGAGCCTGGCAGCGGCACTCGACCCAGCTCTAACGCCAGCAGTCCGCCGACGGTGTCGACGTCGAGATCCTCCTCGAATTCCATGCCATAGAGCTCCCCAACGTCTTCGATCGGCAGTCGGGCCGAAACCCGGAACCGGTTGTCGCCCAACTCTTCCACCGGTGCCACTTCGGCGGCGTCGTACTCGTCGGCGATCTCGCCGACGATCTCTTCCAGCACGTCTTCGATCGTCACCAATCCGGCGATTGCGCCGTATTCATCGACCAGCAGCGTCATGTGGTTGCGGTCGCGCTGCATTTCGCGCAGCAGGTCATCCAACGGTTTGGAATCCGGCACGAACACCGCGGGTCGCATCACCTCGGTCACCGGAATCTCCCGGCCATTCGTCGAAGAGTAATATGCTTGCTGGACACAATCTTTCAGGTAGACCACCCCGACAATGTCGTCCACGTTCTCGCCGATGACCGGAATACGGGAGTGCCCGCTTCGCACAGCCAGTGACGTCGCCGCGCCCGCGGACTCGTCGCTCTCGATCCAGATCATCTCGGTCCGCGGCACCATCACCTCGCGGGCCGGCGTGTCGCCGAGTTCGAAGACCGACTGGATCATCCGCCGCTCGTCGTCGGCGACCACGCCGCGCTGTTGGGCCAGGTCGACAACTTCGCGCAATTCGATCTCGGAGGCGAACGGGCCGTTGCGGAAGCCGCGACCGGGCGTCAGCATGTTTCCCAGTATCACCAGCACCCGGCTGATCGGGGTCAGCAGCACCGAAATCGCTTGCAGCGGAAGCGCTGACACCAGCGCGATCGAGTAGGCGTTCTGGCGGCCGAGGGTTCGCGGACCGACACCGATGACGACGAAGCTGACCACCACCATGACGACCGCCGCGATGAACAGACCCCAGTCGCGACTGACCTGCCGATAGAAGAACTGGGCCAGCAGGACCGTCGCGCTGATCTCGCAGACGATGCGCAGCAGCACCACCAGGTTGATGTATCGAGGCCGGTCGGTCATGACCTTGGCCAGCCGCGTCGCGCCCGGTCGTTCGTCGCGCACCATTTCCTGCACCCGAGCAATCGACACGGTACTGATCGCTGCGTCGATGGCCGCGAACACGCTGCCCAGAGTTATCAGCACGATCGCGCCGAACAGCGAAGCGGAGTGGTTCAATTGTCGAAATACCTTGACTTGTCCAACAACCGCTGATCGCGGTCCTCTTGACGTTGTAGACGATAGAACTCGACCTGATCGGCCACCCACTCCTCGAGCAGGCGGCGCTGCAGGCCGAACATCTCTTTTTCTTCGTCCGGCTCGGCGTGATCGTAGCCGAGCAGGTGCAGTACGCCGTGAATTGTCAACAGCGCCAACTCATGTCCCAGCGAGTGACCGGCCGCCGCGGCCTGCTCGGCGGCGAACTCGGGGCACAGCACGATGTCACCGAGCATGGCCGGCCCCGGCTCGGGGGCGTCCGGGCGACCACCGGGCTCGAGTTCATCCATCGGGAAGCTCATCACGTCGGTTGGCCCGGGCAGGTCCATCCAGCGCATGTGCAGGTCAGCCATTGCCGGAGTGTCCAGTAACACCATCGACAGCTCCGCGGCCGGGTTGACGTCCATTTGAGTGATGACAAACTTTGCGACGCTGATCAATTCGGATTCCGACACGTCGAATCCGGATTCGTTGGCGACCTCGATCGTCACAGCATCACCGGCGGCCGGGGGCGCGTCGCGCAGCCCGGTTCATCGTCAGCCCAGGCTGCTCGTGTCGCGCGTAGGCGTCGACGATTTCGGACACCAACCGGTGGCGCACGACGTCGGCACTGTTGAGTTCCGAGACGTGGATGTCTTCGATCCCGTCGAGAATGTCGACCGCTGCGCGCAGACCCGATCGGCTGTTGCCCGGCAGGTCGATCTGCGTAACATCGCCGGTGACAACGACTTTGGAACCGAACCCCAACCGAGTGAGGAACATCTTCATCTGTTCGGCGGTGGTGTTCTGCGCCTCGTCGAGGATGATGAAGGCATCATTGAGGGTGCGGCCCCTCATGTATGCCAGCGGCGCGACCTCGATCACGCCCGACGACATCAGCTTCGGAATCATGTCGGGGTCCATCATGTCGTGCAGCGCGTCGTAGAGCGGGCGGAGGTAGGGATCGATCTTCTCGCTCAGTGTGCCGGGCAGGAAGCCAAGGCGCTCACCGGCTTCCACTGCCGGCCGGGTCAAAATGATGCGGGAGACCTGTTTCGTCTGCAGTGCGTTGACGGCCTTGGCCATGGCGAGGTAGGTCTTGCCGGTGCCGGCCGGGCCGATGCCGAACACGATGGTGTGATTGTCGATCGCATCGACGTAGCGCTTCTGGTTGAGCGTCTTGGGGCGAATCGTCTTGCCGCGACGGGACAGGATGTCCAGCGTCAGCACCTCTGCCGGCGACTCGTTGCCGGTACCGACGAGCATCGCGACGCTGTGGCGGACGCCTTCCGGGGTGAGCGGCTGACCGCCGGCGACGATCGCGACCAGCTCGGCGAGCACCCGTTCGCCGAGCGCGACATCGGCGGGCTCTCCGGAGATCGTCACGGCATTGCCGCGCACGTGCAGATCCGCGGCCAGTAGGCGTTCGAGGGCGCGGAGGTTTTCGTCGGCGGAACCGAGCAGGCCCATGACGAGGTCGGGCGGAACATCGATGCTGCTGCGAACCGAGGATGTGGACGGGCCAGCAGCGTTGGTTTCGCGAGGCGTCACGTGTGTTCTAAAGCCTGCTTTCTGTGGTGTATCCAGCGGGTTAGCGTGTCGAGTCTACCGCCGCCCGGCAGACCAGCCCAATGCTTAGCCGCCGTCAGCCCGCGACCACCGGGGCGTCAACACGCCCAGTGCGCCCAGCGCGACGGCCGCCGCGGTCGAGGTGCGCAGCACGGTCGGGCCCAACCGGACCGGCGTCGCACCGGCATCGACGATCACGGTCAGCTCGTCGGGGGCGATCCCACCCTCCGGGCCGACCACCAACGTCACCGACTTGGCCTGCGCCAAGCCCAGATCGGTCAATGACACCTCGGCAGCCGCGTCGAGCGCCACCACGATGCCACCCGACCCCACCGCCTCAGCGATCCGCGCGGTCAGCGTGGCGGTGGACCACACACCGTCGACGGACGGGATGTGGGCGCGTCGGGACTGCTGCGCCGCGGCGCGTGCGACCGCACGCCAGCGCCGCAGGCCCTTGTCGGCGCGGGCCCCGTCCCAGCGGGCCACGCAGCGCGCAGCCTGCCAGGCCACCAGCGCGTCGGCGCCGGCTTCGGTGGCCAATTCGATGGCCAACTCGGAGCGCTCGGATTTCGGCAGTGCCTGAACCACGGTCACCGGTGGCCCGGTGGGCGCAACCTGCCGACGGTCGACCACCCGGGCCCGCAACCCGTCGCGTGAGGTCTCCTCCACGACACAACGGGCCACACCGCCGGCTCCGTCGCTCAGAAATAGCTCCTCGCCAACCCGGATCCGGCGCACAGTGGCGGCGTGAAAGCCTTCGTCGCCGTCGACGACGGCCAGCTCACCGCTGCCGGGCAGGGTGTCGACGTAGAACAGGCCGGCCAATTAGCGGCCGGTAAAGGTCTCGCGCAGCCGGCTGAACAAACCGCCGTTGGTCGCCGGCGCGTGAGTCGATTTGACCTCGGCGATGTCGCGGCTGCGGCGATTCTTGAACTCGCGCAGCACGTCGGCGTCCTGGTGATCGAGTCGTTCGGGAACGACCACCTCGACGTGCACGTGCAGGTCGCCGCGCGCACCCGAACGCAGATGCGGCATGCCGTGGCCGCGGCGGGTGGTCACCGAACCGGGCTGTGTCCCGGCCGGGATGGTGATCTCGGTCAGGCCGTCGAGGATCGCGTCGACAGTCACCGTCGTGCCCAGCGCCGCGTCGACCATCGGCACCGAGATGGTGCAGTGCAGATCGTCGCCGTCGCGCACGAAGATGTCGTGCGGTTGTTCGTGGATCTCGACATACAGGTCACCGGCCGGTCCGCCGCCCGGCCCCACTTCCCCCTGGGCGGCGAGCCGGACCCGCATGCCGTCGCCGACACCTGCCGGAATCTTGACCGCGATCTCGCGGCGGGCCTGCACGCGTCCGTCGCCGCCGCACTGGTGGCACGGGTCGGGAATGACCTCACCGACGCCGCGGCACGTGGGGCATGGGCGCGCCGTCATCACCTGACCGAGCAAGGACCGCTGCACCGTTTGCACTTCGCCGCGACCGCCGCAGGTGTCGCACGACACCGGCTGCGAATCGCCATTGGTGCCGCGGCCCTGGCATCGGTCACACAGCACCGCGGTGTCGACGGTGACCTGCTTGCTGACGCCGGTCGCGCACTCGGTGAGATCCAGTCGCATCCGCAGCAGCGAGTCCGAACCCGGCCGGACCCGGCCGACGGGCCCGCGCGAGGTGGCGCCGCCGCCGAAGAACGCCTCGAACACATCACCCAGGCCGCCGAAGCCCCCGAAGCCGCCGCCGCCGGCGGCAGCGTTCTCCAGCGGGTCGCCGCCCAAGTCGACGATGCGCCGCTTCTCCGGGTCGGACAGCACCTCGTAGGCGGCGCTGATCTCCTTGAACTTCGCCTGCGCGGCCTCGTCGGGGTTGACGTCGGGGTGCAACTCGCGGGCCAGCTTGCGATACGCGCGCTTGAGCTCCGCATCGCTTGCGTTCTTGCCCACGCCGAGCAGACCGTAATAGTCGCGTGCCACGCTTGACCTTCCTGACCTTTCCTGGGCGCTCAGGCCCAGATCGGCCGCGCAAAAGCGGCCATCAATGAATTGTGCCTGCAAAGCGGGGTCAACGTGTACCCAGCACTTCGCCGATATAAAGAGCAACCGCAGCGACGCTGGCGATAGTTCCCGGATAGTCCATTCGAGTGGGCCCGAGTACCCCCATGCCGCCGTAGACAGTGTCGAGAGTGCCATAGGTGGTCGTCACCACCGAAGTGCCCATCATCTGTTCGGCCTCGGTCTCGTGTCCGATGCGGACCGTGACCTTGCCGGCCTCCTGCTGGGCGGCCAGCAACCTCAGCACGACAACCTGTTCCTCGAGAGCCTCCAGGATCGAGCGCAGCGAACCGCCGAAGTCGGCGGTGTTACGGGTCAGATTGGCGGTACCACCCAGCAGCAGCCGCTCCTCGGTGTGCTCGACCAGCGACTCCAGCAGCACCGTCGCCGAGCGGCCGACCGCATCGCTGAGGCTCTTGGAGTGGCCGCCGCGACCGTCGAGTTGCGCGACCAGGTCGGCCACCGCGACGGACGCCGCCGACAACTTCTTGCCCTCCAGCGCCGCCCCGAGCATCTCGCGCAGCTGCGACAGCTGGTGGTCATCGATGACGTCGCCGAGTTCGACGATGCGCTGGTCCACCCGGCCGGTGTCGGTGATCACCACCATCAGGAGCCGGGCCGGGGTCAGCGCGATCACTTCGAGGTGCCGCACCGCCGACGTCGACAGCGTCGGGTACTGCACGACGGCGACCTGACGGGTCAGCTGAGCCAGCAGGCGGACAGCGCGCCGCAGCACGTCGTCGAGGTCGACACCGGATTCCAGAAATCCTTGGATGGCACGCCGCTCGGCCGCCGACAGCGGCTTGATGTCGTCGAGACGGTCGACGAACTCGCGGTAACCCTTTTCCGTCGGGACTCGGCCCGAGCTGGTATGCGGCTGGGTGATGTACCCCTCGGCCTCGAGGACGGCCATGTCGTTACGCACAGTCGCCGACGAGACACCCAGGTTGTGCCGATCCACCAGCGACTTCGAGCCGATCGGCTCCTTGGTGGCGACGAAGTCGGCGACTATCGCGCGCAGCACCTGAAATCGGCGGTCATCGGCACTTCCCATCGCGCTCCACCCTCCTAACCCGGTCCAGTTTACGGGGATCACCAGGCCCTACTGCACCCGTCGCGACTCCGTCCTCCGGCCGAACCGGCCGGCATCGTCGTCGCGATATCGTGTCCCGCATGGCCGCATCGGAGATGGCCGCGCCGGAGACGGGCCGCGGATGATCTTCAAAGGCGTGCGCGACGGCAAGCCGTACCCGGACCACAATCTGTCCTACCGGGACTGGTCACGGATCCCACCGCGGCAGATCCGGCTCGACGAGATCGTCACCACCACGACGGTGCTGGCGCTGGACCGCCTGCTGTCCGAGGACTCCACCTTCTACGGCGACCTCTTCCCGCACGCCGTGCAGTGGAAGGGCGTCATCTATCTCGAGGACGGCCTGCACCGCGCCGTGCGCGCGGCGCTGCGAAACCGCACCGTGCTGCACGCGCGGCTGCTCGACCTCGACGCGGTCACCCAGCACGCCGACCAGGTTTAGCGTCCGGTCTCAGTTGACGGCGGTGGCCGCCTGCACGAGCGCAAGGGCGGCGTCGTGCTGCAGCATCCAGGTGCCGCCCTGATCGACGAACACCAGGGTCTTTTCGACCGGACCGGCGAACTTCGGGCCCGTAATGGCGACGTCGGCTTTGACCCCGTTGCCCGGGATCGGCTGAATGTTGGTGACGTTGAACTGCTCCGGGAAGTTGCCGTTGCGGTAGGCCTTACGCAGGTCGTGGTCGGCCACGTGGCCCTCGCCCGGCGGGATGCCGTTTTCCACCAGGCCGACTTTGGTCTCGTAGCCCACCCCGGGGTCGGTGACGCGGGTGCACAGGTCGGCCAGCTGCTCGGGACTCGGCAGCGGCGGCTCGCCGGGCGCGGGCGGCGGCGGGTCGAGAGGTGCGTTGAGCACGACGGGCACGACCTGCGGCGCGGCGCTGAATGTCAGTGCCGTCGCACCGGCGGCAGCGGCGCCGATGGCGGCGACGGCAGCCACCCCGGTGGCGAAGAATTTCATGGTCATCGTTGTCCCTCCGATTCAAACCTGCACATCGCAGTCATTCTGCTGGTTATCGCGCGGTCTGCGGTGACCCTACGCGGGCGTGTCCTGACCCAGGCTCAGCTGACGTGGATCTGCCACTCGGCCGCGTCGCGTTGCTGACGCCAGAAGTCGTCGAAGCGCCCACCTGCGGTGAGCAGCTCCTCGACCGTGCCGTCCTCGACGATCGTGCCCGCGTCGAGGAACAACACCCGGTCCGCATGCCGGATGCTGGCCAGCCGGTGCGCGACGATCACCCGGGTCCGCGGTTGGGGATCCGCGGTGAGCGCGTCCACCACGGCGGCCTCGTTCTCGGTGTCCAGCGCGCTGGTTGCCTCGTCGACAAGCAGTATCGGGGCCGGTTTGAGCAACGCGCGCGCAATGCTGACCCGCTGCCGCTCGCCTCCGGACAACGCCGAGCCGGCTTCGCCGACGACGGTCTCGGCGCCGGCGGGCAGTCGCCCGGTGAGTTCGTCGACGCGGGCCAGCGCGACGGCGCGACTGAACTGCGCGTCGTCGGCGGCCGGGTCTCCGGCGGCCACGTTCTCGCGGACGGTGCCGTGGAACAGGTAGGGGTGCTGGAAGACCACGCTGCTCGCCGCGCGGCGAGCCTCGACGTCGAGCGTGGCGACGTCGACGCCGTCGACCAGAACCCGGCCGCTGACCGGCTCGTACAAGCCGGCAATCAGGGCCAGGATCGTGCTCTTCCCCGAGCCGGACGGCCCGACGATCGCGGTCGTGGTGCCCGGTTGCAGCGTGAAGCTCACCCCGTCCAGAACCGGCGCGCCGGCGCCGTCGTAGCCGAACAAGACGTCCTCGAATTGGATCGTCGGCGCGCCATCGCGGCCGCGACGAGCATCGGTTCCGGCGGCCATCACCGGGGCGCTGAGCACGGCGCGGATCCGGTCGAGGGTCGCACGGGTGCTTTCCAGGGCCGGGCCCAGCTCACTGATCGATGTGAACGGCTCCAGGTAGCGGGCGATCACGACGATCAGGGCTATCGCCTCCGGCACGCTCAACGTGTGAGTGATGGTCAAAGCCGTTGTCGCACCAGCGAACAGGATCAGTGCAAGCTGGCTGGCCAGGCTGAACAGCAGCTGGCCGGGAACCTGCATGGTCAGCAACCGCATCGTCGCGCCGTGCTGGGCGGCCAGCGCGTCGCCGACCATGCTCCGGGCCGGCTCGACGCGCCGCGCCGCGCGCAATGCCTGCTGGGTGCGGGCGAACTCGATGATGCGCTCGGTGAGCGCTGTATTCGCCTCGGCGGCAGCCTGATCCGCGCGACGGGCCAATCTAGCCGACGCCCACAGCGCACCGAGCAGCAACGGCACACCGCCCATGGCGGCGACCCCGAGCTGCCACGACACCGGCAACAGGGCCACCCCGATGGCGGCCGGCAGCAGCACCGCGGTGACCAACGGGGTGAGCAGGTTCACCGCGAGCCCGACGAGTTCCGGGCCGGTCGCCGCGATGGCCTGCCGTGCCGTCGCGGTGTTGTCCGCGCTGAACCATTCCAGCCGTACGTCCGGCAACCGGTCTGCGACGTCGTGCTGGGTGCGGTCGAGCACGGCGAACCCGAGATCGAACCCGATTCGCGCAGTGGCAGTGTCGATGGCCCAACCGGCCGCGGTCGCGGCGGTGAGCCAGCCCAGCCAGACCAGCGACCGCTGCGGTGCGTCGCTGAACAATGCTCCCACCAACGGCACCAGGAGAACGGTTCCGACGGCCCGCACGATCACCGAGATCAGGGCCAGCGCGGTGTAGACGGCGACCTTGCCGCGATGCTCGGCCGGGACGAGGCCGATCCAGGTGCGAATCATCGGCCGGCCTCCTGCTTGCTTGTCGCGGCCACGGGGTCGCGACGCCCGCTGTCCCACAGTCGTCGGTAGCGTCCGCCGGCGGATAGCAGTTCGTCGTGGGTTCCGCGTTCGGCGATGCGGCCGTGATCGAGCACCACGATTTGATCGGCACCGACGATGGTGTGCAGCCGGTGCGCGATCACCAGTACCGTGCGCTCCCGGGTCAGTCGGTTGAGCGCTTGCTGCACAAGGTATTCCGATTCGGGGTCGGCGAACGCGGTGGCCTCGTCGAGGATCAGAACAGCGGTGTCGGCGAGAATCGCGCGGGCGATCGTCAGCCGTTGGCGTTCACCGCCGGACAGCCCGCTGGCCGCACCGAGCACGGTGTCGTAGCCGTTGGGCAGCCGTAGGATGCGCTCGTGGATCTGGGCGTCACGCGCTGCGGCCTGGATCTGCCCGGGGGTGGCGTCCGGGACGGCCAGCGCGATGTTCTCGGCGACGGTGCCGTGCACGAGCTGGGTTTCCTGCAGGACGAACCCGACCCGGGTGTAGAGCTCGTCGGCGGTCAGCGACCGAAGGTCTTGTCCGTCAACCGTTATCGCGCCCTGCTGCACGTCGTAGAAGCGGGCCAGCAGCGCGGCCAGCGTCGACTTTCCCGACCCGGACGGGCCCACCAGCGCGGTGACCGTGCCGGGCCGCAGCGTCAGCGAGACGTCGTGGACCACCGGCACACCGGGCCGGTAGCCGAAGGTGACCCGGTCGAACACCACCGGGCCCCCGGACTCTCCGTGCGGCTCGTCAC
Source organism: uncultured Actinomycetota bacterium (assembly GCA_963757215.1). Classification (GTDB taxonomy): domain Bacteria; phylum Actinomycetota; class Actinomycetes; order Mycobacteriales; family Mycobacteriaceae; genus Mycobacterium. The sequence continues at coordinate 476,501 of CAVWQH010000004.1, read as the reverse complement.
GCACCGACAGTTCCGGCTCGTCGAGGGCGATCTGCAGCCGGCGGGCGGCCAGCAGGCCGGCCCGGATTCCGCCGAGGCCGTAGGCGATGTTCAGCAGCCGGGCGCCGAAGGTGGTGCCCAGCAACAGGAACGGCAGCAGGTCGACGGGATCCATGTGGCCGCCGACAATCAGCAGCGTGCCGGTCCCGGCGATCAGCCACAGAAATGTGGTGGGCCGGGTGACCAAATCCATCAGCGTCTTCTTGCCGGCCAGCGGGCGCTGCCAGCCGGTCAGGAAGCCGACATACTCGTCGAGGCGGCGGCGGAAGCTCGACGCGGCAGCGCCACCGAAGACCCGGATCACCGGCTGGCCTTCGAGATAGGCGCCGGCCTCACTGCTCATCCGCTCGGCCCAGCGCTGCGACTGCGGGATTTTCGGGCCGGACTGAATCGTCATCGACGACGTCAGAACCAGATAGACCAACACGGGGAGGAATAGCACCAGCGCCACCCGCCAGTCCACCACGAACAGGTAAACCAACACCGCCAGCGGCGCGACAGCAGCGGCGACCGCGTCCGGAATGGCGTGGGTGACCAGATAGTGCAGTGCCAACGTGTCATCGGCGACCAGCTGTTTGATCGACCCGGAACCGCGAGCGGTGAACCAGCCCAACGGCAATCGCGACAATTTGCTCAGCAACCGCGAACGCAGGCCGCTGGCGAACCGTGCGTCGACGATGTGCAGCCACAGCGTCAGCGCCGCACCCAGCAGGGTGCCGAAGCCGAGCAGCACGACAGCGGCTACGCCGATCTCCTTCAGTTGCGCCGCCCCGGCGCCTGACACCAGTTGCCGGGCCAACTCGACCAGCAAGACGAACGGGGCCAACTGAACCAGCGTGATGATCGCCTGCAGCACGCCGGAAGCGATCAGTGCCGAGCGCAGCGGCGCCAGTAACCGGCCGGCGGCCTGGGCGCGCCAGCTCCCCTGCGCCGGTGCCGGCACATCTTGGACGACAACGCTTTCCGGCAGCGCAACAGAGTCGACCGCAGATGGTTCGTCGCCGCGGCGGGTGCCCATCTCACGACCGGCGCTCCAATAGGCCTGCGCGTGAATCTCGGACTTGGGGAAGCCGAAGTCGTCGCGCAGCCGGGTACGGACGTGCTTGAGCGTGGTGGCTTCCGGGGTCGCCCAGGCGTACCAGTCGGACCAGTCGCGGGTTTCGATGGCCGAAGCCAGGGACTTCTCGTCATGCCGGGCTACCCAGTGCAGCCGCAGGCGCGGGTGCACTGCGATCGGGATCTGCCGGTCGTCGTCGACGTGCTGTTCGAGATACACCTCGACCGGCACGTCGTCGGGGATGGTGCCGATGATGCCGTTGATGCCTGGTATCGACGCCGAGTCACCGATCAGCAGATAGCCGGCCGGATGCTCGTCGGGTGTATCGAACCGCGACGAACCCATCAACGACATCAGCGCGATGGTCGCGCCGGGTTCGACGGCGCGAGCCCACTTCGAGGCCGGGCCGGCCGGGTCGTGCAGCACCACGTCGACTGCAAAACGACCGGCAGGCACGTCGGCTTCCGAGATCGTGTACGCGCGCTGGAATTCGGTGGTCGATCCGTCGGGGTCGGGGAACCAGAACCGGAGCCACGCGGCGGGTTCGGCCTGGGCATCGGAGAACAGCGTCGGTGACTCCATCCGGATACGCACGAAATGTGGTGCGATCTGGACGGTTTCGAGAACGGTCGCGGTGTGGTCGCGGGCGCCGAAGCCCCGCAGCATCGCTCCCTGAAACCCGCGGGCCATCAGTGCTCCATCGCCTCGCGGAGGCTCCGGGGCCGCATATCGGTCCAGTTCTCCTCAACGAAGGCCAGGCATTCCGCGCGTCCGGCCGCACCGAAGACCGTGCGCCAGCCGGTGGGAGCATCGGCGAACGTCGGCCACAGGCTGTGCTGGTCTTCGTCGTTGACGAGGACGACGAAGGTGCCGTTCTCGTCATCGAAGGGATTGGTGCTCATCATCTCTCCTGATCGAGGCAGTGGCATGGGAGCCCAGATCGGCACCGAGCACCCGATCGGACAGCAGCCCCAGGCAACTGAGGTTGGGAAAGCCGGGTCCCTGGTTGAGCCCGGCGAGGTTGGGCAAGAACAACTTCGGTGCGACATCGATGACGGCGAGGTCGTGGCCGATGGCCTCCTGGACACGTTCGCCGGTCAACGGGCCGCCCAGGCCCAGTTCCAGCAGATCGAGCGCGTCCTGGCTGAACAACGAGGTGAACCACAGCGGGTCGGCGCCCGACCCGTCGATGACCAGGTCGAAACCATGTACAGTTTCCAGGTTTTCACTGCCCCGGTTGGTGGACAGCGTCAGCCTGATCTGCTCGTCGCGGCCGACCGCGTGCGCCACCCGTCCACGCAGGTGGCGGATGCGGTCGTCGGCCAGCAAGGCGTCCTGCACATTGGAGGAGAACACCCCCCGGTCGGTCCGGGCGATCGCATCGCGCCGCTCCTCCACCGTCAGCGCGGTCCAGTCGCTGGGGTCGGAGAACAGCGCATTCTCGAAAAAGCTCTCGCCGCGGGTGAATAGCGTCACCTGCGGCGAGATCACGGTGATGGTGGAAACCCGATGGCGGAACAGCTCGTTCAGCATCGCTGCGGCGGTCTCACCACCGCCGATGACCGCGACCCGCTCGGCGTTGATGCGGTCTTGTTGTCCGGCTCGATGCCAGAACTGCGCGATCGACATCACCCGCGGATTGCCCGGCAGCAGTGAGCGTTCGGCTTGTCCGGGGCCGGTAATCATCAAACCGTCGGCGTGGACGCATGTTTCGTCGGTGTGCAGCGCCCACCGCTCACCGTCGACGGCGAGGCGGTCGACCTCGCCGTAGACCACCGACATGCCGATCTCGTCGGCTACCCAGCGCAGGTATTGGCTCCATCGCCGATGGGTCGGCGCGGGACGACCGCGGTCGATCCACTGCGCGAACTGACTGGTCGCGATCAGATACGACTGCCAGCTGTGCCGAGTCATCCGCTCGTCGAGTTCGGCGTTGCGCCGCGGTACCAGCGACGAGCGGTACGGGAAGCCGACGTCTTTCTCCGGGCTGGTGCCCAGCCGCTGCGCGCCGTCCGTCCAGCCGCCGCTGGCCTGCCAGTTCGCACCGACCCCGGTCCGCTCGATCGCGACCACGTTCGGCGCCTCGACTCCCATCTCGCTCAGCACGTGCGCCTTGGCGGCGACCGCCACCGCTTTCACACCCGCGCCGAGCACGGCGAGTGTCGTCATGACACCATCTCCTCGATCGCCTGCGTCCAAAGCTGTTGCAGGGCACTGATATCCGATTCACTGAGGATGTCGGGCAACGCCCGCCACTGCGTCACCAGCACCTGGTGGTCGCCGCTGCCGAGCACGGTGGCCACCAGGCTCAATTCGTAGCGGACCGCCAGGTCGGGCTCCGGTAGCCGCGACACCCCGGTCAGCAGGCCGCGATCCAGCCACAGTCCGTTGGTGCCGCCGACCTCGGCGCGACCCAGGTAATTCAGCAACAGCTGCGGTCCGTCGAAAGCGGCAAGCCGGCCGGCGGTGTCGTCGCGCAGGTAGCGCAGCAGTCCATAGTCGACGCCATCGCCGGGAATCGACGTCAGCAGGTCGCGCACCCGCCGCGGGTCGTCGGTATCGATGCGCAGTGGATAGATCGCGCTCAGCAGCCCGACGGTGTCGCCGGTGTCGACCGCGTCGCCGAACAGCGCGTCGGCCCGGCCATGGGTTTCCAACGCGAGCAGCGGCGAAGGTGTCGGCTGGCCGCGCCGCTGACGCCACCGGGTGATCATCCTCGATGCGGCGGCGATCAGGACATCGAACACCGGCAGGCCGGATTTCAGCAGGCGGGCGGTGGCATCGACGTCGAGCATCGCCGTCTGCACCAGCAGCCCGGCGGCACGGTCGCGGTCCGGCGCCAAGCGCCGCTGCCCCAGCTCGGGATCGTCGCCGACGAGCTGCATCATCCAATACGGTTCGCTGTCAAGCGATTCCGCGCGGACGGTCATCTCCTGCACCCAGTGGCGATAGCTGGTCTGCTCGCGAACCGGCGCCGGGGTGTTGTCGGCCATGAGTGCATAGAGGGTGGCGTCGAGTTCGCCGAGCACCACCTGCCACGACACCGGATCCAGCGCCAGCACGTGCGCGGTCAGCAGCAGCACGCTCTGGCCGGTCGGTGGCCGCAGCCAAACCGCCGCAATAAGCTTTCCACGTTCCGGGTCGATGCTGTCGATCGCCTGCGCGGTCTGGGTCGCGACGGCGGACTGCAGATCACCCCCGGAGACCGCAATCTCGGTGAGGATCTCACCCGGCTGGTCGACGTGCAGCGTCATGGTCGTGCGGTCCAAGCGGCTGCGCAGTACCTCATGGCCGGCGACGATGGTCGCCAGCGCCGCCCGCAGCTGGGCCCCGGTGACGTTCTGCGGCAAACGAATCGCTTCGGACTGCGCCAGCCTGCGCGGCTCGCCGTATTCGTAGAGCCAGTGCGCGTTGGCCAGCAGCGGTATCGGGCCACTGCCGGTACCGGTATGCGCCCTCGGCTGGGTGACCTCGGCCGCTTCGGCGTCGATGCCGGCGGCGAGTTCTCGCACGCTGGCACACTCCAGAATCAGCCTGGCCCGCAACGCCATCCCGCGGCGGCGGGCGGCCTGCACGACCGACAGCGCCACGATGCTGTCCAGGCCAAGCTCGAGAAAATCTGCGTTCGGATCGACGCGATCGACGCGCAGGACTTCGGTCAGCACTTCGACCAGGGCTGACTCGGTCTCCGTCGCCGGCTCGAATCCGCCCGACTCGGTCAGCGCCGCTGAATCCAGGGCCGCCAACGCACCTTCATCCAGCTTTCCGTTGGCAGTCAACGGAATGTCGTCGACGATCACGATCCGCTGCGGAACCATGTACCGGGGCAGTCGGCCGACCAGCATCCGGCGCAGCTCGACCACCGACGGCGAGGCGCCCGCCACATACGCAATCAACCGGGGTGCACCGTGCTGCTCGCGCACCAGAACGCTGGCATGCCGGACGCCCGGGTGCGATTCGAGCACCACGGCGATCTCTGCGGGCTCCACCCGATGCCCGCGAATTTTCACCTGCGCATCGGCGCGGCCGACGTATTGCAGCGACCCGTCGGACTGGCGGCGCACCAAATCCCCGGTGCGATACATCCGCATCCCCGCGACGAACGGGTCGGCGATGAAGCGTTGCACGGTTTCGGGCGCACGGCCGAGGTAGCCGCGGGCCAATTGTGCGCCACCGAGATACAACTCCCCCGCCACGCCGTAGGGCACCGGGCGCAGCGCGGAGTCCAATACGTAGCCGCGGGTGTGGCCGGTCGGGTGCCCGATCGACGGCTCGTCGTGGTGGTCTATGGCGGCCACGACGGCCTCGACGGTCGTCTCGGTCGGGCCGTAGCAGTTGAAGGCCGTCATCCCGGTGCGGGCGCACTGGCTGCGAATGAACGACCAGGAACTGCCACCGAGCGCCTCGCCGCCCAGTGCGAGCACAGCCAGCGGCACGCGGGTCAGCAAGCCCGCCGACCTCAGTTGGCTGAACATCGACGGGGTGGTGTCGATCATGTCGACACCGTGCTCGGCGATGGCCGTGACCAGGGCCTCGGCATCGGTCTGGACGTGCTCGTCGACGACATGCACGACGTGGCCGTCGAGCAGCCCGACCAGTGGTTGCCACGCTGCGTCGAACGCGAACGACCAGGCGTGGGCGATGCGCAGCGGGCGGCCCAGCCGACCCGCCGCCGGTCGCAACACATGGTCGAGGTGATCGTCAGCGTAGGCGCCGACCGCTGCGTGAGTTCCGATGACGCCCTTGGGTTCTCCGGTGGTGCCCGACGTGAATACCACGTAGGCCGCATGTGCGGGGTCCACATCGACGGGCGTGAAGTCGCTGGGACCGTCGGCGGTGAAGTTGTCGTCGATCACGATGGCCGCCCCGCTTTGACGCGTGATCGAATTCACCCGCTCGACGGGCATTCCCGGTTCCAGCGGTACGCACGTCGCACCGGCTTTGAGCACCGCCAGGATCGCCGTGACGTACCCGGGGCCGCGCGAAAGCTTGATGGCAACCGGAGTTTCGGCACCGACGCCGCGGGCGACCAGCGCACCTGCCAGTCGGTTGGCCGCCTCGTCGAGTGCGCGGTAGCTCAGCACACCGTCCGCCCAAGTGACGGCCGGGCTCTCGGGTGATCGGGCGGCGACCGCGGCGAAACGGAGGTGGATCGCCTGTGCTGCAGCGGGTTTCGCCGATCCGGTTCCGGGCGGGGCGGCCTCGTTGCCCAATAGTACGCTGACGTCGCGCAGCGGCCGGTCCCAGTGCTCGAGCAGCCGGTCTGCGGTGGCCAGGAGTCGTTCGCCGAGTGTGGCGGCAGTGGTGGTGCCGATCGCGCCGTCGATGACCTCGACCATCAGGACCAGACCCGCGTCGGCCATGTGCGCGGCAAGCACGATCGGGAAGTGGGTGAGGCTTTCGACCGCAGCGGGCCGGAACGTGACGCCCGTGCCGGCCAGCTGGTCTCCGCCGGCCATGTCACCGGTCGGGAAGTTCTCGTAGACCAGCAAGGTGTCGTACATCTCGCCAACGCCACCCATGGCCCGCAGCTGCGCGTGCCCAAGGTAGCTGTGATCGCGCAGGATTGCCGAATCACGTTGCACGGCATGGCACAGCTCACCGACCGCGCCGGCTGGATCGAGGCGTACCCGAAGCGGGACGGTGTTGATGAACAGACCGACCATGGTCTCGACGCCGGCCAACTCGGCGGGCCGACCGGACACGGTGACCCCGAACACGACATCGTCGCGATCGGTCAGCCGCGACACGATGAGCGCCCAGGCCGTCTGCAACAGCGTGTTGAGCGTCACCCCACGCGCGCGGGCGCCGGTGACGAGCCGTTCGGTGGCACCGGTGTCCAACTGCAGCTCGGTGCGCTGCGGAAGCCGTGTCGACGTGCGCGCGGCGTCCTCGCCACCGAATGCGGCCGCGATCAGCGTCGGTCCGGACAGGCCGGCAAGATGTTCGCGCCAAACCCGTTGACTGGCTTCCTGATCCCGGCCGGCGAGCCAGCCGATGTAGTCGCGATAAGGCCGCGGCGCCACCGGCAGCGCATCGAGATCGCCGCCCGCACGGTACAGGATCATCATCTCGGCAACGAACACCGGCAGCGACCAGCCGTCGATCACGATGTGGTGCGCGGTGATCACCAGGCGCCAGCGCGCACTGGGCAATTCGATGAGCAGGAACCGAAGGGCAGGCAGCCGCTCGAGGTCGAACGGCCGTGATCGCTCGTCGAGTTCGATCGCCTCGATGTCGGCTTCGCCGGCCGTGACATCGCGCCACGGCAGGTCGACTCGCGACGGGACGATCTGCACGGGTCGGGCGATCCCCCGACTGAAGAAGCTCGCCCGCAGATTCGGGTGGCGGACCAACATCTTCGCCGCGCAATCGCGGAGCAGGGCGACGTCGAGGGAGCCGAACAGGTCGGCGGCCATACCGATCACATACGGGTCGTCGGCGTGCTGCCCTTCGGTGAACTCCTTTAACGCAGTGAGTGAATACAGGCCTTCCTGAAGAGGACTCAGCGCCATCACGTCGTCGATGTCGGGCGCGACGTCAGCTTCGATGTCGGCCGCCGTCATCTGGTTCCATCCCGCGACTTCGACCACAGTTGCGTGACCGCGGCCAGGTCGGTCGCCGACAGACCCGAGGTCGTCATCGGCTCGAACCGGGCACCGTCGTCCGCCGGGCCGGCATCGCGCTCTGGGGGCAAGGCGTCGACGGCGGCAGCCAGTTGCGCGACCGTCGGGTTCTCGAAAATCATCCGCGGGTTGACGGTCAACCCGACCGCTCGGGCCCGTGAAGCCAACTGAACCGACAGGATGCTGTCCCCGCCCAGCGCGAAGAAGTCATCGAATCGTCCTACCTCCGACGTGGACAGCAGGTCGGCGAAGACCGCGGCCAACGCACGTTCGGTCTCGGTGCGCGCCGGCTCGATGTGGCCGCTGGTGCTCGCTGCGGGTCGCGGCAGCCCGGGCCGATTCAGCTTGCCCGACTCCGTCTTTGGGAGGGCATCGAGCACCGTCAGCGACGACGGCACCATGTAGCCGGGCAGCGTCGTGCTGAGCGCGGCACGCACCGACACCGCAAAGGCCGCCTCATCGGCGACGGCCTGTTGCGGCACAACGTAACCGGCCAGGCTGGTGCCGTCATGCACCTCCCAGGTGCGGGCGGCCGCGGCGGCGACGCCATCGGCGGCGGCCAGCGCGGCCTCGACTTCGGCGAGTTCGACCCGGAATCCGCGCACCTGCACCTGATGGTCAGTACGGCCGGCGAACTCCAACCGGCCGTCTTCGGTCCACCGGGCCAGATCGCCGCTGCGGTACAACCGGCTGCCGGGTTCGGTGGCGAACGGGTTGGCGATGAACCGAGTCGAGGTCAGCGCGGACCGCTTCCAGTAGCCGCGGGCCAATTGGTCACCCGCGTAGTACAACTCGCCCACCACGCCGACCGGCACCGGCCGCAGTCCGTCGTCCAGCAGGTAGGCCTGCGAGCCGGCCACCGGCGTGCCGACCAGCGGGTTCGGCATACTCAGCCGCCCGCGCGACACCGCGCCGGAGGTCTCGGTGGAACCGATGTTGTTCAACAACTCTGGGCCCTGGTCGCCGGCATCGGCGCAGGCCGCCGTCAAACGCTGTAGCAGCGAAGCGCTCACCGGCTCTCCGCCGCACACCAGCCGTGCCAGCGATCGCACCGAATCCGGCGCGCTGTCCACCAGTGCGGACACCAGGCTGGGCACCGCGGTGATCTGCGCGACGGACTCGCGTCTCATCAGCGCGCCGAGCGCTTCGGCGTCGCGATGCTCGGCGTCGTCGGCCAGGATCATCGTGGCGCCCGCCGCCAGGCCGGCCAGCAGTTCCATGCCACCTTCGAGGAACGTCATCGACGCCTGCGACAGGCGAATGTCATGCGCCCGCGGCGGATAGTGGCGCAGCTGCCAATCCAGCCGGGCTGCCATAGCCCGCTGAGTTCCCACGGCGCCCTTCGGCTTTCCGGTAGAACCGGAGGTGAACACCAGGTACATCGGGTCGTCGGGGTGCGGCAGGCGCGGTCGGGTCGTCGGCGCCTGCGGCCGCTCGATCGCGGCGCGCACGTCGGGGTCGTCGAGCGACACGATGGTGGCCGTGGAGTCGCCCGGCATGGTGTCGAGCGCTTCCGCGGTCGCGACCACCACCGATGGTCGCACGTCGTCGAGCATGAACTGCTTACGCGCCAAGGGATAAGCGGGGTCGATCGGAAAGTACGCCGCACCGGCTTTGACGATGCCGACCAGCGCCACCACCATGTCGATGCCGCGCCGTGTCGAGAGCCCGACGAATGAACCCGGGCGCACGCCGCGATCGACGAGTAACGCCGCAAGACTATCCGAACGACGGTGCAGCCCAGGATAATCGAGGTCTTCGCCGGCGCAGCGCACCGCGACCTGTCCGACGTCGCACTGTCGGCCGGCTTCGAGCAGTTCCGGCACGGTCCGTGGCCGGTCGGACGGCGACTGTTCGCCACGGCTCCACTGCGTCAAGATGCGCTGCTGTTCCTTCGTGTCGGCCAGCACGACGTCTCGCAGACCCTGATCGATGTCGTTGGCGAACGCGGTGACGACGCGGGTCAGCCAGCCCGCCAACCGCTCGATGGTTTTCCGTTGGTAGAGCTCGGTGCGGAAAATCAGATTGCCGGTGTAGCCGATCTCATCGGATCCGTCGGTGCCGAAGAAGTTGACGCTGAGATCCGCGTGCGCCATGTCGAACACGGGATCCAGCGACGTGCACACGGTGTCCGGCCGGCCGTGCGACGCCGCCTCGACGACACGGGTGGCAGGCAGGTGATCGCGGACATGCACGATCACCTGGAACAGCGGGTGGCGCGAGAGCGATCGCACCGGGCTGACACTGTCGACCACGCGGTCGAACGGCAGGTCTTGGTTGGCATAGGCGGCCAGCGCGGTCTCCCGCGCTCGGATCAGCACCTCGCGCAGCGTGGGGTTGTCGCGTAAGTCGTTGCGCAGCACCAGGATATTGACGAAGAAGCCGATCAGCTGGTCGAGCTCGGCTTCGGTGCGTCCGGCGACCGGTGTCCCGAGGGGAATGTCGACGCCGCTGCCCGCCTTGTGCAGCACGACCGCGACGGCGGCTTGCAGCGCCATGAATTCGGTGACACCCATGTCACGGCAGCGGTCGGCAAGCTTGGCGCGAGTGGTCGCGTCGATGCTGAAGGGGACGGATTCACCGTCGCCGCTGGGCAGCGGTGGCCGCGGGAAGTCGGGTCGTAGGCCGCTGTCTTCGGGCAGACCGGCCAGCTGGCTCGTCCAGTACTCCCGTTGTTCGGCCGCAACCGCCGACTCTTGGCCTCCCGGCTCGCCGAGGAAATCACGTTGCCAGGCAGCGTAATCCGCGTACTGGACACGCAGCGGCGCCCACGACGGAGCCCCGCCGTCGCGTCGGGCCCGGTAGGCGGTCATGACATCGGCGAACAGCACCCCGGCCGACCAGTGGTCGGAGGCGATGTGGTGAACGACCAACGACAGGACGTGCTCGCCGTCGTTGTCCAGCAGGGCCACCCGGATCGGCCATTCGCGGTCCAGCTCGAAGCAGTGTCGGCGCTCGACCTCGAGCTGTTCCTGCAGCCAGCGCTCGCCACCGCCCGCGGCGCGACGCACCGTCGGCTCGGCGACCGGCTGCACCACTTGGTACGGGATCCCGTCGTCGTCGACGTATGTGGTGCGCAGGATTTCGTGGCGGGCGACGACGTCGCCGACCGCGGCGATCAGCGCGTCAACGTCCCACGGCCCGGTCAGCCGCGCGGCGAACGGGATGTTGTTGACCGGGCTCGGCCCGTCGACGCGGTAGGCGAACCAGCTACGCAGTTGCGACGCCGATAGCGGCAGTGGCTCGTCGTGGGCGGCCGCGACGAGCTTGGGCCGCGACCGGCCGTGCGCACCGGAACGCAGATCGTCGACCCGTTCCGCCAGCGCCCCCACCGTGCCGAGTTCGAAGACCTCGCGGATACCCAGCTCCACCGCGCACTCCGCGCGGATCGCGGTGACCAGCTTGGTGGCCACCAGCGAATGTCCGCCGAGGTCGAAGAACGAGTCGTCGACACCGACCCGGTCGTGACCCAGCAACTCGGAAAACAGTGCGGCGATTCGTCTCTCGGCGTTGGTGGACGGATCGCGGTATTGCACCCTCGCCGTGATCTCCGGCTCTGGAAGCCCGGCGCGATCGATCTTCCCATGCGTCGTGATCGGAATCTCCTCGATCACCACGTAGGCGGCCGGGGTCATGTACTCCGGCAGCGCCGCGGCCACCCGTACGCGAATCCGTTCGAGTTCAACGGTTTCCCGACCGGCCCCGTCCACCGGGGTCACATATCCCACCAGGCTCTTGCCCAGCCCCGGTAGATCGCTAGCCACCACGACGACCTGCCCAACGCTGGGGTCGACGGAGATCGCCGCGGCAACCTCGCCCAACTCGATCCGGAAGCCGCGGATCTTGACCTGTTCGTCGGCACGGCCGACGAATTCGATGTCGCCGTCGGCATTGCGCCGTGCGAGGTCGCCGGAGCGGTAGAGCCGGGCGCCGGGGGTGAACGGGTCGGCGATGAAACGTTCGGCGGTCAGTCCGGGCCTGCGATGGTAACCGCGGGCCACATGTGTTCCGCCGATGTAGATTTCGCCGATGACACCGACCGGCACAGGCTGCAGGGCGTCGTCGAGCAGATGTATCTGGGTGTTGATCTTGGGCCGGCCGATCGGCACCACCCGGGTGCCCTGCGCTCCTTCCACCGGATAGCTGGTGGCGTTGACGATGGTTTCGGTGGGGCCGTAGAAGTTGTACAGCAGGGCGTCGAAGGTGGTGTGGAATTTGTCGGCGATCTCGCCGGGTAGCGGCTCGCCGCCGATCGGCACCCGGCGCAGGGTTCGCCACTGGTTGACGCCGGGCAACGACAAGAACAGCCCGAGCAGCGAAGGGACGAAGTGCATCGAGGTAATGCCCTCGTGCCGTAGCAGTTCGGTCAGGTAGCCGATGTCGCGCAGGCCGTCCGGCCGCGGAATCACCAGCCGTGCACCGCAGATCAGTGTTCCGAAAATCTCGCCGATGGACACGTCGAAGCTGGGTGAGGCCACTTGCAGCAGGCGATCGGTCTCGTCGACGCGATATTCGTCGCCAAACCAGACGAAGTACTCCGCGATCGGCGCGTGCGGCACCGGAACGCCCTTGGGCAGCCCGGTCGAGCCGGAGGTGTAGATCAGGTACGCGGTGTTGGCGGGGCTGAGCGGGCGGAGCAGTTCACCGGGCGCGGTGGCCGGGTAGCCGGCAAGGCCCGTAACCGGTTCACGCAGCACAAGTTTGGCTTCGGCATCATCGAGGATGAACGTCAGTCGGTCGTCCGGGTAGGTGGGGTCGACGGGAAGGTAGACGCCCCCGGCTTTGAGGACGCCCAGCGCGGTGATGACCAGCTCGGGCGACTTGTCGAGCAGCACCGCGACCCGGTCCTCGGTGCCGATGCCGCGCTCGATCAGCCAGTGCGCCAGCCGGTTCGATTCGTCGTCGATTTCGCGATAGCTGTACTGCCGGCCCTCGTAGACCACGGCAACGGCGTCCGGAGTCAGCGCCGCCCGCTGCGCAACCAGGCCCGGCAGCGTACTGGCCGGCGTGTCGAAGGCCTCTCCCGCGGAGACGGTCCGTAGCCATTCGGCGTCCGCGTCGCTCATCAGTCCGCATGCCGACAGTGTGGTGTCCGGGTGCGCAAGCGCGTCCTCCAACAGCACGCCGTAATGCCGCAGCAGTTGGTCCACCATCCGTCGATCGAGAACTTCGACTAGGTATTCGGCCTCGACAACGGCTCCGGTGGCGTCCATTTCGATCATCCAGCCGAGCGGTAACTGGCTGATATGGGCGCGCAGCTCGGCACGCTCGCACTGCACGCCGGGTGGAGAAAAGCCGCCGCCGTCGGGTTCGCGCAGACCGAAGCTGACCCGCGTCATTCGCTCGGCACCATGTCGGCGGTCGGGATTGGATTCGCGCACCAACCATTCCAGGTCGACGCGTGAATGAGCCAGGGCGCCGATTGCGCCGTCCCTGGTCGCGGTGAGCAACTCCCGGAAAGTCATCCGGGAATCGGGGCGCATCCGCATCACCAACGTGTTACCGAAGTAGCCGATCGCCTTCTCGGTTCCGGCGCTGCGGTTCAGCACCGGGGTGGCGACAAGGAAGTCCGACGCGTGGGTGTAGCGGTGCACCAGCGCCCCGAACGCCGCCATCAGCACCATGTACGGGGTGGCACCGGTTTGCCGGGCGAGCGCGGCGACCCGGTGGATGGTCTCCGCCGACAGCCGGGCGGTGGCACGTTGGGCACGCCACGTGCTGGGGACCACCGACCCGTTCGGGCCGGGAAGTTCCAGCGGCTCCGGCAGATCCGTCATCAGCGAGCGCCAGTACGCCAGGTCGTCCTCGTTAGTGCGGACCGGGTCTCCCGCCATCACGGTCGGTGCCGGCGTCCCGCTGTCCGGGTCGGTGTAGGCACATGTCAGGTCGGCGAAAAACGGTGCCCACGAACCGTCGTCCCAGGCGATGTGATGTGCGGTGAACAGCAGCATCAGCTCGTCGGCAGCTACCCGCGCGACGGCGATCCGCAGCGGCGAATCCTTGGTCAGATCGAAAGGCTGACGAAACTGCCGTTGCGCCAGAACTTCCAGTCGGAGCCGCCTGGCCTGCTCGGCAAGCCCCGACAAGTCGTGTTCGGCCCAGTCCGGACGCAGGTCGTCGTGAACCACTGGGTGGGGATCGCCGTCGCTGCCGGTCTGATATGTCGTGCGCAGCACCGGGTGGCTCAGCGCAACGGCATCCACCGCGTGCCGCAGCCGCGCGATGTCGACGTCGCCGGTGACGCGATAAGAGACGCAGATATTGAGCAGCCCGCCGTCGGGGTCCATCGACTGCACGAACCACATCCGGCGTTGCCCGTCCGACATCTGCGGGCGCTGTTCGACGGTACCGGGGTCCGATCGGGTCAGGCCACGCTCGGCGATCTTGCGGCGCATCAACTCCAGGCGCTGCGCTTCCAGCGTGTCCAAGCCGGCGGTGTCAGTCACGCGTGGGTTCCAACCTTCCCCATGTCCTGGCCGTTGGTCGCACTCAGGACGTCGATCAGTTCGTTCACGGTGATCCCGCCGAGCATCCGCGCGACCGGAGCCGAGTGGCCCACGGCCCGGCGCAGTCGCCGCCGCAGGTCGAGCGCCAGCAGTGAGTCCAGGCCCAGGTCGATCAGCGACGCGGTGGTGTCGATCGTCACCGAGTCACCCAGATGTAGCGTTGCTGCCAATTCGCCATGCACCAGGTCAGCGAGAGTTCGGGTATCGAAGTCGTTGTGCGGCAGTGCATCGTCGTCGTCGGCGCGCCGGCGGAAGGGCATCGGGATGCCCTGGCTCGCGAAGAACACCCGGAGCCGGTCGAAGTCGGCGTCGAAAATCAGTGGATCATCCGCGTAACGGCCCAGGCCGGCGGCCACCGCCGACTCCGCCCGCATCGCGATCAGGCCCGAGCGTTCGGTTCGGGCGATCTCCGCGGGCACCACCACTCCGGCGTCCTGCCACAGACCCCATCGAATCGCGGTGCAGTCCAACCCGGTTGCGCGCAGTTGCGCGGCCAGCACGTCGAGGATGCGGTTGGACGCCGCGTAGGCGGCGTGACCGTGCCCGCCCCAGACTCCGAAAACCGAGGAGCAGGCCATGATCCGGCACTCCGGCTGCAACGGCCACCCGTCGACCATCGAGGCCAGGCCGGCCACTTTCGCGGCGCAGACGGCGCCCACGTCCGCGCCGGTCAGCTCGGCGTGTCCGGATGCCATGGCGATTCCCGCGGTGTGGATCAGCAACGAGGCCCCGGTATCGGCGAATTCCGCCGCGGCGGCCGCGACCGCGGCGGGGTCGGTGATGTCGCAGCGCGGCGCGTGCACCTCGACGTGGTGCCGGCCGATCAGCACGCGCAACTTTTCGGGTTCGATACCGTTGCGGCTCAACAGGACTACTCGGCGCGCACCGCGTTCGATGCAATGCTGGGCATATCGCCGGCCGATGGCTCCGCTGCCGCCGGTGATCACCACGTTGTCCAGCGCCGTCGCATCGAGCGACCGGGCGACATCTGGTTCGCGATTTTCGCGAAGGGTCCGGACGTAGCGTTCTGGGCGAGCGCTGTGGCCGGTGCGCAGCGCCACGACACCGGCATCCCCGAGCAGCACGTCGAGGGCGGCAACTGCGGTGCGCGGATCGATCCCGCCGGCCGGGAGGTCAAGGGTGCCGAACGTCTGGTCGCCGAATTCGAAGCCGATGCTGCGGTGCATGGCGGCCAGCGCGGCCTGCGCGGGCCGGTCCGCGGTGTCACCGGCGACGACGTGTTCGCCGCCGGCGGTGAGCAACCAGACGGCCCGGCATTGCGGTCCGACGATGGCGTCGTAGTCGGGTAGCCCCGCATCCGCCCGTTTGGCAATTTCGGCAACGGCTTCGGTGGCATCCCCTCGACAAAGCGCAGGTGCCACCACCGCAACGAGTTCCGCGTCCCGCGGCGACACCACGTGATAGCCGCGGTGTGTCGAGGCGGCCGCGCTGAGTTGTCCCTCGCTGTCGCCGACGATCGCGATGGCACATCGGGTAGCGGCGGCCGGTGTCGGCACGTCAGCGTGCTGCCAGTACTCGGCGGCAATGGTCAGCGAGGTGTCCGCGCCGGCGGATGAACTGGTGACGGGATCTGGTGCGGCCCACAGGTGCACGGCCCGCATCGGCGCGTTCGGGAATTCGCGCAGCGGGGGCGTAAGCGGTCTGGGCATCACATCGGCCCACGAATAGTCCGGGTCGGCGATCGCAGCCGCAGCGATGTTCGCCGACAGCACATCGGTGATCGACCCATCGCGATGACCCGAACCGAGGATCACCGCCGAGTCGTCGCCGACCAGTTCATTGAGCGGGTAGAGCAGCGACGGGTGCGCCGACATCTCGATGAAAGCCTCCGCCCCGCACTTTTGCGCGGCCATCACCGCGCGATCAAAACGCACTGTGCTGCAGAGACTTTCGTTCCAGTAGCGCGAGAATTCGACGTCGCTGCCGACCTCAGTGCCGATTGCCGATCCGATGAACGCCACCGGCCCGTCGCGAAATGCCGATTGGGGCTGCAGTCCGACCAGCTCGGTGCCCAGTGATCGCAGCGCGCTGGTATGGCCCGGATAGTCGACGGTGAGCTGCTGGGCGAACACACCGCGGGACTGGGCCAGTTCGGTCATCAAGATGACCGCGTCACGGTCCCCCGAGACCACCGTGGCGGACGGAGCGTTGACCGCGGACACCTCGAGCCAGCCGGGTGTCTCGGCGATCAGGGCGTCGGCCTCGTCGATGCCGAGACCGAGCACCACCATCGCGTATCGGCCGGTCAATCGCCCGACCACGGTGGCACGGGCGCCCACCAAAGCGACGGCGTCGGTCAACGAAATCTTCTCGGCCACATAGGCCGCCGCGACCTCGCCGAGGCTGTGGCCGACGGTGATCGCGGGCAGCACACCGCCGAATTTCCATTGCGACGCCAAGCTGACCGCATGAGTGAACTGGGCACCCTGAATCTCGGTCCGCGACCAATCCTGCTCGTCGTCGCCCTGCAGATACGGCAGCGGTGACGAGTACCCGGCCGCGACGAACGCCTCGGCACAGCGGTCGGCCTCGGCCCGGTAAGCGGCCAGCCGCCGGTATGCCTGCGCTCCCATCGACTGCCACTGATTACCCTGCCCGGGGAAGACGAACGCAATTCCCGGGGCAACGCTTTTCGACGACCGCGCTACCAGCGGGTGCTCGTCGTCGTGAACCAGCGCGGACAACGCAGCCGCCAGTTCGCCCCGATCCGCGGCCCGCACCACCGCGCGGTACCGCCGAACCCGTCGCAGCCGGAGCAAGGTGGAAGCGACCTCGACCGTCGGATCCTGTTCGGCACCAACCCGGTTGAGGTAATCCAGAATCGCCGAGGCGTCCTGGCCGATCAGACGCTCGTTATGCGCTGACAGCAGGATGGGAACGCGGCCGTCGGGCAGTGGTTGCGCAAGCATCACGCGGCCTCGGGGAGTGAGACGATGACGTGTGCGTTGGTGCCGGCGATTCCGAACGCCGACGTGGCGGCCAGTCGGTGACCATCGACGGCAGCCCACGGCGTCAGCGTGGTAGCGAGACGCAGACCTTGCTTCTCCCAGTCGATTTCGGGGCTGGCTTCGGCGACGTGCAGGGTGGCCGGTATCGCTGCGTGTTCAGCGGACACCAGGATCTTGGCCAGGCCCAGTGCCCCGCTTGCGGCCAGCGCGTGACCCAGATTCGACTTCACCGAACCCAACAACGCCCCGCCGCCGGGTTCGGTGTCGCCGTAAGTCTGGGCCAGCGATTGCAATTCGGTGCGGTCACCGAGTCGGGTGCCGGTGCCGTGTCCTTCCACCATGCCGACGTCGTCGGGACGGATGCCCGCCTCGGCGATCGCCCGGCGGAACAGGCTGACCTGCGCGGCTCCACTCGGGGCGCTCAGGCCCGCGCTGCGGCCGTCGTGGTTGATGGCGCTGCCCAGAACCTCGGCAAGAATCCGGCGACCGTCGCGCAGTGCCGCCGACTTTCGCTGCAGCACAAAGACGGCCGCCCCCTCGGCCCAGACCGTCCCGCTGGCCTGCGCGCTGTAGGCACGGCAGTGGCCGTCGTCGGAGAGTGCGTGTTGTTTGGAGAACTCGACGAAGAAGCCGGGCGAACCCAGCACGTTGACGCCGCCGGCCAGCGCCAGGTCGCAGTCACCGTTCTGCAGCGCGCGCACCGCCGCGTGGAAAGCCACCAGCGCCGACGCGCAGGACGAGTCGATCGTCACTGCCGGTCCCGTCGACCCCAGCGTGTACGCGATCCGGCCGGAGATCACGCTCAAGGCGGTGCCGGCCAGCAGATGGCCGCTGTACTCCGAGAATTCGGCCATCTGCGGGCCGTATCCAGTGGCCGACGCACCGATATAGCAGCCCATGTCGTGGCCGGCCATCTCGTCTGGATTGATGCCGCTGTTCTCCAGTGCCCGCCACGACACTCGCAGCGAAACGCGCTGCTGGGGGTCCATCGCGACGGCTTCGCGAGGCGAGATCCCGAAGAATTCGGGATCGAACTTTGTTGCGCCGCTCAGGAATCCACCGCAGTCGTGAATCTCTTTGAAACCGCTGCGGCGGGAGCCGGCGAGGAGCTCGCGGACCGACCAGCCGCGGTCGACGGGGAACGGGGTCAGCGCCTCTCGTCCCTGCGACAACAACTCCCAGTACGCCCCTGCAGTGTCGATTCCGCCGGGCGCCTCCAGCGCCATACCGACGATCACGACCGGATCCTCAGCCACTGGCGTTCACCCGTGCGGCGATAGCGTCGATGTGATCGTCGAGATAGAAGTGCCCGCCGTCGAACCAGTCGAGGTCGAACGCACCCGCGGTGTGGCTCTCCCAGAGTTCCAATTCGGCGGCGTCGACGCGGATATCGCCGTGAGCTCCCAACGCTGAGATGTCGGCGGCGATTTGGACGTCGGCACCACAGGCGTAGTGGTTGATCGCCGCGTAGTCGGCGCGCATCGCGGTGACCAGCAGCTCGGCGAACTCCGGGTCGGCGAGCAGTTCGGCGTCGGTTCCGCCGAAGTCGGTCATGTCGACGAGCAGGTCGTCGTGACTGGTCGGCAAGTCGGGCTTGGCCTCGACGGCGCAGGGAGCCGGAGCGGCCGACGCCCACAGCTTCTCCACTGCGGCGCCGCGGGATTCGGCGATCCGGGCGAATTCGAAAGCGACCACAGCGCCCATGCTGTGACCGAACAGCCGCAACGGCGCCACCTGTCGCCAGGGCCCGGCGACGAACAAGCTGCGCGCGAGATCCTGGACGGTTCGGGCGGCGGGCTCATTGAGGCGCTCCGCACGCTGCGGATACTGCACGATGTACGTGTCACCACCGCCGGCGGCCAGCGCCGCTGCCAATTTCCGGTAGCCCGTCGCCGCCCCGCCGGCATGCGGGAAGACCACAGTGGCGCCGCGCGCTCCCCCGCCCCGGCCGGGAAATCGTTTGATCCACGACGGGAATTCTTTCTTCTGTACCGAGGTCAGGTTGTCGAAAATCATTGCATCGCTTCATTCCCGGCGATCGCCGCCATTACATGGCCGGCGTCCATACCGACAACTTCCATATACAGTTCGGCGACCTGTTCGAGCCGCCCGTGTTCGGCTCCGCGGCGGCTGAGCAGAGCGGCCAGCGCGGAAGCGGTTCGGGTGGCGAAGATGTCGGCCACGACGACGTCCGGGGTGTCCAGCCAGGCCCGGATGCGGGCGACGGCTTGGGTCGCCAGTACCGAGTCTCCGCCCAGGGCGAAGAAGTCGTCATCGACACCAACCGCATCCGCGTTGAGCACGTCGCGGATGATCGCGGCCAGAGCGGCTTCGACCGCTGTCGACGGCGCGCGCCGGTCAGGCTCCGACAACTCGGCCAACGCGTTGGCCATCTGGCTCGTGACGACACGACGGTCGATCTTTCCGGCAAGCGTGTACGGCACGCGATCCACAAACTTCAGGTGTTGCGGAATCATGTGTGCGGGAACAAGGTCGGCCATTGCCACCCGCACCGATTCGACCGTGAGCTGTGGGTCGTCGGCGCGGATGGCCGCGGTCAGGACCTCGGCGCCCCCAGCGGTCGTGACCAGAGCTACGACCGCGGTTGCCACCCCGGGTATCTGTCGCAGCATCGCCTCGACCTCGCCGATCTCCACGCGGTAGCCGCTGATTTTGACCCGGTGGTCGGCGCGTCCGACGAAGTCCAATACCCCGTCCGGCCAGTATCTGGCGAGATCGCCGGTGCGGTACCACGTCTGACCGTTGTGCATGACGAATCGCTCGGCGGTCAGGTCGGGTCGGCCGCGGTAGCCGCGCGCAATGCCTCGTCCGGTGATCCAGAGCTCCCCGGCGACCCAGTCGGGGCAGTCGTCACCCCGGTCGTTCACCACCCGGCACTCGTTGTTGGGAAGCGGCGCGCCGAACGGCAGCGCGGTCAGCTGCGGCGGCAGATCGTCGGGGTTGCCGACCTCGAAAATGGTGTTGTGCGTTGCAGTTTCGGTAGCACCGCCGAGTCCCGCGAAGCGAAGTGCCGGCGCCTCGGCGCGCAGCCGGCGGACAACATCGGGCCGCACCCAGTCACCGCCTGTCGGCACTACCCGCACCGACGACAGCCGCCCCGCACCGACCTCGACCAACATCTCCAACCAGCCGGGCATGAAGTGCAGCACCGTGACGCGGTGATCATCGATCAGCCGCGCCCAGGCGTCGGGGTCGCGGCGCTGGGCCTCCTCGACGATCACGATCGACCCGCCGGTGCGCAAGGTGACGAAGATGTCCATCACCGAGATGTCACCTTCCAGAGTCGACAGCGCGAGACACCGATCCGAAGGACCGATGTCGAAATGCTGCCCGACGAACTCCACGGTGTTCATCGACGCGTCATGGGTCACCTCGACGCCCTTGGGCTCACCGGTTGATCCCGAGGTGAACAGCACGTAGGCGAGCTTGGTGGGATCGGTTGGTGCGGAACGGAATTGCGGATCGACGGAAGCAGTGTCCAATACATCGGCAATGGTCAGCGCGGGCACCGGCAACGACAGCGGCCGCCCGCCGCACACCAGGGCCAGCTTCACGTGACCGGCCTGCAGAATCCGTTCCGCGCGGTCGCGCGGTTGGTCGACGCTGATCGGCAGGTAGACACCGCCCGCCGCAAGGATGCCCAGCACCGCGGGCACCTGCTCGGCGGTCTTGGGGCCGATGATCGCGACCGTGTCGCCGTCCCCGATTCCGTTGTCGCGCAATGCTGCAGCCAATGCCCTCGCTTGGTGTCGCAGTTGGGCGTAAGTCAGCTCACCCGAGCTGGAGAGCACGGCAAGCGCGTCGGGCTGCTGCTCGGCGCGCCGAAAGAAGCCGTCGTGCAGCATTTCTCCGCTGGGGGTCGCGCTGCTGTTGACCGCGTCGCGGACCGCGCGCTGTCCGGCAGATAACGACGGCGGGTCCGGCTGCGTCCATGCGTCCTCCGTGGCGGCCAGCCGGTGCAGTTCCTCGATGTGATGGGCGAACATCGCGTCGATCACGCCGGCCGGAAAAACGCCTTCGCGGACATCCCAATTCACCATGACGCCGCCGTCGAACTCGGTGACCTGAGCGTCGAGCGACACCTGCGGCCCCTGCGAGATGATCCAACTCGGTGTGCCGAACGCGTCGATGACGTCGCGGCCGAACAACTCGCCGAGGCCCAGCGCGCTGGTGAACACGACCGGCGCCAGCACCGGGGTGCCGCGGTGGCGGCCCAGATCACGCAACACCGACAGACCCGGATAGGCGGCATGCGCGGCGGCCGTCCGCATGGCGTCCTGCACAGCGTGTGCGCGTGACGCCGCATCCGTTGTGCCGGTCAGGTCGATGTCGAGCAGCAGTGAGGAGGTGAAGTCGCCGACCAGGCTGTCGACGTCGGGGTGTACGGCCTCGCGGCCGAACAGCGGCACATTGAGCAGGAAGCGCGAAGCGCTCGACCAGCAGGCCAAGGTGTGCGAGAAAGCGGAAGCGAACATCATCGCGGGAGTAACGCCGCGGGTGCGGGCGTGCGCGAACAACGCGTCTCGCGTAATCGGGTCCAGCCATTTCCAGCGCCGAGCGCTGTTGCGTGACAAAGACTTTCCAGGCTTCGCCGGCAGACCGGGGGGGTCCGGGAGATCAGGAATGCGCTGCGACCACCAGCCCCGGTCGGCATCGTGGGCGGGTTGCGGCCCGGCCTGTCGGCGCACGATCTCCTGGCGGTACTGCCGATAGGTGAAGCCCAAGTCCGGTAGTTGTTCTCCCCGATAAAGCTTGGCCAGGTCCGCCATCAGAGTGCGGTAACTCATGGCATCAGCGGCCTGCATGTCCAAATCGGCATGCAAACGCGACGTTTCGCCGGGCAGGAGCGAGAGACTGAGCTCGAACACCCGCCCGTCGAGCTGTTGGTGCGACTTCGCCTCACGAAGCTCGAGCAGTCGCCCGCCGGCGACCTCGGCGGCGAGGTCGCGGAAGTCGTGCACGGTAACCGGACATTGAGCCGACGCGGCGATCTGCTGAGTCCCGTCGGGCAGAAACTGCACCCGCAGCATCGGGTGGCGCGCCGCCAACGAGGTGGCCGCCTCGCGCAACCGGTCGGGATCGATTGCGCCGCCGTCGAATTCGACATACAGGTGTCCGGCCACCCCGCCCAGCGGCTGGCTGTCGTGGCGTCCGATCCACATCGCGTGCTGCATCGGGGCGAGTGGAAATGCGGCCTCGGACGTGGCGGTCGGGGCAGTCGACTCGACGGGCTCGGAAGCACCGGCTCCGACAAGCAGCGACCACGCCTCGATCGTGGGTTCGGCCGCCAACGCGGCGAAGTCGACGTCGACCCCTCGACGACGCCACTTGCCGGCCAGCGACATCATCCTGATCGAGTCGAGACCCTGACTGACGAGGTTGCCACTGGGGTCGACGGAAGCGGTGCTGACACCGAGCAATTCGGCGACCTCGGCGCGCACCTCATTCGGGCTGCCGACAACGGAAGCCTCGACCCAACCAGTCAACTCTCAACCCTCCTGCTGGTTAGTTGAGGCTAGCCTAAATTGCTGGCTACTTTAGTGGCCGGGGTACCCGCGACGCTACCGCCCGCAGGACCCTGGGAACGGCTCCTGACTGGTGCGCCATCGAACAGCGCTTATTGCACGCGGGCCAACAGGCCACTCGAGCCAACCAAGTAAGGTTAGGCAAGCCTATTGTGACTCAGTGAAATCTCAGGTAGCGTCGCGTCCCGCCTGGTTAGCGCGATAAACACACTTATGTTGAGTCAAGGAGAGATGCCGTGCATCTGGTTGTCCCCCCGAAGTCTGCCCACCTGAACCGGCTGGCGATCGCCGGTCTGGCGATTGCGGGCGCTGGTCTGTTCGTGCTGAACGCGCCGACCGCGACCGGCCCGATGGTCCGGCACCACGATGTGAGGCTCGCGTCCGGGGAGGTCGACTGGACGACGTTCCTGTCCAACGTGGACACGAACCTGGTGACCCTGCAGGGCGAAGCCACCACGTCGAGCACCGAGTTGTCTACGGCGCTGGGAAACGTGTCGGACACCTTCAGCACCCAGATCAGCACGGCTGTGACCGGCTTCGACACCGGCGTCAACAACGCGCTGTTCGGCGGGTGGTACGGCGGCGACGACGGCTACGTCTTCGGATTGTTCGGCGGCGAGCCGGTTCTCGGCGGCCCCACCCCGGGCGTCACCGGCAGCCTGATCGAGACGCTCTCGAACGATTTGCAGAACCTCTCGACGAACCCCAACGGAAGCGAGCAGCTCTTCAGCGACTTCAATGCGTATTCGTTGGAGTTGTTGGACCACACCCTCAAGCCGCTCTTGTCGCCATTGCTAGACGAGACCTCCGGCGGCGTGGCCACCTCTTCAATCCCCGTCGAGCTGTCGCAGGTTCAGACCAATCTGCTCGAAGCGTTCGGAAGCTACAACGAGTTGAAAAGTCTTTCTGAGACCCTGTTATCCCCGGAGATCAGCGGCTTCTTCGCCCTCTCCGCTGACCTGGACAACGTCAACGCCGCAATGACCGCCGGCGACAGCACTCTGGCCATGACAGATCTCAACAACCTGGGCTCCGACGTGTTAAACGCCATCATCAACGGCTATGACGCCGGTGTGAATCCCATCAACGGTGTCGAGAACATCTTCCCCGGACTGATCAACGCGGGCAGCTTCCTCGACGAGTTGTACACCACGTGGACCACGCAGTTCATCGACGCGTTCGGCTCGCTGGCGACGGAGTCGGCAGCGGCGGGCGCATCGGAGGCTGTGACAAGCGCTGCGCCCGATGTGTTCACCGGGCTGCTTAGCTTCTAGCAACGGGAAACGAACTGGAGGCACGTGATGCCGTCTTCCGTCATGGAAGGCTTTGTACGCTTTCCGCCCGACCGTGCGGCGGCCTACCGCGCCGCCGGCTACTGGCGCGGCCGGACGGTCGACTCGATGCTGTCCGACGCGGCACAACGCTGGCCGACACGTGTCGCGGTGGTCGATGCCGACGGGCCACGACGGCTGACCTTCGCGCAGCTTGACGAATGCGCCAGCAGCGCAGCGGCAGGACTCACAGAGCTGGGCATCGGTGCGGGCGATCGGGTGCTGCTGCAGCTGCCGAACACCTGCGAATTCGCGGTGGCGCTGTTCGCGCTGCTGCGCGCCGGCGTGATTCCGGTGATGTGCCTGACCGGCCATCGCGCGGCGGAGTTGGGGCACTTCGCCGCGGTCAGCGACGCGACGGCGCTGCTGATCGCCGACATCGCAAGCGGTTTCGACTACCGCCCGATGGCCGAGGAACTTCAGCGCGACCACCCGGGGCTGCGCCACGTCATCGTCGACGGTGATCCCGGACTATTCGTCCCGTGGTCGAAGGTAAGCGCCAGCCAAGCCGACAGGCCGGAAACCGGCCCCGATCCCGAATCTCCCGCCCTGCTGCTGGTGTCCGGTGGCACCACCGGCACACCAAAGCTCATCCCCCGCACCCACAACGACTACGTCTACAACGCCACCGCCAGCGCCGATCTGTGCGGGCTCACGTCAAACGACGTCTATATGGCGGCTTTGCCTGCCGCACACAACTTTCCACTGGCCTGCCCCGGGCTTCTCGGCGCCATATCGGCCGGTGCGACCACAGTGTTTCTCGCCAACCCCAGCCCGGAGTCCGCCTTCGGCGCCATCGCGCGCCACGGCGTCACCGTCACCGCACTGGTCCCGGCACTGGCCAACGTGTGGGCGCAGGCCACCGAATGGGAGCCGGAGGCGCCAACTTCGTTGCGGCTGTTGCAGGTTGGCGGGGCCAAGCTGGAAGCCGATGACGCTCGACGGGTCCGTGAGACACTCACCCCGGGCCTGCAGCAGGTGTTCGGCATGGCCGAAGGCCTGCTGAACTACACCCGGCCCGGCGACCCGCCGGACGTCGTCGACCAAACCCAGGGCCGTCCGCTGTGTGCCGCTGACGAATTACGCATCGTCGACGACACCGGTCAGCCCGTCGCGGTGGGCGCTGAAGGAGAATTGCTGGTCCGCGGCCCATACACGTTCAACGGGTATTTCCGCGCCGAGGAATCCAACGCAGCCTCCTTCGACCCGGACGGCTTTTATCGCAGCGGCGATCTGGTCCGTCGGCACGCAGACGGAAATTTGGAGGTCACCGGACGGGTGAAAGACGTCATTCACCGCGGTGGCGAGACCGTTCCCGCAGCCGATCTCGAAGAGCATCTGCGCGCCCATCCGGCGATTTCGTCAGCCGCGGCGGTAGCGCTGCCGGACCAATACCTCGGCGAAAAGATTTGCGCGGCAGTCGTTTTCTGCGAAACTCCGGTGACGCTGGCCGAGCTGAACGGCTTCCTCGACCAGCGAGGCGTGGCCCGGCACGCGCGACCCGATGTCCTCACCGCGATGACGTCGCTACCGACCACGCCGGTCGGCAAGGTGGACAAGAAGGCGATCGCCCGGCAATTACAGTCTTAAGATTCGTCGGCGAATTCACCGAGTTCAGACAGAGAATCTTTACCTTTCGGGCCTAACCTCAATCTCAGCGTTACTTTTCGCTATGCGTTAGGTGGAGAAATGGCTTTAAGTGTGGACAGCGCGTCACCCGCGGCAAGCAGTGCCGAGGCGAAGCGGTCCGTCATGTCGATCGCGCTTTCGGTGCTGGCCACCGGGGCGACGATCTTCGGAGCGGGTGCCGCGATGGCGTCTCCGTCGAGCATGAGCCCCGGAGATGGCCTCTTAGCCTTCCACGTCGAGTAGTTCTGCCGTAGCGTCCCACAGCCGCGACTCGCGAACCGGGTCGCCGGCACAAGCCTTTATTTCCTTGTATTTCCTGTTGACCAAAAACGCGCCGCCGTACTCCGACTAGCGTCGCTTCGCCTGCAGCCGTTGGACATGTCCGTACGTGTCGATCGGGCTCTGTAGCGCCAGACCGCCGTCGGCCAGTACGGTTTGCCCGGTCACCCAGCTCATTTCGAGCACTCCGACGATGGCCTCGGCGATGTCGTCTGCCTCCCCCACTCGGCCGAGAGCGGTGCGCTGCTCCAGCGCGTCTACCCAGCCCGGAATCTGCTCGGCCCCGGCGAGCATCGGTGTGCGGGTGACACCCGGCCCCACCGCATTGACCCGGATGTTGTGCTGACCCCATTCGCTTGCCGCCACCCGAACGAGCATGTCCACGCCGGCTTTCGAGACGCAGTAGGCACCCATGCCGCGGTCGGCGACGGTTCCGCTGACACTCGACACAGCGACGATCGATCCACCGCCGTTGTCGATCATCGTCTGTGCGACGGCGCGCATCGTCAGCCAGGTACCGGTGAGGTTGACGTCGATGACGCGCTTCCAGTCGGCGACATCCTGCGTGATCAACACATTGGACGCGCCCACTGCGGCGCAGGCGACAAGACGATCCGGCGCGCCGGCCCGGTCCAGCGTCTGCTCCAGCGCCCCGCTCACCGCATCGGGATCGCTGATGTCGCAATCGATGTCGCCCCCATGCAGATCCCAGGTGACGACTTGGTGTCCGGCTTGCCGTAACCGGTCGGCGGTGGCAGCGCCGATACCCGACGCGCCACCGGTCACGATCGCGCTCATCGGGCCGGTCCGATCAACTCGACGCGGACCCCGTCGGGGGCCGTGATCACTGCCATCTGGACCTGCTTACCCTGGGGCGCGGGAACGGCTATCTGCCGGACTCCGTCGGTGAATCCCGCATCCGCCAGCCGCCGAAGCGCCGGTTCGACGTCGCGGTTCAACGAGACGAGGAAGAAGCCCGGCGACGGGCCCGTCACCGGTTCGCCCGCGGGTTCGGGGTCGTCGAACACGACCAGCTCGACGATGCCAGTTTCTGGCGCACCGGTATCGCCGAGAAAGATCGACCGAAGCTTGTCGGTTTTGGCGTCGAAGAGGGTCCGCCAGTCGCCGGTGAAGACGTGATCGAAAAGGACCGTGAGACCGATGCCGTCCCGCCAGAAGCTCAGTGCACGTTCGACGTCGGTGGTCACGACCGCCGTGTGATGAACACCGTTCATGCGTTGCCAGCCTTTGCGAAGGTGTCGAAGACGTCCAAACTGACGGCGGCGAGCCGTTGTGCGAACACAGCACCGCTGTAGGGATATTGGGTCACCATCTTGCCGCTGGGGTGACGAAAGTAGTTGCTGCAGTTGGCCGCCCAGACGGTAGTGTCCAGCGCCCGCTGGATGTCGGCGTTGAAGTCCTCGTGCGGCCCGCGTTTGACGTCAACTGCCGCAAGGGCTTCTCGGGTCATCGTGTCGAGCAGTCGGCACACGAACTCGGCCTGAGCTTCCAGGATGTAGATCATCGAGGTGATCCCGTTGGTGTTGGGACCGTAGAGCGTGAACAGGTTCGGGTAGCCGGGCACCACCGTGCCCAGATAGGCCTCCGCTCCGTCGGACCATTCGTCGTGAAGTCGTCGCCCGCCACTGCCGTACACCTCCAGGCTGCTCAGGTAATCGGCAGCTTTGAATCCGGTTCCGAATATCACGGTGTCCACCGCGTGCTCGACGCCATCGGCGGTGCGCAACCCGTGTTCGGTGAAGGCCACAATCGGCGAGGTCTCCAGCGTGACATTCGGCAACGCGAAAACCGGGAACCACGTCTTGGATTGCAGCGGTCGCTTGCAACCAACGGGATAGTCAGGCAACAGCTTTGACCGCAACTCCGGGTTCTGCACCTTCTTCATCAGATAGCCGTAGGACATGTCGGTCAACATCTTGGTCATGTCGGATTCGACGTCGAAGTCGGCGGCCTCGTACTGCTGAAAAGCCGCGTCCCGAACTTTCAGCGCTTCGGCCGGGTCGCTGGCGAACAACGCCTGCTGCTCGGGCGTGAACGGATCGTCGAATCGCGGGGCCACCCAGATCGGGGTGCGCTGAAAGACGGTCAGATGCTCTGTCTCCGCGGCGATAGCGGGGACATACTGCACCGCGCTGGCACCCGTTCCGATCGACGCAACCTTTTCGCCCGCAGTCGATTTCGAATGATCCCAGCGCGACGAGTGAAAGACCCTTCCGTGGAAAAGTTCCCGACCCGGGATGACCGGAATGTTGGGAACGTCGAGCATGCCGACCGCGCTGACAAGCACGTCGACCTCGTGCGTATCTCCCTGCTCGGTTTCGATCGTCCACCGCGAGTTGGCGTCTGACCACCGCACCACACTGACCGTGGTGTTGGCGTGCAGATGATCGCCGAGTCGGTGGTCGTCGGCGACCTTTTCCAGGTAGGCCAGGATTTCGGGTTGGTTCGCGTAGGTCTTGCTCCAGTAGGGGTTGAGCGCAAAGGAGAACGAGTAGAAGTGTGACGGCACATCGCAGGCCGCGCCCGGATACGTGTTGTTGCGCCATGTGCCGCCGAACCCGTCGCCGCGCTCGAAGATCGAGAAGTCATAACCCCCGCGGGTGAGTTGGATACCCATCGCGATACCACCCGGACCGGCGCCGACGACGCCCACCCGTGGCTTCCCCGCCGGCACGACCATGTTGCACTATGTTACATATGCGACCTCATATGTAAACAGTGGCGCTCGAGTACGGATCGTCAGCCGCCCGAAGGCACCTCGGCGAAACCTGGTTCCCCGCCATCCACAACGGAATTGAACCGGTAACGGGTCTCGAGGCGTTCGCTGATGTCGGCGATCGCGCTGTCGGGTAGCGCGGTCACATCGAAATTCTCCTCGATGCGCGCCGGGTTGACCGATCCCGTCAGAACGGCGCTGCCACGTTGGATGCCCCACGCCAACAGCACCTGCGCGGGCGTCCTTCCCCACCGCTGGGCGATAGAGACAATCAGCGGGTCGTCAAGCAGTCGCGGCTCGAGCCCGTGCCCGAGCGACGCGAACGCCAACAGGACGATCCCGTCCGTCTCGAGCAAGCGGTGAATTTCCCACTGCGGGTGATACGGATGCGATTCGACCTCGACCACAGCCGGCTTGATCCTGGCGGAGTCGACGATCCGTCTGGCGCCCTCGACGTCAATGTCCGAGAGCCCTATCGCTCCGGTAAGTCCTTCATCGACAAGGCTTTCCATCGCGGTCCAGGTCTCTGCGAGTGTGACGCCGGTGTCGTAGACCACGGCGCCGTGCGCGTCGCGTGGATCCTGGTCGTCACCGGGCTGGAACGCGAACGGGGTGTGCACCAGATAAAGGTCGACGGTGTCGAGACCGAGCCTGTCCAGGCTCGCTTGCAGTGCAGGCTTGACCCGTTCAGGGCGATGGTTGTTGTTCCACAACTTGGTGGTCACGAACAACTCCTCGCGACGCACAGTTCCGTCGGCGAACAACTCCTTGAGCGCGGCACCCACTTCGGCCTCGTTGCGATACCGTTCGGCGGCATCGAGATGCCGGAAACCGACTTTGACCGCGGCTTTGACGGCGTCTCGGGTTTTGGAGCTGTCGGACAGCGACGTCCCGAACCCCAGGGCCGGCATCCTGCTGGTGCCATTGTTCAACTGGAGTGTGACGCGGCTCAGGTCCTCTTTTGTCGTCATGCCCTCGGCCTCCTTATTTATAGATGACCAGTCGTCTGGCCAACATCCGATGGGTGGCTGTTCATTCCCCACTGAGATTCAGCGCAGCAGCGCAGGAATGGTGTCGGCTTCGAACCGGTCGTAGGGAACTCGGCTGCGAATCATCTTGCCCCGAAGTGCCGCCCCTTCCCAGGCCTCGATCAGTCGGGAGGCAACGTCGTCGGCATCCAACGACTCGCCACGGTCACCCGACCGCACGCATTCGGCGAGCGCATTGCCCCAGCGCTCGAGGACGCTGATCAGCTGGGAGCGGATCGGCTCACTATTGCTGCTGAGCTCCAGCGACAGGTTGCCGATCAAGCAGCCCAGCAGGAAATCGCCCGCCTCGTGATCGTCGGCCAGCGCATGAAAAAAGCTCCTGATCCGCTCCTCGGATGACTCATCCCCGTCGAGGATCGGGACGAGTCGGGTCTCGATGTCGACCCAATAGGCTTCGAGGATTGCCACGGCGAACGCCTCCTTACTGGGGAAGTACGCGTAAAACGACCCCTTCGGCACGCCGGCCGCCTCCGTGATGTCTTTGACACCGCTGGCCGCGAAGCCTCGTGCATGGATGAGGTCAAGGCCCGCCGCGAGCAGGCGCTTGCGGACTTCGGGATTCGGTGGTCGTGGCATGAACTCGTTAACAGACGACCGGTCAGTTTTATTTCGGGAGCTTCGTTACCAGACGAAGGGACGTTCCAGAGTCACCGTCTGCTCGGATTTTTCGTACCAGCCTTGCGGAGCGTATTGGCTGGTGTGCAGGTAGCACTGCACGCGAACCTCGTTGCTGCCCGGCTGAAACGTCAGCAATCGGCTGATCGGCAAGGTGGTGCGGGGCATGTGATTCCGGCTTAGCGAGGCCACGTTGAGAAACCAGGTCCCCCAACGTTGTTCGATGTGACTCTTACCGCCGAAAGTATCGTCGGGGTGGGTGTGGGTATGGCCGGCCAGCCATAGCGCCACCCGTCCCGGACGGGCCGCCAAGAATGATTCGAACGCGGCCGAATCTGGTTTGCTGTCCACCCAGTACAGGTACGAGGCGCCGTTCGGGGTGCCCTTCTCGAACGGCCGGTGATAGTGCTCTAGCAATTCGCCTGTGCCGGAACGGCGCACACCCTCCCACTCGCCTGAGGCGACGGTGGTGTCCTTCAAGACGTAGTGGTGTACCGATACGACGACGGCGTCGGGGTTTTCGTCGATCATGGACGTCCACCAGTCGAAAGTCTCCCCGCTAACCACGCCGCCGGGATTTCCGCCGAGCTCTCCGCGGCCGACCGACTGGCTGGGCTCGTTGCGATCGCTCATCATCAAGAAAAGCAGGTTGCCCACCCGGAAGCTATAACGTTCCCAACGGCCGTGCACAGGGTAGGCACGCGCTCGAGAGTCGACTCCCGAAAACTGAGGGTTCTCTCCAAGCGGATCAACCCATTTTCGCCACCACCACGCCTCGGGTTCAGAAAGTGCGCTGCGATCATGGTTCCCACACACGCTGTAGATGTCTTCACGCCGGTGCTTGCGCAGCGCCGCCAACTGTGCGACTACCTCCTTGCCTTCGGTGTCATCCGGCAGGCTGTGGTGGGCGCCGGACATGTCGCCGACGTCGATAGCGATGTCCCACTCGAAGGGCGGGCCGCCCTCGGGACCGCCGAATTCAGACTGCGAGATCGCCTCGGCCAGACTTCTACGGCCGTATGCCTTGTCGGTGCCGACGTGGGCGTCGCCGAAAGCCCACAGTCGCAGGGGCCGCGCCTCAGCCGTCACGATTCGTCCGCGCCAGTAAGGCCGCGCCGACGACGAACACCGTTGTCCAAGAGAGCGAAAAGCCCGTCGACGATGATTCCGAGCGCCAGGATGACAATCATAATCGCGATGGCTGCGGGCATGTCGGATAGGTTCTGCGCGTTGTCGAGCAGGACGCCGATGGACGCCGTATTAGCCACGATGACCACCAGCTCACCTGACATCAGACTGCGCCACGCGAATGCCCAGCCCTGTTTGAGGCCAGTGACGAAGACAGGTAGCGATGCCGGCAAGATCAGGTATCGGTAGAGGGCGAGCCCTCTGAGCCCCATCATCTTCGCGGCGCGGCGCAGCAACGGTGGGATGTTGTCGCTGCCGGCGGTCACGGCAATCGTAATTGCCGGTGCGGTGCCGATCACGATGACGAAAAGAATCGCTGATGTCGTGAGTCCGAAGAAGATGATCGCGAAGGGGAACCACGCGATCGCCGGCATGGTCTGCATGCCGGTGATGATCGGACCGAACGCTGCTCGCAAGACCGTCTTTCGCGAGATCGCAATGCCGACCACGAGGCCAATCGCAACGGCCAGACCGAACCCGTAAATCGCTCTGCCCATAGTGGTTTCAATGGCCTGCCACAATAGCGGCTGTCGGGCCTGGGTCCAGAGACTGGCCAAGGTGGTGGCGGGGCTGGGCAGCACGAACGACGGCTTCCAGCCGCTTACATACACCGCCTGCCAGAACGCGAGAACAATCAGCAGTCCTACCCCGGGCGCCGACAGCGATCGGAGCCGCCGCCGGGCAACGGATTTCGCCGGGCTGGAAGCCTCGTCCTCATGACCGGTGTGGACTTCGCTAACCACCGCTGCTGTCCCCCTGCACCTCCAGGCCGGCGGTGACTACGGCTGCCAGCGCCGAAACCTGTGCGTCGTCGATCCGCCGCGGATGCGGTAATTCGACGACATGCTGGGCGAGGATGCGGCCAGGTCGGTTACTCAACAGCACGACTCGGTCAGCCAGCCGCACGGCCTCGTCCACGTTGTGGGTGACGAACAAGACGGTCAAACCACTCTCAACGACAATGCGTTCGAGCTCCACGTGCAGCAGGCTGCGGGTGATCGCGTCGAGCGCTCCGAACGGTTCGTCCATCAGCAGAACGTCAGCGTCCTGCGCCAGGGCGCGCGCAAGCGCAACGCGCTGACGCATGCCGCCCGAGAGCTGATGTGGCCGTGCAGCGGCAAAGCTGGTCAGCCCCACGACGTCGAGTAGCTCGGCCACCCGAATTCGCCGCTGCCCCTTCGGTATTCTGCGGGCCCGCAGCGCCAGCTCGATGTTTCCCGCCGCGGTCAGCCATGGAAACAGCGCCGGCTCCTGAAACATGAACGCCACCCGCTGGTCCCCGGTGAACACGTCGCCGGAGCTGGGCTGATCCAGCCCCGCGACGAGCGACAGCAGTGTGCTCTTGCCACAGCCTGACGCGCCGACGAAGCAGACGAACTCTCCCTTTGCCACGCTGATCGAGACCTCGGTCAACGCGGTGAGCGCCGAACTGCCGCGGCCGTACGTCTTCGACACCGCCGCGAGGCGAACCGCGACTTCCGCCGCAGGTCTGAGCATCGGCGCACGCTCAGAGGTATCCGTCCTGCTGGTCATGCCTTGACCTGAGGTCTGCCGACGGCCTTCAACACATCGTTGAGCGGGTCGGGATCGAATAGTCCGTCGAGATTCAACGGTTTGAGCAGCCCCACCGAGACCGATTTGCGGGCAAGATCGTTCAGCGACGCGACATCCGGGTCGTTGGTGAAGGTCGTCTCCTGGAACGAGGCATCCAACACTTCGGCGTCCAGGCCCTTACCCAAATTCTTGGCCAGCGTGTTGTTGGCCGCTTGCTTTCCCGCGCCCGGGTTGTCATGGATGAGGTTGTCGGCGTCGACCTGGCCGCGGATCAGTCCGGACACGGCGTCCGGGTGCGCGGCCATGAAATCTTGCCGCACCACCAGCATGGTAACGGTTCCCGGTGCGGGCCAGAGCTTTACACCGCCCGCCTTGACCATTTGCACGTCGTAGGGCGCCGACTCCACAGCCCCGGCGATCTGATTGGCGCCGAACTCCTGCACGATGGCCGACTCTGGCTTGGTGGGTTTGATGAAGACATCGCCACCGCCCTGCGTATTGGTGTGTAATCCGTTGTCTTGCAGCCAACTTCGCAGTAGCACATCATGGTTGCCGCCCAGAGCAGGATCGGCGACCGTCTTGCCCCGGAGATCTTGCGCGGACCTGATGTCCGGTTTGACGACGAACGAGGTCCCGCCCCGCGCCGAACCAGAGACGATCTTGATCGCGGTGCCACCTGATTTCTGCCAAGCATTGAAAGCCGGGTTCGGTCCGACGTAGGCCGCGTCAAGCTGGCCGGACAGCAAAGCGGTAGCTTCCGCGGTGCCCTGTTCGAAGGGTTGCGCGGCAAGCTTGACTCCCACCCCGAGGTTCTTGGCGAACAGACCACGATCGATGCCGATCAGTGCCGAGGCATGTGTGATGCGGGTCAGGTAGCCGAGTCGCAGCGTGACCTGTGCGCCGGTGTGGTCCGAGTGCCCGCAGTCGGCCAATAGCGCGGCACCGAGGGCAACAGTCATCGCAAGCGCAGCGCGGGTGAACGTTCGGGTTGCCATGGTTCTCCTTGAAGCAGGGGGATGATCCATTTGAGGCCATCCGCGGCGTCGGCAGGACGCGGCGCGACCGGCCGGTCAGCGACAGGATGCTGAGGTGATGCGGCGCAGATCGACGTGCAGACGCCGGATCAGGTGGCAGGCCCTGTTGTTCAGCATTATTCGGGTCGCGGGCGGTTGATGAAAAGCGGACTGGTCCACACCTGGTGCCCGTCGGACTGCCGTGCCCGCAGGTAGACCGCACTGTCGGCGGGCGGCAGGTCGATCGTCAGCTTTCCGCTCACTGTGATGGGAAGGGCTGCAAGGTCGGCGACACGTTCCACCCGTAGCGTCAGATTGAGCCCGCCTACGGCGACCTCGCGGGTGCCGGTCGACAGAAGTTCGGCGCCTGTGACTGCCAGATCAGCCCGCAGGCCGTCCTCCTCAATGGTGGTTTCCAACCGCAATCGCGCTTCGGCCAGATCGGAGAGTCGGACGATGACGCCGATCTCACTGCCGAACGTCTGGGTGCGCCAGACGATGTCGTTGCCGTCATATTTAACGACCTGTTCGGGATGTGTTGCCGCCCAGGGCGTGACGCTGTCGACGGAACTGCCTGCCACCGTGAGCCGTCCAGCCCAGGTCGCCCACCGGTAGCGGTCCTTGTGGCGGGCGCCGCCCCATCGGATGCGCACCAGGGTGTCAGACAAACCGATCTCGGAGTGAAAGTCGCGCCGGTACAACAATCCGCCCGCGTCCCAGACTTGGAGCTCTTCCCAGCCTGTTGTGCCGTAGAGCGCGTAGTCAGCGGCAAGTTCGGTTGCAGGACTATCGATCTCGTCGCCCATCCATTGATCGCCGCTGCGCAGCAGCGCTACCGCACGCGCTCCGGTCGTCGCCCAGGTCCGGCGAGCCCGCAAGCTCCGACCGACATCGTCACGGCTGAGTTCGGGTGCCAGTACACCGGTGAGGCCGCCATGCCCGCCGAAAATGTTCGCCCCGGGCGCGCCGCCACCAGGCCGTCCCCGGTGCTCGTCGCTGGCGGCGCTGGCACCGAGTCGCAGCCCGCGAGTCATTGCATCCTCGAAGAACCAGGGATTGGTTCCCCACGCCGAGTGCACTTCGATCAATCGCTCCAACTGCGGATGATGCCAATCGAGAATTGCCCGCCGTCCACCCACATGCGGGATCAGCAGGTAGGAATCGGGATCCTTGTCGTAAGCGGCGTACAACTGCGTGATCGGCCAGGTCTGCGGAATAGGCGTCGCCGATGCCATACCCACGTGCCATTCGAGCGAACGTGCCAGAGTCGTGTCCTCGCCGAGGAAAACGACGTTGTGATCACCACCGTCACCGGCTGTTCCGCACCATTCCTCGCCTGGATAGCAGACCAGCCTGCCGTCTTCGTTGATGTCACGGCAGGCCTCAACCACGTCGGCCCAGACGTCGTCGGTGATCTGAAAGTCGTTGGCTGTATAGCCGATGACATCCAGCGCACCAACGTCGCGTCCGTAGGTCAAGTTCGACGGGGTGTCCTGAGTGCCGACCGTGTCGTTGGAATGCACATGCAGATCGGCAAATAGTGCTCGCGGCGAAGGGAAGTCGTCGATACGGTCCAGATAGCACCTTTCTCCGCCGATCGCGCCGGACTCGACCTGCGCGACGACGTCCACACAGTGGTGCTCAGCAGGGACTGTGATAGTGACGGCCGCCCATCCCTCAACCGGGAATACCGATGACGCAACGACGGATTCGTCCACTCGAGCCTGCACAGCCGCGGTGATGTCACGGCATGCATTGCCCCAGCGGTCCTGCAGGTGCACCCGCAAATCGGCCGTCCGGTAGTCGGAGCGCACCAGCCGCGGGCCAAGTACTGCAAGATGTTTCGGCGCACCGGGTACGATCGCCAGCCGCGACAATGCTGCGCGCGCCATTCGCGAGGTCCCCAGCGGATCGACGAACAGGTGAAACTCGAACTCGTCCTCGACGAACGTCTGCACGCGGGTGCCCGGCCCGCCGAATCGGCGGTCTCCCAGACGTATCTCGATGGTGTCGCCAGGCCGTAGGTACCCGTCGACGACGTGGATCAGCAGCGCCTTCTGAAAAGGACGCTCACCGCCTTTGACGTCGTAACGAATCTTGAGCTGTTGCGCCGTGGCCGCTGCGCTCTCGGACGCGCCACCGACAAGAGAACGCGTGAGCAGCCGCGCCGAAGCGAAGTCACGTGCCTGCGGATCGGTAGTCTGCAGATCCCAGTCGGAATAGAAGCGAAAGCAGAGCTTCAGCCAACCACTATCGGCAATGCCGGAGAGTCCGACTGTGTAGGTGAAGATCAGTTCCTCGGTCGATCCCGCAACGACCGCGGACGTCGAGCAGGCCAATGCGCCCAGAAACGGCAGCGCGCTCAACTCGGCGGTAACGGCCTCGCGCACCTTGAGGTCGGAGCAGTCGTTGGTGCCCCGCTTAGCCGGCGATCGCGCGGATACGCGAATCGGCGACGCGGACGAAGTCGACATTCTCCGATTCTGGCTTCGCCGCACTTCTCAGTCCAACGCATAGATATGATGCGATTCATCATCGAAAGTGAACAGTAGTGAACCTTCAACAGTTGCGTTATGCAGTGGCCCTGGCCGACGCCCAGAGCTTCACGAAGGCCGCCGTGAATGAATACGTCGTCCAGTCGGCGCTCAGCCAGCAACTCCGCAAACTCGAGGACGAATTGGGAGTCCCGTTGTTCGAGCGAACCACGCGGAGTGTTTCGCCGACCCCCGCCGGGCTGGCCTTACTGCCGCTGATGCGCGAGGTACTGGACGGGGTCGAGCGCATCAAGTTCGACGCGCAGGCCATCAGTGGCACTATCGCGGGCCGGCTCACCGTGGGGATGATGGAAGTTCCTTCCGAAAGCCTTGACGTCGCGGCATTGATGGCCACCTTTCACGCCCGCTACCCCGCGGTGACCGTGACGCTGCGGAGTGGGGGTAGCGATCTGCTGATCGACGCGGTCCGGGAGCGCAAGCTCGATGTCGCGATTGTGGGGTCCAAACTGCCGTCGACGACTGGACGGCTGGCTTTTACCGAATTGTTCGTCGAGCCCCTCGTTGCCGTGTTGCCGGCGGACCATGAATTGGCTACCGGAAGCGCGGTGCGTCTCGAAGAGCTTGCGTCGCTGCCGTTCGTCGATTTTCCACCGGGCTACGGCTTGCGCCATGAGACGGACCGCGGATTCGCCAACGTGGCTCGACGGGTGGCATTCGAAGTGACCCGAGTCGACGAGGTGATCCATTTCGTCAGAAAAAATCTCGGTGTTGCCCTGCTACCGGAATCCGTCGCCGCTTCTCGAGTGGGCGACGACCGCACCCTAGTGCTGCGGCCCGTTGCGGGAACCCAGCTCTACCGGCAGGTCAATCTCGTCATGCCGGCCGAAGCGCTCAGATCGGCTGCTGCACAAGCGTTTATCGGCTGCGTCGACGACCATGTCGGCCGGGACTCAGCCGGTCGGATTGGCCTCTAGGTAACCGTTGACGCAGATGTGCACGTCGGCGAATCCCGATCCGTCTGGACTCAGGCCGGCGAATCCTGCGCTGAATGTCAGATTCGCGATAGGCCCCGCGACATACAGCCGGGTCGCCGCGTGGAACGCAAACCACCGCTGCTCGATCGCGCTGTCTATGTCTCCGTCGTAGAAGCTCTGGACCCAGGGAAAGAACGCCAACGGACTCACCGGTCGCGCCAGAATGTCCGTTGCACCCAGGACGATCGGGGACAGCTGACCCTGCTGCTGCAACAGACGTCCCGACACCGTTTCGATGACAAGCCGCATTCCGGCCGGGACGGCGCAGGCGATGTCGATGGAGAAGACGCCGGTCTTGTCGATCGACTCCGTGCCCGTCACTTGTACGACGTCCCAGTGCTCGGGCAGGTCGGGGATCGAAATCGTCTGCCCGGGCGAGATCTTATTCGGGTCGACCAGTGGGTTGGCGGCGGAGATGAGACCGAAATACGTTGGCTCACCGTAAAACCGCTGAGAAATCGCGAACAACGTGTCGCCAGCTTGGACGTCGTACTTTCGGCTCATGCTGCGCCCTCCGTCGGATGTCCGATGGAACTTCAGCTAACAGCACCGCCGAGGCAGGCACTGGCTAACCGACATCTTCGTCGACGCTTCGCAACCATTTCCGACACGCCCCGGCGACGTTGCCATTGACGAATGTCACCATTGGGTGTTGACTCTCCCGCATGACGGAGTCAATGCCGACTCGCGGATCACTGCGTTCCCGTTCCGCAGCGTTGGTGAGCATGGCGACATTGCGACAGGTCAGCGCGGTGCTGCCGCCCGAGCAAGCCTGGGGCCTGTGGGCGTCACGACGGATCATCGCCGGGATCATGGACACCTTCGGGCCTGCACTGGGCGAGACCCACATCGAGCACGTCGACGTGCACCACGATGGGCGTCGCGTCGTCGGTGAGTGGGTGCGCGGCCCCGGTGTCTCGGCGAGCCGGGGCGCCATCTACTTCGTGCACGGCAGCGGCTTCGCCCTGTGCTCACCGCGGACGCACCGTCGGCTGACGGCGTGGCTGTCGCGACTGACCGGCCTGCCGGTGTTCACCGCCGACTACCGGTTGGCACCACGGCACCGCTTCCCCACTGCGGCCGACGACGTACGCGCCGGCTGGGACTGGCTCACCTCGCAGATGCCGGCGGAAACCGTGGTGATCGCCGGTGATTCAGCGGGTGGGCACCTGTCGGTGGACTTGCTGCTGCAACCCGACGTCGCCGCCCGTGGCCCGGCCGCGTTGGTGCTGTTCTCGCCGCTGATCGACCTCACGCTCGAACTTGCCAGGGCGCGTGAAGCTTTGCGCCGCGACCCGGCGGTCCGGGCCGCGGACGCCGCCCGTCTGGTCCGGCTCTACAGCCGGGGCGTGGACCCCGCCCATCCGCGATTGAAACTCGACGTCTCCGGTGGCCCGACGCTGCCGCCCACGCTCATCCAGGCCGGCGGCGCCGAGTTTCTGCTGACCGATGCGCGTCACCTCGCCGCCGACATCCGTACCGGCGGCGGCCGCTGCACGCTTCAGGTGTGGCCGGACCAGGTACACGTCTTCCAAGCGTTACCCCGGCTGACCCCGGAAGCCACCAAGGCGATGGCGCTGGCCGCGAATTTCATCGGAAAAGCACTGCGTGACAGCAGCATTGACAACATCACAGGAAAGGCGGGCTGAGGATGATCGGACCGTTCGGCAAATCACCCAAGGTGAGCCATCACGCACGCGCAGTCGTGACCGGCGCCGGCAGCGGTATCGGCGCCGCGTTCGCGATCGAACTCGCGAAGCGCGGCAGCCGGGTCGTTTGCAGCGATATCGATGACGTCGCCGCCAAGCGAACTGTCACGGCGATCAGCGAATTCGGTGGCGAAGCCATCGCAATCGACTGCGACGTCACCCAGATCGGCGAAGTCCAGAGTCTGGCCACCCAATCCCAATCATGGTTCGGTGCCGCGCCTACGCTGGTGATCAACAATGCCGGTGTCGGCTCCGGCGGCGCCCCGATCGGTGAACTCCCGCTGGAGGATTGGCAGTGGGTGCTCGGCATCAACCTGTGGGGTCCGATCTATGGCTCGCACGTGTTCGCGCCCATCCTGCGGACAGGCGATCCCGATGTGCCGCGGGGCATCATCAACGTCGCCTCGGCCGCTGCGTTCGGCGCCGCACCCGGCATGGGTGCCTACAACGTCAGCAAGGCCGGGGTGCTCATGCTCTCCGAAACCCTGGCAGCCGAATTGTCCGGCAGCGGAGTCAAAGTCACCGTGCTATGCCCCACCTTCGTCAAGACCAACATCATTGAAGCCGGTCGCATTTCGGCTGGCGCGACGAAACTCGCGAACCGAGTCATGGGACTGACCGGATTCACCGCGGAGAAGGTCGCCAAAACGTGCCTGGACGCCCATGACCGCGGCGACCTGTATTGCATGCCGCAGCTCGAAGCGAAGTTCGGCTGGAACATCAAGCGACTCGCACCCGGCACCTACACCCGCGCGGTCGGTCTGCTGAACCGCATCGCCCCGCTCTGACCCGACCTAGCAGAAGAAGGAGTCGCAGTTATGGCTATCGATATGGACGCAATGCTCGCCAAGATCAAGGACCGGCAGTGGGCGCTGGCCGACATCGACTGGGATGCACCAGGTGCCGAGATGATCAGCGACCAGCAACGGCCACAGCTCAAGGCATTCATGGCCGACCTGTGCTGGATCGAGAACATCGGTGCGCGCGGCTTCGCAGCTCTGGCGAAGAAGGCGCCCACGCCTACCATCGGTGAGATTTACCGCTACTTCCATGCCGAGGAGCAGCGACACGCCAACGCCGAGCTGGCGCTGATGAAGCGCTGGGGCATGCTCGCAGACGGTGAAGTCCCCGAGCCGAACGTGAACATCCGGCTGGCCATCGACTGGCTGGATCGCTGGGCCGACGACATGCCGTTGTCGTTACTCGGCACCGTCATCCCGATGCTCGAAGTGGCACTGGACGGCGCCCTGTTGAAGTTCCTGCTCGACGAGGTGCACGACCCGGTCTGCCACCAGGTGTTCGAGAAGATCAACAACGACGAATCACGGCATTTGGTAGTCGATTTCGAAGTTCTCGACCTGATCGGCCACGCGAAGATCCGTCGGCTGTTGATCGACTTCGTCGGTCGCAACGCCACGCCGGGCCTCATCATCGGCGCCGTCATGGGTGCACCGCTGATCAACAGGATCCGCAACGAGATCACCGACATGGGCATGGAACCCGAGCGACTGTACAAGGCCGTCAAGCGATTCAAGGAGCTCGGCGACCGCGGGCAACACACCAGCCGGGTGCCGACCTACCGGTTCCTGCGGCGCTACGCCGGGGTAGTCACCAATCCGCGTCACCCCTACCATGTGCTGGCCAATTCGATGGTCTGGCTGTCCGACCGGTACCCTCGCCCCTTGTTGCCGTCGGTGCCCAGCTGGGTCCGCGAAGTCACCCACGAGCCGGCGGCGTGACGATGGCGAGAACGCACATCCACGAAACCCTCATCGTCGGAGCCGGATTCAGCGGTCTCGGCGCGGCGATCAAACTGGCCCAGGCGGGCGTCAACGACGTCGTGATCCTGGATCGCAGCGACCGCGTCGGTGGAACCTGGCGCGACACCAGCTATCCCGGTGCCAGCTGCGACATCCCGTCGCTGCTGTACTCGTTCTCGTTCGTCAACAACCCGACCTGGTCGCGGACCTACTCGCCGGCCGGCGAGATCCGCGAACACCTCGAGGAGATCGCCGACCGATTCGACATCCGTCGCCGCATTCAGTTCGGTCAGGAAGTCACCGGGCTGTCGTTTGACGAGAACGCCGGGGTATGGACGGCAACCACAGCCGCCCGCAAGCGGTTTCGGGCCCGCACGGTGGTGCTGGCGTCCGGTCCGCTGCCGGATTCCAGCTTCCCCGACATCCGGGGCATCGACT
The DNA here is from genome assembly GCA_963757215.1 of uncultured Actinomycetota bacterium. Classification (GTDB taxonomy): domain Bacteria; phylum Actinomycetota; class Actinomycetes; order Mycobacteriales; family Mycobacteriaceae; genus Mycobacterium. Next base: position 434,927 of record CAVWQH010000004.1, on the reverse strand, counting down.
CCTATGAGGGTCACAAGATCCACAGCGCCCGCTGGGACAACGATTACGATTTCGCCGGCAAGCGGGTCGGGGTCATCGGCACCGGCGCCAGCGCGATCCAGATCATCCCCGAACTGGTCAAGCAGGCCGAATTTGTCAAGGTCTTCCAGCGCACCCCGGGCTGGGTGCTACCCCGCTTTGACTTCGCGACGCCGCCTGCGGTCCAGACAGCCTTCGCGAAAGCGCCTGCAGTGCAACAGCTTGCGCGCCAGGCGCTGTACTGGGGGCACGAGGCGAGTGCGACGGCGCTGGTGTGGAACACCCCGTTGACGTCGGTGGTCGCCCGGCTGGGCAAGATGCACCTGCGCCGTCAGGTCAAGGACCCGTGGCTGCGCCGCCAGTTGACTCCCGACTTCACTCCGGGCTGCAAGCGGATGCTGGTGTCCAGCGACTACTACCCCGCCCTGCAGCGCGACAACTGCAAGCTGATCGATTGGCCTATCGCCACGCTGAGTCCGGTCGGTCTGCGCACCAGCGATGGTATCGAACACCACCTGGACTGCATCGTGTTCGCCACCGGCTACGACGTGCATCTCACCGGCCCGCCTTTCCCGGTCACCGGCCTGGGCGGACGCTCGTTGAGCACCGAATGGTCCGATGGCGCACAGGCTTACAAGAGCGCCAGCGCGCATGGCTACCCGAACCTGTTCTTGATGACCGGGCCGAACTCTGGGCCGGGCCACAACTCACTGCTGGTCTATATCGAAGGCCAACTCGACTACGCGGTCCGCGGCATCACGACCATCTTGGACAGCGACCTGCGGTATCTCGACGTCCGCCAGGACGTGCAACGCCGCTACAACGAGCGGATTCAGCGGCGGCTGACCAAGACGACCTGGATGTCGGGGTGCAGTAGCTGGTATTTGACCAAGGACGGACGCAACGTCTCGATGTACCCAGGATTCGCGACCCAGTATCTTCGACAGATGCGCGATTTCCAGTACGCCGACTACGACGCTGTCGAGCACGCCGCCGTCCGCGTGACCTCCTCCGCCTAACGCAATGGCTCCCGATCGACCACCCCGCCCCGAAACCGGCACCATCGCCGGTATTTTGGCGAACCTTCGGCGAGCACCCAAACGCGTCCGGCGCCAGTCGCGGGAGGTCGTGGAAAATGCGGTCTCGCAGTTGTTCGATGCGGCGGTGCGCTATCCCCACGGCGCGCCGGGCTCCGGGGAATACCGCATCGAGGACCTGGCCCGGCTGGCCGGCACCACCACTCGCAACATCCGGGTGTACCGCGACCGTGGGCTCCTGCCGCCACCGTTGCGGGTTGGGCGCATCGCGTTGTTCAACGACACCCACCTGACCAGGCTGCGGCTGATCACCTCGATGCTCGACCGCGGGTACAACATCGCGCACGTCCGGGAAATGCTCAGCGCCTGGGAGGAAGGCAAGGATCTCGGCGACGTGCTCGGTCTGGAAAGCGCGATCGTGGGGACCTGGACGAGCGAGAAGTCGCGGACCATGCCGCTGGCGGAGGCACAGCGACTCGTCAACGACGACAAGGCTTTTGACCGTCTGGTGAATCTGCGCGTGATCAACATCGACGGCGCGCAGGCCACCATCACCCGGCCGAAACTGATCGAGGCATTCAACGAAGTTCGCGGCTACGGAATGAGGATGGACACGCTCGTCGACCTGCACGAGCACATCTCGCCGTTGATCGACCAGATCAGCGAGATGCTGGTGCGCGCCGGGGCCGAACACGTCCGCGACCGGATCAAACCCGGCGAAGCGCTGCCCGCAGACACCGAAATCGCCGAGTTGATCACCATGCTGGTGCGCTTTCGCACGCAGGCCGTGTCATCGGTGACCGCCACGCTGGCCTCGTCGATCGAGACCACCATCGAGTCGCTGGTGGGCCAGATCCTGTCCGAGTACCTCGACCGGACGCCCGAGGCCGACGTGGGCTAAGGCTTGCGCGCAACCAGATGCGGTGCCAGCGTCGCCAGCTTCTCGCAGGTCTCCTCGAACTCCCGGTCGGGGTCGGACGCGGCTATGATTCCCGCACCTGCGCGCAACCAGGTGCGGCCGTCGCGTTCATAGACGGACCGCAGTATCAGCGCCGCATCGAGCGCGCCATCAGCCGAAAACCTCACGACCGCACCGGAATACAGCTCACGGGGGCTGTCGTCGAAACGCAGGATGGCGTCCATACTGGCCGCCTTGGGGATGCCCGACACGGTGACCGCGGGAAACAGTGTCTCGAGGGCATCCATCCGGTCTTTCGATGGGTCGAGTCGCCCGGTGACCGTCGAGCCGAGATGCTGCACGCTGCCCCGCTCGCGCACCGTCATGAAGTCGACCACCGCCGAGCTACCGGGTTCGGCGATCTCGTCGATCTCCCGCAGCGAGCTGCGCACCGACATCGCATGCTCGACGATTTCTTTGGTGTCCGATTCCAATTCCGCACGGGCGTCGCGGTCGCGATCGGGGCCGCGGCCCAGTGCCCTGGTACCGGCCAGCGGCTCGGTCACCACTACGCCGTCGTCGTGCACCGCGGCCACCAGCTCGGGACTGTAACCCAGCGCTCGAAATCCACCGAGATGCAACAGAAACGAGCGTGCCGGGGTGTTGTTCTGGCGTCCTACCCGGTAGGTGGACGGAAAGTCCAGCGCGAAGGGCACATTGACGCAACGCGACAGAATGACTTTGTGATAGCTACCGGCGGTGATCTCGTCGATGGCGGTGGCGACCCGCATGCGGTAGTCGGAGCAGTCGCTGGACACGTCGACTCCCGATGGGGTCGGTAGCGGCGACAGTCCCCCATGCAGTAGTCGGCTCACCGCCTCGACATGGCGGCGTTCCGCGTCGAACAGTGCGACGGCGTCGTCGCCCACGACGATGCGGGTGCGCGGCCAGAAGACCCGCGCCAGCGGTGTCTGTGGCGTCAGGCGCCCCTGCAGGCCGAAGCGGTAGGCCCCGAACTCGAAAGCGATCCAGCCGAAAGCCTCGTCGGTCTCCAGCAGGAGTCGGTCGACGGCCTCACCGAGCACCGGCCCCGGCCGGCCGGACCAGGTCTGCCGCTGGGTCACGCCGTCCTGAACGATGCGCAGTTCGTCGCTGTCCAGTTCGATCATCGCCAGCACACCGATGGCCAGGACCCATTGCCCGTCGTGCTCGTAAAGCACGTATTGCTCGCCGTCAGCCTCGGCCACGGCGGCCACCAATTCGGCTGCGAGGTCCGCCGGAGCGATATGGCCCGGTAACGCAAAGGACGGAGACGCGGCGTCTGCTGGACTGGTTTCGACGCCGACTTGGGTCACGCTGAGTAAATTTAGCCTAACCTATCCACCGACGGGCACCTCCGGTCGACGTCTGCCGGCCGCCGACAGTCAAGCCGCTGGCCAGCGCACTTTTCGCCACCGGCCGCGATGCACCGGTGCCGTGGTCACCTGAGCGTGACTCGGCGCCCCCTTACACGCCGTCACGACAGCGTGATCGCGCCCTCCGGGCAATTTCGTTCCGCGTCGGCGCCCTGGATTTCGAGCTCGCCGGTGACTTCCCCGACAAGCACGGTCGCGTGCCCGACATCGTCCGCGTCGAAGACCCGCGGCGCCAGGGTGTAGCAGCGCCCGTGACCGACGCAGCGATCTGCGTCCACTTCAACGTGTTTCATCGGCGCCTACGGGAAACGTCAGCGGCAGCGACTCCACGGACCGCAACGCCGCCGTATACGTCAGCTCGGTTCCGGGCTTGATCTCGTAATCCGGTATCCGGCGGTGGAATTCGCGCAGCGCCACCCGCAGCTCCATCCGGGCCAGATGCGATCCGAGACAGCGGTGCGGACCACCGCCAAAGGCCCGGTGCCGGTTCGGATTACGACGGAAGTCGACCAGCTCGGGGTCTGGAAACTCGGCAGGATCGGTGTTCGCCGCGCCGAGCAGCGGACTGACCCGCTCCCCCTTGCTGATCGGGCAACCACTCACCTCGACATCTTCGGTGGCAACCCGCACAACGCCGGGAACTGGTGTCTCCCAGCGCAATAATTCTTCGATGGCACTGGGGAGAACATCAGGCTGCTCGACAAGCTGGTGTCGGTGCTCGGGGTGCCGGGCCAGATAAACGAAGAAGCAATCCAGCGAATCGGTCACCGTGTCCAGGCCCGCGATGAGAAACAGGAAACAGATGTCGAGAATCTCCTCCCGCGTCAGCGGTTCTCCCTCGATCTGCGCCGCGATGAGCGAAGACAACACGTCGTCGCGGGGATTGGCGATGTGATCGTCGATGGCGCGGTCAAAATAGTCGTAGATCTGCTGCGCGGCGGGCGCCATGTTCTCGTGGCTGCGGTCGTATCCGGAGTCACCCTCCGGGCGGATCACGCCGTCCTTCCACTCCAAGAACTGGTCGAGGTCTTCTAACGGCAGGCCGAGCAGTTGCAGGAACACCGTGCACGGGAGCGGCACGGCGAACTCCTCGTGAAAGTCGCACTCGCCACGGTCGGCGAAGCGATCGATCATCTCGTTCACCAACTCGGCGACCTGAGGCTCCCGTCTGGCCATCTCCCGCGGGGTGAACAGCGGATCGAGAATGCGGCGGTATTTGGAGTGATCGGGTGGATCGATCTGCAACGGGATCAACGGTCGGATATTGCCCAGATCGACGGCGTCCATGCTCGACGAGAACAACTCGGTGCGCTTGAGCGCCATCTCGATATCGGCCAGCCGGCTGAGCACGACCGCCTGCGGCGACCGGAACACCGGTGTCGACTCACGCAACGCCTTGTACATCGGCTGCGGCTCGGCGAGACCGGCCACCGCCTGATCGACATACCCTTCGGCTTCTGTCATCCGGTCAGCGTGACACCAAATGCGCTCCCAGGGGATGCGATCGGCACGATTGCGGAACCCCGGTTGCCGCTGGGCGAGAATAGCGTGCGATCTCGTGTCGTACCCCTGGTTTAGAATCGAACACATGTTCGAACTCGATGCATCGGCGCAGGCCATGCCGACCTTTGTCGGAGTGGACGACGCCGGGGTGGTGGACGCCATCACCGTTGCGGCCCGCCAGCAGAACGCCTCGTGTGGGCGCGAGTTGGCGGCGATCGGCGAGCTGTACGCGCGCCGTGCACCCGAGGACGATGTCGATCGCGAGAACTGGGCCATCGACGGCCACGAGAATGTCGTCGCCGAAGTTGGCGCGGCTCTGGGCATCAGCCGTGGGCGAGCCCGTGGCCGGCTGCACTATGCGATCGCCTTGCGTGAGCGGCTGCCCCGAGTCGCCGAAGTATTCGCGCGAGGACTCATTGACTTCCGCATGATGGCCGCGGTCGTATCCCGCACCGAGCTGGTTGGAGATCCGGCCTTGATCGCGAAGCTGGATGCCGCCGTCGCTAGGCATGCGCCGAAATGGATGCGGTTATCCGGGCCGAGGCTCTTCGAGCGGATCGATATGTGGGTCATGCGATTTGATCCAGCGGGTAAGCGAGTTCCGCGGGAGCGCACGGAGAACCGCTACGTCGAAATCGCAGCCACGGATGCGGGTTTGGCCGGAGTCTGGGCGCAGCTGCACGCCACCGACGGCGTGGCTTTGGATCAGAAGCTGGACTCGATCGCCGGCACGGTCTGCGCAACAGATCCGCGCACCAAGCCGCAACGCCGGGCGGATGCCTTGGCCGCACTGGTCGCCGGGCTGACCGAGATGCGTTGCGAATGTGGTGCGCCCGAATGCTCGGCAGCGCAAAGGCGGCCATCCACCGAGGTGGTAATTCATGTCTTCGCCGAGCAGGCAACAATCAGCGGTGATTCACAGTCGCCCGGATACCTGCAGAAGTTCGGCCCGCTGGACTCAAACACTGTGCGTGACATGGCGACAACAGCCAAAACTAAGCCGTTGGTATTGCCATCGACCGGCCCCGAGCCAGGTTATCGGCCGTCGGCAGCATTGGCGGAGTTCGTACGCTGCCGGGACATGACGTGTCGATTCCCCGGCTGCGACAAACCGGCCGAGGTATGCGATCTCGACCACACGATGCCGTTTCCGGCGGGCCCGACCCACGCGTCGAATTTGAAATTGCTGTGCCGTTACCATCATCTTCTGAAGACTTTTTGGACGGCTTGGCATGACGTGCAGCTACCTGATGGGACTGTGCGGTGGACGTCACCGAGCGGTCAGATCTACACCACCAAACCCACTGGCGCGCTGTTCTTTCCCACGTTGGCCAATCCGACCGGCGAGCTGAAGTTCCCGCGCGGCAGTGAGACACCAAGTGCAGCTCGCGGATTGATGATGCCGGGTCGCCGTCGTACCCGCGCCGCCGAGCGCGCTACCCGCATCGCCTCGGAACGCCGGATCAACGAGGCCCGCATCGCCGAGGAGCGACTTGCCGAGCAGTGTCGACAACGCGCGGCATCTCACGATCCACCGCCCTTCTGATGCCCTAACCGAGCAGATCCCGCACAACGCCGTCGGCAAGCAGACGCCCGCGATTGGTGAGCACCAGACGCTCGCCTTCGCGAGTCAGCAAGCCGTCATCGATGGCGCGCTCGGCGCGCTCGCTTTCAGCGTCATTCAGCAGTTCGGTGTCCAGACCCTGACGCAGCCGGATCCGCAGTAGGACCTCTTCGGTGTGGCGGCTGGCGGCATCCAATTGCTCGAAGCCGCCGACCGGCAGCGCCCCACTTTCGAGAATGTGCGCATAAGCGTTGGGGTGCTTGACATTCCACCAACGCGTGGAACCGACGAAGCTGTGCGCGCCGGGGCCGGCACCCCACCACTGACCGCCGTCCCAGTAGCCCAGATTGTGCCGGCATTCCCCACCCGGACGACTCCAGTTCGACACCTCGTACCACTGGAGCCCGGCCGTCGAAAGGCGTTCGTCCACCAGCTCGTAACGATGAGCCAGCACGTCGTCATCCGGGGCGGCGAGTTCGCCGCTGCGGACCCGGCGTGCCATCGCGGTCCCGTCTTCGACGACGAGGGCATAAGCGGACACGTGATCGACGCCGGTTTCGATCGCGGTGTCGACCGAGCGCAGCAGGTCGTCGTCGGTTTCCCCCGGTGTGCCGTAGATCAGGTCGAGGCTGACGTGCTCGAATCCTTCGGCGAGCGCCTCACGGGCCGCCGCCGCCGACCGGTTGGGGGTGTGGATCCGGTCGAGAACACCCAGCACGTGCGGGGCCACCGACTGCATGCCCAGCGACACCCTGGTGCAGCCCGCCGCGCGGGCGGCCGAGAAAAAGTCCGGCCAGGCCGACTCGGGATTGGCCTCGGTGGTCACCTCCGCGTCGGCGGCCAGCTGGAAGTTGCTCCGCACCGACTGCAGCAACCGGGTCAGGCGCTCGGGCCCCAGCAGCGAGGGCGTCCCGCCCCCGATGAAGACGGTCTGCACGGTTGGTCCGCCCAGCCTGGCGGCGGCCAACTCGAGCTCGGCGGCCAGATTCTCCAGCCACGCGTCCGGGTTGACGCCGCCCAGTTCCGCCGGGGTGTAGGTGTTGAAGTCGCAGTAGCCGCAGCGGGTGAAACAGAACGGCACATGCACGTAGATGCCGAACGGCCCGTCGGCGCTGAGTTGCAGGTCGGGCAGGCCGACCGGCGAAGTGGATGCCGTCACGACTTCCTAATATCCCGGAGCACGCGCTCAACCTCCAGCCGTGGTGATGCGTGGAGTGGCACGGCCACCGGCAGAGTTTCGCTCACTGTGAGCGGAATTACCCCCTGGTAGCGGACGCAAACGATATTCGTGGCACAATGGTCGGGTGACCGTTGCCCGCCACAGCCAATTTCGTATCCCGTTGGTGGCGCGCCGTCATGTCGATTTCAAGCGTGTATGCAGCTGTCGCTGTCTGGCTTGATTTCGTAGACCCGACCACCTGAGTTCCAGCTGGCTCCCGGATCTGCGCCACCGGGACAGCCACCGGTGGTTTGCGCGGTCCAAGCCGGCTACTCCACCCGAGGAGAAATGCCGCATGACGTCCCCCCGCCCGACCAAGAGCCAGGGCCAGTGGGCGCTCGGTGAGCGCGAACCGCTCAATCCCAACGAGCAGTTCAAGAAGGACGACGACGCGCTCAACGTGCGCGACCGGATCATCAACCAGTACGCGAAGACCGGGTTCGACAGCATCGAGAAAAACGACCTGCGCGGCCGGATGCGGTGGGCCGGGCTCTACACCCAGCGCGAGCAGGGCTACGACGGCAGCTTCACCGGCGACGAGAACATCGACCTGCTCGAGGCCAAATACTTCATGATGCGGGTGCGTTGCGACGGCGGGGCCATCTCGACCGCCGCGCTGCGTACCCTCGGCGAGATTTCCATCGAGTTCGCCCGAGACACCGCCGACATCTCTGACCGGGAAAACATTCAGTACCACTGGATTCAGATCGAAGACGTCCCGCAGATCTGGGAGCGGCTGGCCGCCGTCGGACTTCATACAACCGAGGCCTGTGGCGACTGCCCCCGTGTGGTGCTGGGCTCTCCACTGGCCGGTCTGTCGGTCGATGAGGTGCTCGATCCCACGCCGGCGGTCGACGAAATCGTCCGCCGCTACATCGGCAACCCGGAGTTCTCGAACCTGCCGCGTAAATACAAGACCGCGATCTCGGGTCTGCAGGACGTCGCGCATGAGATCAACGACATCGCCTTCATCGGCGTCAACCATCCCGAGCACGGCCCCGGCTTGGACCTGTGGGTGGGCGGCGGGTTGTCCACCAATCCGATGCTGGCGCAACGGGTTGGTGCGTGGGTTCCACTCGATGAGGTGCCCGACGTCTGGGAGGCCGTGACATCGCTGTTCCGTGACTACGGCTACCGGCGATTGCGGGCCAAGGCCCGGTTGAAGTTCCTGATCAAAGACTGGGGCATCGAGAAGTTCCGCGAGGTGCTCGAAACCGAGTACCTCAAGCGCAAACTCATCGACGGTCCGGCCCCGCAGCAGTTGACCCGTCCGATCGACCACGTCGGTGTCCAGAAGCTGAAGAACGGGCTCAACGCCGTCGGCGTGGCACCGATCGCGGGCCGGGTATCCGGCACGATCCTGTCCAATGTCGCCGACTTGGCCGAGCAGGCGGGATCGGACAAAGTCAGTTTCACCCCGTACCAGAAGCTGATCATCCTCAACGTCGCCGACGACAAGCTCGACGAATTGGTCGCCGGCCTGGACGCGTTGGGGCTGCCGTCGAAGCCGTCGCACTGGCGTCGAAACCTGATGGCCTGCACAGGGATCGAGTACTGCAAATTGTCGTTCGCCGAGACGCGGGTGCGTTCTCAGTCGCTGGTGCCCGAACTGGAGCGCCGACTCGAAGACCTCAACACCCGACTCGACGTGCCGGTCACCGTGAACATCAACGGCTGCCCGAACTCGTGTGCCCGCATCCAGGTTGCCGATATCGGATTCAAGGGCCAGATGGTCGACGACGGCGATGGGAATTCCGTCGAAGGATTTCAGGTTCATCTGGGGGGCAGTCTGGGGCTCGATAGTGGCTTCGGGCGAAAACTACGGCAGCACAAAGTCACCAGCGACGAGCTCGGCGACTACATCGATCGCGTGGTGCGCAACTTCGTGAAGCAACGAGAGGGTGACGAGCGCTTCGCGAACTGGGCGCTGCGTGCCGAGGAGGCAGATCTGCGATGAGCAACCTGACCGAAGCGGAATTACGGGAGCTGGCCGAGAAGGGCGCCGCGGAGTTGGAGGGCGCCAGCGCCGCAGACCTGTTGCGCTGGACTGACGAGAACTTCGGCGGCGTCGGCGGACCCCGGTCCACCGCGACCTGCAACTACGTAGTGGCCTCCAATATGCAGGACGCCGTGCTGGTGGATTTGGCGGCCAAGGTCCGACCCGGCGTGCCAGTGCTGTTCTTGGACACCGGATATCACTTCGTGGAGACCATCGGTACCCGCGACGCAGTGGAGGCGGTCTACGACGTCCGGGTGCTCAACGTCACGCCCGAGCACAGCGTCGCCGAGCAGGACGAACTGATGGGCAAGGACCTGTTCGCCCGTAAGCCAAGCGAATGCTGCCGGATGCGCAAGGTGGCGCCCCTCGGTAAGGCGCTGCGCGGCTACTCCGCATGGGTGACCGGTCTGCGCCGCGTCGAAGCACCGACTCGTGCCAACGCTCCGCTGGTCAGCTTCGACGAGGCGTTCGGGCTGGTGAAGATCAACCCGCTGGCCGCCTGGTCGGACGACGACCTGCAGACCTACATCGACGAGAACGATGTGCTGGTCAATCCGCTTGTCTACGAAGGTTATCCGTCGATCGGTTGCGCGCCTTGCACGGCCAGGCCGGTCGAGGGTGCCGACCCGCGCAGTGGGCGCTGGCAGGGCCTGTCGAAAACGGAATGCGGGCTGCACGCTTCGTGATGCTCGTGCTTGCGGCCCACGGGAGCAGGGATCCGCGATCGGCGGTCAATGCGCGCGCGGTGGCGAATCGGATTCGTTACATGCGGCCCGGCCTGCGGGTGCGGGTCGCGTTCTGCGATCTCAATACGCCACGCCTGCCTGACGTGCTCGCCCCGGGTGCGGTCGTCACTCCGTTCCTGCTGGCCGACGCCTACCACGCGCGCATCGACATCCCTGAGCAGATCGCCGGATGCGGCATGCCCGTTCGACAGGCCGAGGTGCTCGGTGAGGATGATCGCTTGGTGTCCGTCTTACATGAGCGCCTTGCCGAACTCGGCGTCGACACGTGTGACCGGGAGTTGGGTGTGGCCGTTGTCGCGATCGGCTCGACGCATGCCGCGGCCAACGCCCGAACAGCGACGGTTGTCGACAAGCTCGGTGCGGGCACTCACTGGGCTTGTACGACAACGGCGTTCGCCACCGGGAACGGACCGTCACCGGCCGAGGCTGTGGACTTCCTGCGCCTCAACGGTGCCCGTCGGGTGGTCATCGCGCCGTGGTTCCTGGCGCCCGGCCGGCTGACCGACCGGGTTGCTACTTTCGCTGCGGCCGACGGTATTCCAATGGCGGCGCCGCTTGGTGCTCACCGGCTGGTCGCGGAGACCGTGCTGGACCGCTTCGACGCGGCGATCGCGCTGCGCGCCGCGGCCTAGCCGGAATTATGGTTGCGGTTTCATTGATGCAGGCTTAACAGCGGGTTACGGTAGCCCTCACCATGACACTACCAACGCCAGACGCCGATCCGGCCGATCCCGACCGCCCCGTCAACAAGTGGGCGGTCGCCACGTTCCTGCTCGGTTTGGTGAGTCTCGTACCGCTGAGTGTGATCGCCGGGATCGTGACGTTCGTCAAAACCCGGGACAGCCGGGAGCCCGGCCGCGGGCTGGCCATAGCCGGCATGGTGATCTCCGTGCTGTGGGTGGCAATCTGGGCCTATGTCGAATGGCCCAAGTCCGGGCTGATCACGGGTCCGATCCAATCGGCGAAAGTCGGCACTTGCTACCAGCAGAACATCAATTCGCCGGTCGACTGCGACAAGCCCCATACCGACGAACTGTTCGCAATGCTCGCTCTGTCGCGTTTCCCGGACAGCGACCACGAACAGCACCAAATCGAGAATCGTTGCAAGGCAGAGCTTTCCAACTATTCGCCCACCGCGAGCCGCGACCCACAGCTACACGTCGACGCGTGGTCGCCCGGCACGGAGTGGAAACAGCTCGACAGTCACGCCGCCGGATGCGTAGCGCACTTCAGTGCCGACCGAGTCGGCTCGATCAAACTCGGACCAGCCTTCAGCTGGAACTCACGGTGATCTCGTCGACGTCAGCATCGTTGCGCGGCAATACTTTTTCGGGGATGGTGGGCACCCGGGTGGCCCGCACGTAGACGGTGTCGCCCTCCTTCAGCCCGAGCGCCTCGGCGTCACCACGGGTGATCTGAGCGGTGAACGGCCCGCCGGTGGCAGCATTGGTCAACTCGACCCGCACCTCGAAGCCCAGCATCACCACCCGGTCGATGGTCGCCCGGACCACGCCGGTGGACGCGGCACCGTCATCGGCGGCGATCTTCATGTCGGGGCTGCGACCCACCCGAATATCATGCGGGCGAACGAGATTGCCGTTCAGCGAAGAGACCGCGCCCAGGAACGACATCACGAATGCGTTGGCCGGAGTGTCGTACACCGCGCTCGGCGGGCCGACCTGCTCGATCCGTCCGTCTCTGAGCACTGCGATCCGGTCGGCCACATCCAACGCCTCCGCCTGGTCGTGGGTGACCAGAACCGTCGTGACGTGGACGTCGTCGTGCAGGCGTCGCAACCAGGCACGCAGATCGTCGCGGACCTTCGCGTCGAGGGCCCCGAACGGTTCGTCGAGCAGCAGCACCTGCGGGTCGACGGCGAGTGCTCGCGCTAGAGCCATGCGCTGACGTTGACCGCCGGAAAGCTGGCTGGGATAACGGGTCTGGAATCCGCTGAGACCCACCACCTCCAGCAGGTGGTCGACCTTCTCTGCGATCTCGGCCTTCGGTCGCTTGCGGATCTTCAACCCGAAGGCGACGTTGTCGCGAACGCTGAGGTGCTTGAAGGCCGCGTAGTGCTGGAACACGAACCCGATGCCGCGGCGCTGCGGTGCGACTCCGGTGACGTCGCGGCCGTTGATAGTGATCGTTCCGGTGTCGGGTTGGTCGAGTCCGGCGATGGCCCGCAGCAGGGTCGACTTGCCCGACCCGCTGGGCCCGAGGAGTGCGGTCAGCGAGCCGGCGGGCACGTCGAAATCGACGTTGTCCAGCGCGACGAAGTCGCCGTAGCGTTTGTTGGCGCCCCGCACAGTGATTGCGTTGGTCATGGCTCCCCTGTCATACCTGCCTGGCCGCTCGATTGCGACGAGCATCGAGAATCACCTGAACGATCAGAACCAATACCGAAACCGCCATCAACAGCGTCGAAAGCGCGTACGCGCCATACTCGGCGCCGCGGTTGTAGCGATCGGACACCAGCAAAGTCAGTGTCTGCGATTGCCCCGGCAGGTTCGACGACACCATGATCACCGCGCCGTACTCGCCGAGTGTGCGGGCGATGGTCAACACGACGCCGTAGGTCAGCCCCCACCGGATCGACGGCAGGGTGATTCGCCAAAACGTCTGCCACCAATTCGAACCCAATGTTGCGGCTGCCTGCTCTTGGTCGTTGCCCAACTCGTGCAGCACCGGCTCGACCTCGCGCACCACGAACGGCAGCGTCGCGAAGATGCTCGCCAGCACGATGCCGGGTAAGCCGAAGATGATTTTGAAGCCGAAGTCTCGTTCGACGAAGCCGAACAGTCCCGCTGAGCCCCACAAGACGATCAACGCCACGCCGACGACCACCGGTGACACCGCGAACGGCAGGTCGATGATCGCCTGCAGCACCCCCTTGCCGCGGAACCGGTTGCGCGCCAGCATCAACGCAGTGGGGATGCCGAAGAGCACGTTGAGTGGTACCACAATCGCCACCACCAGCACCGACAAGTTCAGCGCTGAGATCGCCGCCGGCGTGCTGATCCAATCGAAGAACTGGCCGATGCCGGGCTGGAAGGTCCGCCACAAGATCAGCCCGACCGGGACGACCAGCAGCACCGCCACATAGGCCAGGGCCAGGAAGCGGAGGAAGTAGCGAACCGGCGACGAGAGGGTCATGCCGACAGCTCCTCACGCTTGGCCGCGCGCGATCCGACGGTGCGCAGCACGAACAGGACCACAAACGAGATCAGCAGCAAGACAATGGATATCGCGGCGGCGCCGACACGGTCGTCGTTTTCGATCAGGGTGCGGATCCACTGCGAGGACACTTCGGTCTTGCCCGGCACCGCACCACCGATCAGCACGACGGACCCGAACTCGCCGATTGCCCGCGCGAATGTCAACCCCGCACCGGTCAACAGCACCGGTGTCAGTGACGGCAGCACCACGGTAGTGAAGATCGTGGCGTTGTTTGCACCGAGTGACGCGGCGGCCTCTTCGGTCTCATGGTCGATCTCGAGCAGCACCGGCTGCACGGCCCGGACCACAAACGGCAGCGTGACGAAGGCCAGGGCCACACCCACGCCCCATCCGGTGTGCTGCAAGTGCAGACCGACCGGACTGTGATTTCCGTAGAGCGCCAACATCACCAGGCTGGCCACAATCGTCGGCAACGCGAACGGCAGATCGATGATCACGTCGACCAGGCGCTTTCCGGGGAAGTCGTCGCGTACCAGGACCCAGGCGATCAGCAGACCGAACAACATGTTCAGCACCGTGACGCCCGCGGAAATCGTCAGGGTCACCCGGAAAGACTCGATGGCGGCGTTCGAGGTGACCGCCAGCCAGAACGCGTCCCAGCCGCCACCGACCGATTGCCAGAAGATCGCGGCCAGCGGCAGCAGCACGATGACCGACAGCCACACCACCGAAACCCCGACCCGCAAGGATGTTCCGTTGTTGACCAACTTGTTGCGGCCCAACCGTTTACCGCCACCGGGGTTCCCGGTGATCTCTCGGGTGATCGCCGTCGTCATCCGGTGGCCTGCGTGTAGATCTTGGTGATGCTGCCCGACTTCTTGTCGAACAACTGCGTGTCCACCGATGGCCAGCCGCCGAGATCGGCGATCGTCCAGAGCTTTTCCGGCGCCGGGAACTGGTCGCGGACCTCGGCGGCCACGGCGGGATCGACCGGGCGGAATCCTGCTGCCGCCCAAACTTTTTGGGCATCCGCCGTGTACTGGAAGTTCTTGAACGCGACCGCGGCATTCAGATGCGCACTGCTGGTCACCACCGCCACCGGATTTTCGATCTTGATGGTCTGCGGCGGGTTGATGTGGGTGATCGGCTTACCCTGCCGCTCGGTCGCGATCGCTTCGTTCTCGTAGCTGATCAAGACGTCACCGCTGCCTTGGACGAATACATCGGTGGCCTCGCGGCCCGACCCGGGACGCAGTTTGACGTGCTGACTGACCAATTTGCGGACGAAGTCGAGACCTGCCTGCGGGTCATGACCACCAACGCTTTTGACCACGTACGGAGCCAGCAGGTTCCACTTCGCCGAGCCGGAACTCAGCGGGCTCGGCGTGACGACATCGACATCGGGCCGTAGCAGGTCGTCCCAGTCCTCGATGTGCTTGGGGTTGCCTTTTCGCACCACCAGTGTCACGACGGATCCGAACGGGATGCCCTTGGTGGCGTCCCTGTTCCAGTCCTTGGAGACCTTGCCCGCTTTGACCAATCGGGTGATGTCCGGTTCGACGGAGAAGTTGACGATGTCGGCCGGCTTGCCGTCGACGACACCGCGTGACTGGTCCCCCGATGCCCCGTACGAGGCGATCACCTGAATGCTTTTGCCTTCCTGCGAGGCGTTGAAAGCCGGGATCACCTTGCTCCAGCCGGGCTCGGGCACCGAATAGGCGACCAGCGTGATGCTGGTGTTCGCACCGGTGGATCCGCCGCCGCCGACCACGTCGCTAGCGCCTCCGTGGCACGCGGCGATCATCCCCGCGGTGACGGTCAACGCGACAGCGTGCCGCCATACCGGGGGTTTGTGGTTGTCGAACAATGGTCGACCTTTCGGAAGTGAGCTTGGCGTCTGACGGATCCCGTTGCGAAGGAGAAACGAATTTCGGCGGGCGGGCAGAAAGTCAGCGACAACAATGCACGTCAGCGACGGCGCAATCGCCCACGGCAATGAGTGCCAAGATGTGGCACTCGGTACTGCCGGACGCTGCGTGCATGGGCGAATCCTAACAGAATGCTGTGGACCCGCAGCCGAACCCAATGCAGGTCAGCGCGTCAACAACCACGCGACGATGACCAATACGACCAGCGCCACCAAGATCAGCGTGACCCGTGATCGCGGCATTCCGGTGTTTGCGCTCATCGGGGTTCTTCGTCGATGTGCCGGACCCGGTTCATTAAGCCGATACCGCGTCCCAAGGCGCCGTCCAATGCCGCCGCGGTCAGGTAGGCCAGCGCCAGCACGACCGGCATCACCACAATGCTCTGGAAGACAAACCCCAGGCCAGACAGCCACAGCTCGACGCCGTCCCACCAGTTGAGGATCGCGTTCACCGGGCTCACCCTATTCGGCAGACGCAGCGATTCCAACCGGCTCCTCTAAGCTGATGCGCGGGCCTCGGCGTCCAGAGATCCCCGAGGAGGAACCCCGTGACCCATCGCATCGCTCTGCTGTCGACGTCCGACACCGATCTGCTGTCGGCCCGCGCGTCGCTGGCGACCTACAACTTGGGCAACCCGGCGCGTCAGGCCATCCAGGACGTGCTCGGCGATGCCGAGGTCGTGGTGCTCCGGGTGCTGGGTTCCTCGGCAGAGATGGCCGAGGAACTCGCTACCCTGCGGGCCACCGGTCTCCCGCTGATCGTGCTCGGTGGCGAGCGCACGCCCAGCGCCGAATTGATGGAATGCTCGACGGTCCCCATCGGCCTTGCGGCACAAGCACACTCGTACCTTGCCGAAGGTGGCCCGGTGAATCTCGCTCAGCTGCACGCGTTTCTGTGCGACACCGTGTTGCTGACCGGTGAGGGATTCGACGAGCCGGCGGTGATCCCCGAGTGGGGCTACTCCGAGCGGCCCACCGTTGCAGGCAGCGTACGGGTCGGTGTGCTGTACTACCGGGCTCACGAGGTCAGTGGCAACTCCGGCTTCGCGCATGCGCTCGCCGACGCGATCGACGCGACCGGCGACGCGGTCGGTGTACCGATCTTCGCGTCCTCGTTGCGCAGCGCCCCCGACGAATTATTCGACGCGCTCGGCACTTTGGACGCAGTCGTGGTCAGCATGCTGGCGTCCGGAGGTTCCAAGTCGGCCGGCGCCAGCGCGGGTGAAGACGATTCGTCATGGGACATCGAGCGCATTGCGGCGATGGATATCCCCGTGCTGCAAGGTCTGTGTTTGACATCGTCGCGCGAGGAATGGGAGAGCAACGACGATGGTGTGACGCCCCTGGACTCTGCGACGCAGATCGCCATCCCGGAGTTCGACGGGCGCATCATCACCGCGCCGTACTCGTTCAAAGAGGTCGACGAAGATGGACTCCCTCACTACGTCGCCGACGCGGAGCGTTGCGCACGAGTCGCTGCGATCGCGGTCAACCACGCGATGCTGCGCCGGATCCCCAACGAAGACAAGAAGCTGGCGCTGGTGCTGTCGGCCTATCCCACCAAGCATTCGCGGGTCGGCAACGCGGTCGGCCTCGACACCCCCGCATCGGCGGTTCGGTTGCTGCACCGCCTCTCCCAAGACGGTTACGACGTCGGCGATGGCTTCGGCGTGCTCGGCATCGACGACGAGACGCAGGCCGGCGACAAGCTGATGCACACGCTGATCGACGCGGGCGGCCAGGACGAACAATGGCTGACCACCGAGCAGGTCACCGGGGCGCAGGTGACGGTCACTGCGGCGCAGTACGCCGAATGGACAGCCGAACTGCCCGCCGAATTGCGCGACGCGATGACGCAGGCGTGGGGTCCGGCGCCGGGACGGCTGTTCGTCAACGACGACGGCGATCTGGTGATCGCCGCACTGCGGTCGGGGAATGTGGTGTTGATGATCCAGCCGCCGCGCGGGTTCGGCGAGAATCCGGTGGCGATCTACCACGACCCGGATCTGCCGGCCAGCCATCACTATCTGGCCGCATATCGCTGGCTGGAGCACGGTTTTGGCGCCGACGCGGTCGTGCATCTCGGCAAGCACGGCTCGATGGAGTGGCTGCCCGGCAAGAACGCGGCGCTGTCGGCGGCCTGCGCCACCGACGCAGTGCTGGGGAACCTGCCGCTGATCTACCCGTTCCTGGTCAACGATCCCGGCGAGGGCGCGCAGGCGAAACGGCGAGCCCACGCCACCATCGTCGATCACCTGATCCCGCCGATGGCCCGCGCCGAAAGCTACGGCGACATCGCCCGACTCGAGCAACTACTCGACGAGTACGGCAACATCGCGGCAATGGACCCGGCAAAGCTGCCGGCCATCCGCGGCGAGATCTGGAACCTGATGCGCGCCGCCGAGATGCACCGCGATCTCGGCCTCGACGACCGGCCCGACGACGACGAATTCGACGACTTCTTGCTGCACGTCGACGGCTGGCTGTGCGAGATCAAGGACGCCCAGATCCGCGACGGCCTGCACGTGCTCGGTGAGGCGCCCGCCGGCGAGGCACGGGTCAACCTGGTGCTGGCGATCCTGCGCGCCGCCCAGGTCTGGGGCGGCAAGGACCACGCCGTGCCCGGACTGCGCACCGCGCTCGGATTGAAGGACGGCGCCGAGACCAGGGCGGTCGACGAAATCGAAGGCCGCGCTCGCGCATTGGTCGAGGCGATGGAGGCCGCACGGTGGGACCCCGGGGCCGTCGACGCGCTGCACGACGAACCCGATGTGCGGGCATCGTTGCGGTTCGCGGCGACCGAGGTGGTGCCACGGCTGGCGGGCACCGCGGGCGAGCTGGATGCCGTAATGCACGCTCTGGCAGGTGGTTTCGTGCGACCCGGTCCGTCGGGTTCGCCGCTGCGGGGTCTGGTGAACGTGCTGCCCACCGGCCGCAATTTCTACACCGTCGACCCTCGTGCGGTGCCGTCACGGCTGGCCTGGCAGACCGGTCAGGCGATGGCGGAGTCGCTGCTGCAGCGCTACCTCGACGACACCGGCACCTACCCCGAGTCGGTCGGGTTGTCGGTGTGGGGCACCAGCGCGATGCGAACCTCCGGTGACGACATCGCCGAAGTGCTGGCGCTGCTGGGTGTTCGCCCGGAGTGGGACGAGGCGTCACGGCGGGTCAGCCGACTGGAGCTGATCCCGCTCGAGGAACTGGGTCGGCCGCGAATCGACGTGACGATCCGCATCTCCGGGTTCTTCCGCGACGCCTTCCCGCACGTGGTGATGATGCTCGACGACGCGGTACGGATGGTGGCGCTGCTCGACGAGCGGGACGAGGACAACTACGTAGCCGCACACGCGCGCGCCGATCTTGCCGATCACGGCGACGAGCGACGGGCCACGACACGGGTTTTCGGCTCCAAGCCGGGTTCGTACGGGGCAGGCATCCTGCAGGTCGTCGAAGCGGGCACCTGGCGTGACGACAGGGACCTGGCCGAGGTCTACACCGCGTGGGGCGGCTTTGCCTACGGACGCGGGCTGGACGGCAGCGCGGCCGCCGAGGACATGCGCACCAACTACGCGCGAATCAAAGTGGCGGCCAAGAACATCGACACTCGGGAACACGACATCGTCGACAGCGACGACTACTTCCAGTACCACGGCGGGATGATCGCGACGATCCGCGCGTTGACCGGCTCCGATCCGAAGGCCTACGTGGGCGACTCGACCGCACCCGATTCGGTGCGCACCCGCAGCCTGTCCGAGGAAACCGCGCGGGTGTTCCGGGCCAGGGTGGTCAACCCGCGCTGGATTTCGGCGATGCGCCGCCACGGCTACAAGGGTGCTTTCGAACTCGCCGCCACCGTCGACTACCTCTTCGGCTTCGACGCCACCGCGGGCGTCGTGCATGACTGGATGTATGAAAAGCTGGCCGAGTCTTACGTTCTCGACCCGGAGACGCGGGAGTTCCTCGACAAGTCCAACCCGTGGGCGCTGCACGGCATGGTCGAGCGACTGCAGGAGGCTGCCGACCGCGGCCTGTGGGCAGACCCGTCGCCGGAGACCTTGGCCGCGCTGCGGCAGGCCTACCTGGAGGTAGAGGGCGACATCGAGGACCGCGCCGGTGCCTGAGTCGGTTCGGGTCCGGATTCTGGGGGTAGGTATGGGACCCCAGCACGTCACCCCGGAGGTGGCTGACGCACTGCGGTCGGTCGATTACGTGCTGGCCGCGTTCAAAGGCCCTGACGACGAACTCCTGGCGCTGCGTTGGGAGATCGTCGATGCCTATACCGACGGCTCGGTCGACGTTGTGGCGGTGCGTGATCCGGAACGGGACCGATCGACCGGCCTTGACGACGAGGGTTATCAGCGGGCGGTCGCCGACTGGCACGACGCCCGCGCCGAGGCCTACGCCGACGTGCTGCGCACGCGTGGCGGCACCGCGGCGTTCCTGGTGTTCGGTGATCCGTCGCTGTACGACTCGACCATTCGGGTTGTCGAGAAGATCCAGAAGCTCGGTGTGCCAGTAGAATTCGATGTGCTGCCGGGTATCAGCGCGCCGCAGGTGCTGGCGGCACGGCACCGCATCGTGTTGCACGAGGTGGGTCGCTCGGTGCATGTCACCACCGGTCGCCTGCTGCAGGACGCGGTCGCCGCCGGACAGGACAACATCGTCGCGATGCTGAATCCGCCGCCGGAACGGCTCGACCGCACCGGCCTGGACGACTGGTCGGTGTGGTGGGCGGCGAATCTCGGCGCCAGCGGGGAGCGGTTGGTCTCGGGACGGCTTGGGGACGTCGCCGGGCAGATCGCCGACGCCCGATCCCAGGCCCGCGCCGAGGCCGGCTTTGTGATGGACATTTACCTGCTGCGGCGACCGTAATGGTCCGCCGCGTGCTGTTGCTGGGCGGGACCTCGGAGGCCCGCACACTGGCGGCGCGACTGGTGGCTGACGGCGTCGATGTGACGAGTTCGCTGGCCGGCCGGGTCGCCCGGCCGCGACTGCCCGAGGGTCAGGTGCGGATCGGCGGGTTCGGCGGTGTCGACGGACTACGAAAAACATTGGCAGACTTCGATGTCGTGGTCGATGCCACCCACCCCTTCTCGGCGACGATCTCGGACAATGCTTTTCGTGCGTGCACCGACGAAGGCGTTCCGCTGCTGAGATTGCAGCGTCCCGGCTGGGCCGACCGGGCCACGTCGTCATGGCATTGGGTGAGCTCGCACGAGGCTGCGGCCGAGGAGGCGCGAAAGCTGGGTACCCGACCGCTGCTGACCGTCGGCCGTCAGCAACTGGAGGCGTTCGTCGCGGCGCTGGGCGAACTGGCTGTACTGGCGCGTGTCGTGGACGACCCCGAGTTCGCGTTACCGCCGGCCTGGCAGTTGGTCTGCGACCGAGGTCCGTATCGGTTGGACGGCGAGCTGTCGCTGCTGCGCGAGCATCGCGCGGACGTGCTGGTCACCAAGGACTCCGGTGGCGAGTACACCTGGCCGAAGATGCAAGCCGCCGGCGAGTTGGGGATTCCGGTCGTCATCGTCAGCCGACCCGACATACCGCCCGGGGTGCTCGCGGTGTCCGGTGTCGACGATGTTGTCGAATGGCTACGCGGGCTAGCCTGAACTGCGCGAAAGCGCGATCCGCCGGTGAAGCCGTCGGCGCCGCGTCCACAGCGCAAGATCCAGGGCGGCTGCGCAGAACATGATCGTCACGATCACGAGATTGAACGTGTGGTGCCGCTTGGTGTCGAGGACATCGCTGATCAAGAGCACGGCGCCCAATATCGATAGGGAGAAAAAGGCCGCATAGCCTCGCACAGTGACTCACCCGCTTTTCGTATTCCGCTTGAGCGCTTTACACCCTTATTCGTAGCCGACTGCTGTGAGGTTTGTGCCGTGCTGCTAGTGAATTGCTGAGACGGCATGAACCGCCTGCGCGAATCTTTGCGCCAGCGCAGGGTGACCGGCCCAGTGCGTGTGCAGGTATGCGGCGTGCAGGGTCGGTGTGGCGAAGCCTTCGGAGCCCGCGGGAAGCTGCCACGCCGGTCGGCCCTCGAGCGCTGTCGTCTTCGTGCGGTGGAATTCGTGACCGGTGACGGTGAGGCCCTGTGCGGCGAGCAGTGAATCCGTCGGGCTGGTGGCGGTCCGGTACCCGAGCGTGAGCAGGGGCGTCATCGCCGCGTCAGCGGGCACGGCGCCGACCATCGGTGTGCCGTCGAGCGAAGTGCACAAGTAGATCAGCCCGGCGCACTCCGCCACCGTCGGAACGCCCGAGGCGATGGCGGACCGCACCTCGGCCATCAGGCAACGGTTCTCGGCGAGTTCGGCGGCGTGGACTTCCGGGAATCCCCCGCCGAGGTAGATGCCGGCGGTGTCAGCGGGGAGCTTCGCGTCGGTCAGCGGGTCGAATTCGACCACGTCGCAGCCGGCGGCGCGGAGCAGCTCTTCGGTCTCGGCGTAGCGGAAGGTGAACGCGCGTCCGCCGGCGATGGCGACGACGGGCCGGGCTGGCGTCGGCGGCCGGATTTCCTGCGTCGGATCCCACGGTGTTGCGCCCAACGGT
The DNA here is from genome assembly GCA_963757215.1 of uncultured Actinomycetota bacterium. Classification (GTDB taxonomy): domain Bacteria; phylum Actinomycetota; class Actinomycetes; order Mycobacteriales; family Mycobacteriaceae; genus Mycobacterium. The sequence goes on along the minus strand of CAVWQH010000004.1, from coordinate 412,875 downwards.
TCAGCCCCATGAGCGAGGTCCAACACCGCGTCGATATCCACATGCGCGGCAATCACTTCCGCCATCCGGCCGAGTGTCTGCTCGGATTCGACGCGCTCGGCGGCGGGCACCAGGCCGAGGTGACGTGACGGCGTCGCAATGCCGTCGTCGCGGGGAAGGACGCCCAGTATCGGAATGCCGGTCGGCCCCAGTGCGTCGCGGACCTCGTCGGCATGTCGCCGGCTGCCCGCCTTGTTCAGGACGACGCCCGCGATGCGGACCGACGGGTCGAACGCCGCCAGTCCGGCGATCACCGCCGCGTGCGTGCGCGACGCGTGGGAGATGTCGACCACCAGCAACACCGGGGAGTTCGTCAGCCCCGCGACATGGGCCGTGGATGCCTCGCCGGCGGCACCCAATCGCCCGTCGAACAGACCCATCACACCTTCGATGACGGCCACATCGGCCGATAGTGCGCCGTGCAGCAGCAGTGGGACGATCCGCTGTTCGCCAACCAGGAATGGGTCGAGGTTGCGGCCCGGTCGACCGGTGGCCAGGGCGTGGTAGCCGGGGTCGATGAAGTCGGGCCCCACCTTGTGGCCGGACACCTTCAGGCCGCGGGCGGCCAGGGCAGCCATCAATCCGGTTGCCACAGTGGTCTTTCCGTGTCCGGATGCGGGCGCGGCGACGACAATGCGGGGAAGAGCGGTGGCTACCACTCGATGCCCCGTTGGCCTTTCTGGCCCGCGTCCATCGGGTGCTTCACGTTGGCCATCTCGGTGACCAGGTCGGCGATCTCTATCAGCCGCGGGTCGGCGTTTCGGCCGGTGATCACGACGTGCTGGTGGCCCGGGCGGTTGACGAGAGTGTCGACGATGTCGTCGATATCGACCCAGCCCCACTTCATCGGATAGGTGAATTCGTCGAGCACGTAGAGGTCGTGGGTCTGAGCGATGATCCGCCGTTTGATTTCGGCCCAACCGGCCGCGGCCTCCTGGGCGTGGTCAACGTCGGTGCCCGCCTTGCGACTCCACGACCAGCCCGACCCCATCTTGTGCCATTCGACGGGCCCGCCCTCGCCCGTCTCGGTGTGCAGCGCACCCAGTCGCTCGAGCACGGTCTGTTCGCCGATGCGCCATTTGGCCGACTTGACGAACTGGAACACCCCGATGCGGAAGCCCTGGTTCCAGCCGCGCAACGCCAATCCGAATGCGGCGGTGGACTTTCCCTTGCCGTCGCCGGTGTGCACCATCAGCAGCGGCCGGTTGCGGCGCTGCCGCGTGGTGAGCTTGTCGTCGGGCACGACGGAGACCTGGCCCTGTGGCATCAGGCCGCCCCGGGGGTGGTAGCGCCGCGGACGATGTCGGCCAGCGCCTGGGCGTTGACGTGGGCCAGCGGCACGTGCTCGGCGTTGAGATGCTCGGCCAGGGTCACGGCCAGTCCGATTCGCATCCGGCCGCTTTCGCAGTCCACCACGATGCTGTCGACACCGTTGTTGACCAGAAGCGCCGCGGCCCGCTGGGCCCGGGCAACGGGATCGGGTCCCGCGGTGGCCCGGCCGTCGGTGACTACGACCAGCAGCGGCCGCCGACTCGGATCGCGCAGCCGCTCCCGTTGCACCACCTCGGCCGCCGTCATCAACCCCTCGGCCAGCGGTGTCCGCCCACCGGCCGGAAGTCCGTCCAGCCGCCTGGCCGCGATCTCCACCGAACCCGTTGGCGGAAGCACGATCTCGGCGGACCGTTCGCGGAACGTGATGACCCCGACCCGGTCGCGTCGCCGGTAGGCATCGAGCAGCAGCGACAGGATGGCCGTCTTCACCTGACGCATCCGCTCGCGGGCGGCCATCGACCCGGACGTGTCGACTACGAACACCACCAGATTGGCTTCGCGTCCCTCGCGAACGGCGCCGCGAAGATCGGTGGGCTGTAGGAGCAATCGACCGCCGCGGCGGCCGCGAGCGGCTTGATGCGGCGCGGCGACCCGCACCGTCTCGACCAGATGGATGCCCGACTCGGCCCGCGGGCTGGCACCGGTGCGCCGGCCCGTGGTCGTCCGGGCGCGGCTGCGCCGCCCGGCATGCCCGTCCCCCACCCCGCGGACGGTGAAAAGCTTTGTTCGGTAAGGCTCGGCGGCGCCGACGGGTGGTGGCGATGTCGGGCCCCGTTGGCTGCCGGCGGTCTGCGGCTCGGGAGCGTCGTGTCCGCCGCCGGGATCGTCGGGGTCGGTGTCGGGATCGGGGCCCTGGTCGGTGTCGGGCGGCAGCAGCTCATCGAGTTCGTCGTCGTCGAGCCCGGGAGCATCGAAGGGATTGCGCCGACGGCGATGCGGCAGTGCGAGTTTGGCGGCAGCGCGGAGGTCGTCGATATTGGGGTGTTCGCGGTCGTGCCACGCGGCATGGGCTGCGGTCGCCCGAGCCATCACGATGTCGGCGCGCATGCCATCGACTCCGGCCGCCGCGCATACTTCGGCGATCCGCAGCAGCGCCGCGTCGGTGAGCTGGATGCGAGAAAGGATTGACTGCGCGTGCTGAATCCGGTTGCGAAGTCGCTCTTCGGCATTCGCGTACCCGGCGCGGAACGCGGCAGGGTCGGCGTCGAACAGGAGGCGGCGGCGGACCACCTCGGCGCGCAAGGCCGGGTCACGCGGAGCAGCGACCTCGACGGTGAGGCCGAAGCGGTCGAGCAGCTGCGGCCGAAGCTCACCCTCTTCGGGATTCATCGTGCCGACGAGCACGAATCGCGCCGCGTGGGTCACCGAGATGCCGTCGCGTTCCACGGTCACGGTGCCCATCGCGGCCGCATCGAGGAGCAGGTCGACCAGATGGTCGTGCAACAGATTCACTTCGTCGACGTACAGGATTCCGCGGTGCGCGTTGGCCAGCAGGCCCGGTTCGAAATGCACCACACCCTCGCCGAGCGCCTGCCTGAGATCGATCGATCCCGCCACCCGATCCTCGGTGGCGCCGACCGGGAGCTCGACCAGTCGTACGGGCCGGGTTTCCACCGGCGAGTCGGGGCCGAACGTCCCGTCCGGTGAGGATGGGTTCGCCTGGCTCGGGTCGGTGGAAAACCGGTCCCCGGCGATCACGTCGATGGGCGGCAGGATCCGGGTGAGTGCGCGCACCAGAGTCGATTTCGCAGTGCCCTTCTCGCCGCGCACCAGCACGCCGCCGATGCCCGGGTCGATGACGCTGAGAACCAGCGCGAGCGCCATGTCGTCGAGGCCGCCGGGGGCATCGGGGTCGCCGCCGACGACGGCGGGAAACGGGTACAGCTGATCAGCAGGGGGCATGGTGAGGCTCCGCTCGTTTCGTGCGAGGCCGGTAATCGGACTGACCGTTCACGCACCCGCCGATCGGGCGGCGCGACGGAACACCGTAGCGGGCCTGTGCCGGAATCTCACCGGCTTCCCTCGGTCCCCCGACGAATCGATTACGCCTGTTCGCGGGGTGCCTCGCGGCCATTACGCTAGCATCGCCGCCGTGCCGACCTCTGACCTGCGGGTGACCGTCGTCGGTGTCGGCGCCGACGGGTGGGACGGCCTGACACCCGCCGCGCAGGCCGCTGTCGGTTCGGCAGAGGTCGTGCTGGGTGCCCCGCGTCAACTCGGAACCCTGCCCGCCACCGACGGCCAGATCCACCAGCCGTGGCCCTCTCCATTGAGCGCGGCCCTGCCGGAGTTGCTGACGCAGTTGGCGGGCCGCCGGGTCGTGGCGCTGGCCTCCGGCGACCCCATGTTGAGCGGCATCGGAACCACGCTGGTCGACCTGTTGGGCGCCGACCGAGTAACGGTCGTCCCGCATCTGTCGTCGGTGACGCTGGCGCGGGCCCGGCTCGGCTGGTCCGCGGAATCCAGCGCCGTGATCAGCGTGGTGGGCCGAGACGTGCACGCGGTGCTGCGCGAACTCGCCCCCGGGCGCCGGATCTTGCTGCTGTCTTCCGACGAGAAAACCCCAGCGGCCGTTGCCGAGTTGCTCACGGCTCGCGGATACGGGCCCAGCCGTTTCGTGGTCCTGGGCAACCTCGGCAGCGCTCACGAGACGATCCACGACTCGACGGCCGCGCGATTCCCCGGTGACGCCCCACGGCTCAATATCGTTGCGCTGCACCTGAACGGACCCCTGATCACCGGATGGGCACCCGGCCTGCCCGACGACGCCTTCGAGCATGACGGCCAGCTCACCAAGCGGGATCTGCGCGCCGCCGCACTGGCCCGCCTGCTGCCCGCACCGGGACAGCTGCTGTGGGACGTCGGCGCGGGGGCGGGTTCGGTGGGCATCGAATGGATGCGCGCTCACCCGACATGTCGAACCGTTGCCGTGGAGGCCGACCCGCAGCGGGCCGAGCGGATCGCCCGTAACGCCCGATCGCTGGGTGTGCCCGCATTGCAGGTGGTCTGCGGCACGGCTCCGGATTCGTTGAGCGACTTGGCTACTCCGGACGCGGTGTTCATCGGCGGCGGCGCAAGTCGGCCCGGCGTCGTGCAGCGTTGCCTCGACGCGCTGCCCGGCGGCGGCCGGATCGTCGCCCATGGGGTGACGGTCGAGACCGAAGCGGTGCTCGTCGCGGCCTACGGCGAGCACGGTGGCGAATTGACCCGCATTCACGTCGAGCATGCCGCGCCGGTCGGGTCGTTCACCGGGTGGACTCCCGCGCGTGCGGTGACCCAGTGGGCGTTCACGAAGTAGCCGACCGGTCGCGCTGCGGGTCATACAGGTGGCTCTCCCCCGCGTGCGGGTCCGCGCCCAGTGCCCGCCCCACCAGGATCACGGCGGCTTGTCTGAGGCCGGCTGCCTCGACCTGATCGGCGATGTCGGCGACGGTGCCGCGGAGGACAAGCTCGTCGGGCTGCGACGCGCGGTACACGACCACCACCGGGCAGTCCTGGGCGTGCGTCGCCGTCAGCTCCTGCATCAACTCGCCAATGGCGGTAATGGCCAAGTGCAGCACCAACGTTGCGCGGGTCGCGGCGAAGGCGGCCAGCGACTCGGTGTCGGGCATCGCCGTGGAGCGCGCCTGGGTCCGCGTCAGCACGACGGATTGAGCGACCAGTGGGACGGTGAGCTCGCGACCGACGCGAGCCGCTGCGGCGGCGTAGGCGGGTACTCCCGGTGTGACCTCCCACGGCACGTCGGCCGAGTCGAGCCGCCGGGTCTGCTCCGATACCGCGCTGTACAGCGATGGATCACCCGACACCAATCGGACGACGCGTCGCCCGGCGCGGTGCGCCTCGATGATGCGGGCGACGATCTCGTCGAGGTTGAGGTTCTGCGTGTCGATCAATTCAGCTGTCGCAGAGCAGCTCTCGAGTACGCGCGGGTCGAGGTAACTTCCGGGGTACAAGACGGTGTCGGCCGCCGCGAGCAGCCGGATGGCGCGGACGGTCATCAGGTCGGCGGCGCCCGGTCCGGCGCCGACGAACTGCACGGCGGTCATCGCACCCACCGGGGTGTCCACGCCTGGCCTCTCGATGTGACTCTGGTACTCGACGCGCCCACCAAGACAAGGGTTTTCATGTCGACGGCGTCGGTGTCGAGCTCACCCAGCGTCGTGACGGTCAGCGATTCCTCCGCTCGCCCGACGTCCCGGCCGACGACGACAACGGTGTCGGCGCGCCGATGTTCGAGGAGGATCTCACGGGCCAGCTTGATCTGGTCCGGGCGGGATCGCGAGGCCGGGTTGTAGATGGCGAGAATGAGATCGGCGTCGGCGATCGCACGCAAACGCTGCTCAATCACCGACCACGGCTTGAGCCGGTCCGAGAGGCTCATCACCGCGAAGTCCGCGCCGAGCGGTGCGCCGGCCAGCGCGGCGACGGCGTGCACGGCCGACACAGCGGGCAGCACCCGGATCGGAACGTCGGCGAATCGCGCGTCCTCGGCAGCCTCGAACACCGCCGAGGCCATTCCGAACACTCCCGCGTCGCCACCGGAGACGACCGCGACCGACTCACCCTGTGCGGCGAGGTCGAGCGCAAAGCGCGCCCGGTCGACTTCGACGGTGTTGCCGGATGCGTGCCGCTGCAGGCCTTCTCGCTGCGGGACCCGCGCGACGTACGGCGCATAACCGACCACGTGCCGCACCTCGGCCAGCGCGGCGGAAGCCTCGGGCGTCATCCACTCGGCCGGCCCGGGCCCCAAGCCGACGACGAGAAGCTCGGCGGCGCTGGTCGGGCTGGAAACCGTTGCGAGATGGGCTTCCTCGACCATGACGCGTGACCGCGGGCCGTTGATCGAATCGCCGTTGACCACGATCAGCGACAGGTACGGAACGGTCGATTCGTCGACCTCGGCAACCGGCATGCAACGCTGTTGCGGGTGGCTGGCCCGCTCGATGTACATCGCATGATCGAGACGCCCGGCGGCGGCGAGAGCGCGGCGGACGGCCGGAAAGGTGCGGCCCAGTTTCATGATGATCGCGCCGTCGGTGTCGGCCAGTCGCCGCGCGAGTTCGGCTTCCGGCAACGTCCCGGGGAGCACGGTCAGCACGTCGGTCTGGCGGACCAGCGGGGCGGCGACGGCCGCCGTCGCGGCAGTGAATGCCGGTATCCCCGGGATGATCTCGGTGGTGAACCGGGTGCTGAGCCGGTCGTGCATGTACATGAACGAGCCGTAGAACAGCGGATCCCCCTCGGCGAGCAGGGCAACGGTGCGCCCGGCGTCCAGATGCACGGCGAGCCTGGCGGCTGATTCTTCGTAGAATTCGGCAAGCGCGCCGGCGTAGCCGCCGGGATGATCGGTCGTCCCGGTGGTCAGCGGGTAGCGCAGCTCCTCTTCGATGGCGTCGGCGGGGATCAGGTCCGCGGCGATTGTTCGCGCGTAGGACTGCTTGTTCACCCCGGCGTGGTAGGCGATCACATGGGCTTCACCGATGATCCGCGCCGCCTTGCGGGTGATCAGCTCGGGATCCCCAGGACCCAAACCGATTCCGTAGAAGCGACCGGCCGTCACTCGGACTCCGAGGCCAAGGCGTTGATGGCCGACGACGTGATCGCCGAGCCGCCCCGCCGTCCACGCACCGTGACGAACGGTATGTCGATGCCGTGGTCGGGGGCCAACGACGCGAGGGCGTCCTTGGATTCGGCGGCGCCGATGAACCCGACCGGGCAGCCGACGATCGCCGCGGGCCGAGGGGCGCCATCGATCAGCATCTCCAAGAGGTGGAAGAGTGCGGTCGGGGCGTTGCCGATCGCGATGACTGCGTTGTGCAGCAACGGTTCCCACATAGAGACGGCCGCCGCGGTGCGGGTCGTGTTCCACTGCTTCGCGAGGGCAGGCACGCCGGGTTCGTTGAGGAAGCAGTGCACTTTGTTGGCGGCGGGCAGCCGGCCGGCGGTGATGCCCGTGGCGACCATGCGCGCGTCACACAGAATGGGCGCACCGGATTGCAGCGCCGAGCGTGCGGCCGACACCAGCATCGGGTGGATGAGCAGGTCGTCGACGAGATCCGGCTGGCCGGTTCCGTGAATCATTCGGACAGCCAGCTTTTCGGCTGCGGGCGGGATGCGTGACAGATCGGCTTCGCGGCGGATGGCGGCGAACGAGTCCGCGTAGATCGCGGGACCGTCGGCGATGTAGTCGTAGCGTCGGGTCGGCCGGCTCGTCTGGGTCACTCGGATACCTCCGGTGCGTTCGGGACAAGCACGCCGCGCCACGGCGTGACGACAACATGGCTTACACCGGATGCGCTTTCGAGCAACGACTCGACCAGATCAGTGGTCAAGACGCCCTCCTCAGCGGGCGTGTGCGTGCCACCGGGGACCTTTCCATAGGCCAGCGGCGGCGCCGCAACCGGGATGCGCGAGTCCGCTGGTACGGGTGGTCGCAGCGGTTGGGCGAGTTCGCGAATATGCCAGGGCGCGTCGACACCTGTTCCCCGCGCGTCAACGAACTGCGATGCCAGATCGGCCAGTCGCTCGGCAACCTCACTCACCGGTGCAACGTCGCCCCAGTGACCGCCGACCCGCAGTTGGACCACATCGTCGCCCAGGGCAACGAAACCCAGGTCGGTGCCGCGCTTTCCAGCGCCGGTGAGGCGGTCCAGCAGATCCCCGCGGCCGTCGTCGAGCGTGAACAGGAACCGCCCCGGCAGTCGGCCGAGGCGGCGTTCGGCGCACAGCAGCGTGTCGAGACGCGTCATGATAGGTCGCAGATCGGCTCGACCGCCCGCCAACCCGGTCTGCGGCGAGGCCAGCACGTTTCGCACGAGCTCGTGTGTGCGCGTTGAGATCAGGCCGGTCGAATCGATCGCCGCCACAACGTCGTTCGTCAATCGGGGGCCATCCCCGGGCAGGCCGCGCAGTTGCAGATTGGCCCGCCGGGTGAGGTAGATGCCACCGTTGGCGTACTGCCGGCTGACCTCCGAGAGGCGCCGCAGCGCTGCCGTGGGCAGCTGGCCACCCATCAGCCGGATGCGGATCAGCAGCCCGTCGTCGGCCTGCCACGGGCGCCAGACACCGGGGCACATGTCTGCCCGGGTGCGCGAGTCCGTCGTCATCAGCGGTTTCTTGGTCAGCTCAGGTCGCTGACCTTCTCCATCATCGCTTGGGCGACGTCGACCGCGCTGGTGTCCGGGTCCGCCGATCCCGGGTCCGAGGGCCGCCGGTCGCCGAAGAAGACCATCTCGACCTCGACGATGCAGTTCATTCGGACACCGACCGCGCGGGCCTGCGGTGTGGGCTGCAGCGCCGGCATGTTGGGCAGCGTCGAGGTCGCGGTATTCGTCGCTGAGACAACGGAATCGGTGACTCGGATGTCGTTGATCACCGTCGACGTGCTGATCGGGCCGGTCTGTTCGGTCGTCGTCTGCCCCTTACACTGCTGCCACTGGTCGGGGAACTTCGCGAACAGTGCCTGGGCATCCGCCGCCGTGGGCAGCGTGACGACGCCCTCCATCACGCTGATCACCTGAGCCGGGTCGCCGTCGTTCCACCACGACACCGACGCCACGGTCTGGGGATTGGCAGGGCCGTACACGCTGTTTTGCAGCATTGCCGTGACCTCCAGGCAATCCGCCGACTCCGGCGGCGCCTCACGCTGGTCGAGGATGTCGGCGCCACCGAATTTGGCAGGCGCACGGGCCACGAACGGTTGATCGAGCATTTTCGACAGCGCCTTGCCGTCGAGGGGCACCTGCTTGACGACACGGCCGGTCAACGGCTTCGGCCTCAAGTTCGGCGCCGGCTTGGCCGTTCCCGCAATTACCGGACTGCAGCCCACGGCGAACGCGGCAACCACCGTGCACGCCGTTGCCAGTCCGTGCGTCCGCATGGCTACTTCTTCGTGCCTTTGTCTCCCGCGGCGTCGGTGGACAGCGCGGCGACGAACGCTTCCTGCGGCACCTCGACCCGACCGATGGTCTTCATCCGCTTCTTACCTTCCTTCTGCTTCTCCAGCAGTTTGCGCTTGCGGGTGATGTCACCGCCGTAGCACTTGGACAGCACGTCCTTGCGGATTGCTCGAATATTCTCGCGCGCAATGATTTTGGACCCGATGGCGGCCTGCACCGGAACCTCGAACTGCTGACGCGGGATGAGCTCTTTGAGCCGGGTGGTCATCTTGTTGCCGTAAGCCGAGGCGCCGTCCTTGTGCACGATGGCGCTGAACGCGTCGACGGGCTCGCCCTGGAGCAGGATGTCGACCTTGACCAGTGCGGCTTCCTTCTCGCCGGCCTCCTCATAATCGAGGCTGGCGTAGCCGCGGGTTCGCGATTTCAGCGAGTCGAAGAAGTCGAAGATGATCTCGCCCAGCGGCATGGTGTAGCGAAGCTCGACCCGTTCGGGCGACAGGTAATCCATGCCGCCGAGTTCGCCGCGGCGCGACTGGCAGAGCTCCATGATGGTTCCGATGAATTCGCTCGGCGCGATCACCGTCGTCTTCACCACCGGTTCGAAAACCCTGCGCACCTTGCCTTCTGGCCAGTCCGACGGGTTGGTGACGATGACTTCGGAGTTGTCTTCTTTTTCCACCCGGTAGACGACGTTCGGCGACGTCGAGATGAGGTCGAGGTCGAATTCGCGTTCCAGGCGCTCGCGGGTGATCTCCATGTGCAGCAGTCCGAGGAATCCGCAGCGGTAGCCGAAGCCCAGCGCCACCGACGTCTCCGGCTCGTAGGTCAGCGCGGCGTCGTTGAGTTGCAGCTTGTCCAGTGCGTCACGCAGGTCTGGATAGTCCGATCCGTCAACGGGATACAGCCCCGAGTAGACCATCGGCTTGGGTTCGCGGTAACCCGTCAGCGCTTCCTTGGCGCCGTGGCGCTGAGTGGTGACGGTGTCACCGACCTTCGACTGGCGGACGTCCTTCACACCGGTGATGAGGTAGCCGACCTCGCCGACGCCGAGTCCCACCGAGGGTTTGGGCTCGGGCGAGACGATGCCGACCTCGAGCAGCTCGTGGGTCGCGCCGGTGGACATCATCTGAATGCGTTCGCGCGGAACGATCTTGCCGTCGATGACCCGAACGTAGGTGACCACGCCGCGGTAGATGTCGTAGACCGAGTCGAAAATCATTGCGCGCGTTGGTGCGTCGGCATCACCGGTCGGTGCGGGAACTTCGCGCACCACGTGATCGAGGAGATCGGCGACGCCCTCCCCCGTCTTGCCCGAGACCCGCAGGACGTCGCTGGGTTCGCAGCCGATGATGTGGGCGATCTCGCCGGCGTAGCGCTCGGGGTCGGCGGCGGGCAGGTCGATCTTGTTGAGCACCGGAATGATGTGCAGGTCGCGGTCGAGCGCGAGATAAAGGTTGGCCAGCGTCTGCGCCTCGATGCCCTGGGCGGCGTCGACCAGCAGCACAGCGCCCTCGCATGCCTCCAGCGCGCGCGAGACCTCGTAGGTGAAGTCGACGTGGCCGGGGGTGTCGATCAAATGCAGGACGTAGTTAGTGCCGTCTAGCTGCCACGGCAAGCGGACGTTCTGCGCTTTGATCGTGATGCCGCGCTCGCGCTCGATGTCCATCCTGTCGAGGTACTGGGCGCGCATCGACCGCTCGTCGACGACGCCGGTGAGCTGCAGCATCCGGTCGGCCAGCGTGGACTTGCCATGGTCGATGTGGGCGATGATGCAGAAGTTCCGAATCTGCGCCGGCGCGGTGAAGGTCTGGTCGGCGAAACTGCTGATGGGAATCTCCTGGTGAAGCCGGGCTTAGGCGCTACCAGCGTATCTAGCCGGGGGCGCCGCAGCACAATCGCGGCACCGGTCTTCCAAAGCAAAGCCCCCGAAGTCGCCTCCGGGGGCTTTGTGGTCAAGCGGAGGCTATCCCACCGCCAGGGAGGAGAAGTACGCGAAAAGGTCGGCTATGCCGGTGTTGAGGTAGTCGCCGAACAGGGCTGCATCGGTGAGCGAACCATCATCGAGCGCGGCATCTGCGACCCCAAGCAGGTCGGTGGGCGAAATCAGGGCATCGCCAGTAAAGAGCAAGGAAACCGCTGTGTTGTAGGCGTCGTCGAACTCGACCAGCGCGCCGTTGAACACGTCGTACGCACCCGGCTCCGCGTCGAGGGGCAGGACACTGGCCCAAGGTCCGTACAGCTCGTAGTCGAGGGTTGTGAAGGGTGCCGCGTCTGGCGCGTCCGCCTGCAGGATGGTGTCCAGGACGCCGGTGCCCCCCAGGGTGACGTCGGCAGAGTCGCCCGCGAGGGCGGCCTGGCTCTCGAAAATCGAGTTCAGCGAGGCGATCTCGCTGTCAACAGTCGTGGTCAAATCGTCCGCCGAGGCGACCGGCGCGAGCGCCAGGGCCGCACCGGCCGCGAAGACGCCCACAGCGATTTTGCGAATATCCATGTTCCTGCCTTTCACGGCGTCCCCGGCCGACGGGGTTCGCGCACCCACCAAAATCGGCCAGCGCCGCTGCTGGCAAACCTGAGCGTATCTGGGCAATCAGCTGAGTTCAGGTTAAGTGTGTGCCGAACGCGTTAATTCTTTTGGCGGGTCGGTTCGGCCCAAAACGAAACCCCCGGAGTTGCCTCCGGGGGTTCGTTGTGGAGCGTGAACTGCGAGTTGAGCCTTCCGAGGTCAGAAGTAGCCCAGCAGGTCGCTGAACCCGTTGCCGAGAAGCTCGGTGACGGCCTGCGAGGCGGTCAGACCAGCCAACTCAGTGGTGAGCGAGCTTGTGTTTCCGAACAAGTCGGTAGCGAAGTCAGCCGCAGGAAGCAGCGCCCCGTTGTTCTCCAGCGCGTACAAGCCGATGTTGTAGGCATCGTCAAACCGAGCCAGCGCGCCGTTGAGAACGTCGTAGGCGCCTGGGTCGGTGGTCAGATTGGCCGGGTTGAATCCATAGACCAGGTCGTTGAAGGTCGTAATCTTCTCGACTGCGGTCACGTCCGCTGGGTCGATGATCTTGAACCCATCCGCCGCGGTAATGATGTCGGCGGCTGGGACGTTCGCCGCGGTGGTGTCCAGCGTGAACAACGAGTTCAGCGACGAAATCTCGCTGCTGACAGTCGAAGTAAGACCACTTGCGCCTGCGGCGGCTTCCGCTGTCCCCGTCGTCGCGGGCGGCGTGATGTCAAGGAACGACAGGTTGGTTTGGTAGAAACCGCTCAGGTCACCAATGCCGTTGTTGTAAAGGGTGTCAAACGCCTGTGTCGGGGTCTCGCCGGCTGTATCCAGCACCTTGACGATCCCGGAGTTGTAGATGTAGTCGCTGAGGTTGGTGTCCAGAGCGCCACCGTTGGCTGCCGAGTACGCCTCGACGTTGTAGGCGTTGTAGAACTGGGTTAGCGCGCCGTTGAACTCGCTGAAAGCACCCGAGTCGCTGGAAACCCCTGCCTTGATCGGGTCCACTCCGTATAGCAAGTAGTCGAGGGTCGAGGGCGTGCCCGAGGTTGGCGCGTCCTTCGCAACGTCGGCCAGCAGGATGGTGTCCAGGCCGCCGACGCCGGACGGCGCGTAGTCGGTGCTGGGGACACTGCTGAGGAGGGCGTCGAACTGGAACAGGCCGTTCAGCGACGACACCTCACTGCCGAGCGTGTCAGTGACGAGGGTGGGATCGACGGGCGCAGCAGCTGCGAGCGGCGCGAACGTGAGAGCCGCGCCGCATGCAAGACCCGCGGCAGCAGCAAGTTTGCGAATAGACAAGGGAATACCTTTCGAATGATGTTCACCGACGATCCGGGCGTTTCGTCGGAAGTCCCCCCAGCACCCCATAGGCTGATAGCTTGACCCCGCTGCTGGAAACCTGAGAAGAAGATAACAGGGAGTTATGCGCTATGGAAGTCTTCCGATAAGAAACTTTGTTTCTTCATACGTTCGGATGAGCGCTGTGCAGCGACTTGCTTTTTTCCTCGCGCCATCAGGCCATATGCGGGACAGATGCGCGAATTGTCCGGTTCTCGGAACGCGCTTCCGACACGCTGACAGCACCGCGGGCGGCCAAAGTTCTAAGCCGGTCGCTCAGAACTGAGAGGCGAAATTGGTGGCCAAGCTGAGAATTCCCTGTGCAGCAAGCTGGATTGGCATCCGGCTTTGAGCAAGGGATGTCGGGCCTGCGGCACGAGCGCTACCCCGCCGTCCGCACCTATGCTGCGTAGATGCCGTCAACGTGGAGAACATTCCAGCGGCTAGCTGAGCATCTGGTGTTCAACGAGGCACCGAAAGTGATTCGGCAGCTGCAACATTCGCCGACCGTCCAGCGCGGCATCAAGATCGGGCTCGACGTGCTCGCCGGCACCGCGACCGAATCGCCGGCCGAGATCACCGCAGGTCGCCCTGTCACAAGAAACAGTGCGCCGACCGCGCATCGCGCCCGCAGAATTGTCTACTCCCCCGACCTCGACGGTCGCGCCGATCCCGGCGAAGTTGTGTGGACATGGGTGACGTACGAGGAAGACCCAACCCGGGGCAAGGACCGACCGGTGTTGGTGGTCGGGCGTGACCACACCACGCTGCTCGGCTTGATGGTGTCGAGCCAGGAATGCCGCTCGACCGACCGCTATTGGGTGAGCATCGGCAGTGGCAGTTGGGATGGCGAGGGCCGGCCCAGTTGGGTGCGCCTGGACCGCGTGCTCGACGTTCCCGAAGAGAGCATCCGACGCGAGGGCGCCATTCTGGACCGCACGATCTTCGACCGGGTCGCGGCACGCCTGCGCCGTGACTACTCCTGGAGCTGAGCGAGCGGCGTCAGCCCTGAGTGATGTAGGACTGCAGCTGCTCGTGCTCGCTTTCGAGCTCCTGCATCCTCGTCTTGACGACGTCGCCGATGCTGACGATGCCGATCAGCTTTCCGTCGTCGAGCACCGGCACGTGTCGCACCCGGTTTTCGGTCATCAGCAAAGTGAGGCTGTCGACGGTGTCTTCTTTGCTACAGGTCGAGAGCATGGACGTCATGATCTTTTCGACCGGTTGGGAAAGTAGCGACGCACCATGAGCGTGTAGCTGGCGTACCACGTCGCGCTCGGAGACGATCCCTTTGACACCGTCCGGCGTCGCCACCACCATTGCACCAATGTTGTGATCGGCGAGCCCAGTGAGCAGTTCCGCAACCGTCGCGTCGGGCTTGATCGTCACCACCGCGTCACCTTTGCCGCGCAACACGTCCGCTATCCGCATCGAGCCTCCCGTCGAGTGTGATCAGGTTCACATCCAGGCTACGACGATATTGGCCAACGTGTAAGTAGCTGGGCGAATTTGGATGAACAGCCAGGTCAAGCCCCTGGGACCAGGCCGCTGCGGCGTGTCGACAATTGCACGCCCGCCACCAGCAGCCAGGTCAGTGCGGCAACCCGGGCCACCGGCAACATCGGCCCCACCGCGGTCCAGACCAGCGCCAGCGTCGTGGCTAGGCAGAGCGCGGCGATTGCGATACCGGCGCGCGCCGTCACCTGCGGCACCGTTCCCGCTGACGCAATGCCCGCCACGCAAATCCCGAGCGCCACAACATGCCCGGGACCGCCGATCAGGAAGGTCAGCAGATACAGCGCCCGTACCAACGTGTTGTCGACGGCGATCTCCGGTCGCGACATCAGCCAGCCCAGCAACCCGGTCAGAGCCAGCCCACCGGCCGCCAGCGTCCCGCCCGTCAGCGCGATGGCCGGCCCCGCGCCGCCCACGCCGACCCGGCGCAGCCGCGAACTGACCGTTGCGGCGTACACCGTGAGCGGCACCGACGATGCGAACACCGCGACCGCCATCACGTGCAACGCCAACGCCTCGGCCTGCACGTAGCGCTGGACTGCCGCGACCGGCCCATAGGGCAACGGCATGATCCCGCCGATCGCGACCCCGATACCCAGACCGCCGAACAGCAGCGTCATCGACAGTCCCACGAGTAGCGCCGGCGACGGTTCGTGATTCCGCGTCATTTCCGCCATGTCGGAACGATAGGACGAAAGGCTATGCCAATCGGGTGATTTCGACGACCACGTCGAGGTCGGTAGCGCCCTGCCCGGAGTAAATGCCTTTCAGTGGGGACACATCGGCGTAGTCACGCCCGACCCCGACCGTCACGTACTGCTCGGTGATCTCGCTGTCGATGGTGGGGTCGTGATCCCACCAAGCCCCGGTCCAGGCCTGAATCCAGGCGTGACTCTGGCCGTCGACGGTCTCACCGACCGCGGCTTCGGGGTCGGGGTGGTGGTACCCGGAGACATACCGCGCGGGAATTCCCATGCTGCGCAACACCATCAGTGACAGGTGGACGAAGTCCTGGCACACGCCTTTACCCTCGCGAAGCGCGTCCAGACCCGAGGAGTACACGCCCGTGCTGCCCTTGACATAGTCCAATTCGCTGCGGACCCATTCTGAGGCCGCGAGCACGGCATCGGCGGGGCTGTGCTCCTTGGCGATTCGTTTGCCCACGGTCGCAATGCGTTTGCTTGCCGGCGTGTGATAGGTGGGGGTCAGCACCTCGTCGTACCGGTCGACGACGGATTCGTTGAGCAAATCAGACCAGCCGAGCTGTCGAGCCGGCGGATCGGGCTTCTCGGTCTCGACCACTGAGGCAGATGTCACCGTCAATTCGGTATGCGGCGCATGCAAGTCGAACGCAGTCACCGCGGTGCCCCAGTAGTCGATATAGCGGTACGACCTGGTTGCCGGGACGGTTTCTACCCGGTTGAGGACCACGCTCTGCCGGGAATCAGATCGCGGCGTGAGTCGGGCTTCGTTGTAGGAGGCTGTCGCGGGCGACGGATAGGCGTAGCCGGTCGCATGCAGCACGCGCGTGCGCCACATCAGTTCTTCCCCTTGGTCGGTACCGGATCGCGCTGGCCGGCGTCAGTCCAGGCCACCCACGGGACAGCGTGAAAGTACTGTACTGACAACGCTTCTCCCACATCGGAACAAGATTTCTGCAACCCGGCCAGCCGCATCTCCAACGACTCCAGCAGCACGCCCGGCCGGACGAACTCGAGTTCACTGCGGGCTCGGCCCAACAGTCGCTGCGCCTCGGAGATCGTGCCGACATTGCCGTGCGAGTTGCGCACCAGTTCTTCCAGCTGGTGCTCGGCCGTCTTCAGGGAGTAGAAGATCGACCGCGGGAACCGCCGGTCCAGCAGGATGAATTCGACCACCCGATTGGCGTCCAACACACCGCGATACGTCCGCAGGTAGGTGTCGTGGCCTCCCGCGGAGCGCAGCACTGTCACCCACGCGGGGGACGCTGCACTGTCGCCCACCCGCGACAGCAACATGCGGACCGTCATGTCGACCCGCTCGATCGTTCGACCCAACATCATGAAGCGGTAACCGTCATCACGGGACAATGTCGAGTCGGCCAGACCGGCGAACATCGCCGCGCGCCCCTCGATGAACGACAGGAACTCGTGGGGCCCAAGGCGTTTGGCGGCACGTATGCGTTCGCCCATCGCGTTGTAGGTGGTGTTCAGGCACTCCCAGGTCTCGGTGGACGTCACCTCACGGGCCGAGCGCGCGTTTTCACGTGCGGCGGTGATCGCGTCGACGATCGAACTGCCACCGCCCAGGGTATTTTGCCGAAATGCCACCACGTCCGTCAGCGACCACAGGTTCAGCTCGTTGTCCGGCTCTTCAATTCCCAAGACCTGCAACAACACTCGCGACGTGTGGTCGGGGTCGACGCTGGAATCCTCCAGCAACTGGTGCACGGTAACGTCGAGGATGCGCGCCGTGTCGTCGGCGCGTTCGACGTAGCGACCGATCCAGTACAGCGCTTCTGCGTTGCGCGCGAGCATCAGCGAACCACCGCCTGCTGCTGTTGCTGGTGTTGGCCTGAGCGCCGTCGCGGACCGGCCTTCGTCTGCGACTGCTTCTGTTGCTGGAGCGGCTTCTCGGCCGCTTCCTCGTCGGCCGCAGTGGCCTTCGCCGGCAAGGCCTTGACCACTTCGGCGGCGCCCAGTTCGTGCTCTTCGGCCGAGGTCCGCGAGGCCAGCACCCAGGTGTCCTTAGACCCGCCGCCCTGGCTGGAGTTGACCACCCGGGACCCTTCGACCAGCGCGACCCGGGTCAGGCCGCCGGGCAGCGTCCAGATGTCCTCCCCGTCGTTGACGATGAACGGTCGCAAGTCGACGTAGCGCGGGGTGAGCGTGTCCCCGATCTGAGTCGGCACCGTCGACAACTGCATCATCGGCTGCGCGATCCAGCCCCGGGGGTCGTCGCGGATGCTTTTGCTGATCGCGTTCAGTTCCTTGGCCGACGCCTCCGGACCGAACACGATGCCATAACCACCCGAACCCTCCACCGGCTTGATCACCAATTCGTCGACCCGGTCGAGCACTTCCTCGCGCTCGTCGTCCAGCCAACACCGGTAGGTGTCGACGTTGGCCAGCAGCGGCTTCTCGCCCAGGTAGTACTCGATGATGGTCGGCAGATAGGTGTAGACGAGTTTGTCGTCTCCCACTCCGTTGCCCACGGCGCTGGAGATCACCACGTTGCCCGCCCGCGCGGCGTTGAGCAGGCCGGCGACGCCCAACACCGAATCGGGCTTGAACTGCATCGGGTCCAAGTAGACGTCGTCGATACGCCGGTAGATGACGTCGACCTGCTGCTCGCCCTCGGTGGTGCGCATGTAGACCTGGTTGTCGCGGCAGAATAGGTCGCGGCCCTCGACCAGTTCGACGCCCATCTGGCGGGCCAGCAGCGAATGCTCGAAGTACGCCGAGTTGTAGACCCCGGGGGTGAGCACCACGACGGTCGGGTCGGCCTCGTTGGTGGCCGCGCTGTTACGCAGCGCCCGCAGCAGGTGCGATGCGTAGTCGTCGACCGCCCGCACCCGGTGGCTGGCGAACAGGTTCGGAAAGACCCGCGCCATGGTTCGGCGGTTCTCCATGACGTAGGAGACACCCGACGGCGACCGCAGGTTGTCCTCCAGGACCCGCCAGATGCCCTTCTCGTCTTTGATCAGGTCGATGCCCGCGACGTGGATGCGCACGCCGTTGGGCGGCTGAATGCCGACGGCCTGGCGGTGGAAGTGCTCGCAGGAGGTGATCAGCCGCCGCGGGATGACACCGTCGCGCAGGATCTCCTGGTCGCCGTAGATGTCGTCGAGGTATGCCTCCAGGGCCTTGACGCGCTGGACGAGACCGCGCTCCAACTTCGTCCACTCGGCAGCGGAGATCACCCGCGGAACCTGATCCAGCGGGAAAGGCCGCTCCTGACCCGACAGCGAGAAGGTAATACCCTGGTCGACGAACGCCCGGCTCAGCGCCTCGGCGCGGTCGTCGAGATCGTCCGTGCTCGACGGCGCCAACGCTTTATGAATGCCTTTGTACGGTCCCCGAACGTTGCCCTGAGCGTCGAACATCTCGTCAAACGCATCCGAATAGCCATTGATGGCGTTATAGCCGTCGAAGATGCGCTCGAAATGCTGCGACTTACCCTGCTTTTGCCGCTTAGTCTGTGCGGGAACGGTTCGAATGGCCACGTTGCCATGCTGCATCAGATCTTCCAGCTCCGCAGGTCCAGGTCCCTGACTTTGGGAGATTGCATGGCGGACTGATACCCTGGGCAGTCGCCGCTTAAGCGTCAAAACGCTCCGGCAAACCGTGACACCCCAAGCCGCTGATATTTGAGAAGGAATTACGCGTGGCCAACATCAAGTCGCAGCAAAAGCGCAACCGCACCAACGAGCGCGCCCGGCTGCGCAACAAGTCGGTGAAGTCGTCGCTTCGCACGGCTGTCCGCCACTTCCGCGAGGCCGCGGAGGCCGGCGAGAAGGACAAGGCCGCCGAATTGCTGGTCTCGACCAACCGCCAGTTGGACAAGGCCGCCAGCAAGGGCGTCATCCACAAGAACCAGGCGGCGAACAAGAAGTCCGCGCTCGCCCACGCTCTGAACAAGCTCAGCAGCTAGTCAGCTCACTCGGCGGTGCCTGTGCGCCGCCTCCTCAGCGGACCGTCCCGGTCCGCATCGTCACTCGGCGGTGCCTATGCGCCGCCTCCTCAGCGGACCGTCCCGGTCCGCATCGTCACTCGGCGGTGCCTATGCGCCGCCTCCTCAGCGGACCGTCCCGGTCCGCATCGTCACTCGGCGACGAGTTCCGCGACCTTTCGCACCGCCGCCTCCAAGGCGTAGTCCGCGTCGGCGGCCGCTCCTTTCACGTCGGCGTTCAGCGACGCCACCAGCCGCATCGCGGTAGCCACCGCGTCCCGCGACCAGCGCCGGGCCTGCTTCTGGGCCTTTTGCACCCGCCAGGGCGGCATCCCCAGTTCCGAAGCCAACCGGTAGGGGTCTCCGGACAGCGATCCGACCCGCCCGATGCTGTGCACGGCTTCGGCAAGCGCATCGGCCAACACCACGTGCGGTTCACCTCGCAGCATCGCCCAGCGCAGCGCCTCGACCGCGCCCGCGACGTCGCCGACCACGGCCTTGTCGGCGATATCGAAGCCCTTCACCTCGGCCTTACCGTGGTGATAGCGCCGCACCGCTGCGACGTCCACGTGCCCGCCGGTGTCGGCGACCAATTGTGAACAGGCCGAAGCTAATTCACGGAGGTCGGAGCCGACGGCGTCGAGCAGTGCAGCGAGCGTGTCGTCGTCGACTTTCGCTTTCAGCGCGCGAAATTCCTTGCGCACGAAGTCCAACCGCTCGCCGGCCTTGGTGATCCGCGCGCACGGATACGCCTGGGCGCCCAGCTTCTGGAGCTGATTGGCCAAGGCTTTGGCCCGCCCGCCGCCGGAATGCACGACGACCAGCTCGGTGCCCGCGGGCACGTCGGCTGCGGCTTTGGCGATCAACTCGGCGGCCTCTTTGCCGGCCTCACCGGCCGATTCCAGGACGACGACACGTTCGTCGGCGAACAGCGACGGGCTGAGCAGTTCGGCAAGTTCGTAGACGCCGACATCACCGGCCCGGACGCGGTCGACGGGGACGTCGTCGGTGCCTGCGCGCGTGCGGGCCGACCGCAACACGTCCGCGATGGCGCGCTCGACCAGCAGCGGCTCATCCCCCAACACCAGATGTAGTGCGGAATCCTGCCGGCTCACCGGTTGATCGTGTCACGTTTTGCCGACAGGTCCGCCGGCCCCTGCCAGCAGACCGGACAGCGACCAGGCCAGCAGCGCACAGGCGGCCAGCGCCATGGCTGCCCGGAACCATCGCCACCGCCACAGCAGCACTGCGAGCAGTCCTACGGCGCCGACCACCAGCACCCCGGAAAACCCCGACGGCACAGTCACACTCGCGCCGGGCACACTCGCCGACCAGTGCGCGATCCGCAACAGCCACCACACTTCCGGCCCGGTGAACCGAATCAGCAGCTGCGCCCCGCCCGGCCAGAACAGACACGACGCCGCGGCGGCGCTGCCCAGGACCGTGATCGGCGCGATCAGAGCCGCGACCGCGAGATTGGCCGCCGCCGAGACCAGGCTGACCCGACCGGAGATGCCGGCGATCAGCGGCGCCGTCACCAGTTGCGCGGCGCACGCCACGCAGACAGCGTCGGCCAGCGGCTTGGGCCAACCCGCTGCCACCAGACGCCGCGACCAGACCGGCGCAATGACTACCAGCGCCGCCGTCGCCACCACCGACAACGCCAGGCCCACGTCCACGGCCAACTGCGGCGTCAGCATCATCAACACCAGCACGGTGGCCGCCAGCGCCGGGATCGCCTGCCGGCGCCGCGACGACAGCACACCCACGAGCGCGATCGCACCCATCACCGCCGCCCGCAACACACTGGCCGAGGGCTGCACCACGATGACGAACAGCACCAGCGCGATGCCGGCCAGGCCAACCGCGGCCCGCGGGCCGATCAGGCGCGCGGAGAACAGCACCGCCCCGCACACGATCGTCACGTTGGCGCCCGATACCGCGGTCAGGTGTGTCAGGCCGGCGGTCCGGAACTCTTGGCTGGTGATCGGGGTAACCGTCGACATGTCACCGAGCACCAGTGCGGGCAGCATCGACGCCTGCTCGGCGGGTAGCGCGCGACGGGCCGCGTCGGCGAACCCGGCACGCACGGCGTATGCACCGCGGTTCAGCGGCCCGGCACGGCCCATCGTCGGCGCGCCGAGCGCGGTAACCACCGCGACCGACAGGTCACGCCGCGAGGGCGAGGCGATGCGCCCGCGAAACCGCATCGGTTGGCCGACCATCAGCGCACCGAAATCGCGCGCCGGCGCGAAAACCACTACGCGTCCGGCTGTCTCGCCGCCTCCGAGCTGTCGCAACTCGGCACGGAACAGCAGCCGACCGTGGCCGACCGTGCGCGCGCTTTCGACAGGCGTGACGGCCACCTCGGCGGTGGTACCGAACGCCGCGGTGATCGGGTGGTGCGCGACCGCGTTGGCGCGCAACGCGATTGCGAAACCGAAACCCGCCCCGACGGCGCCCGCGGCAAGCAACCCCACGCCGATCGCCCGTCGTCGACCGGCCCCGCAACGCCACAGCACGACGCCCGACATCGCTGCCGCCAGGCAAACCCACCCGACGACCGTGCCGATCGGCCAAAGGATTCCGATGGCGGTCACCACCCAGCTGGTCAGCGCCGCAGGCACCAGGCGCGCATCCAGCCGGGCCGCGGTGTCGGCGCCGAATGATTGCGCCACCGGGCTCAGACACGGACCAGCGGGCGCAGCTTCTCCAAACGTCCGGGGCCGATGCCGTCGACCTCGCCGAGCTGGTCAACGCTGGTGAACTTGCCGTTGGCGTCACGCCAGGCCACGATCGCGGCCGCCATTACGGGCCCCACGCCGGGCAGGGTGTCCAGCTGCTCGATGCTCGCCGTGTTCAGGTTGATCGGCTGCGCCGGCCCGCCCTTGGCCGGACGGGGTGCCGAACTCGTCGGGCCCGGCACCTTCGATCCCGGGCTCACCGAACTGCCCAGGACCGCGGGCTGCCCCTTGACCGGCGCGATGCCCACCACGATCTGCTCGCCGTCGTCGACCTGGCGGGCCATATTGAGCCCGATGGTGTCCGCGCCGTCCGTGGTGCCCCCGGCCGCTTTGAGGGCGTCGGCGATGCGCGCGCCGGGTGCCAGCGTGACGAGGCCGGGCGCGTGGACCAGGCCGACCACACTGACCACCACCGGCTGGTCAGGCCGAGCGGACGGGCTGGGGCTGCGGCTTGCCGAAGCCGCCATGTCGACGGGCGGCAGCTTGGCCGACGCCACGGGTGCGGGCTGTTCGCGCATCAGCGTGAAGATGGTGACCAGCACGGCGATCGCCGCGACGGCGGCCAGCGCGACCGCGCCCGCGCGACCTGGGTCCGCACGGATCTTGGCCAGCCAGCCGTCCTGGGCCGAACCGTCCGGAACCCATCGCGGCAACAGCGAGTTCGGATCGTTGTCGGCGGCGTCGTCGTCGGTGCTCGGCTCGGCACCGAGCCGGCGGTGCAAGCGCTCGGCGGGCAGTTCTGTTCGCATGCGTCGACGGTAGGTTCGCCCACTGCCGCCGCATCGGCGTAGAAGCCCCGACCGAGCACCCGTTGTGGATGGGCCGCTCACTGTGCATAACCGATTCAGCATCGAGCCGCCTGACTGGTTGGTTGGGCAGCCGGATAACGTGCATTACAGGTCCGACAGATTCAACGAAGGAGACGGCCATGCAACTGGCGCTCACCAAGGACGAAGCCGCCTTCCGCGACGAGCTACGCGAGTTTTATACGACGAAGATCCCTGCGGATTTGCGCGAGCGCGCTCGCCAAGGCGGATACGACCATGAAGACATCGTCACCAGCCACAAAATCCTGCACGAGCACGGGCTGGCCGTGCCGGCCTGGCCCGTCGAGTGGGGTGGCAAAGACTGGACGACTACTCAGCATCAGATCTGGCTCGACGAGATGCAGCTCGCCTCGGTGCCCGAGCCGCTGAACTTCAACGCCAAGATGGTCGGGCCGGTGATCGCCGAGTTCGGCTCGCAGGAGATCAAGGAACGCTTTCTGCCACCGACGGCCGCCCTGGACATCTGGTGGTGCCAAGGCTTCTCCGAGCCCGAGGCCGGCTCCGACCTGGCCTCGCTGCGCACCGTCGCGATCCGCGACGGCGACAGCTACGTCGTCAACGGTCAGAAGACGTGGACGACGCTCGGCCAGTACGCCGACTGGATCTTCTGCCTGGTCCGTACCGACCCGCAGGCGCCCAAGAAGCAGGCCGGCATCTCGTTCCTTTTGATCGACCTGGACACCCCCGGCATCACGATGCGTCCGATCAAGTTGATCGACGGCAGCGTCGAGGTCAACGAAGTCTTCTTCGAAGACGTCCGGGTGCCCGCCGATCAACTTGTCGGAGAAGAGAATCAGGGCTGGAGCTACGCGAAATTCCTGCTGGGCAACGAGCGCACCGGTATCGCCGGCGTCGGTCGCACCAAAGTCGGCCTGGCCGAGGTCAAGCGACGCGCCAACGAGAACGGGCTGATCAAGGACCCGCTGTTTGCCGCGCGTCTCGCCGAAGTCGAAAACGAATTGCTGGCATTGGAACTCACCCAGGCGCGTGTCGCATCGAGCTCGGTGGACGGCAAGCCCAACCCGGCGTCGTCGGTGCTGAAGCTGCGCGGCAGCCAGCTGCAGCAGACCGCCACCGAGTTGCTCGTCGAGGTCGCCGGCCCCGATGCGTTGCCGTTCGACGCCGGCACCGAGATCGCTTCTCCGTCATGGGCGCAGCACAGCGCACCGCATTACCTGAACTACCGCAAGACGTCGATCTACGGCGGCAGCAACGAAGTTCAGCGCACCATCATCGCGTCGACCATCCTCGGCTTGTAAGGCAGGAACAGACATGGACTTTCAACTGAGTGAAGAACAGACGCTGCTTCGTGACACCACCCGCGAACTGCTGTCGCGCAGTTACGACGCCGAGAGCCGCATCAAGGTCGTGGAATCCGACCTGGGCTGGAGCCGGGAGGTGTGGAAGCAGCTGGCCGAAACCGGGATTCTCGGACTGGGATTCGACCCCGAGGAGGCCGGGCAGGTCGAGGTGATCACCGTGCTGACCGAGGTTGGTCGCCGGCTGGCACCCGAGCCTGTGGTGCACGCAGCGCTCGGTCCTGGCGCGATCATCGCCGAGGTCGGCAACGACGCCCAGAAGGAACTGCTGGGTGAGGTCGCCGAAGGCGAGCGGCTGCTGGCGTTCGCGCACCTGGAACCCGGCGCGCGCGGCACGGCACATGACACGATCGCGACAACCGCAGTGCAGCAGGGTGATTCGTGGACGCTGAGCGGACACAAGAATCCAGTGCTGGCCGGCGATTCGGCCGACACCCTCATCGTCAGCGCGAAGTTGCCCGACGGTGGGATCGGCTTGTTCCTGGTCGACAGCGAAGAGGTCACCCGCCACCCGTACCGAACCTTCGACGGCCAGCGGGGCGCGCAGATCGACCTGGACAACGCATCGGGCGAACCGCTCGGCGACGCGGTGGACGCGTCGACCGCCATCCGCAACGGCCTGATCCGCATCCAGTCCGCACTGTGCGCCGAGGCGGTTGGCGCCATGGAGGAAGCGCTGCGGCTGACGACCGATTACCTCAAGCAGCGCAAGCAATTCGGCGTCACGTTGAACACCTTCCAGACTCTGACCCAGCGTTCGGCCGACATGTACGTATCGCTGGAATTGGCCCGCAGCATGAACCTCTACGCCGGTCTCTCGGTGGCCAACGGCAATTTCGACCCGGTGATCGCCGCGCGCGCCAAGCTGCAGATCGGCCGCTCAGGCCGCCACATCGCTCAGGAGTCCATCCAATTGCATGGCGGCATCGGAGTGACCAACGAATATCCGGTGGGTCACTACGCCGCGCGACTGACCGCGATCGACCACACTCTCGGGTCGTCGCAAGATCAGCTGCACGTGCTGATCAGTCAGGTCAACGATTACGAAGTCGTCACGCTCTAGGACGCGACGTTGCAATGAGATCGACGTTAGCGTGCAGGCTTCTCGAGCCTTTCGCGCGCTAACGCCGATCTCGACGCTCAAACCTGCTCGGGGGCCGGCTCGGACTCCGGTTGTGCCTCAACGGCTTCCGGCTCCGCGTCCGAAGGTTCCGACGGTGTCACAGCCGGCTGGCCCTCCGCGTCGGGCATCTGAGCCGCGAGGTACTCGCCCAACCCGCCAATGGTCGGATAGTCGAACACCGCGGTGGCGTTGATCGTGAACTTGCCACCGAACTGGCTGTGCAACCGGTTTCGCAGTTCGACCGCCATCAACGAGTCGGTGCCCAGGTCCAGGAACCGGCTCGTCGGCGCGGGCGGCTGCGCCAGCCGCAGGAAGCCCTGCACTTCGCGCTGCAGGAACTCGGTGATGAACGTCGCGCGTTCCGACACCGGGAGTTCCTGCAGTTGCTTGAGCAACTCGCTGTCGACCACCTCGGCCATTTCGCTCGGCAACACCAGATCCAGGATCGGCGGCCGCGAGCTGCCCATGACTTTCGCCGCCCGCGCCCAGTTTGCCTTCAGCACCGTCGCCTGACCGGTGCCGTTGGCAACCACTTCGGCGAGCGCACCCAGTGCCCCCGAGGCATCCAGCGGAAGCAGGCCCTGCGCACTGATGTTGGAGCTGGCGGCTTCCGACGACGCCATACCGGCGCCACCCCACGGACCGAAGTTGATCCCGGTGGCCGGCAGGCCGTGCGCCTTGCGGTCCGCGATCAGACCGTCCAGCAACGCGTTGGCCGTCGAGTAGTTGGCCTGCCCCGGCGGGCCGAGCAAGCTCGACACCGACGACGACACGATGAAGAAGTCGAGCTTCTCGTCCCTGGTCAACCGGTCCAGATACAACGCACCAAATGATTTGGGCGCCAACGTCGTCCGGAACCGGTCCGGGTCTTGGGCGTTGAGTAGCGCATCGTCGAGGACACCGGCCAGGTGTGCCACGCCCGCGAGCGGCGGAAGCTCCGCGCGGATCCGCTCCAGCAGCTTCTCGACGTCCGACTCGTTGCTGACGTCGGCCGAGAAGATGTGGACGCGGGTCTTGTAGCGCTCGGTGATCTCTTCGATCGCCTTCTGCGCTTCCGGGCTCGGCTCGCGCCGACTGGTCAACACGACGTCGCCGGCCCCGCGCTGCGCCAGGAACGACGCCGTACCCAGGCCGATGGCACCCAGACCACCGGTGATCAGGTAGGTCCGATCCGGCCGCGGCGCAAGCGGAGTCGGCATCTGGCAGACGATCTTGCCGATGTGCCGTGCCTGCTGCATGCGGCGGAACGCCGTCCTGGCCTCCGTCAGCGGGTAGACCTCGGCGGGCAGCGGCGTCCACTCCCCCTTGGCCAGCCCGTCCGACACCTCGGTGAGCAAGTCGCGAATACGATCCGGCTCTTGGAACATCACCGTGTCCAGCGCGACGATCTCGTAGTCGATGTCGGGTCGGGCCTCGGCCATCTGCTCGGGCGTCCAGATGTCGCGCTTGGCGATCTCGGCGAAACGGCCATTCTTCGCGGTGGCCCGCACGGTCGCTTCGATGAACCCTTCGCTGGTCAGGGAGTTGAGTACGACGTCCACACCCGCGCCGCCGGTATCGGCCAAAATCTGGTCGGCGAAATCGGTTGTGCGCGAGTCGTACACGTGCTTCACACCGAGCTTGCGCAGCGTCGCGCGCTTGAAGGTGCTCGCCGTGGCGTACACCTCCGCCCCGTGCTGTTGCGCCATCTGAATGGCGGCCAATCCGACACCACCACTGGCGGCGTGGATCAGCACCTTGTCGCCCGGGTTCAGCTTCGACCAGTCGAACGACAGCCGCACCGTGAGCGCGGCGGCCGGAATGGTCGCGGCCTCAACCGCGCTCACCCCGTCCGGGATCGGCGCCAGGAACTGGGCCGGCACGTTGAACCGACTGGCGAACGCGCCCTGCATCGAGCCGTAGACCCGCTGGCCGACCTCGACATGGGTCACGCCCTCACCCAATTGGGTGACGGTGCCGGCGAAGTCACCACCGACGGGTCCCGGGTCACCCGGATACAGACCCAGCACGTTGAGCACGTCGCGGAAGTTCAGGCCCGCGGCCTCGACCCGCACCTGCACGTAGCCAGGCTCGGGTGCCTCGACTTCCTTCTCGGTCAGACGCAGGTTGTCGATCGCGCCGCGCTCGGTGGGAAGCAGGGCGTAGTCGTCGGCGCGCGGCACGTTGAGGTGACCGCTGCGCGACCATTGCAGCAACCGGGATGCCAGCGCTTTCCCTTGGCGCAGAGCCAGTTCCGGCTCGTCCACCGGCATCGCGAGCATGCCGGTCAGCAGCTTCACCGCCTCCGGCGAACCGTCGACATCGATCAGCTTGCTGCGCAGGCCTGGCTCTTCGTTTCCGATGGTGCGCCCGAGGCCCCACAGCGCGGCCTGCACCGCGTCGACCGGCTCGCCGGATTCGGTGGCTACCGCGCGTTCCGTGACGATCCACAGCCCGCCGGGCAGCTTCACCGAGTTGTCGGCCTGCGCGGCGTGCACCGCGCTGAGCAGGTTCTCGATCTCGGCTTCCAGCCGCGAAATCTTTTCTGCGGTCGACTCTTCGGTCGTGCGCCCGGAGCTGCGCCAGACGATGCCGGCATACGGCATGCCCTTCTCGTGCGCCTGCGTCAACACCTGGCCCAGCAGCTCGGAGTCGTCGGCCCGGTCAAACGGGATGCAGCCCGGCAGCGCCGCCGCCAGTTCGCTGAACCCGGCGACCAACCAGGTGCCACTCGGGGTTGCGGCGTCCTCATCCGGTGGCGCCAGCGGCACCTCGTGCCAGCCCAGGGTGTAGAGCAGCCGGGTGGCGTCGCCACCGAGGCCGCGCAGCAACGCCTCTCGCGGCGCCCGTTTGACGGTGAAGCCGCGAATCCCGCCCAGGTTGCGACCATCCCGATCGAGGTAATCGAGGTCGAAGACCTGCGTTTCGCTGTCCAACTCATTCGTGTGCCACTTCGCCCGGCAATAGAACCGCCGCGGCATCTTGTCTTTCAGCGTCACCTGTTCGTAGCGCAGCGGCAGGAACAGGCCGTTGACGCCCTGCTCGGCCGCACGCAGCGCCGGGAAGGCGGGGAAGGCGACACCGGTGCACAGGTCCATCAGGACCGGGTGCATCGGCTCGGTGCCGAGGTTCTCGGACAGCTCGTCGCCGACCGAGATGTCACCGATCGCTTCGCCTTCGCCGAGCCATAGCGACTTCAGCGACCCGGACCAGTTGGGGCCCCATGACAGTTCCATGTCGTCGAAGGTCTCGAACAGCTCTTGCGGACGCATCCGCTCCATCCGCTCGATCGCCGCGTCGATCGGCTCCTCCGGCTCCGTCTGCTCAGCGGCCTGCAGTTCTTCGCCGGCACCGGAGACCGCGGTCCCGTCGGCGTTCAGCGACCAGTCCGCGTCTTTGACGCCGTAGGGGCGGCTGTGCACCTGGAACTTCCAGCCGTCGCCCTCGTCGAGTGGATGCAGCGTCAGCTGCACCTCACGAGAAGCCTTCTCCGGCAGGATGATCGGCTCGTAGAAGAAGACTTCCTTGACGTGCGCCGGCGTGCCGACGGCGGCCAGTGCCATCGCGGCGTAGGTGGCGCCGGGGACCACGACGGTGCCGTAGATGACGTGGTCGTTGAGCCAAGGCTGCGACTTGACCGACAGTCTGCTGGTGTAGACCGAGTCCCCGGAGGCGAGATCCTTTCCACTGCCGAGCAATCCGGACATCGCCGGGCCGTCGACGGTGATGGCCGAGCTCTTCGGCCAGAAGCGGCGGCGCTGGAACGGATACGTCGGCAACTCCAGCCGGCGTCCGTGCTGCTGATGCAGCGCCTCGAATGTGGGCCGATGACCGCTGACGTAGGCGTTGGCCAACGCGTCGGCGATCTGACGACGGTCCGCGACGCCCTTACGCAGCGACACGATCGCCCGCGGCGCGGCCAGATGTTCCGGCCAGACCTGCACCGCAGCACCGGTCAACACCGGCTGCGGTCCGATTTCCATCAGCACCGAGCAGCCCAACGCCGCAACCGTACGCACGCTCTCGGAGAACTGCACCGGTTGCCGGGAGTGCTTGCGCCAGTACTGCGCGTCCAGCGGGGTATCCGCGGTGAGGATCGACCCGGTGCGGTTGCAGACCAGCGGCAGGGTCGGCGTAGCGAACTCGAATTGGCTTGCGAACGACTCGAACTCGCCGAGCACCGGCTCCAGCAGCTCCGAGTGGAAGGCGTGGCTGGTCTCCAGCCACGTGCAGCGCACCCCCTCTTCGCTGAACGTGGCGACGATCTGCTCGAGGTTTTCGCCCGGTCCCGACAGCACGGTGTTGGGGCCGTTGTACGCACCGACCGACACCTTCGGGAATTCGCCGGCGACCTGCTCGACCCGCTTGGGGTCGGCGAACACCGCAACCATCCGGCCACCCGCGGGCAGGCTGCCGAACAGCCGGCCGCGCTCGGCCATCAGGCGCACGCCGTCCTCGAGGCTGAACACCCCGGCGACGCAGGCCGCAGCGTACTGGCCGACGCTGTGCCCGAGCACCACGTCGGGCTCGATGCCCCATGACTGCCACAACCGGGCCAGACCCATCTCGATGGCGAACAGCGCGGGCTGCGCGAATGACGTGTGCTTCAGCCGCTCTCCAGCCTTACCGCCGGTCTCACGGTCGGTCGCGAAGATCACCTCGAGCAACGGCTCCGGGATGAGCTCGCCGACCGCGTCGGCGCAGCGCTTCACCGTCTCGGCGAAAACCGGCTCGGCGTCGAACAATTCGCGCGCCATGCCGGGGTACTGGCTGCCCTGGCCGGTGAACAGCCACGCCGTGGTGGGCCGATCGGTGCATTCGCCGCGGACCGCACCGGGACGCAGTTGTCCCGCCGCCAGGTCGGCCAGACCCTCACTCGCGGTCTGCGCCGAATCCACCACCAGGGCGGCGCGGTGTTCGAAGTGCGAACGGCCCACGCCGGCGGTGTAGCACACCTCGGCGATGTCGGCGTCCAGGTGCGTGTCCAGCCACGACCCGTACCGCTGCGCCAACTCGACCAGCGCCTCCGGGGAGCGCGCCGACAGCGGCAACACATTGACCGACTCAACGGTGCCGATCAAATTCGGCTCTGCGGCAACGATATCCGTCGGCTCCTGATCGATGACCACCGGCTGCGGGGCTGGTGCCTCTTCGATCAGGACATGGGCATTGGTACCGGTGAATCCGAACGAGCTCACACCGGCGCGGCGTGGCCGGCCATTGGGCTCCCACGGGGTCGACTTCTCGACGACCTTCACCGGCAGCGATCCCCACGGGATGTGCGGCGACGGGTTGTCGAAGTGCAGGCTCTGCGGCAACACACTGTTCTGCAGCGACAGCACGACCTTGATCAGACCCGCTGCGCCCGAAGCCGATTCGGTGTGACCGATGTTGGTCTTCACCGATCCCATCAGCAGGGGGCGGTTGGCGTCGCGGGACGTGCCGTAGACGGCGCCGGCCGCCTGAACCTCGATCGGATCGCCGAGCGGAGTTCCTGTGCCGTGCGCCTCGAGGTAGTCGACGTCGCCGCCGGACAGTCCGGCCCGGGCCAGCGCGGTGGCGATAAGGCGTTGCTGTGCACCACCATTCGGCACGGTCAGACCGCTGGACGCGCCGTCCTGGTTGACGGCGCTACCCGGGATCACCGCAGCGATCCGGTCGCCGTCGCGCTGGGCGTCGCTGAGCCGCTTGAGCACCAGAATGCCGCAGCCCTCGCTGCGGACATATCCGTCGGCCGACGCGTCGAAGGTCTTGCACTGCCCGACCGGCGACAGCATCCGGGCGCGCGACGCGGCGACGATGGTCACCGGGCTCAGCAGCACGTTCACACCACCGGCGAGGGCCAGATCGCAGTCGCCGGAGTGCAAGGCCTGCACGGCCTGGTGGACGGCCACCAGCGACGAGCTGCAGGCGGTGTCGACCGCGACGGCCGGCCCCTCGAGGCCGAGGGCGAAGGCTACGCGACCCGAGATTGCGTTGAGCGCGTTACCGGTGATGAAGTACGGCTCGATCTTGTCGATCGACTCCGCCGACAGCAGGTGGGCGTATTCGTTGGCGGCGACACCGGCAAAGATGCCGGTTCGGCTGCCGCGCAACGACGCCGGCGAATAGCCGGCCCGCTCGAGGCCCTCCCAGACGGTTTCGAGCATCAGTCGCTGCTGCGGCTCGATCCAGACCGCCTCACGCGGCGAGATGCCGAAGAACTCGGGGTCGAATCCGTCGATGCCGTCCAGGAATCCACCGAAGCGGGTGTAGGTCTTGCCCGCGGCGTCGGGGTCCGGGTCGTAGAACTCGTCGATGTCGAAGCGGTCCTCGGGGACCTCCCGGATCGCGTTGACACCGCCGGACAACAGATCCCAGAACGCCTCCGGGTTGGGGGCGCCGGGGAATCGGCACGACACCGCGATGATCGCGATCGGCTCGTCGCTGCGGGCCACGGCGGTCGCGATCGCCGGACCGGCCTTCGCCTCGCTCAGCGCGAGGACGTCGCTGAGCAGATAATCCACCGTGTCGGACAGCCGAGGGTGGTCCATCGCCAGCGTCGCCGGGATCTCTTTGCCCACGTTCTGTTCGATGCGGCGGCGTAGTTCGACGGCCATCAGTGAGTCCATGCCGAGGTCGAAGAAGCCGGCGTCCTCGCGGATTTCGGACGGGTCGACCCGGGTCACGTCGGCCACCGCCTCGCGCAGGAAGTCCGACATCAGCTTGCGACGCTGCTGCACAGGCGCGTTGGTGAGCCGCTCGACCAGCTCGGTCTTGCCGGACGCCGCCAACATCCCGGTCATCGGCACCGTGCTGGGCACCTCACGCTCCAACTCGGCGAGGAAGGCCCGCCGGCCCGCGTTCTGGTAGAGCGGCAGGAACTTCGCCCAGTCGATCCGGGCCACCACACCTGATGCGGCGCCCTGCTCGCCGGACACGGCGATCAAGTCGGCCAGACCCGCCAACGCGTCGGCCGGCGACAGCGTCTTGATGCCGCGTTTGGCCAGCTTGGCCCGCGACTCCGCGTCCGCCATACCCGCCGACCATGGACCGAAGTTGGCGCTCACACCGGCGATGCCCTGCTCGCGCAGACGCCAGGTCAACCCGTCGAGGAAAGCGTTGGCCGCGGCGTAAGCGGTCTGGCCGTATCCACCCCACACCGACGCGATCGAGGAGGTGGTAACGAAGAAGTCCAGCTCCAGCTCTGGGGCCGCCTCGCTCAAATACCAGGCACCCCAAACTTTTCCAGCGAAGACCCGGTCGACTTCGGCGTCGGTGAGGTCGGCCAGCGGGGTGGTGTCGATCTCTCCGGCGGCGTGCACGATGCCGGCCAGCGGCGGCAGGTCGGACTTGACCGTGGCCAGCAGTCGCGAAACATCGTCGGCGTCGGCGACATCGGCCGTGATGGTCAGGATCTCGCTGGCGTGCTGTTCGCTGAGCGCGTCGATGCGCTGCTGGGCGGCTTCGTTCGGCGCGTGACGGCTGGTCAGCACCAGATGCTTGGCGCCGTTGGCCGCCAGGTAACCGGCGATCTCCAGGCCGATCGACCCCAGTCCACCGGTCACCAAATATGTTGCGTCATCACGCAATGCCAGCGGTGTCGAGCTTGGCGCACCGGAACGTCGCACCAACCGCGGCACGTAGACCTCGGGTCCGCGCACCGCGATCTGATCTTCGCTGCGCGGTTCGGCCGAGGCGTGGTTGATCACCCGGGACCATTCGTCTGCGGTGCCTTCGGCCACGTCGGCCAGACCGCCCCACAGGTGCGGCAGCTCCAGGGATGCGGCGCGGCCGAATCCCCACAGCGCGGTCTGCTCGGGCGACACCGTGTCGGTGTCGGTAATGCGTTGCGCACCGCGGGTTATCACCCATATCGGTGATCGCAGTTCGGCTGCCGCGGCCGCGCGGAAGAGCCGTCGGGTACCGCCCAGCACCTGGTGCTGCACCCGCGACAACGAACGCTGTGACGGCACGGTGTCGGACTCGACCGCCGAGAAGTCCACGATGCGCAGCGCCGGCGTCTGCTCAGCAGCGGACCGCAGGGTGGCCGCGAGCTCCTGTTCGTCGGCGTCCGATGCCGGCAAGCCGATGATCCGGTGGTGCTGGCCCCGCTCGGTGAGCGCCTCGATCAACGGCGCCACCGCGTCAGCGTTGTCGCCGATCAGCAGCCAAGTGGCCGACTCAGTCGGATCGGAAGCGGCAGTGTTGATCTTGTTCCAGCGGAATTCGTAACGTGCGTCCGCGATCGACTTGGTCTTGCGCTGCTGGTTGTGTTGCGCCGCAAGCTTTGTCAGCACCCCCAGGGTCTGA
This sequence comes from uncultured Actinomycetota bacterium, assembly GCA_963757215.1. Taxonomy (GTDB): domain Bacteria; phylum Actinomycetota; class Actinomycetes; order Mycobacteriales; family Mycobacteriaceae; genus Mycobacterium. Next base: position 379,331 of record CAVWQH010000004.1, on the reverse strand, counting down.
CCGTTGTCATCGGCGCCGCCGAGCAACGCGGCCAGTTCCTCGAGCCTGCCGTCTTCGAGCAGGCGAACCGACTCGCTGGTCGACCCCGTGTGCGCCTGCTGCGTCGGCAGTTCGCGGTTTTCCCGGAACCAGTACTGGCGGTGCTGGAACGGGTACGTCGGCAGATCGAGCTTGCGCGCCGGCCCGTGCTGAACCGCGCCGAAGTCGGGCAGGGCCCCCAAAGCGTAGGCGTCGGCGAGGGCTTCGGTGATCTGACGGTGGTCGGCGGTGTTCTTACGCAGCGACGCGATGGCGCGGGGCGTCGCGGCCGGGTCGGGCCACGCGCGCAGTGCCGCGGCGGTGAGCACCGGCTGTGGGCCGATTTCCAGCAGCACCTTGCAACTCAGGTCGGACAGCGTCTGCACGCTCTTGGCGAATTCGACCGGCTGACGCGCGTGGCGGCGCCAGTAGTTGCCGTCGAGCTTCTGGCTGCGGCCGACGACGGCGCCGGTCCGGTTGTCCACCAGAATCCGTTGCGGCGACGCGAATGTGAAACTGTCCGCGTATTTCTCGAACTCGTCGAGGATCGGGTCGAGCAGCGCCGAGTGGAACGCATGGCTGGTTTCCAGCCAGTCGCAGCGCACGCCGTCAGCGGTCAGCGTAGCCACGGCCTTGTCCAGATCGGCTGCAGGCCCAGACAATACGGTGTTCGCCCCGTTGTAGGCGGCGACCGACAGAGACGGGAACCGGTCGGTCAGACTCTCGACCCGCTCCGCGCCGCTGAACACGGCTACCATCCGTCCACCGGCGGGCAGGCTGCCGAAGAGACGGCCGCGCTCGGCCATCAGCTTCGCGCCGTCTTCCAGGCTGAAGACGTCCGCGACACATGCCGCCGAATATTGACCGACGCTGTGGCCCAACACCACTGCGGGCTCGAAGCCCCAGGACTGCCACAGCCGGGCCAGACCCATTTCCACGGCGAACAGGGCGGGCTGGGCGTAGCTGGTCTGCCGGAGCGTTTCTTCGGCATCGGAACTGTCCACGTCGAAAATGACGTCCAGCAGCGGCTTTTCGAGAACCTCGGCGACCGCGGCGGCGCAGCGGTCGAGGGTTTCAGCGAACACCGGCTCGGTGTCGTATAGCTCGCGGGCCATGCCCGGGTACTGACTGCCCTGGCCGGTGAACAGCCACGCCGTCTTCGGCTTGGCATCGGAAACGCCGCGCACCAGGCCGGGCGCCGGGCGGTCGTCCGCAAGCGCACCGAGCAACTCGCCGGCAGATTCCTTGGAGTTGACCACCAGTGCGGCGCGGTGCTCGAAGTGCGCCCGTCCCACCCCGGTGGTGAGGCAGACGTCGGCCAGGGTGGACTCCGGGTGTGCGTTCAACCAGCTGCGGTACTGGTCGGCGATCTGCACCAGCGCATCGGGCGTGCGCGCCGAGATCGGCAGGATGCTGAACCGCTTGTCCGCGCCCTGATCGACGGGGGCCTCGGCGTCCACGATCTGGGCGTTCTGCGCGGGCGCTTCCTCGAGGATGACGTGGGCGTTGGTCCCCGCGAAGCCAAACGAGCTGATGCCGGCGATTCGCGGCTTGCCGTTGCGTTCCCAGGGAGTGGCTTCCTTGACCACCTGCAGCGCGAGCCGGTCCCACGGGATGTGCGGCGACGGGTTCTCGAAGTGGAGATGCGCCGGCAGCAACTCGTTTTCCAGCGACAGGATGACCTTGATGACGCCCGCGATGCCCGCGGCGGCCTCCAGGTGCCCGATGTTCGTCTTCGCCGACCCGATCAGCAGTGGGTCGCCGTCCTTGCGGCCCTCGCCGAGCACCGCGCCGGCGGCCTGCGCCTCGATCGGGTCACCTAGTGACGTGCCGGTTCCATGCGCTTCCAGGTAGTCGACGTCGGCGGCTGTCAGCCCGGCGCGCTTCAGCGCCTCGGCGATAACTCGTTGCTGCGCAACACCATTCGGAACGGTCAAGCCGCCCGATGCACCGTCCTGGTTGATCGCGCTGCCCCGGATGACGGCACGGATGTTGTCGCCGTCATTGATCGCGTCCTCGAGTCGTTTGATGACGATGACGCCGCAGCCCTCACCGCGGACGTAGCCGTCGGCGGCCGCGTCGAAGGTCTTGCATCTGCCGTCGGGTGAGAGCATGTGGGCGCTGGAAAAGGTGATCATCGTCGCGGGCGTGAGCAGGGCGTTCGCCCCACCGGCCAACGCCAAGTCGCACTCCCCCAGTTGAAGCGCCTGGCAAGCCTGGTGGATGGCCACCAACGACGAACTGCAGGCCGTGTCGACGGCGACCGCCGGACCCTGCAACCCCAACCGGAAACTGATCCGGCCCGCCGCTGCGGCATTCGACGTTCCGATCGCCATGTAGGCCTCGATCTCGGGGAACGTCAGCTCACCCGACGCCATGCCGAGGTAGTCGTGAGTGGCCAGACCGACGAACACCCCGGTGTTGGTATTCGCCAAAGATGTTGGCGCCGTGCCGGAATGCTCCACCGCGCGCCACGCCGTCTCCAGCAGCAGCCGGTGCTGCGGGTCCAGCATCCGGACCTCACGCGTCGACATCCCGAAGAACGGCGCGTCGAACCCCGTCACATCGTCGACGAAGCCCGCCCGACGCGTCGCAACCTTGCCTGGCGTGTCCGGGTCCGGGTCGAAGAACTCGTCGACGTCCCAACGGTCGGCGGGCACCTCCGAGACCGCGTCCCGGCCTTCGCGCAGAACATCCCAGAACTCCTCGGCGTCCGCTGCGCCCGGGAAACGCGCCGCGTACCCGACGATCGCAAAACTAGTTGGCTGTTGGCCTTGGGATGCCATAGGTGTCCTCGTTTCTTGGGGACTAAAAAGATTCGGTCGCCGCATGCGGCCCGGATGCGCAACAGACTTGTCGGCACGTCCGAGGATTGCAAGTACCGCTCCTGCGGCGGTGCCGGACTCCGCGCACCGTACCGCAGGGTATGGCTGAGATCACCCCATGGCACGCCGGGTAGTTCCATGTCAATAGGCGCACTGGTTGACATTATGAACCCTGTCAGAACCGGTGTACACGCCGTCGACAGCGGGCGACACTCACAGCCGCGCGGGCTATCTTGAGTCTCGCCGCAAGCAGCCGCGGTCGGCCCTGCGCCGTTCAACTGAGGAGGAAATTCCTTGCGCATCGGGCAAATTACGGTCGGCTCACTGAGTGAGTGGACGCTGACCCCGGGCACCGTCACCTCCTGGCACCCAACCGCTGCAGCTGCGGAAAAGGCGCGCCATGCACCGGCGAGTCCGGTACCGGTCAGCTTCATGCAGGGCCAGCATCTACGTAACTATTACGACCGCGACGCGGCCGGACTCACCTTTTCCCGACAGATCATCGCCAGCTGCGATGCGAAGGGCGAATGCGACATCGCCGCCATGAACGTCGCTCTCAACACCTACCTGCGTCGACACGACACCTTCCGTAGTTGGTTCGAGCGCACCGACGACGGCGACTTCATCCGGCACACCATTACCGATCCCACTGAGATCGAATTCGAGCCGGTCGAGCAGGGTCACATGACGATCGACGAGATCCGCGAGCACACCACCGCGATACCGAACCCGCTGGAATGGGGCTGTTTCACCTTCGGGATCGTGCAACGCGAAGGCCAGTTCACCTTCTTTGTCGCCATGGACCACGTGCACGGCGATGCGACGCTGATCGGCACCACGATGATGGAAGCCAACGGCATGTACGCCGCCCTGAGCAGCGGCGGCGCGGCGCTTGAGCTTCCCGACGCCGGCAGCTTCGACGACTTCTGCGTCCGCGAGCGCGAGTCCACCTCGACGTTGACGTTGGATTCGCCGGGGGTGCAGGCCTGGATCGACTTCGCCGAGAACAACAACGGCGGCTTCCCCGAATTCCCGCTTCCGCTGGGCGACCCGGAGAAGACGCTGACCAGCGAGATGTCGTCGGAGCTGTTGATGACCGATGAGCAGACGCATCGGTTCGAAGCGGCGTGCGGGACGGCGGGCGCGCGCTTCGTCGGTGGGCTGTTCGCCTGTCTGGGTCTGGTGGAGCACGAATTCACCGGCGCTCTGACCTACTACGGGCTCACACCGCGCGATTCCCGCACCGGCGCGGACAACTTCATGACCCAGGGCTGGTTCACCGGCCTGATCCCGATCACCGTGCCCATCGCTGCGACCTCGTTCAACGAGGCCGCCTTCGCGGCCCAGACCTCGTTCGACTCGGGCCTGGACATGGCGCGGGTGCCCTATTACCGCGTGCTGGAGCTGGCGCCGTGGCTGAAATGGCCGCAGCCGAATTTCCCGGTGTCGAACTTCCTGCACGGTGGAGCCGCCCCGCTCAACGCTATTCTCGCCGCGGGCGACATGGGCTTGGCGGACAACATCGGGATCTACCCCGATGGGCGATTCTCCTACCAGCTGACCATCTATATCTTCCGCTACAAAGAGGGCACGGTGATGGCGATCATGCATCCCGACAATCCGATCGCCCTCAAGTCAGCCACCCGCTACATGGAGGCGATGAAGTCCGTGTGCAGCCGGGTCGCCGACAGCGGGCACTGGGGACGCGTCGCCTGACGTGGGGGGAAGACTTAGATGCGACGGCTAGCTGATTGTGTTGTGCGATGGCCCTGGTTGGTGATCGGGGCCTGGATCGCGATCGCCGTCGCACTGCCGTTGTCGTTCCCGTCGCTGAACGAGATGTCGGAGAAGCATCCGCTGGCGATCCTGCCCAGCGACGCGCCGTCGAACGTCACCGCCCGGAAGATGACCGAGGCGTTCCACGAGTCGGGCTCCGAAGACCTGCTGCTGGTCGTCCTCACCGACGACAAGGGCCTCAGTCCCGCCGACGAGACCACCTATCGCAATCTGGCCGACACGCTGCGCAAAGACACCACCGACGTCGTCATGCTGCAGGACTTCATCAGCACCCCGCCGCTGAAGGCGATCGTGACCAGCAAGGACAACAAGGCCTGGGTGCTGCCGGTCGGTGTGGCCGGTGAACTAGGCACGCCCCGCTCCTACGAGGCGTTCAAGCAGATCACCAGCGTCGTCAACCACGCCGTTGCCGGGACCTCGCTGAAGGCGAATCTCACCGGGCCCGCCGGCACGGTCGCCGACCTCACCGTCGCGGGCCAGCAGGACCGGATGCCGATCGAGCTGGCCATCGGCGTGCTGGTGCTGCTCGTGCTGCTGGTCGTCTATCGCAGCGCGATCACCATGATGCTGCCGCTGATCACCATCGGTTTGTCGTTGGTGATCGCGCAGGCGGTGGTGGCTGCGTATTCCTTCTTGACGGGTGCCGGCGTCTCGAATCAGTCGATCGTCTTCCTGAGCGCGATCATGGCTGGCGCCGGGACGGATTACGCCGTCTTCCTGATCAGCAGATATCACGACTATCTGCGGTTGGGTGAGGACCACGAGGCGGCGCTGAAGAAGGCACTGGTCTCGATCGGCAAGGTCATCACCGCGTCCGCCAGCACCGTCGGCATCACGTTCCTGGTGATCAGCTTTGCCCGGATGGGCGTCTTCCAGACGGTTGGCATCGCCTCGGCGATCGGTGTTGCCGTCGCATTCCTGGCCGCGGTGACGCTTCTGCCGGCCATCCTGGCGCTTGCCGGTCCCCGCGGCTGGATCAGGCCACGGCGCGAGCTGACCGCGCGGTTCTGGCGACGGTCCGGCATCCGCATCGTGCGCCGACCGCGAGCCCACCTGGTCGCCAGCCTGATCGTGTTGGCGCTGCTGGCCAGCTGCGCCGGGCTGGTCCGCTACAACTACGACGACCGCAAGGCGCTCGGCGCTTCGGCCCCGAGCTCGCTGGGCTACACGGCACTGGACCACCACTTCCCGGTGAACCAGTCGATTCCGGAATACATCTTCATCCAGTCGCCGCGCGATCTGCGCAATCCTCAGGCTCTGGCGGACTTGGAGCAGATGGCGGACCGGATCAGCCAGCTCCCGAACGTCGCGGCGATCAGTGGCATCACCCGGCCCACCGGAAACGTGCCCGAACAGTTTCGCGCCACTTACCAGGCCGGTGCCATCGGGTCGTTCCTGGCCGGCGGATCCACCCTGATCAACGACCACACCAACGATCTCAACCAGCTTTCCGAGGGCTCTGTCTCCTTGGCCGACAAGCTCGACCAGGTGCGCGGACAGGTCAGCGAACTGGCGTCCAGCGTCCAGGAGCTGGAGAGCACCTTCAAGTCGTCGAAGGACCAGTACAGCGGCGAGACACTGGTCCACGAAGTCGACCTCGCGGCCCAGCTCATCGACCACGTCAACGCGATCAGCAACCGGATGGGCCTCAACTACACCGGCGCCAAAAACACGCTGGAATGGGTCGGGCCGGTGGTGGCCGCCCTGCGCGGGAACCCGACCTGCGATCTCAACGAATCCTGCGCCAACACCCGCGGCATGTTCGAGCAGCTGCTCGGCGACAACAACCAGGAAGATGTCGACGCGATCAACGACCTGGCCCGCCAGATGGGCGACTACCCGGATAAAAAGCAGCTCAAGGCCTCGACGGACCAGATGCGGGCGTCGCTCGCCAAGCTCACCGACGTGCTGAAATCGCTGGGCATGGACCAGCCCGGTGGCCTGCAGGCGAACCTGGATCAGCTGGAGGGTGGCGCGAATCAGTTCGCCGGCGGCAGCAGGCAGATCGCCGATGCGGTCAACCTGCTGGTTGACCAGGTCAAGCAGTTGGGTGCCGGTCTCAGCGAGTCGGCGACGTTCCTGCTGTCGCTGAAGAAGGACGCGTCGCAGCCGTCGATGGGTGGCTTCAACATCCCGGCGCAGCTGCTGCACCTGCAGGAGTTCCAGGACGCCGCCAAGGTCTTCATCTCGCCGGACGGCCACTCGGTGCGGTATCTGGTCCAAACCAAACTCAACCCGTTCAGCACCGAGGCGATGGATCAGGTGAATTCGATCCTGGCCACCGCCAAGGGGTCGCAACCGAATACCACGTTGTCCGACGCCAAGATTTCGATGGCGGGCTACACGGTCGGCCTCAAGGACACCCGCGACTACTACCAGCACGACATCCGGTTCATTATCGCGGCGACCCTGCTGGTCGTGCTGCTGACGCTGATCGTGCTGCTGCGCGCGATCGTCGCTCCGCTGTATCTGGTCGCGTCCGTGGTGGTTTCGTACTTGTCGGCGGTCGGTATCGGCGCGGTGTTCTTCCAATTCATCCTGGGCCAGCAGCTGCATTGGAGCGTCCCCCCACTGGCGTTCGTGGTGTTGGTCGCAGTGGGAGCCGACTACAACATGTTGCTGGTCTCGCGAATGCGCGACGAGTCTCCACACAGCGCGCGCTACGGCATCATCCGCACGCTGAGTTCGACGGGAGGCGTGATCACCGCGGCGGGCCTGATCTTCGCCGCCTCGATGGCCGGCCTGATGTTCTCCAGCATCGGCACGGTCGTTCAGGGCGGTGTTGTGATCGGTGTCGGCATTCTGCTCGACACGTTCCTGGTCCGCACCATCACCGTTCCCGCCATTGCGGCACTGGTCGGGCGCGCAAATTGGTGGCCGTCATCGAGATCGGCGGCCCGACCCGTACGGCCTCGAGCGAGTTAGCAAGCACGCCTTATGTATGTGAAACTACGAGACGAACCCAAGCGGTCGGGGGTTGGAATGAAGAAACTGCTCGCAGGAGTGTCAGCGCTGGTAACAGTCGGCGCCACAGGATATTTCGGCGTCGCGACCGCATCGGCCGACGGGCCGGAGATCAGCGGGCCGCCGTCACCCGGAGCGCCGGGCGACCAGACTGCCTACGCCCTCGGTGGTGCCCACGTGCTGGGCGTCCCGTACGACAACTACATTCGCATGGAGGGCGCGGAGTGGTTCCCCGGCCAGCAACGCCAAATCGTCCGCTACCCGGCGGGACAGGTGCAAGGCCACGTGCTGGCGCGACTTTTTCCAGGCCTGAAGCCGGACATCGACAAGCTCGATCAGCAGTTCCCCGGAGTGGGCCTCGACGGCCCCAGCGTCGGCCAATCGGTCGACGTCGGCGTGGACAACCTCGACAACGCGATCCGGACCACCGGTCGACCCGGCACGTCGATCGGTTTGTCCGAAGGCGGGTTCGTCGTCGACGGTGAGCAGTTACGGCTGGCTTCGGCCCCGGACGGCCCCCCGCCGAACGCGCTGAACTTCGCCACCTTCGGTGACCCGATCGGGCGCCACGCCTTTGGCCAGAGCTTCCTGCGGGCCACCTTCCCGGTCGGCAGCGTCGTCCCGGCGCTGGACTACACCATGCCCCCGGAGTACGTCAGCCAGTACGACACCAACCGGTTCGTGGCTGCCTACGACTCCATCGCGGACTTCCCGGATCGCCCCGACAACATGTTCGCTTTCGCCAACACGCTGATGGGCCTGGCTACCGGGCACACCGCGGTCGCGTTCACCAACGCGAGCATGGTGCCGCCGGGCAACATCCGGACAACGATCAACTCGCGGGGCGCCAAAGACACCACAATCATGGTCCCGCAGCAGCACCTTCCGCTGGTGATGCCGCTGAAGTACATCGGTATTCCCGAAGACACACTCAACAAGCTCGACGCGATCCTCATCCCGCGCGTAAATGCGGGTTACATTAGGAACGACGATCCGGCGACGGCGCCGGTTCAGGTAGACCCGGTGCACGGTTTCGACCCAGCGGTGGTCACCGCTCCGACGAACCAGGCCACGTTCGGCGGGGGCGCCGATCCGTTATCGCAGGCGCTCAGCGGTGCCTTGTCAGTGCTATCGCACGGCGCAAGTGAATCTTCAAACTAATCAGTGGATCCGAGCCCTTAATCCGACAAGAAGTGACGGACGAAATATGTCTCAATCGACGATTCTCTCGATGCTCCACGGGCGTGCCAGTCTGCGGCCAAATGAGGCCGCATTCACTTTCACGGATTACGAACAGGACAGTGCCGGCGTCCGCGAAACGCTGACCTGGTCGCAGTTGTCGCGGCAGACGCTGAATGTGGCGCGCGAAATCCGCGCCCACGGATCGGTCGGGGACCGGGCCGTCATCTTGGCGCCGCAGGGCCTCGACTACGTCCGGGCCTTCCTGGGCGCCATGCAGGCGGGCCTGATCGCGGTCCCGCTGCCACTGCCCCACCGCGGCTCGAGCTACGACCGGGTGGGCTCCGTATTCGCCGACACCGCACCCTCGGTCGTTCTCACCACGGGCTCAGCGGCCGAAGACGTGGGCGACTACGTCGACCAGTCACGCATGGACACCGCCCCGAAGATCGTGGCGATCGACTCGTTGCAGCTGGACGCCGAGGGTGGCCCCAGCCTGGCGACCGGAGAGGCGCCGAATATCGCCTACCTGCAGTACAGCTCGGGCTCGACACGGGTGCCGACCGGCGTGATGATGTCGCACCGAAACCTCACGGTGAACTTCGAGCAGCTCATGCAGAGCTTCTTCGCGAACTCGAAAGTCCCGTCGAGCACGACCATCGTCTCGTGGCTGCCGTTCTACCACGATATGGGTCTGGTGCTGGGCGTCTGCGCGCCGATCCTGGGTGGCTATCACGCCGAGTTGTCGAGTCCGCTCGCCTTCCTCGAGCGGCCGGCGCGTTGGGTGCAGGCCATGGCCAGGAGCGAGTACGCGTGGTCGTCGGCGCCCAACTTCGCCTTCGACCTGGCCGCCCGCAAAACCACCGACGCCGATCTGGCCGGACTCGACCTCGGCAACGTCTTGGGCATCATCAGCGGCGCCGAGCGGGTCGAGCCGGCCACCCTGCAGCGCTTCGTGGATCGGTTCTCGCACTTCAAGTTCAAGGACCACATGATGCGGCCGTCCTACGGCCTGGCCGAGGCCACTGTCTTCGTGGCGACCGGCTCCTGGAAAGAAGACGAGCCCACGAAGAATTTCGACGTCGGCGAGCTTGGCACCGGCCGCGCCGAGCGGTGTGCAGCGGGCAGCGGCTCCGCGCTGGTCAGCTACCGCGTTCCGCAATCGCCGTTGCTGCGCATCATCGACGTCGAGACGAACCGCGAGTGCCCGCCGGACCTGATCGGTGAGATCTGGGTGCACGGCGAGAACGTCGCCGAAGGCTACTGGAACAAGGCGCCGGAAGATCAGGCCTGCTTCGGCGCCACGCTCACCGACCCCGCTCCGGGCACGCCGGATGGCCCGTGGCTGCGCACCGGCGACCTCGGCTTCATCCACGAGGGCGAGCTGTTCATCGTCGGCCGGATCAAGGACCTGCTGATCATCCGCGGGCGTAACCACTACCCCGAGGACATCGAGGCGACCGTTCAGCAGGTCGCCCAGGGGCGGGTCGCGGCGATCTCGGTCCAGGTGGACAGCACCGAGCAACTGGTCACCGTCATCGAGGTGAAGAAGAAGCGGGGCGAGGCAAGCGAGGATCTGCGGCACCGGCTCAGCGAGGTCAAAAGCGGAGTCACGTCGGCGATCTCCAACGCCCACGGACTCAATGTCGGCGACGTCGTCCTGGTTCCGGCCGGTTCCATTCCCACCACCACAAGCGGGAAGATCCGCCGTGCGGCGTGCATCGAGCAATACCGGCACGACCAATTCGCGCGGTTGGACGCCTAGCCCGACCGCGGGGCGCGACACCAGAATTACCTCATGCTGGCAACTGTCCTGATAATGGCGCTTGCCGTCAGCGTCGAGCCGTTTCGTCTCGGTATGACAGTGCTCATGTTGAATCGGCCGAGACCCGTGCTGCAGCTGTTCGCGTTTCTGTGTGGCGGCTTCGCCATGGGAACGACGGTCGGCCTGATCGTCCTGTTTGTCTTTCGGCGCATCCTGCTCCAAACATCCGTTGTCACAGTGCCCCGGGTGCAGCTCCTGATCGGGCTGCTGACGCTGTGCATCGCCGCGATCATCGGCTTCGACCTCATCGCCCGACTCGGTCCACATCCCGCGAAGCTCGCGCAACCGGCCACCAGACTGCTCAAGGGCGACTCGCTGTCGGTGGCCGGCATCGCGGGCCTCAGCATCGCCCTGCCGTCAGTGGACTATCTGGCCGCCCTGGCCGTCATTCTGGCCTCGGGGGCCGCCGCCCTGACGCAGGTGGCGGTCCTGGTGGCGTTCAATGTGGTGGCCTTCGCGCTCGTGGAGATTCCGCTGCTGGCCTATCTGCTGGCGCCGGAGCGAACCTTCACGGCGGTGACTGCGCTGCACGAATGGATTCGGTCGCGCCGCAGACGCGATGTCGCGATCGCGCTGGCCGTGATCGGCTGCGCTTTTCTGGCCGCCGGCGCATCCGGCGTCTGATCCGCGCGCACCCACGAAACTGATTCAGCGTCAGGCTATTTCAGTGCGCTTTGACTTCGAACTTCTCTGCGATTTCCTGCCAGGCCCGGGCGTTTTTCCTGGCGATCTCGGCGAAGGTGCCCGAGCAGTGGGCCGGCATCGCATCGGCGAATTCATTGCAGGCGCTGATCGCCACGACGACAGTCGACAGCAGTCGCAACAAGGCACGTCCTTGCTCGGACGACCGGACCGATGGATCGTTCCTGAGTCGTTGGAGTAGATCACGACCGCGACCCTCCGGAGCCGTTCGCGTGCCCCGCGAGGACTCGTGTGCGTTCCCGAGTGGCGGCACCGTTGCGCCGTTGGTGGCGCTCACGACCGCGTCGACGGGCTGGGCGGCTTTCCTGGCCAGATTGTCCGGCAATGGACTCTCGCCCCTGTCGATACGTTGACGTACATCGCGCGCCGTTGTGACCGAGACGCCCGCCTTGCGCGCGATCTCGCGCAACGACGCTCGCGGATTCACGGACAGAAATTCTGCGGCACGGCGCCGGCCGTTAGCCGGACTGACCGGTCGTATTTTTCCGTCGCGACCAAGCCTCGGGTTCAACTGGGAGATTTCCTCGGTTGCGCACCCGCGCAATTTTCCGACCGTCTTGTTCGATACTCCGGCAACCAACCCAATAGACCGGTCCGACCAGTGCGGGTACGACCGCAAAACTCTTTGGGCGGCGGCTTTTCTTTCGGAGAGCGTCAACGGCAGGCCGTGCGTCACATTCAGATGCACCGCGAGCGCGAAAGCCTCCGCGTCATTGCCCTCGAACAGCCGGGCCGAAATGGTGCTGTGTCCGCGCAATTCGGTCGCCCGCAGCCGATGCACGCCGTCGATCACGCGCATCGAGCCCCGATGGATCACGATCGGCGGCAGCGGCAGCGGCGATTGCGCCAGTACCTGGACGTGGCTCTCGTTGGCTTTGTTCTTCCGGGGCGTGTACGAACTCCGAATCGCCGCCACCGGAATGTCTTCGACCGGCAGCAGGCTGCCGCGCCGTACCCATTCCTCTACGGCACATGCCGACAGGGGGTCGAGCCGGCCGTAGCCGGGCAGCGAAGCGAGCGTCATGTCCGCCTCACCGATGATTCGTACGCTGCTCTCATGTAGGTGCGCCATCGACTCGAAGCCCGTGGCTATCTTCTCGGACGTCTTCCATCACGAGTTTGCTGAGTGACCACGAAATCAGACCCCTTCCGGCAGCTACGACAACTTACGCGGGCGTAGGTTACTTTAGAGTAAGAATACGAGTGTTCACTGTCAACTTGCTGCGTCACTTTCGGTACCGGCGGTCCGCCCTACCGAAACACATGCCGCTCGACACCTCCTTCGGTTGCAGCAGTGCAGGTTTCGGCGCAAATTCAACGCTTGTTTAATGCGAAAATGCATGTCGAGGCGACTTTGACGGCCGTCGAGTCTCGGTTGCTCACGCGACTTCAGTACGCGCCGGGCACCAAATGGCTAAACCGACTTTCGGTAGACGGCCGGAAAATTATCACGGGCGCCAAAATTAACTCCGCGTAAGAGATGCCCCGGTCCGAACCCGGTGAGCAGGACGAACATAATGAGTTCAGTCACACCGGCAAAGGAGCCCTCGATGAGCGCGACACACCCAGGCCATCGTCTTCGCGTTATCCAGTGGACCACCGGCAATATCGGGCGACGCTCACTGCACGCCATCATCGGTAGGCCGGACATGGAGCTGGTCGGCGTCTACGCCCACGGCCGGGACAAGGTCGGGGTGGACGCCGCCGAACTGTCCGGCTGGCCCGAGCCGACCGGCGTCACCGCCACCAACGACATCGACGCCCTGCTGGCACTTCGACCCGATGCCTGTTGCTACAACCCGCTGTGGCCCAGCGTCGATGAGTTGGTTCGGTTGCTCGAGGTCGGCGTCAACGTGTGCACCAGCGCGGCGTGGATCACCGGCGGCAAGCAAACACCCGAGGACCGCCAACGGATCCTCGATGCCTGCGCGCGGGGCCAGTCGACGATCTTCGGCAGCGGCGCTCACCCCGGGATGACCAACCTGGTCGGGATGGTGCTCAGCGGTTCGTGTGAGCGCGTCGACGAGATCCGCATCACCGAGTCGGTGGATTGCTCCACCTACGAATCCGCGGAAACCCAGACCGCCATGGGCTTTTCGCAGGATCCGGACACACCCGGGCTGGCCGAGAACGTGCGGCGCGAGAGCGAGGTCTTCGCCGAGTCGGCCGCGATGATGGCGGACGCGATCGGGGCGAAGCTGGACAAGATGACCTTCGACGTCACATTCACCGCGGCCACCGGCGATTCCGACCTGGGCTTCATGAAAATACCGGCCGGCACCGTCGGCAGCGTCTTCGGCTACCACCGCGGCTGGGTGGGCGACCACAACGTGGTCAGCGTCGGATTCAACTGGACGATGGGTAGCCACGTGACGCCGCCGAAGCCGCTCGAGCACGGCCACGTCATTCAGGTGTTCGGCGTACCCAATATGCGCACGGTGGTGCACTGCCTGCCGCCGAAGGACTGGACCGAGCCGGGATTCATGGGACTGGGCATGATCTACACCGCGATGCCGGTGACCAATGCGGTGCCGGCCGTCGTGGCGGCCGAGCCCGGGATCGTCACGCTGGCCGATCTGCCGCCGGTAACCGGGCGCGCCGCTCAGTCATAGTGCGAACCCTCGGACGTGTCCGGGCCAAGCAGAACGCTGCCGTCCCCTATCGTCTAGCATCGTTAGCCGAGCAAAGGTTTTGGTCGGGTTGGTCAAGCTACGACCGGCTCGGTCGGCGTAGCTCGACAAGTTCGCGGTCAAGATGGCGGATGGGCGGCAGGAGGAGACCGGGTGAGGACGATGTCGATCAGCGGTCTGCTCAAACGTGGCTGGATTCCGCTGCTGCTAGTGGTAGTCCTGTCGGTTTCCGCGCTTGCCGTAACGCGCTTGCACAAGGTGTTCGCCTCACAGGACCTCAATGCCAATTCAGGCGCCGGCATCAAGATCGTCCAGTTCAACCCGAAAGTCGTGAAGTACGAGATCGACGGGCCGCCTGGCAGCGTCGCGAACATCAACTACTGGGACGCCGACGCCGATACCCATCAGATCAACAACGCGCCGTTGCCGTGGTCGTACACCATTTCCACCACGCTGCCGGCGGTGAGCGCCAACATCATGGCGCAGACGGATGCCGGCTCCATCAGCTGCCGCATCACCGTCGACGGGGAATTACGCGAGCACCGCAGCTCGGATGGTCATAACGCCCAGACCTTCTGCCTGGTGAAGTCCGCATGAGCGACACAGCCACGACAACCGAGACCAAACCGCACCGCCCGTTCATTCCCCACGTCATTCGGATTCTTGCGATTCCGATCATCCTTGGCTGGGTTGCGTTGACCGTCCTGGTCAACGTCGCTGTCCCCAGCCTGGAAATCGTCGGCGAAAACCATTCCGCGCCAATGGCGCCCCTGGAAGCACCGTCGAACCAGGCGATGATGCGGATGGGGCACAACTTCCACGAGTTCAGCTCCAACAGCACGGTCATGGTGGTGGTGGAGAGTCAGCAGCCGCTCGGCGAGGCCGCGCACCGCTACTACGACAACATCGTCCGCAAGCTGCGCGCCGACACTCAACACGTTCAGCACATCCAGGACTTCTGGGGTGACCGTTTCACCGCGGCCGGCGCTCAGAGCGCCGACGCCAAGGCCTCCTATGTCCAGGTCAATATCGCCGGTAACCAGGGCACCACGCAGGCCAACAAGTCCGTCGAGGCGGTCCGCAAGGTCGTCGACGACGAGCCCGCTCCGCCCGGGGTCCAGGCGCACGTCACCGGCTCGGCGGCGCTGTCGGACGACATGCACGTCATCGGCAACGACAGTTTGGCCAAGATCACGCTGTTCACCCTGGGCGCGATCGCGATCATGCTCTTGCTGGTCTACCGCTCGATTGTCACCACGTTAATCCAGCTGTTCATGACGTTCGTCGCACTGGCGTGTGCGCGCGGAATCGTCGCGGTTCTGGGTTACAACAACGCATTTGGACTCACCACCTTCGCCGCCAACATCCTGACGATGCTGGCGATCGCGGCCGGCACCGACTACGGCATCTTCCTTGTCGGCCGCTATCAGGAGGCGCGTCGCGCGGGTGAAGACCGCGAAAGCGCCTACTACACAACGTTCAAGAGTGTGGCCCCGGTCGTGCTGGGGTCCGGGCTGACCATTGCCGGCGCGACGTATTGCCTCAGCTTCTGCCGGTTGCCCTGGTTCCACACGATGGGCGCACCGGTGTTCGTCGGCATGATCGTCGTCGTGGCGGCCGGCCTGACGCTGGGCCCGGCCGTGGTGTTCCTGGGCAGCCGGTTCGGGCTGTTCGAAAAGAAGGGTCAGGGCCGCGGCCGGCTGTGGCGGCGAGTTGGCACCGCTGTCGTACGTTGGCCCGCACCGATTTTCGCGGTCAGCGCCGCTGTTGTCCTGGTCGGTATGGTCGCGTTACCCGGATACAAGCCGAGTTACAACGACCGTCATTACCTGCCCGAAACAGCGCGGTCCAACGTCGGCTACGCCGCGGCCGACCGGCACTTCTCCGAAGCCCGGATGAACCCGGACCTGCTGATGATCGAAGCCGACCACGATATGCGCAATCCGGCCGACATGCTGGTGCTCGACCGAGTCGCCAAGAACGAGATGCGGACCGTCGGCATCGCTATGGTCCAGGACATCACCCGGCCGCTGGGAATTCCCATCCAGCACAGCTCGATTCCGTTCCAGAACAGCATCCAGAGCCAGACGACCATGCAGAACATGGACTTTCTCAAAGACAGAATGAAAGACATTCTGAAGATGGCCGACGAGATGCAGATCATGATCGACGTGACCGAACGGCAGGCGAAGGTCACCCACGATCTGGCCGACGCCGCGCGCGACAGCGCGACCACCACGCGGGAGACGTCGGAGATCACCGACACCCTGCGCGATCACATTGCCGACTTCGAGGACTTCTACCGCCCGATCCGCAGCTACTTCTACTGGGAGAAGCACTGCTACGACATCCCGGTCTGCATCTCGTTCCGGTCGTTGTTCGACTCGATCGACGGCTTTGACCAACTCGCGGAGAAGTTCCACGACCTGTCCGGCGACATCGACCGGACCGCGACCGCGTCCCATGAATTGGAACAGCTGATCCCGATCATGTTGGAAACACTGAAGACAACGCATGGTCTGACGTTGACCATGTATCAGACGTTCAAGGCGATGATCGACCAGATGGAGGCGATGAGTAACACCTCCATCGTGATGGGCCAGAGCTTCGACAAGTCGCAGAACGACGACTTCTTCTACCTACCGCCGGAGGCGTTCCAGAACCCGGAGTTCATCCGGGGCGTCAAATTGTTCTTCTCGCCCGACGGAAAATCGGTGCGGTTCTTCATCACTCACCAAGGTGATCCGATGTCGCCCGAAGGAATCGACCGCGTGTCCGCAGAGCGCACCGCGGCCCAGGAGGGGCTCAAGCAGTCCTCGCTGTCGGATGCCAAGGTGTATCTGGGCGGCACCGCCGCGACGTTCCGCGATATGGCCGACGGCGAGAAGTACGACCTGATGATCGCGGTGGTCTCGGCGTTGACGCTGATCTTCATGATCATGCTGCTGCTGACCCGCAGCGTGGTGGCAGCCATGGTCATCGTGGGCACCGCAAGCAGTTCGATCGCCGCGTCCGTGGGATTGTCAGTGCTGATCTGGCAGGACCTGCTCGGCATGCACCTCCACTGGATCGTCGTGGCACTGTCGGTGATCATCCTGTTGGCCGTCGGCTCGGACTACAACCTGTTGCTGGTCTCGAGGTTCAAAGAGGAAATTCATGCGGGCCTGAAGACCGGATACGTCCGGTCGATGGCCGGCACCGGCGCAGTGGTGACCTCCGCGGGCCTGGTGTTCGCCTTCACGATGGCGGCGATGTTGGGCAGCGACCTGACGGTGCTGGGTCAGTTCGGTTCAACGGTTTGTATCGGCCTGCTGCTCGACACCCTGGTGGTGCGAACGCTGTTCATGCCGTCGCTGGCGACCATGCTCGGCCGCTGGTTCTGGTGGCCGTTGGTTGTCCATCCCCGTGGCGACCACACCAAGCCGAAGCCGCCTGCGGTCAGCGAGGAGGCCAGCACCGCGCCGTTGGCCGTGCAGAAGTCCTGAGCTAGTCGGGGTCGCCCAGCTGCAGGCACACCCCCAGCGCGCCGGCGCCGACGTGCAGGGCCAGTACCGGGCCCAGACCGGTGACGATCGCCGGTTCGCAGCCGGGCAACCGCTCGGCCAGCTCAGCCGCCAGGCTCTGCGCGCCGTCCGGGTTGGCGACGTGGTGCACCGCCAGCGAGGCGCGCCGATCACCGACGATCTCGACGACCCGCTCGACCATTGTGGCGACCGCTTTGCTGGCTGTCCGAACCCGTTGCGCCAGAACCAGTTTGCCGTCGTCAATGCGTAGCAGCGGCTTGAGCGAGAGCTTGGTGCCCAGCCACGCCCCGGCACCGCCGATACGTCCACTGCGGCGCAGGTTGTCCAGTTGGTGCACCACGATGAAGCCGTGATTACGGCCGATGGCGTCGACGGCGGCCGCGGTCACGCCGTCCTGGTCGGCGCCGTCGGCAGCGGCTCGGGCCGCCGCCAACGCGATGAAACCGGTGTTCATGCCGGTGAATTTCGAGTCCAGAACCCTTATCCCCGAGCCGATCTCAGCAGCTACCGCCTCGGCGGCCCGGTATGTCCCGGACAGCGCGCTGGACAGATGCACGGCGACCACGCCGTCGCCGCCGCTGTCGGCCAGCGCCTGTCGGTATACATCGGCCAACTCGGCCGGGGTCGCCGCCGCCGTCGTGGCGTGGCCGTACTCGTGGATGTTGTCCGGGATGTCGTCCACGCCGTCGCGAAGATCGGTGTCGTCGAGCAGGATGTGCAGTGGGACTTGACGTATCCCCCACTGCCGGCGCAGTTCATCGGGAAGGCGTGCCGACGAATCGGTGACAACGATGACGGCCACGACTCAGCTGTCGACTCTGATGCCGGCCTCGGCCAGGGCCTTGAGCATCAATTCCGCGACCGCCCGGTGCGCCTCGAAGTTCCAGTGGATGCCGTCGGGATTGCCCCGGCCGTTCATCACCTCGTCGGCGACAGCGGCTTTCAGGTCGACCAGCGGAACGTCGTGTTCGTCGGCCCATCGGGTGATCGCCGCAACGGTGCCCGGCCTACCGTGGTGCGCCTTTCCGTACGCCTCGGCGATGTGCACCGACGGCAGCGACGCCACAATCGGGATACCCGGGCGATTGAAATCGATTGCCGCACGGGTCTCTTCGAGATACTCGGCGGACAGCTGCGGCGGTAGTGCAGCTCGCGATACCGGCGACAGCCGCGGCTGCACCCACCCGTAGCCGTCTCGAACCCAGCGCCGCAGCCACGGCGGGCGCACGTAACGGATGAGTTCGCGCAGCGCGGTCGGCAGCGCTGAAGGTAGTGAGTCCATGCCGCTGGTTGCGAAGATCACCGCACCGGCTCTCGGCAGCGCCGCCCATGCTCGCGGGTCCTGGGTGGCCGCCCACCAGACGTCGCGGCACGTCCACCCGATGCGGCCGATCAACTCCACGTCCCAACCCAGCTGCGCACCAACAAGGTTGGGCCAGATACGAGGGTCGTCTGCGGGCAGACCACCGGTCGGGCCGTAGTAGGACAACGAGTCTGCGAAGACGAGCAGGGTCGGCCGCGGCTCAGAGGACATCGCTCGCGACCTGTGCCGATGCGTTCCAGACATCGAGCCGCCACCGGATGGCGTCGAAATCGTCGGCCGCGGCGCCGGACTCGGTATGCCCGGAAAGCTGAGTCCAGCTCGCATTGCCCATGCCGCCCAACGCCGGCCAGTTGCCGACCGGAAGCCGCAGCAACGCCGCGGTCAGCGCGGCGATCAGGCCGCCGTGGGCGACCAGCACGACCGGCCTCCCGGGCTCGTCGTCGGCGCCCCACTCGGGTTCGCCGGCAGTCAGCTCGGTGACCAGTGGCACGCTGCGATTGGCCACGTCGATTCGGTTCTCCCCGCCATGCGGCGCCCACGTGGCGTCGTCGCGCCACGCCAGCCGCGCACCCGGTGCGAGGGCGTCGATCTCGGTGTGGGTCATGCCTTGCCAGTCACCGAGATGGGTCTCCCGCAGTCGGCCGTCGGCCCGCACATGCAATCCGGTGTGTTCCTGCAACGCGATCGCGGTGTCGTAGGCCCGACGCAAATCCGAGGACACGATGAGCAATGGCTGATGCTTGGCCAGCGCCTCGGCCGCGGCCACCGCCTGCGCGCGGCCCAGTTCGGTCAGTTCGGTGTCGAGTTGGCCTTGCATCCGGCTACCGAAATTGAACGCGGTCTGGCCGTGCCGCAACATCACCAGACGACGGATGGTCATGACACGTCCACGGCCACCACGGGACAGTCCCGCCACAACCGATCGAGGGCGTAGAAGTCGCGCTCGTCCTGATGCTGAATGTGGACGACGATGTCGACGTAGTCCAGCAGCGTCCAGCGGCCTTCGCGGGTGCCTTCGCGGCGGGCGGGCTTATACCCGGCCTCGCGCATCTTCTCCTCGACCTCATCGACGATCGCGTTGACCTGTCGCTCGTTGGACGCCGACGCGATCACGAAGCAGTCGGTGATGACCAGCTGATCGGAGACATCGATGACCACGACGTCGTCGGCGAGCTTCGAGGCGGCCGCGCGCGCTGCGACTGTTGCCATGTCGATGGCCTCCGGCGCGGCGGTCACGCTTCCTCCCCCGGTTTGCGGTACAGGTCGGTCTTGGAGATGTACTGCACGACGCCGTCGGGCATCAGATACCACAGCGGGCGGCTCTCGGCGGCGCGTAGCCGACAGGCGGTGGAAGAGATTGCCAGAGCCGGGATTTCGACAAGTGACAGCGCGTCCTCGGGCAGGCCCTCGAGCACGCCGGTGAGATGCTCGCTGCGGAGGTCGTAGCCCGGACGGCTGACGCCGACGAACCGTGCCGCGGCGAACAGCTCGTCGAGGTCCTGCCAGGACAGGATCGACGCCAGCGCGTCGGCGCCGGTAATGAAGTACAGGTCGGAGTCCGGGTTGAGCGCCTGCAGATCCCGCAGGGTGTCCTTGGTGTAGGTCGGGCCGCCGCGGTCGATGTCGACACGGCTGACCGAGAAGCGCGGGTTGGCCGCGGTGGCGATCACCGTCATCAGATAGCGGTCCTCGCCTGCGCTGACCTCGCGGCCTTTCAGCCAGGGTTGGCCGGTCGGGACGAACACCACCTCGTCGAGGTCGAACAGGTCGGCGACCTCGCTGGCGGCAACCAGGTGTCCGTTGTGGATGGGATCGAACGTCCCGCCCATGACTCCCAGCCGCCGCTTTTGCACGGTTTGCCAGCTTACTTGAGGGTCGTGGGGCAGGTCGGCGGCCGCGAGCGTAACGCCACCGCACGAAACTGCGGGCAAGTCGCAGTGGCGTTACATCGGCGTGCCGCCGGGGCCGATCAGACCGGTAGCAGCTGGTCGATCACCGCGGCGAGCTGCTTGGCGGAGCGGCACTCGTGCATGGTGATCACCTCTTGGTAGCGCGGCACCGCCGAGTCGCCGCTGCCCCACAGGTGCTTGGGCTCCGGATTGAGCCAGTGCGCGTGCCGGCTGGCGGTCACCATGTGTGACAGCACGTCGATGGCCGGGTCGCGGTAATTGGTCCGTCCGTCGCCGAGCACCAGCAGCGAAGACCGCGGGGACAGCACGTTCGGGTGGGCCTGAATGAACGAGACGAACGCGTTGCCGTAGTCACTGTGGCCATCACGGGTGTACACGCCGGCTTCGCGGGTGATCCGCTGGATCGCGACCGCGAGGTCGGCGTCCGGGCCGAACATGTGGGTGACCTCGTCGCTGGTGTCGATGAACGCGAACACCCGGACCCGGGAGAACTGCTGCCGCAGGGCGTGCACCAGTAGCAGAGTGAAGTGGCTGAAACCGGCGACCGAGCCGGAGACGTCACACAACACCACCAGCTCGGGGCGGGCCGGACGCGGCTTGCGCAGCACCAGGTCGATCGGCACACCGCCGGTGGACATCGACTTACGCAGCGTCTTGCGCAGGTCGATGGCTCCCGCCCGGGCGCGACGCCGGCGCGCGGCCAGCCGCGTTGCGAGCGTGCGGGCCAGAGGTTGCACCACGCGGCGCATCGAACGCAACTGATCGCCCGAGGCGCGCAGGAACTCGACGTTCTCGGACAGCTGTGGGATGCCGTACATCTGGACGTGCTCGCGGCCGAGTTGCTCGGCGGTGCGCCGCTTGGTCTCGGCGTCGACCATCTTGCGGAGCTGGGTGATGCGCTGCGCGGCAAGCGCTTTGGCGATCTCTTCCTGGGTCGGCGTGGGCTCGTCGCCGTAGGGCGCGAGCAGGCCGGCCAGCAGTTTGCCTTCCAGCTCATCCAGCGCCATCGACTTGAGCGCCTGATACGACGAGTACGACGGCCCGCGGCTGGAGTTGTATTTGCCGTAGGCGTCCACGATTTGGGCGATCATCGCCACCAGTCGGTCGTCCATGTCGGCGAGGTCGGGGTTGTCGGTGAGCAGGTCGAGCAGCATCTGGCGCATCGCCTCGACGTCGTCGGGCGGTAATTGCACGTCCGCGTCGACGGCGCCTTCTTCGCTGACCGCCGCCCGGGTGCCCAGCGCGGCCGGCCACCACAGGTCGAACATCGCGTCGTAGGTCTCGCGATGCTCGGGCCGTCGCAGCACCGCGCATGCCAGACCCTCGCGCAGGATCTCGCGGTCACTCAAGCCCAGCACTCCCATCACCTGGCCGGCATCCACGGTCTCCGACGGGCCGACCGAAATACCTTGTGCGCGCAGCGCTTCGACGAACCCAACCAGGTGGCCCGGTATACCATGCGGGGCCAGCGGCTGGCTGGGGCGAACGCGGCGGACGGCCATTAGTTGAGCCGTAGCTCGGAGGTGGCGCGCTGTTGATCGGACTGGTGCTTGAGCACCACGCCCAGCGTGGCGGCGATCGTCGCGTCGTCGATGGTGTCCATTCCGAGCGCCAGCACGGTGCGTCCCCAGTCGATGGTCTCGGCCACTGACGGCAGCTTCTTGAGTTGCATGCCCCTCAGCACACCGATGATGCGCACCATCTCCTCGGCGATGTGGTCCGGCAGCTCGGGAACCCGGGACAACAGGATCCGGCGTTCCAGTTCCGTGTTCGGAAAGTCGATGTGCAGGAACAGGCAGCGTCGTTTGAGCGCTTCGGACAGTTCGCGGGTGGCGTTCGAGGTCAGCACCGTGAACGGGCGACGCTCGGCGGTGATGGTCCCCAGCTCCGGGACGGTGACCGCGAAGTCGGAGAGCACCTCGAGCAGTAGGCCTTCGATTTCGATGTCGGCCTTGTCGGTCTCGTCGATCAGCAGCACGGTCGGCTCGGTCTGCCGGATCGCGGTCAGCAGCGGTCGAGACAGCAGGAATTCCTCGCTGAAGACGTCCATCTTGGTCTGGTCCCAGTCACCCGAACCGGATTGAATGCGGAGTATCTGCTTGGCGTGGTTCCACTCGTAGAGCGCGCGGGCCTCGTCGACGCCTTCGTAGCACTGCAGGCGGACCAAACCGGATCCGGTCGCCTGCGCCACGGCGCGCGCGAGTTCTGTCTTTCCGACTCCGGCGGGGCCTTCCACCAGGAGTGGCTTGCCGAGCCGGTCGGCCAGGAAAACCGCAGTGGCGGTGGCCTTGTCGACCAGATAGCCGGTTTCGGCCAGCCGCCGTTCGACGTCGTCGATGTCGACGAACAGCGGCGCAGGCCGCGCGGGCACACTCACGTTTGCGTTCTCCTCAGCGATGTCAGGCCGGACGGGTCTGGCCGTCTCCCCAACCGATCCACTTGGTCGAGGTCAGTTCCGCAAGCCCCATCGGGCCGCGGGCGTGCAGCTTCTGGGTGGAGATGCCGATCTCGGCACCGAACCCGAACTGCTCACCGTCGGTAAAGCTCGTCGAGGCGTTCACCATCACCGCGGCCGCATCAACACCCTCGGTAAAGCGTTGAGCGGCAGCCATGTTCGACGTCACGATGGCTTCGGTGTGCCCGGTGCCGTATTCGTTGATGTGAGCAATGGCGGCGTCGACGCCGTCGACCACCGCGACGGCGATCTCCATCTCCAGATATTCGCGACGCAGGTGGTCGTCGTCGGGGTCGAGATGCACGGTGACACCGGCGTCCTGCAAGGCGTTGATCAGTCGCGGCATGGCCTCCTCCGCGATCGCCCGATCGACCAATAGGGTCTCGGCGGCGTTACACACGCTGGGTCGACGGGTCTTGGAGTTCAACAGGATTCGCTCGGCCATGTCGAGGTCGGTGGCATCGTGCACGTAGACGTGGCAGTTGCCGACACCCGTCTCGATCGTCGGCACCTGCGAGTCCCGTACCACCGCGTCGATCAAGCCGGCGCCCCCGCGGGGGATCACCACGTCGACCAGTCCCCGGGCCTGGATCAGATGCGTGACCGACGAGCGGTCGGCCGACGGGATGAGTTGCACGGCGTCGACGGGCAGGTCCTCGCTGTGCAGAGCTTCGCGCAGCACCGCGACCAGCGCCTCGTTGGAGCGCACGGCGGAGGCGCTACCGCGCAGCAGGGCGGCGTTGCCGGATTTGAGCGTCAGACCGAACGCGTCGACGGTGACGTTGGGCCGGCCTTCGTAGACGATCCCGACCACGCCAAGTGGGACGCGCTGCTGGCGCAGGGCCAGGCCGTTGGGCAGCGTGTAGCCGCGCAGCACCTCACCGACCGGGTCGGGCAGCCCGGCCACCTGACGCAGACCCGCGGCGATCCCCTCGACGCGCTTGGGGTCCAGCGCCAGCCGGTCAAGCATGGCGGTCGGCGTGTTCGCGGCCCGTGCCGAGCGCAGATCTTCGGCGTTGGCCGCCAGGATCCGGTCGGTGTTGGCGACCAGCGCGTCCGCGGCGACATGCAGCGCTTGATCCTTGGCGACCGTCGGCAGTGAGGCCAGCACGCGTGCCGCCACCCGGGCCCGGCGCGCCGCATCGTGCACCTGCTGACGCACGTCGGTCGCCGAGATGGCATGGACACTCATTAACCCAGGGTAGCGGGCAATCTACCGCCGGGTAGAGACGCCCCCGATCGCGAATGATTCGTTGCGGCGGTCTTCGATGATCCGGCCGAATTCCTGCAGCAGTAAAGGTGTCCGGAGCACAAGATCTTCGATGTGTTCGCGATCGATCTCCAGTGCGGTCACTTCCTCCAGCGCGTACGCGCCGGCAGCGCTGGGCTGCCGGGTCAGCGAGCTCAACCCGAGGAACGAGCCTTCCTCCAACAGGCTCAGCGGAGTCACCGAACCGTCGTCGTTGGTCGTCGTCCGCCGAATGCTTCCCTTGATCAAAAACATCATCGCGGTGGGCACTTCGCCCGCGTACTGCACGATTTCGTCGGTGCCGTAGCGAACCATCTTCGCGTGCGGGATCAGCGATTGCTGGTCGGTGAGGCTCAGTCGCAATGCGGGCGCCACCACGTCTCGCATCGCCATCTGGACGCGAGCCGGCGTGGAGAAGTCGTCGCCGACGTCGTCGAGATGCAGCCCCTCGCGCCGGGCCGCGTACCAGATCCACCGCAGGAACGTCGCTTTCGCGGCGCCGTCGTCGGCGGGCGACTTCAACGCGATGCTGACCTGATACTCCCCCGAACCACCGGCCGACGAGGTTGGCAGCACGTCATCTCTGCGCTGCGGCAAGGCGCTTGCCACCCGCACCAGCAGAAGACGCACGCGGTCCGGCGGATCGACGAGTGAGAACGTGGTGCTGATCGACAGCTTGTGCGTGCCCGGCGGGCGACTCATGTTGGTGAACGACGTGGCGGCCAGCACCGAGTTCGGCGTGATCTGCAAGCCGTGGCCGGTCTGGATGTGCACGGCGCGCCAATTCGCTTCCACGATCCGTCCGCGGGCGGTCGGTGTCTCCAGCCAGTCTCCGATCCTGAAAGGCTGTTCGAACAACATGAACAGCCCGGACACGATCTGGCCGACTGAGTTCTGCAGCATCAAACCGATGACCACCGACGTCACGCCGAGTGCGGTGAACAGGCCGCCGACGCGCACACCCCAGACGTAGGAGAAGATTATCGTGAGACCGATTGCGATCAGCAAAAACCTTGTGACATCGCGGAATATCGTCGGAACCCGTTTGCGCCACGAGCCCTCGGGCGCACCCTCGAATACCGTGGCGTTGAGCCCTGACAGCACCAGGACCAGCACCACGAAGCCGAATACCGTCGCCAGCATCCGCACCGAGTCGAAGTGCGCGGGAACCTGCGCCACCTTGACCAGCAGAACCAGCAGCGCGGCCAATGGCACCAGGTAGGTGCGCAGCAAGTTCACGGGCCGCGCCAGAGCGCTCTGTCTGCGGGTCAGGAACTGGAACCATTCGGTGAAAACGATCAGCAGCAGCGGTAGCCCGAGGGCCAACCCGATGGCCCAGTACGCCCACACCGGATCGAGGACGGTCATTTACGGTCCGTCAATCGCCAGATCGGCTGGTCGGCACCGTTGACCGTGACGGTCCCCGCCGGGGTGAATTGTCGGATGTCGCGCATCACCTCGTAGACATCGGTAGTGACGAAAATCCCGGATTCTGTTGCACTGCTACGCATCTGGTAGGCCAAATTGACCGCGGCACCCCACATGTCATAGATGACGCTGGATCTGCCGACCAGCCCGCTGATCACGTTGCCGGTGTTGATGCCCGCCCGGATGCCGAGGTGGTAGCCCTTTCCGCTGTTGAACCGCTCGATGATGCGCTGCATCTCCACCGCGAAATCGAGAGTTCGGGGCACGCTGTCCAGTCGCGGCACATTCAGTCCGCAGCTGGCGAGATAACCGTTGTGCACGGTGCGAATCGGTTCGACGCCGAGGGTCTCGGCCGTCGAATCCAGCTCGCGGATGAGTTCGTCGATGACCCCGACCAATTCGTCGCCGGACATCCCGTTGGAGATCTCGTCGAGGCCGATGATGTCGGCGAAGATGATGGTCACATCCTGGTGCTCCTGCGCGATGGTCTGCTCCCCGTCGCGATAACGCTGCGCGACCGTCTCCGGCATCAGCGAGAGCAGCAGCCGGTCGTTCTCCTTGCGCTGTTCGGTGAGCAGGCCCTCCTTGATCTCCAGATTCCGGCTCATCTCATTGAAAGCGACGGTCAGATCGCCGATTTCGTCACGCGTGGTGACCGGTATGGAAACGCTGTAATGACCGGCGCTGATCTCTTCCGCGCCGGCCCGCAACCGCCGGATGGGTGCCACGAATTTCTGGGCGATCAGCATCGCGAGCACGCACAGCGCGAAGACCAGCACCGCGGCGGTGATCACCAGTGTGCGAGCGAAGGACGCTATTCGCGCGTAGGCCTCTTCGCTGTCCCGGGTGGCCAGAATCGACCAGCGCAGATCCGAATTGGGGATGGCCACCGGGGCGTACGCGGAGAGTTCGTGGTCACCCAGGTAGCCGGTCTCCATGACCGTTCCGCTCTGACCGCGTTGCGCGGCGCGGAACGCCTCGGTCTCGACGGGCTGCACCAGCGTGGTGCCGTGCCACCGGATTGCCTTTGCCACGATGTCGGCCGGAGTTCCGGCCGCCACCGCGTCGCGCTGGTATTTCTCCGGATCCTCCAGGAACAGCCGCGAATCCGAGCGCATCAGCCCGTCCGGGCCGGCCAGGTATGTCTCCGCTGTTGCTCCCATGCCCGCAGCTTTCCAGTGCTGGTCGGCGGTCATGATCCGGTTGACCTTCGCGATCGGCAGCGGCAGCGCCATCACCCCGTCCGTCCTGCCCGGCGCACCTATCGGTGACACCAGCCACGCGATAGGCATTCCGCCGGCCGCCTGGAACGGCTCGAAGTCGGTGATCCAGACGAAGTCGACCGAGTCGGCGCTCATGGCTTTTTCATAGGCGTCGCGCAGAATCGATCCGCGGTACGGGCCGGTGAGGATGTTGGTGCCCAGCGCGGGACCTTTGCTGACGTTGTAAACCACGTTGCCGCGGGTGTCGAGCAGCATCACATCGCGATATTCGAATCGGTTCGCGATCTCGCGGAAGTAGCCGGTGAAGCGCGCATTGGCCGCCGACCACGCGCTGCCGTCGCCCGCGTCCTCGGGCGGCGCCTTACCGCCCGCTTTGGCGGTCGTGTAGTGCACTTGCAGATAGCGCTGCGCATTGCTGCTGGGCATCAGCGCGGGCAGATCCAGCTTGATCCCGGTCGTCTGCTGGATCGGCTTGATCACCTTATCGGTGTAGTAGGTTTCCAACGCCTGAAGTTGCCCGGGATCGGTTGGCGCGTCGGCTAATTGGTCGAATGCTGCGGAAAACGCCTGCACCCCTTCGTCCGCGGTGAACCCGCGACTGTAGATCGCCAGCGAGTTGGACAGGTCGGTGAACAACATCTCGATCGCCCGCTTCTGGCCCTCCCGCAACTGGGTCATGCGTTCGGCTGCGATGGGCATCAACGTGCGTCGGCCGGAAAAATACGTGACGGCACCGATGACCGCCAGCGACGCCAGGCTGGAAACGAGCAACATCACCATGATTTTGGATTGGATGCTCAATTTGGACAGCCAGCGGCGGCGACGACGGCCACCAATTTTCGACCGGACCGGTTGATTTTCCGGTGCGGGATCAACCGAGCCCTGCGGCGTCAATCGGCGTCCTTTCGCTGCCGGGCCGAAAAGCCCAGATCACGCAGCAGAATATCGCCTCCCGGCGAGCGAAATGACATTTGCCCGAAACCGTTATCAACACGACGTTTGTGCATTCGGGCAGTTCTCCATAACGTCGGCGCAATGACGCGGGTTTGCGTGGTGGGCAGCGTGAATATGGATATCCGGCTGGACGTCGAGAATTTGCCGCGCCCGGGTGAGACGGCATTAGCGGGATCGATGCGCTCCTCGCCCGGGGGCAAGGGCGCCAATCAGGCGCTGGCAGCGGCGCGCGCGGGGGCAGACGTGCAATTCGTCGGCGCTGTCGGCGACGACGAGGCGGCGACCCAATTGCGCGCGCACCTCGACGGGAACGGTGTCGGCACCGACGGCCTGATCACCGTGCCCGGGCGCTGTGGTAGCGCGGTGGTCGTCGTCGACTCCCACGGCGAGAACATCATCGTCGTCGCGCCGGAGGCCAACCGGCGGTTGACGCTGGCACACGCGGCGCGCAACCTCGTCGCTGACAGCGATGTGGTGTTGCTGCAGTTGGAGATTCCGCTCGCTACAGCGAC
Source organism: uncultured Actinomycetota bacterium (assembly GCA_963757215.1). Taxonomy (GTDB): domain Bacteria; phylum Actinomycetota; class Actinomycetes; order Mycobacteriales; family Mycobacteriaceae; genus Mycobacterium. The sequence continues at coordinate 350,812 of CAVWQH010000004.1, read as the reverse complement.
AGCCGCGGCTCGCGCGGCGCGGGCGGCCGGAGTGACGGTCATCCTCAACGCATCGCCGGCCGGCGGCGACCGGGCCGAGTTGGCCCAGCTTGCCGAGGTGACCGACGTCCTGGTCGTCAACGAATCCGAAGCCGGACAATGGGTTTGGCCCGTGCCGCACAAGGTGACCACACTCGGCGCGCGCGGCGCCGGTTACACCGGAGGGGGGACCAGCTTCACCGTGGCCGCACCGCAAGTGGCTGCGCTCGACACCTCCGGTGCCGGCGACGTGTTTGCCGGTGTCCTCGCGGCCAACTGGACCGACGACCGCCACCTTGCGTTGCGCCGGGCGTGCGCCGCCGGCGCGCTCGCGACGCTGGTGCCCGGCGCCGGCGACTGCGCGCCGACTGCCGTGTCCATCGACGACGCAATGCTCGCCGAGTGACAGCTTGTTATTACCTCGGCCCGCGCCGCACGTCGTGGGCGATCGCGAGACCCTCGCCGGCGTCGAGCCCGCCGGGACCCTGCCGCAGCAGCACTCGACTGCGACTTGGTGACAGCAGGATCGAGACGTAGTGATGTGGCTCGCCAGCCACAAAGGCCAGCCGGTTCACCCGCAAGAGCGCCGACCCGATCGGCACATCGAGCAGACCCCCGTTGCGCGGCCCCGCGATCTCGGCGGTGATCTCGTGCTGCATCCGGTCGACGACTACTCCGGCGCCGGCAAGCAATTCGTAGAGCGGTGTGCGTCGTAGCGCCGTGGCGGTCAAGGCGCCCGCGAGGTCGGTCGGTAACCAGGCTTCCGTCGTCATCAACGGCTCGCGTGTCCTGCGCTCGCGCCGCACTCGCAGAATGTGCAGCATGGCCGCGCCTACGCCGAGCGCAGCGCCGATCGCGGCCGGAGGGACCCGGGTGCCGTGTTCGATGACGTCGGTGAACGTCTGGAATTGGGTCTGCCGCAGGTTGTCCAGATACGAGCCGGTCGGTGGCGCGGTGTCGACCCGATCCTGTTGCCGGACGAAAGATCCCACCCCCTGCCGGCGTTCGATGTAGCCCTGGTCGGCCAGGTCGGCCAAGGCGCGACGCACGGTGATGCGCGATACCTCGAACTGATCACACAACAACTGCTCGGTGGGCAGCGCATCGCCGGGAGCGAGAGCACCGCGAGCGATCTCGTCGTGCAGCACCAAGAACAGCTGCCGATGCAGCGGCACCCCGGCGCCGGCGCTCACTGCTGCGCTGGCCTTCTGCATGAGGATCAATGGTTTCATACTCCCCTTGCCCGAATCTAGAACAGTTGTTATAACTATATAACAACTAGCAGGGAGACTTTCTCGATGACCGTGACGACGGTTCACCAGCAGGACGCGACCGACCCGGACGGGCCCACCGGACGATTGGCCTCCTGGGTCGCCGGCCTCACGCTCGACACCGTCCCCCACGAGGTCGTCGACCGCGCCAAGCACCTCCTGCTCGACGGCCTGGGTTGCGGCCTGATCGGGGCGCAACTCCCCTGGTCCCGGGTTGCCACCGGTGCCGTCCTCGACCTCGAAAACAATGGCGACACGGTCGTCATCGGTACCGGCAAGTCCACCAGCGGGCCCGCGGCGGCGGTGCTCAACGGCACGTTCATCCAAGGCTTCGAACTCGACGACTTCCACCCGATCGCGCCGGTGCACAGTTGCTCGCTGGTCATTCCCGCACTGCTGTCGACGGTCACCGCGCTGCCGGCTCCAACCACCGGCGCCGATTTCCTCCTCGCGGCGATCGTCGGCTTCGAGGTCGGCCCACGTGTCGGCTACACGCTGCACGGCGCGCAAATGCTGGACCGGGGCTGGCATTCGGGCCCGGTGTTCGGCACCCATTCCGCGGCAATGGCTTCCGGCAAGCTGCGAGCGCTCTCGCCGGCCCGGTTGGAGGACGCACTGGGACTGGCCGGTACCCAGTCGGCCGGATTGATGGCCGCGCAGTACGAAGCGATGAGCAAGCGCATGCATCACGGCTTCGCCGCGCGCAACGGCTTCTATGCGGCCGGGCTCGCGGCGGCCGAGTACACCGGCATCAAGCGGGTCTTCGAGCGCGAATACGGCGGATTCCTCAGCGTTTTCGGCGAGGGCCACGACCCCGACGCATCGTTGCTCATCGAGCAACTCGGTGAGCGCTGGGAAACGTCGATCATCATGGTCAAGTCCTACGCGGTGATGGGCGGGCTGCACGGCGCCGTCGACGCCGCTCGCCGGCTACGCCAATCGGTTGCCGCCGAAGACATTTCGAAGATCGACATCACCGTCGGCGAAACGGTCTACAAGCACGGCTGGTGGACGCCCGAACGGCCACTGACCGCAATCGGAGCTCAAATGAACATCGGCTACGCCACAGCGGCCGCGTTGCTCGACGGCAATGCACTACCGGAGCAATTCAGCCCCGCACGCCTGGATTCCGACGACATCTGGTCGCTGATCGAGCGCACCGATGTGCACCTGGACGAATCGCTCGCCGAGGTGCCGCTGGCCGAGCGATTCCGCACCGACCTCGCTGTCACCACCCGCGACGGCACGGTTCATCAGGTCCGGGTCGTCGCACCCCATGGGGCGCCGTGGGATCCCGTCACCAACGACGAACTGATCACGAAATTCCACGCCTTGACCGACCGCGTCACCGACCGCGACCGCGCCACCGCGATCGAGCGGGCGGTGGTGGGTCTCGACGACCTCGATGATGTGAACGACCTGATCGATCTACTGGCCGCGCCGGTCGCCGGCGCGCTCGACTGAAAGGAACGCGCATGGTGTCCAGCTCTGCCCGGCAGAATCTGCGCACGTTGCTCGACAGGCGCGAACTCGTGATCGCGCCGGGTGTTTTCGACGGAATTACAGCGCACTTGGCCCGTCGCACCAAGCAGGCGGCGGCATACATGACCGGGGCGGGTGTCGCGGCATCCGGCTTCGGCCTGCCGGACATCGGACTGGTGACCGCCACCGAGATGGCCGAACGCGCGCGAATGCTGGTCGGTGTGCTCGGCGACGTTCCGTTGATCGCTGATGCCGACACCGGCTACGGCGCCGTGACGAACGTGGTGCGCACGGTCCGGCTCTACGAGCAGGCCGGCGTCGCGGCAATCCAGTTGGAGGACCAGGTATTTCCGAAACGCTGCGGGCACCTGGACGACAAGCACGTCGTCGACGCCGACGAGTTCGAGCAGACATTGGCCGCTGCGCTCGACGCCCGCACCGACGAGAACCTGCTGGTGATCGCGCGGACCGATGCGCGCGCGCCACTGGGCCTGGACGTGGCCATCGAGCGGGCGAATCGATACGCCGTCGCCGGTGCCGACGTGATCTTTGTTGAAGCCCCGCAGAGCATCGAGGAGATCGAACGCATTGCCGGTGAGGTCGAGGCGCCGCTGCTGATCAATCTGGTGTTGGGCGGCATGACGCCACTGGAATCGGCAGGTCGACTGCAGGAGCTGGGCTACGCCATCGCCATCCACCCCAGCAACCCCCTTGGCCGCGCGGTGTTCGGCATGCTCGAAGGCCTCTGCGAACTCAGCGGTGAGAACGTCGCCGATCACCTGCCCAGTCGGCCGGCCGAATTCTTCAACCTGGTCGGCATGGCGGACTGGCTGGACCTCGACGCCAAATTCGCTCGCCTGGAGGAAGTCCGATGAGCATGACCGTCATCGAAAAGATCTTCGCCCGCAAGGCCGGGTTGGACCGGGTATCGGCGGGCGACACCGTCGTCGTCGATGTCGACATGACCGTGTTGATCGACCTGCAGTTCGCCACCATGTGGATGGAGCCGCTTCGCATCCACGACCCCGACAAGCTGGCCATCGTGATGGACCACGCGGTGCCTGCGCCGACCATCAAAGATGCCGCGGGCGGGCCACTGGCCCGAAAGTTCGCTGCCAAGTTCGGGATTGATCATTTCTACGATGTCGGCCGCCACGGCATCTGCCATCAGGTGATCGCCGAGAACGGGTTGGCCCGGCCCGGAGAAGTTCTGGCGTGCACCGACTCCCACACCTGCGCGGCCGGCGCATACAACACTGCCGCCCGCGGACTCGGTCCCGCCGAGGTGTTCTCGATCATGTGCACCGGCAGCACCTGGTTCCAGGTGGCGCCGACCATCCGCTACCTACTCGACGGCGTCAAACCCGACACGGTCAGCGGGAAAGACATCTTTCTGCATATCGCCAACGAGTACGGTGACGCCGCCAACGTGAACCTGGAGTTCGGCGGGCCGGGGCTGGCCAGCGTCCCGATACATGACCGGCGCACGATCGCCACCCAGGGCGCCGAGATATCGGCCGACTTCAGCACGTTCGAGGCCGACGAGGTTCTCACGTCCGATCTCGAGAAACGTGGCGTCACCGGATACCAGGCTGCCGCACCGGATTCCGACGCGGTGTACCTGGACGTGCGGCGAGTGGACCTGGCTGCGCTGGAGCCGTACGTGGCCCGGCCGGGCACGGTGAGCCGCAACGGTGTGCGGGTCTCCCAGATGGACCACCAGAAGATCGACCAGGCGTTCATCGGGTCGTGTGCCAACGGCCAGCTGGAAGACCTGGAGATCGCGGCAAACATCCTGCGCGGCAACAACGTTGCACCCGGCGTCCGGCTGCTGGTCACACCTGCCTCGCAGGCGGTGTACCGCGAGGCGATGCGCCTGGGCTACCTGCAGGACATCGCCGACGCGGGCGCGGTGATCACCAACTCCACCTGCGGCGCCTGCTTCGGCTACCACATGGGCGTCGTCGGGCCAGGCGAGGTGTGTCTGACGTCGAGCACCCGGAACTTCACCGGACGCATGGGCAGCCCGGACGCGGAGATATACATGGCCTCGCCGGCCACCGTCGCCGCGTCGGCGCTCACCGGCTACATCACCGACGCAAGGAGCATGACCACATGACGCTGGCCATTACCGGAAAGGTGTGGGTGTTCGGCGACAACCTCAATACCGACGCGATGTACCCGGCCTTCGCGATGAAGATGGATCCACCCGAGGCGGCCAGACATGTCTTCTACGAGGTGCGCCCCGGCTGGACCGACGAGGTGTCAGCGGGCGACATCGTGTTGGCCGGTAAGAACTTCGGGCTGGGCTCGTCGCGGCCGGTTGCTGCGCTGTTCACCGAACTGGGGGTCGCCGGCCTGGTCGCCGAAGAGTTCAACTCGCTGTTCTTCCGCAATGCCGTCAACGCCGGCCTGCCCGCGATGACGCTGCCGGACGCGACCACGAAGTTCAGCGAAGGCGACACCGGGACGTTCGACTTGAGTTCCGGTGCATGGCGAAACGACACGACCGGGGCGTCCGGATCTGTGCCGAAGCTGCCCGACCTGATCCTGGACATCATCTCCAGCGGCGGCGTGCTACCGAGGCTGGCGGCCCAGGGTTACCTGCCCGCCGAACTCGGCGACATTTTGCGATCCAGCACGGTCGCAATCCGCGGAGCGGGCAGCGGCGCATGATCGGCAAGCTGCTGCGCCGCTTCCCCGTTGCCGGCGAAGGCCGTGGCCCGCTGGCCGGCCCGACCTTCGCGGTACCGTATGCGATCACGCTGACCAGCAATGCCTTTCGCGACGGTGAGGTCCTTCCGAAAGCGAGTGGCGGCAACGGCGTCGGCGACAACGAGTCGCCTCAGCTGAGCTGGACCGGGGTGCCCCCGGGAACCCGCCAACTGGTGCTGATCATCGACGACGTCGACGTTCCGCTGCCGCGGCCGATCGTGCACACCGTGGCGGTGATCGATCCGACCGTCGTCCAGGTCGACGCAGGCGTACTGCAACCGGGCGCGACCGGAATGCGTTTTCTGCGAGGCGATCTTCCCCACCATGGCTACGCGGGGCCGCGTCCAATACCGGGTCACGGGCCGCACCGCTACCGCTTCCACCTCTTTGCCCTCGATGCGCCGATTGCGGACGATGTGACCAAAACCAAGGCGCTGCTGCGGCAGATGGCGGGGCACGTCATCGCACGCGGTGTGCTGACCGGAACCTACGAACGGAACTGAGCGCCGTCGGCGGCCGTCAGAGTCCGGCCTGGCGGGTGACCCGGGCGAAACGACTTTCGGGATCGCATACAGCACGCACCGCTGCGACATCATCGACTTCGTCGACATCAGTGAGGGTCTGCACGTGCAAGACGTTGATACCCTTCTTACGCAATGCTTTTGCCGTCAGGTGGCCGGTGTCGGGTTGCGACATCGGGACGCCGCGAAGGTATTCGGCCGCTGCCGGTTCGTGTAATCCGATGATCCACCAACCGCCGTCGCGCGCCGGTCCCAATAGAGCCGGCACGCTGGACAAGCTGCGCGCACAACTGGTCAATAGCTCGCCGGTGACCTGCGGGGTATCCATTCCGATTTGCAGAATAGGCCGCGCGTCGCCGATGGCGGCCGCGTCGGCGTGCGCATTGGCCAGCCGGTCGGCAAAGTCGTCACCGCGTTGGTCTATTACCGTGAAAGACTCCAGAAGACGCCGAATTTCGGCACTGCCGCAGGCAGCATCCAGATCGCCGGTCAACGCCACCACTCGCGCAGCCGCCGGAACCGCGGCCACCGCATCAAGCGTGTCCAGGAGGGCCGCGGCGGCGATTTGGGCGGCGACCGTGTCGCCGACCGTCTTGGCGAGCCGGGTCTTCGCCTTCCCGGGTTCCGGAGCTTTGGCGACCACCAGAAGTGTCGTGGCAACAGACGTCACGAGATCACCTTCCAGAAATCGAAGATCGCGGTGAGGCTGCCCCGTAACGAACCACTGACCTTCGACGTGCCGCCCGTCCGGGGACCGTAGTCCACGTCGAACTCGACCACTCGCCAGTTTGCCGCCGCCGCGCGAACCAGCAGTTCGAGTGGATAGCCCGAACGACGGTCAGTCACACCAAGATTCAGCAGATCCTCGCGCCGAGCCACCCGCATCGGCGCGATGTCATGGACCGGCAGGCCATGACGGGTTCGCAGTCGCCAGCTCATCACCGCGGTGCCCAGTCGCGCGACCCACGGCCACCGCAGACCTCGGACCGGTCGACGTCGTCCGGTCGCCAAGTGGGCGCCCTCGGCGAGTGCGGCCACCAAACGGGGTAGGTCCGCGGGATCCATGGATCCGTCAGCGTCGATGACCGCCACGACAGGTGTCTCCGCGGCGACCACACCCGCATGAACAGCCGCTCCATAACCGGGTCGTGTCTCGACAACCACCCGGGCGCCGTGCTGCACGGCCACCCGCGCGGTGCCGTCGGTGCTGTTGTTGTCGACTACCAGCGCATGGTAACTAAAAGGCATGGCCGCCAACACATTCGGCAATGACTCTTCTTCGTTGAGGCACGGCAGCACAACCGTCACCTGGTCGGGAAGTTCAGGCATTCGGTCCATGATGCGTCCTCACCTGAGCGAAGCGAAGGCGAAGTCTCGCAGACCATCGCGAGGCGCGATCGAGGCACGGAAATTCAAGGCGTCGGCGGCGCGGGCGGGGTCGGCGACGATATGACGCACGTCGCCGCTGCGGTACTGCCCGGTCACCTCAGGGGACAGCCCGCCGCCACGGGCATCGCAGAGCGCACTGGCGACCTCGAGTATCGAAATCGGCTGCCCAGAGCAGACATTGACGGCGGTAAAACCGTCTCGCTCAGCGGTCGCCGCCACATTTGCCGTGGCGACGTCGTCGACATGCACGAAGTCGCGCATCTGACCGCCGTCTTCGAAAACTTTTGGTGTCTGACCCTTTTCGAGCGAGGAACGGAAAATGGCGGCGACCCCGGAGTATGGCGTGTCGCGGGGCATTCCGGGACCGTACACGTTGTGGTAACGCAGGGCCACCACCGAGCCGCCTGTCGATTCCGACCACGCCAGCGCGTAGTGCTCTTGCGCGGTCTTGCTGGCGGCGTACAAGCTGCGTGGCCGCAAGGGCGCGGACTCGTCGACAAGCTGCCATTGCAGCGCCTCGCCGCCAATCGGACACCGGTGTTCAAAGGCACCCGCATCCAGGTCGGCCCGCGCCCGCGGGACCGGCTCGATCGGTCCATGCTCCGGACATGCGTAGGCGCCCTGCCCATAAACGACCATCGACGACGCCAGCACCAGCCGGCGGATTCCGGCCGCGAACATTTCGGCCAGCAGCACCGTGGTGGCCAGGTCGTTGTGCGTGCCGTAGGCAGGTGCATCAGCCGCGTTCACGCCGGCGCCGACCATGGCGGCCTGGTGACAGACCAGGTCGATTCCGGCCAACAGGGGCGAAAGCGCCTGCGCATCGCGCACATCGACCCGGTGGCATCCCGGCGGCAAATGCGAGTCGGGCCCGTGCGCGGCGGGCAACAAGAGATCGACACCGATTACTTCATGGCCGGCGGCCCGAAGCGCCGTTCCCACCCTCGAGCCGATGAACCCTGCCGCGCCGGTCAACAGCACTCTCACAGTGCACCCACGTCCTTTCCATCGACAACCTCGTCTCAGTGTGCTCAGCCCCGCGGCAATTCGTCCGCGGTGATGATCTGCAAAGCGCTGGCGGTGCCGGGCGCGCTGCCAGTCACCAACACATTGCCCGATCGCGGGTCCACGGCGACCGAGTTGGGTTGCCGCACCGTCGGCGCATCGCCCAGTATCCGCGGCTGGTTCGCATTCGAGACGTCGATGACACGCATCAGGTTGGACGCAGTCAGCGTCACGTAGATGCGTCGCCGCGCCGCGTCGTAGGCCAGGCCGTATGGTTTGCCCGGAGCGTCGACCTTGGCCACAGGCGTGAGCTGCGGGCCGATGCGTTCGATGAGGACGGCACCGCCGTCGGTGTCCGCGAACGCCGTCAGATCACCGGAAAGTGCCACCGCGTGGGTCAGTTTCACACCGACCGGGCCGTGCGCCAACTGCTGCCGGGTTGTTCCGTCGTAGACCCACACGCCGTCTCCCCGAACGTCTGCGACAGCGGCGTAGTCACCCACTGCCGCGATGCCGCCGGGTTGGGCCGGGCCGGCGGGCAGGGAACCCACCACCGACGCACCCCGTACGAACACGACTCCGCCGCCGACCTCGTTGGTCACGACGACTGTGCCTCCGGCGGTTTGCGCGGCATCGTGCGGTTGACGGCCGACCGCCGCCGCGGTCGCCGTCACGCGGCCATCGAAATTCAACTGCCACAACTGATTTGAATCTTCCAGCGGAACCAGTACCGGCCCGTCGGGTGCGGCCAGGCCCAGGTGCCGGGCAGCTCCTCTCGTCGCAACGCTCTGACGCACTGCACCGGTGCCGGCGTCAATCAGCTGGACCGCATCGGGGTTTCGCACCGCCACTGCTGCGATCCCTGATGCTCCGATCGCGATGCCTTCGGGGGCGTTGCCGATCGACACCAACCGACCGACCGGCGGAGAGGTCGGCGGTCCCGCCACCGCGGGCTCCGCCGCGGGCGCCGGTGACCGGCTCGAGGTTGGGACGGCGGACAGTCTGCCGGTGCCACCGCAGCCGGCGATCAGCACGCACACGGCCAAAGAGCGCGTGAGCGTCTGCCGCAGATTCATGACTCCACTGTGCCCGAGCGCACCGTGCGGCCCGCAACATACCCGCTGATCGTTACCCGCACGGGCGGTGAACCACATCGTCGGCAAACCTTTGGCCGGTCAGCACCGAATCGACATTAAATGCGGCGGTGACGAAAATAGGGTTGGGTGAATCGTATGGACCTTGTCAGGAAGTCCGAGCACGGCGCGATCGGGTGCCGCGATGACCGCTGACGCTCAACCCGTGGTCGCGCACTCAGCGGATGTGATCTATCAGTCGGCCGCGACTGGCAGCGCGTGCTGGTCGCGCAACCATCTCGGTCACCGCCGCGAATTGCCGATGTCCCGATGGCTGGGAGGACCTGCTGCCACCCGGGAAGATCGGGTGGCCGACGAACACATGCTCCAGCGGTGTTCGTCGCGTCCCACCTTGGATCTAGGTTGCGGACCGGGCCGATTCACCGCGCGCCTCCGGCGGCGCGGTCTTCCTGCGCTCGGGGTGGACAGTTCGGCGACCGCGGTGGAGATGACGCGCGGGCGCGGTGGCACCGCCATCCGTCGGGACGTGTTCGATCCGTTGCCCGCCGAGGGAAGCTGGGCGCAAATTCTGCTCACCGACGGCAACATCGGCATCGGTGGCGACCCCGTCGAGACATTGCGCAGGGCTGCGCGGCTGCTCGATCACGGCGGAATTGTTATCGTCGAAATCGATTCGCACGCAACAACATCCTGCCGCGAATGGTTGCGATGGGAGACCGAGCAGTACCGCGGACACTGGTTCCCGTGGTCACGTGTCGGCCCCGGCGCGCTCGGCGGCATCGCCCACGCCGCCGGCTTGGGCGTGGTGGAGATCATCGATGTCCACGCCCGAGTTGTCGCAGTGCTGACTGCCTCGATTGCCGGCGGCGGCCCACACCGGTGAACGAGCAGTCCGGGGCCGCGGCCGAGTCGTCGCACGTGCCAATTCCGGACCATGCGAGCGGCATTGACGCGAGTGAAGTGGGTTACGGCTTCCCCCGTGCACTGTGGCGCGCGATCGAGCGCCATCGCCCGCCCGGCGTCCGACTCCTGCAGCGATGGCGCAGCCCGTTGCGCGGGCCGTGGCTGACTTCGGCCTTCGGCGCGGTACTGCTGTTTGGGCTTCCAGTGGTGGTCGTGACCGGGCTGTTGTCCTACATCGCGTACGGTCCGCAATTCGGCCAGGCTATCCCGAAAGATGTCGGGTGGTTGAAGCTGCCGACCTTCGACTGGCCAAGCCGTCCGTCGTGGCTTTACCGGCTGACGCAGGGCGTGCACGTCGGGCTGGGTTTAGTCATCATTCCGGTGGTGCTGGCCAAGCTCTGGTCGGTCATGCCGCGGTTGTTCGCGTGGCCGCCGATGCGGTCGATCGCACAACTGGTCGAGCGGCTGTCGCTGTTGATGCTGGTGGGCGGGATCGTGTTCGAGCTCGCCACCGGTGTCTTGAATATCCAGTACGACTACATTTTCGGGTTCAGCTTCTATACCGCACACTATTTCGGGGCGTGGGTGTTCATTGCCGGCTTCACCCTGCACGTGTTGATCAAGCTGCCGAAAATGTTGCACGCCTTGCGCTCTCAGTCGCTGCGCGAAGTACTGCGCACGTCGCGCGCCGACACCCGTCCCGAGCCACCCGACCCCGACGGGCTAGTCGCCGCATATCCGGAACCGGCCACCGTGAGTCGCCGCGGTGCGCTGGCGCTGGTCGGAGGCGGGGCGGTCTTCGTCGCGGTACTCACCGCCGGCCAGACACTCGGTGGTGTGACGCGCCGTGCGGCACTGCTTATTCCGCGCGGCCGAAGCCGCGGCGACGGCCCGAACGACTTCGAGGTGAACCGGACCGCCTGGGCGGCCGGCATAACCGCGGCGGACGCCGGCGCGAAGTGGCGGCTGGTGCTGCGTGGCCCGTCGCGCGAACTGCGGATCGACCGGGCCGCCCTTGAGGCAATGCCGCAGCACACCGCCGATTTGCCAATCGCCTGCGTCGAAGGGTGGTCGACCACGCAGAGGTGGAGCGGCGTCCGTCTTCGCGACCTCGCCGCCCTGGCGGGGGCGCCCGGCACCCACGCCACCGTGCGCTCGCTCGAGCGGGCCGGGGCGTTCAACCGCTCTGTGCTACAGGCGAACCAGGTGAGCAATCCGGATTCGCTGCTCGCCCTGCGGGTCAACGGGGTGGAGTTGTCGATGGACCACGGCTATCCCGCTCGCGTGATCGTGCCCGCTCTTCCCGGTGTGCACAACACCAAGTGGGTGCGGCTCATCGAATTCGGGAAGCCTTGACATGCGCGAGATGATCGCCCGATTCAGCGGTGCTTACGGGCGCGGTCCCCTGCACCTGCTGGGAACTATCGCCGCATGGGCTCTCGCGGGCTACGTCGTCACGCTGCTCGGCCCGCACGGCTGGTGGAACACCCGAGTGTGGTGGCAATCCATCGCGGTGTGGTTTCTTGCCGCGATCGTCGGCCATGACCTGATCCTCTTCCCGCTGTACGCCCTGGCTGATCGGTCGCTGAGCGGTGCCGTTCACGCCGTGTGGAAACCCCGGAAGGGGTCCGCGACCCGAGTGCCGGCGTTGTCTCCCCTGAACTACGTGCGCGTACCGACGTTGGCGGCGGGATTATCACTGCTGCTGTTCTTTCCCGGGATTGTCCAGCAGGGACAATTCAGCTACGTCGCCGCGACCGGGCAGACTCAGCAGCCGTTCCTGGGTCGCTGGTTACTTCTGACCGCCGCGCTCTACGGTGCCGCTGCACTTGCCTACGCCGCCCGACTCGCGGCCGCCAAACACCGTGACCAGCCACGGGGCGACACGTCCACCGGCACGCCGCTGCCCTAACGGGCGAGTCCGGTTCTGTTCCCTCACCGAGGTCGGAGATCATGGCGAGATGGTCGTAAAGGTCGAACGTCGCGAAGCCATCGCAGTGGCACTGGGTGCCGCGCTGGTCGCAGCGGCTTTCGCCGTGCCACACCTCCACCTGGGCATCGTCACTCCACTGATCCACAGTTCACCGAAGCAGATTCACGACTACGCCGACACTGCGCCGATATTCGGCTGGTGGCACGCTCACGTCGGGTGGGGCACGATCCCTGCCGCCGCAATCGGTTTCGTAGCCGTGTGGTTCGGCCCTGCTCTCGCGCATCGATTGTCTTGGCGAGTCCTCACCCTCGTGACCTGGGCGACATCCTGCACCTGGGCGTTTTCGCTGGCCATGATCGATGGCTGGCGACTCGGATTTGCGGGGCGGCTGGTCGCGCGCCACGAGTACCTCCGTCAGGTACCGACGGTCACCGATATCCCGTCGATGCTGCGTAGCTTCTCGAGCCGCATCCTCGACTATCAGCCGCATTCCTGGATCACGCACGTGTCCGGCCACCCGCCTGGTGCGCTGCTGACATTCGTGTGGCTCGATCGCATCGGCCTGGGCGGCGGCGCATGGGCCGGAGCGTTCTGTCTATTGGCCGGGTCGAGCGCAGCGACGGCCGTGATCGTCGCGCTACGCGCCGTCTCCGACGAGGCGGCGGCTCGAAACGCCGCACCCTTCGTCGCGGTGGCACCGACGGCGATCTGGATTGCGGTGTCGGCGGACGCCTATTTCGCCGGCGTCGCAGCGTGGGGAATCGCGCTGTTGGCATTGGCAACGAGCCGCACCGTGCGTTGGCCGATCGCGGTAGCCGCCGGGGCCGGACTGTTGTTGGGCTGGGCAATTTTCTTGAATTACGGTTTGGTGTTGATCGGCTTACTTGCGCTGGCGGTGCTGTTCGCGGTCGGTGACCGCAGGTCCGCGCTTACGGTGTTGGCCGCCGCCGTCCCGGCGGCGTTGGCCGTGGTGTTGGCCTTCGCGATTGCGGGATTTAGCTGGTTTGACGGTTACACCCTCGTCCAGCAACGCTATTGGCAAGGCATAGCAGTGAATCGGCCTTTCCAGTATTGGAGCTGGGCGAATCTGGCATCAGTCGTCTGCGCGATCGGGTTGGGCAGCGTGGCCGGTCTTGGGCAGGTCTTCGACATCGCGGCGATCCGCCGCCGCTCGGGAGTGCATCTGCTGGTACTCGCCGCTTGTGTGGCTATCCTCTGCGCCGATCTCAGCATGCTGAGCAAGGCTGAGACGGAACGTATCTGGCTGCCATTCACGGTGTGGTTGACCGCCGCCCCGGCGCTACTGCCTCGCCGATCTCACAGCTGGTGGCTGGCCACCAACGTCGTCGGCGCTTTGATCATCAACCATGTGATGCTCACGAACTGGTAGTCAGTCCTCGGGGATGTCGCGCTCGATCGAATCCAGCCAGGCCTGCGCGGACATGTCCGACGGGGCGCGCCAGTCCCCTCGCGGCGACAACGCGCCGCCGTGGGACACCTTGGGACCGTTGGGCAGCGCGGAACGTTTGAACTGGCTGAACGAGTAGAAGCGCTGCACGAAGATCTGCAGCCAGTGCCGAATTTCCTTCAGCGAGTAGGACGGTCGTTTGTTCTCCGGGAAACCAGGCGGCCAGTTGCCGCTTTCGGCGTCGCTCCAGGCGTGCCACGCCAGGAATGCGACCTTCGCCGGCCGGTATCCGTATCGCAGGATCTGGTATAGCGAAAAGTCCTGTAGCGCAAAAGGTCCGACCTTGGCTTCACTGCTCTGCAGCTCCTCTTCCGCACCGGCCGGCACGAGTTCAGGAGTGATCTCGGTGTCGAGCACCGATTGCAAGACCTCCCCCACCTCCGGCGGGAATTGATCGGAGGAGATCACCCAGCGGATGAGATGCTGGATCAACGTTTTTGGCACGCCGGCGTTGACGTTGTAGTGCGACATCTGGTCGCCCACACCGTAGGTCGACCAACCCAGTCCCAACTCGGACAGGTCGCCGGTACCCAGGACGACGCCGCCGCGCTGGTTGGCCAACCGGAACAGGTAATCGGTGCGCAGGCCCGCCTGAACGTTTTCGAACGTGACGTCGTAGACCTTCTCGCCACGCGAGAACGGGTGGCCCATTTCCTTGAGCATCAGTGATGCGGTCTCGGTGATGTCGATCTCGGCAAAGGTGACACCGAGCGCGCGGCAGAGTTCGACGGCGTTGCGTTTGGTGTGCTCGCCGGTGGCGAAACCGGGCAGGGTGAACGCCAGAATGTCGCTGCGCAGCCGGTCTTCTCGGTCCATCGCACGCGCCGCGACAACCAGCGCGTGCGTCGAGTCGAGCCCGCCGGAGATCCCGATGACGACCTTGGGAAAATTCAAGGCGCGCAACCGCTGTTCGAGTCCGGCGACCTGAATGCTGTAGGCCTCGTAGCAGTCCTGCCGCAACCGTTGCGCATCGGCAGGCACGAACGGGAATCGCTCGATGCTGCGGCGCAACCCGATGTCGCCGCCGGGCGGCTGCAGCTGAAAGTCGATCTGCCGGAACGACTCTGCCGACGCGCGGTGGTGACGACGATTGTCGTCGAAGGTGCCCATCCGCTGACGCTCGGCGCGTAGGAGTTCAAGGTCGACATCGGCGACGCTGCGCCGCTCGCCCCGCGGAAAACGCTCCGACTCGGCGAGCAGGACACCGTTCTCCCAGACCATCGTTTGGCCGTCCCACGCCAGATCGGTCGTCGACTCTCCTTCTCCGGCAGCGGCATACACGTAGGCGGCCAGGCACCGCTGCGACGCCGAGCGCGCCAACAGTGAACGGTCGTCGGCACGACCGATGGTGATCGGGCTGCCCGACAGGTTGGACAGCACGGTCGCACCCGCCAACGCCGCTTCGGCACTGGGCGGAATGGGAACGAACATGTCCTCGCAGATTTCGACGTGCAGGACGAAGCCCGCCACGTCGGATGCCGCGAACAACAGATCCGGGCCGAACGGCACCTCGACGCCGGCGATCCGGATGGTGCCGCGTTCGTCGTCGCCGGGCGCGACCTGGCGACGCTCGTAAAACTCGCGGTAGGTGGGCAGATACGACTTGGGCGCGACGCCGAGCACCACACCCCGGTGGATCACCACCGCAGTGTTGTAGATGCGGTGCCGATGACGTAGCGGGGCGCCGACCACCAACACGGGCAGTAGATCGGTGGAGGCCGCGACAACGTCGCGCAGAGCGTCCTCGACCGTGTCCAGCAGGACGTCCTGCAGCAGGATGTCCTCGATGGAATAGCCGGACAACGTCAGCTCCGGGAAAACGGCGAGTGCCACGCCGTCGTCGTGGCACCGTCGGGCCAGCCGCAGTACCGATGCGGCGTTGGCCTTCGGATCGCCGATCGCGGCGTGGTGGGTGCACGCGGCAACCCGGGCGAAGCCCTGGCTGTAGGCGTTGTAGAAGTCCATCGTTTTTCTATTGTCGCCCTGACCGCGATGATTCAGTAGCGGGACCCGCTATCCACCGGCCGCGGGTCGCGGGATCCGGTATCGGCGATCCCTCATACGGAATACCGCGTTGCTCTTGTTGTGGCCGGAACCGTTCGCGATCGGCGCAATGCCTGGCGTGCCGACCGGGGTGGCCGGCGCCGCGGTGGCCGGTCCGGTCGGGGTCGCCGTCCACGGCGGTAACACCCGCGTCGTCGCCACAGGGTCGGCGACCGGCTCGACCACGGGCGCAGAGTCCGAAACTGCCGTCGCCCAACTCTGCGGTACCGACAAGGTGGCAATCGGCTCGGCGCTGCCGGCAGTGGCGACTACCGGCCCGCTACCGGGCGTGACCGCGGAGGCTTTCGAGGCACCGGTGGGCAGCGCGTCCTCAGCGGCAATCTTCGGCAGCTCCTTCGCCTGGATGTTCGACTGGACCAAACCGGTGTAGTAGCTTCCCCCCGAGAAAACCGTGTACGGCACCTGGTATGCCACGGTGAGTGGTCCGTCGAGGGTGTTCAATGTGCTGAAGGCGGTCAACACCGACGCGGTGGACGCCGAACCGGACGATGTGGCCGAAGACTCCGCTGTTGAGGCATTCACAACGCCTCCCGCGGCCAGCTGGTTCAGCTGCTGCGGCACCGCCGCCATCACATGTGTCAACATGCCCGGCGAGTGACCGGCCCACGAGCCGGCCGCGTCGGTCGCGGCGGCAGCCTGTCCCGCCGAATTGGTGGTCGTCGGCGGATCGTCAAAGTCCGTCAGTGTGGCCGCGGCAGCCGCGGACGCCGCATATCCATACATGGCGGCGGCATCCTGGGCCCACATCTCGGCGTACAGCGCCTCGGTCGCCGCGATCGCCGGCGCGTTGAGCCCAAGGAAGTTGGTCGCCACCAGAACTGCCAGCTGGTGTCGATTGATCAACACCTGCGCAGGCGGCACGGTGGCGGCAAACGCGGTCTCGAACGCCGCCGTGGCCAGGCGCGCCTGGCCGCCCGCCCGCTGCGCCCTGGCTGATGTCGCCAGTGCCCACGCGACATAGGGTTGCGCCGCGGCGGCCATCGCGGTGGATGCAGGGCCGAACCAATCCTTGTCCTGCAGTTCGGCAATCATCGAGGAGTAGCTGGTCGCGAACGACTCCGTCTGAGCGGCCAGCGCGTCCCAGGCGGCCGCCGCGGCCAGCAGCGGTCCCGAACCGGGACCGGAATACATCCGCGCCGAGTTGATTTCGGGCGGCAACGCGCCAAAATCAAGCACTCACAATCCTTTCGAGCCCTGACCGGATTTTCATGGCAACCCGGAGCAACCGAGGGGCTATCCGCCGAGTGCTGGGCGTGGCATCTTGAAGCCGCGCGAGGGCACCCGCAAGACGTTGTTGACGGTCGATCGTCCCCATGGATTGGACGACGGGTTCATGCCCACCATGGGGGCGGAGCCAGGGGTGGTTTCCGCAGCCGCGGGAACGGCGTGCAGGTCCGCCTCCGACAGCCAGTGCGGCTCTTCGACCGCGCTGGCGATCGGGGTGGCCTGCGCCCAACTCTGCGGCGCGGACAGCCCTCCGATCGAGGCCGATCGGCCAAATCCCGCGAGAACCGGCTCGTGGGCACCGAGCCGCGACACCGCCGCGGTCGCGTCGGCTTTCGCCGCCGCTCCGCCGGCCCGTGCTGCGTCCTCCGCGGCGATCTTGGGGAGGTCTTTGGACTGGATCAAGCTCCGCTGGACGCCGGTGAGAAAGCTCCCCCCACCGAAGAAGGTCCGAGCGAATCCGGCACCGAGGTTCGTCGGTGACGACAACGTGTTCAGATCGCTGAACGCGGTGAGCAGCGCCGAACTGCCGGCTGACGTCGACGCCGAGGAGGTACCGGCCGCCGCGAGACTTTGCAAATGCTGCGGCGTCGAACTCATCAGCTGCGACAGCGTCGACGAATTCGACGCGGTCGAGGTGGCAGCAGCGTGGGCGACCGCGGCGCCTTGGCTGGCCTGCCCCGCCGTGCTGGTGGTTTGCGGTGGATCCGCGAACGGCGTCAGTAATGTCGCTGCCGACGAGGACGCGGCATAGCTGTACATCGCTTGGGCGTCCTGGGCCCACATGTCGGCGTACTCGGCCTCGACCGTCGCAATCTGGGTCGAGTAGTGCCCGAAGATGTTCGCCGCCACGAGCGCGGCGTACATCAGGCGGTTGTTCTCGACCAGCGCCGGGGGCACCGTCGCCGCGTACGCCTGCTCGTAGGCAGCTGCCGCGGTACGCGCCTGACCTGCCGATTCCTCTGCCGTGGCGGCGGCAGCCTCGAGCCATTCAACATAGGGCTGCGCCGCGGCGGCCATCGCGGCAGACGCACTGCCGGCCCACGATCGACCCTGCAGCTCCGAGATCACCGAGGAATAAACCTGGCCGACCGACTCCAATTGGCTCGCCAGCGCCTGCCAGCCGGACGCGGCGGCCGCCAGCGAATCCGCGCCGGGTCCGGCATACAGCCGAGTCGAGTTCACCTCCGGCGGCAGCGCTCCGAAGTCGAACATCAGCTACCTCCTTGACTGACCACGGCGGCACCGATCCGGCCGGGCTGACCGAGCTGCGCAGCAATCCCCCGCGTCGCGGTGCGCACGAGTTTGCGCACCAGGCTGCGACCGAAGGTAGGCAGGCAAGCTGGCAACTTTGTCACAGACAGCGGGCGGTCTTGACGCACGTCCGCGCGCCCAGCAAAGTTGTCGTCGCGGATTGAGCCGGCGCTCTGCGCCAAAAGTTCGTCGGCACCGTGGGGTTTCACGCAAGGTAAACAGAAGGTGAACAGAAGTAGGCAACTTTGCCTCCCCACCTGGGGCAAAGTTCCAATCCTCCTGATTTAAATGCGTCGAGACGCCGAGCCGTAGCCTCGAAGGGGTGACGGCTGTGCGCGCGGAAGCCCCCGAACTGGTCGCCGCCCTGACCGGTCGCCGCATTGCCGTGCTGACCGGAGCGGGGATGTCGACCGACTCCGGCATTCCCGACTACCGCGGCCCGGACTCCCCGCCAAGCAATCCGATGACGATTCGGCAATTCACCACCGACCCGGTGTTCCGGCAGCGGTACTGGGCGCGTAATCACGTCGGCTGGCGGCACATGGACGACACACGCCCCAACGCCGGGCACCGCGCCCTGGCCGCGCTCGAGCACGACGGCGTGGTGACCGGCGTCATCACCCAGAATGTCGACCTGCTGCACACCAAAGCCGGCAGCCGCAACGTCCTCAATCTGCATGGCACCTACGCACAGGTGGTCTGCCTGGACTGCGGACATACGATGACCAGGGCCGCGCTGGGCGCGGAGCTGGAGGCGCTGAACCCGGGCTTCGCCGAGCGGGTCGAGGCCGCCGGCGGGTTGGCGGTGGCACCGGACGCCGACGCCGTCGTCGACGACACCGCCTCCTTCCGTTACCTCGACTGCCCCTCGTGCGGCGGGATGCTCAAACCCGACATCGTGTACTTCGGTGAGAGCGTCGCGAAAGATGTTGTCCAACAAGCATTCGAGCTCGTGGAGAATGCCGAGGCTCTGCTGGTCGCCGGGTCGTCGTTGACCGTCTTCTCCGGCTACCGCTTCGTACGTCACGCCGCGGCCCTGGGCATGCCGATCGCCATCATCAACCGCGGGCCCACCCGCGGCGACGAGCACGCCGGCGTGAAGGTCGACGGCGGCTGCTCGGAGCTGCTGACGCTGCTGGCCGAGGAGCTATCCCCCGCCAGCGTCGGCTAGAACGTGCAGGCCATGCTGCGGATGCCGTGAATGAAGTTGCCGGCCAGATATACCGGGTCGCCCGCCCGGATGTCCGGCAGCTGATGCAGCAGCTCACCGAGGATGGCGCGCAGCTGCGCCCTGGCCAGGTTTGCGCCCAGGCAGAAGTGCACACCGCCACCGCCGAAGCCGACGTGGGGGTTGGGGTTGCGGCTCAGGTCCAGACGCTCCGGCTGCTCGAACACGTCGGTGTCGAAGTTGCCGGACGAGTAGAACATCACCACCTTCTCGCCGGCGTGGATCGCCTGGCCGCCGATCTCGACATCTGTTGCGGCCGTGCGGCGGAACGTCATCACCGGCGTGGCAAAGCGGATGAACTCCTCGACCGCTCCGCCGATGCGGTTGTCGAAGTCCTCCAGCAGCCAGGCCCGCTGGTCGGGAAAGTCGGTAAGGGCTTTCAAGGCGTGGCTGGTGGTCTGCCGGGTGGTGTCGTTGCCGGCGACCGCGAGCAACACGAAGAACGCTGCGACGTCGGCGTCGGATAGCCGATCGCCGTCCACCTCGGCGTTGACCAGGGCGCTGAACAGGTCGTCGCCGGGGTTGGCGCGTCGCTCAGCGGCGAGACCGAGTGCCACTTGATGGATGTACATCTGCGCTTCGAACAGCACCTCCAAGGGCGGCCGACCGTCGAGGTAGACCGGGTCGGCCCACGACACCATCGCATCCGCGGCATGCGCCACCTTCTGGCGTTCGGCCTCCGGAATTCCGACCATGTCCGACAGCGTCCGGATCGGCAGCTCCTTGGCGCAGCACTCGACGAAGTCGACGCCGCTACCGGCATCTCGGAGTTCTTCGATGATGGCCCTGGCATTCGCCTTGATCGAGTCCTCGATGCGGCGAATCTGCCGGGGGGTGAAGGCGGCGCTGACCAGCTTGCGCAGGAAGGTGTGGCGCGGCGGGTCCATCGCCAGGAAGGACTGCGATGCCTCGAGCAACTCCTCGGGCACGTTCTCGAACAGCACACCCTTACCGGACAGGAACGTCTCGTTGTCGCGGCTGATCGCGACGATGTCGTCGCGGCGGGTGATCGCCCAGTACCCGGGGTCGTCGGGGTCTGACATCAGCGCGTCTTCCACCGGAGAATGCCAACTCACCGGGCGATCGGCCCGCAATTCCGCGAACGACTGCTCGCGCTCACGAGCACTGGTCGACCAGAACGCGCGGGACGACAGGTCGATGGGGTCGTAGGCACGGGTGCTGGCAGCCGTCGCGGTCATGGGCGAATCCTCCATCGGCTATGACGCCGGTCACAGTTTTGGAACACCGACGACCCTAAGACTAGACAGAGTGTCTAGTCAAGGTGTCATACTGCCCGCATGCCCTCAGTCACCCGTAAGCCGCAGGCCAAGCGGCAGGAGCGACGTGAGCAGATCGAGCGCCGGCTGCTCGACGCCACCGAACGGTTGATGCGCGACGGGGCGAGCTTCACCGAGCTCAGCGTCGACCGGCTGTCCACCGAGGCCGGAATGTCGCGGGCCAACTTCTACATCTACTTCGAGGACAAGGGCGACCTGCTGCGACGGCTGGCCAGTCAGGTGTTCGGCGACCTCGCCGACAATGCCGAACTGTGGTGGGGGGTGGCCTGGCGTCACGATCCCGCCGACGTCCGTGCCGCGATGGCCGGCATCGTCGCCAGCTACCGGCGCCATCAGCCGGTGCTGGTGGCGCTCAACGAGATGGCCGGTTACGACCCACAGGTCGCGGCGATCTACCGCGAGCTGCTGGCCGGCATCTCCGGCCGGCTCACGCGGGTGATCGAGGACGGCCAGGCCGACGGCTCGATCCGCCCCGAGCTATCCGCGGCCACCACGGCCAGCGCGCTCAGCTGGATGGTGGAGCGGGCCTGTCAGCAGAACCTGCCGAACAATCCGCCCGGGTACGACGCCGAGCTCACCGCCACGCTGACCGAAATCGCTTGGGGTGCTTTGTACTTGAAGCCGATCTCACGAGACTAGTCGCGACCAGGTCGTCGGCGTGCACCGCGGGCCGGCGCAGCTCGGCGGGCAGGTCCGAGGTCGACCGGCCGATCATCGTGGCCAGTTCGGCGGCGTCGTACGCGACCACGCCGCGCGCCACCAAGACCTCGTCGGGTCCGGTCAAGTCGACCACATCACCGCCGTGAAAACGCCCCGCCAGCGCGGTGATACCGGCGGGCAGCAGCGAACGGCGTTGGCCCACAACAGCACTCACCGCTCCCTGGTCGAGGGTCAGCACCCCGGCGGACTCGGCGGCGTAGCGCACCCAGAAGCGGCGCGCCGACATGCGATTGGATCGCGGGGTGAAAACGGTGCCCACCGAGGCTTCTGTCAGCGCCGCCTCGGCATCGGCCGCGGCCGCCAGCAGCACCGGAACACCGGCGTCGGCGGCCAGCAGTGCCGACGACAGCTTGGACGACATGCCACCGGTGCCCAGACTGCTGCCTTGCCCGGCGATCACACCGTCTAGATCGTCGGGCCCGGAAACCTCTGAAATGAAATGGCTTTCCACGGACTTACGCGGATCGGAGTCATAAAGGCCGTCGATGTCGCTGAGCAGGATCAGCGCGTCGGCGCCGACCAGGTGTGCCACCAGGGCCGAGAGCCGGTCATTGTCGCCAAACCGGATTTCGTTGGTGGCCACGGTGTCGTTCTCGTTGACGATTGCCACCGCGTGCAGGGCACGCAACCGGTCGAGGGTGCGCTGAGCGTTGGTGTGCTGCACGCGCATCGAAACGTCATGGGCGGTCAGCAACACCTGACCGACGCTGCGCTGGTAGCGGGCGAACGCAGCGCTCCACGCGTTGACCAAGGCGACCTGCCCGACGCTGGCGGCGGCCTGCTTGGTGGCAAGGTCGGTGGGCCGCTTGCTGAGTCCCAACGGCTCGATGCCCGCGGCGATGGCGCCGGAGGACACGATGATGACGTCGGAGCCGGCCTTCATCCGCGCCTCGATGGCGTCGACCAGCCCGGCCAGCCGGCTGGGGTCGAACACGCCGGTCGCGGTGGTCAGTGCGGTGGTGCCGACCTTGACGACGACGCTGCGCGCGGTGCGAACCGCTTCGCGCGCAGAACTATTCGCCATGCTCGCGTCGCTGCTTCCGGGCAGCCTTGCGTTCGTCGGCGCCGACGCGGTCGCTGGTGTCCAGTCGGGTGTCGGTTCCGCGCCGGGTCATCAGGGTGTCGATACCGGCGGGAGTCTGCGGCTCCCAGTCGAACGTGACGTCGCCGATGGTGACCGCGCAGCCCGGGCGTGCCCCCAGCTTCATCAGTTCGTCCTCGACACCGAGACGGGCCAGCCGGTCGCCGAGATAGCCGACCGCCTCGTCGTTGTCGAAACTGGTCTGCGAGATCCAACGTTCGGGCCGACGGCCACGGACCACGAACCCGCCGTACCCATCGGATTCCACGGTGAAGCCCGATTCGTCGACCGGGACCGGACGAATCACCGGCCGCCGCGGCACCAGCACGGGCTGGGCCGCCTTGTACTCGGCGACCATATCGGCGAGCCCGAAGATCAACGGCTGCAACCCTTCTCGGGCAACCGTCGAAACGATGTAGACCGGCCAGCCGCGCGCGGCGATCTCGTCGCGGACGAACTCGGCCATCTCGCGGGCCTCGGGCACATCAATCTTGTTCAGCACCACCGCGCGCGGACGGTCCACGAGGTCGCCCAACGTCGAATCCCCCTGCAGGGTAGGCGTGTACGCGGCCAGTTCGGCTTCCAGGGCGTCGATGTCGGAGATCGGGTCGCGGCCGGGTTCCGCAGTCGCGCAATCCACCACATGAACCAGCACCGCACAGCGCTCGATGTGACGCAGGAAGTCCAGACCGAGTCCGCGGCCCTGCGACGCGCCCGGGATCAGGCCCGGCACATCGGCGACCGTGAAGGTCCGATCACCAGCCGACACCACTCCGAGATTGGGGGCGAGCGTGGTGAACGGGTAGTCGGCGATTTTCGGCTTGGCCGCCGAGATCGTCGACACCAGAGACGATTTGCCCGCCGACGGGAACCCGATCAGCCCCACGTCGGCGACAGTCTTGAGTTCCAGGGTGAGGTCGCGGGCTTCGCCCTTCTCGCCCAGCAGAGCGAACCCGGGTGCCTTGCGGGCGCGCGACGCCAGCGCGGCGTTGCCGAGCCCGCCGCGACCACCGGCGGCGGCTTCGAAGCGGGTGCCGGCACCGACCAGGTCGGCAAGGATGCGGCCGTCGTCGTCGACCACGATCGTTCCGTCGGGAACCTTGATCTCGAGATCGGGGGCGGCGGCGCCGGCGCGGTTGCCACCCATGCCCTGCTTACCGGACGCCGCGACCACGTGCGGATGAAAGTGAAAGTCGAGCAGCGTGTGCACCTGCGGGTCTACCACCAGCACGATGCTGCCGCCGCGGCCACCATTGCCGCCGTCGGGGCCGCCGAGTGGCTTGAATTTCTCGCGGTGCACCGAGGCACAGCCATTTCCGCCGGAGCCGGCCCGTGCGTGGATCACGACGCGGTCGACAAACCGAGGGGCCATCGGAGAGTCCTTTCAACCGCCGAGCGTGAACCTGTTGCGAGAAAACGGCCTCATTCTCGCAGTGGTTTCACACTCGCGGTACAGACCTACTCCGCGGCCGCGGCCGAGACGATGTTGACCGTCTTGCGTCCGCGCTTGACACCGAACTGGACGGCGCCGGCGGCCTTGGCGAACAAGGTGTCGTCACCGCCGCGGCCGACGTCGATGCCGGGGTGGAAGTGCGTGCCGCGCTGGCGGACCAGGATCTCGCCGGCCTTCACGATCTGACCGCCGAACCGCTTCACGCCCAGCCGCTGTGAGTTCGAATCGCGACCGTTACGTGAGCTGGAAGCGCCCTTTTTGTGTGCCATGCCTGTCGCCTCCTACTACTTGATTCCGGTGACCTTCAGGACCGTCAGTTGCTGACGGTGCCCCTGACGCTTGTGGTAGCCGGTCTTGTTCTTGAACTTGTGGATGCGGATCTTGGGGCCCTTGGTGTGCTCGAGCACCTCGCCGGTAACCGCGACCTTGGACAACGCGGAGGCGTCGGAGGTTACCTTGGCGCCGTCGACGACCAGCGCGACCGGCAGCGACACCTTGGCGCCGGGCTCGGAGTCGAGCTTCTCGACCTTGACGACATCACCAACGGCAACTTTGTACTGCTTACCGCCGGTCTTGACGATTGCGTAGGTCGCCATGGTTACGTCTACCTCTTCTTCGTACTGGTCTGCGCGCGCCACCCAGTGAGGAATGTGCGCGGACTTGTCGGGGGGTGTCGGCCACTGCCTTGTGCTATCCAGCTGGTTAGCGGGCCTGACGACAACTGGTCAAGGGTACGTGACCAGCGGCTACAGGGTCAAACCGGCCGATCAGTCCTCACTGGGTCGGCGGACCGGCAGGCCGAGCCGCTGCCCGACGCCGTCTGGGCCGCTCTGACGCCGCCGCGACCTGGTGCTCGTCGTCGTCTTCGTCGTCGTCCTCGGCTTCGTCGTCGTCATCGCTGTCGTCGAACTCGTCCTCGTCGTCGTCTTCGTCCTCGTCGTCATCGTTGTCGTCGAAGTCGTCGTCTTCGTCGAGCTCGTCGTCATCGTCGTCGAGATCGACCTGCTCTGTGTCGGCGTCGTCATCGTCTTCGGAGTCGGCTTCATCATCGTCGTCATCGCTGTCGTCGAAGTCGTCGTCATCGAGGTCGTCTTCGGCCGTCTCCCGCGCGGCCCGCTTCTTCAGTTGCTCGTCAGCCTCGGACTCGGTCCGGTCTTCGCCGGGCACATGCTCGGTGTCGTCGGCGGGCGCCGACTCGTCGTCCTCGTGGTGATCACCGTTGGCCGCGGCCATGGCTTTGAACATCGGATGCTCGCCCTGCGGGTGGGCGGGCACCTTGGCCACCGCCTCCTGCTCCTCGGGCTTGCCCTTCTTGGAGCGTCGACCGCGCCGACCGCCGCCGCCGCCGCCCGATTCCGACTTGCGGCCGGTCGCCGGCGCGGAATCGACGGGGTCGGCGTGCAGCATGATGCCGCGGCCGCTGCAGTGCGGACAGGTGCTGGAGAAGGCTTCGATCAGCCCGGTGCCGAGCCGCTTGCGGGTCAGCTGAACCAGGCCCAGCGAGGTCACCTCGGACACCTGGTGGCGGGTGCGGTCGCGGGACAGCGCCTCGGTCAGGCGCCGCAACACCAGGTCGCGGTTGGACTCGAGGACCATGTCGATGAAGTCGATCACCACGATGCCGCCGATGTCGCGCAACCGCAGCTGACGCACGGTCTCCTCGGCCGCTTCGAGATTGTTCTTGGTGACGGTCTGCTCGAGGTTGCCGCCGGACCCGGTGAACTTGCCGGTGTTGACGTCGACGATCGTCATCGCCTCGGTCCGGTCGATGACCAGCGTGCCGCCCGACGGTAGCCAGACCTTGCGGTCCATCGCCTTGGCCAGCTGCTCGTCGATGCGGTGCACCGCGAACACGTCCGGCCCGTCCTGCTCGGCCGGCTCGTACTTGTCGAGCTTCGAAATCAGTTCGGGCGCAACCGAACTCACGTACTCATTGATCGTTGTCCAGGCGTCCTCGCCGGAGACGATCAATTGGGAGAAGTCCTCGTTGAACAGGTCGCGGATGACCTTGACCAGCACATCGGGTTCTTCGTAGAGCGCGACCGCGGCACCGGCCGCCTTCTTCTTGGTCTCGGCCGCCCGCTCGGCGATCTCGGTCCACCGCTCCTGCAGGCGGTTGACGTCGCCACGAATGTCTTCCTCTTTGACGCCCTCGGAGGCCGTCCGAATGATCACGCCCGCGTCCGACGGGACAACCTCTTTGAGGATCTCCTTGAGCCGCTGGCGTTCGGTGTCGGGAAGTTTGCGGCTGATGCCGGTCGACGATGCGCCCGGCACATAGACCAGGTAGCGGCCGGCCAGCGACACCTGAGTGGTCAGCCGGGCGCCCTTGTGGCCCACCGGGTCCTTGCTGACCTGCACCACCACGTAGTCGCCGGGTTTGAGAGCCTGCTCGATCTTGCGGTTGGACCCGCCCAGGCCGGCGGCTTCCCAGTTCACCTCGCCCGCGTAGAGCACGCCGTTGCGTCCGCGGCCGATGTCGACGAACGCCGCTTCCATTGACGGCAGCACGTTCTGCACGATGCCCAGATAGATGTTGCCCACCAGGGACGCGGAAGCGGCGGACGTCACGAAGTGTTCCACGACGATGCCGTCTTCGAGGACCGCGATCTGGGTGTAGCGGCTGCCGGGGTGCGGCGGATCGGTGCGGACCTTGTCGCGGACGATCATGACCCGCTCGACCGCTTCGCGGCGGGCCAGGAATTCGGCTTCGCTCAGAACCGGCGGACGGCGACGGCCGGCGTCGCGCCCGTCGCGGCGACGCTGACGCTTTGCCTCGAGGCGGGTCGAGCCGTCGATGCCCTGGATCTCGTTGTTGCTTGAGTCGGGCTTGTTCTTGGCGCGCGGCGCCCGCTCGTGTACCACGGTGTTCGGCGGGTCGTCCGGCGACGAATTGTCCTCGGCGTCGTCGCCGGAACCGGACTTACGGCGCCGGCGGCGCCGGCGGCGCTTGTTGGCGCCGTCGCCGGAGCCGTTGTCGTCGTCAGCGGAGTCCGAGTCGTCGCTGTCGTCGTCGGAGTCGTCGTCGGGATCGTCGTCGGAGTCAGCGGCTTTGTCGGTTTTGCCGCCCTCGCCGGAGCCGTTCTCGGCCCCGTTCTGCTCGCCGCGGCCCCGACCTCGGCCGCGACGCCCTCGGCGCCGGCGGCGGTTCGCCGGGCGATCGGCCTGCTCGCCGTCCCCGTCTCCGTCGCCGTCGAAGTCGTCGTCATCCTCATCGTCGTCTTCGTCGTCATCGTCGACGTCGACGGCTTTCTTCGGAGGTTCGACACGCGCCACCGGTTGCGGTGCCACGAACAGCGGCATGTAACCGGGCTGCTCGACCGGCGCGGTTTCGAGCATCAGCCGCGACTCGGGTTCCTCCGCCTCGGCGGTAGCGCTGCCTTCGCCGGTAGCGACCGGCGCGGCAGTCGCCGCCGGCGCGTTGGCCAGCAGGTCGCGGACACGCACCGCGTCGACTCGTTCCACGGTGGAATGCGCGCTGCGGATCCGCCCGTCGAGTTCAATCAGTGCGTCGAGAACCTGCCTGCTGGTCGTACCCAGCACCCGCGCCAGGGAGTGAACCCTCAGCCGATCTGGCAGCTCCTCGTGCTGCGACGAGTCCTCGGGAACTTCTGAGAATGGGCCACCGTCTATCACGTATTCTCCTCTAGCCCCCGGGCGCGTCATTCGACGCGGCCACGCGAGGGCTTCGCTATATACCCGGGTCACTTTCTCCCGGGCTTGTGATGGTCTTGCCCCGAGCAGTTCGGGCGAACACACTCGGTGCCGGTCTGAATGATGGCTGGACAGCCGCGCCGCGATTCGCGGTGGTCGCGCTTGTCAAACTTTTCATCCGGGCGTCCGTCGACGTTCGGCTAGCCGGTCCGGCGACGTTCACCCGTCGACCAGTATCCCATATGGATGTGCGGGTCGGATCAAGTGCGCCGACCCGTTATCTAAGCCTTATCGAACCAGAGTGCGATTTCGCGCTCCGCGGATTCCGGCGAATCGGAGCCGTGCACCAGGTTGTACTGCGTTTCGAGGCCGAAATCGCCGCGGATGGTGCCGGGCAAAGCCTTCTCGACCGGGTCGGTCCCGCCCGCAAGCTGCCGGATCGCGGCAATCGCCCGCGGGCCCTCGATAATTGCCGCTACCAGCGGCGATGACGTGATGAACTCCACCAGCGAGCCGAAGAACGGCTTGCCGTCGTGCTCGGCATAGTGGCTTTTGGCCAGCTTTTCGCTGACGGTCCGCAGTTCCAGCGCCGCAACCGTCAGGCCTTTGCGTTCGACGCGGCCGAGAATCTCGCCGATCAGGCGACGCTCGACACCGTCAGGCTTGATCAACAGCAGGGTCCGCTCAGTCACTGGCGCCGCTCCTCCTCATCAGCTTCGCTTCTGCATCGTCGTCGGCGCAGTCACGGCGCACAGCGTAGCCGATCATTCCGGCGGTCCGTCCTGACCAGGCAGCAGGCCCAGTCGTTCCCGGCGCAGCACCTCTGACCGCACGTAGACGATCAGCGCCCATACCCCGGCGAAGATCAGCCCGATCGCACCGATTCCCGGGTAGACGGCGAAGCCCGTGATCGGGATCAGTTGCGCGGCGAGGTCCGCCCAGATCGCCCAGGACCGGCCCTGCACCCCGGACAAGCCGATCAGGATCACGGCCAGACCCAGCAGGTACGTCAGCACGCCGGCATTCAGGCCACCACCGACCGCCCCGACCACCGGCAGCGCCAGCAGCACCACGATCGCCTCGAGGATCAGCGTGCCGGCGGTGACACCGCGGAAGCTTTTCCACGGATCGGGCTTTGGCGTCTCGGACGGCTGCGGGGGGGCGGTCATGCCGGGTCCCGACCGAACAGCGTGCGGGCCGCGCCCGCGGTGACGACCGAGCCGGTGATCACGATGCCGGTACCGGAGAACGACTTATCTTCGGCATTGGCGTCGTCAACCAGCGCGGTGGCGATGTCGATGGCATCGCGCAGATTCTCGGCGGTGTCCACCCGGTCGGGCCCGAAGTACTGCTGCGCGGTGAGCGCCAACGTCTCGACATCGAGTGCACGCGGAGATCCGTTGTGAGTGACCACGATTCGATCGAAGACCGGTTCGAATGCGGCCAAAATGCCACCGACGTCCTTGTCCCCCATCACGCTCACCACGCCCACCAGGTAACGGAAGTCGAACTCCTCGGCCAACGTCTGGGCCAGCGCCGCCGCACCTGCCGGGTTGTGCGCGGCATCGACGAACACCGTCGGCGCGCTGCGCATCCGCTCCAGTCGGCCCGGGCTGCTCGCCGAAGCGAATCCGGCTCGCACCGCATCGATGTCGAGTTGGCGTTGCGCGCCGGCGCCGAAGAATGCCTCGACCGCCGCCAGCGCAATCACCGCGTTGTGCGCCTGGTGCTCGCCGTGCAGCGGCAGGAACACCTCGGAGTAAACCCCGCCGAGGCCCTGCAACTCCAGCATCTGGCCGCCGATCGCAACCTGTCGGCTCAACACCGCGAACTCCGAATCTTCGCGTGCGACAGCAGCATCGGCGCGCACGGTCTGAGCGAGCACCACCTCCATCGCCTCGGGCGCCTGACGACCGATCACCGCGACGGTGTCGGGCGCACCATTCTCGGCCCGGTGGATGATGCCGGCCTTCTCTGCGGCTATTCCGGCGATGTCCTCCCCGAGATACTCCACGTGGTCGACGCTGATCGGGGTGATCACCGCGACCGGCGCGTCGATCACATTGGTGGCGTCCCAGCGTCCGCCCAGGCCCACTTCGACGACCGCCACATCGATCGGAGCGTCGGCGAACGCAGCGAACGCCATCGCGGTGAGCACCTCGAACTTGCTCATCGCCGGGCCACCGTCGGCTTCGGACTTCTGGTCGATCATCTGCACGAACGGCTCGAGCTCGGTGTAGGTCGACACGTATGTCGCCGGACTGATGGGTTTTCCGTCGATCGCGATGCGTTCGACCGCCGACTGCAGGTGGGGGCTGGTGGCGCGCCCGGTGCGTCGCTGCAGGGCGGTCAGCAGCGCATCGACCATTCGCGCCACCGAGGTTTTGCCGTTAGTTCCGGCGATGTGGATCGACGGGTAGCTGCGTTGCGGCGACCCCAGCAGATCCATCAGCGCCGAGATGCGGTCCAGGCTGGGCTCGATCTTGGTTTCCGGCCAGCGCTGGTCGAGCAGGTGCTCGACCTGAAGCAGTGCGGCAATCTCGTCCGGGGTGGGAACGACCGCGATGGGTTGCGCGTCGTCGTCGTAAGACTCATCCTCAAATGTCACGTGAGACCGGCCAACCTGGCGGTGATCCGCTCGGCTTCCTCGCGCGCCACACGTTGCCGCTCACGCTGCTTCTCGATTTCCGCCTCCGGGGCCTTAGCCATGAAGGCGGCGTTGCCCAATTTCTTTGCAGTCGAGTCCAATTCCTTTTTGGCGACGGCCAGGCCCTTCTCCAGGCGGCGCCGCTCGGCGGCTACGTCGATGGTGCCGGAGGTGTCGAGTTCGACGACGACGATGCCACCTTTGAGTCCGACCTCCAGCGACGCCGACGGGGTGAAGTCGGCCGCGGGTTCGTTCAGCCAGGCCAGTGCCGCAACGGCGCCGAGCTGGGTGCCCAGGTCGGCGCCGTCGATGCCCGACAGCCGTGCCGGCACCTTCTGCCGGTCGGCCAGACCCTGGTCGCTGCGGAACCGGCGAATCTCGGTGACCAGCTTCTGCATGTCGGTGATCCGTTGCGCCGCTGCGGTATCCAGTGCGATACCGGACGACTGCGGCCACTCGGCGATAACGATGGACTCGCCGCCGGTCAGGTTCTTCCACAGCGTCTCGGTGACGAACGGAATGACCGGGTGCAGCAGCTTGAGCAGCGCGTCGAGCACGAAGGCCAGCACGGCGGTGGTCGACGCGTCGTCAGGCCTGGACAGCTGCACCTTGGCCAGTTCGAGGTACCAGTCACAGAACTCGTCCCAGGCGAAGTGGTAGAGCGACTCGCAGGCACGGCTGAACTCGTAAGCCTCGAATGCCGAATCCACTTCGGCCCGAACCTCTTCGAGCCGACCGAGAATCCAGCGATCGGCGTCGGTGAGCTCGTCGAGACCCGGCAGCGGCGCCGGCTCTGTGCCGTTCATCATCGCGAACCGGGTGGCGTTGAACAGCTTGGTCGCGAAGTTGCGCGAGGCTCGCACGGCATCCTCGCCGACGGCCAGGTCCCCCCCGGGGTTCGCACCGCGGGCGAGCGTGAATCGCAGCGCGTCGGCCCCGAACGTCTCCAACCAGTCCAGGGGGTCGACCACGTTGCCTTTCGATTTGCTCATCTTGCGGCCGAACTCGTCGCGGATCAGGCCGTGCAGAAAGACGTCGGTGAACGGCACCTGCGGGCCCCGCGCCCCGTCGAGCGTGATGACGTCGTCGCCGCCGACGAAGGTGCCGAACATGACCATCCGCGCCACCCAGAAGAACAGGATGTCGTATCCGGTCACCAGAACGCTTGTCGGATAGAACTTTTCAATCTCGGGAGTTCGATCGGGCCATCCCAGGGTGGAGAACGGCCACAGCGCCGACGAAAACCAGGTGTCGAGCACGTCGGGGTCCTGCTCCCAGCCTTCCGGCGGAGTCTCGCCCGGGCCGACGCAGACCTTCTGACCGTCCGGCCCGTGCCAGACCGGGATCCGGTGGCCCCACCACAGCTGTCGCGAGATACACCAATCGTGCATGTCGTCAACCCAGCCGAACCAGCGCGGCTCAAGGCTCTTCGGGTGAATCACGATGTCACCGTTGCGGACTGCATCGCCGGCGGCCTTGGCCAGCGGCTCGACTTTGACCCACCACTGCAGCGACAGCCGGGGCTCGATCGGCTCACCGCTGCGCTCGGAGTGCCCGACGCTGTGCAGGTATGGACGCTTCTCGGCGACGATGCGTCCCTCCGCGGCCAGTGCCTCACGGATCTTGACCCGCGCCTCGAAACGGTCCTGCCCGTCGAATCCCGTTCCGGTGTTGGCGATCCGGCCCTTGGTGTCCAGCATCGTCGGCATCGGCAAGTTGTGGCGCAGACCGATCTCGAAGTCGTTGGGATCGTGAGCGGGCGTCACCTTGACTGCGCCCGTGCCGAATTCGGGATCGACATGCCCGTCGGCGACGATCACGATGTCGCGCTCGATGAACGGGTGCGGCAGGGTCTTACCGATCAGATGCCGGTACCGGTCATCGTCGGGATGCACGGCGATCGCGGTGTCGCCCAGCATCGTCTCGATTCGGGTGGTGGCGACCACGATGTGCGGCTCGTCATCGTTCATCGAGCCGTACCGGAATGAGACCAGTTCGCCTTCGACGTCTTCGTAGTTGACCTCGATGTCGGAAATGGCCGTCTCGAGAACCGGTGACCAGTTGACCAGTCGCTCGGCCTGGTAGATCAAGCCGGAGTCATACAGCTGCTTGAAGATGGTGCGGACCGCCCGCGACAGCCCGTCGTCCATCGTGAACCGGTCCCGGCTCCAGTCGACGCCATCACCGAGGCGTCGCATCTGGCCGCTGATGGCGCCACCGGACTCCCGCTTCCAGTCCCACACCTTGTCAACGAAGAGTTCACGGCCGAAGTCCTCTTTGGTCTTGCCGTCGACCGCAAGCTGCTTTTCCACCACGCTCTGCGTCGCGATGCCGGCGTGGTCCATGCCCGGCTGCCACAGCACGTCGTAGCCCTGCATCCGCTTTCGGCGGGTCAGAGCGTCCATCATCGTGTGTTCCAGCGCGTGACCCATGTGCAGGCTGCCGGTGACATTGGGCGGCGGCAGCACGATGGAATACGCCGGCTTGCCACTCGTCGGATCCGCGGTGAAATAACCGGCATCCACCCACTGCTGATAGATCGAGCCTTCTACCGCGCCCGGATCCCACGCCTTGGGCAGGTCCTCTGCCCGCGAGTCAACGGCGCGTTCTGGGCTTGTGGTCACGCGTCAAGTCTAGAAAGCACCGCCGCGTGCGACGAACACCGCCTGGGACAGGCGGCCCAAACGGGCAGGACTACTTCTTGCCGAAGAGTCCGCCGAGGATGTCGCCGGCCTTGGAGCCCAGCACATTGCCTAATACGGTGCCCAGCGACTTGTTGCCGCCGGCCATCCCGCCGAGGATGCTGCCGAGCACGTCGTTGAGGGCGCCACCGGAGGCGGCCTCCTCCTTGGCCGGGGCGCTCTTCTGGCCGAGCTGCTTGCCGACGTAGGCGAGAACGATCGGAGCCAGGATCGGCAGCAGCTGCTTGAGCAGGTCGCTGTTGCCCCCGCCGCCGCCGGCCAGCGCGCTGGCAACCTGTGTGACGTCGTTGCCGCCGAAGATCTTCGCGATGGCTTGCTGACCGTCGGCCTCGTTGACGTGTTCGAGGCTCACGCCGCCGTCGAGTAGACCGCTGGCGGCGTGGCTGCCGGCCGCGGACTCGATGCTGCTGGCGTGCTCGGGGTCCTGCGCGTTCTCTTGCAGTCCGCCGACGAGCACCGGAACCAACAGTTGTACCGCCTTATTGACTTCGCCTTCGTCGACGCCGATCTTGCTGGCGATGTCACTCGTGGGAATCTGAGACAGAAGATCTTCAAGGCCAGACATGGACCCGTCCACCTAACGTTGCTGGAATGGTGTGTTGCTGGGGATGACACTAGCCCAGCTGATCTTGTCCGACAGGGGTTCTGACCAGAGCAGATCGATTCAGCGGTGCATCAAGCGCGCGGTCTCCAGCGTGACCTCCGCGGCCGGGAATCGCGCCAGGAGCGCATCCCCCATCGCCGCCGCCGGAGTCAGCACTCCGTGCAGGTCGGAGAGGGCTTCGCGGTCCAGCGCGAGCGCCAGCCCGCTCTCACCCAGCAGCACCGCGGTGGCCTTGTATCCGGGGTCGCCCCGCTGGGCCATGGTGGCCACATAGCGTGCGCCCGACGTCGTAGTCGTGTACGTCTCGATCTTGTAAAAGCCTTTTTCGCGGACGGCCGCGCTGGGTCCGGTGCCCGGCTTAGGTAGCGCCCGATCCACGAGTTTGCGTGGCAACAGGCGGAAGTAGCGGGTGCCGACCGCGGTCATCGCGTTGCCGATACCGCTGATCGCCGCCGACAACACCGGTGCCACCACCGACGATCCCACACTCATGTGCTCGCTGTACTTGAACCGACGGCCATAGGCCCAATCCTGTAATGCGTTGCTGCGACGGACAATTCGCGTGTTCGGTCCCGCCATCATGAATCCCGCGGTCCACAGCCCGGTCAGCTCCGGTGCGATCTGACGACCCCGACGCCAAGGCAGATCGGGTTGTGCTCCCAGTTCGGGCTCTGCGCCGCGATCGGGGCTCAACGTGTAAGGATCTGCGAATTGGCGACGAGCGTCGGGGTCCCGGGAGACGGTATCCATCACCTCGATGCCGGAAGCGATGGTCCCGCCGGAGAGTCCGCCCGCCATGGAACGCACCACGAAGTCGGTGCCGACGAGTTCGCCCGCGCCATCTTCGAGTGCCCGCCGGTAGAGGGCGTAGACAGTGAGATCGGAAGGGATGGAATCGAATCCACACGCGTGCACGATGCGGGCCCCGGTGTCCTGGGCCTGCTTGTGATAGAGGTCGATGCTCTCGCGGATGAACGGCGGCTCCCCGGTCAGGTCCGCGTAGTCGGTGCCGGCCGCTGCGCACGCCGCGACCAGCGGCAGACCGTAACGGGTGTAAGGCCCGACCGTGGTGATGACAACCTGCGCCTGCTCGGCCATCGCGTCCAGGGTCTTCGGCGACGACGCGTCAGCGGTCACGAGCTGCCACGACTGCGCCGATTCCCCCAGCGTGTCCCGGACGGCCTTGAGCCGATCGGTTGAGCGGCCGGCCAGCGCGATCCGCGCGTTGCCGCCGGCTCGAGCCAGGTATTCGGCTGTCAACTTGCCGACGAAGCCGGTTGCCCCGTACAAGACGATGTCGTATTCGCGCGTTGCAGTCACTGCCGCGACGCTACTCCGAGCGTCTCCGGCCATTCGGCGCTTTCCTCGAGCACGTGCTCGGCCAGGAACGCGAGCACCACCTGATACCAGATCTTGGCGTGCTGCGGCGCGAGCACCCAGTGGTCCTCGGACGGGAAGTACAGAAACCGGTGCGGGCTGCTGCCGTCGTCACCGGCCGGCAGCGCCGACGAGGCCAGCAACTCGTACCACAGGCGCAGACCCTCACCGATCGGCACGCGGTAGTCCTTGTCGCCATGGATCACCAACATCGGCGTGCGGATGTTTTCGACGAAGTGATGCGGCGAGTTGGCGGCGGTCATCTCCGGTGTCATCTCGCGGCGCCAGTAGTAGGCCGTGTCGGTGGTCGGCCCGAACTGGTCGAGCGCCCACAGGCTGGCATGAGTCACGATCGCTGCAAAACGGTTGGTGTGGCACGCAATCCAGTTGGCCATGTATCCGCCGAACGAGCCGCCCATCGCGGCGATCCGAGTCGCGTCGATGCGGGGGTGCGCACACACCGCGTCGGTCGCCGCCATCAGGTCCTCGAATGGCGGTCCACCCCACGCGCCCCAGCCGCGCTGGACAAAGTCTTGCCCGTAGCCCGTCGACAGCGCCGGATCGGGCAGCAATACCGCGTAGCCTTTCGCGGCCATCAACCACGGATTCCAGCGCCATGCCCAGCTGTTCCAGCTGCCCAGGGGGCCGCCGTGGACCCAGAGCAGCAAAGGCGCGGGCGTCTCGTTGTCAGGCAACACCAACCACGACCGCACCGACGCACCGTCACCGGATGTCGTCGTCACCTCGGTCAATGTGCCTGGCAGCGTTGGTAACTCGACGCTTGGCAAGGTGGTGATCACACCGCCGGGATCGATGCGCACCGGATGCGGCGGCGCCGCGTAGGAACTTCGCAGCGCGTAGAGCACGCCGCCGGGCGCGGCGACGACATCGGTGTAACTGAAATCGTCGTCGGTGACCTGAGCGACTTTCGAGGTCGACACCTCGACGGCGAATATCGGTGCACGCCCGTTCTGGTCGGCCGTGACCACCAGCGATGCACCGTCGCTGGACCAGGTGAGCGAGGCCGGCCGGCGATCCCAGTTTTCGGCGATCGATCGCGGCCGTTTGCCAAACCGTAGGTATTGCAATGTCATTCGCGGTGCACACACCGGGGTCGAGATGGTGTCGCGGGTATACGCCACCGCCGACCCGTCGGGTGAGATCGCGGGTTGGCCGAGATTGGCGTCGGGATCGTCGACGATGACGCGGCGCTCGCCGGACGCCAGGTCGATCCGCATCAGCACCGACCGTTGGACGGGCCCGGGCCCGGTGAGTTGCCATGTCGTGACGAGAAAGCTGCCGTCGGCGCCGATGTCGAAATCGACGTCGCCGAAGAAGCCGGCGGTCAGCAGTCCGCCACCGGGGTGCGGCGTCAGATCGCGGAGGCCGTTCGCGTCGAGCAGGTGGGGTTCGTCGGGGCCGAGGTCGTGATTCCAGAACCGGACTGGATATCCGGTGTGCAGAACAGCGCTCACCGCACCGTCCGTGCGCAGATCGCGCAGCCGCCGATCGTCCTCGACGTCACGGGCGGCCGGCAGCAACGCCGACACGATGACGGTCGCTTCGGCGGCCCGGGCGGCGCGCACCGCGCCGACTCCCCCCGGCAGGCTCGCCACCTCGACGGCTTCGCCGCCGCCCGACGGCAGCCGCCAGAGCGCAGCGGGCGGCTTCGTGCCGGCGGCGTTGTCCGGTTGCGGCCGCGACGAGATGAACAGCAGGTCGCCGTCGGCGGTGAACACCGGCGACGAGTCACCGGTGGCGCCACGGGTCAGCCGCCGAGCCGCCTGCCGGCCGGCCGGGTCGAGTTCCCAGACGGCGGTGAAGTACTCGGCGTGTTTGTCGTTGAGTTCGGCCACGGTGGTCACCACCCGCGACCCGTCCGCCGACACGGCGAGGCCCGATACCCGCGGCAGCGCCAGGTAGTCGTCGAGGTTGTCGAATGCCGTTGCCGTCATACGTCGTGGGTAACACAACTCGGCATGCCGGGGTTCAGCCGGCCCACACGTCCTCGACGTAGTGGTCGGATTCGACGAGACCGTTCAGCCATTCGCGGGCCTGTTCGTCGTCAGCACCCGTCCGTGCCCGATAAATCTCGAGAAAGGACCCGCGAACGGCGGGCGCCATGTGTGCGCCGTCCCCGCACACATAGACGTGAGTGTCCTTGGCCGGGTCGCCCAGCAGATCCCACACCTCGTCGGCGTCCGCGGCGATCCGGTCCTGCACGTAGCGGACGCCGTCCTGCGGCGCACGGGAAAAGGCCGGGCGCATCTGCACAATCCCGAGGGCCTCGGCCAACTCGAACCGGTCTCGGAAGATGTAATCGACCTGCGGGTCACGCAGCCCGAAGAAGCACAGCGCAGGCTGCACTGGCGCTGCGGCGCGTTGTGAGGCCAGTCGATCACCGAGGAAGCCGAGGAACGGTGCGACTCCGGTGCCGGCGCTGACCAGGATCACGTTCTTGGCCGGATCGGCCCCGGCCCGGAACGCCTGCCGCGCCCGGTCCACCCGCGCCCGGATCACCCGTCCGGGTTGAACGGTCGCGAGGAAGTTGGACGCGACACCTTTGAATAGGCCATGACCCGAACGGGCCGGCGCGTCGAGCACGCTGACGACCAGCCCTACCACCCGCGGTGACAACAGCGACGACGACGCGATCGAATAGTGCCTCGGCGCCATCGGGTCGAGCAGTTCGAGGAGCTCGGCGCCGGTGAGGACGCACGCCGGGTACTCGGCGAGGCACTCGATCACGCTGAGCGGGCAGCCGTCGTGGTCGTCGGCCAGTTCCGTGAGCCGCCGGCGCTCCGGAGGACAATCGTTGGCCGCGGCGAGACGCCGTAATTGACTAGCCGTCACCGGCTTTCGTAATTCGACGAAGTGAGTGAGCAGTTCTCGTGCGCTGACCTCGCGGTCCAAGGCGATCAGCCGCCGTGAGCTGCGACGCGGATTGATCGACAACCGCAGTTCGGGGTCGATGTCCAGCTGCGTCAAGACCGCGTCCACCACCTCGGGTGGGTTGTCGGCGAGCACCGTGAGGTGGTCACCCGTCTGATAATCGACACCATCCGGAAGTTGCACGCGGATGTTGTGTTTGGCGTGACCCAATCCGTTGTCCGGGCTCACCAGTTCGGTGTTCTCGAGGATGGTCATCGGGATCACCGAGGACCGTTCGTCCATCGCCGCGGTCACCGGACCGACGATCCGACGCAACTCGTAGAGCGGTTCGTCGGAATCGGAAACCGGCGCGGCGTCGGGGTCGCCATACCGCTCGGCCAGTGCCGACCACAGCGAGCCGGCGAACTCCTCGACCACACCGACCAGATCGCCCGAAGTATCGGCTGATGCCCGCGGGACCAGTCGGTTGGCTTGCAGTTCGCCGAGGCGCTCATCGATTCGCTGCGGGATCACCTGGTAAGTGTCGGCCCAGTTGTGGTCACCCACACCGAGAACCGCGACGTCGGGTGCCGGCTTCAATGCGGTATCCGCATCGAGCAGCCAGGTGAGGAAGGCGCGGGCATCATCGGTCGGTTGTCCGTTGTAGGAGGACGCGATGATCACGACTGCATCGGCTTCGGGAAAGCCGCCAACGGCGTCATCAAGGGGTGCCACCGTCACGGTGCAACCCAAAGCCGTTGCATCATCGGCGAATTGGCGGGCAAGGCCGCGGCAGGTGCCGAGGTTGGAACCGTAAAAGATGGCAAGTCTGGTGCCGGCTTTCAACGCCGTCGCGGATCGCTCGTGCTCCGCGACGGCCCCGGAGACGGGTGCGCCGGCGTGGCGATCCTGCGGAGTGCGCCGGAGCAGGTCGAGCCGGAATCCGACCGGTCGCCGACTGGTCGGGGTTTCCCATTGCGGCACATAGTGGTAGGCGTCGATGAGGCGGTAGCGGTGCACCAACCGGGCCAGCGCCATGGCCGCCTCATGGAGCGCGAATTGGCGGCCGATGCATGACCGTGCTCCGCTGCCGAAAGGTTTGAACAATGCCGGCGGCCGGGCGGCCGATCGTTCGGGAGCGAAGCGACTGGGATCGAAGAGTTCGACATTGTCGCCCCACCCCGGCTGGCGGTGCAAGGCGCCGGTCAGCACGGTGACCGCCTCGCCGCGCTTGATCGGATACCTGCCACCGATGACAGTGTCTTCCAGAGCCATTCGATCGAAGTGCAGCACCGGCGGGGACAGTCTCAGGGTTTCCTCGATGACCTGGCGCAGATAGGTCAGCTTGCCGATGTCGT
Source organism: uncultured Actinomycetota bacterium (assembly GCA_963757215.1). Classification (GTDB taxonomy): domain Bacteria; phylum Actinomycetota; class Actinomycetes; order Mycobacteriales; family Mycobacteriaceae; genus Mycobacterium. The sequence goes on along the minus strand of CAVWQH010000004.1, from coordinate 311,478 downwards.
CGTAGGTGGGCAGGTAGTCGTCGGCGCCGAACACGGTGTCCACCTCGGCCCGCACCCGATCCAGCACGGCCGGATCGCTGATGATGTTGTACAGCGCGTTGGGCATGAGCTCCGACGTGGTGAGCTGACCGGCAATCAGGAACGTCAGGATCTGATTGCGGACATTCTCCGTCGGCAGCACCGGTTTGCCGTCTGAATCATGTTGCAGCATCAGCGTCAGCAGATCCTCGACATCACGCTCACCCGCTTGGTGCTCGGCGATGAGCGTGTCGATGAACGCGTGCAAGGTGGCCAACTCGTGGTTGAACGCCGGTGTCACCGCATCAGAGCCCAACTCCCCCAGCGCCGTTGTGAAGCTCTGCGGAATCGGAGCCAGGGCGGGACAGTCGAAAGAGTCGAAGCGCGAACCGAATCCGGCGAGCGCAACGGTGTCCATCGCCAGCTTCTGCAAGTCGGTCGACACATCCACCGGCCCGACTCCGGCACTGGCGTCCCATCGGTCGATCAGTGTGCAGTTGATGTCCAGCATCGCGCCGTGGTACGCGCGCAGGCCCGCATAACTGAAACCCGGCAGGAGGATTTCGTGGGCACGCTGCCAGTTCGGTTCGCCGTGGTAAGCCGTGAAGAGTCCGTCCCCGGCCAGCGGCCTTACTCGGGCAAGGGTCGCCGTGAGGTTCTTGGCGAAACGGCTCTCGTCGCAGAGTTCCGCGACAAGTTCGACTGAGCACACATAAAGCTTCTTGAAGCCGCCGTTGAAATCGGCGTAGAAGATCGGACCGTGCAGCTCACCCAGTAAGTCCACCGGCAACGCGCGGGGCCGGCCGACCAATTGATCCTGGCCGGGCAACAACCCCTCGGCCGACGGGATCCCGGGTAGGTCCGGCGGCGGCGACACGCGGAAGTCGATCACGCGGGCAGCATAAGTTTCGAGCCCGCGTTTGGGTCGGAATCCGCCAACGGGGTGCCAAGCAGATTTCCGGTCCGGGGAGCGCGAACGGTCAGACGCCAACGGCGGTGGCGGGCGCGAGCCCGGCCACCGCCGTTAGTTGTTGATTGTCGATCAGCCGCGGCGGCCGCAGACCGGCCAGGCGCCGATGCCCTGCGAGTGCAGCACATTCTCGGCCACCCGGATCTGCTCGTCACGGCTCGCGCCGTTCGCCGAACCCGAGCCGCCGTTGGCGTGCCAGGTGCTCGGCGTGAACTGCAATCCGCCGGCGTAACCGTTGCCGGTGCTGATGGCCCAGTTACCACCGGACTCGCACGCGGCGATCGCGTCCCAGTTCACGCTGTACGCCTTCTTCACGGGCGCCGGGGCGTCCTCGGGCTTCGGAGCGTCGTCAGCGGGCTTGGGGGCTTCCGGGGCGGGAGCGGCCTCAGGCGCGGGAGGCGCAGGCGGAGCTTCCGGGGCCGGGGGTGCATCCGGAGCCGGGGCCGGCGGAGCTTCCGGGGCGGGCGCCGGCGGAGCTTCCGGAGCGGGCGCCGGCGGAGCTTCCGGGGCCGGGGGTGCATCCGGAGCCGGCGGGAGATCGGCCGGGGCCGGGGCCGCGTCGGCGACCGGCGCAGCGTTCGGAGCGTCCGGCGCAGGCGGTGCATCCGGGGTCGCGGGGGCGTCGCCGGCGGGCGGCGCAGCCGGTGCCGGAACGAAGCCGGCCAGCTCGATCGGGGACGGCGCGTTCGGGGTCACCCGCTCGAAATCAGCGGAGGCGATCGCGTTGGACAGGGTCAGCGGGGCCGAAGCGAGCACCGCAGTGAGCGCAGCCATGCGAAGCGTCTGGCGGACGTTCTTCAACATCGTTCCTTTCGCGGGGCGCACGCCGAAGCAAGCCCAGCGATGTGGGCTAGGTGCCGTTTTATTGGCGGGGTGGATACTTCGAATCGCGCCGTCTCGATCGGGCACGACAGCCGGGGCGTCAGCCAACACCGGGCGGTTGCCCGGCGGCCGCACGGGGGCGCCATCGCCGTCCGTAGCCCCCGCTCACACGCGGGTCCGTGGTTTCGATTTTCTTCGCCTTTTCAGGTCGCCACGGACGGTACGAGAAACGCACCGCGGTCGTCATCTTGAGACACGCCGGAGCGCCTTCGCGATTGCAGCTACGTCAAGGCCAACTCAGCCAATCGATCCTGCTGGTCATCGGTGGGTTTGTCGTTGGCGTCAGTTCTCTTCTTTCGCGGCATCGTGGTGAGTCAAATCACGCAGTTTTTGTGAGCTGTGCCACCGGTTTTCAGTGTTGAGAACAAGGCCGCTGAAATCGATACGGCACAGTCGTTTGCACTTCAAAAGTTATCAAGATCACATCTTTGTCTGGTGCTTCGCAATCGATTTCGCGGCTGAGCCTGTCCGCTAGATAGGACGTAAGTCAGAACACCGTTCTGCGGCAGAAGAATTCGCGTTTGGAAGGTCGGTCGGCACCGACTTGGCGACGTCGTTTATTGAAACTGGGGCATGATACGGCCAAAACTGTTGCGGTGTAGCATTTTCGGCACCGCGCGGGCGACGTTAGCCTCAGGCAGGCGACAAGCTGTGCGAGCCTACGCCTGAGACCACGACTCGCTGGGAGTCGACCCGGGCGATCAGCGCGGGGATATCACGGTCGCCGGCTGCTACGAGATCGTCGACGAGAGCAGCCAATTCGGTGCGGTACACCGCGGCCAGGTAGTGGTTGGCGCCGTCCCACGGCAACACGATGTCGGCGTCCACCGCGGCTGCTCGGGCCACGAGCACGTCGATTACGTCTGGGTCGAGAAGTTCTGCATCAACAGAGCACACGAAGGCGTATTTCGCACCGGCCTCGGCGGCGGCGTGCAGTCCACGACCGACCGCGGACAACTGCCCATGGCCGCGCACATCGTCGCGCACGACCTGTGCCGGGAGCTGCGGTAACGACTGCCCTGGCGAGGTCACCACGAAGATGGGCTGGCACCGCTCTGCGACGACGCTCACGACGTGTTCGACGGTCGTGGTGTGCCCGTCGCGAACCTGTTTCAGCGCCTTCGCGCGGCCCTCCCACGGCGATGCGCCCGCAGCCAACACCACACCGGCGAGCGAAGCCGGCTTACCCGTAGCGGTCATGTCAGTTCACAGTCCAAGTGTCACGGCCGTGCAGCAGCGACTGCAACGCGGCGCGGTCGGAAGGCTTCGATTCTTGCGCGGCCTGGATCTGCGACCGCGCAGCGTCATCATAAGTGGGCCGGCTGATCTGACGGAAGATGCCCATCACGGTGTGCTCGAGGTTCTGCTGCGACAGCCGCGACAGCGCGTAGGCGTACGCCGAGTCGTCGGCATGCGCGTCATGCACGACGATCTCGCTGGCGCTCACGTCAGCGGTCTTGGCCACGTCGAGGCCGAAGCCGGATCGCACGACGCAGTATTCGTCGCCTGAGCCGAAGACGATCGGCTCGCCGTGGTGGACGTTGATCACCCGCTCCTCGGCGCCCTCCTTACGCAGCGCGTCGAACGAGCCGTCATTGAAGATCGGGCAGTCCTGCAGAATCTCGACGAGGGCCGAGCCGCGATGCGCGGCCGCGGCACGCAGCACCTCCGTCAGACCCTTGCGGTCGGAATCCAGTGCGCGGCCAACGAAACTCGCCTCCGCGCCCAGAGCCAGCGAGACCGGGTTGAACGGTTGGTCCAGCGATCCCATCGGCGTCGATTTGGTGACCTTGCCGACTTCGGAGGTCGGTGAGTACTGGCCCTTGGTCAACCCGTAGATCCGGTTGTTGAACAGCAGGATGGTCAGGTTGATGTTGCGGCGCAACGCGTGAATCAGGTGGTTACCACCGATCGACAACGCGTCGCCGTCGCCGGTGACGACCCACACGGACAAGTCTTCACGCGAAAGTGCCAGACCCGTCGCGATCGCGGGCGCACGGCCGTGGATGGAATGCAGGCCGTAGGTTTCCAGGTAGTACGGGAATCGACTCGAGCACCCGATGCCGCTGACGAAGACGATGTTCTCTCGCCGTAATCCCAACTCCGGCAGGAAGTTTCGCATCGTGTTGAGGATGACGTAGTCGCCGCAGCCGGGGCACCAGCGGACCTCCTGGTCGCTGGTGAAGTCCTTGGCCTTCTGCGGCTGGTCCGTCGTGGGAACGCGGCCGTGCCCGGACAGCATGTCCGTGAGGCCCAGGTCTGCGCCGATCAGGTCCGTCATAGAACTAGCTCCCTGCTCCAACTGTGGCAGCCGCCAACCGTGCGACCATCATTTTGTCTTGCTCGATTTCGGCCAGTGTGCCGCCCAGCGCCGCCCGGATGATGCGTCCGATCTCGTCGGCCAGGAATGCGACACCCTGCACCTTCGTGACCGACTGCACGTCGACCAGATACTTTCCGCGCAGTAGCAGCGCCAACTGGCCCAGGTTCATCTCCGGGCAAACCACCTGCGGGTAGCGCCGCAGAACCTCGCCCAAGTTGGACGGGAACGGCCGCAGGTGACGCAGGTGCGCGTGGGCGACCTTGGTGTCGTTACGCCGTGCGCGCCGGCAGGCCTCCCCGATCGGGCCGTAGGAACTGCCCCATCCGATGACCAGCAGTTCGGCGTCGCCGGTCGGGTCGTCGACCTCCAGATCGGGAACCGAGATGCCTTCGATCTTGGCTTCCCGCAACCGAACCATGAGGTCGTGGTTGGCCGGGTCGTAGGAGATCGCGCCGGTGCCATTCGCGGATTCCAGACCACCGATGCGGTGCTCGAGCCCGGGCGTTCCCGGGATGGCGAACATCCGGGCGAGCGTCTCCGGGTCGCGGGCGTACGGCATGAACGGTTCGTCGGGATTGGCGAAGGTGTGCTTAATAGGTTGCAGCTCTTCGACATTCGGAATCCGCCACGGTTCGGAGCCGTTCGCGATCGCGCCGTCGGACAGAATCAACACCGGGGTGTGGTACCCGACCGCGATGCGTACCGCCTCCAGCGCGACGTCGAAGCAGTCCGAGGGCGAGCGCGGGGCCAGCACGGCCACCGGCGACTCACCGTTGCGCCCGTAGAGCGCCTGCAGCAGGTCGGACTGCTCGGTCTTGGTCGGCAGACCGGTCGATGGGCCACCGCGCTGGACGTCGATGACGATCAGCGGCAACTCGGTCATCACCGCTAGCCCCAGCGTTTCGGACTTCAACGACAGTCCGGGGCCCGACGTGCTGGTGACGCCGAGCGCACCGCCGTAGGAAGCGCCCAGAGCGGCGCAAATTCCGCTGATCTCGTCTTCGGCCTGGAAGGTCAGGACGTTGAAGTTCTTGTGCTTGGACAGCTCGTGCAGGATGTCCGACGCCGGCGTGATCGGGTAGCTGCCGAGCATGACCTGGAGGTCGGACAGCTGACCGGCGGCGACGATGCCATAGGCCAGCGCGGTGTTGCCGGAGATCTGGCGGTACTCACCGGGCGGCAGCTTCGCGGGCGACACTTCGTAGGTGACGGCGAAGGCCTCGGTGGTCTCGCCGTAGTTCCAGCCCGCCTTGAGCGCCAGGACATTCGCCTCGGCGATGTCGGGCTTGCGGCCGAACTTCTCCCGGATGAAGCGCTCGCTGGACTCGAGTTCGCGGCCGTACATCCACGACAGCAGGCCGAGCGCGAACATGTTCTTGGCGCGCTGGCCGTCTTTCTTGGTTGCGCCGATGGCCTCGACGGCGCCGAGGGTCAGCGTGGTCATCGCGACAGCCTCGACCTTGTAGTCGGACAGCTCGCCGCTTTCCAGCGGGTTGTTGTCGTAGCCGACCTTGGCCAGGTTGCGCTTGGTGAACTCGTCGGAGTTGGCGATCACCAGGCCGCCGATCGGCAGGTCGATGATGTTGGCTTTCAGCGCCGCCGGGTTCATCGCGACCAGCACGTCGGGTCGGTCACCGGCGGTCAGGATGTCGTAGTCGGCGATCTGGATCTGGAACGACGAGACGCCGGGCAGGGTGCCCTGCGGGGCGCGGATCTCGGCGGGGTAGCTCGGTTGGGTAGCCAGGTCGTTACCGAAAAGCGCTGCCTCGGAAGTGAATCGGTCACCGGTGAGCTGCATGCCGTCGCCGGAGTCGCCCGCGAAGCGGATGACGATCTTTTCTAATTTCTCCGGTTTTCTGCGTTCGGTGCGCGCTGCGTCGGCTCCGTTTCCGTTCGGACCCACGTCGCTGCCTCCCGTAGCTGTTCATTACCCCGGCATGTCGTCGAAACCGGAGCGCATCGTCCGAGTCGAGCCTCGACCGATTTTTATGTCACTCGCGGTACCGATTATTGCACTTCTCTTAGGGATTCATGGACAGTCGTCCATACCTTCAAGCTACCGCTTCTCCGCCAAAAGTCGAGGTCAGACACACGCGGTCAAGATCGGCAAAGACGAAGTGTGGCGTTGGTCACTTTTTGGGGGCCGCGAAGTCTAAGAATCGAAGTTACGCGTGAGTAACATTTGCTACCGATTCGCCTCCCCCATTTGGGGGAGGCCGCCAACCTGCGCTAACCCGCTCCCTTGGGGCGCTTTGGGCCCGGTTTCGGGCATGGCCGTGGCGAACAGCACCAGGCCCGCAGCGGCGATAATTCCCAGCGAAATGAAGGCTGCGTGGTAGCCCGCGACCACCACGATCCACCCGGCCAGAATGTTTGACAGGGCCGCGCCGAGGCCCCATAACGTGGTCAACGCACCGAGGCTCGCGTTGAACCGCCCGGTTCCATGCGTCAGATCCTGCACTACGAGTGGGAACAGCGCGCCGAAGATGCCGGCCCCGACGCCGTCGAGGACCTGGACGCCGACCAACCAATAGGGGTCGTCGGACATCGTGTAGAGGAATGCCCGCGCGGTCAGAAACGCGAAGCCGATCAGAAATATCCGCTTGCGCCCCCAGCTGTCGGCTTTGGCGCCGGCCAAGTAGGCCATCGGCACCATCACCAGTTGCGCGGCTACCACACAGGACGCCATGAGCGCGGTGCCGATGTCTTTGTTCTGCAGCGCCAGGACCTGTCCAACTAGCGGCAGCATCGCGGCGTTGGCGAGGTGGAACGCCGCCATCGCGGCCGCGAAGATCAGCAAGCGGCGGTCACGCAGCAGCGTCGCGAACCCCGACGGTTTCGGGTGGGCCTGGCCGGCCTCGTGGTCCATGCCCCGGGCGCGGTCGTGGTCGATCGCGTCGCCCGGGATCCACAACGTCGCCACCACGCTCAGGGCCGCCATGGCGGCCAGCACCCAGAAGACGACAACCGGGCCGAAGCCGTAGGCCAGGCCGCCCGTGATGGCGCCGGCAGTGGCATTACCGGCGTGGTTGAACGACTCGTTGCGTCCGATCCGCCGGGAAAACCGCCGGGCGCCGACGATACCCAGGGTGATCGCGGCCAGCGCCGGAGCGAACACCGACCCGGCGATCCCGGTCAGCGTCTGCAGCACGGCGATGACCGAGAAGCGGGGAAATATCGGCATGGCCAGGGTTCCGGCGGTGACGGTCACCGCGCCGGCCACGATCAACGCACGCTTGGCCGATGTGCGGTCCACGAGGGCACCGACCGGAGTCTGTGCGGCGATCGCCGCGAGGCCGCCGATCCCCATCACGAACCCGATCGACGCCTGATCCCAGTGGTGCGTCAACAGCAGGTAGATCGACAGGTACGGCCCCAAGCCGTCGCGCACGTCGGCCAGGAAGAAATTGGACAGATCCAGCGCGCGAGAAACTCGAGCCGGCACCGCGTCAGCGGCATCGGCGGTCAAGGTCTAACGGTTACTACGCGCTCTTGTCGCGGCGCTCGGCACGCGAGGGCTTGCGCGGCACGATCGTCGGCAGCACGTTGTCCTGCACGGTCTCCTTGGTCACTACGACCTTGGCGACGTCGTCGCGGCTGGGGATGTCGTACATCACCGGCAGCAGCACTTCTTCCATGATCGCGCGCAGCCCGCGAGCACCGGTGCCGCGGTGGATCGCCTGATCGGCGATCGCCTCCAGGGCGTCCTGGCTGAACTCGAGCTCGACGTTGTCCATCTCGAACAGCCGGGTGTACTGCTTGACCAGCGCGTTCTTGGGTTCGGACAGAATCTTGACCAGCGACTCCATGTCCAGGTTCGTCACTGAGGCGACGACTGGCAGGCGGCCGATGAATTCGGGAATCAGCCCGTACTTAATCAGGTCTTCCGGCATGACGTCGGCGAAGTGGTCGGCCGTGTCGATCTCGGCCTTGGAGCGGACCTCGGCGCCGAAACCCAAACCACGCTTTCCCACACGGTCGGAAACGATCCTCTCCAGCCCGGCAAACGCGCCCGCCACGATGAACAGCACGTTCGTCGTGTCGATCTGGATGAACTCCTGATGCGGGTGCTTGCGGCCGCCCTGCGGGGGCACCGACGCCTGCGTGCCTTCGAGGATCTTCAGCAGCGCCTGCTGCACACCTTCACCGGAGACGTCACGGGTGATCGACGGGTTCTCGCTCTTGCGGGCGATCTTGTCGACCTCGTCGATGTAGATGATGCCGGTCTCGGCACGCTTGACGTCGTAGTCGGCGGCCTGGATCAGCTTGAGCAGAATGTTCTCGACGTCCTCACCGACATAGCCGGCCTCGGTGAGCGCGGTGGCGTCGGCGATCGCGAACGGAACGTTGAGCATCTTGGCCAACGTCTGGGCCAGGTATGTCTTTCCGCAACCGGTGGGCCCCAGCATCAGGATGTTGGACTTGGTCAGCTCGACCGACTCGCTGGAACGCGATTCGCGCCCCTTCTCGCCCGCCTGGATCCGCTTGTAGTGGTTGTAGACCGCGACGGCCAGCGTTCGTTTGGCGGTGTCCTGGCCGATGACATAGCCCTCGAGAAATTCGCGGATCTCGGCGGGCTTGGGCAGTTCGTCCAGTTTTACGTCGTCGGCGTCGGCGAGTTCCTCTTCGATGATCTCGTTGCACAGATCTATGCATTCATCGCAGATGTAAACGCCAGGCCCCGCGATGAGCTTTTTGACCTGCTTTTGGCTCTTCCCGCAGAACGAGCACTTCAGCAGATCGCCGCCGTCTCCGATGCGCGCCATGGTGCTGGGGGCCTACTTCCTTTTCACCGTTTGATGGTGCTATGTCGCGTGTATTGACCGACGCTACCCGCTTGCTACTCGGCGATGCGACCGATAGAGGTGAATCGCGTCGGTGATATTCGTGTTGTGCGCTGAGAACATATCGCCTTGGACGGCCCTACGCTCGGCGGGCGCGCCGCCGTGTCGCGCCCGTTATACGACTGAGGCCGACGTGCCCTACTCCAGGCCTGTCGGATCCGCCGAACTCGACGTTACCGCGTCGATCGCCAACGGTGGTTCGGCGACCGATGTGAAGTAGCTTGCGCGGCAGCCGCTTAGGCGGTCGACGCAGAAAGCTTGCGGTACTCCAGAACCGTATCGATGATCCCGTACTCCTTCGCATCCGGAGCGGTCAGGATCTTGTCGCGGTCGGTGTCCTTACGGATCACCGCGGCGTCCTTGTTGGTATGGCGGGCCAGCGTCGTCTCCATCAGCGTGCGCATCCGCTCGATCTCGGCAGCCTGGATTTCCAGGTCGGAGAACTGGCCCTGAATCACGCCGGACAGCGACGGCTGGTGGATGAGCACCCGGGCATTGGGCAGTGCCATACGCTTCCCCGGGGTACCCGCCGCCAGCAGCACCGCCGCGGCCGAGGCGGCCTGGCCCAGGCACACGGTCTGAATGTCGGCCCGGACGTACTGCATGGTGTCGTAGATCGCCATCAGCGACGTGAAACTGCCGCCGGGTGAATTGATGTACATGGTGATGTCGCGGTCGGGATCCAGCGACTCCAGGACCAGCAGCTGGGCCATGATGTCGTTGGCCGACGCATCGTCGACCTGGACCCCGAGGAAGATGATGCGTTCCTCGAACAGCTTGTTGTAGGGGTTCGACTCTTTGACGCCCCAGCTGGAGTGCTCGACGAAAGACGGCAGGATGTAGCGCGCCTGCGGCTGGATCTCAGGGTTCATTCGGCTTCTCCGGTGATGTGAGCGGCGCGGGTGATGATGTGGTCGACGAATCCGTACTCCAGCGCCTCGGCAGCGGTGAACCACCGGTCGCGGTCCGAATCTGCCTCGATGCGTTCCTGGGTCTGGCCGGTGAACTCGGCGTTGAGCCGGAACATCTCTTTCTTGATGACGTGAAACTGCTCGGCCTGGATCGCGATGTCGGCCGCACTACCGGTGACGCCACCCAGCGGCTGGTGCATCAGGATGCGTGCGTGCGGCAGCGCATACCGCTTGCCCTTGGTGCCGGCGGCCAACAGGAACTCGCCCATCGAGGCCGCCATGCCCATCGCGTAGGTGGCGATATCGCACGGAGCAAGGACCATCGTGTCGTAGATCGCCATCCCGGCGCTGATCGATCCGCCGGGTGAGTTGATGTAGAGGTGAATGTCCTTGGTCGCGTCTTCCGCGGCGAGCAGCAGAATCTGTGCGCACAGCCGATTGGCGATGTCGTCGTCGACCTGCGACCCCAGGAAGATGATGCGCTCGGAGAGCAACCGCTCGTAGACCGAGTCGGTGAGGTTCAGACCCATCGCGCTGGCGCGCATTTCAGTCCCACGGCTCACAGTGGGTTACCTGCTTTCTCGAGTTCCATATGCACCGACACTAACCAACCGAGGCGGTCGAAGACTTCCCGAAGTCCTCGCGTTCGCTCAGAGCGTCACTTCGTGTCGCCCGACGGCTCTTCAGACGACGCGTCAGCCTCTTCTTCTACCGCATCCAATGCGTCGCGGCCGCCGAAGAACTCCGAGGTGTCGATCACGTTTCCGTCGGTATCACTGACCGTCGCGGCCTCGACCGCGGCGGCGATGGTCTTTCCGCGACGCACGTCAGCGAACATCGCCGGCAGCTGGTTCTGCTGTTGCAGGTAGCCCAGCAGCTCTTGCGGCTGGATGCCGTACTGCCGCGAGGTCATCACCAGCCGCTCGGTCAGGTCATCCTGGCCAACCTGGATATCGAGGTCATCGCCCAGCGCGTCGAGCAGCAACTGCGTCTTGATCGCCTTCTCGGCCTCGGTGCGCGCGTCGGCGTCGAACTTCTCGCGCGTGGTGCCCTGCTTCTCGAGGGCCTCGACGAGCTTGGCCTCGTCGTGGTTCAGGCCGTGCAGCGCGTTGTGAATGGTGTTGTCCACCTGCGCCTGCACGATGGCTTCGGGCAGCGGCATCTCGACGCCCTCGAGCAGTGCTTCGAGTGCCGCGGTGCGGATCTCTTCGGCCTGCTGCACGCGCTTGACCCGGCTGACCTGTTCGGACAGACTGGCCTTCAGCTCGTCAATGGTGTCGAATTCGCTTGCCAATTGCGCGAATTCGTCATCGGGCTCGGGCAACTCACGCTCCTTGACGGAGCCGACCGTGACGGTGACCTCAGCCTCCTTGCCGGCATGCGGTCCGCCGGCCAACACGGTGGTGAAGGCCTTCGATTCGCCCGCCGACAAGCCGATGATCGCATCGTCGAGACCGTCGATGAGCTGGCCTGAACCGATCTCGTGCGAGAGTCCCTGGGTGGCCGCCTCTGCCACGTCCTCGCCGTCGATGGTGGCCGACAGGTCGATCGAGACGAAGTCGCCGGTCGCGGCGGGACGCTCCACTCCGGTCAGCGTGCCGAACCGCGCACGCAGGTTCTGCAGTTCGGTATCGATGTCGGAGTCGCTGACCTCGATCGGATCGACGGTGATCTTCAGGGCGCTGAGGTCCGGCAGGGTGAACTCGGGCCGCACGTCGACTTCGGCGGTGAAGACCAGTTCCTCGCCGTACACCTTCTTGGTGACGTCGATCTCGGGCTGGCCGAGGGGCCGGACGTCGACCTCGGTGACTGCCTGGCCGTAGCGGCTCGGCAGCGCCTCGTTGACGACCTGGTCAAGGATCGCCTCCTTGCCGACCCGGGCCTCGAGCAACTTGGCGGGGGCCTTGCCGGGGCGGAATCCCGGGAGCCTGATCTGCTTGGCGAGCTCTTTGTAGGCCTTGTCGAAGTCCGGCTTCAGTTCCCCGAACGGCACCTCTACGTTGATCCGAACCCGGGTGGGGCTCAGCTTCTCGACGGTGCTCTTCACGGGTGTACTCCTTGATTGTGCTGACGTGGCGTGCCAGTCGGGGTGACAGGATTTGAACCTGCGGCCTTCCGCTCCCAAAGCGGATGCGCTACCAAGCTGCGCTACACCCCGCGGTGACCACGCGATACTACGGCCACGGCTCGCCAGCCCTGTGTACTGGGCTCACGACCAGATCACGGGACGGCAACATTTGGATTTGATGTCTGCCGCGCCGTAAAGTCGCGCTCGACTTACACACGCGGGCGTAGCTCAATGGTAGAGCCCTAGTCTTCCAAACTAGCTACGCGGGTTCGATTCCCGTCGCCCGCTCCACATAGGCGTCGGAAACGCGGCGGACTAGGCTGAGGACGCTTTACGCGCCCGCTGTAAGGCCGATCGGCCTACAGCAGGCCGACCCGGCGAGCTGAGGAGGCTGACCATTCAGCATCCAGGTGCCACCGCCGACGTCACCATTCACGGCTCGTGCGAGACGCGCTTCGACGGGGTGCGTGAGGCGTTCGAGCAGAACTTTCTGCAGGGCAAGGAAATCGGCGCAGCGGTCGCCGCCTGGGTCGACGGAGAACTGGTCGTCAATCTGTGGGCCGGCTCGGCCGACGCCGACGGCGCGCGCGCGTGGCAGGCGGACACGCTGTCGACGGTGCTGTCCGGCACCAAGGGTCTGACCAGCACCTGTGTGCATCAACTCGTCGAACGCGGCGAACTCGATCTGAACGCGCCGGTGGCCCGCTACTGGCCGGAGTTCGCCCAGGCCGGCAAGCAGGACATCACGCTCGGAACAGTGATGAGCCATCGTTCCGGAGTGATCGGGCCGCGTCAGCGGATGGACTGGACGAAAGTCACCGACTGGGATTTCGTGTGCGAACAGCTTGCCGCGGCCGAGCCGTGGTGGGAGCCGGGGACCGCGCAGGGCTATCACATGACGACCTTCGGGTTCATCCTCGGCGAAATCTTCCGCCGAGTCACCGGTGGCACAGTGGGCCACTATCTGCGTACCGAGATCGCCGAACCGCTGGGCGCCGAGATCCACATCGGCACGCCTCGGACCGAGCAACACCGCTGCGCCGATCGGGTTGCCAAGCCGCATATCCGCAAAATGCTGGCCGACGTCAACGCCCCCGGCTACCCCACCTCGCTGAGCGAACACCCCAAGGCGGGCCTTGCCGTGTCGATGGGATTCGCTCCCGACGACGAAGTCGGCTCGAACGACTTGGACCTGTGGCGTGAACTCGAATTCCCGGGTACCAACGGGCAGGTGTCGGCTCTCGGGCTGGCGACGTTCTATAACGCGCTGGCTCAGGAGACACTGCTCAGCCGCAAACACATGGATCTGGTCCGCGTCTGCCAGGGCGGGATGGAGACGGACCTGGTCCTCGGCCCACGCGTCGCCGATCACGGCTGGGGACTGGGCTTCATGCTGAACCAGCGTTGCGTCAACGGACCCAACCCGTCGATCTTCGGACACGGCGGCCTCGGTGGCTCGTTCGGTTTCGTCGACCTGGAGAACCGGATCGGCTACGCCTACGTGATGAACCACTTCGACCCGACCAAGGCCAACGCCGACCCGCGCAGCGTGGTCATGAGCAACGAGATCTATCGGGTCCTCGGCGTCACACAGGGATAGCACTCACGGCCTGAACGCGAAATGGCACTGCCGCAAATGCCTTGGCGGCAGTGCCATTTCGGATCAGGTGTGCCGACTAACGGTCAGCGGTGCCAGTCGTCGTGGTGGTCGAAGTTGTCGTGCGGGCCATTTCGCCAGTCGTTGTGGAAGTCGTCCCGCTGGCCGCCCCATCCACGGTTGAAGTTGTCGTGGCAACCGCCCCAGTCCCAGTTATTGCCCCACCCCGGATCCCAGAATTCGCCAGGACACCAGGTCGGGAGCGGGCCGGGTTGAGCGTGAGCTTCGGTTGCGACACCCAGACCGACCAATCCCAAACCGGCGGCGACGGCCGCTGTTGCAGCGATGCGTACGGTTCTATTCATGCAGCCAGGCTACTCAGCGCACATGGCATGAAAAGCTTTGGAGCACAACCGTTCTCGATCCGTGATTTCCTGTGTTTGCGATTTTCCGCCGCACAGCCACGATGCGAGAACGTGACAAACGGGCCTCCGCAGGACGGTCACCTGCGTCAACGATCATCTCGAATCAGTCACTGGCACTGGAAGAATCGCCTCCACCGGAGGAGTCACCGCCAGACGAAGAGTCCGACCCTCCGGACGAATCGCCGCCGGACATGTTGCCTCCGCCGGAGTCCGACGCTCCGCCGGAGTCCGACGGGCCACCGGTGTCGGGAGCGACCGCCGCTTCGGGAGTCGGCCCGCCGGCGTCAGAACCGGGCGAACCGGCATCCGGCGCAGAGCTACCCGGCCCGGCGTCATGTCCTCCCCCATCACCGGCACCGCCCGGGTCGTGACCTTCCGGCCCGCCGGGTTCGGTCCCGCCGGGTCCGCCCGGGTCGTGACCTTCCGGCCCGCCGGGTTCGGTCCCGCTGGGTCCCCCCGGGTCGTGTCCGCCGGGTTCGCCCGGTCCCCCCGGGTCGTGTCCGCCCGGCTCGTGTCCGCCGGGTTCGCCGGGGCCTCCCGGACCCCCGGGACCTCCTGGTCCCCCGGGTTCGCCTGGGCCACCCGGTCCGCCGGGCTCATGTCCGCCCGGGCCGCCATGACCACCGTGCCCGCCGTGACCGCCACCCGGCTCGTGGCCGCCAGGCCCGCCGGGGCCGCCGGGTCCACCAGGCTCGCCTGGCCCGCCGGGTCCACCTTGGCCGGGCCCACCGGGGCCACCCGGGCCCCCGGGACCTCCCGGGGCGCCTGGGCCGCCTGGCCCGCCCGGGCCACCCGGACGACCAATGATCGGTGGCGGCCGCTGGATGATCGTCGGCCCGTTGTTGATCGTCGGAGGCAGGGTCGAATTGCCATGGCAGGTATCCCAATCCCAGTTGCTTCCCCACGACGGATCCCAGAAATCACCCGGGCACCAGTTCCACGGCGGTTGCGCGTGGGCCTCGGGCACACCGCCGAGACCCGCCAATCCCAAAGCTGCGGCCATCGCTGCCGACGCGATCGCACAGCTTGCGAACTTGTTCATGGCTTATTAGCTACGCCGCAAGGCTATGCGTGACCCCAGCGAACGCTATCGGCCCGATGAGAAGAAGCGGTCTACGTCTGGCAGGTGGGACACCAGAAGAGGTTGCGACCCTCCAATTCGGCTGTGCGGACCGTGGTTCCGCACACCCGACACGGGTCGCCGGCGCGGCGATAGACGTAGGTGCGCGGCCGACGGTGGCCGTATGACGTTGCGCCGTGGTCGTGTTCAGGCCGCACCGTGATGATCTTGCCGCGCCGCACCCCGACTTTCATCAGCTCGACCAGGTCGGTCCAGGCGTCGGCGAACTCGGCCTCGCCGACCTTCTGGCCGGTCCGGTACGGGTCGATGTGGTGGCGGAACAGCAGCTCGTTGCGGTAGACGTTGCCGATGCCGGCGATGATGGTCTGGTCCATCAACAAGGCACCAATAGGCCTGCGCGACTTGCTGATTCGTTGCCATGGCCAAGCTGGGTCGGCATCACGGCGAAGGGGGTCGGGCCCCAACCGGGCGACCACGTCGGCGACTTGAGCTTCGTCGATCACCTCGCACACGGTCGGCCCGCGCAAATCGGTGCCGTACTCCGCACCCACCATTCGCATCCGCACCGCTCCGACGGCGTCGGGCAGCGGGTCCTCGGCCGCTCGCGCCCACTCGGTGAACTTGCCGTACAGGCCCAGGTGCACGTGCACGATCGCGTCGTCGTAGTGATGAAACAGATGCTTGCCCCAGGCGGTGGCCCGCCGCAGGGTCTGACCGTCGATGGGCGCCGCTTCGAACCTGCCCTGCGGGCTCGACACCGCGACCGGCGCGCCTGCGAAGCGACGCTGATGCAACCGGGCCAGGCGGTGCAGGGTGTGCCCTTCGGGCAAAGCGACTCCTAAGCCGGCGCGCCGGGCACTGGTGGTGCCTGGTGAGTGCGCTCGTATTCGTCGAGAATGTCAATACGCCGTTGATGGCGCTCAGCTTTCGACCACGGGGTGGTCAGGAACGCGTCCACGATGGCGAGCGCTTCCGGCACGGTGTGCATGCGGCCACCGATACCGATCAGCTGAGCGTTGTTGTGCTGGCGGGCCAGCGACGCGGTCTCCACGCTCCAGCCCAGCGCGCAGCGGGCACCCGGGACTTTGTTGGCCGCGATCTGCTCTCCGTTGCCCGATCCGCCCAGCACGATGCCCAGGCTGTCCGGATCGGCAACGGTCTTCAGCGCAGCGGCAATGCAAAATGCCGGGTAGTCGTCCTCGGCGTCGTAGGTGTAGGCCCCACAGTCGATCGGCTCGTGACCGGTCTCCTTCAGGTGCTCGATGATCTGCTGCTTGAGTTCGTAGCCGGCGTGGTCGGAGCCGAGGTAGACGCGCATGCCGGTGATCCTTGCACCGCCGAACGGATTCAGTCGAACTCGGGGGCCTCGGTGCGGCTGCGCTTGAGCTCCCAGAAGTGCGGATAGGCCGCGAAGGTCACCGAGGCGTCCCACAACTTGCCGGCCTCTTCGCCACGCGGAATCCGCGACAGCACCGGACCGAAGAAAGCGGTTCCGTTGATGTGAATGGTGGGCGTCCCGACGTCGTCGCCAACCGCGTCCATCCCAGCGTGGTGGCTCTTGCGCAGCGCCTCGTCATAGGCGTCGCTGGTGGCAGCGTCGGCCAGCTCGGCCGGCAGATCCAGCGCCTTGAGCGATTGCGTGATGACGTCGTCGAGGTCCTTGTTGCCCTCGTTGTGAATACGGGTCCCCATCGCTTCGTACAGCGGCGCGAGGATCTCGGAGCCGTGAGCCTGCTCGGCCGCGATCGCCACTCGCACCGGACCGAACGCCTTGGCCAGTTTTTCCTTGTATTCCGCCGGCAGGTTCTCGCGATTCTCGTTGAGCACCGCCAGGCTCATCACCTGAAAATTCACCTGGATGTCGCGGACCTTTTCCACTTCGAGGATCCAGCGGGAGGTGATCCAGGCCCACGGGCACAGCGGGTCGAACCAGAAATCGGCAACTGACTTCTCGGACATGCTCGGAATCCTCTCGTCAACGTCGGCAAGCCGCTCAGCACAACCCTAGTCGCGGCGGTCCAATTCCCGGCCGCGGCTTCGGTTGCCTGAATCGATTGGCCGCTTCCTCAACAGGCCGCCGCGCGGCCTGCATCGTCACCGACCTAAGTTGGACTACGTGGCACTCCCCAACCTCACCCGCGACCAGGCCGCCGAGCGCGCGGCGCTCATTACCGTCGACAACTACAAGATCGACCTCGACCTCACCGATGGTGACGGCAAACCAGGCGAGCAAACCTTCCACTCGATCACCACGGTCACCTTCGACGCGCCCGCCGGTGCCGACACCGTCATCGACCTCGCCGCGGCGACGCTCCACAGCGCGACGCTCAACGGTCGCGACATCGACGTGTCGGGTTATGACGAATCGACAGGCATCGCGCTGACCGGCCTCGCCGAACACAACGTCCTGGTAATCGACGCCGACTGCCGCTATTCGAATACCGGCGAGGGCCTGCACCGCTTCGTCGACCCCGTCGATAGCGAGGTCTACCTGTACTCGCAGTTCGAAACCGCCGACGCCAAACGGATGTTCGCGTGCTTCGACCAGCCCGACCTCAAAGCCACCTTCGACGTGACGGTGACCGCGCCGCAGCACTGGCAGGTGGTGTCCAACGGCGCCACGACGAGCGCCGTCGACGGCGTCCACACCTTCGACACCACACCGAAGATGAGCACCTATCTGGTCGCGCTGATCGCCGGCCCGTACGCCCGTTGGGACGACGTCTACCGCGACGAGCACGGCGAGATCGCGCTCGGCCTGTTCTGCCGCGCCACCCTGTCCGAGTTCATGGACCCCGAGCGGTTGTTCACCCAGACCAAGCAGGGTTTTGGCTTCTACCACAACAACTTCGGCGTTCCTTACGCGTTCGGCAAGTACGACCAGTTGTTCGTGCCGGAGTTCAACGCGGGCGCGATGGAGAACGCTGGGGCAGTGACGTTCTTGGAGGACTACGTTTTCCGCAGCAAGGTGACCCGGGCGTCCTACGAGCGCCGGGCCGAGACGGTGCTGCACGAGATGGCGCACATGTGGTTCGGCGACCTGGTCACCATGCGATGGTGGGACGACCTGTGGCTCAACGAGTCGTTCGCCACCTTCGCGTCGGTGCTGTGCCAGGCCGAAGCCACCGAGTACACCGAGGCCTGGACCACCTTCGCCAACTCCGAAAAGTCATGGGCCTACCGGCAAGACCAGATGCCGTCGACGCACCCCGTGGCTGCCGACATTCCCGACCTGGCCGCTGTCGAGGTCAACTTCGACGGCATCACCTATGCCAAGGGCGCCAGCGTGCTCAAGCAACTGGTGGCCTACGTCGGACTGGAGCACTTTCTGACGGGTCTGCGGGATTACTTCCGCGCGCACGCATTCGACAACGCGACCTTCACCGACCTGCTCAACGCGCTGGAGAAGGCCTCCGGCCGCGACCTGTCCGACTGGGGCCGGCAGTGGCTGAAAACGACCGGCCTCAACACACTTCGCGCGGACTTCGACGTCGATGCCGACGGCAAGTTCACCCGATTCGCGGTGACGCAGAGCGGCGCCGCACCCGGCGCCGGCGAAACGCGGGTACACCGGCTGGCGATCGGCGTTTACGACGACGACGGCAGCGGAAAGCTGACCCGATCGCACCGAGAAGAACTCGACATTGACGGTGCGAGCACGGAAGTTGCTGCACTGGTTGGGGTTTCGGCGGGCAGGCTGGTGCTGGTCAACGACGACGACCTGACCTACTGCTCGCTACGGCTGGACCCCGGGTCGCTGGACACCGCTTTGGGCCGCATCGCCGATATCGCCGAGCCGCTGCCGCGGACGCTGGTGTGGTCGGCGGCTTGGGAGATGACTCGCGACGCCGAGTTGCGTGCCCGCGATTTCGTGTCGCTGGTGTCCGGGGGTATTCAGGCCGAAACCGAAGTCGGTGTCGCGCAGCGGCTGCTGCTGCAGGCCCAGACCGCATTGGGCTCCTATGCCGACCCCCAGTGGGCACGCGCGGAGGGCTGGCCGGCGTTCGCCGACCGGCTGCTGGAGCTGGCTCGCGGTGCGGCGGCGGGTTCAGATCACCAGCTGGCGCTCGTCAACGCGCTGTGCACGTCGGTGCTGTCGCCACAGCATGTGTCGGCGCTGACCGAGCTCCTCGAAAAAGACCCGGCCGATGTGGGCCTGGCCGGCTTGGCCGTCGACACCGATCTGCGCTGGCGCATTGTCACCGCGCTGGCCGCCGCCGGCGCGATCGACGCCGACGGACCCGAGACACCGTTCATCGATGCAGAGGTCCAGCGTGACCCGACTTCTGCGGGCAAGCGGCTCGGCGCGCAAGCCTCGGCCGCACGACCGCAGGCGGCCGTCAAGGAATCGGCCTGGACTCAGGTCACCGAGGACGACACGCTGGCCAACATCGTCGGCCGCTCGATCATCAACGGGTTTGTCCGGCCTGGCCAGGGCGACCTACTGAAGCCGTTCGGCGCGCGGTACTTCGCCGCAATTTCCGACATCTGGGAGCGACGATCCAGCGAGGTCGCTCAGACGGTCGTGGTCGGCTTGTACCCGTCGTGGGACATCAGCGAGGACGGCATCGCCGCGGCGGACGCGTTCCTGGCCGACCCCGAGTTGCCCCCCGCGCTGCGCCGGCTGGTACTCGAGGGCCGCGCCGGCATCGAAAGGTCCTTGCGGGCACGGCAATTCGACGGCGGCGAGGCCGGCGAGGACTAGGTGTGAGTTACGCCGGCGAGATGCCGGAGCTGGTCACCCGGACGGCGCTGATCAAACCGCCGATCAGGTGGCCGTAGTTGAACGACGCCGCCGCTGCGGCGACACCGAGCGGCGCGGCCGACTCGGCTCCGCGGCCGCGGACCGCCGAGCCGTAGACGATCTCGATCGCGTGCTGGTCCGGCGAGACGGCGATCAGCACCGCGTCGTCAGGCGTCGGAACCTTCGCCAGGATTTCGCGCGCCCGCGCTCCGGTGTCGCTGCCCAGGTCGCCGATGTAGGCCGCGAAGCGTGCGCCGGACGCCCGCGACCCGTAGGTCAGCGCGTCGTCGAGGGCGACGAGGTCGCTGAGCGGGAACGGGTAATGCGACGACAGTTCGCCGGGCTCGGTGACACCCGAGATGCGGCCACTGGAGGTGATCGCCGAGCCGTAGGGCAGCTCGGCGGGAGCGACGGTTGCGACTTCACCACTTGCCACTTGCGCCACCTCCCACGCTGAACTCGCCGTGGCCGTGGCCGTGGCCGTGGCCGATCTGCTCGTCGGTCGCGGCCCACAGGATGGGGGCATGCGTCCAGGGCTCGGACATCTTGTAGGTCGCCGGGTGCGGACCCTTACGCGACCAGATCATCGCCGCGAGTATCGCCACCAACAGCAACGGGACGCCCAGAAAGAGCGAGTGAATCTCCATCATGTTCACGACGCAAACCGTATCCCACCGGTGATCGGGGAGCCACCGAAGCTAGGCCGGATTGCCCGCCTCCTGAGTGCGCCGCGAAAACGGCGCGCATCGTCACCGAGCTAGGCCGCGCCTTCGCCGAGATACCGCGCCCAGGACGGGTCGAGTTCCTTCACCGTCGACAGCAGTCGCCAATGCTGGCCCTTGGGCGGCATCGGCGCCATCCGCAGCGACCAGCCCAGCTCGGCCAGCAGCTTGTCGCCTTTGCGGTGGTTGCAGGTCGAGCAACACGCCACGCAGTTCTCCCACGAGTGGCCCCCACCACGGCTACGCGGCACCACATGGTCGACTGTGTCGGCCTTGGCTCCGCAGTACGCGCAGCAGAATCGGTCGCGGTGCATCAGGGCCGCGCGGGTCATCGGAACCCGAGCCCGGTAGGGCACCCGGACGAAGGTGCGCAACCGGATCACCGAGGGCACCGCGATGACCCTGGTCGAGGAATGGATAACGGGTCCGGTCGGGTCGTCATGCACGACGTCCGCCTTGCCGCAGATCAGCATGATGATCGCCCGCCGGACCGGCAACGCCGTCAGCGGCTCGTAGGTGGAGTTCAGCAGCAGCACCCGCCGGCGGTTCCAGACCGAACCGGCGTCGTGCAGCACCGGAGGATGGGAGTCGACGGTAGGGACGCTGTGCAGGGTAGGACCGATCACGGGCCCGTTGAGGCCGGCCGCGGCACCCGAACTGTGGTGGCTGCGGCGTTTTGTGCGCTGCGCCATGCGTCCTCCGCTGACCAGTCCACCACGATTCGCCAGCGAGCGCACGCCTAATTGGCCGGTGTCCGCTGGTCAATCCGGTGAACACCCGGTGCCAGCGGGCGCGCTGAAGGTTCACATGTCGCTGGGCGGCGCCCTCTGGGCATGGCCCACAATGGGTGCGATGGAGCAACCACCAGAGACCTTCTACGACGCCGTCGGCGGCGCGGAGACGTTCCACGCGATCGTGGCGCGCTTCTACGAACTGGTTGCCGAGGACGAGATTCTGCGGCGCCTCTATCCCGAGGACGACCTGGCCGGCGCCGAGGAACGGCTGCGGATGTTTCTTGAGCAGTACTGGGGCGGCCCGCGCACGTACTCCGATCAGCGCGGCCATCCCCGGCTACGGATGCGGCACGCGCCGTTCCAGATCGGCCCGTTCGAACGCGACGCCTGGCTGCGGTGCATGCACACCGCAGTCGCGTCGATCGACTCGACAACTCTCGATGACGAGCACCGCAAAGCGTTACTCGACTACCTGGAAATGGCGGCACACTCGATGGTGAATTCGGCCTTCTGATGACTACCCCTCGACAGCGGCCATGGTGGGCGGATGCGGTGTTCTATCAGGTGTATCCGCGATCATTCGCAGACAGCAACGGCGACGGCGTCGGCGACATCGACGGCGTGGCCGAGCAATTGGACTATCTGGACCGACTCGGCGTCAATTCGATCTGGTTCAGCCCGATCATGGTGTCCCCCATGGCCGATCACGGCTACGACGTGTCAGATCCGCGCGACATCGATCCACTCTTCGGCAGTCTGGCCGCACTGGAACGCCTGATCGCCTCCGCACATCAGCGCGGTATCAAGATCACCATGGACCTGGTGCCCAACCACACCAGCTCGGAGCACCCGTGGTTCCAGGAGGCGCTGTCCGCCGAACCGGGCAGTCCCGCGCGCGACCGCTATATCTTCCGCGACGGACGCGGAGCAGGCGGATCCGAAGCACCGAACAACTGGCAGTCAGTGTTCGGCGGCCCGTCCTGGACGCGGGTCACCGAGCCGGACGGCGAGCCGGGTCAGTGGTATCTGCACCTATTCGATGTCGAACAGCCCGACCTCAATTGGGAGAACCCGGAGGTCTTCGACGACCTCGAGAAGACGCTCCGGTTCTGGCTCGAGCGCGGTGTCGACGGCTTCCGCATCGATGTCGCGCACGGCATGGCCAAGCCGCCCGGCCTGCCCGATACCGACGTCGAGATGCGGCCGCGGATGCTCAACGACGGCGATCCGCGGTTCAACCATCCCAATGTTCATGAAATACATCGCAATATCCGACGGGTGATGAACGACTTCCCGAAGGCGGTGACGATCGGCGAGGTCTGGGTGTTCGACAACGCCAGCTGGGCCGAGTACGTCCGCGCCGACGAGTTGCACCTGGGCTTCAATTTCCGCATGGTGCGCGCTGAATTCGACCTCACCGAGATTCACGATGCGATCGAGAACACCCTGGTCGCTGCCGCGATGGAAAATGCCACTCCGACATGGACATTGGAGAACCACGACGTCGTTCGCGCGCCCACCCGCTACGGCGGTGGCGAGGTCGGGCTGGACCGGTCCCGCGCGATGGCACTGCTGACACTCGCCCTGCCGGGCGCGGTATTCCTCTACAACGGCCAGGAATTGGGCCTTCCCAATGTCGAGTTGCCCGACGAGGCGCTGCGCGATCCGACCTGGGAGCGTTCCGGGCACACCGTTCGCGGCCGCGATGGGTGCCGCATTCCGATGCCGTGGCGCGGCGACACTCCCCCGTTCGGTTTCTCCACGAACGATGACACGTGGCTGCCGATTCCACCGGAATGGGAATCGCTCACAGTGGAGAAGCAGTTGCTCAACCCCGACTCCACCTTGTCGTTCTTTCAGCGCGCCCTCGAATTGCGGCGTAGTCGTGGCGAATTCACCGGCGACAGCATCGAATGGCTCGAAGCGCCGGACGATACGCTTGCGTTCATCCGCGGTGACGACGGCTTGTGTTGCATGCTCAACGCCGGTGAGCGACCGATCCCGCTGCCCGACGGCGAGCTTATTCTGACGAGCGCGCCACTGATCGACGGGGAGCTGCCGGCGAACGCGGCGGCGTGGCTGGTGTTGCCAAACGACAGCGGGAAGTAGCGCATCCCCACCCGCATCTGGCATACATGACGCATGACGTACGCGTGGACGGTGATCGGAGCGGGGCCTGCCGGCATTGCCGCGGTGGGCAAACTTCTCGACCTCGGTATCTCCGACCGCGACATCGCCTGGATCGACCCCTCGTTCGCGGCCGGCGACGTCGGCGCCAGGTGGCGGTCGGTCTCCAGTAATACCAAGGTTGGCACCTTCCTGGAATACCTGAACGGCGCCAAGTCATTCCGATTCTCCGAAGCACCCCCGATGCCGCTGACCGAAACCGACCCCGAGGAAACCTGCGCCCTTGCGCTGGTGGCCGACCCGCTGACCTGGATCACCGGGCACCTGCGCACCCGGGTAGACATCTTTGAGACCACGGCTACCGGTCTGGTCCTGGCCAACCGGCGGTGGCAGATCGAAACCGAGCAGCAGCACCTGACCTCGGCCAATGTGATCCTCGCTGTCGGGGCCACGCCGAAGACGCTGAATTACCCGCAATTGCAGGAGATTCCGTTGGAAGTCGCCCTCGACCCGGAAAAGCTCGCCGAAGAGCCACTGGAGAACGCCACGGTCGCGGTGTTCGGCTCGTCACACTCGTCGATGATCGTGTTGCCGCATCTGCTGCGACACCCGGTGGCAAAAGTGGTCAACTTCTATCGCAGCCCGCTCAAATACGCGGTCTACTTAGATGATTGGATTCTTTTTGATGATTCCGGCCTCAAGGGCCGGGCTGCGGTCTGGGCTCGGGAGAACATCGACGGGGTGCTGCCGGACCGCCTGCAGCGGTGCCTGGTCGACGGCCCGGACTTCGACGAGACGCTCGCCGAGTGCGATCTCGCGGTGTACACCGTCGGCCTGGAACGCCGGATGTTGCCCGAGACCAGACAATGGGGTCGGCTTGATTACAACCCCGACAATGGCATTCTGGCCCCCGGACTGTTCGGGGTCGGGATCGCGTTTCCGGCGCGCGCAGTCGATCGCTACGGCTATGTCGAGTACCGGGTGGGCCTGAAGAAGTTCACCGACCACCTCGATGAGGTGCTGCCGCTGTGGTCGCGCTACTCGACATAGTCAGCGCAGCACAACCGCCGGGTCGCCGCGCCGCCGGTAAACCGAGCCAAACCGCGCGTCGATCCGTAGCCAGGCCCGCAGGACACGCACCCGCACGATCTCGTCGGAATCCACGGCATCGGCGTCCTGCGGTAGGAAACCCATTGCTGTCAAGGCGAATACGCAGCGCATCGGGACGCCGACACTCTCGCCCGCGGCGCTGACCCGGATCACCTCCTGATCCAGCAGCGACACCGGCGGCCCCTGAGCACTACCGTGCTCCTTGGCCAGCTCCGACCCACGCTGCGCCAGATCCAGCATCAGGCGGGCCGGAACGTCGTCGAGATGGGTGAATCCCGAGTCCGGAGGCAACACACCACGCCAAGCGGAGTCCATCGGGAAGCCCGGATTGACGTAACCCGAACGGTCTGTGCTGTCCAAGGCCGCCAGACCTCGGGCCAGTTCGTCGGCGCCGACCGACAAGTCGTCGGGCCGCACTTCGCCGGCCACCACCCTGCTGGCCAGCACATCCAAACCCGTTGCCGCCCAAGCGGTGAACTCCCCTATCGACCGCGTGCGCAAGCGGATCACCGAGGCGGCGTCGAGCCGTGCCGCCCGCTCGACGAACGCGGCCAGGTCGGCGCGGTGGGCGGCGACGGAGTCAGGCCCCAGCCACACGCCCCGATCGGCTACCTCAGCCACCGCTGCAGGTATTCCCGATGGTGCGGCGACAGCCGCACGAGTCGTTGCTCGTCGATATGGAAGGCGGCCAGCTGCGACTCGCCGATCACTGCGGGCTTGGAGTCCGGGTCGGCGTTGACCGAACGCACCTCGTAGCCGAGGGTGAAATCGACCGCCCGCAGGCGCTTGGTCCACATGGTCACCTGAAGCGGCGAATCAATCAGCCGCAGTTGGCCTTTGTAGGACACGCGCACATCGGCGATCAGCAGTCCGACTTCGAGGATGTCGGACTCGAAAGCCGGTTTGAGGAACGGAACGCGTGCCTCTTCCATGATCGTGACCATGGTCGCATGGTTGACATGCTGATACATGTCGATGTCCGACCACCGGACCGGAACCGGCGCAACGAAACCCGGGTTCATGCGCCGCTCCTGCTCATCGTTACGCTCTGCATCGTCGCCGGCGGGGAGCGTGCTCACCCTGCTGCTCCTCGGCCGCTGGTGCGTGTCATCGACCGGATCTGCCGTGCCGCCACCGACAGGGTGGCCAGATCCCGCTGACCGCTCTCGTAGATCTCCATCAGTGTCCGCCGCGCCCGCTCGACCCGCGACGCGCTGGTGTGTTCCCACTCGGCGATCTTTTCCTCGCCGGTCTCGTCGGGCTCGCCGACCGCCAGCACGTCGAAACACAACGAGCGTAACGACGAGTAGATGTCGTCGCGAATCGCCAAGCGCGCCAGGGAGTGCCAGCGGTCGGCACGCGGCAGTTCGGATATCGCAGTGAGCAGGCCGTCGGTGCCCAGGCTGTCCATCAGCGCGAAATACGTGTCCGCAACCTCGGCGGGCTCGCGATCTTCGATGTCGGCGACGTCGATGATGTCCAACAGGCTGTAGCGGTACAAGCCGACGGCCACCATATAGGCCAGGTCCCGCGACGCACCTTGGTGTGCGAAATCAGCGGCTTCCTTCTCCACGATCGCCTTGTCGTCGCCGCGAAGCCACTCCGACATACGCGGCGTCAGAGCCGCGACTTTCTGTGCAAACCGGTTGATTTCAGCGCCCACCGCCAGCGGCTGCGGACGGTAGTTGAGCAGCCAGCGGCCGGCGCGGTCGATCAGCCGTCGGGTGTCGAGCGTCATCTGGTCGGACAGCGCGATCGGCAGTCCCTCCGAGCGGATGCTGTGCCACAGCTGCTCCACCCCGAAGATGGCGTCGGTGGCCGCGTAGGTACGCACGGCGTCCACCGGGCTCACGCCGGTGTCCTGGGTGACGCGGTAGTCATAGCTGATGCCGGCGGTGTCCACCAGGTCGTTGACCAGCATGGTGGTCACGATCTCGCGCCGCAGTTGGTGCGAGCGGATGGCCGGGCCGCACCGCTCCCGCAGCTGCGACGGGAAATAGCGGGGCAGTCTGCTGGCGAACACCGGCTGATCGGGTAGATCGGTTTCCAGCAGCTCACCTTTGAGCGTGAGCTTGACGTGCGCCATCAGCGTGGCGAGTTCCGGGGAGGTGAGCCCGATACCGACCTCGAGACGGCGCGCGATCTCCTTCTCTGATGGCAGTGCCTCGAGTTCGCGGTTGAGCCCACGCTCGGCCACCAGATACTTGATCTGATCGGCGTGTACCGGCAGCATGCTGGGTGCGTTGGCGCGGCTGGTGCCGATCAAATCGTTCTGGTCGGAGTTGTCCGCCAGCACCAGTTCGGCGACCTCGTCGGTCATCGACTCGAGCAACTGGGCCCGTTCAGCCGGGTCGATCTTGCCGGCGGTCACCTGCGAGTCGACCAGGATCTTGATGTTCACCTCGTGGTCTGAACAGTCCACGCCGGCGGAGTTGTCCATCGCATCGGTGTTGATCCGTCCCCCGCACAAGTCGAACTCGACCCGCCCGAGCGCGGTGACGCCCAGATTGCCGCCCTCCCCGACAACTTTGGCGCGCAACTGATTCCCGTTGACGCGCAGCGCATCGTTGGCACGGTCTCCGACGTCCGCATCCGATTCGGCTTCGGCCTTGACGTAGGTGCCGATGCCGCCGTTGAACAACAGATCTACCGGCGCCAGCAGGATGGCGCGCACCAGGTTGGGTGGCGTCATCTCGGTGACGTCGCCGTCGATGCCCAGCGCCGCGCGGACCTGATCGCTGATCGGGATGGATTTGTGTTCACGGCTGTACACCCCGCCGCCCTCGCTGATCAGCGACGTGTCGTAGTCGTCCCAACTGGAGCGGGGCAGGTCGAACATCCGTTGTCGCTCCCGCCACGAGGCAGCGGAATCAGGGCTCGGATCCAAGAAGATGTGGCGGTGGTCGAAGGCCGCCAGCAACCGAATGTGCTTGGACAGCAACATGCCATTGCCGAACACGTCACCGCTCATGTCGCCCACGCCAACGACGGTGAAGTCCTCGGTCTGGGTGTCGACGCCCATCTCGAGGAAGTGCCGCTTGACCGCCTCCCACGCGCCTTTGGCGGTGATGCCCATGACTTTGTGGTCGTAGCCGACAGACCCGCCGGACGCGAAGGCGTCGCCCAGCCAAAAGCCGTAGGACTCAGCGACGGCGTTGGCGATGTCGGAGAACGTGGCGGTACCTTTGTCGGCGGCCACCACCAGGTAAGCGTCGTCGCCGTCGCGGCGCACGACTTCCCTTGGCGCCCTTACCTCTCGGGTGGCGTGATCGACATTGTCGGTGATGTCGAGCAAGCCGGAGATGAACAGCTGGTAGCAGGCGATGCCCTCGTTGCGGTTCGCCTCACGGTCGGCGGCGGCATCGTCGGTCGGCAGCGGTGGCTGCTTGACGACGAATCCGCCCTTGGCGCCGACCGGCACAATCACCGCGTTCTTGACGGCCTGCGCCTTGACCAGTCCCAGGATCTCGGTGCGGAAGTCTTCCCGACGATCCGACCAACGCAGGCCGCCACGCGCGACGTAGCCGAATCGCAGGTGCACACCTTCGACGCGGGGCGAATAGACGAAGATTTCGAACTTAGGGCGGGGCAGGGGAAGCTCTTCGATGAGTTGGGCATCTAATTTCACCGCCAGCACATTCTGGCTACGGGCCGAACCCCGGTATGTCACAAAGTAGTTGGTGCGCAGGGTGCCCTGAATGAGCTCGGCGAAGGCCCGCAGCACCCGATCGGTGTCCATGCTGACCAGCGCGTCGATGTCGGCGGCGACCGCGGCGGCCGCGGCTTGGGCGTCACGGCCCTTCGAACCCGACGGATCGGGATCGAAAAGCGCCTCGAACAGCGCCACCAACGCTGTTGCGGTAGCTGGGTTTTCGTTGATCACCGATTCGATGTGCGACTGACTGTAAGCAAAGCCCGCCTGCCGCAGATACTTCGCGTAGCAGCGCAGCAGCACAACCTGCTGCCAGGTCAAGCCGGCGCGCATCACAAGTTCGTTGAACCGGTCGATCTCAGCGCGGCCTTCCCAGATCGCGGTGACCGCATCTGCAAAGCGCGCAGCGGTCGCTTCCCGCTCAGGACCGGGTCGAGCCAGGGGAACTGTGGGACGTGGTTTGATCCTGAACTGGTAGATCCAGATCGGCAGCCCGTCGGGACGCGTGATGGTAAACGGCCGCTCCTCGAGCACCTCCACGCCCATCGACTGCAGCATCGGCAGCAGCTCGCTCAAGGATGCGGTCCGGCCGCCCAAATACCATGTCAGCCGAACGGTCTCGTCATAGTCGTGATCCGAGAGCACCAGCTTGACCGAGTCGTCGGTCAGCTCGTCGAAGATCGCGATGTCGTTGATCGCGTCAGCCGGCGTGACGAACTGTTTGTAGGCCTCGGTGAACGAGCTGGCGTAGTGCTCGGCCTCGATCGGCTCGACCCCGGAGCCGACAACCTCGGTGAGCAGCCGGTCGGACCAGGTGCGTGCGGCTTCAGTCAGCAGCGACTGAAGGCGCACCCGGTTGACGTCAGACGTGTCGACCTTCGTCGCATCGTGTTCACGCAGTCGCACCATGAAATGCAAAAGCGCCCAGGGTGATTCGGTGACACGCGCGGTGAATTCCAGACTGGTCCCGCCGAATTCGCGGACCAGAATGTCCTCGATCTGCAGGCGCACCGCCGTCGTGTAGCGGTCGCGCGGCAGGTACACCAGGCACGACACAAAGTGCTCGAGACGGTCCGCCCGCAGGAACAGCAATGCACGGCGGCCCGATCCGAGGTCGACCACCGACTTGGCCATCGCGAAGAGCTCTTCGGCGCCGCGCGCGAAAAGTTCGGAGCGGGGCACGGTTTGGATGACGTCGAGAAGCAGCTGCCCCGGGTGGCCGGGGTCCTGGTCGGCCAGGGTGAGCACCTCGTGGACCCTGCGGGAGATGATCGGAATCTCCAGGACGTCGGCGTTCATCGCCGCGACCGTGAACAGGCCGATGAACCGATGCTCGAAGACGTCACCGTCGGCGTTCTCGCGGACAGCGAAGACATATGGGTAGGCGCCAAAGCGCAGGTAGCTGGCCACGTCGGTCTGCGCCAGCGCCAGCAATTCGTTGTCCAAGGTCAGCCGTGGGCGAGAACCTTTGCGCCGCCGCAATACTCCGAGGCTGGCCGTCGCGGCTTCACCCGACACCCGGCCGTCGCGCACCGGGCAGCGTTGGTACCCCAGCAGGGTGAAGTTCCCAGCGGCCAGCCAACGCAACAACGTCGCAACGTCGGCGTTGTTGGTGCCCGGGTAGTGACCGTTCGCGTTACCTGCCACGTCGTCGGCGAGGTCGTTCAGCACCGAGATCATCGCTGTCGCGTCGGCCGCGACCCGGCGGAGGTCGGCGAGGACTCCCGGCAGCAGGCGTTCGGCCTCGTGGAGAGCGGCGCGGTCCACCGACGGTGCGAGCTGGACGTGGATCCAGGTTTCGTCGATCCCGTCGCCGCCGGAGTCTTTCGGGCCGACGGCGAGCACGTCGCCGGCGCCGTTGCGGCGCACCCGGAAGACCGGGTTCATGATCGCCTCATAGGCCACCCCGAGCCGGTGCAGCAGGACCGTCACCGAGTCCATCAGCATCGCGCCGTCGTCGGTCACCACGTGCAGCGCCGGACCAAAACCGGCAGAGTCGTCGGGCGGGTAGACCGCGACCCGGCTCTCCCCCGCCGGTCGATGCTCGCCGAGCCGGTAGTGGGCGCCGAGCAGCGCCGGTGTCACGGCGGGCGCTGAGACCCGCTCCGCTTCGGCGTCCGGCTCGTCGTCGTGCGGGCCTTGGTAGCTGCCGGAGTACGCGTTCGAGACCCACTCGGGAATCTCGCCGGCGTCGGTGAACGTCGTCCAGGCATGCGCGTCAACCGTCATGCCGAACGCTCCGGAGGCACGCACACCGACGCTGGCATGCTGGCGACACTAGTCGCGTGTGAGCCTGCGGTGAGTCACCCGGTGCGGACGTGCCGCGTCAGCCCCGAGGCGTTCGACCTTGTTCTCCTCGTAGGCGCCGAAGTTGCCCTCGAACCAGAACCACTTGGCCTCGTTGTCGGTGTCACCTTCCCACGCCAGGATGTGGGTGCAGGTGCGGTCGAGGAACCAGCGATCGTGGGAGATCACCACCGCACAGCCAGGGAACTTCTCGAGCGCGTTCTCCAGCGAGCCCAGCGTTTCGACGTCGAGGTCGTTGGTCGGCTCGTCGAGCAGGATCAGGTTTCCGCCCTCTTTGAGGGTGAGCGCCAGGTTGAGTCGGTTGCGTTCACCACCGGACAGCACCCCGGCCGGCTTCTGTTGGTCGGGCCCCTTGAAGCCGAACGCCGACACGTATGCCCGCGACGGGATCTCGTTCTGCCCGACCTGGATGTAGTCCAGTCCGTCGGAGACGGTCTGCCAGACCGTCTTCTTGGGGTCGATGCCGCCGCGCGACTGGTCGACGTAGCTCAGCTTGACCGTTTCCCCGACCTTGACGATGCCGCTGTCCGGCTGTTCGAGCCCGACGATCGTCTTGAACAGCGTCGTCTTACCAACACCGTTGGGGCCGATGACGCCGACGATGCCGTTGCGCGGCAAGGTGAACGACAGGTCCTTGATCAGGGTGCGTCCCTCGAAGCCCTTGTCGAGGTGTTCGACCTCGACCACCAGGTTGCCCAGCCGCGGACCGGTCGGGATCTGGATCTCTTCGAAGTCGAGCTTGCGCGTCTTCTCGGCTTCGGCTGCCATCTCCTCGTAGCGTCCAAGACGAGCCTTGTTCTTCGCCTGGCGGGCCTTGGCGCCGGAGCGAACCCAGGCCAGTTCCTCGGTGAGCCGCTTCTGCAGCTTGGCATCCTTGCGACCCTGCACCGCGATGCGCTCGGCCTTCTTCTCCAGGTAGGTGGAGTAGTTGCCCTCGTAGGGGTAGGCGCGGCCGCGGTCGAGCTCGAGGATCCACTGCGCGACGTTGTCGAGGAAGTAGCGGTCGTGGGTGACGGCCAGGACTGCGCCCGCGTACGCGGCCAGGTGCTGCTCGAGCCACTGGACGCTCTCGGCGTCGAGGTGGTTGGTCGGCTCGTCGAGCAGCAGCAGGTCCGGCTTGGCCAGCAGTAGTTTGCACAACGCCACCCGGCGGCGCTCACCACCGGACAGGTGTGTCACCGGTTCGTCGGGCGGCGGGCAGCGCAGGGCGTCCATCGCCTGCTCGAGCTGCGAGTCGAGGTCCCACGCGTCGGCGTGGTCGAGCTCTTCCTGTAGCCGGCCCATCTCCTCCATCAGCTCGTCGGAGTAGTCGGTGGCCATCAGCTCGGCGACCTCGTTGAATCGGTCGAGCTTCACCTTGATGTCGCCGAGCCCTTCCTCGACGTTGCCGCGAACGGTCTTCTCTTCGTTGAGCGGCGGCTCCTGCAACAGGATGCCGACCGTCGCGTCGGTGGCCAGGAAGGCCTCGCCGTTGTTGGCCTTGTCCAGCCCGGCCATGATCCGCAAGACGCTCGACTTACCAGCCCCGTTGGGGCCGACGACACCGATCTTGGCGCCCGGATAGAAGCTCAAGGTGACGTCGTCGAGGATGACTTTGTCGCCGTGCGCCTTGCGGACCTTTTTCATCGTGTAGATGAACTCAGCCATGCCGCGGTGTTGCCTTTCTGATTGCGAGGTAGTGCTCGCGCCCCATCCTAGGCATCTCGTCCGGTTCCTTCTCACGCTGCCGCGCAGCGAGCATCGTCACCGGACGGGCATCTCGTCCGGTTCCTTCTCACGCTGCCGCGCAGCGAGCATCGTCACCGGACGGGCATCACCGCGGCGTCGTTACTAAGCCGATAGCGGGAGCGGCGCTTCCTCGGCAGCAGCGGTATCGACCTCTTTCTCCTCCTCCACGTCGGCCGATGCCGGCACCGATCCGGTCGAGACGGTCTTCTCGACACGCGCGATGCAGCGAGCCAGGTCGGGGCCGACCGCGGTGGCGCGCATCTCGAGGCTCGAGCGCTGATTGCCGTCGCGGTCCTCGTACTCGCTGGTGTAAACGTGGCCGGAGACGATCACCGGGGAGCCCTTGCCCAGCGACGCGCCCACGCCGGAGACCAGCCGACCCCAGCAGTTGACGGTGATGAACAGCGAGTTGCCGGGTTCCCATGCGCCGTCCGCGGTGCGGCGCCGCGAGTTACTGGCGACGCGGAACTTGAGGACTTCCTGGTCGCCGACTCGGCGACGTTTCGGGTCGTTGACGACGTTGCCGACCACGGTCAGCGGAGTTTCGAACATTTCTTATTCACCTTTCTTGTCACGCACCACAACCGGTGCTGCCCGTATTTAGCTCGGGATCACCGACAGGCCGGCCGGTCGACAGGTCCGAGTCGCGCGGGTTGTGGAGAAAGGTGCAACTGTGGAGCCGCGAAACAGAACCCACGGTCGTGGTTCGTCGGGAATCGCGGTCCTGGCTGCTGTTTGGCGAAAAAGTGGAAAAAGCGCGGAAAGCTATCGCTGACCCGACGTGTCGCGCCGGGCCAACTCGGCGAGCATCGCGTTGTAGGCCACCAACTCCGCGTCGTGGTCGCGGTCGGCGGCGCGATCCAGTCGCTTGGCGGTTCGCCGGTCGCTGCGCGTCCACTGGACCAGCAACGCGATCATCACCACAACTAGCGGTATTTCTCCTGCGGCCCAAGCCATTC
The DNA here is from genome assembly GCA_963757215.1 of uncultured Actinomycetota bacterium. GTDB lineage: Bacteria > Actinomycetota > Actinomycetes > Mycobacteriales > Mycobacteriaceae > Mycobacterium. The sequence continues at coordinate 278,276 of CAVWQH010000004.1, read as the reverse complement.
CACCGCCGAGCCGCTGATCGCCCATCAGGTCGGTATGCCAGCTCAGATGCAGCGACCGGTAGAAGTTTTCGCCAAGCACCTTCTCCATGCTCATCAAAATGATGGCGAAAAATGCGTGTAACGGCAGCGACGCAAACACCACCGCGACCTTGGCCAGCGGCGGGATCGGCCGCGGCGTCGGATCGACACCGATGACCACCCAGTAGAACAGGTAGCCGCTGGCCAGGAAGTGCACGTTCATCGCGACGTGCCCGATGTGGCTGCCGACCGCGGCGTCGAACAGACCGCCGAGGTACAACCCGTAGAAGCCCGCGACGAACAGAGTCGTTGCAACCACCGGGTTGGTGAGGAATCTCGAGATCCTGCTGTGCAGGGCGGCCAGCAGCCATTCGCGCATGCCCGGCGGTTCGCCGCGGCCGGCCGCCGGTAACGCCCGCAACGCCAGGCTGACCGGCCCGCCCAACACCAGCAGGATCGGAACCAGCATCGACAGCGTCATGTGCGCGGCCATGTGCATGCTGAACATCGCCGGCATGTACCTGCCCATTCCCGACGAGCTGACGAACAGCAGCGCCGCGCAGCCCAGCAGCCAGGACACGGTCCGGCCTGTCGGGTATGCATCGCCGCGCCGGCGCAGCCGTCGCACCCCGGCCAGATACAGCGCCGCGAACACGATGGCCGCGCTGCCGAAGATCAGATCGAACCGCCAATCCAGTAGCACCCGGACCGGGGTGAGGGGACCGTCGAAGTCGTAGCCGATTTTCACGTCGGTGATCGACGGGATGCCGATCGGTAGCGGTGGTGGCGGGGTGCGGCCCAGGCCGACCGCGACGCCGAAGGTCACGCCGAAGACCACCGCCTCGATGACCGCCAAGCGGATCAAGTGGGTTCGTGAGCTCGGATCATCGTGCAGCGCAACGATTCCGGAACGCCGTTGGCGCCAGCCGACGACGCCGAGCAGGCACAGCGCCACGAACTTGATGACGACCAGGCGCCCGTATTCACTGGACAGCAGGTCCGACGGGCGAATACGCACCAAGGCATTGACGACGCCGCTGAGCGCCATGGCGCCGAAGCACCACAGCGCGATCGTCGAGAAACGCCGCGCGGCCAGGTCGGCGTGCTGCCCGCCGCGGACCGCGTGCGTCAGCAGCGCCAACAGGCCGCCGGCCCACAGGCTCCCCGCGACCAGGTGGATCAGCAGGCTGTTGGTGGCCAAATCGTGGGAGCCGCCGGCCGACGAGTGCCCGGTCAGGCCCAGTGGTAGCAACGTCGCCAGCGAGCCGCCCAGCAGCAACGGCGTCCACGACCACCGCAGCACCGGAAGGCTGGCCACCGCCAGCACAGCAGCCAGCAGCGCAGTCCATCGCCAGGCCGTCGAGGTGTTGATGATGCCGGCCAACGACCACAGATTCGCGGGGTTCAGGTGGGCGGTGAACGGCTGTCCGGATACGTCGGAAATGGTCAGCGGGACGAGCAACGCCGCGCACACCGCCCATGCCCCGGCCGCCACCGTCCCGACCCGTAGAGCGCGATAGCCGTCGGCATCGAGCACGCCGTTTTCCTGCGGCGGGACCAGAAAGGCAGCGGTCAAAAAGGATCCGACGGCGACCACCGCGGCGATCTCGCCGGCGGCCCGGACGAACGGCAGACCGATCGTGGTCACCGGCCCTGGATTCGGCAGTCCGGTAGCGGTCAATGCGGCCGCCAGCGACAGCAGCCCGATCCCCGCAGCGGTGCATCCGGCCAGTGCCGCCACGCCGATGAGCAGCGGCCATGCCGCCGCCCGGCGCGGTGTGGCCGCAGGACCCGTCATACCCAAAGAGTACGGGCGCGTTACCTACGACCGTCCCGCGCCGCGGGCCTCGACCTCGCGGGCGACGAACTGCTTGCGCGCGATCTGTGCGACGTGGTCGAAATCGTGCAGGATGGCCTTCAACTCGCGCCGGAACGCGAGGCGGCGCTCGGCCAGGTCCGGCCCCGGCTCGAGCAGGTCCTGATCGGCGACGACTTGGCGAGCGGTGTCGAACAGTAATGTCGACACCGGCTCGCTGCTACGCACCCGGCCCTGCGCGACGTACTGCTTGCCGACCCCGAGCGCCAACTGAGTGAGCTCCTTGGCGCCGATGTCCGCCGGCGCATCGCGAAGTACATCGGCGACGATCTCGTAGGCCTCGAAGAACACCCGCAGCATCGCATCCGACATCAGCGGTCGCTTTGCGTAGAGCATTGCGTCGATCTCGGCGGGGCCGGCGGCAACCTGCGCTTCCCACCCCTCGTTCCACGACATCTCGTCGGTGATGTTCTGCCGGAAGGTGGCCGAGTCGGCGAAGTAGAAGTCGAATTTCAACAGATCGCGCAGCCGCATCGCCTGCTGCCAGAACGCCTCCAGCCGGTCGCCGTCGACCCGACCGGCGTACGCCAACGCCAACTCCACGATCACGGTCTCCAGGAAGGCGTGGATCACCGAGTTGCGGTAGAACGCGGCGGTGTGCTCGTCTTCAGGGGCGATGCGCCACACCGGTTCTCGGCCACTGTCGACCCGTGTGACGGGATGGCTGTTCGACAGTGAATCCACTGCGGCACGAACACCTTCCGGCGTGCGTAGCCGCAGTGCGCTGGTGGACATCGGGGTGTTCTTGCGTTCCAGGTAGTCCAGCGAATCCTGCAGAGTGTGGTGCAGTTGCCGCAGCGTCAGAGCCACGCCGTGAGTGGTCAGCAGCAGCGCCGACACCAGACCGGTCGCATTCACCGGAGTGGATTGCAGGATCCGCAACGCCACTTCGAACGACATCTTCTGCAACGCAAGCCGTTTGGCCGCTTCGTCATTGGCGACATCACCGTGGACCGGGCCGAGATACTCACGCATCGACACCGCCTCGGGGAAGCGGACGTAGATCTTGCCGTAGTTGCGCTCGCCCTGGGCCTTGATGAAGTTGTACATCCAGCTGAGGCCCTCAGGACGCTTCTCCCCGCCGCGGGCATAGGCGGCATACTCAGCGGTCTCGTGCAGCTGATCGAAGCTGATCGAAACGCCTTGCAGCAGAATGTCATCGCTGCGCCCGTCCAAATAGGCATCGGCGACGTAACTCATCAGTCCGAGCTTGGGCGGCAACATCTTTCCGGTGCGGGAGCGGGTGCCCTCAATGGACCAGCTCAAATTGAACCGCTTTTCCACCACATAGCCGACGTACTCCTTGAGCACGTATTTGTACACCGGGTCGTTGCCGATGTTGCGCCGGATGAAAATGGTTCCGGCGCGACGCATCAGCGGACCCATGACGCCGAATGCCAGGTTGACACCGGCGAATACGTGCACTGGCGGCAGCCGGTTCTCCTGCATCGCGACCGGCATGACCGCGCCGTCGATGTAGGACCGGTGCGAGAACAGCAGCACCGCCGGGTGTGCTTCCAGAGCGGCGCGAAGCGCGGCCACCTGATACTCGTCATAGTCGATCTCGCGGTCGAATCCCCGGCTGAACAGCCGGCCCAGCACACCGACGAGGTCGACGGATGCTCGACTCCATCCGGTGGCGAGTTCGTCGAGCATCTTGCCGGCCTTCTCGAGGTCGGCACCCGGAATTTTCTCCAGGCCGGCGCGGAATCGCGCGGACGCCATGATCTCCGGGCGCACCAGCCGCGGCGATTTGTATTGCGGTCCGAGAATTCGGTATTCGGCGCGCTCCATCGCCAACAGCGCTCGGCGGGTGACGAAATGCGCGAATTCCCGCGGATTGTCGCCCACCGTGATGTCGTGCCACTGCTGGCGAAGTTCGGACACCTTCGCCGATTCGCCCGCTACCACCTGCGCACGCGATCGCTCAGTCTTCAGGATCAAACGCTGCAGGCGACGACTGGGCCGGTACGGATTTTGGCCCGGGATCAACGCGGTGAGCCGGTTCAATGCCGTCGCGTTGGCTCGCGGCATCCAGAAGACGCGCACCGGCACGATCGACCGGTCGTCGTCCAATTCGAGCTGCTCGACGAGTTGCGCGAGCGCGCCCGGCGACGGATCCTGCTCAGGCAGCGCAAGCACTTCGAGACTGTCCTCAGGGTGGCGGGCACGCTGCTGATCCACCCATTCGGCGAGCAATTCCGATTCGAGCGGCGACGCCGCCGCCGCCAGCACCAAGGTACGGGCGCCCTCGCGAAGCGCCCCTGCATCCGCAGGCTTCACGGAAGTCACGACCGGCCCCTCGGCTTCGGCGTATTCGTTTCGGCCGCAGTTGCCTTGCGCGGAGTCGCTTTTGCGGCGGCCTTCTTCGCGGGGGTTTTCTTCGCGGGGGTTTTCTTTGCGACGGCTTTCTTCGCGGGGGCCTTCTTTGCCGGGGCTTTGGCGGGTGTTGCCTTTTTCGCCGGCGCGGCTTTGGCGGCCGCCTTGCGCGCCGGCTTCTTGTAGACGTCGTGGTCGGGCAGTTCGTCCTCGGGCCAGTCGGCCAACGCGTCCACATACAGCTGCCGCACTTCGGCGATCCGATCCGCCAACGTGTCGACCGTCCAGTCGGCGACCGAAATCGGCGGGAATACAGCAACATCCACGGTGCCGGGGTTCATCGTGGTCGAGTTGCGGGCGGCGATGATTTCGGCGTTGCGGATCACGATCGGCACGATCGGTATCCCCACCGACATCGCCATTCGGAAAGGCCCCTTCTTGAACGGCCCGACGCTGGTGGTGTCCAGCCTGGTGCCCTCCGGCGCGATCATGATCGACAACCCTTGCCGCGCACGTTCTTCGACCTGCTGCAGGGACTCGACCGCCGCGGCCGGGTTGTCCCGGTCGATGAAGACAGAGTCGAGCACCTTGCCGAGCGTGCCCATGATCGGGTCGCCCTCGAGTTCCTTCTTGCCGACGGCGACCCAGTTGTCACGGATCAGCGCGCCGACGATGACGGGGTCGGCCTGGTTGCGGTGGTTGAAGATGAACACCGCAGGCCGCTCCGCCGTCAGGTTCTCCTCGCCGAGAATGTTGAGCTGAACACCGCTGGCGGTCAACAACATCTGCGACCACGTTGCCGTGAAGAAGTTGACCCCGCGGCGCCGGTTACGGGTCAACAACCCGATCCCGAGGGCGCCGGCCGCGACGGGCACTACCGAACCGACCCCGGCCAGCGTCCGCAGCTGCGCCGTGATGCCGCCGCCGCTGCGGCTGGTGAACCGCAGAATCGGCCAGCCGCGCCGCTTGGCGACCGCAGCCATCTTGCCTTCGGGGTTGGTCGGCCGCGGATTGCCGACCAGGTACATCAGCGCGACGTCTTCGTCGCCATCGGCGTAGAAGTAGCTGTCCTTGAGGTCAATGCCGTTCTCGCCGGCGAACTTCTGCACCGCGGCGGCCTTACCCGGCCCCCACAGAATCGGCGCGACGACGCCGCCGGTGAGCACCCCGTCGTCGTCGGTCTCGAACCTGTTGGTCAGCGTGTTGAGGATGCCGAGGAAGCGCGCCACCGGCGACACCTGGATGGTCAGCGCGGACGAGCTGAGCACCACGGTGTGCCCGCGGGCCAGATGGGCGCGCACCAATTCACGCATTTCCGGGTAGATCCGGGACTCGATGCGCTGAGCGAACAGCCGCTCGCCGATCTCCTCCAGATCGCTGAGCATGCGCCCGCGCAGCGCCCCGGACGCCTTGCCGATGAGTTCTTCGAACTCGATGCGTCCCAGTTGATGATTCAGTCCGGCGGTGACCATGCTGAACAGCTCGCCCACCCCCATGTCGCGGCGCCGCAAGCGTTCCTGGGTGAGGATGATCGCGGTGAAGCCGGCCACCAGCGTTCCGTCCAGGTCGAAGAACGCGCCGATCTCGGGTCCGGGCGGGCTGGCCATGATCTCGGCGACCGACCCGGGCAACCGTAGATCACGCGCCCCTCTCTTCGCTTCGCCGTTCTTCGAACTCATGAACCCACCACCGATCGCTTCGACGTGTCGGACGGATCAAACGAGGCCGGCACCGCCTGCGGCGCGGGATCACCTGCCAGGGCCAGGATTTCGTTGAATCCGTCGAGCAGACACTGCGCGAACAACTTCTCGTCGCGGATGGCGGCGCGGTCGTAACGCGCGGTGATGGTGCAATACCCGCCACGGGAGATCAGCACCACCATCATCGCCACACCGGGTAATGGTCCGATTCCGTACTGACGCAACACTTTTGCCCCGGCCAGGAAGGTATCGCCCGGATAGACAGGTACGTTGCTGGCCTGCACGTCGGAAGCGACAACCGAACTCGTCATCGATTCCAGCAGCGGACCCGGCAACACGCTGAGCACCGGCGCGATCGAACCGACGATGTCCATCGCCGGCTCGTCGCGTCGCTGGGTCATCTGCAAGCGGATCTTCTGCATCCGGGTGACGGGATCCTTCGTACCGATCGGAGCTGCCAGGTTGACGCCGGTGAAGCGGTTGCCGCCGGCAGCGTCGGATTCGGCGCGCAGGCTCACGGGCACCGCCATCGGCAGCGTCGCGATCGGCACCCCGAGAGCCTCGTGGTAGCGCCCCAGGGCGCCGCACAGGCCGGCCAGATAGGCGTCGTTGATCGAGCCGCCACCGGCCTTTGCGGCCCGGTGCAGATCGGACAACGGGATGTCGATGGCCTCGCTGCGGGTCGCCAGACTGCGACGACGCAGCAGCGGAGACGGTTCAGCGGCGCGGCCAACGACCCGGGCGCCCGATCGTGCGTAGCTCAGCACACCCGACAGCGCGGCGCTGGGCCGCGAGACCGCCCGGCCGACCAGCGACGCCGCACCCCACAGTGCACCGCCGGCTCCCTTGGCCACGTTGACGGCCAGATTGTTGAGCCCCTCGCGCATCAGGTCGTTGGCCGACAGGTCCTGCGGGATCGGCTCGTTCGGGGTGGCCTGCTCGGGCGGGTCGCGCTCGAGGTCATAGATATGAGCGAACATCTCGACACTGCCCATACCGTCGGTGACGGCGTGGGACAGGTGCAGCAAGGTCGCCGCCTTGCCGTTGGGAAGGCCCTCGATCAACGTGGCTGTCCACAGTGGCCGGGCGATGTCCAGCGGCGACTGCACCATGACCTCGGCGAGGTCGAGCACCTGCCGCAACGAGCCGGGTTCCGAGACACGGATCCTGCGGACGTGGAAATCCAGGTTGAAGTCCGGATCGACCACCCACCGCGGCGAGGCCGTCGGCAACGTCGGCACCACGACCTTTTGCCGCAGCCGCAGCACTCGCCGGGACGCGTTCTCGAAACGGGCTCGGAACCGCTCCCAGTCCGGTGTGCGGTCCAGGAGTTCCAGGGCCATGATTCCCGACCGCGTACGAGGATTGGCCTCGCCGCGATGCAACAGGTAGTCGACCGGCCCCAGCGCCGTGGGTAACCCGGCCGCGTCGACCTGCTCAGCCATTGACAGCCCCCCGCGTCAACGCCGCCATCGCCACCCAGACCTCCCGTTTCGACTCGGCCGCGCACCCCGTTCCGGGACGTTGCGGGCAACTCCAAACTAGTCCGGTTGACGCGACGGCGGTAGCCGATTGTCCGGATCAGAACGCGAGACCAAACGCGCCTCGGCCACCCTGCGAATCATCCTGGCGGGCTGCCGAATTCGAAACGAGCAAATGGTTACGCGCGGTGTCGACCTATACGGCCGATACGGTGCGCTTGCGCGCAGACCTCGACCGCGACCGCAAATGCCGGCCGTGGACGACACCCAAAAAGTCGGCGACCGCATCCGCCGCCAACCGGGACCGGACGGTGGCGAACAGGTCGAAAGCATGGTGCGCATTGGGCAATTCGGCGTAACCGACGGTCGGGGCGCCGGCCGCACGAAGCGCCTCGCAGAATGCCCGCGCCTGCACACTCGGGATCACCGAATCACTCTCGCCGTGCAGCACGAAGAATGGCGGCGCATCGCGGTGGACATGCGAAATCGGCGAGGCGAGTTGGAACAGTTCAGGATTGTCGGCGTACTGCTCTTTCATGACGAAAAGCTCGAGAAACTGCATCATCATCTCGTGCATTTTCGCGGAATCGGTCAGGTCGTAGACACCGTAATAAGGTGCGGCGGCTTGAACAGTCGTGTCGGCGTCCTCGAAACCCGGCTGCAGCCGCGGGTCGTTGGCGGTGAGCGCGACCAGTGAAGCCAGGTGACCGCCTGCTGAACCGCCTGTGACCGCGACGAAATCAGGATCGCCGCCGTAGTCGGCGATGTTGTCGCGAACCCAGGACAGCGCCCGCTTCACGTCGATGATGTGCGCCGGCCAGGCGTTGCGGGGGCTCTTGGAATAGTCGATGGACACACAGACCCAGCCGAGTTCGGCCATCCGGCCCATCAGCGGGTAGCCCTGGGGCCGTCTGCCGTTGACGGTCCAGGCGCCACCTGGGATCTGCAGCAACACCGGGGCCCGGTCACCGGGCTTGATGTCCCGATGACGCCAGATGTCCAGCATATTGTCGCGGGCGTTGGGGCCATAGACGATGTCGGACGTTTCCGCCGCGTAACGACGGTGGCCACCGGCAGAATGCAGCATCCCGCCGCGGCGCTCCGGACGGTCGCCGACCGGATGGGCCACCTCCTCGCGGTACTGCGCGCCGAAAGCGTCCTGCAGGGCGGCGGAGAGGGTACGGTCGGCGCGCTGAGCTGCCCAATTCGTGGCAACGCGGCCGATCGACAGCGGGGTCACGCCGGACAGTGCGTGCCCGGTGACGACGTGCGGGGGAAATTCGGTGGACAGCCAGCCGGCCAGGAACCCGGCGACCGTTGGCGAGCCTCGGAGCAGCAACGATCCTGTGCGATAGGCACCGACCGGCCCGGAAGCCAGCTGCATTCCGTGACGCAACATATCGGCGCACGCGCGGGTGTATCGCGCTCTGACATCGAAGGCTATGGTCATGCCCTGCCACTCCTCGTCCTTGAGCACACGCCGCCAGGAGCGTACGTGTGTGGCGGGCCTCACACTAGCTCAATCATGAATCGCGCCAACGCCATTTGCTCCGGCGTTGCGGAGCATCTATACCCACTTTTCCCGTTGGCTACACTGACCTGCGCTGGGAGTCTTCGGCCCCCGTAGCTCAGCTGGATAGAGCACATGACTTCTAATCTTGTGGTCGCAGGTTCGAGTCCTGCCGGGGGCACATGGCAGGTGCCACTGTGGCCGATGAGATGCGTGTGACGCATGTCCTCAGCTGGACCCGAGTATCTGGAGGTGCCCGATGTCCCTGGTCCTGTACCGCGTCGACAGCCACGTTGCGCTGATCACCGTCAATGACCCGGATCGCCGCAACGCCGTCACCAGCGATATGTCGGCGCAGCTGCGCGCCGCTGTAGAGCGCGCCGAAGCCGACTCCGATGTGCACGCCGTCGTGGTCACCGGCGCCGGCAAGGCTTTCTGCGCCGGCGCGGATCTGAGCGCGCTGGGCAGTGCGGCCGAAGAGGGATTGCGGCGGCTCTACGACGGCTTCATGGCGGTGGGCGCATGCACGCTGCCGACGGTCGCCGCGGTCAACGGCCCGGCGGTGGGCGCCGGCCTCAACCTGGCGCTGGCCGCCGATGTGCGAATCGCCGGGCCAAAAGCGTTGTTCGACGCCCGTTTTCAGAAGTTGGGAATTCATCCGGGCGGCGGTGCGACGTGGATGCTGCAGCGCGCGGTCGGACCGCAGGTGGCTCGCGCGGCGCTGCTGTTCGGCATGCGCTTCGATGCCGAATCTGCTGTGCAGCACGGCCTTGCGCTCAGCGTCGCCGCCGATCCGTTGGCCGCCGCGTTGGAGTTGGCGGCCGGCCCGGCCGCCGCACCGCGTGAAGTGGTCCTCGCGACCAAGGCCACCATGCGGGCCACCGCCAGCCCGGGGTCGCTGGACGTGGACCTGCACGAGCAGGCCAAGGACACCGAGCTGGGCCCGCAGGCCCACTCGATTCAGTCGCCGGAGTTCGCGGCGCGACTGGCCGCCGCCCGACGTCGCTAAAGGTCGAGCAGCGCGGTTTCCGGCGACTCGATCAATGCCCGCAACTCGCAGAGGAATTGGGCCGCGTCAGCGCCGTCGGCGATCCGATGGTCGAAGGCACACGTCAAGGTCATCCGCGGGCGGCTCACGACCGCGCCGTCGACCACGACCGGCCGCGGTTTCAGCGATCCCATGCCGAGAATCGCGGCTTCGGGATAGTTGATCACCGGCACGCCGTCGTCGAGTCCGAGGGCTCCGAAGTTCGACACGGTGAACGTCGAACCGGTCAGCTCAGCCGGTTTCAGCGTGCCAGACCGGGCCTCGCGGATCAGCCGGGCCACACATTCGGCGAGTTGCCGGGTCGTTTTGTCCTGCGCGTCGGCGATCACCGGAACCAGCAGACCGCGCGGGGTCGCGACCGCGAAACCAAGGTGGATCGAGTGGTGCGAATGCACCTGCGCGCCGCCGGGCGCGTCTACCCAGGTGGAGTTCAGAATCTTGTTGTGCGTCAACGCGATGACGAGGAGCCGCATGGCGAGCACAAAGGGCGTGAAGGTGTCGTCGCTGAGCCGGAGCACGGCCGTACCGTCGACCTGCACACTCGCGTGCGCATCTGGAATATTTCTGCGCGACAGCGTCATTCGCTCAGCCATCCGCGAGTGCACCCCGCGGACCGGAAGAACGTCGTAGGAGACCCCGGGTCGTTCGGGCCCGACACCCGCGGCGGCCAGTACCGCGTCGCGGCTGACCAGCCCGTCTGCACCCGGGGGAACCTCGCTCAGGTCGACCAATAGCTCGGCCGCCAGCTTACGGACGCTCGGCTTGGCCTTGGGCCGCCGGCGGCTGGTGTCTAGCGCGTCATCGACGCCGTAGCCGACCAATATCGGCTTGCGCGTTGATGATTGACCGTTGGCAGCCGACGGGTCACTGTCGATGCGGGCCAGCAGCGACCCGACCGGCAGCACGTCGCCCTCGGCGCCGCGTATTTCAACGATGCGTCCTGCGTACGGACTGGGGATCTCGACCTCGGCCTTCGCGGTTTCCACCGAGCACAGGGGTTGATTGAGTTCGACGTCGTCGCCGATCCCGACCTGCCAGCACGTCAGGGTGACCTCTTGGAGGCCCTCGCCGAGATCGGGGACGACGAACACGTGGATGCGGTCACCGGTCATGGTTGCCCCAACGAGCGTTCGACACAGTCCAGCAGCCGATCGGGGCCGGGTAGCCAGAGCTTTTCCAGTCGCGCCGGCGGATACGGGGTGTCGAAACCGCAGGCGCGCAACACCGGCGCCTCGAGTTCGTAGAACATCTCTTCCTGGATGCGGGCCGCCAGGCCTGCTCCGTAGCCGAGGCTCCGTGGTCCCTCGTGCAGCACCACGCAGCGACCGGTGCGGCGGATCGACGCGGCGACGGTGTCGAAGTCCAGTGGCACCAGCGAGCGCAGATCGACCACTTCCAGGCTCCAACCATGTTGCTGCGCAGCCGTGTCAGCGGCAGACAGCGCTGTCCCGACCAGGCCGCCATAGGTCAGCACGGTGACGTCGGTGCCGGCGCGACGGACCACGGCCTGCCCGATCCCGGGCCCGGGTTGGCTGGTGTCGACGACTCCTCGACCCCAGTACCGCCGCTTGGGTTCGAGGAACATCACCGGATCCGGGCATGCGATCGAGTGCCGCAGGAGCCAGTAGGCATCCGAAGGCGAGGACGGCACAACGACTTTCAACCCCGCGGTGTGCGCCCAGTAGGACTCGGTGGATTCAGAGTGATGCTCGACGGCCCCGATCCCGCCGAAGGACGGGATGCGCACGGTCACCGGCATGTTGACCTGCCCCCGGGTGCGGGTCCGGTATTTCGCCAGGTGGCTGACCACCTGATCGAAAGCCGGATAGGAGAATCCGTCGAACTGAATCTCGGGCACCGGCATGAATCCGCGAAGTGCCAGCCCGACCGCGATGCCGATCACCGCCGACTCGGCCAACGGAGTGTCGAAGCAGCGCTGCGATCCGAAGGTCGCGTGCAGGCCTTCGGTCACCCGGAAGACGCCACCCAACGTGGCGACGTCCTCACCGAAGACCAGCACGCGCTCGTCGGCGGCCATCGCATCGTGCAACGCGCGATTGAGGGCCTCGACCATGGTCAGCGGCGACGTGGTGGGAATCGGCGCCGGTTCCGGCAGTTCGCCTCTGTTGAACGTGGGAGGTTCCACGATCTGAGTCATCATGCCTCCCTGCATATTTCGTCACGTAGCTGCTGACGTTGAGCCTCGAGACCGGGTGTCATCTCCGCGAACACCGCGGTGAATACTTCGTCAATATCGATGTCGGGCGCCGCGAATACCGCATCGCGCAGCTCGGCGCGCAGCCGTTGAGAGCGGGCGGTGATCCGGTCCTCCAGCCGCTGCGTCCACAACTCCCGGCCCGCTAAGTAGTTGCGGTATCGCGGAATCGGGTCCAACGCCCGCCATCGGTCGAGCTCGTCCTGGCTGCGGTAGCGCGTCGGGTCGTCGGAGGTGGTGTGCGGGCCGAGGCGATACGTCACCGCCTCGATCAGCGTCGGCCCGTTGCCGGTGCGGGCCCGGGCCGCGGCTTCAGCCATCACTGCGTAACAGGCCAGTACATCGTTACCGTCGACCCGGATACCGGGCATGCCGTACCCAATTGCCTTGTGCGCGATCGACGGCGCAGCGGTCTGGCCATGCAGTGGTACCGAGATCGCCCAGTGATTGTTCTGCACGTAGAACACACACGGTGTGTTGAATACGGCCGCGAAGTTCAGCGCCTCGTGAACGTCACCCTCGCTGGTGGCGCCGTCGCCGAGAAACGCGACCGTGATCGAGTCTTCGTGGAGCCGCTGCGCGGCCATTGCAGCGCCGACGGCATGCAGCGTCTGAGTACCGATCGGCACCGATATCGGTGCGCAGTGTTTTTCGGTGAAATCCAGTCCGCCGTGCCAGGTTCCGCGCCAGGCCGCGCCCACCTGGCCGGGAGCGATACCTCGGACGAGATAGACGCCCAGTTCGCGGTATTGCGGAAAGAGCCAGTCCGTTTTGCGCAGACATGCAGTGGCCCCGACCTGAGCCGCCTCCTGGCCGCAGCACGACGCGAACAGCGCGAGTTCACCTTGACGCTGGAGGTTGACGAATTCGGCGTCCACATCGCGCGTGACGACCATCATCTCGTAGAGCCAGCACAGCGTTTCGGCGGGAAGTTCCCGGCTGTAGCGTGATTCCGCTGTCGGCCTGCCATCCGGGCCGACGAGCTGCACCGGCTCGAGTTCGACAGTCATCAGCGGGCGCGAGACCTCGGCCATGCCGCCTCCTACGCGCAGGCGTGCGGCGGGTCAGAACAAACCCCGGTACCGAGGCTGCTACGAGCCGGCTTCACCTGCCAGGTGCACGATCCGCTCGGCTCGCCGCAACACGGGCGCGTCTACCATTATGCCCTCGAATGCAAAGACACCGCGCTCATCGACGGCTGCCGCAAGAACGTGTCGCGCCCACTCCACCTGGTCGGCAGATGGCGCGTAACCAGCCCGGATGACCGGGACCTGGCTGGGGTGGATGGCAACCTTCGCGTCGAACCCGACGGCGACGGCGTCATCGACCTCGCCGCGCAGCCCGTCGAGATTTTTGATGTCGAGGTAGACCGAATCAAGAGCCAGGCGACCGTACGCCTTGGCCGCCAACAGCGACTGCGAGCGAACATGGCGGGCCACCTCGCGATAGCTGCCGTCCGGGTATCGATTGGCCGTGCCGCCCAGGACCGCGAATAGATCCTCGGCACCCCACATCACCGCGATCGCGTTGTCCGCCTGAACGGTCTCGGTGACGACCAGGGCACCCTTCGGCGATTCGACGAGCACGATCACATTCAGTGGCGCCAGCGCGCTAACATGCTCAACCGCTTCGCATTTCGGCAACATCACGGTGTCGTAGGAGGTGCTCCTCAGAGCTTCCAGGTCAAGCTTCTGGTCTTCGGTACCGAACTGGTTGACGCGCACCACGGTTCGGGCCGGGTCGAGCGGGACATCGACCAGAGATTTGCGTGCGGCGGGGCGGTCGGCGGCGGCGCAACCGTCTTCGAGGTCGAGGATCACCACATCGGCTGCCGCCGCGGCTTTTTGGTAGCGCTCGTGCCGGTCTGCCGGGCAGAACAACCATGCGGGTCCGGGGTTGCCCAGGCCCATCAGTTACCGGCCTCGGCCGGACGCATCCGCACCATGGTCTTGCGGTTGGCGGTGGCGACGACGTCGCCGTGCTGGTTGCGACCGGTGTGCGCAAACGTCACGATGCCCTCGCCGGGCCGGCTCTTGGATGCCCGCTTCTCGATGATGATCGATTCGGCGTACAGCGTGTCGCCGTGGAAAAGCGGCTTGGGGAAAGCGATTTCGGAGAACCCGAGGTTGCCGACGATAGTGCCCTGGGTCAGCTGCGCGACCGACAGGCCGACCAGCGTCGACAGTGTGAACATCGAGTTGACCAGTCGTTGATTGAACGGCGGTAGCGCGTCGGAGAACGCGGCGTCAAGGTGTAGCGCCTGAGTGTTCATCGTCAAGGTCGTGAACAACACGTTGTCGGCTTCGGTGATGGTCCGGCCCGGCCGATGCAGATAGCGCACACCGGTCTCGAATTCCTCGAACCACAGCCCCCGCTGGACGACCTCGCGAAACTTCTGCGTCACCGGCCCATTGTTCGTCTCGTTCCCGTCACTCACTGCCGTTCGTTCCGCTCACTCGACTTCACAGGCCCATTGTTCGTCTCGTTCCCGTCACTCACTGCCGTTCGTTCCGCTCACTCGACTTCACAGACCCGCCTCGCGGGCGATCAACATCAGCTGCACCTCTGTCGTCCCCTCGCCGATCTCGAGAATCTTGCTGTCCCGGTAATGCCGGGCCACCGTGAATTCATTCATAAACCCGTATCCGCCGTGAATCTGGGTGGCGTCCCGGGCGTTGTCCATGGCCGCCTCGCTGGCGACCAGTTTGGCGATCGCCGCCTGCTTCTTGAACGGCTTGCCGGCCAACATCAGCGCCGCAGCGTCGTAGTACGCGGTCCGCGCGGTGTGCGCGCGGGCCTCCATCCGGGCAATGGTGAACGCGATGGACTGGTACCGGCCGATCGCCTGGCCGAAGGCTTCCCGCTCCTTGGCGTACTTGACGCTCTCGTCGACGCAGCCCTGCGCGGCGCCGGTGGACAGCGCAGCGATCGCGATGCGGCCCTCGTCGAGGATCCGCAGGAAGTTGGCGTACCCGCGGCCGCGTTCGCCGAGCAGGTTCTCCTCGGGCACCCGGACGTCGTCGAAGCTGAGCGGATGAGTGTCGGAGGCGTTCCAGCCGACCTTGTCGTAGGCCGGTTCGACGGTGAAGCCCTTCGTCGGCGCCGGAACGAGGATCGAGGAGATCTCTTTCTTTCCGTCGCGCTCACCGGTTACTGCGGTGACCGTGACCAGCTTGGTGATGTCGGTGCCGGAGTTGGTGATGAACTGCTTGGAGCCGTTGATCACCCATTGGCCATCGTCGAGTTGCGCGGTGGTTTTCGTCGCGCCGGCGTCGGTACCGCCGCCGGGCTCGGTCAGGCCGAACGCACCCAGGGCACGGCCACTGGCCAACTGCGGCAACCATTCCTGCTTCTGGGCATCGTTGCCGAACCGGTAGACGGGCATGGCACCCAACGAGACGCCGGCTTCCAGCGTGATCGCCACGCTCTGGTCGACCTTGCCTAATTCTTCGAGCGCCAGGCACAGGGCAAAGTAGTCGCCGCCCATGCCGCCCCACTCTTCGGGGAACGGCAGGCCGAACAAGCCCATCTCGGCCATGCCGGCCACCACTTCGTAGGGGAACGAGTGCTCGGCATCATGCTTGGCCGCCACCGGCGCGACCACGCTCTGCGCGAAGTCGCGGACCGTCTTGGCCAGCTGTTGGTATTCGTCCGGAAGGGTCCCGGTCGACAGGAAGTCACTCATGCGTTGTCCTCTGCGTGTATTACGTTCGTACTAGCGGCAATTCGGGCCAGCGGCTGGCCCACTTTGACTTGGTCGCCGGCGGCGACCAGGAGTTCGACAACACCGTCGACCGGTGCCATCAACGCGTGCTCCATCTTCATCGCCTCGACGGTCACCACCACCGTGCCCGCCTCGACCTCGGCGCCGTCCTCGACGCCGACCGCGACCACCGAGCCGGGCATCGGGCTGGTCAATTCGGCGTCGCCGCTGTGCTCTTCGTCTTCGCGGACCGGTGCTTCACGTACCTCCTCGAGCACCGCGAAGACACCGTCGCCGGCCAGCCAGACCCTGCTGTTCTGCGCAGCAACCGTGTAGGTGACACGCAGCCCGTCGAGCGTCACCGTGAGCTGGTCGTCGGTCAAAGCGGCTCGTAACAAACGGGATTCACCATCTTCGATGCGTACCTCAGCGGCATCCGGGCGGCCGACGATATGGACGTGGTCGGTGCGTTCGCCGGAGCGCAGGCGGATACTCACCGGCGCCCGGCGCCCGACCCGCCAGCCCGACGGCACCTCCCACAGATCGGCACCCGGCGCGGGAAAGCGTCGCAACCAATGGAAGGCCGCCGCGGCGACAAACTCTTCGTCGGACGGCTCGGCTGCCACGAAGTCGCCGGCGCGACGGTCCAACAAACCGGTGTCGAGTCGACCGGCGACCACGTCGGGGTCGGCCAGCAGGAAGCGGGCGAACTCGATGTTGGTGCCGACGCCGAGGACCGCGGTGCCGGCCAGCGCCCGGTCCAGGGTTCGCAGTGCCGTGGCCCGATCCGGTCCGTAGGCAATGACTTTCGCCAGCATCGGGTCGTACTCGCTGCCGACGACCATACCGGCGGACAGGCCCGAGTCGATGCGCACACCGGCCGCGTCGGATTCGGTCACGGCCAGCACGTCGCCACCGGTGGGCAGGAAGCCGTGCGCCGGATCCTCGGCGTAGACCCGAGCTTCGATCGCGTGACCACGCAGCGCGATAGCGGACTGGTCGACGGTGAGTTTCTCCCCCGCCGCGATCCGGACTTGCCACTCGACCAGATCCCAGCCGGTCACCAACTCGGTGACGGGATGTTCGACCTGCAGCCGGGTGTTCATCTCCATGAAGAAGAACTCATCAGGCCGATCGGCGGACACGATGAATTCCACGGTGCCCGCTCCGGTGTAGTCGACGCTGCGGGCGGTGTCGCACGCGGCCGCGCCGATCCGGGCGCGGGTCTTGTCGTCGAGCAGCGGTGACGGCGCCTCCTCGATGACCTTTTGATGCCGGCGCTGCAGACTGCACTCGCGCTCACCGAAGTGCACCACGTTGCCGTGCGCATCGGCCATGACCTGCACTTCGATATGCCTGGGGCGCAGCACAAATCGCTCGAGGAACAGCGTGTCGTCGCCGAATGCGGCGGCCGACTCGCGACGGGCGCTGACCAGCGCGGCCGCCAGATCGGCCGGCTCCTCGACCATTCGCATGCCCTTGCCGCCGCCACCGGCCGACGGTTTGACCAAAACCGGATAGCCGATCTCATCGGCGGCCGCGATCAATTCCTGGTCGCTGAGTCCGGGCCGCGCGATGCCGGGAACCACCGGGACGCCGAAGGCCGACACCGTGCCCTTCGCCGCGATCTTGTCGCCCATCGTCTGGATCGCCCCCACCGGCGGTCCGATGAACGCGATTCCGGCCTTCTCCAACGCGGCCGCGAAATCGGCGTTCTCCGAGAGGAACCCATAGCCGGGGTGCACGGCCTGGGCGCCGGTGCGCACCGCGGCGTCGACGATCGCGCCAACATTGAGGTAGCTGTCTCTCGCTGCCGCCGGACCGATCGCGATCGCCACATCCGCCTCGGCCACGTGCCGCGCGTTAACGTCGGCGTCGCTGTACACAGCGACCGATCGAATGCCCATCGCGGTGAGCGTGCGGATCACCCGCACGGCGATCTCGCCGCGGTTGGCAACCAGAACAGTGTGAAATCCCATCGCGCTCACATCCGGAAGACGCCGTAGGAGACCGGGTCGACCGGTGCCGTCGACGCCACGGAAAGCGCAAGTCCGACAACCGTTCTGGTGTCTGCGGGGTCGATGACGCCGTCATCCCAGAGCCGGGCCGTCGAATAGTACGGGTTGCCCTGATGTTCGTATTGGTCGCGGATGGGGGCCTTCAACGCTTCCTCCTCCTCGGCGGTCATCTCGCCGCGTACCGTCGCCAGCACCGACGCCGCCTGCTCACCGCCCATGACGGAGATCCGCGCATTCGGCCACATCCACAGGAAGCGCGGCGAATACGCGCGCCCGCACATCGAGTAGTTGCCCGCCCCGTAAGACCCACCGATCACCACCGTGAGCTTGGGCACCCGTGCGCACGCCACTGCGGTCACCATCTTCGCACCGTGTTTGGCGATGCCGCCTGCCTCGTACTCGCGGCCGACCATGAACCCGGAGATATTCTGCAAGAACAGCAGCGGCACCATCCGCTTGTCGCACAGTTCGATGAAATGCGCTCCCTTGACTGCGGATTCGGAGAACAGCACGCCGTTATTGGCCACGATGCCGACCGGGTGGCCATGGATGTGGGCGAAGCCGGTGACCAGCGTGGCGCCGTATTCGGCCTTGAACTCGACGAATTCACCGCCGTCGACGAGCCGATTGATGACGTTGTGCACGTCGTAGGGAATCCGGGGGTCGACGGGGACCACGTCGTACAGTTCTGACTGCTCGGCGATCGGATTCACGGCCGGCCGGGCATCCCAGATCCGCGGATCGCGCGGTCCCAGCGTCGACACAATGCGCCGGACGATCCGCAGAGCGTCGCGGTCGTCGTGGGCGAGATGGTCGGTGACGCCGGAGGTCTTCGAATGCAGTTCTCCCCCACCGAGATCCTCGGCCGACACCACTTCGCCGGTGGCCGCCTTCACCAACGGTGGTCCGCCGAGGAAGATGGTGCCCTGGTTGCGGACGATCACGGCCTCATCGCTCATCGCCGGGACATACGCACCACCTGCCGTGCACGATCCCAGCACCGCGGCGATCTGCGGGATGCCCTGCGCGCTGAGGTTGGCCTGGTTGTAGAAGATTCGGCCGAAATGCTCGCGGTCCGGAAACACCTCGTCCTGCCGCGGCAGGAACGCACCGCCGGAGTCGACCAGGTAGATGCAGGGCAGCCGATTCTGCGCCGCTATCTCCTGAGCGCGTAGGTGCTTTTTGACGGTAATCGGGTAGTAGGTACCACCTTTGACCGTCGCGTCGTTGGCCACGATCATGCATTCACGGCCGGAAATCCGGCCGATTCCGGTGATGATTCCCGCGCCGGGGCACTCGTCGTCGTACATTCCGTCGGCGGCCAGCGGCGCTATCTCGAGAAGTGGGCTGCCGGGATCGAGCAACCCGTCGACGCGGTCGCGTGGCAGCAGCTTGCCGCGATCGACATGACGCGCGCGCGAGCGCTCCGAACCGCCGAGCGCAGCCGTCG
The DNA here is from genome assembly GCA_963757215.1 of uncultured Actinomycetota bacterium. Taxonomy (GTDB): domain Bacteria; phylum Actinomycetota; class Actinomycetes; order Mycobacteriales; family Mycobacteriaceae; genus Mycobacterium. Next base: position 258,938 of record CAVWQH010000004.1, on the reverse strand, counting down.
CGAGCTTGCCGCGCAACTGCTCGACAAGCGCGGTATGCGCGTTGCGGTTCTCCGCCGGTGAGGTCATCGATCACACGCCAATTTCGGTTAATGGTCACTAACTCGTGCTATGTTAGTGGCGATTAACCGAACTGTCTAGGGAGGCGGGATGGCTGCGACCGCTCCGGCTGACGACGGTGATCCCACCCCGGCGCCGAACCCGCGCAGTCGACGCAAATCCGACCGTCGTCTGCAATTGCTAGCCGCCGCCGAGCGACTGTTCGCCGAGCGCGGCTTTCTCGCGGTCCGACTCGAAGACATCGGCGCCGCGGCCGGGGTCAGCGGGCCCGCGATCTACCGGCACTTCTCCAACAAGGAGTCGCTACTGGTCGAGTTGCTGGTCGGAATCAGCACCCGACTGCTTGCCGGCGCACGAGAAGTCCTGTCGCGACAGGCCGATGCGGCCGCCGCGCTGGACGGCCTGATCGACTTCCATCTCGACTTCGCGCTGGGCGAGCCGGACCTCATCCGGATCCAGGACCGCGACCTCGCCTATCTGCCGGCCGCCGCGGAACGCCAGGTGCGACGGGCCCAGCGTCAATACGTCGAAATCTGGGTGGGCGTCTTGCGCCGGGTTGAGCCGGATCTCGCCGAGTCCGACGCCCGACTGATGGCGCATGCCGTATTCGGACTGCTCAACTCCACGCCGCACAGCCTGATGCCAGACGGCAGCGCGCGGTCACGGGCGGTGATGCGGGCGATGACTGTCGCCTCGTTGACCGTGGGCGCCACGCCCATTTGACGAGCATTTCCACTGTTCATCAGAGGTTTCGGCACCGACGGTTGTGCTGCAGGTACCCTGCAGAAATGAGGTGGGCATGAGCGATCGACGTCATCCCGGACACACCCGTTCCACCGAAGAGTGGACCGAGCAAACTCAGCGACTGAACCAGTCGTACCGGCCCTACGCCGACCCTGCCTACAGCGGCCAGCCGCCTTATCCGCCGCCGTACTACTCCGGCGCGTCGTACGACCCCAACTCGGCAAACCCCACGGACAAGCTGCCGCAGTACTGGCTGCGCGGTCAGCCGCAGCCGAATCAGCCGCCGCACGAGCCCGACGACGAGAAGCCCAAGGCACCACGCTGGTTGTGGATTGCCGCCGCCGCGGCGGTGGTGCTGGTGACCGCACTGGTCATCGCCCTGGTAATCGCCAACGGCACGGCCAGACGGCAAACCGCAGTGCCGGCGCTGCCGTCGACGCCGAGCTCGCAGAGTCCCGTCCCCGTAGTGCCCAACTCGCCGTCGCATTCGGCTCAGGCACCCGGGCCGGCCACCACCGAACCCAGTCAGCCCACCGACCCGACCGCGATGCAGACCGTGGTCTACAACGTCATGGGCGACGGCCGTGCCATCAGCATCACCTATGTCGACAACGACGGGATGATGCAGACCGAGTTCAACGTCGCGTTGCCGTGGACCAAAGAGGTCAGCCTGCCCGAGTCCGGCAGCAAGACGCCCAACGTCACGATCGTCAACATCGGTCACGACGTCACGTGCACGGTCACCGTGGACGGGGTGGAGATCAACCACCGCAGCGGTGCCGGGCTGACGATCTGCAACGGCAACGGCTGAAGCTAGTCGGCCACTGCGATCCGGTGCGGGGCCCGCACCATCACCAGGCCCAGCAACCCGACGATCATGACCAGGCACAGCCCGCCCATCCCGGCGCGCACCGCACCGAACAGGTCGACGAAAACCGAGAACAGCCACGGCGCCACGAACGAGACCGCGCGTCCGGTCATCGTGTATAGCCCGAAGGCCACGCCTTCCTTGCCGTCGCTGGACATCCGCAGCAGCAAGGTCCGCGCCGACGCCTGCGCCGGCCCGATGAACAGGCACAACAGCAGCCCGGTGGCCCAGAACGCGCCCGGTCCCGACATCGCCATCATTGCCAGCCCGGCCGCGATGATGCAGGTCAGCGATCCGATGATCACCGGTTTGGAGCCTATCCGGTCGTCCAGAAATCCGCCGAAAACGGCGCCCACCGCGGCCACCACGCTGGCGGCCACGCCGAAGATCAGCACATCGTCGGGTGCAATCCCGTAGGCGTTGACGCCGAGCACCCCGCCGAAGGTGAACACACCCGCCAGGCCATCCCGGAAAATCGCCGACGACAGCAGGTAATAGACCAGGTTGCGGTCTCGGTGCCACTCGCTGACCAGGTCCTGCCACAGCTTGCGATAGCCGCCCAGCGCGCTGTGCGTGGGGGTGGTTTCGTTCGACGACGGCAGATTGTGCGCGGTCAGCAGCAGCGGCGTCGCGAACGTCACCAACCATCCGGCAGCGACCAGCATCGCGATGCGGACATTCATCCCGTCACTCACCGGCAGGTGCAGAAACCCGCGCACCGGGCCCTTCCCGTCGATGCAACCGAAGTAGACGACCAACAGCAACCCGACGCTGCCGACAAACGCGGCAGCCAGGCCGAAGCCGGAGATCCGCCCGGAGTTCTCCCGAGTCGTGAGCTGTCGCAGCATCGCGTTGTACGGGACGCTGGCCAGGTCGCCGCACGCCGCACCCAACGCGAGCAACGTCAATCCGGCCCACAGGTAGTCCGGTCGCTCGCGGATCAGGCTCATCGCGCTGACCAACGCGACCACCAGGCCGGTCAACACCGTCAGGGCGAGGCGGCGCCGCCGCGGATTCTCGACCCAGACACCGATCACCGGTGCCAGCACAGCGATGGTCAGCCCGGCGATCGCCAGCGCCCGGCCCAGCCAGCTCGCCGGGGTGACTCCACCGTGCAGGCCTTTGCCGACGGCACCGGTCAGATACACCGAGAACACGAACGTCACCACGACTGCGCTCACGCCCGCCGAACCGGTGTCCCACAGCGCCCATGCCACGGCTTGAGACCGCTTGGTGCCGGACGAGACGTGACTGCTGGATTGAGGCATCGTTGGTCTGTCTACCATTGGCGCATGCCGGTACCCGCCCCCAGTCCCGACGCCCGCGCAGTTGTAACCGGAGCTTCACAGAACATTGGCGCAGCGCTCGCCACAGAATTGGCCGCTCGCGGCCATAGTCTGATCATTACCGCGCGGCGCGAAGATCTGCTCAACGCGTTGGCCGGCAGCCTGAGCGAAAAGTACGGCGTCACTGTCGAAGTGCGACCCGCCGATCTCGCCGACCCCGCCGACCGCGCGAAGCTGGTCGACGAGCTGGCCACCCGCAATATCTCGATCCTGTGCGCCAATGCCGGGACCGCGACCTTCGGACCGGTCGCCACGCTCGATCCCGAGGTCGAGCGGGCCCAGGTGCAGCTGAATGCGATCGCGGTGCACGACATGGTGTTGGCGGTGCTGCCCGGCATGCTGCAGCGCAAAGCCGGCGGCATTCTGATTTCCGGTTCTGCAGCAGGCAATTCACCGATCCCCTACAACGCGACCTATGCGGCAACCAAGGCTTTCGCGAACACCTTCAGCGAGTCCTTGCGTGGCGAACTGCGGAAAACCGGTGTGCACGTGACCGTTTTGGCCCCCGGCCCGGTGCGCAGCGAACTGCCGGGGCCGGCCGACGCGTCGATCGTCGAGAAGCTGGTGCCCAACTTCCTGTGGATCTCCACCGAGTACACCGCGAAGAAATCACTGGATGCATTGGCGCGCAACAAGATGCGCATTGTGCCCGGTGTGACGTCCAAGGCGATGTCGACGGCGAGTCAGTATTCACCTCGCGCGATCGTCGCGCCGATCGTCGGGCGCTTCTACAAGAAGATGGGTGGCGGCTGACCTACCGACGGCGCTTGCTGCCGCCGCCGAACATGTTGCGGATGATCTCGGTGCCCATTGCCTTGAGGAAGGTCTGAAAGCCGCGGCTGTTGACGAATCGACTGAACCAGCCGGGTTTTTTGGCGGCCTCGGGCGCGTTCTTCGCTCCCGCCGGCGCCGGCTGATTGGCTTGAGCCTCAGCCTTTTTGGCTTGCAGCTTCTCGTATGCCGATTCACGATCTACGGTCTTGCCGTATTTCTGGTCCAACGGACTGGATTTGGCCGCCGAGCTTATCGCGTCGTTGCCAATGGCCGCCATCAGCGAACGCGGTGGCCGGAGCCGAGTCCACGCGACGGGTGTGGGCGCACCCCGTTCCGACAGCACCGTAACGATCGCTTCACCGATGCCCAATGACGTCAGCGCTGAAGCCAGGTCGTAGACATCGGTTTTTGGATAGGTGCGGACGGTTCGGGTCAGGGCTTTTTGGTCATCGGGAGTGAACGCGCGTAGCGCGTGCTGGATGCGTGCACCCAGCTGAGACAGAACGTCGTTCGGGATGTCGGTAGGCAACTGCGTGCAGAAGAACACGCCGACGCCGCGGGAGCGGATCAACTTCACAGTTTGCTCTACCTGGTCCAGGAACGCTTTCGACGCATCGGCGAACAGCAGGTGGGCCTCGTCGAAGAAGAACACCAGCTTGGGCTTGTCGATGTCGCCGACTTCGGGCAGCGACTTGAACAAGGTCGACAACATCCACATCAAGAAGGTGGAGAACAGCACCGGTCGGGCGGCTTGATCGCCGAGCTCTAGCAGCGAGATGCGACCAGGCGTCAGAAGGTCGTTGGGGTCCAGCTCAGGCTCGCCGAAAAACGTATCGCCGCCCTCACCTTCCAGATTGACCAGCGCTCGCAGAATCACCCCCGCCGTCGGCGCCGACACACCGCCCAGCGTCTTCAGCTCGGCCTTGCCCTCGTCGCTCGTCAGGTAGCCGATGACCTCACGCAGGTCCGCAAGGTTGAGCAGCTCGAGCTTTTGGTCACTCGCCCACTTGAAAATCAGGCCAAGAGTCGACTCTTGAGTACTGTTGAGGCCCAACACTTTTGACAGCAGGATGGGCCCGAAGCTGGCGATCGTCGCACGAACCGGAACACCAATGCCCTTGGTGCCGAGCGAAAGGAACTCCACCGGAAAGCCGCTCGGCTGCCAGTCGTCACCTATTTCCTTGGCGCGCTCGGTGAGCTTGTCGTTGCTCTCGCCGGGTCGTGACAGGCCGGACAGGTCGCCTTTCACGTCGGCCATCAGCACCGGCACGCCCGCCGCGGAAAGCTGCTCGGCGATCACCTGCAGCGTCTTGGTCTTTCCGGTTCCGGTCGCACCGGCCACCAGGCCGTGCCGGTTGACGGTGGCCAGTGGGATGCGGATCTGCGCAGCCGGGTCCGTCTTGCCGTCGACGACGACCGTGCCCAGTTCCAGAGCCTGCCCCCCAACGGCGTATCCCGCCGCGATCTGCTGTGCGGGGGTCGCTGTCGATTCAGTGCCCATAAGACCCCTGTCTCTCCCGGAGTTGACGTGGTCGAAGATCACGCACGACCTTACTGGCTGTCGCGTTCAGGCGGGGTGGCTGCAGCCGCCGCAGCTAATCCTGCCTACTGTGAACGCTGTGCGGGACGAACTGGTGTGGATCGATTGCGAGATGACCGGGCTGGATCTGGGCTCGGACAAGTTGATCGAAATCGCCGTCCTGGTGACCGATGGCGAGCTGAATATTCTCGGCGACGGCCTCGACATGGTGATCCACGCGGAGGACGCCGCGTTGAACTCGATGGTCGACGTGGTCACCGAGATGCACAGCCGCTCTGGGCTCACCGAAGAGGTGCGGGCGTCCACCATAGATCTCGCGACCGCCGAGGCCGCAGTGCTCGACTACATCCGTCAACACGTCAAGCAGGCCAAAACGGCGCCGCTGGCCGGCAACTCGATTGCCACCGACCGCGGCTTCATCGCCCGCGACATGCCGACCCTGGATTCGTTTCTGCACTACCGGATGATCGATGTGAGCTCGATCAAAGAGCTCTGCCGCCGCTGGTATCCGCGGATCTACTACGGCCAACCGTCCAAGGGCCTGGCACATCGCGCGTTGGCCGACATCCACGAATCCATCCGCGAGTTGAAGTACTACCGGGGCACTGCATTCGTCCCGCCGCCTGGGCCCGCGACCAGCGAGATCGCTGCTGTCGCGGACGAGTTGGGGGTCGACTCGCCCGCGCCACCGGAAACGGATTCGGCTACCAAGGACCCGAGCCGCTAAGATCGACGGCGCTGCTTCTCGTGGGGCGGCAATGGTGGCTGTAGTTCAGTTGGTAGAGCGTCAGGTTGTGATCCTGAATGTCGCGGGTTCGAGTCCCGTCAGTCACCCCAAATGGGGCGCCGCGCGTCAGCGCTGGGCGCGCAGGGCTGCTCGACGCATCTCGAGTTCGAAGCCGCCCGCCTCCGCGGCATAGCTGATTGCACCGGCGGCGACACCGACCACCTGCCAGAGCACGACGCCGCCGATCGCGGCGAGTCGGCTGCGCGGGGCCGCCGGCTCGCGCTGACTGAGGGTTTCACTCATACCAACAAGGCTAGGAGCGCAACCGATCGCTTGCGTGGATGAGTGATCAAGTCGGCGTGTCAAACGTCCAGGCGCTTAATTGAGCCCGAATAAGGTTGCCGGATAACGACTATGACGTTGCGCGCCGGTGTCACGCCTTGGCGTTGCCGGCGTGCCACTGATCCCAGGGGATGTTCCAGTCGCCGAGGCCTTCGGTACCCGACAGCGGCGGTCCGAGGGTGTTGAGCACCTCGACGACGTCGCCGCGCTTGGTGTGCTCGAAGAACCATTGCGCGTTGCTTGGGCTCACGTTCAGACACCCATGGCTGGTGTTGGTGTGCCCTTGCGCACCCACCGACCATGGCGCCGAGTGCACGAAGACACCGCTGTAGGACATTTGGGTGGCGAAATCAACCTCGGTGCGATATCCGTTGGGCGAGTTGACCGGTACGCCGTACGTCGACGAGTCCATGATCATGTGCGCGAATCGCACACCGAGTATGTAGGTCCCGCTTGCCGTCGGCGTGCTGTCCTTACCCATCGACGTCGGCATGGTCTTGACGACCTCACCGTTGACGCGGACCGTCACCATTTTGGTGGTGTCGTCGGCCGTCGCGATCACTTCGTCGCCGATAGTGAAGTGGGTGTGCGCATTGTCCTGGCCGAACACCCCGTCACCGAGGTCGGTCCCGTAGGTGTTCACCGCGACGTCGACGCTGGTTCCCGGTTTCCAGAAATGCTCAGGGCGCCAACGAACCTCGCGATTGTTCAGCCAGTAGAACGCACCGTCGACCGGCGGGTCCGTGGTCACCCGGATCGCCTTCTCGGCGGCTTCGCGGTTCGCGATGTTCTCGTCGAACTGAACAGCGACCGGCTCGCCGACGCCCACCACCTCGCCGTCGCTCGGTCTGGGGTAGGGCATCGCCAGGTTCTGCGGCGAATGGGTCTGGAACGACACCTGGCGGGTGGCCACGCCGCCGAGCCCGCGAGCCTTGGCGGTCAGCGTGTAGAGCCGGTTGTAGCCCAACCGCTCGGTCGTCGACCAGCGGACGCCATCGGGGCTGAGTCGACCGTTGACGGTCCCACCGTTTTCGTTGACCATGTCGACCGACGCCAGCACGCCGTTGTCCGCGCTCACCGTCACGGGGCTGTCGACCGCGACGCCGACCGCGCCGTCGGTGACCGACGCAGTGAGTTTGGGGACCATCAGGTCGCTGAACGGCGTGGCCTTGTCCATGATGGCCTTGGGCTGCGGAGCCCCGCCGTTGCCGCCACAGGCCGCGGCGCCGAATACGACGAGCGGCACCATCAGCACGGCAAGCCACCGGCGGCTCGCATGCTGAAGCGCGTTGAAGCGACGTGCCACCTGCGTGTATCCCCTCGAGACAAGTAACGGTGTGTTACTGCGGAGTATTCTAGGGCGTAGACGACTGTTACCGGCTGTCTGTGATGGATACCAAACTGGACGATTTCGTCCACCCGCTCGATGGCTGTTATTGTCTCAAACGCGGTCCAGCAGGACGCACGCGCCGTTAGCTCAGTTGGTAGAGCAGCTGACTCTTAATCAGCGGGTCCGGGGTTCGAAACCCTGACGGCGCACTCACACCCGCCCACGGTGGTGGGGACAACGCCTCGGCCCATTCGATATGACCCTCGAAGCCAAGGGCATTCGCCATGTCTCGACAGCGTAGCCGGAGGGGCTATTTTGCCGGCGCGACAATCCGCCGCGCCGCTTCAACCGCGGCCGCTCGCCGTGCTGCGACGACCGCCGGATCCGCTGAGGCATCGGCATGGGGCGCCTGGGCCCAGGCCAAACCGATGCCGAACAGCAGCACCAATAGGTCCATCGGTTCCCAAGACGCATCCACCAATCCGGCGGCCTGCGCGGCCTCGATGACGCCGATATCGCGCAGCGCGACGGGTTCGCCCCCTTCGACTGGCGGTGGCACGAGCACCAAGCCTTCGAGATTGGCCCACGTCATCATCCGTAGGTGTTCGGGTCGGCGGCAGGCCAGGTCGTAGATCTCGCCGACGAACTCCGGGACCGCGTCGCCACGCAGGGTCACTGCTGCGAAGAACTCCGCCATGTCCGCACCTGCCACGCTACGGAACAGCGCTTCCTTATCGGTGAAGTGAGCGTACAACCGCTCCTTGCTGGCCGCAGCGGCCTTCGCGATCCTGTCGATCCTGGCGCCGGCCAGTCCGTACTGGGCGAACTCGGACCGGGCGGCAGCCAAGATGGTGTCTCGCAATTCTGTGGTGCTTCGCACACAACGAGTTAACCATACGAACTAGTTCGTTTGGTAGCGTGATGTCATGGCTTCTTCAACCAGGGCACCTGTCGACCCCACTCGGCGCCCAGATCTCGAGTCCACGGAGCACCCGTCACGGCGAGTCCAAAAACTGGGCCACGCACTGGACGGATTGCAAGAACGTATCGCTCCCCTCGTCGACCTGGCGCGGCCTTATGTGGCAGGTCTAGACACCCTGCCGTCCGATGGGCGATTTCTGTTGGTAGGCAACCACACTCAATTCATCGGCGGCGAGGTACTGTTGATTCCGCACTTCGTGCGTCGAGCGATCGGTGCCCGGGTTCGCACCCTGGCCGATCGCCGAATCGGGGAACGGCCGGGCTTCAGCCGCGACCTGATGACCGCCTACGGCGGCGTGGTCGGCGACCGCGACGCGGCACGAGAACTCATGCGTCGCAACGAGACCATCCTGGTGTTCCCGGGCGGTGGCCGCGAGATCGCGAAGTTCAAAGGCGAGGAGTACCAACTGAATTGGGTCGGCCGCGCCGGATTCGCCCGCATCGCCGCGGAGAACGACTATCCGATCATCCCGGTCGGCCTGGTCGGCGGCGACGACGTCTACAAGAGCCTATTCACCCGCGACAGCGTGATGGGTCGGCTGACTCAGGCCATCAGCACCAGACTGACCGGAAATCCCGACATGTCGATGCCGTTAATGCGAGGCATCGGCCCGACGCTGATCCCGCGCCCGCAGCGGATGTACCTGCGATTCGGGCAGCCGATCGACACGACACGGCCGAGCGGCACGTCGATCGAAGACTGGGTGACCGCCGTCAAGGCGCAGACCCAGCTATCACTCGCGGCAATACTTGCCAATATGTTGGCCATTCGTGCGACGGACCCGTATCGCGAGCTGAATCCGCTGGCGTGGCGGGGCGCTGCCAGGGCCGAGTGAAAGATGCCCGCGCGGCGCCTCTTGTGGGAGAATTCCACCGTCGCAACGGGGCGTCGGGTGGGCGTCCAGCTGGACTGAACGGCAGCATGCAGCCCACCCGCTGATTCGATATTCACAGCCGTGGGCCGCCCGGCTCCCAGGTTCTGGAGGTACCTGCTCCGATGTGCGCACATCATGTTGCCCAACCCCGTCCGCCCGGCGGCGCTACCGCATCCTGGCTGGCCTGGCTGGGCGGCGGAAACCGGCTCGAAGCACAGGACCGCTCGGCGCATTCCGTCGTCGGCGTCGTTGTGCTGATCAATGCCGCACTGAGCTGGTTGGCGGCCACGCTCGCCATCCGGCCGGCCACGCAGGGATCGGTGCTGGTCGCGGTCCCGTTCACGTTGGCATTCGCGCTGTTGGTGGGCGCGACGGGCCGCGTGATCGCTACGGCCCCGACGCACGACGTTGTCCGGCGCGCATCGGCGGCCGTGGCGCTGGCGCTGGTCCTGGGAGTGGTTGGCGGCGAATGTGCCGCGCTCGCCTTATTCTCCGGTTCGATCGACCGCCTCGTCGAGCAACAGGCCGCCCGCACCGCCGCCTCGGCGCCGACTGTCGTCCAACAGTCGGCGAACCTGCAGAGCATGCGCGAGACACGCGCCGCGCTCAACCAGGCGGTCGACGCGGCTCGTGGACAGCGCGACGAGGCCCTGGTCGTCGCGCGTTGCGAATACCACCCGACAACGGCCTGCCCGCAGACCCGGATCACGGGTGTGCCGGGTTCCGGACCCGAAACCCGAACGGCCAATACGCTTCTCGAGGATTCCCAACACGAGCTGGACCAGGCTGTCGCGGCGCGCGCCAGTCAGGCCCCCGCGCTCGGAGTCCGCATCGACGACGGCGAGCGGCTTCTCGACCAGGCGCGCCACAGCGCCGCCGCGCAGGTGGATCGTGGCGTGGGTACGCGTTGGATTGCGCTGCAACGGCTGACATCTGACAGCGCGGGCATGCTGACATTGCACCTGATGACGGTCGCGTTCTTCGTATTCCTGTGCCTGCTGCCGCTGATTTTTCGGCACTGGCGCGGAGAGACCAGCCACGAGCGCCACGCACAGGCTCAGACGGAGCGCGAAACCGCCGAATTGCTGGCCGAGACCGCGATCGCCGTAAAGCGTGCCGAGGTTCGCGCGGCCGCCGAAAGCCTCTGGGCGGAGCAGCAACTCGAGCATGCACGGCTCGCCGTCCAGGCTCAGACGGAGATCGATCGTGCGCAGCTCAGTCAGCAGGTCAGCGCCGCGATCGAGGCCGCGGCACCACAAACCAGGTCGGTTGACGACGACATCTACCTGCCGATTGCCGCAGAGGCCCACGCCGCGAGTGTGGCCGCCGCGGAACCGGCGAACTTGCCCGCCGCTCTCGAAGCGGGCGATGCGCCTGCCGTGCAGGCGATCCCGAGTATCCCCGACATCACCAGAGCGGCTGCTCGATGGGTCCGCCCGCTAGTACCGGACATCGTCACCCGCGCGATCGATACGTCGACACACCCGTTTCGCACAGCGCGTCACGTCATCGAAGAGGTCGAGCACATTACGTTCTCGCTCAAACGGACTCGCCGAGTCACCGTCGAAACCGAAGATGGTGCGAGCGCGCCGTCCCGGGTGGCGCCAGGCGCTCTCATACACGACGAGCTTGTTGCGGCTAAAGCTGCCGCGGCATTGCCGGGCGACCGTTCGCTGGATTCTCGCCGAGGTGAACCGCCCCGGGAATTGATCACACATGAGGGACGGCGCGAGCTGCGCGGGGCCGACGGGCCGCGGCAATTGCCGCCGGCCGGTTAGCTCACGTCATCTATTGCGGATCCGGCGGACCGTCACAGCGATGGCCAGCGCGGCAAACCCGGCCAGCGAGGCAACCACCACGGGTTTCTTGACGAACCCGATGGCCCGGGCCTTGGCGTCGTCGGCGAGTCGGCGGGGATTGGCCCGCACAGCCAGCGAGTCGACGGTTGACGCGAGCTGGTCGCGGGCCTTGTCGATCTCGTGCTTGATGGTGTCGGGATCCCGGTCCGCCACTCTCGTCCTCCCTGTTGTCGGCGAACCCAGACCAGGCGCGGTCTAGGTTGGTGCCTGCCGACCTACCCTAGATCAGCCGGCGTTCGTCAGATCTGCCGGTGAACAGAAAGGCAGCTCCGTGACCGAGACCGCGCGCCTCGCGCCGGGCGACAAAGCGCCCGCCTTCACCCTTCCCGACGCCGACGGCAACAACGTCTCGCTCGCCGACTACAAAGGCCGTCGGGTGATCGTGTACTTCTACCCGGCGGCTTCGACGCCCGGTTGCACCAAGCAGGCCTGCGACTTCCGAGACAGCCTGGGCGAGCTCAACGGCGCCGGCCTCGACGTCGTGGGCATCTCGCCGGACAAGCCGGCGAAACTGGCCAAGTTCCGCGACGCCGAAAGTCTGACGTTTCCGTTGCTGTCCGACCCCGAGCGCACGGTGTTGGCCGCCTACGGCGCGTTCGGCGAGAAGAAGATGTACGGCAAGACCGTGCAGGGCGTCATTCGCTCGACGTTCGTCGTCGACGAGAAGGGCAAGATCGCCGAGGCCCAGTACAACGTGAAGGCCACGGGGCACGTGGCCAAGCTGCGGCGCGACTTGGACGTCTAGGTCGGAAGGCGACACCAAAGATCAAGCAGATTCTCTCTAGACTCCGACGATTCACCCACCGATGGAGCACGGCCGACCCTACAGTCGAACGGCACATCCACTTTGCCGTCGAACCGTTTGGGAGCGCCGCTGATGAGTTGGTGGATTGTGAACTACATCCCGTCGTGGGCGCTGTTCACCGGCCTGATCGCGCTCGTCGCGGGCGGAGCGGTGTCGCTTCAGCGGTACGTGCGTCGGCGCTTCCCAGCCCTCACAAGTGACGCGCACAACGACGCCACCAAGTTCACTTACGGCTTCATCGGGTTCGTCTATGCCTTCTTCATCGGATTCGTCGTCTCCTCCATGTGGGGTCAGAACAACGCCGCAGACGGGAACGCACGCTCCGAGGGTGCAGCGGCCGCGCAGATGGCCAGAGACGCAGTCGTTTTCGATACGGCCGATAGGGACCGCACCAGGCAGAGTCTGCTGACGTATGAACATGCCGCCATCGCTGAATGGTCGCAGGCCGGAAATAGTCGATCACCAGATGCCGACACCGCGCTTGCCCGCGTTTATCAGGCCTACGACGGCGTAGCCGCAAAGACGGACACTCAGAAGACTCTGCTCGCGACGTCCTTTTCCAACCTCGACAAGATCAGTCAGGCACGCACCGTGCGACTACTCACTGCCCGCGAAGACGCCGGACTCCCCTGGCCATTCTGGGCGGTCATCTTCCTGACGAGCAGTCTGGTGATCGGCACCGTGATCATCTACGGGGTCGAAAAACCCATCCTGCACTATCCGATGGTGGCCATCGTCGCCGTAATCGTCGCCACCAACCTCTTCTTGGTCGTAGAACTGGCACACCCCTATGTCGGCGCGGTATCAACAAGCTCGGACCCACTGCAAGAAGTGGTCGCGGTACTCTCCCAACCCGACTCGTAAACGGTTCTTCAGTCGCGCTCTGCTGTGTAGCGAGTAGCAGTCCTTTTCGGAGAGCGGCCCCCGTCACGTTAGGCCAGGTTCGCCAGCAGCAGCGCCTCGGCGGTCGCGGCCCGCTCGAGCACGCCAAGATGCAGGCTCTCGTTGATGCTGTGCGCCTGCGTTCCGGGGTCTTCGACGCCGGTGACCAGGATCGCCGCATTCGGGTACGCGGCGGCGAATTCGGCGATGAACGGGATCGACCCGCCCATGCCCATGTCGATCGGCTCAGTCCCCCAGGCCTGCTGAAACGCGGCCCTGGCCGCGTCATACACCGGGCCGGCGGCGTCGATAGCGTAGGGCTGCCCGATGTCGCCAGGCGTGACCGTCACGTGCGCGCCCCAGGGCGCGTGTTGCTCGAGATGCTGAGTCAGCAGTTTCAGGTGCGCGGCCGCGTCCCCGCCGGGAGCGACCCGCATGCTGACTTTCGCGCGGGCGCGTGGAATCAACGTATTCGATGATGCCGCAATGGAAGTGGTGTCGATACCGATCACAGTGATCGCCGGCTCGGCCCACATGCGTTGCGGCACGGAGCCGGAACCGATCTCGCTCACCCCGTCCAGTAGCCCAGATTCTTCACGCACCCGGCCGTCGGGGTAATCGACTTCCGCGGCGGAACTTTCGTGTAAGCCCGCCACCGCGACGTTGCCGTCGTCGTCGTGCAGGGTCGCCAGTAACCGCACCAGCACCATCAGCGCATCGGGCACCACGCCGCCCCACAAGCCGGAGTGCAGACCGTGATCGAGGGTGGCCACCTCGACCACGCAGTCGGCCATCCCGCGCAGCGACACCGTCAGCGCCGGCACCTCGGTGCTCCAGTTGTCCGAGTCGGCGATCACGATCACGTCGGCCTCGAGCGCGTCGCGATGCGCGGCCAGCAGTCGGCCCAGCGACGGTGAGCCCGACTCCTCCTCGCCTTCGACGAACACCGTCACCCCGACCGGCGGATTGCCGTCGTGCGCCCGAAACGCCGCCAAATGCGTTGCGATACCGGCCTTGTCGTCGGCGCTGCCGCGGCCGTAGAGTCGCCCGTCGCGTTCGGTCGGCTCGAAGGGCGGTGACACCCACTGGTCGGGGTCGCCTTCGGGCTGCACGTCGTGATGAGCGTAAAGCAGCACGGTCGGTGCGCCGGACGGCGCGGGATGTCGTGCGATAACCGCGGGCGCACCGCCCTCGCTGACGATCTGCACATCGGCAAAACCGGCCTGCGACAACAGGTCTGCGGTCGCTTGGGCGCTGCGGTGCACCTGATCACGGCGGGCCGGGTCGGCCCACACCGACTGGATGCGGACCAGATTCTCCAAATCGTCGCGCACCGACGGCAACAGTTCGCGCACGCGTCCGACCAGATCGCTCATGGTCGTCCAGGCTAGTCGTGCGGCGCAGCGCCCACATCGACAGTAGCGAGGGGAAGTGCGAGAGCGATGCACGCGGGCGTCGATCTCGACGGCAAAACGCTAGGGCATCTCCAGGATCGCCACCGCCGCGGCGGTGTCGGCCTCGTGCGTCAGCGACACGTGGATCGTCACGTCCTTCAGGTGCGTGGCGATGTCGCCGGTCAGCCGCACCCGCGGCCGACCCCACATGTCGGTGACCACCTCGATGTCGCGGTGGATGTCCTCGCGCAGTACGGGCCGCTGCGAGAACCGCGATCCTGACCAGGCCTTGATGACTGCCTCTTTGGCCGCCCACCGGGCCGCCAGGTGGCGTGCCGCCGACGAACTCTTGTCCGAGGCGTCCCGCCGCTCACCTGGCGTGAACGTCTCGGCGAACACGGTCCCCGGCTGGTCGACCTGCTCGGCGAACTCAGTAATGGAGACAAGGTCTATCCCCACTCCGACGATGCTCATGGGTGCCGCTCCTCCTCATCGCTGCGCTCTGCATCGTCGCGGACACGGCTCATTCGCGCCACTCCTCGGTCCCGCCCGCGCCGGCACCACCGTCATCGGCGCGGCTCATCTGGAAAACCTAGCGGTACAGGTCGTCTTCGCCCAATCGCGCGTCGGCGTCGAGCAACATCGCCGCTTCCTGCCGCTTCTCGGACACCTCGTGGTCGAAGCGGCGGTCGGCGGGCCGCTCGTACATCGGGCGGCCGCCGGCGATCGCCGACGCCAGACGGCGTTGTCCGGCCAGCAGGCGGGCATCGGCCCGTCGCTGGTAATCCGCACGCTGTTCGGTGTCCAGGGTGGCCATGAAGGCCTCCGGGTGCACCAACGCGACCAAGCCGGACACGTGACCGAATCCGAGGCTGGTCACCAGGCCGGCCTTCAGCGGAAACTTCTCCCCGAGTCGCAACGTCTCGCGCACCCACACGAAGTGAGCCGAACTCGCGAGTTCGTCGTCGACGCAGTCCAGGCTGCGGTTCGGCGGGATCACCCCGTCGCGCAGGATCTGGCACAGCCCCATCATCTGGAAAACCGCCGCGCCACCCTTCGAGTGCCCGGTGAGACTCTTCTGCGAGACGATGAACAGCGGCGCGCCCTCGGACCGACCGATCGAATCCGCCAGGCGCTCATGCATTTCGGTCTCGTTGGGGTCGTTGGCCAACGTCGAGGTGTCGTGCTTGGAAATCACGGCGACGTCGTCGGCGCTGACGCCCAGCTTGTTCAACGCCCGGGCCAGCGGCGAGTTCTTGCCGCCGCGACCAGCGCCCAGCGCGCCCAGGCCCGGAGCCGGGATCGAGGTGTGCACACCGTCGGCGAAAGACTGCGCATAGCCGACCACGGCGAGCACCGGCAGGCCCATCTTGACCGCGAGGTCGCCGCGGGCCAGCAGGATCGTGCCACCGCCCTGGGCTTCCAGGAATCCGAGCCGGCGCCGGTCGTTGGGCCGGGAGAACTTCGCGTCGCTGATGCCCCTGTCGCGCATCATGCCGGTGTCGGCGGTCGCGGCCATGTCACCGAAGCCGATGATGGCCTCCAACGTCAGGTCGTCGAAGCCACCCGCGATCACCAGTTCGGCCTTGCCGAGGCGGATCTTGTCCATGCCCTCTTCGACCGAGACCGCCGCGGTGGCGCACGCGCCAACTGGGTGGATCATCGCGCCGTAGCTGCCCACATAGGACTGAATAACGTGTGCGGCAACGACGTTCGGCAAGACTTCCTGCAGGATGTCGTTCGGCTTGTTCCGGCCGAGCAGGTTGCCGTGATACATCGTCTGCATCGACGTCATGCCGCCCATGCCCGTGCCCTGGGTGCTGGCCACCAGGCCCGGGTGCACCCACCGCATCAGTTCGGTCGGGGTGAAGCCGGACGACAGGAACGCGTCGACGGTCGCGACGATGTTCCAGAGCGCCACCCGGTCGACCGAGCTGGCCATGTCCTGGCTGATGCCGAACACAGTCGGGTCGAACCCGGTCGGGATCTGAGCGCCGACGGTCCGCGACAGCTTCGTCTTGCGCGGCACGCGAATCTCGGTGCCCGCCTTGCGGGTAACCTGCCAGTCGCTGGAGCCCGGAACCGGCTGGACCACCGTGTGCTCGGCGTCGAACTGGGCGAAACCGCGGGCGTCGGCCTCCGAGGAGACGACGAAGGTGAAGTCCTTGTCCAGGAAGACGCTCACCATGAGCGGCGAGGCGTGATCGGGGTCGATCGCGCCGTCGTCGACGAACTCGCGGATGCCGACCCGCTCGACCACCACGTCGTGGTAGCGCTCGACCAGTTCGGCCTCGTCGACGAGGTCGCCGGACGCGGTGTCGTACCAGCCGGGCGTCGGGTCATCCTCCCACTTGATCAGCCCTGTGGTCCAAGCTAATTCGAGGACGCCGGCGGCCGACAGTTCGTTGTCGACCTCCATCTCGAAGCGGGTCCGCGACGAGCCGTACGGGCCGAGTTCGGCGCCGCCGACAATCACCACCAACTCCGACGGGTCGAGGTCGAGGCGATCCCACGCCGGCGGCGGTGCCGGGCTGAAGCCGCGCGGCGGCGACGGCAGCGCGGCAATGGTTCCCTCGTGGGCAGCGTCGTCATCGACCGGCGCTTCCGAGGTCATCTCCTCGCGAGCCTTAGCGGCCAGCTCGGCCATGTCGAGGTCGACGTCGCCGAGACCACCGGTGAAGTCCACCTTGACCGGCGCGCTCGCCGCGGCCGCGCGGGACTCGATGCTGCAGAGTCCGAGCAGCATGTCGGCCATCTCGTCGGTGGAATACGTTGTCACACCGGCTTCTTCGACGGCACTGACGATCGCGTCGTTGTGGCCCATCAGCCCGGTGCCCCGGGTCCAGCCGATCAGCGCGTGCGCCAGGCTGACGCGCTGCGCCCACGACGACTCCGCGCTCCACCGGGTCACCACGGCGTCCAGCGCCGACTTGGCCTCACCGTAGGCACCGTCACCACCGAACATGCCGCGGTTGGGCGAGCCCGGCAGCACCACGTGCAGACGGGAGGCGATGTCGCGCTCGGCACCGATCTTGGACAGGCCGCCGATCAGTCGCTGCACCGCCCACAGCAGCACCTTCATTTCCATCTCCGAGCGCGAACCGGCCTCAGACAGATCGCCGACCACCCGCGGGGCGGCGAACGGGAAAAGCAGCGTCGGGACGTGGGCGTCCTTGATGTGAATCGACTGCGGCCCAAGGCTTTCGGACTGCTCATTACCGATCCACTGCGCAAGAGCGTCGATGTCGGAGTACGACGCCATGTTGGCTGCTACCACCCACAACGTGGCGCCGAAGCGAGCGTGGTCGCGGTAGAGATTGCGGTAGAACGCCAACCGGTCGTCGTCGAGCTTTGACGTGGTGGCGATGACCGTGGCACCGCCATCGAGCAGCTTGCCGACGACCGACGCTGCGATCGAGCCCTTCGATGCGCCGGTGACCACCGCGACCTCGGCGTGGTACGGGCCGTTGTCCGGATTCTCCGCGCCGGCCGCGATGCGGCCGTACAACGACGCGTGGATCTGGCGTCCGGCGGCCAAAGCCCTGCCCTGCCACCAGGTTGCCTGCGTGGCGACCACGTGGCCGGCGCCCTCGAAACGCTCCGAGAGCCGCGCCCAGTCGGCGTCGGCCTCGTCCTCGTCGACCAACCACAGCTTGACCAGGTCCTCACGGGCGCTGGCCCACCGGTCGTCGAACACGACGGCCTTCTTGCCGTCGAACACCGGTGCCACCAGGCGCGGCCAGTCCGAACCGAGTTCGGTGGTGACCAGGTCGATCAGGTCGGCATCGGTCGCGGCCGGCGGCACGCTGACCTTCTCGTCGAGGCCGAGTTGGCCCAACACCAGGCGGGCCGCCGACGCGAGCACCCCGTCGCGGCCAGTGATCTGATCGGTGAACTCGCTCAGCGCGGCGGCGTCGACGGTCGCACCGCCGCCACCACCGGTGGACGGCAGCGCGACCGCGATGCCCCGGCGGGCCGCCACGGAGGTGACAGCGGCGTCGATGACGCTGTCGACCGCGGCGGCATCCGCCAGCGCACCTTCGTGCAGGTTGCCCAGCGAGCCGCCACGGACGCTGGTCCCCTCACGAGTTCCGAGTGCCACCTCGACGGTGACGTGTTTGGCCCAGCCCTCGCCGAGCTCCCAGGTCTTGGTCACTCGCTCGGCAATAGCGGCGGGCCGCTTACCGGACGGGCCGAGGATTGTGCGTAGCTGATCGTTGATCGCGTCGGAAAGCACTGGGCCGTAGGGCTTGTAGGTGCGGGCCAATTTGGTCACCTGCGCCCGCAGCCCGGCCAGGTCGGCCTCGGCCGCGCCGTCGATGGCGCCCAGGTTCAGCTCCGACCCCAGGTCGACCAGCAACTGGTTGCGTCGCGACGAGGCGCCGTCGGTGATGGACTCGATCGAGTCCAGCTCCTCGATCTGGTCGATGCGCATTTTGGCCGAGAGCGCGATCAGCGCCAGCGTGGCGTCGGCCGCGTCGAACCCGATGTCGTCGGGGCGTGGAGCCCCCGACGGAGCTGCGGCGGGAGCCGCAGCGACGGCAGGCGCGACATCGGGGCTGAGCGCGCCGTCCGACTCGGCGGCCGGTGCCTCCTCGAGCATGTCCTCGGGCTCGGGGTCGGTGTCGGTGGCGAACAGCACCGCGGCGTCGCGCTCGGCATTGAGCACTTCGACTGTGCTGTGCGCATATTCGGGCAGCTTGAGGGTGTTGGTGGCCAGCCCGGCGACGGTCGGCGCCGACTTCACGCCGATCTCGACGAACCGTTCCACTCCGAGACCGCCGGCGGCTTCTTCGGTGAACAGCAGATCCTGGGTTTCGATCCAGCGCACCGGGCTGGCGAACTGCCAGGCCAGCAGCTCGATGATCACCGTGCGGGCAAGGTCGAACGGGCGCTCGTTGCGCCAGTAGTCGTAGTTCTCCAGAATCTCGTCGAGCGGCTCGGCCGGCACCAGATCCCGGATCTCCTGGATGAAGTCGCGGTCCAGGCTGAACGGCCGCGGCACCAGGTTCGGGATGTAACGCCCGATGATCACCTTCGGGTCCTTACCCCGCGGCATCGCCCGTTCCAGCGAACGGCGGAATTCGGCGACGCCGACCCGCAGCACCTCCGAGTGGAACGGCACGTCGATACCCGGCACCAGAATGAAAGACCGCTTACCGCCCGAGATTTCGCGCAAGCGTTCCACCTCGGCCTCGAGCTCTTCCAGACCGCGGACCGTGCCGGCGATCGCGTACTGCGAGCCGCGCAGGTTGAAGTTGACGATCTGCAGGAATTCTCCGGTGCGCTGCGAGACCTCCTCGACGAAGGCGGGCACGTCGGCGTCGTCGAGGTCGATCTGCGACGGGCGGATAGCCGCCAGCCGGTAGTTGGAGCGGCCCAGCTCGTCACGCGGCACGATGTCGTGCATGTTCGACCCACGCTGAAACACGGTCTCCAGCAACGCTTCCAGGCCGTAGACGTCGCTCACGCAGGCCAACGCGGTGTACTCACCGACGGAGTGGCCGCAGGCGATCGCGTCCTCGACGAACGCGCCCTGCTCCCGCATCTCGGCAACCTGCGCCGCAGCCACGGTCGCCATCGCGACCTGAGTGAACTGCGTCAGGTACAGCACGCCCTCGGGGTGCTGGTAGTGCACGCCGCTGGCGATCAGGCTGGTCGGGTTGTCCCGCACCACGTGCAGGATCGAGAAGCCCAGGGTTTCGCGGGTGTACTTGTCCGCGTCGTCCCAGACCTTGCGGGCGGCCTTGGAGCGGGCCCGCACATCCATGCCCATGCCCTTGTGCTGAATACCCTGACCCGGGAACGCGTAGACCGTCTTGGGCGAAGCCAGTCGCGCCGTCGCCGACATCACCAGGTCCGATCCGATACGGGCGCTAACCTCGAGAACCTCTGCGCCCTGGTCGATTCCGACCCGATCGACACGGAAGTCCACCTCGTCACCAGGGCGCACCATGCCCAGGAAGCGGGCAGTCCAGCCGATCAGCCGGGCCGGCGGACGGGCTTGGCCGTCGGTGGCGGTGACCACGTGTTGCGCGGCGGCCGACAGCCACATGCCATGCACGATCGGCGAATCCAGGCCTGCCAGCAACGCAGCGGCGCGGTCGGTGTGGATCGGGTTGTGGTCACCGGACACGACCGCGAACGGCCGCATGTCGACCGGCGCGGTGAGCGTCACGTCGCGGCGGCGACGGCGCGGGGTGTCGGTGGCGTTCTCGGAGACCGCGCCGCCGGCCCGCTGCGGGTCGGTCAATTCGGCGGGCCCGGTGCGGCCGCGAATCGCGAACCGCTCCTCCATGGTGGCCAGCACCGTGCGATCGGCGCCGGCGACCGTGACCGAGATCGGCACGACCCGGCCGACCTCGGTGTCGGTGGCCACCGAAGCGGTTGCCGTGACGGTCAATTCGGCCGGAACCTTGGGCAGCGCGGCAACCAGGTGCGCGGCGTGGTCGAGGTGGACCAGACTCAGCAGGCCCTCGACGACCGGGACTCCGGAGCCGGTGACCGCGGAACCGATGGCCGCGAAGACCGCCGGCCAGCAGCGGCCGACCAGAGCGTCGGGCACGGTGGACAGCGTCGGCGCCAGTGGCTCACCGAAAATCGCGGTGACCCCGGTGTGGTCGGCGACCCGCTCCGGGTTCCAGTGCACCGTCACCGTCGCGGTGCCGTTGTGTACCCGCGGCAGCGTCTCGGGGCTGTCGGCGCCGGCGGCGATCGCCAGCACCGATCGCATGGCCTCGATCGCGTCCTTGGGACGGATGACGGGAATCGCGCCGTCAATCGTGCTGGGGGGCAAGCTGAATCGAATGTCGATCCACACACCGGCGATCGGCACACTGAGCACGACCTGGTCGCCGTCGATGTGCAGCCTTGCTCCGGTCGACGAGTGGGTGGCCCGCGGTTCTTCGGGTCCGTCATGCACCTGCCAGTCAGCGGGGTCGGCGATCCGGTGTACCGGGTTGACGGCAACACGGCCGGCCCACAACACATCTGGCGCGTCCAGCACAGTGGCCAGCGGCCCGCGCACATCGACGCGACCCTGCCGACGCGCGGTGACCGGGGTCGGGGTTGCACCGGCGGCGATCACGTCATCGATCGCGGCCTGCTCGAAGCGGTCCAGCAGATCGCCGACCGGCTCGTCCAGCCGGGTGATGCCGGCGACCGCAGCGGTGCCGGGGATGATGCAGACCTGGTCGGCGTCGTAGCGGGCGTCGTGGGCCTGCCACAGCGAATCGCTGCGCCACCAACGACGTACGTCCTTGTCGATCACCGGCACGAAGTTCACCGGCTTGCCCGGTGTCTTGCACTGTGTGACGAAGAACGGCACGTCGGCCGGGTGCAGTTGCACGGTCGCGGCGTCCGGGTAACGCGCGACCAGCGCGGCGATCGCCTCCTCAGGACGCTCCAGGAGTCCGGGATCTGTGAACAGCGTGTCGATCGGCCCGGCGTCCTGCGGGTGCAACCGCGCCTCGGCGCGTTGCAGCATCGCCTCGAATCGGTCGCGCCAGGTGTCGGCCAGCCACGGGCTGCCGGGCGCGGCGGTGTCCGCGGTGCTGTCGCCGTCACCGATCGCCAATTCGACGAAGCGCTGCAGCCACTGCAGGTAGGTCATCTCGCCGACATCGCCGAAATACGGCTTGGCGGTGTTGGCCATCGCGGCGATGATCTCGTCGCGCCGCGCGGCAACCGCCTCGGCGTCACCGGCGACCTCGTCGAGAAGCCGGCCACAACGAGAGGCGGTGTTGTCGATCTCGTGGATGTCGGCGCCCAGCTGGCTGCGGCCAGAAGCCATGCCGCCCTGGGCTTTTCCGGCGCCCACCCACTGGTCGGTACCACCGATGTCGACCAGCATCTGCTTGACCGACGGAGACGTGGTGGCCTCCAGTGTGGCCATCGCGGCGGTCCCGACCAGGATGCCGTCGACCGGCATCAGCGGGAAGCCATACGACTGGGCCCAGCGCCCGGAGAGGTATTCGGCCGCCTGCTCGGGCGTGCCGATGCCGCCGCCGACGCACACTGTGATGTTGGGCCGCGACCGCAGTTCGGAGTAGGTGGCCAGCAGTAGGTCGTCGAGGTCTTCCCACGAGTGGTGACCACCGGCACGCCCGCCCTCGATGTGCATGATGACCGGCTTGGTCGGCACCTCGGTGGCGATGCGGATCACCGAACGGATCTGCTCGACGGTGCCCGGCTTGAACACCACGTGCGAGATACCGATCTCATTGAGCTCTTCGATCAGGTCGACGGCCTCTTCCAGTTCGGGGATGCCGGCGCTGACGACGACGCCGTCGATCGCCGCGCCGGACTGACGTGCCTTCTGCACCAAGCGTTTTCCGCCGACCTGCAGCTTCCACAGGTAGGGGTCGAGGAACAGCGAGTTGAACTGGTAGGTGCGTCCGGGCTCGAGCAGCCCGGCGAGCTCCTCGATGCGGTCGTTGAAGATCGGCTCGGTGACCTGCCCGCCGCCGGCGAGCTCGGACCAATGCCCGGCGTTGGCCGCGGCGGCAACGATCTTGGCGTCGACGGTGGTCGGGGTCATGCCCGCCAGCAGGATCGGTGACCGGCCGGTGAGCCGGGTGAACTTCGTCGAGAGCTTGACCCGTCCGTCGGGCAGGGAGACCACCGACGGCGCGTAGCTCGACCACGGCCGGGCCACCTCGGGGACGGCGCCGACGGTGAACAGGTTGCGCTGGCCGCCGCGGGTCGCCGCCGGCACGATGCCGACTCCGAGTCCGCGGATGACCGGCGCGGTCAACCGGGTCAGAATGTCGCCGGGGCCGAGGTCGAGGATCCAGCGGGCGCCGGCCTCGTGGACTCCGATGACCTCGTCGACCCAGTCGACCGGCTGGACCAGGATCGCCGCGGCCATCGCGCGGGACAGCTCGACGTCGATGCCGACCGTTTCGGCCCACGCGCCGACGATGTCGATGCTGTCGGACAGCCGCGGGGTGTGGAAACCCACCTCGACCTGGACGGTGTCGAAGACCGGCGCGAAGACGTCGCCGCCGCGGATCTTGTTCTTGCGGTCGGCTTCTTCCTTCTCCGAGATCTGCTTGCAGTACAGCTCGAAGCGGGATAGCTGTTCGGGGGTGCCGGTGATGACGACCGAGCGTCGCCCGTTGCGGATCGACAGGACCGGCGGCAGCACGGTCCGGACGTCTTGGGAGAAGTCTTCGAGCAGCCGGTAGATGCGCTCGGGGTCGGCGTTGCTGACCGAGACCATCGGCGAGCGATCGCCGAGTACCGAAATGCCGCGCCGACGGGCCACCAGCGTGCCGGCGGCGCCGATCAGCTGCGCCATCGCCAGCAGCTCGATGTCGCGCGCTCCCGCCCCCTTCAGTGCCTCGACGGCGAGGATGCCCTGCGAGTGCCCGACGACGGCCACCGGCGGGGTGGCCAGCAGGTCCATCCCCTGACGGGCCAGCGTGCGGATGGCGGCGATCTGGGTGAGCAGGACACCGGGCAGCGACACCGCCGCCGAGGTCAGGTGTTTTTCGGACGGAATCGGGTCTTCGGCAGCCAGTGCACGCACCCAGCGCAGCGGCTCGAAGCCGATCGGACGCACGACGACGAGCTCGTTGGCCACCGGCTCGAGCAGCAGATCCACCTCGCCGGCCAGGGTGGCCAGTTCGGATTCGATCCCCGATGACGAGACGAGTTCTTCCAGCGTCTCGAGCCACGCACCGCCTTGTCCGCCGAACGCGACCGCGTAAGGCTCGCCGGCCGTCAGACGATCGACGAGCGCATGCGTATCCGAGGAGGGGTCAGCGGACACCCGATGGTGCTCGTAGATCGTCACGTATGTATCTCCCTCAATAGCGCTCGTCTGCTCACGCCAGAGCCACGCTGCCCCGTTGGTGCCGTCAATTCCGATCGAGCCTCCGGTCCAACCCGGCGCGACTTGGCTGACCCGGCTTCCACGGGTCGCGCCAAATGGGCGTCATCGGCTGCACTAAGAGTGTCATAAGAAATCTGGGAGTTTCCGGCGCATTTTGGTTACTGGTGAGTTCTACGCGCGAGTAATGGTGGGCTGGGTAACAGTGCGCGAAGGGGTCGTTCGTAGCGTCCGGACCAAACCTGCTGCGTGCGGGCGGTTACGGTTGAGTAGCTATAACTGTGCAGATCAAGGCAGTATTGTTACCTAATCGTTATCTGAATTTTTTGCGCCTCGGCGGGCTCCTCGGTGCGGCGCTGACAAGACCGTGGCGTGCGACTGGTGAGAATCCGGCCGATCACGCGACCGACGAGAGTTTGCTGGGAACTTACTCGAGAGTCAGCTGGGGCCCGTCGACGGCACGTTCGCTTCTGACCAGCGGGCGATGGCCCTGCCATTCGTAGCCGGCGACCACCGCGGCCGGCGCGGCGGTGACGACCAGCAGGCACAGCGGAGTCGAGACGCCCGCGTCCGCGAGGGCCACCGCAGCGCCCAACAACGAGAGCGTGACCAGCACGACGACCGTGTAAAAGCCATCCCAGGCCCGGGTCAGTAACAGATAGGTCCCGTACACCGCCCCGATGTAGACGCCCACCGGCGTCGCGACCGCCAGCACGGTGGCGACCGAATCCATCGCCGACCGATGCTCGATGAAGTCCGCGGCCGCGTGCAGACCGGCGCCGGTGGCGACGATCGACCCGAACACCGCGATATGCAGGTAGCCGTAGCCGAACGAGCGGTCGCGATGGACCTGTAATAACTGGGCCGCCGGCACCACGAAGTAGACCCACCACATGCCGAAGGTCAAGCCAGTTCCCGCCACCGCGACAAGAGCCGCGTCCGCCGTCCACCCGTGCTCGGCGACCATCGCCGACAGTGAGGCTACGGTCCCCACCACGCCCTCGCCGAGCGCGATTATGGTCAGCAGACCGTTACGTTCGGCGATGTGGTGCGCGTGCCAGGGCGTCCCGCCCATCCGCGTCTCGGCAATCAGCGGACCGCTCAGCTCGATCGCGACCATCACCGCGAACAAGAAGAAGGTGACGCCGACGGGACTGTTGACGATCGCGACGGCGATCCACCCGACCTGCGCAACGGTGATGGTGACCGCATACGTCAGGCACGCAGACTTGCGGACCGGATCTTGCGCGGCGGCACGTAACCACTGGATCACCATGGCCACCCTCATCACCACGTAGCCGGCGACCATGACGCGAG
The DNA here is from genome assembly GCA_963757215.1 of uncultured Actinomycetota bacterium. Taxonomy (GTDB): domain Bacteria; phylum Actinomycetota; class Actinomycetes; order Mycobacteriales; family Mycobacteriaceae; genus Mycobacterium. Next base: position 233,261 of record CAVWQH010000004.1, on the reverse strand, counting down.
TGTCGACGTGGGCGCCGACGGCAATCGACGAGAACACCTGCGGAATCCCCAACGCGAGTACCAGGACGCCCACCATCTGCAGCATCGTCGTCAGCCGGTAGACCCAGTCATCGGTGTCGTAGGCCGAGGCGAACCAACTGAAGTTGATCCACGCCCAGCAGACCGAGAATGTGGCGAAGACAAAGCTGATCAATCCGTCCTCAACGTGGCCCGATGCCAGCGCGTGCGCCAATTGCGCGGCGGCAACGCCAAAGGCGATGACAAAGGTCAGATCGAACAGCAGCTCCAGCGGTGTGGCCACCCGATGCGGCTCGTGCGGATCGCGACCCGACATCCGACGGAGGCGGTTGGCACGGGCCGCGCCGGTCAGCTCGCTTGCGGCTTCAGTCACTCGGACATTCTCTACCCGGTCCCCCGCATCCCCGGGCTTTGCGGCGCCGGTCTGTACCATCTCCCCATGCCGCTGGTCATGGGAGCGACGGCCGCTGGGTTCAGCATCGTCCGGCAGCTCGGACACGAAGAGTTCGGTGAGCTCTACGTTGCCGAGCACCCGCGGCTCCCCCGCCAGCAGGTGCTGCATCTGATTCCCGCCGAGAATTCCATCGACCTCGATTACCGCGAGCGCTTCTTTCAGCAATCCGATCAGGCGGCAGCGTTGTGGCACCCGAACATCGCCGTCCTCACCGACCGCGGCGAGTTCGAGGACCAGTTGTGGATCTCGACGGAATACGTCGACGGTTCGGATGCCGCCGAGGTGCTCGCCGATGGCCACCTCGATGGCATGCCGCCGCGGATGGTGGTCGAAATCGTGTCGGCGGTTGCCGAAGCCCTGGATTACGCGCACGACGCGAGCGTGCTGCACGGTTTCGTCAACCCCGGCCACATCCTGGTGGGTAAGTTGCCGGGTGATCGACGACGAATTGTGTTGACCGGCTTCGGGGTAGCGCGACCGGAAGCTGCGCACAACACGCTGACCCGCGCCGGCATGTTCATCGGGACCGCCGGCTACACCGCTCCCGAACGGCTGATGGGCGACGAGCTCGACGGCAGATCCGACCAATACGGCTTGGCGGCCAGCGCTTTCCACCTACTGACCGGCGCGCCGCCGTTCGCACACTTCAATCCGTCCGTGGTGGTCAACAGGCAGCTCAACGATCGAGCACCCCGACCGAGCGAGATCCGCCCGGACCTGACCGAATTCGACGCGATCTTCACGCGCGCACTCTCGAAGGACCCGGTCGACAGATTCCGGCGGTGTCGAGACTTCGCCAAAGCCCTCGAATCGATCGGCGGCTCCCGGTCACACATTCGCGCCACCTCCGAGGTTCGCGCGGCGTCGATCTTCCGCGACGCTCCCGAACCGGCCACCGAATCCGCGGCAACGGGAGCCTTCGCGGCGACACCCGAGGACGTGGCGCCGACCGCGACCGCGCCTCCCGCCTTACCCGAGAACAACAACCACGACCACGTTTCCAGTTCAAATGGCTTGCCCGACAACAAGATCAGCGATGCGGACACGACTGTCGCGGCATCGGCTCCGGACGAGGTCGACGACTACGACGATGTCGACGGCGACCAAGCGGCCGAAGCGCGCAAACGTCGACTGAAGCACTCGGCGGCGATCGGCGGCGTGATCTTGGTCGTCCTGATCGCGTGGTTCGCGGGCGTCAAGGCCCTGCGCTCGGCGTCGCAGCCCGACGACGCTCCGGCCAACGTCGAGACCACCACCACCGAACCGACCACTACGGCGCCGGCGCTCGTCGCGCCGCCGGTCGTCGTTGCGCCGTCCCCTCCACCACCGGTCGCGCCCGCACCGCCCGTTGCCACCACGGTCCTGCCGACGACGACGGTGCCGTCAACGACCAGGCACCCGGTCGCCACGACGACTGACCAGACCACGGTTCCGCAGACGACGGCGTCGAAACCCAAACCGGCAACGACGACCACCACGAGCGGCCTGGACACCCGACCAGCGGTCGGGATGCCTTGCGGGGCAGAGGGTGCGGCAGCGGTATCCAACTCGGGTAGCCCGGTGGTCTGCGTCGGCACGCCGGGCGGCTCCGCCTGGGAACCCCCGGGCGGCGGTTAGAACCGGCCGGCTGTCAACCGTCGGCCGACAGTACCCCTATCAACGCCTCGGCGACGTCCCGACCGCTGGCCGGCAAAGTTGTGACTTTGTCCTGCAACAGCTTTCGCGCCTGCGTTCGATTGCCCGATGCGAGCAGGCTCCGCACCTGGTCGACCAGATCCGCGTTGTCCACAGCGGAGGCCAGCACCTCGGTCAGCTCCCAATCCCGGTACAGCGCCAGCGATCGCTCGTAGAAGGCGAAACCGCTGACCGGTTCGCCGCGCATGGTGCCGTGATAGCGGTACGGCCCTTCCATGTACTCGATCGGCAGGCCGTGGGCCGGCGCCGGTACCAGCGGCTCACCGGTGAGGTCCAATTCCAGTGCTTCACTGCGCAACCGGTGCAGATTGGGCATGAACCGGTCGGGTGCCGGCGGGCGCACCAGTGGCCGGATCGAATTCGGCCACCGCACATAGCTGCTCGTCGTGACCTCGACGTCCTCGGCGCACTCGGGGGCTTTCGACGGATCGGGGTAGCTCACCGTCGCACCCGAGAACGGTTGCAGCGCATTGCCGTTTGTCCGGTCGAATTGGTGCCAGATGCTCATGTCGACGCCGTTGTCCAGGTTGATCGTGCGCCACTCGTGCGACCTGGCCCGCGGGTCCCCGTCGGTCCCGCCGCCGCCGGCGTACTTGGGGAACCACTGCCGGTCCACATGCCCCGCGGTGCCGCTGACCTCTTCGCGTTGCTCGCCCCACCGCAGCGTCCCGTTCATGACCATGCCGGTCTGAAAATACGAGTAGGTGCCGGGCTGGCCGAAGCAGGTGATTACTCCGTCGTAGGCATCCGCGCCAACGGGTACCGGCGGACGGGTCGGCCTCACATCCAGGTCCAGCGCCATCGGCTGGCCCCCCTGGTCGGTGCCGCACAAGCTCACCCGGTAGGTGTAGGGCAGCAGTTCGCCGTCGGCGTCGCGGCAGGCGGTCCAGGCCACCGGCCCGGCGCCGCTGTCGTAATGGATGTCGAGGTGTCCGGCGGCCATTGTCATCTTCGGCTGCGCGCCCGGCTGCATGTTCTTCGGCGGCATGTCGTAGTCGGTGTAGGTGCCGTATTGGCCGGTGTCGCAATCGAATAGTGCCACGGTGTAGAAGTCGGCGACGATGCTGCCGCCTGGGCGGTTCTTATTGAAGATGGTCAGGTAGGCGAACTTCCGACCGGTGGCACTCGTCAGTTCACCAGCGATGAACCAGGTGTCGGACTCCTGGTCCTCGTGCAGGCCCTCGGCCGCCGGGAAGTCCAGCGCGCGGTCGTTGTCCACTAAGCGGAACGGATACTTGCGCCAGTCGCGCCAGTCAGTGGTCATCTCACGCCTCGCGGGTCGGGATCGCGTCGCTCATGTCGCCCTTTGCAGTTGATTCACGGCCCTTGCCAGGCGTCCCGTCTTTTTTGCTATGTTAGCATCAATAGCGAAGTTGCCATCGCCTTTTCAAAGGTCGTGCCCCATGCCGGAAAACCGTGATCACCGTTGCTACGACCAGCTTTTCGTCGGCGGGCAATGGCGAAAGCCGTCCACCGACCAGCGCCTGACGGTCATTTCCCCGCATACCGAAAAATCGATCGGCGACGTCCCATCGGCCACTCCCGCCGACGTAGACGATGCGGTCGCCGCCGCCCGGCACGCCTTCGACCACGGACCGTGGCCCCGACTGGACCCGCAGGAACGGATGCGCAAGGTCGAGCAACTCGCCGCGATCTACGGGGGCCACCTCGATGAGATGGCGGACCTGATCACCGACGAGATGGGCTCCCCGCGCAGTTTCAGCCGGCTGGGCCAGGCCGCCGCGGCGGTCTCGATGATCCACCTCACCCTCGCGGTGGCCCGCGACTTCCCCTGGACCGAGCGACGCCACGGCGTGCTCGGCGAGGTGCATCTGCATCGGGCTCCGGTCGGCGTGGTCGCAGCGATCGTGCCGTGGAATGTGCCGCAGTTCCTGATCATGCCCAAGCTGATCCCGGCGCTGATCGCGGGCTGCCCGGTCATCGTGAAGCCTGCTCCCGAAACGCCTTTCGACGCTTTGTGGTTGGCCGAGATGATCGAAGAGCTGGACCTGCCGGAAGGTGTGGTGTCGGTGCTACCCGGCGGCACCGACGTGGGCGAGGCACTGGTGCGCCACCCAGGTGTGGACAAGGTGTCGTTCACCGGGTCGAGCGCAGTGGGGCGCCGCATCGCCACGCTGTGCGGCGAGCAGCTCAAGCGGGTCAGTTTGGAACTCGGCGGCAAGTCGGCGGCGATCATCCTCGACGACGCCGACATCGGCAAGACGGTCCGGGAGTTGAAGTCCGCGAGCCTGATGAACAACGGACAGGCTTGCGTCGCGCAGACCCGCATTTTGGTCAGTGAACGCCGCCGCGACGAAGTCGTGGACGCGCTCGCCGAGATGATGTCGGGCCTGCAGGTCGGCGATCCGACCGACGAGGCCACCGACGTCGGGCCGCTGGTCGCACAACGGCAGCAGGCGAGGGTGCAGGACTTCATCCGGTCCGGCGTCCAGGAGGGTGCCCGGATGATCCTCGGCGGTGAGGACGCGCCGCACGACCACGGCTGGTACGTGCGGCCGACACTGTTCGCCGACGTCACCAACGACATGCGGATCGCGCGCGAGGAGATCTTCGGCCCGGTGCTCAGCGTGCTGACCTATCGCAACGAGGCGGACGCCGTCCGGATCGCCAACGACAGCGACTACGGGCTGGCCGGATCAGTCTGGACTTCGGATGTTGCGCACGGCCTCGAAATCGCCGCCAGTGTGCGGGCCGGGACCTACGGCATCAACATGTACACGCTTGACATCGGTAGTCCATTCGGTGGTTTCAAGCAGTCCGGCATCGGGCGAGAATTCGGCCCCGAGGGTCTGCACGAGTATGTCGAGCTGCAGTCGGTGATCAGCAAGGGCACAATGCCCCCGCTCTCCGGCTAATCGGCCGCGCGGCTCGGCCGATCTTGAAGCACGGGTGCTGCGGCGGCGAGGATCGCGTCGCGACCGCCGTTGAGCGGCGGATAGATTCGCTCGGTGTTGATGCGGCGTTTGGTCTCCTTGGCCTGCCGACCTTGGGCAACGACGTGTCGATCCCATCCTTCCGTGTACACCGCGCCGGCGGATCCGAGGTCGAGAACCGTGACGTACCAAGGGATCTGCAGCGCCAGCATCGGCTCACCCAGTAGATCGCCGACCACGTTATAGCCGGCGTAGCGGCCCATGGGTCTGCTGTGCTGACATGACATCACCGACATGTGATCGTCGTCGACGCACAGTGCAGCGATATCACCTGCTGCGAATACCCCCGGCACTCCCACCACCCGCAAGAACTCGTCGACCGGCAGTCGGCCGAGATGATCACGTTGAATCCCGAACCGTGCGGCGAGCGGATTGGCCTGCATGCCGGCACACCAGATCACCGTGCGGGCGGCTATTGTTTCGCCGCTGCCCAACGTGATTCCACCGGCACCGATTTCGATGACGTCCATGCCGGTGCGGGTCTCGACGCCGTTGTCGGCCAGCGCTCGCTCGATTACCGGACGTGCCAGCTCTCCCATATCGGAGCCGACGCAGGGATGGCGGTCGAGGAGCACCACCCGCGCCGTCCGCGGCGATGCATGCAGCAGTCGCGCGGACATTTCGCACGCGGCTTCGATACCGGTCAGACCCGCACCCACAACGACGACGGTGTCGGCGGCCGAGTCGGCGGGGCCATCGGCGAGCGCGGCAAGGTGACGACTCAGCTTCATCGCGCCGTCAAAGGTGTCGATGTCGAAACCGAATTCGGCCAAGCCCGGGATGTCGGGCTTGACCAGTGCGCTGCCCACAGCGACGACCAACCGGTCGTAGTGGTGTACTCCGCCCGAGTAGGTGACGGTACGCAAGGCCGGGTCAACTGCGGTGACATCCGCAGCGATGTGGCCGACACCGACGGGCCCCAGGATCTCAGCCAACGGGATCCGGCTCGGGGTCAGATCAGCCTCGTAGTTGCGTACCCGGATGTCGTGGAAAGGCTGCGAAGTTATCACTGTCACCCGGATCGTGCCGCTGGCGACTTCGAGTTCGTCGAGGCGCCGCGCGGCGCCCAGGGCCGCCCACAGCCCTGCAAATCCCGAACCCAGCACCACGATCTCCTTCGCGCGGCCGCTCATGGCTACCCGGGCAACTGCAGTGTCAGTTCGACCGGACTGCACAGTTCGTCTCGCTGATTGGTGACGTTGATCTGCAGGTCGATAAGTCCCGGCGCGGGTTTGGCCACCACGCGAGCGCGGCCGACCATCGTGTCGCCGGCGTAGATCGATCCGGCCAGCCGCATCTTTCGACGCACCACCCGGCTCTGTGGGCCGGCCCAATCGGTCGCGATCCGGTCCGCGAAGCCGGCGAAGTGCATGGTGTTGACGAAAATGCCTGGATGGCCTTGCTTTTCGGCGTAGTACGGGTCGAAATGGACCGGGGTGTAATCCCAGGTGGATCCGGCGTTCATCACCACCCGTTGGTAGCTGATCTCGTCACGCACCTCGGGCAGATCCGTCGGCACGCGGATCTGATCCCAGTCGAGGGTCACGACGCACCCGGCGGGTTGAAGCGGAACAAGGTGTTCCGGTTGGTCGCCACCACCGCGCCGTCCTGACGGGTGAAGGTGTCCAGGGTTTCGATGAAATGTCCGACACCGAGCTTGGACTGTTTCTCCGGTGACACTGACACCACTTCTTCGACGATGCTGAGCCGGTCGCCGTCGAGGATCGGCAGCGGAAACTCCGCGTCATTGGCGGCATTCACAATGCTGGTGCCGGGCAGCGGAACCCGGAGCGCAATCGCCGCGGCCGGCGGCCGTCCGCCCGGCTCCCACGGCAGCGGAATCAGCCAGCCCATCAGCAGCGCCGGCGGCGCCAGCAGTCCTCCCCACGTCTGCGTCGCGAAGTCGGTATCCCAGTACGACGGGTTGGCGTCCTGCACGGTGGCAGCGAACATCTGGATCCGCGCCGCGCTGACTACGGTCCCGGCGATCCTCGGCTCAGACGCCACGCCGACCATGCGCAGCGCGTCCTCGTAGCTGCCGAATGCGAGCTTGTAACTGATGGACGCCGACATCAGACCGAGGCCGACACCGAATCCCATTGCAGCTCACGGGAAGTGAAGTACCAACCGCCACGCTCGTAGATCAGCTGATCACGATAGGTTCCGGTGGAACGCAACGTCGAACCGCCGGTGAAGAGCAACGCCACGCATCGCTGGGTTGCATTGACGCCATCGACGGTGATCTCGTGGTCGACGGTGACCAGCCGACCGCTGCCGCCGTCGTAAGCAGCGCGCAGATCGGTGAATTCCTCACCGCCGCGGCGCAAGCTCGCGCCCGAGTGGCGGAACGTCGCGATCCAGCCGTTGCGGTCGCCCTCGGAGAAGCACCGATTGTGCCGCGCCGTCAGATTCAAGATCGCGTCGCGCGCCACCGCGCCGTCGAGGACGTATTGCTGTTGATAGGTCATGGTCATCTGTTTTTCTCCCTGTTTACCGACTGACGATGTATCCGTGGGCTTCGCGGTCCCACGAAGCGGGGCCGATTCCTCGCGCGCGCAGGATGTCCTTGCGGATCCGGCCGATGACGGTCTTCGGCAGCTCGCTGACGATCTCCACGTATCGCGGTACCGAGAAGTAGGGCATCCGCGCACCGCAATAGTCCAGTAGCTCAGGGTAAGCGAGTTCGCAGTCCGGTTTCACGGTGACGAACAGCAGGATGTCGTCCTCGCCCACGTCGCTGGGCACGCCGATCACTGCGGCCTCGAGCACCGCCGGATGCCGCGTGACGACACTCTCGACTTCGACCGACGAAATGTTCTCTCCGCGCCGGCGCAACGAATCCTTCAACCGGTCAACGTATGTCAGATTCTGGTCGCCGTCCAGCGACCCTAGATCGCCGGTACGAAACCACTCGGGGTGCGGCACGACGGCATGGTCCGACGGGTCGAGGTAGCCCTCACTCATCACGTGCGGGTAGCGCGCACGGCAGGCGATCTCGCCGACCGTGCCGACTGGCAGCGGCGTGCCGTCCGGGTCGACGATCCGCACGTCGAAGTTGGGGTTTGGCCGGCCGGACGTTCCCGGCACGCCGTCTTCGGCCACCCCTTTGACCGCGATCGGGAACGCCTCCGTCATGCCGTACATCGTGACGATCCGGCAGTGGTAACGCTTTTCGATGTCGCGGTAGGCCGCGGCGGCGATCGGCGCCGCCGAGACGAAGCGCAGTGGCAATTCCCCGTCGCGCGGATCCGGCGGCTGATGCGTGAGCATCGAGACCATCGCACCAGCGCCGACGAAACCCACGGCGCCGCTCGCCCGCACCTGGTCCCACACCGACGCGGGGTGAAAGGCCGACGCCAATACTGTTGTGCCGCCAACCAGCATCGGCGCCAGTACCGCGGGCGCGGCGCTGAGATGAAACAGCGGCATCGCGGTCCACACCGCCTCGCCCGGACTGAATTCCCACGCCGCCGCGGCGGTGGCGGCCGTCGTGAACAGGTAATGCCAGGTGGTCGCCACGGCTTTCGACGCGCCGGTCGTTCCGGAAGTGAAGAACAACGACCCGACATCGCCAATATCTCCGGCGTACTCGGCCACGTCAGTGTCGCCACCGTCGAGCGAATTGCGTTCGAGCACAACGTTGGCCGCAGGAGGCAGTTGGTCGGCCACCTCGGTGAACCGCTGGTGCCGCTCCGCGTCGCTGATCACAACCTTCGCGCCCGACAGTCGGAGTGCGTGCACGAGAAAGTCGCCCTTGTTGGCGGTGTTCACCGCCGCCGCCACCGCGCCGATGCGACCCGCACCCAACCAGTAGTAGATCCACTCCGGACTGGTGGCTGCGAATAACGCGACACCGTCGCCGACTCCGACACCCAAGTCGCGCAGAGCAATAGCGGCCGCGCACGAGCGTCGGCGCATCTGCTCGAAAGTCACGTCGACGCTGTCGATCGACATCATCACCCGCTCGGGATGCTGCTCCGCCCGCCGGTCGAGGACCGCCGCGACGCTAAACCGATCAACACCGAAATCGGCTGGGCCGATGGGCTTTCCGTCGCATACGGATGCCGCGCCAACCGGCACGTGAGACATCAGGCTCCTGCAGCAGCCGGGTCCGGATCACCGTCGGCGGTGTAGCCGAAGTCGTCGGCCGCTGCCTGTTCGCCCGGGTAGAAACGGTGCGCCCATCGGCGCAGCGCCGCGTAGTCGTGTGCCTCTTCCGGCGCGAGGTTCGGCTTCTCCAGGTACTTCATGTTCTCCCAGGTGAAGAAGTCCTGCTTGATGACTTCTTGCTGCAGCGCCAGGAATTTGGCGGCCCGCCCGGTCGGCACGTCGCCGGAGTCACCGGGCTCGCGCACCGATGCCTGCGTGTAGAAGTAGTCGGTGTAATCCTCGTCGACCGGGGTCTGGCCGGTCACCTCGATGGTGGCCACCAGGTCACTGGGGAAGCGGACGATGCCCAGGCCCAGCGAGTAGTTGTCGTAAACGATCTTGGCGTCGACCGGACCGTTCGGCGTCAGCCAGGTCTGCGACCGCCCGCCGCCGAAATGGGCGCTGACGGTGGCATGCAGGTGGTAGCCGGCCACCTCGAACGACGTGGTGTTGGCCGGGTTCGCCGCTTTGTGCACGTACTGCACGTGATACGGGTCGGCGGCATTTTCGATGATCATCTGCGCATGCACCTTCACCCGGTTGAGCATGCGGCTGTGCGGGTGCAGCGGGTAGTACTCGTCGGTCTCCAACTCGGGCAGCACCGGCGGCTGCCAGTAGGGCGCCCGGCCGTGCCGCTCGTGCCACACCAGGATGAAGCCGTACCACTCGGCGCAGTGGTAGGTCTTGATGCGGACGTTGTTCTTGCAGCCGATCTTGCTGTACGGGATCAGCGCATTGGTGCCGTCGCCGCGCCACTGCCAGCCGTGCCACGGGCAGACGATGTTCTCGCCCTCGACGGTGCCGCCGACACCCATGTTCGCGCCGAGATGCTGGCAGTACGCATCGAGCACCTTCGCTTCGCCGGATTCGGTGCGAAACAGCACCATCTCCTCGCCGAAGTAATGCACTCGCTTCACGTCGCCGGGCGCCAACTCCGAAGCGAACCCGATGATGAACCAGCCGGTCGGGAACCGGTACGGCGACAGGCTGATGCCGGTCGGCCCGAATTCTCGTTCGGACGGGTCGAGGGACGAGTCCGAAATGGTGTCCGTCATTGGCTGCTGCTCCTTCTGCGTCCATTTTCCGCGCCAGCCAATTGGCGCACGGCCGCGCTGACGCTCGCCGCGCTTTTGGAGATTTCTTCTATTTTTACTATTTTAAGCATTGAACGTCAACGCGCATGCCCGCCGGCGGTAGGGTCAGTCAGCACACCACTTCCCTACGAGGCGCGAGCGTCTGAGTGAATCGAGGTTGCGGATGACGGCTTCGACAGCCGACCTGTCCGATTTTGCATTGTGGCGCAACGGTTTTCCCGACGAGATCTTCACCGAGCTGCGTCGCGACCGGCCGCTGTTCCGCCACGGCCTGACGCCGGGCGTCGAGAAAACCGTCAAGCGGGACTTCTGGATGACGACCAAGCATCGGCACGCCGTGCGGCTGCATCGCGACTACGAGTCGTTCACCGCGGTAAACGGTCCGCTTATTCAACCCGCCGACCTGTTTGCGTCCTATCCGACCATCATCACGCTGGATCCGCCCGAACAGACCAAGCATCGAAAACTGATCTCGAGCGCGTTCACGCCTCGAGCGATCGCCAAGCTCGAAGACGGTATTCGGGCGCGTGCGGCGCGCATGGTCGATGATCTGATCACCCGCGGCGGTGGTGACTGGATCGACGACGTGGCGGACCTACTCCCGATGACGGTGATCGGCGACATCATCGGCATCCCGGAACCGGACCGGCCGCGCATCTTCGACGGCTTCGATCACATTCTGAAGTCCCAGGCCACCGGCGATCAGATGGACACCGACGTGTTCGCCCACATCTTCGGCTACGCGATGGAACTCACCGCCGAGAAGCGGCGCAATCCCACCGACGACATCTGGAGCACCCTGGCGTCCGCGAAGATCACCGGTGACGACGGAACGGAATTTAGTCTGGCCAACAACGAACTCGAGTTCTTCTTCTTCGTACTGACCTTCGCCGGCAGCGACACCACCAAGAACGCGCTGGCGATCGGCCTGCAGGCGTTCGTCGACAACCCCGAGCAGATCGAGCGGTATCGCGAGGAAGAGTCACTGCGTCCCAGCGCCGTTGAAGAGGTGCTGCGTTGGGCGTCACCGGTCGCGTACTGGACCCGTACCACCGCGGTCGACGTCGAGATGGACGGGCAGCACATTCCGAAGGGCGAGCGGGTGGTCGCGATGCTGCGCTCGGCCAACCGCGACGAGGAGGTGTTCGCCTCGCCGTTCACGTTCGACATTGGGCGCCAACCCAATCCGCACGTAGCGTTCGGCGGCGGCGGACCGCACCACTGTCTGGGGGCCATGCTGGCGCGGGCGGAACTCCGCGCGGTGTTCGACGAACTCCTCTTGCGCGGTAACGGATTCAGGCTCGGACCGGCCAAGGTGACGTACCCGAACCTGACCACCAACATGTCGATCTACGACGAGATGCCGATAACGCTGACCGCGCGCTAACGGGTCAGTCGACGATCCGCAACGCGGCCTTCGGACACTGGTCGACGGCGGCCGCCACGTCGATCTTCAAGTGCTCCGGCACTTCGCCCTCGGCGACGCGCACCACGTCGGACTTGCCGATCTCGAAGACGTCCGGTGCCAACGACTCGCAGAATCCGTTTGCTTCACACAATGATTCGTCGACTACCACGCGCATAATCCGCTCCTTATCATAGGCCCTTGGGCCGAGTGCCGATCACCCCGGCCGTCGTGAGCCGCACTAGATCTTCGTCGGTCAGCCCGCACCGGTCACGCAATACCTCGCCGTTGTGCTCCCCCAGTGTCGGCGGAGGGCGCATCAGCCAAACGCGCTGTCCGTTGAGCGGCGCGAAAGGTGGGCGCGGGTAGCGGGCCACCCCGGTGCGTGAATGATGGAGCGTTTCCAGGAACCCGCGGTCGTTGAGCTGATCGTTCTCGGTCACCAGCGACGGTGACACCACGGGTGCCGCGGGAATCCCTGCGGCGGCAAGCGCATTCACCGCGTCATCGAGCCTCTGGCCACCGAACCAGGCCTGAAGATGCTGGTCGATAACGTCGGCGTGGGTGTGCCGGCCGTCGACGGTGTCGAACCGGCGGTCGTTGGCCCAGGCTGGCCGGCCCAACAACGCGACGAGCGCGTGCCACTGCTCGTCGGTGCGCACGGTGACCGCGATCCAGTCGTCGTCGCCGTCGCAGCGGTAGAGATTCTGAATGGCCCAGCCGTGTCCGCGGTTGCCTCGGCGACTCATCGTGACACCGAATACCTCGGCTTCCATCGGCTGGATCGCCGTGACGTTCATGACCGTCTCGATCATCGGCAGTTCGACCAGCTGGCCCGTTCCGGTGCGATCGGCAAAACACAGCGCAGCCGTCACGGCAAACGCCGCATGCACTCCGGCCAGCGGATCGCACGCTCCCCGCGGCGGGACGGGCGGCCCGTCGGCAGAACCGGTGACCCAAGCCAGCCCGGCGATCTGCTCCATGGTCGGCGCGAAACCGACACGGTCGCGCCAGGGACCGTCCAGTCCGAAAGCCGGCATCCGGGCGATCACCAGCCGCGGGTTGATCGCCAGCAATGCATCAGCGGTCAGGCCGAAGTGTTCCATCACCCGCGGGGAGAAGTTCTCTATCACGACATCGGCGTCGGCAACCAATTCGCCGAACAGGCGGCGCCCTTCCTCGGAACCCAGATCCAGTGTGACCGAACGCTTGTTGGTGTTCATTGCGTGGAATACCCAGCCGTATTCCCACCAGTCGTCGACGTCTTTGCGCATGCCGCCCGAGTACCGGATGCCGTCGGGCCGCTGGATCGATTCCACCTTGACCACGTCGGCGCCGAACGCCGCGAGCAGGTGCGTCGCGGCCGGCCCGGCCCAGAACGCGGTCAGGTCGACGACGCGGAGTCCCTCGAGCGGCAGCCGCGGCTCCGACGGCGGCTCGAGGTATTCGCGGGCCGGCCACGGTGAGGTTCCGTCGGCCTCGCCGAGTGCGGGTGCCCCGCGCAGTGACGCCGGTGCGCACTGCGACATCAGCCACGGCGTGCGCGGCTGGTGAAATCCCGCCGGGTTGCGCACGAACACGCCGCGCTCGGTGGCGTACGCGGTGTCGCGGATCGTTGCGCCGTTACCCAGGGCCGCGATCGGCAACCGGAACAGCGCTCCGAGCTCGACCACTTCGGCAACGGTACGTTCGGCGAGCCACGGCCGAATCTGCTGGCGGATGAAGTCCCGGTACTGCCATCGGCCGATCTGGAAACTCAGCTGCGGATTCTCGGTCAGCTCGGGGCAGTCGACCATCGCCGCGAAGTCCAGCCACTGCTGACCGGTGACCATCGTGATCCCGATGTAGCCGTCCTTGGCCGGCTCGATCGACGGCACCTCGATGGTGCGCGTCACCGGTGGCGCATTCAGCAGATGCGAGTGCAGCCATTCGCCGCTTTGCATCAACGTGATCGCTTCCAGCATCGACAGATCCAGATGTTCACCGGGTCCGCCGTGCTCGACGCGGCGCCGCACCGCCAGCGCACCGAAGGCGGCGAACACCCCGCCCATGTACTCCCCCAGGTCGCCGCCGATCGAGATCGGTGGACCCGCCGGGTCGCCGCGGAAGCCGGTCAGGCCGGACCACGCCTGCAGGGTGAACTCGCTGGCGGCGCGCTCTGCATACGGACCGGTCCAGCCGAAGTCGGAGATCGTGACGACGACCGCCCTCGGAAACTCTGCGAGCAGTCGCTCCGGTTCGATGCCCCACCCGGCCGCCTGCGACCGCGTCGCTGTCACGACGATGATGTCGGCACCGGCCAATTCAGCGCCGATGTCGACGCCCGGCCACGTCAGGCTGCGCTTACCTGCGTTGAGGAAACCGAACAGTGGAGAATCCACGCCGTCGGCCATCGCAGATCCGGCGGCGCTGAAGCGCCGCAGCCAATCCCCTTGCGCCGGTTCGATTTTCCGGACATCGGCACCGGCGTCGACCAAAAGTTTTCCGCAGTAACTGCCCGCGATGCGGTCGCTGATCTCGACAACACGGACGTCCGCCAGCGGTGTCGGTCGGCTGCCCTGCCCGTCGCTCAACCTGTGTCCGTCACTCGTCGGTTGTTGTCTACGCCATCTTGAGTGGCGTCGCCGGATTGACCAGCGCGGCTATTATGCCATTACTGCTAAGATTGCAGTATATGGAGTTCGCGGGCGCAGCGGCCGTGTCTCCGGCCATCAGTCCCGCTGTTGGAATCAGATGACTGCGCTGGGAATTGGCCCCGAGGCCCGACGTCGACTGTCGGCGCCGCGGATCGCCGAGATCGTCGCTGACGAGTTGCGGCGCCAGATCATCGACGGCGAGTTGGCCGACGGCGATTTGCTGCCGCGCCAGGAAGTGCTCGTCGAGCAATTCAACGTCAGCCTCGTCTCCTTGCGGGAAGCCTTGCGCATCTTGGAAACCGAAGGCCTGGTGTCGGTTCGGCGCGGCAATCGCGGCGGTGCGATCGTGCACGCTCCGGCGAAGACCAGCGCCGCTTACATGCTGGGGTTGCTGCTGCAGAGCGAATCGGTGGTCGTCGCCGACCTCGGGACAGCAATTCTCGAACTCGAACCCGCCTGCGCCGCACTGGCCGCCCAACGGGCCGACCGCGCCGACACCATCGTGGCAGAGCTCAATGAGATCAACGACGCGATGGAAATTCATCTGGAGGACGGGCCAGAGTTCACCGAAATCGGCCGCAGATTCCACGATGCCATCGTTCACGGCTGCGGCAACAAGACCATCATCGCCGTCGTCGGGACTCTGGAGACGCTGTGGACCAGTCACGAACAGCAGTGGGCCGACGAGAGCGCGGCGAAAGGCACCTACCCTTCGCTGACCAAGCGCCGCGCCGTGCTCAACACACACATCAAGATCGCCGAGATGATCGCGGCCGGCGACGTCGAGCGAGCGCGTCGCGTTGCTGCCCGGCATCTTTCCGACACCCAGAGCCACGTGCTGGCCACCGGACCTGACCAACGGATCTACGCGCTGTCGCCGCAGGCGTTGTCCCGCCCGCGGGACAACCGCCATCTCTAGACGCGCGTTCGTCACCGGCGGCAGCGGCGGCATCGGCAAGGCCTGCGCTGCCAAACTGTGCGAACTCGGTTACGACGTAGTGCTTTCGGCCCGTCGCGAAGAGCCGTTGCGCGCAGCTGCCGACGAGATCGGCGCACGCTACCTCGTCGCGGATGCCTCCGACCCGAAAAGTTTCGCGGAGGCGATCGCCTCGCTCGACACCATCGATCTCGTCGTACACGCGGCGGGCGTGCTGGGCGGGACTTACGCGCGCAAGCAGACGTTCGAGCAGTGGCAGGCGATCATCTCGGCCAACCTGGATTCCTGCTTTGTGCTGACCTCGGCCGTGCTGCCCAAGATGTGCGCCGGCTCGCGGTTCGTCTTCATCTCGTCGTCCGCGTCGTACGAGCCGATGATGGCGCGCACCGCCTACTCCGCGTCCAAGGCGGGCATGAACGCCTTCGCCCGCGCACTGGCTCTCGAGGTCGACCGTGACGGCATCGCCGTCCACATCGTGACACCAGGTCCGGTGGAAACCGAGATGCTGCAGGATGTTCCGTTCGAGATGCAGACCATCCAGGTCTCCGACGTCGCCGACGCGGTCGCGTGGCTCGACACGGTGGATCCGTCGGTGGATCTGCCGGAGATCCGGCTCAGCGCGGTGCGGCGAGGGCCGTACGCGCGGCGGCCGGTGGTGCCCGATGAGGTTCACCGCCGCGCCGCTATCGCGGAAAAGTCTTGATCACCGTCTCGCCGAATTCATGCAGCGATTCCGGTGCGGCGAAATCGGCGAACCACACATAGAAACGCTCGACACCTTGACCGGACAAACGCCGGAAATGTCCGGACAATTCGTCGGCATCGCCACAGATAAGGCCTGAGCCGAGATTGCCGAAGCGCTTCGCGCTCACCTCGCGCACTTTGTCCGGATTGCTGTCCTTGCGGACGAAGCCGATCATCTGCTGGATCGACACCCGGGCAGACCCGGACTCGGGAGCCAATTCCGAGAGTCTGTCGATGTGGTTGGCCGGGATGTTCCACCAATCCGCATGCCTGCGAACAAGTTCCATCATTCGTCGGCCGGTCCCACCGAGGATCAGCGGTATATGATGTGTCGGCACCGGCGACTGGCTGCCGGCACCGTCCTCGACGCGTCCCCAATACAGATTCATCTCATCCAGGTGGCGCTCGAGCTGCTTGACCCGGACCAACGGATCTTGTTGTCCGACATTGAATCTGGCCAGCTCGGCGGGCCACGACCCCGAACCGAGCCCGAGGTCGAATCTGCCGCCGGAGGCCTCCGACAATGTAACCGCCTGCTTGGCCAACACCGCCGGGTGGCGGAATGCGTCGCAGAGCACCAGGTGGCCGATCCGTAACCGTTCGGTTTTTGCAGCCACCCAAGTCGCGACGCTCATTGCCTCCCATATGTTTTCGTCGGGCAGCCCGGGCGCCTCGAGGTGGTCGATGAACGCAATCCCGGTGAACCCGCTGTCCTCGGCCCGGCGGGCCCGCTCCACGATGTCGGCGACCGCCACTCGCACCTGCGGCAGGAACAGGTACCACTCGGCCATAACCCACCACCTCCGGATCGCCCAACTGCTTCGCCGCCCGCGATTGACGTTTGTCGCGCTAGTTTACTATTTTTATTATGATAAGGGCCTTATGGACGTCGGACTGAATTCCGGACAATTGGCGCTGCGCGACAGCGTGCGTGACGTCCTGCGCACGGAGTGCCCGCCGGCGATCGCACGCCAGGCCCTGACCGATCCGGACCGCTGGCGCACGGTGTGGAAGACGGTCGTCGACCTCGGCTGGACCGAACTCGCCCTGCCCGACGGTGACGGGTCCTTCGGCCGGATGGATCTCGCCGTGGTCCTGGAGGAGTGCGGCGCAGCGCTGGCGCCCGTCCCACTGTCTTCCAGCGTCGGCCTGGCCGCCGGTCTACTGCGTCTCGCCGGCCCCGCCGTCGCAGACGTGATGGCCGATATCGGTGGCGGCGTCGTGGCAGCGCTGGCCGTTCACCCACCGGGCGATCGCCTGCCCGGGGTGCCCATGACGCTGCAGGACGGGCGCGTACACGGGCGCGCCGTCGCGGTGCCCGGCCTGCCCCGCGCCGAACTGATCGTCACCCTGGCCTCATCGGCCGACGGGCCGGTGGCGGCCATCGTTCGGGTCGGCGACGGCGTCACCGTGCACGACGCCGAATGCACCGACCCCGCTCAGCCGGTCGCCGATGTCCAGATCGACGCCGAGCCGGTCGCCACCGCGCTGGTGGACTTGGAGTCGGCGCTGGCGACACCGCTGCTTGCCGCGGCCGCCGATCTCGTCGGTGTCGCGGCCGCCGCGCTGGCCCGATCGGTCGAGCACGCCAAAACGCGCCGGCAGTTCGGCAAGCCGATCGGATCGTTCCAGGGCATCAAGCACGCCCTGGCCGACAACTACGTCGCGCTGGAGCGCGCTCGGGGTTTGACCTATGCCGCGGCCGCGCGGCTCGATGATCCGGCGACCCCGATCGCCGAAGCCTGGAACGCTGCGGCTCTGGCCAAGGCCGCAGCGGGCGAGGCCGCCGTCGGTTGCGCACGGACCGGGGTGCAGGTCCACGGCGCGTTGGCGCAGACCTGGGAACACGACATGCACCTGTACCTGCGGCACGCCTGGCAGGGCGCCTCGACGCTGGGCGACAGCCGCGCGCTCTATCACGCGGTAGGACGTCGCTTCGCCGGGACAGCCTCATGACCGCGACGACCGACCTGACCGCCGAATACGGCGCGTGGCTCACCGATTTCCTGCCGGACGACTATTACCAGCGCTACGACGAATACCGCTGGGACATCCCGCTGCGACGCGACCATCAGCGCGCCGCTTTCGAGGCCGGCTGGTTGCAGCCGACCTGGCCCCGCGAGCACGGTGGCCGAAGGCTCGGCCTGGCCGAGGCGATGGAAATCCGGCTCGAGGCGGCGATGCGGTCGGCCCCCAAGCTGCCCAACGTCGCCGGACCCGGGGTCGCGGCGCCGGGTATCCGGCACTTCGGCACCCCCGAGCAGATCGACCGACTGCTCGTCCCCCTACTGCGTGGTGACGAATGGTGGGCGCTGGGCATGTCGGAGCCCGAAGCCGGATCCGATTTCGCCGGACTGCGTACCCGCGCGGTGCGCGACGGCCCAGATGGCAACGTGTTCCGCGTCAAGGGCCGAAAGATCTGGACGACCCAGGCGCACCAGTCGCGATGGTGCACCTTGTATGCCCGCACCGACCCCGACGCACCCAAGCACCGCGGAATCTCGTGCTTCATTCTCGATCTCGAATCCCCGGGGCTGACCATCGAGCCCATCCGGATGGCATCCATCTCCGACGAGACCTTCTGCGAGGTCATCCTCGACGACGTCGAGATCCCGGCCGACAGTCTGCTCGGCGAACTCAACGGCGGATGGCAGGTGGCGATGTCGTCGCTCAACCATGAGCGACAAATGATCTGGATCATGAACTGGGTCGAGATCCAGCGCGGGCTGAACACCGTCCGCGAATCGCCGGCCACCCATGACGACTACGCCTCCGGCGAGGTGTTCTCCGAACTCGGCTCGCTGCTCGCCGATGCCGAAGCTCTGCGGGCCACCGGCTACCGCGCGCTGAACAACGAACTCGCCGGGCTGCCGAGTCCGGAAGCCGATATTCTGAAGCTGCTCGGTTCGGTTACCCTGCAACGTGTTTGGGAGCTGTCTGCGGCAGCGTCCGGGCCCTCTTCGATTCTCGACAACGACCTGCTGTTCGAACGTCAGGACGCGCTTGCTGCCACCATCTACGGCGGCACGTCCGAGGTCCAGCGCAACATCATCGCCGAGCGCCTGCTCGGTCTGCCGAAGGGATGACGATGGATTACGACCTCGGTACCGACGCGAAAGAACTGCGAACCCGCTTGCGCGAGTTGATCTCGACGCATATCCCCGAAGGTTTCCTCGGGGCCTGCACGAGTGACCCCAAAGATCTGGCGACCACCGAGTCGTTCTGCAAGATGCTCGCCTCCGACGGGCTGCTGGCCCTGGCGTGGCCGAAAGAGCATGGGGGCGGCGGAGGTTCGGTGTGGCAGCAGACCGTATTGCGCGAGGAGATGTGGGCGCACCACGAGCCCCGCGGCGCCCAGTACATGGGCATCAACTGGGTGGGGCCGGCGCTGATGCGGTACGGCACCGACGAACAGAAGGCGCGACACCTGTCCGCCATCGCAGCCGGCGAAGTGATCTGGTGCCAGGGGTTCTCCGAGCCGGAAGCCGGAACCGACCTCGCGTCGCTGCGTACCCGCGCGGTTCCCGACGGCGACGGGTGGCGCATCAGCGGCCAGAAGGTGTGGACGTCCTACGCCCAGATGGCCTCCTGGTGTGTGCTCGCGGCGTGCACCGATCCGGATGCCCCGAAACCCAAGCGGCTCAGCCTGTTCCTGGTCCCCATGGACCGGGCCGGGATCACCGTGCGACCGATCCGGTCGATGCTCGGGCCGCATCACCTCAACGAGGTCTTCCTGGACGGCGTGGAAGTGTCCCCTGACGAAGTCCTCGGGGAGGTGGGCGACGGGTGGCGAGTGATGCGCGAGGCGCTCGCGTTCGAGCGGGTCGGCATCGCGCGCTACGCGCGGTGCGAGTCGCTGCTGGACCGGATGCAGACCGAGCTCGGCGACGACTGGGACGCGTTGCCCGAGTCGATCCGGACGCGCTGGGTGCGGGCACTGATCGACCTACGAATTGCCCGGTTGTTGGCCTATCGCGCGGTGTCGTTGCAAGACGATCCGACGGCCGGCGGCGCGGCCAGTGCCGCCCGCATCGCGACCACCACCTGCGACCAGCAGGTTGCCGAGTTGCTGTTCGACGTCCTCGGCCCGACGGCGCTGGACAGTGGCATGTCGGCTCCGCTGCACGGCGCGATCGAAGATCATTGGCGTTACGCCCAGGCAGCCACCGTGGCCTCGGGAACCATCGAGGTGCAGCGGATGTTGGTCGCGCGCGAAACATTGGGAGATCATTGATGAAAACTGCTCTGCCCGAAGACATTGCCGAGTTCTCCGCGGTCGCCGGCAAACGGCTGTCCCGGCTCGGCGGTGCGCAGGCCGCGCTGCGGGCCGAGTCGGACGATCAAGTGCGCCACGACGCCCGAGCCGCGCTGTCCGACCTCGGCGCCTTCGACCTCGACGTCCGGTCCTCCGATGACGATCTGCTGGCCGCCGCGGTGCTCTGTCAGGCCGCCGGCGCGACGGCCCTGCCTTACCCGCTCGTCGAGGAGTTGCTCGCGATCGACGGCGCCCGGCTGGCGCTGGTGAGTCCCGAATCGCCACGCGTCGACCACGGCGACCTGGCCGGCGACTGGGTGGCCGCCGACCTCGACGGCGCGCGCTACCGCGTTCAGCCGTCTACCCGAACCGCGGCGAGGCTCGGACCATTTCTGGTACCGGCCACGTTGAGCCAACCCGATGGCACGGTGCCGGCAGCCGACGTCGACCTGCACCTGACATTGGGATCCTGGCGGATTGTCGGCGCGGTGCAGCAGGCGTTGCAGATCACCCGCCAACACGTGGTCGCCCGCATGCAGTTCGGCAAACCGCTCGCGGAATTCCAGGCCGTTCGATTCACCATCGCCGATGCCTCGGTCGCGGCCCGCGGGCTGCATGAACTCGCGAAGTATACGATCACCCGCATGGAATCGTCTCCGGCGCAGGTGCGTTCGGCGGACGCGCTGGTGCTCAGGCTCAAGGCCGCCGACACGGCTCGACAGGTATTCCGCGCCGCACACCAACTGCTGGGAGCGCTGGGTTTCTGCGACGAGTCCGATGTCAGCGTGCTCGACAGGCACACCCAGCCGCTGGTCCGGCTGCCGGTCAGTACCGAAGCACTCGCGGTGCGCCTGCTCTCGGATGTCCGCAGCGGCGCTCTCGAGACATTGTTCTCCGACCCGGTCTCGGCGTGACCACCCCGGCGGAAGAAGAAATTCCGTTCGGCGCCAAGCTTCGACAGCTCGCCGAACAGCGTGGCGATGACGTGGCTCTGACCGTGATCGCGCGCGATGGGACCACACTGTCATTGACGTTCGCGGAGCTGGATCGGCGGGCCAACCAATGGGGACGGGCATTGGCCGCCGCCGGTGCTCAGGTCGGTTTGCTTGTCGCACTGAGTATTCCCAATTCCGAGGAGTTCGTGCTGGCCGTACTCGGCTGCTGGAAGGTCGGCGCTGTGCCGGTTCCGATGCGCTGGGACCTACCGGACTGGGAGCGATCCCGCGTCCTGGACGTGATCGGCCCGGCGGTCACGGTCGACGACGAAACCCGAGACGTGCTCGCCGCACGCGCCGCCGGCGAGTCCGCCGACCCCCTGCCGGATGTGGTGTCCCCCAACGCGAACGGGATCTGCAGCAGCGGATCAACAGGATTGCCCAAAGTCATTCTGACTTTGGCGCAGGGAGTATGGACGCCGGAATCGTCGTTTCCGTTTCTGGCCGCGTGGACTCCGACGCCCACGCCACAAACCATCCTGGTGCCGGGCCCGATGTACCACACCAACGGATTCTCGCCGCTGACCTATCTGCTGGGCGGCGACCGGCTGGTCGTGCTCGAAAAGTTCGACGCCGCAGCGGTTGTGGATGCGATTGAGCAATACCGCATCACCAACTTCACCGCCACCCCGACAATGCTCTCCCGCATCGCCGCCCTGCCCGATATCCGTCAGCGGGACCTGTCCAGCATCGCGTGGATCTTGCAGGGCGCTGCGGTCATGCCACATACGTTGCTGCGCAACTGGTTCGAATTGCTCAGCCCGGAACAGGTGGTCATGGCGTATGGGATGACCGAGGGTTTGGGACTCACCGCGCTGCGTGGCGACGAGTGGCTGGCGCATCCGGGCAGTGTCGGCCGCGGATTCCGGGACACCGAAGTGCGCATCCTCGACCAGCACGGTCAACCGGTTGCGCGCGGCGAGCTCGGCGAGATCTATCTTCGCTCGCCGATGAGTGCCGGGTACCGATATCTGGGCGGGGCGCCACTGCTGCCTTCGACGCCAGACGGGTTCCGCACCGCCGGCGACCTCGGTCGCGTCGATGACGAGGGCTACCTCTACATCGCCGACCGCCGCAGCGACATGATCATCACCGGCGGCGCCAATGTCTTTCCCGCCGAAGTGGAATGCGCGCTCGTCGAACACGACGACATCGTCGACGTCGTCGTCATCGGGCTGGCCGACAGTGAATGGGGTCGTCGAGTGCACGCTGTCATACAGCTCGCCGACCACGCGACTGAACTGACCGAGCTCGACGTGATCGTCTACGCCAAGGCCCGGCTGGCCGCCTACAAGGTCCCCAAGACCGTGGAGTTCGTCGACCAGATTCCCCGAACGGCAGCAACCAAGGTCAATCGTTCAGCGATGGTCGAAGACCGCGGCGGTTGAGCCCGCGAGTCAGCTGATGCTGTTGGCCGCGGCGGCGACCCTGGTCTGGAAGTCGGCCGGCAGCGGAATGTACCCGAGCGGGGTGAGGCCGTCCTGTCCACTGGTGACGGTCGACTGCATGAAGGCCTTCACCGCCGTGCCCACCTGAGCGTCAGGGTATTTCGAGCAGACGAGCTCGTAGCTGGCCAGCAGGATCGGGTACGCGCCCGGCGTGCCGGTGGCGTAGACCTTGGACAAGTCCAGCACGAGGTCGTTGCCGGCGCCCTTGATGGTGACCTCGGAGATGGTCTTGCCGACCCAGTCGTTGCCGATATGCACGACGCCGCCCGCGGTTTGGATTCCGGCCACGTCCAGGTGTTGCTTCATGGCGTACGACCACTCGTTGTAACTGATGGCCCCCTCGGTCTTCTTGACGGCTTCAGACGTACCCTCGTTGCCCTGCGCGGAAGTCCCGACTCCTCCGTTGAACGTCTTGCCGGCGCCCTTGACCCAGGCGCCGCCCGAGGCGGCCTGCAGGTATTGCTGAAAGTTGTCGCTGGTTCCCGATGCATCGCTGCGGTAGATGACGTGGATGTCTTCATCGGGCAGGCTGCTGTTGCCATTCAACGCGGTAATCGCCGGGTCATTCCAGCGGGTGATGACGCCGCTGAAGATCTTGGCGAGGGTGGGGCCGTCGAAGGTGAGAACGTCGGTCGATTTGACGTTGAAGGTGATCCCGATCGGACCGAACACGGCCGGCAGGTTCCAGGCGTCCTTGCCGCCGCAGCGCTGCTTGGCGCCGGCGTACTCGTCGCCACTCAGCGGTGAGTCCGAGCCACCGAAATCGGTTTTGGCGCCTAGGAAGTCAGAGACGCCGGCTCCCGAACCCGTCGCGGCGTAGTTCAGTTGCTTACCCGAGCACGACTCTTCGTAGCTCGTGATGAAGTGGCTCATCGCATTAGCCTGGGCGGTCGAACCGCTGCCGGTCAGGTCCTGCTTACCCCCGCAGTCGAGTTTGACATCCATCGCGTACTTGGGCGGCGTGTCGAGATGCGTACACCCGGAGAGCGCAAGGATACCCGCGACGAGAAAGGCGGCGGCCCGGAAAGCTTTGCGTTGCTTCATGTTTGTCTCCTCGAAAACAACCTGTCGGCCGTACGTCTGCCGGGCCGGGCATGCCTCGTTGAGCGCGTCGCATCGCCGCGCGTCGCTTCGAGCACGTCCGCGAGAATTAAAAGTCACCGATATCGACATCGAAACCATCTCGAAGCAAACACCAGGTGAAGCCATCCTGGGGTGCCGACGAGTTCGCCTGTGCCTCTTGCTCGCGGGCCTCGTGCCCCGCGGAATCCCTTGCGCTGTTTGCCGAATTCATCCCGGTGTTATCGGGCGTTCAGTTGTCTGACTTAGCGTCTGCGGGGTTGACGCTGGTCAATGGTGGTTCACCCATGCCGGCGGAACCGCGCTGATTTGCTTCGCCGAGAGAGGTGACATGACCGATACGCTCAACACATCGCAAGCACCGCAGGTTACTGGCAAGACCGTGCAGGAGTACATCGACGAACTACCCCAATGGCCCGACGGCACGGCGTTGAAGTCGATGCCGATGACCGCGATGCAGTTCCGGATCTGGGCGCTGGCCTGCGCGGGCAAGTTCTTCGAGGGCATGGTCGTGTTCATGACCGGCGTTGCCCTGCCGCTGATTTCGATCCAGTTTCACCTCAACGCGACCGACAAGGGCTTGGTCACCGCGTCCTCTCTGGCCGGCATTCTGGTCGGCGCGACCGCCCTGGGCGGCCTGGCCGACAGCTACGGGCGCAAGAAGATGTTCATCATCGAGATGATCATCTTCTCGGTGTTTTTGGTCGGGTTGACGCTCGCCCCGAACTTCGTCACGCTGGTCGTCTGCCTGTTCGGCGCCGGCATCGCACTGGGCTGTGACTACCCGACCGCGCACATGGTGATCTCGGAAAGCATCGCCACCTCGATGCGCGGCCGACTTGTGCTGAGCGCCTTCGCCTTCCAGGCGGTCGGGGCGTTCTTCGGCACGGCGCTGGGCTTCGGCATTCTCTACGCCAACCCGAACCTGGACGCGTGGCGGATGATGTACGCCGCGGCGATCGTGCCGGCGGTCCTCGTCGTCATCGGGCGCCTCTTCGTCACCGAGAGCCCGCACTGGCTGGTGTCGAAGGGCCGAATTGAGCACGGCGAGAAGGCCACTACCGAGTTGCTCAAGCGCACCCCTCAGTACCCCAAGAATGTCTCGCTCGGACACTTGATCCACACTGCCAAATCCGGCGAAGAACACGGGTCCTACCTGGCACTGTTCAAGAAGCGCAATCGCCGCGCGACTATCCTGGCCTCGGTGCCGTGGTTCCTGCAGGACCTGGGCGTCTACGGCATCGGCATCTTCACGCCGACCATTCTGGGTGCCGTCATCGGCAAGGAGTCGAAGTCGCACGGGCTGTCGGACACCATCCACAACGACATCCTCGGCGCCAAGGGCTCGGCCATGATGGACGTGCTGTTCGTCCTCGGCGTCATCGTCGCCATCTTCCTGGTCGACCGGGTCGGGCGCATCAAGCTGCAGATCTGGGGCTTCATCGGCTGCGCGGTCGGCCTGTTGCTGTCCGGGCTGTCCATCAGGGCGGACGGCAGCAACGTGATGTGGCTGCTGTTCCTCGGCTTCACGGTGTTCTACTTCATGGTCAACTTCGGCCCGAACGCGATGACGTATCTCCTTGCGGGAGAGGTTTTCCCGACCGAGGTCCGCGGGAAGGGCGCCGGGTTCGCCGCTTCGTTCGCCAAGATCGGCGCGGTGCTGACCGCGTTCCTGTTCCCGATCCTGCTCAAGACGATCGGCACCACCGAGCTGCTCTGGGGTCTGGTGGTGTGCTTCCTGCTGGGAGCCGTCGTGACGTACTTCTTCCGGATCGAGACGACGGGTCTGAACCTCGAAGATGTCGGCAAGGCAGAAGCCGCGGCGGCTGACTAACAGCCGGTGGTCCCGCTTCGGTCACTCGACGGCGGTAGCGGGACCGTCAAGGCGGATACTCGTCAGTCATGACCGACTACGGGGACGGC
Organism: uncultured Actinomycetota bacterium; assembly: GCA_963757215.1. Taxonomy (GTDB): domain Bacteria; phylum Actinomycetota; class Actinomycetes; order Mycobacteriales; family Mycobacteriaceae; genus Mycobacterium. The sequence continues at coordinate 207,474 of CAVWQH010000004.1, read as the reverse complement.
GCCCTGTCGGACGCCCAGATCGCCAACCTGTCACCGGCGCAACGCCGGGACCTGATTCAACGGCTGGAACGTCCGCTTGACGAAGTGTTTCCACCGTCTACCGCCAGACGGATGCGGCTCACTCGGTTGACCCTGATGGTGGGCGGCGCCATCGTGTTGATTCCGTGGATGGTCTACCTTGCCATCACTCTGCCTGAGAACTATGTCGCCCATAATTGGCCGGCCACCTGGATCGGGTTCGACTGCGTGCTCATTACGTCGATGGCCGCCACCGCGGTGCTGGGCTGGCTGCGCCGAGAATTGGTCATACTTCCCGGATTCACCACGGGAGTGCTGCTGATCTGCGACGCCTGGTTCGACATCATGACCGCCGAGCCGCACCAGGTGTGGTTGTCAGTGCTGACCGCGGCCCTGATCAACGTCCCGCTGGCGGCGATCATGATCACCGGCGCGGTGCGAATCGTGCGGCTGACCGCAGCGCGACTGTGGTTCCTCGACCCTGAGACGCCCGCCTGGCGCCTGCCGCTGGTGCCCTGACCCTCGTACGGAATGTTCACTGCGGGCGCAAAGGGCCTCGCTTTCGGCTTGGGGCCGTCTCGACGGGTAGCGCGGTAACCTCATTCTCACAGCGCACGGGCGTGGGACAGAGAAGAGGCACGATGGCCGCAGGCGACGAGACAGGCGAAGCCGAACCGACGACTCGGGATGCCCGGTTCATCAAGACCGCCGTCGAGATACTTCGGGAGACCGGGCGCACCGACTTCACCGTGCAGGAAGTCGTGGCCCGCTCCAAGACATCGCTGCGCGCGTTCTATCAACACTTCAGCAGCAAGGACGAACTGCTGATCGCCCTGTTGGAGCGGACCATGGCGCAATCGTCACAGGCCTGGCGCGCCGAGACCACCGGGCTCGCCAGCACCGCGGCGATCAAACTGATCATTGACCGGATCAGCGCGGAGCCCGAATCGAGCACCCAGGACAGCCTCAACCGGGCAATGAATCTCTACAACCAGCACCTGTCCGAAACCAGGCCGCGCGACTACGCCCGCGTCCTCTCCCCCTTGCACGATCTGCTGCGCGACGTGATCCAACGCGGCATCAGCGAAGGCGTGTTCCGGCCCAACCTCGACACCGGGCCCGCCGCCGCGATCGTCATGCAGACCATCCTGGGTGCCCTGCGATTGCACTGGCTGGGAGCCGAATTAACCGGTGCACCAATCGATGCCGCGCACCTGTACGACTTCTGCGTACGTGCCCTCGGCGCCGACGAGAACGTCCAACCGGAAACGCCGAGCCTGGCTGAGTTGTTCAACCAGATCGGCATGCGGCCGGGTCGCCGCAACGGCGAATTCGCGATGACGATCCCGGTCAGCCCGCAGGTGGTCAACACCTCCGGCGCGTTGCAGGGTGGGCTGATCGCCACGCTGATCGACGTCGCCGGCGGACAGTTTGGCCTGGACTTCCTCCGGGATGGCACCACCATGACGACGGCCGACATGAACATCCGTTACCTGCGCCCGATCCGGCAGGGCACCGCGTACGCGGTGCCGCGGATGCTGCGCGGTGGCCGGCGCGCCCTGGTCATGCAGGTCGACGTCCTATCTGACGAGGACGGCAGCGACCCCCGCGAGCAGCTGCTCGCCACCGCGACGGTCAACTTCGCGGTCATCGACGGGGCGACCCCGAAGCTGCCGGATTGGCCGCCCGCCTGACGTGATTTCGGCCTGTTGCGCTCCGGTGGTAACGTCATTACCAGTAAGTGAGAATCCCAAGCCCCACGATTCAGCCTCAGCAGGAGATCGCCATGCCGTCTCGCAAACTTCCCTTCCCTGTCTTCGACGCCGACAACCACATGTACGAGTCGGAGGAAGCGCTCACCAAGTTCCTCCCGGAGAACCGCAAGCGCGTCATCGATTACGTCGAGGTCCGCGGCCGTAAGAAGATCGTGGTCCGCGGCCACATCAGCGAGTACATCCCGAACCCGACCTTCTCGGTGGTCGCCAAGCCGGGCGCACAGGAGGACTACTTCCGCAACGGCGCCCAAGGCAAGAGCTACCGCGAGATCCTCGGCGAGCCGATGAAGTCCATCCCCGCGTTCCGTGAGCCGGCCGCCCGCCTCGAGGTGATGGACGAACTCGGCATCGACTACGCGCTGATGTTCCCGACCCTGGCCAGCCTGGTCGAGGAGCGCATGAAGGACGACCCGGAGATGACCCACGACGTCATCCACGCGCTCAACCAGTGGATGCACGAGCAGTGGTCCTTCAACCACAAGGACCGCATCTTCGCCACCCCGGTGATCACCCTGCCGATCGTCGAACGTGCGCTCGAGGAACTCGAGTGGTGTCTGGAGCGCGGCGCCCGCACCGTGCTGGTCCGCCCAGCGCCGGTACCCGGATTCAAGGGCAGCCGTTCCTTCGGACTCGAGGAGTTCGACCCGTTCTGGCAGGCCTGCATCAAGGCCGACATTCCGGTGTCGATGCACGCCTCGGACAGCGGCTACTCGGAATTCGCGAACGTGTGGGAGCCCGGCGACGAGTTCCTGCCGTTCAAGCCGACCCCGTTCCGCAGCTTCGCGATGGGGCACCGGCCGATTCTCGACGCGATGGGCGCGCTGGTCTGCCACGGCGCGCTGTCGCGTAACCCAGAGCTGCGGATCCTGTCGATCGAGAACGGCGCCGACTGGGTGCCGGATCTGTTCAAAGGCCTTACCGGCGTGTACAAGAAGATGCCGCAGGCGTTCTCCGAGAACCCGGTGGACGCGTTCAAGCGGTGCGTCTACATCACCCCGTTCTGGGAGGACCGGTTCACCGAGATCGTCAACATGGTCGGCACCGACCGGGTGCTGTTCGGCTCCGACTGGCCGCACCCCGAAGGCCTCAAGGACCCGATCAGCTTCGTCGACGAGCTCACCGACTTCAGCGAAGAGGACACCGCCAAGATCATGGGCGGCAACCTGATGAAACTCATGAAGGTCGGTACGCCCGTTTCGGCCTGATCCGCCGGTCGCCGTAATAGGTTCCCCAACATGGAGCGGCGCACGCTGGAAGCGGTTATCTACGAACGCGAACCACCGATCGCACGGATCATCCTGAACCGGCCCGACAAGGCCAACACCAAGGACGCCACGCTCGTTCAGGAGGTCGACGCCTGTCTACACGAAGCCGACCGTGACCGCGAGATCAGGGTCGTGATCCTTAAGGCCAACGGCAACGGCTTCTGCGGCGGGCATGTCGCCCGCTGGGGTCCGGACGAAAACCCCTACCCCGATTTCGGTGACACCTTCGAGGATCTCTACCAGGGCACCGCCGACCTGTTCTTATGGCCGACGTTGTACCTCTGGGAATTCCCGAAGCCGACGATCTCCCAGATCCATGGCTACTGCATGGGCGGTGGCATCTATCTCGGCCTGCTCACCGACTTCTGCGTGGCATCCGAGGACGCGTATTTCCAGATGCCCCTTGCCCAAAGCCTCGGCGAGCCCGGCGGGCACACCATGATCGAACCGTGGCTGCTGATGAACTGGCACCGCACCATGGACTGGCTGCTGCTGGCGCCGACGCTGTCGGCCGCCGAGGCGCTGGAGTGGGGTCTGCTCAACAAGGTGGTGCCGCGCGACGACCTCGAGAGCACCGTCGAGGAGATGGCGCGCAAACTCGCTCAGGTCCCCTTGACGACGTCGATGGCGGTCAAGAACAGCGTCAAGCGGGCCTACGAGTTGATGGGCATGCGGGTGCATTTACAGGTGAGCCACATCCTGACCAACATGGTCGGCGCGGCCTCCGACGTTCAGGAGCGCCGTGCCCAGCTCATGCAATCCGGTTTGAAGCCAAGGGAATTCATCGACCGCGAGGAAGGCTAGCGGCTCTCGAATGTGACGCCGCAGTCACATTCGCCGCCTACCGTGACTGCGCGTCACACTCGGCGGGGTGACGACGAGGCCTAGCGGCTGCGTTCCCCCGGCAGTGCACGTCCGGCGGCGTGCCGCGCGGCGACATACCCGAACACCATCGTGCTGGCGATGCTGGCCCCGGCGCCCGGATAGGTTCGGCCCATCACGGTCGCGGTGGTGTTCCCGGTGGCGTACAGACCGTCGATCACCTGATCCTTCTCGTCGAGCACCTGCGCGTACTCGTTGGTGATCACGCCGCCACACGTTCCAACGTCGGCAGGCAGCACCCTGGTCGCGTAGAACGGCGCGCGGTCCAGCGGGCCGACCGCGGCGTTGGGCCGGTAGCCCGGGTCACCGAGGCAGTCGTTGTACGCCGACTGCCCGCGACCGAAGTCGGGGTCCAGCCCCTTGGCGGCAAACTGGTTGAACCGCTGGATCGTCCGCGTCAACTCTTCGGCGGGCAGCTCGGTCTGGCGAGCCAGTTCCTCGATCGTGTCGGCACGTTTCACCCCGCCGGACTCGATCAGCTCGGCCGGCAGCTGCTGATTCCGCTTCAACGGGTTCGCGCTGGTGACATAGCGGCGCACGTAGCCGTCGTCGAAGATCATCCAGCACGGCACCGCCTTGTTGGCGTACATCGCCTTGCCGACTTCGACGTAGGAGTTCGACTCGTTGCAGAACCGCCGGCCGGTCGAGTCGACGTAGATGGCGCCGGGCCGTTGCCGGCCGGAGCCCAGCGACGCCGCGACGACCCTGTCGGGCAGGAACACCGAAGGCAGCCACCAGGCCTCGTCGAGCAGGTCGACCTTGGCGCCGAGTTCCATCGCGGTCTGCAGCACCTCGCCGGTGTCGCCGGGATTGGCGATCGACCACTTCGCGTCGTTGGGCTGATCGCCGCTGTATTTCTGGCGCATCTCAGCATTGTGACCAAATCCACCGGCGGCCAACAGGACTCCCCTGCGCGCCTCGACGTTCAACGGTGTGCCGTCGTGAATGATCCGCGCACCGACCACTCGGCCGTTTTCGACGATCAGGTCGGCAAGAGCGGCGTTGATCAACAGCGGCGGCCGGCCGTTGCTCAACTCCATCAGCGCCTTGAGCATCTGGCCGATCAGCGACGCGCCGTTGGTCAGGATCTGACGCCGACGTGCTCTGCCCGCGGCGGTGCGCAGGAAAACCTTGGTGGCCACCGCGAAAGCCCTTGGCGCGCGGTTGAAATACTGCACCGATCGCAGCTCGTTGGTCAGGACTGAATAGCCGTAGTTCTTGGCCAGCGCCGGCTGGACCTTGTCGTGCCAGACGCCCAACTCGGCCGCGTCGAATGGAATGCCCTCGACCGCACGGCCGGCCGCGTTGCCGCCCTTGTGATTCGGGTAGTAGTCGCTCCACCCGTCGCAGCGGATCAGCTTGACGCCTCGGCGCGTCAAGAAGTTGATCATCTCGTAGCCCGCGGTCAGAAACATCTCGCGACGTTCGGGCGACGACGGCGCGCCGACGTCACCGACGACGTCGGCGAGGTAGGCCAGCCCGTCCTCGTGGGAGTCGGCGATGCCTTCGGCCCGCATCAGCGGGTTGTTGGGCAACCAGACGATGCCGCCCGACAATCCCGTCGAACCACCCACCAGCGCTTGCTTTTCCACGATCAGCGGCTCGAGCCCGTTGTCGAGGGCGGCCAGGCCGGCGACCATGCCACCGCCGCCGCTGCCGGCGATCAGCAGGTCGACCGACCGGTCCCATTGTGTGGTCATGGCGCCTCCGAGGTGAAACCGAGATCGGCGATCGGTACGTCGATGGTGGTGTTCGTCTTCTGAATTGCCGGCACCAGCGCGTCGTAGGGCAGACCGGCGAGGAAGCCGTCGACGACGCGTTCGAAGTTCGAGATCAGCCCCTCGATCTGACCCGACAACCGCATGTAGTCAAAGCCCTTGGAATGCAGCCCCTTTTGTTGCCGCGGCAAATTGGAGAAGTCTTGCGCGGGGATCGGCGGCCAGCTGGGATCGTTCGGCGCCAGAGGCTCAGGAGGCGTCGGCCTACCCGTTGACATGTCGTCGGGCATGCGGGTCAACGACCAGATCTCGAACAAGGTCTCCTCCGGCCCGAGCGGACGGATCCGATACGACGAGGCACTGCTGTAGGTGGGCAGGATGAAGTGATGCGGGAACGCGAAGCCGATCGCATCGGTGATGCCGCGACGGATCAGGTCGTTCAAATCGGGCATTGCGCTCCCCCGCGCCCGATGCCATTTCACCACCGCGTCGTTGAGCGCGCTGCGCCAACCGGCCAGCGCCTCAGCCGGATCCGACGGCAACTGAAGAGTCTGCATGCCTTCAGCGATGCGGATGTCGTTCTCATGCGTCATCCCGCCCATGCCGTCGCCCAGCGTCCGCATGAAATAGAGGCTGCCGGCCACGACGGGGTGCACCGCCTCCGACGCGCTACCGGACGCCGCCGACGGCAACAACTGCGGGTGCGTCTGCGGAACGTGATAGCCCTCCATGAATGCGGCTGTCGCCAACTTCCAGTTCACCGGTAGCCGACAGGATTGCCACCACTCGACCCGCAGCGACTCGACCTTCCAGGCGTCGTAGATGGAGGCAAACGGCTCCATCCACTTGCGTAGCGGCGGAGCATCGTTGTCGAGGTTGATCCAGGCGCAGCCGCCCCACAGTTCGCATTTGACGTCGACCAGCTGCAGATCGTCGGCGGCCATGTTGTGTTCGGCGAAGGCCTCGGGCCGCAGCACGAAGGTGTTGCGCCCGTCGATGCCCCAGCACCAGCCGTGGAACGGGCAGACGAAAGTGCGGCGGGCCCCGGGAAGTGAGCCGTTGCCTTCCACCAACTTCACCCCGCGGTGACGGCACGCATTGTGGTACGCCCGGACGGTGTCGGCGTCGACCCGCACCACGATCACCGACTGGTCCAGGATCTCGTATTCGACGAAGTCGCCGACTTTGGGAATCTCTTCCAGTCGGCACGCCATCTGCCACACTCGCGGCCAGAAGAGTTCGGCTTCGGCCGCGTAGAACTCGGGATCGTAGTAGCGCTGCTTGGGAATCCGACTCGGGTCACGCACCGCCCACGGTACCGCTGTCCGGTTGGTCATCGTGTCACCTCATACGATCCGGGACGCCCGCCCCTGCCAATACCGCTCGCGGATACGCCGCTTGTAGAGCTTCCCGTTGGGATCACGAGGAAGTGCGGCATCGAATTCGATTGTGCGCGGGCACTTGTAGCCAGCGAGGTGGGTTCGGCAATACTGCAGGAGCTCGGCTTCCAGTTCTGGTCCCGCGGCGACGCCATCCGCCGGTTCGACCACGGCCTTCACCTCTTCGCCGAACTCGTCGTTGGGCACGCCGAACACCGCGGCGTCGACTAGCTTGGGGTGCATCACCAGCAGATTTTCCGCCTCTTGCGGGTAGATGTTCACGCCGCCGGAAACGATCATGAACGTCGACCGGTCGGTGAGATAGAGGTAGCCGTCATCGTCGACGTAACCCATGTCCCCCAGCGACCGCCAGCCGCGGTCGTTGGACACCGAGGCGGTCTTGGCCGGATCTTTGAAGTACTCGAACCGCGGCCCGCCTTCGAAGAAGAGCTCACCGGTCTGCCCGACCGAGACCTCCTCCCCGTCATCGCCGACCACGTGCACCGGAGACATCGGGACACCCACCGAACCCGGGTGCGCCAGCCACTCATGCGGTCCGATCGTCGTGCCCGCGAATCCCTCAGTGCCGCCGTAGTACTCGTGGATGATCGGCCCGAACCAGTCCATCATCTGCTGCTTGACATCTACCGGGCACGGCGCCGCCGCATGGATCACGCACTGCAGGCTCGACACGTCGTACCGCCGGCGGACCGCCTCGGGCAATTTCAGCATCCGCACGAACATCGTCGGCACGAACTGCGCGTGGGTGACCCGCTGCGTCTCGATCAGGCGCAGCACATCTTCGGCGTCGAACTTAGGCATCATGATCGCCGCGGCACCAACACGATTGACCGCCATCGTGTAATTCACCCCGGCTGCGTGATACATCGGCGCGGGCGACATGTACACGCTGTCGGCGGTCATGCCGTACTTGTGGATCAGCGCCAACTCAAGGACCGACTGCGCCCACGAACCGTTGCCATCGGTCGGCAGCGCCCTTCGAACCGCCTTCGGCCGACCGGTGGTGCCCGACGAATACAACATCTCCGACCCGTCCGACCGCGGCGGCGCGTCGCCGGCAGCGGTCGTCACGTCGTCGTAGGACCGCCAGCCGGGTAGGTCACCCCCGACCGCAATCTGGACATGGTCGGAGCCTCCCAGATGCGCCGCGAGATCGGCCATCGACACGTCGACGAAGACAGCCTTGGCGTCGGAGTCATCGATGACGTAGGCGACCTCGTCGGGGGTGAAATGCGTGTTCACTGCGGTGTAATAGAGCCCGGAAAGCTGGCATCCCCAGGTGATTTCGAAGAATTCCGGCCGATTCGGCAGCACCAGGGCCACACCGTCGCCGGGCCGCAGCCCCGCGCTGTGCAGTGCTGCGGCGACGCGTTGACTTCTGGCATGCAGCTCACCGAACGAGATCACGTCGCCGTCGGACATGATCAGCGCCGGCGACGGGCCGGCGCTGATCGCGTGATCGGCGATGTTCACGGCTATCCGGTTGACGCGCCGTCGCCCGACGCGGCCGCGGCCGCCTGCCGACGGGCGTGCTCGGACGGCAGCACCTTGTCCTTGAACACAGTCTGGATCAGTTGCTGCACATCCTTGCTGATCGAAGCGAGCGCGACGAGGTCGTTGGAGCTCTGCCAGTGCACCCGCATGCCCATCAGTTCCCAGGCCCGTTTCAGGTTGGCCTTGGTGAGCATCAGCGTCGTCAAGGGTGCCTGGGCGATGTGGCGCGCGATCGCGTCCACCCGGTCGTCGAGATCCTCCCGCTTGACCACCTCGTTGACGAGGCCGACCTCGAGCGCCTTCTTGGCGTCGATCACCTCGGCGGTGAACAGGTAGTACGCGGCACGCCGCCAGTTCATAAATACCCAAGGCTCGATCGAACATTCACCGGACGGCATTCCGAACCCCTGCAAGGGCGGATAAGAGAAGTAGGCGTCCTCGGAGGCGATGACGATGTCGGTGGTCAGGCCCATGTGCGTGCCGCCGCCTACGCAGTAACCGTGGACTTGAGCGATGGTGGGCTTGGAGAACTCCCACAGGTTCAGCGTCGGCTTGACGAAGAGATCCGACTGCGCCTTCCACGGATTGCCGGTCACCATGGCGTTCTCCACGAACGACGGGTAGTCGACGGCGTTGTTGCCGATCGCGTGTCCCGAGCAGAAGCCCTTGCCATTGGCTTTGAGCACAAGCACTTTGATGTCGTAGTCGCGATCAGCATCCAACAACGCGGCGTCGACTTCCTCGGCCAGTTTCTGGTCCTGGGCATTGGCTTTCTCCGGCCAGTTCAGGGTGATCCTCGCGATCGGGCCATCCTTCTGGTAGATGATGCGTTCGCGGGTTTCGTTGAGGTCCATGTTTACCTTTCCTGAGTAATGACGCCGATTTCTGCGCCGATGTCGTATGTGGTGCCGATCTCGCCGGTCCATTGCACGGTGCCCGATGCCCCGGCCTCGATTTCCTGTTCCACCTTCTCGGTGGCGATCACAAAGATTGGCGTGCCTTCCTCGACGTGTCGGCCCGCGGGCACGAGCAGATCGGTCAACTCGGCCTCCGAAACGGCTACCGACACCCGCGGAATGCGAATTGTGAAGTCAGCCACGCGCTCCCGCCCTCTCGAGGGTGCGCTGAGCGGCGGCGACGATCCGCTGTGGGGACGGGTACACCTGCGCCTCGAGTGCCGCCGCTGCGGGATTGGGGACGAATCTGGCGGCCACCCGTTCGATGGGTGCCCTCAGCTCTCCGAACAGCTCGCTCCCCAGGATCGCGGCCACCTCAGCGCCGGGACCCGCGAATTGCACTGCGTCGTGGACGATTACCGCTCGGCGGGTCCGTCCGACGGATTCGACGATGGTGTCGACGTCGAGCGGCACCAACGTTCGTAAGTCGACGACCTCCGCGCTGATGTCTTGTGCGGCCAGGGTTTCCGCGGCGGCCAGCGCATCGTGCACGGCACGGCCGTAGCTGATCAGCGTCACGTCCTTGCCGGACCGCTTGACGTCGGCCTGGCCCAGCGGAATCCGGAAGTCCGGGTCGACGGGCACCGGCCCCTTCTTGCCTTGCAGCCGAATCGTTTCGACGAACAGGCACGGATCCTCGTCGAAGATCGCCGACGCCAGCAGGCCTTTGCCATCCCGCGGCGTCGACGGCACGATCACCTTCATACCCGGGATGTGCATGAACCACGCTTCCAAACTCTGTGAATGCGTTGCGCCGGTGGCCAACCCCGCATACACCTGGGTGCGGATGGTGATCGGCGCAGTGGTGCGCCCGGCCGTCATGAAGCGCAGCTTGGCGGCGTTGTTGATCAACTGGTCGGCGGCGATACCGATGAAGTCCATGATCATGATCTCGGCAACCGGCAACATTCCATCGATCGCCGCACCGATGGCCGCGCCTACGATCGCGGCTTCGGAGATCGGGGTGTCCAGGACCCGGTCGTGGCCGTACTTCGTCGACAGGCCGGCGGTCGGCCCCGAGGCTCCCGGGTCGGCTATATCCTCGCCGAGCAGGAACACGCGGTCGTCGGCCTGCAGGGCTTGATCCAACGCGAGGTTCAGCGCCTCGCGCATCGTCATCTCTTTGTCTTCCATGCCTTTACACCGGGTACCTGATCGGAGTTGCGTACACATCGCGGTCGAGTTCGTCCGCCGACGGCGACTCGGCGTTCATCACGGTCTGCAGCGCGGCTTCCACCGCCGCCAGCGCCTCGCTGTCGATGCCGTCCAACTCGGCCTCGGTGCAGATGCCGGCCTCGGCGAGATGTGCGCGGAACTTCGGCACCGGGTCGGCATCCATTGCCGCGGCCAACTGCTCTTTGGGGATATAGGGCATCCGGTCGCCGAAGTAGTGGCCGCGGAAGCGAAACGTCACGCACTCGATGAAGGTGGGGCCACCCCCGCTGCGCGCCAGCTGTATCGCTTCGTCGAGAACCGCTTTCACCGCCAGCGGGTCGTTGCCGTCGACGCGCACACCCGGCATGCCGTAACCGGCAGCCCGGTCGGCAACGTGCTCGATCTTCATGGTGTCGCGGGTGGGTGTCATCTCGGCGTAGAGGTTGTTCTGGCAGACGAAGACTATCGGAAGATCCCACAGCGCAGCCATATTGGCTGCCTCGTGAAACGAGCCGGTGTTGGTTGCGCCGTCACCGAAGCTGACCACCGTGACGCGGTCGATGCCCTTGCGTTTGGCCGACATCGCCAGACCGACCGCCACCGGGGGCCCGGCTCCGACGATGCCGGTCGACAACATCACGCCGATCTCGGGTTTGGCGATGTGCATGGTGCCGCCCTTGCCGCGGCTCGCCCCGGTGGTGCGTCCCATCATCTCGCCGTAGATCTCCTCCAGCGGAACGCCTTTGCCGATCAGGTCGTGCAGGCCACGGTAGGTGGTGACCAGTTGGTCGTCGGCGCGCAGCGAGACGCCCATGGCGGCGGCGATTGCCTCCTGGCCGCGGGACGGCCAGTACACGCACATGAACTCCCCGGTGCCGATGCCTTTGGAAAGCCGGTCATCGGCGGCCTTCATCAGGACCATCAGTTCATAGAGCCGTCTTTCGAGCACCGCAGTCACTTTGTGTAGGAGCCAATCTCCCGGTACACCTTGGGAATTGGCGGCGGGTTGTCCATGCTGAGATACTGCAGCGACGACATCTTTCCGCTGGCACCCAGCTCACCCAACTTCGCGACAACACCGTCGAGGTCGTCGCAGTCGAGTTCGTAGATCGCGACGAACGGACCGTCTCCATCGGTCGGCGCGAACCGGCGAGCCGAGACGATGCCGTCCACCGAGCAGATCTCGGCGAGGTGCGTGTCGTTGTACCAGTCGTGGTACTCCTGCTCGAGGTCTGACGACACCGGCATGGTCTGCAGGTAGATGATGCCTTTAGGCATTGCTCGGCCACCTTTCCAATTCGCTTGCGTTGCTCAGCCGCCCGACCATGGCTTCACTTTCAGGAAGCCACCGCCGTCGACGCGTAGTTGCTGACCGGTGACGTAGCGCGCGGCGTCGGAGGCCAGGAACAGCACGGCCTCGCTGATGTCCTCGGGCTCGACGTAGGGAATCGGCATCGCCTGCACCAGTGGGAATATGGGTTCGGCGTCTTCGCGGGTCGGGTTCGGCAGATCGGGCCGGAAAGCCCGGTACATCGGCGTGCTGTGCAGCATGTCGGTGTTGACGTTCGTCGGGTGCACCGCGTTCATCCGGATGGAGAACGGCGCCAGCGCGCGAGCGAAGTCGTTGACATAGTGTGCGGCAGCGATTTTCGCAAAGGCGTATCCCGCTCCACCGGGGCCGCCGTCGATGCCGGTGGTGTTCATCGTCGACATGAACGCCGCGTTGGAGCCGATCACGATGATCGATGCGCCGGACTCCAGATGCTTGAGGCTGGCGTGCACCAGGTTGAGCACCCCACCGAGGTCGACGTCGACGGCGTCGGCGAATGCCTGCGGCGGCAGCCCTGCCGTCAGCGGGCAGATGCCGGCGTTGGCGATCACGATGTCGAGATGACCCAGTTCGGCGACGCCGCGGTCGATGGCCGCCGACAGTGCCGCGCGATCGCGGACATCAGCGATCTCGGTGTGGACTCGCTGACCCTCCTTCTCGACCAGTCGAGCGGTTTCGTCCAGATCTTCCGGCCGAGCCAGCGGATACTCGTTGGTCTCGATGTCTTCGCAGAGGTCTATCGCGATGATGTCGGCGCCCTCGGCGGCGAGCGTGCGCGCATGCGATCGGCCCTGGCCTCGCGCTGCTCCACTGACCACCGCGACTTTGCCCGTTACCCGGCCCATAGCCGATCCCTTCTCATGTGCTCGCCAGACGCGACCTACATTGGCGCTCAAGCCATTCGACACGGGAGCCACACGGCGCTGCGTCATTGCAGGACAGGCTGACAAAAATCTATACTATCTATTCTACTAAAGATAGGAAAGACACCGGAAGGTGCCGCTGCGCCCGCTCACGGCGCATCCGGTAGCCTGCCCTCGAATACCGTCTGGTAAAGGGGAATCTCATGAGTTCCGGCGTCGAACAGTTGGAGTTTCAAGCCGAGGCGCGACAACTCCTGGACTTGATGGTCCATTCGGTTTATTCCGACAAAGACGCGTTTCTGCGTGAGTTGATCTCCAACGCCTCTGACGCGTTGGACAAGCTGCGGATCGAGGCGTTTCGCAACAAAGACCTGGACGTCGACACCTCGGATCTGCACATCGAGGTCGACGTGGACACCGCCGCGCGCACCCTGACCATTCGCGACAACGGCATCGGCATGACCCGTGCCGAGGTCGTCGACCTGATCGGCACGCTGGCCAAATCCGGGACCGCCGAGCTGCGCCAACAGCTACGCGATGCCAAGAACGCCACCGTTTCGGAAGAGCTGATCGGCCAGTTCGGCATCGGCTTCTACTCCACCTTCATGGTGGCCGACAAGGTCGAATTGCTCACGCACAAGGCCGGCGACAGCGAGGCCACCAAGTGGGAGTCCAGCGGCGACGGCACCTACACCATCGAAGCGGTCGAGGGAGCCCCGCAGGGCACGTCGGTCACCCTGCATCTCAAGCCGGTCGATGCCGAGGACGCGCTGCACGACTACACCTCGGAGTGGAAGCTTCGGACGCTGGTCAAGAAGTACTCCGACTTCATCGCCTGGCCGATCCGGATGGAAATCGAGAAACGGTCCGAGGAAGACGGCGAAGAGACCGTCACCAAGGAGGTTGAGACCCTCAACTCGGGTAAGGCGCTGTGGGCCCGGTCCAAAGACGAGGTTTCGGACGAGGAGTACAAGGAGTTCTACAAGCACATCGCGCATGCCTGGGACGAGCCGCTCGAGGTCATCTCGATGAAGGCCGAGGGTACGTTCGAATACCAAGCGCTGCTGTTCATTCCATCGCGGGCCCCGCTCGACCTCTACGAGCCCGACGCCGCCACCGGTGTGCAGTTGTACGTTAAACGCGTCTTCATCATGGGTGACTGCGACCAGCTGATGCCCCGATACCTGCGCTTCGTCAAGGGTGTGGTCGACGCTCAGGATCTGTCGCTGAACGTCTCGCGCGAGATCCTGCAGCAGGACCGGCAGATCAACGCAATCCGGCGCCGCCTGACCAAGAAGGTTCTCTCGACCATCAAGGAGCTGCAGTCCGAGCGGCCCGACGACTACCGCACCTTCTGGGGCGAGTTCGGCAAGGTTCTCAAAGAAGGACTGATGCGGGACTTCGACAATCAGGAGGCGCTGCTGGAAATCTCCTCGTTCGCGTCGACCCACAGCGAGGACCAACTCAGCACGCTGGCCGAGTATGTCGAGCGAATGAAAGAGGGCCAGCGGCAGATCTTCTACGCCACCGGTGAATCGCCCCGGCAGATTCTCAACACCCCACACCTCGAGGCGTTCAAGGCCAAAGGCTATGAGGTACTGCTGCTCTCCGACACCGTCGATGAGATCTGGCTGGGCTCGGTCACCGAATTCGACGGCAAGCCGTTGCAGTCGATCGCCATGGGCGACGTCGACCTCGACACCGAGGAAGAGAAGTCGGAGCACGAGGCCGAGCGCAAGGAGCAGGAAGAGAATTTCGCCGACCTGCTCGCCTGGCTCACCGAGACGCTCAGCGAGCACGTCAAGGAAGTGCGACTGTCGACGCGCCTGACCGACTCGCCTGCCTGCCTGATCACCGACGCCTTCGGTATCACCCCTTCGCTGGCCCGCATCTACCGGGCCACCGGCCAGGACGTCCCGGTCGGCAAGCGAACCCTGGAGCTCAATCCGACCCACCCGCTGATCACCGGTCTGCTGCAGGCCCACAAGGACCGCGGCGACGACCCCACGAACGGCGAGACCGCCGAATTACTCTACGGCGCTGCGCTTCTCGCCGAGGGCAACGCACCCGAGGACCCGGCGCGGTTCGCCGAACTGCTCGCGAACCGATTGACGCGCACGGTCTAGCGTTCGGCTTTGCCGTGCTTGACCTGATTGAACGGCACGCCGCGGTCGGCGGCGAACTCGCGCGGGAAGTTCAGCACCCGCTCGCCGATCACGTTGCGGGCCAACTCGCTGGTGCCACCGCCGATGCAGACCGTTTGACGGGACAGGTAACGCATACCGGCCTCCAGTCCGTCGCCATCGGCGCCGACGACGCCGGCCGTTCCGGTGATGGCCAGCCCGGCGTCCATCTCCAAAGTGACTGTCTCGGCATGGAATAGCCGAAGTAGGGTTCCGGCGGCGGGCGGCAGCGAGCCGTCGTTCACGCTGCGAAAGACATGCGCGCCGAGCTGGTCGCTGACCGCGCGGTGCACCAACGCCCGTCCGGCAATCTGCCGCGCCCGCTCGTCGTCGGATTGCCCGGTCTTCGCGAGCAATCGACTGTAATTCACCGGTGTCGCGCGACCGCCCTCGCTGCCGCTACCGCTGGCGAATTCCGACCCCATTCCCACCGCGCGGCGCTCGTGATACAGCTGGCGCGACGCCACCGACCACCCGTCGTTGACCTCACCGACCACCGCATCGTCGCCGACGTCGACGTTGTCGAGGAACTCCTCGCAGAACTCCGTCGAGCCGTTCAATTGGGTGATGCGCCGCAAAGTGATTCCGGGATGCTTGATCGGCACCAAGAACATGGTCAGGCCGTCATGTTTGGGCACATCCCAATTGGTGCGGGCCAGGCAGAGGCCATAGTCGGCGCCGAATGCGCTGGTGCTCCACGTCTTTGCGCCGTTGAGCACCCAGCGGTCGCCGTCCCGCTCGGCACGGGTGAGCACGCCCGCGAGGTCCGAGCCGCCGCTCGGCTCGGACAACAGCTGGACCAGGATCTCGTCACCGCGCAGCGCGGCGCCGATGTGCTGACGTTTCTGCTCCTCGCCGGCGGTGTCCAACAACGTCGCGCAGCAGATCGTGAACGTCGGCGTGTTGAGGATCAGCGGCATCTCATAGCCGAGGCTCTCGTCGTTGAACGCCTTCTGGTACTCGTAGTCCAGACCCAGTCCGCCGTACTCGCGCGGAAAGCAGATGCCGGCGAAGCCGCCTTCATAGAGCCGCTTTTGGAGTTCGCGGGCGCGCAGCCAGCAGCGCTCCTCGTCGCGGAGGGCCGCCGGCGGGTGCGCCGGGTCGATGGGCGGCATGTTCTCGGCCAGCCAGGCTCGCGCGCGGGCCCGAAAGTCGTCGACAGTCTCGGCGTCCGTCACTGTGCCCGCGATCTCGGTCATCAGGCGGACCTCGGCGCCTGTGCCGACTCCTGAAGCGCGTACACCCGCAGATTGTGCTCCTCGGGTGTACCGAACATGGAGCGGTACAACACAGCTCGCCGGAGGTACACGTGCAGATCGTGTTCCCACGTGACACCGATACCGCCGTGCATCTGCACGCAGGCCTGGATGATCTCGGTAGCCATCTCTCCGACATAGGACTTGGCGATGCCGGCCGACAACGTTGCATCGGGGGCCCGCTTCGAGACGGCCGCCGCCGCTACGGCAGTCGTGGCGCGGCACGCTTCCAGCCACATCTTCATATCCGCGAACCGGTGTTTGAGCGCCTGATAGGACGCCAGCGGGCGGCCGAAGCTGTGCCGGTCCAGCGCCCACGCCACGGTGAAGTCGAAAACGGTCTGCAGAATGCCGACCACCTCGGCGCACTGCAGCACTTGCGCGATCTGACTCTGCCGGTCGATGTCGGCCGTGCCACCGAGAGCCGCGGCGTGGTCGACGTCAACGCCGTCGAATTGCACACGGGCGTATTGCTTGACCATGTCGATCGACTGTTGCGGCTCGATGTGTACGCCCGCGGCGTCGGTGGGAACCAGGAATTGGCGCACGCCGTCGTCGGTGCGGGCAACCACGAGCAGCAGGTCGGATTGCGCGCCGGCCTCCACGCGATCCTTGACCCCGTCGATGCGGTAACCGGAGTCGGTCGCCGTCGCGGTGACGGTCGGCTCGTTCGGCGCCCAACCCTGCCCCGGCTCGTACACGGCCCACGACGCGACCGTCTCACCGGCGATCAGCGACTCGATCGTCTCCGCATGTGCTTGCGGCTCGGCGGATTCCACCAGACCCGCCAGCACAACGCTGACCGGAAACAACGGGCCGGGAGCCACCGTCTTTCCGAGTTGTTCGGCGACCATGGCCAAGTCGGCGAAGCCGTCGCCCGAGACGCTGCCGCCGCCCAGTTCCTCGGGAACGAGCAATGCCGTCCAGCCCAGTTCCGCGGCTCGCTGCCACCAGGCTCGCTCGAACGCGACGCCCTGAGAGTGCAAGTCCCGCACCCGGCTCAGCGGAACCTCTTTTTGCAGAAATGCTTGGGTGGTGGAGGCGAAGAGTATCTTTTCGGGGGAATCGACGGCAGTCATGATGCTGGCTGGGGCCTTTCTGGACCTGGCTAAACCTGGCGTCCCAGTCGGTGGTCGCGGGTGACCCGATGGTAGCAATGAGCAATACCGTAAGAGATACCGGAGTTCGATCGATAATGACGTTGAAGAGCCACGCCCGTCATGGCTGACGCCGACGAAGTGTCGCAGGACGCCGCCAAGGCGAAGCTGGATGCGATCGCGCTGGCCGAGCAGGCCGAGGCCGAAGCTGCTGAGGCCGAAGCCCTCGCGGCGGCCGCCCGCGCGCGGGCCCGGGCCATCAAGCTGCGGCGCGAGGCCGAGGCCTCAGTCGAGGTGACCGCTCCAAACCCCGACGAGGCCGACGATGCCACCGTCGAAGCCACCGACGAGGCAGCCGAGCCGGCCAAGACCCAGGAGACCCCCGAGCCGACCGATTCCGTCGACGCCGAATCGTCCAAACGGCGGCGGCTGAATGTGGCGTTGGCGCTGTCCATTGCCGCGGTGGTCGCCATCGTCGGGCTCCTCGGCGCCAGCGGTTGGATGGCCTGGCGGCATCACAACGTCGTCCAGGAGCGCCAGCGGGCCGCGGCGTATGTCGCGACCGCCCGACAGGGCGTCGTCAACCTGACCTCGCTGGACTACAACAAGGCGAAGGAAGGCGTACAGCGCGTGCTCGACATCGCCACCGGCGAGTTCAAGGATGACTTCCAAAAGCGCGCACAGGATTTCGAGTCGGTGGTGAAGGACTCCAAAGCGGTGACCGAAGGGTCCGTCGCCGCGACCGCAGTCGAGTCGATGAACGAAGACTCCGCGGTCGTTCTCGTGCTGGCCAACGAGCGCGTCACCAACATCGCCGGCGCCAAAGACCAACCGCGGACGTTTCGGTTCCGGGTGAGTGTGGTGCACGACGGCGACGACCTGAAGGTATCGAAAGTGGAGTTCGTGCTGTGAGCGACGACGACGCTGGAGCCGACGTCGAGCCGACCGAAGGTGTCGAGATCGACAAGTCGACTGACAGCAAAGAAGACTCAGCCGTCGCCTCCGAAGACTCCACCGCCTCCGACGAACAGCGCACCGGCGAGGTCGAGCGTCGAATCCCTGTCATCCCGGTCGTCCCGCTGGTGTTGCTGCTGACCCTGTTGGCCTCCGCTGGTCTCGCTGGTTGGCTGTATTTCACCCAGTACCGGCCGGAACAGCAGACCGACAGCGCGGTCGGGCAAAGCGTCGTCAACGCAGCGAGGGACGGCACGGTGGCCCTGCTGTCGTACAAGCCCGACACTCTCGACCAAGACTTCGCCGCGGCGAAGTCCCACCTCAGCGGCGACTTCCTGAACTACTACAGCGACTTCACCAAGCAGGTCGTCACGCCGGCCGCGAAGTCCAAGGGCGTCATGACCACCGCGCAGGTGGTCGGCGCGGCTGTCTCCGACCTACACCCGGGTTCGGCCGAGGTGCTGGTTTTTGTCAACCAGGCCACCGCCAGCAAGGAGCGGCCGGATCCGTCGATGGCTGCCAGCGCCGTGAAAGTGTCGCTGAACAAGGTGAACGGCCGGTGGCTGATCACCAAGTTCGATCCGCTCTGATCGGCCGCTATACGGCGAACGACCGCCGCAGCGTCTGTGCGTGCAGCGCGGTGCTCTCCTGAGAGACCACCCAGTCCGGCACCGCCGAGTCGAAGCCGTGAAAGGTCGCCGCGACCACGTGCAATTCCGTGTGCACATAGGCATGGAGCAACCGGTTGGCGTAGTCGATGGCTTCGTCGCGGCACGGGTCGATCTCGGCGCAACTGATGAATGCCGGAGGCAGACCTTCCAGGTTCGCCCGATGCGCCGGCACGTGCTGCGTCGTCGCAGCGCCGTGACCGAGGTAGTGGGTCCAGGCCCGGCTCACCGCGGGGCCGTTGAGACCCGGCGTGCGCTGGAATTCCCGCCGCGACGGCGTCGCATCGGAGTCCAGCATCGGCTGGTGTAGCACCTGAGCCAGGATCGTCGGGCCCTCCAGGTCGAACGTGCGCTGGGCCAACGCCGCGACCAGTGCCGCGCCCGCGTCGCGGCCCATCACCACCACCCGGGTGCCGTCGGCCTCGAAGTCCGCGCTGTTTTCGACGGCGTGACGGAATGCCGCATCCACGTCGTCGAGCGCTGCCGGGCAGGGATGCTCGGGCGCCAGCCGGTAGTCGACCGACACCACCAGGCAGTGCGCGTCGCGGGCCAGCCGCACGCAGTGCGCGTGGTCGGTGTCGAGGTTGCCGGTGACGAAGGCGCCGCCGTGCGCGTAGATCGCCAACGGCGCCGCCGACGTGACGGGGCCCCGGTAAAGGCGAAGACCGAGCTGCCCGCCGTCCGGACCGGCGATGACGCGGTCCTCGACGAGGACGTCACCAAGCTCGGCCGTGGCGGCGCGCTCGGCGGCCAGCCGGTTTGCCCGCTCCCGTTCGGCCGGCAGCGACTCGGTCCGGAACTCGGCGATGTCCAAACCGGCCGCCACCTCACGCAGTGCCGGGTCGATTCGGCTGATCCCTCTGGGCCGTGCGGCACCTGCGCGATCGGTCGCAGTCGTCATGCTCTCGTCCTTCGGCGTGGTCAGGTCACCCTATTCAAGCCGCCGGCGAGGGCAGCTCCCCGGGCAGGGCTTTGACGCGAGACGGAAGCCCGTACAACGCGGTGGCGTTGCCGCGCATGATTCGCTCCCGCTGCGCCGCCGGAAAGCGGTTGATCGCGTAGGTCGGCGCGTCGTAGCTCCAATGCGGATAGTCCGTGGAGAACATCAGGTTGTCGCCGAGGTCCATCAACTCCAGGTACTCGCGGAACTGTTTGACGTCCGCATCTTCCAGCGGCTGGGTGGTGAACCGGACATGCTCGCGGACGTACTCGGACGGACGGCGGCGCACATGCGGGAGATCGGCTCGCCGCGCCTCCCAGATCCGGTCCATGCGCGACATCACCGGCATGGCCCAGGTGAATCCGCCCTCGACGAATACCACCCGAAGGTCGGGGTGCCGGTCGAAGGCGCCGTCGAACACCAGGCTCATCAGATGAGAGACGTACAGCAGCGGCCACGACGCGAAGAAGTCGTGCCAGTGCGCAGGATTGCCGACCGGGTAGATCGGGATCAGCTCGAAGGGCGTCTGTCCCATCAAGTGGGTGGCCACCGGTAGTCCGCTCGCCGAGGCGGCCGCGTAGAGCGGGTCGAAATGTGGGTTGCCGAAGGGGATTCCGCGGGTCTGCGGCGTCATCAAGACCTGCGCCATGTACGGGTGCCCCGCCCACCGCTGAATTTCGCGCGCCGCCAAGTCGGGCGCCTGGGCGGTGACGCTGATCGATCCGCGCCACCGGCCGTGAGCGTTGTTTCGGTCTAGCCAGACATCGGCCAACCAGTCGTTGTAGGTGGCCTTCAGCACGTGTTCGGCCTGCGGCAACTGGGCATCGCACATCGGTTCCAGCGTGGCGATGCTGATTCCGGCGTCGACGAGCAGTTGCTGGGCCGCGTAGTCCGGATCGGTCCCGGCGAATCCACCGCCGGGCGGCGCCGCGTCGACTCGCATCGACATCGTCTTGTACGAATCCGGGGTGTCGTAGAAGTGCGGCAGCGGTGTGACCGCGTTCCCGGTCGGCCAGATCTGGTCGACCCATTCCGGTGGCGCGTAGGACTTGAGGACGTCGGTCGAGACCGGCATTGGATGCACGTCGGTATCGACGATGGCGACCGCGATTTCGTCCTGCGTGTGCGGTTCGGCACGTTCGATAATGGTCATCGGATGCTCCCTTTCGTCGGAGCGGTCAGTCCGTAAAGTCGGGCGGCGTTGCGCCACAAGACGTTGTCGCATTGCGCACTGTCCAACCCGGCGGTGGCATCCGCGGGCGAAATAGCCGACCAGTGCGGATAGCCCGATCCATACATCAGCAGATCGGCTTTACCAGAGAACTCCATCCAGCGCTGCATCTGGCCGAGATCGGTCGGTCCGTCGAACGATGACGAGCAGAACCGGACATGGTCGGGGAGGTAGTCGCTGGGATAGCGATCGACCCACGGCGTCTGATCACGCATCGACAACCAGAACGTGTCCAGCCGCCACATCAGCGGGGTCAAGATGTCGTATCCGCCGTCGGCGAAGACGAACCGCAGCTCTGGATGTCGCCCGAACGTGCCCTCGACGATCAGCGTCGCCAGGTGGACGAAGTAGTTCAGCGGCATGAAGGCCGCGTAGCCGGGATACGTGCCGGCGTGACCGGCGAACGTGGGCGCGTAGTCCACGCCGTTGCCGCCGTTGATATGAACGGTCACCGGCAGCCCGTGGCCGGCGGCGGCCTCCCAGATCGGCTCGAACATCGGTTTGCCGTAGGGCTCCCGCGATTGCAAGGGGACGCCCACTTGCACCAGCTTGGGATGTGCGGCAAGGCGTTCGATCTCGGCGATCGCACCCTTGGGGTCTTCCGGGTTGACCCGGATGGTGCCGCGGAAGCGGTTGGTGGTGTCCGGCTCCAGCCAGCGGTCCAGCAGCCAGTCGTTGACCGCGGCGCAGATTCGGCTGTTGAGCAGATAGTCGGCAATGTTGCCGCGGGTCAACGGGTTCAACACCGCGTAGTCGACACCGGCTTCGTCGAACAGATGACGGGCGACGGTCTCGCGATCGGATCCGGGATAGTGCTCGCCGTACAGATCCTGACGGTAGTTTCCGCCCGGCGCCTGGTACCACTGCTGTTCGACGTCGGGGATGGAGCGGAGTTTGTGGGCGGCCGGGAGATAGCGCCGAACCTCGGCGTTGTAGCGAAAGTGCGGCTGCACGTTGGCGTCGACGATCATGCGGTCAGATACACCTTCCCGTCGGCGACGTCGACGTCGTAGGTGCGGATCCGCCGCTTGGGATCGGCCAGGTTCTGCCCTGTCGTCACGTCGAATTCCCAGTTGTGCCAAGGGCATCGGACAATTTGTCCGTCCTTCACCCGTTTTAGACCGCCTGGTTCGTCGGGCGCGAATTCATTGGTGCCGCCCAGCAGGCCCTCACACAGCGGAGCGCCCTCATGGGAGCAGTAGTTGACGATCGCGTGCAGCGACCCGGCGACGTTGTACACGCCGACGCCGAACTTGCCGACGTCGACCAGTTTCATCGCGCCCGGCGGCAAGTCGTCGAGCGAGCAGATGAGACGACGTTCAACCACAGTTAATACTGTCCTTGCTACGGTAACCGCCACAAGCCGTTGGGCTTCGTTGCTATTTATATTATGATAGCGAAATTCCCGGTCACGAAGGAGCGGCAATGACGCTGCGCACCGAACAGTCCGAAGTTGGGGATCAGCCGGTCGTCCTCGACACCACCGGCGAAACCAGCCCCTACCCGTACTTCGAATACATGCGGCACACCGATCCGGTGTTCCACGGCACGTTCATGGACATCGAGATGTTGCCGCCGGAGCTGAAGCCGGACGACGAATACGTGCTGTTCGGCTACGACGGCGTCTTCCAGGCCTTCCGCGACGAAAAGGCCTTTACCTCCGCCGCCTACGAGAAGACGATCGGCCTGGTGATGGGCCACACCATCCTGGCGATGGAGGGCAAGGAACACCATGACCACCGAAGCCTGGTCGCCAAGGCCTTCCGCGCCACCGCACTGGAGCGGTGGGAGCCGTCGGTCATCGGTCCGGTCTGCAACCAGCTCGTCGACGAGATCAAGGCCGACGGCCACGCCGACCTGGTGAAGGCGCTGACATTCGAATTCCCCACCCGGATCATCTCGGAACTGCTCGGACTGCCCCGCGAAGACCTCGATATGTTCCGGCGACTGTCGCTCGGCCTCATCTCGATCCAGACCGACATCGAGGCGGGACTGGTCGCGGCCGGCGAATTGCACACCTACTTCTCCGACCAGGTTCAGCAACGCCGCCGCAAGCCCACCAACGACATCATCGGCGACCTGTGCACCGCGGAGATCGACGGCGAGAAACTCGACGACGAGGCGATCATCGCGTTCCTGCGGCTGCTGCTGCCCGCCGGGCTCGAGACGACCTACCGGTCCTCGGGCAACCTGCTCTATCTGCTGCTCACCCATCCCGAGCAATTGGCGATGGTGCAGCGGGACCGCTCGCTGATTCCCGCGGCCATGGAAGAGGGGCTGCGCGTCGAGACCCCGCTGACCATGGTCATGCGAACCACGACCCGCGACGTCGACATCAGCGGCACGACAGTTCCGGCCGGCGCCCAGGTCGACCTATGCATGGGATCGGCCAACCGCGACGAGAGCCGCTGGCCCGACTCCAACACCTTCGATATCACGAGACCGCGCCAGGCGCACATCGCGTTTGCCGGCGGCATCCACATGTGCCTTGGAATGCACTTGGCGCGCTTGGAAACCCGCGTGATGCTGGACAGCCTGCTAGACCGCGTCGAAAATCTCAGGCTCGAACCCGACGACGAGACCCGCATCGTCGGGGTCACGTTCCGCTCGCCCAACAGTCTGCCCGTGACCTTCACCCCGGTCGCATGAAAAGCCGCGCCGCGATCCTGCACGACGTCGGCGGCCCGTGGTCCGTCGAGGAATTCGAGCTCGATTCCCCAAAGACGGGCGAAGTTCTGGTCAAGATGGCCGCGGCCGGGCTGTGCCACTCCGACGACCACATTCTCAAGGGCGACATGTCCGCGCCCAACGAGGTCATGAAGTCGATGGGTCTGCCAACCATGTTCCCGATGATCGGTGGGCATGAGGGATCGGGCATCGTGCAAGAGGTCGGTCCGGGCGTCACCGACTACGCCCCCGGCGATCACGTGGTGATGTCGTTCGTCGCTGCGTGCGGCCAATGCCGTTGGTGCGCAACCGGAGCCGAATACATCTGCGATGCCGGAATCGGCACCATGATCCCGGGCATGCCCACCGACGGCACGTTCCGTCACCACACATCCGACGGCCGGGACCTGGGCCATCTCGCCAAGGTCGGGACCTTCGCCGAACACACTGTGGCATCGACGAATTCGCTGGTGAAGGTCGACCAGCAGCTCCCGCTGACGCCGATCGCACTGCTGTCCTGCGCGATTCCGACGGGTTACGGCTCGGTGTCCAACCGCTCGAACATGCGTGCCGGTGACACCGTCGTGGTGATCGGCGTCGGTGGCATCGGCACGGCCGCCATCCAGAGTGCCCGGATCAACGGCGCCGCGCAGATCGTTGCCGTCGATCCCGTTGAGTTCAAACAGAAGTCGGCATTGCGGTTCGGCGCGACACACACTGCGTCGTCCGCCGAAGAAGCCATGGACCTGGTTCGGGGCCTCACCTATGGGGTGATGGCCGATGCCGTGGTGGTCTCGCCGTCGTTGATGAGCCGCGAGGACGTCCGCGATGGCGTTGCCCTGACCCGCAAGGGCGGCACCTGCGTACTCACCGGGATGACGTCGCAGTTGACCCAGTCGGTGAAGATCAACCTGCAGGACTTCATTCTGATGAACAAGACGCTGGCCGGCACCATCTTCGGTTCGTGCAATATGAAATCCGACATCGGTCAGCTGGCCAAGCTCTACCAGAGCGGGCAGCTGATGCTCGACGAGATGATCACCAGGCGTTACCGTCTCGACGACATCAACGACGCCTACGCCGACTTGCTCAACGGCGAAATCATCCGTGGTGTCATCGATTTCGGAATCGGATAGCCTGCGCTCGCCGGCTCTGGTACTGGTTCACGGCGGCGAGCATTCGGCGGACTGCTGGGAATTGGTCATCGACGAGTTGTGCCGGTTGGCGCCGCAGCTGCCGGTGCTCGCCGTCGATATGCCGGGCCACGGCGCGACAGCCGGCGATCTGACGGTGGTCGGTATCGCCGACTGCGTGCGGTCCGCCGTGGCGCAGGTCGACGCCGCCGGATTGGGTGACGTTGTCATGGTTGGTCATTCGCTTGCCGGGCTGACGTTGCCCGGCATAGTGGCTTCGTTGGGATCGGCGCGCGTCCGGGAGATGATCCTGGCGGCCGCCTGCCTGCCCGTGCAAGGAACGGCGATCGTCGACACGCTCGTCGGGCCGCTGGCCTGGTATGTGCGCCGGGCGGTGCGGTTGCGGCGACCACCATCGGTCACTCCTCATCTCTTGAGCCGCTTGATGTTCTGCAACGGCATGACCCGGGCGCAACGCCGCTTCACGCTGTCGCGGATTCACCCCGAGGCGACGACGCTGATTGCCGAGCCGGTCGACCGCAGCGATCTACCCGAAGATGTCCCACGCACCTGGATCCTGACGTTGCGCGACCATGCCCTGTTTCGGCGCACCCAGTTGCGCAGCATCGCCGCACTCGGCGGTGTGCAGACGCTGATTCCCATCGACACGTGTCACGATCTGATGATCAGCGAGCCCCGGCAGATGGCCGAGATACTCATCGAGCGGTGTCGGCTGTACTCGTAGCCGCTTTTCGCTCGGCTCTCAAATCACTTGTGTGACTTTGGTTTCGCTGTGGATAACTTTCCGCACCTGTCAGACGTGTTGATTATCATTCGAACATGCGTTCTAGTAGTCGTGAGGAGGTCGTCGAGGTTCTCGACGGTCTGCGGGCTGCGGTGAAGCGCGCGCTGGATCTGACGTTCGATGTGCTGACCACCCCGGAACGGTTGAACGTGTTGGAAAGCTTCGAGGTGTTTCGCCGGCAACTGCCCGCCGTCGAGCACGCGCTGATCACCGAGCTAGCGCATGAGGATCAGGCGGTGCTGGGTGGCAAACCGGCGGCGGTGCTGGCGGACCGGTTGCGGATCAGCCGTGCCGAGGCGTCGCGGCGCGTGCACGAGGCCGCCGACCTCGGTGCGCGCCGCGCGCTCAACGGCGAACCGTTGGCGCCGGTGCTGGAAGCCACCGCCGCCGCGCAGCGTGACGGCGTCCTGGGTCCCGGCCATGTCGCGGTGATCCGCGCGTTCTGGCATCGGCTCCCCGATTTCGTGGATGTGGAAACCCGCGCCAAAGCCGAAGCCCAACTGGCCCGCCTGGGTCTCGAGCACCGCCCCGACGAGCTCGCCAAACTCGCCGACAAACTCACCGATTGCCTCAACCCCGACGGCGACTTCACCGATGTCGATCGCGCCCAACGCCGCGGTGTGACCCTCGGCAACCAGGATGTGGACGGGATGTCGTCGGCTCAGCGGGTGGCTGACCCCCGAAGCGCGCGCCACCTGGGATGCGGTGTTCGCCAAGCTCGCCGCCCCCGGCATGGGCAACCCCGCCGACGAGACCCCGTGTGTCAGCGGCACCCCCTCACAGGCGGCGATCCAGGGCGACACCCGCACCGCCGCCCAGCGCACCCACGACGCGCTACTCACCGCCGCCCGCGCCCTGCTCGCGTCCGGGGAACTCGGGCAACACAACGGGCTACCCGCGAGCATCGTCGTCACCACCACCCTGCAGGAACTAGAGAAGCGGTGCCGGGCCGCGGTCTGACCGGCGGGGGCACCCTGCTGCCCATGTCGGATGTGATCCGGCTGGGCTCCCACGCCCACCACTACCTGGCCATCTTCGACCACGGCCAAGCCCTGGCGCTCTATCACACCAAACGGTTAGCCTCGCCGGCCCAGCGACTTGTGTTGTACGCCAAAGACCGCGGCTGCACGGCACCGGGCTGCACGGCGCCGGGCTACCTGTGCGACGTCCACCACTGCACGCCCTATGCCACCCACCCCGACACCACGATCGACAACCTCACCCTGGCCTGCGGCCCCCACCACCAACTCGCCGACCACGGCTGGACCACCCGCAAAAACACCCGCGGCCACACCGAATGGATCCCACCCCCACACCACGACCACGGACAACCACGCACCAACACCTACCACCACCCCGAAAAACTGCTGCGCGACGGTGATGACGATGAGGCCGCCTAGCGCAACGAATAGCGGACCGGCAGATGCTTGAGCCCGCCGACGAACGTCGTCGCGACGAACTCCGGATCAGCAGTCAGCTCAATCGATTTCAGCCTCGGCACGAGCTGGGCAAAAAAGCTGCTGACCTCCATACGAGCCAGGGCGGCCCCCAGGCAGAAGTGCACGCCGTATCCGAAAGCTAGATGCTTGTTGGGATCGCGGCCCACGTCGAAGCGGAACGGGTCGGCGAAGACATCCTCGTCCCGGTTACCTGATACGTATGACAGCAGCACCGACTCCCCCGCCGCGATCGGAACGCCCCGCACCTCGGTGTCCTCGGCCGCGGTCCGCATGAATTCCTTGACCGGAGTGGTCCATCGGATCATTTCTTCGACGGCCAGCGGCATCAGGTCGAGATCGTCACGCAGACGGTGCAATTGGTCGGGGTTCTCGACCAGACCCTGCAGGCCGCCGGAGATGGTCGCGCTGGTGGTGTCATGGCCGGCCGTGGCAACGATCAGGTAGTACGACACCGTCTCGATGTCGGATAGTGGCTCGCCGTCGATACGGGCGTTGGCGATCGCAGAGGCCAGATCCTCGGTCGGCTGCTCGCGCCGTGACGCCGTCACACCGTTGAAATAGCCGAACATGTCCAGCAGCGCCGGCAGCTGATCCTCGTTGCTGCTGCCGCGCCTGAACTCGCTGTCGTCGCTTCCGAACAGCTCCTGGGTGAGCTTCAGCATCCGCGAGAAGTCGGATTCCGGTATCCCCAGCAGCGACATGATCACGTACAGCGGGTAATTCACCGCGACCTCTTGCACAAAATCGCATTCGGGGCCCACCGCCAGCATCTTGTCGACATAGTTCTTGGCCAGCTCGTCGACGCGGACCTTCATCGCCCGCATCGCCTTGGGCCGGAACCAGTCCGCGCCGATCGCCCGCACCACGCGATGCTGGGGGTCGTCGAGGTGGATGAGCGTGCGGACACCGGCGGCGGCCTGCAACTCGTCGCCTTCGGTCGTCGTCAGCACCGGACGCGGCCAGTTGGTGAACAAGGCATTGTTGCGCTCGACGTCCATGATGTCGACGTGCTTGGTGATTGCCCAGAACGGTGCGTAGTTCGGCACCTCGACCCGGGAAACGGGAGCATTGGCCCGCAAATGTGCCAGCGCCGCATGCAATTTCACCTCGTCGGTATAGGCCTGCGGGTCGGCCAGCACCTTGGCGGCGTCATCCATCGTGGGTGTGCTCACTAGCAACTCCTCATTGGCGCAACTCGTTCAGCACTGCTTTGACGGTGTCGGCGGGAAGGGTGCGGGGGAACGAGGGCATCACCCGGTCGATGACGCCCTCACAGCGGTCCTTGAGCGCGGTCGCGAGCTTGTCCGGAGTCGCGACCACCGCAAAAGCGTTCAGGATGTCGTCGTCGATCAGCATCGCCATCGCGTCCCATTCGCCCTGCCGCGACAGCCGGTGCAGTTCGTCGGCCACGTCGCCCCAGCCATGCAACTCAAGGACTTTGCGGTATGCCGGTGTCGAACCGTAGAAGGCGATCTGCTTGCGGACCCCCACCGCGCCGGCGCTCATTTCTTGTTCGTCGCTTCCCGTAACGACGAAGACCGGGCAGGCGACCTGGAATGCGCTGCGATCGCGACCGGAGCGCTGCAGGCCGCGCTGCACCGCGGGCATGGTGATCTCGTGCAGGTATCGCCGGGTCGTGAAGGCATGTGCCAGCAGGCCGTCGGCGACCTCGCCGCACATGTCGGTCATCGCCTCGCCGACGGCGGCGATGAAGATCTTCGGTGCCACCCAGGACATCTGCGGCTCAGGAGTGAACATCGGTGTCATCAGCTTGTGCGTGTAGAACTCGCCCTCGAACCGCAACCGGGTACCGTCGTTCCATGCCGACCAGATGGCATGCAGCGCAAGCACGAACTCGCGCATCCGCGCGACCGGTTGACTCCACGGCATACTGAATCGCTTCTCGATGTGCGGCTTGATCTGGGTGCCGAGTCCCAGGATGAAGCGGCCCTTCGAGTACGTCTGCAAATCCCAGCCGACATTGGCGACAGTCATCGGATTGCGGGCGAATGCCACCGCAATGCTGGTGCCGATCTCGAGCGTCGAGGTGTGTTCGGCGGCCAGCAGCAACGGGAAGAAGGGATCGTGGTTGATCTCGCCGGTCCAGGCGGCGTCATAGCCCTGGCGCTCGAGTTCGCGCGATAATTCCGGCACACGCGCCAGGTCGGTGAAGATACCGCCGTCGACCTTCAGGCCGACTGGTTGCATTGCGCTCACCTGTGCGCACCCCGCCGCAGCTCGGAGCGTGGCGGCGTCATACTCGTGAAGCTACAGTAAGCAATTCGGTAGGGTCAACGTCGCGCTGTCGCCGCCTGCACGCCTGCCTACACCTCGCCGTCGCCAGCCGGACGCCCGTAGCACCGCCTCTCGCCGTCTGCCTCTCGCAGACGCTACAGTAAGCACTTCAGTAGGTGGCCTGCGACGACAAGGGACATGCCGATGACGAGACCTCCCGACTGGGCGGAGACGCTCGACGACCTCGCCCGTCGCCGCGAGCAGACCAGGGCGATGGGCGGCGCGGAGCGACTCGCCAAACATCGTGACAAAGGCAAACTCGACGCCCGGGCACGCATCGACTACCTTCTCGACCCGGGGTCGTTTCGCGAGATCGGCACGCTGGTTGGTGGCGAGGTGGCGGCCGACGGGATCATCGTCGGGTCGGGCCTGATCAACGGATCGCCCGTGATGCTCGGCGCCGAGGACTTCACCACGCTGGCCGGCAGCATCGGCCCCGGCGGAAACTCCAAGCGCTACCGCATCGCGGAGTTGGCGCTGCGGGACAAGATTCCACTGGTGATGCTGCTCGAGGGCGCCGGCTTTCGGCCCGGCGGGGGGCACTACGGACGCTCCCCAACCGATCTGCTCGCGCAGGCGCAATGCTCGGGCAAGGTGCCGACCGTCGGCGCCGTGCTGGGCCCCTCGGCCGGACACGGCGCGTTGGTCGCACCGGTCTGCGACTTCCGCATCATGAGTGAACAAGGCGCGATCTTCACGGCCGGCCCGCCCGTCGTCAAAGAGTCCACCGGAGAGGACATCTCGAAAGAAGACCTCGGTGGACCCAGTGTCGCCCTGCCCAGCGGCGTGATCCACAACGTCGCCGACGACGACAAAGCGGTTCTCGACGACATCCGTCGCTACCTGTCCTACTTCCCTTCCAGCGCATGGTCGTATCCGCCGTCGCAGCCCGACGACGAGGCCGCCGCGCCACGCCAGTTGCCGGAGCTGACCGAGATCGTCTCGCGCGACAACCGCCGCGTCTACGACATGCGCGCCGTCCTCGACGTGGTCTTCGACAGCCCGGACTGGTTCGAGGTGCAGCCGCGGTTCGGCAAGGCGATGATATGTGCGCTGGCCCATCTCGGCGGCAATCCGGTCGCGGTAGTGGCCAATCAGCCAAAGGTGTTGGCGGGCTCCATCGACACCGACGCCGCCGACAAGGCCGCACATTTCATCATGGTTGC
Organism: uncultured Actinomycetota bacterium; assembly: GCA_963757215.1. Classification (GTDB taxonomy): domain Bacteria; phylum Actinomycetota; class Actinomycetes; order Mycobacteriales; family Mycobacteriaceae; genus Mycobacterium. The sequence goes on along the minus strand of CAVWQH010000004.1, from coordinate 176,763 downwards.
GGACTCGTTCCATCTGCCGATTGTGTTCCTCGCCGACAACCCGGGCATGCTGCCCGGAAGTCGCTCGGAGCGCAGTGGCGTGTTGCGGGCGGGCGCGCGGATGTTCGCCGCTCAGACCGCAGCGACCACGGTTAAATTGCACGTCACGCTGCGTAAGGCTTACGGATTCGGGTCAATGGTCATGTCGCTGTTGAGTTTTGACAGCCAGGGTGCGACGTTCGCCTACCCCGGCGCAACGATGGGTGCGATGAGCGCGGCGGCGCTGAGCAAGGCCTCGCATGCCGGCGAGGACCTCACGGCCAAGCTGCGCGACGCGGAACTGCAGGCGTCGTTCCGGTCGGCGGAGTCCATGGGATTCGACGAACTGATCGACCCGCGCGAGACGCGCGATGCGTTGATGGCGGCGTTGCGGCGGGGGCTGTCGAGCCGGCAGGCAGCCGCCGAACCGGTCAGTCGGACGGTCATCATGCCGTGAGATTTGTTCAGAAAATGTAGTTTTCGCCGCTGGCCCGAACGGTGACGTCGCTGATGTTGATGCCCCACGGTTGGTCGATGACGTGGACGACCGCATCGGTCAGATCGTCGGGATTGATCAACCAGTACTCAACGGAGTCGACGTCCAACTGCTCGGGTCGCAGGGCGCCGTTCTGTGCGTTGACGGCGTTTTCGAAGAACAGGGCAGCCTTGTGCCCGAGGATGCCGGTGACCGCTAATTGGTTGACCACGCCGCCGGCCAGGTGCGTCCCCAGGACGCCGGTCGGCTTGAGGTTCGTCACCTTGATCTTGCCTTGAGCCTCCACACGCAGCGATTCGGACAGCGCATCGACGGCGGCCTTGGTCGCGCTGTAGACCCCCGATCCTTCGGTGCCGGCGTTGCCGTAAATCGACGAGATGTTCACGACTTGGCCGCGGCCCTGCGCGATCATCGTGTCGTAGACGGCCGAGATGCCGTTCACGACGCCTTTGATATTGATGTCGATTGCCTTGTGCCACTTCTCCCATGCGAGTTCATGATCGGCGAAATAGGCCAGCGGCATGACACCGGCGTTGTTCACGATCACGTCGATGCGACCGTAGACGTCGACGGCGTGCCTGGCAGCGGCGCGCATCTGCGGCATATCGGCGACGTCGGCCACGTGAGAAGTCGCGTCGTGGCCGGCGGCCCGGATGCCCTCGACGACGTCGTTCAGGGCATCGACGCTGATGTCCACGCCGACGACCTTTGCCCCCGCGGCGGCGCACTTCTCCGAAATCAGCGTGCCGAAGCCGCTCGCGGCGCCCGTGACGATGATGACCTTGTCTCGTAGATACGTCGACATGGGTAATTCCTATCTGGTGGCTCGGTATGCCGCGACGATCGGCTCCAGTTCGTCGGGTGTCGCGCCGTGCATGATCACCGCGTCGGCGCCGTGGTCGAATTCCTTTGCGATGCGGTCGACGCACTGTTGAGCCGACCCGGTGGCCGACGGCTCCAGCCATTCGTCGGGGATCAGTGTGGCAATGTGTTCGATCTGCTCCGGCGTAGCCTTGTGGTCGATACCACCCGCGATCGAGGTCACCACCGAGTCGGCCCGAAATCGTTCCAGGACAGCGGGATCCCAGTCGTTCGTCCGCACGAGCAGGTCACCGTAACCTTGGAGATAGGTAGCGAGCCGCGCGACCGTTTTCTTCAGCCGCAACTCTTCGGGCAGGTGGTCGCCGACCGTGGCGAAACACGACCAAACCCGGACGCTGTCGGGATCGCGACCGGCCTTTTCCGCGGCGTCCTTCACGGTTTTCACGCAGCGCTGCAACGTCTTCGGAGTGAAGTAGGTGTGCAGGATGACGTCGTCGAAGACCCGGCCGCCCAACGCGAGCGTGTTCGGCCCGAACGCGACCAACGCCAACCGGATGTCCTCGCTGAAGTCGGGATCGAGGAACAGGATGTTGTACTTGCCCATCGGGCCGTCGTGGTTGAAGATCACCTCGCCGTGCCAGAGTCGGCGCATGACCTGAGCCCAGTCCTCCATCTGTGCCGTCGTCACGGCCGGGATACCGAAGGCGCCGTAGATCGCAGCGATGCCGCGGCCCACCCCGAGAGTGAAGCGCCCACCGGACAATCGGTGCATGGTGGTGGCCCATGATCCGGTGATCAACGGATGGCGGGTGTTGTGATTGGTTGCGGCGGTGGCGATCTGCATCCGATGAGTCACCGCGCACGCCGCACCCACCAACGAGGATGCCTCTTTGACGTTCCAGCGTTCTGAAATGAACGCCGTGCCGAAGCCCAGTTCCTCGCCCCGGCGGGCCTCGTCCATCAGCGTCGCCGGTCCCTCACCGCCCGCTCCGGCCAGCAGGTAATAGCCAAGCTCGTTCAGTGGTTTCATATGATAACTCCTTGCAAGAATCGTTCAGTAACCCCGAAAACCTTGCGGGAGAACACATGGCCGACGTGGCTGCCGTCATACCAGTACAGCTGCCCGTCCCAACGCTCCTGCAACAGGTCAGTCGGCGCCCGCATCGCCATCCGGTCATGCCACGCACCGACGATGAGCCGCCGCTGTGGCGGTGGGGCCGGATCGACAGCGAGGGGATCGATCACCGACGTCAGGTCTGCCACTACCGGCGACCCCAGCAGTTCCCGGAACTCGTCGCGCGATGAGCCCCAACGACCCAGGTGCTGCGCGATCATCGCGTTGAGCCCGAGGATGGGCGTGTACAGACCCACCGCGTCGATATCGCGCTCCAGATGCGACACCAATGCCGCGACCGGGGTCCCCATCGAGATCCCGCACACCACAACGGCTCTGGCCTGCGGACGCACCCATTTAACGACGGCTCGGATCTCCGATACCGCTCGCATCATGCCAGCGACGTTGCCGAGCGGATCCATGTCCGGGTACGCCGGCCATTCCCGTCGCCGACAGCCGTGGCCGGGTTGCACCGGCATCGCGACGTTGAAACCCAATTGGCGGTGGATGCGTCCGGCCCGGGTCAACAGCAGGTCCTCCACACCCCCTTGGCCGGCGCCGTGCACCCAGACCAGCCACGGCCTCGGCCCGCCCGGGTGCCGGCACAGATGAACCACGGCGTCGACGGGGCCGCCCAGGCCTTCGGCATCCAGAGTTCCCGGCAATGCCGGGTCATGCTCGAACGTCACGCGTTCGTAGGCCAGCCCGGCGATACGCCTGCGTTCGACCGTCTTTACCTGCAGCGGTGCCGGATCGGCGTGTGCACCATCGATACCCAGCCCCGACAACTCCTCGGCCGCCGCGGCACACTGCTCGGGGGACCGGATCCCCTGTGGCGCTGAGCCCAGCAACGAAAACCCGGACAGCACAAGCTCGTCGAGCATGACCTCGCCGAACTGCCGCACACCGCGGGGCGATAGCGGATTCCATCCCGTGGACTCGTTCAGGCCGACCACGGTGCGTGGGAGCACCAGGCCCAGTTCGCGGGCCGTATTCCAGCCGAGGGTGGCCAACGACATGGCGCTCATCATGGACAAGCTATGCCAACGCGAAGCCGGTGTATCCAGCGGCCGCGACTTCGTCGCAGCGACGCCGGTATTCGGGGATTCCGCCGGTATAGCCCATATACATTCGCTTCTTGCCGGGCACGTTGCCGCCGTTGTACCAGGAGTTGCACGACGGGTGGACGAGGACGGTCGGTGCGACCAGGGCGGTCGTGTGGTCGATCCAGTCCTGCTGCGCGGACGACGTCGCTTCGATGGTGCGAATGCTGTTGGTGCGCAGGTAGGTAATGCAGTCGCCGATCCACTCCACATGCTGTTCGAGCGCCGCGACGAAGTTTGTGGCCGCGCTCGGACTGCCCGGCCCCTGGATGGTGAACAGGTTCGGAAAGCCCGCAACCGCCAGTCCGAGGTAGGACAGGGGACCCTCGTCGGCCCAGAAGCCGGCCAGTGACGCGCCGCCGCGGCCTCGAATGTCGATTCGACTCAGAGCACCGGTCATCGCGTCGAACCCGGTGGCGTAGACGATCACGTCGAGGTCGAACGAGGCACGCTCGGTACTGATACCGGTCGCTGTCACCTCGCGGATCGGCGCGCTGCGAAGGTCGACCAGTGTCACGTTGTCGCGGTTGAAGGTCTCGTAGTAACCCTGGTCGATGATTGGCCGCTTGCACGCGAAGGGGTAGTCGGGCACCAGGGACGCCGCTGTCTCCGGGTCTTTGACGATCCTCGCGACCGCCTCGCCGTACAACGTCGCGGCCATCCGGTTGGCTTCGATGTCGAAGAAGATGTCACCCCAATTCAGCGCGCCCAGTACGCCGTGCTCCTCGATGGCGCGCAACTGATCCTCGCGCGATGACGATTTCAGCGGCGGCTTGCCGAGCATCCCGAGCAACACCGAGAAAGCGCTCAGCCGGGCGGCACCGATCGGATGAGCGCGCTGGGCCGCGCGAATATCGGCATAGTCGGCCTTCATGCTGTCGAGCTCGCCGGGTTCGAACCGGCGCACCTGCCAGGGCAGCGTGTAGGCCGGTGATCGCTGAAACACGAAGAGCTGTTCAGCTTCTCGTGCCACCACCGGAATCAGCTGGACGCCGCTCGAGCCGGTGCCGATTACCCCGACCCGCTTACCGGCGAAATCGAAGCCGGCGCGGGGCCACCACCCCGTGAACAGCGACGTACCGGCGAACTGACCCATCCCGGGGATGTCAGGTTCCAGCGGCGCCGACAGGATGCCCGATGCCGCGATCACGAACTGGGCTACGAAAGACTCGCCCGACTCGGTGCGCACCACCCATTCCGCGGCCTGCTCGTCGAAGCCCATCGCGACGACCCTGGTGTCGAACTGGATATCGCGGCGGAGTTCGAGTCGGTCTGCGACGAAGTTCAGGTAGGCCTCCACCTCGGGCTGAGCCGGCATGGTCTCGGTCCACACCCATTCCTGCTGGATCTCGTCGGAGAAGCTGTAGGAGTATTCGATACTTTCGATGTCGCACCGCGCACCCGGATAACGGTTGTACAGCCAAGTGCCACCGACGTTCTCGGCCATTTCCACTACTCGGGTACGCAGTCCGAGCTCGCGGAGCCGATGCAGCATGTACAAGCCGGAGAAGCCGGCACCGATCACCAGCGCGTCGAAGCGCTGATCGGTCTCAGGCATTGTCACCGGTGATTCGCTGGATGGTCCGGGTCAGGTGCAGGGTCTTGATACGCCATGCGCCGTCCTGCTTTTCGTACGTCTCGTGGTAGTGGCCCGCACCGTGCAGCTCGTTGCCGTTGCCGAAGATGATCCAGTCCTCCATGGCCCAGATCCCCGCGGCGGTCGTCGGCGAGGTGAGGGTGATCTCCGGAGTGTGGCAGTGGTGCATCGTCGCCGCCTTCTCCAGACTTGCGAGCACCATCGGCACGAAGGTGTCAGCGCCCTCGACCGGAGGTCCCGTCATCGGGTCGGCGCCTCCCGTCGAAACCGCCATATCCAGCAGCACCACCACGTCATCGCTGAACACGCTGCGCCATCCCTCGGAGTCCTTGGCGTCGAGAAAGCGGCAGTAGCGGGCTTTCAGCTGCCGGATCGCCTCGAGTTCGTCAGCCACGTTGTGATGCCTCCTCGACCTGAAATCAATACTGTAACGTATTTAGTATCACTGAACTGAGCGCGAGAGGAACCGGCGTGAAAGTTCCCTTCACCTGGAAAGTCACCGGCTGGTTCATGATCGGCTGGTCACCGGAATTCCCGATCGGCGAGACCCGGCCGCTGCACTATTTCGGCGAGGACTTGGTCGCATACCGCGACGAAGAGGGCGACCTCCATGTGCTGGAGGCTCACTGCAAGCACCTCGGCGCCCACATCGGTCATGGCGGCACCGTGGTCGGTGACTGCGTCCAGTGCCCGTTCCACGGCTGGCGATGGGGCCCGGACGGCACCAATCGGTTCATCCCCTACCAGCCCGAGCGGCCCAACAAGGCAATGCGGTTGCGGGTGTACCCGGTCCGCGAGCAGCACGACTGCGTCTTCATCTGGCATCAGCCGGAAGGCAAGGAGCCACAGTGGGAAATGCCGGACATCTTCGGCACGTTCCCGCAGTTCGAAACCGATCCCGCCGCCTACTATCGGGCCTACCCCGAGTTCTCCCGACGCTCCGAGCGGGAACCGGTGCATCCGCAGATCGTGGCCGAGAACGCTCCCGACAGTGCGCATTTCGAGTACGTACACCGTGCCACGGTGACGCCGCGGGTGCTGGACTGGAAGATCGTCGATCACGAGTGGCGGTTCGTCGCCGGGTGGCCGGACGCCCGCAGCGACGACCCGGAGGATCTTGCGTTGCGCTTCCACAGTCACCTGTTCGGGCTGGGCGGAGCGATCAGCGTATTCGAGGGCGCCCAGAATCATCGACTGATCTTCACCTGCACGCCGGTCGACGACGAGTGCTCGGACCTGTTCTATTCAATCTGGTGGCCACGGCTTGCCGGCGACTCGGCTGACGTGCCAAACGGCCAGCTTCGCGACACGATCGAAAAGCATTTTCTGTCAACGGTATTCGACGATCTGCAGATCTGGCGCTATCAGAAGTATGTGGAAAATCCGGCGCTCTCCAGAGAAGACGCGAAAGGGTATATGGCACTGCGTAAATGGGCGACTCAATTCTACGAAGTGCCGGCATGATGCCCTCGCTCGCCGAGATCGCGGCTCCGCAACACACCGCGATCGTCACCCAGGAGTGCCAGGGCGCCGTGGTCGGCCCGCACGCCGGCTTGGCCCAGCTGGCCGAGGAAGCCCGCCGCGTTGCGCTGCCCAACATCACCCGGCTGCTGCCGGTGGCCCGGGCGGCGGGGGTGCGGGTGGTGCACTGCACTGTCCAGCGACGGCCCGACGGGCTGGGCGCCAACCACAACGCCAAGATCTTCGCGATCGGAGGCGGCGAGGTGAATATCCTGCCCGGCACGCCCGGAGCCGCCGTGCTACCCGAATTAGGGCCCGAACCAACCGATCTGGTCCTCAGCAGATGGCACGGCGTGGGCCCGATGGGCGGAACGGATCTCGACGCGGTGCTGCGCAACCTCGGGGTGTCGACCATCGTGGTGGTCGGGGTGTCGCTGAATATCGCGATCCCCAACGTCGTGATGGATGCGGTCAACGCCGCCTACCGGGTAGTCGTGCCGCGCGACGCCGTCGCCGGAATCCCCACCGAGTACGGCAATGCGATCATCGACAACACGCTGTCGCTGTTGGCGACCATCACCAGCACCGACGACCTGCTCCGGACGTGGAGCCGCCCAGATGAGGGGAACTCGTGACCGACACCGCGCCCGCTGCCCGGGGTGGATTTCCCGACGTCCGTCCGGTCGAGGATGCGCCCGAGGAATTAGGCCGATTCGTGACGGCGCTGCGCCAACTGCAGGATCTGACCGTGTCCACCAACCCGGGTAGTTCACGGTGGGCCGACGCCGCCGCGCACCTGGAAAGCGCGTGCGCACTTCTCGACGGCCACCAGGTGCCGGAGACCGACGTCGTCGCCGGCCGGGTGCTGAGCATTCCCGGACTGGCCCATCCGCTGATGCCGCCGTGGACGGTGACCACGTCCGACTCCGACGGCGTCAGCATGGCCGGACACTTCACCGATTCGCATGTGGGCGGTAATCGGGCCGTGCATGGCGGCATGATTCCGCTGCTCTACGACTGGCTGTTCGGGATGACCGTGACCGCGGCGAACATCCGCCCGACCCGGACCGCGTTTCTGCACGTCGATTACCGCAAGATCACGCCGATCGACGAGCCCCTGGCAGCCCGCGGCGCCATCACCGGGATCGATGGCCGGAAAGTTTTCATAGAGGCTACTATGACATCGGCCGACGGCGCGGTCCTCAGCGAAGCCAGCGGCCTGATGGTTCGCTTGCTTCCGCACCAGCCGTGAGAGGCCAGATGTCCGACACCGCAGTCGAATTCACTGTTCCCGCCGTCACCGCGGCAGTCGCCGCCGCAATTCCGGACCGCGAGCTGATCATCCAGGGCGATCGGCGCTACACCTACGCCGAGATCATGGAACGGTCGCAGCGCCTCGCTGCCTACCTGCACTCGCGCGGGCTGGGGTGCCACGCCGAGCGGTCGACGCTCGACGGCCATGAAGTGGGCCAGGATCTCGTCGGCCTGTACGCCTACAACGGCAACGAGTTCGTCGAGTCGCTGCTGGGTGCATTCGCCGCGCGGGTGGCACCGTTCAACGTCAACTTCCGCTACGTCAAGAGCGAGTTGCAGTATCTGCTAGCCGACTCGGGCGCGACGGCGCTGATCTACCACGCCGCGTTCGCGCCGCGGGTGGCGGAGGTCTTGCCGGATCTCCCGCAACTGCGGGTGCTGATCCAGATCGCCGACGACTCGGGCAACGCGTTGCTCGACGGCGCCGTGGACTACGAGACCGCTCTCGCCGGCGAGGCCCCAACTCCGGCGGTGCAGCACTCCCCCGACGACCTGTACGTGCTGTACACCGGCGGCACCACCGGGATGCCGAAGGGCGTGCTGTGGCGTCAGCATGACATCTTCATGACGTCGTTCGGCGGACGAAACCTGATGACCGGTGAACCCACCAACTCACTCGACGAGATCGCGGCCAGGCTGAGCGGAAGCACTCCCACCAAGCTGATGATCCTTCCGCCACTGATTCACGGCGCGGCGCAGTGGAGCGTGATGACCGCGATCACGACAGGCCAGACCGTCGTATTCCCCTCTGTCGTCGACCATTTGGACGCTGACGATGTGGTCCGCACCATCGAGCGCGAGAAAATCATGACCGTCACGGTGGTTGGAGACGCCATGGCGCGGCCGCTGGTCGCCGCCATCGAGAAGGGCATCGCCGACGTGTCGTCGCTGGCAGTGGTGGCCAATGGCGGAGCGCTGCTGACGCCGTACATCAAGCAACGACTGATCGAGGTGCTGCCCAACGCCATCGTCGTCGACGGTGTCGGCTCGTCGGAGACGGGCGCGCAAATGCACCACATGTCGACGTCTGGAACCGTGTCGACGGGGGTCTTCAACGCCGGGCCGGACACCTTCGTCGCCGCCGAAGACCTCGGTAAACTCTTGGAACCAGGACACGACGGCATGGGATGGCTAGCCCAAAAGGGTTATGTGCCACTCGGTTACAAAGGCGACGCCACCAAAACGGCCGCCACATTCCCCCTCATCGACGGTGTCCGATACGCAGTCCCCGGCGACCGCGCGCGGCATTGGGAGGACGGTCGCATCGAACTACTGGGCCGTGACTCGGTGACGATCAATTCGGGCGGCGAGAAGATCTTTGTCGAGGAGGTCGAAACGGCGATCGCATCGCATCCAGCCGTGACCGACGTCGTCGTCACCGGCCGTCCGAGCGAGCGCTGGGGCCAGGAAGTCGTGGCGGTGGTCGCACTCGCCGACGGCGCGCGAGCTGAGGCCGGTGAGTTAATCGACCATGCCGCACACACATTGGCCCGGTACAAACTTCCTAAGGCGATCGTCTTCCGGGCCGCGATCGAGCGCAGCCCGGCTGGCAAGGCCGACTACCGGTGGGCCCGCGAGCAGGCGGTCAACGAGTAGCCATGACTGACGATCAAGTGCGGGCCGCGCTGCAACGGCACTGGGCTGCCTCGGACGCGAATGACTTCGCCACCGAGCACGAGATCTATCGATCCGACGCGATTCTCGACTATCCGCAATCGGGTGAGCGCATAAGAGGCCGAGCCGACATCCAGGCGTCGCGGACCGCTCAGCCGAACCTCAAACGCTTCACCGTCCGACGCGTACTCGGCGGCGGCCGTGTATGGGTCAGCGAACTGGTGATGACCTATGACGGTAAGCCGTCATACGTGGTCAGCATCATGGAATTCGAGGCCGGCGAGGTGGTGCACGAGACGCAGTATTTCAGCGACCCGTTCGAGCCGGGGCCGTCTCGCGCTCAGTGGGTCGAGCGGATGTAGCGTGGTCGGCAAGATCTGCGCCTGCGGCGTGTTGTACCCGGGGCATCCCATCCGTGAGGGCGCAGGTCGACAGCAGAGAGGCATCCCATGGCAGCAGACCTGCCTGAACAGGCAATCGAACTTCGCTCCCTGGTGACACCGCAGGGCGCCCTCGAACTCTCACTGTTTGATGTCCCGGTTCCCGTCCCGGGCACCAGCGAGGTGTTGGTCCGAGTGGAGGCCGCGCCGATCAACCCATCGGATCTGGGCGTTCTCATCCCCGGTGCTGAGATGTCCGCCGCGACGGTGACGGGCACGCCGGACCGTCCAGTCGTCACCGCGCCGCTGAGTGAGGCCGCACTGCAGGCTCTTTCGACGCGGGTGGGCAAGCCGCTTCCGGTGGGTAACGAAGGAGCGGGCACCGTCGTCGCCGCCGGGTCGTCGCCGGAAGCGCAGGCTCTCGTCGGCAGGATAGTAGGTATCGCCGGCGGTGGCATGTACACCCAGTACCGAACGATCGATGCCTCTGCGTGCCTGGTCTTGCCGGAGGGTGCCACACCGGCAGACGGGGCATCGTCCTTCGTCAACCCCCTGACTGCGCTCGGAATGTTGGAAACCATGCGCCGCGAAGGTCATTCGGCATTGGTGCACACGGCCGCCGCGTCCAATCTGGGTCAGATGCTGGTAAAGCTCTGCATCGCCGACGGGGTGCCGCTCGTCAATATCGTGCGTAAGACCGATCAAGAAGAGTTGCTGAGATCGCTTGGTGCCGAACACGTCTGCAACTCCAGCTCACCTTCTTTCTCAACTGCTCTCGTCGAGGCGCTCAAGGCGACGTCGGCAACGATCGCCTTCGATGCCACCGGCGGCGGCACGCTGGCTAGTCAGATCCTCAGCGGAATGGAGCGAGCGGCGAATGCGACCGTAACGGAGTACTCCCGCTACGGGTCGGACGTACACAAGCAGGTCTACATCTACGGCGGACTGGACACCGGCCCGACCACCCTCATCCGCAACTACGGGATGGCGTGGGGCGTCGGCGGATGGCTGCTGACGCCGTTTTTGGGAAGCATTGGGGCCGAAGGCTTCGCCAGGCTCCGGGCCCGCGTTGCCAAAGATCTCACCACGATCTTCGCAAGCAGCTACACCCGGGAAGTATCACTTGCCGGCATGCTGCAACCCGAGGCGTTTCACGCCTACACACAGCGCGCGACCGGAGCGAAGTTCCTCGTGACGCCGCAGGCACAGCCGTAGCCGCATTGCGCGGCCTACACCGCGATGGAGGTTGCGCCGCGCAGCGATACCGGCAGGTGCTTCAGTCCGTGCAGACCGATGATGTTGTTGTAGGTCGGCTTGCCGGCAAGGCTCAACTTCGGGAAGCGGTGGAACAGCGATTGCAGTCCTATCTGAACTTCCATCCGCCCGAGGGCGGCGCCTAGGCAGGTATGCACGCCGGTACCGAAGGTGAGGTGTTCGCGGGCGTTGGCGCGGGTGGTGTCGAAGGTGTTCGGATCGTCGAAGAGCGCTGGATCCCGGTTGGCCCCGCCGTACATGATGAATATCGCCTCGCCCGCGCGAATCGAATACCCTTCGATGTCAACGTCTTCCGCCGCAACCCGAGGTACGAATTGAACCGGGGTGTCGTAGCGCAGGATTTCCTCGACAGCGTTCGGCCATCTCTCGGAGTTCGCGCAAAGGGCGGCGAGCTGATCCGGGTGACGGGTCAGCGCAATGACGGCCTTGCCCAGAATATGAGTCGTGGTGATGAAGCCCGCACCGAACAGCAACGCCGCAAGCATCTTGAGCTCGGCGTCGGTCAGGTCGCTGTCGCGGATGACGTCGGACAGGATGCTGTCGCCGTCGCTGTCCCGTAGCCGCTCGATGTGCTCCCCGACGTAGCCTTCGAATCCACGCAAGACATCGATGCCGGATCGATAGTCGCGCCATGACGGGCCCACGGTGCCAAGCAAACTCGTTGCGGTCTCGGCGACTTCCAGCAGATAAGGCGCGTCGTCGCGTGGCATCCCCATCATCTCGGCGATCACCGCCATCGGGATCTGGGAGGCATACTCGGCGACCAGATCGCACTCTGTCCTGCCTTCGAGGTCATCGAGCAGCCCGTTCGCAAGGTCGTGAATACGCGAGCGCAGTCGATCCAGCGCCCGCGGCGTGAACGCCCGCGCCACCGGCTGACGTAGCCGGGCGTGCTCGGGCGGATCGGTGACCAGCATCGAGGGCGGTTCGATCGGATTCATCAGATCGGGGTCAGTCTTGGCGAGGAGCCACTGGCCAAGCCGAAAAGGCGACCGATCGTTGGGTTTGGCGGTCCTGACCCGGCTGTCGCGCAGCACTTCGCGCAGAATATCCGCGTCCGCACTGACCCAGCCGGCTCCCGGTACCCGGGACATCCGTCCCCGCGCGCGAACTTGCTCGATCAGCGGATAGATATCGTCGACCGGATTGCTGTCGATTGTCAGCAGCTTGGCCATCGGATCACCCTGGCGTGCCAGCAGTTTCAGCATTGTTCGCGGCAATCCGTAGCCTGTCGCCCAATGCGTCAAATCCCGGACCGGCAAGTCCATCGGCGCACACTCCCTGTCAGTCGATCGCGCTCGAGCCTAACGGCATGACGCCGGCGCACCGGTAACGGCAATCAATCCCGACCACCGTGCGAGCACGGGTTTTGGTGGCGCGATGCAATTGATGATCTTGAAGTTTACGAAGGCATGCGCTGCGGGTCTACTCTCGAATGGGTACGAGGGAGGCACGCGATGTTCGCAGCGTTTGGATTCGAAACCATAGGTGTGGTGGTCGGAGACATGTTCTTCGTCGATCCGACACCGAATGAGGGTCAGGAAACCCCCGAGCGGGGAGTTCGGTTGGAACTACGCCTGATCGACAAAGGTGAGCCACAGGGTTCGATTTACGCTGGGGTTCCCATCTCTCTTGCTCGCCCGGTATGGCGGGTAGATCTGTTCGGATCCACCGAGAGCCCGCCTGGAACGCTGGACCGCGCCCACCACCACCCCCGGTTCTCGGGTTGGGAGCCGGGCCGGCGCAACTTCGTTCCCGAACTGTCGGCCGATCCGATCGCTTGGCTGGCCGGCGAGCTGGCTGACCCGGAAGCGGTTCTGACCCGTGCGGGAGTCGATCCGGATGAGGTCAGTGATGCCGACAAAGCCGGTCTGGCAGCGACCGCCCCGGACATTGTCGCTGCGGTAAAGCGGATGCTGGACGGCGTGCGTGACGGCGAACTGGCCCCGGCGCCCGCCGAGCCCGTCGCCGCCGCCCGCACCGGCTGGCTCTGACTCTGCCCCTGGACCCCCGATCAGCTCGACCTGATCGGGGGTGCGCCCGAACTCGAGATCGCGGAGTACCGCGCCGACGGCGTCGGCGAGCGGGGGCGCGCGGTCTAGTCCAGTCGCTCGATGATCGTCGCGTTGGCCATGCCGCCGCCCTCACACATCGTCTGCAGCGCGTACCGGCCGCCACGTTGTTCGAGGGCGTTGACCATCGTGGTCATGATGCGAGCACCGCTGGCGCCCAACGGGTGTCCGATGGCGATCGCCCCGCCGTGGACATTGGTCTTGGCCAAATCGGCGCCGGTGTCCTTGGCCCACGCCAGCACCACTGGCGCGAAGGCCTCGTTGACCTCGAACAGGTCGATGTCGGAAAGCTTCAGCCCGGCACGGTGCAGCACCTTCTCGGTGGCCGGGATGACGCCGGTCAGCATGTAAAGCGGGTCGGAGCCGACCACGGTGGTGGTGTGGATCCGGGCCAGCGGACGCAGACCGAGCTTCCTGGCGGCCGCTCCGCTGGTGATCAACACCGCGGCACTGCCGTCCGAGAGCGGCGACGAATTGCCCGGTGTGATCTCCCAATTTATCTGCGGGAAGCGCTGTCCCACCGCAGCGTCGTAGAACGCCGGCTTGAGACCGGCCAGCGAGTCAACGGTGGTGCCGGGGCGGATGATCTCGTCAGTGCTCAACCCCGCGATCGGGGCCAGCTCGTTGTCGAAGAGCCCTTCTTTGGTTGCGCGAGCAGCTTTTTCGTGACTGCCCGCGGAAAATTCGTCGAGCTCGGCGCGCGAGAAGCCCCACCGCGAGGCGATGAGCTCGGCGCTGATGCCCTGTGGTACCAGACCTTCGGGGTAGCGGTCCTTCATGCCGGCGCCGAACGGATTGCTGCCCGGCAGAACCGAAGTGCCCATCGGTACCCGGCTCATGGATTCCACACCGGCCGCCACGACGATGTCGTATGCGCCCGCGAGCACGCCCTGGGCAGCGAAGCTGATCGCCTGCTGGCTGCTGCCGCACTGACGGTCGATGGTGGTACCCGGAACGGACTCCGGGAAACCCGCGCCCAGCAACGAATTACGCGCGATGTTGACGGCCTGATCGCCCACCTGAGTCACAGCTCCCGCGATCACATCGTCGATTTGAGCCGGGTCGATACCGGTGCGCGCCACCAACTCACGCAAACTGTGCGCCAGCAGATCAGCCGGCAGGATGCCGTGCAGAGCGCCACTGGCCTTGCCCTTGCCGACGGGCGTACGTACGGCGCCCACAATGACGGCGTCGCGATCCTGGTATGCCATGACTCCTCCTTGAGTCCAACGCTAGGTTTATCTTCCTATACCCAGATGTAACACCTAGGTATACTGAGGGCAACCCAGAAAGAAGGTGATCCGTGCCACTCTTACAAGGCGTGCTGGCCGATCGCGACGCATGGTCAGCGGTTGGTGAATGCTCGATCGAGAAGACCATGTCGGCGCTCGGCACCAAATCCGCCATGCTGATCATGCGAGAGGCCTATTACGGCACCACCCGGTTCGACGACTTCGCGCACCGCGTCGGAATCACCAAGGCCGCAGCCGCGGCGCGACTGTCCGAACTGGTCGACCTCGGACTGATGACGCGGCGGCCCTACCGCGAACCGGGTCAGCGGACCCGCGACGAATACATCCTCACCGAGTCGGGCATCGACTTCATGCCGGTGGTGTGGGCGATGTTCCAGTGGGGCCAGCGGCACCTGCCCGGGCGCCGTCAGCTCCGGCTCACCCATCTCGATTGCGGCGCCGACGCGATCGTCGAAGTACGTTGCGCCAAAGGCCATCCGGTGCCACCTGAGGAGCTCGGGGTGGAGTTGATCCGACGGAATCGGCGAGACAACTGATGCGACAGGTGCGCAAGCCATCCACCGATCACGTTCTCTTGCAGCGCTTCTCGACTGTGTGATTAGCCGGCCTTAAGCCCGTACGTCGCGGCTCGGCAGGCCCTCGAAACTACCCGACGTTTTGGCTGATGGCGAGATGGAAGTCGGTGTAGGGTACTCGTCGTCGGGCAATGACACGAGACCGCACCCTTCGATTGCGGGTGACAACGTCAAGTGATGGTGGCGGGCCGGCCGCCATGGGATATGTTGCCTAGGTTGGGCTTTAGCGTTTCCGTGTCAACTGGAGCACACGATCACGCCCAGTATGTGGCCTCATGGCGGGCCGACCCGGCCGTCACAATGTTGACGTCATCACCTCCCTTTCCGATAGCGATTTAATCTGGGCATAGCCCGGAGGGCTGCGTTGCATCGGGTCGACTCGCCGCACTGGTTCGCTGCGCGGCCGTGCCGGCGCGGGGTGACAAGACCGGCCAGCACACCGGGGCTTCCAGGGAGCGCGCCCAATCGCTGGCGGTGCCGGCCGCTGACGGACAGGAACATCAGCAGGGGCGCAGAAGATGGCGTCGACTTCGGCGATCAGCGCCAGCACTACCGACGCGTCCTCGATACCCAGGGTCGTGGCCAGCGCAACTGGATCCATGGTGCTGGGCGGTGCCGGCGTCGCCATCGCGGTGTCCTGCATCATTGCTCACCTCCCTGTCCCTTCAGCGTTGATCCGGCCAATCGTGTCGGTGGTGCGGAAGCCCGGAGCGAATGACCGGATCGCGCAGAGCGACAACCCGATCGACCCCGGGCGTCCGTGGGTCAGACCCCGGCAGGCTCCTTCGCCGATGCGCGGTTGAGTACCGGGTCGCCGTCTTCGGTGATGACCGTGTTGTCCCTGGCGGATTTGGAACTGCCGACGGTGATCTTGCGAGGCTTGGCCTTTTCGGCCACCGGGATCGCGAGTCGCAGGACCCCGTCGTGATAGTCCGCAGTGATCCGTGCGGTGTCGAGGTTGTTCCCCAGCACCAGCTGGCGGGAGAAGACACCGCGCGGCCGCTCGGTGGCGAGCATCTCCCGGGACGGGTCTACCGCGGCGCGTTCAGCGCGCACGGTCACCACGTTGTTCTCGATGTCCAGATCTAACGAATCGGTGTTCACGCCGGGCAGATCGAACTCGACGATGAACTCGTCACCGGCTCGCCAGGCATCCATCGGCATTCCGGCAGGCCGGGCTGCGGTGCCGAGAACTTGTTGAGTGAACCGGTCCAGATCGCGGAACGGGTCAGTACGCATCAGCATGGTCGCCACCTCCAACTGTCCTTTCTCGTCTCCACACTTTGTGCGCTACCAGTCGGCTTATCTGTGCCATCTGGTATAGATTTTTATATAGCACCGAGGCATGACGGATGCAAGTAGCGAACAGCAAAAATTTCGAACGTTGCCGATGAGGGCTCAGATCTGCCGGAACCGGGGCTGGCCAACCGGCCACCAGGCTCCGATCGGGGGGTTCACGGGATCGCGGTGGCCGCCGAATTGTCCGGTCCGCCACTGCAATCGCTGCGTCTGCGGGAACGCCACGGCCTGCTGTCTCGGACGCGCACCGACGTGCCATGGCTTATTCGGGTACCCGCCGTTTTCTAATGGACTCTACTGTAAGATTTACAGTACGATCTTGCGGCAAGACGCCGATCTGCTCGACGAGGCTGGAGCGCAGCTATGGAAGGTCAACTTCGGGACGCCGCTGTCAGCGACGACAAACCGGCTGACTTCATTCGCGACCCGTACCCGTACTTCGCGCAGAAACGGACCGACGCAGGCGTGTTCAACGGGACGGTCGTCGACTACTCGAAGACGCCGGACTCACTTCGGCCGAAAAATTCTTTCGCCGCCATGTCATTTGACGCGGTGAACGCCGTCTTCCGCGATGCCCGGGTGTTCAGCTCGACCTACTATGACCACACGATCGGCTTGTTCATCGGTCCCTCCATCTTGGCAATGGCGGGTACCACGCACCGCGAACACCGCAATCTGGTATCCGCAGCATTCAAGTCGAAGGCGCTCGCGCGTTGGGAACCCGAGATCGTGCGACCGATCTGCGATGCGCTCATCGACGAATTCATCGACGCCGGAACGGCAGATCTCGTCCGCGACTTCACCTTCGAATTTCCGACCCGCGTCATCGCCCGGCTTCTCGGTCTGCCCGCCGAAGACTTACCGGCATTCCGCCGGCGCGCTGTCCAGTTGATCAACTACACGGTCAAGTACGAGCGCGCGTTCGAAGCCTCTGCCGCGCTGAAGGACTACTTCCTGGAGCAGATCGAACAACGTCGGGCGAAACCGACGCGTGACATCATCGGTGATCTGGTGACCGCCGAGATCGACGGTGAAAAACTCAGCGACGAAGCCATCTACTCGTTTCTGCGGTTGCTGCTGCCCGCCGGCCTGGAGACCACCTACCGTTCGTCTGGCAACCTGCTGTTCTTGTTGCTCACGCACCCTGAGCAATTCGCTGCGGTTCGCACCGACCGCACGCTGATCGCGTCCGCAATCGAAGAAGGGCTGCGGTTCGAGACACCATTGACCACCGTGCAACGTTTCACGGCGCAAGACACTGTGCTGCAGGGTGTTCCGATTCCGAAGGGGTCGGCAATCGATCTGTGCATCGGCTCGGCGAATCGCGACCAGCACCGCTGGGAACGCTCGGAAGAATTCGACATCTTTCGCAGGCAGGTGCCGCACATCTCCTTCGCCGCCGGCGAACACACTTGCCTGGGCTTACATCTGGCGCGCATGGAAACGCGGGTCGCGCTGGAGTGCCTGCTGAACCGACTGACCGACATCGAACTCGTCACCGACGACGATCCGCACATCCACGGCCAGCCGTTCCGCTCGCCAACCGCCCTCCCGGTCATCTTCGCACCGCAGAACCCGACAGGAGCCACCGCATGAGCCGAAACGACGTCGCGATCATCGGCGTTGGTCTGCATCCATTCGGCCGCTTCGAAGGTAAATCCGCCATGCAGATGGCCGGGGACGCGATTCAACTCGCGTTGTCCGATGCGGGCATCGGCTGGAAGGACGTCCAGTTCGCCGTCGGTGGTAGCTGGACGGTGGCCAACCCCGACGCCATCGTCGGCATGGTCGGACTCACCGGTATCCCCTTCACCGACGTGTTCAACGCCTGCGCCACGGCAGCCAGCGCGACGAAGTTGTGTGCTGACAGTATCCGGCTGGGCGACTACGACATTGGCATCGCGGTCGGAATGGACAAACATCCACGCGGAGCCTTCACCGAAGACCCTGCGCTGGTGGGCATGCCGAGCTGGTATGCCCAGAACGGCCAATACCTGACCACTCAGTTTTTCGGCATGAAAGCCAACCGGTACCTCCATGACCACGGCATCTCGACCGCCACCCTGGCCAAGGTGGCCGCGAAGAACTTTCGCAACGGTGTCCTCAATCCCAATGCATTCCGCCGCAAGCCGATCTCCGAAGAGGCCATCCTGGCTTCGCCAATACTGAACTACCCACTGACCCAATACATGTTCTGCGCGCCCGACGAAGGCGCTGCCGCCGTCGTGATGTGTCGTGCCGACATCGCCCACCGCTTCACCAGCAAGCCCGTCTATGTGCGGGCGGTGGAAGTCCGCACGCGCCGCTACGGCACCTACGAGGTCAACACCACCTACGCGCCCGTCGACGAGGATGTCTCGCCGACGGTGTACGCCGCCAGGGCCGCCTTCGAGAAGGCAGGTGTCGCAGCGCAAGACGTGGACGTCATCCAGCTGCAGGACACCGACGCCGGCGCCGAGATCATCCACATGGCCGAAGCGGGCTTCTGCGCCGACGGCGACCAGGAGAAACTACTGGCCGACGGCGCGACGGAGATCGGCGGCGCAATGCCGGTCAACACCGACGGCGGGCTGATCGCCAACGGCGAACCCATCGGCGCATCAGGTCTGCGGCAGATGCACGAACTGGTGCGGCAGCTGCGCGGCGAGGCGGGTCAGCGCCAGGTCCCGGGGACTCCCCGGGTTGGGTTCGCTCAGGTCTACGGTGCGCCCGGCACCGCGGCCGCGACCGTGCTGACGACGTAGCCTACGAGACCTTCTTCGGCGCAGAGTAATTTGGCTTGCCCAGTCCCAGCACATATTGCGCGATCATGTTGCGGAACACCTCGAGGGTGCCGCCGTAGATCCCGACCAGTGGGGCGAAGCGGTACGCGTACTCCGACGCGCCGTCGTCGGCCGCGCCTTCGGTACCCAGCGGCAGCGTCGACGCGGTGCCGAGCAGATCCATCAGCTCCGGTGAGACGTCGCGCATCGTCTGCGCGATGGCCACCCGGCCGAAGATGCTCGGCGCGCTGAGCGCCGCCTCGATTCGCGCGGCGCTGCGACCCAGCCGATACGCCACCGAATCGTCGTCAACCAGCCTGCGCCCGTTCGGGTCCCGCTCAGCCGCCTTGGCGGCGGTCTGATCCAGGGCGTGCGTCATGAAGCCGGCCTGGTGCATCATGATCGAGACGTCCTGCAGCCCGTCCGGTGCGGCGGCGACCGCACCGTGCTCGGTGTTGAGTGGCTCGCGTAGCACGGTCCAGCCCGCGTTGACCTCGCCGAGCCGGTATTTGTCGTCGACGCGGACGTCGCTGTAATAGACGATGTTCGTGCGGTCGCCGTCTACAGTGCGGATGCCCTGGATGTCGATGCCCTCAGTTTCCAGCGGAACCAGGAACATGGTGAGGCTCTTGTGTTTTGGTGCTTCGGGGTCGGTGTTGGTGATCAGGAACACGTACTGGCAGTTGTGCGCGCCGGTGGTGAACATCTTCGAGCCGTTGATAACCCAGCCCCCGCCGTCGCGCACCGCGCGGGTCTTACAGGTCGCGATGTCGGAGCCACCCTCGGGTTCGGTGTAGCCCAGACACAGCCGCACCTCGCCGCTGAAAACCTTGGGCATGACTTCGGCCTGCAGTTCCGGAGAGCCGAACTTCGCTACCGAACGCGCCACCATAGCGGTCGTCCCCCAGGTCACCCAGGGAACGTGCGCGCGGCGCTTCTCCAACTCCCAGATGCGCCGACGCACCCGGGGAAGCCCCCCGTCAGCGGCGCCCTTCCACTCGCCTTCGAGGTAACCGGCGGCGCCGAGGGCCAAGTGAACACCCTCGTCGAAGTTGTCCCCGGTTTCCCGGTCGCGCCGTATGACGTCATCGGTTACCTGCGTTTTCAGGAACTCTCGGGCCTCGTCGAGGAAGCTCTGATCGCCGTCCGCCAGGGCGACTCGTGAGAAATCCACTTGAATGCCCTTTCCTCAACGGCTTTCACGGGCGGCGACGAGCTCGCCGATGTACTTGGCACTCACGCCGGGGTCGCCACCGGCCAACGACCACCCGCGGGCACGCACCAGATACGCGGTCGCAGCCGCCTCCGCCGACACGCCCAGTCCGCCTTGCACGTGCACGGCCATCGTCGCTGCCTTCGACGCTTCTTCGGCCATGAACACAAACGCCGCCGGCGCCAACTCGGGGCGTTCGTCGGGTTCGTTGTCCAGGAACCATGCGGCACGCCGTGCGAGGTTGCGTCCGCCTTGCACGGTGATCGCGATATTGGCCAGCGGATGCGAGATACCCTGCAGCGTCGAGATGGGGACGCCCAGCGTGTAACGGGTCTTGGCAAACTCGGCCGCGATAGTCATCGTCTCTTCCACCAGGCCGGTGAGCGCCGCCGCACTCAGGACACGCCACTCATCAAGCGCGCGTTGATATTCCGTCAGCGCCGCTGGTCCGCTCGCCAGCACGGTACTGGCGTCGGCGGCGGCCGGATCGACCCATGCCATCGGGAGCCGACCGATGTTGTCGACCTTGGCCGGCCGGGTGTCGAACGAGAGCCGCACGACGTCCTCGCCGTCTCGCACGATGATCTGATCCGCGATGGATCCGGTTGGGATGAGCCGAATCCCGTTGACATTGTCATGCTGCGCGTCGAACGAGACGATCTGCTTGCCGCTGACAACATCGGGCTCCGCCGCGCCCAGTCGAGCGAGTAACCGCGCGGCGCAGACATGGTCGATCCAGGGCACCGGCGCCAGCGAGCGGCCGATCTCCTCGGCCACCAACGTCAAGTCGACCAGCGTTGCACCGTCTCCTCCGACCTCGTCGGGCAACGCCATGGTCGTGGCGCCCGTGGCGCACAGCCGTTCCCAGAGGCTCTTGTCGAATCCGGATTCCTCGGCGGCGCGCACGGTTTCGATCGAGCAGTGGGTCTTGAAGAAGTCTCGGTAGGCAGTTTGAAGCGCCTGGTGGTCCTCGCTCAGGCTGTAGTCAATTCTACGGAGTTCGTAGCGGTCCATGGTCAGTGCTCCTCATTGCCCTCGAAAAAGAAGGTATGTGCGTTGGTGTACAGATACTTGTCCAGGACGTCGGCAGGCAGGTCCAGCGCCTGGGCCTCGGGCACCACGCGATGCATCTTCAGCACCGGCCAGTCCGAGGCATAGATCACCTTGTCCGGTCCACGGGTCCGCATGTAGTGCAGCAGGCTTTCCGGTAGTCGTTTCGGTGACCAGGCCGAAGTCATCAGGCGCAGATTGGAATATTTGATGAGCAGCCGTATCGCGATGTCCCACCACGGATCCGCGCCGTGGATCATGCACAACTTCAGTTCGGGAAAGCGCACGCAGACCCGGTCGAGGTGGATCGGGTTTTGCACCTCACCGGGAATCGGCGGCCCGGGTAGGCCGGTATTGACACACAGCGGCAGCCCGATCTCGGCGCATTTGGTGTACAGCGGGTAGTAGACAGCGTCACTCGGCGGATACATGCCGTCACCCCAGAAGCTCGGACCCACAACGGCATACGCGACCGGAAGGTCGTTGACCACCGCGCTGAGTTCGCGCAGCGAAGGCATCGGCCGAAGGAGGTTCACACCGCCCATCGCGAGCGCGAAACGATCCGGCTTCGCTTCGACGAATTTGCGCGCCGTCACCGACGGCTTCGCGAGGTTGTCCATCAGCACGGCTTTGCGTACACCATGGGAGTCCATCTCCTCGAGCAGCGCAGACATGTCTACCGGCGCGAACATCGAGTCCGGCCCCTTGAAGTAGTCGTCTCGTACCTTGACCATCCACGTGGGCTGCTTCTCGGTCTCACCGAAGTGAACGTTGATCAGGCAGTCAATGACTTGGCTCGTGGTCATGTCGACATCGGCGCCTTCTCTGTCGCTTGCCTTTTCGCCCAGCGGTAGTCGGCCTTGCCGTTGCCGAGACGTTGAACCTGGTCGACGACGATGAATTCCTTGGGAACCTTGAACCTGGCCAGGTGCGAGGTGCAGTATTCGGCCAGCCCTTCCGGGGCGGCTGCGGCCCCTGGCTGGATCAGGGCAACCAACTCCTCCCCCCACCGTTCGCTCGCACGACCGACCACCAGCGCATCGGCGATATCCGGGTGCGCGCGCAGCACTTCCTCGACTTCCTCGACAAACACCTTCTCGCCGCCGGTGTTGACCACCAGCGAGTCGCGACCGTATAGCCGCAGTGTTCCGTCTCCCTCGAGGGCTGCGCGGTCACCCGATATCACCACCCGCTTACCGTCGACCACCGGGAATGTTATGCGGGTGGCATCGGGATCGTCGAAATATCCCAACGGAATTCGGCCTTCCCGGGCCGCCCAGCCCACCTCGCCGTCACCGGGAGACACGAAGCGCGTGTAGTCCTCGGCCAGCACCAGTCCACCCTCGCGCAGCGTGAAGGTGTCGGTCCGGTTGTCGCAGCGGCTGTGCCCGAATCCCATGTTGCCGGTCTCGGACGAGCCGTAGCCGTTGATGAGGGTGAGCTGTGGCAGTAGTTCCAGCAACGCCGTCTGATGCTTGAGATTGGTTGCCGCTCCGCCGGTACCGATCATCGCGAGAGACGGTAGCTCGTAGGTTCCCCGGCGCAACTCGGCGACCAGCGGCGCGGCGTAGGCGTCGCCGACCATGGTCATCATCGCCACCTTCTCGCGCTCGGCGGTCTGCCATACCGATCGCGGGTCGAGTCTCTTGCTGGTGTCGTACAGCACGACGGTCAGGCCGGCCATGATCGCCGAGAACGCCGTCCACATGCCGGCGGCATGCATCAGCGGCGACACCGCGAACCACGGCGACCCGGCGTTGCGGCTCACCTTGTCCCGGATCTCCTGAGCAGAAGCATGATCGGCGCCCACCATCGACGAGACGTAGATGTCGGATTGCCGCCACAACACCCCCTTGGGGCGGCCGGTGGTGCCACCGGTGCAGATCATCAGCAGGTCGTCGGGAGACGCGTCGACGTGTTGGTCGGTGTCCCCCTGCGACAGCGCATCATCCAGTGCGACCGCGCCGGGCAGCTCAGGTGCCCCGCTCCCGTCGTCGACGGACAACAGCAGGTCGGCACTGTCGGGCGGCAGGGCATCGGCGAACTTGGCACCGAGCGACTTGTGATAAATCACCGCCCGCGGGCGCACGTAGGCCAGCAGTTCGCGAACTTCGCGCGCCGTGTAGTTGTAGTTGACGTTCACTGGAACCGTGCGGGCCTTCAAACAGCCGACGACCATGTCGACGTAGAGATCGCTGTGCATGATCAGCGCCACCCGGTCCTGGCCGCATTCCCAGTTCTGCAGGGCGGCGCGTTCCCGGTGGGCACCGAAGCCGTTGGCCGCGAGGTAGTTTGCCAACCGCCGGGTGCGGTCCGCGGTCTCGGCGTATGTCCGGCGACGCTCACCGCAGACGGTGATCTCCCGATCGGGAATCGCCCCGGCGATCACATCGAGGACCGCGCCGATCGTCCACTCACTCATCGCGTCACGAGGATTCGACCGCTCACGCCGACGCGCCGACCTTGACGTCCAGCAACTCCAACGCGTTGTCGCGCATGACCTTTCGGATGTCAGCATCACTGAAGCCGGCCAACTCCTCGGTGAACGACACCGGATCTTCCAGTCCCTCCCCGTGTGGCCAATCGGATCCGAACAGGATCTTCTCGACGCCGATCACCGATGCAAGCTCGGTCAAGTCGTCTTCGTAGTAAGGCGCGATCCAGACGTTGGCTCGTAGCTGGTCCACCGGATCCTGCGGGAACAGCTTCGGATGATTGTTGGCCACCTTTTTGAGTCGTTTGACCAGCCTGTGCACGAAGTACGAACCGTTCTCGATGCTGACGGCTTTGAGTTGCGGGTGACGGGTGAACACGCCGTGGGCGATCATCGAGGCCATCGTGTCGTGGATCGCGCGGTCGTCGACGAGGATCTGGTCGAGCGGATCCGAACCACCGAACGCCTCGAAAGTCGACTTGCCGCCCCACATTCCGGCGACCTGGAGGTAGCCGGAGTCGCTGAGGTGGAAGCCCACCGGAACCCCGGCTTCGGCCAGCGCGGCCCACACCGGATCGTGCACCGGATCGCCCAACGATCGCGGCTTGACGACTCCGGGTACGGGCGCAGGCCGGACCAGCACCAGTTTCGCCCCGCGGGTGAGGACGAATTCCACTTCCGCCAGGGCGGCTGCCGGGTCGGCCAGCGAAATGATCGGCGCGGCGATGATCCGGTGGTCTGGTCGATCGAAACCCCAATCCTCATCGAGCCACAAGTTGAAGGCGTGAACCGAGGCCATCGTCGCTTCCACGTCGTGCTTGAGCGCCTCCTCGACCCCGCACGCGAATGTCGGCAGCATGAAAACGGTTTCGATGTTCTGGGTTTCCATCACTGTGATGCGGGCGTCGCGGTTCTGGTACTCGGGATGTTGCTCGAGGCGCTCGACCTTCATCAGCGACGCAGGATCGACGCCGTCTGGAATCTCACCGCGGAACAGCAGGTCTAGACACCCGGGCACGATGATGGGATCGAAGGTCGGATTCGGGATGAAGCGATTCACCCGATCCCCGATGACCGCCTGAGAATGCTTGCCGTCCTGGAAGATCTGCACACCGCGCCTACGAAATTTCTTGTCCAGATGGCGGGTGAAGGCGTCCAGCGGCTCGTAATAGTGATTGTCGACGTCGATCGCCTTATAGCCCAGGGTCCCCATGATCATCCTTTCCGGTACCGCACGATTCGTCGGACGCGCGCAGCCCCGGGAAACTCGGCGTGCGCTTTTCGAGGAAGCTGGTGATCCCCTCGATCACGTCGGGGAGCTTGAGCGACTGCTGCAGCAAAATCTCAGACCGCCGGTTGGCGTCGGCAATCTCGCGCATCGCATCGCCGTAGGCCTGGCGCTTGATGACGGCCATCGAGGCCGGGGAACAATTTTGGGCGATATCCTCGGCGTAGGCCATTGCGTGGGACATCAGTTGCTCCGGTGGCACGACCTCCTTGACCAGACCGAGCTCTGCGGCTTCTTCGGCGAGAAAGGTCCGGCCGCTCAACAGGAGATCGAGTGCGACGCCCCAGCCGATCAGCCGCGGCAGGATCCACGAGACGCCGTACTCCGCTATCAGGCCGCGGCGGGCAAATGACGCCGCGAACTTGGCGCCGGCGGCGGCGAACCGGACATCGCACATCAGCGCCTGCGTCAGACCGATGCCGACGCAGGATCCGTTGATGGCGGCAATGACCGGTTTGCACAGCGTTGTCAGGTGGTAGGGCTGGTGGTCCCCGACCAGATTGGCCAACTTGCTTTCGTCGGTCTCGTCGATCGACTGGGTGATGCTTCCCATCGAACCCAACTGCGCGCCGGCACAGAAGGCCTTGCCGCGGCCGGTCAGCACGATCACCCGAACGGCCGGATCTTCTTCAGCGCGCTCGATTCCCGCGTAGAAGGCCGTGGCGATATCTCCGCCCCAGGTATTCAGTCGGTCGGGCCGGTTCAAGGTCAGCACCGCGACACCGGTCGCCATGACTTCGTAGACCACCGCTTGCTCCTGACCGGGTTTGGCGACGCGGTCTTCGGTGGTGCTCATCGACCGTCCTCCCCTGAGCTCAGGCGGCATCTTCACGACAGCTTGTACGCATACTGTATACCTATCGGTAGCGCATTCTGCAACAGCCGGCAACGGCACCTCCATGTGGCCCCGACAGCCAAAATCCGGACTCGGATCGTCCGCTTTGCCAACCCTGGCGCCGCATCGCCGTCGCCCTGGACTCGGTATGTATCACGGCTGTCTCGTACCGCCAAAAGCATTGTCGCCAAGATTATTTCGTCTCGCAGACTCGTCGGCAGCAGTCGTCTGGGCACCCGTCGCGCGCTGCGCG
Source organism: uncultured Actinomycetota bacterium (assembly GCA_963757215.1). GTDB lineage: Bacteria > Actinomycetota > Actinomycetes > Mycobacteriales > Mycobacteriaceae > Mycobacterium. The sequence goes on along the minus strand of CAVWQH010000004.1, from coordinate 150,535 downwards.
ACGTATCAAAAAGCCTACGATAGGTATTACAGTAGCTAACCGAGACGACGACACGGCTGCGTAGCCGCGGATAGCCCCAACGCAGCGCAGACCGCGATGGAGGTGCCCCAGTGGCCAAGCAGGCAACCGCCGAAAAACGGCAGCGGCGTGAACGTGGGTCCATCAATCCCGATGACATCATCAGCGGAGCGTTCGAACTCGCGGAGCAGGTGTCGATCGACAACCTGAGCATGCCACTGCTCGGCAAGCACCTCGGTGTCGGGGTGACGAGTATCTACTGGTATTTCCGCAAGAAAGACGACCTGCTCAACGCGATGACTGATCGCGCGCTGAGCAAGTACGTGTTCGCGACTCCATACGTCGAAGCCGCCGACTGGCGCATCACCCTACGGAATCACGCCCTCTCGATGCGTAAGACGTTCATGGGCAACCCAATTCTGTGCGACCTGATTCTCATCAGATCAGCGCTGAGCCCCCGGGCTGCCCGGGTCGGCGTGCAGGAGATCGAGCGGGCAATCGCGGGACTGGTCGAGGCGGGGCTCTCGCCGGAGGAGGCGTTCGACACTTATTCAGCGGTGTCGGTTCACGTTCGGGGGTCGGTGGTGCTGCATCGGCTCCAGGAGAAGAATCAGGCGACCGAAAACGGCGGACGCACGATCGAAGACGCGATGGTCATCGATCCCGAGGCCACGCCGTTGCTCGCTCAGATGACCGCCAAGGGGCATCACATTGGCGCCCCCGACGACAACAACTTCGAATACGGCCTCGGCTGCATTCTCGACAACGCCAGCCGCCTGATCGACCAGCACTCGAAGTCGACTGGCCGACAGCAGAAATCGACGTCGGCACGGCCGCGCAAGGCGGCGTCCACCGGGCGGACCAAGGGTCCGCGCAACTGAGACGACTCAGCTTCGCGGCGGCTCCGGCACATTGAAATGCTCGTCACGTAGCCGAAACGCCTCTTTCGTCCCGTGCTGCGCGCGTGTTCTCACGAAGTTGAACTCGCCCGGCGCGAATTGCAGATTCGTTCCGAAGGCGTGGAAGAGGTAGCTGGCCACCTCTTCGCCCTGGTAAGCCTGACTCTGCTCGACGAGCCGGAACGCCTCTTTCGCGATGACGACACCGTCGGCCGGCATCTTTGCGGCCTTTTCCGCCCAGTACCGCGCCCGCGCCGTCACGTGCTCGGGATCGCAGGTCTCTGTGAAGATTCCGAGATGCTCGATCGATCCGGCGTCGACCATGTCGCCGGTCAACAGCATGCGACGGGCAAGCACGGGGCCCAATCGATGAAAGAACATATGCAGGCTACCCAGGGCCGGACCCAGGAAGCGGGTGGCCGGCATGCCGATCTTGGTGTCGCGGGCAATCACGGAAATATCTGTCATCAAAGCGATTTCGAAGCCGCCACCGAGCGCGTAGCCACTGATCTCCCCCACGGTGACCTTCGGGAAACCCAACAGGTTGTGATAGAAACCGAAGGATTTACGGTCCACCGTCAGTCGACGCCGCTGGCTGGGGCGGTTCCTCGAGGGACGCTCCTCTTCTTGAGGGCCGCGCTCGCCGTACCAGCCGTACGCGTTGTTCATGTCCGCCCCGGTGCTGAATACGCCTTCTGCGCCGCGCAGCAACACCACGGTGAGATCGTCATCCTCCGCAACATGATCCAGGCACCGCGCGACCGCCTCGCGCATGGTCGCGTCGTAGGAGTTACGCTGCCGCGGATTATTCAAAGTTATTGTGGCGATCCGCTTTTTTGGGTCGAGCTCAAACAGAACGCGGTCGTCGTCGGAGGCGGTCATGTGCCAGGCCCCTTCCTGCCGTTCGGGCGTGAATCGAGATTCGACACCAGCTTCGCCTCGATCGTCTGGTCAGTGCCGAATGCCAACGTGTTCCGTCGGGCTGCCGCAAGGTGGTCTTGGGCGAGTCGAACAGCTTTAGCGGCGTTGCCGTCGGCGATGGCATCGAGCAGCCGCTGATGGTCACGTAACGCCGCCTGCCGGGTCTTGTTCACCATTGGCGCCGGTTCGCCGTGCCCATTCCACACCGCCGACTCGTGAGCGGACCAGATCAACTCCAGCGATCCGATCAGCAGGATCATCGACTCGTTGCCGCACCGGGATACCAGTGTTTCGTGGAATCGGCGTGCATTGGGCACGTACTGCGAAATATCATCGAATTGGGCTGTCTGAATCTCGATTTCACGCTGGAGATGCGGTACGACTTGATCCATCCGGTCTTCTCGCGCGGCACACATTCCTGCGCATACCGGCTCGAGATGCATCAGCGCCTCGCTGACATCCACCGGCGTTGCCGCACGACTCTGCAACACCATGCTGATCATGTGAGCGGTCCGCTCGGCGCTCGGATGATGAACCAGCGCACCACCGACGTTGCCGCGACGCACCGAAATCAGCCCGTCGGTCTCCAACAGGTGAATCGCCTCGCGCAACGCCGGTGGACTGACACCGAACTCGGCGAACAGGGCTTCCTGCGACGGCAGCACGTCGCCTTCTTTCAAGCGACCGGACAAGATGTCATCCCGCAATTGGGAGGCGACAAGTTCGGCCACCCGCGGTTGACGAAACCGTTGCGTTGCCACCTCACACCTTCTCTGTTCGTCGCTTGCCGAGTCGGTGCCCGGTCAGCTGCTCGGGAGCCAGCGCCAGCGTGGTGACCTCGCCGAAACAGAGCACCTCGTCGTCGAGCAGCAGGCGGGCGGTCGAGGTGATCCCCCGCGCCACTTGTGAGCGGGCAATATCGAATCGCAGTTCGGTCTGCACCGGGGTCGGTCGCCGGAACGTGACCTGTAGCGAGCGGGTCTTGCCGGAGAGTCCGGCAACGCAGTTCTGATGCTGGATCACACTGTCGAAGAAAACCGCGAGAAACCCACCGTGGACGAGTCCGGGCGGACCCTCGTAGACCAAGGGGAAAATTACTCCACCCGAGGCGGTTTCGCCGTCGAGGCGATCGAACCGGTATTCCGGAAAGCACGGGTTGAACGCCCCGATGTCCGTGGCGTGATCCAGGTACACCCGATGGTCGCCGGCCTCGTCGGGCCCGATCCGCGGCGCGCTGTCCGGCGGCGCCGCGGTACGGAGCTCACGCTCCCACTCCCCGATCTGCGTGATCATCGCGTCCACCGTGGGGTGCGGATGTTCCAGCGACAGCAGCACGTCCCCTAGACGGCGGATCGCACCTGCCACGGCAATGGTTTGGGCGAGCGGCGATTCACCGAACCGAGGAGTCGCCGGACCGGACCGCGCTGAAACGCCCGGCTCCTGATGTACGCCCATCCGACCTCTTCCTCACGCTGCTGTTCCCCAGCGACGCTTTCCTTGCTAAGTTATACAGCGAAGCAATTGTCTTGCCTACTGTAGAGGTATCCATAACGACAGGGAAGGGTCGATTCGCCGGTGAGCCAGCACGCGGACTCCGTGGCGATGGACGGCGAACTCACCGTGAGCAGGGACGGCGCGATCCTGCGGCTCACCATGGACCGGCCTGCACGTCGTAATGCGTTGAGCACCAGCATGATCGCATCGTTCGTGGATGCGCTCACGTCGGCCGCCACCGATGACTCGCTGCGGGCGATCCACATCTGCGGCGCCGGCGACGACTTCTGTTCGGGCGTTGACTGGGTGGCCGGCAACAGCGGCGAACGACGACCCCGTACCGGTGACCTCCTTCGACGCGTCCCGCATGCGGCTAATCGGGTAATCGAGCTGGTGCACGGCATCCACCTACCGGTGGTCGCCAGTGTGCGGGGCGCCGCTGCCGGACTCGGCTGCAATCTCGCGCTGGCCGCGGACTTCACCCTCGCCGCCGATGACGCGGTGTTCTGGGAGCCGTTCGCCGCACGAGGATTCAGCCCGGACTCGGGCGCGACCTGGATGCTTCCGCGCTTGGTCGGGCTGGCCCGGGCCAAACGGATGCTGTTGCTCGGCGACAAAGTCGGCGCGAACGATGCCGCCGACTGGGGGTTGATCCATCAAGCGGTGGCGCCCGTCGACCTGGATCGCGTGACCGACGAACTTCTCGCCCGATTGGCCAACGGGCCCACGGTGGCGCTCGGGTTGGCGAAGCAGGCGATCCATTATGGACAACACGCGACCCTGAACCAATCGATGCAGCAGGAATTGTTCGACGTCGAGCTGTCATGCCGGACTGCAGATTTCAAAGAGGGACTCGCGGCGTTCCGGGAGCGGCGCCCGCCGCGGTTCCACGGGCGATGAGCAAGGAGAGCTGAGATGTCTTCCCGGTCATACGACACCATCAAGTACGAGGTGGACGGGCACAAGGCCACGATCACGCTGAACCGGCCCGACGCCCTCAATGCGCTCAGCCCGCACATGGTCACCGAGCTGCGTGCCGCCTACGACGACGCGGAGAATGACGACGACATCTGGATTCTGATCGTCACCGGCACCGGGCGGGCGTTCTGCACCGGCGCAGACGTCAAGGCGATTCCCGGCGACGGCAAGGTGATCAACGAGCGACCGTACCTGTCCTCGTATGAACAGTGGGAGGCGCCGCAGGAGGGCACTCCACCGTTTCGCACGATGGCCAAGCCGGTGCTTGCGGCGATCAACGGATTGTGTTGCGGCGCCGGCCTGGACTGGGTCACCACCGGTGACATCGTCATCGCCTCGGACAAGGCGACGTTCTTCGACCCACACGTCAGCATCGGGCTGGTTGCCGCTCGGGAGTTGGTCCGGGTGGCGCGGATACTCCCCCGCTCGATCGCATTGCGTATGGCGCTGATGGGCAAGCACGAACGCATGACCGCCCAGCGGGCCTACGATTTCGGGATGATCAGCGAGATCGTGGACCACGAGAAACTGTTGGAACGCGCCCACGAAATCGCCGACATCGTCAACTCGAATGCGCCACTTGCCGTCCGGGGAACCAGGCTGGCGATCCTCAAGGGCCTGGATCTACCGCTGCACGAAGCCGAGATGCTGGCCGAAGCGTTCCGCGAACGCAACCTGCACACCGAAGATTCGCTGGAGGGGCCCAGAGCGTTCGTCGAGAAGCGTCCGCCGGAGTGGCAGTGCCGATGAGCTACACGACGATCGAACTCGACGTAGGCGGCGACGACGGCGTCGCCACCGTAACCTTGAATCGGCCCGATCAGCTCAACGCGTTCAACCGAACCATGTGTGAAGAGATGGCAGCGGCGTGGCAGGCGATCAAGGCGGATGATGCCGTCAATGCCGTCGTGCTGCGGGCCGCCGGTGACCGGGCGTTCAGCGCGGGTCTCGACATCAAGACGCCGTACGGGCAACCCGAAAACATCTGGAACCATGAGGATCCCGGCGAGCTTCTCAGCCCCAAGTGGCAGAAGATGTGGAAGCCGGTGGTGTGCGCGGTGCAGGGCATGTGCACGGCGGGCGCGTTCTACTTCGTCAACGAATCCGACGTGGTGATCTGCTCGAGCGACGCGACGTTCTTCGACTCACACGTGTCGGCCGGGCTGGTCTGCGCACTGGAGCCGATCGGGCTGATGCGCCGCATCGGCTTGGGTGAGACGTTGCGAATCGCTTTGATGGGCAACAACGAACGAGTCAGCGCCGACACCGCGCTGCGCATCGGCCTGGTGTCCGAAGTGGTGTCTGCGGACGATCTGTGGATCCGGGCGCACGAGATCGCCGCGACCATTGCCGCCAGCCCGCCGTCGGCCACCCAGGGCACCGTCAAGGCGATCTGGGAATCGCTGGACAAGCCCTACCGGGTGGCGCTCGACCAAGGGCTCATCTACACCCGACTCGGCAACCCGATCGGCGCCGCGGAGGTCGCCGGCCGTACCGATCGCCGGGCATCGGATCCGACGATTCGATGACACCGCACCGGCTCAGTCGGCGCATCGACGACGTGTTGCAGCTGGATCCCGGCGCGCCGGCGGTGGAGTTTGAGCAGCAATGGTTTTCGTGGAAGCAGCTCGGCGTCATGGTCGACCGGGTCGCATCACTCATCGGCGGCCAGCGAGCGCAGGTCGGTATTCTGCTGCGTAATCGACCACCCCACGTGGCGGCGTTGCTCGGTGCACTGCGTTGCGGGGCAACCGTAGTGGTCATCAACCCGGCCCGCGGTGCCGAGCGCATCAACGCGGACATCAAGCAGCTTGCGCTGCCACTGATTATCGGCGGGGCGGACGACTTGGCCATCCTGGATGCGTTGCCCGTCACCACGGTGGCTTCGCTTTCGGATCTCGCAGCTGAACCGAATATCGTTGCGGCCGAGCAGGACCGCGTGATCGGCGACCGGCCCGGGGTTGCCGTGCGGATGCTGACCAGCGGGACAACGGGCCCACCCAAACGGGTCGACCTCACCTACGACATGCTGGCACACAGTGTGATGGGTCCCGACGTTGACGGGCCCCCGGCGCCGACGGAATTGCGTCGCGGGGTCGCGATCGTCAACTCGCCGTTGGTGCACATCGGCGGTGTCTTCCGGATCCTGCAATGCGTCGCCGAGGCGCGAGCGTTCGTATTGCTGGAGCGATTTGAGCTCGACCGTTGGGTGCAAGCGGTGCGCGAGCATCGGCCTGGCGCGGTGTCGCTGGTGCCGGCGGCGTTGCGGATGGTCTTACACGCGAACGTGCCTCGGCAGGATTTGGCGAGTGTCCGGGCGGTCACCTCCGGTACCGCCCCGCTGTCGGCGGACGATTGCGACGCTTTCACCGAAAAGTACGGGATCCCAGTGCTGACATCCTACGCAGCAACTGAATTCGGCGGTGGAGTTGCGAGCTGGACGCTGGCCGACCACCAGAGGTACTGGCGGGAGAAGCGCGGCAGCGTGGGACGCGCCAACCCCGGGGCGCAGCTACGGGTGGTCGGCGATGACGGGTCCCCGTTGGCACCCGATCAGGTCGGTCTGCTCGAGGTCAAACCCGCACAACTCGGACCCTCCGCGGACTGGATCCATACCACCGACCTGGCACGACTCGACGCCGACGGGTTCCTGTGGATCGTCGGCCGGGCCGACCAGGCGATCATTCGCGGCGGATTCAAGGTCATGCCCGACGACGTGCGCGGCGCGTTGGAAGGTCATCCCGCCGTAGCGGGCGCGGCGGTGGTTGGGCGTCGCGACGAACGGCTCGGTGAGACGCCCGTGGCCATGGTGGAATTACGAGAACCCCTATCCTCGGACGCCGTCGAACTGATCGACTACCTGCGGAACCGATTGGCCCGCTACGAGATTCCCACCGAGATCGCGATCGTCACGGAACTACCACGAACACCTTCCGGCAAACCCGATCTCAGCGCGGTCCGGCGCCACTTCAGCGACGCACACTCGACGCAGGACCACCATGCCCAATGAATCGGCCACCGTCGGGCGGGTACTGCGCAGGCAAGCTCGCAGCCGGGACGATCATCCACTGCTGATCTGTGACGCTGAACGCGTCAGCTATGCCGATGCCGAGCGGCGTTCCGCGCTGCTGGCGCGCGGCCTCGTCGGTCTCGGCGCCGGCAAAGGAACGCATATCGGACTTCTGTATCCCAACGGTGTCGCCTTTGTGCTCGCGATGTTGGCCGCGGCGCGGATCGGCGCCGTCGTCGTACCCTTTTCGACATTCGCGACCGCGCGAGAATTACGCGAGCAATTGGTCCACAGCGACACCGAAATCCTCCTGTCGGCTCCGTCATTCCGATCCCATGATTACTCCCGACGCCTGACCGAGGTGTTGCCGGACTCCGCTCTCGACTCCGGCGATCGGCTCTTCGACGCCGCCGCACCACAATTGCGTCACGTGATCTTCGACGTCTCTCGGATTCTGCGGCGCGCCGACAGCGTCGACGAAGCATTACTGGTGGCGATGGAAGACGATGTCGACGGTTGCGACCCGGCAACAATCGTGTACACCTCGGGCACGACCAGCGCGCCCAAGGGTGTGCTGCACACCCACGCCGCGCTGCTCGACCATCAGCGCAAGCTCAACGCGATCCGAAACCTGACCGCGGCCGACAAGCTGTTCTGCAACTCACCCTTCTTCTGGATCGGCGGATTGGGGTTTGCCCTGCTGGCCAGCATGATGGCCGGCGCGTCGTTGGTCTGCTCGAACGCCGACGACCCTGGCCAGGTGCTGGATCTGCTCGAAACCGAAAAACCCACCGTGACCAACGGTTTCGTCGCCGGGATCAGCCACCTCACCCGGCACCCGAGCTTCGCCGCCCGCGACCTGTCCGGCATCCGGCGGGGCAACCTGTATCCGATCATGGCGCCCGACGTGCGGCCGGAAGACCCCGAGCTACGCCACAACATGCTCGGCTCGACCGAGGCGGGCAGCGTCCTACTGATCAGCGCGGACGACACCGACCAACCCGAGCATCGACGCGGATCATTCGGCAAACCGGCACCCGGGCTGGACGCCAATATCGTCGACCTGGGCACCCAAACGCCGGTCGAGGAGGGCGATCTCGGCGAATTGTGCATCCGCGGACCGTGCCTGATGCATCGCTACTACCGACGCAGTCGGGAGGAAAGCTTCGACGCCGACGGATGGCTGCATACCGGGGACCTGGCTGCCACCGACAGCGAGGGGTTCATCTACTACCTGGGCCGCCGCGGTTCGATGATCAAGACCGCCGGTGCCAACGTCGCTCCCAGCGAGGTCGAGCAGGCGATCACCAAGGTCACCGGCGGCGCCGTAGCGCACGTGTTCGGGATCCCGGACCCCGATCGCGGCCAGGCGGTCGCCGCCGTCATTGTCGTCGACGACGGGACCGAGTTCGAGGAAGCCGGGCTTCGTCGTCATCTCGCAGTTGAATTGTCTGCCTACAAGATTCCGAAGCGGTTTGTTGTGCTGACATCATCCGAATTGCCGCTACTGGCCAGCGGCAAACCCGATCTGCCGCGATTGAAAAGCCTGTTCGATGCCTGACACCATCGATACCCTGGTGCGGCACCACGCTGCTCAAACCGCGGCCAAACCGATGGTCATCGACTCCACCCATGAGTTGACTTACCACGAACTGAGTTGCACCACAGCGGATCTGGCGGCGGGCCTGATCGAGGCTGGGATCGGGAAAGGCAGTCGAGTCGGGCTCATCATGCCCAACGGTGCGCGGTGGGTGCACGTTGCCATCGCGCTCACGCGGATCGGAGCGGTGCTGGTTCCGCTGAGCACCTTGCTGCCCACCCGGGAGCTGGTCGCGCAGTTACGCACCGCCTCGGTGCAGTTCCTGATCAGTGTCGAGGAATTCCGCGGACACCGCTACCTCGACGGCCTGGCGTCGGTTGTCGGTCTCAGTGACCTCGCCGGGACGCTGCATTGCACCGAACTGCCTGCGCTGCGCCAGGTATGGACGGCCGATAGGGTGCCGTCGAGTTCCGCTGGCTCGTTCTTCGACGCCGTCACCGCGACCGTGGCCCCGAGCGACACCATGGTCATCATGTTCACCTCCGGTAGCAGCGGCCCACCCAAAGGGGTGATGCACTCCCACGGCAGTGCGCTCGGCGCGGTCCGTGCCGGTCTGGCGGGTCGGTGCATCGATGCCGACACCCGCCTGTACCTGCCAATGCCCTTTTTCTGGGTGGGCGGTTTCGCCGGCGGTGTGCTGTCCGCGCTGGTGGCCGGCGCAACGCTGGTCACCGAGGAGGTTCCGGAACCGGAGACGACCCTGCGCCTGCTCGAGCGTGAACGGGTGACGCTGTTTCGCGGCTGGCCTGATCAAGCCGAGGCGCTGGCACGGCACCCGTATCGCGCCCGGGCCGACCTGTCCGCGCTGCGCCCCGGTAGTCTCGAAGCCCTGCTGCCGGCCGAGCACCGTTCCGAACCCGGTTCCCGGGCAACGCTGTTCGGCATGACAGAGGCTTTCGGGCCGTATTGCGGCTACGCCGCCGACACCGATCTACCGCGCTCGGCGTGGGGCAGCTGCGGCAAACCCTTCCCCGGCATGGAGGTCCGGATCGCGGAACCCGACACCGGGCAACCCGTGACCACGGGAGCCGTTGGGATGATTGAGATTCGAGGACCGCACACGTTGCGGGGGATCTGCCGGCACAGCCGCGAAGATCTGTTCACCGCTGACGGCTGGTACTCCACCGGGGATCTCGGCCGACTCGACGGTGACGGCTTTCTGTTCTACCACGGTCGTTGCGACGACATGTTCAAGGTCAGCGGGGCGACCGTCTATCCCACCGAAGTCGAGCAGGCACTGCGCGACATCGTAGGCGTTGACAACGCATATGTCACCAATGTAGCTGGTGCACAAGGTAATCAGGTTGGCGCAGCGGTGGTGTGCGACAGCACGAGCACCACGGTTGAACGGCTCCGCGACGCAGCCCGGACGCTACTCAGCGCGTTCAAAATTCCGACGGTGTGGCTCCTGATCGACAACGACGACGACCTTCCCCGCGGCACGACCGGCAAGGTCGACATTCGGCGGCTACGTGCGTTACTGGCCGGCGAGCTATCGCGATAACAGAAACGCAAAAGCGGCCAGCCAGAGCACCGGGACTCCACCCAGCAACAACATCAGCAACCCGATCCACCGGGTGAGCGAAGGCCCCCGCCAAATGGCCGCCAACAGCAGCGACAAGCCCAGCACTGCGAAGACCGCTGCGGTCCAGCCCCGTCCCGCCGCGTCTCGGATGTGCGAGCCCGAGTCGAAATCGGCGGCCACTGCGGGATCCTGAAGCACTGACCCGGCCGCGAGTGCGCTCACCGCCCAACCCGTCGCCGCGCCGGTGCACAGACCCAGTCCGATCAGCCGACGGTTTCGGTCCCGGCTATCAGCCAGCCGGCTGTTGTAGTCGGCCAGCGCATCGTGCATCTCGGAGTCACTCACGCGCGTCGACGACTCCGTGCTCGGCGAGGTGGTCGATCAGCGGAGCGGCCCCCGCCGCCAAATGCTCCGACATCGCCCTGCGGGCTGACTCGCCGTCCCGCTTGGCCAACGCTGCTACCACCCGGCGGTGGTCTTTGATCGATTGATCGGGCCAGCCGGCGATGGTGGGGAACACGGATTCGGGTGCGTATCGGGTGATCTGCAACATCATTTGGGCGAGCTTCGGTGACTGCGCCGCCACGTTGATAGCGCGGTGGAACTCGTGGTTGAGACGCACCGTGCGCTCAATGTCGTTGCCGGCGTATGCCTCTTCCAACTGAGCCTGGATTTCCTTGAGCTGCCGCAGTTGATTGTCGTCGATGGTCTCGGCGGCCCGTGCGGCAAGCTCGCCGCCCACGTGGGCCTGCAGATTCGCGACATCAGCCAAATCGCGCTCGGTCACCGGCAATACCACGAAGCCCCGGCGGGGCTGCTGCGCGAGCAACCCCTCAGAGCGCAGCTCGAACAGCGCTTCACGCACCGGGGTGACGCTGATCCCCAGTTCGGCGGCCAGCTGGTCCAACCGAACATATTCACCCGCCGAATACGTACCGTCGAAGATCCGCTTACGGACATAGCGCGCAACGTCTTCCGAGAGCTGCGGGCGCGCCGCAAAATCCGGGACACTCACGTCAAATCCGATACTCGGCCAGCAGTCGCTTGCTGATGATGGACTTCTGGATTTCGCTGGTGCCTTCGCCGATCAGCAGGAACGGTGCGTCACGCATCAGGCGTTCGATCTCGTATTCCTTGGAGTACCCGTATCCGCCGTGGATGCGGAAGCTCTGCTGGGTGACCTCGGCGCAGAACTCGCTGGCGAGGTACTTCGCCATGCCCGCCGCGACGTCGTTGCGTTCGCCGGAGTCTTTGAGCCGCGCGGCGTTGACCATCATCAGATGCGCGGCCTCGACTTTGGTTGCCATCTCCGCGATTTGGAACGCGATGGCCTGGTGCTCGGCGATCGGCTTGCCGAAGGTGTGCCGTTGCTGGGCATACCGCGCGGCCAGCTCGAACGCGCGGATCGCCACCCCGACCGCCCTCGCAGACACGTTGACCCGTCCGACTTCGATGCCGTCCATCATCTGGTAGAAGCCCTGCCCGGGCGCTGCGCCCAGGATGTCGTCGGCGCCGGCGGTGTATCCGTCGAAGATGAGCTCGGTGGTGTCGATCCCTTTATAGCCGAGCTTGTCGATCTTGCCCGGGATCAACAACCCCGGCTTCACTTCGCCGAAGCCGGTGGGCTTCTCGATCAGAAAAGCTGTCAGGTTGCGATGCGGGGCTTCGGCACCTTCGTCGGTGCGAACCAGCACCGCAACGAGACTGGAGCTGGCGCCATTGGTCAGCCACATCTTCTGGCCGTTGATGGTGTAGTCGCCATCGCTCCCCTTGGTGGCGCGGGTGCGAATTGCCGCGACATCCGATCCCAACTCCGGCTCGGACATCGAGAACGATCCGCGAATCTCCCCGGTCGCCATGCGCGGCAGGAAGCGTTGCTTCTGCTCGGCGGTACCGTGCTGGCGCAGCATGTACGCGACGATGAAGTGGGTATTGAGCACCCCCGAGATGCTCATCCAGCCGCGGCCCAATTCCTCGATACACAGGGCGTAGGTCAACAGCGACTCGCCGAGCCCGCCGTATTCCTCTGGGATCATCAACCCGAACAGGCCCATCTCCCGCATCTGGTCGACGATCGCCTGGGGGTAGGTGTCGGTGCGCTCCAGTTCGGGCGCATTCGGGATGACTTCCTTTTCGACAAATTGCCTTACAGTGGAGATGATTTCGTTCTGCACGTCGGTCAGGCCGACCGTCTGGGCGAGTTTGGTCATGAAGGGCCTTTCTGATCAGTGGCGATCGTTTTCGCATCGGTCAAGCGGCGGATGTCGTCGGCGCTCAATCCCAGCGCCGCGGTGAGCACGTCGGCGGTGTCGCCGCCCAGCCTGGGTGCTGCCTCGCCCGCATAGTGGCTGCCGTCGAAAATGGTGGGCATGCCCGGCGCGAGATACTCCCCTAGGCCGTCCTGGTGCAATCGGGAGAACAACGGATTCGCTGTCACGCGCTCGTCGGCGGCGGTCTCCGCGAACGTCCGGTAGCGCTCGAACAGCACGCTGGTGGCGGACAACGCCTGCGTGATCTCGTCGGCCGAATGGTCAGCGAACCAGGTCGCGAACAGCCCGCTGAGCACACCGCGATATCGGTAGCGCACTCCTTCATCGGCGAAGTCCGCGTCGAGCGATTCTGCGAGCGCGGAAACTGCTGCGCTGCAGCCGGTTACCGCGACGATGTCCTGAAAGTGCTTTTTGGTGAGTGCCACCACCATGAACGCGGCGCCGTCGCGGCTGGTGAAATCCTGGCCGTACTGGCCGTAGATCGCGTTCCCCAGGCGCTCCCTTTCGGTGCCGTTGATCTGCGGCTCGGTCAGCAAGCCCAGGTTGCCCGCAGTCGCCAGGGCGACGTCTTCCAGCGGAAGACTGATCTGGGCGCCGGCACCGGACTGGTCGCGGCGGCGGACCGCCACGACGATGGCGAGCGCGGCGTACAAGCCACAGCAGACATCCCACGCCGGCAAAACGTGATTGATCGGGCCGGCGTGGTCCACCGGTCCGGTGACCAACGGGAATCCAGTGGCCGCGTTGACCGTGTAGTCGACACCTGTGGAGCCGTCGTGGCGGCCGAGCACCTGCAGGTGGATCAGGTCGGGGCGCCTGGCAACCAACGTGTCGTAGGACAGCCAGGACAGTCCCGCGGTGTTGGTCACCACGATGCCGTCGCCCTCGACGATGAGCCGCTGCACCAGCTCCTGCCCATCGGCGGAGCGCAGATCGAAGGTGGCCGAACGCTTTCCCTTGTTGAGGCCCGTCCAGTAAATAGACGTTCCGTCCGCGGTGACCGGCCAGCGGTGGGTGTCCGACGCACCACCGATCGGGTCGACGCGGATCACCTCGGCGCCTAGCTGGCTCAACGTCATTCCACACAGCGGCGCCGCGACGAAGCTCGACACCTCGACGACGGTGAGATCTGTCAGCGGAGCCGTCAAGGCGCGACCCGCTCGAAGATCGCCGCCAGGCCTTGGCCACCACCGATGCACATCGTTTCCAGCCCGTAGCGGGCGTCGCGCCGATGCAGTTCGCGAGCCAGCGTCGCGAGCATCCTGCCACCGGTCGCACCGACCGGATGGCCCAGCGAGATTCCGGAGCCGTGCACATTCGTCCGTTCGAGGTCGGCGGCGCCGAAGCCCCACTCCCTCATGACCGCCAGCGCCTGTGCGGCAAACGCCTCATTGAGCTCGATCAGGTCGATATCGCTCAGTTGCAGTCCGGCTTTGGCAAGCGCGGCCGCGGTGGCCGGTACCGGTCCGATTCCCATGACGTTGGGTGCCACGCCCGCGCCGGCCCACGACACCAACCGGACCAGCGGCGTGAGACCGAGTTCCGCGGCGCGCTCCGGAGTGGTCACCAGGCACATCGATGCGGCGTCGTTCTGTCCGCTGGCGTTGCCGGCCGTCACAGTGGCGTATGGATCATCCTTGAGCAGAACGGGTTTGAGCTTGCTCAGCGACTCCACCGTGGTGTCGGAGCGCGGGTGTTCGTCGGTGTCGATCACTTCTTCGCCGCGACGACTGCGCATGGCCACCGGAATGATCTCCTCGGCCAGAATGCCGTCCTTCTGCGCGGCGACCGCACGCTGATGCGACGTTACCGCGAGTTCGTCCTGCTCCCGACGCGAGATGTTGTATTGGCGACGCAGATTCTCCGCGGTCTCCAACATCCCACCTGCCACCGGGTAATGGCGTCCACCGGCAGTGGTCCGACCGCGCGCCAGCCCGTCGTGCACCTGCACACCGCGGGCCCCACCCCAGCGCATGTCGGTGGAATAGAACGCGACGTTGCTCATGCTCTCCGCGCCGCCCGCCACTACGAGATCGTTGTCGCCAGACTGGATTTGCAGGCACGCCTGGATAACCGCCTGCAAGCCCGACCCGCATCGGCGGTCGACCTGCATGCCGGGCACCGTCACCGGGAGGCCGGAATCAAGGCCGACGACGCGTCCGATCGCGGGGGCTTCGCTGTTCGGATAACAGTGCCCGAGAATGACGTCCTGCACCGCGTCGGGCGGAACACCGGTCCGGGCGAGAAGCCCGGTGAGCGCGGCGACACCAAGTTCGACCGCGCTCTGCGCCTTGAACATTCCTCCGTAGCGTCCGATCGGCGTCCGAACGGGCTCACAGATCACCGCTTGGTGAATGCTCACAGGTGCCTTCCGCCGGTCACCTCGAGAACGGTCCCGGTCATGTACGACGACAGATCGCTCGCGAGGAACAGCGCGACATTCGCCACCTCGCTCGGCTCGCCAGCCCGTCCCATCGGCACCTCTGCGACTTTGGAATCCCAAATCCGTTGCGGCATAGCCTCGGTCATCGCCGACCTGATCAGCCCGGGCTGGATCGCGTTGACCCGAACACCGAGGTGCGCGAGTTCTTTGGACGCCGCCTTGGTCATACCCACGATGCCGGCTTTGGCCGCGGAGTAATTGGTCTGGCCGACCATGCCGACCTTGCCGGAGATCGACGACATGTTCACGATTGTGCCGCTCTTGTTCTCCCGCATGATCGCCGCGGCCTTGCGCAGCCCGTTCCACGTTCCCTTCAGGTGCACGGCGATCACCTGGTCGAACTGGTCCTCGGTCATCTTGCGCATCGTCGCGTCACGAGTGATGCCGGCGTTGTTGATCATGATGTCCAGCGCACCGAAGCCGTCCACCGCGGCACCGACAAGCGCATCGACGTCGTCGCCGGATGTCACATCGCAGCGCACGGCGAGCGCCACCTGGTCGCCGCCCAACTTGGCGGCCGCTTCCTGCGTCGCTTCGAGATTCACGTCGCCGAGCACCACCCGGGCACCCTCGTCGACGAAGCGCTGCGCAATGGCCAAGCCCAGGCCCTGGGCACCACCCGTGACGACTGCGGTCTTACCGGTCAACAACGACACACGATCACCGTCCTCTTGTCTGGGCCCCGAGTACGAGGCCTATCGAACATCATATTTCATATATGATCGCGCCGAAGCGACCTTCGGCGGGGTACCGCCCACCGCCCGTCGACCGCGATCGCACCACCGAAGAAGGAGCTTGACTCATGCCCACTGCTGCCGTCGACGACGACGATTTTCAGCAGATCCTGGCCCAGACCCGCCAGTTCGTTCGGACCGTCGTCATGCCGCGCGAGCAGGAGATTCTCGCGACCGACCAGGTGCCCGACGATCTTCGGAACCAGGCGAAGGACATGGGCCTGTTCGGATACGCCATCCCCCAGGAATGGGGCGGGCTCGGTCTCGACATCACCCAGGACGTCGAGCTGGCGATGGAACTCGGCTACACCTCGCTGGCGCTTCGGTCGATGTTCGGCACCAACAACGGCATCGCCGGCCAGGTGCTGGTCGGGTTCGGCACCGACGAACAGAAGGCCACCTGGCTGGAGGCGTTGGCAACCGGAAAGGTCGCCTCGTTCGCTCTGACCGAACCGGGTGCGGGATCTAACCCGGCGGGATTGCGCACCAAGGCAATTCGCGACAATGGCGATTGGGTGATCACCGGAGAGAAGCAATACATCACCAACGCCCCGGTCGCGGACCTGTTCGTGGTGTTCGCGCGGACGCGCCCCGCGGACGACGACGGGCCGGGCATCGCGGTATTCCTTGTGCCCGCGGACGCAGACGGCGTCGAGGTCGGCCCCAAAGACGCCAAGATGGGACAGGAAGGGGCCTGGACCTCCGACGTGCGCTTCACCGATGTCCGCGTTCCGGACGGCGCGCTGATCGGCGGCAGCGAGGATCTCGGCTACCGGGCGGCGATGACGTCGTTGGCGCGCGGGCGGATTCACATCGCGGCGCTCGCGGTGGGAGCCGCTCAACGGGCGCTGGATGAATCCGTGGCGTACGCGGCGACCGCCACGCAGGGCGGAAAGCCTATCGGCAGCTTCCAGCTCGTGCAGGCGATGCTCGCCGACCAGCAGACTGGCGTGATGGCGGGCCGCGCCCTCGTGCGTGACGCCGCCCGGCTATGGCTGAACGACGAGGACCGACGAATCGCACCGTCGGCGGCCAAGGTGTTCTGCACCGAAATGGCAGGCAAGGTCGCCGATCTCGGCGTGCAGATTCACGGCGGCAGCGGTTACATGCGCGACGTGCCGGTCGAGCGCATCTATCGCGACGTCCGCTTGCTGCGACTGTACGAGGGCACCAGCGAAATACAGCGACTGATCATCGGCTCGAACCTGGTCAAGGCGGCACAGCGCAAGCAGTGACCGGGCGTTAGTATCGATCCCGTTACAGTGACCTTTACGATATGGAGCGCTCATGACCGGTCGACTCGTGGACAAGGTCGCCCTCATCACCGGCGCGGCGCGGGGCCAGGGTCGCGCTCATGCGGTGCGGATGGCCCGCGAGGGTGCCGACGTCATCGCTGTCGACATCGCGGGCAAACTTCCGTCCTGCGTGCCCTACGACTCGGCCACCCCGGAGGATCTCGCCGAGACGGTTCGGCTGGTCGAAGCGACCGGTCGTCGGATCATCGCCGCCGCCAACGATGTTCGTGACTACGACAATCTGCGGGACACGGTAAGCAGCGCCGTGGCCACCCTTGGCCGCCTGGACGTGATCGTCGCCAACGCCGGCATCTCGGCCCCTCAGGTGTGGAACGAGATCACCCCCGACTCGTTCCGCGATGTGCTGGACGTCAACGTGACCGGCGTGTGGAACACCGTGATGGCCGGCGCGCAGCAGATCATCGACGGTGGCCGCGGCGGGTCGATCATCCTGATCAGCTCCGCGGCGGGACTCAAGATGCAGCCGTTCATGATCCACTACACCGCGAGCAAGCACGCGGTCACCGGCATGGCGCGCGCGTTCGCCGCCGAACTGGGTCCACACCGGATTCGGGTCAACAGCGTGCATCCCGGGCCGGTCAACACCGCGATGGGCAGCGGCGACATGGTCACAGCGGTGGGCCGTGCCAACGAGACCATTCCGACGATGGCTAACGTGCTGACGCCGTTTCTGCCGAACTGGGTCTGCGAGCCCGAGGACATCGCCGACACGGTCTGCTGGCTGGCCAGCGACGAGTCCCGCAATGTCACCGCCGCGGCGGTCCCCGTCGACCAGGGCTCCACTCAATACTGACGCGCCGGGGCGCCCATCTTCTTCGACACCCGACCGATGAACGCCACCTGGTGCTCGACAACTTTGTCGAACCAGTCGTGGCCGGGCCAGACGTCGAAATGGTCGCAGGGATAGTGGTGCACCTCGGCCCGACCCCGCTCGGCGACCTTGGCTATCGACTCCGCGGGGACGAACCGGTCGAAGTCGGCGATCTGGACCAGTAGCGGGCAGCGCAGTTTCTTTGCCGCACTTGATGACCGGACCATCGCCAGCTGCAGTCCGACGCCGGCGTCGATCTCGTTGCGCCACGTCGGGCCCGCCATGGACAGGTAGTTCTCGTAGGCGCCGGGCAGAGTCAGTGCGCCCGCCTCGCCCGGACGACCGACCACCGGCATGAACGTGCCGCTGCCACCCATCGCCGCGGCGACGCGGCCCTTGAGCCCAGCGGCGGTCCACCGCATCCCCGAGAAAAGGTCGCGCTGAGCCACGGCGAGCCGACCGGTGGCCAACCCACTGGTCAACGGGGTCAACGCGATAACGCCGGCGATGTCACTGCGATCGGCGGCGACGCGCAACACGTGGCCGCCGGAGAACGAGACGCCCCACAGGATCACCCGGTTGGGATCGACGCCCGGAAGCCGCTGGGCCGCGGCGACCGCGGCTCGGTAGTCGTCTTGCTGGCCGATCACGGAGACCGTCTGGCGCGGTTCGCCTTTGGAAGCACCAAAGCCACGGTAGTCGAAGGCCAGCACATCCACGCCGGCGTCGCTGAGGCGGTCACCGAACGCCTCGAGGCCCGAGTCCTTGGTTCCGGCGATCCCGTGCGCCATCACGACGACCGGGCGTGCGGACGCACCGGCTGCGCGGAAATGCCAAGCGGCGCAGTCGACATCGCCCGAGCGGAACGTCACGCAGGTGTGGGTCATACGCGAGCGACCCGGGCATCGGCTCGCTTGATTCCGGCGGGCAGTTCGCGAGCGCGGATGTCGTGCTCGTAGTAGAAGTAGTCGACCTGTTGCGTGTGGCGCGGCCGGTCGGTGCAGTGCCCGACGTACATCTGTTGGTCGGCGTCTATCACTCGTTCCATCTCCGCCACCGACGGCAGTGCGTAGCGCCCCACCGCGTACGCGGCCAGCAGTCGCGATTGGCACTCGACGAACGGGAACAGCGTCGGAACGGCCTGGGCAAAGCCGATGAACACCAGATCGTCGAAACCCGGCTTGAACATTCGTTTATAGAGCCGAATTTGGTTGTCCGGCGCGCTGATCAGCCCGGAATCGAAGAACGGGAAGGTGATGTTGTACCCAGTCGCGTAAATAATGGCGTCAAATATGTCACTGGTGCCGTCGTCGAAATAGACCGTGTCGCCGTCGAGTCGGGAGACGTTCGGCTTGGGGATCACATCGCCGGAGCCGAGTCGCAGCGGTAACTCCACGGACTGCGTCGGGTGCGCCTCGAAGATCTTGTGATTCGGCGCGGGCAGCCCATACAGCGTCGGGTCGGTGCCCATCAGCGGCATCAATGCCTGAACCGCCTTGCGCTGCCATGACAACGGCAGATAGGGCGAGGTCTTGAAGAACTTGTCACCGGGCCTGCCGGCGATGTACTTGGGAACGATCCACGCGCTGGAGCGGGTCGACAACGTCACCCGGTTCTCCCACGCGCGCGACGACAGTTCGACGGTGATGTCGGCAGCGCTGTTGCCTAAGCCCACCACCAGGATTCGCTTACCGGTCAGCTCGAGTGGGGTTTGCGGGTCGATGTAGGAATGCGAGTGGATCGACTCACCGGTGAAGGTTCCGGGGAAATCCGGCAGCCGGGCATCCCAGTGATGGCCGTTGCCGACCACCAGCAGGTCGAACTCGCGGGTGTTGCCCGCCTCGTCGTCGATCTGCCAGCCGCCGCCCTCATTGCGGCGGGCGTGTACGACGCCGTTGTTGAACTCGATGCGGTCCAGCAGGCCGAAGGTCTCGGCGTAGGAGTCGAGATAGGCCTTGATGTCGGAGTGATGCGGGAAGGCCGGGTATTCCTCGGGAATCGGGAAGTCCCGGAACGACAGCCGATGTTTGGACGTGTCTATGTGCAGTGAGCGGTAGGCGCTGCTGCGTCCGTTCGGGTTGCCGAATGCCCAGTTACCGCCGATCCGGTCGGACATCTCGAACGTGGTGTACGGAACGTCGTAGTCGCCGAGCATCTTTCCGGCGGTCAGGCCGCTGATGCCGGCGCCGATCACCGCCGTGCGCGGTCGGGCGGTCATGAGGTGGCCGCCTGCTTCGCCGCGTACTCCCGCACCAGATCGACCGTGCCCAGCTCGCGAATCGCCTGGCAGCCACGGGCCAGCATGATCAACACCATGTCGTCGCCGCGGTCGGTGGCCGTCGCGAAAGCAAATCCCAGGGCCGAGATCAGCAGGGCCTGCAGCATGCCGAGTCGATAGTCCCGCCAACAGCTTTCACGCTCATAGCCGGAAACGCCGTAGCCCAGCAGTGCCCGGTGATACTCGTCGACGAGGTCGCGTTCGATTGACGCCCGCAACTCGGGCTTGAGGCTGGTCGCGGTGAAGTAGGCCAGGTCCCGCGCCGGCAGGCCGATCCCGAGCGTCTGCCAATCCACCACCGCAACCCCCGCGCCTTCGGGGAAGAACAGCAGGTTGTCCAACCGATAGTCACCGTGTAGCAGCGCAAACCGGTCGTGCTCGGCCATCAGCCAGGGCGTCGTCAATTCCATTGCCGTGGCGAATGTCTCGCGATCGGCGGCGCTCATCCGGTCGCCGAGTTTGTCCAGGGTGATCTCGACGCTCATCCGCGCCACCTCACCGAGGCCGCCGGCCGAGGCGACGTCGGGGCGAGCGAAGGCGATGCCGGGAAAGTCCAGCCACCGGGCATCGCACCAACTCGGGCCGTGCAGACCGGCCAGCGCCGTCACGACGAGCCGGGCTTCGGTCTCCCCGCAGCCGGCGATCTGGTCGCCCTGGACCGCCGGGGCCTGGTCGGCCAGCAGCAGCGCGTAGTCCAGTGCGTCCTCGCTGATCTCGCAGTAGAAGCACTGCGGCGTCGGCACCTTCACGTGCTGGACGACCCCGGTGTAGAAGGCGCATTCGCTGCGGTAGCCGATCGTGACCCGATCGCGCACGGTGTCGTCCTGCGCGGGCAGCTTGATCACGAACGTGTCGGGCAGATCGCTGGCGGCCGCGTACGTCACCGACACCCGGTAGGTCGCTCCGGTCTGGCCCGTACCGATCGCGACCACGTCCACGTCCGATACGGGTGCGTTGGCGCCGAGGACGCCGGAGAGCCATTCGACGGTGACGTCATCCGGGTACCGAGGAATCGACATGGCGTTACTGTAAGCCATTCGGCAAGTGCTGCCGTCAGGTTGCCTCAGCTGTCGCGATCAACGGGCCGGCATCCATCGTCCCACCGGCATGCAAATGTCCGAATACGGCCCGTCGCGCGTCCGGCCCGTCCTAAGATCGCTCCACTTATCTGGCTGCAGGAGTGGTTCACCATGAAGATGAATGCCGCGGTTCTGTGGGACTTCAACGCCGAATGGAGCGTCGAGGAGGTCGACCTCGACGGCCCGCAGGACGGCGAGGTTCTGGTGTCGTTCGAGGCCGCTGGGCTCTGCCACTCTGATCATCATGTCCGCACCGGCGACCTTCCCGTCCCGCTGCCCATCGTCGGTGGCCACGAAGGGGCCGGCGTCGTGCAAGAGGTGGGCCCCGGCGTGCGGGACGTCAAGGTCGGCGACCACGTGGTGGCGTCTTTCCTCCCGGCATGCGGGCGATGCCGATGGTGTGCGAGCGGCCATCAGAATCTGTGCGACCAGGGCGCGATGCTGCTGAGCGGCGCCCAGCTCGATGGGACGTTCCGGCGCCGGTCCGGGGGCCGCGATGTAGGCGCCGCGTGCTTTTTGGGCACATTCGCCCAATACGGCACGGTTCCGGACACCTCGATTGTCAAGATCGACGAAGACCTCCCGCTGTCGCGTGCCTGCCTGCTTGGCTGCGGGGTCACCACCGGGTGGGGATCAGCGGTCAACACGGCCAAGGTGGGCCCGGGCGACACGGTGGTGGTGATCGGCTGCGGCGGGATCGGTAGCGGCGCCATCCAGGGTGCGCGATTGGCCGGCGCGGAAAAGATCGTGGCGGTCGATATCGCGGAAAGCAAACGGGACAAGGTTTTTCAGTTCGGAGCAACCCATTTCGCCACCTCGATGGCCGAGGCCACCGCTCTGGTCGGCGACTTGACGCACGGTGTCATGGCCGACTCGGCCGTGCTGACGGTCGGGGTCGCTGAGGGCCACATGATCGGTGAGGCGCTGGACATCGTCCGCAAGGGCGGGGCCGTCGTGTTGACGGCGCTGGCACCGGTGACCGACGTGACGGCGACCCTCCCGATGGCGATGTTCACGCTGTTTCAAAAGCGGCTGCTGGGCAGCCTTTACGGCGAGGCCAACCCGCGCGCCGATATACATCGACTGCTCAGCCTCTACCGTGAAGGCAAGCTCTTGCTCGACGAGACGGTGACCACCGAGTACAAGCTCAACGACATCAATGAGGGCTACGACGATATGCTGGCCGGCCGCAACATTCGCGGCATCATCGTTCACGACCATTGAGTGTGATGACCGGGCCGACTCAGCCGGACAGTCGATGGCGCAGAACCGCCGACCCGGGTCCGGCGAGCGTGTCCAGCAACGCGGTTCGCCCGCAAACACTCATCAACAGCGCGGCCACCGGCCCGGTGGCCTCGGCCCCTTTGCGCCAGGAGCGTCCTATATCGCTGGCGGACAATCGAATTCCGCGCAGTCGACCCGGGGGCATGAAGCCGATCGGCCATCCGGAGGTCAGAAAGTCCATCGCCTGCACCGCGCGTTGCGGGTCGGGCTCGAACGGCAGACCGAGCGCAATCCGGACGTCGCCGGTGTGCACCAGAATGTCGGCCAGCGGTCCGCGCGGTCCGAACAACGGTGATGTGACGGGCCGATCGGCGGTGTCACGCAGCGCTGCAATGATCTCGGCGGTCGGCGCCTGAGCACGACGACGTGCCAGAACGTCGATCCCGCGATTCAGGCTCCCGTTTCGCACGGCCATCCGGAGAAACCCCGGCACGCCGTCGAGCACCGTGCACACCACGTGAGCTGCGACGGTTTTAACGTCCCAACCCCCACACAGGCTAGGTGTCGCCAACTGCGCCTCGTCGAGGTCGCTGATCAGGTTGACAAACCGATGGCGTTGGTCTGCCACCGCCGCGCGAACGAACTGGTCGTCGGAACCCGCCACGGCTAATCCCCTTCCGCTGGTGTCCAGATGTGTGTCGACTCCGAACGGCCTCGCAGCACCATTTCCCTGCCCGGCACCCAATGCCGCCGCTCGGCCGCCTCAGCCCGGTCTATCGCGGCGGCCGAGGACACGATTCGTTGATCGAGTGTCTTGGCGAGGTCGGCCAGCCGCGCCGCCTCGTTCACGGGATCACCGATAACCGTGTATTCGTAACGGTTTTCGGCGCCTATGTTTCCGGCGAACACCGGCCCTGCCGAAACCCCGATCCCGAAGTCGACCTGCGGCAGTCGATCTAGTTGGTCACGGATCCGCCGGGCGGTGGCCAGCGCGGCGGACGCCGAATCGTCCAGTGCCAGCGGTGCGCCGAAGACCGCCAACGCGGCGTCCCCCTGAAACTTGTTGATCAGGCCGCGGTGATCGTCGACGGCGCTGACCACGATGCGAAAGAAGTCGTTGAGTACCTGAGCCACCACTTGCGGTGGGCGGGTCGCGGCCAGAGTCGTCGAGCCGACCAGGTCGATGAAGAGGACTGCGGCCTCGCGGACATCGCCGGACAGCGATGTCCCCTCCCGGATCGCCCGGTGGGCCACGTCCGCCCCGACATGGCGGCCGAACAGATCGCGCAATCGGTCACGTTCCGCGATTCCGGCGACCATGCGATTGAATCCGTTTTGCAGTCGGCCGATTTCAGATTTCTCGTAGACACCGACGAAGGTGTCGATGTTGCCTCGTTCGACCTGAGCCATCGCGTCGACAACCTCGCGCACCGGATCGGAGATCGACCGGGAGGTCATGATCATCACCGGAAGCCCGATCAGGATCGCGACGAGCGTCACGACCAGAATGGGCATCTCGACCGATCCGGTCTTCTGGATGATCCAACCATTCGAGCGGGTCAGCACCAGGCCGGCGATCGCCAGGCACGGCAGCCCGCTCCCCAGCAGCCACATGCCGACCAGCCGGGTGAGCACGCTGGGTGCGACCACCAATCCCTCGGTCCCCTGGGTGGCCGCCAACATGATCGGCCGCAGCGATCGCTGCGTGAGAAGCAGACTGAGGCTTGCGGCCGCCGATCCCCCGAAAACGACCGACAGCAGAGTCGGGAGCCAAAGCGCTTTGACACCAATCAAATTCAGCGCCAGATAGGTCAGGCCGCTGACGGCCCACACCACCGCAAGGATCATCGACTGTCGCGTCAGCAGACGCATCGCCGAATGTCGCTGATCGGCATTCGGCTGCCGCCCACCGACGAACCATCGAAGCACCGGAACGAGGTTCGCGACGCCCCCACCGGCGACCGCCGCCGTCCCGAGCGCGACGATGACTGCCGCGGTGATCAGGCTGCTCCGTGAGAAGTACGCCTGAGCGAGACCGGCGTACTGACCGTGCAGTGGGATGACGATCGCCGCCGCGTCCGCGGACCCGATCAGGTGCCCGCATGCCAGACCGGCCGCATAGCGGATCGCCATCTTGCGGCCGGTCGCGCGCTGCGCTCGCCCGGCGTCGGTCACGGAATCAACGTAGCCCGCTGACAATGCGCGCCGGAATGGCGCGCTGAGGAAGCGGGCAATTCAGCCGTAGCCCGCTGACAATGCGCGCCGGAATGGCGCGCTGAGGAAGCGGGCAAATCAGCCGTAGCCCGCTGACAATGCGCGCCGGAATGGCGCGCTGAGGAAGCGGGCAATTCGGCCCGGTCGCAGACCGGCCGAATTACGGCGGGTGCGTCAGGTCACCGGGTATCCCACGGATTTGACCTCGGTGTACTGGTCGAAGCCGGCCACACCGTTCTGGCGGCCGACGCCGCTGTCCTTGTATCCGCCGAACGGGACGTCGGCGCCGTAGGGCGCGCCGCCGTTGACGCCGATGAAGCCGGCCTTGATGCGACGGGCCACCGCCAGCGAGTGCTCCAGTGAGCCCGACATCACGTTGCCGGCCAACCCGTAGGGACTGTCGTTCGCTATCCGGATCGCGTCTTCCTCGTCGTCGAACGGAATGACCGACAACACCGGCCCGAAGATCTCTTCCTGAGCGATTGTCATCTTGTTGTCGACGTCGGTGAAAAGTGTTGGGCGGATGTAGTAGCCCTTGTCGAAGCCGGTCTCCGCACCGGGTCCGCCGACCAGCGCGGTGGCACCTTCGTCGACACCCTTCTGGATGTAGCTCGTCACACGCTCGAACTGCCGTTGCGAAATCACCGGCCCGCACAGGGTTCCGGGGTCTTGCGGGTCGCCGCAGGTGACGTTTTCGTAGATGCTCTTGAGGATCGCCACACCCTCCTCGTAGCGCGACCGCGGCAACAGCATCCGAGTCGGATTGGCGCAGCCCTGCCCGGCATGCATGCACGGCGCGATGCCGATCGCGCAGGCCAGCCCGAAGTCGGCGTCCTCCAGCACGATAGTGGCTGACTTGCCGCCGAGCTCGAGGAACAGCCGCTTCATCGTGGCCGCACCCTTTTCCATGATCCGCTTGCCGACCACTGTTGATCCGGTGAACGAGATCAAGTCAACCTTGGGCGACAGCGTAAGTTCCTCGCCGACAAAGTGATCCGATGCGGTGACGACGTTGACCACGCCGGCGGGGATGTCGGTCTTCTCGGCGATCAGCCGGCCCAGCCGGTTCGCGTTGAACGGGGTGTTCGGTGCGGGCTTGAGCACAACGGTGTTGCCGGTGCCCAGCGCCTGGCCGAGTTTGTTCAGCGTCACCTCGAACGGGAAGTTCCACGGCACGATGGCACCGACCACGCCGACGGGTTCCCGCCACACCTTGATCGCCGTGTTGGCACCGGTCAGGCTGATCACCCGGTCGCCGAGATCGGTTTCCCAG
Source organism: uncultured Actinomycetota bacterium (assembly GCA_963757215.1). Classification (GTDB taxonomy): domain Bacteria; phylum Actinomycetota; class Actinomycetes; order Mycobacteriales; family Mycobacteriaceae; genus Mycobacterium. The sequence continues at coordinate 124,448 of CAVWQH010000004.1, read as the reverse complement.
GCGTACTCGTCGATCAGCCGGGCCGGATACTTCAGTCCGTCTGCCAGTGGGGCGTCCAATTGCGGGCCGAAGGTGATCGCGCGCGGCGAGCCCACTTCGAGGATGAGCTCCTCGCGCAGCTCCTCCTTCTCGGATTCGATCGCATCGTGCAGTTGCAGCAGACAGCGCTGACGCAGCTTGTGGTTGGTCGACCAGTCGGTCTCGTCGAAGGCGCGGCGGGCGGCGTCGATGGCCTGGTGCATGTCCTCTTTCGAGGCGTCGGCGACCTCGCCGAGTGACTCCTCGGTGGCGGGGTTGATGTTGGTGAAGGTGCCGGCTCGGCCGTCGACCAACTTGCCGTCGATCATCATCTTCGGCTCGAAGCGAACCTTTACAGTGTCAGTCATGAGTGTTGCTCTTTCGTTGAGGGGACGCGAGCAGAGCGCCGTGACGCACATTACTATGGGAAGCCTTACCGGAACGCAGTCGGTTGGCAAGGTGTTCAATTGACCAAATATCTGTTCCACCGTAGAGTTCGGCATTACCCGTCGTCAATCGCCCCGAAGCCATAGAAACGTGGATTTCTCATACCCACCCGAGGTGGAACAGGTCCGCAAGGAGTTGCGTGCCTGGCTGTCCGCGAACCTGACCGACGACGTCATCGCCGCCAACCGCGGTCGCGGCCGGGACGAGGCGGCGTTCCAGACGCTGCGGGAGTGGAACGCGACGATGGCCGACGCCGGGTGGGCCGCGGTGTCCTGGCCGCAGGAGTACGGCGGTCGCGGGGCCGGAGTGCTGGAGCAGTTGATCTGCGCGGAGGAGACGACTCGCGCGCGGGTGCCGGTTCATCTCAATGTGATCGGGATGAACAACATCGCACCGGCGATCATGCAGCACGGGACCGAGGCGCAGAAGCGCACCCTGCTCCCCCGGATGATGCGGGCCGACGACATCTGGTGTCAGGGCATGTCGGAGCCGGAGGCCGGCTCGGACCTCGCCTCGCTGCGCACCCGCGCGGTGCGGGACGGCGACCACTTCGTCGTCAACGGGCAGAAGATCTGGACCTCGCTGGGGCACCGGGCGCAGTGGTGCCAGCTCTACGTGCGCACCGACCCGGACGCGCCCAAACACAAAGGCATCTCCTGCCTGATCCTCGACATGTCGTTGCCGGGCATCGAGGTTCGGCCGCTGGTCACGATGAGCGGTGAGGCGGACTTCGCCGAAGTCTTCTTCAACGACGTGCGGGTGCCGGCCGATGCGCTGCTCGGTCCGGAGAACGGCGGCTGGGGAATCGCCACCACCACGCTGAGTCACGAGCGTGCCGGGGCAGCCCGCCTTTACACCGAGATGCAGACGCGACTGCAGGAACTGGTCAGCGACCTCGCCGACGTGAAGGTCGGCGGCCGGCCGGTGCTCGAGGAACCGACGACGCTGCGGCGCCTCGGCGAGATCGCTGTGCGGATCAAATATCTCGAGGTGCTGTGCCAGCGGTCGATCTCGGCGGTCCTGCACGGCGGCGACGCGTTCGGGTCGGCGAGTCTGGCCAAGACGATCTGGGGAGAGGTCGGTCAGGAGATCGCCGCGCTGGCCTTCGATCTGATCGGGATGGACCCGGCCGGACGCCGCTGGGCCGACTACCGTCTGACTTCGCGCTCGCTGACCATCGCCGGCGGCACGACGCAGATCAACAAGAACATCACCGCCCAACGCATCTTGGGGCTGCCCCGCTCGTGAACCTCGAACTGACTGGCGAGCAGATCGCGTTGCGCGACACCGTGCGACGCTTTCTCGCCGAAAGGGCTTCTGTCGCCGGGCATGTCCGTCCGATGCTCGACGATGACACCGGCACGACCGACGCGGTGTGGCGCGGACTCGCCGACCTCGGCGCCACCGGACTGCTCGTGCCGCCGGAATACGACGGCGCGGGAATGACCATGGTCGAGGCCGGCGTCGTCGCCGAAGAACTGGGCGCCGGACTGCACCCCGGGCCCTGGCTGTCCGACGCCGTCGCCGCTACTCGCGCGCTGACCCGGTTCGAGGTGGCCGGCGGCCTGGCCGGACCGCTACTCGCCGGCATCGCCGACGGCTCCACGATCGCGACGGTCGGTCCTCTCGACGGGCCGCGCCCGACGGTCGTCGAGGGCGGCGACGGCGTTGCCCTGCGCGGCGATATCGGAAGCGTTTGGGACGTCGCTGGCGCCGACGTGTTGCTCGTCGTGGCCGACGACCGCGACGGCACAGGTCTTTTCGCGATCCAGACGTCGGCCCCCGGGCTCGCGAGCATGCTGGAGCCGGGAATCGATCAGACGCGCAAGCGGTTTCGGGTCGATCTCGACGACGTCCCCGCGCAACGCCTCGGCGCGGCCGGACCCGAAGTCGTCGAGGCCCTGATCGATGACGTGACAATTGCCTGGGCCGCCGACGCGCTCGGCGCGGCGCGGGCGATCCTGACCCTCGTCGTCGAATACGCAAAAATGCGACGGCAATTCGGCCAGCCGATTGGCGCGTTTCAGGCGGTCCAGCATCTGTGCGTCGACATGTACGAGACGGTCGAGTTGGCCCGCAGCGGAGTCATCCACGCGCTGTGGGCCGCAGACGCCGGCGACCGGGCCGAACGTCATGCGGCCGCGTTGCGCACGAAGGCGTTCGCCGGCCGGCTGGCCGCGGTCGGCGACACGGCCGTCCAGGTGTTCGGTGGAATCGGCTACACCTGGGAGCACGACGCCCATCTGTATCTGAAGCGACTGCTGAGCTGGAGCGCGTTCCTCGGCGGCTCCGACCCCTACCTCGTGCAGCTCGGCACGGAGTTCGCCAAGTCGGTTCTGCACTGATCACCCGCCTGCCAACACCGCGCGAATAGCGCTCAACCTGCACAATCGCCGCGCGGCAACCTGGTAGCGTGAAACCAAATATTGGGTCAGCGTTCTCGTGGGATACCGGTGGAAGCCGTGGAGGTGTCGTGGGGCTTCAGCAACCGTCCGAGGTCGCAGCAACGCCGAGCCCCGCACGCCTAGACTTGCCCGATGCCGACTCGCCTGCCCGGTCTGGTAAAGCCGGACGTTCTCGCGTGACGCCGCGCGGACGCGGCGCCGCCAAACACACTGTCGACAAGGCAGAGCGCGGAAGCGCTTACGACGATGGCACTCGTCGTACCGAAATCCTGCAGACCGCTGCATCTTTGATCGCATCGTCGGGCCTGCGGACGTCGCTGCAAGAGATCGCCGATGCGGCCGGCATCCTGCCGGGCAGCCTTTACCACCACTTCGAATCGAAGGAAGCCATCCTCGTCGAACTGGTCCGGCGGTACTACGCCGACCTGGATCGCATCGGCGAAATCGCCCACGAGCAGTTGGACCACGCCGACCCGCGTTCGGTCGCCGACAAGATTGTCGAATTGGGATCCGCCATTGCGCGCTGCGCGGTGCAGCACCGCGCCGCACTGCAGATGTCGTTCTACGAGGCACCGAGCGCGAATCCCGAACTCGTCGAACTTCTGCAAAATCCGCCCACCGCCGTGCAGCAGGCGATGCTGCAGACACTGCGTGCGGGCAGGTGGAGCGGATTCATCCGATCCGACATCGACCTTCCGACATTGGCCGACCGCATCTGCCAGACCATGATGCACGTCGGGCTCGACATCATCAGGCACACCGGAGCGGCCGACCAGACCGCGGTGGTGATGTGCCGAATCATGTTGCACGGCTTGGCCAGCCGGGATTACAGCGACGAGGAGCTGAACGCGTCCAGCGCTTTCGCTGCCGCCGAAGCGGCCATCAAGACGTGGACCGATGAGAGCGAGTCGCACGGCAACGACAAGGCCGCGCATGTGCGTTCGGTGGCGCGCGCCGAGTTCGGCAAAAAAGGCTATGAGGTCACCACGATCCGCGATATCGCCGCCGCCGCGGGCCTGGGCACCGGCACGGTCTATCGGCTGATCGGCTCGAAAGACCAACTCCTTGCCTCGATCATGGAGTCGTTCGGCCAGAAGGCCGGCGGCGGCTTCGCCAGCGTGCTGCGCACCGATGCCACCCCGGTGGAGAAGCTGGACGCGTTGAGTTGGGTGAACATCAACGCGCTGGACCAGTTCCCCGACGAGTGGAAGATCCAGCTTGCCTGGATGCGCCAGTCGCCGCCCGACACCCCCAACCCCGGCCTGGCGTTCAGCATGCGACTGCGACAGCTGCGTGCGCTGCTGTCCGACGGCATCGAGTCGGGCGACATCCGGATCGAGGATGCGCCGTCGCTGTCGATGCTGTCGCGCTACGTGATGGACGTCTTGTGGGTGCCGGAGAACATCGTGCGGGCTCAGGGCAAGCACGCGGCGCTCGTCAACGCTCGCGACACGCTGGTGCGTGGCGCGGCCGAACGTGACACTTCCACCCAAATCTGACAACCAAATTTTCAGATACTCACCGGTAGACGCGATCACCCCCGCATACTTGCGGGGTGCGTCGTGTCGGAGTCTGTGCCGTTGACTCCGCAATCGCATTAAAGACTTACCGCCTGTCAGCACCCGGATGCCGTCGACCGACCACGCCCGCGGTCGGCGGCGCTCCGAGAAAGGATTGAAATGTCTGCAATCGATCAGTTCCGTTACGACGGCAAGCGAGCTCTCGTGGTCGGAGGCGCCACCGGCATGGGTGCCGCTGCCGCCAAGATCGTGGGTGACCTCGGCGCCGAGGTCATCAATATGGACTACGCCCCAGTGGACTCCGGTCTCGGCCGCGGAATCCAAGTCGACCTTCGAGACCCGGGGTCGATCGACCGCGCACTCGAGCAGGTAGGCGGACCCGTCGACGCGTTGTTCTCCGCCGCCGGCATCGCCGACGGTCCGGATCTGATGAAGATCAACTTCATCGGGCATCGGCATGTGATCGACAGTCTGATCAACAACGGCCAAATGAGGCGCGGTTCGGCCATTTGCTTCATCTCATCGGTCGCGGGCATCGGATGGGAAACCGACTTGCCACGGCTTCAGGAGTTCCTGGCCACACCGGACTTCGAGTCGGCCGACGCCTGGTCGAAGGCCCACGAATCCGACAACTTCGGCCACTACGGCACCAGCAAGCAGGCAATCAACGCCTATGTTGCCACGCACGCATTCCCCTTCCTGGCCAAAGGAATTCGGATCAATGCGATCTGCCCGGGCCCGACCGACACCCCGTTGGCCCGCGCCAACGCCGACCTGTGGCTGTCGTTCGCGCAGGACTACCGGGAGGCCACGGGCACCGCGACGCATACCCCCGAGCAGATGGGCAATGTGATGGCGTTCCTCAACAGCGACGCGGCCGCCGGCATCAACGGCGTGACCCTGCTGGTCGACTACGGACACGTCAACTCGTCGAACACCGGGACGTTCGCCGCCGGCAAGCCGATCATCGACTTGCTCATGGGCCGAATCTCGCTGGGTTAGTGCGTGGTGGCTGTTTACTCCCCGGGACGCACGCAGGCTGATAGAAAAAGTGGGCGAACTACACCTGCGTGCGTGGGGAGGTCCCCAGTGGGCCAACGACTTATCACCGCCACGGCGAGCACTGCTCTGATAGTGGCGTCATGCTCGGGTTGCTTCACAGACGACAAGGCAACGCAGAGGACGGCGCACATCACGGTCGACAACAACTCCCGTACGTCGCATGCCATCACCTGCAGTCAGGTGAATTGGCTTCTGACGGCGAACATCAGCATCGCCCCGGCGAACGTGCGGGTGCTCCTTCGACTGGACTCCGAAAAACCGAAGGTCGAGTCGGTCCACTTCGACGACTTCGCCGGCTTCTCCGGCGTCTCCAACGCCGGTGCCGGTGACGCGACGATCCGCGTGGTCAAGGACGTCTACACGATCACCGGCAACGCCACCGGAAGTCAGGTCAACGACCCACATGTCTCGGTGACGAAGCCGTTCTCCGTCGAGGTGGGTTGCTGAGCGAGGCTATTGCAATTCGTCGTCCGGTGGTGGCGGTTGAAATTCCTGCGCGGGCGGCGAATTCTGCAGCCACGCTCGCAGGCGCAAAAGCGGAGCGACTACGACACCGGTAGCCAACACAATCAGCAGCACCACGATCGCGGCGTTCATACCGTCAATAGTGCCAGTCCTGACTCTTCGTTGCGATTGTGAATTGGTCCAACGCGACGCCGAAACAATTGGTGCCCATGTTGCGGAAGTTGCACGATTTACCTGTCACAAAATTTCAATAAGTAGCTGTTTGCGCAGCTCAACGCGCGAGAGATTGCACTAACGGAATGGCACGACGTTTGAATTGCCAGTTGCCAGGCTATTCGAACTCAGCGTTTTGCACCCCGATGGTGCGTTCGCGCTCAAACGACAGGGAATGAAGAAGGAGCCCATCGTGAAGACAACAACCATCATCAAATCAGCGATCGGTGCCGCGGGTATTGCTGCCATCAGCTTGACCACCGCGGGTAGCGCTTCGGCCGCGCCCAATATTCAAGGATTCGGCACCAGCGAACCGCTGATCGACGGGCCGATGATCACCAACTACACGGTGAGCAATTTGCGGCCGAGCACCATTTCGATCCCCGGCTTCACACCGAAGGGGACGCTCTACCAAGCGGACGTAGTCGTTCGTTCAGACGGCGGCGTTGTCACTCCGCAGGTGCGCGACTTCAGTGCCCGCGGTCCCAGCGGCCAGAGCTACAAGCTGATCGACAACGTCGAGGTGCCGAACGGCCTTAACCCGGCGCCGATTACCCAGGGCAGCGAGTCCACGGGCACGCTGTACTTCGATGCGACGGGTGCTCCGCCCAACGGCGTCGTCTACAACGATGGCCTGCAAGACATTCTGATGTGGACCTCGAACGTGCCGGGAACCTCGATGCCCGGTGCGCCGGGAACGATGATGCCGGGTGGATCGGGCACGACTGAGCCCGCTGAGCCGGGTGGTACCGGCCCTGCGCCCGGGGCGCTTCCCGCGCCGGCGACCGCGACCTAAGTCGAATTGCATTGTCCCCCTTCGCTACTACGATGGCGAAGGGGGACCTTTGCTATCCGGGGTTCGGCTGGAATGCGCCGGGCGGCTGGCCGAGCGCCAGCGCGGTCCCAGTGCCGATCGGGCCGATGCTGTCGAACATGGTTGCCGAGCCGGATCCCACACCGTGGGCGCCGTAGTAGCTCTGGGCGGCCAGTCCGATGTATTCGCCTTCGGGGAGGCGGCTGATCGCCACGGTGTAGTCAGCATTGATGTAGCGCAAACCTGCAGTGCTCCAATGCGTTAGCGAGCTGATGATGTCGCCGGCGAAGGCCGCTCGAGTGAACGGCGTAAGCGGGTGGCCCGCCACCATCGGACGAAACAAGCGGCCCCACGCGAATTTCTGCACCCCGGGCTTTTCCCACTCAGGCGGCGGCATTCCTGCCGACCCCGTGTCGGATTCGGTGTTGTACGTCCATATTTCGAACGGCACATCTACGTCGGGTGGGCCGGCATTCGACGGCAGCGGCGGCATCGTCACCGGACCCGACCACACTTCGCCCTCCGGGTCGGCGCTGCGGCGGAGGAACAGGGCGCTGGCCCGTGCCACGACGCGGCCCTGCTGCCGCATGGCGGCGTCGACGAGTTTGATGCGTCGGCCCTCACGCTGTACCGATGTCTCGATCGTCACGGGCTCGATCGGGACTGGACGCAGCAGGTCGACTGTCATGCGCGCGGGTTGGAGGTCATCCTCGCCGTGGCGATCCAACGCCCAGCCCAGCAGCCCGCCGACGATCTGACCACCCATTGTCAGTCCCCACGGCCCGCGGGTCATAGTGCCGGGTACAAAGGCATCGCCGTCGGCGGTGAAGAATGCGTCCACCCGCTCATGTTAGGGAGCGGGCTGCCCCCATTTCAGTGCGGGCGGAGGGATTCGAACCCTCACGCTCTCTCGAGCACCGGCACCTAAAGCCGGCATGTCTGCCGTTCCATCACGCCCGCAGCGCCACGCGATCGTACCGCCTCGGTATCTAGGCGAGACTGTCCGCGGCTTCGTGCGACCGCCCCGGGGTACCTTCTAGGAATGTCCACTACCCGTCGTCGGAGACCCGCGCTGATCGCGCTGGTGATCCTCGCGGCGGGCGGCTGCCTGGCTTTGGGCTGGTGGCAGTGGACGAGGTTCGAATCAACGTCGGGCTCATTCCAGAATCTCGGATACGCCTTGCAGTGGCCCGCGTTCGCCGCGTTCTGCGTATACGCCTACCGCAAATTCGTCCGATACGAAGAGGCGCCGCCCGAACCCCGAAACACCAACGCCGTCAACGAAATACCCGACGGGCTGTTGCCGAAGCGACCAAAGGCCGCGTTCCACAACGCCGACGACCCTGAACTTCGCGAGTACAACGCCTATCTGGCCGAGTTGGCCCGGGCGGACAACGACAACGATCAGAAGCAGAACAGGACAACCGCATGACCACAGCCGGCCAGAACATCCGCACTCCGCTGCTCGCCTATCGCGTGATGGCGTGGACAACGGGTATTTGGCTGATCGCGCTCTGCTACGAGATCGTCGTCCACTACGTCATCAAGGTGCCGCATCCGCCGACCTGGATCGGCATCGTGCACGGCTGGGTCTACTTTGCCTATGTCTTGGCGGCCTTCAACCTTGCCGTCAAGGTCCGTTGGCCCATCGCGAAGACAATCGGGGTGCTTCTGGCCGGAACCATCCCCTTGGTCGGAGTGATCGTCGAACACTTTCAGACCCGAAATGTGAAGGCGCAGTTCAATCTGGCCTGAGTAATCACTGTGATCCAGCGGCCAGCGCCCGCAAAGCCGGCAGCAGCAATGCCAACGCGCGACCCCGATGCGATGCCGCGTCTTTCTCCGCCGAAGTCAGTTGTGCCGCAGTGCGATCCTCGCCGTCCGGAATGAACACCGGGTCGTAGCCGAAGCCCGCGTCGCCGCGCGGCTCAAAAGCGATAGCCCCGGGCCATTCGCCGCGCACCACGACTTCGTCAGGACCCGAGACCAGCGCACAGGCCGAGACGAAGGCCGCGCCGCGCCGCTGATCGGGCACGTCGCGCAGCTGCGCGAGCAACAGCGCGGTATTGCCGGCGTCGTCGCCGTGGTTGCCCGACCACCGTGCCGACAGCACACCGGGCATGCCGTTCAGTGCGTCCACCGTCAGCCCAGAGTCGTCGGCGACGGTGGGTAGGCCCGTCGCGGCGAATGCGTCACGGGCTTTAGCCAGAGCGTTATCTTCAAACGTCGCACCGGTTTCCGGCGCCTCATCGAAGGGCGGGACGTCATTCAGCGACACCAGGGTCAGCCCTGACAGCTCGGCGGCGTCCAAGACTCGGCGGAGTTCCGCCAGCTTCTTGGCGTTGCGACTGGCTACCAGTAGCGTGATCAGCTGCCGAACGCCTTATGCGGCGCCGCGCCATCCGGAAGCACTCCCGGATACGGCAGGGCCAGCGCCTCGTTCTGCGCGACGAACAACTTCTCGCAGGCCCCTTCGGCGGCATCGAGCAGCTTGTTGAGCGTCGACCGCGGGAAGGTGGCGCCCTCGCCGGTGCCCTGCACCTCGACCAGCGTCCCGGTGTCGGTGGCCACCACGTTCATGTCGACCTCGGCTCGGGAGTCTTCCTCGTAGGGCAGGTCGACCCGCACCCGGCCGTCGACGACGCCGACGCTGATGGCGGCGATCGCGCAGGACAGCGGCCGCGGGTCGGACAGCTTGCCGGCCGCCGACAGGTAGGTCACCGCGTCGGCCAACGCCACGTAGGCCCCGGTGATCGCCGCGGTCCGGGTACCGCCGTCGGCTTGCAGCACATCGCAGTCGAGGGCAATCGTGTTCTCGCCCAACGCCGCCAGGTCGATGCAGGCGCGCAGCGACCTGCCGACCAGCCGGCTGATCTCCTGCGTGCGCCCGGACGGCCGGCCCTTCACCGACTCCCGGTCGCTGCGGGTGTGGGTGGCCGACGGCAGCATCGCGTACTCGGCGGTTAGCCAGCCCAGCCCGGAACCTTTGCGCCAGCGGGGCACACCCTCGGTGACGCTCGCCGTGCACAGCACTTTGGTCTGACCGAATTCGATCACCACCGAACCTGCCGGGTGAGAGGTGAACCCGCGGGTGATGGTTACCGGTCGAAGTTCGTCGTCAAGGCGGCCGTCTTCTCGTTTTGACACGCCGCCAACCTTAGCCCGCGGCTAAGACCGCCCAACGTTGAACGTCTCGCCGCAGACCACCGCGTGCACGGGACCGTCGAATTCGGCTTTGGCCTCGCTGATCACGTCTTCGCGTACGGTCCACGGCGGGATGTGCGTCAGCAGCAACTCCCCCACCCCGGCGGCGGCAGCGATGCGCCCGGCCTCGGTGCCGGACAGGTGCAAGTTGGGCGGACGGTCGGGCGAGTGCGTCCACGACGCCTCGCACAGGAAGACGTCGGCGTCGCGGGCCAGGTCGATGACCGCGTCGCAATAACCGGTGTCGCCGCTGTAGACGAACGTGGCGCCGTCGCCGTTGGTGACGCGCATGCCATAGGACTCGGTCGGGTGGCACACCAGCTTGGGCGTGACGCTGAGCGCGCCGATCGCGACGGCTTCGCCATCGACCCAGTGGTGCACGTCGAAAATGTCTGAGCAGTCGTCGATCTCACCGCCGTACGGCGACGATGCGGCGCCCAGCCGCGACCACGTGTCGCTCGGCCCGTAGAGCAGAGCCTTGCCCTTGGGCGGCGACGGATGGTACCGGCGCCACACAAACAGCCCGGGCACATCGAGGCAGTGATCGGCGTGCAAGTGCGACAGCAGCACCTGGACCGACCCCGGATCGGCGTGCCGCTGCAATGCGCCGAGAACGCCTCCACCGAAGTCGATCACCAACGGCGGGGTGTCCGGTGCCCTCAGCAGATAACCCGATGCCGGCGAATCCGGGCCGACAACGCTCCCGGAGCAGCCCAGCACGGTAATTCGCACGGTCACTACTGTGCCATGCCCAACGTCATGTTGTTGAAAACATCAGCTGTTTACTAAGGAGTAAGTCAGCCGGATGCCGCGATGTGGCGATGGACCGGTTCGACGCCGGTAATCGCCGGTCCCAGGAACCGCGCCGCGAGGGCGAGAAATGCCTCCGGATCGCCGGTGGCCTCGAACGCGCGCAGCGGCGGCGCAGCGGCGGGGCGGTCCGGGTGGGGATGTAACAGGTCGCGCTCGGTCAGCACGCGAAGCAGTTCCTTCGCCGTCTCCTCCGCACTCGACACCAGCGTGACGGCATCGCCCATGGCCAGCTGGATCAGCCCGGACAGCAGCGGATAGTGCGTGCAGCCCAGCACGAGGGTGTCGACGTCGGCACGCTGCAGCGGCTCGAGATATCCCTCGGCCAAGCCGAGCACCTGGCGACCGCTGGTGATTCCTCGCTCGACGAAGTCGACGAAACGCGGGCAGGCGACCGCAGTGATCTCGGTGTCGCGGGCGGCGGCAAAGGCGTCCTGGTAAGCGCCGGAGGCGACGGTGGCCTGGGTTCCGATCACGCCAATGCGACCGTTGCGGGTGGTGGAGACGGCCCGCCGTACCGCGGGCAGGATCACCTCGACCACGGGCACGTCGTAACGTTCCCGCGCGTCGTGCAGGCAGGCCGACGACGCTGAGTTGCAGGCGATGACCAAAGCCTTGACGCCGCGGTCGACGAGGTCGTCGCCGATGGCCAGGGCGTGAGCGCGAATCTCGGGAATGGTGAGCGGTCCGTAGGGACCGTTGCCGGTGTCGCCGACGTAGACGATGTCCTCGTCGGGCAACTGGTCGATGATCGCCCTGGCCACGGTCAACCCGCCCACGCCGGAATCGAACACGCCGATGGGCGCCAGTGCGTTATTCATGTCGACTCAATTATGGCCGCGCGGCTTGGCGGCGGTGCTCACGCGCCTCGCGTTCCGGGCTGGACAGCAGGTAGGCGGCGAGCACTCCGGCGATGCCGCCGCAGAGGTGTCCCTGCCAGGACACGCCTCCGCAGACATCGAGCACCGGCACAGCGCCCCACAGCACACCGCCGTAGAGAACCAGCACCACCAGTCCCGTGACGATCTGCCACCCCGAGCGAGTGAAGAAACCGAACACCAGCAGGAAGGTCAGCCAGCCGAAGATCAGCCCGGAGGCACCGATGTGATCGCTCTCCAGGCCGCACGACGATCCCAGATTCCCGATCAGCCAGGTGCCCAAGCCGCCGACGATCCAGACGATCGCGGTCGCCCAGAGGAATCGCGACATCCCGGCCAGCGTGACCAGGAAACCCAGCACCAGCGCGGGCCCGGTGTTGGCCGCCAGGTGTGCCCAGTTCGCATGCAGCAGCGGGGCGAACAGGATTCCCCACAGTCCGTCAGTCTCCAGCGGGCGAATGCCGTTCTCGTCGAGCCGGTGCCCGTTGAGCTGGTCGAACGCCTCGATGACGTAGAGCAGCGCCACGAAGCTGAGGATGGTGGCTCCACCGACGACGAACGTGGACCGCTTCTTCTTCGGCTGCCGCGCCGCCGTGTGTCCGTGAATGGTCATGGCCCCAGCTGCCTTTCCAGCGCGACCCCCGCTGCGTCCACGCTACCGGCGTGCCGCGAAAGCGCCCGGCAACAGACCGCGATAGGTCGGGATGTCGGCCACCGGGTCGGCGGCGATCACGGCGGCGACCACCGCGTGGGCCAGACAGTCGGCCGCCGCGCTGCCCACCTCGGTGGCCAGCGGTGTCTCCGGCGAGAACGCGGCAGGCACATCGGCCGGCGGCGCCACCTCGATGGCGCCGGTGGCCAGCGCGAACACCGTGTCGCCGTCGACCGGGGTGTGCGCCGGACGGATACTGCGGGCCAGTCCGTCGTGAGCAGCGCTCGCAACCTGCCGGCAGGCCGCCGGGCTCAGCGCGGCATCGGTCGCCACCACGGCGATCGTGGTGTTCAGCGACTTCAGCGGAGACTCGAGTTGCGTCAACGCCGCGAGCTGCTCGTCGGGTGGCGGGGTCAGCCCGAACTCGTCGACCAGGTAGCGCAGCCACGGCAACCCGGTGGCTTGATCGAAGACGTTGCCCGCGGAATTCACCACCACCAGCGCGCCAACCGTGACCCCGGACGGCAGAGTCATCGACGCGGTCCCGACGCCGCCCTTCAGCACGCCCGCACACGCACCGACCCCAGCGCCGACCGTGCCGATTGCGACCTCGGTGCCGGCCGACTCACACGCGCTGTATCCGAACTCGGGAGTGGGCCGGTTGCTCCACGCGCCGACCTCCAGGTCGAATATCACCGCGCCCGGGACGATCGGCACCACGCCACCGGTCATCGCCACGCCGCGCTCGCGCTCCTCCAGCCAGCGCATCACCCCGTCGGCGGCGGCCAGCCCGAACGCGCTGCCGCCGGCCAGCAGCACCGCATCGACATAGCGCACGCTGTTGGCCGGATCCAGCAGATCGGTCTCCCGGGTGCCGGGCGCGCCGCCGCGCACGTCGACCGCTCCGACGGTGCCGGGGGGTGTCAGGACGACGGTGACGCCGCTCGCCCACCCCTCACCCATCGTCGCGTCCCGATCCAGCCGGTGATGCTGGCCGACCAGGATGCCGGCGATATCGGTGATCGCGTTCACCGCGATCCCATCAGCGCCACCACGAGGTACTCCTGCAACACGGTCAGCCACTGATAGACGTCGAGATGCGCGGCCAGCGGATGGTCGTCGGGCAGTCGATCGGGGCCTCCTGCTTTGATGTCGAGCAAGGTCCCTAACGCCAGACGCAGGTCGTTGACTGCCGCGGTCCAGGCATGGGCGGTGTCCTCGGTCAGATCGAGTTTGCCACCGTGATCCGGCAAGGTGTCCAGGAGTTGTTGCGCCGCAACTCGTTTGGCATCGATGATCTCGGGCTCATGCAGGCTGCGCAGGGCGGCATTCAAGCTGTCGGCGGTTCCCGGCACTTCGTCGTCCGGCTGCGAGAAGTTGGGCAGCAGACGCTGCAGCGTCGCGTTGTCCGGCGGCTCAGAGTTGCCAGTCTTCATCCCGGTGATCTGCTCGAGTTCGTCCTGCGGCGCGGAGGATTCGCGTTCGTCGAGCAGTCCGATCATCGAGGCGACCAGATTCTTCAGCAGCGCCGCTTCATGACCGTCCAGCGCAGAGCGGAAACGCACGCCGGCGGCGGTTTCGACCCGCTTCCACTTACGCACTCAATGGTCCTGCTGCATGGTGGCCCACAACCCGGCCGCGTGCAGCTTCGTGACGTCGACTTCCATCGATTCCCGACTGCCCGCCGACACCACGGCCTTGCCCTCGTTGTGCACCTGCAGCATCAGCTTGGTGGCATGCGGCTCGCTGTAGCCGAACAGCTTCTGGAAGACGTAGGTCACGTAGTTCATCAGATTGACCGGATCGTCCCAGACGATGGTCACCCAGGGAGCGGCGGTGGCTTCGACCGTGTCTGCTTCCCGTTGCCCGGTGGTTCCCGGCTTGGTCGGGGCTGACGCAACCATGGTCAACAGGATAGCGAGCCGCCCGCCGACAACCGATACCGTTGCGGTGTGAACGACTCGGTTGCCACCGGGCTGCTGACCGACAGGTACGAGCTGACCATGCTGTCGGCGGCGCTGCGCGATGGCACCGCACACCGCCGGTCGGTCTTCGAGTTGTTCGCCCGCAAGCTGCCCGACGGACGCCGCTACGGCGTGGTGGCCGGGACGGGCCGGTTCCTGGAAGCCTTGTCCGACTTCACGTTCGACGATGTCGCCTGCGAGTCGCTGGCCGAATTCCTCGACCCGGAGGCGCTGGCTTATCTGCGCGACTTCCGATTCGGCGGCGACGTCGACGGCTACGCCGAGGGTGAGCTGTATTTCCCCGGCTCGCCGGTCCTTTCGGTGCGAGGCAGCTTCGCCGAGTGCGTGATCCTCGAGACGCTGGCGCTGTCGATTTTCAACCACGACACGGCCATCGCCTCGGCCGCCGCCCGGATGGTCAGCGCCGCCGACGGGCGGCCGTTGATGGACATGGGGTCGCGCCGCACCCACGAGCGCGCCGCCGTCGCCGCATCGCGCGCCGCCTACCTCGCGGGGTTCGCCGCGACGTCCAACCTCGAGGCCCACCTCCGCTACGGCGTGCCCACCGAAGGCACCAGCGCGCACGCCTTCACCCTGCTCTACGACGGCGTACACGGCCCCGACGAACCGGCCGCGTTCGCCGCGCAGGTCGCCGCCCTGGGCCCGGGCACCACGCTGCTGGTCGACACCTACGACGTGACGACCGGCGTGGCCAACGCCGTCGCGGCCGCCGGCACCGAACTCGGCGCGGTCCGCATCGACTCCGGCGACCTCGGGGTGCTGGCCCGGCAGGTCCGCGAACAACTCGACCGGCTCGGAGCCAGCGGGACCCGCATCGTGGTCTCCGGCGACCTCGACGAATTCGCCGTCGCGGGCCTGCGCGCCGAACCGGTCGACAGCTACGGGATCGGCACCTCGCTGGTCACCGGGTCGGGCGCACCCACCGCGAACATGGTGTACAAGCTGGTCGAAGTCGACGGCGTACCCGTCGAGAAGCGCAGCGTGCGCAAGGAATCGCACGGCGGGCGCAAGGAGGCCGTCCGACTGGCCCGCTCGACCGGCACGATCACCGAAGAGATCGTGTATCCAGCGGGCCTTGCCCCGGCCGGCTCCCAGCCGTCGCGGATGCTCACGGTTCCGCTGGTGCGCGGCGGCGAGCTGGTCGTCGACGTCGGCACCGAGGCTCTGGGCGTGGCGCGCGACCTGGTGGCATCGGGCTTGCGAAGCTTGCCGTGGGAGGGTCTGATGTTGTCGCACGGCGACCCGGCGATCCCCACCACACAGATCCCGGCCCGACGTCCGCCGGCCGACACCCAGGAGTAGCCACGCCCGACGATGTGCCCGTGACGCGCCTGCTGGCCACGGCGGTGGCCGCGCTGGGCGGCAAGGAACGTAGCGGCCAGCTCGAGATGGCCGACGCGGTCGCGCATGCCTTCTCCTCCGAGGAACACCTGGCCGTGCAGGCCGGCACCGGCACCGGCAAATCGTTGGCGTATCTCGTTCCGGCGATCGAGCGCGCGGTGGCCGACAACACGCCGGTGGTGGTGTCGACCGCGACCATCGCCCTGCAGCGGCAACTGGTCAACCGCGACCTTCCCCAGTTCGTCGACGCCTTGGCCGATGCGCTGCCGCGTAAGCCGCGCTTCGCGTTACTGAAAGGCCGGCAGAACTACCTGTGCCTCAACAAGATTCACAATGGCTCGGCCGACTCCGGCGAGGAGCCGCAGGAGCTGTTTCGGCCCCAGGCTGCCAGCGCGTTGGGCCGCGAGGTGCAGCGACTCACCGAATGGGCAACCGAGACCGACACCGGTGACCGCGACGACCTGAAACCCGGTGTCGCCGACCGATCGTGGGGACAGGTCAGCGTGTCCGCCCGCGAATGCCTCGGCGTGGCCCGCTGTCCGTTCGGCACCGACTGCTTCTCGGAGAAGGCGCGAGCCAAAGCCGGCGTCGCGGATATCGTCGTCACCAACCACGCGTTGCTGGCCATCAATGCCGTCGCCGACTCCGCCGTACTGCCCGAACACCGGCTGCTGGTGGTCGACGAGGCCCACGATCTGGTTGACCGGGTCACCGCGGTGGCGACCGGCGAGCTGACCGCCACCGCGCTCGGCATCGCGTCACGGCGCATCGCCCAACTGGTCGAACCCGAACTCCTGCAACGCTGGGAACGCATGTCGGGCGCCTTCATCACGCTCGTCCAGAATGCGCCGGCCGGCCGGATGGACCACCTCGACGACGAACTCGCCACCCACCTCACCGCGCTGCGCGATGCGGCCACCTCGGCGCGCTCGACCATCGACACCTCCCCCACCGACCCCAAGGCCGCCGCGGCCCGCTCCGAAGCCGTCGCCAGCCTCGCCGAAATCGCCGACACCGCAACGCGGATCATGTCGGCGTTCGGGCCCGCGATCCCTGACCGCACCGACGTGGTGTGGCTCGACCACGAGGACAACCGCGGCTCGACGCGAACCTTTCTACGGGTCGCGCCGCTGTCGGTGGCCGGGTTGCTGCGCACCCGGCTGTTCGCGGACGCGACCGCGGTGCTGACCTCGGCGACGCTGACCGTCGGCGGCTCCTTCGACGCGATGGCCAAGGCGTGGGGGCTGGCAGACAGCGAAACCCCTTGGCGCGGAATCGATGTCGGCTCGCCGTTCCAGCACGCCAAGTCCGGGATCCTCTATGTCGCGGCCCAGCTGCCGCCACCCGGCCGTGACGGCACCGGTACGGCCGAGCAGCTGACCGAGATCGCCGAGCTCATCACCGCGGCGGGCGGCCGGACGCTCGGGCTGTTCTCATCGATGCGTGCCGCGCGCGCGGCCGCCGAGGCGATGTCCGAGCGGCTCTCCACGCCGGTGCTGTGTCAGGGTGACGACACCACCACCACGCTCGTCGAACGGTTCGCCGCCGACGAGTCGACGTCGCTGTTCGGCACCCTGTCGTTGTGGCAGGGCGTCGACGTGCCCGGCCCGTCGCTGTCGCTGGTCATCATCGACCGCATCCCGTTTCCGCGTCCCGACGATCCGCTGCTGTCGGCCCGGCAGCGCGCGGTGGCCGCCGCCGGCGGCAACGGCTTCATGGCGGTCGCCGCGACCCACGCCGCGCTGCTGCTGGCCCAGGGCGCGGGGCGGTTGCTGCGGGGCATCGACGATCGTGGCGTGGTCGCGGTGCTCGACTCCCGGATGGCGACCGCCCGCTATGGCAACTACCTGCGGGCGTCGCTGCCGCCGTTCTGGCCCACCACCGACGCGGCCGCGGTGCGCGCGGCCTTGGAGCGGCTGACCAAGCGGGCGTGATCTGCGCCCTGGCTGCGGAACCACGACCGCCGACCACTCGCGCGTAGTAGGAACATCCGTATGAAGACAGTTCTCGCGGTGTCGACCCTGCTGGCGGTCGGCATCGCCGTCGCCCCCGTGGCGGCGGCTTACCCCGGTGATCAAGCCGAAGCAGAACAAGCTGTGGCGGCGATCTACAACCAGGTGCAGCGCGGTTGTACACCGAACATGCCACCGTCGTTGCAATCGATCAGTTGGTCGCGATTCAACCCGGAAAGCGGCGGTGAAGGTCGCATCATCGATGCCCATGAAGGCTTGGGCGGTCCATTCATCGCGACGTACTGGAACCCGAAAGTTGGCCCCGCCCAGGATTCTCCGCCGTATCGCGCCCACGGCCAGTGGGGCGTCAACCTCGAATTCTGTTGAGTAGCAGTTGCTGTGGTCCAATTGCCCACCTCCTCAGCGGGCGCGCTAGGCCCGCATCGTCGGCGCGCTGGGTCCAATTGCCCACCTCCTCAGCGGGCGCGCTAGGCCCGCATCGTCGGCGCGCTGGGTCCAATTGCCCACCTCCTCAGCGGGCGCGCTAGGCCAGCGTGATCAAACCCAGCTCGGCATCCGAGGCCAGCATCGGGTGATGCGGCAGCACCCGCACGGTGTAGCCGACCGACCCGGCAACCGGCAGCGGCGTCGTCGTCGCGAACACATGATCGCCACCGGAAGCGGTTCCCGTGTAGGGCATTTCGACCGTCAACGGGTCAACCAGCACGTCACCGGTCTCGACCCGGCCGACCACCGCCTGGACGGTGACCTCCTCGGGTCGTAGCCCGGCCAGCTGCACGGTCGCGGTCAGGGTCAGCTTCGATCCGAGGATCGGTGTGTCCGGTAAACCGGTGCTGTCGACGTCGGTGATCCGGATGTTCGGCCACTCCTCGAACGCGCGCCGCCGGTATGCCGCGAGCTCGCGGGCCGGTTCGAAGTCCACCTGACCGTCGTCGGCGACGGTGAAAGCCTTGCGCAGCGACTCCGCCGCCGGCAGGTAGTAACCCTCGGTGTAGTCGCGAACCATCCTCGACGCCAACACTTTCGGGCCGAGCGTCTGCAAGGTATGACGGACCATTTCGATCCACCGGCGCGGCACGCCCTGCTCGTCGCGCTCGTAAAACCTCGGCGCGACAGACTTCTCCAGCAGGTCGTACAGCGCGGCGGCCTCCAGGTCGTCGCGGCGCTCCTCGTTGGCGACGCCGGACGCCGACGGGATCGCCCAACCGTTCTCGCCGTCGTACCACTCATCCCACCAGCCGTCGAGAATCGACAGGTTGAGGCCGCCGTTGAGCGCGCTCTTCATCCCCGACGTGCCGCACGCTTCCAGCGGACGCAGCGGATTGTTCAGCCAGACATCGCAGCCCCAATACAGCAGCCGGGCCATGGACATGTCGTAGTTGGGCAGGAAGGCAATTCGGTGCCGTACCTCGTGCCGGTCGGCGAACTGAACCACCTGCTGGATCAGCGCTTTGCCACCGTCGTCGGCGGGGTGCGACTTACCGGCCACGATCAACTGGATCGGTCTTTCCTCGTTGAGCAGCAACTGCTCCAGCCGCTGCGGGTCGCGCAGCATCAGCGTCAAGCGCTTGTAAGTCGGCACCCGGCGGGCGAAGCCGATGGTCAGCACGTCGGGGTCGAATGCGCTTGCGATCCAGCCCAATTCGGCCTCGGGCGCACCGCGGATCAGCCACGAGCGGCGCAGCCGCGCCCGCACGTCCTCCACCAGCAGCGCGCGCAGTTGCGAACGGATCCACCACAGATGACCGGCGTCGACCTCGTTCACCCGTAGCCAGACGCCGGGATCGCTGAACGAGTCCGACCCGACCAATTCCTGACCCAGCTGCAGCCATTGCGGCGCCGCCCAGGTGCGGGCGTGCACGCCGTTGGTGATCGACCCGATCGGTACCTCGCCGGCATCGAAGCCGGCCCACAGTTCGTTGAACATCTCCCGGCTGACTTCGCCGTGCAGCAGCGAAACCCCATTGGCGCGCTGGGCAAGTCGCAGACCCATGTGGGCCATGTTGAACTTCTCCGGGTCGTCCTCGGCGCCCAGCGCGAGGATCCTGCCCACCGGCACGCCGGGCAACAGCACCGACCCGGCCGCGACGCCCGCGGCTTCCGTCGGACTGCCGGCGAAATACCGCTGCACCATCGCATGCGGGAACCGGTCGATGCCGGCAGGCACCGGAGTGTGGGTGGTGAACACCGTGCTAGACCGCACCACGGTCAGCGCAGTGTCGAAATCCAAACCGACGTCGACGAGTTCGCGGATCCGCTCGGCTCCGAGGAAGCCGGCGTGGCCCTCGTTCATGTGGAAGACCTCCGGAGCCGGCAGGCCTTCGATTGCGGTGAAGGCCCGGATGGCCCGCACACCGCCGATCCCGGCCAGGATCTCCTGCTGCATCCGGTGCTCCTGGTCACCGCCGTAGAGACGGTCGGTGACCCCGCGCATGTCGTGCTCGTTTTCCGGGATGTCGGAATCCAACAGCAGCAGCGGCACCCGACCGACCTGGGCGACCCAGATCCGTGCCCGCAGCGAGCCGGACTCCGGCAGCGCCAACTCGACCAGTGCCGGCGCGCCTGAGTTGTCGGTGAGCAGCCGGAGCGGCAGGCCGGCCGGGTCGAGCGCCGGGTACTCCTCGTGCTGCCAGCCGTCCGCGGTCAGCGACTGCCGGAAATAACCGGAGCGGTAATACAGGCCGACCGCGATCAGCGGCAGCCCAAGGTCCGACGCCGCCTTCAGGTGGTCACCGGCCAGGATTCCCAGGCCGCCGGAGTAATTCGGCAGCACTTCGGCGACGCCGAACTCCATCGAGAAGTACGCGATGCCGTTGGGCAGGGCTTTCTCGGGGCTACTTGCTCCCTGTTGCTGCTGATACCACTGCGGGCGGCTCAGATAGTCGTTGAGTTCGCCAGCCAGATGGTCGAGCCAATCCAGGAATCCGCTGTCGAGTGCCAGCTCGTCGAGTCGAGCCGGGCTGACCGCGCCCAACAATGCGACCGGATCTCGGCCGCATTGCGTCCACAGCGCCGGGTCGATTGCCTCGAAGAGATCCTGGGTCGGTCTGTCCCATGACCATCGCAGGTTGACCGACAGCTGCTGCAGCGCCGCCAGGCGCTCCGGAAGGTGGGCACGGACCGTGAACCGACGAAGGGCTTTCACGCATCAGTACCTTACTGACGCAGAAGCAGGTTTCGCCCACCGAACGGGCCGCGCAACCGACCTCAGGTGTGGCTCGACACTACGGTGGGTACTGGGCGCAGAGTGCCAGCCAAAATATATGGGGCCGAAGACGCGAAGGCCGCGGCTCGACCGCGCCCAGGACGACAACCGACTAGCTCAGAAGGAGTAGCGGTGCCCGGTCGTGTCGAGATCGATGACGTCGCACCCGTCGTGTCATGCGGCGCTTACCCGGCTAAAGCCGTGGTGGGCGAGGTAATTCCGGTCCGCGCCGCCGTGTGGCGCGAGGGTCACGACGCGGTGGCGGCCACGCTGGTGGTGCGCTATCTGGGCCCGCGCTATCCGCAGGTGGGCGAAACGCGCCGGCTCAAGGCGACGCCCGCTCCCGCAGTGGCCGACTCCGCTGCCGATGTCGTGCGGGTCAAGCCCCTGAACGTGCCGATGACCCCCGACGATGAGGAACCGTACGTCGTCCACGGCGCGTTCACGCCCGACCGCGTCGGACTGTGGACCTATCGGGTCGACGGCTGGGGCGATCCGATTCACACCTGGCGGCACGCCGTCGAGGCCAAGTTGAACGCCGGGCAGGGCGAGACCGAGATGTCCAACGACCTGCTGGTCGGCGCGCAGCTGATGGAACGCGCCGCCGCGGGAGTGCCTCGCGGCCGACGCGATCCGCTGCTCAAGGTGGCTGACGCGTTGCGGACACCCGGCGACCCGGTGACCCGTGCCGCGTTGGCGCTGACCCCCGAGATCGACGAACTCCTGGCCCAGTTTCCGCTGCGCGAGCTGGTCACCCGGGGCGAGCAGTACGGAGTGTGGGTGGATCGGCCGCTGGCCCGCTTCGGATCGTGGTACGAGCTGTTTCCCCGCTCCACCGGCGGCTGGGACACCAACGGCAATCCGGTACACGGCACCTTCGCCACCGCCGCGGCGGACCTGCCGCGGATCGCGCAGATGGGCTTCGACGTGGTGTATTTGCCGCCCATCCACCCGATCGGCAAGGTGCACCGCAAGGGCCGCAACAACACCGCGACGGCCGCGCCCGGTGACGTCGGGTCGCCCTGGGCCATCGGCAGCGACGAGGGCGGTCACGACGCGATACATCCGCAACTGGGCACGATCGGCGACTTCGACAAGTTCGTGGCCGCCGTCGCAGACCTGGGCATGGTGGTGGCGCTCGACTTGGCGCTGCAATGCGCACCCGATCACCCGTGGGCCGAGAATCACCGCGAATGGTTCACCGAGCTGCCCGACGGCACGATCGCCTACGCCGAGAACCCGCCGAAGAAATACCAAGACATCTATCCGATCAACTTCGACAACGACCCCGCCGGTCTCTACGACGAAGTTCTGCGTGTGGTGCGTTTCTGGATGGACCACGGCGTCAAGGTCTTTCGAGTCGACAATCCTCACACCAAGCCGCCCAATTTTTGGGCCTGGCTGATCGCTCAGGCCAAGTCGGTCGATCCGGACGTGTTGTTCCTGTCCGAGGCGTTCACCCCGCCGGCCCGCCAATATGGTTTGGCCAAGCTGGGATTCACCCAGTCCTACACCTACTTCACCTGGCGTACCTCGAAGTGGGAACTCACCGAGTTCGCCCGGCAGATTCCCGAAATCGCCGACTACCGGCGGCCCAATCTGTTCGTCAACACCCCGGACATCCTGCACGCCAGCCTGCAACACGGCGGGCCGGGTATGTTCGCGATCCGCGCGGTGCTGGCGTCGACGATGAGCCCCACCTGGGGGGTGTACTCCGGCTACGAACTGTTTGAAGGCCGTGCCGTCGCCGAAGGCAGCGAGGAGTATCTCGACTCAGAGAAATATGAGCTGCGGCCCCGCGACTTCGCCGGGGCGTTGGCGGCGGGGCGGTCTCTGGAACCATTTATCGGGCGGCTGAACAACATTCGCCGCCTTCACCCCGCGCTCCAGCAACTACGCAACATCACGTTCCATGCCATCGACAACGACGCGTTGCTGGCCTACAGCAAGTTCGACCCGATCACCGGTGACTGCGTGCTGGTGGTCGTCACCCTCAACGCGTTCGGCGTGGAAGAAGCCACGCTGTGGTTGGACATGGACGCACTGGGCATGGAGCAGCACGAGCGGTTCTGGGTGCGCGACGAGATAACCGGCGAGGAATACCAGTGGGGCGCAACCAATTACATCCGCATAGATCCTGGCCACGCCGTTGCGCACGTCATCAACATGCCGCTCATACCGTCCGAATCACGAATCAAGCTGTTGTGCCGGAGGTGACGCCGCGATGAAGACAGGAGATCAACTCGCCAGGGCCCGCTTGGCCCCGGACCCGGGCGACCTGGCCCGGCTGGTCGCCGGCGAGCACCACAACCCGCACGGCATCCTGGGCGCCCACGAATACGGCGACCACACCGTCATCCGTGCCTTCCGGCCACATGCCGCCGAGGTGGTCGCCCTGGTCGGTGACGACCGGTTCCCGATGCAGCACATCGACTCCGGCCTGTTCGCCATCGCGCTGCCGTTCGTCAACCTGATCGACTACCGCCTCGAGGTCCACTACGACCACGGCGAGCCGCGCCTCGTCGCCGACGCTTACCGCTTCCTGCCCACGTTGGGCGAAGTCGACCTGCACCTGTTCAACGAGGGCCGTCACGAACGGCTGTGGGAAGTCCTTGGCGCCCATCCCCGTTCGTTCAAGACCGCCGACGGTGTGGTGGACGGGGTGTCGTTCGCGGTCTGGGCACCGAACGCGAAAGGCGTCAGCCTGATTGCGGAGTTCAACGGCTGGAACGGCAACGAGGCGCCGATGCGGGTGCTCGGCTCGTCGGGCGTCTGGGAGTTGTTCTGGCCCGACTTCCCCCACGACGGGCTGTATAAATTCCGCGTGCACGGCGCCGAAGGGTCGGTCACCGACCGCGCCGACCCGATGGCGTTCGCGACCGAGGTGCCGCCGCAGACCGCCTCACGGGTGAACGTCAGCGACTACCACTGGGGCGACGAGTCGTGGATGACCGCCCGCGCCAAGCGCAACGCGGTGTTCGAGCCGATGAGCACCTACGAAGTGCACCTCGGCTCGTGGCGGCCCGGGCTGTCGTACCGCGACCTCGCTCGTGAACTGACGGATTATGTTCTGGCGCAGGGGTTTACCCACGTAGAATTACTGCCCGTCGCCGAGCATCCGTTCGGTGGCTCATGGGGCTACCAGGTCACCTCCTACTACGCCCCCTCGTCGCGGTTCGGCTCGCCGGACGAATTACGCGAGCTGATCGACGCGCTGCACCAGGCCGGCATCGGTGTAATCGTCGATTGGGTGCCCGCCCACTTTCCCAAAGACGCCTGGGCATTGGGCCGCTTCGACGGCACACCGCTCTACGAGCACTCCGATCCGCGTCGCGGCGAGCAACTCGACTGGGGCACATACGTCTTCGACTTCGGTCGCGCCGAGGTCCGCAACTTTCTGGTCGCCAACGCGCTGTACTGGCTCGAGCTCTACCACGTCGACGGCCTGCGGGTGGACGCCGTCGCCTCGATGCTCTACCTGGATTACTCACGCCCGGAAGGCGGTTGGACGCCGAACATTCATGGCGGCCGGGAGAACCTAGAAGCCGTGCAGTTCATCCAAGAGATGAACGCCACCGCGCACAAGGCGGCGCCCGGCATCGTCACCATCGCCGAGGAGTCGACGTCGTGGCCGGGCGTAACGCGCCCGACTACCGTTGGCGGCCTTGGCTTCTCGATGAAGTGGAACATGGGCTGGATGCACGACACGCTCGACTACATCGGCCGTGATCCGATCTACCGTACCTATCACCATCACGCGATCACGTTTTCGATGCTCTACGCCTACAGCGAGAACTTCGTGCTCCCGATCAGCCACGACGAGGTGGTGCACGGCAAGGGCACGCTGTGGGAGCGGATGCCCGGCAACGACCACATGAAGGCGGCCGGGCTGCGCAGCCTACTGGCCTACCAGTGGGCCCATCCGGGCAAGCAGCTGCTTTTCATGGGGCAGGATTTCGGTCAGCGAGCGGAATGGTCCGAGGAACGCGGCCTGGACTGGTTCCAGCTCGACGAGCACGGCTTCTCCGACGGAATCTCTCGGCTGGTTCGCGATCTCAACGCCATCTATCGCCAGTCGTCGGCGCTGTGGAGCCAGGACATCAAGCCGGAGGGCTACTCCTGGATCGACGCCAACGACTCGGCCAACAATGTGCTGAGCTTCCTGCGCTACGGCAGCGACGGCTCGGTGATGGCGTGCGTATTCAACTTCGCCGGCGCCGAACACAGCGGCTATCGGCTCGGCCTGCCCAAGGCCGGCCGGTGGCGCGAGGCGCTCAACACCGACGCCACCGACTACAACGGCGCCGGGATCGGGAACCTGGGTGGGGTCGACGCGACCGACGAGCCGTGGCATGGTCGCCCGGCGTCGGCGGTGTTGGCGCTGCCGCCGATGTCGGCGCTGTGGCTGGAGCCCGAGTAGCCGGTGGCCCTTGGCCGCTCAGCTGGCCGCGAGACGCCGGGTTCGCTAGTAGAGCGCGTTAGCCAAATTACGTCGTCCCGCAATGACTTCCGGGTCGGCGGGATCGAACAACTCGAACAGCTCGATCAGGCGGGTGCGCACCGAAGTCCGCGCGTCGTCTGACGTCCGCTTCACCAGCGCGACCAGCCGGTCGAAGGCCCCGGACACATCCTGGCTGAGAAGTTGCACGTCGGCCGCGGCGAATGCGGCCTCGATGTCGTCCGGCGCCGCGTCGGCCGCGGCGATGGCCTCCGGCCCGTGAGCGGTGGCGCGCATCAGGAACGCGATTTGGCGCACCGAGCCCTTGGCTTCGGCGTGGTTCGGGTCGTCGTCAAGAATCGCCTGATACGAGTCCAGCGCCGCGCCGAGGTCGTTGTCCTCGAGCAGCCGGCGGGCTTGCGCGAGCGCCGGGTCCACTTCCTCGGGCTCATCGGGATCGGCTGCACCGCTGAGCTTTCCGTCGGTCGCCGACAGAAGCGAATCGACCCAGCGGCGTAACTGCTCCGGCGGCTGGGCGCCTTGGAAGCTGGAGAGCGGCTGTCCGGCCGCCAACGCCACGACGGTCGGAACCACCTCGACGCCGAAAATCTGCGCAACCCGCGGAGCCACGTCGACGTTGACGCTGGCCAGCGCCCACTTGCCGTTGTCCTGGGCGACCAGGCCGGACAAGACGTCGGCCAATTGCAGGCAGACCTCGCTACGCGGCGACCACAACAGCACCACCACCGGCACCTGATTGGAGCGCAGCAGCACTTCTTCTTCGAAATTGGTTTCGTTGACCTCGACGCCGGCGGACGACGCCGTGGGCCCGTCCCCGCCGCTTCCTCCACTGGCGGGCGGGGGTTGCTTCAGGGCGGACAGATCGATCGCGCCGGACAACGCAGGCCCGATCGGGGGTCGTGGACGGCTCACATGATCAAGTCTGGCACGGCGCCGTCAGCGGCGATTCATCCGGTTCAGACGACCATATGAGCAACATCACATCAGGGGTCGTCGCACCGCCCAGATCACCGCTTCAGCAAACTTCTGGACGACTGTCCAGTCACAACGGTCACAGACCGTACTGGCCGGTAACTAGCCAGCGCGCAGTATCAGAGCGTCGCCTTGGCCGCCTGCTCCGCACAATGCAGCAACGCCGTAGCCGGAGCCGCGGCGGGCCAATTCGAGCGCCACGTGCAGGGCGATCCGGGCCCCGGACATGCCGATCGGGTGGCCGATCGCGATCGCGCCGCCGTTGACGTTGACGATCTCGGGGTCCACGCCGAGCTCCTGCATCGAGGCCAGCGCCACCGCGGAGAACGCCTCGTTGATCTCGATGACGTCGAGCTGGTCGACGGTGATGCCTTCGCGCTCGATGGCCTTCTTGATCGCATTGGCCGGCTGCGACTGCAGGGTGGAGTCCGGGCCGGCCACCACGCCGTGCGCACCGATCTCGACCAGCCAGGTCAGGCCCAGCTCGATCGCCTTGTCCTTGTTCATCACGACGACCGCGGCCGCGCCGTCGGAAATCTGCGACGCCGATCCGGCAGTGATGGTGCCGTCCTTGCGGAAGGCCGGCTTCAGGCCGGACAGCGACTCGGCGGTGGTGTTGGCCCGAATGCCCTCGTCCTCGCTGAACTGCAGCGGCTCGCCCTTGCGCTGCGGGATGCTGACCGGCACCACCTCGTCGGCGAAGACGCCGTCCTTCCAGGCCGCGGCGGCCTTCTGGTGCGACCGCGCCGCGAACTCGTCCTGCTGGGCGCGGGTGAACTTGTCGACGTCGTTGCGCTGCTCGGTGAGCGCGCCCATCGGCTGGTCGGTGAACACGTCGTGCAGGCCGTCGTAGGCCATGTGGTCGCGCACAGTGACGTCGCCGTACTTGTAGCCCGACCGGCTGTCGATCAGCAGGTGCGGGGCCTTGGTCATGGACTCCTGCCCACCGGCCACCACCACGTCGAATTCACCGGCCCGAATGAGCTGGTCAGCCAGGGCGATGGCGTCGATTCCCGACAGACACATCTTGTTGATGGTCAAGGCCGGCACGTCCCAGCTGATGCCCGCGTCGACGGCCGACTGCCGGGCCGGCATCTGGCCCGCACCCGCGGTCAGCACCTGGCCCATGATCACGTACTCAACCAGCGCGGCCGGAACCTTCGCCTTTTCCAGTGCTCCCTTGATCGCGACGGCACCCAGATCGCTGGCGCTGAAGTCCTTCAGCGAGCCCATCAACTTGCCGACCGGCGTCCGTGCTCCAGCAACGATCACCGATGTCGTCATGACTACCTCCACAGCGTGGTCCAGGGGCCGATCACAAAGATCGGGAGGGCGGATTCTCATCGGTCAGGTTACCGTTACGTGATGACCACCGACCAAGTTGACACCCGTCGAGTACTCAGCACCGCTCTGGTGACGGCGGTCGACCACGTCGGCATCGCGGTCCCCGACCTCGACGACGCGATCGCGTGGTACCACGACCATCTCGGCATGATCGTCCTGCACGAGGAAGTCAACGATGATCAGGGCATCCGCGAGGCGATGCTTTCGGTGCGCGGCGCCGCGGTCGGCAGCGCGCAGGTTCAACTGATGGCCCCGATCGACGACTCATCGGCGATCGCGAAGTTCCTCGACAAACGCGGCCCCGGCATCCAGCAGATCGCGTACCGGGTCAGCGACCTCGACGCCCTCACCGAGCGCCTGCGCGACCAGGACATCCGGTTGCTCTACGACGCGCCCCGGCGCGGCACCGCGAACTCGCGGATCAACTTCATCCATCCCAAGGACGCGGGCGGCGTGCTGATCGAGCTGGTCGAACCGTCCGAAGACGCCGACTAAGCTTTTTCAGGACCACTTCCTTGTGGGCCCACGCGTAGCCCGATTGGCCCAGCACGGCGTGTGCCAATGCCGTCGGTCATCGACCGCCACCTCGCCGACCTCGGTCAGCCACACCACCACATGAGCTGTGCCCGAGCGAATTTCGTGATCGCAGCCCGGGCAGCGATAGGTTTTGAGGGCCCGGGCAGCGGCTACCGGCCGCACCTCGTAGTCGTGTCCGTCCGGCCCGGTCTCCACCCGACGCGGAGCGGGCAACGGCGATGACGATTGCTGCCGACGCGATGAATTGCGTCGTCGAGCCATGTCCGCAGTCTAGCGAGACCGCTCAGAACAACCGGAATTCATCAGAATCCATGCCGCGCATCTTGTCGTAATCCAGTGTCAGACAACGAATCCCGCGATCGGTCGCTAAAGTCTTCGCCTGCGGCTTAATCTGCTGCGCCGCGAATACCCCGCTCACAGGCGCCAGCAGGCTGTCCCGGTTGAGCAATTCCAGGTAGCGGGTGAGCTGCTCGACTCCGTCGATCTCGCCACGCCGCTTGATCTCCACCGCGACCGAGCGCCCCTGATCGTCGCGGCACAACAGGTCGACCGGCCCGATCGGGGTCATGTACTCCCGACGCACCAGGGTGTAGCCGGCTCCGAGCAGCTCGACGTGCTCGGCGAGCAATACCTGCAGGTGGGCCTCGACGCCGTCTTTGACCAGCCCCGGATCGACTCCGAGTTCATGGCTGGAGTCGTGCTCGATGTCTTCGACGGTGATGCGCAGTTGCTCGCCGGCTTTGTTCTGCACCACCCACACCGGCGCAGCACCCTCGATGCCCTCGGGTTCCTCGGAGAACCAGCACGGCGGGCTCATCCAGTTGAGCGGCTTGTAGGCACGGTCGTCGGCGTGCACGCTCACCGAGCCGTCGGCCTTGAACAGCAGTAGCCGGCGGGCCGAAGGCAAGTGAGCGGTAAGGCGTCCGACGTAATCCACGGTGCAACGGGCGATGACGAGGCGCACGCCACACACCTTAAGCACGCGGCGTGGCAGCAATTAGGCTGGCGCCACCATGATGGCTAGGCGATCGACCGCGCAGCGACTGGGGCGAGTGCTGGAGCGGGTGACTCAACAGAGCGGTCGACTGCCCGAGACCCCGGCCTACGGCTCCTGGCTGTTGGGCAAGGTGTCGGAGAGTCAAGCCCGCCGACGGGTGCGAATCCAGCTCATTCTGACCGTGTTCATCGTCGGGGCGAACGTGATCGGAATCGGCGTTTCGACGCTGCTGCTGAGCGTGGCGTTCCCCAAGCCCAGCATCTTCGACCACTCTTTGTTGTGGATCACTTTCGGTGTGACGCCGGCCTACTGCGCCGTCGCACTGGGGCTGGGTACATATCTGATCACCCGGCGGACCACAGGTGTATTGCGATGGGCGATCGAAGAGCACGATCCCACCCCGGCCGACGAGCGCGCCACCTTCACCGCGCCGTTCTGGCTGGCGTTCGGCGTCTTTGTGCTGTGGGTCCTCGGCACCGCTCTGCTGACCACCCTCTACGGTCTCGCCGACAGCACGTTCATTCCTATCGTCGGCTTCTGCGTCAGCGTGTGCGGGATTCTGGTGTCGACCGCCTGCTACCTGTTCACCGAGTTCGCGTTGCGTCCGGTGGCCGCGCAGGCGCTCGAGGCGGGCGGGGCGCCGCGACGGTTGGCGCCCGGGATCATGGGCCGGACCTTGACGGTGTGGCTGCTGGGCTCCGGTGTCCCCGTGCTCGGCATCATGGTCACCGCATTGTTGGGTGGCGTGCTGCTGGACAATCTGAGCAAGACCCAGTTGGCGGTCGCCATCTTGGTGATCTCCACTGCCGCAGTGATTTTCGGATTCGTGCTGATGTGGATTCTGGCGTGGCTCACCGCGACACCGGTACGGGTGGTGCGAGCTGCACTCAAGCGCGTCGAAGACGGCGACCTACGCGGCGATCTGGTGGTTTTCGACGGCACTGAACTCGGTGAGCTGCAGCGCGGATTCAACGCAATGGTCGACGGGCTGCGCGAGCGGGAACGGGTGCGCGACCTGTTCGGTCGCCACGTCGGGCGCGAAGTCGCGGCTGCCGCCGAGCGGGACATGCCGCAACTCGGCGGCGAAGAACGCCATGTCGCAGTGGTTTTCATCGATGTCATCGGCTCGACGCAACTGGTGACGAGCCGGCCGGCCGCCGAAGTCGTCCAATTGCTCAACCGATTTTTTGCGGTGATCGTCGAGGAGGTCGACCGTCACCACGGGCTGGTCAACAAGTTCGAGGGCGACGCGGTGCTCGCGGTCTTTGGCGCGCCCAACCATCTCGACCGACCTGAAGATCAGGCGCTCGGCGCGGCCCGCGCCATCGCCGATCGTCTCGAAAGCGAAGTGCCCGAGATCAAAGCCGGCATCGGAGTCACGGCCGGTACCGCAGTTGCCGGCAATGTCGGAGCTAAGGAAAGGTTCGAATACACGGTGATCGGCGAGCCGGTCAACGAAGCGGCGCGGCTGTGCGAGCTGGCCAAAAACGAGCCCCGCCGGCTGCTGGCGTCGTCCGGCACCATCAATGCGTCGAGCGACGACGAGCAGGCCCGCTGGTCGTTGGGTGACACCGTTACGCTGCGCGGACACGATCAACCCACCCAGTTGGCGTCCCTCGCCTAGCGTCAGCCGGTAGGCACCCTAGCCGACAGAAATACTCCAGGATGGTGCGCGATACTGCGGCAATGAGCACTCGGTTGGCAGACTTCGTCGTTGATCGGCGGATGCTGCTCATGGCTACCCTCGCGGCGCCGATCGGCGCGCTATCCGCGGGTGCGGCGTGGTGCCTGCTCCGGCTCATCGGGTTGGTGACCAACCTGGTCTTCTATCAACGCTGGGCGGTCGACCTGGTAGCCCCGGGGGCTCAGCATCACCCGTGGTGGCTGGTGCTGGGCGCGCCGGTAGCGGGCGGCCTGGTCGTCGGCGCGATGGCCCGACTCGGATCGGAAAAAATTCGCGGCCACGGCATGCCCGAGGCGATCGAGGCCATTCTCACGCAGGGCAGCCGGGTCGAACCGAAAGTTGCTGTGCTGAAGCCTATTTCGGCGGCGATCAGCATCGGCACCGGTGGGCCGTTCGGCGCCGAGGGTCCGATCATCATGACCGGCGGCGCGTTGGGTTCGATCCTCGCGCAGCATCTGCACCTGACCGCCGACGAGCGGAAGATCCTGCTGGTGTCCGGCGCGGCTGGCGGTATGGCGGCAACGTTCAACTCGCCGTTGGCTTCCATCCTGCTAGCCGTCGAACTTCTGCTGTTCGAGTGGCGCCCGCGCAGCACGGTCCCGGTCACCGCCTCAGTCGCGACGGCGATCATCGTGCGCGAATTCATCCTTGGCGCCGACCCGGTTTTCCCGGTGACCCAACACGTCACGCATATCGCGTGGAACATCGACCTGCTGGCGTTGGTCGCCGGCGTGTGTGGCGCTGCGATCGCCATCCTCGCGACCCGGCTGGTGTACCTTTCCGAAGATCTCTTCTCGCGCCTGCCATTTCACTGGATGTGGTGGCCGGCGATCGGCGGCCTCATCATCGGGATCGGTGGTCTCATTCAGCCGCGCGCGCTGGGCGTCGGCTACGACGTGATCGGTGCGCTCCTCACCGGCCAGGCCACCCTCTCGCTCATCGTCGGGATTCTCGTTGTGAAGACAGCGATCTGGTCGCTGTCACTGGGATCGGGCACCTCGGGTGGTGTGCTGGCCCCATTGTTCATGATCGGCGGTGCGCTCGGAGGCCTTGTCGGACACTGGTTTCCAATGGTCTTCCCCGGCTTCTGGGCGCTGCTGGGATTGGCCGCGGTGGTCGGCGCCGCGATGCGCGCACCGCTGACCGGAATCGTGTTCACGCTCGAACTCACCCATGCCTGGCCGGCGCTGTTCCCGTTGATCGTCGCCTCGTTCACGGCGTATGCGGCATCGGTGTTGATACTCGATCGCTCGGTGCTGACCGAGAAGATCGCCAGACGCGGTCTGCACCTGACGTGTGACTACACCACCGACCCACTCGAGGCGTTCTTCGTCGAAGAGGTGATGCATCCCGAGGCGCCCCTGGTTCCGGTGGGCGGCACGATCGGGATTCGCGACACCCTGCGGCACGCGGCGAATATGCTGGCCGAGGCGGGTGGGCGACCCCTGCGGGTGGTGTCGCCGGATGGCAGCGAACGGGGTCACCTGGTCATGGACGACCTACTGGTCGCCCGACTACACGACCTGAACGAAGACACCCTGAGGACCCGTCACTTCGTGACGTTCGCCCGTCCCAGGCGTCCGGGCGACGACCCGGGACCCGAGCCAACTCTCCCGTTGAATTAGTTTCGCCGACAGTGGATTTCGACTGCGCACGGGATCAGACGTGCGTTGCCGCAATCCGGCAATTCCGCACTGCTTAGGATATCGACGTGGATATCAATGGAGCTAGCGCTGTCGTCACCGGCGGCGCGTCAGGAATCGGTGCGGCGACTGCCCGTCAGTTGGCCGTCAAGGGTGCCCGGGTCGTCGTAGCCGACCTTCAGGCCGACAAGGGCGAAGCACTTGCCAACGAGATCGGCGGCGTCTTCGTCACCGTCGACGTCACCAAAACCGACCAGATCATCGACGCGGTCAAGACCGCTGCCGACCTGGGCCCGCTGCGCGCGCTGGTCAACTCGGCCGGCATCGGCTGGGCCCAGCGCACCATCGGCAAGGACGGCGAGTTCTCCTCGGCGCACGACCTCGGTGCCTACAAGAAGGTGCTGGAGATCAATCTCGTCGGCACCTTCGACTGCATCCGCATCGCGGCCACCCAGATGAGCAAGAACGAGTTCACCGAGACCGGTGAGCGCGGCGCGATCGTCAATATGACCAGTGTGGCGGCATTCGACGGCCAGATCGGCCAGGCCGCCTACTCGTCGTCCAAGGGTGGCGTGGTCGGTCTGACCCTGCCGGTTGCCCGCGACCTGTCAGCCGTTGGCGTCCGCGTCAACACGGTCGCCCCCGGGCTGATCGACACCCCGATCTACGGCGAGGGCGAGGCCTCGGAGGCATTTAAGGCCAAGCTCGGCGAGTCCGTGCTGTTCCCACACCGCCTGGGCAAGCCTGAAGAACTGGCTTCCATGGTCGTCGAACTGCTCACCAACTCCTACATGAACGCCGAAGTGGTCCGAGTCGACGGTGGCATCCGGATGCCACCGAAGTAAGCCCGGAACGGAAAGGCCCCCGCTCCGGCGGGGGCCTTTTGCCTGCGACGGCCATGTCGCTTTTCCGCTAGAAATGTCGGTACCCGGGTGTAAAAGTCGAATCGTGCACCAAGACTTCGACCGCTGCTACCGGGCTGTCCAATCCAAGGACGCCCGGTTTGACGGCTGGTTCGTCACCGCCGTGCGGACCACCGGGATCTATTGCCGACCCAGCTGTCCAGTCCATCCACCGTTCGCCCGCAACGTGTGCTTCTATCCGACCGCGGCCGCAGCACAACGTGCCGGCTATCGCGCGTGCAAGCGTTGTCGGCCGGACGCATCACCCGGCTCTCCGGAATGGAACGTGCGCGACGACCTGGTCGCCCGTGCCATGCGTCTGATCGCCGATGGCACCGTCGACCGTGAGGGCGTCACCGGCCTGGCCACCCGTCTGGGCTACACGACACGACAGCTTCAGCGGCTCCTGCAGGAAGCGACCGGCGCGGGCCCGCTCGCGCTGGCTCGCGCGCAGCGCACCCAGACCGCGCGAATACTGATCGAGACCACAGATCTGCCGTTCGGCGACATCGCCTTTGCCGCAGGCTTTTCCAGTATCCGCCAATTCAACGACACCGTCCGCTCGATATTCGACGGCACACCGACCGAATTGCGCAGACGCGCCGCCACCCACCGTGGACGTGACGCGGCAGATGCGCCCTCGCCGGGCACGGTGACGCTGCGCCTTCCGGTTCGGATCCCGTTCGCCTACGAAGGACTGTTCGGCCATCTGGCCGCCAGCGTGGTACCCGGATGTGAAGAGGTGCGCGACGGCGCCTATCGCCGCACTCTACGACTGCCGTGCGGCAACGGAACCGCCAGTCTGACACCGGAACCCGACCACGTCCGCTGCGTTCTGGTGCTCGACGACTTTCGCGATTTGACCTCGGCGATCGCGCGTTGCCGGCGACTGCTCGACCTCGACGCCGACCCGGATGCGGTGATCGATGTATTGGGTTTCGACGAGGCGCTGGCGCCGGTGGTCGCGAAAGCACCGGGGCAGCGCATTCCGCGGACCGTCGACGAGGCCGAACTCGCGGTGCGGGCAGTGCTGGGCCAGCAAGTGTCCATGAAGGCGGCGCGCACCCACGCCGGCAGACTGGTCATGGCGTATGGCGATGCGATCCACGACGCGAACGGCGGACTGACGCATACATTTCCGTCTATCGAGCAACTCGGCGACATCGACCCCTCCCAGCTGGCCGTTCCGGCAAGTCGACGGCGAACCGTCACCGGCCTTATCGCCGCCCTCGCCGACGGCAGCGTGGTGCTGAACCCCGGCTGCGACTGGGATGCAGCACGCAGCCAACTTCTTGCGCTGCCCGGAATCGGCCCGTGGACCGCGGAGGTCATCGCGATGCGCGGTCTGGGTGATCCGGATGCCTTCCCCGCCAGCGATCTCGGATTACGCTTGGCTGCAGAGCAATTGGGTCTTCCCAAAGATCATCGTGAGTTGACCGCGCGGAGCCGACGATGGCGCCCGTGGCGTTCCTATGCGACGCAGCATTTGTGGACGACGCTGGATCACGCAGTGAACCACTGGCCAGTCAAGGAGACCGCATGATCCACTACCGAACCATCGACTCTCCGATCGGATTGCTGACGATGGCCGGCCACGGTAATACGCTGACCAACTTACGAATGGTCGACCAAACCTACGAGCCAAGTCGGGCCGGCTGGTCGGTGAATCCCACCGCTTTCGGTGACGCCGTCGACCAACTCAACGCCTATTTCGCTGGCGAGCTCACCGATTTCGAGCTCGAGCTCGATCTACGGGGCAGCGAATTTCAGCGGCGGGTCTGGCAGGCACTGCTGACGATCCCGTTCGGCGCGACCCGCTCTTACGGTGCGATCGCAGAACAGATCGGCGCTCCAGGGGCGGCCCGAGCCGTTGGACTTGCCAACGGCCACAATCCAATCGCCATCATCGTTCCGTGCCACCGGGTGATCGGTGCCAGCGGCAGCCTCACCGGCTATGGCGGCGGCTTGGATCGCAAGCGTTCACTGTTGGCCCTGGAGGCCACACGTAGCTCGCCGATGTTGCCCTTGTTCGACTGACCGCCGGCCCGCCTAGAACCCGGGGAACGGTCGCGGTTGTCCGCCAACGGGATTGAGTCCGGGCAGCAGCGGCTGCGGGCCGGAAGCCCCGGGCAGACCGAAGGGCAACCCGGGCGCTGGTCCTCCAGGCAGGCCAAGCGGCAGTCCCCCGCCGGAACCCGGAAGCGGGAACGGCATGTTGCCATTGGCGACCGAGGTCATCCATCCCGGACACTGCGATTGGATTGCCATCTGGGCCAAGAAGCCGGCCATGGGTGCTTCCAGACCGCCATGACCGGTCATCTGAGCCGCGCTACTTGCCAAACTGCCACCAGGCTTGACCAACATGGGGCAGATGGACTGGCCCATCTGGGCAATGGCGCCGCTTACCGGGCCATTGTTACCGATGCCGGCGCCGTTGAGGACCGGCGCCATCGGGTCACCAGCCGAATCCGCGTGCGCGGCCGGAATCGACGCCAAGACGGCGCTGAATACCGCCGCGGTGACGATTACCGGTCGCAGAACCGACCCCGATATCGCTACAACGTCAAAGCTGTCCCACCAGGAACGGCCGGTACTCGGACTCCGCCCCCCGGTTGGCCGGCGCAACTTGTCGGCCGTCTTGCTCGTGGTCATGTAGAGCTCCCCTCCGTCAGCACTCCATGCACATAGAGCACAGATGTCACTTTGATAACGGTAAGGTACTTATGTCACAGTAACAACACGATCGGATAACTGTTTGCAACCTCAGCGTTGCGCTACCGCGACCTGCGAGACCCGAATGCAACAATTGCCGACTTTTCGCGGAATGTTTGCTGACAGCGTCAGCGTAGAAGATGCGTGGCACCCGACTCGGCCGGCGGTATGTCGCCTTGGTTGGTCAGTGTTCTGAAATACAAATGCCCGTGCCCCCCAAGGGTTTTGGGGGGCACGGGTGTGTTGTGTGTGTTCGGCGGTGTCCTACTTTTCCACCCGGGTGGGTAGTATCATCGGCGCTGGCAGGCTTAGCTTCCGGGTTCGGGATGGGTCCGGGCGTTTCCCTGTCGCTGTGACCGCCGTAACTTTATTCACTCGTTTTCGAGTGTGAATCTGTTTTTGGTGGTGGGGTGCAGTGGTTTGCGCTGTGTGGGTGTGTGGTTGCGTGTGTGTAAGTTTTCGGCCGGTTAGTGCCAGTTCCCTGCGACCATTGCTGGTCTTGTAGGTCTGGTCTATTGATCCCGTGTTCTGCGGGGGGCCTTATCCCTCTTAAAAGGGTGAGAAGCCTGGTCTTGGAGAAGGTTTCCCGCTTAGATGCTTTCAGCGGTTATCCTGTCCGAACGTGGCTATCCAGCGGTGCCCCTGGTGGGACAACTGGTGGACCAGAGGTTCGTCCGTCCCGGTCCTCTCGTACTAGGGACAGGTTTCCTCAAGCTTCTGACGCGCGCGGCGGATAGAGACCGAACTGTCTCACGACGTTCTAAACCCAGCTCGCGTGCCGCTTTAATGGGCGAACAGCCCAACCCTTGGGACCTGCTCCAGCCCCAGGATGCGACGAGCCGACATCGAGGTGCCAAACCATCCCGTCGATATGGACTCTTGGGGAAGATCAGCCTGTTATCCCCGGGGTACCTTTTATCCGTTGAGCGACACCCCTTCCACTCGGGGGTGCCGGATCACTAGTCCCGACTTTCGTCCCTGCTTGACATGTACGTCTTGCAGTCAAGCTCCCTTGTGCACTTGCACTCAACACCTGATTGCCGTCCAGGTTGAGGGAACCTTTGGGCGCCTCCGTTACATTTTGGGAGGCAACCGCCCCAGTTAAACTACCCACCAGGCACTGTTCCTGAACCGGATATACGGTTCGAGGTTAGAGGTCCAATACGATCAGAGTGGTATTTCAACAACGACTCCGCAATTACTGGCGTAATTGTTTCACAGTCTCCCACCTATCCTACACAAACCGTACCGAACATCAATACCAAGCTATAGTGAAGGTCCCGGGGTCTTTTCGTCCTGCCGCGCGTAACGAGCATCTTTACTCGTAGTGCAATTTCGCCGAGTCTATGGTTGAGACAGTTGAGAAGTCGTTACGCCATTCGTGCAGGTCGGAACTTACCCGACAAGGAATTTCGCTACCTTAGGATGGTTATAGTTACCACCGCCGTTTACTGGGGCTTAAATTCTCCGCTTCACCTTACGGTTAACGGGTCCTCTTAACCTTCCAGCACCGGGCAGGCGTCAGTCCGTATACATCGTCTTGCGACTTCGCACGGACCTGTGTTTTTAGTAAACAGTCGCTTCTCACTGGTTTCTGCGACCCACTCCCGCTGCCGGCCGCGTGGGCCATGACGGTGTGTGGGCCCCCCTTCTCCCGAAGTTACGGGGGTATTTTGCCGAGTTCCTTAACCATAGTTCTCTCGTACGCCTTGGTATTCTCTACCTGACCACCTGTGTTGGTTTGGGGTACGGGCCGTGTGTGTGCTCGCTAGAGGCTTTTCTCGGCAGCATAGGATCACCGAATTCACCTCATCCGGTTATGCATCACCTCTCGGAATATGTGAGACCCGGATTTACCTAGATCTCTTCCTACGGGTTTGCCCCAGTATTACCACTGACTGGTACGGCTACCTTCCTGCGTCACCCCATCGCTTGACTACTACCAGTGAAGGTCCCACGCAGCCGGTGACCCTCTTTTCCCTCGAAAGGGATCCGATAGGCCACCCTTTGGGTGGTTAGTGCCACTGATTCGTCATGGGCGCGCACACACGGGTACGGGAATATCAACCCGTTGTCCATCGACTACGCCTGTCGGCCTCGCCTTAGGTCCCGACTCACCCTGGGCGGACTGGCCTGGCCCAGGAACCCTTGGTCTTTCGGCGGGCAAGGTTCTCACTTGCCTTATCGCTACTCATGCCTGCATTCTCACTCCCACACCCTCCACCACACGATCACTCGATGGCTTCACTGGATGCAGGACGCTCCCCTACCCAATACACACACGTGTATTGCCGCGGCTTCGGCGGTGTGCTTGAGCCCCGCTACATTATCGGCGCACAATCACTTGACCAGTGAGCTATTACGCACTCTTTCAAGGGTGGCTGCTTCTAAGCCAACCTCCTGGTTGTCTATGCGACTGCACATCCTTTTCCACTTAGCACACGCTTAGGGGCCTTAGCCGGCGATCTGGGCTGTTTCCCTCTCGACGCACGGAGCTTATCCCCCGCCGTCTCACTGCCACGCTTTGACTTACCGGCATTCGGAGTTTGGCTGACGTCAGTAACCTAGTAGGGCCCATCGGCCATCCAGTAGCTCTACCTCCGGCAAGAAACACGCAACGCTGCACCTAAATGCATTTCGGGGAGAACCAGCTATCACGGAGTTTGATTGGCCTTTCACCCCTACCCACAACTCATCCCCTCAGTCTTCAACCTAAGTGGGTTCGGGCCTCCACGCGGTCTTACCCGCGCTTCACCCTGGCCATGGGTAGATCACTCCGCTTCGGGTCCAGAACACACCACTACACCCCTTTGACGGGGATACGCCCTATTCAGACTCGCTTTCGCTGCGGCTACCCCACACGGGTTAACCTCGCGACATGTCCCTGACTCGCAGGCTCATTCTTCAAAAGGCACGCCATCACCCCACCCACAAGGGGAAGGCTCTGACGGCTTGTAGGCACACGGTTTCAGGTACTCTTTCACTCCCCTCCCGGGGTACTTTTCACCATTCCCTCACGGTACTAATCCGCTATCGGTCATCAGGAAGTATTCAGGCTTACCGAGTGGTCTCGGCAGATTCACAGCAGATTCCACGGGCCCGCTGCTACTCGGGAAACAACACAAAACAGGCATGCAGCTTTCACCTACCGGGCTCTCACCGTCTACGGCAGACCATCCCAGGCCACTTCGGCTAACCACACACTACTGCTCTCCAGTCAGGTAGAACCGGACACGCCATTCCCACAACCCCGCACACACAACCCCTACCCGGTTACACATGCGCACGGTTTAGCCATCCTCCGCTTTCGCTCGCCACTACTCACGGAATCACTATTGTTTTCTTTTCCTACGGGTACTGAGATGTTTCACTTCCCCGCGTTCCCTCCCGCACCCTATGTATTCAGATACGGGTGACACGACATCACTCGTGCCGGGTTTCCCCATTCGGACATCCTCGGATCCACGCTCGGTTGACAGCTCCCCGAGGCATATCGCAGCCTCCCACGTCCTTCATCGGCTCCTGATGCCAAGGCATCCACCATGTGCCCTTAAACACTTACAAACACAAAAAAACAAACTCAACAAAAAACTGAAAAATCAGCAATTTGCTAAAGATGCTCGCAACCACTATCCACAAATCAAACACCACACCCCACCACCAAGCAGGGCGACAACATCGCACTCCAACCCCAACGGGCTGAACACAACAACGACTGTTGCCTCAGGACCCAACAGTGTGCTTGGCAGAAAAGCCTGCCCCCCAAAACGAATTCCGGGCGGCGATTGTTGTTGTGCACCAAGCCGGCGCCCACTACAGACACCCGACTCCTCACGGCCCGAGCAAGACCTGATGCCTCACTCTTTTCGTGGTGCTCCTTAGAAAGGAGGTGATCCAGCCGCACCTTCCGGTACGGCTACCTTGTTACGACTTCGTCCCAATCGCCGATCCCACCTTCGACAGCTCCCCCCACAAGGGTTAGGCCACTGGCTTCGGGTGTTACCGACTTTCATGACGTGACGGGCGGTGTGTACAAGGCCCGGGAACGTATTCACCGCAGCGTTGCTGATCTGCGATTACTAGCGACTCCGACTTCACGGGGTCGAGTTGCAGACCCCGATCCGAACTGAGACCGGCTTTAAAGGATTCGCTAAGCCTCACGGCATCGCAGCCCTTTGTACCGGCCATTGTAGCATGTGTGAAGCCCTGGACATAAGGGGCATGATGACTTGACGTCATCCCCACCTTCCTCCGAGTTGACCCCGGCAGTCTCTCACGAGTCCCCGCCATAACGCGCTGGCAACATGAGACAAGGGTTGCGCTCGTTGCGGGACTTAACCCAACATCTCACGACACGAGCTGACGACAGCCATGCACCACCTGCACACAGACCACAAGGGAACTGATATCTCTACCAGCGTCCTGTGCATGTCAAACCCAGGTAAGGTTCTTCGCGTTGCATCGAATTAATCCACATGCTCCGCCGCTTGTGCGGGCCCCCGTCAATTCCTTTGAGTTTTAGCCTTGCGGCCGTACTCCCCAGGCGGGGTACTTAATGCGTTAGCTACGGCACGGATCCCAAGGAAGGAAACCCACACCTAGTACCCACCGTTTACGGCGTGGACTACCAGGGTATCTAATCCTGTTCGCTCCCCACGCTTTCGCTCCTCAGCGTCAGTTACTGCCCAGAGACCCGCCTTCGCCACCGGTGTTCCTCCTGATATCTGCGCATTCCACCGCTACACCAGGAATTCCAGTCTCCCCTGCAGTACTCCAGTCTGCCCGTATCGCCCGCACGCCCCCAGTTAAGCCAGGGAATTTCACGGACAACGCGACAAACCACCTACGAGCTCTTTACGCCCAGTAATTCCGGACAACGCTCGCACCCTACGTATTACCGCGGCTGCTGGCACGTAGTTGGCCGGTGCTTCTTCTCCACCTACCGTCACCCACAACAAAAATCATGGGCTTCGCCGATGGTGAAAGAGGTTTACAACCCGAAGGCCGTCATCCCCCACGCGGCGTCGCTGCATCAGGCTTGCGCCCATTGTGCAATATTCCCCACTGCTGCCTCCCGTAGGAGTCTGGGCCGTATCTCAGTCCCAGTGTGGCCGGACACCCTCTCAGGCCGGCTACCCGTCGTCGCCTTGGTAGGCCATCACCCCACCAACAAGCTGATAGGCCGCGGGCCCATCCCACACCGCAAAAGCTTTCCACCACACCACATGCATGGCATGGTCCTATCCGGTATTAGACCCAGTTTCCCAAGCTTATCCCGAAGTGCAGGGCAGATCACCCACGTGTTACTCACCCGTTCGCCACTCGAGTACCCCCGAAAGGGCCTTTCCGTTCGACTTGCATGTGTTAAGCACGCCGCCAGCGTTCGTCCTGAGCCAGGATCAAACTCTCCAAACAAAAACCCCCCACCCACAGGCAGGAAAATTTCCAATCAGAAAAACCTGATCACAGCAAAACAGACACCAAAACTGGCATCAAAAAAACCACACCCCCACAAACGGGAAAAAATACGAGGGCATAGCCAAAAAAACAACAACAAAAACAAAACCACCAAACACACTATTGAGTTCTCAAACAACACCCGCTTTCGGGCAACCCTGCTACTGTACTCCATCGCAAAAGTGCCGTCAAACTGCACGATTCGCCACCCTAGAGCCCTAGGGCGGTCGTGCGTCGTACCTAGCGGCCTACTGTACTCGCTCTATTTCGGCGCCGAGACTGGCCAGGTTCTCTACGAACAGCGGGTAGCCGCGATCGATGTGAAAAACGTCGTGGACCTCGGTGTCACCGTCCGCGACCAGTCCGGCCAGCACCAGTCCCGCGCCGGCGCGGATGTCCGAAGACCACACGGGCGCACTCGATAATTGGGGAAGACCGCGCACGACGGCGTGGTGCCCGTCGGTGCGGGCGTCGGCACCCAGCCGGATCATCTCCTCGACAAACCGGAAACGCGCCTCGAAAACGTTCTCGGTAATCATCGACGTGCCATCGGCGATCGACGCCAGCGCAATCGCCATCGGCTGTAGATCCGTGGGGAAACCGGGGAAAGGCAAGGTCGCGACGTTGACGGCCTTCGGCCGCTCGTACTGGGTGATGCGGAAGCTGTCGTCCGTCTGGGTAACCGTGGCACCGGCGTCGTGCAGCTTGTGCAGGACAACCTGCAGATGCGCCGGATCGATGCCGGTCACCGTGACGTCGCCGCGGGTCATCGCGGCCGCGATACCCCACGTGGCGGCCACGATTCGGTCGCCGATCACGCGATGCTCCGTCGGATACAACCGCGGCACCCCGGTGATCGTCATCGTCGGCGAGCCGGCACCTTCGACGTGCGCGCCCATCTGGTTCAACATCGTGCACAAATCGACCACATCAGGCTCGCGGGCCGCGTTGTGAATCGTCGTGACGCCATCGGCCAGAACTGCGGCCATCAAGATGTTCTCGGTCGCTCCGACCGACGGGAACTCGAGTTGAATCTCCGCGCCGTGCAAGGCATCTGCGTGTGCCACCACGCACCCATGCTCGATATTGCAGACGGCACCGAGTTGCCTCAGACCGGCCTGATGCATGTCCAACGGACGCGAACCGATCGCGTCGCCACCCGGCAGCGCGACTTTGGCCCGTTTGCACCGACCCACCAGCGGGCCGAGTACGCAGACCGAGGCCCGGAATTGGCGCACGGCGGCGAAGTCGGCGTCGTACTTGAGTTCGTCCGGCGACGTGATGCGGACCGTCGCACCGTCCAGCTCGACGTTGGCGCCCAGGCCCCGCAACACCTCGGCCATCAGCGGCACGTCCAGGATGTCGGGACAGTTGGTGATGGTGCTGGTGCCCTCGGCCAGCAGCGCCGCCGCCATCAGTTTGAGAACGCTGTTTTTGGCTCCCCCAACAGCGACTTCGCCCGACAACCGACTCCCACCGGTCACCACGAAACGCTCGGTCACGCGGGTCAGTTTAGTGAAGCAGTATCGCCCTGTCAGTCAGCTAGGTACGTTCGTGGTCATGGCCGTACATCTGACTCGCATTTACACCAGGACCGGCGACGACGGAACGACTGGATTGAGCGATTTCTCGCGGGTCTCCAAAAATGACACGCGATTGGTGGCGTATGCCGACTGCGACGAGGCCAATGCGGCGATAGGTGCGGCGCTCGCCCTGGGCGAGCCTGACCAGCGGATTACCGAGGTGCTGCGGCAGATCCAGAACGACCTTTTCGACGCCGGCGCGGATCTTTCGACACCGGTTGTCGAAAATCCGGAGCATCCTCCGTTGCGCATCACACAGGACTACATCGACCGGCTCGAGACCTGGTGCGACGATTTCAACGCCGCCCTGCCGCCACTGACATCCTTTGTGCTGCCCGGTGGTTCGCCCCTCTCAGCGCTGCTGCACATCGCCCGCACGGTGGCGCGGCGCGCTGAACGTTCAGCATGGAACGCGATCGACGAGCACCCGTCGAAGGTCAGTGCGCTACCGGCGAAATATCTGAATCGCCTGTCCGACTTGCTGTTTATCCTCTGCCGGGTGGTCAACCCCGACGGCGACGTGCTCTGGAAACCCGGTGGCGGCCGAACCAAGTAGCCGCTACATACCGCGACGGCGCGCGCGCGGCGACGGGCG
Source organism: uncultured Actinomycetota bacterium (assembly GCA_963757215.1). Classification (GTDB taxonomy): domain Bacteria; phylum Actinomycetota; class Actinomycetes; order Mycobacteriales; family Mycobacteriaceae; genus Mycobacterium. The sequence continues at coordinate 80,571 of CAVWQH010000004.1, read as the reverse complement.
CGACTCCAGCCAAGACTGGAACGCCGTCAAAGCGCCTCGGTCCAAGGCGATTTCGTAGCCGGCGTTGCGGTCCTGTGTGGTATCGCGCAGCTCCAGCACGATGATCTCTTCGCTCATGATGTCGAACTCATCGCCGCGTGGTGGACGCCGTGAGACCACTTCGACACCCCGCCGGTTGAGCTGGCGGTCCGGCCACAGGCGGACACTCGACAGTCGATAGAACGCGGCATCGCTTCCGCGATAACGGATTACGCCGTGCCGCCAGCCGTGGCCGCCGACCGCGGGTATGTCGCGCATGATCGCGGCCGTGCCCCCCTGGCGCAGCTTCCACAACCGATAACTCAGGGCAACGACGGCGAAGGCCAGCACAGCGACGAGCACGATCATGACCATCATGAGCGCGCTCATAGCCGCGGCCCGTCAGTCGAGCGCGCCGACAGCGCGCAATCTGCCGCGTCCCCGGGCAGCAACGCGCGGGTCGTCTGACTCCGAATCCTCTTTGGCGGCGCCCTCGTCGATCTCCGACTCGAACTGCGCAGACTCGGCGAGGATGCTCACGCTCTCCTCGGTGACCGACAGGAAGCCGCCTTCGATGGCAACCCGAAGGTCGTCTTCGCCCTCACGCTCGACACGAACCATGGCGTCGTCGACCAGTTGTGCAACCAGAGGGATATGACTGGGCAGAATCCCGATCTCCCCCACCGTGGTGCGCGTGAAGAGGAACGTCGCCTCGCCCGACCAGATCTTCCGATCGACGGCAACGATATCCACGTTCAGCACGGCCATCTCACACCTGCCCTTCCACGCTCAACCTTCGATGCCGGCACCCACGCATCACAGCTTGGCGCCGAAGCTTTCGGCCTTCTTGGCCAGGTCGTCCAGACCACCGATGAGGAAGAATGCCTGCTCGGGGATGTGGTCGAAGTCGCCCTTGGCCAGCTTGTCGAAGGCCTCGATGGTCTCCTTCAGCGGGACGGTCGATCCCGGCTGACCGGTGAACTGCTCGGCCGCCATCATGTTCTGCGACAGGAACCGCTCGATCCGGCGCGCCCGGTTGACCTGCTGCTTGTCCTCTTCGGAAAGCTCGTCGATACCCAGAATCGCGATGATGTCCTGAAGATCCTTGTAGCGCTGCAGGATTCGAATGACTTCCTGCGCGACCCGATAGTGTTCGTCGCCGACGATCGCCGGGTCCAGGATGGTGGAGCTGGAGGCCAGCGGGTCGACCGCGGGGAAAATACCCTTGGAGAACACGTTTCGCGACAGCTCGGTGGTCGCGTCCAGGTGCGCGAACGTCGTGGCCGGCGCTGGGTCGGTGTAGTCGTCCGCGGGCACGTACACGGCCTGCATCGAGGTGATCGACTTACCACGGGTCGAGGTGATCCGCTCCTGCAGCTCGCCCATTTCGTCGGCGAGCGTGGGCTGGTAACCCACCGCCGACGGCATCCGGCCGAGCAGGGTGGACACCTCGGAGCCGGCCTGGGTGAACCGGAAGATGTTGTCGATGAACAGCAGAACGTCCTGGCCCTGCTCGTCGCGGAAGAACTCGGCCATCGTCAGCGCCGACAGGGCGACCCGCATACGGGTGCCGGGCGGCTCGTCCATCTGACCGAACACCAAGGCGGTGTCCTTGAGCACGTCAGCGTCCGCGAGCTCGACCCAGAGGTCGTTGCCCTCACGGGTGCGCTCTCCGACACCGGCGAATACCGAAGTACCACCGAAGTTTCGGGCGATACGGTTGATCATCTCCTGGATCAGAACCGTCTTACCCACACCGGCACCGCCGAACAGCGCGATCTTTCCACCACGCACGTAGGGCGTCAGCAGGTCGACGACCTTCAGGCCGGTCTCGAGCATCTCGGTGCGTGGCTCGAGCTCGTCGAATGGCGGCGGCTTACGGTGAATGGGCCAGTGGTCGAAGTCTTTTCCGTAGCCCGGTTCGTCCAGGCAGTCACCCAGGGCGTTGAACACGTGCCCCTTGACGCCGTCCCCGACCGGGACCGAGATCGACTTTCCGGTGTCAGTCACCTCGACGCCGCGGACCAGTCCGTCGGTCGGCTGCATCGAGATGGTGCGGACCAGGTTGTCGCCGAGGTGCTGCGCGACCTCCAGTGTCAACGTCTTCGCCAGGTCTTTGTAGGTGATCTCGGCGTGTAGGGCGTTGAACAATGCCGGCACGGAGCCACGCGGGAATTCGACGTCGACGACGGGTCCGGTGATCCGCACGACGCGGCCGCTGGTGTCGCTGCCCTTCGAGTTCGTCGACTTCTCAGCCTGTTTGGTGGTAGCAGCCATATCCTCTTCGCTTCCTGATGGGGCTTATTGCGCGTCGGCGAGCGCGTTTGCGCCACCGACGATTTCGCTGATTTCCTGGGTGATCTGAGCTTGGCGCTCGCGGTTCGCCTCGAGCGTGAGCGACTTGATGAGATCGTCGGCGTTGTCGCTCGCCGACTTCATCGCCCGCTGGCGAGAGGCCAGCTCTGACGCGGCGGATTCGAGCAGCGCCGTGTAGACGCGGGTCGCCACGTACCGCGGCAGCAGCGCGTCGAACAGTGTTGTTGCGTCCGGTTCGAAGGAGTACAACGTTTTCGGCTCGTTATCGTCCTCGACGTATTCCACGACCATCGGAGCCATCCGGTGTGCTCCGACCGATTGGGACATCATCGACTTGAACTCGGTGTAGACGATGTGCAGCTCGTCGACGCCGGCCTCATCACCTGAGTCGTCGTCATCCCCGGCGCCGGCCATGAAGGCCTTCACCAGAGTGTCGGCGACCTCCGCGGCATTCTCGTAGCTGGGCCGCTCCGAGAAGCCGGTCCACGATTCACTGATGTCCCAGTTGCGGAACTTGAAGTAGCCCTGTGCTTTACGACCGACGGTGTAGAGCACCGGCGTCTTACCGTCTTGCCGCAGGCGCGAGAAGAGCTCCTCGGCCTTGCGAAATGCGCCGGAGTTGTATGCGCCGCAGAGCCCTCGATCTGACGAGACAACCAGAACAGCAACGCGTTTCGGCGAAGGTTTCTCGACCAGCAACGGGTGGTCGAGAGCCGCCTCCGACGCGAGTGTGGTGAGCACACGGGTGATCTCGTCGGTGTAGGGCCGGGCCTCTTTCAGCCGCGCCTGAGCCTTGCCGATGCGCGACGTCGCGATCATTTCCTGGGCCTTGGTGATCTTTTTGATCGCCCCGGCGGAACGAATGCGACCCCGCAGTTCGCGAAGTGTGGCAGCCATTTTCGATTACTTCTTCTGCTCCGGCGGTGCGGGCTTGTGTACCTGCACCGCTTCTTTCTCAACTTGGTCTTCGTCGAGCGCCTCGACGTGCTCGTCCGGCACCACCGATCCACCGCCGGTGGCCGCGAAGCCCTTTTTGAAGTCCTTGATCGCGTCGACCAACTTTTTCTCGGTCTCTTCGCTGAGCTTCTGCGATTCCTTGATGCTGGACAGGATGCCGTCCTTGGCGCCGCGGATGTGGTCGAGGAACTCGGTTTCGAAGCGGTGCACGTCCTCGGCCGGAACCGAGTCGAGGTGTCCGCCGGTGCCGAGGAAGATCGAAACCACTTGTTCCTCAACGGGTGACGGCTGGTACTGCGGCTGCTTGAGCAACTCAACCAACCGCTCACCGCGATCCAGCTGCGCCTTCGACGTGGCGTCCAGGTCCGAGGCGAACGCCGCGAACGATTCCAGCTCACGGTACTGTGACAGGTCCAGCCGCAGGGAGCCGGCCACCTCTTTCATAGCCTTGATCTGCGCCGCACCACCCACACGCGAGACTGACACGCCGACGTTGATCGCGGGTCGCACACCCTGGTTGAACAAGTCGGACTCGAGGAAGACCTGCCCGTCGGTGATCGAGATGACGTTGGTGGGGATGTAGGCCGAGATGTCGTTGGCCTTGGTCTCGATCACCGGAAGGCCGGTCAACGATCCGCCGCCGAGCTCGTCGGACAGCTTGGCGCAGCGCTCCAGCAACCGCGAGTGCAGGTAGAACACGTCACCCGGGTAAGCCTCACGACCGGGCGGACGGCGCAGCAGCAGTGAGATAGCGCGGTAGGCCTCGGCCTGCTTGCTCAGGTCGTCGAAGACGATCAGCACGTGCTTGCCGTTGTACATCCAGTGCTGCGCAATCGCCGAACCGGTGTAGGGCGCAAGCCATTTGAACCCGGCAGCATCGGAGGCCGGCGCCGCGACGATGGTGGTGTAGTCCATCGCGCCGCCTTCGTCGAGGGCGCGACGCACGGACGCGATCGTGGTGCCCTTCTGGCCGATGGCCACGTAGACGCAGCGGACCTGCTTCTTTTCGTCGCCGCTCTCCCAGTTCTCGCGCTGGTTGAGGATCGTGTCCACGCACACCGCGGTCTTGCCGGTCTTGCGGTCACCGATGATCAGCTGGCGCTGGCCACGCCCGATCGGGGTCATCGCGTCAATGGCCTTGATACCGGTCTGCAGTGGCTCGGAAACGCTCTGCCGCTGCACCACCGACGGGGCCTGAATCTCCAACGCGCGGCGGGTCTCGGCCTTGATATCGCCCTGGCCGTCGATGGGCTCGCCCAGCGGGTTGACCACACGACCCAGGAACTCGTCGCCGACCGGCACCGAGAGGACCTCACCGGTGCGCTTGACCTGCTGACCCTCTGCCAGCTTTTCGGAGTCACCCAGGATGACCGCGCCGACTGTGTGCTCGTCGAGGTTGAGCGCCACACCGAGGACGCCGCCGGAGAATTCCAGCAGCTCTTGGGTCATGACCGACGGCAGACCCTGGACGTGGGCGATGCCATCGCCGGTGTCCACGACGAGGCCGACTTCCTCACGGGAAGTGTCGGAGTGAAAGGAGCTGACGTATTCCTCGATCGCGCCTTGGATGTCATCAGCGGAGATTGTCAACTCTGCCATGGCTTTTCGTCTTCCTGCTTGTTGATTAGTGGATCTAGTTGGGAATGTCAGTCGGGCAGCCGGGTCTGCGCTTCGGCGAGCCGGGACGAGAGGGTCCCGTCGATCACCTCGTCGCCAACCGTGATGGCGAGGCCGCCAAGCAGTTCAGGCTCAATGTGCATCTGTACCTTCACCGGCTGGTTATAAATTCTGCTCAGCAGTTCGGTGAGGCGGGTGCGCTGCCCATCGCTGAGCTCGGAGGCCGCTCTGACGCCCGCAACTACCTCACCGTGACGGGCCACCGCGACCCCTGCCAGGCGGAGCACTGCAGTGTCGGCCGGTTCGCCCCTCAGCATTTCGATGGTCTCGGTCAGCAGTGCGGAGGCTATGGGGTTGACATCTTTGCCGGCATGCCCAAGGACGTTGTGCAGCAACTCAACCCGTTTCTCGGGAGGCGCGGTGAAGTCACCGAGTAACGTGGCCAACTGCGGTTCGGTGTCGAGGAAACGGCTGAACCAGAACAGCTGGTCTGCGACTTCGTCGATCTGGCCGGCCCGCTCGGCGCGAATGAGCGATGCCTGCCGCGCGATGTGCTCGACGGCAACGATCAGATCGGCAGTGTCGGACCAACGTTCGGACACAGCTGCGCGAAGCACCTCAAGCGTCGGGTCTCCCACTTTGCCGGAGACTAGCCGCTCAACCAGCCGGATCCTGGGCGTGCTGTCTTCTGCCCGCGTAGCCAGATAACGAGTGATGACCACTTCATGGTCCAGTAGTTCGGCCACCGAGATCAGCTCGCCGGCGAGCGCGGCAAGCGCGTCGTCGTCGAGGCCGTCAGCGATCTCGCCCAACCGGTCCATCAAATCTGTTAGCGCCTGTCGGCTGGCCGAGCGCAGACTCCCCAGCACCGGATAGTGAATCTCTGCCTCCGAGGAAGACATCTCGTCGAGATCGTCGAGGAAACGGTCCACAGTCGCCGACTGCTGGGCCGGATCGGCGACGAACCCCCGGACCAATTCGCTTGCCCGGTGCACAGATTCGGCGCCGATGTCTTGACGCAACTGACGGATCGACTGCGCACGCATCAGCTCCGCTTGCCTGGTGCCCTGCTGCTTGATCCGCTCGGCGTCCTGGTCGGCCTGAGCACGCAGTTGTTCGCCGATGCGTTCGGCATCGGCCTGCGCCTCTTCGGTCAGCCGCCGCGCCTCGGCGTTGGCGTCTTCCTTCGCCTTGGCGTGAGCACGGCTGGCCTCCGCCAACCGATCTGCGGCGGCCGCAGAGTCAGCCAGCTGTTGACGCACCGTGTCTTGCCGGTCCGCCATCATCTTGCGCACCGGCGGGACGACATAGCGCCAGACCAGCAAGATGATGACGGCAAAACCGACGAGCTGTCCGATGAATGTTGACATTTTGTGCTTACCGCTCCGAACCTGAGGCCGAGACCGAGGTGGCGATCTCGACGCCGAGGATGCGGCTCGCCAACCTGGTGGAGATGCTCTCCACCCGCGTGCGAAGGTCCGCGGCCACGGCGTCGCTCTCCCGCTTGAGTTGCTCGGCAGCGTCCTGCAGCTTCGAGGAAACCTGCTCCTCGGCCTGTCCGCGCTTTTCGTCGATGACCTTGCGGCCCTCCGCCCGAGCCTCGTCGCGAGCCGCCGATGCCGTGACTCGAGCGGCGGACATCGCCTTCTCGTAGTCCTCCTGGGCAGCAGCGAATTGCTCGGCCGATTTCTTGTTGTCTGCAGCCGTCTTGGTGACCATGTTGTCGCGCTCTTTGAGCACCTTCGCGATCGGCGGGACCACGAAGGTGGCGATCACGCCGAGCACGATCAGGAAGATGATCAGCACGACGAAGAAGGTGCCGTTGGGCAGAAGGAAGTTACCTTCGGCCTGATTGGCAGCCGCCAGAACCACAGCGCTCATGTGCGCGGCTCCTCCTCACTGGCGCCGCTCATGCGGCGCGCGTTCTCGTCGCCGACGCGGCTCATGTCACCCATCTCGACTGATTACTTGACTGGAGTGGCGAAGACGAACAGCGCCATGAAGGCCAAGTTGATGAAGTAGGCCGCCTCGACCAGACCGACCGTGATGAAGAACGGCACGAATAACCGTCCCTGCGCTTCGGGCTGGCGGGCGATGCCGGCGATCAGGGCGTTACCGGCGACACCGTCACCGATACCGGCACCGATCGCGCCACCGGCCATGATCAGTCCACCGCCGATGAGGGCGCCGGCCGCGATTGTGGGGTTCATTGCTTATCCTCCTTGATATTTGGTAGCGGTCTACCAAGACTGTGGTGGTCGAGCCAGGGCGTCTTAATGGTGGTCTTCCTCCAGCTCCATCGACTGGCTGAAGTACAGGATCGTCAACAGCGCGAAGATGAACGCCTGGATCGCGCCGACGAAGAGGTCGAACGCCTTCCAGATCGCGTTCGGCGCCCACAACACGTACGGCGGGAACAGCCCGATCAAGGCGACGAGGATGCCACCGGCGAAGATGTTGCCAAAAAGTCGGAGCGACAACGAGATCGGCTTGGCGAGCTCCTCGACCACGTTGATCGGCATGAAGATGATTCCGACCACCTTGGGCAGCGAGCCCCAGACGTGGCCCTTGAGCACCTTGGCCGGGTACCCGACGGGTCCGGCTCGCCAGATGCCGGCCAGGTGGTAGCAGATGAAGACGAACAGCGCGAGGGCCAACACGTAGTTGATGTCCGACGCCGGCGGAGCGAACAACTCCTTCGGAGACCCGCCGGGCCCGCTGGTGTACTGGACTGGCAGCACCGACAGCCAGTTCGAGATCAGGATGTACACGAAAAGCGTTACCGCCAGTGGCAATACGAAGGGGGCGATGCGCATGCCGATCGCGCTTTCGATCTGGTTGCGCATCTGGATGGTGATCGCCTCGAAGAACAGCTGCACACCGCCGGGAACGCCGCTCGAGGTGACCTTGGCGCGCAAGAAGAACGCCAGCGCGAGCACGATGACGGCCGCTAACGCCGACGACGCAACCGTGTCGACATTGATGGTCAAGCCGAGCAATTCGACGGTCTCGTGGTGACCGACCTCGATGGCGCCCTCAGCCAGCAACATCTCACTCATTGCCGTATTCCATCCCTTCACTACCGTCAGCCGCCCCGCTACGCAGCTTCTTCCAGACCGGCAGCGCGGTCGTCAGCACGAGCAATACCTGGAAGAGCGCAAGACCAAACACCACGCCGAGGCCGGCTGGGCGGAACACGAACGCGATAGCCAAACCAATCGTGGTGATGACCAACAATCGCGTCGCCGAGTTCGCCGCCATCTTCTTCTTCAGCGGGTGGTCTTCGGCGGTGATCGCCGCAACCGAACGCTGAACACCCAGCGCGTTGAGCAAACCCAGCAAAAGGCCCACGCCGAAGAAAACGCCCACCATCGGATTGCCGAGTGAGGCGGCAATCGCGACCGCGACGGCGGTCAGCACCGCCGCTATCGCGAGGAGGCGAATAGGCCGGAACGCAATGGAGGGGAACACCAACGGCGCGTCCTGCGCTGGTGTAGTCACTGCAGCACCTCAGTCCTCGTTCGGGGGGAGTTGTGTGTTGCTCATTGCGTGGCCCGTTGAGCGTATCGGAGCGCTTTCACCGCACTCGCATCACCCAAGGGACTACTCCCCATTGTCGGTCTTTCGACGGCAGGATCGGAGCTGACTCCGACTGCCGGTGGCCGGCAACCCGCGAGGTTAATTCGGGTTCTACCAGCACCGTACCACATCGACAAGGACTCTACTACTCCTTGTCGTAGACATCGTTACCGCGTCGGAGCAGCGGAATCAGCGTCGCGACAGCCGCGATCACGATCGCACCCAACATGACAGCGGCGGTGTCCCGCGGATTGAAGAAGATGGTGCTTGCCGTGCCGAAAGCGACAATGCCCACCCATAGATAGATGATCAGCACGACCCGCCGATGCGAATGGCCGATCTGCAGCAGTCGGTGATGCAAATGCATCTTGTCGGGGGTGAATGCGCTGCGGCCGGCCCGAGTACGCCGCACGATCGCCAGCAGCAGATCGAGCATCGGCACGAACATGACCGCCACGACCAACAGGAACGGCGATAGCAGAGCAAACACATCACGGGCGCCGTACGCGTTCTGCGAGATGGGTCCCGCAGCCGTCGTCGACGCCGCGGCCAGCATCAGGCCGATGAGCATCGAACCGGAATCGCCCATGAAGATCTTGGCGGGGTGGAAGTTGTGCGGCAGAAAACCCAGGCACGCTCCCGCCAGCACCACCGAGATGACCGCAGGCGGATAGAACAGCACGTCCCCGCCGTGGTCGCGAAGCAGGCCAACGGAGAAGATGCAGATCGCCAGCGCGGTGATGAGTCCCAACCCGGCGGCCAGGCCGTCGAGTCCGTCGACGAAGTTCATCGCGTTGACGATCGAAACCGTCAGCGCCAGCGTGAGCAGAATCGACGACACCTGGTCGAGCACGATCGTGCCCACCCCGCCCAGCGGAATATAGAGAACGCTCCAGGCGACGCCCATCGTGACCAGCACGCTGGCCGCGGTGATCTGGCCGGCGAATTTCGTCAGCGCATCCAGACCCCAGCGGTCGTCGATCAGGCCGATGCCCATGATCAGCCCGCCCGCCAACACCACCGCGGGCATACCCGCCGAGTAGACAAAACCGCGGGTGAGCGCGGGGAGCTGCGACGCCAGGAACACCGCCGCGATCACCCCGATGTACATCGCCAGTCCGCCCATCCGTGGCGTCGGCGTCACATGCACATCGCGCTCGCGCGGGTACGCCACCGCGCCGAACCGGGTTGCCAGCGTCCGCACGGGTCCGGTCGCAAAGTAGGTGATGATCGCGGCGGTCAGTCCGACGAGCGCGAGTTCGCGCAGCGGGACGCCGGCGCCGCGATCGGCCAAAGCCAGCAGACTGCCGGCGAGGTTGTCGGCACCGCTGACCATCCGAAAGACCGTAGTGCACGGCCCTGAGATCGCACTGAGCCGGCCGACCGGTCAGCTGGTCAGACTCAGGGCGTCGACCCCGAGCACTTCGGCGATGCGTTCGGCGCTGATCGGGCCGGATCGCAGGATGCGGGGCTCCGGTGCGGTCAGGTCCAGGATGGTCGACGCGGCCTGCTGGGCCGACGGGCCGGCGCGGAGGTATACGTCGACGAGGTCGCCCAATTGCTCGCGCGCATGGTCGGCGTCTACTGCCGGCGGCCGGCCGGAGACGTTGGCGCTGGAGACCGCCATCGGCCCGACCTCACGCAGCAGCTCGATGGCGACCGGGTGCAGCGGCATCCGCAGCATCACCGTGCCGCGGGCGTCGCCGAGATCCCACTGCACCGACGGCGCCTGCCGCACCACCAGGCTCAGCGCGCCAGGCCAGAACGCGCGGACCAGGTTGCGCATCGAGGTGGACACCGACATGGCCAGGCCGTCGATGGTGTGCCAGGAGCCGACCAGCACCGGCACCGGCATGTCGCGGCCGCGACCCTTGGCGGCCAACAGGGCGGCCACCGCCGCGCTGTTGAACGCGTCGGCGCCCACGCCGTACACCGTGTCGGTCGGGAGCACGACCAGGCCGCCGTTCTTCACCGCTGCCGCCGCCGATGTGATTGCGCGCGAACGCTGTTCAGGCTCCGTGCAGTCGAAGGTTTCGCTCATCAGGTGCCACCGCTGCGTCGGGCCGTGACGAAACGTGGCCGTCCGGTGAGATCGCGACGAGCCACGATGTCCTTGAAACCTGCTGTGCCGGAGATCAATTCGATAGCCGCCTCGGAGTTGGCGTCGTCGTGCTCGACGGCGAAAAGGCCGCCGGGCCGTAGCAATCGTTCCGCGAGTCCGACGATCGCCGTGATCACCGTCATCCCGTCCGGGCCTCCGAACACGGCGTGGGACGGGTCGTGGTCGAGCACTTCGGGGTCGAGTTCAGCGCCATCCGGGACGTAGGGCGGGTTGGACACCAGCAGATCGACCCGCCCGTCCAGCCGGCTCAGCGCACCGGGCTCGACGACGTCGGCGCGCAGCATTTCCACGGCGGTGCCGTCGGCGTTGGCGCGGGCGTACTCGAGGGCCGCGTCGGAGTCGTCGACGCCGATCACGCGGGCCTCGGGCCGCCACCGCGCCAGGCCGAGCGCCAGCGCACCCGAACCGGTGCAAAGGTCGACGATGACCGGATCGTCCGGAAGCTGTTGCGCGGTGGCCCATTCCAGCATCGCCTCGGTCTCCGGGCGAGGGATGAAGACACCGGGCCCGACCGTCAACGTCAACGGACCGAAGGCGGCCAAGCCGGTCAGGTGCTGCAAGGGAATCCGGCGCGAACGTTCGGCGATCGTGGCACGGTAGCGGTCGAAGAATCCGTCATCCGGTGTGTCGAGCAACGCAAGTCGGCCACGCTCGGTGCCGGCCAGGTGCGCGGCCAACTCCTCGGCGTCGTAACGGGCGGAGTCGATGCCGGCCTCTGCGAGCAGCGTTGTCGCCGAGTCGATCGCGCAGCGCAGCCGGGGCTGGATTGTCATGCCTGCTGCAGCCGGGCTTGCTTGTCGGCGGCGGCAAGGGCGTCGAAGAGTGCATCCAGGTCGCCGTCGAGTACCTGATCGAGATTGTGTGACTTGAAATTGATTCGGTGGTCCGCGATCCGGTTTTCCGGGAAGTTGTAGGTGCGGATGCGTTCGCTGCGGTCGACCGTGCGGATCTGGCTGGCGCGGTCGGCCGACGCGTCGGCCTGCGCCTGCTCTTCAGCCACAGCCTGCAGCCGAGCCGCGAGCACCAGCATGGCGCGGGCTTTGTTCTGCAGCTGCGACCGCTCGTTTTGGCAGGTGACCACAATTCCGGTGGGCAAGTGGGTGATTCGCACCGCGGAGTCGGTGGTGTTGACGCCCTGTCCGCCCTTACCGGATGACCGGTAGACGTCGATGCGCAGGTCCGAATCATCGATCTGCACCTCGCCGACTTCTTCAGGCTCGGGATACACCAGCACCCCGGCCGCCGAAGTATGCACGCGACCTTGGGATTCGGTGACCGGCACGCGCTGCACGCGATGCACACCGCCCTCGAATTTCAGCCGCGACCAGACGCCATCCAAGGAGTCGCCTTTGCTGGCGATCGTCAGTGTCGCGTCTTTGTAGCCGCCCAAGTCGGAGTACGTCTCGTCCAGCACCGTCACGGTCCAGCCGTGCCGTTCCGCGTAGCGGATGTACATGCGAGCCAGGTCCGCGGCGAACAGTGCCGACTCCTCGCCGCCCTCACCGGATTTGACCTCCAGCACAACGTCGTCGGCGTCGTGCGGGTCGCGCGGCGCCAGCATGTCGCTGAGCTTGGTCTCCAACTCGTCGACCCGGGTCTCCAGTTCGGTGACCTCGTCGGCGAACGACGCGTCATCGACCGCAAATTCGCGTGCCGTCTCCAGATCCCCACGCGCCGAGACGAGCTGCCGGTGGGTCGCCACGATCGGGGCCAGTTGCGCGAAGCGGCGCCCGACCTTGCGCGCATTGGCCGCATCGCTGTGCAACTCCGGGTCGGACAGCTTTTTCTCGAGGTCGGCATGTTCCGCCGCCAGCGCGTCAATCGCCTGTACGCCTTGCGCCATGCTCACCTCCTCGCTGGACTCTCCCACACATGAAACGACGCCCGTCCTGCGCGACTATCGCGACAGTCCGGGCGTCGATCGTGCTACTTGTCGGCCGAAGCTTCCTTGTCGGCGCCGGCCTTGCGCTTGCCGTAGCGCTTCTCGAAGCGGGCAACGCGACCACCGCTGTCCAGAATCTTCTGCTTACCGGTGTAGAACGGGTGGCACTGCGAGCAGACCTCCACCACGATGTGGCCGCTCTCCTTGGTGCTACGCGTCTGGAAAGTATTGCCGCAACCGCAGACCACGGTGGTCTCGCCGTACGCGGGGTGAATGTCAGCTTTCATGGTGTCCTCTTCTGTCGTCGGCCGCCGGGTCGCATGATCGTGCTGAGAAATCAGACGTGAACCGGAACCGTTACTTCGGCTGACCATTATGCCAGTTCAGCCGCTATGGCCCTAAACGCGCGATGGCGGCTGCGCATTCCCCCGGTGTTGTCCGCCCTAACCGTGGCTGACCTGGGCTTTGACCGAAGACTCGACGACGTTATAGCTGGTGTCGCGGCCGGCCCGGGTCCACAGCAGGCCACCGGGCGGCGTGCTGCCGTGGGCGCTGAGCTGGCGTTTGAGGATCTTGTTGGTGGCGGTGGTCGGCAGTGCGTCGGTGATCCAGACGTGCCGAGGCCACGCCTTCGGGGACAGGTCGGGCTGGGCGGCGAGAAATTCACTGAGCTGCCCCGGCGTCAGCTCGGCGCCGTCGACCAGCACCAGCGCGGCCATCACCTGATCGCCCACCTGCTGATCGGGCACCGCGTAGATCGCGACCTGGCTGACCGCCGGTAGCCGCTGCAGGATCCGCTCGATCGGAGCGGTGGTCATGTTCTCGCCGTCGACGCGTAGCCAGTCGCCGCTGCGCCCGGCGAAATAGATCCAGCCGTCGGCGTCGCGGTAGGCCAGATCGCCGGACCAGAACATGCCGTTGCGCAGCCGCGCATCGGTGGCGTCCTGGTCGTTGTAATAGCCGGCGAACAGTCCGGCGCCGGTGGTGTTGACCAGTTCACCGATTGCCTGGTCGGGGTTGATCAGTGCGCCGGCGTCGTCGAATTCCGCTACCGCGCATTCGGCGAGGGTGTCGGGGTTGTAGATGCTGACGCCCGGAAAGCCCTGTCCCAGTGAGCCGGGCGGGCAGCCGTCTTCGCGGGTGATGATGATGGCGCCTTCGCTGGAACCAAAGCCGTCCCAGACGGTGCAGTCGAATCGTCGGCTGAATTCGGCGATGTCGCGGTCGCTGGCCTCATTGCCGAAGGCGACCCGCAGCGGGTTGTCCGCATCGTCGGGCTGTTCGGGGGTGGCCAGCACGTAAGCCAGCGGCTTGCCGACGTAGTTCATATAGGTGGCGCCGTAGCGCCGTAGGTCCGGCAGCAGACGCGACGCCGAGAAGGTGGCGGGCACCATCGCTGAACCGGAGCCGACGGCCACGCTCCAACCGGCCAGCAGCGCGTTGGAGTGAAAGAGCGGCATCGACAGGTAGCAGACGCCGGACGAGTCGACCTCGAAGCGGCCAATCAGGTTGGCGCCGGCGAAGATAACGGTCAGATGCGTGATCCGGACCGCCTTCGGTTCGCCGCTGGTGCCCGAGGTGAAGATCATCATCAGCGTGTCGCCTGGCTCGACCTCGCGATGCGGCACCAGCGGTCCGGCCGACGCCAGCAGTTCCGACCACTCGTCGCTGCTGACGTCGATGACGCGAACTCCGGGCAGGTCCAGGCCGTCGAGCAGCGCGCGGTGGGCGGGATCGATGAGCAGGATCTGGCAGTCGGCGCGCAGGATGTCGTTGGTCAGCGCGGCCCCGCGTCGGGTGTCGTTGATGCCGCACAGCACGTAGCCGCCGAGCGCGGCCGCTGCCATCGCGGTGAGCATCTCGGGGGTATTGCCCAGCAGCGCACCGACATGTAACGGACGGTCGGGGTCAGCGATGCCGATCAGCGCGGCGGCCGACGTCGATGCGTCGGCGAGATGCTCCTGCCAGGTCCAGACGCGATCGTCGTACTTGACCGCGGGCGTCGCATCGTCACTGCGTTCGCGAAGCAGTTGCTGAATAGTGTCCGCCACGGCTCACCACCTTCGGAGTCGGTATCCGACAGGCGGAGGTTACCGCCGCTGCATGGAGCGCAAAGCGGGACGGGCGATGTTGCCCGACTGAGTCGGTGTGCTAATCGCCGGTCAGTCGTTGTCCATGCCCGGTGTCGTCTTGGACACCTGGACCAGGAACTCGTAGTTGTTCTTGGTCTTTCGCAACTGCGACATCAGCAGATCGATGGCCTGGTGCGAATCCAGGCCCGACAGCACGCGCCGCAGCTTGTGCACGACCGAGAACTCATCCGGCGACAGCAGCAATTCGTCCTTACGCGTTCCCGAGGGGTTCACGTCGACGGCGGGGAACACCCGACGCTCAGAGATCTTGCGGTCGAGCTTGAGCTCCGCGTTACCCGTGCCCTTGAACTCCTCGAAAATGACTGTGTCACCGGTGGATCCGGTCTCGACCATCGCGGTGGCGATGATCGTCAACGATCCGCCCTCCTCGATGTTGCGGGCCGCGCCGAGGAAGCGTTTCGGCGGGTAGAGCGCCGTCGAGTCGACGCCACCGGACAGGATTCGGCCCGAGGCCGGCGACGCGTTGTTGTAGGCGCGGCCCAGCCGGGTGATCGAGTCAAGCAGCACCACAACGTCTTTGTCCTGTTCGACGAGCCGCTTGGCGCGCTCGATGGCCAGCTCGGCGACCGCCGTGTGGTCCGTCGGTGGCCGGTCGAATGTCGAGGCAATGACCTCACCCTTGACCGATCGCGCCATGTCGGTGACCTCTTCGGGGCGCTCGTCGACGAGCACGACCATCAGATGGCATTCGGGATTGTTCTTGGTGATCGCGTTGGCGATGGCCTGCAGGATCATCGTCTTACCCGCCTTGGGCGGTGACACGATGAGTGCGCGTTGACCTTTGCCGATCGGCATGATCAAGTCGATAACCCGGGTGGTCAACTGATCGGAGGTGGTCTCCAGACGCAGCCGCTGGTTGGGGTACAGCGGCGTCAGCTTGGAGAAATCGGGACGGTTCTTGGCGTTCTCGACCGGACCACCGTTGACGGTGTCCAGGCGCACCAGCGGGTTGAACTTCTGGCGCGGGTTTTTGTCCCCGCCTTCTCCATCTCGGGGCACCCGCACCGCGCCGGTCACCGCGTCGCCGCGGCGTAAACCGTTCTTGCGCACCATGTTCATCGAGACGTAGACGTCGTGCGGGCCGGCCAGGTATCCGGAGGTACGGACGAACGCGTAGTTGTCGAGCACGTCGAGGATGCCGGCGACCGGCTGTACAACGTCGTCCTCACGCAGTTCGGCGTCGCCACCGCTGTTGCCGCCGTCGCGGGGCCCGTCACCGCGACGCCGGCGCTCACGGAATCGGCGACCGCGGCGACCGCCGCGACCATCACCGTCGTCGTCGTTCTGATTCTGGTTGTTCTGGCCACCGCGGTTCTGTTGTCCGCCGGAGCGCTGCTCGCCACCCTTGTCCGATTCCTTGTCGGAATCGCGTTCTTCGGACTTGTTGTCGGCGGACTTGTCGTTGCCGTTGTGCTGCTTCTTTTCGGTCCGGTCGTTCTGCTCCACCGGGTGCTTGCCGGAGGCCGGCTTCTCGCCGGTGTCGGTCTGGCCGGCGTGGTTGTCGTCGGACGCTTCGCTGCGATGGTCGGCGGACTCGGTGGCGCGGTTGTCCGAGTCGTCTGCGCCGCCGTTCGTTGACGCGCCGTTGGAATTGCGGCTCTGGCGGCTTTCCCGGATCGCAGCGATCAGTTCGCTCTTGCGCATCCCGGAGGTGCCCTTGACCCCGGACCGATTGGCCAGCGCGCGCAATTCGGGGAGCACCATGGTGGACAGCGAGCCGTCCGACGCGCTCGATTGGGCGTCGTTCTCGCTGGAAGTATCGGGGGTCACGGGGTTGGGCAGCTTGTCGCTTTCAGTGCTGTCGCCAGCCGTAACGAGGTCCGTATCGGTCACGGATTTCCTTTCTCTCCCTCGCTGATCGAATCAAGCCAGGGGTTTCGTTGCATTCAGCCAATTCGCCGAGTGCTGCCAAGGATCGACTCTGCAACGGTGATTGCCAGGATTGGCGATGTAAATGGCGAACCATCGTCCACGAGAAGAATTTGGTATTCGTCCTAGTGTCTAACGCAGATGCAGATGCTGCGATTGCTGGACGGCTCCGAGGATAACCTGCTTCGATGCCGGAAGCAAGGAGCCCCCTCGCGGGTGTCCGGGGACGCTAGCTGGGGACTGCTACCCCAGAACTCCAACGTACGCCGTCACCGGCGGTCATCTCGCTGACCTCGAATCCGTTTGCGGCTGCGTAGTCGAGCGCCTCGGTGGGCAACTGGGATGCCGTGCTCAGTGCAATAACCGCCGGTCCGGCGCCAGAAAGCACAGCCGCCAGGTTCCAACGGCGCAACAGCTGCAGATATTCCGCCGATGCCGGCATCGCGGCCGCCCGGTGTGGCTGGTGAAGCACGTCCTCGGTGGCCGCCATCAACAGGTCCGGCCGCTCGGTGAGGGCCACGACCAGCAACGCGGCCCGGCTGACATTGAAGCGGGCGTCTTCGTGGCTGACCTGCGTCGGCAACAGCACCCGGGCCTCCACCGTCGACGACCGCTGCACGGGGATGGCCGGAAACAGGTGGATATCGGGATGTAACCGGATTTGGGCCGCCGCGTAGGCGGGCGGGCCCGAGCGGGTGTCGGTCCACGACACGATGGCGCCACCCAGCACCGCCGCGGCAGCGTTGTCAGGATGCCCCTCGAATTCCGACGACAACTGGATCAGCTCAGGCTGACTCAAGGGTGTCAGACCCGCTTGCGCGAGAAGGCCGTTGACCGCCGCCAAACCGCCCACGACGGCCGCAGCCGACGAACCCAGGCCGCGGGAATGCGGAATGGCGTTGCGGCAGCGCACTTTCAGGCCTGCGGCGCTGACACCGGCGGCCTGCAGCCCGTGCTGGACGGCGCGTAGGACGAGATGCCCCTCGTCGAGTGATAACTCACCCGCGCCCTCCCCCTCGACCTCGACAACCAACCCGGAATCTGTTGTTTCGACGATGATTTCGTCGTAAAGACTGAGCGCCAAGCCGAGGCTGTCGAAGCCCGGGCCGAGGTTGGCACTGGAGGCAGGGACAACCGAGGTGCCCAGCAGGCCGGAAGCCAGCACTAGGCCAGCCCCAGTTTGGCGACGACGGCGACGGGGTCAACCGGTACCGGCTCCACCTTCGGCATGTCGCGCAGCGCGGTGTCGGGGTCCTTGAGCCCGTTGCCGGTCACCGTGCACACCACCGTCGAGCCCGGCTTCACCCAGCCGTCGTCGACGGATTTGAGCAGACCCGCGATGCTGGCCGCCGAGGCCGGCTCGACAAACACCCCTTCAGTGGCTGCGACCAGGTGATATGCCGCCAGGATCTCGTCGTCGGTGGCGGCCAGGAACCGTCCGTTGGACTCTTGCTGGGCGGCGACGGCCGGACCCCACGACGCCGGTGAGCCGATCCGGATCGCCGTGGCGATGGTCTCGGGATTCTTGACCGGCTCGCCGGACACCAGCGGGGCCGCACCGGCGGCCTGGGTACCGAGCATGCGGGGAAGGGTGTCGCTCACACCGTCCGCGTGGTACTCGGTGTAGCCCTTCCAGTACGCCGTGATGTTGCCGGCGTTGCCCACCGGCAGGGCGTGGACGTCGGGCGCATGACCCAGCACGTCGACGATTTCGAACGCCGCGGTCTTCTGGCCCTCGATGCGAACCGGGTTGACGGAGTTGACCAACGCGATCGTCGGGAAGTCGGCGACGATCTTTCGCGCCACCTCCAAGCAGTCGTCGAAGTTGCCGTCGACCTGAATGATCTTGGCGCCGTGCATGACCGCCTGCGCGAGCTTGCCCATCGCGATCTTGCCCTGCGGGATGAGCACGGCGCAGGTAATGCCGGCGCGGGCGGCGTAGGCCGCGGCAGAGGCCGACGTGTTACCCGTCGACGCACACATCACCGCCTGCTGACCGCGGGCCACCGCGTCGGTGACGGCCATCGTCATCCCGCGGTCCTTGAACGACCCGGTGGGGTTGAGGCCTTCGACCTTCAGGTAGACCGTGCAACCGATCTTCTCCGACAGCCGAGGTGCCGAAATCAGCGGCGTACCACCCTCGAAGAGGGTCACTGGAGTCCAGTTGTCCCCCACCGGCAACCGGTCCCGGTATGCCTCGATCAGGCCCGGCCACTGCCGATGCACGGCCGTCTTGGACGAACTCATGCGTTGGTTCCTTCCAGCCGCAGGACGCTGGCCACTCCCTGCACCACATCCAGTTCGGCCAGCGCGTCGACGGTTTCGGATAGCGCGGCGTCGGTCGCGGTGTGGGTGACCACGACGACGCGGGCTCCGATACGCCGTCCACCCTCACCGACAACGCCCTCCTGACGCACCTCGGCGATGCTGACCTCCCGCTTGGCGAATTCGGCTGCCACAGTGGCCAATACACCGGGCTTGTCCGCGACGTCCATGCTGACGTAATAACGGGTGGGGATCACCCCCATCGGCGCGACGGAGAGCTGCGCGTACTTCGACTCCTTGGGTGCCCGGCTGCCCAGCACCCGGTTGCGGGCCGCCATCACCAGATCGCCGGTCACGGCAGAGGCGGTCGGCGCTCCGCCGGCGCCCTGCCCGTAGAACATCAGCCGACCGGCGGCCTCCGCCTCGACCACCACAGCATTGAACGCGCCGTTCACGGTGGCAAGTGGGTGCTCCAGCGGCACCAGTGCGGGGTACACCCGGGCCGAAACCCGTTGCTGCCCATCATCGGTCGTGATCCGCTCGCAGATCGACAGCAATTTGATCGTACAGCCCAGGGCCCGCGCGGACACGAAGTCATCCGGGCTGATCTTGGTGATGCCCTCGCGGTAGACATCGTCGGCCGTCACCCGGGTGTGGAACGCGATCGACGCCAAGATGGCGGCCTTCGCTGCGGCGTCAAAGCCTTCGACGTCGGCGGTCGGGTCGGCTTCGGCGTAGCCGAGCGCGCTCGCGTCGGCGAGCGCCTTTTCATAGTCGACGCCGGTGCTGTCCATCTCGGACAGGATGTAGTTGGTGGTGCCGTTGACGATGCCCGCCACCCGCTGCACGGTGTCGCCGGCCAGCGACTGGGTCAGCGGGCGGATCACCGGAATGGCGCCGGCCACGGCGGCCTCGAAATAGAGGTCGACGCGGGCGTTCTCGGCGGCCTGCGCCAGCTCACCGGTGGACACCGAGAGCAGCGCCTTGTTGGCGGTTACCACGGATTTGCCGTGCTCCAGTGCGGACAGGATCGCCTTGCGCGACGGCTCGACCGGGCCCATCACCTCGACCACGATGTCGACGTCGTCGCGGGAAACCAATGCCTCGATGTCCTCGGTGAGCAGATCGACCGGGACGCCCCGGTCGTCAGCCACCCGACGCACGCCGACGCCACGCAGGATCAGCGGGGCGCCGACCCGGGCGGCGAGGTCGTCGGCACTCTCCCCGATGATGCGAACAACCTCACTGCCCACATTTCCCAGTCCCAATACCGCTACGCCAACCGGCTTTTCATCGCTCATGGGCGCCACTCACCTCACTTCCAGACTCAGCAGATCGTCAACCGTCTCCCTGCGCAGGATCAGACGGGACTCTCCGTCACGCACGGCCACCACTGCGGGGCGGCCGATCAAGTTGTACCGACTCGACAGCGAATAGCAGTACGCGCCGGTCGCCGCGACCGCGAGCAGGTCGCCGGGCACGATGTCGTCCGGCACCCAGGTGTCTCGCACGACGATGTCGCCGCTCTCGCAGTGCTTTCCGACAACACGCGCCAGCGTCGGCTCCGCCTCGGTGGCTCGGGACACCAGCCTGATGTCGTAATCGGCCCCGTACAGCGAGGTGCGGATGTTGTCGCTCATCCCGCCGTCCACGCTGACATAGCGCCGATGCGCGGTTGCACTGACACCGACATCCTTGACCGTGCCGACTTCGTAGAGCGTGATGGTTCCCGGACCGGCGATCGCCCGGCCTGGTTCGACAACCAGGCGCGGAACCGGCAGACCCACCGCCGCGGACTCGATGCGCACGATGTCGCTCAGCTTGTCGGCAAGCTCGTCCACCGGTGGTGGATCGTCGTTCGGCAGGTACGAAATACCAAGGCCGCCGCCAAGATCGACGGTGGCGATCTGTGCGGTCTTATCGACGCCGAACTCGGAGACCACGTCACGCAGCAGGCCGATCACCCGGTGGGCGGCGATCTCGAAGCCGCCGACATCGAAGATCTGCGAGCCGATGTGGCTGTGCAGGCCGACCAGTCGAAGGTTGTCGGTGGCGAACACCCGCCGGACCGCAGCCATCGCGGCACCGTTGGCCAGTGACAGCCCGAACTTCTGGTCTTCGTGGGCGGTCGAGATGAACTCGTGGGTGTGCGCCTCGACGCCGACGGTGACGCGGACCAGGACGTCCTGGACGACGCCCGCCTCCCCCGCGATGGCGTCGAGTCGCTCGATTTCGATCATCGAGTCCACCACCACGTGAGCGATGCCGTTCTTGACGGCAGCGGTCAACTCGGCGACCGATTTGTTGTTGCCGTGTAACGCGATTCGTTCCGGCGGGAAGTTGGCATGCAGCGCGACCGCCAGCTCACCACCGGTACAGACGTCGAGCGACAGACCTTCTTCGTCGATCCAGCGTGCGATCTCGCTGGACAGGAAGGCCTTCGCGGCATAGTGCACGTTGGCTCCGCCCCCAAAAGCCGCGGCCATTTCCCGGCAGCGCGACCGGAAGTCGTCTTCGTCGATGACGAACAGCGGGGTGCCGTAGTCATAGGCCAGCGCCTGCAGCGACACCCCGGCAATGCTGACGCTGCCGTCCTCGCCGCGAACGGCGTTGCGTGGCCAGACATTCGGGGCCAACTCGAGTAGCTCCTGCGCCGAGTGCGGGCAGGGTGGGATGCCGCCGTGGTGGAACTCCTCGGCGTGCCGGGGGCCGGCTGGATGCGCGTTCACATTCGCTCCGGAGCGCTGACGCCGAGGATGGCCAGCCCGTTGGCGATCACTTGGCGGGTCGCCTGGCAGAGCCCCAGGCGCGCGGTGTGCAGTTCGCCTGCTTGCTCGTCGCCTTGCGGCAACACGCGACAGGCGTCGTAGAACCGGTGGTAATCGCCGGCCAGGTCCTCGAGGTAACGGCAGACCCGGTGCGGTTCACGCAGTGACGCTGCGGTTTTCAGCACCCTCGGGAACTCACCGAGACTGCGGATCAGCGCACCCTCCTTCTCATGGGTGAGCATCTCCAGGTGGCTGGTGTCCGGGGTCAGTCCGAGTTCAGCGGCGTTGCGGGCCAGCGCAGAGAGCCGCGCGTGCGCGTATTGCACGTAATAGACTGGGTTTTCGTTGGACGCCGATGACCACAGCGCGAGATCGATATCGATCGGGGTGTCCACCGACGATCGAATCAGGCTGTAGCGCGCCGCGTCGACGCCGATCGCCTCGACGAGATCGTCGAGGGTGATCACGGTGCCGGCCCGCTTGCTCATCTTCACCGGCTGGCCGTCGCGGACCAGGTTGACCATCTGACCGATCAGCACCTCGACGGTGCCCGGGTTGTCACCGAATGCCAGGGCGGCGGCCTTCAACCGTGAAATGTAGCCGTGGTGGTCGGCGCCGAGCATGTAGATGCACAGGTCGAAACCGCGGCTCCGCTTGTCGAGGTAGTACGCGAGGTCGCCGGCGATGTAGGCGTGCTTGCCGTCGCTCTTGATCACGACGCGGTCTTTGTCATCGCCAAAAGCACTGGTGCGCAACCAGGTTGCGCCGTCTTTTTCGTAGATGTTGCCGTTTTCGCGCAGCCGCGCGATGGCCTGCTCGACGCGGCCGCTGGTGTGCATGGACTCTTCGTGGGTGAAGACGTCGAAGTCGGTACCGAACTCGTGCAGCGATTTCTTGATGTGAGTGAACATCAAGTCCACGCCGATGCGGCGGAACGTCTCGTGTTGTTCGGCGTCGGGCCGGCTCAGCGCATCCGGCACCTGCTGCAAGACTTGCGCGGCGATGTCGGCGATGTAATCGCCGGCGTAGCCGTCCTCGGGCGTCGGTTCGCCCTTGGCGGAGGCGATCAGCGAGTTGGCGAACCGGTCGATCTGCGCGCCGTGGTCGTTGAAGTAGTACTCGCGGACCACGTCGGCACCCTGGGTGGTGAGCAGTCGGCCCAGCGCGTCACCGACCGCCGCCCAGCGGGTGCCGCCGATGTGGATCGGACCGGTGGGGTTCGCGGAGACGAATTCGAGGTTGATCTTGTGGCCGGCTTCGGCGGCGGAGTTGCCATAGGCGGGGCCGGCGTCGATGACGTTGATGACGATCTGGCCCTGCGCCGAGGCGTCCAACCGCAGATTGATGAAACCCGGGCCGGCGATCTCCGCCGAGGCGATGCCGTCAGCTTCTGCCAACGCGTCTGCGAGCCATCCGGCCAGCTCGCGGGGGTTGGCACCGACCTTTTTAGCGAGTTGCAGCGCCAGGTTGCTCGCGTAGTCGCCGTGCTCGGGGTTGCGTGGCCGTTCCACGGCGACCGCCGACGGCAGCGCGGCGGTGTCGAGCCCATGCTGGGTCAACACCGCGGTGGCGGCGGCCTTCAGCAGCTCGGCCAGATCGGCGGGATTCACGCAGGCCATCCTATGGTCTGAGGTCCTCAGGCTTCGAATCCGTTCCGATGCTCAGCCGGCCGCTGTGATGCGTTAGTCTGACGTGGCCCGTTGGCGCAGTGTTTTTCGCACGCGCCCCCGTAGCTCAGGGGATAGAGCGTCTGCCTCCGGAGCAGAAGGCCGCAGGTTCGAATCCTGCCGGGGGCACCAAACGTTTTAGCAGCTAGAGGGGCATTTTTGCGGTCGCATCGAAATGTCGAATGCCCCTAGCGTGCGCTGCGCTTCGCCACCCGTCGGTGTCAGCAAACGAACACCGAGAGAGGCCAATTCGATGATCAACCCCGCTAGCTCGCGGACGCCTGACGGTCACGCCGCAACCGCCACAACTGAATCACCCCGTACACGCCCGTCAGGACTGCCACCGGAATGTTCAAGTACCGCAACCGGTCGGTGGTGATCGCGCTGATCGTCAGCAGGGCAGAGCACATGAGCAGCGCACAGGCCTGAATGATCGCCACGCGGCGGGCCCGCTGCGGCGACGACTCCCCGGCGCGCTGGCCGCCGCTGCGAATCGCTAGGCCAATGCCCAGTCCAAGGACGGCCACTGTTACGGCCAACATGATTGCCGGGCTCATTTCATGCCGTCTATCAGTTCAGTCATCCCACCGGTAATCATGGTCCATCCGCCGATAATGCCGACGGTCGCAGCGCCGCCGGTCACTGCTTCGCCCGGTATCGAGATTCCGATGGTTGCGGCGCCACCGAGAATGAGGGAGAGGTCGCGTAGCTGTGTCATGCCACTGACCCCAGAGAAACCCGGAGGCGGCGGCGCTGGAGCATTGCCGCCTACGCCCGGCTCCGCGTTGATGACCGTCGGCGGATTGGGCCGCTGCGGCACCCTGATCGGTTCCCCGGTCTGCGGCGGTGCCGGCGGCGGCTGCGGGAATGTCGGCACGGGATCGGCGGGCAGCGGACCGTAGTGGCTATCCACCATCTGGATCGTAGGCTTCTTACCCCCTCCGTCGCCTACGATGGTGTCATCCGGACCGGTCTTCGGCTGCTGCCACGTCGCCGGCACCATGCCCGGTATCTGGCCCGCCCCAGCCCCTAGTTGCGTTGCAACACGGTCATTTTGGGCCTCCAACAACCCGGCATGATGCTCGATATAGCCCAAGTGCGCTTCCGCTTGCGCCATGCGCGCGGCATAGGTGGCCGGATCGGTGTGACTGCGGTTATCGGCTACCGACAGATCTTCCCCCACTGTGAAGTCATCGGCTTCGGCCTGCGCGATCGCCTGCAGGGCGCCCTCCCGCGCGCCGAGGAGACTGCTGCTGCCCAGCTCGGCGGTGTGAGCCATCTCATGGGCGTGCAAGACGGCGCCGGTCACAGCGGCCCTATCGGTGTGGGCGGCCTCGAGCGCGCCTGCAGCGGCTTGCCCCTGCCACTCGGTGCCCCCGGGGTTGCCCATCTGAGAGACGTACATCGTTGCCACGTTCTCGAGGTTTTCGCCCGCCGCGCGCCACCGTGTCGCGTACTGCGACAACTGATTTGCCGTCTGATCGAAGGCCTCGATGCGGGTGCGGGTCAGCATGCCGGCCATAGCTACACCACCTCCCCCGGCGCTAGAGCGGCCACCGCCTGGCTGTTGGCGGCCTCCTGCGTCGTGTAGGCGCCGGCCGCACCCGTCAGCCCAGCTGCCATCGTCGACAGCCGCTGCACGAAGGCCGCGCAATACTCGTCCAGCGCACGGTCCAGCGCGGCGCCGGCCATAGCGGCAGTTTCCATCGACGTCGGTGCTGTGCCGGATGGCGCCGCCAGCGGCGCGGCTGCTCCGCTGATGACCGCGGACGCGCCATGCAGCGCACCGGGAACCACCGACAGTGGCACAGCCTCCCCTGACATCGCTTTCGCCCCTCCCAGCAGCTTTAAAACCTCGGTCCATTCTACGAGCAGGTGGAGTGGTCGATCAGCCACTTTTTGCGATGACGTCGCCGGGGCCCATCGTCTGGGCTTTACGTTTCGTTGAAACTACCTATCGCGGCAGCCAGTGCCTTTTCGGTCCGGTCGAACAAGCCCAACGTGTGAATGTTCCCGGGCCCCGCGACGCGCAGATTGACATTCAGGTCTTTGAATCGCCGGTAACGCATGACCCTCAGCTCGATGCTTCGAGGTTCAGGATCCGAACTATTTCGAGCTGTGTACGTGACGGAGATCCACGCGGGGCGCTGCACGCGGCCGACGCAGTCACCAAGGTCAGTCCCTGCCACGCTGCTGCCTTGGTCGTCGGACTGACCGACGCGGTAGTCGCTCTTTGTGACAGGAGCATCGAGCGACTCGGCACACCGGGCGACCACCGGTTCGAGGGCGTTCCACGCGGCCACCACATCAGTGCCCGTGATCTCCAGTTCGGCCAGGTGATTCGCGCTTGCCACTGCGTGGTCGCCTCCTTTTCACGCAGCTTAAAGTCCGGCCGGTCGTTTCTCGACCTGAAGCCTGCCATTCGGCAGCGCTCAGTAGGGGGCGGCCGAGCACTTCTGGCTCGGGCAGCCCGCTGCCGCTACTGGCAGCTTCCCGGCGGTGCCGGCACCGGACCCTGCTGGGGCGGGGTGAACAGGCCCGGCGGTGGCGGCGGCTTGACGCACTGAACAATGACCAGGGCGGCCGTTCCTGGGGCGCCCCGGTTGATGGCCCGCCAGTACGAGCCGTCGTCGTAAGGCACGCCGTCGCACGACGGCTCGGCCGGCGACATCATGTCGACCGTTCCGCCGCCCGGGCAGTAGTGGGCTCCGAGGTCGGGCTTGTGTGGGTCCGGCGGCGGTGCCGCATGACCCACCGGCGCGGTCAATACAGCGGCAGCGGTCAGCGCGAGCATCATCACGTGCTTCATGGTCGGCATCCTGTCAGGGTGTCGTCGCGGTCTGGCTGTGCAATTATCCGCACATGAGTTCCCCGCTGCTACTTCGCGACTTGGTGCGGTGTTCTCGGCCAACCAGCATTCTCGATATCGGTGCCAACTCTATCGAGGGAGAACCGCCCTACAAAGAGATGCTCGATTACGGCTTGTGCATGGTGACCGGATTCGAGCCACAACAAGCTGCACTCGCGGTGCTCGAGTTACGCAAAGGGCCGCTAGAACAGTACCGACCGGAAGTCATCGGCGATGGGCGCGAGCATCGGCTGAAGATCACCAAGGCGCCGGGCATGACCAGTCTGCTCACCCCTGACCAGAATCAGCTCCGGCTCTTCACCCCGTATTCGCACTGGGGGTCGGTTGTCGAGGAGCGCGACGTCCAAACGCATCGTCTCGACGACCTCGACATCGATGACTTCGACCTGCTCAAGATCGACGTCCAGGGCTCGGAGCTGATGATCTTCCAAAACGGCCGCAACCGCCTAGGCAACGCCGTCGCGATTCATACCGAAGTGTCGCTAGTGCCGCTGTACCACGGGCAGCCCACATTCGGTGAGGTCGACAACGAGTTGCGCTCACAAGGTTTCATGCCGCACTCGATTCCTGACGTCAAGCGCTGGGCGATCGCACCGACGGTGTTCAACGACGACGTCTACACACCCGGCAATCAGGTACTCGAGGCCGACGTGGTCTACATCCGCGACCTCGCGCACCCGGAACGCATGACCAGCGAACAACTTTCACACCTGGCGATGATCGGATTCCACATCTACGGGTCCGTCGACCTCGCGGTGAGCTGCATCATCGAACTGCGGCAACGCGGACGGGTTGCCGATGATGCGGCCGAGCAATTGATGCAACTCTTCGACTAGTTCACCGCGCCGCGAGTCACCAGCGGCCCCGATGTGGTGCGGTGGCGCGACAATAACCGCGCCGCCTGACCCGGCGCACCCAACTGAAGCATTGCGGCCAAGGCTGTTTCGAGCACCACTTCTTGCTGCACACGGCTGCCGCCGATCGAGGCGAGCCCGTTGAGCGATTCCAACAGGTAGTCCAGCGCGGCGCGCGGCTCCCCCGCGGTCAGCGCGATCAGTCCTTCTCCGATGAGCCGCAGCGTGGTCTGCTGCGCTTCGGTGGCGCCCGGAACGGTGATCGCACGGATCGCGGTCGGATCGTTCGCCGCGGCCAGCACCAGCAGCGCGTGGAATGCGATGAACGGCGTCTGCGGCGTAAAGGCAAGCGAGCCGGCCTCGTTGAGCACCTTCATCGGGTCGGGCGGCGTCACCCAGTCCGGGTGCAGACGGGCCCGCCAGGCGAGGGAGCCGGCGTCGACCAGGCAGCGCACACCGTTCGAATGCGGTGGGGCCAGCGACGCGTTGTAGCGCCGCGCCGCGGCGGCCGCATCGCCCATCGCCAACTCGTGCAGCGCGGCGTGCCACTGAAAATGAGGCAGATAGCGCTGCGTGCTGCCATCGCCGGGAATCCAGTCGGTCAGCCATTTCAGCCCCGCGCCATGCGCATCGGTCTCGTAGTGCACGTGTGACAACGCGTGCGCCGCGTTGCCGTTGCCCGGGTCGAGTTCCATTGCCGCATCGGCCAAGTCGGCCGCGTCATACCACAGGCCCTGCTCGGTCCTGCCGTAGGCGCGCAACCCCAGGTACCATGGCGCCTCGCCATGCACGCCGGTGAACTTCTCGACGTATTGCCAGGCGTCGGGCAACGCATCACCGGCTCCCGCGAATGCGATCGACGGCGCGAGGACCAACAGCGCGAGCGCGTCGTCAGGAATCCGGTCAAGGTGGTCGATGAGCGCGTCGGTGCCGGCCTCGTTGCCCTTTTCACACCAGGTGGCAATGGCTTCGACATGGCTGCGGTCTTCGTCGCTGCCGTGCGCCAGCGCCGCGCGGGCGCGCGTGAGGTGTCCGGTGACGGCGTCGGGGCCGCCCGCCCGGTCCGGCCGTTCGGTCGCGATCATGGCCAGCCCGACGTGCGCGCGGGCGTGGTTCGGGTCTTCGGCGACCGCGGCCGCGAAAGCCGTTGACGCGCCGTCTTGGACAGCGAGCAGGCGACGCACACCTTCTGCGTACGACGCTGCGGCGCCGGACAATTCCGGCTTGGCCGTGATGAGGCTGGGCGCGTGTCGCACCGGCTGGTCGGGCGTGCCGTCGGCGAGCAGCGTCGCGATCGCCGCAGCCTGGGAACGAATCTCGGGAATCGCGGTGGTTTCCCATTCCTCGCCCTGGCGGATCGAGCCGATGCAGACGACGTTCGGGACCGTGTTTCCCGCGACGTCGATCAAGTAGCCGTCCGGCGTGAGCCGCACCCCCACCCCGCACGGGTGCAGCGACGCGACTTCTGCCGCAAGCAAATTCGCCCACAGCGGGCAGGCATTCAGCGACCGCCGGTCCCAGGCCGCGCCGGTAGCGACAACCACCGCATCACCGCGGCGGCGAACCGAGCCGTCACCGGTGGTCACCACCAACTCGACGCCCTTGCGGCGCAACGACACATCGGCGACCTCGCCGGCCTCGATGACCAACTGACCGCTGTCGATCGCCGCGTAAATCGCATCGGCAATGGTCGGCGGCATCCGATGCCGCAACACCTCCCACTGCCGCAGATCCTCGCGCAGGAACCGGCGCTGGTCCTCCCACCCCAAGGATTGCCACAACCGCGCGGTGCGCGGCCGGATCGCGTCGATCACCTGCCGCCAGTCCACGCCCGCATTGCGGGCGTGGGTGAGGTCCGCCTCGAGCGCGGCACGCAACTGCTCCAACGAAACATCGTCAGGTAGCGCGTCGAGATGAGGGACCTCCGTTGGCGCGCCGGTCACGCGGAATCGGCGCGGGAGTGCGCCGTGTCGCGAGATCAGCGTGACGGTGGCGCCCCGGGCCGTGAGATGCAGCGCCACGTCAATGCCGGTGAGCCCCGAACCGATTACCAGCACGCTGTCCGGACGGCGCGAGCCGAGCGCCTCCAAAGCGCCCGGCGCCCAAGGGTCCAACACCACCCGGGCGTCGCTGCCGTCGGCCAGCACCGGGGCGAAGGCACGTTCCAACGAGTCGGGCATGCCGCTCTGCGGACGGCCGGACGCGAGCACCACCGCATCGGCACACAATTCGCGACCATCCTTGAGCGCCAACCGAACCGGAGTACCAGGCGTCAACTCCAGTACCTCGGCGGCCTCGATACGTACGTCGGCAGCGACGAGTTGGTCTTTCAGGTATCGGCCGTATGCGAGTCGCGGCGCGAAACTTTCGGCCGGGGTGACGGCCCGCTCATCGAGCCAGCGAGTGAAGTGGTCGGGATCTTCCGGCCAGACCGACATTCGCGGCGCAGGGACGTTGAGTAGGTGCGTCGGGTCGTTGGTGCCATAGGCGGCACCGGTGCCGGGACGTCCCGACGCATCGATCAACGTTATCTGGGCGTCGGGCACTCTTCGGCGCAAGTGCACCGCGGCAAGCACTCCCGCGGCTCCGCCGCCGACGATCGCGACCCGCATCATTGCGGAAGGCTACCGCGCGGGGGCGTCAGCTATGGCCGTTCGCGCTACTCCTGTCGGATTCTGGCTAATCCACGTTGCTGATGGTCGCCCGACAGATCGGCAGAGCGACGGGCAGCGTGTGGGCGACCGAATCGCCGGGCGCGGTGACGACCAGCGTGCCCTCGCGGGGGCACGGATTTCCGGAGCCGTTGACGTCCAGCGCGGACGCCTCGACGTCCGCGGTCGCGGTGTCGCCCGGGTTGAGATGTAACAGGTGCGACGCCAACGCCGGCCGATTCTCGACATGAACCAACACACCACCGGCAGCAGTGACCAGATTCGCGTCGGGATATCCGACCAGCGTGCATTGCGTCGATGACGTGTTTTTGAAGCTCACCACGACGCGGCGCAGGGTGTTGGCCGGTTCGATCGGCCCATTGGTGACCGCGAGCCCAGAGCAGCTACCCGACGCAGCCGCGGGAGCACTCCCGCCGCCACCGCCACCGCCATCGTTGGGCGGGCCCCCGGCGTAGGCGGACGGGGCCACTGCAATCGCGGTGGCGACACACATCATTGCGGCAAAGAATATCCCGGACGGCTTCATGATTCTCCAATTGCTGATGGCATTGGGATGCCGTGTAACTATTCAGTTTCGGGACATTGCGTACACAGTAGACGCCAATATGCGCGCGCATCAATAATTCGCGCATCAATAATTACAGGTCGCCCAAATCGTCCGGGACGTCGACGGCGTGCTCCCGCAACGCTTCCACCGGCACAACGTCAAGGGTCCGCTCATGGGTGGACGCCAGTACCACCGGCGCGGCGAAACCGTCGCGGTAGGCCAGCAGCCAGTTCCTCGCGGTCACGCACCAACGATCTCCGGGCACCAGCCCGGGAAACTTGAACTGCGGCATGGGTGTTGAGAGGTCGTTGCCGATCGAACGCTGATGTTCCAGGAATTCGGCGGTTACCACCGCGCAAATCGTGTGTAGGCCAATGTCTTCCGGCCCGGTCGAACAGCAGCCGTCGCGATAGAAGCCGGTGAGCGGCTCGCTACCGCACGGCTCCAGCGGGCCACCCAGCACGTTGCGTTCAGACATTGATCTCCCCCACCAGATCGGCTGCGCGCCGCAGTTGATCGCGGTCGGAACTCGTTGGGATGAGCTGAACTTCGTCGGTGCCGATGGCTTTGAAGTCGCGTAACACCGCTATCAGGTCGTCTTCGCTGCCGGCGAATCCGGTAGTCGGCGCCATGGCGTCGACGTACTCGGCCGGTATCCAGTTCATGTAGCGGCGAAGGTGCCGGTGCACCTGGGCCCGCGCGTCGTCGGCTGGTCCCAGTGCGAACCAGAAGGACGTGGCCAGGTGCGGCTTGGGCTTGCCGGTCTCGGCCCAGGCGTGGCGCGCCACGTCGAACAACTCGTTCTGCTTGGCGACGTCGAGATCCAGCGTGATTCCGGCCAGGCCGTCGGCCCAAGGCGCCGCGCTGCGCAGCGTCTTGGGCCCGATCGTCCCGACCAGCAGCGGCGGCCCACCGGGTTGAACCGGCGCCGGTCCGACCGGCAGCTTCGAGTCGGTGATCTGCTCGCCGGCCCAGACCCGCTTCATGACCGCCGCCCGCTCGGCCATCTCGCGGATGGTCTGGGTCGCGGGATCCACGCCGACCGCGACGTAGTCCTCGACGCGGCCCCCGACGCCGAGGCCGACCGTGAGCCGCCCACCGCAGATCAGGTCGCCCGTCGCCAGTGCTTTGGCCAGCATCACCGGGTCGTGCAGTTGCGGCACGATCACCGTCGTCACCAGTCGCACCCGGTCGGTCCAGGCGGCCAGCGCACCCATCAATGTCAACGTTTCCGGGTTGTCGAAGGCCATCCGCTCGCCCCAACACAGCGACGAGAACGGGCCCTCGTCGATCGTGCGCGCCCAGTCCCGCAATATGGCGGCGTCCAAATCCGGCTCCATGACCGGCATGGTCATCGCTATCTGCACGATCGCGATTCTGGCATGCAGACCGCTCTGCGCCGGTCGCTATCGACGTGGCAGCATCACCGGATGGTCATCAACGCCAACTCGATCGCTCATGTGCGGCTCACCGTCACCGACATCGAGCGATCCCGGCAGTTCTACGAGACCGTCTTCGGATGGCCCGTCCTGATCGAGGTTCCCGACAACGCCGACGAGGCGACCCGAAAGCAGCTCGGGTTTCTGTTCGGCGGCGTCATCTACGACCTGGGCGGCGCGCTGATCGGGCTGCGGCCGGTCGCCGACGACCGCTTCCACGAAGACCGCACGGGTCTGGACCACATCGCGTTCAGGGTCGCCGACAAAGCCGAATTGGATTCCGCGGAGGCACATCTCGATGAGCTCGGGATAGCCCATCAGCCGGTCAAGGACATCGGGCCGGCGTACATTCTGGAATTCCGCGACCCGGACAACATCGCGCTGGAGCTGACCGCGTCGAAGTAGACTGGCGGGCACGATGCCCATCGAGTTCAACCACACCATCGTCGCCGCTCGTGACAAGCGGAAATCTGCGGAGTTCGTCTGCGAGCTGTTCGACCTGCCCGGTCCGAAGCCGTTCGGCCACTTCCTGGTAGTCACCCTGGAGCACGGCGCGAGCCTCGACTACGCCGAGGTGGCCGACGAC
Source organism: uncultured Actinomycetota bacterium (assembly GCA_963757215.1). Classification (GTDB taxonomy): domain Bacteria; phylum Actinomycetota; class Actinomycetes; order Mycobacteriales; family Mycobacteriaceae; genus Mycobacterium. The sequence continues at coordinate 48,391 of CAVWQH010000004.1, read as the reverse complement.
GCGGAGATCCGTCCGCAGCATTACGCATTCCTGGTCTCCGAAGACGACTTCGACGCGATCTACGGCAAGATTTCGTCGCGTGGCCTGCAGCATTGGGCGGACCCAGCCGGTCGACGGCCCGGCGAGTTCAACACCAATGACGGTGGCCGCGGCGTCTACTTCCAGGACCCGGCCGGCCACTTCCTGGAGATCCTCACTCGGCCCTACGGGTCGGGCAGCTAACCCGCGCCACGCTGAGTGTGACGGTGGCTCTCCTGGTCGCGGTAGTCGTTGGCCATCCGCGCGACGTCATGCGGCAACGCTCCAGTCGCGACGTCGGCGATGCTGGTCTCCTCGAGGACCGAACGCATGCTGGCCCGCAGCGCCCGCCAGACATCGGTCAGCGCCGCAGTCGCACCGGAGTAGGGCAGATCCCCCAGTCCGATGTCGCGGACGCTGGCCAGCGGGCCGTCGATGCAGCGCAACACGTCGGCGATGCTGATTTCGGCACCGGAACGGGCTAATTCGTAGCCGCCGTCGCGACCGCGATGGCTGCGGACCAGCCGGTCGGTCCGCAGCGCGGACAAGATGTCGACGAGAAATTGCGGCGGAATTCCCTGTGCGGTCGCGAGATCGTCGGTGGTGACCCGTACGCCGTCATCGACGGTGGCGAGCTCGACCATCGCGCGTACTGCGTACTCCGCCTTCGCCGACATCCGCATGGACACGATTCTCCCACCGTTCGCGGCTCAGCCCGTGACGGCGAGTACCGCGTCGGCGTATTCGGGCCGGCACACCACCAGGTCAGGCAATAGCGGGTCGGCCCGGTTGTATTCCAGCGGCGACCCATCGATACGCGAGGTGTGCAACCCGGCGGCGCGGGCCACCGCGACCGGAGCCGCCGAATCCCACTCGTACTGCCCACCGGCATGGACGTAGATGTCGGCCAGCCCTTGAATCACGGCGGCGACTTTCGCTCCGGCCGAACCCATCTCGACCAGGGTGCCGTTCAATTGGTCGCGGACTTGCAGTGCGACCGCCGGTGGGCGGGTGCGCGACACCACGATGCGGGGCTCGCCGGAATGCGCCGGCGGGGGTGTGGGATCAGGCGTAGCCAACGTAACGCCCTGCGCCGGAAGGGCAACCGCGCCGGCGACGAGCGCACCCGACTGCCACAACGCGACGTGCACGGCCCAGTCGTCGCGACCGAGTTCGGAGAACTCCCGGGTGCCGTCCAGCGGGTCCACGATCCACACCCGCCGCGCGCTCAACCGCACCGGGTCGTCGACACCCTCTTCGGAAAGCACCGCGTCGTCCGGACGTTCCCGCTTCAGCGCTTCCATCAGGTAGTCGTGGGACCGCTTGTCCCCGGCAGCTTTTCGCTCGGCTGCCGTGGCGTCGGCGAGTTCCTCGCGCACCGTCAGCAGCAGTTGACCAGCCTCGGTGGCCAGGCGTGCGGCTACTTCATGGTCGCTGAGGCCGCTCAACTCCGGGCCTCGATCAGTTCGACGACCTGCTGCGCCAACTCGTCGCAGCTGCGATCGGGCGTGAGCCGCAGGTCGGGATTCTTGGGCCGTTGGTACGGGCTGTCGATTCCGGTGAAGTGGGTGATCTCACCCGCACGCGCCTTGGCGTAGAGACCCTTGGGGTCGCGCTTCTCGCAATCCTCGAGCGGGGTGTCACAGAACACCTCGATGAAGTCGAGTCCGGCGTCGGCATGTACGCCGCGGGCCAGGTCGCGATGCTCTTCGAGTGGGCTGATCGCCGGCACCAGCACGGTGTGGCCGGAATCGGCGATCAGCGCCGCGACATGCGCCAGCCGACGCAGGTTCTCGGCGCGGTCGGCCATGCTGAAGCCCAGGTCGGCGTTCAGGCCTTGGCGCAGGTTGTCGCCGTCGAGAACATAAGCGGGGACGCCTTTTTCGAGCAGCTTCTGCTCGACCAGCATCGCCACCGACGACTTGCCCGAACCCGACAGGCCGGTGAACCACAGGGTGCGGCCACGCGACATCCGGTCCTCGGCGGTCACCAGCGACTGGTGCACCACGGTGTTGGGGCTCGAGAGGGCCGAACCCTCGCGCAACACCATGCCCGCGGCGACGGTCCCGTTGGTGTTCGGGTCGATCAGGATGAACGATCCGGTGCTGGCGTTGCGGGTGTACTCGTCGAGCAGCAACGGCACCTGGGAGCGCAGCGAGACACGGCCGAGTTCGTTGAGCTGCAACGCGGTTGCGTCCTTGTCGCGGCGCAGCGTGTTGACATCGAGCCGGTAGTCCAGCGCGGTGACCCTGACCCGCGTGGTCTGGGTGGTGTGCTTGATCAGATAGTCACGACCGGGCTCCAGCGCCGAGGCGTCGGCCATCCAGCAGACCGTTGCGTCGAAGTCCTGAGTGACGCGTGGCTTGTTGGCGGGCCGGGCGATCATGTCGCCGCGGGAGATGTCGATGTCGTCGGCGAGGCTCACCGAGACGGCCATTGGCGGGAATGCTTCTGCCACTGGCCCGGTCGGGCCGTCGATCGCGGCGATGGTGGTGGGCTTGCCGCTCGGCAGCACGACGACCTCGTCGCCCGGACGCATCACCCCGCTGGCGACCGTGCCCGCGTAGCTGCGGTGGTCCAGGTGGTCGCGGGTCTGGGGGCGGATGACGTACTGCACCGGGAACCGGACGTCGACCAGGTTGCGGTCGGCGGCGACGTAGACCTCTTCGAGGTGCGACAGCAGCGTGGGCCCTTCGTACCACGGCGTGTGCGTCGACTTGCTGACCACGTTGTCGCCGTGCAGCGCCGACATCGGGATGGTCAGCACGTCCTTCACGTCCAGGCGGGTGGCGAAGGCGTAGAACTCGTCGCGGATTGCCTCGAAAGCCGCCTTGTCCCAATCGATCAGGTCCATCTTGTTGACCGCGAGGACGATGTGCTCGATACCCAGCAACGACGCCAGGAAGGTGTGCCGGCGGGACTGCTCGAGCAGGCCGTGCCGGGCGTCGACCAGCACGATCGCCAGCTGAGCGGTGGACGCGCCGGTCACCATGTTGCGGGTGTACTGGGTGTGACCGGGGGTGTCGGCGATGATGAATTTCCGCTTGGGCGTGGCGAAATAGCGGTAGGCGACGTCGATAGTGATGCCTTGCTCACGCTCGGCGCGCAGGCCGTCTGTCACCAGTGAAAGGTCGGTGTATTCGTGGCCGCGGTCTTTGGACGTGCGCTCGACCGACGCCCATTGGTCGTCCATGACGGCCTTGGAGTCATACAGCAGCCGGCCGATCAGTGTGGACTTGCCGTCGTCGACGGATCCGGCAGTTGCTATGCGCAGCAACGTGGTTGACGCACTCATCAGAAGTACCCCTGCCTCTTGCGGTCTTCCATTCCAGCTTCGGAGATCCGGTCGTCGGCCCTGGTGGCGCCGCGCTCGGTGAGCCGAGACACGGCCGTCTCGGCGACCACCTCCGCGACCGTGGCGGCGGTCGATTCGACACAGCCGGTACAGGTCACGTCCCCGACGGTGCGGAACCGGACCGTCTTCTCGATGACCTCCTCGTCGGCGCGCGGTTGCAGGTGCCGGTCGACCGCCAGCAGCATCCCGTCGCGCTCGAATACCTTCCGCTGATGGGCGTAATAGATCGACGGCAGCTTGATCTTCTCGGCGCCGATGTAGGACCAGATGTCGAACTCGGTCCAGTTCGACAGCGGGAACACCCGGATGTGCTCGCCCTTGTGGTGGCGGCCGTTGTAGATGTTCCACAGCTCGGGCCGCTGCGCTTTGGGGTCCCACTGGCCGAACTCGTCGCGGAAGCTGAACACCCGCTCCTTGGCGCGGGCCTTCTCCTCGTCGCGGCGGGCGCCGCCGAACGCGGCGTCGAACTTGTTCTCCCGAATCGCGCGTAGCAACGTCACGGTCTGCAGCGGGTTGCGCGACGGAATGGTTTCGACCACCCGGCCCGCGTCGATGTCGTCCTGCACCTTGGCGATGACCAACCGCACGCCGGTCTCGGCGACCAGTTCGTCGCGGGCGGCGATCACTTCGTCGAAGTTGTGGCCGGTGTCGACGTGCATCACCGGAAACGGCAGACGGCCGGGCCGGAACGCCTTCAGCGCCAGGTGCAGCATCACGATCGAGTCCTTGCCGCCGGAGAACAGCAGCACCGGACGCTCGAACTCGGCGGCCACCTCGCGGATGATGTGGATCGCCTCGGCCTCTAGCGAGCGGAGATGACTCAGCTCGTACTGCCCGGCAGCGGGCGCCTCTTGGGTGGTCATCGGCCTCCCCGATTCTTGGTTAAGTGGGTAGGTTTGGTCAGGATTACAGACATTACCAAGTATGAAACCAGCCTGGCAGTCCGCTGTCAACGGATTGGGCGGGTCTCGGCTCGGCGCGCCTTGCCGCCGAGCGTGAAAGCACTGCGGAATATCGGCCGATTTCTCGCAGCAGCTTCACACTCGGCGCAAGCGATGCGCTAGCCGGTGACCTCGTCGAGCTTTCCGGTGGCAACGTCGAAGATGAAGCCGCGCACCGAGGTGTGCTTGGTGACGAACGGGCTGTTCTCGATGCGGTGCAACGACTGGCGAACGTCCTCCGCGATGTCGGGGAATGCCTCGGCCGACCAGGGCGGCTTGACCCCGGTCTCGTCCTGGATCGCCCGCTTGAAGACGTCGTCGGTGAACGTCAGCATTCCGCAATCGGTGTGGTGGATCAGGATGATCTCCGTGGTCCCCAGCAGCCGCTGGCTGATGGCCAGCGACCGGATCGCGTCGTCGGTCACCACGCCGCCGGCATTGCGGATGACGTGGGCCTCGCCTTCATTGATGCCGAGCGCGCGATAGACGTCGATGCGGGCGTCCATGCAGGCCAGGACGGCGATGTGTTTGCTCGGGGGCAGCGGCAACGGGCCGTGGAAGGACTTCGCGTATTCGGCGTTGTTGGCCAGATAGCCGTCGGTGACCGTCACCTCCTTGACGCTACGACGCAACGGCCGTCAGGTCACCGGTCCGGATCAATCGGATCGCAATCTCCTAGTCTGGGCGGATGCGACAGGGGCGAGGCCGGTAACCATGACCCGGTTTCTGGCGCGTCGGGTGGCGAACTATGTGGTGCTGTTGGCGCTGGCCTCGTTTCTGACGTTCTGCCTGACGTCGGTGGCCTTCTCCCCGCTGGAGAGCCTGATGCAGCGCAGCCCGCGCCCGCCGCAGGCCGTGATCGACGCCAAGGCCGCGCAACTGGGCCTCAACAAGCCCATCCCGTTGCGCTACGCGAATTGGGCCGCTCACGCGGTACGCGGCGACTTCGGCGCGACGATCACCGGTCAACCGGTGTCGGGCGAACTGTGGCGCCGTATCGGAGTCAGCCTTCGACTGTTGTTGATCGGCTCGGTGGGCGGGACGATCATCGGGGTGGTGCTCGGCGCCTGGGGGGCGATCCGGCAGTACCGCGTCAGCGACCGCATCATCACGATGTTGTCGCTGCTCGTGCTGTCCGCGCCCACTTTCGTGATCGCCAACCTGCTGATTCTCGGCGCGCTGAGGGTGAACTGGGCGCTGGGCTGGCAGCTGTTCCAGTACACCGGGGAGACCTCGCCGGCCTTGATCGACGGTACGGCTGCTCGGTTTGTGGATCGCTTGCAGCACCTGGCTTTACCGACGCTCACTCTGACGCTGGGCACCGCGGCGGGGTTCAGCCGCTACCAGCGCAACGCGATGCTCGATGTGCTCGGCCAGGATTTCATCCGCACCGCACGGGCCAAGGGCCTGAGCCGCCGCCGGGCTCTGATCAAGCATGGTCTGCGGACGGCGCTGATACCGCTGGCGACGCTATTCGCTTACGGTGTGGCCGGTTTGGTGACCGGCGCGGTATTCGTCGAGAAGATCTTCGGCTGGCACGGCATGGGCGAATGGATGGTCCAGGGCGTCGCCACCCAGGACACCAACATCGTCGCGGCGATCACGGTGTTCGCCGGCACGGTGGTCTTGCTGGCCGGTCTGCTGTCCGACGTCATCTACGCCGCGCTCGATCCCAGGGTGCGGGTGTCATGACGGAGACTGTCGAGTTCGCATCGCGACGGACGTTGGTGCTGCGCCGCTTCCTGCGTCGCCGCTCGGCGGTGGCGTCGCTGCTGATCCTGCTGGTGTTGTTCGTCGGCTGCTACACGCTGCCGTCATTTCTGCCGTATTCCTTCAGCGACCTCGACTTCGACGCGCTGCTGCGTCCGCCGAACGCCCGACACTGGTTGGGCACCAACGCCCTTGGTCAGGATCTGCTGGCACAGACCTTGCGGGGTATGCAGAAGTCGATGCTGATCGCGGTCTGCGTGGCGGTCATCTCGACCGGTATCGCCGCGACCGTGGGATCGGTCGCCGGCTACTTCGGCGGCTGGCGCGATCGCGCATTGATGTGGTTCGTCGACCTCATGCTGGTAGTGCCGGCGTTTCTGTTGATCATGATCCTCACGCCGCGCACCAAGAGCTCCGGCAATGTGCTGGTGCTGGTGCTGCTGCTGTCGGGGTTCGGCTGGATGGTCAGCTCGCGGATGGTCCGCGGCATGACGATGAGCCTGCGCGAACGCGAATTCATCCGCGCCGCACGGTATATGGGCGTGTCCAGCCGACGGATCATCACCCACCACGTGGTGCCGAACGTGGCTTCGATCCTGATCATCGACACGGCGCTGAACGTCGCCGTCGCCATCCTTGCCGAAACCGGGCTGAGCTTCCTCGGCTTCGGCATTCAGCCCCCGGACGTGTCGTTGGGCACGCTGATTGCCGACGGCACCCAGTCGGCGACGACGTTCCCGTGGGTGTTCCTGTTTCCCGCCGGAGTGCTGGTGACGATCCTGGTGTGCGCCAACATGACCGGCGACGGTCTGCGCGACGCGCTCGATCCGGCTTCCCGGGGTGGGCGCCCGTGAGCCGGCTACTCGAGGTCACCAGGCTGGCGGTTGACTTCCCCACCGAGGGGGCGCCGCTGAAGGCGGTGCGCGGCATCGACTTTCACGTCGACACCGGCGAGGTGGTGGCGATCGTCGGCGAATCGGGTTCCGGGAAATCGACGGCGGCAATGGCGGTGGTGTCGCTGCTGCCCGAGTACGCCGACATCCGCGGATCGGTGAAGTTGCAGGGCAACGAGCTGATCGGCCGGCCCGACGGCGCCATGTCGCGATACCGCGGCAACACGATCGGCACGGTGTTCCAGGACCCGATGTCGGCGCTGACGCCGGTCTACACCGTCGGCGATCAGATCGCCGAGGCCATCGAGGTGCACCACCCGCGCACCGGAAAACGCGCCGCGCGTCAGCGTGCCGTCGAGTTGCTCGAACTGGTCGGCATCAAGCAACCCGAAAAGCGTGCGCGTGCCTTCCCGCACGAATTGTCCGGCGGCGAACGCCAGCGCGTCGTCATCGCGATCGCGATAGCCAACGATCCCGACCTGTTGATCTGCGACGAGCCGACCACCGCCCTGGACGTCACCGTGCAGGCGCAAATTCTCGAGGTACTCAAGACCGCCCGCGACGTCACCGGGGCCGGGGTGCTGCTGATCACCCATGACCTTGGCGTTGTGGCCGAATTCGCCGACCGGGCGCTGGTGATGTATGCGGGCCGAATCGTCGAATCGGCCGCCGTCAACGACGTCTACCGCGATCGCCGGATGCCTTACACCGTCGGGCTTTTGGGCTCGGCCCCCCGTTTGGACGCCCCGCAGGGCACCCGTCTGGTGCCGATTCCGGGCGCCCCCCCGTCGCTGACCGCGCTGGGGCCGGGCTGCCCGTTCGCGCCGCGCTGCCCGCTCGTCGTCGACCAATGCCGCGCGGCCGAGCCGCCGCTGTCGCCGGTGGCCCCCGACCACGAAGCGGCCTGTATCCGCACCGAACACGTCGTCGGGCGCAGTGCCTCCGACGTGTACGGGGTCAGCACGGAAGCCGAAACCGCCCCGGCGGAAGAGCCACCCGTTGTGGTGCGGGTCCGCGATCTGGTCAAGACGTTTCCGTTGACCAAGGGTGTGCTGTTTCGACGCAACGTCGGCGAAGTCCGCGCGGTCGACGGCATCAGCTTCGAACTGCGCCGGGGCCGCACGCTGGGCATCGTGGGCGAGTCGGGCTCGGGCAAGTCGACGACGCTGCACGAGATTCTCGAGTTGGTTGCGCCGCAGTCGGGTTCGATCGAAGTGCTCGGCAACGACGTCGCAACCCTGGACTCGACCAACCGTCGGGCGCTGCGGCGCGACATCCAGGTGATCTTTCAGGATCCGGCCGCGGCGCTGGATCCGCGGCTGCCGGTGTTCGATCTGCTGGCCGAGCCGTTGCACGCCAACGGATTCTCCCACGCCGACACGGGCACGCGGGTTGCCGAACTGCTCGACACCGTCGGCCTGGGGCGCAGCGACGCCAGCCGCTATCCGGCCGAGTTCTCCGGTGGCCAGAAGCAGCGGATCGGTATCGCGCGCGCGCTGGCGCTGCGACCCAAGATCCTTGCTCTCGATGAGCCGGTGTCCGCGCTCGACGTGTCCATTCAGGCCGGCATCCTCAACCTGCTACTCGATCTGCAGCAAGAGCTCGGTCTATCGTATCTGTTTGTGTCGCATAACCTTTCGGTGGTCAAGCATCTGGCGCACGACGTCGTGGTGATGCTGCGGGGCGCGATCGTGGAGCAGGGCGACAGCGACCAGATCTTCAACCGGCCCCAGCACGAGTACACCCAGCGTCTGCTGGCCGCTGTGCCGCAACCGGATTCGGCTCATGGGTAGCGCGACGACGATACGGTCCGTGAAACGGACCGAGGAGGAATCGGGCCAATGGCGCCGGTGGGCCTTGGCTTTCGCGCTCGCGGTCGGCCTGTTGGCCGGCTGTTCGTCGGGCGCGGACTACGCGCCATCGGATCCCGCCACGGCGGTCGGCGCGAGCAGCGACATCAACCCGCAGAACCCGGCGACGCTGCGCGACGGCGGCGATCTCCGGTTGGCGCTCACCGAACTCCCGTCCAACTTCAACACCTTGCACATCGACGGCAACTCCGCCGACGTCGGCGGCATGCTGAAAGCCACTCTGCCGCGCGCTTTCGTGATCGGGCCCGACGGCTCCACCACCGTCGACACCGACTACTTCAGCAGCGTCGAACTCACCGGGACCAACCCGCAGGTGGTCACCTACACCATCAACCCGAAGGCGACCTGGTCCGACGGCACCCCGCTCAGCTGGGAAGACATCGCCAGCCAAATCCACGCCACCAGTGGGTCCGACAAGAATTTCGCGATCGCGGGCACCAACGGCAGCGAACGGGTCAAGTCGGTGACCCGCGGCGTCAACGACCAGCAGGCCATAGTCACCTTCGCCAAGCCCTACGCGGAATGGCGCGGCATGTTTGCCGGAAACACCATGCTGCTGCCCAAGAAGATGACCGCTACCGCAGACGCGTTCAACACCGCGCAGCTCTCCGGGCCCGGCCCATCGGCCGGCCCGTTCATCGTCTCCACGCTGGACCGAACCAAACAGCGAATTGTCTTGACGCGCAATCCCCATTGGTGGGGTGAACGGCCACGCCTGGACCGCATCACATTCCTGGTGCTCGACGACTCCGCCCGGCTGCCCGCACTGCAGAACAAGGCCATCGACGCGACCGGTCTGTCCGGGCTCGACCAGATGACGATCGCCCGTCGCACCAAAGGCATTTCGATCCGGCGCGCACCCACCCCAAGCTGGTATCACTTCACCTTCAACGGCGCCAAGGGGTCGATCCTCGCCGATCCCGCGTTGCGCCGCGCCATCGCCGAGGGCATCGACCGGCAGAGCATCGCCGCCGTCACCCAGCACGGACTCAACAGCCATCCGGCCGCGCTGAACAATCACATCTATGTCGAAGGCCAACAGGGCTACCAGGACAACAGCGCCGTGGTCGCCTACAACCCTGAGAAGGCCAAGCGCGACCTCGACGCGCTGGGCTGGAAACTCAACGGGCAGCTCCGCGAAAAGGACGGCAGGCAGCTGGTCGTCCGCGACCTGTTCTACGACGCGCAGACCAGCCGGCAGTTCGGCCTGATCGCACAGCACAGCCTCGCCCAGATCGGGGTGAAGCTCGAGCTGATGGCAAAAGCCGGCAGCGGCTTCTTCACCAACTACATCAACGTCGGCTCCTTCGACATCGCTCAATTCGGTTGGATGGGTGACGCTTTCCCGCTGTCCGCGCTCAGTCAGATCTACGCGTCCACCGGGGAGAGCAACTTCGGCAAGATCGGCAGCCCGGAGATCGATGCGAAAATCGAGCAGACCCTCGAAGAGCTGGACCCGGGCAAGGCGCGGGTGCTGGCCAATGACGTCGACACGCTGATCTGGGCCGAGGGATTCAGCCTGCCGCTGGTCCAGTCGCCCGGCAACGTCGCAGTGAACAGCTCACTGGCCAACTTCGGCGCGGCCGGGTTGGCCGACCTGGATTACACCGCAATCGGGTTCATGCGTTGAGGTAATACGGGCAAAATCTTGAAATCCGCCGGGCAGCAGGTAATTGTTGGTGTCGATGACCGCGACGATCGACCGACTCGACGTTGGCGCGCTCCCTCTGGCGCCGAAAAATCCGTTGCCCATTCGGCAGGTGCTGTCAGCGGCACGGGTATTGCACACCGGGCTACCGCTGCTGAGCAAGGCCGGCGGACCGGTGACCCGCTTCGTGCCGCTGCCGAAGTTTCTCGCCCCGGCCCTGGTGCTGGTCACCTCGCCCAACGGCGTGCGCGATGTGTTGGGACGCACGGACGGACTCACCGAGCGGTGCCAGATCCACCAGGAAGTACGAAACGTCGCAGGCGACAACCTCTTTGTCCTACCCAACCGGGAGTGGGTGCCGCGCCGGCGCGTATTACAACCGGTGTTCACCAGACAAAACGTCGAAAGCTTCGGCCAACACATGACGCAGGCGGCGCAGACGTCCGCCGATCACTGGCGCCAGGCAGGTGACGTCGACCTCGACGCGCAGTGCCGCCGTCTCGCCATGCGGTCACTCGGCCGCTCGATTCTCGGTGTCGACGTCAACGAATTCGGTGCCGAGATCGCCCTGAACATGCATGTGGCTTCGCGCTACGCGACCGATCGCGCGCTACGGCCGATGCGTGCGCCGCGGTGGCTCCCGACGCCGTCCCGCCGACGCGCCCGCGCCGCGGTGGCGACGATGCGCCGGGCCACCATGGACATCCTGCAGGCGTGCCGCGCGGACCCGACCCGCGATGCACCGCTGGTTCAGGCGTTGATCGCGGCCGAGACCCCGACACCGGCCGGCCGCTCTCCAACGAGGACATCTGCGGCGAGCTGCTGATCTTCATGCTGTCGGGCCACGACACCACGGCGACGATGCTGACCTACGCCCTGTGGCAGCTAGGGCACCATCCCGACATGCAGGACCGGGTTGCCGCCGAGGTTGCTGAAATCGGTGACCGGGAGCTAACGCCCGGCGATGTCCCCCGGCTCGCGTACACGGCCCAGGTGATCAACGAGTCGCTGCGGCTGTGCCCACCGGCCGCCGGGGTCGGCCGGATCGCGCTGAGCGACATCGCGGTCGGCGGCTACCGCGTCGAAGCGGGCACCATCGTGGCGATCGGAATCAATGCCCTGCACCGGGATCCGGCCCTGTGGGAGCGCCCGCTGGTCTTCGACCCCGATCGCTTCAGCCCGGAGAATTCCGCGAAGCGCGACCGCTGGCAGTTCATCCCGTTCGCCGCCGGGCCACGTTCGTGCATCGGCGAACACTTCGCGATGATGGTGACGACCCTCGCGCTCGCCACCATCGTCCGCTCGGTCCGAATCCATGCCACGGACAAGGACTTTCCGCTCGAATCGCCGTGCACCACGGTCGCCAAGGGGCCCATTGCGGCCCGTGTCGACGCACGCTAACCCTTAGGCGCACAGCTCGATTCGCCGCGCATCCTTGACGCCAGCGTATCGGGCAGGCGTGCAGGTCAGTACGATGACCTGTCCGCGCTCCCCCAGTGTGTCGAACACCGCAGCCATCTTGACCAGCCGCTCGGGATCGCTGAAGCCGAGCGCGTCGTCGATGAGGATCGGCACCGCATCCTCTTTGGCGACCAGCGCCGCCCCAGCGAGTCGGGCCAGGATGCCGAGCTGTTCCTTGGCCCCGCCGGACAGCGACTCGTAGGGAACGGTGCGGCCGTCCAGCGTGCGGGTCTGGATGCACAGGTCGCTGTCGACGTCGACCTCGAAGCTCTCACCGAAGACGGGCCGGCCCAGCCGCTGCAACTCGGCGCGGTATGGCTCGACGTAACGCAGCCGGGTGGTGTCGCGGTGGCGCGTCATCACCTCCCGCAGCAGCTGCACGGCGCGGGCCCGCCGGCCGACCCGGTCGTGCTCACTGCGGGCGTGCTCGAGGTCGATCTCGGCGGCATCGAGCTTGCCCTTGCGGCCTTCGGTACCGAAAACCGTGAGCTGAGCCGCGATCTCATGCAGTGAGCGCGCGACGTCGTCGTGGCGTTGGCTTAGGGTGGTGGCCGCACCCAGCGCGTCGGCCAACTCGGCGGCAACGGCCTCGGGCGCCTTGGCGGCCAGTTGCTCGGACAGCTCCGCGACTCGGTCCGCCGCTGTGCGCGCCGCCACCGTGTGGCTGTCGACATCCGCGGTCAGCTTCTGGTCGGGAACCGCGGTCCGCTGCTCGGCCAGCCGGTCGGCGACAGCGACAAGCTCGGCCCGCTGGGCCACCAGCTTGTCCTGCACACGTGTTGCCTGCGCCGTGATCTCGTTCAGCTTGCGCATCGCCAACGCCGCGACCTTGCGCTGGGTTTCAACATCCACGCCGGCCTGGGCGCGGGCCGCGACCGCATCGAGGAGTTCGGCGCGTGCGGCGCCAGCATCGATGTCATCGGAAAGCGCCGGCAGCTCATGCAATTCGGTGAGCCGAGTGCGCAGCTGCTCGACGTCGTCGTCGCCGGACAAGCCGGCCAGCGTCGCGGTGAGCTGGTCGTGGATGCTCTGCAGTTCGCGGCGCCGCCGATCAGCCTGCTGCGCTGCGGCCAGATCTGTCACCTGCGCGACTTGCAGGACCGTAGCCAACTTCTCTTGCGCTGCAGCGCATTTCTCTTGAATCTCCAGTGCTGAGGTGCCGGGGGTGACGCGGGTCGTGACGATCCCGGGAATCTCGAGCTCGGTGGCGGCGTTCGCGACCGTCGACCAGCTTTCACCGGCCGGCAGCGACACCCGCTGACCGTCAACCACCAGTTCGATATCAGTGGCAGCAACGAATTCGACTGTCGCCGAGACCAATGCGAGCTGGCCTTCGGTCCGATCGACCGCGGCGGCGGCCTGTTCCGCCTGGCGCAGTAGGTCATCGGTCATAGTGATGGTCGACAGCTCGGTGGCCATCCCGTCGCGCTCGCTGAGCGCGGCGTCGATTTTCGCGAGCTTGCCGGTCAGCCGCTGCGTCTCTTCACGGCGGGCCACGTCGTCGACAACCTGCCGGGCGGTCTCGGCACGCTGCGTTGCCGCGGCCAGAAGCCCATCGGCCTGCTCCACCGCGGCGTCTGCCTCGACGGTGACATCCCGGGCCATCGCCTGCGCTTCGCCGACCTCACGGGCCTCGTCTTCCAGCGCTGCGACTACGGCTGTGCGCGAGTCGCATTCGGTGCGCAGCCGAATCCGCTCGGCGAGCGCGGCTGTCGATGCAGTACTGGTTGCCGTCGCCGCGGCGGCGATCAGCTCGGCTTCCTTCACCTGATCCGTGAGCCGGGCGATCTCGTCAGCGCCGGCCTGGGCCGCAATCTGCCGTGTCGTGGCCGACTGCTGCTGCTCGGTGAGCGCGGCCAGCTCGACCGTGAGCGCGGCATGGCGCCGCACCTTGTCGTCGACCTCGGCGACCGCCGCGGCGCACCGTTGGACTTCCTGGTCGGCGGCCTCCAACGCCTTGATCGCGACCGTCCACTCCCCGGTCGGACGGCCCGTCGGGGTGAAGTATCGCGCATACTCACTGTCGATTCGCTCGATGAGCAACGGCTCGGTGCCCGACAACGCCGCCGTGTCACCCGCGGCGACGTCGAGCGCGCGCGTCAGCGCGTTGCAGCCGGACAGATTCACCGCCTCGGTCGACGTGGCCTGCAAAACCCGTTGCGCATGCCACAATTCGGTGTCCACCGTCTCGGCCAGCATGCTCTGTACACGGTCGTGTGCCTCGTCACCACTGTGCTGTTCGCGGCGCGGTTCCAGCACCGTCAACTGCGTCTCGGGCTTCTTGTGGAAGCGCTTGTGGTAAATGAAACGGTAAGGGCCCGTGCTGATCTCGGCGGTGATCTCGGATCCGACGTCGGCGTGCGTCGGCTTGACCTGCTTGACCTCTTTCCTGGTCGAGCGGTCCTTTGATTCCAGCAGCAGATCCAACGCCTCGACCATCGACGACTTGCCGATCTCATTGGCACCCGACACCACAACCACCCCGTAGTCGGGAAAGTCGATCTCGCGGTGGTCGATTCCGCGGTAGTTCTTCAGGACCAACCGATGCAGCTTCATGCCGCACCTCGCTCCTGCTGACCCTGGTCGGTCAGCCGCAACAACAGCGCCAGCGCCGCCTGCGCGTCAGCCGCGGCCTCGTCGTCGGCGCGCGCCGCCCTCATCAATTCCTCGACGGCATCGGCGGCGAACCCACCGAAGCCCAGGTCGCTGAATTCACCGTCGGCCGGAATCACCGCGAGGTCGCTGTGGCTGTCCCACACCCGCAGCGAGGCGAACAGCCGCGAATACTTGTCCAGGCAGGCGTCGAGCCCGGCACGGTCGGTGACGGTCAGCGAGCCAATCAGGGCCAACCGCAACACGGTTCGATCCTTGTCGGGCATCAGATCGAGGTTCATATCGAGGTCGGCGATGTCGCGGCTGTTGTCCACGTGCCGGTTCAGCGTGCTGAACCGCCAGCGGCCCACGCGCCGGGCATCGACGGCTACCGGGCGCTGCGGATCTGCCTCGTCGATGTCGACGATCAGCACGTGGCCTGGATCGGCCTCGACATCGTCGTAGTTGGTGACCTCCGGCGAACCCGAATACCAGACCCGGCCCGTGCTTCCCACGTCGGTCAGCGAATGCTTGTCACCGAGCGCCACATAGTGGATTGCGCCGCGCGCCAGCGCATCTTGCACGCCGGCCAGCCGGATCAGCGACGGCTTGGTGGGATCGGGGTCGAGCACGTCGACACCGCCGTGGGCGACGAGCACCCTGGTGACCCCGTCGGCCGGCAGGTCCTGGAGTGCGTCGGCCACCAGGTCGGTGGTCGGCGCCTTGGACCGCCATGGCGCGGCGACGATCTGCAGCCCGGGCCGGACATCGTGGACACCGGCCCGGTCGAGCACGCGCACGTTCGCCGGACATTCGGCGGTGAACAGCGCACTGGTGTACACCGAGGACGCGTCCAGCGGATCGTGGTTACCGGGCAGCAGGTAGACCGGAATCCCGATGGCGCGCATGGCTTCCAGTGACTGACTGACAACCGCAGGCGCAAGCTGGTTGTGCTCGAACACGTCGCCGGAAACCACGACGAACTCGGCAGCCGCTCCGGCCGCCAGCGAGCCGAGTCCGGCCACCGCGTCACGTCGGGCGGCCGAGTAGCGCGGCTGGGCTTCGCCCGCGAGGAAGTGACGGGTCATGCCGAGTTGCCAGTCGGCGGTGTGCACGAATCGCATTGCGACCGGAGTCCCTTCTGCGCGATGTCCGGCCAGTGGCGACCGGGCAACGAGAGTTTAGGACCGCCCCCCGACAACTCCGGGGACCTCCAGCGGCAGGTCCGTCGCGCATCGAAACCGCTCAGCCTCAAGGAGGCGCAGGTGCCACATCAGCCACAGAGGCCTCTTGAGGGTCACCGGGTAGCCTCGACCGGATGAGCGACCTCGACCGCACGCTGGTGCTGATGCGTCACGCCAAGTCGGCCTACCCCGACGGCGTCGCCGATCATGACCGGCCACTGGCGTCACGCGGTCAGCGCGAAGCCGCGCTGGCGGGCGACTGGCTACGCGGCCAGCTGCCCACGATCGACATGGTGCTGTGCTCGACCGCGATCCGTACCCGCGAAACGTTGGCGCGCACCGGGATTGACGCGCCGGTCCGCTACGTCGACCGGCTCTACGACTCCACTCCGGGCATCGTGATCGAAGAGATCAACGGCGTTGGCGCCGAGATCTCGACATTGCTGGTCGTCGGGCACGAACCGACGACGAGCACGCTGGCCCTGAGACTGGCAAACCCTCGAACCGTCAACATCGATGCCGCCGAACGGATCTCGACAAAATTCCCGACGTCGGCGATGGCGGTCTTGCACCTCGACGGCAGCTGGGCGGACCTCGAACTCGGGTCCGCCCAGCTGGCCGATTTCCACGTGCCGCGTTAGCCGCAGCTAGAGAAGGTTATTTGCAGATCTCGACGATCTTCTTGATCTTGTCGTCGAGGTTCTGACGCAGTTCGTCCTGCGCGAAGTCCTGCGCACCCGCGAGGTAGCCGATGCTGAGTTCTTCGAGCTGGGTGCCGAGCGCGTTCGCGTTGTCCGCCAGGTCTTTAGGAGTCGCCGGCTGGTCGGCCACCCGGTCACGCAGGAAGGCCCCGCCGTCGTAGAAGGCGAATCGCTGGGCGGTCGCGACGGACAATGCACCGATGGGCCCACCGTTGTCCGGGTTCTTCAGGTGGGAGTTCCTGACCACGGCGCGGTCGACAATCTTGAAGGTCTCACAGATTTTCTTCTTGGCGTCGGCGCGCTGCTGGTCGCTGTACTTGCCCGAGGCCGCGGCGCTCTCGTTCGGGTAGAAATACCCATAGGCAGCGCCCGCGACGCCGAGGATCGCCAGCACCAGAGCCGCCGCTGCCAGCCACAACGGCAGCTTCGACGGGCTTGCATGCGAGGTGGTCGTCCTGGTCGTCACCGGCGCGGTGGTAGGCGCGGCGACGGTTTCGGTGACGTCCTCGGATGCGGACGATGGCTCGTGTGAGGGTGTTTCAGACATCGGTCGATCGTATACACCGC
The DNA here is from genome assembly GCA_963757215.1 of uncultured Actinomycetota bacterium. Classification (GTDB taxonomy): domain Bacteria; phylum Actinomycetota; class Actinomycetes; order Mycobacteriales; family Mycobacteriaceae; genus Mycobacterium. The sequence continues at coordinate 31,450 of CAVWQH010000004.1, read as the reverse complement.
AACTATTAGCTTGTAACCGTTTCAGGGGTCAATAAAAATTAACTCTCGCAATCGCTTTGGTGCATACATCCGCATTTCGGATGCACAAACCGGCGCGCCGGCATGCTCAACCGGCGCGCACAGGGTTCAGCGATTTGCTATCAGGAATTGGTCGAGAGCGTGAGCTCCATGAGTTTGATCGCCTGCGCGCAGGCGTCGATACCGGGAACCTGTGGATTCACCCACCACCCGACCACGCCGGCAGCGTCGCTGGCGACTCCGCACGAGCCGTTGGGGTCGTTGGGTTTCATCACGATCGACGGCACACCTGCGATTGCCCGCTGCTCGATCTGATACTTCAGGAATTCGGCCACCTTGCGCTCGTTGTCCAGGCTGCCCTGCTCGAACCAGAACCGGGTGATGTCGATCAGTCCGCCCGGGTTGGCGGCCTGCCAGCGGCAGATCGCGCCGACGAAGGTGCTCTGGATGTCCTGCGGGTCCGCGCCGACCGTCTTGGCCAGCACGTCGGTGGTCAGTACTTCGCATTCCTTCTGCAGGTTCGGGTACTGCTGCTCGGAGGTGTTGTTGCGCGGGGTGTCACCGGCCCCCGCCTTGACTGCGGTGCCGCCGACCGACCGGCTGCAGCCGGTCGATACCGACAAGGCGGTGGCCAACACCGCCACGCTCACCAGAATGCGGCGACGAACGCTGCTGCTCATTTGCCATTCGCAATCGTCTGGCGCGCCAGCTCTTTGGCGATGTTGCACGCGTCGGGGAACGGCTTCTGATTGAAGTTCACCGACCACTCGAAAAAGTCGTCGTTGAACTGGATTCCGACCTCGCACAGCGAATCACCCAGTTGCGGGTCGTTGCCGACGGCGACGAACCCACCGTGGCCGCTGATGTTGATGTCTTCGACGCTGGACCGCGACAGCTCCTCGGTCTTGCGTTCACGCCCGATCGGGCTCCCGCGATACCAGGAGAAGGAGAAGTGCGGCCCGAGGATCCCCCCACCGGCCAGCCATTGGCAGCCGACCGAGTTCTTGGCGGTGTTGACCAAGCCGTTGATCTGCGTCAGTTTGTTCACGGTCTCGTCGGTGACGCCGCCGCACTCCGGGAACAAGGGGCCGTGGCTCCCGTTGCCGGACGACGGCGCGGTCGACCCGCCTGACTGAGACTGGTTGGAGCCGGAATCGGAGCACGCGGCCGCCATTGGAACCAACACTGCCGCCGCGCACGCGAGCGCCGCCACGTGACGTCGCACCGCTACCCGCACCTTCTGGTGATCACAGGTTGCACTGTAGCGGCACCACCTCACGCCAACCATCGCACACGCGGTGAGCTGTGGTTTCTTGTGTGCGAGAGTTACCGGATGCTCGTGGCACTGCTGCGCCAGTTCGTGCGGCCGTACCGATGGCTGGTCGCGGCGGTGATGGTGCTGCAGTTGATCAGCAGCCTGGCCTCGCTGTATCTGCCGACGGTCAACGCCACGATCATCGACGACGGCATCGCCAGAGGCGACACCGCGACGATCATCCGACTCGGCGGGCTGATGTTCGCGGTGACGGCCCTGCAGGTGCTGTGCGCCGTAGGCGCGGTCTACTTCGGCTCCCGCGCCGGGATGGGCGTCGGCCGCGACCTGCGCTCGGCGATGTTTCATCAGGTCACCACGTTCTCCGAGCACGAGACCGCCCGATTCGGCGCTCCCACGCTGTTGACCCGCACCACCAACGACGTGCGGCAGATCCAGTTCCTGGTCCAGATGGGCTTCACGGTGCTGGTCGCCGCGCCGATCATGTGCCTGGGCGGCATCGCGATGGCCGTTCACCAGGACGCCGGGCTGTCGTGGCTGCTACTGGTCAGCATTCCGGTGATGGTGGTGGCCAACTATTGGATCATCTCGCGGACGCTGCCGCTGTTCCGCAGCATGCAACGACTGATCGACAGCATCAACCGGGTCATGCGCGAGCAATTGTCCGGTGTGCGGGTGGTGCGCGCTTTCGCGCGGGAGCCCTTCGAGCGTCAGCGGTTCGACGAGGCCAACGTGGCGCTGTCCGGCACCGCGCAGGCCGCCGGCAACTGGCAGGCACTGATGCTGCCGGTCACCACGCTCACCATCAACTGCTCCAGCGTGGCATTGATCTGGTTCGGCGGCTTGCGAATCGACAGCGGACGGATGCAGGTTGGGTCGCTGATCGCGTTCCTGGTGTACTTCGCCCAGATCCTGATGGCCGTGCTGATGGCGACGATGACGGTGATGGTGTTGCCGCGGGCCGCGGTGTGCGCCGAACGGATCACCGAGGTGCTGTCGACGACCCCCGCCGTGCGCAACCCGTCCAATCCGGTGCGGCCGACCGCGGCCCCGGGCTTGATTCAGCTCGACCGCGCGTCGTTCCGCTACCCCGGCGCGGATCGTGCTGTGCTGCAGGATATCTCGCTGACAGCACGACCGGGCACCAGCACCGCGATCATCGGCAGCACTGGCTCGGGAAAGTCGACTTTGGTGGCGCTGCTCTGCCGGTTGTATGACGCGACCTCGGGTGCCGTAGAGGTCGGCGGGGTCGACGTGCGTGACCGCGATATCGACGAGTTGTGGTCGACGATCGGGCTGGTGCCTCAGCGCGGCTACCTGTTCTCCGGAACCGTCGCCGACAACCTGCAGTTCGGCGCCGCGCCGGGACATACAGTCACCGACGACGAGATCTGGGAGGCGTTGCGGGTGGCGGCCGCCGACGAATTCGTCCGTGCCCACCCCGACGGCCTGCAGATGCGCGTCGCGCAGGGCGGGATCAACTTCTCTGGCGGGCAGCGACAGCGATTGGCGATCGCGCGGGCGGTGATCCGCCGGCCGGCGATCTACGCGTTCGACGACGCGTTCTCCGCACTCGACGTGCACACCGACGCCCTGGTACGCGCCAGACTCTCCGAGATCTCCGCAGATGCGACAATAGTCGTTGTAGCCCAACGTATTTCGACGGTTATCGATGCCGACCAGGTGATTGTCATCGAGGACGGGCGGATCGTGGGCACCGGCACGCACCAGACGCTGTTGACGGAGTCGGCGACCTACCGAGAGTTCGCCGAATCACAGTCACTGGACGCCGAAGTGGGCGGTGCGCGATGACGACGGTCAAGCGGCAGGCGCCCGCTCCCCCGGCCATGCGACCGCGTGACTTTCGCGGTTCGACGGTCCGCTTGGTGAAGCTGCTTGCTCCGCAGCGGCACACAGCGATCGCGGTGATGGCGCTGAGCATCCTCGGCACCGTCGTCGGTGTCGTCGTACCGCGCATTCTCGGCCACGCCACCGACCTGCTCTTCAACGGCGTCATCGGCCGCCGGCTGCCCTCGGGCATCACCAAAGGACAGGCCGTCGCCGCGGCGCGGGCGCACGGCGATAACGCCTTCGCCGACCTGCTGTCGGGCATGCACGTAGTGCCCGGCCACGGCGTCGACTTCGGCGCGATAGCCCGCACCCTCGCGCTGGCGCTGGGCATGTATCTGGTTGCCGCCGTCATGATTTACGCGCAGGCCCGGCTCCTCAACGTTACGGTGCGACGATCGTTGCAGGCGCTGCGCGCGCAAGTCGAGGACAAGTTGCATCGGCTGCCGCTGGCTTACTTCGACACCCGGCGAAGAGGCGAGATCCTCAGCCGGGTCACCAACGACATCGACAACCTGCAGACGTCGCTGTCGATGACGATTACCCAATTGGTCAGCGCCGTGCTGACTGTCGCGACCGTCCTGCTGATGATGCTGAGCATCTCACCACTGCTGACCGGGCTGACCCTGCTGACCGTGCCGCTGACGATCATCGTGACGCGGGCAATCGCCCGGCGTTCCCAACGACTATTCCTCGCGCAGTGGACCAACACGGGCCGGCTCAACGCACACATCGAAGAGAGCTACAGCGGCTTCACCCTGGTGCGGACCTACGGGCAGCGGGCCAGGACCGAAGACGAGTTCCGCCGACTCAACGACGACATGTACCAGGCAAGCTTTGGCGCCCAACTGATCTCGGGCATGGTGGCCCCGGCGACCGGGTTCATCGGCAACCTCAGTTACGTCGCGGTCGCCGTCGTTGGCGGCATTCAGGTGGCGAGCGGACAGATCACCGTAGGCAACATCCAGGCGTTCATCCAATACGTACGCCAGTTCAACGCACCGCTGAACCAAGTGGCCTCGATGTACAACGCGCTGCAATCCGGGGTGGCCAGCGCCGAGCGGGTGTTCGAGCTGCTCGACGAGCCCGAGGAGCCTCCGGACCGCCCGGAGTCACTACCCGACGGCGAGCCACCAACGGGCCGAGTCGAATTCGACCACGTCAGCTTCGGCTATCAGCCGGGCACCACGGTGATCGACGACCTGTCGTTCGCCGCCGAACCGGGCAGCACCGTCGCGATCGTCGGACCGACGGGCGTGGGCAAGACGACACTGGTGAACCTGCTGATGCGGTTCTATGACGTCGACTCCGGGCGGATTCTGATCGACGGCGTCGACATCGCCAGGGTGAGCCGGCATTCGCTGCGCTCGCGCATCGGGATGGTGTTGCAGGACACCTGGTTGTTCAGCGGGACCATCGCGCAGAACATCGCCTACGGGCGGCCCGACGCGTCCGACGAAGAGGTGGTCGCGGCGGCCACGGCGGCCTACGTGGACCGGTTCGTGCACTCGCTGCCCAACGGCTACGACACCCAGGTGAGCGACGGCGGGAGCAACATCAGCGCCGGGGAGCGACAGCTGATCACCATTGCGAGGGCATTCCTGGCCCGCCCACAACTACTAGTGCTGGATGAGGCGACCAGTTCGGTGGACACCCGCACCGAGCTGCTGATTGCCAAGGCCACCCGCGAACTTCGCCGCGACCGGACAAGTTTCATTGTCGCCCATCGTCTTTCGACGATCCGCGACGCAGACGTGATTCTGGTGATGGAGTCGGGCAAGATCGTCGAGCGGGGCAACCACCGCGAGCTGCTGGCCTACCGTGGTGCCTACTACCGGATGACTCAGTTGTAGCCATGTTCTCACCGGCCACACCAGCACCAAGTCCCAACCCTCACCCATTTTGGGAAACGCGACCACGGGCGATATCACTACCGAAACCGTGATATCGCCCGCGGTCACAGAATAAAAAAGGTTGTGCCCTCAGAGCTGTGACTGCTGAGGTTAGAGCTCGGGTCCCTCGGCCCGCACGTCGTCGACGGCGGACATCGCGTCACGCAGCTTGGCCAGCCACTCTTCGGTGTGCTCGCCGACCAACTTGACCGACCAGGCCAGCGCGTCGGAGCGCGACCGCGCCACGCCGGCGTCCACCAAGGTGTCGAGAACCTGGCGCTCCGGTTGCTTCAACCGCGTCATCACCGGAACGGCGATGTGGGTGAACAAGACCGGCTCGCCGGCCACCTCCACACCCCAGGAAACCTTGCGGCCGTATCGGCTCTGCGCTTCGTCGGCGATACTCATCCGCTCCGACCGAGTGTCCTCACGAAATCGCGAGGCCCGGCCCTCCGCGTGCGCTTGATTTTCATCGGTCGCTGATCCATCCGGATCCGGCAGCTTTCCGATGACGGTGATTTCTTCGCGGTCGACGACGACGGTGGGGTCGCCGTCGAACCAGGCATCCGGCAGGCGTCCGGCGAACCAATCGGCGGCGTCGCCTGCTTCGGGTTGGCCGGCTTGCTGCCAGCCGCCGGGACGGCCGTGCCGCCGCCCGTGTCCATGATGTTGTCTCATGCTTACATGATTACATCGTTGCATTGCAGATGGGCGCCCGTTCGCCCCGGGCTGAATCAGCTTTCGCCGCGACGGGCACGGAACAGCTTCACCTCGCCCTTGATGCCTTTGAGCTTGCGCCCACCGGCAAATGACCAGCTGAACCCCGAGTCGTCGCCGAGTTCGTCGCGCACCGACTCGGCGGCCAGCACCGTGCCCGGCCGCGCCACCGCGGTCACTCGACTCGCGGTGTTCACCGGGCTGCCGAACCAATCCCCGGCCCGGCTCACCGCGTCCCCCGACGCGATCCCCGCCCGGAGTCGAGGAAAGTCGTCGTCGCCATCGGTGAGGTCGACGAGCTTGAGCATGGCGTCGAGCAGCGGTGCCGGTTCGGTGCAGATGAACATCGCTGCATCGCCGATGGTCTTGATGAAACGCACCGGCGGCGAGGCGACATCCCGGGCGAGATCGGCAAGTCGGTTGGCCAGTTGTCCGAGCTCCTCGGGCGGCACCTCCTCGCCCAGGGCGGTGAAGCCGACCAGGTCAGCGAACGCGGCGGTGATGTGGCGCGCCCCTGGCAGCGGTGCGCCCACGGCCCGCTCGCTGGCATTGACGGCCTCGGTCTCCATCATGTGCCTCAGCTGCATGAACAGCATGTCCTCGATCATCGGCCCAAGCAGCGGCGCGATACGACCCACCAGCGCCTGCGACGCTTTCGCGGTATCCACTTCGCGAGCGCCGGGCTGCAGGATGGTCGACAACGCGGTGCCACGCATCACCTCGGCGGCATGCGAAAGCCCTTCCGCGAGAACGCGAACCACCTGCACCACTTGGTCGGGATGAATCCCGAGGTCGAGGAATTCCTTGGCGTGTGCGGCGGCAGCCCCGTCGGCCCGCAGGTGCACGACCGCGTCGGGGTTGTCGACCCGTACCAGGCCGATGGCGCGCTGCACGCGTTCCAGGAATTCCAGGTCGATGCCGGCTTCTTCGCTGATCTCCCGCGTCGAGACAAAATCGCCGTCGTCGCCGATCAGCCGACGTGACGCCACCAGCATCGGTACCGGCGCCGACCGGATCTCGTCGGCGCTGATGCCTTGTTCGAAGAGCCATTCGATCAGCTCGGCGCGCTCGGCACGGGCATCGCCTTCCAGTCCGTCGAGCAGCTTCTCGATTTCCGCGTGGTCCACGTGGTCAAGTTATCGGATGGCCACGCCGCTGCTCCACGGGTTCCCGCCGGTCGTCGACGGCACTGCGAGGTTGCTGATCCTGGGCTCGTTCCCCAGCGTGCTGTCACTCGAGACCGGGCAGTACTACGGCAACCCGCGCAACGCGTTCTGGCCTATCACCGCTGAGCTGTTCGGCTTCGACCCGGCGGCGTCTTACGAAAGCCGTTTGGGCGCACTGCAATCGGCCGGCATGGCGTTGTGGGATGTGCTGCACGCATGCCGCCGCGCCGGCAGCGCGGATGCCAAGATCGACCCGAACAGTGTGGTGGCCAACGACTTTCGTCAGCTGTTCGCCGACTATCCGTCGATCACCCAAGTCTGCTTCAACGGCAGCGCCGCGCAGCAGCTGTTCAGAAGACTTGTCAACGTCGATGCTGCGGTCGACTACCTGGTGTTGCCGTCGAGCAGCCCGGCCCGCGCAATGCCGGCGGGCCACAAACTGCAGGCCTGGCGGATGATCGCGCGGTCATGACACCGGCGGGCGGCGCTGTGCCCACGGTCGGGCGGCCTCGATCTGCGCGCTCAGCGACACCAGCGTCGCCTCGTCGTTCGGACGCCCGACCAGCTGGATCGACAGCGGAATGCCCTTGGCGTCCAAGCCCCATGGCAGGGCCGCGGCGGGTTGCCCGGTCAGATTCCAGATCTCGAAAAACGGCACCCGCTGGGAGACGGCCAGCAGGGTCGCGATGCCGCCGAGGCGTTGGTAGGCCCCGATCCGCGAGGGGCCGCCGGCGTTGCCGGGGGTGAGGACGACATCGACGTCGTCGAAGATCGACTGGATCCGCCCGGCCAACGCGGCTTCCCCGGCCCGGATCTTGGCCATCCGCCCGTCGGGGATCAGCGAACCGATGCGGGCCATGTTGCGGGTCCGCTTTTCGAGACGGTCCTGATGCGGCATCACGCGGACGTCGTTGTAGATCCCGCGGAAGTAGCGCGGCAGGAAGTTGCCGTAGACCGCGGCCGGCGGATAGTCCGGGTCGCGGACGACGACCTCGTGGCCGAGGTCGCGCAGCAGTGCGCCCGCCGCGTCGACGGCGGCCCGCTGCTCCTTGCCCACCTTGGCGATCAGCGGCGGTGGGACCTTGGTGCTCAACGCAATTCGAAGCCGGCCCGGGTGCGTTCCGGCGGCGCCGACGAAGCCGCCGTCGGGGGCTGGGAGCGTGGTCGTGGCGTCCAGGAACAGCGCGGCATCTTCCACGGTGCGCGCGATCGGACCATTCACGCTGAGCCCGCACCAGGCGTCGTGGTGCGGCGCCAGCGGGACCCGGTCCCGCTGCGGTTTGATCCCGAACAGACCGCACCAGCCCGACGGGATCCGGATCGAGCCGCCGCCGTCGGAGCCCAGTGCCAGCGGCGCCAGCCCGGCGGCCACCGCGGCGCCGCTGCCGCCGCTACTTCCGCCGGGCGTCAGCGCGGTGTCCCACGGATTACGGGTCACCCCGAACGTCAGCGATTCGGTGAACGGGAAGATCATCAATTCGGGCACAGCGGTTTTGCCGATGATCACCGCACCCGCCGCACGCAGCCGCCGGACCACCTCCGCATCCCGGGCTGCCGGGGTCGAGACCGCGCTGCTGCCGCACGCGGTGATTTCTCCCGCGACGTCGTTGTCGTCCTTGATCGCGACCGGAACGCCGAGCAGCGGCAGTCGCTCACCGGCGTCGAGGCGGCGCTGCGCGGCCAACGCTTCCTGGCGCGCGGTTTCGGCCAGCACCACCCGGTAGCTGCGCAACCGCGGGTCCAGTCGCGCGATCCGCTCGAGGTAGATCTCCAGCAACGCCGGAGCGGTGATGGCGGCCGCGGCCAGCATCCGCGCCTGCTCGGCCGCTCCCGCGAAGGCCAGATCAGCTACGTCCACGTCGAGGCAGACTACTCACTTGACCGGCGCGGCGGACCGCTACCGTGGCGTCTTATGTCCTGTGTGTTCTGCGCGATCGTCGTCGGCCAGGCCCCGGCCATCCGGGTCTACGAAGACGATGCCTATCTGGCCTTCCTCGACATCCGTCCCTTCACCCGCGGCCACACCCTGGTGGTGCCCAAGCAGCACTCGGTCGACCTGACCGACACCTCACCGGAGACGTTGGCCGGCATGGCAGCGATCGGACAGCGTATTGCCAAGGCGGCGCGCGCGACAGAGTTGGCCGACGCCACCAACATCGCGATCAACGATGGTCAGGCCGCCTTCCAGACGGTCTTCCACATCCATCTGCATGTGCTGCCGCGGCGCAACGGCGACAAGCTGTCGGTCGCCAAGGGGCTACTCCTGCGCCGCGACCCCGACCGCGAGTCGACCGGCCGGATCCTGCGGGACGCGCTGGCGGAAGTGGACTCCGCTCCGCAAGACTGAGCGACATGGACATCTCGCTATGGATCGAAAAGCAGATCGGTATGCCGCTGCTCAGCCTGCACGACCGGATCTACAAAGCCACCGATGGGCGAATCGGACACCGGATCCCCTTCGGCCCGGTCAACCTCATCCTGCACACCGTCGGCGCCAAGACCGGTCAGGCCCGCGACAACACTCTGACCTACGCGCGTGACGGCGACGCCTACCTGGTGGTGGCATCGAAGGGAGGCGACCCGAAAGCGCCGGGCTGGTATCACAACCTGAAGGCCGACCCGAACGTCGAAATCAACGTCGGCCCAAAGCGATTCGCCGCTACCGCCACACCGGTGCTACCCGATGACCCCGACTACGCGCGGCTGTGGCAGATCGTCAACAAGAACAACGCCAACCGTTACGAGGGATATCAGAAGCGGACGTCGCGACCAATTCCGGTGGTCAAGCTGACGCCGCGCTAAAACAGCTCTTTCGCCAACAGCTCCAGCGTCTTTTCGCGCGCGGGAGCGGTTTTCGGGTCGGTACCGCGGTGGGCCGATGCGACGGGATGGATCATCACCTCGTCGACCCCGAACCGCTGCGCCAGCTCGTTCACCTGCCCGGCGGCCTCGGCGGGCGACCCGACGACGGCTCGCTGCAGCCCGCTGTCGACGACATGCCGCATCTGCGGCGTGAGTTTCGCATCGTCGATGTCCTCGACGAGCTCGACCGGCCCCAGGGGTTGACCGGTCCGCAGGCGGGCCATCATGTGCAGGTTGGGCATGATCAAAGCCGTTGCCTCCTCGCGGGTTTCAGCGACGGCGGCGTTGACGGTCAAGAAGGTCACCGGTTCTGCGGTCAGCGCGCTGGGCACGAACTGCGACCGGTAGATATCCAGCGCCTCTTCAGTTCCCTGGCCGGAGAAGTGATGGGCGAAGACGTAGGGCAGGCCCTTGGCGGCGGCCAGTTGAGCGGAGTACATCGACGACCCGAGCAGCCACAGCCGTGGCTCGCTGGCGGCGGCCGGGGTGGCCTTGAGGACGTAGTCGCCGTCGCGCAACTCGACCTGCACTCCCTTGGCGCTCATCATCGCGCGGACATGGTCGACGTAATTGGGGAACTGGTCGATGTCGCGGTCGTCGCGACCCGCCGCACCACGCAGCAGTACCGACGTCACCGGGTCCGATCCGGGCGCGCGGCCGATGCCGAGGTCGATACGGCCCGGGGCCGCCGCTTCCAGCAGCGCGAACTGCTCGGCGACTGCCAGCGGTGCGTGGTTGGGCAGCATGACGCCGCCGGAGCCCAGCCTGATCTGCGTGGTCTGCGCAGCGAGGTAGGCGATCAGCACGGGAGGGCTGGTGGCGCCGACCGAGGGCATGTTGTGGTGTTCGGCGACCCAGTAACGGGTGAACCCCAGCCGGTCGGCGGTTTGGGCGAGGCCGACGGTGGCCTGGACCGCATCGGCGGTGGTCTGGTCGGTGCGGACGGGGACGAGGTCGAGGACAGAAAGCCGCATGAGGTGGTCAACGCTCGCAGTCACGGAGATAGTCCTGCCATTGCCTTCGCCTGGGCGAAGATCTCGTCGAGCATCGCGGGGGTCAGTTTTCCGGTGAAGGTGTTCTGCTGGCTGGGGTGGTAGCAGCCCAGCAACCTCACCTCGCCGTGGCCGGCGTGCACCGTCGCGGTGGCCGCGTGGCCAAACTTCGGCTGCGGCCGGGGCACCTGGCCATCGCTCGCGCGGACCATGTCGAGCGCGGAACGCCATCCAAACGCGCCCAGCGCCACGATCACTCGGGTGTCACCGCCGACCAGCCGCCACTCGGCGGTCAGCCATGGCGCGCATGTCGACCGCTCAGCCGGCGTCGGCGCGTTGGCCGGGGGTGCGCATCGCACGGCGGCCACCACCCGGATGTCATTGAGTTGCAATCCATCTGCGGCGTCGACGGCGATCGGCGAGTTGGCCAAACCGGCGCGATGCATCGCGGCATACAGAAAGTCACCGGAGCGGTCGCCGGTGAATACCCGACCGGTTCGGTTGGCGCCGTTGGCCGCCGGGGCCAGGCCGACGACCACGATCCGGGGACGCTCGTCACCCCAACCCGGAACCGGCCGGCCCCAATAGGGCTGGTCGGCGAACGACCGTCGCTTGGTCAGCGCCGACTCTTCCCGCCACTCGACCAGCCGCGGGCAGGCCCGGCAGACCGATATCTCGGCGTCGAGCTGCTCGAGCGTTGTGGCGGCCACGGCCATCGCTTCGACCTGCGCCGCGTTGGACGCGACCGCCGAGCGGGCCGTCGCCGGATCGCCGGGCCACCCGGTGCCGGGCGGCACTGGGGAGGCGAACAGCGCGCCGGTGCGCGGGTGGGCCAGGTTCACAGCTCCACTGTGTACCAGCGGCGGCGGTCCAGTGGCCATTGGATCTCCGTAAGATCGACGCATGGCCGCTGACGCGCTGGCCGGCCTGATCGCCGAGCTACCCGAGGGAATGGTCGTCACCGACCCCGCCATCACCGAGGGATACCGGCAGGACCGCGCCCTCGATCCGACCGCCGGCAAGCCGATGGCCGTGGTGCGCCCGAAGCGGACCGAAGAGGTCCAGACCGTGCTGCGCTGGGCCACCGCTCACCGGATTCCGGTGGTGACCCGCGGGATGGGCACGGGTTTGTCCGGTGGCGCCACCGCGGTCGACGGCGGGATCGTGCTGTCGACGGAGAAGATGCTCGACATCGTCGTTGACCCGGTCACGCGCACCGCGGTGTGCCAACCCGGGCTGCTCAACGCCGAGGTGAAAAAGACCGTCGCCGAGTACGGCCTGTGGTATCCGCCCGATCCGTCGTCGTACGAGATCTGCAGCATCGGCGGCAACATCGCCACTAATGCGGGCGGGCTGTGCTGCGTCAAGTACGGCGTCACCACCGACTACGTGCTCGGCGTGCAGGTGGTGCTGGCCGACGGCACCGCGGTCCGACTCGGTGGGCCCCGTTTGAAAGATGTTGCCGGGCTGAGCCTGACCAAATTGTTCGTCGGCAGCGAGGGCGTGCTGGGCGTGATCACCGAGGTGACACTGCGGCTGGTGCCGGCCCAGCAACCGTTGAGCACGGTGGTCGCCGACTTCGCGTCGGTAGAGGCCGCTTGCAAAGCGGTGCTCGCGGTGACTTCGGGGCTGCGACCGGCGATGCTCGAGTTCATGGACTCGGCGACTATCAACGCCGTCGAGGACAAGCTGCGGATGGGGCTGAACCGCTCGTCTGCCGCGATGCTGGTGGCCGCTTCCGACGAGCGGGGCCGCGGGGGCAGCGACGACGCCGAGTTCATGGCCGCGACGTTCGCCGAATTCGGTGCAACAGAGGTCTTTTCGACCTCTGACCCCGAGGAGGGCGAGGCCTTTGTCGCCGCCCGCCGATTCGCCATCCCGGCGGTTGAGGAGAAGGGGCCACTGCTGCTCGAGGACGTCGGCGTGCCATTGCCGGCGCTGGCCGACCTGGTCGGCGGGATCGCCTCGATTGCCGAGCGGCGCGACCTGATGATCGCGGTGATCGCGCATGCCGGCGACGGCAACACCCATCCACTGATCGTCTACAACCCCGAGGACTCGGCGCAGAGCGAGCGGGCCCAGTTGGCGTACGGCGAAATCATCGAGCTGGCACTGAATCTGGGCGGCACCATCACCGGCGAGCACGGTGTCGGCCGGCTGAAGCGACCGTGGCTGGACGACTACCTCGGTCCCGAAGCGATGGCGCTGAACCGTCGCATCAAAGATGCACTGGACCCGCAGGGCATCTTGAATCCAGGGGCCGGGGTCTAAATCACTCGGCGATGTAGCGCAGCATCGTCGCGGTGTTGAACTGCCTTGTGTCCACCAACCGGAGCTGAATCCGCTTGTCGAGTGGCGGGAAGAGGGGCGTGCCGCCACCGAGCACCACGGGATAGACGAACAGCTGATACTCGTCGATAAGCCCGTGCGGTATCAGCGAAGCCGCCAGGCTTGCGCCACCGACTTCCATCACGCCGTCGCCTCCGGCTTTGAGCCTGCGGATCTCTTCGACCGCGTTGTCACGGACCAGGGTGCTGTTCCAGTCGACCTCGGTGAGCGTTCGGGAGAAGACGACCTTGGGTTTGTCCGTCCACAGCAAGCCGAACTCACGCTCGATCCGTGACGCGGTCGCGGGCACGTGCGGCCAGTGCCCCGCCATCAGCTGGTAGAGCCGGCGGCCGTGCAGCGAGATCTCGATCTCCCGATATCTGTCGTTGTGGAACTGGTGTAGCTCGTCGTCCGGCTCGGTCCAGTCGATGCTTCCCGCGCGGTCGTTGACATAGCCGTCCAGCGACACCGTGAAGCTGTAGCTCAGTTTTCTCATGACCGGACAGACCTCCGTCTCGCCTCTAACTCAGCGCTAGCATGCGACCAATGGCCATCAAACTCGAGAATGTCGGGATCGCTGTTCTCGATCTCGAAGCGACGATCGCCTTTTTCACCGATCTCGGACTGACGATCGTCGGCCGTGACACGGTCGGTGGAGAGTGGACCGACACCGCCGTCGGCCTCGACGGCAACCACGCCAACATCGCGATGCTCGAGACACCCGATGGCCACGGTCGCGTTGAGCTCTTCGAGTACATCCACCCGAAGGCCGTTGAATCAAAGCCTGTCGCGCCTAACGAGATTGGCATGCATCGCGTCGCCTTCTCCGTCGACGACATCGAGGAGGCCCTCGAAATCGCCGCGCGGCACGGGTGTCATCCGCTTCGCGGCGTGGCGACCTACCAGGACGCGTACAAGCTCACCTATATCCGAGGCCCCAGCGGCATCATCGTGATGCTCGCAGAGCAACTGCAGAAGCCCTGACGACCGAGGAGGAATTCGTGATGAATCGCAACACCATCAAAGACAGCGGCGCCAAGCTGATGAACCTCGCCCATCGCGTCATCCTCACGACCACCGGGCGCCGGCTCCTCGCCCAGCCGTTCGGGATGCCACTGGTCGAACTCCACACCACCGGACGCAAATCCGGGCTCCCCCGATCCTGCTACCTGACCGCGCCGGTGCACGACGAACGACGCGTGGTGCTGGTCGCCTCCAAAGGCGGCGACGATCGCAACCCTGACTGGTACCAGAATCTGCAGGCCCACCCCGACGCTGAGATCGTGATCCATGGTGAGCGACGAACGATCCACGCCCGGACCGCCGATGCGGCTGAAAAGGCCGACCTTTGGCCGAAAATCGTTGCGGCTTATAAGGGCTACGCCGGCTATCAACGACGCACCACTCGCGACATCCCAGTGGTGATCTGCGAGCTGCAGGGAACAGTCAGCTAGCGATGCCGACAAGATCAGGATTTTCCGGACTGGATTCTCGTTCAGCCTGCGTACACGTAGCACTTGTTCAGCCGACAAAAGCTTTCGCCCATTCCGGAATTCACAGAATTAACTCATTAGATCGCCAAGCGCATTCGTCACCTTCGAAATCGTGTCTTCCCAGCCGTGAACCTCGATGCAGTCGATGCCCATTGCCTTGATGGGATAGTCGTTGCCGCCCGGGTCCAACCGGTCGCCGAAGAAGAGGATGCTACTTTCGGTCAGGCGGAGTGCCAGCATGAGCTTCCTTGCTCCGTAAGCCTTGTCGATACCGCGCCGTGTCACATCAATCGAGGTCGAGCCGCCGCTTCTGACCTCGAGATCCGGGAGTCTTTCTGCCGCAAACTTACGCAACGACTCCTTCTTCGAATTGTCCGGATCCCACGCTGATTTCACGTTGCCGGGTGCGCTCTGGCCAAGTGCCGAATAGGTGACCTGGCTGCCGCGATCCTCGATCGCGGGGCCCCAAGTAGCGTCCGTCCAGAAGCCGAGCTTTTCGGCCCCGGCCCTCAGCACTTCACACGCACGGTTCTTCTCGTCGGAAGACAGCTTCTCAAAAAATACTTCGGTCCAGGCTCCTGCATCCCATCGCAGGTAACGGGTCCCGCACGTGGGCATCAAGTGCAGACGCTTGAGGTCGCACAGCTTGCCAAGCTGGCGTAATACCTGCGCATCGAATTGCTCGAAGCGTCCGCCAGAAATAATGCACACGTCGATGGCCGAGAGCAAATCGCACAGCATGTACGCGGTGGCCGGCGATACTTCGCTCTTGGACGCCGCGAGCGTGCCGTCGAGATCGAACATTGCCAGGCGGTACGGTCTCATCGATCGCTCAGCCTCCGGAGATCCGTCGATGCGAGCAGGCCATGACGAGCGCTCGCGGGTGCTAGTCGGCGAGATCGCCGACTTAGAAGGACAGCTGCAGGCCTGCTGCGCAGAAGCGAGCAGGTTTCAAATCTCCTGATTATCAACAGCTCAGCGCCGCAAGGAGTTCGGGTAGCCGAACGGTGGCGATCCCGATGGCGGCGTCACTGATGCCGTACGGCAGCACCAGGGTGTCGGCGTGGACCAGCGCGCCGCAGGAGTAGACGACATTAGGCACGTAGCCGTCCCGCTCGTCAGTGGCGGCGCTCAGGAGCGGTTGCGGTAGCTGACCAAGGATGCGTGTCGGGTCGTCGAGATCAAGCAGAATCGCCCCGATGTGGTACGTGCGCATCGGGCCGACGCCGTGGGTCAATACCAGCCACCCGGCTTCGGTTTCGATGGGCGGACCGCAGTTGCCGATTTGTAGCACCTCCCAAGCCCGCGTCGGGCTCTGGCAGGCAAACGCATTCGGCCACACGCACAGATGATCGGCGTAGGCAACCGTATTCGATTCCCGATCTGATCTCGACATGGCGGCGAAGTGCCCGCGAATCCGGCGCGGAAACAGCGCCAGACCCTTGTTGGCAGCCGCCGTTCCGACGATCGGCGCGGAGGTGAAGGATTGGAAATCCTCGGTCTGCAGGAGTTGCTGGCTGATGTGGGATCCGCTATACGCGGTGTAGGTGGCATAGAAGGTGGTGGAGCCGTCATCGTCGACGAAGCGGACGAAGCGTGCGTCTTCCATGCCGGCTAGCTCGCCGCTCATCGAGGGCCACAGGACCCGCTCGGAAAGTGTTATGTGGTCGGCGAATTCGACGGCGTAGGACCGTTCGGCGATGCTGCGGAATGCGGAAATTGTCGCCTCGGCGTGGGCGCGGGTGCTCAGATGAGTCTGGAGCTTAGCGAGTTGTTGATTGAGAGCAGTTCGGGTGAAGATCGGGCCGAGACCGCCGAGCACATAATCGGCGACCTCGCCCGCTTCGTCGAGCCAAACGAGTTCACTGCGGAAGACGGCTGCGTCGAGGTGGGCGGGTCTGGGTGATCCGACGGTGGCGAACGGGGCCGAATCGTCGATCGTGATGCCGCCGGCTGCGTCGATGACGCCGGTCCGGAAGCCGATGGAAGAACGATGCCCCTCACCGATGCCCCGGACGCTCATCACGAATCGCAGGCTGCCGGCGACTATCCCGGTCTGGTCGGGATGGGCCACCATGCTGGGGTTGCACAGCGCCGCACCTTCAATGGCGTACTCGCTGGTGAACGTCGCGCCCAGCAACAACATTCGCGCCTCGGAGAGTTCGCTGCCGGGATCCAGCCGATCCGCGAGTTCGCGGGCGTGCCGGCGGAAGGTGCCGACAAGATCGCGGTGACGTCCGTCGAAGTGGGTGAAGACGTCGTCTAGTGATGACCGCACCTGCTCCTCGTCCAGGGCCAGAATCCGTGACAGCACCGCTCCCGCTCGGGACTCCTGGTGCTCGAAACCTTCTTGGCCGGGTACGAAGAGTCGGGTGATGACCCGCGACGGGTTGGCCGCGAGTCGGTGCGGGCTGCGCGTGACGAGCCCTGCCTGCACGGAAGTCATTGCCGCACAGTCGAGAAGCACCGAGCATGCTGCATGGTCGAGACCACTGCCAGAGTCGACTCCGCGCCCTGGTTGCGGTTCACCCCATCGCTGTGCAAACCGTCGAATCCACCGCCGGTCTGCGGGTCCCACATCAGCTGGCGCGCGTCGTTGACACCCATGAACCAGGCGCCAGCCGCCAAGACTCCGTCGCGCCAGATCGTGCCGCTGTCAACGGCAGCGGCACGCGCGCACGCATCGGCGAGGGCGGACACCTCGATCGGCTGCTGATCGAACGCAGGCCGAATATCGTCCGGCCCTCTGCCCGCTGCGGGCGTAGGTGAGAGATGACCATCCGCCGTTTCATATTCGACCAGCCAACCCAACAGATCCAAGCCCTGTTGTCGCAGTGTCGAGTCGTCTAGCGCAACGCCCGCAGCGATCATCGCCTCAGCGAGAACCGCATTCGCGTAGGTGAGTCTCGGCTCCGGCCACGGCCAGGCCGGGTTGCCGTTCGGTTTGGCCACGAAGTCCGCGTAGTCGGTCAGGAGTTTGCGTGCGGTGCCATGCCCGGGGTCGATGGAAAGCAGTTCGGCGGCGCCCAGCGCCGCGAATGCCATCGCCCGGGGCCACGGCGACCGCGCCTTGGCGGCGCGCTCAAACTGAACGACGGCCACTCGGCGAACCAGACCCACGTCACTATGGGCAGCGGCAGTTCCCAGTCCCCAGATGCAGCGCCCCCACCAATCCCCCAGGGAAGGCTCGTCCTCCCAACGACCCTTGCTGTCCATCCGGTTTCGGCAGGTCCCGTCGTAGGACTGCGCATTGTTCAGGAACTGCACGGCCACCCGCGCGAGGCGGTTGACGTCCCCGCCCGAGTAGGGCTCCCGGGCGGCGACGACGAGAACCCTGGCCATGTCGTCGGTGCAATAGCCGTGCTCGGGCCGGGGCTCAGCGAAACAGGCGTGCTCGAACGTGCCGCGACCGTCGGTCAAATGCAACAGGTGGTCGAACACTGGGGTCGGCAGGGTGGCGGTCATACCAGCGCCGACCGCTCGGCGAGAAGGCGCTGTGCCAGAACCTGATAGCTGCTGGCCACGATCGGCCACGCCATCTGTGGGGCCAATCGCGCGGCCTCCGCGGCCATGGTCGCAGCCAGCTGCGGCTCGGTCAGGAGCCGAAGCAGGGCGGACGTCAGCGCACCTGGGTCGTCGTGGCCGACGACGATCCCCGCCCCGCTGGCGAGCAGTTCGACCGCGTGCGGAAACGCGGTGGCGACGACCGGCCGGCCGCTCGCGATGGCGTCGACCAACACACCAGAGGTGACCTGATCGGTGGAGTCGTAGGGCAACACAACCACGGCCGACGACTGGACAAGCGCCGTCAACGATGACACGTCGCGATAGCTGGCGTCGAAGGACACCGAGTCCGCTACGCCGCGCAGCCGCGCCTGTTGGGCCCGGGAGTTGCGGTATGCCTCGCCATCGGCCGCCAGAACCTTGGGGTGCGTCCGGCCGGCAATCAAATAGCGCGGCCGGACTGGGAGGTCGCGCAGCGTACCCATCGCATCGATGACCCGCTCGATGCCCTTTCCCGGCCCCAACAGGCCCCACGTCAACAGCATCGGTCGGTCCGGCCGCGCTGGCGGGGGGATCTGCCTCGGGACGGTCGCGCCGTGCGCGATCATGGTGACTTTGCACGGATCGACGTCGAAGCCGCGACACAGCCGTTGACCGGCCGCCTCAGACATGACAACCACCCGAGCCGCCATTGCAGCAATTGCTTCAAGCACGGAACGCTGGTGTGGCGTCGGGTCTTTGAGCACCGTATGGGCGACCACGATTGACGGGATGTGCAGCCCGGCGAGGATGTCGACCACTTCGTCGCCGTCGACACCGCCGTAGATGCCGTACTCATGCTGCACGATCGCGATGTCGCGCTCGTTCAGCGATTCGCAAGTGGCGGCCACGGATGCCGCAGAACCGTTGACCAATTCATGGATCACGCGGGCCTCAGAGGAGGGTGACGCATCGGCGACGCGGACGACGCCGACGTCAGAACCGTTCGCGGACAACCCTTTCGCCAACGCCGCACTAAACGTCGCCAGCCCGCAGGGTGTCGGTGGATAGGTACTGAGAATGCCGAAACTCACGGGGTCGGACCATTTTTGCCGAACACCAGGAACATTCGACGTGGGGAGGGTGCTTAGAGAGCTCAAGGTGATCCCAACGTACGGTTGTCACCGACGCGTCCGGCACGAGCTGTTGCTCTTCTTCTAAATCAGCGGCGGACAGCTGATTTCATCCGGGACTGGCTGGGTTCCCAACATTGCCAACTCTACACGCGATAGCGGCTACCACGCGCCGAGCCCGCCAAGATGCGCGGCGCGACGACGTGGCGATTGATGATGGACTGTTATCGGCCAACCGGGCGACGCGTGAGCGGCGGTTGCGTTGCCGGCCACCAACGAGTTCGCCGCGGCTCTCAGCGGCACACCCGACGCACCGACGGTCGTCACCGGCACTCGGACCGTCGATGTCGTCATTGTGGGGGCTTCCACGTCCAGTTGCGGATTTCGGGCAGGTCTTGGCCGTGGGTGCTGATGTAATGGGTGTGTTCGACGAGTTTGTCGGCCATGGTCTGTTTGAGGTAGTCGCCGGTCGCGCGGAGCTGCGGCAGGCGGTCGATGACGTCGGTGACGAGGTGGAAGCGGTCAAGTTTGTTTTGCACCCGCATGTCGAAGGCGGTGGTGATGGTGCCTTCTTCGATGTAGCCGCGCACGTGCAGGTTGGGGTTGGTTCTGCGGTAGGTGAGTCGGTGGATCAGCGTCGGGTAGCCGTGGAAGGCAAAGATGACGTGTTTGTCGGTGGTGAAAAGGGCGTCGTAGTCGCGGTCGCTCAGACCGTGCGGGTGCTCGCCGGCTGACTGCAATTTCATCAGGTCGACGACATTGACCACGCGGATCTTCAAGGCGGGCAGGTGTTCCCGCAAGATCTGCACCGCGGCGAGCACCTCCAAGGTGGGGGTGTCCCCGCAGCAGCCAAGGACCACGTCGGGGTCGACGCCGCAGTCGTTTCCGGCCCATTCCCAGATACCGATGCCTTCGGTGCAGTGCACCACCGCGTCGTCCATACTCAGCCATTGCGGCATCGCGCGTTTGCCTGCGACGATCACGTTGACGTAGTGGCGGCTGCGCAGACAGTGGTCAGCCACCGAGAGCAGGCAGTTGGCGTCCGGCGGCAGGTAGACCCGCACGATGTCGGCCTTTTTGTTGACGACGTGGTCCAAGAAGCCTGGGTCTTGGTGGGTGAAGCCGTTGTGGTCCTGCTGCCAAACATGAGAGGCGAGAAGGTAATTCAGCGACGCAATGTCACGGCGCCAGGGCAGTTGCGCAGTGACCTTGAGCCATTTGGCGTGCTGGTTGAACATCGAGTCGACGATGTGAACGAACGCCTCGTAGCAGTTGAACAATCCGTGCCGGCCGGTCAGCAGATAACCCTCCAGCCAACCCTCGCTTTGATGTTCGCTGAGCATCGAATCCAACACGCGCCCCTGCGGCGCGAGGAACTCGTCGCCTGCGACGGTGCGGGCCTCCCACTGCCGGTCGGTGACCTCGAAGACCGCGCCGAGCATGTTCGACAGGGTTTCGTCGGGCCCGAAGACCCGGAAGTTGCGCGCCTCGTCATTGAGCGCGATGACATCGCGCAAAAAAGTGCCCAGCACTCCGGTGTCTTCAGCATCCACCGCACCCGGCGAGACCACCGCGACCGCATGGGCACGGAAGTCGGGCATCCGTAAGTCACGCAACAAGACACCGCCGTTGGTATGCGGGTTGGCGCCCATCCGCTGTTGCCCGCGGGGGGCCAGCGCAGCCAGGTCAGGTAGCAGTCGCCCGCTCTGATCGAACAATTCGTCGGGTTTGTAGCTGCGCATCCAGCTCTCGAGTTGCTCGACGTGCCCTGGATGCTGTTCATCGACCAGCAGCGGCACCTGGTGCGCCCGGAAGGTGCCTTCGATCTGCACGCCATCGACTTCTTTGGGTCCGGTCCAGCCCTTAGGGGAGCGCAACACGATCATCGGCCAGCGCGGGCGGGTGGTCTGGCCCTCGGCGCGCGCCTTGCGCTGGGCGCGGTGAATATCCTCGATCACCGAATCGAGGACGGTGGCCATCAGCTCGTGCATGTCCTCGGGTTCCTCACCCTCGACGTAGCGCGGATCCCAACCACAGCCGCGCAGGAACTGGTCCAGCTCCTCGTGTTCGATGCGAGCCAACACGGTGGGGTTGCTGATCTTGTAGCCGTTCAGATGCAGGATCGGCAGCACCGCCCCATCACTGATCGGATTCAGGAACTTGGTCGAATGCCAGGCCGTCGCCAACGGACCCGTCTCGGCTTCACCGTCGCCGATCACGCACGCCACGATCAGGTCCGGATTGTCGAACACCGCGCCGAACGCGTGACTCAACGAGTAGCCCAGTTCCCCGCCTTCGTGGATCGAACCCGGAGTCGTCGGTGCCACATGGCTGGAAATGCCTCCGGGAAAAGAGAATTGGGTGAACAACTTCTTGATCCCGGACTCGTCGCGGCTCACGTCGGGATAGATCTCGCTGTAGGAGCCCTCAAGGTAGGTGTTGGCGACCAGGGCCGGGCCGCCGTGGCCGGGGCCGGCAACGTAGAACATATCCAGGTCGTACTTGGTGATCGCCCGATTGAGGTGGAGATAGATGAAATTCTGCCCGGGCGTGGTCCCCCAATGGCCGACCACCAGCGGTTTCACATCTGAAAGCGCCAGCGGCCGCTTCAATAGCGGGTTGTCATACAGATAGATCTGACCCACCGACAGGTAATTCGCCGCCCGCCAATAGGCGTCCATCCGATGCAACAGTTCAGGTTCCAACGTTGGGGCGCTCGTCAGGGAGTGTCCCTTTCTCGACACGTCGTTGACGCTTTGTCGATCGAGTTCGTAGACCGGGATCACTCCCGCCTCCCTGCGCCGGGGGTGCCGTTGGCCGCCGCTGCCAGGGTGGGGATCGGTGGCTGTAGCTCCAGGGGGGCTGCCGCGCCGCTTTCGCGCGCCAAGAAAGTTCCCAGTTCGGCGATCGTCGACATCAACGGGGCCGGGAATACGACGGTGGTGTTCTTGTCCACGCCGAGTTCGACCAGGGTCTGCAAGTTGCGTAACTGCAGCGCCAGGGGGTGCGCCATCATGGTGTCAGAGGCATCACCCAGGGCGGCGGCGGCCATCGACTCTCCCTCGGCGGCAATGATTTTCGCCCGCTTCTCCCGCTCCGCCTCGGCTTGGCGGGCCATCGCCCGTTTCATGCTGTCGGGCAGCTGGATGTCTTTGAGCTCCACCAGCGTGACCTGCACACCCCATTCGATGGTGGTGACGTCGAGGATCGCGCGGATGTCGAGGTTGATTTTGTCGGTCTCTGAGAGTGTCTCGTCCAGGGTGTGCTGACCGACGACCTTACGCAGTGTCGTTTGGGCGATCTGATCGATCGCGGAATAGACGTTCTCGATCGCCACCACCGACTTCACCGCGTCGACGACCTTGAAGTAGGCCACCGCCGAGACGTCGACACTGACGTTGTCACGGGTGATGATGCCCTGGGATTGGATCGGCATCGTCACGATCCGCAGCGAAATTCGCGGCAGCACATCAATAATCGGAATGATCAGCCGCAATCCAGGTTGGCGTTCTCCGATTACCCGGCCCAGCCGGAACAGCACGCCGTTCTCGTATTGTTTGACGATCCGCACCGCCATCGTCAGCATCAACAACGACAGCAGGACGAGAGCAACGACGACGACGCCCAGCGCGTTCATCGCTGTGCACCTTTCGGTGAGTTGTGCTGCGGGCTGCTCGCGGCGTCCTGCGTAGCCGTCGTTGTTCGAGGGTGTCGCCAAGGCTTCAAGGTGGCTGGTCGAGTGGAAAAACTCTGTGGAGTAATCATGGTGATCCTGAGGTGCAGACGATCACCGGCATGTAGGGGCGTGGAGCTAATGCTCCTCAAGTTCTGCAGCGGACAGCGAAACTCATCCCGAACCAGCTGAGATTCCCAGCACCCCAAACGCTACACGCGCGCAGACCAACCCGCCGAATCCCTTTAGGGCGGGCCCGGGTATGGCTTGCCGACTTTACCGGCGGTGAGTGTCTGCAGGCGAGGAGGTCCGCACGAAAGGACTGCAGCAACGACCGCGTTTCCACAGCTGCAAACGGCGGTACTCTTAGCGTCACAATCCACTTGGTGGCCGTCGGGCCGCATGGACGGTCGCCGAGCTATGTCTCGGCATGGCGAGCACCGAGCGGAGCCTAAGCGAGTACAGGTGGCATAAGCATGACCGAGTTCACCGACAGCGTCCACGGCAATCCCATCGGCGCACTGACCCACGAGCAGGCTAGCGCCGATGCCGCCGACCTGCAGACCGCCATCGGTGATTTAGCAAGCTTGGTGGCAGGTAGCCGCGGGCTGCCCGAGTTGCTCTCTGAGGTCGCGGCATTTGCGGTCGACGCAATACCGGGCGCCGAGGGCGCTGGGGTGACCCTGTTGCGAATCGACCGAATCGACAACATGGTCGAGGCGCTGGCGGCCAGCGCACCATTCGTCGCGGAGATCGATCACATCCAGTACGTCACCCTGCACGAGGGCCCCTGCATCACCGCAGCGCTGGAGCGCCGAACCGTGCGTTCCGGGTCACTCGGCGGAGAGAAGATGTGGCCGCGGTTCGGCCCGCGGGTGGGCAGGATGGGTATCCACAGCGCGCTGTCGCTACCCCTGCTGCTGCCCGACCAAGTGGTCGGAGCGATCAACGTCTACGCCCACGGCAAGGACGTCTTCGACGAGCACGCCGCCGAACTCGGGGAACTGTTCGCCAAACCGGCCGCGGTCTCGGTGCACAATGCTCAGATCCTCGCTCAGGCGATGGCGCTGGCCGCCCAACTGCAAACGGCGCTATCGACACGTCCGGTGATCGATCAAGCGATCGGTCTGCTGCGCGGACGCAGCGGGCGCAGCGCCGAGGATGCCTTCACCCAACTGCGGGCTATGAGTCAGGCCGAGCACCGCAAATTGGCGGACGTGGCGCAGCGCATCGTCGACGAAGCCGTGCGCCGCGCCCGCGCCCGCCACAAACCGACTTAAGGACTCATCGCGGCGGATCTCATTGTCGACGCGCGGCCCGGCCCGCGTACGTTTGACAGTGGAGGCACCATCCCAGGAAGGGTCCTGACCCGCATCCTGAATCCTCCACCAGGCACCGCGACTCGCTCTGCCCGGCCTTGGCAGGCTCGATCCGCGCTCGGGAGCGCGCAGCGGAGCACGCAGCTCGTGACAATTACCGCCGCGATGGTCGCCGCTCTGGAGATCCTGACCGAAGCGCTGGATGATCCTGGCACCGACATCGCGCACAGCCTGCAGCAATTGGCCATCGCCGCAGCCGCCGCCATCCCTACCTACCACGGTCTGAGCGTGGTTGTGTCGCACAGCGATCCGCCGCTCACCGTCACCACGTTGGCCGATGGGGTCGAAGCGGGCGACATCCGCACCTCGCTGCAGGTGCTGCTCCCCACCGTGGGCGCCGACCAGGACGCCACGACCGTGGCCGTCATCTTGTATGCAGCGGCGCCGGGCACCTTCGTCGACCTCGCCGCGGATCTGGCATGGCTCACCGGACGACCAATGAGCGAGATCACCCTCGACGGGCACCTCACCGTTCCCGCCAAAGCCAACATCCGCGCTCAACTGCGCGCTGCCTCCGACGTCAATCAGGCCATCGGCGTACTCATCGACCGCGGTTACACCCCGCGCCAAGCCCGCCGTCACCTCGACATCCAGGCCGCCACCAACCGAACCGACCGGCACGCCGCCGCGCAACTGATCCTCGGCGCCGTCTTCAACGCAGACCACGAGCAGGACCACGACATCCCTTGAGCACTGGACATCACCGAAAACGAGCAGCGGCGGGCCGCACCCGTACCGGGACATGGGCGCATGCCGCGCCGCCGTGATTGTTGCCCAGCCGGCCACGTTTACGGCGATGGTTCGTCGGTTAGCAAGGTCGAGCGCACATGTTTGAGCGGAATAGCTTGTGCTGCAACGTCTTCTGCTGCGATCCCCGCGCGGACGCGGGTCTACCTACGTACACAGCGTAGGGGCGTCGCAAACGTTTCCGGGACAGTAGATCCTGTGCGCCCCGTTGACTATGGTGGCGGCTTCCCTACCCGTGACGCCTTGCCCGCCCAGGCGCGCTTCGAGGTCGTTGGCAATCCGCTGGGGAGTCCAGCCCCAGGTGAGGTTGTAGCAGACGTCGTGTGCCTCTTGAATGAGTCCGGCCTGTGTGTCAGGCGTCCAGTGAAGGCCGACGCCCCGCAGCGCCGCCAAGTAGGCGTCGTCTTGCCCACTCGCATTCGCGACCCCGGCGCCAGCTATCAATGCGGCACCGCCCATCGCGCCAATGGCGAGCGTGATCAGTCAGCTATGTGTAGTCATCGGTTCCTTTTCCCTTCGGTGTTGAGCGCTCGGCCCTGTGGTCGGCGGCCGACCCTCCGCTGCGGACGAGCGGACGCTGCCCTACCACGCTGTCAGCGACAGACCCCGTTGCGTTACCGCCTATACACCTCCGGTTCACTCATCAGCAGCAGCAGTTGTAGGTTTCCATTCTCCGTGACGGGTTCGCGACGCCGCTACCTCCGGCTCAGCAAAATTTCTCACAAGATGGCGGGCGCGTTTTTCTCATCTTTGTGGCGAATCCTAGAACCGTACGGTCGTGCAGTTCGGCCGCGCGTGAGCTTATTTGAGAAATGCACCTCGTCCCGCACCCCGATTTCAAAGCGTCGCGTGAGCGGCTCCCCGGGGCCATCGGACCCGGAGAACCCGCCCCCTGCGATGGTGCAGAACAACTGAACCGACTGTGCTGCAACATGTTTGGTGGATAATCACCTTGTGCTGTCCCGCGACCTTTTCAAACTCCGTGTCCACTCGCGGCGACCTTAGCTGCGGCGATGCAGGTTGTCTCACTTCGTGTCCACACCGATTTGTCTCACTACCGTGTCCATTTTTCGTGGCCTCTCAGCCGCCTCGTCTCGCGTTGCCCTCGACTTGAAGTGGGCGCCCAGTCTTACGCCGAACCATTCGTCACCGTGACTCTAAAGACCTTGTTTGGCCAAGCAACACACGCGCTGTTTCTTGCGCCGACATTTGAAGGGTGTGTCGCGGGCACTCCGTGTTGATAAAGAGATTGGCCCACAACGTTTTACATGTCCAGTGTCGTCGCGCGCTACGCGGCCGCCTACCGGTGACCGCACTTTAGGGCAGATGGTCGAATGCGCTACGAAGGTGCGACGCACAGGGTGCAGCCTTAGCCGCGGCTGAGGTGGGCTTGAATGGCCGAGATGGTCGCCGCGACCGCATCGGCGCTGCCGCCGCCGAACGGCGCCAGACTGGCAAAGCCGTGCGGGAGTGCATCGAACTGGCGGTGGTCCACGCTGACACCCGCCGAGCGCAGCGCCGCGGCGTATGCGTTCCCCTCGTCGCGTAGCGGATCGAATCCCGCGGTCAGCACCAGGGCCGGCGCCAGACCGGACAGATCGGCGGCCTTCAGCGGCGAGACCCGCGGATCATCGGCTGCAATGCCAGCTCCTTCCAAGTACAGCTTCGTGAACCAATCCATGTCCTGCTTGGACAGCAAGAATCCGTCAGAGAACAACGTGCGCGACCGGGTCTTCGCGGACAGGTCGAGGCCCGGATAGAGCAGCGCCTGCAGCGCTGGCTGTCGAATGCCCTCGTCGCGGCTGCGCAGCGCGACCAGCGCCGCCAGGTTTCCACCGGCGCTGTCCCCGCCGACGCCAATGTGGTTCGGGTCGGCGTCTAGTTCGGCGGCATGTTCAAGTGCCCATCGATAGGCCGCGACGCAATCGTCGACCGCGGCCGGGGCCTTGTGTTCCGGCGCGAGCCGGTAGTCCACCGATAACACATGGATCCCCGCGTCCCTGCAGATCGTGCGGCATAGCCCGTCATGAGATTCGATGTCGCCCACGACGAAACCACCCCCGTGGAAGAACACCAGTAACGGGGCCGGCGCCGGCTTACTGGGCAGGTAGTGCCGTGCCCGCAGCGGGCTGTCGGGACCCGGAATTGTGAGGTCGGTGGTGGGGACGGCGACGTGGGCGCCCATCACCGAATGCGAGCTGCGCATCAGAGTGCGGGCGACTTCAGGATCGTTAGCAGCCGACAGGCCGCCGGTACGTGTGGTTCGTTGGGCGGCAAGTACCAGTTGAACCGTGCTGTCAAGGGTGTTGCCGTCAATGGTGACCCTTTTGCCGCCGACGAGAAGGCGCTTCAGCCAAGGCGGAATCCGCGGCACGACTTGCACACCGATACGAAGGGCTGCGTTGACCACCGAGAGTGACGGGCTCCTAAGCGTCGTAGGGGCCATAGCTGCTCCTTGTGTCATTCGAGGTCAGAGAGCACGCGTTCGTGGCTTCCTCTTTTGGGAACGGGCTGGCCGCGGCGCCGGGCAGGTACAGCCGGTGCCGCCAACCACCGACGCAACGACGGCCGCGTCATGTCGGTGGTCCCAGGGACAGCGACAGGCGCGCGAAATAACGTCGAGACCTTCGGAATTCGGGCCAAATATGCCGTCGGCGTGTCACGGGGTCGAGTTGGTTTGGTCGAACTCGATATGTAGCGCTGTGAGACCTCGCATGATGAACGTCGGTTCGTACTCGTATCGGCGGTTCTCCGCCGGACCGTGCGACGCCTCGGCGATCCTGATTCGCGCCATGCGATCCAGCATGCGATTCATCGAGATCCGGCCTTCGGCGCGAGCGAGCGGCGCGCCCGGGCACGAGTGGGCGCCGCGACCAAAGGCAACGTGCTCGCGCACGTTGCGGCGGTCGTGCTGGAATTCGTGGGGATGGTCAAACTTTCGTGGATCGCGATTGCTGGCGCCTGGCAGCAGCATGATGATTGTGCCCGCTGGGATCTCCACGTCGCCGATGTTCGTGGTGGTACGCGCCAACCGGAAGTGACTCTTGACTGGACTCTCCATCCGTAATGCCTCCTCGAGGAACACCGGGATCTGTGCACGGTCATCGCGCAGGACTTGTTGAATGTCGGGGCGTTCGGCAATCACCCGCATCGCGGTGCTGAGAAGCTTCGTCGTAGTCTCCATGCCGGCAGCGAAGAGAAACGTCGAGAGCTTGACCACCTCCTCCACCTCGGGCGTCGAACCGTCTGGATAGGTCGCCGCGGCGAGTTCGGTAAGGACGTCGTCGCGGGGGTCGCGACGACGGTCGGTGATGTACTCCCGGAACTTATCGTCCAGCCAGACCAGAGGATTGTGAGCGACGGTGTCACTCATTTCGATGTTGCCCACGACCTCGTTGCCAAGAACGGCGCGGAACTGATCGTGATCTTCTAGAGGAACGCCCAGTAGGTCCGCGATCACCAACATCGCGAAGGGTTTGGCGTAATCGCCCATGAACTCGCATCGGCCCTTGTCGATGAAGGTGTCGAATTGGTGATCGGCCAAGCGCCACATGAAGTCTTCATTTTCGCTAAGCCGTTTGGGTGTAATCAGCCTGGCCAATAACCCCCGGGTCTTGGTGTGATTGACCGAATCCATCGTCACGACGTGTTCGGACATGGGAATTTTGGACCGGTGGGCGTCGATCAGGTCGCCGATGTCGTCACCGTCGGGGGTAAACGGCAAAGGCGGGAACGGGCCCGCCACGGCAACGCACGATGAGAAAGCCGAATCCTTGTAGGCAGCCAGCGCCTCGGAATGACCGGTGACCGCGACCACACCGTGTGGCGTCGCCGGACGGACCGGACACTGAGACCGCAGGTAGTCGAAGTAGGGATATGGGTCGGGCACTAGCGATGGGTCAAAGAAGTAATCGATCTTCTCGAAATCGCTCATCGCGCCTCCTCGACGGACAGGGACTATGGCCTCGGTCGAATCCCCGATAGTCTACGCGGAGAACAAATGTTTGGTTAACCCGACTCTCGCTGGCGCGGCAACGGCTTTGGGTACGGACGTGTCGGATCCATCAACAGCCTGGAAAGCAACCCATCATGAAGAACTCGTCCTCCTGGACACGCCGTGGCTTCCCTACACCTGATCGCGATCCTTTCTATGCCAGCCCCGCCGGTCTGGGTGGGCTCGCACCCGGGACAGTGTTGCGGTCGCGGGTGGTGCCGGTGTCGTTCTTCGGTCGCCTCCGGCAGGGCATGGCAGTGCAGCTGATGTACCGCAGCACCGACGCCCACGATCGCCCCGAGGCGGCGGTGACCACGGTGATAGTTCCGCGTGGCAAGAACCCGGAGCGGTGCCCGGTGCTGTCATACCAGTGCGCCATCGACGCCGTGGCGGCGCGGTGCTTCCCGTCCTATGCGCTGCGGCACGGCGCCGAGCTGGTCGGGGCCTCGGTTCAGGCGGAGTTCCTTTTCATCACCGCGGCCCTATCTCGCGGGTGGGCGGTCAGTATCCCGGATCACGAGGGCCTCAACGGCATGTGGGGCGCGCCGTACGAGGCGGGCTTTCGTGTTCTCGACGGTCTGCGTGCCGCTGTCAACTACCCGGAGTTGGGCCTTTCATCGAAGGCCTCGATGGCGGTGTGGGGGTATTCCGGCGGTGGCCTGGCCAGCGGATGGGCCGCCGAAGCCGCCGCCACCTACGCACCCGAGCTCAACATCGTCGGGGCAGTGCTGGGTTCACCGGTGGTGGATCCGGAAAGCGTTGCGCGCCGGCTGAATGCGTCGCCGTGGGCGGGTCTTGCAGCGTTGATGATCGCGTCCCTGGTGCATGTGTTCCCCGAGGCGAAAAAGGTCGTCGACGAACACGCGACCGAGGATGGCAAGGCTCTGCTCGCACAAATCGAGGGAATGTCGACCGGAGGGGCGATCCGACGCTTCCGCAATGTCGACATCGCCGACTACGTCGACCTGAGCTTC
Source organism: uncultured Actinomycetota bacterium (assembly GCA_963757215.1). Taxonomy (GTDB): domain Bacteria; phylum Actinomycetota; class Actinomycetes; order Mycobacteriales; family Mycobacteriaceae; genus Mycobacterium. The sequence goes on along the minus strand of CAVWQH010000004.1, from coordinate 1,478 downwards.
CAGGAATTGTTCGCGCTGCCCGGCCTGCGGCACGTCTTTGAGGTGACGCGGTTGGGGCAGAAGACGCCGAGCATGCCTGTGCTTCTTATTCAGGGCGTCCACGACAAGATCGTCGACGTCGCCGATGTGGACAGGCTGGCCCAGACCTACACCGACGGCGGCGGCGCGGTCAGCTACCACCGCGACCCCCTTGCAGAGCACTTGATGTTGTATCCCTTCGCGGTTCCGATGAGTCTATGGTGGCTTGGTGAACGGCTCGCCAAGAACGACCGGCCCAGTAGTTGGCACACATGGCCGGCGCTGCTCGATCGGCGTACCTATGCCGGGCTGCCTGCACTCGCCGCCGCCGCATCGCAAGCCGTCAAGTCCGGTTTCTCCCCAGGGCGATCGCTTCGCCACCGACGTCGCAAGAAGTAGATCGAGGGCCCTACCATCCATACCGATATGGGCGCGGTGTTTTGAGGCGTCGAACCTATTGCGCCAGAGTTGAATCCGCTTGTGTCACGAGTCTCAGCCATGAGGTTCCAGCGACGAATCGACACGTCATGTCGGCGCCAGAGTGGCGCGAAGCCAACCCACCGCCGCGTTTGCGCGCTGACTTAGAGGCGCTTGAGCACCAGCACCGATTCGTTGTACGGAAAGAGCCGGTACAGCCACCGCGAGGCCGGACTCATCTGGGGGGCCACCTCGCTTTTGGCGAGGAGGACGGGATGGCCGACCGCGACAGTCTTGCGGTGCTTGCAGATGGCGGTGTCGCCGCCCGCGAGAACGTTTCGCACCCAGTGTGTTTGGTGTCCGTCGCCGACGAGCAATGCAAAGCCGTCGGTCGTGTCGAACACCAGCAACGGTGTACGGTAACGAGCTCCGGATCGGCGCCCGACGTGGTAAAGGATTCCCAGACCAGGCATTCGGTCGACCACTCGAAGGGCGGCAGGATTGGTGAGTCGCTTGTTAAAGTTCGCGACTCGACGCGACACGCGCACACCGAACTCCTCTCAGTGCATCCGAGCAGCCTCAACGTCTGCTTCGTTGAGAGTCTCATGGCGCGAGCAGTGGCTTCCAACCACAAGTAAATGGCTTCTCCCGCCAGCGGCGCAACTCTGACCGGCAGTACTCCTTTTTGAGGAGCCTAGATGTTGCCGGACGGACGGGCCGCAAACCGAGACGGGCTTGTTTAAACGCTCTGGCAGTTTGTCAATCTTTGCTGCATAATCCCAGGTCGGTCGCCCAAGGCAACCAGTCGGCGCTGCTGTGGTCCCCTGTTAGTGTCGCGAGTTGACGATGACGTCGCGGGCGGAGCACCAACCAACATGTCGAACGTATCTACTACTGTCGCGGTGGGCGGGTCTACCTATTCCAGGAGCGGCCGATTAGAAGTTCGGCCTATGGGTTCCTGTACGAATTCCTGGCCACAGCCGACTACTTCCTGCGCTGCCTCTGCGCCAACGATATTTACCTGGCCGGCATGGCCTTGCTGG
>CAVWQH010000003.1:0-652719 GCA_963757215.1 uncultured Actinomycetota bacterium | reverse complement strand
GAAATTGGCCGCCGTCACCAGGTAGGGAGCGCGGATGGGATCGGGCCCGAAGCGCAAATGCGACTCGGTCTGCGAACCCGACTTCTTCGAGTCGTAGACGAAGTAGCCCTGGGCGTGCAACCCTTCTTCGGACCCGAGGATCTTGATCGTGTTCTTGTTCGCGCTGACGGTACCGTCCGACCCCAGTCCGAAGAAGACCGCCCGGAACGTGTCGGGAGACTCGATGTCGAACGACGGGTCGTACTCGAGGCTGGTACCGGAAACGTCGTCGTCGATACCGATGGTGAAACGTCGCCGTGGTTGGTCGCGAGCGAGTTCGGCGAACACCCCGGCAACCATGGCGGGCGTGAACTCCTTGGAGGACAGCCCGTATCGTCCACCCGTCACGCGCGGCATGACCGGTCGCTCTCCGTCGGCGTGCGCTTCGGCGAGCGCCGCGACAACGTCCAGATACAACGGCTCGCCGATCGACCCGGGCTCCTTTGTGCGGTCCAGAACACCGACCGTGCGCACCGTCGCCGGCAGCGCTTCAAGAAGCGCTCTGGTGGGAAATGGGCGGTACAGCCGCACCTGAACCACCCCGACCCGCTCGCCGCGCTCGACGAGAGCGGCGACGGTCTGCGCCACAGTCTCGGCGCCCGAGCCCATCAGCACCAGCACTCGCTGCGCTTGCGGGTGTCCGGTGTAGTCGACGATGCCCATCGTGCGGCCGGTTCGCTCGCCTAGGCGGGCCATCAGATCCTCGACCACACCCGGAACCCGCGCGTAGAACGGGTTCACCGTTTCACGGGCCTGGAAGAAGACGTCCGGGTTCTGCGCGGTGCCGCGAATGAACGGGCGCTCCGGGGACAGCGCCCGTCCGCGATGCGCCCACACCAACTCCTCGGGCACCAGCGCACGCAGGTCGTCGTCGGAAAGTGTCTCAATCGTGTTGAGTTCGTGCGAGGTTCGGAAGCCGTCGAAGAAGTGCACGAACGGTACCCGGGTCGCCAGCGTGGCCGCCTGCGCAACGAGCGCCAGGTCCTGGGCCTCCTGCACGGAGGCCGACGCGAGCATGGCGAACCCCGTTTGCCGTACGGCCATCACGTCGGAGTGGTCACCGAAGATCGACAACGCCTGCGCTGCCACTGACCGGGCTGCCACATTGATGACGGCCGACGTCAGTTCGCCGGCGATCTTGTACATATTCGGGATCATCAACAGCAGACCCTGCGATGAGGTGAAGGTCGTGGTCAACGCGCCGCTCTGCAGGGCGCCGTGCAAAGCGCCCGCCGCTCCACCCTCGCTCTGCATCTCGACCACCGTCGGCACAGTGCCCCACACATTGGGCCGCCCCGCACTGGACCACACGTCAGCCAACTCGGCCATCGGCGATGACGGTGTGATCGGGTAGATGCAGCACACCTCGTTGAGCCGGTAGGCGACCGAGACGGCCGCCTCGTTGCCATCGACTGTGGCACGGGTCATTTCGGCTCCGGGAACATCTCGATGGCGTGTACCGGGCACTGATCGAAGCAGACCGCGCAGCCGGTGCAGCTGTCGTAGTCGAACTTGTAGCCGTGTCCGACCCCGAGTTTGATCACCGCGTCCTCTGGACACGCGCCGAGGCAGCCGTCGCATTCGAAGCAGTTACCGCACGACAGGCAACGCCCGGCCTCGTAGGTCGCTTGCTCAGCGGACAACCCGCCCACGACCTCGTCGAAACTCGCGACGCGCTTGGCCGGCTCGAGTTCGGGCTGCTGACGCCGCGCGGTGTCACCGAAAAACCACAGGTGCAGCGCCTCGAACGTCGCAGTCGGGTGCTTTGCGAGGCGTGCGCCCGTCGTGTTGCGCAACCAGGCGTCGATATGGTGCGCCGCCTTTTTGCCGTGGCCGACACCGACTGTGACGGTGCGCTCGCTGGGCACCATGTCACCGCCGGCGAATATGCCCGGACAGCCGGTCATCAACGATTCCGATACCCGCACGCTGCCGTCGCTGTCGAACTCAACTCCCGGCAACGTCCGCATGAACCCCGATTCCGTCTCCTGACCGAGTGCCATGATCAGGGTGTCGGCGGCCAGCGTCTCAAAGCGTCCGGTCGGCTGTGGGTAACCCGAGTCGTCGAGTTCCATGACCTCGACCCGCAATTCGGGGCCGTCGAACGCGCTGATCGTCCGCAGCCAGTTGATGCGTACGCCTTCGCGTTCGGCATCGTGGGCTTCCTCTTGGTGGGCGGGCATCTGCTCGCGAGTGCGGCGGTAGACGATGACCGCGTCCTCGGCGCCGAGGCGGCGGGCCACCCGGGCAGCGTCCATCGCGGTGTTTCCGCCGCCGTAGACGGCCACGTGGCGTCCGATCTCCGGCCTTTCGCCGGAGGCGACGTCGCGAAGAAAAGACACCGCGTCCACCATCGTGCCGGCGTCGCGGGCGGGAATGTCGACTCGTTTGGCCAGATGCGCACCGACCGCGACGAACACCGCGTCGAAGCCGCCCTGGTCCCGCTCGGCCGCGAGGTCCTCGACTCGATGGTCGCTGGTCAATTGGATGCCCATCGCGGCAATCCGATTCAGCTCGACATCCAGCACCTCACGCGGCAACCGGTAATTCGGAATGCCGTACCGCATCATCCCGCCGGGGACTGCGCCCGCGTCGCGGATCTCGACCTTGTGGCCGAGTCGTGCCAGATGATAGGCGGCGGACAGTCCGCTCGGCCCCGCGCCGACGACCAGGACTCGCTTGCCACTGCGGGTAGCCGGCGGTACGAACTGCCAGCCGCGTTCGGAAGCGAGGTCGCCGAGGAACCGCTCCACCGAATGGATCGAAACGGCGCTGTCGAGATGGGTTCGGTTGCAAACGGTTTCACACGGGTGATAGCAGACCCGTCCGTGGATTCCGGCGAATGGGTTGTCTTCGACGAGCCGTCGCCAGGCCTGCTCATGCCGGCCGGCGGTGGCATGTGCAAGCCAGGCTTGGATGTTCTCCCCGGCGGGGCAACCTGCATTGCAAGGTGGCAGCAGATCGACGTAGACGGGTCGGCGCTCGCGTACCGGTCCGGCCCGCGAGTGCCCGTGCGACAGGTCCGCAAGGGGCGTAAGGTCACTCGAAGTTGCCGCCGCGGGCGGATTGAATGCGTCGCTCGTCATTGGGCTGGTACGAGCTGTTTCTCCACCTGGAGGACCTGACGGGTGGCCTTGATGACCGTGTCGGGGTTTAGGCTCATCGACTCGATGCCGACCCGGACCAAGAATTCGGCCATGTCCGGGTAGTCCGAAGGCGCTTGTCCACACAGGCCCGAGTGGATTCCGTTGCGGCGGCAGCCCTCAACGGCCAGGCGAATCATCTCCTTGACGCCCTCGTCGCGTTCGTCGTAGTCGAAAGCCACGATCTCGCTGTCACGATCGACGCCCAGGGTGAGCTGAGTCAGATCGTTGGAGCCGATGGAGAAGCCGTCGAAACGCTTGGCGAATTCGTCGATCAAGATCACGTTGTTGGGTATCTCGCACATCGCGTACACCTTGAGTCCGTTCTCGCCGCGGCGCAGACCGAGGTCGGCCATCGTCTGCAGGACGAGGTCCGCCTCGGCGATTCGACGCACGAACGGGAGCATGAGAATGACGTTCGTCAGACCCATCTCTTCGCGCACTCGCCGCATCGCGCGGCACTCCAGCGCGAAGCCCTCGGCGTAGGCGGGATGCGCATAGCGTGAAGCGCCCCGAAAACCGAGCATCGGGTTGCTTTCGGATGGCTCGAAAGCCGCTCCGCCGACCAGGCTTGCGTACTCGTTGGTCTTGAAGTCCGACATCCGTACCACCACAGGCTTGGGCCAGAAGGCGGCGGCGATGGTGCCGATTCCCTCGGAAAGGCGCTCCACGAAAAATGCGCTCCCGTCGGGATAGTCGTGCGTGAGCCGATCGATCGTCCTGCGCGCCTTGGGGTCGTCGACCTTCTCGGGGTGCAGCAGGGCCAGCGGGTGCACCCGGATGTCCTCGCTGATGATGAACTCCATCCGGGCGAGTCCCACACCGTCGTTGGGCAGGAACGACGTCTTGAAGGCGAGCGCGGGGTTCCCGAGGTTGAGCATGATCTGGGTTCGCGGCCGCGCCAGATCCGCCACTTCGCTACGGTCCACGTGGAAACCGAGTTCGCCCCGGTACACGCGGCCCGATTCGCCGTCCGCACACGACACCGTCACGGTTTCGCCATCGGGCACGCACGTGGTTCCGTCGCCGGTGCCAACGACAGCGGGGATGCCGAGTTCGCGAGCGATGATTGACGCGTGGCAGGTGCGGCCGCCGCGGTTGGTGACGATCGCCGCGGCCGTTTTCATGATCGGCTCCCAGTCGGGCGTGGTGGTGTCGGCCACCAGTACCTCGCCGGGCTTGAACTCGGACAGGTGCTCGGGGTTGTGGATCCTTCTCGCGACGCCCGCGGCGATTCGATCGCCGACCGCGCGGCCCTCGGCGATGATCTCGCCTCGGCCTTCGAGCACATAGGTTTCCAGCGCCGTCGCGCTGTGCTGCGAGGCCACCGTCTCGGGGCGAGCCTGCACGATGTAGAGCTTTCCGTCGAGACCGTCTTTGGCCCACTCCATGTCCATCGGCCGCCCGTAGTGCGCCTCGATGGTGCATGCGTAGCCGGCCAGTTCCAGGACGTCGGAATCGGTGATGCAGAAACGGGCACGATCGGATTTCGGTGTCGGGATGTTTCGCACGGTGCTCTTCGTCTCACCCTCGACGAGGATCATCTTCACCGCCTTGTCGCCGACGCGGCGGCGCAATACGGCGCGGTGGCCGGCGAGATAGGTCGGCTTGTGGACGTAGAACTCATCGGGGTCGACGGCGCCCTGAACCACATTCTCGCCAAGGCCGTAGTCGCCGGTCACCAAGACGGCGTCGCGAAACCCGGACTCGGTGTCGATGGAGAACATCACTCCGGACGAAGCGATATCAGCGCGCACCATCTTCATCACGCCGATCGACAGGGACACCTTGAATTGGTCGAAGCCCTGGTCGAGTCGGTAATGAATGGCGCGATCGGTGAACAGGCTGGCGAAACAACGCCGGCACGTGTCGAGCAGACTCTGTTCGCCTTTGATGTTGAGATACGAATCCTGTTGGCCGGCGAAGCTCGCCGTCGGCAGGTCCTCGGCGGTCGCCGAGCTCCGCACAGCGAGACTCACACCCTCGCCGTATTCCTGTTGGAGCTTGCGGTAGGCATCCAGAATCTCGGCGGCCAGATCGTCGGGAAGCCCTGCACCGTAGACGATCTCACGGGCGCGCTTGCCTTTACGCGCCAGCGCAGTGACGTCGGCGGGGTCCAGGTCGTCGAGCTCGGCATGCAGGCGGTCCCAGGCGCCGGCCTCGTCCAACATGTAACGATAAGCCTCGGCGGTGATCGCGAATCCGTGCGGGATGCGGACGCCCTGGGCGGACAGCTTCTGGAACATCTCGCCCAGCGACGCGTTCTTTCCGCCGACCAGGGGCACATCGTCGATGCCGAACTCCTCGAAAAATCGGACGTAACGAGATGTTTTCATGACTTGTCCTCTCATAGCACATCAAGCTGTCGGTGGCATCGAACTTGGCGCACCCGTCATGCTCCGTCGAACCTGCATTCGTTGCCCGACAACGCCATTCGTCGTGGCGGTACAAGAACGATCGGTGCGTTCAATGTGGCGGTGCGGTACTGCCGATAGCCCACAAATGCCAAGCTCCCACGACGGCACGTACCGTGCCAGGGCCGAAGGTCACTGGACTGGGTAACCGCGCTGCGGCAGCTGGCATTGGACATCCGGTCAGCCCGGAAATCGGACAGTGGTCCCGGGCATGAGTCGAACCACTCGACCATGGCATTCCACGTCGACGCCGGCAGCATCGCGCGGATCGACACTGATCATCACGCCCTTCCCGCTGACCCGCAGGTGCAGGTGCAGACCGCGGTAGTGGACCGGGAATGCCAGCACACCAAGCGTTTCCGGCCAATGCGGGGAGAGGATGATCCGGTCGGACCGGGTCTCCATCCCGGTGAAGCATCGCTGCATGAGGTCGACGCTGCCCGCCATAGCCGCCAGATGGATGCCTTCGGACGTGGTGCCGCCCTGGATGTCGGCGACGTCGGATTTGAGCGCTTGTTGGAAGAACTCCAGGGCACGATCACGATTGGCCCGGGCGAGCACCCAGGTGTGCACCACACCGCTCAGCGTCGACCCGTGTGATGTGCGAGCCAGGTAGTAGTCCACCATTTCCGGGATCTTGTCGGGCATGAAGCGGTAGCCGAGCCGCTCCAGCAACCCGCACAATTCCGTTGCCGACATCAGGTAGAGCAGCATGAGTACGTCGGCCTGCTTCGAGGCCTTGTACCGGTTCACGTCGTCGTCCTCCGCTTCGAGGATGCGGTCGAGGCGTTGGATATTGCCGTACTGCCGCCGGTAACCATCCCAGTCCAGGTCTTCCAAGTCGCCGTATCCCTCGAACTGGCTGATGATCCCGTCATGGAACGGGACGGACATCCGTCGGCTCACCTCTTCCCAGTGCGCCAATTCGGCAGTGTGCAGTCCCAGCGTTTCCTGCAAGTCGAGTCGGTTCGGCAGCGGCAACAACGTCAATGCGTCGAGGGCCCGCATGATCACCCAGACCGCCATCACGTTGGTGTACGCGTTGTTGTCGATGCCGTCGTAAGGCGCGTCGGGGTAGCCCGAGTGGAATTCGTCGGGCCCGATGACTCCCCGGATGCTGTAGCGCTCCCGTTCCTCGTCGTAGCTGGCTCGACTTACCCAGAAGCGCGCAATCTCGGCCAGCATCTCCGCGCCGTAGTCGATGAGGTACGCGAGATCTCCGGTGACCTGATAGAACTTCCACGAGCTATAGGCGACGGCGATGCCGATGTGGTGTGCCCGTGCGCTCGAGTCGGGGTTCCACCTGCCGCTGCGCGGATTGAGGTGCAGGCGTTGACTTTCCTCGCGTCCATCGCTGCCGGATTGCCACGGGAACATCGCACCGGAGTAGCCCGCCGCCCTGGCGGCCTGGCGTGCCTCGGGTAGGCGACGGTAGCGGTATCCCAGTAGCGACCGGGTGACCATAGGCAGCCGCAGGTTGAGCACCGGGAAAATGAACAGCTCGTCCCAGAAAATATGCCCGCGATAAGCCTCACCGTGCAGTCCGCGAGCCGGTACCCCGACATCGAGGTCGGAGCTGTTGGGTGAAACCGTCTGCAGCAGATGCAGCAGATGCAGTCGCAGAATGCGCGATTCCTCGGTGAAGTCTTCGAACTCGATAGACAGGCGCTCCCACAGATGCGCCCATTCGGTGACGTGCCCGTTGCGTAACTCGTCGAAGTGGCCGAGTCGGCTCAGCCAGCGCTCCGCATCGACAGCGGGTTCTGATGTCGCGACGTCGCGCCCGGTGAACAGGGTCACGACCTTCTCCACCGTCAACGCATCACCCGCCGACAGTTCGACCGCGATATCGTGTCCGATCTCTGCGCCGTCGTCGACGGGCCGATAGGTGGCCGGCACGGGAATGCCGTTACGCCACAGAATGCTTCGCGCCGCCATGGCGATAGGAATTCGCGATTGAGTCGTTTGAACGGTCAACAGCACGGAGTTGTCCGAGATCTGTCGCTTTTCGATCAACTCGAGGTGATCGTTGGCCAGATCCCGATAACGCTCCACGAGCGAGTTCGTGACTCTGCCGTTCAGCGTCGAGCGGATCTCTATCGTCCCGGACCAGTCCTCGGCGACGATCGTGGTCTGGAGGGCACCGACGTGGGGCATGTGCATCGCGACGAATCGTTGCTGGGTCAGCGAACTGGTGCGTCCGGCATCATCACGGAAGCGCACCTCCCGCGTGAGCACCGCGCCGCGCAGGTCGAGTGTCTGTCGGTACGACAGCACGCTGACCGCGTCGATATCGAACCAGCTACCCTCGTCGACGCGGAAGGTCAGGGCAAGCCAGTTAGGCAGGTTGACCAGACTCTCGTTGTCGATCGCGGTGCCCGATACGTCGTCGACGAGACGGTTGTAAACCCCGGCGGCATAGGTGCCGGGATAGTGCACCTGGTCGGCTTTCGATTCGGGTGCGGCGCCCCGAGTGGCGAAGTAGCCATTTCCCAACGTGCACAACGACTCACGAAGCTTCTCGCTTTGCGGATCGTATCCGTCGTAGGTGAAGTCCCATGCCTTGGACGATGTCTGATGTTTATTCGCCAGCCAATTCGATCCGCGCTGGACGAACTCGCGCACCTGATCGGGACTCTGCAGAGTGAAACGGGCGGCCGTCTTGCGGTCGCTGTCTTCGTCATGGCTTACGACGATCCCGATTCCGTCGAATCGGACTGCGTCGAAAGCGTCTTCGTCGGTGAGGTCGTCGCCGATGTAGATCGGCAGCAGGGAACCCTTGGCGTCGATGCGATCACGAATCCAGGCCAGCGTGGTTCCCTTGTCCCAGTCGAGGTCGGGCCGTAACTCGACGAGCATGCGCCCGTTCGTCACGCGCAGGCCATCTCGCTGTCCGAGTTTATGTGTGGCAGAAACGATCTCACTGATGCGCTCGGGTGCAACCTGGCGGTAGTGGACCGCGACGGCGAAGCGCTTGTGTTCCACCCGTACTCCGGGAACCTCCGCCAGGATCTGACTCAACTCGGCCGCCGCGGATTCGAGGACGCCGATGGCGGCAGCAGCGGCTTCGTTTCGGTGGTACGTGCCGTCCGGTCCGGTCAGCTCAAAGCCGTGGCTGCCCGCGTACCAGATGCCCGGTATCGCTACCCGTGCGCGGATGTCGGCGAGGTCGCGGCCGCTCAGGATGGCGACGGGGCATTGCGATGCAAGGCTTTCCAGCGCCTGGCGGGCTCCGTCGACCAGGGCGGCGGAGCTGGGATCGGCAACGATGGGGGAAAGCGTTCCGTCGTAGTCGAGGAACAACACCGGTTCTCGGGCACCCAAGACCCCGACGATCTGACCGTATGACTCCACCGCATCTGGGAGCTGCGAGATTCGCCTGTCGCCGGCGCGAACGGCGACTTCATCCGGGTGCGCGACCACCACGTCGGCGCCGCACCCCAGCAATCGATCGGCGCTCACCGCATCGACACCGACGACGAATGCGAACCCGCCGTCACGGGCTGCCGCTATCCCGGCACCGGCGCCGTCGATGACGACAGACCGTTGCGGACGCACACCGAGTCGACGAATGGCTTCTGCGAGGGACGCGGCAGGGCCGCCATCGACACAGGCACCGAAGAGGTCGTCAATCCCCGCGGATTTCAAGAGCTGTTGACCGCCCGGGCGCGCCGCGTAGGCGGCGGTCGCTACCCCGACGTCAAGCAACTTTCGCACCAGGTTGACCGTCGATTCGAACAGAACACCATCAGTCTCGGCCAACACAGCGTCGAGGTTGAAAATGACGGCGTCGTGATAGCGCGGGTCGACGGTGACCGGCAGCGTCATCGCGGTGCCTTTCGTTGGGCGAACAAACACTTCGCTCTCACAGGATGTATCGCGACAGCATCGGCCAACAGAGCATTGGGACCCTGGTGGGGAGTCGATTGACCTTCGCCGCCTGAAGCATCTGGCGACCAGACCGGTGACTTATGGCCCTCCGGACCAGAGCGTCGGTGATGGACGCTGGCGAGGTGACCAAACCGCGTACGCGTCTCTCCCTGAAAAGCGATGACTCGGTCGGTCAGCGACGGGTCGTGCCGCGAGCAAAACGGCGCTCCTAGACCACACAATCAAGAGGAGATCAGATGGCTATCCGAGTGGGTGTCAACGGCTTTGGACGTGTCGGCCGAAACTTCCTTCGTGCGGTGGACGTGCAACGCGCGGCAGGCACCACCGACATCGAGATAGTCGCGGTGAACGACCTCACGGACAACAAGACTCTGGCACACCTGCTGAAATACGACTCTGTCCTCGGACGCTTTCCGCACGATGTATCGGTCGACGGCGATGACTTCGTGGTGGGCGACCAGCGGATCAAGGCGTGGTCGATCGCCGACGGGCCGGCGGCGGTGCCGTGGGGAGACCTCGGCGTGGATGTCGTGATCGAGTCGACCGGTCGGTTCACCGCCGCGGAGCAGGCCCGCGGTCACCTGCACGGCGGAGCGAAAAAGGTTGTGGTTTCCGCAACGTCGAAGGGTGCAGACCTCACCGTTGTCATGGGTGTCAACCATCGCGACTACGACGGCACGCAGACAGTCGTCTCCAATGCCTCATGTACCACCAACTGCCTGGCACCGATGGCGAAGGTGCTCGACGAGGTGTTCGGAATCGAGCGCGGGCTCATGACCACCGTCCACGCCTACACTCCGGACCAGAACCTGCAGGACGGCCCGCACCGCGACCTTCGCCGGGCCCGCGCCGCAGCGCTCAACGTGGTGCCCACATCCACCGGCGCCGCCCGCGCGATCAGCGTGGTGCTACCACAGCTCGAGGGACGGCTCGACGGGTACGCGCTGCGGGTGCCGGTGCCTACGGGTTCGGCGACCGATCTCACCGTCACCGTCCGCCAACCGGCAACCGCTGAGGCGGTCAACGCCGCATTTGCGGCCGCGGCCGACGGTGAGCTGAAGGGCTTCCTGAGCTACACCGAGGATCCCATCGTCTCCTCCGACATCGTGACCGACCCGTCGTCCTGCATTTTCGACTCCGGGCTCACCAAAGTCACTGGTGATCTGGTGAAGATCGTCGGCTGGTACGACAACGAGTGGGGCTACTCTCACCGCCTCGCCGATCTGACCGGCCTCGTGGCGTCGACCCTGTGAGCCGCTCGCCTCGCGTCGTGCTCCAAAACTCTGCCGGAGCACTTACACGAGGCGGATTGCGCGTGATCAGGACAGCGGTGCTGACCAGCGCAGTACGGCACCTCCGCCCGGGGCATCCGCGATGCTGAACGCGCCGGCGGCCTGCTGCGCACGGTGATGCAAGCCCGACAAGCCCCTGCCGGTGACGCTGCCGGAGAAGCCTCGACCGTTGTCGATGACCTCGATGCACATGTCGTCCTCAACTCTGACCGTCACCGCAAGTCTGGTTGCGCCAGCGTGCCTGATTGCGTTGTCGACGGCTTCACGCACAACGGCTTCCGCGTGATCGGCAAGTGCAGGATCGACAACCGACAACGGTCCCACGAATTGGACGGTGGTACGCCGTTCGGATCCGCAGAACTGCGCCACTGCGTCGTCGAGTCGCTGTCGCAGCCGGGTGACGTGCGGCGGTGCGCCGTGCAGGTTGAAGATTGCGCTGCGGATCTCACGGATAACGCCTTGAAGATCATCAATGCTGCGGGACAGCCTCTGCTGCAGCTCAATTGATCGCGCCCGCGAAATGGTCGCCTGCAGATTCAGTTCGACCGCGAAGATCTGCTGGATCACGTGGTGGTGCAGGTCGTGGGCGATCCTGTCGCGGTCAGCGAGAATGTTGTGTTCACATGTCGAGCGCTGTGCGGACCCCAGCTGCCAGGCGAGTACCGCCTGGTCGGTAAATGCGGCCATCATCTCGAGTTGCTCGTCGCCGAACGTCGTCGCGCCGTCATGCCGCAGCGCGACCAACACCCCTGACACGGTATCGGTGGTGCGCAGCGGAAGCACCAGCGCTGGGCCGGGACGTTGGACGCCGTCGATGGCGACGTCGAAGTTGTTCAGCCGTAACGGGGCCCGCTCCACGAAGGCCTGCTCGATCGAGGTACCGGCCAGGGATATGGCCTTGGTCGGCACCGAAGTTACTGCCGCACAAGCGGTTTCCACGATCGCCAGATCGGCTACCTCAGACGTGGCTAGGTCTTGGTTAATCGCTACGGCGACCAGCGTCATTTCTGCGCCTGTCAGTTTCAGCGCTTGTCGGGCGATGGACCGGTATACCGTTGCGGGCATCGGCGCCGGAGAATGTTTTGGTTCCAATTCGGGTTCGAGGGTCCGGGTCGTCATCGTCGTGCTCCGTTGGTCGAGTCGCAGCTAGCTAGTTCGGACCGGGACACGTCTGGGTGTGCTCGTTCTCGTGGGACGGCACGGTCCTGCGGATGGGATGCACCTGTTCATGGGGTTCCAACGGCCGTGAGTTCGAGCTCGACAACCTCGCCGCCGTTCGCGGGCGGCTGCCCGGGTTGCGTCACCGTGTTTGCCCCGTTGGCGGTGGGGACCGGCTGGGGCGGGGACGCGGCGGCAGCATTTTCTCTGGCGAGGAAGCTTCCCAGTTCGCCGATCGCGCTCATCAGCGGCGCCGGGAACACGATGGTGGTGTTCTTCTCCACACCGAGTTCGACAAGCGTTTGCAGATTGCGCAATTGCACAGCCAACGGATGTTTCATCATCGTGTCCGATGCCTCACCCAGCGCGGCTGCGGCCATCGACTCACCCTCTGCCGCAATGATTTTTGCCCGCTTCTCGCGCTCCGCCTCAGCCTGCCGAGCCATCGCGCGCTTCATGCTGTCGGGCAACTGGATATCTTTGAGCTCGACCAGTGTCAGTTCGACACCCCATTCGAGTGTTGCGACGTCAAGGATCTTTCGGATATCCGCATTGATCGCGTCGGTCTCCGACAGCGTCTGGTCAAGGGTGTGCTGGCCGACGACGTTGCGCAGCGTGGTCTGCGCGATCTGGTTGATCGCAGCGTGGACGTTCTCGATCGCGATCACCGACTTCACCGGGTCGACAACCCGGAAGTAGGCGACCGCGGAGATATCGACGCTGACGTTGTCGCGAGTGATGATGCCCTGGGACTGGATCGGCATGGTCACAATTCGCAGCGAGACCCTCAACAGCCGATCGATGACCGGGATGATCACGGCCAGGCCGGGGTCCTTGACGCCCACGACCTTTCCGAGGCGGAACAAAACACCCTTCTCGTACTGGGTGACCACTTTGATCGACAGTGGCAACATGATCAGGGCGACGACGAGGAGCGCCGCGACCAGGACAACCAAAGCTTTCATCGCATGTCCTTCATAGATATCGAGGAATGAAGGGTTCTGCCCTCAGTCGGGATCAAGCCTTTGTTGCGCATGAGATGCGCACGGCGGCGGTCGTCGGAATCTGTTGCGCCAGAACGTAGGTGGGTGGATGACCGCTGTGCCGAGGGCCCGTTCACCAGATCGTCAAGCAGGTAACAGCCAGCGTGGGGGCAGAAACGGACCGAGAGGGCCATGATGGCCTGACGTGCATTAAATCGCCGGTTTGCGAGGGTGCGGAGCTTATGCTCCTTAAGTCAAGCGGCGTACAGCTGAACTCGTCCCTGGACCAGCTGAAATTCTCAGCGCTCCCGACGCTACACCCATTGGACGGCTCGCGTCGACCATGCAGCAGACTACTGGCGCGACAATGTTTTTCCGCTCGGCCCCGGCCGGCGTATGCTCGCTCTGACGACTGGCTCGTAATGATTACGCCACGGGTAGTACGCTGGAACTCGACGTCGATTCCGAGTTCCGCCAAGACAATTGAGCGCCGACATGACCGCGTTCACCGACGCGCCCGGTGATCGATCAGGCGATCGGCCTCATCCGGGGGCGCAGCGGGCGCACCGCCGAGGAGGCGTTCAGTCAACTGCGCGCTATAAGCCAGGCCGAACACCGCAAATTGGCTGAGGTGGCGCAACAGATCGTCGATGACGCAACAAGACCTGAGCCCGAGCCGGCGGCGCGAGACGTTCCGCGGGTGTAATCTGGATGTGGCTGGGCCCTTCAGCCGGTACGGGATAATTTGGCCGCACATCGCCGAAATGGCTATCCGCCGCCGAACTCAAAGAGCAGTCGCTCGCGCCGCACATTGTCGTCAGTTTTTCGGTCAACGAGGCACAGAATACCCTGCCGCACAACCTAAGACGTGTCGATGACCGCCGGGCAGCATCAGAACGTTCGAGGGTCGAACTCAGCGGAGTGTTCCACCGCCGGAGCGACCACTCTCGTCCCGCATATCTACTACAGAATCACCCGATGAGCTCCCCGGCTCGGCCACCAGGACTGGCCGAGCCGGGTGATTAAATCCGAAGGGGATAACCATGGCGATCACCGACGTCCCAGCCTTCGCCCACCTGACCGATACCGACATCGACAACCTGGCCGTTGAACTCGACGCGATCAGGCAGGACGTCGACGATTCTTTGGGCGCGCGTGACGCTCGCTACATCCGTCGCACCATCGCCGCGCAACGCATTCTCGATGTCGCCGGCCGGCTCATCCTGGCTGGTGGCTCGCTACGATCCGCCTGGTGGGCGGGAACCATGACGCTGAGCGCGGCCAAGATCATCGAGAACATGGAGATCGGCCACAATGTCATGCACGGGCAGTGGGATTGGATGAACGACCCCGAAATTCATTCCTCGAACTGGGAATGGGACATGAGCGGATCGTCGAAGCACTGGAAAGCCACCCACAACTTTCAGCACCACAAATACACCAACATCCTCGGCATGGACGACGACGTCGGCTACAGCACACTTCGGGTCACCCGCGACCAGCCCTGGAAGAGCTATAACATCGGCAACCTCTTCTTCAACGCGGTCCTCGCGCTCGGCTTCGAGTGGGGAATTGCCCTGCAGCCCATCGAATTCGACAAGCTTCTCGAAAGCGGCCAGGAGCGCGAGAAGACTGTCCGGCAGATCCGCGAATTCGTCGTCAAAGCTGGAAGGCAGCTCGCCAAGGATTACGTCGCATTCCCGGCGTTGACGTCGGTGTCGCCGGCGGCGACCTTCGCTTCGACGCTGAAGGCCAACCTCATGGCGAATGTGTTCCGGAATCTGTGGACCGATGCTGTCATCTTCTGTGGTCATTTCCCGGATGGCGCCGAGAAATTCACCAAGACCGACATGATCGGCGAAAGCCGGGGCCAGTGGTATCTCCGCCAGATGCTGGGCAGTGCGAACTTTGACGCCGGGCCGGCGCTGCGGTTCATGAGCGGCAACCTGTGCTACCAGATCGAGCACCATCTATACCCCGATCTGGCGAGCAACCGGTTGGAAGAGGTCTCGTCGCGTGTGCGAGAGGTGTGCGCCGAATACGACTTGCCGTACACCACAGGGTCATTCCCCGTGCAGTGCGCCAAGACATGGCGCACGATCGCCAAACTCTCGCTGCCGGACCGCTTCTTGCGCGACACCGCGGACAACGCCCCGGAAACCCGCAGCGAGTTGATGTTCAGTGAACTAACCCCCGGCTTCTTCGAAAGCGACCCTGCGACGGGACGTCGCAGGGGTCTGAAGACGGCGATTACAGCCGTCGGCCGGCCCGCACGGCGGCGCAGGCGCCGGTCCACGGCCGACGTGGACAAGGTAAGTTACTGACGGGTAGCCTACGGTACCGTAAGTAACGGTAGAGTGTCAGGAACCAACATGGAGGCCGGTTCAAGTGAGCGAGATGCGTTATCTCGATCTGCACGGTGAGCGGGTTGCCTATCGGGACGCGGGGGCCGGCGAGACACTGCTGTTGATTCATGGCATGGCGGGAAGCTCGGCGACCTGGCGGGCCGTCATCCCTGAGTTGGCGAAAAGGTATCGAGTGGTCGCTCCGGACCTGCTGGGGCACGGTGAATCGGCCAAGCCGCGCGGTGACTATTCGTTGGGCGCGTTCGCGGCCTGGCTGCGTGATCTGCTCGACGAGCTAGGCATCAGCCAGGCGACAGTCGTCGGTCAATCGCTGGGCGGCGGTGTGGCCATGCAGTTCACCTATCAACATCGCGACTACTGCCAGCGCCTGGTTCTGATCAGCAGCGGTGGCCTCGGCCCCGAGCTCAACTGGATGTTGCGCATCCTCTCGGCACCCGGAGCCGAGTTGGTGCTGCCGGTGGTCGCGCCGCAACCTGTGTTGACCCTCGGCAACAAGCTGGGTTCGTGGCTCACGTCGGCCGGAATCAAGTCGCCGCGTGCCAGCGAGATGTGGAGCGCCTATTGCTCGTTGTCGGACCGGCCGACTCGCCAAGCATTCCTACGTACGTTGCGCTCGGTGGTGGATTACCGCGGCCAGGCGGTCAGCGCGCTCGGCAAGATCCATGTAAGTCATGGACTGCCCACCCTGCTGATCTGGGGTGAGCAGGACCGGATCATCCCGGTCGCCCACGGCTACGCCGCTCACGAGGCCGTGCCGGGCAGTCGGCTCGAGGTGCTCGCGGGCATCGGACACTTCCCTCATGTCGAATCTCCGACAGCTGTGGTCGACATTCTGGACGACTTCATCGCCACTACCGGGCGGAATGTCGATCTGTCGAATCCGATTCGCTTGGACTGAGCATCGGTCCGCCCACTCCCAACGTCGCAGTTCATTAACCCGCGCCCAAAGCCCGATCACAGGGCTTGACAACTGCCCCGCAGCGGCGAAGCGTTCTACTCAGTTGAGACTTTCAACCAGTTCGGGATGGGGTCGGCCGTCCGCCGCCGCCCTCACAAGCGTCAGCTCACGCCGAACAGACCGGTGACAACCGCACCTCGGGGATCACCATGGATGTTATTCCTACGCCATCTGTGCCGCGGGCCGACGGCTTTCGTCCTCAACCATGGGAGAGCCGCACCACACGCTTAGCCTGCCGTCGGCTGAGATCTTCGGTAGCCGTCATCAGCGCCCACGGGCACATCGATGCATCCAACGCCGACACTCTGACCGAGTACACCATGGGGCGCCTTATGCGTTGCCGCGGATTGATCCTCGATCTGCGCGACCTGGATTTCTTTGGAACCGAGGGCTTCTCAGCGTTGCACAGGGTCTCAGTCTGCTGCGCGGACCCTGGAATAGGCTGGGCAGTGGTACCCAGTGCGGCAGTCTCCCGAGTGCTGCGGATCGGCGACCCGCACGGTTTGCTACCCGCCGCAAGCAGTGTGGAGGCAGCGATGGCGATCATCCAAGGCCAGCCTGATCGTCCACCACGCCCATCGCGGGCCAGGGAGACCCCGGACAATCCTCGAGCTGCCGACGCACGGTGTGCTTAGTCTGCGGCGGCACCAAAAGGTCCGGTGCGACAAGCAGCGCGTACCCGAGCAGCAAGTCAGTGCCGCGCGTCCACCAAAGCGGTGCTCGCCGCAGTGGCAACGCCACCGGTTCAGCAGATGGCGTCCTGAAGTGCGCGGTACGCGATCCGATCGCTCAGGCGGTGGCCGATTGTCGATAGTAGCCATCGGTGTGATCGTGGTACCAGGTTGTTTCACCCGGCGCCGGCAGCCCAGCCTCTCGCAGCGTGGTTGAGAGTGGCCGGTAGGACGGGGTGAGCGGTATCCGGTCAACGACATGCACGATGGCGGGACGCTGGGTGCAAGGAAGGCTACTCAGCGCGGCGGTCAGGCTGGCCGCGGTGAGGTTGCCGCCTTTGCCGACCGTCACGGCTGCGACCGCGACGTCGTGCGCGTCGGTAGCAACGGGGTAGACCACGGCCAGGTCGATCACGGTGAGGTCGCCGAGCGCATCGCAGATCGGCTGGCAGAAGACCGGCCCCCGCATCGACTGGATCACGGTGTTCCTGTTGTCGACAAACCAATAGTCGCCGTCCCGGTCACGGCGAAACAGGTTGTCTGTGGTGATCCAGGTATCTCCCTCGGCAAAAACCCCACGCATCGACACCCGCGCGGCGTCGAGTCCGGGGCGCGACTTCGCCAGCAGCACGCCGACCTCGTCGTCCGCACAGGGGCGCACGAAACCATCGTCATCCTCGATGAAGCGGGCCGTAGCGGCGTCATATCCGCCGAGCCGAATCTCGGCACTGCCCGGCAGCGGCCGACCCTTGGCCCCGGTCTTCGTCCCCGCGACGTTGGCGAGCACCGCGTCCCCCTCGGTGGACGCATAGAATTCCAGCACCCGGGCCGGGGCGAATCGGTCGGTGACCTTGTGCCACAGCCCGATTGGCATTCCGGCTCCGATAAACAGGCGGATCGGATGGTGTTCCTGAAGCTCAGGCGACGTCGCCTTAACCAGTTCGCTCAGCATGGCCCAGGTGTAGGACACCACCGTGACGCCGTAGCGGTGGATCTCGTCGGCGAACTCGGTTGGATGGACGCCCCGGGTCAAGGCGATGCGCGACCCGCCGGCGACCGCGCCGCCAAGGCTGACCATCAGACTCGACGGATGGTGCAGCGGGGTCAGGCAATAGATCGTGTCGCCGCGGCCGAGCGCGGCGGCCGTGGCGGTGCCGTAAGCCGACAGCGCCCACCGATGATTGGTGACCTCCTTGATCGCTCGGCGTCCGCCCGTCTTGCTGAAGAACACGAAGGCGAGATCACCTGCGCGGCCCGGGTTCGGCCGATACCACCGCGGGAGCCGCTCACCGGACAGGTCGAGGCGGTCTAGCTCGACGACCCGGTCTGAGCCCGGCTGGACGAGGTCCCAGGTGTGGAGATCCCCACCGAGGATCAGCACCCTGGCGCCGGTCGCGGCAGCCGCCGACCGATGGCCGGGATCGGTGACGATGTCAGCCACCTCGCACAGCTGGACGGCCGCGGCGAGGTCGTTGTCCGGGGGTAGCAACACCGCGACAGCTCCGAGCCGAGACAGTGCCGCGATCGCGACCACGGCGCTGGGGCTGGTATCCATCAACACACCGATGCGGGCGCCCTGCCGGATACCGACGGCGATGAGGCCCCGCACCACTTCGTCGATGCGGTGATCCACCGCCGCATTGGTGTGGACGCGGTCATCGAAGAGGAAGCACTCCCCCTCCGGCGCCCTGTTCGCCTGTTCGGCCATCAACCCGCCCAACGACACTTTGGTGTGGGGCTGCAGCCGGCCGAGGCGGGCGAGCCGGGGCAGGGTCCGCACGGCCTCCTCGGCGATCTCCCTGCCACTGCGCACCGCCCCTACCGCGGCGTCGGCCAACCCCAGGCTCACACCGATGCCCACTTCGGCCAGCGCACCCGCCGAGTGAGCGATACGCGACGACAGTCCGGCCGCATCATCAATCCCCACGTGGGGATCGGCCTCCATCGCATGCACGTCTTGCGGCCTGGCCCCTCGACCCTCTTGCCACAGCACCCATTTACCAACGTTGGGCCACGTGTGGGTGGCGGCGGTCGATCCGACGACGAGCCCGAAATGACCCGCCCGCATCGAGACTTCGGATACCTCGGCGCGGGGGGCAGCCCGCCGGATTCCTCGGACAGCCGCGGGTTGGCCGATGTCATCAACCTCCCCAATGAAAGCAAGGATCGGACAAGTGATCTCCGCGAGCGTGATCAGTGTGCCGTCGATCGCGGCGCCGCCGGCCATCATGCGGTTGTGGACCACGAACTGCCTTAACAGTTCGGCGACCGCGGGGCCCGACCATGCCACCCAGCCCTCCACCTCGAGGAAACGGCGTTGTTGTTCTCTGGGCAGCAACGCCTCTCGGTCATGGAGCTGTCGCAGAAAGTCCCACCTCGCCTGGACCGTCTTAATCGGGTCCAGAAGCTGAAACCCAGTGCGGGCCATCCATCCCGAGACCGAGAGACGGTTGAAGACGTGGTCGGCGAGCAGCTGCGCACCGCGGCCCGCCAAGACCGCGGGAATTCCGAACGGCAGACCGCCAAGCGAATCGACGGCGGCGCCGAAGGTGATCACGCTGGCCAAGTCTTCGGACCGTCGGTAGGCGGCGGTCTGATAGCAGAACATGCCGCCCTGGGAATACCCCGCCAGATGTACCTTGCGCCCGGTATGCGCGTGAACTGAATCGATGATCCTGCTGAGCGCGACAACATGGTCACTCAAAGTGCGTTCGAGCCCGTCGGTTTCCACGTCCGGTGAACCGAAGTCAACCACCCACGGGTCCACTCCCAGATCATGCAGGACTCCGACCGCTCCCTGGCCTCTCGTGACGTCAAAAACGTTGGCCGACATCATCATTGGCGGCACCAGTATGACCGGCGGCCGTGACGGATCATTCGCGCTGTCGGGAAAGTAGCGTCGCAACCGGTACATGTCGCACCGCTCCACGGTCTCGAACGGCGACGGACGGGAGCCGGTCTGAAGGCCGCCGAACCGCAGCACCTCGACACCGTTCTGCAATGTCGCGACCAGCCGGCTCGCGGAACCAACAATCAAGCTGCTACCCCACGTCATCGACACCACGCGTCGCACCGACACTCCCGGTGATCACGCATGTGTTGACGTCACCCACTCGACACTACGCGCGGCGACTGTGCGGGAGCGAAGAGCAAATATTCGTACCCGATTAACTTCTCGCGTTAACGGCGGAGCCCGGGACATGGCGCGGGACAACGTTGCGATACTGGATCGATGCCGAGCACCGATTTCCATCCTGACCTCCGCAAAGTCGCCCGTCTCGCGCCCCGCGCCCTGGTCGGCCCCAGGACGCTGAAGCTGATCCGCAAGATCTCACCCGCGCTCCAGCGCGGCGGGACCAGCAAGCGCGGCGTCGAGGCGCTGATCTTGAGCTCAGGTGTCGGAGTGCGGTTGCACCGTCCGGAAGGCGCCACCCAGCCGGGCCCGGCGTTGCTGTGGATTCACGGCGGCGGGTACGTGATCGGTACCGCGCAGCAGGATGACGACCTGTGTCGTCGATTCGTCCGCGAGCTGGGCGTCACGGTGGCCGCCGTGGATTATCGGTTGGCGCCCGAGCACCCCTACCCCGCTCCGCTGGAGGACTGCTACGCGGCGCTGACGTGGCTGGCCGATCTGCCCGCGGTCGACCCGGCGCGGGTGGCGATCGGCGGAGCCAGCGCCGGCGGTGGACTGGCCGCGGCATTGGCGCTGCTGGCCCGCGACCGTGGCGAGGTGGAGCCGACCCTGCAGTTGCTGGCCTACCCCATGCTGGACGACCGCAGCGGGTCGACGGCGGAGAACCCGAACTACCGGCTGTGGGGACCCAAGAGCAACCGCTTCGGCTGGGCGGCCTACCTCGGCAATGCCGACCCCAAGGTCGCGGTGCCGGCGCGCCACGACGATCTCAGCGGACTGCCCCCCGCGTGGATCGGCGTCGGCACGCACGACATGTTCCACGACGAGGATCTCGCCTACGCCGCCCGGCTGACCGCGGCCGGGGTACCGTGCCAAATCGAGACGGTCCCGGGCGCCTTCCACGGCTTCGACCTCGTGGTGCCGAAGGCCTCGGTGTCCAAAGCCTTTTTCGCCAGCCAATGCGCGAGCCTGCGATCGGCGCTGGGCGTCACCGCGTGATGCCCTTCTCGGTGAGCGAGGAACAGCGGGCGCTGCGCAGCGCGGTCGCCGACCTGATGGCCCGTCACTCCAGGGAGGCGCAGGTGCGCACGCAGATGGCCACCGGCACCGGGTTCGACCCGACGGTCTGGCGCGAGCTGGTGGCCATGGGCCTGACCGGCCTGCTGATCGCCGAGAAGCACGGCGGTGCCGGCGCGGGCCCGGTCGACATGGGCATCGTGATGGAGGAGATGGGCCGGGCGCTGCTGGTCAGCCCGTTCCTCTCGACGGCGGTGCTGGTCCCCAGCCTGCTCGGCGCAAGCGGGGACCCCGGGGAGTGCGCCTCGGTGCTGCCGCGGATCGCGGTGGGTGAGCTGATCGCGACCGTCGCCTTCGCCGAGGACGGCTCGGCCCGGGTGCCATCGACGATCGCCACGTCGGCGGGTCTGATCGGCGACACCTGGCATCTGACCGGTTACAAGCACTTCGTGCTGGACGGGCTTGCGGCGCAAAGGTTCTACGTGCTGGCCGCCACCGACGCTGGGCCGGGGGTGTTCGCGGTCGACGGTGGTGCCGCCGGCCTGGCGGTGACACCGCTGACCACGGTCGACCCCACCCGCAAGCAATGCCGCCTGCAGTTCGTCGACACTCCGGCGCGGCTGATCGGCACGCCGGGTGGGGGCGTCGAGGCGTTCAATGCCGCACTGGATCACGCAGCACTGGCATTGGTCAGCGAGCAGGCCGGTGGCGCGCGGCGAGTGGTCGAGATGGCCACCGACTACGCCAAAACCCGTTACCAGTTCGGCCGGGCAATCGGCAGCTTCCAAGCCGTCAAGCACATGTGCGCCGACATGCTTTTGGAAGCCGAGTCCGCGGTGTCGGCGGCGCGGTTCGCGGCGGAAGCATTTGCCTCGCAATCGCCGACGCGGATCGCGGATCTCGCTCTGGCGCAGGCGTATTGCGCGGACACGTTTGTCTTCGTCGCGGCGACCAGCATCCAGGTGCACGGCGGAATCGGTTTTACCTGGGATCATCCGGCGCACCTGTACCTGCGGCGGGCCCGCAGCGACGCTCAGTTGTTGGGCAGCGCCTCCTGGCACCGGGAACGCTACCTGCAGCAGATCGGAGCCTGAGTGGTGAATGACGACGAATTGCGCGATGAGGTCCGGAAATGGTTGGCGGACAACTGGAATCCCGATATCGACCGCGGTAGCTGGGCGCACATCGTCGTCGACGCCGGGTGGGCGACGCCCAGCTGGGAGCCGGAGTTCTACGGCCGCGGTCTCACCGATGCCCAATCGCGGCTGGTGGCAGCGGAATTCGCGGCGGTCGGCGCGCACGGTTGTGGGCATGACCGCGGCAATCTGTTCGCCTGCACGCTGCACGACCTGGGAACCGAGGAGCAGAAACGCCGGCTGATTCCACCGTCGATCCGTGGCGAGAGCAAGTGGTGCCTGCTCTACAGCGAACCCGGCGCCGGTTCCGACCTGGCCGGCCTGCGGACCCGCGCCGAGCGTGACGGCGATGAGTGGGTGATCAACGGTCAGAAGGTGTGGACGTCGTTCGCCAAGGCGGCCGACTATGGAATGCTGGTGGCCCGCACCGACTGGAACGTGCCTAAACACCAGGGCATCAGCTTCTTCATGCTGCCAATGAAACAGCCCGGGGTGCAAGTGCGGCCGATCCACCAGATCACCGGCGAGTCGGAGTTCAACGAGGTCTTCATCGAGGATGCCCGGGTGCCGGCGGAAAACCTGGTGGGCAAGTTGAATGCCGGGTGGTCGGTGTTGCAGACCGCGCTCGCCTATGAGCGGCGGTTCATGGCCGATATCGCTCGCACCGCCAAGGACGCCAAGCGTCCCCGCGACGAAAAGGGCCATTTACTGATCGAATTAGCACGCGATGCCGGCCGGTTGAATGACCCTTACATTCGTCAGCAGATCGCCCGGGTCGACGCGCTGGCCACGGTCAACCGCTGGAACACCCAACGCTCCAAAACCACGACCGGTCGCGTCGAGTCGGCCACCCTGATGGCCTTGGGGAAGATCGCGATGTCGCGAATCCTGCACGAGACCGCGCGCGTCGAGACCGAAATCGTCGGCGCCGAAGCGATGTTGGCCGGTCCGGACAACCCCGTTGGTGACGCGGTGACCTTCCGGACGCTGAACGCGTACTTCACCTCGATCGGTGGCGGCACGGACCAGATTCAGCGCAACATCGTCGGCGAGCGCGTTCTCGGCCTTCCCAAAGAGCCTGAGCCGTACAAGAACACACCGTTCCGCGAACTGCCGCACTGATCGGGTGCGTCGATGCTTGAACTTTGCCGGTGACGCGGCCATCCTGGCAACGTGGCCACTGGCGATAAGCCGTCTCGCGGCATCCTTGACCCGGTCGCGCGCAAGCTGCGACTGCCCTTCGCGACACCCGAGTTCGTCGATCGGATCATCCGCGGCAGCGTGAACCAGGCCGGTCGGCGGACCCTGCACATGCTGCTCACCACCTGGGATGTCACCGGCGGCGGGCCGTTCGCCGCGAGCGCGATAGCCACCGCAGGCCTGGCCAAGACGGTCGACATCGCGCAGGGTCTTTTCATCGGACCGGTCTTCAATCCCGTGCTCAAGAAGTTGGGCGCCGACCAGGTGACGTTCCGCGCCTCGCTGTGCGCCTCGCAGGTGGTCGGCCTGGGCATCATGCGCTACGGGGTGTGTGTCGAACCGATCCATTCCCTCGATGTCGACACACTGGTCGATGCGGTGGCACCGACGCTGCAGCGGTATCTCGTCGGCGAGATCTCCTAAGTCAGGCGATGCGGCCGTCGATGATGGTCGCGGCGACCATCCCGGCGTCCAGTTCGGCCAGCGCTGTGTCGGGGGCGACGCTCAGCACGCACAGGTCCGCGGGTTCACCCGGCGCCACCCGGCGTGGTCGGGCGGGCTCGTCGGGCCGGCCAAAGAACATCGTCAAAGCGGTTGCCGCCGATATGCTTTCGTTGCTGACCAGCACGGCACCGCTGGGTGTACGGCGATACACCGCGGCGCGCATCACCCCCCACGGGTCTCCGTCGCCGAACGGCATATCGGTGGACAGCGCCACCGGCACGCCCGCATCGCGTAGCGAGGCCACCCGCCAGAGTTGGTCGTGCTCGCCGACCGGGACCTCGTCGAGGTACTGATCGCCACGCTCGGCGACGAAATTGGGTTGAGTCACCACGGTGATCCCGAGGTCGGCCAGATCTTGGAGGCAGTCCGACGGGACGACTGCGGCGTGCTCGATGCGATCGCCTGCGCAGCAACCGGTTTCACGCAGCGCGGCGATCGTCACCAGTAATTGCGCGGCGGTTACGCAGTGGATGGCCACCGGGTGGTCGTCGCGGTGACGCTCGGCGATCCAGGCGGCTAGCCGATCGAGGTCCAGATCGTCGTCGTGCAGGATGCGTTTGCCGGGAGCCAGGCAGTGGACGTGCTGCCGGAGTTCGCCGTGCCGGTGCAGCTCCGACAACCCGACGATGTCGGCGATGGCGAGATCCGGTGTTGCATCGGTGATTCCGGTGACACCGTAGTGGGTGAGCCGATCGCTGAGCTCGGTGAGGCTGGTTTCGCTGCGACCCAGCGCGTCGGCCCAGGATTCGCTGCTGCGTAGCCGCCCGTCGGGATGAGCGGCGAGTCCGATGCGTTGCAGGCCCGCCGAGTTGAGGATCCACAGCACCCCGCTGCGATGCTGAATGCGCAGCGGCGTCACGGGGGCGATCGCGTCGAGGCCGTCGCGGTCCAGCGGTCCGGCGACCGAGTCGTGGTAACCCACGGCGCGGATCCAGCCGTCTTCGCCGGCCTCGGCGCCGGCCAACGCGGCCGCCAGTCCGGCGCGGTCGTGGACCTGTGGCGGGCCGACCCGAAGCGAGGTCGCCGCGGCCGCGGCGGAGTACAGGTGCACGTGGTGGTCGTGCAGGCCGGGTAGGACGGTTCCGCCACCCGCGTCGAGCACGTCCTCACCGACCCGGGGTGTCAGGGTCTCGGCCACGTCGGCAATGCGGTCGGTCATCCTGATGTCGACCGTCGCGCCGTCGAGGGTAACTGCTCGCTGAATCAGCATGTTGCGCCGATTCTTTCGGCAACCAGACGCTCGACCGCCGCATTGTCGGCACCCAGCGGGGATGCAGGCGATGGCTCAGGCTTCTCCACTGTCGGGACGGGTGCACGCGGCAGGGCCGCGTAGCGGGCGGCCACCCGGGCCATCGCCACGTCGATCACCTCGCCGCCACCGCGGCGTAGCGACTCTCCGATCGCGCATGCCGCCTCCAGCCCGCTGAGCGGGTCGGCGATCGCGTCGCCGAGGAATACCGGGCCGTC
This sequence comes from uncultured Actinomycetota bacterium, assembly GCA_963757215.1. Classification (GTDB taxonomy): domain Bacteria; phylum Actinomycetota; class Actinomycetes; order Mycobacteriales; family Mycobacteriaceae; genus Mycobacterium. Next base: position 627,347 of record CAVWQH010000003.1, on the reverse strand, counting down.
ACCGACCAGACCGCCAGCGACCGCGGCGTCGTCACCGAATGCCGCCCGATCCGGCTGATCGCCATAGCCGTTGATGCGCAACCAGATTCGGCCCGGTGGACCGGGTACGCTTTCGGCATCCAGCTTACGGCGCCGCAGTGCCGCCGGGCGTGACCCCTCGATCACGATATCGGCGGCGGTGAGCAGTCTGCGCACAGCGTCCGGTTGTGTGTCGAAGTCGACTGCATAGCAGAGCTTTCCGGTGTTCATCCAATCGAAGAAAGCCGCCGCGCCGCGCCGGGTACCGTCGGGCCGACCCGGGCTTTCCACCTTGACAACGCTGGCCCCGGCACCGGCCAGCAGCCGCCCGCATAGCGGTCCCGCCCACAGCGACGACAGATCCGCGACGAGCAGCCCGTCGACTCGTCGCGGTCCCGCGGTGGCACCGCACTGCCGGACGATCGGATCTCCCGCCGAAGCTTCCCCCAGCCCGGCGGCCGCAATGTCGAGCAGCGTCGCGCGCTCGACGATGTGAGCCGTGGAATACCTTGCCGCCCAGCGGGATAGTTCGCCCCACGGGTCGGTGACCGCGTCAACCTCCATCAGCGCTGGAAGCGCCGCCTCATCGTCGTCACGTGGTAACGCCACGGCGCACCAGCCGCCCGCGGTCCGCAGCAGTCGGGTGGCACCGCCGGCCGAGATGCGGCCGGGCTGATCGAGATTCAGCAACGCCGAGCGACCGGCGAGGATTGTGTCAGCGTCGACAGCCACGCCGAGCAGCGCACCGATTTCGGCGGCGACGCGGCGGGCTTCGACCAGCATCAGAACTGCAGCGCGGTGAAACGCCAGTCCAGGACGGGCCGTGACTCGTCAGGGTTATCGCTGAACGCGTAGACCAGCGAACGCAATCCGAGCACCCCGCCGCCGCCGGTGTGCTCGGCCGACTCGACGTGCAGTTCGCTGTAAAGGGTGTCGCCCTCGTACACCGGACCGGTGTGGTCGCACGACTTCCAGCCCAGCACCGTCGCCAGATTCGGCAACAGCTTGCTGGCCTGCGCCAACGCCAGGCCGATGGTGTGGCCGCCGTAGACCAGCCGCCGTCCGCCGAGTCGTGAATCATGATGGACGCCGGCAAGATTCAAGGTCAGCCGGGCCAACTCCGGAGCGCTGGTGACCACGTCGGCGCTGCTCTGCAACACCGTCCCGGCCAGCGCAGTGTCGAAATGCGGCCCGGTGACCCGGCGACGGAACGCGTCGCCGTCCCAGTCGGCGGCTGCCGACGGTGGCGCAGCCAAATCGGCGCCGATCGTCGAGAGGTCGTCGGCATGGTCGGAGCCGTCGGGATCCGCGTCGGCGCTCAGCGGCAGCATCGCGCAGCGGTAGAAGTCCAGGATCAGCCGATCGGCCTGGTCGAGGGTGGTGATGCGCAGCGCCATCAGCCCGGTGGGCGCGCGGCCGGGGCGGCTCGAGTTCTTCTTCAGCCCGACGATCTCGGTGCGGGTGAACAACGTGTCTCCGATCGCCGGGAATCGGAAGAACGTCAGGCCGCGATAGAACAGGTTGGCCTTGACGTGCTGGGTGGCCAGCGTTGATTGCCCGATCGCGACGTCACAGACCAGGCCCGGGTGCGCCAGCGGCGCCGGCAACCCGGTGACCGCGGCGGACAGTTCGGCGTCCAGCGGGAGCCGCAACCGGTCGCCGAGGATGCTCTGGTGCACCGCGGCCAGTCCGGGGGTCAGCGTCATCGACGGCGCGCCGGTGAAGACCTGGCCGGTGTGCACCTGGTCGAAGTACGGGCCGGAGGTCATCGGATTTGCCCTCGTGTCAGCATGGCCGTATGGATCTCGACGACGATGAGGCGATGCTGGTCGCGACGGTGCGCGAGTTCGTCGATAAAGAGGTCCGGCCGACGGTGCGCGAAGTCGAGCATGCAAACGAGTATCCCGAAGCGTGGATCGAGCAGATGAAGCGCATCGGCATCTACGGCCTGGCCGTCCCCGAGGAGTACGGCGGCACCCCGGTGTCGATGTGGTGCTACGCGCTGGCTACCCAGGAATTGGCGCGCGGCTGGATGAGCCTGGCCGGTGCAATGGGCGGCCACACGGTGGTGGCGAAGCTGCTGAGCTTGTTCGGCACCGACGAGCAGAAGCGGCGCTACCTGCCGCCGATGGCGACCGGTGAACTGCGCGCGACGATGGCGCTGACCGAGCCGGGCGGCGGCAGCGATCTGCAGAACATGTCGACGACGGCACTGTCCGACGGTGAAGAGCTGGTCGTCAACGGTTCCAAGACGTGGATCTCCAACGCGCGGCGGTCCGGGCTGATCGCCCTGCTGTGTAAGACCGATCCGTCCGCGCAGCCTCGACACAGCGGAATCTCGGTGCTGCTTGTCGAGCACGGCCCCGGGCTCACGGTGTCGCGCGACCTTCCCAAGCTGGGCTACAAGGGTGTGGAGAGCTGCGAGCTGTCCTTCGACGGCTACCGGGTGCCGCACTCGGCGATCCTGGGCGGTGCCGCCGGTAAGGGATTCGCCCAGATGATGAAAGGTCTTGAGACGGGCCGCATTCAGGTGGCCTCGCGGGCGTTGGGGGTGGCGACCGCCGCCCTGGACGACGCGCTGGCTTACGCGCAGCAGCGGGAGAGCTTCGGTCAGCCGATCTGGAAGCACCAGTCGGTGGGCAACTACCTCGCGGACATGGCGACCACGTTGACCGCCGCCCGTCAGCTAACCCGCTACGCCGCCGAGCGCTATGACCGCGGCGAGCGCTGCGACATGGAAGCCGGGATGGCGAAGCTGTTCGCCTCCGAGGTGGCGATGGAGATCGCGTTGAATGCGGTCCGGATCCACGGCGGCTACGGCTATTCCACCGAATACGACGTCGAGCGGTACTTCCGCGACGCGCCGCTGATGATCGTCGGCGAGGGCACCAACGAAATCCAGCGCAACGTGATTGCCGCACAACTGGTCTCGCGCGGCGGCCTGTGACCCGTCGAGTGGCCATTGGGCGCGGGCTAGCTGAGTTCCTCTAGCCACAGCCTCAACGACGTGGCCATCAACTCGCCACCTCGCTCGGCGTCGATGACGCCCATGGCTTGGGTGATCGCCAGGCCCATGCCGGTCGAGATCGCGGTGTCGAGCGCATCGTTGATTCGCGGATCGGATGGGGATGCCGACTCCCCGAGGGTGTCCTCCAGCAAGGCCCGAGACGTCTCCTTGAACCGCTCGATCACTTCACGGTTGGCCGCGGTCTGGCCCTCGTCGTTGACGGTGCTGATCAGGTATTCGGCAGTGAGGACGAGCAGTGAGGTCTCACCGGCCAACGTCGACCACCACCTCGACAACGCCTCGAGTCGAGCGTCGACCGATGCGCCTACACCCATCAAAATTTGCAGAAGTTTCGCCGCCTCAGCCAAAAACCGGCCTCGCAGCACCTCCAAACACAGCGCCTCTTTGCTGGCGAAGTTCGAGTAGACCGCGCCGATGGTACGGCCGGCCTCGGCGGCAATCGCGGCGAGCGACGTCGCGTGATACCCGTTGGCATGAAACATCTGCTCGGCCGCGTTCAACAGTTCTTGACGGGTCTGGGCCTGACTCTCCGCTCGAGTCAAAACCTTTCGCGCCACACCAGCCTCCGTCGCATGTTGCCCGTTGCCGAACTCAGACGACAATCATCGCAGCACCGGCGTCACCCGGAAAGCGCCCCCGGTGCCGAACCACTGTAGGCGTAATGGTCCAGCGGGAAATGCTTGTTACCCCACCACATCTCAAGGTGGGTACTCGGGCGGATCGCAGCCGGATCACCCTGATAGTTCACGTAGTAGGTGTTGGAGCCTTCGCACACCGGTGACACCCACATCGTCTGGTGAGCGCGCCGCCGACTCTTCGCGAAGTATGCGTCGTGCGGCCGCTGCTTGATCTCCACTTTCGTGGCCGCGCGCCGCAGCGTCTCGCTGATCGCCCGCACGGCGTGACGGCTCGTGCATTCGATCATCGCGATGTAGGAGCCCGCCGCGAAGCCGTAGGGTCCGGTGATCATGAAGAAGTTCGGGAATTTCGGCACCGACACGCCCTGATAGGCCTGGTAGCGATTCCGGTGGAAGAACTCGCCGATGTCGAGGCCGCCGACCCCGTGCAGCGGAAACGGCGGGGTGTAGCCCTGGGCCATCACCTTGAAGCCGGTGGCGCACACCAGGACGTCGGCAGCATGCAGTTCGCCGTCCTCGGTCACGATTCCGTCGGCAGCGATCGCGGCGATGGGTTCCGTCACCAAACGCACGTGTGGCCGGGTGAAAGTCGTCAGATACCGGTTCGATACCGAGGGGCGCTTACAGCCCGGTGCGTAGTGCGGCGTCAGCCTCTCCGCGAGTTCTGGGTCGTCCCGCAGCCAGGCCCGGTACCTGTCGGCAAGTCCGCGACGCGCCGAATCCGCGACGAACGGCATCCGCGCATGGAACAGGCCGATACCGCTGATGGCGAAATCGATGCCGATGGTGAAACCGGCACGAATCGCTCTCCGCAGCAGCGGGATTCGCAACAATGCGATATTGACTGGTGCCGGAATCGGGAAATCCGGTTTCGGCGCCACCCAGATCGGGGTCCGCTGAAAGACGGTGAGGTGACCGGCGATGTCGGCGAGTTCGGGGATCAGCTGTAACGCGGTCGCGCCGGTCCCGATGACGGCAATACGATTCCCCGTGTAGTCGTAGTCATGGTCCCACCGGGCCGTGTGGACGACCTTCCCGGCGAAGCTGTCGACGCCTTTGATGTCCGGCAAGTTCGGGACTTCGAGCCCACCGACGGCCCCGATGACGAATCGGGCGACCAGCGTTTCTCCGCAGTCGAGGTGGATGCGCCAAACGTGGCGTTCCTCGTCCCAATAGGCGCCGACGACGGCGGTGCCGAGTCGGATCCGCGAGCGTAATCCGAACGTGTCGACGACCTGCTCGGCGTACTGCTGCACTTCGGCGCCGGGGGCGAACATCCGCGTCCACTTCTTCGGCGGCTCGTAGGAGAAGCTGTAGTAGATGGACGGGATGTCCACCGATACACCGGGATAGGTGTTGGCATACCAGGTTCCGCCGATGCCATCGTTCTTGTCGATGATCAGAAAGTCGTCGATGCCGGCCTTCGTCAGTTCCGCGGCGGCGCCGATCCCACCGAATCCCGCGCCGACGATCAGCACCTGGTAATCGACCTGCAGTGTCACGAGCGTCCCCTCTGACTCCCCGAGTGCCATCATTCGTTTCCCCGCTCGAACCAGAGACTACGATATTTCGGATATTAATACAATCCGAATTGTGTCAATATCTGTAATTGGCCGGGAGACAGCAGCCACGGTCGTGAATTCGTCCGAAGCGCAGCCCTGGCTTCTGTTTCGCGGCTTAAGTCAGCGCGTCGACCAGGCCCCAGGCACGAGCCGTATCGGCATCGAGCGTCAACCCACTGAGCACCAAATAGGCTGTGCGCCAACGACCTATCCGACGGGTCACGCTGACGGTGCCGCCGGCCCCGGGAATCAGTCCCAGGCCCAGCTCGGGTAGCCCGAACACCGCGTCGGGCGCAGCCGTGATGCGGCCGCAGAAGGCGGCCATCTCCAGTCCGCTGCCGAGCACCCGGCCGTGGACCTCGGCGCGACAAGCCGCACCCAACCGCATGGCAATGGCGTCGAGGGCCAGCGCGGGGCTGTAACGGGTGCGGGCCAGATGCGCACTGGCCGGGTCGGTGAACGTGCCGAACTCGTCGAGGTCGCCCCCGCTGCAGAACGACGGCCCGTTGCCGGTCAACACCACCTCACCGATGGACGAATCAAGTTGCGCCACAGCCAAAGCCTCGAGCAGCGCGGCCCGCGCATCGGTGGAGAACGCGTTGTGACGCTGCGGGCGGTTGAACGCGATGTGCAGGGTGTCGCCGTCCCGATCGGCCCGCACTGGATCGAGGATGTCGGGAACCGTGGCGGGCCCCCGGTCGGCCAGCCAGCGGGCGAACTCCGGACCCGCCTGCAATGTCGAATAGGCCAGCGACTCGGTCACCACCCCGGGCAGGGCGAGGCCGGCCGGATCCACCGACCGCAGCACGTCGTCGCACGTCGCGGCGGCGATCGGCCATCGCTCGACACGCTCGCTCAAATCGGAGACAGCTTGGTCGATCGATGCGACGGTGATCGCCCGACGATCCTCGGTGACGTCCTGAGTAAGTGTGAAAGTTGCCCTTTCGAGCCAGAATTCAGACGCTCGAGTCAGCGGACCGACTGCTACGATCGGATCGGTGAGCAACGCAGAGTCGACCACGGAGTCCGGCTCCGACACGTCGACAATGCGCAGTGTCACACCGAGTACTTTTTGATCAGTTCGTGTTTGAACATTTTCCCGGTGTCGGTACGCGGCAGCTGGGCTTCGAAGGAGATCGACTTCGGGCATTTGTAATGCGTCAGCCGTTCCCGCAGCCAACCGACCAACTCGCCCGCGAATTCGTCGGTGGCATCGGCCGGGTCGACGGTCTGCACCGCCGCTTTGACGCTCTGGCCCATCTCGTCGTCGGGGATGCCGAACACCGCTGCATCAAGCACTTTCGGGTGTGTGACGAGTAGGTTCTCGGCTTCCTGCGGATAGATGTTCACGCCGCCGGAGATGATCATGTGGTGGCGACGGTCGGTCAGGAACAGGTAGCCGTCCTCGTCGACGTAGCCGACGTCACCGACCGTCGTCCAGCCGTGCCTGTCGCGAGACGCCGCCGTCTTCTCCGAGTCGTTGAGGTATTCGAAGGAAAAGCCACCCTCGAAATAGATTTCGCCGGCCCGCCCGGGCGGCAACTCGTTGCCGTCCTCGTCGAGGATGTGCAGTTGGCACATCATCGGTTTGCCAACCGAGCCGGGGTGGGCCAGCCATTCGTCTGCGCTGATCAACGTCGACCCGATGGCTTCCGAGGAAGCGTAGTACTCGTCGACAATCGGCCCCCACCAGTCGATCATCTGCTTTTTGATCTCCACCGGACACGGAGCGGCGGCGTGCATCACCCGCTCCAGGCTGGACAGATCATACGAATGACGTTTGTCTTCAGGAAGTTTCAGCATCCGCGTGAACATGACCGGGACGAACTGCCCGTGCGTGACCTTGTGACGCTGGATGGCGTCCAGACAGCCTTCGGGATCGAACTTCTCCAAGACCACCGTGGTGATCCCGCCGGCCTGCACCGTCATCGACCACACCGAGGGCGCGGTGTGATAGAGCGGCGCCGGGCTGAGATAGACCGCGTCCGGGTGCATCCAGAAGCCGACCAGCGCCGACATCATGCCCGGCGCTTCGGCGGGCGACACGTGCGGCAGTGCCCGCTTGATGCCCTTGGGCCGGCCGGTCGTGCCCGACGAGTACTGCAGCAGGTCGCCTTCGATCTCGTCGGCAATCGGCGTATCCGGTTGATCAGCAACACATTCGGGGTAGCGAGCCCAGCCATCAAGGTTGCCGGTATCAGAGTCGGCCATCAGCAGCAGCCGCGGCAGTCCATGCGGTAGATGTTCGGCGAGGTTCTCGCACGTCTTACGCAGCGCCGCCGACCCGATGATCGCCTTGGCGGCACTGTTGTCAATGATGTACGCCGCCTCCGCCGCGGTCAGGTGGGTGTTGATCGGGACGTAGTACAGCCCGGCCCGACGGGCCGCCCACATCACCGCGTGGATGTGCTCGTTGTTCTCCATCAGAATCGCGACGGCATCGCCCTCGACCAGGCCCGCCTGCCGGAAATAGTGCGCCAGTCGATTGGCCCGGGCTTCCAGTTCGTCGAAGGTGATCACGATGCCGGACGGGTGAAGAATGATGGCGGGCTTGTTGGCGCCCCCCTGACCGGAGGTGTGCTCGCGAATCTGCATGGGCAGACTGTACCGCCGCAAAACTTGACAGCTGTCAAGAGGGCGCGATCCGCCCCTTGGCTAGCGGGTATGCACCTGCTCGGGCTGTGGATGCGGGTGTCCGCCGTGCCGTTTCGCTCGGCCACCGAAGGGCGCGGACAGCGTCGCCGGCAACTCCCGCCGGTAGCGCACCAGGGCCAGCACGGCGATGGCCGCATAGACGCCGCTGAGCAGAAGCCGACCTTCGGTCGAGGTGAGCGGGAACTGCACGACGAACAACCCGAGCAGCGCCCAGGCGGTCCACCGCTGGAATCGCAGGCCGAGCAGCAGCGTCACGCCCATCAGCGTCTGCGCCCCGGTCAGCACGATCTCCTCGAGCTGGCGACCGTCCAAATGCATTGCGGCGCTTCCGCCGCCCAGCATGAACGCCACCGGCAGCGAGCCGATCAGCAGCGTCCACTGGTTGACCTTCGCCGAAATCAACATCGCGATCGCCGCGTCACCCTTACCGCGTGAGGCGAAGATCGTCGCAATGATGAACTCCGGGGCCTCCGACGCGAGCGGGGCCAGCCACTGCACCAGCAGGAAGCGGTCGATGCCCAGCTTGGTTCCGGCGCCGATCAGGTTGTCGGCGAACGGTTTTGCGCACGTCACGATGACGGTGGCGGCAAGCAGGAACAGCGCGGCCACCACGATGCGCCGTACCCGGTCCGGCAGGGCGCCCAGCGCCGCGGCGGTGCCGACCAGCTCGGGTTCCTCGACGTCGCCGCGGCTCAGCTTGTACAGGTAGAAACCGAACCAGGCCAGCAGCGCCACCCCGAACGTGATGTGAATGCGGCCGGAGGCGGGGATGACGAAGGCCGCCACCCCGGCGAACATCAAAAAGCCGATCTCGACCCGGTTGCTGGTCTCGAGCTGCAGGCCGTCGAGCTGGCGTCCGGAAGTCCGGCGTGCCACTAGAGCGCTGACCAGGACGACGACCGGCCATCCGAGACCCATCAGCAGCCGGTTCGACCCCGTCATGTTCGCGGCGGCGTACTGGGTGTACTCCGGCACATGGCCGGCGGTGTAGGCGTAGTAGAGGTCGACGGCGTATTCGGGAAGCACGGCGATCACGGCCAGCACGGCGACGGCCAGGCCGCCGGACACGTCGACCTGGGCGGCTTCGGCAGCCCATGCGAGGACGAAGCTGGCGCCCACCACTGCGGCGCCGTAGACAAGCAGGCCGGCGACGGGATCGAGGTGAATGCCGAAGATGCGCAGCACCAGCGCGGGGGCGACGAACACGCCGACGATGCCTAGCGAGCGGAACAACGTCCGGGATCGGACACGTGACTCAGTTACGCCCCCCGCGATTGTCGTCACGTCGCCAAGGTACCCGCCAGGCACTCATCCAGCAACATAGCCCGGCTAGCGAATACGCGCGACGGCCGACGGAAATTTGCTGCTCAGCAGCACCGCAATCGAAAGTTAGGCGAGCCTATCTTTCAGTTGTGGCAACCCTGCCGAAGTGGCTGCGGCGGCCTAGTCAGACTCGGCGAGGCGCTGCTTGAGCGCTTCGAACTCGTCGCGGACGCCGGTCGGCAGCTTGTCGCCGACGAACTCGAACCACTCTTCGATCAGCGGCAGTTCCTGGCGCCACTCGTCGGCGTTGACCGCCAGCGCCTTCTCCACGGCAGCGGCCTCGACGTCGAGTTCGTTCAGGTCGAGGTCGTCCGCGGTGGGCACGACGCCGATCGGCGTCTCCTGGCCGCCGGCCTGGTGCTCGATGCGGTCGACGATCCACTTCAGCACGCGGCTGTTCTCGCCGAAGCCCGGCCAGAGGAACTCGCCCTTGTCGCCGCGGCGGAACCAGTTGACGAAGAACACCTTCGGCAGCTTTGACTCGTCGGAGTTCTTTCCGAGGTCGAGCCAGTGCTGGAAGTAGTCGCCGACGTTGTAGCCGAGGAACGGCAGCATGGCCATCGGGTCGCGGCGGACGTCGCCGACCTTGCCCTCGGCGGCGGCGGTCTGCTCGCTGCCCATGGTGGCGCCCATGAACACACCGTGCTGCCAGTCGCGGGCCTCGGTCACCAACGGAATAGTGGTCTTGCGGCGGGCGCCGAACAGGATGCCCGAGATCGGCACGCCCTGCGGGTCGTCCCACTCCGGCGCCAGGATCGGGCACTGCGACATCGGGGTGCAGTAGCGCGAGTTCGGGTGGGCGGCTTTGGTGTCCGTCTCGCGGAGCAGCCAGTCGTTGCCCTTCCAGTCGATCAGGTGGTCGGGTTCGCCCTCCAGGCCTTCCCACCACACGTCGCCGTCATCGGTGAGCGCGACGTTGGTGAAGACGGTGTTGCCACCCTCGATGGTCTTCATGGCGTTGGGGTTGGACTTCCAGTTGGTGCCCGGCGCAACCCCGAAGAAGCCGAACTCGGGGTTGACCGCGTACAGCCGGCCGTCCTTGCCGAACCGCATCCAGGCGATGTCGTCGCCGAGGGTTTCGGCGCGCCAACCCGGGATGGTGGGCTGCAGCATTGCGAGGTTGGTCTTGCCACATGCCGACGGGAACGCGGCGGCGAAGTAATACGCCTTGTTCTCCGGGGAAATCAGCTTGAGGATCAGCATGTGCTCGGCGAGCCAGCCCTCGTCGTGGGCCATCGCCGAAGCGATCCGCAGCGAATAACATTTCTTGCCCAGCAACGCATTTCCGCCGTAGCCGGACCCGAAGCTCCAGATTTCGCGGGTCTCGGGGAAGTGTGTGATGTATTTCGTGTCATTGCAGGGCCACGGGACATCTTTTTGCCCGGGTTCCAGCGGAGCGCCGATCGAGTGCAATGCCTTTACGAAAAAGCCGTCATCGCCGAGCTTTTCCAGCGCGGCCTTGCCCATCCGGGTCATCACCTTCATCGAGGCGACGACGTATTCGGAGTCGGTGATCTCGACACCCAGCTTGGGGTCCTCGGCACCCAGGGGACCCATGCAGAACGGCACGACCCACATGGTGCGTCCGCGCATGCAGCCGCGGTAGAGCTCGCTCATGGTGGCCCGCATCTCGGCCGGCGGCTTCCAGTTATTGGTCGGGCCGGCGTCGACCTCGCGCTCCGAGCAGATGAACGTCCGCGACTCGACACGCGCGACATCAGAGGGATCCGACAGCGCCAGGTAGGAGTTCTTGTGCTTCTTTTCGTTGAGCTTGGTGAAGGTGCCCGCCTCGACGAGTTGGTCGGCCAGCCGCTGCCACTCTTCGTCGGAGCCGTCCGCAAAGACAACCCGGTCCGGCTGGGTCAGCTCGGCGACCTCCTCGACCCAGGACAGCAGGCCCTGATGATTCGTCGGGGCAGTATCCAGACCAGGAACGGTCGCTGAAGTCATCTAAATCTCTCCTGCAGTCGCTTTTGCGTAGTGCGCGGCTAGTATGCGGCGGCCTGCACACAGGTTATCGCGAGTTGAATACCCAGAAAAAGCCGGGAGCGTATCGGCTAACTCACAGGAACGATTCAGAACACGTTATCGGCGGTATCGGCCGGCGAACTTTCGTCGATTTTCTCGCCGTCATGTTCAGCCGACACCGACACGTCCGACTCTGCGTTCGTGGAGTCGGACTCGGGTTCAGCATCGACTTCCGGGGGCTCGGGCTCGCCGAGTTCGGCCCGCACCGCCTCGAGCGCCGCCTGCAGCGTCGGCATCTCCTTGCCACGCAGCGCCGCGGCCCGCGCACCGACGGCAGAGTGCTCGCGCAGCTCGGAGTCGATGACGCCGACCTGCTCAGCCACCCGGGTGCTCTCGCCCTCGTCCTGCTCGCCCAGCGCAGCGGTCAGTGACGATTCAGCGGCCAGCACCCGCGTCGCCACAAGCTGCTCCAGCGCGGATTGAACCTGCGCGGTGGCCTCGCCCGCCCACCTGTCGAGCAGAGCGCGGTCGCGCAGCAGCCCGCGTATCCCGACCACCCAGACCGTGAGCGCGAGCCCGATCGCCGCACACGCGACAGCCCCGGCGATCGTGAGTCCGGGAGTCAGGTCGGCGAGCAGCCGGCTCAGCGTCAGCGCCACACCCAACCCGAAGGCGGCGCCCAGCAGCATCATCAGCCGACTCTCCAGCTTGCGTGACTTCAGCGGAGGCGGCGTCAGATCCACGGTCGGCAGCGGGACCGACGCGGGCGGGTCGACCGTCAACCCCACGGTCTGCGCCATCTCGGCCAGATGCGTAGTGGTGCCGTCGTCCACTTCGGCGACGACTTCGGTGAGGCGGGTGTTCGCCGCGGCCTCGAACTCCGCCAATTTGCCGCGACTCAGGCTCCCGGCCGCCTCCTGGAGCTCCGATCGCACCGAGGCGCAGCGATTGCGGACGAAGTAGGACAGCTGCGTCCGGGCCTGCTGGGTCTGGCTGCGCAGCGCGATCGTCCGCTCGGATTTGGACAGCCGTCGCTGCCGCAGGATCTCGCCGCGTTGTTCCCGCAACGCCTCCACCCGCGCGCGGCGTCCCGCCCCGTCGGCGTCGCGGTCGTAGCGGTCGGCGACAGTCTGCAGCCGAGACTGCCACGCGCGCAACCTATTTCGCCGAGGAAGCTCGGCGTCGGCCAGGCGGTCGGACACTGCCGAGGCGAGGTCGTCGACGCGCGGCTCGCCCTCCTCGGGCGCGGCCGCCACCCCTACCCACTGCACGTCGGCGTAACGCGGCGCGTGCGACGCCAACACCTCGCGGTTGCCGGCCAGGATTTCTTCCCAGTTCTGATGCACGTCGATCTTGGACACCGCGCCGATCACCGCGTCGGTCTCTGAGGTCGCCGCATCGAGCAGCATGCAGTCGGATTCGGTCAGCGACGCCGCGGCCGAGACGACGAACACCACCGCCGTCGGGGCTTCGCCGGTCTGCAACTCGATGGACTCGACGAATTTCTTCTTGGGCAGCCGCTCGCTCAGCGCGGCCACTACGCCGGTCACCCCGGCCAGCCACGGCCCGGTCACCAGCACGGCGTCCAGGCGCTCGACGCCCGGCGTTCCGAGATCGGGCCCGATCGCCGTCACCATCGCGTCAACCTCGACGACGGGGTCGTCGGGGTTGTTGCCCTTCTTGGCGCTCACACCGTGCCCCCGGCCGTGGACCACAGCCGCAGCGAGCCCCGCACGATATCGGCGCCGCAAACACGCTCGATACCTGCGGCCCGCCGGTGCCGGTGGCGCTGCCAGTGCGTCGCGCGGCGGAGATGCGCGTCGGCCGTGCCGCCGCGGTCGACGTGCACACCGATTGATTCGACGGCGTCGACCGCGGCCATCATCCGGGCGACCACGGTGTCGTCGCGCGCCAGGAATTCACCGATCCGCCGGTCGGTCACGGCCATCGTCTCCAGCTCGGCGACGGCGTCCAGCACGCGCCGGTAGCGCAGTTGCGCGCCGAGAACGTCCAGCTTGGCGACCACGGTGTCGATGCCGCTCAGGCGGCGCAGGAGCGCCTCGACGTCGGCACGGGTCGCGTGGCGCCGGATCGCGGCGGTTGCCTGCCGGACACCGAACGCGTCGAGGGTCTGCATCAGGCAACGACCCACCGTCTGGCCGGCGGCCGCGGCCTGCAGCTCGTTCCAGGTCGAGTCGTCGAGCGCCGCGACGGCGAGCAGGCCGCTCAGCGGCTCGACGGGCGCCCCGGCGCGGGCCGATAGTTGCGCGCAGCGAGCCCTCGCGGCGCTGGTCGGCCCGTCTGGGTGACGACCCGGTGCGGTGGTCGAGACCAGGTCAGACTTGTTCATCAGCACGAGCAGCGGTCTGTTGGCGGCGGCGACGGCGGCACGATCCTCGGGTTTCACGGCGTCGGCCACCACGTACAGGTCCAGGTCGGCATCGGCCGCGGTGGTCACCGCGACCCCGGCCCGGACCAGCGCGCGAGCGACGGTGGTGCGGCCGACCCCACGACGTCCCGATACGGCGACCCGCAACGGGGTCGCGAGTCGCTCGGCGATCGCGGCACAGCGCGGCTCGGACGCCGCCACCGCGAACCGCTCCAGCTCTTCGACGAAAATCGGATGCCCCTCCGCTCGTGTCGTGAAGGTGCTGCGGACCCTGCTAACCCCTCATTGTGGCTGAGTAACTGCCGTTGACGGCGCAGCGCCACCGGTTTATCGGTCGAATGGTGACATTTGCGCAGCGCGGAAGCGAGTCACTTGCTGCCGTTGAAGGCAACTGTTGGGTATCAATCTGCCCCGTGGGCGGCGACATCATGGGTTCATAGGCCACGATGAACGGATGCGCGCGCAGCCCTGGGTGGACGCGGCCACACCGCCGACGCCTGCTACCGCCGTGCCTGCGGAACGTGATGTCCCCGGCTACCGCCGGACCACCAGTTTCCGCACGCGGCGCTCACAGTTGTCGGCCGCGCAGCAGCGGACCTGGGAGCGGCTGTGGCCCGAGATCGGCTGCATCGCCGTGCCGGAGGACGGCCCCGAGCCGCTGGACACCCAGGCAGTGGTTTGGTCGCGACGCCCCGTTGGTCCTCGAAATTGGTTGCGGTACAGGGACTTCCACATTAGCGATGGCGCAATCCGAGCCGGACGTCGACGTGATTGCCGTCGAGGTCTACCGGCGCGGCCTGGCGCAGTTGCTCTCCGCGATCGATCGGGAACACGTCACGAACATCCGGCTGATCCGCGGTGACGCTGTCGACGTGCTGGACCACCTGCTCGCACCCGGCTCGCTGAGCGGCGTGCGGGTGTTCTTCCCCGACCCGTGGCCCAAGGCCCGGCACCACAAGCGCCGGCTCCTGCAGCCCGCAGTGGTGGCCACCATCGCCGACCGGCTGCGTCCCGGCGGGGTACTGCACGCCGCGACCGATCACGCCGACTACGCCGAGCAGATTGCCGAGGTCGGCGATGCCGAACCGCTGCTGACCAGGCTGGAACCTGGCGCGGCGACGGCGGTTTCAACCGTCCGCCCGACCACCAAATACGAGGGCAAGGCCGAGGTGGCCGGCAGCGTGGTCAACGAATTTCTCTGGGAAAGAAAACGCCCGTGAGCCTGACCGAAGCCGTCGACCCCGAGGTCGAGTCGGGTCCCGCGCCGAGCCGGGTGCTCCTGGTCTGGGATGCGCCGAACCTGGACATGGGTCTGGGATCGATACTGGGCCGACGGCCCACCGCGCTGGAACGCCCGCGCTTCGACGCACTCGGGCGCTGGCTGCTGGGCCGCACCGCGGAGGTCTCGGCCAGCCACGGCGACGTCTCCACCGAGCCCGAAGCGACCGTCTTCACCAACATCGCCGCAGGTAGCGCCGATGTGGTGCGGCCGTGGGTGGACGCCTTGCGCAACGTCGGCTTCGCGGTGTTCGCCAAACCGAAGCTCGACGAGGACAGTGACGTCGACAGCGACATGCTGGCGCACATCGCGCAGCGCTACCAGGACGGTTTGGCTGCGCTGGTGGTGGCGTCGGCCGATGGACAGGCTTTCCGAACGCCTCTGGAGGAAATCGCGCGTAGCGGGGTACCCGTCCAGGTGCTTGGATTTCGCGAACATGCGAGTTGGGCACTAGCGTCGGATACCTTGGAATTTGTCGACCTGGAAGACATCGCGGGTGTTTTCCGGGAGCCGCTGCCGCGGATCGGGCTTGATTCGCTGCCTGAGACGGGGGCGTGGCTGCAACCGTTCCGGCCACTGTCCTCGTTGCTGACGTCGCGTGTCTGACAACTCAACATCAATGCGCGGGTCGTTGCAGATCCAGTAAGGAGATTACGTGTTCGCCTGGTGGGGTCGAACTGTATATCGCTACCGGTTCATCGTGATCGGGGTGATGGTGGCGCTGAGCCTGCTCGGCGGCATCTTCGGGATCAGCCTCGGCAAGCACGTCACCCAGAGCGGTTTCTACGACGACGGCAGCCAATCGGTCAAGGCGTCGATCCTCGGTGACGACACCTACGGACGCGATCGCACCAGCCACGTTGTGGCGATTTTCACCGCGCCCCAGTCGGTCAACGATCAGGCGTGGCAGAAGAAGGTCGTCGACGAACTCAACGCTTTCAAGAAGGATCACCCCGACCAGGTCGTCGGCTGGGCCGGCTGGCTGGCTGCGCCAAGCAGCACCGACCCCGTCATCAAGGGGATGGTCAGCGAGGACGGCAAGCACACCTTCGTCAGCATCCCGCTCAAGGGCGATAACGACGACAAGATCCTCACCAACTACAACGACATCGGGCCCGACCTGCAGAAGCTGAACGACGGCAAGGTCCAGCTCGCCGGTCTCGAGCCGATCGCCAGCGCGCTGACCGGGACCATCGCCACCGACCAGAAGCGGATGGAGGTGCTGGCTCTGCCGCTGGTGGCGGTCGTGTTGTTCCTGGTGTTCGGCGGCGTGATCGCCGCCGCGCTACCGGCGATCGTCGGTGGTCTGAGCATCGCCGGCTCACTCGGCATCCTGCGATTCATGGCCGACTTCGGCCCGGTGCACTTCTTTGCCCAGCCCGTGGTGTCGATGATGGGTTTCGGCATCGCCATCGACTACGGGCTGTTCATCGTCAGCCGGTTCCGGGAGGAGATCGCCGAGGGCTACGACACCGAGGCCGCGGTGCGCCGCACGGTGATGACGGCCGGCCGCACCGTCGTGTTCTCGGCGACTCTGATCGCCGTCTCAGCAGCCAGCCTCTTCCTGCTGCCGCAGGGCTTCGTGAAGTCGCTGACCTACGCGGTGATCATCTCGGTCTCGCTGGCCGCGATCCTGTCGATCACGCTGCTGCCCGCGATCCTGTCAATCCTCGGCTCGAACGTCGACGCGCTCGGCGTGCGCACCCTGTTCCGGATCCCATTCCTGGCCAATTGGAAGCCGTCGCGCGCCTACCTGAACTGGTTGGCGGACCGGCTGCAGAAGACCAAGACTCGCGAAGAGGTCGAGGCCGGATTCTGGGGCAAGCTGGTCAACGTCGTCATGAAGCGGCCGCTGGTGTTCGCCATCCCCATTGTCATCGGGATGATCGCGCTGATCCTTCCGCTGCACAACCTGTCATTCGGCGGCGGCATCAGCGAGACATACCTTCCGCCGAACAACCCGGTGCGCCTGGCGCAGCAGAATTTCGACAAACTCTTTCCCGGCTACCGCACCAACCAGCTGACGCTGGTGATCGAGAGCAACAACCACAGCAAGGTCACCGATCAGCAGGTCGCCCAAGTTCGCAACGACGCCGCCTCGATCAGCGGCTTCACCGACACCAACTGGGCGGAGCGGGCGTGCCCGACGATCGAGGGCAACCCGTGCGTGTCGACTCCGAATGGCAGCCACCCCAAGGATGATTCGGTCCGGGTGGTCCAGAACGGTCTCGCGCACGCTAGCGACGCCGCGAAGAAGCTCGCCGAGTTGCGGTCGATGACGCCGCCGCGCGGGCTGACCGTGTTGGTTGGTGGCGTGCCGGCGCTTGAACAGGACAGCATCCACAGCCTGTCCGCCAAGGCTCCATTGATGGCGGTGGTGCTGCTCAGCACGACGATGCTGCTGATGTTCCTGGCGTTCGGTTCGGTCGTGCTGCCGATCAAGGCCGCGGTGATGAGCGCCCTGACGCTGGGTTCCACGCTGGGCATCCTGACCTGGATCTTCGTCGACGGACACTTCGCCAACCTGCTGAACTTCACCCCGGCGCCGTTGATGATCGTCATCATCGCGTTGGTGGTCGCTGTCGGTTTCGGCTTGGCCACCGACTACGAGGTCTTCCTGGTCTCGCGCATGGTGGAGGCCCGGGCCCGCGGCATGTCGACCGCCGAAGCGATCCGTATCGGGACGGCGACGACCGGTCGTCTGATCACGGCGGCCGCATTGGTCCTTGCCGTAGTCGCCGGTTCGTTCGCGTTCTCCGACCTGATGATGATGCAGTGCCTGGCTTTCGGCCTGATGGCGGCGCTGTTGCTGGACGCCACCGTGGTCCGGATGTTCCTGGTGCCGTCGGTGATGAAGCTGCTCGGCGACGACTGCTGGTGGGCGCCGCTTTGGATGAAGCGTCTGCAGAATCGCTTGGGGCTCGGCGAGATTCACCTGCCCGACGAGCGTAAGGTCCCGTCGGCGCGTGTTCGCGCCGCGCGGCCCGCGGCCACCACCCGCCCGGTCACGCCGCCCCCCCGTCCGCCGCACGACCCCACACATCCCAGCGCCGAGGGCGCTCCACGCCCGTCTCGACCGGCTACCCCTGCCAGCCCGCCGCCCGCACCGCGCCCTGACTTCCGGCCGCCGGCGAAGGACGCGCCACCGTCGGCCGCGGGCACCAGCCGGATGTCCGCTCCGGGTCAGCCCAAAGAGGCTCCGACGACACGCTTTTCGGCTCAGCCGAATCCGCCGGCGGGCCGTCCGCCCGCTCCCCCGCAGGCACCGCCGCGGGGCGAGGACCGCGAGATCGAATCCTGGCTCAGCGACCTGCGTGCCGGCCAGGCCGGCGACCCGCGCGGCGCCGGCTCGCAACCCCCGCAGCCGTCTGCCGACGAGACCCGGGCGTTGCAGATCCCGCCGCGGGACAAGCCGTCGGGACCGCCGCCCAAGGACGCACCGGAAGACGCCACCACCGCGATCCCCACCCCGCCCCGCGAGGACAAGGATGCTGACACTGCCACCGCCACCGAGAAGATGAACGCGCGTGGCGAGCAGCCCCGTCCGCGTCGCGGCGGTGGGCTCAGCGCTCAGGACCTGCTACGCCGCGAGGGCCGCATCTAGTCGCGAATTCGCTTCGCGTTATTGGCTTTTGACGGTATCTGGCTCTTCGGTCTTCGGCTCGTCGGCATCGGCCTGCATCAGCGCGTCGTCGCCCTCCTCGGCCGCCGACTCCGGATCCTTGGCCAGCAGCACCTTGAACGCGTTGTTCAAGAAGGCGACGGTCGGAACGGACAGCAGCGCGCCGACGATGCCGGCCAGCACGCCGCCCGTCGAAATCGCCACCACTACCGCCAGCGGATGAATCGACACCGCCCGGCCCATCACCAGCGGCTGCAGGATGTGGGCCTCGAGTTGGTTGACCGCGACCAGCAGGCCGAGCGTGATCAGTGCGTAGACAAAGCCTTTGGCCAACAGCGCGACGATCACGGCCAGAAAGCCGCTCAGGACGGCACCGACCAGCGGGATGAATGCGCCCAGGAACACCAGCGAGGCCAGGGGCAGCGCCAGCGGAACGGCCATGATCGCCAGGCCGGTGCCAATTCCCAAAGCGTCGACCAACGCGACCAGGAAGGTGGCCCGCACGTAGCCGGTCAGCGCACGGAATCCGGAGCCACCCGCCGTGCGCACTCGCTCCCGATGATCGGCCGGGAACAGCTTGGTGACATAGGCCCAGATATTGCGGCCACCGTAGAGAAAGAAGATCAGCGTGAACAGCACCAGTAGGGCGGCCGTGATGATTTCCGCGGTCGCGGTCGCGGTCGACAGCGCGCCGCTGGTCAGCTTCTCCTGATTGTGCTGCAACGCTTGGATCGCCGAGTCGCCGGCGTGGTCGATCTGCTGGCGACTCAGATGTAGCGGCCCTTCGATGAGCCACCTCTTGGCGGAGTCGATGCTGCGTGTCACTTGGTTGACCAAATCCGGTACGCCGACGATGAATTGGCTGACGACGAAGGTCAGGATTCCACCCAGGATCGCGAAGCCGCCGAGAATCACCAATGCGACCGCGCCACCGCGGGGCGCACCGCGGCGGTCCAGCCCGTCGACGATCGGGACCAGCAACGCGCTCAGCATCAGGGCCAGCAGCAGTGGGACGACGATGACTTCCAGTCGCTTGACGACCATCAACAGCGCCACGACGGCGGCCAGGATCACCAGCAGGCGCCAAGACCAGGCTGCGGTCTTGCGGACGATCGGTTCTACCGAATCGGCGTAGTCGGCCGAGGCCTTCGATCCCATACCGGCCAGCCTAGACATCCCGGGACACCGGCGTCGCGCAGCGATCCGCGCGCGACCTGCGGAGCTACGCTAATCGCGTGTCGCACGACGCGCCGGCCAGGAACGTTCCCGAGCGTGCCCGCGGCCGGTACTGGTGGCTGCGGTGGGCGACGCTGGCCGTGGTCGCGACCGTGTTGGCCGTCGAGGTGGCGCTGGCGTGGGATCAGCTGACCAAAGCCACCCGGAGTTTGTATTCGGCGGATTGGCGGTGGCTGCTGGCTTCCGCGGCGGCGGCGATCGTGTTGATGCACAGTTTCGCCGAGGTGCAACGGACGCTGCTGGCCTCCGCCGGCGTGCCGGTGCACAAGCTGCGCTCCGAAGCCGCCTACTACGCGGCCAACTCGGTGAGCACCACACTGCCCGGTGGCCCGGTGATCGCGGCGACGTTTTTGCTTCGGCAGCAACGACTTTGGGGTGCTTCAACATTGGTGGCGTCGTGGCAGCTGGTGATGTCGGGCGTGCTGCAGGCGGTCGGGCTGGCGCTGCTCGGGCTGGGCGGCGCGTTCTTCCTCGGCGCGAAGAACAACCCGTTCTCGTTGCTGTTCACCTTGGGCGGCTTCGTCGCCCTGCTGCTGCTGGCTCAGGCGGTGGCGTCACGACCGGAGCTGATCGAGGGAATCGGACGACGGGTGTTGGCGCGGTTCAACGCGTTGCGCGGCAAGCCGTCCGAGGCCGGGCTGGCCAATTGGCGCGCGATGCTCTGCCAACTGGAATCGGTCAGCCTGACCCGCCGCGACCTGGCGGCCTCGTTCAGCTGGTCGGTGATCAACCGCCTGGCCGATGTCGCTTGCCTGACGTTCGCCGCGTACGCGGCGGGTGCCTCGCACGCGTCGCTGGGCGGGTTGACGGTCGCCTGCGCCGCGGCCCGGGCGGTCGGGACGATTCCACTGATGCCGGGTGGCCTGCTGGTAGTCGAGGCGGTGCTGGTGCCGAGCCTGGTTTCGAGTGGAATGTCGCTGCCGACCGCGGTCTCGGCAATGCTGATCTACCGGCTGATCAGCTGGCTGATGCTGGCCGCGATCGGCTGGGTGGTGTTCTTCTTCATGTTCCGTCGGGAGAACCACCTCGACCGCGACGCCATCGAGGATGAACGACCTATCTAGACGCGCTCAGGCCCGCGCTCAGGCTGCCCGGTGCAGCTGCGGCAGCGCCGGGCACGGCAGCCGCACCGCCCGGACCCGCATTCTGAGCGCCGGAGCTCGCCGGCGGCCCACTGAGCGCGAACTGCGGAAAGCCGAGCACCTGCGGAAAGCTGATCGGTGGCGTCTGGCACCTGCTCGCCAGGCCCGACAGGGGCAGCGCGATGGTCTGAAGATCGCTGGCGGCCTTGGGATTTGCGCTGAGAAACGTCCGCAGCGAGTCGGCCGAGTGCGGGCCGGCCGGCTGCATTAGGGCGGACGTCATCGCCTGGTTGGTCTCCGGATGCCCGTCGAGGTAGTCACCCGCGGACCGGGCGACGTTGCTGATGGTGCGCGCCATCTCGCTGGCCGCGCACGGGTCGGACGCACCGACGGCGGCAGGTGCGGACAGCAGGACCACTGCGGCGGTGCCGCCCAGGCCTGTCGCGGTCAGCACGCCGACCAGTCGACGGCGCAGCGTGGCGGTGCTCCCAGTGCGAGACGTCATCGGGTTGCTCCTCGTGCTCGCGGGGCGCACGTTCGCCTCGCTGACAATTGCCGGCTCGGGGCCGGCATCCGTCGACATCCTGCCATCGAGTCCGCGGCCGCTGCCACTCCGCGGGCAGGGAACTCGTCACACCTGTGGAAAACCTGTACGGGAATCGGCATCGTTGCGGAGTCGTTGCAGCTCAGCGACTCGGAAGCCGCCTGTTTACCTAGCGCGCTGCGGTAGGCTCGTGGGCACGCAATTCTTAATGCGGGGAGAGAAGAAATCCAGCACTTCATGATGCGCTTGAGCAGCAGCCTGCGCAGGTTTCGCTGGCTGGTCTTCGCCGGCTGGTTGCTCGCGCTGGTCCCCGCCCTCTTTCTGGTGCTGACCTCGTCGGGTCACCTCACCGGTGGTGGATTCGAGGTGCCCGGATCCCAATCGCTACGGGTGCACGACGCGCTGGAGACGCACTACCCCGACCAGGGCACCTCACCGTTGGCACTGGTCGCGGCCCCGCGCGCGGATGCCAGCTACGAGGACATGAACGCCGCGGCCGGCTTTCTGCAGCAGGTCGCCAAGCAGCAGCCCGATGTGGTGGTCGTACCCAATCCGGCGCAGCCGTCGCCGCAACCCGACCGGCCGTACGTGGTCTCGCTGCGGCTCGACGGCAGCACCAACAACAGCGCCAGCGACGCCGCCAAGAAGTTGCGGGTCAAGGTCGGCGTGCAGGGCGACCGGCCCGGGCAGATGCAGAACGGCCACGTCCGGCTCTACGTGATCGGTCAGGGTGCGCTCAGCACCGCCGCGGCGGCCAACACCAAACACGACATCGCCAAAGCCGAGCAGTGGAACCTTCCGATCATCCTGATCGTCCTGCTGGCGGTATTCGGTTCGCTGGCCGCTGCCGCGATCCCGCTGGCGCTGGGCGTCGTCACGGTGATCATCACGATGGGCCTGGTGTACCTGCTGTCGGCGTACACGGTGATGTCGGTGTTCGTGACGTCGACGGTGTCGATGTTCGGCATCGCGCTGGCCGTCGATTACTCGTTGTTCATTCTGATGCGCTACCGCGAGGAGTTGCGCGCCGGACGCCAGCCTCAGGAGGCGATCGACGCGGCGATGGCGACGTCGGGCCTGGCCGTTGCCCTGTCCGGGATGACCGTTGTGGCCTCGCTGACCGGCATCTACCTGATCAACACTCCGGCGCTGACATCGATGGCCACCGGCGCGATTCTCGCGGTGGCGGTCGCCATGCTGACGTCGACGACCATGACGCCGGCGGTGCTTACGACGTTCGGCCGGTCGGCCGCCAAGCGCTCGGCGGCACTGCACTGGTCGCGCCGGCCCGAGACCACGCAGTCGCGGTTCTGGACGCACTGGATCGGTGGAGTGATGCGCCGGCCGTGGGCCTCGGCGGCGGCCGCGTCGGCGGTGCTGCTGGCAATGGGAGTGCCGGCGATGTCAATGGTGTTGGGCAACAGCCTGCTTCGCCAATTCAATTCGTCGCACGAGATCCGTGCGGGGGTGTCGGCAGCATCGGAGGCGCTGGGTCCCGGCGCGCTGGGTCCGGTGCAGGTGCTGGTGAGCTTCCCCGACGGCGACGCCTCGTCAGCCACTCACACCCAGACCCTGGCAGCAGTCCGCGACCAGATCGGTAAGTCGCCGAACATTCTCTCGGTGGCCCCGCCGGTGTTCGCCGACAACAACAGCAGCGCCATGCTTTCGGCGATCCTGTCGGTGGACCCCGAAGACCTCGGCGCCCGCCACACCATCTCCTGGATGCGCGAGCATCTGCCGGCGGCTGCGACCGGTTCGGCGCAGGTCAGCGTTGGCGGGCCGACCGCGCTGATCAAGGACTTCGACGACGAGGTCTCCAAGACCCAATGGCTGGTGCTGGTCTTCGTCGCGGCGATCGCTTTCGTGATGCTGCTGCTGTCGATCCAGTCGGTGTTCCTCGCGCTCAAGGGCGTGGTGATGACGATGCTGTCGGTGGCCGCGGCCTACGGCAGCCTGGTGGTGGTCTTCCAGTGGGGCTGGCTGGAAAAGCTCGGGTTCTTGCCGATCACCTCGATCGACAGCACGGTTCCGCCGCTGGTGTTGGCGATGACGTTCGGCCTGTCGATGGACTACGAGATCTTCCTGCTGACCCGCATCCGGGAACGCTTTCTGCAGACCGGTAACACCCATGATGCGGTCGCCTACGGCGTCAGCACCAGCGCGCGCACCATCACCAGCGCGGCGCTGATCATGATCGCGGTGTTCATCGGCTTCGCCTTCGCTGGTATGCCGCTGGTGGCCGAGATCGGCGTGGCCTGCGCGGTGGCGATCGCGGTCGACGCCACCGTGGTCCGATTGGTGATGGTGCCGGCGCTGATGGCGGTGTTCGCCGAGTGGAACTGGTGGCTGCCAGCCTGGCTGGAACGCATCCTGCCGTCCGTCGACTTCGAAAAGCCTTTGCCCGCAGTCGATCTCGGCGACGTGCTGATGATCCCGGACAACATTTCGGCGCCGGCGGTGCCCAATGCCGACCTGCGCATCGTGCTCAAATCGGCGGCGCGGCTCAAGAACATGGTGCCCGACGCGATCACCGTCGCCGACCCGCTGGCCTTCATCGGTTGCGGGCGCAGCAGCGAGCCGGTGAAGCTCAAGGACAGCACCTACGTCGCCAGCACCGCCACCCGCCAGCTGGCCGTGATCGGGGCGCCCAACGGTACCGGCCAGCAGTCGGCGGCCCGCAAGTTCGTCGGCAACCTCTCGCACCGCGGCAGCGCGGGCCGTGCGGCGCCCCGCGCGGTACGGCCCGTTCACCCCGTGACGCTGTGGCGCGGCCGGCTCGCGGTCGCCCTGGATGCGCTGGGAGTACAGGCCGCCGACGACGGAGCCGAGCAACCGCGCATCGAGCGACGTAGCCCGGTGGAAACCACTCACGTCCAACTCCCGACTGGCGACCGCCTGCAAATCCCCACCGGCGCCGAGACGCTGCGCCTCAAGGGTTACCTGATCATGAGCCGCAACAGCCGCCGCGACTACGCCGACTTCGCCGAGTTGGTCGACACGATGGACGCCGAGAATGCCGCGGTCGTGCTGGCCGGTATGGACAGGTATTACTCTGGTCAATCGCCCCGCCGGCAATGGATCGCCAGCCAGTTGGTCCGTCGTCTCGCTGACCCGCATCCGTCGGATATTGATAACGACGGTTGGCCCGAGTCCGATACAAGGGCAGACTGGGAAGGTGTCAGGCAGCGTTGCCTGGCGGTAGCGGTGGCGATGCTGGAGGAGGCGAGGTGACGTTGGCAGCGGACCGACGCCATGGTCAGACGCCGCCCCGACCCCCGGCACGCCCCCGCAACGGTGACCGGCCCGTCGAATTCTGGCCGACTTCAGCGATTCGCCAGGCTCTGGAAAGTGGCGACATCGCCACCTGGAAGCAGATCGCGGTCGCCATCAAGCGCGACCCGTATGGCCGTACCGCCCGCCAGGTCGAAGAGGTGCTGGAGAGTTCGCACCCGTACGGCATCTCCAAGGCCCTCGCGGAGGTCCTCGACCGCGCCCGCGACCACTTGGAGGCCAACGAGCGCGGCGAGGTGGCCCGCCACGTGCGTGTCCTGATCGAACGCTCGGGCCTCAAGCTGCCGGAGTTCGCGTCCCGCATCGGCGTGCCCGTCGATGAACTCGGCTCCTACCTCGAGGCGACCACGAGCCCGTCGGCGTCGTTGATGATCCGCATGCGCCGGCTGTCCGACCGCTTCGCCAAGGCCCGCTCTCACGAGCCGGCTCCGCAGCCGGCACCGCGCGCTCCGCAGCGGCCGCCGCGCCGCCACTGATGGCCAACCCCGACGACGCGCACCTACGGCAGATCCTGGCCGAGACGCGGAGCATCGCGGTCGTCGGCGCGTCGGACAAACCGACCCGGCCGAGCAACGAGATCTACCGCTACCTGGTCGCGACGGGTCAGTTCCAGGTTTACCCAGTGAACCCGATGGTCACCGAAATCGATGGCGCCCAGGTGTTTTCACGCCTGGCTGACCTGCCGGTGGTTCCCGACATGGTCGACGTGTTCCGCCGCCTGGACGACGTGCCCTCGGTGCTGACCGAGACGCTGGCGCTAAAGCAACGCCCGAAAACCCTGTGGCTGCAAGAGGGTTTGTGGCATGACGAGGTTGGCCGCGACGCCGAAGCCGCCGGCCTGCACGTGGTCATGGACCGCTGCCTGATGGTCGAGCACGCCCGGCTGCTCTAGCGGGGATTCAGCGGCGAGACGCCGAGCACCAGCCAACGGCCGCCCTGCTTGGTCAGCGTCACCCGTAAAGCCAGAATGGCGTTGTCGGGCGGTTGGCCCGGTTCGTTCTGGGTGGCGCGCATGACCACCGCTACGGCGGCCGCATTGGGTCCGATCGCCTCGAGTCCCGCCTCCATCGTCGCTGCGGTGGCGGTGACGTTGCGACGCGCCAAATCCGTTGTGGCCTTGCCGAATTGCTCTTTGAAAGTGGCGCCCTGTTCGGGCACCATCATGGCCACCGCCTTATCGATGGCGGCCATCGGCTCCGACGGCGAGAACGTCGCGGTCGCCTGGGCCACGTCAACGGCGATACGGACTACTTCGGCTGAGTCGACTTTCAGGTTGCGATCCGGCGTCGCCCAGTGCCGGTACCCGGTGAGTACCGCAGCGACGATCGCGGCCGTGGTCAGCGCGGCGACGGCGAGGCGCAGGCCGGGCGCGTCGTCGTCGGTGCCCACCGTCACCGAATCACGACGCAGCAGATAGACATTCACTGCGACACCCTCGACGATGAGCACGATCAGCACCGAGCACAACGACACCCACCAGGCCGGCCAGGTCAGCACATACCCGATCGCGAGCAGTGCGGCGATCGCGGCCAGCGGCGCTGCGATGTCGAAGGCCAGGACCCGCCAGGCGTTTCTCATCGGATGGACTCCAGCCGCGAGATCATCAGCTTGCCGTCGACGTCGGACACCCCGAGCCGCAGGTTCCAGTGCACGGTCTGCGGCTTGCCGCCGGCATTCTCGCTGGCCGAGGTGGCCACCACCATGACGGTGTCGGTGCGGCGCGCGATGGAGGCCGGCAGCTGCTCGGGTGGCCTGGGCCCGCCGGGCTGGGCGTCCAGGTCGTGGTGCACCGCTTCGAAGGCGACGGCCTCGACCTCGCCGCGGCTGCGCGACTGCAGGCGCTCGACCACCTGCTGATACGGCTGGATCGAGGATTCGAAGTCGGCGTTGAGTTCGCCGACGGTGCCATCGTGCAGCTTCTGCAGGCTTTCCTTGATGTTGTCGGTGTTCATGTTGATCAGCACGCCGGTCCAGTCGGCCGCGGCCTGCATGGCCCGGGTCTGGTACGTGCGCTCGTCCACGTCGTTGCGGTGATCGGTCCAGATCACCGCGCCCAGCGCGATCGCCGCCACGCACAGCGCGCCCAGCACGGCCGAGGCGACGCCGTAGGGCGAGAAGGTGCGGCCCTGGGCCGTATCGGCGGCGGCGTCGGGTGCCTTCTTGGCGGCGCCGTCGTCGGCCGGCTCGGTCTGCTCCTCGTCGGGCATGGGCGTGAGCCTAGCCGGGCGACGATGCAGAGCCCGCAGGGCGATGAGGAGGAGCGCGGCCATAGGACGGGGCCGGGCGACGATGCAGAGCCCGCAGGGCGATGAGGAGGAGCGCGGCCATAGGACGGGGCCGGGCGACGATGCAGAGCCCGCAGGGCGATGAGGAGGAGCGCGGCCATAGGACGGGGCCGGGCGACGATGCAGAGCCCGCAGGGCGATGAGGAGGAGCGCGGCTGGTACCCATCGGCAGGCCGCACAACCAACTAGATGGTAAGGATGGTGACGTGACGGTAGAAGCTATCCGCTCGGGCCTTGACCTGAGCTATGTCGACGACGCGGCCCGCCCCCAGGACGACCTGTTCGGTCACGTGAACGGTCGCTGGCTGGCGGACTACGCCATCCCCGCCGACCGCGCCACCGACGGCGCGTTCCGGTCGCTGGCCGACCGCGCCGAGGAGCAGGTGCGCGACCTCATCACCGAGGCAGCCGCTTCCAAGGGCGCCGAAGGCACCGACCCGCAGCGCATCGGCGACCTGTACGCCAGCTTCATGGACACCGACTCCATCTCCGGCTTGGGTGTGCGCCCGCTACTCGACGAGCTGGCCGGCGTGGACGCCGCGCTGACGCCGGCCGAGCTGGCGGCCGAACTCGGCGAGCTGCAGCGCACCGGCATCGGTGGCGGCACAGGCGTTTACGTCGACACCGACTCGAAGAACTCCAGCCGCTACCTGCTCCACCTGACGCAGTCGGGGCTCGGGCTGCCCGACGAGTCGTACTACCGCGATCCGCAGCACGCGGCAATCCTCGCCGAATACCCCAAGCACATCGCGCGGATGTTCGCGCTGGTCTACGGCGAGCACGACGGCGACTGGCCGACGACCGCCGAGCAGATCGTGGCGCTGGAGACCAAGATCGCCGCCGCGCACTGGGACGTGGTCAAGCGCCGCGACGCCGATCTCACCTACAACCTGTTCACCTTCGACGAATTGCGTTCCAAGGCAACCGGTTTCGACTGGGCGATGTGGTTCCACGCGCTGGGCGCCACTTCCGAACAGGGCGCCGAGGTGGTCGTCCGTCAGCCTGACGCACTGGTGGCTTTCGCTTCACTCTGGGAGAGCGAGGACATCGAGGACTGGCGGCGCTGGCTGCGCTGGCGGGTGATCAGCGGGCGCGCATCGATCCTGACCGACGACCTGGTCGACGAGAACTTCGCCTTCTACGGCCGCACGCTGTCGGGCACCGAGCAGTTGCGCGATCGCTGGAAGCGCGGCGTCGCGTTGGTCGAGGGCCTGATGGGAGACGCCGTCGGGCGGCTCTACGTCGAGCGGCACTTCCCGCCGGACGCCAAGGCCCGGATGGATGAGCTCGTCGCCAACCTGCGCGAGGCCTACCGCGTCAGCATCACCGACCTGGAATGGATGACGCCGGAAACCCGTCAGCGAGCACTGGAGAAGCTGGACAAGTTCACCCCGAAGATCGGCTACCCGGCGAAGTGGCGCGACTATTCCGGGCTGGTCATCGCGCGCGACGACCTCTACGGCAACTATCAGCGCGGCTACGCGTTGGAGTACGACCGCGACCTGGCCAAGCTCGGCGGTCCAGTGGATCGTGACGAGTGGTTCATGACACCGCAGACCGTCAACGCCTACTACAACCCGGGGATGAACGAGATCGTCTTTCCCGCTGCGATTTTGCAGCCGCCGTTCTTCGACGCCGAGGCCGACGACGCCGCGAACTACGGCGGTATCGGCGCGGTGATCGGCCACGAGATCGGCCACGGCTTCGACGACCAGGGCGCCAAGTACGACGGCGACGGCAACCTGGTCGATTGGTGGACCGATGATGACCGGGCCGAATTCGGTTTACGGACAAAGGCTTTGATCGACCAGTACGAAGTGTTCACACCTCGTGGCCTGGACGCCTCACACCACGTCAACGGCGCCTTCACGGTCGGGGAGAACATCGGCGACCTGGGTGGGTTGTCGATTGCGTTGCTCGCCTACCAGCTGTCGTTGAAAGGCGCGGAAGCGCCGGTGATCGACGGGTTGACCGGTGTACAGCGGGTGCTCTATGGCTGGGCGCAGGTGTGGCGCACGAAATCTCGTGAGGCCGAGGCGATTCGGCGGCTGGCCATCGACCCGCACTCGCCGCCGGAGTTCCGCTGCAACGGCGTGATCCGCAACCTCGACGCCTTCTACGACGCCTTCGAGGTCACCGAGGACGACGCGTTGTACCTCGATCCTGCACGACGCGTTCGCATTTGGAACTAGGGCCTGGCGCGAGCAGACACATAATCGCGCGCAGTGTGGCCGCGGAATGCGATTCTGCGTCTGCTCGCAACGAAACCCTTACAGCTGCCAGTCGTTGGAGCCGTCGTTCTTGCTGTAGGTCCCGACGGAGTTCTTGACGACGATGGGGTCGCCGGCACCGAAGTTGGTGAAGAACCACTTCGCGTTCGTCGGGCTGATGTTGATGCAGCCGTGGCTGACGTCGCGCTTGCCCTGGTCGGCCACCGACCACGGCGCGCTGTGCACGTAGTCGCCGCTGTTGTCGAACTGCACGGCGTCCTGGACGTCCACCTTGTAGCCGTACGTCGAGTTGACCGGCACGCCGTAGGTGGACGAATCCATCACGACCTTGGCCTTCTTGTCGAGCACGTAGTAGGTGCCATTCGGCGTCTGGTGACCGCCCGCGGCCATGCCCATCGACATCGGGAAGGTCTGCTCGACTGTGCCGTTGCGCGAGATGACGAGCTGGTGCGTTGCATCGTCGGCGGTGGCGATCAGCGAGTCACCGGTGACGAAGTTGTTCTGGGTGCCGGCCGCGTCGACGTGCACCGCGGTGTGGGCGGGCCAGAAGCTGAGTGGACGCCACCGCACCTGGCTGGGGGTCAGCCAGTAGAACTTGCCGGACACCGGCGGGATCGACGACACGTGGATCGCCTGCTCGGCCATGTGCTGGTCGGCGATCGGGCGACCGAAGTTGATGATGATCGGCTCGGCCACCCCGACGGTTGAGCCGTTGACGGGGTTGAAGGTCGGCGGCACGAACGGCGGCGGACCGGTGAACGGCTCCGGGTTCTGTCCCACGACCGGGCCGGACGGCGCGGCCGCCGGAGTCGCCCCCGGCACGACGGCAGCCGGGTCGCCCGGCGGCGGGACGGGCGCACCGGGCGGCGGTGGCGCGGGCACGCCCGGCGGCGGGCCCGCCAGCGGGTCGGCAGGCGGGGGCGGCGGTGCGGGGTCGCCGGGCGGCGGTGGGGCCGGCGCGTCGACTCCGGGTGCGGGCGGCGGCGGCTCCGGGTCGGCGAGCGCTACACCGCTTCCCATCATCAGCGCAGCGGTCACTCCCAGTGCACCGAATGCAGCGGCCAGCGGCCCCTTGGGCAAGCGCGACATTTGATTCCCTCCAAGTCACGGTCAGACGCCAGTATGCCGTAGCGCGGCGGGCAACTATTAATCCAGCGAGCGGCGCCCGGCGCGAACGCCCGCGTCAAAAAGCTCCCTGAGCTGCGGTTACCCTTTTACGGTCGCTCGTCTGTGGGGCCGTCGAAGAGGTGCCGCTCGGCAGTCATTCCGGCCGCTCCGATACCGATCAAGGCCGCCGACGCAGCGAACATCGCCAGCACGCCATGCTCGTAGAACAGGCCGCCGGCGAACGATCCGGCCATGATGCCCCCTTGAAAGGCCGCCATGTACAGGCCGGACGCGCCGTCGGGGTCGTCGGCCCCGGCGCGCATCGCCGCGGCCTGCAGCATCGGCGAGACCGCATTGGCGAAAGCACCCCACAACGCGATGGTGACTACCCCGACCAGGGCCGTCGCCAATGCCGGGAACTGGTGGAAGGCCAGCACGGTCAGCACGAGTTGCGTCATGTACAGCCCGACCATGCAGCTGATCGCCGCCGCCCGTGGGTGGTGGTCCAGCGGCCGGGCCACCAGCGGCATCGCCAGCAGGCCCGCGATTCCGTAAATGGACAACAGCCAGGCGATATCGGGCCCGCGAATGCCGACGACGTCGCGGATGATCACCGCCATGAACGTGAACGAGATGTAGTGGCCGGTGACCGCGGTCATGGTGAGCAAGCTCACGATCACCAGCCGCCGATTGCGGTGGTGCCGAGCCCCGCGGCCGACCGACGCCTGCTGATCGTCACGCAGCGGCATCGGCGGCAACGCGACCAAGGCGGCCAGCGTGACCACGGCGGCCACCGCGGTCACCGCCGCAACCGCGACCCGCCAGTTCCAGGCCAGGCTCATCGCAGCGGTGGCCGGGCTGCCTACGACGACGGCCAGGCTGATGCCGACGTAGATCGACGTCGTCGCACGTCCGGAGTGGCTCGCCGGGACCAGCCTGGTGGCGATCGGCGCGATCACCGAGAGCATCAGACCGTGCGTCACCGCTGAGAGTGCCCGCCCACAGACCAACAGGAAGAAGTTGGGTGCCAGCGCCGAGATCAGCTGCGACACGGTCAGACAGATCAGCGACAGCAGCAGCGCGCGGCGGCGCGGCCAGTGCGCGGTCCAGCGGACCATCGGGATCGTGGTGACCGCGGCGACCAACGCGTACCAGGCCAGCAGCGTGCCGACCATCGGGATGCTGACGTGCAGATCCCGCGCGATCGCAGGCAACGCGCCGACCGGCAGCAGTTCGGCTGTGACATAAGTGAAGGCCGCCGCGGCCAGCACCGCCAGCTGCAGGGCAATTTTGGGAGTCCAGGGCCCGCTGGTAGCGGTTCGCCCTTCGGCGGCACGAGCAGGCACCACGGCCATTACTCAACCACGCGCGGCAAGCACCCGTGGACGATCAGGACCGCACGAGTCGCGCGATGGCCGCGGAAGCCTCGGCAAGCTTCTGTTCAGCCTCGTTACCGCCCTGAGCGACGGCGTGGGTGACGCAGTGCCCGAGATGTTCGTCGAGCAGGTTGAGCGCCACCGACTGCAGCGCGTTGTTCGCCGCGCTGATTTGGGTGAGGACGTCGATGCAGTACTTGTCGTCTTCGATCATCTTGGCGATGCCGCGGACCTGGCCCTCGATACGCCGTAACCGCTTGGCGTAGTTGTCTTTCTGCGACGAGTATCCATGTGTGGGTGCCATCTGCCCCTCCCGCGTTCTGGGCTTGAAGATCGTGCTCGGGCCATCGGAATGGCGCCGGTGTTGTCACCATTGTCAACGATCGGACCCGCTGCGCGCCACGCCACCCTGGTGAAGCAGCGTTTCGCGGGCGCCACGGGTATACCCCATGGGGGTATTTTAATGAGTTTGGCCGACCTGCCGCCACAGGCAATACTTGAGCAATGGCTGACAAGAGTCCTCTGCCCGACATCAAACCCCGCAGTCGTGAGGTCACCGACGGCCTGGAGAAGGCCGCTTCACGCGGGATGCTGCGGGCCGTCGGCATGGACGACGACGACTTCGCCAAGTCCCAGATCGGGGTGGCCTCGTCGTGGAACGAGATCACGCCATGCAACCTTTCGCTGGACCGGCTGGCCAAAGCCGTCAAAGAAGGTGTGTTCGCCGCGGGCGGATATCCCCTGGAGTTCGGCACTATCTCGGTGTCCGATGGCATCTCGATGGGCCACGAGGGCATGCACTTCTCGCTGGTCTCGCGCGAGATCATCGCCGACAGCGTCGAGACCGTGATGATGGCCGAGCGGCTCGATGGCTCGGTGCTGCTGGCCGGCTGCGACAAATCGCTGCCCGGAATGCTCATGGCCGCCGCACGCTTGGACCTTGCCGCGGTCTTCCTCTACGCCGGCTCGATCCTGCCCGGCCGCGCCAAACTGTCCGACGGCTCCGAGCGTGACGTGACGATCATCGACGCCTTCGAGGCCGTCGGCGCCTGCGCCCGTGGGCTGATGCCCCGCGAGGACGTCGACGCCATCGAACGTGCCATCTGTCCCGGCGAGGGAGCCTGCGGCGGCATGTTCACCGCCAACACCATGGCCAGCGCCGCCGAGGCGCTGGGTATGTCGCTGCCGGGCAGCGCCGCTCCCCCGGCCACCGACCGCCGGCGCGACGGGTACGCCCGGCGCAGCGGCGAAGCGGTCATCGGCCTGTTGCGCCGCGGTATCACCGCCCGCGACATCCTGACCAAAGAGGCCTTCGAGAATGCGATCGCGGTGGTGATGGCGTTCGGCGGTTCGACCAACGCGGTCCTGCACCTGCTGGCGATCGCCCACGAGGCCGACGTGACGTTGTCGCTCGCCGACTTCAGCCGCATCGGCGCCAAGGTGCCGCACCTGGCCGACGTCAAGCCGTTCGGCAAGCATGTGATGTTCGACGTCGACCGCATCGGCGGCGTGCCGGTGGTGATGAAGGCCCTGCTGGATGCTGGTCTGCTGCACGGCGATTGCCTGACCGTCACCGGTCAGACCATGGCCGAGAACCTGGCGCACATCGCCCCGCCGGATCCGGACGGCAAGGTGTTACGGGCACTCGACAACCCGATCCATCCCACCGGCGGGATCACCATCCTGCACGGGTCGCTGGCTCCCGAGGGCGCGGTCGTTAAATCGGCCGGCTTCGATTCCGATGTGTTCGAAGGCACTGCAAGGGTTTTCGAGCGCGAGCGAGCCGCACTCGACGCGCTTGAAGACGGCACCATCACGCACGGCGACGCGGTGGTGATCCGCTACGAAGGGCCCAAGGGTGGTCCCGGGATGCGCGAAATGCTCGCGATCACCGGCGCGATCAAAGGCGCCGGCCTCGGCAAGGACGTGCTACTGCTGACCGACGGCCGATTCTCCGGTGGAACGACCGGCCTGTGCGTCGGACACGTTGCGCCCGAGGCGGCCGACGGCGGGCCGATCGCCTTTGTGCGCGACGGCGACCCCATCCGTCTCGACGTCGCCAACGGCACCCTCGACGTGCTTGTCGATGCCGACGAGTTCGCCTCTCGCCGAGAAGGTTTCGCGCCTCTGCCACCGCGCTACACCACGGGGGTGCTGGCCAAATACGTCAAGCTGGTCGGCTCCGCCGCCGACGGGGCGATCTGCGGGTAGCCGCTACTTCACCAGCGCGAAAGCCAGGCCGTCCCAATGCTTGGCGCCGACCACCTGCAACACCGCGGTGTCGAGTTGCGGGTGCTCGCCCATCAGCTCGATCGCCCGGCGCGAGCCGAGGGTGACCGGGTCGTCACCGGGCGACAGGATCTGGCCGTCGCGAACCACGTTGTCCACCACGATCATTGAGCCTGGCCGGGTGAGCTTGACGGCCCAGTCCAGATAGCCGGGGTTGTTCTCCTTGTCGGCGTCGATGAACACCAGGTCGAAGGGCCCTTTGACGCTCGGCAGCGTGTCCAGCGCCGCGCCGACCAACACCTCGACCCGGTCGCCGAAACCGGCGCGCTCGATGTTGGCGCGGGCGACCTCGGCGTGCTTGGGCTCGTACTCGAGTGTGGTGACGCGACCGTCCGGTCCGGCGCCGCGGGTCAGGCAGATCGTGCTGTAGCCGCCGAGCGTGCCGATTTCCAGGATGCGACGGGCCCCGGTCGCGGCGGCCAACAGGCTCAGGAACTTGCCCTGCTGCGGCGAGACGGCGATCTGCGGCAGACCTGCCGCATCGCTGTCCTTCAGGGCGGCGGCCAGCACGGGGTCGTCCACCAGCACGGTGGTGTCGAGAAAGTCGTCAACGTCAGCGGGAGTGGGCTTTTGGCTCATGCGCCAACGCTAGCTCGCCGCCGGCCAAGCCGACACGGTGGCGATCACCAAAAGCGAGAATTCGGCGGTCAGCAGCGAAAGTGGTCCGCGGCGACCCGGGTCCCAGCGCGCGGGCTTCGCTGCCACGGCGTTGTGGTCGCAAAGAAATCGTTGAAGGCCGCAACGACGGCGTCACAAGCTTCGAGGTGGGGATAGTGCCCGACGCCGGGAATGACCACCAGACGGCTGCCAGGGATCGCGTCGTGCGCGGCGTGCGCGTGCGCGACCGGGATGATTCGGTCACTGCCACCCCATATCAACAAGGCCGGGATACCGGACGAGAAATGCAATCGGCTGAAAGCGCTGACCGCTTGCCCGCGGTAATCGACGACCGAACGCAGGGTGCGTAAGAACGCTTCCCGCGCCGGACGCATCGACAGCGAGGAGTAGGCGCTCCACGTCTCGGCAGCGGGCGGGCTGGAAACGCCGACCGAGGAGAGCCAAGCGCGCACGCGATCGCCGAGCGCGACAACAGTGGGTGGCGCAATCACGGGAAGCAAGAGTTCGGCGCCCGGCGCCGACAGCAGGCGCAGCGTCCAGCCCACTTCAGGGCCGAGGCCGCCGCTGCCGATCAAGACAATTCGTTCGCAGTAGTCGGGATGCTGATGGACGAATTGCATGGCCACGCCGCCGCCAAGGGATTGACCCACGAGTGTCACTCGGCTGATGCCGAGCTCGTCGAGAAGGTCGCGCAGCCACACCGCCAATGCGCCGAGCGAGTAATCGCCGCGCGGCTTCGCCGACTCACCGTGGCCGACGAGATCGGGCGCGATGACTCGGTAGCTTTTCGACAAGTGCGGCAGCATCGTTCGCCAGGTAGACGAACTGCCGGCCATCCCATGGATCAGCAATACGGCCGGACCATGTCCGGCGTCTCGATACGCAACCCGCTCGCCGTGCAGATCAAGGTATTTCACATCGGCCATCGACGGACTCCTTCCGAGTTACCCGTCAGTAACTTACGCTACCGTAGGTTACCAGTGTGCAGGACCGGCGTCCATTCATGTCCGCGGCCACCACCCTCCGCCACCGAATTGGGCCGTCCTTGCCGTATACCCCCCAGGGGTATACGCTGAGGGATGTTCGCTCCCATTCTCGAAAGGTGAAAACGATGTCCAACGAAGCAGGCACCCTGTTGAGCTGTGGTCACGACGGCTGCGGCTGCCGCGTTCGCATCGAGGTCGCGTGCCACTGCGCGGGCGACCACGCGTACATCTGCAAGTGCGGCGACAAAATGGTCGAGGTCGCCGGCTAGCGCACGCCCTCCTTCGCGTAGACGACCCGCAGCACGTGCCCGACCTCGGGCCCCATGACCAGTTCGGCCAGGGTGCACAGCGTCGTGACGTACTGCGATCCATGCGGCGGCCGGGCGTCGCAGAGGTGATGCGCGATTTCGTGTAGGACGACCAATTCCCGCATGGCCCACTCGGCGTCTCGACGATCGGGAACTGCGATAACGCCTGCGCCGTCGCGGTTTTCGTAATGGGCTGCCGTCGCGGCGCGGCGGGCCCGCACCCGCAGCGGCGCCGAACTTTTCCATTCCTGTTGTACCGCAGGAAGATTCAGGACGCCGTCTACGTAGCGTTGCACCGCGTCCAGCGATCCGAACCGCGCTTCGGGCGGCAGTGTCAACTGAGTCCCGAAGAATTCCACGCTGTTGGAGCCACGTTCGGCGGCGCGGTCAAACAACGTGCGCACGAATTCCTCGGCGGCGTAGACCTTGGAGCGCTGCGAATCGCGCCCGGCATTCACCGTTCCAGCGCGGTCCGCGCTCCGGACAGCTCTGGGCCGCTTCCCAGTCGCGCGCGTTTGCCGGCCCGGTCCCCCGCCCGGCGCGCCGCCGACGAATATCCCGCGGTTGCCCGGCTGGCCTGCCAGGTGCCGCGCGCCCTGGACGCGGTCTTATAGTAGTCGCGAAGCTCTAATTCTTTGTTCCGCAATGCAATTGCGGTTCCGGGAGGGCGACGCTTGTCCTTCTTCGCTTCGCGCTGGGTCTGCTCGCGGGCCTCCCTCAGGCGGTGACCGACCCGTGCACCAAACGCCAGCTGGAAATTCAACC
Source organism: uncultured Actinomycetota bacterium (assembly GCA_963757215.1). Taxonomy (GTDB): domain Bacteria; phylum Actinomycetota; class Actinomycetes; order Mycobacteriales; family Mycobacteriaceae; genus Mycobacterium. The sequence continues at coordinate 590,747 of CAVWQH010000003.1, read as the reverse complement.
GGGCGGTGATCGTCGGGGTTGGCCGGTGTTCACCCGACGAGATGTAGGAGTCCGACGCGCGAACCATCTGCACGACCAGACTGGCGTACAGCGCGTGGGTGGCGTCGATGTCCTCGGCGAACCCGTAGGCGTAGACGAACGTCGAGTTCGCCGCGATGTCGCAGCGTACGTCGTTGGCCGCGGCGATCACCACGAAGAGCTGGACATAGGTCCGCAGGCCTCTGGTGCCGGCGGCGCCGATAGTGACCGTGCGCTGCACCGGCGTCTGCGCCGGAGTGCGCTTGTCGGCATGCGACCGTGCGACGGCCAAGTCGATGGAGGTCGCCGTGGCCAGCCGTTGCGCCGCCGACATAAAGGCCTCGGCCTCGTGCGCGTTGTCGGTGCCTTCGGCCTGACGCAGCAGCGCGGCGATGCGCGCCAGCATCTTGTCGTCACTCACGAGACCAAACTAGAGCAACCCGACGACGAGTCCGCTCAGCCATTCACAGCCGCGCGTTGACCCAGGACACGACGTCGTCGAGCACCTGCTGCTGCTCGGGCTCGTTGAACACCTCGTGATACAGACCCGGGTAGATCTTCAGCTCGACGTCGCTGCTGCCCACCGCCTCCACCAGTTGCCGACTGCCCTCGACGGGAATCAACTTGTCGTCGGAGCCGTGCACCACCAGTAGCGGCGCGGTGAGCGAGGGCGCCCGCTGCGGCATCGTCTCGCCGACCACCAGCAGCGCGCGGGCGACGCCGCCGGGGATCTTGCCGTGATACACCAGCGGGTCGGTGTTGTAGGCATTGACCACCGCGGGGTCGCGGGATACCGCGCTGGCGTCGAGCGCCTGCAGCGGCAGACCCGGCGCGATCGTCCCCATTGTCTTGGCGACCCAGCCCAGCAGCGGCGACACCGCGAGCTGCGCCGCGACCGCCGGCCCGGACAGCACCATCAGGTCGTAGTCGTCGGGGTGCTCGACGCCGTAGGCGAACACGATCCCGCCGCCCATGCTGTGGCCGAGCACGATGCGCGTGAGCCCCGGGTGCTCCTTGGCGGCGATACCCACCAGGGTGTCGAAGTCGCTGGTGTACTCGGAGATGTCCTTGACCAGCACCCGCTTGCCACCCGAGCGGCCGTGGCCGCGGTGGTCGAGGGCGTAGGTGATCAGTCCCTCACGGCCGAACCGCGCGGCGACGTGGTCGTAGCGGCGGGCGTGCTCGCCCAACCCGTGCGCGAGGATCACCACTGCGCGCGGCGCGGTGTCCGGGGTCCAGACGTCGTAGACGATGCGCACGTCGTCGACACCGTCGAAGGATCGTTCGGCACGCGTGATTGTCATCGAAGGCAGCGTAAACCCGCTGTCGGAATCGGTCGGACGCAGTCCGTAAGCTCGGTCCGGTGAGCGTGCTGGCCCGAGAATTCGCCGATGACGGCGAAGCGGATTTCTCTGCCACCGCCGAGCCTTACCGGCGCGAACTGCTCGCCCACTGCTATCGCATGACCGGGTCGCTGCACGACGCCGAGGACCTGGTGCAAGAAACCCTGTTGCGCGCCTGGAAGGCCTATGACCGCTTTGAGGGAAATTCGTCGGTGCGCACCTGGCTGCACCGGATCGCCACCAACACCTGCCTGACCGCTTTGGAGACGCGCCGGCGCCGGCCGTTGCCGACCGGGCTGGGCGCACCGAGTTCGGACCCCACCGCAGAGTTGGTCGAGGGCGCCGAGGTGCCGTGGCTGGAGCCGCTGCCCGACCCGGCGAGCATTGTCGGGGAGCGTGAATCCGTCCGGCTGGCGTTCGTCGCGGCCCTTCAGCATTTGTCGGCTCGGCAGCGGGCGGTGCTGTTGCTGCGCGATGTGCTGCAGTGGAAGGCCGCCGAAGTGGCGGAGGCGATCGGCGCCAGCACAGCCGCGGTCAACAGCCTGCTGCAGCGCGCCCGCGCACAGCTCGACGCCGCCGGGCTCAGCGCCGACGACCGGCTGGCCGCGCCCGAATCGGCGGACGCCCGGGATCAGTTGCGGCGCTACATGGCCGCGTTCGAGGCCTACGACATCGAGCGGCTGGCCGACATCTTCACCAGTGAGGCGATCTGGGAGATGCCGCCGTACATCGGCTGGTATCAGGGACCGCAAGCCATCATCACGCTGATCCACCAGCAGTGCCCGGCCGAGTTGCCCGGCGACATGCGGATGCTTCCACTGACTGCCAACGGCCAACCCGCCACGGCGATGTACATGCGCGACGGCGACGGCCACGTGCCGTTCCAGCTCCATGTGCTCGACGTGACGGCCGGCGGCGTGACGCGGGTCGTGGCCTTCCTGGATACCGCGCTATTCGCGAAATTCGGCCTGCCTGAGCGGCTTTGACCCCCGCCGCGCCCGGAGTAGCGTGACACCGTGACAGTCGACATCCGGCGTGCCGCCGAGAGGGCGGTCACCACCACGTCGTGGCTGAACTCGCGGCACTCGTTTTCGTTCGGCGATCACTACGACCCCGCCAACACCCATCACGGCGTGCTGCTGGTCAACAACGACGACATTGTGACGCCCGGAGCAGGTTTCGGCACCCACCCCCATCGCGACATGGAGATCGTGACCTGGGTGCTGGACGGCTCGCTGGCGCACCGCGACTCGGCGGGCAACGAGGGAGTTATCTATCCCGGCCTGGCACAACGGATGTCGGCGGGCTCGGGCATCACGCATTCGGAGAAGAATGCGTCGGACACCGACCCGGTTCGTTTCGTGCAGATGTGGGTGCACCCCGACGAGGCCGGAATCGAACCCGGATACCAGCAGCAGGCCATCGGCGACGACGAACTGAACGGACGGCTCGTGACGGTGGCCTCCGGAATTGCGGGACACGACGCCGCGATCAGCATCCACAACAGGTCGGCGGCGCTGCACGTCGCGCGGCTGCAGCCCGGCGATTCAGTGCCGCTTCCAACAGCGCCGTATCTACACCTGTTCGTCGCCCGCGGGCGGGCGGAATTCGAGGAGACCGAGCTGTGCGAGGGCGACGCGGTCCGCCTCACCGCGTCGAGCGGCACACAGGTCACCGCCCGGGAGGCCGCCGAATTGCTCGTCTGGGAGATGCACGCAGCCCTCGGCGACTAGGGTGGGCGCGAACGAACAGGAGCCGATGTGTCTGAACCGCAAGCCCATCACGCGTCACCTGATGCCGCTTACGGCGAGGAAGAATCCCTAGGTAGGCCGAAATCGACTCGTACCGTGCGGTTTTGGGCCCTCCCGATACTCGGGACACTGGCGTTGCTGTCGGCGCTGTCCGCCTTCTATCTCGGCGGGACCCTGCAGCCGATGACCAACCTGCGCCATTTCCCGGTCGCGATCATCAACGAGGATGCCGGGCCGACTGGTGCGCAGGTGGTCAAGGGCCTGCTCGCCGGCTTTGACCACGACGCCTACGACGTCCGGGTGCTCGACCCCGACCAGGCCAAGAAGCAGTTGGACAACGCGCAGGTCTACGGAGTCACGGTCATACCGCCCAACTTCTCGTCCAAGCTGCAGGCTTACGCGAAAAGCGCGATAACGCCCGGGCGGGTCGAGCGGGCCGTGATCGTCGTCTCCACGAATCCGCGCGCGGGGACCCTCGGCGCCAGCATCGCCGGCCAGACCCTGCAGCGCGAGGTCGCCCTGATCGATCAGCGCGTCGGACAACGGCTTTCGCAAGAGATCGCCGAGCAGACCGGCAAGAAACCCGAGCCCGGCGCCGTGGCGCTGATGCTGGCCAACCCAGTTGAGGTCAAGTCGACGGTGCACAATGCGTTGCCGAACGGCACCGGGAATGGGTTGTCCGCCTTCTACTATGCGCTGTTGTTGCTGCTGGCCGGCTTTATCGGGAGCATCGTCGTCAGCTTGTCGGTGAATTCGATGCTCGGCATTGCGCCGACCGAATTCCGCCCCGCCTACCCGCGCTCCGACAATGTTTCGCGCTTCCGCAGCCTGTTGATCAAGTGGACGATGATCGCCGTCGTAGCGCTGCTGACCTCAGCCGCCTGCGTGCTGATCGGCGCCAATTTGGGGATGCCGATCCAAAACAGCGTGGCACTGTGGCTTTTCGGCGCTTTTGCGATCCTGGCGGTAGGTGTCGCGTCGACGTCGCTCATCGCGGCCATGGGCGCGGTCGGGGTCGTGGTCAGCTTGTTCGTATTCGTCATTCTCGGTATCCCGACGGCGGGCGCGACGGTGCCGCTGGAAGCCACTCCGGCCTGGTTCGAATGGCTGGCGAGATTCGAGCCCCTGCACCAAGTATTCGTCGGCGCAAGGTCGATGCTGTACCTCGGCGGCCGCGCCGACGCAGGCCTGTCGCAATCGCTGACCTGGTCCGCCGCCGGCCTGCTGATCAGCGTGCTGTTCGGTGCATTCGTCACCCGCCTCTACGACCGGCGCGGGCGAACCCCAGTCGCTGCGGCCGCCGAGGTTCCGGTTCCGGAGCAGTAAACACCCAGCGGCCGAACGTCATTCGACTGCCGCCGATCCGTCACTCCGCTGTTATGCACGACGCTGTGTAATACCTGAGTAATGATGTTCGCGCCGAAGGGGCAACCGTGCCGAATCTCGCTGCCGCCTTACGGCGTATCGCAGCCTGCTGCGCCAGCGGCGTGTTGTGCCTGACGCTGGCGACCAGCACGGGCCAGGCGGTCGCCCGCGCAGAAGCGCGCGAACTGCTGGCAAGTGCCATCGCGAATACCCAGGGCTCTTACCTGGTCTACAACTTCGGTGGCGGCCATCCGGCACCGATGCTCAATGCCGGCGGCAACTGGTACGACGGGGGCGGTGGCGGGCACCTGATGATCATCAAGGCCGCGTCGCAACGGCTCGAACCACACCTGCTGGTGGACAGCCATCAGGGTTATCAGTCGCGCTGTGAACGCAACCCGCATGCGCGCACCGGCGACGGCCTGATGCAGGCCTCGGAAACCTATACGGCAGTGCAGGCATGGCAGGCGCTCGGTAAACCGACGATCGCGATCAATGCCAACTTCTTCGACATCCGCGGCCAGAAGGGCGGCTCGTGGCGCTCGACGGGATGCAGTTCACCGCTGGGTACCTACGTCGACAACACCCGGGGGCAGGGCAGGGCCAATCAGGCCGTCACCGGCACCATCCCCTACGCCGGAAAGCAGGGCCTGTCGGGCGGCAACGAGAACTGGAGCGCGCTGGCCACCATGGTTCTGCCGAAACACGGCGCGCCAACGGTGTTGTGGCCGAGGGGCGGTCGCGACGGGCACGACTACGACGCCGCCACCTCGGCGGTGACCGGGTTGGTCGATCGCGGTGAGCAATTCGTCGCGGTGAGTGGTCTGGGGCTGCTGTCCCCCGGAAATACCGGACAGCTCAACGACGGCGGCCCGAGTGCGGCCCGCACCGCGCTGGCCTACTCCAGGCCACGCGACGAGATGTATGTCTTCCAGGGTGGCAGCTATACACCGGACAACATCCAGGACCTGTTCCGCGGGCTTGGCAGCGACAGCGCGGTGCTGCTGGACGGCGGTACCTCATCGGCGATTGTGCTGCGCCGCGACACCGGCGGTATGTGGGCCGGAGCCGGTGTGCCCAAAGGCAATTGCGACACCTACGAGGTGCTGTGCGATGCACACGAACGCTCGCTGCCCGGCTGGCTGGCGTTCAACTAGAACTTGGGCGTCAGGTCCAGCGAGGTGATCGTCGTCATCTTGGTGACCAGCCAGCGCGCGTGATCCCGTTGCAGCGTCAGCCGATAGGACAGGTACTTCAACGACGGCACGTCCTTGGTGTTCGGACTCGTCGACGCCGTGTTGGTGTAGACGATCGCGCTGGCGTCCGAGCCGCTGAGCGATTCCACGGCAGCGCCGACCACCTGGGTCGTGTTGGTGATCTTGGCCTGCTTGTTGGGTGCGATGAGCGCGTCGAGGTATTTGCGGTAGGCGGCCTGGAAATCGCCGCTGAGGTACTGCGACGCCCGATCCGCCAGCTTGTCGATGTTCTCCGGATTGTATGTCCACAAAGTCGTGATCGCGTTCGCGGCAGTGCGGGCGACATTCAGTTTGGTGGCCACGGTCGCTCGATCGGTCAGGTACGGCTGCATCATCACCCCGGCGAACGCGCCGGCACCGACGAACAGCACGGCGGCCACCGCCGCTGCGATGGTCGACCATTTACCGGCCGGTCGCCGCTCGCGGAAGCGAACGACGCCGTCGTCGCCCGCCGACTGGTCGTCTTCGGTTGACTCGTCTGCGCTTTCGCTGTCGGTATCGCCTGCCGCGTCGGCCGCGTCGGAGTCGACGGGCGCAGCTTCGGTCTCAGCGACGGCGGTGTCGACGGCCGACGCTAAAGTCAGATCACCTGTTGCAGGCTGCTGATCTTCCACTGCTTACCTTCCCGCTGGGCAACGACCACCCAGCGATTTGTGTTCTCGACTTTTTGTTTACCGTCGGGAGATTTCATCGAAATGTCGGTCGCCACCATCACGCTGGCGCTGCCGTCGTCGTTCCACCGTTCGACGCCGGCCGCGAGTGCGGTGCCCTTGGTCGGCTCGGCCTGCGCGATCTGAATCAGGATCTCGTTGTGCTTGTCGTGATACTGCTTGGCGAAATCGCCTGTCGCGTTAGCCATTATCCGGTCGTAGTAAACGTTGGCGTGGAACGGGTCCAGCGTGGTGAACCCGGTCATAAAGGCCTTCACGTACCCGAGCACGTCGACCTCTTGCATGGCATCCCGGTGATGCGAGCGCTGATCGACCAGGACGAGCGACGACGCCGCGATGGCGCCGACGGTGAGCACGGTCGCGCCGCCTACCGCAGCCGGGAGGGCCCAGGTCCGCGAAGGCTTCCACCACTGCGCCTTGAGCGTCGGTCGCCACGGCAACCTCGACCACAGCGTCGGCTTCGGCACCTTGAGCAGCGGCTCCTCGCCGGGCTCGATTCGTCTGCGGGGACTCACTTTTGACCCTTAGGGGGAGCCGGAGCAGGCGGGGCGGGAGCGGGCTCCTTGGAAGGGGCCGGCGCCTTGGCCGGCGCCGGCTTCGGCTTTGTCACCACGTCCAGGTTGTCGACCAGCCAGTGGCCGTCCTTGCCCTTGACGAGTGAAACCCGAACCGTCGCAGTGATGAAGCGTTCTTCGTCGCCGCCGCCGCGGTGACCCTGCATAAAGAGCAGCATCGTCGCGTTGTTCCGGGTGGCCGACAGGACAGTGCTGTCGGTGACCCAGTATTCGTTGATCACCGGCTGACCCTTTTGTACCGACTCCTGCTGCTTGATCAACTCCGGTCGGTATTTGTCGGTCGTCAGCGACCGGGCCCGGGCGAAGTCCTGTTGCAGCGATTTCGGGTCGTAGGTGAGCATCTGGGCGACGATCTTGGGGCCCTGCGCGTTGACCTCGCTGCGCGTGCGATCGGCCGCCCGGTCGGGCAGGTAGATCGCGAAAACGCTCACCGCGGCGCCGGCCACGCAGAGCGCCACGGCTACCCCGGCGGTGATCGCGGCGTACCGCCGGACATTTGCCAGGCGCCGTTCGGTCGGCACACAGTGCACCTCGGTCCGCAGCAACAGATCGGCGAAGGTGCGCCGGCGCGAATCCCATAGCGGCCACAGCCATCCCACGAAAACCGAGAGGGTGTCCAGCAGGTGCGCCAACTCGCGCAGCATCAACCGCCCGAAGCCGACCGCAGCGCCGTCGGACTGCACGACCTCGATTCCGAGCAGCGCACGGCCAAGGCTCCAGCCAATGTAGGCCGGCAGGACGGCCCGGTTGGCCATCGTCGCCAGCGTCACGGCGACGAGCACCGTCAGCGACGCCCACCACCACAGGCCCTGCGGCGGCACCGCCAACCACACCAGCGCCATCGTCACCCCCACCGCGAGACCGGGCAGTACGTCGACAGCCAGCGCAGCCGCACGAATATGCCACCCCGCCAACATGTTCGGCGCCGGGTCGTCGACTGCCGGTGCGGCTTGGGTATCTGCGGCCTCTTCGACCAGCACCGTCACCTCGCCACCTGGTCGAGCTTGGAAATCCGGTACTTCCCTTCTTCGCGGACCATCGTCACGCGCAAGCGATAGCCGGCTTCCTGGTTCTGAGACTCGGCATTGGACACTTTCACCCGCATGGGTACCAGAATCTCGATGGAACCGTCCGCGTTGTTCCGTTCGACCGCGGCACGCAGATCGGACACCTGGACGTGGGCGTCGGCGGCTTGATACGCCTCGACGAGCAACCCGCTGTATAGGATCGCCTGCGACCGGAAGGCTCCGGCGCCGCACTCGATGATCTTCTGCGCACTGGACGCCATCGCCCCGATGTCGGGCGCCTGGGTGGCCTCGACGCACTCCTTTGCGGCCTCCAATGCGGCGGTGTCCCGACGTGCGGTGGCCTGGCTCTCGTGGTGCGCACGCAAGGCGAAATAGCCGCCGGCGCCGATACCGCCGGCGAGCAAGGCAAGACCGGCAGCGATGCCGATGAACCATGTGCGGCCAAGGCGCGACGCACCGCGCGAGTCATCCTCGTCCTCGACGACGTCGTCGGCATCCGAGTCTTCGTCCGCTGCGACGGATTCCGCGGAATCCTCAGCAGCCTCCTCGAGGGTGGAATCGTCGGCCGCCGAATCCGGTTCCAACGACGGATCTTCGTCCGGGTCGTTCGGGGTCAGCCGGCTGGCGCCAGCATCTCCTTCCATCCGTCATCTCCTGTGTTGCGTGAGTTGTTGACGGAGTACTTAGAACCGTCGGGGCCCGCTACCTCGCCACTCATCGGACTATAGACCGCCGCCGGAGGCCCGCCTGGAGCGTAGATGCAGGGGTTGGGTTGTTGCCCGTTGCACTGGACCGAACCCGAGCCCGGCCGCTGCAGAGGATCACTTTTCGGCGGTGGTGTCATGCCACCCGGTGGGAGCCGGTTGGCGGGCAACGGGTTCAGGCCGTTGTTGACCGATGGCGCCGGTATCACGAAGCCCGGTTTCACCGCCTGGTCGCACCGGCCTCCGGGGGCGGGGCAGTTCACGATCTGGTTGGGGTCGCCGAACCACGGGTTGGTCCCCAGGGGCTCGTACGGCTTGTTGCTGCGGCAGTCTTGCGGCGTCGGCGCGCGCTTACCCGGCACGTCCATGCACGGTAAGTTGCGCGCGCCGCGAACCACGTTGGCCTGAAAATCCTGCGGGATCCTGCAGTAGTTGTTGTCCCGCATCGGCGCGATGCTGGTGTCAGCCGGTGCGCGCCACTCGGGTGCGGGCCGGAACCCGGTCAGACAGGGTGCTGGATAGTTGATCGCCAGCGTCAGGTCCAGCGCCGCCATCCGGTCCTTTTCGTACGGCGCGGAGATCGCCTGCACGATCGACCCGAGCTGCGGCAGCATCACAAATATCTGCTCGACACCGGGATGGTAGCGCTTGAGCATGTCGGTGACGACCTCGACGTTGGCAAGCGTCTGCGGCAGCGACTCGCGGACGTCGCTGAACGCCGCGTTGACCTGATCGGCGGTCGGGGCTGCCTGTGTCAGAGCGCTTTTCAGGTGCGAGTCCTGCTGGGCAGTTTGCTTACCCAAGACGTTGAGGTTGTGCGCCCACCGTTCGATCGCGTTGTTGGAGACGACCTGGCTGTCCAGGATCGGCGCCGAGTTCTGGATGATGTCGTCAATTTGGTTGATGTTGGTCTTGAAGTCGCCGACGATCGCCTGGGTGGAGTCGACCAGTCGCTGCAGCGCCGGGCCCAGGCCACCGACCGCGTCGGCCGTCTCGTCCAGCAGCTGACCGATCTTTTCCTTCGGCAGTACCGCCAACCCCCGGTTGGCGGTGTCCAGAGCAGGGCCGATCTCACTGGGCACCGTGCCCTTGGTCATCGTCTGCCCGGGCGAGAAGAATCCCTGCGCTCTGCCGTTCGAAACCAGATCCAGATACTGCTCACCGACTGCCGACACCGAATGCACGTTCGCCACCGCATCGAGCGGAATCTTGAAATTGTCGGAGATGCTCATCTCCGCCTGCGCGCCCTTCTCGGTGGGCTCGACGGAGGTGACCTTGCCGATGGTCACACCGCGATAGGTCACATTGGCCGTCGCGTACAGCCCGCCCGAGGCGGGCAGGTCGGCCTTCAGCTTGTACTGGCCTATTCCCACCAACTTCGGAATCTGCAGGTAGTAGATCCCCAGCACCAGCAACGCCACTGCGGTCAGGATGCCGAAGATCACCAGCTGCCGCCTGATCATGCGAGTCAGCATTGCCGGTCCGCCCTCTCCACCAGTGGTCCGCCCGGCGCATCGTTCGGGTTCGGCGTGAACCGCACGTCAGGAATCATCGTCGCGGGATCCCGCCCATAGGACTGCTCCAGGGCCCGCAACGCTCCGGAGAACCCGGTGCCGGTCAGGAACGCGTTGTCGACCGCAGACAGCGTCGTGTCGACCTCGAGGGACGAGTTCATGAAGTCGCCGCGGATCAGCTTCGGAGCGGTGTCCAGGTCGAACGGCGCGGTGAAGATCAACTTCAGAGCGCCGAGCAGATACGGCGAAGACTTGCCGAGCTCCTTCAACGGGCACTGCAGCAACTGCAGGTCCTGATGCAGCGGACCCTGCGCTTCGCCCAGGTACAGGGCGGCAGCCTGGCTGAGCGCACCCACCGATTGCACCGCGTCCACCAGATGCTTCTGATACTCCGGACCCGCCAAGAACTTGATCAGCGGCGGCACTTCGGTCAGGGTGCGATCCAGCACATCGTTACGGGTGCCGACGTAGGCCAACAGCCGGTTGGTCGAGTCGATCGCGTGGGTGATGTCGTCGCTCTGCTCGTTGAGCCGGCGAGTGAAGGTGTCCAGCTTGCCGAGGAAGGCGCGAATCTGCGGACCCCGGCCGGTCAGGATCTTGCTGACCTCGTTCTGCAGGACTTCGAGATTCGGGAGGCCTCCGCCGCGAACGATCATCGCCAGGCTGGCCAACGTCTGCTCGGTGCTGGGAAAGGCCGACGAGTTCTTCAGCGGGATGGTGTCGCCGTTCTTCAACATCTGAGACGACGGGTCAGCCGGCGGCGCCAGTTCGATGTGCTGCGAGCCCAACAGGCTGGTCTGCCCGATCTTGGCAGTGGCGTTCTTCGGAAGCTTGACGTTCTTGGCTATGCCCAGTGTCAGGGTGGCGACCCAGTTCTTGAGCTCGATTTTCCGGATCGAGCCGACGAACACGTCGGCAACCATGACCTTGCTGTTGCCGTCGATCGCCAGCGTGTCAGGCATCTGCACGTACACGGTGTAGGCGCCCGACCCGTCGCCGGGGCCGCCGGGCAGCGAGACATTCGAAATGCCGTGCCAGCCACAGGAACTCAACACCGTTGCGGTGACCATCAACGCCAGACCCTGCCAACCCCGGTGCCGGGCCCGACTGATCGCGCGCCTCACGGGCTTGGGCTTACTCCTCGCGCGAAGCGCGCTCGTCGTACGCATCACTGCCCCCCTCCTGGTGCCGATGCCGCCTCAGCGGGCAGCGGTGGCCCCGGCGGAACCTGACCTGACAGCGGCGAGGGTCCAGGCGGCGGCGGGGGCGCGACCGGGCCGGGAATCACGTTGGGTCCAGGCGGCGGCGGGGGTATCGGACCCGGGTTCCCCGGTAATCCGATGTACGGCGCCGGCCCGAGAGGCTGCTCGTCATAAGCATTCTGATAACCCGGTGGGGTCTGCAGGTTCGACTGCACCGGCGCGATGTCCGGGCCGCCCATCAGTTCGGCGAGTGAATCGGGGGTCAGCAGGCCTGCGGTGACCGGCCCAACCTTGACGCCTTGCATGCCGGGTGCGGTGATCCAGCCGTGTTGGGTGTTGCGGTGCGAGGTGGGGGTGTCGGGCACCCAGATGCCCGGCACCGTGGTGTCTTTGTAGCCGTTCGGCGGATGCAGCCGGTTCTCCGAGTAGGCGACTTCCTTGGGCAGCGTCGCCGCCAGGCTGAACGGGTTGAGGCCGAACGGCAGATAGTTGAACTTGATCGCATCGAGAATCGGCGCCAGGTACTGCGCGCAGAGCTCGGACGACTCCTGATAACCCAGCCGGCTGCCGGCCTGAATGGCGCTGCAGAGGAACTCCATCGGGTTGGCGAAACCCATGGTGCCGACGGTGCCGGCCGGCTGGCCGACGACGGCACTGTGCGCCGGGTGGTAGATCAAGTTCAGATTGGAGAAGGCGGTCGGCCCGACGTGCAGGATGTTCTCCAACCCATTCAACGATTCGGGCTGCAGCAGCGTGTTGGTGGTGTCGGCGAGGTTGTCGATGTCGTGCGTCAGCACCTCGCGGTTCTTGTCGAGGAAAGGCCGCACCGTCGACAGCAGGCCGTCGAACTGCTGGATCGCGTTGGCGAGGTCCTGGTCGGAACCGGTCAGGCTGTTGGTGAACTGAGCCAGGTTCTTGTTCAGCGCCACGAATTTCTGGTCGTCCGCGTGCAGCGCGTTCACGAAAAGCGCCAGGCTACGCACCACCCCGAAGAAGTCGCCCCGACCTTGGTTGAGTGCCGTCAGCGCCTTCGACAGGTCGTTGAACGTGGTGTTGATCTGCTTGCCCTTGCCGGACAACCCGTCGGCAAAGGATTCGATGACCTCACCGAAGGGCCCCTTGGGCTGCTCCTTTGTCGGCCCCAACTTGGAGATGACATTGGTGATCGAGTTACGCAGCTCGTCGTACTCGGTCGGCACCTGCGTGCGCTCTTCGGGGATCACCGCGTTGTCGGCCAACACAGGCCCGCCCTTGTAGACCGGCTCCAGCTGAACCAGCCGTGACGCGACCAGGGTGGGGTTGAGGATCACCGCCTGCGCGTCGGCAGGCACCTTGTACTTGTTCGCGTAGTGGAACGTCACCTTCATCTTGTCGCCGGCCGGTTCGACCTTGTCGACCGCGCCGACCTTGACGCCCATGATCTCGACTTTGTCCCCGTTGTACAGGGCGTTGGCGACCGGGAAATAGGCCACCACAGTATTGTTTGTCAGCTTCTTGTACAGCTCGAATCCGAAGTACGCCAGCGCAATTGCGGCCACCAGCACCAGGCTGCCGATGATCAGCGAGGCCCGGGACATCTTCGGCAGCCGCAGATTGCGGACATCAAAGACGGTGCTCAATTCTGGTTACCTCCTTGCGCACCGCTACCGCCGGCGCCACCTGTGTTGGCGATGTACGGCGCCGGCACCTGCGCGCCCGGTCCGGGCGGTGCCGCGGGTCCGGGCGGCAACGGTCCGGGTGGTGGCGCTGCGGCGGGATTCGCCGGGGCCGGGCCGGGTAGCGGACCCAGGGGTTCGGTCCGCGCGCCCGGGGGTCCGGGGGCGATGGGTACCGGCGTGCCCGGCACGTCGGGTTGAACCTCGCCGGGTCGCCCGGCGATCGGAATGCCCGGAGTCGGGGGCAGGCCGGCGGGATTCGGCGGCGACGACAGCACGTTCGGCAGCGCCGGGTACGGCCCATTCGGTCCGAACGGTCCCAGGTTCTGATCGACACCCGCACACGGCATCGGGTTACCCGGACGCGGGAGCAACTCCGGCGTCGGAGTGTACGAGCACGGCGACCCGGGCGCCACGGCCGGGAACGGATGATCCGGGGTGCCTTCCAGCGTGGTCGGCGCAGGCGGCGGCGCCCCATTGGGGAACCGCGTGCCGTTCGGATCGGGGAAACGGAACGCCGGCAGACCTGCACTGCGCCAGAAGTTCTCCGGGTCGATACCGCGCTTCTTGAATGCCGCGTCCACCCAAGGCTGCAGGATCCAGTAGGGCAGCAGGTTGGTCAGCTGCACCTTGAAGTACGGACCCGACGCGACGGCCTCGTTCAGGCCGGTGATGCTCTTGCCGAAGTTCTTGAGCGTCATAGCAAGGTCGTCCTTGCGGGCGTCCAACAGGTCGCTCACGGTCCGAAGCTGCTCCAGGACGTGGTTGAGGTTCGGGTTGTCGTTGATCAGGTTCTGCACCTGGGCCGAGAACGTGGCCACGTTACTGAGCAGCGCGCTGATTGCCCGGCTGCGTTCGTTGAAGGCGGCCAGCAGGCTGTTGGCGTTGACGAACAGCTTGTCGACCTGCTGGCTCCGGTCGCCCAGGATGGCAGCGATCTTGTTGGCCTGCTCGAGCAGATGAGTGACCTTCTCGTCACGTTTACCGATGGTGTCGGAGAACTTGGCCACCCCGTCGAGCGCTGCACTCAGGTGCGGAGAGGTCTGATCGATGGTCTCCGACAACACATGCAGCGACTCCTTGACGGTGTCGATGTTCCAACCGGTGGCGGCCTTGGTGACGTCGAAGAAGGCATCGTAGATCTGGTAGGGGGTGGTGCTTTGGCCCAGCGGCAGCGTCCCGTTGGGTCGCAGTATCTGAGTGCCCCGCGGCTCGACCTCCAGCACCTTCTTACCCAGGATGGTGTCGGTCTTGATCGCCAGTCGGCTCTCGGTGCCGATGGGTGTACCCCCGGTCGAGAACTTCATCGTGACGTGGTCGCCATCGATCTTGATGGCCTCGACGTCGCCGACGTCCACGCCGGCGATGCGGACCTTGTCGCCCTTGTTCAGCTGCCCCGAGTCGGTGAACTGTCCGAAGAAGGTGGGCTCGGCGAACAGCTGCGGGGTGCTGGTCAGGGTTTGACCGACACCGACGACCATCACCGTCACGATCAGGCCCATCAGGCCGATCCGCTTCCGGTTGGCGGGTTCTAGCGTCCTCATTGCGGCGTGCACCTACCCGTCGGTTGCGACCAGATCTTCACTGTGCGCACGGGCCCGCCCGCCTGCAGTCCATTGGTCTTGAGGGTGAGGTCGCACAGGTAGAAGTTGACCCAGTCGCCGTAGTTACCGGCGGCGTTGGCGACGATGTTCACTCCGATCGGCGTCCGTTTGATCTGGTCGTCCCACAGATCGCGCTGGTCGATGATCGGCTGCTGAATGGGCTCGAGGTAGTTGAGTGTCTTGTGTAGCAGCGTCCGGTTGTCCGCGAGGAGGTCGCCGACCGTCCCGGCCCCATTGCTGATATTCGCGATGCCGGCCGCGAAGGAATCGGCATGGTCGTTCAGGCCGCTGATCAGTTTCTCAAAGTTGTCGACGGTCTCGTCGAAGTCTTTGCGGTGCTTGACCGTGGTGTCCAGCACGATGTTGAGGTTCTTGATGACCTCGCCGATCGCCTCGTCACGCTCGGCGATGCGCGACGTCAATTGCGCTGTCTGGTCCAGGATGTCGTTGATGGTGCCACCCTGCCCCTGGAAAACGGTGATGATGGCCGACGCGATGTTGTTCACCTTCTCCGGGTCGAGCGCCCGGAACAACGGCTTGAACCCACCGATCAGAGCATCGAGATCCAGTGCCGGCTGGGTGTGCGACAGCGGGATGAACCCGTGTGCCGGAAGCACCCGGTCCTCGCCCTCGCCGGTGCCGCGCTTGAGCTCGAGGTAGCGGTCGCCGATCAGGTTGAGGTAACGCACCTGGGCAGTCGTCGACTGATATAGCGGAACCGAGTGGTCGACGTTGAACTGGACCCGCACCCGGTGGCCATTATCGATCAGCTGAATGTCTTTGACCTTGCCGATCTCCACGCCGGAAGCCCGAACGAACTGGCCCGAACGAAGTCCGCTGACGTTATTGAACTCGGCGGTGTATGAGTTGGTTCGGTCGAAACGCATCTGACCGAACACGACGGTGATCAACGCGGTGAAGAAGATCAACACCAGCGAGACGACGCCGAGCTTGACGTAGGTTCCGGTCATTTTCATGGGTTGATCGTGTGGTCCCCCACTTGGCGGCCCCAGACGTACTCGACTGCGTACGGGGAGCCGGTATCGACATGGTTATACGGAGCAAGGCTGTTGCCGGTATCCAGGATCAGCGTTGGCGCGGGCCACAAATCGCGGGTGATGGTCTGCCAGCAACCCGGCGCGCCACCCGGGCCGCCGTGCGCGTTGATCCGGGGCAGGTTCTCCGGATAGATGTACGGGTTGGGCGCTCCGCCGATCAGGCCGGTCAGCGCGGAAAGGCCCAACGTGGCCGCCGTGATTCCCAGCCCCGGGAGGCTGAGCGCCAGCCCGAGACCGGAGAAGAGTTCGGTTTCAGACCGCAACGAATACGGACTCGTGAAGGCGGCAACCTTCGGCTCGACGTCGTGCAGATTGCGTGTGCCGCAGAATATTGAGGGGCTGTAGGTGTCCAGCAGCTGCGCCGAAGGCACCAAATCCTTCGCCCCCCGGGCCAGGTAGGGCCCACCACGGTTGAAGATGTCGGCACCCGTGGCGCCGAAGCCCGTCGCAGCCAGCAGAGCGCGGTCCAGATCCTTTTCCTGCGCGTGGATCGTGTGGGCCGTCGTCGCAGCGTTGTTCAGGAAGTCGAACAGGTCGGGCGAGGCATTGGCGAAGGTGTCGCCCAGCGCGGCCAGCTGCTGTACGTCGTGGCGAATGATCGGCATCCGCGGGTTGACCTCGTCGAGCGCGGCGCTGCCGTTGGTGATCGATTGACCGAACTTGTCACCCAGCCCACTCAACGCCTGCGCCGCGGCGCTCAGAGTCAAGTTGACCTTGACCGGGTCCACCTTCTCGGCGATCTGCGTGATGGTCTGGAACAGGGTGTTGATCTCCGTTGTCACCGACCGGGCGTCGATCACGCTCTTCGGCGTGATCCGTTGCGGCAGTGGGTTTTCCGGCGTGGTCAACGATACATATTTCTCACCGAATACCGTGGTGGCAACAATTTTGGCGTCGACGTTCGCCGGGATCAGGTGCATGTACTTGGGGTACACGTCCAGGATCAGCTTGGCCGCGGGCTTGCCGTCGCGCTGGATCTCGTTGATATCGGCCACCCGGCCGATCTGCACGCCGTTGTAGGTCACCTTCGATCCGGGGTCCATCACCAGGCCGGCCCGCTCGGACAGCATGGTCAGTTTGGTCTTCTCGACGAAGTCGCCGCTGTACTGCAGGTAGACCAGCCACAACACAAGCGCGGCAATGAGAAAGACGACAACGCCGGCAATCCGGAAGGGCTGATAAGGCGCCTTGTTGATTTTCCCTCGTGGTTGCGTCATGGCCGCCTACACCGTGAAGTTGAAGTTGGGATTGACGCCGTACAGCGCCATTTCGGCCAACAGGATGACGACGGGCGCAGCGACCAGCGAAAAACGCATCGACCGGCCGACCGCCTCGCCGACGCCGACCGGGCCTCCACTTGCGTTGTAGCCGTAGTAGCAGTGCGAGAGCATCACCACCGCGGCGATGATGATGATGTCGACGAACGACCAGAACACGTCGTCGGGGCGCAGGAATGTTCTGAAGTAGTGCTCATAGGTACCGGAGGTCTGTCCGTAGAGGAACGTCGTAACGATCTGCGGCGACAGGAAAGACAGGATCAAGCCGACCGAATACAGCGGGATGATCACCACCAGTCCGGCCAGCATCCGGGTCGACACGAGATATGCGTTGGACTTGACGCCCATCACTTCGAGCGCGTCGATCTCCTCGCTGATTCGCATGGCGCCCAACTCGGCGGTGGCGCCGGCGCCGACCGTGGCCGCCAGCGCGATGCCGGTGACGATCGGGGCGACGAGGCGGACATTGATAAATGCGGAGACGAACCCGAGCAGGGTTTCGAGTCCAACGTGGCCCAGCGATGCGAGGCCCTGGATGGCCACCAGCGAGCCGGCGGAAAGGGTCACGAAACCGATGATCACTGCGGTGCCACCGATTACGGCCATGGCGCCGGTGCCCATGCCGACCTCGGCGATCAAGCGCAGGATTTCCTTGCGGTAACGGGTCAGCGCCCACGCCATATCGCGGACGCCGATAATCGTGAACCAGCCCAGCTTTCCGGCTTCGTCAAGCGGTCGAGTCGCAGCGTCGCCGAAGCGACGAAGGTCACCGGACAGCCGCGGGAAACGGGAGCGAACTACCTGTGCAGTCGACATCTCAGCGTCCCGTCCCGAATCGCACACCGATCGTGGTCAGCACGACGTTGACCGCGAATAACGCCACCACGCAAAGCACTACGGTTTCGTTGACGGCGGTGCCCAGACCCTTGGAACCGCCGCTCACCGTCAGCCCGCGGTAGCAGCCGACCAGACCGGCGATCATTCCGAAGGACAGTGCCTTGATCGTCGCGATCACCACTTCGGGCAGTCCGGTGAGCTGAGTCAGCGTTGCCAAGTAGGCCCCGGCCGACACGTGCTGAAGGTAAACGCCGAAGACGAATCCACCGACCAGCCCGACCATGCTCACCAACGCGTTGAGCAACATCCCGACCAGCGAACAGGCAAGCACACGAGGCACCACCAGCCGGTGAATGGGGTCGATGCCGAGCACCTCCATCGCGTCGATCTCTTCGCGAATGGTCCGCGCACCCAGGTCTGCGCAGATGGCTGTCGACGCTGCCCCGGCGATCACCAGCACGGTGTTGAGCGGACCGATCTGGGTGATGACGGCGATGCCGGCGCCGGCGCCCGAGAGGTCGGCCGCACCGACCTGAATCAGCAGAATGTTGAAGGTGAAGATGAAGAGCGCGGTAATCGGCACGGAGATCGCCATGGTCGGCAGAAGCGCAACGCGAAGAATGAACCAGCACTGGATGATGAATTCTTTCCACTGAAAAGGCGGTCGAAATAACGCCTTTCCGGTGAGGACGCACATTCGGAAGAAGCCGCCGACGAGCACCAGCGGCGGGCCGATCTGATCGCGGATGTAGTCAGTAACCCGCGGCTGCGTTGTGGTCACTGCCACCCCCTCCCGATGCCACCCTGCGCCTTGCGAGGGAGCGGCGAACAGTCTCGCACAACCCCTCCTCGCCCCGACCCTAGGTGTGTGACCTCCGTCTCACTACTAGCAAGTAGTAAGCCGGACCACAGGACTGTACCCGATGGGCTCGCGGGCTTGCATGGCATCGGCGTTATTAGCCTTTCGTCTAGTTGACCTGCGGGTTATCCGTTATGTCAGCTTCATCCGCGCTATGTCGGATCCGTTGATGTGGAACCGCTTTGAGCAACGGGCGGGCCGCCGTACTTCGTCCGCAATTCGGTCTTGAGTACTTTGCCGGCAGGGTTGCGCGGCAGGGCCTCGACGATCTCCAGTCCCTTGGGGTGCTTGTAGCGCGCCAGCCGCTCGGCGAGGAACTCGTCGAGGTCCTCCAGAAGCAGGTTCGCCTGGGTCACCGCCGCTACCGCGACCGGCACCTCGCCCCATTTCTCGTGTGGCCGACCGATTACCGCGACCTCGACGATCGCCGGGTGGCCGGCCAAGACGTTCTCCACCTCCGCGCAGTAGATGTTCTCGCCGCCGGAGATGATCATGTCCTTCTTGCGGTCGACGACCCAGACGTAGCCTTCGTCGTCCATCCGGACCAGGTCGCCGGAATGGAACCAGCCGCCGTGGAACGCCTCCGCGGTGGCCTCGGGGTTGTTCCAGTAACCACTCATCAAAGTGGGCGCCCGATAGACGATTTCACCGACGTCGCCTCGTGCCACGTCGTTCATCTCCTCGTCGACGACGCGGGCGGCCACCGTCGGGATCACCTTGCCCACCGAGCCAAGCTTTCTGATCGCGTCTTCGCCGAGCAGCATGCACGTCACCGGAGACATCTCGGTCTGACCGAAAGCGGCCAAGATCTGCGATCCGGGAAAGGTTTCCGACATCTGCCGCAGGAGAGTGTCGGACGCGGGCGCGGCGCCCCAGGAGATGACCCTGAGCTTCACGTCGCGCGGATTCGCCTGCTGCGCATTACATACCGCTTGCCACTGGGCAGGAACCAGGAAAATCCCGGTGACCTTTTCGGCAGCCAGCACATCGAGTAAGTGTCCGGGATCGAACGCGCCAAGCGGATGGATCACCGTCGGCAGTCCCATCAGCATTCCGGTCAAAAGATTGCCTATTCCGGCGATATGGAAGAAAGGCACACCGATGAAGCCGATGTCGTCGGCGGCGAACCCGTGGGTGTAGAGGTTGGCGGTGGTCTGACAGCTCAGGTTGGTGTGGGTCAGCACCGCGCCCTTGGGCCGACCGGTGGTTCCGGAGGTGTACATGATCAACGCCGGCGAGTCGTTTGGAACGTCGGCGGGTGAGGCCGGGTCGCCCGGCTCGTTCACCAGATCTTCGTAGGCCAGCAGACCCTCGTCGGCGGAGTCACCGGCCACCACAATGGTTTCCAGCACCGAAGTGACACCGCGGACGCCGGCGGCCACCGCAGCCAGCACCGGTTCGGTAATCATCACCCGGGCCTCGCAGTCGTCGACCAGGAACGCGATCTCGGGCGGGGTGAGCCGGAAGTTCACCGGGACGGCGATCGCCCCGATCATGTTGGCCGCCAGCACCGACTCGACGAACTCGGTCCGGTTCAGCATCAGAATCATCACCCGGTCGCCCCGGCCGACCCCCCGGCGACCTAGCGCGCCGGCGAGCTTGGCGACGCGGTCGCGCAGGCCGGCCCACGTGACGGTGTTGCCCGAAAACCGCAGCGCGGTCGCGGTTGGCTGCATGTAGGCGTGCCGATAAAGCTGGTTGACCCAATTCTGGCGTCTCGCCAGATACGGCTGCTCTGGCAGGGCTCCGTCGTCGTCGGTCTCCCGGGCGCCGTGGCCGGTCAGCTGCGCGGTCAACTGGTCGCTCCCCTTCTCGTAAGCAGGTTGATCAAGTTGATATTTGATAAAATCTGGTGTTGTCTGGGTCACACTATGGTCTGGGCCGCACGAAGACAACCCCGGTGACCTCGCTGAGCGAACCGACAGTAACGCGCCCCACCGGGCAGCGCGGAGGCAGGCTTCCGCTGCGCCGGGCACAGCTGTCCGACGAGGTAGCGGGCCATCTGCGGGCGGCGATCATGTCGGGCGCATTGCGGCCGGGGACGTTCATCCGGCTCGACGAAACCGCGGCCAAACTGGGCGTCAGCGCGACGCCGGTGCGCGAGGCGCTGCTGAAGCTCCGCGGCGAGGGCATGGTGCAACTCGAGCCGCACCGCGGTCACGTGGTGTTGCCGCTGAGCCGCCAGGACATCGACGACATCTTCTGGGTACAGGCGACCATCGCCAAGGAGCTAGCAGCGTCGGCGGCCGAGCGGATCACCGATGCCGAGATCGACGGTCTCGAGCACCTGACCGAGGTGCTGGCAACGGCTGTCGGCGCCGCGGACATCGATGCGATCGCATCGACGGAGTTCGCGTTTCACCGCGCCTTCAACCACGCCACCGGGCGGATCAAACTGGCGTGGTTCCTGCTACATGTGGCCCGCTACATGCCGCTGATGGTGTACGCCGCGGACCCGGAATGGGGTGCCACAGCGGTGCAGAACCACCGCGAGGTGATCGCGGCGCTGCGGCGACGGGACACCGCCGCGGTCGTTGAGCACACCACCTGGCAGTTCACCGACGGCGCCCGCCGGCTCACCGAGCGGCTACACGTCAGCGGGATCTGGGACTGACGTCCGATCAGCCGGCCGCGAGGTCCTCGGCGCGCTTCTTCAGGTTCTCGGCGAGGTAGTCGATGACGTTCCCGGCCAACTGCTTCACCATCGGCGCCGGAATCGGCATCGTCGGTTCGACGTCGAGGTCGACGGTCAGCAACGACGACGCTCCGGTGTCCACCACGCTGAACAACTGCTCCTGTTTTTTGAAGAGGTTGCCCTGCTGCAGGACGGTCTGGATCTGCGTGGGGCTCGGGTAGTAGACCGCCTGGATCAGACTGTCTTCGAGCGCTTCGTATTTGGCGTCGAGACGCAGCTGGCTGGGCCGCCCGTCGTCGTAGCGGGCCAGCACCCACAGACCTTGGACCCCGTCGTTCCACTCGGGGTAGCGCTCGAAGTCGGCGACGATCGCCAGAATCGAGTCGGCGTTGGCGGCAACCTCAACGGTCTTGCTGACGAAAGGCATTCGCCGAGCTTACCGAGGCGGGCCCGACGGCTACGTACTCAGTTGGACGGTGGCGGTCGCGAGCAGCGCGCGGATCTCGTCGGGAATGGGCGTCGGCCGGCGGGTGGCCTTGTCGATGTAGACGTGCACCCAGTGGCCGACCGCGGCAACCGGTTGCGGTTCCGGTCCGTCGACGGCGCGGAACACTCCGAGCCGGTAGGTGACGCTGCTGTTGCCGAGCCGGGCCACCGCCACCCCGACGACGAGTTGCTCCGGGAAATGGAGTTCCGAGAAGTAGCGGCAGCCCGATTCGGCGACGATGCCCTGCGCCGACGTGGTCACGGGGTCGAGCGTGACTCCGGCCTGGATCCAGCCGTTGATCGCGGTGTCGAAAAGTTGGTAGTACACCGCGTTATTCAGGTGGCCGAACATGTCGTTGTCGGCCCACCGGGTCGGTACCGGCCAGTGCACCGGGAAGTCGCCGCTGGTGAGGCCGTCGGGTGCGGGCGGAATCGAACTCATGGTTGTATTCGACCATGTTGGAAATCCGGGGTGCCGTGCTGGAGCAGATCGGATCACCCCGGCCGTACGCACAATCGCGACCCATCGCGATAGCCGACATCGCGCTCGACCCGCCGGGCGCCGACGAGCTGCTGGTGCGCATCGAGGCCGCCGGCGTCTGCCATTCCGACCTGTCGGTGGTGGACGGCAACCGGGTGCGACCGACGCCGATGCTGCTCGGGCATGAAGCCGCCGGGATCATCGAGCGGGTTGGCGACGGCGTCAACGACGTGGCGGTCGGTCAGCGCGTGGTGATGACGTTCCTGCCGCGGTGCGGCCACTGTGCGGCGTGCGTGACCGACGGGCTGACGCCGTGCAAACCCGGCAGTGCGGCCAATAACGCCGGAACGTTGCTCGGCGGTGGGATGCGGCTGACTCGCGGCGGCGACAAGGTTTTCCACCATTTAGGAGTGTCCGGTTTCGCAACATTCGCGGTGGTCAACCGGGCCAGTGTCGTTCCGGTGCCCGACGACGTGCCTCCCCCGGTCGCCGCGCTGCTGGGTTGCGCGATGCTAACCGGTGGTGGCGCGGTGCTCAACGTCGGCAAACCCCAACCGGGGCAGACGGTGGCGGTGGTCGGCCTCGGCGGCGTCGGCATGGCCGCGATGATGACCGCACTCTCGTATGCCGGTGTGACGGTGATCGGCATCGACCAGCTGCCCGAAAAGCTCATCGGTGCAAAGGCTCTCGGGGCGCACGAGGCCTATACGCCGCAGCAGGCGACCGAGGCGGGCGTGAAGGCGGATGTGGTCGTCGAGGCGGCCGGGCATCCCGCCGCCCTGGAGACGGCCATCGCGCTGACCGGTGCCGGTGGACGGACCATCACGGTTGGCCTGCCCAGGCCGGATGCCCGGATCAGTGTGTCGCCGTTGGGATTTGTCGCCGAGGGGCGATCGCTGATCGGCAGTTATCTGGGCTCCGCGGTGCCGGATCGCGACATCCCGCAGTTCGTCGAGCTGTGGCGGTCGGGCGGGCTGCCGGTAGAGTCGCTGGTGTCATCGCGGATCACGCTGGACGACATCAACTCCGCGATGGACAACCTGGCCGATGGGCTTGCGGTCCGTCAGCTGATCACGTTCTAGGCCCCGCCGGTCGCCCGAGACAGCGGCCAGTGCGGTTCCGCCGTAACACTTTTCACTCCCGTACCTGGCCGGACTCACCACCCGATTTTCATATCACCACCACATGCGATATCACCCATCGGCCGTGATATCGCATGTGGTCATGAAACAAAAAAGCGGTGCACCCATAGAGTTGCGACGCATGTGACTGGGGCGACTGAACGGCTAGGTCCCGTAGAACGCCCGCCGCAACGCGCGTCCCTGCAACGCGAACAACTGCTCGGAAACGTCCCAGTCGGGCAGCAGCGAGTCGAACCCGTGACAGGTTCCGGCGAAGACATGTAGTTCGGTGGCGACTCCGTCGCGCAGCAGCCGCAACGCGTAGTCGAGTGCCTCGTCGCGCAACGGATCGATGTCCGAGCAGGTGATCAATGCGGTTGGCAGGCCGCCTAATTCGTCACGACGGGCCGGAACGGAGTCCGCCGACGCTTCGGTCGGCCCCAGGTAGTGCCGCCACATCAACTCGGCGGCCGCCCCGTCGAACGCCGGCGTCTCGGTGAATTCCGCCTTGGATCCGGTCGCCCGGTCATCGAGCACCGGCTGATGCAGCAACTGGAACGCCACCCTGTCGGCGAACCGTTGCGCGAGCCCGGCCGCCAACGCTCCGCCGGCGCTGCTGCCGGCCACCGCGACGCGAGACGCGTCGAGGCCCAACTCGCCCGCGTTCGCGAGCACCCAGTTCACCACCGCGGCCGCGTCGTTCAGGGCAGCCGGGTACGAGTGTTCGGGTGCCAACCGATAGTCCACCGACACCACCGAACACGCTGCGCGGCGGGCCAGTTCCACGCATTGCCGGTGGTCGGTGTCCAAATTCCCGAGCACGAATGCGCCTGCGTGGCAATAGATCACCGCGGGCGACGGCGCCCGCGCGCCGCGATAGATACGCACCGCCACACCGGACGCAGTGGCCTCGCTGATCGAGACCCCGACGGCGTCGACCGCGTCGATCGCCGCCCGGCGACGTTCGTCCAGCCCGGCGCGGATCGGACCGACGTCCGACAAGTCGGTGCGCGTCGTGGCAACGGCACGGAGCACCGGGTCGAGCCGCTCTTCCATCACGCGGGTTTGACGTCGACGCGCGGTCCGGCGCCGACCATGCCGGTAGTCATTGAATTTTGAGGCATTGGCCGCCGTCGATGACGAGTTCGGAGCCGGTGATGAACGACGCCTGGCCCGAGACCAGGAACGCGACTGCGTCGGCCACCTCGGACGCCTCCCCGATCCGGCCGAAAGCCGCCGACGCCGCCAGCCGCGCCTGGGTTTCCGCGTCCAGCATCGGCGTCGCGATGGGTCCGGGGAAGACGGCGTTCACCCGAATGCCCGACGTGGCGAGCTCGCCCGCGGCTGCCTGGGTAAGGCCACGCAGCGCCCACTTCGCCGAGCCGTAGGCGATGTGGTGCGGGAACGGCCGGATCGCGCCGGTGCTGCAGGTGTTGACGATCGCCGCGCCGTCGGCGGCACGCAGCTGCTGCAGCGCCGCCTGGATACCCAGAAATGCGCCTAAACAGTTGATCCGCCAAGACTTTTCGAATCCCTCGGGTGATTCGACGGCGATCGAGGCGCGGTGCAGCATGCCAGCGTTGTTGATCAGCGTGGTCAACGATCCGAACCGGTCCACCGTAGTCGCGACGGCCTCCTGCCAGCCCGTCGCCGATGTCACGTCGAGCGATATTGCGATCACCCCGTCATCGCCCGAGACGTCGACGGGGTCGATGTCGCAGGCCGCCACGGAAAATCCGTCGGCCCGCAGTCGTTGCGTGATGGCCCGGCCCTGCCCGCGGGCGGCCCCGGTGACCAGCGCTACCCGTGGTGTCATCGGTCGCCCTTTGCCTGCGCGAGATCCGCGGCGGCGCCACGCCGCAGGGCTTGGGACTCCGCGGACAAGGTGATCATTCGAAATCCTAACTCTGCCATGGCATGTCCGACGGCCCCGTTGCCGGCGTGGACGGCCGGCACCAGCCCGGCGGCCGATGCGGCGTCGCGGATCCCGGCGATGGCCGCCCGCACGTCCGGGTCGGTGTTGGCCTTGGCGACGTCGACGCCCATCGAGATCGCGAGATCCGCCGGCCCGACGTAGATACCGGCCAGCCCGGGCACCGCACAGATCGCATCGACATCGGCGAGCGCCGCGGCGGTTTCGATCATTGCGAAAACGCTGACTCGTGCTTCGAGCGCGGTGGTGTCGACGCCCAGGCTGGCCCGCAGCGGGCCGAAGCTCCGCCCGCCAGCAGGCGGATAGCGGGTGGCCGCCACCGCGGCGGCCGCTTGGTCGGCCGACTCGATCATCGCGACGATGATGGCATCGGCGCCGGCGTCGAGCACCCTGCCGATCGGCGCCGCATCCGCGTTGGGCAGTCGCACTGCCGTGCCGATCGGCGTGTGTTCCAGGCGGCGCAACAGAATGGCGATGTCGGCGTCGTCGAGGTAGCCGTGCTGGGCATCGAAGCCGACGTAGTCGTATCCGGCGCGGGCGAATTCCTCGGGCCCGATGGCCGTCGGCCCGGTGATCCAGCCACCCCACACCGGTGCGCCCGATGCGAGCGCCTCCCTGAAGCTAGTCATGAGGCCACGATCGCGATCTTGCCCCGCGAGGGCTCGGGGCGGCCGGCCAATTCGAACGCCCCCTGGACGTCGTCGATGCCGAACGTGTGGGTCAGGTACGTGGCAAGCAGGCCGGGATGCTCGGCGGCGAATTTGTTGGCCAGCTCCAGCATCCGCGGACGATCAACGGCCACACCGGATTTCAGCGTCAGGTTGCGACGCAACATGGTGCGCATGCTGATCGGATAGCTGTCGTCGTCGGGCACCCCGAAGTAGAACACCGTGCCGCCGGGCGCGGTGGCCTCGATCGCGTGGTTCAGCGTGGCGACTTGGTGGCCGACGGTCTCGATGACGACGTCCGGCCGGTCGGCGGGGTCGAGGTGACTCACCCAGCGGTCGCTGGTGGCGCGCACGTAGGTGTCGGCGCCGAACTGCGTGGCGATCTCAGCGCGGTCGACCGGGTCGATGCCGGTGACCCGCGCGGCACCCGCCGCTTTGGCCGTGCAGGAAAACAGCAGCCCGATCGAACCTTGCCCGATCACGCCGACGTGACGGCCGGCGAGATCGGGCAGTTGCTCGACGGCGTAGAGCACGCAGGCCAGCGGCTGCAGACCGATGGCCTGCGCGGGACTGAGCGTCGGGTCGTAGGACGTCACTTGATTGCCGTCGGTGACAACGCGTTCCATCAGGCCATCGAAGCCAGACGCCCACCCCACCACGCGGTCGCCGGCCCGGTGGCGACGGTGTCGGCTGGCGATCACTTCGCCGGCGATTTCGTGGACCGGGAAACCGTCCTTCTCAGCGGCGCTGCGACCGTGATCGCCCGGTAGTAGTCCGCGCACACCACGGAAGGCGGGCATGTCGCTGCCGCACACGCCGGCGGCCAGGAATTGCAGCAGCACTTGGCCGTCGGCGAGCGAGTCCGCCGATTTCTCGGCGATCGAGGTCCGCTCGAATTGGTAGGGCGCGACGATCCGGTAGGACCACATCTCACACCTCCACGGGCAGCTTGCTCCAGCCCCACTGAAAACTGGACGGCGGCCGCAGTGCCGCCTCGTCGATGATGCGGTAGTCCGGCACGCGCCGCAGCCATTCGGTCACCAGGACGTTGACCTCGAGGCGGGCCAGGTGATAGCCGAGGCAGAAATGCTGACCGCGACCGAATGCCAGTGAGCGGGCGATGGGACGGTTCCAGACGAACTCGTCCGGGTTGGCGTATTCGCGCTCGTCCCGGTTGGCCGAGGCGAGCAGAGTGATGATCCGCTGGCCCGGTTCGATGGTGACGTCGTGAATCATGGTGGGCTTGCGGGCAGTTCGGGCGAACCACTGTGCGGGAGCGCAGTAGCGGATCATCTCTTCACGCGCGACGGGCACGTTGGCTTCAAGATCGGCGCGTACCGAGTCCAGTTGGTCGGCATGCCTCAGTAGCTCCCATAGTCCGTGCGCGACGACCTTGGGCACGGTCTCGGTTCCCCCGATGAACACGCACAGCATTTGGGTGGCAACTTCGACGTCGTCGAGTGGGGTGTCGTCGGGCCGCCGGTAGCCGAGTAGTCCGTCGACGACGGGCAGCGATCCGTCGGATCCTTCGGCGCGCCGCCGCTGGACGGCCGGTATCAGGTGCTCGAGGTAGTTCGGTCGGGCGGCGGCGGTGTCGACGCCGCTGCCGGGTTCGGCGAGACTGCCCGCGTTGACGGCGGCCAGCACATCGGATGCGAAGTCGACTGGAACACCCAGCAATTCGCAGACCACCGAGGCAGCGACGATGCCGCCGTAATCTTGGGTGAGGTCAAAGGTCCCGCGCGGCAGCAGCTCGTCGAGTCGTTCGTTGGCCAGCTCGCGGATCCGGTTTTCCCATCCCGCGGCCGACTTCGGCCGGAACGGCCGGCTGTGGGCTTTGCGGACGCCGTCGTAGATCGGCGCGTCGAAGACGGCGTGAAAGGGCAACGGATGTAACGGCGGATCGGCGACCGGTCCTTGGTTGTGCTGGGCCAACACGCTCGCCGACGGCAGCGTGCCCTCCGAGGCGACAAAGGTCCCGTCGCCCAGCGCCAGCACATCCCAGATGTCCTCGAACCGCGACAGCGCAAAAGTGTCCCATTTCGGCAGGTAGTACACCGGATGCTGTTCGCGCAGAACACGGTAGTAAGGCAGCGGGTCGGCCATCACCGCCGGGTCGAACGGGTCGTAGAAGAAGCCGCTCATTGCAATGGCGACGGCGGAAGTGCTTGCAGGATCGAATCTTCCCAGCCGTCGCGCAGCGCCGGGGCGACACTCATCCAGGTGACTATCTCGGCCGGCGGGCTTTCCTTCCACGACGGGTAGTGATTGGCGAAACATTCCCAGCCGCCCTCGAGCGCCCAGTAATGAATGACCTCGTTGAAGCGGAAGGTGGTGGTGAAGGAGCCCAGCCAGTGTTTGCCGGTGCTCTCCGACCACGGCACGTAGAGTCGCTCCAGTTCACGGATGTAGTCGTCCTGGCGCCCCGGCTTGGTCTGCATGATCTCTTGAATCACCACCGACGCATCGACATTCGCGTCGCGCAACTGGGCGAGGGTCTTATTGCTGGGGCCGGGATACATGATCCGTCCCTCACCGGATGCTCCGGTTCCGGCCAGAAATGCCGCCCACTCCTGCGCCGCCGGGTAACGGCTGCCGCCGCGGGCCTGGGCCGTACCGATGCGTGCGTAGTCGGCGAATGCGTCGATCTCCCAGATGACGGTGGCCTGCGGCCAGTGCCCGTTGTACGGCGTGCTCTCCCAGAGGGCGAACAACCGCGCACCCAGCTCCTGCATCATCGGTTGGTAGATCTCGGTGAATGCGTGGGTGAACCGATCGCTCGACCCCGAGCCCAGCGCAATCGTCTCGTGCAGGTACAGCAGCGTGTGGCCGTGGTACTTGCGCATCAGCCCACGGGGATCAGTTCGGAATCGACCGGCAGCGACCCCTTCATGTCGCTGCGCAACATCTCTATCGGGCCGACCTCCCCTGCGACGCCGGCCGCTTCGAGCGCGTGACGCTTGAAGGCACGTGCCGCCGCGGAGAGCACATGCTGCACAGTGGTGGTCCGGTGGCCGACGCTCAGCGGCCAATCATCTTGCCAGAGAGTCACTTCGGTCATCCAGCGATCCAAAGCCGCCAGTACTTCCTGCCGGATTCGCGCATCGGAGGAGAACATGTCGGCGCTGACCGCAAGACCCCGGGCCGCGCACTGGGCGCTCGCAGCCAGGATGTGCGGGTCAAGCTCGACGGCGTGCATGCCGAGGATCCACAGTGGACGGTAGTCACCCTGCCGCGCCAACAGCACGTGGACGTCCCAGCCTGCGCGCACCCGATCGTAGAGCCAGCCGCCGATCGAGCACACCACGTCCGCGGCGCTGGAAGCGACGACGTCGAGCCGATATCCGACCGATTCGTCGTGAATGTGCGGACGCCGATTCTCCGAGCTGTTCATCGCATCCCTTCACGCGTCGTCGACGACCCGGCCAACCCAGCGTGACATTTTTAGGCGAATCTGTAAAGTTTCGATTTCCTCAGGGCTCGTGCGGAGCCTTGAGCTCGGCGAGGACTTCATCGGTGTGCTGACCCAGCTCGGGCGCGGGTGAGCGGGGCGACCACGGTGTGCCGTGGAAGTCCGCCGGTGTGGCAATCATCGGGATGCTGGCTGGCCCGTCGGGCACGTCGACCATGCCCCCTGCGGCGTGGAACTGCTCGTCAGCGATGACGTCTTCGATGGTGTTGACCGGTGACCAGAAGAATTCCGGTTCGCCCGCGAAGATCTCCGCCCACTCATCTAGCGTTTTGGTGGCGAAGATCTGGTCCAGCTCCCCGATCAGCTCGACGGCGTTGATCGCGCGGGACCGTGCATCGGTGAACCGGGGGTCGTCCAACCAGTCGGCCTTGCCGACCGCGCGGCACAGCGGCGGCCAGTGCCGGTCGACCTCCAGCCCGACGATCCAGAACCGGCGCCCGTCCGCCGTGGCGTAGTTGTTCATGCACGGGTTGAACATCGTCTCGCGCTGCCCGATCGCGATCGGCTGACCGGACATCAGGTAGGTGTTCAGGTCGAAGCTGACGGTGTAGGCGCCCTGGCGGTACAACGACGTGCTGACCAGCTGACCGTTTCCGGTGCGGCCGCGGGCCACCAGCGCCGCGCAGACCGCGGCGGCCAGCGTCATGCCGGCGGAATGATCGCCCATCCCGCCGCGCTGGAACGGCGGCGTGTCACCGGGGCGGGTCAGCAGGTGGGCCAGCCCGCCGCGGGCCCAGAACGCGGCGACGTCGTAGGCGGCCCGGTCGGCGTCGGGCCCGGTTTCGCCGTAGCCGGTGATCAGCCCGTAGACCAGCCGAGGGTGGTCCGGGGCGAGCGATTCGTAGTCCAGGTCGAGCCGACGAAGCGCGCCGGGCCGCACGTTGGTGATGAAAACATCTGCACGGGAGATCAATTCGAGCGCGGTGTGGCGGCCGTCGTCGGTGGTCAGGTCGACGACGATGCTGCGCTTGGAGCGGTTGTCCATCTCGAACGGCGGGCTGACGTCGACGTCGAGGCCGAGCATGCGTCCGAACATCCGGGCCGGGTCGCCGGTCGGTGGCTCGATCTTGATGACGTCGGCGCCCCAGTCGGCGAGGATGCCGCCCGTCGCGGGCCCGGCCACCCAGACGCCGAGTTCCACGACGTTGATGCCTTCCATCGGTCCGGCCATGTCACACACCATGCCACGCGTACTGTCTGGCTCCATGAGCATGGTCACCGGGCGCGGACCGTTGAGCAGTGCTCGGGCCGGTTGGTTCACCCCGGCGGTGCCCGCCGGGGTGGTCTACGTCGAACCGCATCCCCGGCGCGTGCAAGCGGTGAAAGACGGTCGCACGGTGATCGACACCGAGGGCGCTCTGCTGGTACACCGACCAGATCGCCCGCTCAGCTTCGCCTTTCGCGCCGAGGAGGCACAAGGTCTGCCGAGCGAGCCGGTGCCCGAGGCGCCCGGATTCGTCCAGGTGCCGTGGGACGCGGTCGACATCTGGACTGAAGAGGGACGCACGCTGGTGCACTACCCGCCCAACCCGTATCACCGCGTCGATTGCCGGCCCACCGCCCGGCACCTGCGCGTCGAGGTGGCCGGCACGACTGTGGTGGACACCCACGACACCGTGATCGTGTTCGAAACGGCGCTGGAACCGCGGCTGTACGTCGACCCGTCCCATGTGCGGACAGGCATTCTGCGGCAATCGAATACGTCGACCTACTGCAACTACAAGGGCTGGGCCACCTACTGGTCGGCGGTCGTCGGCGACGTCGAGATCGCGGACGTGGCGTGGAGTTACCTAGATCCGCCGCCGGAGAGCCGGCCGATCCAGGGTTTCCTCAGTTTCGACGCTGCACGGGTGGACGTGCTCGCCGAACTACCCGTTCAGGACCGCGGCGGCGAGTAGTTCGGCCGGCCGAGCCCGAGGGCGTGCTGGGCGATCATGTTGCGGAACACCTCAAGGGTGCCGCCGTAGATGCCGACGGGTGAGGCCAGCCGGAAGATGTATTCGGCACCCCCGTCGTCGATGGCGCCCTCGCTGTCGACCGGCAGCGCCGCCGCCGTCCCCAGGATGTCCATCAGGTCCGGCGAGACGTCACGCATGGTCTGCGCGTTGGCCACCCGCCCGAACATCCCGGGTGTGCTCAGCGCCGCTTCGGTACGAGCGACGCTGCGGCCCAACCGATATGCAACCGACGTGTCGTCGATCAGCCGGCGGCCGTCGGGACGCGCCCGCGCCACCAGCGCCGCGATCGCGTCGATCGCCTCAGCCATCAACGTCAAATGCTCGCTCATCACCGCGACCCGCTGCAGGCCGTCGTCTTCCTTGGCGGCCGTGCCGTGCTCCTCGTCGAGGGCACCGCGCAGCACCCCCCAGCCGCCGTTGACCGGGCCGATGCGGTAGCGGTCGTCGACCCGCACGTCGCTGTAGAAAACGATGTTGGTGCGGTCGCCGTCGACGGTCCGGATGGGTTGGATGTCGACGCCGGGTGAATCGAGCGGGACCAGAAACATGGTCAGGTTCTTGTGCTTTGGCGCGTCGGGATCGGTGTTGGTGAGCAGAAAGACGTACTTCGCATTGTGCGCGTTGGAGGTGAACATCTTGGAGCCGTTGATGACCCATTCTTCGCCGTCGCGGACCGCGCGGGTCTTGCACGTGGCGACGTCCGAGCCGCCCTCGGGTTCGGTGTAGCCCAGGCACAGTCGGATCTCCCCGGACAGCACACCGGGCAACACCTCGTCGGTCAGTTCGGGTGGCCCGAAGTCGCGCATCATCTTGGCGACCACCGCCGTGGTGCCCCAGTGGAACCACGGCGTGTGGGCTCGCCCGATCTCCAGATCCCAGATCCTGCGGCGCAGCGCGCTGAACCCGCCGTCGGACTCGTCGTGAAAGTCGGCCGCCAGGTAACCCTCGGCACCCAGCGCCAAGTGCACACCCTCGTCGAAGTTCTGCCCGGTCTCGCGGTCGCGCCGGATGACCTCCTCGGTGACCAGGTCGCCCAGGAAGGCCCGCAGCCGATCGCGGAATTCCCGATCGTCGGGTTGGAGTTCGACGCAGGCGAAATCCATCAGAGTTACAGCCGTGCTTCGGTTTTGATCGCCGAATCGCCTGCACGCAGCGGGCGGATCAATGCATCCTGGGCGAACGACGCGATCAGCTCGCCCTCCTCGGTGTGCACGGCGCCGCGGACATAGGACATGCCCGCACCCACCTGGGTGCTCTCGTGGCTGTAGAGCAGCCAGCCCGTCCATGTCACCGGCTCGTGGAAGCTGACCGAAATCGTCATCGGCGCCGTCGACACGGTCAGATGCGACTGCGCGGTGCCGATACCCTCGTGCGCCCGCATCGTGGTCGAAATACCAAGGTGGCCAGTGAAATACGCGACCAATGCCTTGGCCAGATCGTCGCGGGTGGGGATCGGGTCGTAGTGCAGCCAGGCGTAGAGCTCCGGGGGGCCGACCTCGTCCGGGCTGTTGACGTCGACCACGTCGACCAATCGCAGTTCGCGCCCGGCCATCGGCATCCCGCCGTCGTTGGCGTCGCGCGGTGCGGTCACCTCGGGCCGGGGCAGGTGATGGCGGATGACGTCGCCGGACGGCACATCCAGCAACGCGGTCACGGTGATGGCGCGTCGCCCGTTCTGCGACACCCCGACCACCGCGGTGGCAGTCGACCGGCCCTCGGCGACGACGTCGATGTCGATCTCCACCGATGGCCCGACCACCACGGCACGAGCGAAGACGGCATGCACCGAGCGCACCGACTTCTCCGGAAACCGTTTGGCGACAGCGACGATCACCTGCGCGAGCACCTGGGTGCCCTCGACCACCTGACGTTCGTCCTCGGCCGCGATTCCGGTGTCGGCGATGAACCGGCCGTCCTCGGCCGCACGCGCATCGAACAAGTCCAGCAGGCCGGCGACCGACCAGTGCGTCTGCTCAGAGTCTGTTGTCACGTAGCGAGAATGACATTCTCATCAAAACTTGTAAAGCCTACGGTGCAGTCGTCACGACCCTACAAGGCGTCGATGACCAGGGCCTTGAACCGGTCGATGGCTTCCAGCGCGTGCGCCACGCTGTCGCCGGGCAGGCCCACCTGCGCCCAGGTCACACCGAGTTTGTCCAGGCGGTCCAACCCGGCCAAATACGCGTCGGCGTTGAAGTCGTCGGTGGCCGGACTGCCGCCCTCGAAGTTGCCGAAGACAATGTCGATCGTCGCCGGGTCCCGACCTGCCTGGTCGAGTCGGCGGCGCAGATCGTCGATGCCCTCGGCAAGGGCCTCGACGGAATCCAGCGACGCGGTGCGTGCGGTCTGAGCCAGCGCTGGCGGCGCGGCGAACGGACACCACCCGTCGCCCTTGTCTGCGACCCGCCGCCGGGCCGCCCCGGTGTTGCCGCCGATCCAGATCGGCGGATGCGGGTCGCTCACCGGCCGCGGGTGTGCGGTGATCCCTTTCGCGCTGAAATGCCTGCCCTCGAAGCTGACGTCGTCGCCGGTCCAGATTGCCTTGATCACGTCGAGTGATTCGTCGAACAAGGCCGCGCGCTCCTCGAAATCGACTCCGAGGGCAGCGAACTCACGTTTGAGATAGCCGACACCGACCGCCAGCGTGAACCTGCCCTCAGACAGCAGGTCCAGTGTCGCGCCAGACTTGGCCACCACGAACGGGTTTCGATACGGCAACACCACAATGTTGGGTATCAGCCGGAGCGTGCTGGTGCGGGCGGCGGCGAATCCCATCGCCACGAACGGATCCAGCGCGTCGTGGCCGCCCGCCTCCAGCCAGCGCTGCGTGGGTGCGGGATGGTCGGTGAACCCGAAACCGTGAATCCCGGCGGCCTCGGCGGCGGCGGCGACGGTCGCAATGCCGTCGCCACGGACCAGTTCCGGGTTATAGGGGTGGCTG
This sequence comes from uncultured Actinomycetota bacterium, assembly GCA_963757215.1. GTDB lineage: Bacteria > Actinomycetota > Actinomycetes > Mycobacteriales > Mycobacteriaceae > Mycobacterium. Next base: position 556,335 of record CAVWQH010000003.1, on the reverse strand, counting down.
TGCATCGGGTGGGTGATGGTGAATTTCATCTGCCGCTTTCCTTAGCTGAGCGCCGACGATGTCCCTGCAAATTACCGCGTGACATTTATACGATAATCTGTAAAGCCAGCCGGATGATCGGCCGGTCAGTTTCACCGCCGCGAAGGAGCGACGACGTTGGGCACGGCAGCGACGGTTGAGGGGCTCACGCCACTTCCCCCACTGGCAGGTGGATTTTGCTTCGGCGAGGGCCCGCGCTGGTTCGAGGGTCTGCTGTGGTTCTCCGACATGCTCGGCGAGGCCGTGCACACCGTCACCGTCGGCGGGGCGATGACTACCCTGTCGCTGCCCGGGCACGCGCCCTCGGGCCTGGGATTCCGGCCGGACGGCACGCTGCTGATCGTGTCCACCAAAGACCGCACGCTGCTGGCCTACGACGGCGAAACCGTGGACACGATAGCCGATTTGAGCACGCTGGCCCCGGCCAACCTCGGTGACATGGTTGTCGACCACCTCGGCCGGGCCTACATCGGATCGCAGGCACGACAGGGCGGCGTCATCCTGCGCGTCGACCCCGACAACGCCGTCACCGTGGTGGCCACCGACCTCGACTTCCCGAACGGCATGGCCATCACGCCCGATCAGCGGACGCTGATCGTCGCCGAGTCGATCGCCCGCAGGTTGACCGCGTACACCATCGGCGCCGACGGCGGCCTGTCCGGTCGACGCGTCTTTGCCGACGGCCTCGACGGGCCGCCGGACGGCATCTGCCTCGACGCCGAGGGCGCGGTCTGGGCGGCGATGACGCTGGCCCACCAATTCGAACGCATTCTCGAGGGTGCTGAGGTGACCCATCGCATCGACATCGGTGATCGGGTGGCGATCGCCTGCATGCTCGGCGGCGCGGCGGGCCGCACGCTGTTCATGGTGTCGAGCAGCGACGCTTATCCCGAGCGACTTGTCGGCACCCGGCTGTCCCGGGTCGACACGGTGATCGTCGATACACCCGGCGTGGAAGGCGTGCGATGACCGATTCGTACTACGAGTTGCTCGACGCCGACGATCCGGTGGGTGAAAAGTTCACTGCCACAGACTTAGTCCGCAGCACCTGGACGGCGAAGATTCAGCACGCGGCGCCGGTGTCGGCGCTTTTGGTCCGCGCGCTGGAACGCTGCGCTGCCCGCGACGACACCCGGCTGAGCCGGGTCGCCATCGACTTGCTGGGTCCGGTGCCGGCCGACGGTGACATGTGGGTCCGAGCGAAAGTCGAACGTCCCGGTAAGCAGATCGAATTGATCAGCGCCGAGACGCTGGCCCTGGGACCCGATGGTCAGCCACGGCCGACCGCACGGGCTACCGGCTGGCGGCTGCAGCAACTCGACACCACCGAATTGGTGCACGCGTCCGCACCGCTGCTTGCCCCGCTCAGCGAGGCGCGCGGCCGAGACCTCGCCAAGAACTTCGACCTCAACTACGTGCACAGCCTGGACTGGCGCTGGCTCACCGCACCGCTCAACGACGGTCCGGGCGAGTCCTGGATCAAGCCGACGGCCAGCCTGGTCAGCGGCGAGACCATGACGCCACTGGAACGACTGTTCGCGGTCGCCGACTGCGCCAATGGGATCGGCTCCAAAATCGACACCACCAACTGGACGTTCCTGAACAACGACCTCGTCGTGCACGTGCACCGAATTCCCGACGGCGAGTGGGTCGGTGTCCGGGCCGAGACCTACTACGGCCCGGACGGCATCGGGACGACGGTGGGCACCCTGTTCGACGAGACCGGTGCGGTGGGCAGCATTCAGCAGTCAGTGCTGGTGCGCCGGCGCCCCCGGGCTTAGCTCGCGCGCGTCGACCTCGACGCCGCGGGAACCGAAGGAATCACGTCGACGACGCGCAGACGCATCTCGTCGGGCGCGCAGACGGTCGCCGCGATCAGCCGGCCGGCGTCCTCGGGCCGTACAACGCCGGTCGAGCGGACGATTGAGGCCCGCACGCCGGTGCCGACGAATTCGGCGTCCAGTCCGCTGACCCACGCCTCGAGCATCCGATCCGCCCCGGCTCGCGGCACCCCGATGAGTTCCGGACCCAGCAACACCACGTCACCACGCCCGCTGTCGATCATCGGCGAAACCAGTTGTGTCACAAGGTGTTGCGCTCCGACCCAGGATCGCTCGGCTACGCCCACGGTGCTGATCAGGGCGTCGACTTCACCGACCACGTAGTCGACCGACTCGAGAAAGCCGTCGATCGACAGCGGGTCGGCCAGGTCCAGGTGGGCGGCGAACACCGCCGCCCCGCCAGACCTGAGCCCTGCGGCAAACTCCTCGCACACCTGCGGGCGGCGACTGCCCATCAGAACCGAATGGCCGCCCGCCGCCAACCGGGCCGCCGTAGCGCAGCCGACCGGCGAGGACGCCTCGGTGATCACCACCGCTCTGGCGTGGCTCACCGCAGACGCCCGTGATCCGGGGTTTGCCCGGCTAAGCTGGCCTGGGAATATGGCAGTGACACGAAAACAGCGTGACACTTCGGGCTTATTTTGTAAAGTTGCGGATATGGACCAGACGTCGACGATCGAGGGTGATGCCTCGACGCAGCAGCGGATCCTTGCGGCGACCGCTGAGGTCCTCGGCCGCAACGGAAAACGCAAGCTCAGCCTGTCCGACGTCGCTGTCCAGGCCGGGGTGTCGAGGCCGACGCTGTACCGCTGGTTCGCCTCGAAAGAAGATCTGCTCTCGGCATTCTCCAAATACGAACGGGCCACCTTCGAAAGCGGTATGAGCGAAGCGACCGCCGGGCTCAGGGGTGCCGACAAGCTCGATGCAGCATTGCGGTTCATCGTCGACTACCAGCACTCCTACACCGGTGTGCGGATGGTCGACATCGAGCCCGAGCACGTCATCTCCCAATTCGCCAGCGTGATCCCGCAGATGCGCGACGGCCTGCAGCGCCTGATTCCCGGTCCCAACGCGGCCGTCAAGGCGGCGACGGCGATCCGGGTTGCATTCTCGCACTACATGATTCGCAGCGATGATGCCGACGAGTTTCTGGCTCAGCTGCGGCACGCGGTCGGCATCAAAGCCGGTGGCTAGTCGAACAGCACCGCGGCGTTGAGGTAACCGGTCGGATCGAACGCCGTTTTGATCGAGCGCATCGCTGCGATGTCGGCGGCGTCACGAGACATACCGAGGTAAGGACGTTTCCGGCTGCCGACCCCGTGCTCGGAACTGACGTTGCCCCCGCGTGTCGCGATCAGGTCCATCATCGCGGCGTACAGCTGCTGTTCCTGTTCTGCGCTGCAGCGCAACACATTCAGGTGCAGATTGCCTTCCCCGATGTGTCCGAACAGCACGCCGATGGCGTCGGGAGCGTGTCGCCGCACCAATGCCCCGGCCTCTCCGGCGAACCGGGCGATCGCGTCCAGCGGCAGCGACACGTCGAACTTCAGCGGCGGCCCGAACACGCCGACCACCTCGGCCAGCGACTCACGGACCCGCCAAAGCCGTTGCTGAGCAGCATTATCGATACCCACCGCGGGCCCACCGGCCGCAGCAACGCCCTCCAGTGCACTGGCGAGCCGTTCGGTCTGGTCATGGTCGGCGGCCAACTCCACCAGCAGCAGCCAGCGGCCCTGCACCGGCGGCGGCAAACCGAGGTGCTCGTCGGCCAGTCCGGCGGCCCGGCCGTCGACCAACTCCAGCGCCGCGATGCCGTCCAGGTCGCGAAACATCCGCCCGGCATCGACCAGCGCGTCCAGCTCGTCGAAGCCGCACACCGCGGTCACCCGATGCGAAGGCTCTGGGTGTAGCCGGAGATCGAGGGCGGTGATCACGCCGAGTGTTCCTTCGGCGCCGACGAACAACGCCGGCAGGTCGTAGCCGGTGTTGTCGGCCCGTACCCGCGAATGGCGCCGCACCACCGACCCGTCGGGCAGCGCGACGTCCATCCCGAGGACCTGGTTACCCATGTTGCCGTACCGGACGGTGCGCAACCCGCCGGCGTTGGTCGACGCCATTCCCCCGACCGTCGCGGTGTCGCGCGCGGACAGATCGACGCCGAACACCAGCCCGGCCGCGCTCGCGGCGTGGTGCACCGCGCTCAGCGTCGCCCCGGCTCCAGCCTCGATGCATCGTTCGGTGGTATCGACAGCGCCTATGCTGCAAAGCCTTTCGGTGGACAACAGGAGGTCGTCGTGCTCGGGAACGGTGCCGGCCACCAACGACGTGCGTCCCCCTTGGATGGTCACATGCGTTCCGGCGGCGCGGCACAGCCGCAGCACCTCGGCGACTTCGTCGGCCGAGCCGGGGCGCACCAAAGCGCTGGCATGGCCGCGGTAGCGTCCTGTCCAGTCGGCGCTGCGGCTCGCCAGCACGTCGGGATCGGTGCTGACGTACTTCGCGCCCACCAGCGACGACACCTGTTGCAGGACATCCGGGGCCATGGCGCCGGTCTACCACACTGATGCAGGATGGCAGTCATGCAACGTGAAGATGTCTGGTTCGTCTCCGGCAGCGATCGGATCAGCGCGTGGCTCTACCGGCCCGACGGGGACGGTGATACGCCGCTGTTGGTGATGGCGCATGGATTGGGCGCGGTGCGCACGATGCGGCTGGACGCCTACGCCGAACGCTTTGCCGCGGCCGGCTACGCGTGCCTGGTGTTCGACTACCGCAACTTCGGCGACAGCGAAGGTGCGCCGCGCCAACTGCTCGACATCCGAATGCAGTTGCAGGACTGGACGGTTGCCACGGCTTTCGCCCGCACCCTGCCGGGCATCGATCCGCGTCGAATCGGGTTGTGGGGCACGTCTTTCAGCGGCGGTCATGTGATCGCCACCGCGGCCCGGGTGCCGGGCATCGCCGCGGTCGTGTCGCAGTGCCCGTTCACCGACAGCGTCGCATCGCTGGCCGCGATCAATCCGTTGGTCAGCGCCCGCCTGACGGCGTTGGCGGTCCGTGACATCGCCACGTCCCGCATCGGCGGCAACCCGGTGATGATCAAGACGGCCGGCCATCCCGGCGAGGTTGCGCTCATGACGGCTCCTGACGTCTACGACGGCTACCTGAAACTCGTGCCCGACGGCGTCGAACTGCGCAACGAGGTCGCCGCCCGGATCGGCGTGAAGCTGCTGCCCTACCGTCCGGGTCGACTCGCGTCGAAGGTGCCCTGCCCAATCCTGTTCTGCATCTGCGAATCCGACACCGTCGCACCGTCAGGGCCGACCCGCAAGTACGCGGCCACGGCACCGAAAGGTGAGATAAAGCTCTACCCGGAAGGGCATTTCGAGATCTACGTCGGCGATGCCTTCGAGCGCGTCACCACCGACCAGCTCGAATTCCTGGGTCGGACAATCGGACTCAGCTGATGACGCTGACGCCGCCGTCCACCGGGATCACCGCGCCGGTGATGTAGCTACTGGCCCGGCTCGCGAGAAAGACCGCGATGCCGGCCATGTCGTCGGGCTGGCCGATGCGTCCCAGCGGGAACCCCGCGCCGACCGCGTCCGAGCCGGCCCGCAACAGTTCCTTGGTCATCCGGGATTCGAACAGCCCCGGCGCGATCGCGTTGACCAGAATCCGCGGCGCGAGCTCCCCGGCGAGATGCTGGGTCAGCATGTGTACGGCGGCCTTGCTGGCGCTGTAAGAGAAGTTGTTCCGGCCCTTCCCGGGCGGGACGATGCCGTCGATGCTGCCGGTGTTGATGACACGCGCCGGATCGCCTTCGCTCGCGCCGGCGGTGAGCATCGGCACCAGCGCGCGGGTCAGCATGAAGACACCTTTGACGTTGACGTTCATCACCTTGTCGAACCCGGACTCGGGGAACTCGCCCAGCGGCGCTCCCCACGCTGCGCCGGCGTTGTTGAACAGCGCGTGGATGGCGTTCTCGCGCTCGCCGAGGTCGGCGACCAGGGCGTCGACGCCGTCGACCGTGCCGAGGTCGGCGGGAATCGCCTGCACCGCCCCGATCGGCGACAGCTCGGCGACCGCAGCGTCCAACTCGGCCTTCTTGCGGCTGGACAAATACACGCTGGCGCCGGCCTGCAGCAGTCCGCGCGCGATCATCAGGCCGATGCCGCGACCGCCGCCGGTGACGACGGCGACCTTGCCGTCGAGGCGAAAGAGATCGGTCATGGCGCGACGGTCTCCGTCCGAGGCGTGCCCAGCGGCGACTCAACCCGGACCGTCTCGTCGCGAATCAGACCGCGCAGCAGCGCGGTGCTGAACTCGGCGGCGATCTCCTTGGCGCTGCGCCGCCCGCTCGGCCGGAGCCACCGGTAGGCGCCGAGTGTCATCCCGATGTAGCCGAGCGCCACGACGTGGGAGTCGCACTCGAAGAACTCGCCGTCGGCGATGCCCCGGTCGATCAGGCCGTGCACGTGTTCGTAGACCTGGGTCTCCTTCTCGAGGACCGCCTCGACCTGCTCCTCGGTGAACCACTCGGTGATGTAGGGCTGTTCCTGGAAGTAGACCGCCGCACCTTCGGGGTTGGCCGCGATGTTGAACAGCAGCCGCACGGTGTACTGATAGAGGGCTTCGCGCGCCGACATCGTCGGATCGTCGTGCACCGCGTCCAGGGTGCGCTCGGCGGCCTGCTGGTAGATGTCGTAGAGGATCAGCGACTTGCTGGCGTAATAGTGGTACACCGTGGCCTTGTTCAGTCCGACCACATCGGCGACGTCGTCCATCCGGGTGCCGTGATAGCCGCGCGCGGCGAACAGCTTGGTGGCTACGGTCAGTAGCTCCTCGCGGCGGGTGAGCCCGTTCTCGGATGGCATGTCTACTCGCTATCGGCAGTCCGGGACGAACCCGGAGTCAATCAACTGGTGGGTAGTCTAGGCAACGCGACGGTTCGCTGTTGCGCCTTGCCCGCGAGGACTAGACTCCGGGGGAACCGCCACGCGACTCGAGAGGCAGTCAGATGCAACCGGATCCCGATCCCAGCTACGACTTTTCCGACGAGCTCGAGTTCTACTTCAAGTACCTCCCCTGGGGCCTGCGCGGCGTTACCGACGGCCAGGGTTACCCGCCGCCGGCCTACCCGCCCGTTTAAGCCTTTTCTGCACCCTCGAGATCGACGCCAGCGCGCGTTTGTGCGGGTACGCACAACGCCGGCGTCGATCTCGACGCATGTCTGACGCCGGTTACAGCGCCTTGAGCTCCTCGGCGACCTCACTGACCGACTTCTTCGCATCGCCGAACAGCATCGAGGTGTGGTCGCCGAAGAACAGCGGGTTCTCGATGCCGGCGTAGCCCGACGACATCGAGCGCTTGAGCACAATCACCGAGCGGGCCTCGTCAACGTTGAGGATCGGCATGCCGTAGATGGGACTGGACGAGTCGGTGCGCGCGGCCGGGTTGGTGACGTCGTTGGCGCCGATCACGATCGCCACGTCCGTACGGTTGAACTCGCCGTTGATGTCGTCCATCTCCTTCATCGCGTCGTACTCGACGTCGGCTTCGGCCAGCAGCACGTTCATATGCCCGGGCATCCGGCCGGCCACCGGGTGGATGGCGTATTTGACCTCGACGCCCTTTTCCTCCAGCAGGCTGGCCATCTCCTTGACGGCGTGCTGGGCCTGCGCCACCGCGAGCCCGTAGCCGGGCACCACGATGACCTGATTGGCGTAGGCCATCTGGATCGCAGCGTCGGCGGCGGAGGTCGCCTTGACGGTGCCCTGCTCGCCGCCCGGGCCGACGGCCGTGCCGCCGTCACCGCCGAACGAGCCGAACACGATCGCCGGAATCGACCTGTTCATCGCGACCGCCATCAGGTTGGTCAGGATCGAACCCGAGGCACCGACAATCATGCCGGCGACAATCATCGCGGTGTTGTTCAGCGCCAAACCCGCTGCAGCTGCGGACAATCCGGTCATCGCATTCAGCAGCGAGATCACCACCGGCATGTCGGCGCCACCGATCGGGAACACCACGAACAGGCCCATCAGGCCCGCGAAGACCAGCACCAGCAGGATCCACCAGATCGGCATGCCCGGGTTCAGGCCCAGGTAGACAGCGACACCGATCGCTCCGAATAGCAGCACGATGTTGGAGAGTTGGAACAGCTTGGCCGAGGCCACCAGCCGCTTCTCCACATTCTTGGGAATCGACTCCTGCAGCTTCAGGAATGCCACCAGCGATCCCCAGAAGGACACCGACCCGATGATCGCCGCAAACAACGATCCCACGACTAGCGCGACAGTGGGCGCCTGGTCGGGCCGGAACACCGAAAAGCCCTTGGTCCCAATGAATTCCGACCATGCGATCAGTGCGACGGTACCGCCGCCGACGCCGTTGAACAGCGCCACCAGCTGCGGCATGGCCGTCATCTTGGTCTTCTTGGCGGGCGGCACGCCCAGCACCACGCCGATCAACAAGCCCGCGGCGATCAAGATCCAGTTGATCGGCGCGGTGTCGCGCACCTTGATCAGCGTCGCGATCACCGCGATGCCCATACCGACCGCGGCGATCCAGTTGCCGCGCACCGCGGTCTTCGGGCCGGTCAGGCCGGACAGACCGTAGATGAACAGCCCGAAAGCCGCGATGTAGAGGACGTCCACGCCGTAGTTGACGTTCTCTGCACTCACTTCGCGGTCTCCTTGTCGGCCGCGGGCTTGCGCGACTTGAACATGCCCAACATCCGGTCGGTCACCAGGAAGCCACCGATCACGTTCAGGGTGCCGAAGATCAGGGCGACGAACGCGATCATTCGCACGCCCCAGCTGGCGTCGGCCGGCAGCTCGCCCAGCACCAACAGCGCACCCAGGACCACGATGCCGTGAATGGCATTGGTGCCCGACATCAACGGGGTGTGCAAGGTGTTCGGCACCTTGGAAATGACGGCGAATCCGACGAACCCGGCGAGCACCAGAATCGCCACATTGGCCAGCAGTTGGTCGTACACCTAGGCGTCCTTTCGAGTCACGCATGAGCCCGCAACGACCTCGTCGGAGAAGTCCGGCGCCAACTTGCCGTCGGTGATCAACAGGTCGAGCAGCGCGGTGATGTTCTTGCTGAGCAGCTCGCTGGCGTGCTCGGGCATGGTGGCCGGCAGGTTCAGCGGCGAGGCGATCGTGACGTCGTGCTTGACGACGGTCTGACCGGGTTCGGTGAGTTCGCAGTTGCCGCCGGTTTCACCGGCCAGGTCGACGATGACGCTGCCGGGCTTCATCGCCTCGACCGCGGCGGCGGTCACCAACCTGGGGGCCGGTCGGCCCGGGACCAGCGCCGTCGTGATGACGACGTCGAAGCCGCTGATCGCCTCTTCCAGCGCCTTCTGCTGCTGCGCGCGCTCCTCTTCGGTGAGTTCGCGGGCGTAGCCTCCCTCACCGGAGGCGGCCAGATCGCTGTCGCCGAGCGACAGCCATTGCGCGCCCACCGAGCGCACCTGATCGGCCACCTCGGGCCGTACGTCATAGCCGGTCGTCTTCCCGCCGAGACGCTTAGCCGTCGCCAATGCCTGCAGGCCCGCGACACCGACCCCGAGCACGAGCACCGTCGCCGGCTTCACGGTGCCCGCAGCGGTGGTCAGCATCGGGAAGAAGCGTGTCGACTCCGACGCAGCCAGCACGACGGACTTGTAGCCGGCGACGTTGCCCTGCGACGAGAGCGCGTCCATGGCCTGGGCCCGCGAGATGCGCGGGATGGCCTCGAGAGCGAAAGCCTGCACACCGGCCTGCGTGAGCGCGCTGATCGAGTTCTCGGCGTTACGCGGGGCCAGGAAGCCGATCAGGGTCTGGCCGCTCTTCAGCTTGCTCACCTCGTCGGCGGTCGGCGGTGCGACTTTCACCACGATGTCGGCCGACCACGCGTCACCGATGCTCGCTCCGGCCTCGGTGTACAGCGTGTCAGGTAGCAGCGCACGCTCGCCGGCGCCGGCCTCCACGACGACCGCGACGCCGTTCTTCACCAGCGGCGCGACCACCTTCGGTACCAACGCGACCCGTCGTTCGTCGGCTCCCGACTCGGCGACCACGCCGACTGTCGTCTGCGTCTCTGTCATTTGCTACTCCCCGTAAGTCGGCAACAACCCTAACCTGACCGCTTTGGCCATCTACCAAAGCGGGAGGTCGCCGCCATACTCCTCGGTTGGCCGCGGGCCGAAGTAGCGGCGCTCGGACTCGTCGATCGCGACGTCATTGATGCTGGCTTCACGGCGGGCCATCAAGCCATCCGCGTCGAACTCCCATAACTCGTTGCCGTAGCTGCGCCACCACTGCCCGGCGGCGTCGCGGCATTCGTACTGGAATCGGACGGCGATCCGATTGTCGTCGAAGGTCCACAGGCTCTTACGCAATGAATAGTCGAGTTCGCGCTGCCATTTGCGGCTCAGGAACGCCACGATCGCGTCGCGGCCGACGACGTGTTCGCCGCGGTTACGCCATTGCGAGTCAACGGTGTACGCGCGGCTGACCCGGTCCGGATCTCGGGTGTTCCAGGCGTCTTCAGCGGCCTGAACCTTCTCCACGGCAGTCGCATGAGTGAATGGCGGTAGCGGGGGGCGGGTGTCCGTCATACCGTTCATCCTGCCCCCGGTGTGCCCCCATCGCGGGTGGCTTATCGTGGCGGTCATGGACTTCGCAATGTCAGCCAAAGCCACCGACTACCACAAGCGACTGAGCGAGTTCATCACCGACTACGTATTTCCCGCCGAGGCCGAGTACGACAAGTACCGCGAGGAAGCCGGTCCGAAGGATCACACCGTTCCGCCGATCATCGAGGAACTCAAAACCAAGGCCAAGGCCGCCGGGCTGTGGAACCTGTTCCTGCCATCGGAGTCGGGCCTGACCAACCTGGAATACGCGCCGCTCGCCGAGTTGACCGGATGGAGCCTCGAGATTGCCCCCGAGGCGATCAACTGTGCGGCGCCGGACACCGGCAACATGGAAACCCTGCATCTGTTCGCCACCGAGGAGCAGAGCAAGAAGTGGCTCGAGCCGCTGCTGGCAGGCGAAATCCGCAGCGGTTTCTCGATGACCGAGCCCGCCGTCGCCAGCAGCGACGCCCGCAACATCGAGACGTCGATCGTGCGCGACGGCGCCGACTACGTCATCAACGGCCGTAAGTGGTGGACGTCGGGAGCGGCGGACCCGCGGTGCAAGATCCTCATCGTGATGGGCCGTACCAACCCGGAGGCGGCTAGCCACCAACAGCAGTCGATGGTGCTGGTGCCGATCGATACACCGGGCGTGACCGTGGTGCGCTCTACATCAGTCTTCGGTTACCAGGACCAGCCCGGGCACTGCGAGATCATCTACGACAACGTCCGGGTGCCCGCCACCAACCTGCTCGGCGAGGAGGGCTCCGGCTTCGCGATTGCCCAGGCGCGACTCGGCCCGGGCCGCATCCACCACTGCATGCGCGCGCTGGGTGGCGCCGAACGGGCCCTGGCCCTGATGGTGCACCGGGCCAACACCCGTATCGCGTTCGGTAAGCCGCTCGCCGATCAGGGTATGGTGCAGCAGGCAATTGCCCAGTCGCGCAACGAGATCGACCAGGCCCGGCTGCTGTGCGAGAAGGCGGCCTGGACTATCGACCAACACGGCAACCGAGCAGCTCACCTGCTGGTCTCCCAGATCAAAGCGGTCGCCCCGCAGATGGCGTGCAACGTCGTCGATCGAGCCATCCAGGTACACGGAGCCGCCGGCGTCAGTGAGGACACCGTGTTGGCCCGGATGTACTCGTGGCAGCGCGCAATGCGCATCTTCGACGGACCCGACGAGGTGCATTTGCGGTCCATCGCACGCGCCGAAATCGGCCGGGAGAAGAGCGGCTTCGCCGCGGCGGTCACCTAAAGTGGCGACCGGCGTACGAGATCTCCAGGGAGCCTGGAACTTTCGCGATGTCGCCGACACCACCGGCGTACTGCGACCAGGGCGACTGTTCCGCTCCGGCGAGTTGAGCGAGCTGGCCGATGAGGGCCGCGACGAGTTACGCCGTTTGGGCGTAACCGATGTCGCGGATCTACGGTCCCGCAGTGAGGTGCTGCGGCACGGCCCCGGACTGGTCCCGGACGGCGTGGATATCCACCTGCTGCCCATCCCTGACCTCGCACCCGACAACGTGAACCCAGACGGCGAAGCCCCGCACGAGCACGCGTTCAAGCGGTTGTTCGAAGAAAAGCCGGACGGTGAGTCGGTCAGCCACGCCGCCACCCGCTACATGGTCGAGGAATACAGCCGCTTCCCCACCTATCCCGGAGCTCGCGAGGCGCTGCACCGCATGACGACCCTGCTCGGCAGCGGGCGCACGGTCCTGGCCCACTGCTTCGCCGGCAAGGACCGCACCGGGTTCACCATCGCGCTGGTGCTCGAGGCCGCGGGGGTCGAACGCGACGCGATCGTCACGGATTTCCTGACCAGCAACCAAGCCGTGCCGTTCCTGCGCGAGCGGATCCTCGACGCGATCCGCCAGCGCACCGACGTCGAGGTGACACCCGAGTTGATCTCGACGACGGAGGCGCGGCTGTCCGAAGAGGTGCTCGGCGTTCGCGCGGAGTACCTGGACGCCGCACGGCGGACCATCGACGACGACTTCGGCTCGCTTGACGGCTACTTCCGCAGCGCTGACATCACCGAGGCCGACGTCGATCGGCTGCGCGAGGCCCTGCTCGGCTGAAGCAGCGACGGCACCACCGGGCCAGACCCGCAGTCAGTGACTGCTGAGGCACCTGGGGTGTCTGATACCTGTCCAATAAGTTGGACGTGAAACTTAATTTTCACCAACGAAAACCTGTGTATTTCTCAGACGTGAGGCCGAAAAGGGAGTAGAACATACGTCGAATACCCCTGCCGCCGCCGCCCCGAAAGGTCGTAAAATGTCTGGTCGAACGCTTCGTCTCATGGGTCTGGGAATGGTTGCTACAGCGGGCGCCGGTGTTCTCAGTTTGGCAGCGATGTTGAACCCCAGCCAGGCGCACGCAGATGGCCAAGACATCGGTTTGGTGGTCGGCGGCAGCGGCACACCGATCCCCGGCAGCAACTACGTGGAGTCCGCCGCCTTGCACTACCTCTTTCCGACCTACGGCAACGGCATCGACTTCTATCAGGCCACTCCGACCAACCCCTTCGGCGAGGGCCTGTACACCCCCGAGGGCCTGTACCCGCTGACCGGTGTGCACACCCTGCCGTTCAACTACCCCTCCGGCGCCGACGGGTTCCCGTCGGACAGCACCTCGGTGGGGCAGGGCGACACCATCCTGGCCAACACGATCGAGTCTGAGATCGCCAACGGCAATACCGCGACGGTGTTCGGCTACTCCCAGAGTTCCGTGATCTCTGGTCTCGTCATGCAGCAGCTGACAGACGCGGGTATTCCCAAGGCCGACGTGAACTTCCTGCTGGTCGCCGACGAGACCGCGCCGAACGGTGGATTGCTCTCGCGCTTCGACGGCTTCACGCCGTCGACGGGCGCGCCGGCGGTGTCCGACCCGCTAAACCTTCCAAGCCTGGGGATCTCCTTCGACGGCGCCACCCCAGCCAGCGAATACCCCGCTCAGATCTACACGATCGAATACGACGGTTTCGCCGACTTCCCCAAGTACCCGATCAACTTCCTGTCCGACCTGAATGCATTCCTGGGCATTCAGACGCTGCACGGGACTTACCTGAACGGCGGTGACGGTACCGGCGGGCTCGGAAGCGGACCATCGCTTGCCGACATCGAGCACGCGACACCGCTACCCGTCTCCGGCGCGGATCTGAACACCAACTACTACATGATCACCACGCTCGACGGAACGGACACCGCCCACGGGGCCGACATCACGGCTCCGTTGGTCGCGCTGCTGCCCAAGCCGCTGCAAGAGTTGCTGGGCCCCGACCTGACCTACCTGATCAACCTGGGCTACGGCGACGGCTCTCAGGGCTGGGCCAGTGGTCCCGCCGACGTCAACACGCCGTTCGGGTTGTTCCCCGACGTCAGCCCGACCCAGGTGTTCGACACGTTGCTCGCCGACACCCAGCAGGGCATCCAGAACTTGAGCACCGACACGGACCCCTATGCTTCGGCGACGGCCGCGACCGGCCAGAGTATGGCCGAGGTGATGGCGGCGCTGCAGACCGACCTGGCCAATCCCGCGGCGTCATTCACCGACTTCGTCAATGCGATCACGACCGCGTCATCAGCGGCCTACTCCGCGCTGCTGCCGACGGCCGACATCGTCAACGCATTGGTGACCAGCATGCCCGCCTACGACCTGTCGTTGTTCTCGGCGAACATCGCCACCGGTGACTTCGCCGACGCGTTCGGCCTGCCGGTCGCGGCGGACACCGCGCTCCTCACCCTGGCCGGCGGCTTCGAGATCGAAGTCATCCAAAGTGCGGTGACGCAGATTCAGGACGCCTTCTCGGGTCTGTTCTAAACAGGTTGGACAAGGAAGGCGCCGCTCCTGCTCACGCGGGGCGGCGCGTTCCGTGTCTGCGAGCAGGCCCGGCTAGGGCTCGAGCACGACCTTGCCGAAGACCCCGCCGTCAGCGAGCGACTGCAGCGCATCGCGCCCTTGCGAGAGCGGATAGCGTTGCGGCGAAGGCGGTTTCAAACCGGCCGCCACCAACTGGTTGAGGCCGAAGGCGAACAGCGACGCCGATCCGGGCACCTGCCGCAGGTACTCGCCCCAGGCGACACCGAGCACGCCGACATTGCGCAACAGCAGTCGGTTGACTTTGACCGTCGGAATCGAGCCCGCGGCGAAACCGATCACCAGAAGCTTGCCGTCGACGGCCAGCACCCGGACGGCATCGTCGAACGCCTGTCCACCAACCGGGTCGACAACGATGTCGACCCCACGGCCGTCGGTGTGCTCGCGGACCGCTTGAGCCCACCCGTCGGTCAGCGGCAAGACCACGTCGGCGCCCAGCGACTCGACGAAATCCATTGCGCTGGTGCGGTGTACCACTGCGATGACCTTGCTCGCACCCATCGCCCGTGCCACCTGGATGGCCGCGGTACCCACACCGCCCGCCGATCCCAGCACCAGCACGCTGTCGCCCTTGCGCATCGCGGCCCGACGGGCCAGCGCGAAATACATGGTGTTGTAGTTCACCAGCAGCGACACCGCTTCGGCGTCGTCGAGTTCGGCGGGACTGCGGGTCACATTGGCCGGCGGAGCCAGCACCTGTTCGGCATAGCCACCCAGAATCCCGAACGCCGAAACCCGGTCGCCGACTTTGAATTCGGAGTCCTCGGGCGCCCAGTCGACCACACCCGCGGCTTCCATCCCGGGGATGAACGGCGGCGGCAGCTTGAGTTGGTACTCACCCTTGCTCAGCAGCAGGTCGGGGAAGCAGACCCCGGCGGCGCGCACGTTGATGACCAGGACGTGCTCGTTGCCGGCAACGTCCTGGACATCGGTGTACGCCAGACCGCCTGGCCCTGAAAGCTCCTGTACGACACAGGCTTTCATGCGAACTCAGTCAGCGGATCGAAAAGTTTGCCGCCTTGGCCGCGGACAAATCGTCAATCTCACCCCAGTGCGAGGCAATGTCGTCGACCGACGGCGGCTCCTTGAAGGTCACGCCCTCGTTCTGGAACAGCGCGGTGCGCTGCACCTTGCCGCCACCGACGATGAAGATCGAGCCACTGTCGGGCACTTCTTCGGTGCACAGGTAGGCCACCACCGGCGCCACGAACTCCGGTGTCAGGTTCTTCAACACCTCCGGCGGCAGGATGTCCTCGGTCATCCGGGTGGCGGCGATCGGGGCCAGCGCGTTGGCCTTGATGTTGTACTTAGCGCCTTCCTGGGCCAGCGTGTTGATCAGGCCAACCAGGCCGAGCTTCGCGGCGCCATAGTTGGCCTGCCCGAAGTTGCCGAACAACCCGCTGGTGGAGGTGGCGACCAGCACACGACCGTAACTCTGCTCGCGGAAGTGCGGCCACGCGGCGCGGATGACGTTGTAGCCGCCGTACAGGTGCACCTTGAGGACGGAATCCCAGTTCTCAAAAGACATCTTGTGGAACGTGCCATCACGCAGGATGCCGGCGTTGCTGACAATGCCGTCGACCTTGCCGAACTCGTCGAGGGCGGTCTTGATGATGTTCTCGGCGCCCTCGGCCTCGGCGACGCTGTCGTAGTTGGCCACCGCACGTCCGCCGGCGTCTTTGATCTCCTTGACGACGTCGTCGGCCATGTTGTGTCCGGCGCCGGTGCCGTCACGGGAACCGCCGAGGTCGTTGACGACGACGCTGGCGCCTTCCTTGGCAAGGGTCAGCGCGTACTCGCGCCCCAGCCCACCACCGGCTCCGGTGACGACGACAACGCGATCCTGCACTCCGGGCATGAACTTCCTATCTCTCGATCTTCATTGACCAACAAGCGAATTGGGAAAAGTCAGAACAGCCGACGGGCCAGCTTCCACGCCTTCTCGGTATACGGCGGGTAGATGAAGCTTGCGATGTCGGGGCGGGTCGGCTTGGTCAGCACCGACTTGCGGTGGCTGAACTCCTCGAACCCGAACTTGCCATGGTAGGCACCCAGGCCGGACGGGCCAACGCCGCCGAACGGCAGCTTGTGAGTGGCGAAGTGGAACAGCAGGTGGTTGACCACCATGCCGCCGGCCGGCACTTCCTTGATCACCCGTTCACGGACGGCCTTGGCCTTGGTGAACAGGTAGGCGGCCAGTGGCTTGGGCCGCGAGTTCACGAAACTGATTGCCTCGTCGAGGTTTTGCACGGTCAGCACGGGGAGGATAGGGCCGAAGATCTCGTCGGTCATCAACGGCTCGTCAGTGGACGGGTCTACCACCACGGTCGGCTGGATGTTCAACGTCGACGCATCCGAGCCGCCGCCGATCGCGACCTTGCCCTGCGTCGCGGCCAGCGCGGTGGTGAGCCGGTTGAAGTGCCGCTCGTTGACGATTCGCTTTCCACCACTGGCGTTTTGCGCCTCGAAAGCCGTGACCGCCTTCTGAATCTCGTCGACGAGTTGGTCGCGGATCGGCGCCTCGGCCAGCACGTAGTCGGGCGCAATGCAGATCTGGCCGGAGTTGATCAGCTTGGTCCACGCGATCCGCTTGGCCGCGACCTTGATGTCGGCGTCCTTGGAAACGATCACCGGGCTCTTGCCGCCGAGTTCGAGAGTCACCGGCGTCAGATGTTTCGCCGCGCCCTCGTACACCTTGCGGCCGATCTCGGTGCCGCCGGTGAAGATCAAGTGGTCGAAGCCCTGCGCGATCAGTTCCTGGCTGACGGCGCCGTCGCCCTCGATCACCGCGATCGCGTCGTTGTCCAGGTAACGCGGCACCAACTCGGCCATCAAGGCAGACGAGGCGGGCGCGACCTCAGAAGGCTTGAGCAGCACGGTGTTTCCGGCGGCGATCGCGCCGACCGCCGGACCCAGCGTGAGCGCAAAAGGGAAATTCCACGCGCCGATGATCAGCACGGTGCCGTACGGCTCGTACTCGACCCAGCCGCGGGCGGGCAGCTGTGACATTTCGAGTCGGTGGTGGCGGCGCTTGGCCCACTTGCCCACACTCTTCGCGGCATACGCGGCCTCGCCGCTGGTGCTGGCGACGTCGGCCAGCCATGCCTCGAACGGCGAGCGGCCGAGGTCCTTCTCCAGCGCATCGGCGATCTTGGTCTCGTTCTCGACCATCAATCGCTGCAGCGCGCGCAACTGCTCTTTGCGCCACTCCAGACTTCGGGTGCGACCGGTGGCGAACGTCTGGCGTAACCGCGCGACCGTCTTGGCGATATCCGAGCCCGAGACCGGGGCGGCGGATGCAGCAGGAGCAGCAACTTCAGTAGCTTCGGTGGTCATCGGGATTCCCTTCCTCGACCGGCGAAATCCCAATCCTAATCAACCACCCGGTTGGGCAACAGGTGCCCTGGTTATCGATCCATCGCGTGATCAGCCGCGTTCAGCGGTCACGAACTGCGAGAAGGCTTGTTTGTCGTCAGCCGACGGCACGCCCTCGACCCAGCGGTTCAACCTTCGCATCTCGTCGTCGGAGTTCTGCGCGGTGGCTCGCCACCCGTGGTGGTCGAGCCAGGTCGCGACGTCGGCGCGCTCGTCGTCCTTGTAGATCAAGTCCTGGATGTCGATGTTGCGCTCGATGCCGAGTTTTTCGGCCACCCGGTCGAGGCGTTCGCGCATTTCCTGGCGACGCTCGTCGGAATGGTTGGCCGCGGTTTCGGCGGCGATCCGGCTGCCGGTCGCGCTCAACTCGGTGATCTGAGTGAACAGCCGGTCCTGGGCGTCGGCGGGCAGGTACATCAGCAGCCCCTCGGCCAGCCAGGCGGTCGGCGCCTCCGGATCGAAGCCCTCGGCGATCAGCGCCGCGGGCCAGTCCTGGCGCAAGTCGATCGCCACCTCATGGCGGTCGGCCGACGGTGTTGCGCCGTGCGCTGCCAACGTCGCCGCCTTGTACTCCAGCACCTTGGGCTGGTCGATCTCGTAGACAGTGGTACCGGCCGGCCAGTCCAGCCGGTAGGCCCGCGAGTCCAGCCCGGACGCGAGGATGACCACCTGGCGGATGCCGGCGGCCGTCGCCGCGGCGAAGTGTGCGTCGAAGAAGTGCGTACGCACCGCCTGGTAAGCGCGCATGTGCTCGAAGATCGCCGCCGCCTCGGCGTCGATCTCGGCCACCTTGTCGAGCAGAGAGCTGTCGAGCATCTTTTCCCACACCCCGGTGCCGGCGTCGCTGACCAGGATCTTCGCGAACGGGTCGCGGATCAGCGGGTCGGGCTTATCGGTCTCGGCAGCGCGGGCGGCGGCCACCATGACCGCGGTGGTGCCCACGCTTTCGGTGATGTCCCAGGTGTCGTCGTGGCTACGCAGTGCGCTCATCGCTGCTCCTCAGCGTTCGGTCGCGCCGAGTTCGGCGCGAAGCAGTGTCGTGGTGAAAGCCTCGTCGGCCAAATCGGCGGGAATCCCGCGGCCCAGCCTTGCCATCTCGTCGGCATTGCTGACGGCGGTGACGTGCCATCCGTGCTGCGTCAGCCAATCCGCGGCGTCGGCGCGGCCGCTTTCCTGATACGTCAGGGTTTCGACGTTGATGTCCAGGCCGAGCCGCTGGCGCATCCGGTCGAACCGCGCGCGCCGTGCGACACGACGCGCTTCGCTGTCGGCCGTGCCGAGGCTGAACGCCTCGACGGCCACCCGACTACCGGGAGCGCTGAGCCCGGTCAGGATGTCGAACAGCCGGTCCTGGGCTTCGGCCGGCAAGTACGGCAGCAGGCCCTCGGCCAGCCATGCGGTCGGCTGACCTGGTTCGAAACCTGCGGCTATCAGCGCTGCGGCCCAATCGTCGCGAAGGTCGACCTGAACGGTCCGACGCTCGGCGGTCGGCGCGGCGCCGGCCGATTCCAGTGTGGCCGTCTTATAGGCGACCACCTGGGGCTGGTCGATCTCGTAGACGGTGGTGGCGGCCGGCCAGTCGAGCCGGAAGGCCCGGGAGTCCAGGCCCGCGGCCAGGATGACCACCTGCCGGATCCCGGCAGTGACGGCGTCGGCGAAGAACGAGTCGAAATAGTGCGTCCGCACGGCCTGGTAGTCGATGGCCAGCCGATGGGCCCGTCGCCCGTGGTCGTCGTCGCCGATCCAGTCCAGCGAACTGGCCAGCCGCGCCCACGGCTGCCCCGCGGTGGAGACCAACAGGTAGGCGAACTGGTCGTGGATAAGTGGGTCGTCGGACCCGGTCTCGACAGCCCGAGCCGCGGCCACGCTCAAGGCGGTGGCGCCCACGCTTTCGGTGATGTCCCAGCTATCGCCCTCGGAGCGAATGGAGGTCGCATCAGTTGTGTCGGTCATAGCGCCCACATGCTACCGAATAAGTTAGGCAATCTATATGGTTGTGTGCGCTACATCACTGCGGTCAATCGGACCGTCGGCTCAAGCTCCGGGCCAGCAACAGTTTCAGCTGATCTGTCATGGCGTCGAATTCGCCGCGGCTGCCGACGAAACCCGCATAAAAACCCACCCCCAGCAATACCGCCAGCAACATCTCGGCGAGCGCCACGGCGTCGGTGTCCTGGCTCAGCTCGCCGCTTTGGATGGCGTCGTTGATCGCCCACAGCAGGAAGGCCCGGGTGGTGTTCACCGAGTCGCTCTCCGGTCGGCTCAAATCCGGGTGACGCTGCGACTCCAATGTGGCAGCGATCAAAAACGCTGCTGCAGCTTGGTTTTCCTCTTCGGCCTCGGCAGCGCCTTTGATGAAGGCCGACACCCGGCCGGTCAGGGTCGTCTCTTTGCGTGCCCGCTGAGTGCTGGCGGCGACCATGGCGTTGTTGGTCTCGTCCAGCACCTGCCAATACAGCACGCGCTTATTTGCGAAGTAGTGGTTGATCGCGGGTCGCGTCAAGTCGGCCCGGATCGCAATCGCCTGGAACGTGGCGGCGTCATAGCCGCGTTCGCTGAAGACTTCGCGGGCAGCGCGCAGAATGCGTTTACGCGTTTCAGCCGCCTTTGCTGCAGGGGGGCGACCCGGTCCACGGGTCGCTGGCTGAACCACGTCCTAGATTGTGCCATAGGTCACACCTACGGCCCTCATAAAACCAACCGATCTGTTAGCCAGCGACAGCGTGAGGTATCAGCCCGTCGGGCGGAATGCTGCCGAATTTGCCGGCCTGGAAGTCCTCGACCGCCGCGATGACCTCGGCCCTGGTGTTCATGACGAACGGACCGTAGTGGAACACCGGCTCGCGGATCGGCCGGCCGCCCAGAATCAGCACCTCCAGCGCAGCAACCCGCGACTCCTGCGACGGCGCGGCGTCGACCGTAATGCGGTCGCCAGGGCCCAGGACCACCAGTTGGCGGTGAGCCACCGGATGCGACACCGGCCCGACCGAGCCGCGTCCGGCCAGCACGTAGACCAATGCGTTGAAGTCACGGTTCCACGGGATGTTCAGCCTCGCGCCAGGCTGAATCGTCGCGTGCACCATGGTGATCGGCGTGTGCGTGACGCCAGGACCGTGGTGACCGTCGACCTCGCCCGCGATGACACGGATCAGCGCGCCACCGTCGTCGGACGACAGCAGGGCAACATCGTTGCCCTCGATGGCCTGGTATCGCGGAGTGGCGAACTTGTCCTTCTTCGGCAGGTTGACCCACAACTGGATGCCGTGAAACACCCCGCCGCTTTCGACCAGTTCCGCCGGCGGCGTCTCGATGTGCAGGATGCCCGCGCCCGCGGTCATCCACTGGGTCGCGCCGTCGGCGATCAGTCCGCCACCCCCGTGTGAATCCTGATGGGCGAAGCGGCCGTCGATCATGTAGGTAACCGTCTCGAAGCCGCGGTGCGGATGCCAGTCGGTCCCCCGCGGCTCGCCGGGCAGATACTCCACCTCGCCCATCTGATCCATGTGGACGAATGGGTCCAGCGCGGCGCTGCTCACTCCGGCGAACGCGCGGACCACGGGGAATCCCTCGCCTTCGTGGCCGCGCGGGCCGGTGGTGACCGAACGGACCGGCCGCTCGGTGTCGAGGGGACCTGCCGCAGAGATCCGCGGCAAGGTCAATGTGTCTGCGGTGATCGCGGGCATCTGGGACCTCCTGAACTCGGATACCCGCTATAACCGGACCGCGGTCCGATTATTCCGCAGAGGCTTGTTCTACCCCTTGGCCGATTTCGCCGCAGACTTCTCCGATGAGGTGCCCTCGTGCACCAGAGCCCCGCCGGCATTCTCCAGGTGTGCGCGCACGAACCACTGGAACTTCTCCAACTCGGCGGCGTGGGAGATCAGAATGTCCTGCGTCACCGGGTCGAGCTTCTCGGTCGCCTCGATGCCCTTACGGGTGTCTTCGATGACGCCGTTGTAGACCAGGTCGAGCGCGGCCAGGTGCGCCTGCACGGTGTCACGGCTCACCGAATAGTCGTCCCAGGTGCGATCTTTCAGGATTGCGCCCGGTGTGCCCTGCGGCGAGCCACCAAGCGTGGCGATTCGCTCGGCCACTTCGTCAGCGTAGCCGCGCACCAGGTCCACTTGCGGGTCGATCATTTCGTGCACCCCAATGAAGTTGGGGCCCACCACATTCCAGTGCACATGCTTTAGCGTCAAATGGAGGTCGTTGTAGGTGCTCAGCTGCTTTTGCAGCAGGTCAGCGATTTTGGCGGCCTGCTTCTCGGTCAGGCCGGGAACGGTGAATTGAGTCATGAGCGTCAAGTACCCGAAGCCCGCGGGGTGTAATCGCAGCGCGTCAGAGCGTGCGGATCTCCTGCACCGGCAACCGCGCACCACGGCGCGGCTCGTAGGCCAATCCGCTGGCTTCCAGTAACCGGACCACTCGGTGCCGGTGCGGGCGCATCGGTTCGAGGAGTTCGACCATCTCGGCGTCATCGATCGGCCGCCCCAGAAATGTCCAGCCGATCATCTTGGGCACGTGATAGTCGCCGACCGACAGCGCGTCGGCGTCACCGAACGCCCGTTGCGCGGTCTCGGCGGCGGTCCAGATCCCGACCCCGGGCAGTGACATCAGTGCCTCGCGGGCCTTCTCGGCCGGCCACGTCGTCAGGCGCTCCAGTGACGACGCCCGCTGCGCGCAACCGACGACAGTACGGGCGCGACCCGGATCGACATTCGCGCGGTGGAATTCCCATGACGGGATGCGGCGCCACACCTCGGCCGTCGGTAGCACCCGCATCCGCCCCGGCGCGGGACCCGGCGCCGGCGTTCCGAACTTGGTCACCAGCAAGCGCCAGGCCCGGAACGCGTCCTTGCCCTGCACCCGCTGCTCGAGCACGGCGGGGATCAGCGCCTCGATCACCTGCTCAGTACGGCCCAGGCGCAGATGCGGCACCCGCCGATACGCCTCGGCGACGAGCGGGTCGACCGGCTCGAACCCTGACAGGTCGTCGTCGGCACCGAGCATGGCCGGTAGCGCGTCGAGGAATTCATCAGCGCCGCTCCCCCATGCCGTGCAGTCGACCACGCCGGCAGCGGTGTGGCTGATCCTCGCGGTCACAGATCCGCTGGGCAGCAGGCTCGTTCGCCAGATGGCGCCGTCGGCGTCGATCTGGAAGCACGGGTCGCCGGGACCTCGGCGCAGCGGGAAGAGCGTGTTCCTGGGGCTGACCGCACTGGCGAACGTCACCGTGCGAGCACTACTCACCATCTGCTCCCGCCGCTGCTCGATCTCCTCGATCATAATTCCGGTCCGGCGTCATTGACCCGCAACTGACTTTCACGTCAGGATGACGAGGTGAACACCCCGTTCGACGATCCGTCCGCGGAGTTGGCGTGGATGTTTCTGCAGTGCCTCTCCGAGGGCGCCGACGTCGACGAATGCTTTGAGCTGCTCAGCGACGACTTCACCTACTGGAGCATCGTGACCCGCAACTCGGTCGACAAAGCGACGTTGCGCGACGAGATCGATCGGCGCAAACAGCGGGTCGAGTTGAACCTCGATTTCATCCAGTGCTTCAACGACGGCGAGAGCGTGGTGATCGAGGCGGTAGCCGACGGTCACACCAGCGATGGCGTCCACTACAATAGCCCTGCCGTTTTCATCTTCGAAACGCGGGACGGCCTCATCACCTCATTGCGCGAGTACAGCGACACCCAAGTGACCGCGCAAGTGTTCGGCCTGGCGACCGCCTAGCCAACGGTGATCTGCGCCTTGTCGGGATAGAACGCCGCGTGCGCCGCGATTGCCGCCACCGCCGGGTGGGGGTGCTCGTAGAACCAGATCACGTCGTCGACCGTCGCACCGCCGGTGGTCACGCTGTAGTAGCCGGCGTCGCCCTTGAAGGGGCAGTAGGTGCTGGTGTCGGTGCGGGTGAGCACCTCTTGGACCACGTCCTTGAGCGGAATGTATTGCACCGCAGGATAATTTGACTCCTGCAGCTGTAACGCTTCATTGGTGTCGGCGACGATCTCGCCGTTGACGCGGACCACCACCCGTTTTCCGGTCGGGTTGATGGTGATCGGGTGCTCGGTGGTGGGTTCCAGGACGGGCCGGCTGGTCATGACGTCTCCTCACGTGCGGGTAGCTGGTTCAACACTGCCGGCCGCGCAAGATTCCCGAAGTGGTCAACCGGCCGGCGCGAGCATGTCCTTCCATCCGTTGTCGCCGGTGTGGCGCGAATCCTCCAGGGAGTACTTGGCACCGTCGGGCCCGACCACTTCGCCACTTTGCGGCAGGTAGACCGCGCTGGGACTGTTGGGCCGGTAGACGCACGGGTTGGGTTGCTGTCCATTGCACTGAACAGAGCCCGAGCCCGGCCGCTGCAATGGGTCGTTGGTCAGTGGAGGCTGTTTCGGCAGTCGGTCGGCCGGCATCGGATTCATGCCGTTGTCGACCGACGGCGCCGGTATGACCTTGCCGGGGTCGACGGGCTGGTCGCAGCGCGCGCCGGGGGCCGGGCAGTTGCGGATCTGGTCCGGCGTGCCGTACCAGGGGTTGGTACCCAGCGGCACGTACGGCTTGTCGTCACGACATTCCTTGGGTGTCGCCCGGCGCTTGCCGGGAAAGTCGGCGCAGGGATAGTTGCGGGCGCCCCGGACATCGTTCGCCTGGGTGTCTTGCGGAATCTTGCAATATGTTCCGGCCGGCAGCGGCGCCAGGCTGGTGTCGGCCGGCGACCGCCACTCCGACGCCGGGAGGAAGCCCGTCAGGCAGGGCGGCGGATTGTTCAGCGACAGGTTGAGGTTCAGCAACACCGACCCCGGCGCCGACGCGATCAGCGTCTGGGCCACCGAGCCCACCTCCGGTAGGAACACCAGGAGTTGCTCGGTGCCCTTGTTGTACCGCTTGAGCATGTCGGCGACGACTTCCAGGTTGGCGATCGTCTGCGGCAATGCGTCGCGCACGTCGCTGAACACACTGTTGACCTGATCGGCCGTCGGCGCGCCCTTGGCCAGCAGGCTCTGCAGGTGCGGGTCGCTGTCGGCGATCTGCGCGGTGAGAACCTTGAGGTTGTGTGACCACTGCGCGATCTCATCGCTCGACTCCACCTGGCTGTCGAGGATGGGCGCAGAGTTGGCGATGATGTCGTCGACGTCGGACAGGTTGGCCTCGAAGTCACCGACGATGGACTGCGTGGAGTCGACGAGTCGTTGCAGGGCCGGCCCCAATCCGCCTACCGCGAGCGATGTTTCGTTGAGTAGCGAGGCGATCTTCTGTTTGGGGAGCACCGACAGACTACGGTTGGCGGCGTCAAGCGCCGGACCGATTTCGCTGGGCACGGTGCCTTTGGTGATGGTCTGCCCGGGCGAGAAGAACTTTCCGGAATCGCCGGTCGACACCAGGTCCACATACTGCTCGCCGATCGCCGACACGGAGTGCACGTTGGCGGAAGCGTCGGTCGGGATCTTGTAGCGGTCGTCGATGCTCAGAGTCGCCCGCACGCCGTGCGCGGTCGGCTCGACCTTAGTCACCTTGCCGATCTGGATGCCTCGGTAGGTCACGTTCGAGGTGCGATACAGACCACCCGAGGCCGGCAACTCCGCGATCAAGCGATACTGGCCGACGCCGAGCTGGCTGGGGATGCGCAGGTAGAACCAGCCCAACGCGACCAGCGCGGCTAATGTCAAGGCGGCGAACACAATCAGCTGATTGCGGATGAATCGGGTCAGCATCACTCGCCTCGTTCCACCGGCGCGTCGGCCGGGTTCGGCGTGAAGCGGACGTCGGGAACCATCGTCGCGGGATCGCGGCCCCAGGACTGCTCGAGCGCACGCAACGCTCCGGAGAATCCTGTCCCGGTGAAGATCGCGTTGTCGACGGTGCTCAGCGTGAGGTCGAGCGCGCCGGAGACGTTGATGTAGTCGCCGCGAACGATTTTCGGCACACTGTCGATGTTGAACGGCGGCGAGAGCAGCAGGGTCAGCGCGTCGACCAGATACGGCGCGGATCGGCCGAGTTGCTTGAGCGGCCGCTGCAGGTCCTGCAGATCCTGGTGCAGGTCGCCGCGCGACGCCCTGAAGGTCTGGTCGGTGACATTGCTGACCCGACCCACCGCCTCGACGGTATCAGCGAACAGGTCCCGCTGTTTGTTGAAATGATCCACCAGAGGCGGAAATTCGGTGAGGGCTCGATCGATTGTGTCCGAGCGGTCGGCCACCCGCTTCAGCAGTCGGTCAGTGGAGTCGACGGCGTGGCGGATGTCATTACGCTGGTGATTGAGCCGCGACGCGAAAGTGTCCAATTTTCCCAGGAAATCGCGGATCTGCTGTGCCCGCCCGGCGAGAATCTTGTACACCTCGTTCTGAATCACCTCGAGGTTGGGCACGCCGCCACCGCGCAACACCATGGCCAGACTGGCCAGTGTCTGCTCGGTGGATGGATACGTCGAGGAGTTGCCCAGCGCGATGGTGTCGCCGGCTTTCAGCGGCTGCGGCGACGGATCGGGTGGCGCGGCCAGTTCGACATGCTGGGAACCCAGCAGGCTGGTCTGGCCGATCTTGGCGGTGGCATTCTTCGGTAGCTTGACGCTCTTGTCCAGGTCGACGGTCAGCGTGGCAACCCAGTTCTTGAGGCCAATGGAACGGACCGTCCCGACGAAGATGTCGGCCACCAGGACACGGCTATTTCCATTGAGTGCCATGGTGTTTGGCATCTGCACGTAGATCTTGTAGGAGCCCGGCCCACTACCGGGTCCTCCGGGCAGCGGCACGTTGGCGATGCCTCGCCAGTTGCCACACGACGTCAGCAGCACCGCGGCGGTGAGCACCGCCACTGCCTGCCACAGCTTGCGGCCGATCAGCCACGCCGCCGTCATCGGCCCGGTCCCGGTGCGCCTGCTTCCGCGGCACCCAGCGGCGGACCGGGCGCCGGTGGCGGTGGACCCGGTGAGGGCAACGGCTGCGGATACCACGGCGGCGGCAGCGGATTGTTCTCGTCGTAGGCGTTGGGCGGCCCGGTCATGGTGCGGCCGTCCGGCGGCGGGAGTATGTCGGGCCCGCCCATCAACTCTGCCAACGATGCCGCAGTCAGCAGGTTCTTGGTCGACGGCTGCACCTGCACGCCCTGCATGCCAGGCGCGACGATCCAACCCGGCTCCGAATTACGATGCGACCATTGGGTATCCGGCGAGAAAATGCCCGGCACCGTAGTGTCCTTGAAGCCGGGTGGCGGTTGCAGGCGGGGCTCGGAGTAGGCGATGTTCTTGGGGAGCGCGTCCGCGGTGCTGAATAAGTTGATGCCGTAGGGGAAGTAGTTGAACTTGACCGCATCCAGAACCGGCGCGAGGTACTGCGCGCAGAGTTCGGCCGAGTCCTGGTAGCCGAGCCGGCTGCCGGACTGAATCACGCTGCAGATGAACTCCATTGGGTTCGCGAAGTTGACGAACGCGGGGACTCCGGTCAGCCCCCCGTGCGCCGGTTCGTAGATGCCCAGCACGTTGGCAGCCATGTTCGGCAGGATGTGCAACGCGGTCTCCAGGCCGTCGCGCGGCTCCGGTTGCATGATCGCGGTGGTCACGTCGCTCAGGTTGTCGATGTCATGGGTGAGTGCGTCGCGGTTTTCGCTCAGGAACTGCTGCGCGGTCGACAGCAGGCTGTCGGTGTCGCGAATTGCATTGGCGGCGGATTGATCCGAACTGGTGAGATTGTCGGTCAGCTGGGTCAGGTCGGTGTTCAGCGCCACGAATTGTTGGTCGTCCTGGTGCAGCGCGTTGACGAACATCGCCAGGCTCTTCAATATTGCGAAGAAGTCGCCGCGGCCTTCGTCGAGGGTGCTCAGCGCGTTGGATAGGCTGTTGAGCGTGGTGTTGATCTGCTCACCCTTGCCCTCCAGTCCGTTGGCGAATGCGTCGATGACGTCGCCGAACGGCCCCTTGGGCTGGTCCTTACTGGGCCCGAGCTTGTCGATGATGTGAGTGACACTGTTGCGCAGTTCATCCCACTCCACCGGCACCTGAGTGCGTTCGATGGGAATCACCGCGCTGTTGGCCAGCACCGGCCCGCCCTTGTACGGCGGCTCCAATTGAATGCTGCGCGACGCCACCAGTGTCGGGTTGAGCACCACAGCCGAGGCGTTGGCCGGCACCTTGTACTTGTTGCGGTAATGGAACGTGACCTTCATCCGGTCGCCGGTGGGCTCGATCCGGTCGATTGCGCCGACCCGGATGCCCATGATCTGAACCTTGTCCCCGGCGTAGAGGGCGTTCACCGCCGGAAAGTAGGCGACCACAGTGTTGTTGGTCAGCTTGTCGTAGAGCTTCCAACCCGCTAGTCCCACAACAAGACCCACGATCGCGACGATCGAGCTGATCACCAGCGCGGTCTTCGACAGCTGCGGCAACCGCAGCTTGCGGATATCGAAAATTGTGCTCACTGTCCGCTATCCCCCGTTCCCGCCGGGTGTGAGGAACGGAGCCGGTAACTGCGGCCCGGGACCCGGCGGTGGCGCCGGTACCGGCGCGACGGCGGGCGGCGGCGGACCGACGGGGACGAAACCGTCTCGTCGCGCTCCCGGTGGCGCGTTCGGCGGCAGCGAAACCGGTGTGCCGGGCGCATTCGGCACCGGAGCCCCGGGCAGTCCGGCGTCCGGCACACCCGGTGAGGGCTGGGGTCCACTCGGATTGGGTGGCGACGAAAGCACATCGGGCAGAGCCGGATACGGGCCGTTCGGCCCGAACGGTCCCTGATTCTGGTCGACGCCGGCACAGGGCATCGGATTACCCGGTCGCGGCGACATCTCCGCGGGCGGCGCGTAGGAGCACGGCGAACCGGGCGCCACAGCGGGCCCGGGGTGATCCGGGGTGCCCTCGAGCACTGTCGGCGCCGGCGGCGGTGCGCCATTGGCGAATCGCTTGCCGTTCGGGTCGGGATACCGGAACGCCGGCAATCCCGCGCTGCGCCAGAAGTTTTCCGGATCGATGCCACGCTTCTTGAACGCCGCATCGACCCATGGCTGCATGATCTGGTACGGCAGCAGGTTGCCGATCATCACCTTGAAGTACGGTCCAGAACCAACCGCCTCACTGAGTGCCGCGGTGTATTTGCGCAGCGTACCCAATACGGAGACGAGATCGTTTTTGTGTTGCGCCAGCACATCGGTGACGCGGTGCAACTGCTCGAGCAGATGATGCAGGTTCGGGTTGTCGTTGATCACACCCTGCACCTGCTTCGAGAACGCCGATACGTTGGCCAGCAATGCCGCAATGGCTTTGCCGCGTTCGTTGAAGGACGCCAGCAACGTCTGGGTGTTGCGCAGCAGCGCGTTGATCTGCTTGCTGCGATCACCGAGCACGCCCGCAACTTTTCTGGCCTCGGCAAGCAGATGCTTGAGGTCGTCATCACGTTTGCCAATGATGTCGGAGAATTTCGCTACGCCGTCGAGCGCCGCGCTCAGATGCGGATACGTCTGATTGATGGTGTGTGACAACACATTCAGCGATTCTTTGACAGTGTCGATGTTCCAGCCGGCGGCGCCCCTGGTGACGTCGAAGAAGGCGTCGTACACCTGATACGGGGTGGTGCTCTGGCCTAGGGGCAGCACATCGTTCGGTTGCAGCACCTTGGCTCCGCGCGACTCGATCTCGAGGACCTTCTTGCCCAGCAACGTGTCGGTGCGGATCGACACCCGGCTCTCGGTTCCGATGGTGTGCGTGCCGGTGCTGAACTTCATCAGGATGTGGTCACCGTCGATCGACATGTCCTGCACGGTGCCGACGTCGAGGCCGACGATGCGCACCTTGTCGCCCTTGCTGACTCCGGCCGAGTCGCTGAACTGCGCGTAGTAGCTCGCCGTCGCGAACAGCACCGGTAGGCTGCTGAAGCTTTGTCCCACACCGACAACAAGGACCACGATGGCGATGGCCAGTGCTCCGACTCGGACCCGGTTGGCGGGCTGCAGCGTCCTCATTGCAGCGTGCACCTACCCGACGGCTGGGTCAGCAGTTTGACCGAACGAACCGGTCCACCCGGCTGCAGCCCGTTGACCTTGAGCGACAGGTCGCACAGGTAGAAGTTGAAAAAGTCGCCATAGATTCCGCTGGCGCGGCCGATGATGTTGAACGCCGCGGGCACCTTGCCCACCAGGTCCCCGACCCGGTCGCGTTGGTCGTCGAGCGGACCGGCGAGGGTTTCCAAGTGGGTGACCGCGCCACGGATCAGGGCCCGGTTGTCGGCCAGCAGGTCGCCCACCGTTCCCGCAGCGTTGCTGATGTGCGCGACGCCGTCGGCGAGCGGGTCGGCCCGGTCTTTCAACCCGGTGATCAGGCCCTCGAATTTGCTTATGGTGGAATCGAGTTGATCGTGGTGACGTTCCGTGGTGTCCAGCACGGTGTTCAGGTTGTGGATTACGTCGCCGATGGTCTGGTCGCTCTCGGCGAGTGTCTGGGTCAACTGCGCGGTCTGGTCGAGGATGTCGTTGATGGTGCCGCCCTCACCCTGGAAGACCGTGATGATCGACGACGCGATCGAGTTCACCTTCTGCGGGTCCAGCGAACGGAACAGCGGCTTGAAGCCGCCGATCAGCGCGTCGAGGTCGAGCGCCGGCTGGGTGCGGGCCAGCGGGATGAATCCACCCGGTGGAAGCGTCTTTTCGGCGTTGTCGCCGGAGCCGCGGCTGATTTCGAGGTATCGGTTGCCGATCAGATCCTGGTAGCGGATCTGCGCGGTGGTGGACTGGTAGAGCTGCACCGAGCGATCGACGGCGAACTCGACCCGGATCTGTTTGTCCCCCTCGACCAGGTCGACCTTCTTGACCTTGCCCACTTCCACCCCGGACGCACGAACGAACTGTCCGGCGCGCAGACCGCTGGCGTTGCTGAACTCGGCGGCATAGGTGTTGGTGCGATCGAAGCGAATCTGCCCGAAAACCACGACAATGACTGCGGTGAAGAACAATTGGACAGACACGACTGCGGCGAGCCGGGCGAGTGTTCCGCTGATTCTCATGGGTTGATCGTGTACTCCCCGTACTGGCGACCCCACACGTATTCGTTGACCAGAGGTTGGCCGAGTTCGAAGTGGTTGTAGGGCGCAATGCTGTTGCCGGAGTCCATCACCAGGTACGGCGCCGGCCACAGGTCGCGGGTGATGGGGGCCCAGCATCCCGGCTTCCCGCCGGGACCGCCGCGGGCGTTGATCCTGGGCAGGTTATCCGGATACACGTAGGGGTTTTCGGTTCCGGTGATCGAGACGCCGAATTGCGCCGCGTAGTGGTTGCCGCTCTCCAACTGGGCGATCTTGGGCGAGATCTCGGCGAAGTTACGGATGGTGCAGAACACCTGTGGGCTATAGGTATCCAGCAGTCGGGCCGTCGGCTTCAGGTCGGAGGCAAGGCGTTCCAGGTAGGGCTTGGCGCGGGTGAAGATGTCGTTGCCGGTGTTACCGAAGCCGACCGCCGCCAGCAGAGCCGCGTCGAGTTGAGCCTGATGGTGGTTGAGCGTACGGGCCGTGGTCACCGCATTCTCGATCGCGTCGAAGAGATCCGGCGTGGCCTTCGCATAGACGTCCCCGAGCGCAGCGAGTTGCTGAATGTCGTGGCGGATCGTCGGCATTCGCGGGTTGACGTGGTCGAGGATCTTGTTGCCGTTGACGATCGACTGGCCGAACTTGTCGCCCAGTCCGGTCAGCGCCTGAGCCGCGGCGCTGAGGGTGAGGTTCACCTTCACCGGATCGACGTTGTCGACAAGCTCTACGATCGTTTCGAACACCGTGTTGAACTCGGTCGTCACCGACGTCGCGTCGATCACTGTCGACGGGGTAACCGGTTGCGACGAAGGGTCTTTCGGCGAGGTGAACGACACGTATTTGTTGCCGAACACCGTGGTGGCCTGAATCTTGGCGACCACATTGCTCGGAATGAGATCGACGTACTCGGGGTCGAGGTCGAGGGTGAAGCGCGCCGCCGGTTTGCCGTGGTGCTCGACTTCGGAGATGTCGGCCACCCGACCGATGCTGACGCCGTTGTAAGTGACCTTCGAACCCTTGTCCATCACCAGGCCGGCCCGTGCGGCCAGCATGGTCAGCTTGGTCTTGGGGGTGAATTCGCCGCGAAACTGCCCGTATACCAAAGCAAGTAGCAATGCGCACGTCACGAACAGACCGATGCCGGCAGCGGTGTCCGGCCACGTCCGGGACCTGCGCACTTTCACATTCGGCGTCCGAGTTGTCACGTGGGCTACACCGTGAGATTGAAGTTCGGGTCGACACCGTAGAGCGCGAGCGACGTGAGCAGGACGACGATCACCGTGGACACCAGCGAGAAACGCATCGACCGGCCGACGGCCTCGCCCACCCCGACGGGTCCGCCGCTGGCGTTGTAGCCGTAGTAGCAATGGGTGATCATCACGATCACCGCCATCACGATGACTTCTCCACCAGACCAGAACACGTCTTCGGTACGCAGGAAGGTCCGGAAGTAATGCTCGTAGGTGCCCGCCGATTGACCGTAAAACAGCGTGGTGACGACCTGTCCCGACAAAAACGACATGACCAGTGCCATCGCATAGAGCGGCACGACGACAATCAGGCCGGCCATCAGCCGGGTCGATACCAGGAACGCCACCGACTTGATGCCCATCACCTCGAGGGCGTCGATCTCCTCGCTGATCCGCATGGCGCCCAATTCCGCTGTCGCACCGGCCCCGACAGTCGCGGCCAGCGCAACCCCGGTCACCACCGCGGTGACGACACGGACATTGGCCAGCGCGGCGAAGAAGCCGGTGAAGGCCTCGACACCGATGTTGCCCAGCGACGCGAATCCCTGAATGGCGATCAGCGAACCGCCGGACAGCGTCACGAATCCGACGATCGCGGCGGTACCGCCGACGACGGCCATCGCGCCTGTGCCCATGCCGATCTGCGCGATCAGCCGCAGGGTCTCGCGGCGGTAGCGGCGCAGCGCCCAGCCGGTCGACCAGGCGCTGGTGACCGAGAACCGGGTGAGCTGTCCGGCCTTGTTGATGCCGCGGATCGCGCCGCCGCCATACTGATTGACCCCTGCAACCGCGCGCGGAAAGCGCGCGCGAAGGATGGTGGCGGTCGACACGTCAGCGACCCGTCCCGAACCGGACACCGATGGTGGTCAGCACCACGTTGACCGCGAACAGCGAGAGCACGCACAGCACCAACGTTTCGTTGACCGCGACACCGACCCCTTTGGGGCCACCCTTAGTGGTCAGGCCCCGATAGCAACCGACCAGACCGGCGATGGTTCCGAAGATCGCCGCCTTGACGGTCGCGATGAGTACTTCGGGCAGGCCGGTGACGAGGGTCAGCGTGGCGAGATACGCGCCGCCCGAAACGTTTTGGAGCTTGACACCGAAGAGGAATCCACCCACGAGCCCGATCGTGATGACGGTTCCGTTGAGCAGCGTGGCGACGAGGGTCGCGGCCGCCACCCGCGGCACCACCAGTCGGTGGATAGGGTCGATGCCGAGAACCTCGAGGGCGTCGATCTCTTCGCGGATCGTGCGGGCGCCCAGGTCGGCGCAGATCGCCGTCGATCCCGCTCCGGCCACCACCAGCACGGTGGTCAGCGGACCCAGTTGGGTCACCGCTCCCAGAGCGGCGCCCGCTCCCGAAATGTCTGCTGCGCCAAAGGAGGCCAGCAGCGTGTTGAGCGTGAAGACGATCAAAACGGTCAGCGGGATGGACACCGCGATCGTGGGCAGTAGGGCGACCCTGGTGATGAACCAGGTCTGGAAGATGAATTCGCTCCAGTGAAAAGGTCGACGGAACAACGCTTTTCCGGCCAAGGTGCACATCCGGGCGAAGCCACCCACGGTTGCCAGCGGCGGCATGATCTGGTCGCGCAGATAACCGACGAGACCGACCGGCGTCGTTGCCGTCACCGCCTCACCCACCGGGCGCGGGAGTCCGTGCCGAAGGCAGGAGGGCATGCGTCAGCGCAGTGGCAGCACTGCTTTACCATAGGTCACACTATGTAACATAAATCACTCCGGTCACATTCGACACGCGGAGGACCCAACCGAGGAAGTTAAGGGCGATTCCGTCCTACTCGGACGACGCCGTCTTGCTGTTTCGTTTGCGGTTCTTCATGCTGGCCCAGAATCGGGCGGCCTCTCGGATTGATTCCTCGACCGGCCTTGGTTCCCAACCTAATTCGCGAATGGCCTTGCCGTGGTCGACCGGAGCTTCCGCGCGCATCATCCGCACGGACTGCATGCTGAGCTCGGCGTCCTTACCGGTCAGCCGGGCCCGAAGGCTCCCCAGTACCCCCATCGCATAGAGCACGGGCACCGAGATGGCCCGCCGTGGCGCCGGCACGCCGGCCTCGTCAGCGGCGATCTTGACCACTTCCTTCAACGGAATCATCCGCTCGGAGATGATGTATCGCTCGCCGTTGCGGCCCCGCTCGGCGGCGATCAACATGGCCTTCGCCGCATCGTCGACCCCGACGACCTCCAACTCGATCCCGTTCATCAGGAACGGCAACTTGCCGAATACCGCGCCCGCGATGAATGCGCCGTGCGGGGTACGGCCCCAGTCGCCGTCGCCGTAGGTGGTCGATACGCACATGGCGACGGCAGGCAGGCCCTTCTCTGCCGCGTATCGCAGCACCAGATCTTCGGCCAATACTCGCGATTCGACATAGGGGGTGAGCTTGCGGCGGTCGATCTGCTCGGTCTCGTTTGCGACATGACCGTGCCGCCGAGCCATTGTCGCGTAGGTGCTGGTGAATACGAACCGCTTCAGCGTGGCCGCGACGGACTCTTCGACGGCGACATCCAACACGTTGCGCAGTCCCTCGACGTTCGTGCGGAACAGCGGTGCAGGATCCTGCAGCCAGGCCCGGGTGTCGACCACGCAGTAGTACACCTGATCGCAGCCCTGCATCGCTTCGCGCACGGTGGCGGTGTCGAAAACGTCACCGTGAAAGCGGGTGACGTCGAGGTCGTCGATGCTGCGGGTGTTGGCGCCGTCGCGGACCATGACGCGCACATCGGCACCCGTCGCCACGAGTTGGCGGGTGACGTGCGAGCCCAGAAAACCGTTGGCGCCGATCACCAGTTTGGGCGCGCTCACTGCATGCCTCCGTAGGTCTTCAGCCAGCGGGCCGCGTCACTATCAAGCGTGCCAAGCTTTTCCGCTTTCTTGCACCACTTGATACCGGCCTGCATGAAGCGCAGCGGGTTGTAGATGTCTTCTTGGCGAGACCATTTGCCGTCGCCGGCATAGGTGACGATCGAGATGTTCGTCGCGCTGATGATCGTGCCGTCGCCAGGATCGCGCATCGGGTTGTCCAGCTCGCAGATGATCCGCCCCGTTGCCTCGTCGATCACCGACCACAGCGACGGGAACTCCGTCATGTGGCTGCCCGGAAATGTCGACATGGTCTCGCGGATCCAGGCGCGCACCTCGTCGC
The DNA here is from genome assembly GCA_963757215.1 of uncultured Actinomycetota bacterium. Classification (GTDB taxonomy): domain Bacteria; phylum Actinomycetota; class Actinomycetes; order Mycobacteriales; family Mycobacteriaceae; genus Mycobacterium. The sequence continues at coordinate 521,139 of CAVWQH010000003.1, read as the reverse complement.
GGCCCTTCATGGTGCCGGCGGCGTGCTCGATGTAGTCGACGTCCGGGGTGTAGTGCTCCACCCACTCGTCCCAGTTCTTGGTCTCGGCGGCATGTGCGACGGTCTGCTCGAATGTGACGAACGCAGCGGCGAGTTCGTCGCGGGTAAAAACCTGCTCCACGCAGAAAACTAGAACACGTTCTACTACGGTTTGTCGAGCGATAGCACGAACGCGTGCCCGCCGACCGGCGGTTCTGGCAGCCCGGCCCACGACACTGGATAATCCGAAGGATGACCGACAACAGCAAGGCAATCCTGGCCGGTGGCTGCTTCTGGGGCATGCAGGACCTGATCCGTAAGCAACCCGGTGTGGTCTCGACCAGGGTTGGATACACCGGCGACGCCAGCGTCCGCAACGCCACCTACCGCAATCACGGCAGCCACGCCGAGGCCATTGAGATCATCTACGACCCGGCCAAGACCGACTTCCGGAACATCCTCGAGTTCTTCTTCCAGATTCATGACCCGACCACCAAGAACCGGCAGGGCAACGACGTCGGACCCAGCTACCGCTCGGCGATCTTCTACACCGACGAAGACCAGCACCGGATCGCGCTGGACACCATCGCCGACGTGGAGGCCTCCGGCCTATGGCCCGGCAAGGTGGTCACCGAGGTCAGCCCCGCCGGCGACTTCTGGCAGGCCGAGCCGGAGCACCAGGACTACCTACAGCACTACCCGAACGGATACACCTGCCACTTCATCCGGCCGGGGTGGAAGTTGCCGCGACGGGCCGCCGCCGAAACGTAACGACTAGCCGCGGCCGGCCGGGGCCAGCCCGGGATCTGCCGCCAGCCGAAACACCGTCCGCATCGCGTCGATCGCGGCCGCGCTGCCTTCGAACTTGACGCGCCGCAATGCGGCCTTCCGTTCGGCAGCGGTCCCGCCGAGGCGTGCGGTGATCAGATCCGCTGCGGACGCGGTCACGGTGACGGCCGGCGGTTCCGCCGCGGCGGTCAATCCGTCCTTGCTCACCCCGAATCCGAAACGTCGGCCGTCGATCTCCACGGTGTATGACGCGGACTCATCCGAGATTTGACTGGGATCGACGCCCAGAAGTATTCCGGCGAGAAATCCATTCAACGGCGTCAGCGCGCTTTCGTTCGGATCGAGCCGATCCAGTCCGAAGGTGGCGATCGCCCGGACCACCGGCAGCACCTTCCGCCAGCCTTCGTCGCTGAGCGTGTACACGGTCCGGGCAACGGGCGGCGGTAATTCGCTGCGGACCACCAGGCCGGCCTCTTCGAGTTCGCGCAAGCGGTCGGCGAGCAGGTTGGTGGCGATACCCGGAAGCGTGGCCCGCAAATCGCCGTAACGTCGGGCTCCCCCGATGAGCTCACGCAGGATCAGCAGCGTCCAGCGCTCACCGAGCACGTCAAGCCCGCGTGCTATCGGGCAGTTCTGGTTGTAACTCTTACGGCCGGCCACACCCGTCACTATACCGCACGAACGTGTTAATCAAGTTATCACTTGATTTTCTTGTCTATTTAGTTTACCGTTCTGTCCATGCAACGCTTCCGCCGCCTGCCGGTCTTCCGTGATCATCCGATCGCCGCACTGTCCGCCATCTGTCTCAGCGTGTTCGTCATCAGCGTCGACGCCACCATCGTCAACGTCGCCCTGCCGACCCTGTCGCGAGAGCTGAACGCCGATACCGCGCAACTGCAGTGGATCGTGGATGCCTACACCCTGGTCATGTCGGGCCTGTTGTTGTCGGTGGGCAGCCTCAGCGACCGGTTCGGCCGTCGCGGTTGGCTCAGCGGGGGGCTCGCCCTGTTCGCCGTGACATCCGTCGTTGCGGCGCAGGCGAACTCGGCGGACGCCCTGATCGCGGCCCGCGCCGCGATGGGGATCGGCGCCGCGGTGATCTTTCCGACCACCCTGGGTCTGATCACGAACATTTTCACCGATCCGGTACCCCGGGCCAAGGCGATCGGCGTCTGGGCCGCGATGGTCGGCGTCGGCGTCGCCGCCGGACCGATAAGCGGTGGCTGGCTACTGGAGCACTTCTCCTGGGGCTCAATATTTTTGGTGAACGTGCCGGTCGCCGTGACAGCCATTGTGGGTGGGACGCTGTTCGTCCCGACGTCACGTGATCCGGCCGCACCGAAGGTCGATATGCCCGGGCTCATCCTGTCCGGCGTCGGGGTGACGGCCGTGATTTACACGGTTATCGAAGCCCCGCAGTGGGAATGGGGCAGCGCACGGACGGTCGCCGGCTTCGCCATCGCCTTGCTGGTTCTCGCCGCCTTCGCCGGCTGGGAGCGGCGCACTCCGCACCCGATGCTCGACGTCTCGGTGTTCGCCAACCGGCGATTCTCGGGTGGCAGCCTGGCGGTCACAGTGGGCTTCCTTACGCTGTTCGGTTTCATCTTCGTAATCACCCAGTACTTCCAATTCGTTAAGGGCTACAGCGCATTCGAGGCGGGCGTGCGGCTGCTGCCGGTCGCCATCTCGATCGCCGTAGCCAGCGTGCTGGGCCCGCGCATGGTCGAGCGACTCGGCAGCACAGCGGTCGTCGCAGCGGGTCTCGCGATCTTCGCGGGCGGGCTCGCGTGGGCCTCCACCGCCGACACGGCCACGCCCTACCTGCAGATCGCCGGGCAGATGGTGCTGCTCGGCGGCGGCCTCGGCCTCACATTCGCACCGGCCACCGAGGCGATCATGGGCTCATTGCCCGCGGACAGGGCCGGCATCGGTTCGGCCGTCAACGACACCACCCGCGAACTAGGCGGCACGCTCGGTGTCGCGATCGTCGGCAGCGTGTTCGCCTCCGTCTACTCCAGGCGCATCGACTCCGCATCGGCTCTTGCGGGTCTTCCGGCGAATCTCCGGTCAACGATGGAACAGTCAACGGCCGCTGCGTACAAGGTGATTGGGCAACTGCCCGCCGCGCAGGCCGCCGGTGTGCGGGACGCCGTCAACCACGCGTTTCTCGGCGGCCTGCAGATCGGCTCCCTGGTCTGCGCGGGCATCGCGTTGACCGCGGCGATCGTCGTCGCGATTCTGCTGCCCGCCCGGGCACGCCTGGAAACAACGCCCACCACCACGGCAGACCTCGTCGAGGCGTGACGCGAAGCGTTCGAATTATTGCACTGGGAAAGGAAATCCGATGACTGCAGGCGAGAGTAGCTATGCCCTTGGGCATGCCGACGTCGAGGTGCAGCGGCTGCTGCTACAGGGCCAGCTCTACAACGACTACACCCGGCATGCGCTCAGCCTCGCCGGGCTGCAGCCGGGCATGCGGGTGCTCGATGTCGGCTGCGGACCTGGGGACGTGTCGCTTATCGCGGCCGAGCTGGTCGGTCCCACGGGAACCGTTCTCGGTGTGGATGCCGCGCCCGAGATGGTCGAACTTGCCCGCCGCCGGGCCGCTGACCAAGGTTTGGCTGCCGTGCACTTCACCCAAGCGGCGCTTGACGCGGTCGCGCTGGACGAGCCGGTCGATGCGGTCGTTGGCCGGCTGATTCTGATGCACGTGCCCGACCCGGCCACCACGCTCCGGCACCTCAGTTCCTTGGTACGCCCCGGCGGCGTTATTGCGTTCTCCGAGAATGACATCACCGGTGCACGCAGCATCCCGGAGATGCCGTCGTTCCGTCGGGTGACCGCAGGCATCGTCGGCGCCTTCGAGGCAATGGGACTCAGCCCGCACTTCGGCCACACACTGCACAGGATCTTTGCCGACGCAGGGCTGGGCGCGCCACGCCTCACCATGGGCACACCAATCGGTACAGCGGCTGACACCCACCTCTTGACCTACTCCGCCGAAGTCTGGCGTCTGGTGGCGCCGTTGGCACAACAGCTGGGCTTGAGCATCGATGAGCTCGCTGACATCGACGACTTCGTGCCGCAACTCCACCGGGAGGCAGTCGCGGCGAACGCGCTCATCATGATGCCTCCCATCATCACCGCGTGGGCGCGCGTGTAGCCCCCTGCGACGAACGGCGTGACAAAGACCGCAGTACAGAGCTTTTCCCGATAACGAATACAAGGAGTGACCGTTATGAGCACACAACCCACCACCCTGGTGACCGCCGCGGCGGGCAAGACAGGCCGTCACACCGCGCTGGCGTTGCTGTCACGCGGCCTCCCGGTCCGCGCGATGGTCCATCGCGAAGATGCCCGCGCGGCCGCGCTGCGCAGCCGTGGCGCCGAGATCGTCGTCGGCAATGCCAGCGACGTGAACGATGTGCGCAACGCGCTGGACGGCGTGCAGCGCGCCTACTGGACTGCTCCCGTGATGCCGGGTGCGTTGGAAGCCGCCACCCTTTTCGCTGCCATCGCCGAGGAGAAGCGGCTGGAGGTGGTGGTATCCATGAGTCAATGGCTGGCCGACCCCGGTCACCTATCGGCGCAGACGCGCGCCGCGTGGCTCGCTGACCGCGTGTTCGACTGGATGCCGACAGTGGGGTCGATCACCGTCAACGCCGGCTTCTTCGCGGAGAGCTACACCTACACGCTGGACTCAGCCGCGCAGTTCGGGGTGTTGACACTGCCCTTCGGCGACGGGCTCAATGCTCCGCCGTCCAACGAGGACATCGCCGCGGTCGCCGCCGCACTACTGATAGATCCTGAACCACATCTGGGCCGCAGCTACCGTCCCACCGGCCCGGAGTTGGTCAGTCCCAGTGACTTTGCCGAGATCCTCAGCCGGGTGTTCGGCCGCACGATCCGCTACATCGACATTCCGTTCACCGTGCTCGCGAAGGGAGCCCGCTCGATCGGCTTCGACGAGTACACCCTCAACCAATTGGAGTGGTACATGGATGAACTCAAGCGCGGCACCTTCGCCATCAACGCGCCCACCGACGCCGTCGAGCGGCTGACCGGCCGGCCCGCCGAGAACATGGAGACGATCGCACGCCGCTATCTCGCCAGCATGCCCGGCACCACACGTGGCCTGTCCGGGATGGCCCGCGCCATGCGGCTGATGACGAAATCGGTTGTCTCCCCTGCTCCGAACCGCAAGCGTTACCTGCGCACCTTCCAAAACGGCACGGCCTTCGGAACACTCGCGATCGACTCCGATCTCTGGCAGAACACCCACGATCCGAGCCGCAACCGCGGCGCGCAACTGCCGCGGATCGGCGCGACCTCGGCGGTCGCACGATGACCGCGGCAGAGCAGTACACCGTCGGAGGAGTGCGTGAGCGTATCGAGACCGCGCTGCGAGTCGCCGGAAAAAATCTCGACGCGCTGAGCCCGATCGACTTGGCCGGTGGCCTTGCCTCCTTCGAGCATTTCCACTCTCTGGGCCGCACAGGCACCACGGCGCTGCTCGAAGCCGCTCGCGTCGACGCGGCCGACCGTGTTCTCGACGCCGGCAGCAGCATCGGCGGTACCGCCCGCCTACTCGCCGCCGAGCACGGCTGCAGCGTGACGGCCATCGACCTGACCGCCGAATACTGCGACACGGCCCGGTGGCTGAACGGACTGGTACGCCTGGACGATCGTATCGAAGTGATCGAGGGAGACGTCACCGATCTTCCGATGCCGGACGGCAGCTTCGATCTCGTTGTCAGTCAACACGTTCAGATGAACATCGCAGACAAGCCGCGGCTATACGCCGAAGCTCGGCGGGTACTACGCCCCGGCGGACGACTCGCCCTCTGGGACGCCACGGCCGGACCTCGACAGCCGCTGACGTTCCCAGTTCCGTGGGCCGACACACCCGAGCGCAGCCACCTCGTCACGCCCGACGAACTCGCCGCAGCGCTTGAGGCCGCCGGATTCACGCTCGAGGTGTGGAACGACCTGACCGAGTTCACGCTCGCGGCCATGGCTGCGATATTCGAAGCGCCGGCAGATCCGTTGGGCCTTCAATTGCTGGTCCCCGATATCGAGACCAAGGTGAAGAACCTCGTGCAGAACGCGCGCGAGAACCGGCTCCGGCTCATCCAAGCCGTCGCACGGGCCGGCTAAGTACCGATCGCGCGTAGCTGATAGAGCCCGATGGTGGTGGCGACGGTCTTGCCATCGGCATCGGTCACGGTTGCCTCGAGGGTGAAGTCCGACTTTCCGCGTTCGGCCGCTTCGGCGTCGATCCGCGCGATCGTCTCGTCGTCGAGGCTGGCTTCGGCCCTCAGCTCGGACTTCGCCATACCGACGAATGAGATGTCGAGGTTCTTGACCAGCGGGAAGTACTTCGAGCTGTCGAAGGTGCTCAAACTGATGATGCCGCCGAGGATTTCGGCCACGGTGAATTGCACGCCGGCGTAGATCACGCCAAAGTGGTTACCGTTTCCCTCGACCGGGACGACCGCGGCGGCAAACCCGCGCCGGGCCTCCACCACACGCACGCCCATGTTTTTCGCGGTCGGGATGGTGGATCCCAACGCGGCGTTCATCATCTCGACAAGCTGGCCGGTCACAATCGCAGATCTTAGCGCCGCCGCACCGTGATCTTCCCGCCGTCCTTCGGCGTGTAGGCGACACCGCGGGCGTGGATCTTTTCTCCCGGGGCATTCGTGGATTCGATTATGAAGTGGCGCAGCACAGTTCGTAGCACCACGTCCATCTCCATGTTGGCGAACACGGCACCCACGCAACGACGGGCGCCGCCACCGTAGGGGATCCAGGCAAAGCTCGGCGGCTTGGTGCCGACGAAGCGCTGCGGATCGAAGCGGTCCGGGTCGGGGAACAACCCGGGGTCGCTGTGCAGGCGCGAAATACTGACGATGATGGTGTGTCCCTGCGGGACCGACCAGTCGCCGAGTTCGTACACCGGAGCGTAGACATGGCGGCCGACGGCGTCGATAACCGTTCTGCTGCGCTGTGTTTCGAGAATTGTCGCCTGACGCAGCTCGTTGTCGTCGGTGTCGGCCTCGGCCGCCAGCGCGGTCAGCACCCCGCGGTGCCGGCTGACCCGCTCGAAGGTCCAGGCGAGCGCCGAGGCTGTGGTCTCGTGTCCGGCCGCCAGCAACGTCAGCAGCTCGTCGCCGATGTCCTCCCGCGACATCGCCGACCCGTCCTCGTAGGTGCTGCGCAGCATCAGCGCCAGCACGTCGGTGCGGTCCTCGAAGTACGGATCGCTGCGTTCGTCGTCGATGAGCTTGTCGATGATCGCGTCGTACCGGCTCCGCCACTCCAGCAACCGGCCCCACGGCGTGTATCGGCCATACGTACGAGGGGGTTTGGGCAAGGTCGCCAGCCGTGAGCCCAGCGTGACCCATGGCGGGATGATCCGGCGAAGTTCGTCGAGTTCGGCGCCCTCGGCTCCGAAGACGGCACGAAGGATCGCATTGAGCGTGATGCGCATCGTCGACGGCAGCGTGGCGAACGGGACGCCCTCGGGCCAGCTGGCGATCTCGCGCAGCGTTTCCTCTTCGATGATCGTCTCGTAGTTCGTGATGCTCTTGCCGTGGAAGGGCGGCGCCAAGAGACGGCGCCGTTGGCGGTGATCTTCGCGATCCAACGCGAACACCGACCCCGAGCCGAGCAGTCGACTCAAGTTGGGCTGGATGTTGCCCAGGATGTCTGGGCTGGTGGTGAAGACTTGTTTGGCCAGTTTCGGATTGGCCACCACCACGATGGGGCCATAGATCGGTACATGGCACGAGAAGACATCGCCGTAGCGGTGCGACATCTGGTGGACGAATTGGCGCCGGAACAGGGCGAACGTCACGCCCTGCAAAGCCTTTGGAATCCGTGGACCAGGGGGCAGCGAAATGGCCGGCGTGAGCGAAGCCACGTGCGTTTCGACGGTGCTCATGGTCGTGCACTCCCAACGTCGCCGTGGTACCGCGCCGTACCACGATTCTGTCCGGTACGGTACCGTCTGGTACCAAGCGCTGGCAAGGGTTGACGTCGAGGGAGGCGCCGTGGCGACGACCGTCGTTGACGATGCGGCTCCGACCGGACCTACGGACATCGATCCGTTCCGGCAACGACTGCTCGACGGTCTTTCGGCGGCGATCGACGAACGGGGATATCGCGCCAGCACTGTCGCCGACATCGTCCGGCACGCCCGCACCTCCAAGCGCACGTTCTACGACCAGTTCGCCAGCAAGGAACAGTGCTTTCACGAATTGCTGCACGCCAGCGTCGAACAACTCGGCGAGCAGATCAGCCAAGCGGTCGACCCGGAAGCCGACTGGCAGGCCCAGATCCGGCAGGCCGTCGAGGCTTACGTCGACCACATCGAGGCCACGCAGGCGCTGACATTGGCCTGGATCCGCGAGCTACCGTCACTGGACGCTGCGGCACGACCCTCGCAGCGGCGCAACACCCAACTGCTGACGCACCTGATTGTGCAACTGAGCGACACCCCGGCCATGCGCCGCGCCGACCTGCCACCGCTGACCCCCGCGAAGGCGGTGATTCTGGTCGGCGGACTGCGTGAACTGACGGCTCAGGTTGTCGAGGACGGACACAGCCCGCGCGACATCGTCGAGCCTGCCGTGGCTGCCTCGATCGCCCTGCTCGGCTATCGGTCCTGAGCTATGAGGTCAGGAAGGTCCTTAGCCGGTCCAGTACCAGATCGGGTCGCTGCTCGACGATCCAGTGCCCCACCCCGTCGACCAGCTCGACCTCGAAATCGCTGATGTGTTCCGCATATCCGTCGATGAGGTCGGGCGTGAGCACTGGATCCGCCGTGCCGCTCAACCAGCGAACCGGGACGTTTACCCGCGCATCGTCGAATTCGCCTCGCAGCCAACGCATCATCTCGGTGCTCTGAAAGGTCCGATACCAACGTGAGCCGGCCACGCCGTGTCCGGGCTGTCGCATGCACTCCACGTACAGCGCGACGTCCTCGTCGGGAACCCGAAATCCGGCGCCCACCCAGGACGCCAGCATCCTGAAGTAGCGGGCCTTGCGATCCGCGATCAGCCGCGGCCCGATCACCGGGAGCAGCATCGGAATCTGGTACCAGAATCGCCAGGCGTTGCGGACCGACTTCAGATCCCGTTTCACATAGGGCGCGGCCGTGTTCAGACCGAAGAAGCCGGTCACCTTGTCCGGGTGGCGCAGCATCATGATGAACGCGACCGGGCCACCCCAGTCGTGGGCCACCAATTTCACCGGCCCGACACCCAACCGATCCAGCACGGCCGCCAGGTCATCGGCCATGTCGTTCTTCAGGTAACGCGACCGCGGCGCCGAACTCCAACCCGCGCCGCGTAAATCGGGACACAACACGCGGTATCCGTCGGCGGCCAGCGGTCCGATCAGCTCGTGCCACTCCCACCAGTTCTCCGGGAAGCCGTGCACCAGCATCACCGGCGGACCCTCGGCGGGCCCGGCGTCGGCGACGTGAATCGTCACCCCGTCACCAAGATCGATGTACTTATGATCGACACCGTCGAGAACGGGCAGCTGCACCATGGTGTGCAACGTAGCCGATCAACGCAGCGAAAGCTCAGGCTGCGACGAGTTCGCGTTCCTTTGGCTTGACGTCGCCGCGGTCCCTCGGCGGCATGGCCAGCTTGAGGATCTTGCGGACTACAGTGCCGAACTGCTTGGGTAGCGAACCCGCGTTGTACGGGATGCCGTAGCGCTTGCAGATCTCCTGCACCTCGCCCGCGATCTCCGAGTAGCGGTGTGCCGGCATGTCCGGGAACAGGTGGTGCTCGATCTGGTGCGACAGGTGCCCGGACAGGATGTGGAACAGCTTGCCGCCGGTCAGGTTCGCCGAACCCAGCACCTGGCGGAAGTACCACTGGCCGCGGGATTCACCCTGCGTTTCCTCGATGGTGAATTCCTGTGTGCCATCGGGGAAGTGACCGCAAAAGATGATCATGTACGACCACACGTTGCGCATCAGGTTGGCGGTCAGGTTGCCGGTGAACACGAACGGCGCGAATGGTCCGGCCAGCAGCGGGAAGGCCACGTAGTCCTTGAGCACCTGCTTGCGGGTCTTGCGCCAGATCTCTTGCAGGACTTCACGCTTGTCCGCCAGCCGGATCTCACCGGAGGTGATGCGCTCGCTTTCCATTTCGTGCAGCGCAACGCCGTACTGGAACAGCACCATCAGCAGGAACGCGTAGACCGGGTTGCCCAGGTAGTACGGCCGCCACTTCTGGTCTTCGCTCATCCGCAGGATGCCGTAGCCGATGTCGCGGTCCATGCCCACGATGTTGGTGTGGGTGTGGTGCATGTAGTTGTGCGAGTGCCGCCACTGGTCGGCCGGGCACGCGGTGTCCCATTCGAACTCCTGGCCGCGGATCGACGGGTCCCGCATCCAGTCGTACTGGCCGTGCATGATGTTGTGGCCGATCTCCATGTTGTCCAGGATCTTTGCGATTCCCAGCATGGCGGTGCCGGCCAACCACGCCGGCGGGAAGATGCCCGCCATCAGCAGAGCGCGGCCACCGACTTCGAGGGCGCGCTGCGTCTTGATGACCTTGCGGATGTAGTCGGCGTCGCGCTGGCCGAGGTCGGCCATCACGCGGTCTTTGATGGCGTCGAGTTCAGCGCCGAACGCGTCGGCTTGCTCGGGGGTGAGGGAGATCTTGGGCTGAGTCATGTCGAGCCTCCGAATCTGTTTAGGGCTTTTACAGGGCGATGTCGACGTCGCCGACGGGAACGGACACGCAGATCTGCACGTCCTCGTCGGGGGCGGTCGACACCGCACCGCTGGTCAGGTTGCGCACGACGCCGGTTGTCTTGCGGCGCGTGCAGGTGTGGCAGATACCCATCCGGCATCCGTTCGCGGGGTTCAGTCCGGCCGACTCGGCCTGCTCGAGCAGCGAACGCCCGTCGTCGGTGACCTCAATAGCGCTGTCCGCGAACGTGACTCGTCCGCCGGACGGCTTCGCGGGCATGTCGAGCTTGGGCGGAACGAAGCTCTCCGACTGCGCGTCCGGGCAGTGCTCGCGGACGGCGTCGACCAAAGCGGCTGGGCCGCAGACGAACACGGCGTCGGGTTGCGACATGGCCGCCGCCAGGTGGTCTGCGTCGAACCGGCCGTCGAGATCGCCGCCGGTCGATCGGGTGTAGCCGTGCAACACCCGGACGCCGCGCATCGCGGCCAACTCGTCGTGGTAGGACGCCTCGGCCCGGTTGCGGGCGTAGTGCACGAACGCGATCTCGCCGGCGTGGCCTTCGTTGACCAGCGTGCGCAGCATTGCGAGGACCGGGGTGATCCCGCTGCCGCCCGAGACGAACAGGATGCGCCCGGGCCGCTGCGTCGGCAGGACGAACTCGCCGCCCACGCCGGTCAGTCCGACCACCATGCCGGGTCGCGCGTGGGTGCGCAGGAACGTGGAGACCAGCCCGCCGTCGTGTTGGCCGATGGTCAACTCGAGGTGCTCGGCGCCTTCGGCGTTGGCCGGGGAGTAGCACCGGGTGTGCCGGCGGCCGTCGATCTCGACCGCGAGGTTGACGTACTGGCCCGCGACCACGGTGTCGGTGAACGCTTGATTCGGTGCCAGCACCAGCGTGACGCTGCGCGGGGTGTCCCGACGCACGTCGACCACCTTGGCGCGGCCTTCGGCCCGGGTCCATGCGGGGTCTACTACCTCGGTGTACCGGTCGACGCCGTGCGGACCGGTGAGCAAGCTGACCAGATCGGAACCCAGTACCCGCTGCTTCAAAGTTTGGGTGAACATGTGTATACAGTGCGCGCAGATGTTGCAGTTCGTCAAGGGTTTCTGCAGGTCTGTGTTACGGTTCACACGGTGAACAGTCGTGCCGCCTAGCTCACGGCCGCACCGGTCGAGCCGGTCGCGCAGCCGTGAGGGACCGTCCCGCGAGGAGCGCAAAGAAGCCACTCGGCGGGCGATCGTGGCTGCGGCGCTCAAGCTTCTCGACGAGCGCAGTTTCAGCGGACTGAGCCTGCGTGAGGTAACCCGCGAGGCGGGTATCGTGCCGGGTGCGTTCTATCGGCACTTCGAGTCGATGGACGCGCTCGGGCTGGTACTGATCGACGAATCGTTCCGCACCTTGCGCGACATGCTGCGCGGCGCCCGCGCCGGCAAGCTGGACCCCAACCGGGTGATCGAGTCGTCGGTCGAGATCGTCGTCGCCAGCGTCACCGAACGGCGCGAGCACTGGACTTTCATCGGACGCGAGCGCTCCAGCGGGGTCACCGTGCTGCGGTACGCCATCCGTACCGAGTTCCGGCTCGTCACGTCCGAGTTGGCCACCGACCTCGCCCGCTTTCCCGGCCTGAACACCTGGAGCACCGACGACCTCAATATCCTGGCGCAGCTGTTCGTGAACTCGATGATCGTGATCGCTGAAGCTCTCGAAGACGCGCAGACCCCCGAGGCCATCGACGAGATTCGCGAAACCGCGGTCAAGCAACTGCGCATGATCGTCATCGGCATCAACGGCTGGCGCAGCAACCCCTGAGCGCCTTCAACGTTCTCCGCGCCATGATGGAGTGATGGCCATCAGGATGCGGGACCTGCTCGACGACGCGTTGAGATCGCTGCGCTACGAGGCATGCGAGAAGCGCCTCCGGCTATATGCCGACGGCCAGCTGGTCGGTGACACCGTCAACGGATTGTTGGTGTGGGAGCCGCGGCGACTGGTCCCGACGTACGCGATACCGGTGGCCGACTTCACGGCGCGGCTGGAATCGGCGGGCCGGGTCGACGACGTGACCGACCTGCCGGTCCTGGTACCAACGAATCCCTTTGCCGCGCATAGCTGTATCGGCGAGATGTTCGACGTGCTGGTGAGCGGGCGGCGATACCCGTCGGCGGCATTCCGGCCGGACGATGCAGACCTCGCCGGCTATCTCAGCGTCGACTTCAGCACGTTCGAATGGCGCGAAGAAGACGAGCCGATTGTCTCGCACCCGCACGACCCTTTCAAACGCATCGACATCCTGGCCAGTAGCCGCCATGTCCGGATCGAGGCAGACGGGCGCCTGATCGCCGAGTCGTCGCGGCCGTTGCTGCTGTTCGAAACCGGCCTGCCGACCCGGTTCTACCTGCCGACCGCCGACGTCGTCGTCGACCTCGAGCCGAGCGACACGGTCAGTGACTGCGCCTACAAGGGTCGCGCGTCCTACTTCTCGGTGCCGGGCGGAGCCAGCGACCTCGCCTGGACCTACCGCGATCCGCTTCGTGAAGCAGAGCCCGTTCGAGACCACATCGCGTTCTTCAACGAGAGGGTTGACATCGTCGTCGACGGTCGGCGATGGGAACGGCCCGTCACCCCGTTCTCGGACTGACTTTGCCTGCCCCCCATCACCGCGAAGGCAAGCTGGCCGACATCACCGGGCCCGGGCTCACCGACCGGTGGGGCGTGACCTGCGCCGACCTAGGCGCCTCGGTCATCGCACCCGACGGGTCGCTGATATCGGTTTTCGGTGACACGTTCTCGGGAAACCATGTCGGACAAGGCGACTGGCGCTCACCGGTCATCCTGATCGGCACCGGGGATGCCAGCCGACGGATCAGTTATCGACGAGCCGGTGGCCCTGACCCTGAATTTGCACAACAGCTTTGGCGATACACACACCGATCCGGCCGGCCGCGGCGCGGCATCAGCACGGTGATCCCGTCCGATCTGCTACGGATCGGCGACGCGCTCTACCTGCACGCGATCGTCAACCGTGGCTTCGGCAATGTGGTGTGGACCGAGATCTGGCGCTCCGGCGACAGCGGCGTCACCTGGCGGCACCTGAATGCGAAGTTCCCGGCCGGGTTGCAGGACGGTCATGCACAGTGCTGGTCCTGGGACTACAACCCTGACGACGGCTGGATCTATCTGGCTTCTACCGGTTTTCAACGCGACAAGGGGGTCATCCTGCAGCGAGTCCGTCCCGAGCACATCACCGATCGTCGCAGCTACTCCGGCTGGGGCAAGATGAGAGGCCTGTGGTCATGGAACACCCGACCTACGCCGGTTACTCCCGACGGCGAGACGTGGGGCGAACTGTCGCTGCGCCGACTGGAAAACGGCAAGTGGGTGCTCGGCGGGTTCTTGTCGTCGGAGTACGCACTCGGATACCGGGTGATGGAGTCGCCCACCGCCGTGCGTTCGGCAGTGCTCCAGCGGCCGGTTGTCGGGTCCGGCTGGGACGACGAAAACCACGCTTGCAGCCGGGTGGCCCAACTCTACGGTGGATACATCCTGCCGGGCTCGAAACTCGACGAGGTCGGCGGTGTCGGGTTGGTGGTGTCTCAGTGGAACACCGCGCGCGGATGGCCTTACCGGGCAATGCAATTCCGCGCGACACTGCACGACACCACGCGCGGCCGTCAGCCGAACAGGGAGTCACCGTCCTCGGGGGTTCCGCTGATCTGACCTTCGTGTCTGTGGGTGGGACGCTCCTGCACCGGGTCGGCTGCCTCCAGCACGTCGGGTTCCTCTTCGGCGAGCCGCTGGTCGAGGGATTCGCCTTCGCGCGCCTCGCGCGCGGTCATCCCGAACTTGTCGGCCTCGCTCCAGCCCTCGGGCGGGTCGACAACGGTATCGCCGTCGTTGTTGCGGACCTCGTCGGAATCGGTCGACTCGCTCGGGTCCAAGGTGTCATCAGGCATGAGCCATCGGTTCCCCTGGGACTGCGGCGGTTAAACACCGCGACCTATCGCGGCTCACGCCACATCGGCCACAGCGTCGGGCCACCGTTCGGGATGACGAGTTCGCGCATGATCTCGAAGCCGAATCGCTGGTAGTACGGCACATTGTCGGCCTTACTGGATTCCAGGTAGGCGGGGGCGTGTTCGGCGTCGACGCGGTCGAGACGGGACTGCATGAGCGCCTGACCGTAGCCTTTGCCGCGGACCGACGGATCACTGCCGATCACTGCCAGATACCAGTGCGGCTCCTCGGGGTGCTGGGACTTCATCGCCGCGAAAAGTTCACCGAGTCGGCGGCCCATGGCCAGCCGCGGTCCGAAGCCGAGGGCGAACGACGGCAGCATCATCAGCTGTTCGCGCGTCGACTGCTTCCAGCGGCCCGGCGGGTCCCACAGCGCTGCCGCACCGATCGTCGACCCGTCGGTGGCCACCTCGACACCGCCGCCGGCCAGATGATGGTGACGGGTGACGGTCGCGAAGAATTTCCGCTGGTGCCGCGCCCGTGCCTGCTCGTCGGGCATGATCCAGATCGACACCGGGTCGTCGAAGAACGCCCGGCCGAGCGCGTGGGACAGCTCGGAGACGTCGGCTTTGCGCCCGGGACGCGTGTGGATTGTCATCAGCAGCCAGCGTAGTAGCGTCCACCTCGTGTGGGACTTCGAAACCGACCCTGAGTACCAGCAGAAGCTCGACTGGGTCGAAGAATTCATGGTCAGCGAACTTGAGCCGCTCGACCTGGTGTCGCTCGACCCGTACGACAAAAAGGACCCCGAGACCATGGCCGTCCTGCGGCCGCTGCAGCAGCAGGTCCGCGATCATGGGCTGTGGGCCGCGCACCTGAAGCCCGAACTCGGCGGCCAGGGCTACGGCCAGGTCAAGCTCGCGCTACTCAACGAGATCCTGGGCCGGTCCCGTTGGGCCCCATCGGTGTTCGGATCGCAGGCACCCGACTCCGGCAACGCCGAGATCCTGGCCTTGTTCGGCACCCCGGAGCAGAAGACGCGCTATCTGGAGCCGCTGCTCGCAGGCGAGATCACCTCGTGTTATTCGATGACCGAACCGCAGGGCGGCTCCGACCCGGGATTGTTCGTCACCCGCGCCGAGCGCGACGGCGACCACTGGGTGATCAACGGCGAGAAGTGGTTTTCCACCAACGCACGGCATGCGACATTCTTCATCGTCATGGCGGTCACCAATCCCGAAGCCCGCACCCGTGACAAGATGTCGCTGTTTATCGTTCCGGCCGAAACGGCCGGTCTCGAGATCATCCGCAATGTCGGGGTCGGTACGGAGTCGCACGCCACGCATGGCTACGTCCGATACGCCGACGTACGAGTGCCCGCGGATCACATTCTCGGCGGCGAGGGTGAGGCCTTCGCGATCGCACAGACCCGATTGGGCGGCGGCCGCATCCACCACGCCATGCGCACAATCGCGTTGGCCCGCCGGGCGTTCGACATGATGTGCGAGCGGGCGGTGTCCCGCCAGACCCGGATGGGTCCGCTGTCTAATTTCCAGATGACGCAGGAGAAGGTCGCCGACAGCTGGATCCAAATCGAGCAGTTCCGGCTATTGGTTCTGCGCACCGCATGGCTGATCGACAAGCATCACGACTACCAGAAGGTGCGCCGCGACATTGCCGCGGTCAAGGTCGCGATGCCCACGGTGCTGCACGACGTCGTGCAACGTGCGTTGCACCTGCATGGCGCGCTCGGGGTGTCCAACGAAATGCCGTTCATCAAAATGATGATCGCGGCGGAGTCACTGGGCATTGCCGACGGCGCCACCGAGCTGCACAAGATGACCGTGGCCCGCCGTACACTTCGCGAATACCAGCCAGTGTCAACACCTTTCCCGTCGCAACATCTGCCAACCCGGCGAGCGGAAGCCCAGGCGCGGCTGGCTGAACGCCTGGAACATGCGGTCGCCGAGTTCTAGGACAACCAGCCGACCTGGGGCGTTGGTCCCTGCGTGACAGGGGTCGAAGGACTCTTCAATCCGACCTACCCGCGCGGAAGACTCAGCGCTATGCAGTTATTCCACGATTGTGCCGATGCCGGATGTAGCGCAGTTCATCTAGGCAGTGTGCACCCGTCAAGCGATCACCAGCAGTTGATGACACCATGAGCACGAACTACGACCCGGGCCCAGCGGCGGGTGAGTACAGCAGAGATGACGACGATCAACTGCAGCCAGAAGACACGCTCATCGATCGCGGCGTCGACGACATTCTCGACGAAGGCTACTCGCCGCCCGAGCAACCGTACGGCCACAGCGCATTCGGGCCGAAACCCAGCTTGGACGAGTTACTTGCCGAGGAGGAGCCGGATCCGGCGTCACGGCTCAACGTGTGGCTCGACGACGACGAGAGACTTCGCTCGGACGAGGCGGAACGTGAAGACGAATTCCCCGAGTCGAGTGAAGCCGGCGGTCTCCGGAGTGGTCGGCTGATCGCGCCGAATTGGGGATTCGGCGAGGACGCCGAGGCGGAACTGATCGCTGAGGACGTCGGCATCAGCGGTGGTGCGGCCAGCGCTGAAGAGGCCGCGGTCCACATCATCGAAGTCGAGGAGTGACGGGCATGAAGGCAACAACAGGAGACTGGCTGGTGATCAAGGGCACCACGATCGATCGACCCGACCAACGCGGCCTGATCACTGAAGTCCACTCCCCGGATGGTTCGCCGCCATACGTGGTGCGGTGGCTCGAAACCGGCCACACGGCAACGGTATTCCCAGGCCCGGACGCACTTGTCGTCACGGCTGAAGATCAGAAAGCCGCCGACCAGCGGGCCCAAAGCCGCATCGGCGCCGTGCAGTCGGCGATCACGAAAACAGGTGGTAAGTAGTTATTTTCGGCGCGTCGCGCGGTACGGCGTTGGCATAATGGGCGTGGCCGTCCACAGCGCGGGAAGCTATGGACGGCCACGGGTCGGAGCAGGGCGACTACTTGCTGGCCGCCTCGCCGGCACTTCGGACGATGCTTCGGATGAAATCCATCTGGGTGGTGACGAGCTCTTCGGTCAACTTCAGCGCGGCGTCGACGACGGTCTTGCGCCGTGACTCTCCCTCGACCGCGGGATTCACCTCATCGATGAATGTGCGGACGGCCTCGATGCCTCTCGTGCGTCCGGCTTCGATTGATTCGAGGACATCCTCGGAGAGTTCCGCCCAGCGGGGTTCTGACTTGTGCGGGGACTCGGACTTGTGCGGCGCCTGTGTCATGGTATGTCTCCTTTATCGGCTGAGTGCCACGACCCTACGACGGCCCCGACCACGCGACCAGTGACCAAAGTCCTGCCTCGCAGCATCAATGGGCCCCGATACGGCTTCCCATCACCGGTTTCCTGCAGTGACTTTCGCCGGGTCTTGAGTCCCTACCGCGTTGTCGTCAGTAACCCTACGGTCGGCTCTTATGGCAACGTCGTCGAACGACCACGACCCCCGGGCGAACCTGAGCCCACCGGGTGTTGCTCTGAGTGGCGCTCTCAAGCCCTTGGCGCAAGCCGGACGCCTACTGGCCCGATCGGTAGCGCCCTCCCGCGAACAGGAGCCGGACGAGCTTCCCATCGCTCGGCCCACACTCGCTTTGGCGGGACAGGCTATTCGCGACGAGATTGTGCTGAGGGGATTGAAAATGCGCCGTCCCGTGAGTGATCCGGGTGCATTCGCGCGGATCGAACGGGAAGTCGTCGCCGCCCTGGAGTTCTACGGCGACAAGGGTTGGCTGGCCAGGCCGCGCGGGTTTTACGGCCGGCCCAATCCACTTACGCAGGTCACTACCCACAGGGTGAAGGGTGGCAAGCCCACCTTTCAACGTATCGAGTTCGAAAGCGGCTACACCCCGCATCCGGGCGAGCCGGGCCGCCAACGATGGATGGGTTACGTCGCCAACCAACGCGAATACGCCCTTCTGCTGCGTCATCCGGACCCGCGACCGTGGCTGATCTGCGTGCACGGTACGGAGATGGGCCGCGCAGCACTCGATCTGACGGCTTTTCGTGCGTGGCAACTTCACGAACGCTTCGGGCTGAACGTTGTCCTGCCTGTTCTTCCCATGCACGGCCCCCGCGCACACGGCCTGCCCAGGGGCGCCGTGTTCCCGGGTGAAGACATTCTCGATGACGTCCACGCGACTGCGCAGGCGGTCTGGGACATCAGGCGACTGCTGACGTGGATTCGTTACGAAGAGCCGCAATCGGCTATCGGACTCAACAGCTTATCCCTCGGCGGCTGTATCGCAGGACTGGTTGCCAGTCTGGAAAAGGAGCTCACCTGCGCGATTCTCGGCGTTCCGGTGGCCGATGTCGTCGATGTGTTGCAGCGCCACGCCGGGTTGCGCGGTGACGATCCACGCCGTGACACGTTGACGCTGGCCGCTCCTCTGGGTCGGATGATTTCGCCGCTGTCCATGACACCGTTGGTTCCCAAGGCGGGCCGGTTCATCTATGCCGGTGTCGCAGATCGATTAGTGCATCCGCGCGAACAGGTAACGCGACTCTGGAAGCACTGGGGTAAACCAGAGATCGTCTGGTATCCGGGCGGACACATCGGGTTCTTCCGTTCCCGACCCGTGCAGCTGTTCGTGCGGGATGCCCTCAGTCAGTCTGGTCTGCTGTCCGCATCACCGGAGCTGCGCGCACATCCCGCTTAGCGGCGCGACCTCCGCGTACTAGCTGCCGGCGGTCACCTTCTCGACGTGGGCGAGAAAATGCTCCAGCACGGCATCTGGCGCCTCGAGTTGTGGCCAGTGCCCGATGTCGTCGCCGAGCATCACCACGTCGGCATTGGGAATCACCTCGGCGTAGCGACGAGCCATGTGTGCACCGGAATTGGGATCGACCGGCCCATCGATCAACCGCATCGGCACATCCGTTTCGCGCATGGCCCGCACCCACCGATTCCGGTGCGTGTGACGGTCTTTGATGAATCGGCCGACCTTGTGCAGCACTCGGCGGCCATCGTTGTAATCCAGGATCTGACCGAATACGTCCATCATCTGCCGGGTGGGTTTGGTGTTCGGGCCGAACATCTCCCGCAGCGTCGGCTCCAGCAGACGGCGCGACAGCGCGCTGTTCTGCACCGGACTCAGGATGTCGCCCAACGGAGTTCCCGACATCAGCTTCTGCGCGGCCCGCGGTGTGTAGGTCTCGACGAACATGCCGCCGTTGAGCCAGGTGATCGAATCGATGCTCGGCTTGCCGTATGCGTGATCACCAAACTCGTGACGGGCCAGCAATTCCTGGCCCACCGAGTCGCCGAGATCGTGGGCCAGAATGTGCGCATTGCCGATGCCCAGGTGGGCCATCAACGCCTCGTGCATGTCGGCATGGTCGTGCACCGAATACTCGTAGTGCACCGGCTTCGCGGAGAATCCCATGCCGATCATGTCCGGAGCGATCACGGTGAACCGCTGAGCCAGTGTCGACCAGATCGGTTGCCAGTCAAAGGTATTGAACGGGTAGCCGTGGATCAGCAGCAGCGGCGGCCCGCTCCCCTCGACCCGGTAGAAGATGTCGAAGCCGAGGTAGTCGAAATACAGTCCCTCATCCAGCCAGGAAGCCAGCCCCGCGTCCATGACCCGACCGACCTACGCGATGTAGCGGACGACGCTCTCGGCGACGCACGCCGGCTTACCGCTGCCTTCGACCTCCACGGTGGTCGAGACAGTCGCCTGGGTGGCGCCGTTGCCCAGGTCCTCGACGTCGACCAGGGTGCTCTTCGCGCGAACCCGTGACCCGACGGGAACCGGTGCGGGGAAGCGAACCTTGTTGAGGCCGTAGTTGATTGCGAGTTTGATGCCTTTGACTGTGTACATCTGGTGCTGCAGGCGCGGCAGCAGCGCCAGCGTCATGAAACCGTGCGCAATGGTGGTGCCAAAGGGACCCTTGGCCGCTCGCTCTGGGTCGACGTGGATCCACTGATGGTCACCGGTCGCGTCGGCGAACAGGTTGACGTCTTCCTGGCTGATCGTCACCCAATCGCTTTCCCCGATGCTTTCACCTTTGATCGAGGCGAGGTCGGCGACTGAATCGAAGGTGCGCATGGCGTTTCTCTCCTTTGAGCTGCAAGCGGCGTCGCTAAGCAGCATGCCACTCCGTGAGCCAGGGCACCCCACCGGGATGTTTCGCCGTGAACTCGGTCCGGGTAAACGCACTCATGCGATTTTGGCGCCGTAAAGGCCACCGAGCTGAATCGGACGTCGAGCCTGAGACACACGAGGCACGCAGCCGCGCGGGGATTCACGGCGACGGCGAGTACGTGGGCCGAACAATCGGCCATGACGACGCCCTTGACGTCGGCGAAACCGGCGCAGAAGCCCGTAGTAGGGAAAGCGAGCAGTAGCTCCGACTGGTGCAGGATGGCCCGGTGAACCTGTTGCTGTTGGCCGATACGCACGTACCGCGACGCGCCCGTGACCTGCCGACGCGGGTATGGGACGAAGTTGCTCGAGCCGATGTGGTGATCCACGCCGGTGACTGGGTGGTTCCAGACCTGCTCGATGAACTGGCCACCAAATCGGCACGCCTGGTCGCGTGCTGGGGCAACAACGACGGCCCGGAGTTGCGATCGCGATTGCCCGAACGGGCCGATGTGGTGCTGGACGGGCTGCGCTTTACAGTGACCCACGAAACCGGCGCCAGCGCAGGACGAGACGCCCGGATGTCTCGCCTCTATCCCGACACCGACGTGCTGGTATTCGGCCACAGCCACATCCCCTGGGACACCACGACGGCCACTGGGTTGCGACTACTGAACCCCGGCTCGCCGACCGATCGCCGTCGCCAACCGTTTTGTACCTACATGACCGCATGCCTCGCCAAAGGCGCGCTCACCGCCGTCGACCTGCACCGTCTGGAGAAGTAGCTCGCTGCTAGCCCAGACACAGCGTCTACACATACTTAGCTCGTAAACAGAGACGAGTGAGTACCGTCATCGATCCCGTTAACGAGTTGTCACGTGTCGTCGGCAGATTTCGCCGGCAACTCCGTCGATCAGCCGAGCGAGGTTTCGACTCCGCCCGGCTGACCGAATCGCAGACGGAGTTGCTCTGGCTGGTCGGACGGCAACCGGGCATCTCGGTCAGTGCCGCTGCAGCGGAATTGGGGCTGGTGGCCAACACCGCCTCCACCCTGGTCTCCAAGCTGGTCGACAAGGGCTTTCTGGTTCGGACCGCGGACGAAGCCGACCGCCGGGTAGGCCAATTGCGACTGGCCGCGACCGGCCAGGTGGTCGTCGACACTTCGCGCGCGGCCCGTCGTGCATTGCTGGTCGACGTGCTCAATGACCTTGGCGACGACCAAATCGAGGCTCTGACAAAGGGGTTGGCGGTTCTCGAAACGATGACTCGACGACTACAGGAGCGATGACCATGACAGCGCTACCGATGGCGGTCGACGGCCGACACCTGACCTACCGGTACGGCCGGCTCACCGCGGTCGATGATGTGACGTTGCAGGTCCGGCCCGGCGAGACAATGGGCCTGCTCGGGCCCAACGGGGCCGGCAAGACCACTGTGGTGCGGATGCTCACCACGCTGACCCCCGTGCAGCGCGGTGAGCTGCGGATTTTCGGCCTCGACGCCCGCGAGCAGACCAGCGACATCCGAAGCAATATCGGCTATGTGCCCCAACAGCTTTCGATCGAACCCGCGCTGACCGGGCGTCAGAACGTGGCGTGGTTCGCGCGGCTGTACGGAGTGCCGCGCGCCCGGCGATCCGAACGTGTCGACGAGGCGCTACATGCCATGGAGTTACTCGACGTCGCCGACCGGCCGGCCGGCACCTACTCCGGCGGAATGGTCCGCCGCCTCGAAGTTGCGCAAGCCCTGGTCAACCGTCCGTCCCTGCTGGTGCTCGACGAACCGACGGTGGGGCTGGACCCGATCGCGCGCGACCGCGTCTGGAGTCAGGTGCTGACCATGCAGAGTCAGTTCGGCATGACCGTGCTGCTGACCACCCACTACATGGAGGAAGCCGACGCATTGTGCGACCGGGTCGCGCTGATGCACCACGGCACGCTTCGCGCCGTCGGCACCCCGATGAAGCTGAAAGCTTCGGTGTCTGCGTGCGCGACCCTCGAGGACGTGTTCCGGCATTACACCGAATCCGGCTTGGCGCAGGCCGAGACGTCGGGTTCGTTCCGTGAAATCCGCTCCAGCAGAAAGGTTGCCAGCCGTGCCGGTTGATACAGCTGTCAGGCCCGCCACGGCCAGCCTGACCCGCGCGCCGCGCGGATGGCACCGGGTACCCGCAACGTTCGGCCGCCTCGGCGCATTCGCGATCGTGGAGATGCAGAAGCTGCGGCACGATCGCACCGAGCTCGTCACGCGAATGGTGCAGCCGGCGCTGTGGCTGTTGATCTTCGGCACCACGTTCTCCCACCTGCACGTCATCAACACCGGGCCGGTGTCCTATCTGGCATTTCTGGCGCCGGGGATCATCGCGCAGTCGGCGTTGTTCATCTCGATCTTCTACGGCATCCAGATCATCTGGGACCGCGACGCCGGCATCCTGGCCAAGCTGATGGTCACGCCGGCGCCGGCATCGGCGCTGATCTCCGGGAAGGCCTTCGCGGCGGGCGTACGGTCGGTGGCCCAGGTCGTGGGCGTGCTGGCACTGGCCTACGTGATGGGCATCGGGTTGACGATCAACCCCCTGCGCATCGTGGCCGCCATGGCCGTCGTGATGCTGGGTGCGGCGTTCTTCGCGTGCCTGTCGATGACGCTGGCCGGGCTGGTGCGCAGCCGCGACCGGCTGATGGGCATCGGTCAGGCCATCACCATGCCGTTGTTCTTCGCGTCCAACGCGCTGTACCCGGTCGACGTGATGCCGAAGTGGCTGCATGTGCTCAGTACGGTCAACCCGCTCAGTTACGAAGTGCACGCCCTGCGGGCACTCCTGATCGGAACCGCATTCAGCCTGGTGGACGTCGTTGTGTTGCTGATTGCAGCGGCACTCGGAATCGCCACTGCATCAACGCTTTTACGACGACTGGTCAGTTAAGTCACGAAGAGATAACGCCCCCTGCCGAATCCTGTTCGGCAGGGGGCTTTTTCGGTGCCGAGTTCCAACCGTTATCTACAGGTGACACTCGCGACCCAATCGTTAGCGAACCGCGATCCCCCACCCCGAGACGACTAACAGCTTTGTAGTTACTCGCGTGTTTGACTGCCACAGACAGCTATTCGACCGCTTGTGCGGCAAATGAAAGTTGAGATAGGAGCTATGAAGTTCGCAGAGAAGATCCGCGGCGCGACGGCACGGCTGCCGCGCAGATTGGCAATCGCGGCCATCGGTGCAGCACTGCTGGCCGGTCTGGTCGGTGCTATCGGCGACTCGGCGACCGTGGGGGCATTCTCCAAAAAGGGTCTGCCGGTCGAAACTTTGAACGTCCCGTCGGCGTCCATGGGCCACGACATCAGGGTGCAATTCCAGGGCGGTGGACCGCACGCGGTCTACCTGCTCGACGGCTTGCGCGCCCAGGACGACTTCAACGGCTGGGACATCAACACTCCGGCATTCGAGGAGTACTACCAGTCGGGCCTGTCGGTGGTCATGCCGATCGGTGGACAGTCCAGCTTCTACAGCGACTGGTACCAACCGGCATGCGGCAAGAGCGGTTGCCAGACCTACAAGATGGAAACCTTCATTACCAGGGAGCTTCCCGCATATCTGCAGGCTAACCGGGGCATCTCCCCGAACGGCAATGCCGCGGTGGGTCTTTCGATGTCGGGTGGGTCAGCGCTGATCCTGGCCGCGTACTACCCGCAGCAGTTCTCCTACGCCGCATCACTGTCGGGCTTCCTGAACCCCTCCGAGGGGTGGTGGCCGACGCTGATCGGTTTGGCGATGGGCGACGCCGGCGGCTACAACGCCACCAACATGTGGGGTCCGACCACCGACCCGGCCTGGAAGCGCAACGACGCCATGGTGCAGATCCCGCGTCTGGTGCAGAACAACACCCGCATCTGGGTGTACTGCGGCAACGGCACTCCGAACGACTTGGGCGGCAACAGCATGCCGGCCAAGTTCCTGGAGCAGTTCACGCTGCGCACCAACGAGCAGTTCCGGGACAACTACACCGCCGCGGGTGGCCGAAACGGCACGTTCAACTTCCCGCCGAACGGCACGCACGACTGGGGCTACTGGAACCAGCAACTGGTCGCCATGAAGCCCGACATTCAGCGGACCCTGAGCGGTGGACCCAACGCCACCTGAGATACCCACCCCCTACATCGGCCGCAGCGCTCCCCCCGCGCTGCGGCCGATGTTCGTGCGGGGGGCCCGCGTCGAAACGCCAAAGCGTTGCGACTCGTTACGGCGAGTCGTCGCAAGGGTTAGGTGTCGGCGACTGCACGCACGCTAATTCAGCAGTGCGCGTCGATCCTGATGGAAATACGTGTACGCGGTCGCCAGCGTGCACATCAGCGAGGCGAACACCAGCATCCCGGTTCCGTTGACGAACAGGCTGATCGCACCACCGAAGGTCGCTCCGACAATGAAGCTGCTGAACAGCAGGAAGTAGCCGAGCCAGTCCGTCAGATGTCCGCCTGCGATGTGGCGTTCGATGCCCTGGCCCATCTTGACCAACGTCCCGGTCACATAACTCAACGGCACCGACACCTCGCCGTCTTTGACGAAGGACGCGTTGAGCGCGCCGATACCAAAGGCCAGCAACAGGATTGGCGGGAAATCCAGCTGGTTTTCCTCCCAGCCCTCGTCCAGCACGTCGACGACGGTTGCCGCGAGCAGGCTGAAGGTGGTCAGCACCGTCGGGCCGTGTGGATGGGCCACCCAAAAATGCCGACGGCACACCGAAGCGACCACCACACCGGCGACGAAGCTCAGCAGCAGTAGGCCGGCAGTCACCGACAACAGCACGTCATCGCGGAAGTAACCCAACACGGCGCGTTGGGCGTTACCGGTCATGAACGTGACGAAGTAGCCGGCCGAGTGGGTGAACGCCGTGGCGCCGAGCACACCAGCGAGCACTGCCAGCACCCACGACAGGCGTGCCTCACTGTCGAACGTTTCTCGCAGCATGGAATCCATGCTTTCACCGGAACTACGCCGTGTGTAGAGCGGGGACTCTCATTCAGGCAAGACTCACATCAATCTGCTACAAACTTGCCGATCGACCGCAGCGGGATGGGTAACCAGCCCGGCCGGTGCCGGGACTCGTATCCGGCTTCGTAAACCGCCTTGTCCAGCTCGTAGGCCGCCAGGATCAGTTCCGAATCGCGCGGGTCCACACCGGAAGCGGCCGCATAGCCGTCGCAGAACGCTGTTCGGTTGCGCTGCACCCATTCTCGGGCGCGCGCGGCGAGTTGCTTGTCGTCGGCCTGGTCGATCAGCGGCCCGTACGCGGCGTATTCGAACGACCGCAGCACCCCCGCCACGTCCCGCAGCGGCGAGTCCGGTGCACGCCGTTCCTCCAGGGGCTGGCCCGGCTCGCCTTCGAAGTCGATCAGCAGCCAGGACTCGGGTGTGCGCAGCACCTGCCCCAGGTGCAGGTCACCGTGCACCCGCTGCACCGTGATGGTCTGCTCCCCCAGCTTCTGGAAGCGCTGCTCGATCGCCGAGACGTACTGTCCCAGCTCGGACACCGCAGCGGCGGTGGACGACAACCGGGCCAGCATGGTGTCGACCGGGAACGGGGCCTGTGACGTGCCGAGTGCCTCGGCGAGCCCGGCGTGCACCGACGCGACGGCCTCACCCAGTCGGTAGGACTCGCCGGCGAAGTCGCCGCCGACCTCGTAGGCGTACAGGTCACCCTCGGCGAACAGGTCGCGGACGCTGGCGGTGGCCATCGCCCACCCTTCGGCGGCGTTACCCGCGAACTCGGTCACCATGCCCAGCGGACTGCTGGTGTCGGCGCCCGAATCGGTCAGCTCATAGGTGCCCAGCAGGCGTGCCACGTGCGGGTTTCCGGCCCGACCCAGGACGCGGTTGAGCTCGATGTCGGGGTTGATGCCCGGGCTGACGCGACGGAACACCTTCAGGACGGCGTCGCGATCGAAGATAACGCTGGTGTTGCTCTGCTCGGCCTCCGACACCCGCGGGTAGGCGTTCAGCGGCAGCTGGGCTTCGGGTTCCTTGCCGAACGACACACCGTCTCGGGTGACCGACGTGTCGATGAGCGACAGCAGGAACGCGGCCGCGTCCGTGTCGTAGAGCGCGTCGAAGCCGACCCGATCACCGTCGGCTCCGATGGTGGCGACGGTGTTGAACTCCGTGGGCGGCTCGGAATCCCAACCGACGATCACCTGGTAACGCTCGGCCGGGCCGTCGGCATAGGTCACGTCGATAAGCGCGAGATCCAGACCCCTCCGCAGACTGACGACGAGACCTGGTTCAGCAGTTGATATTTGGCGGCCGCGTCCGGCATACCAGCGCTGCTGCGGCAGCCATTCTGACCACTGCAAGTTCATTGCGACTCCTCAGACCCGCACAGCTGAAACCAGTAGAACCCGTGGCCCGGCAGTGTGAGCAGGTAAGGCAAGTGGCCGATGCGTGGAAACTTGACGTGCCCGGTGAGCTCGATCGGCGTATGGCCGCTCCAATGTTGCAGGTTCAGCTCCAGCGGCTGGGGAAAACGCGACAGATTGTTGACGCACAGCACGGTGTCGCCCTCGTCGGAGACCTGGCGCAGGAAGGCCAGTACCGATGGGTTGGAGCCGCCGAGTTCCTCGAACCTCCCGGTGGCGAACGCTTCGTGCCGTCGACGCACGGCGAGCATCATCCGGGTGAAGTTGAGCAGCGACGTCGAGGTGTCACGCTGGGCCTCGACGTTGACGGCCTGATACCCGTAGACGGAGTCCTGGCTGGGCGGCAGGTACAGCCGACCGGGGTTGGCCTTGGAGAACCCGGCGTTGCGGTCCGGGGTCCACTGCATCGGGGTCCGGACCCCGTCGCGGTCACCGAGCCAGATCACGTCGCCCATGCCGATCTCGTCGCCGTAGTACAGCACCGGCGATCCCGGCAGCGACAGCAGCAGCGCGGTGAACAGCTCGATCTGGTTGCGGTCGTTGTCCAGCAGCGGCGCCAGTCGGCGACGGATGCCGACGTTGGCTTTCATCCGCGGGTCTTTGGCGTACTCGGAGTACATGTAGTCGCGCTCTTCGTCAGAGACCATCTCCAGCGTCAACTCGTCGTGGTTGCGCAGGAAGATTCCCCACTGGGCGAGGTCGGGAATTTCGGGCGTCTGCGCCAGGATCTCCGAGATCGGGAAGCGTGACTCACGCCGGACCGCCATGAAGATGCGCGGCATCAGCGGAAAATGGAACGCCATATGGCATTCGTCGCCGCCGGTACTGGCATCCCCGAAGTATTCGACGACGTCGGCCGGCCACTGATTGGCTTCCGCCAGCAGTACCCGGCCCGGAAACTCGTCGTCGACGACCTTGCGGACCCGTTTGAGGAACGCGTGGGTTTCGGGCAGGTTCTCGCAGTTGGTGCCTTCGCGCTCGAACAGGTAGGGCACCGCGTCCAGCCGGAACCCGTCGATCCCGAGGTCGAGCCAGAACCGAAGCACGTCGATCATGGCTTCCTGAACCGCCGGGTTGTCGTAGTTCAGGTCAGGCTGATGGGAGAAAAACCGGTGCCAATAGAACTGACGGCGGACCGGATCGAAGGTCCAGTTCGACTCTTCGGTGTCGATGAAGATGATCCGGGCGTCGGTGTATTTCTCGGGGGTGTCGCTCCAGACGTAGAAGTCGCCGTACGGGCTGTCGGGATCGTGCCGCGATTCCTGGAACCACGGGTGTGATTCCGAGGTGTGGTTCATCACCAGGTCGGTGATGACGCGGATGCCACGCTCGTGCGCCGCGTCGAGCAATGCGACGAAATCTTCGACGGTGCCGAATTCGGGCAGCACCTTGTAGAAATCGCGGATGTCGTAGCCGCCGTCGCGCAGCGGTGAATCGTAAAACGGCGGCAGCCAGATGCAGTCGATGCCGAGCCACTGCAGATAGTCCAATCGCTGCAGCAGGCCCCGTAGATCACCGGAGCCGTCCGCGTCGTCGTCCAGGAAAGCTCGGACCAGTACTTCGTAGAAGACCGCGTGCTTGAACCAGGTCGGGTCGGCGGGCAGCGACTTGGCCTCGTTGAACTCGTCGGCGCTGGGATGCTCGACGACGCCGTCCTCGACCCGGCTTCCCTCCGCGGGGTCATGGTCGGACGTGTGTTGTCTGTCCCTGATCAAGTCCACGACCTTACACGTACCCGGGGCTCAGCATCGAAAACCTCATGCGCCCAAACGAATTCAGCGCGTCTGCTGAGCTGCGGAGTTGGATCAGCCCGGCGGGCCATCTCCGAGCTGCACATCGACGGAGCGGCCCTGCAGCCCCACGCTGACGTGGTCGCCCGGATGGTGT
Organism: uncultured Actinomycetota bacterium; assembly: GCA_963757215.1. Taxonomy (GTDB): domain Bacteria; phylum Actinomycetota; class Actinomycetes; order Mycobacteriales; family Mycobacteriaceae; genus Mycobacterium. Next base: position 492,244 of record CAVWQH010000003.1, on the reverse strand, counting down.
TGGTCCAGAATGTTCGTCAGCGCGGTGGCCGAGTTGACCGGCTGGCCGTTGATCGCGGTGATCACGTCACCCGGGTTGAGCCCGGCGCCTGCGGCCGGCCCGGTCGGAATGACCTGGCGGATGACCGCGCCCGCTCCCCCTCCGGCGTCGTTGACCCCGACACCGAGGAATGCGGTCGGCCCGATGTGCACGGTCGCCGACGAGGCACCGGATCGGATCTGACCCGCGATCGCCATCGCCTCATTGATCGGGATCGCGAAGCCCTGACCGCGGCCGAGGTGGAAATTCGACGTTGCGGCGGTGTTCATCCCGATCACCTGGTTGGCGGCGTTGACCGTCGGGCCACCGGAGTCGCCGGGGCGAATGTTGGCATCGACCTGGATCAGGCCGGTCAAGGTCTCGGTGCTGCCGGTCAGCGCGTCGTTGGCCGACACCGTCTGGTTCAGCGCGCCGATCCGGCCCTCCTCGACGCTGGGCGCCCCGCCGGCGCCACCGGCGTTACCCAGAAAGACGACCGGATCACCCACGTGCACTGTGTCGGAGTTGCCGATGTTGGCCACCGGGAGTCCGCCGCCGGCGAGTTGCAGCACCGCGATGTCGTGCTGGCGGTCGAACCCGATCACGTTGGCCGGGAAGGTCTGGCCGTTGGCGACGGACCGCGCGGTCAGGTCGGTCGCGCCCGCGATCACGTGGTTGTTGGTGAGGATCACGCTGGGGTCGATCACGATGCCGGTTCCGGCGCCGATCGCGCTCTGGAAGCCCAGCTTGGCGTCGATGTCGACGATCTGCGGACCCACCTGCGCGGCCGCGGTGGCCACGTCGCGCGGAAGGGGCGGCATGACCGGCGCCGCATGTGCGGGTGCCGTCGCCAGTGCCAGCCCGGCCGTCGCCAACAGACTGAACAAGCTCAGCGACCTCCGCGGTTTGCGGCGGTGCGATCCGCTCATTCCGTCACCTCCTGCATGAAATTCGACCTGGATGAGCTAGCTATGCCGCGACGGACATAACTGGGTTTATCTAACCGTAGCCTGCATCGCCGAATCGGGCATATCGACGCCGGGGTTTCCCGGCTCCGATGAACGCCCATCGGCCGACAATCCAGCAGGCGGTAACTTCAAAGCTTTGGGCTGGACCGCAACTCGACGGCAAAGGTGTCTCTTCCATGAGCGTTCTCGATTCATTCCGGCTCGACGACAAAGTCGTGATAGTGACCGGTGCGTCGTCGGGCCTCGGTGTGTCATTCGCCCAGGCGTTCGCCGAGGCCGGTGCCGACGTCGCGCTAGGGGCGCGGCGCGTGGAGCGGCTGGCCGACACCGCCGCGCTCGTCGAGGCCGGTGGTCGCAAAGCGGTGACGCTCGCCACCGACGTCGGCGTGCCCGAGCAGTGCCAGGCATTGGTCGACGCCGCGATGGAGACCTTCGGCCGGGTGGACGTGCTGGTCAACAACGCCGGCGTGGGCACTGCGGTCCCCGCGACCCGTGAGACTCCCGAACAATTCCGGTCGGTGGTCGACGTGAACCTCAACGGGTCGTACTGGATGGCGCAGGCCTGCGGGCGGGTCATGCGACCCGGCAGTGCGATCATCAACGTCGCCAGCATCCTCGGGATCACCACCGCCGGGCTGCCGCAGGCCGCCTACAGCGCCAGCAAGGCCGCGGTCATTGGGCTCACGCGGGACTTGGCCCAACAATGGGGCTCGCGCAAGGGAATTCGGGTCAACGCCCTCGCGCCGGGATTCTTCAAGACCGAGATGACCGATGAATATCCGCCGGAGTATCTGGACAGCCAGGCGCATCGATTGGTGCTCGGGCGCCTCGGTGACGACCGCGAACTCGCGGCTACCGCGGTCTGGCTGGCGTCGGCCGCCGGCGGTTATGTCACCGGGCAGACGATCGTCGTCGACGGCGGACTCACTATCAACTAGACATGGACTTCGACCCCGAGGCGCGATTCGCTCAAGCCCGGGTGGCCAGGCTGGCCACCGCGGGGGCCGACGGTCGCCCGCACCTGGTCCCGGTGGTGTTCGCCGTGCACGAGCAGGTCATCTATACCGCGGTGGACGCGAAACCCAAGACCACACAACGACTGCGGCGCCTGGCCAATATCGAAGGCAACCCGCAGGTGAGCCTGCTCGTCGACCATTACGACGAGGACTGGACACAGTTGTGGTGGGTTCGGGCCGACGGCGATGCCACGATCTGTCCGGAAGGCCGCACGCTACAAGCCGGGCAAGAGCTACTCCGCGCGAAATATGCTCAGTATCAATCGGTTTCACTGAACGGCCCGGTGATCGCCGTCGCCGTGCGGCGCTGGAGCAGCTGGCACGGCTGAATCGCACGTCGTCGCCTGTACCGATGCTTGCCAACGCGCGGCCGGTCCGAGAGAACGACGATCACCAAACGGTGGATAATCCCGCGCTCAGCAGGGCATATGTCCGGTAACATGGTCTACTGACAAGGACTCACGCAACCAATATCCGATTTGCTGCGTAGTACATAGGGCAGTATTGGAGATACCGAATGCAGGCGGGGCCTTGCATCGTCTCGGAGGGTGGACACCGTGGGTAGAGCGATTCGAGCGGGTTGGCCCGCGGCACTGACCGCCGTGCTGACCATGGTGGCTTCGGCCGCGCCGGCGGTCGCGGCGATCGCACCCCCGACCCCGAGCGCAGACATCGCATCGGTCCAGCCCGCCGCCGGCACTGTGGTCGGTGTAGCCCACCCTGTGATCGTCACCTTCACCGGCCCGGTGGCCGACCGCGCCGCAGCCGAGCGCACCATCAAAGTCACTGCGCCCAACCACATCACGGGCAGCTTCGATTGGCCCGCGCCCAACGTGGTCGAGTGGAAACCGGACGGCTACTGGCCGGCGCACAGCCACGTCGGCGTTCAGGTACACGCATTGTCGACGGGTTTCGACACCGGTGACGAAGTCATCGGCACCGCAAGCATTTCCGCACACACCTTCACGGTCACCCAGAACGGCGAGGTACTGCGCACGATGCCGGCGTCGATGGGCAAGCCGACCCGACCGACTCCGATCGGCAATTTCTCCGCGCTCTCCAAGGAGCGCACCGTCGTCATGGATTCGCGAACCATCGGCATCCCGCTCGACTCGTCCGAGGGATACAAGATCACCGCGTCATATGCCGTCCGGGTCACCTGGAGCGGTGTCTACGTGCATTCGGCGCCGTGGTCGGTCGACTCCCAGGGCTACGCCAACGTCAGCCACGGCTGCATCAACCTCAGCCCGGACAACGCCGCATGGTATTTCGACACCGTCCACATCGGTGATCCGATCAACGTGGTGGCATAGCCCTTTTCGCCCTTTTCGAGACATCGTTGCGGAATACATCTGCCTGTGGCCGAGTTGGCGGCAGAATGGCAACGACACAAACGCGAGCGGTCCGGTTCGACAGTTACGGTGGCCCCGACGTGCTGTACGTCACCGATATCGACAGGCCGGTCCCGGCCGCCGGCGAGGTGCTCGTCGAGGTCAGGGCCGCCGGTATCAACCCCGGTGAGGCGGGCATCCGTTCCGGTGCGCTGCACGAGCAATTCCCCGCCACGTTCCCGTCCGGCGAAGGCAGCGACCTGGCCGGCGTCGTCGTCGAAGTGGGTGACGGTGTCAGCGAGTTCGGTGTCGGTGACGAGGTACTGGGGTTCAGTTTTACGCGGTCGAGCCACGCCACCCACACGACCGTCCCCGTCGACCAGCTGATTCACAAACCGGCCCAAATGAGTTGGGAGGTAGCGGGTTCGCTGTACGTCGTCGGCGCTACGGCCTATGCCGCGGTCCGCGCGGTGGCGCCGCATCGGGGAGAGACGGTGGCGGTGTCGGCGGCGGCCGGTGGAGTCGGCAGCCTGGTGGTGCAGTTGCTGGCGCAGCGGGGCGTGCGGGTGCTGGGCATCGCGTCGGCGGGCAACGCGGCGTGGCTGCGCGAACACGGCGTCGAACCGGTCGAGTACGGCGACGGGCTGGCCGAGCGCCTTCGGCGGGCCGCACCCGACGGCGTCGACGCGTTCATCGACCTGTTCGGCCCGGACTATCTCCAGCTGGCCGTTGACCTCGGCGTACCGGTCGCGCGGATCAACACCATCATTTCGTTCGCCAAGGCCGCTGAGGTCGGCGCCAAAGCCGAGGGCAGTGCCGAAGCGTCGACAACGGCGGTCCTGCAGGAGATTGCCGACCTCATCGCGGCCGGCGCACTGGACTTCGACGTCGCCCAGACCTACCCGTTGGAGCGCGTCGTCGACGCCTACCGAGATCTCGAGCAGCGTCACACCCACGGCAAGATCGTTCTGCTTCCGCAGCAGGCCGGATGAGGTACGGCGATCGCCAGCGCGGCCATGCCGCGCGCAGCGGGTCGCCGGATGAGGTGCGGCGATCGCCAGCGCGGCCATGCCGCGCGCAGCGGGTCGCCGGATGAGGTGCGGCGATCGCCAGCGCGGCCATGCCGCGCGCAGCGGGTCGCCGAATGAGGTAAGTGCCCGCTCGCGTTCATTAACGCCTAGGCTCGACGGCATGGCTACAACACTGCAAAGTCCCCCAGTCGCCGACACTCTGCATCGGATGTACGCCGAGTCGCAGGAGCAGATGGCGACGCTGCACGCCCGACGCCCCAACATGTCCGCCGCCAAAACCGTCCGGGAACGCGCCGACGCAATGAGCGAGTTCTACATCCCGGTGACACCGGAGTCCGGCCGACTGCTGTACGCGCTGGTACGGGCGACCAAACCGGCCGTCATCGTGGAATTCGGTATGTCCTTTGGCATTTCGGCGCTTCATCTGGCATCCGCCGTACGGGACAACGGCACCGGTCGTGTGATCACCACCGAGATCAGCGACTCCAAGATCGCCGCGGCCAAGCAGACCTTTGCCGATACCGGACTCGACGACCTGATCACCGTCCTCGAAGGTGATGCGCTGTCGACCCTCGCCGAGCAGGATGGACCGATCGATTTCGTCCTGCTCGACGGGTGGAAAGAGCTGTACCTGCCGGTGATCGAGTTGCTGGAGCCCAAGCTGTCGCCCGGAGCGCTGGTCATCGCCGACAACACTGAAAGTGCGGATACGCGTTCGTACCTCGACTACGTCCACGGCAGCGAAAGCGGTTATGTGAGTTTCAATTTCGCCGTCCGGGAGAGCGACAGCATGGAACTGAGCTGCTATACGGGCGGTTAACCCGCTGCACCCGGCTGCGCCGCGTTGGCGCGATCGCCGCGTCAGCGCGGTTTCAGCGACTGCTCGAGCCAGGGCGTCAACCACTGCACGCCCTCCTCGGTGAGGTGCACGCCATCACTTCGGACGTGGAGGCCGTCGACGTCGGCCGTGTACCGCCCTGCCGGGCACAGCTTCTTCTTGAGGTCGAGGATGCGAATGTCCAGGCGGTTACCAATCGTCTTGCCCAGCATAGTGTTCCATTCGTCCACCCGCTCAGGCTGATCCTCGGGATACAGGCTGCCGTCCGGTCGTTCACCCCGTCTGCTGTAGGGCAGGTTGGCGACGGTCAGGGGCGCGCCGCTGAAGCTGAGGATGTCGATCGCACGGCGCAACTCGGCGCTGATGTAGGAGTCGAAAGCCGGATCTCCGATGTGGGTCCACCGTCCCTCGTTGACCCGGTCGACCGTCTCCCAGCGGCCGATGACCAACAGCACGGCGTCGGGCTGGTCGACGGCGATTTGCGATGTCCACCGGCCCGGCCATGATTCGCATTCGCTCTTCTGATCGAGGGTCTGGCCGAGATAGCTGTAGGGGCCGCCGCGCACCAGGCTGCAGCCGATCACGGTGTGGTCGACGAACTGGAATCCCGGCGTCGGCGGCAGGAAATGCATCATCGTCCAGCCGATCGAGTCGCCGAACACCGACACGGTGAACGGGCGTCGCGGGTCTCGTTTGGTGAGTGCCCGCGCGGGCCGGACGCCGTCCGGAGCCGACGGTGACACCACCGCGACCGGCGATACGCCGGGCGGAAGGCTGGCATCCAGCGCGCTGACACCGTGCTTGGGAACGACCGGAACCACCAGCAGCGTCACGGCCGCGGCGGTAGCCGCGGTGGCTCCGGCCAGCGGCAGCAGCGGCACCCGGATCGGGTTCCACGTGCGGACGGGTTGTTCGATGGCCCACCATGACACCACCGAGACCGCCAGCGTGGCGGCGCACCGGACCGCGAACAGCGACAACCCGTGCCATCCGGTCCGCTGACCGTTGAGCACCAGGAAGACCGGCCAGTGCCACAGGTAGATGCCGTAGGAGATGCTGCCGAGCCAGGCCAGCGGGGCCCAGGCCAGCACGGTGGCGACCGGTCCACGCTGATCCAGGGCCACCGGGGCGATCACCAGCACCGCCGCGAGGGCAACCACGATCAGCAGGCCGCCGTGGAACTCGCGGGCGCTGCCGGTGGCGAAATGCACGGCGGCTCCGAGTAGCGCCAAGCCGAGCACCGGCAGTCCCCTGGCGACCCATTTGCCGGTGCGAGAGCGAATCAGCGACCAACCGCGGTTCAGCGCCGGCCAGTCGCCGACCAGCAGCGCCGACGCGGCGGCGCCGACCAGCAGTGCCTGGGCCCGGGTGTCGGTGCCGAAGTAGACCCGGTCGCGAGTGGCGTCGGACGCCAGCAGGATCGCCGTCGCGGCCGATCCCAGCGCACCGAGGGTGGCCAGCAGAAACACCGTCAACCGGACGGCGCCGACGGTGGCCCGCTTCTGGCGCCGCCGCGCGCGCGCCGCGAGCCCGACGGCCACGGCCACCAGCACCAACGGCCAGACGATGTAGTACTGCTCTTCCACCCCGAGCGACCAGGCGTGCTGCAGCGGAGACGGCGGGGTGCCCTGAGCGAAGTACCCGGTCTTGTCGGCAACGAACATCCAGTTCGCCACCCAGAAAAAGGCCGCGACGGCGTCGTCGCGCAGGCTGGCGACGGCCTCGGGCGAAAACAACTGCCGCCCGACCGCGACCGTCAACACCATCAAGACCAGTGCGGGCAGAAGCCGACGGGCCCGGCGAACCCAGAAGTTGGCCAGGCCGATGCGGCCGGTTCGGCCCAGTTCGTCCAGCAGCAACGAGGTGATCAGAAAACCGCTGAGCACGAAGAACACGTCGACACCGAGGAATCCGCCCGACATCCCGGGGATTCCGCCGTGGTCGGCGAGCACCAACCCGACGGCGAGCGCGCGCAGGCCGTCCAGCGCTCGGATGCCTGGTCGGCGTGTGTCGTCATCGCTGTGCTTGCGGATGGTGGGCCGGCTTGGCGGCGGGGCGACCCATCGTGGCTGCCGAGCAGAATGAACCGGCACGGGGTACGCCCCGGCCGGTTCGGTGTTCACCTCTGCAGCGCGTCGACCGGTTTGCTGGTCGGCGGCTTTTTTGGCGCCGATACTCGGGTGCCCCTCCCTGCTTGATGCAGGCGCCAGTTTAGGTGCGGGCAGACCGCATCAGCGGGAGACACACGGGTATATGTTTCGCCGAGCAGACGCAAAATCGCCCCAAAAGCCTTTGGTTTGCCTGATTTTGCATCTGCTCGCGCTACGAGCCGCGCCCTGAAGGGTCGAACATGGCAACGTTGGCATGCTCGACCAAGATGAACCATGCCATGAATTCGACCCTGGCGACGTTCTAAACGCTCGCGAAATCGATGATTCCGCGGATGTTGCGCCCCGCCCGCAGATCCACGAATGCCTCATTGATCTGGTCAAGCCGGTAGTGCCGGGTCACCAGTTCGTCGAGCTTCAACGCGCCCGCCTGGTACAGCGACAACAGCATCGGCACACTCGTGCGCGGGTTCATTCCGCCGTAGAGCGCGCCGCGGAGCTGCTTGGCCGATAGCGTCATCTCCTGCAAGACCAGCGGCACCGGCGGCTCGGTGTACGGGGTGATCCCGGTGAGTACGCAGATACCGCCTTTGCGCAGCAACGCCATCGCCAGCGGAATCAAGTCCGCGGGCACCACCCCGGGGCAGATGACGACGCGGTCAGCCATCAGGCCGTCCGTCATCTCCCGCACCAGCGGTATCGCTTCTTCGGCGGAGGCCGCGATGTGTGTTGCGCCGAAGACTTTTGCTGAATCCCGCTTGGATTCAACCGGATCCACCGCGACCACATATTTGGCGCCGACGGCGCGCGCCCCCTGCAGCGCGTTCATCCCGACGCCACCCGCGCCGATGACGACCACGGTATCGCCCGGTTCGGTACCTGCCGACACCGTCGCTGAGCCCCACCCGGTGCTGACCCCGCACGACACGAGTGAGGCCGCATGAAACGGAATCGCTTCGTCGATCTTGATCACGGACTTCTCGGACAACACCGCATATTCGGCGAACGTGCCGAGTTGTCCGTAGGCCAGCAGGTTTTCGTCACCGAGGTGCCGCCGACAGGTGCCGTCAGTCGGCATCTCCCGGACGAACAGGCTGGCGCCGATATCGCAGATGTAGCTCTGGCCGTTGACGCAGAACCGACAACTGCCGCACGCAGGGATGAACGACAGCGCCACGTGGTCCCCCGGTTGCACCGCCGTCACACCCGGCCCGACCTCGGCGACAACACCGGCGCCTTCGTGACCGCCCAGCAGTGGGAACCAGTCCGGTGCGGACTGACCGCTCGCGGCCAGTACCTCGGGCGTCGGCACCACGTCGCCGGTGAACAGGTGGTCGTCGGAGTGACAGATTCCGGCGACGGCCATCCGCACCAGAACTTCGCCGGCGCGGGGCGGATCGAGGTCGATCTCACGGATCTCCCAGTCCATGCCGACTCCGCGGATGACGGCGGCGCGACATTTCATTGCTTCGCATTTTCCGGCGCGAAGCCCAAAATGCTTTTCACTTCCAGGTATTCGTGGAACCCGAATTCGCTCCATTCCCGGCCGTTACCGCTGTGCTTGTAGCCGCCGAATGGCGCATTCATGTCAAATGCGTGATTGATCGTCACCCAGCCGGCGCGGATCCTGCGGGCGATCTGACGGGCCGTGTCGAGGTCGGCTCCGGAAACAAAGCCGGCCAGGCCGTAGTCGGTGTCGTTGGCGATCTGCACGGCGTCGTCGATGTCGTCGTAGCCGAGGATGCACAGCACCGGCCCGAAGATTTCTTCACGCGCGATCGTCATGTCGTTGGTGACGTCAGCGAAAACGGTCGGCTTGACGTAGTAGCCGGTGTCCATACCTGCCGGTCGGCCCGGGCCGCCCGTCACAACGGTCGCGCCCTCGTCGACGCCATTGTGAATCAGCCGCTGGACCTTCTCGAACTGCGCCCTCGATGCCACCGGCCCGATCGTCGCCCCTGCCCCGGGAGGACCGACGGTGACCTTCTCGGCGGCCTCGCGGGCGACGGAAATCGCTTCGGCCATACGGGATTTCGGAACCAGCATGCGCGTGGGCGCGTTGCAGCTCTGCCCCGAGTTCGGCATCATGTTGGCTACCCCGGCGCTGACGCTGGTGGCAAAGGCGCTGTCGTCGAGCACGATGTTGGGGCTCTTGCCGCCGAGTTCCTGGGTCACCCGCTTCACGGTCGGGGCCGCGAGCTTGGCCACCTCGATGCCGGCGCGGGTCGACCCGGTGAACGACACCAGATCGATGTCGGGATGGCTCGCGAGGGCCTCGCCCACCCCGGGGCCGTCGCCGTTGACGAGGTTGAACACACCGGCCGGCACGCCGGCGGCGTCCAGGATCTCGGCGAAGATGTACGGCGAAAACGGTGCCACCTCGGAAGGTTTGAGCACGACGGTGCAGCCGGTCGCCAATGCCGGGTAGACCTTGACCGCGACCTGGTTGATCGGCCAGTTCCACGGGGTGATCAGCCCGCAGACACCGATGGGCTCCTTGGCGATCAGGCTTTCGCCTTTTCGCTCCTCGAACGAAAAGTTCTTCAGTGCGTCGATGGCCGTGGTCAGGTGCCCGATGCCCAGGAAGACCTGTGGCCCCGCGGCCAACGACGGCGGCGCGCCGATTTCGTCGGTGACCGCCTCGGCCAGGTCGTCCGCGCGCTTCTGGTATTCGGCGAGGATGGCCTGCAACAGGTCGAGGCGCTCTTCGCGAGTTGACTGCGACCACCCCGCGAAGGCCCGCCGCGCGGCGCGCACCGCCACGTCGACATCGGCCGCCGAGCCGAGCGAAATTTTTCCGGACACCTGCTCGGTTGCCGGGTTCTCCACGTCGAAAGTGTTGGACTGCAACGGGTCGACCCATTGTCCGTCGATGTAGAACTTCAGGTATTCGCGCATAGCGTGCACTCTTCCTTAGTCGCGTTGCTTACTGGGTGCCTTCGGCATACCAAGTGCGGAATCGGTCGTACTTGGGCATCTCCTCGGAATTGGCCTTTGGGTCGATACACACGTGCACCACCCCGACTTTGCCGCTGGCGTAGGCGCGGGCGATGGCCGGTCCGATCTCGTCTTCCTTCTCGACATACTCGCCGTGGCAGCCGAAGCCCTCGGCGATCTTGTCCATCCGGACGTCCTTGCTCCAATGCACACCGGGCTGTGGTGACGGCTGGGAGAACGTGCGCTTGTAGACGCCCACCTCGAGACCCCACTGATGGTCGACACCCACCACGCATACCAGCGGAAGCTGCAGGCGCGCGGCGGTTTCCAACTCGGCGATGTGGAACAGAAATGCCGAGTCACTGGTCAGCAGCATCACCGGCCGCTTGCCGCCCTCGGCGACCGACGCTCCGACCGCGTACGGCAATCCGGTGCCGAGGTGGCCGAAGTTCTGGTTCCAGATCACGTCGCGCGGCTTGGACTGCGAGTAGGTCCACTGGAAAATGACGGTCGCACCGCCGTCCCGGACCAGGATGCCGTCGTCGAGATCGTTGAACGCCTTGGTGGCCTCGACGACGTAGCGCGCCGGGTGAATCGGTGACCGTCCCGACGGCGCGCTCACAGCAAGCTGCGCGAGTTCCTCGGCGTCGGCGTTGACCAACTTGTCGAGATTGGCCGCTCGCGTGCGCGGCGTGTCCCGCAGCGCGTCGACGAGTTGCGGGACAACGCCGCGCAGATCGCCCACCAGTGGCACGTCGAACTGACGGTTGACGCCGATGGCGGCCGGGTCCTGCTCGACGTAGACCCATTTGCGGTTCGCATCGTTGCCTGCCCAGTGCTGGGTCCGGCCGTAGTGCATGGGCTCACCGAGTTCGGTTCCCAGCGCGACGCACAGGTCGGATTCCTCGACCGCCTCGTTGGCGGCCGGTGAGAACAGGTAGGGGAACGTTCGCTCCTGCAGACCCGGAAGGTAGGAGGTACCCCCGGAGGTCTGGACGACCGGGCAGGCCATCAAGTCGGCGAGTTCCTTCACCGCGGCACCGGTGCGCGACGTGTGTACGCCGTGGCCTACCAACAGAATTGGGCTCTTCGCTTCGCGGATCAGCTTAGCGGCCTCGGCGATCTCAGGCGCACCAGCACCCTGGTTAACCAGCCGATACCGGTTGGGCGGCAAAGGTTCTGGCACGTCGAGCTCTTCGAGAATGACATGCGACGGGTACTCGATGTAGACCGGACCCGGCGTGCCGGACATGGCCCGGCGGATCGCTTCGTGGACGATCTCGTCGGTCTGGTCGGCGTACTCGATGGAGGCGCTGTATTTGACCGAGGAGGCGAAAAGAGGTTCCTGGCGGACAAATTGGATGCGTCCGCGCCGGACCCGGCGTTCGGTGATGCGCGCACGCTGACCGCCGAGGAAGATCACCGGCGAGTTCTCCACTAGCGCGCACTGGATCGCGCCGGCGATGTTGGCCATGCCCGGACCCAGCGTGCCGATGCACAGGCCGGGCCGACCCGTCATCCGCGACGCCGCCTCGGCCATGAATCCCGCGCTCAGTTCGTGGTGCGGCGCGACGACCGACCACCCGCGAGCGTCTGCTTCGGCGAACATGTGCACGAAGTTGGGGTCGGGGATGCCGAACAGCGTATTAACCCCCTCGGCCTCGAACAGGTCGAGGATGCGTTTATAGACGGGCACGGTCATGTATACAGGTCCTTTCCCTCGCCAGCAGACGCAAAATCACTTTCTTGCATGGCATTTGGTGCGATTTTATGACTGCTCGCGGCATCGATGTCGGCGAGCACTTCTGCGGTATGGGCGCCGAGTTCTGGCGCGGGCCCGGCGACGCGGCCCGGCGTCCGCGAGAACCAGGTCGGCACGCCGGGGAACCGTACCGGCCCGTGCGGCGTATCCACCGTCTCGAACATGCCGACGGCGTTGAGGTGCGGATCGTCGAACAGGGCGCCGGGTGTATTCAATGGCGCGGCCGGTATTTCGAGTTCACCCAGCAGCGCCAACCACTCGGCGGTAGAACGCTCTTTCATGGTCTCGGCCACCAGGCCGTAGATCGAGTCGATATCTTGCGCGCGCTGTTCCAGACTCGAATACCGTTCGCTGGCCCAGGGGGGCCGCACGGCTTCCATGAACGCGCTCCAGTGCTTGTCGTTGTAGATCAGCGCCGCGATGTAGCCGTCGCTGGTGCGGTACGGGCGGCGGTTGGGCGCCACGGTCCGCGGATACACCGCGGGCCCCAGGGGCGGATCGAACAGGGCGCCGTTGGCGTGCTCGACGAGAACGAACGAGGCCATGGTCTCGAACATGGCGACCTCGACCTCCTGGCCCTCGCCGGTGCGTTCGCGGTGGAACAGCGCCATCATCGTGGCGTAGAGCGCGGTCAACCCGGCGACCTTGTCGGCCATGATGGTTCCGACAAAGTTGGCCTGGCCGGTCAATTGCTCTTGCACTGCGGGCAGGCCACATTCGGCCTGGATGGTGTCGTCGTATGCGGGGCGGTCGCGGTCCGGTCCCCGCCGCCCGTATCCGTAGCAGTTGGTGTAGACGATCGAAGGATTGATCGCCGCGACATCCTCGTAGCCGAAGCCGAGCTTGGCGATTGCCTTCGCGCGCATCGAGTGGATGAACACGTCGGCGGTTTCGATCAGAGCCCGTAATGCAGCCGCTCCGTCGTCGGTCCGCAGATCCAGCACGACGCTGCGCTTGCCCCGGTTGACGTTGACGAACACGCCGCTCATACCCGGCGCCGGGCCCACCGAGATGTATCGGGTGTTATCCCCTTGCGGAGGTTCGACTTTGATCACGTCGGCGCCCATGTCCGCCATGATCTGGGTGCAATACGGCCCCATCACCATCGCAGTGAGATCGACGACGCGAACGCCCGTCATCGGCCCTGTCGAGCTAGCCATGGTTCGCCAATCCGAAGCTGTAGCGAATGTGCTCGTTGTGGCCGTCGGGCACGACGGGAAAGAGCAAGGGCGCCTGAATGTTTCGGATCCCGTCGAGATGCTCGGCGACATCTTCGACCGTCCACGATGGCCGGTACACCCCAGGGCTCTCGGCAAAGACCGCCCGGGCCACCCGGCCCGCCAGCGCGACATACAGTTCGCCGGTCACCGAGCATGACTCGTGCGCCAGCCAACCCACCACGGGTGCAACGAGTTCCGAGTCCATCGGCGGGTACGCTGAGGTGTCGATACCTTCCGCCATCCGTGTCACCGCAGCCGGCACGATGACGTTGCACGTGACGCCCTCGGCGGCACCTTCGAGCGCCGCGACGTTGGATAGTCCAATCACCCCGGCCTTGGCCGCCGCGTAGTTGGCCACGCCGTGATTCCCGTACAAACCGCCGATCGACGACGTCAGCACGATGCGCCCGTAGCCCGCCTCACACATGAGTGGAAAGGCAGGCCGCACAACGTGGAATGCGCCGCGCAGGTGCACGTCGAGGACAGCGTCGAAGTCTTCGTAGCTCATCTCCTTCAGCGAGCCGCGCCGGACGTTGCCGGCGTTGTGCACCAGCACATCGATGCCGCCGTAATGCTCGACCGCGGTCTGGACAATTGTTTTTCCGCCTTCGCGGGTCGCGACCGACGCAAGAGACGCGACTGCCTCGCCTCCGGCAGCGACAATCTCATCGACCACCTGTTCCGCCGGTGCAGCGTCCAGCCCGTCGCCGTCGAGCCCGCCGCCGACATCGTTGACGACAACCTTCGCCCCACGCGCGGCGAGCAGATGCGCGTACGCACGCCCCAACCCGCGGCCGGCACCGGTCACCACGGCGACCCGATCGTCGAACCGCAACTCGCTCACGAAAGCTCGAGACCTTCCAGGTCACCCCTGGCGCGCCACTCGGCGATCAGGTCGCCGAAGGCGTAGAAACCCGGCGAGTAGAAATCACCGAGAAACGCACCATTGTCCTTGGCGCCACCCGCACCCTCGTTGTTGTAATAACCTGGAGTGCAGGACATCTCGAAGGCCGAGTTGTCGATCGCGAGTTCGGCGACCGTCCTGACCCAGCCGTCTTGACCCTCCTGACTGGGTTCGACGGTGGTCGCGCCGCGCTTTTGCGCCTCGCTGATGATGTAGGCGATGTGCTCGGCCTGTTGCTCGAACATCGCGGTGGTGTTGGCCGAGACGCCGCCCTGGATGAAGCCGGTGAAGAACTGGTTGGGAAATCCGCGGGTGGTCATGCCGTGCAACGTCTGGTACCGGTCGTGCCAATAGTCGAACAGTGACAGCCCGTCGCGGCCCTCGATGACGTCGACCGCGAAGCGTCGACTGATCTCGGTGGAGATCTCGAATCCGCTGGCGAATATGACGCAATCTACCTCGTACTCAACGCCGTTGGCGACGATGCCCTTCTCCGTCAGCCGTTCCACGCCCTTGGATTCCGACACGTCCACCAACGTCACGTTGGGCAGGTTGAACGCGGGCAGGTACGTCTCGCTCGAACACGGCCGCTTGCACATGAAGCGGTAGTACGGCTTGAGCGCCTCGGCGGTGTCGGGGTCGTCGACCAGGGCGGCCACCCGGCGCCGCAGCCGCTCCATGATCTTGTAGTCCTCTTCCTCCCGGATCGCCATGATCTCCTCGATTCCCAGCGAGGCGGGATCCGGGCTGGCGGCAATCCGGGCGGTCATGTTGCGGCCCAATTCGGTCCAGAAGTCGCACACCAGATCCGGTTCGCCGAAGACCACCCCGACAAACGGTGACCAGTTGTGGAAGTTGCGCTTGCGCTCCTCCTGCCAACCGGGCCGAAGGGTCGCCGCCCAGGCCGGATCGGTGGGCGTGTTGGCGCGCATGTCCACCGATGACGGCGTGCGCTGGAACACGAAGAGCTGCCGGGCATCCCGACCGAGATGCGGCACCAGCTGAACGCCGGTGGCCCCGGTGCCGACGAGTGCGACCCGCTTGTCGCCCAGCTTGTGCAGGCCACCGTTGGCATCGCCGCCGGTGTAGTCGTAGTCCCAGCGCGCCGAATGGAACGCGTGGCCGCCGCCATCCAGGTACTCCTTGATACCAGGGATGCCGGGTAGCTTCGGCTTGTTGTAGGAGCCCTGCGCCATCACCACGAACCGCGCCCGGATGTTGTCGCCGCGGGTGGTGCTCAGTCGCCAGCGCTTACTGCCCTCGTCCCAGCGCATGGTCTCGACCTGGGTCGAGAAGATCGCGCCGTCGTAGAGGTCGAAGTGTTTGCCTATGGCCTGGCAATGCGCGAAGATCTCGGCGCCGTCGGCGAACTTCTTACTCGGCAGGAAGTCGAGTTCCTCGAGCATCGGGATGTAGCAGTAGGCGTCGTTGTCGCATTGGATTCCCGGGAAGCGGTTCCAGTACCACACGCCGCCGAAGTCCCCGGCCATGTCGATGACCCGAACATCTCGCACGCCAGACTTTTTCAAGTAGGCGCCCGACAACAATCCGGCGAACCCGCCACCGAGGACGGCCACCTCAATGTCTTCGTCGATCGGGGCGCGGTCAGTCACCGGGGTGTACGGGTCTACCTCGTAGAGGTCGGCCAAATCGCCGTCGAGTTCGAGATACTGCGCACCGCCGTCGGTGCGCAGTCGCTTCTCGCGCTCCTGGGCATACTTGGCCCGCATCGCGTCTATGTCGACGTTTTGCGGTACGTCGGTGGGCCCGCACGGTGTGTCAGCGGCGGTCATCCGTGTCTCCTTCTCGGGATTCCGGCGTGTGCTCGTGTCGTGAGCGACGCACAACGCGCCGGAATCGCTCAAAGCTCCTGCGGTTCACCGGTGCCCATGTATTTCGCTAACTGGTGGTGCAGGTTGACCGTGCTGCGTTCGCGGTACGGGTTGGGTTTGGTGCCGGAGAAGCCCAGGGATTTCATGCCCTGCTGCACGGCGGCCATGTTGGAGAAGTCCTGCGGCAGAACCGACCGCCACCGGGGGTCGCCGACCGGTGTGTACTCCCACTCCGTCTGCGGCTCATCGCCTTTCGGGTACAGCTCGAAGACGGAGACCTCGAAGATGCACTTGTCGGGGTTATAGCTGGGGTGTGGCCGCGCGCCGTAGCACAGTGCACTGGTCAGGCCCTGACCGATCTGAAAATTGGGAAAGATCTGCCACGCGGTGCCGGCCTGCCCGAGAATGTCAACCGGAATCGTCGGCCAGACGACGCCGCGTGCCTCGTCGTCGCGACGCGCCGAAGCCAGCCAGTGCTCGAGAACCTTGTCGGCCGGTGTCCCCTCGGGCAACTCGTCAACCAGTCGTTTGGCGGCGTTCACCAGCGTCTGGGTGGTGGTGGCGTTGGTTTCCTCCATTGTGTAGACCTGCATCTCCGCGGTCGATATCCGCGGATCGGCGCCGGTGCCGAGCCTGATCTTGGACTTGGTCGCCTCCATGTCCTCAGGCGCGTCGTAGCCGATATGGCTATGGCGCCCTTGCGCTTTCGCCCAACCCTTGAATTCGCCGAATTTGTTGAACTCGGGATGGGTGGTGAAGACGTGATAGGTCTCGTTGAAGGCCTCCAGTGCGACCTTCCAGTTGCAGTCGAAAGACAACCACTTGCGCCATTTATAGCGCATGTTCTCCAGCCCGAACGGGTCGAGAATTTTTGCCGCCGGGAACAGATAGTCGGCCAGCGGCTCGCAGTCGGCGTCCATGTTGATCCACAGCCATCCGCCCCAGGTGTCGACGCTGACCGGTCGCAGGTGGGTGTTGTCGGGGGTCAGCGCGTCCTGCCAGTCCTGCTCCTCGCGGATGTGGGTACACGCGCCGTCCAGACCGTAACTCCACCCGTGGAAGCCGCAGACGAACGACTTCCGGGTTCGGGCGCAGGCGTTCTTGGCGCCTTCCGGGGTGTCGATCAACCGCCGGCCGCGGTGCATGCAGACGTTGTGATGGGCGTGGAACTCGTGCGCGCCGGTGCGCACGATGATGATCGAATCGTCGAGAATGTCGTAGGTCAGGTAGCTGCCCACCTCGGGCAATTCTTCGATGCGGCCCACCTGCTGCCAGACCCTGCGCCACAGCTTGTCTCGCTCGGCGCGGGCATAGTCTTCGGAGATGTAGGCCTCGACACCGATCGTCATCGGCCGCGAGAGTTCCTCGGCCGCTTCGGCGTTCACGCCTTTGGCTGGGTCGGTCATCACATCCTCTTAATTTCCGCGCGGAAAGAATCGTCTTTGAGGAACAGCGACGTGTTGTCGGCGTCCAAATGTGTCCACCGGAGGTCGAGCCCGCCGTCGACCAAGAGCGTCTGGCCGGTGATGTAGCTGGACAGGTCGGACAGCAGGAACAGGATGGCCCCGGCGATTTCGTCGGGGCGGCCGCGCCGGCCCATCGCGATGGCCTGGCGATCACGCTCGGCGTCGTCGTCGACGTAGGTCAGCGAGGCCGGTGTCGCGGTGACGCCGGGAGCGACGGCGTTCACCCGAATCTCGTCGACGGCGAATTCGACGGCCATGGTGCGGGTCATCGCGGCGATCGCCGCCTTGGCGGTGCCGTAGGCGATGTGAAACGGCGCGGTGTTCATGCCGCTGATCGAGGAGATCGACACGATCGAGCCGCGGTGGTGGTGAGTCTTCAATTCCGCGGCCACCGCCTGGCTCATGAAGAACGCGGTCTCGAGGTTCTGGGTGAACAGGTCGCGCCAGTCGCTGCGGGTCACCCGGGTCGACGGCATCCAGGTCTGCGGGCCGGCCCCGCCCGCCACGTTCACCAGCCCGTGCAGTTCGCCGTCCGCGCGCCGCGCCTGCCCGAGGGCTGCGGCCACGCCGTCTTCGGTCGCGACGTCCGCGGCGACGGGAATGATCGGCAGGCCGCGATCGGCCAGCGGGGAGATGTGCTGGTCGAGATTGTCCCTGCCGCGACTGACCGCAATAACCGTCGCACCGGCTTCGGCGACCATGCGAGCGACGGTGGTGCCAATGCCGCCGCCCGCGGCTCCGGCCACGATCACCACCCTGCCATCAAGGCGAAGCAAACTATCCACCGTTGCGCTCATACGATCAGGCCATGTCCGGACCAGATAAGGAAATATGCATATCCGAGAAGATGATTCTCTGCAATTTCTCCTGCGTCAAGTCTCGATCAATTCGCTAGGTCCGCCTATTGTCTGGACCAAAATCGGTTGCTAACGTGACCGGCCGGAGGTCATCACCGAATGTTGTCGCACGTAGGTCGCGCCGGTGCCGGCGCGTCACCGACCCTCGCCGAGGGATGGCGGATGGAGCGACTCACCCCACGCAGCAGGCTCTTCGGGGCCAACGGGCTGCGCACCGGCCCCGACGGCAGGATCTACATCGCCCAGGTGACCGGAAGTCAGATCAGCGCGCTCGATGTCGGCACCGGTCACCTCGAGACCATCAGCCCCAAGGGCGGCGACATCATCGCGCCCGACGACGTGGCGTTCGGTCCACATGGCGATCTCTTTGCCACCGAGGTGATGGACGGCCGGGTCAGTGTGCGCGGCAGCGATGGCCGTACCCGGGTGTTGCGCGCGGACCTCCCCTCGGCCAACGGCATCACCGTGCACCAGGGCAGGTTGTTCGTCGGCGAATGCCGCGAGGGCGGACGGCTTCTCGAGCTCGACCTGGACGGCGGGGAGCCGCGGGTGTTGCTGGACAATGTCCCGTCACCCAACGCGATGGAAGTCGGCCCGGACGGCTTGCTGTACTTCCCGGTGATGGGCGCCAACGAAATCTGGCGCATCGGGCTCGACGGCGGTGAGCCCGAAACCGTCGCCACCGGTCTGGGTGTACCCGACTCGGTGAAATTCGACGCGGCCGGTCACATCGTCTCGACACAGGTCCACAGCGGTCAGGTGTTGCGCATCGATCCACGAACCGGCGACCAGACGGCGCTCGCCGATCTCAGCCCCGGGCTGGACAACTGCACGTTCGTCGGCGATCGGCTGTTCGTCTCCCAATTCACCGGCGAGATCACCGAAATTATCGATGGCACAACCGAAACCGTGCTTCCCGGTGGGCTGAACTGGCCGCTGGACCTGGCAGTCGGCGACGACCGGCAACTCTATGTCGCCGACGGCACCTACTTCTACGTACTGCGCCCCGGCCACACCCTGCACACCGTGGGAATGTTATTCACTCCGGGCTATCCCGGGTTTCTGCGCGGACTGGTTCCATCCGGTCCGGGCGAGTTCGTCGTCACCACCTCCGGTGGGCAGGTCTCGCGCTACCGGCCGGCCCGCGGCGAAAGCGAGGTGCTGGCGGACGGATTCGATCAGCTCTACGGGGTGGCGATTGCGTCCGACGGGACGATCGCGGCCGCCGAATTCGGTACCGGACGGGTGGTGACCATCCGGAGCGGAAAGGTCGAAGTGACGGCGTCCGGGTTGGTCGATCCGATCGGCGTCGCCGCCGCGCCCGACGGCGGCTGGCTGGTTTCGGAAAGCGGCGCGGGCCGGGTGGTCAGACTCACCGAATCCGGCGCGCAGCCGGTGGCCGACGAATTCGTTTGTCCGCAGGGCATTCTGGTCGACGGGCGGCGGCTGTATGTGGTGGACGCGGGCGCCAAGGCCCTGATTGCCGTCGACGAGGACGGCGCGCGGCACACCGTCGCCGCCGGGTTGCCGCTCGGCGCCCCACCGGGTGTGGTTCCCAAGCCGCTGAAGGGCATGCCGCCGTTTTCCGGACCGCAGGGACCGTTCGCCGGCATTGCCGCCGGACCCGACGGCACGTTGTACGTGTCCGCCGATGCCGACGGCAGTGTGCTGGCATTCCGGTCGGGGGCCGGCGATGGCTGACACCACCGACCACCGTTACCTGCAGGTCGCCCGGGCGCTGCGCAAGGAGATCGTCGAGGGCGTCTACCCGGTCGGGTCACAACTGCCCACCGAACATCAGCTGTGCGAGCGCTTTTCGGTCAGCCGGTACACCGTGCGGGAAGCGCTGCGCCGGCTGCGCGACGACAACCTGGTCGCATCGCGACCGCGGTCTGGAACTCTCGTCGTGCCGCGACCGTCCTCGGACTCCTACGTCCAGGATGTCGTCTCGATCAACGACCTGCTGGCCTTCGCCACCGGTGCGCAATTCGCCATCGAATCCACCGGCATGACCGTGGTCGACGACGAGCTGGCCGCTCGGACCGGACTGGCGGTCGGCGAAGAGTGGTTGGCCGTCAAGGGTTTCCGCCGGGTCGACGGGGCGCCGTTTCCGGTCTGCCGGACCGAGTACTACATCAACCGGGCGTTCGCCGGGGTGGGCAGGCTGCTGCCGCGCCATACCGGTCCGATATTCCCTCTGGTCGAGGACATCTTCGGGTTGAGCATCGTCGAGGTTCGTCAGGAGATCGCCGCGGTGCTGATCTCGCCGTTGCTGGCCGAGCAACTCAGCGTCGAGGCCGGCAGCCCAGCGCTCGAAGTGCACCGCACCTATGCGACGTCGGACGGCGAAGTCGCCCAGGTGACGATCAACACCCATCCGGCAGCCCGTTTCCGTCACTCGATGACGATGCGACGGGTCCGCGGTTAATCTCACAAGCGGCCATGTCCAACACCAAACTGATCGGGGGACGCACGGTCCGCTGGGACGACGAGCGGGCCGCCGACGCCTATGCCCGCGGGTGGTGGGTGCGCGAGACCCTGGCCGATTCACTGGCCGACGCGGCGCGCCAGACACCATTACGCGAGATTCTGATCGACGGCGACTGCCGGATGGACTGCCTGACGCTGCATCAGCGGGCGAGGGCGCTGGCCGGCGCGATGCTGGAGCGGATGCCGGTCGGCAGCGTGGTGTCGTTCATGCTGCCCAACTGGCATGAGGCCGCGGTCGTCTACCTGGCGGCGACGATGGCCGGAATGGTGGTCAACCCCATCCTGCCGTCCCTGCGCAACCGTGAACTGCTGTTCATCCTCGACGACGCGAACACCCGGATGATGTTCGTGCCCAAGGTTTTCGGACGACACGACTACGCGTCGATGCTGACCCGGGTTGTCGCCGAGCTGGACGATCCGCCGGAAGTCGTCGTGGTCCGCGACGGCGCGCCGCTACCCGCGGCGGCCACACCCTACGAGCTGCCCACGCTGAATCCCGATGCGGTGCGGATGATCCTCTACACCTCGGGAACGACCGGCCGGCCCAAAGGCGTTCTACACAGCCATAACTCGATGCACGCACTGATCGCACAGCTACGTGACCACTGGCAGATCCAACCCGGTGACCGGTTCCTGGTTCCGTCGCCCATCGCCCACATCGGCGGCTCCATCTACGCGTTTGAATGCCCGCTGCTGCTCGGCACGTCGGCTGTCCTGATGGACCGGTGGGACGCCGACGCCGCCGTCGCGCTCATCGAACGCGAAGGCTGCACGCACATCGCCGGGGCGACGCCGTTCCTCGAGCAGTTGCTGGCGGCAGCCGAGCGGGCCGGAACACGGTTGCCGGAGCTGAAGCTGTTCGTCTGCGGCGGCGCGTCGGTATCGCCGTCGTTGATCCGCAGGGCCGCCGGCTATTTCGAGCGCGCCGCCGTCACCCGGGTGTACGGCTCGACCGAGGTGCCGGTGACGACGGTCGGTGCGCCGGCCGAGCCCGACCACGCCGCAGACACCGACGGGCGGGCCGGATTCGCTCACATCGCGTTGCATGACGCCGGTGAAATCCATGCTCGCGGCCCACAAATGCTGGTCGGCTACCTCCACGCAACTGACGAAGCCGAATCATTCGACACTGCAGGCTATTTCCGCACCGGTGATCTGGCCCGCTGGGTCGACGACGACTGCCTTGTCGTGACCGGGCGGGCCAAGGACCTCATTATCCGAAACGGTGAGAACATCGCGCCCAAGGAGATCGAGGACATCCTGGTCGGACATCCGGGTATCGCGGAGATCGCCATCGTTGGCCTGCCCGATGCACGAACCGGCGAGCGAGCCTGCGCCGTCGTCGTTCCCAACGATCAGCCCCGGCCCGACGTGGACAGCCTTCGCGCCTTTCTGCAGGCGCAGGGAGTCGCCGTCTTCAAAGCGCCCGAGCAGGTCGTCATCTGGGATGCGCTGCCGCGCAACGACGCCGGCAAGGTACTCAAACATCAGATTCAGGCGGCCCTGACAACGACGGACGGATGACATGCAGGTAGCGATAGTGACCGGGGCGACCGGCGGAATCGGATTCGGTTGTGCGACCAAGCTGGCCGAGTCAGGTATGGCCGTGCTGGCCACCGGGCGCAATGAGCAGCGACTCGACGAATTGACAGCGACAATAGGCGATCCCGACCGAGTCGCGTCGGTAGCGGTGGACCTGACCGACGACGACGGACCCTCGCGCGTGGTCGACGCCGCCATTGAGAAGTGGGGCCGAATCGACTTCCTGATCAACAACGCCGGGGTGGGTAACCCGACGCCTTTGCACGGCACCGACGACGAGACCCTGGACTACTTCCTCAACGTGATGTTGCGGGCGCCGTTCCGGCTCACCCGAGAGGTGTTGCCGCACATGGAACCCGGATCCGCGATCGTCAACATCACCTCGACCTTCGCCGTCGTGGGCGGCCTGCGCGGTGGCCCCTACTCCGCAGCAAAGGGCGGCCTGACCGCCCTGACCCTGCACATCGCCGCCCAATACGGGGCGCACGGCATACGGTGCAATGCCGTCGCCCCCGGGGTGATCCAGACGGCGATGACCGAAGAACGGCTGAAAGACCCGCGGTTCCGCCGCATGCAGGTCGAGATGACCCCACATCAGCGACTCGGCACCGTCGACGACGTGGCCAGCACCGTGGCATTCCTGTGTTCGCCGGGCGGCAGCTTCATCAACGGGCAGACGATCGTCGTCGATGGCGGATGGAGCACGACGAAGTACCTGTCGAAGTACGCGCTGACCTCGGAGTGGACAGCGCAGTGAACCTGTTCGCGTTGCTCGATCAAGTGGCGCAACGCTTTCCGGACCACGGCGCGGTGTATCACGGCCGACACTGTTGCTGTACCTGGCGTGAGCTCCGCGAGCGGGCGCTGAGTCTGGCCGGCTCGATCCGTCAGGACCACACCGCGGGTGCCCGGATCGCGATCGCCAGCGAGAACCGGCCGGAGATCGTCGAGCTGCTGTTCGGGATCTGGGCCGCCGAGTGCGTGGCGGTACCGATCAACTACAAGCTGCATCCCCGCGAGATGGCGCAGATCCTCGATGATGCGGGCGCCGCGCAGGTGTTCGCGTCGCCGAAGATCGCCGCAGAGCTGGATTCCCGCTATGCCGCGGAAGCCGTTGATTCCGAATTGTATTCCAGTCGCTTTGGCGCACCCGTCGCAGCGGTGCCACATACCGACCCGACGACGCTGGCCTGGCTGTTCTACACCAGCGGTACCACCGGCAAATCCAAGGGAGCGATGCTCAGCCATCGCAACCTGATGGCGATGACCGTCGCGCATCTCGCCGACATGGATGCACCCGACCAGAACTGCAGTCTGGTGCATGCCGCGCCGATGTCGCACGGATCCGGTCTCTACATCCCGGCTTACGTCTCACGCGGCGCCCGGCAAGTGATCTCGGAGCGCGGCGGCTTCGAACCGGACGAATTCCTCGACCTCTGCGAACACCACCCGGGGGCCAGCGCATTTCTGGCACCGACCATGGTCCAGCGTGTGATCGAGTCCGGTCGCGCCCGGCCGGACCACCTGCGGACCATCGTCTACGGCGGCGGTCCGATGTATGTGGACAGCATGAAAAAGGCGCTCGCGGCGTTCGGTCCGGTATTCGCGCAGATCTACGGTCAGGGCGAATCACCCATGACGATCACCGGCTTGCGCCGCGCCGACCATGAGGACGCCGACGACGCGGTACTGGGTTCGGTCGGCTACGCGCGCTCGGGCGTGGACGTCGCGGTGCTCCGCGACGACGGCACACCGGCGGCGATCGGCGATGTTGGCGAAATAGTCTGTCGCGGAGACGTTGTGATGGGTGGCTACTGGGGCAATCCGGCCGCCACCGCCGAGACGTTGCGGGATGGCTGGCTGCGAACCGGGGACATGGGGTCCTTCGACGCGCGTGGCTATCTGACGTTGCACGACCGGTCGAGGGACGTGGTGATCAGCGGTGGCTCCAACGTCTATCCGCGCGAGGTCGAAGAGGTGCTGCTCGAACACCCGGACGTGTCGGAAGCGTGCGTGGTCGGTGCGCCCGACGCGGAGTGGGGCGAGGTGGTGGTGGCGTTCATCGTGGGAGCCGCCGACCCTGCCGACCTCGATGCCCATCTGCTGACCCGGATCGCCCGCTTCAAACGGCCGAAACGGTATCTGGTCGTGGACGAGCTGCCAAAGAACAGCTACGGGAAAGTGCTGAAGAAAAATCTACGCCAGCAACTCGCCTGAATCTCAGAGGTTTTCGAAGTGGCTGCGGATCCCGGCCAGCATGGCGACGTGGGCCTCGACCGCCTCACGTTGCGTCAACGCGGCGAGCAGCCGGGGAGCCGCGATCTTCAACCGTTCGGTCAGACGGGTGCCCCCGCGGGTCGGCTCAAAACTCACGATGCCGTTGAGCCGGACCCGCGGGAATTGGCGCGCCTCGGTAATCACGTCTCCTTGCGCCGGCACCTGGACCCGCGCCCGGTAGGTGATGCCTATCGACAACGGCCCCAACGGAATCCGGTCGCGCACCCGATAGATTTTCTGATAGCCGTCAGCGGTCTGGTCGTGCGCGAGGACTTCCACCGAAACGACCAGCGGGTGAAGATCTTTGATGTTGTCGAGGTCGACGTAGAAGTCACGGACCGCGTCCGGCGGCGCGGGAATCTGTTCGCTGATTACCCGCTCCGCGTGGGCGATCCAGAGCCTCACCGGCCGCGGGCCAGCGACTCGAGAAAACCGTTGATGCGGCCGCGGATTTCCTCGGAGATCCAACTGGCGCGCACGTCGGCATCCGCCACCGCACCCGCATCGATCGCGGCGCGGACGGGTTTGTGCAGCTGAGTCTTGGTGGCGGCGTAGACAGCCGGCGAATACTGGCCTAGCTCGCGCGCCGCGGCCAACGCCTTGTCCAGCAGCTCGTCGGTGCCGACCACCTCGTCGACCCAGCCACGCGCCAGCGCGGCGTCGGCGCCGATTGTCTTGGCCTGTAACGCAGCACGGGCCGCGGACGTCCCCATGGCGGCCCGGCAGATCTCCAGTGCCGCCACTGGGAACGGGACGCCGACCGACAACTCGGTGAGGCCGATCGTTCCACCGGACATCAGTCGCAGGTCGGCACACATCGCCAGGACGCAACCGCCCGCGATCGCATGACCGTTGACCGCGGCGACCACCGGCGCGGGGTGGTCGTAGATCGCCAGAAAGGCCTCGGACAGCGCGGCGACGAACCGCTCGGCGTAGTCGGTACCGCCGTCGGCGAGCGCCCGCAGGTCGACACCGGCGGAAAAGGCCCGGCCGGCGCCGGTGAGGACCAGTGGCCCCTCGACGCTTCGCATCGAGGCGATGATGACGTCCAGCAGGTCGAGGTCGAGGGCGTTCACCGGTGCGTTGTCGAACCTGAGGATCGTCGCACCGGCAGCCGTCTCAAGAGCGGTCACCCTTCTTTCATACCGTTCGCCACTTGGGTCCGGTGCGGAAGGTCCGGATCCGGCCGTTGACAATCGCGGTGGTCCGCTGTCACAGTGTTCGAACACTAAGCGAAAACGCTGTTCTCATTTAAGGCGGTGTGGGTGACGGCCGCACGTACCCGACGACGCAGCAAGCTTGCGCCCGACCCTGACGTGCGCCGGACCATCGTGGCGGCCGCCGCAGAAGCACTGCGTGAGCAAGGAGTCCGAGGGCTGAGCGTTGCTGCCGTCCTCGACCGGGCCGAGCTGAGCACCCGTGCCTTCTACCGTCACTTCGAGTCCAAGGATCAGGTGGTCGCCGCGGTCTTTCTCGAGATGGCACACGCCGAGAGGCGCAGGCTGCAACGGAAGATGGCGAAGGCCGGAGATCCGGTCGAGGCGGTTGCCGCCTGGATTGACGGCCGTCTTGATCTGGCATTCGACGAGAACATCAAGTCCGACCTGCGCCGCTTGTCGTTGGAAGCACAGTCGCAGATGTTCGCTGCGCCCGAGCTGATTCAGCCGGCTTTCGAAGAAATGCTCAAGCCGTTGATCGAGCAGCTGGAACACGGGCTGGGCAGCGGGATGTTTCACGACATCGATCCGGCGAGCGAAGCTCAGTCCATCCAGGGCGTGGTGTGGGCGAGCACCGAACGACATTGGGCCGCAAGGGATGACGAGCGGTTCGAGGTTCGACGTCGGGCTCTGCGCTTCTGTCTGCGCGGACTCGGGGTGAAGCACGAAAAGATCAACGACATGACCCGACCGTAAGGATTAGCAATGGACTTGGGATTAGCCGGATCGCACGCCGTCGTGACCGGCGGCAGCAAGGGCATGGGACTGGCGATCGCGCAGACCCTGGCCGCCGAGGGAGCCAGGGTCGCAGTGATGGCGCGCGGCCAGGGCGCGTTGGATGCCGCGGTCGAATCGCTGCGGGCGGCCGGCGCGCCCGATGCCGTCGGCATCAGCGTGGACATGACCGATGCCGCGTCAATCGCGGCCGGCTTCGACGTGGTCTCCCGGCGGTGGGGGCAGCTGAACAGCCTGGTGCACACCATCGGTCCGGGCGACGGGTTCTTCGAGCAGATGGACGACTCCGACTGGGACGCGGCCTTCACGCTCGGCACCATGTCCGGCGTCCGGTCGGTGCGCGCCGCGCTGCCGATGCTGCGCGCCGCGGACTGGGCCCGCATCGTCACCCTGTCCGCACATTCGATTCAGCGGCAGAGTCCGCGCATCGTCGCCTACACGGCGTCGAAGGCCGCTCTGTCCAGCGTCACCAAGAACCTTTCGAAAAGCCTTGCCAAGGATGGGATCCTGGTCAACTGTGTGTGTCCGGGCACGATCGTGACCGCGAGCTTCACCGAGAATCTCAAAGACATTCTCGCCGCTGACGGCCTGGACGCGTCCGACCCGCGCGATGTGATGACGTGGATCGAGAACAACTTCCACCAGCCCTGCGATCTCGGCCGCGCCGGGCTCCCCGAGGAGATCGCGTCGATCACCACCTACCTGGCCTCCCAGCGGAACGGCTACGTGACCGGCGCGACGGTCAATGTCGATGGTGGATCGGACTTCGTCTAGCTTCGTTGCGCTCGTGCGGTCGGGAAGAATAGCATTCTCCTAATCTGCGAATCAGTGTTCCAGGGTTCGCGACGGAGGGAGCTCGGTCGATGGCGACCCAGACGTTGAGCGTGCAGCGGCCGCACGACGGCGTGATCGTGCTGCACCTGAATCGGCCCGAGCGACTCAACGCGATCAACGAGGTCATGCTCTTTGAGCTCACTGACACCCTCGCCGATCTGGCTTCCGACACCTCGGTCCGTGCCGTCGTCGTCACCGGCGCGGGACGTGGCTTCTGCTCCGGCATCGACCTGCGCGATTTCGGCGCGGGAATACCGGAGGCAACGGCGCCCGCGATCGACCGGTTGCGCTTCCAGGAAGCAATGGCGGCACTGCCGCGGGCCATCCGCGACATCCCGCAACCGGTGATCGCAGCGGTCAACGGGCCATGCGTGGGTGCCGGGCTGGCGATCTGCCTGGCAGCCGACATCCGAATCTGTTCGACCGCAGCGACATTCGGCAATGCTGCGATCCTGCTCGGGCTGTCCGGCGCCGAGATGGGAATGAGCTACTTCCTGCCGCGTGTCGTCGGCACCAGTGTCGCTGCCGACTGGATGCTCACCGGGCGCACCGTCCCTGCCGGGGAGGCCGACCGCCGCGGGCTGGTCAGCGAGCTCACCGAACCCGAGGAGCTCGCCGACCGGGCCCTCGAAATCGCCTCGCAGATAGCCGAACTCACTCCGCTGGGCGTCCAGTTGACCAAGCGGGCTCTACAGGTCAACACCGATGCCGCCGGGCTCAGTCCCGCTTTAGAACTAGAGAATCGAAATCAGGTGCTCAGCCACGCCACCGAGGAGGCGGCGGCGCGCCGTCAGTCCTGGTCGTCATGAGCGGGCGGCAGAGCGCAGCGGCAGCAACGCAGTAGCGAAAGGACGATCGTGGCGTGGGATTTCTCGACCGACCCGGAATGGGCGGCGCAACTCGCATGGGTCGACGAGTTCGTACGCGCAGAGTGCGAGCCAATTGATTTCATTGTCAAGGAATCTCACGATCTTAACGATCCGGTTCGCCAGGCGTTGATACCGCCGCTGCAGGCCATCGTCAAGGGGCGTGGGTTGTGGGCCACCCACCTGGGCCCGCATCTGGGCGGACCCGGCTACGGCCAGGTCAAACTCGCGTTGCTCAACGAGATTCTGGGCCGGTCCGAGTGCGCGCCGATCGTTTTCGGCTCGCAGGCCCCGGATTCCGGCAACAGCGAGATCCTGGCTCACTACGGCACACCGGAGCTCAAGCACCGTTACCTCGAGCCACTGCTGGACAACCGCATCATCTCCTGTTTCTCGATGACCGAACCACAGGGCGGTGCCGACCCGAAAGTGTTCACCACGACCGCCACCCAGGATGGCAACCACTGGGTGATCAGCGGCGAGAAATGGTATTCATCGTTCGCATCGATGGCGTCGTTCATCATCGTGATGGCGATGACCGATCCGGAAGCTCCCCCCTATCAACGGTATTCGATGTTTGTACTGCCAGGGGACACACCGGGCATCAACGTCCTGCGCGACGTCGGACTCGGCTATCAGCCGCTCGACGGTGGCGGACGGGAGGGTTACGTCCGGTATGAGAACGTGCGGGTGCCCGACGACCACATGCTCGGCCCCCGCGGGGGGGCCTTCGCGGTCGCGCAGACCAGGCTCGGTGGCGGACGCATCCACCACGCCATGCGCACGGTGGGATTGGTGCGCCGTATCTACGACATGATCTGCGAGCGCGCGGTGTCGCGATACACCCAGGGCAGCGTGCTGGCCGACAAACAAATGGTGCAGGAGATGGTCGCCGACTCGTGGATGGAGATCGAAGCGTTTCGGCTGCTGACCCTACAGACCGCCTGGAAGATCGATCAATTCAACGATTATCAGGCTGTGCGCGGCGATATTTCGGCGGTCAAGGCAATGATGCAGAAAGTGCTACACGATGTGTCCGCGCGAGCACTGCAGATCCACGGTTCACTCGGGACTTCGCACGAGATGCCGTTCGTGCAGTACCTCACCGAATCATTCGTGCTGGGTCTGGCCGATGGGCCGACTGAGGTGCACAAGGTCACGCTGGCCCGGCTATTGCTCAAGGACCGCAAGCCCTCGCCCGATGTGTTCCCGTCCGAGCACATTCTTCGGTTGCGGCAGTCGGCCGAGGAAAAATTCGCCGACAAACTTGCGGGCATTCCGAGGGGCTAGCCGCGCCGGCGACCGGACCGATCGTTCAGCTCGGGACTTCTTACCCTTACTCCGCCGATTGACTCGTGATGTTGTGTCGTGACACGACTTTGACGAAATGGAGCACGGGTGAACAGCCTGCAACATACAAGTAGACTGCAGCTCAACAGTTTCCGACTACGCTCGGAACGGGCCGACGGAGCCTGGTGGCCGCACTCACGACGCCTGGTGGACGAGTTACCGGATTTGCTCGCCGCGGTATCGGGAAGACTCGGACGCGTAGTGCTGGTCGGCTACAGTCGAAACGGGTGGGACGAAACGCCCTCGCTGGTCGAGATCAATGGCCACACAATCGAATTACTGAGCTTCACCAACGACGAGCCCAGCGGAGTCATCGCTATCGCCGAGGACGGGCGCCACCTCACGCTGCAAATGATTGCGCCCGGTGCCGACGAGCAGACCGCGCAACGCGCATTCGGCGAGTTCCAACGGCGCACCGACGAGGCCCAACCAGCCACCAGTGCCGCATCGGTTGCACGATCACTGGACGATGTCGCAGAGAAGTTGAGTCAGCACGAGGGCCTTGGTGATGCGCGGCGAGCCACCCAGATACAGCGGTGGTGCGAGGAGGCCGCACAACAATTCGTCGATGCGCCGGTGCAAACTTTCGTTCCCATTTTGGTCGAGCACATCGTCCACGACCGGATGATCAAATCGCGCCGCCGGCAGTCGGACCGGGAATCCAGGCCCGATTGAGGCGGCCGGTACACGGGTGACCCGATCGGCTAGGCACCGTTGACCCGGCTGAACCGGGCGGCGCGTCGATGGATTCGATGTTGCCGACCCCGGGTGCGATGTGACGTCGGAAACACATGGATCGGCTCGGCGTAGAACAACTTCTTGGCCGCCTCGACAAGTATCAGGTAGCAGGCGACAAACCCGAGCAGTGCCAGATAGAACTGCCACGGCAGCGGAGTGAAGCCCAGCGGCCTGGCCACCGGTGAAATAGTCAGGACGACCCCGCAGGCGACCACGGTCAGGCTGGTCACCGTCAGCCATCCGCTCGGTCGGCTACGGAAGAACGGAACCATGCGGGTGCGGATCGCGAAGATGATCAGCGTCTGCGTGGCAAGTGATTCCACGAACCAGCCGGTGCGAAATTCGGTGACGCCGGCGTGTAGCACGCCGAGCATCAAACCGAATGTCAGGAAGTCGAAGAGCGAGCTGATCGGTCCGAAGAACAGCATGAAACGGCGGATGAACGCGACGTTCCAGTGTGATGGTGCGTGCAGCTGCTCGGCGTCGACATGGTCGGTGGGGATTGCCAGCTGCGAGCTGTCGTAAAGAAGATTGTTCAGCAAGATCTGGCTGGGCAACATCGGCAGAAAGGCCAGCAGCGCCGAGGCTGCCGCCGCACTGAACATATTGCCGAAATTGCTTGAGGTGCCCATCAACACGTACTTGATCGTGTTGGCGAAGATACGACGGCCCGCGGCAACTCCGGTTGCCAATACACCGAGATCTTTTTCGAGCAGCACGACATCGGCAGCGTCTTTTGCGACGTCGGTTGCGCTGTCTACCGATATTCCGACGTCGGCGGCGTGCAGCGCCAGCGCGTCATTGACCCCATCGCCGAGGAAACCGACGGACCGCCCGCCCCGGCGAGCCGCTTTGACCAGGTGCGCCTTCTGCTCCGGTGAGATACGAGCGAAAATCGTGTTTCCCTGCACCGCCTCGGTGAATGCGTCGTCATCCAAGGCATACAACTCACCGCCGGTGATCGTGCCTTTCGAGATCAAACCCAGATCGTCGCAGACCTTTTCAGCGACGCGCGGGTTGTCGCCGGTGGCGATCTTCACCTCGATTCCCAGCGCGGCAAGCTCTTTGAGTGACTGTTGCGCCGCGGATTTGGGTTCGTCGGCGAAAACCAGGAAGCCGGCCAGCACGAGATCGCTCTCGTCGTCGGGCGTGATGGTGGTCAACTCGGGGGCAGGTTTTGCCGCCACCGCGACCACCCGCCGACCCGCCGCAAACAGCGCGTCGAGCACCTTGGTGGCTTCAGCGCCGGGCGGCCGGCATCGGGCCATCACTTGCTCGGGTGCACCTTTGGTCACCAGTACTCGGGTTCCACCGTCATCGACAAGCGCTGACGTCGCCCGGCGGAGCGGATCGAAAGGCAAGAGCACCCGCCGATCCGCGCCCTCAACCAGACGGTGCGTCCCAGGTTCTGCCCACAACGCCGCGTCAAGTGCATTGGCGCTGGCTCCCCCTGATCGCAGATCGACGTCGGAGGCCAATAGGCCCAGTCGCTGCACGGATGAACTGTGCACGCCCGCCGCATCTATCGAGTCGACCAGACTGATCCGACCCTCAGTGAGAGTGCCCGTCTTGTCGGTGATGAGGATGTCGATATCGCCGAGGTCTTCGATGCACACCAATCGCTTGACCAGCACTTTCAATTTGGCGAGCTCGCGCGACCCGGTCGCAAGGCTGGCACTGACCACCGCGGGTAGCAGCTGCGGAGTGATACCGACGGCGATGGCGAGCGAGAAGAGTATCGAATCGATCACTGGCTTTCGGAGCAACAAGTTGCTGATCAGGATGACGACCATCAAGGCGATAGCCACCCGGAGAAGCAGATAGGAGAACCGACGCAACCCGACCTGAAAATCGGTCTCGGGTTGAGCTTGGCCGAGACCTGCTGCGATACGCCCGAATTCAGCGTGCTTACCGGTGGCGTAGACAACTCCCAGGCCCTCGCCGGCGCTGACGATCGTGCCCATGAACGCGATGTCGCTGCACTCAGCCAACTCCGTCCCGGTGGGCACCGGCGCGGGTGATTTTTCCGCGCTCATCGACTCCCCGGTCAGAATGCTCTCGTCGCATTCCAGGCCGCTCACCTCGATGAGTCGCACGTCGGCCGGCACCGCCTCGCCCAGCGACAGCCGGATCACGTCTCCCGGCACCAGATCAACGACATCAAGCGTGACGAATTCCCGGTCGCGGCGTACCACCGCACGGTGCTGCATCTGTGAATGCAAAGCAGCAGCAGCTTTTTCGGCGCGATACTCGTTGACGAATCCCAATGCGATGCTGGCTGCGAGGATGACCCCGATGATGACCGCCTGCATGCTGTCGCCGAGGAAGAACGACACGATCGCCGTTCCGGCAAGCAACATGAGTACCGCATTGCGCAATTGACGCCCGAGCACAGCCGCGGCGCTCACGTGGTGGGTGCGGATCGCGTTCGGCCCGTGACGCGCCATGCGCGCCGTCGCCTCGGTGCTCGAAAGACCGTCCACGGAAGTAGCCAGCCAGCTCATTACCTGACGGGTGTCGGCCGCTGCGACACCCGGCGCGGTCAACGTCGAAACGTCAGCGCCGCCACTTGTTCTCGCGGTCACCGAGGTCCTCGGATCCGCTGAGGGCACGCTGAGGCGCTTGTTAAGATCACACGTCCATCGTGGGTGGGAACCAACGATATGCCGTAGGGCAGAAAGGCCCTATCACCAAACCGAAAGTTCGCCATCCCGCAGTACTATGACCGAGCGGCAGACCGCTGCTCCGCATGAGCCGAGGCTGAAAGGCGAAGTGTCGATGAGGCTTAGATGTGACCGAGACCGGTCTCGCCTCTTCCGCTCGTAGGGCCTACCAATGACAGCATCCCGTTTTCGATCGCCGCTGTGGGCGCGAATTGATGTCGGCTTTCCGAAATTGGCACTGGCCGCGGCGCTGACGGCCATCGCGCTACAGGGACTAGTGGGGATTGCCACACCAGCGGCCCGTGCCGACCCGATCGACGACAAATTTCTGGCTGCACTGCAGTCCCGCGGCATCAACTACCGTTCACCGGAGGCGGCTATCGAGGCCGCTCATCAGGTATGCACGGAACTCGGCAATGGGCGAACCAAGGACGACGTGGCTCAAGAGGTGATCGACCGCAGCGGCCTCGACCCCTACCACGCCGGGTACTTCGTCGGCGCGAGCGTGGGCGCGTACTGCCCGCAGTTCTCCGGCTGAAAGCCGGTCCCCGATTTTTGCGCAGCCTACCGGCGGTCGCAACCGGTACTATTGATGTCAGTCGTATCTGGGAGAACCTTCAAATGATCACAAAAGTCCTCGTTGCAGCCGCTATTGCCGTTCCCGCAGCTTTGCTTTCCGCAGTGCCGGCGATCGCTGACCCGGCCTCGTTTGGCGACCTCAGCTGCTCGTGCCAAGACCCGATCCCCCAGGGACCAATCGTCCAGTTCTTCACTCCTCCGCAGGGCCTGATCAACCAGGGAATCCAGCAAGGATTCTCCGACACTGGCCCCGCCGCGCTGCCGGATGGCATTCCGCACAGCTAATCGAGCAGTTCGACGGCCCGCCCCAGTAGCTGAGACAGCACCGGCACCATCGTCTCTAGATCTGCATTCGGCGTCGGACGCCGACGATTGTGCTTGATGATCAGCGACCAGGTGGCGGTCGATTTGAAGCAGGCCAGCGCGCAGAACCAATTCAGTTCCGGCACTTCGACTTCCATTGCTTCGCGGTAGACGGCCGCGAGTTCGTTGACCGGCGGCACCACCTTCGCGTACCTCGTAGGTCGTTGGTAGGTGCACGGATCGCCATTGATGAGGAACCAGCCGGCGTCGACGCGCGGATCCCCGATCGACCAGATCTCCCAGTCGATCACCGCGGAAATACGGCTCTTCTCGGCCAACAGGTTGCCGAGCCTGAAGTCGCCGTGCACGATCGCGGCCGGCATGGCCGGTGGCGTGCTGGCGCGCAAAGCGGCTGCGACGTCCTGCCATCCCGGGGTCAGTGCGGCGTCGACCGTTTCCAGCGTCCGGCACCAGCGCTCGACTTCGTCGCCCGGGCCGCTTGACTGCTCGGTGGCCAGCCCCAGGGGATCCGGCTCGAGGCTATGCAGCCGAGCCATGACCGTTGCTGCATTCCGAAAGCGTTCCCGCACAACGGTTCCAGGACCGGCGTCGACATCATCGAACAGCGGCTCACAGCCAATTCCGTCGAGGAACGTCATCACGAAAAGCGGCGGCACATCGGGCGGTTCGCCCGGGTCCTCGAAAAGGACCGCCGGGACGGGAACCGGTGTCGGTCCGAGAGCCCTGATGAGGCGCGCTTGCCGCAAGACGTCGCGGTGCGCGATTGGTTCGACCCCCGGGGGTGCGACTTTGACGACGACACGTTGATTTCCGATCCGTCCCGCGTAGGTGAGGCTGGATGCTCCACCCGCCAGCGGGCGCAGTGCCGAAACGTCTCGTGACGAAAGTCTTTCGGTCAGCTGGGCCGGCAGCGGGTCGGTCAGTGCAACCACCCTATTTCCCGCAAAAACGGCTGGGTTTGGGCAATTCGCCCGGTCGTCGTTCTCGGGTCCGCGGTGACCAGGGTGAGAGCGGTGTGGGTGATGAGTTCGATATCCTCGGTGTCGGTCTTAGCCAGATCGAGCGCGCCGGCGCCCTCGGTCGCAACCGGGTTCGACGGGGCCGCGGCGTTCACCGCGATGCCGTCGTCATAGAGTTCGGCCGCAAGGCTTTTGGTGAGCCGGTTCAGCGCCGCCTTGACTGTGCCGTAGACCCCGAAGCCCGCCGTTCGGTCGAACTCCGAAAACGGCGGCCCTTCAGGCAGATCGCCGCCCACCGATGTGATGTTGAGGATCCAACCGCGACCCCGTTGGCGCATGGCCGGGATCGCCAGCTGGGCCAGATGCATGGGCGCCACGACATGCATTTCGATCATCAATCGCGCGCGGCGTTCTGGAAACTGGTCAAGCGGGCGGAGAAACGTCACGGCGGCGTTGTTCACCAGAATGTCTGGTGCGCCTGCTTTTTCGACCAACTCCGCGAAGAGTCTCTCCCTGTCCTCGGATTTTGAAAGGTCCGCCTGGATGGCAACCGCGGATCCACCCGCGGCAGTGATCTCGTCGAGCGTCTGCCGCAGAGATCCGTGGTATTTCGGGTCGGGCTCGAGGGTGCGCGCGGTGATGCCGACCGTGGCGCCTTCAGTCGCTAATCGCTGCGCAATCGCCTTGCCCAGTCCTCGGCTGGCGCCGGTCACCAGGGCGACCTTGCCGTCGCACGCACCTGCCACTGTTCGACCACCCTTCTTCAGGAGTGAAAACGGCTTCTCCTATCACGAGAATGCTGTTCTGCCGACGGCTGGAAGTATATGGCGTTCGGTCGCGGCTGCGGCGGAGCGGGCGGTGACTGAGCGCTCACTGAGTAACGCTCCGGATCGACCCCAGTGGCGTTGCGTTGACCCGTGTTTGCTGAAGCAGCCATCTGAACTGCGAATTAGCCGTTCGCCGAGCCGCATTTTGCCTGTTGACACCGTGTCAGTTAGCTGACTGTTGCCTGTCAACCTGAGATTTGCCCAAGATTTTGTATTGACTTTCTATATTACTGCTGAGTAATGTCCCGTGACGTTACTCACAAGTAACAACACGCCCGCCCCGCATCACACCACCGAGCAACTGAGGAGAATTACCTGTGAATAGACGCTTGATACTGGCTGGCTTGGCGGCCACAGGCGGGTTGTTGACGACCGCGTTTCTGCAGGTGGCCGTCGCTGCTGCGGACATCAGCGCCGACGTCAGTGCCACCGGTGCCGACGCGTTCAGCATCGGCAGCTACACGTTCGACCCGCTCCTCGACCCGTTCACCTCTCCCGGTGTTGAGGGCTGGGATCTGGTCCCTCAGCTCAGCACGGCACCCCCGCTGCTGGAACTCGGCGGCGGCGAGATCGGCGGCATCCTGAATACCGCGCCGCAGAGTCTCGAGGTGTACGACCCCTCGACCGGCGCCGACCTCGGCAGTATCGACACCAACGAGACAGTGTCGAGCCTGTTTGGACTGCCGAACACCGAATTCACTGTCGACTCTGTCAACCCGGTCGCGGGCGGCACGGCCTCGGCCCTTCCGTCTGTGGGATCCGTCTACGACGAGCTCAACCTCGGCAATGGCTACGCAAACATCTACACCGCGATCCCTAGCACCACCGGCGGATCAGACGCTGTGACGGACACGCTGGTGACGCCGAACGGCGATATCAACCTCGACTCGCTATTCGGCAACTTCGACGCCGCTGCGCTGATGCAACCTGGCGACGCCTTCACCGGACTCGAGGTGGGTGACATCAGCGGCGCTGCGGACGCGTTCAGCATCGGCGGCTTCACGCTCGATCCGACGCTGGCTGCCGGGGGCGAGGGTTTCGACGGGGTTGTTCCTCTAGCCACTGTCGCGCCGTTCTTGGAGCTCGGTGGCTCGGGGCTCGGTGATCGGAGCATCGCCGGAGACAACTTCGCGACCCAAAGTTTCGACGTCTTGAGCAACAACTCGAGCGGCACGGAGATCGGGACGATCACGACCGGCGAGGATGTGACAAACCTGTTGGGATTCACGAACACTCAGCTGATCGTCACCGGAGCCACTCCGACTGGCGATGGCACCGCTGCGGAGCTGCCGACGGTGGGATCCGTCTACGACGCGTTTAACCTGGGTAACGGATATGAGAATGTCTACACCGCTACGCCTGGAGCTGACGGAACCGTCTCTGACACCTTGGTGACGCCGTTCGGCAACGTCAACCTCGACTCGCTATTCGGCAACATCGACGCGGCGGCACCCCTCCAGCCGGGCGACGCCTTCACCGGTCTCGAGGCGGGTGACAGCGGAATCGGTGCAGACGCATTCACTATCGGCAGCACGACCTTCGACCCGATCACCGCAGCAGGGACCGAAGGTTTTGACCCGGTTACCGAGCTGATCGGGGCACCGCCGGTGTTGGAAATCGGCGGGGGCACAGCCAACCTCGGCGGAGGGCTCACCTTCCCACTCGAGTCGCAGACCTTTGACATCTACGACAGCACCGGGACGCAGGTCGGAAGCATCGTGGGCAACGAGGGTGTGACGAACTTGTTGGGCTTCACGAACACCGAGTTCACCGTGGAGACAGCCGCTGGCACGTCAAGCGTCGTGCCGACCGAGGGATCGGTGTACGACGTCCTCAACCTGGGCGGGATCGAGAATATCTATACCGCGATCCCCGGCCTGGCTGGAGCACCGGACACCATCACCGACACGCTGGTGACACCATTGGGCAACTTCAATCTCGACTCGTTGGTCGCCGGGATCGACGCCCTTGGAGCGCTGGACCCGGGTTCGGCCTTTGACGCGGCAACCGGAGCCGCTACCGCAATCGACCCGCTGTCCTTCCTCGGGCTGTAGGTCTAACCAGCACTACCCAAACATCCCAGGTCCTCAGGGGCCTGGGATGTTTGGCGTTTAGAGACGCGCCCCACTCGCTCAGCGTATGAAGATGCCATGGGTTCTAACGAGGCCGGCGTGGTCGAACGGTACCTGGCCTGCCTGGCCGTGCACGATTGGGATGGACTGGCGGCCACCATCGACGACAACGACTTGATCCGCGAGGGACCCTATCGCGATGTCGTGACAGGCAAGGAACCGTATCTGAAGTTCCTGCGCGGCGTCTTCGCCTCGCTGACGGGTTACCGCCTGGACGTGCACCGGATCTCGCACAGCACAGATCAGCTGTGCTACGTCGAGCTGAGTGAGACCTTCGACATCGATGGCGTCCCGACCGAGTGCTCCGAATGCCTTGTCTTCGAGCAGAACTCGGCCGGTCTGATCAATCGGGTCAGTGTCTTCATCAAGCAACTCGCCACGTGATACTCAGGCGTTGCCGTCCCCCATGACGGCGGCCTGGGCCGCAATCATGAAGTTGACCGCCTCGTTGCGGGTCACTGACGACAGCAACTGCACGGCAGCGCGCATCATGTCACCGACCATCACAGTGGGCCCGTTGCTGAGGTTTTCGAAGGCTTCGGTGATCACTTGCTCGACACTGGCGGCATCCGGGGGCGCTGCGTCTTCGGACTCTAAATGCCCGCGACTGTGTTCGAGGCGACGCAGCGCGGGCGTGTCGGTCTTGCCGAGGATCAGGCCGAGCACGTCGACACCCTTGTCGCGCAATTCGCTCCACAACGCCTCGGCGAAGACCATGTCGAAAGCCTTGGTTGCGCCGTAGGCCACCATGTTCGGCCCACCGGCGAGACCGGCGCCCGAACCGAACAGCACGATGCCACCCCGTCCGCGGTCCACCATCGGCTGCGCGAAATGGTGACTCAGCTGCATCGGCACCAGGCAATTGCGGTGCACCATCGCCTCCGCGGTCTCGATCGAGTTGGCCAGGAATGGCTGGAAATTCGGGTCGGCTCCGGCGCAGTAGACCAAGAAACCGATCTCGAGGTCGGCGGTCGCGCGAACCACCTGCGCAGCCGCATCGCTGCACGCGAGATCGATTGCCAACGTTCGTGTTTGGACTTCACTCCGCTCAGTGATCCCGGCCGCCACCTCGTCGAGCATGGCCTCGCGCCGGGCCAGCAACACGACATTCAGCCCGCGCTCGGCCAGGCCCTCGGCGAACGCCGCGCCCACCCCGTCGGATGCGCCGGCCACCAGCGCCCATGGGCCGTACTTGGATGCGAACGTCATGACGAATCCCCCACTGCAGCCACCCGGACCTGAATGAAGCGCCGTCGCGCGACCCGCCAACCGTCATCGCTGCGGACCAATTCGTCGTCATAGAAGCCGGCGGCATTCACACCAGAGTTGCCGTCGTCCAACATGATCAGTGCATCGACGTAGGTGCGCGACCCGGCCTTGTCGCCGTCGACCGCGATCACCTGGTTGGTCAACCGATGCATGGTGTGGCCTGCCATCGAATGCGCCTGCTGCATGAACTCGGTGATCGCGTCGACACCCTTCCAGGTACCGACTTCTCCGTAGTCCAGTTCGCAGTCATCGGTGAACACCGTGCGGAACAGGGGCCAGTCGCGGCGGTCGATGCCGGTCGCGTAGCGCACCAATACCTCCGCGATGTCGTCTTTATCCTG
The DNA here is from genome assembly GCA_963757215.1 of uncultured Actinomycetota bacterium. Taxonomy (GTDB): domain Bacteria; phylum Actinomycetota; class Actinomycetes; order Mycobacteriales; family Mycobacteriaceae; genus Mycobacterium. The sequence continues at coordinate 452,813 of CAVWQH010000003.1, read as the reverse complement.
GCGGACATTTGGCTCACTCACTTCACGTCTCCGTTCGGGTGGACGATGATTCGGGCTGGGCCGCTGGACTTTCGGGCGGAGTCGAGCGCGTCGGGCACCTCGTCGAGTCCTATCACCGCCCCGACACTCGGCAGCGGATCGAGTCGGCCGGCAGCGATCGCCTCGAGCGTGCCGTACCAGTCCTGCGGATGCGGACCGCCGCCGAATTGGATGGTGACGCCCTGGCGGGTCGCGTCGGTGATATTCAGCGCGTCGCCCGTGTACCACCCACCAGCACAATAGATCCGGGTGCCGATGTCGACGGAGTCGACGATCTTCTGGATCAGCCCCGAAGCGCCGACGCATTCGAAGACGACCATCGGACCCCACAGCCCGCGCTCGACGCGCAGTTGGCGCCAAACGTCGAAAGGCGAACGCTCGGCGGGGTCGACGGCGACGTGCGCGCCGAAGCTGTCGAGTGCGAGGGCACGTCGCTCGGCGTTGTAGTCCGACACGATGATCGGCTCGATACCACGATCGGCCAGCGCCGCGACGGCCGAGAGTCCGATTGCGCCGGCACCGATGACTACCGGTATCTCGCCGGGCTCCATCCGCGCGGAGCGCACGTAGAACTCACCGACCGCGAACGCGTCGGTCAGTGCTGCGGCGTCGACGGATACGTCGTCGGCGACGCGCTTGGCCAACGACTCGGCGACGACCACCAATTCACCGAAGCTGCCCTGAGCCTCTGGGTGTTGGCCGATGATCCGTACGCCGTCGCCGGCCACGCGGATGGGGATAGACGTGGCCCGCGTACCGACGGGAAACTCTGTCGTGCAGTCGGTTCCGTGGCCAATGACCTCGCCGACGAATTCGTGGCCGAGCACGATGTCGCGATCCGCGTCATACAGCGACCGGCCGGTCGGGTCATCGATGCCCATCTCCGGGTGATCCATGAAGTGCACATCCGAGGCGCAAATTGCGGTGCTCAACGTGCGCAGCAGCAGTTCGCCGGGCCCGGGAACCGGGTCGTCGATTTCGCGGACGCCGAGTCGACCATCGCGCAACACCACTGCACGCATCCGCAATTCCTTTGCGCTTGGCTAATTTCGACTATTCGAGATATTGTCTCGATAATCAGAGGTTAAGACTACGAAGCGTCCGAAAAGGAAGTCAAGACATTCCACCGTCGCCCCCAACCGCGCGGGTCATCGACATCGTCGAATTGCTAGCCGGCTCGACCGAGGACCGCCTCCGATTCTCCGATGTGGTCCACCGACTGGAGTTGACCCAGGCCACCACGCACGCCATCCTGGCCACCCTGTGCGATCGCGGCTGGGTCATTCGCGATCCAGTCGACAAGACCTACTCGCTGGGGCCCGCGCTAGCTGTCGTGGCGTCACGGATCGAGATGGCCCGCCCGCTCGCGCATGCCGCCCGGGCCACCGCGCTTGAGCTTGCAAACGAATTCAACTTTGCCACATCGGTTGTCGAGCGAGTCAGCGATTCACTGGTGATCACCGCGTTCGAGGATGCCGGCCGACTGTCCAGCGGTGCGCCCGGCGAGCGCATCCGCTACGCCCCGCCCTTCGGAGTTGCGTTCGCGGCCTGGGACACCGATGAGGAGCAGCGGGCCTGGATTGCGCGCAGCGGCGCCACCAACCCGGACCTCGTCCGCCGCCTCGACAGTGTGCTGGCCCGAACCCGCCAGCGGGGTTTCGATGTGGACTGCACTACGCCGGCATTGACGCAGGCCGCCCAGGTCGTGGGAACTCTGCCCAGCGATGGACTGCCCGATCACGTGCGGGAGATCACCGATCAGCTGTTGCTGGAGTTCACCACGATCGGCTTCTTACCCGACGATGACACCGCAGGCCGGGAGCAGCCGGTCGCGACCATCGCCGCGCCGGTCTTCGACCACCGCGGCCGGGTGCCGATGATCCTCGCCGTCCATCCGCTTCGGGCCCTGACCCGCAAGCGGATCGACACCGTCGGTCGGCGCGTCGCGCGGGCCGCCGCTGCGATCGGTAGCCGCTCGACCAGCCAAAGTTGATAGATCAGCTAAATAATTGCTAGGCTAACTAAGTACGTCCCGACTACCTGAGGAGCACGCATGCCGCGCACCGATAACGACACCTGGGACCTCGCGACCAGCGTAGGAGCAACAGCCACGATGGTTGCCGCTGCCCGAGCCGTCGCCACCAAGGCCGACAACCCCCTGATCAACGACCAGTATGCCGAACCGCTCGTCAAAGCTGTCGGCGTGGACTTCCTGACCCGATGGGCCGCTGGCGACCTCGACATCGGAGAAGTCGACCACGAGGACTCGACCTGGAAGCTTCAGCAGATGCCCGACGCGATGGCCGTCCGGACCCGTTTCTTCGACGCGTTCTTCTCCGACGCGACGCGAGCCGGCATCCGGCAGGCGGTGATTCTGGCTTCCGGTCTCGACGCGCGCGCCTACCGGTTGGAGTGGCCCGCCGGCATGACCGTCTTCGAGGTCGACCAGCCCGAGGTGATCGCGTTCAAAACCCGGACGCTGTCTGAGTTAGGTGCGAGCCCGACGACTGATCGCCGCACGGTCGCGATCGATCTACGCAACGACTGGCCGGCCGCACTGGCCGAAGCCGGCTTCGACAAGAGTCGGCCGACGGCGTGGATTGCCGAGGGATTGCTCGGCTATCTGCCACCGGAGGCGCAGGATCGCTTGCTGAGCAACATCTCTGCGCTCAGCGCCGACGGCAGCCGGCTGGCCACCGAGGCCATCCCGGACATCAACGATGTCGACCACGACAAGGTCCGCGCAATGATGCGCGAGGCCACCGAGAAGTGGCGCGCCGCCGGGTTCGACCTGGACTTCGACGAACTCGGCTACCAGGGCGACCGCAACGACGTAGCCGAATACATGGCCGGACTGGGCTGGCGGTCGATCGGTCAGCCCATGAGCGAGCTGCTGGCCGAGCACGGCCTTCCGCCTGTGCCGCAAAGTGACTCGGTGTCAATGGGCGACACGATCTATTACACCTCGACCAAGTGACGCAGACACCGCCGCGCCGCGGCTTTAACGACATCATCACGCGGTTCTGGGGTATCGCTGCTCCGGCCTACAACGCGCCGTTCCTCCAGCAGTGGGTCTACCGTCCGGCGCACGACGAGGTGGTCGCGCAATTGCGCGACCACCAGTCGGCGCGGGTGGCCGATATCGCTTGCGGCACGGGCATTTTGGCCGACCGGATCCAGCGAGATCTACATCCTGCCGAGATCTACGGCGTCGACATGTCCGAGGGCATGCTCAAGCAAGCGCAGTCCCGGTCGAGCGACGTCGACTGGCGACGCGGTCCGGCCGAGCAACTACCGTTCGACGACAACGCGTTGGACGCCGTGGTGACCACGTCGGCCTTCCACTTCTTCGACCAATCCGCCGCACTGCGGGAATTCCACCGCGTGCTCGCACCGGGTGGGCTGGTGGCTGTGTCGACGATGAGCGCCCGCCAGCAGTTGCTGCCGGGCACGCTGAGGGCACCCACGCACAATCCGACGCCGACCGAGATGCGGAAACTGTTCGAGGGCGCCGGGTTCACCATCGTCGAGCAGCGCAGGGTGCGGCGTCCGCTATGGACGCGGCCGATCGGTGACCTGTTCACGGCCGGTGTGAAGAGCTGACGCCTGCAGCGCCTCGCCGAGTGTCCACACCGCAACACCCAGCAGCACAAGGTCTTTGAGCAGAAACTGGCCGGGCATCGCCGACAGCACCGGGACCGGCCCGGCGAACCGGCCGATCACACCGGGCGTGGTGAACAGAAAACTCAACGTTCCGCAGAACAACACAATCGCCAGTCCGCTGCCGACAGCAGACAGCCGCGGCGAAACCGGCCGGGTGACGATCAGTAGCGCGGCGACGATCTCGATCGTCCCGAGACCGCGCGCCACGGTGTTAACGCTCAACACGTCGTAGACCCAGCTCATCACCGGGCTGTGCTCGATCAGCACCCGACTTTCCATCTTGATGTACTTGCCGAATCCGATCCACGCCAAAACCAGTGCGAGCCCGTACCTGCTGATCGCCTGCCCCAGCACCGAAAGACGGTTTGCCGTCGCCAAACAAAGCTCCATTCGATTCACGGGAACGCCTTCGGTCCTATAACGAGTCAGTGACCCGCTCGGTTCACGGTCCGCTCGGCGGCGAGATCGTCCCAGCGGTCGTAGTTGACCACCTCGCTCAAGGGCCGTCGCCGCACCGGCCCGTGCCGCCCCTTGGGCCAGCCGATCACGATGTGTCCGGCCAACATCCAGTCGTCGGGCACACCGATGGCGTCGCGCAGCAACTGCTCTCCGCCGTACGCGCCCCAACTGGTCAGGCACGCGCCAAGTCCTTGAGCACGGGCGGCCAGTAAGAAGTTCTGCATCGCCGGAAAGATCGAACCGCCGAGCAGCAGCTCCGAGGCCGTCGGAAAGTGCTTCTGCGTGAACAGGATCGACGTGAATTCACCGGCCCGATCGTGTAATTCATAGGTCGCGCGGTTGGTGCGTGCGCGCCGGCTGTTGTCATCGGCAGCAGGCCGGCTCATTCCGTAGACGGGTTCGATGACGTGCAGCGCTTGCGCCGCGGCCTCGGCCACCACCGCCCGCTGCTCGGGTGAGCGCAACACGACAAAGCGCCATGCCTGAGCATTGGCTCCCGAGGGTGCCCACATCGCCGCCTGAAGACAACGCTCCAGCGTCGCCTCGTCGACCGGTTCGTCGGTGAATCGGCGGATCGTCCGCGCGGTCGACATCGCCTCCCAGACGTCGGTCGTCGCTCCCGGCATGGCTAATCCTTCCCAGTCCTTGCTGGTTTCCCGTCCGGAAGAACCTACTCGGTGCGATGTCAGGCGCGCGGCGGGCGCTGGTCGTCGGGGTCGTTTGGATCGGGCTCGCCGAACCACCGCGACGGCTCGTGCTCGCCGTAGGAGTCGTGCCAGTCCCACCATTCGTAGGGCGCGCTCTGCGGGTAGCCCTGGGGCGAGTCTTCCCAGTTCTCCTGGCGGCCGAGCGGCGTCATGTCCAGGAAGCTCCAGGTGTTGCCGAGCACCTCGTCGCCACGAGCGTTGACGAAGTAGGTGCGGTAGACCCGGTCGCCGTCGTGGATGAACACATTGGTGCCGTGCCATTCGTGCACGCCGAAATCCTCGTCGAAGTTATCCGTGATCGAGTACCACGGCATCCGCCACCCCATCCGCTCCTTGAGTCGCTCGATGCCGGGCTGCGGCGCGCGCGAGACGAACACCAGTGTGGCGTCGCGAGCATTGAGGTGAGCCAGGTTGCCGATGTGGTCGGCGATCATCGAGCAGCCGCGGCAGCCGTGATCGGGCCAGCCGTCGATGTCGGGCCCGACGAAGGCGCGATAGACAAGAAGCTGCCGCCTGCCTTGGAACAGACCGAGAAGATCGACTTTGCCGTCAGGCCCGTCGAATTCGTAGTTCTTGTCGACGAGTAGCCACGGCATCCGTCGTCGCTGCGCCGCCAGCGCGTCGTGCGCGCGCAGCACTTCCTTTTCTTTCACAAGGAGCTGTTGATGCGCGGCCGCCCATTCCTGTGCCGACCCGATCGGGGGTGTGTTCATCTGTGCGCCTCTCGATTTCAATGGGTTGCGGACAGGCCCGCGGCGGTCAGTAGGAACGAGCCGTGCCGACGGCCGGTGGCGAGTTCCAGTACGGATCGGCCGACCTGCTCTGCGGTGAGCGCAGGCCCGCCGGCGTTGACGAATGCCGCCACGTCCACGCCCTGCCGATCGGCATACGCCGCAACCGCTTTGGCACCCAGGTCGGTGACAGGCGTCAGCCTCGGCAGCACCGAGACGAATCGAATGCCCAGCCGAGCCCGCTCGGATTCGATCGCGGCGTAGTCGGCGATGAACTTGACGGCGGCCTTGGCTCCCGCGTAGCCGCCGCTGAGCGGTGAGCCGTTGACCGCGGCACCGCTAGATATCGCGATCACCGAACTGCCCGGTGCCAGCGGACGATGCAACGCCAGCCGGCACCAGTGGAATGCCTGCGCGACATCCACGTTCCAGGTCTGGCTGAAGCTCTCCCACGTCTGGTCCTGCAACGGGCTCATCGTCGGGCTCGCCCCCGCGCAGAGCACCACTGTGCGCGGCCGGTGCTCCGCGATGAGTCGCTCGGCCACCTGGGGGTCGGTGGCATCGGCGGCAACCGAGGCGACGCCGTCGACGTGCGTGCTGCCGCGGGCGACTCCCACGACATGGGCGCCGGCGCCGGCCAGCGACAGGGCGATCGCGCGGCCGAATCCGCGGCTCGCCCCGGTCACGATCGCCGTCGTGCCGGCCAGCGATTCGGTCAGATTTTCCATCGGTTGGTGAAGGGTCATAGTGGGTTCGATACGTCGCGACGCCGGAATTCATCGCGGCCCGACCGATGAATGTGCCGGGCCCGGCGGCTCTGTATTCATTGAGGGCCGATCGCCCGAGATAGGAGAACAGCCGTGCCCGCCCAACAGGACTTCATCGAGCAGGCGGCGCCGTTTCGAGGTGAGTTGATTGCGCACTGCTACCGCATGCTCGGCTCGGCGCACGACGCCGAAGATCTGGTCCAAGAGACCTATTTGCGCGGCTGGCGCGGCTATTCGGCATTCGAGGGACGGGCCGCGCTGCGGACGTGGCTGTACCGGATCGCGACCACCGCCTGCCTGCGCGCACTGGAGAACCGGGCCCGCCGAGTGCTGCCGGCAGGCCTGGGTGCCGGATCGGATGACCCGAACATCGATCTCGCCGGCCCCGACGGCGGCCATCACTGGCTCGAGCCGCTACCGGACGCGTGGACGCCAGAGACCACGGTCACCGCGCGGCACAGTGTGCGGCTGGCAATCGCCACGGCCCTGCAGGAACTCCCCGCGCGTCAGCGCGCAGTGCTCATCCTGCGCGACGTCGTGCAGTTCACCGCCGCCGAAGTCGCGGAGTTGCTGGAAACCACTCCGGCCTCGGTCAACAGCGCGCTTCAACGGGCGCGCGCCCACCTCGCCGACGTCGCGCCGAGCGAAGACGATATGAGCGAGCCCGAGGACGCGAATCGTCGGGAGTTGCTCGATCGCTACTGTGCGGCGTTTGAAAACGCCGACCTCGCGGCGCTCACCGACCTCCTGCAGACCGACGTCAGACTCGAAATGCCTCCGCTGACAGTCTGGTTCACCGGTCGCGACGCCGTGACCCGGTTCCTCGCTCAGCGAGCCTTCGCCGAACCCGGCGACACGGTGCTCCTTCAGACATCCGCCAACGGGCAGCCGGCCGTCGCCGAATATCGCCGAGCCGCGGACCGCGTGTTGCGCGCGCATTCCATTCACGTCCTGACCCCCGGCGCCACCGGTATCGCCGCGATGGTCGTCTTCCTGGATCCGGCGCTGTTCTCGGTGTTCGATCTGCCGCCGACACGCTGAATTTCCCGAAGAGACGGGCCCGGATCTGCTTAGCTCTATCGCGGGGGAAGACCGCGCACCTTAGGAGCCCGTTATGCCCCTCTCCGCACTGATCGTTCGTCGAGCAGCGGTCGGCGTGATCGCCGCCGCGGCACTGTCATCGGCCACCGGCCAAGCCGCGGCCGATCCGACGCCCCGGCCGCCCAACTGCTCGGCCGCCGATGTCGCCGGGGTGGCGGCCAGTGTCGCGACGACGCTGTCGGCCTACCTCTTCACTCACCCGGATGTGAACGGCTTCTACACCGGTCTCGAGGATCAGCCGAAGGATCAGATCGCCGGCCAGGTGCAGAACTACTTTGGCGCCAACCCCCAAGAAGAAGCGGAGCTGGAAAACATCCGGCAGCCGATGAAAGACATCAGGGAGCGCTGCCACTGGACGCCGCTACTCGGGCAGGCCGGCGCATGAACTCCAGGCCCTGGATCGCCGCGGCTGCGGCAATGACAGCCGTGGCGGCAAGCTGCGTCCTACCGCTGACCGGCGTGGCGAACGCGGACGTCTGCGCCAGCGTCGGCAGGCGCATCTCGGTGAGCGGCTGCACTAACGTGGCCGACACGGTCAACGGCTACGTACCACCGCCCACCGACTACGCCCCGCTGCCGGGCGACTATCCGCCACCCCCTCCGCCGCCACCGCCGATCAGTGTCTGTGCCGGCGTCGGCCGGCGCATCCACGTCAGCGGCTGCACCTAAAGCGATCGCAAGCGCGGCGCAGCCGGGCGGCTGAATTCTTCACTCAGCTGGACTCAGGCGTAACACGTACGCTCGTTTACTAATGGGGGATGTCAGCGTTCTCCCCATCTCGTCGTACAGCTGAGGCCGCCACCGTCGCCCCGGCGGCGTTGATCGACACAAAGTAGACGTTGCGAAGGGTGAGTCATGAGGGTGCCAGGTGTAACCGCCTTGGTCGGCGGTGTCGCCGGAGGAGCAGTGCAAGCGTTGCAGGCCGGGGTGCAGGGTGTGACGAACACCGCCGGCGCCGTGGCGACGTTGACCGCCCCGGTGCTGGACACCGTGAGCCAGTCGACCGCACGGGCCCTGGGCACCGGCCGGTCGAATAACGGCCACGGCAGAGAAAACGCCTCGGCCCGGGTGCGCTGGCAGAGCGGACGACGCGTGCACCTGGACCTCGACCCATTGCTGCCGTTCCCGCGGTGGCACGAACACGCCCCGGTGGTCGAAGGGCCGGTACGTGCCGTCGCCGGTGTTGCCAGCGCTCACGTCGAGGGATCACTGGGCCGACTGGTGGTCGAACTCGAGGACGACGCCGACGCGGACGTCGTGCTCGAGACGGTCCGCGCTGCGGTGAACTCCGCGGCCTCAGATCTCGTCGCCGCCGGTCGCGAGCCGCAGATCCGGATCGCGCCGTTCGCCGACCCGGGTAATCCGCTGGCCGTGCTGGTGCCGCTGACAGCGGCGGTTTTCGACGCGGTGGCGATCGGGGCTGCGGTCACCGGTTGGGTCGTCAAGCTGCCTGCCGCCCCGAAGACCACCCGGGCGGCCGCCGCCCTGCTGAAGGATCAGCCGCGGGTGGTCGCCGTGTTCGAGTCGCGACTGGGCCGGGTCGGTACCGACCTCGCGCTCGCCGCGACCAGCGCCGCGGCCAACGGGCTGACCCAGGCGGTCGGCACGCCGCTGCTGAACCTGTTCGAACGCGTCCTACAGATCTCCGAAGCCGAGGCGCATCGCCGGCGCTGGCGCGACCGCGAACCACAGCTGGCCTCCCCCACTCGGCCGCAAGCCCCCGTCGTCCCGGTCATCTCCTCGGCCGGTGTCGCCAAAGTGCAGTCGCCGCAGCATAATTGGGCCGCAGCGGCGGCCGGTGAAGCGGCGCACGTGATGGTCGACGGATCGATCGACGCCGCCATCGACACCGCCAAGGGATCGATGGCCGGGCCCGTCGAGGAGTACGTCGACTCGGCCGCCAACGGCTCGCTGATCGCGGCCGCCAGCGCACTGGTCGCCGGTGGCGGCCCGGAAGACGCGGCGGGCGCGGTGCTGGCCGGGATCCCGAAAGCGGCCCACATGGGCCGGCAATCCTTCGCGGCGGTGCTCGGTCGCGGGCTGGCCGACGACGGTCAGATGATCCTCGACCCCGGTGCCCTGCGCCGCCTGGATCGGGTGAAGGTCGTCGTGATCGACGGCGCCGCGCTGCGCGGCGACCACCGCGCCGTGCTGCGAGCCCGCGGCGACGTCACCGGCTGGGACGACGACCGGGTCTACGAAGTCGCGGACGCGCTGCTGCACTCGGAGGAGCCGCCGGAGCCCGACGCGGACGAATTGCCGGCCAACACCGCGCGGCTGCGCTGGCTGCGCCCCGATGGTCCGTCGGCCACCCCGGCCCAGGGCCTTGAGCACGCCGACCTGGTCGTCGACGGCGAAACGGTCGGCCACGTCGAAGTCGGCTGGGAGGTCGACCCGTTCGCGGTGCCGCTGATACAGATCGCCAACCGCACTGGCGCCCGGGTCGTGCTGCGTCATGTGGCCGGTACCCAGGACCTGGCCGCCAGCGTCGCCGCCAGCCACCCGAGCGGCACGCCCCTGCTGAAGCTGGTCCGCGACCTGCGGGCAGACCGCGGACCGGTGCTGCTGATCACCGCGCTGCACCGGGACTTCGCCTCGACCGACACGTTGGCCGCGCTGGCCATCGCCGACGTCGGCGTTGCACTCGACGATCCCAAGGCGGCCACCCCGTGGAGCGCCGACATCATCACCGGCACCGACCTCGCCGCCGCGGTCCGCATCCTGTCGGCGCTGCCCGCCGCGCGTCAGGCCAGCGAGTCGTCGGTCAACCTGGCCAAGGGCGGCACGACGCTGGCGGGTCTGCTGCTGGTGACCGGCAACCCGCAGGGTCCGACCAACCCGATGTCGATTCGGCGCTGGCTCAATCCGGTCAACGCCGCCGCAGCCAGCGCGCTGGTGTCCGGGGCGTTCGCCGCCACCAGAGTGCTGCGGCAACCCGATCCGACGCCGCAACCGCTGACCGCCTGGCATGCCCTCGACCCGGAAATCGTCTACGCCCGCCTGGCCGGCCGAACCCGGCCGCTGGCCATCGAGCCGGGCATCGCCGGCTGGCGACGCGTCATGTCCGACCTGTCCGACAGCCCGTTGGTGTCGCCGCTACGCGGACCGGCCCGTCAGGCGGGCCAACTACTGTCCGCGACACGGGCCGAGCTCTCGGATCCGCTCACCCCGATCCTGGCCGTGGGCGCCGCGGCCTCGGCAATTCTGGGCAGCAACGTCGACGCCGTCCTGGTCGGCGGGGTGATGGCCGTCAACGCGCTGATCGGTGGATCGCAGCGGCTGCGGGCCGAGGCCGCAGCGGCCGAACTGTTCGCCGAGCAGGAACAGTTCGCCCGTCGCGTGGTCATCCCGACCGTGGCGACGGCGCGACGCCGACTGGAAGCCGCCCGCAAGGCCGAACGCCTCGTCACCGTCAACGCGACGGCATTGCGGCCCGGCGACGTCATCGACCTGGCCGCGCCCGACGTGGTGCCCGCCGATGCCCGTCTGCTGGTGGCCGAGGACCTCGAGGTGGACGAATCGCTGCTGACCGGCGAGTCGCTGCCGGTCGACAAGCAGGTCGATCCGGTCGCGGCCGCCGACACCGAGCGGGCCAGCATGCTGTTCGAGGGCAGCACGATCGTCGCGGGCCACGCCCGGGCCATCGTGGTGGCGACCGGTGTCGGGACCGCCGCGCACCGGGCGATCTCCGCGGTGATCGACGTCGAGTCGTCGGCCGGTGTACAGGCCCGGCTGCGCGATCTGACCGCGAAGGTGTTGCCGTTGACGCTGGCCGGCGGCGCAGCGGTGTCGGGTCTGGCGCTGCTGCGACGGGCGTCCTTGCGCCAGGCGGTGGCCGACGGTGTCGCCATCGCGGTGGCTGCCGTCCCCGAGGGCCTGCCGCTGGTGGCGACGCTTTCGCAGCTGGCCGCGGCGCAACGGCTGTCGACGCGCGGCGTATTGGTCCGCGCTCCCCGCACCGTCGAGGCGCTGGGCCGCGTCGACACCATCTGCTTCGACAAGACCGGCACACTCACCGAAAACCGCCTGCGCCTTGTCCTTTCGGTGCCGGCCACGACCAACCCCCAGGGTCCGTTCCCCGGGCCGGCCGACCCGGAGGCCACCAGAGTGCTGCGGGCGGCCGCGCGGGCGTCGTCGCAGCCGCACGAGGCGCACGGCCATGCGCACGCCACCGACGAGGCGATCCTCAAGGCCGCGGAATCGTATGCGGGCAGCACCGACCCCGAGTGGAGCCTGCTCGCCGAGGTTCCGTTCGAGTCGAGCCGCGGCTTCGCGGCCTCGATCGGCACGCTCGACGGCGACCCCGAGCAGCCCGTGCTGATGCTCAAGGGTGCGCCGGAGGTCGTCCTGCCGCGCTGCACATTCGCCGACCCGCAGGCCGACAAGGACCACGCCGAGTCGCTGGTGTACCACTTGGCCGAGCAGGGCCTTCGGGTGCTGGCCGTGGCGAAGCGCAGTTGGCATCGCGACACCGACGACGACAACACCGATGCCGACGCGGTCGACGCCGCCGCCCACGATCTGGAGTTGATCGGCTATGTCGGCCTGGCGGACACCGCCCGCCCGTCGGCGCGCCCGCTGATCGAAGCCCTGGTCGATGCCGACCGCGAGGTCGTGTTGATCACCGGCGACCATCCGGTGACCGCTCGAGCGATCGCCCGCCAACTGGGTCTACCTACCGACGCGCGGGTGGTCACCGGTGCTGAACTCAACGGTCTGGACGAGGACGCGGCCGCCAAGCTCGTCGCCGACGTGCAGGTGTTCGCCCGGGTCAGCCCGGAGCAGAAGGTCCAGATCGTCGCGGCCCTGCGACGATGCGGACGAGTCACCGCGATGGTCGGTGACGGGGCCAACGACGCCGCCGCGATCCGGATGGCCGATGTCGGCATCGGGGTCAGCGGCCGGGGTTCCTCGGCCGCCCGCGGCGCCGCGGACATCGTGCTGACCGACGACGACCTGACCGTCCTGCTCGACACCCTGGTCGAGGGCCGGGGCATGTGGGCCGGTGTGCGCGACGCGGTGACGATCCTGGTCGGCGGCAACGTCGGCGAGGTGCTGTTCACCATCCTCGGCACCGCCCTGGGCACCGGCCGGGCGCCGGTGGGAACTCGGCAGTTGCTGCTGGTGAACCTGCTGACCGACATGTTCCCGGCGCTGGCGGTCGCGGTCACCCCGCAGTTCGAGGAGCCCGACGCCGACGACTACGACACCGAAGAAGAGGCCGCCGAGGCCCGTCGCGCTTACCAGCTTTCGGTGCTCACGGCGCCGACACCGTCGCTGGACGTCCCGCTGATGCGTCAGATCATCACCCGCGGCGCCGTCACCGCCGTCGGCGCAACCTCCGCCTGGGCCGTCGGACGTTGGACTCCGGGCACTCAAAGGCGCACCTCGACAATGGGTTTGACCGCACTGGTGACCACCCAGCTGGCGCAGACGCTGCTCACCCGACGGCACAGCCCGCTGGTGGTGGCGACGGCGCTGGGCAGTTCGGCGGTGCTGGTGGCGATCGTTCAAACACCGGGCGTCAGCCATTTCTTCGGCTGCACGCCACTCGGGCCGGTCGCCTGGACAGGTGTCGCGGGAGCCACCGCGGCGGCCACCGGGCTGTCAGTTCTGGCGCCCAACTTCCTGGCCAAAACCGCCGGAATGGTGCATCCCGACTTGGCCGAGGCCACGGCCGACAGCTAATCGGGCAGCAATTCGCGTTTTGTCCAGACAGCGATGGGCACTCCCAGCAAGATTCAACATGAGGACCGCAAGCGCGGCGAAGCCGTGCGTTGCGGGTCCTCATGCACGTATCTGTAGGTGTGTTGCTGCGAGCAAAGGGAAGTCCGATGGCCGAGAAGACTGCTAACCAGGCGAACAACCTCGCGCAGCTGTTCCTACAGCGCGTCGAAAAGTCCGGAGACAAGGAAGCGTTCCGCTTCCCCGAGAACGGCGACTGGACCTCGGTCACCTGGAAGCAGGCCGCCGAGCGGGTCGAAGCGCTGGCAGCGGGGCTGCTGTCGCTCGGCGTCGAGCCCGAGGACCGGGTCGGTATCGCCTCGGCCACCCGGCTGGAGTGGATCCTTGCCGATCTGGCGATCCTGTGCGCCGGAGCCGCGACGACGACCGTCTACCCCAGCACCAACGCCGAGGACACCGCGTACATCCTGGCGAACTCCGACTCGAAGATCGTCTTCGCCGAGGACGAATCCCAATTGGAGAAGCTCACCGAGCAGCGTGCCGAGTTGCCGAACCTGACCAAGGTCGTGCTGATCGAGGGATCGTCGGACGACGACTGGGTGATGACGCTCGACGACCTTGCCGATCAGGGCGCGAAATACCTCGCCGAGCATGCGAATTGCGTTCAGAAAGTCGCCGCCGAGATCAAACCCGAGCAGCTGGCGACGCTGATCTACACCTCGGGGACCACCGGCAAACCGAAGGGTGTGCGGCTGCCGCACAGAGCCTGGGTCTACACGGGCAACGTAATTTCCGGCATGGGTCTGCTCGACGAAGGTGACCTGCAACTGCTGTGGCTGCCGCTGGCCCACGCCTTCGGCAAGGTGCTGATCGCCACGCAGGTCGCGTGCGGGTTTGCCACCGCGATCGATGGTCGCGTCGACAAGATCGTCGAGAATTGCGGCGTCGTCCAACCGACCTTCATGGGCGCCGCGCCGCGCATCTTCGAGAAGGCCTACAACAAGATCATCACCCAACAAAAAGGCGCCAAGGCGATGCTGTTCGGGTGGGCGTTCGCGGTCGGCAAAGAGGTCACCCGCCGGCGCCGCGAAGGCAAGATCGTCTGGCCGCATTTGGTGTTGCAGCAGAAGCTGTTTGACGGGCTGGTGTTCGCCAAGATTCGCGACGTGTTCGGCGGCCGCATCCGCTTCTTCATCTCCGGTTCCGCGCCGCTCAACCGTGACGTCGCGGAATGGTTCGAGGCCGCCGGCGTGCTGGTTCTGGAGGGTTACGGGCTCACCGAGTCGTCCGGCGCAGGGTTCATCAACCGGCCGGACAACTACAAGCTCGGCACCGTCGGTCTCCCCTTTGACGGCACCGAGGTCCGCATCAGCGACGCCGGTGAGGTGCAGTTCCGCAGCGACTGTGTGATGGCCGGCTACCACCAGTTGGACGACGCCACCGCCGACACCCTCAAGGACGAATGGCTGTCGACCGGGGACCAGGGCAAGCTTGACGACGACGGCTTCCTGTCGATCACCGGGCGGATCAAGGAGCTGTTCAAGCTGTCCAACGGTAAGTACGTGGCGCCGCCGGCGATCGAGGCGAAGTTCGCCACGCTATGCCCCTACGCCAGCCAGTTCATGGTGTTCGGCGAAGGCAAGAACTTCGCTGCCGCGCTGGTCACCCTCGATGAAGACTCGATCAGCGGGTGGGCCAAAGACAATGGGCTGCAAGACAAGTCGTACCAAGAGCTGACGAAAGCCGACGCGGTGCACGACATGATCGAAGAACACGTGAAGAAGCTCAACGCCAGCCTGAACCGGTGGGAGACGATCAAGAAGTGGGCTGTGCTCGACCACGACCTCTCCGTCGACGGCGGCCAACTGACGCCGTCGCTCAAGGTCAAGCGCGGCGTGGTCGCTGAGCAAAACAAGGAGACCCTGGATGGCTTCTACTCCTGAGCCTGTCGCCGAGCGGTCGGCGCAGTTACCCGACGCCGCCAACGCGGCACCCCCGGGACATCTGTTGCGCACGCTCGAGTGGCGGACCGGCCTGGAGTACGCGTCCGCGCGCTTGGCGATGCGACGGATCGCCGGCTGGCGGCGCGGCGACGGTCATCCGGTTTTGGTGCTGCCGGGGTTCCTGGCCGGCCCGCTCTCGACGGACTTGCTACGTAATGTGTTGCGCCAGTTGGATTATCGGGTCTACGACTGGGGCCTGGGGACCAACATGGGCTACCGCGCCAGCATGAGGGAATCCCTGCCCGCACGCCTGCACCAGATCCGCGAGAACAACGACGGTCGACGGGTCAGCCTGATCGGCTGGAGCGCCGGCGGCATCTACGCGCGCGAGCTGGCCCGCGGGCGTCCCGACGACGTCCGGTCGGTGATCACGTTGGGATCCCCTTTCCGCGGCAATCACCAGGCCAGCACGGCATGGCGGGTGTGGCGGCTGGTGAACCGCGGTGCGGCCACCGCTGAGTCCGTCTCCGAGCAGGCCCTCGACCGCCGCGCCCAACCACTGCCGGTGCCGACGACCTGCATCTACAGCAAGTCCGACGGCATAGTGGCCTGGCAGTGCTGCACCAGCGTGCCGGCCCCGCAGACCGAAAACATCGAAGTGCGAAGCAGCCACCTGGGCTATGGGCACAACGTGCAGACGCTGTCGGTGATCGCCGATCGGCTCGCTCAGTCCGAAGGCGCCTGGCAGCCGTACCGACGTTAGTTACCAGCCGGCGAATGCTTCCGCTACGGCCGGTTAACTGCGCACTAAAACCGTTCTCGGTGAGGCAGATTGGCGGGATACGTTTGCCGGTCCCCTCCGTGCTGCGACATGATCAATATCATGGCCGACATCGATTTCTCGCTGCTGGACGTGCCTCGATCAGCCCCGGTGGACGATCCGGAGGCCTACCTGCATGCCGCGATTGCCTGGCATTTCGGCGAAGGGACCGGCAGCCCCTTCTGGCTGCGCGCCGCCCGGACGCTGGACTTCAACCCACTGTCTGACGTCAACACTTTTGCCGACCTTCGACTGTTTCCCAACCTGCTCAGCGACTTACGCACCGAGCCGGTCGAAGATCTGATACCGCGCGGGTATGGCTCACCGCCCCCCGTGCCGCAGATCTTCGAGTCCGGCGGCACCACCGGGGCACCCAAAAGGACTGTGCAGCTGCCTGATTGGGTCGCACAGGTGGTGGAATGGCAGACCGAGGATTTCGCTGACGGCGGATTCCAGCGGGGCCGCGGCTTCCTGTGCATGATGCCGAGCGGGCCGCACGGCGTGGGCTTCTTCTCCCGCCTCGTCGCCGAGCGTCTCGGATCGACCTTCCACGCCATCGACTTGGACCCACGGTGGGTCAAGAAGCTGGTGGCACGCAGCGCCTCCGCTGAAATGGACAGCTACATCGACCATCTCGTCGAGCAGGCGGTCCACGTACTGCAGACCCAGCACATTGCGAACCTGCACACCACCCCGCCGCTGCTCGAGGCGATGGCTCGCGACGACGAGGTGGTCAGCCTGCTCAACGAGAAGGTCCGCTTCATGTTGCTCAGCGGCGCCCATGTCGACATCGACACCCTCGACCTGCTCGACAGCATCTTTCCGAACACGACGATCACCATGGCGTTCGGCAGCACTATGATTCTTTCCCAGGCCGTCACCCACCGCGTCGACGGCGACGGTCCGTTCGTCTTCCACCCCCGCAGTCCCTATGCGACCTTCTGGGTGATCGACCCGGACACCGGGCAGCAGGTGGTCTACGGCGAACGCGGCCAGGTCATCATGAACCACATCAGCAAGGGGATGTTCCTGCCCAACAACTTGGAACGCGACAGCGCCATCCGGCTACCGGGCCTCGACGGCCAGGTCGGCGATTCGGTCAGCGAGGTGCGGCCGGTCGCCGCGTTCGATGGCGAGCCGGTGATCGAGGGCGTGTACTGAAATGTCCATCGACACAACGGCTCTGATCACCATCGACGCGCTCGGGCCAGAGGGCGAATACCGCTCCCGAAACCGCGCGCCCATCACCGCCACCGACGGCGGCGCCTTCGCCGAGCTCACGCTTGCACCGGCGCTGTACGTCGCGCGTGCCATCAAGGCTCAACGCGACGTACGGCCACTGCCCACCCGTCAGCGGGAAACCGCACTTGCCAAAGCCGCCGACATCTTCGCCAACGGCGTGATCGCCGGGCTCGACTTCGACGCCTATGTCGTTGCAGCGAGCCGGATTTCCGGTGTGCCGATCTCGGTGACGCGCGCCGGCGCCCAAAGCGTCGCCGACGGTGTCGCGGCGTCCTTCGCGGCGGTCCAACCGGCCCGACCATCGGGCGCCGCGCTGGACTGGCACGACATACGCCGCGGCGGTGCGGTGTGGGCCCGACGCGGGGACGTGTTCGCGGTCCTGGCGTCCGGCAACGGCCCGGGCGTGCACGGGCTGTGGCCGCAGGCCTTGGCCCTGGGCTACCGGGTCGCGGTCCGCCCGTCGCGACGTGAGCCGCTGACCGCGCACCGACTCGTCCAGGCGTTGCGCCAGGCCGGATTTCGCCCGCACGACGCGGTCTACCTGCCCACCGACCACCGCGGCGCCGACGAGATGGTCCGCTCGGCAGATCTGGCCATGGCCTATGGCGGCCAGGATGTCGTCGACAAGTACGCCGGCGACCCGACCGTATTAGTCAACGGGCCCGGCCGGGCGAAGATTTTGATCACCGCCGACCACGACTGGCGCGACTACATCGACGTCATCACCGACTCGATCGCCGACCTCGGCGGAGTGGCCTGCGTCAACACCACCGCGGTGCTCTACGAGGGCGACCCCGCGCCGTTGGCCGAGGCGATCGCCGACCGACTGGCGGCTATCGACAGCGGTCTCTTACCCATCCAAAGCCTCGACGCTGCAAATGCTTTAGCGGTTCACCTGGCTAGGGTTGCCACCGAGACAACCGCATTGCTGGGCGCCGATCAGGTCGTCGCACCGCTCGGCGACGGTCACGCCGTGCTACGTCCGGCGGTACATCTGCTGGCCAGGCCCGACGTGACCAAGCTGAACGTCGAGTTGCCGTTCCCATGCGTCTGGGTTTCGCCATGGTCGCGCGCCGACGGGCTGGGGCCACTGCGTCATTCGCTGGTGATCAGCGCGATCACCGACGACGGTGACCTGATCGACGATCTGCTGGCCGACCCCACGATCGCCAACGTGTACGGCGGCCGGCATCCGACGCACTACACCGCGCCGGCGATCCCGCATGACGGCTTCCTGGCTGACTTCCTGATGCGCAACAAAGGATTCATCTGCGATTAGCAGCGAGAATCGGGCGGCCCGGTGTTGTCGGTGGTGGATGTGATGATGGCGTCATGTCTTCGATCGCATCCGCTGGGGCTCTGGAGGTGAGTCCTAAGGAGCGTCTCGAGGTGCTGTTCGAGGAGCTCGCCGAGTTGACCGGTCAGCGCAACGCGGTCGATGGGCGCATCGTGGAGATCGTCGCGGAGATCGACGGTGATGGGCTGTGGGGTGCTACCGGGGCGCGGTCGATACCGGCGTTGGTGGCCTGGAAGACCGGCTGCTCGTCGGCCAACGCGCACACCATCAGCGCCATCGCGAGCCGCCTGAGGGAGTTTCCGCGCTGCGCGGCGGGCCTGCGCGAAGGACGCCTGTCGGCCGATCAGGTCGGCGTCATCGCCGCACGCGCCGCCGACGGCTCCGACGAGCACTACGCCCAGCTGGCGGCGGTGGCCACAGTCAACCAGTTGCGCACCGCGGTCCGACTGGAACCGCGACCCGAACCGGATCCCCGGCCAGAACCGCAGCGCTCGATCACCAAGACCTCGGGCGAACAGTCCAGCTGTTGGCGGATCACACTTCCCCACGATGAGGCGGCGACGTTCGACGCGGCGCTGGCCTCTCATCGGGACGCCCTGTGTGCTGAGTGGAAGCACGATCAGGCCAGCGGCGTGGGTGACCCCGATCAGCGGCCCCCGTTTCCGGGCACCGTCGAGGCGTTCATGCGCCTGGTCGGGGCCGGCTGGGACGCCGAGGCGGCGCGACGCCCGCACGGGCAGCACACCACGGTGGTGGTGCACGTCGACGTTGCCCAGCGCACTGCCGCCCTGCATCTGGGTCCGCTGCTGTCGGATGCCGAACGCGCCTACCTCACGTGTGACGCCACCTGCGAAGTCTGGTTCCAGCGCAATGGTGAGGTGATCGGCGCCGGCCGCGCGACCCGGGTGATCAACCGGCGGCTGCGCCGCGCGCTCGAGCACCGCGACCGCAGCTGCGCGGTTCCCGGCTGCGGGGCCACCCGCGGTCTGCACGCCCATCACATCCGGCACTGGGAAGACGGCGGCCCCACCGAGTTGGCCAACCTGGTCCTGGTATGCCCCTATCACCACCGGCACACCATCGCGGTGTCATCACCATCACCGGACCCGCCAACGCGCTCACCGTCACCGACGACGACGGCCGCGAACTGAACCCGGGATCACTGGCGCGCCGACCCACTCGACCCCCACCCGCTGTCCCGCCCTGCCCAGGACCGACCGGCGAACGCGCCGACTGGTGGTGGTACGAACCGTTCCAGCCGCAGCCGCCACCGACAAACAACTAACTGCCTCAAGACCTGGCGGCCCGTAGGCGCGAGTGACATCGCTGCCGCCCCGCCGCGCCACGGACGGACGAGTTTTAGCTGCTCGACGAGCTGTCTTGGACCTGTGCGACTCGGCAGAAGTCCTTATCGTGAGCGAGGACGATCGGTCGACGAAATCACCGCCCCTCACTACAGGATGACGGGAGTGCGCCGCAACCAGGTGTCGCTGGTCAACTGCTGGACCACAAATTGAGCGACGTCCGCGCGCGCTACTTTGCCGCCGTGGACACCTTCGAGGTCGGTGGTGGCGCTGATGCGGCCACGCGGTCGGCCGGTGGTGAGCATGGCGGGACGGATGATGACCCAGTCCAGCGAACTTGCGCGGATCGCGGCTTCTTGACGCTCCTTGTCCTTGTATGCGTGGCCGAGCAGTAAGGGCTGGATCAGCCAATCGAAGACGAAGCCGCCGTGGTTGCGACTGTCGCCGACTCCAAGCGCGGAGATACAGATGAGCCGGTGGACACCGGCGCGGCCCATCGCCGCGATTAGGGCACCGGTCGCGACGGTCAGCAAGTCGACCTCGCGTACGCCCATACCGGTGCCGAGCGCGCTGACAACGGCATCGCAGCCGACCGACGCGCGCGCGAGAGTCTCCTCGTCGCGGACATCGCCCACAACCACCTCGGCTCCCGGCAAATGAACGTCCGCTGTCGCACGAACCAACGCCACCACGTGGTGGCCGGCCTCCGTGAGGTCCCGAACGATTAACTGCCCAGTTTTGCCCGTCGCCCCCAACACCAATACCTTCATGCGCTTTCTCCTTACCTCTGCGGTCTGTGTTCTGTACCTGGTCTCTTTTCCAAACCAGGTTTAAGATATAGACCAAGTGGCTGCGCCGTAAGGAGGCAGTTTTTTGTAACCAGGCGACATGAGGGGAACCCCTGTGGACTCCGTGAATTCCGCAGCGAGTGCGATCGAGCGTTTCAGCCAGTATCAGTCCGACGACGCCGAGTCCGCCGGACCTGTGTATTGCCCGGTGCGCGACGTCCTCGACCGTATCGGCGACAAGTGGAGCATCCTCATGATCATGACACTCGCGGCGCGACCACAGCGCTTCAGCGAGCTTCAGCGAGCTATCAGGGATATCTCCAAGCGAATGCTGACCCAAACCCTGCGGGATTTGGAGCGTGACGGCCTGGTCACTCGCCATGTCTTTCCGACCACGCCGCCGAGTGTTGAGTATCGCCTCTCCCCTTTGGGTCAATCCCTTCTCGAGCCGATGGCGAGCCTCGTCGATTGGGCAGACCGCCGTTATCCCGATATCCACGACGCGCGTGCCTGTTTCGACAGCGCACGGCGTGATGAGACGACAGAAATCCAGAAGGCCCGCGGGCCGGCGGTGAAAGGCTTTTAAATACAGCGCATTTCATCCAATTTTTAAGCGCCGGCAAGAGACGGGCAGGGCCCTTGGCGCCATGCTGAGCCGCCCGGCCTTTCGCTCGCCCACGACTGGGACTGATGTTGCGCGCCAGACTATTTCGTGTGGCGGCTGTAACGCTGAAGAACTTCTCGGTGTGAGGATGGGCTTGGTCGACATCACCCGGCTGCCCTAGTCGGCATCGCCCATCATTTTCGCGTTGAAGACAGGATAGATCTCGCCGTATGCGCCGTCCCGCTCGGCGTATCGAAATCCCTTGGCACGCTCCACCACAATCTCCTGGGCGTCGGGCTGGGTCTGCAGGAGCATCATGGCTTCGGCGATGAATTCCGCCAGGGGCATTCCCCGCGGGTCGAATCCACGACGCCCCTGCAGTGCTGTCTGTACCTGCGGCGGAATGATCTCGATGACCTGTACATCGCTGTCGCGCAACTGAAAACGCAGCGACTGGGTGTAGGAGTGCAGCGCGGCCTTGGTAGCGCAATAGGTCGGCGTGAGCGCGCTGGGCATGAAAGCCAACGCGGAGGTGACATTGATGATCGTCGCGCGCGGCTTGCCGAGAAGTGCGTGCAGCAGCGCCGCGGTGAGCCGGATCGGCCCGAGCAGGTTGACGTTGATGCTCTGCTCGGCGCGGCCCGGGCCGCCGGTGACGAGATTCTCGGGACGCTGAATCCCCGCGTTGTTGATCAGAACGTTGACGTCGCGGTGGTGGTCTTTCAGTTCGATGGCGAACCGCCTGATGTCGGCGGGGTCGCCCTGGTCCAGCGACAGGTACTGGATGCCCGGGTTGGCCCTCGCGACCTCCTCGAGCGCCGCGGTGCGACGGCCGGCGATGACGACATCGTTGCCCAGCCGATGAAACGCCTCGGCCAGGCCCCGGCCGATCCCGGTTCCTCCGCCGGTGACCACAACGGTGTTACCCGTCAACTGCATGCGCTGTCCTCTCGTCACGTTCTGATACCTGCATCCTTGCGGTAGCTCGGGGCGGATGCGACCACTACGCCGAAGAGACCCGAAACGTGTCGGCGTCCTGATCTAGCCTGTAGCGGTGGCGCAGTTTCCGCGGACTCGCTATGCCAGCTGCAGCGAGGTCGACATCGCCTATCAGATACTGGGCGATGGGCCGACGGACGTGCTGGTGCTGCCGGGCCCATCCATTCCGATCGACACCATCGACGCCGAACCGTCGATGTACCGCTTCCACCGGCGGCTGGCCTCCTTCAGCCGGGTGATCCGGCTCGACCACCGCGGGGTGGGCATGTCGTCGCGGGTGTCGCGCGACGTGATCGGTCCGAAGTTCTGGGCAAAAGATGCCATCGCGGTGATGGATGCGGTCGGGTGTGAGCAAGCGACGATTTTCGCCCCCGGGTTCGCCTCGATGACCGGACTCATTCTTGCGGCCGACTATCCCGAACGCGTGAGCAACCTGGTGATTGTCAACGGCGCGGCCCGGACGCTGCGCGCCGACGACTACCCAATGGGTTTCGAGATCGTCGAGGAAGACCCTTATACGACGGTGGCGATGGAACCGGATGCCGTTGACCAGGGTTTCGACATGCTCGGTTTCATCGCGCCCAGCATGGTCGACGACCACGCATTCCGCGGGTGGTGGGACATGGCCGGCAATCGGGCCGCCTCGCCCAGCATGGCCCGCGCCATCATCCTGACCGTGCGGCACTGCGATGTCCGCGAGAGCCTGGAGCGCATCACCGCGCCGACCCTCGTCGTGCACCGAGAGGACTCGGAGTTCTGTCCGGTGGACAACGGCCGCTACATCGCCGAGCGCATCTCCGGGGCTCGGCTCGTCGAACTACCGGGAGCAGACGCGCTGTACTGGGTCGGTGACACCGCGCCGATGCTCGACGAGATCGAGGAATTCGTCACCGGCGTGCGGGGCAGTTTCGGCGCCGAGCGGGTGCTCACCACGATCATGTTCACCGACATCGTGGGCTCGACTGAACGGGCCGCGTTGCTCGGTGATGGCCGGTGGCGCAACCTTCTGGACAACCACGACACCTTGGTGCGTCACGAACTCGAACGGTTCGGCGGATTCGAGGTGAACACCGCCGGTGACGGATTCGTCGCCTCGTTCCCCAGCCCGAGCGCCGCGATCGCGTGCGCCGACTCTCTGATCGACGCAATCCGGTTGTTGGGCATCGAAATTCGGGTGGGCATCCATGCCGGGGAGGTCGAAGTGCGCGGTGACGATGTCGCCGGGATGGCCGTGCACATCGGGGCACGCGTCGCCGCGCTGGCCGGAGCGAGCGAGGTCCTGGTGTCGTCGACGGTCCGCGACATCGTCACCGGCTCACGGCACCGGTTCGCCGACCGCGGCGAACACAGTCTCAAGGGCGTGCCGGGTCAGTGGCGGCTGTGTGCGCTCGAGCGTGCGCATGCGACAGTCGCCCAATAATTCACAGCGGGCTCACACGTCGCCTGGTTAGGCTCGAAGGCATGCCACCGCGACTGAATCTGTTCACTAATCGTCAGCGCGCCAACTCATTTGGGGGTGCCGCAGAGAACTACGACGCGTATCGGCCCCGCTACCCCGACCAGTTGATCGACGACGTGTTGGCTCCCCGCGCGCGCCGCGTGCTCGAGGGCGGCGCCGGAACCGGGATTGCCTCGATGCAGATGATCGAGCGGGGCGCCGATCTGCTTGCTGTCGAGCCTGACGCCCGGATGGCCGCCGTCGCACAGGCCAAAGGTATCCCCGTCGAGTTGGCCACCTTCGAAGACTGGGATCCGGCGGGCCGCCGGTTCGATCTCGTGGTGTTCGCCGCATCGTTTCACTGGGTCGACCCGGCGGTGGCGCTGCCGAAGGTCCGCGAAATCCTCACCGACGGCGGCAAACTGGCGTTGATCTGGAACCGCCTGCGCCCCACCAATCCGACCCGCGCGGAGTTTGAGCAGATCTACCGCGACTACACGGACGTCGAAACTCGTGGCGGCGACGGCAGTCCGGGTGAGGTCGTCGACATGATCGGCGCAGCGGGATTCAACGTGACGCAGCAGACCTATCCGCATGACCTGCATTACTCCGCCGAGCAGTGGGTCGACATCGCGTTCACCTTCTCCACTCAACTGCTGGTCGCCGAGGACAGAGCGGCCGAGTTGCGGGCCCGGTTGATCGAACGAATCGGCAGCTCAGGGGTTTCGGTGGGTGGCGACGCCGTCGCGATCTTTGCGACACCGGCCTAGCTAGACCGGGAGCGTTGTCCCGGTTTCTTTTTCGCCGAAGTCGAAGACTTTGGCGGCGACCTCGTAATCGGCCGCGAGCGCCGAGCGACCGATGAGCACCGGGCCGCCCTTTAGCCCGAGCCGGCCTTCGACACCCACATAGCTACCGGGCGGGATCGGTTCGCTGATGCAGTACAGCGTCGGCGCCGCGCCCTCCTCGATGTCGTTGCCGAATTGATTCGCCAGCACGGTGACCACCCGATGGAAGCCCGCCATCATGGGATTGTCC
The DNA here is from genome assembly GCA_963757215.1 of uncultured Actinomycetota bacterium. Taxonomy (GTDB): domain Bacteria; phylum Actinomycetota; class Actinomycetes; order Mycobacteriales; family Mycobacteriaceae; genus Mycobacterium. The sequence continues at coordinate 428,188 of CAVWQH010000003.1, read as the reverse complement.
GAGACTTGGGAAAGGTTCGACGACACCCAACCCGGGTGCGTCAGTTGTGCGGTCACCGGCGATCCCGCAACGCGTAAGCGGCGGTCGAGTTCCAGTCCCCACAGCATCACCGCGAGCTTCGAGCGGGCGTAGGCCGGATACGCAGCCCACTTGTGCGTGCGCAGGTGCATGTCGTCGAGGCGCAGCTTCGCTGATTTGTGGGCGTCAGATCCGACGTTGATGATCTGTGAGCGCACTCGACCCAGCATGAGGTTGGTCAACGCGAAAGGGCCCAAAAAGTTTGTGCCGATAGTCATTTCGAAGCCGTCGACGGTGTCGGTGCGATGCTGGACGACCGCTCCGGCATTGTTGATCAAGATGTCGACGTCACCCTCGACCTGGTCGGGGAATGCCCGCACCGACGCGAGGTCGGCGAGATCAAGTTTGGCGATCGAGGTGGAACCACCGATCTCCGCGGCGCGCTCGGCGCCCAGCTCGGTGTTGCGGACGGCGAGGATCACGTGCGCGCCGGCGCGGGCGAGCAGGCGCGCGGTGCCGAGACCGACGCCGTTGGTGGCTCCGGTCACGATGATGCGTTTGCCGGACAGGTTGCCGAGTCGGCTCGGCGACCACGATGAAGTCACCTCTTGACCCTAGCGTCTGCGACCTCGGCAGGTGGAAGTGCTCGGCAGCCCCGCGTAGGCTGCGAACGGAAGCACGGGCGTCACGAATTGCGGTAGCCCCAGCGTAAACGCCTGTATAACTTGGCATTTCGTCTAAGGAGTGGCGCAGATGACTGATGTGAAGACGACGGTCCCTCCCGCCTTGAGCAGAGCCCTGGAACTGCTCGCCGACCCGCCCGCCGAGCCGGATGTCAGCAACGGCTACCTGGACCTACTGAACGCGACCCACCACGACGTCGCCAAGAACCACGGAGCCATCCAGGCGGCGTGGGCCTCACCGATCGGCTCGTTCTTCTACGACAACGCGCAGGCGCTGACCCGGCGATTCATCGCCGCCATGCAACTCCCGATCGACTGGCTGGAAATCCCCCAGGGTGGTGTCGTTTTGGACGTCGGCGCCGGACCCGGAAACATCACCACGTCGCTGGCCCGCGCCGCCGGCCCCGACGGGCTCGCGCTGGGTGTCGACATCTCCGAGCCGATGCTGGCCCGCGCGGTCCGCTCCGCGGCGGGTCCCCAAGTTGGCTTTCTGCGCGCGGACGCGCAGAAGCTCCCCTTCCGCGATGCGAGCTTCGACGCGGCCATCTCGATGGCCGTGCTGCAGTTGATCCCCTATCCCGTGGCCGCGGTGTCCGAGATCGCCCGCGTACTGAAGCCCGGCGGGCGGCTGGCGATCATGGTCCCCACCCTGCGTCCGCCGATCGACCTGTGGCGCGCCCTGCCTACCGGCGGTGCTCACATCTTCAGCGAGGACGAAGTCGGCGACATCCTGGAGGAGCATGGCTTCGCCAGCGTGCGGGTCAAGAGCATCGGCACGTTGCAGTGGGTGCGCGGTAAGCGCGGCTGACTAGCGGGCCAGCGGCGGGTTTTCGCGCACGCCGCCGTACATGCCCCGACGCACGATCAGCGGCATGACCACGCGCTCGACCGGCCATGACGGTATTCGGAACGCCTGACCGGTGGGAAGGAAGACTTCCAAACCGTCGGGCTGGATGCCGAGTATCGAGCCCCACCGGCGGCCGGGCGCGCGGTAGGTGCCCGGTCGCCCACCGGTCAGTTGGGCGCGGACGTTGCGCGCGACCAGCGCGTCACCGCGATTGCGGGCCGAGCTGCGAAGCGGGTCGGTGGCCGCGACGTCGCCGGCCGCGAACACCTCCGGGTGACCGGGTGCCTGTAGCTCAGCGGTGACACGGACAAATCCACCTTCGTCGAGCAGCTCGCGAGGCAGCCAATCGGTGTTGGGTCGCACCCGCCCGATCGCCCAGAGCACTGCGTCGGCCGACGCCGCCGGCTGTCCGGTGCTCCAGTCGACGCCGCCACTGGTGATCTCGTCGCCGGCGAAGCCATTGACCAGCGCGGCGCGATGGCCCGGGTGCAGGCCGACGCCGAGGCCGGTCAGGCGGCGGCTGATGCGCTGCCAGATCCGCGGATGGTAGTCGGTCAGCGCCCGATCGCCGGGGAAGTACAGATCCACCTTCTTGTCCGGCCAGGTGGTTGCCAGGTTCACCGCGCTGGTGACCGCGGCCGCGCCTCCGCCGACGACGATCACCGACGCGGCATCGGCCAGGCGATCGTGATCGGCGTGCAGATCGGCGCCGACATCCGCGGGCGACTGCAGGGTCGGCCGACGCCAGAAGCCGTTACTGACGCCGGTCGAGACGACCAGCGCGTCGTATCCTTCGACGAACGGCGTGCCGTCACCGCCGCGGCCGGAAACGGTTCGCAAGGCCAGATCCACACCGGTCAACGTGCCCTGGATGATCCGAACCTGGTCCAGCCGCTGAAACCTGTCGAAGGGAATCCAGTAGTCGCGGGCCCAATCGCGCGGACGGGCCAGCCGGACCCCGAGCTCCTGGCCGCTGACCAAACCCGGCTTGACCGAGACCCCGACGACATCGAAATGCTTGGCAAGCCGCATCGCCGCCAGGATGCCCACGTCACCCAAGCCCGCGACGACGACGCGTTGACGGCTCATGCCGAAAAACTGTAACAGGTTCTAGTTTGCCGAATTCCACCCGGCGCGGTGCGCGCGAAGCTTCCGATATTCGACGCGGCGTGGCTAAACTTCGGCGTGTGATGCCGCCCACTACCCCTTGGGGACACGAAGGTGGGCAATTCCCTCAGCGCTTGCGGGTCGGCAGTCATCTCGCCGGCCGGAGGCACGCACGACGACTCAGCCGTCGCTTCGCCCGCGTCGGCGTGCGCACGTCGCCGGACCGGATCCGCCAGATGCTGGCCGGTTCGACCGTCGCCTGCGCCGAGGTCGCCGATTTCAACTTCGCGCTGATCGCGACTCAGCTACGACGCGACGAGTTGAGCGCGAAGATCCGGCGCATGAAGCGGCGCGGCACACGCTCACTTCTCTTCGTCGGCATGGTCCTCGTCACGCTGAACTTCCTGTTCTGCATGGCCTACGCCCTGTTCAGTCTGACGCTTGAGGCTTCGCCACTCTGACATCGTCGTAGGTCGCGGCGGCCAGTTCAAGGATCTCCGCCCGATCCGCGGTCAGCAGAAAGCCCGATTGGATCGCCGCGTCCAGCGAGGCCGTGAAGCGATCGAGGTACTCCGACACCCCGCCCGGATACAGTCGGCGCACCGTCTCGGCGTCGAAGGGTTCGCCGGACCCGAAAATCGACGACATTGCGGTCTGCTCGCCGCCGACACCGGACGTCAGGGCGATCGGCACGTCCACCCACGGTGTCCTGATGCCACCCCGCACCAGACCGTGCGCATCGCGCACGGGTTGATCACCGGCAAGCTCGATCGGCGCGCCGTGGGGTGCAGGCTGTCCGGTCCGCACCCACTCGTTCAAACGGGCGAGCGCCGCCTGCAGAACGTAATGATGTTGCGGCGCAAAATTGATGCAATGGTCCAGTTCCTGACCCATCAGCATGTTCGTCGGCGCGTAGGCCCCGACGATGCGCGCCAGCGGGGTCGATCCGGTGTCGATCGGCGCGACCTGAATCGTGTAGTTGTCCGCGTGGGCCGTGCCCGCAATCTCCCACACCCGAAGTCGTTGATTGTCAGCCTGTCTCGCGCTGTAATAGCCCTCCCGACGGCCGCCGAAGAGGTCGGTCTCGGTGATGATGGTGAGGAGCGGGACCGCCACGTCCGGGCGAAAGGCAACCCCCTGCGATGACGTGCTCTCCAGCGCTTCGAACACCGAGTCGCCGTTCAGCGGGGCCGCGGGTCCGAATCGCGAGTGCACCAGGAAGCCGTCGTACACGCGGCTGTGCGGATCGACGGCGTTGATGTAGGTCGTCAGAAACATTGCCGATTGCGACTCACCGACCGCGATGACGCGCTCGGCGCGTAACCCGCGCAGCACATCTGACTGCCTGGCCACCTGCCCGGCCTGCGAGAAAATGTCGTACGCGTACGCGTCTCCGGGATGATCCAACGCTGAATACCGCTGCAAATCTTGTCTTTTCAGTGACATGTCGATACCCATGAGGTTGTCACCACCCTCGACCCCCACGCGCTGCGCGGACACCGCGACGTACGCGTAACCATCCCGGACGATTTCGCGATGCGCCATCATCCAAACCGCGGGCGCATCGATGCCGCCGCTGACGTTGAGCCATTCGACGAGCACCGTCCCGTTGAACCGGGTCGCGTCCTTCGGTGTGAGTGTCACAATCCGGGTGGTGTAGTTCGCGACTGCCGCGGGTGTCACGCTCCACCGGCCATCCGGCCCGAGTTCGCCGGCCGCTTGGTAGCTCGTCGCCGCTCCCGAGACGAAGAATTCTTCTGCGACATATCCCACATCGCCGATGTCGAAGGCTCCCAACAGGAGTGCGGGTTTGCCGGGTACCGGCGTATAGCTCGCTGCATCGGCGCTGGTTGCCATGGGCGAATGATAAAGCCGGGCATGTCGTCTCCGGTCGGCATCCGCCTGGAAGGCGTCGCGCGCCAACCCGAAATCCCTGCTAAATGCGTTGCATTTCGTCCCTCGAGGGGAATAACTTCGCCGACGTTGTGGTCGTTTCAGATCGCAACCTCGAGGAGGTAACCATGATCGCGACGGACGGTTCTGCGGCGGTGCTGCCATCGCAGAGCTCGACGCCGCCGAGGTCCGACGGCCTCCAGTTCGGCGTCGTCCTGGCTGCCCTGCTCGTCACCGGATGGATCGCCAACCACTTCGTCGCGTTGATGCCCACCATCAGCGAGCGACAGCACCTGAGCACGGCGACTCTCGACGCGATCTTCGGCATCTACGCGGTGGGATTGCTGCCCGGGCTGCTGATCGGCGGCAGGGCGTCCGACACGTTCGGCCGCCGGGCGGTGGCCCTGACCGGGTTGACCACCGCGGTGGTCGGTACCGCCGCGATGCTGGTCTCCCAGCAGCCTGACGTGCTGCTGCTCGGCCGCCTGATCGTGGGCGTCGGGGTGGGCCTGGCCATGACCTCCGGCACCGCGTGGGCGTCCGACCTACGCGGCCCCGCCGGAGCGGCGACGGCCGGGGCCGTGATGATCATCGGGTTCGCCGTCGGACCGCTGGCAGGTGGCCTGATCGCCGGGACCGGAGAGTTCGGCGTCGAGATTTCGTTCGCAGTGGCCGCGGCACTCGTCCTGTCTGCAATGGCGGTCACCGTGGCGGTGGCACGACGCGGCGTGGCTGCCCCGGCGGCGACGCCTACTGCGAAAGTTGCAGCCAAGGGCGGACTTTCGGCCAGCCGCGCGCTCAGTTGGGCCATACCGATGGCGCCATGGGTGTTCGCTTCGGCCACACTGGGATTCATCACCATTCCGGCGCGGGTGCACACCGGGCTCGCGGCGGCCACGGCCGCGGGTATCGCGGCGCTGCTGGTCAACGGATCCAGCGGCGTCATCCAGGTCATCGCGAGAGTGGGTTCCTGGGGCCCGTGGGCCGGCACGCTCGGCGCGGCTCTGGCCGCACTGGCGTATGCACTTATCGCGGTCTCGCCGCCGACGATGACACTTGCACTGGCCCTACCGCTGCTGCTGATTCTCGGTTGCGCATCCGGTCTTTCGCTGCGCGAGGGGTTGATCGATCTGGAAGCCGCTGCGCCGCAGCATATGCGCGGCGCCTTGACCGGCATCTTCTATGCGATGACGTACATCGGTTTCGGCTTGCCGCTGCTGTTGACCACCGTCGGGTTCGACGGGTCACACCTCATCCTCGCGGCCATGGCAGCACTCGCCGCGAGCGCAGCGATCCTGCGGATAGCGCGGCTACGCCGAGATAGCCACCGGCAGAGCTGATTCCACGCTGCGCGACCGGGCACCGGCAACCGGAATCGGGTCGTTGCTCACCACACTCAACCCCGCGAGCCGCCGCCAGGAGCGGATCGCGTTGCGGGTGACGTCCACAACCCTCGCGGCGCCTGCCTCCATGTTGGCCAACCGGTGCGCACGCAGCGCGTTACCGGTGACGGCGTCCAGCGTGTCCCAATCGTCGGTTTCGACCAGCGACGTGGACTGACAGGCCGCGCGGACCGCGTACAGCTCGGCGCCTTCCGACGCCTCGCTCGCGGCGCGTCCCGCCTTGGCCGCGCTGTCCCAGCTGACGATCGAGGGCACGTCGCCGGGTACGAACGTGCGATGTAGGTCAGCGATGTCGGCGATCGCTTGGGCCGTAACGTCACTGGCATACCGGAGAACACCCCATGGCGGGCTGGTCAGCAGCTTGGTCACCCAGAGGTGCAAGACGGCGTCGGCGACATCGGCGGTGCCGACCGTCAGCCACCCGAGGTCGAGCACGAGCAGGCTGTTCTCCGGTGACAAGTAACCGTCGGGCTCAGCCAGCAGGTCGTTGCACAACTGTACGAACGACGCCAACGGACGGGCCGACGTCGCCGGGAAGTCAGTGATCTGCTCGTCGCCGTTGATGTACGAAATCACGTTCATCGCGCACCCTTTACCCGACCCGGGCTGATGCGATCCCCTCGCCAGTCGAAGTGGGTTGGTAATCCGGTCGAGGTCCATTTGAGTTGCTTCCTAAAGGCTTTCGCGCGCAGCGACCTGTGTTCGTGAGACCGCCATCTTATGACGGCACAGGCCTCCGACCTTCGCGACACGTCGGTCCGCGGCACGCCCGAAATCGGGGAAGCTTACAGCTCGTCAGAGAAGTCGGCGGTGATCCAGCGATCGGGCCGAACGGTGAACAGGATGCCGGGCTGGTCCGCCATGCCCTGGACGAACGCGCGACCGCCTTCCTCGCCGAGGTAGCGGATCGCGATGGCCTCGCGCACTTCCAACGGCGCGGGCGTGACGGTGTCGACGATGGTGCCTTCGACGACCACGTACTGGTAGGGCGGATCTTCGCGTTGCACCACCAGTGTCACCACGCCCGCCCGTTCGATGAGCGTGGTCTTGCGGGCTGTCACCCCGGTATTCACCAGGATGTTCCCGCCGGGTGTGTAGCCGTACCAGATCGGGACGCTGGCCGGCGGCCGGCCGTCGGTCGCCGCCACGGACAACACCGCGACGTGCTTGTCGGCGAGAAATGCTTCACGCTGGGTCTCGGTAAATGCAGCCATGACGTTGTTTAACGAGTCCGCGCGCTGCGGCTATTCCCCCAACGCGAGGATCAGCTTGCCGGTGTTCTCGCCACGGAACAGCTTGAGCAGAGTTTCGGGAAAATCGCCGACACCGCCGTGCTCGATCTGTTCGTGTGATCGCAGTTCCCCACTATGGAGCCATTTCGCCAGTTGCGCAATGCCTTCCGGGTAGCGGTTCGCGTAGTCGAAGATGACGAACCCGGTCATGGATGCGCGTGCGACCAGCAGCTGCATGTAGTTCGACGGCCCGCGTGGGGTGTCGTTGTACTGCGACACCGCGCCGCAGAGCACGATGCGCGCACCGTGAGCGAGTCGATTGAGTGCCGCCTCGAGCGTCGCTCCGCCGACGTTGTCGAAGTAGACGTCGACGCCGTCCGGGGCGTGCATCTTGAGTTCCTTGCGCAGATCGGCGGTCTTGTAGTCGATCGCGGCGTCGAATCCGGCTTCCTCGACCAGCCAACGGCGTTTCTCCTCACCACCGGCGATGCCGACCGCGCGACATCCCTTGATCTTGGCGATCTGGCCGACGATGCTGCCCACCGATCCGGCCGCGCCCGACACCAGCACGGTCTGCCCCGGCTCGGGTCTGCCGACATCGAGCAGCCCGAAGTAGGCGGTCAGGCCGCTGATGCCGAGGGCGCTGAGGTACACCGGCGCCGGCGCCAACGCGGTGTCGACCTTGTTGACCTCGGCACCGTCGGACACCGCGTAGCGCTGCACGCCGAAGATCCCTGACACGTCGTCACCGACCGCGAAGCCGGGGTGCCGGGATTCGACGACGTGGCCGACGCCCAGCGCCCGCATCACCTCACCGATTTCTACCGGCGGCACGTAGCTGCGACCGGCGTTCAGCCAGGTGCGCATTGCCGGATCGATCGACAGGTAGTCGACCTGGACCACGAATTGGCCTTCGTCCGCACCGGGTTTGGGCTCCTCTACAATCGACCAGTTGCTCGCCGTGAGCTTGTCGGTCGGTCGTGCGGCAAGTCGGCACTGGATATTTGCGGCGCTCATAGGACAGTCTCCTGGGCTGGGGTGATGTCTCGGCAAAGGTCTGCGGCACAGGCGAGTGCGCTGCGGCCGGCCGGGTCTTCGGCGGTCACGGGGATCACCGCGACGGTGTCTGCGCCGGCATCCAGATAGGCGCGAATTCGATCGGCGACCTGGCCCGGATCACCCAAAGCCGCCAGCTGCCCGGCTAATTCCAGCGGAATGGCCGCGGCCAGGTCCGCCCGTCGCGCGCCGGAGCGGGCTCGCTCAACCAGGTCGGTGAATCCGAGATCGCAGAACATCTCGCCGTATCCGGGTGGCGCCAGATAGACCGAGAGCTGACCGGCCAACTGACGCAACGCGGCCTGTCCGGGACGCACCGCCACCGGCACCCATGCGGTGACGTGCGGCGGAATACGGCCCGCCGCGGTAGCCTGCCGCTCGATCTGTTCGCGGACCTGCGAAACACGCTGCGGTGAAATCAGATTCAGCACTACCTCGTCGGCGAATTCCGCGCCGAGCCGCATCATCGACGGGCCGAATGCGCCGACTCCGATGCGACTGTGCGGCAACGGGTTTCGCAGCCGAAACCCCTGGCTGCGGACGTAACGACCCTGGTAGTTGCTGCGCTCGCCCCGCAGGATGGGCCGCAGGCACTCGATCGTCTCCCGCATCCGCCTGATGCTGTGCGACCAGTCCCGGTCATGCCAGCCCGACACGATGAACGGACTGGAGGCGCCCAATGCGATGTCGACTTGAGTCCCGGTCACCCCGGCAACGGTGCTGGCGCCCAATGCGATTGACGCGGGCGTCCGGACACTGATCGGTAGCGGGCCGACCCGCAGGCTCAGCCCAGGTGCGCGGGCACCGATCGCGGTGGCCAACGCAAACGCGTCGAACGTCGCCATTTCGCCGATCCAGAGTCCGCCGATCCCGGCGGCGTCGACGGCTTCGGCGATCTCCAGCGCCTCCAGGTCGGGTCGGTCCAGCCAAAACGGCAGCACCGCTTCGATCGACGACCTCACAGCATCGCCGCCTCGCCGGCCTGACCCAGTAGGACGCGGCCCGGCAGTTCGCGCGACGCCTCGTTCACCTGGAAGTGCGCGGTGGCGGTGAAGGCGTCGCGCAGGCGTCGTTGCAGAGGCGCGCCGTCGTAGATGGCGCTGCCGCCGGCAAGGTCGTACATCGTTCGAACGACGTCGGCCGAGACGCGCACCCCGTGCGTGGCGGCCAGCCGCAGCCGGGTCCGCGCCGCCAACGACACCGGCCCCACTTCGCTTGCCCGCCAGGCTTCTTCGATGGCCTGGTAGTAACCGGCCCGCGCGGCTTGGAGCGCGGACTCGGCGGTGGCGACCGCCGCCTGGATGGTGGACCGCTCGGCCAGTGTGCGGCTGGCGGCCACACCCTTCTTGGTGGCGGCGAGGTCGACGAAGTTCTCGATCGCGGCCCGCGCGTTGCCCAGCGCCGCGGCGGTGATGCAGGCGGCGAAAAATCCGAAAGGAGGGAATCGGTACAGCGGGCGGTTGATCACCGGGCCGTCGAAGATCGAGAGCACTCGCTCGTCGGGGACGAAGACCTCGTCGGCGACGGAGTCGTGGCTGCCGGTGCCGCGCAGGCCCAGAGTGTGCCAGGTGTCCAGGATCTCTAGCTGATCGGTGGGCAGTGCCACCACCGCCGGTTTGTCCTCGAGGACGCAACCGGCGAACAGCACGTCGGCGTGGGTGATACCGCTGCAGAACGCCCAGCGGCCCGAGACCACCACACCGCCGGGGACGCGCCTGGCCCTGCCCTGCGGCGCCCATACCCCGGCCGCCAGCCCGCGGCCACCGCCGAACAGCTCGTCACGGCTGGCCGGCGGCAGGTAGGCGACCAGCAGGGTGCTGGTAATACCGATCGACACGCACCAGCCGGCCGAGGCGTCGCCGCGGGCCACTTCCTCCGCGCACCGCAAAGCGGTGCCCGCGGGCAATTCCAGCGCGTCGACCTCCACCGGCGCACCCGCCCGCAGTAGACCTGAATCTCGCAGCGCCTCAACCAGTTCCGCAGGCAGTCGACGAGCAGAGTCGATCTCGTCGGCCATCCCACGCGCCAGATCGGCGATCTCGGTAGCCCTGCTCAGAACAGGCGCGGTGGCGACATCGGTGTCCATAAGTCCTCGCTTTGCCCAGCCGGTGTTCAGTCACGTTAGCACTACCGGTTCAGTTTTTGAACCGGTACATTGAGTGCACCATGGACTATCCCGATCTGTCCCATCGCTTCGAGGGCGAGTCGGTCGCGCGTGCCCTCGAGATCGTGGGCGAGCGGTGGACGCTGCTGATCCTGCGCGAGGCGTTCTTCGGAGTGCGCCGATTCGGCCAGCTGGCCCGCAACCTCCAGATCCCACGGCCGACATTGTCCGCGCGGCTGCGGACCCTCGTCGACAACGGCCTGCTGGAAAAGGTGCGCTACTCAACCGATCCCGACCGTCATGAGTACCGGCTGACCGATCCCGGCCGCGACCTGTTCGCGGCGATTGTGGTTCTGATGCAGTGGGGAGACCAGCACCTCCCCCACCCGCAGGGTCCACCCATCGTGCTGCATCACCAGCCGTGCGACCAGACCGCCGAGCCGGTGTTGGTGTGTGCACACTGCCGGCAGGAGATCACCGCACATAATGTCACCCCCGAGCCAGGACCCGGTTTCGTCGGCGTCTCACGCAATTCGGAAGACGGGGTACTGATCGACGATGCGCTCGAAATCGCCGAGCGGCGCGCGTCGATCGATCGTAAAAAACGGGCGCGCTCCCGGCGCTAGTTCGAGGTAGCGGCGCAAGACCGCCGCGCGCTGCTCGGAGAAGTCCTCGACCAACGCCACCTCCTCGGTCTTGCCGCGGCGCAATACCGCGCGGCCGTCACCGCCCCGCACGTTGCGCGCCCAATTCGTCTTGTGGCCGAGCATGGCGACCAGATACCGCTCACCCTGATAGTCGGCAACGACGACCGGAAACGAGATCAGCCGCCCGGACTTGTGGCCGCGTACTTCGAGTGTGGCGGCGCCGCCTGGCACCAGGCCGGCCGCGATAGCAATGGCACCCAACCGATTTGCGATCCGCGCGGACCACCCGGGACGGCCTTTGCGGTATTGCCATCGTTGAAACTTGCTCACCGCGGCGCGCAGCATGCGGCTTACGTTACTGCGGTTCGTCATACCTTTCTCGATCTCGCGGACGGTTCGGCTACCTCCAGGCGAAGACCGGCTGCTCCAGTTCGTCGACCGGATCGTGGCGGCCGTCCAGGCAGAGCCAGCGAAGCTGCAACAGCACGGCACCGGTCGGCGCGTGGATGAGGTCGTTGCCCAGTGGTATCTGAACGACGGGCCGCGAACTTTCCGGGATGGTATGAATCGCGGTGAGTCTGAACGCTGCAATTGGTGGATCCCGACCCGGTAGACCGCGACAACCTCATCCGGCGCTGGTTGTGGGTCGAGTCGTCCGCCACCCCAGATCACCACCGGGGTGATCACGTACCCGGACCGGGTCGGGTAGTCGTCGAGCAACCCCAACACGTTGGAGGGTGCGAGCTTGATCCCCACCTCTTCGTCCAGTTCCCGCAGAGCCGCGTCGATCGCGGTCTCCCCCGGATCCAGCCGCCCGCCCGGAAGTGCCCATTGTGCTGGATGTGAGCTGAGCCGAGACGTTCTGCGACACAACAAGAAAGCGGCACCGCCAGAAACATCGACCATGCGTCCGTCGAGCGACTCGGGCATCGGGCGTCCCGCGATCCAGTCGTCGACCGGTGCCGGGTCGATCCTGTCCTCCCCCACTTCGGAGTCGACCAGCAGCACTGCAACGGCTGCGTGACGCTTCGCCGGATCGTCCACTACGCGTCGGTCGTGAGCGGCCAGCCGGTCCCGGATCTGCTCACGCAGCGCCTCGTCATAGGGGATCGTCACCATGCGAGCGTATGGCCTATTTGACTCGTGCGTAGTGGCTTATCTAACTCGCCCGGCGGTATCTTGCCGCCGAGCCACGTCCGGTGACCTGAACTGATTTACTGGTGGGAATGGCTGACATCACCAAGCTGATCCTCGACGACCACGGCTGGTTCCGCGCGCAGTTTGCCAAGCTGGACGAACTGCAGGCGCAGACACCACCCAATCAGCGTGCGCTGATGAGGGTTTGGCGACCGCTTGCCGACAAGCTCGACGTGCATGCGCTGATCGAAGAGAAGATTTTCTACCCGCAACTGCTCAAGCGCGGCAGCGAGGAAGCCGAGGGCGAGACGCTGGACGCGATCGGCGATCACAACGACATTCGCGACGGGGTGCGCGACGCGAACGCCGCCTCGATAGCCAGCGATGAGTGGTGGGCTGCGGTCGGCCGAACCCGCGTGGCCAACGACAACCACATGGCCGAAGAAGAACGTGAGGGCCTCGCGGACTTCCGCCGCAACGCCCCAATCGGGCTACGTGAGTCGCTGGGGGCGCAATACCGCGACTTCATGGCCGAGCATCCGACCACCCGCGGGCTGTCGATCGTGGACCGCGATCCTCAGGCTTACGTAGACGAGCAGCACGGCGGCCCGCAAGCGCGGCGCACCGACTACTCGCTCGGCATCGGCAGCCTCAAAGGCGAATAGGGAACTACCGACGAATCATGCGGCCTAGATCACCAGGCCGCACGATTCGTCGTAGTTGAGTTGGTTGGTCAGCCGTGGCCGCAGCCGACGCCCGCGAGACATCCGCCCGGCACGCCATTCGGGCCCGCGAACTGCCCGCCGGACCCACAACCGACGCCGGGCACGCAGCCTTGGCCGCCAGGTCCACCGCCGGGTCCGCCGTCCTGACCCCCAGATCCGCAGGTTCCGTTGGGGGCGCAGCCGCTGCCGCCCGGATCTTGCTTGAAGATGGAGTGGGTGGGCGCCGAACCGACCGGACCCACGCTGGCCTCAGCTGCCGCGATAGGCATTACCGCCATCGCTGCAGCAGCAGCTCCACCGACAACTAGTGACTTGATAACACTGAGTTTGGACATGTGGAGCGATTTACCCCTTCCACACATGTCCAAAACATCGAATTTCAGTCGTGGTGATTCACGATGTTGACGACGTTCCCGTCGGGTGCCCGGACGAAGAAACGTCGCGGCCCCCAGGACTCGTCGGTCAGGGGATGGACGATCTCGTAACCCAGCTCCCGCGCTTCGGCGTAGGCGCCGTCGATGTCGTCGGTGCACACCGAGATGACCGAATCCTCCGTGGCGGTGCGGTCGCGGGTGACCAGCTGCAGCCTCGCCTCGGCGTCGGGTGAGGAGAACCTGGCCACCCAGCCCAGGTTGAATTCCTCCTCCGACAACCCGAGGTAGCCGGTGTAGAAGACACTGGCGGCTTCGATGTCCGCGACCCGCAGGTTGGCGAAGATCTTGGTGGCCCGCATCAGCTTGCCGGCGGCTCGCCGCGGTAGTCGCCGAATGACCACAGATTGCCCTCCGGATCGCGCACGGCGAATTCGCGGGCGCGATAGTCGGTTTCGGTCAGCGGCCGCACGACATCGGCCCGATGCGCGCGAACACGCTCGAACAACGCGTTCGGGTCAGCGGTGACGATGTACGTGCCCGCGGTGCCGGGTTCGCGGCACCATTCGCCGTCGGGCCGGTGACTGCCCAGCATGATGCCGCCGCTTCCCTCGGGCCAGCGGAGTTGGGCGTGGTCGACGGTGTCACCCTCGCCGTAGCGCGCTATGAGGACCATGCCGAAGGTGTCGATGTAGTAGTCGATGAGCTTCGGAGCGTCATGCGCCCTGAGCGTCGGCCATACGGTCGGATTAGTAGTCATGCTCGCAGTCTGCGTGGAGTGGGTGGCCGCCGTCTTGAATGTTTCGGAACTCTTCGGCGATCCACCGACGTGGGGGAACACCCGCGAACCGGACAAATTCACGGGTCAGGTGGGCTTGGTCGCTATAGCCGGTATTCGCGGCGACAGCCGCCAAATCGACCGTCGCACAGGTGCGCACCGCCTCAGCGATGAGGGCTGTGGCGCACTCGAATCTCATCAACATCGCGACCGTCTTGGGCGAGCGTCCGACTTCGCGGTGGAACAGCGTCGTCAAATGGCGACCGGTCACACCGACGCGCTCGGCCAACGCCGCCACCGATGCCCGTCCGCCGCTGAGTCGCAGCAGGTGCCACGCGTATGCCACCTCCGGACGCACTCCGGCACTGTCGCGGCGCCGCCACCGCGCGTCAAAGAGATACTCGGCGATCCCGCTGAACGCGTCGCCCCATCGACGAGCTTCGCTCACCCGGTCGTGTAAGCGAATTCCGTTGCGGCCCAGCACCGCTGCCGCGTCCCACTCGGCAGCGTTCAGCTCCGCGCTCGGCACTCCGAACAGGGCGCGTGCGGCCAGTGGATGTACCGCGAGTTGCACGCCCGTCTGACCGCGGCGCTGGCGCACAAGCGCCGCCTTTACCTGCAAACCGCCTAATAAAAGCGGATTCGGTCGGGCGGCCGGAAGCGCCTCGACCGTCTCGGCCGCCTCCACGCCGTCGTCGAGGCTGACGATGAAGGTCAGCGTCGATGACGGCATACCGCGATGCAGTTCACTGGGATTGCGCAGGGAGCGATACCCCACCATCGACATCACTCCAGGAGCGATGCGCGGCGGCGCGGCCGTGAAGTCCCAGACTCGATCCTGATCGTCGCCGGCCATGGCATCCACGCTAGCCGCCCTCCCGGCGATTAACCTGGCGATATGAGTCGCAACCCGGTGCCCGGCGGAGTAGTGCACACGCTGCCCACCGACTTACGCGAGGCGCTGCTGACCAACGCCGCGGCGCTGGCCGCATGGAAGGACATCACACCGCTGGCCCGCAACGAGTTCATCTGCTGGGTCGACGACGCCAAGCAGCAGAAGACCCGCGAGCGCCGGATCCGGCGCACCCAGGAAGAACTGGAAGAGGGAATGCGCCGACCGTGCTGTTGGCCGGGCTGTGCACACCGCGAGCGCAACGGCAAAGCTTGAATCGACCCTTCACCTGGTTCCGGCAGCAGCGATAACCTGGGCCGATGACGGGTGAGGTGCACTATCACGTCATCGCTGCAAACTATGACGACGAACTGATGTGCAGCGACGGGTTCACCTGGCCGGGCGCGCACGGGTTCGCCGCGGACCTCATCTCACCACCGAACGGCGCGGCAGTCTATGAGCCGGTATCCACGGTGTGGATCTTCGAAGTCGGGTCGCCGCGATGCCCGTTCGCCCACGGTGACGGCGTCCCGGCTGACGAGCAGGCCGCGTCGGACTTTCTGGAGCAGGTAATACAGCAGCCGCCGTACTGGTCGGTTTAGCGCTGCGCGCCGACGGCATGATGGCGGGATGACCACCGAGATCCGCGTACTCCACAGCGAAGGCGACCTCGTTGCCGCGGCCAACGTGTTCCGTACCGCGATGATCGGATTCCCTCGGCTGACCGACCTGAAGGCCGGCCAGATCGCTCGATTGCTGGAGCCCGGCCGCACGATCGGCGCATTCGCGGACGGTGAACTGGTCGGCACCGCCGACGCCGTGACGAGCCACCTCACCCTGCCGGGCGGGGCCGTCGTCGGCCACGCCGCCGTGACGCATGTCGGCGTGCTGCCGTCTTTCACCCGGCGCCGCGTCGCCACCGATCTGATGCGCCATCAGTTGCGTGACTTCGCCGCGCGGGGCGAGGCAGTCGCAACGCTGCGCGCGTCCGAGGCGACCATCTATGAGCGGTACGGCTATGGCGTGGCGAGCACGTCGCAGACCGTCGAAGTGCAGACCGCGCGGGCCGCACTTCGACCGGGCGTGGCGGCGGGCGGGTCGGTGCGGCTGCTGGATCCCGCGGACGTCTGGAACGCGTTGCCGCGGATCTACGCGGGCAACCGGCCGTCACGTCCGGGCACCATCGACCGTCCAGACGCATGGTGGGAGGGGGTGCGACTCCGCACTGAATCCGGCTCCGGCCCTTGGTACGTCGCCGTGCACGGTGATCCTGGTTCCGAGACGGGATTCATCCGCTACCGTCCGATCGATACCGACAAATGGTTCATCAGTGATCAGCGCACCATCGTGGTGGAAGACTTCTTCGCACCCGACATCGATTCCTACCTCGGTCTCTTACGGTTTCTTCTCGGACTCGACCTGATCGACCGGGTGGTGTTCTGGATGCTCCCGGTCGACGACCCGCTGCCAGGGCTGTTGCTCGATCAGCGCGCTGCACGGGTAACCGCCATCCATGACGAAACGTGGCTTCGGCTTGTCGACGTTGAAAAGACCTTGACGGCAAGGCAATACACCGATGGCGGCGAGGTCACCATCGCGGTCGACGACCCACTGCTGCCGGACAACTGCATGACGCTGGCTGTCACAGCGTCCGGCGCCGTACGAACCGACCGGCGCCCGCAACTACGGGTAGGGGTGGCGGGACTGGCGGCCGTGCTGCTCGGTGGCGCGACGTGGCGCAGTCTGTCGCTAGCAGGACGGGCCCACGCCGATGACCCGGGGCAGCTGGCAGCTGCCGATCGATTGTTCGCAGTGCAGCAGGCACCGCATGCCGGATTCTTCTTCTAAGACATCAGTTTTCGGCTCGCAGTCGCCTTCGCAGCAGGTAAGTGAGCGCGCCGGCAAGCAGTATTGCCGCGCCGGTGATCACTGACTGCAGCGGCAATGCCAGCGCAACAACGACGCAGCCGATGACTCCCAGCGTGGGAATGACTCTCGCGCCCAGGGTCCACGCCGAGGCGTTCGCAATCGCGTAATAGAGCAAGACAGCGAACGACGAGAATCCGATCGCGTGCCGGACGTCGACGGTTCCGGCCAGGACCGCCACCACGAACCCGACAGCGAGCTCGGCGCGGTACGGGGTCCTGAATCGGGGGTGCACCGCCGAAAGCTGCTGTGGCAGGTGGTGATCACGGGCCATCGCGAAGGTGGTCCGGGAGACTCCCAGGATCAACGACAGCAACGATCCCAGGGCGGCCAGCACCGCCACGACCCGCACGACCGGTTCCCAGCCGGTGGCGCCGGCGGCGCGCATCGCATCGGCAATCGGCGCGTCGGACTTCGCGAGGTTCGAGCTACCCAGGACGGCGAGCACCGAGACTGCGACTATGGCGTACACACACAGCGCGATGCCCAACGCCAGCGGAATCGCACGCGGGATGGTGCGCGCCGGATCGCGGACCTCCTCACCCAACGTCGCAATGCGCGCATAACCGGCGAACGCGAAGAACAGCAAACCCGTCGCCTGCAACACTCCGTGGACACCTGAGCCGATACCGAGGTCGATGCGGCTGAAGTCGTTGCGCGAGGCCGCTATTGCGACAATAGCGACCGCGGCCAGCGTCGCCAGCACTACGGCAACGATCACCCGTGTCGCCAGGACCGATTTGTGGATGCCCGTGTAGTTCAGTGCGGTCAGGGAGATCACCGCCGCCACCGCGATGGCGTGGGACTGCACGGGCCAGGCGTAGGAGCCGACGACCAATGCCATCGCCGCACAGGAGGCCGTCTTGCCGGCGACGAAACCCCAGCCGGCGAGATATCCCCAGAACTCGCCGAGCATTTTGCGCCCGTACACATAGGCGCCGCCAGATTCCGGATACCGAGCGGCGCAGCGCGCGGTCGACGTCGCGTTGAGATAGGCCACAATTGCCGCCACGGCCAGCCCGATCAGCATGCCGTCGCCGGCGGCGGCAGCAGCGGGGGCCAATGCGGCGAAGATGCCGGCCCCGACCATGGAACCCAGGCCGATGACGACTGCATCGCCGGTTCCGAGTCGGCGTGCCAGCGCCGGGTGGTCCTCGTAATCAGGCGTCTCGGTCATGTGATCCCGAGCAGCTCAGCCAGCTGTGCGGCCGAATAATGGCCTGGCCCAATGTGGTTCCGCACCGCTTCGCGCGACAGACGGGCCAGCGCGCCGTTGACCGGCGAGTCGATTCCGTGCTGGTGAGCGATCCGGACGATCTCGCCGTTGAAATAGTCCGTCTCGACGTCGCCGGTGTTACGGCTCAGCGACTGCCAGGTGGAGTTGCTTGCTCCGGTATCGGCTCCAGGCACCGGCCGCGGTTTCGGCCCATTGACCCGCGCCGCGATGGAGGCCTCGAAGGATACGAATTCGATTCCTGCGTAGCGTAATACGCGTTCGGCTTCGTCGCGCAGAGCTGCCACGACCCGACTGAGATCGGCGTCTTCGGAGCCGAGCGCGCCCACTGCGTTGCCTAGGTTGCTGATCAGTTTGTTGTACTTCCACGGCGCGACGTCGTCAACGACGTTCATCCGGATTCCCGCCGCGCTCCACGCGTTGTTCACCTCGTCCAGTAGTTCGTCGGCGGTGCCCAGGTGGGCGGGCCAGCGCCCGATGTGGAACTGTCCGACCGTCGGCCAGGACCGCACGATCACCTCGCCGGGTGCCAGATGTACCGCGGGCAGCCACACACATATGCCGTATACCCTCCGGAAATAGCGCAGCGCTTTGTCTTCGGCGACAACGCCGTTCAGCGCGGTGAACGCCGGTAGCAGATCGCCGGCGGAGCCCAGGACTCCGTCTTGACCGTGCACCGGCTGATCGACCCACTGCTGCAGCGCCACGTCGAGTTGCTGCGTCTTGGTGGTGAACACCAGCACGTCGTCGGGCGTCAGATTCACCTGCGCGGCGTCCGACACCGCGGTGACCGGCGTATGGAACGTGCCGTCGGGAGTTCTCAGCGTCAGGCCCGAGGCCGCCAGGGTCTCGGCGTGCCGGCCGCGGGCCACCAGGATCGTCGGCAGGCCTGCCCGGGTCAGCGCCCCTCCGACGGTGCCGCCGATCGCGCCGGCACCGATGATGAGATAGCGACGATCGGAAGTCACTGGGCCAGCTTACTTCTGGCGCCAGACGCAGTTCAGACCAGATAGTAGTAGTGCTTGGCGTCCCCGTTGCCGGCCACTGCGACCGCGGAAAGCGGCTCGTCAGCCTCGTCGAAGCCCCGCAGCGCGTGGGCGTAGCGAACGGCCTTGAGCGTCGCGGAGAATTCCTCTTCCTCCTCCGGAAAGACGCGTTCGGACGGGAACCACTTGGCGAAGCCGACATTGGTCAGCAACGTCCACAGGTCGTTCTGCACCCCCGCGAGCAGCACCGTGACCCCGCGGTCGGTTTCCTCGCGCACGAACTTCTCGATCCGCTCGATGACGACGGCGTCTGGATTACGCACCCGCTTGACCCGCAGGACGAGGTATTTGATCTCGTCGCGCTCGATCCTCTCACCCAGTGCCTCCAGGTAGCGCTCCAATTCCGGTGCGGCACCGAAGAACAACTCGCCCTCGAAGTCGTAGATGAGGATCGACGAGTCGGTCGGGTCTCCGGGTACCCGCTCTCGGACCACCCGTTCGGGGGCCACCACCAATTCCCGGGCCTTGAGCTTTGCCGCCCGCGGAACGAACAGCAGGATCGACAGTCCGACGCCGAGCAGGACCGCGGTGTCCAAATCGACCAGCACACCAGTGAATGCGGTCAACAGGACCAGTCCCGCGTCGTAGCGTGATGCCCTGATGGCGTAGCCGAGTCGCTTGATGTCGATCAGTCTTGCGGCGGTGATCAGCAGCAGCCCGGCGAGTGCGGCGCGCGGCATGTAATGCAACAGCGGCGCGAACAACAGCACGACGACGGCGACGCCGATCGAGGCGATGACGCCGGAGAATCGAGTCGCGGCGCCGGCCTGGTAGTTGATCGGCGAACGGGTCACCGAACCAGAGCCCGGCACGGCCTGGAAGAAGCCTCCGGTGAGGTTGGCGAGGCCCTCCGCGATGATCTGCCGGTTGTAGTCGATCTTCTGGCCGCTCTGGTAGGCGATGGCCTTCGCGATCGAAAGTG
This sequence comes from uncultured Actinomycetota bacterium, assembly GCA_963757215.1. Lineage (GTDB taxonomy): Bacteria > Actinomycetota > Actinomycetes > Mycobacteriales > Mycobacteriaceae > Mycobacterium. Next base: position 408,167 of record CAVWQH010000003.1, on the reverse strand, counting down.
CTTCGAGCAGGCCGATGAACGCGATGGCCAGAGCGCCTTCGGATAACTGACCCAGCTCGCCGAGTTGCACCGACGGGATATGCGGCAGCGGCAGGCTCTGCGGAATCTTCGCGGTCAGAGTCACCGCGGTTCTGCCGGTGTGGTCTTCGGTCGACCACCCCGCCAGATAGGCGATCAATGCGGCGATGATCAACGTTGCCAAAAGGTCCAGCTGCGGCAACCCAAAGCGCTTCACCAGCCGCCGCAAGACGATCGCCAGTGCCACGGTGGCGGTGCTGATGATCAGCGCGCGGTAGTTGAGCGCGTCTCCGTGGAACAAGGTGAGATAGGTACGTTTCAGCACCGACTGTCGTCCGTTGCCCTGATCCTTCACCCCGAGCGCGTTGCCGAGCTGGCCGATCGCGATGAGTACCGCTGCGGCCAAGAGGAATCCAAGAATGACCGACTCGGAGATATAGCGGGTCAGATCACCGAGCTTCAACACCGCGATGAGGATCTGGAACGCGCCGACCAGAACGCCGAGCAGAAACAGTGCCTCGAAAAGAACCGTCCGGTTCTCTGGATCGATGAACGCCAACGAACTGAACACCAACAGCGATATCGCACTCGTCGGACCATTGACCAGGTGCGACGATGACCCGAAAACCGAAGCGACAAAGGTCACCACGATCGACGAGTACACGCCGAACTTCGGATCGACGCCGGCCACCAACGCGTAGGTGATGCCCTGCGGCAACGACACCGCCGCAACCGTCAGGCCCGCGACCAGATCACGCCGCGCTTTGCTCCCGTCGTAGTTCAGATTTTTCAGACTGCCCGCGATGGTCATGGGGTGTTCGTCTTTCGCCGAGGGTGTGCCGACGCTTGCCTGGCGGGAGCGGCCGAGACCACGTCGTAGATGCCGTTGTTGCCGAAGAACTTTTCGCGCGCGTCGTTCCAGTTTTTGGCCACCGCAGAGATCGGGAACAGTTCGATCGGGGGCAACCGGTCCTTGTGCTTGGCGAGGATCTCGGGCTTGATCGGCCGGTAGCCGTACTGGGCTGCGGTCTCTTGCGCGGCATCGGTGTAGAGATATTCCAGATACGCCTTCGCATAGGACGCGATCTTCTTGTTGTCGAGATTCGCGTCGACCCAGGCGACTGCGGGTTCGGCAAGGATACTGACTGGCGGATAGACGATTTCGAGTTCGTTCTTGTTCTCCGCGACTTCGCGCAACGCCTCGTTCTCCCACGTCAGATGGACGTCACCGACCTTCTCCACCGAATAGGTGATGGCAGCGCTGCGGGCACCCGGATCGGCGGCCACGACGCGGTGCAGCAGTGCACGCACGAAATCTGCTGCCTGCGAATCATTTCCACCGCGAGTTGTGACCGATCCCCAGGCGGCGAGCACGCTCAGTTTGCCGTTGCCGGAGGTGTGCGGGTCGGGGTTGACAATCTCGACGTCATCCTTGACGAGGTCGGGCCAGTCGTGGATCCCCTTCGGATTGTCCTTGTGAACGACGAACACGATCGTCGATGTGTAGGGGACCGAATGATTCGGCAGGCGTTGCTGCCAATCGGCGGCCACCAGACCTCGTTTGCGTAAGGCTTCGATATCGCTCGGCAGGGCGAGTGAGACGACGTCGGCCTTCTGCTTCCCGGCGATCACATCCGTGGTCTGCCGGCCCGAACCGCCGTGCGACTGCTTGACTTCCACCGTCACACCGGTCTGCTTGCGGTACTGGTCGACGAAGTTCTTGTCGATCGCTGAGTACAGCTCCCGGGTCGGGTCGTAAGAGACGTTGAGGATCTGGTTCGGCGACGTGTCGTGCTGCGCGTTGTGTGCCACGATCAAGCCGGCCGCCACGACGATGGCGGCAATGCCGACGATGTTCAGCCGCGGCACCGAGGACAGGGCCCGTCGCCATCGCTGGGTGGGTTCTGTCACTGCTGCCTCCAGGCCCGTAACCGGATGAGTAATAGTTGCCGGCTGCCGGCGACTGGATTTGGCGAGCGTATCCATCACACCCGGTAGACACATCCGTGTGAATCAGCCTGATTGCAACCGCCAGTCCGACATAGTGTTTGCCATGGCGATCGCCGAAGAGATCATCGCGACCGCACTGATCCGCGTTATCACCGTCTGACGGCGCCGCCTAGTTAGAGCGTCGCCTCGCCAAGAGTCTCTGCACAGGCCGCAACTGTTGGTCATCGCGGCCCGGTGCCCACAATCCGATCAGGACGGCACTGACAGCGATGAGGATGGCCAGCACCAACAGCGACGAGTGCATGGCCTCGACGAAGGCCATCTTGCTGACCTCCGCCAGTCGAGCTCCGGCGGGCCCTAGACGACGCGACACCTCCAGTGCTTGCCCCAGCGACGTGGTCGCAGCGTCACCCGCCGGCTTCGGGAATCCGATCAGGTTGGGCGCCAACGTCTTCGCGTACTGCGCGGCCAGCATCGATCCGGCGAGTGCGATGCCCAGCGCTGCCCCGATCTCCCGGCTGGCATCGTTGACCGCCGACGCCACCCCTTGCTTGTCGTCGGGGGCGGTCGTCATGATCACCGACGTCGTCGGTGCGGTACACAGTCCGATGCCGACACTCATCACCAACATCGGCCACGCTGCCCGCCAATACGGCGATCCCACTTCGATGCCGAGCATGCACATCGACCCGATCGCGATCAGCAGTAATCCGAGGAACACCACCATGCGCAAGCCGAGTCGAGGCAGGTACCAGAAAGACAGCACTGACAGCAGCAGCATCGGGCCGATGATGGGGCTCAGCGCAAGCGCCGTTTTGTTGGGGCTGTAGCCAAGAATCAGCTGCATGTACTGCATGAGCAGGAACATGTAGCCGAACATCGATAGAAAGAACACCATGATGGTGGCCGCCCCGGTGGCGAACGCGGGTACCGCGAACAGTCGCACGTCCAGCAGCGGATAGCGTTGCCGCACTTCGACGAAGCCAAAGGCCAGGCCCAGCAGTAATCCGATGCCGACGCTGGAGATCACCAGCGGATGAGTCCAGCCGCGTGCCGGCGCCTCGAGGATGCCGAACACCAATGTTGCTACGGCGCCGCCGATGACCAGGGCTCCGCGCCAGTCCAGTGGATGCGTATCGGTCTCGCGTGAACTCGCGATGGTCAGCGTCAGGACGAAAATCGTCAGCGAGGCACCGGCGAATGCCCAGAAGATCGAGTGCCAAGACCAGAAGTTGAGCAGGCCACCGGAGCCGAGCATCCCGATGACGGCACCCGATCCGGCGACGCCCGCCCAGATGCCGACTGCCTTGTTGCGCTGGTCTTTTGGATGGGCTGCGGTAATCAAAGACAGCGTGGCGGGCATGATCAACGCCGCGCCGGCGCCGGCAGCCCCGCGGGAGATGATGACGATCAGCGGATCAGACAGGACAGCGGGCACCAACGAGGCGATACCGAATATCGCCAGGCCTGTAAGCATTGCCCCGCGGCGACCGTAGCGGTCGCCGAGCGCTCCGGCCGGTAGCAGCAGACAGGCCAGCACCAGGGTGTAGCTGTCGACGATCCAGGTGAGCTGCGTCTGGGTGGCCGAGGTGGCGACGGCGATATCGGGCAGCGCGGTGTTCAGCGCCACCATCGACGAGATCACCAGCAGCACGCCGAAGCAGGCCACGGTCAGGAGCCAGAGTCGTGCGCGCGAGGTCAGGCCGGCAAGCGCGAAGTCGTCGTCCGGGCGCGACTCGGTCAGTGTGTCGGCCACGCGGCACCCCCACGCAATCGGTTCGAGACGGATAGTCTCCAAACGAGACTAGCAGTCTCGTTTCTCTTGGTCGAATGCAATCACAGCGGGGCAGAACGAGATGAACACCCGTTGGGCACCTTCGGCGATGAATCAGGCGACCAACGGCTTGGGGGTGTCCACGATCGAATAGTCACTGGCGTCACCGGACACCACCCGACTGCGTTCACCGTTGACGCTGACTGGAATATCGCCGGCGAGGGTGATGCGGTGCATGGCGCGGTGTTGAGTGCCGTAATCGGAGACGGCGTAGTGCTGTGTCGCGCGGTTGTCCCACATTGCGACATCTCCGAGTTCCCAGTTCCACCGAATCGTGTTCTCCAGCCGGGTGATCCGATCCTGGAATATCCGGAACAGGGCCTGCGACTCGGCGCCGTTGACGCCGAGGATGGCCTTGACGAAGTTGCCGAGCAGCAGCGACCGTTCGCCGGTCTCCGGGTGTACCCGGACCACCGGGTGATGGGTCTCGTAGTGAGTCGAGTGAAACTCGTTGGCGTATTTCACGATCGCTTCAGGGTCGGCGTCCAGTGCAGCCAGCTTCGCCGGATCGACCTGCGCGTAGTCGAACGCGTTGTTGTGCATGGCCCACAGGCCGTCCGCGAGTTGTTGGAGCGACTGTGGCAACTGTTGGTACGCGGCCACGGTGGACGCCCAGGTCGTCGTGCCGCCGTAGGCCGGCAGCTCCACGGCCCGCAGGATCGAGGCTTTTGGGGGACGGTCGACGAAGGTGACATCCGTGTGCCACTGATTCGCGCCACCACCGTTGATGGACTCCAGCCGCATGACTCGGCTGCCCTCGAACTTCAGCGTCGGGTGCGGCGTCGTGGGAACGCCGAGGCTCTCCGCGAATGCATAGTGGGAGTCATCGTCGAGGTGCGTCTGCCCGCGGAAGAACACGACCTTGTGGGTGATCAGCGCCGTGTTGATCGCGGCGGCGGTGGCGACATCGAGCTCGCCGAGCCGCACGCCATCGATACGCGCGCCGATGTTTTCGCCCAGTTTCACCACACGAAGCTCACTGCTCACGGCGCTCCCCTTCGACATCTTTCATGTAGGCGGATGTCTACACCCGCTGTCGTCCGCTAATGTACACAGATGGCTACAGCGAATGCAACGGTTGCAACCACGGCGAAGCCGATCGGCAAGGACGAGGTCAGCGCCGCTGTATTGCAGGCGGCCAGTGAGTTGTTCGCGGAGAAGGGTCCGGCCGCCACATCCATCCGCGAGGTCGCGACCCGGGCCGGCGTGAATCACGGCCTGCTGCACCGCCACTTCGGGAGCAAGCGCCAGCTCCTGGCCGCGACGCTGCAACATCTCGCGGACTCCGCGGCACTCCTTCGCGCGTCAGGTGCAACGGCGGCGGACATCGAAGCCGCCTACGAATTCCAGGCGCGGGTCATGGTGCGATCGACACTCGACGGTTTCCCGGTGGAGGAACTCCAACAACGATTCCCCGGCATGGAGGCTTTCCTGCAACAGGTGCAAGAAGCTCACAGCGACGACCGCACAGCCCGATTGCTGGCCGCGCACGGCATGGCCCTGCAAATCGGCTGGGGCCTGATGGGGCCGACGCTGCGGGTCGCCTTCGGACTGCAAGACCTCGATGACACCGAGATACGTACGGCGGTCGCCGAGCAGATTGCCAAAATCGTTACCGCTCAATAGCACGCTGACGGACAGACCACTCTGTCTAGTCGTGCTAACTTGGCTTCCATGCCGAGCCCGGATGACTCAGCGGCCACTGCTCTTGTCGACAGGACACGATCGGGACGGCCGGCCGATCGCCTCCTCGCGGCGGCGACCGAGCTCTTCGCCAAGTACGGGATTCGCGCCGTCGGTATCGACCGCATCCTCCGTGAAGCCGATTGCGCAAAAGCGAGCCTTTACAGCACCTTCGGCTCCAAAGACGCTCTGGTCATCGCCTACCTGACGGAGCTGGATCTCGCCGACCGGAGTCGATTCATGCAAGCCATCGCGAGTATCGATGATCCCGTGACCCGAGCGCTGACGTTCTTCGACTTGGCGCGCGCCAAAGGCTTGCGACATGACTTCCCTGGCTGCCTGTACACCAGCGCGGCGTCCGAATTCCCCGGTGTACGTTTCGATCCCATCGACGTACACCGGCAATGGGTGCGGTCCACACTCGGCAGCCTGATCAAATCCGCGGGTGTTCGACGGCCGGCGGCCCTGGTCCGCCACGTCCAACTGCTGTACGACGGCGCATTGGTGGCCTCCAAGGTCGAGCAGTCGGTCGAACCGATCCGCGTGGGGCGTGCGCTCGCCGTGGATGCCATCAACAGGGCGCTTTCCACCCAGCCCTGAGATGCGTGATCGAATCAGCGCGATTCGATCCGCGCACGGCCCTCCCGTCACAGGATTCCATCCGCAAGCTCGCCGCCTACGAATGCCTGAACCTGCAGCTCACGCGCTTCTGTGAGCGAATCCAGCGGCGCTGCGCCGATTTCCGGCTCTCCCCTCGCCACCACTCCGACGAATAGACAGAGTGGTCTGTCTATGTGACAGTGTGGACTGTCGCTATCGAACTCCGAGGAGCCCACCTATGACCACCTTCTCCGGCCAAACCCTGACGATCGATGCCACCGGGCTGGACCGACTTTCCTGTAACGCGAAGGCCGACCCCGCTACCGGCAAGAAGACACTCAAGGCAAAGACAGTGTGCGGATCAAACTTTCGCAACCTGACCTACGTACGTGACCTGGCGCCGATGCTGGTGGGAGAGCCGCCGGCCCTGCTGGGCGACGACGCGGCACCTAACCCATCGGAAACCGTTCTCGCGGCATTGGGCTCGTGCATTTCCGTCGGCCTGTTGGCAAACGCCACCCACCGGGGTGTCGCGCTGACCAAGATCGAGGTGACGATGGAGGGCGACATCGACATCTCCGCGGTGTGGGGCGTCGGCGACACTCCCGATGCGAAGGTCCCCGGATTCACCGCGATTCGCAGCCACGTGACCGTGGCCGGCGACGCCGACCCTGCCGTCCTGCAGGAAATTCACGACAACGCCATCCGGTGGTCTCCCGTGGTGAACACGCTGCGACGTCCGGCGTCCGTCGACTCGACCTTGACTGTCGAATAACCCGACCCGAGGATTCGAATGACCACCGAACTCGACTATCCAGTGGCGCAGCGGCTCCCTGTCGACATCGTGGACGTAATCGCCTCTCAGGCAATGGCGTTGGATACCGGCGAAGGCGACACCCGCGGCAACGTCGGATTGCTTGCGCGCGCTCGGCTACTCGGACTGGGCGCGCCGGGCAACCACGACCACGCTCTGCCCGCGATGGCCTCGGTGATCGCCGAGCTAGCGGGTCACTGCCTGTCGACAGCCTTCTCGGTGTGGGCGCACCGCATGACCCTCGAATACCTGACCGCCGCGGCAACGCCCTGGTCGCTGGGCGCCGCTGCCGGCCTGACTGGCAGCGGGGCGCTCGGTGTTACCGGCATGGCCTCCGCCTTCAAGGACGCCGCAGGCTGTGGCTCGATCGAAGTCGCGGCCGCGTCTACCGACGGTGGTTACCGGCTCGACGGCACGCTGCGCTGGGCCAGTAACCTGTACTCCGATTCCTTCATGGTGACGGCCGCGCAAACCGCAGCTGGTGAAAAGTTGGTTGTCGCAATGCCGCTCGCTACCGACGGTGTGACGATCGGCAGCCACTTCGAACTGCTCGCACTGGGCAGCACCGCGTCGTCATCCGTCACACTCGACAACGTCCACATCGGCGAAGACCAGATTCTCAGCCGCGACCTCGAGTCCTTCTTGAATCGTGTCCGTCCGACATTTTTGGTGCTCCAATCGGCGATGTGCGTCGGCCTGGCCCGTAGATGCCTCACCGAAGTCGCGCCCAGCCTCGGCGGCGTCAACTCGGCATTCGACGCTCAATTCCAGTCATTGGCAACCGATCTGGCGGATGTCGAAGCTCAGGTTGCACGTTACGCGACGGCTGTCGGAAGCTCAGCGACTCCCACAAAGCGCGACTTGCTGGCGTTGAGATTGGCTGCCGCCGACATTGTCGGCGCGACGGCGGCCCTGGAGATACGCACCGCCGGCGGAAAAGGCTACGCACGCCGCACCGACGCCAGCCGGCGCTTCCGCGAGGCCGCGTTCATTCCCGTCCAGTCCCCGTCAGAAGCCCAGCTCCGCTGGGAACTGCATACGGGCCGTTGAGTTCAGGAGCCCACCGTGTCCGTGCCAACACTCATCACCGACGCAGGCGCGCCACCAGCCGTCCCGGCCGAGCATCGCGATCCGCTCGAGTTGTTCACCGTCGGCGAGATGACCATCCGCGTCGCGGATATCGCCGTCGAAAAGGCTTCGCATCCTTTGAGTTTTCTGGTTCGCTCACTGGTTGGCGGCGCTATGGTGTCATTCGGCGTGCTGCTGTCCTTGGTGGTCAGCACCGGAGTGTCGTCACCGGGCATCGCCAGCTTGCTGATGGGACTGGCGTTCGGGATGTCGTTCGCCCTGATCCTGGTGTCTGGCATGTCGCTGATCACCGCCGACATGGCGGCCGGAGCCATCGCGCTCCTGCAACGCCGGATGACGCTGGTCGATTACCTTCGCCTGCTCCTGATCGGCCTGATCGGAAACTGCTTCGGTGCATTGACTTTCGTCACCGTTTGCGCGGCCGCCGGTGGTCCCTACCTCGGCGCGTTCGCGCAACGCGCTGCCGTGGTCGCCACTGCCAAGACGTCGCAGCCGACGCTGACCGCCATTCTGCTTGCCGTGGTCTGCACCTGGTTTCTGCAGACATCGATGTGCCTGTTCTTCAAAGCCCGAACCGATGTCGCGCGAATGGGATTCGCTTTCTACGGCCCGTTCGCATTCGTCATCGGCGCCACCCAGCATGTCATCGCCAACATCGGCTTCCTGGGTCTTCCCCTGCTGCTGTCGGCGTTTCACCCCGACGCTCCGCAGACGGCGCTGACGTGGGGGTTCGGCGCGCACGGGTTGCTCACCAACATCGCGATCACCACTGTGGGGAATCTGGTCGGGGGCACGGTGTTCGTGGCGGTGCCCTTCTACCTCGTCAGCAGGCTGCAGGAGAGCGGGCAACGAGTCACGCCGCGATGAGTTCTCGCTTCAGCACTTTCCCGGTTGGGTTGCGCGGCAACGCCTCGACGCCAGGGGGATACCGGCCACGTCGGGGTGGCGATGCGACACATTTGTTGACCGAACCGACCTCAACCGCCGTCGCGTACCGCCGCGGCGACCGCCCGAGGCGCCTCGGACGAGGGATAGTGGCCGACACCCGACAACGCGGTGACAGTGGCGCGCGGTAGGGCCTTCACCGCCAATTCCAGAACGTGGCTGCCTGAGACAGGGTCGTCGAGTCCCCACACCAGTTGCAGTGGGCCGGCCCAGTCAGCCAGCGCCGACTCCCAACGCTCGTAATGGGCAGATCGCTCAGCGTTGTACTTGATCAGCAGATGCGATCGCTTGTGTCCGTCATCTCTCGACATGCCGAGCCAGAGACCATCGAACTCGTTGTCACTCAACGGAGTTCCCCGAACCGCGTCCAGAGCGGAGCGGACCCGTGCCGCACTGACCCGACTGGCCAGCAGCTTGCCGACCACCGGCAGGATGAGCAACTTCTGCATTCGTGTCGGTCGGTACGCGCTGTAGACGATTCCGGAGTTCAACATCGTCAGGCGGGTGATCGTGAAGGGGAGCGCTCCCCGGTTGGCCCGATCGACGAGTTCCTGGCCCACGATCCCGCCGTAGTCGTGTGCGACCAGGCGGACCGACGTGAGTCCGAGGTGTGCGGCGAGAGCCTCCACGGTGTCGGCGGATTCGGCCACCGAATACTCGTAGTGGTCGGGCTTGTCCGAGGCGCCGTAGCCGAGAAAGTCCATGGTGATCACGTCATGGTCGGCGGCGAGGTCGCCGGCCATCGCGGCGTAATCGTAGGACCATGTCGGAAACCCATGCAGCAGAAAGACAGTGGGTCCGCTGCCCTGACGCCGGTACGCGATGCGGTGCCCGCGGCGGCTGATCAGGGTGTCGTTCGCACCGATCCATTCGGCGGCGCTGGGCAGGGTCATCGCAGTTGCTCGGTGGGAATGTTGTAGCGGTCCTGGTAGGGGCGCACCCGTTCGCGGACCTCATCGGCGTCGAGGTTGGTGTCTGCCCAGGTATAGCGGCCGTGCCCACCGTCGGCGGGGTGTGCCGCCAGGAAATCGCGCATCCGCGCAATGGTAGCGGGACGCAGCTCGCGGCCCAGCGCTTGGTAGATGCCGCCGATCGTGACCCAGGGGTCGTTCATGAAGTCGGCGAATTTGACGTCGATGATCCGGCTGTCGGGCACGGCACCGCTATCGCGCAGCGCCATCTCACGTTGGAGACCCACGACGATCTCTTCGTAACTCTGCGCCGCGCACTCGGCGACCGAGGAGTCGTCGGTGCTCATGCCGCGAAGATGGTTGGTCAAGGCGGCGATCGAGGAGATGACGTTGAGCGGGTCGCGATGGGTCTGCACGATCAGAGCATCGGGGTATTCGGCCAGCAGCGTGTCGAGCTGCCACAGATGGGCCGGTGATTTCAGCAACCACTGCCCGGGAACACCGGATTGCAAGTGCTGCAGGAAGATTCGATGATAGCGGTAGGCGCCGGCGAAGTCGGCGTCATATAACAGCCACCGGTAGTAGGTGGGCAGCCGATACTGCACGCTGTAAATCATGCTGGTGAACTCACCGCCGGTGATTCGAACGCACTCCTGCCCGACCAGTGCGCCCATCGGGTGATATTTGAGGAAGCCAGGCACGATCTGCTCGGAAAGCTGGATATTGGCCTGTATTTGGGCGATGCGGGGATCGTCATGGTAGGTCTCGGGCCGAGGCACGGGGCAGGGCTCGTCGACCTCCCAAGTCAACGGTGCGCGCAGTTCTGGGTCCTGGGCGAGCAGATCGTAGAGGATCGTCGTGCCGGTGCGGGGTTGACCGACGATGAAGATAGGGCGTTCGATCTTCTCTTGGGCAACGCCGGGATTCTTTTTCCGCCAGTCGATGACGCCCAGCCGATTGGTCAGCGCGCGGATGAGGTCGCCGTGGGCGACTTCGACTCCGATCATTGAGAGCCGTGACTCGTTGACGAGACCGTCGACCAGCAATTCCAGGGCGGGTTGCCAGCCGTCATCGCCGAAGTCGTCACACCCGGTTTGCGCGCACGCGGCGGCGACGAGCCGGTCTGGTGCGAACCTTTCCCGCAGGGTCATTGCCGCTCCTGGTGAATCGACGTCGTGACCGCCGGCGGTTCGGGATTGTCGAGCCACCGCAGCACGACGAAGCCGCGGTGGCGCCCGCCCGTGTCGAGCCAGTGGCCGACGCCGAGATCGCGCGCCGAGATCGCAATGCGGACATGGCCGTCCGCGTCGGGCTCAATTCCCTTGTTGGTCACCGAGCTGTGTCGACGGCGCGGCTCCAGGCATTCGTGCCAGATGTTTTCCAGCGTGACGTTCCAGTAGCGGGTAGTGGGCGGCACGATGTCGAGCACGAGGGCCTGGTCAGGATCCAGACGGAACGTCCCGATCATGTACAGGTTGTCGGGAGTGGTGTCGGCGGCTCCGAGGTCAGCCGCGAGGGCAGTCACCAAAGTGTTGGGCTGGTCCAGCAATTCGGGCTTGATGGTGCGGTGCAGCGTCGCCAGCTTCATCAGCGTCCACGCCATCGCGGTCAATTGGTCGGCCAGCGCCACGTCGGTGAGCGCCACGATCGGGTCGGCGTCCAGCGGTGCGATCTCGAGTGCGGCGAGCTGCTCGGAACCGCGGTCCCCCACGTACTCCCGGACGACGACCGAGGACGCATCCTCGGGTATCTGCACCCAGTGCGCGCCGCCGAGGTCGGCCGGTTTCGCGGCGGCCAGGATCAGCTCGAATTGTCCTGCGGCCATGAGCAAGTCGCGGTCGCTGACATATGCCGCCATCCGGCGCGGGTTGAGACCGGTGCCAGCGAGGATCTGCAGGCCGAGGTAGGCGCTGGTGCCGCGCCGGCCGGTGATGCGGTAGCTGCGGTCGCCGCGGATCATCGCCAGGTAGTAATTGCCGTCAGGGTTGGGTCCACCGACCATCCGATTCGGCGTACACATGTCAAAGAACGATGGGTCATCCGCGTCGGCTTCTACGGAAAGCTGTGCGCATAGCGCCGAGATTCGCGCGATCGCCCGCAACCCCTCGAGTCGCTCGCGTTCGGTTTCGGCGTCCACGGTGACAACGGCGGTCATGTCGCGCAGCATGTCCTGGAAGAACTGCCAGGCACCGACCGATTGCAACTCCGCGACGTCGTCAGACATGGCCTCACCGTACGACGGCGCAGTGTTCGGCGTGCGACTTCCGATGTAGCTCTGTGACCTGACCGTGGCCGGCACGTGCCCCTTGCTGAGCTAGGTTTACCACTCGGTTGTTCGACAGCGGACCTGACGTCACAGGGCTGAGAATCGATGATGGGCAAGGGGTTTTATGGACTTCGAGGGTGACCACACCCGCAATCTCATGTCGCTCGCTCACCATGCGTTGCGGTGCGACGATGTCGACAAGGGAATGCTGTGCGCGGCCGCGATCAGGGTCATCGACCACCCGCCTCGCGACGGAATCTTGCGCAACCTGGCGGACCATGTCTGTCAAGCCGTCTTCGACTGGGCCTGCTTCGATGGCTCAACCGCGCGGCTGGAGGGCGTCGTGAAAGGCTACGAGACGGCGGCGCGCGCGCTTAAGGCACTTCAGGTGGAGGAGCGGCTCAACTCCCGTTGAGTGAACGGTAGCCGCTAGGCCAAACTTGCTGTCAGGTAACCAGATCCGCCGCCGAAGGATGCCAGCTCATCCTTGGGCACCTCGAAACCGTTTGCGCGATAGGCCTGCTCGGTCGTCCGGATATCCGTACGCCAACCATGCGCACCGAGATAGTCCGCGGCAGGATTGCGGTCGCCGGTGTAGAACAATTCGGCCAGGTTGATATTCGATCCGATGCGCTGCGAGCGCTCGGTGAGGCGCTCTGCCCAGTCGGCGGGAACGTCCCGCATGTCCATGTGTTCGGTCGCGATCCGACTGCCCGGGGCGGAGAGCGCAGCGATGTTGTCGAACAGTCGGTCCTGGGCGTCCGGCGGTAGGTACACCAGCAGTCCTTCGGCACTCCAGGCCGTCGGCTGCTTCGGGTCGAATCCGGCCTCGACGAGCGCGGCGGGCCAGTCTTCACGCAAATCGATTGCGACCGTGGTCCGTTCAGCGGTCGGCTCGGCACCCAGGTCGGCCAGGGTGCGTGTCTTGAACGCGATGACCTGGGGCTGGTCGATCTCGAAAACCCTCGTACCGGCCGGCCACGGCAGGCGGTAGCCTCTCGTATCCAATCCCGAAGCCAGGATCACGGCCTGGCGAATGCCGGCTTCTGTTGCCTGGATGAAGAATTCGTCGAAGTACCGGGTGCGGACGGCGATCTGCTCATTCATCGCTTGGCGGTTGAGCAGCGGATCGTCGGAGTGCTCGATTTGACCGTCGATGAGCTTCACGAAGGTGTCGATACCCACCGCACGGACCAACGGGTCGGCCCACGGGTCGTGCAGCAATGCGTCCGGTTTCTGCGACGCCATCGCGCGCGAGGCGGCGACTGCGGTGGCGGTGGCGCCAACGCTGGATGCCAGGTCCCAGGTGTCTTTCTCAGTACGAGCCATGGTGAAGCTCCTCCCCATTACGATTTACTTAGCCTAGTTAACTATATCACGAGGCGGAGGGGCCTGCCGCAGACCTACCTGAGCTTGGCGTATTCCGTGTGCAGGGCGTCCAGGCGGCGAAGCGTCTCGTCGCGGGGCTGGGTCGGCAGCTCGACGGTGACATGCTCGATGCCGAGATCGCGGTAGCCCGTCAAGACCTCCGCGGTCACCTCTCCGACGTGAGAGGCGATCACCGGAACGTCGGGCCCGGCGAGATCGCGCAGCTTCGACAGGTCTCCGGCCAGCGCGTCAGCCGAGGGACTCAGCGACAGCCAGCCGGCGCCGAGTTCGGTGATGCGGTTGAAGTTCGCCGCGCCACCGCCGATGTAAACGGGTGTGTGCGGTTTCGTCAACGGCTTGGGAAAGCTGTAGATGGGGTCGAAATCGACGTATTCGCCATGGAATTCGGCTTCGTCTTTGGTCCAGATCTCTGCCATCGCCCGCAGCCGCTCGTCCATGACACGACCACGTACCCGCGGATCGACGCCGTGATTGGCGATCTCCTCGCGCAACCAACCCACACCTACGCCGAATAAGAAGCGCCCCTTCGAAACGAGGTCCAGCGAGGCCACCTCCTTGGCGGTCTGGATCGGATCGCGCTGCGTCACCAGCGAGATGCCGGTGCCCACCAGCAGAGACTCGGTGGCCACCGCCGCGGCCGTGAGCGACACGAACGGGTCCAGCGTCCGGTAATACTGCGGCGGGATCGGACCGCCCATCGGGTAGGGGGTTTTCGTCTCGACCGGTATGTGGGAATGCTCCGTGACGAACAGCGACCCGAAGCCCCGCGACTCGAGCGCGACAGCGAGGTCAACCGGTCCGATACCCGTGTCATTGAGAAACGTGAACACCCCAAACCGCATCTGCGAATCCTTCCACTTCCAGCGAAATAACCGGAGCGTGCAACGGCGGCGTCGGTCGAGGTTATTCCGAAGACATTCCTGGCGCAGTAGCCTCGCCTTCGTGGCGAACCGCGATCACGGCGATGTCGGCGACGCACCATCGGTGCCGCCGCCGCTGCAGCAGGTGACCATTTCCGCGCAGCCGTCGGCGGCCGAGCACGCCCGCACCATCGCGGCCACCAGTAACGCCGCGACGCTGGCCACCTTGACCGCCGACGGCGACCCCTGGGCGTCGCTGGTGGCGTATGGGCTGGTCGACGGAGCGCCGGTGCTGTGTGTGTCGAACCTTGCCGAGCACGGTCGCAACCTGGCGAAGGATCCACGCGCCAGCTTGTCGATCGTGACCGCGAGCGATGACTCCGACCCGTTGGCGACGGGCCGGATCACCGTGGCCGGAGTCGTCGAGGCGCCGCTCGGGCAGGATCGGGACGCGGCGCGTGCGGCATACCTGGACGCGGTTCCCGCGGCGCGGTTTTACATCGAGTACAGCGACTTCACCCTGTGGGTTCTGCGTGTCGATCGAGTGCGGTGGGTTGGTGGATACGGCCGGATGGATTCGGCCAGCGGCGAGGACTACCTGGCTGCCGAGCCGGATCCGGTGACGCCGGCCTCAGCGCGTGCGATCGCGCACCTGAACGCCGACCACGCCGATGGCCTAGCGTCGATGGCCCGGGCTTTCGGCGGCTACCCCGACACCGATGAGGCGGTGTGCACGGGCATCGACCGCTACGGCCTCGACCTGCGGGTGCACACCCCGCGCGGGGTCGCCTACACCCGCATCGGCTTCCCGGAGCCGCTGGCATCTGCTGGGCAATTACGCTCGGTCACAGCCGATTTGGCGCACGCCGCCGACGCGTCAGCCTGATCCTTCCGCCCCGGCGGCACGTCCTGTTCGCTGCTGGCAGCGAGGATCAATGCGCCGCTCTCGCGGCCTCGCGCCGGGCCTTGTCCTTCGCATGGGCCGAGCAGCAATGGCTTATGTCGCGATGGTATTGGTCGCAGCATTCATGCGAACAATAATTCGACGCCACCGAATGCCAGTCCGGATTGGACAGGTCACGCCATCGGTCGCTTGGATCGAACGTGTGGCCGCAATGTACACAAGTCTTGACCTTGGTCTTGGTAGCCATGCAGGTCAGGGTACCCGTCATGGCTCTGAATTGGTGCTGATTTCAGGCCTGCTGCGCATCGGCAATTCGCACAACATGTGGCATGCAATTCACGTGATTGTCGAGCGCCGGCGAATTGGTTACCTTCTGAAACTAACGTTCGTGGCATTCGATCTCGACGCCACCGCCGTCCGCGACGTCCGCGGTCGTGTCACTCCTACTTTCCAGCGGTGAATCAATGGCCGAACCGCCGAAATATCCTGTAGTGCAGGCGATTCTGTATTTCTTCCGGCTTCGCGTGGTCGCCGGCGGCACGGCCGTGGCCCGGGCCGGCGCCGCAGCTCGGATACGGTTGTGCACCGCAGGAATTAACTCGACAGCGATGACGTTCGGCTAGCGGTGGCGCGAGCGAGGAAATCACTTACTATCAGCGCATCGAACTGTCCTGAGCGGGGGGCGCAGTGTTGACGATTCTCAAGCGGGCATGGGTTCCGCTGGTCGTGGTCGTCGCACTGATCATCGGCGGGGTTGCAGTGATGCGACTCAATGGAGTCTTCCCCGGGCCCGGCTTGCCCAAGCCCGACCCCCGGGATGCGACACCGCCCTATGCGACCAAGACCGCGCTCTACGAGATCCTGGGTCCGCCTGGGACGACCGGCGTCGTCAACTGGATGGATGCGGAGTCGCTCCCGCAGAAAGCCAACTTCACCACGTTGCCGTGGTCGAAGACGATCACCGCCGCGATGCCCGGCATCTTCGCCTACGTCGTCGCTCAGGGTGACGGTCCCACGATCGGCTGCCGGATCACCGTCGACGGGAAGTTGGTCGATCAGCAACAGGTGAACACCCGGGACGCGCAGGTCTCCTGCTTGGACAAGTCCGCGTGACGGACAACACGAGCGACACAGACCGAATCCCCGTGGCGCAGAGCCATGAACTCGAGCGCAAGCCACGGATAGCCCGCACGATCCGCGTCCTGGCGCTGCCGATCATCATCGTGTGGGTGCTGTTGGCCATCGGCGTCAACGTCTTCGTCCCGACGTTGGAGAAGGTCGCCGAGGAGATCTCGGTGCCGCTGTCGCCGTCCGACGCGCCGTCGGTGACCGGGATGAAGCACATCGGGGAGAAATTCAAGGAGTACGACTCCGACAACCTCGTCCTGGTGACCCTGGTCGGTGACAAACCGCTCGGCCCGGACGCGCACAAGTTTTACGACGAGCTGGTCAAGAAGATCCAGGCCGACCACGAACACGTCGAGCACGCGCTCAACTTCTGGGGACAGCGGTTCACGTCCTCGGGTGTGGAGAGCTACGACCACAAGGCCGCCTACGTTCAGGTCAACCTCAAAGGTGATCAGGGTGGGGCGGTCGGCGACGAATCCGTTGCCGCGGTGCGCAAAATCGTCGCGGACGCGAAGCCGCCGGCGGGAGTGAAGGCCTACGTCGCCGGCCAGGGAGCGCTGACCGCCGACGTGATCGTGGTCGGTGACAAGAGCCTGGCCAAGATCACGATCATCACGGTCATCGTCATCGCGATCATGCTGATGTTTGTTTACCGGTCCATCGGCACCGTGTTGCTGACCATGGTGATCCTCTTCGTGGGACTCGCGGCCGGTCGCGGCGTGGTTTCGCTGCTGGGCGAAATCGGCATCATGGGGTTGTCGACCTTCGCGGTGAACCTGCTGACCTCACTCGCGATCGCGGCGGGTACCGATTACGCGATATTCATGGTCGGCCGCTACCAGGAAGGCCGAGAACGGGGGCTGGACCGCGAAGCCGCCTACTACGACACCTTCGCCGGTGTCAGCAAGGTGGTCCTGGGCTCCGGTCTGACCATCGTCGGGGCGCTGGCCTGTTTGAAGTTCACCCGGCTGCCGTACTTCAGTTCGTTGGCGTTCCCGTGTGCGGTGGGTCTGCTGGTGGTGGTTGCGGCCGGAGTGACCTTCACGCCCGCCCTGATCGCGTTCGCCAGTGGCTTCGGCCTTTTCGACCCGAAGCGCGAGTTCAACTACACCCGGTGGCGCCGTCTGGCGACGGCCATCGTGCGGTGGCCGGCGCCCATCCTTGCCATCTCGGTCATCATGGCGATCGTCGGCGCACTTGGCCTGGCGGGGTTCACCCCGCGCTACAACGACCTTTATTACCTGCCGCACAGCGCTCAGTCGGTGCAGGCGTACGACGCGGCCGATCAGCACTTCACCCAGGCCCGCTTGAACCCCGACCTGCTGATGATCGAATCGGACCACGACCTGCGCAACCCCCGAGACATGCTGGTGCTGGACAAGGTTGCCGGCGCCATCTTCCGGGTGCCCGGCATCGAACGCGTGCAGAGCATCACCCGTCCGCTCGGCCCGCCGATCGAAGACGGATCCATCCCGTTTCAGCTCAGCGTGCAGAGCGCGCCGATCCGCGACAACCTCAGCTACCTGAAGGCCCGTACCGGGGACATCAAGAAAATCACCGAGTTCCTCGACACCCAGATCGCCCTGTTGGAGCGCCAGTACACGGTGACCCAGAAGCTCGCGAACGCCGCGGACGACAGCTCGAAAACTACGGCGGAGACGGCGGCCATCACCGACGAAATCCGTGACAATTTCGCGAATTTCGACGATTTCTACCGGCCGATCCGCAGTTACTTCTACTGGGACAAGCACTGCTACGACATTCCGATCTGCTGGTCCACTAGATCGTTGTTCGACTCATTGGACGGGTTCGATCAGCTGGCCGAAAAATTCCACGCCCTCACCACTGATCTCACCAACACGGCCGCGGCCACCCGCGAACTGCTGGCGATCATTCCCGAGAACATCGCCGTCTCGAAAGCGATCCGGGATACGACGCTGACCATCTACAGCTCGTTCAACAGCCTGATCGATCAGTTCGACCGGCTGACCGACACGAACGCGGTGATGGGCAAGTCGTTCAACGACGCTCGGGTGGAAAGCCTGTTCTATCTGCCGCCGGAAATCTTCGAGAACTCCGACTTCAAGTTCGGGTTGAGCCTGATGGTGTCGCCGGACGGCAAGGCCGCGCGCTTCATCATCACCCACGCCGTGGATCCCGCGACAGCGGAGGGCATCAAGTCCGTCGATCAAGAGCGCAACGCCGCCAAAGAGGCGCTGAAACTCACCTCCTTGGAGAACGCCGACATCTACCTCGGCGGCACGGCCGCGACGTTCAACGACATCGCCACCGGTGCCTGGTACGACCTGCTGATCGCCGCGGTGGCGTCGATCGTGCTGATCTTTGTCATCATGGTGCTCGTCACCCGCGCCCTCGTCGCGGCGGGCGTCATCGTCGGCACGATCGTGTTGTCGCTAGGCGCGGCGTTCGGGTTTTCGACGCTCATCTGGCAGCACCTCGGCCACTTCCAATTGCACTGGGTAGCAACCGAATTCGCACTGATCGTGCTCTTGGCGGTCGGGTCGGACTACAACTTGATGCTGGTGTCCCGCATCGAGGAAGAGATCGGCGCTGGATTGAACACCGGACTCATCCGCGGCGTGGGTGTGACCGGCCCGGTGGTATCCGCCGCCGGTGTGGTGTTCGCCGTGACGATGGCGGCGATGCTCTCCAGTGATCTGCGGGCGATCGGTCAATTCGGGTCCACCATCGGTATCGGTCTGATGTTCGACACCTTCGTCGTGCGGACGCTGATCACGCCGTCGATCATGACGATCATGGGGAAATGGTTCTGGTGGCCGAAGCGGGTACGGGTCCGCCCGGCCAGTCAGATGCTTCGGTCGGTCGGCCCGCGCCCGCTGGTTCGCGCACTCCTGTATCACCCCCGGCAGGCGGCTCCATCGGATTCGCAGGCGTGAGCTCCGGCTACTCCGGATCCTCGCCCATGACTTCGCCGAAGCTCTGCAGGACACCGGTAAGCATCCGCTGGTGAATCTCGGCTGCGCCTTCTGACTCGTATTGGTCAGGCAACCCGAGCGCGCCGACGTAAGCACTGGCTGCCACGGCGGACCACATCGTCAGCGCGTGCTGCAACCTCCGGTTCTTCGGGTCGACACCCATCCAGTCGGCGAGCGGTTGGGTCAGCACTCGCTTACGCACCGCCGATACCTTTCGCTGCAGATTGCGGGTCGTGGTGACGATCCGCGCCACCACGAGGAGTCGATCCAGGGCCAGTTCGCTGCGGCCCTCGACGACGGCCGCCAACCCCGCGGTGCCGGCCTGCAACAACGCGCGCTCCGGGGCCCCACCCTTCGGAACATTTTTGAGCTCGGCGGCAGTCACACGGGCCATATCGTCGGCGATCGACGTCAGAAGCGCCTCGGTGCTTGCGAAATGCTCCGTGAAGTCGGCCGGCGATATGCCGACCTGCGCAGCGATCTGATCAACGGTGGTGGCGTCATAACCCTGGCGCACAAAGAGTTTCAGGGCAGCATCGATGATCTGCTCGCGATCGCCGGCACCGATTCCCGGGCACTGCCGACCGCCTTGCTGAGCTGGCCCCTGGGCTGGACCTGAGTCACCCACTGTGTAAGTATCGCACCGCTTTCCTGAGTTGCGGAGCAGGTTTTATGAACGCTGGTTTAGCGGCGCAGGGCGGCCCGCGTCTACTGCGTCGACGAACTCGACGGCCCCGGCTACCACCTCTGACGCGAAAGTGATTGCCCGCGAACCCAGTTGCCGAAAGCATTCGAGCATCTGGCGAGCGGCCCGATGAGGAAAGTGGTGCTACGCGTCAAGCCGTGAGACCGATGCGACATGCTTAGCGAATGGACCACTACACCCGCAACGGGCTGACTTTCGACGTCCGCGAGGCCGGGCCCGCCGACGGACCCGTCGTCGTCCTGCTGCATGGCTTCCCGCAGCACAACGACAGCTGGGACGCAGTCGTCGAGCGGCTCACCGCGCAGGGCTACCGCTGCCTGGCCCCCAACCAGCGCGGTTATTCACCCGGTGCCCGCCCACCGCGCCGCCGCGACTACCGCATCCCCGAACTCGTCGGCGACCTGCGCGCACTGATCGACGCGAGCGGCGCGCAAAAGGTGCACCTGGTCGGCCACGATTGGGGCGCCGCGGTCGCGTGGGCCGCCGCCGCGGAAATGCCCGAGCGACTGAAGACCGTGTCGCCGATATCCGTGCCGCACCCCGCGGCCTTCCTCAAGTCGTTCCTGAACAGCCGACAGGGTCTGGCGTCGTATTACATGTACCTCTTCCAGTTGCCACGCCTGCCGGAATGGACGATGCTGCGCCGCAATGGCCGCTTTATGTCGAAGTCGCTGCAGCAGGCCGGCCAAACGCCCGCCGTGGCCGAACGCGATGCGCGGGCCATGCTCGAACCCGGCGCCCTCACGGCCGCGATCAACTGGTATCGCGCCATGCCGCTGTCGAATCCACGCTCGATTAACCAAAAAGTCTCAATACCAACGCTTTACGTCTGGAGCGATCGAGACATCGCGCTGCTGCCCAAGGCCGCCTACGACACCGGCGGTTATGTGACCGGCGAATACCGATTCGAGATCATGCCCGGAGTATCGCACTGGATACCCGACGAGGAGCCCGACAAGCTGGCCGAGCTGCTGCTCGGCTGGTTCGCGGCACACTAACCGATTCGAGATCGGCTGTCGCTCAAAGCTTTTTCGATCTCTGACCACGTCTGCTCCACGATCTTCGAGGCCGGCTGTAGCTCGGTGATGCGGGACGACACCTGACCGGTGTTGGCGACGCTGGCCTCCATGTCGCCGTCGAAGTACAGATCGGTGATCCGGCCGAGCAGTTGTACGCCGGGCTCGGCGGCTGCGGCGCGGGCCGCGAGACCCGTTCGCAGCACCCGCATCGTCGGGTTGCCCGGGAGATCGAGCATCACCGTGCCGTCATCGCCGGCCGCGATGATTTCGTTCTTGAAGTTGGCGTGGACACCCGCCTCGTGGCTGGCGAGCATCCGGGTGCCCATCTGCACACCTTCGGCGCCCAGCACGACCGCGGCCGCAGCCGACCGGGCGTCGCAGATGCCACCGGCCGCGATGATCGGCAGGTCGACCCGATCGGCGACCAGCGGCAGCAGGACCAACGTCGAGGCACCGAGGGCCGACTTGAATCCCCCGCCCTCCACCCCCTCGACCACCAGTGCGTCGACACCCGCGTCCAGGGCCTTGCGCGCGCCCTTCAATGATCCGATGACATGAATGACGGTCATACCGGCGTCGTGCAGTCGCGCGGTGAACAGGGCCGGGTCTCCCGCCGAGGTGAAGACGTGGCGAACCTTGGCGGCGACCAGTTCGTCGACGATGGATGGGTCACGCTTCCATCCCTGGATCATCAGGTTGGCCGCGACAGGCCGGTCGGTGAGTTCACGCACCCGGCGCAGGTCAGCGCGTCCTTCGGGGGTCAAGGTCTCGATCATTCCCAGACCGCCGCCCTCGGATACAGCGGCGGCGAGTTCGGCCCTTGCGATGTAGGTCATCGGGGCCTGAACGACGGGGTACTGCACGCCCAGGAGCGCTTGGATGCGGTTGGTCACGCCTTGATTCTCTGCCAACTCTCAACCCGGATTGGCGCGGGTCGGGTCTGCACACTAATTTTTCTGTGGTGATGTCCTTCGCTGCCCGCGCGATCGCGCGGTGGGTTTTTCCTGTCCTCACCGTCGTCGGCGTGACTTTTGCCGCCACCTCACCCCAGACCGGCATCGCCCCGCCGATCCGTCTTGTCGACTCGGGTAACCCGATCGCCGGTCACAACCTCTACGTCGATCCCACGTCGGCGGCCATGGCCGCGGCGCATCGTGCCGACCCGCCGAGCCCCGAACTCGACGCGATCGCCAACACCCCGCAGGCGTTCTGGATCGACAACGCGGTTCCCTCCGCCGCGATCGGTCGATACGTCAATGGCGCGAACGCCGCCGGTGCCATGCCGGTGCTGGCGGTCTACTCGCTCCCCCACCGCGACTGCGGGAGCTTCGCGGCCGGCGGATTCGGCTCGGGCGACGCGTACCGCCAATGGATCGACGGCGTCGCGGCCACGGTGGGGGGCACGCCGACGACGTTCATCGTCGAACCCGACGCGCTCGACATGGCCGACTGCCTGTCGGCGGGCCAGCGCGACGAGCGCTACAGCCTGATCCGCTACGCCGTCGACGCCTTCACCCGGAACCCGGCCGCCGCGGTGTATGTCGACGGCGGGCACTCGCGCTGGCTGCCCGCCGCGGAGATCGCCAACCGGCTCAACCTGGTCGGCGTGAACAAGGCCCGTGGGTTCAGCCTCAACACGTCGAACTTCTTCAGCACCGACGAAGAAACCGGGTACGGCGAGGACATTTCCGGGCGCACCGGTGGTGCGCACTACGTCATCGACACGTCCCGCAACGGCGCCGGGCCGGCACCCGAGTCCAAGCTCAACTGGTGCAACCCCTCCGGCCGGGCACTGGGCGTTCCGCCGACCACCGCCACCTCGGGTGGGCATGCCGACGCCTATCTCTGGGTCAAGCGACCCGGCGACTCGGACGGATCGTGCGGACGCGGCGAACCCGGCCCGGGCCACTTCATGAACCAGTACGCGATCGATCTGGCCCGAGCCGCGCATCACTAGGGCACCGAATGGCATGACACGCGCTGTAGTGCTGATATAGCCGCGCGTTAGGGTCTTTCAGTTGGCTTCAGCGAACAAGCCGACAGAAAAGTTGAGCCACTCATGACTGCAGCAGCAGAATCGCCGGCGCTCGAGGAGCGGGTCGGCCATCACTACACGATGGACGGCACCTACCTGGTCGGCCGCGAAAAGCTACGCGAATACGCCCGCGCGGTGCAGGACTATCACCCCGCCCACTGGGACGTCGACGCCGCAGTCAGCCTGGGTTACTCCGACCTGATCGCCCCGCTGACCTTCACCTCGACGCCCGGCATGACGTGCAATCGCCGCATGTTCGAGCAGATCGTCGTCGGCTACGACACCTACATGCAGACCGAGGAGCTCTTCGAGCAGCACCGTCCGATCGTGGCCGGCGACGAGTTGACCGTCGACGTGGAGCTGACATCGGTACGGAGGATGGCCGGCCGCGACCTGATCACCGTGACCAACACCTTCACCGACGCCGCGGGCGAGCGCGTGCACACGCTGCACACCACCGTCGTCGGTGTCACCGCCGCGGACATCGACCCGGCGATCAAGACCGCCGTCCAGAACGCGATGATGCACGACGTCGACATCTTCGGTATCGGCGAAGATGACTATCACAAGACGGTCCGCCCCGAAGGCGAGATCCGGATCGCCGACGAAGGCCTTACCCGCACGCCCGGAACGGCGTCGTTTGACGACGTGAACGTCGGCGACGAGTTGCCGGTGCACCACGCCCGGCTGAGTCGCGGCGACTTAGTTAACTATGCCGGTGTCGCCGGCGATGCCAACCCGATTCACTGGGACGAGGACATCGCCAAACTGGCCAACCTGCCCGACGTGATCGCCCACGGCATGCTCACCATGGGTCTCGGCGCTGGATTCGCGTCGACCTGGACAGGGGACCCCGGTGCTGTCACCCGTTACGCGGTGCGGCTGTCGGCTCCCGCGATCGTTTCGGCCCGAGAGGGCTGCGACATCGAATTCAGTGGCAAGATCAAGTCTTTGGACCCCGAGACCCGCTCCGGCGTCGTGATCGTCACCGCGAAGTCCGACGGCAAGAAGATCTTCGGCATGGCCACCTTGGGCGTCCGCTTCAGCTGAGCGGCGGTCAGGGGCCCTCGGTTAAGTTGCGTTTGGGAACAAATGTTTGGTGTGATGTCCTCTATGCCACGTAGTGCGCCCCGCAATGGGCCGGGTTGAGAACGCTGCAGCAACTGTTCGCCGCGGGCCGCCTAACCAAATGTTCGTTTCCGGATCGTCGGCCGAAGGGATGTTCATGATCGACTTCAAGGATCAGGTCGCCGTCGTCACCGGGGCCGGCCGCGGATTGGGGCGTCTGTACGCGTTGGAACTGGCGCAGCGAGGCGCGTCGGTGGTGGTCAACGACTTGGGCGGCAGCATGCACGGCGACGGCGAAGACGCCGGTGTCGCCGACGCCGTCGTGAAAGAGATCGAGGCCGCCGGCGGCCGGGCCGTGCCGTCGCACCACTCGGTCGACAACCCCGATGGCGGCGAGGCGATCATCAACACCGCACTGGAGGCATTCGGCCGGGTGGACGCTGTCGTGAGCAACGCCGGAATCTTCAACAGCATCCCGTTTGACCAACTCACCCAAGATGATTGGGCGCAGATGCTGCGCGTCCACCTCGACGGTGGATTCCACCTCAGCCAACCGGCCTATCGTGCGATGAAAAAGCAGGGGTACGGGCGGTTCGTGTTCATCTCGTCCTCCGGTGGGATGTTCGGTCAGCCGTCCGAGGCGCACTACGCCGCGGCGAAGGCCGGGTTGGTCGGCCTGTCCAACGTCATCGCCATCGAAGGCGCCGAGCACGGCATCAAGTCCAACACGGTTCTCCCATTCGGATTTTCCCGCATGGTGACCGAAACGATCGGCGATCCAAAAGCCTTGGAGGAGATCGGATTTACCAAAGTCATCAATCCTGAACTTGTGGTGCCCATCGTCGCGTTTCTGGCCAGCCGAGCCTGTGAGCTGACCCACCAGAACTATTCAGCCTGCGGCGGCAGGTTCGCGCGGGTATTCGTCGGACTCGGTGAAGGCTGGCTCGCCGAACCCGAGAGCCGGCCGACCGCCGACGACATCGTCGACCATCTGGCCGAGGTCAGCGCCACCGATCCCTACACCGTCCCCGGTTCGATCTTCGAAGAGGTGTTCGCGATTTGCGAGCGGCTCGGCGTCAGCGCTCTGGGTTGAGCTCAGTCTTCTCCCGGGCGAAGCGGCGATAGTTTGGTGAGCATTCCTAGCCAGATCGCACTCCACGCGGAGGTCTTCGTCGTGTCACCCTGCTACGCCGTACCTAACGCCCATGGTCGGTCCGACTAGTCGCGGACGGTGAGCACGGTCTTGCCGGGCCGACGACCTTGCCGGCGTCCGCTTTCGAAGGCGGCGCGGCCCTGCGCCAGCGGGTAGGTGGCGGCGATGGCAACGTGCAGCTGCGCGTCATCGACGAGGCGAGCCAGCATGCGTAGCTGGTCCTGGTCAGGTTCGACGATGAAGAAGACCACGTCGATTTCACAGGCGTCGGCTTTGCCGGCGGGCGGGGGAGCAGACAGGGTGATCAGTTTGCCTCCGGCGCAGACGATCTCGAACGACCGGTCCAGGGTGTCTCCGCCGACGGTGTCGATGACGACGTCGTAGCAAACGTCGGGACGCTCGAAAGTCTCGCTACGGGTATCGATGACGAGGTGGGCACCGAGCGTGGCGGCGAAGTCGCGGGCTGCGTCGCTGCGAACGGTCGTGGCGACCTGGGCGCCGAGGGTGGCGGCCAACTGCACGGCCATAGCGCCAACTCCGCCGGCGCCGCCGTGTACGAGGACGCGTTGTCCGGCGGTGACACCGGCATGCTCGACGAGGGCTTGCCAGGCAGTGAGTCCGGCCAGGGGTAGGGCAGCGGCGACGACATGGGACACGGTGGTCGGTCGGGTGGCAAGGTCGGCGGCCGGGACAGCGACGTACTCGGCGGCTGCGCCGTTGCGATCGAAGCGGATCAGCCCGTACACCTCGTCGCCGACGACGAATTCGGTGACATCCTCGGCGACGACTGCGATAACACCGGACACCTCGTGGGAGGGGATGGTCGGGGTGCGGTCTTGGCCGTCGCGCAGCCACGTCTCGTCCCAGGCGAGTTCGTCGAAGGTGATCGCGGCGGCGTGGACTTCGATGAGGACCTCGCCACGAGCGGGCACCGGGACGGGCGCCCGCTCCGGGGCCAGGACCTCGGGACCGCCCCGATGGTGGGCGCGCAGCGCGGTCATGTCGCACATGGCCTCAGCATCCCTTCTTCCAGCCAGGCCGGCGTGAGATAGGCGGCTTCGCCGGTGCTGCCAAGCGGCGCGATCGGGTGAACCCCTGCGGCGATCAGCTTTTCAAGCACCGTGTTCAAGGTGGCGGCGGCGCGGTCATGATGATCTCCCCGTCGGGCGAAGCGACGCTAGTCGGACAGGGCATCGGGGTGTCGAGCGAATGCACGTCGCGCGTAGTAGGCGAAGTTGGCCTGGCTGCGCTTGGGCGTCAGGGTCCAGTCGTGGGCCTCGCGAGCCAGTGTCTCGGGCAGCGGTTTGATGGTGCCTGCGGCCATGGCCGCAAGCTGCAGTTTGGCGCCGCGTTCGATCAGAACCGCCAGTGAGCACGCCTCCTCCACGCTTGCCCCGGCGATGACGTGTCCGTGATGAGCCAGCAGCACTGCCTTCTTCTGACCCAGTGCGGCGCTGATGATTTCGCCTTCTTCATTGCCCACCGGCACGCCGGGCCAGTCCGGCAAGAATGCGCAGTCGTCGTAGAGGGGTGTGAGGTCCATATGGGAGACGACCAGGGGGACCTCGAGCATTGACAGCGCCGCTACATGGAACGCGTGAGTGTGCACAATGCATTGCACGTCGGGGCGGGCGCGGTAGATCCAGGAGTGAAAGCGGTTGGCGGGGTTGGCCATTCCGGTTCCGGACAACACGTTGAGGTCTTCGTCGACCAGCAGTAGATTGCCGGCGGTGATCTCGTCGAAGCCCAGGCCGAGTTGTTGGGTGTAGAACGTGCCGGGCTGCTCGGCCCGAGCGGTGATCTGTCCGGCCAGTCCCGAGTCGTGTCCGCCGTCGAACAGTGCGCGGCAGGTCAAAGCAACCTTCTGCCGCGGCGTCCATTCAGCGTCGGCGAATTCCCGGTCCATCGCCTCCTGCGCACGCTGGATGAGTTGTTCTTTGGAGTCGTTGAACGTCGAACTCACAGTGTCACGATATCGGGGTTGGTCGCCGGCGGTTTCGCTGCCGGCCCGAAACGTGGGTTGTAATGGTCGGTACTGGGTAGCGAGGAGCGCAGGTGAGTCGACGCAGGCTGGTACTCGTCGCGCTGTGTGCGCTGGTCATCATCGTCGGCGGCTGGGCGTGGACGCACAACCACCCACCCCAACCGGCGCCGGACACCGCAAGCGGCGCCGGCGGGTCAACGTGCCCGATTGCCACGCTGCCGCACGAGGTTGTCGATACCGTGCAGCGCATCCACGCCGGCGGCCCGTTCCCGTTCCCACGCAGCGACGGAGAGGTGTTCGCGAACCACGAGGGCCATTTGCCCAAACAACGCCGGGGCTACTACCGCGAGTACACCGTGATCACCCCGCGCGCCCGAGATCGGTCCATGCGGCGCATCGTCACGGGCGGAACACCTTTGGCGCATCCGGCCCAGTACTTCTACACGGGCAACCATTATGACTCGTTCTGTCTGATCACCGATGCGGGGAGTCAACCATGACGCGAGATCCGGCCGGAGGAAGTCCGGTGGTCTATCGGATTGATGGCCGAAAGATCAAGTCTCCCAGCGACTTCTACCGCGAGATCGGCACTGCCGTCAACGGCGCGGGCGGATACTTCGGCCGCAACCTGGACGCGCTGGCTGATTGCCTGCGGGGCGGATTCGGCACGCCGGAAAAACGGCCATACGAATTCGAATGGCAGCACAGTGCTCTTTCGCAGCGTCACCTGAGCGACGTCACTTACGGAAAGCTGACGCTATTCGAAGCGATTCAGGAGGTGTTCAAAGACGCGGGCGTACCGCTGCGACTGAACTGACGCACCCTAGGTGCAGAGGGTGGGGGCGTCGCACACGTTTCCGGGGCAATAGGTCTTGTGGGCCGCGTCGACCATCGTCCCCACATCCAGCAATGTCACGCCCCTTTTGTTCAGGTGGTCGTGAATGTCGTCGGCAATCACCTGCGGCTGCCAACCCCACGTGAGGTCGTAGCAGATCAGGTGCGCCTCACCGATGAGCGCCTCCTCGCTGCTGGGCGGCCAGGTCAGGCCGACGGCGCGCAATTGGTTGAGATATGCCTCGTCCTGGGCCGTGGCGGCGCCCGCGATTCCGGCACTACACGCCAAGGCGGCACCCGCCAGAACGGAAAGCGAGAGTTTGGTGAGCCAACGATGTGAGGTCATTTGTTCACTTTCTTGGAGAAATGACGCGGAACTGTGGCGGGCGTTGGATTTGCAGAATATGCGGGGATGCGCGCCGACGCCGCCCTAACTCACGCGGGATTCACCGCCTATTCACCTTCAAGAACGGCCCTCAGACTGGTGCCGATCGCGTTCATTCCCGATAACACGCCGTCCTCGAGGTCGGTGCTCGCGCCCTGCCAATTCGCGATCACCGCATAGGAGAGACCGGCCCCGTCGCGCCCGATAACGCCGACGTCTGCTCTGACACCCGGGTCGGCACCAGTCTTGTTGTGAACAACGATGTTTCGGCCGCCCGGTGCGTGCACCAGCGGATCGAGCCCGAACGCAGAGGGCACAAGGGACAAGTCCACCCCGGTGGCCAGCCAATCGATCACCTGTTCCGACACCGCCGGCGATATCAGGTCGCGGCGCGAGAGCCGACTCATCAAGCGGGACAGTTCAGACGCGGACCCGGTCGACAGCGTCGGCGGATGATCCGGACCGCGGTCGTCGCGGACGTAGTCCAGCAGCGCGGTGTGAGCTAATCCGAGAGATTGGGCGAGGGTCCCGACCCTGTGCAAACCGACTCGCTCGAGTAAGACATTGGTCGCCGTGTTGTCGCTGACGCTGGCAATCAAGACGCATATGTCGTCGATCGCCAGTTCGTCGGCGTGAAGGTGTTGCCAGAGTCCTGAATCTGCGACCACGAGCTCGGGATCACGCCTGAGTAATGTCGTACCGCTGAGATCGCCGGCGTCGCATTGCCGCGCAACCTCGATAAGGAGCAGGAGCTTGCCGACGCTCGCAGTGTTCATCGCGCGATCGCCATTGCGGCACACCAATTCGTGGCCGTCAATGTCCCGAACGGACACCGCCCAGTCCACATCGGTGCGTGCACCGAGGACATCGTCGATTGATCGTTGGAGCACCGTTAGCCCTTTGAGTTTTCACCGGTGAGTGTCGTCAACCCCTCGGACAGTATCGCGCGGCCGGCCGCGAACGCCGTTGCGCCCATTAGGTGTCGCGCAGGAACACTGCGGCCAGCGCAGCCGCGATCCCGGCGCAAACGAGGATCGTCAGGGCAACCGCCGGCCACCCGCGCGCGTCGAAGGCAACCCCACCCAGCCATCCCACCGCGCTTGACCCGCCGTAGTAGAAGAGGTTGTACAACGACGACGCTTGGGCTTTGCCCACCGGTGCGGCCTGGCCGGTCCATCCGGCTGCGGTTGAGTGGGCTCCGAAGAAGCCGGCCGTCGCGACCACCAAGCCGATGAGGACAGCGATCACGCTGTCGCTCAATGTCATTGCGATACCCGCCATCATGATCGACACCGAGACGAGCAGGACCCGTTTGCGGCCGAACCGGGTCGCCTCGGCACCCGCGCGCGACGAGGCCCACGTGCCGGCCAGGTAGGCCAGGAACATCAGGCTCACCACCGACGGCGACAGATGAAACGGTGCACGGGTCAAGTAGAAGCCAAGGAAGTTGTAGAGCGCTACGAATCCACCCATCAGCAGGAATCCCTGGGCGAACAACACCAGCTGTCGTGGTGTGCGCAGGTTTTCGGCAAGTCGGTGACCAAGGCCGCCTTCGGGATTCGCGTCGTCGCGCATTACCGGTGTGAAACCGCGTGGTTCGGGCGCGAGCCTGACGAAACCCATCGCCGCCATGCCGCAGATCACCGCGACGGTGAACACGCCGACCCGCCAGCCGGCGATTTCGGCAATTGGGCTGGACACGATGCGTCCGAGCAGCCCGCCGATCGTGGTACCGCCGACGAATATGCCGGCCGCGCGGGCGGCGTGAACGGGATCGACTTCTTCGGTCAGGTAGGCGACCGCGATAGCGGGCACGCCGCCGACCATCAGACCCTCGACGAAGCGCCCGGCCAGAAGTAACGAGAACGTCGGGGCGAACGGCACCAACATTCCCACCAGCGTCGCGACCGTGACCGAGATGGAGATCGCCTTCACCCTGCCGATTCGGTCGGCCAACGCTGACCACGGGATGACGCCGATCGCCAGGCCTACCGTGGACGCCGAGACCACCAACGCGGCACTGGCCGCTCCGACACCCAGATCCGCTGAGATCGAGGGCAACACGGCCTGGGGCGAGTACAGCTGTGCGAATGTCGCGACGCCCGCGCAGGCCAGTGCCGCGAGCAGGCGCGCGTAGGCCGCGGACCCGCGGGTGTGACCGGCCCACTCGTCGTCCAGCGGTTGCTCGCTTGCCACACCCGCAACGGTAGAAAGCGCCGGCGTGACGTGTCCACTGGATGCCCCGTGGCATCGCTCACGGGATACCGCCGAGCGCGTCCTCCACCGTGGGATACATGTCCAAGAGGTCGTGAATTCCCAAGAGTTCCATGGGCTTTGCCGTCACGGGACCATCTGCCACGACCTTGAGAGCAATCGAGAGTTCCTCGCTTTTGCGGTCGGTCTCCATCAACACGCTCATTCCGGCCGTTGCCAGGAACGTGACCCTCGTAAGGTCGACAACCAGCGCCTTCGGTCGTCGGCGCAGAATCGCGCGAATCTGCTCGGTCAGTATCGGTGCGGCAGCCATGTCCATAATGCCTGCCGCAGAGAGCACCACGGTGCCCCCTTCATCTCGCTCGGACAGTTCCAGCGGCGACGTCTTGGTCATCGGCCGTCGACGACGTCGGCACCGTGAGTCCTACGGCGAAGGCCCGTGGTTGCGTCGTTGCAATAATCCACCTGCGCTCCTACGTGCTTCCGTGGAACGGCGGTCTAGGGCGTGCGACCCCCGTCCGGTGATAAACCCGACAAGTTCCCGCTCTGGGCGCCGTTCAATCGGACCGCGTCTGATGGCGACTCGCCGGCGGCGCCGCTCGTGTCAGCGACGACCGGGCGGCGACGCCACGAACGCCGGGCTATTGCGGCCGCCAGCGCAGTGCCGAGAATCGCGATGACCGGCAAGAACAGCGTTTGGAGCAACCAGATACGGCGTTGGGCTTTCGCGACGCGAATTGAGGCCAGCCGCACTCGAGTCAAGTTGTCCACGGCGGGGATGTACCCCCGCCGTGGCGCGGGCAACCAACGAATGCGCCCTGAATGGGCCGCCGGAGCGTGCGGGCCACTGCGCGATTCCAGGATGATGGTGACGTGAGTCTGCACATGGGTCTGGTGTTGCTGCTGGCCGCAGTCGGCGTGATCGTGGCGGTGGACCGGATCGCGGCGCGTACCGGATTGCCCAGCGCGGCGTTGCTGGCCTTGGGTGGCATTGCCTATGCGTTCCTGCCGGGCCCCAATATCGCCCTCCGTCCCGAACCCGCGCTGTACTGCATCCTGCCGCCGCTGCTGTACTACGCGGCGCTGGAGTCGTCGCTTATCGAAATTCGGCGCAACCTGCGCACCGTGATCAGCTTGTCGGTGGTTCTCGTCTTGCTGACCGCGTGCTCGGTTGGCGTGGCGTTTTCCCTCCTCGTCGGTGGCGCAACGTTCGCGGTCGGCACGGCACTCGGGGCCGCGGTGGCACCGCCCGACCCGGTCGCCGCGCTCGCCGTCGCCCGCAAGGTCGGCCTTCCGGCAAACATCATCACGCTCATCGAGGGTGAGGGTTTGCTCAACGATGCGACGGCGTTGACCACACTGTCCGTGGCGGTCGCGGCGGCCGGCGGCGGTGGCTTCTCCGCACCCTCGGCAGTCGGAACTTTTCTGCTGGCAGCTGTGGGTGGTTTCGCGGTGGGGGTGGCGATCGCCGTCTGCCGGCGCCTGCTCAGCCGGTGGACGCCCGACATCCTGACCGCCAACGCGGTTTCGCTCGCTACACCGTTTGTGGCCTACCTGGCCGCCGAACAGATCTCCGCGTCCGGGGTGCTCGCTGTGGTGGTCTGCGGGTTGATCGTCGGACACGATCTGCCGCGATCAGAATCCGGTGCCAGCCGCTTGCAAACACGGGCGGTCTGGCGGCTGACCAACTTTCTGCTCGAAGGCTTCGTGTTCTTGCTGATCGGCCAGCAACTCCCACGCATCCTCCACGGCCTGAGCAAGTACTCGATCACCACGGTGGTGGCGGCGGTGTGCGGCACACTCGCTGTGGTGCTGTTGATGCGACCGCTCTGGTTGTTGATCACCCAGTTGCTGCCGCAGCCGTTGCACTCTCGGCTCGGCGATGTCTCGGGACCGGAACCCGACGAGGCGACCGATCTGAGTCCGACCGGCCCTGCGCCTCGGCCGGACTCGCAACGACTCAGCGTGCGTGAGGTTTTCGTGCTGAGTTGGGCCGGCACCCGCGGGGTTGTGAGCCTGGCCGCGATCTTCACGGTTCCGCTCGTGACGGCGACCGGTGCGGCGTTCCCCGAACGCGATCTGCTGCTGTTCTGCACTCTGGTTGTGGTGCTGGTGACGTTGATCGGACAGGGCCTCACGTTCGCGCCTCTGGCGCGAGCCTTGGGTATTCGCGTCAAACCCGCCGACGAGTCGCGGCTACGCAAACTGGCCGGCATCGCCGCGATCCGGGCCGCGACCGAAAGGTTGGACGCACTGAAGCAGCAGAGCCACAACGAGATTGAGCGGCAAGCCGTTGACATTGTGCGCAAGCAATTGTCAGCCCGACTCACGGCACGACAAAAACAGCTTGACGTGCTGGACGTGACCGACGCCGACGACACCCCCGCGTTTCCCAACGAAGACGCGCTCCTCGAGATGCGCCGTGCGGCGATCGATGCCCAGCGCGAAGAGCTGGTGCGCTGGCGCGACGCCGGGATGCTCCCCGACACCGGGCTGCGCGCCCTCCAGCGGGCGCTCGATCACGAAGAAGGCATGCTGACGTTCAGCCGGCCGTGAGCCGGATCGCGTCGAGGCCCAAGACCGCACTTACCACCTCATCGGGAATGGCCATCCCCGCGTTGCCGCCTTTACTGTTATCGCACATCGCGACGATGACGAGACCGAGGGACGGGGCGACCGAAAGGATCTGGCCGCCGGCGCCCACGGCAGAGAAACTGCCGGACGGCAGAGCCGAACCCGATTCCTGACCACGCACCCACCACAGATATCCGTAGTGCCCGAACGGGTCGCCCAGCCCGGTGACCACTGCGGGTCGGGTGCTGCGCGCCACCCATTCGGACGCGACGAGCTGGTGACCGTGCCATCTGCCACCGGCGCAATACAGCTGCCCGAACCTGGCGAGGTCGCGTGGAGACAGCGACATCGCGTAGTTGGGGTACCGAGTGGTGGCGCCCAGCGGGTCGCTGCGGTAGTGGAGCCGGCCGTGCGCCAATGGGTCCCAGTCGCGAAAACCCAACGGCTGAGCCAACAGTCGGTCAATAGCAACGAACAGTGCGGTGCCGCTCACCCGCTGGTAGATCTCACCCAGAACGTTGAAGTTCCAATTGCTGTAGTGAAACCGCGTTCCGGGCAAACAGCTTCCACGGTGCGGCCACGCGACCGCGGTGTTGGTGAACACGTCGTAGGACGTCGGGGATTCCAGCGGCAGGTAGACACCCGAGCTGGAGGTCAGCACCTGCTCCAGCGTGGCCGACTTCTCGATCCGCGTCAGCGGCGGCGAATCGTCGATATCGAGTTCGGCCAATGTGGCGTTCAGCGTCACCCGTTCGTCGCCGATCAGCTGCCCGAACAATGCGCCGACGATGGACTTGCGGATGGAATGGATCGGCAGCGGTTGGTCCTGCTTCCCGGCGGTGTAGACGACGTCGTCGTGCAGCACTACGCGGCAGTGGCTGATGGCATGGGTGCGTAACGCAGCGTCGAGCATCGACGTCATCGGACTCCCGAATCTCCCGTTCAGTTGTTATGGATATATAACAACTGAACGGGAGGCGCAAGCCCGGCAACGCAAAGTCGCCCTTTTCTGATCCGCGAAATGGTGGCGCCGGCCCGCTTTCAACGCAATCCTGGAGGGATGGCCAAGCGGATTCTGAATGTCGTCACCAACGTCTCTCACTACGAGGATCCGTCCGAGCCCACCGGGCTGTGGCTTTCGGAGTTGACACACGCCTACCACGTCTTCGCCGAAGCCGGTTATGAGCAGACGATTGTCAGCCCGAACGGCGGCGCTGCACCGCTGGAGCCGCGGTCGCTGAAGTTCCCGATGTACGACAAGAGCGCCAAGGCATGGCGGAAAAACGACCGGAAAATGCTGCTGCTGCACCGCACGGCATCGCCCGCTGACATCGACCCGGCGGACTTTGACGCGATCTATTTCACCGGCGGTCACGCGGTGATGTTCGACTTCCCCGATAACGCTGGACTGCAAGGTATTACGCGTGAGATCTACGAACACGGCGGTGTGGTGTCCTCGGTGTGTCATGGCTACTGCGGCCTGCTCAACACGCGACTCTCGGATGGATCGTTGTTGGTCGCCGGGCGGAAGCTCACCGGGTTCGCCTGGTCGGAGGAGGTCTTGGCCAGGGTCAGCAAGCTGGTCCCGTACAACGCCGAGGCAGAGATGAAGAAGCGGGGCGCCCATTACGGAAAAGGCTTGATTCCCTTTGCTTCACACGTCGTTGTCGACGGACGGCTGGTGACGGGTCAGAACCCGGGGTCCGCCAAGGCGACGGCCAAGAAGGTCGTCGCCGTGTTGGAGAAGTGACCTACCCCGCGACGTCCTGCTCCTCGTCGTAATCCTCGTATTCGACGTCATCGTCCTCGTAATCCTCGTCTTCCTCGTAATCCAGGTCGAGGTCCAAGGGATTTTCGCCGTGCGGGTCGACCACATACTGCTGCCAGTAGCCACTTGCGAAATAGATGGTGTCCGCATGGTCCAGGTCGTCACCTACCTGGACCCAGAGGTCGCCCTCCTTGCGGCCGAAGCTGAACGCCTCGGGGTAGATGACACCGCCGTCGACGGTCCTGACGTGAATTTCGTGAGCCACGGCGGGCAGTCTTCCATCGGAGTGGGCGACGGTGAAAGACCCACCTTGGTGAAATCTTCAGACCGGCTCGCTCACAGGCCGATGTACACCGCCTTGGTGTTGAAGTAGGCCTCGATGCCCTTTCGGCCACGCTCGCCTCCCCAGCCCGACTGCTTGTGGCCGCTGATTGGCATCGACGGGTCGGCTGCCAGTGCGGAGTTCACCCAGATCTGGCCTGCGCGTAGCTCATTGACGACTCGATGGGCGCGGGAGAGGTTCTCGGTCCAGATCGAACCGGCGAGCCCGTAGTGCGTGTCGTTGGCGGCGGCGATCACCTCGGCCTCGTCGTCGAACGGGATGACGCAGCCGACCGGCCCGAAGATCTCCTCTTTGATCAGCCGCATGTCGGGCGTGGTGTCGGTGACGATCGTCGCTTCGTAGAAATAGCCCTTACGATCCAACGGCTTGCCGCCGGTGATCACCTTGGCGCCGGCGGCCACACCGTCGTCCACGATGCCTGCCACACGGGTGCGCTGCTTGTCGCTAATCAGCGGCCCCAGAACCGAATTGGGGTCTTCGCTGCCACCCATCGGCAGCATCTTGGCGAAGGCGGCCAGACCTTCGACGACCCGGTCGTAGATGCCGCGCTGGACGTACATGCGCGACGTGCACGAACAGTTCTGGCCGGAGCCGGCCAGCAGGCCCATGCCGGCGCCCATGATCGCCTTGTCGAGGTTGGCGTCGTCGAACATGATCAGCGGCGACTTGCCGCCCAGCTCGAGTGTCAGACGTTTGAGGTTGCCCGCAGCCGCCTTGACGATCAACCGGCCGACCTCGGTCGATCCGGTGAACGAGATCTTGTCCACGTCAGGATGTGCGGTCAGAGCAGCACCCGTGGTCTCGCCGTAACCGGTGATGACGTTCAGGACGCCGTCGGGCAGGCCGGCCTCGCGGAAGATCTCCTCGAGCTTCAGCGCCGTGAGCGGGGTCTCCTCGGCCGGTTTCAGCACGGCGCTGCAACCCGCCGCCAGCGCGGGGGCGACCTTGAGCATGGCGACGAAGAACGGCCCATTCCACGGGATGATGAGGCCGAC
Source organism: uncultured Actinomycetota bacterium (assembly GCA_963757215.1). Lineage (GTDB taxonomy): Bacteria > Actinomycetota > Actinomycetes > Mycobacteriales > Mycobacteriaceae > Mycobacterium. The sequence goes on along the minus strand of CAVWQH010000003.1, from coordinate 371,741 downwards.
GACGCCGACCGGCTCGAGTTGGGTGAAGGTGTGGTAGGTCTCCCACGTGCCCAGCAGTCCGTCGGACACCAAATTGGCCGACTCGCCATGGATCTTGCCGACCCAGCCGGCGTAGTACTTCAGCATGTCGACCGACACCGGGATGATGTGCTTCGCCGCGTTGGCGTTCATGCCGTTGTCTTGGGCTTCTAGCGCCGCAAGCTCGTCGGCGCGCTCCTCGATGATGCGCGCGGCGCGGAACAGCACGTTGGCGCGGTGGGTTGCGGGCGCCTTGCGCCATACCCCTGATTCGAATGTCTCGCGCGCCCGTGCGACGGCCGCGTCGACGGCCGCCTGGTCGGAGTCGGGGACCTCCGCGATCTGTTCCTCGTTGGACGGGTTGAAGACCGCGATAGCGTTACTCAATGTCCTTCATCCTTTCCCGGAACTCCTACCGACAGGAAAACCTACTCTATTAATTTAGAGAAGGTAGTGACGGTTCGTGCGACGTGTAGCTTCTCGGATTCCGGTCAATGCTCTGTCGACCCAACCTGGCGCTACGGACAAGACATTCGGAGGCCCCTTCCCATGGCACGAATCATCACCGTCTCGGACACCGTCGACATCGACGTGGACGCAGACATGCTGTACTCCCTGGTCAGCGACCCGACGCGGATGGGCACCTGGAGTCCAGAAAATCTCGGAGCAACGGTCTTGAATCCCGCTCATGACGGTGCGGCCTTCGTCGGCATGACGTTCGAAGGGCGAAACCAGCGAGGCCGTGCCAGTTGGACGACTCGGTGCACGGTTACGGCCGCCGATCCCGGGCAACGGTTTGCGTTTACTGTGCACACAATCGGGTTGAAGAAGCCGCGCATTCGCAGCGCGAACGCGTCATGGGAGTACCGCTTCGAACCGATCAGCTCCAGCAAGACCAGGGTCACCGAAACCTGGAATGACGACCGGACATCGTGGCCCGACCCGCTGGTTGCGGCTTTCGATCGAATTGTCACCTCGGGCAAGACTTTTCCGGAGTTCCAGCGGATCAACATCCGCAAGACGCTGGACGCGCTCAAGCGCGCAACCGAGGAGGCGAGTTACTAGGCCTCGCGTGCCGACGCCGGTCCTGATCTATCGGCCCTGACGCGTCGGTCCGATAGGCGTCACCTCCGGGCGGCCGTTTCGTGCGGCGACAAACGGGGTATCAAACGAGCCTCCACGGGCGCTTAGTCGTAGCCGTCCGTCGTTACGGACCTTGATCAAAAGGAGAGCGCCATGGGGCACCCCAACCCTGCACTGTCATACGACGAAATGCTGGATGTCTTCAAAGGTTCACTCGGACAAGCACTATCCGGCTATCGGCTGCCGCACGACTCCTCGACACTCAATGTCGCCGTGATCCTCGCCCTGCTCGATATCGCCAACGCTGCGCGCCAGGGCCGCCCCACCGAGAGCCTCGTTACTCGCGCGACGGAGGCCTTCGCGGTGTACGCGGCAGGCTTCGCGACCGATGAGGACGCGGCGCAACCGTTAGCCGTGGCGACCCGACGGGAGCGGTCAGGCGTCGTGCGGTCGCTGAAGGTCGCCAACTAGCGGGTCACGATCGCGGAGTGGTAGTTCGGGACCCACGCTCGCTCGAAGGTTTCCAGGGACACCTGCTCATCACGTCCCGTACGCGTGGCGCTGTCGTTGAGGTGGACAACCTCGGATCCAGTGTCGATGCCGGTAACCACCACGAAGTGATTGCCGAAATCTCTTTTACCGGGCCGGTTCCAGATGACTTCGGCATTGACGATCGCGATGACACGGTGGCCCGCGCCCAACTTGTGCTCGAGGCCGTCGATATCGGTCTGTATGTTGTCGGACGCAATTCCGTAGTGCGAGAGCAATATTGGGAGGTCCCGGATATCCGTGAAGCCCCTCCCTTTCCAAATTGGTCCGGGACCGGCTGCACTAGAAGTGCTTTCGGCTAGAGAAACAACCTCCTGCTCGGAGGGCTGACGTCCGGTGATCTCGCCGACCACGTCAGCCACCGCCATCTCGCCGCAGTCGGAGGTGCTCTGCTCGCGCCAATATCGCGCGGCCACCGCGGGTTCGCCGTACATCCCGACCGCGGAACCCACGGCAGCACCCCGGTAGGCGTGCACTTCAGCCGGCGATAGCACCGGCGAGGCCGCCGCGATCGCGTACCCGAGAGCGACTAGACCGAGCATTCGCGCGTTGGAGCTGGCAACCGCACGACGCGCGCAGCGAGGGCCCGCCGCGAACGACTCCCGCAGGCGGAACTTTTGGGCGCTCAGCAAACCTGTCATAGTCCTCCCCGCTCAAGGATGGAGTCAGCAACCCCTGACCCCTGCGAGACACACGGACGAGTTGCCGACAATTTTGATGCGGGAGGCCACCAGCGCGGCAACACCGTTAACAGCAGCCACATTGTTAACATCGCTCGATGCACGACTCGTCGGCGCCGTTCGGCCTGCCGCGACCGGGTTCGATTTCGCGGCGCGACGCACTCCGCTGCGCCGCCGCGGTTACGGCACTGGCCGGAATGGGTGCAAACACGGGCAGCCCGACGGCGACCGCGGCCGCCGCTCCCACGCTGATCGACTTCGCCATGCACCAGATTCCAGCCCAGGACATCCGGGCGGCCGGCCATTCCGGGGTGGTCAATTACGTTTCGCTCTCGCGCCCCGGCTCGTCCTTCGGCGCCAAGCCGATCACCCGGCCCTACGCCGAGTCACTCACCGCAGCGGGGCTGGTGATCGTCAGCAACTACCAGTACGGCAAGCCGGGTGGGTCGGCGCCGTCGGACTTCACGCGCGGGTTCCCCGGCGGAGTCGCCGACGCCAAAACCGCCTGGCAGCTGCATACCGCGGCAGGCGGCGGCCAGAGCGCGCCGATCTTCTTCACGGTCGACGATGACATCAACCACGACACGTGGAACAACGTTGCGCTGCAATGGTTTCGCGGAATCAACTCAGTGATCGGCGTACAGCGCACCGGCGTTTATGGCGGCATCAACGTGTGCCAGTGGGCCGCCGCCGACGGGGTGATCGGCAATTCGCGAACGCCTGGCAAGAAATGGGCCTGGCAGACCCGGTCGTGGTCGCACGGCCAGGTCGACCCCGCCGCCGTTCTCTACCAGCGCATCGTCAGCACCGCCTCCACGCCGGGGCCCGTGGTCGGCGGGCAGGAGGTCGACGTCAATGACGTACTGGCGCAAGACTGCGGCCAGTGGAACCTGCATCCGTGAGGCGCTGAACCGCGCGGCAGGTTTGGGGTCGTCAACTTTGGATAACCCTCGCCAAACATTGCTGTCTCCCCCTGGACAACAAAAATATGGTGGAGGGAAGTAGATATGTTCACGCACATTGCATCAAAGGCGACGGCCACTGCTGCCGGCCTCGCGGCGGCCGGCGTACTGATGGCGACACCGGCGATCGCCGACCCACAGGCGCTGGCATTCGGCCAAATGGCCGAGATTTCCAGCATGGGCGGCACGATCGACTACACCGTCGGTGACCTGCAGCCCAGCGGCCACAACGACGGTGTGTGGTACTCGGACGTCACGGCGACAGGCGTGAGCGGCAACGCGACTCCGAACATCGCCGACTTCAACGCTCGGGCGGTCAACAGCTCCACCTTCGCGGTGATGAAGGGCAACCAGACCGACGGCCTTCCCGAGGGGCCGCTCCCCTTGGGCACCCCGGTTACCGGGCGGTTGTATTTCAACGTTCGCAACGGCACAAATCCCGACAGCGTCGTCTACCGGGATGCCGGAGGCTCCGACAAGGTGGTCTGGAAGAGCTGATCTCCGAGCCCCAGCGGGGGCTCTGGCGCGGTGGCGGTTGAGACACGTCCCGACCCGCCGACCACGTGGTTGTGCTGCGGTACGGGACCTTTCGAGATGGACGCAGGGTTGCGGAGGCGCGCTGCTCTTCGGCCCCGGCGTGTCGTAGCCCGGGAGGCACCCCGCGTGCGGGCCAGTACGATGGCGTGGCGAAGAGTCACGGCCACCGAACCCGACACCGCTGGATGAGATCCGCTCGGCCGTTATCTCAAGTTGGAGGCGAAGATGACTGCCGGCACCGGTCTCCGGAGCATCGACACACTGCCGCGGGTCGGAGTGCGGGGGCTGGCACGTGACCGCGGACGCTTCTTCCGGCCGCTGGGCCAGAGCTCGCCGCTGCGCGGCATCGGGGAGCAATTCCTGATCGACATCCCGCTGGGCCCGAAGATGGTCGTCACCTCATCTCCCGAGGACGCCAAAGCCGTCTTCGCCGACCGGGACGGCGCCCTCTCGTTCGGGGAATTGCTGAAACGGTTCTCCCCGCACGAGCGGCTGTTCGGTAGCGATGCGTTCATCTTCCTCGAGGGCGAAGCTCACATGGAAGAGAAGCGCAAGGTTGCGCCGCCGCTGCACGGCAAGGCACTCAAGTCCTACGAGCAGGCCATGACCGACATCGTGCTGCGCAGGCTGCCGGAATGGCCGCTCGGTGAGCGCGTCGAGTTTTGCGATATCGGCGGTCAGCTGTCGCTCGATGTGATGATGACGGTGATTTTCGGGGTATCGAAACCCGAACGGATGCACCGCTTGGAAAAGGCGATGCTGGCGCACTGCGCGGCCACCGAGAGCCCGAGCTTCCTCGGCGTCGGGATGGTCACCATGGCGGTGCGGGGCAACTGGGTGGCGGTCCCGTCGGTGGCGCGCACGGCTGCCGCGGTCGACGCGATCGTCCTCGAAGAAATTGCCGAGCGGCGGCGCACCGGGGCCCGACCCGACGACTGCCTGACGTTGTTCCTGGAAATCAACCAGCAGGACGAGTTTCCGCGCGACGACGCGTTTTTGGCGCGCTCGATGCGCGGGCTGATGCTGGCCGGCTACGCCGCCACCGCGGTCACCTTGGGTTGGGTGGCCGAATTGCTGGTCCACCAACCCGAAACGCTGGCCGTCCTCGAGCAGAGCATCGACAACGGCGAGGACGCATATCTGGACGCCGTGATCGCCGAGTCAATGCGCCTACGACCGGCGTTGCCCATCACCGGTCGCCGGGCGCTGCGGGACTTCGACCTCAACGGGTTGCACATCCCACGCGGCGCGTACGTCATCCTCGCCATCATGGCGATGCACGAACGCGACGACCTGCACCCCGACCCGCTCGCTTTCCGGCCAGAGCGCTTTCTGGACACCCGGCCGGGCACCAACACCTGGCTGCCATTCGGGGGCGGGGTGTACCGCTGCGTCGGCGCAGAGTTCGTGCTGTTCGAGGCGCGCGTACTGCTGCGGACCTTCCTGCAACACCGCCACCTCGGTGCTGTCGACAACGGACCGGGCGGCCGCCCGAGCCGCAAACACCCGTTGCCGGTGCCGGCTGATGGCGCTCCGGTTGTGCTGTCCACCCGTAACCGGGCCGGCTCGTCGGCGCGGGAAACATAACGACATGACCGGGCCGCGCCCGCACGCGGTGGCGATCAGCCACTCCCGTGGCCTATTGCCACCCTCACCTCGGGAACGGTTAATTCCCTGACGCGGCATCCTTGCCAGCAAATAAGATTTACGCGGAAGGACGGGAGGAGAAATGCGAGGAAAAATGCGACGCAGTTGCCGCGGGGAATGGCGTCATCGAGCGCGCTGTTGCAGATGCTCATACGGCGAGATCGCCGTAACCTCGTGGTCGAGGCCCCGGCTCGGCGTCCAGAATGAGCGCCGGAAGGAATGCGATTGACGGACCAGACTTTCCTGGATCTCGTACGGCAAAGAGCCGAAACCTACCGCGAAAAAACCGCTTTCGACTACTGCCGCTTTTCACCCGATGGCGAAGAACACTGCCACCTGACTTTCGGCGAACTCGATGCCAGGGCGCGGGCAACCGCGTCCGCTTTGCAGCGAATGGGCGCCACTGGTGAGCGCGCGCTCGTGCTGTGCCCGTCGGGCCTGGATTTCATCGTCGCGTTCTTCGGATGCATGTACGCCGGTGTTGCGCCCGTGCCAGTGCACCCGCCGGCCCGCACCCGACTGATCGGCCGCGTCGCCTCGATCGTGCGCGACACCCAGGCGCGGTTCGCCGTGGCGACCACCGAGACCCAGGCGCAGTTCCAGAACGCCATCGACGGCATGGCCGACGGTCCGGCCATGCAGTGGTGCGTGGCGGACGACGTCGCCGCATCCGCCGATGCGTGGGTTGCGCCGGACATCGACCCCGACGCAACCGCCATGCTGCAGTACACCTCAGGCTCGACGGGTTCACCGAAAGGCGTCGTGGTGACGCACCGCAACCTGCTGAGCAACGTGGAGGCCATTCGTACCGCGTGGGGCGGCGGAAACGACCGCGCCCGCGGCGTCTTCTGGCTGCCTCTGCACCACGACATGGGCCTGATCGGCGGTGTTCTCACATCGATCTACGTCGGGGCCACCACCTACTTCATGCCGCCCGAGGCGTTCATCGAGCGCCCGCTGCGCTGGCTGGAAGCGATAGCCAAACATGGCGGCACGATCACCGCAGCGCCGAATTTTGCCTACCAACTGTGCATCGACCACAGCAGCCCCGAAGAACGGGCGGCTCTGGATCTATCCACCATGGCGACCGCCATGTGCGGCGCGGAGCCGATCCGCGCCGCCACGCTGCAGCGGTTCATCGACGCTTTCGCCCCCGCCGGCTTCCGGCCGCAGGGATTCGCTCCGGTGTACGGCATGGCCGAATCCACCCTGCTGGTCTCCGGAAAAGCGGAGCAGGATCGAACCCCGCCCATCGTGCGGCACCTGGACGGCGACGCGCTGCGCGACCACCGGATCGTCCCCGTCGCACCGGAATATCGCGATGCGGCATCCTTCGTGGCGTGCGGCCAAGTCCAACCCGGCCACGAGAGCGTCATCGTCGATCCGGCCACCGGCCAACCGTGCGCCGATGATGCGGTCGGGGAGATCTGGCTCGCGGGCGGCAGCGTCGCCCGAGGCTATTGGGGCAAGCCGGACGAAACGGCGCAGACGTTCAACGCGTATCTCGCGGACAGCGGGCGGGGACCGTATCTGCGCACCGGGGACCTCGGCTTCCACTTGGACGGCGAACTGTTCGTATCGGGGCGCCTGAAAGACCTCATCGTCATCCGCGGCCGCAATCACTATCCCGAAGACATCGAGGCCACGGTGCAGGACAGCCACGGCGCGCTGCTTCGGGGTCGCGGAGCGGCTTTTTCGATCACGCTCGACTCCGAACCCGGCGAGCAACTCGTCGTCGTACAGGAAATCGACCGCTACCGGGTCGGTGAGATCGACACCGACGAGGTGCTCGCAGCGATTCGCACCGCGGTGACCGAGCACCACGAAATCCAGCCTCGCGCAATCATTCTCACCGAGCCGTCGACGATTCCGACGACGTCGAGCGGCAAGATCCGGCGCAGCCGATGCCGGCAACGCTTCCTCGACGGCGCGCTCGCGGCGATTGCCCGTTGGCAGGCGACCTCGTCCGGCACCCCCGGCCGTGCTCCTGGTGCGGCTGATCCGGGAGCGCCGCGCGGCGCGTCGGAAGCCGACGAGTTGGCGTCCTGGTTGGCCGCGCAGCTTGCCGACATGCTCGACCTGTCGCCGACCGAAATCGACACCTCCCTGCCGTTCGCTCACTACGGCCTCGACTCGGTGCGCGCGGTCCGCCTCGCTGCCGCACTGGCCGAGCATGTGGGGCAAGACCTCTCGCCCACGGTGGCCTACGAGCACCCGACCATCGACGCACTCTGCGCCCACCTGACCGAAGACACCGCCGCGGGCCCGGCGGTCGACGTCGCCGACGCACCCGCGGTGAGCGCCGACGAACCAATTGCGATCATCGGTATCGGCTGCCGGTTCCCCGGAGCCGACGGACCGGCGGCGTTCTGGCAGCTGCTCACCGAAGGCCGCGACGCAGTCGGCGATATTCCGCCCGAGCGCTGGACGCCGGATCCCGGCAGCGTCGGCAGGGGTGGATTCCTGGAACAGGTCGACCAATTCGACGCCAACTTCTTCAACATCTCGCCCCGCGAGGCGACACGCATCGATCCCCAGCAACGGCTACTTCTGGAGGTGGCCTGGGAAGCGCTGGAAGACGCCGGTCAGGTCACCAAGCGGTTGGCCGGTGGCCCCACGGGCGTGTTCATCGGCGTTTCGACCTACGACTACGGAAGCCTGCAGTTCGGCCGGCCCGATCTGATCGACGCCTACAGCGGCACCGGCGGCGCACTGAGCATCGCGGCCAACCGCCTCTCCTACGCACTGGATCTGCACGGGCCGAGCATGGCGATCGACACCGCCTGCTCGTCGTCGCTCGTCGCCGTTCACCTGGCCTGCCGTAGCCTGCGCGACGGCGAATCGACGCTGGCACTGGCCGGCGGAGTCAACGTGATCTTGTCGCCGGCCCTGGGCGACAACTTCAGCAAGGCCTCGCTGATGGCGGCCGACGGCCGCTGCAAGACGTTCGACGCCGCGGCCGACGGCTACGTACGCGGCGAAGGCGCCGGCGTCGTCGTCCTGAAGCTTTTGAGTCAGGCGCTGACCGACGGTGACCAGATCTATGCGGTGCTGCGCGGCAGCGCCACCAACCACGACGGTCGCACCAACGGTCTGACCGCCCCCAGCCGGCAGGCGCAGGAGGCCGTGCTCGCCGAGGCGTACCGACATGCGGGCCTGTCCCCCGCCGGCGTTCACTACGTCGAGGCGCACGGCACGGGCACGGCGTTGGGCGACACCATCGAGGCCACCGCTCTCGGCGAGATCCTGGGCGAGGGACGCGCGCCGGGCGATCGATGCCTGATCGGATCGGTGAAGACCAACCTCGGCCATCTGGAGGCCGCGGCCGGGATCGCCGGTCTGATCAAAACGGCGCTGACTTTGCGCCACCGAGAGATTCCGGCCAGCCTGAATTTCGATCAGCCCAACCCCCACATCCCCTTCGAACGGCTCGCGCTGCAGGTCGTGGACGCCCGCACGCCGTGGCCACCGAACAACCGGCGGGCAATCGCCGGTGTCAGCTCGTTCGGCTTCGGCGGGACCAACGCCCACGTCGTCATGACCGAAGCCCCCGAGGTCCGGGCCCGGCAATCGCCGGTGGATGGTCGCGCCGAACTGCTACCGCTCTCGGCGCGATCGCCAGAAGCGTTGTCTGCGTTGGCCGGCCGCTACGAGCAAGCTCTGCAAACCGGGATGTCGTTGGCCGACCTCTGCTACACCGCCGGCGTGCGGCGTGACCATCATGACTACCGGTTGGGCGTCATCGGCCACGACGCCGAGGAAATGTCCGAGTCGCTCGCCGCCTACCGGCAGAGCGAGCGCCGGCCCGGGCTGTCGGTCGGACGCCGCCGTGCCGGACCGGGTGTCGTCTTCGTGTTCTCCGGGCAGGGATCGCAGTGGCGCGGCATGGGACAGCAACTGCACGCCGAGGAAGAGGTTTTCCGGGACGCGCTGGCCGAATGCGACCGCGCCCTGCGCCCCTACCTGGAGTCGTCGGTGGTGGACGCGCTGCTGGGCGGCGACCTGCTCGACGACATCGGCGTGATCCAACCGGCCATTTTCGCGGTGCAGGTGGCGCTGGCCGCGCTGTGGCGGTCGTGGGGCGTGGAACCCGCCGCGGTGATCGGGCACAGCATGGGCGAGGTGGCCGCCGCGCACGTTGCCGGAGCGCTCGGCCTCGACGACGCGGCACGGGTGATCTGCGCGCGAGCTCGTCTACTTCGCGGAGCAGCACCCGGCGGCGGAATGCTCTCCGCGGAGCTCTCGCCCGCCGAGGCCAACGAACTCATCGCCGGACATCAGGACCGGGTTGCGGTCGCGGCGAGCAACTCAATTCGGTCGACGGTGCTCTCCGGTGACTCAGATGTGTTGTCCGAGTTGATGTCCGAGATCCAGCGGCAGGACAGATTCTGTCGATGGGTCGACGTGGACGTGGCCTCACACAGTCCGCGGATGGATGGGTTGCGTGCCGACTTGGCGGCGGCGCTCGACGGCCTTCGTCCGTCGGTACCCACGACAGCCATGTACTCCACGGTGACCGGCGAGCGGATCGATGACGCCCCTGTGGACGCCGCCTACTGGGTGGAGAATCTCTGCGCGCCGGTGCGCTTCTCGCCGACCTCGCGACAGCTGTTCGAGCAGGGCCACCAGGCATTCCTCGAGATCAGTCCGCACCCGGTGTTGTTGAGCGCGTTGCGCGAGGACGCCGACAACCTCGGTCGGGCCGGCACGCTGCTGCCCTCGATGCGCCGGGAAGAGGGCGGGCGCGACGCCCTGCTGGCATCGTTGGGCGCCCTCTACGTCAGTGGGCAGTCCGTTGCCTGGGGCCGTGTGAATCCGCAAGGGGGCCGGTTGGTTTCGGCACCCACCTACCCGTGGCAGCGCGAAAGGTTCTGGCTCGATTCTGCGGCGACCGGAACCTCGGCCCACCCCGGTGCCGACGCGTCGCCGTGGCGCGGGCCGATCCGCTCGTCGGCCCAGCCCAACACGCTGTTGTGCGAAATCGACGTCAGTACCGCTCTCATGCCGATCCTGACGGACCACCGCGTGCACGGTTCGGTCGTCGTCCCGGCAGCCACCCTTCTCGAGCTCGTCGCAGCCGGTAGCGCGGGGGCGTTCGGCACACCCCGCACGCCGCGCGACGTCGTCTTCCACCGTTCGCTGACCCTCGACGGCGCGCAACCTCGCACCGTTCAGCTGGTCATCCGAGGCGAGTCGTCGGGCCCGGTGTCGTTCGAGCTCCTGGGCATGGGCCCGGCGTGGTCGCTGTTGGCGAGCGGCGCGCTGGTTACCGGCGACCAGCACGGCGACACCGAAACCCATCTCCCCGAAGGTATTCAAAACCGTTGCACCGAAACAATTTCCGGTGCGGCGTTCTACAGCCGACTCGGGCGGCACGGCTTGGAGTACGGGCCGGCTTTCCAGAAGGTGACCGAGGTCTGCCGCCGAGACGGCGAGGCGATCGCCCGAATGGCGCCGGCGACGTCAGGGAATGCCCGGGATGTGAATGCGGCTTTGCTGGACGGCTGCTTCCAAGTCCTCGCCGCCACCCTTCCCGCGAGCAACGGGCACTCGCACGACACGTACCTGCCCACCGGCGTCGCGGAACTGCGTGTCCGCGGAGCGTTCTCCGACGGCGTGTGGTGCCACGCGCAGCTTCGCGATGGCTCCGAGCCGAACACCGTCGAGGGCGATGTGTTTCTTCTCGATCGGTCCGGAACGGTCCTCACCGCGGTCCGCGGTCTGCGACTCACGCGGATCCGCGATGCGGAGCCGAGAACTACTCCCACCGAAACACCCGTTGATCTCTACGTGCCGCAGTGGGAGCCGGCGCGCCCCGCCGCACCGGGCAGGTCGGTTGCCGCCGGGCACTGGCTGATCCTGGGCGACGGCGGCGCCACCGCCGACACCGCGCGCAAGCTGCTCGAACAGCGCTCTGCGACCTGCGTCCTTGTCCAACCCGGTACCGACTTCGAACGACTAGGGCCGGATCTCTACCGCGTGAATCCCACTGAGCCACAACACTTCCAACGCCTCCTCGGAAATCTGCAGGCCCCGTTGCAGGGCGTGGTCCACCTGTGGAGTCTGGCGACGTCCACGCATTCGCTCGAATCGGCACGTGTTCTCGGACCTACCAGCGTGCTGCACCTGGTGCAGGCGTTGACGACAGCGCCGCAGTCGGACTCGCCGCGTCTGTGGCTGGTGACCCGGGGCGCTCAGCCGGTCGAGGCGGACGCGGACGTCGAGTCGATCGCGCAGGCGCCCCTGTGGGGCATGGGCCGCAGCATCGCTCACGAGCACCCCGAGTTGCGCTGCTCGCGGGTCGACCTGCCGCCCGATGAGCAACCCGCAGACCTGGCGGCGCTCGTCGAGGAGTTGCTGGCCGATGTGGGCGATAGTGACGTCGCCTTCCGGGGTCGACGGCGCTACGTCGGCAGTTTGGCACCGTTCGTCGTAGAGCCGGAAACCGCTCAGCGCGAACCGGATTCACCATTCCGGATGGAGTACTCACGCCCCGGCGTTCTCGACGACATCGACACCCGCGTGGTCACCCGCCGGCCCCCCGGGCGCGGCGAGGTCGAAATCCGGGTTCACGCAACCGGGTTGAACTTCATCGACGTGATGCGCGCCCTCGGCGTGTACCCGGGTCAGGAAGGCAGTCCGACGCAGGTCGGTGTCGAATGCTCGGGCGTCGTGACCGCCGTGGGCGACGATGTCGACGATGTGCGCGTCGGGGACGCCGTGATCGCGTTGGCCGCAGAGGGTGTCGGGTCATTCGTCACCACCGCTGCGTGCCTGGTGACGCTCAAGCCGGTCCAACTCAGCTTCGAGGAAGCCGCGACCGTCCCCGTTGCCTACCTCACGGCGTACTACGGGCTGCATGAGCAGGCCCGGCTGCGGCGTGGCGAGCGGGTGCTCATTCACTCAGCGGCCGGCGGCGTCGGCCTGGCTGCCGTCGAGGTGGCCCGCTGGCTGAACGCGGAAGTGCTCGCCACCGCCGGTACTCCCGAAAAGCGCAATTACCTCCACGAACTCGGCATCGAGCACGTATTCGACTCACGCTCACTGGGTTTCGCCGACGCAGTGCTGACTGCTACCGCCGGTGACGGCGTGGATGTGGTGCTCAACTCGCTGACCGGCGAAGCGATCGCACACAGTCTCGAGGCGCTGAGCCCCTACGGCCGCTTCCTGGAAATCGGGAAGGTCGACATCTACGGACAGGGCCGCCTTCGGCTGTGGCAGTTGCGGAACAACGCGTCCTACATCGTTGTCGATCTGGCGCAGCTCATCGTGGATCGCCCGGCCTACGTGGGCGCGCTGCTGCGCGACATCGTCGCCCATATCGAACAGGGCGCGTTCCGCCCACTGCCGATGCGCGCCTTCCCGGCGACGCAGACCGCCACCGCGCTGCGAACTCTGTCGCAGGGCAAGCAGATCGGCAAGGTTGTCGTTTCGGTGGACGAGCCGGGGAAACCGACCGTTCGCGGTGGACAGTTCCCTGACCGATTCACCCCTGACGCGACCTATCTGATCACCGGCGGGCTCGGCGGCATCGGGCGCGCCACCGCATCGTGGATGGTCGAGCGCGGCGCCGGGCACCTCGTGTTGGTCGGACGCGGTCCCCTCTCCGAGGACGGCCAGCGGGTCATCGATGATCTGCGGGGCAAAGGCGGCGACGTGGTCTACGCCCGCGCCGACGTCGCCCAGACCGACCAGCTGGCCTCGGTGCTCGACTCGGTCCGCGCGACCATGCCGCCGTTGCGCGGCGTTGTTCACGCGGCGGGGATTCTCGACGACGGCATCCTCGCGCGCCTCGACGACCGGCGGCTGCGCGAGGTCATGGCACCCAAATTCGACGGGGCCTGGAATGTTCACACGCTCACCCGCGACGCGGAACTCGATTTCTTCGTGCTCTTCTCCTCTGCCGCATCAATTTTGGGTTCACCCGGCCAGGCGCACTACGCCGCAGGCAACGCCTTCCTGGACGCGCTGGCGTGGCACCGGCGTGCCGAAGGCCGGCCGGCCCTCAGCATCAACTGGGGCCCGTGGGCAGAAGTCGGCCTTGCCAGCGGGCCAGAGCAGCAACGAAACCTGCACCGGCACGGCATGATTCCCATCCCGGTGGCCGACGGCGTGCGGACGCTGTCGCGGCTGCTCCGGTCATCCGCCACCCAGGTCGCCGTCCTGCGGATGGACCCGGCGTTGATGGCAGATCTGCTCGGCACACCACCGGACAGCGGCGTCCCCGAGCGTCCCGACAACCTTCGCGACCGGGTCGTGCGGGCCGACGAAGCCGAGCGTCGACCGCTGCTCGAGTCGTACCTGCGCGACCAGGCAGCCGGAAAGCTCGGCCTGGCACCGTCACATGTGGACGTCGAATCGCCCCTGCCCCAGCTCGGGGTCGACTCGCTGGTCGCGGTGGAGTTGCGCGCTCAGATCGAACGCGACCTGGGCATCGTGGTGCCGGTTGTCCGTCTGCTGGACGGTCCGAGCGTGGCGGGGCTGGCCGGATGGCTTGCCGACCAACTGTCCGGCGCCGCTTCCGAACCCGTCCCCGCCGCGCCGGACGACACGGCAATCGTCAACGGCACTAATGGCTCTGAGCCAGAGTGGATGGACGTCTTGGGCCGGCTCCCGGACATCTCGGACGACGACGTCGACGCGCTGCTTCGCGATGTCCTTGCGGCAAAGGAGGGTCAGGATGACGGATGAGCTCGCCGGCCTGTCCGCCGACGAGAAGCGGGTACTGCTGGCCCGCCTGCTGATGGAGAAGGCCGAAGCGTCGGCGGCGGCGCATCCGCTGTCGTACGGTCAGCGGTCGCTGTGGTTCCTCTATCAGCTCGCACCCGGTAGCCCGGCCTACACGATCACCTACGCCGGACAGATCCGCGGCGACCTCGACGTCGCCGCGCTGGAAGCCGCGGCCCGGGCCCTTGTCGACCGGCACGAGATCTTGCGGACCACCTACACGACGCGTGACGGCCAGCCGGTCCAGCTCATCCATCCCCGCTGGCCCGTGCGGGTCAACCACCTCGCCCTGGATCGCGACGAAACGCAGCGCTGGCTGCGACGGGAAGCCGACCGCCCCTTCGATTTACGCACCGGCCCGGTGGTGCGGTTCAACCTGGTCACTCAGGGCCCTGGCGAGCATCTGCTGGTGCTGACCCTGCATCACATCGCGGTGGATATGTGGTCGATCGACCTCATCCTCGACGAGCTTCGGCAGCTGTACGCCGCGGAGCACGGCGCACCGGCACCGCCGCCCGCACCGCTGCGCTACGTCGACTACGCGCGTGGGCAGACCCGCGCTATCGAGGGGGCCGAGGGCGACCGTCTCTGGCGGTATTGGAGTCAGCAGCTGGCCGGGGAGATACCGCTGCTGCGGCTGCCGGTGGACCGGCCGCGGGGTGCAGTTCAGACGTACCGCGGTGCGGTACAACGCTTCACCGTCGACCGCGAGCTGACCGCTCGGGTCAAGGAGGTTGGCCGCAGCAGCGGCGCGACCCCGTACATGACGCTGTTCGCGGCGTACGCCACGCTGTTGCATCGCTACAGCGGGCAGGACGATCTGCTGATCGGCTCGCCGTTCGGATGCCGCGACCACGCCGGGCTGGCGAGTCTGGTCGGCTACGTCGCCAACCCCGTGGTGCTGCGACCCAACCTGAGCGGTGATCCGACTTTCACGACGTTGCTCGCCAGGGTAAAGACTACTGTTCTGGAAGCGCTTGAGCACCAAGACTTTCCGTTTACGCTACTGGTCGAGAAGCTGGATCCGGCCCGCGACCTGAGTCACACGCCGCTGTTCCAGGTCTCGTTCGCGTGGGAGCAAACCCGCCGCTTCCAAGAAGGCAAGGCCGCCGGTTCGGCGCTGGATTTCACGACGACACACATCGGCCAGGGCGGCGCACCGCTCGACTTGATGCTGCTGATGGGCGAACAGGACGGCGAACTGCTCTGCGCCCTGCAGTACAACACCGACCTGTTCGACGACGCGACGATCGAGCGGATGGCCGAGCACTTCACCACGTTGCTCAGCGGCATCGTTGCGGACCCCGACCGCGACCTGTCGAAGCTGCCAATCCGCACCGGGGCGGAACTCGCGCAGCAGGCGGCGTGGAACGACACCGAGTTGCGCTTCGAGGCACCGAACACGTTGCCCGACATGGTGACCGCGGCAGCCCGGCGCAATCCGTCGGCGACCGCGGTGACATTCGGCGACCGCGAGATGACCTATGCCGAACTCGCGCGACGCACAGACGATGTGGCGGCTCGGCTGCACAGCCGCGGCATGGGGCCGGACCGTACCGTCGTCGTCCTGCTGGATCGCAGCGAAGACCTGGTGGTGGCGCTGCTCGGGGTAGCGAAGTCCGGTGCCGCGTTCATGCCGCTCGACCCGGGGCAGCCCGCTAATCGCATCGCCGCGATGATCGAGGCCTCAGGTGCGCCGGTAGTCGTCACTCACCAGCGAAACCTGCAGCTGCTCAAGGAATTCGGTGGCTATCGTCTGTGCCTGGATCTGCCGCCCGATCCCTCGGAGACCGCCGCCGTCGCGTCCCACTCCGTCACCCGGCTGGACGGACTCGCGTACGTCGTCCACACCTCGGGCTCCACCGGTGTGCCCAAGCGGGTGCTCAACACCCACGGTGGGCTGCGCAACCTGCTGCTGTGGATGCAGTCGAACTACCGGCTTGACGCGCGTGACCGGGTGCTGCACCACACTCCGGTGACCTTCGACGCGTCGCTGGCGGAGATTTTTCTACCGTTGATCGTCGGCGCGCGACTGGTGATCGCCAAGCCCGACGGGCACCGTGACGCCGCCTACCTCGTCCACACCATCGCCGAGCAACGCATCACCCAGATCGTGCACGTCGTACCATCAATGCTGCAATCCTGGCTCGCTGAACCAGGATTGAGAGAATGCGCCACGCTGAAGCGGGTGACGTGCGGTGGCGAGGCTTTGCCTTACGACCTCGCTCAGCGCTTCCTGAACACGGTCGACGTCGAATTGTGGAATGAATACGGCCCCGCCGAATCTGCCGTCACCGCCACCTTCGCCCAGTGCAAGCGCGGAGCGCCCGGCCCGTCGATCCCGATCGGGCGGCCGATCGCCAACGTCCAGATTCATCTTCTCGACCGCTACCTCCAACCCGTGCCGGTGGGCGTGCCCGGCGAGCTGTACATCGGCGGAGCGGGCGTCGCCCGCGGTTACGCCGGTCAACCCGACGTGACCGCCACCCGGTTCATCGCCGACCCGTTCTCCCGTGGCGGAATGCTCTATCGCTCAGGCGATTTAGCCCGCTATCGAGCCGACGGCAACATCGAGTACCTCGGACGCCGGGACAGCCAGGTGGAGATCCGCGGCGTCCGGATCGAACCGGGTGAGGTCGAGGTCGCGCTGAGCAGGCATCCCGACGTGACCGAGGCCGTGGTGATCGCCACAACCGACGACCGCGGCCACACCCAGCTGACCGCTCATGTGGCTTCGGCCACCGAGCCCGGGCCGACTACCGCACAGCTGCGGCGTTTCCTGCTCGAGTGGCTTCCGGCCGCCATGCTGCCATCTCACTTCGTCGTGACCAGCGAGTTGCCGCGTACCCCGGGCGGCAAGGTCGACCGGCGTGCTCTCGCCACGGCCGGCTCGCGAGGAGGAGAGCGCGAGCAAGAGTTCGTTGCCCCGCGTAACCGGACCGAACAGGTGCTGGCCGACATCTGGCGCAGGGTTCTCGGCGTCGAACGCGTCGGTGTCCACGACGACTTCTTCGCACTCGGTGGCTCGTCCACGCACAGCCTGGAGGTCGCGGTGCGTGCGGAATCGGCCGGCCTGCCGCTCAAGCCGGAATCGGTGTTCATGTTCGGCACCATCGCAGAATTGGCAGCAGAATACGGCGGGCCACTCGATCGCAGCACCAGTCGCGACGTTGCACCCGTCGACGAGTCAGACGACGTCACGCCGTATTACGAGGCGCGGCCGATGCCCTTGGCGGACAAGCCGACCCGCAATACCGTGATCGAAAGCCTCGGCACCTATCTGCCCTACCGGGTGGTGTCGACCGCCGATCTTCTCGCCGGGTGCGTCAACGACATCGGCATACCGCTGGAAAAGCTGACCGGCATCAAGAATCGACGGGTGGTGGCCGAGGGTGAGTTCGCCATCGACCTCGCCCGCCAAGCCGTGGCCGACTGCCTGTCGCGGTCGAGTTACCGGCCGGCGGAGATCGACCTGCTGATCTCGTGCAGCATTTCCCGATACGACGGGCCCGACCAGAAGTTCGTTTTCGAGCCCAGCACCGCGGCGCGACTGCGGGATCAATGCGGTCTGGACAACGCCTTGGCCTTCGACATCACCAACGCGTGCGCCGGAATGTTCACCGGGATCGCGATCGCCGACGCATTTCTGCAGACCGGGCTGGTCGGCCGCGCCATGGTGGTCAGCGGCGAATACATCACCCACATCAGCGAGACCGCGCAACGAGAAATCGAGGGTCCGATGGATCCACGACTCGCATGCCTGACGGTCGGGGACGCGGGTGCCGCGGTGATTCTGGAACGTGGCCCCAACAATCGCGCCGGCTTCCACGACATCGACATCGCCACGCTCAGCCGCTACGCCCCGATGTGCATCGGGAAGGCGACCGGCGGTCCGGAGGGCGGCGCGATCATGACGGTCGACTCGATCGCGGCGACCGCGATCGCGGTGAAGGCCGCGGTGCCGTACGTGGCCGGCGTGATGCGACGCCATGGATGGCGCCCCGAGCACTCCGACCACATCGTGATGCACCAGACGTCGGACGCATCGATCAACGACGCGGTCGGCGCGGTGAACCGGATGTTCGGCGAAGGATCCGCCAACCCGGGAAACACCATCTACAACCTCGCTGAGCGTGGAAACACGGCCAGCACAACACATTTCGTTGCCCTCAAGGATCACATCCTGAGCAACCGGATCAGGTCCGGTGACAACGCGGTCTTCGGCATCAGCGGCTCCGGCCAGACGGTCGGCGCGGCGCTGTACACCTTCGACGACCTTCCCGATCGGCTGCGCCGCGGTTCGGACGACCACCACAGCCTCGAGGCCCCGCGCGCCACGGCGATCACCGAGCCACAACCGTCCCCTGCGGTGGGCATCGCCGGGGTCGGCGCCATCCCCGCCGGGCCGCCCGGGTCGCGCGGCTCGGTGGAACTGGCTACCGAGGCGGCTGCGCAATGCCTCGAGCGGACCGGCCTGGACCGCGACCAGCTCGGCCTGATCATCCACGCCGGCGTCTATCGGGACGAGTTCATCAGCGAGCCCGCGATCGCGGCGCTGGTGGCCGGCGAACTCGGGATCAATGACGACATCCGATCCCCGGACGGCCCTAAGACTCTCGCCTTCGACGTGTTCAACGGCGCGGTCGGATTCCTCAACGCCTGCCAGGTGGCCGTCCAGATGATCGGCGCGGGAAAAACTCGGCACGCCATGGTCGTTGCCTCGGAGACCGAGAACAACGCCGGCAGTGACAAGCATCCCGCCTACGGTCTGAGCGAGACGGGGTCAGCGGTGATCCTGTCGCCGACCAACGGCGACAAGGGATTCGGCCGGTTCGTGTTCCGCCACTACCCCGAGTACGCCGATGCGCTCACCACCTATACCCGCCACGAAGACGGCCGGACGTGGCTCGAGATCGACCGCGACCCGGACCTGGCCGCGCATTACCTGGACATCGTCACCAACGCGGTAGGCGAGTTGCTGAAACTCGAGGGGATCGCCGCATCGGATATCGCCGCCGTGTTCCCCCCGTACCTTGCGCAGTCCGAGCGCGAGGAACTGGCCGCCCGATTGGGTATCGCGAGTTCGCTTTTCGTTGCCCCTGCCTTCGAGACGGATCCGTTCTCGTCGTCGGTGCCGCACGGTCTGCAGCATGCGTGCGAGCACGGGCTGGTGGGTCCGGGCGACGTCGGGTTGATCGTCAGCGTCGGCTCCGGATTGCAGGTCGGCTGCACGACCTACCGGTTCTGAGGGTTATTCGTCGCGTAGCTGGGACGCCAACGCGGCCCGTGTGGTCTGCCACGCGGGACCGACCGCCGCCAACACCGCCGACAGGACCGCGAGCAGGGCATAGCCCGTCGCTTCGGATGCCGGGAAAATCAGCGGGACAACGGCCCCCACGTCGACGAGCGCGGCCCGCGCCACAGCTCCGATGATGGCGATGGACACCAGAGCGCCCAAAACGGCACCCGTCGCGCTCGCAATGACCGCCTCGATGGTGGTCACCGCGAAGACGGTGGCCGGGGTGGCGCCCAGCGCCTGAATCAGAGCGACCTCGCGGCGCCGCCGAATGCCGAGCAGCAACAGCGTCGAGGACACCGAGATGAAGGCGATCGCGAGCAGACCGTATTTCAGCGTGTTCAACGGTGCGAGGAAACGGGATTCACCACTGACCACCGATGACCGGTATCCGTCGGCGTCCACCAGCGTCAGTGGCTGATTGAAATGCTGGGCATGAATCTCGTCGGTCAGATGCTGCAGGCTGACACCCGCGGCCGGATGGATGAACACCAACCCGGGGGGCCGCGGACCGAAGATCTGCTCGGCCAGCGGATAGGACATCTGAATGCGGCGCCCGCCCACTTCGGGGGTGGCCACGATCGTCCCGACGACAATTCTGCGGGCGCTGGGTCCGCTACCCAGCAGCATCGTGTCACCCACCCGGACACCGGTTTCGCGGGCCAGGATGCCGCCGATGACAAGTTGATTCGCCGCCACGCTTCGCCGCGGGGAAGGCCCGGCGAGCGCCCGATAGGAGAAGGTTGGTCGATCCTCGGCACGTACGTACGCCAATTCGCCGTTGGCCAAGGTGATTTCGACTTCGGCCATCCGCTCAACGGCACCGACCCCGGGTAGCGCGGCGAGCTTCGACATGCTGTCCGGCGAGAATTTCGCGTCGGTCGAGCCCCAGTCGGTGTATCGGGTGGTGGTGAGTACGAGGCGCCCCGTCGCCTGTGCCTTCGCCACGCTGTCGACTCCGTCGTTGATGGCGAGCAGGAACCCGGACAGCAGCGTCGCGACGGCCACCGGTACGGCGACGGCACCCCCGATCGCGATCATCCGCGACTGATCCGCGCGCAGTCCGGTGAACGCGATTGCCAGCGCGGCGCGGCGAATTCGTTCCGGTCGCAGCCGAATCAGCTCCAGGACTTCGGGCCCGATGTAGGCCGTCGCCAGTAGCAAACCGACGATCGCGACGACGACCCCGCAGTTGGCGACCCCGGCCTGCCACGGCGCCAGCCCACCCGACCACGTCGCCCACCACACGGCGACGACACCGGCAACACCGATCGCGAGCAACGTCACCACCCTGGGCCACACCCGCGCCGACTGGTTCTCCTCGTGGGCGGCGCGGCCGGAAAGTTCGGTTGCGATAGGGGTTTTCGACGCCGACAGACTCGGCAAGAGGGCCGCGAGCACGGCCAGCAGGATCCCGATTCCCAGCGCCGCCACAACGACACCCGCGTCGACCACCACCGGGACGTTGACGCCGACGAACTGCTGCGTCAACTCGCTGGCACTGGCGACGACCGGGTGGGCGATAAGGATTCCGAGCAGAACTCCGATGACTGACCCGGACGCGCCGAGCAGTCCTGCCTCGGCGAGGAACCCGCCGAAGGTGATCAGCGGCGAGGCACCCAGCGCCGCGGCGATCGCGACTTCACGCCGACGTTCTTGAATCGACAACCGCGTCAGTTGGGCGATCAGGATCACCCCGACCCCGATCGCGATCAGGGCGAAGATCGCCAGCAGTGGAAACAGGATCACGTTGACGTTGAATCCCGCGGCGGGATCGTTGCGGGTCAGCACCCGGTAACCCGGCCCGAGCACGCCGAGCGCATCGGCGATCTGCGTTCGGACGGCGGCCGCCTTCGCGTGATCGGCCAGGGTGACATACACCGTGTCCACCCGGTCGTCCCGCGCGAACTGCGCCTTGGCGGCGCTGAGCGGCAACACGATGACGCGGCCGTTGTTGACGTCGTCCAGTTGCGGGATCTGGGCGAGCTTGGATATCGGCATTTGACCGACGTCGGTCGCCAGTTGTGCGGATGGGCCCATTGAGCGGCCGAAGGTGGTCGACGTCGCCAGGACCTGGGGCTCTTTTTGGCCTGCGCCACAGACTTTCGGGTCGATGATCCACCGCGCGGAACAGTCGATGCCCAGCGCCAGCACGACGGTGTTGCGGCCGCCGTCGCGCACCTCGGTGGCCGCGCGGACCACCGGGGCAAGGACCGCGACGCCCGGAACCGTGGCGGCCGTCTTCATCACCGCGGGCACGATCCCGCCCTGGGTCGCGCTGCCGACGATGCGCAGCGGCGCCGGGCCGGCGATCCGATAGCCGACGTCGTCGATAGCGGTTCGGACGCTGCTGGTTTCGATCATGACCGCGACGACGATCGCCACCCCGCCGCCAAGGGACAGCGCCGCCAGCAGCGCGCGCAGCGTGTGCCGGCGAATCGCCCGGAGGTTGATCAGTCTCAGGACGCTGACGGCAGCGGCTAATGCGGGGCGCGCCATGCCGCGCCGCCGTGCCGAACCTGCCGCTCGTCGCTTTCGATGCGGCCGTCGAGGAGGGAGACCAACCGGGGAGCTTCGTCGGCGATCGATCGATCGTGAGTCACCAACACGATGGTCTGGCCCGCCGCGTTGAGGTTGTAGAGCGCCTCGATCACGCGGCGGCCGTTCTTGGTGTCCAGGTTGCCGGTCGGCTCGTCGGCGAGCACGACCTGCGGGGCCATGAACAACGCCCGGGCGATCGCGACGCGCTGCTGCTCACCGCCGGACAACTCGGCGGGCACGCGGTTGCCCATCCCGCCCAGGCCGAACTGTTCCAACAGAGCGACGGCCCGTTCGTACTGGACGCGTCCGGAGTGCCCGGCCAGCAGGCTGGGCAGCATCACGTTCTCGGCCACCGACAACCCCGCCAACAGATTGAACGACTGGAACACATAGCCGATCCGGCTGCCACGCACGCCGGCCAGTTCCCGGGCGGACAGTTGCGCGACGCTCACCTGATTCACCAGAACCTCGCCGCTCGTCGGGGGCTCCAGCAACCCGAGGATGCTCAGCAGTGTCGACTTGCCCGAACCCGAAGGTCCGACCATGACCACGAATTCGCCCGCGGTGATCCGCACGTTGATGTCGTGGATGATCGGTATCGCCGTCTCGCCGGAACCGAATGATTTGCACAGGCCGCGGGCTTCCAGGACAACGGGGCCCGCAGCGTGCGGGGGAAGGCCGGCTGAGACGGGGGCGCCTGGCTTGTGTCCGTTGAGGAACGCGGTGGAGGCGGCGAACAGCGGTGACCGAGCCGGGGTCGTGTCGGTGGCTCGTCGCATCGCGGGTTGCTCGGGTGCGCTGACCGGAAGGGATGTCACCTCGGCGAGTGTGGGCATGATCAGGGGGATGTCGACGCCGGAGCCGACCACGAAGACGCCCTGCGGGCTACCCTCCATCTCGCCCGCGCCTTTGACGATGTCCGCAAGCGCGGCGACGGCTTCGTCGTCGTCGTGCGGCAAGAACCGCCGGCGCAGATCGACGACCAACCCGTCGGCCGTACCGACCACGGCAAGCGTCGCGGTGTCCGGTTCGATGCAGAGCAACGCCGTGCTGTCATATCCGGCCGACTCACCTGCCGCGCGAGCCAGCGCGACCGCGGACGACGCCAGGGACGATGCATGCGCCGATGCCAGTGCCGCGCCGCGGGCCGGTTGCTCGGGCGTGCTGATCGAAAGCGTCGTCGCCGCATCCAGATCCGGGATGATCAGCGGAACGTCGACGCCGGAACCGAGCACGAACACGCCCTGCGGCCTGGGCGTCATCTCGCCCGCGCCTTTGACGATCTCCACGAGCGTGGCCAGCGCCGCGGCGTCGTCGCTGGGTAAAAATCGCCGACGTACCTCGGCGATCGAATCATCCGCGGTATTCAGCACCGCCGAGGTCGCCGAGTCCGGCTCGATGCACAACAGCGCGATGTGTTTGTATCCGGCAGACTCACCTGCCTTGTGGGCCAACGCAATTGCCGAAGGTGTCAACAGCTCGGTGTTCGCCGACGCCAGCGCCGCGCCCCGGGCCAGCGCGGCATCGGGTTGCTCGGGCGCGCTGACCGGAAGCGACGTCGCCCCGACCAGCGCGGGCATGATCAGCGGGACGTCGACCCCGGAACCGACCACGAACACGCCCTGCGGTCCGCCCTCCATGGCGCCCGCGTCCCGGACGATCTCGACCAGTGCACCGACCGCTTCGTCGTCGGCATCCGGCAAAAACCGGCGACGCACCTCGACGACCAGTCCGTCGGCCGTACCGACCACCGCCAGCGTCGCGACGTCCGGCTCGATACACAGCAGCGCGGTGTGCTCGTAGCCGGCCGCCTCACCGGCCGCGCGGGCCAAAGCGATGGCGGAATGAAACGGCGACACCAGTAACACGTTGTCGACCCTGCGCGTGGCCAGACCCTCGCGCAGGGCGGTCGCTGTTGCGAGATCGAGCCAGGTCACGCCGGTGGATTCCACCTGATAACCGGCGCTCGCCGCCGTTTCTCGGGTGATGAGGATGGTCGCGATGATCTGCTCGGTCGTGGTGCCCGAGGGCAGATCGGCGCCGTGTGCGATGTCGAATTTGCCGTGGTTGACCGCGACGCCGTCCGCTCTCGCACCCGCGACCAGGACGGTTCGCACCGAAGTTGGCGTCATTGAGACACCCAGCACCGCGTCCGACACGTCTACAACAATAGTTTTGGCCGCGCGCGCCTCGTGGGCAACGGCGTGTCAGCGCGGCTTTTCCGCGAGCGGCACGCGCTACCGCGGTCGGCTGCGAAGCTCGTCGTAGGCCCTGCGACCGCGGGTGAAAGTCGAGGCATCGCCCCCCTGATCCGGGTGGTGGCGTGCGGCGAACGCGCGCCAGGCTTGGCGTAGATCGGTCGCGGTGAAGGAATCGCGCAGGCCGAGAACCTCGATCGGATCTGTGGGCGGGGCCGGCAATTCGGGCAGGCCCAGTTTCGGCTTGGCCCCGTTGGAATGTCCTCGTCGCGGCGAACTGCTCGATGGGATCTTGGTGGTCGCCTTTTTTGCGGGCGCTTTCTTGGCGGCCTTCTTGGCCGCTTTCTTGGCCGCTTTCTTGGCCGCGACTTTTTTGGCCGGAACCGCGTTCTTGGCCGCCTTTTTGGGCGCTACCTTTTTCGCGGGCGCTTTCTTGGCGGCCTTCCTGGCCGCGGCTTTCTTGGCCGGTTGTTTCTTCGCAGGCGAGGCCGCCGCACGTCGTGCCAGTTCGTTACCGCTCATCGTCACACCTATCCATCGACACTCGTACCTACCTGCCTACCTGCCCGCTTTGAGTGACAACTGGGCCCCGTGGTGCATCGACATCGTCACGGGCCAAGCAGACCCGGTCCACCGATCGGGCCGAACAGCGCCGGTCCTGCGATGAGGACAGCGACCGACACAGCCCCGACCGCGACCGCGATCCAGAGCGGCGCGGTGCATCGGACGGGCGTCATCGGAGAACCGGCAACGCCGGTGTTCCGGCCATCGTTGCGATTTCGAAGCCATTTGCCCTGCGTGCCAATCCAATACGCGCCCGCTCCAATGACGGTCAGCATCAAGACAGCCATGAAATCCGTCCTTTCCGACTAGGTACTTCACGGCGGAGGTGGCGGGCCCCACGGTGGCGGCGCTTGCTTGAACGTGATCACGATGCCGGCTCCTTCTGACTATTAGCCCGTGGGCGGTGCAGGAGGCGGAGGTGGGAGTTCGGCCGGTCCAGGTCTAGGTGCAGCTGCGGGACCGCCCGGAGGAGGCGGCGGCGGTCCACATGCCCAGGGTGGCGGCGGCGGAGCCTGGTGCCAGTGCGGTGGCGGGGGCGGCGGGCCCCAGCCGGGCGCCGGTTGGCTGGACCAGGCCCCCGGTGGCGGGGGCGCAGCCCAGGGACCGGGCGCCGGAGCGAAGAACCGGGCGAAGACGCCGGCCAGCATGGCGCCGACGATCAGTCCAATCACCGCCGCACCAACGGCCACGCCGACCGGATTGCGGCGCACGATCGAGGATGCCGGGGGCGCGGGGTGCGATGCCGGCAGCGGTGTTTCCGGCTCCACGGCGAGCACCTGGGACGCCTGACCACCTGTGTCCGAGGCTCGGTGAACGAATTGGTCGTCGGCCATGATTTCCCTTTCACGAAAGGTTGAAGATCTTTACCTGTGGCGGCGACGCTAGGAAGCGGGGCTGAAGTCAACCTGAAGACCGCGTCGTTCGCGGGTTTCTTCAGGTTCGCTTCAGGCACCGGCGCCGGCGGCAACGACAATGGGACGATGACTACTGTTGGCGGCCCGCGGAATCCGGTGCAACGCGCCGGCTCGGGGCGCGGGGCACACGCGACCCGCGTGCTGATCGTGGAGGATTCCGAAGCGATCCGCGAAATGGTCGGTGAGGCGTTGACCGAGGCCGGCTATGTGACTGCGGGTCGTTCGGACGGGTCCGATTTGGAATCTGTCCTGGAGGGATTTCGCCCCGATCTGGTGGTGCTCGATGTGATGTTGCCTGGCCGCGACGGTTTCGCGTTGATCGACGTGGTCCGCGATTGGGGCGAAGCGGCCGTCGTGTTGCTCACGGCGCGGGACGGACTGCCCGACCGATTACGCGGATTAGACGGCGGGGCAGACGATTACGTTGTCAAGCCCTTCGAGCTTGCGGAGTTGATTTCACGCATCGGGGCGGTGCTGCGCCGGCTCGGCCGACAGCCATCGGTTCTTCAATACGGCGATCTGGCAGTGGACTTGGACGCCGGGGTGGTCGCCCGCGCGGGTTGCCCCCTCGATCTGACCGCCACTGAATTACGTCTGCTCACCTTCTTGGTCGAGCAGCGCGGCCGGATCGTCAGCGCCGGCCAAATCCTGACGGCAGTGTGGGGCTATGACGCGTACGACGCCAACTTGGTGCACGTCCACATCAGTGCGTTGCGGCGCAAGCTCGAAGCGCACGGCCCTCGCATCCTGCACACCGTGCGCGGGATCGGCTACCGAATGACACCTCAGCGATCGTGACCACCGACCGCGCCGGCCTGGGCTCCCCCACTGCCACACCGTCGCTGCACCGGCGAGTGAGCTTGATCGGGCTGGCGGTGCTGGCCGTTCTGTTGCTGGTGCTGGGCGTGACCGTCGATGCGCTGGTGGGCATGCAGGCCCGCCGCGACCGCCATGACCGCCTGATGGCCGGCGCTGCCCGCGCCGATGCCCTGGCCGCCATCCACACTCCGCCCGATCAATTGGTCGCCCAACTGGGCGGCGGTGGAATCAGAGCACTGCTGGTGACCTCGGACGGCTCCACCTACGGCGACCGCGCGATTCGACCGGACACCACGACCGGCCCGACAGTTCCGCCGCCGCCACCGCCTCCACCGCCGCCACCCCCGTGGGGCCCACCCCCGCCACCGCCGCCACACCCGCCGCCGGATGCCACAGCGACAGTGATCGTGCACCCGTTGAGGGCGGGCGGACGTGTCATTCTCGTCGCGGACACCACCCAGACCACGGGGCTGATCCGCCGCCTGCGTGAGGTCATGATCACGGCCGGGTTGATCACGCTGGCAATAGCGGGCGCGCTGTTCAGCACGGTGACCCGCGCGGCGCTGCGCCCACTGGATCGGCTCACCACGATGGCCCGGACAATCACCGGCGGAGACCGCGGCCAGCGTCTGCGACCCGACCGTCCCGGCACCGAACTAGGCCGCGCCGCAGCGGCTTTCGACGCCATGCTGGACGCCCTGGAAGCATCCGAGCAACGCGCACAGCACTCGGCCGTCGTCGCCCAGAACGCGGAGGTCACCACCCGGCAGTTCATCGCCGATGCCGCCCATGAGCTCCGCACTCCGATTACCGGTATCCGCGCCGCGGCCGAGCAACTGCACAACGCTGCCGCCCAGCACGGTGACGATCCCGCGGCCCTGAGCCAATACCGGCGCGCGGCGCTGCTGCTCACCGAATCCCGTCGTGCCAGTCGCCTGATCTCCGACATGCTCGACCTGACCCGCATCGACGCCGGCATGCCGCTGGATCTGGCCGACACCGATCTCGCCGCCATCGCCGACGCCGAATGTGATCGCGCGCGAATGCTGTCCCCCGCACTGCGAGTGACGCGCACGGGCGTGCCGGCCATGCCGGTGCGTGCCGACCCGACCCGGCTCGCGCAGATACTCTCCAACTTGATTGACAACGCGCGCCGACATACTCCTGTCGGTGGGTCGATCGTCGTCGACGTCAGCTCCGACACCGGCGCGGCAGAACTCACCGTCACCGACTCGGGCCCGGGTATCCCGGAAACCCAGCGCGAGCGCATCTTTGAGCGACTCGTCCGTCTCGATGCCGCCCGCAATGCCGATCGCGGCGGGGCCGGACTCGGGCTATCCATCGCACGTGCACTCGCGCGTGCCCATCACGGCGATCTCGTCTGCGTCGCCCACGACGCAGGTGCCCAGTTCCGGCTCATCCTTCCCATTGAGTCCACGGGTTGACGGCCGGTGGCTTCAGGTTGACTTCAGGTTGGTCAGCCAGAATTGGCCGAGTACGACGATTGCCGGGTTTATCTCCGTTTCACCTGCAATTGTATTGGCAATGGCGATAATTCATTCCTTCACCGGATCAGAAGCGACCTAGTGATGACGTCAACCAGCGCCTTGTGGGTGTTCCCGCTCATCGCCTTGGGCGGCGTGCTGCAGGCCATGGGTGGTCCGATGAACAACGCCCTGCGCGTTTCACTGATCAACCCCTGGCTGGCCACCCTGGTCTCGTTCGGACTTATCGTGCCGGTCTTTCTCGTCATAGCAGCGGTGTTCATCCGTCCGTTTCCGACGGCTGCCGGCCTGGCCGCCATGCCGTGGTGGGCTCCCTTGGGTGGGATCGTCGGCTCTCTTGCTGTGGTCGCCGGGTTGCTGTTCATCGGCACGGTGGGGGCCGCC
Organism: uncultured Actinomycetota bacterium; assembly: GCA_963757215.1. Classification (GTDB taxonomy): domain Bacteria; phylum Actinomycetota; class Actinomycetes; order Mycobacteriales; family Mycobacteriaceae; genus Mycobacterium. Next base: position 343,317 of record CAVWQH010000003.1, on the reverse strand, counting down.
ACCTACGCGGCGCTGACCGTTACCGCCAACCTGTTGACGTCGGTCGTCATCGACCACTTCGGCTGGCTCGGAGTAACCCCGCACCCGATCACACCGACACGCGGGATCGGCGCAGTTCTATTGGTCGTCGGCGTATTTTTCATCTCCACGGGCTGACACGGCCTTGCTTCGACAGCGTTCACTACTGCATAGTAATGAACAGTTGTTCACCGAAATGAGGAGTCGTCGTGACTGACTACAAGGTGATCGTTGTGGGTACCGACGGATCGGAGACGTCGCTGCGGGCGGTCGACAAGGCCGCTGCCATCGCGGCGAAAGCCAACGCCCAGCTCATCGTTGCCACGGCGTATCCGGCACCCTCCGACCGCGGACACGGGGGCGTAGACCCCGACCAGGCGCACGACGAGAGCTACCGCACGCAAGGCAATGCTCCGGCTTACGACCTGCTCCAGGACGCCGCGGCGCGAGCGAGGCAAGGCGGCGCCAACGAGGTGACACAGCGGGCAGTGGAGGGCGCACCGGCCGATGCCCTCATCGCGTTGGCCGATGAGGTCGGCGCCGACCTGATCGTGGTCGGCAGCGTCGGGGTGCATTCGCTCGTCGGACGACTGCTGGGCTCGGTGCCGAAAATCATTCAGCGCCGTGCCCACACCGAGGTGCTGGTCGTCGAGACCGACTAGCGCCGTTCAGTCGCGGATACCGCCGACATCGACGGTGGCGCCTTGGTCACTCGCACTTCTTCGCGCCAACGTCGATCGCAATAAAGATCGAGCGCGCTAATCGCTCACGGTGCGGGAGCCGCGGTAGTCCACGTTCCAGTGCTTGATCCCGTTCAGCCAGCCCGACCGCAGCCGCTCGGGCTCACCCAGGGCAGCCAGGTCGGGCATTTGGTCAGCGATCGCGTCAAACATGGCGCCGACCGTCAGCCGGGCGAGGTTGGCGCCCAGGCAGAAGTGCGCACCGTTGCCGCCAAAACTGACGTGTGGGTTGGGATCCCGCAGGACGTTGAACGAGAACGGGTCGGCGAATACCTCCTCGTCGAAATTGGCCGACCGGTAGAACAACACAACCCGTTGTCCCTCAACGATTTTCACGCCACTGAGCTCGACATCGCGCAGCGCTGTGCGCTGAAAGGCGGTGATCGGCGTGGCCCATCGGAGGATCTCCTCCACCGCGGTCACCGGGCGTTGCCGCTTGAACAGCTCCCACTGCTCGGGATACTCAAGGAAAGCCATCATGCCCTGAGTGATGGAGTTGCGGCTCGTCTCGTTTCCCGCGACGGTCAGCGTCACCAGAAACAGCCCGAACTCCTCCTCGGTAAGCTTGTGCCCGTCCACATCTGCCTGCACCAGCTGGGTGACGATGTCATCACCGGGATGCTCGGCCTTGTCGGCCGCCAGCTGCATGCCGTACCACATCAACTCCCCCGCCGATGCCAGCGCCTCAGATTCGGCGAACTCGGGGTCCTCGTCGCCGACCATCTCGTTAGTCCAGTGGAACAGCTTGGACTGATCTTCCGTCGGCACTCCGAGCAAGCCCGTAATCGCTTGCAGCGGTAGTTCGCTGGATACCTGGGCCACGAAGTCACCCGCTCCCGTTGCGAGAGCATCCGCCACGATGCGACGGGCACGATCGGTCAAGTCGGCGCGCAGCCGATCGACCGCGCGCGGGGTGAATCCGCGCGAGATGATCGTGCGCATCCGGGTGTGTTGCGGAGCATCCATGTTGATCATCGAGAAGCGGCCGGCCTCGATCTGCCCCCGAGCCGTTCCCCGGTCGCGGTAGCGCGGCACGATGCAATTACGCGCGCTGGAGAACACGTCGCTGAGCCGCGAGACCTCCCGCACGTCGCGGTGTTTACTCACCACCCAGTACCCGCCGTCGTCGAAGCCACCTACCCCGTCGGGCTGTGCGTTCCACCAGATCGGCGCCGCGCGACGCAGTTCCTCGAACTCCGCGGTCGGCAACCGGTGCGCGTACACATCGGGATCGGTGAAATCGAAACCCACGGGCAACTGCGGTGCTGTCATCGAACGATCCTCCTCCGCGCAGGGCGCTACCAAGAGGCTTACCTGAGATGCACGCCGCGGGGGTGGACTTGCTGAAATCCCCGCCGGCATCGGCAGCCTCAAAATGGCGTTACGGCAACCGTTCCCAGCAGCGCATCCGCCGCCTTACCAAATGGCGGGGGGCAAGTTTGCACCTGACGTAGCGTGAGGTCGTAGGTTCACATCGATGACCGAATCAGGATCCGAAACCGGGAGTGGCAACCGGGAGTGGAGCGTCGGTGAACTCGCCGATGCCGCCGGCGTCACCGTGCGCGCCCTGCATCACTACGAACAGGTCGGGCTGCTCGCACCGACCTCTCGAACGGGTGCGGGCCATCGCCGATACGGGCCTGAGCAGGCGGGACGGCTCTATCAGATCACCGCGATGCGAAGCCTTGGCTTCACCCTCGAGCAAATCCGCGGGGCGCTCGCCGGCGAGGACCTCCCCACTGTGGTCCGGCTCCACCTCCAGCAAGTGCAGGACCGCTTGCGGCAAACCGCTGAGCTGAATCAACGGCTCGAGCGGTTGCTGTCGGCGCTCGACTCGACCGAGCACCCGACCGACGAGATCTTTCGAGCAACGGAGGCGACAGTGAACGTGAACCTGACGACGATCTACACCCGCAGCGGGGACCGTGGCGAGACCTCGACCGGGGACAGCACTCGCGTACCCAAAGATGATCCGAGGATCGAGGCCGGCGGCGACGTCGACGAACTCAACGCCCAGCTCGGCGTCGTTCTCACCCACCTGCGGGAGGAGCCTTTCGCCGGATGGATCGGGGACATCCAAAACGAGCTTCTCGATCTCGGCGCCGATCTCTGCAGCCCGGCGCAGCCAGGACAGCTCCGGATCGACGGCGGATATGTCCACCGGCTGGAAAGGCGTTGCGACCAGGCCAACGCGCAACTCTCGCCGCCGGAGTCGTTCCTGCTGCCCGGGGGCGGCTCGGCCGCCGCGGAACTGCATGTGGCGCGGACCGTCTGCCGTCGAGCGGAGCGACGGACGGTATCCGTCGACGACGTGAACCCGGCGATCATCCGCTACCTCAACCGCCTGTCCGATCTGCTGTTCATCGTGGCCCGGGTCGTCGCCGACGAGCAGCGGACCTGGGTCCCCGGGGCCACCGCGGATTGAGGGGCCCGCACCGGCCCTAGGTGCAGAAATATTGCCGGTTCAGCAGACAATTCGACGGCGGCGAGTACGCACCGGTCAGCACGCCCCTGAAACCCCCGGTTGCCGATCCGCCGGGTGCGATCGTGCGGTTCCAATTCGCAGGGGTGACGACGAAGTGCGTGCCCGATTGAGTCACGGTGCTATTCCACGCATGCGAGACGGATTGTCCTGCCGGCATGTCGAACTCAAGCGTCCAATCGGTGAGCGGAACCGTACTCGAGTTGCTGATGGCGAAGTGGGCGATGAAGCCGGTCTGCCAGGTATGGGCCACCGACAACGTCGCCGCGGCCGCCGCCGCATGAGCTACCGGGATGCTGACGAACCCCACGGTCGCGACAAGCAATGTCGACATCATTGCGTGAAGCGCTGTGCGCCAGCGTTTCACGCACGTGTCGGGTCCGGCCATAGCAGCCAACACTAGAGGCGGGCGGACGATAACGGCCCGCGCATCGCGGCTACGCTGCAGTACCTTTGCTCAACTGAAACCGACACGAAACTTTAGCCGAAGTAACACAGCGATCACGCGTGCGTAATTGTCGTCGATGCGGGGTATAGGACTTCGTGACCCGATCGTCGAGTCAGCGGCGACCCCTTGTGCTGTTTCGACGACTGGAGTCTTACATCGTGATTCGTGTTGCCGCGACACCCGCGTCGTATCCGTATGTCCAGGCGATCAGCGACGTGGCATCGTGATCGGCTACTACGTGCATCACCACGGTCGCGGACATCTGACGCGGGCGCTGTCGATCTGCGCGCACCTGCCGGAGCCAGTTACCTTCTTCTCGTCACTGCCACGGCCGGCGGGTATGCGACCCGATGACGCATGGGTGCAGTTGCCGTGTGACGTACCCGCCGACTCGGGCCGGGTTCACAATGTCACCGCCAACGGACGGCTGCACTGGGCACCGCTGCATGACGACGGTTTGAGGCGCCGGTCGGCAATGCTCCTCGGAGTCCTGACCGCGAGCCAGGCTCGGCACCTGGTTGTCGACGTGTCGGTGGAGATTGCGCTGCTGGCCCGGGTCGCCGGGATACCGGTTACGGTGATGGCGCTGCCTGGTGATCGCTCAGATCCCCCTCACCGCTTGGCATTTGATGTCGCCGAAAACATCGTCGCCTGCTGGCCCCGCGAACTGTACAACCCGCCCTGGTTATCGAGATACACCACGCGCACTCATTTTGTCGGAGCCGTCAGCCGGTTCGACAGCCGACCACCGGTAGGTCAGCCATCCCCGGAGTCACCGGCCGGTCTCCTCCTGTGCGGAGCGGGCGGAAGCACGTTTCCGGCCAACGCACTTGATCAGTTGCGGCAAGCGAACCCGGCAATTGCGTGGACGGCGGTGGGAGGGGCCGCGGCGTGGGTCGACGACCTCTGGCCGGTATTGACCGCAACCGACGTCGTAGTCACCCATGCCGGCCAGAACGCGCTCGCCGATGTCGCGACCGCCGGCATCCCGGCTGTGGTGGTCGCCCAACCCCGCCCGTTCGGCGAGCAGCACGCGATGTGCGAGGCACTCGGACGCACCGGTGTCGCCGTGACGGTCCCCAAATGGCCGGCATCCAACTGCTGGAAGCCCCTGCTCGACAAAGCGATCGGTCTCGGCGGTGGGCGCTGGCGGGCGATGCGCTCGCAGGGGGCCGCGCTACGCGCGGCGGAAGTGATTGCCGGATGATCTTGCCGCGCACCGCGGTCATCACCGCCGTGCACGGCCGCCATCACCATCTGCGCCTACAGCAGGCCGGGTTGCAGGCGGCGACGCCGCCCGCGGACTTGCGGTGCCTGGTCGCCATCGATGATCCGTTGGCCAGCTCCTACGCCGCAGCCGGTGACGAAGTGATCGACTGCGCCACAACAGGAACCGGCCTTCCGATGGCCCGCGCTCGCAACACGGGGGCCGGCTGGGCCTTGGCGCATGGAGCCGAGTTGCTGATCTTTCTCGACGTGGATTGCGTGCCTGACGCCGCGATGGTCGGCCGCTACATCGACGCACACAGCCGCGTCGGGGACGCGCTGCTTGCCGGACCGGTAACTTATCTACCCCCGTCACCCGACGGCTACCTGCTTGCTGGACTACCCGGGCTGGTCAATCCGCATCCGGCGCGGCCGAACCCACCGACCGGGACCTTGGTCGAAGAACCGAATTACGACTTGTTCTGGTCGCTGTCGTTCGCGGTATCGGCCCAAACCTGGCGGTACCTCGGCGGTTTCTGCGAGGACTTTGTCGGATACGGCGGCGAGGACACCGATTTCGCGGCCACCGCCGCAATGCGCGGCATCCCGTTGTACTGGGTCGGCGGTGCACACTCCTTCCATCAGTATCATCCGGTGTCCGACCCGCCGGTGGAGCACTTGCACGCGATCGTCGCCAACGCCTCGACCTTCTACAGTCGCTGGGGGCGGTGGCCCATGGTTGGCTGGCTGGACGCCTTCGAGCGCGACGGTCTGATTACTTGGTACGGCAATACGATTGCGCTACGCGCGTGATGGTGCGCCCGTCGAGTGCGTCTGGGGGCGGCAAACGCCGGTGGCGCTGTCGGCTCAACGCTCAAGCTGCGCCCGCCGTCTGCCTCACGGACCATTCGGGGCAGCCGCCCAACACGATCCGCTGGAAGTCCACTACCCACGAAACCGATTTCGCACACCGTGCGCCCGACGATCGGCGACTTCAACCACGACGGAGCTGATGGCAGAGCCGTTCGTAGCGATCAATCATCGCGCTCAGACTCCACCCCGAACGCGCGTGGTCGGCGATCACCTCGCGGTTCACCAGCACCCCACTCGCTATCGCCTCCACCAGACGTGGAACGAGCCGTGGACCCGGCTCGACAAGAACACCGCCCGGCTCAGTCACGACCTCCGGCAGGCCACCGCGGCGGATGCCGACGACCGGGGTTCCGCACATCTGCGATTCCACCGCAACCAGACAAAACGGTTCTTCCCACCGCGGGGTCACCAGGGTTGCGGCACTGGTGCCATAGAGGTCGGACAGCTCACTCCCGCTGAGGGGACCCAGGTGACACACCGAGGGGCCGAGCGTTGGCCGGATCACGCTGTCGAACCAGTCGGGATCGCTGACCGGGCCCGCGAGTCGCAGGTCCCGGCCGGCCTGCGCGGCAACGCTGATTGCGATGTCGGCACCCTTGTCGGGTGTGAGGCGTCCGACCCAGAGAAGATCCTGACCTCCCGGCCCCACGGGAAATTGTTCCGGGTCCACACCGTTGTAGATCACATGACTGTCGGCGAGCGTGGCCCACTGCGCGCGTAACGCCTGACTGACGGCCACGAAGCGGCCACTCGTTCCCGCGAGCCACGCGCCGATCTCCATCCAGGGAAACGGCGGTGTGTGCAGGGTTGTCAGCATCGGCATTTTCATCGCCGGACCTAACGCCAGTGGTAGCTGGTGCAGGGTTTCATTGAGGATGACATCGATATCGTTGCGCTGCAGCAGATCTCGCATGGCCGCCAAGTAGACGAACTGGTCGTGCAGGAACATCGGTTCGGGCATGCTCGGATCGGCGGACGCAATGGTGGACAACTCGGGCAGTTCGGGCATGGCGTGCAGCCGGTCAGCGAGCCCGGGGTCGCTCTCCGGCAACGCATACAGCTCCACGTGGTGGCCCCGCTGCCGTAGTCCGCGTGTCAGGTCGGCGGTAAAACGTTCCTGCCCACCCGCGAACGGCTCACTCACCGGATGGCGCGACGGGCCCAAAACTGCTAGGCGCACGAGGAATCTTCGGCGTCGAGGCACGCGATATAGCTGGCAAAGCCTCCGTCAATGCGGGATTCGCTGCGCCCCGAGGTCCGCACGCTGGCTCGGTGCGTGGCAATCCAGCGGTTGGTCATGCGCTGCACCTTGTCGACGATGTCGTGATCCTCGTCGACCGACAGTGGGGCGAATCCGCCCGCCTTCACGTAGGTGCTGCCGCGAATCCCCAGGTTGGCGCCATGGACGTGCGGGTGTCCTTCGACCAGCTCATGTGCGTTGCGCCACAGTCGATCTAAGTCGGGGTCCAACTCGGCCGGCGTGACTGTCCCGATTACCAGGTCGACACCCGTTGCCCCGATCTGCAGCTGAGTAGTGAGCCAGCTGTCCGGTACCGTGCTATCGGCATCGGTATTGGCAAGCCAGACAGCATCATTGGGGATCCCCGCCTTGCGGCAGCGATCAAGAACGGCCGTCGCTCCCGCGTGGCGAGCGCAGCCGACTCGTCCAGAGTTGCTGATGACCGCGTCCGCTCCGTGTGCGGCCACCAGGGCAGCGGTGCCGTCGGTACACCGGTCGAGCGCGATCATCACCTCGCAGGACACATCTGGATACGTCTCTCGCACAAGGCTGATGGCACCCTGGACGCTGCGTAAACACGCCGAGATCGCTCGCTCTTCATTTCGGGCGGGAATTACCACGCCGAGATGCCGCACGTCGTTCACTGGTCGCTCCCACATTCGTCGAAAACAGACATCGGACTGCCCCAGACATCTACCGCCAGATCGGCATCCAGGTAGCGCGCCCGCAGCGGCAAGTCGATGACAGCGGCCGCCTGCTCGTTGACGAGCGGGCCGTCGAGCGGGATATCGGAGGTCTCTCTGCGCCAGTTGGCGATGACGATCTCCCCGTCTCGGCGCAACAGACGGCGCACGGTCCGCAGGGTGGCGAGAAGATCGGGTCCGTCGAGGAAGTAGCCCATTTCCGACAGCACGATCAGGTCGAAGCGTTCCTCCGGAATGTCCCACGGCGCCGCGCCCAGGACCCATCGCACCCGATCGTTCCTCGCCTGCGCGATCTCGAGTGCGCGCGGGCTGGCGTCGAAGCCGATCACGTCATCGGCGATGGCACTTAAACGGTCGCTGAGTTGGCCCGTCGCACAACCGATTTCAAGTGCTCTGCGATACTCACGCCGGCCCAGACAGGCGAGCACGATGTCGAATCGACGGCGTTCGTAGACGGAGCTTTCAAACTTCCACGGGTCGGTGTCGCCGTCAGCCATCATCGCATCGAACGGCTCCGCGATCTCGGCCTTGTTGGTGGTGGCCGCGATCGCCGGCGCCACACGGGCAGCCAGGTCTGCATCCAGCGGGAGCATCAAAGTTTCGAAGACACGCCGGGCCCGGGCGATGCTGCTGGATCCGAGGATTGGGAAGCCGTCTTGGGAATTCAATTGACTTGTGTAGCAGTCGATTGCGGCTCTCTTGTCGAGCAGGCCCTGGAGTGATGGGGCTGTGACTCGCAGGCGCGACCAGTCAATCTGATCGGGCTGCGCCCAGTGCCACAACCAGATGGGGTAGCACAGCAACGCCGCCTTACGCCTCCGCGAGGCGGTTTGCGCCGCACGCGCCACGGCTTCGTGGTCGCCGTGCCCATCGCACTCGATTGGCGCGAGGAGCAGAGTCTGCGGATCGACGAGGCCGGCGATGAGCTCTGCCACGGCGTCCTCGTGGTCGGCGAGTGCGCCGTCAGGCAAATCCCACCACAGAATCTCCACAAGCGGTGACAGCGCTGCGACGGCACGACGAGCTTCTTGTTGGCGCACCACAGATTGCGGATCGTTACCGCCGTGGGTCACGATGGCGACCGCCACCGGCACGTTGTGCGCCGCCAGGTCGGCGATCGTCGCGCCCAGTGCGAGGCTCTCGTCGTCGGGATGCGGCGCGATCACCACCACACGGGGGAAATCGCACAGTAGCTCGTGAATAGCCAAGCGGGGGACGCCATCCCAGCGTCGGTCCAGCAACCAGGTCACCTCGCTCGTGCCGGGGTCGCGATGCGAGAACGTTCGGTCGGCACGCGTCAGCACGGTAGGCTCCGTGACAATTCGGCGAGGCGCATCAGGTCGCGCTCAGCATGGTGCTGGCGTAGGTACACGGTGAGGTCGGCAGTGCGACGCGCATATTGTTCGTCGCCGGTCAACGGGCCCGGCCCCAGCGCCTTGCCGACGACGGTCAACACGTTCTGCGCAGCGCGGGCCACCACTGCGCGGACCCGGAGACCTAGCACGTCGCCCGCTTCGCCAACGGCCCGGGCGGCATCGATTTCGTCCGCCGCATGGTGCAGGCTGAGCCGTGCCGCGAAGAGGTCGTAGTCGACAGTTCCCATGTGCATCAACGCAATTTGGTCGGGCTCGCGTCGATCCAACTCTTGGCGCAGGCGGTCATGGAGGCCGAGCGCTATGCCGTACCACACGGCGGCGACCCCGACGGCACCCCAACTGAATCCTGGCCGGCTCAGGTACCACCCGCCGCCGCCGACCTGAATCGCGGGGAGCCGATCGATCTGAATGCCGGTACTGACGACGGCGGACAGGCCGCGTGAAACCCACTGTCCGGGAAGGGCAGTGACGTGCCGCGGGTCGAGCCGCACGGCAAATGCACCCGATCCCCCTTCGGGCAGTTCCGCGGTGATGATCGCGTGTGACAGGGATCGAGCGAGCGAGCACCACGGTTTGGTGCCGCCCAGCGTCCACCCCGAGCCGTCACGGTGCGCCTCCAGATGCTGCCCAGCTGCGTTGGCCGCGAACACGCCCCAGGTTGAGTCATGGTCGGCACCGATGCCGGGGATCAGCGCGGGGATCCCCGCCTGGTGCAGTATCGCGTGAGCGTCGAGATGCGGTTCGATGATGCGCGCCAGCGTGGCGTCGACGAGACCGGCCGTCATGAGCGCCGACAAATATGCGCCCGTTCGGCCGCCGCCGGGGCGCAGGTCGAGCTGAGACAGCGCCGACGCCGTGTTCAGGGATGCCGCCAGCGAAGGCTGGCCATTTTCACATGCGCTCTCCCTCAACCAGTTTGCCAGGTCATTGTCGATATCCGGGTGGCTGTGGGTGTTCACGGCAGATGCCGGGCGCGCAATCGAATTGGTCATCTGGGGGCCTCTCGTCGCTGCAGGAGTCGACGACGTCCCAGTGTGTGGCGGCTTTTGAAAAGCACAGCGCCCACTCATGGGGAACGCACGCGTGGCGATCCGCACGTCAACTCCAGGAGTCGTCGCAGGGTCGGCCGCGGTTCTGGCGTGCCGCTCCACGACAGGTTGTAGTTACCCGGTGTGGCGCGAATTCAACCGCACCCGAATGGCTGCCTCATCGCACCTTGGCGGCTTCCCGGTCGCGAGCCGGGCAGTTGTGAAATTGCAGGCGCACGGTTGTGCCGACGTGTCGGCTCTCGACGGCACACCTATCCGCGAGCGCGCGCAACAGGATCAACCCGCGTCCGCGGAAATTGCACGTTGAGGAGGAGTCATCCGGCACGACCCAACGGCCGTCATCGCTGACGACGACTTCGACGACAGAGCACGCGGGGTCGTAGATCAGTGAGAGCGTCATGGTGCCCGCCACCTTGCGGCCGCGATACGCGTGCTCTGCGCAGTTGGACAGTGCCTCGCCGGCCGCTAGGACGATGTCGCAGGCGCGCTCGGTGTCGACAGCCACAATGTCAGTGAGCCACTCCCGCAGGTATGCCCGCATTCGAGCCACGGTCTCGCCGTCAGCCCGGCCGCTGCGGCTGACCGACTCACGACTCATGTACGACAGCTACCCGGCTTCGGCCTCGGATATCCCCATTGCGGCTGTGGCTTCCGCCACCGACGCGTGAACGTCGAGAACTCGATCGATGGACAGCAACCGGAGTGGGCGGCTGGTCGCGGGGCCGTCTGCGGCAACCCGAAGCGTCGTCGGGGTCGGCACGGTCAAGCGCTGGAGTTCTACCAGCAGGTTGATACCCGACGTGGACATGAAGTGCACGGCGGTGAGGTCGACAATCAGCAGGCGAGGTTGGTGGGTCATCGCCTCATCGAGGTGGGTGGCAAGTGAGGGCGCAGTGACCTCGTCCACGACGCCGCGCACCGAGACGGTGACGATGTCGTCTTCGTGTACGCGCAGTACAGCGAAGCTGTCGGTCAATGGAGAAGCCAGCCGGCCGCGCGACGTCGTTGTCGGCGCGGTCGGCTCGGCTGCTGTTATTCGGCGGCCTTCTGGCGCGCTTCGGCAGCCTTCTCGGCGGCGCGGGCAGCTTCGGCCTCTGCCTCCTTTTTGGCAACGTCACGCGCGGCTTCGGCCTTGTCCTGCTGAGCGCGACCCTCCTCGCGGAGATCGGCCTTGTCGGTCACGATTCCCGCGACCTCCTTGGCCTTGCCCTTGACGTCTTCGACGATGCCTTTCACGGCTTCTTCGGGACCACTGTCACCCATTGCTGTTCCTTCCACTCGAAGTGCTGAATCGAAGCACGGTCATTTACCCGGCTATTGCCGATCGAAAACGAGGTGTGGCTCACTGCGATGCGCCGTTTGGCGGGCGGCATCACTGCGACCGTTCGTTACGCTTCGGGTAGCACCCCGGTGGTGGCGACGGTCTCGGCGACGTCGACCAGTTTGCGGTTGACGCGCTGCGACTGCTCTTTCAGCAGCAGAAATGCCTGGTCCGCAGTGACGCGGTGGCGCTCCATCAAGATTCCTTTGGCCTGCCCGATGGCGTCGCGACTGGCCATGGCGCGCCGGAGCTGATCGGTGCGCTGGGCCGAGGCCAAGGCGAGCGCAGCGTGGGTGGCGAACAGCTCGGCCAACCGCCGGTCGGCGGCGCGGAATGCGTGGGGAGCTGTCCCGTACAGACTCAGAGACCCCAGTGTCTCGTTGGTCACCCAAAGGGGCAGGCACAACATCGAGTGGACGCCCTCGGTGACGGCCGCTGCGGCGAACTTAGGCCACCGCGAATCCGACTGCATGTCATCGATATCGATGGTGATCTGGCTTCGTGACGATTCGATGCACGGGCCCTCGCCGGTGCGCTGCTGAAGATCGTCCAGCGGGGGAGGCGCGGATCCGACGGTCGCTTGTGGGGTGAATCGCCCCTTGGCGTAGAGGTTCAGTCCGGCATGGCCGGCGCTGCGGATGACCGAGGTTGCCGATTCGAGTACCGCGTTCAACGTGTCCTCGAGGTGGGCCTCACGAAGATGCAGCGCACGGCTCAGGACTTCGAGGGCATCAAAAGCCGAGTCGCCGAGGGTCTCGAGTTCCTCCAGCCTGAGGGGTGCGTCGCAGAGCTGACCATCGCGAATGGGAACCGAGTCAGCCGTGGAACCAGACATATCGCGATTCTTGCAGCACGGTCGGACGCCGGCATCTGCATTCACTGCGGCCGCGACGAAAGTAGACTCGCCGATACGACCGGTGCCGGCCGACATGGTCGACCAAAATTCGAATTAGGGTGACACAAGCTGATGCCCGACAGCGACGAGAAGCTATCCGCGATGCCTTTCGAGGAGCTGGCGCAGGTATTCACCGCGGCCGTCGTCAACGTCAAGGTTGACCGATCCGGCGTGTGGTGTCGCCACGACGACGCGGACGCGCTGAGCGCCGTGGCACATGCCGTTCAGTGCCGCACCACACGCAGCGACGGCGAGCGGGAAAAGGCGTTGGGCATGTTGGCGACGATTACCCGCATCATGCTGGGTCATCCGGCCATGCAGCGCCGAACCGCCGATAGCGCGATCGGTGCCGATGCCGCCGCCCCTGACCGCCCGCGAACGGGAGATCGCGATCCTGGTGGCTCAGGGCCTGTCGAATAACGAAATCGCCGATGCACTAACCCCTTCCGCACTACGGGCCCGAATTTCGTTATTGCCGCGTGTGTGAGCCTGTTGCGCATCGCGCTCAGTACTGTACGATTTGTTCAGTACCAGTAGAAACGTCCAGCAGGTTCCGTGGCGGCTGTGGCGGCTCGTTTACCACGCGCGGCGGTAGCGGAGTTCGGAAAGTGCGGTGCACGAGATGAGCGTTCGGCTCGATGTAGGTCAGGCCCTCAGTCGTCAAGGTGATGCCGTCGACTCGCGGTATCACCTCTCGGCTGCGACCCGTCGCCAGCTGAACAAGGTCTTCCCGACCCACTGGTCGTTCCTGCTCGGTGAGATCGCGATGTACAGCTTCATCGTGCTGCTGCTCACCGGTGTGTATCTGACGCTGTTCTTCGACCCGTCCATGCAAGAGGTCACCTACAACGGCGTCTATCAGCCGCTGCGTGGTGTGGAGATGTCCAAGGCGTTCGCCTCGGCTCTCGACATCAGCTTCGAGGTGCGCGGCGGGTTGTTCGTCCGCCAGGTCCACCACTGGGCCGCGCTGCTGTTCGCCGCCTCGATCATGGTCCACCTGGCCCGCATCTTTTTCACCGGTGCGTTCCGCCGCCCGCGCGAAGCCAACTGGGTGATCGGCTCACTGTTGTTGATCTTGGCCATGTTCGAGGGCTTCTTCGGTTACTCGCTGCCCGACGACCTGCTCTCCGGTACCGGTCTGCGCGCCGCGCTCTCGTCGATCACGATGGGCATGCCGGTGATCGGCACCTGGCTGCACTGGGCGCTGTTCGGCGGGGACTTCCCCTGCGGCGGCGCCGGAAATGACTGCACCGCAGCGGGTTACATCATCCCGCGGATGTACGGCCTGCACATCCTGCTGTTGCCCGGCATCATCCTGGCGCTGATCGGGGCGCACCTGGCGTTCGTGTGGTTCCAGAAGCACACCCAGTTCCCCGGCCCCGGCCGCACCGAAACCAATGTCGTCGGCGTGCGCGTGATGCCGGTCTTCGCGGTCAAGTCCGGCGCGTTCTTCGCGCTGACCACCGGTGTTCTCGGCCTGATGGGCGGGCTGCTGCAGATCAACCCGATCTGGAACCTGGGCCCCTACAAGCCATCTCAGATTTCAGCGGGGTCGCAGCCCGACTTCTACATGATGTGGACGGACGGCCTCATCCGGCTTTGGCCGGCCTGGGAACTGTACATTTTCGGCCACACCGTTCCCGCCGCCGTTGCCGTCGCGTTGATGATGGGCCTGGTCTTCGGGTTGCTGATCGCCTACCCGTTCCTGGAGAAGCGGTTCAGCGGCGACCACGCTCACCACAACCTGCTGCAGCGCCCCCGCGATGTGCCGGTGCGCACGTCGATCGGCGCGATGGCGATCGCGTTCTATATCGTCCTCACCTTCAGCGCGATGAACGACATCATCGCCTACACATTCCACGTCTCGCTGAACGCGACCACCTGGATCGGGCGTATCGGCATGGTGGTGCTGCCGCCGATCGTCTACTTCATCACCTACCGGTGGTGCATCGGCCTGCAGCGCAGCGACCGCGCCGTCCTCGAGCACGGGGTGGAGACCGGCATCATCAAACGGCTGCCGCATGGTGCCTACATCGAACTGCACCAGCCGCTGGGCCCGGTCGACGATCACGGCCATCCCGTGCCGCTCGAGTACCAGGGCGCTCCGGTGCCGGTGAAGATGAACAAGCTCGGTTCCGGTGGCTCCCCCGGCGCCGGCAGCTTCCTCTACGCCGACCCGGACTCCGAGGCCGCCGCGCTCACCGAAGCCCACCACGCCGCGGCATCTCGCGCGCTCGTCGCTCTGCGGGACCGTCAAGGCGGCGGCAGCAACGGCAGCAACGGCAGCAACGGCGACGCAGGGCACGGCTAGGGCTTTACGTCAGAGCGTGTTTCGCGTTGTGTGCCATTACTGGTTCGGTTGGCCTGTGTCGCTCGGGCCGGTCGGCTGACCGATGAACTCGACCCCGGCGCGAATAGCAGGACTGTGCCGAAGGATTCGGTAATGCGCTAACCGGCCGAGCCCCCGCGTAGTCATCAAGCGTGCACCGTGCCACGACGCGGCCAGTCGTTCACTGGCGGCGTACGGGCTGTCGGGGTCGTCGGGGTCGTGGATGAGGAGCAGCGGCGGGTAATTGGCTCGTCGACCGATCCGCGTCATGTTCGTCTCTCGCAGCGGCATGGCGATTCGTTTTTCCAGACGGCGGTGAAGTCCGTCACGGATCCGGCGGCCGAAGCCGTGACGTGCGGCGAACAGGTCAAGATAGAGCGGGAAGTCGCCCATGGGCGCCAAGAACACCAGCCGCCCGACGATTGCGCCTTGCGCCGCGGCCAGTGCAGTCGCATTTGCTCCGAGTGAGTGGGCTACTACCGCGTAGGCGGGCCCGTGGGTGTCGATCATGGCCGCAATCGCGCTGGCGCACTCGGTTGCGGTGGTACGTCCGGGAGCGAGCGCTCCCGGGTCGGATTCGTTGTGGCTGGGCAAGTCGAACGCGACGACCCGATACCCCGCCTTCACCAGCGGTTTGACGAACACGGCCAGATGCGGGCGCTGGCCGCCCCAACCGTGAACCAGATATATCGGCGGTCCTTCGCCCCATTCTTCACCGGCGACCCGGTGCCCGTCCCAATACGCTTCTATCGGCCTACCCGGGGACACGCCCGGCGGCATGCGCAGACTCGACTCGAGAACCGGTGGAGTGCACCATAATTCGACTGCCCACCGCGATCCCAGAGAAGGCGCCAACCGCTCGAGCACCCCAAAAAGTCGGCGCACCCGGGTGGCGACCGGAGGAAGGACTCCTGAGCCGGCGACATCCAGCGGGGCAATCTCGCCGGTCTGTGCCTGCGTCGACGCCGGTCCAGATGCTCCCTCAGTCATGAATCGCGATCGTAGTGGGTCGGTACGCCCCGGCGATAGCGGCGTCAGGCCGACAACGCCGAGGCTTCGGCATTGTCGAAGATTATCGACTCAGCCCTTCAGGAGTCCGGTTGTCGGATAACCAGATTGGTCGATGGTGGGGCCGATCTGTCGCCAGAGCAGCCGCGTGAGAATTCTGCGCGGTAGAAAGTTGGCTCCTAATTGCGTCTTTCGCGCGCTGTAACCCACGACGATGCGCGCCTGGGGTTTCAGAATCGAGTCGGCGACCCGGGTGGCCACCTCGGCAGGATCAGTTCGAAGGAACTTGTTGGCGAAGTCGTCGCCGTCGGCGGACTTGGCGATATTGGTCGCGATTCCGCCCGGGTGAACGAGATGGACCGTGATCGGCTCGTTGACCATTTCGACCATCAGTGATTCGGTGAAGCCCCGGACCGCGAACTTCGAAGCGCAGTAGTCGCTGCTGTTGGGTGTGCCGGTGAGCCCGAAAATACTGCTGATGTTGACGATAGCGCCTTCGCCCTGTGCCCGGATCTGCGGGAGGAAGGCGCGCGTGCCGTGCACCACCCCATAAAAGTTGATGCCCATGATGCGCGTGTAGTCGGCATCGGTGGCCGTCCACGCGGGTTTGCCGCAGCCGGCGACACCGGCGTTGTTGATGATGACGTGGGCGCCGCCGAGTTCGGCGCGAACGTCGTCGGCGAAGCGGTAGACCGCGTCGTGGTCACTGACGTCGAAGACGGACTGGAAAGTAGTCGTCGCGTGCGGGAGCAGCGCGGTCGTCTCAGCGAGGGTGTCGGCGTCGTAGTCGTTGAGGGCCAGCTTCGCTCCTCGTCGCGCGAACTCGACCGCGTACGCGCGGCCCATTCCCGAGCCGGCGCCGGTGATCACGACGGTTTTGCCGACGAAGGACTTCATTGGCGGGGCGCTCCTTCCGCGTGGGCCGCAACCGAACGAGGGCCCGTGGGTCCTATTCGATCACCGCGCCCATCGACGTCGCCGGCCGGCTCACACCGTGCGGTTCGCTGCAGCTACCCGCTGGTGAAGCTCATGGAGGGTGCGCGTGAAATCGGTACTTAGGAAACAGCTTTCAGGTTGCGCGCCGTCTTTGACGATGGGTCCGTCTCGAGGGTCGCCGCGAACCGTGAGAACTGAAAGCAGGCCCGCGAAACCAGGTAGTTGGTCGGTTGCCCATCGCGCGCTGCGTAAGCGATGTCGAGAAGCGCCAGGGTGAGCGGTCCGTCGGGGATCATATTGCTGGGTGGCAGAACCGAGCCTGACAACACCCGACCGAGCGCGGCTGTGAACTCACCCAGCAATTCCTCGTATGACGCCGGGTGATCGCGATGTGTCACTGAACGCTGCTTCCAACTAAAGGGGACCGCTGCGAGGGGACGACCGCGGTCTCAACGAGCTACGCGTCGGTAAATACCCGGCAACCGAGAGCGTAAACCTGGCAGAACGAATCGGGGGCCGACGCGTGCGCCTAGGTGTCGGTTGACGTCAATTCGACCAGGGGTACGCGAACAGTGGCCCGGTCACTGAAGATGCGAGGAGCCCCACCAGCGCGCAGAAGATCGCCAGCCAAATCGCCCGAACGAGGAATCGGATCTGTCTGGCCGGGGCCAATTCGCGCCGGATGGCGGTGCTCAGCCGGTAGAGATCGCCGGTAGTCAGGTGCACGCTGCCCGTTCCGACCCGCAGCACGTAGCCACGCGTTCCGTTGGCCCGGTCCAATCGGATGAAGACAAGCCGGTCCCCATCGGCGTCGCGCACGCCGACGAGGCTGGTCAGCTCAGGTTCACGCACGGCGTTCCCCTCAAGTCGGGCCGGAACTTCCTGTGCTGGACATACGCTACTCGCCACGATGGCCGCGCACAACGTTCTGTCTCACAACCGATTTCGTGCCAGGAAGATGGGTCGAACGACGATCTCGACGCTGACCGGCCGCCCAACCCTGCCTCAATGAGGGGCCGCGGGTGGACAATCGCAGAACCTCAACTGCACGGTAGTGCCATCCCGACTGACGTGGATGTTGCAAGCATCTGCCAGCATCCGCATCAACGGCAGACCTCGTCCACGAAATGCTGTGCCGGAGGGCGTCTCTGGCGCAACCCAATGACCCCGGTCGCCAACGACGACGTCTACGGTCGAAGTGGCCGGGTCATAGTCGAGGTCGAGGGTCATCGAGTCTGTGCCGGCCAGGTCGCGATAGGCATGTTCGGCGCAATTTGCGAGCGCTTCACCGCAGGCCAGTGTGACGTCGCAGACGCGCTCGGTGCTGATCGCGGTCGTGTCGGTCAACCACTCGCGGACGTGGTGTTGCCAGACTCCCACCGTGTCGGCGCGAGCCAACCCACGGTAGCGACGACGAACCACGGCAACCACGCCTGGGCGACTACCCCGTTTGCGGCTCGGCTATCCCCACTCGGCCGAGCTTTACACGGGTACATCCGCCGACAATCCGGTTTGAATTCGGGCTGACGCGGTATCCGATAGTGCCGTCATCCCTGGTGGATGACCTCGCCTGGCACCGCATTCAGAGGAGATTCGTCGTGGTCCTGCATATTGTCTGGCTGATCGTTCTCGGGCTTGTCGTTGGTCTCATCGCGCGGGCCGTTGTCCCGGGCCGGCAGCCCATGGGTTGGATTGCCACCGCTGCACTCGGCATAATCGGCTCCTACGTCGGCGGGACACTGGGCAGCGTCCTGTTCCCGCCGCATCAGATCGACGTCCACCCACCCATCAAGCACGCGTTTCTGGGCGCGCTGGTCGGCGCTGTGCTGCTGTTGTGGATTTTCAAACTCGTGACCTCGAGAACCCGGACACTGTAGGCGACCCACCTCTGACCGGCGGCGACGCCCGCGTGTCGTGGTGAGGCTCGCCGCATGGGTGAGGTGGCTGTGACCGAATCCGGTGTTGAGTGTGCTGCGCGCGCGGGTACACATTTCCTATGCCCGACAGCCGAGCCGACGTAGACCGCCGTCGCGCGCTGCATCGCTACCGCGTGGTAGGCAGCTCGCCGGACCGAGTGCTGGACCGGGTCGCCGGTGTTGCGGCGCGCGCGCTCAACGCGTCGATGGGCCTCGTCAGCATGGTGGACGAGCGCGAGATCTGGTTCGGCGGGACCTACGGAATCGATCCCGGCGTCCGATCCATACCGCGCGGGCAGAATCTGTGCGAACCGGTTATCTCCGGCCAGGCCACCCACGTCGAGGTCCACGACGCACTCGCCGACCCTCGGCTCGTCGACAATCGCTTTGTCGGAGATTTTTCGATCCGGTCCTACGCGTGCGCACCGATCATCACCGACGACGGCCACCGAATCGGCTCGGTCGCGGTGATGAGCACCGAACCCGCCTCACTGACGGCGTCGCAGCTGGCATTGCTGGAGGATTTGGCGACCATCGTCATGGAGCAGCTGGAGCTGAGGCTGCTCTCGCTGCGCGAACTCAGTATGGAACGGCATGAGCGCCGCTCGGCCGAGTCAGCCCGCGACACCGCCCGTCACGACCGCGATCGGGCGCGCCGCGATCGTGACGGTGCGGACGCCGATCGCGTCACCGCCCAACGCGGACATCGTGAAGCGATACGCGACCGCGACATCGCGGAGCGGGATCGCGACGTGGTCGAGGAATTCGCCGCTGTCCTCCAGCAGACCCTGCTGCCGCCGTCACTCCCGGAAATCGAGGGTCTCGAAGCCGCTGCGTATTACCATCCCGCCGACCCCCGGCAGGTGGGCGGCGACTTCTACGACGTGTTCTCCTTGGGCGACGATCGGTTGGCTTTCTTCATCGGTGACGTTCAGGGCCACGGCGCCGGCGCAGCGGTGGCGACTTCGTTGATCCGCTACACCCTGCGCTCAGCGGCACTACACCATCGTGACCCCACCGATGTGCTCAAGGAATTGAACGCAGTCATGCTGCGCGAAGCCGACCCCCGACGGTTCTGCACCGTCATGCTGGGGACGTTGCGACCGGACCACGATGGCGATGGTTTCGCGGTGACCATCGCCACCGGTGGCCACCTGCCGGTCTTGCTGGTCGATCCGGACTCCGGTGCCGTAGAGCCCGTCCGCCCCGAAATCGGCATGCTGGTCGGCGCGACCCCACGCGCGAGGTTCGGTTCGTGCACGGCACACCTACGCCGCGGCCAAACGCTCGTCTTTTACACCGACGGTCTGGTCGAAGCCCGCAGGGGTGCAACACCTTTCGACGAAGAAGCGTTGGCCGCCTTCATTCGCGAACGCGCACACCTGCCGTCGGCCCGCCTGCTCGAGGAATTGGTGACCCTGATCCCAAAGCTCGAGCCAGAAGACGACGTCGCCGTCCTCACCATCGCTGCGACCTGAGTTGTCAACGCGGGCAGGATAATCGCCTCCCTATGACGGCGTCACTGGCACGCGACGGACCGTGCGGCCGGGAATTCCGCGAACGGTACGGGGGCGTTTGGGCTAACGTCGTGATCGCTGGGAGGAAGCGGATGAAGCAACGCCCGCACCGGAGTGCCGCGCGGCGACCGCGTCACCGCACCGCGGTTGCCGTCGTATTGGGGACGCTGTGCCTTGTCCCAGCGGCCGCCGGGTGTTCCGCCACGGTGATGGCCGGCCGGCCGGCCTCGATGCTGTACGACCCGGACCGAGTCGGGGGCCTGGCTACCACCCAGGGCTTCTCCGGCCGGCGCTCAGACGCCCCGGAGCCCCAGGGCAGCGTCGAGGACACCGACGGAGGCGACAACGATCGGCTTGCGCTGTTGGCCGTCAACGATATTCAGGAGTTCTGGACGGCGACCTATCCGCAGTATTTCTCCGGCGAGTACCGCCCCGTCGCGGCGATCAGGTCCTACGACTCCCGTGCGCCGTCGAGCCGGGGCGCCTGCGGCGGACGCAACGGCTACAAGTCGGTCAACGCGTCGTATTGCCGTCTCGACGACTCGATTGCGTGGGATCGCGGTGTCCTGATTCCGATGACCCGCAAGTACTTCGGTGACGTCGCCGTCGCCGGGACGCTCGCACACGAGTTCGGGCATGCCGTACAGACCCAGGCACACAGCGTTCATTTCTTCAACCACACGCTGATCAAAGAGCAACAAGCAGACTGCTTCGCCGGGGTGTACCTGCACTGGGTGGCCCAGGGCCACTCGACCCGGTTCGCGATGAACACCACCGATGGCCTCGATCATGTGCTTGCCGGCGGCATCACGTTGCGGGACCCCACTGACGAGCCCGAATTCGGCCATGGCGCACATGGTTCCGCGCTCGACCGGATCGGCGCATTTCAGGAGGGATTCGACGGTGACCCTTCCGTGTGCGCCGCCATCGACCACAAAGAAATAGATCGCCGCCACGTGGGCCTGCCGCCCGCATTGCAGGACTATTCATCGGGCGACTCTCCGGCCGGCGAAATGCCGATCACTGAAGGCTCTTTGGGGCTACTGATGGAAACACTCACTGCTATCTTCCACCCCGATCAAGCCCCCACCTTGACGGTTGGCGGCGTCGTCAACTGTCCCGACGCGCGGACGAGCCAGCCCGCGGCGTACTGCCCGACTACCAACACCATCAGTGTCGACCCGGCCGGTCTGCGGGAGATCGGCACCTACGCCGACAGCGAGAGTCGACAGCTGCTGCAGGGCGACAACACCGCCTTCTCCGTGGTCACCTCGCGGTACATGCTGGCCGTGCAACGCCAACAAGGGGTCGCACTCACCGGTGAACGTGCGGCGCTCCGTACTGCGTGCCTCACCGGAGTCGCCCAGCGCAGCATGGCCACACCCGTCACAGTGCCTTCCGGCAACACTCTGGTCCTGAATGCCGGCGACCTCGACGAGGCGATATCCGGGTTGCTTACCAATCATCTTGTGGCCAGCGATATCAACGGCGACAGCGTGCCCGCCGGCTTCACCCGCATCGTCGCGTTTCGCTCGGGTCTGGTGGGCGACGCCGCTCAGTGCTACCGGAACTTCCCGTGAACCGCCCGCCGCCGCCAGCCACTCCGGACGAACCCCGGCCGGACACCCCGTGGCATCTGCGCCGCACGGAACCCGACGACCCGACCAGGGTCGCCAGACCGCGGCCCCGCCCTGTCTACCGAGAACCGCCGCCGCCGAGCCGTCGGCCGATTGACCATGCTCCGCAGCGGCCCCCCGACATTCCGTGGTACTTGCAACGCCCAAACCGTCCCGCACCCTCGCCGGTTGAACAGCACAAGTCCAGCGCCGCTTCACAAGTCGGCACCGAGCCGGTTCGCAAAAGGCTCACCCCGTGGCTGCTCGTGGGAGCCGGCGGCCTGGCCGTCGTGATCGGGGCCGTTGTGTTGATTGGCACCATTGCGCGACTCGGCGTTGGCGGCGGCACGGTCCTGGACGTCACGAAAGTGCAGTCCGGTGTTCTACAGACGCTCTCGGATCCCGCCAGCGGCTACGGAGCGAACACCGTCACCGACGTCAGCTGCAATGGCGGGCGCAACCCCAGCGCCCAGAAGGGGACGACGTTCACCTGCGAGGCCATCGTCAACGGCGCGTCCCGACATGTCGCAGTGGTGGTCTCCGATGACCGCGGCACCTACGAAATCGACAGCCCCCGATAGCGGATGTGGTCGCAGAGCCACACCAATTAGCCGTAAACGAACTGTGGGCCGGCAAGAGGTAATCCCCTGCCGGCCCACAGATTACGAGAAAAACTAGACCGCGGTCACTCCGGTGGCCTGGGGGCCCTTGGCGCCCTGTCCTACCTCGAACTGAACCCGCTGATTCTCCTCCAGTGAGCGGTAGCCGCCGCCCTGGATCTCGGAGTAGTGGACGAAGACGTCCGCACTGCCGTCATCGGGAGCGATAAAGCCGAAGCCCTTTTCGCCGTTGAACCATTTCACGGTTCCTTGCGTCATATTTCCGTACTTCTTTCGTTTACTTTCGCGAATGCAGAACACATTCGTCGTGCAGCGTACCCTATAAATGATTCCCCTGGGTGCGTCGGAAGGTGGCGTTACCGCTGATCCGCGAGCCACTGCGACCCCGCCGCCACTCCGTCCCTGAGTAAAATCTCAGCGATCTCTCAGCGCGTCATTTTTACGCTCGATCTTCGGACAGAGCATGCGAGATTAGTGAGGATGGCGAGTTGAATCCTTCCCGTGCGCGGCTGCACACCATGCCGGCAGCGCCGCTGCTGGTAGCGGTCCGGCTTGCCGCGACCAGCGTCGGCGACCGCGGCTGATGCGCACGGAAGGCTTTCGCCTCGAACAGGTCTCGGTAACCCGCGGCCCGGCTGTGCTGTTGGCGCAGGTCAGCGCCTGCATTCCCGCCGAACGCTGCACCGCCGTAACCGGTGCCAGCGGCGCCGGGAAAACCACCCTGCTGCGTCTACTGAACCGGCTCGCTGAACCCACAAGCGGACATATCACGCTCGACGGTGCGCCCATCGCCGAGTTGGATGTCCTGTCGTTGCGGCGGCGCGTCGTGCTGGTGGCGCAGGCCCCGGTGTTACTGACCGACCGGGTACATGAGGAGGTCCGAGTTGGCCGCCACGAGTTGCCCGAGGCCGGGGTCATCGAGCTGCTCGCGCGGGTGGGGCTGAAGCCATCGTTCGCCGAGCGCGCGACCGCGGAGCTGTCCGGTGGGGAGGTGCAACGGCTGTGTCTGGCGCGGGCATTGGCCGTCGAACCGAACGTGCTGCTGCTTGACGAACCGACTTCGGCGCTCGACGGGGCCTCGGCCGAAGTCATCGGCGCGTTGATAAGTGACCATGTGGGCACGGGCGGAACCGTGGTCCTCGTCAGCCATGACGGCGATCTCATCGAAAACGTTGCCGCGCAGGTCTTGGTTCTTGAATCAGGGCGCCTCGTCTCGTCGCGTACAGGTGCCCTGTTGTAGAACCTGCAAATTAGGCAGAAAACGATGTGAAGGGAGTGTTCGCGATGGTGTGGCAGGGGTTGTTGGCAAAGGCGGGGCCGACCGTGGTTACCGGCGTGGTGGGAATGGTTGCGTATGAGGGGCTGCGCAAGGTCGCGGCGAAGAAGCCGCTGCGCGCGGCCACCGTTTCCGTGACGGCCTGGGGTCTCCGCGCTGCGCGCGAGGCCGAGGAAGGCGCCGCGCGGGCTCGGTTAGCGGTCGCCGACGTCGTCGCCGAGGCCGCCGAACGCGTGGGCAATGAGCCTCCGCCTCCTGCGCCTCACCCAGACGACAACCCCTTGGAGACTGCGGATGCCGAGCGCTGACACCAGCGTCGAACCGGCCGTCGTCTCCGCTACGACGGGACGGATGCGGGTGCGTGCCATCGGGTTTCGTCACGATGAGGCCCGGGCCGCCGCGATCGAGGAGAGCGTCGCCCAGGTGGCCGGTGTGCGAGCCGTGCAGGCGTATCCGCGTACCGCATCTGTCGTGATTTGGTTTGCGCCCGGAGACTGCGACACCGCGGCCGTCCTGTCAGCGATTGCCAGCGTGGGGGACATCCCTGCCACGTCGGCGGGCGCGCGTACTTCCCGCTCTCCGGTTGTCGGCGGCCACAGCGGTGTGCTGACCAAGATCGTCGGCGGGCTTTTGATTCCGCGCCGTGACGACCACGCGGCTGCACCGGAGATCGAGAGGCTGAGTGCGGCGCTGGACCGTCTCGGCTATCGCCCCGCTCCAGCCATCGTCGAGCGCGGCGGACGTCGCATCCGGTGGCGGTGGATGTTGGTGGCCGTGCCGCTGGGGCTGTTAGCGGTCAGATTGACCGGCTTCGGACTTCATTCGTTGACGCGCTGGGCGGCCATCGGCCCGCCGGCAGCACGATCTCGCAGCATGGCAGTCCGGCGGCCCGCATCATCCGTCGCCGTGCTGGCCACATCGGCCCTGGCGGTGCCGAGCTGGGGCGGGGTCGTCGTCTCGCTGCTGTTGGTCACGGTGGCCGGAGCGATCGCTCACCGGCAGCGGCTGGGTCTCACTCGGGAGGTCGTGGTCGCCGCCGGGCGCGCCGCAGTGCAGCTGGTCACCGCCGGCGCACTTCTTCGCATCGTGTTCCAGCGGCCGAGTCTGCTCGGCCCCGCCGGCTGGTTGATCGCGATGGTGGTAGTCGCCGGGCAGGTCGCCGGCCGCCGCGCCGCGGGACTGCCCCAGGCCAGGGTTGCCGCTACCGGCGGGGTCGCCGCGAGCACGGTCGTCACGCTCGTCGTCCTGTTGGCCGGACGGGTTATCGCTGCCGAGGCCCGCGTGATTGTTCCGGTCGGCGGCATGATCGTCTCGTCCGCCATGCTGGCCGCCGGGAGTGCGTTGCGGCGGCTCGACGCGGAAATTCGACAATCGCGCCCTGCCATCGAAGCCCGGTTATCCCTGGGCCAGTCCGCACTAGAAGCGATTCGCCCATACCAGCGATCCGCCCTGCGCACCGCGTTGATTCCGGCGATCGACTCCACGAAAGTTGTCGGGCTGATCAGCCTGCCCGGTGCCATGACCGGACTGATCCTGGCCGGTATAAGTCCGTTCACCGCGATCCGCTACCAGATCGTGGTGATGTACATGCAGATGGCCGGCACCGCGCTGTCCGCGCTTGTTGCTGTCCGCATCGCCGAACAGTCGCTCATCGACGACGCGCAACGCCTGATAGAGCTGAGCCCGCCGGACGAGACGCGCTGAGCGTCAACCAACCTCCATCGGCCTGAGACAAGCGACCCGTTCAGGTCAGGGTTTATCCAGCCATGAGGCCAACGACCGGCCGGCTTCCAGCACGTGGCGTTCAGCGACTGAACGGGCGCGTTCGGCGTCGTGCTCAGCGATCGCCTCGATCAGTTCGGTGTGCTCGTCGAGGGAGTGTTTTTCGTGTTCAGGAAAGAGGGTCAAGAAGTTGGTAGGGACCATGCGGGTGGCTTGCGTGAGTTGGGCGAGTAGCCGCCGGGAATGAGCTGCGCGGTGGATTTCCTGGTGGAACCGCCAGTTGGCCTCGCCAATACTGCTGTCACCGGACCGCGCGGCGACCTCGG
This sequence comes from uncultured Actinomycetota bacterium, assembly GCA_963757215.1. Classification (GTDB taxonomy): domain Bacteria; phylum Actinomycetota; class Actinomycetes; order Mycobacteriales; family Mycobacteriaceae; genus Mycobacterium. The sequence continues at coordinate 317,699 of CAVWQH010000003.1, read as the reverse complement.
CGGCGAGATCGCGTAGCGAAGCGAGTTCCTGCGGACTGACCCGCTGCGCCGCCCAGGCGGCCGCCTGCCCGGTCAAGACCCCCAGGATGGTGAAGCTGTCGATCACGTCACTGGAGCTGACGCCGATGACCGTGATCCCGCTGCGCGGCGCAACCTGCACCAGCCCTTCGAAAGACAGTTCCAGCAGTGCCTCACGCACGGGTGTGCGGCTGGTGGCGAACTCGGCGGTGATCGCGTCCAAATTAATTCGCGAGCCCGCGGGTAGTGCTCCGGTCAAGATTCGATCCCGCAACTCGCGCACGGCGCGCTCTCGCACGGTGCCGGAAATATCGGACGCCCCTGGCATGAGCCAACGGTAGCTCGCGGAGACATACCACATGTGAAATCTGATATGAATATCTCGCCGCACGGTCTGAGATGGGAAATGCCAATGGTCGATCTTGAACTCGACGACGGGCTCGCCGTCATCACTATCAATCGTCCCCACGCTCGCAACGCGATCGCACCTCAAACCATGGACCAGCTTGAGGAGGCGATAACCGGCGCGAAAGGTGCACGGTGCCTGGTGGTTCGGGGTGAGGGAAACAAGGCCTTCGTTTCCGGCGGGGATCTCAAGGAACTCAGTGCTTTGCGAACAGAAGACCAGGCGGCGGCGATGGCATCACGGATGCGGTCGATCTGTGATCAGCTCGCAAGCTTCCCGGCCCCGGTCGTCGCCGCGCTGAACGGCCACGCGCTCGGCGGCGGCGCGGAGGTCGCGGTCGCCGCCGACATCCGGGTGGCCGCCGACGACATCAAGATCGGCTTCAACCAGGTGTCCCTGGAGATCATGCCGGCATGGGGTGGCGCGGAGCGGCTCGCGGCGCTCGTCGGCCGCGGTCGCGCGCTGATGCTCGCGGGCAGCGGGACCGTTCTGACCGCCGATCAGGCCGAAAAGGTCGGCCTGGTTGATCGCGTGCTGCCCAGGGCCACCTTCGACACCGAGTGGCGCTCATTGGCGCGGACGCTGGCGAACAAGCCTGCCGGGGAGATCAAGCGCGTCATGTCGGGCGTGCCGCCGAGCGACGCCATCGCAGCGTTCGCGTCGCTGTGGGTCTCCGACGAGCATTGGGCCGCGGCGGACCGGGTGATGAACCGCGGCCGGTGAGCTAACCGGACTCGTCGACGGCGGCTGACTCGATCAGCAACCGGCCCGCGGCGGTATACGGATCGCATCGACCGTCGGCGACGGCAGCGGCCAGATCGGCGAGTTCGGGGTGGCGGTGCAGACGAGTCTGCGCCAGAGACAGGATCTGCGCCCGGGCGCGCGATGCCCTGCGTTCTGGCGTGTCGGCGCGGTGGTGGGCGTCGATCGCATCCATCAATTCCGTGATGCCCTCGGAACGCGCTGCCACAAGCGTGAGGACGGGGGCCGATGTCTCGGCGCGCAGATCGCGGGCAGTCTCCTTCGCGCCGTCGCGGTCGGCTTTGTTGACGACCACGATGTCAGCCACTTCGAGCAGGCCTGCCTTCGCGGCCTGCACTGCATCACCCGCGCCCGGATTGAGGATGACTACGGTGGGGTCGGCGACCGCGGCGATCTCGATCTCCGACTGGCCCACACCCACCGTTTCAAGCACGATCAGGTCATAGGACAGCACGGCCAGCAGCCGGATCGCCGCGGGGACCGCGGCGGCAAGCCCGCCCACGTGACCGCGGGTGGCAATCGAGCGGATGAACACACCGGGATCATCGATGTGGGCCGCCATGCGGATGCGATCGCCGAGGATGGCGCCACCGCTGTAGGGCGATGACGGGTCCACCGCGAGCACTGCGACCCGCATTCCCCGTTCGCGGTAGGCGCCGACCAGCGCCGCGATCGTCGTCGACTTCCCTGCGCCCGGAGGACCGGTGATGCCGACAACCCGGGTGGAGGCCGGCTCCAAAGCTGCCAGCACCTCGTCGCGACGCGGGCCCTCGATCAGGCTCAGCAGGCGCCCCGTCGCTCGGGTAGAGCCGCTCATCGACGCTTGAATGAGATCAGCAACATTCATGTGAGTCAGAGATTCGCTTTGCGGTGCTCACCAAGTCGCGGTGGTGCGCCGTAGTCGGGTTCGTACCCGTCTACCTGAATTGGGCTGCGAATCAACCGAAATGCGCCCGCAGTGACGATCACTTCCGGGTTTGCCGCGAGCGCTTCTGGCATCGTTCGGACAGCGGCGGCGGGCACGCCCAGCGCACGCAGCCTCGATTCCCAGTTCGCGGCCGTATCGGTGGCCAGCGCGCTGTTCACCAAGGCGAGGACCTCATCGCGCTGTGCAGCCCGCTCCCGCATCGTCTCCGGCCCAACGATATTGGCCTCGGCGGCAAACAACTTCCAGAATTTGTCGTGCGTGATGAACAGCGCCAGGAATCCGTCTGCAGTCGAAAAAAGCTGAGCTGGAACATAATACGAGTGCGCACCCATCGGTAACCGTTGCGGCTCGTTGCCGTCGTTGAGGTAGGCCGAAGCGCGGTAGTTCAGCTGGGACAGCATTACGTCACGTAGTGATACCTCGACCTGCCCGCCACGGCCGGAGACGATCTGGGCCAGAAGTCCCAGGGCCGCAGTAAGTCCGGCGGAATTGTCGGCGGCGGAGTACCCCGGCAGGGTCGGCGGTCCGAGCGGATCACCGGTCAGCGCGGCGATCCCCGTCGTCGCCTGGATGACGTAGTCGAATGCCGGATCGTCACCCGCGTCCAGCCCAAAACCGGTCAGCGCCACGCAGACTATCTTGTCGTTCCATTTACGCAGCGCTTCATAGTTGAGGCCGTATCGGCTGATGGCGGACGGTTTCAAATTTGCCAGCAGCGCATGAGATTTCGAGACAAGTTCGCCGAGTTCGCGCTGACCGGCCTCGGATGTGAGGTCGACGCAGATGCTTTGTTTGCCCCGGTTGAGGCTGGCGAAATAGGAGTCCCCGACTTGCCGGGAGATGTCGCCACCGGGCGGTTCTATCTTGATGACCTCGGCGCCCAGGTCGGCCAGCATCATCGTGGCGTACGGCCCGGCCAGCATGTGGCCGATCTCGAGGATCCGGATGCCGGCGAGAGGGCCCGATTTCGTCGGTTCGGTCAACGCAGGACCCGGGGTCTCATCAGTCCTCGTCCCCGGTCAGGGCGCGTACGTCTTGGACGAGGCTCTCCAGCGACGTGCCCGTCGGAAACACTGCTGCTGCACCGGCATCCAGCAACTTCTGCACATCTGCCTGAGGGATGGTGCCGCCGACGACCACTGCGATGTCGCCGGCATCTGCGGCCCGTAGCGCATCGACGGTACGAGCAGTCAGGGCCAGGTGCGCGCCCGACAGGATCGAAAGCCCGACAAGCTTGACGTCCTCCTGCAGCGCGATCGACACGATGTCTTCGATGCGCTGGCGAATCCCGGTGTAGATGACTTCGAATCCGGCATCGCGCAGCGTGCGTGCGACGATCTTTGCGCCGCGATCGTGGCCATCCAGACCGGGTTTCGCCACTAGGACGCGAGCCGCCATCAGAACACCACCGGTTGCTGGAACTCGCCCCACACCGCTTTCAGCGTGCTCACCAATTCTCCGACGGAGCAGTAGGCGTTGGCGCAGTCGATTAGTCGCGGCATCAGATTCTCGGTGCCCTCGGCCGCCCTCGAGAGTGCGGCGAGCGTTTCCTTGACGGCGACCTGGTCACGCTCGGCTTTGACCTTCGCCAGACGCCGCAGTTGCAGATCGCGACCCTCGGCGTTCAGTTCGTAGGTGTCGATGTCGGGCGCCGGCTCGTCGGTGACGAACTTGTTGACGCCGACCACGGGACGTTCGCCCGACTCGACCTCTTGGTGAATCTTGAAGGCTTCGTCGGCAATCAGGCCCTGCAGATAGCCGTCCTCGATGGCGCGCACCATGCCGCCGTGCTTTTCGAGGTCGTCCATGATGTCGATGATCTTGGCCTCGGTGGCGTCGGTCAGTGCTTCGACGAAGTAGGAGCCACCGAGCGGATCGGCCACCTTGGCCACCCCGGTTTCGTAGGCGAGGATCTGCTGGGTGCGCAGCGCCAGCGTCGCGGATTCCTCGCTGGGAAGGGCGAATGGCTCGTCCCACGCCGCGGTGAACATCGACTGCACGCCGCCGAGGACAGCGGCCAGCGCCTCATACGCGACGCGCACCAGGTTGTTCTGCGCCTGAGGCGCATACAGCGACGCACCGCCGGCGACGCAGCCGAAGCGGAACATCGACGCCTTGTCGGTGCTCGCGCCGTAGCGCTCGCGCACGATGGTCGCCCAGCGACGCCGGCCGGCCCGGTACTTCGCGATCTCCTCGAAGAAGTCGCCATGGGTGTAGAAGAAGAACGAGATCTGCGGCGCGAACTTGTCGATGGTCATCCGACCGCGTTCGACGACGGTGTCGCAGTAGGTGACACCGTCGGCCAGCGTGAAGGCCATCTCCTGGACGGCGTTGGCGCCGGCGTCGCGAAAGTGGGCGCCCGCCACCGAGATTGCGTTGAATCTCGGCACCTCGGCTGCGCAGAACTCGATGGTGTCCGCGATCAGTCGCAGTGACGGCTCCGGCGGCCAGATCCAGGTACCGCGCGACGCGTATTCCTTGAGGATGTCGTTTTGGATGGTGCCGGTGAGCTTTTCGCGGGGCACCCCCTTCTTCTCTGCGGCGGCGACGTAGAACGCCAGCAGGATGGCCGCGGTGCCGTTGATGGTGAAGCTGGTGCTGATCTTGTCCAGGGGGATGCCGTCGAAGAGCAACTCCGCGTCGGCGAGCGTGTCGACCGCGACACCGACGCGGCCGACCTCCTCCCCGTACTCCGGGTCATCGGAGTCGTAGCCACACTGGGTCGGCAGGTCGAGCGCGACCGAGAGCCCCGTGCCGCCCTGGTCCAACAGGTACCGATACCGCTTGTTCGATTCCTCGGCGGTTCCGAAACCCGAGTACTGGCGGAACGTCCAGGTTTTACCCCGGTACCCGGACGCGAAGTTGCCGCGGGTGAACGGATACTCCCCCGGCGGCGGCTCCGGCGCCCGATCGCCCGGTCCGTAGACGGGATCCAACGGGATGCCCGACGGGGTCTGCACGACGTCACTCATCGAAATTGGTCACCGTCCGATTCTCGGGATTCGACTCAGGGACGGGGTCGTGGGCCCAGTCAGGCATCGTCATCATGCTCGATCAACGTGGTCAAACACCTTCCGTGACCCGTCGTAGGGTGGGACCTTGCCGATACATTTTTCGGTCGGTTTGTAATTGTAAGTTACGGTGAACCAGACGTCTGCGGGCATCTCGCGCTTTGGTTGTCGGGAGATGATTACGGGACCGCTACTCGATATCGGGGTGAAGTATCCGGGGCCTCATGATCTATCCATTCTTCGACGTGCCGCGCTCGTCGTTAACAGCCGGGCCGTCAGTTGGCAGGGAAGTAGTTGCCATTGTTCAAGTCGGCGAGCAGGCCGGGGTGAGTGGGTGCCCAGCCGAGGGTCTGGCGCGTGATCAGGTTGGACGCTGGGAGGTCCATCGTGGCCGGATACGCCAGGGGCCCAAAGTATCCCGGGAGCATCAGGACGTCCGCGGGGACGCTCACGACGGGTAAGCCCAGGCGACTACCGATGGCCTCGGCGATCGCGCGGAATGCAACGCACCACCGACGGAGGCACGGCACTGGCGATGCCCACCGTTGTGGTCCTCGACGCGGCGGGCATCATCCGGTGGATTGATGTGCATTCTAACTACACCACCCGCAGCGAGGTGCCCGACATCCTGGCCGATGTCGACGCGCTGAACTGAAACGTTTGCCTGACAACCTTTTTCGTCACATCGTCACCGCCGCCCGACTCGGCGGCAGCACCTGATTCGGTTCGGCGCGACGTCGCGTTCCGCGACGCTGACGGCGGCCCTAGACTGGAGCTGGTCTGCACTACTTCGTCCAGGCTCCAGGCAGGAAGGTCCGCAATGACACGACCCGGCCGATTGGCTGACGATGTCGATCCGGGTCCAGTTCAAATTCAGGCCCGCAAGGTACATTTCGACGTCGCTGACGTGCCGCTGCACTGGATTCCCGGACATCCCGTCGCCTCGAACGTGATCGGTCTGCTCAACCTGATCCTGCCTTCGGCCGAGCGGTGGTTCGTCGCCACCTACAACGAGGCGCTTCCGCTGGTAAAGGATCCGCAGCTGGCCGAGGACATGCGAGGCTTCATCGGCCAGGAAGGCGCTCACGCCGAAGTGCACGAGCGGCTGCTGCACGAATTCATGGAGCGGCAGGGTATAGATCCCACGCCGATGCTCGACCAAATGGAATACGTTTTCACCAAGGTGCTGGCCCCGTCGACATCGGAAGACCCCAAGCGCCGGATGAACCACCTATGTGACCGACTGTGGTTCATCGCGGCCCTCGAGCATTACACCGCGGTGATGGGCGACTTCGCGCTGAACTGCGCCTGGGACGACTACGGCGCCGATCCGACCATGGCCGACGTGTTTCGCTGGCACGGCAGCGAAGAGGTCGAGCACCGCAGTGTCGCCCACGATGTTGCGGTGTACTTCCACGACAGTTACGTCGACCGGATCGGCGCCATGGTGATGGCGATGATCGGTATTTATTCGTTCTTCCAGCGCGGGGCCTCGTTTCTGATGCGGGCCGATCCGAACGTGAACATCGGATGGTGGAAAACGCAGCGGCTGCGCGCCCGCGATTCCAAGCTGGGTCTACTCCCCAAATATCGCAAGCTTTTTGGCTCCAACACGCTGGCTTACTTCCGGCCCGGATTCACCCCCGAGCAAATGGGCTCGACGGCGCAGGCGGTCGCCTACCTGGCCCGGTCTCCCGCCGCTCGCGCGGCGCATATTTGATGTCGTTTCGCGACCGCTACCGGCGGCTGCCACCGAGCACATCCGGTCGTTCACGCCACGACGTTTTCATCGGTCTGATCGATGCGGCCGTGTCCGGGGTGTGGACGATGACAGGCAACATCCGGCACATGGCAGCGCCGCGCGAATTCGACCGCACCGTGACACTGATGGTCGCGGACCGGCAGGTGGTGGCTTACGACCACAATGTGGTGGCCCTGACTCTCACCGCTGCCGGTGCCGGCCGACTGGCGCCGTGGCGCGCGGGTTCGCATCTAGACATCCATCTGCCGAGCGGACTCACGCGGCAGTACTCGCTGTGCGGCGACCCCGAGGTCACCGATGCCTACCGGATCGCGGTACGGCGGATTCCCGGCGGCGGTGGCGGCTCGATCGAGGTGCACGATGCCCTTCCGGTCGGGGCGACCGTGACGACCAGTGGACCGCGCAACGCGTTTCCGCTGACCGTGCCGGGTTATGGCTCGCCGGCCCGGCGGCTGCGGTTCATCGCCGGCGGGATCGGCATTACGCCGATCCTGCCGATGCTGACGGTGGCGGCCCGTCTGGGCGTCGAGTGGTCGATGGTTTACACCGGCCGTAGCCGCGAAAGTCTGCCATTCATAGGTGAACTCGACCGATTCGGCGATCGCATCGAGATCCGCACCGACGATCGGTTCGGCGTTCCGACCGCCGAGGACCTGCTCGGCGACTGCCCGGACGCGACGGCCGTGTACGCCTGCGGTCCGGCGCCGATGCTCACCGCAGTCCGGACAAAACTGGCCGGCCGCGCAGACGTCGAACTGCACTTCGAGCGGTTCGCCGCGCCCCCAGTGCTCGATGGCACCGAATTCGAAGTCACCGTCGTCTCATCGGGGGCGACGGTACGAGTCAGTGCCGACGAGACACTGCTTTCGGCGCTGCGGCGCAGCAATGTGGCGACCTCATATTCCTGCCAGCAGGGCTTCTGCGGGACTTGTCGCACCCGGGTGCTTGATGGCGAGGTCGACCACCGAGACACCCTGTTGACGATTCCGGAACGCGACAGCGGCATGATGCTGGTCTGCATATCCAGGGCGGCACCTGGTAGCCGACTTACCCTCGAACTCTAGGGTTACGTGCCACCCGCGATGTAAAAGCTCTGCCAATCAACAGATTTGCCATGGTTGGCGCTGCCGCGTGTGAGAGCTGCGCGGGCGGCGAGCGGCGTTGCCTTGGCCTGCCCGACCCGCATGAGCGGGAGTGTGCGAATTGAGCCCGGCGCGCATGGGATCGGCGCGACACGACCCGTCGCTGCGATACTGTCAAAATGCGCGATGAGCAACTCCCCCCGCGGACTGCGCGGGTTATCCGCAACAGTGTTGGCGCTGACTACATTCAGTGGTTCCTTTTTCTGGCCGTCGCCACTGTCTTGATTACTCGCCTTTCACTCAAGCTCACGGGATACCCGCAAGTGGGTGGTGGCCAGCTGCACATCGCCCACGCATTATGGGGCGGCGCACTGATGGTCCTGGCGCTGGTACTCGGCTGGCTGTTCGTAGGGTCGACGCCTGCGCTTGTGTCAATACTGTTGGGCGGCATCGGCTTTGGTCTCTTTCTGGACGAAGTGGGTAAATTCGTCACGAAAACCAACAACTACTTCTTCGGACCCTCCCCCGAAATCATGTACGTCGCGGTGGTCGTCGTGCTGCTGATCGCACGCGTCGTGCGGGACGTGAAGAAGCCGACTGCGCCCGAAGCGCTGGCAAACGCCGCCGCTATCGCAACCGACGGTGTTGGGCACGGTTTGCCCGAGCGGCTGCGGAGCCGGGCCCACACCCACCTCGACGTGGCCGCCGGCGAAGGCGCCGATGAACAGCTCATCGGCCACCTCCGCGGTCTGATCGATTCATGCGAGGACACCCTCGACGCGGTGACGCGAATTCGTACCTGCGCGAGCAGGCTGGTGCCCCGGTTCTTGCTCGAGCGCTGGGTGGTGAGCGTCGCGGGCTGGATCCTGGCCGCGGTGTCAGCGCTGCTTCTGGGTGCCGGGCTGATGGCCCACATCTATGATCCCGCCACCCTGGGCGCGATCGACCGCTATTTCGAGCTCAGTCACAACGGCCTGGCCAGACACATCCTCCTGATCGCCGGCGCGGGCACTCTCGTGCTCACCCTCCCGGCGATGATCACCTGGACTCGCAAGGACACCGCACTATGGCCGCTGCGTTGGCTTCGTCTGGCCGCGGTCGTGTTCACCTTCTCCAACGCGCTGGTCGACTTCGCGCTCGAAGGATTTGCAGCCCTGCTCAACCTAGGATTCGGGATGCTCGTGCTCGCCGTGGTCTCCCATCAGCTCGCCAGCCGCACCGCAGCTGGACCCACTATTTCGACCTGAATCTGATCGTGAAACTTCTTCAAGGCGAAGACATCCGCGCTCTGGTGCCCACGGCCACATGAGTTGGGACCTCACCTCTGATCTGGGATCGCCGGCGCTTGCTGTCGCTGCTCAGCGGACAGCGGAAGGCGGCGGCGTGCGCGCGGCCCGTTCGCATAACATTTGCTTGCAGTCGACTGTGAATTGGAGAATGACCGGGCCATCAGGGGCCGTAGAATTTCCAGTCACGCTGCGAGGAAGGGACTTTCATGCGAGTACCTCGTGCTGCTGCAAACTTTAATCGCCGTGTCACTAATCCGGCCGCTCGCTCGATCACACCCTGGCTTCCCGGCCTAGGGACGCTCGAGCACGTCGGTCGCAAATCCGGCAAGCGCTATCGAACGCCGCTCTTGGTTTTCAAGACTCGAGACGGCTTCGCCATTCTCATTGGGTACGGGCTCGAATCGGACTGGCTCAAGAACGTATTGGCCGGCGGACCTTCCGTGCTGCACAAGCGGCGTGAGGCAATCGTGTTGACCAGCCCGCGCATCGTCGGCAAGGCTGAGGCCGCAACCCTCGTCGTACCGGCGTCCCGGCTGTTTTACCGTCTTTTCCCTTACAACGAAGCAACATTGGTGTTGGCGAAGGCGCCGCTGACATCGTCTGAGTAGTCATCTCCTATGAACCAGACAACCGGTAGCCCGTCATGATCGAGCCCGTCGAATCCATTGTGCTGCAACAGGTGCAGATTCATCGAAGGCGTGGCGCCGGATTATCCTGCTTGAGGATACTGTTCGAACCGCCAGATTCGGATGCATCAGCTGTGTTCATCGTGTCGAATGCTGGTAGATAGCCGCGGTCTGAAACGGTGTGCGGTGCCGCTCCTCCGGCATGGGTCCGCTCTGGCAGAGTCGTCGCATCGGCCCTCGTCCTTATTGGCACTCAGCGGTTCTTCGCACTGCGTGTTTGTGGGTGCTGGTAGCGCCGGCCACGGTCCTTATATCGTGGCTTGGTGGCAACATCTGCGACCGGAGCATCATTGATCAACGGGCACGCCCGGCGACGCGATCGCATCGTCGCAGCAAGAGTTCTCATGGTCTGCGCCGTGGCCCTGTTCGCGATTGCGGTCTGCCCACCGGCGCGACCCGATGACCTGCACAACATGACGCTGACCCTGATAAGGCACGCCGAGTCGACGGCCAACGCGACCGGTGTCATCGATACCTCCACGCCGGGACCCGGACTCAGCCCCCGAGGGGAGTGTCAAGCTACGCAGGCGGCTGGACCGCTCAGCGCACATCACTACGACGGCGTCTACGCCTCCAGCATGATTCGCACTCAGCAGACGGCGACCCCGACAGCACGTGCCCTCAACGAGGGGATTGAAATTCTGCCAGGGCTGGGTGAAATCGAAGCGGGCAGATACGAAGGACGCCCCGGGGTGGACGTCGCTTCCTACCTGACCGCACCTACGAACTGGGTGCACGGAGACCGCACCGCACGGATCCCAGACTCGTTGAACGGCAACGAGTTCGAAGCACGATTCAGCTCCGCGGTGCAGCGCATCTATAACAGTGGGCACAAGAATCCCGTCGCATTCTCGCACAGCGTCGCGATCGCGGTCTGGACGCTGATGAACACTCACAATTCCGACCCCGCCCTGCTGACCACCCAGTCGTTGCCCAACCTGGGTCGTGTCGTCGTGACCGGCAACCCGCAAGCGGGCTGGACGCTCACCGAGTGGGAGGCAGATCCCGCTCCATGCTGACATAGCTGCAACGCCCTATAACGACGGATCGCGGGAGTCAGCGCAGGCGTCGCACGATGGCGGTGACCGCACCGGGCGTTTCAGGGTGTGTGGATGACGGCCGTGCTCCGCACAGTAGACCTCCGGGCACGATGACGTTGGCCGTCTCGCGGTTCCGGTCGGCCCTGTGCCGGTGTAATACTTCGTGGCCATCGCGGTGGCCGAGGACGCCCTGGCCAATGGCCTCACCGGTCGCTGACCCGGCAGCGATGGTCTGACTTAGCGCCGATCAGCCACCCGCGCGGAAAACAATCTCGGCCGGTGAATCCACCCGATAGGGCTGCCACGCAGGATCTCCGGGCGTGCCCGTACGGATAAAGGTTGCGAACGTGGTGGCCAAGCGGTCCGCAGCGGCGTGCAGCGCGCCGTCTCCGTCGACAACACGGGCCAGTGGTGCGTCGGTGTTGTTCCACCACAGGGCGACGTCCACGCCATGCCCGGCGCCCATCGCGCGCAGCGGTCCGGTGGCAGCCAAGTCGTTGCGGTACAGGTAGGTACGGCCGTGATGGCTCTGCGCAACCGCGGCCTGGCGGGCGATCGCGCGGAACAATAGTTCAGTGAACAGTGCGTCGTGGCGTTCGGCCCGGCTGCGCTGCTGTGCACCTGTCTCGCGCATGACGGCGCGGTGACCCGTCAGTTTTCCAGTAAAGCTATACAACAGGACTCGGGTGGCCAACGGGTTCGTGGGTATTCCGGCCAGACTGTAGGTGCGCCACTCTTGGGCGGTGGTGCCGATCAATAAGTCCATACCGGGCGCGCAGCCATTCTGCAGCGCGGTGATGGGATGCTCCGGAAGGGTAGGTGTACCGGTGGCGATCCCGGCACCCCAGCTGCGTCGAGCCGCAGGACCGTAGCGGCGCACATTGAAGCTGCGACGCAATCGCTCCTCAATGCTGTTCTGCGCCAGAAGTATTTGAGAGGGATCTATTTCGGCCAAGCCGTCCAGATCGCCCGGTCGTACACCGAGCTGCTTGCAGAAGGCGCGGGCTACCGGCGCCTGGTCGGCGACCGGGATAAACGCGGTGCTCGTGGGACTGATCGCCACGGCCCGACGGATGTCCACCGTGCGCGCCGGGCTGGCAACCACAGCGAGAGTGGCGCAGGCGCCTGCGGACTGTCCGGATATCGTTATCTGGCCGGGATCGCCGCCGAAGGCGCCGATGTGGTGACTCACCCATTCCAGAGCCGTCAACTGATCGCGCAGACCCCGGTTGTCCGCGTCAGTCAGATCCGGGAAGCACGAACTCATATCCAGCCAACCCGGATAGCCGAGACGGTAGTTGGCGGTGACCACAACGACGCCCTGAGCGGCCAGCCATCCTCCGTCGTAGGCCGGGTTCACCGCGTCACCGACGGTGAGTTGACCGCCGTGAAACCACACCAGCACCGGAAGCGGGCGGGCCACGTTTGGGCCCGGCGTGAAGATGTTGAGGTTCAGGCAATCATCGCTCTCGGGTTGACGGCTGCGCCAGAAGCCACTCGTCGGTCCGATGTCCATGGAGCCTTGATGACAACAGTGAGCGGGCCGCGTCGCGTCGACTGTGCCGACGGCGGTTACCGGTTCGGGCGCCGACCACCGGCGCCGACCCGCGATCGGCGCGGCATAGGGAATTCCACGGAAGGAGGCCCCGTAACGGGTTGGTTTTCCGATGTACCGGGTCGTTGACGTAACCGCCGACGCGGTGGCCCACGACGCTTCCTCCACTACGAACTCACGTTTTCGCATAGCAGCAGAGCGCATCTGCGCGCACGGTGTCACGCGTTGACCGCGAACGCTTCTCGGCCGAGGAGCGCTGTGAGCTGATCATCGGTGGTTCGCAGGGTGGACTTCAATTGGGCGACGAACTGCTCACGGCCGCTGGGGTCGGCTGGGGGCTCCGGGTTGAGGTAGCTGAACATGTCCAAACGGCCGGAGCGCAGCCAATCCATCAGCGCTGGCTCGTCCAGCCATCGCAGATGGTTACGGTTGTAGCCGATGGTCATACGCGGCCAGTCCAGGGTTGTGTCGGGATGCGGCACCGGCATGCAGAGCTCGTTTTTGACCACGTCATCGTCGTAGGCCGCTTCGACATGCGCGATGACCGCAGCGCTGAATACCTGCTGGCAGGCCCGCACCGTCTGCAATGTAATCGTCCCGGCACCGAACACCGGCACCGCCGGACGTGGTTGGAGTCCGTTGGCGGTGCAGTCGATGTAGAGCGTCGAGCGATCCGCCGGCACGAGGCCATCGTCGAGCACGATCTGATCGGGCTCGATCCGCTGCACATGTCCCATCCGCACGATGTCGGTGATGCGGCGCAGCTCGGCCAATTCGGCCTGGGAGACCGTCGCGCAGTGAAACATGGTCGGGCGCACCGCCGGGTCTATACGCATCATGCTTCCGGCCGCTTCGAATCGGTCGAACAGATCGTCGACCGATGTCGCCAGGCTGACCGCGGCGGCCTGGGCGGCCAGCGCGGTCATGATCTGCTCGGCGAACAGCGGGCCAGGCTGGGCGAGGGCGCGGTCGACCAGCCATGAGTCGCGCGGCATGATCCAGGTCAGCTTCTCCGGTGCGACACCCTGGCGCAGCAGCCACAGACACGCGTCGATGCCGGTCTTGCCGGCGCCGACGATCACGTACCGGGCCCGGTTGTGGCCGCACCGAGGCAGCTCATTGAGCGGGACGCAGTCGATACCAGCGGCCACGGCGTAAGGCGCCGGACGCATAGAGGGCACCACGACGCGCATGTAGGTGGAGTCGACGACGCGGCGTCGCACGTTGACGGTGTACTCGCTGCCTCCGAGGGTCCGAAAGCGGTTGTCGCCCAGGTATTCACTCATCGGGAAGTACGACACCCGTCCGGTCGGCAGGAACTGTTGCTGCATCACCTGGTCGAGGTAGGCGCAGACCTCGCCCGCGGTCGCCAGCTCGTAGAGGCCCTTGTTCCAGCCGACCTGATCGAGGGTGTCGCTGCCGAGGTGGCGGGAATTGACGCCATAGAACGCCGAGGGCTGGTGCAGCCGCACGAACGGGTAGGCCGTCGTCCAATGCCCGCCGGGCTGGAGGTAGCGGTCCACGACCACCAGGCTCGCATCGGTCTCGGTGAGGATGGTGTCGGCGAACGCCATCCCCATCCCGCCGGCGCCGACGAGCAGGTAATCGGTCTCGATGGCGTTCATCGCCGCTCCTTCTTGGGACGTCTGGGACAAATACCCAAGTGTAGAATAGTGCATAAATATTTACACTTCAAGTGTTGCCCAGTGGCCGTCGCCCTCAACAGGTGGATAGGAAGCCGCGCGCCGCCGAGCGGGTACATACAGGTCCCGATGACTGGGCCCGTGGACGAGCGCCGTTGGGCCGCAGCCGAATCGGCTGCGTCACCGGTCCCCGGTTGTCGGCGAGCCGTTGAGCCATCGGCGGATCGCGCGGCCGATTTCGGGTCCGGAATCCTCCTGGAGGAAGTGGCTACCTGGCACGGTCACCTCGTGCTGGTTGGGGAACTGCCGGGCGAACTCCCGCACGGCTCCGGTCAGGATCGCCCCGGGGTCGGCGTTGACGAACAGCTTCGGTGTGTCGGTGGTCATCAGCCACCGCGCGTAGCCCTCGACGATGTCGACCACGTCGGCGGGCTCACCGGCGATCGGGATCGAGCGCGGCCAGCTCAGCGTCGGCCAGCGGTGCTCCGGCTGCAGGAAGGGGCGCCGGTACTCGCTCATCGCCGCGTCGCTGATCGAGCCCAGCACTGAACCGGGCAGCACTCGTTCGACGAACAGATTCCGGTCCAAGATGAGGCCCTCCCCCGCCGGGGAACGGAAACCCTGGAAGATGGCTACGGCATCCGCTGACCACTCGTCCCACCCGGCCAACGGCCGAACGATGCCTTCCATGTAGGCGATCGCGCGAACCCGCTCCGCATGGTGGTGGGCCCAGTCGAAGCCCAGCGCCGAACCCCAGTCATGGATGACCAGCACCACCGGCTGATCACCGACGACGCGGTCAATGAACTCCCACAGATAGCGGCGGTGGGTGGCGAACGTATACGTCTCGGCATCGGCCGGCTCGAGCTTGTCCGAGTCACCCATCCCGATCAGGTCCGGGGCGATGAGCCGGCCTACGCCATCCAATTCCGGGAGAACGCTGCGCCACAGGTATGACGACGTGGGGTTGCCGTGCAGCAGCAGGATGGGCGGGCCCTCGCCGCGGGAGTGGTAGGCCATGTTCCGATCCAGCACGGCGACAGCCTGTTTCGTTAGCGGAGTATCGGGATCGGTGGGGCTCACGGCAGTCCTTTCACCACGTGTAGCTCAGGCGGCAAACACCACGAAGCCGTCGCGCACCGCGGGACGGCCCGCGTCGTTGAGGACGGTGAAGTGCGCGGTGCTCGTCCCGTCGGAAGCCCGCTGGACGGCGCACAGGGTGGGGTGGATTCTGGAGGGCACCGCCACGGTGTCGCGAAAGGATCCGCCGACGCGCCGGACCCGCTCGGCGCCGATACCCAGGATGGCCAGGACCCAGTTCACTCCGTGGGCCAGGTTCGCCGATCCATGCAGGATCACCCCGGGCAGACCCGCCGCCCGCGCGATCGCCAGATCGGTGTGGATAGGGTTCCAGATCCGCGCGCATTCCGAGTAGACGTGTGGTGACCACACGTCGACCGGCACCGTCGTGCTCCGTGATTCGGTGCTGCGGCCCGCTGGGACCGGTTGCGCGGGAAGCGCTTCGAGGAGCTGGTCGGTGCCTTCGGCGGCGACGCCGCGGTACAGCGATCCCATCCACGTCGTCCACAGCGGCCCGTCCTGGTCGTCGCCGCGCAGTCGCATCGTCACTAGCGCCCCGGGCGGCGTCTGCTCGATGCCGACGATCTGCGCCGACACACGGACATCGGTGCCAGCCCGGACCGGGCGGTGCAAGTGCAGGTCGTGGCGGGCGTGCACGCCGCGCAGGCGTTCGGCAACCGACAGGCCGAGCGCCTCTAACCCCGAGTCGGGGTCAGATATCAGGCCCCACTCCACCGCGATCGGGAAAAGCGGGTGGTTGATGATGCCGTCAGCCCGGGTGGTGTCGAAGTAGGCCGGATCGTGCTGGCCCAGGCCGGCCGCATATGACATCAGCCAGCGGGCGTCGATGTGCGAGGTCAGTGGGCGCAACTGCTTGCCGACCCCGGAAGTGTTGAGCGGCAGTTTATTTCCTCAAGATTCCGTTGAGAACGATATCCATCCAGTCCTCGGTGATCTCGCGCGGACTCAGCTGCGTCGACCGCAAGTATTCGGGGTCGGCCAGTTTCGTCGAGCCGGCCTCCCAGATGACGGCGAGCAGTTCGGTGTTGATCGGGCGGAACTGCTTCTGCGTGATTCCGGCGTCCAGGATCACGTGCAGGACCTCCACCCAGTAGTGCACGTAAGTGGTGAACACTCCGCGCACCCCGGAGTGGGTGCCGAGGTCGTTGAGAAACGTCCGCGACATCCGCGAGACGCCGTGGATCGATGACGCGGTCCAGCTCTCCAGTTGGGTGGTCGGCGTCCGGGCCTTGCTCAGTAAACGCAGTGCCTCGCGGATAGTGCTGTCATACCACCGCTCGAATGCCAGGGTGACCAATTCGTCCTTGCTGGGGGCGATTTGGTAAAGGGTGGCAAACGATGTGCCCAGCTGCTGGGTGAGAGCGGTCAGACGCAGGTTACGGAAGCCGTCTGTGATGATGATGTCTTGGATCGTGTCGAGAATTTCTTCCTGCCGGACCGAGAATTGGGCGAACCGCGGCTGCGGCGGTGCGGGCAGCTGAAGACTTTGAGTGACTATTGTCGGCCCCCTCCCTGCTTGTGACGCCGTGTAGGCGCGCGGTAGCTCAGTGTAAAAGACGCCGGTCCCGGTTACAGGGTCCGTTCTTTTAGGGGCGCTCACGACCGTGCCGGTTCGGCATGGGTCGTCGGTCGGCCCGGTCCTTCAGCGTCGGCGCCGAACATGTTCGCGTTGGGCCGTGCCCTGGCCATCAGGCCGGCGATCACGGGGCCCAGCCCCGCGGGGTCGGCCACCGGTGCCGCGGTGGGGCCGCGGTGCCATCCTTCGGCGATCGCCACAGCCTGACCGGAGACGTCGAATACCCGACCGGTGACGTCGCGCGAGGCGGGCGAGGCCAGCCAGGTCACCAACGGCGCGATCCACCGCGGTGCGAGTTGGTCCGCGGTCTGCGCGTCGAGGTGCAGCAGGCCCTCGGTCATCCTGGTCACCGCTGCCGGCGCGACCGCGTTGGCGGTGACCCCGTAGCGGTACAGTTCCTCGGCGATAATGACGGTGAAGGCCGCGATGCCGGCTTTGGCTGCGCCGTAATTGGATTGCCCCACGTTGCCGTAGAGACCGGACGGCGAGGTGGTGTTGATGATGCGGGCGTCTACCGCGTGGCCGGCTTTGCTCTGATCACGCCAGTAGGCCGCGGCGTGCCGCGTCACGTTGAACGTGCCACGCAGGTGCACTGCGACGACCGCGTCCCATTCCTGCGGGGACATGCTGACCAGCATTCGGTCCCGCAGGATGCCGGCGTTGTTGACCACGACGTCAAGCCGGCCGAACTCGTCGACGGCGCGGACCACCATAGCCTGGGCCTGCTCCCAGTCGGCGACGTTGCCGCCGTCGGCGATCGCAGCGCCGCCGAATCCGGCGATTTCCTCGACGACTGCCTGCGCCGGTCCGGCGTCGCTGCCGTCTCCGGTCACCTGCGCGCCGAGGTCGTTGACAACGACCGCGGCACCGTGGCGAGCCAACGACAGCGCGTGCTCGCGGCCGATTCCACGGCCCGCACCGGTGACCAGGACGACACGGCCGTCGCAAAGATTCGACATGACAGAGCCTTTCGGTTGCGGTTGACGGCGGGCGTCGGGGTCAGCTGCGTTCGGCGGCCAGCGCGGCGCGGCGGACCTTGAACATCTCGCTGCGCGGCATCTGCTCGACGAACTCGATCGACTTGGGCACCTTGTAGGTGTTCAAGCGGGCCTTCGCGAAGGCCCGCAGCTCGCCTTCGGACGGGGCCGCCTTGCCCTCCTTGATCTGGACGATCGCGTGCACCCGCTGGCCCCAGTCGTCGTCGGGAAGTCCGACGACCACCACGTCGGCGATGTCGTCGTGCTCGCCCAGCGCGGCTTCGACCTCGGCGGGCACCACGTTGGCCCCGCCGGTGATGATCAGGTCGCCTTTGCGGTCGGCGGAGTAGATGTAACCGTCGGCGTCGCGCCAGGCGAGGTCGCCGACGGAGACGAAGCCCCCGTCGATCACGTTGGGGCGGTCCTGACCGAGGTAGTCGAAGGCCGGTTTCTCCAGACCGCCGCTGCGCATGAACATCTCGCCGATCTCACCGACGGGAACCTCGCGACGATGCTCATCGAGTAGCCGAAGTTCGGTGCCCGGTGCAGGCCGCCCGATGGTGCCGGGCCTGGCCAGCCACTCGTCGCCGCGAGCGATGATGAGCCCGACGAGTTCGCTGGAACCGAAGAATTCCCAGAGTAGTTCGCCGCCGACCAGCTCGACCCAGCGTCGTTTGAGCCACTGCGGGCATGGTGCGGTGCCGTGCATGATGGCGCGGAAACACGACCAGTCGACGTCCTCGATGCCCGCGGTGTCGAGTAGCCGGCGCATCATCGTGGGTACCAGGGTGATCAGCTGCGGGCGGTGCTCCGCGATGATCGCCAGCAGCGCGGGGCCGTCGAACTTCTCCATCAGCAGCATTCGCTGACCGTCGAACAGGCCGATGTGCAGCATCATCAGCGGGTTGCCGTGATACAGCGGGCCCACGATGATGTGGCTCTCTGCGGGGTCGATATTCAAGGCCGCGTAGTGCGCCGCGAACGTGGTGCCCGGGACCAGTTCGCCGGGCACCGGCATCACGACCGCCTTGGATGCCCCGGTCGATCCGCCGGTGGGGATCGCCATCGCCTTAGTGGGCGTCTGAATGTCAACCGGCTCGGCGGGTTGCTGCCAGGCGCGCGCGATGTCCAGGACCGGCACCGCCGCGCCGGGGTCGTCATGGTCAGAGAGCACCACCGCCGGGTTGGTGACCTCCAGCATGCGGTCACGCTCCCAGGCCGGCACGTCCCAGCGCATCGTGACGATACCGGCGCCGAGCTTCCAAGCGCCCAACACCGCGGCCACGTGGTCGGGTGAATTCCGAAGTCCGATCGCCACCCGCGCACCGGCTGGTACGCCGTGCGCCCGCAGCAGACCGGCGACCTGGTCGGAGAGCCGGTCCAGCTCGGCGTAGGTCAGGTCGCGGGGGCCGCCGGCCAGCGGGAAGAATTGCAGGCCGACGCGGTCGGGATCCTGCTCGGCGAGCTGGCGGATCCTGGCGCCCAACGAAATGGGTTGCACGGACATGGTTTCGGCTCTCGATTCGCTACTGGATTTCTACTGCGGGTCAGCTCATTCGCTCGACGATCATGGCCATGCCCTGGCCGCCCCCGATGCACATCGACTCCATCCCGAACGTGGCGTCGCGGTCCTGCAGGGAGTGGATGAGCGTGGTCATGATCCGGGCTCCGGTCATGCCGAACGGGTGCCCCAAGGCGATGCCGCCTCCGTTGACGTTGAGCCGATCCCACCCGATACCCAACTGGTCGGCCGACGGAATCACCTGAGCGGCAAAGGCTTCGTTGATCTCGAGCAGGTCGATGTCCGACGGGTTCAGGCCGGCAGCGGCCATCGCGCGCTGGCACGCCCGCACCGGTCCCAGACCCATGATCTCGGGGTCGAGGGCCGAGACCGCCGAGGACACGATCCTGGCCAGCGGCGTAACCCCAAGCGCCGTGGCTTTGTCGGCGCTCATCACCACGACCGCGGCGGCGCCGTCGTTCAGCGGGCAGGCGTTGCCGGCGGTGACCCGGCCGTCCTTGCGGAAACGCGCGGGCAACGCGGCGAGCGCCTCGAGTGTGGTGCCTGGCCGGGGCCCGTCGTCGGTGTCGACCACGTCGCCGTTGGGGGTCGTGACCGGGATGATCTCAGCCTCGAAGAACCCGGACTTCTGCGCGTCGACGGCGCGCCGGTGGCTCTGCATCGCGAACTCGTCCATCCGCTGGCGCGACACATTGCACCGATCGGCGACGTTCTCGGCGGTGTCCCCCATGTCGATGTAGACATCGGGCAGTCCCTCGGTGGCAGGCTGCCATGTCGAACCGGTGTCCTTGATCGCCGCAGTGCGGGCCTTGGCAGCGTTGAATCGTGGGTTGTCGGTGGCGGGCCGGAACGAGTCGGCGGAGCCGTGTACGTAGCGGCTGACGGTTTCCACACCGCCGGCTACGAAGCAGTCTCCCTCGCCGGCCCTGACCGCGTGGGCGGCCATCCGGATGGCTTGCAGCGAGGACGCGCAGAACCGGTTGACTGTAGTGCCCGGGGTGTTGGTCCACCCGAGCAGGACGTTGACGACGCGCGCGATGTTGAAGCCCTGCTCCCCGCCGGGCAGGCCGCAGCCGAGGATAACGTCGTCGATCAGCTCCGGTGCCAGGTCGATCTTGGCCACGATCTTCGCCACGATGTGGGCGGCCAGGTCGTCGGGGCGCAGATCAGCCAGCGACCCTTTGGCGGCGCGGCCGATCGGGCTGCGCCCAGTGGCGACGATGACGGCGTCGGTCACACGTATTCCTTTCTGAAGAAATGCTTTTCGCTGCTTGCCTGCGGCTAGCGCTCGACGTAGACGTCTGGTGTGTCGTGTCCCTGTTGGCGGGCAACCTCGCGGTACGTCGCCAGCGCCGTGGCGCAGTCGACGACCGTCTCGACGTTGCCGTCGGCATCGAGGTTGAGCAGCGGGCCGTAGATGGCGAACCACACATCAGCCGGGCCGTCGCCGTCTTCGGGGACCGCTAGGGTGTGCGTCGATCCGGCCGGCTCGAACAGGTAGGAGCCGGCGTGGTTCATGTCATCGGCCGACTCCAAGTAGTGCCACGACCCGCTGATAGTGAAAGCGAACACGTGACCGGTGTGGCGGTGGGTCTGCACGCGGGTGCCCGGCAACATCCGGTTATGGGTGATCCACAGTCCGTCGTTGAGGTTGACGTGAACGACTTTGATCTTCACCTGCTCGTCGAGATCTACCCACGGCAGGTCGTGCTCACCGCGGTGCACAGTGCCCAGCGGAGTGGGAATGTCCAGATTCATCGGCGCAGTCATTGCGTTGTCCCTTCGAAATTTCGGATTATGCTGCCCAGCAGTACTATTCAGTTGTCATTAGGAGCTATGAGAACCTTGCACTCAGTGGTCGGGCGCATGAGGGCGTCAAACCGCGCGGGCAAGTCGGCCAGCGAGATCACGTCGGTGATCAGCGCGCTGGGATCCAGGCGCCCGGCGGCGAGGTGGCCAATCGTGACCGTGAAATCCCTTGGGCGGTAGTACAACACGAACTGCATTGTCAGCTCTTTGGACATCGCGGCGACGGGGGTGAGGGTGTCGGGGACGGTGCACACCCCGACCACTGTGATGTGCCCGTCGGGCGCGGCCAGGTCGCTGGCCTGCTGGAGCAGTCCGGGCAGACCGACGCATTCGATCACCGTGCTCGGCGGCGCGCCGGTCAGGTCCGCGAAGGCTTCGCCGACGTCGGCAGCGGTCGGGTCGACGGTGCGGGCACCGACCTTCTCGGCCAGGGCGCGACGGCCAGGCACCGGATCGCTGACGAGAACCTCGCTTGCGCCGAAGAGCCGCGCATACAGTGCCACCGCCAGACCCACCGGGCCGGCGCCCAGCACGAGCAGCGGCTCACCGGGCCGCCGCAGCGTCTTCTCCAGGGCGTGGTGGGCAACGGCGAGCGGCTCGATCAGGGCGCCGTGGCGGGCCCCGATCTGTGGCGGCAACACAAAGCAGTCCCGCGCATTGACAGTCACGTACTCGGCGAAGGCGCCGCGGCGCTGCAGGCCGATGAACTCCCAGTTCGCACAGCGGGCCGGGTTGCCGGTCAGGCACGCCCCGCAGGATCCGCAGCCAGTCAGCGGGAATCCCGCGGCCAGCGCGCCGTCGAGGCGCTGATCGACGTCATCGCCGCGAGCCACGACGCGACCGCTGAACTCGTGGCCGAACACGACGCCAGGCAGCTGCTTCATCAGCAGCGCCAGATGCAGATCAGATCCGCAGATGCCGCAGGCCTCTACCTGCAGGACGACCTGTCCAGGCCCAGGCGCCGGGTCGGGGACCTCTTGAATCTGCAACGCCGGACTCGAGTCCGTCAGCACGGCTGCTTTCACCACGACCCCTTCGATGCACTGGCAATTTAGGTGTAACTTACACCATAATTTTTTACACTTCAAGTGACCATCTACGGTGAGCGCCGACCGCCAACCGAAGCCGTGCCCGCGGATAGTGCGTGTCACGGCCGCGGCAAATAACGACCCACTGGCGTTGTGGCACGGTGCAATCCGAGCGGCGATAGCCGCCTATATCCCCCGGCCGGACAAATTGCCCTTGTGGCACCATAACATTATGTGTAATCTCCGGCGTAGTATTTTACGCCATGCTGTGCGAGAGGGGTGAGTGAGCGTGCCCGCAGCCGAGCCGGCTCCGCGCGAACCACGCTCCGACCCGACGGGACCGATAGCTCGCAAACCGTTGTTGCGCAGAGTGAATCGCGGTTCAGGTTGGACCGGTCGGTGGTTGATCCAGCTGAAGGGACGATGAGCATGCCGGCGCACCGCACGGTCGAGTTGCCCGATCTCGAGGTGGCCTACCTAGAGTCCGGTCCAACGGACGGCCCGCTGGCTCTTGTTCTGCACGGCTTTCCGGACAGCCCTGGCTCTTGGACCGACACGGTCGATTTCCTGGGCGGGCTGGGATTCCACGCGGTCGCCCCATGGTTGCGCGGATACGCCCCCACCTCACTACCCGCAGACGGGTCGTATCAAGGCGGCTCCTACGTCCGCGACGTGACCCACCTCCATCAGGCCCTCGGCGGGGATCACCGCGCTGTTCTAGTCGGCCACGATATCGGAGCCGCAATCGCCTACGGCGCAGCCGCATTCAACCCGAGTCGCTGGTCACGGGTCGTCACGATCTCGGTGCCCGACACCGCCGCCCTGCAACAGATGATGACCACCTACACCCAGCTGCGGCGGTCCTGGTACATCTTCTTCTTCCAGTACCCGGGCGCCGAAACGCTCATCGCCGCTGACGATCTCGCGTTCCTCGATCGACTGTGGGCGGACTGGTCGCCGGGCTTCCATCACCCCGGGGCGGCCGCGGCCGCCAAAGCTGCACTGCGTGATCCCGCCCACCTAAGCGCCGCGCTGGGCTGGTACCGCGCGGCGTTCCGGCCCGAGACCTACCGGGCCGAATTGGCTACTGAACAGGGCGCACTGGCGTCAGTCCCCACTCAGCCGTGGCTGTATCTGCACGGCGAACTCGATGGTTGCGTCGGCGCCGAGGCCGCCGGACTCGTCAACGGCGTCGTCGTCGCCGGCGCCGGACACTTCCCGCATCTCGAGGCCCCCGAAATCTTCCGTAAGGAACTGCAGCAGTTTCTCGCCGAGCCCGACCGCGTCCGCATCGCTCACGAGGTCGGCGATGCCCGGAGCTAGCGGGTTGGCGGGTTACGTTGGCGATCAAGTCCGGCCGGGGCTGGCGGCGGTCGGCGGCTTCGTGCGGATGTGCGTGTTGACCGCCCGGGCGCTGCGGCGGCCCTTTCAGTGGCGCGAATTCATCCAGCAGAGCTGGTTTTTGATGTGGGTGGCGTTCTTGCCGACGGTGGCCATCGCGGTACCACTCACAGTGCTGATCATCTTCACGCTCAATATCCTGCTGGCCGAGTTCGGCGCCGCGGACCTCTCAGGCGCCGGCGCGGCGCTCGGCGCGGTCACTCAGCTCGGTCCGCTGGTGACGGTGCTGGTGGTGGCCGGAGCAGGATCGACAGCAATCTGTGCCGATCTGGGAGCGCGGACCATTCGCGAGGAGATCGACGCTCTAAAAGTCCTGGGGATCGACCCGATCCACCGGCTGGTGGCTCCGCGGGTGATGGCCTCGACGTGGGTGGCGTTGTTGCTCAACGGTGCGGTGATCACCATCGGGTTGGTCGGCGGGTTCATCTTCGGCGTGTACATCCAGAACGTCTCTGCGGGCGCGTATGTCTCGACGCTGACCTTGGTGACCGGCCTGCCCGAGGTGCTCATCTCGATCGCCAAGGCGCTCACGTTCGGTCTGATCGCCGGCTTGGTGGGCTGCTACCGAGGTTTGACGGTCGGCGGCGGCGCCAAGGGTGTCGGCACCGCGGTCAACGAGACCTTGGTGCTGTGTGTGGTCGCACTGTTCGCGATCAACGTCGTGCTGACCACCATCGGAGTCCGCTTCGGGACGGGACGCTGATGTCCGCGCTTGTGCTTGTGCGACAACGATTCCCGCGAACCTACGCCGGTGCGAGTCGATGGGCGTTGACGCCTGTTCGAGCTCTCGAACGCCTCGGGCGGGTCACCTACTTCGTTATGGCTGCCGTCGGGGAAATCGGTCACGCAGTGCGCAACTACCGGGGGACGGTACTGCGCCTGATTGCCGAGATCGGCATGGGCACCGGCGCGATGGCGGTCATCGGCGGCACGGTGGCCATCATCGGGTTCGTGACGCTCTCCGGTGGATCGCTAATCGCGATCCAAGGATTCGCCTCGCTGGGCAACATCGGCGTGGAGGCGTTCACCGGGTTCTTCGCCGCGCTGGTCAACGTGCGCATCGCCGCGCCGGTGGTGGCCGGCCAGGCGCTGGCGGCCACGGTGGGGGCGGGCGCCACCGCCGAGCTGGGCGCGATGCGGATCAGTGAAGAGATCGACGCGCTGGAAGTCATGGGCATCAAATCGATCTCGTATCTGGTGTCCACCCGGATCCTGGCAGGTTTCGCGGTCATCATTCCGCTCTACGGGATGGCTCTCATGATGTCGTTCCTGTCCGCTCAAGTCACCACCACACTGTTCTACGGCCAATCACAAGGCACCTACGAGCATTACTTCCGCACCTTCCTTCGCGCCGACGACGTCGCGTGGTCGTTCGCGCAGGCCATCGTCATCTCGGTCATCGTCATGCTCAACCACTGCTATTTCGGCTTCTACGCCAGCGGCGGCCCGGTCGGCGTGGGTCAGGCTGTGGGCCGCTCCATGCGGGCCTCGCTGATCGCGATCGTCGTGGTTGTCCTGCTGGCTTCGTTGGCGCTATACGGCACCAACCCGAACTTCAACCTCACGGTCTGACTGTGGTGGGAGCTCAGACGAGATCGCGCCGCAGTCGGCGCTACAGGCTGGCCGGCCTGGCGGCACTGCTCTGCCTCACCTTGCTGCTTCTCACCGTCTACGGGCAATCACGTGGCGAGTTCACCCCGAAAGCCAGGTTGACGTTGCTGTCGAGTCGAGCCGGTCTGGTGATGGACCCCGGCTCCAAGGTCACCTTCAACGGTGTCGCGATCGGACGGGTCGCCTCCGTCGACATGGTCACCGTCAACGGAGATCCCAAAGCCATTCTCTTGCTTGACATCGCTCCGAAGTACCTGGATCTCATCCCGGCCAACGTGAATGCCGGGATCACCGCCTCGACCGTGTTCGGCAACAAGTATGTCGCCTTCTCATCCCCGGCCGCGCCGTCCGCGCAACCGATCTCGACCACCGATGTCATCGACGTGTCGTCGGTGACCACCGAATTCAACACGCTGTTCGAGACCATCACGTCGATCGCGCAGAAGGTCGATCCCATCAAGCTGAACCAGACCCTGACGGCGGTCGCTCAGGCACTGGACGGGCTGGGCGCCGCTTTCGGAGATTCGCTCGTCAAGGGTAACGCCATCTTGGCGGACCTCAATCCGCGCATGCCCCAGATCCGTTATGACACAGCGCGGTTGGCCGACCTGGCCGATGTTTACACCGACGCCTCACCCGACCTGTGGAACTTCCTGAACAAGGCGGTGATCACCGCGCGCGCGCTCAACGACCAGCAAGGCGATCTGGACAAAGCGCTAGTGGCCGCGATCGGGTTCGGCAACGCCGGCGCCGACATCCTGCGGCGCGGCGGACCCTATGCGGTGCGCGGCCAGGCCGACTTGGCCCCCACCGCCGCGCTCCTGGACACCTACTCCCCTGAGCTGTACTGCGCCATCCGCAACACCCATGACGTCGAGCCGTTGGTGAAGGCAGCTCAGAGCGGAAACGGCTACTCGCTCAACGCTGTATCCGAAGCGTTGGGCGCGCCGAACCCCTACGTGTACCCGGATAATCTGCCGCGGGTGAACGCCACCGGCGGGCCCGAGGGAAGGCCCGGCTGCTGGCAACCGATCACGCGTGATCTCTGGCCGGCGCCACTGCTGGTCACCGACACCGGCTTCAGTTCAGCGCCCTACAACCACCTCGGATTGGGCCAGCCGCTTTTCACCGAATACGTGTGGGGCCGGCAAATCGGGGAGAACACGATAAACCCATGAAAATTACTGGTACTGCAGTCAAATTCGGCATCTTCTCCGCGGTGCTGCTGGTGTTCACCGCTCTCATCATCGTGGTTTTCGGGCAGCTGCGTTTTGACCGCACCACCGGCTACGCGGCGGTCTTCGCCAACGCCGGGGGCCTGCGTCCCGGACAGTTCGTGCGCGCCTCGGGGGTCGAGGTGGGCAAGGTATCCAGAGTTGAAGTAATCGACGGCGGCGACCACGCCCGGGTGGACTTCAGCGTCGACCGTAACGTGCCGCTTTACGATCAGACCTCGGCGGCGATCCGGTATGCGAACCTGATCGGGGATCGCTACCTGGAAATCAGGCGTGGCGACAGCAACCACAGGTTGGCGGCCGGTGCCACC
The DNA here is from genome assembly GCA_963757215.1 of uncultured Actinomycetota bacterium. GTDB lineage: Bacteria > Actinomycetota > Actinomycetes > Mycobacteriales > Mycobacteriaceae > Mycobacterium. Next base: position 290,946 of record CAVWQH010000003.1, on the reverse strand, counting down.
ATTCCCATCGAGCGCAACTCGCCCGCACTGGATCTCGACGCGCTCATCGGCGGTTTCCGGCCGTTGTTCAAGGCGTTGGACCCCGAGAAGGTCAACGCCATCGCGTCCTCGTTATTGACTGCGTTGCAGGGCCAGGGGGGCACCATCAGCGACATCCTGGATAAAACCGCGCAGGTGACTTCCGCGCTGGCCGACCGCGACCAAGCGCTCGGTGAGGTGATCAACAATCTCAACACCGTGTTGACGACCACGGTCAATCACCAGACCCAATTCGACGACACCATCAACAATTTCCAGGTCCTGATCACCGGGCTCAGGAATCAGGCCGACCCGTTGGCCGACAGCGCCGCGGACATCTCCAACGCGGGCGGCGCCGTGGCGGATCTGCTCAGCGACGACCGCCCCGTGCTCAAGACCACCGTGGGCAAGCTGGAGACCCTGCAGCAGCCGCTGGTCGACCAGCGCGACCAGCTCGACGACTTGCTCACCAAAGTGCCTGGGGCACTTCAGATCGCCGCCCGGTCGGGGGGGATTTACGGCGACTTCTTCAACTTCTACCTGTGCGACCTCTCCGTGAAGCTGAACGGTCTGCAGCCGGGCGGCCCGGTGCGCACCGTCAAGCTTGTGGGCCAGCCGACCGGTCGGTGCACGCCGCAATGAGAACGCAGGAGGGATTCAACCGGGTTCGCACCGGCCTGATGGGCGTCATCATCGCGCTGTTGACGATTGGAGTCGGCCAAAGCTACGCCAGCGTACCGATGCTGTTCGCCACCCCGACTTTCTACGCGCAGTTCGTCGACACTGCTCAGCTGAACCGGGGGGACAAGGTCCGCATCGCCGGGGTCGAAGTCGGGCAAGTGCGCTCGGTCGACATCCAGGGCGACAAGGTCATCATCGGGTACACACTGGGCGGCCACCGGATCGGCACCGAGAGCCGTGCCGCGATCCGCACCGACACCCTCCTCGGACGCAGAGATCTGGAGATCCAGCCGCGCGGAACGCAAACACTGCGCGCCAACGAGGTATTGCCCGCCGGGCAGACCACGACGCCCTATCAAATCTATGACGCCTTCTCCGACGTGACGAAAGCGGCGTCGGGCTGGGACGTCGACACCGTCCGACGATCGCTGGACGTGCTTTCGGCGACGATCGTCCAGACCTACCCGCACCTGTCGGATGCGTTGCGCGGGGTGCAGCGCTTCTCCGACAGCATCGGTCAGCGCGATGACCAGATCAAGGCGCTGCTGGCCAAAGGCAACAAGATCGCCGCGGTGCTGGGTGGCCGCGGAGACCAGATCAACGAGCTGCTTGTCGACGCCCAAACCCTGCTCGCCGCGGTCAATGAGCGCGGTCGCGCTATCGACCGGTTCCTACAACACTTATCCGCGGTGTCGCAGCAGGTGGCGGGCTTCATCAAAGACAACCCGAACCTCACCGACGTCCTCAAACAGCTCAACACCATCACCAGTCTGCTGGCGCGCCACAAGAGCGATCTCAGCGAGACGGTGGTCAGACTCGCGCGCTACGTCACCGGGGCCGGGGACGCCGCCGCGTCGGGTCCGTATTTCAAGGCGATGCTGTCAAACCTGTTGCCTTTCCCCATCTTGCAGCCGTACGTGGACGCAGCCTTCAAGAAGCGCGGCATCGATCCCGCGGAATTCTGGCGCAACGCAGGGCTGCCGGCGTTCCGATTCCCCGACCCGAACGGGACCCGTTTCGCCAACGGCGCACCTCCCCCGTCGCCCCGCGTGCTCGAGGGCACACCCGATCACCCCGGGCCAGCGGTGCCTCCCGGCTCGCCGTGCTCCTACACCCCACCGGCCGACGGTATTCCCAGTCCGGGCAACCCATTACCGTGCGCGGGCCTGACCGCCGGGCCGTTCGGCGACACCCCGGGCTACGTGGGACCGAAGGTGCTGAGCTCGCCGCCCAACCCCGCCGCTACGCCCGACACCCCCGGGGTCCCGTCAGCGGCCATCCCCGGCCGGTCGGCACCCGACGTCCCCGGCATCCCGGCGACCCTGGCGCCCGGCCCGCCGGGTGCACGGACGGTGCCGGTGGGTCCCCTGCCCGGGCCGGCAAACAATGCGCCGGCAGCGAACCCGCCGATCCCTGCCGCGCCCGGGCCGCCGGTCGGCGTCCGCACACCCGGAACAGGAGGCTGACGTGACCACGACGAATAGCGCGCGACATATCAAGCTGCCCAATCTTTCTCACCGCGCAGTGTTCATTGCCGCCCTCGCCGCGCTGCTCGCAGTCATCGGCACGCTCATCGGCGGGCAGCTGTACACGAAACTGACCACTCGTTCGGCTGTCGCATACTTCACCGACACGCTCGCCCTGTATCCCGGCGACAAGGTGGAGATCATGGGGGTCAAGGTCGGCTCGATCGACGAGATCGAACCGGACGGCGACAAAATGAAAGTCACCTTTCACTACAAATCGAAATACAAGGTGCCCGCCGACGCGAGCGCGTCGATCCTCAACCCGAGTTTGGTGGCGTCCCGCACGATCCAACTGTCCCCGCCCTACCGGGGCGGCCCACAGTTGGCCGACAACGCAGTGATCCCACTGGAACGCACCCAGGTGCCAGTGGAGTACGACCAGCTGCGTGACTCGCTGAGTCGAATCCTCAAGCAGCTGGGCCCAACACCTGATCAGCCCAAGGGTCCCTTCGGCGCCCTGATCGAGTCCGCCGCCGACGGTCTTGCGGGCAAGGGCAAGCAGATCCACGACGCTCTGGGAAGCCTGTCCGATGCGTTGAGCACCCTGAATGCGGGCCGCGGAGACTTCTTCGCCGTCGTCAAGAGCTTGGCCACATTCGTCAACGCCCTGCATCAAAGCGACGACAAGTTCGTTGCACTCAATACCGATTTCGCCCAGATAACCGGCTCGCTGACCCACTCCGACCACGACCTGGCCGATGCCATCAAGGATTTCAACAATCTGCTACCCACGATCCGCACGTTCGTCGATCAGAACGGGCCGGCGCTGACCAAGAGCATCGATGACCTCTCCGATGTCACCACCACTGTCTTACAACCCGAACCGCGGCAGAGTCTGGAAACGTTCCTGCATGCCTCACCGAACGCCGCCGCGAACGCCGCGAACGTGTTCTCGCCCGCGCAAGGTGCCCTGACCGCCGCCCCGGCGATCGTCAACTTCGCCAACCCGATGGAGTTCATCTGCAGCGCGATTCAAGCCGGCAGCCGTCTCGGGTATCAGGACTCCGCGGAGCTGTGCGCCCAGTACTTGGCGCCCGTCCTCGACGCAATCAAGTTCAACTTCTTGCCTTTCGGCGCAAACCCGTTGAACACCGCTGAGGTCCTGCCGAAAATGGTCTCTTACTCCGATCCGCGTTTGCATCCGCCGCCGGGATACAAGGACACCACGGTGCCCGGTATCTGGGCGCGCGACACATTGTTCTCTCACGGCAATCACGAGCCGGGGTGGATTGTGGCGCCAGGAATGCAGGGCGTCGATGTTCAGCCGGCAACGAAGAACATGATGACCCCACAGTCTCTGTCGGAGTTGATGGGCGGTGCTGACATCCCCGCGCCGGCCGCCGCGGATCACGTCGGGCCGGCATCGTTGCCGGGGCCGCCGGACTCCTACGACGAGAGAAATCCGCTGCCCCCACCGTGGTACCCGCAACCAGGGCCGCCGCCGACGCCGGCGCCCGGCGTGATTCCGGGTGGAGCAGGTCAGTGAGGCCCGTCGCATTCAGCCTCGCTGTGGTCGGCAGAGCCGGGTCCAAAGTCATGGTTCTGGCAGTCGCGGCGCTGATGCTCGTCGGCTGCGGGGCCTGGCACGGAATCGCCAACGTGCCCCTGCCCGGTGGGCCCGGTACCGGATCGCGCCATCTGACCATTTTCGTCCAGATGCCAGATACGTTGGCCCTCAACGTGAATAGCCGGGTGCGCGTCGCTGATGTGTTCGTCGGCACCGTACGCGCCATCACGTTTCAGAACTGGGTCGCCACCTTGGAGCTGGACTTGCAGCCCGAGGTGCGGTTACCAGCCAATGCCACAGCCATGATCGGGCAGACCAGTCTGCTCGGCTCCCAGCACGTGGAACTGGCCGCCCCACCCCACCCCGCACGGCAGCCTCTGAGAAGCGGCGACACCATACCGCTGGCGAACTCTTCGGCATTTCCCACTACCGAGCGGACACTGGCCAGTATTGCCACCGTCCTGTCGGGCGGCGGCATCCCGAATCTCGAAGTGGTGCAAAACGAGGCGTACGCCATTCTCAATGGCCGCGGCGATCAGATCCGCGAATTCCTCACCAGGCTGGACACTTTCACCGCCGCACTCAACGCCCAGCGCGACGACCTGACCCGAGCGATCAACTCGAGCGACCGGCTGCTGACGATCGTGGCCAACCGTAGCGCCACACTCGACCAGGTGCTGACCGAATTCCCGGCATTGATAAAGCATTTCGCCAATACCCGCGACACTTTCATCAAAGCCGTGGAGGCGCTGGGACAGTTCAGCAGTAACGCCGACAACGTGCTGACCAACGCGCGGACCAACTTCGACCAGAACCTGGCACGTCTGGCGCGACCGCTGACCGAACTGGGCCGAGCAGCGCCTTACCTACTTGGTGCGCTCAAACTGAGCTTCACCCCGCCGTTCGACATCGATGCCGTGCCGAAACTGGTTCGCGGGGACTACATCAACGCATCGCTGACCCTGGACCTCACGCTCAGCGCGCTGGACAACGGGCTGCTTACCGGCACCGGGGTGTCGGGGATGTTGCGGGCCCTAGAGCAGTCGTGGGGCCGCGACCCCAACACGATGATCCCCGACGTGCGATTCACCCCGAACCCACACGACGCGCCCGGTGGTCCGCTGGTGGAGAGGGCCGGCTGAGCGATGGTGACCCGACTGATCAAGATCCAGCTCATCACTTTCACCATCCTGACGACCATCACACTGGTGGCGCTGAGTTGGTACTACCTGCGGGTGCCCGCACTCGTCGGCGTCGGGCAATACAAGCTCTACGTGGAATTGCCGCGATCCGGGGGTTTGTACTCGACAGCCAACGTCACATACCGCGGTATCACGATCGGTCGGGTCACCTCGGTGGAACCCACCCGTCGAGGGGTGCGCGCGGAGATGACCATCAGCGACCACTACCGAATCCCGGCCGACGCCTCGGCAAACGTGCACTCAGTCTCCGCGATCGGCGAGCAATACCTCGATCTGGTCGCCAACGGACACTCCCACGCCTATTTGCGCAATGGGCAGACCATTACCGACTCAACGGTGCCCAGCGAGGTCGGGCCGGCCTTGGACGCCGCGAACAAGAGCCTGGTTGCGCTGCCCCGCGACAAGATCGCTACGTTGCTCGACGAGACGTCAAGCGCATTCGGCGGACTGGGCCCGTCCCTGCGACGCCTCGTCGACGCCACGACGTCAATCGCGGGCGACTTGAAGAACAACTTGGGCCCCGTCAACGACATCATCGCCAACTCCGCTCCGATCCTGGACTCTCAGGTCAGCTCCGCGGACGCGATCTCCCGCTGGTCGGCCAACCTCAACACCCTGGCCAGTCAAAGCGCTGCCCAGGACTCGGCGTTGCGCAGCGCCCTGGGTCAGGCCGCCCCTACCGCCGACAGGCTGACGAGCGTGTTCGGCGACATTCGCGACTCGCTGCCGCAGACCCTGGCCAACCTTGAGATCGTCCTCGACATGCTCAAGCGCTACCACAAAGGCTTCGAACAGACACTGGTGCTGCTGCCGCAGGCGGCGGCAAATGCCCAGGCGGTCGTCGCGCCCTACCCTGGACGGGCCGCGCTCGACTTCGACCTGACTGTCAATCAGCCCCCACCCTGCCTGACCGGATACCTGCCGGCCTCACAGTGGCGCTCCCCTGCCGACACCAGCACCAAACCACAACCTGAGACGCTGTACTGCAAAGTCCCACAAGATATCCCGGCTAACGTTGTCCGGGGAGCGCGTAACTATCCATGCCAGGATGTCGCCGGCAAGCGGGCGGCCACGGCCGCGGAGTGCCATAGCAATCAGCCCTACGTTCCGCTGGGCACCAACCCCTGGTACGGAGATCCCGACCAAGTCCTGAACTGCCCGGCACCGGCCGCGCGCTGCAATCAGGCCGTCAAACCCGGCTTTGTGATCCCGGCCCCGTCGGTCAACAACGGGATGAACCCGCTACCGGCCGACCAACTACCGCCGGGTGGCCAGACGCCTCCGCCGACCAGTGATCCGCTGCAGCGGCCGGGTGCGGGCTCCGTCGAGTGCAACGGCCAACAACCCAACCCTTGCATCTACACCCCTTTCGCCGGCCCGGCGGCGATATACCGCCCGCAATCCGGCGAGGTGACCGGCCCTGACGGGTCGCAGTACACGGTGACCAACTCCTCCCGTGCCGACGACGATGGATGGAAGCAGATGCTTTCGCCGGCTCGCTGAGCACGCCGGGAATCCAGGCATTCAGCGCCGTCCGGTCCACGGTGCCAGAATTCCTTTCGGCGCCGGCCGCTCTGCCCCCCCTGTTCGCCAGTCGCCACGTGCGGATTTCTGCCGAGTCGTTGCCCCTCCGTCGATGTCAACGATCAGAGCTTCTAGGAAATCGCGCTTGCTGAGGGCCCCACGACGTGGCCGCAATGACTGCGTTCGCACGCTCCTTTGCAAAGCGTCCCGCTGATGCTCGAGGTGATCGACAGGGGGTCGTCCAGTCAAGCGCATCCGGCGCCGCTACTCTTCATTCACGGCGGATGGCATGGGGCCTGGTGTTGGGACGAACATTTCTTGGGCTATTTCTCCGGCCAGGGTTACCGTGTGCTCGCCGTCAGTCTTCGCGGCCACGGAAACAGCTTCTCCCCCAAGCCTTTGCGCACCTGTTCGGTCGCTGACTACGTCGAGGATGTGGCATCGGTCGCCGACCGCCTGCCCACCAAGCCTGTGGTAATCGGCCACTCGATGGGCGGTTATGTGGTGCAGAAGTATCTGGAGTCGCGCGACGCACACGCCGGCGTGCTGATCGCGTCGGTGCCCGCCCGTGGAAGTCAATCCATAAAGCGAGGGTGGCCCTCACAGTACCTGCATCAAGAGGGTCTCCCCCGCGCCCAGAACGACTGCAAACCTATATAAGTCGGCGTTGGCAATTCCTGTGGCCGAACCGGACGCTCGACAGTGTCAGCGCATATTCGCACCCCAATCCTGGACGAAAGGACATCCATGGCCGACGCCCAATTAGCCACCCACACAGAACTTTTCGATCTGACTGGAAAGTACGCCCTCGTTACTGGTGGCACCAGGGGCATCGGGATGATGATGGCGCGCGGGCTTCTCCAAGCGGGCGCCCGCGTCGTGATCAGCTCACGCAAGGCTGAGGCGTGCGCGCAGGCGCAACGATTGCTGTCCGAATTCGGTGACGTGCAGGCGATTCCCGCCGACCTGTCCAGACACGACGAGTGTCGGCGCCTCGCCGACCTCGTCACGGCCGATTCAGAGCACCTGGACATCCTCGTCAACAATGCGGGCGCAATGTGGGACGAGCCGCTGGCCACGTTCCCGGACGAGGCCTGGGACACGATCATCGACCTCAATCTGAAGTCACCGTTCTGGCTCGTGCAGGCGCTGCTACCCGTACTCCGCAGGGCCGGCACCGCTGACGATCCCGCACGGATCATCAACGTCGGCAGCATCGCCGCCATCCATATTCCCCAGCGGCCCAACTACTCGTACTCCAGCAGCAAAGCGGCACTCCATCAGCTCACCAGAGTGCTTGCCAAGGAGCTGGGCCCGCAGCACGTTACGGTGAACGCGGTGGCCCCGGGACCGTTCCCGTCGCACATGATGGAGGCCACCCTCGATGAGTTCGGCGATGCCATCGCGGCGTCGGCACCGCTACGCCGGATCGGCCGCGACGACGACATGGCCGGTATCGCCGCATTCCTCGCCAGCCGGGCTGGCGCCTACCTGACGGGCGCCATCATCCCGGTCGACGGTGGCATAGCCACGACCGCTTAGGCGACCCGGGCGCCGACGCGGGCCTTTTCCTGCTACGACGCTGAGCGCATGCCGCGCGAGGGGGTGCGTAGCCGTCGGGGTACCAGCAGAACCTCCCTTCGCCTGCGGACAGGTCCTACGGTGAAGGGGTGGCCACGATGGATCTGCGCACTGAGATCAGGGAATTCCTGAGCTCGCGTCGCGCACGGATCGCGCCCGAGCGGGCCGGACTGCCCGCCTACGGCGGCAAGCGCCGGGTCAAAGGTCTGCGCCGCGAAGAGGTAGCTCTCCTGGCAGGGGTATCGGTCGACTACTACGTGCGTATGGAGCGCGGCAGCCTCACCGGCGCCTCCGACGGAGTGCTCGACGCGTTGGCCTCTGCCTTGCAACTCGACGAGGCTGAGCGCGATCACCTATTCCACCTTGCGCGGCAGTCCAAGTCGCCGAGCGGTCCACGCCGTCGGCGGCCCGCCGTGACAGTGCGTCCGGCGCTTCAGCAGGTGCTCGACGCCATCACCGATGCGCCGGCCTGGATTCGCAACGGCCGTTATGACGTACTGGCCATGAATCAACTTGCCCGCGCGCTGTATTCACCGGTGCTGGCCGATCCGCGACGGCCGGCGAACACCGCGCGGTTCGTGTATCTGGATCCCGAAGCGGCCAAAACGTTCTTCGTCGACTATGACCAGATCGTCTGCGATGCGGCCGCGAAGCTACGTATGGAAGCTGGCCGCAATCCGCATGACGAGGAGCTGATCGCCCTAGTCGGTGAATTGTCAACGCGCAGTGAGCTATTTCGGCGGCGGTGGGCATCTCAAGATGTGCGTCTGCACCGATCCGGACGCAAGCGTGTGCACCATCCGGTAGTGGGCGAGCTCGACCTGGACGTCGAGTCGATGGAGCTGCCTGCCGACCCGGGCCTGCACCTGAACGTTTACACCGCGCCGGCTGGTACGGCGACCGCGGACGGTCTCGCCCTACTTGCGTCGTGGGCGGCTAGCCAGGAGAAGCTAGCGACCGAGACTCAAGCACTCGGCTGACATTCCAACCCGAGGGTCATCGGACGTGCCTGTCGAACCACTGGATTGGGATCTCGGGAAGCACGCCGCTGATTTCAATCTTGCTAACCTCGTTCATGCCACGAAAATTCAGTGACGAACAAATTGAGGCGTATGTCGATAGCCGCCCATCCTGGGCGATACTGAGCACCATCGACAAGGACGGATTCCCGCACACCGTACCCCTTGGATACTTTCGCCTTGACCGCGACATCATCATGGGTGTCCGAGATGGGACACGCAAAGTTGCCAACGTCGAAAGCAACCCGAACGTCAGTATCTTGCTCGAAGACGGCTCCAGCATGGCAGATATCCGGGGAGTGATGTTCCAAGGTCACGCCGTTATCGTTCGCGAACCAAGCGAAACGCTTCAGCTCGCGAGGGCAGGTGCCCGGTTACGGGGCGTGCCCGAGCCCGAATGGCCCACCGCACCCAGACCGGGCTCCACCTACATCCGCATGACACCCGTGAGAACACTGTCTTGGGACTACGCGGATTCGACGCCGGACCAGGCTTAGCTTCGCCAACCGTCGTGGAGGCATCCGCTGCGACCCGACCTGTTGTCGCTTTCCTAGACAACCCGGTACACATCACGCATATCGAGCCTGCCGATAAGTAACAGTTACGTCAAGTACGACGGGTACAGCTGGTAGGCGATGCTGACCGTCTTGGTCGGACCGCCGGCGAATGGGCATGGCCGGGCTGAACGGCGGTTCTGAAAATCGAGTGCGACGAACTTCTTTGCAGCACAATATAATTCGCCGCTAAATTTCCTGAAATCACTACCGCGCCATGTTAGCAAAGCGCGAGAGATGCAACTGGTGAGCAACGGTCACCGTCTTGGTCGGCCCGTTACGGTGTTTAGCCACAATCAAATCCGCCTCGCCGCCGCGCGGGTCGTCGCGCTCGAACGCGTCAGGCCGGTTCAGCAAGATGACCATGTCAGCGTCCTGCTCCAGTGATCCGGACTCACGTAGGTCCGACAGCATCGGCTTCTTGTCGGTGCGTTGCTCCGGGCCACGGTTCAGCTGGCTGATGGCGATCACCGGAACCTCCAGCTCCTTGGCCAAAAGCTTGAGATGCCTGGAGAATTCGGAGACCTCGATCTGCCGCGATTCGACCTTCTTGCCGGACGTCATCAGCTGCAGGTAGTCGACGACGACCAGGCGCAGGTCGGCTTTCTGCTTCAGCCGCCGCGCCTTCGCGCGAATCTCCATCATCGTCAGGTTCGGCGAGTCGTCGATATACAGTGGCGCCTCGCTGATTTCGCTCATCCGCCGCGCCAGCCGGGTCCAGTCGTCGTCGCTCATCCGGCCCGACCGCATGTCACCCAACTTGATCTTCGCCTCAGCGGACAGCAGTCGCATGACGATCTCGGACTTGCTCATTTCCAGCGAGAAGATGACGCTGGCCATCCGGTTCTTGATCGAGCACGACCGCATGAAATCCAAGCCGAGCGTCGAGTTATGGGTGGGAACCATGCCTCGGCCCGCCAGGTACAGGTGATCGACACTGTCGACCTGCACACAACGCACCGGAACGGTAGGGACCGGCCGCACCGAATCGACCTGCAATACCGGCGCCATCAGAGTGGTCGCACCCGCACGATTCCCGTAGCTGGCGCCCGCGCCTATTGCGGCGATAGTGTCCAAACCGCCCCGGAGGTAGTCCGTGTTGCGGATGCCGTATGCGGTGGGCCACTGATGCTCGGCGTCGGCGACGATCGCGGTTCCGTCGGAGAACTCGATCTCATAGCACGGCCGGCCCAGCATGACCACGGTCGCGGCGACCACTCGCGTCGGCCGGCCGTCGGCACCGATTAGTTGATCGCCGACCGCGACCTCGCCCATCGTCGTCCAGCCATCCGGCGTCGGAAGCGGCGTGTCCAACGCCAAGGCCTTGCCCACCCCGGGACGGGCCGCGACGATGATCATCTGGCCCGGGTGCAGTCCGTTGGTCAGCTCGTCGAGCTCCGTGAACCCCGTCGGCACCCCGCGCGCCACACCGCCATTGGAGGCGATGGCGTCGATCTCGTCCATCGTCGGCTGCAGCAGGTCCTCCAGCGGGACGAAGTCCTCCGACATCCGCCGCTCGGTGACCTCATACATCTCGGCCTGCGCGCGGTCGACGACCTCGGCCACGTCGGCACCCTCGGCGCCGGCGTAGCCGTACTGCACCACCCGGGTGCCGGCTTCGACGAGCCGGCGCAACAGCGCCTTCTCCGCGACGATCCCGGCGTAGTAGCCGGCGTTGGCCGCGGTCGGAACCGTCGAGATCAGCGTGTGCAGATAGGGCGCCCCGCCGATCCGGCGCAGCAGCCCGCGACGGTCCAACTCGGCGGCGACCGTCACCGCGTCGGCCGGCTCACCCCGCCCGTACAGATCCAGGACGGCGTCGTAGACATTCTGGTGCGCCGGGCGGTAGAAGTCGCTGGGCCGTAGCCGCTCGAGCACGTCGGCGATCGCGTCCTTGCTCAGCAGCATGCCGCCGAGCACCGACTGCTCGGCGGCGAGATCCTGGGGCGGCTGACGGCCGTAGTCCTCACTCGGAGCTCCGGTATCCGGTCGACCCAGATCATCAACGACAGCCACTAGACTCCCGCCTCCTCCGCGACGTTCGAACGCATATTCGACGCCGATGGCATGACGTTAGGGCACACCACCGACACCGCTCGACTCAACCCGACCGCCCGACTCACCCCCCACAATTGGGGGGTCCCCCACCCCGGGCGGATCGGCGGCCTTCGCCCTCGTGACCGACTCGGCCCGCGGACGGCGGGACACCCACCACGGACCAGACAGCCGATCTTCGAACGCCAGCATCACCTCACGACGGGTCGACGTTAAAGGTTGCTGGCGAGGACAACAACCGCGGTTGTTCATAGACCTGTGCATGGTGTGTGCATATCCATCTGCGCCCGTGTTGAGGGGGTGTGGAGAACTTGTGGAGCAATCTGCACCGTTGCGGCATCGCTGCAGATAAGCGCACCACACACCTAGGTATTTCGTGTGGATGGGAATTCGTTCGGCGTGTCGGGCGGGGTTGCCGTTTCGGGCGTGTTGTGTTTCGCCGGATGATTACCCGCGTTAACGGACGGTAACGTTCGCTAATGGTTGCTGGCGGCCAGGTGTTCGCTATGCGGACACCAAAAACCCCCGGGGCCGCCGCTACGGGCCGCCACCGGGGGTTACGGGTTTGGGCGCTCAGGCCTCCGCGACGACGTCGAGTGCGACTTTCACGTCCACCTCGGGGTGCACGTGCAACGTGATCGGATGGCTGCCGACGGCCTTGATGTGGGTCTTGGGCAGCCGCACCACGCGCTTGTCGAGGTTGGGGCCGCCGGCCTTGCGGATGGCGGTGACCACGGCGCTGGTGGTGACGGAGCCGAACAGCTTGCCCGAGTCGCCGGCGGTCTTCACCGCGAGCGAGACGGAGCCGAGGCCCTCGATGGCGGCCTTGATCTCGTTGGCGTGCTCGCGGTCGCGGACCTGCTTGGTGTCGCGGGCGCGACGGATGTCGTCGGCCTGCTTCTGGGCGCCGCGGGAGGCGACGATCGCCAGGCCACGCGGCAGCAGGAAGTTGCGGCCGTAGCCGTCCTTGACCTCCACGGTCTCGCCGACGGAACCGAGGTGGTCCACGTCGGCAGTCAAAATGAGCTTCATTGTTCTGATGATTCCGTTCTGCGTACCGCGGTTACCGCGTCGAGGAGGTGAAGGGCAGCAACGCCACCTCGCGGGCGTTCTTGACCGCGATCGCGACGTCGCGCTGGTGCTGGACGCAGTTGCCGGTCACCCGGCGGGCACGGATCTTGCCGCGCTCGCTGATGTAGGTCCGCAGCAACTGGGTGTCCTTGTAGTCGATGTCCTGGCCCTTTTTGGAGCAGAACACGCACTTGCGGGTCTTGACCGGCTTTTCCGGCGCCGGACGCCGCTTGGTGGACTTCGCCATGTCTTTCTCTTTCGTTCTGTCGTATAGAAGTTTTTAGAAGGGGGGCTCGTCGTCGCCGCCGGCGAACGAGCCCGATGCCGGGGCGCTGCCCCACGGGTCGTCACCGCCGGCGCTGCCGCCGCCGCTCTGGGCCGGCGCTTGGCCGCGGGATCCCCCGCCGCCTCCGCCGCCGAATCCGCCACCGCCGCCGCCGCTACGGCTGGCCTTGTTCACCTTGGCGGTGGCGTACCGCAGTGACGGGCCGATCTCGTCGACCTCGAGCTCGACGACGGTGCGCTTCTCGCCCTCACGGGTTTCGAACGAACGCTGCTTGAGCCGTCCGCTGACGATCACGCGCGAACCACGGGTGAGGCTCTCGGCCACGTTCTCGGCAGCCTCCCGCCAGATGTTGCAGCGGAGGAACAGCGCTTCGCCGTCCTTCCACTCGTTGGTCTGACGGTCGAACATCCGCGGGGTCGACGCCACCGTGAAGTTCGCGACGGCCGCGCCCGACGGCGTAAAACGCAGTTCGGGATCGGCGGTCAGGTTTCCGATAACCGTGATGACAGTGTCACCAGCCACTAGTTCCTCCTCGGTGCAACCGGAAGCGACGAATGATTCACGCTGAGCCTACGCAAGCGGTCAGACGCGACGCGGTCATTCGCCAACAGGTCTCAGTGCTTGTCGGTGCGCATCACCTTGGTGCGCAGCACCGACTCGTTCAGGCTGAGCTGGCGGTCGAGCTCGGACACCGTCGCGGGGGCGGCTTTCAGATCGATCACCGCGTAAATGCCTTCGGCATGCTTGGCGATCTCGTACGCCAGCCGACGTCGACCCCAGATGTCGACCTTGTCCACAGAGCCGCCGTCTTTACGGACAACATTGAGGAAGGTCTCCAGCGACGGAGCAACGGTGCGCTCGTCGAGAGTGGGGTCGAGGATGACCATGATTTCGTATGGACGCATGGGAACCTCATCACCTCCTATGGTCGTTTGCGGCCACGGCTCATTTCTCCGTGGCAGGAGGGTCGCCTGCGTCGGCAACCGTCGTAGGCTACCGGACGGTGGCCGGGCTTGCGAAATCGTGATCGGCCGACGGCGGCGCGGCCGCGCGCTGCAGACCGCGGGGCTGCAACCAGCCTGGCAGCCAGGTCGGTGGCGCATCAGGGGCACGATCGAACACTCCGCCGGCCGGATCGTCGACCCGTCCCCCCCAGCGGACCAGGTCGTCGCCCGGCCGATAGACCTGGCGGACCACCAGCGCGCATAGGATCAGCACCGCGATGTCGCGCAGCAACACCGTCACGGTGAACCACTGCTGAGGCAGCCCTCGATCGGGCACACTGTAGAGGTAGTACATTCGCGGCACCCAGACCAGCGCGTCAATGGTCATCCACGCCAACAAGATTCGCCGATGCGGCAGTGCAAGGACCGCCAGCGGCACCAACCACAGCGAGAACTGCGGGCTCCACACCTTGTTGGTCAACAGGAACGTCGCCACCACCAAGAACGCCAGCTGCGCCACCCGCGGTCGGCGCGGCGCGGTCAGCGCGACGTAACCGATTGCCGCGCAGGACAATCCGAACAGCGCCAGCACGACCATGTTCAGGTTGGCCGGCGGCTGCCAGAACCCCAGACCCGTATCGAAGCCCTGCCAACCGGTGAACGACTTGATGACGTTGTACAGCGAGTCCATGTCGTCGCCGCGACGGGCGTTCAGCCGGAAGAACTCCGACCAGCCCCGTGGAAAGAGCATCAGCACCGGCAGGTTCACCACCGACCATGTCGCCACCGCCGCGACCCCGGTACGGACCACAGCGCCGAACCGTCCGGTCCGGATGCCCAGCACCAGCAACGGGCCCAGCAGCAACAGCGGATACAGCTTGGCCGCGCCGCCCAGGCCGATCAGGACTCCGGCCAGCACCGGCCGCCGCCGCGCCCAGGCCAGCAGCCCGCCGAGCGCCAAAGCCGTTGCCAGCGCGTCGAAGTTGGTGAAGATCTGAAAGATCACCAGCGGCGAGGCCCCCACCAGGGCGGCGTCCCACACCCGACGCCCGGCCAGACCCGCGGTCGCCCACAGGGTGGCCAGCCAGGCCAGCGCCAACCCGAGCGCGGAGATGTCGAAGAACACCACCACCTCGGCGATCACCGGCAGCGGAACGATCCTGCTCACCGCTGTGTAGGTCTTGGCCAACGACATCGACACGTACTGGTACAGCCCGGTGAGAACCGGATATTCCATGTAGCGCACCGCGGGCTTTCCGTCGTACCGGGTTTGCGGCTTGCCGCCGCCGTCCTTCTCGATCCAACTCGACTTGTACGGAAAACGGCCCTGGCTCAACAACTCCGCGCCATACAACGGCACGGTGTCGGAATAGCAGAGCTCGTAGTAGGCCCGCTGGTTTTCCCAGTTGGCGACGCGCTGGTCGCCGGGACCGGTGCCGACGGTCTGCAGGCACGGCGCCTTGGTCGACCAGCCCAGCGCCAGGAAGACCAGCGCGATCAGGAACATCACCCGCAGCGGTGTCATGACCCGGGTCCGGCCGATGATCGCGTGTCGTCCCACCGGACCGCCCACGACGTTCGATAAGGCTGCGCCCAGGAAGTCGTTGCGGCTCGGGCAATCCCGGTCGTCGGCCGAGCGCAGATCGTCGGCCAACCGCCGCGGTGAGATGTCGGGGCGATCGGCGACGGTCACGGCGGGGGCGGCGGTCCCGGCTCGGGTGCTCCCGGCGGCGGGGGTGGACCCACGGGCACGGGCGCCACCGGGACGGTGGTCGGCGGCCCGATCGGAATCGTGATGCCCGGCGCGATCTCCATCGTGGGCTGGATGACCGTCATCTGCGGTGGCTGGGGTGGTGGCGGGGGCGCGGCGGGAACGCCGGCAGATCCGCCGATCTCGGTGGGTTTGGGGAACGTCTCGTTGTTGGTGCCCTTCAGGGCGCCATCCATCGTCGACTTCCAAATGTCCGACGGCAGACCGGAACCGTAGACCGCCGCGCCGCCCTTGGTCACCAGCGGTACGTCGCCGCGCACGGTGCCCACCCAGACCGCCGTCGACAGCGACGGGGTGTAACCGACCATCCAGGCGTCCTTGTCGGCGTCGGTGTCGCCGAACTGGGTGGTGCCGGTCTTGGACGCCGACGGCCGGCCGCCGGCCAGCGCATGCCCGCGCGAGTACGAGGCGATCGGCTGCATCGCCGAGGTGACGTTATCGGCGACGTCCTTGGGGATCCGCTGCTCGCCGGAGTTGTCGGAGGTGGTGGCGTCGAACAGGACCTTGCCCTCGGAGTTGACCACCTTCTGCACGAAGTGCGGGCGGTGGTAGACGCCGGAATCGGCCAGCGTCGCGTACGCCGAGGCCATGTCGATCGGGCGAGTTTGATACTGGCCCAGCACAATTCCGTTGTTAGGTGGGCCGCCTTTGCCGTCCTCGGACAAGGTGTGCGACACACCCGGGAAGCTGTCGGCGATGCCGGCCTGGTGCGCGGCCTGGGCCACGTCCTCCGGACCGTTCTTCAGCTTCAGCATCAGCCGGTAGTACGAGGTGTTCAACGAACGCTTCAACGCCTCGGCGATGTTGCAGACCCCGCAGCCTTCGCCCTCGACGTTGGTGATCTTGATGCCGTTGACCGTCAGCGGCGAGCTGTCCACCTGATAGCCCAGGCCGATGCCCTGCTCGAGCGCGGCGATCAACGCGAATACCTTGAACGACGACCCGGTCTGCAAACCGGCTTGGGCGAAGTCGAATCCGTGGGCGTCGGTGCCGCCGTAGTAGGCCTTCACTGCGCCGTTGTGCGGATCGATCGACACCACCGCGGTGCGCATGTCGGCGTCTTGGCCGGCCAGGTATTTCGCCACCGCATTCTCGGCGGCCTTCTGCGCGGTCGGGTCGATGGTGGTGGTGACCTGCAGGCCCTGGGTGTTCAACGTCTGCTCGTCGATGTTGAAGAGCTCCATCAGCTCTTTGGTCACCTGGCGTTCGATCAGCCCGTTGGGTCCGGTGGTCTGGTTCTGCTCGCGGGCCCGCTCGGGCGGCACGGTCGGCGGGAACTGCTGGGCTGCGCGGTCTTTCGCCGAGAGCGCTTTGTCGTCGACCATCCCGTCGAGCACCCAGTTCCACCGCTCCTGGGCGCCGGCCAGATTCACCGCCGGGTCCAGCGTCGAGGGCCGCTGGATCAGCGCGGCCAGCAGCGCGCCATCGGCCACGGTGAGCTGATCGACGGGTTTGTCGAAGTAGGCCTTCGACGCGGCCGAGATGCCATAGGCGCCGCGGCCGAAGTAGATGATGTTCAGATAGGCCTGCAGCACCTCGTCTTTGGACCACTCCCCCGACATCTTGGTCGCGATGACGAGTTCTTTGGCTTTTCGGACCAGGCCGCCGACGCCGGCGCGCTGCGCTCCGACCAACGCGTTCTTGACGTACTGCTGGGTGATCGTCGAACCACCCTGGGTGTCACCGCCGAAGATGTTGTTCTTGAACGCCCGGGCGAATCCGGTGAAGGAGAAGCCGGGATTGGAGTAGAAATTGCGGTCCTCGGCGGCGATCACCGCCTGACGGACGTGCACAGGTACCTGGTCGATGTTGACGTCGACCCGGTTGCCCTCGGGCGGAACGATTTTCGCCAGCTCCGACCCGTCGCTGGCCAGGATCGTCGATACCTGGTTGGTGCGGATGTCACCGGGTTTGGGGATGTCGACGATGAAGTAGGCCATCGCGAAGGTGACGATCGGCAGCAGCAGGAGCACGACAGCGCTCACGTAGATACCGCGGCGGACCCACCTCCAGTTGACGTGCTCGAGCCATTCCCAGTCGAGGCGTTGCGCCCAACCCGGCAGCGGTGGCTTCTTGGGCGGCAGACCCGCGGGGCCCCTTTTCGGGCCGCTCGGTGGCGGCGGCGGTCCACCGCCGGGCGGCTTGCGCGGCGGTGACTTGGCGTCCAGCGCGGCCGAGGCCATCTCCAGCGGGTCGCGCCGGTCGGACCGCGACGTAGGCCGGCCGTCGAGGGCAGCCTTCACGACGTCGATGGGATCCTTGAAGCGGTTCGGCACGTCGTCGGTGACCGGCGGAAGGATCGTGGTGAGCCGATCGTCGGGCGGGACGGGGGGCCTCGGAGGGGTCCGCCGGGGTTGCTTCGACCCGCGATCGGCCCCTGCCCCTTTCGGGTTGTCAGCGGCTGAGTGGTCTTGCGGCCCTTCGTTATTCACTGGCCGTGCGGGCGCCGTCGCGCGCCGTCCGGGTGCTGCGCTTCCGCGGCGGGCGCGCCGCGGGAGTCGCGCCGAGCACATACGACTTGACCAAGTGATTCCAGCTGCAGGTTCGACATACCTCCACCACATGTACCGCAAACTCTTCGAACCGCGACGCTAGCAAGACCAACTCCTCGGCGGTCCGCGCGGACCCTGACACCGCGCCGAGGTGCTCGCCGAACACCCACGAGACCAGCGTCAGCTGCTCTTTGCGGCAGATCGGGCACATGACCGAGCTGGCCTTGCCGTGGAACTTTGCCGCGCGCAGTAGGTAGGGATTGGCGTCGCAGACTTCGGTGACACCGGTGCGGCCGGAGTAGACCTCGGCCAGCAGCGACCGACGCTTGAGCGCGTAGTCCACCACCTGTCGCTGCAATCGCACGATGACCAGAGTACGTCCGCGTGGGCAGTGCCGAGAGTTAGGTCGGTCGCGATTCCGGGCGGGTCGGAGCTACGAAGCGCTGACCTCGCCGACCCTGGGCAAGAACGCCGACCTGACCGGCTCTGCGGCGCGGGCGAGACGCGCACTGTCATCCAGCAGGCCCCGCTCGGCGAGGATCGGGCGGACGCCCTCACCGAAGATGTAGGCCTCTTCCAGGTGCGGGTAGCCGGACAGGATGAAGTGGTCGAGCCCGAGATCGGCGTATTCGGCGATGCGATCGGCCACCTCGGTGTGCGACCCGACCAGGGCCGTTCCCGCACCGCCACGCACCAGGCCGACGCCCGACCACAGGTTCGGGTAGATCTCCAGACGGCGGGCATCCGTGCCGACCGTGTAATCGTCCCCACCACCGTGCAATTGGCGCATCCGGCGTTGGCCGACCGATTCGGAGCGGGCCAGCGACTGCTGGGCGGCGGCCACGGTCTCGGGATTGAGCGCGCCCAACAGCCGCTCCGCCTCGGCCCAGGCCTGTTCGCTGGTGTCGCGCGAGATGACGTGCAGGCGAATGCCGTAGCTCAGTGTCCGGCCCTGCGCCGCTGCCAGGCCACGGATCCAGTCCAATTTTTCCTTGACCTGCTCGGGTCGCTCACCCCACGTCAGATAGGTGTCGGCGTAGCGGGCCGCAACCTGGCCGGCCTCCGGCGACGAGCCGCCGAAGAACACCCCCGGCAGCGGATCAGGCCGCCGTGCCAGCGAGGCCTGCTCGACGCGCAGGTGATCACCGTCGACGGTCACCGGCGTCTCGGCGGTCCACAGCCGACGGACGATGTCGAGGAATTCCCCACAGCGTGCGTAGCGGTCCTGCTTGTCCAGGAAGTCCCCGAACGCGCGCTGCTCAGAGCTCTCGCCGCCGGTGACCACGTTGAGCAGCAGCCGGCCCTGCGATTGCCATTGGAAGGTGGCCGACATCTGTGCGGCCAGCGTCGGGCTGATCAACCCCGGGCGGAACGCCACCAGGTACTTCAGCGTCTCGGTGCTGCCGATCAGCATCGCGGTGGACAGCCAGGCGTCTTCGCACCACAGGCCGGTGGGGGTCAGCACCGCCTCGAAGCCGTTGATCTCGGCCGCCTGCGCGAGCTGGATCAGGTACTTCAGGTCGGCCGGCCGGTCGCCGCGCATGCTGCTGCCATGCCCGCCGGCAATCAGGTCGCGCGAATCGCCGTAGGTCGGAAGAAACCAATGCAAGTGAAGGGGAGGCATGGACACCTTGTATGCCCGGAAGGGCCCGTCACCGACAGGCTTGTAACCACGCTGATTGCAACCCGGCGAGCTCGCCGGCGACCAGTGGTTGAACGGAGCGAGAACGGCAGCTGG
This sequence comes from uncultured Actinomycetota bacterium, assembly GCA_963757215.1. Classification (GTDB taxonomy): domain Bacteria; phylum Actinomycetota; class Actinomycetes; order Mycobacteriales; family Mycobacteriaceae; genus Mycobacterium. Next base: position 270,977 of record CAVWQH010000003.1, on the reverse strand, counting down.
AATCCGGAGTGGCGCCGAATATATCGGGCCGATACTATTGCGCGAGACTGTTCGCCGACATAGCGGCGTCGCACTCAACCGAGCAAAGGAGGTGACTCTGTGCTTGAGCTCGCCATCCTGGGACTTCTGCTCGAGTCACCTATGCACGGCTACGAGCTGCGGAAACGGTTGACCGGTCTGCTCGGGGCGTTCAGGGCATTCTCCTACGGATCCCTCTATCCCGCACTGCGGCGGATGCAGACCGATGGATTGATCGCCGAGAACGCCGCCCCGGCAGGAACGCCGGTTCGTCGGGCTCGGCGCGTGTACGAAATGACCGATGCGGGCCGGCTGCGCTTCAGCGAGCTGGTGGCCGACACCGGCCCGCACAACTACACCGACGACGGGTTCGGCGTGCACCTGGCATTTTTCAACCGCACGCCGGCCGCAGCACGGATGCGCATCCTGGAGGGTCGCCGCCGCCAGGTCGAAGAACGTCGAGAAGGCCTGCGTGAAGCAATAGCGCGGGCCACCAACTCACTGGACCGCTACACCCGCCAGCTGCACCAACTCGGGCTGGAGTCCAGCGAGCGCGAAGTCAACTGGCTCAACGAGTTGATCGCGGCCGAACGTGTTGCGCAACGCAGCGCAGAGCAGGCCTGAGCCGAGTAATCCCCCATGGAAAGTCAAGGAGAACGCCGTATGAGTGAGCAGAACGCGCCGCAGGCGTCCACCGAGGTCCGCGTCGCCATTGTCGGCGTCGGCAACTGCGCGTCCTCGCTGGTACAGGGCGTCCAGTACTACTACGACGCGGACGAGAACAGCACCGTGCCGGGCCTGATGCACGTGAAGTTCGGCCAGTACCACGTCCGCGACGTCAAGTTCGTCGCCGCGTTCGACGTGGACGCCAAGAAGGTCGGCTTCGATCTTTCCGAGGCGATCTTCGCTTCGGAGAACAACACCATCAAGATCGCCGATGTGCCGCCGACCAACGTGACGGTGCAGCGCGGCCCGACGCTCGACGGCATCGGCAAGTACTACGCCGACACCATCGAGGTTTCCGACGCCGACGCGGTCGACGTGGTGAAGGTTCTCAGGGACGCCAAGGTCGACGTTATGGTCTCCTACCTGCCGGTGGGTTCCGAGGAGGCGGACAAGTTCTACGCTCAGTGCGCGATCGACGCCGGTGTGGCGTTCGTCAACGCGCTGCCGGTGTTCATCGCCTCCGACCCGGTGTGGGCCAAGAAGTTCACCGACGCCGGTGTGCCGATCGTCGGTGACGACATCAAGAGCCAGGTCGGTGCGACGATCACCCACCGCGTGATGGCCAAGCTGTTCGAGGACCGCGGCGTCCAACTCGACCGAACCATGCAGCTCAATGTCGGCGGCAACATGGACTTCCTGAACATGCTGGAGCGCGAGCGGCTGGAGTCCAAGAAGATCTCGAAGACTCAGGCCGTCACGTCGAACCTGCAGCGCGAGTTCAAGACCAGGGACGTGCACATCGGTCCGTCCGACCACGTCGGCTGGCTCGACGACCGCAAGTGGGCCTACGTTCGTCTCGAGGGTCGCGCCTTCGGTGACGTGCCGCTGAACCTGGAGTACAAGCTCGAGGTGTGGGATTCGCCGAACTCGGCCGGTGTCATCATCGACGCGGTGCGCGCGGCGAAGATCGCCAAGGACCGCGGCGTCGGCGGACCGGTTGTCCCGGCGTCGGCGTACCTGATGAAGAGCCCGCCGCAGCAGTTGCCCGACGACATTGCGCGGGCCCAGCTCGAAGAGTTCATCATCGAGGGTTAGACCTCAGCGTCGTTGCGATCGGCCCGTCACCGACAAGGTGGCGGGCCGGTTCATTCCGGGGGATGCGCCGATGTGCCCGCCTTCGGGCGAGCAGACTCAGTCTCGTGTCCCATCACTTCGACACCCCTACAGCGCGCGAAGACCCACGACTGAATCTCTGCGACTTCTATCTTTTCGCTGGGTCGGCGGACACGACAGTGCTGGCAATGACCGTTAATGCTGCCGCCACCATCCATACGCCTGCGCCATTCCGCGACGAGGCCCTCTATGTGTTCCGTATCGACACCGACGGAGACGCCAGAGAGGACCTGTCGTTCAAGGCCCGATTCGGCGAGGTCGTCCATGTCCCAACGGGTGGCGTCAACGGGCACGCGCAGATTTTCGAAATCCGGGTTGCCACCGGCGACGACGCAGCCCTGGGCGACGCCGGGAGCGTGGTCGCGACAGGGACCACCGGCACAACGGTATTCGGAGACAACGGGATTCGCGCCTTCGCCGGCGTTGTCAACGACGTGTTCGGAGGCGATGCCGTCGCGGTCAACGATTTCAAGGACGCCTTCGCGGCGGGCTCGTACAAACCCGGTGCGTTCGACAACCATGTCAACTTCTTCGCAGACCGCACCGTCGGCGGCATCGTCATCGAGGTGCCGAACGCCGTACTCGGCCCGGATAAGCCGGTGCACGCCTGGTCAACGGTGTCGCTGGTCGGCCACGCACCCGAGCAGCAGGTCGCCCGCTGGGGCCTGCCGCTGTTCACCCACCTCTTTCTCAGCGACGACGAGCTGCGGGAAGCTTTCAATCGCACACCACCTTCCGGCGACAACGCGGCGTTCGTCGCGAGCACCATTGACACGGTCACCAAGTACGTCACCCTCGCGGGCACATCACCGGAACCGGCTGTCTACGCCCACCGCGTCGCAGACTTGTTAGGGTCGATCACCCTGCCCTACACCGTCGGCACGCCCGCGTCGTTCGATTACACCGGCTTCAACGGGCGCGCTCTGGGCGACAACGTGATGGACAACATGCTGTCGCTGCTGACCAACTCCCCGCTGGGCACCGGCATCGCTCCCGACCCTCGGCGTATTGCGGACGCCTTTCCCTACTTCAGTCGACCCTCACCGGCCTGAGCCCCACCGGCCACGCCCGTCACAAGACTTGGGCAGGTACCGATGTGCCCGCCTTCAAGCGAATTAGCGGCGCACGCGATTTGCCGCCGGCCGCTTTCGCTCTGAGGCGGGCAGATGGATGTTGCGTTTCATCGACACGCCGCTGTGCAGATGCTTAGCATCATGTCTCGATGAAGGTTCAGCCCGCCGCATTCCTGCGCACCACCCTGCCGCTGGATCTGTCGCGGCTCGACGATCTGGACAGCGGTCGTTACCACTCGATCTGGCTGCCCGATCACTTGGTGAGCTTCTGGCCGGACTCGATCTGGACACCCGAATTCACCGATCTGGCAACGGTTTCGCCATCCCCGCACCGCCACCTCGACGGGCTGGCGGTGGCGTCCGCGGCGGCGGCGCTGACGACCAAGGTCCCGCTGGTCTCCGCCGTCGTCGACACCGTGCGCCGCCATCCTGCGATGCTCGCTCAGACCGCGCTGACCATCGACCACATCGCCCGCGGGCGGTTCGTCCTCGGCCTCGGCAGTGGCGAGAGCGAGAACACCCTGCCCTACGGGTTCGACTTCGCCCGTCCGGTCGCCCGGTTCGAGGAAGCGCTGCGGGTGATCCGGCTGCTGTGGGACAGCGACGGGCCGGTCGACTTCGACGGCCAGTTCTACTCGCTGCATCACGCCCGACTGGACACCGAACCGTATGCGGGTCGACTGCCACCGATCTGGATCGGCGCGAGCGGCCCCAGGATGCTCGACATCGCCGGCCGCTACGCCGACGGCTGGTGGCCGGCGGGCGCCTGGACCCCGGAGCATTACGGCGAGATGCTCTCCACGGTAAGGACATCCGCCGAACGCGCCGGCCGCGACCCGATGGCGATCACGCCGTGTTTCATGCAGGTCTGCCTGATCGGCGAGAACGAGGCCGCGCTGGCGGAGATCCTGCGGGCGCCGCTGGTGAAGGCCTTTCTTCTGCAGGTGTCGGCGGAGACGTTGCGCGGGTTCGGTTTCGAGCACCCGATGGGCCCCCAGTGGCGCGGCTTCCAGGACATCGACCCTGCGGTGCTGACCCGCGACCGGATCGTCGAGTTCGTGGCCGCGACACAACCGGAGATGCTGCTCGCCGTGGTGCCGCACGGTACGCCCAAAGAGGTCGCCGCGACCATCAAGACGTTTGTGGACGCCGGCCTCCGGGTCCCCAAGATTCTCGACTACAGCGCGATGGCCGGTCTCAGTCACGCCGCCTCGTCAGCGGCGAATGTCGTTGCTGCCGAGCAGGAATTGCTCGCTTTGTGCGGGGATGTCCGTTGACTCTGAACGCCGCCGAGCTGCTGGCTTCCGCGACCGCTGAGACGGGACTGACCGACTACGGCGACCCCACCCTGCCGCAGCGTTTCGCGCTGGCCGTCGAACATCTCAACGTCCTCGGCATGGATGCCGCCGGCCAGGCAGCGGCTCAGGAGGTCTGCCGGTGGCTGCTGACCTCGCGGCTGGAGTTTGTCGAGGACCGCAACCGCTACCCCATTGCCGACGAGGTGATCGACGCGCCGATGTTCGTCACCGGCGAACCACGTTCGGGCACAACGCTGATGCATGCGCTGATGTCGGTCGACCCCGACGCCCGGGCGCTCCGGTTCTGGGAGGTGATGTATCCGTCGCCGCCGCCGGGACTGACGGACGCGAACGATCCGCGCCGGGCGCGAGCCGACGACGACTGGCGGGAGATCAACGCCAAGATGCCTAAGTGGCTGCACAGCCATCCCTACAACGACATGCTCGGCGACGGCCTGCCGGAAGACGAGCGGACCTGGGCGTTCGATTTCCGGGTGATGACGCCGACCGCGTGGTGGCGGGTCCCGATGCAGTCACTGGTGAGCGGCCTGGCCACCGACGCCGCGGCACAGTACCGGCTGCACAAGGCCATGCTGCAGCAGCTGCAATATCAACGTCCGCGAAAGCACTGGGTGCTCAAAGGCTTTCACGGCTTCCGGCTTGCCGAGATGTTCGACGCCTATCCCGATGCGACGCTGGTATGGCTGCATCGCGACCCGGTGCAGGTAGCCGCGTCGCGCACGATGATGATGGCCGACATCGCCGAAGGCATGGTCGGGCCGGTCGACCTGAATGCCCTGGCCAAGATGCACCTGGACCTCACGCGGGCCGGCGTCGCCAACACGATGAGCAACCCGATGGTCGACGATCCGCGGATCCTGCATGAGCGCTACACCGCCTTCGTCGACGATCAGGTCGCGACCGTTCGGCGCTACTACGCCTTCAGCGGCCGGGAGTTGACGCCCGCGGCCGCGCAAGCGATGCGGTCTTACCTGGCGGACAACCGCGGCGACCGGCACGGCAAATTCCGGTACTCGACCCAATTGCTCGTCGATATCGGCGAAGACCTCAGCGCGTTGCACGAGGAATTCCGGCCATTCCGTGAGCGATTCGGCGTCGAGATCGAGAACCGCCGGTGACCGCCCACGAAAGGCTCTCCGTCCACAACGTCACGTTCTACGGCGAGCCGCTGGCGAACCTCCAGCAACATTGGGCACGGCTGGGCGTATCACGGTTGAGCATCCTGGACGATCAACTGCTCGACCCGGTGTTTCCAGACTTTTTGCAGCACAATACCTATCGCGTGGAAGCGGTGACCCACATCTTCGGCGGCGGTCGACTCGACGGCGAACCGCAGCTTGCGCAAGAAGCGCTGTCCACCGTGATCGACGCCGCGGCCCGGGTTGGGGCGCACACCGTCTACATGCTCACTGGGGGTCGCGGTGCGTCGGCGTGGGAGCAGGCCGCCGAGCGGTTCTGCGCGATGATCGCCCCGTGCGTGGTGCACGCACAGCAGATCGGCGTGACACTGGCGATCGAGTGTGCCTCCAGTCTGTACGCCGACATTCATCTCGCTCATACGCTGCGCGACACAATCACGCTGGCCGAGATGAGCGGGCTGGGTATCTGCATCGACGTGTTCCACTGTTGGGCGGAAGCCGATTTCGAGGCGCTGGTCCGGCGCGCCCTGCCACGAACGGAGCTCATTCAATTGAGCGATTACGTGTTGGGTGATCGTGCCCTGCCGGCCAGGGCAGTTCCGGGGGACGGCGCGATTCCGCTGGAAGCTTTCGTCGCTCAGGCTCTGGACCACGGTTACGCGCACGGATTCGATTTGGAGTTGATTGGTCCTCGTATCGCCGACGAGGGTCGCTTCGAATCCACTCAGCGGGCGTGCGATGTCGTCAGCGCGATGCTCGACAAGTTGGGTGCGTGACGTGGCGTTCGGCGACGGCTCCGACGACGACGCGCTGCAGGCGGCCTGGACCGCCTTCTGCGACCAGCTGCGTGAGGCAGGTCAGCAGGTCTTCAAAGACGCCAACGCGCTCTCGGGCATCCAGCGCGTCGACGCGTTCCGCTTCCTCACCCAAAACCTGGGCCAGGCTTTCGATTTGGCGCTGGAAACGCACGACACCCGCTACCCCGCCGTACACCCGTTCTGCGGGCCGACCCGCAAGCTCGGCGGCGATTGCGGCGATTTCACCTACCAGCAGGCCTGGATCGACGGCGACTCGACGTATCGGTTGACCGGCAGCCGCGGCACGGCACGGTTCTTCAACGTCACCGTGCAGGGCCGTCGTACACCCGGCCCAGGCGTGCTGCACGAACCGTTCGGTGACACACCGGAAGCCAACATCACCAAGCTCGACGTTGCCGCCGACGGTCAGTTCGAGCTGTACATCGGCGGCCCGGAGCGGGCCGGCAACTGGCTGCCCACCACCCCAGACTCGCGAAAGCTGTTCATTCGACAGGGATTTGACCGCTGGGAGGAGCTGCCCGCGCAGATCCGGATCGAACGGGTCGACATGTCCGCGCCCAAGCCGCTGCCCACCCCCGAGGCGATGGTCGAGGCGATGGCCTGGGCCGGCGACTTCGTCACCGGTCTGATGTCGGACTGGCCGGAATTCCCGTTCCGCTACGGCGGCGTCGACGCGGCGAAGCCGAACGCCTTCCCGCACGTCCAAGCGACGGGTGCCGACGCCAAACGCGGCCGGGCCGCGGCCAACATGTACTGGGAGCTAGGACCCGACGAGGCGCTGATCGTCGAATTCGACGCCCACGTGGGTCTCTGGATGCTGACCAACATGGGCGTCTTCTTCAACAGCATGGACTACCTCTACCGGCCGGTGAGCTACACGCCGAGCCGGACCGCGGTTGACGCCGACGCCAAGGTCAGGCTGGTGATGGCGCATCGTGATCCGGGCGTGCACAACTGGCTGGACACCCAGGGGTTCGGGCGTGGCAATCTGACCTACCGGCACATGCTCGAAGGCACTCCCGCCGTGCTCACCACCCGGGTGGTCGGATTCGGCGAGGTGCGCGATGCCTTGCCGCCCGACACCACCATGGTGACCGAAGCCGAGCGGGCCGCCGCGATGTGGGAACGATTCCGCGGCATCCGCCGCCGCTACGTCCTGTAGGTCCCTTAAGGTCCAAGGGCATGACCGACATCTCCGACGACGACCTGATCGGCCTGTCCGAATTCGCGTTGCTGCCCGAAAACGCCGAGCAGGCCGGCGTCACCGATCCACTGCCGCCGGTGCGACGGGTCGATGTCGAGGGGATTAGCGCACTGCACTGGGGTGACGAGTCGCCGCGGGTGGTGTTCTTTCACGGCGGCGGGCAGAACGCGCACACCTGGGACACCGTGATCGTTGGCCTGGGTGTTCCCGCGTTGGCGGTCGATCTGCCCGGCCACGGGCATTCGGCGTGGCGCACAGACGGCGACTACTCGCCCCAGATCAACGCGGATGCTGTGAAACCGCTCATCGAGCACCTCGCCCCGAACGCCGAACTGGTGGTCGGCATGTCGCTGGGCGGACTGACCGCGATTGGGTTGGGTGCCATCGCGCCGCACCTGGTGCGCGAACTCGTGCTCGTGGACGTCACCCCGTCGGCGATGCGGCGCGTGTCGGAGATGACCAAGGAACAGCAGGGGACGGTCGCGCTGATGCAGGGCGACCGGGAATTTCCCAGCTTCGCCGCGATACTCGAGCTGACTACCGCGGCGGCGCCACACCGCGCTCCAAAGTCGTTGCGTCGCGGGGTGTTTCACAACACCCGTCAGCTCGACAACGGCAACTGGACGTGGCGGTGGGACACCATCCGGGAGTTCCCCGAGTTCGACAACCTCTGGGACGACGTCACCGGACTCTCGGTGCCGCTCAGGCTGGTGCGCGGTGGGACGTCGGGCTTCGTGACCGAGGAGGACGCCGACGAACTGGCCACCCGAGCGCAGCAGTTCCGGGGCGTCCAGGTCGTGGAGAACTCCGGGCACTCCGTGCAGAGCGACCAGCCGCTGGCGCTGACCGCGATTCTGCGCGACGTGTTAGCCGGCTAGTTACCCCACCCGCCTACCGTGTGGGGATGACTTCCTCCGATCGACCGATCCGCATCGGCGTCCAGTTGCAGCCCCAGCACTCCCCGGACTACCGCAACCTGCGCGACGCTGTCCGCCGATGCGAGGACATCGGTGTCGACATCGCCTTCAACTGGGACCACTTCTTTCCGCTCTACGGCGATCCCGACGGTGCCCACTTCGAATGCTGGACCATGCTGGGCGCCTGGGCCGAGCAGACCTCGCGCATCGAGATCGGCGCCCTGGTGACGTGCAACTCGTATCGCAACCCTGAGCTGCTGGCCGACATGGCCCGCACCGTCGACCACATTTCCGACGGCCGGCTGATTCTCGGCATCGGATCAGGTTGGAAGCAAAAGGATTACGACGAATACGGCTACGAGTTCGGCACTGTCGGCAGCCGGCTCGACGACCTGGCCGACGCGATACCGCGGATCAAGTCCCGGCTGGCCAAGCTGAACCCGGCACCCACCCGCGACATCCCGGTCCTGATCGGCGGCAAGGGTCCGAAGAAGACGCTGCGGCAGGTCGCCGAGCACGGCGACATCTGGCACGGGTTCACCACCGTCGAGAGCTACCCGCAGGCCGCCGAGGTGCTGGCCGAGCACTGCAAGGCGGTGGGTCGCGACCCGGACACCATCGAGCGCTCGGCCGGGGTCAACGCGGAGAAGCTGCTCGAGGACGCCGAGGGATTGGTGGCGCTCGGCGTGACGCTGCTGACCGTCGGTGTCAACGGACCGGACTACGACCTGGGCGACGCCGAGTCGTTATGCCGATGGCGTGCTCGGGCATGAGCACGCGCGCGTCGAAACTTGTTGCACTGCTGGCCATCATCTTGCTGACGTACAGCCTGGCCCCGATCGCTCCTGCGGGCGCGGACAACCACATGTGCAAGCCGGTCGGAAAAGAGGGCGCGCGCCCTCTGCCGGGAAATCTGTCCACCGACCGGCCCCGGGAGGCCGACACCTACACCACCCCCGATGTGGAGCCGTTGAGTGCGGTGCACACCGACGCGCTGGGCCTGCTCAAACCCGGGACGCTGACGGTCGGCACCCAGCCGGGCGGTCCGCCGAGCAGCTGCCTCAACGGCGGGCGCTTCACCGGCTTTGACAGCGAGCTACTGCGGGCGATCGCCGAGAAGTTGGGCCTGCGTATCGAGTTCGCCGGCACCGAGTTCTCCGCGCTGCTGGCCCAAGTCGCCGGACGACGCTTCGACGTCGGCTCGTCGTCGATCATCGCGACCGAAGCACGCCGTCGCACAGTCGGATTCACCAACGGCTACGACTTCGGTTACCTGTCGCTGATCGTGCCCACCGGCTCAGGCGTCCACGGCTTCGACGACCTCCACCCCGGGCAGCGGGTCGGCGCGATTCAGGGCACCGTCGAGGAGGCCTACGTCGAAAACACCCTGCACATGGAGCCGGTGAAGTTCCCCGACTTCACCACCCTCTACTCCAGCCTGAAGAACCGGCAGATCGACGCCTGGGTGGCGCCGGCCATGGAGGCCGCCAAGGTCATGCGGCACGGCGACGCGGCGACCGTCGTCGGCTATACGTTCGGCCTGGGCAACTTCATCGCGTACTGCGTGAACAAGGGCAACCAGCCGTTGATCGACGCGCTCAACGCGGGTCTGGATGCGGTGATCGCCGACGGCACCTGGTCGCAGCTGTACACCGACTGGACTCCGCGGCCGCTGCCACCGGGCTGGAAGCCGGGATCGAAAGCGGCTGCGACACCTCATCTTCCGGATTTCGCCGCGATCGCCGCACGAAATCATACGAGCGAACGGCCGCCCCCGCCGAAGTCGACGCTGACGCAACTGAAGGAATCGTTTTTCGATTGGGACCTCTACCGGCAGGCCATCCCGGCGATGGTGATGACGGGCCTGCCGAACACGCTGATCCTGACCGTGAGCTCCGGCGTGATCGGGCTGGTGATCGGCATGGCGCTGGCGGTGGCAAGTATCTCCCAGACCCGCTGGCTGCGCTGGCCGGCACGGATCTACACCGACATCTTCCGCGGACTGCCCGAGGTGGTGATCATCCTGGTGATCGGGCTCGGCATCGGCCCGATCGTCGGCGGACTGACCCACAACAATCCCTATCCGCTCGGCATCGCGGCGCTGGGGCTGACCGCGGCGGCCTACATCGGCGAGATCTTCCGCTCCGGCATCCAAAGCGTCGAATCCGGCCAGTTGGACGCCGGACGCGCGTTGGGGCTGAGCTACCGCACGTCGATGCGGCTGATCGTGATCCCGCAGGGAATCCGCCGCGTGTTGCCGGCTCTGGTGAACCAGTTCATCGCGTTGCTGAAAGGCTCGGCGCTGGTGTACTTCCTGGGCCTGATCGCCGGTCAGCGAGAGCTGTTCCAGGTCGGCCGGGACCTCAACGCGCAGACCGGCAGCCTCTCACCGCTGGTGGCCGCCGGGTTTTTCTACCTGCTGCTGACCATCCCGCTGACTCACCTGGTCAACGTCGTCGACGATCGGCTTCGGCGCGGCAGGCCCGAAGACCCGCAGCCGTTGACCGCCAGTCAGGAGATGGTATGACCGGTTCAGTATCGTTGGAAGGCAAGGGAATTCACTTGTCTTTCGGACGCAACGAGGTGCTGCGCGGCGTCGACATATCCGCACCCGCCGGCCACACCGTCGCGGTGATCGGGCCTTCTGGCTCCGGAAAATCCACCCTGTTACGCGCGTTGAGCCGGTTGAACGAACCCGACCAGGGCGACATCCTGCTCGACGGCCAATCGGTCCTGGCCGACGATCCCGACGCCGTACGGCAGCGGGTCGGCATGGTGTTCCAGCATTTCAACCTCTTCCCACATCTGTGCGTCCTCGATAACGTGATGCTGGCGCCGCGCAAGCTCAAAGGGCTCTCCGGTGACGCGGCCCGCGAGTCGGCCCTGGCCCAACTGGACCGGGTGGGCATGAAGCACAAGGCGGGATGCCGGCCCGGAGCCCTGTCCGGCGGTCAACAGCAACGAGTGGCCATCGCCCGGGCCCTGGTGATGGCGCCGCAGGTGATGCTGTTCGACGAGGTGACCTCGGCGCTGGACCCCGAACTGGTCAAGGGCATCCTGGCGTTGATCGCCGATCTGGGCTCCGAGGGCATGACCATGCTGGTCGTCACGCATGAAATGGCCTTCGCGAGGTCGGCGTCGGACGCTGTGGTGTTCATGGACCACGGTCTGGTGGTGGAAACCGGGCCACCGGAGCAGATCTTCGAGGCGGCGGCGACTGAGCGGCTACAACGCTTCTTGTCGCAGGTCCTGTGACCGCAAAACCCAATCGTAGGCCCCCGAACAGGCGACAGGTTAGACTGTCGAACTATGGCGGAAGCGGAGGCCACCGTACCGGAGCTCACCGAGCTGGCGGAGGGGCTTCACCGTACGCTCTCCAAGCTGTTCTCGATCCTGCGGCGCCTTGATCACACCGCCGGCGCGGCGACGGCCAGCGACCTCACCCTGGCGCAGCTGTCGATATTGGTCACGTTGCTCGACCGCGGCCCGATCCGGATGACCGACCTGGCCGCGCACGAGCGGGTCCGCACCCCGACCACGACCGTGGCGATCCGCCGCCTGGAGAAGATCGGGCTGGTGAAACGGTCGCGCGACCCGTCGGATCTGCGCGCCGTGCTGGTCGACATCACCCCGCGCGGATTGGCCGTACACCGCGAATCGTTGAGCACCCGGATCGCCGCGCTGGTAACGCTGCTGAGCCAGCTCAGCGGTCCCGACCTGGAATCGCTGACCAAGGCACTGGCGCCCCTGGAACGCCTCGCTGCCAGCGAATCGGTTGCCAGCCCGGCCGTCGCCACCAACGGGGACGCGACCGCGTAAACCCTTGCCGCTCTTCGGCCGTAGGGTGGTTGAATGCGGACAGCCCTCATCACCGGTGCCAGCCGCGGGATCGGCGCCGCCATCGCCGACGCCCTGGCACCGACACACACCCTGTTACTGGCCGGACGGCCATCGCCCGCCCTGCAGGCCACCGCGGAGCGCCTCGGCGCCACCCCACTGCCGCTGGATGTGACGGACGCCGACGCGATCGCGGACGCCACCGCTGCGATCGGCGAACTCGACGTGCTGGTGCACAACGCCGGCGTATCGATTCCGGGGCGCGTCGCCGAATCGAGCGTCGAGCAGTGGCGCGCCACCTTCGACGTGAATGTGTTTGGCGCAGTAGCCCTTACGCTCTCGCTACTGCCGGCGTTGCGACGGGGCGAAGGTCAGGTGGTGTTCATCAACTCCGGCGCGGGTCGAACCCCGTCGAAGAACATGGCGTCATACTCGGCGAGCAAGTTCGCGCTGCGCGCGTTCGCCGACTCGCTGCGGCTGAGCGAGCCGGAGTTGCGGGTCACCACCGTCTACCCCGGGCGCACCGACTCCGACATGCAGCGGGAGTTGGTGGCATTCGAGGGCGGCGACTACGACGCCGGCAAGTTCCTGCGCGCGGACACCGTCGCCGCGGCGGTTGTCCAGGCGATCAACACCCCGCCCGACGGTCACTTACACGAGGTCATCCTCCGACCACGAGGCTGACGAGCGTTCCCCGCGAAACCGCCGGACTAGACGACGAGGTTGACCATCTTGCCGGGGACGACGATAACCTTCTTCGGTATACCGCCGGCCAGGGACGCCTGCACCTTCTCGTCGGCCAACGCCGCCGACTCCACCGCATCGGCATCTGCGTTGGCGGACACCGTGATTCGACCGCGCACCTTACCGTTGACCTGCACGGGATACTCGACGGACTCCTCGACCAGGTATGCGGGATCGGCGACCGGGAACGGGCCGTGCGCCAGCGAAGTCGGGTGGCCGAGCCGCTGCCACAGTTCCTCGGCCAGGTGCGGCGCTACCGGCGCCAGCATCAGCACCAGCGGTTCGGCCGCGGCCCGCGGAGCGGCGTCGCGGTGCTGCTTGGTCAGGTGGTTGGTGTATTCGATCAGCTTGGCCACCGCGGTGTTGTTACGCAGGGCCGCATAGTCTTCCGAGACGCCCGCGATTGTGCGATGCAGCAGCCGCAGCGTGTCGGTGTCCAACTCGTCGTCGGTGACCCGGGCCTCGCCGGAGGTCTCGTCGACCACCAGTCGCCACACCCGCTGCAGAAACCGTTGCGCCCCAACAACATCCTTGGTGGCCCACGGCCGCGACGCCTCGATCGGGCCCATCGACATCTCGTATACCCGCAGGGTGTCGGCGCCGTAGTCGTCGCACATCTCGTCCGGCGAGATCGAATTCTTCAGGCTCTTACCGATTTTGCCGAACTCCTGGAAGACCTCGATCTCGCCGTCCGGCCCCGGGTAGAAGAACTTCCCGTCGCGCTCGACGACATCGGCGGCGGTCACGTAGGCGCCGCGGGAGTCGGTGTAGGCGAAGGCCTGGATGTAGCCCTGGTTGACCAGGCGCCGGAACGGCTCACGGGAGCTGACGTGGCCCAGGTCGTAGAGCACCTTGTGCCAGAACCGGCAATACAACAGGTGCAGCACCGCGTGCTCGGCGCCGCCGACGTAGAGGTCGACGCCGCCGGGGTCGTCCGGTCCGTGCTCGGCGGGGCGCGGGCCCATCCAGTAGGCCTCATTCTCCTTGCCGCAGAACCGCTCTGAGTTGTGCGGGTCGGTGTAGCGCAGCTCGTACCAGGAGCTGCCGGCCCACTGCGGCATCACGTTGGTGTCGCGGGTGTAGGGCTTCAGCCCGTCGCCGAGGTCGAGTTCGACGTTGACCCAGTCGGTGGCCTTACCGAGCGGGGGCGACGGCTCGCTGTCGGCGTCGTCGGGGTCGAACAGCACCGGCGAGTAGTCCGGCACGTCGGGCAGTTCGACCGGCAGATCGGCGTCGTCCAACCCGTGCGCGCGCCCCTCGGCGTCGTAAACGATCGGAAACGGCTCGCCCCAATAGCGTTGGCGGGCGAAGAGCCAGTCGCGCAGCCGGTATTCGATGCGGCCCCGGCCGTGGCCGTCCGACTCCAGCCGCTCGGTGATGGCTTCCTTGGCCGCGGCGACATCGAACCCGTTGAGGTAATCGGAGTTGACCAGGACGCCGTCACCGGTGTAGGCGCCGAGCGAAACATCGCCGCCAGCAATCACTTCCACGATCGGCAGGCCGAACTCGTCGGCGAATTCCCAGTCGCGCTGATCGTGGCCGGGGACGGCCATGATCGCGCCGGTGCCGTAGCCGGCCAGCACGTAGTCGGCGATGAAGATCGGCACCTGCTCGCCGTTGGCGGGGTTGGTCGCGTAGCCGCCCAGGAAGACGCCGGTCTTGGTCTTGTTCTCCTGACGCTCCAGGTCGGACTTCGCGGCGATCGCCTTCCGGTAGGCGGCGACGGCCTGCGCCGGAGTGGCTTCGCCGTAGGTCCAACGCGAGTCGACAGCGTCCGGCCACTGGGTCGCGACCAGGCGATCGACCAGGTCATGTTCGGGTGCCAGCACCAGATAGGTCGCGCCGAACAGAGTGTCCGGCCGGGTCGTGAACACCTCCAGCTCGCCCGCCGACGTGGAGAACAGCGCTGCCGCGCCGGTGGACCGGCCGATCCAGTTGCGCTGCATGGTCTTGACCTTTTCCGGCCAGTCCAGCACGTCGAGGTCGTCGAGCAGCCGGTCGGAATAGGCTGTGATCCGCATCATCCACTGCCGCAACCGCTTCCGGAACACCGGGAAGTTGCCGCGTTCGCTGCGACCATCGGCGGTGACCTCTTCGTTGGCCAGCACGGTGCCCAGGCCGGGGCACCAGTTCACCATCGAGTCCGACTGGTAGACCAGCCGGTGGCCGTCGATCACGTCGGCCTGCTCACCGGCCGACAGCGTCGACCACGTCCGGCCATCGTCCAAAGGCCGCGTGCCAGATTTGAATTCGGCGACCAGCTCGGCGATCGGGCGGGCTCTGCCCGCGGCCGCGTCGAACCACGCGTTGTAGATCTGCAGGAAGATCCACTGCGTCCACTTGTAGAAGTCGGCGTCGGTGGTGGAGAAGCTGCGGCGGTTGTCGTGGCCGAAACCCAATCGGCCCAGTTGCCGGCGGAAGTTGACGATGTTGGCCTCGGTGCGGGTGCGCGGGTGGGTACCGGTCTGCACCGCGTACTGCTCAGCGGGTAGCCCGAACGCGTCGAAGCCCAATGCGTGCAACACATTACGGCCCAGCATCCGGAAGTAGCGCGCGTAGACGTCGGTGGCGATGTAGCCGAGCGGATGACCGACATGCAGTCCCTCGCCGGAGGGGTAGGGAAACATGTCCTGGACGAACATCTTGTCGTCGGGCACCGGCAAGCCGTCCGCGGGCGCAAGCGACCCCACCGGGTTGGGCACATTGAAGGTCCCCTGCCGGGTCCAGGTGTCCTGCCAGGTCTGTTCGATGCGGCCGGCCAGGTCCGCGGTGTAGCGGTACCGCGGCGCGTCGGGGTCGGAGTCGGTCACGCCCAACAGGTTATAAGGGTGGCGTCGAGCGACCCGCCGACCACCGACGGTCTCGGTTGGATTGCAGACCGATCAGGGGTTCATTGCAGGTGTGTCAAAGGTCGGTTGCAGTGCTAGAAACGGCCACTTCTGCCTGGTTACAGTCGCTTTCTGCGACTTCGCATGCCCGGAAGGACCGACCCCATGAAGCAGACAGCCCGTAGCTGGCGCATAACGGTCGCGGGACTGGCCGTCGGCGCCGCCGGTGTGCTGGGCGTTGCCAGCCCCGCCGCGTCGGCCGACCCGGTGCTCCCACCCCGGCCCGTTCCCGCGCCGATCCCCGCCCCCGCACCGCAGGCGGTCCCCGGAGCACTCGGCAACCCGGTGCCGGGTTTGGCCCCGCAGGCCGTACCGCCCGGGCCCGCCGTCGCCCCCGCCGCCGCACAGCCCCCCGCGCCGGACGCCGCCGCGCCACCGGCGCTGATGCCGGCCACCGCCGGGACATTGCGCGACTTCTTCAACGGCAAGGGCGTGAAGATGGAGCCGCAGAAAGCCGCCGGCTTCAGCGCGCTTGACCTCGTCCTGCCGATGCCGCAGGGCTGGACCCAGGTTCCCGACCCCAACGTGCCCGACGCGTTCGTCGTGATCGCGAACCGCCGCAGCCCCAGCCTCTACACCCCCAATGCCCAGCTCGTGGTGTACCGACTGGTCGGCGATTTCGATCCGCACGAGGCGATCTCACACGGCTACATCGACAGCCAGCAGCTGCCCGCCTGGCGCAGCACCGACGCCTCGCTGGTCGACTACAACGGCTCGCCGTCGGCGCTGATCGAGGGCACCTACCGGCAGAACGAGATGACGCTCAACACCTCGCGGCGCCACGTGATCGTCACGTCCGGCCCGGACAAGTACCTGGTGTCGCTGGCCGTGACGACCGAGGCCGGCGGAGGTGTCGGCGAGGCGCAGGCCACCGACGGCATCGTCAACGGCTTCCGGGCCGCAGCGCCGGGGTCCAACCACCCCGCGCCGCCGGCAGCCGCCCCGCCGATTGCGGTGATCGCCCCGCCGCCCGCGGTGGTCGCGCCGCCTCAGGCATTGGCGCACTAACACCGGCGCTGCACCCGGCCCGGGCGCCTCGTATGGTGTCCACATGCTCATCGCGGGAGTGCTGTGCGTCTGCGCGGCGGTGGTCCTGGCCGTTCTCGGCTTGCGGTCACTGACCCGACCCGTCGGCACCGGCACCGCCGGAATGGTGATGCGCTCGGTCGCACCGCCGCAACTGGCCGCCGCGACCATGCTGGCCGTTGCCGGAGCGGTGGCCCTGGCTGCACCGCCGGCCACCGCGCTGACGGTGGTCTGTGTCTGCATCGCCGGCGCGTTGGGCACCGTCGCCGCCGGGTCGTACCAGACCGCACGGTTCGCGCTGCGCCACGACGAGGCTTCGGCGGCCGGTTGCGCCGGGGGCGGCTGCGCGGCCTGCACGCTGTCCTGCCACTGACCGGCAGGCTCCGATGCTGAAAAAGCTGTCGGCGCTGCCGATTGACACCTTCCTGCTGGCCATGGCGGCCACCGTCGCGCTGGCAGCACTTCTGCCGGCCCGCGGCGCCTTCGCCGAGGTCATGTCGGTGGCCGCGAAAGTCGTTATCGCGCTGCTGTTTTGGCTCTACGGCGCACGGCTTTCCCCGCAGCAGGCGTGGCAGGGCGTCAAGCGCTGGCAGTTGCACCTGCTGGTGCTGGCCACCACCTTCGTCGTCTTCCCGCTACTCGGGCTGGCGGCCCGCGGCCTGGTGCCCTGGCTGCTGAACCTCGACCTGTATAACGGCCTGCTGTTTCTGTGCCTGGTGCCGTCGACGGTGCAGTCCTCGATCGCGTTCACATCGATTGCGCGGGGCAATGTCTCGGCCGCGCTCGTCAGTGCGTCGCTGTCCAACATCGTCGGCATCGCGCTGACCCCGCTACTGGTCGTGCTGCTGATGAACACCAAAGGCGGGGCCCAGATGGACGCCACCGCGATCCGCGACGTCGTGGTGCAACTCCTACTGCCGTTCGTGGCGGGGCAACTGATGCGGCCGTGGATTGCCGACTGGGTGGTCCGGCACGCGGCGTTGACCAAGGTCGTCGACCGCGGGTCGATCCTGCTGGTCGTCTATACCGCGTTCTCGATGGGCATGGTGGAGCACATCTGGGCCAGCGTCGACCCGTGGCAACTGGCGGTCGTCGCGGTCGTCGCGCTCGTGCTGCTGGCAGTGGTGCTGGGCTTCACCGGCCTTCTCGGCCGGTTGACCGGACTGGACCGCGGCGATCGCATTGTGCTGCTGTTCTGCGGATCGAAGAAGAGTCTGGCTTCCGGGCTGCCGATGGCGCTGGTGTTCTTTCCCGCCGCCACCGTCGGCGTGATCATGTTGCCGCTGATGATCTTTCACCAGATCCAGCTGGTCGTGTGCTCGGTGATCGCGAGCCGGCTGTCCCGCGGTGAAGAACCCGCCGCGGTGGCCGCCTAGGCCTCGCGATCGCCCTAGTCGAAAGGCCGACCCGCTTCGGCCGTGAAAGCATCGGCCTCGCGATCGCCCTAGTTACGGCTGACGTCGATCGGGTGAGTGGCCAGCATCGACAGCGGCTGCGGCTGACGGCGCAGCACTCGGCCCCACAGGTCCACCCGCGGCTCGACAAGAACATCAGAAGGCAACGCCGACAACACAATCCAGTCGTCGCGCTCGATCTCGCCCTCGAGCTGTCCGATGGTCCAGCCGGAGTAGCCGGCGAAGATGCGGACGCCTTCCACGGCCGGGCCGATCACCTCGGGGTCGGCGTCGAGATCGACCATCGCCATCCGGCCGGCCACATGGCGCAGGCCGGGCACGTCATCGGGAACAGCGCCGACCCGCAACACCGCCAGGCACAGCGCCGAGTCACGCTTCACGGGTCCGCCGATGAACATCGTCTTCGGCTTCGACGCCAGCTTGGCCCATTGCGGCAACACGTTGTAGACGGCGGTCTCGCTGGGCCGGTTGAGCACCACACCCAGGGTGCCCCCGTCGTTGTGCTCGACGATGTAGATCACGCTGCGGCGAAACGTCGGCTCGAGCAGATCCGTGTTCGCCAGAAGCAAGGTGCCCGCCCGCACACGCTGTGCGGCAGGGGCGATGAAATCCTCTGGGTCCTCCGACTGCGCCACTGCACCATCATGGCATCCGAGCCCGACGACCGTGGTCAACAAGTAGGCCGCCGAATGAGAATTTGTACTGTTGTGACAGGCGCCCGAACACCGCCAGGCCAATGGAAGCAGGTTCCGTGACTCATCCGCGCGCGCCGGTGGCTGTCTGGCAGTCGGTGCGCGCGCTACCCGATTTCGGGCGGCTGCTGGAACTGCGGCTGGCGAGCCAATTCGCCGACGGTCTGTTCCAGGCCGGGTTGGCCGGCGCGCTGCTGTTCAACCCCGAGCGGGCCTCGAGCCCGCTGGCCATCGCGGGCGCGTTCGCGGTGCTGTTCCTGCCGTACTCGTTGCTCGGCCCGTTCGCCGGCGCGCTGATGGACCGCTGGGACCGTCGGCTGGTGCTGGTGTTCGCCAACATCGGCCGGGTGCTCTCGGCGGCCCTGGTAGGAATCTGTCTTGCGCTGGGGGTTCGCGATCTTCTGGTGTTGTGCGGCGCGCTGATGGTCAACGGTCTGTCCCGCTTCGTCTCATCGGGCATGTCGGCCGCGCTGCCGCACGTGGTGCCACGCGAACAGGTCGTCACGATGAACTCGATCGCGTCGGCGGTCGGCGCCATCGCGGCGTTTCTCGGCGCGAACTTCATGCTGGTCCCACGCGTGCTGGTCGGATCCGGCGACACCGGCGCCGCGTCCACGATCTTTCTGGTCATCGTCCCGCTGCTGATGGCGCTGCGGTTCTCGCTGCGGTTCGCCGACCACATACTCGGGCCCGACGATACTCAGCGCGCGATCCACGGCTCAGTGGTCTACGCCGTCGTCACGGGGTGGATGCACGGCGTGCGGACCGTACTGGACCGCCCCACCGTCGCGGCCACGCTGTCCGGGCTCGCCGCGCATCGGATGGTGTTCGGCATCAACTCGCTGCTGGTGTTATTGCTGGTGCGCAGCGGCAACGGGGGCCCGGTTTCCGCACTGGGCAGCGCGATGCTGTTCGTCGCCGCGGCCGGCGCCGGATCGTTTCTGGCCAACCTGTTCACGCCGGTCGCGGTACGCCGATGGGGGCGTTACGCCGCCGCCAACGCCGCCCTAGCGGTAGCCGCCGTCGTGGAGATCGTCGGCGTCGGGTTGCAGCTGTGGGTGCTGGTGACGGCCGGCTTCCTGCTCGGCGGGTTGGGCCAGGTGGTGAAGCTGTGCGCCGACACCGCGATGCAGATCGACGTGGACGACGCGCTGCGCGGGCACGTATTCGCGGTGCAGGATTCGCTGTTCTGGGTGGCCTTCATCGCCGCGATCACGGTGGCGGCCTGCGTGATTCCCGATAATGGGCATTCGCCCGCGCTGGTCGTGGCCGGCAGCGTCGTCTATCTCTGCGGGCTTGCCGCACACTTCGTCATCGGGCGCGCGGCGAATCGCTAAGGTACGCAGATGGCCGACCTTTCGGAGATTGTCGACGACCTGCGCGCCGAAAGCGACGAGCTCGATGCGCTGGTCGCGCCGCTGACCGTGGACCGCTGGAGCGCTCCGACGCCGGCCGCAGGTTGGACGATCGCCCATCAGATCGGGCACCTGTTGTGGACCGACCGCGGCGCCCTGGTCTCGGTGACCGACCCCGACGGCTTCGCCGACATCGTCAAGACCGCGCTGGCGGACCCGATCGGGTTCGTCAACACCGCGGCCGACGAGCTGGCCGCCGTCCCGCCCGCCGAGTTGCTCGCCGACTGGCGGACCACCCGCACCCAACTGCACGACGCGCTGCTGGCGGTCGACGCCGGCCGCAAGCTGCCGTGGTTCGGGCCGCCGATGAGCGCGGCGTCGATGGCGACCGCCCGGTTGATGGAGACCTGGGCGCACGGCCTCGACGTCGCCGACGCGCTCGGCGTGACCCGGCCCGCGACAGCTCGGTTGCGGTCCATCGCCCACATCGGTGTGCGGACCCGCGATTTCGCGTTCGCGATCAACGAGCTGGCGGCGCCCAGCGAGCCGTTCCGGGTGGAGTTACGCGCGCCCGACGGCGAGTTGTGGACGTGGGGCCCCGACGACGCCGCACAGCGTGTCACCGGATCCGCGGAAGACTTCTGCTTTCTGGTCACCCAGCGTCGGCCGCTCGGTGAGCTGGATGTCCAGGCATGTGGCGATGACGCCCTGCGGTGGCTGCCGATCGCACAGGCCTTCGCGGGCCCGCCCGGCTCCGGCCGGTAGGCGGGACAGGTAACCCTACCCTTAGTTCCGGTAGGCTCAGCGCTCGTCATGAGCACTTCATTCGTCCTGCCGCGCGAGCTGACCGAGATCAGCGACGAGGTCCGCGCCGCTCCCCCACCGCCGACTCCGGTGTTGGCCGACCCGTACGCGCTGCGGCTGGTCGGCCCGGATCGCGACGCGCCGATGATCTCGCGGTGGATGAACATGCCGCACCTGGTCGAGGCGTGGGAATCGGACTGGCCGGTCGAGCGGTGGCGGGACTACCTGCGCGCCCAGTGCGCGGGTGACTACTCCCGCCCATTCGTGGGCAGCATGAACGGTGAGGACAGCGGCTACGTCGAGGTGTACCGCGCGGCAAGGGATTCCATCGCCACCCGCTACGACGCCGATCCGTACGACGTCGGTCTGCACGCCGCGATCGCCGAACTCTCGATCGTCAACAAGGGGCTGGGCCCGTTCCTGCTGCCGCGCATCGTCGCGAGCGTTTTCGAGGTCGAACCCCGTTGCCGCCGAATCATGTTCGACCCCGACCACCGCAACACCTCGGCGCGCCGGCTGTGCGAATACGCGGGCTGCACCTTCCTCGGTGAACACGACATGAGCAACCGTCGGATGGCGTTGTATGCGCTGGCGCGGACGCCGGAGGACGTCCCGGTGGTCCGCTAGTTTCTGCCGCCGGCTAGTTGTTTGTTGGTGGTGGTTGGGGCTGGAACGGTTCGTACCACCACCAGTCGGCGCGTTCGCCGGTCGGTCCTGGGTAGGGCGGGACAGCGGGTGGGGGTTGAGTGGGTGGGCGCGCCAGTGATGCTGCGCTGAGTTCGCGGCCGTCGTCGTCGGTGACGGTGAGGGCATCGGCGGGTCCGGTGATGGTGATGACACCGCGATGGTGCAGCCGGTGGTGATAGGGGCATAACAGGACCAGGTTGGCCAACTCGGTGGGGCCGCCGTCTTCCCAGTGCCGGATGTGATGGGCGTGCAGACCGCGGGTGGCCCCGCAGCCGGGAACCACGCAGCTGCGGTCGCGGTGCTCGAGCGCGCGGCGCAGCCGCCGGTTGATCACCCGGGTCGCGCGGCCGGCACCGATCACCTCGCCGTGGCGTTGGAACCAGACTTCGCAGGTGGCGTCACACGTCAGGTAGGCGCGTTCGGCATCCGACAGCAGCGGACCCAGATGCAGGGCCGCGACCCGCTGCTCGACATCGACGTGCACCACCACCGTGGTGTGCTGCCCGTGCGGGCGTCGGGTCGCCTCGGCGTCCCAGCCGGCCTCGACCAGGCGCATGAACGCCTCGACAGTGCCAGGAAACGGGGGCCGCTGATCGGGGTCACCCACGCCGTCGTCGTGATCGTGCTTCCACTCGGCACACAGGGCGTCACGATGAGACGCCAGCGCCGCGTCGAACTTCGCGGCGTCATGATGGCCCAGGCGGATCCGGTAGCAGCTGCCCTGTTCGTTTCCGGTTTTAATGATCGAGGGCTCGGGCTCCGGCCGGGGATCCGGTTCGGGTCGCGGTTCCAAACTCACCGCAGTACGCAACTGATTGACCGTCGCAACGCCGGCCAACTGCGCGTAATGCTCATCCGAACCCGCACCGGCCCGCGCGGCGATCACCCCGACCTGATCGGCCGACAACCGGCCCTCCCGCATACCCGCCGCGCAGCGCGGGAACTCCGCCAGCCGGCTCGCGATCGCGGTCAGCGAGTGCGCGTTGGCCGACGAGCAACCCAGCTTCCAGGCCACCAACCCCGCCACCGACCGCGCCCCGGTAGCACCCCACAGCCCATCACCGTCGATCTCCGCGACGATCTCCACCACACGCCCATCAATCGCATTGCGCTGACCAGCCAACTCCGACAACTCCTCGAACAGCACCTCAAGACGCTCGTCAGGACTCACCGCCGCGAGCCCCAGCGCGATGCGATCGAAGACATGGACCCATCATCGCAGCGACCACCGACAAGTTCGGCGAAGCTAGCCGTTCAGCCCGTGGTAGCCGTCGTAGTCGGGTTTCATTGCCGCAGCCACCAATTCCCACAGCACCTCGTCGGTGCCGCCGCCGACCCGGGCCAGCTTCATGTCGCGCCACCACCGGCCCAGCGGCGTCTCGTCGACCAGATAGCCGGAGCCGCCGAAGATGTGCATGCATTCCGACAGCACCTCTTCGCCGAGTCGCGCGGCGGTGACCTTCACCGCTGCCGCGGCCCGAAGATCGAGCTTGCCTTCGGCGGCGATTCCGTTGAGCCCGTGGCGAAGTAGATCGACGCGGGCCTGCAGATCGGCGATGCGCAATCGCAGCGCCTGGTGTTCGAACAGCGTCGAGCCGAATTGTCGCCGCTCCACCATCCGGGCGTGAGTGATGCCCAGCACGCGCTGACAGCCACCGGCGACCTGGCCCGCGATCGACATCCGCTCGTGCGCCAACCCCCAGGATATGGCCGCCAAACCCGTTCCGGGACGGGCGATCAGCGCGTCCGCGGGCACCCAGGTGTCAATGTGCACCGCGGCGGTGTCCAGCGGTCCGGCACCGACTTTGCGGTACGGCGCCTGGATGTCGCATTGCGCTGTCGGCACCGCGATCACCAACACGTTGCCGTGCCGGCTGGTCGACTCGCCTTCCACACCCCGGCCGACCACCATGATGTAGTCGGCGACCGGCGAGAGTGACACGTACTTCTTGATCCCCGCGACTTCGAATCCGTCTCGTACAGAACGCACTTCGGTCTCGACGATCTGCAGGTCCGAACCACCCGACTCCTCGGAGGCGCCGATGCACAGCACGGCCTCGCCCCGGATGGCCTGCTCGCAGATATCCCTGAGGTAGTCCGAGCGCGCGAAGCGCCGCAGGATGGCGATGGCCGAATCATGCAGGCTGACACCGACACCGATGCCCGCCGAGCCCAGCTTCCCCAACGCGATCGCCAAGGCGACGAGTTTGGCCACGTCGGGATGCTGGCCTCCCATCCACTTCTGCGCGAACACCCCGCGCGCACCGAGGTGCTCGATCAGCTTGCGTGGAAACCGTTCGCTCTCTTCGGCTTCCGCGGTCCACTTGATCACGTCGTCGTTGAAGACGTCGGCGAGTAGCTCGCGGTATTCGTCGATGCTCAGTTCGACGGTCATGTCGTCACCGCCGCCAGGTTTCGTTTGACTTCGAGACGCCGCAGCTTGCCCGACGAGGTGCGCGGCAGCGTGCCGGGCCGGACGAACACGACGTTGGCGGGCACGATGCCGCACTCCGAGGCCACCTTGGAGACCAGTTCGCTGCGAGCACCGGCTTCGTCGGGGCCGCGGAACTCCGCGGTGATCACCAGGCCGGGCCGGGTGGCGTCGTCATCGGTGCCGACCGCGACCACCGCACCCTCACGGACACCGCGGATTTCGGCGGCGATCCGCTCGATCTCGGCGGGAAAGACGTTGCGCCCCGCGACGGTGATGATCTCCTTGACCCGCCCGCAGACCACCAGCCCGTCGTCGGTGAGGTAGCCCAGGTCACCGGTCGGGAACCAGGCGCCGGGTTCAAGCGGAGTATCGCCGAGGTAGCCCGACATCATCGAGGTGCCGCGTATCTCGATCTCGCCGACGTCGCGGCCCGGCACTTCGGCGGAGTGGTCCGATGTCGGGTTGACGCGGACCTCCATGCCGGAGATCGGCTCGCCGAGGCAGGCGTGCCGCCGCGGTTGCGCTGTGCCGGAGTCGATTTCGTCGTAGCGCAGACCCCTACCCGGCGCCGGAGCGGTGACCGCGCAGGTGGACTCGGCCAACCCATAGGACGGCGCCAACGCTCCGCCATCAAAACCGTAGGGCCGCAACGCATCCGCGAATCGCTCCATGCCGGCGCAGTCGACCGGCTCGCCGCCGTTGATGGTGAACCGCACCCGGCCGAGGTCGACGTCGGACACCAACCGCGCGTATTTGCCGATCATGCTGTAGGCCATGTTCGGCGCGGCGGTCAGGGACATCCCGCTCTCGCTGAGCCAGCGCAGCCAGCGGAACGGCGACGCGGTGAACGCCGAGGTGGGTGCCAGCCAGACCGGCGTCATCCCCAACACGCCGCTGAGCAGGAACGTCAGCCCCATGTCGTGATAGAGCGGCAGCCACGTACAGCCCCCGTCAACGGCCGGGTCGACACCGATACGAGTCAGCAGGCCGTTGACATTGTTCAGTACCGCCTCGGCGGAAAGCTGTGCGGTGCGCGGGTTTCCGGTGGACCCCGCGGTGCCCTGCAGGATCGCGGGCGTCCCGGTCGCCGGTTCAACCGGCGTGAAGCTGGTCGACGGTTCGTGCGCAACGGCGGTCAGGTCGAGGACGTCCGGCCCGTGACCTCGGAGCAGCGCGAGTTCGTCGCCGTGGCTGATGACCGTCCGCACGCCGATGCCGCCGAAGCGGGCCAGCGTCGCCTGCGCCCACTGCTGCGGGTCGGCGCCGCGGACCGGGCCGGGCAGGATCGACAGACTCCGACCGGCCAGCCAGGTGGCGTGGATGGCGGCGACGAAGTCGGCGGTCGGCTCACCGACCAACCCGACCGCACCGACGTGCGGCTGGTCGAGGAGGCGGCCGGCGATACCCTCGGCGCGGGCAAGGACCTGCGACCAGGGCCGCCGCGTCCAGGCGTCGGCGTCCTTGTCGAAGACCACCAGGTCGTGAGCTGAGGCGCGCATCGCCCTGGACAGGGCGGTGGCCAGCACGCTCACCGGCCGACCGGGGCCTTTGCCCGGATGACGGTCTCCAGATCACCGACGGTGTCGCAGCCCAGCAGTTCCTGCTCGTTGATCACTACCCCGAGCTTGTCCTCGATCGCGACCATGCCGACCGCGAACGCCACCGAGTCCAGGCCCACGTCGTCGATCAGCCGAGACTGCGGGGTCACGCGGTTGACGTCGATGTTGAGGTCGTCGCGCAGGATCTCGGTCAATGCAGCGCTCACCGAGTCCGGGCGCGACAAGTCGGAGGTCATGGGCCGCCACAGTACCGGGCAGCCGCCGCCGGCAGGGGCTTACGTTTCGGGCGTCAGCGCGCTCGCGGCGTCGGCCGCGCCATCGCCGTCGGTGTCGGTCAGCTTGACGTCCCACCGGCCATCGCCGTCGGTGTCGACGTAGCCCGTCACGCCCTCGGCGCCGGTCACCAGAGCGCGGTCGGCCAGGCCATTGCCGTCGCTATCCACGAACCGGACACCCGCGGCGCCGAACTCGGCCGGCGACTTGCCGGTGTGCTCGACGCCGTCGAGACCGAACCAGCGCAACCCGGACGCGGTTCGCGGCGGCCGTTCGGCGGCTATCGCCCAGGTCCCGGTGCCGTCGTCGGTGAAATACCGCTCGTCGACACCGTTCACATCGAGCACGGCATGATCGGCGATGCCGTCACCGTCAAGGTCCGCGAGCGCGTCATCGGCCATGCCGTCATGGTCGAAGTCCAGGCCTACCGCGTCGAGGTTGCCATCGCCGTCGAGGTCGAGGTCCGGTCCGCGCTCCCACATCGTCGCCGCGCCGTCATCGGCGCCGAGGCAATACTCCATACCTGATCCGACGGGCGCCGCCGGCTACTGGTTCCCGCGCGCTGCCCACCAGGCCGTCAGCTCGGCCGTCGCCTCGTCGCGGGTCAGCGGCCCACGGTCCAGCCGTAACTCCTTGAGATAGCGCCACGCCTGGCCCACCTGCGGTCCGGCTGGGATGCCGAGTAGCTCCATGATCTCGTTGCCGTCCAGGTCGGGGCGTACCCGCTGCAGGTCTTCCTTGGCCGCCAGCTCGGCGATCCGCTGCTCGAGGTCGTCGTAGTTGGCCTTCAGTCGGGCGGCCCGCCGCTGGTTGCGGGTGGTGCAGTCGGCGCGCACCAGCTTGTGCAGCCGCGGCAGCAGCGGTCCCGCGTCGGTGACGTAACGCCGCACCGCCGAATCGGTCCACTTCCCGCCGCCGTAGCCGTGAAACCGCAGATGCAGATACACCAGCTGCGAGACGTCGTCGACGAGCTGCTTCGAATATTTCAACGCGCGCAACCGTTTTCGGGTCATCTTGGCGCCAACCACCTCGTGGTGGTGGAAGCTGACCCCGCCGTCGGCTTCGTGACGGCGCGTCGCGGGCTTGCCGATGTCGTGCAGCAGCGCCGCCCAGCGCAGGACGAGGTCGGGTCCGTCGTCCTCGAGAGCGATCGCCTGCCGCAGCACGGTCAGCGAATGCTCGTAGACGTCCTTGTGCTGGTGGTGCTCGTCGATGGCCATCCGCATGCCGCCGACGTCGGGCAACACCACGTCGCCCATCCCGGTCTGCACCATCAGGTCGATGCCGGCCACCGGGTCGGCGCCCAGCAACAGCTTGTTCAACTCGACCGCCACCCGCTCGGCGGTGATCCGTTCGAGCTGCGGGGACATGTCGATGATCGCCTCCAGCACCCGCGGTGCGACACCGAAACCCAGCTGCGAGACGAACCGCGCGGCGCGCAGCATGCGTAACGGGTCGTCGCCAAACGACACCGACGGCGGCGCCGGGGTGTCCAGCACGCGCGCCCGCAGTGCCGCCAAACCGTTCAGAGGATCGACGAATTCTGCTGCGCCAGAATCTGTTATGCGTACCGCCATGGCGTTCACGGTGAAGTCGCGGCGCACCAGGTCGTCGTCGAGCGAGTCGCCGAATCGGACCTCCGGGTTGCGCGACACCCCGTCGTAGCGGTCGGCCCGAAACGTGGTGATCTCCAGGCGCTTGGCGTTCTTTTCGGCCCCGATGGTGCCGAATTCGATGCCGGTGTCCCACACCGCGTCGGCCCACCCGCGCAGCAATTTCTGTAGCTGCTCGGGGCGCGCGTCGGTGGCGAAGTCGAGATCGTTGCTCAGCCGGCCCAGCACGGCGTCGCGCACCGAACCGCCGACCAGATAGAGCTCGTGGCCCGCCCCGGCGAACAACGCGCCCAGTTCGCGCAGGACGGTGGCGTGGCTGTTCAGTGCGACCGCGGCGGCGGCCAACAGCTCGGCATCCTGGGGGTCTTCGGGCACGCAGGAAGGATAGTCGGCTTCTCCTGGGGCCGTCCCGGCCCGCGTCGTCGCCGCGTGGGGAGGCCGGGCCCACGACGATCCCGCAGCTCACTACCGGCGAGTGAGCCCAGAGCGTCTGAGCACGCCAGCTACTATCGCTTGGGTGTCCGACGGCGAAAATCCGCAACCACGTCGGCGTCGGGGGAGGCGCCGCGGTCGGCGCTCGACAGGGTCCGGCGAGGCAAAACCCGGCAACGAGGCGACGGTTGCAGGCACGCCTGCCACGCCGGCGCAGGCCAGCCAGCGCCGACCGGCGCGCCGAGGCGCGGAACGACTGCGGACCGTGCATGAGACCTCGGCCGGCGGTTTGGTCATCGACAACATCGACCGTCCGCGAGAAGAACAGGTCGCGGCACTGATCGGTCGCGTGGACCGACGCGGCCGAATGCTGTGGTCACTGCCCAAAGGCCACATCGAACTCGGGGAGACCGCAGAGCAGACCGCGATCCGGGAAGTCGCCGAAGAAACCGGGATCCAGGGCAGCGTGCTGGCGGCGCTGGGCCGCATCGACTACTGGTTCGTCACCGACGGCCGGCGGGTGCACAAAACCGTTCATCACTACCTGATGCGTTTCTCGGGCGGCGAGCTCTGCGACGAGGACGTCGAGGTCGCCGAGGTGGCATGGGTGCCGATCCCCGAGCTGCCGTCCCGGCTGGCCTACGCCGACGAGCGCAAGCTGGCGGAAGTGGCCGACGAGCTGATCGACAAACTGCAGAGCGACGGCGAGGCCGCGCTCCCGCCGCTGCCGCCCAGCACGCCACGACGTCGTCCGCAAACCCATTCGCGGACCCGCGTCCGCCGGGCCGACGAGCCCGTTCGGGGCCGGAAGAACGGCCGCGGTCCCGGGCCGTAACCGCCGACAATCATGCAGAGCACATCGAGGTGGGGGTACCACCCGCTCGTGGGAATGACCAGCGGCTCGACGGCGCCGCGACCCCGGCGGGGCGCCTTCTTGCGCCTGTTGGCGGTCATCGGCATCCTGACCGGCCTGGGCGTGGGCGTCTTACCGACCGCCGCCGCCGGCGAGCCCGGCGCCAACCCGTTCGTGTTGGTGCGTATCGATCAGGTCACCCCACAGGTGGTCACCACCACCAGCGAGCCGGCGGTGACCGTGGCCGGAACCATCACCAACATCGGCGACCGGCCGGTCCATGATCTGATGCTGCGTCTGGAACACGCCGCGGCGGTGCCGACCTCGACCGGCCTGCGCACCAACCTCGATGGCGACACCGACCAATACCAGGCCGGGATGGAATTCGCGACGATCGCCTCGGTGCTGCAACGCGGCCAGAAGACGAAGTTCACGCTGTCGGCCCCGATGCGCTCAGCCACCAAGCACTCGCTGGATATCACCGCGCCCGGCGTCTATCCCCTGCTGGTCAACGTCAATGGGACGCCCGACTACGGCGAACCGGCGCGCCTCGACAACGCCCGCTTCCTGCTGCCGGTGCTGGGTGTACCGCCGGATCCGCTGATCAACTCGGGGGACGCGCTGAGCGCCGTGATCGCACCCGACACCTCCCAGCCCGTCCCGGTCACCATGCTGTGGCCGCTGGCCGACCGGCCGCGCCTGGCGCCCGGTGTCCCCGGCGGCACGATTCCGGTGCGGTTGATGGACGACGAGCTGGCAGCCTCTCTGGCCGGCGGCGGCCGGCTCGACGTGCTGCTGGCCGCCGCCGAGTTCGCCACCAGCCATGACGTCGATCCCGACGGCGCCGTGGGCCGCGCGATGTGCCTGGCCGTCGACCCGGACCTGCTGGTCACCGTCAATGCGATGACCGCCGGGTACGTCGTCTCCGACTCTCCCGCCGGCCCCGCGCAGGAGCCCGGCACCCCGACCCACCCCGGTACCGGGCAAGCCGCGGCGGCCAGTTGGTTGAACCGGCTGCGGGCATTGGCGCATCGGATGTGCGTCGCGCCGCTGCCGTACGCGCAGGCCGACCTCGACGCCGTCCAGCGGATCGGCGAACCCGGCCTCAGCGCGACCGCAACCAGCGGGGCCGGTGACATCGTCGACCAGATCCTGGGTGTCTCCGCGGTCCGCGGCGCCACCCTGATTCCTGACGGCTCCTTGACCCGTCGCGGCGTCGACCTGCTCAGCGCCATCGGCAACACCGTCGTGATCGCCCCAGCCGACGGCGAATCCAAGGCCCCGGTGCCGCCGAGCCCGGACACCGCGCCGCGACGGTTGTCGCCGCAGGTGGTGCTCGCTCCGTTCGACCCCGCCGTCGGCGCCGCTTTTGCCGCCGCCGGGTCCGACCCGGTCGCGCCCAGCTACCTCGACTCCGCCCTGCTGATTCGCCTTCGGCATGACTCGGACATCGCTCGCCGTCAGGATGCGCTGGGCTCGATGCTGTGGCGCGCGCTGCAGCCGAAAATCACCCCGCGTACCCAGATTTTCCTACCACCGACCAACTGGAACCTGCGGCCCGACGATGCCGGAGCGATCCTGACCGCGGTGGCGACCGCGATCCACTCCGGCCTGGCGGTGCCACGCCCGCTGCCCGCGTTGATCAGTGAGGCCTCGGCGGTTCCGCCCGCCAACGGGACTCCGGAACCCGGCACCGACGCCGGCGGACACGGCCGGTTCAGCGACTCCGTCGTGACCCGGATCTCCGCAGAGATCGGCCGGCTGGCCGGCCTGACCGCGGCGCTGACCGCCGATGCCCGCAGCGGCTTGACCGGCGTCGGTTACACCGCGCCGCTGCGCGAAGACATGCTGCGTTCGGTCAGCCAGGCCGACCGGCCCGATACCCGCAACGGACTGGCTCAGCAGCGGCTGGACGTGGTGGCGCACGCGGTCGACGACCTGTTCGGGGCGGTCACCATCGTCGCCCCCACCGGCTCCTACACGCTGGCCACCGAGCACAGCCCCCTACCGCTCGCTCTGCACAACGGCCTGGCCGTTCCGATCCGGGTGCGGCTGCATCTCGACGTGCCGCCCGGGATGACCGTGACCGATCCCGGTGAGATCGAACTGCCCCCGGGCTACTTGCCGATGCGGGTACCGATCGAGGTCAAATTCACCCAGCGCGTCGCGATCGACGCCACGCTGCACACTCCCGACGGAGTGCCGCTCGGTGAGCCGGTGCGCCTTTCGGTGCATTCGAACGCCTACGGCAAGGTGCTGTTCGCGATCACGATGAGCGCGGCCGCGGTGCTGGTTGCGTTGGCGGGACGACGGCTGTGGCACCGGTTCCGCGGTCAGCCGGACCGCGCCGACCTGGACCGCCCGGACCCGGCGGACGCCGCTGTCGACAAAGAGCAGAACGCATGAGCCGGGCCGTGCCGGGGCCTCAGCGCTACCAGCGCAGCTCGGGGCCGCCGACGGGTCCGCTGCCCCCGACCGGTCTGGTGTCGTCGCAGGGCTCGCAGCCGCCGGCCCGCCCCGAGCTGTCCGACGCCGCGCTGGTGTCCCGGTCGTGGGGCATGGCGCTGGCGACCCTGGTCAGCCGCATCACCGGCTTCGCGCGCATCGTGCTGCTCGCCGCGATCCTGGGGGCCGCGCTGTCCAGTGCATTCACCGTGGCCAACCAGTTGCCGAACCTGGTCGCCGCGCTGGTGCTGGAAGCGACCTTCACGGCCATCTTCGTGCCGGTGCTGGCCCGCGCCGAACAGGACGACGCCGACCGCGGTGCGGCGTTCGTGCGCCGGCTGGTGACGTTGGCGACGACCGTGCTGCTCGGCACGACGCTGCTGTCGGTGACGGCCGCGCCGCTGTTGGTGCGGCTGATGCTGGGCCGCGATCCACAGGTGAACGAGCCGCTGACCGTCGCGTTCGCCTACTTGCTCCTGCCCCAGGTGATTTTCTACGGCCTGTCCTCGGTGTTCATGGCAATCCTCAACACCCGCAACGTGTTCGGGCCGCCGGCCTGGGCGCCGGTGCTGAACAACGTGGTCGCCATCGTTACCCTGGGCGCCTACCTGGCGGCCCCGGGGCAGCTGTCGGTGGATCCGGTGCAGATGGGCAACGCCAAGCTGCTGATCCTCGGGATCGGCACCACGCTGGGAGTTGTCGCGCAGACGGCCGTGTTGGTGGTCGCCGTCCGGCGGCACCGCATCAGCCTTCGCCCACTGTGGGGAATCGACGACCGGCTCAAACGCTTCGGCACGATGGCCGCCGCGATGGTGTTCTACGTGCTGATCAGCCAGGTCGGTCTGATCGTCACCAACCAGATCGCCAGCACTGCAGCCGCTTCCGGGCCGGCCATCTACAACTACACCTGGCTGGTGTTGATGCTGCCCTACGGCATGATCGGCGTGACCGTCCTGACGGTGGTGATGCCCCGGCTGAGCCGCAACGCCGCCGCCGATGACACCGGTGCGGTACTCGCCGACCTGTCGCTGGCCACCCGGCTCACGATGATCACGCTGATCCCCACCGTGGCGTTCATGACGGTCGGCGGGTCGGCGATGGGCAGCGCGCTGTTCGCCTACGGACGTTTCGGCGACGTCGACGCCGGTCACCTGGGCGCCGCCATCGCGATGTCCGCGTTCACGCTGCTCCCCTACGCGGTCGTGCTGCTGCAGCTGCGGGTGTTCTATGCGCGCGAGCAGCCGTGGATACCGATCGCGATCATCGTGGTCATCACGATCGTCAAGATCGCGGCGTCGCTGCTCGCGCCGCATCTGACCGACAACCCCGACCTGGTCGCGGGCTACCTGGGGTTGGCAAACGGACTGGGGTTTCTGGCCGGCGCGGTCGCCGGCTACTTCCTGCTGCGCAACGCGTTGCGGGCCGGTGGCGGTCACCTGCTCGGCGTCGCCGAAGTGCGGACGATCCTGGTCACTGCCACCGCATCGCTGCTGGCCGGGTTGATCGCGTATCTGGTCGACGTGCTGCTCGGCCTGCAACGGCTGACGGCCTACTTCGGCGGCGCCGGCTCGTTGCTCCGGCTGTTCGTGCTCGCAGTGATCATGGCGCCGATCGTGGCCGTGGTCATGATCCGCGCACAGGTGCCCGAGGCGCAGGCTGCACAGGCCAAGATTCGCGGCTGGCTCGGCGGCAAGGCTGCGCCGGCGCCACCGCCTTCTGGCAGGTCAGCCGATGTGGCGGCGGCGAAAGTCGGTGGCCGAGATCCGCTGTTGCGCCCCGGCATCGTCACGTACCCTGAGCGCAGGATTCCGGCTGCGCCGGCGGGGTACCCCGCAGCGGAAGCCCTCCGGGGCGGGCGCCCGGGAGAATCAACCGGGGAGGGGCTGAGGAGAGGAGCGGAGATGAACGACGGCTCGTCGGACAACGCCTCGGTACGAGCTGTTCCCGACTCACCCTCGTCCGCTGGCCCGACGCCTCACCGGGCCGATGATTTTCACCCCGATGTGCCCACCGATCTCCAGGTCCCTGCGGCGGAGCCGGCCACCCCCATCAATGGCGAGCCCGAGCTCGAGACCACCGCCTTCGGCTCCGGTGGTCCGCTGCCCGATGACGCCGCGCCGGCCGCGCCCTCCGGCGAACAGCATCTGGTACCCGGCGCCGGCATTGCCCGCGGCCGCTACCGGTTGCTGGTTTTCCACGGGGGTGCGCCGCACCTGCAGTTCTGGCAGGCACTGGACACCGCGCTGAACCGGCAAGTGGCGCTGACCTTTGTCGATCCCGCTGGTGATCTGCCTGACAATCAGATCCGCGAGATCCTCGCCCGCACCATGAAGCTGAGCCGCATCGACAAACTGGGGATTGCCCGCATCCTCGACGTCGTCCACACCGGCACCGGCGGACTCGTGGTCAGCGAATGGGTCCGGGGCGGCTCGTTGCAGGAGGTCGCGGATACCTCTCCGTCGGCCGCGGGCGCGTCCCGCGCAATGCAGACCCTGGCCGCGGCGGCCGAGGCCGCCCACCACGCCGGCGTCGCCCTGTCGATCGACCATCCCGGACGGGTACGCGTCAGCATCGAGGGCGACGTGGTCCTGGCCTTCCCGGCGACCATGCCCGACATCAGCCCCGAGGACGACATCCGCGGGATCGGGGCCGCGTTGTATGCGCTGCTGGTCAACCGGTGGCCGCTACCGGAGTCGGGCGAGCCCAGCGGAATGGCTCCCGCGCCGCGCGATTCGGCCGGCCACATCCTCGACCCGAGTTCGATCGACGAAGACATCCCCTTCCAAATCTCCGCGGCGGCCACCCACTCGATTCAGCTGGACGGCGGGATACGCAGCGCGGCAACACTTTTGAACCTTCTTCAGCAGGCCACCGTGGTGGCCGACCGCACTGAGCTGCTTGCCCCGATCAACGATGACGCGCCCCCGCCGGCGCCGGCGCGGACCGAACGTGCACGCCCCGCGGACGAGGACGCCGAGCAGGCGCGCCTTCGCCGACGCCGGGCGATCACCATCGGGGTCGGTGCCGGGGCTGCGGTACTGGTGGTCGCACTGCTGGTGCTGGCGTCGGTGCTGAGCAAGATGTTCAGCGATGTCACCGGCCTCGACAAGGACCAGCTGGGTCTCAATGGGCCGTCGACCAGTTCGAGTTCCGGGGCGGCCGCGGGCAGCATCATCAAGCCGGTCAGCGCAACGGTGTACTCCCCCGGCGGTGAGGCCGACAACCCCGCCTCGGCCGCGCTCGCGATCGACGGCAGCCCCGGCACCGCGTGGGAGACCGACATCTATCATGACCCGGTGCCGTTCCCCGGCTTCAAGAGCGGCGTCGGCCTGCTCCTGCAGCTGCCGCAGCCGACCGTGGTCGGGGCCGTCAACGTCGACCTGGCCAGCAGCGGGACGAAGATCCAGATCCGCTCGTCGGCGACGGCTACGCCGGGCAAGCTCGACGACACCAAGGTGCTGTCACAGCCGACACCCATGCACCCGGGGCACAACACGATTCCGGTCAATGCCGCATCGCCGACTCAGTATGTGCTGGTGTGGATTTCGACGCTCGGGACCGAGAACGGCGTCAGCCGCGCCAGCCTCTCCGAAGTCACGGTGCAGGCCAAGTCCTGACAGGTAACCCCGAGTGAAGTGCCCGCCTGCGGGCGATTGGTTACTGTCCCTCGGTGGGCTCCATGAAGGTTCGCCGGCAGCGTCCCGGACAACGCAGCGACACTGAACTGCTGGCGGCGCATGTCGCCGGGGACCGCTTTGCCTTCGAGGAACTCTTCTACCGTCACCACCGGCAACTGCACCGGGTGGCGCGGCTGACCAGTCGATGCGCCGAGGACGCCGAGGACGCACTGCAGGATGCGATGGCGTCCGCGCACCGCAGTGCCGGTTCGTTTCGCCATGACGCCGCGGTGAGCAGCTGGCTGCACCGCATCGTCGTCAATGCATGCCTGGATCGGTTGCGCCGCAACATGACTCACCAGACCACGGTTCTTGACGATGTCTACCCGGTGCCGGACCGAACCGCACAGGTGGAGACGGCGATCACGGTGCAGCGGGCACTGATGCACCTGCCCGTCGAGCAGCGCGCCGCGGTGGTTGCCGTCGACATGCACGGCTACTCGGTCGCCGACACGGCCCGCTTGCTGGGCGTGGCCGAGGGCACGGTGAAGAGTCGCTGTGCCCGCGCCCGGGCCCGGCTTGCCGCGATTCTGGGCTACCTGCAGATCGACCCGGCCCCGCCTCGTCCGGCCGGCTAGCCGCGGATCAGCTGCCCGATTCGACGCATCGGATTCTGTTGTTGCACCGCTGATTCGACAACCTCGTTGGAGTGACACGTCGAACCTCCGGTTGCCTTGGCCCGGTACATCGCCGCGTCGGCGGTGCGCAACAACTCGGCGGCACAGCGCTGTTCGCCCGGACGAACGGCAACGACGCCGATGCTGGCACTGATGCGGACTCGGGCCGGCGGCGTGCGCGCACTGTCCGCGGGGATGCCGATCGTCCGGCGTAGCGCCGTATGTAGCTGCCTGACAAGAGCGTTCACCTTGGCCCGCTGTATCGGCGCAGCCAGCAGCGCCACGAACTCATCGCCGCCGACACGGCCCACCACATCCTCAGCACCGATGGCTTGACGGAGTCGTTGTGAGACGACCTCGAGGACAACGTCGCCCGCGTGATGTCCGAGTTCGTCGTTGATCATCTTGAATTTGTTGAGGTCGATGAAAAGTATTGCACCCCAACGATATTCAGCCGCATCGGCGGCTTCGTCGATCAGCGACACCACGCGGGCGCGGTTGGGAAGTCCGGTCAACACGTCGTGGGTTGCCTGGTGCGCAAGCCGCCGATGGGCATTGTGTTGTTCGGTGACGTCGACGATCGACACCAACAGCGACGAACGGTCCGGATCGGCGGGGTCCAGCAACGACCAGTTGATCGAAAACCAGATGCGCTCGCCGTCGCCGAACCGGTCCATACCGTAGATGCAGCCCCGCTGGGGGCTGCGTTTGAAGGTCGCCATCACCGGCCTCCGGTCCCAGGTGAGAAGGCGGCCGTCTGCGTCGTACACCGGCACGTCGGCCACCTTCGCTATCTCGACGACGTCGATCCCAGTTGTGGGCGCACCGAAAATACGCAGCACCGCCGGGTTGACCGATTCGACCCTCCCGTCCGCCGTCACGACGACGACGCCTTCCTGCAGGGAGGCCACCACCGCTTGGCACTGCTGCTCGGCGCGGCGCAGCGCGGTCTGATCCGTGCACAGGACGACGTATCCGTCGTCCATCCGGGACACCGAGACACGCACCGCGCGGTCGCAACCGTCACCCGCCCGGTGGGTGGCGTGTACGACTCCTCCGCCGGCGACGATGCCGGCCAGGTCAAGGTCGGCGCCGACGACGGCGCCGATCGGCATGCCCAACGCGTCGACCGCTGATCGGCGATAGAGCGCCTCGGCCGCGGGATTCCAGCTGCTCACGTAACCCGTCGCGGTGGTGGAGACGATGGCGTCGCTGACGTGCGCGACCAGAGCGGCTTGAAAGCGGAGTTTCGCCTCGGTGGCCTTCTCACGCGTGACGTCGCGAAAAACCACTTTGTGCGCGGGCCTGCCCTGCCATCGCGTCCGGATGGCGCGCGCCTCGACCTCGCGCGTGACGCCATCGAGGGTGACGATCGCCATTTCCAGTGATGGAGATTCGTCGCCGTCGTGACGCCGCGATGCGATCAGCTCGAGCACCGCGGCGAGCGACGCCGGATGGACGCAATCGGAGATGTTGCGGCCGAGTAGTTGATCGGCCGACCGCGCCCCGACCGTGCTGACAAAGGTCTGGTTGACGTAGACGTAGCGGCCGTCGACGTGCACACACATGGCGACCGGGCTGTGCTCGACCAGCGAACGAAACTGCTGCTCAGCTTCGCTGGGCGCCGGCTGCGCGTGCGCGACGAAGTGCGCGGCGTCCATCTCATGCAGGGCGTTTCCCGTCACCGCGGTCTCCTGACGTGGTCTGCCAGAGTTGTCTCGCGTCGGCACGGCGGGGCCGGGTATCACGCCGCTCAGTTCGCCCCAAACTGAATATTCCTCAGCTTTTTCGGAGTTTAGACTTATCCGGCGGTTTGGACATCTCGACCGAGCGAATTCCCTCGTCGCAATCGTACGAATGACGGACACTGGCGGGAATGGACGACGACGGGCGTGACCCGGCCCCGACGGCCGACTCGCTGGCGGAGCTGCAGGCAGGACTGCTCGACGACGACACCGCCGCGCGGTTGCGCAAGCAGATCCGCACCGACCCCGCAGCCCGGCAGACGATGGACGCGCTGAACCGGGTGCGCCGTGAGGTCGCCGCGCTGGGATCCGACGCGTCTGCGGCGCCACCGG
Source organism: uncultured Actinomycetota bacterium (assembly GCA_963757215.1). Lineage (GTDB taxonomy): Bacteria > Actinomycetota > Actinomycetes > Mycobacteriales > Mycobacteriaceae > Mycobacterium. Next base: position 233,221 of record CAVWQH010000003.1, on the reverse strand, counting down.
TCGACCGCGACGTTGTCGACGCCGTCGCGACCCAGCTGCGCGCCGCGCATACGGTGCGGCGCGGGCGGCTGCCGCGCGCGGCACGGATCGCCGTCGCGGCGACCGGCCTGGCCGCGGTGGCCGTCGCCGCCTGGCTCGGCACCCGCGCGCTGATGACAGCGCCGACCCCGATACCGAGCCGGCCCACCACCATCGAACACATCACGGTGTCGCGCCCACCGCTGACGATCCCGTTGTCGGATCAGCAGATCCTCGCCCTGCTGGACCGCGAACCGGACCTCGGCCCGCTGACCGATCCTCGCCGCAGAGCCTCCTGCCTGGGCGGCCTGGGCTATCCGGCGAATACCCGCGTGCTCGGCGCGCGCCCGATCGACATCGCCGGCCATCCGGCCGTCCTCCTCGTGCTCACCGGCGACGTACCGGACGCGTTCGCGGCGTTCGCGGTGTCGCCGACCTGCAGTTCGGTCGACACCGGCCTGTCGGCTGACAGGATCATCCGCCGTCCGTAATGTTCGCGGGAACAGCACCGCCTACCCTGGCGTTCCAGTGCACGAGTTTCACGTATCGGAAAGGGTGGAATGAGTTCCTCAACCGTTCATGACGTGATCGTCGTCGGCTCCGGGCCCGCCGGTTACACCGCGGCGCTCTACGCCGCTCGCGCACAACTGGCTCCAGTGGTCTTCGAAGGGACCTCCTTCGGCGGTGCGTTGATGACGACGACCGAGGTGGAGAACTACCCGGGTTTCCGGGAGGGAATACAAGGGCCCGAGTTGATGGATCAGATGCGCGAGCAGGCGCTGCGGTTTGGCGCCGACCTGCGCATGGAGGATGTTGAGTCGATGTCGCTGGACGGGCCGGTGAAGTCGGTCACGACCTCCGAAGGCGAAACGCTGCAGGCACGCGCGGTCATTCTCGCCATGGGTGCAGCGGCCCGCTACCTGCACGTTCCCGGCGAGCAGGAGCTGCTCGGCCGCGGTGTCAGCGCGTGTGCCACCTGCGACGGCTTCTTTTTCAAGGACCAGGACATCGCGGTCATCGGCGGTGGCGACTCGGCCATGGAGGAGGCGACGTTCCTGACGAAGTTCGCCCGCAGCGTGACCCTGGTGCACCGCCGCGACGAGTTCCGCGCCTCGAAGATCATGCTCGATCGGGCCCGCGCCAACGACAAGATCCGGTTCGTGACCAACGCCGCCGTCGTCTCCGTCGAAGGCGAGAACACCGTGACCGGGCTGCAGCTGCGCGACACCGTGACCGGCCAAAAATCGACCCTGCCGGTGACGGGGGTGTTCGTCGCCATCGGCCACGACCCGCGCTCGGGGTTGGTGCGCGGCCAAATCGACCTCGACGAGGACGGCTACGTGCTGGTCCAGGACCAGACGACCTACACCTCCGTCGACGGTGTGTTTGCCGCCGGTGACCTGGTCGACCACACCTACCGGCAGGCGATCACCGCCGCCGGCACCGGTTGTTCGGCCGCCATTGACGCCGAACGCTGGCTGGCCGAGCATGCGGAGCCGGGCGAGCGCACCCAGACCAAACCCGCCGGAGAACCGGCGGCAGCGACCCTCTGATTGGAGTACGTGCGATGACACCGACCGAGTCCGCCGGCGCGCCCGTGGATGTTTCCGACGCCTCGTTCAGCAGTGCCGTGCTGTCCAGCAAAACGCCTGTGCTGGTTGACTTTTGGGCGACCTGGTGTGGACCGTGCAAGATGGTCGCGCCGGTGCTTGCCGAAATCGCCGCGGACGCTGGGGATCAGCTGACCGTCGCCAAGCTCGACGTCGACGCGAACCCCGAGACCGCCCGCAACTTCGACGTGGTGTCGATCCCGACGCTGATCTTGTTCAAGGACGGCGCCCCGGTGAAACGCATCGTCGGCGCCAAGGGCAAAGCGGCGTTGCTGCGTGAGCTTTCCGACGCTGTTCCGGGCCTCGCCTAGTTCGCTAAAGATCAGCACGATCTGCCTGGCGTTTTCCCCAAATCGGTGAGCGTCTGAGACAATACCGCCAAGCCTGTCAATAAAGCGGCAGGGCTGCTCACACGGTTCACCGGAGGCCTTGCCATGTCGAGACCGCACCGCGGCGACGGCGATCAGTTGCGCCGTGGTGACCGCGGCGCAGCGGTCACCGAGGTCCGCGCGGCGCTGATCGCGCTGGGTCATCTCGACGGCGCCGACGCCGACCTCAACACCGGACGCCACGTCGCCGTCGACGTCTTCGACGACGAGCTCGACCATGCGGTTCGGGCATTTCAGCAGCATCGTGGCCTGCTGGTCGACGGCATCGTCGGCGAAGCCACCAACCGTGCACTGCGCGAGGCGTCGTACCGTCTGGGCGCCCGCACCCTGCACCACCAGTTCGGCGCGCCGATGTACGGCGACGACGTCGCAACGCTGCAGGCCCGATTGCAGGATCTCGGTTTCTACACCGGCCTGGTCGACGGGTATTTCGGTTTGCAGACCCACAACGGCCTGATGTCCTACCAGCGTGAGTACGGGCTGTACGCCGACGGCATCTGCGGCCCAGAAACGTTGCGGTCCTTGTACTTTCTCAGTTCTCGCGTCACCGGCGGCTCACTCCACGCGATTCGCGAAGAAGAACTGGTGCGCCGATCCGGCCCCCGTTTGTCGGGTAAGCGGATCATCATCGATCCGGGCCGCGGCGGTAGTGACCACGGTCTGATCGTGCACGGGTCGGCGGGTCCAATCAGCGAAGCAGATATCCTGTGGGACTTGGCAAGTCGGCTCGAAGGCCGGATGACCGCGATCGGCATGGAGACATTCCTGTCGCGGCCCACCAACCGCAGCCCGTCGGATCACGAACGCGCCGCGACGGCCAACGCCGTCGGCGCCGACCTGATGATCAGCCTGCGGTGTGAGACCCAGGCCAGCCCGTCGGCCGGCGGTGTCGCTTCGTTCCACTTCGGCAATTCGCATGGTTCGGTCTCGACCATCGGCCGCAACCTTGCCGACTTCATCCAGCGAGAAGTTGTGGCGCGCACCGGTTTACGGGATTGCCGCACTCATGGCCGGACCTGGGATCTGCTGCGCCTGACCCGGATGCCCACCGTCCAGGTCGACGTCGGCTACATCAGCAACCCGCGCGACCGCGGGATGCTGACCACTACGCAGACCCGCGACGCGATCGCCGAAGGAATCCTGGCGGCAGTCAAGCGGCTCTACCTGCTCGGCAAAAACGACCGCCCCACCGGTACATTCACCTTCGCCGAACTGCTCGCCCACGAACTGGCGGTCGAGCAGGCCGGCCGCGCTAGCGGTTCTTAGCCGACGCCGAGGAGCCGGTCGGCGCCCCCGCAGCGACGGGCTGCTGCAGCGCCGCGCTCTCCAACAGGCGCTCCAGAGCGGCCTCGACTTCAGCCTTCCAGCCCAGGCCCTTGTCCAACTCGAGGCGCAACCGCGGAAAGTACGGATGCGGCGCCACCACAACAAATCCCGCGTTCTGGAGAAACTGCGCGTCGATTACGCACTGCTCGGCCGAACAGTCCCCCAGCACTTCGAGCACCGGTAGCAACTCGGGGTCGGAATTCGGCAAGCTCGCCAATTCGGTGACGGCCTCGGTGCGGCCGAACGCTTCCAGCGCCCGCACACCGCGCCGAACCAACTCGTCGACAACCTGCGCGACGAGACTGTAGGGCAGTTCGTCAGCCGCGGGCCCGGGCTCGACCCGCATCGAGGTCAACAAGACAGCGTCCGGTGACACTGGCGCGGTCGGAAATCGATGGGCCCGCGGGACAGTTCGCGGCGGGGCGTAGAAGGCGTAGCCGATGCACGCCGACTCCCCTTCGGCACAATCGGTCGGGGCCGCGGTGGCGACCTGACCGCACGATCCCCACTCCAGCATGACCATCGACAGCCACGCTTCTTTTTCGAATTCGGGGTCGGCGAGCTGATCCTGCTGACCGAGCGTCGCGGGATCGACTTCCCAGAAGACGCAGCGGCGTGCGTGCTTCGGAAGCTGATCGAAGGCCTCGAGGCGCAGCGGTGTGATTCGAGCAGACACTAGACTCCTGGGCCTTCGTGGGGGGCGGTCATTGGCGGCCCGTGTTCCCCGCGAGCGGGTGGTCGCCCACCCCGCAGCCGAGCGTACCCCGATGCCGACGGCCGCGATACCCGCGCGGGCCCGTCTCCGCCCGCCCGAACGGCGGTCGGCACACGCTCTCCCCCGCACAACTGGCCCGCCGCCGGACGGATGTGGCGCTCAGGGCGAATTTCCTTGGTGCACAGGCTTATTCGCATATCAGCACGGCCGAATCGGGCGGAATGTCACAGTGACGTAACGGGCTGGTGTAGGCGGTCAGCTCTTCGACGAGTTCATCAAGTCGACGATGCGCTGCAAATCCTCCACCGAACCGAACTCCACCACAATCTTGCCTTTGCGCTTGCCGAGGCTGACCGTGACGCGAGTATCGAACGCGCCGGAGAGTTGCTCGGCGACGTCTTGCAGGCCGGGCATCTGGATCGGCTTGCGCTTGGGTGCCGACGGCTTGCTGGGCTCGCTACGGTTGGCGACGGTGACCGCTTCTTCGGTCGCCCGCACCGACAGTCCCTCGGCGACGATCCGCGCTGCGAGCGCTTCTTGCGCTTCCGCGCCGGCGTCAAGCGACAGCAACGCCCGGGCATGGCCGGCCGACAGCACGCCGGCGGCCACTCGGCGCTGGACGGCGATCGGCAACCGAAGCAACCGGATCATGTTGGAGATCAACGGGCGGGACCGGCCGATCCGGGCGGCCAATTCGTCATGGGTGACGTCGAACTCGTCGAGCAGCTGCTGATACGCCGCGGCCTCTTCCAACGGATTCAGCTGTGCCCGGTGGATGTTTTCCAGGAGCGCATCGCGCAGCAGATTGTCTTCGGCGGTCTCCCGCACGATCGCCGGGATGGCCGTTAAGCCCGCGGTCTGAGCCGCGCGCCAGCGGCGCTCCCCCATGACGAGTTGGTAGCGCACGGCGGACGTCGCACCGAGGTCGCGGACCACGATCGGTTGCATGAGCCCGAACTCGCGGATCGAGTGCACGAGTTCTGAGAGCGCTTCTTCGTCGAAGACCTGCCGCGGCTGACGCGGGTTCGGCTCGATCTGACCTGGATCGATTTCGCGGTAGACCGCGCCGATGTCCGATGCGGGCGCCGATGGCGGACCACCCATCAGAATGTCGGCCGCCGCGTCGCCGATGCGCGGTCCACCCAGGCGCGGCGACTCGGTCTCTCCCTCGGCCGGCGCGGTGGGGATCAGCGAGGCGAGTCCTCGCCCGAGGCCGCCCTTCCTACGTGTTGGTTGACTCATCGTTGGTCCCCTCCATCGGCTGTCAGTAGGCCGCGCTCGGCGAGCTCACGGCTGGCATCGAGATAACTCATCGCACCTCGCGAACCGGGATCGTATTCGATGATTGTCATGCTGTAGCCCGGTGCTTCGGAAACTTTGACGCTGCGCGGGATGACCGTTTTCAAGACTTTGGCGCCAAAGTAGCGGCGGACTTCGTCGGCTACCTGGTCGGCCAGTTTGGTCCGCCCGTCGTACATGGTCAGGATGACGGTACTGACTTCCAGTCCGGGATTCAGGTGCGCTTTGACCAAGTTGATGTTGTTCATCAACTGCGACACCCCCTCCAGCGCGTAGTACTCGCACTGGATCGGAATCAATACCTCCGGCGCGGCGACCAACGCGTTGATGGTCAGCAGCCCGAGCGACGGCGGGCAATCGATGAATACGTAGTCGAAGTCAGCGGACTCGAGCTCGGCGAGCGCCGTGCGCAACCGGTTCTCGCGGGCCACCATGCTGACCAACTCGATCTCGGCGCCGGCCAAGTCGATGGTGGACGGCACGCAGAAAAGTCGGTCGCTGTGCGGACTCTGCCGCATCGCTTCCTTCAGCGGTATCTCGCCGAGGAGGACCTCGTAGGACGACGGGGTCCCGGAGTGCCGGTCCGCGATGCCCAGCGCAGTGCTCGCGTTGCCCTGGGGATCGAGATCGATGACGAGCGTCCGGAGGCCTTGGATGGCCAGTGCTGCGGCGAGGTTCACCGCGGTCGTGGTCTTTCCCACGCCACCTTTCTGGTTGGCGATCGTGAAGAGACGTCGGCGTGGTGGGCGGCCCAGCGGTTCGTAGGACTTCGAGAGCACCTGCATTGCCCGCTCGGCCGCGGCTCCTATCGGGGTGTCCAACTCCGATGTTTCACGTGAAACAACGCCGGCGCCGAGGCCGAGGGGGTTGTGTGGCGCACTCATTGGTTCTCCCTGCTCGATCGTCGGCGCGGCGGATTCCGGACCGAAACTGGCTTCGCCCGCCGAGCTACCACCACCGTTGTCGGGGTGGATAGAACGCCTACGCCACATTCCACCACCCTGGCATCGGCGGCGCCTAACTTGGTCAACACACGCCGGTACTCGTCCACCTCGTCCGCCGCGCGCTCCCCCTTGATCGCCAGCAGACGGCCGTCCTGACGAAGCAGCGGCAGGCTCCAGCGAGCGAGCTTGTCCAGCGATGCCACCGCCCTCGACGTCACCGCGTCGGCCTCGCCGGCCGTCCGGCGGACATCGGGATCCTCCGCCCGGCCGCGGACCACGTCGACATCGAGGCCGAGCTCGTCGATCACCATGCGGAGGAATTCGGTGCGTCGCAACAGCGAATCGACCAGCACCACGCGCAGGCCTGGTTTAGCGATCGCCATCGGCAAGCCCGGTAACCCGGCCCCACTGCCGATGTCGACGACGCGGTCGCCGGCCTCGACGAGTTCCGCAACGGCCGCGCAATTCAGCAGATGCCGGTCCCAGATTCGGTCGACTTCACGGGGACCCAGCAGGCCCCACTCCACGCCGGCGGTTGCGAGCAGGTGGGCGTACCTCTCGGCGAGATCGAGGCGCTCGCCGAACATGGCGGTCGACGGATTGGTTGCCGGAACGGGCGGCGTCTCGCGATCACGGGAATTGACATGTTTCACGTGAAACATTCCTCCCGCCCGCAACCGCTGCCGGTGCGCGCCCGAACTACATGGATGTAACTTGTCGCCCGGCTCAGTCGGCCAGAACGACAACGCGGCGCCCCGGCTCCACGCCTTCGCTCTCGCTGTGAACGCCGCTCACCGCGGCGACGGCGTCGTGAACGATCTTCCGCTCAAACGGCGTCATCGGCGCGAGTTCTTCACGTTCACCGCTTTCGAGTACACGCTTGGCGACCTTGTCCCCCAGCGCGGCGAGTTCCTCGCGCCGGCGCCGGCGCCAGCTTGCGATGTCGAGCATCAGGCGGCTGCGCACACCGGTCTTCTGGTGCACGGCCAGCCGAGTCAACTCCTGAAGCGCATCGAGCACCTCGCCCTTGCGGCCCACCAACTTGGCCAGGTCATCGCTACCGTCGATGCTCACGATCGCGCGGCTGCCTTCGACGTCCAGGTCGATGTCGCCGTCGAAGTCGAGGAGGTCGAGCAGCTCCTCCAAGTAATCGCCGGCGATTTCGCCCTCGGCGACCAAGCGCTCTTCCTGGTCGCCTTCCCCGTCGCCCTCCGCCGGACCGGTGCCGTTGACGGCGCCTTCCAACTCGTGCGCCTCGTCCGCATCGTGTCCGTTTGCGGCTGCTTCGGTTTCCGTCATCTCTTGCCTGCTTTCCTTCCCGTGCCCGGGCGTCGCCCGGTGAAGTCATTCAATCCAGTTCGATTTCCGGACTGTGGTGTTTCAGCGTCCGCGCTTCTTCGGCTTGGCTCCCGGGCGCGGGGCGCGGTTGCCGGTGTCGGGCTTCGCGTTTTCGGCGGTCGGCCCGTCACCATCACCGTTCGCTGTTGTCTTGCCCGCCGATCGTTTCGGCTTAGCCCCCGGCGCCGGAGCGTTGGCCGCCCGGCGTTCGATCGCTTCACGCTTCTTCTCTTCTTCTTCGCGTTCGATCATCGAGAACACGTAGTGCTGCTGACCGAAGGTCCAAATGTTGTTCGCGAACCAGTAGAAGATGATCGCCAGGGGCAGGAACGGTCCACCCACCACCACCCCGAGCGGGAAGACGTAGAGCGCCAACTTGTTCATCATCGCGGTCTGCGGGTTGGCCGCCGCTTCTACGCTCTGGCGGGCCACCGAGGCGCGGCTGTTGAAGTAGGTGGCGATGCCGGCCAGGATCATCACCGGCACGCCCACCGCCGCGACCGCCGGCCGGCTGAACTCGAAGCCCTGGAACGCCGCCAGGCTCGCGCCCCGCTGCGTCATGCTCGCGCCCAGCGGTGCACCGAACAGGTTGGCATCCAGGAAGTGCCCGACGTCCTGCGCGCTGAAAAAGTAGTTGCCCAGCGAGCGGTTGCGCTCCGGGGACAACCCCAACTGCCCGATCCCGGTCGTCGTCCGGTTGAAGCATCGCAACACGTGATAGAGCCCGAGGAAAACCGGTACCTGAACCAGCATCGGCAGGCAGCCCAGGATCGGATTGAATCCGTGCTCCTTCTGGAGCTTCTGCATCTCCAACGCCATCCGCTGGCGGTCCTTGCCGTATTTCTTCTGCAGGGCCTTGATCTGCGGCTGCAACTCCTGCATCTGCCGCGTCGTGCGGATCTGCCGGACGAACGGGTTGTACAAGATCGCTCGAAGGGTGAAGACCAGGAACATCACCGCCAGCGTCCACGTCACGAAGCTCGCCGGGCCCAGCCCCGGTACGGCCGAGAATGCCTTGTACCAAAGCCACATGATCGCCGAGACCGGGTAATAGAAGTAGTCGAGGCTGAACGCATCAAACGACAACAGAATCACTCTTCCCTAGCGTCGCTGGGGTGTCCCAGTCTTGGATCCCGGTTCCCCGGCGCTCCGGTATCGGATCCCATCCTCCCCGATGCCACGGACCGCATTTCGCCAACCGGACCGCCGCCAGCCAACTCCCCCGCAACAGGCCGAACTCAGCCAGCGCGTCGACGGCGTATTGACTACACGTCGGGGTGAAGCGGCATGTCGGCAATCGCATTGGCGACACCATGTGTCGGTACAGCTGGATCACGAAGATGACGCCGCGCACGGCGGCCGACTCGGCGCCGCGTAAGCCTGAAGTCGTGGTCTTCACCGCTTGGGCACCGCCGCTTCGAAACGACGCAGACCGGCCCGCAATTGTTCTGCCAACCGGGCCGAGGCCACATCGCGACTACTTGGCAGTGCGCGGATCACGATGTGCTCGGAGTCACTCAGTTCGGCGAATACGCCCCGCGCGACGTGACGCAAGCGACGGGACAATCCGTGTCGTTGCACGGCCGAGCCGACCGATCGCGAGACGATCAGTCCCAGTTTGGGATCGCCGGTTGCACGCCGCATATAGATGACCATGTCCGGTTGCACGGCCTTCTTTCCCCGCTTGACCGCTGCATCGAAATCGGCCGACCGCGTCATGCGGTTCCGCGCGGAAAGCACCGCAGTTAAACCGGAGCGAAGATCAGGCAGTCAGCGAGCGACGGCCCTTGCCACGCCGACTCGACACGATGGCCCGGCCGGCGCGGGTCCGCATGCGCAGCCGGAATCCGTGCACACGGGCACGGCGCCGGTTGTTCGGCTGGAAGGTCCGTTTGCCCTTTGCCACGACTCTCTCCTTGCTGCATCTGGCATCGTGCCCGACCCGGTCCCCCGTGCCGGTGGGTTACACATGTCCCCACGACGCCTTAATAGGCTTGGTGTCTTGCTAGTAACCGGCGCGCGCTGGCGGACTGATTGTCCGAATCGCAGCCGTATCGCCTACTTTCGGGGCGACTGTATGAGGGTACTGACCGGCGTTCGCCCGGTCAAACCACGCCCAAAGAGCCCCGCGCCCGGGCCGACCTTTAACTGCCGTCACACCCGCAACCGGGCCGGCGAGCAATCTTCGGCAACCGGTTCGAAATGTTGCAGAACGGTTGGCCGCGAGCGAGGAAAACTGTTAGCTTCGGTCGGTGCTGTTTCACACTGAAATGGCGCGAGACAACGAAACAAGGATGGCAGATCGGCCTCCTAGCCAGTCGCGTTTTGCTGGCCGTCTCCAGCGCCGGTCCGGCGAGCTGTCAGGGGTGGGTTGCGGCTCGCCAATAGCTGTCCTGTCCACACCTGTGGATAACGGTGTGGACAGTTCGTTGTTGAAACTATCGGTGCAACTTTTACATCATTTCAGGGGGACCCGTCGTTGACCGAGGACCCCGGATCAAGCTTCGCGACGGTCTGGAGCGCAGTCGTCTCGGAACTCAATGGCGAACTATCCACAGACGGCCCCGCCCTCAACGGCGGACCTTACGTACCGCCACTGACACCGCAGCAGCGAGCATGGCTCAACCTGGTACAGCCACTGACCATTGTCGAGGGCTTTGCTCTCCTCTCGGTGCCGAGCAGTTTTGTGCAGAACGAAATTGAACGACACCTGCGCACCCAGATCACCGACGCGCTGAGCCGCCGGCTCGGCCAGCAGATCGAACTCGGCGTGCGCATCTCTCCCCTGGCCTCCGACGAGTCCGAGGATCGGGCCAACCCCACATTTGACGACGGCGAAGAGATCGACGAGATCGACGAAGACGGCGAGGCCCTTGCCAGCGCACACCAGAGCTGGCCGTCGTATTTCTCCGAGCGACCCCACAGCCAGGCCGCCGACGCCGCGGCCGGCCTGAGCTTGAACCGGCGCTACACCTTCGACACCTTTGTCATCGGGGCATCGAACCGGTTCGCCCACGCCGCGGCGCTGGCGATCGCCGAAGCCCCGGCCCGCGCCTACAACCCGCTGTTCATCTGGGGCGAGTCTGGCCTGGGCAAGACACACCTGCTGCACGCCGCCGGCAACTACGCCCAACGGCTCTTCCCGGGGATGCGGGTCAAGTACGTCTCGACTGAGGAATTCACCAACGACTTCATCAACTCGCTGCGTGACGACCGCAAGGTTGCCTTCAAGCGCAGCTACCGCGACGTCGACGTGCTGCTGGTCGATGACATCCAGTTCATCGAAGGCAAGGAAGGCATCCAGGAAGAGTTCTTCCACACCTTCAATACGCTGCACAATGCCAATAAGCAGATCGTCATCTCCTCCGACCGTCCGCCGAAACAGCTTGCGACACTTGAGGATCGGCTGCGAACACGGTTCGAATGGGGCCTCATCACCGACGTTCAGCCGCCGGAATTGGAAACCCGCATCGCCATTTTGCGCAAGAAGGCGCAGATGGAGCGGCTCAACGTGCCCGACGACGTGCTCGAACTGATCGCCAGCAGCATCGAACGCAACATCCGCGAACTCGAGGGTGCGCTGATTCGTGTCACCGCGTTCGCCTCGTTGAACAAGGCGCCGATCGACAAGGCGCTGGCCGAGATCGTGTTGCGCGACCTGATCGCCGATGCCAGCACCATGCAGATCAGTTCCGCCACGATCATGGCCGCCACCGCCGAGTACTTCGACACCACGGTGGAAGAGTTGCGTGGCCCAGGCAAGACGCGGGCCTTGGCTCAGTCGCGGCAAATCGCCATGTATCTCTGCCGCGAACTCACCGATCTGTCCCTACCCAAGATCGGGCAGGCATTCGGCCGCGACCACACCACAGTGATGTACGCGCAGAAGAAGATCCTCTCCGAGATGGCCGAGCGCCGTGAGATCTTCGATCACGTCAAGGAGCTCACCACCCGAATCCGCCAGCGCTCTAAGCGTTGATCGGTGCCGGGCAACGCCGCGTGAGAGCGTCGAGTGGCCAGTCATCCCACCGGTTTTGGGGCCTCAGCGACTGCAGCGGGCCTTTTCGTCACGTGGAATTTCAAAAAACTTTTGCCTCGTCGGTACCAGCAGTCACAGCACACGGCTGTGGATGCACCTGTGGGCAAACTGCTCACACCCCGCGCGCGAACACCGGGTCAGTCCACAGCCGCGACCGATCCCCAACCGCTGCACACAAACCACACAATTCGCCCCCGTGTCATGCACAACCTGGCTGGCGCTCCCAGCAGCGCAGACACCATGCTGTCCACACATTGCACAGGCCTTAATACTGTTACTGAGATATCTACGAAGTTTGTTCTTCAGAAAAGGGCCTTGGGGACGAGCCGTTCCACACCCCGGATCACAACCTCCAAGCCCCGAGTGTCACTGATTTCGATTAGCTTTCAAGATGGCCTCCGACGCTCTACGGTTGTGGTTCGACAGCCGGTTCGGTCGTCGAAACGAAGTACGGGCACGGGCGTCCGTCGGCGGGGAGCACCAGGGGTCGAGCCGCTGAAGTTGGCCTTGCTGTTCGAGGTGATTGAAGGGACGCAATGGACGTGGCGACGACCACCGTCGGCCTGACCGACTTGAAGTTCCGCCTAGTGCGGGATGACTTCGCTGACGCAGTGGCGTGGGTGGCGCGCACCCTGCCGTCTCGGCCAACGGTGCCGGTGCTGGCCGGCGTGCTGTTGACCGGATCCGACGATGGCCTGACAATCTCCGGCTTCGACTACGAGGTGTCTGCAGAAGTTCGCCTGGCCGCTGAAATTGCTTCTCCAGGAACAGCTTTGGTGTCAGGACGGTTGCTGTCCGACATCACCCGGGCACTGCCGAACAAGCCGGTCGATGTGCAGGTCGAGGGCACCAGGGTTTCGCTGGCCTGCGGAAGTGCGAAATTCTCGCTCCCGACGATGGCCGTCGAGGATTACCCGACACTCCCGACGCTGCCCGATGAGACCGGAGCGTTGTCGGCGGATGTGTTCGCCGAGGCGATCGGCCAGGTCGCCGTCGCGGCTGGCCGCGATGACACGCTGCCGATGCTGACCGGAATCAGGGTCGAAATTTCCGGCCAGTCAGTGGTTTTGGCGGCTACCGACCGGTTCCGGCTGGCTGTGCGTGAGCTGACCTGGTCGGCGGCGACAGCTGACGTCGAGGCTGCGGTGTTGGTACCGGCCAAGACGCTGTCCGAGGCGGCCAAGAGCGGCACCGACGGCGCCGAAGTGCATTTGTCATTGGGTGCCGGTCCTTTGGTCGGCAAAGACGGCCTGCTCGGCATCAGCGGAAATGGCAAGCGCAGCACCACCCGGCTGCTGGACGCGGAGTTCCCGAAGTTCCGCCAACTGCTTCCCAGCGAACACACCGCTGTCGCGACCGTGGGAGTCGCCGAGTTGACCGAGGCCATCAAGCGCGTGGCGCTGGTCGCCGACCGCGGCGCCCAGGTCCGGATGGAATTTTCGCCAGACACCCTTCGGCTCTCGGCCGGCGCCGACGATGTCGGTCGCGCCGAGGAAGACGTTCCAGTGGAGTTCGCCGGCGAGCCGCTCACTATCGCGTTCAACCCGACGTATCTCACCGACGGGCTGAGCTCATTGCATTCCGACCGGGTGTCGTTCGGGTTCACCACGCCGAGCCGTCCCGCGGTGCTACGGCCGGCCGGCGAAGACGCGCAACCCACCGACAGCGGACCCTTCCCGGCTCTTGAGACGGATTACGTCTACTTGCTGATGCCGGTCCGTCTGCCCGGTTAGCGATTAGGTGTACGTCCGCCACCTCGGCTTACGAGACTTTCGGTCCTGGGCGAACGTCGAACTCGAACTGACCCCCGGCCGGACCGTGTTCGTCGGGTCCAACGGCTTCGGTAAAACGAATCTTGTTGAGGCCCTGTGGTATTCGTCGACACTGGGATCGCATCGAGTCGCGACCGACGCGCCGTTGGTCCGAGTCGGGGCGCAGCGTGCCGTGGTGTCGACGATCGTGGTCAACGAGGGCCGCGAATGCGCCGTCGATTTGGAAATCACTGCCGGGCGGGCCAACAAGGCGCGGCTCAACCGCTCCCCGGTGCGAAGTCCGCGCGAAGTCGTAGGCGTGCTGCGGGCCGTGCTGTTCGCACCCGAGGATCTTGCGTTGGTGCGCGGCGACCCCGGCGATCGACGGCGATACCTCGACGATCTGGCCGCGGTGCGACGCCCGCGGGTGGCCGGGATCCGGGCCGATTACGACAAGGTGCTTCGCCAGCGCACGGCGCTGCTGAAGTCCGCGTCCGGCGCACGGTTCCGCGGTGACCGCGGCGCGTTGGACACCCTCGATGTGTGGGATGGCCATCTGGCCGCCCACGGTGCCGAATTAATGGCCGCCCGCATGACTTTGGTGAACGAGCTGGCCCCCGAAGTACAAAAGAGTTACCAGCTGCTGGCGCCGGCGTCGCGGCCCGCATCGATCGCCTACCACGCCAGCATCGTCATCGAGCCCGACCGGACCGACGTCGAATTCCTGCAGGCGGCGCTGCTGGAAAAAATGGCCGTGCGCCGAGACGCCGAACTCGAACGCGGCGTATGTCTGGTGGGTCCACACCGCGACGACCTCGAACTGCGGCTCGGCGAGCAACCCGCGAAAGGCTTTGCCAGCCACGGGGAGTCTTGGTCGATGGCGTTGGCGCTGAGATTGGCGGCCTACGAATTACTCCGCGCCGACGGCAGCGATCCGGTGCTGTTGCTCGACGATGTTTTCGCCGAACTCGACACAGCCCGCCGTGAAGCGCTGGCCTCCGCGGCGGCATCTGCGGAGCAGGTGCTGGTCACCGCGGCGGTGCTCGATGACATTCCCCGCGACTGGCTGGCCAACCGCATCGACATCACATTGAACGACGACGACACCGGCCCGGCGTCCGCGGTACTCGCGGGTGAGCAGGAGTAAGGCAGTGGACCCGGACGACCAAGCTCCGAAACCCGCGGAGCAACCCCCCGACCACCTCAGCGAGATGAAGGGGATGGATCTGGTGCGGCGGGTGCTGGAAGAAGCCCGCGGCGCAGCCCGTACCCAAGGTAAAGACGTCGGCCGCGGTCGACGGCTGCCGCCGACCCGGCGGGTGGCCGGCGCGAGCCGCCGGCGCTGGTCCGGCCCAGGTCCCGACGCGCGCGACCCACAGCCTCTCGCCAACGCCACTCGCGACGTGGCGAAAAAACAGGGCTGGTCGCCGAAGGTTGCCGAGGGCGCGGTATTCGGGCAATGGCCGAAGGTTGTCGGCGCCGAGATCTCCGAACACGCGACGCCGACCGGATTGCGCGACGGGGTGCTCACCGTGATGGCCGAGTCGACCGCGTGGGCCACGCAGTTACGGATCATCCAGAAACAGGTGCTGGCCAAGATCGCCGCGGAGGTCGGCGACGGCGTGGTCACCAGTTTGCGGATCACCGGTCCGACGGCGCCGTCGTGGCGCAAGGGCCCGCTGCACATCGCCGGGCGAGGGCCGCGCGACACGTACGGATGACCGGGCGGGGCCGCTGGGCTGAGGGCCATCACAACGCGGAAAAGTCGCGTGTCAAGCGTCAGGACGCAAGCCAGATCGAAAAATTCCGCACACGGCGCAGATAGCTGTGCAGAAACGCCCTCGCAGGATCGGTCCGGAGCGACCTTGACGGTAGACTAATTGTGATCCGCGCGGGGCCGACGGTCCCAGGCCCTGGAGCCCCCGAGAAATACCCAAGGAGACCATTTCAACGTGCCTGCCCAAAATCAGTACGGCAAGGATTCCATCAAAGTCCTGGAAGGCCTCGAAGCGGTCCGCAAGCGCCCGGGTATGTACATCGGCTCCACCGGCGAGCGGGGCCTGCACCACCTGGTCTGGGAAGTCGTCGACAATGCGGTGGACGAGGCGATGGCAGGCTTCGCAACCACGGTCGATGTCCGCATCCTCGAAGACGGGGGCGTCGAGGTCGTCGACGACGGCCGTGGCATTCCTGTCGAAATGCACGACACCGGAATCCCGACCGTCGACGTCGTGATGACGGTGCTGCACGCCGGCGGCAAGTTCGAAGAGGGCGCCTACACGGTGTCCGGCGGTCTGCACGGGGTGGGCGTGTCGGTGGTCAATGCGTTGTCGAGCCGCCTCGAGGCCGACATCAAGCGCGACGGCTTCGAGTGGTTCCAGACCTACGACCACTCCGTGCCCGGCACCCTGAAGAAGGGCGACAAGACCAAGAAGACCGGCACCACGATCCGATTCTGGGCCGACCCGAACATCTTCGAGACGACGAATTACGACTTCGAGACGGTTGCGCGCCGGCTGCAGGAGATGGCATTCCTGAACAAAGGTCTGACCATCAACTTGTCCGACGAGCGAGTGACGAAGGAAGAGGTCGTCGACGAGGTCGTCAGCGACCATGCCGAGGCGCCGAAGTCCGCGGAAGAAAAATCCGCGGAATCCGTTGCGCCGCATAAGGTCAAGCACCGCACCTTCCACTACCCGGGCGGACTGGTCGACTTCGTCAAGCACATCAACCGGACCAAGAACCCGATCCACGCCAGCATCATCGACTTCGACGGCAAGGGACCCGGCCACGAGGTCGAGATCGCCATGCAGTGGAACGGCGGCTACTCGGAATCTGTGCACACCTTCGCCAACACCATCAACACACACGAGGGCGGTACGCATGAAGAAGGTTTCCGCAGCGCGTTGACCACGGTGGTGAACAAGTACGCCAAAGACAAGAAGCTGCTCAAAGACAAGGACCCCAACCTCACCGGCGACGACATTCGCGAGGGTCTGGCCGCGGTGATCTCGGTCAAGGTCGGCGAACCACAATTCGAGGGTCAGACCAAGACCAAGCTGGGCAACACCGAGGTCAAGTCCTTCGTGCAGAAGATCTGCAACGAGGAACTGCAGCACTGGTTCGACGCCAACCCGGCCGAGGCGAAAACGGTTGTCAACAAGGCGGTGTCGTCCGCGCAGGCCCGCATCGCGGCGCGCAAGGCGCGGGAGTTGGTGCGCCGCAAGAGCGCAACCGATCTGGGAGGGTTACCCGGAAAGCTGGCCGACTGCCGCTCAACCGACCCGCGTAAGTCGGAACTGTATGTGGTGGAGGGTGATTCGGCCGGCGGTTCGGCGAAGAGCGGGCGCGACTCGATGTTCCAGGCGATCCTGCCGCTGCGCGGCAAGATCATCAACGTCGAGAAGGCCCGCATCGACCGGGTGCTGAAGAACACCGAAGTCCAGGCGATCATCACCGCTTTGGGCACCGGTATTCACGACGAGTTCGATCTGACGAAGTTGCGGTATCACAAGATCGTGCTGATGGCTGACGCCGACGTCGACGGACAACACATCTCGACGCTGCTGCTGACGTTGTTGTTCCGCTTCATGCGGCCGCTGATCGAGAACGGCCATGTGTTCCTTGCGCAACCGCCGCTGTACAAGTTGAAGTGGCAGCGCAGCGAGCCCGAGTTCGCCTACTCCGACCGCGAGCGCGACGGCCTGCTCGTCGAGGGCCGGAAGGCCGGCCGGAAAATCAACGCCGAGGACGGCATTCAGCGCTACAAGGGTCTCGGCGAGATGGATGCCAAGGAACTGTGGGAGACCACGATGGACCCGTCGGTCCGAGTGCTGCGACAGATCACCCTCGATGACGCCGCTGCCGCCGACGAGCTGTTCTCGATCCTGATGGGCGAAGATGTCGACGCGCGCCGCAGCTTCATCACTCGCAACGCCAAAGACGTTCGCTTCCTTGACGTTTAGCGCCCACAGGCTCTTCCGCCCACTGGAAATCTCCCGGATGAGGAATAGATGACAGACACCACGTTGCCGCCCAGCGGTGATGCCGCCGACCGGATCGAACCGGTCGACATCCAGCAGGAAATGCAGCGCAGCTACATCGACTACGCGATGAGCGTGATCGTCGGCCGCGCGCTACCCGAAGTGCGCGACGGCCTCAAGCCGGTCCACCGCAGGGTGCTCTACGCGATGTTCGACTCCGGGTTCCGCCCGGATCGCGGCCATGCCAAGTCGGCCCGCTCGGTGGCCGAGACGATGGGTAACTACCACCCGCACGGAGACTCGTCGATCTACGACACCCTGGTCCGGATGGCGCAGCCGTGGTCGCTGCGCTACCCCTTGGTGGACGGGCAGGGAAACTTCGGTTCACCGGGTAACGACCCGCCGGCCGCGATGAGATATACCGAGGCGCGGCTGACTCCGCTGGCGATGGAGATGCTCCGCGAAATCGACGAGGAGACAGTCGATTTCATCCCGAACTACGACGGACGGGTGCAGGAGCCGACCGTGCTGCCGAGCCGGTTCCCGAACCTGCTGGCCAACGGGTCGGGTGGTATCGCGGTCGGCATGGCGACCAATATCCCGCCGCACAACCTGCGGGAGTTGGCCGAAGCCGTCTACTGGTGCCTGGAGAACCACGAAGCCGACGAGGAGGCCACGCTCGCCGCGGTCTGCGAGCGGGTCAAGGGTCCCGACTTCCCCACCCACGGCCTGATCGTCGGGTCGCAGGGCATCCACGACGCGTACACCACCGGCCGCGGATCGATCCGGATGCGCGGAGTCGTTGAGGTGGAAGAGGATTCGCGCGGGCGCACCGGTCTGGTGATCACCGAGTTGCCGTATCAGGTCAACCACGACAACTTCATCACGTCGATCGCCGAGCAGGTCCGTGACGGCAAACTGGCCGGCATCTCCAACATCGAAGACCAGTCCAGCGACCGGGTCGGTCTGCGCATCGTCGTGGAGGTCAAGCGCGACGCGGTGGCGAAGGTGGTGCTGAACAACCTCTATAAGCACACCCAGTTGCAGACCAGCTTCGGCGCCAACATGCTGTCGATCGTCGACGGGGTGCCACGCACACTGCGCATCGACCAGATGATCCGCTACTACGTCGAGCACCAACTCGATGTGATCATCCGTCGGACCACCTATCGGCTGCGTAAGGCGAACGAACGCGCGCACATCTTGCGCGGTTTGGTCAAAGCCCTTGACGCACTTGACGAAGTGATCGCGCTGATCCGCGCATCGCAGACCGTCGACATCGCCCGGGCCGGCCTGATCGAGCTGCTGGACATCGACGACATCCAGGCCCAGGCCATCCTGGACATGCAGTTGCGCCGGCTGGCTGCCCTGGAGCGCCAGCGCATCGTCGACGACCTGGCCAAGATCGAGGCCGAGATCGCCGACCTCGAGGACATCCTGGCCAAGCCGGAGCGGCAGCGTGCCATCGTCCGCGACGAACTCTCCGAGATCGTCGACAAGCACGGCGACGACCGTCGCACCCGGATCATCGCCGCCGACGGGGACGTCGCCGACGAAGATCTGATCGCCCGGGAAGACGTCGTCGTCACCATCACCGAGACCGGTTACGCCAAACGCACCAAGACCGACCTGTACCGCAGCCAGAAGCGCGGCGGCAAGGGCGTTCAGGGCGCCGGGCTGAAGCAGGACGACATCGTGCGGCACTTCTTCGTCTGCTCGACGCACGACTGGATTCTGTTCTTCACCACCCAGGGCCGGGTCTATCGGGCGAAGGCCTACGACCTTCCGGAGGCTTCGCGGACGGCGCGTGGCCAGCATGTTGCCAACCTGCTGGCCTTCCAGCCCGAGGAGCGGATCGCTCAGGTCATCCAGATCAAGAGCTATGAGGACGCGCCCTACCTGGTTCTGGCCACCCGCAACGGCCTGGTCAAGAAGACCAAGCTGACCGACTTCGACTCCAACCGGTCGGGCGGAATCGTCGCGGTCAACCTGCGCGATGGCGACGAGCTGGTCGGTGCGGTGCTCTGCTCCGCCGAGGAGGACCTGCTGCTGGTCTCGGCCAACGGCCAGTCCATCCGGTTCTCGGCGACCGATGATGCGTTGCGGCCGATGGGCCGCGCGACCTCGGGTGTGCAGGGGATGCGGTTCAACACCGACGACTACCTGCTGTCGCTCAACGTCGTCATCGAAGGCACGTTCCTGCTGGTCGCGACCGCCGGCGGGTACGCCAAGCGGACGGCGCTCGAGGAGTACACCGCGCAGGGACGTGGCGGCAAGGGCATTCTGACGATCCAGTACGACCCGCGCCGTGGCAAGCTCGTGGGAGCGCTGATTGTCGACGACGACAGCGAGGTCTTCGCGATCACCTCCGGCGGCGGGGTGATCCGCACGAAGGCCAAGCAGGTTCGCAAGGCCGGGCGGCAGACCAAGGGTGTTCGGTTGATGAACCTGGGCGAGGGCGACACACTGTTAGCCATCGCGCGCAACGCCGAAGAGGCGGACGCCGCCGACGACGAGTCGGGCGACTAGCCGGGCAATTACGCTGAGTCGAGGCGTAAGCGAGCGCCGTCCGCATAAGCGGCCGGGTACACAGTTAGGAGCTGTGGTGACGTCACCGAACGAGCCGGGTCACGCCGGGCCGGGCGACAGCCCGAACGGGACCGGCACGAACGCGGCCGCGACGCCACGCAAGCGGCCCCCCGCGCGCCCGGCGCAAGGGCAGCAGCGTCAGCCCGGGCGCGGCGCCGCGGCATCCAATGCCGAGGCACGGCTGAACCGGTTCATCTCCGGTACCGCCGCGCCGGGTGGCTCGAAAACTGCGCCACCCGAGGCCGAGCCGGCACCCCCGCAGAACGAGAGCCGGGAGATCGATGCCTACGCCAGTGAACTGCCCGACCTGTCTGGCCCAATTCCCCGTGCGGGACAACGGAAGTCGGCAACCGAGAGAGATGACAGCATGACCGCGCCGGTTCGGTCGGAGGGCCGCATTCAGGTGTCGTCGCGAACGCCCGGCCCGGTGCGCGCCAGCATGCAGATCCGCCGCGTCGACCCGTGGAGCACCCTGAAGGTGTCGCTGGTGCTGTCGGTGGCGTTGTTCTTCGTCTGGATGATCGCCGTCGCGTTCCTGTACTTGGTCCTCGGCGGCATGGGCGTGTGGAGCAAGCTCAACAGCAACGTCGGCGATTTGCTCAACAACTCCAGCGGTAGCGCCGAGTTGGTGTCCAGCGGCACAATCTTCGGCGGTGCGGTGCTGATCGGTCTGGTGAACATCGTTCTGCTCACCGCCGCGGCCACGATCGGCGCGTTCATCTACAACTTGACGACCGATTTGATCGGGGGCGTCGAGGTGACGCTGGCCGACCGGGACTAGCGTTTTGGGCGCAGACGCTCGGGTGCGGTAATCTCGGCGCTCGTCCGTGTGCGCGTGCGGGCCTATAGCTCAGGCGGTTAGAGCGCTTCGCTGATAACGAAGAGGTCGGAGGTTCGAGTCCTCCTAGGCCCACAACCATGTGTTCGCCAAGACGTTTCATGAAACTGGTGTTGCCGCTGGCAGCGATCGCGGTGCTGGCGGTCGCCATCCGGTCTCAGCAGAGCGTCGAAGTCTGGCACGTGGCCGCCGACCAGCAGGCTGGTCGACACCCCGCTGAATAGCATCGGGGGCCTTAGCTCAGTTGGTAGAGCGCTGCCTTTGCAAGGCAGATGTCAGGAGTTCGAATCTCCTAGGCTCCACAGCCATCGTCGGCCAGATAGCTGACGTCATACCAGCGCCGGGACGCCTCGAAGTCGGCGGTTTCCGTCGCGCTCTCCAGTCGCACGTCGCACAGATCCGAGTGGTCCAACCGGATGTAGGCCTCGAGTTCGGTGTCGCGCGCTTCGCCGGCCAGGGCGCTATCCGCGAGCGCCCTGCCTTCATAGCGGTGCCAGCCCACGGGCTCGTCAGGGGCGGTGGTCGACGTCGACGCTGGGCGGCAGCGGCGACGGCTCCCGCTGCGACGATCGGCGAACGATCGAGAACGCGGCAGCACCGGCACCGAGCACCACCACGGCGGCGCCGGCCAGCACCCACGGTCGTGGCTTGCGGCGCTGCGAGCGACGGGCCTGGGCAAGGGCTTCGGGAAGGCCGGTGACCACTTCCTGGGCGGCAGCCAATTCCTGAACCAACGCCTCCTGGGCGTTCTGGATGTCGCGGGCGAGCCGACCTTCCTGATAGCGGCGGCGCAGGCTGGAGGCGCCGGTCTGGGCGGAGTGCACACCGAGGCCGACCACTCCCCGGGTCACGTCGACTGGTCCGAGCGCCGTGTAGGTCAGGCCGCGGCTCAGCCGCTCCCGCGGGGTCAGCTGGATGTGGTTCTTAGCGCGCATCTCTCGCCCTTTCGCAAGACCGCCTGGGGAATACGTTCGAAAGGCTACCGGCACCGGATGTCCGGCGGAGCAGACCTGATGGCAGACTGTGCTCCCGTGACTACCAGCCCGATTCAGACCGCCACTGCCACTCTGCACACCAACCGCGGCGACATCAAGATCGCGTTGTTCGGAAACCACGCCCCCAAGACCGTCGCCAACTTCGTCGGCCTGGCTCAGGGCACCAAGGAGTACTCGACCGAGAACGCCTCCGGCGGAAGCTCCGGCCCGTTTTACGACGGCGCGGTGTTCCACCGGGTGATCAACGGCTTCATGATTCAGGGCGGCGACCCGTCCGGCACCGGCCGCGGCGGTCCGGGTTACAAATTCGCCGACGAGTTCCACCCGGAGCTTCAGTTCGACAAGCCCTACCTCTTGGCGATGGCCAATGCCGGCCCGGGAACCAACGGCTCACAGTTCTTCATCACCGTCGGCCAGACCCCGCACCTGAACCGCAAGCACACCATCTTCGGCGAAGTGGTCGACGCGGACTCGCAGCAGGTTGTCGACGCCATCGCCACCACCGCCACCGGCCCCGGCGACCGCCCCACCGAGCCGGTCGTCATCGAATCGATCACCATCTCCTGACGCCTCCCCCGTCTGCGCAACAGAGGCCGGCGCTGCCGCTTCCCGGCGGTCAGGTGCCGGCGTAGCCGCGCGCGGTCAGCGCGTCGAGGACGGTCAGCGGATCTGCGTTCAGGTCCCAGCGGGAGAAGACGAAGAGCCGGCCGTCGTTGGCGTCGATCTCGAGCAGCCTTGTCTTGCGGCCGATCCGGCGGAATTCGGTGATCCGGATGATCTTGATGTCGGGCCGGTGCAGATACTGCGGCCGAATCCAGCCGCCGACCCGCAGTCCGCTGTCGGTGATTGCCAGCTTCGGGCGCGCGCGCCACGTTCCCCCGGCAAACAAGATCAATCCGATCGCGGAAACGCCCAGCAAAAAGCGCCCCGGGGCATCTGTGACGACAGTCACACATGTGGTAGCCATCACAATTCCGGCGAGCCCACACGCTGCGGTTCCCGCCGCGGATGGCGCCCATTGTGTTTGCTGCATGACGCTCCTAGGGGTGTCGACCACCGGCGATCGAGTTATCCACAAGCGCTATCCACAATGGGGATGAATAACACGCGTGTGATCCAGGTCCTCACTAGTTGCTGGTTCAGCAACCGCGCAGACCGAGGCCGCGCCCATCAAGATCAGGGCGAGCCTACCGCCACCGCATTGTGAGCAACAAACCACTGATCATGAAAGCAAACGCGACGGCGTAGTTCCACGGGCCCAGGTTCGCCATCCAACTCAGTATCGAGGGCGCGTCGGGGCCCGTCGCGGCCAACTGGAACACCATTAGCCAGATCAGGCCGATCAGCATCAAGCCGCAAAACAACACGACGAACCACACGCTGGAGGGGCCGGCCTTGACCTTGACCGGGGTGCGGCTCACCGCGCTAACGGTGAAGTCGGTCTTCTTGCGGACTTTGGACTTGGGCATTTCTACCTCGGGTATAACTCGGAGCTACGGTAGGCAGAGCGTAACGCACTCACCAGTAGCGGACGGAGAGCCGATGGCACCCAGCACCCGGCTGCTCCCTGCGCGCGACGGCTCACCAGCACCGCAGCACCCGTCGCCCTGGCGCGTTGGGGTTCCTCTGGTGTGTCTGTTGGCCGGCTTGCTGATCGGCGCCACCCACGGCGTTTCCCGCGGCGCTGAGATTCGCCGCAGCGACGCCCCCCGGCTGGTCGATCTGGTGCGCAGCGAGCAGTCCGCCGTCGGGCGCCTGAGCACCGAGCGCGATCGACTGGCCAACACCATCGACTCCACCCACGGCAGGTCCCCCGACGCGGCGCTGGCAGCGATGCAGCGGCGTTCGGCGGAACTGGCCAACGACGCCGGGCTGGAGCCGGTGCACGGGCCGGGTCTGACAATCACGCTCAACGACGCGCAGCGCGACGCCAACGGCCGCTTCCCCCGCGATGCCTCCCCCGACGACCTCGTCGTGCATCAGCAGGACATCCAGGCCGTCATGAACGCGCTGTGGAGCGCCGGCGCGGAAGCCATCCAGATGCAGGACCAGCGCATCATCGCCACCTCGGTGGCCCGCTGCGTGGGGAACACGTTGCTGCTCAACGGTCGAACCTACAGCCCGCCATACACGATCACCGCGATCGGCGACACCAACGCCATGCAGGCCGCCCTGGCCGCCGCTCCCCTGGTGATTCTCTACAAGCAATATGTGGTGCGCTTCGGTCTCGGCTACACCGAGCACACGGTTCCCGACGCCCATGTCGTCGGGCACACCGAGCCGCTGCGGATGCACTTCGCCGAGCCGGCCGGGCCGGTCAGTTACTGAGCTCACCTGCGATTAAGCGCACGGGTAATCTGACACGGTGCAGATCCTGGTCGTCGACAACTACGACAGCTTCGTGTTCAACCTGGTGCAGTACCTGGGCCAGTTGGGCGTCGAGGCCACGGTGTGGCGTAACGACGATCCGCGGCTGGCCAACGCGAAAGCAGCCGTCGCCGAGGTCGACGGCATCCTGTTGAGCCCCGGGCCGGGTACCCCCGAGCGCGCGGGCGCCTCGGTCGACCTGGTGCGGGCCTGCGCCGCGTCGAGCACTCCGCTGCTCGGCGTCTGCCTCGGCCATCAGGCCATCGGCGTGGCCTTCGGTGCCACCGTGGACCGGGCTCCCGAATTGTTGCACGGCAAGACCAGCAGTGTGCATCACACGAATACCGGTGTGCTGCAGGGACTCCCGGACCCGTTCACCGCGACCAGGTATCACTCGCTGACCATCATGCCCGAGACGCTGCCTGCGGAGCTGGAGGTGACGGCCCGCACCCAGAGCGGCGTGATCATGGGTGTCCGGCACCGGGAGTTACCGATCCATGGTGTGCAGTTCCACCCGGAGTCGATCCTCACCGAAGGCGGTCACCGGATGCTGGCCAACTGGCTGGCCGACTGCGGACAGCCGCTCGACGAGGGTTTGGTGCGCAGGCTGGAAAACGAACTGGTGGACAGCCTGGCGAGCGTCCGGCATTACGACTCGGCTATTGACCGAACTTCAGCGTGATGCTGCCGTCCTTGGTGGCACCCTGACCCGCGCTGGGGCTCTGGTACACCACCTTGTTGTGCTGCGAGCCGCCGGCGTCGACGTCGGGACCCCGGTCCAGCACCCCGGTCCAGCCGAGCGCGCGTAGCCGCGGTTCGGCGTCGGTCCAAAACATCCCGGTGACGTCCGGCATCACGAACTGGTTGCCTTTGGACACCTGCAATTCGATCACGGTGTCGACCGGAACATTGGCTCCCGCAGGCGGATTCGTGCCGATAACCGAGCCGGCCGGCCGCGGGCTGTCCACCGCTGCCTGAGCGAACTTGGAAAAGCCGTACACCGTCAAGTTCTTCTGGGCCTCGTCGGCGGTCTGGCCGGCGACATCGGGGACCTGCTTGCTCGACGGACCGGAGCCGACGATGACCGCGATCTCGTTGGTGATCGCCGACGTCTGGTTGGCCGGCGGGTTGGTACCGATGACTTTGTCTTTCGTCTCCGGCGTCGACGGAGAGTTGACCTGCTTGAAGCGACCGAAGCCGGCGGCCTTGAGCTTTTTCACCGCGGCCGCATAGCTCAACGACGAGACGTCGGGGACCTCACGTTGCTCGGGTCCGGTCGACACGTTGACCGTAATCAACTCTCCAGCACCAACTTTGGTGCTGGCGCCGGGGTCGGTGCCGATGACGTGGTCAGGCAGAACGGTCGAGTCGGGCTTCTGCAGCGTCCGGGTTTTGAAGCCGTGGTTCTGCAGCGCGGCAATCGCGTCGGCCGACGCTTGATTGCGGACGTCAGGGATCTGCACGTTGCGCATTCCCCCGCCCAACGTGTTGATCAAGACGGTGGCGACCACGGTCAGCACCGCCAGCGCCGCGACCGCGATCACCCAGCGGCTCACCGAACCGGGACTTCGCTCCCGGATGAAGTCGAGTTGCTGACGGGGCAGCGGATTGGTGTGCGCGCCGGTCGAATCCGACGAGTGCGGCGAGGCCATCAGCGACGAGCGCTCGGCCTCGGTGAGGATCTTGGGCGCTTCCGGCGGCTCGCCGTTGTGCACCCGGATCAGGTCGGCGCGCATCTCGGCGGCGGTCTGGTAGCGGTTCTCGGGGTTCTTGGCCAGCGCCTTGAGCACGACGGCGTCGAGGTCGGCGGAGATGCCCTCATATCGCCGTGACGGGGGCACCGGGTCTTCGCGGACGTGTTGGTAGGCCACCGCGACCGGCGAGTCACCGACGAAAGGCGGTTCACCGGTGAGCATTTCATACAGCACGCATCCCAATGAGTACACGTCGGATCGGGCATCGACGGTGTCGCCCCGAGCCTGCTCGGGCGAAAGATATTGTGCCGTACCGATGACCGCGGCGGTCTGGGTGACGCTGACGCCGCTGTCGGACAGGGCCCGTGCGATACCGAAGTCCATCACCTTGACCGCGTTGGTGGTGCTGATCATGATGTTGGCCGGCTTGACGTCGCGGTGAATGATGCCGTGCTGATGCGAGAAGTTCAGCGCCTGGCAGGCGTCGGCGATGACTTCGATGGCGCGGGTGGGCGTCATCGGTCCGTCGGTATGGACGATGTCGCGCAGCGTCACACCGTTGACGTACTCCATCACGATGTAGGGCAGCGGCCCCGCGGCCGTCTCCGCCTCGCCGGTGTCGTACACCGCCACGATCGCGGGATGGTTGAGCGCCGCGGCGTTCTGCGCCTCACGCCGGAAACGCAGATAGAAGCTGGGGTCGCGGGCCAGGTCGGCGCGCAGCACCTTGACCGCCACGTCTCGGTGCAACCGGACATCGCGGGCCAGATGAACCTCGGACATGCCGCCGAAGCCGAGGATCTCGCCAAGTTCGTAGCGTTCAGACAGGTGCTGCGGGGTTGTCATTGCAGTTTCTCGTGTTGGGACGTCACCGCGCTCGAGAAGACCAGCGGTGACGCCCGCCAGGGGGTGGGGGGCTTGCATTGCCCTCCAGGATTACCCGTAGCCCCCCGGTACGTCCAATTAGTTGGATGCGCCGGAGCCGATTCGGACTTGCTGGGCGGCGCTCCGGTGTCGGTCACGGTGGGTGCGGATGGTTGCTGTTGCGAATTGTTGCTGTGCGAGTTCATCACGATGAGAATCGCGATGATGATCGCCAACGCCCCCAAGACCCCGGCTGCCCACAGCAGCGCGCGCTGACCGGACGAGAAGGTGCGCCGCGGCGGCGGGGTGCGGTGACCGCCGGTGGTCGGCCGCGTACGACGGGCGGCGGGCGCCCGGGTGGTGGCGGCGGCCGCGGCACGAGTCTGCGATCCCGACGGGATCGCGGCCGGTGTGGCCCGCGAGCTTCCGGCGGCCTGGTTGGGCCGCGGTGGACGACGGCCCGCGCGAACCGCGGCGACGGCATCGGCGAACGGTCCCCCGCTGCGGTAGCGCATGCCGGGGTTCTTCACCAGGGTGATCTCGATCAGCTCGCGCACGTTGGGCGGCAGGTCCGCCGGTAGCGGCGGCGGCGGCTCCTTGATGTGCTTCATCGCCACCGTTAGCGCACCATCACCGGTGAACGGCCGCTTGCCCGAAACCGCCTCGTAGCCAACAACTCCCAGCGCATACACATCGCTCGACGGCGTCGCGTCGTGACCCAACGCCTGCTCGGGGGCGATGTACTGGGCGGTGCCCATCACCATGCCGGTCTGGGTCACCGGCGCGGCGTCGACGGCCTTGGCGATACCGAAGTCGGTGATCTTCACCTGGCCGGTCGGGGTGATCAGGATGTTGCCGGGTTTGACGTCGCGGTGCACCAGCCCGGCGGCATGCGCCACCTGCAACGCGCGGCCGGTCTGCTCGAGCATGTCCAGGGTGTGCCGCAAAGAGAGCCGTCCGGTCCGCTTGAGCACCGAGTTCAGGGGCTCGCCGTTGACCAGCTCCATCACCAGATAGGCGGTGCGGCCCTCGCCCTCCATCTGCGTCTCGCCGTAGTCGTGCACGCTGGCGATGCCCGGGTGGTTGAGCATGGCGGTGGTCCGAGCCTCAACCCGGAACCGCTCGATGAACTCGGAGTCCTGCGAGAACTCAGCCTTGAGGACTTTCACGGCAACGCGTCGACCAAGCCGACTGTCGACGGCTTCCCACACCTGACCCATGCCGCCGGTGGCAATCAGTCGCTGCAGGCGGTAGCGGCCAGACAGCGTCACACCTACTCGCGGGCTCATGGTCCTCCCTGCAGCGCGGCCTCGATGACAGCGCGCCCAATCGGTGCGGCCAGCGCTCCCCCGGTCGCCGATAACCGGTCAGCACCGTCTTCCACAAGCACAGCTACTGCTACCTTCGGAGCCTTCGCGGGCGCAAAAGCGATGTACCACGCATGTGGTGGCGTGTGCCGGGGGTCGGTGCCGTGTTCTGCGGTGCCAGTCTTGGATGCGATCTGCACGCCGGGGATCGCCCCTTTCTGCTGTGTCGCGTTCTCGGCGCCGACCATCAACTCAGTCAGCTTAGCCGCGACCTGCGGGGACACCGCACGGCGCTGTTGACGCGGCGCGGTGGTGCTGATGTTGGCCAGGTCCGGTCCCTGCAGGCTGTCGACCAGGTACGGCTGCATGGTGATGCCGGCATTGGCGATGGTAGCCGCAACGACCGCATTCTCCAGCGGCGTCAGTGCGACGTCCTTCTGGCCGATGCTCGACATTCCCAGCGCCGCGGCGTCAGTGATGGGCCCGACGGTCGACTCGGCGACCTGCAGCGGCAGCGCCTCCGGGACAGTGTCCAGCCCGAAAGATCGGGCCATGCCGCGCAGCGCGTCCGTCCCGTTGAGCAGGCCCAGCTGGACGAACGCCGTGTTGCAGGACCGGGCGAATGCCTCACGCAGCGTGACGGTTTCGGCGTCAGTGCACGGCTGGTCGCCGTAGTTCTCCAGGATGGCGCTGCTGTCGGGCAATGGAATCGAGGCAGCCGCGGTCAGCTCGTCGTCCTCGGTCGCGCCGTTCTGCAGGGCCGCCGCCGTGGTGATCACCTTGAATGTCGAGCCGGGGGGATAGGTCTGCGAGATCGCGCGGTTGATCATCGGCGAGTGCGGGTCGTCGCGCATTTGTTGCCACGTCTTCGCCTGCTGCTCGGCGTCGTGCGAGGCGAGCAGGTTGGCGTCGAACGACGGTGACGACACCATGGCCAGGATCTTCCCGGTCGACGGCTCCAGAGCCACCACCGCGCCGCGGCAGGGCCCGTTGCAACCCTGCTGCATCGCGTCCCAGCCGGCCTGCTGGATGCGGGGACTGATGGTGGTGTCCACGGTTCCGCCGCGGGGATCGCGACCGGTGAAGAAGTCGGCCAGCCGGCGGCCGAACAGGCGCTGGTCGGATCCGTTGAGCAACGGGTCCTCGGCGCGCTCGAGACCCGTGCTGGAGTAGCGCAGCGAATAGAAGCCGGTGATCGGGGCGTACACCGCGGCGTTGGGATACACCCGCAGGAAACGGAAGCGGCTGTCGGTGGCCACCGAGTAGGCCAGCAACTGGCCGCCCGCGGTGATCTGGCCGCGCTGCCGGGAGTATTCGTCCATCAGTACCCGCTGGTTACGCGGATCGGACCGCAGCCCGTCGGCGGTGAAGACCTGAGTGAGCGTGGCGTTGAGCAGCAGCAGCACGATCAGCGCCATCACGCTCATCGATATCCGGCGCAGCGAGGTGTTCATACCTTCTCGATCACCTCGGTGTGTGCGCCGGAGATCGGGGAGGTATTACGCGGCTTGGTGCGGAACGGGCGCCGCGCGGCATGCGAGATGCGCACCAGGATTGCCAGCAGGACGTAGTTGGCCACCAGCGACGAGCCGCCGTAGGACAGCCACGGTGTGGTCAGACCGGTCAGCGGGATCAGGTTGGTGACGCCACCGACGACGATGAAGAGCTGGATGGCCAGCGTCGAAGCCAGCCCGGCCGCCAGCAGCTTGCCGAAGCTGTCCCGCACCGCGATCGCGGTCCGCATCCCGCGGACGATCACGATGGTGTAGAGCATCAGCAAACCGGCCAGCCCGACCAAACCGAGTTCTTCGCCGAACGCCGCGGTGATGAAATCCGTTGCGGCAGCGGGTACCGTGTCGGGCTGGCCGTTTCCCAGCCCGGTCCCGAAGACTCCCCCGGTGGCGAAGCTGAACAGCGACTGCACGATCTGGTAGCCGGCGCCGTCGGGGTCGGCGAACGGGTCCAGCCAGGTCTGCACCCGGACCCGGACGTGGTCGAAAGCGAAGTAGGCCAACACACTTCCCAGCCCGAACAGTGCCAGTCCGAGCACCACCCAGCTGAACCGCTGAGTGGCCAGGTAGACCACCACCAGAAACGACGCGTACAGCAAAAGCGAAGTGCCCAAGTCTTTTTCGAACACCATGACGGCGATCGACGCCGTCCACGCGCCCAGCAGCGGCGCGAGGTCGCGCGGCCGCGGCAGATCCATCCCCAGCACGTGCTTGCCGGCGCTGGTGAACAGCCCGCGCTTGGCGACCAGGACAGCGGCAAAGAAGATCAGCAGCAGGATCTTCGAAAACTCAGCGGGCTGAATCGAGAAGCCCGGCAGGCGAATCCAGATCTTGGCGCCGTTCTGTTCGGACAGCGATCTCGGTAGCAGCGCGGGGATGGCCAGAATGACCAGACCGGTCAGTCCGCTCACGTAGCCGTAGCGCGCGAGTTGGCGGTGGTCCTTCAGCGAGATCACTACAGCGGCAAAGGCGCCCACCCCGAACAGCGTCCACAGGATCTGCGGGTTGGTGACAGCGCGGCCACTCCCCTCGGCCAGCCGCTCGTCGAGATCGAGCCGGTGAATCATTACCAGGCCCAGTCCGTTCAGTAACGCCACAATTGGTAACAGCAACGGATCCGCGTACGGCGCATAGCGTCTGATGGCCAGATGCGCGACGGCGAACACCGCAAGGAAGCCCACTGCATAGTTCAGCAGTTGCCAGCTGAGCCCACGCTCCTGGTTGGCTTGCACGATGGCGAACGCCGCCGCCGTGATCACCGTGGCGAAACACAGCAGCATCAGCTCGGCATTGCGGCGGTTCGGCAACGAGGGTGTGACAGTGACGGGCGCCTGCGGCTGCGTCGTCATTCCGGAGTCCGGCAGTCGGTGCCCGGCTGGGGTGGCGGCGGGGAGAGCGCGGTGACGGTGGGAGCGGCGGATACCGACGGTGAAGGGCTTGCCGGAGGTTCCTGGGCGACAGAGGTTTCCGCACCTGGCTCCGATGTCGGCGCTGTTGACGGTGCGGGTGGTGGGGTCGGGGTCGGTGCCTGGGCCCGGGCCAGCGGGCACAGCGGCAGCAGCGACTCGGTGGCCAACTGGCGCAGTTGCGCGTTCGCCTGGTCCAGCGTGCCGACGGGAAGTCCCGCTGCCACCTGCGCCCGCGCCGACTCGGCCAGATCGGACGGCTTCATCAGCCGGCAGTCGTGGTTGGCGGTGCCGAAGCGGATCACCGACAGTTGGTTGCGGCTGTTCAGGCATGCTTGTGAATACGGTTGGTGCAGCGGCATACCCAGAATGGACACCTGGATGCCCTGCATGATCGACACCGCCCCGGCGTAGGCGGTGACGTAGTAGTAACTGCGGATCACCGTTCGGCCGATGGCCAGCGTCGCGAGCACCAACAGGATTCCCAGGGCCAGCCCGATCAGTATCCGCCGACGTGATCGACGGGCCGGCGGAGCCGTATCCATTTGAGGTGGAACCCGTTTGGCGACCTCTTTGCGCGGGTTGAGGGCCGAAGCCCGCCCGGCCGCGGTATTGGGCCGGGTCAACTGGTCGTGAACGTCGGAGTCTCCAGACACCGCACCCGCGATGATCGGCTGGGTCGGGCCGTAGTCGACGTCGACGACGTCGGCGACCACCACGGTGACGTTGTCAGGCCCACCGCCACGCAGCGCCAGTTCGATCAGCCGGTCGGCGCTGTCGGTGACGTCGGGAATTTTCAGGGCGTCCAGGATCGTCTCATCGCTCACCGGATCGGAAAGGCCGTCGGAGCAAAGCAGATAACGGTCTCCGAGCCGGACCTCGCGCATGGTCAGGGTCGGTTCGACCTCGTGGCCGGTCAGCGCACGCATGATCAGCGACCGTTGCGGGTGGCTGTGCGCTTCCTCTTTGGTGATCCGGCCTTCGTCGACCAGGGTCTGGACGAAGGTGTCGTCCTTGGTGATCTGGGTGAGCTCGCCGTCGCGCAGCAGATAGCCTCGCGAGTCGCCGACATGCACCATCCCAATCCGGTTGCCGGCGAACAGGATTGCGGTCAGCGTGGTGCCCATGCCCTCGAGGTCGGGCTCCATCTCGACTTGGGCGGCGATAGCCGAGTTCCCCGAGTGCACCGCGGAGTCGAGGCTGGCCAGCAGATCGCCACCGGGTTCGTCGTCGTCGAGGTGGGCCAGCGCGGCAATCACCAACTGCGACGCGACTTCACCGGCAGCGTGCCCGCCCATCCCGTCGGCGAGCGCCAGCAGGCGCGCACCGGCGTACACCGAGTCTTCGTTGTTGGATCGCACCAAGCCGACATCGCTGCGCGCCGCGTAGCGCAAGACCAATGTCACGGGCGCAACTCAATCACCGTCTTGCCGATGCTCACCGGTGTGCCAATGGGAACCCGTACCGCCGTCGTCACTTTCGCCCTGTCGAGGTATGTACCGTTGGTCGATCCTAGATCTTCGACGTACCATTCCGAGCCTCGCTGGGAAAGCCGCGCGTGCCGCGTCGACGCATAGTCGTCATTGAGTACCAACGTAGAGTCGTCGGCTCGGCCGATCAGCACCGGCTGCCCGCTCAACGTGATTCGCGCACCGGACAACGCGCCTTCGGTCACAACGAGATAGCGCGCGGAGTTTCCCCGCTGTCGCGGTGGCAACAGCGTTCCACGCAACGTCAAACCACGCCGCACCATCACCGCGCCGGTCGGCGCATAGATGTCGGTGCGCAGGATTCGCAGCACCGACCAGATGAACAACCACAGCAGCATCAAGAAGCCGGCGCGCGTCAGTTGCAGTACGAGTCCCTGCATCTGGCGTCCTCTCCGTCCTAGTGCCGCGTGCCTCACGTGCCCGAATTTAGCAACGTCACGATACTTGGACGGTGGTCGACGCGGTGTGAAGCTGGATGGCTGCGCGACCTACGGGCTCAATGGATGTGGACGACGATCTCCGAGTGTCCCAGCCGGATCACATCGCCGTCGGCCAACTGCCACTCCTGCACAGGCGCGTTGTTGACGGTTGTGCCGTTGGTGGAGTTGAGATCGGACAGCAGCGCAACGTGGCCGTCCCACCGAATTTCCAAGTGGCGACGCGACACACCGGTGTCCGGCAGCCGGAACTGCGCATCCTGGCCACGACCGATGACGTTGGGACCCTCGCGCAGCTGGTAGGTACGTCCGCTGCCGTCGTCGAGCTGCAGCGTCACCGCCGAAGCGGCGGACGAGTAGCCGCCCTGGCCGTAACCGCCCTGAGCGTAGCCGCTGGGCTCGGCGGGCTGGCCGTAGTCGGATTCGCCGTAGCCGCCGCCCGGAGCGGCGTACGACTGGCCGTAGTCCTGTCGGCCGTAGCCGGCCTGCTGGCCATAGTCCTGCGGACCGCCGTAGCCGCCGCGCTGTTCGTAGCCCTGGTCGGGGTAGCCGCCCTGGTGTTCGGGTGCGCCGTAGCCGCCGTGCTCGGGGTAGCCGCCGCGCTGTTCGGGTGCGCCGTAGCCCCCGTCGTCCTGGCGGGCCGGCCCGCGACCGTACTCGTCGTAGCCCTGGCCGCCGCCGGGGTGCCCGTAGCCACCGCCCTGGCCGTAGCCCGGGTCTTGGCGCTGGCCACCGCCATAATTGGCACCTTGGTCATAGCCGCCGCGCTGCTGGCCATAGCCACCCTGGTCGTAGGCGCCGCGCTGCTCGGGGTAGCCGCCGCGCTGCTCGGGTGCGCCGTAGCCCTGGTCGGGGTAGCCGCCCTGCTGTTCGGGTGCGCCGTAGCCGCCGTGCTCGGGGTAGCCGCCGCGCTGCTCGGGTGCGCCGTAGCCCTGGTCGGGGTAGCCGCCCTGCTGTTCGGGTGCGCCGTAGCCGCCGTGCTCGGGGTAACCACCGCGCTGCTCGGCGGGGTATCCGGCGCGCGGGTCCGGTGCGGCATGTGGGTCCTCATGCGGGCGCGCGTAGGGGTCGTCGTAGTAGTCGTCGCCGGGACGACCCGGCCCCTGGCCACCGCCGTAGCTCGAATTCTCGGTCATCGCTGGTACTCCTGGTTCTGCGTTGAACGCGTGGTCTGATTGTGGCGGGGCGAGCTCGCCGGCGCGTGGCCGGGGCTCGACATCGGGGTTGACAGCACCGCGGGTGCGGAACTGGCCGGTGTGTAGGTTCGCCGACTGCTCGAACCGGACGACCACGTCACCATATGTTTGCCACCCCTGTTCGCCGATGTATCCCGCCAAATGCTTAGCGAATGCGTCAGAAGTGAGGTCCGGGTCGGCGCCCACTTTCTGGTAGTCGTGCATACCGAGGGTAATGATGTATTCGTTGGGAGCCAAAAGGCGATTGCCAGCAACGGGGCGGGTGCCCTCCCCGGCCTCCCGCCGCAGCATCGCCTCGAGCTCTTGGGAAACGATCGAGCCGCCGAACACGCGGGCAAAAGCGTCGCCGACGGACACCTCGAGCCTGCGCTCGATGCGCTGAACTAGCCCCCGCTGGCCGCCCATGTCTGTGTCCTCGTGTGTGAAGCTGCGTGCGGGCCGGCTTCCCGCGTGTCGCACAGTGCGTGTCGTCTCCAGCATGCTATCCGGCCGGCGCAGCGCAGGGGCACCTCCAGAACTCTGAGAATCGCATCGCGCCAGGTCAAACGAATGCGGCGGGCGGCCGCGCG
The DNA here is from genome assembly GCA_963757215.1 of uncultured Actinomycetota bacterium. Lineage (GTDB taxonomy): Bacteria > Actinomycetota > Actinomycetes > Mycobacteriales > Mycobacteriaceae > Mycobacterium. The sequence continues at coordinate 198,546 of CAVWQH010000003.1, read as the reverse complement.
GTTTGGAGATGCCGCACCCCGCAGTGGTAGGCTCCACCGGTTGTTTCAGGGCGAGTGGCGGAATGGCAGACGCGCTGGCTTCAGGTGCCAGTGTCCTTCGGGACGTGGGGGTTCAAGTCCCCCTTCGCCCACAAATGTGATGAGTCGAGTCATAGGTGACAGATTCCCCGGCCATAGGCCGGGGTTTTTGTTTTGGTTGCCCCGGCTCGCACCTACGCCGCATGAACCGGCCCGGCGCTATACCGGGGCCACGTCCGGAGCGGGCGCTTCCTGGACATGCCCGCCGCGGAGGCTGCCGTCGAGGTAAGCAGCCCGGCAGGCCGCGTGGCCGACTTTGCCACTGGACGTCCGCGGGATCGAGCCGGCCGGCACCAGCAACACGTCGCGCGCGGTGAGGCCGTGGCGCACGGCAATCGCGGCGCGAATGTCGTCGATGACCGAACCGATGTCGGTTTTGTGCGCTCCCGGCGTGCGTTCGCCGACGATCACTAATTGCTCGGAGGAGTCTTCGGGGTCGCGGTCGGGCCCGGCGACCGGGGCCGGCACCTGATTGGCCGGGACTGAGAAGGCAGCCACATAGCCCGCCCGCAGCGCAGGGCTGGTCTCCTGGGCGGTGTACTCCAAATCCTGCGGATAGTGATTGCGGCCGTCGATGATCACCATGTCCTTGACCCGACCGGTGACGTAGAGCTCGCTCTCGAAGTAGGTGCCGTAATCGCCGGTGCGCAGCCAGTGACCGTCGTCCGCCACACCCTCGGCGTGCGACGAGGTGGTCCGGGTGTGGAGGGTGTTGTTGAAGGTCTGCTCACTGTCGCGCTCGTTGCCCCAGTAGCCCGCACCAATGTTGTTGCCGTGCAACCAGATTTCGCCGATATGGCCGTCGGGCAGCTCGGTACCGGTTTCGGAGTCGACGATGGCCGCCCACTGGTCGATGGCAACCGCGCCGCTGGAGACCTGGGCCACCGCAGTGGGTGCATCGTTGGCGACGGTGCGGAAGAGGTGCCGGCCCAGGTCGCCGCGGTCCACGTAGATGGTTTTGGCCACCTGCTTCATGTCGGTGGTCGACACGAACAACGTCGCCTCGGCCATACCGTAGGACGGCTTGATGGCCGTGGCCGGAAGACCATACGGGGCGAACGCCTCGTTGAACTTGCGCATCGATGCCGTGGACACCGGCTCGCTGCCGTTGAGGAGCGCGAAAACGTTGCTCAGATCGATTTCCGGGTCACCGTCTTTGGGCAGGCCCCGCAGGGCGGCGTGCTCGAAGGCGAAGTTCGGCGCCGCCGAGAAGGTCGGACCGTCGTCATCGGGTTGGATCGCCAGCTCCTTGATCCAGCGCAGCGGCCGGCGCACGAACGCGGTCGGGCTCATGATCGTGATGCAGTGGCCGACGACCGACGGGACCATGGCGGTGACCAGGCCCATGTCGTGGAAGAGGGGCAGCCACATGACACCGCGCTGGCCCTCTTCGACCTGGAGTGCGGAGATGAGTTGCGCCAGGTTGGTGGCCGCCGCGCGGTAGGTGATCTTCACTCCGGCCGGTGCACGGGTGGACCCGGAGGTGTACTGCAAATAGGCGATGGAGTCGTGCCCCACGGGTACCGGCTGCCAGGTTTCGGCGACTTCATCAGGAAGGGCGTCGACGGCGATGACGCGGGGCCGTTCTCCGGCGGGGCGATGCTGACGGAAGAACTTGCGGACGCCATCAGCGGAGTCTGCGGTGGTCAGGATTGCCGACGGTGCGCAATCGCCGAGCACCGAGTGCAGGCGGCCGGTGTGCCCGGGTTCCGCGGGGTCGAACAGCGGGACCGCAATCACGCCGGCGTACAGCGCGCCGTAGAACGCCACCATGTAGTCCAGACCCTGCGGCGCAAGGATGGCGACGCGGTCGCCCGGCTTGGTCACCTGCTGCAAACGGGCGCCGACGGCGCGGTTGCGCGCGCTGAACCGCGACCAGGAAAGGTCGTGATAGACGCCGTCGCGCTCGGTCGAGAAGTCGAGGTAGCGGTAGGCCAGCCGTTCCCCGCGCATCTTGGCCCACCGCTCGACGTGGCGGACCAGGTTGCCGTTGTCGGGGAACGTGATGCGCCCCGTCTTGGCGTCGACGAAGGGGTTGTGCACAGGCATTAGCGAGCTCCTCAGGCGGGTGTGCACCGGCAGGCAAACATGCACAGCTCGCCAGCGATCACCCCACACCGTTCCACACTGGCCCGCCTGCACGACCAGCGACGCCGCTTTTTTGCGACCTTCACAGATTTCGACGGCGCCATCGGTTGGGCGGGCACAACTGGCGCAGCGGCCGTGTTGGCTGTAGCTGTAGAGACAACGTGAAGGGGTGGGCAGGTGAAAGTTCGTTTCGGAGTCAGCCTCGGCTTCAATGCCCCCGCCGGTCAGCTCGGGGTGATCGTCGACCACCTGGAGACCAGCGGCGTCGACTCGCTGTGGTTCTCCGAGCTGATCTACTCCCCGGCGGTCGACCCGATGGTCGGCATGGCTTACGCGCTGTCGAGGACCACACGGTTGAAAGTCGGCACCTCGGTGGCTGTGCTCCCGGGCCGCCACCCGGTGCTGGTGGCCAAGCAGCTGGCCTCGCTTGCCGCGCTGGCACCCAAGCGGGTCCTGCCGGTCTTCGGCCTGCAGTCGGCCATCCCCGCCGAGCGCGAGGTGTTCACCGTTCCCGCCGGCAAGCGCGGGGCGGTATTCGATGAGTCCCTGCAGCTGTTACGCGCGGCCCTGGTCGAGGAGTCGGCCAACTACGACGGGCGGTACTTCTCGGTGACCGCGGCAGCGGTCGCGCCGCGGCCCGATCCCCCGCTGGACATCTGGCTGGGGGGTTCCGCGCCCGCGGCGTTCCGGCGTGTCGGCACGCTGGCCGACGGCTGGCTGGGCAGCTTCCTGACCCCCGACGAGGCGCGGGCCGGCCGCGAGGCGATCGAACGAGCCGCGGCGCAGGCCGGTCGTCGGATCGAGCCCGATCACTACGGCATCTCGCTGGCGGTCGCCGGCGGCGAATTGCCGGCGGAGCTGATCGCCGCGGTGCGTCATCGCCGCCCGGACGTCGACCCCGCCGAGTTGGTCGCTGCCAATTGGGAACAGTTGCACCGGCAGCTCGACGGCTACCTCGACGCCGGCCTGACGAAATTTGTTATCCGGCAAGCAGATAGCGGGCCGGTAGAAGCCTTCATCGACCGGTTCGTTGCCGAGCTGGCCGGCCGGGAGAACTAGAGCGTCTCGACCCATCGCAGGGTGGCCGGGGTCGGCTTATCGGTGATGTCGGCGAACTCGGGATGCTTCTTGACGAAATCGGCCACTGTCGGGCAGACCGGGACGACGCGTTTCCCGTCGGCGCGGGTCGCCTCGAGCGCCGCGCCGATCACGATGCTGGCCAGGCCGCGTCCGCCGAATTGTTCGTCGACCTCGGTGTGGTAGAACACCCGCCGGTTGTCGCGCTCGGCAAAGGCCGTGAGTCCAACCGTCTCACCGTCGACCGCGACGGTGTACTTCCCCTCGGCGGCAGTGACGGTCGCCTCGGCCCCGGTTTTGTCGGTGGTCATTTCCGCGGCGGCCGCAGAACTTGCATGGCGACCCGCATCAGCGGCTCGGGTACCCGGTCCTTGGCGGCCAGCGCCGCATCGGCCACGCGACCCCGCAATTGCGTGCCGCGGCCGAATACCCGGTTCAGCGGTCCCCCGGACGGTTCGAGTTCGACGTGCAGCGGCGGCGCGCCTTCGTTGTGGCCCAGCGCGGTCGAGATGACGATCCGCTGGATTTCGCTGGTGCCCTCAAAGATGGTGTACAGCTTGGCATCTCGATACCACTTCTCGACCGGATGGTCGTTGATGTAACCCCATCCGCCCAGGGTCTGAATGGCCCGCTCGGTCGCTCGCACCGCTACCTCGCTGGCGGCCATCTTCGACATCGAGCCTTCGCCGCGCTCGAACGCAATCCCCTGGGCGGCCATCCACGATGCCCGCCAGGTCAACAGCCGAGCGGCGTCGATCTGGGTGGCGATTTCGGCCAGCGGAAACGCAATGCCCTGGTTGTCCATGATCGGGCCACCGAACGCCTCGCGCTGTGTCGCGTAGGTCGTGGCATATTCCAGCGCCGCCCGTGCGATGCCGATCGCCTGCGCGGCGACCATCGGGCGGGTCTGCTCGAAGGTTCCCAATGTGGCTGAGCCGGAACGCTTGCCACCAGCCACGACCTCGCGGGCTTTCGCCAGTTTGTGCTCGAGCTTTTCCTGACCGCCGAGCAGATTCCCCTCGGGGATCCGGACGCCGTTGAACTTCAGCTCAGCGGTGTGCGAGGCCCGGCAGCCGAGCTTGTCGAGTTTGCGTACCAGCTCGAGACCCGGGGTGCCGCCGGGGACGATGAACAACGCCTGGCCGCGGTGGCCGAGCTCTTCATCGACGACCGCGTTCACCACGTGCACGTCGGCGATGCCGCCGTTGCCGATCCACATCTTGTGCCCGTCGAGTATCCAGTCGCTGCCGTCGCGGCGGGCCGTGGTTCGCAGATTGCGAACGTCGCTGCCGCCCTCGGGTTCCGAGATCGCCAGCGCCGCGAGCTTCAGGTCACCGGGCGTGCCGAAGCATTGCGGGGCCCACTCGAGCATCTGCTCCGGGGAGGCGGCCTGCCCGATCGCCGACAGCGCCAGCGCCGGCATGACAATTGCCAAACCGATTCCTGCGCAACCCCAGAACAGCTCTTCCATGAACATGGGCAGCGACAACCCGGTCGGGTCGCCGATGAGGTCGCGATAGAACAGCGGACTGTAGAAGCCTTGTTGGGCGGCCTCCTCGAGTACCGGCCACGGGAATTCTTGTTTCTGGTCGTAATCCAGCGCGACGGGCCGGATGACGTTTTCGGCGAATTGGTGTGCGCGCCGGGCCAGGTCGTGCTGCGCGCCGGTCGGTGTCAGGTCGAAACTCATCTGCGCGACTCCTCAACCCCGGCTGTGCCGGCGTCTTCGTCGTTCGCGGGAGTCATGTGCGCGACTCCTCAACCCCGGCTGTGCCGGCGTCTTCGTCGTTCGCGGGCGTCATGGCAGGAGGTCCTCCGGGTCGGTTGACCTTCTATTACCCCGTACCGACGGATTCAATCACGTCGCGTAAACAAGTGTTCACGCCGCGGAACGCGGCCCGATCTGACGAACGGGCAGGTGAAACACCGTCGCGGTGACAGGCGCCGCGTCGTTCTCGCGCCGGGCCAGCAGCGCGGCGTTGTCGGCGAGTTGCCGCGAGCTGATCTCGCCGGCGGCGATCCGGCGCAGCGTCGCATGTGCCTTGGCCAACTGCTCACGCTTGCGGTATTGGCCGCCGGGCAATTTCACGCCGGCCCAGACGCCGTACTCCTCGCGGTTCTCGACCGCGTAGCGCGCGCATAGCTGCTGCTGTGCCAGTGGGCATCGGCGCAGGCACTGCAGCCGCGCCTCGGTGGCGGACTGCTCGTAGGCCCGCGCCTTGGCGGCGCCGTCCCCACTGTCGTCGTCGGCGTAGCCGAACCACATTTCCGGATTGACTGAGCACGGGTGACCCATCGGACCGCCTCCTCGATGTCGAAACGTATACAAAAACATATACACAAGACCGGACCGTTGGCAAGAGAAGCGAGACAGAAACGTATATACCCAGGAAGGCGGGCGTCGCTGTGTAATATCCGAATATGGCCGGAGCGCTGCGGTGAGCCGCGAGTCGGCGGGAGCAGCCATCCGAGAACTGCGCGAATCGCGTAACTGGTCGCTGGCCGACTTCGCCGCGGTGACCGGGGTGAGCATCATGGGCCTGAGCTACCTCGAGCGCGGCGCTCGTAAGCCGCACAAAAGCACCGTTCAGAAGGTCGAAAACGGGCTCGGGCTGCCAACCGGTACATATTCGCGCCTCGTGGTGGCGGCCGACTCGGCTGCCGAACTCGAGCGCCTGACCGCGGCTCCGCCGCCCGAACCGCCGCCCGCCCGACTCGACGGACCGATCGTGGTCGTCCGGCACAACACTGATACCGAAGTGCTGGAGCGATCCACGAAAGTTCAGCTTGAAGCGATCAAATCGGCGATCGACCGGTCGCCGGCGCACACATCAAACGAATATGAGTCGTATATTCTTTCCGTGATCGAACAGTGTGTGAGGGCCGAGATGCTGGCCGCCGACTGCTGGCGCCTGGCCGTCCACGCCGATGGCGAGTCGGCGGGGCGACTCATGGGGCATCTCGAGGAGTTGGAAGCGACCCGCGCCGGTCTTCTCGGGCACGTGCCGATGAGCCTGAGTGCGCAACTCGATCGGGCGTGTGCGCAATCCTCGCTGCCCGAAGCGGTCATCGCCGCCCTGCTCGGAGTCACGGTCGCAGAGCTGTGGGACATCCGAAACCGGGGTGTCATCCCGCCGGGCGCTCTGCCCCGGGTCCGGGCATTCGCCGAAATGGCCGGCCAGGACGGGAGGGAGCAGCAATGACCGGCGACGAGTTATCGGCCCTGCGTCACGCGCATGAATTGTTCGCCGGAACCACCCGGGCGGTCTCGCTCGACACCAGGCCGGCACCCTATGACGAGCTTCTTGCGCATGCAGCGTCAACCAATAATGGTGGGGGTCAAGCACTTTACCGTGCAGCGGTCGAGCGTACCCGCGACGACCTGCGGGCCGCAGCCGCGGTCGATTCCGCCGTGTCCGCCACGGTCCGCGAAGCTCACCAGGATCATGCCAATGCTCACGCCTTGACCAGAGGTGTTCTCGACGAGGCCCAGGCCGATCGCGCCGAGGCGGACAATCCGATCGCGCAGCGCGAAGCCATCCGTCGTCGGGTCGCGCGGCTTCGCGCTCAAAAGGCCCACGTGCTCGCCGCTCGTCGTAAGTCCCGGAAGCATCGGTCGAGATGGCGGGCGACCCACTACCGGATACCGCGCCACGGCGTCCACGGGTTGCGATTGCCCCCGCCGAACAGTCGCGCCGGCCTCGCCGTGCGCGCGGCGTTGTCGCGGCTGGGCCGACCGTACGTGTGGGGAGCAACCGGCCCCGACCAATTCGATTGCTCCGGACTCACCCAATGGTCCTACGCCCGAGCCGGAGTTCATCTGGACCGCACCACATATCAGCAGATTTACGACGGGGTGCCGGTGGCGCTGTCGCAGGTCCGCCCGGGCGATCTGGTCTTCCCGACGGCCGGGCATGTGCAGCTCGCGATCGGCAACAACCTGGTCGTCGAGGCGCCCTACCCCGGGGCCACCGTGCGGGTCAGTCCGCTCGGTACCGGCGTGCAGATCCGGCGCCCGCTCGGATAACAACGATGGCCGACGAACAGGGACAGGGAAGGCCGCGGGGTGACGCGATCGACGCGATCGGGCAGCGGCAGGCGGCGCTGACGGCACGGCACACGGCGTCCGTCGATGCCGACTTGGTACTCGCCGACGTGCTGGGCCGCGCGCATTCGGCGACGGTGGAGAGCGTCCGGCGCCTCGATGCCATCGCGGCCGAGATCGACGGCGCGGTGGACAACCAGGCGGCGCTGGCGCTCGATACGGCGATGGGTGCCCGTGAATTCCAGAAGTTCTTGATCGCCAAGCAGCAGGAGATCTCGGCGGTGGTGTCGCATGCCCGCGACATAGACGCCGAGGCGAGGGCCGCCCTGGACACGTTGCGTGGAAACTACGCTGCGCCCGCCGGTTAGCCCTGCACAGCGGTGGCGGCTGTCCACACGCGTGAATTGTCGGCGCCAACACCCCTGGCTACTGTCGCCTCCATGTGCAGGCGGCAGAGCAATGACATCGCCTGACGACGCGTCCGCCACCGACCATCAGGAGGGGGACGCCGCAGACGCGATTCGTCAGGCGGAAGCTGCACTGGCGCAGCAGAATTCGACGACAGCTCAGGTCGATCTGCAGGTGGTGTCCGCCGTCCTCAATGCTCATCAGAAAGCCGCGTCCAGCAGAGAGGCGTTGGACACCTTGCAACGCGACATCGAGCAATCGGTGGCGATCCGTTCGGATCTGGACACCCCGGCCGGAGCGCGCGACTTTCAGCGATACCTGATCAGTAAGCTGCGCGACATCCAGGCCGTAATCGCCGGCGCGAGCCTGGACGACACGTCGAACTCGGCGCTGATGGCGGCGTGGACGTCGCTGTACCACTCCGCCCAGCCCGGCACCGATGCGGCCGGGCCACGCAACTCGGGCAGCGCACCAGCGGATCCCTCCGCTCAAAACCGGCCGCCGGCAACGGAATCCGAACTCGAGCCATATCTCGACGCATTACCCGAGGATGATTCCGGAGCCTCCCCGCAGAGCGCGCCGCCGCAGGCGGCACCGGTGCCGGCGCCCGCCGCGATGCCCGCCTTTCCGTCGTTCGGCGGGGCAGGTGTGCCCGGCGGCAGCGGATTCGGCGTACCGGGAGGGTTCTCGCTGCCGAAGTCCGGGTCGGATGGCGAGGAGGAGGTCGACGACGTGCGACCGGACCCCGACGACGGCGAGGACCGGGGTGATCCCGAGCAGGATGAACGCCGGCGAGACGGTCACGAGCACACCGAACCCGCGTCCGGTCCGACGATGGCGACGCTGCCCAACGGCGACACCCTGACCGCTGCGAGCCCGCAACTCGCCGCCGCGATCGAAGCCGCCGCGGGAGGCACTCCCATCGCGGAGGCCTTCCAGCAGCAGGGGATGACGATCCCACCACCGGGCACCGCCGTCACCGACCCGGTCAACCAGGCGCAGCTTGCACCCGGCGACATCGGGATGTTCACCGACCGGCACGCCCTGGCGCTGGGCCAGAGTCGGGCGCTGCTCAATGGTCAGATCCAGCACATCTCCACCGTGAGCGGCCCCGACTTCCTAGGCTGGGAGCACCCTCCGGCACCGGTCAACGCACCCGCCCCGAACACAACCGACCCGCCGGCCCCCACCAGGCCGGCGATCAACGAGCGAACCGAGACAGCGTAGAAGCAGTCCGGCTGGCGCCGGATCGTCAGAAGGAGAACACCAATGGCAGACCGAATCCACGTGGTGCCGGCCAACTTGCGTGAAGCCGCCGGCCACCATCAAGAGACATCGGAATATCTGCGAACCGTTCCGGCGTCCCACGCGGCGATTCAGCACAGCCTCGATTCGCTGGGCCCGATCTTCGGCGATCTGAGGGAGGCCGGGAGAGAACTCCTCGCGCAGCGACGACTGTGCTACGAACAGCAAGCGGATCAGCACGCAGAGATCGCCGACAACCTGACAAAATCGGCGGCCATGTGGGAACGGCACGAGGCAGAGGCCGCCCGGAAATTTGACCGCATCGCCGACGACGGTCGATGACAGAGGCCGATCCCGCGTTCGACACCGTACATCCGAGCGGACACATCCTGGTCCGCTCGTGCCGCGGCGGCTACATGCATAGCGTCACGCTCACTGAGGCGGCGATGAATACCGATGCCGAGAGCCTGACCGCGGGCATCCTTCTGACTGCCGACGTTTCCTACCTCAAGGCGGTGATGGAGGTTCGCGGCGAGATCGTCGCCGCGGGGTACACCCCGTCAGCCGAGGTTCCCACCGCCGACGATCTCGACACCGCGATCGAAAGATTGGTCGCACACGAACTGCCCGGCCGCGACGGCGCGGGCGATTAGCTAGCGAATCCAGGTCTGAACGGCGTCGCGGTCCGGGGCGATGTTGGTGGGGGGCTCGACGGGGTTGGCGCCGAACAACTCTCGCGCCCGATTGAGCAACGCGCGCACTTCATTCAACTGCTGCTGAAGCCCTGAATCCGCCACGCGCTCACGCTACCCAGCCGGCGTAATTCGCACAATTCACCCACCTTTGTCGACCGTCAATCGGCGCGGTTGTCGAGCCGACTGGGACGGTACGCTTGGCCGGTGGCAATCTTCGGGCGGAATACGGCGCGCCAGCGCCTCCGGCGGGCTGCCCAGGAATCGCTGAAGATCCCGGCGTTCAAGTCGCCGGTCGACGCCACCCCATGGATCACGGGCGGCCTGTGGCCTGCGGAGTTGTCAATGGTGACCGCCGAGACCGCCCCTCTTGTCAAATATCTGAAGGCCGACTTGCAGCGGATCGTCAATTCGGCAAATGAAGAACTCAAGAACATTAGATGTGCAGGATTGGTGGATTCGACGCGACAGGCAGAAGAAGCCCGCGTCATCAATGAAGCCCGCGCCTTCGCGGTACGTCGGGTGGAGTCGACAGTTCGCCACCTGCACTCCCTAAAAGCAAAATTGCCGACCGCCCAGCAGCCGACTAATGGTGTTGACGAGACGGAAAAAACAACGCGATTCAAAATCGCGCCGCCAAGCCAAGATCTCGACCAGACCGCCGTCATACCTATTGTGGACGCCGCGGTGCCGGAGCCTTCGGTCGCGCCGCCGGAGCCGACCCGACCGCCGGAGCCCGACGAACCGCCGGCACCTGTCGAGCCATTCGACCCGTGGGAGGACCTCGCCGCATTCGCGCCCCCACAGCCCGAGGCCTTGGAGCCAGACACTGCGCCGCGCGTCGAAGAGCCGGTCTCGTCGAGGCCGAAACACGCGTTCGATTCCGACGACACCGAGGTGCTCGAGGAGTTGGCGACGCTGTTGCAGGAGATCACGCCACTGGCTGAGCCGACGGTGGCGCCACCGCCGCCGCAGGCCTTGGAGCCACCCGTTGTGGAGACGACGAGCCGGCATGTCGAGCCAGAGGTCGATGACACCGAGCTCACCCGTCATCTGCCGGTAGCGGAGCCCGGTGAGTCGGAAAGCGAACGGCTGGAACGTTTGCTCAAGTTCGTGGCACGGCAAGAACCCAGCCTGTGCTGGGCCGTCGGCATTCGCGACGACGGCGCCACGCTGCTGGTCACCGACCTCGCGCATGGCTGGATACCGCCGGGGATCACGCTGCCCGACGAGGTGCGGCTGTTGGAGCCGGGCCGGCGAAAAGGCACCGCGGCGGCCCTGCTCGGCCAGACGTCTCAGGTGGCGACCTATGCTCCCGGCGATCCGCTCGGCTGGGCAACCGACTACGAGGTCACCGACACGTCGTCGAAACCCCGCCAACTGCCCGCGGTCGACGATCTGGGCTGGGTCCTGGGCGAGGCGACCCATTGGCGCGACGGGCTACCCCGGATGGTTAACACGCTGGCCAGGGCGGGCGCCGCCGGAACCGGCATCGTCGACGCCGAGATCGACATCTTGCGCGTCTACCTCGATACATCGCGGTACCAACTCTTGGCGCAGTACCCCGATGTCGACCCGGGACAACTACTGAATTGCCTGCTGCTGGCCGCCACCGAGGGAATGGCGACCAAGGACTCGGTCAGCGCGAATTACCACTTCGCCTGGTTCCAATTGCTCAGCTCTCCGCCACCCAGTACCTGGAAAGCCGGCCCGTGACAGCACTGTTCACGCTCGCGGACGATGAATTGACGCTATTCGCCAGCGTCGGAATACTGCAATGATGTCGGGGCCAGAAAGCCGCGCGCAACTGCGCGATAAGGATCTCGTCGAGTCGGTTTTGCGTGAACTGAATGAGGCCGCCGACAAATGGGAGGCGCTCGTCGGACAGGCCGAGACCGTCACCTACAGCGTGGATCTCGGCGATATACAAGCCGTCGCGAATGGTGACGGCCGGCTCGTCGAACTCGCACTGCATCCGACCGTGATGTCCGGTTACACCCACGGAGAACTTGCCGATCGGTTGAATCTCGCTGTCGCGGCGCTGCGCGACGAGGCCCACGCCGAGAACCGGGCGCGCTATGGCGGAGCGCTGCAGTGACGCGTAATTGCTTGCCAGACGCGATCTTTGAACATCAGGCGGAGGCGAATCGGCCGCCGAAAGGATACTGACGTGCCACTCAATCTCTCCAACCGCGACCAGAACTCGGGGCACCTGTTCTACAACCGCAGGCTGAAGGCCGCGATCACCCGGTTCTCAGTGCGGATGAAGCACGATGACCGCAAACAGCAAGCGGCAGTGGCACTGTCGATGGTGTTCGTGTTGATCGGCGTCGGCTGGATGGCGCTGTTGCACGTCATGAAGCCGGCCGGCCTGGTGGGGCAGTCCGCGATCATCGGCAACCGCGATACCGGTGCGGTCTACGCGAGAATCAACGGCCGGCTGTATCCGGCGCTGAATCTCACCTCCGCCCGGTTGGCCGTCGGTAACGCCGCAACGGTCGTCTGGGTGAAGGCAGCTGAGATCGCCAAGTACCCGACCGGCCCGATGATCGGAATCCCGGGCGTGCCAGATGATCTCACTGTTGCACCGGCGTCAACGTCGGCCTGGTCGGTCTGCGATACCGTACCGATGAGAGGCGCGGGGGCGCCGCTGGTGACGTCGATTGCCGGGGAGCTCGACGAGGGCGGCCGGGCCGCTCCGATGCCTCGCACGGACGCGGTTTTGGCGACGCACATCGGTGCGACCTACGTGATCTGGGGCGGGCAGCGTTCGGAAATCGACCCGACCGACCGGTCGGTGACGTTCAACCTGGGGCTGGACCCTGGGGTGACGTATCCGATCGAGATGTCCAACGCGCTGTTCGATGCCCTGCCATCGACGGAACCCCTTGTGATACCGGCAATCCCGGAGTCAGGCACGCCGTCGACGTTGCTGTCCGGCTCGACGGTGGGAAGCGTGCTGGAAACCCGCGACGCCAACGGCACCGTGACCGGTTTCTACGTGCTGCTCCCCGACGGCGTGCAGAAGATCACCAGCTTCGTCGCCGATCTGCTCCGGACCGCGAACTCGCAGGGGTCGGCCACACCGACGCTGGTGTCGCCGGACAAGCTGGTTCACGTTCCCGTCGTCGAACGACTCAATGTCGACTTCTACCCGTCCGGCAAGCTGAATTTCGTTGACAAAACTGCGAATCCGGTGACGTGCGTCGCGTGGCAGAAGCAAGCCACCGACCCGCAGGCCTCGATCAGCGTATTCAGCGGACGGGGTCTGCCGGTCCCGATCGGCATGGACGGCCGGCTGGTCCGCTTGGTGCGCGACGACCGCCACCCCGAGTCGGTGGAGGCGGACCAGACCTTGGTGTTGCCCGGCGCGGCGAATTTCGTTGCCACGACGAGTGGCGTTGCGACGGCGCAAAGCCGGGAAAGTCTGTATTGGGTGTCACCGCAGGGTGTTCGGTTCGGGGTGCAGTGGGACGACAAGACGCTGCAGGCACTCGGGCTGGATCCACGCAGCGCCGCCCAGGCCCCCTGGCCGATCGTCCGCACCTTTGCGGCCGGGCCGGCCATCAGCCGGGACAGTGCCCTGCTGGCGCACGACACCATCAACGGCGGCGGCGCGGTAGCGCCGATTCCAGAAGCCAGCCAACAGGTCGGAGGTTAGGCATGTCCAAGCGTGGTTTTGTACGTGGAGCACGCAAACCCGCGCCGACGGTGCCCCCGGTCCGGGTGGCGGTCGCGCCGCCATTGGCGCTGCCGGAGCGCGAGCCCCGCAACATCCTGTTGATGATCGCGTTGCCCGCCTTGCTCGTTGGGATCATCGGCACGTTGGTGGTGATGTACACCTCGGGTGTCCGGTCACTGCAGTCAGGCTTCTTCCCGATGATGGGCCTGGCGGGGTTCGGGGCGTTGATGTTCAGCGGACGATTCGGCCGGGGCCGGCGAATCTCTTGGGGTGAACAGGAAAAGCAGCGACGGGTTTACCTGCGCCAGCTCGACGAGGATCGCGACGAGGTCCAACGCGCCGCCCAGGATCAGCGACGTAGCCAGCTGTTCGTGCACGGCGATCCGCAGATGCTGGACACCGTGATCGGCGGCCCACGAATGTGGGAGCGCCGCCCCGGCGACTCGGATTTTTTGGATGTCCGCCTCGGCATCGGGGTGCAGCAGGCCAGCGACTCGGCGGTGTCGCTGCAGTGGCCGGACGTGCCGATCGGTGAAGAACTCGAGCCGGTGACCGGTGGCGCGTTGCGCGACTTCATTCTCGAGCAGAGCAAGATTCGTGGGATCGGCAAGGTGTTGAGTCTGCGGTCCAAGCCCGGATTCAGCTTCATTGCAAGCGATCCCGCCGAACTGCACAACGTCGCCCGCTCGATGCTGTGTTCGCTGGCGGTCTATCACAGTCCCAACGACGTCAAGGTCATGGTGGTCACTCGCCATCCCGAGTTGTGGTCGTGGCTGGTGTGGCTACCCCACAACCAGCACGACGAGATGTTCGACGCCTGCGGCCTGCGCCGGTTGGTGTTCAGCTCGCCGACGGAGTTAGAAGAAGCACTCGATGCCGAGTTGCACCGCAAGGGCCGCGGACCATGGTCACCGCCGGTCGGGACCAGTCCGACATCGATGCCTTCGGCGATGCAAGTGCCTGGCCTGACACTGGGCCCGCACTGGGTGATTGTCGACGACAACGTCGGGACTCCGGAGCAGTGGGAGAGCGTGACCGGGCAGAAGGGTATGGCCGGAATCACGGTGCTGCGGTTGGCAACCCGAACAGGTGTCGGGGTGGGCTTCCTCGACGACGACCAGCGGTTCGAGTTACGGGCCGGACGCGTCTATCACCGCGGCGCGTTCTACGCCGTCGCCGACATGCTCGCCGACTCGACCGCGAGCCGGTACGCGCGCGCCTTGGCGCGCTGGTCTCCGATGAGCGCCGATGATCTGTCCGAAACTGACAGCCAGGGTGCTGAGTTGCTACGTGCGCTGGGGATCAGCGATCCGCGCCAACTCGATGTCGACCGGTTGTGGGCCGACAGCCGCGGGCGAGGCGACGCGAAGTGGGCGATGGTGCCGGTCGGCGTCAAGCCCGGTGGCGAATTGCAGTACGTGATTTTCCGCGCAAAAGACTTCGGCGGCTTCGGTTTCCACTCCGTGGTGATCGGTACATCGGGATCGGGTAAGTCGGAGTTCTTCCTGTCGCTGGCCAACGGCATCGCGCTCACGCACTCGCCGGAGACCTTCGCCGTGATTTTCGTCGACATGAAGTTCGAGTCGGCGGCCCAGGACCTGGAGGGACTGCCGCACGTCGCCGGTTCGCTGTCCAACCTCGGTAAGGACGACCGTCACCTCGCGGAGCGGATGCGCAAGGCCATCAACGGCGAAATCGCCAGGCGCTACCGGCTTTTCAAGGAAGCCGGCGCGCGTGACGCCAACGAGTACGAAGAGATGCGGCTCGCCGGGAGGGACTTGGAGCCGGTCCCTGTGCTGCTGGTGATCATCGACGAATACCTCGAGCTCTTCCATCACCACCAGGAGTGGATCCAGCTGGTCATTCACATCGGCCAGGAAGGCCGAGGCTGCAACGTGTTCTTCACACTCGGCGGCCAGCGCCTGGACCTGTCGTCGCTGAGCAAAGCCAAGAGCAACATCGCCTTCCGGGTGGCCTTGCGCGCGGAGACCGCCGAAGATTCCCGCGACGTCATCGGTAGCGACGCGGCCCTGCACCTGCCGTCGAAGGAAAACGGTTACGCGCTGATGAAAGTCGGTCCGCGCGACCTAGAGCCGTTCCGGTGTTTCTACCTGTCGGCGCCGTTCGTGCTGCCGAAAAAGGCCGTCACGGTCAGTAAGACGGTCGATGTCAGCTTTTCGCAGCCGCGGCCGCTCACATGGGAGTATCAGCCACTCAGCGACGAGGACAATGCAGCGTTGGCGGTGGCCGAGGCGCCCGAGGAACCCGACGAGTTCCTCTTCCACACCGACGGCTTCCGCAAGAAGAAGCTCCTCGACGTCATCCGCGAGTCGCTGATCGCGCATCCCGCCCGGCTTCCGCACCAAATCTGGCTTCCGCCATTGGAAGTCAGCGAGCAAGTCGACGCGCTGGTGGCCTACTGGCGCGACAAGCCCTGGCACGTCGACTACGGCCAGAATCCGGGATTGGTCCTTCCGTACGCGATCGTGGACATCCCCGAGGATCACGTCCAGCGGGTACAGGTGATCGATGCCGAAATGGACAACATCATGGTGGTGGGGACCGCACAGCGCGGAAAGTCCACCACCTTGATGACGCTGATGACGTCGGCGGCGCTGATGTACCGGCCGGAGCGCGTCACGTTCTTCTGTATCGGCGCCGCGCTGTATCCGGTGGAGGAATATCCCCACGTGGCCGGTGTGGTCAGCCTGAACGACACCGAAGGGGTGTCACGCACCATCGCCACGATCGAGGGATTGATCCGGGCGCGGGAAGCGTCGTTCAAGCAGTATCAGATCGACATTTCCGAGTTCCGCGAGCGGCGTTTCGGCGCCGCCGGCGGCGGGGGAACCGATCCCGAAGACAAGTTCGGCGACGTGTTTCTTGTCATCGACAACTACGGCGATCTCTACGACAAAGACTCGGCGATGGGGGATCGGGCGATTTCCATTGCGCGCCAGGGACTGTCATACGGTGTTCACGTGATGACCACCGCCACCGCGTGGTTTGTCGGTCAGAAGCAGGGCCTGCTGAATGTCTCCAACGCGCGAATCCAGTTGCGCCTGAGCAACCCCGACGAGTCGCAGATGGGTACCTCGCTGGAGCAGCGCAGAGCAGCGCGAAACACGTTGGACCGACCGGGATTCGGTCTCACTCGAGACGGTCACGAGTTGCTCGTCGGCGTGCCGGAGGTGCTGGGGACGAAGGGCGAAAAGGTCGGGACGCGGGGGATCGGCTCGCTGATCGCCGAGGTCACCGGCACCGGCAAGGTCGAGACGCTGTCGCGGCTGCCCGACCGGGTGTCGCTCACCGAGATCATCGCCGGCTTCGCCGGCTCGCCCGCCGCGGCGGACCCGCTCAACATTCCCTTCGCGATCGGCGAGAGCGGTCTGCAGCCGGTGGCGTTGCCGGCCCGGACATTGCCGAACGTGCTGGTAGTGGGTCGCCAATTATGCGGAAAGACAACGACACTGGCGGCATTCGGTCGCGCGATCACTGACCGTTTCACGCCCGAGCAGGCTCAGATCACCATCATCGACCCGAAGACGACGTTGATCGGGCAGATCCGCGGCCCGCACGTGCGCGCCTACGCGTACACGTCGGATGACATCGACATCGTCATCGGAGAACTCGCGGCCCTGCTGAAGGACCGACTTCCGCCGTCAGGTCTGACGCAAGAAGAGCTGCTGGATCTCAAACCGTGGGATGGGCCGCGCCACTTCCTGTTGATCGATGACGAGCACGAGCTTCGACCGCACAACCAGGCCATCCGCCCCGCGGCGACGGCACCGCTCTGGGGATTGGTCGAGCGGAGCCGTGAGATCGGGCTGCACGTCATCGCCTCGCGTCTACCCGGCAACTGGGCCGCTCAGGTCGTGATGAACCCGTTCATCCAGAAGCTCACCGGATCTCGCTCGCCCACCTTGTTCATGGACAACGATCCAGCCAGCGTGAAGGTGTTCGGGCGTGCGAGCGCGCAACAGTTGGCACCCGGGCGCGGGCTGCTGGTGACCACCGAAGGAGACATCGAAGGCGTTCTGGTCGGGAGTCCGGATTAAAAAGTCCTGACTCGACACCGCAGTGCGGTCAATTAAACTGCGTGGACAAACCTGGGAGGCAGCATGGCGGGCGGATTAGGCGTAACTCCAGCCGCAGTTCATGGGTCGGCGGCTAACGAGACGGGAATCGGCGCCGAAATGGCAGCCACCACCGCGGCTGGGGCGGCGGCACTGACGGGTGTGACTCCCATGGCGCCCGACGCCGATTCCGCGGCCTTTGCCGCGGCATTAAATGCGACGGGAACCGCCTATTTGGCGACGATGGCCGATCACGTCCAACAGCGGACGGCGTTCGCGGGAGCGCAGTCGTTGGCGTCAACCACTTACGAGGCCATGGACGCGATCCACGGCACCGCGCTGGGTTAACCGACAAGCATGCCGGGCGATCCTCGTTGGACCGGGCCTCCGGAGGCCATCGCGGCGACTTTCGAAGCCGGTTCACCCGTTGCGGTGGTCGCCAACAATGCGGTCTGGGTGACCGAGACCTCTCACCATGAGGTGGCGGCCGGCGTTTCGAGTGTCAACACGACGGCGACGCTGGCGTCGTGGTCGGGTCAGGGATCCATCGCCTCGGCCTCGGCCGCGAACAGTCTCAACGCGGGATTGCACACAGCGGCCGGATGGACCGCGCACAAGATTGCGATCACCCAGGGCGCCGTTGACGCGTTCATGACTGCGCGATCCTCGGTGATCCCCTCAGTCGTCAGCCAGTCGAACCGGACCAGGCGGGAGGCCATGGACAAGGCCAACCCGAGCGTGCTGTGGCAGTTCACCCCGGCGATCGCCCAGCACGACCTCGAGTATTACGGCGGGCACTGGCCGCACAACTCGGCCATCGGGATGGGTTATTCGACCGCTCTGGGTGGATTCACCGCCGCGCTGGGATCAGCGCCGCCGCCACTGGCGCCCGAGGGCGCGTCGCCCGCCGCACCGGCAGCGGCGGGTGCGGCGCTGAGTCAGGCCGCCGGCAGCACCGGGGCGCAGGACGGGGTGAGCCTGTCGAGTCAGGCGGCGCAGGCCGCCGGACAGGCGCCGGCATCGGCGACCGGCGGTGCTACCGAGGGGATCAGCTCATTGCTGGGGCCGTTGCAAGAGGCCGCGTCGGATGCTTTCCAGCCGGCATCGCAACTTCTGCAAGCCCCGATGCAGGGGCTGCAGGGCTTCAGCAGCGTGCCGCAGTCGCTGATGGGAGCGTTCGGCAGCATGTTCTCTTCGGCGTCGGGACCGCAGGCGGCCGAAATGGCCTCCCTCGCTGGACCACTCGGTTCCGGCGGCGGCGCAGCCGGTGGTATCGGCGGCGGGGCGGCCAGCGCGGTAGGCGGGATGGGAGCCGTCTCCGGCGCGGGCCTGACCAGCTACACCCGACCGACCAGCACCTTCGAGCCGGCGGATGGAGGTCGACCGATGGGCCTGCGCACGGTGGCCGCGACGTCGGGCCCAACCAGTACGGGTGGCGGCATGGGCGGGATGCCGATGGCCCCGCTCGCAGGGCGCGGCAACAGCGAAGAGTCGAACCAACAGGGCGCTGTCGCGCACGCCCGGGTCGTCGTCCCCGGCGATCGCGTCGAGGACGAGTAGGCGACACGCGGCTCAGAGCAGCCAAGGCGGGCCGAAATTTCTGCGCATATGGGCTCCGTCCGCTTCGGTTACGATCCTTTTAATCGTTTCTCGGGTGGTGTCGAGGGAGGTCTGTAGTGGTGTTTGGGATGGAGCCGGCGACGGTAGGTGGTTCGGCGGCGATAGAGGCAGGTTTGGCGGCGGAGTCGGCGGGGGCGGCGTCGGGTGTGGCGGGTGCGTTGGTGCCGCCGCCGATGGCGTTGGATGCGGATTCGGTGAAGTTTTCGGCGCTGGTGGCTGCGGCGGGGGCCGAGCATGTCGCCATTGGTGTGCAGCATTCGACGCAGCGGGGGTTGTATTCGGGGGCGCAGTCGTTGGCGATGTTGGATGCAGTGGCGACGGAGGCGTTGCGGGCGGCGGCCGCGAGTATCTAGGTATGGGTGTGCATCCGTGGCCGGGTATTGATCCGGCCAGTGCGTATATGACGATGACTGGTGGTGCGTGGGCGGCGCCGATGCATGCCGCGGGTGCGGCGATGACGGCGTTGGGCGCGCATGTCGATGCGACGGTGGTCTCCTCTGGGGTCAACGATGTGATCGTGGGGGAGGGCTGGTCGGGGCAGGCCCGGGTTCGGGCGGCGGCGTCGGTGACGGAGTTGAACGCCGATCAGGGCACCTATGGGTTGCAGTCGATGCTCAAGGGTCAGTTGTTAAATGCGGCCGGGGAGTTGCACACCACGACGGTGCCGCAGATGGTGACGCATATTCAGGCCAATGCCAATCGTGGGGAGTGGGGGATCGATAACGCGATCAATCCGTCGGTGTTGGGGATGTTGACGCCGCGGTTGATCGATTTGGATGGCGAGTATTTCGGGTTTATGTGGCCCAATAACGCCTCGGCGGGGTTGCGGTACGGGGCGGGTTTGGATGCGTTGGCGGCGGCGTTGTCGGCGTTGTCGGCGTTGCCGTCGTTGGCGGGGGGTTCGGTGGCGGCGCCGGCGATGGCGGCTGCGGATGTGGCCGGTAATGCCGGGATGTCGATGATGTCGGCAGTGATGAGTGCGACCGGGCAGGCCGCGACGGCGGCGGTGTCGCCGGCTACGTCGGGGGCCTCGCAGGCGGGTTCGTTGTCGGGGCAGTCGGCGTTGTCGGCGCCGAACACCGGTAGCGGTGTGTCGGGGATTTCGCCGTTGGCTACTGTGCAGTCTCACGCGCCGGTGTCGCCGTCGGTGCCGCAGTCTGCGCCGCCGGCGATGAGCATGTTTTTGCCGCCGTCGGCGGCGGCGGTGAATGCGCCCGCCCCGGTGATGCCGTCCAGTCCGCCGGTGCAGGCGATGACGCCGTCGGCGGCGCCGGGGGTGACCAGTTTCGCCAAACCGGCCGAGCCGTTCAACTCACCGCCCCCACCCTCGGGCGGCAAAGCGGTCGGCCTCAAACCCGGCATGCTCAACGCCTCAGCGTTGCGCGGACCCGTCGGTACCGCACCGGCGAGCACCGCGCTGCTGACCAAACCCCTCACCACCGCCAGCCTGGCCACTGAACCGCTGGCCTATGTGACTCCCCAAGAGCCGCAGCCGGTTTCGTCGCCTACGCCGCAACAAAGCCCCGGTTCGATTCAGACGCTCAACCCGCCACCTGCGCCTCAACAGTCCCCGCCACAGCCCAGCCCGCCTCAACCGCCTTCGCCCGGCACCGGGCCACACCCGGGCCCGTCCACGGGTAATGGCGGCCCGCAGGGGACCGGCGGTCCCGGCATGCAGACACCCGGTGGTTCCGAACAGGGCGGGGCACCACCCGCCCCGCCACCGGCGATGCCGCTGGACACCCGACCGCCACCCATCCCGCCTCCGCCGTCGCCGGGCGAGCCGCCCCTACGTCCCCCGACGCCGCCGTCGTGGGCCTCACCGCCCGTGCCGCAATCGGTGCAGGCAGCTCAGCAGCAATTAACTGAGTTGGAAAAGATCATCCAGCAGCACAACGACTTTCCGCCCGATAGTTCAAACCCGGGCGCGGTGTCGGCGTACAACACCGAAGCCGCCACCTTGAACGCGTGGGCGGCCAAACTGCAGCAGGAACTCAACTCTGCGCAGGTGCAGTACACGCCCGTAACCGAAGCAAATCAGGCCCAAATACCATCCTGGACACAACCAGCACCACCACAACCTGCGCACAGCGGCCCAAATCTTAACCAGCAAGCTATGCAAATCGGTCAAGACGTCATGCAGCACGTCGCGAAGGGTTCTCGATTGAACACTTTGGTAGACCGGCTCAGCCAACTGCACATTGGCAATCAGCAACAGGCCGCGGAGGCAGCGCAAGCCGCAGGAGAGGGATGCTGGGGCCAAACCGGGGGAATAGTCAACGGGCCGAATGGATCGAAGTTGGTGTTACCCGCGGACTTGATTTTCAGGCAAGCCATTTTGGTCGCCCCAGACGGGACCCTGTCTGTATACGAAGGCGATCTCTTCCAGTTCCTGCCGCATTAACGGAGTGGGCAATGACCGCAACAGCATTTTCCGGAGTAGTCGACTTCGAGGTCTATCTCCTGATGACGATGAAGCCAAGATTGTCTTTGGCGGATGCGCAAGGTTTGTTGATCAACAAAGTGGGCCAGGCAGGACTGTCTCTGGACGCGGCAGAGCGAGTTCACGACCGGATTTCAAGAGCTCTGGGCGAAGACACGTCCCGATTTCACGACATGAAGGCGGCGCTGGGGGTCGACGAGGATGCGACCTCCCTGAAGTACACCAGCGTCCTGTGGCCAGGTTTCGAATTCCGCGCTCACGCCGGCGCAGATGGTTCCATCGAGTCGGCTGGCTACACCCACATCGAGCGCGTTCCTCTTGAGGTCGGATCCCCAACTGCCCTCGCGGCCTGGAGTGTCGACGTCCCAGAATTCAACGAACGCTTCGGTCCTCTTATCCAACGCGGCAAGAGGCCACTATTCGATCACATTTTGCCCGCCTACGAAGAGTACGAATTCTCGTGGAATGGGGACCGCTATGGGGCGAGGTTTCTCTGGGGGCTCTTTTTATCGTCTTCTGTCTACTGGGAGTGAGTGCCGGTAGAACGCCGCGCTGAACGTCCGCCCGACCGATGCGACATCACCTAGTACAAACATGCCCTCACTCACGAGTGAGCGAATCAGTTCTGGTGTTTTGCGCTGGATGACGACGTAGGTTCCCCGGCGTTTTCCTGAGCCACGCACTGGTGTACTCGATCCAATTCGACCCAGTCGTCAAGACCCCAGCCGAGCACCCCGTCGCGCGCTGACATCACGTCCTCCGCTCCAAGTCTCGTGGCTGAATGAAGATTTTCGTCGAGAAGCCAGCTGCGTATGCTCCCGCGGGATCCGCGTCAGTGCTGATGGACGCGTCGAGGAAGGGTCGCGCGTTATGGATGGTATCCGTGTGACGGGCGGCTTAAAAAGGTGAACTGTGCAACCTGGCAAGCGTGCTTACACTAGCGGCAAGTCCCGCTCAGGGGGCACTAGCTAAGGGAGAGGTAATGGCACTACTTCAGGTAACGCCAGAGATGATGCGCTCAACGCAGCAGGCAATCCAGACGGCGTTGGAGCACGCAACGGTCATTGCAAACCAGTACCTGGCCAATCACGAGGCCATGGGGGCCGCCTGGCAGGGGGATGGTTACACGTCCTCGACGAACACCGCAACGAAGGTGCAGCACGATTTGGCGCAAGCGGTGACGTGGGGAACAAAATTGGCCGAAGGCCTCGGCAAGGTGGCAGTCATGATGGAGCAGCACGAGATGGACGCGGCGCACAACTTCGCAAGTTTTGCCGGCACCAGCACTTAATCGTCATACGACCCCGCCATTGAAATTCTTCGTGAGTTAGGAAGTAACAAATGACCATTCAGTACGACCACGGCGCAGTGAACGACCTCGGCTCGGGTGTTGGGCAGCAGGCCGCGATTCTCATGGAGCACCACGACGACATCAAGCACCGTACGGATCAAATTGGCGGCTTCTTCCAGGGCCAGGCGCACCAAGCTTTCTACGAGGCGCAGATCCAGATGCTCAAGGGGTTCGAAGGCCTCATCGAAACCGTTGCGCAACACGGCCAGACAATTCATTCCGTGAACGCTTCAGCCCACGCGACCGACGCGAGTTCGACGAACTTCTTCGTCTGACGCGAGTCGAAACACTTTAGCTGGGGCGCACTCGAGGTGTGCGCCCCAGCGGCTTGGATACCGGCATGCTGACCACGACTATCGATGGACTCTGGGTACTCCAGATACTCGCCGGCATCGAGGTGCTTGCTCCGGAATTGGGACTGCGCCCGATATTGCCGAGCTTCGAGACGGCTCAGATGGCACTGCAGCACCCCATCGCCGCCGAACTGCGAGCCGCCGGCGTCATTGACGAGGCGGGGACCGTGGATTCGGTTGTCGTCGAGTGGCTGACGGTGCTCTCCCGCAGGGACGTCGCGCTTCTCATTCACGTGCGCAGCCCCGAGACAGGGGAGCAACCGGCGCGGGCGGTGCTGGCGCGCTTTGCCCAATGGTGGGTGGTGATGGAGCGGTCCGAAGACCTGGTCCGGATCGGCGGTGCTGGAACCGCAACCGCTGAAGGTGCGGCCAATTCGGTTCTGGTCGCTCAGATCGACCGACTTTGCGGAACGAATACGCCCGCCCCCCTGCGGCCGATCACACTCGATGGCGATGCACTCCTGGCAGGCGTGACCAACCGCGACTCGTTGAGGAACTTTCTGACAACGCAGCAGATGGACGCCGACCAGCAGCGCATCTTGTTATTGGCCGCCGATCCCACCCGCTCGACTCAGGCTTCGATCGTTGCGCTGCAGTCCGGAGTGGAAACCGGACAGCACACAAGAACTTTCGTTGAGCCGAGCACGGTGACCATCATCGACTCTCCAGAGGGCCGATTGGTTGTCGAGCAGGTTCCGTCTGGAGGCAAGAAGTGGTTGGTCGCGGCCCCGGGCTCGGCCACCAACATCGCTAACGCGATCAACAACATGGTGCGGCGGCTGCCAGCCAATGAGGAATGGTTTTCTCACCGAAAGGTTGTGTAAGTAGAGGCTATGGCGCGCATGTTAGCATCGGCATCGTGACAAATCCGTGGAACACGCCATCAAATTCGACGGAGCAAGGGACGCCGTCGTCGAGACAAAGTGCGGGTTCGCGTCCACAACATCCCGACTCCGTCTCGGGAACGCTGCGTATTTCCGATATGGTCACCCCACGGAAAATTCCGCCGGGTTCGGGCTGGCGTAAATTCATCTACAACGCATCTTTTCAGACCATTAATCTCGGTGAGTCTCCGGCTGAGCGGCATTACCGCGAATTGCAGGGCCGGATCCGCCGCCACATCCGCAAGCAGTACGTGGTCGGCGTGGTGTCGGGTAAAGGCGGCGTCGGTAAGACCACGATGACGGCCTGCATCGGCGCGGTGTTTCGCGAGTGCCGACCGGAGAACGTCGTCGCCATTGATGCCGCCCCCGGTTTCGGCACGCTGGCCGGCCGGATCGATGAGGCGCCGCCCGGGGACTACTCCGCCGTTCTGAACGACACCGATGTCCAGGGGTATGCCGATATCCGGGAACACTTGGGACAGAACAGCTTAGGGCTCGACGTGCTCGCCGGAAACCGGGCGTCCGATCAGCCGCGGCCGCTGGTTCCGTCGATGTTCGCCGGCGTCTTGTCTCGGCTGCGCCGCACCCACAACGTCATCGTGGTTGATACCTCCGACGACCTCGAGCACCCGGTGATGAAGGCGGTGTTCGACGCCTGCGACACCCTGGTCTTCGTGTCGGGCCTCACGGCGGACACGTCCCTGCCGGTCACCCGGGCAATCGACCTGCTGCGCTCGATGGGTTACCACGAATTGGTGTCGCGCAGCATGGTCATTCTCAATGACAGCCGCAATAAATACGATGCCGATGCGCGCGCTTATCTCACCGAAC
Source organism: uncultured Actinomycetota bacterium (assembly GCA_963757215.1). Lineage (GTDB taxonomy): Bacteria > Actinomycetota > Actinomycetes > Mycobacteriales > Mycobacteriaceae > Mycobacterium. Next base: position 173,673 of record CAVWQH010000003.1, on the reverse strand, counting down.
GTTTCGGTCAATCCGGCGCCACCGTCGAATTCATGCCATTCGATCCGCATTTGGCCAAAGGCGGGATCATTGATACGCAGCATGAATTGCAGAAGAAAACTCGGCTGCGGCTATTCGAGATCACTGCGGCGTTAGCGGACAAATACGTTCCGGACGCTGACAGGCCACGTTAATGCCCAAAGTCGCATTTCCGGCCCGCTGCGCGGTTGCGGTCGTATGTGGCGAACACCTGGTCTCCCAGGTCTATCCGGCATCGGTGCCCGTCGAGGTGTTCGTCGACAACATCGTCGAGTTGCTCAACGACGAGCTGAAGCGTCGCGGTTTGGCCGGTCTCGAACCCGGGGTCGGCTATGAGCTGCACAAGGCCAACGGTGTGCGCCTCGACGTGACCAAGACTCTCGACGAGCTCGGCGTCGAAGACGGCGCCACGCTGGTTCTCGCCCCGGTCGTCGAGGGCGATTCTTTTGAACCGCAATATGAGTCGTTGTCCACCGGCTTGGCGCGGGTCGGGGAGAAGCTGTTCGAACCGGTCACGGCTGTCACCGCGGCGCACACGTCGCTGGCGGTCCTGGCGATGCTCTCGGCGGCAATACTGGGGTTGGCGCTGCGCATCCGCGAGGCGGGCGACTCGATGGCGCCGAGCATCGTGACGGGCGTCGCCGGCCTGCTCGCCGCCGGTGGGGCCGGCGCGGTCGCTCGGTGGTATCCGCAGCGTTGCGACCTGCTCGACGGGTTCGGCTGGCTGGCGATACCGCTGCTGGCGGTGGGCCTTGGCGCTGCCGCACCCGGGAATCTCGGTGCGGCCCATGTGTTTATCGCCGCGTTGGCGACCGGCGTGCTGACAACCGGCCTCGCGGTCGTGACTCGGCGTCACATCACCGTCGCTGCAACGGTTGTCACGTTGAGCGCGATCGGGGGACTGGTCGCAGCGGCTCGCATGTGGCGGCCGATGCCGGCGCAATGGATGGGGATGCTCACGCTGGTGGGCCTGCTGTTCCTGCTGACGCTGGCTCCGACCATCGCGTTGTGGGCGGCGCGGATCCGGCCGCCGTACTTCGGGTCCGTCACCGGACGGGACCTGTTCCAGCGCAGCGTCGGACTGCCCGCGGATGCGGTCTCACCTGTCGATGAGGCCGCTGACGAGGAGGTCAGCCCGGACACCACACCCCGCGGCGCGCAGATCGCCGCGGGCGCCGTGACGGCCAACAGCGTGCTGACCGGAATCTGCGTGGCGGCAGGTGCGACCCTGCCTGCCGCGGTGTGGGCCACCCTGACGCCCGGGCACGGTCACAGCGACGCCGCGTTGGTGCTGGCCGGGCTGTTCGTGCTGATCTTCATCAGCCGCGGCCGAGCCTTCGCCGACAAGCGGCAGGCGGTCGCGCTGGTCTGTGCGGCGGTGGCCGCCGTCTGCGTCGGCGTCGTCAAATACGTGGTGCATGCACCCGCGACCGCGGGAGGCCCGCTGCTGTGGGGTGCGCTGGCGCTCGGCCTGTTCGGCGCCGCGGGTCTGGTTGCGGCACTGCTGGTGCCGATCACGCGATTCACGCCGCTGGTACGAATGATCGCCGAGTGGCTGGAGATCGTGGCGATTATTGCCGCGCTTCCGCTGGCCGCGTGGATCGGCGGGCTCTTCACCTGGGTGCGCATGCGATGACGCTTGTGCTTGCGACGCGGCGGATCGCCGCGGCCAGCCTCGTGGGCCTGCTGGTGGGTCTACCGACGACTCTTCCTCTGGCTCAAGCGATTCCACCGCCGAGCGTCGACCCGGCCCGTGTCCCGCCGGACGGCAAACCCGCTCCCGATCAACCGATGCGGCAGAGCAACATCTGCGCGCGAACCATCACGGTCGCCGAACCGAACGTCACGGTGCCGGCACCCGGCTACGTGATGCTCAACGTCGCCAAGGCCTGGCAATACTCGACCGGCAACGGCGTGCCGGTCGCCGTCATCGACACCGGTGTGAACCCCAGCCACCGGCTTCCGGTGGTGCCCGGCGGGGACTACATCATGGGCGGCGACGGCCTGATGGACTGCGACTCGCACGGCACCATCGTGGCGTCGGTGATCGGCGCGGCCCCGCAGGGCGCTCCGATGCCCCCGCCGTTGCCGGCGGTTCCCGCATTCCCGCCACCGGCCGGTCCGCCCGCCACCGACGCCGCACCGCCGCCGCCCGGCGGACCGCCGCCGCCGATCGCTCCGCCGCCACCGCCGTCGCCGGTGACGATCACCGAAACCAAACCGGCCCCGCCGCCTCCGCCTCCACCACCGGGTGACGAGCCGTCGAACGGTCCGGGTGACGCGGTTGCCGGCGCACCCGACGACCCCGAGGTCCCGCCGCCTCCGCCGGGCGTACCGGACGGGGTCGGAGGCGTTGCCCCGCACGCGCGGATCATCTCCATCCGCCAATCGTCGCGGGCATTCGAACCGGAACGGCCCGGTGGCGACGCGGAAGCCCGCAAGAAGGCCGGCACCATCGCCTCGTTGGCCAGCGCGATCGTCCATGCCGCGAACATGGGCGCCAAGGTCATCAACGTCAGTGTGACGGCATGCGTGTCGGCTGCAGACCCGTTGGACCAGAGCGCAATTGGGGCGGCTGTGTGGTACGCCGCGACCGTGAAGGACGCGGTGGTGGTCGCCGCCGCCGGCAATGAGGGCGAAGACGAGTGCGCCCAGAACCCCGCCTTCGACCCGCTGGACGCGGCCGACCCACGGGATTGGCATCAGGTGAAGACGGTGTCATCGCCGTCGTGGTTCTCCGATTACGTGTTGTCGGTCGGCGCGGTGGACAACACCGGCGCTCCGATCAAGAAGAGTCTGGCGGGGCCGTGGGTCGCGGCCGCCGCTCCCGGCGTCGGGATCATGGGGCTTTCCCCACAGACCGGTGGGCCGGTGAACGCCTATCCGCCGTTGCATCCGGGCGAGAAGAACATCCCGTTCTGGGGGACGAGTTTTTCGGCGGCCTTCGTCAGCGGCGTCGCGGCGCTGGTGCGCGCGAAGTATCCGGCCCTGACGGCGCATCAGGTCATCAACCGGATCCTGCAGACATCGCACAACCCGCCGCGCGGTGTCGACAACCAGGTGGGCTACGGCGTCGTGGATCCGGTGGCGGCGTTGACATTTGACGTGCCGCCCGGTGACCGGCTGGCGCCCGGCGCGCACAGCCGGCTGATCGTTCCGGCCGCGCCGCCTCCGCCGCCGGATCACCGTGCCCGCAATGTCGCATTGGGCTTCGCCGGTGTTGTCGCGGTCGCGATCGTGCTCGCGTCGTTGATTGCCAGGGCTCGGCGAGAGCGATGACGGCGGCCACCAAGCTGTTCGTCATCGTCGGCGTCCTGGCGGCCGGCTTGATCGGCTGGACCGTTGCCGGATACCCGGGCGCCGCAGTGGGTTTGGTGTTGGGGGTACTCCTCGGTGCGATCCCGTGGCGCCGCCATCAGCTGTGGTCATGGCTGATCTTGCGTCGCCAGCTCGGTCGCGCGATCACACTGGACGAACCGATCACGGTGGCCAATGACCGCGCCGGCGGTGGTGTCCGCTACCAAGACGGTGTCGCAGTGGTCGCCGTGCAGCTGCTCGGCAAGGCGCATCGGCCGACCCTGTTCACCGGATCGACCGCGACGTACACCGCGAACACGGTCGACGTCGCAGAGCTGCGCCCGTTGCTGCAACAGAGCCTGGGGCTGGCCGTCGAATCCCTCAGCGTGGTCAGCGTCGGATCTCGGCGCCGAAGCACCGGCGACTACCCCCGCGTGTACGACACCTTGATCGGCACCCCGCCCTACGCCGGGCAACGGGAGACGTGGCTGATTGTGCGAATCAACGCACTGCCCAACGCGGGGGCGCTCCAATGGCGCACCTCGATCGGTACCGCGACGCTGGCTGCGGCGCAGCGGATCGCAGCCGCGTTGCGGCAGAACGGTATTCGTGCAAAGGTCGCGACCGCCACCGACATCGTGGAGCTGGAGCGGCGGCTGGGTGAGTCCGGGTTGAACGCGCATCACCAACGCTGGCGGACCACCCGTGGCGAGGGCGGTTGGCTGACCACCTACTGGTACCGGCCCGATGACATCAACGCCGACAACCTGGCGCACGCATGGGCGTTGCGGGAAGACGGAATCATCCAGAACATCACCGTTTTCGGCGACGGCAGCGTGACCGCCACGGTCACCGTGCGCAGTGCACAGCCGCCGACGGCTCCGCCCAGCGTCATGTTCCGGGTCCTGCCGGGGGAGCAGGCGCGGGCAATTGCCGCGAACCTCTGCGGGCCGATGCCCACCTTGCGAGGCGTACGCCGCGGCCGGCTCGAGCACCCGTTGGTCATTCCGATCGGGCCGTCCGGTGTGCTGCTGGGCAAGGTCGATGCCGGTAACCGATTGATGCTGCCGCTCGACGATCCGGGTGAATTCAGTCGGGTGCACATCGCCGCGCAGGACGCGCTGGCCAAACGCATTGTGGTGCGGCTGGCGGGCGCGGGCGAACGCATCACCGTGCACACGCGCGACTTGCAACGGTGGGCCAGTGTGCGGATGCCGGAGATTGCGGTGGGCACCCAGGTCAGGCCGATCGCCGGGACGACGGTCAGCGTCGTCGACGGAACCGTCACCCCCGCACCCCGGCCGAACACGCTGATCTCGATCGGCGAGCCGGGGACGCCATACCGAGGATCGGCGGATGTCGTCATCACGCAGATCGGCCCGGCGACGGTTGATGTGACGGCCGCTGGGCAATTGCATACGGTTGAGGTCGAGCTGTTTCGGGCCGAGAATCGGTACATATCCTTGGAACCGACGAACGTCGGGATGTCAGAGCTCGAACGGGTCGACTAGGGGAGCGGCGCTTGACCTTCGGCCGGCGACCCGCCCGTGCACCGCAAGAGCGGCGCCTATGAGGAGGAGCGGCGATGGCTAATACTGCCGACACGGTCGCCGCACGCAAGCGGTTCGATCAGGCGATGGCGGTCTTCGACACCGATGTGTCGACCGCACAAGCGCGGTTTCGTGAGGCCAGCGATCTAGACCAGTCGATGGCCGATGCGTGGCTGGGCCGGATCGCTGCCGGCGACGAGGAACTGTCGACGCTGCAGCAGCTGTATGCCTATGGCGCGCGCCTGCATCGGGAAACCAATCGGCTGGGAGCGCGGCTCTCGGCGGCGATCAAGGCCGGTCCGTTCCTGTCGATCTCGGTCACCGAGTCCTCGCACGCCGGTCTGGCCCTGGCCAGCGCGCTGATCGACGACGGTCAGTTCGAGAAAGCCGAAGCGCTGCTGAAAGATCCGGCCCTGCTGGACACCTGGGAGAACCACCAGTGGCAGCAGTACGTGCGGGCCTACCTGATGTTCGCCACCCAACGCTGGCCCGACGTGATCTCGGTTGCGGCGACCGTCTTGCCGCCGCAGGCGATCATCATGTCGGCCGTCACCGCCGCCACCAACGCGCTGGCCGCCCACGCGGCGGCCCATCTCGGTCAGGCCCGGGTCGCGCTGGACTGGGCGGACCGGGTCGATCTGCGGGCCGGCGGTTCGGGCGAGGCCCGTCGCCACCAGCTGAACGATACCGCGGTGACAGCGATCGATCCGAACGAATTCCCTTTGATCGCCGCCGATCTCGCCTATGTACGGGGGATGGCGCACCGACAGCTCGACGAAGAGGACAAGGCTCAGATCTGGCTGTCGAAGGCGACGATCAACGGTGCGCTGATCGAGGCCGCCAAGGAGGCGCTCGCCGACCACCAACTGCAACTGGTAGTCACCGACGAGGAGACCATCAACACCCGCAGCAACAAGTGGGACGTCAGCACCGAGCAGTCGGAGTCGGACCGCCGCAGTGAGCAGAACGAGGAGCGGCGCGAGGAACTGCTGACCGAAGGCCGGGCGCTGCTGAACAACCAGGTCGGGCTGAGCGAAGTCAAACGCGCGGTAGCAGAATTGGAAGACCAGATCGAGGTCCGCGCGTTACGGATGGCCGCCGGGTTGCCGGTGACCAATCAGACCAACCACATGCTGCTCGTCGGCCCGCCCGGTACCGGTAAGACGACAACCGCGGAGGCACTGGGCAAGATCTACGCCGGACTGGGCATTGTGCGCCATCCCGAGATCATCGAAGTAAAACGGGCCGACTTCTGCGGCGAGCACATCGGTGCGTCCGGCCCGAAAACCAATGAGCTGATTGCCCGTTCGCTCGGTCGCATCCTGTTCATGGACGAGTTCTACTCACTTGTCGAGCGTCACCACGATGGCCGGCCGGACATGATCGGCATGGAAGCGGTCAACCAGCTTTTGGTTGCCCTCGAAGTGCACCGGTTCGACTTCTGCTTCATCGGTGCCGGTTACGAGAAGGAAGTCGACGAATTCCTTACGGTCAACCCGGGTTTGACCGGCCGGTTCAATCGCAAGCTCCGGTTCGCCTCATACGCCCCCGACGAATTGGTCGAGATTGCGGTGCGCTACGGCCGACCACGGGCGACGGTGATCGAGCCTGCCGCGCGCGAAGCCCTGAACATGGCCTGCAAGACGCTGCGGGCCTACCTGGCCCCGGACGGGTCGCACGGAATCGACGTGATGCAGAACGGCCGTTTCGCTCGCAACGTCGTCGAACGGGCTGAGCGGCTGCGTGATTCGCGGGTGGCCGCCCAGCACCGCACCGACAGAGGCTCAGTCACCGTCGAAGACCTCGAGACGCTGCGCACCCAGGACATCGTCGCGGCAGTCACCAACGCCTGTGCGGAAAAGCATGTGCCCGTCCAGCTTTGAGCGGCTAAGGTGCTACAGCGTCGAACCGGAAGACCGCAAGGCGACCCGCCAAGGATTCGAACTCGCCGGGTGTACCTTCGACGACCATCCCTGAGCTTTTCGCGAACGATACGCCGACCGGTACCTCCTCCGGGAAGGCCCGCAGCACCGGACGCGCCTGTGCGGCAGTTAGTTCCACGATCTTGACCGTCCGGGACTTCCGGCCACGGCTGAGCGTGCCGGTGCCGGCGGCACGGGCGTTGGCGGCCCAGTCTGCGCCGGGATACCCGGCGACGACGTAGAGGCCGCCGTTGAATCGGAACGGCGTCATTGGTGTGCTGCGCGGTTTGCCGGACCTGCGGCCCGGCACGGTCAACACCATCGCCGGTCCGGTAGGTATGCCCAGCTTCTGCACCGCCATCATCAGCTTGTTGATCGGCTTGAGGTAGCGCGGCGGACGCGGGTCGGACATGTTGAAGCCTCCGTTATTTCGTAAAGAGTTGGCGGTGGTCGGAAACCCACCGGGCGAACGTTGTCGCCGGGTGGCCGGTGATCTTTTCGACGTCGTGGGTCACCAGGGCCGGTTTGTCGACCGCGTCGGCCAACATCGCCATGTAGGCATCGGCGAAGTCCGCGCCCAGGCCGATGCTGATGAACCGCTGCCGCACGACGTCGGGCGGGGCCTCGAGGTATCGCAGCGGACGACCGAGTACCCAGCCGATCTCCTCGACCAGCTCGGCGTTGCTGAGCGCCTGCGGCCCAGTGAGCGGAATCCGTTGTCCGACAAGCTCATCGGCCAGCAGGGCGCGGGCGGCCACCGCCGCGATATCGGCCTCGACGATCGGCGCACTGGAGGCCGCGGCGTACGGCCCGCCGACGACGTCGCCGGCCCGGATCTGCGGCGACCACATGCCGGCGAAGTTGGTCGCGAAGACCGTGGGCCGCAGACTCACCCACGCCAGGCCGGACTCCACGCACAGTTGCTCGACTTCGTGGTTACGGTCGCCGCGAACCCGGGACGGCTGCCGCGCGAAATCGTCGTCGGCGTTGATGGCCGACAACGCGACCAGCTTGGCCACTCCGCTGTGGCGTGCGACCGCCACGACGTCGGCGAGATCGTCGCCGAGCGCACGCGAATTGAGGAACACCGCCGATGCCCCGGGCAGCGCATCGAGGGCAGAGCCGACGGCTTGTACGCCGGCCGGGAATCCGGCGGTGTCCGGGCAGCGGGTGACCGCGCGCACCTGCGCACCCGCCGCGGCGAGCAGCGATACGAGCGGGCGGCCGACATTGCCGGTCGCGCCGGTTACCACAATGGTCATCAGGACCTCCTTGACGAGTGCGCTTTGAAAACAAGGACGGGTCCAAAGGTGGGAAAGTTACCGTCGAACCGTGTAACTTTTCTCTCCTCCAGATCGTCGTGAACACATGAGCAACTCCGCTGCGGACGTCGCCGAGGCTTGGCGGCTTCATCGTCCGTACCTGGTGAACCTGGCCTACCAGATGCTCGGCGATGTCGGCGAGGCCGAAGACGTTGCGCAGGAAGCATTTCTGCGGCTCTCGCGAATCGACGTCGCGACGATCGACGACGTACGCGCCTGGCTGACGGTGGTGGCGGGCCGATTGTGTCTGGATCAGGTGCGCTCAGCGCGGGCTCGCTACGAACGGCCCGACGACATCGGCTCCGATGCGGCCGCGGTCAACCAGCGCGCCCGGCTGAACCCGGCCGACCGGGTGACCCTGGACGACGAGGTTCGCACGGCGCTGCTGGAGGTGCTGCGGAGGCTGAGCCCCGGCGAGCGGGTGGCCTTCGTCTTGCACGACGTGTTCGGGGTGCCCTTCGAGGCGATCTCGGAGACCGTAGGCCGGCCGGTGGGCACCTGTCGCCAGTTGGCCCGCCGGGCCCGGACGAAATTCGCTCTCGCACAACCGAAACCGGGCACGGTGTCGACCGCCGAACACCAGCTGGTCACCGAGAAGTTCATCACCGCCTGCGCGAACGGCGATCTGCAGGCCTTGGTGGAGGTGCTCGACCCGACGGTATGGGGCGTCGGCACGTTGCTTGCCGACCCGGCCCCGCCGCCGCAGATCAACCACGGGCCACATGATGTTGCGGTCAACCTGCTGCGCTACCTGGGCCCGGGCGCAACGGTGGTGAGCGGTCCGGCCGGCCAGCCTGTACTGCTGGCTTTTTCCGAGCGACGACTGTTCGCGGTCGTGGTGTTGACGATCGGCGGGCCGCTGGTGACGAAGATCGAAGCCACCGCCGACCCGTCAGCGCGGGTTTAGCGGGGCTCCCGCGGCGACTCCGGCCGGGTCGCGAAGAATCCGGCGACCGTGGCGGAGATCTCCAAGAACTTGCGCCGGGTCTGACGCGCCAGCTCACTCTGCACGTCGATGACGCCACCGGGCCGTAGGTGCGGGTCGAAGGGCACCTCGACCACCGTCTGGCCACGTTCGAGGAATTGTTTCGCCAGTGCGGACCGGTGGCGCTTGTCCGAATGACCGTCGGAGTCGTTGAGCACCACCACAGTCCGGCGCAGCAGGCTGGTACGTCCGTGTGCCGCCAGCCATTCCATCGTCTGCGCCGCGGCCCCGGCACCGTCGGCCCACGGCGATGACACCACGATCAGCGCATCGAGGTCGCTCAGCGCCTCCTGGGTCACCGGGGCGTCCATCGTGGAGCCGCAGTCGATGATCGCGATGGTGAAATGCCGATCCAGCCGGGAGGTGGCCTCGCGGTACAGCGCGGGATCGAGTACCCGTCGCGGCCCGGCGGTCGGCTCGCCGGCCAGCACGTAGAGGCCCGCCGAGTTGCTGCCGACCCGGATGCTCACGTCGGCAAACGACTGGAGATTCTTGTCCGAGGCGATCTCCCAGTACGAACCGTTGGTTCGCGGATCGATCCGGCTGCCGAGCCGGCCGAACGCGGTGTCGGCGTCGATCGCGACCACCCGGTCCTGACGACGCAGCTCGGCGAAAATCGACCCGACGCTGGCGGCGACGGTGGTCTTGCCGACCCCGCCCTTGCCGAGCACCCCGACCTTGTAGTTGCCGCGCAACGTTGACGAGATGGCGGCCTCGTAGGCGGCGTCCTGTCGCTCCCCGGCCGACGGCCCGAGGTTGACCAGACCGAAGGTGGCCTTGAAGACAAAGCGCTGCCAGCCGTATTTCGGGCCCGGACCGCGCGGCGCCCGGCTTGCCTGCGAGAAGTCGAGGTTGCTCCACGACGACTGGGCGGGCGGGGCGGCGGGGGGAGTTGGCGGCGGGGGAGCGGGCCTCGGCAGCGGCGGCGCCGGACGGGTCTCGCCGGTCTGCGGTCGCGCCGGCGGACCGGGCGGGCCGCTCGGCGGCACGGCGCGTTGGCGGTCCCGGAGGAAGTCGTCGGACTCGGTCATGAACTCGTCAGAATCGACATGTCTCGCCCGCCCAAGCTCATGGATGCATGGTAGGCCGTCGACGCCGGCCCAATCCTCGCGAGCACTGATTGCGCAGGTCACGCGGATCCCGACCGGTCGTGACGCAAAAAAACCTGGGCAACTTTTGTTCGGCTGGGTTCGGCTGGCCGGTTGGGCAGTGAACCGGGATGTCGCCGGACCCCGGAATTGGCCGGTACAGCCTTGCTGCCACTGCTTTTGGTGACCTGAATCACCTGATGGGCGCGTCTGCTGTGAGGTGGAGGCAACTTTCGCGTGCGCAATAACGGCAATCACAGCAAACTGGCCCCCGGGAATGTCCGGGAATCGGACACCGGTTGGGGCCGTCGCTGTCATGCCGGCGGCGCTCAAATGCCATGCAGCACAAGAGGTCCGGGTGCTGTGAGTGGTGGGTGCCGTCACACCGGCGCGACACCGGCGGCCGAGGCGTTAAGATGGGCCAAGTTGGCATGTCAGGCGGGTTTTGTCATATCGTTTTACGACTTGTCGAAAACCGGTAACCGGGCCACCGTTCAGCGCCGTACGGATACTCCCAACCGGGATCGTCGTTATCCGGCGAGCAGCACCTCGACAAGACCGAAGGGGCCCAACCCTCAGCCTTCAGGGCGCGGCATCCAACGGCAACGATTCGTAATGCTGCGGCAGAAATCTTGGTGAAGGGGCAGGTGCGAATGGCGCCCAACCGCTCGCGGTCTCAGGGGCTCTACAACCCCGCGTTCGAGCATGACTCGTGCGGGGTGGGAATGGTCGTCGACATGCACGGCCGTCGCAGCCGCGACATCGTCGACAAGGCGATTACCGCGCTGGTCAACCTCGAGCACCGGGGCGCCCAGGGCGCCGAGCCGCACAGCGGTGACGGCGCGGGAATCCTGATTCAGGTCCCCGACGAGTTCTTCCGTGCAGCCGTCGACTTCGACCTGCCCGAGGCCGGCAGCTACGCCACCGGTATCGCGTTCCTGCCGCAGTCGTCCAAAGACGCCACCGCCGCGTGCGCAGCGGTCGAGAAGATCGTCGAAGCCGAGGGCTGCCACGTGCTGGGCTGGCGCAACGTTCCCACCGACGAGTCGTCGCTGGGCGCACTGGCCCGCGACGCCATGCCCACCTTCCGCCAGATCTTCATCGCCGGCGCCGAGGGCATGCAGCTCGAGCGCCGCGCCTACGTGATCCGCAAGCGTGCCGAGCACGAGCTGGGCACCAAGGGCCCCGGTCAGGATGGGCCCGGTCGCGAAACCGTCTACTTCCCAAGCCTTTCCGGTCAAACCTTTGTCTACAAGGGCATGCTCACCACGCCGCAGCTCAAGGCGTTCTACCTCGACCTGCAAGACCAGCGGCTGACCAGCGCGCTGGGCATCGTGCACTCGCGGTTCTCCACTAATACCTTCCCTTCGTGGCCGCTGGCGCATCCGTTCCGGCGCATCGCCCACAACGGTGAGATCAACACCGTCACCGGCAACGAGAACTGGATGCGGGCCCGCGAGGCGCTGATCGACACGGACGTGTTCAGTGACGACGGCTCCGCCGAAAATCCTTCCAAGCTGTTCCCGATCTGCACCCCGGGCGCCTCGGACACCGCCCGCTTCGACGAGGCGCTGGAGTTGCTGCATCTCGGCGGCCGCAGCCTGCCGCATGCCGTGCTGATGATGATCCCCGAGGCCTGGGAACGGCATCCGTCGATGGACCCGGCGCGGCGGGCGTTTTACGAGTACCACGCCTCGCTGATGGAACCGTGGGACGGCCCGGCGTCGATGACCTTCACCGACGGCACCGTCGTCGGCGCGGTGCTGGACCGAAACGGTCTGCGCCCGTCCCGGATCTGGGTCACCGACGACGGCCTGGTCGTGATGGCTTCCGAGGTCGGCGTGCTCGACATCGACCCGTCCAAGGTGGTGCGCCGGATGCGGCTGCAGCCGGGCCGGATGTTCCTGGTCGACATGGCGCAGGGCCGGATCGTGTCCGACGAAGAGATCAAGGCTGAGCTGGCTGCCGAACAGCCCTACCAGGAGTGGTTGGACAACGGCCTGATCCCGCTGGGCGAACTGCCGCAAGGCGACTACGAGCGGATGCTTGAGCACCGGGTTGTGTTGCGGCAGTTAGTGTTCGGCTACACCTACGAAGAACTCAACCTGCTGGTCGCGCCGATGGCGCGCACCGGCGCCGAGCCGATCGGCTCGATGGGCACCGATACGCCCGTCGCGGTGCTCTCGCAGCGGCCGAGGATGCTCTACGACTACTTCCAGCAGTTGTTCGCGCAGGTGACCAACCCGCCGCTGGACGCCATCCGCGAAGAGGTGGTGACCAGCATCCAGGGCACCGTCGGTCCGGAGGGCGACCTGCTCAACCCGAACGCGGACTCCTGCCGGCAGATTCATCTGCCGCAGCCGGTGCTGCGCAACCACGAACTGGCCAAGCTGATCAACCTGGACCCCGACGTCGAAGTCAATGGCCGTCGGCATGGCTTGCGGTCCAAGGTGATTCGCTGTCTGTACCCGGTCGCCGAGAATGGCGCCGGGCTCAAAGCCGCGCTCGACGATGTGCGGGCGCAGACCTCTGCGGCGATCGCGGACGGGGCGCGGATCATCATCCTCTCCGACCGGGAGTCCGACGAGAAGCTGGCGCCGATCCCGTCGCTGCTATCCGTCTCGGCGGTGCACCACCATCTGGTCCGCGAACGCAGCCGCACCAAGGTCGGCCTGGTCGTGGAGACCGGCGACGCCCGCGAGGTGCACCACATGGCCGCGCTGATCGGCTTCGGTGCCGCGGCGATCAACCCGTACATGGCGTTCGAGTCGATCGAGGTCATGCTCGACAGGGGTGATTTCGCCGGACTCGACCGCGAGACGGCGCTGAACAACTACATCAAGGCATCCGGTAAGGGTGTGCTGAAAGTGATGTCCAAGATGGGCATCTCGACGCTGGCCTCCTACACCGGCGCGCAGCTGTTCCAGGCCGTCGGTGTCGACGAGGACGTGCTCGGTGAGTACTTCACCGGGTTGACCTGTCCCACCGGCGGAATCAACCTGGCCGACATCGCCGCCGACGTCGCGACCCGGCACGCGCTCGCCTTCCTGGACCGGCCCGACGAGCGGGCGCACCGCGAACTCGAGGTGGGCGGGGAATACCAGTGGCGCCGGGAGGGCGAATACCACCTGTTCAACCCGGACACTGTCTTCAAATTGCAGCACTCCACCCGGACCGGGCAGTACAAGATCTTCAAGGAGTACAGCCAGCTGATCGACGACCAGAGCGAGCGGATGGCCTCGCTGCGCGGCCTGCTGAAGTTCCGCGACGGGCTGCGCCCGCCGGTGCCGCTCGACGAGGTCGAGCCCGCCAGCGAGATCGTCAAGCGCTTCTCGACCGGTGCGATGAGCTATGGCTCGATCTCCGCCGAGGCGCACGAGACGCTGGCCATCGCGATGAACCGGCTCGGTGGCCGGTCGAACTCCGGTGAGGGCGGCGAAAGTGTCAGCCGATTCGAGCGGGAAGCCAACGGCGACTGGCGTCGCAGCGCGGTCAAGCAGGTCGCGTCGGCCCGCTTCGGTGTCACCTCGCACTACCTGAGCAACTGCTCCGATATCCAGATCAAGATGGCGCAGGGCGCCAAACCCGGTGAAGGTGGCCAGCTTCCGGCCGGCAAGGTCTACCCGTGGATCGCCGAAGTGCGACACTCCACGCCGGGGGTGGGTCTGATCTCGCCGCCGCCACACCACGACATCTACTCGATCGAGGATCTGGCGCAGCTGATCCACGACCTCAAGAACGCCAACCCGCAGGCCCGGATTCACGTGAAACTGGTGTCGGAGAACGGCGTCGGCACCGTCGCGGCCGGTGTGTCGAAGGCGCACGCCGACGTCGTGCTGATCTCCGGTCATGACGGCGGCACCGGGGCCACCCCGCTGACGTCGATGAAGCACGCCGGCGCGCCGTGGGAGCTGGGCCTGGCCGAGACCCAGCAGACGTTGCTGCTCAACGGATTACGCGATCGGATTGTCGTTCAGGTCGACGGTCAGCTCAAGACCGGCCGGGACGTGATGATCGCGGCGCTGCTGGGTGCCGAGGAGTTCGGTTTCGCCACAGCACCTTTGGTGGTCTCGGGCTGCATCATGATGCGGGTCTGCCACCTGGACACCTGCCCGGTCGGCGTGGCCACCCAAAACCCGGTGCTGCGCGAGCGATTCGCCGGCAAGCCGGAATTCGTGGAGAACTTCTTCCTGTTCATCGCCGAAGAGGTCCGCGAATACATGGCGCAGTTGGGTTTCCGCACCATCAACGAAGCGGTCGGTCAGGTTGGCTCGCTGGACACCACGCTGGCCCGTGCGCACTGGAAGGCGCACAAGCTCGACCTGTCGCCGGTGCTGCACGAGCCCGAGTCGGCGTTCATGAACCAGGATCTGTACAACAGCTCCAAGCAGGATCACGGTCTGGACAAGGCGCTGGACCAGCAGCTGATCGTGATGAGCCGCGAGGCCCTGGACTCCCAGAAGCCGGTTCGCTTCGCCACCACCATCGCTAACGTCAACCGCACGGTGGGCACCATGCTCGGCCATGAGGTGACGAAAGCCTATGGCGGCCAGGGGTTGCCGGACGGGACCATCGACATCACCTTCGAAGGCTCGGCCGGCAACAGCTTCGGCGCGTTCCTGCCCAGCGGCATCACGCTGCGGGTGTACGGCGACGCCAACGACTATGTCGGCAAGGGCCTGTCCGGTGGACGGGTGGTGGTGCGCCCGCCGGACGACGCGCCCGCGGGCTATGTCGCCGAGGACAACATCATCGGCGGCAACGTGATCCTGTTCGGCGCCACCAGCGGCCAGGCCTTCCTGCGCGGCGCGGTCGGCGAACGGTTCGCCGTGCGCAACTCCGGCGCACACGCAGTGGTCGAAGGCGTCGGCGACCACGGCTGCGAGTACATGACCGGCGGCAAGGTAGCGATCCTGGGCAGCACTGGCCGCAACTTCGCGGCGGGTATGTCCGGCGGTATCGCCTACGTCTACGACCCCGAGGACGCGTTGGAAGCCAACCTCAACACCGAGATGGTCCAGCTCGAAGAGCTCGACTCCGACGACCTGGAATGGCTGCACGGGATGCTGCAGGCGCACATCGACGCCACCGATTCCGCAGTCGGGCAACGCATTCTCGCCGACTGGGACACCGAGCAGAAGCGATTCGCCAAGGTGATGCCGCGCGACTACAAGCGGGTGCTGAACGCGATCGCCGAGGCGGAGCGCGACGGGACCGATCCCGACGAAGCGATCATGGCGGCCGCCAGTGCCTGATCCCAAGGGTTTCCTCAAGTACACCCACCGAGAGACGCCCAAGCGCCGGCCGGTGGATCTGCGCATCAAAGACTGGAACGAGGTCTATGAAGACTTCCCGCACTCCAACCTGCAGCACCAGGCGAGCCGGTGCATGGATTGTGGAATTCCGTTCTGCCACAACGGCTGTCCGCTGGGCAACCTGATCCCGGAGTGGAACGACCTGGTCCGCACCGACCGCTGGCGCGAGGCCATCGAACGGCTGCACGCCACCAATAACTTCCCCGAGTTCACCGGCCGGCTCTGCCCGGCTCCGTGCGAGTCATCCTGCGTGCTGGGCATCAACCAGGATGCGGTGACGATCAAGCAGATCGAAGTCGAGATCATCGACAACGCCTTCGACGAAGGCTGGGTCGTTCCGCTACCGCCCAACGAGCACACCGGCAAGAAGGTGGCCGTGGTGGGCTCCGGGCCGGCCGGCCTGGCCGCCGCGCAGCAACTGACCCGGGCCGGGCACGCGGTGACGGTGTTCGAGCGCGCCGACCGCATCGGCGGCCTGCTGCGCTACGGCATTCCCGAGTTCAAGATGGAGAAGCGGCACCTGGATCGCCGGTTGGAGCAGATGGAGGCCGAGGGCACGGAATTCCGTGCCGGCGTCAACGTCGGCGTCGACATCACCGCCGAGCAGTTGAAGGCCGACTTCGACGCCGTGGTGCTGGCCGGTGGCGCGACCGCCTGGCGTGACCTGCCGATCCCCGGCCGTGAGCTGGACGGCATCCACCAGGCGATGGAATACCTGCCGTGGGGCAACCGGTATGCCGCAGGCGAACTGGACGAACCGCCGATCACCGCCAAGGGCAAGAAGGTGGTCATCATCGGCGGCGGCGACACCGGCGCCGACTGCCTGGGCACCGCACACCGTCAGCTCGCGGAGAGCATCCACCAGTTCGAGATCATGCCGCGTCCGCCGGAGACCCGCGCGCCGTCGACGCCGTGGCCGACCTACGCGATGATGTTTCGGGTGTCGTCCGCGCACGAAGAGGGCGGTGACCGTGTCTTCTCGGTCAACACCGAGGAATTCGTCGGCAAGGACGGTCACGTCACCGCACTGAAGGTGCACGAGGTGACGATGCAGGACGGCAAGTTCGTCAAGACCGAAGGCACCGACTTCGATCTCGAGGCCGACCTGGTGTTGCTGGCGATGGGCTTCGTCGGCCCGGAGCGCGAGGGCCTGCTGACCGACCTCGGTGTCGAATTCAGCGATCGCGGCAACGTGGTGCGCGGTGCGAACTTCGAAACGTCGGTGCCGGGTGTCTTCGTGGCCGGTGACGCTGGTCGCGGCCAGTCGCTGATCGTCTGGGCGATCGCCGAGGGCCGGGCCACGGCCGCCGGTGTGGACCGCTTTCTGATGGGCGAGACCGCCCTGCCGGCGCCGATTGTCCCCACCGCCGCGCCGCAACGCTAGTCACATTCGTCACATCAGAAACATTTGATAAATCGCGCGGCGCGTCCTACACTGTTTGCCAGCGAATGGGTGTCTAATAGTTCGAGATGGGCGCCGCGGGGTGTGGAGCCTGGTTGAGCTAATCGACCGCAGGAGTAAGCAGCGTGTACATGAACCCGATGACCCGTTCCCGGGTCAGCCGAATCGCCTGGTCATGGTTCCGCCACCCGGTGAAGAGCCGCGAATTCCCCGCCAAGCACGAACGCCTGGTGACCGCCGACGAACTGCTTCGCTTCGGCGTCTAGCGAGTCCTGGCAACGCCCGCCGATAACGGCGAGCGTTTGCTAACCGTCACCGTTCTGTTATTTCGCGCGGAGTTCACGACGGGATGTACATCGCCGCGCGATGTCAGGTAATCAAGCCCGACTCCCGGATCGCCTCGGCCAGTGGCTCCAGCACGGCCGGTGTGTGTGGCGCCGGGAGATAGACGATGCCCAGATCCAGGCCGACATCCGCCAGCGCTGCGGCGTCCTCGATGACCTTTGCGTAGTCGAGGTCCGGGTTCAGACGCAGGTGCGCGGACGTGGTGATCTCCGCCGGGTCGCGTCCGATGTCGGCACAGTGTGACGCCAGCACATCGCGTTTGTGCGCGAACATTTCCGGTGGGCCGCCGGCGAAGTTCCAGTGCTGTGCGTACCGGGCGGTGATCCGCAGGGTGCGCTTCTCGCCGCTGCCGCCAATGCAAATCGGGGGATGGGGCCGTTGGGGGCCCTTCGGTTCGTTGCGGGCGTCCTTGAGTTGGTAGAACTTCCCGTCGAAGTTCGTCGTCTCGTCGCTGAGCAGACTGGTCAACACCGAGCAGGCCTCTTCGAAGCGGTCGAACCGTTCCCTGATGCTGCCCAGTTCGATGCCGTAAGCGCCGGATTCCTCCTCGTTCCAGCCGGCGCCGATACCCAGTTCGAGTCGGCCATTGGAGATGATGTCAAGGGCGGCAACCATATTCGCCAGCACCGCGGGATGACGGTAGTGGATACCGGTCACCAGGGTGCCCAGCCGCAGGCGGGTGGTCGCCTGGGCCAGCGCGGTCAGCGTGGTCCAGCCCTCCAGGCACGGCCCGGTACTCTCGCTGAAGATCGGATAAAAGTGGTCGAAGGTCCACCCGGACTCGTAGACGTCGATCTCGTCGGCGGCCGTCCAGACGGCCAGCATGTCTGCCCAGGTGGTGTTTTGGGGTGAGGTTTTGAACGCGAATCGCATGATTTCGAAGGTAGCCGAGGTTCCACGGGCGTGGCGTGACGCCCGCGAGTACGCGGACTCAACGGTGACATTCGGCCTGCCCCTCGACGTCAAGATCACCCTGCTGTCCGCCGGGCTGATCTTTCTGCTCGCGTTGGTGCTCGGCGTCTGGAAGTACCGCCAGGTGCTGGCTTCGGAGAATCACCGCGCACACCCCTACGTCGACATCGCGCACCGCGCGGCGCTGCTCTACTCGTTCGCCACGCTGCTGGTGGCGGTGTTCGTTCAATTGAGCGCCTGGCCGATGTGGGTGAACCTGACCGCGGCGATGGTGCTGGTCTTTTTCTTCGTCATCGCGATCCTGACCTACATCCAGCACGGCTGGAAGCAGGACACCGATAACCAGTTCGCCAATCCCGACCGCGCCATGCGGCTCGGCATGATCGCGTTGGTCGTCGGTGAGGTGGGCGGATTCAGCGTGCTGCTGGCCGGATTCATCGCCGGGCAGTTCTGACCGGAGGGGCAGACTGGAGCGATGGACCCGGTAGCCGCTCTGCGGCAGATCGCCTACTACAAGGACCGTGCGCGCGAGGAGTCGCGGCGGGTGATGGCCTACCGCAACGCCGCCGACATCGTCGAGGGACTCGACGACGCGCAGCGCGAACGACACGGACAGGCCAACAGCTGGCAGTCGTTGCCCGGGATCGGGCCCAAGACCGCCAAGGTGATCGCTCAGGCCTGGTCCGGGAGTGAACCCGACGCCCTTGTCGAATTACGTTCGGCGGCTGAGGATCTCGGCGGCGGGGAGATCCGCGCAGCCCTGCGCGGCGATCTGCATCTGCATTCGAACTGGTCAGACGGCTCGGCAAACATCGACGAGATGATGGCCACCGCGCAGGCGCTGGGCCACGAGTACTGCGCGCTGACCGACCATTCACCGCGATTGACGATCGCCAACGGCCTGTCGCCCGAGCGACTGCGCAAGCAGCTCGACGTCATCGCTCGCCTACGAGATCGGTTCGCGCCCATGCGGATTCTGACCGGCATCGAGGTGGACATCCTCGACGACGGCGAGCTCGACCAGGAACCCGAGCTGTTGGAGCGACTCGACATCGTGGTGGCCAGCGTGCATTCCAAGTTGTCGATGGATGCCGCGGCGATGACCCGCCGGATGGTCCGCGCTGTCAGCAATCCGCACGCCGACGTGCTCGGTCATTGCACCGGTCGGCTGGTCGCGGGCAACCGCGGTATCCGCAAGGAGTCGGCGTTCGACGCGGAGGCGGTGTTCACTGCGTGCCTCGAACACGGCACCGCCGTCGAGATCAATTCCCGGCCCGAGCGCCGCGACCCGCCCACCCGGCTGCTGAATCTCGCGCTCGAGATCGGCTGCGACTTCAGCATCGACACCGACGCTCACGCGCCTGGCCAGCTCGACTTTCTGGGCTACGGGGCACAGCGCGCGCTGGACGCCGGCGTGCCGGTCGAGCGGATCGTGAACACCTGGCCGGTCGACAAGCTGCTGGCCCGCACGCACAACTGATTCGGCGGCCGATCAGTCCGGCAGGTGCGGCATCTCCAGGCCGGCGTCGCGACCGACCAGCACGCCACGAGTCAACGCCGACCTGCCGTAGCGGCGACGCACGCGATCGACCGCCGCGTCGACGGCAGCCGGTTCGGCGCCGGTGGTGAACGGCAGCACCAGTTGCTCGGCGCCGTCACGGTCGATCTCTGACACCGCGAAGCCCACCAGCGTCAAGCCTCGTTCGGCGATCAGCGGCGCCGCGGCCGCGACCAGCAGACGGGCCGCCTCGAGCAGGGCGTGCGTCGAGCAGGTCGCGCGCGGCAGGGTGCGCGATCGGGTGGCTCGGCCAAAGTCGTTGAACCGCAACCGCAATGTCACGGTTCGTCCGGTGCGCCCGGCCGCGCGCATCCGGCTCGCGATCCGGTCGATCAACCCGATCACCACCGCGTCGACCTCGGCCGCGGACATGGTGTTGCCGGCGCGCCCGAGCGCCCGCTGGGCCCCCACTGAGCGGCGTCGAACGCCTGTCGTCACCCGTCGGCGGTCGATGTTGCGTGACAGCGCGTACAGCTGGCGGCCCATCGCGGCGCCCACCATGGAAGTCAGCATCGACTCGCTGAGCTCGGCGACGTCGGCCACCGTGTCGATGCCGTGCGCCCGCAACTTGTCGGCCGTCACCGCGCCGACGCCCCACAACCGCCGCACCGGCAGCGGATGCAGGAACGCCAGTTCACGGCCGGGCGGAACCAGCAGCAGGCCATCGGGTTTGGCCTCCTGGCTGGCGACCTTGGCGAGGAACTTGGTCCGCGCGATGCCGACCGTGATCGGCAGCCCGACCCGGTCGCGGACCTCGGTGCGCAGCCGGGCGGCGATGTCTACCGGCGTCCCGGAGACCCGTCGCAACCCGCCGACGTCGATGAACGCCTCGTCCACCGACAACGCCTCAACCAGTGGCGAGGTGTCGCGGAAGACCTCGAACACCGCCTCGCTGGCCTGGCTGTAGGCCGACATCCGGGGCGGAACCACCACGGCCTGCGGGCACAGCCGTCGCGCCTGGGCCCCGCCCATGGCGGTGCGCACGCCGTAGGCCTTGGCCTCGTAGCTGGCTGCAAGCACGACTCCGCCGCCGACGATCACGGGCCGCCCGCGCAGCCCGGGGTCGTCGCGCTGCTCGACGGACGCGTAGAACGAGTCGAGGTCCGCGTGGAGGATGGACGCCTCATCGGACAAGGTGCGCACGAACATATGTTCGCATCACTATCCGACTCGTGTCGACGGGCGGGCTAGACCTGTTCGCCGTAAATGCTGGTCATCCAAATGTGGACCAGGGTCTCGAGCAGTCGCTCCTTGGGTACCGAGGGGCTGTCACCGGCGAAGGAGCTCAGCATCAACTTCTCGTTGAGCAGGTTCAGCGCCGCCGAGAGCTCCTTGGCCGGCAGCGTCACCGGCGCCGCGCCGCGGGCGCGCTCGGTCTCGATCACCACGGCGATGTGGCCCACCCACTTCTCCATGAACCGCGACCACAACGAGCGGACGTCGGCGTTGGTGCGCGCGGAGTCGGCGGCCAACGAGACGCAGCGGTGCGACCCGAAAGTCTCGACGAACACGTTGATACCGATGCGCCACAACGCTTTCAGGTCGGCGGGAGGATTGGTGACCATGCCTTCCAGCGCCGAGTCCGCTTCGACGATGACCCGCTCGAACAACGTCAGTAGCACCGCGTCCTTTGACGGGTAGTAGAAGTAGAACGTCGGACGGGAAATCCCGGCCCCTTTGGCCAGGTCATCGACCGAGATGTCGGCCAGCGACCGCTGCTCGAGCAGTTGCTCGGCGGTGGTCAGGATGGCGAGCTCACGGTCGTCGCCCGAGGGGCGCGCGGAACGCCGGCCCCGGGAGCCACGTTTGGAGCTGACGGTCGCCACTCGCGTTACTTTACACGGTGTTGAGTTTATCGACAGGGTGTTGACTGACTCAACACGGCGTTGATAGCGTGACGGCATGACTGAGCATCTCGATGTTGTGATCGTCGGCGCCGGCATCTCCGGCATCAGCGCGGCCTGGCACCTGCAGGACCGCTGCCCATCCAAGAGCTACGCCGTCCTCGAGCGTCGCGACGACCTCGGCGGCACCTGGGACCTGTTCAAATACCCCGGAATCCGCTCGGACTCGGACATGTTCACCCTGGGGTTCCGGTTCAAGCCGTGGGAGTCGTCGACGTCCATCGCCGACGGCGCCTCGATCAAGGCCTACATCAAAGAGGCCGCCACCGAGAATGGCATCGACAAGAACATCCGCTACCGCCACCGTGTGCTGGCCGCCGAGTGGTCGGATGCCGAGAACCGCTGGACCCTGACGGTCGACAATGACGGCCAGCAAGAAGAGCTCACGTGTTCCTTCCTTTTCGCCTGCAGCGGTTACTACAACTACGACGAGGGCTACCTACCGAAGTTCGAGGGTTACGACGACTTCGAGGGCACGATCATCCATCCGCAGCACTGGCCGGAGGACCTGGATTACGCCGGCAAGAAGATCATCGTCATCGGCTCTGGTGCCACCTCGATCACGTTGATCCCGTCGCTGGTGAACACCGGTGCGGGCCACGTGACCATGCTGCAGCGGTCACCGAGCTACATCGGATCGCTGCCGGGCAAGGACCCGTTCGCCGAGCAGGCCAACAAGTTGCTGCCCGCTCGGCTGGCGCACACCGCAAACCGGTGGAAGTGGATCGCCTTCAGCACCTTCCAATATCAGTTCTCGCGGAAGTTCCCGCGCCAAATGCGCAAGACCCTGCTGACGATGGCCAAGCGCAGACTGCCGCAGGGGTATGACGTCGAGAAGGACTTCGGCCCGAGTTATAACCCGTGGGACCAGCGACTGTGCCTGGCGCCCAACGGCGATCTGTTCAAGACCATCCGCAACGGCCAGGCCGACGTCGTCACCGACACCATCGATCGATTCACCAAGACCGGGATCAAGTTGGGCTCCGGCAAGGAGCTCGACGCCGACATCATCATCACCGCAACGGGTTTGAACCTGCAGCTGTTCGGTGGTGCCGAGATCCGCCGCAACGGCGAGAACGTGGACCTCAACGACACGATGGCGTTCAAGGGCATGATGCTGACCGGCCTGCCGAACATGGCGTTCACCATCGGCTACACCAACGCGTCCTGGACGCTGAAGGCCGACCTGGTGTCGGAATTCGTGTGCCGTGTCATCAATTACATGGACGACAACGGCTACGCGACCGTGGTGCCGCAGCACCCGGGCAACTCGGTCGACGAGCGTCCGCTGATGGACTTCACGCCCGGCTACGTGCTGCGTGCCCTGGATTACCTGCCGAAAGCCGGTCACGTCTCGCCGTGGCGGCTCAAGCAGAACTACTTCATGGACCTGCAGCTCATCCGTCGCGGCAAGGTCGACGACGAAGCATTGAGCTTCGCGAAAAAGCCTGCCGCACTGGCTGTCTAATCGCTCGCCGCAGCGACGATGACAATCCCGTCGTCGTCGCTGTAGGCGATGTCGCCCGGGGCGAACTCCACTCCGCCGAGGCTGACCGTGACGTCGCGTTGACCGGCGCCGGTCTTGCTGCTCTTGCGCGGGTTGGTGCCCAGCGCCTTGATGCCGAGCTCGAGGCCGCGCAACGCGGCGGCGTCGCGCACCGCGCCGTTGACGATCAGCCCGGCCCAGCCGTTGGAGCGGGCCAGGTCGGCGATCAGATCGCCCACCAGCGCCGTATGCAGCGAACCGCCGCCGTCGATCACCAGCACCCCACCGTCGCCGGCCTCCGACAGCACCGACTTCAGCAGCGCGTTGTCCTGATTGCAGCGCACGGTGCTGATCGGTCCGGCGAATTCGGCGCGGCCGCCGAACTGGCGAAATTGCACGTCGCAGCTGCGGACGTCGGGCCCGATATCGTCAACGAGGTCTGCGGTGGGACGGAATATCAAAGTCACCGGGCCATGCTAATCATCGTCACTCACCCTGCTGGCGCAGGCGCCGCACCAGCAGCACCGCCAGCATGCTGATCGCGATCGCCACCACGAACGGCACCGGGGACCGGCCTGCAGCCGCCGGGGCTGGTTGGGTGGGCAGCGGGTTTCGTGCGGCCTCCACGGTCGACTTAGCATGCGCTGCAACATCTTTGGCTGCCGCAGCGAGCTGCCCGTTGGATTCCGGTGTAGCCGGGGCGATCTTTCTCGCGGCAGCCTTCTTGGCCGGCGCTTTCTTGGCCGGCGCTTTCTTCGCGGCAGCTTTTTTCGCAGCGGGCTGCTTCTTCGCTTCTTTCGCCGGCGCGGCTTTCTTGGCCGCCTTCTTGGCGGGGGACTTCTTCGGCGGCGTCGGCGCCGGTTCGGCAGCCGGGGCAGGAGGCGGCGTATCCGCCGGCGGCTGCGGCGGGGCGGGAGTGCTCAGCGGCGGTTCGGGCGTGTCGTGCGGGCGATCCTGCGGGTCTGCCATCCGGGGAGCTCCTTTGCCGTTTCTCGTCGCGTGCACCGGAGGGGGGCGAATCCCATCATGCCAGCGCCGTTGAGGTGGGTTGGTGGTCGATGGTCCGACCCGATCAGGGCCTGTTTCGCATGGCCCACAGCGCTCCGCCGCCGACCAGGATCACGGCGCCCAGAACGAAAGGCCAGATCGGAAGGTCGTCGGGTGAGTCGCCGGGGGACTGCGCCGCCGGGCCGGGTGTGCCGGTTCCCGCCACCGTCAACCGGAACGACCACGACCCTGCCACGACATGGCCGTCGGCCGACGTCACCCGATAGTTGACGCGGTAGTTGCCGACCGGGCCCAGCGGGCGCACGCCGACACTGACGACCGTGCCGTGGACCTCTGGGTCGCCGGCCGTCCATAGGTTGCCGTCCGGGCCGACCACCGTCATCGCCGCGAACGTGGTCTGCAGGTCCTCGTTGAAGGTCGCACTCACCCGGCCCGGCCCGGTGCTGACCGCGGCGTTGTCCGCGGGATCGGCCGACACCCGGGCCGCGTGGGCGCTCGCCGCGCCCGCCGTCAGCGTCGTTGTGAATGCGGACAAGGACATCAGCAGCGCCGCGACAACCAGATGAGCCCGAAGGCTCATGGTCGCCGCACGATCAGCGCAAGACCGACGCCGAGGGCGCCGACCAGCAACGCTGCTCCGGCGAGGATTCGGCTGGTGTTGTCCACCACCTTGCGCGGCTGCGGCTCCGCCGGGGTTGCGGTGGCGGTGGGCGTGGCCGACGTGGTCGGGCCTTCGTGATGGGCGGACTTCGGCGTGGGGCGGTTGGTCAACGTCAGTGCCGGCGCGGGGTGTTCCGGTTCGGCGCCGCCGGGCAGGGCAGCCTGGTCCCACTTCACCACGGCGCCGTCGGCGTAGGTCTGGGTGGCCGGGAAGCTGACCGAGTCGGCGTCGGGCAGCTTCGCTGTGATCCGGAAGACGTCGAACTGGTCGACCGGAATTCCGCCGTCAGGGGATGCGGTCCACGTCACCGAGCGGACCTTGTCGCCATCGCGGTCGATCTTGGCCGCCCAGCCGGGCTTGTTTTCGGTGCGCACCGCGGTGACGTTGGGCAGATCAATCGTGAGCGCCGTGGTGGCGGCGCCGGTAGTCGACTCGTTGGGCACCTGGAAGGTGACCGTCGCGTAGCCGCCGCGGCTCGCGTCGTCGCTGCTGGCTTGGATGTGCGCCGACGCCACGGCGGGCGGACCGAGCCAGAGCATCACGGTAGCGGCGGATCCGATCAGGCTGCGGCGAATGATCCTGTGGGAAGAAAGCATCGGGGTAGCAGCTCCTGTCTGGGAAGGGCCGGGTCTCAGGTCAATCCGAGACGTGCCATCAGGTCGGCATCGACCTCGTCGAGCTGGCGAGTGATCGCGGCATGGGCGCCCCGCCGACGAGCGGTGGGCATGTGCTCCGCCGCGGTGACGGCCGCCGCCAAATCGGCGAGCCGCTCGGAGATCGCCGTGACGAACTGTTGAGTCTCGGCGTCCTTGGGCTTGTTTTCCTGAACGGACCGCAGCGACTTCTCGGCACCGGCTACGCGGGCCGAGAGCCGGCCACCGCTGCCGGAGAACCGGCCGATCTGGGACAGCGGGACGCCGAGCTGGTCGGCGCGACGCTGGTCGAGGAAGCCACGCGCGGCGACGGCGACACGATAGGTCACCGGCACCAGGATCGGCGCCAGCAGCCGGGACACCGTCAGCAGCCGGCGAATGCGCGTCGGTGACAGCAGCGTTCCCTCGCGTACCGCCTTGAGGTTGGCCTCGGCCACCTTCAGCGCGGTTTGGTCGGTCGCGCGTTGCGACTTCAACTTCTCGCGAAGCGCTTTGGTCTCGGCCTTGTGCTCGGCCTTGAACCGGCGGACCTCATTCTTGGCCGACAGCTTGGCCTCGAGCTTGGCTTTGGCCTTGATCGCGCGAGCCTCGGCACGACGGGTCGCGCGGGTTTTTCGCTTGCCGAACAGGCCCATTCGCGCACTACCTCCCCGGAATTTCGTCGACTATCGCGGTGCCGGTCCGGCATCGATGGGCCAACCCTAACCGTGCCGGTCGGGCACACCGCCGTCAGGCGTCGAGGTGCTCCTTGCGGCGGAGCTCGTCCACGTGGTGAGCGACGTCCTCTTTCGACTCCGCGGACAGCTCGCTGGCGCCCATGGCGATCCGCCGAACTCCCTCGTCGCGCATGACCAGCAACCACGACAGCTCCTTGTCGAGCTTCTCGTAATACTCGTCGTCAGTGAAATAAGCGGGTTTGATCCGAAAGTAATTAGCCAGCGCCGTCATGGTGGTGGACGACGGGTTCGTGCGGTTGCCCGAACGTAGCTGAGACAGGTACGGAGCCGACATGGTGACTCCCTCCGCCTTGAGGGCCGCAATGACTTCTGCCGAGGTATGCGGCCCCCGCCCGGGCGGGTAAACCGTGTCGAACAGGCGGTTCAGGCGGGCGGAAAACGTCGTGCTCATCGATATGACCTCCACCGGGTTAGGCAGATCACAAAACTGCTTCAAAGTATTTGCTGATCATCGTAGCCAGAGTTATCGCCGCAACCAAGTCCGAAACTCGAAGTAAATTGACGGCAGCGGCATTTTTTGTCAGAGCGGGGAGATGGTTTCGACCCCGACGGCGCTATGCAGGGTATACACATGATTTTCTAAGGAGATTGTGTGAGCTTTCATCGCTTTGGGGACTAATGGCACTCCGGTTGTGGCCAGCAGGCGAGGCTATGGCTACCCGCGCAGCGCGTCTGCCCGGTCTGAAGTCGATTTGCTGTAGGGCACCATAAAACTGGCTGTAAACCCGGCTTTCCCGACCTGTGCCGGGACGATATTAAGCGCATGTTGGACGACGAGTCCAGCGGGTCGGTAGACGCGATCGAGGGCCTAGAAAACCCAGCCTAGAGCCCACGTCCGCAATTCCGGATAGCGGAACGCCTATGCGGCTAGCAGCATCGCCAAGATTGCTGTGTCGGGGTGACTGATGGGGTCGACGCCCACCCGGCTGACCATCGACGTGATAGTGCCATCCGCCTCTGCCTCTACCCACGCTGCCCGGTGTTCAAGGCCCAGATGCGGCAAACCCGGCAACAACACACACCCCGATGCCGCGCCACTGCATTCGGGCAACGAGGGCGTCGTCTCCGATGGCGGGTGCAGCATCAACAGCGCGGCCGGCTGATGATCGGCGAAATAACCCGGCTGGATCGCGGAGTCGCCGACGACCGGGCCTTCGGCGAGCACCAGGCCGACCGTGCCCGGCACCGGAAGGTCCGGGAGTTCCTCGCGAACGCCGAATACCGTTGTGGTGTTCAGCAATCCGGGTAGCGAGGCCACTCGGACCGCAACGATGAGCAATTGAGCCCATTCCTTGGTCGAATCGGGCCAGCGGCCGGAGATCACAAAGCCTTTCAGGGCACCACGAGAATGGAAGGGGGCCACTTCGACGGCCCGGCCTGCAGCACTTTCCATTTCGCCCTCCGCCACACTCGATTCGGGGTATCCAGCGATACGCCGGTGGGTCGATCCGCTCAGCATGCGTCAGCGTGACAACGCTCGCAAGCGGACACGGGCAGCGATCCGCGATGAAGTCGAAAAAGAAACACGGCCGAAACGCCGATTCGGGGCGCCGCGAAAGCGCGACGCCCCGAATCAGCGCTGAGATCAGTTGGCGATCAGGTGCTTGGCCTTCGAGGTGGCTTCGGCGTAACGCTTCTGCACCTCTTCCCAGTTCACTACGTTCCAGAACGCCTTGGTGTAGTCGGCCTTGACGTTCTTGTAGTCGAGGTAGAACGCGTGCTCCCACATGTCCAGCAGCAAGATCGGCACGACGCCCAACGGGAAGTTGGTCTGGTGGTCGTACACCTGGAAAGTCAGCAACCTGTCACCGAGGCTGTCGTACGCCAACACCGCCCAGCCCGAGCCCTGGATGCCGTTGGCGACCGCGCTGAACTGCGCGCGAAACTTGTCGAAGGAGCCGAACGCATCGTCGATCGCGGCGGCCAGGTCACCAGTCGGCTTGTCACCACCGTTGGGGGACAAGATCTTCCACCACACGACGTGGTTGACGTGTCCGGCCAGGTTGAAGGCCAGGTTCTTCTCGTTCAGCAGGATCGTCGAGTGGTCGTCCTTGCTGCGCGCCTCTTCCAACTTGGCAACGGCGTCGTTGGCGCCCTTGACGTAGGTGGCGTGGTGCTTGTCGTGGTGAAGCTCGTTGATCGCACCCGAGATGTGGGGTTCCAGGGCTCCATAGTCCCAGTCCAAATCGGGCAACGTGTAATCAGACACGAGATTCCTTCCTGGTGATGATCGATGTCGATCTACTCTGACGGGCCGCTCGCAGGTTGTTGGCGGCGGGTCGGCTTTGTCTTGATCAACCCTGCTCTATCGCCGCGCACGCCGCAAGAACGGTCGCGGGGCGGGAGTACCCGGAAGGTGTGTCTCAGAACCAGACGATGACGGCGAGGACCGCCAGCAAAATCAGGGCGATCAGGCCGGCGCGTAAACCGGCGAGCAAGTAGGAGCGATTGCACGTTGCTGACGACGTGTACCAGTGCGACGACGATGTCGCCGACTGCGGTCCTAACGGCTGCGTCGTCATCGGGCGGCTCCGGCCTGCTTGTCCAACTACTCCCCCAGTGAGATGAGTCACAAATGATCTCGGTGACCGCGATCATAACCCTTTACCCACCGCCTGCGAAATTGTCCCGAAAGCGGGCCGCTGACCAGCAGATTGTTGCTGGCGGTGGTGTTTTCCATGTGCCGAATAAGCGGGGTGCCCACACGGCCGCCGTGCAACGACACGGGCGCGGGGCCTGTGACATCGCCCATAGCGGCGAAGTGGTTGCACACCGTGAGGTCGACTAAGGATTCGCTGAGGGACCGGCGGCCTGTCGATCACGATCCGGTTAAGGTCGACGGTTATCCACAGCGGACCACCCGGCGCGCGGTCATCACCGTGCCTTAATGCGGAAATGGCACCCACTTCGGCTTGTGGATAAACCTGTGGAAACTGTGCATAGCCGGTTTTAGCTGAGCGCCGGCCGTCGCGCAGCGAGTCCGGCCGTGCCAAGATCGACGGCGTGAGCTCAGAGCCGTTGATCGCGCAGACCACCATTGGGGAACTGCCCGCCGAATTCGGGCCCAACAAAGTGTTGCTGGATGTGCGTGAGGACGACGAGTGGAGTCGCGGCCACGCCGCGGTCGCGCAGCACATCCCGATGGGTCAGGTGCCCGCCCGCCTGGCCGAGATCGATCGCTCGGCGACGCTCTACGTCATCTGCAAGGCGGGCGGCCGATCGGCGAAGGTGGCCGAATTTCTTGCCCGGGACGGCTTCGCGCCGATCAACGTCGAGGGCGGCATGCTGGCCTGGGCCGCCGCCGGCCGCCCGGTGGTCAGCGACGACGGTGGCCCGGGAAGCATCTGAGCAGGATTACCTCGACTGCGCCGCTAGGCTGGACCGATGATTCAAGTGTGCTCCCAGTGCGGCACACGCTGGAATGTCCGTGACAAGCAGCGGTCGTGGTGTCCGCGGTGCAACGGAACGCTGTTGGCGCCGCAGGCATCTGCGCCGGCCCAGCCGCCGGGCCCCGACTCCGGATGGAGCGCCGGCCCGCGTAGTGCACCCAGACTGCCACCGGGATATCGATGGATCGCCGTGCGTCCCGGCCCGCCGCCACCGCCGCGTCGTCGTCGCCGTCCGCTCGGGCCTACTCCCCGCTATGCCTCGATTCCGCGCTGGGGGCTGCTCGACCGCGTCGCCCAGGACAGCGGCCCCGGTCGTGTCCGGCGAGAGGCGCCGACCCCCGAGCGGATACGCACCGCGTTCTTTGTGGCCGCGGTTGCCCTGGGCGCGGCTGCTCTGGTTC
Source organism: uncultured Actinomycetota bacterium (assembly GCA_963757215.1). Classification (GTDB taxonomy): domain Bacteria; phylum Actinomycetota; class Actinomycetes; order Mycobacteriales; family Mycobacteriaceae; genus Mycobacterium. The sequence continues at coordinate 143,720 of CAVWQH010000003.1, read as the reverse complement.
ATCTGCTGCGCTACCTACTGCTGGTGATCAACCGCAACACCTTGCTGAATTGGGTGGTCGCCGACGGGGCGGCCCTGCTCAGCGTGCTGGCGAGCCTGGCGGCCGTCGCCGCGGTGATGACGGTCGCGTATCTGCTGACCCGGTGGCTGATCGCGCGACGGGCGGCGGTGTTCGAGCATGCGGGCCGATCGGAATCGCGGAGCAGGTGGGCGTTGTGGGCCGGCACGCTTCTGCCGCCGTCGGCCGCGATAGTGCTGGCCATCTCCTTCGCCGTGGTTGCGGCGACGACGGGCCATTCGGCCAGTTGGGCATTGATGGCCGCGTGCGTGACGTTCTGTTGCCTGCCGCTGCTGGCGTCGGCGTGGGCGCTGGTCTACGTCGTCGAACTCGCCAAGACCGAGGACCATTACCACCAATTCCGCCAGGTGATCTGGGGCTGGTGGCTGTTGTGGCTGACCAGCGGCGTGACGTCAGTTTTTGCGTCGATCACCAGCGGGGCCCAGGATTCGCAGGGCATCGCCAACAACACGATCGCGATGATCGTCGCCTACGTGATCGCGTTGGCCGCGGTGCTGGCGACGTCGAAGCTGTTCGAGGTCTTCGAGCGCAAGCCGGTCGAGCGCCCCGCCCATCGCTGGCTGATCGTCCCCGATGGTGAGGATGCCGCGACGGAATCTGCTGCAGCGGTTGAGCTACCGGGTGTAGAACCGGCAGCATAGGGATATGACGCACGCCGAGGACGTGGACTCTCGGCATCCATTTGTAGTCGCGCACCGCGGCGCCTCGGCGTCGCGTCCTGAACACACATTGGCCGCTTACGATCTCGCGCTCCGCGAGGGTGCCGACGGCGTGGAATGCGACGTCCGGCTGACGCGTGACGGGCATCTGGTTTGCGTTCACGACCGCAGGCTCGATCGGACCTCCACGGGTGCCGGCCTGGTCAGCATGATGACGCTGGCGCAGCTTCGTGAGCTGGAATTCGGTTCCTGGCACGGGAGTTGGCGTCCCGACGGCACGCACGGCGACACCGGGCTGCTCACGCTGGACGCTCTCGTCGCCTTGGTGCTGGACTGGAAGCGGCCGGTGAAGATCTTCATCGAAACCAAACACCCCGTCCGCTACGGAGCGCTGGTCGAAAGCAAGGTGCTGGCTCTGCTGCACCGCTTCGGTATCGCCTCGCCGGCGTCCGCCGACCGCTCCCGCGCGGTGGTGATGTCGTTCTCGTCCTCGGCGCTGTGGCGCGTCCGGCGGGCGGCACCGCTGCTGCCGACGGTGTTGCTCGGCCGCGGCCACCGATTCCTGTCGAGCAGCGCGGCCAGCACGATCGGGGCCACCGCCATCGGCCCGTCGATCGCGACGCTGCGCGAACACCCCGAGCTCGTCGACCGGGCTGCGGCACAGGGACGGGCGCTGTACTGCTGGACGGTCGACGACTACGACGACGTCCGCTTCTGCCGCGACATCGGGGTGGCCTGGCTGGCCACCAACTATCCGGGCCGGGCCAAGGCGTGGCTGGAAGACGGCCTGGCCGGCGCCGACCCGCACTAGTCGGCGGCTGCCTCAGGGTTGCTGACCGAGCACGCCGGCCGGTACCGGCTGGTCGGCGGCCAGGTCGTCGAACAACGCGGACGCCTTGTCGTGATCCCACACCACGACCGACCCCGCGTTGGTGCTGGTGAATTCCCCGATCGGCACGGTCAATTCGGCGGGGGAGCCCTGCAGTGCCCAGGCCAGCCGGGTCAGGTCCCAGACGTGATCACCGCGGTCGACGGTCAGTGCGTCGACGGCCGCGTGCGGCACCGCGTACCACCGCCAGGGGTTGAGCCAGACTGTCGGGCTCACCGCCCGGTGCAGCAGGGCCGACATGAACTGGCGCTGGTCGATCATGCGATCCAGGTCGGCTCGCGGAGTGGCCCGGCTGCGGACGTAGCCGAGCGCGTCGCGGCCATTGAGGTTCTGGCACCCGGCGGCCAGGTTGATGCCGGCCAGCGGGTCATCGATGGGCGCCCGGGGGCAAACGGTGACCCCTCCGAGGCCGTCGACCAGCCCGGCGAACCCGCTGAAGCCGATCTCGGCGTAGTGGTCGATCCGGAGACCGGTGGCCTGCTCGACCGTCTCCACCAGCAGCGCCGCACCGCCCATCGCGAAGGCCGCGTTGATCTTGTCGCGACCGTATCCGGGTATCGGCACGTATGAATCGCGGGGGATGGACACCATCGTGGCCGAGGTGCCCGAGCCGAAGGCGGGCACGTGCACCAGCATGATCGTGTCGGTTCGCCCGTTGCCGGTGTCGCCGCCGGTGGCCAGGGCCTGCTGTTGTTCGGCGGTCAAACCCTGGCGGCTGTCGGAGCCGACCAGCAACCACGTGCTGCCGTGGGTGGCCGGCGGGCGGCCGGAGTACTCCGTCAACACCGACTGGCGGTGCAGGGCGGTCTCCAACCACAGCGCGCCGCCCAGCACGGCGGCGCCGGCCAGCAGCACGGCGATCACCAGGCTCAGCGAAATCACTTGCAGCCAAGCCTTTTTGGGACGCAGTGGGCGGCGCGTCCGCGGGACCGGCGGTTGACGCTGGGCCGCGACGCGGCGACTGGGTGACACCGGCCGTGGCGGCGGCGTGCCGGGCGGCGGCGGCCGTTTACGCCCGCGGTCGTCGTCGGCGGTCAATGCAGCCACCGCAGGTGACCGGCCAGCAGGGCGTACCCGACGAAGGCCACGGTGTCGATCAGGCCGTGCGCGATCACCAGCGGCCACAGCCGGGCGGTGCGCTGCCAGGCGTACCCGAACACCAGGCCCATCGCGATGTTGCCCAAGCCGGCGCCGAAGCCCTGATAGAGGTGGTAGGCGCCGCGCAGCAGGCTCGACCAGACCAGCGCCGCGCGCGGCCCGACGCCCAACTGCCCCAACCGGGTGAGCAGGTAGCCGACGACGATCACCTCTTCGGCCCAGCCGTCGGCAAAGGCGGTGAGCACCAGCATCGGCACCCGCCACCAGGTGTCGCCCAAGCCTGAAGGAATGACCGAGGCGTTGACACCCAAGGCCCGGGCCGCGAGGTACAGCGCCAACCCGGGCAGGCCGATCAGCGCGGCCAGTCCGATGCCGCCGAGCAGGTCGGGGCGCCCGCGGAAACGGGTCAACCCCACGGCGGCGGGCTGTAATCCGGTGCGCCACAACAAGTACAGGCCAAGCCCACCCCAGGCGGCCAGCTGCACAACAACGGTCGCGTTGAGGCCGAGATCGATCAGGTCGAAATAGGACCGCTTGGGGTTGAGCGGGATTCGCTGGGAGCTCAGGCCGCGTAGCACCGAATCCGCGAGCTGCAGGGCCGCCGTCACGGCGCTGAGGCCGAACGTCACGCTGAGCACGATCGCGAGCTCGAGGCGCAGCGGCCTGCGTTCGCTGTCGCTGAGGGGCGCAACCACCCCGACACGGTAACTGGCAGCGCGCGGCCGCTCAGTGCTGGCGCGCTCGCAGTCCGTTGACGAACGGGCAGCCGATCAGCACCCGGATGGCCTTGCTCAGCCCGATCACGTCGTCGACCGGGGCGCGGAACGGCAGCCGGATGTCGCGATCGCCGTCGGCGCTCTCCACCCGCAGTCGCATGCCGTAGCGGTCGATGCCCAGCGGGCGGACATCTCCGTAGCGCCGCAGGCCGGCCGGCAGTCGGGAGGCCAGCCGCGCGACCACGTCACGGTGTGCGGTGTCCAGGTGGCGGATCCAGCAGGATTCCAACGCGCAGAACGGATCCGGCCGGGCGGCCAGCAGCGCCGCCGAGTCGACCGCCTCGGCGCCGGTGGCGTCGGTGACCACCACCGACTCGATCTCCAGCCGGGCCAGCAGGTACTGCGTGTCACCGTGGGCGGCGGGCCGCGAATCCGGGGTCTTGACCTGCAGCAGCGACGGGTGGGGGTGCTCGGCGGCGATCAGGTCCAGCATTTCGCGGACCTCCGATGGCGCGACCTGCTGCAGCCGCCCGCGGATCCAGACCAGCGAACGGACCGGTTCGCGCAGCGGCAACGGCGCGTAGTCGGCCAACTCGAGCACGGCCTGCACGCCGTCGGCAGTGCAGTCCGCCGGCAGACCGATCGCAAAACTGCCGTCGGCGAGCAGGTGGTGCAGGGGGGTGGTGAGCGCCTCGGCACCTTCGACTGCGAGCAACGCACCACCGGCGCGGACGCAGGTGCTGCGAATCCGCTCGGCGGTCGTCGGCGCGGGGCAGTGAGCGAGTGTCATGGAAGACCGTCCTTGTAAGTGAGGTAAGCCTTACTTAACTAAAGGTGATCGGGCGGCGCAAGACCTACGACCCGATAGGGTTGGTGGTCGTGGCCAGCATCGCGTATCTCGGTCCGGCCGGGACCTTCACCGAAGCGGCGCTGTTGCAGATGACCGACGCCGGACTGGTGCCGCCGTGTCCCGCCGACAGCTGGCAGTTGATGCCGGTTGACAGCACGATCGCCGCCCTCGACGCGGTGCGCGAGGGCGCGGCTCACTTCGCCTGCGTGCCGATCGAGAACTCGATCGACGGCTCGATCATGCCGACGCTGGACAGCCTGGCGATCGGTACACCGCTGCAGATTTTCGCGGAGCTGACGCTCGACGTGGCGTTCAGCATCGCCGTCCTGCCGGGCCGCACCGCCGCCGACGTGCGCACGCTGGCCGCCTTCCCGGTCGCTGCGGCTCAGGTGCGGCAATGGCTGGCCGCGAATCTGCCTTCGGCCGAACTACATCCGGCCATCTCCAATGCCGACGCGGCGCAGCAGGTCGCCGACGGATTGGTCGACGCGGCGGTGAGCTCTCCGCTGGCTGTGGCACACCGCAATCTGTCGGCGCTGGCCGAGGGCGTGGTCGACGAGGCGAATGCGCGCACGCGATTCGTGTTGGTCGGCCGGCCCGGGCCGCCGCCGGCCCGAACCGGCGCCGACCGGACGTCGGTGGTGCTGCGGATCGCCAACGCGCCCAGCGCGCTGGTGTCGGCGCTCACCGAGTTCGGGATGCGCGGCATCGACCTGACCCGCATCGAATCCCGGCCCACCCGAACAGAATTGGGTACCTACGTGTTCTTCATGGACTGCGTCGGCCATGTCGATGACGACGCGGTCGCCGAAGCGCTCAAGGCGTTGCATCTGCGGTGCACCGACGTGCGCTACCTGGGTTCGTGGCCGACCGGCGACGTTGCCGGTGCGCCGCCGCCGCAGCTGGACGAGGCCGCACGCTGGCTGGCAGCGCTGCGCAACGGCGAGGCGACGCAGTGAGTGGTCGGCTGGTGTTGGTGCGGCACGGGCAGTCCTTCGGCAATGTCGACAAACGTTTGGACACCCGCCCGCCCGGCGCCGAGTTGACGCCGTTAGGTCGTGAGCAGGCACGCGATTTCGCGAAGACGCTGGCGACGCCGCCCGGGCTGCTGTTGCACTCGGTGGCGACCCGGGCGCTGCAGACCGCGGGCCAGATCGGCGGCGTGGTCGACGTGCTGGCGCGGGAGGTGGCCGGCATCCACGAGGTCCAGGCCGGCGACCTGGAGAACCGCAACGACGACGCCGCCGTCGACGAGTTTCACGCCGTGTACCAACGTTGGCTCGAAGGCGAGCGGGACGTGTCGATGCCCGGCGGGGAGAACGCCAACCAGGTGCTGGATCGCTATCTTCCGGTCCTTGACGAGCTACGCACCCGTTATCTCGACGACGACAGCTGGACCGAAGACATCGTCGTCGTCAGCCACGGGGCGGCGATTCGCCTGACCGCGGCGGTAGTGGCTGATGTGCCAAGTAGTTTCGCGCTTGACCATCACCTGGCCAACACCGAGTTCGTCGTCCTGACACCGGAGGGCGACCAGCGCTGGAGCTGCGTGCAGTGGGGAACGCTGACGCCGCCGTTCCATGCTCGGCCCGACGCGACGCCGACGGCCGACACTGTGGAGTCCGACTCCGACCCGATGGGCTGACGAGTCAGCTTGCCACCGGTGCCGCGGCATCGGTGGCGGCCAGGTGTGCGCAGTCGCAGCCAATGGCGTCGCAGTCGACAACGAACGTGTGCGGCAACGACTCTGGGCTGATGCAGTCCGCGTCGGTGCATTCCGAACGGTGCAGCCAATGGTGAATGAGCGTGCCGTGGCAGTGCTCCAGGCCTGCCCGGCAGTCGCGGCAGCCCTGACTGATTTGAGCCATGTGCCGTTTCTAGCACCGATCGCCGACAGATCCGCGATGCCGCGCCTAGGCCGGGCAGTCCCCGTGAAACAGAACGCAGGGCTGTGGTTGCGGTGATCACGACGACCGTGGCTTCCGTTTCGTGCCGCGGCTAGCCCCAGCCCAGCTCGTGCAGCCGCTCGTCGTCGATCCCGAAATGATGGGCGATCTCGTGGATCACGGTGATCTTCACTTCCTCGACGACGTCCGCCTCTTCGTCGCAGATTTCCAGCAGTGCGTCCCGGTAGATCGTGATGGTGTCCGGCAGCGACCCGCCGTAGTGCGAGTCGCGTTCGGTCAGCGCCACACCTTCGTACAGGCCGAGTAGCTCGTCGTCCTCGGGATCTCGGTCGGCGACCAGGATCACCACGTTGTCCATCACGGCCGCAAGCTTCGGGGGGATCAGGTCGAGTGCGTCGGACACCAGTTCCTCGAACCGTTGCGGACTCATCCGAACGGTCACGCGGCTATTGCCCCGGTGGCGGCGGAGGTTCCGGCGCGGGTGGGGGCGCGAAGGGATTCGGCGGCGCCTCGGGGGCCGGCGGTGGGGCCTGCGGAGCCGGCGCTTCGGGGGCCGGCGCCTGCGGGGCCGGCGCCTGGCCGGGCAGGTGCTGGCTGCCCTGCCGCTGGCTGCTCGATCCTCCCGACGACCCGTTCGAACTGGACGAACCGTTCGATCCCGCCGAACTGGACGATCCGTTGGATCCCGTCGACGAGGCGCCTCCGCCTCCGCTGGGACCGGTCGGGATCGGCGGCAGGTTCAGTCGCTCCTGCGGGATGTCCGGCGGCGGTATGGGGGACTGCCCGTTGATCTTCAGCGCGCCCTTGGCGCTGTTGAGCAGCGTCGCCCAGCCTCCGTTGCCCAGCGTCGCGCCGATGCTGCAGGCCACCTGACGGCTGCCGGCCGACCAACTCGGCAACGACAGCGTGCTGTAGATCAGCGTCAACGTGGTGCTGCGCAACTGCACCGGCGCGAGGTAGGCGTCGGTCAGCTTGGTGCAGGATTCCTTGATGAAGCCGTCCTGCTCGGGCTCCGGCGGCAACCCCTCGGGGAACCGGGCCAACAGGTTGACCGTGCCGGTGACCTCCATGGCGTGCGGGGCGGCACAGTCGACCGGGATGTCGGTGGGCTGGTTGGTCGCCGGGTCGATGCCCAGGCAGGTGGCATCCGGCCAGACCTTGGACTGGTCGACGTCGGCCACCTTGCCCTTATAGGCGATCTGTTGGTTGCCCGCGCCCGGCAACTGCAGACCGCAGAGCATCCGACGCTCACCGAACTGCCGCCAGGCCTTGTCGCCCGACCACAACATGCTGATGACGAACTTGCTGTTCGGGTCGAACTTGGCACCCAGATAGCGGCGTACCGACGACTCGCACTGCTCCTGGCTGATCTGCTCGATGCGGGTGGCGGTGGGTGGCGGTGCCGACGGGCCGTACTCGGAGCCCGGGAAGGTGCGCATATCGATCGACTCGGCGACCTCGAAGCGGTGCTCGTCCTTGCAGTCGACGACGTTGGCGGCCTCGGGCATCCGGTCTGGCCACATCAGGCAGTTGCCGCTGACCGCACGGTTGAACGCGTCGTTGCCCTTCGTACCGGTCGGCGGGACCGGGTCGATGTAGCCGGCCAGCCGTCCGGGGCCGCCGCCGATCGGCAGGGCGGTGACCAGCCCGGCGATCAGCAGACCGCCCAGCGCCGTGAGCAGCAGGGCCCGGCGGGTCGCCGAAGCCTGCAGCGTCCCGTTCAGGGAGTGCAGCCCCTGGATGCGCGGGAAACGGCGCCGTGCGCCTACGGGCGCAGACGACGTTGACGCCTGGTCGGCGTCGCGCTCAGCGCGCTCGGATAGGTGCCACATCGCCTCCATTCTGACAGGCGAACCGCGCTACGTGACGGCTGTTACAGAAGTGAAATGGTTGCCGGCGGTGTGCGCCCACCAAGTAGGGTTCTAGCCCGTGATCGACCTGAAGTTGCTCCGGGACAATCCCGACGCCGTGCGTGAGTCGCAGACCAAGCGTGGCGAGGACCCGACGCTGGTCGACGCGCTTTTGGCGGCCGACACGGCCCGTCGGTCTGCGATCTCGACCGCGGACACGCTGCGCGCCGACCAGAAGGTCGTCAGCAAGGCGGTCGGCAAGGCCTCACCCGATGAACGGCCGACGCTGCTCCAGCAGGCCCGCGATCTCGGCGACGAGGTCAAAGCGGCGGAAGCGCAGCAGGCCGAGGCGGAAAAGGCGTTCACCGCCGCGCACATGGCGATTTCCAACGTGATCATCGACGGCGTCCCGGCCGGCGGCGAGGACGACTTTGTGGAACTCGAGCGGGTCGGCGAGCTGCCCGCGATCGACAATCCGAAAGACCACCTCGAACTCGGCGAAGCCCTGGGCCTGCTCGACATGGAACGCGGCGCCAAGGTGTCTGGTTCGCGGTTCTACTTCCTGACCGGCCAGGGCGCGCTACTGCAGCTGGGCCTGCTGAACATGGCCATCCGGCTGGCCGCCGACAACGGCTTCGTGCCGATCATCCCGCCGGTGCTGGTGCGTCCGGAGGTGATGTCGGGGACGGGATTCCTCGGCGCACATGCCGACGAGGTGTATCGGGTCGAGGCCGACGACCTCTATCTCGTCGGCACCTCCGAGGTCCCGCTGGCGGGTTACCACTCAAGTGAGATCCTCGACCTCTCCGAGGGGCCGCGGCGCTACGCCGGCTGGTCGTCGTGCTTTCGCCGCGAAGCCGGCAGCTACGGCAAAGACACCCGCGGCATCATCCGGGTGCACCAGTTCGACAAGGTCGAGGCGTTCGTCTACTGCAACCCCGCCGACGCCGAGGCCGAGCACGAGCGGTTGCTGGGTTGGCAGCGTGAGATGTTGGCCCGCATCGAGGTGCCGTATCGGGTCATCGACGTTGCCGCCGGCGATCTTGGCTCGTCGGCGGCGCGCAAGTTCGACTGCGAGGCATGGGTGCCGACTCAGCAGGCCTACCGCGAGCTGACCTCGACCTCGAACTGCACCACCTTTCAGGCGCGCCGGCTGGCCACCCGTTATCGGGACGACAACGGCAAACCGCAGATCGCGGCGACGCTGAACGGCACCCTGGCCACCACCCGCTGGCTGGTCGCCATTCTGGAGAACCACCAGCAGCCCGACGGCAGTGTCCGGATTCCCGCAGCCCTGGTGCCTTTCGTGGGCGCCGAGGTGCTCGAGCCGCGTACCTGATGACCACCATCGGAACCCCGCTGTCGCCGTCCGCGACCAAGGTCATGCTGCTCGGCGCGGGCGAACTTGGTCGCGAGGTGGTGATCGCGCTGCAGCGACTAGGCGTGGAGACCATCGCCGTCGACCGCTACGACAACGCGCCGGGGCAGCAGGTCGCCCACCACGCGAGGACCATCACGATGTCGGATCCAGAACAGCTCGAGGTGCTGATCAAGGCCGAACGACCGGACATCGTCGTCCCCGAGATCGAGGCCATCGCGACCGAGGTGCTGCAGAAGCTGGAAGAGGCCGGCGCTGTCCGGGTGATCCCCACTGCACTGGCGGCCCGGCTGACCATGGACCGCGAGGGTATTCGGCGGTTGGCCGCCGAGACCCTGGGCCTGCCCACCAGCCCGTACCGGTTCTGCGACTCGCAGGCCGACGTTCAGGCGGCAGCCGACGCCATCGGCTACCCCTGCGTCGTCAAACCGGTGATGAGCAGCTCGGGCAAGGGTCAGAGCAAGCTCGACGGACCCGACGATGTCGACGCGGCCTGGGCCTATGCGTTGGCCGGTGGCCGAGTCAGCCACGGCCGCGTCATCGTCGAAGGTTTTATCGACTTCGATTACGAGATAACACTTTTGACCGTCCGGGCGCGAGGTGAGGACGGTCAGGTCGCCACTCAGTTCTGCGCGCCGATTGGCCACAGGCAGGTCAACGGCGACTACGTCGAGAGCTGGCAGCCGCACCCGATGTCGGCCGCCGCGCTCGACGACGCGCAGCGAATCGCCCGAACCGTCACCGAAAAGCTTGGTGGACAGGGAGTTTTCGGGGTTGAGCTGTTCGTCAAGGGTGACCAGGTGTGGTTCAGCGAGGTCAGCCCACGGCCGCACGACACCGGTATGGTCACGATGATCACCCAGTGGCAGAACGAATTCGAGCTGCATGCCCGGGCCATTCTCGGACTTCCGGTTGACACGACGTGTAAGACCCCAGGCGCCAGCGCAGTGATATACGGCGGTGTGGACGGCGAGGGCGTGGTCTTCGACGGCGTGGACGAAGCACTGCGAGTGCCGCGAACCGACCTGCGTCTGTTCGGAAAGCCGGAAAGCTTCGTCAAACGGCGGATGGGTGTCGCACTGGCCTACGACGAAAATATGGACACCGCTCGGCGGAACGCCGTCGAGGCGGCCCGGCGGGTCAGGCCGCGCGCACCTGCGCTTTGATCGCGCGGGCAAAGTGCGGTGAGCGCCTTATCGGCTGCTCTATCATTTCTGGACGGTCGTTCAAGAAGTAGCGACCTGTGCCCGCGTCCGGAAGGTCCTGAAGGGGATATGGGTTGGGTCGGTCAATGGTGGCGCCAGTCCGATCACTATGACCGGCTGAGCGCGCATCTTGCTGCCCGCGGCATGGACACCGTCACCCGCGGCACCATTTCGTTCATCGCGGGCAGTCTGGCGATCGTCGCAGTCGTGAACGCCTGGGCTCCCGCCGGGCCGCCGAACGGTATCGCGTTCGCGTGCTCGCTGACGTCTGGCGCAGGCGCCTTGACCGGCGCCATCTTGTGGGCGCTGCGCTGGCCGAATCGCACCATGGCGATTCTGTTTGCACTCGTTTCTAACGGCAGCATTGCGCTGACCGCGCTATCGCAAAGTGATCCGATGATCGCGATGATGGCCTGCACCACTTTCGCGACCATGGCCAGCTACATCGCGCTGTTTCACACCGCGCCGTTGATGGCCTACAACTTCGTCGTCGCCAGCGGCATCGGCGCCTTCGAAGCCGTCCGCATGGCAGAGAAGTCCAGCATCGTCACCGCGTTCGCCGCTTACGCACTGCTGCTGCTGCTCAACCTGGCGGTGCCCTTCGGCATTCAGGTCGTTGTGCACGTGCTCGGCGCCGACGCCGTGCACGCCGAACATGACCAACTCACCGGCCTGCTCACCCGGCGGGCTTTTCACCGGCGCGCCAAGGCCTGTCTGGAGCGGGGCGGCGAGCGGCGGGCTTTCGTGGTGGTCACGGTGGTCGACCTGGACCGCTTCAAACAACTCAACGACAGCTACGGGCACAGCACCGGCGACGATGCGCTGGTGTCGGTATCACGGGCGCTGCGCGACACCACCGACGACACCGCGATCATCGGCCGTTCCGGCGGCGAGGAATTCGTCATCGCCGACATTTGGCACCCCGACGACGTCAGCGGCAAAGCGGGCCGGCTCTGCGAGGTGATCGCCGCGCTGCCGTTCGGGATCACCGCGAGCATCGGCACGGCCGGTATCTACCCCGCCGACCGGACCGGCGACAGCAGCGACCTGCTCATCGAGTTGATCGCGGCCGCCGACGACGCGATGTACGCCGCGAAGCGCCGTGGCGGAAACCAAGTCGGGCAACACGAGTGGCCGCTGCCGAGCTTCGCCGACGAAGAGACCGACCACCGCGACGGGGTCAGCGCTTAGGCGTCGATCGCCTCACGTGCCGCCGCGTGCCGGTGCTGTCGCTCGATGGTCGCGAAGTAGAACGCGAAGGCGAACGCGAAGCTGGTGAACAGGCTTGAGACGAAGTACAGCCACGGCCGCCGCAGTCCACGCCGATATCCGTCGATGATCGTAAACAGCGGCAGCAGAACAACATTGGCGATCGTGTAATCCTGGCTCGCCGAACTGGCGGCCGGGTTGGTGAACATCAGCCGGATGTATTCGGCCCAGCTGCCGTGCTGTCCCCACAGCGGGTTTGTCGAGCCCTGCGAATACTCGTGCACGAAGCGGATATTGAAATACCAGCCGAGGATGACCGAGGCGATACCGATCGCGTAGTACAACGCCTCTAGTGGCGAGAACAGCGCGCCACCGCTGACGCGGGAGAAAACGTGGCGGTTGGAGGTGACGATCCAGGTGATCACCGCGATGCCGAGGATTGCGTGGGTGAGAAGCGAGACCATCGCCGCAGTCTCACCCCGATCGTGAAGTTTTGTCAATATTGACATAACACGTGGTGGGGTAACTTGCACAGATGATCCGGCCCGCGCAGACCGCGCGCAGTGAGCGCACCCGAGAGGCGCTGCGGCAGGCCGCGCTGGTGCGATTTTTGGCCCAGGGCGTCGAGGACACGTCCGCCGAACAGATCGCCGCGGACGCCGGGGTCACGCTGCGCACGTTCTATCGGCACTTCTCGTCCAAGCACGATCTGCTGTTCGCCGACTACACCGGGCTGACCTGGTTCCGCGCGGCCCTGAACGACCGGCCGGCCGGGGAATCGGTCATCGACTCGGTGCAGGCCGCGATCTTCGCGTTCCCGTATGACGTTGACGCCGTTGCCAAAATCGCCACTCTGCGCGATCACGAGATCGACCCCGGCCGCATCGTGCGGCACATCCAGGATGTGCAGGCGGACTTCGCCGACGCTATCGTCACGCAGTTGCAACGACGCGCCGGCACGACCGATCCAACGGCCGACGAACGGGTGCACTTTGCCGTCACGGCGCGCTGCATCGCCGCGGCCGTATTCGGCGCTATGGAGGTCTGGATGCTCGGTCGCGATCGCTCGCTGGGCGAGTTGGCCCGCGTCTGCCACCTCGCACTGGAGGCCCTGCGTGCCGGAATCACCGAGGCGTGGTCGGGCCAAGTTTCGTCATAATTGACAAAACCTCGCTGCCCTGCGAGCCTGCTCAGCAGAGCGGAGAGGTGCGAGCAGATGACGGATTACGACGCGATTGTGATTGGCGCCGGACACAACGGCCTGGCCGCCGCGGTGCTGTTGCAGCAGGCCGGCCTGCGCACGCTGTGCCTGGAGTCGAAGCTCTATGCGGGCGGGATGGCGTCCACCGTGGAGCTGTTCGACGGGTATCACTTCGAGATCGCCGGCTCCGTCCAATTCCCCACCGCGCCAATTGTTCGCGAACGCCTGGGTCTGGACTCGATACCCACCATCGACCTGGATGTGATGTCGGTGGCGCTGCGCGGGATCGGCGACGACCCGATGATCCAGTACAGCGACCCGATCAAGCTGTTCACGCACCTCAATGAGGTGCACGGCGCCGAAGCCGTCAACGGCATGGCGGGACTGATGGCGTGGGCCATGGCGCCGACGCGGGCGCTCGGCCGATTCGACGCCGGCGCGCCGCCGAAAACTTTCGACGAGATGTATGCCTGTGCCACCAACGAATTCGAACGCTCGGCGATCGACGAGATGCTGTTCGGCTCGGTCACCGACGTGCTGAACCGCTACCTGCCCGACCGCGAGAAGCACGGTGCGCTGCGCGGATCGATGACCGTGCTGGCGGTCAACACGCTCTACCGCGGGCCCGACACCCCGGGCAGCGCGGCCGCCCTGGCGTTCGGGTTGGGTGTGCCCGAGGGCGCGACCATGCAGATGAAGAAGCTGCGCGGTGGAATCGGCGCGCTGACTTCACATCTGGTCGGCATGCTCGAGCGTGAGGGCGGCGAGGTGCGGCTGCGCACCAGGGTCACCGAGATCCTCGTCGACGAAAAAAAGGTCGGCGGTGTGCGGACCGAGGCGGGCGAGACCGTGACCGCGCCGATCGTCATCTCGGCGCTGGCTCCCGACCTGACCGTCAACGAGCTGATCGACCACGCCGCGCTGCCCGCCGACATCCGCGAGCGTTACGCGCGAATTGACCACCGCGGCAGCTACATTCAGATGCACTTCGCGCTGGACGAGGCGCCCGAGTTCGCCGCCCCGTACGAGGCGCTCAATGACCCGAGCATGCAGGCCTCGATCGGTATCTTCAGCACGCCCGAAGAAGTGCAACAGCAGTGGGAGGACTGCCGGCGCGGGATCGTCCCGGCCGACCCGACCGTCGTCTTCCAGGTGCCTTCGCAGAATGACCCCGACCTCGCGCCGCCCGGCAAGCACGCCGCGTCGGCATTCGCGCTGTGGTTCCCGATAGAAGGTGACTCGAAAGACCACGCCTACGGCGCGGCCAAGGTCGAGATGGGACAGCGCGTGATCGACAAGATCACCCGGCTGGCGCCCAACTTCGAACGGAGCATCAGCCGGCACACCACCTTCACGCCCAGGCACATGGGGGTGATGTTCGGTGCCCCCGGTGGCGACTACTGCCACGGACTGTTCCACGCGAACCAGGTCGGGCCCAACCGGCCCGGACCCAAAGGCTTTCTCGGACAGCCGCTTCCGGTCGACGGGTTGTACCTGGCCAGCACCGGATGCCACGGCGGACCGGGTATCACGTTCATTCCCGGCTACAACGCGGCGCAGCAGGCGCTGGCCGACGCCGGCCGCGCGATCGGCTAGTTCCGCGCGTCGAGCAGTTGATCCAGCAGTTCGGTGAACTTCTCGACGTCGGCCGGCGTGAACGCCGGGCTGGGCCGGGTGCCCGGCACGTCGAGTGTGATCAGCGTGGACCGCAACGGCCGACCCATGTCCAGCGGCAGCCAGCGGCGCAGGTCCGAAGTGCCCCAGATGCGAAATCGCTGCATGAACCACCCCAGCGGTTCGGCCTTGTAGCCGCGAACATGCTGCAGCGCAATGATCTTCGATGTTCCGGACGGAAAGTGGTAGCGGCGCAGAGTGATCGCCTCACGATCCAGCTGGACCAGGCCGTCATCGTAGGAGGATGCGCTCATTGCCGGGCGCTCCGAAGCTGGTGCCCCCGGGCGGTGAGGCAGCGGCCATTCTCCAGGTTCCATTGCCAGCCGTGCAGGTTGCAGGTCAGGGTGTTGCCCTCGATGACGCCGAACTTGGACAGATCGGCCTTCAGATGCGGGCAACGTCGCTGAATCTCCCAGCCGTCCATGGTGATCGACGCGGAATCGTCGTGGGTCTCGGCGAACCAGCCGTCCGCGTAGGCAATCCGCTCGCTGGTCAGGCACTTGAAGAAGGTGTACAGGTATTCGTTGTAGCCGCCGACCCGCCAGGCCCGGAACCGGGTGGACAGGAAGATGGTGTTGACCCAGTCTGGCTCCTTGTCGCGCAGCACGGTGCGCACCAACTCTGCCGGTATGGCGAACCCGTAGCGGAACTTCTCGTCGGGAATCGGTTCCCGCACAGTACGTTTCGGAAAGTCCAGCACCAACCGTTGTGCACCGATCACCAGCTCGACGGGGTAGCCGATGCCGTCGCAGATCTCGTCGCCGGCCAGCATGATCGGCTCGAACGTCGCGCGTAGGGGTTCGAGCAGCGAGTCGCCGGAGGCAGGCGCCCAGCGTGCTTTCTCGGCCGCCAGCACGGGCTGCATCCGGGCGGCATAATCGGCGATGTAGTCGGTTTTGCCTGTGGTGAAGATCGCCTCGACCTCTTCGACAGGAAGCGGATGGTCGAGCGAGTTCAGTTGTGGACCAACGAATTCGGCCGTCGACCCGGGAATCATCAGCAGGCCGTGGTCGTGACCATTGCGGCGCAGCTGATCCAGGAACACCATCTGGTCGGGAAAAATGTTGGCCGGATCGCCATGGTCGTCGTTGAGGTCACGCAGCTCGGGATCGAGGAAGCACGGCGGTCCGGCCGACGGGATCACCCACGTCGCCCCGACCTGCGCGATGTATTGGCGACACCGGTCCATCTGGCGTTGCCGTTTCTGGATGCCGAATGACGCCTTGGCGCGCTCGGGCATGTCGTAGACCATCGGGTACCAGATCGCGCCGGAGTACTGCAGCATGTGGATGTCGATGTGGCCGAACTCGGTTGCCAGCATGTCCAGATCGACCGGCCGGGCGTCGTTCATGTTGAACACCGTGGTGACGCCGTCGCTGACCACCAACGCCGAGTCGCCGATCGGGCCGTCGGCGGGTGCGCGCAGCGCGACGATCATGATGTCCAGGTCGCCCCTGGGGCCGCTGAGCCGGTGCTTCACCGAATTAGTGGTCTCGAAGAACTGGTGAAACCCCAGCATCTGCAACGCATTTTTCAGATCCGGCACCGGAAAGTCCGGCAGCAGGACGATCGCGTCCTTGTTGACGTGCCCGGTCAGCAGCTGCGCGTCGAAGTGGTCCTTGTGCAGATGCGAGACGTACAGGTAGTCGCAATCGCCCAACGCGTCCCAGTCCAGGCCGCTGTTGTCCGGGAACGGAAACCACGACGCGAAATACGCCGGGTTGACCCATGGGTCGCACAGAATGCTGCCGGCCGGAGTATCGATCCGGAAGCCGGCGTGGCCGATGCTTGTGACCTGCACTGACACCCTTTGATGACTAGTCTGGTGACGCTCGTCTGACGTCCCGAGCTTAGCCGGAGACCGGGAAACGCCCGACCCGCTAGAGCGACAAAGCCGCGAACACTAGGCTGGATCACCGTGGAACCGGTATACGGGACAGTGATCGCGCTGGTGCGGCTGACGTGGCGAGTACAGGGTCTGAGCTTCACGGTCATCGGGCAGGAAAACATCCCCGCCACCGGTGGCGCCGTCATCGCGATCAACCACACCAGCTACTTCGACTTCACCCTGGCCGGGCTGCCCGCATTCCGCGAGCACCGCAAGCGCAAGGTCCGGTTCATGGCGAAGCAGGAGGTCTTCGACAACAAGATCACCGGGCCGATCATGCGCGGCTGCCGGCACATCCCGGTGGACCGGTCCAGCGGCGCGGCCTCCTTCCAGGCCGCCGTCGACCGGCTCAAGGCCGGTGAGCTCGTGGGCGTCTACCCGGAGGCCACCATCAGCCGCAGCTTCGAGATCAAGGAGTTCAAGTCGGGTGCCGCCCGGATGGCGATCGAGGCGGGGGTGCCGATCATCCCGCACATCGTCTGGGGTGCTCAGCGGATCTGGACCAAGGACCACCCCAAGAAGCTGTTCCGGCCCAAGGTGCCGATTGTGATGCTGGTCGGCGAGCCGATTCAGCCGACACTGCCGGCCCCCGAGCTGACCGCGTTGCTGCACTCACGGATGCAGCATCTGTTGGAGCAGGCGCAAGACAAATACCCGTCGCACCCGTCCGGCGAATGGTGGGTGCCGCGCCGGCTCGGTGGCAGCGCGCCGACCCTGGCCGAGGCCGCCCAACTGGACGCCGACGAAGCCACCCAACGCGCGGCAGCGCGTGCCGCCCGTGAGGCGGGTCGCGCCGAGTAGCGGCAATGGAGCCGGTGTATCGCACCCTGGAGATCACGGCCAAGGCCCTGGTCGCGGCGACTGGCACCGCCATCACCTATCAGCATCTCGAGCACATTCCGCGCACCGGCGGAGCCGTGATCGCGGTCAACCACACGAGCTATGTCGATTGGCTTCCCGCCGCTCTGGCCGCCAACTCTCGCGGGCGGCGCATCCGCTACATGATCAAGGCGGAGATGCGACAGGTGAAGGTGGTCAACTTCTTGATCAATCACACCAAGACCATCGCGGTCGACCGCCGATCGGGATCGCGCGCTTACGCCGACGCGGTCCGGCTGCTGAAAGACGGTGAGGTGGTCGGCCTGATGCCGGAAGCGACGATCAGCCGCAGCTTCGAGCTCAAGGAGTTCAAGACCGGCGCCGCCCGGATGGCCATCGAGGCGGGCGTCCCGACGGTGCCGCTGATCGTCTGGGGTGCCCAGCGGATCTGGACCAAGGACCACCCGCGCAACATCGGCCGGCGCAGGATCCCGGTGATCGTGGCGGCCGGCCCGCCGCTGCCGCCGTCCGGTGAGGTCGAGCAACTGGACGCTTCGCTGCGCGCGGGAATGACCTCGCTGCTGCACCGCGTTCAAGAGGAATATCCGCACCCCGAAGGTGTTTTTTGGGTGCCGCGGCGGTTGGGCGGCAGCGCACCTACGGTGGCGGAGGCAAAAATTATTGAGGACACTGAAAAGGCCGAGCGCGCGCGCAGGCGCGCCGGGTACAGGGGATAGAGGGGGCGACCGCCATGCCAGAGCCGTTTTACCGGTTCGGAGAGTGGGTCGTGCCGCCGATGGTCGCGATGAACGGGACGAAGTTCACCTTCCGTGGGCTGGAGAACATCCCTGAGCGCGGCGGCGCGCTGCTGGCCCAGAATCACACCAGCTACCTGGATTGGCTGCCGCCGCTGTTCGCCGCCCGCGAGCGCGGTCGACGGATGTACTTCATGATCAAAGCCGAGATGGCGGACGTGAAGGCGGTCAACTACGTCATCAAGCACGCCCGGCTGATTCCGGTGGATCGCCGCAACGGACACGACGCCTTCGATGTCGCGGTCCAGCGTCTGCGCGAGGGCGAGTTGATCGGCATGCATCCCGAGGCCACCATCAGCCGCAGCTACGAGTTGCGCGAGTTCAAAACCGGAGCCGCCCGGATGGCGTTGCAGGCGCAGGTGCCTGTCGTCCCGCTGGTCGTGTGGGGTGCCCATCGGATCTGGCCCAAAGACCACGACAAGAAGCTGTTCCGCAACAAGATCCCGATCACCGTGGCCGCGGGCCGCCCGCTGCCGCCGCGCGGTACGGCCGAGGAACTGAACTCCAATCTGCGCCAGGCGATGAATCAGCTGCTGTATCAGGTGCAGGAGGAATATCCGCATCCCGAGGGCGAGTACTGGGTGCCGCGACGGCTCGGCGGGAGTGCGCCGACTCGCGAGGATTCGCAGAAGATCCGATTGCACGAGCTGCAAGAGCGCGTCGAGAAATACGGGACTGACGGCGTGACCCGGCCGGGGCAAGATCAGAGCGGTACCCATTGACGCTGCCTGCGCTGATCGCCTGCGATGTCGACGGCACCCTGATCAACGAAGACGAAGAGGTCACCCCGCGTACCCGCGACGCGGTGCGCGCGGCGGTGGCTGCCGACGTGCTGTTTGTGCTGGCCACCGGCCGCCCACCGCGCTGGATCCCGCCGGTGGTCGAGGGGCTCGGTTTCGCCCCAATGGCGGTGTGCGCCAACGGCGCTGTGATCTACGACCCGGAAACCGATCGGGTGCTGTCCGCGAAAACCCTGTCGGTGGACGCGTTGTGCGAGCTGGCCGAGATCGCCATCAAGGTCGTTCCCGGTGCGGGTCTGGCCGTCGAGCGGGTCGGTGAGAGCGCACACGACAGCGCCACACCGCAGTTCGTCAGCTCGCCGGGCTACGAGCATGCCTGGCTCAACCCCGACAACACCGAGGTCTCGATCGAAGACCTGCTCAGTGCGCCCGCGATCAAGCTGCTGGTTCGCAAGGCCGGGGCGCGCAGCGCCGACATGGCGGCTGCGCTGGCCCGGCACGTCGGGGCCCAGGGCGACCTCACCTACTCGACCAACAACGGCCTGATCGAGATCGTGCCGGTCGGCGTGAACAAGGGCTCGGGTATTGCCGAAATCGCTGGGCCACTTGGTATTCCGGACGCCGACTGGGTCACGTTCGGCGACATGCCCAACGACGTGCCGATGCTGTTGCGGGCCGGCCTCGGGGTGGCGATGGGCAACGCGCACCCCGACGTGCTCGCGGCCGCCGACGAGGTCACCACCACCAACGCCGACGACGGCGTGGCACGGGTGCTCGAGCGCTGGTGGATGTAGCCGCACGACGATGCGTGTCGCGAAGCGATCCGAGGAGGAGTGGGCAGGTGGACCGGCGAGCCTAGGCGTCAGGCGGCCGGGGTCACCGGAGAGAACCGCTCCAGTTGAACCGGCGGCCCGCTCGCGGCCGGTGGCGGCAGTTCCTCGACGACACCGTCGATGACGCGACTGACCCGTCCGGTGAGCCGGTCGAAGTTCAGCGTGCCGTGCTGGAAGTTCTGCTTAACCCATTGTGGCTCTTGGAATTCCGAACTGGTCGGCAGCCCCAGCGCCCCACGCTCGAAGCCGAGGGAGGCCCACGCGTCGTAGATGGCCCCGGTGACCGTCTGCGGGCCGGTCTCCGGGGCCCAGTACATCGCGCCCTTCTCGAAGGTGGCGTAGCGTGCGTCACCGGCCCCGGTCGCCTCGGGCGAGGTGGGTGCGCCCAGAACGCTGCTCGGACCGCCGATGGCCTGCCACCGGTCATAGATGGCGCCGCCCTGCAGCGATAGGGCCAGGTCCTCCGGCCGGGGCGGGCCACTGAAATGCGCTGCGGTGTCGCGAATTTCGTCGAGAAGCCCATACGCGACGTTGCCCGGGCAGTCGGTGGCACCGACGTCGCGGTGCGCGAAGATGGTCGGCAGCGTCGCCACTGCGTTGAACGGGAAGTTGGTGTTCTCCCCGCCGGCCGAGGTCAAAGCGACTGTGCCCCTTGGGTCGATGTGGTCGATGCCGAGCCGCCAGCCGATCAGCCTGCCAATGGTGTGCAGCTGAATCGGCGTCGGCGCGATGTCGTCGAAGTTGCCGATCATCGCCACGCCCCAGCTGTCGCGGTTGAAGCCGCCGGTGTGATCGCCTCCCACGGGCCCGAGCAACGCGCCGGCCCGGCCCTCGAAGACCTGGCCGTACTTGTCGACCAGCGCGTTGTACGCGATGTCGCACCAGCCCAAAATCTGGGTGTGGTACGCGAAGATCGACTGCACGATCGCTGCCGAGTCCTGCGGCTGGTAATCGTTGCTTTCGGCGGTGTGGTGTACCACCGCGGCGCGGATGGGTTGGTCGAACGGCCGGTTGCCGCAGTGCACCGACTCGTCGGCGCCCCATTGCGCGCGGGCGATGACGGCGGGCGCCTGGCCCGGGGCGACGATGGCGGTCGGCGGATTCCACTGGGTGTCGACCGGTGCCTGCGGCGGCGAGATGAGAATCGCCGAGATATTCTGTGCCAGAGGCTGTTCCGTGGTTGCCGGGATGTAGCCGAGGTTGGGTGCCGGCTTGGTCTTCGGCGCTGATGTGCGGGGCGCGCCGGCCGGGCGGCTGACCGAGATCTGCACGGTGGTGGTCCTGCCGACGAAGACGGGATCGGTCCCGCGTGATCCGTGCCCGCCGGAACTCAGCAGCGTCTCCGTCGCGTACCACGGCCCCCACGAGCCGTCGCCGTGCCGGGCGCGCACCCGGGCCGTCGTACCGGTGAGGTCGCCACCGGTGAGCGCGACCATGGAAAACGGTGTGTCCTGACTGATTTCGCGGACCGAGACGCCGCCGCCGAGTCCGACCAGCGGCTGCTGTGCGAGGTGGGTGTCGCCTGCCTGAGCTGGATGATCCCGATGCTCGACGCTGGAAGTCACCGCCCACGGCAGTATGACGACGGTCGCCGCGATGGCGGTGAACAACATCGTCGGCGGGCGACGGCGGGATGGCACGACCCGATGTTACGTATGTGTCTAGTGGTGCAATTGATTCGACACGCTACTTAAGTGAACAAAGTGGCTCACGCGCAGCACGGCACCGCAGAGTTTGGGTGGCCCTGGTCAGACCAGGGGCCCACTTCTGCGGTGCCGTTTCGGGGGGAAATCCGAAGCCGGGCGTGCGATCAGGGGATCGGTGCCGGCACTGGTGGCGGGGGAATCGGGGCGGCCGCGCCGTGTGCGGCCTGGGTCAGACCCGGCAGGATCATGCCCTTGAGCAGGTCAATCGCCTGACCGGCACCCAACTGGTTGGCTGCGCTCATCATGTCGCTGACCAAGCCGCCGCTGGGGGCCGCCGGCGCCGCTCCGAGCGACGGGTCACCCAGAATCGGGTAGGTGCCGCTCGACGGGTCCAATCCGACCGGGTCGCTGATCGGAAGCTCGCCCGGGGTGGTCAAGCCTCCGGCTCCGGTCGCCGGGTCGAAGGCGTTCGGGCTGGTCAGCCCCGGCGTAAGACCCGGGCTGGTCAGGCCGGGCGTGCTCAGACCCGGAGTGGTGACACCGGGAGTCAGGCCCGGCGTCAGGCCCGGGGTGGTGAGCCCGGGGGTGGCGCCCGGTGTCAGACCAGGCGAGGTCAGACCTGGGGTGGTCAGGCCCGGCGAGGTCAGACCCGGGGTGGTCAGGCCCGGCGAGGTCAGACCCGGGGAGGTCAGGCCGGGGCTGGCGAGATCGGGCGAGCCGAAGCCAGGGGTGCCCAGGCTGCTCGGGCTGGTGGCACCGGTCAGGCTCGGGATCGGCGGAAGGGTGACCCCGAACTGCGACAGGCCTTGCGTCAGCGCGCCCATCAACTCGCCGGGAAGATCGGTCATGGACGCGGCCCGGACGAACTCGTGGTGCTGGGGTGCGGGCTTGGCGGTCATGTCGCAAACAGCGATGTAAGCAAAAGGACTCGCGACCGCCAGAGCGGCGAACGCGCTCGTGGCTGTCGAGAGCCTGCGTCGACGTCGGTTCGGCACGGGAGTCTCCTCAATCTGGACTGCGGTCTGCACGCGCACCGGGGGCGCGCATGGTGCCCGACAACTGCTTATTCGGACACATGGCCGATGTTACTTACGTGAGTGTTGTTACTGGAGTGACGAGATCTAATCGTGAACCAATCGCGACTTTCGTCACCAAATCTCGCCCAACCGTTACCCGCCACGCCGGTATTCGGCCTTGCAGCCGACGTAGTCGCCCTGACACCACCGCGCCGAACGGGCGACGGTCTCGCAGTCCGATACCCTAGGCAACCGATGACTTCTCCTTCCGGTCGCTTCGACCTCTATGTCGTCGGCTCCGGCTTTTTCGGTCTGACGATTGCCGAGCGCGTGGCGACTGAGCTCGGCAAGCGGGTGCTGGTCGTCGAACGACGCCCGCATATCGGCGGCAACGCCTACTCCGAGGCCGAGCCGCAGACCGGTATCGAGGTGCACAAGTACGGCGCCCACCTTTTCCACACCTCCAACAAGCGGGTGTGGGACTACGTGCGGCAGTTCACCGACTTCACCGGCTATCAGCACCGCGTGTTCGCCATGTACAACGGCCAGGCCTACCAGTTCCCGATGGGACTGGGGCTGGTGTCTCAGTTCTTCGGCCGCTACTTCACCCCGGACGAGGCGCGTGCGCTGATCGCCGAGCAGGCCGCCGAGATCAACACCGACGACGCGCAGAACCTCGAAGAGAAGGCGATCTCGCTGATCGGCCGGCCGCTCTACGAGGCATTCGTCAAGCACTACACCGCCAAGCAGTGGCAGACCGACCCCAAAGAGTTGCCGGCGGCCAACATCGCCCGACTACCGGTCCGCTACACCTTCGACAACCGCTACTTCAACGACACCTACGAGGGCCTGCCGGTCGACGGCTACACGGCCTGGCTGAAGAACATGGCCGCCGACGACCGGATCGAGGTCAGGCTCGACACCGACTGGTTCGACGTCCGAGACGAGCTGCGGGCCGCCAGCCCGGACGCGCCGGTTGTCTATACCGGCCCGCTGGATCGCTACTTCGACTACGCCGAGGGCCGGCTGGGCTGGCGCACCCTCGATTTCGAGCTGGACGTCTTAGACGACTGCGGGGATTTCCAAGGCACCCCGGTGATGAACTACAACGACGCCGACGTGCCGTACACCCGCATTCACGAGTTCCGGCATTTCCACCCGGAGCGCGATTACCCGACCGATAAAACCGTGATCATGCGCGAGTACTCCCGATTCGCCGAGCACGACGACGAGCCGTACTACCCGATCAACACCGAAGCCGACCGCGCGCTGCTGGCCGCTTACCGGACCCGGGCGGCCGACGAAACCGCTTCGGCGAAGGTGCTTTTCGGCGGGCGCCTCGGCACCTATCAATATCTCGACATGCACATGGCCATCGCCAGTGCACTGAACATGTACGACAACGTGCTGGCGCCGCACCTCCGGGACGGTGCCGCACTGGATGGGAACAGTAGAGGAAGATGACCAAGCCCACCGTCGCAGATGTGAGCCCAGCCGCTTCCGAGGAGCACAGCAAGGCGGTGAGCCTGCTGGCGCGCGTCATCCTGCCCCGCCCCGGTGAGCCGCTCGATGTACGCAAGCTCTACCTGGAAGAGTCGAAGACGAATTCCCGTCGCGCGCATGCCACTAACCGCACGTCGGTGCAGATTCCGTCGGAATCCGAGGTCTCCTTCGCGACCTACTTCAACGCGTTCCCGGCCAGCTACTGGCGGCGGTGGACGACCTGCACCTCGGTGGTGTTGCGCGTCGAGCTCACCGGCAAGGGCCGCGTCGACGTCTACCGCACCAAGGCCACCGGTGCGCGGATCTTTGTGGAGGGCAAGGACTTCGCGCCGACGGATGCCGACGCGGAGGTGCTCGAATTCCAGGTGAGCCTGCAGCCGTTCGAGGACGGCGGATGGATCTGGTTCGACGTCACCACCGACTCCGATGTGACACTGCGCAGTGCCGGGTGGTACTCCGACCAACCCGCACCGGGGGTCGCCAACGTCGCGATCGGCATTCCGACCTTCAACCGTCCGAACGATTGCGTCAACGCACTTCGCGAGCTCACCGCGGACCCGTTGGTAGACCAGGTGATCGGCGCGGTGATCGTCCCCGACCAGGGCACGTCGAAGGTCCGCGACCACCCCGACTTCGCCGCGGCCGCTGCCCCGCTGGGCGACCGGCTGGCCATCCACGACCAGCCCAACCTCGGCGGCTCGGGCGGTTACAGCCGGGTGATGTACGAGGCGCTGAAAAACACCGACTGCCAACAGATCCTGTTCATGGACGACGACATCGAGCTGCAGTCGGACACCATCCTGCGCATCCTCGCGATGAACCGCTTCGCCAAGGCGCCGATGCTGGTCGGTGGCCAGATGCTCAACCTGCAGGAGCCGTCACACCTGCACATCATGGGCGAGATGGTCGACCGGGCCAACTTCATGTGGACCGCGGCGCCGTACACCGAATACGACCACGACTTTGCCGAATATCCGTTGAGCGACAACAACCCTCGCAGCCAGCTGCTGCACCGCCGGATCGATGTGGACTACAACGGCTGGTGGACGTGCATGATCCCGCGTCAGGTGGCCGAAGAACTCGGTCAGCCGTTGCCGCTGTTCATCAAGTGGGACGACGCCGACTACGGGTTGCGGGCCGCCGAGCATGGCTACCCGACCGCGACGCTGCCCGGTGCGGCGATCTGGCACATGGCCTGGAGCGACAAAGACGACGCCATCGACTGGCAGGCCTACTTCCACCTGCGCAACCGGCTGGTGGTGGCGGCCATGCACTGGGATGGCGATGTCAGGGGCCTGGTCCGCAGCCACTTGAAGGCGACGCTGAAACACCTTTCTTGCCTTGAGTATTCGACAGTCGCAATCCAGAACAAGGCGATCGACGACTTCCTGGCCGGCCCCGAGCACATCTTCTCGATCCTGGAATCGGGTTTGCCCGAGGTGCACCGGATCCGCAAGGAGTACCCGGACGCGGTGGTGCTGCCGTCGTCGGACCGGTTGCCGGAGCCCTCGCAGCGCAACTACGAGATGAAGCCACCGGTGCATCCGCTGTCCATCGGCTACCGGCTGATCCGCGGAATCCTGCATCAGCTGAAAAAGACTGAGCCGCAGCATCATCAGCGCCCTCAGCTCAACGTGCCGACTCAGGATGCCCGCTGGTTCCGGCTCGCGATGCTGGACGGCGCCACCGTCACCACGGCCGATGGTCGCGGCGCGGTCTACCGCCAGCGTGACCGGGACCAGATGTTCGCACTGCTGTGGCAGTCGCTGCGACGCCAACGTCAGCTGCTGCGCCGCTTCGACGAGATGCGCCGTGTCTACCGTGCCGCGTTGCCGGTGCTGTCCAGCAAGGAGAAATGGGAGACGGTGCTGTTCGCGGCCCAGAACAACTCGGCTGGCAATGGCCGGCACCGCGGCTGAATCGGCGACGCCCAGCGGCGAAGTGGCCGTGCTGGTCGCGGTGCAGTCGGCGTTGGCGGATCGCCCCGGCGCTCTGCCAATCGCTCGGGCGTTGTCCCACTTCGGTGAACACAGCCTCGGCTGGCTGGCGGTCTCGGCGATCGGTGCAGCTCTGCAGCCGGCCAAGCGCCGCAGTTGGCTGGTGGCCGGCGCCGGGGCGTTCGCCGCGCACGCCGCCGCGGTGGTGATCAAGCGGATCGTCCGCCGCCCGCGACCGCATCACCCGGCCGTCGCCGTCAACGTCGGCACCCCGAGCAGCCTGAGCTTCCCGTCGGCCCATGCCACCTCGACCACCGCGGCGGCGGTGTTGCTGGCCCGGACCACCGGTGTACCGCTGCCTGTCATGCTGGTGCCGCCGATGGCACTCTCCCGGGTGCTGCTCGGCGTGCACTATCCCAGCGACGTGGCCACCGGGGTGGCGGTCGGCCTGGCCGTGGCGGCAGCCACGGAGAAGGTGGCGGCCCGGGTCGATCGTCGTATGACAGGTGGAGCGTAAAGATGAGCAGCGAGGTAGACCAGAAAGTCGCCGGACCACCGGCCAACCTGATCCTCGGCGTGGTCAAGGCGATGCGCCCGCGGCAGTGGGTGAAGAACATCCTGGTGGCCGCGGCTCCGCTGGCAGCCTGGGGCACCGACGTGCACTACAACTGGGATCGGGTCCCTGGTCAGGTCGCGATCGCCTTCGTGGTGTTCTGTCTGGCCGCCTCGTCGATCTATCTGATCAACGACGCCCGCGACGTCGAGGCCGACCGTCAACACCCGACCAAGCAATTCCGCCCGATCGCCGCGGGTGTGGTTCCAGAGTGGCTGGCATACACGCTGGCGGTGGTGCTCGGAGCGATATCGCTGGGGGTGTCCTGGTGGGTCAACCAGAACCTGGCGTTGGTGATGGCCGTCTACATCGCCGTTCAGCTTGGTTATTGCTTCGGCCTCAAACACCAAGCGGTGATCGACATCAGCATCGTGTCCTCCGGTTTCGTGATCCGCGGCATCGCGGGCGCCGCCGCTGCCAGCATCCATCTGACCCAGTGGTTCCTGCTGGTGCTGGCGTTCGGGTCGCTGTTCATCGCGGCCGGCAAACGGTACGCCGAGTTGCAACTGGCCGAGCGCACCGGCGCCAAGATCCGCAAGTCGCTGGAGAACTACACCAGCACCTACCTGCGGTTCGTGTGGACGTTGTCGGCCACCGCGATGGTGGTCTGCTACGGCCTGTGGGCGTTCGACCGGGAACACGGCCAGGTCGGCTGGTTCGTGGGGTCGATGATCCCGTTCACGATCGTCATCCTGCGGATGGCGGTGGATGTCGACGGCGGTGTGGCCGGCGAGCCCGAGGAGATCGCGCTGCGCGACCGGGTACTGCAGGTGTTGTTCCTGGTCTGGATCGGAACCATAGGTGCCGCAGTCATCCTCAAGTGAGGCCGTCCCGGAGGCGCGTTCACGCTGGCCGGCGTTCACGTCGGTGGGCAGCGTGGCATACCGCTACGACATCACGGTCCGGGCCAGCCTCTGGACCAGTGTCGCTGTGGTCACGGTGCTCTTCGGCTGGGGTGCCTGGCAGCGGAGGTGGATCGCCGACGACGGCCTGATCGTGCTGCGTACCGTCCGAAACCTGTTGGCGGGCAACGGTCCTGTCTTCAATCAGGGGGAGCGGGTCGAGGCCAACACGTCAGTGGTGTGGACGTATCTGGTGTACGCGGTCAGCGCGCTGACCCGGCCGCTGCAGTTGGAGTACGTGGCGCTGGGGCTGGCGCTCGGTTTGAGCCTGCTCGGGTTGGCGATGCTGATGATGGGCACCGGCCGGTTGTTCGCGCCCAGCCTGGTCGGCCGTCGCGCGATCATCCTGCCGGCCGGCGCACTCGCCTACATCGCCGTGCCGCCGGCGCGCGACTTCGCCACCTCCGGCCTCGAAAGTGGTTTGGTGATGGCCTATCTCGGGCTGCTCTGGTGGATGATGGTCTGTTGGTCGCAAGCCAAGCAGGCCCACCCGCCGGGGCGGGTATTCAGCGGTGCGCTGGCGTTCGTGGCCGGTTGCAGCGTGCTGGTGCGTCCCGAGTTGACGCTGATCGGCGGCGGCGCGCTGATCATGATGCTGATGGCCGAGCCCGCCGGGCGGCGCCGACTGGAGATCGTGGTGGCCGGCGGGTTGTTGCCGGTGGGATACCAGATCTTTCGAATGGGCTACTACGGCTTGCTGTTTCCCGGCACCGCGCTGGCCAAGGATGCGGCCGGTGACAAGTGGTCGCAGGGGCTGATCTACCTGTCGAACTTCAACGGCCCCTATGCGATGTGGGTGCCGGTGCTGCTGTTGACGGCGCTGGGCCTGCTGCTGTGGGTGTCCGCGCGCCGCCGCAAGGTCCAGAAGGGCCCGGCCGCCACGTCGGGCGGTGGTGGGCCGCGGGACCGGAGGGTGCAGAGTCCGGCCGCGGTCGTGATTTTCATCCTGGTCAGCGGCCTGCTGCAGGCCTTGTACTGGATCCGTCAGGGCGGCGATTTCATGCACGGCCGCGTGCTGCTCGCGCCGCTGCTGTGTCTGCTCGCGCCCGTCGCCGTGGTGCCGGTGGTGTTCCCCGACGGCACGCGGCTCACCCGCGAAGCTGGTTACTGGCTGGCCGGCGGCGTGAGCGCGCTGTGGATGTCGGTGGCGGGATGGGCGCTGTGGGCGGCTAATTCGCCCGGGCTGGGCGACGACGCCACCCGGGTCACCTACACCGGCATCGTCGACGAGCGCCGGTTCTACGCCCAGGCGACGGGTCACGCGCATCCGCTGACCGCTGCCGATTATCTGGACTATCCGCGGATGCGCGCAGTTCTGGTCGCGCTCAACAACACTCCGCAGGGGGCGCTGCTGCTGCCGTCCGGCAACTACGACCAGTGGGACCTGGTTCCGCCCGTCCCGCCCAAGGTTCCGCCGCCGGCACCCGAAAATGGGCCGCACACAGTCTTTTTCACCAACCTCGGCATGGTGGGCATGAATGTCGGCCTCGATGTCCGGGTGATCGACCAGATCGGGCTGGCCAACCCGTTGGCGCAGCACACCGCGCGGCTGCAGCATGGCCGCATCGGTCACGACAAGAACCTGTTCCCGGACTGGGTGATCGCCGACGGCCCGTGGGTCAAGTGGTACCCGGGCGTGCCGGGCTACCTCGACCAGAGATTCGTCCAGCAGGCCGAGGCGGCGCTGAAATGTGACGGCACGCAGCAGGTCCTGGCCTCGGTGCGGGCCCCGATGAGTCTGCACCGCTTCTTCTCGAACTTGCTCCACTCCGTCCAGTTCACCCGCTATCGCATCGACCGGGTTCCGCGGTACGAGCTGATCAGGTGCGGACTGGCCGTGCCGGAATCCGGTGGCCCGCCTTACACCGGACTGCCCGCCACCGGGCCGTAGCCCAACATCGAGTGATCGGTAGAAGAATTTTTCGCACCGATTCGGTGGGCGTGGCGCCCGGCCCTCCCGATTGGCGTCCAGCAACGCTGAATAGGTAGTCTTACCGGCGAACAACCGCTCGTCGGCACATTCACAGCGTGGTGATCCGCAGCCGAGTTGAGCGGTTCCGGCCGCAGTGTGGGGCCCGGTTTCGGGCCCACGCCGATGAGAGTTCGGACCACGACTTGTGGTTGACTACGAGAGCACAGCTGCGCCGTCCGGCTTCGACGCGGGTCCGAATGACTTGTGGGGAGCCGGGCATCCAGGCCGGCGCGCTCGGCAACGACGCGGGCCAAGAAGCGGCTCGTTGAGATGCTGAGCAATAGGGCAATGCAGTCCGACCCACTACAAAGTTGGGCCCGACAAAGAATGAGGAAGCAAGAATGAGGCTTGTTGACAGGTTGCGCGGTGCGGCAAAAACGTCATCGCGTCGGCTCACGCTAGCGGCTGCTGCGGCGGCTCTGCTGCCGGGCTTGATCGGCGCCGTGGGCCAGACCGCCGACGCACACGCGTTCTCCCGGCCGGGTCTGCCCGTCGAGTACCTGCAGGTGCCGTCGGCAGCCATGGGTCGTGACATCAAGGTCCAGTTCCAGAGCGGCGGCGCCAACTCGCCCGCCGTCTACCTGCTCGACGGTCTCCGCGCGCAGGACGACTTCAACGGCTGGGACATCAACACCCCCGCCTTCGAGTGGTACCTGCAGTCCGGGCTCTCGCTCGTCATGCCGGTGGGTGGCCAGTCCAGCTGGTACACCGACTGGTACAAGCCGGCTTGCGGCAAGGCCGGTTGCCAGACCTACAAGTGGGAGACCTTCCTCACCAGCGAGCTCCCGGCCTACCTGGCCACCAAGGGTGTCAAGGAGACCGGTGGCGCGGCGGTCGGTCTGTCGATGGCCGGTGCGTCGTCGCTGAATCTGGCGAACTACCACCCCGCCCAGTTCATCGAGGTCGGCTCGTTCTCCGGTCTGATGGACCCCTCGCAGGGCATGGGCCCGACGCTGATCGGCTTCGCGATGGGCGACGCCGGTGGCTACAAGCCCGCCGACATGTGGGGCCCGAAGGAAGACCCGGCCTGGGCGCGTAACGACCCGCTGCTGAACGTCAGCAAGACCGTGGCCAACAACACCCGCGTGTGGATGTACTGCGGTAACGGCAAGCCGTCGGACCTGGGCGGCGACAACATGCCGGCCAAGTTCCTCGAGGGCTTCGTCCGTACCAGCAACATCAAGTGGCAGGACGCCTACAAGGCGGCCGGCGGCACCAACGCGGTGTTCAACTTCGACGCCAACGGCACGCACGACTGGCCGTACTGGGGTGCGCAGTTGCACGCCATGCTGCCCGACCTGCAGCAGCACCTCGGTGCTACTCCGGGTGCGGGCCCGGGCGTGGGCGCTCCGCCCGCACCGGCTGCCGCAGCGGCCGGTCAGCACACCTGATCTGAGAACAGCACGGCTGACGGCGACGACCTTGCGAGGTCGTCGCCGTTCGCCGTTTCTGGCGTCCGCTCCGTGCACGTGTGATTAGCTACCTTCCGGAACCGGGGGCGGATCTGCAGCCTCCTATTTGGCGGTCGAGCGACGAGCGAGGTCAGTGATGAGAAGTCTGTCGGTGCTGTTCAGGCTGCAGTGTCTGCTGGGCGCCGCTGTTTTGACGGTCGGAGGCCTCATCGGGACGCACCTGAGCGCGGCCCGCGCCGCCGGCTACGAAACGCTGATGGTGCCCTCCGGGGCGATGGGCCGCGACATCCCGGTGCAGTTCATGGCGGGCGGCCCGCACGCGGTGTACCTGCTCGACGCGTTCAACGCCGCACCCGATGTCAGCAACTGGGCGACCGCGGGCAACGCCTTCAACACGCTCGGCGGTAAGGGCATCTCGGTGGTCGCACCCGCCGGCGGCGCTTTCAGCATGTACACCAACTGGGAGCGTGACGGCAGCAAGCAGTGGGACACCTTCCTGTCGCAGGAGCTGCCGGACTGGCTGGCCGCCAACAAAGGCCTGGCCCCCGGCGGCCACGGTGTCGCCGGCGCCTCCCAGGGCGGCTACGGCGCGATGGCGCTGGCCTGCTTCCACCCCGAGCGGTTCGGCTTCGCCGGCTCCCTGTCCGGCTTCCTCTACCCGTCGAACACCACCAGCAACGGCGCAATCCTCGCCGGCCTGCAGCAGTTCGGCGGCGTCGACGGCAACGGCATGTGGGGTGCCCCGCAGCTGGGCCGGTGGAAGTGGCACGACCCCGAGGTGCATGCGATGTTGCTGGCGCAGAACAACTCGCGGATCTGGGTCTGGAGCCCGACGAACATGGGTGGCGACGCCGCGGCAATGATCGGTCAGGCCGGTGAGGCGATGGCCGGGGCCCGCTTCTTCTACCAGGAGTACCGCAACGTCGGCGGGCACAACGGGCACTTCGACTTCCCCGGCGGCGGCAACAACGACTGGGGCTCCTGGAGCTCCCAGCTCGGCGCGATGTCCGGCGACATCGTGGGCGCCATCCGCTGACTCGTCGGGCAGTCGCGGTGCCGCGACCCGGTACCGTGAATGAAGCTCGACGGCGTGAGTCTGTCGGCTTGTGCATCTGACTGACTCTGCAAGCGGGAGACCATGGCTGTGAACTCACGGCGGAAACGCCGTCGTCGAATCCTGGCGTTGATCGCCGCCGCCGCAGTGGCATTGGTGGTGGGGCTGGTCATCCTGGCCGTGGTCGGTCTGCTGCGACAGCGTCAAGGCGTGCCGAGCGCGGTGCCGCCCAGCATCGTGCCCCCGACCAGCGGCGGCGCGCCGTCCCATCCGCACAAGCCGCGGCCGGCCTCGCAGGACTCCAGCTGCCCCGACGTGCAGCTGCTCGCGATCCCGGGCACCTGGGAGTCGTCGTTGCAGGACGACCCGCTCAACCCGGTCCAGTTCCCGAACGCGTTGCTGCTCAACGTCACCCGGCCGATCCGGCAGCAATTCAACGCGAGCCGCGTCGAGACCTTCACCGTGCCCTACACCGCGCAGTTCCATAACCCACTCAGCGGCGACCCCCAGATCTCCTACAACGACAGCCGGGCCGAGGGCACCCGGGCGGCGGTCAAGGCGATGACGGACATGAACGTCAAATGCCCGCTGACCAGCTACGTGCTGGTGGGCTTCTCGCAGGGCGCGGTGATCGCCGGTGACATCGCCAGCGACGTCGGCAACGGGCGCGGGCCCGTCGACGACGACCTGGTGCTCGGAGTGACGCTGATCGCCGACGGCCGCCGTCAACAAGGTGTGGGCCAGGAGATCGGGCCGAACCCGCCGGGCGAGGGCGCCGAGATCATCCTGCACGAGGTCCCGGTGCTGTCCACCCTCGGTTTGACGATGACGGGCGCACGGCCGGGCGGCTTCGGTGCACTCAACGACAAGACCAACGAGATCTGCGGACCCGGCGACCTGATCTGCGCCGCGCCGCCGGAGGCCTTCAGCCTGGCCAATCTCCCCCGAACACTGGACATCCTGGCGGGCGGGGCCGGTCAGCCGGTGCACGCCCTGTACGCGACCACCCAGTTCTGGAGTCTGGACGGCCAGCCGTCGACCGCCTGGACGCTGAATTGGGCGCACACCACGATCGAGAACGCGCCCCACCCGAAGCACGGGTAAGCACCCGTCGATCGGCCCGGCGTCACAGGTCACAGTTGCGCTACGCGGTACCTTCAGATTTGGTTGGCGGCGCACCGCCCACTAAGATTAAGAGAAATTTAAGAGCAACTATGGTCGGCCCATCGCGTAATTCAGGCGATGCGGGACGCTTGGCGCGCTTCGGTAGCCTCGGTGAGGCCCGCCGTCGGCGACAGCCCTACGCACGCGTAGTGCGGCGGTCCCGCAGGCAGACCCGAGTCCGATGACCCCCGTCGGTGAGGCTCATGCAAACCTGGCCCGCGCCGGGTGATGAAGGAGAGAAAGCGGAATGGCGTACCACAACCCGTTCGTCGTGAACGGCAGGATCACGTTCCCCGATAACGCCAACCTGGTTCGTCACGTCGAGAAATGGGCGAAGGTTCGCGGCGACAAGCTCGCCTACCGTTTCCTGGACTACTCCATCGAGCGCGACGGTGTCACCCGCGACATCGCCTGGTCGGAGTTCGCCGCGCGCAACCGCGCCGTCGGTGCTCGCCTGCAGCAGGTCACCAAACCCGGCGACCGGATCGCCATCCTCTGCCCGCAGAACCTGGACTACGTCGTCGGCTTCTTCGGCGTCCTCTACGCCGGCCGCATCGGCGTGCCGCTGTTCGACCCGTCGGAGCCCGGCCACGTCGGTCGTCTGCACGCCGTCCTCGACGACTGCGAGCCCACCGCGATCCTGACCACCAGCGACTCTGCCGAGGGCGTCCGCAAGTTCTTCCGCAGCCGACCCGCCAAGGAGCGGCCACGCGTGATCGCCGTCGACGCGGTCCCCAACGAGGTGGCCTCCACCTGGGAGCCGGAGCAGGTCGACGCCAACGCGATCGCCTACCTGCAGTACACCTCGGGTTCGACGCGCACCCCGACCGGTGTCGAGGTCACCCAGGCGAACCTCGCCACCAACTGCGTCCAGGTGCTCGAAGCCCTGGAGGGCCAAGACGGCGACCGCGGTGTCACCTGGTTGCCGTTCTTCCACGACATGGGTCTGATCACGATCATGCTCGGCCCGATGCTGGGCCAGCACAACACATTCATGACGCCGGCCGCGTTTGTGCGCCGGCCCAGCCGATGGCTGCGCGCACTGGCCGGGGTCGCCGGCGACGACGGTCCGACCTACTCGCTGGCGCCGAACTTCGCGTTCGAGCACGCCGCGCTGCGGGGTCTGCCCCGCGACGACGAGCCGCCCCTGGATCTGTCCAACGTCAAGGCGCTGCTCAACGGCAGCGAGCCGATCTCGGTGGCCTCGATGCGCAAGTTCACCGACGCGTTCGCCCCGTATGGGATGGGCAGCGACGTGATCAAGCCCTGCTACGGACTGGCCGAGGCGACGTTGTTCGTCTCGATCACCCCGATGGACGAGGGCCCGACCGTTGTCTATGTCGACCGCGACAAGCTGAACAACCACACCTTCGTCGAGGTCGACGCCGACTCGCCGAGCGCGGTCACCCAGGTGTCGGCCGGCAAGGTGGGTATCGACGAGCGGGCGGTCATCGTGGATGCCGAGACGGCTACCGAGTTGCCGGACGGGCAGATCGGCGAGATCTGGCTGCACGGTCCCAACATGGGACAGGGCTACTGGCGCCGCGAGGCCGAGTCGACCGAGGTGTTCCGCAACATCCTGAAATCGCGCATCCCTGAGTCGCACGCCGAGGGTGCCGCCGACGACGGCACCTGGGTCCAGACCGGTGACTACGGAACGTATTACAAGGGCAACCTCTACATCACCGGCCGCGTCAAGGACCTGGTGATCATCGACGGACGCAACCATTACCCGCAGGATCTGGAGTACTCCGCGCAGGAGGCCAGCCGGGCCCTGCGGACCGGGTACGTCGCGGCGTTCTCGGTGCCGACCAATCAACTGCCGGCCTCGGTCTTCGAAAACCCGCATGCGGGACTGAAATTCGACTCCGACGACACCTCCGAGCAGTTGGTGATCGTCGCCGAACGTGCCCCGGGTGCGCACAAGCTGGACTACCAGCCGATCGCCGACGACATCCGGGCGGCCATCGCCGTCCGGCACGGCGTGACCGTGCGAGACGTGCTGCTGGTGCAGTCCGGGTCCGTGCCGCGGACCTCGAGCGGCAAAATCGGCCGCCGCGCCTGCCGCGCCGCCTACATCGACGGCAGCCTGCGCAGCGGCACCACCGGTCCGAACGCCTACCCCGACCAAACCGACTGAGCGCCAACATGACTGAACCCGATTCCGAAGCCGTCGTCCCGCCCGCCCGAACCGACATGTCCATCGCCGACGTCCGGCAGTGGTTGCGCAACTGGGTGGCCACCGCCACCGGCCAGTCGCCCGACGGGGTCGACGAGGCCACGCCGATGGTCGAACTGGGCCTGTCGTCGCGCGATGCGGTGGCGATGGCCGCCGACATCGAGGACGCCACCGGCGTCACGGTGTCCATCGCGGCGGCGTTCGAGCACCCGACCATCGAGTCGCTGGCCACCTGGATCGTCGAGGGCGACCCGGAACTCGACAACGCCGCCGACGACGAAACTGACTGGACCCGAACCGGACCCGTCGAGCGCGTCGACATCGCCGTCGTCGGCCTGGCCACCCGGTTGCCCGGCGACATGAACACCCCCGACGAGACCTGGGCCGCGCTGCTCGAGGGTCGCGACGCGATCACCGATTTGCCCGAGGGTCGCTGGTCGGAGTTCATGGAAGAGCCGCGGCTCGCCGAGCGGATCAGGAAGGCCCGCACCCGCGGTGGATACGTCACCGACATCAAGGGATTCGACTCCGAGTTCTTCGCGCTGTCGAAGACCGAGGCCGACAACATCGACCCGCAGCAGCGGATGACGCTGGAGCTGACCTGGGAGGCGCTCGAGCACGCCCGCATCCCGGCGTCCAGCCTGCGCGGCGAGGCGGTCGGCGTGTATGTCGGCACCTCGGTGATGGACTACAGCTACCTGGCCATGTCCGACCCAACTGTGGCCCACCCCTACGCCATCACCGGCACGGCGAGTTCGATTGTCGCGAACCGGGTTTCGTACTTCTTCGATTTCCACGGCCCGTCGGTCGCGGTGGACACCGCCTGCTCGAGCTCGCTGGTCGCCACCCACCAGGCGGTGCAGGCCCTGCGTAACGGCGAGTGTGACGTGGCGATGGCCGGCGGTGTCAACGCGCTGATCACGCCCGCCGTCACGCTCGGTTTCGACGAGATCGGCCAGGTGCTCTCGCCGGACGGCCGGATCAAGTCGTTCTCGTCGGACGCCGACGGCTACACCCGCTCCGAGGGCGGAGCGATGCTGGTGCTCAAGCGGGTCGACGACGCGCGCCGCGACGGCGACCAGATCCTCGCGGTGATCGCCGGTACCGCGGTCAACCACGACGGCCGCTCCAACGGTCTGATCGCACCCAACCCCGATGCGCAGGCCGAGGTGCTGCGCCGGGCCTACAAGGATGCCGGCATCAACCCGCGCACCGTCGACTACGTCGAGGCGCACGGCACCGGCACCGTGCTCGGCGACCCGATCGAGGCGCAGGCGCTGGGCCGGGTGATCGGCCGCGGCCGTCCGGCCGACAAGCCTGCGCTGCTCGGTGCGGTGAAAACCAACGTCGGACACATGGAATCGGCCGCCGGCGCGGCCAGCCTGGCCAAGATGGTGCTGGCGCTGCAGCACGACAAGCTGCCCCCGTCGATCAACTACGCCGGACCCAACCCCTACATCGACTTCGATGCCGCGCATCTGAAAGTCCTTGACACCGTGGGTGACTGGCCGCGATACGGCGGCTACGCGGTCGCCGGCGTCTCCGGTTTCGGATTCGGTGGCGCCAACGCGCACCTGGTGCTGCGCGAGGTGCTGCCCCGCGACGTGGTCGAGCGCGAGCCCGAGCCGCCGACCGACGAGGCACCCGCCGCTCCGGTCGCCGAGCAGCACGGCGAACTGGTCGGCGGCGTGCGCTTCGACGAGTACGGCGAGTTCATCGAAGACGACCACGCGCCCGCCCACGAGGAGTACGAGCTCCCCGGCATTACCGAGGAAGCTCTGCGGCTCAAAGAGATCGCTCTGGAATCCCTTGCCGCCGAGGAGGTTCCGACCCCCGTCGTGCCACTGGCGGTGTCGGCGTTCCTGACCTCGCGCAAGCGGGCCGCCGCGGCCGAGCTGGCCGACTGGATGGAATCCCCGGAGGGGCAGGCCTCCTCGCTGGAGTCGATCGGCCGGGCGCTGTCGCGCCGTAACCACGGCCGCTCGCGCGCGGTGGTGCTGGCCCACGACCACGAAGAGGCCATCAAGGGTCTGCGTGCGATCGCCGACGGCAAGCAGAAGCCGTACGTGTTCAGCACCGACGGTCCGGCCACCAACGGACCGATATGGGCGATGGCCGGTTTCGGTGCTCAGCACCGCAAGATGGGCAAGAACCTCTATCTGCGCGACGAGACCTTCGCCGAGTGGATCGAGAAGGTCGACGCGCTGATCCAGGACGAGCGGGGCTACTCGATCCTCGAACTGATCCTCGACGACTCGGTCGACTATGGGATCGAGACCAGCAACGTCGTCATCTTCGCGATCCAGATCGCACTGGGCGAGGTGCTCAAGGCCCACGGCGCGAAACCCGCTGCGGTGATTGGTCAGTCGCTGGGTGAGCCGGCATCGGCGTACTTCGCGGGTGGCCTGTCGCTGGCCGACGCGGCCCGGGTGATCTGCTCGCGCTCGCACCTGATGGGCGAGGGCGAGGCGATGCTGTTCGGCGAGTACATCCGCTTCATGGCGCTCGTCGAATACTCCGCCGACGAACTGAAGACGGTGTTCGCCGATTTCCCCGGCCTCGAGGTATGCGTCTACGCCGCCCCGAGCCAGACCGTCATCGGCGGCCCGCCCGACCAGATCGACGCGATTGTCGCGCGCGCCGAGGCGGAGGGACGTTTCGCGCGCAAACTCCAGACCAAGGGCGCCGGCCACACGTCGCAGATGGATCCGCTGTTGGGCGAGTTCTCCGCTGAGCTGCAAGGTATTTCGCCGCACAGCCCAAAGATCGGCATCTTCTCGACGGTGCACGAGGGCAGCTACGTCCGCCCGAACGGCGAGCCGATCCACGACGTCAACTACTGGATCAAGGGCATGCGGCACTCGGTGTACTTCACCCACGGCGTCCGCAATGCCGTCGACAACGGTTACACCACGTTCCTCGAACTCGCGCCCAACCCGGTCGCGCTGATGCAGATCGGCCTGACCACGGCGGCCGCGGGATTGCCGGACGCACAACTGATTCCGACGCTGGCCCGCAAGCAGGACGACGTCGAGTCGATGATCTCGGCGATGGCGCAGCTGTTCGTGTTCGGTCACGACCTCGACATCCGTACGCTGTTCACCCGCCCGTCCGGCCCCGAAGATTTCGCCAACGTCCCGCCGACCCGGTTCAAGCGCAAGGAACACTGGCTCGACGCGCACTTCTCCGGTGACGGATCGGTGCTGATGCCCGGTACACACGTCGCGATGCCGGACGGCCGGCACGTCTGGGAGTACGCCCCACGAGGCGAGACCGATCTGGCCGCACTGGTGAAAGCCGCTGCCACCCAGGTGCTTCCGGACGCAGTGTTGACCGCGTCGGAGCAGCGTGCGGTCGCGGCTGAGAACGCCCGACTGGTGACCACGCTGACCCGCCACCCCGGTGGCGCGTCGGTCCAGGTGCACGCGCGTATCGAGGAGTCCTTCACCCTGGTCTACGACGCGCTGGTGTCGCGGGCCGGTCAGGCGTCGGTGTTGCCGACCGCGGTGGGCGCGGGTGCGGCGGTCGCCTCGACCGTCACCGCCGCGGCACCGGCCGCCGAGCCGACCCACGACGACCCGGAGGCGGGCGCCGTCACCGACAGCCTGACCGCGCGTCAGGTCGGTTCGTTGGCGAGGTGGACCCCCGATTCCGATGAGACGATTCGTGATCGGCTGGCCGCCATCGTGTCGATGGCGATGGGCTATGAGCCCGAGGACCTGCCGTGGGAGGTGCCGCTGGTCGAGCTCGGTCTCGACTCGATGATGGCCGTGCGGATCAAGAACCGCGTCGAGTACGACTTCGACCTGCCGCCGATTCAGCTGCAGGCGGTCCGCGACGCCAACCTCTACAACGTCGAGAAGCTGATCGAGTACGCGATCGAGCACCGCGACGAGGTGCAGGATCTGCACGAGCGCCAGAAGACGCAAACCGCCGACGAGATCGCCGCCGAGCAGGCCGCGATGCTGTCCGGCGCTACGCCGGTATCGGTCACCGGGCCCGCGCCCGAGGCCCCGGCCGAGACTCAGCCGGAGGCAGCTATCCCGCCGCCGCCCACCAATCCGGCCGGTCCCACTGCACAGCCGAACCTGGCCGGGGCTGCGCAGGTGCTCAACTCCGAAGCCGTTGCGGCAGCGCTCAACTCGGACATCCCGCCACGGGATGCCGCCGAGCGGGTGACGTTCGCGACCTGGGCGATAGTCACCGGTAAGTCGCCGGGGGGCATCTTCAACCAGCTGCCCGAGCTCGACGACGCTGCCGCCGTCAAGATGGCCGAGCGGCTCTCGGAGCGCGCCGAAGGCACCATCACCGCCGACGACGTGAAGGCCGCGACCACCATCGAGGCGCTCGCGACCACCGTGCGCGACTTCCTGGAGTCCGGCCAGATCGACGGCTTCGTGCGCACCATCCGCCCCAGGCCGGAAGGTTCCACGAAACCGGCGGTGTTCGTGTTCCACGCCGCGGGCGGGTCGACGGTGGTCTACGAGCCGCTGCTCAACCGCCTGCCGGCGGACGTCCCGATGTACGGCTTCGAGCGTGTCGAGGGCACCATCGAAGAGCGGGCGGCGCAATACGTTCCGAAGCTGCGTGAGCTCGGCGGCAACGGCCCGTTCATCCTGGCCGGCTGGTCGTTGGGTGGCGCGTTGGCCTACGCCTGCGCGATCGGGCTCAAGCAGCAGGGCTGCGACGTGCCGTTCGTCGGGCTGATCGACGCCGTGATGCCCGGCGAGCCGATCCTGCAGACCACAGAAGAGACCCGTAAGCGCTGGGACCGGTACGCCAAGTTCGCCGAGCGGACCTTCAACGTCGAGGTTCCGCCGATCCCGTACGAGACGCTGGAAGCGCTCGACGACGAGGGACAGGTCAAGTTCGTGCTGGAAGCCGTCCAGCAGGCCGGTGTGCAGATCCCGGGCGGGATCATCGAGCATCAGCGCACCTCGTACCTCGATCAGCGGGCGATCGACACCGCTGAGTACAAGCCGTACGACGGCCACGTGACGTTGTACATGGCCGACCGCTATCACGACGACGCGATCACGTTCGAACCCGCCTATGCGATCCGCAAGCCGGACGGTGGCTGGGGTGACTACGTGGCCGACCTGGAGGTCGTACCGATCGGTGGCGAGCATATCCAGGCCATCGACGAGCCGATCATCGCCAAGGTCGGTGCGCATATGACGCAGGCGCTCAACAAGATTCACGCCGAGCAGAAAGAAGCCTAAGTGACCACCAAGACCACCGCCGAGCTGCTGACCGAACTACGCGAGAAGCTGGAGCTGGCGAAGGAGCCTGGTGATCCGAAAGCGATAGCGCGGCGCGACAAGAAGGGCATCCCGAGCGCCCGCGCCCGCATCCACGCGCTGCTCGACCCGGGCAGCTTCCTGGAGATCGGCGCGTTGGCGCGCACGCCGGGCGACCCGAACGCGCTCTACGGCGACGGCGTGGTGACCGGGCACGGACGGATCAACGGCCGGCCGGTTGCGGTGTTCAGCCACGACCAGACGGTGTTCCAGGGCTCGGTCGGCGAGATGTTCGGTCGCAAGGTGGCCAAGCTGATGGACTGGGTGGCGATGGTCGGTTGCCCGATCATCGGCATCAACGACTCCGCCGGCGCCCGGATCCAGGACGCGGTCACCTCACTGGCGTGGTACGCCGAGCTGGGCCGCCGCCACGAGATGCTGCGCGGCCTGGTGCCGGAGATATCCATCATCCTGGGCAAATGTGCTGGGGGAGCGGTGTATTCGCCGATCCAGACCGACCTGCTGGTGGCGGTGCGCGACCAGGGCTACATGTTCATCACCGGCCCCGACGTGATCAAGGACGTCACCGGTGAGGACGTGACGTTCGACGAGCTGGGCGGCGCCGACGTGCAGGCCCAGCGCGGCAACATCCACAAGGTCGTCGAGGACGAGGCCGCCGCGTTCCAGTACGCGCGCGACTACCTGTCGTTCCTGCCGGACAACACTTTTGGCGACGGGCCGATCGTCAACCCGGGCCTGGAGCCGGAGATCACCCCGACGGACCTCGAACTCGACACGATCGTGCCGGACGCCGACAACACCGCCTACGACATGCACGAGATCCTGCTGCGCATCTTCGACGACGGCGACGTGTTCGAGATCGCCGACCAGCGCGGGCCGGCCATCATCACCGCGTTCGCCCGCGTCGACGGGCGGTCGGTCGGCGTGATCGCCAACCAGCCGATGGTGATGTCCGGCGCCGTCGACAGCGAGGCGTCGGACAAGGCGTCCAGCTTCATCCGATTCTGCGACTCTTACAACCTGCCACTGGTTTTCGTGGTGGATACCCCGGGTGCCATGCCCGGTGTCGCGGAAGAAAAGAACGGGATCATCAAGCGCGGTGGCCGGTTCTTCAACGCGATCGTGGAAGCCGACGTGCCGAAGGTGACGATCATCGTGCGCAAGGCCTACGGCGGCGGTTACGCGGTGATGGGTTCCAAGCAGTTGTCCGCCGACCTGAACTTCGCCTGGCCCACCGCGCGCATCGCGGTGATCGGCGCCGACGGCGCAGCGCAGCTTCTGGTGAAGCGGTTCCCCGACCCGAGCGCACCCGAGGTGCAGCAGATCAAGAAGGACTTCATCGAGGGCTACAACCTCAACATGGCGATCCCGTGGATCGCCGCCGAGCGGGGCTACATCGACGGCGTGATCCAGCCGCACGAGACCAGGCTGCTACTACGCAAGTCGTTACACCTGTTGCGGGACAAGCAAATTCACTGGCGCACGCAGCGCAAGCACGGCCTGACGCCGATCTAGACCCGCCCGGAGATCAGACTTTCACCGCAAAGTCCGACGTGTAGAACTCGGCGGGGCTCTGCGAATAGGGGCTCGCCTGCCGGATGAACACCCAGACACCGGTCGTGCCGGAGCGCAGGCTGTCGCTGACCGTGGTGTTCGCGATCCCCGCGCCGTCGGTGTTGAGCGAACCGACCGCGACACCGGGTCCGGGGCCGTCGCAGGGCGCAGTCGTGGGCCGCGGCGCCTGAATCAGTGCGACGTCGTAGTGGGCGTTGGGTGCGCTGGGTTCCGCGAGGTGGACGTCGGCGGTCACCGATCCGCCGTTAAGGTGAACGACCGCCGACGCCGTGCCGCGGTCGGCCGATGCGCGGTCAGGGATCGGGCTGAAATCGCAGGCGCGCAGAAT
This sequence comes from uncultured Actinomycetota bacterium, assembly GCA_963757215.1. Taxonomy (GTDB): domain Bacteria; phylum Actinomycetota; class Actinomycetes; order Mycobacteriales; family Mycobacteriaceae; genus Mycobacterium. Next base: position 101,349 of record CAVWQH010000003.1, on the reverse strand, counting down.
GCTGCGCATCGGGACGACCGTTCCACTCTCGGCGCTCGCGGGAACCGCCGATCCGGCCAGTGCAACAACGACGGGCACAGCGCAACGGGCCAGGGTGGAAACGTTAAGTGACATGTGTCTAGTATCGCGGTCCGCGACGCCGCGACAGCACGCCGTTCAGGGAGACATCGCTTACATACAGGGTCAGTTGTGATGCGGGACACCTCCTGGCTCAGGGCTTTTTAGGGGACTCGTCGTCCTGTTTTTGCACCTTTTCGCCGGTCTCGGTCGACTCCCGCAGCTCTTTCTTCGCCTTGGCGGCCTCATCGGCCAACTCGTCGATCGATTCGTCGCCTTCTTCTGCGCGCATAGGGCACCTCCTCGGACGGGGCTACCCGGCAACGGCCGGGCCGAATCAACTGGTTGCGGGCTGCGCGGACGAGACTGGGCGGCAAGGACCGAAGTCCTTGCCGCCCAGTGCTGCCTATGTACTAGCGCGCAGACTTCTGGCGCGCCTCGGCGGCCTTCTCGGCTGCCCGTGCGGCGGTGGCCTGCGCCTCCTTCTTGGCCACGTCGCGCTGAGCCTGAGCCTTCTCTTGCTGCGCGCGGCCTTCCTTGCGCAAGTTCTCGTGGCTGGCGACGATGCCGATGATCTCTTTCGCCTTGCCTTTGACGTCTTCGACAATGCCCTTGATGGCCGCTTCGGGTCCGCTGCTCACTGTTGGTGCCTTTCTTCTCGGGGACGGGATGCAAAGGCCATACCCCGAGCCGGCACCTTCCCAACGTGTTGTGGCGTGTCGCAAATTGTTCGGCCGCGTGTGAGCGGCGTCACTACGGTGCACCCTTACGGCTTGATCCGGATCTTGCCCGGTGACCACCAGCCGAAATGCGTTGCGGTGCCGAGGTCCAATTGGGCGGGCGGCGCGTCCACCAAGGTGTCGAACTTGCGCAGCGAGCCCCAGTCGCGGGCCCAGTCGTGCGACAGGTAGGTGGCCATCACGTGGGCACGCAGCAGCAGGTCGGTGATGCCGAGCAGGCCACCGTTGACCCCGTCTTCCCAGGTGTCGGTGTCCATCTTCTTGGCGGTGTAATCCGGCGTGATGCGGAACTTGGGAATGTCGGTGACGCCATTCGAGTGCAGCATCGGCTGCTGGCACGGGAACGCCAGTCCGACCGCCCAGTCCATCAGCACCGGCTGGGTCGACCCGAGGTACTCCTGCACCGAGCGCAGTTCCGGCACCCGCGGCGGCGTGACCGCGATCCAGTCTTCCGGCGTCAGCGACAGGTCTTCGGCGATCACCCGGACGGCGACAGCGTCGGCGGGAATCTCGGATCGGGGGTAGCGCAGGTTGCGCCACGCCTTCGGCTGCTCGCCGTAGAGATCGTCGGGCACCAACCGGCCGGCGGGGACCACGTCGCCACCCGGACCGGGCTTGCCGTACTCCAGCACCACGGTCTGCCCATCGGTGTGATGGTGCAGCACACTGTTGCCCTCGATCTTGCCCGCGGCGGTCACCACCACCAGGGGATGGCCATTGTCGGCGGGCGGCAGCTGATACCAGGCCGAGGCCAGCTTGCTCTGCTGCTGCTGCTGCGCGTCGCTGGTGTAACTGCCGAGCACCGGAACCCGTTGCGGGTCAAGGCCGTACGGCAGCGGAACGGTCGAGCCGTTCAGGCCGGCCGTCTTCAGCTTGACCGGCGCGTCCCAGTCGTAGTCGGTGCCGGGTTGGTTGGGGTGCATCACCACCGCCTCGGCGACGGTGTGGTCGGGTATTCCGTTGGGGCTGAAGCCAACCGGGTTGGCCCCACCCAGCGGCCCGAGGGGGCCCCAGGGGCCGGAGTTCGAGTCGCCGGGCCGTGCCGGCATGAAGCCGGCGTTGGTGTCCGGCTCGACGAGCACGTCGTCAGCCAGCCCGCAGCCGCCGGCGAAGGCGCGGATGTTCGACGAGCCGTTGGAGAACGTCGGATACTGCCGGACGATGCCGATCGTCATCGAGGCGATGAAGACCAGCGCCATGAAGCCGGCGGCGAGCGGGATGGGCGCCGCGGTCAGCGCCCGGGCCAGGCCGCCCTCTCCGCGGTCACGGGGCGCGAAGTGTAGCCAGGCGGCATACAGCGCGATCGCCACGAACAGCGCGAAAAACATTGTGCTGATGCTGATTCCGGCGATCTTCGGCATCGCCGCGTTGAACGGCACGCCGTAGCTTGACACATACCACCAACCGTTCGTGGTGGCGAAGCACAGCGCCAGCAGGAACAGCAGCGCGGCCAGGAACGCCATCCGGTTGCGCGACCAGCGCAGCACCGCGGGCGAGACCAGGGTGGTGGTCAGCGCGGCCATCGCCGCACCCACGGCAGCGAACAGGCCGAAGTGGTGCACCCACTTGGTGGGGGTGAACATCAAGAAGAACATGGTGCCGAATATGACGCCCATCAGTCGCCAGGCCGGGCCGCGGGCCACGCCGCGAACTCGCTTGCGCCGCAACATGATGAACACCGCGGTGAAAAGGCACAGCGCGGTGATCAGGAAGCCGAACCGGCGCGACAGCGAACCGTCGACGGTCGGCAGGATCAGATAGTAGTAGCGCAGATTCTCGGTGTACCAGGCCTGGCTGGGCCCGATCGCGGTACGAATCCTGGTGGCTTCCATCACCGTTGCCAGCGTCTGGTCGGCGAACACCACGGTCAGGATCACGGTGCCGGCGGCCAGCATCGGCGCCACCAACGGCCAGGTGCCGACCACACGGTGGCGGCGCACCAGAATGCGCAGGATCGGACGACCACCTGCCACCAGTGCGGCCACCGCGATCAGCCCGGTGGGTTGCACACCCAGGGTGAACGCCGCCGTCACCACCGCCAGCGCCGCGGGAGTCATGCGGCTGTAGCGCATCGAGCGTTCGATCAGCACGTAGGTGATCAGCGAACCGACGGCGATGATCGGCTCCGGCCGCAGACCGTTGTCGAACGGCATCCACGCGGTGAGCAACACCAGGCCGGCCGCCCAGTTGGCCGCCTTGCTCTTGGTCACCGCGGGACCGAGTCGGGGTAGCACCTCTTTCGACAGCAGCAACCAGCACACGATCCCGGCGACCAAGTCGGGAAGGCGAATCCACAGGCTCGAGTCGCTGACGTGGGTCATCAACGCCAGCAGGTTGTAGTACCAGCCGAACGGATCCTCGGGGCTGCCGAACCAGCGGAAGTAGTTGGACATATAGCCGGCCCGGTCGGCGACGCGCGCCATGCCCAGGATGTAGCCGTCGTCCGAGGAGTTCGCCCCGATCACCCACCAGAGCACGAATCCGGAGATCACCGTCGCATCGGCGAGCGTGAAGGTCCGCCAGTTCGCCGGAATCCACCGGCGCATCCGGTGCCCGTCCAACTGGTCGAGGCGCCACAGCGCGACCAGCGCGACGATCGTCGCCAGAATCGCGCCCACCATCGCGACGAGTTTCAATGTGGTTGGGGTGGTGGAGAATCGGGTGTCGATGGTCGCCGACATCTTCAGGCCCGGCGGCGCGGGACCGATCAGGTCGGTGAATACCCCGACGATCTGCGGGCGCAGGTTGGGGTCGGGGTAGCCGCTGCGCAGCTCCTTACCGCCCGGATCCTTGAGTCCGACGAAGGTGGCGTAGGTGCCGGCCAGCGTCGAGGTGACGTCGATGTGCTGACATTGCGGCGACTCCACCTGCTCGCGCGGCACCGACAGGATCACCACGTTGCGGTCGGTGACGTCCACCCGCTGCTTGTTGACGACGACGAACAGCGCTTGCAGGTTCGCGTCCTTGCCTTTTCGCGGCGCGGTCCCCAGCACCACCCCGCCGGCCGGCGGCAGGTCGCGGACCACCCCACACGGGACCGTGGCGTGGAAGTCGACCGGTGTCAGCGAAATCAGTGGCGCGGTGACGCTTTTCAGCTGGCCGTTCTGCGGCCAGTTCAGATCGGCGGTGGTCTGCACGACGGGTAGCAGCGGGGTGGCCACTGACAGCAGGAATCCGATCAGCCCGGCGATGGTCGCGACCCAGCGCGTTACCTTCACGGTGTCTGCGGACGCGGTGGACAGGTGCTCGGTCTGTGTGGTCACGGGAGTGCTCGAATCGGTCCTTGTCGGCTCCAGCCGGACACTTCGGTGGCGCCCTGTTGGACGGCGGCGAGCGGCGCCACGTCATCGGGCAGCCAGCGATGGTACTGCTCCACCTGCCCCCAATCCCGGTACCAGTCGCCGTTGAGATAGCTGGGCACCGTCGACGTCCACATCAGCGCCTGGGTGAACAGGAACGGCCCGCCGGACTTCGACGCCTGCCACAGGTTGGACGAGGCCGACGTCTGCTTGTGGTCCGGCTGGATGCGGTAGTCGGGCAGCTCGGCGATCCCCAGATGCTCGGAAAACGGTCGCTGGCAAGGGAAATTGGCGGCCGTGGCGATGTCCATCAGCACCGGCTTGCGCGGCCCGACCAGCTGCTGCAGGGTTTTCATCACCGGCGCCCGCGGCGGTGTGAACGCGAACCACTGGTCCTCGCTGAGGTTGGGGTCGTAGGCGACGATGCGTGCGACATTGGCCTCCGGCGGCGCCCAGCTCGTCGGGAAGCGCAGGTTGCGCCAGGCCGGCTGCGGTCCGATATCGATCGGGAACATCAGCCCGAGCGGCTGCACGCTGCCATCGGGTTTGGTTGCGCCCCACTGCAACCGGAGCGACTGGCCGTACATGAAGTCGCCGTCCTCTTTGTACGACCAGATGGCGCCCGAGGCTGCGACGACGACCAGCGGACGGTCCGGCGTGCGGGGTGGCATCTGGTACCACGCCGAGGTGGCGGTGGCGGCGCGGGTGTTCTCGCCGTAGCTGCCCATCACCGGCGTGCGCGCCGGGTCGAGGAGGAATGGCAGCGCGGCCTCCGAGCCGTTGACACCCTTCGGGCCCTTGCCGCCGGCGGTGCCGGCCGAGTCGGTGATCGAGGCGTTCGGCTTGTTCGGCGACGCGTCGGAGTTCACCACGCCCGGCTTGGTCACCACCGGGTCGGACTGCAGGTTGTCGCCGACGCCCTGCGGCGTGAAGCCGACCGGGTTGTCGCCGCCCAGTGGGCCGTCGGGCCCGTACTTCTGGCCCGGAACCGGTTGCAGCACACCCTCATTGGGGTCGGGCTCGACCAGCACGTCGTCGGCCATCGCGCAGCTCGACGACGAGAGTCCGGACGTGATGGCGGAGAAGTTGGCCTTGCCGGTGGTGTACATCGGGTAGCGCAGCACGGCGCCCTTGCCCAGCGAGGCGACCTCGCCGAAGACCATGATCACCGCGACCACCAGCAGCGGCGTCGACGCCAGCACCCGGTTGCGGCGGCTGTCGGTGACCTCGGTGTGTCCCGCGTAATCCATCCGGAAGTGCTGCCAGGCGGCCAGCAGTCCGGTGGCGATCGACAACGCCAGGAACATCGACGTCACCGGGTGACTCGCGATCACCGGCTGGATGTCGTACCAGGGGACGCCGTAGTTGTTGACGTAGAACCAGCCGTTGATGCCCGAGGTGGCCCACGCCAGCATGAACAGCAGCGCCGTCACGTACAGCGTCAAGTTCCGGCGGTTATGCAGACCGATCCGGGCCAGCGCGAACGCGGTGACCGCGCCGAGCGCGCCGGCCAACCCGGCGAACGCGCCGAATTGGATGGCCCACTTGGTCGGTGTGAAGTGAAGCAGCAGCAGGCCCATCGCGGTCGTGCCGATCAGCCGCCACGCCGGCCCGCTCGCCACCCCGGGCACCTTGCCGCGCCGCAGCAAGATGACCAGCACACCGAACAGGCACAGCAGCATGATCAGCACGGCGAAGCGCCGCGTCATCGAGCCCTCGGCGTTGCTCTCCACGGTGAGGAAGTAATAGCGCAGGAACTCCTGGTACCAGGCGATCGTCGGGCCGACCTTGTATTTGATCCGCGCCGCCTCGGCCACTGTCGCCAGCGTCTGCGACCGGAACACCACGACGATGATCAGCGACAGCGAGGCGGTCAGCACCGCCAGCGGCGCCAGGAGCCCGTCGGTTGCCTTGCGCCGCACGATGATCCGCGCGATAGGCCGGGCGGCGGCCAGCAGCGCCGCGACGGCGATCAGGCCCTGCGGTGCCAGCGTCGCGGTCAGCGTCGCGACGATGATCGCGACCGCGGCGGGCACCAGCCGGCGGGTGGCGATCGACGTCTCGGCCAGCACCCAGGTCGCGACGACACCCAGCGCGATCAGCGGCTCGGGCCGCAGGCCGTTGTTGAACGGCAGCCAGGCCGCCAGGAACACTGCACCCGCCGTCCAGATCGCCACCCGGTTGCTGCCCACACCACCCCGGCCGGGGCCCAGCCGTCGCAGCATGTAGCGGCTGATGATCAGCCAGGTGCCGATTGCGGCCAGCGTGGCGGGCAGCCGCATCCAGACGCCCGCGGTGCTCACCGACGCGAGGTGGGCCAGCACCGACTGGTACCAGTCGAAGGGCGCCTCGGAGGCGCCGAAGTAGCGGTAGTAGTTGGCGACGTAGCCGGCCTGCGAGGAGACCCTGGCCATGGTCAGGTTGTAGCCATCGTCGGATGAGGTCGCGCCGATGACGTGCCAGAGCAGCAGGGTGCCGATCACGCCGGTGTCGGCCAGCCAGGTGGTAAGACCGGCGCCCACGAGGTGGCGCCAGTTGCGTGGCGTCCGTCGTCCCGACTGCCGATCCAGGACCGCCAGCGCGACGATCGAGGCCAGCACGGCCAGCACACCCAGTGCCATCACCGCGGTTTTCAGTAACGTCGGCGAAACAATGAAGCGGGTATCGACGTCGACCCGCGCCGACAGGCCCGGCTGCGCGGGCACGGCCAGGTCGGTGAAGATCCCGCCGACCGCCGGCTTCTTCTCCGGCGCCAGCCTGCCGTTCGCGCCGGGGATTCCGACGAAGTCGGCGAAGGCGCCGCCCGCGTTCGCCCAGATGTGCAGCGTGCTGCAGGCGCCGGCGGCCACCGCGGAGCGGGGCGCGGCCGCGGCCACCGTGTCACGGAACGCGACGACGACGGAGTCCTTGGCGGCCCGCACAAACAGCCCGCTCTTGCCGGTCTCGAATCCGTTGACCGGCAGCGTCGACACCACCAGACCGCCGTCGGCGGGCAGGGTGGCGATCGCGGAGCAAGGAATGGAGATGTCCAGCGCCCGCGGCGCCCCGGAGACCAGCGGCGCGGTGATGTCGGCGACGTGGCCGTCCTTCACGCCCTGCGGCCACAGAATGGTGGCCGTCGTCTGGGTCACCGGGAGCAGCGGAACCAGCACGCAGAGCAGCGCGCCGGCGATTCCCGCGACGACGGCGATCAGCCGGGCGAGCCGGTGCGAGGATCGCTCACTGTCGTCGTGGGGCACGAGGCACGATGTTAGGCGACTTGGCTAAGTCCGCCGACGACGCTCGCCGGAAAGATATCCACGGCCGCGATCCACATTGGATTCAAAGAAAGTCGGTCGCCGACGACGCAGGTCAGTGCCCTGAGATCGGCCTCCGCGCCCACCCGACATGCGCGGATACCCCGTTTTCGGCGGTTCGACTCCCCGTTCGAAACATGGTTTAGTGGTTCAGCGGTGGTGAATTTAACGGAGCAGAAACATTCCACCACCGGCCATTGGCGTGAGTTGTGGAGTTCCCCCTATTCGCGGACTACCGCTGTGGTCGCCGGGGGCGTGGTGCTGTATTCCACCAACGAGTTCCTGACGATCAGCATGCTGCCGAGCACAATCAGTGAAATCGGCGGCGAGCGGATGTACGTGTGGGTGACGACGTTGTACCTCGTCGGGTCGGTGGTCGCCGCAGCGACGGTAAACGCGATGCTGCATCGCATCGGTGCCTGCATTTCTTACCTGGCGGGTTTCGCCGTCCTCGCGGTCGGCAGCCTGGTCTGCGCCGCCGCCCCCAACATGGAGGTGTTGCTGGCCGGGCGGTTCTTCCAGGGAGTCGCGGGCGGATTGCTGTGCGGTCTGAGCTTCGCGGTGATCAACGCGGTACTGCCTCGACGACTGTGGAGCCGAGGTTCCGCTTTGGCGGCCTCGACCTGGGGCGTCGGTGCCTTGATCGGCCCAGCCCTGGGCGGATTGTTCGCGCAGCTCGGAGCCTGGCGCTGGGCGTTCGGGCTGCTGGCCATTCTGAGTGTGGGGATGGCCATCCTGGCACCGGGCCTGCTGACGACTGATGGCTCTGAGCAGCCCGTCGACCGTGACTCGGCCCGTATTCCCGTTCCATCGGTCGTTCTGCTGGGAGCGGCCGCGCTGGCGGTCAGCGTGGCCTCGGTACCGCACAACGCGCTGGCCACCGCGGGCCTGCTGGTCCTCGGCGCGCTGCTGATCGGCGCGTTCTTGGTGGTCGACCGGCGGATGGACACCGCGGTACTGCCCGCCAGCGTCTACGGCTTCGGCCCGCTGAAATGGGTGTATCTGACGTTGGGGCTGCTGGTCGCCGCGACCAAGGTCGACCTCTACGTGCCGCTGTTCGGTCAACGGCTGGCTCACCTCGGGCCGATAGTGGCCGGTCTGCTCGGGGCGGCGCTGTCGCTGGGCTGGACGATCAGCGGCCTGAGCAGCGGGTCGCTGAACCGCACCCGCACGATCGTGATGGTGGTGGTCGCTGCCCCGCTGGTGATGGCCGGTGGCCTGGCGCTGGCCGGGCTCACCCATGTCCAGGGCGCGACCGCGGGCATCGTCATCGTGTGCGCGGTCGCACTGATGGCCGTCGGCGTCGGCGTCGGCGCCGCCTACCCGCACCTGTCGGCGTGGGCGATGAGCGATGTCGACGATCCCGCCGAGGGCGGCGCGGCCGCCACCGCGATCAACTCGGTGCAGCTCATTTTCGGCGCGTTCGGCGCCGGGTTGGCCGGCGTCGTGGTGAACCTCGTCGACGGCGGTGGGGCATCGGCGGCCCGGTGGGCATTCGCCGTCTTCGCGCTTCTGGCGCTGACCGCCTGCGTCACCGCGTTCCGCGCGGGCCGCCGGCAGATCGCGTACTAGGTCGCTGCGATCTCGCGCTGCTATTGCCGCAGCGGCGCCGGGCTCCACAGGCCGCTGCGCGTTGCCGAACCGAGGTCGAGTTCAGCGGGGCCCGCGCCTGGGTAGTACGGCGTGAGTTGTTGCAGCGCACCCCAATCGCGCGACCAGTCGTCCTTCAGGTACGTCGACACCGTGGTTGCGCGCGCCAGCAACTCGGTGACGCCGAGCGGGCCGCCGCCGTTCTTGTCCATCACCGGTGAGTTGGCCTCAGCGCCGAACCGGTCGGGCAGGATCCGCCACTTCGGCACCTCGTCGACGCCGTTCTGATGGCCGAACGGCCGCTGGCATGGGAATGCAAGGCCGACAAGCCAATCCAGTAGTACCGGATCAGATGAGCCGACCACGTCCTGCAGCGTGCGCAGCCGCGGGATGCGCGGCGGGGTGACGGCGATCCAGTGCATCGGCGCGAGGTCCTCATCGCTCACCACCACCCGCACCTGGGTGGCGTCCGCCGGCAGATCGGACATCGGGGCACGCAGGTTGCGCCACGCCGGTGCCGCACCGACGTCGGCGAGCCCGGTCGACCCGCCCGGGTTGTTGTCGGCGGCCTGTTTGTCGTTGGCCCACTGAATTCGGACCTCGCCGTAGTTGAACCGACCCGCCGCCGACACCACCAGCAGCGGCCCGGATTCGCCGCGGGGTGGCAGCCGGTACCAGTCGGACCGCAGCCGCGCGGGCACCTGGACCCCGGACCGCCAGCTGCCCAGCACCGGGGTGTGGGCCGGGTCCAGGCCGTACGGCAGCCGTGCGCGGGAGCCGTTGATGCCGGCCCCGGCCGTCGTGCCGCCTTCGTTACCGGCCTCGCCGCCGGTGACGTTGCCGTCGTCGCTGACGAAGCTACGGTCGCCCGGACGTTCCATCACCGGGTCGGCAGACACCGACGACGGGATGCCGTTGGCGTCGAAGCCCTCGGCGAAACCGTCTGCCAGCGCGCCCTTCTCGTCGGCGGAAACCGGCTTGAGCATCCCGGCGTTGGGGTCCTGCTCGACGAGGACGTCGGTGGCCAGACCGCACGTCTTGCCGGCCAGAGCCTGCAGGTTGGAGCGGCCCACCGACCACGCCGGATACTGGTCGGTCATGCCCAGCGTCAGCGACAGCACCTGGAAGAAGACCACCGCCCACGCGGCAATTGCCAACGGGGAGCGGATGATTCGGCCCAGCCGTGACTCGTTGGGCGGATCGGCGTCAGTGCCACCCTTGACGAAGTGGAGCCAGGCGGCCAGCAGTGCGACCAGCACGGTCAGTCCCAGGAACCCGGTGGTGAATCCGAAGTGCCACTGCGGGAAGGCATTTGACCACGGCACGCCGAAGTTCGAGACGTACCACCACCCGTTGACGCTGGCGAACGACAGCGCGACGACGAACAACACGATCGAGGCGAACAGCGTCCGGTTGCGTCGTGAGCGCATGGCCGTCGCGGTCACCGCCACCGCCGCCAGCGCACCCAGGGAGCCGGCCAGCCCGGCGAACACTCCGAAGTGGTGCGTCCACTTGGTGGGCGTGAACATCATCGCGATGAACGAGATCACCGTGATGCCGATGATCCGACGGCTCGGTCCGGCCGCGGTGCCCGGAATTCGCCCCTTGCGCAACGTCATTGCGATCGACACCGCGAGTGCGACCAGCAGTGCCAACAGGGCGAAACGGCGGGCGACCGACCCGTCCGGGCTGGCCATGAACAGCCGCTCGTAACGAATGTGCTCGTCGAACCAGCTGAGGCTGGGCCCGAGGGCGCGCTTCAGCGCGGTCGCCTCCAACTCACCCGCCAGCGTCTGGTCGCGGAAGATCAGGATCGCGTTGACGGTCACCGCGGCGACGATCGGCGCCAGCAGCGGCAGCACACCGAACTGGCGCGACCGGCGCGCAATGATGGTGCGCAACGGGCCAATTGCGACCAGCAGCGCACCGATCGAGGCGATCCCCGTCGGCCCGGAGAACAGCGTCAGCGCGCCGATGATGCAGGCCGCCGCCACCGGCAGCAGGCGACTGGTGGCCACCGCGCGCTCGACCGAGCACCAGGTCAGCAGGATGCCCACCGCGATGATCGGCTCGGGCCGCAGGCCGTTGTCCAGCGGCAGCCACACTGCCAGGAAGGTGCCCGCCGCCGTCCACGCCGCGGCAGATGAGGTCTTGACGGCGTGACCCAGTCGCGGGATCACCTCCCGGCTGATCACCCACCAGCAGGCCAGCGCCATCAGCAGGGTGGGCAGCCGCATCCAGATGCTCGCCGTGGTGACGTGCGCCCACTGCGCCAGCAGGTCGTAGTACCAGCCGAACGGCGCCTCCGGGGTGCCCAGCCAGCGGTAGTAGTTGGCCATGTAGCCGGCGTGCTCGGAGACCCGGGCCATGGTCAGGATGTAGCCGTCGTCGGCGGTGTTGGCGCCGACGAAATGCCACCACACCAGCACCAGCGTGACGAGGCCGTCCAGCCCGCTCAGCGACCACCAGCGCGGTGGCAGGAAGCGGCGGTGCCGGGTGCCGTCGGAGGTGTCCAGCACGTGCAGGGCGAGCAGGGCGGCCAGGGTCAGCGCCACGCCGAGCACCATCGCGGCCATCTTCAGCGGCGTCGGCGAACTGCTGTAGCGGGTGTCGATGGTGGCGGAGAAGGTGAGGCCGGGGGGAGCCGGGCCGCTCAGATCGGTGAAGACGCCGACGATCTGCGGCCGGAAGTCGTAGCCGCTGCGCTCGCCACGCATGGCCGCGCCGGGGTGCTCGGCGTTGGGGCCCTGGGTGAGGCCCACGAATTCACCGATCACCCGGTCGGCGTGGGCGGTGAAGACCAGTTTCTGGCAAGCCGGGCTCAGCACCTGGCTCAGCGGCGCGACGACCAGTGGGACATTGCGGATGACCAGCACCAGGTCGTCGTTGGCGCGCTCGATCAGCAGGCCGCGATCTATCGCCTTGGGCGCCTGCTTGGGCACCGTCGACAGCAGCACCGTCTTGCCGCCGTCACCCAGGCCCGCGGCGGCCTGACACGGGATGCTGATGTTCAGGTCGGTGGCGACGTAGCCGATCAGCGGCGCCTCGACGCTGCTGAGCGCGCCGTTTTGCGGCCAGTTCAGTTGCGCGGTGGTCTGTTTGACCGGCAGCAGCGGTGTCGCGATGGACAGCAGCGTTCCGAGCACGCCGGCGACGACGGCGACGAAGCGGGCAGCCCGGTAGCTGCGCTGCGTCTCGACCACGGTGCTAGATGCTAATTGCTCCCCGTGCGCCGCCTCGGTAGCCATCAGGATTTACGGATGGCCAGCACGAACGGGCCGATCTTGGTCACGCTGAACCGCGGGTCGTCGAAGATCGCCGCGTTGAGTTCGACCGTGTAGCGACGCACGTTGGGCTGGTTGGGGTAGACGTCCTCGGCCAGCCGCAGGGTGTAGGTGCTCGACGCTCCCGCCGAGCCGCCGTGCCGCATCAGGAACACCGTCGGCGGCGCCCATGGCAGCGTGTCCAGCGCGTGCACAAACGGGTCGGCGGCCTTGAGCTGGGCCCATTGCTTGATCGTGGCCGCGCGCTTGTCGAATTGCGCGAGCGGGTTGGCGTAGTGCGACGTCAGCCCCTGGAAGCCGTAGTAGGGGTAGTAGGACAGGAAGCTGTAGTCGGCGGTCAACACCACCGTCTGGTCGCGCGGCTTACCGGTCGCCTGGGTGATCGCGGTGTCGATCTGCCCGTAGAACTTCTCCGAACTCGGCGGGCGACGGTCCCCGCGCTGGCCGTGGCCGTCGGTGTCGGTGTAGGCGATGGTCAGGTCCGGCCGCAGCACGTCGGGGATGTCCTGCGCGAAGGCGATCGCTCCGGTGAGCCCGATCGCGGCCGCGACGGGAAACACCGCCCGGTTACGTCCGCGGGCGGCCAGCTCGGCCGTCAGCTCCACGAACCCGAAGACGCCCGCCGTGGTGAGCAGCACCGTCAAGGTGGGCTGAAGCCGGAACGACAGCAGCGTCGTGCGGGCCAACGTGGCCAGCATCGACAGCAGCGACCACAGGTAGATGGCCAGCACGGCGATCGTCAGCCCCGCCGCGCGCACCGAATTGTGGGCCCGCACCACCAGCCACAGCGTCCCGAGCAGGCACAGCGCGCCCGTCAGGGTGAACGACAGCATCGGGAAGCTCAGTGCGGCGCCGTCGGCCGGCAGGTAATGGAAGGCGCTGCCGCTGTTGCTGACTGGGTCGTGGGCGGCGCGGAGCAGGAACGGCAACCAGGTGGTCGACGCGAGTGCCGCGGCTATGGCGCCGATGACGACGAGTCGAATCAGCGGATTCAGCGCGGCTTTGGCGCCGTCGCGCCTGCGTGCCGCCGCCAGCAGGAGCGCCATCAGTAGCACCGTGAATGCGGCTACGGCGGGCAGCAGCGTGTAGCAGGTCGCCGCCCCACCGAGGAACAGCCCGGCGCCGATCACCGCGGCCCATCCCCCTGAGCGTGCGCCACCGCGCAGACCTGACCATGCGAGGATCAGCACCGGCGGCAGCAGCACGGTGATCATCGCCGAGTACGGCTCCGGTGAGCCGTAGGCCAGCGTCACCGCGGCAGTCGCGGCCGTGACGATCAGCGCGTACTCGAAGCGGATCATGCGGGCCCACAACACCATTGCGACAGCGATCGCGATGGTGATCGAGGTGATCGCCCACGGTTTGAACACCTCCCAGCCCGTTGTGCCGGTCAGCGCGGCGACGCGCCCGCCGACCCAGAACCAACCCGGCGGGTAGAACGGCGGCAGGCCGGCATACGTCATGTCGTGCAGCGTCGGGCTGTCGGTCAGCCGCGTCAGGTACTCGGTGCGAAACTGCTGGTCGACGGAGATGCCGAACATGTACAGCTTGGTCGCGCCCAGCGGCATGCCGAGCGTCACGACCGAAAACGCCGACACAAACACCAGGGCCAGCAGGTGGGCAAAGAGGCGACGACCGCTCCGGAAAAGCCAACCGGCACAAAGCAATCCGAGGATGCAGCCAACCTGGCCGACCGTGGTCAGCGCGTGCAGCTGATTGGACGACGGGAAGGCCGGCCACTGCACCCGGGCGATGGCGGCCAGTGACACCACCGAGACCGCCGCGGCAATCATGACCGCAATCACCATGTGGCCGACGGTCGCCAGCGCGTTGCGCATCTAGAAGGGCAACTTGCGGAAGATCGGCCGCGGGATGTGCCGCAGCACCGTCATCAGGTAACGGACCGGGCCCGGCGCCCAGACCAGCTCCTTGCCCTTGGCGGCCGACGTGACCGCCAGTTCCGCGATGAACTCCTTGTCGACGGTGAACGGTGCCTCTTTGGCGCCGGTCGCCTTCCAGTGCTCGAGTGTGGTGGTGGTGCGAACCTGACCGGGCCGGATCACCAGGACGCGAACGCCGTACTCGCGCAACGCTTCCCCGAGGCCGAGGTAGAAGCCGTCCAGGCCGGCCTTGGTGGAGCCGTAGACGAAGTTCGACCGGCGCACCCGCTCGCCGGCCACCGAGCTCATCGCGATGATGCGGCCGAAGCCCTGCGCGCGCATTTTCTCGCCCAGCAGCACACCGACGGAAACCGCCGCGGTGTAGTTGATCTGGGCGATCTGCACCGCCTTGTGCTGGTTCTGCCAGAGCTCTTCGGCGTTGCCGAGCAGGCCGAACGCGACGATCGCCACGTCGATATCGCCGTCGTCGAATGCCGCATCGATGACCGCGGGGTGGCTTGCGGTGTCGACGCCGTCGAAGTCGATCCACGTCACCGACTTGGCACCCGCCGACTTCAACTGCGCGATGGCCTTGTCCTTGCCCGGATGGTTCGGCAGGTCGGCCAGCACGATGCGGGCGTGGGCGTTGCGCAGGTAGCGCTCGCAGATCGCCAGCCCGATCTCGGACGTGCCGCCGAGCAGCAGGATGGCTTGCGGGTTTCCTACGGCGTCAAGCACCATCTAGAGCAACTCCAAACGTCGGGCCATGTCGGAAACGAAGACTCCGGTCGGATCGACCTTGCGGCGCACCGCAATCCACTCGTCGATGCGCGGATACATGGCGTGAAAGTTGTCGGCACTGACCCGCGAGTCCTTGGCCGTGTAAACCCGGCCGCCGAATTCCATGACGCGGGAGTCGAGTTCGTTGAGGAATTCGTTGATGCCGGGTTTGTTCGGGAAATCCATCGCCACGTTCCAGCCCGCCATCGGGAAGCTCAGCGGCGCGCGGTTGCCCGGGCCGAACAGCTTGAAGACGTTGAGGAACGAGTAGTGGCCCTGAGTCTGAATCCACCGGATGATGCCCTTGAACTCCTCCATGGCATTCGGCGGAACGAGAAACTGGTGCTGAGCGAAACCCCTTGGGCCATAAGCGTATTGCCACCCAGTGGTCAAATCCAGCATGTGGTAGAACTGCGTCAGGTTGACGATCTTGTTCTGGTAGTTGCCGCTCATCCGGTAGAACGCCTCACCGATCATGCTGCCTGTCAGCTTGGTCACCACGCCGACCGGGAAAAGATTTGGTACGGCGGGCAACTGGGGTGCGGTGAACTGCAACGGATTCTTGGCGAGCTTGGGCGGCAGCTGGTCCAGCTTCGCGAGGCTGCCGCGGCTGATCGCGGCGCGGCCGAGTTTCGGCGGCGCGCTGATCGAGTCGAACCAGGCGCTCGAGTACGTGTAGTTGTCCTCGGTGCCGTCCAGGTGCGCCGCGACGGTCTCGTCGAGGCTGTGGGTGGCGATGCCGTCGGCGATGAAGTACGCCGTCTCGGTCGGGGTCATCGCGATCACGGCCCGCAGCACGATGCCGGTCAGCCCGTTGCCGCCGACGGTGGCCCAGAACAGCTCGGACTCAGCCCCGTCGGGCGTCAGGTGGCGGATCTGCCCGTCGGCGGTCAGCAACTCCATCGACACCACGTGATTGCCGAAGCTGCCCGCGCTGTGGTGGTTCTTGCCGTGGATGTCGCAGGCGATCGCGCCGCCCACGGTGACCTGCCGGGTGCCCGGCAGCACCGGCACCCACAGCCCGAACGGCAGCGCCGCCTTCATCAGCTGGTCGAGGCTGACGCCGGCGTCCACCTCGGCCAGGCAGGTGTCGGACTCGATCGAATGGATCTTGTTCAGCGGCGTCATGTCGATCACCAGACCGCCGCCGTTTTGGGCGTTGTCGCCGTAGGAGCGGCCCAGCCCGCGGGCGATCACACCCCTGCCGCCGCCGGCGTCGGCGACCTGGCCGACCGCCTTGGCGATCAGCTCGGTGTCCCGGGTCGACAGCACCTCCGCGACCGACGGCGCGGTCCGACCGAAGCCTGTCAGCGGGGTTCTGGTAGTGGGAATGTCGCTGCTCAACATCGTCAAAGAGCGTACCGGGCCGTTCGTAGGCGATGCGGGACCCTCGCGTTGCTCATCGAAGTCCGGCAGTTGAGTCCGGGTTCGCTAGCAGCGGTAGATGCGTTCGGCGTTGCCGGCGAACAGTTTGGCGCAGGCGTCGGGGCCGAGTCCCGCCGAGACCGCCGAGTAGGCGGTGTAGAGCTCGTCGAATGTGCCGTGGATGCCGTCCACAGGAAAGTTGCTCGCAAAAAAACATCGGTCGGCACCGAACGCCTCGATGGCGTGCTCGAGCCACGGCGCGAATGCTCCGGGCGTCATCGATCCGAGTGGCATCGCCAAGCCGGAGAGTTTGCACACAACGTTCTCACCGACGCCGGCCAGCGCGTTGATGCCGTCAGCCCATACGGCGCGCTCGTCATCGGTGTTGTTTCGGGGCCAGCCGGTGTGCTCGACGACAACGGTCAGGTCGGGGTGGCGCTCCAAAAGCCTGGCGGACGCCGCCAGCTGATCGGAGTGACACATCAATTCGAACACCAGGCCGCGGTCCTGCAGAGCGCGCAGGACGTGCTCCGACGGCACCGGCTGGTCCGGTGGGGCGCCCATCGGACGGACGCCGCGGAAACGGGCGGCCGCCGATTGTTTATCGAGAGCAGCCAGTGTCTCGGTCACTGAGTCGGCGGGTGGCAGACCGCCGACGATGGCGTCGGGATGACCGTCGGTACCCGCTCGACGGTTCAGCTCGAGCGTCTCGTCGACCGAGTGCCAGCCCGTTGCCGCCGCGACATTGATCAGCTTCTCGACGTTCCAATCGGCGGCCTCGGCAAAGTAGGTTGGCGCGTCGAACAGTCGGGACATCCCGGAGACGTCGCCCATGTTCAGCGTGTCCTGGGCAGCCGTGAGGTAGGGGTACCAGTCCGAGCGAGCCGGGTCCCAGAGGTGGACGTGAGCGTCGACGATCCGGGCGGGTTTGAAAGCGACGGATGTCATCGGGGCTGCACCACTTCGCGCAGGACGTCATCCAGCCAGTCGGGAACCGCGGGACCACCGAAGCTGAGACTGCCGAGCATCGCGGGTGAGGTCGCGGATGGCTGCCCGACCCGGCACCAGGCGCTTGTCGCGTTCGAGAAGGTACTTGGCACGGACGGCGTCGGGATCGAACGTCATGACGATTCCTCCCACCCGCGAAGCCGGCGTTACAAAAACCTTAATACATGTCAATCGCGGACTATGCCGGGCCGACGTGGCCGTGGGTGGACAAACGTGATCGATCGGCAGCACCTGCCAACGGCTGCCGCAGCGCCGTCAGCGCAGCCGGAAGATCACTGCCCGCTGGACCGCGAAGTTGATCACCGTCGCGGTGCCCTGCGCGATCACGAACGCGGCCGGCACCCGCCACGGCTCGTGGGCGAACTGCAGGTAGAAGAGGTAGTTGATGCCGACCTGGACGCAGTAGGTGAGCCCGTAGAGCACGCAGACGGCGATGAAACGGGCCCTGCTGGGCGGTGCCTGGAACGTCCAGCGGCGGTTGATCAGGTACGCCGTCGTAGTGCCGGCGATGAAGCTCAACGACTTGGCCACGTTGACCTGTAGGCCCAGATGTAGCAGCAGTACGTACAGCCCGAAGTCGACGATCGCCGACAGTCCGCCGGTGACGATGAACCGCCATGCCTGCGTCTTCAGCGGTAGCTGTGCACTCGCCGCGATCTCAGCCATCGGCGGAGAGTCTACGGGTGTTCAGCACCGGAAACTTCAGCTATGTGCTGGGACCGCCGGAGGGGTCCGGGCGAGCTGACGCTGCCGTAAACGGATGCCTATCTGCCGATAATAAGAATTGAGTTCCGATAAAAGGAATTATGCGCAAGAATTTTTTAGGACACGAAGTTTCCTAAAAGAAACTAAAGAAATTCAGGCTCTTCTCAGCCGAACGGATGACATTGTTGTACGCAAGTATAAAAGCTTTTTATTTCTTGCAATACATTGGGACAATACAAATTATCTACCTATAACTGCTGCTAGAGACCGCTATATGGGCCGCCCTGCGGCCGCCTCTCCCCATGCCTCGAGCTGTCCTGAAAAAAATCTTGAAGAAATTGTCTCAATACCTTCACGACGGGAAATTTAACAGTTACCTTAAGCCCGACTGAGAGAGCTATCGGCGGTCATTCAGTCTCGACAGCAATTTTCCAGAGGGGGAAGGTCCTTCATGTCGTCAGGCAAGCACAGCAAGCGCAACCGTCAATCAGAGCAGGCCAAGAGGCGCCGTCGCGCGCGGGCCGTGGGATTAGGAGCAGGGGCGGGGGCGTTTCTGGCGCTCGGCCTAGGTCCGCTGGCGGGTGCGCCTGTCGCAAAAGCCGATATCTTGACCGACTGGGTCGACTTGATCATCGACCCGGCGGTCAACGGGATGGCCGGGACGGTGAACCCGGCGGAGTTCTTCGACCCGTCGGTGCTGTCTGGCGCGCTGACCGATCTGTTCAGCCCCAACGGGTGGGAGGCGCTGTTCGGTGACCTGTCTTCGGTCTCCAGCGCCGGCTTCGCCCTTCCGGAAGCCAGCACCGCGGCGACCGACGCCGGCTCTGCCGCCTCGACCGCGGACTCGCTGAGCACCTTCTGGCAGGGCCTCGAGCAGGAATGGATCAACTCTCCCTTCGGTACTCAGTTCGACACCTCGCTCAACGCTTGGGCTGAGCAGGCCAACCCTGCTCTCGCGACTTCCGACGCCTGCGGATTGATCTGCAACGGTGCCGACGGCACCGCGCTCCACCCCGATGGTGGTGACGGCGGTCTGTTCTTCGGTAACGGTGGTGCCGGCTTCAGCTTCACCGACACGAGCTGACCCGACCGGCGCCGCAATGAACGGCGGCGACGGCGGTAGCGCCTTCTACTTCGGTAACGGCGGCGCCGGCGGTGACGGCTTCGATGGCGGCAACGGCGGCGATGGCGGTAGTGGCGGTCTGTACTACGGCTTCGGCGGCGCGGGCGGCGACGGTGGCGCGGCTACCGCTCTCCACGCTGCCGGTGTGGGTGGCGACGGCGGCGACGCCGGGACGTATGCCTTCTTCGCCGCCGGCGGCGCGGGCGGCACGGGCGGTACCGGTTTGACCGGCACAGCGGGTGACAACGGAACCGCGACTGGCACTGTTGCAGAACTTAACGGCGAGGCGGGCGGCACCGGCGGTAACGGTGGAGCCGGCGGTGACGGCGGTACGGGCGGCCTGTTCGGCGCCGGCGGTGCCGGCGGTGCGGGTGGCGTCGGTGGCACCGGTGGAGCCGGCGGTGACGGCGTAGTCGGCACAGGCGCCAACGCGGGCGATCTCGGCTACGGGGGCGCTGGCGGCACTGGCGGGAATGGTGGCGAGGCTGGTACCGGCGGTGCGCACGGTCTGTTCAGCACCACGATTGGCACGCCTGGAGATTTCGGCAACGGTGGTAGCGGTGGTGAGGGCGGCGACGGTGCCGTAAGCGGAACCGGTGCCGTTGCCGGGTCCGGTGGCGCCGGCGGTGCGGGCGGTATCGGCACTGTGAACGCTGCCGGTGAAGGCGGTGGCGGTGGCGGAGGCGGAGGCTATGCCTTCGTCAACACCTCGGCGGGCGGCACTCTGAGCGGCACTGTCGTCGCGCATGGTGGCGCCGGCGGCGTCGGCGGTGCCGGTTCGACTACCGCGGCTGGCGGAGTCGGCGGAACCGGTGGTTACGGCGGTATCAACGCAGCCGATGGCGGCGTAGTCAGCAACGCGACTGCTACCGGTGGAGCAGGTGGTGCGGGTGGCACGAATGGCGGTGTCGGCGGCTCGGGTGGCTACGGCTACATCGGAGCGACGGGAGCCGGCAGCTCCGCTACCGGCATCGCGACCGGTGGCGCCGGTGGCGCCGGGATCGACGCACGGTCAGGGTGGCGCAGGTGGAACTGCGCAGATCCTTGGCGGCTTCTACGGCTCCAACAGTGGAGCGGTCGCCAGCGGAACCGCACTCGGCGGCGTCGGCGGCACGGGAACCGGTCTAACCAGCACGGGCGGCGACGGCGGCAACGCCTACGTCGAGGCGATCTACAACAACAGCACCGCTAGCGGTACCGCTACCGGCGGCGCGGGCGGGGCTGCCACCGCAGGCGGCACCGGCGGCGACGGCGGCAAGGGCATCCTCGACGGCGGATACGGCCTTGCCGGCTTCCCTGAGACCGGTCACGCCTCCGGCATCGCTACCGGCGGCGACGGCGGATCTGGTGCTGATGGCCACGTCGGCGGCGACGGAGGCGAAGGCGCTGTCGTAGGCCAAGACTTCGGTACCGGAAGTGGCACCGGCGTCGGCGGCGACGGCGGCGACAGCGGCACCGGTGCTACCGGAGCTAACGGCGCTGATGGCGGCATCGGCAAGGTGCTTGGCGTCCACAGTGGCGTCGCCACTGGCACCGCTACCGGCGGCGACGCTGGGAACAGCAACGTCGGTGCTGGTGGCGCCGGAGGTGAGGGCCTCGTCACCGCTGACGGCGCGGGTAGCCACGCCTCTGCCGGAAGCATCGCGACCGGCGGTGCCGGCGGTGCCGGTGGCACGACAGCCTCGGCTACTGGCGGAGTTGGCGGTTACGGCACCGTCGAAGCTGACAACGGTGGCACCGCGAGCGGCACCGCCATCGGCGCTGCTGGCGGCGCAGGTGGCGCCGGCGTTGCGGCCGGCGGGAGTGGCGCTGGAGGTGCCGGCGGCTACGCCGACATCAACTCCGACGGTGTCGGCACATCGGCTACCGGCACTGCGACCGGTGGGATCGGCGGCGCCGGCGGTGCGGCTGGTGCGACCGGTGGGGCCGGTGGCTCCGGCCAGGTCCTGGCCGGTGATGGCAACGCGAACAGCGGTGTCGCCAGCACCACGGGTGTCGGCGCAGTCGGTGGAGCCGGCGGTGCAGGCTCCACCGGTGGGGTCGGCGGCGCCGGCGGCAACGGTTACGTCGAAGCCATCGGTCCTAACAGCAGCGCTACCGGCACTGCGGTCGGCGGGCATGGTGGGCTTGGCGAAAACGGGGGCACCGGCGGTCACGGCGCCAACGGCTTCATCGACGCCGGCTTCGGAGATCAGGGTGCTACCACCGGCATTGCCTCGGGTAGTGCTACCGGCGGGGCTGGCGGCGACGGGCTCGCCGCCGGAGCCTTCGGCGGTAACGGCGGGTCGGGCGCGATTATCGCCGAGGACCCGACCGCTACCGGTGACGTTCCATCGGCCAGCGGCACCGCTATCGGTGGCGCAGGTGGCGACAGCGGCACCGGAGCCAACGCCGGCGACGGCGGCAGCAACTCGCTCAGCAGTGCCACCGGTCACGCCGGTCAGGGCTGGATCGAGGCCACCGGCACCGCTCACATCTCCGGTGCTACCGCAATCGGCGGCGACGGCGGGGTCGGTGGCAACGGCGGAGTTGCTGACGGTGGCAATGGCGGGTCTGGCGGCTTCGGCAACGTCGGCGCGACCTCCGGCACCGTCACCGGACCGGTCAGCGGCACTGGCGGCGACGGCGGGGCCGGCGGCAACGGCGGTACGGTCGCGGGTGCTACCGGCGGCAACGGTGGAACCGGTGGTCTGGGCCAGAACGTGGGCAGCACCTCGGGTCTCGGCGGTAACGGCGGAAACGGTTTCGCCGGCACCACCACTGCGGGTGCAAACGGCGGAAACGGTGGCGACGGGATCGGCGCCGTCGGGACGCAGGGTACGCCCAGCGGGCCATAAAGTTGGGGGGATAAAGGTCGGGGGCAAAGGCCGCGGCCCAGGGGAAACCCTGGGCCGCGGTTTTGCGTTGCTGTCCTGTTCGGTGCCGTCAGAATCGACGCCGTCGGCGCCGCCGTCCACCGAACGTTTCCTTGGCCGCTTCGCCGACGTCTTTCACGTCGGCCGTGAATTGATCGGCCACACCTCGCGTTTGGAGCTGACGGTCGCCGGTTGCGCGTCCGACGGTCTCCTTGGCTCTGCCTCTGACACGCTGCAGCTTGTTTCTCAGCCGGTTGGTCGCACTCATCGCAGGTCCTCCTTTGTTCCTGCGAGCGGATACCCGCGTGGGGCCCGGCGCTACACCCAGTACGCCACGCGGGCGCGGTACTGCCGCATCGCGAGCGCGGCGACGGTCCAGCCGATCACGGTCAGCCCGATCACCACCGCCCAGTGCCGCAGCTCCTGGTGCGCGCCCAGCAGCGGCGCCCGCACCAGATCCAGGTAGTGCAGCAGCGGGTTGAGCTCGACGATCTTCGACCACTGCCCGGCGCCCTGCTGCCGCAGGGTGTCGTCGTTCCAGATGATCGGCGTCATGAAGAACAGCAGCTGCACGACCGAGAACAGCAGCGGTCCGATATCGCGGAAGCGCGTCGACAGGATGCCGAAGCACAACGACACCCAGACGCAGTTGAGCACGATCAGCCCCAGCGCCGGGATCACCGCCAGGTCGGCCCACGACCACGGCTTCGGATAGATGATCGCGATGATCACGTAGATCACGATGTTGTGCCCGAACAGAATCATCTGCCGCCACACCAGCCGGTAGACGTGCACGCTCAGCGGCGTCGGCAGCTGCTTGATCAATCCCTCGTTGGCGACGAACACGTCGGCGCCTTCCAGGATCGAGGCGTTGATCAGGTTCCAGATGATCAGGCCGAGGGTGACGTAGGGCAGATGCACCGAGAGCTGCAAGTGGAACAGCTTGGAGTAGAGGCCGCCCATCGCGACGGCGGTGGTCCCGGTGGCGATCGTGATCCAGAACGGGCCCAGCACCGAGCGGCGGTAGCGCTGCTTGATGTCCTGCCAGCCCAGGTGGAGCCACAGCTCGCGACGGCGGTATCCGTCGACCAGGTCGCCCCACGCCCGGGTCATCGTCTTCGACTGTGCGGCAATGTCAACGATCGTCACTCTGAGGGCCTTTCGAACTGTTCCCGTCGGCCCAGCCGGCGCAGCCGCAGCCACTCCAGCAGACCTTTGGGGTCGCGACGGGAGATCAGGAAGAACCAGCCGAACCGAAGCCATTCCTGCACAAGCAATTTGCGCAGACCTGGCTGCGCCATCAGGTAGCCGCGGTTGCGGTAGGTGAAATAGCGCTTGGTCGCGTCGTCGGGATACTGCGTGTGCATCCTTCCGCCCAGGATCGGCTTGAACTCCGCCGAGCCGCAGGGATGCAGGTAAGCCGTGTCGAGACAGGTCCCGAATGCCAGCCCGGAGCGGACCAGCCTGCGGTGCATCTCCACCTCGTCGCCGCGGACGAACAGCCGCAGGTCCGGCACGCCGATTGCCTCGAACGCCGACGCCCGAAACAGTGCGCCGTTGAACAGCGACGCGATACCCGGTAGCAGGTCCTGGCCCGCCTCGGTGCGCAGCTCATCGACGCGGCGCCGCCAGACCAAACCGCGACGCAATGGAAAGGCAAGCAGCGCAGGCTCATCGGCGTTGCACACCATCGGCGACACCTCGGCCAGCCGGTGCTTGCCGGCGCACGCCAGCAGCGTGGCCAGCACCTCGCTGTCCCGGGGATGGCCGTCGTCGTCGGCCAGCCACACCCAGTCGGCCCCGAGCGCCAGCGCCTGCAGGATGCCGAGCGCGAAACCGCCTGCGCCACCGAGGTTTCGGTGCGACGGCAGATACGTCGTCGGGATGGGCTGCCCGGCCACCAGGTCGCGGACCCGCTCGTCGGCGTCGTTATCGACGACGATCAATTGGTCGAGCGGCCGGCTCTGACTGCTCAGCACGTCGAGCGACTTGGCGAGCAGATCGGCGCGCCGGTGGGTCACCACGACGGCACACACGATCTCAGTCATACGCTGTCGCGTTCAGTTTCGGCGAGCACCTCGCGCACGTGCCGGGCGGCGTCCTCGCCCTCATAGGCCCGCACGACGTCTTCGATGCTGCCGGTCTGCTTGATGACGCCGTGGTCGATCCACATCGCGGTCTTGCACAGCCGAGCCAGGAATTCGTTGGAATGGCTTGCGAACACCAGGATTCCGGACCGCTCGACGAGTTTTTGCAACCGCGTCTGCGCCTTCTTCAAGAAGTCGGCGTCGACGGCGCCGATGCCCTCGTCGAGCAGCAGGATCTCCGGGTCGATGCTGGTGACCACGCCCATCGCCAACCGCACCCGCATACCGGTGGAGTAGGTCCGCAGCGGCATCGACAGGTAATCGCCGAGTTCGGTGAACTCCGCGATCTCGTCGACCTTGGCCAGCATCTGCTTACGGGTCTGGCCGAGGAACAGCCCGCGGATGAGGATGTTCTCGTAGCCGGAGATCTCGGGGTCCATCCCGACGCCGAGGTCGAACACCGGGGCCACCCGCCCACGCACGATGGCCGAGCCGCGGGTCGGCTCGTAAATGCCCGAAAGTAGCCGCAGCAGAGTCGATTTCCCGGCGCCGTTGTGACCGACCAGTCCGACCCGGTCGCCGAGTTCCAACGACATGGTGATGTCGCGAAGCGCCTCGATGACCACCACGTTGGACGCATTGCGCCCGATCGAGCCGCCCAGGAACGTCTTCTTCAGCGACCGCGATTTGGCGTCGAAGATCGGGAACTCCACCCACGCGTCGTGGGTTTCGATGTGTGGACCAGTCGGTGTCACCGGTTGCCTAGAGGTATTGCCCGGTGCCAGATCCGGGCCTGCCGTGCCCCGTGCTCCCAGGCGGCAGACCCCGCTGGTCGCGCATCTGCTCGAGCTGCGAGCGGGCCGCCATTTGCTGAGCGAACAACGCGGTCTGGATGCCGTGGAACAGCCCCTCCAGCCAGCCGACCAACTGAGCCTGCGCGATGCGCAGCTCGGCGTCCGACGGGACGCTGCCCTCGGTGAACGGCAGCGTGAGCCGGTCGAGCTCGTCGCGCAGCTCGGGCGCCAACCCGTCTTCGAGTTCGGCGATGCTGGTGGCGTGGATCTCGCGCAGCCGGGTGCGGCTGGCGTCGTCGAGCGGAGCCGCGCGCACCTCCTCGAGGAGCTGCTTGATCATCGTGCCGACCCGCATCACCTTGGCCGGTTGCTCGACCAGGTCGGTGATCGAGCGATCATCCGAGTCTTGATCGGAGTCCTGCGCCATCGCCATCAGCCGGGGATCGACGCCGCCGATGACCTCGATGTCGTCGTCGTTACTCAATGCTTGTCACCTTTGGGAGTTGTCGGGGCGCTTGCAGGACCCAGCCATTCGTAGATCCAGGCCCCACCGTTGTCGTAGATCTTCGCCCACCACTTCGAATGGTCTATCGACACTAGCCCGTCGGGAACCTTGAATCCGCGAACCGTGGGCGCGCTGGTCAGGATGTAGCGGATGTTGAGCGCCCGGATTGCCGGCGGCACCAACGCCCGCTTGTCGTCGGGCACGCCGGGTAGCGCGTCGGCATCGGCGTAGGCCCAGAAGATGTAGCGGTTGTAACCCGGGCCGGTTTGCTGCGGGTAGTCGTAGTGCGTCCACAGCGGGTGCAGGTCGGCGACGGCGTACATCCATGCGGTGCCGTCGACGTTGGAGTTGCCGATCAGCGTGGTCCGCGCGCCCGGCAGGGTGGCCAGGTGTGCCATCGCGTCCAGGTCCTTCTGGTTGATCATCACCGAGTCGTACTTGTCGCCGAACAACACCAGATGCCGGTACAGGTAGTGCCGGCCAGAGACCACGGTGGTCAGTGCCAGCAGTGCCACGGCGGCCGAAACCCACACCGCCATCAGGCACTTTGACGGATGTCCGGGCCACGACCTTTCGGGCCAGAGCGACGGCGCCGACCACCAACGTGAACACCGCGACCGCCGCCATCGGCGTCATCAGCATCGTCACCACCGCCGACAGGCGGCGCGGGTCGTTGTAGAAGAACTGACTGAACTGCTCGATCGCGGTGCCCAGCGGATTGCGGAACGGCGCACCCGAGTAGATCGTCGCCACGGTCAGCATCAGCCAGACCACCGGCGGCCACCACACCTTCTTGTACAGCAGGATCAGCAGGCCGAGGGCGCTCAGCGCGACCAGTGCGTACTGCGTCGGGAAGTCGTTGAGGTGACGGGTGTGCAGGAACAGCGCGTCGATCACGCCCTGCTTGACGGTCTTGAAGCTGGGGAAGGCATGCCCGGCGATGATGTCGGCCTGCTTGGCCACGCCGTAGAACTGCGGAGCCAGGATCAGCACCGCCGGGATGCCCGACGCGCACAGCGTCAGCAGATCCGCGAGCCGGCCGCGCACCGGATGCCACCACGCGTCCATCAGCCACCAGGCCGCCACGAACAGGATCACCACGAAGCCGCCGGTGAGGTGCACCGAGAAGATTCCGACCAGGGCCAGCACCGCCGCCGGGATGCGGTCCCGATGGCCCAACGTCGACACAACCAGGGCGAACGTCGGGATCGCGACGCCGTAGGCCGCGAGGTTCGGCATCGCCGCCGTCCCGAACTCGACGTAGGGCACCGAGGTGAACGACGCCGCCAGCGCAGCGGCCGTCGCGGCGACACCGGCGGCGTACGTCGTGCGGGAGCGCAGCAGATGCCAGGTCAGCATCGCGGCGCTGGTCGGGAACAGCCACACCGACGCAGCCACCGAGCACAGCGTGTAACCGGTCGTCGGTGCCGCGCCGGTGAGTTGGCAGTAGACCGCCGTCAGCGCGTGAAACACCGACGGGTAGTACAGCGGCTGATGCGTCTCGACGTTGCGCAGCTCGCCCATATGGGTTGACGAGGCCTGGCCGGTGTCGAGGATGAAGCGGACCGTGTTGGCGTGCCATACCGCGTCCCAGGTGCTGGGGATCGACTGCCAATGGACCAGGCCTCGATAGGCCGCCCACATGATCAGCAACATCCCGAGCGCCACACCCGCGGCCACCGTCAACGCCTGCCGGCGGTTGATACCCAGCGCCTGCGCCGCCGGGTCGCGATGGCGGGCCAGCAACGGCTGCAGACAGATCATCACGACACACACCGCCGCTAGGGTCGCCAGTGCAGTCCAGCCGTTCCACGGGATTCCGATCGCGCCGAACGGGATGATCGCCAGCGCCACCACGCCGTAGGTCAGCGCCGGGCCGACCGCGATGGCGATCGGCCACGTTAACTGGGTGATTCGTCCGACGATGGTCCCCGGGACGATCAGCAAAAACAATGCCATCAGCGTTCCGAAGCAGAGCCCCACGCGACTAGTATGGCTGGCCGGGAGACGCGGCTTGGGACGGCGGGGATGTATCCGGGCGCCCGGTAGGCGTCACGATTTCTCTATTGTGCGTAGCTCTAAGGTGGCTGTTATGGCATACGACGTCGCCCGAGTGCGCGGGTTGCACCCGTCACTCGGGGACGGTTGGGTGCACTTCGACGCGCCGTCCGGGATGCTCATTCCCGACTCGGTGGCGACCACCGTTTCGACGGCGTTCCGCGGATCGTTTCCCAGCACTGCCGGACCGCATCCGTCGGCCAAACGCAGCGCGGCGGTGCTCGAGGCTGCGCGCCAGGCAGCCGCCGATCTGGTCAACGCCGACCCCCGCGGCGTGGTGCTGGGCGCCGACCGCGCGGTGTTGCTGGCGTCGTTGGCCGACGCATCGTCGACTCGGGCCGGCCTGGGCTACGAGATGGTGGTGACCCGGCTCGACGACGAGGCGAACATCGCGCCCTGGCTGCGCGCGGCGAATCGGTTCGGCGCCAAGGTCAAGTGGGCCGAGGTCGACATCGAAACCGGTGACCTGCCGTCCTGGCAGTGGGAAGGCCTGATCGGGCAGGCGACTCGTCTGGTGGCGGTGAGCTCGGCGTCCGGCACGCTCGGCACAGTCATCGATCTGCGGCCGGTTACCAAGCTGGTCCACGACGTCGGCGGGTTCGTGATCGTCGACCACTCCGCGGCCGCGCCCTATCGATTGATCGACATCGAGGAGATCGACGCCGACGTGGTGGCGATCAACGCCGTCAACTGGGGCGGTCCGCCGGTGGGCGCGTTGGTGTTCCGCGACCCGGCGATGATCAATACCTTCACGTCGGTGTCGACCAACCCGTACGCAACCGGCCCGGGCCGCCTCGAGGTCGGCGTGCACCAGTACGGACTGCTCGGCGGCTTCGTCGCCAGCATCGAATACCTCGCCTCGCTGGACGAGTCGGCGCGCGGGAGTCGCCGCGAAAGGCTCTTCACCTCAATGCAATCCGCGACGTCCTACATGGACGGCATCTTCGAGTACCTGATGGGCTCGCTGCGCTCGCTGCAACGGGTCGTGGTGATCGCACGGCCCGAGTCGCGGATCCCGGTGGTCAGCTTCGCGGTGCACGACGTGCCGGCCGAGCGGGTCGTGCAACGGTTGGCCGACAACGGGATTCTGGCGATCTCCAACGCCAACTCGCGGGTGCTCGACGTGATCGGCGTCAACGACGTCGGCGGCGCGGTGACCGTTGGGCTCTCGCATTATTCGACGACGGCCGAGGCCGACCAGCTGGTCCGCGCGCTGGCCTCGCTGGGCTGAACCGTCAGCTTGGGTGCCCGGCAGGCCGGGCGTTCGCGGCTAAACCGTCAGCACGATCTTTCCGGTCACCTCACCAGAAGACAGCATCCGGTGTGCTTCGCCGGCGTCCTGAATCGGCAGGCGAGCCCCGATGATCGGCCGGACCCGGCCGTCGGCAATCATCGGCCACACCGACTCCGTCACCGCCGCGACGACCTCGCTCTTGCTGTTCGGCCCGCTCGTCGGGCGGGCCCGCAGGGTCGTGCCGATCACGTGGGCGCGTTTGCCCATCAGCTTGCCGATGTTGAGTTCGCCCTTGACGCCGCCCTGCATGCCGATGATCACCAGCCGGCCTTCGGTGGCCAGCGCGTCGACGTTCCGGTCCAGATATGCGGCACCCATGATGTCGAAGATGACGTCGGCGCCACGGCCGTCGGTCGCCTCTTTGACGCGCTCGACGAAGTCCTCGTCGCGGTAGTTGATCAAGACCTCGGCGCCCAGGTCCCGGCAGAAGTCCAGCTTGCCCTGCGAGCCCGCGGTGACGGCGACCCGGGCGCCCAGCGCGCGAGCGATCTGGATGGCGTGGGTGCCGATGCCGCTGGCGCCGCCATGCATCAGCAGCAGCTCGCCCTCGCGTAGGTGCGCTGTCATCACCAGGTTCGACCAGACCGTGCACGCCACCTCCGGCACGCCGGCGGAGTCCACCAGGTCGAGGCCGACTGGATGCGGCAGAACCTGACCGGCCGGAACCGCGACGTACTCGGCGTAGCCGCCGCCCGCCAGCAAGGCGCAGACTTCTTGTCCCGGCGCCCACTGCGTGACGTCGTCACCCACCGCTTCGATGACGCCGGAGACTTCCATTCCGAGCAACTCGCTCGCGCCCGGCGGAGGCGGATACAGCCCGGCGGCCTGCAAGAGGTCGGCCCGGTTGACCCCGGCGGCGCTGACCTTGATCAGCACATCGGCAGGGCCCGGCGTGACGTCCGGAACCTGCTGCCACACGAGTCGATCGGCGGATTCGGCGACAATGGCGTACATCCCCGTCACGCTACTAGCCCCTGTTCCAAAGGCGATGTGTCGCATAGCATGACGTGGTGGCCGCACTCATTGCCGGCCGGACAGCCAGTGAGATGCCCGGGCTCGATATCGCAGAGCACAAGGCGTGGCAGAACTTCCTGGATTCCACCCTGCGGTTGCACGGGACGCTCAACCGTCGACTCACCGAGGTGCACCAGCTCTCGATGTTCGACCTCAGGGTCCTCGACATGTTGGACCATGCGCCGACCGGTTGCGCCCGGATGGGTGACCTCGCCGAGGCGTTGGCATCGCTGCCCAGTCGGCTCACCCGCCAGGTCCGCCGCCTCGAAGCGCAGGGACTGGTCGGGCGCAAGACCAGCCCGGACGACCGGCGTGGTGTGGTCGCCGCGATCACGGACGACGGCCGCGCGGTGGCTCGGGAGGCCATGACGACGTATGCCGAGGGCATCCGCGCACACTTCCTCGGCCCGTTGTCGCGGTCGCAGGTCGTCGCGGTCGGGGAGAACTGCCGTCGGATCAGCGCCGCGCTGAAGCGCTGTGAGTAGGGGCGTTCGGCGACGATGCGGGCCGGCGCGGCCCGAGGAGGAGACGGGCCATCAAGCCCAGCCCGCTACCCTTGTCCGCGGTGGCGTGGCAGAGCGGCCTAATGCACTCGCCTTGAAAGCGAGAGACGGCTAAAACCGTCCGGGGGTTCAAATCCCTCCGCCACCGCCAGTGTGATGAGTCGAGTCATAGGTGACAGATGAGTCGCGTCTTGGGTTACAGATTCCCCGGTCTTTGGCCGGGGTTTTTGTTTTGGTTGGGCCAGTAGTTGGTGTCGGCGTCGATGTGGTGGCTGCTGAGGACGTGGTGGCCGGTTTTGCTGATGACGGTGACGGCGGTGGTGGTGACCAGGATGAGCACGGCGGTTCCGGCGTGGGTTCGGCCTATACCGAGGTGGTGGAGGCGGCTGGCGTGGCGCAGGGTGAGTTTGCCGAATTGGTCGACGGTGTCGTGGCGGATGCGGAAGTGTCCGTGGGCGGTGTGGGGTGGACTGGCTTTGGGGCGGGCGGAGTAGGCCTGGGCTGGTGTAGCGCCTGCGGTTAGGGCGCGGTGGATGCGCTCAGTGTTGTACACGGCGGCGAAGTCATCGAGCAGGATTTGAGCGGCGGCGATGGTGGCTGGGCGGGGCCGGCAGGCCAGCCAGCGTTTGAGGGTTTGGTGGAAGCGTTCGATTTTGCCTTGTGTTTGGGGATGTCCGGGGTGGCCGTTTTTCTGGGTGATGCCCATGCTGGCCAGGAGGCGTTCGAAGTCGTTGTGGCCGTGGGTGAATCGGGAGGTGTAGACCGATCCGTTGTCGGTCAGCGTGGAGGCGGGCAGTCCGTAGGTGGTGGCGGTTACGGTGAAGCTGGCCACGACGTCAGGGCCGCCGACGCGCCGATAGGCGGTGCAGCACAGCAGGTATCGGGAGTGGTCGTCGAGCCAGTTCAAGATTTCGAAATCGCTGCCATCGGCCAATCGCCAATGGGTGAAATCGGATTGCCAGCATTCGTTGGGTTGGTCGGCGGCAAAGCGGCGGTAGGAGCTTTTCGGGCGTTTGCGTGGTTGGGGGGTGATCAGGCCGTGATGGCCCAGGATGCGCCGAATCGTCGAGGCGGCCGGCACCGCCAGACCCTGGCTGGCCAGATGGTGCTGCAACGTGATGGGGCCGGCGTCGAGGCCCTCGCCGACCAGCTCTTCTCGTAGCAGCACGATCGCGGTGATGACCTCGTCGCTGACCGCGCGAGGGTTGCTGAGGGGTCGCCGGGACCGCGGGTCGACCGCGTCCAAACCGCCCTGCCGATAGCGGTCGAGCAGTCGATAAATATGTTGCCGCGACATCCCATAGGCGCGCGCTGCAGCGCTCACCGATAGATGACCGCTGATGACTTCCAGGACGACCACACGCGCTTTGGACATGAGCCATGACTGTCACTTATGACCCGCCTCATCACCGGTCATCGCAGGTGTAACCCATGACGCGACTCATCTGTCACCTATGTCGTGAACTCACACACCTCCGCCACCGCCAGTGAGTCAGCTCTGGTGCATGACCGAGTTGGCCAGCGCGATGCCAATCCCGGTGGAGACCGCGATGAGCAGCAACGACACCGCCGGCCACACCCACATCAGCCGGTTGCGGACCGCGGTGACGATGATCCCCACCGCCCCGACCAGGATTGCGACGCCGATCCCACCCCAGGTCACGATGTACGCGGCGGTTAGGGCGTCGTAATTGCAGGGGTGCGACCCGCACGAATCAGTGGCCATCACGAAGAAGAACGAGAAAGAGACCGCGCCCAAAGCACTGAGGCCGGCGAGCGTAGCGAGGATCACCGTGAGGGTGATGTCGACGACGGAATGCCGCCGCGGCGGGTAGCCCGGGTAGTACGGGTGGTCCGGCTGCACCGCTCAACTATGACGCAGGTTTGTCAGACGCGTGGTATCTCAGCGGCGATGCGGTCCATCAGAGCGGTGTACCGCTTGACCTCGGGGTCTCGGCCGGGCTTGCCGCTGCTCACCACGCCGGCTGCCAGCTGGCGTTCGGGGTCGTTCCAGATCGCGCAGTTGACCAGTCCCAGGTGTCCGAACGCCTTGTCGGCGCCACGCCCGAACGGGCCGAATCTCTTTGTGCCGAGCTGGAATCCGGTACCCCAGCGGGCCGGCATCAGGCCGGTGGCGACATCCGGTCGCAGTCGGCGGCACTGCTTGGCCGCACCGCGCAGCGTCTCGGGGCTCATCACCCGAACGCCGTCGAGTTCGCCTCCGCGAAGCCATATTTCGGCGAACCGTGACATCTCATCGGCGTTCGAGACGGTGTTGGACGACGGGACGACGGTCTTGAGGAACAGCGGTGTGTTGGTGATCGGGATGATCTCGTGCGTGGTACCGCCGACCGCCTTACGGAAGGCAGCCGCGATCGGCGCGGGTAGCAACGGGTTGCCGGTCGGGTGACTGTGCGCGACCAGCGGGATATCTTCTTCTGCCACACCGAAATTGGTCCAGCGGAAGTTCAGTGGGTCGAGGATTTCGGTGGCCAGGATCTCGCGGATGTCCTTACCTGTTGCGGCGTAGACGATCTCGCGCATCAGTGGACCCCAGGTCAGCGCGTGGTAGATGTGCACCAGGCCGGGCCGATAGATGGGCCGCAGGTTGCCCAGTTGCTCTTGCGCGTACTCGTGATCGTCCGCCCGCTTGAGATCGGGTCGTGGGCCGGTGGGGAAGGGAACGCCGGCACTGTGAGTGATCACGTGCCGGATGGTGGTGCGGTCCTTCCCGTGGCTCGTGTACGACGGGATGTACTGGCAGACCTTGTCATCGAGCGAGAAGTGGCCGCGTTCGACCAGCATGTGCACGACCGTCGCGGTGATCGCCTTGGCCGACGAGTAGACGCAGAACGGCGTATCGGTCCGGACCGGGACCTTCTCCGCATCCGGTGGATCGGTGGGGGCGTTGCCCCAGCCATGGCCGATCGCCCGGTTCAGCACGACCTTGCCGTTGTGCCGCAGGCACACCTGGATTGCCGGGTGCATGCCGGCCTGGTACCAGTGGCTGGCGGCCTGCCAGATCCGCTCAACGGCCACCGGGTCGATTCCGGAGTGGTCCTCGTCGCCGATCGCGGTGACGGAGTCGAGGTCGGCGGGAACCTGGATTCTGCCCTGAGAGTCGGTCATGCCGCGAGGGTACGTGGAGTGGCGGCCGGTGAGTTATCCACAGTTGGACGTTTATCCACAGATGGAGGTTCGGCGGGGTGCCTCCGTCGGCCGGTCGTTATAAAATTCGAACATGCGTTCTAGTAGTCGTGAGGAGGTCGTCGGGGTTCTCGACGCGCTCGAGGCCGGCTACAAGCGCGCGCTGGATCTGACCTTCGATGTGCTGACCACCCCGGAGCGGGTGGCGGTGCTGGAGCGCTTCGAACGGTTCCGGCGCTGTCAGCCCGCCATCGAGCACGCGCTGATCACCGAGGTAGCGCGTGAGGATCAGGCGGTGCTGGGGGGCAAACCGGCGGCGGTGCTGGCGGACCGGTTGCGGATCAGCCGTGCCGAGGCGTCGCGGCGCGTGCATGAGGCCGCCGACCTCGGTGCGCGCCGCGCGCTCAACGGCGAACCGTTGGCGCCGGTGCTGGAAGCCACCGCCGCCGCGCAGCGTGACGGCGTCCTGGGTCCGGGCCATGTCGCGGTGATCCGCGCGTTTTGGCATCGGCTCCCCGATTTCGTGGATGTGGAGACCCGGGCCAGGGCCGAAGCCCAACTGGCCCGCCTGGGTCTCGAGCACCGCCCCGACGAGCTCGCCAAACTCGCCGACAAACTCACCGATTGCCTGAACCCCGACGGCGACTTCACCGATGTCGATCGCGCCCAACGCCGCGGTGTGACCCTCGGCAACCAGGATGTGGACGGGATGTCGCGGCTCAGCGGGTGGCTGACCCCCGAAGCGCGCGCCACCTGGGATGCGGTGTTCGCCAAGCTCGCCGCCCCCGGCATGGGCAACCCCGCCGACGACACCCCCTGCCTCAGCGGCACCCCCTCACAGGAGGCGATCCAAGGCGACACCCGCACCGCGAGCCAACGCACCCACGACGCCCTACTCACCGCCGGACGCGCCCTGCTCGCCTCCGGTGAACTCGGTCAACACAACGGGCTACCCGCGAGCATCGTCGTCACCACCACCCTGCAGGAGTTAGAAGCCGGCGCCGGACGCGGCCTCACCGGGGGCGGCACCCTGTTGCCCATGAGCGACGTGATCCGGCTGGCCTCCCACGCCCACCACTACCTGGCCATCTTCGACCACGGCCAAGCCCTGGCGCTCTACCACACCAAACGATTAGCCTCGCCGGCCCAGCGACTTGTCCTGCACGCCAAAGACCGCGGCTGCACGGCACCGGGCTGCACGGCACCGGGCTACCTGTGCGAAGTCCACCACTGCACGCCCTATGCCACCCACCCCGACACCACGATCGACAACCTCACCCTGGCCTGCGGCCCCCACCACCAACTCGCCGACCACGGCTGGACCACCCGCAAAAACACCCGCGGCCACACCGAATGGATCCCACCCCCACACCACGACCGCGGCCAACCACGCACCAACACCTACCACCACCCCGAAAAACTGCTACGCGACGACGACGAAGACGACGAGGGGGAGTGACGTGGACAAACCGTTGCCGGGTATCGGCGGATACGCCGTCAAGAACCATGGCGCCTACGACGAGCCCTATATCGGTTACAGGCCAGCGTATTTCAGTGCACACTCGGCGCATATCTCAGCACCGCGCCGACTCCGTCTGCGGGTGCGATCCGCTCGTCGGTGCGGATCAGCGCGGCCCCGACTGACACGGCGAACATCGGCAGCGCCTCATCGGCGCGCAGCGTGCAGGCCGGCGCCGCGCCCTGCTCGGACAGCACCTCGGCCGTTGGTGCGACGGTGGTGAGTTCCTCGTCAGCCACCACCGTCTCTTCGCCGATATCTCCGATGATCAGGGTGTCGACCGCGCCCTGCCGTAGGCCGGAGCACACCGGGCCGAGGCCCTCGGCGGCCAGCCCGGACTTGCGT
The DNA here is from genome assembly GCA_963757215.1 of uncultured Actinomycetota bacterium. Taxonomy (GTDB): domain Bacteria; phylum Actinomycetota; class Actinomycetes; order Mycobacteriales; family Mycobacteriaceae; genus Mycobacterium. Next base: position 66,101 of record CAVWQH010000003.1, on the reverse strand, counting down.
CCGACTTCAGCGGTAAACCGTTGCGCGGCATCGTCAATCGAGGCCAGTCGCCGCTTGAGCATATGAGCATTGATCGCCTGCTGGACGTCGTCGGTGTCGTGGCCGGTGTCGCGCGCTCCCACCTCGAGATCGATGGACAGGGCCTGAACCTGGTGCGTCAGAGTGGCTAGAAGGTCGGAACGTGATCGCTTGTCGCCGATCACGAATACCGCTTCCAGTCCGTGCTCGCCGAGCAGTTGCTCGACGCGGTGTGCCACGGCGCGGAGATTCTTGCGCGCATCCTCCTCGCTGGGCAATTGCTGGACGGCGTCGGCGGACTGGACCGTCTCGGTGTGCCGCCTGGATCCAGCGCGGGTCGTGATGTCTGCGCCAGAGTGGTCGATGGCAACCAGCAGATAGGCGGAGCCCTCGAAGCCGTGCTCGACGATCGGAATCACATAGGGCAGCTTGGAAAGTCGCACAATCGGCGCAGCGGTCGGGCGGATCAAGTGTTCGTCGAGCACGACACCGTCGGCACTCGCGACCACCCCGCGGCCGCTGTGGCCAACAGGCGGTCGGGCACCCAGTACGACCCGTTCCATATCGGCGGTCACCGACTCGTCGGCGCCCAACTCCTCCAGCTGTTCACGCAGCCCGCGCCATCGCAATTCAAGCTGGGCGTCGGCGTCCGGGCTGTCGTGCGAATCTTCGAAGTAGACCGATGCGAACGGTCCGCGGGCGGTTAACAACGGTCGTAAGCGCTCAGAATCCATGTCGAAACGGATTCCCACGAGCGGGAGGGTCAAACGGTTTCGGCGCGACAGCGCCGAGACCCGCGGCGTTACCGACCTAGGACCGATCGCCCTCGGTGTCGTCGAAGAACCGCCAGTCGCCATCGGATTCGACTTCCATCCGCCAACCCAGTTCGCTGTTATCGGCCTTGGCGTCGACGAACCAGGCGTGCGCGTCGCCGGCGCTTTCGATGTCTTTGGTGTCCACGACGTCGCCGTGCGGATTCAGTACTCGATAAGTAGCCATGCGCACGGATTACCCGCTGCGGGCAGACCGAACCGTGCTATTCGCCGGTGAACTTCGGCGGTCGCTTCGCGAAGGTCGCCGCGATCCCCTCGGACAGGTCTTTGGACGGCAGGAACGCCGAATTCCACGCCGCCACGTAGCGCAGGCTCGCCGAAACCTGCGAAATCCGTTGCTGGTCAAGGACATCCTTGACGCCCCGGACTGTCAGAGGCGGATTGTCGGCGATCTCGGCGGCAGTCGCGTGCGCGGCCTGCAGGGTCGCGTCGGCATCGGCGAATACGTCGTTGACCAACCCGATCTTCTCGGCCCGGGCGGCGTCGATGTCCTTGCCGGTCAGCGCGAGTTCACGCAGGTGCCCGTCGGACAGGATCAGCGGCAGCCGCGCCAGGCTGCCGACATCGGCCACGATCGCGAGCTTGACCTCGCGGACGGAGAACTTCGCGTCGGCGCTGGCGTAGCGAATGTCGACCGCCGAGATCAGGTCGACGCCGCCGCCGATGCACCAGCCGTGGATCGCCGCGATGGTCGGGGTGCGGCAGTCGGCGACGGCGCTGATGGTGCCCTGCATGCGCAGCACCTCGCGGTGGAACTCGCTGCGTGGTCCGGCCATTGCGCCGTCAGCCAGCACCGGGGCCAGTGTTCCGCCCATCGCGGGTAGGTCGAGGCCGTAGCTGAAGTTGCGGCCGGAGCCGGCGAGCACGATCGCGCGCACCTCGGGGTCGGCGTCGAGTTTCGCGAACACCTCCGGCAACTCCGACCAGAACGCCGGTCCCATCGCGTTGCCCTTGCCGGGACCGATCAACGTCACCTGGGCGACGTGATCTTTGTGTTCTACGGTGACTGACTCATATGGCTCACCCATGACGAGACCGTACCGTGGTGGGATGGCTGCCGACCTGCGACCCGGACCGGATTCACCCCCTATCGATGAGCTGCGCGCGGCGGAGGCGTCGCTGGGCGTGCTGCAGCACATCGTGCATCCGATTTCGCGCGACGACCTGTCGCGGCCGACCGCCAGTGCAGACTTCGACGTGGCTCAACTGACCGAGCACATCGTCGACACCATCACCTCGGTCGGTACCGCCTTGGAGGCCGACCTTCCGCCGCGCGACCCCGACGAGACCGTCGAGCGTCAAATCATCGCCGCCGGCCGGCCGACTCTTGATGCATTTCATCGCCGTCACGGGCTGGACGGCTCGGTCATCTGGCGCGGCAGTGAAACACCGGTCCGGACGCTGGCGAGCGTGCTGGCTTTCGGCTTGCTCGTGCACGGTTGGGACTACACCGCGGCCACCGGAGTTCCCGCCGACGTCCCGGATTCGCTGGCCAACTACGTGATGGGGATCGCCGAGAAGATCATCACCCCGGAGCGCCGGGCGAACGGCGAATTCGGCGCGGCCGTCGAGCCGCCGGACCATGCCAGCGCATTCGACCGGCTGATCGCGTTCACCGGCCGCGACCCGGCCGCGCTGAATGAGCTAGACGCGCTCTAGGAAGAAGTAGAAGTACCGGCCGTTATCGATCACGCCCTTGCCGTTCATGATGCCCATCACCGTGTGGTCGTCGACCTGCTTGAAGTGGTCGTGCACCGGCTGCCCGTCGTAGACCATGGTGGCGGTGACTTCGCCGCGGAACTCCTCGAGCCACAGGCTCGCTTCGCCCTTGCCCATCTTGACGTTGGAAAACCGGTTGCCGTCGTCGTCGAGACATACCAGCGGCTGCACATCGGTGGGTGAGGTGAACGTCTTGCCGAACCATCGCGACTTCTCTAGCTGACCGTTCATCCGGTGGCCGGTGACGAACTCGCCACCCTTCCACTCGCCGATCATGCCGTCGACGGTGGCCGGCGGCAGGCTGGCCCAGTACTCGTCCAGCTCGGCATCGTCGATGGATCCGCCGCGGTCCTTGAACTCGTCAAACTTCTTGCGCGCCAACGTCTCATTCATGCCCAGTCTCCTCAGATCCAACTCTCGGCGAATTTCAGCAGTGCGTCGTTCTCGTCGGGCGCACCGATGCTTACCCGGACACCGTCGCTGCCGTACGGGCGGACCACGATGCGCGCCGCGGCGGCCTGCTCGACGAAGTCGGCCGTGCGCGGACCCAGCGGCAGCCAGACGAAGTTGGTCTGCGACGACGGCAGGTCGAATCCGGCGGCGCGCAGCGCGTCGCTCACCCGTGCGCGCTCGGCGACCACCGCATCGGTGCGGGCCAGCAGTTCGTCGGCGGCGTCCAGCGAGGCGATCGCCGCCGCCTGCGTGATGGTGGACACCGTGAACGGCACATAGGCCTTGTCCAGCGCGGTGATCAGGTCTGGGTGCGCGGCCGCGTACCCCAAGCGCAACCCGGCCAGCCCGTATGCCTTCGAAAACGTCCGCAGCACAACGACATTGCTGTGCTCACGCACCAGGGCGAGAGAGTCGGGAAGCAGGCCGTCGCGAATGTATTCGACGTAGGCCTCGTCGATCGCGATCACGATGTGCGACGGCACCGCCTCGAGGAATCGGGTCAGCGCCTCGGGGTCCACCACCGTCGAGGTGGGGTTGTTGGGGTTGCAGACGACGATCAGCCGGGTGCGGTCGGTGATGGCGGCCAGCATGGCGTCCAGGTCGAAAGTGTGGTTGGTGAGCGGGATTTGGACCGCGGTGGCTCCGGCCAGCCGGACCTGTAGCGGGTAGATCTCGAAGCTGCGCCAGCCGAACAGAATCTCGTCGCCCGCTGTCGACGTGATCTGGACGAGCTGCTGGCACAGGCTCACCGAGCCACAGCCGACCGCGATGTGTTCCGGACCCCAGCCGCCGGCGTGGCTGAACCGGCCGGAGTTCAGATACTTGGCCAGCGCCGATTTGAGCTCGACGCAGCCGTTGTCCGGGTACCGGTTGATGGCGTCCGTCGCCCGCTCGATGGCGGCGCGGACGCTGGGCAGCGGGCCGTGCACGGTCTCGTTGCTGGCCAATTTGATCGCGCCCGGGACCGTCTTGCCGGGGACGTAAGCAGGAAGCTCGGCCATTTCGGGACGAAGGCGAGCGGTCATTTCGACAGCATATGTCCGCACCTGTACGCTGTGCTCCGCGGTGGTTCCGGGAGCCCGCTGTGCTCGATGGCCAGGCTCCTCCGCGGCCCGTCGCCCGGCCCGCGTCGTTTCCTGAGCGGCGTTCCGGTAACCTCAGACGCTCCAGGGAGGCGTGCCAGAGTGGCCGAATGGGACTCACTGCTAATGAGTTGTCCCCCTTACAGGGGACCGGAGGTTCAAATCCTCTCGCCTCCGCCAGCTAGACAACGAGACAACTGAACACAGGCGCCCGTAGCTCAACGGATAGAGCATCTGACTACGGATCAGAAGGTTAGGGGTTCGAATCCCTTCGGGCGCGCCACGTCACCAGCACACCGGCTCACATAGCGTCGAACTGCCGGCACTTCCCCCGCGTCAAGCGCTCGATCGAATCGACCCTTCGCACAGTGACGTCGGACTCCGGCCCGTCATACCGGCGGAGCACATCGATCAGCTTCGTCTGCAGCGCGGGAGGTCGGCCGAACCGTCGGTCACCACGGACACGTCGACGCCGCCCGGGGTCTTTTCGATGAGGAAGTTGACAACGCCCGGGGTGGCGACGACGGTCTGCTCGAGGGCTGCCCGTGGCACCCGCGAAAAGCGGTATTCGTAGGCGCCGTTGATCCGACCGTTGACCGAAGTGATACGGCGATGTCCGCTACCGCAAGGGCACGGGTCGTCGGTCATCGTCACAGCGTCTGCCATGTCGTAGCGGATCAGCGGCTGCTCCAGGTTGAACAGGTTGGTCAGCAGCATCCGCTCCGCGGGCTGTCCGTTGGGGACCACGTTGCCGTCGGCATCCGCCGGCTCGAGAATCACCAGGTCGTCGGCGACGTGCATGCCTTCCCCGACGCCGCAGGGGAACGCATAGGTGCCCTCCGAGCAGCCCCAGAATTCCGAAGCCTCGATGCCCCACGCAGACCGGACTGCTTCCCGGACTGGCTCGGTGCAGAGCTCTCCCGCGACGCTGACCCAGGTCGGCTTGATCGTGAGTCGTCCTTCTTTCGCCTTGAGAGCCAGCTCCCAAATGAGGCTCGGCCAAGCTTGAAGAGCCGTCACCGCCGGACTGGCGTTGTTGAGTCCGTCGACGATCTTGTCCAGGGGGAGCGTCGCGTCGAAGCAGTGCGATGTCGGGCCGCCGCTCTCAAAGGTGCTGAACGCGTAGAAGATCCCCGATTCGTGCTTGGGGCTGCCGCTGAAGCACTGCGCCAGCACCGCGTCCGGGTCTTCGCCACGTCGCCCCGTCCAGCGCGACCCCTGCACCACGAACGTGATGAACGAGTCCCAGCCGTAGACGTGGTACGACGGCTTTTCGGTGTATCCCGACGTGACGATGGCCCGGTACTCGTCGTCGATGTAGCCGTCTCCGGTCAAGTCCTCTAGGTGCTGCTTGACCCGGTCGAGCGTCAACCCGGGGACGGTGACGATCCGGTCGAAATTCGCCATCATCTCGGCCTTGGTCAGCACCGGCAGCGACGGCAGATCGGCCTCGGTGAAACTCGCCAGATCGTGGCCGGCGAGACGTTCCTTCCAGAACGGTGAATGCTCGGCGGCGTGCAGCAGCAGCTCACGAAGGCGCCGTTCCCGTTCGGCCGCGAGACGCCCTGCGTCCCAACGCAACCGGCGCACCCCCTTCATGTACGCGTCCTGCAGTTCGCTTCGCTGACGCCGGACCAGTTCCTTGTAATGACTGTCCGGCGTCACTTCAGTGGTGATCGTCAACGTGCGTTCCTTTCAAAACGGAGTCGATTTCCATCAGGCCCCTCGATGGGGCGGGGCCAGGCCCGCCTCTGCCAACAACCGGCGCTCGTCGACCTTGCTGGACGAGGTCAACGGAAGGTCGGCGACGAACACGAAATGATCGGGCAGCATCGTGTCCGGGAGTCGTTCGCTGGCGGCCCGGCGGACCGCAAGCGGGGTGAGCTCGTCGTCCGGCACGACGAACGCGACGACACCGAGATGGCCTTCCAGATCGAAGGTCGTGCATGCCGCGGATGCGACCTCGTCGATACCGCCGAGCGCCTCGGTCACCTCGACCAACGACATCCGCACGCCGTGGCGCTTGATGACCCGGTCGCAGCGCCCGACGTAGACGTAGTTGCCGCGGTCGTCGCGGGTGACCAGGTCACCGGTGCGATAGACGACGGCCCCGTCGGTGGCAACGTCCGTCCGCAGCGCCCGTGCCGTCTGCGCCGGGTCGTTCACATACCCGGCCATGAGCTGGCGTCCACCGATGTGCAGCTCGCCGACCGCACCGGGACCATCCACCGGCGTCCCGTGCTCGTCGACGAGGTGAAACGTTGTCCCGGGATGGGGTCGACCGAGCGGTATCGGCCCCGCGTCGAGCAACTCGGGCGTCAGCTCGAGATGGGCGACGGCGATGGTGGTCTCGGTCGGCCCGTACCGGTTCACCACGCGCAGTCGAGGATTGGCGTCCCACACGGCCCTGATGTCGGCGGTGGACGGTGCTTCACCGCCCAGCGCCATCACCCGCAGCGAGGTGTCGGCCAACCGGTGCAGCCGGCCGCTGGACCGGAGCAACCGCAGGTAGCTGGGCGAGAAACTGGTCGCGGTGATGCCCTCGGCGGCGACGATCGAGAAGAACCGGCGCGGGAACAGCAGCGCTTCCCGGTCGGGGATGACGAGCGGGACACCGCGCACGAGCGGCGGGAACATCGCCGAGAACGACCCGTCGAAGTGCACCGGCGACACGCAGAGATACCGGTCGTGCGCGGTGAGCCCCATGGCGTCGGCGCACGCCTGCGCCGCGGTGAAGAACGCGTCCGGCGGAATCTGCACGCCCTTGGGTTTGCCCGTCGTCCCCGAGGTGTAGATGACGTAGGAGATCGGCCCCGTGACCGGTGGCGGTGTGGGCGCATCGATCCGGCGCAGCGCGGCCAGAGACGTCCACGCGGTCCCCAGGGGCAGCCCCGAAGGCCGCGGGCCGATGCCGATCACCAGTGCGGGCCGGCAGTCCTCGACGATCTGCGCGCGGCGGAGAGCAGGATCGGCGATGGCCAGCGGAACGAACGTCGCCCCCGCCCACAAACAGCCCAGCGCCGCCACCACGAAGTCGGCCGAGTTGCCGATCAGCAGAGCCACCCGATCCCCGGGCTCGACACCTTCGTGCCGCAGGCCCGCGGCCACCCGCCCCGCTTCGGCGCGCAACTCGCCGCGCGTCAACGCGCGGTCCAGGTCTTTGACGGCGGGCTGCTCGGGGGCTCGGTCGGCGTGGTCGAGTACCGCGCCGATGACGTTGCGTTGCATCATGTCTCAACCGGTGAGGCCGGCTGTCGCTTTGGCCAGCGCCTGGTCGATGTCGTCGATGATGTCGTCGATGTGCTCGATCCCGATCGACAGGCGCAGCGTCTCCGGCCGGATACCGGCTTTGACCAACTCCTCATCGGAGAGCTGCCGGTGGGTGGTGGAGGCCGGGTGGATGGCCAGGGTCTTGGCGTCGCCCAGGTTGAGCAGCCGCTTGATGAGCTGGAGCGCATCGAAGAAGGCCAGCCCCGCGTCGTAGCCGCCCTCGACGCCGAACGTGATGATCGACGGCACCCGCCCGCGCAGGTAGCGGTCGACCAGGTGGTGGTAGGGGTGCTCGGGGAAACCGGCGAAGCTCACCCACGCGACCCGGGGGTCGGCGGCCAGGTAGTCGGCCACGGCCCGGGCGTTGGACTCGTGGCGCTCGAGCCGCAGCGCCATCGTCTCGAGTCCCTGCAGCAGCATGAAGGCGTTGAAGGGGGACAGGGTCGCGCCGCTGTTGCGCAACTGCGTGGAGCGGGCCCGCACGACGAAGGGCCGCTCGGGGAAGTCGCGGGCGAAGACGACGCCGTGGAACGCCGGCTCGGGCTGGTTGAACATCGGGAAGCGGTCGGGGTGATCGGCCCACGGGAATCGCCCGCCGTCCACGATGGCCCCGCCGAGGGTGGTGCCGTGACCGCCGACGAACTTGGTCAGCGAATGCACGACCACGTCGGCCCCGTGCTCAAAAGGCTTGAGCATCAACGGTGTAGCCACCGTGTTGTCGACAATGAGCGGCACGCCGGCCCCATGCGCCACGGCGGACACCGCGTCGAGGTCGACGATGTTGCCGGCCGGATTGCCGATGGTTTCGCAGAACACGGCGCGGGTGTTCTCGTCGATCAGCGGGGCGATCGACTCGGCCCGGTCGTCGGCGGCGAAGCGGGACTCGATACCCAGGGTGGGCAGCACGTGGGCGAAGTAGGTGAAGGTCGCGCCGTAAAGCTGTGGCGCGACAACGATATTCGAGCCCGCGCTGGCCACCGTCAGGATCGCGTAGCTGACCGCCGCCATGCCCGACGCCACGACCAGGGCCGCCGTCCCACCCTCCAGCGCGCAAATGCGTTGTTCGAGAACGTCTAACGTCGGGTTGTTCAGCCGGTTGTAGTGGAAGCCGGGCGTCTCCATATCGAGCACGGCACCGGCGTGTTCGGCGTTGATGAAGTCGTGGGCCACCGTCTGGTAGATGGGCACGGCCACGGCCCGCGTTCCGTCGGATGTGTAGCCGCCGTGGATGGCGATCGTCTCGTCGTGCATGGATTCAGGCGCTCCTCTTTGGAATGCTGGCCAACAGGTTGGCGTACAGCCGCATAGCCGCACCGCGCCACGGCCAGGGCGCGCGGGCGCCGACCTCGTCGAAGGGGAAGGCGGCCACCAGCGACGGGTCCCGCTCACCGCCGATCATCCGCACGTGCAAGAGGCGAAGCCGGTCCCAGTCCGTGCCGATCACGCAATCCGTTGGGAGGCAAGGTAACTCGTCACGCTCTCGGCCAACGTAGCGCCGCACGTCACGGGCGTACTCACGCACCAGGCTCGTCGGGTCGTACTCCGGGTGCGACTGCACCAGCACGACGTCCGACCGGCCGACGGTCTTGGTGGCCACACTCCACCCCACTTCTTCGGACTGCAGCAGCACCGAATAGCCGGCGGCGAGCACCGCATCCAACGGCACGGTGTTGAGACGCGAGTGGGGCAGGAGCACCGGACCGTGGAACCTGGCGGCCAGATGGTGGGTCGGGTTGACTTGTTGGGCAAAGACTCCCGTGCATTTGGCCGGCAGGGTGGTTCGTTCGAGGCCGTCGAAGACGGCGAGGCCGGCGTGGGCCGACAGGCAGGACAGCACCATCGCCGGCACGTTGTCGCTGCCCCACTTCAGCAGGCCGTGCAGGTCGGCCCAGTAGGGCTCGTCCTCGATGCGCGACTCGATCGGGTTCGAGCCGGTGACCACCAGCAGGTCCGGGGGGTCGGAGAAGATGTCGTCGAGGGGACGGTACCCGGCGGCGATACGGTCCCGGATCCGCTCGCCGCGGGGTATCCCGGGCATCGTATGGCGGCTCAGTTCGACTGTCTGACAACCAGATCCGGCGTTCAGGAGGCCGACGAACTGTCGCTCGGTGGCGCCGAAGGCCGCGTCGGGCATGTTGTTGACCAGGGCGCACCGCCAACTGACCGGCCCCTCACTCGGGTCGGCCGCCCCAGCCAGTCGCACGCCCACGGCTCAGTGCCTCCCGTCGGTGTAGGTCACGGTGACCTCCTGGTGCAGCAGTCGGTAGGCCGCCTGCAACTGCTGCTCGTCGTCGGTCGAGCCGACCACGGCCACGATGTGGTTGCCGCTGCCGTCGCGCCAGTCGAGGGCGGCCCCCGGGGCCTGATGCACGCTGACCGTGTCCACGTCGGCGCGATCGCTGAAGTCGTTGATGCCGTCGATGGCGGTGACGATCGCCGAGACAGTCGGCGGCTGAAGGAAGAAGCGGTAGCCGATGCGGTTGGTGGCCACCGGTCCATCGATGAAAACCGGCTCGCCCAGCGCCACCTGCAGGGTGAGGTCGAGCAGGCTGACGCCCGCGGCGCGCTGCAGCATCTCGGGGACACCGCCGCCCAGTCGCCCGTTGACCTCGATGATGCGGGGCCCGTCGGGGGTGAACTTGACCTCGGTGTGTAGGCACCCGTTGCTCACCCCGAGGGCCTTGATGGCGTGGGTGGCCAGGTCCAGGACGGCGGAGCGGTTCTCGTCGTCGAGGGCGGCGGGGATGAAAAACCCTGTCTCACGGAAGTTTCCGGCCGGCGGGAAGCGGCCGGTCAGGGCCAGATGGCTGACGACGCCGTCGGCCACCAGGCTCTCGACCGACACGTAGCCGGCGTAGGGCCCGCCGGCCCGGGCCGGGTCGTCGGGCAGGTATCCCTCCAGCACCATGCTGGACCGGCGCGGGCCGAGGGCGTCGAGCAACTGCTCGAGCTCGGCCCCGTCGCGGACCAGGAATGTGGAGCGGCTGCCCTGCGCCGAGCGTGGCTTGAGCACCGCGGGCCAGCCCACCTCGGCCGCGACAGCCGACAACTCGGGCCCGCGCAGGTCGGGACGGATCAGGTGGCAGGCGGGCATGTCGAGGCCGGCGGCGGCGAGTGCCCGGCGCTGACGGGCCTTGTCGGTGAGGGCGGCGGCGGTGGCCGGGCTGTGGAACGGCAGGCCCAGATCCTCGGCCACCCGGGCCAGGTCGACCATCCTGGCGTCGAGGTAGGTCGTCATCCCGTCGGGCTCCCAGTCGGCCAGGACTTTGAACGCATGCTCGGCTGTCATGTCCTTGAGGTCGACGACCGGGCCGAACCGCTTGAGCAGATCGACCATCTCGCTCATCCCGGGCACGGCGGTGTCGATCATCCACAGCAGGTCGCACAGACCGCCGGCCGCTTCGGCCAGCTGCATCACCGGGACGCAGCGCGGCCCGTACCCCACGGCCACCAGCGGTCGGGCTCGTCCGGTTGTCACAGCGTTGTCAGCGGAAATCGTCATGGCTCAACCGATCACGGACTCGACGCAGTCTTGGGCGTCATAGACGGCCCGCAGGCGGCTGCGGGGCGAGGGCAGGTAGTGGGTGAAGTAGCGCACGCCCTCGGTGAGCACGCCGAGCACGGAGAGGTTGGGCTGCAGCCGGCCTTCGGAGTCGTAGGGGTGGAAGTCCTCGTTGATGGCCACGCTGCCCACCGGGGTGTCGCCGTAGCTGAGCTGGGTCAGCCGTCCCATGGCGTAGAGCCGCTTGAGCAACGGCGAGCCCGACCGGGCCAGCGAGGGCATGTCGAGATAGCCGCGCACCACACCGTCGACGGTCATCGACGTCGGCTCCTCGAGAGCCGTCGAGCTCAACCGGATGCCGTCGGGGCCGGCGGCGACATCGGGGTTGGGGCCCAACGGGATTCGCACCACCCCGGCGTCCATCAGCGCCAGCAGCTGCTGGGAACGCATGGGTGGGACACCGGCCTCCAGCCGGTTGATCCGGCCCCGGACACCGGCCTGGAATTCGACGTAGGAGTCCAGCGTCAGACCCCCGAACTCGATCACCGAGCGCAGCTGGTCGCGGAGTATGCGCAGCACCTCCTGCGCGGCCTTGACCGGACTCCCGCCGGGGTGCAGGGCCTCGGTGAGGTCCGCCTCGATCATGTCGTAGGCCTGGGACTCGTAGTCGGCGGTCGAGGTGTAGTAGCGGTCCGAACCGGCGAACAGGTGGACCGCCGGGTCGAAGCGGCCGTAGCGGGGCTCGAGACCGTAGACGACCTTCTCGTAGTGACCGTCCACCCAGCCTTGCCGCAGCGCCTTCCGGACCTCGGTCGACGCGGCGTCGCCGCCGGCCAGCAGGGCGGCCTGCAGGTAGTAGCGCGCCTGCATCTCGGCGAACAGCAGGGGCAACAGTTCGGCCCGGAAGTCCACGTGGCGCCGCACCGCCGACCCGCCCGGATTCGTCAGGGCCGCGAACTCGTCGGGGGTGCACACCACCGGCTGGTACTGGCCGTAAGGGTCGACGCCGGTGGCCGACTTGGCGCAGTACGGCGCGCCGGAGCGCGAGTAGAGGACGATGTTCGGCTCCCGGCCGGAGGGCAGGTAGCGCAAGCGGTTGGACCCGTCGTTGCGGTCCTGGAACGTTCCGCCGCGTCCGACGGTGAGGGCGGTGAGGACGTCGAAGCCGACCAGGCCCATGCCGGCCACGGCCAGCGACGATCCGGGTGGGGCGCTCTCTTCGAGGCTCTCGACGGGGTAGGCGCGCAGGTACTCCACGCCGCCCTCGGCGACGGCTTCGTCGTTCCAGGTGTGCCCCGAGGTCAGCACCACGTGGTCGACGGTCAGGGTGGTGTCGTCGTCGAGCAGCACCGCCTCGCGTCCGGCCAGCGCCGGCGAGATGTCGACGGCGGCCGCGTAGTGCCGAACGATCTCGAGGTTCGCCGGGGCGTAGTCCACCAGGGTGTCGTAGAACCACACCAGGTATTCGCCCATCAATCGGCGGGGCAGGTAGTCGCCTGCCCGGATCGGCTCGCCACCCGCGCCGATGCGGCACTCGTAGCCCACCCAGCGGTAGCCGCTGACCATCGCCCACTGATGCAGGCCGACCGCGTAGGGCGGCGGCGCGTCACCGTCGGGCGCGGCGTAGAGCGAGAGCTGACCGCATGCGTTGTTGAGGATCAGGAAGTCGGGCTGCTCGGCGGAGTAGACCCCGCCGCCGAGCTGGGCGGGCTCGATGAGGTGCAGGCGCACCGGCTTCCCGGTCCGCCGGGCCCGGTCGACCGTCCGCTCCATGACGCACAGGCCCCACGAGCCGAGCCCCACGATGGCAATTTCGATCACCGGAGCCGTCCCAACCCGTTCAGCAACGACATGTGCTCCTCCTGCTGGAAGCACCCCGACCCGGGGTGGTTTACTCCTACGCCTCCGGCGCCAGGAATATACCGAAGATGTAATGATCGGACAGATTACATACTTTTAGTCTGGAATACAACGGAAAAGCCAACATCAGGTCTAATCCGGTTCTCCGGACGGGATGTCTAGCTGCCCGCGAGCTGCGCGACCACCGGCGCAAAGGACTCCATCGCCTCGACGGGCACGACGATGTTGGAGAAACCCCACCGCTCGCGGCGCTTCAGCAGCTGCTCACATATTTCGTCCACGCTGCCGATCAGCACGATCGGCAGCTCGAGCGCGTCCTCGCCCGGCAGGCCGAGCATGGTGGCGGTGCGGACGGCCGCGCGGCGGCTGGGGACGACTCTGGTCGCGAAGGCCACGATCTGGAATTCGATCGAACCGATGCGATCCGGCGCCGCTTCTCGTACCCAGGTCAGGCACCGGTCGTAGCGGTCGAGCGTGGCCTGGGTGGGGGCGTGGTCGCCGGTGCCCAGGGCGGTGTTGATACCGATGGTGTCCGCCTCCCGGGCGGCCAATGTGAGGAGCCGCTTGCTGCCTCCCCCGAGCATGAGGCGAGGTGGCGAGACCGGGCGGGGCTCGCACTGGCCGCCGCGGACCGTGTAGGTCGTTCCTTCGAAGGTCGCTTTTCCTTCGCTCCACAGCGCTTTCAGCACTGCGATGCTCTCAGCCAGCCGGCCCACGCGGGCGGGGAGTTCGTCGAACTCGAGCCCCACCTGTTCGTAGTCGGTGCGCAGCCACCCAGCGCCGAGACCTACCTCGACCCGCCCTTCGGCCGCCAGGCCCAGCGTGGCGATTTCCTTGGCCAGCAGCACCGGGTGGCGAAGGTCGTTGTTCAGCACGAAGGACCCGACGTGCAGCTCGGAGGTCGATTCGGCGGCCACCGTCATCGCCACCAGGGGTCCGAACTGGGTGTCGAGGTGGTCGGAGATGTAAAGGGCCGAATAACCCAGGTCCTCGGCCGTCTTGGCCTGGTCACGCCAGGCCGACATGGTGGGTGAGACCGTGGCATATACGCCGAATCGAAAAGGGAGCATTTCCGAGCACCTCCGCCTAGGCAGTCATGAAAGTCGGACTATAGCCGACTAGAAGTCATTGAATTATCGTCAGATCATCCTATAGAGTACGCCGCATGCCAATAGCAGTACGCTCGGTTGGTTCTGAAACCTCGGCCGTGGACGTCGCGAAGGTGCTCGACGAAGACGGGTGCGTGGTCATCGCTGACCTCGCCTCGGCTGCCACGATGGATCAGATCCGCGCCGAGATCGAGCCGTATCTCGTTGCCACCGGCGGGGGCAACACCGAGTTCCTTGGCGAGACCACGCAGCGCACCGGCGCCCTGATCGCCCGGTCGCCCACGGCCCGTTCGCTCATCACCCACCCGACGGTGATCGACACGCTCGACCTGGTGTTGGGCGACCACGCCAGCACCTTCCAGGTCGACCTCACCCAGCTGGTGACGATCGGACCCGGTGAGCCGGCGCAGATGATCCACCGCGATCAGTGGTCGTTCGATCGCTACCAGTTTCCGCGCGGCTTTGAAGCCGAAGTCGGCACCATGTGGGCCGTCACCGACTTCACCGAAGAGATGGGCGCGACCCGGATGGTGGTGGGCAGCCATCGCTGGGAAGACGATCCCGACGAGGTGGACCCGGCGCTGTCGTCGCCGGCGGTGATGACCAAAGGATCGGTGCTGCTCTACACCGGCTCGATATTTCACGGCGGTGGCGCCAACACCACCCAGACCAGCCGGATCGGGATGAACGTGGGCTACTCACTGGGGTGGCTGCGCCAGGAGGAGAACCAGTATCTGGCCTGCCCGCCCGAGATCGCCCGCACCCTGCCGGAGGGACTGCTGAGGTTGATGGGCTACCAGCGTGGCTCGTATTCCATTGGCTACGTGGACAACATGCGGGAACCGCTGGATTGGCTGTACGGCAACTCGGCGCACATATCGGACTTCTACGGCTATCGCCGTGCCGCTCGCAAGCGGCTCAAGGAGACCGGGAGCTACGTTCCGCCGGCGGAGTCGGTGCGCGGCTAGACCCAGACCCAAGTTGCAGGACCCGACACCGGCTCATGGGAAGAGCCACAACAAGATACGAGGAAAGTGTGATGCAAGATCAAATTCGCGACGTGCTGGTTGCCCATGGCCGGATGGCGGTCGATCCACGCGAGATTGACGCTCAGGCCGACCTTTACGAGCTCGGGCTGACGTCGCACGCATCAGTCGACGTCATGCTTGCGCTCGAGGACGCTTTCGACATCGAATTCCCCGACGAAGTGCTCAAGAAGTCGACGTTCGAGTCGGTGCACAACATCGCGCAGGTGATCGAAAGCCTGGTCAAGACCGCGGCGTGATGCCAGGCACATCGGTGAGTTCCTCTGTGGCCGTGGCAATTACGGCGACAGCATGTTGACCGTGCCAGAACGGGTCGAGGGGCATCGCGTCCGGGTGGGATGCGATGTCATCGACGTCGAGGACGTCCAGGTCTCGCTGGCCGCGTTCGGAGACCGATATCTGCGCAAGGTTTTCACCGCGGGCGAGATCGATGACTGCCGTGGCCGGAACCGGGTGCAACGACTGGCGGCCCGATTTGCGGCCAAGGAAGCGGCGATCAAGGCGTTCGCCGAACCCGGCCTGCCGTTTCCGCTGCGCGAGATCGAGGTGACCCGGGACGGTCCGCTGCCCCGGCTCCGTCTCAACGGATCGCTCGCCGAGCGGGCCCGCCGACAAGGTTGGCTCAGCACGAATCTGTCTCTGTCGCATGCCGATTGCCACGCAATGGCGGTGCTCGTCGTGGTCTGTGGTGCGGCATGACCCGCAGACCCGATCCGGCGTGGTTCTGGATGGCCGCTGCGGCGGGCGGAGCCATCGCGCTTGCGGTCGCCGTTCTGGCCGCTGACGGGACCGGTCCCGACGGCATCGGGCAGGCGGTGCGCTACACGGCGCGCTGGTCGTTCCTCTTTTTCTGGCCCGCCTATGCCGGCGGCGCGATGGCCGTCTTGTTCGGCCGGGCCTTCGCCGGGCTGGCGCGCCGCGCGCGACCCTTGGGGCTGGCCTTCGCCGCCGCACTTCAGGTCCACATCGGGTTGGTCGTCTGGCTCGGTGTCGTCATCGGTCAGATTCCGCTGGGCGGCGGCGTGCTGTGGTTCTTTCTGGCCGCGCTGTCCTGCACCTATCTGTTGACCCTGTTGTCCTTCGGGTTCGGAACGCACAGTCTGGGACGTTTGTGGCGGCCGCTGCTGTTGGTGGCCACGACCTACATTCTGGTCGCGTTCGGTCGCGATTTCGTGCTCGGCGCACTCGACCCCAACATCCGATATTGGCGTTACGCAGCCGAATATCTGCCGTTCGCCCTGATGACTGTGATCGCAATCCCGTTGCGCCTCAGCGCTTTTGTGCGACGGCGGCGCGGTCCGCGTGACCGGGAACCGGTGACATCGGCGTCGACGACGACCGAGGTGCCGACATTTTTCGGACCGCCTGACTCGCCGTTGTTCGGCGTACTGCATCTGCCGGCTGACAATCGGATCAGGGGCGGGGTGCTGATCTGCGGATCGCTCGGGAAGGAGGGGACGGACAGTGCTGCACTGCACCGGACCCTCGCCGACGGCCTCGCCGGGCGCGGCTTCGCCGTGCTGCGCTTCGATTATCTGGGCCAGGGTGACTCCGCGCACGGTCAGCTACGCGATGACGCGGTGGTCAACTGGGTGACGAGTGTCGGTCATGCGCTCGACTACCTCTCGCTGATCGGCGCGGAGACCACGACCGCCATCGGCGTCCGCGCCGGGTGCCTGATCCTGCAGGAGCACCTGCGGCACTCGCGCAGGGTCGACCGCGTGGTCTACCTCGATCCGGCCGGCACGGGTAGGCGTTACCTCCGCGAACACACCGCGTTGTTCCGGTTGACGGTCGGCGAGAACGCCGGCACACCCGGTGAAGTGACGGTCATCGGCGGGCGGTTCACCGACCCCGCCGCCGCCGAATTCGCCGCGCTGCGAATGAATGCCGATCCGGTGAACGCGTTCGGCGTCGGCAAAGTTCTCGTCGTAGGACGACCGGCCGAGACGGACAAGCACCTGTGCGCGCTGGCGTCTGGCCGGGGCGTCGAGTCGATGACAGCCGACGGGCTGCCCGAGTGCGCCCGGCCGCGAATGTTTCTGGCGCCGATTCCGTTCACCGCGATCGAGGCGATTACCGACTGGATCGACGCACACGGCCCCGTTCGCATACATGACGCCGTTCCTCGCTACCGGACCGCGGTCACGATGCCGGCCGACGAGCCCGGTGGTGCCGACGTGGTCGAGCGCATCGAACGGGTCGGGCCGGACGGCCTGTTCGCCATCCGCGCGCTGCCCCGGCGCGGTGGCCCCCCGCCCGCAAAGACCGTGCTGTTCTTCGTGACGGCCAAAGATTCGCACATCGGGCCCGCGCGGGAATGGGTGGAGTCGGCGCGCTGCATCGCAGCTGCCGGGTCACAAGCGCTGCGCTGGGATCCGGCGGGACTGGGCTTGTCCGACCGAATCGGCCGGGACCCCTGGCGCTTCGTGTACGCCAAGGCCGACATTGCCGACTCGATAACGATGGCCCGGCACGCCTGCCGGGAGGCGGGCGAACTCGAGGTCGTCGGTGTCTGCTCCGGCTCGTGGTACGCCGCTCATACGGCCCGCGATATCGGTGCCCGCTCGGCGATCCTGGTGAACCATCGGCCGTGGAATTGGCGCGTCACCCCCACCCTGCTCTCGCAGTGGGACGCGCGTCGGAAGGCGCTGTATCCCGACGCGGCGGTCGACACCGGCAGCGGTCCGTCGGCCTCCCGCTTAGCGCGGGTGAAAGCTCTGCTCAATGCGCCCCGGGAGCCGATGAAGAGTTGGATGCACGACCACCTCCCGCGACACCTGCTGCGGGTGTTGGGCTGGGTCGGACTCCTGTGGCTGCCGGACGCTGTGCTGCCGACGCTCGCCCGCCGTGGCGTCGACGTGACGTTGATTGCTTCGCCCGATGACGTCGAGGAACTCACCTGCAGGGGTGGCCGGGCAACCCTGGAACGGCTACACGGATCGCCACAACCGCCTCGCATGATCGCCGCACCCATCGGCGACCATTCCGCTTTCCACCCAGCGATATTGGCGGCGATCCGCGACGCGATTGTGCCGGTGAACGCGACGTCAGTGCGTGATCAGATCCGCGGCGAGGTCCTGCTCGTCTCCGCGCAGGCTGCCCGCGCAGGCCGACCGTAATACCCACCGCGCGGTGCGACCGTCCGGAACGGTCAACTGTCCGGTGGCCAGGGCCTGCCCGATCAGGGTGCGCACGCGCTGCTCGTTCGACGGCTCGGTTGCGAAAACGACTCGCAGCGAAACGGTTTCACCCTCCGCAACATTGCTGACGTAGTGCGGCGCGAGCGGGCACGGCGGTGAATGGTCCCAACCTCCGCACAGCGCGGTGGTGATCGCTCCGCCGGGGGCGTTCGGGCTGTCGCCCTCTTGCATCGCGACGACAGCATCGTGGGCAAAGGCCTTGCGTGCCATGGAGATCAGCCTAGCCCGGCCGGGTCAGCAATCGATCTCTGCATCCAGATCGAATTCGGCCAAGGTACGTGACGCGCAGTCCCGCAGATCCTCTTTGGTATTTGGCCGGCCAAGAATGTATGCGGAGATTCTGATACCCATCTTCCCGCGGGCCCGCCCCGAACCCACGAACAGTTGTCCACCCATGTGTTCGAGAGTGCTTTTCTTGACATCGGGCGAGAGGTTTCTCATGTACGCATAGTCGGCATCGGTGCCGTCGGGCCGGTTCGCCGCCGGGGACAGGTCACCGAGATTGGAGCAGGTGACCGGAAGGCCGGCGCCGCCGGCCGCGTTCGCTGCCAGCCCCTTGTTCACCCACCTCGGTACCAGCTGTGCCAGTGGAAGTGTCGCCAAAACCGCGTCGTCGGCGTTCTCCATCGCCGCAAGCATTGCGTGCGTGATCTTGACGTGCATTTCGCCGAGCTGCCTCGCCGCATCCGTTGGGTCGACTGGAACGTCGACTATCGTGAGCGCGTTGCCGCGGGTGTCGTCGTCGGTCCGCAGCGTCAGCGGAAAGCGTAGGGTGACCGTTCCGTCGTCGTGAACACGTCCCATCCGCACCGCGAGTCTGGATGCGACTCCGGCCACAAGCGAGGTACTGCTTGCGCCAAGGCTTTTCGCGCGAGCATCCCATTCCGCCAGGTCGATGTACGCGGTCAGGGCGGGTATCTCTACCGCCTGATCGTCGCCGGCGGTCCTTGGGGCAGGTGGCGCCACTTTGATCGATGTTGCGAATCCTTTGCGGTCGCTCCGGGCCCTTCGAGCCAGGGCAGCCAACGCCTGCGCCATGTCGGGCAGTTCTTTGACGGTGAGCTGAAGATCCTCACGCAACGCCCGCCTACGGGTGCGCGATCCCGGCGGGGGGTAGCCCAGATCCCGCGTCCTGCCCGCGGCGGCATCTTCGATCGCCTGGCCGAGCCCGACCGCGTCGACGATCGTGTGCGATGCCACCAGACTCACCGCGGTCCCGCCGCCCTCGAGCGGAAGCACCCCGAGATGCCAGCCGGGTCCGAACTCCGGATCAATGGACAGGCGTGCCTGGTCGTCGGCCCACGCGTTCACATCGGCGCGCGGCCGCGGTGTTGCGGCGATATCGATGTCCTCCGACACCGCAGCCTTGACCCAGCGGTCACGCGCGAAGGGCAACGGAGACCGCTCGATTCGGCGTCCCAACAATCCGCTTCCGAGATTTCGTTGGAAACGCCGTAACCCGTCAACATCGATGGCACGGCCATATATCCAAATGACCTGGATCAGCGCGCCGTGCGTCGCTCGCATTGCGAGGAATGACGCCTGATCTACGGGCGCGAGCCTGTTGTCCACCGGCTGGTCGTTGCGCGTGCTGACCTGAGCCGCCGGCGCGGCAGGCTCCACGGTGTCGGTTAACAGCTCGGCGAGGTGGGTGGCGAGCGTGGTGGGGGTGGGGTAGTCGAGGGCAATGGTCGCCGGCAGGGCGAGGCCGGTGTGCTGGTTGAGGTTGTTGCGCAGCTGTAGGGCGCTCAGTGAGTCGATGCCGAGGTCTTTGAAGGGGCGGTCGGGGTCGAGAGCGGCTTGGTCGGGATGGGCCAACACGGCGGCGGTGGTGGCGGTGACCATCGCGGTGAGGGTGTCGAGCCGTTGATGGGCGGTCTGGGTGGACAACCGGGCGGCCAGGGTCTGCGGGCTCGCGGTGGCGGCTTGACGGCGGCCGGTGGTCAGCGCGGACAGCACTGGATCCAAGGTGTGGTGGCGTGCGTGCCGGGTCAACGCCCCGGTGTTGATAGGGCTGGCCACGACATTCGGCCGCTGCCGGGCGAGCGCGGCGTCGAAGAGGGCCGTGCCGTGCTCGCTGGTGATGGGAATCAGGCCGGTGCTGCTCAGGCGGCTCACATCGGTCGCGTCGAGGTGGCCGGTCATTCCGCTGGGGGTCTGCCAGTAGCCCCAGGCCACGCTGGTGGCCTGGCGCTGGGTGTGGTTGCGCTCGCGGGCCAGCGCATCCAGGAACGCGTTGGCGGCCGCATAGTTGGCCTGCCCCGGGCTGCCCAGTATCCCCGCGGCCGAGGAGAACAAGACGAACGCGGCCAGGTCTCGGTCGGCGGTCAGGCGATGCAGATGCCAGGCGGCGTCGGCTTTGGCGGCCAAGACCGCGTCGAGTTGTTCGGCGGTCAGTGCGGTCACCATGGCGTCATCCAGGACGCCCGCGGAGTGGATGACCGCGGTCAACGGGTGGCCGGTGTCGATGGAGTCGAGTAGCGCGGCCAACTCGGCCGGGTCGCTGGTATCGCAGGCGTCGATGGCGACCTGGGCGCCCAGACGGGCCAGACGTTGTTGCAGATCGCCGGCCCCGGGAGCGTCGGGACCTCTGCGAGACACCAGCAACAGATGCTTGACCCCGTAGCGGGTGACCAGGTGTTCGGCGACGATCCCGCCCAGCATCCCGGTGCCGCCAGTGATCAGAACCGTGCCCTCGGGATCCCACACCGCGGGAGGGATCAGGACGATCTTCCCGGTATGGCGGGCCTGGCTCATATCGCGGAAGGCCTGCGGGGCGTTCAGCAGGCCGTAGCCGGTGGTCGGCAACGGCTCGAGGGCACCCTCGCCGAACAGCTGAGTCAGGGCCGCCCACGCCGGCTGCAGGCTGTCCACCGGCGCGCTGGCCAGGTCGTAGGCCTGATACGTGACTCCGGGATAAGACGCGGCGATGTCGGCGGGCCGGCGGATGTCGGTCTTGCCGATTTCGACGAAATGGCCTCCGCGGCAAAGCAATTGCAGCGATGCGTCGACGAATTCTCCGCGCAGGCTGTTCAGTACGACGTCCATCCCCTGGCCGGCGGTGGCGTCGCGGAACGAGTCGGCGAAATCCAGCGTGCGCGACGAGGCGATGTGCGCGGCGTCGATTCCGAGCTCGTTGAGCACGTGATGCTTGTTCGGGTGGGCGGTGGCGAACACCTCGGCGCCGAGGTGACGGGCGATCTGGATGGCGGCCTGACCGACACCCCCGGCGCCCGCGTGGATGAGCACCCGCTGCCCGGTTGACAGCCCGGCGATCTCGACCAGCGCGATGTACGCGGTCAGGAACGCGATCGGCACGGAGGCGGCCTGGGTCAGCGACCACGCGGCCGGGACGGGGACCACCATGCGCTCATCGGTGATCGCGGTGGGCGCGAACGCATTGTGCGGGAACAGACCCATCACCGCGTCGCCGCGACGCAGCGATGTCTCCGGGCCGGTGTCGACGACGATCCCGGCGGCTTCGCTGCCCATGCCGTCGTCGGCGATGACGCCCAACGCCACGACTATGTCCCGGAAGTTCAGCCCGGCGGCCCGCACTTGAACACGGATCTGGCCCGGGGCAAGCGTCGCGGGAGGGTCGCTGGGGAGCAGGGCCAGGTGGGCCAGGTCGCCCTTGCGCGGGGTGCCCAACTGCCAGGCGGGGGCATCCGGTGGGGTCAGGGTCGGGGTGCGGACCAGACGGGGGATGTGGACAACCCCGTTGCGCAGCGCGAGCTGCGGTTCGCCGGCCGGTGGGGTCGAGGCGACGGCCAGCAGGTCGTCATCGGTGACGGTGTTATCGGTATCGAGCAGCACGATGCGGTCGGGGTGCTCGTTTTGGGCGGTGTGGATCAGCGCCCAGGCCGTCGCGTGCGCCAGATCGCGAGCACCGTCGTAGGCGCTGACACTGACGGCGTTGCGGGTGACGATCATCAGGCGGGCCCCGGTGGTGTCGGACCGGGCCAGCCATCCCTGCAGTTGGGCCAACACGTCGCGGGTCAGGGTGTGCGCCCGCCGCAACGGATCGGCGTCGCTCAGCGGCAGGGGCCAGATGACCAGGTCCGGGCACGGGGCCAGGGCGGACGGGTCGGTGCAGATCGTGCCGTCGGAGCCGCCGGGCGTCAGCTGTTCGTGCGCCGGCGGCCAGGCCAACTCGAACAGGCTGTCGGATAGCCCGGTCATCGAGGTCGTCGGGCCCACCAGATCGGAGACAGCGCGCAGAGTCAACGCGCTGATGGTGAGCACCGGAGCGCCGGTGGGATCGGTGGCGCGCAGCTCGAACGTGTCCTCGCCGCTGCGGGTCAGGTGGACATGCAGCGCAGTGGCCGAGGTGGCATGCAGCGTGATCCCGCTGAAGACATACGGAATCCGCAGCGACGCTGCGTCGGCGTCGCCGGTGCCGTCCAACACGGATGCCAGCGGGTGCAGGGCGGCGTCCAGGAGGGCGGGGTGAATTCCGTATCCGGCGACGTCGGTGCCGGCGGGCAATGCCACCTCGGCATAGACGACGTCGGGTCGAGCCGGGTCGGCTCCGATCCCTCGCACCGACCGGAACAGACCGCTGTAGCCGTAACCTCGCTGGGCCAGCCGTTCATAGAAGTCGTCCTGGTCGAGGTCACCCACGCTCGGCACCGGCAGGGACGAGATCCCAGCCGCGGGCTGATCGGGCCTCAACGCCCCGCTGGCGCGCAACGTCCACATGCCGGACTGGCCGCCGGTGCGGGAGTGCACGCTGAACGGCCGCTGCCCTTGCTCATCGGGCGGCTGCACCACGACCTGCAGATCGGTCGGCACCTGCTCCGACAGAATCAGGGCAGCGTGCAGCACCAGCTCGTCGATCACCGGGCAGCCGGCCAACTCACCGGCCCGCAGGATCACCTCGATGAACCCCGTCGCCGGGAACACCACGGTGTCGTTGACCTGGTGGCCGACCAGCCAGTCCTGGGTACTGGGCGATAGCCGCCCGCTGACCATGACGCGGTCTTCGTCGGCCAGTGTGGCGACCGCGCCGAGCAAGGGATGTTCGGCGGGGTCCAGGCCGAGCCCGGATGCGTCGCCGGTCGGGGCGGGGGCCAGCCAGTAGCGGCGGTGCTCGAAGGGGTAGGTGGGCAGCCCTACGGTGCGGGCGTGGGGATACAGCGCCGGCCAGGACGGGCTGTGGCCGTGACTGTGCAGCTGAGCGAGTGTGGTGGCCAGGTTGTCTTGGTCGGGCCGGTCCCGGTGCAACGTGATGACCATCGCGGATTGCGTCCGCCCGGCCGCGACCTGGGCCAGGGTGTCGGTGATCGCCGGAGCCAATACCGGATGCGGGGACAACTCCACGAACGTGTGCTCACCGGCGGCCAACCGCTCGACCACACTGTCATAGAACCGGACAGGCTCGCGCAAGTTGCGATACCAGTAGTCGCCGTCCATCGTGGTGGTGTCGAGGGGATCGCCCGAAAGTGCGCCTGCCACTGTGGAATACAGCGGGATGCGGGAGGGCGCCGGGGCCAGGTCGGCGAGCTCGGCCAAGAGTCGGTCACGCAGTGGTTCGACCTGAGCGGAGTGCGCAGCGTAATCGACGGCGATGGACCGGACGTGGATGCCGTCACGATCACACGCAGCGGTGAACTCCGCCAGCGCGTCGGGGTGCCCACTGACGATGGTGTGCGAGGGGCCGTTGATCGCGGAGATCGTCAACGCCTCACCCCAGGATTGCAGGCGCGGCTGTAGTTGCTCGGCGTCCAGCAGGACCGACACCATGCCGCCGGCGCCACACAGGGCGCTGAGCGCTTGACTGCGCCGCGCCACCACCTCGGCGGCCTCGGGCAAGGAGAGCACCCCGGCGATGTATGCCGCGGCGATCTCGCCTTGGGAGTGGCCGATCACCGCGTCGGGAACGATGCCGTAACGGCTGAGCACCTCGGCCAGCGAGACCATCATCGTGAACAGCGCCGGCTGGACCACATCCACTCGGTCCAGCGACGGGGCCGACTCGTCCCCACACAGGACCTCGCGCACCGACCAACCTGTGAACGGGCGCAACGCTTTATCGCAGTCGTCGACCATGTCGGCGAAGACGCGGTGGTGTTCGTAGAGCTCTCGACCCATCCCGGGGTACTGGCCGCCTTGACCGGGCAAGACGAACACGGTTTTACTGCGAAGGTGGGCCAGGTAGTGGTGTCGGGTCAGCTGCGGGTGCGGTTGGTCGGTGTGCAGGGCGCGCAGGGCCTCCAGCAGGTCTTCGCGCGGATCGGCCGCGGATACCGGCGCGGTGATCACTGCCCGGTGGGAGTGATGTGTGCGGGTGGAGCCCAGGCTGTAGGCCACATCGGCGAGGTCCAGATCGGGATGACCGACCAGGTGCTGGTGCAACCGGTCCGCCTGCGCGCACAACGCGGCGGGGGTGCGCGCCGACACGGTCCACATCGGTAACCCGAATTCAGCATCCTGATCGGTGTGCTCGGCCGGAGTTTCCGCGTCGGCCGGGGCCGCCGGCGGGGTAGGGGCCTGCTGCAGGATCAGGTGCGCGTTGGTGCCGCTGATCCCGAACGACGACACCGCCGCGGTGCGGGGATGATCGCCGGCCGGCCAGGGCACCGGTTCGGTGAGTAGCCGGACCGTGCCGGCTGACCAGTCGATGTGCGGGCTGGGGTCATCGACGTTCAGGGTCGGCGGCAAACTCTGGTGGTTGAGGGCCCCGATCATCTTGATGAGACCGGCGGCGCCCGCGGCGGCTTGGGTGTGGCCGATATTGGATTTGATCGATCCCAGCCACAGGGGCCGCTCGGCGTCACGCGCGGCGCCGTAGGTGGCGATCAGGGCGCCGGCCTCGATCGGGTCGCCAAGAGTGGTGCCGGTGCCGTGGGCTTCGACAACATCGACGTGATCAAGCCCGATGCCGGCGTTGGCAACGGCCTGGGCTATGACGCGTCGCTGGGCGACGCCGTTAGGCGCGGTCAAGCCGTTAGAGGCACCATCTTGGTTGATCGCCGATCCCGCGACGATCGCCAGCACGGGGTGATTGTTGCGCTGGGCGTCGCTGAGCCGTTCCAGGACCAGCACCGCGGCCCCTTCGCCCCAGCCGGTGCCATCTGCGTTGGCGGAGAAGGCTTTACAGCGCCCATCGGCAGCCAGCCCGCGTTGGCGGGCGAACTCGGTGAACACCGACGGCGTGGTCATCACGGTGGCACCGCCGGCAAGAGCGAGGGTCGACTCGCCGTTACGCAAGGACTGGCACGCCAGATGCGTGGCAACCAGCGATGACGAGCAGGCCGTGTCGACGGTGAGAGCGGGACCCTGCAAACCCAGCACATACGCGACGCGCCCGGAGGCCACACTCGTAGACAGGCCGGTAAGGGCGTATCCCTCCACGCCATCGGAACCGCCCGCCCCGTAGGACTGTGACCACGCTCCGACGAACACCCCGGTCTCCGAACCCGCCAGTGTGGCCGGATCAATCCGGGCTGTTTCCAGTGCTTCCCAGCACACCTCGAGCAGCAGCCGCTGCTGAGGGTCCATGGATTGGGCCTCTCGCCCTGAGATCCCGAAAAAATCGGCGTCGAACTCGGCCGCCTCCGTCAGAAACCCCCCGACGCGGGTGTAGGTCTTGCCCACCGCGTCGGGATCGGGATCGAACAAGTCCGCCAGATTCCAGCCGCGGTCGGCGGGAAACTCGCCGACCGCGTCGGTGCCGCCGGCGACCAGATCCCACAGCGCTGCCGCCGAATCCACCCCGCCGGGAAAGCGGCACGCCATCCCCACCACTGCTACCGGCTCGTCGGTCTGCTCTCGCGACCCCACCGGCGGAGTCGCCGCAACAGGCCCGCTCAGCAGCTGGCCCAGGTGAGTGGCCAGCGCGGCCGGGGTGGGGTAGTCGAAGGCCATGGTGGGCGACAACGGCAACTCGGTGGCGGTTTTGAGTCGGTCGAGCAACTCGGCGGCCTTCACGGAATCGAAGCCCAGTTCCTGGAACGCGCACGCTGGGTCGATGTCGTTGGGATTGGGATGGCCCAACACAGCCGCGGCCTGCGCACACACCACCCCCACCAGCAGCTCATGTTGCAGCTTGCGCAGCGTGCCCAGGCGTTGAGTCCATCCCGAGTCGACCCCGGCGCCCGGACCGGTGTCGTCGCTCACGCGCTGCTCTGGCTGGCGGAACTGCCCGTCCAAGCGGGTGAATTCGTCGCGCAGATACAGCTGTATGCAGTCCTTTCGTCTGACCTTGCCGCTTGTGGTGATGGGAATCGAACCTTGGGACACCAGAACGAGATCCGCCACGCTCAGACCGTGTGTCCGTGATATCGCCGCCGCGATTTCACGCCGGACGGCACCCATCCTGTGCATAGCGGCGTCTTCGGGTTCGTCCCGCTGCTTGAGTTCGACGATGGTGACCAGCTTCTCCGCGCCGCCATCATCGGGAACCTGTACCGCCACGCAGCGGCCGTGCGTGATGTCCTGGATCGTCTCCTCGACATCATCGGGAGAGTGGTTGCGCCCGTACACGATCAAGAGATCCTTGATACGGCCGATGATGAACAGCTCGCCCTCGGAGATCACGCCGCGATCGCCGGTTCTCAGCCACGGCCCTGCCGGGGTTCCGGCCGACGGATCGACGAGCGTTCCGCCGAAGGTGCGTTCGGTCTCGTCTGGTCTTTGCCAGTAGCCGTCGGCGACGTTGTCGCCATGCACCCAAATCTCACCGACCGTTTCCGCCGGGCACTCGATCCTGGTTTCAGGATCGACAATGCGCACCGCGGGCGACTGCCGCATGCCGTAACTGACCAGCGCTGTCCCGTTTCCGCGTGCGCACCGCTTCGCGTGGCCGGCGGTCAGTTCCTCGGATTCGAAATGAACGGTTACCGGCGGTCGACCCGATTCGCGGGTCGCCACGAATACGGTGGCTTCAGCGAGCCCATAGGAGGGCCGCAGCACCCTGGGTCGCAGATTGAAGCGGGCGAATCGCTCGGCGAAGCGCTGCAGCGTCGCGGGTTGTACACGTTCGGCGCCACTGAGAATGTTGCGCACCCCGCCGAGGTCGAGCCCGGCCATGTCGTCATCCGACGTTTTTCGCAGGGCTAATTCGAAACCCACGTTCGGCGCCGCGGTGAAGGCCCCAGAGTTGCTCGCCAGCAATTGCACCCACCGCGCAGGGCGCTGCAAGAATGCCACCGGGCTGGTGACGACGGCGTGAGCTCCCCACAGTACGGGCGTGATGATTCCCAGCACCAAACCCATGTCATGAAAAAACGGAAGCCACGACACCATCGTGGTGTCCGGTGGAACGACACCTCCGTTGTCGTCGTAGTACGCAGACGCCACCTGCTCGACATTGGTCACCATGCTGTGGTGCGAGATCACGGCTCCCGCAGGTGTCCGGGTCGACCCGGAGGTGTATTGCAGATATGCAATGTCTGGGTGATTGATGGGTTCGGCAGCGGGTCCATTCTGGGAGTCCAGGTCCAGTAGATCGAGCTCGATGATCGACGGCGCGGATTCACCGGGCTTCAACTGGATGTGCCCGGCGACATTGCCTGCGACAGAGGACGTGGTGAGAATGGCCGACGGCGACGCGTCGTGCAGGACCGCACTGACACGCTCATCACTGGCGCCACCCAGCGGCTCCGACAGCGGAACCGCGATCCAGCCGGCCTGTAATGCGCCGAGAAACGCAAGAACGTACTCGAGTCCCTGCGGGGCCAGTACCACCGCGCGGTCACCCGTTGCCCCGCAAGCTTTGAGCTGCTGTGCGACGTTCGACGTCCGCCGGTACAGCTGCGACCACGTCAGGCTTTCCGGCACGCCCGCCCAGTCCTGCTGGTAATCGATATACGTGAAGGCTGGATCGTTGGGCGCCAGATTGGCGCGCGCTTCGAGCACAGCAGGAATGGAAGACCCGACCACCGCTTGGCATCTCCTCAAGTGATTCATATTGGGCGTACGTTCAATAATCAAGCCGTTGCAGTCTAGCCATGTCCGAGGTCAGTTCGGGAGCAAACTTCGACCAGCCGGCAGGACCCCGAGAGCCACTACAGCGACGGCACGATGTCGAACAGGAAATTGCCACCGGTCGCCATCGCGTGGAGCATGTCGCCGAAGGCGGCGGCGAGGTCCCAGTTGCCAAACCCGGCCTCGGCGGTGCTGCCGGTGCCGATGATCTCGGCGAGGAGGTTGTCGCCCCCACTCGCAGTAGCCTGGTCGAGCGCGCTGCCGGTGTTGAAGATGTAGGCGAGGTCGCCGATGCCGCTGGCTTGAGCCTCGGCGTTGCCGCCCAAGGCGATGGCGGTGTTGACGACGCCGGTGGCCGACGCGGTGCTGCCGGCGCCGTCGGCAAGGGCGTTTCCCAGGAAGCCGCCGGCCACCGCCTGGCCGCCACCGGAGGCGGTGGCGAGGTCACCGTTGCCCAGGACGGTGATTGCGGAGCTGTCCGTGCCGATGGCCGTGGCGAGGTTGCCGTTGCCCGCGCCGGCAACGGCATCGCTGCTGGTGCCGTTGGCGAATGCTGAGCTCAGGCTGCTGCCGGCGCCGACTATCGCGGAACTACCGGTGCCGAGGGCGGTCGCATTGTCGAGGCTGGCGCCCAACCCGACATTGGCGGAGCTGCCGACGCCGGCGGCCAAAGCGAAATCGAGATCCGCGCCCAGCCCGATGTTGGCGGAGCTACCCGAGCCTTCGGCGACGGCAAAATCGAGGTCCGCGCCCACCGGGGTGGCGGCAGACGTACCGGCGCCGTCGGCGAATGCGAAGTTGAGAATGCCGCCGGCGGCGTCGGCGTGGGCACCGTCGCCGATCGCGATCGCGAAGTTCCCGAAGCCGGAGGTGGCGGTGGCGGTGTTGTCCGTTGTTGAGAACAAGTCATAACCGCTGATGGAGATCTGAATATCCAACGGCGCCGCGGCGTCGGCGGCGGGCAAGGACAGACCACTCACCACTTGATCGAGCCACGAGGACGGATCGGTCGATGAGTCGGCCGAGGCGACCTGCGGGGTGGAGGCCAGCGCCGCCCCGATGCTCATCCCGACTGCCAGCACTCCCAGTTGACCGACTCGAGCAGACTGTCTCATCGGTATTCCTTCCCGCGGGCACGCCCGCGGGCGCACAGCTTTTCGGATCAAAAGCGGCCCCACCGATGACGCGGAGGTTACTCCGCAGACGACCCCCGCACGCGTGTTTGACACAAGTTGAACTATCTTGGTGCACTGTTCGCGCGCGGTGCCGAGGCGATGAAGGAGGACCGGTGAAAACCATTCCTAAGTTGTTGGTCTTCGGTCTCGTCGAGTTCGCCGTATTCGGGCTGATGCTGTTTGTCCCGGCAGGCACCGTCAATTATTGGCAGGCATGGGTTTTCCTTGCGGTGGTTGCCATTTCGGTGCAGATCCCCCCTATCTATCTCTTGCGTAGCAACCCCGCTGCGTTGCAGCGCCGGATGCGTGGAGGGCCGGCGGCGGAAAGTCGAGCGGCGCAGAAGATCGTGATCGCCGGCTTGTACTTGTCGCTGGCGGCGATGGTCGTGGTCAGCGCCCTCGACCATCGCTTTGGCTGGTCGCCGGTACCACCGGCAATCTGCCTGGTCGGTGATGTGCTGGTGGCCGTCGGACTGGGCGTGGTGGCGCTGGTGCTCATCCAGAACAGCTATGCGGCCTCAACCGTTCAGGTAGAGGCGGGTCAGACGGTTGTCTCCACCGGTTTGTATGGGCTGGTGCGACACCCGATGTACACCGGCAACGTGATCATGCTGGTCGGCATCCCCCTTGCGCTCGGTTCCTATTGGGGACTCGTCTTTGTCGTACCCGGCCTGATCGTGCTCGCCGTGCGTATCCGCGACGAGGAGAAGCTGCTCCGGGACGAGTTGACGGGGTACCGCGAGTACACCCAGACGGTTCGTCACCGGTTAGTGCCACTGATGTGGTGACCGATCGCTGACGGAGGTCACCGGCTGTGCCACCGCTGGCGCAACGTCAGCGCTGCCATGGCCATTGTGCCGACGTCGGGTCGGATTCGTTTGGCCAGCCGGGCGACGGTGGGTTCGTCGAAGACGGCTTGGACGGCGACGTCGACTCCGAGTTCGGTGCGGATGCGGGCGACCAGCCGCATGGCCAGCAGTGAGTGCCCGCCCAGGTCGAAGAAGGAGTCGTCGAGCCCGACGCGTGGCACGCCGAGGATGTGGGCGTAGATCGCGGCCAGGGTCGCTTCGACGGCGTCGGTGGGTGCGCGGTAGCGGTCGGTGTCTTGGTATTCCGGGGCGGGTAGGGCGCGGGTGTCGAGTTTGCCGTTGACGGTCAACGGCATCGCCGCCAGCACCAGGACCGCGGCCGGAATCATGTAGGCCGGTAGCTGCTCGCGCAGCGCGGCCCGGACGGTGACCGGATCGGCGGTCCCGGTGATGTAGCCGATCAGGCGCTTGTCACCGGGGTGGTCCTCGCGGGCGATCACCACCGCTTGGTCGACCCCGTCGAGTGCGGCCAGCGCGGCGCGCACCTCGCCGAGCTCGATGCGGTAGCCGCGGATCTTGACCTGCTCGTCGGCGCGGCCCAGACAGTGCAGCTGCCCGTCCTCGCTCCAGCGCACCAGATCCCCGGTGCGATACATCCGTTGTGCTGGCGCTCCCGCGCCCACGAACGGGCACGCCACAAACCTCGACCCGGTCAACCCCGCCCGGCCCACATACCCCAGCCCGACACCCTCACCGGCCACATACAACTCCCCGACCACACCCACCGGGACCGGCCGCAACCACCCATCCAACACAAAAAACGCCAGATGGGTCAGTGGCCGCCCGATCGGGCTGACCGTGCCGTCGATGTCGGCGTCGATGATTTCTCGGAACGAGGCATGCACCGTTGTCTCGGTGGTGCCGTAAAGGTTGAGCAGCCGCGGCAGACCAGGGTGATCGTTGCGCCATGGCAAGAGACGCTCAGGTTCCAGTGCTTCACCCGCCAGCACTACGGCCTGGAGCTCGAGCTGACGTCCCAGATCAGGTCGGATCGCGTTGGCTGTTTGCAAGGCGTAAAAGGCGGACGGCGTCTGGCTGAGGACGGTGACGTGTTCGGTGATGAGCAGGGCGTGGAGGTCTTGGGGTGAGCGGGTGGTCTCCTCGGGCACCACTACGAGGCGCCCACCACGAAGCAGGGCTCCCCAGATCTCGCATACCGAGACGTCGAAGCTATAGGAGTGCCATTGCGACCACACCTGCCCCGGCGAGAGCTCCACATCAAGCGAGTGCATGAGTTGGGTGACGTTGTGGTGGGTGATGGCGACGGCTTTGGGGGTGCCGGTGGTGCCGGAGGTGTAGATCAGGTAGGCGATGTGGTGGGGGTGTGGTGGTGGTGGCGGGGTGGGGGGTTGGTGGTCGATGGTGGGGTCGTCGGTGTCGAGGATGGTGAGGTTGTAATCGTCGAGGCGGGAACGTAATTCGGTGGTGGTGATCGCGGCGGTGGGGGTGGCGTCGTTGAGGATGAACGCGATCCGTTGGGGGGGTTGGGCGGGGTCGATGGGCAGGTAGGCGGCCCCGGTTTTGAGGACGGCCAGGATCGCGGTGATGGCCTGGGTGCCGCGCGGGAGCAGCAGCGCGATCGTGGTGCCCGGGCGGGCGCCGTGGTCGATGAGCCGGTGGGCCAGTTGGTTGGCGGCGGTGTCGAGTTGTTGGTAGGTCAGCTGGTGGGGGCCGCAGGTCAGGGCGATCGCGTGCGGGGTGGCGGCGACCTGGGTGGCGAACACCGCCGGGATCGAGGCCGGCGCCGGTGCGGGGGCGCCCAGCACCGCCTGGTTGCCCCACTGCTGGAGGCGGGTGTGTTCGGTGTCATCGAGGACGTCGATGCGGCACAGCGCGGTGGTGGGGTCGGCGGTCATGGCCGCCAGCAGCGTGCGCATCCGGGCGAACAGGGCGTCGATGTCGGCGGCGGAAAACACCGCGGTGTCGTATTCGGCGCGCAGGCCCAGCTCGGTGCCCGGCAGCGCCTGCATGGCCAGCGGGTAGTGGTTGTATTCGCTGGTGCTGACCTCGGTGACGGCCAGCCCGTCGACCCCGAGCGGGGCGGTGGTGTCCAGCGGATAGTTCTCGTAGACGAACAAGGTGTCAAAGAGTTGGTCGTGGCCGGTGAGGCGGTGGATCTCGCTGAGCGCCAGGTGTTGATGGTCCAGGGTGTGGTGGTGGGCGCGGGTCAGCTGGGCGAGCAGATCGGCGGTGGTGGTGGCCGCGGTCATGGTGGCCCGCACCGGCACGGTGTTGATCAACAACCCCACCATCGCCTCGGCGCCGGGCAGCTCGGGCGGGCGCCCGGACACCGTGGTCCCAAAGACGACGTCACCGCGGCCGGTCAACCCGCCCAGCAGCTGGGCGTAGGCGCCCTGCAACACGATGTTGACGGTGGTCTGAGACGAGCGGGCCAACTCGGTGACCGCCGCGCTCAGCGCGGCGGGCACCTGCGCGCTGGCCGTCGCGCGCCGCCCGGTCCCGACCCGCCCCGGTGGGCCCACCAGGGTGGCGGTGTCCACCCCGGCCAGCGCCGCGGCCCACGCCGCCCGCGCGCTGTCGCGGTCACGACCGGCCAGCCAGGTGATAAACCGGCGATAGGGTCCCGCCGGCGCCAGCCGCTGCCCGCCGTAACTGGCGAACAACTCGCGCACCACAATCGGCAACGACCAGCCATCCATCACGATGTGATGATTGGTCAACACAAACCGGTACCGATCCTCACCCACCCGGATCAACACCGCCCGAAACACCGGCTGATCACCCAGATCACACACCGCGGCCCGCTCGGCGGCACACACCCGCCCCACCAGCTCGCCCACCCCGACACCGCCACCCTCATCGGCGATGTCGACATAGCGCCACGGCACCCACGGATCCGCCGGAATGATCTGCACCGGCTCCTCGAACTGCCCCGAGAACCGGGCCACCAACTGCGGATGCCGATTCACCACCGCATACAACGCATCCCGCAACCGATGCTGATCAACCCGACCACTCAACCCCAGATCAAGCTGCACCGCATACACATCATCATCACCACAACCCCGCCCAGCACGAGCATGAAACAACAACCCCTGCTGCAACGGCGTCAACGGCAAAACATCAGCGATCCGCATACAACCGCCCCCGGCTGGCGTGCCGGAAACGGCAGCCGCTGTCGAAATCCACGGCGCTAGATCTCGCTGGCCGGACTTACGACGGGAAGTTCTTGTGGCGGACTGCCATGACCGCTCAACTGTTCGCTCAGGCGTCTCACGGATGGGGCGTTGATCAGGGTGGGCACCGCCAGGTGGGTGTTCAGGGCTGTGTTGATCGCGGCGATCGCCCGCATCGCGGACAGGGAATCCCCGCCCAGCTCGAAGAACGACTCATCGACCCCGACGCGGTCGACACCCAGCACCTCAGCGCAGATGCCGGCCAGGATTTGCTCGACCAGCGAGGCGGGGGCGTGATAACCATCGCCGTTGTCCCGGTGTTCGGGTGCCGATGTCGGCCGGCCGGCCGGGTGCGCCACGCGGGCCCGATGCTTACCGGCATCGGGGAGAACCATCGACGACAACGGCTGTGTCGGGTCGGCGGTCATCGCCACCAGCACCCGCTGGAAGCGCTCGATCATCGCTGCGATGTCGTTGTCTTCGAAGACATCTGCGCGGTATTGGATATGGAGTTCCAGTTCGCGACCGGGCACTGCTTGGATCGCCAGGGGGTAGTGGTAGTAGTCGCGATTGGTGATACCGGCTATGACCAACCCGTCCGCGCTCGACAACGCGGCAGCGTCGGTCGGGTAGTTCTCGTAGACGAAGACGGTGTCGAAGAGTCTTTCCTGGCCGGTGACGCGGTGGATATCGCTGAGCGCCAGGTGTTCGTGTTCGACCGTGTCGTTGTGGGCGCTGTGCAGTTGTTGCAGCAGGTCGGTGGTGGTGGTTGCCGCGGTGACGGTTGCCCGTACCGGCACCGTGTTGATCAATAAGCCGATCATCGAGTCTGCGCCGGCCAGATCGGTCGGCCGGCCTGAGACCACGGTGCCGAAAGCGACATCGTGGTGACCAGTCAGCCAGATCAGAATCTGCGCGAAGGCGCTTTGCAGCACGATGTTGACGGTGGTGTGGGATGACCGCGCCAGCTCGCCGAGGGCCCGGGTGATGTGCTCGGGTACCCGCGACGAAGTCACAGCTCGCCGTCCCAGCCCCAATCGGTCCGGCGGGCCGACCAAGGTGGGTGTGTCGAATCCGGCGAGCGCCGCACGCCAGGCTGCGCGGGCGGCGTCGCGGTCCCGACCGGCCAGCCAGGTGATGAACCTGCGGTACGGCGGGGCCGCGGGTAACCGCTGCCCGTAATAGCTGGCGAATACCTCCCGCAGCAGGTTTGGCAGCGACCAGCCGTCCAGCACGATGTGGTGATTCGTCAGCACAAACCGATGCTGATCGTCGCCGGTGCGGATCAACACCGCACGAAAGGCCGGCTCGTCGGCGAGATTGAAAACCGCGGCACGCTCAGAGGTACACACCTGCCGGATCTGCTCATCGAGGTCTCGATCGCTGCCGCTCAGGTCGACGGATCGCCAGGGCGTCACGGGATCGGCGGGGATGATCTGCACCGGCTCGTCAAAGCGGGGGCAGAAGCGCGCCGCCAGGTGGGGGTGTCGGGTCACGACGGTGCGCACGGCATCGCGCAGACGGTGTGGATCGAGGCGACCGTTCAACGTGATGTCCAGTTGCACCGCGTACGCATCGTCGCTGCCGTGCGCGGGGTTGGCGTGAAAGAGAAGCCCCTGCTGCAGGGGAGTCAACGGCAAGATATCGGCGAGGTCGTACTGTCGGCACAGTTCGTCGATCTGTTGCTGACTCAGCTTCGCCGGCGCGATATCCGATGGCGTCAACCCGCCACCACCCCGCCTGACATAGGCGCAAATGCCGGCCAAGGCGTCGAACCACAACCGACTGAGCCGACCGATCTGCGCGTGATCAAGTGCGGAGGGAGCCCACGTCCATCCCGCCTGCAGCCGCGGCCCGGTGTCGGTGTCCACGGTGCCTGCGTTGAGTTCCACGGTGTGCATCAGCGGCATGGGGATAGCTATGGCGACCCCCGCGACCGACCCACCGTCCGGGCTGAGCCGCCACCCTTGCGCGGACACCTCAGCCGACCCGGCACCCAGCCGCCCCAGATAGTTGAACCCGATCGGCGGGTCGGACCCGCGCAGATCGACATCGGGGTTCAGGTAACGCAACACTCCGTAGGTCAACGGATCCGGCAGGCCGCGTAGCTGCTCCTTGGCGGCTTTGATCACCGCCGCCAACCCCGCATCACCGGCGACCACCTGCACCCAGGAGAGCCCGCCGACGGCCAGCGCCACCGGATATTTGGTGGTGAACCACCCCACCGTGCGCGACAGGTCGACATCAACGCCCAGCTCTTCCTGACGCCCGTGACCCTCCACATCAATACCGACCGACAACGCGCCGGTTCCCAAAAACTCTGACAGTGCCAACCCGAACGCGATCAACAAAATGTCGTGAATGCCGGTGTGAAAGGCCGTCGGCACTTCACCCAGCAGCATGCGGGTCGTTTCGGCATCCAGCGAGACCGACAACTGCCCGGCGGTTTCGTAGGTATCTGTCTCGGGGCGCA
Source organism: uncultured Actinomycetota bacterium (assembly GCA_963757215.1). Taxonomy (GTDB): domain Bacteria; phylum Actinomycetota; class Actinomycetes; order Mycobacteriales; family Mycobacteriaceae; genus Mycobacterium. The sequence continues at coordinate 30,422 of CAVWQH010000003.1, read as the reverse complement.
CGGCCGGAAGCGCCGCAGGGACCGCCGCGATCTGCCGCCAGGTGTCGGCCTGCTCCACCACTTCCCGGCGGTGCGCATGCTCTACGAGCAACGACGCCCACCGGGCAAACGACATCCCCGGTGCCGGCAATTCCACCTGCCGCCCACCGCGATGCTGAGACCAGGCAATGTTGAGGTCCTCCAACAGAATTCGCCACGACACCCCGTCCACGGCCAAATGATGAACGATCACCACCAACTGGGCTGTGGAGCCGGCCCACAGCGCGCTCACCATCACCCCCGCGGCGGGATTCAACCGCGACCGTGCCTTGATCACCGCGTCGTCAGTCAGTGCGTCCACGGTTTGCACGCACGCGCGCGCATCCACTGCACCCGCTTCGGGCACGTGCAGCGACCACGCCCCGGCGCCGTCGTCCTCGATCCGCAGCCGCAGCGTCGCGTGCCGATCCATCAGTGCCTGCAGCAGCGCCACGATGTCGGCCTCGGTCACACCTGCGGGCGCCTGCAGCAACACCGTTTGGTTGAACTGATCCACCGGACCTTGCACACCCTGTAGCCAGGAGATGATCGGCGTGGCGACAACCGGCCCGACACCCTCGTCGATCACTTCGTCCGCACCGGTGGTCACCCCGGCGACCCGGGCCAGCCGGGCCACGGTCTGCTCGACGAACACGTCGCGCGGCCGGCACACCACCCCCGCGGCCCGCGCCCGCGCCACCACCTGCATCGACAGGATGCTGTCGCCGCCGAGCTCAAAGAACGATTCGTCGACGCCAACCTGCTCCAAGCCCAGCACCTGGGCATAGATCCCGGCCAGGATCTCTTCCACCGCATCACTGGGACCCCGATAACGATCGAGATCTTGATATTCAGGCGCGGGCAGGGCGCGGGTGTCGAGTTTGCCGTTGACCGTCAGCGGCAACGCCTCCACCGCCACCACGGCAGCCGGAACCATATACGCCGGCAGCCGCTCAGCCAGCCGCGAAGTCAGTTCGGCCGGATCCGACGTGCCAATGACGTAACCCACCAGACGCTTGTCGCCGGGACGGTCCTCACGGACGATCACCACCGCCTGCTCAACCCCCGGCAGCGCACTCAACGCGGCCTGGACTTCCCCGAGTTCGATGCGATAGCCGCGAATCTTGACCTGCTCGTCAGCGCGCCCCACATACCGCAGCTGCCCGTCAGCGTGCCACCACACCAGATCCCCGGTGCGATACATGCGCGACCCCGGTGACCCGAATGGGCATGCCACAAAACGTGATCCGGTCAACCCCGCACGGCCCACGTAGCCATCGGCCACCCCGGCGCCGGCCACATACAACTCCCCGACCACACCCACCGGTACCGGCCGCAGCGACCCGTCGAGCACGAAGAAGCCGAGGTGGGCCAACGGCGTACCGATCGGGCTCAGCGCGCTGCCGACATCGCGGGCGAGGATCTCGCGGAATGAGGCATGCACCGTTGTCTCGGTGATGCCGTACATGTTGATCAGTCGCGGTGAATCCGGATGGCTGTCAAGCCATGCGCCGAGGCGCTGCGGCTCGAGCGCCTCGCCGCCGAAAATCACGGCCTCCAGCCTGAGTTGACGGCCCAGTTCAGGCGACAACCCGTCGGCGGTCTGCAACGCATAGAACGCCGACGGGGTCTGGCTCAGAACATTGACTTCTTCCGCAACCAGCAAGGCGTGGAGCTCTTCCGGCGAGCGCACCACCGGGTCGGGCACCAGCACCAGCCGTCCGCCGTACAACAGTGCGCCCCAGATCTCCCACACCGAAAAGTCGAAGGCCAGGGAATGGCATTGCGTCCACACCTGCCCGGCCGACATCCCCAACTCGGCGTCCAGCGTCGCCAGCAACCGCGTCACGTTGCGGTGCGGAATGGCCACGCCCTTCGGGGTTCCCGTGGTACCAGAGGTGTAGATCAGGTACGCGATGTCCTCAGGTGCCGGCGCGGGCAAGTCGGTGCTGGGCTGGCTCCCCACGCCCGGGTCGTTGACATCGATGACCAGCAGACCGCGGCCATCCAGCCGGGCCGCCAAATCTGTCGTGGTGATCGCCGCGATCGGCGCGGCGTCGTCGAGCACGAACTCGACCCGTGCCTCCGGCACCGCCGGATCAATCGGCACATAAGCCGCTCCGGTTTTCACCACCGCCAAAATCGCCACGATCGCCTCAGCCGACCGGGGCAACAACAGCGCCACCCGCTGCCCCGGCCCGACGCCTTGACCAACCAGTAAGTGCGCCAACCGGTTAGCCGCTTCGTCAAGCTCGCGGTAGCGCAACGAATTACCACCCCAGCTGACCGCCACAGCCTCCGGAGTCCGCGCCGCCTGTTCGGCGAACAACGCCGGAATGGAAACCGTCGGGCTCAGCGGCGCGGTCAGTGCCGCCCGATTACCCCACTTCTCCAGCCGGGCGTGCTCAACGTCATCCAGCACGTCCACCGACGACAGGCGCTGCGCCGGATCGGCGGTCATCGCCACCAGTACCCGGCGTAATCGCTCGATCAGCGTCTCGATGCTGAGGGCGTCGAACACGTCGGTACGGAACTCCACCGTGCCGCCGATCCCCGCGGGCTCCCCGGTCTCGCTCCAGCGTTCGGCCAGCGAGAACGACAGGTCCACCCGGGCGACCCGGGCGTCGACCGGCAGCGGGGTGACCTGCAGGTCACCGAGCGTCAGTCCGGCGGTCGGATGACCGGTATCTCCCGGTACGTTCTGCCACGCCAACATGACCTGCACCAGCGGATGATGGGTCAGGGATCGGGTGGGGTTGAGTCGGTCGACGATCACTTCGAACGGCACGTCTTGGTGCTCGTAGGCGGCCAGGCTGCGCCCTCGTACCTGCGCCAGCATCTCGGCGACGGCGGGATCACCGGTCAGATCGAGCCGCAGCACCAGGGTGTTGACGAAAAAACCCACCAGCCCGTCCAGCGCAGGGTCACGCCGCCCGGCAATCGGGAACCCCACCGCCACATCATTGCTGGAGCTGAGCTTGGCCAACAGCACCGCCAACGCGGCTTGGATCACCATGAAACTGGTTGCGTTGTGCTCGCGAGCCAGCCGGGTGACCTGCTGCTGCAACTCGGCGGGCCAGTCCACCGCCACGGTGGCGCCGCGCTGATCGGCAACCAGCGGATAGGGCCGATCAGTCGGGAGCGCCAGCCGCTCGGGCATTCCCGCCAGGGCCTCTTCCCAGTAGGCCAGCTGCGCTGCGATTCGACTGCTGCTGTCGTCGAGATCACCGAACTGTGCGCGCTGCCACAGCGTGTAATCGATGTACTGCACCGGCAATTCGGTCCAGCCCGGGGCTTGGCCGACACACCGGCTGGCGTACGCCGCGCCCAGGTCAGTCACCAGCGGAGCGACCGACCAGCCGTCCGCCGCGATGTGGTGGGCAACAGCCACCAGTACGTGGTCGTCGTCGGCGACGCGAAAAACCCTGGCGCGCAGGGGAATCTCGCCAGCCAGGTCGAAAGTGTGCCCCGCCGCCTCTCGGACGGCCTCGTGCAGACGGCTGGCCGGCCAGGCGGTGGCGTCGACAACCTGCCAACCAAAGTCGGCCCGCTCGCGCTCGATGACACGCTGCTCGGGAATTCCGTCGGGGGCGATGAACAGCGTGCGCAGGCTCTCATGTCGGCCCACGACATCAGCAAACGCGGCGGCCAGCGCGTCGACATCGAGGTGCCCGTGCAAGCGCAAAGCCACTGCCAAGTTGTAAACCGGCGACGGCCCCTGCAACTGGTCGATGAACCACAACCGCTTCTGGGCGAACGACAGCGGCACCACCGAAGGCCGCTCGGCGGGCGTCAGCGGCTCGAGTCGATCCTCATCCGCGCCCAGGCGAAGTGCCAACTGGGCCACTGTGGGCGCCTCGAACAGGGTGCGCACCCGAAGGCCACTGTCCATACCGGTGTTGACCGCGGCGACCAGACGCATCGCGGCAAGCGAATCCCCGCCCAGGTCGAAGAAGGAGTCGTCTACCCCGACCCGCTCGAGCCCGAGCACCTGGGCGTAGATGCCGGCCAGGATTTCCTCGGTGGGAGTGCTCGCAGCGCGGTAACGGTCGGCGTCGTCGTACTCCGGTGCCGGCAAGGCCCGTTTGTCGAGTTTGCCGCTGACCGTCAAGGGCAACGCCGTCAACGCCACGATTGCGGCCGGGACCATGTAGGCCGGCATCCGCTCGGCCAACGCCGCACGAACGGTGGCCGGCTGGGCGGTTCCGGTGAGATACCCCACGAGACGCGGTTCGCCGGGCCGGTCCTCGCGAGCGATCACTACCGCTTGCTCCACGCCGTCCAGGCTGGCCAGGACGGCCTCGACCTCTCCCGGCTCGATGCGGTATCCGCGGATTTTGACCTGCTCGTCGGCGCGCCCGAGGTATTGCAGTTGGCCGTCGGCACGCCAGCGCACCAGGTCGCCGGTCCGATACATCCGCGTTGGGGGTGCTCCTGCACCCACGAACGGACACGCAACGAATCGCGACCCCGTCAAACCCGCCCGGCCCAGGTAGCCGACGCCCACCCCGCGGCCGGCCACATATAACTCTCCGACCACGCCAGGGGGCACCGGCCGCAGCGACTCGTCGAGGACGAACAGCGCCGCCGTTGATACCGGTGCGCCGATCGGCGCCACATCGACCCCGACGTTCAGCGGTGCGCTCATCGAGGCATACACCGTGGCCTCGGTGGGCCCGTAAGCGTTGATCACCACCCGGCCGGGCGCCCATCGATCGACCACCTCCGCCGAGCAGGCCTCGCCGCCGAGCAGCAACGCCACCGACTCCAACCCCTGGGGGTTGAGTGCGGTCACCGCCGATGGGGTCTGGGTGAGCACATTGACCTGTTCGCGGATCAGCAGCGCGTGGAAGTCGTCGGGTGAGCGGACCACTGAATCGGGGACCACGACCAGCCGGCCACCACCCAATAGCGCGGCCCAGATCTCCCACACCGAGAAGTCGAAAGCATAGGAGTGACACTGCGTCCACACCTGCTCCGTCGGCAGGCCCCGAGGCGACGATGCTGCCAAATGGTTCAGATTGTGGTGGGTGACGGCGACACCTTTAGGTGTACCGGTGGTGCCGGAGGTGTAGATCAGATACGCGATGTCGTCAGGCTTCGGCAGCGGCAACGCGGTGCTGGGCTGACTGTCGACAGCGGGATCGTCGACGTCTATCACCGGCAGGTCGCGTCGCGGGATCCGCGAGCGCAGCGCCTCGGTGGTGATTGCGGCGTTCGGACCGGCGTCGTCGAGCATGAACCGCATCCGCGCTTCCGGCAGTGCCGGGTCGATCGCGAGATATGCCGCCCCGGTCTTCAGCACCGCCAGCATGGCCACCACGGCCTGGGCCGAGCGCTCCAACACCAGCGCCACGCACCCCCCCGCGCCGACACCGCGGCCGGTCAAGAAGTGCGCCAACCGGTTAGCGGCTTCGTCGAGTCTCCGATAGCTCAGCGACTGGTGCCCGAACGTCAACGCCTCGGCTGCCGGTTTTCGGCTAACCTGTGCGGCGAACAGTGCGGGAACCGACACCGCGACCGGCGCGGGGTGAGCCAGCACGGCCCGGTTGCCCCATTCATCGAGGTGGGCGCGCTCAACTTCGTCGAGCACATCGATAGAAGACAGCCGCCGGGTCGGGTCGGTGGTCATTGCCGCCACCACGCGTCGTAACCGCTCGATCATCGTGTGGATGTTGGCGGCGTCGAACACATCGGTGCGAAATTCCACCGCCCCGCCGATCCCGGCGGGCTCGCCGGTCTTATTCCAGCGTTCAACCAGTGAGAACGACAGATCCACCCGGGCGGTATGGGTCTGCAGCGGCAGCTCGGTGACCTGCAGGTCACCAAGCATCAACCCGGGGACGGGATTGCCGGTGTCTACGGGCGCCTGTTGCCAGTCCAACATCACCTGCACAAGTGGGTGATGGCTCAAGGATCGGGTGGGGTTGAGTCGCTCGACGATCACTTCGAACGGCACGTCTTGATGCTCGTAGGCAGCCAGACTGCGGGCCCGTACCTGATCCAGCACGTCGACGACGGTGGGGTCGCCGGTCAGATCGACCCGCAGCACCAAGGTGTTGACGAAGAAACCCACCAAATCATCGAGAGCCGGGTCGCGCCGGCCGGCGATCGGAAACCCCACTGCCACATCAGAACTCGCGCTGAGCTTGCTCATCAGCAACGTCAGCGCCGTCTGCATCACCATGAAGCTGGTCGCGTTGTTTTCCCGAGCCACCCGGGCGACCTGCTGCTGCAAATCGACGGGCCAGTCCACCGCCATGCTGGCGCCGCTTTGATCAGCCACCGGCGGATAGGGCCGATCGGTGGGCAGCGCAAGCCGTTCGGGCATGCCCGCCAGGGCGTTCTCCCAGTAGGCCAGCTGTGCGGAGATGGGACTGCCGCTGTCGTCGATATCGCCGAGTCGCTCGCGCTGCCACAGCGTGTAATCCGCATACTGCACCGCCAACGGCGCCCAGCCCGGCGCATAGCCGCCGGACCGGCTGACGTAGGCCGCCCCCAGGTCCTTGATCAGCGGAGCGACCGATAGGCCGTCGGCGGCGATGTGGTGCACCACGCCGATCAGCACGTGTTCATCCTCGCCTACACGAAAAAGCCTTGCCTGCAAGGGGATCTCAGCTGCCAGGTCAAACGTGTGCCGCGCCGTTTCCTCGATCGCCTCATCAAGACGGCTTTCCGACCAGCCGGTGGCATCAACGATCTGCCAACCGAATTCCGCTTGCTCGGGGGGCACTACCAACTGCCGCGCTATCCCCTCGACGGCGGGAAACAGAGTCCGCAGGCTCTCGTGGCGACCCACCACATCGGCCAGTGCCGCACCCAGCGCCTCCGCGTCAAGACGCCCGCGCAGGCGCAACGCCACCGCCATGTTGTAGACCGGTGACGGTCCCTGCAACTGGTCGACGAACCAAAGTCGTTGCTGGGCAAAGGACAATGGAATGATCGCGGGCCGCTCGTGTGCCGTCAATTCTGTTGGTAGGGGTTCCGCACCGGGTGGCTTGATTCGTTTGGCCAGCCGGGCGACGGTGGGTTCGTCGAAGACGGCTTGGACGGCGACGTCGACTCCGAGTTCGGTGCGGATGCGGGCGACCAGTCGCATGGCCAGCAGTGAGTGCCCGCCCAGGTCGAAGAAGGAGTCGTCGAGCCCGACTCGTGGCACGCCGAGGATGTGGGCGTAGATCGCGGCCAGGGTCGCTTCGACGGCGTCGGTGGGTGCGCGGTAGCGGTCGGTGTCTTGGTATTCCGGGGCGGGTAGGGCGCGGGTGTCGAGTTTGCCGTTGACGGTCAACGGCATCGCCGCCAGCACCAGGACCGCGGCCGGAATCATGTAGGCCGGTAGCTGCTCGCGCAGCGCGGCCCGGAGGGTGACCGGATCGGCGGTCCCGGTGATGTAGCCGATCAGGCGCTTGTCACCGGGGTGGTCCTCGCGGGCGATCACCACCGCTTGGTCGACCCCGTCGAGTGCGGCCAGCGCGGCGCGCACCTCGCCGAGCTCGATGCGGTAGCCGCGGATCTTGACCTGCTCGTCGGCGCGGCCCAGACAGTGCAGCTGCCCGTCCTCGCTCCAGCGCACCAGATCCCCGGTGCGATACATCCGTTGTCCTGGCGCTCCCGCGCCCACGAACGGGCATGCCACAAACCTCGACCCGGTCAACCCCGCCCGGCCCACATACCCCAGCCCGACACCCTCACCGGCCACATACAACTCCCCGACCACACCCACCGGGACCGGCCGCAACCACCCATCCAACACAAAAAACGCCGCCCCCGACACCGGTGCACCGATTGGCACCACGCCTGAACCCGCCCGCAACGGCGCACTGATTGCCGCATCCACGGTGGTCTCGGTCGGACCGTAGACATTGACGATCACGTGCTCGGGCGCCCACCGATCGACCACCTCGGCCGGACAGGGCTCAGCACCCACCACCAACGCCACCGAATCCAACCCCTCCGGCGACAGCGCCGCCGCAGCAGAAGCGGTGTGGCTGAGGACGGTGACGTGTTCGTCGATGAGCAGGGCGTGGAGGTCTTGGGGTGAGCGGGTGATCTCCTCGGGCACGACTACGAGGCGCCCACCATCCAACAGCGCGCCGAAGATCTCCTGGACCGAGGCATCGAAGGCCAGCGAGTGCCATTGCGACCACACTGCTTTCGCGGGCAGGGGGGCGTGCAGCGAGTGCATGAGTTGGGTGACGTTGTGGTGGGTGATGGCGACGGCTTTGGGGGTGCCGGTGGTGCCGGAGGTGTAGATCAGGTAGGCGATGTGGTGGGGGTGTGGTGGTGGTGGCGGGGTGGGGGGTTGGTGGTCGATGGTGGGGTCGTCGATGTCGATGATGGTGAGGTTGAATCCGTCGAGGCGGGAACGTAATTCGGTGGTGGTGATCGCGGCGGTGGGGGCGGCGTCGGTGAGGATGAACGCGATCCGTTGGGGGGGTTGGGCGGGGTCGATGGGTAGGTAGGCGGCCCCGGTTTTGAGGACGGCCAGGATCGCGGTGATGGCCTGGGTGCCGCGCGGGAGCAGCAGCGCGATCGTGGTGCCGGGGCGGGCGCCGTGGTCGATGAGCAGGTGGGCCAGTTGGTTGGCGGCGGTGTCGAGTTGTTGGTAGGTCAGCTGGTGGGGGCCGCAGGTCAGGGCGATCGCGTGCGGGGTGGCGGCGACCTGGGTGGCGAACACCGCCGGGATCGAGGCCGGCGCCGGTGCGGGGGCGCCCAGCACCGCCTGGTTGCCCCACTGCTGGAGGCGGGTGTGTTCGGTGTCATCGAGGACGTCGATGCGGCACAGCGCGGTGGTGGGGTCGGCGGTCATGGCCGCCAGCAGCGTGCGCATCCGGGCGAACAGGGCGTCGATGTCGGCGGCGGAAAACACCGCGGTGTCGTATTCGGCGCGCAGGCCCAGCTCGGTGCCCGGCAGCGCCTGCATGGCCAGCGGGTAGTGGTTGTATTCGCTGGTGCTGACCTCGGTGACGGCCAGCCCGTCGACCCCGAGCGGGGCGGTGGTGTCCAGCGGATAGTTCTCGTAGACGAACAAGGTGTCAAAGAGTTGGTCGTGGCCGGTGAGGCGGTGGATCTCGCTGAGCGCCAGGTGTTGATGGTCCAGGGTGTGGTGGTGGGCGCGGGTCAGCTGGGCGAGCAGATCGGCGGTGGTGGTGGCCGCGGTCATGGTGGCCCGCACCGGCACGGTGTTGATCAACAACCCCACCATCGCCTCGGCGCCGGGCAGCTCGGGCGGGCGCCCGGACACCGTGGTCCCAAAGACGACGTCACCGCGGCCGGTCAACCCGCCCAGCAGCTGGGCGTAGGCGCCCTGCAACACGATGTTGACGGTGGTCTGAGACGAGCGGGCCAACTCGGTGACCGCCGCGCTCAGCGCGGCGGGCACCCGCGCGCTGGCCGTCGCGCGCCGCCCGGTCCCGACCCGCCCCGGTGGGCCCACCAGGGTGGCGGTGTCCACCCCGGCCAGCGCCGCGGCCCACGCCGCCCGCGCGCTGTCGCGGTCACGACCGGCCAGCCAGGTGATAAACCGGCGATAGGGTCCCGCCGGCGCCAGCCGCTGCCCGCCGTAACTGGCGAACAACTCGCGCACCACAATCGGCAACGACCAGCCATCCATCACGATGTGATGATTGGTCAACACAAACCGGTACCGATCCTCACCCACCCGGATCAACACCGCCCGAAACACCGGCTGATCACCCAGATCACACACCGCGGCCCGCTCGGCGGCACACACCCGCCCCACCAGCTCGCCCACCCCGACACCGCCACCCTCATCGGCGATGTCGACATAGCGCCACGGCACCCACGGATCCGCCGGAATGATCTGCACCGGCTCCTCGAACTGCCCCGAGAACCGGGCCACCAACTGCGGATGCCGATTCACCACCGCATACAACGCATCCCGCAACCGATGCTGATCAACCCGACCACTCAACCCCAGATCAAGCTGCACCGCATACACATCATCATCACCACAACCCCGCCCAGCACGAGCATGAAACAACAACCCCTGCTGCAACGGCGTCAACGGCAAAACATCAGCGATCCGCATACAACCGCTCGAGCTCGTCGATCTGCTGCTGACTCAACCCTCCGACAGCAAGATCCGATGGTGTCAGCCCGCCCCCGCCGCGGCGGACATTCGCGCAGATCCCGGACAGGGCGTCGAACCACAACTGGCCCAGCCGGCTGACCTGTGCGTGATCGAGCGCCGACGGCGCCCACCACCAGGCGGCGCGCATGAACGGGCCGAAATCGGTATCGATGATGCCGGCGTTGAGTTCTACGGTGTGCGCCAACGGCATCGGCAACCTCAAGCCGGCGTCGATGTTCGCCAGGCCGTCCCAACTGATCTGCCATCCGTCACCGAACTCGCCCGCCCCAGCGCCCAGCCGCCCCAGATAGTTGAACCCGATCGGCGGGTCGGACTCGTCGAGGTCGACCTCGGGATTGAGGTAGCGCAGCAGCCCATAGGTCAGGGGCTCGGGTAGGGCGCGCAACTGCTCTTTGGCGTCCTTGATCAGCGCTCCCAACCCCGCATCGCCGGCCACCACCTGCGTCCAGGACAGCCCACCCACCGCCAACGCCACCGGGTATTTGGTGGTGAACCAACCCACGGTGCGCGACAGGTCGACATCGGGCGCCAGCTCATCGTGGCGCCCGTGACCCTCTACATCGATGCCGACCGGCGCGGCACCGGTGCCCAAGAACTCCGCACACGCCAAGGCGAACGCGATCAACAGGATCTCGTGGATGCTGGCGTGAAACGCCGTGGGCACCTCACCCAGAAGTATGCGGGTCGTTTCCGCGTCCAGCGCCATCGAGAGCTGGCCGACGTTGGCATAGGTGTCCACGTCGGGGCGTACCGCCGGCAAAGCTGCCGGCGTCGCCGCCACCTGCCGCCAGGCCGGCGCCTGCTGCACGACTTCCGGGCGGCTTGCGTGCTCAGCCAGCAGCTCAGACCACCGGGCGAATGACGTCCCTGACGCCGGCAGCACCACCGGCTGCCCGCGGTGGTGCTGGGCCCAGGCGATGTTGAGGTCTTCCATCAGGATTCGCCACGACACCCCGTCGACGGCCAGATGGTGCACGATCGACACCAGACGGCCGGTGGAGGTCACCCAGACCGCACTGAGCATGACCCCGGCGGCCGGGTTCAACCGCGACCCCGCCACCAGCATCGCCGCGTCCGACAACTCTTCTACTGTGTGCAGGCAGTCTCGGGCATCCACCGACCCGGCTTCAGGCACGTGGAACGACCAACCTCCGGCGCCGTCGTCTTCGGCCCGCAGCCGCAACATGGCATGCCGATCCAGCAACGCCTGCAACAGCACCACGACGTCGGACTCGGTCGCGCCGGCGGGTGCCTGCACCACCGTGGTCTGGTTGAAGTGCTGGACCGGGCCGTCGACGCTGGCCAGCCAGCGCATGATCGGGGTGGCGACAACCGGCCCGACGCCTTCATCGACCAGTGCGACGGCATTCTCGACCACTCCGGCCAGCCGGGCCACGGTCTGCTCGACGAAGATGTCGCGCGGTCGGCACACCAGGCCGGCGGCTCTCGCGCGCGCCACCACCTGCATCGACAGGATGCTGTCCCCGCCCAGTTCGAAGAACGATTCGTCGACCCCGACCTGCTCGAGTCCCAGGACTTCGGCGTAGATGCCGGCCAGGATCTCCTCCACCGCGTCCGCCGGAGCGCGGTAGCTGTCGCCTTCTTGGTAGGCAGGCGCGGGCAGAGCACGGGTGTCGAGTTTGCCGTTGACCGTGAGCGGCAGCGTATTCATTGCCACCACCGCGGCCGGAACCATGTATGCAGGCAGCCGCTCCGCGAGCACCGCACGGGCGGTGGACAGGTCGGCGGTGCCGGTGGCATACCCCACGAGCTTTTTGTCGCCGGGGCGGTCCTCGCGGACGATCACTACCGCCTGCTCAACCCCCTCCAGCGCACCGAGTGCGGCCTGGACATCGCCGAGTTCGATGCGATAACCGCGGATCTTGACCTGCTCATCGGCACGCCCGAGATACCTCAGCTGCCCGTCAGCACCCCACCAGACCAAGTCTCCGGTGCGATACATCCGCGCCCCGGGCGCACCGAACGGGCACGCCACAAATCGCGTTCCGGTGAGACCGGGCCGGCCCACGTACCCGAGCGCCGCTCCGGCGCCCGCCACATACAGCTCCCCGACCACTCCCGCCGGCACCGGCCGCAACCACGCATCGAGCACGAAGAAACCGAGGTGCCCCAACGGGACCCCGATGGGGCTGGAAGCGCTCTTCACATCACCGCCGACGATCTCCCGGAACGAGGCATGCACCGTCGTCTCGGTGATGCCGTACATGTTGATCAGTTGCGGAAAACCGGGGTGGGCTTTCAACCACGTGCCCAGACGCTGGGGTTCGAGGGCCTCGCCGCCGAACACCACCGTCTGAAGCTTGAGCTGACCGCCCAGCTCGGGCCGGAGTGCGTCGGCGGCCTGCAGCGCATAAAACGCTGACGGGGTCTGGCTGAGCACGGTGACCTGTTCAGTGACCAGCAAAGCGTGGAAATCCTCCGCCGAGCGCGCCACGGTGTCGGGCACCACCACCAGCCGCCCGCCGTACAGCAGCGCGCCCCAGATCTCCCAGACCGAGAAGTCGAACGCCAAGGAATGACATTGCGACCACACCTGGCCGGCCAACTCCAGATCGGCATCGAGAGTCTCCAGCAGCCGCGTCACGTTGCGGTGCGGGATCGCCACCCCCTTGGGGGTTCCCGTGGTACCCGAGGTGTAAATCAGGTAAGCGACGTTGTCGGGAGCCGGCGCTGGTAGCGCCGTGCTCGGCCGGATTGCGATAGCGGGGTCTGCGACATCGATGACCAACAGGTCGTGTCCGTGCAGCCGCGGACGCAACTCGGCGGTGGTGATCGCGGCTGTAGGCGCGGCATCACCGAGCACGAACTCACTCCGGGCGGCGGGCACCACCGGATCGATCGGCACATACGCTGCCCCGGTTTTGAGCACCGCCAACATCGCCACAACAGCCTCGGCGGTGCGGGGCAGTAGCAATGCCACCCGCTGCCCCGGACCTACACCTTCGTGGAACAGCAGGTGCGCCAACCGGTTAGCAGCCTGCTCCACGTCGCGGTAGGTCCACGAACGCTCCCCGTCGCTGATCGCCACCGCCTCGGGCACGCGGGCCACTTGCGCGGCGAACACGGCCGGAATCGACACCGACGCAGGTACCGACTCGGTCAGTACCGCCTGGTTACCCCAGTCACGTAGACCGGCATGCTCACCGGCGTCGAGCAGATCAGTCGACGCGAGCCGCCGGCCCGGATCGGCGGCCATCGCCGCCAGTACCCGACTCAGCCGTCTGGCCAGATCAGCGACGTCGAAATTCGAAAATGGCCCCCGCACGCCCGCCGTGCTGAGAAATAGCTGATCGCCGGCACCCGAGAAGATGAACCCGAAGTCGCCTACCTGGCCAGGATTGGTGAATGACGCCGACGCCTCGACACCCGCGAAATCCATGGTCATTTTTGACGGCATGAAGTTGACGCTCACCCTGTTGGCGGAAAGCTCTGGGCGGCCTTTGCGTTCCAGGGCATGTACCGGAAACCGTTGATGCTGGAGTGCTTCGTGTATCCGCGCGTCAACATGCGCACAAAAACCGGCAACCGTGGCTCCCGGATCCACCTTCAACACCAGCGGCACCGCCCCGGAAATCATCCCGGGAAGTGTCTTCATGTCCGAACGCACTCGCCGACTGACCGGGAAGTCCAGCACCACCTCGGAGCCCTCGGCACACCACCCCCGCACCAAAAGTGCACACGCCGCGGTGATGATCGACGATCGGGGCATGTTCCACACCTGGGACAGCTCTTGAACCTGTCGAAGGAGCGCAGGGTCCAATCGAACCGGCGCGGAGGGTGAATGTGTGCCACTCTCACCGTCAGCTTGCGGCAACCGATAAGCCGCGCCGCTCTCCGGCGGAAGGTTCTTCGTCCAATAGGCTTCGTCTTCCACATAATCAGTGGAGGCTTCGTATTCTGCCTCGCCGCGCACCAGGTCCTGCAACGAGCCGAAGAAAGCAGGAGGAATGGCGGCTTGAGAAACTATGGCGGCGTAGACAGTTGCGATCCGATGGGCAAGAAGCGTGATCCCGGAGCCGTCGACGATCAGGTGGTGGAAGCAGGCGAACAAATGGAATTCGTCGACCCACGTTTGGAATAGAGCAAATGTGAACATCGGGCCGGAAGGCGGCATCGGCGTGCGCTGAATTGCCAATGCCATGGCGCGGGCTTCCTGCACCGGATGACGTGCGTCGCTCAGATCGTGGAAGGCCATCTCGACGTCCGGGTAGTCCGTCGCCTTCTGGAAGACCTGGCCGTCCTCTTCGAAGAGAGTGGCTCTGACCGGTTCGGCCTCCTGCACCACCTGACGGATCGCCTGTCTGAGCACATCGGGCTTTATTGCCCCGTCGAACCGCACGAGTACTCCGAGTTGCCAATCCGTATCGGAGTGACCCGTTTCCTGCGCAAGCCAGATGTCGAGTTGTCCCCGCGTCAGCGGGAGTGTGTGGTTGTCATGGTCCATCCGGTTTACCTATCGAGACCCCTTGTCCCGTTGCCAACCTCTCGCGCAGGCTCTTCGGCCGTATGTCAGGCCAGTTCTCCTCGATGTAGTCGAGGCAAGCCGCGCGATCCCCCTCGCCGAACACCACCCGCCAGCCAGCCGGAACATCCGCGAAAGTCGGCCAGAGACTGTGTTGCTCCTCGTCGTTGATCAAGACGAAAAAGCTGCCGTCGCCGTCGTCGAACGGATTGATGCTCACGCGTTTAAGCCCCGCCTACTCAACATGGGTATAACAAGTTCTAGAACTTACCTGAGCACCCGACGGATTGTCTAAGGGTTCGGATGAACGAACCGCAAAAATGGACGCACTGCACCCAATTGGAGTGGAGCGCGTCTCGAGCGCGTCGTTCTTGCCGCCTACGGTTCGTAGTAGCGACCTGCGTCTGTGCCGCACCGGTGCCACCTAGCCGACCGAGCCGGTAGTCGGCGCACGCAGTTGAGATCGCACTATCCGGTACTCCAACAGGCCCGCGCGGAGTTGCTCGTAGATCGCCGACCCGGGCAGCGCGAGAAAGTTGGCCACCCGCGCATTGCCGTCGCCGTACACCTGCTCCCAGTTGCTGCTGGCCAGATCTCGCGAGGCCAGTACGTTCGCCGTGATATCCCGGTCGCTTTCGATCGAAAAGCCGAGCTTGTGCAGACGCGTACGGACGAAGTCCCAGTCGTCGGGACTCAGGAAGTCGGTGTGCAGAAACCATGCTCCGGGGCGGCAGATCCGACGAACCTGATTCAGGAATGCGGGCAGATTCCCATACGAATGGGACGATTCAATATTGAGGACGGCGTCGCACGACTCGTCGGGCAACGGAATGTCCAGGGCGTCGCCCACTCTGAAGTCCGTCGAACCGCCGAGATGCGTTTTCTGGCAGAAGCCGATCGCTTCTGCAGACATGTCGATGCCGATGACTTGGGCGTTGAACTTCTCGGCGACGGCTCTGGAGTTGCCGCCGCGTCCGCAGCCGATTTCGACGACGGTGCGGTCGTTGAGGTCGACCGAGCCGATGACCTCGAACACCAGCCGGACCGAGTGGGCGTTGAAGGTGCCGTCGCGAATGTCGAAAGCCGATTCGTTCTCGGCGTCCGTCGGGACGTAGCCGTAGTTGAGGAAAAATGACGAGTCGGCCACGCCGACGGCTTCGAGGCGGCGGCTCAGCAGATCGTAAAAGCTGTGCCACCCATCGGCGGTCGTCGACAGCAGGTCGTCGGCCAGGTGTGCCGACATCGCCACCCGGGAGTCGTCCTGCACGGAAGGTCTGCTCTGTTCCATTGTGCCGACCTATCCGGCCGACTCGGCGGCGCCGACGGGTTCGGGCATCTGACCGGCCAGGTACTCGGCCAGCGATCCGATCGTCGGGTAGTCGAACACCGCGGTGGCGGTGATCGTGAACGCACCCCCGAACTGGGGGAGCAACCTGTTGCTGAATTCGACCGCCATCAGCGAATCGGTGCCCAGTTCCAGGAAGCGACTGGTCGCGGCCGGCGGTTGGGCAAGCCTCAGGAAGTTCTGCACTTCGCGCCGCAGATATTCGGTGAGGAAACTCCCGCGCTCGGCCTCGGGCACCTCGTGCAGACGCCGGAGCAACTCGCTGTCGCCCTTCGAGGCCGCGACCGCGCTCGGGAGCAGGTTTTCGAGAATCGCGGGGCGAATGCCACCGAGTCCCTTGGCGGCCCGCTGCCAATTGGCTTTGAGTACCGTGACCTGCCCGGTTCCGTGGGCGATGATCTCGACCAGCCCGTCGAGCGCGGCCGAGGGTTCGAGCGGGATCAGGCCCTGCGCACTGAGATTGGCGCGCGCGGCATGCGACGTGGCCATGCCGCCCTTGGCCCACGGACCCCAGTTGATGCTGGTCGCGGGCAGGCCCTGCGCCCTGCGATCGGCGACGAGCCCGTCGAGCAGCGCGTTGGCCGTCGCGTAGTTGGCCTGGCCGGGTGAACCGATCACGCTGGACGCCGAGGAGTACATCAGGAAGAACTCGAGGTCGTCGTCCCGGGTCAAGCGGTCCAGGTAATGAGCGCCGAAGGCTTTGGGCGCCAACGTCGTCCGGAAATTCTCCAGGCTCTGCTGGGAGATGAGCGCGTCGTCGAGAACGCCCGCAAGGTGAGCCACGCCGGCCAGCGGCGGCAACTCCGCACGGATCCGCTCGATCAGCGCAGCGGCCTGCGCCGCATCGCCGACGTCGGCCGTGTAGGTGTGGATACGGCACCGGTACCGCTCCGCCATCTCGTCGATGGCTCGTTGGGCATCCGCATCGGGCCCATGACGGCCGACCAGCACGATGTCACCCGCCCCGAGTTGGGCGAGATGGGCCGCCGTGAACTGGCCGAGGGCACCGAGGCCACCGGTGACCAGGTAGCTTCGATCGCCGCGCGGCTGAAGCGGTTTCGGCATCTGCAACACGATTTTGCCGATGTGTCGCGCCTGCTGCATGCGGCGGAAGGCGCTCTTCGCCTCGGTGAGCGGGTAGACCTCGGCGGCGATCGGCGCCAGCTCGCCGTTGGCCATGCTGTCCGCCAACTCGGCCAGCAAGCTGCCCGTCCGGTCGGGTTCGTGCTCGATGCAGTAGTCCAGCGCGATGATCTCGTAGTCGATGTCGGGACGGGCCGCCGCCATCTGCTCACGCGTCCAGATGTCGCGCTTGGCGATTTCGGCGAACCGGCCGCCTTTGGCGGTGGCCCGTACGGTCGCCTCGATGAACCCGGCATTGGTGAGGCTGTTGAGCACGACGTCGACGCCCGCGCCGTCGGTATCAGCGAGGATTTGGTCGGCGAAATCCGTACTGCGCGAGTCGTAGACGTGTTCCACACCCAGTTCGCGCAGCGCCGCCCGCTTATAGGTGCTGGCGGTGGCGAAGACCGTCGCCCCGCGCTGCTGGGCTATCTGGATCGCGGCCAGACCGACCCCGCCGCTCGCCGCGTGAATGAGCACCCGGTCACCGGGCCCCACGTTCGCCCAGTCGAATGCGAGCCGAGTCGTCAGCGCGCCGGCGGGAATGGTCGCCGCTCCCACCGCGCTGACCCCGCTGGGAATGGTCGCCAGGAACTGGGCCGGCACATTGACCCGGCTGGCGAAACCGCCCGGCATGAAACCGAAGACCCGCTGGCCCACCTCGAAACCGGTGACACCGGAACCTAATTCGGTGACGACGCCGGCGAGGTCGCCGCCGCCGACTCGTCCCGGATCGCCCGGGTACAGCCCGAGCACGTTGAGCACATCCCGGAAGTTGAGCCCGGCGGCCTCGACCCGGATCTGTACCTGTCCCGGCTCCGGCGGCGGCACGTGTGTCTCGATCAGCCGGAGGTTGTCGATCGCGCCGCGTTCGGTCGGCTCGAGGACGTAATCGCCGCCACGAGGTATCGGCAGGTGACCGTCGCGCGCCCACGGCAGTAGCCGCGGCACCAGGTGCTTACCCTGTCGCAGAGCCAGTTCGGGCTCGTCGGCCGGCACGCCGAGCAGACCGGTCAACGCCTGCACAGCGTCATCGCATCCGTCGTAGTCGACCAGTCGGCAATTCAGGGCGGGCTGTTCGGCGATGATCGTGCGGCCGAAGCCCCACAGCGCCGACTGCACGGCGTCGACCGGTTCGCCGGCTTCGGTTGCGACGGCTCGTTCGGTGACAATCCACAGTCCGCCAGGAAGTTTCACGTCCGGCTGAGCCTGCAGCGTGTGTACCACGGTGAGCAGCTGATCGATTTCGGTCTCCAGCCGCGCGACGAAGTCAGGACTCGCCTCGTCGCCGCCGGGCCGACCGGGACTGCGCCAGACGATGCCCGAGATGTCGCCGCCGCGCTCCTGCGCCTGCGTGAACAGCTGCTTCCAGGATTCCGCATCGGCGTTGCGGTCCACCGAGAGACAACCTGGAAGCTTGGCCGCCAATTCGTCGAAGCCGGCGATCAACCAGGTACCGTCACCGATCTCGGCGGCAGCGCTCGGCGCCGGCGGCGCCGTCTCCTGCCAGCCGAGGGTGTACAGGTTCCGGGTGCCATCGCCGCCGAGGCCCCGCAACAGCGCCTCTCGGGGCGCGCGTTTCACGGTGAACTCGCGAATTTCGCCCAACTGGCGACCGTCCCGGTCCACGAAATCGAGGTCGAAGACCTGTGTTTCGCTGTCGACGCCGCCACTTTGCCAGCGCGCACGGCAGAAGAACCGCTTGGGCAACTGCTCGCGCAGCACCACCCGCCCATACCGCAGCGGCAGGAAGAGATCGGCGACGTCTCCTGATTCGGCGGCGGCAAGCACCGTCGGGAAGGCCGGGAAGGCGATTCCCGTGCACAGGTCGAGCAGCACCGGGTGAATCGGCTCGCTGCCAAGCTGTTCGGCGAGCTCATCGCCGATGGCAATGTCGCCGACCGCCTCACCGTCACCGGCCCACAGCGACTTGAGCGAGGTCGACCATGTCGGACCCCAGGTGAGCTCCATGTCGGCGAAGGTGTCGAACAACTGCTGCGGGCGGGTGCGGGCCAACCTCTCGCACACGGCGTCAATCGACTCGGTGGGCTCTGGCGCCGGCTCGTCGTCGGCATCGGCGACGATGCGACCGTCGGCGTTCAACGACCACTCGGCGTCGCGGTCACCGTACGGACGGCTGTGTACCTGGAAGCTCCAGCCACCGCCGTCCTCGATCGGGTGCACGGTCAGCTGCACCTCCCGGGAAGTCTTCTCGCCCAGAATGATCGGCTCGTAGAAGAAGACGTCGCGCACCTGCGCCGGGGTTCCGACCGCGGCGATGGCCATCGTGGCGTACGTCGCACCCGGAACGACGACGGTGCCGTAGATGACGTGGTGCGACAGCCACGGCTGCGAATTGATCGACCACCGACTGGTGTAGACGGCGTCGCCGGAAGCGAGGTCCTTCGCACTACCCAGAATTCCGGATCCGGCGCCACCGTCGGTGTGTATGTCGACAGTCTTGGGCCAGAAGCGGCTGCGCTGGAACGGATACGTGGGCAGTTCGATCTTTCGGCGTGGCTGATGCTGCAGCGCAGCGAAATTGGGCCGGTGCCCCGCGACGTAGGCCGCGGCGATCGCTTCGGCCATCTGGCGTCGGGCGTCGGTGCCCTTGCGCAGCGAGATGATCGCCTGCGGGGAGGCGGAGGATTCCGGCCAGGACTGCAATGCGGCACCGGTCAGGACTGGTTGCGGGCCGATCTCCATCAGCACCGAACAGCCGAGTTGGGCAACGGTTTTCACGCTCGCAGCAAACTGAACGGGTTGCCGGGAGTGCCTGCGCCAATAGCGGCCGTCCAGCGGGGTCTCCGCGGTGAGGACTTCGCCGGTCCGGTTGCACACCAGCGGGAGCGTCGGCACCGCGAAGTCGAATCCTTGTGCATACGACTCGAATTCGTCGAGTGCGGGCTCCAGCAGCTCGGAGTGGAAGGCGTGGCTGGTATCCAGCCAGGTGCAGCGGATCTGGTCAGCGGTCAGGCCGGCCACGATCTGCTCCAAATCCGCGGCCGGACCCGACAGCACCGTGTTGGGTCCGTTGTAGGCCGCAACCGAAATCTGCGGGAAGCCGTCGGCGACCCGCTCCACCTGTTCGGCGTCGGCGAAGACCGCGACCATCCGGCCGCCCTCGGGCAGGTTGCCGAACAGCCGACCGCGCTCGGCCATCAGGCGCGCCCCGTCTTCGATGCTGAACACGCCGGCCACACACGCCGCGGCGTACTGGCCCACACTGTGCCCGAGGACCACGTCGGGTTCGATGCCCCACGACTGCCACAACCGGGCCAGACCCATTTCGATGGCGAACAACGCCGGCTGAGCAAAAGAAGTGTGCCGCAGAGTTTTTCCAGCGTCGCTGCCGGGCTCGTCGGTTTCGAACAGCACCTCGAGCAGCGGACGCGGCGACAGCCCGTCGACCGCCTCCGCGCATCGCCGAACCACGTCGGCGAACACCGGTTCGGTGTCGAACAACTCTCGCGCCATCCCGGGGTATTGGCTGCCCTGCCCGGTGAAGAACCAGGCCGTCTTAGGCCGGTCGCCGCACACCCCGCGCACCGCGCCCGGTCCCAGCCGGTCCTCGGCCAGTCCGGTGAGGAGTTCGCGGGCACCCTGAATGGAATCGACGACCAGCGCGGCCCGGTGTTCGAAATGCGAACGCCCCGCGCCGGCGGTGAAGCACACGTCGGCGACCTCGGCCTCCGGGTGCTCGTCCAGCCAGGCTCCGTAGCGCTGCGCCAGCGCCGTCAGCGCTTGCGCTGATCGCGCCGACAGCGGGAGCACGCTGACGGGTTGAGCTCCGGTCGCGACTTCCGCCGCTGTGACTTCATCTGTCGACGAGTCTTCTGGCGCAGGCGATTTCGGCGGTGCCTCCTCGATGAGGACGTGCGCGTTCGTCCCGGAAAAACCGAAAGAGCTTGTTCCGGCGCGCCGCGGCCTGCCGCCGGCCGGCCACGGGATCGCCTTGTCGACCACCCGGACCGGCAGCGACTTCCACGGAATGTTCGGTGAGGGGTTCACGAAGTGCAGGTTCTGTGGCAGAGCTTCGTGCTGCAGGGACAGGACCACTTTGATCAGGCCCGCGATTCCCGCCGCCGATTCGAGGTGACCGATGTTGGTCTTCGCCGATCCGATCAACAGCGGGTGGTTCGAGTCACGGCCGGCGCCGTAGACGGCCGCGGCGGCCTGCACCTCGATCGGGTCTCCCAACGAGGTGCCCGTACCGTGTGCCTCGAGGTAATCGACGTCTCGGCCCTCCACGCCGGCACGAGCCAGTGTCGTGGCGATAAGACGTTGCTGCGCACCACCATTGGGCACCGTGAGGCCGCTGGAAGCGCCGTCCTGATTGACCGCGCTGCCCCGGATGACAGCGCAGACATGATCGCCGTCGCGCTCCGCGTCGCTGAGCCGCTTGAGCACCAGGATTCCGCAGCCCTCGCTGCGCGCGTAGCCGTTCGCGGCGGCGTCAAAGGTCTTGCACCGGCCGTCGGCGGACAGCATTCTGGCGCGCGAGGTGGCGACGATGGATGCGGGGCTCACCAGGACGTTCACCCCACCGGCCAGCGCCATGTCGCAGTCACCGGAATGCAGAGCCTGGCAGGCCTGATGGACGGCCACCAGCGACGCACTGCAGGCGGTATCCACCGCCATCGCCGGCCCTTCGAGCCCCAGCGCGAACGCCACCCGACCCGCGATGACATTGAGCGCATTCCCGGTGATGAAGTGAGCCTCGATGGTCTCCACCGAGTTGGTGTTGAGCAGCTGGGAGTACTCGTTGGCGGCCACCCCCACGAACACGCCGGTTCGACTGCCGCGCAACGATCCCGGCGCATAGCCCGCGCGTTCGAGCCCTTCCCAGGCGATTTCGAGCATCAACCGCTGCTGCGGATCCATCCACACGGCCTCGCGCGGAGAGATTCCGAAGAACTCCGGATCGAACCCGTCGATCTTGTCCAGGTATCCGCCGTACCGGGTGTAGATCTTGCCCGGCGCCTCGGGGTCCGGGTCGTAGTAGTCGTCGACGTCGAATCGGTCATCCGGGATCTCGCGGATAGCATCGACCCCTCCGGCCAGCAGATCCCAGTACGCCTCCGGATCAGGCGCGCCCGGGAAGCGGCAGGCCACCGCCACGATCGCGATCGGCTCGTCGGTGTGCACCGGCAGCACCGAAGCCGGCTGGGCCGCAGGCTTGGCCGACGCCGGTGCGCCGATGCTGAGCACGTCGGCGAGCAGGTACTCCGCCACGTCGACCAACCGTGGATAGTCCATCGCCAGGGTCGACGGCAACTCCTGGCCGACAGCGCGCTCGACTCGGCCCCGCATCTCCACGGCCATCAGCGAATCCATGCCGACGGCGAAGAATCCCGACTCATCGCGGATCTCCGCCGGATCGAGCCGGGTGATATCTGCGACGACCTCGCGCAGATAGTCCACCACGAGTTGTTTGCGTTGCTGGGCCGGCGCAAGGGTGAGCCGCTCCACCAACTGGGTGTTACCCGCCCCTGCAGCCGGCGTCGGCACCGACTCGGGCACCTCACGTTGCAACTCCGCCAGGAACGGCCGCTTCCCCGACAACTGGTAGAGCGGAAGGAAACTGGCCCAGTCGATCCGGGCCACCACACCCTGGACGGCAGACGTTGCCATCAGGTCGGCCAGTCCTGCGAGTGCATCGGCGGGTGACAGCGGTCGGACGCCGCGCTTGTTCAGTTGCGCACGGGCATCTTCGTCGGCCATGCCGGCGTTCGCCCAAGGCCCGAAGTCGACACTGATCCCCGAAACACCGTGCGCACGCTGCCGCCAGGCCAGCCCGTCGAGGAACGCGTTGGCGGCGCTGTACGCGGTCTGACCGAAGCTGCCCCACACGCCCGAAATCGAGGAGGTGCTGACGAAGAAGTCGAGTTGCAGGTCGTCGGTTGCCTCAGCCAGATACCAAGCACCCCAAACCTTCCCGGCAAAGACCCGGTCGACCTCGTCGTCGTCCAGGTTCTGCAGGGGAGTGGTGCCGATCTCACCCGCGGCGTGCACGATACCGGCCAACGGCGGCAGCTCGGCCGAGATGGTGGCCAGCAGGCGGGCGACGTGGCGCGAATTGGCGACGTCGGCCGCGATCACCCGGATGTCGCAGCCCGACTGTTCGCTCAGCGCATCGATTCGCTGCTGGGCGGTGTCGCCGGGCGCGCGGCGGCTGGTCAGCACCAGGTGTCGGGCACCGTGCGCGGCCAGGTAGCCGGCGACTTCCAGGCCGATCGCACCCAGTCCACCGGTCACCAGATATGTTGCATCGGAACGTAATGCCAGTGGCGTCGAGACTGGCTGCCCGGTCTTGCGAGTCAGCCGGGGGACGTAGATCGCCTGGTCTCGCAGCGCGAACTGGTCTTCGGTGTGTGGCGTTGCCACCAGGTTGTCGATCACACGTGACCAGTCGTCGGCACCGCCGTCGGACAGATCGGCCAGCCCGCCCCACAGTCGGGGATGTTCCAGCGCGGCGGCGCGACCGAAGCCCCACAGGCAGCTCTGATCCGGTGAGACATCGTCGGTCGCCGTGACACGTTGCGCGCCGTGGGTTATCAGCCAGATGGGTGCGCGCAGCTCTGCGGCAGCCGCGGCACGGAACAGTCGCCGTGTCCCACTGAGGACCTGGATTTGCATCCGCTCCAGCGAGCGTGTCGACGACGCGTCGTCGGGGCGCAGCGCCGCCAGGTTCAGCAGTCGCAACGCCGGCTCTGCGGCCGCCGCGCGCAAGGTGGTTTCGAGTTGCTGCTCGTCCGCATCGGTCATCGGCAACGGCAGAATCCGATGCTGGTGCCCGCGTGCCGTCAGCACGTCGACCACCGGCGCCATCGCCTCGGCATCGTCGCCGATGAGGAGCCAGGTAGGTGCCTCGCCGGCCGGCGTGGCCGGAGCCGCCGGGGCCGCGGAAGCGCTCTTCTCCCAGCGAATCTCGTAGCGGCAGTCAGTGATCGACTGCAATTCGCGTTGTTGGTTGTGTTGTGCGGCAACCTGTTTGAGAAGATCTACGGCCTGCTGGTTGTCGCCGGCGCCACCGAGGAGCGCGACGAGTTCTTCTATCCGGCCATCTTCGAGAAGCCGGACGGTGTCGGTCCGCATGGCTTGGGTCTCGTCGAAGGTCTGGGTGGGCCGGACCCGCTTCTCGCGGAACCAGTACTGGCGATGCTGGAAGGGATAGGTGGGCAGGTCGAGTTTGCGCACCGGTCCTTGCAGGGGGGCGCCGAAGTCGGGCAGATGGCCGACGATGTATGCGTTGGCAAGGGCTTCGGTGATCTGGCGGTGGTCGGCCTTGTTTCGACGCAGCGACGGGATCGCGCGGGGAGCGGTTGCCGGGTCGGGCCAGGCACGCAGCGCTGCGGCGGTGAGCACGGGTTGTGGGCCGACCTCGAGCAGCATCGTGCAGTGGAGGTCGGCCAGGGTGTTGACGCTCTTGGCGAATTCGACCGGTTGGCGGGCGTGGCGGCGCCAATAGGCACCGTCCAGCTTCGCTGTCCTACCCAGGGCGGCGCCCGTGCGGTTGCACACCAATGTCCTTTGCGGCGGACCGAATTCGAACCGATCCGCATACGCTTCGAATTCGTCGAGGACTGGATCCAGCAGTGCGGAGTGGAAGGCGTGGCTGGTGTCCAGCCAGTCACAGCGCACGCCGTCGGCTTCGAGTCCGGCCACCGCCTGGTCGAGGTCCTGCGTGGGCCCCGACAGCACGGTGTTCGCGCCGTTGTAGGCGGCCACCGACAGACTCGGGAACTGGTCTGTCACGCTTTCCACCCGCTCGGCGGCGGCGAACACCGCGACCATCCGTCCGCCGTCGGGCAAACTGCCGAACAAGCGGCCGCGCTCGGCCAGCAGCAAAGCTCCGGCCTCGAGGCTGAACACACCGGCGACGCAGGCCGCGGTGTACTGGCCGACGCTGTGGCCGATCACCACGTCCGGTTCGAAGCCCCACGACTGCCAGAGTCGGGCCAGGCCCATCTCTACCGCGAACAGGGCAGGCTGGGCGTAGGCGGTCTGCCGCAGGGTGTCGTCCCCTTCGGGGTCGAAAATGGTGTCCAGTAACGGCTTTTCGAGTACATCGGCGACGGCGGCCGCGCACCGGGTCATCGTCTCGGCGAACACCGGTTCGGTCTCGAACAATTCCCGCGCCATACCGGCGTACTGACTGCCCTGGCCCGGGAACAGCCATGCCGTCTTCGGCTTGTCGGCGCAATCCCCCCGCAGCAACCCTGTCGCGGGACGATCCTCGGCCAGCGCACGCAGTGACTCGCGCGCGGATTCCATCGAATTGACGACCAGAGCGGCGCGGTGCTCGAAGTGTGATCGTCCGGCCCCGGCGGTAAAGCACACATCGGCCAACGACGCCTCGGGGTGGGCGTCCATCCAGCTGCCGTATCCCTGCGCCAATTCGATCAGGGCGGCCGGGCTGCGCGCCGAAAGCGGCAGCAGGCTGAAGCGTCTGTCGTCGCCGGGGGTCGCGACCACCGGGCTCGCCTCGGCAGGCGCCTCCTGGACGATGACGTGCGCGTTAGTCCCGGAAAACCCGAACGAACTGACCCCGGCGATCCGCGGTCGCCCGTTGCGCTCCCAGCGCTGGGCCTCGTCCACCACGCGCACCGCGAGCCGGTCCCAGGGAATGTGCGGCGATGGAGTCTCGAAATTCAGGTGTTTGGGCAGCATCTGGTGCTCGAGCGACAGGATGACCTTGATCAGGCCCGCGATGCCGGCGGCCGCCTCCAAGTGTCCGATGTTGGTCTTCACCGACCCGATGAGCAGCGGCCGTTCGGCGTCACGTCCGCCACCCAGAGCCGCGCCGGCGGCCTGGACTTCGATCGGGTCACCGAGCGACGTCCCGGTGCCGTGCGCTTCGAGGTAGTCCACATCCCCGGCCGCGACACCGGCGCGCTGTAGCGCTTCGGCGATGACACGTTGCTGGGCGACGCCGTTGGGCACCGTCAAACCGCCCGAGGCGCCGTCCTGGTTGACCGCGCTGCCCCGAATGACGGCCCGGATCCGGTTGCCGTCGCGGATCGCGTCCCCGAGTCGTTTGACGACGACGACACCGCAGCCCTCGCCGCGCACGTAGCCATCGGCGGACGCGTCAAAGGTCTTGCACTTTCCGTCCGGAGCCAGCATGTGGGCGTGCGAAAAGGTCATCGCGGTCTTGGCGCTGAGCATGACGTTCACGCCGCCGGCCAGGGCGAGGTCACATTCTCCGAAGCGCAACGCCTGGCACGCCTGGTGGACTGCCACCAGCGACGAGCTGCACGCGGTGTCGACGGAGACCGCCGGGCCCTGCAGCCCCAGCCCGTAACTGATCCGGCCCGCTCCGGCCGCCGAGGACGTCCCGATCGCCACGTAGGCCTCGATCTCGGCGGGGCTGAGTTCCTCCGAGATCAATCCCAGATAGTCGTGCGTGCCCAGACCCACGAACACTCCGGTCTGGGTGTTCGCCAGAGCCGACGGCGCGGTGCCGGAATGCTCCACTGCCTGCCATGCCGTCTCCAGCAACAGCCGATGCTGGGGGTCGATCAGCATCGTCTCCCGCTTCGACAACCCGAAGAACGCCGCGTCGAATCCCGTCACATCATCGATGAAGCCGGCCCGGCGGCTGACGATCTTGCCCGGGGCGTCCGGATCCGGGTCGTAGTACTCCTCGACGTCCCACCGATCCCGCGGCACCTCGGATACCGCGTCGCGGCCCTGGTGCAACACGTCCCAGAATTCGTCCGCGTCGGCGGCACCGGGCACGCGTAGTGCGTAGCCGACTATCGCAAACCCCTCGTTGACCCCCTGTGATTCATGTGCCCGCATGGGTGTCTCGATCGTCAAGGGCGTAGTCCTCTCGGCGGTTGAATTGTCGATTGGCCATTCAGGCGCCGGCCCGGATGGCCGGGACCGTGAGGCGCGGCCTATCAATGGGCGGGCGGGCAGGTCGATCTACAGGGCGCTTAATAAACATGAGTAGAACAAGTTCCAAACCATACTGGAGGTCTGGAGGCTCGATCCAGAGTTTCGGTAAAAAGGTCCGGATGCCGGACCAGGTCGTACCGCCGGTCAGCTAATTTGCCGCGCGCGGGCGAAATCTTCCAGCAGGTCAGCGGCGGCGGCGGCGCTCTTGGCGGGTTCGGTGATCCGGGTCGCGAGCTCGCGGGCCCTGGCGAGGTACTCCGGGGCGAGAATCCGGCGCAGGTCCGCGACCAGCGATTCCTCGGTCGCGGTGGAAAAGCGCCGGGCTGTGCCTACCTGCAGCCGTTTGACCGCGGCGCCGTAGACCGCGTGGACCATGTCCCAATAGAGGATCAACTGGGGGACGCCGGCGCCCATGGCAATCGGTGTGGTGCTCGAGCCGCCGTGGTGGACGAGAGCGCGGCAGGCGGGGAAAACGGTCGGGAAGTTCACCGCGCCGACCACCTTGACGTGATCGAACTCCGGGACATTTCGGAAGTCGGTGCCGGCGGCGCCAACCAGCGCTCGCTCGCCCAGTCGCGCGCAGGCGGCGGCGATCATCGCGATCGTCTGGGCCGGAGACTCGACCGGGATGCTGCCGAACCCGAAGTAGATCGGCGGCGTTCCATTGGCGATCCAGGACGTGACCTCGTCATCAGTATCCGTCCCCAGGCCGAGTGTCAGCGTGCCGACGAACGGTCGTTGACCGTTGCACTTCGACCATTCGGTCGCCAGGCCGGGAAAGCAGGCCTCGTCGTACGCCTGGATCTCCAGCGAACCGCGTTCGGTGATCCGTCGTGGCGCGGAGCCGGTTGCTTTCGGCAGACCCAGTTCGCGGCGCTGCGCGTCCTCGGCCGTTTTCATGCCACGCCACGTCACCCACCAGAACAGTTGCACCGCCGCGCGAGCCAGCGGCGCAGGCAGGAATCGCATGGTTCGGCTGTTGGGGCGTAGCGGGAAGTAGTGCAGCGTGGCCAACGGAATGTCGTAGTACTCAGCGACGTTGGCGGCGGCGTCCTCGAAATTGATTCCGGTGAAAATCAGGTCGGCCCCGTCCGCCATCGACCGCAGCGTCGTGCTCATCTCCTGCCAGCCCCGGACAAGCGGGCCCGCAATGGCGAGTCGTGACCGGATCAGGTCCCGGACCTTCCAGGGCCGGCTGAAGAAACACGTCCAGAAATCGCGATGCGAATCCAGGATGGACTGTGCCTCGGGGCCGAAGCCGACCGCCGCAACGCCCGCGGCCTCGGTGAACCCGACCAGGTCGGGTGGGACGGCCATGCACACGTCGTGCCCCCGGCGCGCCAGCTCGCTACCGACGGCCAGGTTGGGCTCGACATCGCCGCGACTGCCCCAGCTCGCCAGTACGAATTTCATTGCCGCGTCCACCTCTGCGTTGGCGGAAAAGTCATCGGCGAGTACAGGTTCCCGCATTGAACAGGACAACCCAGGTGCCTCCGGCTCCCAAGCCGAGAACATACCAAGCTGTTCTACACCTGTGTGATAATCCCTCGATCCGAAGAACACGTCCTCTTGCTCAGTAGGTGACCTTGCACCAGGCCGACAGCATCAGCCCTACCAAAGACCTCGAGGGTCGGGGCTCGGCACAGAAGCAGTTCCGCCCGGATATCGAGGGCTTGCGCGCTGTGGCGGTGTTGGCGGTTGTCCTCTTTCACGCCGAGGTTCCGGGTGTTGGTGGTGGCTACGTCGGCGTGGACGTGTTCTTCGTCATCTCGGGATTTCTGATCACCGGCCTGCTGTGGCGTGAAGCGAACGCCACCGGCGCCGTTCGGCTGCGCAGTTTCTACGGGGCTCGAGCCCGCCGTCTGCTGCCGGCGTCGGCCACGGTCGGCGTCATCACCATGGTCGGCTCGGTGCTCCTGTTGCCCCCGTTGCAGGTCCCGGGCGTGATGTGGGACGGCATCACCAGCGCGCTGTATGTAGGCAATTACTGGTTCATCATGCGGGGCGTCGACTACTTCGCCAGCCACAAGGCGCTCTCGCCGTTTCAGCACTATTGGTCGCTGGGCGTCGAGGAGCAGTTCTACCTGGTGTGGCCGGCGCTGATCCTGGGGACGGCGTGGTTGATTCGCCGTGTGCGACGGCGCAGCAGGGCCGAGGCCACCTCCTCGCAACGTCCGTATCTCGTGGTCCTGGCTGCGGTCGCGGCTATCTCACTCGCGTTGTCGCTGGCGGCCACCCCATTGGCGCCGCCGGTGGCGTTTTTTTCGCTGCCCACCCGGGCTTGGCAGTTGGCCATCGGCGGGTTGGTGGCCCTGACGGTCGGCCGGTGGGGACGGCTCGCGCCACGAGCGAGCGCGATCACCGGATGGGCCGGGCTGGCCCTGATCCTGCTGGCCTGCTGCGGATTGAGCGCGGCAACGCCTTATCCGGGTATCGCCGCGCTATTACCCACGCTGGGTGCGGCGCTGGTGATTGGCGCCGGTTGCGCCGCCCCTTCCCAGGGGTGTGGGCGGGTGCTGGCTGTGTCGCCGATGCGGGCGATCGGCCGGATCTCCTACTCCTGGTATCTGTGGCACTGGCCGGTGCTGCTGCTCGCACCGGCGTTGTTGGGTCACCCGCTGGGGCTGGCCGCCAGGGTGGCCGCGGCGCTGGTCTCCGGCGGGCTGGCAGTGCTCACGCTGCGGTTCATCGAGAACCCGCTGCGGTTCGCCGCTGCGGTTCGCCGCTCTCCCGGGCGCAGCCTGGCGGTGGGCGGTGTCGCCACCGCGATCGCGGTCTGTGTGGGCCTGGCGCTACTGCACGTGGTGCCTATCCCGGTCGGGCGCGGGGCGCCGGCCGCCGCGTTGAATGTCACCGCCCCGCCCGTACCGACCGGCTCCGCGATAGCCGCCTACGACGCAGCGGTGCAGCACGCGTTCACTCAGGTGCAGGCCGCGGTCGCAACGTCCGTTGACCTCAAGGCCGTCCCGTCGAACCTCAGCCCGTCATTTGCCGACGTGGAAACCGAACAAAAGGCATACATGGGCAAAGGCTGCCTGCGCACGCCTACCCAAGGAGGGCAGCCGGAGTGCGCGACGGGTGATACCGCCTCGACGACGAGGGTTGCCGTTGTCGGCGATTCGCACGCCGCGATCTGGAATCCGGCATTCCAGCAAGCCGCGGCAGACCGGCATTGGCGGCTGGAGACTCTGGCTAAGGCGGCCTGCCCTCTGATGGACGTGCGCGTCACCAACTCTTTCCGCCCCTTAGTAGAACTCCTTGAGCATTGCGAGCAGTGGCGCGCTGAGATCCTGGCGCGGCTGCGCGCCGAGCGCCCGCAACTGGTGGTCGTGAGCGCGTTTCGTGGGTACGGCGCCGACGAATCGATGACGGGTTTCAACGCCTACGACGGAGCGTGGATCGATGGTCTGACCCGCCTGGTGCAGCAGCTACGC
>CAVWQH010000002.1:0-2486771 GCA_963757215.1 uncultured Actinomycetota bacterium | reverse complement strand
TGAAGGCGGCACAGGCATTTGAGGTTGGAGGCTTGAGTCGGCCCGCCGTCGGCGTGGGCGACAGTGTGGTCGATGTCGCATCGCGTCGCGGACCGGTCGCAGCCAGGGAACCGGCAGGTCAGGTCCCGGCAGCGGACGAAGTCCGCCAGCGCTCGCGATGGAACGTAGCTCGGCTCCGGAGGTGCGTCGCCGGGATGTATCAGCGGCCGAAGCGTGGCTGATCGAGCCAGCTCGGCAATCAGATCCGCCGGTATGAGGGCATCGCTGCCGAGCATCGATCCGGCAGCCTGCCCGCGGCCCTCGATGGTGGCCTGCTCAGCAACGACATGAATGACGACCGGCGTGGGCGTCGGAGCGCCGGCCGCCACGCAGTCCGCTTGTTGGCAGCGGCACGCGAGCCGTTCTGCTCCACTCGCCAGGGCTGCCATCGCGTCGGCGCGGCGCTGATGGCGAGTACGCGGATCGCCCGCACACACCGAGTCGGCGAACGCATCCAGTCGGGCATCCAGCGCCTGCGCATCGGGGGTCAACAACCTGCCGTATACCTCTGTGAGGCCATTGCCGCCGCCGAAGATCGACAACTCGCGATCGGCCTCAAGCTCCCGTCGGCGGCGTACCGCGTCCCGATCTGCGCGCGTCACTATCCGATCTACCGCTGCCGCCAACGCGCTACGGGTCATCGCCGGCCAGCGCTGGGCCTTGCCCGCCAACTCGGCATCCACGGCGGCCATGATGTCGACATCGGTGATCAGATCGGTTCGATAGACGATCGTTTGAAAAGACCGGTAGTCGAGGTCACCGGCCAGGAGCAAGGCTCCTACCTGCGGCAGCCGAGAGCGCATGGCGCGGGCGTAGTACAAGTAGCTGGTCGCAAGTGCCTGGCTGATGGACAGTGCTGCGCCAACCTCCGCGGCCACCGCCTCCTGGGTGTCGGTGCACCATGTCTCACGCTCACCGACACGGCGTAGTCGGTGTGCGTCCAAGTCACCGATGACCGCCAGCCGTCGGCCGGCAGCCTTGTTCTCGGCACGCCTGGCCGCGCAGAGCTGGTCCACCAAAGCCGCCGACAGGGGGGTGGTCGAGGGATGGCGGCGCTCGAACATCGCGTCCAAGCGTGCAACCGATTCCGGCGACGGCATCCGAGATTCGAACATACATTCGATTATGCCATCCCTTGCCGACAAGGATTGCCTCTAAGCTGACGTCATGGCCCCGAGCTTCGCAGATATCGCCAAGGCGCAATACGTCCTGTTGACCACCTTCACCAAGGATGGTCGACCCAAGCCGACGCCGATCTGGGCCGCCAACGACGGCGATCGCCTGCTGGTCATCACGCAGGCAAAGTCGTGGAAAGTCAAGCGAATTCGCAATACCCCGCGGGTCACGCTGGCGATCTGTGACATGCGCGGGAACCCGAAAAGCGAGCCCATCGAAGCGACCGCGACCGTTCTCGACACGTCGCAGACCGGTGTGGTCTACAACGCCATCGGGCACGAATACGGCATCCTCGGACGGTTGTTCAACCTGTTCAGCAAGTGGCGTGGCGGGATGGCCAACAACGTGGGTCTGGAACTACGCGCCGCTTCGTAGGTGTTCGCCGAAGAAGGCGAAAACTCGCGCCCAGGCGTCCTCGGTGGCCTGCTCGTTGTAGCCGAACCCCGCGATCCGCAGCAGTGGCTGTGCGGGCAGCTTGTTGGCGAAGCTGTGTCCGGCCTTGTACGTCTTGACGTCGTTGGGAATGCCTTTGTGGTCGAGCACCCGCTGCAGCTTCTTAGGGGCGCCGATGCCGATCGGGTCGCGGCTGCCATAGCTGGCCACCACCGGGCAAGCTCCCTCCAGCGTCTCGCTGAGCTGGCGGGGGAGCGGCGCGCCGTAGAAGGGCGCGGATGCGTCAAAACCCTTGGGCGACATGACAAGTGCAAACTGTCCGCCCATGCAGAATCCGGCGATGCCGACGCGGCCGGTGCATTCCGGCAGCGCCTTGAGGTGGTCGCGGGCAGCCAGCACGTCGTCGAGTGCCTGTCCCTCTTTAGTGAGCAGCTGGCGCATCACCTTGGTGATGCAGCGCCCCCAGCCTCCGCGGGAGAACAGGTTCGGGGTCAGCGCGACATATCCGGCCGCGGCGACATGGCTGTTGATCGATTCCTTGTCCGATGCGTAACCGATCGCGTCGTGGATGATCACCACCCCGGGCCATGGGCCCGGACCTTGGGGGATGTCGAGCAGGGCGTCGATCGGGCCGGTCGGGGTGTCGATCTCGATTGTCGTCACCACGCCATCTAACCGCGCGAGAGCGGTCTGCGGAACTCCGGCGGCCGTCCGCGACGTTGCCAGTTCATGGTGTCGCGACTGTTTGCGGTCTACGTCGTCGCCGAGCTCGCCGTCGTGGTGGCGCTGGCGTCGACGATCGGGCTCGGATGGACCCTGCTGCTGCTGTTGGCCGCGTTCGCCGCGGGCCTCGCGCTAGCGGGTTCGCAACTCAAGCGCCAGCTCAACCGGCTGCGTTCCGGCCTGACCGGTGATCAGCCGAAGCTGGCCGCCGACAGCTTGGCCGTGGCATTGGGGACCCTGCTCGTGGTGGTGCCCGGCCTGGTGACCAGTGTCGCGGGGCTGCTGCTACTGCTCCCGCCGACTCGAGCCGGCGCCCGCCCGCTGCTGAGCGCGATGGCCGTCCGCGGTCTCGGCCGGCGCATCCCGCTGATCACCGTCTCCGGCGTCGGTTCTTACACCCGGGCGCCGCGAGGCGACTACATCGACGGTGAGGTTATCGACGTCACCGAAGTCGACCCGCCCGCCCTGCGGTCCACGCAGCGTTACCCCTAGGTTCTATCCGCGTGACTGACGTCCCGACCACCCTGCTGCTCAATGGCAGGGTGTACAGCCCGAGCCATCCCGACGCCACCGCGATGGCGGTGCGCGACGGCATCGTGGTCTGGCTGGGCACCGACGACGTGGGCCGCGACCGGTTCTCCGCCGCTGACGTGGTGGACCTCGCCGGTGACTTCGTTGCCCCGGCATTCGTCGACAGCCATGTCCATCTCACCGCAACCGGGCTGACGCTCACCGGCCTCGACCTGCGGGCCGCCTCGTCGTTGCGGCATTGCCTGGCGCTGATCGCCGGCTATGCGGCCGCTCACCCGGGCGAGCCGGTCTGGGGTCACGGCTGGGATGAGTCGTCGTGGCCGGAGAACGCCGCACCGAGCACCGCCGACCTCGACGACGTGCTCGGCGATCGGCCCGCCTACCTGGCCCGGGTCGACGTGCACTCGGCTCTGGCATCGACGGGCCTGCGGCGGCGCATCGACGGCCTGGCCTCGGCGATCGGGTTCGACGAGCAGCGACCGCTGGTGGCCGACGCCCATCACCGTGTCCGAGCCGCCGCGCGCGGCCTGTTGACCGATCCTCAGCGCACCGCCGCCCGGCTGACTGCGCTGGATGCCGCCGCCGCGGCAGGAATTGTCGCCGTGCACGAATGCGCCGGTCCGCAGATCGGCGGCCTGGACGACTGGCATCAGCTGCGCGCACTCGACCACGGCGTCGAGGTGATCGGGTACTGGGGCGAGGCGGTCACCAGCCCCGCTGCGGCACGTGAACTCATCGATGCGACCGGCGCGAGCGGACTGGCCGGCGACCTGTTCGTCGACGGCGCCCTGGGGTCGCGCACCGCCTGGCTGCACGAGCCCTACGACGATGCAGCCGAGCATCGCGGGACCTGCTATCTGGACGGCGATACCGTCGCGGCGCATCTGCGAGCGTGCACCGAAGCCGGCGTGCCGGCCGGATTCCACGTCATCGGCGACGCCGCGGTGACGAGCGTCGTCGGCGCCCTGGAGCGGGTGGTCGACGATCTCGGTGTGCGGGCCGTGGCCGGCTGCGGTCACCGCCTCGAACACCTGGAGATGGTCACGGCCGAACAGGCGACCCGGCTCGGCGCCTGGGGAGTGACGGCGAGCATGCAGCCCAATTTCGACGCGCTCTGGGGTGGTCGTCGGGGCATGTACGCCCGTCGTCTCGGTATCGATCGAGCGGGGCGTCTGAACCCGTTTGCGCTGTTAGCATCCCAAGGCGTGGCCCTCGCGTTCGGATCCGACGCCCCGGTGACCGGCCTCGACCCGTGGGCGACGATCGCGGCGGCAGTCCACCACCACAACCACGACAGTTCGATCTCGTCGCAGGCCGCGTTCGCCGCCGCGACGCGCGGTGGCTGGCGGGCCTGCGGCGCCGGTGACGGACTGACCGGCAGCTTGGTCCCGGGCGCCCCCGCGTCGTACGCAGTTTGGGACGTCGACGAATACGAATCGACCGACTCCCGCTCGCCGGTACCGGCATTGCCGCGGCTGGAATCGACCGACCGGCTACCCCGCTGCCGGCAGACGGTTCACCGAGGCTCGGTGCTCCATGCCTAGGGGCATCAGGCGGATCCGGCCCGTGAAGAGCACCGAGACCACGGACATCTTTCCGGCGATCCCAGACCCGGTTAACGACGACGAGGCCGTCACCGGCGAAATCCCGGTCGCGGACACCGAGGTGACCGGGGAGGTGCCGCCGGCCGTAGATGCCGAATCCGATGCCGAGGCGCCCGTTGAGCCCCACGACCGGCTCGCGGAGTTACGCGGCCAGGCCGCCCGGATCGGGGCATACCTGTGGCAGCGACTTGTGCACCTGACTGCGGTGCTGTTTGCGTGGCTGGCCCCGCAAGCGCGCAGACGGGTGCCGCAGGCGGGCGCGTGGCTGCGGCCACGGCTGACGCGGCTGGGCGCGTCGATCGTCGCCGGTCTGCTGCTGTGCTCGAGCTACCCGAGATTCAACTGGTGGTGGGCCGCCGTCGTGGCCTTCGCCGTTCTGTCGTGGGTGCTGACCAGGCGGGCCACCACGCCGTTCGGCGGTTTCGGCTACGGCCTGCTGTTCGGCTTGGCGTTCTATCTGCCGCTGATCCGCTGGATCAGCATTCTGGTCGGCGGCACGCCGCTGCTGGCGTTGGTGCTGCTGTGCGCGCTGTTCCCGGGACTCTTCGGACTGTCGGCTGTCACCGCACGGCGGCTTCCCGGCTGGCCGATCTGGTTTGCGGTGCTGTGGGCGGCGCAGGAATGGCTCAAGTGCACCATTCCATTCGGCGGTTTCCCGTGGGGCGTGGTCGCCGCGGGGCAGACATCGGGACCGTTCCTGCCGCTGGTACGGCTGGGCGGCGTGCCACTGCTGTCGCTGGCGATCGTGCTCACCGGCTGCGGCGCCGCCGCATTCGTCATGGAGGCGGTGACGTGGTGGTATGCATCGCACCGGCGCCAGACCGCTGAGGACGCCCGGGTCGCCGATGCCCCGCCGGCGGTCCTGCTGCCCGCGTTCTGCATCTGCCTGATGTTCTTCCTTGCTGCTGCCGTCTGGCCGCAGGTCCGTCATTCCGGCACCGGGTCTGGCAACGAACCCGTCGTCACTGCGGCGGTGGTGCAGGGCAACGTGCCCCGGCTCGGCCTGGAGTTCAACGCGCAGCGCCTAGCGGTGCTGGGCAACGACGTCCGCGAAACCCGCAGGCTGGCCGACGATGTGCGCGCCGGTCGTGCGCCGCAGCCCGATTTCGTGGTCTGGCCCGAGGACGCGTCGGAGATCGATCCGATCGCCAATCCTGAAGCAGCGCAAGAGATTGCAGTAGCCGTGGACGCAATCGGGGCGCCGATCCTGGTCGGCACGGTGCTCGACGTCCCGAATCGGACGATCGAGGATCCGGCTCAGACCAACACCGTGATCGTCTGGAATCCCAGGACCGGCCCCGGCGACCGGCATGACAAGCGGATCGTGCAGCCGTTCGGCGAATACCTGCCCTGGCGTGGATTTTTCCGGCAGCTGTCCGGGATGGCCGACATGGCCGGGTACATCGTGCCGGGCAAGGGCTCCGGGGTGGTGCGGGCCAACGGGACCCCGATCGGGA
The DNA here is from genome assembly GCA_963757215.1 of uncultured Actinomycetota bacterium. Taxonomy (GTDB): domain Bacteria; phylum Actinomycetota; class Actinomycetes; order Mycobacteriales; family Mycobacteriaceae; genus Mycobacterium. Next base: position 2,480,848 of record CAVWQH010000002.1, on the reverse strand, counting down.
TCGCGACCTGCTGGGAGGTCAGCTTCGACCGCGCGCTGCGGCACTCGGTCCGCAACGGGGCCCAGCTGCTGGCGGTGCCGGCCAACAACGCCAACTTCAACCAGACGATGAGCGAACAGCAGCTCGCGTTCTCCAAGCTGCGCGCGGTCGAGCTGGACCGCTACGCCCTCGTCGCCAGCAATGTCGGGATCTCGGCAGTCGTCACGCCGGACGGCCGTGAGCTGCAGCGAACCCAGTTCTTCACGCCGGCCTACCTGGACAATCAGGTCCGTCTCAAGACGTCGTTGACCCCGGCCACCAGGTGGGGCCCGACCGTGCAGGGTGCGCTGGTCGTGGCGGCTCTGGCGGTCCTGTTCGCCGCGATGCTGCACAATGGATGGTTCGCGGATATCCACCGACGGCTGTCGGAGCTGGCAAACAGAGGTGGTCCGGCGTCGGAGAACTCCGACGACGACCCGTCCGGCGACGATGTGGTAGCCGACGGGGACGACCTGTCACCAGACGCCGAGCTCGACGACGACGCTCGTGATACTGCCCTGCAAGGGCCAGAAAAAGGAGATCTATGACCACCAGCGATCCGGTGTCTCGGACTGCGGGCGATCGCCCCAGCCTGCGCACCCTGGTGATCATCCCCACCTTCAATGAGCACGAGAACCTTCCGCTCATCGTGCGGCGACTGCGCACGGCCCGCCCCGACGTCCACATCCTGGTCGTCGACGACAACAGCCCGGACGGTACCGGGCAGCTGGCCGAAGATCTGGCGGCGGCGAATCCCGGGCTGATCCACGTCATGCACCGCACCGTCAAGGACGGCCTGGGAGCGGCCTACCTGGCCGGCTTCGCCTGGGGGCTCGATCGCGGCTACACCACGCTTGTCGAGATGGACGCGGACGGCAGCCACGCACCTGAGCAGCTACACCTGCTGCTCGAGTCCATCGACGCCGGCGCCGATCTGGTCATCGGTTCGCGCTACGTCGCCGGGGGCAACGTGCAGAACTGGCCCTGGCGGCGCTGGGCGCTGTCGTGGACGGCCAACACCTACGCTCGTTTGGCGCTCGGTATCGGCATCCACGACATCACCGCCGGATACCGCGCCTACCGCCGCGATGTGCTGGAGAAAATCGACCTCGACCACGTCGATTCGAAGGGCTACTGCTTCCAGATCGACTTGACCTGGCGCACCATCACCAACGGGTTCGTCGTGGCGGAGGTGCCGATCACCTTCACCGAGCGCGAACTCGGCGTGTCGAAGATGAGCGGGTCCAACATCCGCGAAGCGGTGGTGAAAGTCGCGCAGTGGGGGATCGACGGGCGCCTGCATCGCAAGCGCGCGACCCCGGTCAAGCAGTAGGCGTCAGCTGCCGCGTCGGCGGGTGCGGATTAGGTCGAGACGCTCTTTGAGCAGCTCTTCGAGCTCTTCGACCGAGCGGCGCTCCAGCAGCATGTCCCAGTGGGTGCGGGGCGGCTTGACCTTCTTCGGTTCCGGCAGATCACCCTCGATGAGAGTGCCCTCCATGCCGTTGCGGCACAGCCAGGTGCCCGGGATCTCGGCGTCGTCGGCGAACGGAACGTCGAACTCTTCGCCGTTTTCGGTGCGGTAGCGCGCGATCTGACGCGGCGCCAAATCGTGATTGCGGTCGGTCTCGTAGCTTACGGCTCCAAGGCGACTGCCTCTCAAGACGCGATCGGCCATTGGTCAGCACTCCTCTAAGTATCTTCTCAGCAACTAGCCCGAACAACGTCATCGCTGGCCACTTGGTTCCCGCAGCCGCCTGGCCTGCCAGGCGACCCGACAGTCCATGATACCGGGATTCAACCGGCACCCCGACTAAAGTCGGTCCCGTGACACGCCGCGCCCGCTCACAGCCATGCCGCTGGTGCGGCCGTGACGTTGCTGACAGCGGGCTGGGTCGGCGTCGTCAATACTGCCGCCAGTCGTGTCGGCAGCGCGCCTACGAGCAGCGGGCGTCGATCAACGGCGCCAAGGGTGCGGCGCTGCCCGCCGACGCCGTGGTGCTGTCCGCCGACGAGGCCGCTGACCTGTCCGATCGGGTCTATCAGGTGCGATGCGCGGCCGAAGACGTAGCCACTGCGCTCGACGAAGGTGCCGGCACCCCCGTGCTTCGCGAACTGTGCGACACCCTGATGCAGGCCGCCGCGGCCGCCGACGGGTGGCGCTGACCGGGCTTGGCCTCGGCTGACTTGTGGCGGGTACAGTTCCGCCATGGATCGCTGGGCACCGGAATCAGTTGCGGAGCCAGGCCATGAGCGGGGTGGGCGAGTCGGCGCCCGCCAACGACGTTCTCGGGCCGAAGAGCAGGTAAGCCGCCATCCGCGCGGCAAGTGACTCTGCTCCTCATCCAGGGCCGCAATTCTTCAGTGAGCGACGACCGACGTTAGGCGAGGGGTAACGACATGGCTGACCAACTCCAGCATGCAACCGAGGCGTTGCGTAAAGCGCTGGTCCAGGTCGAGCGGCTGAAGACCAAGAACCGCGCGCTGCTGGAGCGCTCCGTCGAGCCGATCGCCATCGTCGGTATGTCGTGCCGATTCCCCGGCGGAGTCGACTCGCCGGACAGCTTGTGGGACATGGTCGCTGACGAGCGCGACGTGATGTCGGAGTTTCCTACCGACCGCGGGTGGGACTTGGCCGGCCTGTTCGACGACGATCCCGACGCGCCGCACAAGTGCTACGCCCGCTCGGGCGGGTTCGTCGACGACGTGGCCGGGTTCGACGCCGGGTTCTTCGGTGTGGCGCCCAGCGAGGCGCTGGCCACCGACCCGCAGCACCGCATGCTGCTGGAATTGTCGTGGGAAGCGTTGGAGCGGGCCGGAATTGACCCGACCTCGTTGCGGGGCAGCGCCACCGGGGTCTTCGCCGGAATCATTGTCCAGGGCTACGGCATGCTCGCTGAAGAGATCGAGGGCTACCGGCTGACCGGCATGACCTCCAGCGTGGCCACCGGACGGGTGGCCTACGTCCTCGGGCTGGAAGGCCCCGCCGTCTCGGTGGACACCGCGTGCTCCTCGTCGTTGGTGGCCCTGCACATGGCGGTGCAGTCGCTGCGCTCCGGGGAGTGCGACCTCGCACTGGCCGGGGGCGCGACCGTCAATGCCACCCCGACGGTGTTCGTCGAGTTCAGCAGGCACCGTGGCTTGTCGCCGGACGGCCGGTGCAAGCCGTTCTCGGGGGCCGCCGATGGCGTCGGTTGGTCCGAGGGTGGCGGAATGCTGGTAGTGGAACGGCTTTCCGACGCGCAGCGGTTGGGCCACCGGGTGCTTGCGGTGGTGCGAGGCACGGCGGTCAACCAGGACGGCGCCTCGAACGGGCTGACGGCTCCCAACGGCCCGTCCCAGCAGCGGGTGGTGCGTACCGCGCTGGCCAATGCCGGTTTGAGCGCGGGCGACGTGGACGTGGTCGAAGGCCACGGCACCGGAACGACTTTGGGCGACCCGATCGAGGCCCAGGCGTTGCTGGCCACCTACGGTCAAGACCGCGCCGGCAAGCCGCTGTGGCTGGGGTCGATCAAGTCGAACATGGGCCACACCCAGGCCGCCGCCGGCGTGGCCGGCGTCATCAAGATGGTGCAGGCCATGCGCCACGAAACACTGCCGACCACCTTGCACGTGGATGTGCCCAGCCCGCATGTGGATTGGACCGCGGGATCGGTGTCGCTGCTCACCGAAGCCCAGCCCTGGAAGCGCGAGTCGCCGAACGGTCACGCCCGTCGTGCCGCGGTTTCGTCGTTCGGAATCAGCGGCACCAACGCCCACGTCATCATCGAAGAGCCGTCGGCCGTCGAGGCGGCGGAAAGCGTTGCGTCGCAGCCGCCGTCGGTGGTGCCGTGGGTGGTGTCGGCCAAGAGCGCAGCGGCACTGGAGGCGCAGGCGCTACGGCTGTCCGAATTCATCGGTGGCCGTGAGCAATTAGGTGCCGTAGACGTGAGCTGGTCACTGGCGGGTCGGTCGACCTTCGAACATCGGGCGGTGGTGCTGGGCAGCGACCGCGGCCAGTTACTGGCCGGCCTGGACGAACTGGCGCAGGGCGTGGCGGGGGCGTCGGTGGTCACCGGCCAGGCCGCTCCCGCGGGCAAGACGGTGTTCGTGTTCCCCGGTCAGGGCTCGCAGTGGGTCGGTATGGGTGTCGAATTACTCGACAGTGCACCGGTTTTCGCCGATCAGATGAGTGCGTGCGCGGAGGCGTTCGCCGAATTCGTCGACTGGTCGTTGATTGACGTCCTGCGCGGCGCGCCCGGCGCCCCGGGGCTGGACCGTGTCGACGTGGTGCAACCCGTCCTGTTCGCGGTCATGGTCTCGCTGGCCGAACTGTGGCGTTCGATCGGCGTGCGTCCCGATGCCGTCATCGGTCACTCGCAAGGCGAGATCGCGGCAGCCTACGTCGCCGGAGCGCTGTCGCTGCGCGACGCTTCCCGTATCGTGACGCTGCGCAGCAAGCTGTTGCTGGCATTGTCCGGCCGCGGCGGGATGGCCTCCCTGGCGTGCGGACCGGGCCAGGCGCGAGAACTGTTGGCGCCGTACGGCGATCGGGTGAGTATCGCCGCGATCAACGGACAGTCGGCCGTGGTGCTGTCCGGCGAGGTAGCCGCGCTCGACGAAATCGTCGCGCTGTGCCTCCAACGTGAAATACGGGCCCGCCGCATCGACGTCGACTACGCATCGCACTCCGTCGCCGTCGACGAGATCCGCGACCAACTCGCCGAAGCGCTGGCCGGCCTCGAACCGCAGTCGACCCGCACGGTGTTCTTCTCCACCGTCACCGGCGCCGCCCAGGACACCGCGGACCTCGGCCCCGACTACTGGTTCCGAAACATCCGCCAGACGGTCGAATTCGCCTCTGCGGTGCGGAGCGCGGCCCAGAATGGCTACCGAATCTTCATCGAATCCAGTCCGCACCCGGCGCTGATCGCCGGCATCGAGGACACCGCGACTGACGGTGGAGTGGACGCGGTCGTGGTGCCGACTCTCGGCCGCGACGACGGCGGACTACGGCGCTTCCTCAGTTCGGTCGCCCAGGCCTTCGTGTCGGGCCTCAGAGTGGACTGGCGTGCCGCGATGCCGGCTGGTGGTTTCGTCGAGTTGCCGACGTATGCCTTTGACCGCAAGCGTTTCTGGCTCTCCGGCGACGGCGCAGCGATCGATGCGGCCGGCCTCGGGCTGGGTGTCAGCGAGCACGCGCTGCTGGGCGCGGTCGTCGAATTGCCGGACTCCGGCGGAGTGGTGCTGACCGGCCGGCTGTCACCGGCCACCCACGGCTGGCTGTCCGATCACGCCGTCGACGGCGTGGCCGTGTTCCCCGGCGCAGGCTTCGTCGAGCTGGCGATTCGGGCCGGTGACGAAGTCGGCTGCGCGAGAGTCGACGAGCTCACCCTGCAATCGCCGCTGCTGCTGCCCGCGTCGGGCGCGGTGTCGGTGCAGGTGGTGGTTGGCGCCGCCGATGAATCCGGTCAGCGTAGCTTGTCGGTGTTCTCCAGGGAGACTGCGGATTCCGCGTGGAATTGCCACGCGACAGGCATCCTCTCGTCGGCACCGGTGGAGCCGGTGGCGGACCTGTCGGTGTGGCCTCCGGCGGGGGCCACCGCCGTCGAGGTGACCGACGGCTATCAACGACTGGCGGAGCGCGGCTACCAATACGGCCCGGCATTCCAAGGTCTGACCGCGTTGTGGCGTCGCGGTGACGAGTTTTTCGCCGAGGTGACATTGCCCCAGGCGGCCGGCGGCGTGGGCGGTTTCGGTGTCCACCCGGTGCTCCTCGACGCGGCGTTGCATGCGGCCGCAATGACGCACTCCGGCGACGGTGTGGCGTTGCCGTTCGCCTGGCAGGGTGTGTCGCTGCACGCGGCAGGAGCCTCGGCGGTGCGCGCGCGGATTGCGCCGTCGGGCCCGTCGGCGGTGTCGGTGGAGCTGGCGGACGGCCTGGGCCTGCCGGTGCTGACCGTGACGTCGATGATCGCGCGTCCGATTTCCCAGCAGCAACTGACGGCCGCCATGTCCGGCGCCACCGGCGATCGGCTGTTCGAGCTGGCCTGGTCGCCGGCTTCGTCCGCTACGCACGCAGAGACGCCGACCTACGAGCTGTTCGAATCCACCTCTGCTGCAAGTGATCCCGTCACCGCGAGCTATCAGCGAGTCCACGAGGCGCTGGCGAAGCTGCAATCGTGGTTGGCCGGAGACGAATCGGGCGTGTTGGTGGTGTCGACGCAGGGCGCGGTCGGACTGGCCGGCCAAGACGTCACCGATCTCGCCGGTGCCGCAGTGTGGGGGCTGGTGCGCTCTGCCCAGACCGAGAATCCCGGCCGCATCATATTAGTGGATTCCGATGTCCCGCTGAGCGATTCGACGGTCGCACACGTGCTGGCAGCCGGTGAGCCACAAATACTGCTTCGCGGCGATACGATCTACACCGCGCGGGTGCGGGGCAGCCGAGCTGTCGACGGTGTGCTGGTACCGCCGGCCGACGGCCCATGGCGGCTGGGCCTCTCGACCGCGGGCACTTTCGAGAACCTGCAACTGGAACCGGTGCCCAACGCCGGTGCGCCGCTGGAGGGCGGCCAGGTCCGGGTCGCCCTGCGCGCCATCTCCACCAACTTCCGCGACATCATGATCACGCTGGGCATGTTCACCCACGACGCGCTGATCGGTGGCGAAGGCGCCGGTGTCGTCGTCGAAGTAGGCCCCGGCGTTACTGAATTCGCGGTCGGAGATGCCGTGTACGGCTTCTTCCCGGACGGCAGCGGCACGCTGGTCGCCGGTGACACCCGGTTGCTGCTGCCGATGCCGTCGGACTGGTCGTACGCCGAAGCCGCGGCAATCTCGGCCGTTTTCACCACCGCCTACTACGCCTTCGTCCACCTCGCCGACGTCAAGCCCGGTCAGCGCCTGCTGCTGCACGCCGGAACCGGTGGCGTGGGCATGGCCGCGGCGCAGTTGGCGCGGCACTTCGGCCTCGAGGTCTTCGCCACCGCCAGCCGACCCAAGTGGGACACGTTGCGGGCGATGGGATTTGACGACGACCACATCGGCGATTCGCGCACACTCGAGTTCGAGGACAAATTCCGTGCCATCGTCGGCGATCGTGGCTTCGACATCGTGCTCGACTCGCTGGCCGGCGAATTCGTCGACGCCTCACTGCGTCTGGTCAAGCCCGGCGGGGTTTTCCTCGAAATGGGTAAGACCGACATCCGCGACCCGGGCAAGATCGCCGAGGAATACCCCGGTGTGCGTTACCGCGCGTTCGACCTGTTCGAGCCCGGCCGCAACCGGATGCACCAGTACATGCTGGACCTCGCCGAACTGTTCGACGCGGGCGTGCTGCGCCCGTTGCCGGTGACCACGTTCGACATTCGCCGCGCGTCCGCGGGGCTGCGCTACCTGAGCCAGGCCAGGCACACCGGCAAGGTTGTGCTGACCATGCCCGACGCGTGGGCGTTGGGCACGGTGGTCATCACCGGCGGTACCGGCATGGCCGGATCGGCGCTGGCGCGCCACCTGGTCGCCAATCACGGTGCCCGGCATCTGTTGCTGCTCGGGCGACGTGGCCCGGACGCACCGGGTGCGGCGGAGTTGACCGAAGAACTGACCGCCGCCGGGGCCGAGGTGTCGGTGGTGGCCTGCGACGCTGCCGACCGCGCCACCCTGGCCAAGGTGATCGCCGACATCCCGGTGCAGCATCCGATGTCGGCGGTGATCCACGCCGCCGGTGTGCTCGACGACGCGGTGTTGACGTCGCTGACGCCGGACCGGGTGGATGCCGTCCTGCGGGCCAAGATCGATGCGGCCTGGAATCTGCATGAGCTGAGCCAGGATTCGAACGTCTCGGCGTTCGTGATGTTCTCCTCGATGGCCGGCCTGGTCGGGTCGTCGGGCCAGGCCAACTACGCGGCGGCCAACAGCTTCCTGGACGGCTTGGCCGCCCATCGCCGGGCGCACGGCCTGCCGGCGATTTCGCTGGGCTGGGGCCTGTGGGATCAGGCCAGCGATATGACCGGAGGGCTCGATGACGCGGGCCGGGCCCGGTTGGCGCGCACCGGCGTCAAGGCTTTGTCATCGGCGGACGCACTGGCACTCTTCGATGTCGCGATGGTGGTCGACGAACCGTTCCTGCTGCCCGCTCACATCGATGCCGCCGCACTGCGGGCCAATTCGGCGGTAGTGCCACCGATGTTCCTCGACTTGATCAACACGCCGTCCCGTCGCCGGGTCGACGATTCGCTGGCCGCCAGCAAGTCCAAGTCGGCTCTGGCACAACGCATTCACGGCCTGTCCGAGGACGAGCAGCACGCGGTGCTGCTGGACCTGGTGCGCTCTCACATTGCCACCGTCCTGGGCACCACCACACCCGAGGCGGTCGATCCGGACAAGGCATTCCAAGAGTTGGGCTTCGACTCGCTGACCGCCGTCGAAATGCGCAACCGGCTCAAAACCGCGACCGGGTTGGCGCTTTCGCCGACGCTGATCTTCGACTACCCGACGCCGAGTCGGTTGGCCGCCTACTTCCGCACCGAACTCGCCGGGGTACCGCAGGAAGTCAAGAGCGTGTCGGCGGTGCGGATCACCGGCGACGAGCAGATCGCGATCGTCGGCATGGCCTGCCGGTACCCCGGCGGCGTCAACTCGCCGGAAGACCTGTGGGACATGGTCATCGAAGGCCGCGACGTCATCAGCGAATTCCCCGGTGACCGCGGCTGGGACCTGGCCAACCTGTACAACCCCGACCCCGACGTGGCGGGCGCCTGCTACACCCGCACTGGTGGCTTCGTCGAAGGCGTCGGCGACTTCGACCCGGCCTTCTTCGGCATCGGACCGTCCGAGGCGCTGGCGATGGATCCCCAGCAGCGGATGTTCCTCGAGCTGACCTGGGAAGCGTTGGAGCGGGCGGGAATTGACCCGACCACGTTGCGCGGCAGCGCGACCGGCGTCTTTGCCGGCCTGATGACGCAGGGCTATGGCATGTTCTCGGCCGCACCGGTCGAAGGCTTCCGCCTGACCGGTCAGTTGTCCAGCGTCGCGTCCGGCCGGGTGTCCTACGTGCTCGGCCTCGAAGGCCCCGCGGTATCGGTGGACACGGCGTGCTCGACGTCGCTGGTGACCCTGCACATGGCCGCGCAGTCGCTGCGGTCGGGGGAGTCCGACCTCGCGCTGGCCGGTGGTGTCACGATCAACGCCACACCAGACATCTTCGTGGAATTCAGCCGCTGGCGGGGACTTTCGACAGACGGCCGCTGCAAGGCGTTCGCCGGGGCTGCCGACGGCACCGGCTTCTCCGAGGGCGGCGGCATGCTGGTGCTGGAGCGGCTTTCCGACGCCCGACGACACGGCCACCCGGTGCTCGCGCTGGTGAGCGGTTCAGCGATCAACCAGGATGGCGCCTCCAACGGGCTGACCGCGCCCAACGGCCCATCCCAGCAGCGGGTGGTCCGCTCGGCACTGGCCAGCGCGGGTCTCACCGGCGCCGACGTCGACGTGGTCGAAGGCCATGGCACCGGTACCACGCTGGGTGATCCGATTGAAGCGCAGGCGATTCTGGCGACCTATGGCCAGGACCGGCAGTCTCCGCTGTGGCTGGGGTCGATCAAATCGAACATGGGCCACACTCAGGCCGCCGCCGGTGTCGCCGGTGTGATGAAGATGATCCTGGCGATGCGTCATGAGGTGCTGCCGGCCACCCTGCATGTGGATGCGCCCAGCCCGCATGTGGATTGGACGATGGGCTCGGTGCAACTGCTCACGGAACCGCAGCCGTGGAAGTCAGGGTCGGCAAACGGCCGTCCTCGCCGCGCCGGTGTCTCGTCGTTCGGCATCAGCGGCACCAACGCGCACGTGATCATCGCAGAACCTCCCGCCTCGGGCGGGACTGTGCGGCCCACGGAGACGGCCCATGTCGCGCCGCCGGCTGTCATTCCCTGGGTGGTCACGGCCAAGTCGGCCGCGGCACTGCAATCCCAGGCCGCACGGCTGTCCGAATTCATCGGCGCACGAGACGAATTGACCGCCGTCGATGCGGGATGGTCGCTGGCGGGCCGCTCCGCATTCGAACACCGGGCCGTGGCACTGGGTGCCGACCGCGATCACTTGCTGGCCGGCTTGTCCGAACTCGCCGCCGGCGAGCGGGCATCGGTGATCTCCGGTGCGGCGCTACCCGGTAAAACCGTCTTCGTGTTCCCGGGCCAGGGCTCGCAATGGCTCGGCATGGGTATGGGGCTGCACGCCACCTACCCGGTCTTCGCCGAAGCGTTCAACACCGTGGTCGGTGAGCTGGACCGCCACCTGCTGCGCCCACTGCGCGAAGTCATGTGGGGCCACGACGAAAGCCTACTGAATACAACCGAATTCGCTCAGCCGGCACTGTTCGCCGTCGAGGTTGCGCTGTACCGGCTGCTGCAGTCCTGGGGCGTGCGCCCCGACTTCGTGATGGGCCACTCGGTCGGTGAGCTGACCGCGGCGCATGTGGCCGGCGCGCTGTCCCTGGAGAACGCCGCGCTGCTGGTGGTCGCCCGTGGCCGCTTCATGCAGGCGCTGCCGGTCGGCGGAGCCATGGTGGCCGTGCAGGCAACCGAGGACGAGGTGTATCCGCTGCTGACCGAGGGCGTCGGCATCGCGGCCGTCAACGGCCCGAGCTCTGTCGTCGTATCAGGCGACGAAGGCGCGGTACACGCTATCGCCGAGCAACTGCGCGCGCAGGGACGCCGAGTTCACCGGCTCGCGGTATCACACGCCTTCCACTCGCCGCTGATGGAACCGATGATCGCCGAATTCAGCTCCGCAGCACGAGAATTAGCGGTCAGCCCGGTCAGCATTCCGGTGATCTCCAATGTGACCGGTGAACTCGCCGGCGATGACTTCGCCTCAGCCGACTATTGGACGCGCCACATCCGGGCCGCCGTCCGGTTCGCCGACAGCATTCGCCACGCACATGAGGTCGGCGCAAGCCACTTCATCGAAGTGGGCCCCGGTGGCGGCCTCACCTCTGCTGTCGAGGAGTCGCTCGCCGACGCCGAGGTGGCTTCGGTTCCCTTGCTGCGCAAGGACCGTCCCGAACCGACCAGCCTGATGACCGGGCTGGCGCAGGCGTTCGTGACGGGCGTCGGGGTGGATTGGCGTGCGACGCTGCCCGGCGCGGGGTTCGTCGAACTGCCGACGTATGCCTTTGAACGACGCCGCTTCTGGCTCTCCGCCGACGATGCCGCGGTCGACGCCGAAGGCCTCGGCCTGTCGGCCAGCGAGCATGCGCTGCTCGGCGCTGTGGTGGACCTGCCGACCTCAGGCGGGGTGGTGCTCACCGGCCGGCTGTCGGCACAGTCCCAGGGCTGGCTGTCCGATCACGCTATCGGTGGCGTGGCCATCTTCCCGGGTGCGGGCTTCGTCGAGATGGCGATCCGCGCCGGCGACGAGGTCGGCTGCTCGGTCGTCGACGAGTTGACGCTCGCGGCGCCGCTGGTCATCCCGGCGACCGGTTCGGTGGCCGTGCAGGTGGTCGTCGAGGGTGCCGGCGACTCGGGTCACCGTGCGGTGTCGGTGTTGTCCCGCGGCGACGTTCATTCGGGCTGGACGCTGCACGCCGAGGGCATCGTCCGGCCCGGCGCCGCGGAGTCGGGCGCCGACATGACCGCTTGGCCACCGCCCGGCGCGACGCCCGTCGACATCGACGGTCTGTACGAGCGGCTGGCGGCGCGCGGCTACGGGTACGGCCCCGCGTTCCAGGGACTGGCTGCCATGTGGCGCCGCGGCGACGAGGTGTTCGCCGACGTGTCGCTGCCCGGCGATGCCGGGGTGTCGCCAACCGGGTTCGGCGTGCATCCGGCGGTTCTGGACGCGGTGCTGCACGCGGTGATCGTTGCGACAGAGGCCGACCACGACGGCAAAGACGGTGTCCTGGTGCCGTTCTCGTGGCAGGGAGTCTCGCTGCATGCGGCGGGCGCCTCGTCGGTGCGGGCCCGGATCGCACCGTCGGGCCCGTCGTCGGTGACCGTGGAACTGGCTGACGCGCTGGGGCTTCCGGTGCTCTCAGTCGCATCGATGGTGGCGCGTCCGGTATCGCGGCAGCAGTTGATGGCCGCCGTGCAGGGCTCGGGCCCCGACCGGATCTTCGAAGTGGTCTGGTCACCGGTGGCCGCCGGATCACCCACCGACACAACGCCCTACGACGTGTTCGCGTCCCAGCCCGCCGACAACGACACGCTGGGTTCGACCTACCGGCGCACCCACGAGGCACTGGCCGCACTGCAGTCATGGCTCGGCGAGCACGACTCCGGCACGCTGGTGGTCTCGACGCGTGGAGCGGTCGGGCGGCCGGGAGAGGACGTGACGGATCTGGCCGGCGCCGCCGTCTGGGGTCTGGTGCGCTCTGCGCAGACCGAGCACCCGGGCCGCATCGTGCTGGCGGATTCCGATGCGCCACTGAGTGATACCACAATCGCCGAAATCCTCGCAGCCGGTGAGCCGCAGGTGCTGGTACGCGAAGGCGCGATCTACATCGGTCGGGTGCACGGCAGCCGGGCGGTGGACGCGCTGTTGGTGCCGCCGGCCGGCGAGGCCTGGCGGTTGGGCATGTCCAGCAGGGGCACCTTCGAAAACCTGGTGCTCGAACCGATTCCGGATGCCGACGCACCGCTGGAACCGGGCCAGGTGCGGGTCGCGGTTCGCACGATGCCGGCCAATTTCCGCGATGTCATGATCGCGCTCGGCCTGTACCCCGATGAGGACGCCGTGATGGGCGTCGAAGCGTCCGGTGTCGTGACCGAAACCGCTCCGGACGTAAGCCGTTTCGCGGTGGGCGACCGGGTGACCGGGTTGTTCCCCGAGGGCACCGGGACCATGTCGATCACCGATGCGCGCCTGCTGATGAACATCCCGTCGGGCTGGTCGTACACCGAAGCGGCGACCGCGCCGGTCGTCTTCGCCACCGCCTACTACGCGCTGACCGCGCTGGCCGGCGTCAGGGCGGGCCAGCGCATCCTGATTCACGCCGCCGCCGGCGGGGTCGGGATGGCCGCGGTGCAGTTGGCGCGCCACTTCGGGCTGGAAATCTTCGCCACAGCCAGCCGCGGTAAGTGGGACACGTTGCGGGCGATGGGCTTTGACGACGCCCACATCGGTGATTCCCGCTCCGTGGAGTTCGAGGACAAGTTCCGCGCGGCGACCGGTGGTCGCGGGGTGGACGTGGTGCTGGACTCGCTGGCCGGTGAATTCGTCGACGCCTCGCTGCGGCTCGTCGCTCCCGGCGGGATCTTCCTGGAAATGGGCAAGACCGACATCCGCGATGCCGCCGAGGTGGCGGCCGAGTACGGCGGAGCGCGCTACCGCGCCTTCGACCTCTTCGAGGCCGGCGCCGACCACATCGCACGAATGCTGGCCGACCTGACCACGCTGTTCGAGGAATCCACGTTGCGACCGCTGCCGGTGACGACGTTCGATGTGCGCCGGGCACCCGCGGCCCTGCGATACCTGAGCCAGGCCCGCCACACCGGCAAGGTCGTGTTGACCATGCCGGACGCGTGGGCACTGGGCACGGTGGTGATCACCGGTGGCACCGGCATGGCAGGTTCGGCGCTGGCCCGCCATGTGATCGCCAACCACGGAGTCCGCAACTTGGTGCTGATCGGGCGCCGCGGCCCGGATGCGCCCGGTGCCGCGGAGTTGGCCGCGGAGTTGTCTGCCGGCGGCGCCGACGTGTCGATCGTCGCCTGCGACACCGCCGACCGCGCCGCGCTGGCCAAGGTGCTGGCCGACATTCCCGTCCAGCACCCGTTGTCGGCGGTGATCCACACCGCCGGTGTGCTCGACGACGCGGTCGTGACGTCGCTGACCCCGGACCGAGTGGACGCGGTGCTGCGTGCCAAAGTCGACACGGCGTGGAATCTGCATGAGCTCACCAAGGATTCGAACCTGTCGGCATTCGTCATGTTCTCGTCGATGGCCGGTCTGGTCGGGTCGTCGGGCCAGGCCAACTACGCCGCCGCCAACAGCTTCCTGGACGGCCTGGCCGTGCATCGGCGGACCCGCGGCCTGCCGGCAATCTCGCTGGGCTGGGGTCTATGGGACCAGACCAGCAGCATGACCGGCGAACTCGGAGCCGTGGACTTCGCCCGGTTCGCCCGCGACGGGATCGTGGCGATGACCTCTACGCAGGCCTTGCAATTGCTCGACACTGCCATGGTGATCGACGAACCGTTCCTGCTGCCCGCCCACATCGACACCGCCGCGCTGCGGACGAAGTTCGACGGCGGGACCCTGCCGCCGATGTTCGTCGATCTGATCAACGCGCCGGCCCGCCGCCAGGTCGACGACTCGCTGGCTGCCGCCCAGTCGAAGTCCGCTCTGTTGCAACGCCTCGACGGTCTGCCGGAGGACGAGCAGCAGGCGGTCCTGCTGGACCTGGTGCGATCGCACATCGCGACCGTGCTGGGTAACAGCAACCCGGAGGCCATCGACCCGGATAGGGCGTTCCAGGAATTGGGCTTCGACTCATTGACCGCTGTCGAAATGCGCAACCGGCTCAAAGCCGCGACCGGCCTGCCGCTTTCGCCGACATTGATCTTCGACTACCCGAACTCCGCGGCCCTGGCAGGCTACTTCCATCAGGAGTTGGTCGGCGCCTCGGCCGATGAGGGGCCCAAGGCCGCACCCGGTGAGGCGGAGATCCAGCGCGTGGTGGCGTCCATCCCGGTCAAGCGACTGCGGCAGGCCGGGGTGCTGGACCTGCTGCTGGGCCTGGCCAACGAGGCCAACGACCCTGATGGCGAGCAGAATAAGGAAAAAGACCTCGCAACAATGGATCTCGACGACCTGGTCAATGCCGCATTCCTCGACGACGACGAGTAGCCGATGAGAATTGCCGTCATCGGGGCCAGCGGAGTGGTGGGCCGAGGCGTGGTCCTGCGACTGCTCAGCGCGGGTCACGACGTCGTCGGTCTGGCCCGGCGCCGGCCGGAAAGCTGGCCCAGTGAAGCGGTATTCGTGTCCGGCGACATTCGCGACACCGCCATCGTGCGGCGCGCGGTGACGGGCGCGGAGGTCGTGGTGCACTGTGCCTGGGTGACCAACCCCGCCGCGGTTCGGCCCTCGGATCGCGACGTCAACGTCGGTGGCACCCGCAACGTGCTCGACGCCATGGATCGTAGCGGTACCCGTCGTATTGTCTTCGCGTCATCGGCTCACGTCTACGGACCCGGGTGCCTCAAGTCGGAAGCCGAACCGCTGCAGCCGGTCTCGGCCTATGGACTGGACAAGGTCAGAGCGGAGGAGATGGTCGCGGCAAGCGGTGCCGAGTGGGTGACGATTCGTAGTGCGGCGATTCTCGGCCGCGGGGTGGACAACTGGGTGCGGCACGCACTGGCGGGCGCCGTCCTGCCGGACGCCCCACATCGCATCCTGCAGGCCGTGCACTGCGACGACGCGCACCGGGTTTTCATCCGCGCAGTCCTCGACCCGGGCATCGGCAGCGGCGCGGTGAACCTCGCCGCGCCAGGAGAGCTCACCCTCGGTGAGATCGCCGAGACGCTCGGGCGACCTACGGCGCCGCGGCTATTTCGCAGGCTCGGCCCCGCCGCCGAACTCGATCTGTTGCTCAGCGCGCCGTCGCTGGATAGCGCTCTGCTGCAGAATAAATGGAATTTCACACCGGCCTGGACCGGGCGCGAATGCCTGGACGACGTCGCGTTGGCAGTTCGTGGCCGGGTGAGCATCGGCCCACGGTTGACGTCGCTGCCTTGGCGGCTGACCCACGTTCAGGACATCCCGGCCGTCGATATCCCGACCGCCGACGGCGTGACGACCGTGATGGCCGGCCCAGATGGTGCCAACGGCGAGTTCGATACCCCGATCGACCCGCGATTCCCGACCTACCTGGCGACCAATTTGTCCGAGGCGCTGCCGGGGCCGTTCTCGCCATCGTCGGCATCCGTGACGGTCAAAGGACTGCGCGCATCCGGTGCGGTGATCGCCAGGCGTCTGCGACCGGGCGGATTGATCCAGCGCGAGATGGCCACTCGCACAGTGGGAGTATTCGCCCACCGGCTGTACGGCGCGATCACCACAGCGCACTACATGGCCGAAGTCGTGCCATTCGTCAAGCCGGGAACGGTCGTTGCGCAGAGCCAGTACTTCGGTCCGAGCGTGGCGTCCATGCCGATCCACGGCGAGCAGCAACTGCCGCGCGAATCGCGCAGCGCGGCAGGACCATTGCGCACCATCCGGAATCTGGGTGTGTTCGGGGTGAATCTGGCCGGACTGATCGTCGGTGCGGATCCCGATACCAACGACTTCGTCGATGATATCGACCGGTTGGAAGAGATTGCTGCCGGCGACCTTTCGCAGCTCAGCGAGCCGCGACTGCAGAGCTTGATCCTGCTCGCCCGCGACTACGTCATAGACGGTTGGGTGCTCGCGTCGGGGTCCTTCATGGCCTTCGCGGCGCTCAGCGTGATCCTGCGCGGACTGAACGGGCGTGACATGGTCCTGCCGGTCGGCCAGGAACTGGCCAGCGCGGGGCCGCTGAAGCTGGTGTACCGGCTGGCGGATGCGGCCAGACGCGATCCCAACGTGAGCCGCATTCTGGCCGAACCCGGTGAGCATCTCAGCGAACTGGCCGCCCAGGCGCCGGAGTTCTACCAGAACGTGCTGGCCGAGTTGAAATCTTTCGGACACCGGGGCCCGGCTGAACTGGAGATGCGATCGTCCAGCTACGCCGATGACCCGGAACTACTGCTCCGGATGGTGTCGAAATCAGTTGACGCGCAGGCCCGCTCGGCGACAGACCGTCAAGTGGTCCCGCTACGTTCCCGACCGGTGGCTTTCCTCGCCGCTCATCAGGTCCGCGTTCGCGAAGTGCGTCGTGACCGTATGGTGCGCGCGGTCTGGTTGTTGCGCAACCTACTTCGTGAGCTGGGACGCAGGCTGACGAGTGCAGGTGTGCTCGATACCGTCGACGACGTGTTCTACCTGCTTGTCGATGAACTCGACGCGCTGCCCGCCGATCCCGCGGAGTTGGTCGCGCGTCGACGCGCCGAGCAGCACCGGCTCGCGGGCGTGACCCCGCCGGCGATCTTCAGCGGCGCCTGGCGTCCCGCGACCGTAGCGGCATCCGTACTGTCTGCGGGCCAAACGCTGACCGGCGCCGGCGTCAGCGGCGGCCGGGTCCGCGGGCGGGTGCGGATCGTCCGTCCGGACACCATTGACGACCTGGAGGCCGGTGAGATTCTCGTCGCGGAGGTCACCGACGTCGGCTACACGGCCGCGTTCTCCTATGCGGGCGCCGTGGTCACCGAGCTCGGCGGACCGATGTCGCATGCCGCGGTGGTGGCTCGTGAATTCGGCATCCCATGCGTGGTCGACGTGCATGACGCCACGCGACGCCTCGCGCCTGGAGCGCTCATCGAGGTCGACGGCACGGCCGGGACGATCCAGGTCCTCGAACCGGACCTGCCGAGCGCCATTCCCTGACGTTCGCTACCGTCGGGTGATGCACGAACACACCGTCCGCGTGACGACTGCCGCGGGCACCGTCGAAGGTTTCACCCGCGATGGTGTTCACCGTTGGCGATCCATCCCGTACGCCCGTCCGCCGGTGGGTGCACTGCGGTTCCGGGCCCCCGAGCCGGCCCAGCCCTGGCGCGGTGTGCGTCATTGCCACGGCTTCACCAAATGTGCACCGCAAGAGCGTCGCTACGCCCTTCTGGGTGTCGGCAAATTCCAATCGATAGGGGAGGACTGCCTCACCCTCAACGTCGTCGCCCCGGAAGCCTCGTCGGCCGAGTCGCTACCTGTCATGGTGTTCATCCACGGCGGCGGATACATCATGGGCAGCTCGGCCACGCCGATCTATGACGGGGTGGCGTTGGCCAAGCGCGGCTGCATCTACGTCTCGGTCAACTATCGGCTCGGTGCGCTGGGCTGTTTGGATCTGTCGTCGCTGTCGACGGCGGGCGCCCCCATCGACGGCAACCTGTTTCTGCGCGATCTGATCCTGGCCCTGCGCTGGGTTCAGGACAACATCGCGGTGTTCGGCGGCGATCGGCACAACGTGACGGTGTTCGGCGAGAGCGCCGGAGCTCATGCCGTCGCCGCACTGCTGGCCGCACCTGACGCCCAAGGCCTGTTCGCTCAGGTGATTTCGGAGAGTCCCGCCAGCGGCATGACGCGGTCCACCGATGTCGCAACGGAATTCGCTGCCCGGTTCGCCGCGATACTGGGTACCTCGAAAGCTGACGCGACCGACGCGCTGATGAGGGCGACCCCCGCGGAACTGGTGGCGGCGCAGAACCGTCTGATCAACGATGGTGTGCGAGACATGTTGGGCGCCTTTCCCATCGGACCCGTATTCGGCGACGATGTGCTGCCCGCCGACCCGGTTGACGCGATGCAGCGGGGTGAGGCACACCGCGTGCCGCTGATCGTGGGAACCAACGCGGATGAGGGCCGACTGTTCACCCGCTTCCTGCAGCTGTTGCCGACCAACGAGCAGATGATCGAAGCACTGCTGGCCGAAGTCGAACCGGCCGAGCGGGCGCGCATCACCGATGCCTACCCCGACTACCCGCAGCGATCGGCGTGCATTCGGCTGGGCGGCGATTTCGCCTTCGGCTCGGCGGCGTGGGGGATGGCCGAAGCCCACGGCAGGCACGCGCCGACGTATCTCTATCGGTACGACTACGCGCCCCGGGTGCTGCGCTGGTCCGGGCTGGGGGCGACACACGCCACCGAGCTTCTCGCGGTGTTCGGTACGTATCGCACCAAATTCGGGGCGTTGCTGACCGCGCCCGCCGATCGACGGTCCGCGATGCGGGTGACCCGCGAAGTACAAAGGCGCTGGCGGTCATTCAGCCGTACCGGAAACCCCGGCGACGACTGGCCGGCCTATACCGACACCGATCGCGCGGTGATGGTCTTCGACCACAAGTCGCGACTCGAGTTCGATCCGCATCCCGAGCGACGCAGGGCGTGGGAGGGCTTTTCCCTGGCGCGATGACGGCCGATGTGATTACGTGGACGAGCCATGACACCGCACACCGACAACGTCGTCGAACAGCCGGCTGACCTCACCGCTGCCTGGCTGACAGCGGCCATCGGCGCCGGGACCATCGCCGATTACACCGCCGAGCGCATCGGCACCGGTCAGATGAGCGAGTGCTACCGGGTCACGCTGAGCTACGCCGATGCGGGCGACGATGGTCCGAAGTCGGTGGTGCTCAAGGTCGCCGCCACCGATCCGATGAGCCGTCAGACCGGGATGACGCTGGGCCTCTACGAGCGCGAAGTCTGTTTCTACCGCGACATCGCACCCCGTCTGCACGGCCCCGTTGCGCCGTGCTACCACGCGGCGTTCGACGCGGAGTCCGGCATTTTCGACGTGCTGCTCGGCGACGCCAACCCGGCTGCCGTCGGCGATGAAATCCGCGGCGCGACAGCGGCACAGGCCCACACTGCCGTTACCGAGTTGGCCCGTCTGCAGGGTCCGCTGCTGGGTGACACCACGCTCGCTGACGCGGCATGGCTCAACCGCGATGCCCCGATCAGCCAGGCATTGATCGCGGCGTTGTTCGCCGGCTTCGTCGACCGTTACGGCGACCAGATCCCTCCGCAGCACCGCGCGGTCTGCGAGCGCCTGGTCGGCGGATTCGACGGCTACCTGGCGGATGAGGCGGCCGAAGACCGCGTACATGGGTTGATCCACGGCGACTATCGGTTGGACAACCTGCTCTTCGGGGCTGACGGCGCCGAACGTCCACTGACCGTGGTCGATTGGCAGACGGTCACCTGGGGCCCGGCGATGACGGACCTGGCCTACTTCCTCGGCTGCGCGTTACCTGTCGAGGACCGTCGCCGGCACTACGAGGCGCTGCTGGACACCTACTACCGCGCACTCGGACCGGACGCGCCGATCACCCTCGCCGAGGTACGGGAGGGCGTGCGTCGGCAGAGCTTTTTCGGGGTGATGATGGCGATCGTGTCGTCGATGTTGGTGGAGCGCACCGAACGCGGCGATGAGATGTTCATGACCATGCTGCGGCGTCATTGCGAGCACGTCCTCGACACCGACGCACTGGCCATCCTGCCCGCACCCGCTCCTGTCGAGGCGCTCCGTCCGACGGTCGACGACGAGTCGGCCCACACCGCGACCGATGAGCCGCTGTGGAACGAAAGTTGGTATGCCGACTTCGCCGATGCTGCACAGGGATTGGGCGGTTGGGTGCGTCTGGGTCTGATCCCTAACCAGCAGACGGCCTGGCTGAATGCCCTGCTGTGCGGTCCCGACCTGCCCACGGTCGCGCTCGTCGACTTCGAAGTTCCGCTGCCCGCCGACCCGTGGTCGGTGCGCACCGGCGGGATCGAGTTCACCCACTCCGCCGTCGACCCGCTGCGCACCTATCGGGTCGCGATACACGGTCGCGGCCAGTCCTTCGACAACCCGGGCGCATTGTTGCGGGCAGAACAGGGCACCCCGGTCGACGTCACGCTCGAACTGGAATGGTCCACCGCTGGCACGCCCTACCAGTACCGGATTACCACCCGGTACGAAATACCCTGCACGGTAACGGGATCGGTCACTGTGGATAATCGGCGCTATATCCTCGACGCGGTACCCGGACAGCGGGACCACTCGTGGGGGGTGCGGGACTGGTGGAGTATGGATTGGCTCTGGAGCGCGCTGCACCTCGATGACGGGACCCACCTGCACGCCGTGGACATCTCGATACCGGGCGTTCCGCCGATGAGTGTCGGCTACATCCAGGGCGGCGGCGGCGCCGTCGATGAGTTGCAGAAGATCTCTCGCACAGAGACATTCGATGCCGCCGGGCTGCCGGTCGGTGCGACGCTCGCTTTCGAACCCGGTGGTATCGCGGCGACCGTCGACGTGCGAGGACATGCGCCATTACGTCTGGTCGCCAAAGACGGCCGGATCAGCCAATTCCCGCGGGTCTGGGCCACGGTGAGCACCGCCGACGGGCGGACCGGCGTCGGCTGGCTGGAGTGGAACCGTAATCTGTCGTCACGGTGATGTGACGGCTGAAAAGCGCTGTCCGCCAGTCGTGGTGATGGGTGTGTCGGGCTCCGGGAAATCGGCCGTCGGCGTTGCGTTGGCCCGCCGCCTCGATGTCCCGTTCGCCGATGCCGACGCCTTTCATCCGGCGGCCAACATCGCGAAGATGTCCGCGGGGACGCCCCTGAACGACGACGACCGCTACCCGTGGCTGGACGCCGTCGGGCAGTGGCTGGCGGACCACGACTGCGGTGTCATGAGTTGCTCGGCGCTCACACGCAGATACCGCGACCACTTACGTTCGCGCCGAACAGATATCGAATTCCTGCATCTGACCGGTTCACCGGAGCTGATCGGCAGCCGGCAGGCCGGCCGGCAAGGTCACTTCATGCCGTCGTCACTGGTGATGTCGCAATTCGAGGCGCTGGAACCGCTGGGTGCCGGCGAGCGCGGCATGGCGATCGACGTCGGGCACAGCATCGACGACATAGTCGAGGCCTTCACCGATTACCTGGAACTCAGGACTTGACCACCTGGGTGCCGCCGGCCAGCTCGTCGTGCTTGCCCTGCTTGGTCGGGCTGCCGCTGACCGGCCCCGTCGACGGGCTCGATCAGTGCCAGCGTCGCGCCTTGGCGCGCCCGCGCTGAGCCAACTCTTCGCCGCGGTCGCGCGCCAGCTCGGCCAACTCGCTGCCGCGCTCGTAGGCTCGTTCGCCGAGTTCGCTGCCGCGGTCGCGAGCGATGTCGGCCCATTCGCTGCCGCGGTCGAGTGCGATGTCGGCCCACTCGCTGCCGCGATCGCGGGCAACGTCGGCCCATTCACTGCTCCGGTCGCGGACCGTCTCGGCCAGCTCTGCACCGCGCTTGCGCGCACGCTTGCGGGCCTTTTTGACCACCGGCCTACTCTTCTTGGCGGCTTCGTGGGCGAATTCTTCGCCGCGCTTGCGGGCCGCCTCGACCAGCGGTGCACTCCGCTCGGCCGCGGTGCTGGCCAGCTCGCGTCCGCGCTCGGCCCCGATGTGCAGTCCGTGGGCGATCCGGTCGGCCAGCTCGGAGTCGAGCAGCGAGTCGTCGGAATCATCGAACGGCAATGCTGAGGACACCGCCTCTGAAAGGCGTCCTGCCGCTTGCCTTCCGCGCCAGCCCAAGGACGGCTTCCCGGCGGTGTCGGCCGCTGCGATGATCAGCCCGCCCAGCAGGCTCAGGTCGGTGAGCAGGGCGCGCCGCTTCTCGGTTTTGCGTTGCGGGTCGCTTTCGGTCCAAAACAGATGTCCGCCAAGGCTGCCCGGGATCACGGTGAACGCCAGCGCTGCGGACGCCACTCTGGGCATCTTGCCGGTGGCCAGCAGCACACCGCCGGCGACCTGCACGGCCGCGTTGATTCTTGCGGCCGTCTCCGGATTGGACGGGACCCGGTCCCCGTACGGTTCCGGTAGTTGTCGCAACGCGGCCACGGTGGGCTCCGTCGCTTCGAGCGACGCCGCGGGGTTACGCAACGTCTCGACACCTTGACCAATGAATGCTGCGGACAGCAGGGGACGAGCGATTCGACGAATCAACATGGCAGCGGTGTTCCCAGGTTCCGGGTAACGCAAACCGGGTCGGCACACCGCTTACGAGTCTGGGCTTACGAGTCCGGCGGGAGGGCCTCACGCCGCACGTAAAGAGGAAACAGCACCCAAAAACCGAGCTGAGCCAGGACCGCGCAGGCTCCGGCGATGGCGCCGGCGACCGGACCCGCCACCGTGCCGAAAATGATCACCGTGACGCCGGTGAGTGCCATGCCCATCAGCAGCAGCCCCGTGTACGCGAATTTGTGCGCCGCGGCCACGACAAACACGGTTCGATGCCGTCGAAACAGCAATCGATGGAGCGCAACCGGTGCTTCCAGGAGCACTGTGGCCGCGACCGAACTACCCACGGTCGCCAGATAGATCGCCTGCATGGTGGCGCTCAGTGCGTCGAAGCGGGGCTGGAACGGCAGCGTCAACAAGAACCCGGTGAGCAGCTGGACGCCGGTCTGAACGACCCGCAGCTCTTGCAGCAGGCTGAGCCAATTGCGGTCCAAGCGTTGGATTTCGGTCTCGCCGCCGCGCTGCGCGGCATCCCAGGCCTGATCGCGTTCCGGGTGATCGATGAGGCCCATGGGCGTTGATCATGCCAGCCCGCGTCGCTGTGTTACGGCGTCTCGGCCAACAGGAGTCGTGCGGATGTCTCCAACCGATCAGCGATCTCGGTATACGAGGCATATCCCATGCCGGCCCGCACCAAGGCTCCGGCGTAGAGGAGTTCGAGTGATTCGACCAGGTCAGGCGCATGTCCGTCGCCTAACGCGGCGACCAGGCGCTGATGTATCTCGCGGCCGATGCGCACCCGCAGATGTTCGACCTCTGGGTCCTGGCTGAGCAATGCATTGGTCACCGCGCCGGCAAGCGCCGGTTCGTCGGCGACCAGCAGCGCGATCTGCCGCAGCACGGCGACGACACGTGCCGTTGGATCCGGCGAATCCGTCGACGCGAGGGGACTGGACGCCAACCGTCGCCAGAAAACCTCCGCCACGAGATGCTCTTTGGACGAGAAATATGTGTACGCCGTCGCCGCGCCAACCCCAGCCTCTGCCGCGACCATACGAATCGTCAACCCGGAGAAGCCTTCTCGGCTCAGCACTCCGATCGCGGCGTTGCCCAGCCGGTCAACGGTGTCGGCTTGCTTGGCGGTAAGGCGTCGTCTGGTCGATTCCCGAGCTACCGGGTTGGACACGTGTCCGGACACTACTACACCCATCCGGGCGCGGCAACCGGATGCGTTACCGTGCAGGGGATGACAAAACCCTCAGACCGCGCCGTGTCCGACGAGCTGACCAGCCGGTTATTCGCACTTGCCGACCGGGTGACCGGCTTCATGCCCGCTGACGAGGGGCAGGCCCTGCACGACGTGGCCATGAGCTACCTCGACCGGGGCATCGGTGTGGAAATCGGGACCTACTGCGGCAAGTCGACCGTCTTGCTGGGCGCGGCCGCCCGGGCGCGCGACAGCGTGCTCTACACCGTCGATCACCACCACGGCTCTGAAGAGCACCAGCCCGGGTGGGAGTACCACGACACGTCGCTGGTCGACCCCGCCACCGGACGGTTCGACACCCTGCCCACATTGCGGCACACGCTCGACGAAGCCGGACTGGACGACAACGTGGTGGCGGTGGTCGGCAAATCGACTGTGGTGGCCAGAGGCTGGCGCACCCCGCTGCAACTGCTGTTCATCGACGGAGGTCACAGCGAAGAGGCGGCCCGCAAGGACTACGACGGCTGGGCGAAGTGGGTGAGCGCCGGGGGCGCGTTGATCATTCACGACGTATTCCCGGATCCGCGCGACGGCGGGCGGCCACCTTACGAGATCTATTGCCGCGCAATGGAAAGCGGCGCATTTACGGAGACGTCCTCGATCGGGTCGATGCGGGTGCTGGAGCGCACTGCCGGTGACGCCGGCGCAGCGGTTTAACGATCCGACTGGCTGGCCGCGCATTCGCAGTCGTAGTCGCTCTCCAATCCGCGCGGCAGGTCTGCACCGCGAAAGATACCGCTGCCGGCGGTGGTCGACGACAACGCATCGGCGGCCAGGATCACCGCCGCCCCGGTCCACGTCGTGCGCTCGACCGGCCAACGCTTGCCGTCGCTGAAGACCAACCCGGTCCAGTACGAGCCGTCCTTTTCCCGCAGATGCTGCATGGCGGCGAACTGCGCCAGTGCGGACTGCCGATCGCCGATCGCATCCAGCGCCAACACCAGTTCGCAGGTCTCTGCACCGGTCACCCACGGCCGGTCGTCGACGCACCGGATGCCCAGTCCATCGACCACAAAATCGTGCCACCGGTCGGCGATCCGGGCCGTCGCCGCGGCGCCGCGCAGTGCGCCGCCGAGGATGGGGTAGTACCAGTCCATCGAATGGCGCGGCTTCTCGGTGAACGCCGAAGGATGGACGGCGATCGCGTGGCCCAACCGGCCCAGGGCGATCTCCCATTCGGGTTGCGGGTCGTCCATCAGATTCGCCAGGGCCAGCGCGCACCGAATGCTGTGGAAAATACTTGCGCAGCCGGTCAGCAACGCTTCGTCCAACGGACCCGAAGAGCCACGCGCCCAGCAAATTTCGCCGCCCTCGAGCTGAAGGTCGAGGACGAAGTCGATGGCGGCGCGCACCGTCGGCCACATAGCGCGGGCGAACGCCCGATCGCCGGTGACCAGTATGTGATGCCACACGCCGACCGCCACATACGCGCAGAAGTTGCTGTCGCTGTTGGCATCCTCGATCACGCCCGCGCGCAACTGGATCGGCCAGGACCCGTCCGCGCGCTGCTGGTCGCGGCACCAGTCGAAGGCACGTCGCGCCGGTCCGATCAGGCCGGCCGCGGTGAGCGCCATCGCACATTCCACGTGGTCCCACGGATCGGTGTGGCCACCGTCGGACCAAGGGATCTCACCAGATGAATATTGCAGCGCCGCAATCGATTCCGCCGTCTGACGGCATTGCTCGGGGGACAGGACGCCGTCGACGCCCGGAATTTTAGACCAGTTCAACGACGGGTACCGGTTTCTCGAAATACAACGCGACACTCTTGCCGATCAGAGGGTTGAGGGTCGACTCGGCGAGCCGGGTCACAAGCGGTCGCGCCATCATGTCCCACACCAGCAGCTTGTGGTAGGCGGCGACGGCGGGATGGTCCGACTTCTCGACACCTATTGCGCATTTCAGCCACCAGAACGGGGAGTGCAATGCATGAGAGTGGTGGGTATGGGTGAAAGTCATTCCGCGGCCCGCGATCTTGCGTCGCAGCTGATTCGCCCGGTAGATGCGGATATGGCCGCCCTCGTTGCTGTGGTATTCGTCGGACAAGAGCCAGCAGACCTGTTCGGGTAGCCACCGAGGCACTGTGACGGCCAGTTTGCCGCCGACTTTGAGCACCCGGATCAACTCTGTGATCACCGCATCGTCAGCCGGAATGTGTTCCAGTACTTCAGAAGCGATGACGCAGTCAAAAGTCTGGTCGGGAAACGGCAACGCCCGTGCATCACCGACGACGGTCTCGGCACGGCCCGATGGCGGTGCTTCGCCGGCGTCCGCCATGCCGCGGAACATCGTGTCGACGTCACCGAGTTCGGTGGCGTTCTGGTCGAAGGCCACCACATCGGCTCCACGCCGGTACGCCTCGAAGCTGTGCCGGCCGGCACCGCAGCCGACGTCGATGACCGTGCTGCCGGCGCCGATGCCCAGACGGTCGAAATCGACTGTCAGCACAGTTCACCCACGGCTTGGCTGGTGTCGCTGACCGTCGAACCGCGTGCGATGGCCTGCTGGTACACCCGCAACGTCTGGGCGGCCACCGATTCCCAGCTGTACACCTCGACGGCACGACGGCGACCGGCCACGCCCAGCCGCTTGAGCTGTTCGGGGGAGTCCAGCAGCTCGCCGACCACCCGGGTCAGCTCGGCGACGTCGCCGGGCGGAACCAGCCGCGCGCACGTGCCGTCGGCCCCCAAGACCTCGGGCAACGCACCCGCGCGGCTGGCCACGATCGGCGTCCCGCTCGCCATCGCTTCCACAGCCGGAAGCGAGAAGCCTTCGTAAAGCGATGGAATACAAGCGATTTCAGCAGATGCGAACAGCCGGGCCAATTCGCCGTCGGTAAGCCCGCTGGAGATGTGCACGATATCGGAGATGCCCAGCTCGGCAATCAGCTTCTCGGTGGGGCCGTTGGGCTCCAGCTTCGCGACCAGTTGCAGCTCCAGGTCGTAATGATGGCGCAGCTTCGCGATCGCCTGCAGCAGATGTCCGACGCCCTTGAGCGGCACGTCCGCGCTGGCAATGGCCATGATCCGGCCCGGCACGCGGGGTACCGACGACGGCGCGAACACGTCCGTCTCCACGCCCAGCGGCACCACATGGAGCTGGTCGGGGTGGACGCCGAAATCGGCCATGATGTCGGTCGCCGAGGAAGACGAGACGGTCAGCAACTCGGGGATTCGACGGGCCACCCGCTCTTGCATCGCAAGAAAGCCGTACCACCTACGCACCGACGGCTTGCGCCACCAGCGTGCCGCGGCGAGATCCACCACCCGGTCGCGGGTGATCGGATGGTGCACGGTCGCGACGACTGGCAGGCCGGCCGCCGCGATCTTCAGCAGGCCCACGCCCAGACTCTGGTTGTCGTGGACGACGTCGAAATCGCCGAGCCGGCTCGCCAGCAGGCGCGCTGCCCGCAGGCTGAAGGTGCGTGGCTCGGGGAAGCCCGCGGTCCACACCCCGGCCAGCTCGAGCAGATCGATGCGATTCCGGATCTCCCGCGGGTGCGGGATGCGGAAGGGGTCGGGCTCGCGGTACATGTCGAGGCTCGGCACCTCGGTCAGCACTACTCGCGGGTCGAGTTCCTCGGGGTAGGGCTGTCCGGAAAACACCTCGACGTGGTGTCCCAGGTCGACCAGGCTCCGGCTCAGATGCCGGACGTACACTCCCTGACCACCGCAGTGCGGCTTGCTGCGATAGGACAGCAACGCAATCCGCATACTCACGCCCGATCCGGTGTGGGGGTGCCGAGAATTGGCACGATCAAAGATTCGGGCGAGGCGTCAACGAACTTTCTGGACACGTGTCTGGACTATAGTTTGACAAACTACCTGATGCAACGCGCAGCTAGCGGCGTTAACTTTGCCGATCCTACTCAGCCGAATGATCGCGAGGACGCCGGCACCGGCTCGGTCGGCGATAACGTGGTCACATGCGCGCGCTGGTCGTCGTCGACGTTCAGAAAGACTTTTGCGAGGGCGGCTCGCTGGCCGTCGCCGGCGGGGCGGCGCTGGCCGGGGCCATCGATGCGTACCTTGCGCGAGGCGCCGAGTACCGCCATGTGGTGGCGACGCAGGACTTCCACATCGACCCCGGCGACCATTTCTCCGATCAGCCGGATTACGTCTCGTCATGGCCGCCGCACTGTCGCGCCGATACCGTCGGCGCGCAGTTCCACCCGAACCTCGATGCCAGTCGGTTCGAGGCCGTCTTTCGCAAGGGCGCTTATGACGCCGGCTACAGCGGGTTCAGCGGACTCGACGATCGTGGCACCCTGCTGGGCGACTGGCTGCGACAACGCCGCGTCGAGGCGGTCGACATCGTCGGCATCGCCACCGATCACTGCGTGCGCCGGACCGCGGAAGACGCTGCGGCGCAGGGCTTGGCGACTCGGGTGCTGGTCGACCTGACGGCTGGGGTAGGGGAGGAGTCCACCGCGGCGGCCCTCACGGCATTGCGCGCGGCGGGCGTCGAGACCGTGGAGAGCCGGTGACGGGCGCGATGGAGTCGGCGTTGCTGACGGCGGTCGAGCGATCGCCGGAGGCGGCCGCGGCGCACGACCGCCGGGGATGGGTGGGCCTGTTCACCGACGACGGTTGTGTCCAAGATCCGGTGGGTTCGCGGCCGCACGTCGGGCAGCCCGAGATCGGGCGGTTCTACGACACCTTCATCGGTCTGCGCGACATCGCCTTTCAACGCGATCTCGATATCGTGCGGGGCACCGCGGTGATCCGTGACCTCGCGCTCGAGGTGGCGATGGGTTCGGCGGTCACCATGACGATTCCGGCGATCCTTCGGTATGACTTGCGCCAGGTCGGCGACGACTGGAAGATCGCGATGCTGCAAGCCTATTGGGAGCTGCCGGCAATGCTGCTGCAGTTCTTGGGAAATGGTCTATCCGCGCTGCCGGCCGGCGTCCAACTGTCGCGGGCGCTGATCCGCAACCAGCGACTGCGCGGCACCACCGGATTCGTCGCCGGCTTCCGTCGCGTCGGTTCACGGCAGAAAACATTGGTTGACACATTTGTGAACGCCGTGGGACGCGGTGACCGATTCGGTGCGCTTCAGGCATTGTCATCAGGTGCGACAATCAGTTTCGGTGACGACGATGCCGCCGATCTCGATGGGCTCGTCGATCGATGTCCGGGCGCGACGACGACCAAGCTGATCGCCGCGGGTCCAACCGTCGCCGCATCGGTCGCGTCGACATCGCATCGCGGCCTTCTGTTCGCCGATGTGGCCCGGCGCGGCAGCGGGATTGCGCGGGTGCGCTATTTCCCGCAGTGACGTCTGCCTCAGCGCACCCAGGAACACCACAGCCGCTTCGACTACGAAAGAACCACGCATCCATCACCGGGAGAAACACCACGAACACCAGCCTCGGTTGCGGTAGACCCTTCGATCGGCGGACCTTGCTACGCGGTGCCGGCGTGATCGGTGCGGCGTCGGTGGCGGTGTTGCCGTCCGGGTGCGGCTCCGATGACGACGATGCGCTGACATTCTTCTTCGCCGCCAACCCGGAAGAAGCCGACGCCCGGCTGCGGGTAGTCGACGCCTTCGAACGCGCACATCCCGACATCAAGGTACGAACGTTGTTGTCGGGCCCCGACGCATTGCAGCACGTGTCGATCTATTGCGCGGGCGGCAAGTGCCCCGATGTGCTGATGGCATGGGAGTTCACGTACTCGGGGCTGGCCGAGCGGGGTGTGCTGCTCGACCTCAACACCATGCTGGCACGCGACAAAACCTTCGCCACTGAGCTCAGAGCTGACAGCGTCCCGTCGATGTACGAAACGTTCTCCTATGACGGCGGGCAGTATGCGTTTCCGGAGCAGTGGTCGGGGACCTTCCTGTATTACAACAAGAAGCTGTTCGCCGAGGCTGGGGTGCGGCCACCACCCGGACGATGGAGTGAGCCGTGGAGCTTCGGCGAATTTCTCGATGCGGCAACGGCTCTCACCAAGCGAGACGGTTCGGGCCGGGTCAGCCAATGGGGATTTGTCGACACCTGGGCCCCCTATTACTCGGCCCTGTTGTTCGGGATGAACAACGGCGTCCCATGGTCGAATCCGCGGATGAACCCCACCCACCTCAACTTCGACAACTCGGCGTTCATCGAGGGCATCCAGTTCTACGCCGATCTGAACAACAAGTACCGGGTTGCGCCGACCGCCGCAGAGTCCCAGTCGATGTCACAGACAGACCTGTTCACCTCGGGCCATGCCGCGATGGCCCTCGGCGGTCACTGGCGGTATCAGACGCTGGTACGGACCGCCGATCTGGATTTCGACATCGCGGTGCTGCCCACCGGACCGAAAGGGCATGTCGCGCATTCGAATATCGGTACCACCGGGCTGGCCATCGCCGCCAGTAGTCCCCGCAAGAAACAGGCGTGGGAGTTCGTGAAATTCGCCACCGGGCCGGTAGGGCAGGCGGTCATCGGCGAGACGGGCCTGTTCGTGCCGGCGCTGCGGTCGGCGGTCCGATCACGTGGCTTTGCCGAAGCGCACAACAGGATCGGCAACATCGCGGTGCTGATCGGCGGGCCGGAACATGCCGAGGGGTTGCCCATCACTCCGGCGTGGCCCAAGATCGTTGCGTTGATGGACCGAAATCTCGGCCCAGTGCTGCGGGGTTCGCGGCCGGCGACGGCGCTGACGGGCGAATTGACGCCGAAGATCGACGAGGTGCTCCGGACGCCATGACAGTGATTGATGCACCTCCTGCGCACCCGCCTCGCAGGCGGGGGCCGGCCAGGCGCCGCGCCCGGTTCGGTCGCCTGTTCGTCGCGCCGAATTTGGCAGCGGTGGCCGTCTTCATGCTGTTTCCGCTCGGCTTCTCGCTCTACATGAGCTTTCACGATTGGGACATGTTCAGCCCGGCCAAGTTTGTCGGCTTGGCGAACTACCGCAGCCTGTTCGCCGAAGATCCGCTGTTCAGTATCGCGATACGCAACTCCGTGGTCTATACCGTGGGCACCGTCGTCCCCACGGTGCTCATCAGCCTCGCCGTGGCCGGCGTGCTCAACCGAAAGATCAAGGGAATTGCGATATTCCGTACCGTCATTTTCGTGCCGTTGGCGGTGTCGTCAGTGGTGATGGCCGTCGTCTGGCAATTCGTGTTCAACACGAACAACGGTCTGCTCAACATCGTCCTCGGCTGGGTTGGCATCGGTCCCATCCCGTGGCTGGTCGATCCGAAATACGGCATGGCCTCGCTGTGCATCGTCAGCGTGTGGCGCAGCGTGCCTTTTGCGACGGTCATACTGCTGGCCGCCATGCAAGGCGTTCCGGAAAACCTCTATGAGGCAGCACGACTCGACGGCGCGGGCGAGTTGCGTCAGTTCGTGTCGATCACCGTGCCGCTGATCCGCAGCGCCGTATCATTCGTCGTCGTCATCTCGATCATCCATGCGTTCCAGGCATTCGATCTGGTCTACGTTCTGACCGGGCGCAACGGAGGGCCGGAGACGGCGACCTATGTCCTGGGCATCATGCTGTTTCAGCATGCTTTCGCCTTCCTGGAATTTGGGTACGCGTCGGCGCTGGCGTGGGTGATGTTCGCGATCCTGCTGGTGTTGACCGCTGTCCAATTGCGGTTGGGTCGTCGTCGAACAGCGCAGGAGGAGCGGTCATGGGCCTAGCAGGACGAGTGTTCAAGCCCAACGTGTTTCGGGGTGTTGTGCTTTATGCCACGCTGACCGCGATCGCGACGTGCGCGCTGTTCCCGATCCTTTGGGCGGTGTCGGGGTCGTTGAAGACGGCGGGCGAGGTGACCATGCCGACGCTGTTTCCCGCACATCCGCAGTGGTCGAACTACCGCGAGGTATTCGCCGTCATGCCGTTCTGGAGAATGTTCCTCAACTCGGTGCTGTACGCCGCCTGCGTCAGTGTCGGCCAGGTGTTCTTCTGTTCTCTGGCCGGATACGCGTTCGCGCGCCTCCGCTTTCGAGGCCGCGACACATTGTTCGTCCTGTACCTGGGAACGCTGATGGTCCCCCTGACCGTCACGGTGATTCCACAGTTCATCCTGATGCGCGTCGCCGGTCTGACCGACACACCGTGGGCCATGATCGTTCCCGGCTTGTTCGGCAGCGCATTCGGCACCTACCTGATGCGCCAGTTCTTCCGCACCCTTCCTGACGAACTCGAAGAGGCGGCAATCCTCGACGGCTGCTCCCCGTGGCAGATCTACTGGCGGATCCTGCTCCCGCACGCCAAGCCCGCGGTGACGGTGTTGGCGGTGCTCACCTGGGTCAACGTCTGGAACGATTTTCTGTGGCCGCTGTTGATGATTCAGCGCAACAGCATCGCGACCCTCACCCTTGGGTTGGTCCGGATGCAGGGCGAATACTCCGCGCGCTGGCCCGTGCTGATGGCGGCATCCGTACTGATCCTCCTGCCGCTGCTGCTGGTGTACGCGGTGGCGCAGCGTGCTTTCATCCGCGGCATCGCGGTCACCGGACTGGGCGGTTAGCGTATGGCACTGGTGACATTCGACCAGGCGACACGGCGCTACTCCGGCGCGGATCGCCCAGCGGTCGACCGGTTGGACCTCGATGTCGGCGACGGCGAATTCGTGGTGCTGGTCGGACCATCCGGATGCGGGAAAACCACGTCGCTGCGCATGATCGCTGGGTTGGAGACCGTCGACTCCGGCCGCATCATCATCGGCAACCGCGACGTCACCGACGACGATCCCAAGGACCGCGACGTGGCGATGGTCTTCCAAAACTACGCGCTGTACCCGCACATGACCGTCGCGCAGAACATGGGCTTTGCACTCAAGATCGCGCGGCTGTCGAAAAGTGAGATTCGCGAACGGGTTTTGGACGCAGCGCGATTGCTCGACCTCGAGCCATACCTGGATCGCAAACCGAAGGACCTCTCCGGCGGCCAACGTCAACGGGTTGCCATGGGACGTGCCATCGTCCGTCGACCGCAGGTGTTCTTGATGGACGAACCGCTGTCCAACCTGGATGCGAAACTGCGAGTGCAGACCCGCAATCAGATCGCCGGACTGCAACGCCGGCTGGCAACCACCACCGTCTACGTCACCCACGACCAGGTCGAGGCGATGACGATGGGGGATCGCGTCGCGGTGTTGCGCGATGGAGTCCTGCAGCAATGCGCAGCACCTCGTGAGCTGTACCGCGATCCTGTCAACATGTTCGTGGCGGAGTTCATCGGTTCGCCGGCCATGAACCTTCTGACGGCGCCGGTTGCCGATCACTGTGTCGCACTGGGGGACTGGTCGATCCCGCTCCCGCGCGAGATCAGTGCCGCAACCGACGAACTCGTGATCGGTATCCGGCCTGAGCACTTGGACGTCGGTGGCAGCGGCATCGAGATGCAGATCGACGTCGTCGAGGAACTCGGCGCAGATGCCTATCTGTACGGCCGAATCACGATCGGTGACAACACATTCGCGCAGCCGATCGTCGCGCGCGCCAACGGACAGGACCCGCCGAGCCGTGGTTCCCGCGTGCGTGTGCGGCCACAATCGGGGCGACTGCTTTTCTTCGGCGTCGACGGCCGCCGACTGTCGTGAACGCAGCAATAGCCGGAGCCGGTTGATTGTCGCGCCGGCCCCGACTGTTGCCGCGATGCTCTAGGCGGGAATCGAGTTCCCGATCCGATCCAGAATGGTGGGCACGCCGGCTCCGGTGTCGCCGCGCTGGCACACCCTGGCCGCGTAGATCACGTTGTTTTTCACCCGCGCACCGTGCGAACAGCCCCAGCCGTCGGCGTTGTTGTTGGTCAACTCGGTGTTGTGCCAGTTCGCGCTCGCCGGGTCGCCCGGTTGAATCTGGAACTGCCACGTGGTTCCCGCGTTGTCTGTGGGCCTGTGCACGGTGACGTTATTGCACTGTTCGACCGCCTTGAACGCGTTCTGGAAGGCTGCGGTTGCGGCAGCGGCGTCGGCATAGGTGGCAATTTCCTGCTCCACGACGTGGGTGAAATTGTCCTTGCTCTCCTGTTGGCGCAACGCGCGGAAGGTGGTGAAGTCATTGCCCACCGCAGCCGTGTTGAGTCCGAACAGCACCGCACACGCCGACTGGTTACCCAGCGCGTACGGTTGCAACGGGGTCTTGAACTTCTGCTCGTAATTCAAAGTGCCGCTGATGATTCCGCCGGTCTCGTCCAGTGGCAGCAGGAGACCGTCGACTTTGCCGGGTGCAACCATTGGTGGCGGCGGAGGCGTGGCCGGAGTCGACGAAGAAGGCGGCGCCGACGCCGGAGCGGTGGGGTCACCCGCAGCGGCCTGCTGTGAGGTCGGCGTCGGGGCCGGCTTGTTGACCGAGGGGTGAACGGTGTCTTCGTCGTTTTTGGAAGGCGAACATCCGACCGCGGCCAGCACGATCAGACCCGCGCAGGTAGAGATGAGTTTTACCCGCTTCATTGAATTTGCCCTTTCATATCATTCAAATCCGGCGTTTGGTAGTTGGCTTTTTTCGATTCAGGACGGGAGGCCGCCCACCATCTGGTCCATCATTTGGCTGACCGCCGGCCCGGCATTGCCCATCTGACAAACTTGGGCCTTCAGAATTGAGTTCTCGGCGGTGTGCAGGTCCACGTAGCAGTTCCACCCGAATGGGTCGCCTTCGTACAGCTGACCCTGGTGCCACTTCGCGTCGTCGGTCGTGATCTTAGGCGCTGAGAGTTGCCAGGACGGCTTGCTGTCGATGTCGGTGATCTGGACAACCGAATTGCAGCCTGCGGTCGGTTGGATACCCTTGGTGAATACGTTCTGAGCGGTTTGCGCGTCGGGATAGGTCGCCACCGTCTGGAGCACGATGTAATCCGGAGAATCTTTATCGTCCTTGAACAAGGTGATTCGGAACAGATTCAAATCGGATCCATAGAATTTAGTGCCCGGCTCGATGAGCGTGGTGCACTCCTGATGCTGGTCGAGTTGTGCTTCTGGCAACGGGCGTTTGCCCTTGAGTTGAACTGGCAGGCTGGTGCCGAGGATGTCCCCGACGGTGTCCGCCGACAGCAATACCGAGTCGATGTTCGACCCCGTTACACGACCAGATGACGAGTCAGCTGTGGCCGGTGATGTTGCTGAAATTAACGCCACTAACCCGGCACAGCCGAGCGTAAGAAGTTCACGTTTCATCGAGATTCTTGCCTCCTGATCTCAAACCTCAACGTTTGCGAGCACACACGGTCCGTAGAAGCGTAACGCGGTGCAAAGGGTACTCGGCACACAATTTCCGCGGGCGGATCGACCGAAACTCTTCTCTGTGCAACGTGTCTCACGCACCCGGGCGCTTGCACCCGGATGCCTGGTTCACTTGGGAATGGATCCCGCCATTTGGTTGGCGATCTGTGTGACGACGTCGGCCGGATTGCCGTACTGGCAGACCTTGGCGACGAAAAGGACATTGCTTTGCCCCCGGAAATCGAATGCGCAGCGCCACGTGTCCGGCCGTCCATCGGTCAGCTCGGTAAACGACCATTGCGCATCAGTGCCGTTGATGATCGGGGCCGACAATTGAAACTGTTGGTTCGCCTGCGCTGTGGGAACTCGGGCGCCATCGCAGCCTGCGAGACTTTTGAACGCGTTCTGGAATGCGTTAGTCGCTGCCTGAGCGTCCATGTAGGTGGCGACCTTCTGGTTGACGATGTGTTGCCAACTGTCTTTGTCTTCGCGCGCATCGACTTCGCGAAATGCGGTGTAGTCGACGTTGATCCCGAAAGACGTCGTATCGGGACCTAGCAACGGGCTGCAGTTGGACTTGGCACCCAAGTCTGTCGGGTCGGGCGGGTAGTAGCCCTTCTCGGTCGCGCCCAGGTTCGCGCCCACAATCTTGCCGACGTCAGCGACGCTCACAATGACGGATTTGATCTTGTCCGGTGCGAGGAAATCTGATGGCGCCTTGGGAGCCGGCTTGTCCGGGGGCGGTATCCGGGCACTGATCTGGTCGACTGCTGCGGCCGCCGTAGGGTTTCCATTTGCCCAGGCGCAAAAGTACGCCTCGATGATGACGTTGTTCTTGACACGTACGTCATGGTCACAACGCCATCCGAGATTCTGTTGCTTGTCGGTCTGCTGGAGCGAACTGAATGTCACTACATCGCCGTTGAATCTCCCGGGCGCCAATATCTTCCACACGGTCGGGTCCGAGTTGGCGTTGATCGTCGTTCCGTTGCATTTGCCCAGCGGATTGTAGGCATTGTGAAATAGTTCGCTGGCTTTGGCGGACGTTTCAAATGTGGCCACCTGCTGGGTGAACGATCCGATAAGGCTGTCGCCCTTGGTGCCGTTGTTTTTAATTCCGCGATAGGCGGTGAACTCGCCTCCGCCGAGGGCGTCCTTGGTGACTCCCATGGCCAGGGCGCAGTCGGGCTTGCTGTAGTCGTTGGCCGCCGAACTCGGAGACGCAAACTCTGTCCGATTGTCCAGTGGCAGACCGGCGATCTCGTCGATATCTTCCGTGGAAAGGGTGAGGTTTTTGATACTGCTGGCGGACAACGGTTTCGGTGGCGGGGCTGGACTGGTGGGGGCTGCATCCGGGGCATGTGCCGCGGTGGTCTTCTTCGCCTGCACCGGTATCCCGGCGGTTGTGTGAGTGCCGCATCCCGCGAGCGTCAACGCAATCGCTGCCGCACTGCCCACCACCAGAAAACGACGTGGTAGTCCATGCATCATCAGTGCGGTCCTCTCGTCTTTCCAGTGCGCGCGGGGAGTAGGCCAGGCTGATGTTAGCCTGCTTGCCAATTTTGTGTGATTCATATGTGTTGGCCCGCGGTAGCGTAAACGGCGGTGTGTGAGCAAAATTCGCAGAATCGGCGTAACGGCGGTTT
Source organism: uncultured Actinomycetota bacterium (assembly GCA_963757215.1). Taxonomy (GTDB): domain Bacteria; phylum Actinomycetota; class Actinomycetes; order Mycobacteriales; family Mycobacteriaceae; genus Mycobacterium. The sequence goes on along the minus strand of CAVWQH010000002.1, from coordinate 2,444,206 downwards.
GGATGTGAAGTACTTTTGCCGATGGCCGGCACTCATGCGGAATCAATCGTAGAAGGAGTAGCGGTGATTCGACTGAGGCGCTGGCAGGGTGCCGTTGTCAATCGTGCAGGCCGTCGGATCGCCGTGCGACTGGTGGCGCTTGTGGCAACGGTGTACCTGGCACTGGCCATGACCGCCGGGCCGAACGGAGTCGGCAGTTCGCGTCTGATCAGCGGACCGATGGCGTGGTTACTGAGCGCTTCGAAGGATTTGGGTCCCGCGCACAAGGACGCCATCTCGCTGGCGGCCTCCCTGCATCACCCGGCTCGTCCCGACGCCCTGATCGGCTGGACCCGGCAGCACCACCTCAACGTGCAATGGCAGCCTGGCGCCGACTGGGCGTACATCGAGGGGACGCCGGCCAACCTCGGGTCGGCATTCGACGTGGCGATCCACGACTACCGCAGCCGAACCGGCGAGGTCTTCTACGCCGCCGCCCGGCAACCGTCGATCCCGAGCGCGCTGACCGATGAGGTCAGTGAGCTCGGGACCATCCTGGGCTACCCGTTGATGCATCGTGCGCTACCGCCGAACATCCCGGTCGACGTTCCGCGCGGCGGGCTTAAGCCACCGGCGCTGCTGCGTACCTACAACGCCGAACCCCTGGCGCGCGACGGCTTTACCGGCAAGGGGCAGACCGTCGTGTTCTTTGAGATCGACGGATACAAGCAGACCGATCTCGACCAGTGGGCCGACAAGCTGGGCTCGCCCCGCTTCACCCCGGTGCTCATCGGGGGCCAACCGGGCAAGGTACTCGGCGAGACCGAGATGGACCTCGAAGTCGTCCACGCCATCGTTCCCGACGCCAGGTTGGTCGTCGTCAACGCGCTCGCCTTTGGTGGGTCGACCAGTTACGCGCAGGCCGGGCAGATGTACCAGCTCGCCGATCGGCAGTTCCCGGGCGCGGTGTGGAGCACGTCGCTGGGCATCGGATGCGATCGGATGGCGACCGCCGCCGACCTGGCACCGGTGGAGTCGGCGGTTCAGATCGCGGAGTCGCACGGCACATCGGCCTTCATGTCCAGCGGCGACTCCGGAGGGCTGGAATGTGCTGATTTCAATGGCGATTGGTCGACGCCGCCCGGGGAGAAGGATCAGGGGATCAACGCGGTCGGGTCGGTTCCGGCCATGACCGACGTCGGTGGAACGACGCTGAGCACTGATGCCAACGGTGCCTGGGTTTCGGAAGCCAGTTGGTTCGACTCGCCGATGTCGCAGGGCACCGGCGGGGGAGTTTCCCGCTTGTTCCCGCGGCCTCCGTGGCAGAGCGCCGTGTCCTCGGCCTGGGATACCACGCATCGTCTGACCCCGGACGTCGCCGCGGATGCCGACCCCTACAGCGGGGTCAGCATCCTCGTTGACGGGCAGTGGATGGCCGGCGGCGGCACCTCACAGTCGGCGCCGATCTGGGCGGGGTTGACTGTGATGGTCAACCAGTTCCTGTCGGCCAACGGCGGGCAGGCAGTGGGCAACATCAACCCCGTGCTCTATCAAGTCGCCGCCGGCGGAGCGAGGCCGGCCTTCCATGATGTAGTGATGGGCGGCAACGCGGTGCATATCGCGGTGCCCGGCTACGACCTGGTCACCGGCCTGGGCACGCCTGATACCGACAACCTCGCTCACGATGTTCTCGATATCCAGAAAGGGGCTCGGCAGTGACCGTGAGTAATGCTGTTGCCCAACAGGATTCGCCGTTTGTGCAGTGCCGGTTGTGCCACAGTGACGTTCCCAGCGGGGCGTTCTGCGGTTACTGTGGCGCCCATCTTTATCAGTTGCCAGGCAGTGGACCGGATCGGCTGAGAGCCGACTCCTACGTCGCCGAGCCGAACGAACAACTGGTTCGACTCTCGTTGGTCAGCACCGTGTTTCCGCACCTACCGCCACGTTCACGAATCGCATTCCGGGTCGCGCTGGGCCTGCTGACGGTGGTGCTCGTCGTCCTGGCGCTGATGCGGTGGCAGGCGGCGCTGATCGCGGTCACCGTATTCGGTGTCCCCGCGCTGTTCATCGCCTACGGTCGACAGGCAGGCGTTCGCAGTGACCTCGGGCGACCGGTCGTCGCACTGACGTCCCTGACCGGACTCGGGCTTGGTGCAGGCTGGGCCTGCCTGACCGGTCCAGTGCTGGCCAATTCCTACCTCAGCGTGCTCGGCCCAGGCCACGACGGCGCGCGACTGCTTGCGCAGGGCCTCAGCATCCCGGTGCTGGGCGCGCTGTTGATGCTCGTCCCTACCGTTGGCGCGCGCATCTACCGGCCGGCCAGTCGAGAATCACTCGACGGGTATGCCATCGGTGCGCGGTCCGCCTTGTTCTTCACCGCGGCCGCTATCGCCGTTCGTGCTGCACCTCAGCTTTCGAATGGGCTTGTCGCGCATCATAAACCGGTCGGCGTGTTGCTCATGCAGGCCGGAGTCCAAGGTCTCGCGATGCCGCTGACCGCTGCCGCGGTCGGAGGTCTGACTGGACTGGCACTCTGGTTCAGCCAGCGTGGGCGGTCTCAGCGCGGACCGCAGCGGCGTGTGATCATCGTGGGGTTGACGGTGGTAGTCGTCATTTATGGCGCCTTAGGCATTGTCGACATCGCGAGTCTCACACCGGCGGTGCAGTTGGGGCTGCACCTGGTCTTGGCTGCGGTGGCCCTGGTGGCCTTACGGATAGGTGTGCATCTGGCTCTGCTGCGTGAGCAGCCGGACCCGACACACGGTGAGACGGTTTTGTGTTGCCATTGCCGCCACGTAGTTCCAGACATCGCGTTCTGCCCGAACTGCGGCGCGGCGTCACGCGCGTCGAGCAGGATTGCCCGTGGTGCCCGACGCGCTGAAGTCGGGGCGGCGCCGGCCGCGCTGTTTCCCGGTTATGGCGTGCCTCCCGGGTCTTACAGAGCGCCGCTGACGCGTACGACGTCGCCGGCCGGACTGATCTTGTCAGTCGCCGCGGTGCTGGCGGTCGCGGTGGCGGCGGTTTCGATCGTCTCCGTGAAGGTGACTCCCGCCGCGGTGCACTACGCGTGCCCGCCGGATTGCGGTCGGCCGCCGATTGGGCCGCCGGTCGGGGGCGAGCCCGGACAGGCGCCCACCGCGGAACCGCCGGTGGCCACTCCGCCGAACGAACCGCGGGTCGCCGTCAAGACGTATCCGCGGTTCACCTCGAAGGATGGCGCGTTCTCCGTCGCCTATCTTCCTGCTGCCGACGTGACCAAGACCGATGACGGCATCACGATGACCTTCGGCCAGATTGAAGGCGAGATTCGTCTGTTCGGGACCGCGGCGAACAATCGGACGCCGCGCCAGATCGTCGAGCAGTACATTGACAAGAATTACCGAACCGCCAAGACCGCCTACCAGGTTCCTAACGCGATGGTGGGCTACGAGCCGGGGTACGGGGAGGTGGACGACTTCTCTAACGAGAATCCCAACGCGACGTCGACCCGGGGGCGCCTGCTGGTGATGACGGCGGTGAAAAACGACCTGGCCCTCGTTGCGGTCGCCGAGGGGCCGATGGTCAGGTTCACGCCGCGTACGTCAGCGCACCCGTCCGCGGTCAACATGATCATCGCGCAGCTGATGGGCAACTCGGTCAACAGCTTCACCTGGAACAAACCGGCTGCCCAGTGAGGCGTTACCCCCGACGATCACCCGCGTGCGCTGTGATGCTCGCTGCAGTCATCGGCGTGCTGCCGGGATGCGCACGCTCCGTCGACGGAACGCCCGTGATGGCGTCCGATGCGGCGTCGCCGACGGTTTCGCTGCCCACACCGAAACATCCGCCGCCGCAACAGAGCCACTACTACGACATCACTCAGCTAGTTAAATTGCAGGACCAGTTTCCGCCGGGGTTCGACCGCGTCCAAAACACCGATGTGGCGACGCTGGGGACGGACGCCGAGAAATTCTTCGCGGTCGGCGTGGGCGACATCGTCAAGGTCGACCCACCGTTGTGTCGATCGGTTCTGCAGCCGGTGCGTGCACCTCAGGACGCGGAGTACACCATGATCGGCGGGGTGGGCCGGGGCGCGATTCTGGTCGGCGCCGTCAGTTCTCCTTCGCCGCTGGGCAAGGCTGTCATTCCAAAAGGCTGCGAGCAAGTCTCGTTGACCCAGCGAGTTGGAAATCGGATGGTGGTCTCGACGGTCACCCGTCAGCCCGGCCCGCCGATCGACGGTGTCGTCACCACCGAATCCATCGCCACAGCTACTCAGGGATCGATTAAGTCCTACGTCTTCGCCGCGTTTCTCAGCGACACCGTGGCCGTCACATCCGAGGGGGTTCTTCCGGGAAATCCTGATGCGGAAGATCTCCTGAGCGGCATGCTGGTCAAGGCCGTGAACGTGCTGCGATCGCCGTAGTAGGACTTGAAGTTGGCCAGCCCGTGAAACCCGCGCATTTCCTGTCGGCAGAAAGCGGCGAGTTCGAGCCGACCCAATTCGCAGGCAGTCACTGGGGAGACGACCATCTCAACGGACCGGCCGTCGTCGGCTTGGCTGCGCAGTCACTTGAAAGTTATTGTCAATCAGAGGATTTCATGCCGACTCGATTGACGGTAGACCTGCTGCGGGCAGCGCGCAGCGTTGCGACGTCGGTGAGCGTACGCATGGTGCGTGACGGCAGGCGAGTGCGCAGTGCGGAGTGTGATGTAGCGCAGGGTGGGCGGTTGATCGCCCGGGCCACTCTGCTGCAATACCGTCGGTCGACCGCGCCGCCGGGGCGATTGTGGAGCGTGCCGACGACGATTCCGTTCCCGCCGCGACTGGACAACGGCGCGCAGACCGCGGTCGACAGCGACGCCGGCGAATGGAGCCACTCACCGGGACATCATCAAAACGACTCCCGGAAACGTTTTTACAACAGCGCCATTGACGTCGTGTCCGGGCAACCGAATTCACAGTTCATTCGGGCGGTGATGGTTGCCGAGGCAACCAGCCTGGTGACCAACCTCGGCACGAAGGGGATCGGCTACATCAACGGCGACTTGACAGTGGCGTTGGCGCGGTTGCCCGTCGGGGAATGGATTGGCGTGCAGGCCGATTCGCACTGGGCCGCGGACGGAGTTGCGGTGGGCACCGCGACGCTGTTCGACCGGTCGGGAGCGTTCGGATCCGGCCTGACGACCGCGGTCGCCAATCCGGCAGCCCAGATCGATTTTGCCAATGACCCGTTGCCGCTGAAGATTCCGTAGAGCGGGTCTGGTTGTAGGAGGGTGCAATGACCGGTCAGCGAATAGCGTTCAATCACGTCGGGCTGTGCGTATCCGATACTGCCCGGTCGCGCCGGTTCTACCAGGGCCTCCTGGGCTTCGCGTTCTGGTGGGAACTCGAACCGCCCGATGAGGCCACCGGCACGTTGCTCCAACTGAACGAGCCGATCGGCCTGCACGCGACCTATCTCGTTCGTGACGGACTGGTGCTCGAGTTGCTCGCCTACTCCCATCGGCCGCTCCGCGCGGGCTCGAACCGCGTCATGGATCAGGTCGGCCTCACCCACCTGTCGCTGTCGGTGTCCGACCTCAGCGAGGTGCTTGCCGCGGTGGATCAGTTTGGCGGGTCGATCGTGGAGGGCACGGTGTCTGATCAGTCCGCGATGATTCGCGATCCGGACGGTCAGTTGCTGGAACTGCTCGCGGACTCGTGGCTCGCTGTGTTGCCGCCGCGCCCGGACCGCGCTCCGGATGTGACGATCTAGGAATGACGCCTGCTACTGACCCGGTCGACCACGACAAGGACCCGCACATTGTCCTGGGTCTTGTCGGCGATCCGGGTGCCGCTTTTGCGCTCGCGCGTGAACTCGCCGATACCGAATTGCACTGCGAACTCGATCAGCGGCTGCCTGGCGCCCGCTGGTGCATCGAGATCGTCGAGGGACGCCTGGTGCAGCCGCCGGCCACCGATTCCGAAATCGTGGCTGCCGCACGGAGGAAATTGCTCGAAAAAGGTTGGGACGTGGTTATTTGTCTCACGGACCTGCCGCTACACGTCGACCAACGACCGGTGGTGGCCCACGCGAACCCGGTCAGCAATGTGGCCATTGTCTCGGTGCCGGCGCTGGGCGCGATGGGGGCACGCCATCGGCTTCGCGAGACGATCGTGCGGCTGCTGGTACGGCTGATCGCGGGATCGATTGAGCTATCTGGCGACCACACTCATCGCGTGGGCCGACCGTCGCGACGCGTGACCATGCAGCGGGTCCGAGAACTGGGCAGCGACCCGGCAGAGGAAGCTTTTCTGTACACCGCGCGGGTGCTGACCGGGAATCTGACGTTGATCACCGGGATGGTGGCAGCGAATCAGCCGTGGCGCCTGTCGCTGCGCCTGTCGCGCGCCCTGACAGGTGCGGTGGCCGCCGGGGTATTCGGCTTGGTGACTGCCGACATCTGGCGACTGGCCGACGCTTATGGCTTGCTGCGACTCGCCGGTACCGCGCTGGTGTCGGTCACCGCGACTGTCGTGACGTTGATCGTGGGCGCTGAACTCTGGGAACCGTCGGTCAATCGTGCCGTGCGCAAGCAGGTGATCTTGTTCAACATCGTCACGGTGATCACTGTGTTGATCGGCGTGACCGTGCTGTATGTAGCCCTGTATGTGCTGGCGTTGGGCGCCTCGTTCTGGTTTGTGATGCCGCAGATTTGGCGTGACCAGGTCGGTCATCCGGCCACGTTGCGGGATTACTTCGAATTAGCCTGGTTGATCTCATCATTGGCGATGATCGGCGGTGCTTTGGGCGCGGCGCTGGAGTCTGACGAGGCGGTGCGGGAGGCGGCGTATGTGCAGCACTCCGACGAGGAGCACGACATCGTTGAGGCGGCCTGACTAAGACGCTGGGCGCGTACCGACCGGGCGAGGGCATCGGCGATCTCGTCGGTGGACAGGCCCTTAGCGATCGGGAGAGGGGATCTCGAATCCTAATGCCGGCCGCCTCGGTCGATGTCGAGGCAACGGGGCTGTCAGGCTAACGACCGCCCAATCAAGTTGCGCGTCAACTCTATCCGCTACGAATCTTCCCATCAGACGGGATGTCGTGGGGTCGCTGCGGTCGGGCTCAGCTGAGCCGGACCAGGCGACGCCGTCGGCCCTGGGGTGGGGGGCCACCGGAGACAAGGGCGCTTTCGACCGCCTCCCGGTAGCCGGTGAGTCCGCCGGCGGGTGCGGTGATGATGTCATCGATGTCGTGTTCGGCGGCAACGTTGCTGCTGTGCAACGATTCCACGAGCGGGCGCGCCAACCCCGAAGGAATCGGCGTGACCAGACCCACCCACCAGCTTGCGATTGACGGTGTCAGCAGGGGCAGCGGGATGATGACGCGCCGGCGTAGGCCGGCGGCTTCCGCGTAAACCTGCATCGCCTCGCCGTATTTAAGAACGTCGGGTCCGCCGACGTCCCAGGTGCGCGACGCCGGCAGTGGCACGTCGGCCGCGTGGGCCAGGTAGTGCAGAACGTCGTCGATGGCGATCGGCTGGATGGAGTTGTGCACCCACTTTGGGGTGGTCATGATCGGCAGCCGATTGGTGAGGTGCCGGATCATCTCGAAAGATGCTGAGCCCGCGCCGATCACGATTCCGGCCTGCAATACCATCGTCTCGACCCCGGACCGGATCAGCGTGTCACCGACCGCGGCACGGGAGCGCAGATGCGGCGACAAGTCGCCCTCAGGGTGCAGCCCGGACAGGTAGACGATGCGCCGGACCCCGCTCATACGTGCGGCGGCCGCGACGTTGTCGGCCGATCGGCGCTCCTCTGACTCGAAATCTGACGCCGTGCCCATGGAGTGCACCAGGTAATACACGACGTCGATACCGTCGAAAGCCGATGCGAGCGAATCGGCATCGGCGAGATCGCCGCGCGCCACCTCGACCCGATCGCGCCACGGCGCGTCCGCCAACTTGTCCGGGTTGCGGGCCAAAGCCCGGACCGGGTGTCCGCGGTCCAGCAACACCGGGATGAGGTGCCCTCCGATATAGCCGGTAGCGCCGGTCACCAGCACCCGGCCGGCCTCTTCAGATCCCACCAGTTCCCCGCCTTTCGCGTCGACCGTGCCTCAGTCAAGCCTCCGAATGAGGTGATGTCCAGACCGTAGGCATATCGGATGGCGGGCTGTCCCGACAGAGCCGCGGTGTGCAGGTCACCGCCTATACGGCGTTACCGATCGGGGGCCCAGGACCCCGCGGTGATGGGCAAACCTCGGTTTAGCACCGCTGCCGAACGGTTACCTTCGTGGGCGACAACATCGGCGCTGGACCCTCGGAAGGATGGATGTCATGACTGGTCGGCGACTGGGGCTGGTGGCAGGTGCGATTGTATTTGTGGCCGGCGTCATCGGTCTGTTCGTGCCTGTGACAATTTCTGGTGGCATCGGATGCGGCAACGCTGTGCACTCCGATGTGTCGGCCGCGCGAGCGCACGACGACCGCAACATCGGCAATTCACCTATCGTGCAACAGATTCCAATTGCCAATCAGGTCGCGCCGACGAGCCAGTTCGTTGCGCAATGCAACTCTGCGCTCAGCCACCGGCGGTTGTGGACCATCCCGTTGACAGTGGTCGGCATCGTCGTGGCGGGTGCGGCGTTCGCGCGCCGTTCCCCGGCCTCACTGGACAGGTCCTGACAGCCGGTGCATCACACCGCCGGCCGGCCTGGCCGACGGTCTCGGCTGAGCCCTGATCCGCCCGCGAGGCGTGACGCCGCAGTCGCCGCCGCCGCCGGTGCGAACGGCGGCGACGACGACCGTTTCGTCAACCGACGGTTTAGGTGCGGCGCACCGCCCGCACCAAGCCCAGCAGGATGACCGCTCCAAAGATCGCGGTGAACAACGTAAACCACCACCCGCCGCCGGCGGTGTCGACGACGAAGCTGAGGAGAAACCCGCCGAGCAGCGCGCCGATCACACCTACGACGATGTCGAGCACAAGACCTTCCCGGGTTTTCATGATCATCGAGGCGACCCACCCGGCCAGTGCGCCGATAATGATGTAGCCGATCCAGCCCACGCTGGTCACGGTGCTGGACCGGGCCAGGATTTCGGCTACTGCGAGATTCGTGGTCATGCTGTCTCCCTTTCGTCGGGGCGTGCCGCCCGCTCGATGCGTACCTGCAAGGCAACACCCCTTAGGGGGGTTCCGGTACACCCCTAAGGGGGTAAGTTGTGGTGATGCCGTCAGCGCCAAGCCATCCCATCACCGTCGCGCTGGTCGACGACTACGACGTGGTGGTCAAGGGCGTGGCCAACATGTTCGACAACTACCGTAACCGCGTCGTGGTAGCCGAGCTTGATGCGACCACCGGCGTCAAAGATCCCGTTGACATCGCGCTGTACGACTCCTTCGCGCAGCCTGAATCCGATGACCGCGAGATCGCCACGCTGATCGACAACCCCCGTGCCCGCCGAGTCGTGGTGTATACATGGAACTTTCACGCCGACCTGATCGCCAGCGCCCGCCGTCACGGAGCGCACGGCTACCTGTCGAAGACGCTGCCGGCGCGGGAATTGGTCGCCGCCCTGGAAGCCGTGCACGCCGGCGAGATCGTTGTGAGCGAGCCCGGACCGCGACAACGCCGCGCCCCCAATCTGGACTGGCCCGGCCGCACCGAGGGGTTGAGCGATCGCGAGGCTGAAGTTCTGGCCCTGATCACCCAGGGCAAAAGCAACGCCGATGTCGCCCGACTGACCTATCTGAGCCCAAACACGGTCAAGTCCTATATCCGTAGCATCTACCGAAAGATCAACGTGGGCAGCCGTACTCAGGCGGTGCTCTGGGGCGTCGACCATGGCTTCACGCCCGACCACCACCGCATCGAGCACTGGAAAGGCGGACCCTGAACGTCGGTGAGGGCACGTCGGTGGTCGCATGCGCTGTGACGAGTGTGGAAAACGACGCCCGGGGTACAACACCGGGATGAATCGTGGCGACCAAAGGCGTGCGGCACGTGCCGGCCGGCCGGGCAACGCGTGAACCCAAAACCCGCGCCCGACGATTTACGTGAGTTGGCCGCCGCGCACGGGGTAGCAACGTCGTACCGTAACGAGCGCCGCGAAATCGTCGAGGTCGACGCCGACGTGGTAATCAAAGTGCTTGGGCTGCTTGAGGTTGACGCCGCCAGCGCAGTCGATCGGCGTCGAGAGTTGGCCAAGCTGGCCGACAGCGACCGCGCGGAACTGCTGGCGCCGACAATCGCTGTGCGGGTCGGTGGGGCACCTCAGCGGTTGCCGGGTGCCGTCCTGCTGCGTTCAGACTCCGGGGACGAAACGGCGGTCCAGGACGAGCTTCCCGGCGACTTGTCACCCGGGTGGTACCAGCTCCACACCCGGAGCGGTCAAGAGGTCACCCTCGTGGCCGCTCCGCCGCAGCTGCCGGCCGCGCCTAAGACCTGGGGCTGGATGCTGCAGCTGTACGCACTACGCTCGTCGCGCTCGTGGGGCATCGGTGACCTCGGTGATCTGCGGGAGTTCGCGCAATGGACCGCCGCTGAGCATCACGCGGGCGCGCTACTACTCAACCCGCTGCATGCCCCGGGGCCGACGCATCCCGTGCAGCCGTCGCCCTACACACCGTCGAGTCGACGATTTGCCAACCCGTTAGCGCTGCGCATCGAGGACCTCGATGCCTATCGTCTGGCCGACGCGGCAACACGCGCCGAAGTCGACGCCTTGCGCGTGTGGGCGAACACTGAGCGCATCGATTACGACCTGGTGTGGGCGGCGAAGCGCGCAGCACTGGAATTGTTGTGGCGCTCGGCAGGACGGCCGTCCGAACTGAACGATTCCTCGCCGTCGGGATTACGGGACTGGGCGACATACTGCGCGCTCGCCGAACGACACGGGGGCCGGTGGAGCCGGTGGCCCGAGCCGCTGCGCGATGCCGCCAGTCAGGCGGTAGCGGCGGCCCGTCAGGAACTGAATCCCCGCGTCGCGTTCCACGCGTGGGTCCAGCGACAGTGTGAACGTCAGCTGATCGGCGTGCGCGACGCGGTACGTGATGCCGGCATGGCGATCGGCGTGATCCATGATTTAGCGGTCGGCGTGGACGCCGACGGGGCCGATGCCTGGGCGCTGGCCGACGTCCTCGCCACCGGCGTAACCGTGGGGGCGCCGCCGGACAACTACACTCCGCCCGGCCAAGACTGGGGGTTGCCGCCCTGGCGCCCAGACCGTCTCGCCGCGACCGGCTATGCCGGGCTGCGCGACATGCTCGAGGCGGTTCTGGCGCACGCGGATGGATTGCGGATCGATCACGTCGCCGGTTTGTGGCGGCTGTGGTGGATACCGCCCGGCGACGGGCCAGAGCGGGGCACCTACGTGCACTACGACGCCGACGTGATGCTGGCCGCGTTGGCGCTTGCCGCGCATCAGGCGAACGCCATCGTGATCGGCGAAGACCTGGGAACCGTCGAGCCGGAGGTCACCCAGGCTCTGGCCGACAACGAGATGCTCGGATGCGCGGTGTCGTGGTTCGTCCGCGACGATTCCGCTCCCGGTCAACCGCTGCTGCCACCGGCACAGTGGCCAATACGCGCTGCCGCAAGCATTTCCACGCACGATCTACCCACTGCGACCGGATTCCTGCGCGGCGAGCATGTGCGAGCGCGGGCCGATCGCGGACTGCTCAGCGACGTGGCCGCCGAGCAAGCGGCCGCCGCCCGAGAAAAAGCTGAACTATTGGCTCTGTTGCGAGCCGAGAATCTGCTGCCGTCCGTCGACGACAACCCCGAACCGGACGAAGCAACTGTCGTGACCGCCATGCACCGGATGCTCGCCCGCACCCCTAGCAGGCTGAAATTGATTTCGCCGTACGACCTGGTGGCCGAACCCCGACAGCCCAACCTGCCCGGCACCATCGACGAGTACCCCAACTGGCGAATCCCGTTGTCGCAGAACCTTGAGCAGTTGCGCGTCGACCCCCGAATCACCGCCGCCGTTGCCGGGTTCCGCGCGGATCACTGATGATTCAGACAAGGCAGGGCTGAGATGCACCGCGACCGGAGGCAGTCCCAAATGGGCCAAACAGCAAAGCGCACAGCAGGACTCGCGAAAACGGGCGCATCCGTGCCGACGGCGAAGTCGGGGCGCTGGTCAATTGCCCGCTGCAACAGCCGGCGGCCGGCGATAGATACTTTTTGGTTCTTCTGCTGTTGCCGAGTTTTGCACCGCCGCGCCGCAATTCACGATGCCGGATGTGTCATCCGATCGGATGAATTTTCAGCACTTCACGGTCGAAACCCGGCCTTTTCATTCCGGGAAACGCGACGATCGTCCAAACAGCGTTGACCGCGTGACGCGCCGCACATACGTTTATTCCATCGGACTTACTTGCGAGTAATAGGGCGGAAAGAGGGCAGAGGCGTGGAGTCCAAACAGGTAGGCGTCAGGTTGGTCCATGACATACAACCGAGTGGTTCCTCAGTTGGTTTTGAACGGGGCTCAGAGTTAATAGTCGATTCCAACACCGCCGCGGCATTCATCCTGGGCGGTATCGCGGTCCGAACACCCAGCCCGCGGGCGTTGTAACGAACAGCTGGGGGACGGCATACGACTTAGTTGTCGCAGCACTGACGCCGAAGCGTTAGCGCCAAACAGATCTCGTGCCAATCCTGAATGGGGGAGATGTGTTTGCTACCCGGGTAGGCGCGGCCGCTCGGCGCCTGGCATTACCAAGCTCCTGAAGGTGACTATCGGCCGATCGCACGCGAAACGGATCGCGTGACAACCTGATCGCAGGCTGGCGCTATGAGCCGCGGCTGCCCTAGGTGCGAAACCTCAGGGGCTGGCTTCCTCAGAAAGCTTCGCGAGAGTGTCTTCCAATTGGTGCTCGCTGACCATCGGGAAACGCACCCTTTGCAACACATTCTTGTCGGAGACCTGCGACCAGTCGTAGGTAAGTCGAACAAGCGTTTCGTCAGGTCCCTGCGTCTCGAGTTCCCACAACCACTCCCATCCGGGGGGCTCAGCGCCGGCCGGAGCGGTCTTCCAAGCGACCAGCTTGTCCTTGATGCACCCGGACACGTGATTGTCAGTTTTATATTCACCGCCCATGTGGTCACCGTGCATGTTCATCGTAAAAACGTCCCCGACGCCCTGAATGCGGTCAGCGTGATCCACACTGCGAATGAATCCAGATCCATCCAGCGCCGGGTGTCGATGCGGGTTGGACAGAACATTGAAAATTGCATCGGCTGGTGCCGCGATGGCTCGCTCAACACTGATCCTGCTCTCGCCACTCATAGCTGTATCGTGCCCACACTTGCACGTCCGGAAACAACAGAAGGTTTCTGAGCCTGGACCGACGATTGGTTCCTATATTCATGATCAAAAGAGGTTGCGATTAAGCACCATTGTCCGAGAGCCAACCGTTGCCATTCGTCACAGTGACGAATCAACCGTGAACTGGGCCGTGAACTGGGTGGGGCGGCGACGTGGTCACACCGCCGTCATCGCCGGCCGGCGGTGCCGCAGTTTGGTCTGGCGACTGGCGCGAGCCGACGGGTACGGAACGCCGCTCGCGGATCACCCAAGAAAGTGAAACACCCTGATCCACGCGACGTTCTGACAACAGAACTAGGCGTCTGGTCAGCCGCCCGACGCGCTTAGCAGCGCCGATCTATAGGTGATGCGAGCACTCGGGAGGTACAACCAGCGAAGTGTTTTGCCGATAAGCGACATTATGTCAAGTCGACTCCTGCGTATCGCGACCGGCGGATCGATCACCTCCTCCACCCCCGTGTCCTATCGACGTCGTGCGAGGGGTGGCCGGAAATTGGTTGTCTAGCTGGCAATTCAGGAACGCTGCGCCGCCGAAGACCAACAAGGGCGACGAAGGAGTCAGGAACGCTGCGCCGCCGAAGACCAACAAGGGCGACGAAGGAGTCACCTCCAGATTCCGATGGTCTGGCGATGGTATCGGTGTGCCCCGAGCTCGTCGACAAGGAAATCGGCGACATCAGCGGGAGCAATGGTCTTGAATCCGCCGGGGAACTTGCCAGTTTCGCGGTGGTAGCGGCCCGTGTGCGGGCCGTCCTTGATGTAAGGGCATGCGGCCAGCGTGTAGTCGAGGTCGGTGGCAGTGAGGATGTCGTAGGCGCCTTGGTGGTCGGCGGCGGCTTTGATCGCGCGCCGGACGATGGCCTGAGTCATGCGGCCCAGGAGCGTGGCGGGCATCTGGGCGGTACCGGTGATGCCGAGGTAGCGCGTAGGACCGACCGAGACCATGGCTGAGGCCAAGTTGCGCACGGTCTCGGTGACCACGGTGGACGGTCGCAGCGGGTCGGCACCGACGGCCATTACGACCGCGGTGGCACCCGGGATGGCGGTCAGGACGGATCGGAGGCCGGCTGGGTCTAGGGTGTCGCCCTGGACGACGCTCAGCTGGTCGTGCGTGACGAGGATTTTTGCGGGGTTCCGTGCCACCGCAGTGACACGGTGGCCTGCTTCCAGGGCGAAGTCTACGACGGCTGCGCCGACGCGGCCGGTCGCTCCAAGGACGACAGCGTGTTCCACGACATGTTCCTCACGTGAGATGTTCGTCTCAAGAAGCAGTATGGCCTTAGCCCAGATCACGGTCCGCTATTCGCCGCATCCGTTCGGGGCCAATCAATCTCCGACGAGATGAGGCGGTCATCGCGCACACTGGGACACGCATCCGACCCCTGGAGGGCCACTACTGGAATGAGCCCGGTCGCCGAATTCGACTTCATCATCGTGGGAGCGGGCAGCGCAGGCTGCCTGCTTGCCAACCGGCTCAGCGCCGACCCTGATCGCCGCGTGCTCCTGATTGAGGCCGGCGGCAAAGACGACTGGTTCTGGATCAAGGTGCCGGTCGGCTATCTGTATACGATCGCCAACCCCCGCACCGATTGGTGTTTCACGACCGAAGCCGACCCCGGTCTTGCCGGTCGCAGCATTCACTACGCGCGGGGTCGCGTCATCGGTGGCTGCTCATCGATCAACGCAATGATCCACATGCGCGGACAGGCCAGCGATTACGACCTGTGGGCGCAGGCCACCGGCGACGAGCGATGGCTGTGGGGTGGCATGGACTCTCCCGGCGAGACGCTGGCGATCTACAAGAAGTTGGAAGACTACTTCGGCGGCGCCGACGAATGGCACGGCGCCGGCGGTGAGATCCGCGTCGAGCGGCCGCGAGTGAGCTGGAAGATCTTGAACGCCTGGCAGGCCGCCGCTGCCCAGATGGGCATCTCCCCGATCGATGAGTTCAACCGGGGCGTCAACGCCGGCAGTGCGTACTTTCACGTCAACCAACGACGTGGCCGCCGCTGGTCGATGGCTGATGCTTTCTTGCATCCCGTCGCCCACCGACCCAATCTCACCGTCTACACACAGACGCACGCGTTGCGGCTTCTGCTGGACGACGAGGTGCAAGAACATCAGCGTCGCGGCGCCTGGACGACGGCGCAGCACCGCGCCAGCGGCCTGCAGCTTCTCAAAGATGGCCACATCGTCGAGGTCCGCGCCCGCCAAGAGGTGATACTCAGCGCCGGAGCTGTTGGCTCACCCCACCTGATGCAAGTCTCGGGTCTGGGTCCGGGCGGACTGCTCGCCCAGCATCAGGTGCCGGTGGCCGTCGATCTCCCAGGAGTGGGCGAAAATCTGCAGGATCATCTGCAGATTCGAACGGTCTATCGGGTCCGGGGTGCCCCGACCGTCAACACGCTGTACCGGAATTGGATCACCCGTGCGGGCATGGGACTTCAGTACCTGCTGTTGCGATCGGGGCCCATGACCATGCCGCCTTCCACGCTGGGGGCCTTTGCCAAGAGCGACCCCGCATTGGGCAGTGCCGATTTGGAATGGCATGTGCAGCCCCTGTCTTTGCCGAAGTTCGGCGAACCCCTGCATCACTTTGGGGCGATCACCCCGTCGGTCTGCAATTTGCGACCCAGCTCGCGTGGCCATGTGCGGATGGCTGATGCAGACCCCCTCACCAACCCGAAGATCTCGTGCAATTACCTGTCGACTGATGCCGATCGGAAAACCGCCGTCACCGGCCTTCGGATGACCCGGCAGATCATGGCGGCGCCGGCACTTGCTCGCTACCACCCCCACGAGCTGCTTCCCGGCCCGCAACTGGTGAGCGACGACGAGCTACAGCAGGCGGCCGGTGAACTCGGCACGACTATCTTTCACCCGGTGGGAACCTGCGCGATGGGAGCTTTTGACGCACACGGTCGGCCGCGGTCGGCGGCCACGGTGCTCGACACCGACTGCCGCGTAAATCGCGTCGCCGGCCTGCGAGTGGTCGATGCCTCGGCGATGCCCACCATTATTTCCGGCAACACCAACGCGCCGGTCATGCTCATCGCCGAGCGCGCAGCGCGGGCGATCGTGGGATAAGTCGGTATCTGCGGTCAAAAGTACGCAGGGTTGAAAAGGTCTTCGACGGTTTGCACTAAGGCCATGAGCGGTCCGCTGTCTGCGACGCCGTGTGAGAACGCGTCCACCAGTGCCGTCGTGTCGTTGATCAGGGTGCCCGCGTCTGATCCGTCCGGGATGGTGATGGTCGTGGTCAAGTCCTCAGTCGTGGCGACCCCGGAGGCGACTTCCGTCGGCGTCAGCCCCAGGTATTCCACGTGGGTGGTGAAGAAGTGGTAGATGGCGTTCCCCAAGGCGTCAAAGGCGTTGCCGTTGTCGGCGGCGAGAGCCGCGTTCCAATCCTCTTGCCAGTCAGCGACCCCATCGGTATCGATCGTGTAAATCGTTGTCGGATAGAGGTTGTCCGGCGTCAAACCCGCGAGCGAGCCGCCGGGGGCGAACTGGTCCTCGTTGATCGCGGTGAGAAGGTCGTTCGTGAGAGTCGTCCCGGTCGTACCGCCGCCGAACAACTGGACCAGGTCTGGATAGATATTGGTGGCGATCCCGTTGGCGTCACTCGGGTCTCCGATAAACACGAAACGCAGGTCGTCCTGCGGAATAGTGGCCGCGAGTACTTTCTCGGCCGCCGAAGCGGCGATGACGCTCTGCGAGTAGGCGAACACCGTCAGCGGATCTGAGGCACTCATATCCCCCGCGGCGTATTCAGCTTCCACCGCACTGATGATGTCCGTCTCATCCTGCAAGCTGCTCGGGCCGAACTCGAAGACCTCCGGCGTCGTCAGCACCTGCAACGGAGCGTCGCACGGCGCGCTCCCCACCATGTCGCAAATCGACGCGGCATCGGCGAATCCCAACGGCTTCAGAAACAGCGACTCGGCGGTCTCGACATAAGCCGTCGATGGGGTGGGTTGGCCAGTCCCGCCCAGAAAGATCGCAGTGGTGCTGCCCAGCAACGGGTCCTCTACGTCGGCGTGGGCCGGCACGGATAGGGCGAGCGATACGCCGGCCGCCCCGATAACCGGCGCAATGCCGCACACACGTTTCAGCATGGCGAACCCCAATCCAGTTGTCCCATTAACAAATAACGCACATAGCCCGAAAGGGCGGATGCTTAAGTTCTCCTGATGTCGAGCTGATAGTAACCCGAGTTGCGCCGGTGCAACTGAGGAGATTTTTCTGG
Organism: uncultured Actinomycetota bacterium; assembly: GCA_963757215.1. Lineage (GTDB taxonomy): Bacteria > Actinomycetota > Actinomycetes > Mycobacteriales > Mycobacteriaceae > Mycobacterium. Next base: position 2,426,676 of record CAVWQH010000002.1, on the reverse strand, counting down.
CTCAAATACGTCCTGTGCTAGCGGTGGCGGCGCCTATCTGAGTTCGATTCGGCAACTTCTGCGTGAATGAGGGGTGTACAACTAGTAACGCCGCGGGTGCGGTGGCCGACAGCTCAGAGGGCGGCGTCAGTTCGTCCGCAGCGCAGGGTCGGCCGCCGACAACAAGGCCGAGGGCTCAATTTCGAAAGGGAACAGGAACCGATGACCAAGCATCGCTCACTGACCACGCTCGCCATCCTCGCGACGACCGGTGCCGCATTGATGGGCAGCGCCGGGGTCGCGAATGCCAGTCCGCAAGACGATGCCTACCTGGCCGCGTTGCGGGGCGTCGGCCTGCACTGGACGCCGGGCACGCAGGCCGGGCTCATCCAAGAGGCACACGATGTCTGCTACAACCTCACCTGGGGCTGGACCCCTCAGCGGATTGCCAACGATCTCGAAGCGCGCCTCGGCGCACAAGGCGTCACGGGGTCAGAAGCCGCCACCATGGTCAACTCGGCGCACAGGATCTACTGTCCCGGAAACGTTTGCGACGCCCCCACGCTGTGCACGTAAGCCGGCTCGCGTGGCGCGGCGGAGGATCTCGAAATCCGCCGTGTGTCAGCCAGTTTCCGCTATAGGCCGGATGGCACGATCTTGCCGTTCACGGTGACCTCCACCTGGCCGGTCTTCGGGTTGTACGCAATCTTGCCGTGCTCGAAGTTCGACACGAGTAGATCGCCGACGGCGTTCTGGTCGCTGACGGGGAAGCCCAGCGGACCTGCCGAACCGTTGTTACCGGTGTTCGCAGGCGCGCCGTCCGGATCGCGAGGGATGTTCCATGCCTCCCGGATCTTGCCCAGGGTGATATACGCAGGCGTGCCGACCTCATCGTTCTTGGCGGTGATCACACCGCCCTGAAACTGCTGGAAGACCAGGCCGCTCGCCCGTGTCCCGGCATTGCGGTCACCGGTCAGAGCCTTTCCGAGCGCCTGCTTCTGATCGTCCGTTGCCGACGAGTATTTGGCAGCGATCGGGCCAGTCAGAGTCACCTCGACGTCGCTCTCCCCGGTGAGCTTCACTGGCGACGCTGGTGCTCTGGACGCGGAGGTGGCGCTCACGCCGGGCTGAGGCGGTGGCGACGCGTCGACGCTCTTGCCGCTACTGCAGCCCACAGCGATCAGCGCGATGGCGGTCATGCCGACTCCTGCCGCGTGGCGGTGTGCGATCGTTCCCATGAGCTTCCTTTCGCGTGTCTTTGTGGCGCGGGTCAAGGTGCTGTTGACGTCGTTGTACCCCATCGTGACGTGAGTCAAAGCAACTGTGCGGATATCTGCGTCGCCGGCAAACGCCTAAGCCGGTTTCGCCACATCCGCCTGCCAGCGGGTCCGGCGGGCGTCATCGGTCTGCTCCCACCATGGCGGGGTGCCACGCTCCCCCAACGCCACCTTGGCGGCATTCACACCGTTGCGTGCAGCCGCTTCTTGCGGTGTTCCCTTGGTATGGCGCACTTCTCGCCGCCACGCCATGAGTATCCGGACGAGTTCGAGCCGACGGTCCTCGGGAATCATCGGATCGGTGGCGCGCCACCGGCGGCCATCGATGACGATGTAATGCCCGTCATCGGTAGCCGCCGGTTCGCTCACGACTCCCTGCCGCGCCCAGTGCTCTGCTGCAACTCGTCGATCAGACTGGATGCCTGGGCCTTGTTCAGGTCGTCCGGGATCTCGCGACCGGCCTCCTGCGCCAGCGTTCCCAGGTAGCTCCGCTGCGGGCCTGTCATCGGCTCGTCGCCCGTTACCCAGTCGGCGGGATCTTTCTCGGCCGTCTCGTTCGGCGCCTGCTGCGCGTCGTCACTCATATCACTGTCACCTCCGACTGCAGGGATAACCGTCGCACACGTGTTCGAAACATGTGGTCGGGAATTCGTCTCACTGCGCTACCGACAATGGCCGGTGCTTACGCGATCGACGTGCTGGAGCCACTCAGCGTGCCGGGCTGGGACTCCTGGGCATCGAGGCGATGACATCGATGGCGTTGCGGTAGGTGTCAGCGTTGCCGCAGTTGATCATTGAGGCTGGCGACCTCGATATGACCGAGGTCGCCAGCAGGATCGTCTCGTCCACTCCGAGTCGGAACGCGCACCCGCGCGGGGCCGTCCTGAAAGGATGAGCTGATGAGACTCCCCCCGGCACGAAGCATCGCCCGACTGGTCCTCGGTGGCTTTTTGTGTTTCGCCGGTCTCAGCCATCTCAGCTTTGCCCGAGCGGCTTTTCATGCTCAGGTGCCGCCCTGGCTGCCGTTGAACGCGGACTTCGTCATCGGGGCATCGGGCGTCGTGGAGATTCTGCTCGGAGCCGGCCTGATGCTGCTGCCGCGTTGGCGTGTACCGCTGGGATGGGTCGTCGCCGTCTTTTTTGTCTTGATCTTCCCGGGAAATATCTCTCAATTCGTCACGCACACAGCCGCTTTCGGCCTCAACTCTGATCTGGCGCGCGGAATCCGACTGCTTTTCCAGCCGCTGCTCGTGGCGTGGGCGGTGTGGTGCACCGGGGCATGGGCCGCTTTTCGGGATCGCCGGCGCTGGTCGCACGAGGCGCGGAGGTAACGTGGCGACCGTGAATTTTCCGCGTACGTACTCCACGCTCGGGTTTGCCGTCTGCGCCGCGTCGGCGGTCCTGGCGCTGTCCGCATGTAGCTCGGACAAGCCAACGGTGTCACCCAGCACGTCCACCGGATCGGCCGGCGCGCCCGCCATGACTGCACCTGAGGCGCCACCTGCGACCGCGGACAGCGGCTGCCCCACCCAGGCGCCCGCCGAAGGCGGAACGCCGGACTGGACACTGAACGGAGCGACCGGCAGCGTTGCCATCACTGGTGCAACAGACAAGGCAGCACCGTTGGTCACCGTGACACAGCCGTTCAGCGTGTCCGAAACCCAGGTCCATACCCTGCATGACGGCAACGGAGCGGTGGTGGCACCGACGGCGACCGTGACGGTCTGCTACATGGGCGTCAACGGGCGGGACGGCAAAGTCTTCGACAGTGCGTATGAGCGCGGCACCCCCGCTCAATTCCCACTCGACGGCGTCGTGCCGGGCTTCCAGAAGGCGATTGCCGGACAGAAGGTCGGTTCCACTGTCGGCGTTGCGATGGCCCCGGCGGACGGCTACCCCGAGGGAGAACCCCGGGCCGGCATCCAAAAGGGTGACAGCCTGGTCTTCGCGATCAAAATTCTTAGCGCCGGAAGCTGATTCGTGGCAGTCAGGCCGAGGCATCTAGGCCTGACTGCTCGATTTCAGGATTGGACGTAGGTCGTCGAGTTTGTCGAATAAGTGCCAGACGTAGTTCGACGAACCGTCCTCACGGTGCGGATGCAGGTCGGCCAGCAGCGGGTCGTCGCGGTAGGAATCGAAGGCCGCCCTGGATTCCCATTCGACGAGAATCAGCACCTGCCGCGGCGCGACATCGCCGACGATCGCTTCCTGGAACTCCCCCAGCGCGACGACGTGGCCGCCATGGGCTCCGACCGCCGCGGGAGAGCGTTTTGCATACTCCAGATACTGCGCACGGTCGGAGACGTCGAACAGATTCAATGCGTAGACGGCCATAACCGGACCCTACCTACGGCGAATTCAGCCGTTCTGGGTGGCGTCGTCGATCGCTCGATAGATTCGCTGCTCGCTGACCGGGCGCGCGGTACCGAGCTGTTGCGCCCACAGGCTCACGCGTAACTCCTCGATCTGCCATGCGATGTCGTTGACGTCGGGCGCATTCTTCCGTGATGCCGGTAGTGCTCGAAGCAGATCGTGGTAGGCATCCCGGACCGCGTGCACCCGCGCCATTCGCTCGCGATCAGCCTTGGGCGCACGTGAAAGGTGGTCCAGACGCCGCACAATAGCGGTCAGATATCGAGTGAGGTCGGCCAAACGTGCGGTTCCGACGGCGGTGACGAACCCTCGCGGCAGTAGTCGATCCAATTGGTTCTGTATGTCCACGAGCGCATCTGAGTGCTGAGTCGGCAATGCCAACTGCACCTCCTGCGCCACGGTTAGCACTCTTCCCGCACCGCCCACCAGGTCCAGAGTGTTAGCCACGAGATCCTGGCCCACCCGGTCACGAAGAGCGGTGAAATCCGCGCGCGTCCACACCGGCGCGGTGATCAATGCGTCGACTGCAGCGTCGGCACAGTCATCGATCAGCGCCGGCAACGAGCCATCGGGATTTGAGCTCAGCAACAATCGGGTGCGTGGATCAAGCTGTCGCTCAATGGCTTTCACAGGTGTCGGGACGTTGAGCCGCAGTAGTCTGCGAAGACCGGGCCGCAACACGTGTTGTTGTTCTCCCGCCGTCGAGAACATCCGCAGGTCGACAGAATCGCCGGCGTCGACCAAGCCGGGATAGCCCCGCACGACACGTCCGTCGACCATGCGCTCGACCGCCCGGGGTAACTCGTCGAGATCGTCCGGCCAATTGCGCAAGCCGCTGCGTTCCAAATCTCCGGCCACCGCGCTCGCTACGGCCTGGCGTGCCGGCGCCGCCAGTTCCTCCTGTAGCACGGCGAGGTCCTTTCCCCGTGCGACTTCGGTGCCATCGGATGACTCGACCGCAAAGTTCACCCGCAGGTGCGCCGGCAGCTTCTCCAGGTCGAAGGCCTCGACCGGAACCAGAATGCCAGTGCGGCGACGTAATTCGCGCTGTAACGACGCCAAGAGTGGTTCTCCGTCCCTCGCCGCGATCCCTGCCAGCACGGCCCGGGCGGTGTCGGGAGCGGGAACGAAGTTGCGGCGCAGGTCTTTCGGTAAGGACCGGATCAGGGCCGTTACCAGCTCCTCCCGCAATGCGGGTACTTGCCAAGCGAACTCGTCGCCGCCGAGCCGGGCCAGCACATCGATCGGAACGTGGACGGTGACGCCGTCGTCGATGGCTCCGGGCTCGAAACGATAGGTCAACGGCAGCGTGACGTCACCCGATTGCCAGGTGTCGGGCCGCTCGGCATCGAGGTCGTCGCTGCGTAACAGATCATCGCGAGTGAAGGTCAGCAACTCCGGTGTCGCGTGGCGCTGCTTACGCCACCACGCGTCGAAATGCCGGGCCGAGACGACGTCTGCGGGAATGCGGCTGTCGTACAACGCGAAGACCTCGTCGTCGCCTATCAGCAGATCACGGCGACGGGCCCGTTCCTCCAACTCCCCGAGTTCGGCGTGCAGTCGGGCGTTGTCACGGAAGAAGTGGTGGCGGGTCTGCCAGTCCCCCTCGACGAGCGCGTGTCTGATGAACAAGTCGCGAGCCACCGCGGGTTCGATGCGGGCGTACCCGACGCGACGGCGCGCGATCAGGGGCAGACCGTAGAGCGTCACCCGCTCGTAGGCCATCACCTCGCCGCGCGTGGCGTCCCAATGCGGTTCGCTGTAGCTGCGCTGGACGAGGTCGCCGGCCACCCGCTCGACCATCTCGGGCTGGATGCGGGCCGCCGTCCGCCCGAACAGACGGCTGGTCTCGACAAGCTCCGCCACGACCACCCAGCGTGGCGGTCGCTTGCTCAGGGCTGACCCGGGCGCCAGGACAAATCGTGAATTACGTGCTCCCAGAAACTCGTTCGTGTCCTCGCGGCGCATCCCGACGTGCGAGAGCAATCCTGCCAGCAGCGCCGCATGTACCTGGGCGGCGTCGGCCGGCTCGTCGGATTCGACGATACCGAGATCGCGCGCGATGCTGCGCAGTTGGCCGACCAGGTCCTGCCACTCGCGGATGCGGAGATAGTGCAAGAATTCGTTGCGGCACATGCGTCGAAAAGCGCTGCCGGTCAGTGTGTTTCGCTGCTCGCGCAGATAGCGCCAGAGATTGAGGTAGGACATGTAGTCGGAGTGCTCGTCGACGAATCGTGCGTGGCTCTGCCGGGCGGCCGCTTCGCGTTCGGCGGGGCGCTCTCGCGGGTCGGGAATCGTCAGCGCCGCGGCCACCACCAGCACCTCCCGCACGCATGCTTCGTTGTCGGCGGCCACAATCATCCGCGCCAATCTGGGGTCGACCGGCAGCCGCGCCAAACGTCTTCCGACGTCGGTGATCTCGCCGTGGGCGTCGAACGCGCCGAGTTCCTGCAGGAGTTGGACACCGTCGCGGATACTTCGCCGGTCCGGTGGGTCCAAGAACGGGAACTTCTCCACCTCGCCCAATTCGAGGGCGGCCATCTGCAGAAGTACCGCAGCCAGGTTCGTCCGCAGGATCTCAGGGTCGGTGAATCGCGGCCGGGTCGCGTAATCCGGCTCAGAGTACAACCGAATGCACACACCCGGCGCTACGCGTCCGCATCGCCCAGCTCGCTGCTGCGCCGAGGCCTGAGATATCGGTTCGATGGGTAGCCGCTGCACCTTCAATCGGCGGCTGTAGCGCGAGATACGCGCGCTGCCCGGGTCCACCACGTATCGGATACCCGGAACGGTCAGGGATGTCTCGGCGACGTTGGTCGCCAGCACGACGCGGCGCCCGGTGTGCGGTGCGAAGACCTTTTGCTGTTCGGCAGTGGGAAGCCGGGCGTACAGCGGGAGGACTTCGGTGTGCTTCAGATCGCTTAAAGCCTCTGCAGTATCACGGATTTCGCGTTCTCCGGACAAGAAGACCAGGACATCGCCGGCTGGTTCGGACTCGAGTTCGTGAATCGCGTCCACGATCGCCTCCACCTCGTCGCGGGTCTCGGTTCGCACGATCTCGTTGTCGGGGTCGTCTGGATTGTCATGCGGGCCAGACGAAACCGGTACCTCAAGCGGTCGGTATCGGATCTCTACCGGGAACGTGCGGCCGGACACCTCGACCACCGGCGCGCCGCCGAAGTGGTCGGCGAATCGCCGCGGCTCGATCGTCGCCGACGTGATGATCACCTTGAGGTCGGGGCGACGCGGCAGCAGACCGTGAAGGTAGCCCAGCAGAAAGTCGACGTTGAGGCTCCGTTCGTGGGCCTCGTCGATGATCAGGGTGTCGTAGCGCATCAGTCGACGGTCGCGCTGAATCTCGGCGAGCAGGATGCCGTCGGTCATCAGCTTGATCAGGGTGCGGTCACTGACCTGGTCGTTGAATCGCACCGTGTATCCGACCGCCTCGCCCAGCGGGCCGCCCAACTCGTCGGCGATGCGCTGCGCCACGGTCCGGGCGGCGATCCGGCGGGGCTGGGTATGCCCGATCATCCCGCGGACGCCGCGACCCATCTCGAGGCAGATTTTGGGCAACTGGGTGGTTTTGCCCGATCCGGTCTCGCCGGCGACCACGACCACCTGGTGCGCCCGAATGGCGTCGGCGATCTCCTGACGCCGCGCGCTGATCGGCAGATCCGGGTACCCGATCGCCGGAACGGCGGCTTCTCGGCTGGCGACCAGTGCTTCGGCCGCGGCGATCTGCTCGGCGAGCTGCCCCAGTTTCTTCGGATCGGTGCCGCGCAGATTCTTCAGTCGTCTGCCGAAGCGGGCCGTGTCCCGAAGCGTCAGACCGTCCAACTTCTTACGCAGGTCTGCGACGGACGGTTCGGCCACTCGGGCCAGGATAGGCGCGATGGGTCCAGTTCGAGCGGTAGGCCTCCTTGTTGCCGGGTGTTGCGATCACCACGATTGTGATGCTTCTGCAGTCGTCGCGATGCTGCATACCGTCCACGGGTGACCTCGACTGTCGGCCGAAATTCGGACCAGATCGCCCGCGCCACGCCCGTCACGTTCCGGCAGGCGCTTTTCGTCGCCGTGACCGCAGGCCTGGGCTATGGCTTCGACTCCTACGCGGTGAACATCTACGGCCTCGTGCTGCCCGAGATCAAGCAGACGCTGCACATCACCGACGCCCAGGCCGGCTACATCGGTTCGATCTTCCTGCTGGGCTACACCCTCGGCACCATCGGTTTCGGATTGGCGGCCGACCGGTGGGGACGCAAAGCCACGCTGGGCGCGTCGATCCTGCTGTACGGGATCACCACCGCCCTTGCCGGACTCACCACCAACATCGCCGCGTTCACCGGTCTGCGGTTCCTGACCGGGGTCGGCGGGGCGGGAGAACTTGCCGTCGGGGCGCCATACACCGCGGAAGTCTGGCCGGCCAGAACTCGCGCGATCGGCGTTGGCGGCGTGATCTTTTCGCTGTTCTCGCTGGGCTACGTCCTCGCTGCGGCAGTCGCGCTGGTGCTGGTCCCGCACTTCGGCTGGCAGTCGGCATTCATCGTCGCCATTGTTCCTGCCATCGTGTTATTCCTGGTCCGACAGGGCATCACCGAATCGCACCGCTACATCGACGTCAAGGCCCGCGGCGTCGACAAGCCTCGGCTGTGGCGCTTGCCCGGGGTGCGACGGCGCTTGGTGGCCGGCTGGCTGATCTATACCGCTAACGCCGTCGGCTATTGGGGTATGACGCTGTTCCTGACCACATACATCGTCAAGCGGTTCCACGCGACACCGATCGAGGCGATTCGCTATGCCCTGGTGTTCTTCCTGTTGCAGGCCGTCTTCGCGTACCTCGGGACGGCGCTCGCCGACTGGGTCGGCCGCCGCCCCTCAGCGATCCTGGCAGCCGTCATCGAGGTCGTCTCGACGATCCTGGCGGCCAACTCGGATTCGCTTGCGCAGTACCAGATCTCAGGCGCGATCGCGATCGCCACCCTCGGCTGGTTGTGGGGTGTCGGCGACACCTATATCGCCGAGCTGTTCCCAACGGTGTTGCGTGGCACCGGCTTTGGCATCGCAGTCGGTGGTGGAAGGGTCGTTTCCATTGCCGCTCCCACCATCATCGGCTGGGCGATCACACGGTACGGGCTCCAGGCGCCCTACCTGGCACTGGCCGGCCTGTGGATCCTGACGGTGATCGGTTACCTGCTCGGGCCGGAGACGAAGGGCAAGGAGCTCGAGGACCTCACCGACGAGGCCCTCGCCGGCGCGAGAGCCTGACTCACTGCGGGTGAGTCGCGATGTAGTCCGCCACCGGGATAGGCGATGTCGCGACATATCCGATGGGCAGCAGCACATCTCCCGAGATCGTGCGGCAGTAGACGTCCCACCGGTAGTAACCGGCAAACGCGGCGGGGTCGCCGCCGATCAGCGCTGCGTACTGGTTCACCGCGCGCACGTAGTCGCCGGAGTGGTTGTAGCGGTAGATGGCGTGATCGTGATCGTTGACGAAGTTGTTCGCGGCCAGATAGCGGCCCGCCGCGATGATGCTGTCGTGTGGCGAGTGGATGTCACCGCCCTGGCCGTACGCCGCGAACGTCGCCGGCAGAAACTGCATGGGGCCCTGCGCGTCCGCGGTGCTGACACCGTCGATGCTGCCCAGTCGCGTCTCGACGAGGTTGATCGCGGCCAGATAGTTCCACGGGACACCGGTTTCCGCATCGGCCTGGTGATAGAAGCCCAGCAGTTGATCAGCCGGGGCCGGCGGCACGATGCGCCACGCGGGCAACGTCGTGCGGGCAGGGGTTATCGCGTTGAGCGCGCGGCGCGCGTCGACATTGCGGTCGTAGGTGTCGAGCAACGGCCCCGGAATGCGCGGCCGCGCTGCGGCGTCCCAGTCGGGATGTAGTCCGATGGCACGGTAGGCCGCCTGCTGGCGATGCGCCGCCGCCACCAGTCCCGCCTCCCCCGTCGACGGGTCGCGCAAAGCGTGCTCGTCGGCGACCAGGTCGTCGGCGATCTGTGCGGGATTCGAGGCCAACCGAGGCTGCGCGCCATCGGGCGCCTTCGGTGTCGCCGCCACGGTCATGGTGGTCGGCGGGTTGGGATCCGCCGCGGCCCTCGGCGTTGTCGGTGCAGGTGAATGCGAGCATCCCGCGAGCGCGAGCACGATTGCGGCGAATACCGGGAGTGCGATGGCGTTGCTACGGGTCATCGTCGACCTTCCTTTGCGCTTGCCGTCCGATTATGCAGCCGCTCCCAGTGGGGGCAATGAAAAATCGATGGGCGGGGAAATGATCATCGGCCCTAGAGCGCTGCAGGTAGCGGTGGCAACGGAAAATCGATGATCGGGGGCGACGGCGGCGGCGGGTTTGGTGCTCCGCCGAGGTGCACCGGGCAGTAGACGGCCTCCGCGACTTTGGCGAATTTCGACGCGGCGTCGCGGGTGAACCCGGCGTTCTGCTGCGTCATGGCGTTGATCACGTCGGCTTCCGGGGCCCCCTGGTCCATCAAGGAGCACGCCTGCCGACCGATGGCCGTGGCGTCGGGTCCATTGTGGTACGTGATTCCGGCGTTGCTGAGCCCGCGCAGAAATCGTGCGTCAGGGTCTGGGTCGGCATGCGCCGGCGCGGCAACCGCAATCACTACGGCTGCGCACGCGAGCGCCACGCGAGTTCGCATGGCTACATCCTTGTGGAAACCGTGCTCATAATCCAGATCGGACCACACCCGCGTCGTTTCGGTGAACGTCGGCTTGACGGGACATTAAGCCCAACGTGATGCGTTGCCGCATAACGGGTTCCTCGACGCGTGCCGGAAGTGATCGGGCACGCAACTCGGTGGACAGGCTATCTGGGTATAGTCTACTATATCTAGGGTGATGCCCCAGCTCCCCCGCCGTCTCGCCGAGCACCCCACAGTGCGAAAAGTGATCGCCGAACGAGCGGATCGACCGTCTCGACCCGACGTCATCGACGCGCAGTGGCTCGCGTCGGTCTGCCGGGCGGCCGGGGCCGACGATGTCGCGTTCGCTTCGGCACAGGATCCTGCGCTGGCCACCGAACTCCCCCACGTGCAACAGGCGCTACCGGGTACGCGCAGCTACATCTCGCTGGTGGTCAAGATGAATCGTGAGAATGTGCGGTCACCGGCGCGCAGCGTGGCGAACCAGGAATTCCATCGCAGCGGCGAAATCCTCAATGAGGCCGCGCGTGAGATCACCCGCACCCTGGAAGATCATCGCTACCGTGCGTTGAACCCGTCGGCGACCTTCCCGATGGAGATGGACCGCTTCCCGGGCCGAATCTGGGTGGTGGCGCACAAGCCGGTCGCCGTCGCCGCCGGTCTCGGAGTCATGGGTATACACCGCAACGTCATCCATCCGCGTTTCGGCAATTTCATCCTGCTCGGCACGATTCTGGTCGACGCCGACATCAGTTCCTACGGGAAGCCGCTGGACTACTCCCCGTGTCTGGAGTGCAAGCTGTGCGTCGCGGCGTGTCCCGTGGGCGCTATCGGCAAGGACGGTGAATTCGACTTCCTCGCCTGCTCGACGCACAACTACCGGGAGTTCATGGGCGGCTTCACCGATTGGGCGCAGACGATCGCCGACAGCTCTGACGCGGCCGACTTCCGCTCGCGGGTAAGCGATTCCGAGAACGCTTCGATGTGGCAGAGCCTGTCCTTCAAGGCCAACTACAAGGCCGCCTACTGCCTGGCGGTGTGTCCGGCCGGCGAAGAGGTCATCGAGCCCTATCTCGACGACCGCAAGGAATTCATGGACCGGGTTCTGAAACCGTTGCAGGACAAACGCGAGACGCTATATGTCCTGCCGAAATCGCCTGCAAAGGCCTACGCAGAGAAGCGCTTTCCGCATAAACCGGTGAAGGTCGTCGACGGCGGCATGACCGGGCGGCCCTAGGGCGCCTCAGAGGGGGGCCAATGCGCACCCGGGGACACGTCGCCGGGCTCGGCATGCTCCCCGCGCGCCAACGGCACCCACTGCTCGCTGGGTGCCGGCTGCTTCGACGACGGGAAGTCGCGCAGCTTTCCCGACGGGTGCGCATCCCACTTCGCAAACGTCAACGGAGTCTGCAGCCAGGCATGCAGCAAGTTGTAGGTCGCCTCCAGGGACTCGATATGGGTGCGCTCCCAACCATGACTGCCGTCCAGTCCGAAGCCGACCAGCGCGGCGCGCGTGCCCGCGCCGGCTTCGATCGCCGCTGCCGCGTCGGATCGGTAGTAGCGGAACACATCTCGTGCATACGGGATCTTCTGGTCCTCGGCAAGGCGGCACAATTTGCGGGTCAGGTGATAGTCGAACGGACCGTGCAGGTCCGCCATCGGGATCGTGACACCGTCCTCGATGGAGTGCTGGCCGGGGGCGCACACGGCGTTGTCGACGGACACCAACTCCGCGACGTCGGCCGGCAGGCCGTCGCTGGCTCCGTGGCCGACTTCCTCGGTGATGGTCACCATGATCGTGGTGCGATGCGGCAGCACAATCTTTTTTTCGGCGAAATTCCGGGCCAGTGTCAGCGCGACCGCGACACCGGCCTTGCCGTCAAGGTGACGCGAGACGATGAAGCCGTCGGCGGCGAGTTCGGGGCTGGTAATCAACCCGACGAAGTCACCCACCTCGATGCCGAGCCGTACCAGATCCTTGCGTGACGACACCTTGCGGTCGATCCGGACCTCGACGTGCTCCCAGTCGGTGGGCTGGGTGTCGATCTCGTCGCCGAAGGCGTGACCGCTGGCCTTGAGCGGCATCACCGTGCCGGTGATGAACTCGTCCGGATCGTCGCTGAAGATGCGCACGCGGGCGCCGGTCGCGAATCGGGCCGAGAACGTACCGACGGGGATCAGCTCCAGGCGGCCATTGTCCTTCAACGCTCGCACCATGCAGCCGATCGTGTCGGCGTGAACGACCACGGCGCGGTCGGTGGTCTCCGACTCACCCGGAAGCTCGGCGATGAGCGCGCCGCGACGAGTCAACGAGAACGGCACACCGAAGTCGTTGAAAAACTCACCGATCAGCTGCATCACGACATCGGTGCGCCCGGACGGACTCGGGGTCTGCAGCAGCGCCAGCAGCGTGTCGATCATCCACGCGCGGTCGGATTCGGGCATGACCGCTTTTTTGCCCACGTTGTCTCCCTCGTGCTCGTCCTGGAATGACATCCAACCAGCACCGTTGCTGAAGGTCGGGTCCGCGGTGCGGCCCTGACGCCTACTCCCGAACGTAGTGGAGCCACCGAAGGGGCCCGAGGCCAGGTTTGCGGGCCGTCATCTGCGGTGAATAAGCCGTTATGGACAAAACCAGCTTCATCGAAAGTCTCAACGAAGATCTCGGCACCGAGTACCAGTCGATCGTTCAGTACGTTCAGCACGCGGCGACGATCAAGGGCCCCGAATACCACTCGATCGCAGAAGAGATCGACACCCACCTCTCGCAAGAGCTGGAACACGCCAAGATTCTGGCTCAGCAGATCGATTTTCTGGGCGGCAGGCCGACCGTCAGGGTGCCGGACGTGCCCGACGCGGCAGACGGAATCGCGGCGCTCAGGGCCGACGTGGAATTGGAGCAGCGTCAACTGGAGCGCTACCGCAAGCGCGTGGCGGAAGCCAACGAGTTGGGCTTGCCCGATGTCGCGGAGGCCCTCCGGCCATTGCTGCAGCAGACGCAGGACCATGTGCGCGAATTGCAGGACGCCCTGGAGGGCTGACACCGAATCGTCGATCTGCCACTGGCAGGATTGCCGGCATGGCTGTCACCGAATCCCGTCAGGTCGTCATCGAGGCGTCGATCGAGGAGATCATGGACGTGCTTTTCGACCTCGAATCCCTGACGAAGTGGTCGTCCACCCACCAGAAGGTCGAGGTGCTCGAGCGCGACGAGCACGGGCACCCGATCAGGTCACGCCAAGTGGTCAAGATCGTCGGCATCACCGATGAGCAGGTGCTCGACTACTCCGTCCACGACGACGGCGTGAGCTGGACCCTGGTCTCGTCTAAGCAACAGCGCGCACAGGAGGGCCGTTACACGCTGACGCCCGACGGCGATTCCACCAAGGTCCGCTTCGAGCTGACGGTCGACCCGACCATCCCCCTTCCGGGCTTCGTGATCAAAAAGGGGGCCAAGGGCCTGATGGAGACGGCCACCGACGGTTTGCGCAAGCGCGTCCTAGACGTCAAGAAGGGTTAGGCGGTCCGAACCACCTGGTGAGCGCGCCGGTCAAGCCGGCGTCGGAGCCGCCTCCCACCCAGGCGACGTAACCATCGGGCCGCACGAGCACCGCGGCCGGATCAGTCACCTCGCCGACGTCGGGAAGTTGCCACCCGCCAGCGTATTTCGCATCGAGCAGGCGGACTCGATTCCCCCAGCCGCACACGTCGAGGCTGCCCGCCCGACCGAAGTTGACCAGCGCCGCGCGGCCGCCGTGCAGCAGGGTGAACACCCGTCGCGGACCGTCGGCGGCGAGGATCTCCAAGTCCGGCATGCGGCGCCCGAGTAGCGGGTGCCCGGAGCCGAGATCGTAATGAATGTCCAGCCCCGACATCATCGCGCCGAATCGGCGACGCGGCCCGTCCATGGCCAGGAGCTCAGACAATGTGTCGCGCAATGCTTTTGCGCCAGCATCGTCGGGATGCCGCAGCAACGACATCTGGGCGATGGTGTTCTGTAGCACCCGCGCGGCAACCGGATGCCGTTCGGCGTGATAGCTGTCGAGCAGAGTGGCCGGCGCCGACCCCGTTACGACCAGGGCCAGTTTCCAGCCCAGGTTCACCGCGTCCTGGACACCGGTGTTGAGGCCCTGGCCGCCGATCGGATGATGCACATGGGCGGCGTCACCGGCGAGCAGGACTCGGCCGTCACGATAGGAAGCGGCCTGTCGGGCCATGTCGGTCGACCTGAAAATCCAACTGGGGCTGTGTATCCCATAGTCCGAACCATAGACCGATACCAGTCCCCGCCGTAGGTCGTCCAACGTGGGATCGGTCGCCGGGCCGAGCTGTCGCTCGGTCACCATCACCCGAACCGGACCCCCGTGGGTCGGTTCGCTGAGTGCATGCACCCCGGCGGCGTCGTGACGGATGCCCCACGGCGGCTCGGCATCCTGCTCGGGTTTCAGGTGGACTTCGGCGAGCAGGTAGCTCATCGTCGCCTCCCACCCAGGGAACCCGATGCCCGCCGATTTTCGGACCGTGCTGCGTCCGCCGTCGCAGCCGAGCAGGTACTGGGCCCGAAGGCGCCGACCATCGGACAGCTCGACGTCGACTCCGGTGCGGTCCTGGCTGAAGCCGGTAACTTCCGTTTCGCGACAAATCGGCACGCCCAACTCATCGACCCAGCCGGCCAGGATGCGCTCGATGTTGTTCTGCCACAGTGCGAGTCCGTACGGGTGCCGAGTGGGAAAATCACTGATGTCGAGTCGGATCTGCGCGAATCCGGCGATCTGCGCCACCTGGCCGCTCGCCAGAAAACGATCGGCGATCCCCCGTTGATCCAGTACTTCGATGGTGCGGGCATGCAAACCGCCAGCTCGCGAGCCGACCAAATTCTGGCCGGCGCGCCGCTCGACAATTGACACATCGACTCCGGCCAGCGCCAATTCGCCCGCCAGGATCAGCCCGGTCGGACCTCCCCCGGCAATGACCACGGAACGTGCGGTGCTCACGTGACAATCCCCCTGAATCGCTGAGTTTTGGCCTCGGCCAGCGATTTTGGCGCATGACCCGGGTCTTGCGGCAAGCCCCGGGGTGCGATATAAATTGAAGGTGAGGGCATACGCCCTCCATTTTTTTTGCGCCGGGTGCGCTAACCGAGTCGCTTAATTCTTGACCAACTCCAAACCAGGTCTTGACTGACTCCAGATAAGAGCGAATATTTGGGGTCGTGTCGTCGACGGAGACGGATTACTCGGCACAGCTTCGAACGGCCGACCTGCGGGTGACCCGCCCCAGGGTCGCCGTGCTGGAAGCGGTGCACGACCATCCGCATGCTGACACCGAAACGATTTTGTCGGCGGTCCGCGGCGCGCTTCCCGATGTCTCCCGCCAAGCGGTGTACGACGTCCTCAATGCCCTGACCGCTGTCGGCCTGCTGCGGCGGATCCAACCCCTGGGCATGGTGGCCCGTTACGAGTCGCGGGTCGGCGACAACCACCATCACGTCGTATGCCGATCGTGCGGCATCATCGCCGACATCGACTGTGCCGTCGGCGACGCGCCGTGTCTCACCCCGTCCGACGACGACAACGTCTTGGATGGCTTCATCCTCGACGAGGCCGAAGTCATCTACTGGGGCCTTTGCCCCCAATGTTCGCCCACACGATCACACCCGTGATCACAGCCCCACCCTCTCACCGCCGAAAGGAATGCAGTGTCACCCGATACCGCCCATAAGGGCAGCGAAAGCGAAAATCCCGCAATCGACGCACCAACACCGAAAGGTGAAGCGCCGCGCACGAACCAGGACTGGTGGCCCAACCAGGTAGATGTGTCGAGGCTGCATCCTCAAGTGGCACAGGCTAATCCACTCGGTGCGGACTTCCACTACGCCGAAGCCTTCGCCGGACTCGACGTCGACGCGCTCAAAGCCGACTTGATCTCGGTGATGACCACATCGCAGGACTGGTGGCCCGCCGACTACGGCCATTACGGCGGCTTCTTCATTCGGATGAGCTGGCACGCCGCCGGCACCTACCGCATCTATGACGGCCGCGGTGGTGGCGGTCAGGGCATGCAGCGCTTCGCACCGCTCAACAGTTGGCCGGACAACGCCAGCCTGGACAAGGCGCGTCGCCTGCTGTGGCCGGTCAAGAAGAAGCACGGCAACAAAATCTCCTGGGCGGACCTGCTGGTGCTCGCCGGCAATGTGGCCCTGGAATCGATGGGCTTCCAGACTTTCGGCTTCGCTTTCGGTCGCGAAGACGTGTGGGAGCCCGAGGAAATCCTCTTCGGTGAAGAGGGGGAATGGCTGGGCACCGAAAAACGCTACTCCGGCAAGCGCGACCTCGCCGAGCCGTACGGCGCCACCACCATGGGCCTGATCTACGTCAATCCCGAAGGCCCAGAAGGCAAACCGGACCCCGTCGCGGCCGCTCACGACATCCGCGAAACCTTTGGCCGGATGGCGATGAACGACGAAGAGACCGCAGCGCTCATCGTCGGTGGCCACAGCTTCGGCAAGACTCACGGTGCCGGCGACGCCGATCTGGTCGGTCCCGAGCCCGAGGGTGCCCCGATCGAACAGCAGGGGCTGGGCTGGAAGAGCTCCTTCGGCAGCGGTAAAGGCGAGGACGCCATCACCAGCGGACTCGAGGTGGTCTGGACCACGACGCCGACCAAGTGGGGCAACGGCTATCTGGAGAATCTGTACGGCTACGAGTGGGAGCTGACCAAGAGCCCCGCCGGGGCATACCAGTTCACCGCGAAGGACGGCGCCGGAGCCGGCACCATCCCCGACCCGTTCGGCGGACCGGGACGCGCCCCCACCATGCTCGTCACCGACATCTCACTGCGGGAAGACCCGATCTACCGCGAGATCACCAAGCGTTGGTTGGATCACCCGGAAGAGTTGTCCGAGGCCTTTGCCAAGGCGTGGTACAAGTTGCTGCACCGCGATATGGGACCGATTTCGCGATACCTCGGACCGTGGATTCCCGAGCCGCAGCTGTGGCAGGACCCGGTGCCGGCGGTCGACCACGAGCTGGTCGACGAAAAGGACGTCGCGGCCCTCAAGAAGAAGGTGCTCGACTCCGGTCTGTCGGTGCCGCAGCTGGTCAAGACGGCATGGTCGTCGGCGGGCAGCTATCGCAACACCGACAAGCGCGGCGGGGCCAACGGCGCTCGTATTCGCCTTGAACCACAACGGCATTGGGAGGTCAACGAGCCATCGGAGCTGGAGAAGTCGCTGGCAGTGCTGGAGAAGATCCAGCACGAATTCAACGACTCCGCTTCCGGTGGAAAGAAGATCTCGCTGGCCGACCTGATCGTGTTGGCCGGGTCCGCAGCGGTCGAGAAGGCCGCCAAGGACGCCGGTTACGAGATCACCGTGCACTTCGCTCCGGGTCGTACCGACGCCTCGCAGGAGAACACCGACGTGGAGTCCTTCGCGGTGCTCGAACCGCGCGCCGACGGGTTCCGCAACTACGCGCGGGCCGGCGAGAAGGCCCCGCTCGAGCAGTTGCTCGTCGAGCGGGCATACCTGCTGGGCGTGACCGGTCCCGAGTTGACCGTGCTGGTGGGTGGACTGCGTGCGCTGGGCGCCAACCATGGCGGCAGCAAGCACGGCGTGTTCTCCGACAAGATCGGTGTGCTGACCAACGACTTCTTCGTCAACCTGCTCGACATGAGTACCGAGTGGAAGCCGTCGGAGTCGGCGGAGAACGTCTATGAGGGCCATGACCGGTCCTCGGGCGAGCTGAAGTGGACCGCGACCGCGAATGACCTTGTGTTCGGGTCGAATTCGGTGTTGCGGGCGGTGGCCGAGGTATACGCCCAGGATGACAACAAGGGGAAGTTCGTCGAGGACTTCGTCGCCGCGTGGGTCAAGGTGATGAACAGCGACCGGTTCGACCTCGCGTAATACCCGATCACAAACACTGCACCCCGTGGGCTCCGGCTCGCGGGGTGCAGTGCATCTCGGGTCGGACCTCACGACGGCCACGCTAAACTCGTCGCGGCCAAGGTCCCCCGAGTGAGGTTCGCCGATGAAATGTGTGCTGGCCGCGTATGGAAGTCGGGGCGATGTCGAACCGTGCGCCGTCGTCGGTCGGGAGTTGCGCCGCCGAGGCCACGAGGTGCACTTGGCGGTGCCGCCCAACATGGTCGCGTTCGTCGAGTCGGCGGGGCTCGATGCGGTGGCCTACGGACCCGACTCGCAAGCGCAGCTGAACACCGCGGCGGACTTTTTCGTCGGCAATATGAAAAATCCTTACGCTGCGCTACCCGAGGTCGTCGAGCGGGTGACCAAGGTGTGGGTGGACAAGGGCACCGCTCTCGCCGCGTTGGCCGAGGGTGCCGACCTGCTCGTGACGGGAATGAACGAGCAACGGCTCGCGGCGAATATCGCTGAACATCAACATATTCCATTGGTCGCGCTACACTTTTTTCCAGCGCGGATTCAGGCCCCCAGCGCCCTCAACTCAAAGCTCGTCCAGCTGTCCGAAGAGCCGCTGCGCCGCGCGTTGGGCATGCCGGACGCGCCTGAACCGGCGCCGGCCGCGCTTGAGATCCAGGCCTACGACGAGCGATGTCTGCCGGGCCGGCCCGAGGAATGGGCCGAGCCGGGCAAGCCGTTCGTCGGGGCGCTCAGCCTGCAGTCCCCAGCCGATGCCGACGACGAGGTGCTGGCATGGATCGGCGAGGGCCCGGCGCCCGTGTATTTCGGCATGGGTAGCACGCCGATTTCTCCGCCGGCCGAGATCGTCGAGATGGTCATTACGGCATGCGCGCAACTCAATCAGCGATTGCTGATCTGTACCGGGCCGAACGACCTGTCCGGGTTCGACCACCACGACCATGTGAAGTTCGTCGGCGCGGTGAACCACGCGGCGATCCTGCCCGGCTGCGAGGCCGCCGTGCACCACGGTGGCGCGGGTACCACCGCTGCGGCCATGCGCGCTGGGGTGCCGTCTTTGATCCTATGGCTCTGGCTCGATCAGCCGGTGTGGGCTGCTGGAGTCCATCAGCTCAATATCGGTACCGCGCAACGCTTCTCAGAGGTCACTTCCCAATCGCTGGGCGTGGGTTTGAAGTCGATCCTCACACCTGATTATCTCGACCGGGCCCGCATCATTGCCACACAGATGATTTCACCGGAAGAAAGCGCTTCCGCCGCAGCCGATCTGATAGAAAACGTCGCGCGAGCGGACTAGATCACCGATCTAAGTCCCATTGCCCGTAGTCGGTGGCGAGCACCTCGTCGACGTCGATGTGTATGCCGCCGAGAAGCGGGCCCGGGTTCGAGGCGGTGTTCACCACCTCTTGGTACAGCACTGCGGCGGCTTCGCGCTGTCCGTGCGACCACGATCTGGTCTGCCAGGCCCACAGGTGTCCGGCGGTGGTGGAGTGACCGATCACGCCGTCGTTGATCGCCCATCGACAAGCCTGAGCATGGCCGTAGATCCCGGTTCGCTGTGCGCCGAGGATGGAGTTGATTCCACGAAACCAGTTGACAGCCAGGCTGTTCCAAGTGTCGACGTTGATATCGTCGTCGACACTGAAAAAGATCGGCGCAGAGTTGCTGCCTCCGGCGGCATTGTGGAGTCGCAGAGCTGTACGCGCGTCGGCCACACCGCCGTCGAAACCGCGGGTGAAGTCCGATGGCGCGGTTCCGCCGGGCTTGCCGTACTGAAAGTTGCTGACGATGTGTAAACCTGCGGCGCGCAACGAGTCTGCGTACTCGCGGGTGAGCGGCTTCGCTTCGAAATTCGCGCCGGGTCGGCTCTCGGACACGTAATTCACCACCCCGGCGTAGCCGGCCGCTGTGATCTCACCGGGCGCGATGCGGCGCTCCGCGAAGTCGATCAGCCTGGGATTGTCGGCCGACGCCACATGCCTGTCGACAGCCGCGCCTACCGGCGCCAGGCTCAGAACAGCTGCTGCCGCAGCGTATTTGGTGAGCTCGCGTCGTGAAATCACGGTTCAGCCCCGGCGAGTCAGGAGCGCCGTCGCACTCCAGGGCCGTCGGCCTGGATGACGTGGATCGGGCTGCGGACCCCACAGGGCCGGCCACATGAACATCGGCAGCCGGCGGAACCGCTTGGCCGCTGCCATCAGGTGCTCCGATTCGAGGACTCGCCAGCCCAGAGCTTCGAAATAGGCCAATCCGTTCTCGGGTGCGAAGATGAACGGGGCGTTCTGCAGCATGCCGGCCATCTTCTTGTTCATCAGCCTCTTCAGACCCGTCCCGCCGAAGTCGAACATCCACCAGCCCACCTCAGGTCTGGTGAGCGCATCCGAAAGCGCTGCGACGTCACGGTCTTCGAGATACATCAGCAGACCTTCGGTCAACACCAGCGCGTTGGCGGCGCCGTCGAGAGCCTCGTCGAAGAACTTCCCGCGGGCTACTGGGTCGGCGAGGTCGACCGCTGACCGGGTCAACCGGCACCGCGGCGTCTGGTCGGCCAGGAGTTTCGTTTTCTCCTCGAGCAACTGCGGGAGGTCCGCCTCGATCCAGATAAAATCGGACGGAAGGTTCAACCGGTACGGCCGGGTGTCCAAGCCGGCCGCCAGATTCAGCACCCGGTCGCAGCCATTGGCGATCGCCTCAGCGATGGCGTCATCAATGATTTTGGTGCGCGCGACGAGCCACCAGCCGGTGCGGCTCGAGGCCGGAGTGCTGGCGACGATCGCTCGGCCCTGCTCCCCCGCGAGGCGCTCGGCCAGCGGATCGTTGAATAGCGCGTCGGTCCGGGCCGATTCGGTAGCTCGGTAGAGCGCAGTCCATCTGGCGGTGTCCGATACGTGTGTGATCACATGCCCGGCGTCTGACATAGCTTGCGTTATAGCACTCGGCCGCTGGTGGAATAGGGGCTGGGTCGTGTAGAAGGGTCTCATGGACGATCCGGCCGCCAGGTCCGTAAGTCCGGCCCTGCTGCACGAGGCGACAGTCCGGCGCTTATACCGCCGAGCGGTGGTGACCGCGCAGATCACGGTGCCCGCCGTACCCAGCATGCTCGACGAATACGTCAAGATGTGCGACAACGTGTTTGCCGCTTCGGGAGTGCAGTACACGGCCGAGCAATCCGCTCAGCTCAGGTCGGTGCTGGCGGCCGAGTTACTCAAGGCCTACACGGCATCCTCGCGGTCGAACATCGTGATCTCGTTCCACGCTCCGTTCGGCATCGGGATGAATTACCGCGTCGCAACGGAATCCGTGACGCTTGGCGGCGCCTACGACGGCTGGCTCAGCACCCGCGAAGGGCCGCTGTTCGGTACCGAGCCGGACGCGCGGGTGTGGGCACTGTCCAACGAGATGGCCGATCCCGGTGCTCACCCGGTGCTCGATGTCGGTGCCGGCACCGGCCGTAATGCACTCGCGCTGGCGCGGCGCGGCCATCCGGTGGACGCGGTGGAGATGAGCCCCAAGTTCGCCGAGGTCATCCGGGCGGAGGCCGAGCGTGAATCGCTGCCGGTGCGGGTCATGAACGGCGATGTCTTCGAGACCATGGACGGGGTCCGCCGCGACTATCAGCTGATCGTCCTCGCCGAAGTGGTCCCGGATTTTCGGACCACGGGTGAGCTGCGGGGAATCTTCGAACTTGCCACAGACTGCCTGGCCTCGGGAGGACAGTTGGTGTTCAACACTTTCCTGGCTCGTGACGGCTACACCCCGGACGACGCGACCCGCGAACTCGGACAGCAATGCAACACGATGATCTTCACTCGTGACGAACTGGCCGCCGCCACAAGCGGGTTGCCGCTCGATCTGGTCAGCGACGACTCGGCCTACGGGTACGAGAAAACGCATCTGCCGGACCACGCGTGGCCACCCACGGAGTGGTTCGAGGGTTGGGCCAACGGACTCGACGTGTTCGATCTCGGGGCGGATGACTCCCCCGTCGACTTGCGGTGGCTCGTCTACCGGAAGGCGTGATCATGGCCGACGCGGTCCATTTCGTCGAGGCCAACGGCCTGAATTTCGCTTACCTGCAGGACGGCTCGGGGCCGTTGGTGCTGATGCTGCACGGATTCCCCGACACCGCCCACACCTGGGATGACCTGCGCGCCCGCATTGCCGCCAAGGGCTACCGCGCAGTCAGCCCGTTCATGCGTGGCTACCGGCCGACCACGATCCCGGACCGCGACGCGGATCAGGAGACGCTGGCGCAGGACGCGATCGCCCTGATCGATGCGTTGGGCGCATCCGAGGCCATCGTCATCGGCCACGACTGGGGAGCGGCCGCGGCCTACGGTGCGGCGGCCTTGGCTCCCGAACACGTGACGAAACTGTTCGTCCTCGCCATCCCCCACCCCGGTGCCCTCAAACCGTCGCTCAAAAAGCTCTGGGGTGTCCGCCATTTCGCCGCCTACAAATTACCCGGCGCACCGGAGCGCTTCGCGCGCAACGATTTCGCGGCGCTACCCGCGATCTACCGCCGATGGTCGCCGAGCTGGAGCCCAACAGTCGATGAATTCGACGCCGTGCGATCGGCCTTCGCAGATCGCGCGAGCCTGAACGCGGCGTTCGGCTACTACCGAAAGCTGTCGCCGATCCCCAGTGCATCGCTGAAAAAGCGAATCTCGGTGCCCACGGTGGTATTTGCCGGGCTCAGCGATCCCGTCGCCGAGCCCGCGGACTATCGGCATGCCGGCCGGATGTTCACCGGCGACTACACCGTCGAAGAGGTCGACGGTGGCCACTTCATGCACCGTGAGCACCCCGACGCATTCGCGGAGCACCTGCTGGCTCATCTGTGACGGTCGACCCCCACGTTTGGGTGGCAGCCGACGACGGCTGCTAGGGTGCTGTGCCTATGCCGGAGATGGATCGTCGCACGTGGTTGTTGATGACGGGATTCGGCGTCTTGTCCGCCGCAGTGCCCGCCCCGCAGGTGGGGGCCCAACCGCGGCCACCGGCCGCTCCCCCGGGCGGCTTCATCTTCTCCGACGACTTCGACGGTCCGGCCGGTTCGGCGCCCGATTCATCGAAATGGGCGGTCGCCAAGGCGCGCGAAACCATCAAGGACCCGACGCACTGGGAGCTACCCGAGAATATCGGCCAATACCGCGACGACCGTCGCAATGTCTTTGTCGACGGCAAGTCCAACCTGGTCCTCAAGGCCGCGAAGGACGGAGCCACCTTCTACGGCGGCAAAGTGCAGAGTCTCTGGAGAGGCGGCGTCGGCCATACCTGGGAGGCGCGGATCAAGCTCGATTGCCTGACCGCCGGCGCCTGGCCCGCGTACTGGCTGGGAAATGACGACCAAGGCGAGATCGACATCCTCGAGTGGTACGGCAACGGGAATTGGCTGCCGGCCACCACCGTGCACGCCAAAGCCAACGGCGGCGAGCATGTGTCCGAGAGGATCGCCATCGACAGCGCCTGGCACACCTGGCGATGCCAGTGGGATGCGAGCGGGATGCGGTTCTGGAAGGACTACGCCGATGGCGCCGCACCGTACTTCTCGGCGTCGGCGGACTCGCTGCCGGATTGGCCGTTCAACGCCCCCGGTTACACCGTCTATCCGGTGTTCAACCTGGCGGTTGCCGGCTCGGGCGGCGGCGATCCAGGCCCGGGCACGTACCCCGCGCAAATGCTGGTCGACTGGATTCGGGTCTGGTAGGCCCGAACGCGAATGACGGGGTGAACCCGCAGGTCCACCCCGTCATTGCGAAGCGTCAGAAGCCGTTGCAGGTGGCAGCGACGTTGTTGATCACCGGGTAGAACACCGCGGCCTGGCCTGGGTGTTGGGCGGCCTCCTGCGCGGCCTTCGTCCGGCGAGCGGCCGGACCCGAAGCGAGGTAGTCCTGCAGGAATGCCTGCGCGTCGGGGTGTTGGTCCAGCAGGTTTGCATAGCCTGCATTCTGCGCTTGCAGTGCTGCGTGCACCTGACCGTAGTTGCAGGTGGTGTTGATCGCCTGCTCCGACAACCCGTCTGCGGACGCGATTCCCGCGCCAGCGAGCGCTGCCAACGCCAGACCCCCGGCTGTAGCAGCCAGCTTGCTCATTGAACGCGTGACCATATGAGGAACACCTTCCGGATTGCGAACCGCCGAACCTCGGCGCCGAGAACCTCAGTTTACCGGAAGATTTTCGAGGTCGGATTTACCGACGAATGGACTCATGATTCTCATAGGTCACACCTAGCTTTGTGCGGCGCAGGTAGTTTCTGGCTATGTCCGAGGGCCCGGTCCGCAATTCGGCAGTGGATTTTTACCGCGTGACGGGCGTGATCCTGATCGTGCTCGGGCACTGGCTCGCCGGTTCGGTCACCTACCGTGACGGATCTTTCGGTAGGCAGAATCCGCTGGTGGATCAGCCGTGGACGCAGTGGCTCACCTGGCTGTTCCAAGCCGTGCCCACCTTCTTTCTGGTCGCCGGCTATGCCGCTGCGGTGTCGTGGAGCCATTGGCGAGCCGACGACGCGATGTCACTCCAGACCTGGCTGCGGCGTCGACTCGCCCGCGTGCTCGGGCCGTCGACCGTGTACGTCGTGCTGGTATCGGTCGCTGTGGTGGTGTTTCAGACTACGGGCGCGTCGGGTTCGCTCCTGGAATACGCGGGCTGGGCGGTGGCCATGCATCTGTGGTTTCTCGCCGTCTACCTGGTCGTGGTCTCGCTTACGCCGATTGCTATTGCGGTACAACGTCGTTGGGGGCTTTTCGGGCCCGCGGCGCTAGCTGCCGGCGTGGCCGCGGTCGACGTCGCATCGTTGGCCGGCCACGTTGGTCATCTGGGCTGGCTGAATTACCTGCTGTGCTGGGCGCTGCTGTATCAACTCGGAATCGCCTGGCAGAGCGGGCTTCTGACAGGACGTCGGCCTGTTGTGCTGGCCGCAGGCGCGGCGTGTGTGCTGTGGCTGCTGATCTGGCTCGGTCCCTATCCGGTCAGCATGATCGGGGTTCCCGGCCAGGCGGTGCAGAACACCGAGCCGCCCTCGATGGCCATGGTGGCGTTCGGGTGTGCGCAGGCCGGTCTGGTGATCAGCCTCGCGCCGACGGTCAACCGCGCGTTGCGTGCGGAGGTGATTCAGCGTGTGCTGTCGCGAGCCAACACGAATGTGATGGCCCTCTACCTGTGGCACATGATCCCGGTGGTGATCGTGGCGATCGTCTGCTACCCGGCCGGGCTGTTGCCACAACCGGCCGAAGGCGGCGTCGTGTGGTGGCTGGGCCGGTTGGAATGGGTGGTGATCCTCGGCCTGGTGACGGCGGTCGAGCTCGTGCTGCTGTGGTGGGGACGGCGTCTGTTCGCCGCGCCGCTCCCGCGTCTGAACGCGCTCAGCGGAGGCGGGGCGGGACCGGTCATGCTGGCGGGCGCCGCGATGGCGTCATACGGGTTGTTCTACCTCGCCGCGCAAGGCTTTGCGCCGGATGGGCATTTCCCGTGGCCGACCGCGCTGATATTCGGTGTCGGCGTGCTGCTGGTTGCGCTCTGCTCCCCGGAGCGTGCCCGCGCTTAGGCAACTCCTTGTGGCAGCGTCTGTTTGGCGTCTACCTCGCGGTTGCGAGGTAGACGCCGCGAGGGGTCAGGACGACGCGCCCAGCGCGGCCAGCGCCGCGTCGTAATTGGGCTCTTGCGCGATCTCTGGCACGAGTTCCTCGTAGGCGACGTTGCCGTCGGTGCCGATCACCACGACAGCCCGGGCAAGCAGGCCGGCGAAGGGGCCATCGGCGATGGTGACGCCGTAATCCTGGCCGAAGCTGTCGCGAAACGCCGAGGCGCTCTGCACGTTCTCGATGCCCTCGGCGCCGCAGAAGCGCGCCTGCGCGAACGGCAGATCGTTGGACACATTCACCACCGAGAGGCCACCGGCTGCGGCGCGCTCGTTGAAAGTGCGCACGCTCGTCGCGCAGACCGGGGTGTCCACCGAAGGAAAGATGTTCAGCAACACGGGTTTACCCGCGAATTGTTCGCTGTTCACCGCGCCCAGATCCGATCCGGTCAAGTTGAACGCCGGCGCTTTCGCCCCGACGGCCGGCAGGTCGCCGACGGTGTTGATCGTGTTTCCGCGCAAAGTTATCTGTGCCATGTGGCCCAGTCTGCCAAGTTGCGCCGACCGGCGTTGGGTCGGGGCGGGCTTGTCGATATATGGCGAACGGGACTGCGGGCCGGCGCGTTCATCCCTATATTGTCTGACTGTGCCAGAGATGAATCGACGCAACGTCATGCTGACGTTCGGGATTGGCGCCCTCGCCGCCACAATCCCCACCCCGAAAGCCAACGCGCATCCGTCGCACCCCGCACCCACTGCACCGGCGCCCGGCGCGCAGACCGGCAGCTTCCTGTTCCATGACGAGTTCGACGGCCCGGCCGGCTCGGCGCCTGACCCGTCGAAGTGGGCCGTGTCGGGTCACCGGACGCCGATCAAGAACCCGGTCGGGTTCGACCGGCCCGAGTTCTGGGGGCAGTACCGCAACAGCCGGGAGAACGTCTTCCTGGACGGCAATTCCAACCTCGTCCTGCGCGCCACAAAGGACGGCGACAAATTTTTCGGAGGCTTGGTCAGCGGAAATTGGCGAGGCGGTATCGGCACCACCTGGGAAGCCCGGATCAAACTGAATTGCCTCACCCACGGTGCGTGGCCGGCCTGGTGGTTGTCCAATGACTTCCCGGATCGTCAGGGCGAAGTCGACCTGATGGAGTGGTACGGCAACGGCGAGTGGCCGGCCGGCACCACCGTTCATGCCGACCCGTTCGGCACGGCGTTCGAAACGCAGCCGATCGGGGTGGACGGCGGCTGGCACACCTGGCGCGTGACGTGGAACCAGAGCGGCTTTTATTTCTGGGAGGACTACGCCGACGGCAAGGAGCCGTATTTCAGCGTTCCGTCCACCGGGATCGAAGACCTCAACGACCCGATTCGCAAATGGCCCTTCAACGACCCGGACTACAACTTGTTCCCGGTGCTGAACCTGGCCGTCGGCGGTTCCGGTGGCGGCGACCCCGGCTTGGGCAACTATCCCGCCGAGATGCTGGTCGACTGGGTCCGCGTTTTCTGACCTGAGCGGGTCAGCGCCGTGACTGGCGCACCTTGTACGTCGAAGGCCACGAATGGCGAGTTTCGTCGCCGACCAGTGCCGTGCCCTTGCCGCCGACCTTGACGGCGTACGCCTCCTCGC
Source organism: uncultured Actinomycetota bacterium (assembly GCA_963757215.1). Taxonomy (GTDB): domain Bacteria; phylum Actinomycetota; class Actinomycetes; order Mycobacteriales; family Mycobacteriaceae; genus Mycobacterium. Next base: position 2,399,269 of record CAVWQH010000002.1, on the reverse strand, counting down.
CCGCGCCGACCTCTCGGTTCGCGTGCTCTTGGGCGAGGTAGTACAACTCGTCGATAGTCGCCTCGTGGTAGGCGACGAACGTGGTTTTCCGTTCGATGTCGCCGGCCGCGGCGGTCATCCAGTCCGGCAGGATCCGGGTGGCGAGCGCACCCAGGCCGAGCAGGGTGAATGGAACCGCCCGGTAGCCGATGTAGCACCCGGGCCCGTGCATATTGAGGATCGCCGGTATCGCCGAAGACACCGTCATACCGGCGAACACCGCGACCCAGATCCAGGTCAGCCGGGTGGTGATCTGGCCGAAGACGTCGCTATTGACCACCGCCGGTGGCTGATTCGCCGCGGCGTACTCGTGCGCGAACGACGTGCCGAATTGCCTGCCGAACACCGTGGTCAGCAGTGCCCCGGCGAAGCTGAGCGGCAACCCCCACCGCAGCACCGCCGACTGACCGGCCAGTGAAGTCAGCGCGGCAATTATCAGAAATGTTGCACCGGAGCCGATTTCGAGTGAGCGTCGCGGTGTCCTGGTGAGATATCCGGCGGCCAGCGCAGCGACGGCGAGCGCGAAGGCGATCAGAGCCGCGACCAGAGCCGGTGCACTGCCGATCAACACCCAATAGACGATCCACGGCGCGAAGCCACACAGAATGCCCACGGTCGGTCAGTTTATGGGCGCGGGCATATCGATGGGAGTGCCGGGTAGCCCGGATCTCTGCATCAGCGACGCTTCAGCGCTGCAGGCTGCGCAGGGTGCTCGTGACGAATTTCTTCAGCACCTCGTCACGGCCGGACCCTGGCAGTCCCGCGCTGATGAGTTGTCCGTGCACGCCGATCAGAAAGAACGCGGCGCTGTCGTACGGGTCGACGTCGTCGTAGAGTTCGCCGCGGATGCGTGCCCGCTCGATTTCGGCGGCCAACAGCAGGAACGTCGGGTGCTTGGTCCAATTCTCGTCTTTCGGCGCCGCCGGGGAAAAGTAGAGGCTGATTACGTCACGGAATAGCGCTGCACCCCAACGGGTCTCGAGCGCGACGACGAGTCTGATGATTTCGTTCAAAACTGCCGACAGATCGCGGCGGGTGTTGAGAAACCGACTCAGCTCCTCGGCGAGATAGTCCTCGTCGCGGCGGATCAACTCGAGTAGGACGTGTTCTTTGGTGGGAAAGTGAAAGTAGAAGGTGCTGCGGGCAACGCCCGCGGCTTCGACGATCGCGTTGATATCCGCCGAGTGCGCGCCGGCGCGCTGGAACTCCACGATCGCGGCATCGAGTACCCGCGCACGCGTTTGTTGGCGCTGCGCGTCGCGAGCGGTGGCGGCATCTGGCACGCCACCATTCTGCCGCACGCGGCTTTTTCGCTGACAGATATCACTCAAAATCGCTCACCTCGGGATCTGCGGCCGACAACGCTGCGGGTGTTGTCACTCATCGAAGCTACTTTTGGCATGTGCAACCACCTAGGTCGACTCGCACGGCCGACAGCGACATGTGACAATTTCGTTGTCATCTGTCAGCGAGCGTGCTAGATCTGAATCGCACGTATTCCGATGGACCGAGGCAGGGACGGCACCGATGAATACCAGAGGTCAGCGGATCCTGTTATGGACGGCGCCCCCGGCGGTGGCGTTGTTTGTGCTGGCCTACTTCGCGTTCCCGGTGTTTTCCCCACCCCTGTCGCCGACGTTGACACCCGATCAGGTCGCGGCGTTTTTCCGGAGCAACACGACCGGAATCCTGGGCGTGTCGATCCTGTGCAATCTCATCGCGTGCTCGCTGGTGCCGCTGTTCGCCGTCACAGCCGTACAGATCTCCCGGAGCAACACGTCGAGTCCAGTCCTGACCTACGCCTACGTCATCTGCGTCGGGATCGGTACGACGGCCTTCATCCTCGCCGACTACTGCTGGGGCATGGCCGCTTTTCGGCCCGACCGGGACCCGCAATTGACCAGCCTGCTCAACGATATGGCGTGGTTCTTCTTCGTCGCGCCCGTCGGCACCATCATGGTGCAGAACGTGTGCTTCGCTTTGAGCGTCTATCTCGACGAGCGCGCAGATCCGATTTTCCCGCGTTGGGTGGCGCACTTCAACGTCGGAACCGTCGCATTGCTGGCCCCCAGCGCGTTCTCGATTCTTTACAAGACGGGCCCGCTTGCCTGGAACGGTCCACTGTCATTCACGTTGCGACTGACCACATTTGCCGTCTACATCGCGGTGATGTTCTGGGCCCTTCTGCGCGCCGTCAGCCAGCAGGGCGACCGTCGGGTGGCCCTGGCATGAGCGGCACGCTGGCAGAGACACCGGCGGCCCCCGCCGATCGGCCGAAATCGTGGCGCACGAATCGCAAGCTCGATCAGTGGATCGCGTTCTGGAGCGTGCCGTTCTTCTTCAACCTGTTCGGGCTGGTGTTCGTGCCACTGAGTTGGATGATGCCGCCACGGTCGCCGAGCAGTCCCACGCCGCGCATCGTCGACTTCATGCATTCCCACAATCTGCTGATCGCGTGCGTAATCCTCACCCTGGCTTACGGTTTGGCACCGGTGTCGAATGCCTGCTATCTCATGCAGGTCAAGCGGATGTCGGTCAGCCCGGCGTTCCGCTATTCGATGATGATCGGCGCGATGACCGGCGCGATCGTCGGCATGCTGTTCCCGATGTTCTGCTTCGGGCTGGGCGCGTTTCGCCCCGGCTACAGCGCCGCTGTCCTGTCGATGCTTTACGATTTCGGCTACCTGGCGTTTATCGGCTCACTGGGCTGCTTCTGCGTCATGTGGATGGCGTTTGGTCTGGCCATCATTCTCGACGAGAACAACATCCTGCCGAAGTGGTTGGGCTACTACACCATTTGGCAATACGTCACCGAGCTGATGGCCGCCCCGGTCTGGATCGCGAAATCGGGACCATTCGCCTGGAACGGCCTGATGACCTTCTGGTTCGCCATGGTGCTCTACGTCTCGTGGCAGGTCATCGTGTACTGGTGCATTTTCCGGGCGATCAAGAACCAGCCCGCAAGCGAATTCGACCACGCCCCGGCGGAGTCGCGCACCGGCGCCCTCGATGTCTCGTCCGCTACGAGCGCATGACCGACGTCGCCGAAGGCCCCCCCGTCGGAGTCGAGAAGCCGGCTGTCGGCGCGCGCGGTCACGTGCCGGGCGAGGCGAGCATGTGGTTCTTCGTCATCGGGGACCTGCTGATCTTCGCGGTGTATTTCATCGGCTACATGTACTTCCGCGGCCAGCATCACGATCTGTTCCTGCAGAGTCAGGCTCGGCTCAACGTCGACATCGGTGCGGTCAACACCGTGTTGTTGCTGACGAGTTCGCTGTTTGTCGCTTTGGGCACGGCGGCCGCGCGCACCGGAAATACGGCAGACGCATTGCGGGGCTGGACAATTGCGTTCGCCTTCGGCGCCGCGTTCCCACTGCTGAAGCTGTTCGAGTGGATCCCGGAAATCAGTGCGGGTCTGACGCCGGGAAAGAACCTGTTCTTCATGTACTACTTCGTGATGACCGGCATGCATCTTTGCCATGTTGCGCTCGGCCTGGTCATCATGTGCTTTGTCATCCGCAATCTCAAAACGTCGGCCGAGCCGAAGATCTCGCTTGTCGAGACCGGAGCCACCTACTGGCACATGGTCGACGTCTTGTGGCTGGTCCTGTTCGCTCTGCTGTACTTGATGAGGTAGATCTGTGACGTCGCTGATCCGCAGTCCCCTGACGATCGTGTGGGCATTTCTCACCGCGGTCACCATCGCGTCTTCGTTCATCTCCCTCGACGGCGGCGCCGCCCATCAGATCAACACGACGGTGACGTCCGTGGTCCTGCTTATTGCTGCGGTCAAGGCGTACTTGGTGATTCAACATTTCATGGAGGTGCGTCGCGCACCGCTGTGGCTCAAAGTGACCACCGGTGGATGGGTGCTCGGGCTTTTCACGTTATTGCTGGGTTTCTACTTCGCCAGTCTGTAGCTGTCGCTCACGCGGTGATCTTTTGCGCCAACTCCCAGGCAGTCTCCGCCATCTCGCGGTAGCGCTGGCGATACTCGTCGGTGCCGGCCCGGGAATCGGCGGCGTTGCCGTCGACGCCACGTCGCCAGACGCCTGCGGTGATCGACGCCAGCCGGAACATCGAGAAGACCACGAACACGTCGAGCGAGTCCGGCACTTCGCGGCCGGCGTGCGCGCAGTAGCTGTCGAGGAACGTCTGCTGATCGGGAAGCCCGGTCCCAGTGAGGTCTTCGTCGAGGACGCCACTTCTGCCGCCGGGCCCACCCGGCACGTGGTACGTCACGCAGAAGTACCCGAGATCGGCCAGCGGGTTACCGATCGTCGAGAGCTCCCAGTCCAGCACCGCCACCACCCGTGGCTCGGTCGGGTGCAGCAGAACGTTGCCCAGCCGATAATCGCCGTGCGCGATGCACGGTGGCGCGTCATCGGCCGGCAAATGTTCCGGCAGCCATGTCGCCAGCAAGTCCATCGCCGGCATGTCCTCCATGCGCGCGGCCTCCCACTGGCGAGTCCACAACGCCACCTGGCGCCGCATGTAGCCCTCCGGTCGGCCGAAGCCTTCGAGTCCGACTGCGCGCCAGTCCACCCGGTGCAGCGCCGCCAGCACTTTGGCCAGGTCGTCGTAGACCGCGGCGCGGTGCGCGGGCGTTTCCTCGCGCAACACGCGATCCGGGAATACCCGGCCCGGAACATGATCCATCACGAAAAATGTTGTGCCGAGCACGGACTCGTCGTCGCACAGCAGCTGCATCCGCGGAACGGGAACAGTGCTTTCGGCCAACGCGGCCATCACCCGGTGCTCCCGCTCGACCTCGTGCGCCCGCGGCAGCAGCTTGCCGGGCGGCTTCTTGCGCAGCACGTACTCGCCGCCGGCGGTCTGAAGATGAAACGTGGGGTTGCTCTGGCCGCCCTGAAACTGCCGAACCTCCAGGTGACCGTCGAATCCGGGCAGCCGACCCCGCAGGTAGCGGACCAGCGCGGCTTCGTCGAAGCGATGCGCAGGCAGTACCGGTACCAGCTCCGCCATCCCCGCCATCTGCGGCCCCTGTCGTCGACGTGTTCTGCGAAAACCCTACCGAGGCAACGATCCGGACGAGGACGCCTTCTGGTCCGCGGGCTGGATTAGGGTCCGGCTATGGACATCTCCTGTGCGTTCGCGACCTCTTCAGACACTCCGGCCCAGGTTGAGCTGGCCGAGTCGCTCGGCTACCGACGGGCGTGGCTCTACGACTCCCCTGCCCTCTATCCCGACGTATGGATGATCCTGACCCGGTGCGCCGAACGCACGTCGCGCATCGGCCTGGGTCCGGGCGTGCTCGTGCCCAGTCTGCGTCACCCCATGGTCAACGCGGCCGCCATCGCCGAACTGGTGAACCTGGCGCCGGGCCGGGTCGCGGTGGCTATCGGGTCGGGCTTCACCGGGCGGTTCTCGCTGGGCAAGCGCCCGCTGCCGTGGCGCCAGGTCGCCGACTACGTCCGCTGCCTGAAGGCCCTGCTGGCCGGCGAGACTGTCGAGTGGGACGGCGCCGCGATCCGGATGATGCACCCGAACGGATACGGGGCCGGGCGACCGATCGACGTACCGATCCTGATCGGAGCCGACGGGCCCAAGGGACTGGCGGTGGCCGCCGAATTGGGCGACGGTGTCTTCTCGGCGGCCGTACCCCAACCCGACGCGGTCAACGCGGCCGACTGGCGGGCGTTGCTGTGCTTCGGGACGGTGCTCGACGAGGGCGAACAGCTGACCTCGCCCCGAGTCGTCGACGCCGCAGGCCCCGGAGCGGTGGTGATGTATCACGCCATATACGAGCGAGGCGGTGCCGCAGCAGTAGATGGACTGCCCGGCGGACGCGGATGGCGGGAGGCGGTGGAAAAGCACCCCGAGAACGAACGGCATCTCGCCATCCACGAAGGGCACCTGGTCAGGGCCAATCCACGCGACCAGCCACACGTCGCGGATCTCATCCCGATGGCCAGCGCCGCTGCGCTGACGGGGACCGCCGAGGAGGTGGCGGAGTGGCTGCGCGGGCTGGCTGCCCTCGGGGTCACCGAAGTCGCTTACCAGCCAGCGGGATCCGACATCGGGCGCGAGTTGCGCGCATTTGCATCCGCCACCGGCATCGCGGGCTGAGGATTACCGTGTAGCAATGATCGCCAAAGTTGTCGTAACGGCGCTGCTGGCCGCGCTGCTCGGATTTGCCGGATTGATCAAGATTGCCGGGGTGCAGCAATCACTGACTGCCCGCGACCACCTCGGTCTGAATCCGGTGCAGTGGCGCACGATCGGGTTGCTCGAACTCGCCGCTGTCGCGGGCGTCTTGGCGGGCCTGTCCTGGCCGCCGATAGGCATTGCGGCTGCGATTGGCGCAGCGCTGCTTCTGTTGGGCGCCATCGGTTTTCACACGCGCGCATCCGACAGTGCGGCGGAGACGGCGCCCGCAGTGCTCGGTCTGGGCCTGGCCGTCGCCACCGCGATCCTCCAGATCGGCTAACAGAACCGAAAGCCGGCTATTTCGAGGCGATTTCGTCCTGGTATTTCTTTGTCATGTGCGCGACGGCGTCGTTCTGCGACTGTGCGAGGCCCTCGCGTGCCTCGCTGGCGCGCGCGGCGGCGTCCAGGGTCGGCTGCGCCTGGCCCTGAAAATGCGGCATTACTTCGGCGGCAACCAATTCGGCCGACCGCTTGGTCGCCGCCGGGTTCGCCCACTCGTGACCCATCTGCAGCATGCAGCCGAATCCGCCCGATTGATCCCACATTCGCTGCACCTGCTCGCGCGCCTGCTCGGGCGTGCCGATCACACCAGCGCCATTGTCGTTGATGACGTCGATCATCTCGTCGATCTGCTCGCCGGGCATGGTCATCTGTGGAAACGCCGCGACCTTCTGGAAGTACCTGAACCACGGCGCGAGACCGAATTTCACGTCCTCGCGGGCCTGCTTCTCGGTCTCGGCGACATGGAACGGGCTCACCAGCGTCCAGTTCCTGCGGTCTACCTGGGTGCCGAACACCGAGGCGCGCTCTTCGACGATGTCCCAGTGGTACTGCAGGGCGTTGAAACCGTCGATGGTCAGCGTCGCTCCGATGGACAGCAGGCCGATGCCGTGTTTGCCGGCCAGTCGCGCACCCGTCGGCGAGGCGACCGCGGCCACCGCCAACGGCACACCACCATCGGAGTACGGGGCAAGTTGCAGGCGGGCGTTATGTAGTTCGTGCGTGGGTGTTTTCGCCGACACCGTCTCGCCGCGCAGCAGCCGCACCACGATGTCGAGATTGGTCTCCAGCAACTCCCGGGTGTCGGTCGGTGTCAGACCGATCATCGATGAGTCGGTGGGCAGCGAGCCTGGACCGACCCCGCCGATCACCCGGCCGTGGGTGAGGTGGTCCAGCATCATCAGCCGGTCAGCGACCCAGAGTGGGTTGTGGTAGGCCAGCGAGATGACGCCGGTACACAGCTTGATCCACTTGGTGCGCTCGGCGGCGGCGGCGATGAAGATCTCGGGTGAGGCGATGATCTCGCTGCCCGCGGAGTGATGCTCGCCGATCCACGCTTCGTCGAAGCCCAGCGCGTCGAGGTGTGCCACGAATTCGAGATCCCGCTGCATGGCAAGCGTCGGGTTGGTCCCTGCGCGGTGAAACGGTGCGATGAAATACCCAAACCTGAGCTTGCCCATGAGTAGTCCCCTAGCAGTCGAGTTGCCCCGACCCTAATCCCGACCGCGCGTCGAAACTCGGGAGTTGACCCCCAAGTTTCGCGAAACGTGCGAGGCCGAGCCCGTCAGAGGATCAGGGAATGTGGATGTTCGGGCCACCCGGGATGCTTCCGCCGCCACCACCCGGTCCGCCGCCACCGCAGCCCACGCCGGGCACGCAGCCGCTGCCGCCGCCGGGTCCGCCGCCACCACTAGGGCCGCCGGGGATGCTGCCGCTACCGCCACCGGGCCCGCCACCGCCGGTAGGGCCGCCGGGGACGCTGCCGCCACCGCCGTTGGGTCCCCCGCCACCAGTCGCGCCACCGGGTCCGCCGCCGCCGGGGGCCCCCGGTGCGGGCGCCACACTGGACGACGGGGTGGTCGTCGTTGTCGTCGTCGTGCTGCTGGAGCCGCCCTTGTCGCCACCGCCGCAACCGACGGCCAATGCCATCAGGGCCGCGCCGCAGAACAGAGTCGTTGCCGTGCGAACAGACTTCATCCGTGATCCCCACTCTCGTCTCGTGATTCCCGAGGTACCCGGGTCGAGAGGGCATGAAACGCGTTGACTACGAGCGGAATCAGCCTCGCCGGGCCAGTTGTGCGTGGATGAGCGGCGCGATCTTCTCCGCCATGTACGCGTGTCCGGCGTCGTTGGGGTGCACGCCGTCAGGGCCGATCAAGTCGGGCCGACCGACGAACCAGCCCTCGCTGATCGGGTCGATGAACGTGGCCCCGATGTCGTGGGCCTGGCCGCTGAGAATGTCGCGGACATAGAGGACGTCCATCGGCGGATCAGAATCAGTCCACGGCGGGCCGATCACGAGCAACTTCGCCGAGGGCGCGATCCGGTGGGCCAGATCCAGGGTGTCGTGCGCCATCGCCGTCATCTGCAGCGGATCGACGCCGTGGTCGTTGCGTGAACCGAAATACACCACCAGCGCATCGTCGGGGTGGACCGCGCGATTGGTCAGGTCCTCGAAGACGCTGCCGTGGTCACCGCGGACGACGTAGCCGGCCCGACCCTCGGATGCGACCTCGGGCGCGACCTGGACGCCTTGGCGCGCGAGCGTCAGCCAGGTGCGGTTGGTCCACGTGTTCGCGCCCCAGCCGCCTTCGTCGGTGCCCGTCGTGTACGAGTCCCCGACCACTGCGACGTGGTCGATCGGCGTGCCGCGGGCTACTGTCCTGAAGGCCCGTGGCGCCTCGGGACCGTACGTGACCGATCCGGCTGCCACCGCGGCCGCGACGACAACTGTGGCTACCCGCCCCACCGTTACCTGCACTGTCCACCACCTCGGCCGCGTGACTTGTCCGTATCAGCGGCATCGTAAAAGCACTACGACTGATTTCGCCGTCGACGCGCGGTGTCCGCTTGGACGCCACGCGGGAGCCAGACAGCGCTGGTGAACCCCCACTTGGCCGACGGGCGTGAGATGCCAGAGGCATCGCGCCACAGGGATCGTACTTGATCAGCCTTGGGGCGCAGTATTGCTCGCGTCACCACTCATGCTCAGCCCGCGCGCGCCGAGACGGACTTCGGCCGTACTTCGTGAGCGCCGTCGATCGACTGCAACTTTCCGCCGACGGCATGCTCGTCGGCACCTGCGCCGGCCTTGGGTCGGCCGTCGCCGACCATCCGGCGCATCCAGAGCCGGGCCGGCTCCTCGACGATGTGGTAGAGCGCGGCCGCGCTGACCAAGGTCACGGCGAGCACCGCCGCCAGCAAGAGCTTTCCGTCGCTGCCGAACATCGTCAGCTCGAACTGCTGCGCGGTCCAGATCCACGACGTGTGCACCAACTCGTGAACCATGTACAGACAGAACGAGATCTGGCCGCCGTAGACAAACGGCCGCGTGGCGAGCAGCGCCGGAAATCCGCCCGTGCCGATCGCCAATGTCAGGACCAGCGGGACGAACAAGATGTCGACCAGACCGCCGGTGTCGGAGACGCCGTGCAGCGGGTGCGCGTCGGACCAGTACAGGAAGCCCACCACGCCGGCAAGCAGCAACGCCGATACCACGCCGGCCACCCGACGGCCACGATCGGTGAGCTGCAAACGACCGACGGCGGCCGCGACCAGCGCCCCCGCGGTGAACTGCATGACGATGCGCGGCAGCCAACTCCACGGCGTGTAGAACTGGCCGGTCACCAGCAGCGACATCACCGGAGGCAACGAGGCGGCGACCGCCAGCCAGACCAGGTTGCGGGCCCGGGTCGCGCGGGCCATCCGGAAGATCACCAACACCAGCAGCCCGAATAACAGGTAGGCCAACCACTCGGCACTGATCGACCACGCGGGGCCGTCCCAGCTCGAGTCGTCGAAGAACGGCTGGAACCACAGCTGCGCCATCAATACCTGACGTACATAGCTGATTGCGGTGAACCGGTAGATCTCCTGCGATGGAATGTGGCCGACGTGGAGCGTGAAAATGACCCACAGCGCGGCCAAGTGCAGGGTGACCAGGTATACCGGCCACACCCTGGCCAGCCGCAGCCAGAGGAAATGCAGGGTGGCACGGGTCGACCAGGATCCGCCCATCTTGTCGAGGTAATTCCACGTCAGCACGAACCCACTGAGCATGAAGAACAGATCCACACCCTGGGCTCCGCAGTTGAGGACGGGTGTCAGTGCGTCGAGAAATCCCGGTACCGCGTCGCGCAGCAACGGACGAAAATGAAACAGCACCACCCACACAGCGGCGACGATGCGAAGTCCTGTGAGGGCCTTGATCTCTCCGCTGCGCACAACAATCTTTCCGTGAGGCCGTCGGTGCTCATCCACCGCGGCGCATCGTCACAAACGACGGCGTTGGCAGGGTATCAGTGCGCTAGAGCGATAGCGAGCTGTCGGCCCGGTGCGCCGTGCGGCAAATGCGCAGGCAGGCGATGTATGGACCATCACGTGCGCACGCGGAAGCGACCGTTCCCAAGGCGCGTTGAGATGTCTAGCGTCACCACCACAACGAACTCCGACGTAGGAGAAGTCATGCCACTGTTGTACGTCGACTTGATCGAAGGCCGCGAACCCGCCGCGACCCGGACTCTGCTGGATGCGATTCACGACGCCGTCGTCGAGGCATTCGGCGTTCCGCCGCGGGACCGCTATCAAGTGGTTCGCACCCACCCGGCCCACGAAATCGTGGCCTTGGACACCGGCCTCGGTATCGAACGTTCCGCCGCATTGGTGGTGGTACACGTCGTGAGCCGACGGCGCTCTCCTGAGATGAAACAACGGTTCTACGAGCTGGCCGCGGCCAACCTGTCGGCCCGATGTGGGCTCGATGCGCAGGATCTCATCGTGTCGATCACCGAAAACCAGGATGAGGACTGGTCTTTCGGCCACGGGCGGGCGCAGTTCCTGACCGGAGAACTCTCATGAAAACCCGTCTCACCGAGCTTCTCGGCATCGAGCACCCGATCGTCTCCGCGCCGATGGCGCTGATCTCGGGCGGCGCGCTGGCCGCGGCTGTGACATCGGCCGGTGGCCTGGGCCTGATCGGCGGCGGGTACGGCGATTCGGCTTGGCTGGCGCGGGAGTTCGGTCTGGCCGACAGGGCACGGGTGGGGTGCGGTTTCATCACGTGGAGTTTGGCCCGCCGGCCCGAACTGCTCGACGAGACGTTGGAGCGACGGCCGGCGACCCTGATGCTGTCCTTCGGTGACCTCCAGCCGTTCGCCACGCGGATCCACGCGGCCGGGATCCCGCTCATGGCGCAGGTACAGACCCTCGAGCATGCGCGGCAAGCCCTCGATGCGGGCGCGCAGATCGTGGTCGCGCAGGGCGGAGAGGCGGGCGGGCACGGTATGACGGTTCGCTCAACCTTCACGTTGATACCCGACGTCGTCGACCTGGCCGCCGAGCGCTCACCGGAGACGCTGGTACTGGCAGCCGGCGGCGTTGCCGACGGCCGCGGACTTGCGGCGGCATTGATGCTCGGAGCCGACGGCGCGGTGGTGGGCACCAGGTTTTGGGCCTCCCCCGAGGCTTTGGTCTCACCGCACGCCCACGCACGCGCCATCGGCGCCAGCGGGGACAACACGTATCGCACGAGGGTCTATGACTATGTGCGGCAGCTGGATTGGCCGCCCGAATACAACGAGCGGGCGTTGAGCAACCCCTTCGTCGACGGCTGGCATGGCCACGAAGCCGGATTGCTGGCGTCGCTGCCCGAGGAGATCGAAAAGTACGATGCCGTCGTCGGTGCCGAGGATTTCGAAGCCGCGGCGATACTGGTCGGCGAGTCGATCGGTCTTGTCGACTCGGTCCGTCCGGCGGCGGACATCGTTGCCGACATGGTCGCCGAGGCCGAGCGAGTCCTCAAGCGGGCCAACGGCTAGTTGTTTCGCGTCGCACAACCTGGACATTGACGACAACCATCTGGTTGGCTCGTCTCCATGGCCAGGCTTGACGTGCCCGACGGTCCAGGTGGCGAAGCGGCGATGATCTGGACGCTGCGACCGCAACTCGGCGACATGGTCGAGCGGATGATTCGCGGTGCCTACCAGCAGAGCATTCTGCCGCCGGACGAACGCGAGCTGGCCAGGATGCGGATCGCGCAGATCAACGATTGCATCGCATGTTCGGACTTTCGCGCCCCCTCGGTCATCGAGGCGGCGGTCGCGCCCGAGCTTTACGAGAACGTGGCGGCGTATGCCACCTTCCCGGGCTACACGCCGCGACAACGTCTCGCCATCGAATACGCCGAACGTTTCGCGATCGATCACGGATCGATCGACGATGCGTTCTTCGGTCGACTGCGGAAGCTTTTCTCCGATCCAGAGATTCTCGATCTGACGTTGTGTGTGGCAGTGTTTCTCGGCCTGGGGCGCTCGCTGAGTGTCCTCGGCGTCGATCAGTCCTGCGCGATCGACGTCTGACAGCGGCAGTAGGAGACGAGTGGACATCGCATCGGTTGACGAGTTGCTCACCACCACGCGATCGGTTCGCAAGCGCCTTGACCTGACCCGGCCGGTCGGTCGCGACGTCATCCTGGAGTGCATCCAGCTGGCCATGCAGGCCCCCACGGCGAGCAACGCGCAAGATTGGCGTTGGCTGGTGATCACCGACGCGGGCAAGCGCGCCGCGATCGCCGATATCTATCGCGGCATCGGCTCGGACTACCTCGCCTATGCCGCCAAGGACACCACCGATCCGCAGACCAAGCGGGTGTATGCAAGCGCGTTCAGCCTGACCGACACGTTGGGAGACGTGCCGGTGCACGTCATCCCCTGTCTGGAAAACCGCATCGACAACTCAAGCACGTTGACCGCCGCCTCGGCATGGGCATCGATCATCCCGGCCGGCTGGAGCTTCATGCTCGCTCTGCGGTCCCGAGGTCTTGGATCAGTCTGGACCACAATGCATTTGGCCAGAGAACGAGAGGTGGCCGAATTGCTGGGCATCCCCGACACCGTCACCCAGGCCGCCCTGTTCCCGGTCGCGTACACGATCGGTACCGACTTCAAACCGGCCGTTCGCCCGCCGGCGGAGACCGTGACTTTCTGGGATGGCTGGGGCTCCAGCTAAGCCGAGCCCCGACTTTGTTGCGGGCGCGTGAAATTGTTTCTTAGCAAAGTATTAAAGGCTGGAACACGTGACCTTAGAGTAGGCAATTAGCGTCTCAAACAGGTCAGGGTCATCGTTGATCCTGATTCTGCGGTAGCAGTGTTTGGGAATGGGGGAAGCGTCACATGAATGACTCGTCTAGGTCGGCCGCCTCCTTGGGACCTCGGCACGCTCACCTTCCCGTCGACTGCAACGGGGCCATGGTTCGTGCCCAGTGCCGTCACCTGGCCACCGTGGTGACCATCAGCGGCACGGTCGACGCGCGCAATGTGGATCAGGTCATCGACTACGCCCAGCGCTTCAACTTGCCCGACAAGCCCTTCGTGCTCGACCTGACCGGTGTCGACACGTTCGGTGCGCAGGCGGTGCGCCTGTTGTACGCCGTCGACGAAGCGTGCAGCGCCGCGGGCTTGGAATGGGCGGTCATCCCGAGCCAGGCCGTAAGCCTCACGCTGCTGGTGACCCGCGGGGACATCGACTTCCCGACCGCGACCACGGTTCACGAAGCACTGCAGTTCTTCGCAGATGCCACCACCGCCCGTCGTCGTCTATTGCTTCCGCTGTTCAACAAAACCGCCTAGTCAGGCTTTTGTGCTCGGGCGCGCATTTCGCGAAGTCCGTATGCTGCTATTCGTGACGTCCAAGTCGACTATCGCCACCGCTGCGGCGCTGACAGTGCTCGGTTGGGCTGCGCCGGTCGGCCTCGCCGTCGCAGACCCTGCGCCAGCGCCATCGCCTGCGCCGCCGCCGGGACCCGCACCGGGCCACGGAGCGGCCCCTGCCCCGGCCAAGACGACCATCGACAAAGACGGTGTGTACAACGTCGGAACCGACATCGTGCCCGGGGTTTACACGTCGGCCGGTCCGGTTGGCAACGGTGTCTGCTACTGGAAGCGGCAGGGCGACGACGCCAAGCAGCCACTCGACAACGCCATGAGCAAGAAGCCTCAGATCGTCCGCATCGAGCCGACTGACAAGACATTCAAGACCGACGGATGCCAGGCGTGGCAGAAAAACGATTCCGCGGTACCTGACCCCGGTAAGTCCCCGGAGCAGGCCGGAATCGGTCTGGGCATCCTCAATTCGCTGATCGGTGGCGGCGGGGCACCGGCCCAGCCGCCGGCACCTGCTCCCGCGCCCGCACCGCCCAAGTAGCCGCGAGGCACCCGGCAGCGTATGCAGACGGTCGAATACGCCGCCGGTCGCTTGGCGGACGTGTTCGGTGATCCCGCTCAGCCCACGGTCTTGTTGTGGCACGGCCAACAAGCCGACGCGCGCTCTTCGGTGCGCACGCTGGCCGAACTGATCACCAGCCACGGTGTGGGTGTCGTCGCCCCGGACTGGAATTCCCACGCCGCAGACGGCGGTCGCGCCGATCTCTTGGCCTCGGTGCGATTCACCCGTGAGCGTGTCGACCACCCGGACGCGTTGGTACTTGTCGGCTGGTCGATGGGAGGCCTGGCGGCGGCGGCGCTGACGATTCAGGCAAATCAGCTCGGTGTCGCCTTCGCGCACACCGTCTGCCTGGCGGGCGCATTCATGATCGCCGACCCGATCTTCCACGAACTCCCCGCGGCTCAACTCCACGACACGGCGCAGCCGACGCCGTTCACACTGCTGCACGGCATGGCCGACCGGGTCATCCCCGTCTCGGTGGCCTACGACTTCGCCTCGGCTCTGCGACAACACAATTGGCCGGTGCGGGTGGTCGAGATGCCCGCCGACCACGGTTCGATCGCCGGCGCGACGTACGACCCGGCTGTGCGCGCCTACCACGCCGCGGCGGACGCGCAGACGCTAGCCGTCGCCGGCGACGTCGCGGACCACATCGCTGCTGCCGGCGGTAAGGGCCGCTGACTGCGACAGCCAGTCGCGCAGCTTCGCGTACACCAGCGGATGATTCAGCAGGTCGAAGTGATTCGAGCCGGTCAGGATCAACCCGTCTTCGGCCACGAATGGGATACGTCGTGATCTTCCATGTCCCACAGCGCTTTTCGCGCGCACCAGATGGTCGCCGGCTACCATCCCGAGCAGTCGCGGCGACACTGTGGTGGACACGTAGTGATAGGTCGCGTGCGGCAAGAACGGTGCGTCGTGGCAGCGGTCGCGCAGCAGTTCGTCCGGGTCGGCGTCGAGCCAGTCTTCGTCGAGACAGGCACCGTAGCGCAGATCCTTCACGCCGTCGCTGCGGGCGTTCAAAAAGTTTGCGATAGCCCGGGTTTCGGGCAGCTTCGCCAACGCCCAGGAGGCGAGGTTGACGCCCTTCTCCAGATCGGCACCCAGATGCGGTGAGCCCAGACAGACCACCCGACTGATTGAGCCGGTCCACGCGTGCTGCTGATCGGCGCCGTAGTGGCACGCACTGCGCACGACCAGCCCGCCCATCGAATGGCCGACCAGCACGAGCTCGGTAACGGGAACCGGCCATTGGTCGTGTAGCAGCTCGAGGACGTCGGCGAGCGTGCGGCCGTTCACCGAGATATGCAATCCGGTGTTGTACCGCAACAGAATTGGGGTGTGGCCGACGTCCTGATATAGCCGCTCGCCATAGCTGCGGCCGTCGCCGGCTTCGCGCGATGGGCGCGACCACGCTTTCTCGTTCATGCACCATCCGTGCACGAACACGACGACCCGGCCGGTGGCGGCGGGATACGCCTCGGCGAGGGCATCGGTTGTCAGCGCCACCGACGTGCCGCCCTGCCGGATCACCATCGCACCGGCGAGCTGGTTCTCGCGGTCGGTCAACTCGTCGCCGTAGATGCCGTTGACCGCGGCGAGGGCTGCGCTGACGGTGTCGGCACGCGACTCCAGCGCGTCGTCGACCTCGTTGCCCCAGATCTCGGCGGCCACGATGCCGGCGGCGCGACTCGCCCCGCGCAGTCCGCGGTCGACGCCGGTGTAGACCGCCCGGGTGATCCCGTCATGGATTGTCCTGGTCGGCGTCGCCGACTGACCGAGCGAATCGAAGACGCGGCCGGCGATGCCGGCGTGCATTCCCCGCACCAGGCTGGTGAGCACCGAGGTGGCTTCTCCCGCCAGATCGCCGACGGCACGAATATCGCTGCGTTGCATTCGCCCCCCTCAGGGTGGACAGATGTCAAAATGGCATGGCAGCTGCCTTAGCTGCCCGAACCCGCGTCTGGAGTCGGTTCTGAGCTGCCGGTTTGTCGGGTCAGTATACAAACGTTTACTGTATGTGCCAGTGGCCGAATTCGACGGATCCCACCTGCATGCGGGCGCAAAGCCTGATAGGAGCCTTGATGGACGCGACTTTTTCACTGGATCTGTCCGATGAAGTGGTGCAAGTCCGTGACTGGGTACACGAGTTTGCCGACACGGTGATCCGGCCGGCGGCGGCCGAGTGGGACGAGCGCGAAGAGACACCCTGGCCGATCATCCAAGAAGCCGCCAAGGTCGGCCTCTATACCCCGGACCTGTTTGCTCAGATGGCGGGCGAAGCCAGCGGGCTCGGCATGCCGACCGTCTTCGAGGAGATGTTCTGGGGTGACGCCGGCATCGCGTTGTCCATCATGGCGACCGGGCTTGCCGCGGCCGCTCTGGCCGCCAACGGAACCCCGCAACAAATCGGCGAGTGGTTGCCGCAGATGTTCGGTTCTCCCGGCGATCCACAGTTGGCCGCGTTCTGCTCGTCCGAACCCGGCGCCGGCTCGGATGTCGGTGCTGTGCGCACCCGGGCGAAGTACGACGAAGCCACCGACGAGTGGGTGCTCAACGGGACCAAGACCTGGGCGACCAACGGCGGGATCGCCAACGTCCACGTCGTGGTGGCATCGGTCGAGCCCGAATTGGGCACCCGTGGGCAGGCGACATTTATCGTGCCGCCCGGCACCAAGGGCCTGTCGCAAGGACAGAAATTCAAAAAGCACGGCATTCGGGCGTCGCACACCGCCGAAGTGGTGCTCGACGACGTTCGGCTGCCCGGCGAGTTGATCCTCGGTGGACGAGAGAAATTCGAAAGCCGGATCGCCAGGATCAAAGAAGGGCACCGGACCTCGAGTCAGGCCGCGATGATGACGTTCGAGCGCACCCGCCCGACCGTGGGGGCGATGGCGCTGGGTATTGCCCGCGCCGCCTACGAGTACGCCCTCGAGTATTCCGGTCAGCGCGAGCAGTTCGGCCGTAAGATCGCCGAATTCCAAGCTGTCGCTTTTAAATTGGCCGACATGAAGAGCCGCATCGATGCGTCCCGGATGCTGGTCTGGCGGGCCAGTTGGATGCAGCGCAACAACAAGCCGTTCACCTCAGCCGAGGGCTCGATGGCAAAGCTCTACGCCAGCGAGACCGCGGTGTATGTGACCGACGAGGCCATTCAGATCCTCGGTGGCAACGGCTACACGCGTGACTACCCGGTCGAGCGGATGCACCGAGACGCCAAGATCTTCACGATCTTTGAGGGCACCAGCGAAATTCAGCGACTTGTTATCGGTCGGGCGATCACCGGTCTGCCGATCCGCTGACGCGCGTCGCTAGTGAGCGTGGGCCTCTTCGCCGGCGCCGTTGAGGGCCAACGCCTCGTCCCACTCGTTGCCGTTGACGTGCTCGTCGACCGCCGGTGCCGGCTCAGACTCGTAGTCGCCGTCGTCTAGTCCTGCCACCACCCGGATCGCGGCGATCAACTGCTCGACCAGCGGCGCCTCCTGCGCGGTGGGTGTGCCGCCCCCCTCGAGTTCGTCGGGCAGTTCGCGGCGAAGTCCGAATCCGTTGGCCGCTTCATGCGCTGACAGCTTGGCGTGAATGCGGGCGTTGTAAAGCTGTTGTCCCAGAGTCGATCCGGGCGCGTCGGCGGCGCGTTCCATCAGATCGTCGTAGCGACGCCGAACGTCGCTGAGCGCCATCATGACGGTGGGAGTGGGCCGGCTGTGGCTGGCGGCCTCGGACAGTGCGCTGCGAAGTTTGCGCATACCGGAGAGAACGATCTCCGCGCGCTTCTGAAATTTCTTGTCTTCAGGAAATGGCAGCGAATCGATAGCCGCCCGGTACATGTGCATCGCCGCTTCGGCGAGATTCACAATCGTTTGCGCTTCACCCTCGTGCTGATCGAATTCGCCCATATTCCCTCAACTCTTTGATGTGTTCAGCTCGGCTCGTGACGGGCTGCCACCAACTTCCGCCGCGGCGGCCGCAAGGAAGAGGTTATTGGTAACAACGGCGACTCGCCAACAGTAGTGCGCCCAGTTGGCCGGCAGTACTGCCTCGGGGAATGCCGGCAGAAACGGTGACAGCGACCCAACTTTCGACACATCGACCCGAGAACCGGGTCGCACTAGTTCAGGCCGTAAAAATGCTGTGCGTTGAGCCCGCCGATTTTCGCGCGGGTGTTTTCGGTGATGTCCGGGCGGGTGCGCAGGTGCTTGGTGCTTTCCGGCCACTCGCCGTCCCAATGCGGGTAGTCGCTGGCGAACATGATGAAGTCGTCGCCGAGCACGTCGATGACTCCCGGCAGGATCGGCTCCTCCGGCTCGCACGTCACGAAGATGTTGCCGGTTTGGATGTACTCCTGCGGATCGCGTCGCCAGCCGTGCTCGATCCAGTCACCGCGCTTTTCGTAATGCTCGTGCAAGCGGTCGATGAAGAACGGCACCCAGCCCACTCCCGCCTCGAGGAATGCCACCCGCAGTCCTGGATGACGATCGAAAACACCGCCGGACACCATCGCCGTCATCGCCGTCATCTGATCGAACGGAAAGCTGATGCAGTGCACCTGGATGTAATTGGTAAAGCGGTCAACACCGATTTTCGGTAAATGGATACCGGGAGCGCCGTGAATACCGAGTGGCATGTCGAGCTCGACGGCCGCGGCGTAGAACGCATCGAGGTCCGGGTGGTCGAGGTTGCGTGTCTTGAGCGCCGGCGGGACGAGAGTGGCCACCAGCCCGAGGTTTTTGGCCTCCCGCATCACGTCGATCGCGGCCGGCCCGTGCTCGATCGGCGTCACCGCGACGCCGTGCAACCGGCCGTTCCCGGGGTCGCAGAAATCAGCGATCCACTGGTTGTACAGGCGCGCGAACCCGGCAGCGAATTCCGGGTCTTCGATGCTGGGCGCGCACAGCCCGAGGCTGGGATAGAGCACCATGGTGTCGATGTGGTCGCGATCGGCGTCGCCGAGCACGCCTTCGACCGACCGGCAATTGATGTCTGGGGCCTTGCTGATTCCGTGCTCGGGTGGGCAGCCGGCCCCTGGGCCGCTGTCCTCGGGATAGTTGCGGCCCTCGATCACCAGCCGCGCCCTCCCGTCGGCGCTCGCCTTGACATGGTCCGGCCAGCGCTTGAGGGCCTCGATCGCCAGCGTTGGATTCTCGGCGACGTGTCCGTCGGCGTCGATGATCTGCATAACGCGCTCCCGTCGGCCGTGTGGTGTATGCAGCGTGCACCACCGTCGGCGCCACCGCGCCCAAAACGGCCCGGCAGTTGCCCAGCCTGGATCGACCCGGGTTGTCCGTGTAACACTGCGGTAATGGCTTACTCGATTGCCCGCCCCAAGCTGGAGGGCAACATTGCGGTCGGCGACGATCGGCAGCTGGGTTTCGCCGAATTCGGCGATCCGCAGGGACGCGCAATTTTCTGGCTGCACGGCACGCCGGGCGCACGGCGGCAGATCCCGGCCGAGGCTCGCGAGTACGCCCAGGACAATCGCATTCGGCTGATCGGCATCGACCGGCCCGGCATCGGGGCGTCGACACCGCACCAGTACGAGAACGTCCTCGCGTTCGCCGATGACCTGCGCACGGTCGCCGACACCCTCGGCGTCGACAAGATGACCGTCATCGGCCTGTCCGGGGGTGGACCGTACACGCTGGCGTGCGCCGCGGCGATGCCCGACCGGATCATCGCGGTCGGCGTGCTGGGCGGCGTCGCCCCGACCGTCGGACCAGAGGCGATCGGCGGCGGGTTGATGGCACTCGGTACCTCCGTCGCGCCGCTGCTGAAGTTTGCCGGGCTGCCGATCCGGCTGGCGGCAGCCGGATTCATCCGCTTGCTCAAGCCGGTCGCCGAGCCCGCGCTGTACCTGTACGCCGGGGTATCCCCGGCGGGTGATCGCCGGCTGCTGATCCGCCCGGAGTTCAAGGCGATGTTCCTCGACGACCTACTCAACGGATCCCGTAAGCAGCTGGCCGCGCCGTTCGCCGACATCGTCGTCTTCGCCAAAGACTGGGGCTTTCGGCTCGATCAGGTGAAAGTCCCGGTCCGCTGGTGGCATGGCGACAAAGACCACATCGTCCCGTTTGCCCACGGGCAGCATGTCGTTGACCGGTTGCCCGACGCGGAGCTCTACACGCTCCCTGGGGAAAGTCAC
Source organism: uncultured Actinomycetota bacterium (assembly GCA_963757215.1). GTDB lineage: Bacteria > Actinomycetota > Actinomycetes > Mycobacteriales > Mycobacteriaceae > Mycobacterium. Next base: position 2,378,700 of record CAVWQH010000002.1, on the reverse strand, counting down.
CTCGCCGGTCTGGGTTTCGCCGAAGAAATCCTGCGCACCATGATCGAGCTCTGGGACAGCATCGAAAAGAAGTGAATTCGCGTTTGTCGCGCGACACCATCGCGCGACGTGTGATAAACGGAGCGGGTGCCTGCGAACCCGCCGCTGACCACGGACCAACGCAACTCGTTCATCGCCGCGATGTTGGGCTGGACGATGGACGCTTTCGACTACTTTCTGGTGGTCTTGGTCTACGCCGACATTGCGAAAACGTTCCACCACACCAAGGCTGAGGTCGCCTTCCTGACCACGGCCACTTTGCTCATGCGTCCGGTGGGTGCGCTGCTGTTCGGGCTGTGGGCCGACCGGGTCGGTCGCCGGCTGCCGCTGATGGTGGACGTGGTGTTTTACTCGATAGTCGGATTCTTGTGCGCGTTCGCGCCCAACTTCACCGTGCTGGTCATCTTGCGACTGCTGTATGGCATTGGGATGGGCGGTGAATGGGGCCTCGGTGCCGCGCTGGCGATGGAGAAGGTTCCAGTCGAACGGCGGGGGTTCTTCTCCGGACTGCTGCAGGAGGGTTACGCGCTCGGTTATCTCCTGGCCACGGTGGCGTCGCTGTTGGTGATCGATCACCTCGGGCTGTCCTGGCGCTGGCTGTTCGGCTTGAGCATCATCCCGGCGATGATCAGCCTGATCATCCGCTACCGCGTGCAGGAGTCCGAAGTCTGGGAAGCCGAGCAGGACCGGATGAAGTTGACGCGCACCAGGATCCGCGATGTTCTACGCGACGCTTCGGTGATCCGGCGGTTCATTTATCTGGTGCTGCTGATGGCGGCCTTCAACTGGATGAGCCACGGTACGCAGGACGTGTATCCGACATTCCTGTCGGCCACCCACGACGGCGGTGCCGCGCTCTCCCACGCCACTGCCAAATGGATTGTGGTGATTTACAACCTCGGAGCAATCGCCGGCGGACTGATCTTCGGCTCGTTGTCGCAGCGATATGGCCGCCGTTACACCGTGGTGTTCTGCGCGGTGTTGGGTTTGCCGATCGTGCCGTTGTTCGCCTACTCGCAGTCCGCAGCGATGCTGTGCCTGGGGTCATTTTTGATGCAGTTCGCGGTGCAAGGTGCATGGGGCGTCATCCCCGCGCACCTGACCGAGATGTCGCCGGATGCCATCCGTGGCTTCTACCCGGGTGTCACGTATCAGCTGGGCAATGTCCTGGCGGCATTCAACCTGCCGATCCAGGAACGGCTGGCCGAGACCCACGGCTACCCGTTCGCGTTGGCCGTGACCATCGGACCGGTGTTGATCGCCGTCGCGGTGCTGACGGCGATTGGCCGGGATGCCACCGGAATTCGCTTCGGCAGCAGCGAAAGCAGCGCTGTCGGCGAGCGATGACGACCTTTGCCCTCGTGCACGGCGCGTGGCACGGACCGTCGTGCTGGGAAGCAGTCGTTCCGCTGCTGCAGAAGGCGGGCCACGACGTGGTCGCGCCAGAATTGCCGTGTGACGACGGCTCGGCGAGAACCTTTGAGCGCTACGCCGATGTGGTGTGCGCTGCCCTCGAGGGTCGCGACTCCGACGTCGTGATTGTCGCGCACTCGTTGGCCGGACCCACGGGCGCTCTCATCGCGGTTCGACGCCCGGTGCGCCACCTGGTGTACGTGTGCGCGGTAGTCCCGGCCCCTGGACTCAGCCTGGTGGATCAAGGGGGCGACATGGTTAACCCCAACTGGGACAAGGGCATTAGCCGGCCTGATGCTGAGCTGCGGACAGTATGGGTAGATCTTGATCTGGCTAAAACGTTGTTCTACCACGACTGTGACGAGTCGACGGTGACGGCGGCCTTCAGCCGCCTTCGACCCCAGTCGGCATACCCGTTCATGGCCGCGTTTCCACTATCCCAACTGCCATCCGTCAGTTGTACGTACATCGCATGCGCTGAGGACCGACTTGTCGACCCGGATTGGCAGGTGCAGACGGCACGCAGCATCGGCGCAACTCTTGAAATCATTCCGTCGAGTCACTCGCCGTTCTTTTCGCAACCGGGAGCGCTGACCGACGCCCTACTGCGTGTGGTCGCTGCGAACTAGGTTAACCGGTCAGAACGGCGGAGGTTCGGCGAGTGAGGCTCGATGCCTGTCGGTTTCGTCGAAGAGCCACTGCTGTCGCTTGAGGCATTGCTCGTTGAAGCGTCGTTCCGCGGCGATGCGGCTGAGTCGTTCCTGCGCGCGTGTTCGCCTACGCCGCGGCATCATCAACCCGCGGCCGTCCCCAGGGTCGGCGGCCTGCTTAGCTATCGCCAATTCTCCTGTCGGGATACCTAATTGGGGAAAGAAGTTACTGCCGCCGGGCTCGGTGGTGTACGTGTGGCCGCTCGGCGTCGTCCAGGTCACCGTCCCATCGGGTGACTGACGGTCGGCCCAGTCGCTGTAGAACGTTTTCAGGAGGTGGTGATAACGGCAGAGCAGCTTGCAATTCGAGGGGTGGGTAGGGCCCGGCGGGAACGGGACCGTGTGGTCAATATCGCAGACTTCAGCCGGTTCGTCGCAGCCGGGGAATCGACAGGTCAAATCCCGAAGGCGCACGAATTCGGCGAGCGCGGCCGAAGGTCGATAACCGGCCTCGGGATTGGTAGAGGGCCTGACCAGCGGTTTGATTTTCGCCGTCGCCGCAATGTCGCGCACGACGCTCGACGGTAGCGGCCCGAATTCGGGCAGATAGCCAGGTGTTTGAGAATCCCCGTTGATGGTCGCCTGCTCAGCCAGGACATGGATCACCACACCGGAGGCCGGACGTCGTTGTGCTGCTGCGCATTCCGGTGAGCCGCATCGGCAATGCATCGTCGATTGTCCGGCGACCAATGCGCCCAGGGCGTCCGCCCGACGTTGCTTCTTGGTTCGTGGATCGGCGCTGCAGACCGTTTCGGCGAGCGCGTCGAGCTTCTTGCCCAAAGCGGCGCCGTCAGTCGCGTGCAGCTGCGCCCAGATCCCCGCTAACCCGGCACCCGTGGGTGCGATGTCGACATAGCGATCTTCGGTGCGCCCGCCCGGGACGCGCTTGCCCGCTGGGTCGAACCGAAGCACCCACCAGTCGATACGTTCGAGGAGCTTCGGCTCCGAGAGCCGCGTCCACTTGGGTGCATGCCGAGCGATCGCCGCGTCCAGCTTGGCGATCAACTCTGGATTGTTGACCAACTCGGTGCGGGATACGACCGCAGCCATCACACGAAAGTCGATGAGTCCTCGAGCAAAAACATCGGCGAGCCGGGGCAGCCGTTCGCGCAACGCGATTGCGTAACGCAACCGGCCTCGGGCTCGGCCACGACTGATGCCCAACGCCGCGGCCACTTCCGCGACCACGTTCTCGTGCCCGTCGATCGCCCAGTTCAGCCGGTCGCAATCGTCATCGGGAGCGCGCCGCGCACACAACTCGCCGATCGCGGCCATCTCGCGCCCACACATCGCGTTCTGTGCACGGGCCGCAGTCGTGATCGCATCCACCACACCGGCATCGTCCACCGCGGTGAAAGCCACCGTGGCCTGCAGTGATGCCAGGTTATCGAACATACTTTCGATCTTAGTACAAGCTACCGACCGTCATACTGCGGCGTACCGATCAGTGCTTCATCACCCATCGCCACTGAGGGCTTGGCGCAGCATGTGCATCGCCACCGTCGTCGATCGCTCCCGAATGTCGCTGCGATTACCGGGGAGTCGAAGCGTCCGGGTCGCAGGGGTGTCGCCGGCCAGGGCCACCGTGAAGCAAACGGTGCCGACCGGTTTGTCGTCGGATCCTCCGTCAGGTCCGGCGATGCCGGTGATCGCCACCGCGGTATCGGCGCCGAAGCGCTTCAGGGCGCCGGCCGCCATCGCCTCGGCCACGGGTTCGGACACCGCGCCGTGCGCGTCGATCAATGCGGTATCGACACCGAGCAATTCGGTTTTCGCGTCGTTGGAGTAAGCCACCAATCCCCCGGCGAGGTAGGCCGACGAGCCAGGCCGATCGGTGAGGCGGGCCGCCAGCAGTCCGCCGGTGCACGATTCGGCCGTCGCGATCCGGCGGTGGGTCAACAGCTGCGCAATCTGATCGTCAACCTCGGAGCCGTCTTCGGAGAAGATGTGCTGCCCGTGCCGATTTCGGAGCAGTTCGGTCAACCGGCTGTAGGTGTCGGCGGCCTCGGGCTCGTAACGGGTGACGATCTCCAGCTCGCCGCGGCGCAGACAGGTGGTGATTTCCAGCGCGCTGAACTCGGGTACGTCGTGCTCGGCCGCACGCAGCGTCTCGGCCAGGCCGGATTCGGGCAGCCCGAACATCCTGATGGTGTCCTGGCGGTAGACGGTCCGGCCCGCGATGGCTTCCTGAACGGCAGGTGTTTGCACCGCGGTTTTCCACATCGGCTGCAGTTCGCGCGGCGGGCCCGGTAGCACGACGACGGTCGGCGTGCCCGGTACGACCACGCCCGGGGCGGTCCCGACCGGGTCCATCACCACCGCGCCCACCGGGACCAGGGCCTGCTTGCGGTTGGCGGCGCGCACCGCCTCGAAATCGCCGGTGCCGATCCGCGACATCAGCCGCTTCAGGATCTCGGCGATTTTGTTCTCCAGTACCGCGTCGAGTTCCAGCTCACGGCCGCAGAACTGAGCAACGATGGCGACGGTCATGTCATCGGCGGTCGGGCCGAGGCCGCCGCTGGTGATGACCAGGTCGACCCCCTCGTCGGCCATGAAGCGCAGTGCCGCTTCGATATCGGAGGCCCGGTCGCCGCAGATGGTGATGTGGGCGAGTTCGACGCCCAACTCCAGGAGGCGATCGGCGAGCCACGGGCCGTTGCGGTCGGCCACCCGGCCGGTCAAGACCTCGGTTCCGGTGACGACAATGCCCGCGCGTGCGCTCACCGGTATGACCTTAGGCGCGACGGTCGGGGCGTGCGGAGAGGTGTCGCTCTACTGACTCGGTCTTGCTGGTCATGGCGTCGGTGACGCCGGATCGCCAGTCGGCCTTGATCACCACGCTGACTCGGGTGGCGCGCGCCGCCACCGCTTCGACGGCGCGCTCGACAACGGCCATCACCTGGCTCCAGCTGTCGCCTTCGATGACGGTGAACATCGAATCGGTTTTGTTGGGCAACCCCGACTCGCGGACCACCCGGACCGCGTCGGCGACGATGTCGCTGACGCCCTCCCCGACTCCGAGCGGCGTGACCGAGAACGCGACCAGTACTGACATCCCGCGAGCGTACGTGGCAGCATCGGGCTCGTGCGGGTACTGGTTCAACGCGTCACGTCGGCATCGGTATCGGTGAACGGCGAAGTCGCCGGCTCGATCCGGCCCGTGAGCCAGGGCCTGCTGGCGCTGGTCGGTGCGACCCACGACGACGATTCCGGAAAAGCCCGGCGATTGGCCGAAAAGCTCTGGCAGCTAAGGATTCTCGATGACGAACGGTCAGCAGCCGACATCGACGCGCCGGTCCTGGTGGTCAGCCAGTTCACGCTGTATGCCGATACCGCCAAGGGCCGGCGTCCGTCGTGGAACGCCGCGGCACCGGCGGCGCTCGCGCAACCGCTGGTCGATGAGTTCGTCGATGCGCTGCGGGGCCTGGGCGCCCGCGTGGAAACCGGCATCTTCGGCGCCGACATGCAGATCGAATTGGTGAATGACGGGCCGGTGACGGTGCTGCTGGAACTGTGAAGGGGCTTTTATGAGTGACAGGTGGGCGCGAGACCGCTCCGACGACGACACGTGGGACATTGTCAGCAGCGTGGGATACACCGCATTGCTGGTCGCGGGATGGCGTGCTTTACACGCGGCGGGCGAACAGCCGTTGGTGTGCGACGAATACGCCCGGCATTTCATTGCGGCCTCCGGGGACCCGTTCTTGAACCATGCCCTCGCGGACCCGGGAAGCTCCGCGGGCGCAGCGACTTTCCCACGGTTGTACGGCGTGCAGACCCGGTTCTTCGACGAGTTCTTCACCTCCGCCGCGCGGCAGGGCATCCGTCAGGCCGTCATCGTGGCGGCCGGCCTTGACTCTCGCGCGTACCGGCTCCAGTGGGCCGACGGCACAACGGTATTCGAGATCGACCAGCCCAAAGTTCTGGAGTTCAAGGTGCGGGTGATGGCCGAGCACGCTGCCGAGCCGGCCGCCGACCGCCGCGATGTCGCAGCCGATCTGCGCGAGAACTGGTCGATACCGTTGCTGGCGTCCGGTTTCGACGCGACCCTACCCAGCGCGTGGTCGGTCGAGGGCATCCTGCCGTACTTGAATGGCGACGCGCAGGACACGCTGTTCAGCCGCATCACCGACCTCTCGGCGCCGGGCAGCCGGCTGGGGATCGGCGCGCTGGGTTCGTGCCTGGACCAGGACCGCCTCGCAGCGCTGGAAGAAACTCACCCCGGTCTCAACCTGTCCGGTGACGTCGACTTCTCCACGTTGACCTACGACGACGCGGCGAAAACCAAACCCGCGCAATGGCTCACGGACCATGGCTGGGCGGTCGACCCCGTTCGCACCAACCCGGAACTGCAACGCGAGTACGGCCGGACCCCGCCGCAAGTCGATTTTGATCTCGACGAGATCATGCACTCGGAATACATCAGCGCGACGCGCTAGGTCACCACGACGTAGCGGGTCCCCCGGCCCACCCGCTCCCACAAGGTGCCGCCCGCGGCGGTGGGGCCCGCCTCGATGAGTGCACGTTTGAGAATCTTTGTGGTCGCAGTCTGCGGAAGTTCGGCGTTGAACCGGACAAACCTGGGCCAGGCCTTCGGCGACAGATCCGGTTGGGTGGCCAGGAATTTCTCCCATTCATCCGCAGTCAGGGATTGGCCGTCGTTGAGGACGATTGCGGCCATCACCTGGTCACCCACGTCGGGATCCGGAATCCCATATATCGCAACCTGATTGATCGGGCCCAGCCGCTGCAGAATTCGCTCGATAGGTCCGGCGGCCAAATTCTCGCCATCCACGCGTAGCCAGTCCGAGGTGCGGCCCGCCAGGTAGATCCAGCCATCGGCGTCCCGGTACGCGAGATCCCCGGACCAGTACATGCCGTGGCGCATCCGCTCGCTGGTGGCCGCGTCGTCGTTGTAGTAGCCCGCGAACGGGCCGGCGCCTTCGGTGTTCACCAACTCCCCGACCGCGTCGTCGAAATTGGCCAGCGCACCGCTCTCGTCGAAAACCGCTGTCGCACATTCGACCACGGGGTCGCGATGGTAGACGGCGACGCCCGGATATCCCCTGCCGATCGACCCGGGCGGTGTGCCGTCCTCGCGAGTGATGATGACGGCGAACTCGCTGGACCCGAAACTGTCTATCACGCGGCAGCCGAACCGCCTGGCGAACTCGTCGATGTCGCGATCGGTTGCCTCGTTGCCGAACGCGACGCGCAACGTGTTGTCGGCATCGTCATCCCGCTCCGGGGTGGCCAGCATCAGGGCCAGCGGCTTGCCGACGTAGTTCATGTAGGTGACGCGGTGGCGTCGGATGTCGTCGAGGAATCGTGACGTCGAGAATCGGGCGGGCACCATGGTAGCACCGCTGCCGATGGCGACTGCCCAGCCGGCGGCCACGCCGTTGGAGTGAAACAGCGGCATCGACAGGTAGCACACGTCGTCGGCGCCGATCTCGTACTGCCCGATCAGGCTGGCGCCACACAGAACAGCCATCACGTGGGAGAACCGGACGGCTTTCGGATCGCCGCTGGTTCCCGAGGTGAAGATCATCATCAGGGTGTCGGAGGGTCCGACCTCGCGCCAAGGTTCGAGCGACGGCAGCCCCACGACCGCGTCGCGGTAGGCCCGCGATCCCACGTCCAGCACGCTGATCCCGGCCAGGTCCAGTCCGTCCAGCAGCGGTTGGTGTACGGAATCGACAAGCAGCAGTTGACAATCCGATCGCCGGATATCCGCCAGCAGCCCGGCACCGCGCCGGGTGGTGTTGATCCCGCACAGCACATAACCACCCAACCCGGCGGCAGCCATCGAGCGCAGCATGGCCGGCGAATTACCCAGCAGCGCACCGACATGCAGTGGGCGGCGGGCGTCGGCCAGGCCGATCACCACCGACGCCTCGGCCGCGGCCTCGGCGAGATGCTCGCGCCAGGTCCACGTCCGGTCGCCGTGCGCGAGCGCCGGGGTGTCGTCGTTCATTCGGGACCGCAGCAGCTGCTGCACGGTCTCAAACATCGGCCGGCCGATACTTCAGCAGTGTCATCTCTTCCTCGTCGCAGAACACCGGGCTGACCCGCATCCCTACCCGTACGTCCGCGGGATCGACGTCGACCAGTTCGGTGCTGAAGCGGGGGCCCGCGTCCCACTCGACGACGGCGAGAATCTGCGGCACCGCATCCGCCCACGGCGGGCCGGTTGGCCGGCGTGCCACGGTGAACGTGTACACCGATGCCGCGCCGTCGATTTCACGCCACTCCAGGTCGTCCGCGAGGGTTCCCGGCGCCAGCGTGCGCGGGTAGAACACGTAGCGACCCAGCGACGGCGAAAACTGCACCAAGATCCGGTGCTCGGCGAGCGCCCGCCAGAACGGCGCCGACACCGGTGTCGCTTCGGGAAGTGGTACCGACTCGGCCATCTCAGTCACCACCCAGTACGAGTGCGACTTGTTCGCTCATGATGCCGCCCGTCCCACTGACGAACGCGTGATTGCAGTCAGTGACCTGCGCGGCGGCGGCCCTGCCCATCACCTGGCGAGCCGCGTCGACCACATGATGCATGCCGCCGGCCATGCCCGCCTGACCGAACGACAATTGTCCGCCCGCGGTGTTGAGCGGGAAGTCCCCGGCGAACGTCAGGTCGCGCTGGTTGACCCACGACATGCCTTGGCCTTTGCCGCAGAACCCGGCATCTTCCAGCGTCATCAGCACGGTGATCGTGTAGCAGTCGTACAACGACGCCATGTCGATCTCCGACGGGGTCAGGCCCGCCATCGCGAAGGCCCGCTCGGCGGCGCGTGACACGGGCGTGGTCATCAGATCCTCGGCGTAGGTCGCTGTCTTGAAGGCGATGTGCTCGCCGAATCCCGTAATCCACACCGGACGGTGACGCGCCCGACGCGCGATGTCGGCGTTGGCGATCAGGACGCCGGTACCACCCTGTACCCGCATCACCGTCTCGAGCATGTGGATGGGGTCGGCGATCATCGGGCTGCCCAGCACGTCGTCGACGGTGATGGGCTTGCCGTGAAACACCGCCCCGGGATGCGCGCACGCGTTTGCCCGTTGGTCGACCGCGATCTTCGCCAAAGCTGTTGGGTCGTAACCGAAGAGCGCAGCGTAGCGCTGAGCAATCTGCGCGTACGGACCGTTCTGACCGACGTTGCCGTACGGGATCTCGAATTCGGCCTGTGGCGAACCGTACTTGTTGCTCGATGCGCCGTGCCAACTGGGCGGCGACGGCGGGTGGCGGCTCGAGGTCGGCAGCACGGCGGATCCGGGAACGACCGCCAGCACTGCGTCACACAACCCGAGTTCGACGGCGGCCGCGGCCCGCCAGACCATTCCCGCGGAGGTTGCTCCACCAAGATCGACGCGCTCGCCGAAATTCACCGGCAGGCCGAGGTATTCGGATAACGTCGCCGGGGCGAACATGTCCGATTCGGCCACGCCGTGACACACCAGGCCATTGACCACCGCAGCCTCCACTCCGGCGTCGTCGATGACCATCTTGGCCAGCAACGCGTACTGGTCGACAGTGAACGACGGGGGTCGGGTCTGCTTGCGTTCGGCGGACAACTCGGCGATCCCGATGATCGCCGCCTCGCCGCGCAGGCCGGTCACGAGTGCTCACCACGCAGCGGAAGCGCGACCGTGGCGGTTCCCGGCATCAGCACCGTCTCGTCGCGCCGACCAGTGATTTCCAGATCGACCAGACCGACGTTGTCGGACAACCGCTTTCCGGTGACCAACCCACCGAAGGTCAGCTCTTGGCCGGCAAGGGCGACCGCGCGGTTCTGCACGGAGTAGTCGATCAGCCGTCCCAGCCCACCGATCCAGTCGGTGACTGCCCGGGCCAGCATCGCGGCCTGCAGGGGGCCTTGCACGATGACGTCGTCGTAGCCCTCGACCGTGCGAGCCCAGTCCTTGTCATAGTGGATCCGGTGACCGTTGTAGGTCGCGGCGCTGAAGAAGAACAACTGCCGTTCGTCGGGCGTCACGGTCAGCATCGGCAAGGCGTCACCGGGCTGGACGTCTTCGTAGTAGATTTGGGTCACATCGCTCCTAGGGTCGGGCGATCATCGAAGTCGTTGCCTCGGAAACCAACTGGGCATGCTGATTGCGGTACACCGTTCGCCAGGTCACAAGGACGAATGTGCCGGAACGGCCATGCTTCTCGACGATCGAATCGATGGTCCGGACCATGTCGATTTCGTCGCGGTGATAGGCCGGCCGGTGAAAGGTTGTGCTCTCGCCGCCCGCCATCCGCTTGGGTGCGCGCGGGAATGCGAGGCTGCCCGACACCGCGCCGGATGATCCGTCGGACCGCAACTCGTTCAGCGGTGTGACGCCCAGGACGGCGTACTGCAGATACAGCGGCGGGCAGATGATGTCGCGATAGCCATGCCGGCGAGCATATTCGGGCTCGAACCAGAGCGGGTTGTGGTCGCCGACGGCGACCGCCCACCGCTGCCAGTCGCGGCGGGTGATTTCACCCGATGCGGTAGCGGCCACGGTCCCCACCCGGGCCGCGGTCTCGTCATCAATCAGGCTCGGGCCTTCGCCGCTTCTGCTCGCCTCGCTCACTCCTCGGCCTCCAGCCACGTCGCAGCGATGTCCGCACCGCCGCCCAGGGTCGACCACACCCGGGCGCGTTCGGAGAACAGATGCAGGTCGGTGTCAACCACATAGCCCATGCCGCCGTGCAATTGGTGCGCATCGAGGGTGATCAGCTTCGCCGCGGCTGCGGCCTGCATGCGGGCAATCGCGGTCTGACGGGTAGCGGTGTGACCCTGCCCGATCCAGAACACCGCCGACTGCGCGGCGAGACGCGCCGCAGCGAGTGCGATGTGCATGTTCGCCACCAGATGTTGTGCCGCCTGAAAAGACGCGATTGGTCGACCAAACTGCTTGCGCGCCTTGATGTAATCGACCGTGCGCTGCAGTGCGGCCTCGCCGACTCCGACCAAGTCCAGCGACTGCAAGGCGACGGCGGCGTTGGCCACCCGTCGCAGATCCTGTTCGGCGAGGCCGGCGTCCTCGGATCCGGCCAGCACCGCGCGCGGATCGCCCACCTCGACGTCGTCGAACGCGATACGGAACGCGCGATTCCCGCCCATCAACTCCAGCGGCTCGATCCACAGACCTGAGGTCGCCAACGGCACAACGAACGCCATCACCCGCTGCCCTGCCGCGACGGCCGACACCACGAGGTGATCGGCCAGGTCGGCATCGGCGACAAAGTCGACCGCGCCGCTGAGCCGCCAGCCGCCCCAACCCTCCGGGCGCGCGCTCAGCGTGGGCGTGGTCACCGCCGCATTGCGTGTATTCCACAAACATGTTGTGGCGCTCAGTGTTCCGGCGGCGATCGGCGGCAGCCATGCCGCGCGCTGATCGGGTTCGCCCAGGCATTCAATGGCCAGAGCCGCCTGCAGTGTGCCGTGCACGATTGTCGGGCACAACGCGCGGCCGGCCTCCACGCTGAACACACCCAGGTCGGTCAGCGCACCGCCGCCGCCGCCGTACTCCTGCGGAACCAGCAGCCCGAACACGCCCGCGTTCGCCAACGACTTCCACAGGCGTTCGGGTCTCGCCCGCGTGTCGGCGTCACGCTGTTCGCGAATCAGAGTCGTCGGGCACTGGGCGGCAAACAACGCCGACAGCATCGACGCCAGATCGCGTTCGTCGTTTGTGGGTAGCAGGTTCACCATGGCTTCAGCGTCCGTACGACGGCATGCCGTGGCCTCGTTGGGCAATCACGTCGCGCAGCACCTCGTTGGTGCCGCCACCGAACCGCATCAGCGGCGACACCCGGTAGAGCCGCTCGAACTTGCCGCCCTCGGGTGCGCCCGGGCTGAGATAGGCCAGCAGGCCGTCGGGGCCGAGCAGGTCGATGGCCAAATCCGCGATGCGCTGCCGTAATTCGCTGCTGAAGATCTTTTCGACGCTGACCTCGACCGTGGGGATCGCCCCGCTGTCCAGCAGTGAGGCCGCCTGGTAACCCATCAGCATGGCCACTTCGACATCCGCTTCGGCCTGGGCCAGGCGCCGCCGAAAACTTGCGGTGTGCAACGGCACTGAGCCGTCCCGGCCCGGCCGGCCGGCGAGCTCGGTGAGCTCGTCGAGTGCTCGGCGCAGATCCCCCGCGTTGGTCAGCGCACCGCGCTCGAGATCCAGCGCACCGGTGATGTAGGTCCAGCCCCGGTTGAGTTCCCCGATCAAGTTGCCGACCGGTACCCGCACCTCGTCGAAGAATGTTTCGTTCGTGCGGTAGCCCGACCAGGCGTACAGCGGACGGATGTCAATGCCCGGCAGATCGGTCGGGACCATGATCACCGAGATGCCCCGGTGCCGCGGTGCGTCGGAATCGGTACGCACACAGAGCCATTCATGTGTTGCGCGGTTGGCGACGCTGTTCCAGATCTTGGATCCGGTGATCACCCACTCGTCACCGTCGCGCACCGCACGGGTGCGCAGGCTGGCCAGGTCGGTGCCGGCCTCGGGCTCGGAGTAACCCACCGCGCAGATCAACTCGCCGCGTGCGATCGGCGGAAGGAACTCGAGCTTGTTCTGCTCGGTGCCGTGCCGCATGATCATCGGCGCCACCGAGGTCACCGTGAGGTCTGGGCCAGGTACACCGCAGTATTCGAACTCGCGCATCAGCAGATGCTGATACACCGCGCCCAGTCCCAGGCCGCCGTAGTCCGACGGCCAGTTCAGTCCGAACCAGCCCCGCTCGCCGATCTTGCGCCGAAACAAGGCGACTTCCCCGCCCGGCAACTCCTGACCGTGCTCGGTCAGTTCGGATCGCAACGCCGGGGTGACGTTCTCGGTGAGAAATGCCCGCACCTCGGCCAGCCAGGCCGACTGCCCTTCGTCCAGTTCGAAATCCACCATCCTTTTAATAGCGGGTCTTATGAAACTGCGCGCGGGATTGACGAAAGGGAACCTAAAGTCTTCAGGCATGCACTGGTCTCAGGACGGCCCCGACCGGATCCGTCGCTGATGCAGTTCTGGTCCGGCACGCCGTTCATGGGCACGAACGACGCGCTCGCGATCGCACGCATGCTCGACGATTGCGGGTACGACGGCGTCATCTGTGCCGATCACCTCATCTATCCACGCAATCTGACCTCTCCCTACCCGTCACCGGCCGGGGTGCCGCCCTGGCAACCCGAGACGGCGTGGCCGGATTCGTGGATCCTGATCGGCGCGATGTCGTCGACCACCCGGCAGTTGCGCTTCTCCAACGCCATCTACGTCGCCCCGTCGCGGCCGCTGATCGAAGTGGCCAAACAGGTGGCCACCGCCGCGGTGATCTCCGGCGGTCGGGTGTCGCTGGCCGTCGGCGCCGGGTGGATGCGCGAGGAATTCGACTTGCTGGGGCAGGATTTCAGCACCCGCGGAAAGCGGCTCGACGAGATGATCCCCGCGTTGCGCGCACTGTGGCAGGGCGGTTGGGTGTCGTGGAGCGGCCGCTTTTACGAGGTGCCCGAGTTGATGCTCGAGCCCCACCCGCCGTCGCCGGTACCCATTTTGTCCGGTGGCGAGTCGGAGGTCGCGCTGCGCCGGGCGGCGCGGTTGTGTGACGGCTGGGTCGGCACCGCCTACGGCTGGGACGACGCGGTTCGCTACGTGCAGAAGCTGACGGAGTTGCGGCGCGAATACGGTCGCGGCAGTGAGCCTTTCGAGATCATGCTGGCGCTGATGGAGGTGCCGTCGGTCGATCTCTTCCGACGCGCCGAAGACATCGGCATCACCGCGGTGATGTGCGCGCCCTGGATGGGTGAAGGCGTCGACGCCGGCGACCGTGAGGGCTGCCGGGCCGCCATCGAACGTTTCGCCGAGACTGTTATCGCGAAGTGTCGTTAATCGCTATGGGCCGCTAGCGGTTACATCCGGTGCGGGACGTCGTTGACCAGACCGCCGTCCATCACGAACTCAGCGCCGGTGGCATACGAGGACTCGTCGCTGGCCAAAAACACCACGAAGGTGGCGACCTCGTCTGACACACCGGGGCGGCCGAGCGGCACGGTGACCATGTCGTCCGGGAAGTGTTTGGTCATCGGGGTCCGGATGAAGCCGGGGTGAATCGAGTTCACCCGGATGTTCTGCGACGCCAACTCCAGCGATGCCGATTTGGTCAACCCGCGTACCGCCCACTTAGAGGCCACGTACGGGTGCACCATGATTGCGCCGCGAAGACCTTCGATCGACGAGACGTTGATGATCGAGCCGCCGCCGGCGGCCTTCATCGGCTCGACCGCGGCCTGAATGCCGTGGAACGTGCCGTTCAGGTTGACGTCGATCACCTTGTTCCACTTGTCCACGTTGAACTGGCCGAGCTGGCCCAGAGCCACGATGCCGGCGTTGTTGACCAACACGTTGAGCTTGCCGAAGTCGTTGACGGCGGTGGACACCGCGGCTTCCCACTCGGAGGGCTGGGTGACATCGAGGTGGACGTAGCGCGCGGCGTCGCCGATCTCGTCGGCGAGCTTCTTGCCGTCATCGTCGAGAATGTCGCCGATCACCACCTTCGCGCCCTCGGCGACCAGAGCCCTGGCGTGCGCAGCACCCATCCCCCGAGCGCCGCCGCTGATCACTGCTACTTTTCCGTCCACGCGTCCCATGCCGCGTCACGCTACAGCAGCGGGGCTTGAAGGTAGAACTTGTTCTACCTGCCCTACGGCGATCGCGAACCGGGTCACAATCGGACGATGAACGCTACGACGTCGCTGCTCACCGCGTGTAGTGGGTTTCTGCTGGCCGTGCTCTGGATGGACCTGATTTTCGACGCCCAGGTGCTCACCGACACGACTCCCGGCGGGCACCTGCCGGAGCAGGTGCTGGATTCGATTGCGAGCTACTACCGTCGCGCGGTCATCGAATCGCGACCGATGAGCCATCTCATTGCCGGGGTGATGGCCGTGCTCGTGGGCGCGTTGGGATTCCGTGCGGCACGAGGGCATGACCCGGTCTGGCTGATGGCGGGCTCGGCGCTGCTGGCGGTCGGGCCGATTCTGCTGGCCGTGACGCACACGGTGCCCAGTGCCGCCCGGCTCGGCGGTCGTTCGGGCGACCCGGCCGCCCAAACCGCCCTCGCGCGCTCGATTTGGCGGGATCACGTGGTCTGCGCGGTCGCGATGTCGACTTTTCTGGTGCTGTGGCTGGTCTACGACGCTGTGCAGTAAGTGCTTGCTTTCACCCGGGTGTCGCTACCGGCTCAATTCGTACTAAACTAGAACACGTTCCAGTTCGCCTACGCCGTTGTAAGCAACAAGGTAAGGACCTCCGCATGCACACTCCCCTCTGCGACGAACTCGGCATCGAGTTTCCGATCTTCGCGTTCACGCACTGCCGCGATGTCGTCGTCGCGGTGAGCAAGGCCGGAGGTTTCGGCGTGCTGGGGGCCGTCGGATTCACTCCCGAGCAACTCGAGATCGAGCTCAAGTGGATCGACGAGAACATCGGCGACCACCCGTACGGCGTTGACATCGTCATTCCGAACAAATACGAGGGCATGGACTCGCACCTGTCCGCTGAGGATCTCGCCGAGTCGCTGCGCAAGATGGTGCCGCAGGACCACCTGGACTTCGGCAAGAAGATCCTCGCCGACCACGGCGTGCCGATCGAGGACAGCGACGGCGACAGCCTGCAACTGCTGGGGTGGACCGAGGCGACCGCCACGCCGCAGGTCGAGGTGGCGCTCACGCACCCCAAGGTGAAGATGATCGCGAACGCGCTCGGCACCCCGCCGCCGGACATGATCAAACACATCCACGACGCCGGGCTGAAGGTCGCCGCGCTGTGCGGCTCGCCCTCGCAGGCGAAGAAGCACGCCGAGGCCGGCGTCGACATCATCATCGCCCAGGGCGGCGAGGCCGGCGGCCACTGTGGCGAGGTGGGGTCAATTGTGTTGTGGCCGCAGGTCGTCAAGGAAGTCGCACCGGTTCCGGTGCTCGGCGCGGGTGGCATCGGCAGCGGTCAGCAGATCGCCGCGGCGCTGGCGCTGGGATGTCAGGGCGCATGGACCGGATCGCAGTGGTTGATGGTCGAGGAATCCTCGAACACCCCGGTTCAGCAGGCCGCTTACGTCAAGGCCGGTAGCCGCGACACCGTGCGGAGCCGGTCGTTCACCGGGAAGCCGGCCCGAATGCTGCGCAACGACTGGACCGAGGCCTGGGAGGCCCCGGACAACCCGAAGCCGCTCGGAATGCCGTTGCAGTACATGGTTTCCGGAATGGCGGTGCGGGCGACCAACCGGTACCCCAACGAATCCGTGGACGTGGCATTCAACCCGGTCGGTCAGGTCGTCGGGCAATTCTCCAAGGTCGAGAAGACCTCGACCGTCATCGAGCGCTGGGTGCAGGAGTACCTGGAGGCGACGAACAAGCTTGACGAGCTGAACGAAGCCGCTTCGGTCTGACTAGCCCTTGTCGGCGTGGTCGTCTTGATCGCCGGTGAAGACCTCTTTGGTCCGCTCGACCGCATAGGTCGCGATCTCGATCGAGTTGTGCACAATGTCGCCGGTCCCACCGGCGATGTCGCCCTTGATGATGTGGCCGGCGTTCTCGACGATGTCCGCCGACCGCTCGACGGCGTTGGTCACGATGTCGCGGGCGGCGTCGATCGCGTCTTTCGGCTTGAAGGCCATTGCTATCTCCTGAATATTAAGGGAAGTGCGTGATGCTGGTGTCTGACGGGAATCCGCCGCCCTGTCCATTGGGGGCCCCGCCGCCGGTCAGTTGACCGATCTGCCAACCGTGCTCGGTGCACAGCATGGCCTGTCCGTCGGGTGACTGGGCCGACGATCCACGCGGGTTGTCGCACTTTCCGCCTACTGGCTGGACTCCGTAGAGCGGGTAGGTGATCACCCAGTACCCCGACTGCGCGGCCGGGAACTGGTTGATGATGAAGTGGCACGCCTCGGCCTGACCGCCGGGGCCACGCCCGAAGATGAACCGCTCGTAGTTGTCACACGGCGCTCCGAGCGACGCGTCGTAGTTCATGCCCGGCACGTCGCCGTCGTAATGGCCGGGATCGGCGAGTGCAGCCGGGGCCAGGCCGACAGCCGCGCCGGTGATCGCAGCGGTGACGAACAGTTCGCGAATCATGATCCACCTTCGGTCGTGCGTCACTGGGCGTTCTTCCGGTGACCTGGAGGCAAGCATAGTCAGTACCGGCGGTGTCACAAGGCCGTTTGACGCTGTGGCACGGGAAGCGGCGGCGGCCCGGTAAATGCAGATCAGGACGCCGGTGGCGGTTGTCGCCGACGCGATCAGCCCGAGCCGGGC
Source organism: uncultured Actinomycetota bacterium (assembly GCA_963757215.1). Taxonomy (GTDB): domain Bacteria; phylum Actinomycetota; class Actinomycetes; order Mycobacteriales; family Mycobacteriaceae; genus Mycobacterium. The sequence continues at coordinate 2,361,251 of CAVWQH010000002.1, read as the reverse complement.
GCCTGCACCACGCCGTCGAGGCTGTCGAAGTCGGCGGTTTTCCCGGCATGAGAACCAGACCGCCAGTTGCGTTGAATCTCGCCGGCGCGGCCTACGAGAACACGTTCCAATCTTGCGTTGGGCAATCCCTCCAGACACGTTCCATCTCCGCTGTCGCGGTGCTTTACTGGGCCAGAACCCGTCATATCCAAGCCGTTTTCATAGGAGTGCCACCGATGCCGACTCCGAATCTTCCTGCTGGATTCGATTTCACCGATCCCGACGTCCACGCCGAGCGCCTGCCGGTGGAAGAACTCGCCGAACTCCGGCGGACCGCGCCGATCTGGTGGAACGAGCAGCCGATGGGCGCGGGCGGATTTGACGACGGTGGTTTCTGGGTGGTGTCCAAACACAAAGATGTGAAGGAGATTTCGCGACGCAGCGACGTGTTCTCCAGCCTGGAGAAGACCGCGCTGCCACGCTACAAAGACGGCACCGTCGGCGAGCAGATCGAACGGGGCAAGTTCGTCCTGCTCAACATGGACGCGCCGCAGCACACGCATTTGCGGAAAATCATCTCCCGCGGATTCACCCCCCGGGCCGTCGAGCGGCTACGCGACGACCTGCGCGAGCGGGCCCGCGAGATTGTGGAAACCGCGGCGGCGCATGGGTCCGGCGACTTCGTCGAACAGGTGTCGTGCGAGCTTCCGCTGCAGGCCATCGCGGGCTTGCTGGGTGTGCCGCAGGAAGACCGGATGAAGTTGTTCCACTGGTCCAACCAGATGGTCGGCGACCAGGACCCCGAGTTCGCGAACAACGACGCGATCGACGCGTCGATCCAACTGATCATGTACGCCATGCAGATGGCCGCCGACCGGGCTGCCAACCCCGGCGAAGACATTGTCACCAAGCTGATCGAAGCCGATGTCGACGGCCACAAACTCTCCGACGACGAGTTCGGGTTCTTCGTCATCCTGCTTTCGGTCGCGGGCAACGAGACCACCCGCAACTCGATCACCCAGGGCATGATGGCCTTCACCGACTTTCCCGACCAATGGGAGCTCTTCAAGAAGGAGCGTCCTGCGACCGCCGCCGACGAGATCGTTCGATGGGCCACCCCGGTGACGTCGTTTCAGCGCACCGCGCTGCAGGACTACGAACTGTCCGGCGTGCAGATCAAGAAGGGTCAGCGTGTCGTAATGGTCTATCGCTCAGCCAATTTCGACGAAGAGGTGTTCGAGGACCCGTTCAGCTTCAACATTCTGCGCGACCCCAACCCGCATGTCGGCTTCGGTGGGACGGGCGCACACTACTGCATCGGCGCCAACCTGGCGCGGATGACGATCGACCTGATGTTCAACGCGATCGCCGACGCCATGCCCAACCTGGAGTCGATCGGAACTCCTGAACGGCTGCGCTCCGGGTGGCTGAACGGCATCAAACACTGGCAGGTCGACTACCACAGCGATGCCTCGGCCAAACATCCTGTCGCGCAGTAGGCTACGGCTATGCCGTCACATAAAGCAGTGCAGGTAAAGTCCGCGGGCGCGCCACTCGAGCTCGCCGAAGTCGAGACACGGTCACCGGAGCGCGGTGAGGTGCGGATCAGCGTCGGGGCCTGCGGTATCTGCGGGACCGACGCGCACTTCGTCGCCGGCGACTTCCCCGGCCTGTCCTGGCCGCTTACCCTGGGCCACGAAATTGCCGGCACGATCGCCGAAATCGGACCAGGTGTCGACGAATTCGACGTCGGCGACCGTGTTGCCGTCGGCTGGTTCGGTGGCAACTGCAACCACTGCGCGCAGTGTCGCAAGGGTCAGTTCATCCATTGTGTGAATGGCAAGGTCCCCAGCTGGCACTATCCCGGCGGCTACGCAGAATCGGCGACGGTGCCGGCCACCGCGCTGGCCCGGGTTCCCGCGGAGCTCTCTGACGCCGAGGCCGCGCCGATGGGCTGTGCGGGTGTGACGACCTACAACGCGCTCCGGCATACCAGGGCTCTCCCCGGTGACCGGGTGGCGATCCTCGGTGTGGGCGGGCTCGGTCACCTCGGGATTCAATTCGCCCGCGCAATGGGTTTCGAGACCATCGCGATCAATCGCGGGACCGCCAAGAAAGACGATGCGTTCACGCTGGGCGCGCATCACTACATCGACGCGACCGACGGTGAGGTCTCCGACGCCCTGAACGACCTCGGCGGGGTCGCTGTCGTACTGGGAACGGCGGGGGCGTCGAAGGCGATGGCCGCGACTGTCGGCGGGCTGCTACCCAAAGGCGAGCTGCTCACCATCGGCGTCACTCCCGAGCCATTGCCGATCAGCCCCCTGCAGCTCATCACGCCGGGCCTCAGCATCGTCGGTCACCCGTCCGGCACGGCCAGCGAGATCGAGGACACGATGCAGTTCGCGGTGCAGACCGGGGTGCGGGCGTGGATCGAGGAGCTACCGCTGGCCCAGGCCGCCGAAGGCTATGCCGCGCTGGAAGAAGGCCGGGCCCACTACCGGACAGTCCTGACGGTGTGACACGCAAAGACGCCGCCGAATGGAGCCTCGACAGCTCCGACGGTGACTTGCTGATTCGCACCGGCGTCGCGGGGCCGGCGGCGGCGATGGGACACCGGCTGACCCTCGCGATGCGCGACTGGCACGCGACAACGCGGTGGGATGCCGACGAGCCGGTGTCCGCGGAATTGACCGTCGAGGTCGGGTCGCTGGAAGTCGTGCGCGGCGAGGGTGGCGTCACCCCGCTGTCTGCCCCGGAGAAGATCCTGGTGCGCAGCAACGCGTTGCGATCGATGGACGCCAAACGGCATCCACGAATCACGTTTTCCACCAACGACATTGAGAAAGACGGCGCGGGCTACCGGTTGACCGGGACATTGACCATCCACAATGTCTCCCGGCCGCAGACCGTCGATCTGCGCACCGACGATCAGGGCGGCAGCTGGCGGTTGTCCAGCGAAACCACAGTCCGGCAATCGGATTTCGGCATCAAGCCGTACTCGCAACTGCTGGGTTCGCTGAAAGTCGCTGACGACGTCGTGGTCGCATTCAGCGCGAAGCGCGCTAAACGAGCCTGAGTCGAGGAGCCTCGTTGCAGATCGGAGTGGTGTTCCCGCAGACCGAGATTGGTGCGGATGCGGGTGCAGTCCGGGCCTATGGCGAGCACGTCGAGGGGCTCGGGTTCACGCACCTGCTGGCCTACGACCACGTCGTCGGCGCCGACCCGGGCGTGCACACCGGTTGGAACGGCCCCTACGACATGCACAACACCTTCCACGAGCCGCTGGTGACATTCGGCTACCTCGCCGCCGTCACCACCACGCTCGAATTCGTCACCGGCGTGCTGATTCTCCCGCAGCGACAGACTGTTCTGGTCGCCAAGCAGGCAGCCGAAGTCGACCTGCTCAGCGGCGGTCGGCTGCGGCTCGGGATCGGCCTTGGTTGGAACGCCGTCGAGTATGAGGCTCTGGGAGAAGACTTTTCGACCAGAGGCAGGCGATGCGACGAGCAGGTTGAGCTGATGCGCAAGCTGTGGACCGAGCCCAGCGTCACCTTTTCCGGCCGCGATCACACGGTTACGGGTGCGGGGATTGCGCCGCTGCCGATTCAGCGTCCGATCCCGGTCTGGTTCGGAGCGGCTTCACCGCGCGCCTTCCGGCGGGCGGGCCGGCTCGGCGACGGCTGGTTTCCGATGGTGGGGCCGGGACCCAAACTCGAGCAGGCGCGCCGTGACGTGGTGCAGGCCGCGACGGAGGCCGGCCGGGATCCGGCCAACCTCGGCATGCAGGGCCAGGTTTCCTGGAACGGCAGTACCGATGATTTGGCCGACGGTTTCCGGGTGTGGGCCCGGGCGGGCGCGTCCCATGTCGCCGTCAACACCATGAACGCCGGGCTGGCGTCGGTCGACGAACACCTCAGCGCGTTGAGTACCGCTGCCGAAATCGCCCGGGAATTCCGGGATTAACGCACCGGGCTAAGGAGTCGGCGCACCGGGAGGCTGCGGCGCCGGCTGCTGGTCCGGGTCCTGCCCGTGCAGGCGCTGCAGCAGTTTGGTGAGCAGCGGATGCGGGTTGGGCGGCGGTTCGGGTGGCGGTGCGATCGGTGGCGGCGCCGGTGGTGCAACCGGTGCAACGGCGGGAGCCTCGACCGGTGCCTGGGCGGCGACGGGCTGCTCGACTACCGGCTGTTGAACCGGTGCGGGCTTTTGCGCCGGGCGCGCGGGCGACCTGACCGGGGCCGGCGGAGGAGCCGCGGCGATGGGGGCCTGGGCGGCCAAATGCGCGAATGGCCGGACTGGATCCGGCGCGTGATTGGGCACCAGATGCGGACCCAGCGCGAGCGACAGCGATGCTACGAACGTCACCGCGCCGGCGGCCAGGATCGTCACCGCACCCGCATACGAGCGGTGCCGCGCGGCCTCATGGTCCTGTCGCCAGCTGTTCACTGTTTCGAGCAGCTCGGCGTCGGTGAACTCGGTGCTCTGCGCCGCCGCCAGAGCGGCTCCTCGGGCCAGGGCCAACTCCGCGCCGGCCTGAGTGATGACCGGGACCGGCAGTGTCTTGAGCCGCGTCGACAGCGCGTCGACTTCGCCTTGAGGCCCGACGACGACGATGCCGCCGGGCTGCCAGGAGCTTCGGTCGAACAGCGCGGTCAGCCAGTGCAGCAAATGCCCTGGACCGCCGGACAACTGCTTGATGGCGGTCTGTGGTTCGCCGTCATCGGCGTCGACCATCACGACAATCGTGGAGTCGCCGTCCACCACGCACACCGCGGCCCGGTCGTAGCCGACGACCGGCGCAATCGCGCGGGCGAGCAGGTCGCAGGCATCGTGCAGCCGGACGGGCACGATGTTGTCGAATCCGGCATCGGCGAGCGACTCGACGAGCAGCGCCGCCTCGGCGGCGGATTCGTCGCTCCAGGTGACGCCGACGACGTGCAGGCGTTGATCACACCCGGCGGCGGCGGCCTGCGCGTCGAGAACGGCGGCGCTTGCCTGCTCCGAGGTGTAAACCGCCTGCACTCCGGCGGTCGCAGCCACGCCGAAATCGTCGTGATCGAGGATGGCGCCGTCGGCGCCGCGGCCCTCCACCAGAACCCAGCCGACTGACGTCGATGTCAGCGACAGCCCAAGTACCGTGTCCAAATCTGCACCTCAATTGCGGCCCGGTACCCGTGCGCCGCGCCAGGCGAACATGACAAGTGATGCGTTGCTTCGCGGGCGGCGGAGGGACCGGGACAGCGTGGTCTCGTCGGTCTTACCCCGGGTCACCCTACGCGTCCGCCGCGTCGAAATGCGACCCGGGGACAGACGCCTGTGCAATTGCGGGCCGTCGCAAAATGTTGCCACGAACCCTCGTTTGAGCCTTCTAGCATGGGCTCCGCGCAGGTGAAAGAGGTTGCTGCGAAATCGCCACACCTTTGCGTCTTCATCGACATATGGACAACTGCACGGTAAGTTTTGCGGTATCGCGTGACGCCGTCGACAAGGGGCCCGGATATGGCATATGCAACCGACAAGATGCGTGGGTGGGCGCGGCGACTGACGGTCGCCGCGATTTCTGCCGCCGCACTACCGGGTCTGGTTGGCCTCGTCGGCGGTGCGCCGACGGCCAACGCATTCTCCCGACCCGGGCTTCCTGTCGAGTACCTGCAGGTGCCGTCGGCCTCCATGGGTCGCAGCATCAAGGTCCAGTTCCAGCCCGGAGGAACCAACGCCCCGGCCGTGTATCTGCTGGACGGGCTGCGCGCTCAGGACGACTACAACGGCTGGGACATCAACACCCCGGCCTTCGAGTGGTACTACCAGTCGGGCCTGGCGATCGTGATGCCGGTGGGCGGGCAGTCCAGCTTCTACACCGATTGGTATCACCCGGCGTGCGGTAAGGCCGGCTGCCAGACCTATAAGTGGGAGACGTTCCTGACCAGCGAGCTGCCCGGATACCTGTCCTCGCAGAAGAGCACGAAGGCCACCGGCAGCGCCGCGGTCGGCATCTCGATGGCCGGCTCGTCGGCAATGAACCTGGCGATCTACCACCCCGGTCAGTTCATCTACGCCGGTTCGCTGTCCGGCTACCTCAGCCCTTCTACTGGCCAGGGCGCGATCGGCCTGGCGATGGGGGACGCCGGCGGCTACAAGAAGGAAGACATGTGGGGCCCGGACAACGACCCCGCCTGGGTGCGCAACGACCCCACGGTCAACGTCGCACAACTCGTCGCCAACAACACCCGGCTCTGGGTCTACTGCGGCAACGGCACTCCCAACGAACTGGGCGGCGCGAACCTGCCCGCAACGTTCCTCGAGAGCAACTTCATGATCGGTGGCAACAAGAAGTTCCAGGATGCCTACAACGCCGCCGGCGGCCACAACGCCGTGTTCAACTTCCCGCCCTACGGCACTCACAGCTGGGAGTACTGGGGCGCGCAACTCAACGCCATGAAACCCGACCTGCAGGGCGCACTCGGCGCACACGCCGGCTGAATCGTTTCGAGAACGAACTGCGCTTGACGGTAATCCGTCAAGCGCAGTTCTTTATTACCAACCCGATCAGTGCAGGCGATCGGTGATGTCGATCCATTCCGCCTTCGCACCGCGGTGATCGATCACGTCGTGACACCGGCCGTAAATCCGCGCCACGCCACCGTCTTTCGAGTCGCCATCGGGATAAAGAACTGCGTTGACGCCGTCCTTCGACAGGTTCCGGCCGAACAGGTGTTGGTTGGGCGGCAGGCCCTCGCGCCAACCGCGGTCCACCATGGCCGCAGAAATGCTGCGGAAGTACTGCTCGGCGCTGACATCGGTGGGCAGCTGGAAATTCATGTACACCGCGCCCTGGTAGGGCGGATCGTCGCGGTTCTTGCACGACATCAACAAGTAGCCGGCGGTGGGCCGGCGAATCCCGGTGATCGCGACGATGTCTCGGGCATGCTCGAGCAATTCGGCCTGCGTTTGAGCGTCGGTGGCCGCGGGCCCCGGATGTTCCACCGCGTCGGACGCCTTGGCATGCAGTCGATCGGTCGCCAGGTAAACCCCGCCGACGATCAGCGCCGTCGCCAAGATGACCAGGGTCAGTGCGCGCGCTGCCGGGGAGCGCAGACTCGACGACGGGTCTTCACCGTTCACAGTCGACGTTCCGTCGTGCCGGCCGCCGTGTTAGCCGTCAGCCCCCCAGGGCCGCGAGAAGCTCTTTGATCCGGGCTGCCTCTTCGTCGGTCGGGACTTCTTCGGCCTCGATGGCGTCGAGGAGTTCGGGTGTGAGCCCGGCGCCGTTCGCGGTTTCCTGGGCCGACAGTCTCGCCCGTCGCCGGACGACGTAGAGCTGTTGGCCCAAGGTCGCGCCAGGCGCCTCGGATGCCATCGCCATCAGGTCGTCGTAACGTGTCCGAACTCCGCTGAGCGACACGATGACTGACGGTGTCGCGCGACCGCGCGTCGCCGCTTTGGTCAGTGCCGTCTGCAGCTTGCGCAGACCGGACAGGATCACGTTCGCGCGGCCGGAGAACTCCGGATCGCTGGTGTCGGGCAGGGCGTCGATGGCTGCGGAGAACATCTGCATCGCCGCCTCGACCAAGCTGACGATGACGGGCGCCTCGCCGTCATCCGGTCCACTGTCGTTCTTGGACCGCTTTGTGCTGTGGAAATCGTCGATGATGATCACTCCGTCTGAACAGTCACGTTGAAGACCCCGAAAACGCTAAAACGCTAGCGCGGATCTATCGCCGGGACAAGGGTGCGGCGGTCCGGCGCATTTCGTCTACACCAGCGTTATTGGTGATATTCGGGTCGCGTCCATTCGCCGCGTCATTCGGAAAATGGCTGACATCACCATTTTCGCGCACTGGTCACCCGTGGGCGTGCTTGGATCAGCCCATGCAGGGTTCGGCGACAGTTCATATGGCGGCACCGGCGGACCGGATCTGGGATCTGATCACCGATGTCCACAGCATTGGCAGCTACTCCCCCGAAGTATTCGAAGCGGAGTGGCTCGACGGCGCGACCGGACCCGGGTTGGGTGCCCGATTCCGTGGGCACGTCAAGCGCAACGAGATCGGCCCGGTGTACTGGACGGTCTGCCGCGTCACCGCGTGCGAGCCCGGTAAGCAATTCGGTTTCGAGGTGCTGGTGGGCGACCGCGCGGTCAACAACTGGCACTACGAACTGGCGCCGTCCGGCGGCGGGACCGACGTGACCGAGTCGTTTCGGATGGCCTCCTCGCCTTTCATCGGCGTCTACTACTGGCTGTTCGGTGGATGGATGAGGCAGCGTCGCAATGTCCGGGACATGACCAAGACGTTGCACCGGATCAAGGATGTGGCAGAGGCATGAGCGGACAGTGGACGCGTGAGGAGATCGACGCGGCCTTCGAACACCACAAGCAGGTCGTCGTCGAGATCGGTTCCAGCTGGGATTGGTCGCGATTCGCCGACCAATTCACCGAAGACGCAACGTATGTCGAACACACCTACGGAACGATGCACGGCCGGGAGCACATCCGTGACTGGATCGTCTCGACGATGAACGTCTTCCCGGGCAACGAAATGCCGTTCTACCCGACCTCGTGGCACTCCATAGACGTCGACCGAGGATGGGTGTTCTGCGAGTTCTTGAACCGGATGCGCGATCCCGGCGATGGCAGCGTTCACCAGGCGGCCAACCTGTCGGTGATGAAGTACGCCGGGGACAACTTGTGGAGTTATGAGGAAGACGCCTACAACCCGATGAACTTCCTGCCGATGGTGCGCTCGTATGTCGAGCGGAGCCACGCGATGGGCACCGCCACCGACGACGCGATCACCTTCGCGCGAAACATGAAATGGGAACTGGGCTGACGCCTGATCTCCGGATGAGTCCGTAGGCTCTGGACAGCACTGCGCGACGAAGTGGAGGCTTGACCTGTGGCGATCGCACTGAAGCAGAGATTGCATTGGCTGGCGCTGCACGGTTTCGTTCGCGGCGGTTCGGCGCTCGGCGCCCGTCGCGGTGACCTGCAGGCTCGGCTGATCGCCGACCCGGCCGTCAAGGCGAACCCGGTGCCGTTCTACGACGAGGTGCGAGCCCGCGGTCCACTGGTGCGATCGCGCATCGGCTACATCACCGCCGATCACGCGATCGGCAACGAATTGCTGCGATCCGATGACTTCCGGGTGCTGTCCATCGGTTCGAACCTGCCCGCCCCACTGCGGTGGTTGGAACTACGGACCCGCGACGACCTGCTGCATCCGCTGCGTCCGCCGTCCCTGCTCGCCGTCGAGCCGCCCGATCACACCCGGTACCGCAAGACGGTGTCGTCGGTGTTCACCCATCGGGCCGTCGGCGCGCTGCGGGACGGGGTCGAGCGGACCGCAGAGGCGTTGCTGAACGAGCTGTCCCGCGAACCGGGCGTGGTCGACGTCGTCGACAGGTACTGCTCGCAGCTCCCGGTCGCGATCATCAGTGACATCCTGGGTGTACCCGAGAAAGATCGACAGCGCATTCTCGAGTTCGGTGAACTCGCCGCGCCCAGCCTGGATTTCGGGCTCCCCTGGCCGCAATATCAGCGGGTCCAGCGCGGACTGGTCGGATTCAACTCCTGGCTGGACACACATCTGGACAAATTGCGGCGCAGCCCCGGTGACGACCTGATGAGCCAGCTGATCCGCAAAGCCGAAAGTGGTTCATCGGAAACGTATCTCGATCGCGACGAGCTCCGCGCAGTTGCCGGCCTGGTGCTGGCTGCCGGGTTCGAGACCACAGTGAATCTGCTGGGGAACGGGATCCGGATGCTGCTGGACACGCCGGAGCACCTGATCACGCTCAGCCAGCGACCCGAATTATGGCCGAATGCCGTCGAGGAGATCTTGCGACTGGAGTCGCCGGTTCAGCTCACCGCACGAATAGCGCTGAACGACAACGAGATCGCGGGCCGGACGGTCAGTCAAGGCGAGCTGGTGATCGTCTACGTGGCCGCGGCCAACCGCGACCCAGCCGTGTTCCCCGACCCCCATACGTTTGATATCGAACGCGACAACGCCGGTAAACATCTCGCCTTCTCCGGCGGAAGGCACTTCTGTCTGGGTGCGGCGTTGGCGCGCGCCGAAGGCGAGGTGGGGTTGCGGGCCTTCTTTGAACGCTTCCCCGACGTACGCTCCGCCGGCGCCGGCAGTCGCCGCGACACCCGGGTGCTGCATGGATGGTCCACCCTGCCGGTCGCGCTGGGTCCGGCCAGGTCGATGGCTACCCGCTAGCCGCTCGCCTTACCGCCGAAGTAACACTCCAGCGTCATCGTGCACACCAGTTCGCCGGTGCGGTTGAACATGGTGCCCTGCGCCAACCCCCGGCCGCCGATGCCGCTTGGTGAATGCTGTTCGTAGAGCAGCCAATCCGACAGGTCGGGCGGATGGTGGAACCACATCGCCAGATCCATCAGCGCCGAGAATCCCGGGCCCAGCGGAGTGGTGCGCCGCGCAATCATCGCCGACTCGAGCAGAGTGCGTCCCGCCACGAAGGCGGCAAGACAGTCGGCGACGACCGGATCGGTCGGAGCAATGCCGTTGGGGCGCCACCACATCCGAATGCCCGCCGGCGGCGCGTCGGCGATGTCGGCCGCGAGCCTGGCCGACGGGTCCACGTATCGGTAATCAATGGGTTGTTCGCGTACCCACCAGCCATTGCGTTCGTCGGCGTGCTCGCGGTGCTGCTCGACGAAGCTCGGCACTACGTCAGGATCGGGCATATCCGGTGGAAGCTGCTGGTAGACAATGCTTTCGACGGTCTTGCTGAACGATACGACGCCCTCTAGCAGCACCAGGCCGAACTGGCGGGCAGTCACACGCCGGGCTGAGAATGTGCCGCCGTCGTGCAACGCGGTGACCTCGAAGTCCACGGGTTGCCGGGCGTCCCCGGCCCGAAGGAAATACATGTGCATGCTGTGCGGCAGGCGGTCCGTGACGGTTCGACTCGCCGCCATCAACGCTTGCGCGGCGATGTGCCCGCCGGAGATGTGGTGCGCGATTTCGTCGATCTGTTTGCCGACGAAGAATTCTGCGTTGACCTGTTCGAGTTCGAAGCTGTCGAGGACCTCGTTCAGCGTGATGACGGGTGGCGGAAAGGTCACGCACGCATCATGCCGCTAAGACAGGTAGCGACCAAACCATTCCAGGGTTCGCCGCCAGGCGTCCTCGGCCGCGGCGGCGTTGTAGCGCGGTCCGCCGTCGTTGAAAAATGCATGATCGGCGTCGGGCTCGATCACGATGTCGTGGATCAGCCCGGCCCGCTCGAGGGCGGCCCTGGCCGCCGGCTCCGAATCGGTGACCCGCTTGTCCAGCGCCCCGTAGAAAGCCAGCACCGCGGTGGCTTTGTCGCCGCTGAAGTCGGGGTTGTCGGGCAGCGGACCGTAGAACGGCACCGCTGCCGACAGCCGCGCGTTATGCGACGCCAGCAGTTGCCAGACCAGGCCGCCGCCGAAGCAGAAGCCGGCCACCGCGATTTTGCCGCCGGGAACGCGGGTTTGCAGTTCCTGGATGCCGGAATTCAGGTCCGCAAGGAACCGGTCCTGCGGCGCGGCCGCGAGTGCGGCGGTGGCTTTGGCGGGGTCGGTGAATTGCCCGGTGCCGCCTTCTTCGGACAGCAGGTCGATCGCCAAAGCCGAGTAGCCGGCGCCGGCGAAACGTTCTGCCACCGAGTGGACCCAATCGGTGAGCCCCTTGTTCTCGTGGATGACCAGCACTCCTCGGCGGGCGTTGTGCGACTGCGCCCAGGCGCCTTGCAGCTGTCCACGGGGGCCGGCCCAGGTGATCGGCTCAGTGGGCAGCGCCTGCTTGGCGCCCGGCGCCTCCACGCCCTCACCCGAATTCGAGTGCAGCGGAAGGGTTTCGCTCTTACCGCAGGCCGCGATCAGGGCGGCGGCCGCGCTGCTACCCAACCCCAGCAGCGCCAGGCGCCGCACGGCTTCGCGTCGGGTCAGCAATCCGTCGACGTGGTCGCTGGCAATCTCTTCGGCGATGTATTGGCGTAAAGAAGTCATCAGGGCGAGTATGCGCCACAAATGGTGGTTATGCCCGGATGACGCTGCCGCACTGGATCAGTCGAAATTGTCCGGATCGGCCACCGGGATCAGCAGATGCGACGGCGTGGGCCCGCCTTGATGCAGCGCATAACTGCCGCCGGCCAGGTTCCGGCGGGCCGGAACGGTTGGCACCAGATGCGGGAAATCGAACGTGGTGACCGTCAGCCGCAATCGGTGGCCGGAGTCGAGCAGCGCAGCGGTCGGAAAGACCTCGATGTCGTAGCGAGTCAGTTCGCCGGGGACCACGGGTTCGACGGCGGCCCGGGTGCTGATGTGATGCGGCTTGAGCACGGTTCCGTCGGGCAGATACCAGGTGCGCTCGGGGTCCAAAGCCCGGTGCGAGCCGAGCAGCGCGCCCTGGGTGAGTGGTCGGCAGGCGCCGTCGGGTGCGACGTCGTCGATGTGGGCAACGAACAACGACTCGGTAGTGTCGGCGGTCGCGTGCAGAGTCAGTGTGATCGGTCCGGCGATCAGCGTGGGCTTGGCGAAGGCCGCGGTGGTGTAGGTGAGGGCGCCGCGCTGGACCCGCCGGTTGTCCTGGTCGTAGCGGGTGCGTCCACCGCGCTGGCTGCGGATGAAGCTGGTCATCCCGAGTGTCCACTGCTCGACGCTTCGGCCGGCCACCGGGCCGCGGTGCATGTATTTGACTGCGACCGTGGAGGTTTCGGGTGCCGGATCGGTGGTGAGCCGACCGGCGTCGGATAGGTAGAAGCGCGTGGGTGTGCTCTGGTCGAGCGGGTAGTTGCGGACGTGGAACCACTGCGAGCTACCGACGGGCTGAAAGGTGAACGGCGCTTCAGAGATCTGCGCCGCGGCGTCGTCGTACAGCCAGTGGTCGAACCAGCGCAGCTGTACCGCCTGCAAGTGCAGGCCACCGTAGTCAGTGACGTGATACCACGGGCCCATCATCAGCCGCAGGTGCTCGGACACCGGCTGGCCGGGTTGCATGGGCTGCTCGTCGGGCCGACCCGCGAACGCGCTCTGCAGCGCGGCGTAATTCAGCGGGACACCGCGCTGAAAGGCGTCATGCCAGCCGCCGACCAGGAAGACCGCCACCTTGTTCGCGACGATCTGCGGCAGCACCGCCGCGGGCCGCAAGTCTTCCCAGAACTCTTCGTCGAAGGCTGTCTCACCGCCGGCGACGGCGTCGGCGATCAGCGGGCCGAAGTAGCCGCGTTGAGAGCGACCGCGCTTTCGCACACCGGCGACACCACCGGCCCGGGGCCGCGGATGCTTACCACGGTTGATCACCTCCAACGCCGGGTTGACGATGTTCAGCAGCTGGTAGACACCGCCGTACGCGCGGATCGTGCGCAGGTGCGGCGCCCCGCCCATCGCCGCGGCGTCGCGGTAGAAGTCCCGCGCGGCCATCACCGGGAAGATCGCTTTTAGCGGTGAATTCGGCCCCACCGCGGCCGCGGTGAACAGCTGGTTGATCGCCAGGTAGGACACTCCGAACATGCCGACCCGACCGTTGGAGTTGGGCAGCTTGGATGCCCAGTCGACCAGCTCGACGCCGTCCTGCGCTTGCCGTTCGCCGAACATCTGGAAGGCGCCCTCGGACACGCCGCACCCGCGAACGTCGACCATTACCTCGATGTATCCCCGTTTGATCAGAAACGGGGTCGGGCCGCCACCGATCTGGGCGGCGGGCGGCGGGGCCTTCTTGCCGTACGGCGTCAGTGACATCAGCACGGGAAACGGTCCGGCGGCGGGTTGGCCGGTGTCGGGGTCGGTGGGGTAATGAATGTCGACTCGCAACTGAACGCCATCGCTCATCGGCACCGCCACGTTGTGGTGAATGCCCACGCCGTACTGCGCCGCTCTGGGCGTCCACTCCGGGGAGAACGGCGATGAACTGGTTCCGTGGTCGCGTCTGCGCCGTGATCGCAGCGTTGGCATGCCCACCTCCCGGAAGCGTCGTTGCCTGCGCAGACTGTAAAGATGCGCCGATCCTTGCCCGGCACGGGGGTTGCCTGTCAGCCTTAGCTCATGTCGGTTGACGAAGTGGTGCTCGGTCTTTGGAAGGCCCTTTCGGCCCGCGACTGGGACGGGGTCACAACGTTTCTGTCCGCGGATTGCGTCTACGTCGACATGCCGGTTGGGCCGACGCTGGCCGCTCGTGGACCCGACGACATCGTGAAGCGACTCAAGGTCGGTCTCGAACCACTCGCCGGCTATCAGAACCACGACGGCGTGCTGTTGTCCAACGGCTCCGACGCCATGTATGAGCATTCCGAGACGTGGAACTGGGCAAGCGGGGAAACCGCTGTGCTGCAATTTGTTTCAGTGCATCGCGTGCAAGACGGCAAGGTCACGCTGTGGAAGGACTACTGGGACATGGGCGGGCTGACCAACCACGCTCCCCCGACGTGGCTGGAGGATCTCGCAGCGGCGGACACGTCGTGGATTTTCGACGCGACGGGCCTTGTATAACTAGAGGGCACGGGAAGCTCGTCGTGCCCGTGGCCCATCCATTGGTCGGCTCAAGCCGGCACTCGACTGCCGGCGACTGCTGAGAACTTCGTCTGACCCAGCTTGGAGTTCACTGGCACGACCGCTGCATGAGAATTCGCTTAGGTACCCTCAGCAAGTTGTTCGTGTTTCTTAAGCATGAGCACGCCGAACGCAACGGGGGGAACCAGATGAACACCAACCGCCGCATACGCCCGTGGAGTGTCGGTGCCGGACTCGTAGGTGGAGCGGTGGCCGCCATGATCGGGGCCGCCGGTGTGCCGGTGGCCCACGCCGACGACCTCGCCACGGATATCGGTCTGCTCAACACTGCCGAGACAGATGCGACCGACGCCTTCAACGCGTTGAGCCAGGTGGTCGGCCAGACGCCCCCCAACCCGGCCACCCTTGCAGACATCATCAGCCAGTACGACGCTACTCAAACGCCGCTGCTGTCGTCGGACAACAGCTTGCTGTCGGGCCTGGGCAGTGCGCTGTTCAATGGGCCCGATCAGCAGGTTGCACAGAGTGCCGAGACTTTCCTGTCAGCCGCCGACACCTATGTTGCCAACCCCACCTCGGCCATCGACGGACTTGATGCGGTCTCGGCGAGCTTCCAATTCGACGGCTCCCTGCTGTTCGGCTCGCTGCCCGCCAACATCATCGGCAAGGCCATCGACGACTTCAGTGGCTTGGGCACCAGTAGTCCGGGTGCCGCAGCGGATTTGGCGACCAGCGTCTTCCCGACTCCCGACGTTGAGATCGGTCAAACGATCAGTGCGCTGGACCAGACAGCCGCGATCCTGGACGCGGCCCCGACTACCGACCTTGGCAGCCGCTCGGCGGACCTCCTGACCGGCGGGGAAGCGCTACCGGGCCAGCTCGATCCGGTCCTTACCGGACTAGCGTCGCTGCAGGACGAGCTGAACCCCACTGACCAAACCCTGGTGGGCTATGTCGATGAGCTGATGGTGTCGGCGGCGCAGAATTGGGTGTTAGCCGATCAAGCGTTCGTTGCCGCTGACGAGGCCGGCGATCTCAGCGGCAACAGCGTGGCTCCTGCGGACCTTGCAGTGCTCGGTGGGGCCCTGAACTTCCTCGATAGCTTCCTAACAGCAGACGGCGCAACCATTTTCGCTGACCTGACTGGGGGCCTCGATGTTTCGTCGGCAGCCGATCTTGCGTCAGCTCTGGACCCCGCCGCTGTGGTGGACCCGACCATGTTCGCCGACCTGCTCTCGTCAATCGGGTTCTAAGCCCTGGCTGGGCCGCTCCAGACTTCGGCCCGTTGCACTATGGCCAGATGCCCGAGAGCTTTCTGACCTTGTTCAGCGCCGTCCTCGGCGATGTCAATACCAAAGGCGTTCCGGGAGCAGGGTTAACACCAATCCTGGCCTGAACGACGAAGGGGGAACGCCGATGAACTGGACCAAGCTCTACGCTCTCGCGAGGGCTACGATGGCGGCGGCGCTGAGCGCCGTTGTCGGCATGGCTGCGGTTGCTGGCGCAGCGTTGATCGTCGCTCCCACGCTGCCGGGTCATGTCGTAACCTCTTGGTGGGATTCAGCGCAACCCCGTATCCAGGCGTTTGTGACAGTAGTGCCGAAGTGCAAAAGAGAAGCCCGCCACTACCGACGCGATCCGGATTACCTGCCCCTCGAACGATGTCTGAACTCACGGTATTTCCAAGGACTAATACCACCGGGTGATGCACCGCCACCGCCACCGCCGGGCGACGCGCCACCACCGCCGCAGGATGACGCTCCGCCACCGCCCGGCTCACTTGGACCGGCTTCGCCGTGAGGAAACTCTCTGGTCTGACCGTCGGGGCCATCGGGGTCGGGGCGGTACTCGCCACTGGGTTTTCGGTAGGCCCAGCCGCCGCCGACGGCCAGGTCATTCTCGGCGGCGGGGCCGGAATGATGGTCGGCGGCAACTACTGCACCTTGACCGCCATCGGCCACGACCGCGCTGGCGATCTCGTTGGGTTCACGGCGGGGCACTGTGGCGGACCGGGCACTCCAGTTGTCGCCGAAGGTGCAGACAGTCGTGGCCCAGTTGGCACTATTGCCGCTGCGGGGGACGGCCTTGACTACGCCGTGATCAAGTTCGACCCGGCGAAGGTGTCGCCCACTGCCAACTTCGCAGGCTTCGAGATTCACGGCATTGGCCCGGACCCTGACTGGCATCAACCCGCGTGCACGGATGGCGCTGCAAATGGCGTGCGCTGCGGCGGCGTCGGAAGTATGCCCGGTCCCGGACCGCGTGGCGCTTTGAGCCGCTCGGCGTTTCAGCCAGGTGACGACGGCGGCCCGATCACCGCGGACGACATGCTCATAGGCGTGGCTTTCGGCGGACTAGATACTCCCGGCGACCTCCAGGGACAAGCGCCGTCTCACTTCACCGAATTCACAAAGTTCAGCGCAATATTGAGCGATGTCAATGCCAAAGGCCGTCATGGAGCAGGGTTTACGCCGATCTAGGAAGAAGCCCTCCAACAGGCGGGAGCGTCACCGTGCAGCACCTTGACCGCTGGCGTGGAATCGCTGTATTGATCGCAGCGACGTTAACGGTGTCGGTACTCACCTCGCCCGCAACGGTTTACGCGGACTGTGGCGATCCCGACCAACCATCCTGCACCGGACCAGTTCCGACCGTCGATCAAGTCGTCGGGATCATGGCCGAGTTGACGGACCCTGGCAGGCCCGCCGCGAGCAAGAGCGACGTGGTCAGTCCTGGCCTTGCTCCGGACGAAGCCGGGACCACCGACGATCATCTCAACTCGCTCAACGGGCGTGGGTACATCCCGTTCAACTTCGTCGTGACCGACATTCAACCTGCACCCGGCAATTTCGCGGGTGCCACAGTGGCTGCCCCACGAGACTGGCCCTACTACTCCGTCCGCGCTACGCCGATTGTGCTTGTCGGCCAGAGCGGGCACTGGTCGATCACCCACGACGCCGCAATCGTGTTTCTCAACCAAATATGGAGCAGTACTCGCCATCGCATATAGCGGACAGTGTCGTGGATCTTCGACGCGACCCGGTTGATCTAGAGAGACGCAGGCCTGCTGTTTCACTGCTAGTTCTCGGCGCGGTTCCCCCGCGAAGCGATTGCACCCTCGATGTAGGCGCGGGCCTCGTCTGCGGTGGCGAACGGGTTACCGTCGTCGGGCCAGCCAGTCGGGAACACGCTGAAGAATGAACCTTCGGTGCCGATGAATTCGATCAACGCAACGTCGAATCCATGCGGTTCGGCGAATTCCTCGAGTTCCTTAAGCTCGTCGTTCACCATTTCAGAGAAAGCGCCGAGGTGCTTCCGGCGCTTCCGGCGTCTCGCCTTGGAGCCGCAAGCGTTTGAAAAAGCAGGTGGCGGTGAAGGGTTTGGCCTGATCCATCGCGAAGTTGACCATCTCCCATCTTTGTTCCCCCAGCGCGTTCGCTTTGCGCATCATGTCGTTCAGGGCATCATCACCCGTCGCAAGGAACCATTTGTACTCCCACTGCGGCCCGTCAGCCTCGCCCATATCGCCACCCTAGAACAAACGCGGGAAAGATCGCGGGCCGCTTATGTCGGATAGCGTCTGGCCGGCTGGCTGCTATTGGTTTGAAACGCAACTCGCGCAACCCAGCTGGGAGGGTCGAGTGCTATTCGGCCCTCGCGATTGCTTGTCGGTGTCGGGTCAGGCGGGGTGTCCCGCTACCTGACGGCAACCGGCTCCAGCCTTCGGGCCGATCGGCTGGCAAATGACCGCCGTCCGGGTCTGGGGCCCAGTCAGCTGCTGCGTCTGGCATTGCCCCGTCGCGCTCGTGCAGGTGGCCGGACTGGCCTGGGCCTGCCCGAGAAGGCCGACACCGCCGACCGCACCGACAATTACCATTTCAGCGGCGCCCACCATCAGCATTCGCCCGTTGAATTTCCTCATTTTCTCCTCCTCATTGAGGATGCCCCGAGCCTTCTGCCTCGGAGAACGTTCAGAAATTCGTGAAGTCGCTGTTATGGGCGTCAGGCAAGTATGTGCTCAATCAACGCCGAGATCAATGTTTCTACGATGTTTCCTTGACTTTTCATCGACAAATCCTGTAGCGGCCGTTCGCTCACCTCAAAATCGGTGTCCGCACTACCGGACCCGACCACAGCACAGCGCTGGGCCTGACCTGGCGCAGGACGACTGGGACATGGACGCGCGCTTGAGCCGGTACTCGATCCGCCGTGTCGTCCGTTCGGCTGCAATGGCGATCAAACTGTGCGCCTTCACTTCTCCAATCCCCTAGGCTCGGCAAACGCTACGGGGAACGTGCATGACAACGACTGAATCAATGCGCCGACTCCGTCCGATCGGAATAAGCAGTGGGGGTTTCGATGACCAGTAGTGCCCGGCGATGGGTCACCGGTGTGGGCTTGGCCAGTGGGGCCGCAGTGGCTGCCGCAGTGGTGGCGACGGCCGGCGCACCTACTGCCCTCGCCGATGATGGCTCACTGACAGCGGATCTCGGGCTGTTGGATTCGGTGCAGTCCAACGTGGTGAGCGCTTTCGCGCTGGCGGGCCACACCGACACGGTCGTGCCGGATTTGATCAGCAAATTCGACGCGATCCAAACGCCCCTGCTGTCGTCGGACAACAGCTTCGTATCGGGTGTCGGCGAGTTGTTGTTCAACGGCTCGGACCAACAGCTCGCGCAATCCAGCGAGGCATTTCTCGTTGCTGCCGAGACCCTTGCCGGCGATCCCTCGAGCGCCACCGGAATCGCTGATTATGCTTCCGCGGGTTTGCAATTCAGCGGCGCTCTACTGTTCGACTCCTTGCCCGCCAATGTCACCGGGGCGCTGATCGACCGAATCATCGACCCCGAATTTCCCAGCACGACTAGCGCGGGTGCCGCCACCGATGTGAGTGCCGGCGTAGCCGCCCTGGCCACCGCCGTTACCGGCAGCCCGTCTGACGTGATCAGCCAGGCGATCGGGGATTTGAATCAAGGAGCTGCCTTGTTGGACGCGGCTCCCACCGCGGACCTCAGCGCGCGTCAGCTCGACCTCCTCACCGGTCAAGAGGGTCTTACGAACCAACTCACTCCACTGTTGACACAAATCGGGGCGCAGCAGGACAACCTCGCGCCTGGGGATCAAGTCTTTCTCGCCGATGCCAACGAACAATTCGTTTCGGCCGCACAGAACGTTCTCTCGGCTGAGCAGGCATTCGCTGCTGCCGACCAGGCCGGCCAACTCGGCGGCAGTGGCTTTCTGCCTGCAGACTTCGCGATTATCAACGCCGATCTGGGACTTTTCAGTGCGGATCTCAACGCGCTTGGTGCCACCATTCTCGCCGCGTTGGATCCCAACCTCGACGCGTTGATCCCCACCGACGTACTTGCCGCTGTCGACCCGTCCACGTTGACAGATGTCCTGTCGTCGATCGGACTGTAGAGCACGCGGGACGTTCAGCCGCCGAGTTCGGCGAGCACCTTGAGTCTCTTGAGGGTGTCGGCGACGATCCGGCCGACCTGGCCGACCGCAACCCGGTCGGCGATGTATCCCCACAGCCCGCCCGGGGCCTGATAGGACAACCGGAATGTCACCTTGGTCTGACCATTCCCCTTGTCGCGCAATCGGATTCGGCCGCGCAGCGTCACCCCGGTGATGCCGACCCAGGCCAGGTCGCGCACTTCGTCGAACTCGACGACCTCCATCAGGCCGCCGACGGGTACCGAGCCGACTTTCCAGTGGACGTAGTAGCGTGCCCCGACGCCGAGCGGCTGGTCGTTGGCGCTCTCCCAGCGCTCGAGGCGGGTCATGAACGACGGGTATCGGTCGGGATCGCTGACGATCTTCCAAGCGACGTCGCGGTCGGCGTCGATGACGATACTGCGGTCGACGCGCATCAGCCGATCACCGGGAACCGGCGCCGCGCGGCAAGCCGGTCGACGCCGCCCTGCAGGCTGGCCACCACTTTGTCGTGGACGGCCTGGTCGTCGCCGTCCACATCGATGGGGTGCTGAACTTCGATGGCGATCTTGGTGGGCAGCGGGATGTGGCCGGCCAGATCGCTGATGTTCACGCCCCAGGGAAGGGCCAGCGAGATGGGAATGCTCTTGAGCCGCAGCAATTTATCGGCCATCAGAAACTTGGCCAGCCACTGCCCGCGGGACAGGAACAACGCGGCCTCCTGGCCGCCGACACTGGCCACCGGCACGATCGGGACGCCGGCTTCACGGGCCAACTTCACGTAGCCCATCCGGCCGTCGAAGTCGACCTTGTGCCGCTCCCACGAGGGCCGGAACACCTCATAGTCCCCGCCGGGATAGACCAGCAACGCCGCCCCTGATTCCAGCGCCATCCGCGCGTTGTCGGGATTCGCGGCAACAGTTCCGAATTTCCGTAGCCAACCCAGCGGCGGCGCGGAGACCACAAGGTTGTGCGCCAACTGATAGAAGGGCCGCTCGACGCCGAAATACGAGCAGAACGCGAGGGTGAAGACGAAGGTATCCGGTGGGACGTTGCCGCCACTGTGGTTGCCGACGAGTAGTACCGGACCTTCAGCGGGAATGCGGTCGAGATGCTGAACATCGGCGCGGAAATACAGCGACGCGAGCAGCCACGTGACGGGCAGGGAGTCGCGAATGTAGTCGGGATCCCGTTGGTCCAGATCTGCCTTGGGGACGCGCGATGCGACCTGCTCGCGCACCCAGTTCTTGAGGTCGGGCAGTGTTGCCATAGCGGGGGCTGTACCCGAATTTGATCTGTGTCACACGTCGCCCAATCGGTAGATGCGGCACGACGTGCCTCGCGCGATCAGGTCGACGACCCGTATCGCATCGGGCAGGCTCCACTCACCGCGGTCGACAAAGGAGCTCAGAATTCGGTGAATCCCGTTGCGCCACAATGCTGCGCCGAGGTAGTGCAGCTCGGCTGGGCCGAAGCCGTCCGAGGAATAGACGATTTTGCGGAACGGCGCGAGTTCTAGCAGTCGCGCGATGAACGCCGGTGCGCGGGCACCCAGGTGGTTGATGCTCAAGCCGCCGTCCAGATACACGTTGTTGAATGCCTGCGCCAGATAGCCGGCCTCGCGTTCGTAGGGGTAGCAGTGCAGCAGCACGATCGGTGTCTGGCCGGCTCGGCGCAAAAAATCCTGCAGGTACAGCGGGTTGGCGCTGCGCAGATCGCACTGCCGGTCGCCGAAGCCGACGTGGAATTGCAGCGGCTTGCCCACCCGCAGTGCCTGATGGAGTCCGAAGCGCAGCAGCACTCGATCGGTGAGTCGGACGCCGCCGTCGTCGCGCCACCGGGCGGCGGCCGCGTCGACTTCGGCCGCCGTGGGCTCACTCAGATCGCCTTCGAATCCGCCGCGGTACGCCAGGATGGATTTGGTGCCGACGGCGGTGGCGGCGCGCTGCCGGAGGATGTGCTCGAATGCCGTTGCGTAATCACCTGGGGTAACGATGGCCTGTTCGGCCACCTGTTCGAGTCGAACGATTTCACCTGCCCGGCTTCCGGACCACTCGCCGAGTTGCGTGACATCCGCGACCCCTTCCGCGTAGCCGGTGTCGACCAGCCAATCGCTCACCCCGGCGGCGGGCAAGAAGATCCGGGCCAACTCCGCTTCGGAGAGCTCGCCGCGACGTCGCCAATATGTCTGCGGTTCAGCGTGCTTGGGAAGGCCGAGCAGCGGCGAGCAGTGGGCGCGGATGGCGAAGCCGAGTTGGGTGTCGAACCCTGAGTCGAAGTCGGCAAGTGGCTCGGTGTTGGCTTCGTTGAGGGCGTTCTCGAATCGCTGCCGGTCCCCCGCCGCCAGCCAGCAGCCGTGCACGTGCTGGTCGACCAGTCGCACGGCGGCGATGTGCTCGGCCAGAGCCGACACCGTCATACGCTCCAGGCCATCCGGAATTTGTCGGCCAATTGCTCCCGGTTGAGATGGGCGTAGTGGTCGTGCTCGAACCGCCGGACTGCGACCGTGGCATCGACGACGGGATCGCCGAGAATGCCGCGCAGCCGCTGCGACTTATCCAGTGCCGCAATGGTTTGCGATTGCGACGTGGATAGTAGTTCGATCGCGGCCCGACCGCGGTCAGCGCCGCCCAGCGCCGCCGGGTCGACTCTTACCTCAGCGGGCAGCGTCGTGGCGTGAGAGATGCCATCCAGCGCCAGGCCCAGGATCGTCGCCGTCGCAAGATACGGATTGGCCGACGGGTCGACGGCCTTGACCTCCACGTTGCCGCCGTAGGGATTACCGAGGCCGTCGGCGACGAATCGCACGGCGGCCTCGCGGTTCTCGGTTCCCCAACAGACGTAGGTGCCCGCCCAGTTGCCAGGGTGCAGCCGCAACCCTGACACGATCGAACCGCACAGCAGGCCCTGGGCCTCGGGTAACCCACGCAGCAGCCCCGCGATGGCGTGTTCGCCCTGCCTCGTCATCCCGTGGGCGCCCGCACCCCCGGAGAACAACGGCCCGGCCGTATTCGTCAGTGAAAAATGTTGGTGAGCACCGCATCCGGCGTCGCCGACGAACGGCGACGGCGACAGGCTGACCCGCATACCGTAGCGCCGGGCGATGCGACTGACGATGATCCTGGTCAGCACCAACTGGTCGACCGAGGCGACCGGTGATTGCGGTGTCAGGGAAATCTCGAACTGATTGGTCCCGTATTCGGGATGGAACTGCTCGATCGCGATGCCGGACAACGACGTTGCAGCGATCACGTCGCGAACGAAGGCCTCGTGCTCGAGAATGCCCGCCAACCCGTACTGCGCCCAGACCGTCGGTGCCAGCCGGTGCCCGTCGGGCTGGACGAGCAGAAACTCGACTTCGTGACCGACCAGCGCTTCGAAGCCGGCGTCGGCCAGGGCCGCCTCGATCCGCCGCAGCGCTCCGCGGCTGCACTCCGGCACCGGTGTGCCGTCCTGCTCGAAAAATGACCCGGGCGCCCACGCCAGTCCGTCGCCGAGAATCCGTAACGCCGACAGGTCAATTCGAACCCGTTGATCACCGACGACGCCGATGTGATCGGTGAACGCGATGCCGGTGTGGTCGATCGCGAAGGCGTGCCATACCGGGCTGGCGCCCAATCCGGGATCGGCGAAAGCATTGGTACGCCGGATCGGCACGGTTTTGGCCTGCGTGAGCCCCGCAGGGTTGACCACCGTGCCGATGACCGCGTCCACTCCTTCGGCCTCGAGTTTGGCGATGGCCGCGGCGGCGAGCGGTGTGGTCGTCATCTGCCGGGAGACGGAAGTTGGGCCCGGGCTACCGGACTCGGTGCGTCATACCCGGCTGGGCAGCGTCAGCTTGCAGGATTGGGCAATGTCCAGAGTGCGCAGGACGCGTCCCATCCCGATCCACAGCGCGCACGACAGCGCGAGGTCGGCGAGCAACTCCTCGGAAAAGTGCTCGTTGCAACGGGCCCAGAAGTCTTCGTCGGCGCGCAGTTTCGTGTGCTCGGTGGCGAACCGGTAGGCGAACTCGGCAGCCAGTCGTTCCTGGTCGCTGTATCCGGGCCAGGTGCGCCATTCGCGCGCGTGCTCGTACAACTCCTCATCGACCCCGGCAGCGGGGCCGTCGGCGTCCCGGGTGTTGACGCACACTTCGCATTCGTTGTCGTGCGCGATGACGGTGCGCGCTAATTCGCGGGTGCGCATCGGCAGGCGGTTCTTGCTGTAGACCGCGTTGGCGAATGCGCCGATCGCGCTGCCCAGCTCAGGTGATTTGAGGACCCAGCCGGCAAGGTCGTCGTCAGGGAACGTTCCGATACGGCTCATGGCGAGATGGTACGCCTTCGATTGTCGGGTCCGGAAACCCCGAGGCGCTTCTACGGGTGGCGTGATCGACCATTTGTGTCAAGTAATCAACAAAGTGACGCCACTTCTCTGACACCTAAACGTTAGATAAAAGTCGAATGACGTTTGATTTCTCGACATGTATGAAATGCCCACCTTGAGGGATCAAATTCAGCCCTGTGCATCGCATCGTCAATTTCTGTGCCGGGGATGCCCTGGCCCGAAACATGTTGCGCAGCAACCTAACCTGCGGACAACCCGCGGATATTCAGGTTGGCGCCCCAGTGGCCTTCGCGCTCTACAAGCTCAACACTTTCCCTGAATTCAACCTAAGCGGTCAGTAATAGAAACTCAGGCGCACCCCAAAATTTATTTACCTAACCAATGTCTTCTGCGATAGGCTCGGCCGGTCGGCGATCCGTCGGGACGCCGGAATTGGGTTGCCACCCAATGCGCATCCACATCGACACATACCCGGATTGGACACTCGCAGATGAGTCGCAACGCTCGCCGCATAGCGGTCAGTCTTGGCACGGCCGCCGGTGCCGCCATTATTG
Organism: uncultured Actinomycetota bacterium; assembly: GCA_963757215.1. Lineage (GTDB taxonomy): Bacteria > Actinomycetota > Actinomycetes > Mycobacteriales > Mycobacteriaceae > Mycobacterium. The sequence goes on along the minus strand of CAVWQH010000002.1, from coordinate 2,336,450 downwards.
CCGCGTCGCTGAGCCTGGGCAGCGCGCCCGTGGCCGGCGCCGACGTCCTCGGCGCGGACGTAGTCAGCGACGTTATCGGCGCATCTGACGCGCAGGCGCTTGCCGCGGCGGGCGTCTCCAACACACTGGCACTCAGCTACTTGATCGAGGCGCTCGACCCGCACTCGTTCACCGCCGCGGGTGCACCCCAGGACGTGCTGGGTCTTGTCGGTTACTACGCCGACACCTACTTCCTGGGGCCCACCGGCATCGACGCCGAGCTGACTCCGCTCGTCCAGGAGTTGGTGGGCACGATCGGGTCCGGCACCCCTGGGACCTACACACCTGAACTCAGCGAGTTGGTCTTCGCGCTCGACCCGCAAGCGTTCACCTCGGCCACGACCCTCGCCTTGCCGACGGACGAGTTCGGCGAATTGGCGTACTTCGCCGACACCTATCTGTTGGGGCCCTTCGGCATTGACAACCTCATCGCCCCGTTGGTTCAGGAGATCATCAGTTCGTTGCCGGCCGGAGCGGCGAGTGTCGATGTGAGTCCGGCCGCCGACTTGGCTGCGGCACTCGACCCGGTCGTCGACGGCCTGCTGAACTCGGGCTTGTCCCTGTTCTGATTTCGACGTGATCAAGCCGGTCGGCGAGGCGACCGGCTTGATCACGCGACGCGGTGACTATCCAGCCAGATATCGCGGGCGCTCGTCGTCCCAGCCGGGTTGGGCGACGATCCGGTGGGTGATCCGGTTGAGCGCGGCCTCGACCTGAGCACGGTCGGGTCGGCCTTCGAAATTCGGGGAGCGGGTGAGCTTGTCGATGACCCATCCCTGCAGCAGCGACGAGACGAAGTCGACCTCGCGTGCACCGGCCGCGGTGAGCCAGAGCCGGTCGACGTCGCGCCCGGCGTATCCACCGCGGACCAGCCGATCGAAGGTGGGCTCGAGGACTTCGTACGGAATTCCGAACTGCTCGCCGATGTCGGTGAGCCGGGCGACGCCCAGGGCGCGCTGGTAGCGGTTGATGCGCAACAACGCCCACAGTTCGGCAACGTCGAGTCGGCAGTCCGGCCGCATAGCGATGCTGCGCAGCCGCACACCCGGCTCGCCGCGCATGAGCCGGCCGATCGCGGTTTCGAGCATCTCGTCCGGCGTCTGTGTGGTCGGCATCGCGAACCCGTCGCCCAGGTCGGCGGCGCTCTGTCCGATGTCTCGGAGCGGTACTTCGCGCAGAAACAGCGCCAGCGTGAAACCGACGAGCGCGACCGGGACCGCCCACAGGAACACCTGGGTGAGCGACCCGGCGTAGGCGGCGACGATGGGCGCGGCCTGGGCGTGCGGCAGACGGTGCAGGGCCTCCGGTGAGCTCGCCGCAGCGGGAGGCGCCCCTGACGCCGCCAGCGCCGGCCCGAGACGGCCGTGCAGAAAATTCGTGAACAGCGAGCCGAAGATCGCCGCGCCGAACGAACTGCCGATGGTCCGAAAGAACGTCACCCCCGATGTGGCGACACCGAGGTCTTCGAATTTCGCGGTGTTCTGCACGATCAGCACGAGTACCTGCATGCACGAACCGATACCGGCGCCGAGGATGAACAGGTAAACCGATTGCAGGACTGTCGACGTGGACGGATCCATCCGGGACATCAGCACGAAAGCCAGTGCCATGACGGCTGTTCCGGCGACCGGGAAGATCTTGTATCGACCCGTCCGACCGACCAGGACACCGCTGCCCATCGACGTCGACAGCATGCCCGCGACCATCGGCAAAGTGCGCAGACCCGATGTGGTCGCCGAGACCCCGTCGACGAACTGCATATAGGTCGGGAGAAAGGTGAGCGCGCCCAGCATGGCGAATCCGACCACGAACGACAGCACACAGCACACAGTGAACACCGGGTCGGCGAACAGCCGTGTCGGTAGGATCGGCGCGGATTCCGGCCCAGTCGAACGGCTTTCGATCCAGACGAAGACGCCCAGCGCGGCCGCCGAGGCGGTGAACAGCCCGATGATCGTCGCCGAACCCCACGGGTAGGTGGTACCGCCCCAGCTGGTGGCCAGCGTCAGACCGGTGGCGCCCAGGCCGACGAACAGGATGCCGGCGTAGTCGATGACGGGCTTCCCGCGTGCGGCCAGCGACGGGATTGCTGCGGCCGCAACGAAAAACACGACGATCGAAACGGGCACGTTGACCCAGAATGCCCACCGCCAGGTCAGGTGGTCGGTGAAATACCCGCCGAGCAGCGGCCCGATCACCGTGGTCACGCCGAAGACCGCACCCAGCGCGCCTTGATAGCGACCGCGATCACGTAGCGGGATGACTTCGCCGATGAGCGCAGTCGCGGTGACCGCGATCGCGCCCCCGCCGATGCCTTGCAACGCACGGGCGCCTACCAGCATCGCCATCGACTGCGACAGCCCGCACAACACCGATCCGGCGACGAAGAACACCACCGCGGCCTGGAAGATCGTCTTGCGGCCGAACAGATCTCCGAGCCGACCTACCAGCGCGGTGATGATTGTCGAGGCCAGCAGATAACTGGTGACCACCCACGACTGGTGACCCGCGCCGCCCAGGTCGGCGACGATCGTGGGCAGCGCGGTGGCGACGATCGTTTGGTCCAGCGCCGACAGCAGCATTCCCAGCACGATCGCCAGGAAAACGAAATTGCGCTGCCGCGGGCTGACCAGTCCGTCGCTGATCTCCGGCTTCGGTGGGGTGGTTGTCTGCGCTCTCGTCACGCAGCAGCTATACCCGATCAGTCGCCGGCTTGACCCGTCGAGGGTGGACGCGAGACACACTGCGCCGAATACAGCTCTTCGCCGAGCTTGTCCATCAGCTGCAACTGTGTCTCCAGGTAGTCGACGTGGTTTTCCTCGTCGGCGATGATGCCTTCCAGCAGGGCGGCGCTGGTTGAGTCCTGCTTCTCGCGGCACATGATGACGCCCGGCTTGAGGCGGTTGAGCACGTCGTACTCGATCGCCAGGTCGGCTTCGAACTGTTCGCGCAGGGTCTGGCCGATGCGCAGTGAGAAGAGACGCTGGTAGTTAGGTAGCCCGTCGAGCAGCAGGATGCGGTCGGTGATGGCCTCCGCGTGCCGCATCTCATCGAACGACTCGGCGCGGGTGTGGCCCGCCAGCTCGGTGAATCCCCAGTTTTCCTGCATCTTGGAATGCAAAAAATATTGGTTGATCGCAGTCAGCTCGCTGGTCAATTGTTCGTTGAGTAAGCGTAAAACGTCGGGATCGCCTTGCACCGTCACTCCTTGAGTAGGTCCCCGTAATGCATGTGCGGGCTACGCTACCGCAGGTCAAAACCCCTGTCACCGAAGGTAATACTCACTCAGGTCAGCATTCCCTAACTAATTCAATCGCTGGTCGGAGCAATCGACACTCGTTTAGGCATTTACCGGTGTGCGCCGCGGGAGAAATGGACAACGCTCGGCCCGAGTGCCTCGCGAGGAGGAGCCATTGTCGTGAAAAACGGGACGACGGAACCCCGCGCAGCTCTTGCCGTCCCGCTGAAAGTTAGGTTAGCCTTCACGAACCTGGTTAGGTTAGACTCCACTAATACGCGAGCCGGTCGTCGGAGATTTTGGAGGTGAGCCGATGTACGTGTGCCTGTGCGAGGGCGTCACCAGCCAGACGGTCTCCGATGCGGTTGCCGGCGGTGCGTCGACCTCCAAAGAGGTTGCCGCGCGATGCGGCGCGGGTTTGGACTGCGGCCGTTGCCGGCGCACGGTGCGGGCGATCATCGAGGCCGCCGCGCAGTTGCAGCCCACCGGTACCTGAGGTCGTCAACTTCCCCGCTTGGCGGTGAAATCCGCCAGCGCCGCCGCATTGGTCTGTCCGCCCAAAAGCTCTGCAAAATACCCATTTTCACGCTCGGTCGCCGCTGCGATGGCGGGCAGAGTGGGTTCGACCATCGACTGCTTGACCGCTATCAGGCTAGGAATCGACCGCGCGGCCAAAATTTCGGCGTGCCTGCGGGCCTCCGCGAGTAACTCGTCGGGTTCACACACCTTCCAGACCATGCCCATGGCGAGGGCCTCCTGCGCGCTCACCCACTCCGACGACATCAGCAGCCACGCGGCGTTCTGGCGGCCGATCAATTGCGGAAGCAGGTAGGACGATGCCGCCTCAGGCGCGACGCCCAGGCTGGTGAACGGGCACTTCAGGCGGGCCGTCGACGACATGAACGCCAGGTCGGCGTATCCGAGAACGGTGGTGCCGATGCCCACGCCGACGCCGTTGACCGCGCAGATCAGCGGCTTGGGGAACCGGCTCAAGGCGTCGATCATCGCGGTGAAATGCGACCCCTGGCCGGCCATTGCGGGATCGGTGATGCGGGCCTGCATCTCCTTGAGGTCGTTGCCCGCGCTGAATGCGCGTCCGGCCCCCGTCAGCAGCACGACGGCCACGTCGGGATCCCCGGCGGCCTGCATAAGGGCCTCCGCGGTGGCTTCGTAGAGCGCCTCGTTGAAGGCGTTGAGCGCCTCGGGCCGGTTCAGCGTGAGAGTCCGAACCCGGTTCTCGTCCTCGATCTGGAGTATCACGGGCGTCTCCCTAGTTAGTGAAGGGTGTTTTCAGCACGTAGCGGCTGGTCGGCACGGTGTCGATGTTCTCGTTGGCGCCGAAAGCCGATGTGCTGGCGACCATTCGGGCCAGCCGGTGCTGTAAGTCGGCGTCGTCCGCCGCCCCGAAGAAGGCCTGCAGGTCAGTGACGGCCTCGATCGGGAACAGCTCCTCAACGATGCCGGCCAGCTGCGGCGCCTCGGGTGTCAGCGCCCGCACGACCGCGTTCTGGGTGTAGCCGAAGGTGGACTGAGTCTCGATCGCCACCGGCGTGTGATCATGCTGCCAGCGCTGTAACCAGGTGGCGTAGTCCAGTCCGGCAGGGCGGCGCAGCAGCGCGATGTTCGCCAAACCTGTTGTGCGCTGGCCCAGTTCGATTGGCGCCAGCAACGGGTTTGATTCGGTGACCAGATAGGCCGCCAGGTGGTCACATTCGGCCGCCAGCAGGCTCAGCGACTCGGCGACCTGCTCTCCGTAGCACTGCGGTGTCCACATGCTCACCACGGCGACTGCGGGCGGATCGAATGTCGTCAAAGTCATCATCGAGTGACTTACCGCCGCGTCGCGGACGTTGACGCTGAGTCCGGCAACGCCGAGCGCCAGGATCGCCTCGGCAACGGAGGTTCGCTGCCGTTGGCACCAGTCTTCGTCGCAATCGGCGGTCCGCAGGACGGCTACGACCTTCTCCATATTCGAAACCTAGTCGGAGGGGTCGCGCGCCCAGCGCGGTTGGATGAATACGCCGTCGGCCTCAACCGTGACGCCCGCCGCGTCGGCGAGGTGGCCGACGGCATAGGTCTTCACTCCTTCGGTACGGGTGATGCGGGCTTCGGCGTGCAGGTCCCCAAGTCGGGTAGCGCGCACGTAGCGGAAGTTGATGGTGCCGGTCAGACGGGGATTGATGCCGTCGCTGGCGGCCTCCCCCAGCAGGTGATCGAGGATCAACGCGGCCACCCCGCCGTGCACGTGGCCGGGCGGTCCTTCGTACGCGGCGCCCAGATGGAAGTCGCTCACCGATGTGCCCGCGGCGTTGCGGTGGATTTCGACTGGCGGCGCGAGCGGATTGCGGATCCCGACGACGGCGTTGCCCCACGCCATCCGCTCACCGGTGGCGAGGTAGCGCACACCGAAGCCCCCGTCGGTCTGCTGGTGCCGCAAACGTTTGGTGGCCGAGTCGATCTCGGCCCTGGCCGCGGCGACGGTCTCGGCGTCCATCTCGGTCCTGATCGTCGCGTCGATCAGTGCCCGCACCGACTCGGCCAGCGGCTGGTAGACCGCCCGTCGCCGTTCGACGTCCTCGGCGCTGAGGTCCTCGAGCGTGAAGTCCAACATCAAGCGAAACTAGAACACGTTCACTTCGGACGTTGTACTGGGGTGGCCCTGGCTACTCGACCGGACGTACCTGCTGGTCGGCGGCGAGCAGTTCGCCGATCAAATCGGCAAACTGGCGATACGGCCCTTCGCGTCCGCTGGCCGCGCGGAACACCAGGCCGATTCGGCGGCCGGGCCGGGGCGTGGCGAAGTACGCCAGGTCCAGTCGGCTGCGAACAGTCTCGACGGGCACCGCGCTCTGCGGAATCAACGTCACACCCAGCCCGCCGGCGACGCACTGCACGGCCGTGGCCAGCGACGCGGCGCGGGTATTGGCCAGCTCGGCATGCACCCCCGCGGTGCGGCAGACGTCGAGCGCCTGGTCGCGCAGGCAGTGTCCTTCGTCGAGGAGCAGCAACGGCAACTCGGCGAGCGCGGCCGGCGGCACACGTTTCCTGCCCGCCAGTGGATGGCCGAGTGGCAGGGCCAGCACGAAATCTTCGTCGTAAATTGGGATTTCGGTCATGCCGCCGGCTTTGGCCGGCAACGCGATCAGCACCGCGTCCGCCGACCCCTCGCGCAACCCGCTCAGCAGCCGTTCGGTCTGGTCCTCGATCACCCGCAAGGTCAGCCCGGGCAGCCGATCGTCCAGCCCGGCAAGCAGCGTGGGCAATACGTAGGGCGCGACCGTCGGGATCAGACCGAGCCGGATGGTGCCCTGCAACGGATCGGTGGATCCTGCAGCCGCCGCGGTGAACGCCGACGCCGCTTCCATCACGGCCTGGGCCTGCGGCAGCAGCGCGCTGCCCTGAGCCGTCAGGAAGACGCGGCGCGTAGATCGCTCCACCAACCGCACCCCCAGTCCCGTCTCCAATGCCGACAGGGCCTGGGAGAGGGTCGACTGGCTGACGCCGAGAGCGGTTGCGGCACTGCCGAAATGCTGCTTTTCGGCGACCGCGACAAAGGCCCGGAGTCCGGCGATCGTCGGCTGATAACTCTTATCGGACATGCCTATCAGTCTAGTGGGAAAGATCACCTTTTGTTCAAAGTGTCGTTCGGGCAGAATGGTGGGAGCAGAATTCTTGACTAAATCCAATTTGAGCGGAGGAGCAGTAATGGCACTGCTGACTATCGGCGACCAGTTCCCGGGCTACGAGCTGACGGCGTTGATCGGTGGCGACCTCTCGAAGGTCGACGCGCAACAGCCCGAGGACTACTTCACCACGATTTCTCACGGTGATTTCGCGGGTAAGTGGCGGGTCGTCTTCTTCTGGCCGAAGGACTTCACCTTCGTGTGCCCCACCGAAATCGCCGCCTTCGGCAAGCTCAATGACGAGTTCATCGACCGAGACACCCAGGTCCTCGGGGTGTCGGTGGATAGCGAATTCGTGCACTTCCAGTGGCGGGCCCAGCACGAGGACCTGAAAAAGCTTCCGTTCCCGATGCTTTCAGACATCAAGCGGGAACTGGTCGAGGCCACCGGCGCGCTCAACAACGACGGCGTCGCCGACCGCGTCACCTACATCGTCGACCCGAACAACGAGATCCAGTTCGTCTCGGTGACCGCCGGGTCGGTGGGCCGCAACGTCGACGAGGTGCTGCGGGTGCTCGACGCCCTACAGTCCGACGAGCTGTGCGCATGCAACTGGCGCAAGGGCGACCCGACGCTGGACGCGGGCGAGCTGCTCAAGGCATCGGCCTGATCGGAGGATCTGATGAGTATCGACACTCTGAAAGAAGCGCTGCCTGAGTACGCCAAGGACCTCAAGCTCAACCTCGGCTCGATCAGCCGCAGCACCGTACTCGACGCCGAACAACTGTGGGGCACGCTGCTGGCCAGTGCCGCGGCGACGCGAAACACCCAGGTGCTGGCCGAGATTGGCGCCGAGGCGGCAGACCAACTGTCCGCCGAGGCCTACCAGGCAGCACTGGGCGCCGCCTCGATCATGGGCATGAACAATGTGTTCTACCGAGGCTGCGGCTTTTTGGACGGCAAATACGACGATCTGCGTCCCGGTCTGCGGATGAACATCATCGGCAACCCCGGCGTCGACAAGGCCAACTTCGAGTTGTGGTCGTTCGCCGTGTCGTCGATCAACGGATGTGGGCACTGCGTGACCGCTCACGAGCATGCCCTGCGCGAGGCCGGAGTCGACCGCGAAGCGGTCCTTGAGGCGTTGAAAGCCGCCGCGATTGTCACCGGTGTCGCCCAGGCGATCACCACCGCGCAAACGCTGGCGACCGCCGGATAGCTTCCGCCGCCCGTAGACTCCGGGCTTGTGGTCGTCAACGACGTCGATCTGCAGCATCTGCGACGCTGCGTCGAGCTTGCCCGCGCCGCACTGGAAGCCGGCCACGGCCCCTTCGGTGCGGTGCTGGTGGGCGCCAACGGACGGACGTTGTACGAGGACCACAACCGCGTCACCGATCGCGATCAGACGCTGCACGCCGAACTCGGCGTCATCCGGTGGAGCGTCGCGAATGTGGCTCCCGTGCGCCGCATTCGCGCCACCCTGTACACGTCGTGTGAGCATTGCCCGATGTGCGCGGGCGCGCACGCCTGGGCCGGATTGGGGCGCATCGTGTACGCCACGTCGAACGACCAGCTGACGAAGTGGCTGACCGACTGGCACGTGACGGCGCCGCCGGTGGCCATGCTGCCGGTCACGACGGTGGTGCCGCGGGCCGTGATCGACGGCCCGGCGCCGGAATTCGAAGAGGAGATGAAGGCGCTGTACGAGGCCAGGTACCGACGGTGAGCGAACCCGACTGGGTTGAGCATGTGATCTGGTGGCACGTCTACCCGCTGGGCTTCGTGGGCGCGTTTCCGGCCACCGCTGCGCCTAAGGCGCACGAGCATCGACTGCGGCGCCTGGTCGACTGGTTTGATCACGCGATCGAACTGGGCGCCTCCGGAATCGCGCTCGGGCCGATCTTCGAATCCCGCACCCACGGGTACGACACCACCGACCACTACCGCGTCGATCCCCGCCTCGGCGATGACGACGACTTCGACCACCTGATCGCCGAGGCGCGGCGGCGCGGGTTGCGGGTGCTGCTGGACGGGGTGTTCAACCACGTCGGCACAAGCTTCCCGCGCTACCGCGACGCCTCGGCTGACGAGGCGGCCGCGCGCTGGTTCCGCGGCCGGCCGGGTCGTTTTCACACCTTCGAAGGCCACGACGGCCTGCTCACCCTGAACCACGACAACCCCGAGGTCGTCGATTACACCGCCGACGTGATGTCCCACTGGCTGGGGCGCGGAGCGGACGGCTGGCGACTGGACGCGGCTTACGCTGTGCCGCAACATTTCTGGACGTCGGTGCTCCCGCAGGTCCGTCGGTCGCACCCGGACGCGTGGTTCGTCGGAGAACTGATTCACGGCGACTACGTCGCGGTGGTGCGCGACACCGGGTTCGACTCGGCCACCCAGTACGAGTTGTGGAAGGCGATCTGGAGTGGACTCAACGACGGCAACTTCTTCGAGCTGGATCATGCGCTGCAGCGGCACAACGACTTCCAGAAGGTTTTCGCGCCGCTGACCTTCATCGGCAATCATGACGTCACGCGCATCGCCAGCCGGCTCGAGCGCCCGGAACACCTCGCTCATGCCCTCGTCGTGCTGATGACCGTGGGCGGCGTGCCCAGCATCTACGCCGGCGACGAGCTCGGCTACCGCGGCGTCAAGGAGGAACGATTTGGTGGTGACGACCTGGTACGACCTGAATTCGGTTCTCCCCCAGCATCGCTCGATGCCCGTGGGGTCGAGATCTGGTCGCTGCACCGATACCTGATCGGTCTACGCCGACGGTACCCGTGGCTGCACGCCGCATCGACGTCGGCGCTGCAGCTGGACAATCGGCACTACGTGTACCAAGCCCGCCGCGGCGACCAGGCCCTGATCATCGCGCTCAACATCGACGACACTCCGCTGCGACTGCGGCTCGATACCGGCCCGGCCGAAGTGATCGCCGGCAGCGGGGCGCCGCCGCAAGAGGTCGTTCGCAAGGTGTCAGTCGAGCCGCAGGGCTGGCGGATTCTGCGGCCGGTCTAAGCCAGCCGCTGCAGCGTCAGCGGGTCCTCCTCGCCGTGGTAATAGCGGTTCAGTACGTCGACGAAATCGCCGCTGTCGTCCGTCGCGCGGGCGAACAACGTCATCGACGAACGCACTTTCATGTCGTCGGGCGAGCCGAAGATCTCACCGATCGAACGGCCCTGCACGGCGTTGACCAGCCGCGTGCATTCGCGCAGCCGCGGCCCGAGCAGCTCGTGCCCCAGGTACGCGCGGGCTTCGTCGAGCGAAGAGATCGCATATCTGGCCGCGGTGGGGCTGCTGCCCAGCCCGGCGATCTGCGGGAAGATGAACCAGATCCAGTGGCTGCGCTTGCGGCCGGCTTGCAGCTCGTCGACCACCTGCGCGTACACCCGCGTCTGCGCGTCCACGAACCGCTGCAGATCGAAGGGGTCGCCTGCCGATTCCATATGTCCTACGGTGGCACAGTGGTCAAACGGCGGATGCCGAAAGCGCGTGATCTCGCGCCGCTGATCCGTTTTCGCAAGCCTCGTCTCGACCGGGTTCGGCGTCGCCTCGATGACGCGCTGACCATCGACGACCTGCGGGGCCTCGCGAAGCGCCGCACACCCAAGGCGGCCTTCGACTACACCGACGGCGCCGCCGAGGACGAGATATCGATCCAGCGCGCGCGACAAGCCTTTCGCGACATCGAGTTTCACCCGTCGATCCTGCGCGACGTCAGCAATGCCCGCACGGACCGGCAGGTGCTCGGTGGTCCGGTCGCCTTACCGTTCGCCATCGCGCCGACGGGCTTCACCCGGCTGATGCACACCGAAGGCGAACTCGCCGGCGTCAGGGTTGCGGCGGAGACCGGTATCCCGTTTTCGCTGTCGACGCTGGGGACCGCATCGATCGAGGATGTGGCGGCCGCTGCACCGCAGGGCCGCAAGTGGTTTCAGCTCTACATGTGGCGCGACCGGGAGCGATCGATGGCGCTGGTGAAGCGGGCCGCTGACGCCGGTTTCGACACTCTGCTGGCCACCGTCGACGTCCCGGTTGCCGGCGCCCGCCTGCGCGATGTTCGCAATGGGATGGCGATTCCGCCGGCGTTGACGTTGCGGACCGCGCTGGACGCCGCAATGCGACCGCACTGGTGGCTCGATCTGCTGACCACCGAACCGCTTTCGTTCGCATCGCTGGATCGCTGGCCGGGGACCGTCGGCGAGTATCTGGATTCGATGTTCGATCCGACCCTGACCTTCGACGACCTGGCGTGGATCAAGGCGCAGTGGCCAGGGAAGCTGGTCGTCAAAGGTATTCAGACTCTCGACGACGCAACCGCCGTGGTGAAGCTGGGCGTCGATGGCATCGTGTTGTCTAATCACGGTGGCCGTCAACTGGATCGGGCGCCGGTGCCTTTCCATCTGCTGCCCACCGTCGCGCGCGAACTCGGAGCTCACACCGAAATCCTGGTCGACACCGGCGTGATGTCCGGCGCTGACATTGTCGCTGCGGTCGCGCTGGGCGCCCGCAGCGTCCTGATCGGCCGGGCCTATCTGTACGGGCTGATGGCCGGCGGTGAAGCCGGGGTGCGCCGGGCCGTCGACATCCTTTCCGGCCAACTGATCCGCACCATGAAACTGCTTGGCGTCAGCTCGCTCGAGGAGCTGTCCCCCAAGCACGTCACGCAATTACGCCGGCTGGTTCCGGTCGTCAGCGATGCGTCGACATGAACAGGTAGTAGCTGACGTAGGCAACCACAAACAGCGCAACGAGCACCACCGACGTGGTCTTCTGACTGTTGTTTTGGGCCCGGTACTTGGGCGCGCACGTCGTGACCGGAAAGCCGAGAGCGGTCAGGATTTCCGCGGCCGGGCCTTGACCGCCGGCGTCGATGTTGACCTGTCCGCGGTGACGGACCTGCAGTTCGACTGTCAGCGGGTACGCCGACAGATCCGAGCGGTAACTGGTCGGTACGGCGCTGCCCTGGTTCGGATGGTGGCTGCTGCCGCCGTCCAGCGCCGGCCTGATGTAGGCGTTTTCGATGTCGTCGCGCAGCGCAAGCGGTGTGTCGTCGGCGTAGACGCCGTTCTGGTCGACATACAGGTCAACAGGGGCGCGGTGCGGCACTAATGCGCACGACAGGGCACGCGGGTAAATGGTGATGAAACCGACGAGGACGGCCGCGGCGGCGATCAGCTTCGTCGCCCCGGGGAGCACCGCGATCGCCGCGACCAGCAGCAGGGAAGCACCGGCCGCCGCCCCGAATACCGACTTCACCCGTGGGTTGCTCTGCATCAAAGTCGCGTGTCCGCGAAACATGAAACGTGAATTTACGCGCATCAGTTGGCGCTTTTGCGGCTTTGGCCCGGCGGTTCGTACAGCTCAACGCCAGTGCGACTCAGCTCGGGGGTGGCCGGCCCGGCGTCAGGAGCGCTTCGGTGCCCGGTGCCTCGTAGCACTGCGCAACACGATGTCGACGGCTGCAACGATGACATCGTCCTCGGGCAGCGTTCCGAACATGATCGACGGGCATGCCACCACGCCGGTCAACATCGACACGGCGGCCTCGAGTTCGACGCCGTCGAGTGCCTCGGCGAGCATCGCCCGCAGCGGCCCCTGGCCGGAGCCGTTGATCTTGTCGCGAATCTCCCGCATCTCATCGACCGATGCCCACTGCGCCATCCCGGTCAGAATGCGGTCGAGTTTCATCTCGGTGATGCCGCCCCGAAAGGCCTGCAATTCGCCGACCAGGTCGTCACGGAGGTCGCCGCTGCGCTCGTGATGCGGCAGCTCGCCCAGCGCGTCCAGTGCCAGCGCAATCAGTTCCACCCTCGATGGCCAGTGGGTATACAGCGTCGTCTTGGAATATCCGGCCAACTCGGCGACACGGGCGTGGGTGACGGCGTCCGAGCCCTCGACCGTCAGCACCTCGAGCGCCGCGCGCGACACATCCGCGCGGGTGCGAGCCACTCGCGCATCTTCGCTGATGCCGGTCGTCTTATCTCCGGTGCCGGGTGTCATCCGAGCACTCCACCTTCGCGCTGGCCTTTCCTGAGTTGAACCGCCCCAGAGAAGTTAGCCGATGAACGCCTGTTTCGGTAATGGAAAATTATGTCACTAATGGACGTTTAGACCAATAGTGTACCGGGAAACGGTTACCGTACGAGTTGGTCAGGTTAACGACTCGGCCCGGTTACCCCGCTTGACGAATAGGAACTCCATGTCCGCCATCCTTTTTGGCTCGATCAGCACGCTCGTCGACACGTCGGAATTGCAGCGTCGAGCCTTCAACGAATCCTTCGAAGCTCATGGTCTCGATTGGCAGTGGTCACAGGCCGACTACGTCGCAATGCTCGACTCCAGCGGCGGCGCGCAACGAATCGCCGACTACGCCGAGGCGCACGGCGACGACGTCGACGCCGACGCCGTGCACGCGACCAAGTCGGAAATCTTCCAGGAGCTGCTGGCGACGGCCGGACTCAAGCCGCGACCCGGCGTCGTCGCAACGGTTCAGGAGGCCAAGCGTCGCGACGTGAAGCTGGGATTCGTCACGACCACCTCGCCGGAGAACATCTCCGCGCTGCTGGATACGTTGAGCCCGGAGATCGACGCGGGCACCTTCGACCTGATCGTCGACCGTGACTCCGTGGTCAGCCCGAAGCCGGACTCTGCGGCGTATCAGTTTGCGCTCGAGCGACTCGGTGAGAATCCCACCTCCGCGGTCGCGATCGAGGACAACGTCGGAGGCGTCGCAGCCGCGTCGGCCGCCGGCGTGAAATGCATTGCGTTTCCCAACGAGAACACCGTGGACGGCGACTTCGCGGCTGCCGTGGAGACCGTCGACGCCCTCGACGCCGAACAACTCGTAAGCCTGGTCGCGTAGCACGGGCTGCAGCCTCGATCCCCCACTTTCTTACGGCAACAAGGACAGTTATGAGCGATCTGCAAGCACGAGTCATCAGCAGCCCCAGGGCCTTTCATGTCGAAGGCTACGAAAAAATTGAGTACGACCTGATCTATGTCGACGGCGTTTTCGCGCTGGACAACCCCGAACTGGCCGACAGCTACCGGTCGTACGGGCGGGTGATGATGGTCGTCGACGAAACCGTGTACGACCTTTATGGCGACGACATCCGGTCGTACTTCGACCACCACGACATCGCGTTGACGGTGATGCCCGTGCAGATCCGGGAGACCGCGAAGTCCCTGACGACCTTCGAGCACATCATCAACGCGTTCAACGACTTCGGGCTTGTTCGCACCGAGCCGGTACTCGTGGTCGGTGGCGGCCTGATCACCGACGTCGCCGGATTCGCCTGCGCGAGCTATCGGCGCAACACCCCCTACATCCGTATTCCCACCACGCTGATCGGCCTCATCGACGCCAGCGTGTCGATCAAGGTGGCCGTGAACCACGGCAAGCACAAGAACCGGTTGGGCGCCTACCATGCGTCGCAGAAGGTGCTGCTGGACTTTTCCTTTTTGAAGACGCTGCCCGAGGATCAAGTGCGCAACGGGATGGCCGAACTGATCAAGATTTCAGTTGTCGGCAACACCGAGATCTTCACGCTGCTGGAACGCTACGGTGCCGACCTGTTGCGCACCCGGTTCGGATATCTTGACGGTTCGCCCGCATTGCGAGCCGTGGGAGAGCGGCTCACGCACCAGGCTATTGCCTCCATGCTCGAACTCGAGGCGCCCAACCTGCACGAGATCGACCTCGACCGGGTGATCGCGTTCGGCCACACCTGGAGTCCGACGCTCGAGCTCACCCCGCCCGATCCGTTCTTCCACGGACATGCCATCAACATCGACATGGCACTGTCGACGACACTCGCCGAGCAGCGCGGGCACATCTCGGTCGACGAGCGTGACCGAGTCCTCGGGGTGATGAGCGAGCTCGGCCTGGCACTCGACAGCGAACACCTGACGCCGGAGTTGCTCGAGGCCGCGACGACGGCAATCCTGCGGACTCGCGACGGCTCGCTTCGCGCCGCGGTGCCCGCGCCCATCGGGCGTTGTCTCTTCCTCAACGACGTGACCGTCGATGAACTCGCCGAAACCTTGGTGCTGCACCGGAAACTGTGCCTCGGCTATCCACGTGGCGGCGACGGAATAGACATGTTCACCTCGACCACTCATGGCAGCCGCCATGCGTGAGGTGGCCGCGCTCCGCGGCCCCACCGAGGCGAGAGCGAAATCCGCCGCACGGGTGGACGCGCAAGACGCCAACGTCCTTCGGACACTGGCGATTCTGGCAGTGCTGACGCTCACCCTGCCGATCGACGCGCTGGCCGTGGCGGTGGCGCTGATGTCCGGCGCGCGACGACCGGAGGCGCTGCGGCCCATGCCCTTTCGCCGCACGGTTTTGATCACCGGCGGCAAGATGACGAAGGCCCTCCAGCTCGCCCGGTCCTTCCACTGCGCCGGTCACCGGGTGATCATGGCCGAGTCGGCCAAGTACCGCTTCACTGGTCACCGGTTTTCCCGGGCAGTCGACGCGTTCTACTGCATTCCCGAACCTGCCGCGCGGGGCTACGAGCGGGCATTGTTCGAGATCGTCCGGTATGAAGCCGTTGACACCTTTGTCCCGGTGTCCAGTCCGTCGTCCAGCGTCCATGACGCACGGGCGCGCTACCTTCTCGATGACATATGTGAGGTTGTGCACGCGTCCGAAGACGTCGTCAGCATGCTCGACGACAAAGCGGACTTCTCCAAACTCGCTGTTGCACTTGGTCTTCGAGTGCCCGATTGGGTAAGGATCACCGATTCGCGGCAAATCCTGAATTTCGACTTCCCGGCGCGACGCGATTACATATTGAAGCGAATCGCCTACAACCCGATCGGCCGCCTCGACCTTCCGCGCTTGTCGAAGCGAACGCCGCAGCACAATGCGGCCCACGCGCGATGGTTGCCGGCTTCGGAGGACGACCCGTGGATTCTGCAGGAATTCATCGCCGGCAAGGAGTACTGCACCCACGGTACCGCTGTCGACGGACGACTCCAGGTGTACGCCTGCTGCGAATCCTCGGCTTCTCAGCTCAACTACGCGGCGGTCGATAAGCCCGAGATCCGCTCCTGGGTAGAGACATTCGTGTCCGGTCTGGGTGTCACCGGCCAATTCTCGTTCGACTTCATCGAGGACGCCGACGGGCAGGTCTACGCCATCGAATGCAATCCGCGGACCCATTCGGCGATCACGCTGTTTCACAACCATCCAGGGGTTGCGTCTGCCTATCTGGAACCGGACCGTCCAGTCATCACACCGCTACCCGGCGCACGGCCGACCTACTGGATCTACCACGAGGTCTGGCGTCTGCTGACCCATCGCGGCCGGCGGGACAGAATCAAGGCGATCCTGCACGGTAAGGATGCGATCTTCGCGTGGTGGGATCCGCTGCCGTATCTCATGGTTCACCATCTGCAGATTCCGGCGCTGCTGATCGACAACCTTCGCCGCCGCCGAGGCTGGACGAAGATCGATTTCAACATCGGCAAGCTGGTCGAGCCGGGCGGCGACTAGATGAACTCGACGGCTGCGCCTACGCGGCTACTGCACCTGGTCGGGTCGGCGGTCGATGAGTTCCACGCCGACCTCTCGCGGCTGTATGCCGGCGCCTGTCTGGACGCGTTGGCCGGCTCGGCACGCTACACCGCCATGATCGCCTACGTCTCTCCAGACGGATCGTGGCGTTTTCCAACGGAATTGAGCATTCGTGCGATCGACCAGGCCCCCGCCCTGGCGCTCACTCAAGCCACCGGCCACATCCGGACACTCGAGGTGGAGGCGGTGATCCCGCAGATGTTCTGCATCCCGGGCATGACGACGTACCGGGCATTGTTCGACAAAATCGGTATCCCGTACCTCGGTAACCCGGCCGCTGTGATGGCGGTCGCCGCCAACAAGGCCATGACCCGGTGCACGGTCGCGGCGGCCGGAGTCGGGGTTCCCGCCGCAGAACTCTTGGGACCCGGCGAGCGGCCCCGGTTACCGTTTCCTGTCGTCGTGAAGCCGGTCGACGCCGACAATTCAGTCGCGGTATCGCTGGCCCGCAACCCGGCCGAATTCGACGCCGCCGCCGCGCTGGTGCTGGCCCGCGGGACTGCCGTACTGGTCGAGGCGTACATCGAGCTCGGCCGAGAAGTGCGCTGCGGCATCGTGGTTCGCGACGGCGAGCTGGTCTGCCTGCCACTCGAGGAGTATGCCCTCGACGCCGACCGCAAGCCCATCCGAACGGCTGAGGACAAGCTCGCTCGCGCCGAGAACGGCGAGCTGCATCTCGTGGCGAAGGACCAGGCCAAGGCGTGGATCGTCGACGAGGACGACCCGATCACGAAAAGAGTCTGGGAGATCGCGCGGCTCTGCCACCGCGCATTGGGATGTCGGCACTACAGCCTGTTCGACTTTCGCATCGACCCCGATGGCCGGCCCTGGTTTCTGGAGGCGGGCCTGTACTGCTCGTACTCGCCGAGCAGCGTGCTCGCCGTGATGGCGTCCGCCCGCGACATCGGCGTTGGAGAATTGTTCGAGATCGGGCTCTCCGAGTTGAGCCGCGAGGAGGCGGCGTGCTTGACGTCACCGCGGTGACCCCGATCGGCGCCCGGGTGACCGGGCTGCCGGTGGACACCATCGATCAGGATGACGTCACGACACTGCAGCGCCTGCTCGCTGAACACGGTGTGCTCATCCTGCCCGGGCAGCACGTCGACGACGACCGCTTTCTGCGCTTCCTGCGAAGTTTCGGGCCGACGATGTTCACGGCGGGCGAGACTCCGGTGCCCGGATGTCCCGACCTCAATGTCGTCACCAACGTCGGCAGAACACGGGCGCCGCGGTCGACGTTCCACACCGACACCAGCTACGTCCGAAAGCCTCCGGCGTACACCGCTTTACGGGCGGCCACCGTGCCCAAGCGTGGCGGGCAGACATTGTTCAGCAATCAATATGTCGCGTACGACAGGTTGCCTCTCCGCGTTCGTCAAGAGCTGAACGGGCGCACCATCACCCATGTGGTGACCGGCCTCAAGCTCGGCCCGGAGCAGGAGACGTCGGCTGCTCACCCGCTTTTTCGCGTCCACCCGGTATCCGGGCGCACCTACCTCTATCTCTCCAGTCCCGCGCGTTGCGCCGCCGTCAGTGGCATGTCAGCGCGCCGCGCGGCGGAAGTCATAGCGTTCCTGTTCCATCACTCGACTAGCGACGACAACGTCTACCGGCACACCTGGAGGCCCGGTGACGTCCTGATGTGGGACAACCGTTGTGTTCTGCACCGAGCGGACCACACCGGCGTCGTCGGCGACCGCGTGATGCACCGCGGCATGGTCGCCGACGTCGACTGGGAATGAATTGGACTTGGTCCAGGTTGAGCGCAGCAGGCTTAACTTTGGAGGAATGATGGCTGAAGCCAAATCAGTGCCGGTGTTGTTCGTCAGCGACCCGGTGGTGCTGCCCGGCATGGTTGTGCCGATCTCGCTGGACGATTCCGCCCGCGCGGCCGTCGACGCTGCCCGCGCCACCGAATCGGGGACGCTGCTGATCGCTCCCCGACTCGACGACCGCTACCCGTCCTACGGTGTGCTTGCGACGATCGTCCAGGTCGGCCGGATTCCGGGCGGCGGCACCGCGGCCGTCGTACGCGGTGAGCGCCGGGCCCACATCGGTGCCGGCGCCAGCGGCCCGGGTGCCGGGTTGTGGGTAGAGGTGACCGAGGTCACCGATCCCGAACCCACCGACGAAACCCGCACGCTCGCCGGCGAATACAAGAAGCTGCTGCTGGCGATGCTGCAACGCCGTGAGGCCTGGGAACTGGTGGACGTGGTCAACAAGTTGACCGACCCGTCGGCGCTGGCCGATATGGCCGGTTACGCCTCGTATCTGACCGACGTGCAGAAGCGCCAGCTGCTGGAGACCGAGGATGTCGGCGAGCGACTGCAGGCCCTGATCGAATGGACCGGCGACCACCTCGCCGAGGTCGAGGTCAACGACAAGATCTCCCAGGACGTGCGCGACGGCATGGAGAAGCAGCAGAAAGAATTCCTGCTGCGCCAGCAACTCAACGCGATCCGCAAGGAGCTCGGTGAAGGCGAGCCCGAGGGCTCCGACGACTATCGGGCGCGCGTCGAGGCGGCCGAGCTGCCGGACAAGGTTCGTGAGGCGGCGCTGCGTGAGGTCGGCAAGCTGGAACGTTCCAGCGACCAGAGCCCCGAGGGTGGCTGGATCCGTACCTGGCTGGACACGGTGCTCGACCTGCCGTGGAACACCCGCACTGAGGACTCCACCGACCTGAAGGCCGCTCGCGAAATCCTCGACGCCGACCACCACGGGTTGGACGACGTCAAGGACCGGATCGTCGAGTATCTGGCGGTGCGGGCCCGTCGCGCCCAACGCGGCCTACAGGTCGTCGGCGGCCGGGGCTCGGGTGCCGTGATGGTGCTGGCCGGCCCGCCCGGAGTTGGCAAGACCTCGCTGGGCGAGAGCGTTGCGCGAGCGCTGGGCCGCAAGTTCGTTCGTGTCGCCTTGGGCGGGGTGCGCGACGAGGCCGAGATCCGTGGCCACCGACGCACCTACGTCGGTGCGTTGCCCGGCCGGATCGTGCGCGCTATCGGCGAAGGCGGCTCGATGAATCCCGTTGTGCTGCTTGACGAAATCGACAAGGTCGGCTCGGACTTCCGCGGCGACCCGAGTGCGGCGCTGCTGGAAGTGCTCGACCCGGCGCAGAACCACACCTTCCGCGATCACTACCTGGACCTGGATCTGGACCTGTCCGACGTGGTGTTCCTGGCGACCGCCAACGTGATCGAGAACATCCCGTCGGCACTGTTGGACCGGATGGAGCTGGTGCAGATCGACGGCTACACCGAGGACGACAAGGTCGCCATCGCGCGCAACTTCCTGATGCCGCGGCAGCGCGATCGGGCCGGGTTGACCGACGACGAGGTCAGCGTGACCGAGGCCGCGCTGCGCAAGATCGCCGCTGACTACACCCGCGAGCCGGGTATGCGGCAGTTCGAGCGGCTGCTGGCCAAGGCGCTGCGCAAGGTGACCACGAAGATCGCCGATGACCCAGTGACGATCGACGAGCCGGATCTGGTCGACTACCTCGGGCGTCCCCGCTTCACCCCGGAGTCGGCCGAACGCACGGCGGTGCCGGGTGTCGCGACCGGCCTGGCGGTGACCGGGTTGGGTGGCGACGTGCTCTACATCGAGGCCGGCGCCAATGATGGTGAGCCGGGGCTGCAGTTGACCGGCCAGCTGGGTGACGTGATGAAGGAGTCCGCACAGATCGCGTTGTCCTATGTGCGTTCGCATGCCGCTGAATTGGGCGTCGACCCCGCCACGCTGAACCGCCGGATCCACGTGCACGTGCCTGCGGGCGCCGTCCCGAAGGACGGCCCCTCGGCAGGGGTCACAATGGTCACCGCGCTGGTGTCGATGGCCACCGGACGACAGGTCCGCGGCGACGTCGGCATGACCGGTGAGGTGACGCTGAACGGGCGGGTGCTGCCGATCGGCGGGGTCAAGCAGAAGCTGCTGGCCGCGCAGCGGGCCGGGCTCTCCACGGTGTTCATCCCGCAGCGCAACGAGCCCGACCTGGACGACGTGCCTGCCGAGGTGCTCGAGGCATTGGACGTCCGACCGATGACCGACGTTGCCGAGATTGTCGCTCAGGCCTTGGAGCCGGTCGGCGAGTCGGTCAGCGCCGCCGCTTGATCTAGGCGTCGAGCGTGACGGTAGCGTCACGCTCGGCGTTAAGGTCGGCGGATGGCCTACGACCTCGACCTCGCCGACCGTGTTCGCGAGCTGCTGGGTTCAATTCGTGGCGTCGACGAGAAGCGAATGTTCGGTGGCCTGGCGTTCCTGATCAACGGCCACATGTCGGTGGCCGTCAGTGGTCAGGGCGGCCTCATGGTGCGGGTAGCGCCCGGCGACACCGAAAAGTTGTTGGCGCGAGCACATGTCAGCCCGATGGTGATGGCCGGCCGAAAAACGCGCGGGTGGATCCGTGTCGACGCGGACGGTGTCAAAACCAAGCGGCAGCTGACCAGCTGGGTGACCCGCGGCGCGGAGTACGCGCGCGGGCTACCACCCAAGTAACCACGACGTTTGCGAAACCGGCGGACGGGTACGTGGTCATCCATGGACCAGCACAAGCAGGTGGTCCGACGACTGTTGGGCATCGCCGGGACGACCTATGCCGCCGAGGCGGGGGTCCGGGTCAGCGACAAGCCGATGCCGTTGTTCCAGCTGCTGGTGCTGTGCATGCTGGCCAGCAAACCCATCGACGCGACCATCGCCATGCGCGCCGGTCACGAATTGTTCAGCTACGGCCTCAAGACACCGAAGGCCGTCCTGAACGCCAATCGCCAGACCATGATCGAGGCGTTCGGGCGTGCCCACTACGTCCGCTACGACGAGAGTTCGGCGACGCGTCTCACCGAGATGGCGCAACGCCTCATCGACGACTACTCGGGTGACCTGCGCGAAATACCTCGGCGGACAGCCGCCAACGTCGACGCTGCCAAGCAAATGCTCAAGCAGTTCAACGGAATTGGCGACACGGGTGCCGACATCTTTCTTCGCGAGGTTCAAGACACGTGGACGTGGGTGCGGCCGTACTTCGACAAGCGCGCCATCCGGACCGCGAAAGAGCTGGGTTTGCCCGGCGACCCTGGCAAGCTCGGCGCGCTGGCACCGCGATCCAACGCCCGGCTGGCCGCAGCACTGGTGCGCGCATCCCTTGACGACGACGTACGCCGACAGGTAACGAACAAATAGGAGCGATCGTGGCTGACTCGAAAAATATCGTCATCATCGGTGGCGGGCTGGGCGGCGCCAAGGCCGCCGAAGCGCTGCGGGAAAAGGGTTTCGACGGGAAAGTCCTGTTGCTCGCCGACGAGGAGCACCTGCCCTACGAGCGCCCGCCACTGTCGAAGGACTTCCTGGCCGGCAAGAAATCGCTCGGCGATTTCACCGTGCACGATTCAGAGTGGTACCGCGAGAAAAAGATTGACCTACGCACCGACACCGAGGCGGTGGCTATCGATCCATCCGCCCACACCGTCACGCTGTCCGACGACACCACCGTTCCCTACCACAAACTGCTGCTCGCCACCGGGTCGCGTTCCCGGTGGCTGTCGATTCCGGGCGCCGAGTCCACCGGGGTCCATTACCTGCGCACATTCGACGACGCGTCCAACCTGAACACCGCACTCAAAGAGGGGTCGTCGTTGGCCATCGTCGGGGCCGGCTGGATCGGACTCGAGGTGGCGGCGAGCGCCCGCGAACGCGGCGTCGACGTCACTGTTGTTGAGACTGCCAAGGTTCCGTTGAGCGCTGCGGTCGGCGAGGAGGTCGGCAAGGTGTTTGCGCAGCTGCACCGTGACCACGGGGTGGACCTGCGCTTGGAGACCGAAGTCAAGGAGATCACCACAGAGGACGGCAAAGCCACCGGGCTGAAGTTGGGTGACGGATCGACCATTTCCGCCGACCGTGTGCTGATCGCTGTCGGAGCCCAGCCCAACATCGAATTGGCCGAGCGCGCCGGCATTGCGACCGAAGACGGTGGGGTGCTCGTCGACGCATCGTTGCGTACCGGCAACCCCGACATCTATGCGGTCGGCGACATTGCCGCCGCCGAGCACCCGCTGTTCGAGGAACGAATCCGCACCGAACACTGGGCCAACGCGCTCAAGCAGCCCGAGGTCGCGGTGGCCGGAATGCTCGGCGAGCCCGGTGAATACCAAGAGCTGCCATACTTTTTCACCGACCAATACGACCTGGGCATGGAATACGCCGGCCACGCACCGACCTACCGGCAGGTGGTGTTCCGCGGCGACAAGAACGCCCGGGAATTCATCGCATTCTGGCTCGACAATGAAAACCGGGTGCTGGCCGGAATGCAGGTCAACATCTGGGATGCCCTCGACGACATCAAAAGCCTGATCCGCAAAAAGGCCCCCGCGGATCCGGACAAGCTGGCCGACCCGGAAGTTCCGTTGAACGACGCGCTCAGCTGACCGTGACGACGTCGGGCAGACGCGATCCCTGAAACCGCTCCCGCTCGGCACGGCGACGCTTGATGCGCAGGCGGGCGTCGAAAGGCACGGTGACGGCCTCGTCGCAGGTGAGATAGAAGATCTCGCCCGCAACGTCGAGAAGTTCGGCGGATACGAGCCGAGAGCCTAACTCGCGCAAGGTCATTCGCAGTTCGTGCGTGAAGCGGATGGTGGTGTCATACGCCATCTCCCGGGAGGTGCGGGCGCTGGCGGCCAACCGTTCGGGCAGCCTCGCGCCGGCTTCGGCCGATGGCACCCGCCTGGGCAGGTCGGTGGCGTCGCGCCCGGCCGCCGACAGCAGGATCGCCGGATCGTCACCGATCATCAGGTTGGCCAGCTCGACCTCGCCCGGCCCGCGGTGCCCGATCTCGTTGACCGCCGAGGTGAATGCCGCCCCGACCGACTGCGACAGGGTGCTGATGCCGTCGAGATCGCCGTCAATAGCCCGCGCACACAGCTGCAGGTCGTCGCGGATCAGTGCCGCGAGCGAGGAGGTTCTGGCCGCGATGGCATCGCTGTCCAGCAAGGCGCCCAGACCGGCGACCCGCACGTGCACGCCCCGGCGCTCCACCGTCGCCGCGGTGACGCCGCTGTCGACCAGCCACAGACCGGTCAGTGCCCAACCGTGATGGATCCGGTCGCGCAGCAGGCGGACGCGCGCAAGCAGTTGAGCATCTGGCAACGAAACCAGTTGCGCCGCAGGCAGATGTTCGGTGTCGGCCGCCGCCAGATATAGTTGCGTATCCGCTTTCAGATGCCGCAATAGCGCGAGAGCGCGTTTGACCACCACGGCTTTTGCGGCGGCCGAGCCGAGCCGCCCGCCCTGCGGTGGACGACCGAGCGGAAACAGGTCGATCGAGTTGTCGCCCAGCGACTTGTGAATCACGTCGTCAACGTCCCAGCCGGGCAGCAGCTCCGCGGCAATCACGCTGGCCGACACGCCAACGTAGGGGCGGTGACCGAAGACCGCGATCGCCCTGCTATTCCATTCGGCAGCAACGATTTCGCCGCATGCCAACACCGGACTGATCATCCGCGCCGCGGCACGGATGCCGGCCAATTGGACGTCGAGCGTCATCGGGGAAAGCGGGCCGGGCAGGGTTTCGGCCAGCGGGGCGGCGCTGAACACTGGAAAGCGCGGGTCGACCCGATCGTCGAATTCGCCTTCCTGCTCCTCTGGCGAGGCCGACCGCAGCGATGCCCCATCCCAGGGCGCGAGGGGTGGAGAAACTTCGACCGGCAGCGGCAGATACCCGGGCATATCCGTGGCGCCGGTGACGGTGAGCTTGCGGCCGACCAGTCCGCGCTCGGTATCGGCGACGGCATCGCTTGTGTGCCAAGAGAACTCGAAGCGCCATGCCTCGTTCAGTCCCGCGATGTCGAGTGTGGGTGTCAGCTCGGGCCAGCTGGGCAGTCGCGCCAGTCGCGGGCGCTGCCCGACGGATCGCAGGATGCTGCGTGCGGCGGCCACGTCGATACTGTCCGGATTGGCCAGGTCGACCGTTCCGGTGCGATTGGTTGCCACGGCGAGCACGAGAAAACGAAGTAGGTCGTCGAAATGCAGGACCCGCAACGGGGCGCCCGCTGATTTGCCGGGTGCCAGGCTGCCGACCGTACGACAAATCATCCAGTCCAATTGGCGGCCTATAAGCGGCGCTATGCGCACCACCAGACTCGGCGCCCAACCGCTGGTCACCAGCGTCTCGGCCTGCTCGCGGAGCGTTGACTCCCCCGCCGCAGCAGAAACGTAGATCAAGCGGGCACCCGAGCGAGCGGCCGCGTGTGCGACCAGGACCAGGCCGTCGATCCCGGTGCTGTCGGGTGCTCCGGGCTCGATCGGAGCGAGGTGCAGCACCACATCGGCCGCATTGGCCAGCTGCTGCAGTAGCGGGTCGTCGAGCGGCGCCCGGACAAACTCAACGTCGGGATGCAGCTTCTCGTGTGGGTGGGTGGCGATGCCAGTCACCGCATGGCCTGCGGCAACCAGTTGCCGGGCCAGGGCGCGGCCGAGCGCTCCGGTGACGCCGGTCAGCAGAATCCGCACGCCCGAGTACCTCCACGGCCGTCTAGTTGAATGCGCAACATTAGTCGCGCAGCGCGGTTACGGGTAGCTTTCAGCTAACCCTGTTAACTCACTGTAATGTGGCGGAGCCGTCGGCAGCGACCGTGACTTTGGCGCCGCCGATGTCCTCGTGCACGGTCGCCGCGGCCGCCGCCGGGTCGGTGATCACCGCCAGCGTGCGCCGTTCGTCCGGGGTGCGGACCGCCAGGAATGCCTTCTCCGGCCGGCCCTCCCGGTCGAACGGCGTCGTCCAGGCTTCGATGGTGCCTACGCCTTCCCACTCCACCGCGGCGGTTCGGGTCGGCTCGCGGTCGACGTCGGCTTGTACATCCTCCCAACGGAACTCGGCCTTTGGCGGCTCGGTGCCGTAGACGCCGAAGCTGTGCTTGGTCAGGTAGCCGCCGTTGGCGGTGATCAGACCGCGCCGGCCGGGATTGTCGGTCAGCAGTTGGGCCATCGCGGCTATGGAGTGTGCGACGTAGTTGTTCCACGGACCACCGGCGAACGTCAGGCCGCCTGTGACGGTCAGCTCCCGGGCCGGGTCGTCGACCGGCAGTCCGAGTTCGTTGGCCGCCACCTGCACTGCGGACGGGAAGCACGAGTACACGTCGACGTAGTCCATGTCGTCGATGCCGAGGCCGGCCAACTCCAGCGCCCGCGCCCCGCCGATCCGGATGGATGGCGATCGGTGCAGTTCGGCGCGTTCGCTGATCGAGTACGTGTCGTGGGCGTCGGTGCCCGCGTAGGGATACACCCAGCGGTCCGACGGGATACCCAGCCGGGTGGAGGACTCCACCGACGTCAAAACCAGCGCGGCGCCCTGGTCGACCATGTTGTTGGAGTTCATCAGCTTGGTGTACGGCCAGCTGACCATCCGGTTCGACGGACTCGGCTCCGAGATCTCCTCGGCAGTAGCGGGTTTGCGGATCCACGCGTTCGGGTTGTGCACCGCGACCTCGTTGAACCGCGCCCACAGCCGGCCGACACGGCGCCGGTGATCCTCAACTGACTCTCCCGTGCTGATGCGCAGCGCCTGCTCGAACATCGGGTAGATGTACGCCGGGCGGTCCAGCTTGATGCGGATCTCGGATTCCCCGGCCATCGGCACGTTCTCGTCGCTGCCTTCGGGTTGCGGAATCGAGTTGTCCTGCTCGGTGGCGGTGAGCCGCTGCCCTTCTTTTCGCAATTGCGTGCGGGTCCGCCACATCTCCGCGCCGGCTATCAGGACCACGTCGGCGCGCCCCCGCTGGATGTCCACGCAGGCCCGGTTGACCAGTGTCTGCGGGACATTGCCGCCGATGCCGCTGTATTTGGTGGTGAACTTTTCGATGCCCAGGCGTTGGCCGAGCAGCAGCGCGGGGTCGCGGTAGTGCACCGATAGCAGGTTGACCACCCGGATCGAGTCGACGGCTTCGAGCACTCGCGGGTCGGCCGCTTCGCGGGCGGCCGCGACCATCAGGTCGACCGGCTCGAGGGTGTTGTCCGGGGCCGCCTCGCGGTGGTTCACCTGGCCGTGGGCGACCAGCACCGGCGTTCTCGGGTTGAGAGGCATCAAGCAGGACCTTCCGCAATGTCGGTGGATGCGAACAGCACCCCTTCATGGATCAGTTGCTCGGTTTCCTCGGTGCTCATGTCGAGGACCTTCAGGCAGATGTCGCGGGTGTCCTGCCCGGGCATCGGCGCGGGCCGTTGCGGTGCCGGCGGAATGTGCCGGAACGGCGCCGGCCCGGTCTCGGCCGGCAGCGGGTGGTCGAAAAGCGGATGATGCATGTCGCTGAACAACTTTCGCGCGCGTAGTTGCGGGTCTTCCACGATATCGGGCGGCCGGTTCAGCTGTCCGGCCGGAACACCGGCCGCCTGCAGAGCCTCGGCGACCTTTCGCGGGTCGCGCTCACGCGTCCACTCCGACACCCGCTCGACCAACTCGCTGCGGTGCGCCAGCCTCGCCTGGCCGGTGGCGAAACGCGTATCGCCGGCCAGCTCGGGTACACCGAAAACCTCACTCGCCGAACGCCAGTCGGTGTCGGTGCGGATAGAGATCACGCACCACTCGTCGTCACCCGCGCACGGAAAGACCCCGTGCAGGCTGGTGTCGTCGTCCAGCTCCGCGTTGTCGTCCGCGCGTGCCGCGTCGGTGACATAGCGGGCGTCGAGTTGGTTGACCACCGCTTCGGCCTGCGAGACATGCACGCGAGCGCCGGTGCCGGTGCGATCGCGATGGATCAGCGCGGCCAGCGCGCCGATCGCCGTGATCCGTCCGACCACGTGATCGGGGAAGACCGTTGTCGCGTCGTAGAACCGGTGGCGCGACGCGCCGTCGTCCGACGCCGAGTGCGGGTCGGTCCACAGCTTGCTGACGCCCGCAGTGGCCCGAACCAGCGGGCCATATCCCAGCCGGTTGCTCCACGGGCCCCGGTCGCCGAACGCGCTGCTTTCGGCCAACACCACCCGCGGATTTAGCGAGTGCAAAGTGTCGTACGGAAAGCCCAGCGCAGCAAGCGTTCCCGGTTTGAAGTTGGCGAACACCGCGTCGGCGTCGGCAACCAATCGACCGAATACCTGCTTGCCGGTGTCGCTGCGCAGGTCCACGCCGAAAGCCAGATTGTTGCGGTGGGTCCAGGCGAACGACTCACTCATCGGATCACCGACTCGGGCCTGCCGCAATCCGTCCGGGTAGGCCGCGCTCTCCACCTTGATGACCTCGGCGCCCAGATCGCCGAACAACCGGCTGAGTTCACCGCCGGCGACGATGACGCCGAGGTCGATGATGCGCAGCCCATCGAAGGGGCCCGGGCCGGACTTCGCGGGCGCCGAAATCGTCGCCTGCTCACCGGTCCAGCGGGCATCGTTCTCGCCGGCGTGCGGCGCGGGGATGCGAAACCCGATGTGTTCACCGTTGACCGAGTAGTAGCCGGTCGGGATGGTGCTGCGGACGCCGGGGACCAGTTCGGCCTCGGCGACCGCACCCACCGCCCTGAAGTGTTCGGATGCCAGAATTTGCGCGGGGTCCAGTACGGCGGAGATCGGCACGCCGTGCGATTGTCCCTCGGCGACAAGCACTTTCATCGTCTGCTTGGCGAACAATTGTTGAGCCAGCAGGCCGATTTGCGGCCACGCCTTGAAACGCGCCGCGATGACGTCGTACTTGGGATCCTGGAATTCCTCGGGGTCCCCCAGCCACCGGCGCAAGCCATGCCACTGTCGCGGCGACATCACGCACAGTCGGACGTAGCCGTCCTGGCAGGCATAGATCGGGTACGCGTCCTGGTTTTTCGGGCGCCCGCGCCACCGATCCGGATGGCGGACGCCCGCAGCGGCCTGGCCGTGCGCCCCGAACGCCGGGTCGAGTGCCATCACGACGGCCTCGTATCGGGAGAAATCGATGTAATCGCCTGTGCCACAGCGTAGCCGGTTGTAGTAGGCCACTAGTGCGGACCACGCGGCCTGGACCGCTGCAGTGGCCGAGGCGATGCCGTCCGGCGGCGAGACCGGGGTTCCGGTCGTGGGTCCCGACCGCGCCAAGGCGCCCGACAGGGCGTAGAGCACCGGGTCGGTGGCGCGCCACGACGCCACCGGGCCCGTCCTGCCAAAGTCCGATACCGACAGTGCCACCAGGTGCGGGAATCGATCGGCCAACTCTTCGCAGGACGTCCCGTAGTCGGCGGCCTGGCCGGGGGTCCCACTGTCGACGACGATGTCGGCACCGCCGGCCAGTTGGATCAGTTGCTCGCGGTCATCTGGATCCGACGGGTCGAGCACGGTGCTGCGCTTGTTCGCGTTGTGCAGCGCGAAGCGCACACCGGTGCCGCGCAACGACGGTCGGCTGGTGCGCGACGGACTGCCACCGGGCGGCTCCACTTTCAGGACGTCGGCACCGAAGTCGGCCAGCAGCCGGGTGATCGCGTCGGCGTCGTCATCGCACAGATCGAGCACCCGCAGCGATGTGAGCAGGTCGTCGGGCATCAGGCCAGCGTAGTTGGCAGGTGTCAAGTTCCAGCACGTACCTCGCGACCACCGCTGTGAAAAATTGGCGCGAACGATGCGGTGCGTTGACTACCGTTCAGCCCATGGCCTCACGCTTCGATCCCGCAAACCTGGTCGACATGGCCGAGCAGACAGTGCGTGCCTACATCAAGGCCGCGAGTTGGGGCGAACGTCAGGTCTTTGGGCTAATTCGGTCCGGGATGGGCGTGTCCCCCGTCGCCGCATCGGAGCTAATCCAGGCCGGCGCCGAGATCGAAGAACGCGCCGACGAGGACCCGGACAGCCTCGACGCCAAGATGCACGGCCTGCTCGACCGCGCCGTCGGTCAGAACACGGCAACGAGTCGCCAGGAGCTGTTCCACAAGATTCTCGACCAGATCGTGCCCGACGAGGCGCGCATCATCAGCGCGCTGTCCGACGGCTCAACCTCCCCGCTGCTCAACGTCTACGCCCGCACCCGCGCGGGCTTGGGGGTCGAGGTTGTGCTGGAGAACATGTCGCTGATCGGCAAAACGGCCAATCTCGCCCTGCCGCAACTGACCCCGATGTACGTCAGCCACTTGCTGTCGCTCGGGCTCGTCGAGTCGGGCCCCGAGGACACCTCGATGAAGGACGAGTACGAAATCCTCGCCGCCGACACCGCGGTGCTGCAGGCCATCAAGACAGCCAGCCGTGGCCCGATCCCGGCGCGCATCGAGAAATACACGCTGCAGTTGTCCGGGCTCGGTCTGGAATTGTGGGCTGCGTCGAGCGTGCCCCGGGAGCGGGAGTGACGCCGTCGGTCATCGCGTGGGGGCAGTCCTGGGGCGAGATCGCTTCCGATTTCACTCTCAACTGGTTCATTTACCTGTCAATGCCGCTGGTGGCCGCATTCGTTGGTTACACGACGAAACTTGTTGCGCTGCAGATGCTTTACCGTCCGATCGAATTCGTGGGCATCGGGCCGTTCGGTTGGCAGGGCGTCGTTCCGCGCCGCGCCGGCAAGACGGCGGCATTGACCATCCAGATGCTCACCGACAAATTGCTGCAGCCTGAGGAGATTCTGGACAAGATCGACGCCAAACAGGTCGTTGAGGATCTGCGCGAACCACTCACCAGGACCGTCGACGAAATGGCCCGCGACCTCGCCGAGCAGGTGCGCCCTGGGCTATGGGACTCCATCCCGGAAGCCGGTCGTAAAGCCGTGCTGTCGCGTGTGCAAGC
Source organism: uncultured Actinomycetota bacterium (assembly GCA_963757215.1). Lineage (GTDB taxonomy): Bacteria > Actinomycetota > Actinomycetes > Mycobacteriales > Mycobacteriaceae > Mycobacterium. Next base: position 2,306,260 of record CAVWQH010000002.1, on the reverse strand, counting down.
GGCCGCCCCGGGTGTCGTCGACAATCTGCTCTCGGAGATGAAGTCCGACCTGCCGCGGTTCGTCGATCTGCAATATCTCGCCGTCACCACGCTGGTGAGCAACAAGGCCCAACTCAACGCATTGATGAAGGGCATGGGCGGAGCGGCGATGAAATTCATCCGCCGCAGCGGAATCTACTTCGGCTTCGCGATCGGCCTGGTGCAGATGGTTGCCTGGGGCTTGTTCCACAACCCGTGGATCATGCCCGGGTTCGGCTTCGTCACCGGTTTCGCCAGCGACTGGCTGGCTCTCAACCTGATCTTCATTCCCCGCAAGCCGAAGAAGCTCTTCGGCTTGATCCCGGTGCACGGCGTCCTGCATGCGCAGCGCGACAATGTGACCCGGGACTACGCCCGCATTCTGGCCAACGACCTGTTTTCCCCCGACGTGCTGCTCGACGCGATCCTGCACGGCCCGACTGCTGAACGGCTCTTCGCCGCGGTCGAGAAGGAAGTGTCGGCGGCACTCGACGCGCAGGCCGGGATCGCGCAACCGCTCATTACACTCGCGATCGGCACCAAGCGTTACCGGCAGGCCAAGGACGCCATCGTGCAGATGCTGCTGGAACGGTTACCGCAGACGATGCAGGAAGCCAAGGACTACACCGCGAAGACGCTCGACATCGAGGGCCTGATCGTCGAGAAGATGACCAAGCTCTCCCCGGGCGAATACGAAGCCATCCTCCGGCCGGTCTTCAAAGACGACGAGATGCTCATGGTGATGGTGGGCGCCGTGCTCGGCTTCCTGGTCGGTGAGCTGCAGGTGGTCCTTGTCGAGCAATTCGCGCGCTGAGTGCGACGCCGTGCGCCGGTAGCCTGGTGAGATGTCCGGCTACGAGAGCGTCGCGGCGGAACCCCATCCGGTGTTCGCCCAGCTCTCGGCGCTGCATCACTTTCGTGTCCAGGTCGACGTCGCGGTCGTGGTGGTGGTGCTGGCGTTGACCAACCTCATCGCGCACTTCACCACGCCCTGGGCGAGCGTCGTGACGGTCCCGGTCGCGGCGCTGGGTTTGGTGGGCTGGCTGCGGGTCAACGGCCTCGGTTGGTCCGAACTCGGGTTGGGTCGCGAGCACTGGAAGTCCGGCGCCCTCTATGCCGTCGGCGCCGTCGTGCTGGTGGTGGCGGTGATCGCGGTCGGCGCGCTGCTTCCGCTGACCCGGCCGATGTTCATGAACCATCACTATGCGACGCTGTCCGGCGCGCTGCTCGCGTCAATGATCATCATTCCGCTGCAGACCGTCATTCCCGAGGAGCTCGCGTTCCGCGGCGTGCTGCATGGTGCGCTCAACCGGGCGTGGGGTTTCCGTGGTGTGGCGCTGGCCGGCTCGCTGCTGTTCGGGCTGTGGCACATCGCCACCTCGCTCGGGTTGACCAGCAACAACGTCGGCTTCACCCGGCTCTTCGGTGGCGGCGTGCTCGGCATGCTGGCCGGGGTTTTGATGGCGGTGGTCGCGACCGCGGCGGCGGGTTTTGTCTTCAGCTGGCTGCGGCGACGCAGCGGCAGCCTGCTCGCTCCGATCGCATTGCACTGGTCACTCAACGGTCTGGGGGCGCTGGCTGCAGCTCTGGTCTGGCAGCTGTCCGGCTGACTAGATGAGCAGAACCGCGGCCCCGGCGATCCGTCCCGCGCTGAGATCCGACAATGCCCGATCCGCTTGACTCAGTGGATATTCCGGTGTGGTCACCGCGATGTGGTGTTCGGCGGCGAAGCCGAGGAAGGCTCGCGCGTCGGCCCGGGTGTTGGAGGTCACCGAGCGGATCTGACGCTCCTGGAACAGGTGACGCTGATAGTTCAGGACGGGGACGTCGCTGAGGTGAATTCCCGCGATGGCCAGCGTGCCGCCACGGTCGAGCGCCTCCATCGCCGGCAGCACCAAGTCACCGACGGGCGCGAACAGGATTGCGGCGTCGAGTTTTACCGGAGGCGGATCGGCGGCACCCTGCGCCGAGGCGGCGCCCAGATCGAGGGCGAGTTTCTGGGCCTCGTCGCCGCGCGTCATCACGTGCACCTCGGCACCCTGCGCCAGCGCGACCTGCGCGGTGATGTGCGCGCTGCCGCCGAACCCGTACAGGCCCAACCGGCCGCCGGGCGGGAGCGCCGCGCGCTGCAGCGACCGGTAGCCGATGATGCCGGCGCACAGCAGCGGTGCCAGTTCGCTGTCGCTGTATCCGCCCGGCAGGTGATGGGCGAAAGCGGCTGGAACCGTGGCGAATTCGGCGTACCCGCCGTCGGCATCCCACCCGGTGTAACGAGAATCCGGGCACAAATTCTCGTCGCCGCGTCGGCAGTACACGCACGTCCCGCAGGTATGCCGCAGCCAGGCGATCCCGACCCGGTCGCCGACGTGGAACTCGCCGCCGGCGTCCTCGCCGAGCTTGACCACCTCGCCGACCACTTCATGGCCGGGTGTCACCCGCTCCCGATGCACGGGCAGGTCGCCTTCGGTGACGTGCAGATCGGTGCGGCATACTCCGCACGCCCGCACCGCGACCAGAAGCTCCGCCGGCCCGGGTTGAGGGACCTGCGCTCCGACGTACTCGAGTGGCCGGGTGTCGACCGGGCCGGGACGAGCGACCCGCCATGCGTGCATGGTGGACGGGATCGCGTTGGAGCTCAAGCTGTTTGGCCGCCTGTCAGCTGCGGGATTTAGCCATCTTGTAAATGAACAGCAGCAGCACGGCGCCGACGAGCGCCCCGAGGAACGAATGGTTGATCGGCGGCGTGACGGTGAACTGGTGCGGCGGGAAGACCACGCTGCCCAGTGTGCCGCCGACATAGGCACCGACAATGCCGAGCAGAGACGTTGCGATCACGCCCAACGGCTGACTGCCCGGAACGATCAGTCGTGCAACGAGGCCGACGATAAGGCCAAGGATGAGCATCCAGATGATGTGCAAAATCACGACCGGCTCCTTCGGTATTGATTTGTATTAGCCCACTGCCAGACCGTCTTGGGTGTACCCGGTCAGCCTAGCCAGTCGGTTGCCCGACAGCCCGTGCTCAAGCCAGATCGTCGGACGCCGTCAGGTCGCCACCGTGCCCGGTGCCGGTGCCGCGCCGTTACCGCCTGCGGGCTGCCCGGGGGGTGCCGGTGCCGCGGGCGGCGGCGCCGCCGGGGCGGGGGGTGGCGGTGCGCCGGGAGCGGGTGCCGGGGCGGGCGCACCGGGAGCCGGAGCAGGAGGCGGCGGTGCCCCCGGAGCCGGAGCCGGGGCCGGGGCGCCCGGCGCAGGTGCCGGACCCGGAGCGGTGGCCAACGGCCGGACCGACTCGGCCAGCGTCTTCGCGCCGGCCTTGTCGACCGGGTTGTTGCCGGTGCCCAGCCACACCACAAACCAGCGCTGGCTCGCCGCACCCGCGGGGCCGGGTGAGCTGACCACTCCGGCCCAGATCTGGCCGTTGGGCTTGGTGGCGTCGCTGAACTTCACCTCGTAGTACGACGCTCCGCCGGCCGAACCGTTTGCGCCCAGCGGGATGGTCTCCTGATTCAGGCGGGTGCCGGGGTACGGCATGAAGAACTCACCCATGTCGGAGGCCAGCCGCGTCGCGGCCTTGGCGTTATCGGCTTCCGCGCTGGCATACAGCTTCTGGTCCAGCTTGCCCAACACGACCCGGGTGTCGTTGGCAACCGGCGGCGGCTGACCGGGGCTGGGCGCTCCGGAAATCTTGCTGAGCAGCGCAGATCCGTAGTCGAGGTGGGTTGCGTCGGACTCCACCCATCCGGCGGGCAGGACGTAGCTGAAGCCGCCGACGGGGTTGTCGATCCGACCGGCGTTCGGGTCGACCGGGGGCGGGGCCGGAACATTGGGGTCGGTTGCGGGCGGCGCGCCGAGTGGGGCGGCAGGCGGCGGCGCCGCGACGGGACCGCCGGGGCCCGGCGCCGCGTCGGGGGCGGCCGGCGGGGCCGGTGGGGGTGCGCCGGGCGCGGGTGCGGGCGCGGGCGCTCCCGGGGCGGGCGCCGCAGGGCTGGGTGGCGGCGGTGGCACCGGATCGGCGCCGGCCGCCGTCGGCCACGCGAACGTGATGGCTCCCGCGCCGCCGATCGCTGCGATTACGCGCATCATCCTGCGGTTTTTGGGCCCTGTCGAATAGCGGTCCACCTGGTCCATGAGGCAGAAACCTACCGTGTTACCCCCGTGACGCAAGTGTGAATTGCAGACGTTTCGGATGATTTTTCACCGGCTCCGCGCTGGGGCGCCCGCGCATCCCCGCAGCTCACTGCCAATGCCGGTAGACGAGGTGACAATTCGCTAACGAGAGCGCGGTCGGGCGCGTCACGACCGACAAGATTTTGCCTGCTCAGGGGCTGGCGAAGCCGGCCTGGCTCAGCACGCGCCGGCCCGTATCGCCGATCACCAGATCGACGAACTTCTCCGCGAGCACCGACTGGACCGCGTTCTTGAGAATGACGATGGGATAGATATTCACCGCGTCGGCCGATTCGGGGAAACGGACGGCGTCGACCTTGTCCCCGGCATTGTGTGCCTCGTTGAGGTAGACCAATCCGGCATCAGCTTCTCCGTCGGTGACTTTCGCCAGCACCGCGGCGCCAACTGATTCCTCGCTCACCGGGGTGAAGTGCACGCCGACGTCGTCCTCGATGCGCTGCGCCGCCGAACCGCACGGCGCCGACGCCTGGCAGGCCGCGACCCGCAGATCAGGCCTGGCGAGATCGGCGAAGGACCGGACCTGCTTCGGATTGCCCGGGGCGGTGACGATCACCAACGTGGTGGACGCGAAGTTGACGGGTTCGCCACTCGCCAGGTCGGCTTTGATGACCGTGTCCATCTCGGCGGTGTCGGCCGAGGCGTAGACGTCGGCGCTGGCGCCCCGGGTCAACTTGTTCGCCAGTTCGGCGGACGTGGCGAAGTCGAACTCCACTGTGGCACCGGGGGTGTCGGCTTGAAACTTGCCCGCGAGAAGTGTGAAGGCGGGCTTGAGTGGCAGTGCGGCGAACACCATGATCGACGTGGCCGGCTTATGCCCCGAGGTTGACGAACCGGTGGTCGTGGTCGGCTGTCGCCCACATCCACTGGTAATCGTCGACAGCGTTAACGCCAGCAACCCTGCCATCCCGGCTGTGCGCGCGCCGCCGAGTCGAGACGTCACAGTGCCCAGCGTTGTCCAAACAGTGATCTCGCCGTGCCGGATTCGGAGTTTCATATCTAGCTACCGTCCAGTAACATAAGGAAACAGTAATGCCATACACGCCCTGAAATCCCAGGGACCGGCGTGGCGGTGTGTCACCATCAAGCATCGGAGAACCGTTGCTCGAGGCGTCCGCCGCGGTGCTCCTGACAAGCCGGCACCTGGATTCGACGCTGAATACGAGGAGGTCATGGCGGTGGAGGTACTTGTCACCGGAGGCGACACCGAACTGGGTCGCGCCGTTGCTGAAGAGTTCCATAACAGCGGCCACACGGTCACGCTGCTCGGCGCCCGCCGAGACGACCTCGAGGTAGCAGCCAAGGAGATCGAAGCGGACGCCATCGTCTGCGACAGCACCGATCCCGCCGCGCTGGCGGAGGTTCGCCACCTGTTCCCCCACCACCTGGACACCATCGTCAACGTGCCGGCGCCGCGCTGGGACTCCGGCGATCCGCGGGCGTACTCGCTGTCCGACCTGGCCGCCGCCTGGCGCACCTCGCTGGACGACACCCTGCTGTCCGCCGTGCTGACACTCGAGACGGTGGGCGATCACCTGCGATCCGGCGGATCGATCATCAGCGTCATGCCGGAAAATCCCCGCCCGGGTAGCGCCGAGGCCGCGATCAAGGCCGCGCTCTCGAGCTGGGTCGCCGGCCAGGCAACGATATTCGGCACCCGCGGGATCACGGTGAACGCGGTCGCGACAGGACGCAGCGCGCAGCCGGGCTACGAAGGCCTGTCGAGCACACCGCCGTCGGTCGCTGCGGAAGTCGCGCGGATGTCGCTGTTCTTGACCAGCGGCGCCGCCCGGCACATCACCGGACAGACGCTGCACGTCAGTCACGGCGCGCTCACGCAGTTCGCCTAGCCGCGGTTCGCTCAGCGCGTAAATCTCGTCGGCGGCCCTCGCCGCCGGGCACCGGTCACTAGGGTGGTTTTTGTGACCATCCGACTTGGCTTTCAAATCCCCAACTTTTCCTACGGCACCGGCGTCGAACAACTCTTTCCCACCGTAATCGCGCAGGCTCGCGAAGCTGAATCAGCGGGCTTTGACTCGGTTTTCGTGATGGACCACTTCTATCAACTGCCGATGCTCGGCTCCCCCGACCAGCCCATGCTCGAGGCTTACACCGCTCTTGGTGCGCTCGCGACGGCCACCGAACGAGTTCAGTTGGGCACCTTGGTGACTGGGAACACGTACCGAAACCCCACGTTGCTGGCCAAGGTCATCACCACACTCGACGTTGTCAGCGCAGGGCGGGCGGTTCTCGGCATCGGCACGGGATGGTTCGAGCTCGAACATGACGAGCTCGGCTTCGAATTCGGCACCTTCACCGATCGCTTCAATCGACTCGACGAGGCGCTCGAGATCGTCCTGCCGATGCTCAGAGGTGAGCGACCGACCGTCTCCGGTAAGTGGTACCGCGCAGAGAATGCGTTGGCCAACCCGCGCTATCGCGATCACATCCCGTTGATGATCGGTGGCAGCGGCGAGAAGAAAACGATCCCCCTGGCGGCTCGGCACTTCGACCACCTCAACGTGATCGCCGGCTTCGACCAACTCGCGGGCAAGGTCAAGGTCGCCCGGGAGTGCTGTGAACAGATCGACCGCGACCCCGCGACGCTGGAGACCAGCATGCTGGTGACAGTCCTGCTCGATGACCACGTGAAGGCTGACCAAATTCCCGAAGAGATGGGCGGACGGATGCTGGCCGGCAGCGCCGACTTCATCGCCGAGCAGGTTCAGGCCAAGGTGTTGGACGCCGGAATAGACGGCGTGATCATCAACATGCCGTTCTACCAGCCCGGCATCATCGCGGCGGTCGGTGACGCGCTCCGCCCGGTACTCGGTCTGCAGATCTCGTAGCGATATGGGTCACTCGCGATCGGCCCGGTGTGGGCGATCACACGCGGGTACGTCGATAATTGCAGGTCCGGCCGACTATCGTGGGAGTAAATCCGGTCGCTGCTGAGGAGCTAACCAACCATGACTGCTCTGCCCGAGAACACCGCGCCCAACGGCAGGCACCGGGTCGTGGTGATTGGGTCCGGGTTCGGCGGACTGTACGCGGTGAAGAAGCTGAAGCGGGCGGACGTCGACATCAAGCTGATCGCGCGGACCACGCATCACCTGTTTCAGCCGCTGCTGTATCAAGTGGCGACCGGCATCATCTCGGAAGGTGAGATCGCTCCGACGACACGGGTCATCCTGCGCAGGCAACGCAACGTCCAGGTGTTGCTCGGTGACTGCACGCATATCGACCTGGCCCGCAAGGTTGTGGTGTCGAATCTGCTCGGTCACACCTACGACACCCCCTACGACAGCCTGATCGTGGCCGCCGGTGCCGGCCAGTCCTACTTCGGCAACGACCAATTCGCCGAGTTCGCGCCCGGTATGAAATCGATCGACGACGCGCTCGAGTTGCGTGGGCGCATCTTGAGCGCCTTCGAGGCCGCGGAACGTTCCAACGACCCGGAGCGGCGCAAGAAGTTGCTGACCTTCACCGTTGTCGGCGCCGGCCCTACCGGTGTGGAGATGGCCGGCCAAATCGCGGAGTTGGCCGACTACACGTTGAAAGGTGCCTTCCGGCACATTGATTCGACCAAGGCCCGAGTTGTCCTGCTCGACGCCGCTCCTTCGGTTCTGCCGCCGTTTGGCGACAAGCTCGGTAAGCGGGCGGCCGCGCGGCTGGAGAAGATGGGTGTGGACATCCAGCTGGATGCGATGGTGACCGACGTCGACCGCGACGGCATCACGGTCAAAGACCCCGACGGCAGCATCCGGCGCATTGAATCGGCCTGCAAGGTGTGGTCGGCCGGCGTCTCGGCCAGCCCGCTGGGCCGGGATCTGGCTCGTCAGTCGGCCGTCGAGCTCGACCGCGCCGGCCGGGTCAAGGTGTTGCCCGACTTGTCGATACCTGGCCATCCCAATGTGTTTGTCATCGGCGACATGGCGGCCTTCGACGGAGTCCCCGGGGTGGCGCAGGGCGCCATTCAGGGCGCCAAATACGTCGGCTCGACGATCAAAGCCGAACTCGCTGGGGCGGATCCGGCATTTCGCGAACCGTTCCAGTACTTCGACAAGGGCTCGATGGCGACGGTCTCGCGATTCTCCGCGGTGGCCAAGATCGGTCCGCTGGAATTCAGCGGGTTCATCGCGTGGTTGGCGTGGCTGGTGTTGCACCTGGTTTACCTTGTCGGGTTCAAGACAAAGGTCAGCACGCTGTTGTCCTGGATCGTGACGTTCCTGAGCACGAGGCGCGGCCAGTTGACTATCACCGAGCAGCAGGCGTTCGCTCGCACGCGACTCGAACAACTGGCGGTGTTGGCGGCCGAGGCGCACGAGGGTGAGACGGCAAGAGCCGCCAGTTAGCTGTCGCCCTCGAGGTTTTGCAGCCGGACCTGGCCGCGAGCGACCAGTCGCTCGCCAGAGTCGACGATGCTGACCTGCCACAGTTGCTGACGCCGGCCGCGATGTATCGGAACCGCGGTCCCGTAGATCATTCCGCTGCCGATGGCGCGCAGAAAGTCGGTGTTGTTGTTGACGCCGACGACCGATCCCTGGCCGCCTTTGGCAGCCATCCACGTGTAGGCGGCGACGCTGGCCAGGCTCTCCACCATGGCGCAGTAGACGCCGCCATGCACGATGCCCATCGGCTGCAGCAGCTTCGGAACGACGTCGAGTTGGGCGCGCGTCCGGTCTGGACTGATCTCGGTGAACTCCAGTCCTAACTCCTTGTCAAAGGGCGCTTCTGGCATCGGCTGCATGCTTGTAGTGTCTACACGGCCGGCAACGACGCGGGCGGTTCCGGGTACCGCAAATTCGTGCAGACCCAGCGGTCAACCGATACTGTGAGCCTGATTCAAAACCTCTGTGAGCACGGCTTAGAGCCCTCACCACATCCACAGCTCGAAGGGAAGACATGGTAGCGGCGACGACCGAGCCGGTGCGGCTGCCGCCCGGTCCCCGGACTCCGAAGCTGATCCAGATGGTCCAGTTCCTGGTGCAGAACCATGCGATGTTCGACAACATCTGCAAGCGGTACGGCAGCGACGTGGTGAGCGTCAACCTGCCCCACAACGACCACGCGGTGGTGATCAACGACCCGATGCTGGCCAAAGAGCTATTCAGCACCGGCACCGAGCTGATCCAACGGCCGCCGTCGGGGAACGGCTCGATCGGCGAGGCTTTCGGTCCCGGGTCGACGTTCAGTCTCGCCGGCGACGAGCACCGCGAACGCCGCAAGCTGCTGGCGCCGCCGTTTCACGGCAAGCGGATGCGCAGCTACGACCGCATCATCGAAGAGGAGGCCGAGCGCGAGTTCGCGACGTGGACCGACGGCCAGGAATTCGAGACGCTGGAACCGATGTTACGGATTACCGTCGGGGTCATCCTGCGTGCCGTGTTCGGCGCCGAAGGTGCTGCGCTGGAAGAACTTCGGGAGACAGTGCCGGCGATGGTGACGCTCGGGTCGTTTCTGGTGGTCTGCCCACCGATTATGCGGACCGACCTGGGTCCGTGGAGCCCGTGGGGGCGGTACATGAAGCAGCGGCGTCGTTTCGATGCCGTCATCGCCTCGCTGATTGCCGACGCGCGCGCCGATCCGGCCATCGAGGAACGCAAGGACGTGCTCGCGCTGCTGCTGCAGGCCCGATACGAAGACGGCGAGCCGATCTCCGATGAGCACATCACCGACGAGTTGCTCACGCTTCTGGGTTCAGGCCACGAGACCACCGCGTCGTCGCTGGCCTGGGCGTTGGAGCGGTTGAGCCGCCACCCGGAGCTTTGCAAGCGACTGGCCGACGAGGCCGACGTCGGCGGATCGGAGCTACGGCAGGCGACGATCTGGGAGGTACAACGCACCCGGCCGGTGCTAGACGGGACGACCCGTCGCACCAAGACCCGAATCCGGTTGGGCGAGTGGGTACTTCCGGAGGGCACCAACATCATCATCAGCATCAAGTTGGCGCACGCATCGGAGGGCGACTTCCCGGACGCAGGGTCTTTCGACCCGGACCGCTACCTGGGAACCAACAGCAAACCGACCGCGTGGATCCCGTTCGGCGGCGGTGTGAACCGATGCGTCGGTGCGGCGTTCGCAAACCTCGAGTCCGACGTCGTGCTGCGCATGCTGCTACGCGAATTCCGTTTCGTGCCAACCGATGCACCCGACGAGAAGGCGCGCTGGCGTGGTGTCGCAACCGTGCCGGCGAAGGGTGCGCGAGCGGCGTTTCGGCGTAGGACCGACAAGCCGCCACTGGATTATGACTCGCTATCCGTAGTGGACCACAGCCGCGCATAACGCACTGGCATACTTGCCACCTGTGACAGGCGGCCTCAGGCAATACGTGAAACCCCTCGGTAGCTATTCGTGGTTCAAGTTGGCCATGAACAAGTACTGGTATCCCTTCGTCACCCGCAGGTGGGATCAGGATGACGTCGTCTTCCTGAACTGGGGCTACGAGGAAGACCCGCCGATGGGCCTGCCGCTGGCCCCGGAAGACGAGAAGAACCGGTGGGGTATTCAGCTCTACCACCGCACGGCGACTCAGACCGACCTCACCGGCAAGAAGGTGCTGGAGCCCAGCTGTGGGCACGGCGGCGGCGGCGCGTACGTGATGAAGACGTTGCACCCGGCGTCTTACACGGGCCTGGACTTCAATCCCGACGGCGTGGCATTCGCCAAGCGCCGTTATCCCTTGCCGGGTCTGGACTTCGTGCACGGCGACGCCGAGAACCTACCGTTCCCCGACGAGTCGTTCGACGCGGTGCTCAACGTCGAGGCCTCGCACGCCTACCCGCACTTCGACCGCTTCCTCAAAGAGATGGTGCGAGTGCTGCGACCCGGCGGGCACTTCCTCTATGTCGACTTTCGTGGGTTTCTCGAATACGAGGAATGGGACGCGGCCCTGGCCGCCCTGCCGATGCGGATGGAATCCAAGCGGGAGATCAACCCCGAAGTGCTGCGCGGGCTGGACAACAACTCGGGCCGGTACCTCGAACTGGTCGGTAATCGGCTGCCGGTGTTCCTGCGTCCGTTCGGCAAGTTGTTCGCCGGCGCGCCAGACACGTTGATGTACAAGGAATTGCAGCGGGGACGGCTGTCCTACCGGATGTACCACTTCATCAAAGACTGACGCGAACTTCAGATAGCAGCGAGCCCCGTGCGTCATGCACGGGGCTCGCTGTATCGAGAGACCGGGGGTCACTGCAGCCCTCAGGACTCCGGCGCGGTCATGTAGTGCTCGATGCCAAAAGCATAGGCAAGGCTGTCCTAATTTCGCAAGGGGTCCCCCTCTTGCGTGTCCGTGCCGCCGACAGGCCGCGCACCGGCAAGCCGAAGCCGACCAGCGCGTCGAGGACCGCTTGACCGCGGCGCATGGCGGTCAGCTCGTCGGTGCCGGCGAGTTGCGGGACCTGCGTGGCAGATGCCACCACCATCGATCCGACGACGTGCCACATCGCAGCGATCGGCAGGGCGCCCCCGCTGACCGCGTGCAGCTTGGCGAACAGCGGTCCCAGGGTTCGGTGACAGCGGTGGGCGACCCAGGTCGTCAACGCCGCCTCGCTCGGCAGCCGGACGACGCCATCGCCGACGCCGTCGGCGGCACGTGGGTCATCGGCCAGCACCCGCACCGTCGGGTCGACGACCCCGGCCCAGTCGATCACGCCATCGGAGTCGACGTGGACCCACAGATTTTCCAGCCCGGTGTCCCACGCCCTGGCCTCGAGCACCACGAGCGCGACCACCCGGCCGATCACGGTGTGGACCAATGTCGCCGCCAATTGCCTTGCCGCACTGCGTCGGTCCATGTCGACCGCTGCCGCGTCGAACATGGTCTGCAATCGGTCGGTGCTCAGCGCGGAGGCCAACGGCCACCAGCGGCGTACCGATACGTCGCCGAGCACTGCGACGCCGTACACCCGTGGGCATTGCGGATACAACTCGCGAAGCCGTCGACTGGATTCGTGTAGCGGCAGCACGCGGTCGATGGCCATAGCCGCGATGAGCGGGTCGTCAATCGTGATGGTCACGGAAACCTCCTGTTGTAAGGTTAGCCTAACCATATGAGTACGTGCCGCCGACAGGAGGAGTACGACGGTTGGTAGTAAGCGCGAGTACTCTGGCTGCATTGCACAGGAGATGAGTGAACATGGCTAAGCTGACGCGGCTCGGGGACCTCGAACGCGCGGTGATGGACCACCTGTGGTCGGCTCCCCACCCGCAAACGGTCCGTCAGGTGCACGAAGCGCTTTCTGAACAGCGCGATCTGGCCTACACGACAGTGATGACGGTGCTGCAGCGGCTGGCCAAGAAGAACCTGGTGTCACAAATCCGCGACGACCGGGCACACCAGTACGCCCCGGTCCACGGACGCGACGAACTGGTCGCCGGTCTGATGGTGGATGCACTCGACCAGGCCGCAGACACCGGAGGCCGACGGGCCGCCCTGGTGCACTTCGTCGAGCGTGTCGGCGCCGACGAGGCCGCGGCGTTGCGGCGCGCACTCGATGAACTGGAATCAGGTCATCGCAAACCCATGTCTGCTGGCGCGCGGCCGGACGACTGAGAGACACTGGGACCATGTCGGGACTGGCCTTCACCGTTCTTGCGGTGATGCTGGTCGGCCCGGTCCCGGCTCTGCTGGCGCGGGCCACCTGGCCGTTGCGCGCTCCCCGCGCCGCGATGGTGCTCTGGCAGGCAATCGCCGTCGCCGCCGTGTTGTCGGCCTTCAGCGCCGGTATCGCGATCGCCAGTCGGTTGTTCGTTCCGGGTGCTGACGGGCGCCCGACGGCCAGCCCCGCCGAGGAGATCGGTCGGCTCGGCTGGCCGCTATGGCTTGCCGACGTCGCGGTTTTCGGTCTGACCCTGCTGATCGGTGCGCGACTGGTGGTCGCTGTTGTCCGGGTCGCGGTGGCCACCCGCCGCCGGCGGGCCCATCACCGGATGCTGGTCGACCTGCTGGGCCTGTCGCCGGATCTGGTCTCCGCGCGGGCCTGCGCGCGCGGACGTGATCTGCGGGTGCTGGAAGTGGCACAGCCGCTCGCCTACTGTCTGCCCGGCGTGCGCAGCCGGGTGGTGGTCAGCGAAGGCACGCTGGACTCGCTCACCGAAAACGAGGTCGCCGCGATCCTGAGTCACGAGCGCGCTCATCTGCGTGCCCGCCACGATCTGGTGCTCGAGGCGTTCACCGCCGCACATGCCGCATTCCCCCGATTCGTCCGCAGCGCAAGCGCTCTGGACGCGGTGCAGTTGCTGGCCGAATTGCTGGCCGACGACGCCGCCGTCCGGGTGGCCGGCCGCGCTCCCCTGGCCCGCGCCCTGGTTGCCTGTGCGTCGAGCCGCCCGCCGATCGGTGCCCTGGCCGCCGGCGGCGCGCACACCCTGCTGCGGGTGCGACGGCTGTCCGGCAGCGGTAACAGTCTGCGGGTTTCGACGGCGGCCTACCTCGCGGCCGCCGCCGTGCTGGTCGTCCCGACCATCGCGCTCGCTATCCCCTGGCTCACCGAACTGCACCGGCTGTTCACCGCGGTCTAACCCGGCAACCTGCCACTCAGCGGACTAGGGCGATACTTTGCACAGGCATGAATCATGCTGTGCCACAGTGTTCGGTGCAGAGCCTTGGAAAGAAGCCACGAATTGAGAGGCGCACATATGAGCTCGTCGGAATCAAAGACCGGGACCGCGCAGATCGGCGTCACCGGCCTGGCGGTGATGGGCTCGAACCTGGCCCGCAACTTCGCCCACCACGGATACACGGTCGCGTTGCACAACCGGTCGATCGCCAAGACGGATGCGTTGCTCTCCGAGCACGGCGACGAGGGCACGTTCGTGCGATCGGAGACGATCGAAGAATTCCTGGACGCGCTGGAGAAACCGCGCCGGGTGATCATCATGGTCAAAGCCGGTGACCCCACCGACGCGGTGATCAATGAACTCGCCGACGCGATGGAAGATGGTGACATCATCATCGACGGCGGCAACGCGCTGTACACCGACACCATCCGTCGTGAAAAGGCTATCCGCGAGCGCGGCCTGCATTTCGTCGGCGCCGGCATCTCCGGCGGTGAAGAGGGCGCGCTCAAGGGCCCGTCGATCATGCCCGGCGGACCCGCCGAGTCGTACAAGTCGCTTGGCCCGCTGCTGGAGGAGATCTCCGCGCATGTCGACGGCGTCCCATGCTGCACCCACATCGGACCCGATGGCGCCGGGCACTTCGTCAAGATGGTGCACAACGGCATCGAGTACTCCGACATGCAGCTCATCGGCGAGGCCTACCAGCTGCTGCGCGATGCGCTCGGCAAGACCGCGCCGGAGATCGCCGACGTGTTCGCCGAATGGAACTCCGGCGACCTGGACAGCTTCCTGATCGAGATCACCGCGGAGGTGCTGCGCCAGACCGATGCCAAGACCGGCGAGCCCTTGGTGGACGTCATCGTCGACGAGGCCGAGCAGAAAGGCACCGGTCGGTGGACGGTGAAGTCCGCGCTCGACCTCGGCGTACCGGTCACCGGTATCGCCGAGGCGGTGTTTGCCCGCGCACTGTCCGGTTCGGTGCCCCAACGCAAGGCCACCACCGGACTGGCGTCCGGCGAGTTGGGCGAAAAACCAAGCGACGCACAGCAGTTCATCGACGACGTCAGCAAGGCGCTGTATGCGTCGAAGATCATCGCCTACGCCCAGGGTTTCAACCAGATCCAGGCCGGCAGCGCCGAATACGACTGGGGCATCACCCCTGGGGACATGGCCACCATCTGGCGCGGCGGATGCATCATTCGGGCCAAATTCCTCAACCGGATCAAAGAGGCGTTCGACGAGAACCCCGACCTGCCCACCCTGATCGCCGCGCCGTACTTCCGCAGCGCGATCGAAGCAGGCGTCGACAGTTGGCGTCGCGTCGTGGTGACCGCGACCGAACTGGGTATCCCGATTCCAGGCTTCGCCTCGGCGCTGTCCTATTACGACGCACTGCGCACCGAGAGACTGCCCGCCGCGCTCACCCAGGGCCTGCGGGACTTCTTCGGCGCCCACACCTACGGACGGACTGATGAAGACCCGAGCAAGAAATTCCACACCCTCTGGAGTGGAGACCGCAGCGAAGTTCCTGCCTAGCGGGGCGTGATGAGGTTCCTGGACGGGCATCGCCCCGCGTACGACCTGACGTACGACGACGTCTTCATCGTGCCGAACCACTCCGACGTCGCGTCGCGCTTCGACGTCGACCTGTCGACCTACGACGGGTCCGGTACCACGATCCCGGTGGTGGTGGCCAACATGACCGCGGTCGCGGGCCGTCGAATGGCCGAGACGGTAGCCCGCCGCGGCGGGATTGTCGTTCTGCCGCAAGACCTTCCGGTGACCGCGGTGCAGCAGACGGTGGACTTCGTCAAAAGTCGCGACCTGGTGGTCGACACCCCGGTGATCCTGGGACCCGAGGACTCGGTGTCCGACGCACTGGCGCTGATCTCCAAACGCGCGCATGGGGCCGCGGTCGTCACCTTCGAGGGACGACCGATCGGGTTGGTCACCGAATCGTGCTGCGACGGAGTCGACCGCTTCGCCCGGGTTCGCGACGTGGCGATCACCGACTTCGTCATCGCCCCGGTCGGAACGAACCCGCGAGAAGTCTTCGATCTGCTCGAGCACACTCCGGTCGACGTCGCGGTGATGACCGCCGCCGACGGGACGCTCGCCGGCGTGCTGACCCGGACCGGTGCGATCCGCGCCGGCATCTACCCGCCGGCCGTCGACGCGCACGGCAGGTTGCGCATCGCCGCCGCGGTCGGCATCAACGGCGATGTGGTCGCCAAGGCGCAGGCGGTGGCCGAGGCCGGCGCCGACCTGGTGATCGTCGACACCGCCCACGGCCACCAGACCAAGGCGCTGGACGCCATCAAGTCGATTGCGTCGCTGGACCTGGGCGTACCGCTGGTCGCGGGCAATGTCGTGTCGGCGGACGGTACCCGTGACCTGCTGAACGCCGGTGCGTCGATTGTCAAGGTCGGGGTGGGCCCGGGTGCGATGTGCACCACCCGCATGATGACCGGTGTCGGGCGTCCCCAGTTCTCGGCAGTCCTCGAATGTGCCTCGGCGGCAAGGCAACTCGGTGCGCACGTGTGGGCCGACGGCGGGGTGCGGCACCCGCGCGACGTGGCGCTGGCACTGGCAGCCGGGGCGTCCAACGTGATGATCGGGTCGTGGTTTGCCGGCACCTACGAGTCGCCCGGCGACCTGCTGCGCGACCGGGACAACAAGCCGTACAAGGAGAGCTACGGCATGGCCTCCAAGCGCGCGGTGGTCGCCCGTGCCACCGCCGACAGCGCTTTTGAGCGTGCCCGTAAGGCGCTGTTCGAAGAAGGCATCTCGACGTCGCGGATGGCGCTGGACCCGGTCCGCGGAGGCGTCGAGGATCTGCTCGACCACATCACCTCCGGCGTCCGGAGCACCTGCACCTACGTCGGGGCGTCCACGCTGGCAGAACTGCACGAGCGGGTGGTGGTCGGCATCCAGTCCGCCGCGGGCTTCGCCGAGGGGCATCCCCTGCCGTTCGGGTGGTGAACCGGGGCGTGTCGCCACCGCGACGCGAGCTCGGGCGCGTCGCGCCTTCGCTACCATCAGAGTTCACGTGTGAGTGGATACATCGAAGAAAGGGTCCCCGTGCCGCAGGCACCCGCGCCGACCGGCGTGTGTGACACCGACCCAGAGGAGCCTCCTTCTCCAGGAGTGATCGCGATCGCGGGCGAAGCCCGGGTGAAGCGGGTCACGACCGTTGAGGGCGGAGTGATCGCGATCGCGGGCGAAGCCCGGGTGAAGCGGGTCACGACCGTTGAGGGCGGAGTGATCGCGATCGCGGGCGAAGCCCGGGTGAAGCGGGTCACGACCGTTGGAGGGTGGCCTCGATGAATCTGCTTGTCATCCTGCTCAGTCTGCTGGCGATCGGGCTGCTCACGGCCGGCACGGCGCTGTTCGTCGCCGCTGAATTCTCACTCACCACACTCGAGCGCAGCACGGTCGAGGCCAACGCACGCCACGGCGGGCGTCGCGACCGCTACGTGCAGCGCGCCCACCGCAGCCTGTCTTTTCAGCTGTCCGGGGCGCAGCTCGGTATCTCGATCACCACGCTGATCACCGGTTACCTGACTGAACCACTGGTAGCGCAGTTACCGCACCCGGGCCTGGATGCGCTCGGGGTGCCCGACCGGGTTGCCAACGCGATCATCACCTTCGTGACACTGCTGGTCGTCACGTCGCTGTCGATGATCTTCGGTGAGTTGGTCCCGAAGAACCTGGCGGTGGCCCGCCCGCTCGCGACCGCGCGGGCGGTGGCCAGTATGCAGCTGCTGTTCTCCTGGCTGATGACGGGGCCGATCCGGCTGACCAACGGAGTGGCCAACTGGATACTGCGCAAGCTGGGTATCGAACCGGCCGAAGAGTTGCGGTCGGCCCGGTCGGCGCAGGAGCTGGTCTCGCTGGTGCGTACGTCGGCGCGCAGCGGCTCGCTGGATCCGGCCACCGCGGCGCTGTTGGACCGGTCACTGCAGTTCGGTGAGCTGACCGCCGAGGAATTGATGACGCCGCGGTCGAAAATTGTTGCGCTGCAGGTAGACAACACTGTGGCTGACTTGGTGGAGGCGGCCACCGAGAGCGGTTTCTCGCGGTTCCCGATCGTCGACGGCGACCTTGACGAGACGGTCGGCATCGTGCACGTCAAGCAGGTCTTCGCGGTGCCACCGGCCGAGCGTGAACGCACGCTGGCCACCACCGTCGCGCAGCCGGTCGCCAAGGTCCCGTCCACGCTGGACGGCGACGCGCTGATGGGACAGATCCGGGCCAACGCCCTGCAGACCGCGATGGTGGTCGACGAGTACGGCGGCACCGCGGGAATGGTCACCGTAGAGGACCTGATCGAGGAGATCGTCGGCGACGTACGCGACGAGCACGACGACGCCAGCCAGGATGTGGTGGCGGTCGACCGCGGGTGGCGGGTGGCCGGCCTGCTGCGCATCGACGAGGTGGCCGCCGCGACCGGTTATCACGCCCCCGAAGGCGAATACGAGACGATCGGCGGGCTGGTCTTGGAACAGCTGGGTCGTATGCCGGTCATCGGCGACGAGGTGCAGCTGAGTGGATATGAACACGATGGGATCCCGCACACCTCTGCGTGGCGGGCCCGGGTGCTGCGAATGGACGGTCGCCGCATCGACCTGCTCGAGTTGACTCAGCTGCCGGACCGCGCCGATTCCGGCGCGATACGAGGTCGCTGATGGGCGATCTATTCGAGTTGTTGGCGACCGTGCTGTTGATCGGCGCGAACGCGTTTTTTGTCGCCGCCGAGTTCTCGTTGATCTCCGCGCGACGCGACCGCCTCGAAGGGCTGGCCGAGCAGGGCAGGTCTGGCGCGATCACGGTGATCCGGGCCGGCGAGCAGCTGCCGCTGATGTTCGCCGGCGCGCAGCTCGGTGTCACGGTGTCGTCGATCCTGCTCGGGCGCATCGGCGAGCCGGCCGTCGCCGACCTGCTGCGACGCTCGTTCGACCTGCTAGGCAAGTCCTCGGCGCTGCTGAACACAACGGCTTTCGTGGTGGCGCTGGCGATCGTGGTGATACTGCACCTGCTGCTCGGCGAGATCGTGCCGAAGAACATCGCGATGGCAGGTCCGGAGCGGGCGGCGATGCTGCTCATCCCGATCTATCTCGTCTATGCGCGCGCGGTCCGGCCCGTCGTCAATTTCTACAGCCGCTGCAACAGCGTGATCCTGCGCGCGCTGCGGGTCCGCCCGCGCGACGAGCTCGATGTCACCGTCTCCACGGTCGAACTCAGCGAGATGATCGCCGAGTCGGTGTCAAAGGGCTTGCTGGATCCCGAGGAGCACACCCGGCTGACGCGGGCGCTGCAGATCCGCAACCGCATGGTCGCCGATGTGGCGGTCCCGGTCGCTGAGATCCACGCCGTCCCGGTGGCTGCAGCGGGCTCCGGCCCAACGGTCGGCGTCGTCGAAAAGGCTTTGGCGGCAACGGGATACTCGCGATTCCCGGTAGCCGGTATCGATGGCAACTTCGTCGGGTACCTGCACATCAAAGATGTGCTGTCGCTGGCCGACGACCCGCAGGCCGTGATCGACGTGGCCCGAGTTCGGCCACTGCCCCGCATTTCGGAGTCGCTGAGCGTTCCCGAAGCACTGTCGCGGATGCGCCGCACCAACAGCCACCTTGCGCTGGTCACCGCTCGTGACGGCGGCGCGGTGGTTGCGATGGTCGCACTGGAGGACTTGGTGCGCGACCTGGTCGGCGTCGTGCGCGACGGGACGGGACGTGGGTGAGACCAGACGCCGATTGGCCACCCGATGGGGGCCTGTTCGGTAGCACCGTAGTTACAGCAACGGCAACAGGCTTTCCAGAGTTGACAGCAGACTTTCGAACGACGACACCCACTGGTCGGGCGATACGTCAGACGGCACGATGTCGACCGCAAAGGGGGTGGTGGCAGCTTGGGCGTACAGATTGTCACCGAACGCGGCGGCGAGGTCGCCGAAGCCGACGGTGTTGTTGATTCCCTCGAAGCCGGCTTCGGCGGTGCTGTTGTCGCCGAAGACCAAGGCGGTGTCGAAATTGGTCGGAGACCACAATCCCGGCACCAGCCCAGCGTATTCGCCGGCCTTGGCGACAGCGTTGCTGCCGTCGGCAACTGCGACGTCGAAATTGCCGATCTCGGCCTCGGCGAAGCTGTTGGTGCCGTTGGCGAATGCGAAGTCGAACGTGCCGTTCTGGGCGGAGGCGTAGCTGTTATCGCCGATGGCGATCGCAATGGTCCCGGGTCCCGAAAAGGCGAATGCGGTGTTGGGGCCCTCGATTAACGACGTCCCGTTGATCGAGATCTGCATATCCATAGCCTGGGCGGGATCTGCCGCGGGGACGGACACGCCGCCCAGCAATGGATCGATCGACGACAGCCAGTCGTTAGACGAGTCGGCCGAGCCGACCGCCGGCGCAGCGACCAGCGCCGCCCCAATACCCAACCACACGGTCCGCAGGCCCAGCCGAACGCGATCACGAGAACGCCACATTGCTTTTCCTCTCGCATCCCTACCGACAGCCCGCCGGCGGTTGCGGCTGTAGCTACTCATGGCAGGGCTCCTATCCGAAAAAGTGCTGCGCATAGTATTTGGTGCTGCAGTCGTGGGCGCTTGAGTAGGCGACTACTGCAATTCGTGCCGCTGCACTGCGTGCTCGACTGCGTGTAGTAATGGTCCGCGCGTACCCACCCATCGCGGTCGAAGATGTGGTCGGCCGCGCCGAGTACATGCGTTGCCAGAAGGCCATTGCAGCTCGCGACGAGCCGTTGCGAGCTACTGCCGCAGGTTGCCGGTTACCAGTAGGAGGGCGACCGGCCGGTAGGCTGAGACGTGTTTTCGACAGGTAAGTCCGGAGGAAGAGATGACTGATCGCGTGTCGGTGGGGAACCTGCGCGTCGCCCAAGTGCTGTACGACTTCGTCAACAATGAGGCTCTGCCCGGCACCGACATAGACCCCGACAGCTTCTGGTCCGGCGTGGACAAGGTCGTCACTGACCTGCAGCCGCAAAACCAGGACCTGTTGGCGCGTCGCGATCAGCTGCAGGCGCAAATCGACAAATACCACCGCCAGCACGTCATCGAGCCGCTGGACCCCGAGGCCTACCGCGAGTTCCTCACCGAAATCGGTTATCTGCAGCCCGAACCCGCCGACTTCACCATCACCACTGCCGGCGTCGACGACGAGATCACCACGACGGCCGGACCGCAGCTGGTGGTGCCGGTCCTCAACGCGCGGTTCGCGCTGAACGCCGCGAACGCCCGATGGGGTTCGCTGTATGACGCGCTGTACGGCACCGATGTGATCCCCGAGGACGGCGGCGCCGACAAGGGCACCAGCTACAACCGGGTCCGCGGCGACAAGGTCATCGCCTACGCGCGCACGTTCCTGGACGAGGCCGTCCCACTGGCGTCCGGCTCCTGGTCCGACGCGACCGGGCTGAGCGTTGAGGACGGTCACCTCAAGGTCGCGACCGGCGACGGTTCCGTCGATCTGGCCAGCCCGGAGAAGTTCATCGGCTACACCGGTGAGCTCGGCTCCCCCAGCTGGTCGGTGCTGCTGGTCAATCACGGCCTGCACATCGAAATCCTGGTCGACCCGCAGTCGCCGATCGGCAAGACCGACAAGGCCGGCATCAAGGACGTCGTGCTCGAGTCGGCGATCACCACGATCATGGACTTCGAGGACTCGGTCGCGGCCGTCGACGCCGATGACAAGGTGCTGGGTTACCGCAACTGGCTCGGATTGAATCGGGGTGACCTGTCCGAAGAGGTCGACAAGGGCGGCAAGACCATCCACCGCGTGCTCAACCAGGACCGCACCTACCAGACACCCGACGGTGGCGAGCTGACCCTGCCCGGACGCAGCCTGCTGTTCGTCCGCAACGTCGGCCACCTGATGACCAACGACGCCATCGTGGACTCCGAGGGTAACGAGGTTTTCGAGGGCATCCAGGACGCGCTGTTCACCGGCTTGACCGCGATCCACGGGCTCAAGACCGGTGACGGCAACGGTCCGCTGACCAATAGCCGCACCGGATCGGTCTACATCGTCAAGCCCAAGATGCACGGGCCCGACGAGGTCGCGTTCACCTGCGAGCTGTTCAGCCGCGTCGAGGACGTCCTCGGCCTACCGCAGGGCACGCTGAAGGTCGGCATCATGGACGAGGAACGCCGCACCACGGTCAACCTCAAGGCGTGCATCAAGGCCGCCGCCGACCGGGTGGTGTTCATCAACACCGGCTTCCTGGACCGCACCGGCGACGAGATCCACACCTCGATGGAAGCCGGCCCGATGATCCGCAAGGGTGCGATGAAGAGCACCACCTGGATCAAGGCCTACGAGGACAACAACGTCGACACCGGTCTGGCGGCCGGCTTCACGGGCAAGGCGCAGATCGGTAAGGGCATGTGGGCCATGACCGAGCTGATGGCCGACATGATGGAGCAGAAGATCGGCCAGCCCAAGGCCGGCGCCACCACCGCCTGGGTGCCCTCGCCGACGGCCGCCACGCTGCACGCCATGCATTACCACTACGTCGATGTCGCTTCCGTGCAGAAAGAACTCGAAGGCAAGAAGCGCGCCACCATCGACGAATTGCTGACCGTGCCGCTGGCCAAGGAGTTGGCCTGGGCCCCGGAGGAGATTCGCGAAGAGGTCGACAACAACTGTCAGTCGATCCTGGGCTATGTCGTGCGCTGGATCGACGCCGGTGTCGGCTGCTCGAAGGTGCCCGACATCCATGATGTCGCACTGATGGAAGACCGTGCCACGCTGCGGATTTCCAGCCAGCTACTGGCCAACTGGCTACGGCATGGCGTCATCACCGAAGAGGATGTGCGCGCTAGCCTGGAGCGGATGGCTCCGCTGGTGGACGCGCAGAACGCCGGTGACTCCGGCTACCTGCCGATGGCACCGGACTTCGACGACAGCATCGCGTTCCTGGCCGCCCAGGAGCTGATCCTGCAGGGCGCCCAGCAGCCCAGCGGTTACACCGAGCCGATCCTGCATCGGCGCCGGCGCGAGTTCAAGGCTCGCGCCGATAAGTGACGTATGTGCGGGGAATTTCCAACACTCCGATGACTAGCGGCTGCAGGCACCTCCGGCGCTCACGAGAGGACCGGCATGGGTAGGCACAGAGCTCCCGACGACGACGAAGAACCGATCGACGACTCCTCGGACGACCACGCCGAGTCAGAGCATTTCGGGGATGCCGAAGGCTATGGGGAACCTCCGAGTCCGCCCGCCGACGAGCCACCGCATCCCGGTTCCTCCTCGGCGCCGCGTTATCCGCGTCGTCCGCCGGAGGATTTCTCCGACGAATTTCCCAGCAGCCCAGGGTTTTTCGACTTCGATGAGCCGGCAGACGATCCCGGCGCGGAATTTACCCGCCCCGCCCGGGCGGAGCGCGACGACGACGTGCCTGCCGCTGTTATCGATCCGTCGGACGACTTTCCCGACTTCCCTCGGCGCGACCAAGATCCGCCGAGCCCGCCTTCGGGACCGCCGACGGGTGGCCATCGCGGCCTGCCCGGTTTCAGTGGCGGTCACCGCACCGAAGGCGGACGGCGCGGCGTCAGCATCGGCGTGATCGCAGCCCTGATCTCGGTCGTCGTGGTGGTGGGCGTCGTCATCCTGTGGCGCTTCTTCGGGGACGCGCTGTCCAACCGCTCACACAGCGCACGGTGCGTCGGCGAAAAGCTGCCGATCGCCGTGATCGCCGACTCGTCGATCTCCGACCAGGTGCAACATCTCGCCGAGCGGTTCAACGGGCAATCTGCACCGGTCGGCGACCACTGCGTCGCCATCGGGGTGAAATCCGCCGGCTCCGACGCGGTTATCGACGGCTTCATCGGCAACTGGCCAGGCGATCTGGGTCAGCGGCCGGCGCTGTGGATCCCGGGCAGTTCGGTGTCAGCCGCGCGACTCACCGCCGCGGTGGGCAAGGAAACGGTCAGCGACAGCCGATCGCTGGTCACCTCGCCGGTGGTGCTCGCAATGCGACCGGAACTTCAAAAAGCAATGAGCGACCAAAAATGGGCAGCCTTGCCCGATCTGCAGACCAAACCCGACTCGCTGGCTGGGCTCAACTTGCCGACCTGGGGATCACTGCGTCTGGCGCTGCCGCTCGGCGGCAACAGCGACGCCGCATACCTCGCCGGCGAAGCCGTGGCAGCCGCGTCAGCCCCGCCCGGGGCCCCACCGACCGACGGTAGCGGCGCCGTGCGGACACTCATCGGCGGGCAGCCGAAGCTCGCCGACAATTCGCTGGGCGAGGCGATGAACGCGCTGCTCAAGACCGGTAATGCGGCGGCAGCCCCGGTGCACGCGGTGGTGACGACCGAACAGCAGGTATTCGCCCGCGGAGAGTCGCAACCCGATGCCGGTAGCGCCCTGAGCGCGTGGCTGCCGCCGGGTGCCGCCGCCGTCGCCGACTACCCCACCGTGTTGCTGAGCGGCTCCTGGCTGTCACAGGAGCAGGTGACGGCGGCCAGCGAATTCGCCCGCTTCATGCACAAGCCCGACCAGTTGGCGGAGCTGGCGAAAGCCGGTTTCCGGGCCGAGGGCACCAAGACGCCGAAGAGCTATGTCACCCGTTTCCCGGCCCTGCCGTCGACATTGTCAGTCGGTGACGACGGAACGCGTGCCGCGCTGGCCAACACCGTGTCGGCGCCGGCGAGCGCCCCGGCGGCAACCATCATGCTCGAGCAGTCGATGACGACCGATGAAGGTGGCAAGACCCGGCTGGGCAACGTGGTCAGCGCGCTCGACGACCGGATCAAGGCGTTGGCGCCCAACGCCGTTATCGGGTTGTGGACCTTCGACGGTAAAGAGGGCCGCTCCGAGGTGGCGGCGGGTCCGCTGGGCGACGAGGTCGACGGCAAGCCCCGGACGGAAGAGTTGACCGCGGCACTCGATCGCCAGCACGCATCGTCGGGCGGAGCGGTGTCATTTACCACGCTGCGGCTGCTCTACCAGAACGCGCAAGCCAAATTCCATGCCGGACAGACAAATTCGGTCCTGGTGATCACGTCTGGCCCGCACACCGACCAGAGTCTGGGCGGACAGGGACTGCAGGATTTCATCAAGCAGAGTGCGGATCCGGCCAAGCCGGTCGCGGTTAATGTCATCGATTTCGGTTCCGACCCCGATCGGGACACCTGGGAGGCTGTCGCCAAGCTCTCGGGCGGTGGCTACCTGAACCTCGCAACATCGGCATCGCCCGATCTGGCTAGCGCGGTGACCAACTTCCTGAGTTGATGCGGCCTGCCCGTAATCGCCCAGGTTGAGCACAGATCGATTTCGAATGCATTCGAACACGCCACCGTTTTGTTCGAATGCAAGCTGAGATGCCATCGAACCGTCGACGTGCCTTGCCGCAAGTGTGTGCGCTGTCGCGCACGTCCTGCGCTTAGCCCGATGGTCCGGACTAGTGAATCGATTCACATTAGAAGTTTGTCCAATTTCTCAGACCTACCTCAGGTAATGTCTCCCTCTGTCACAGTATGTGACGGCCATCACAGCGTGGTGTTCAAAAAGGAGATGCCCGCCATGCAACACGCCCTTCGCCCCTACGCCACCGCCGGAATCGCGCTGGTCGGCGCCAGCATCATTGCTGTTACTCCGCTGGCGGTACCGCCGCCCAGAGTCGAAACGCGGCCGGTCCAACTCGTCGATGCCTGGTCGGAGCTGATTTCCAACACGACCGCCAACCTGGACAGCATCATCGGCAATGCCAGCTCGTCGGACATCACGCAGCTGTTCGACCAGCTCGTCACCAACCCGTTCGGTGTGATTGAAGCGTTGGCGAACTTCGACCCCACGGTCACCACGGACCTCACGTCGCTTCCGGCCACGATTTCGGTGGAGTTGCCGCCGGGGCTCGAGCTTGCGCTCGCCGGCCTGGGGGCCACGGGCGCCACGTTCACCACGCTCGAAACCGTTGCCCAGCAGCTGCAGACCGACCCGTCGTTGACCAACCTCTCCGAGGGTCTGGCCACCGTCCTCAACGCGTACCTCAACGGCACGGACACGGTCAGTCTGCTCAACGGCGCCATCACCATTCCGCTCTACAACGGCCTGCTGGCCCCGGAGACCTCCGCGAACATCGACATCAACCTGCCCGACCTGATCAACGCGCTGGGCCTGGGCAACACTCCCCTGACGAGCCTCGACCTCACCAGCTTGCTGAATCAGATCGGGCTGGGCGACCTAAACCTGGGCTCGTTGTTCAGCGACCTGGGGCTCAGCGACCAGGGCCTGGGCACGCTGCTAGCCGGCCTGACCGATCCGATCACCACGCTGGGTGGGTTGCTCGACGGACTCGGCCTCAGCGGGCTGGATCTGCCCAGCCTCAGCCTGACGAATATTTTGAGCGGCCTGGGTCTGGACACCAACGTCGACTTGAGCAGTCTGACTCTGAGCGACGTATTGAGCGATTTCGGTATCAACTCACCGCTCAGCGATTTAAGCGGCTTGAGCTTGAGCAGCATCTTGACGAGCTTTGGCGTTGACTTGCCGACCGGCGCAACCCTGGGCAGTACCACTCTGACCAGTCTTCTGACGGACCTCGACTTGAACACGCTCCAGCTGGGGACCTTGCTTGGGGACGCTGGAACGGCTATCGGCGGGCCGACCGAGACCCTCATCAACACCCTGTTGGCTATCCCCACCGTCGAGGGTCTGCTGAATCAGCTAAATCTCGGGGAACTGCTGACCGGCGTGACCATCGGCCAAGGGCTCGGCGGATCGCTGAGCCTCGATACATTGCTCGGCGACTTGGGTATCAACCTCCCGAGCAACGCTGACCTGGCCAACATCGACATCAGTGACGTGCTGACGAGCCTGGGTATCACACTTCCGGGCAACCTCGATCTAGGCACGTTACTGGGAGACCTGGGCTTGTCCAACGCGACTGGTGCCCTGACTCTGGGCGACCTGCTGAAAGACCTGGGTACCGTCGCGAATCCGATCCTCGGCCTGAACGTCACGGACTTGCTGAACAGCCTGAACCTGGGCACCCTGCTCAACGACCTCGGCCTGTCCGATCTGCCGCTGAACCTGAGCAACCTGGGCGATTTGTCCGGGCTGACGCTCAGCGGCCTGCTCGGCGATCTGGGTCTGGGCGATCTGGCCAACGTCAGCGTGGAACCGCTCGGCGGCTTCGACACCCTACTGGTGGACGTCGTGCCGCAGCAGATCCTCGCCGCGCTGGGCTTGTAAGGGTCAGGCGTAGGACTCCACCGGCGGGCAGGAGCAGACCAGGTTGCGGTCGCCGTAGGCGCCGTCGATGCGACGCACTGGCGGCCACACCTTGGGCCGGAAGCCTTTGCCCAGCGGGTATGCCGCGACCTCACGGGTGTACGGGTGCTCCCACTTGTCCACCAGCAGGCACTCCGCGGTGTGCGGCGCGCCCCGCAGCGGGTTGTCCTCCACCGTCCACTCGCCTGCGCCGACCTTGTCGATTTCGCCGCGGATGGCGATCATCGCGTCGCAGAACGCGTCGACCTCCTCGAGGCTCTCACTCTCGGTCGGCTCGACCATCAGCGTGCCCGCGACCGGGAAGCTCATGGTCGGTGCGTGGAATCCGTAGTCCGCCAACCGCTTTGCGACGTCGTCGACGGTCACTCCGGTCGACTTGGTGATCGGCCGCAGGTCCAGGATGCACTCGTGGGCCACCATGCCGTTCTCGCCGGTGTACAACACCGGGTAGTACTCGTCGAGGCGGCGCGCGATGTAGTTGGCCGAGGCTATTGCGGTCAACGACGCCAGCCGCAGGCCGGGTGCACCCATCATCCGGATGTAGGCCCAGCTGATCGGCAGAATTGACGCCGAACCGTAGGGCGCTGCCGAAACCGTTGGCCCGCCAGGCAATTCGGGGGCATGTGGGTGACCGGGCAGGAAAGGCGCCAGATGCGAACGTGCCGCGACCGGCCCGACACCGGGACCGCCACCGCCATGCGGGATGCAGAAGGTCTTGTGCAGGTTCAGGTGGCTGACGTCGCCACCGAAATTTCCTGGCCGGGCCAGCCCGACCAGCGCGTTCAGGTTGGCGCCGTCGATGTAGACCTGGCCGCCCGCGTCGTGCACGGCCGCGCAGACCTCAGCCACGTCATGCTCGTATACGCCGTGCGTCGACGGGTAGGTGATCATCAGCGTCGACAGCCGCTCGGCGTGCTCGCTGATCTTGGCCCGCAGGTCGTCGAGGTCGACGTCGCCGTTGGACCGGCAGGCCACCACGACGACTTTCATGCCGGCCAGCGCGGCGGACGCGGCGTTGGTGCCGTGCGCGCTGGACGGGATCAGGCAGATGTTGCGCTCCGGCTCGCCGCGGCCGGCGTGGTAGGCGTGGATGGCCAGCAGCCCGGCGTACTCCCCCTGCGACCCGGCATTGGGTTGCAGCGACACCGCGTCGTACCCCGTCATCTGCACCAGCCAGGTCTCCAAATCGGCGATCAGCCGACGCAGACCCCGGCTGTCGGACGCCGGTGCGAACGGATGCTGGCGAGCGAACTCCGGCCAGGTGATCGACTCCATCTCAGCCGCCGCGTTGAGCTTCATCGTGCACGAGCCGAGCGGAATCATGCTGCGGTCCAGCGCGAGGTCCTTGTCCGCCAGCGAACGCAGGTACCGCATCATCGATGTCTCGGTGCGGTACTTGAGGAACGCCGGGTGCGTCAGAAACTCCGATGTGCGCGTTGCGATGTCAGCCGACGAGGACTTGGCGGCGGTGACCCCGAACGCATCCAGCACCTCTGCCACATGCACGTCGGTGGTGACCTCGTCACAGGTCACCGACACGTGGTCGTCGTCGACCCGCCATAGGTTGATGCCGTGGGCTTTGGCCGCCGCGACCACCTTGTCGGCATGGCCCGGCACGTGCGCCAGGACGGTGTCAAAGTAGTTGTCGTGCACCAACTTATCGCCGAGAGCGGTGCCGATGGCCGCGGCGTGGCCGTGCACCCGTCGGGCGATGCCGGTCAGTCCGTCGGCACCGTGGTAGCTCGCGTACATCGCGGCCATCACCGACAACAGCACCTGCGCGGTACAGATGTTGCTGGTCGCCTTGTCGCGGCGGATGTGTTGCTCACGCGTCTGCAACGCCAGCCGGTAGGCGGGCGAGCCGTCGGCATCCAAGGAAACGCCGACCAGTCGACCCGGCAGCTGGCGCGCGTGCTTCTCGTGCACGACCAGGTATCCGGCGTGCGGGCCGCCGAATCCCATTGGCACCCCAAAACGTTGGGTGCTGCCGAAGGCCACGTCGGCGCCGATCTCCCCCGGCGGCGTCAGCAGGGTCAGCGCGAGCAGGTCGGCGCCGATGGCCACCAGCGCGCCCCGGTCGTGCGCCTCGGAGATCAACGCCGACCAGTCGGTGATTCGGCCGGTGGCACCGGGCAACTGCGTGATCACGCCGAAGAATTCACCCTCCGGCAGTCCCTCACGCAGGTCGGCGGTGACGATCTCGATGCCCAGCGGCTCGGCGCGGGTGGCGAGTATCGCGGCGGTCTGGGCGAAGACGTCGACGTCGACGGCCAACCGGTTCGCGTTGGTGCGCACGGCGCGATGCATCAGTGTCATCGCCTCGGCGGCCGCGGTGCCCTCGTCGAGCATCGACGCGTTGGCCACTTCGAGCCCGGTCAGGTCGGCGACCATGGTCTGGAAGTTGAGTAGCGCTTCGAGCCGGCCCTGGCTGATCTCTGGTTGGTACGGGGTGTAAGCGGTGTACCAGGCCGGGTTCTCCAGGATGTTGCGCAGCAACACCGGCGGTGTGTACGTGTCGTAGTACCCCTGGCCGATCATCGAGACCGCGCCGACGTTCTCGTCGGCCATCGTCCGCAGCTCAGCCAACGCCTCGGCCTCGCTGGCCGCCGGTGGGAGCAGGTCCAATCCGGGTGCGGCGCCGGAGTCGGTCAGGGCGTCGAGGATTCCCGTGGGCAGAGCCTTGCGGGCCAGTTCGTCAAGCGAGTCGACCCCGATGACCTCGAGCATCGCCGCGACGGCGGCGCTGTCCGGGCCGATGTGCCGGTCGGCGAACAGGGGGTTGGTGTGGTCGGACATGGCGAACTCCTGACGACGAGGAACCAGGTCCTCCCCCTCTGTCGTCTACCCGAACCGGGCGCCTGAGAGATTCGACGGATGTCTTTCCCCATGGGCGGGCGGCCGACTGCCACCACTTTCCAGAGGCATCGGGGTCTGGCGCGGTCCGGTTGCCTGAGAGGTTGACGGAGAGGTGTTGCTCCTTCGGCGTCCGTGGCTGGCGGCCACGGAACTCTCCCGCGATAGAACGATGCGTGGTCGAGTTTACCTACTGGGCGCCGCGGGCGTGACCGGCGGCACCGGCACGAAGCGGCCGGATCAGCCGATCTTGCGGTCGCGGTGTTTGCGCCGCGAAGCCAGCTCGTCCTCCGGAGCGGCGATCGACTCGCCGCCGTCGGCACGCTCGCCGGGGAAATCGGCGATGGCGCCGGTCAATTCGCGCATTGCACCGGATACGGCGATGCCGAACACGCCCTGTCCGCCCTGCAGCAGGTCGACGACTTCCTCGGCCGAGGTGCACTCGTAGACCGTGGTGCCGTCGGAGAACAGGGTGATGTTGGCCAGGTCCTGGACGCCGCGCTGGCGCAGATGGTCGACCGCCACGCGAATGTTGTGCAGCGAGATGCCGGTGTCGAGCAATCGCTTGACGATCTTGAGCACCAGGATGTCTTTGAATGAGTACAGGCGCTGACTACCGGAGCCGGCGGCGCTGCGAATCGACGGCACGACCAGTGAGGTGCGGGCCCAGTAGTCCAACTGGCGGTAGGTGATGCCGGCAATCTGGCAGGCACTGGGGCCGCGGTAGCCGACCAGTTCGTCGGGCACGGAGTCGTCGGGGAACAAGCCGCCCTGGACGGGCTCGCTCGACACGCGGATGGCCGGTTCGGGATCGGCTTCTGGACCGTTGGTCAGAGACTCGAGATCCAGTTGATCCTGACGTGGCTGGTCACCCACGGTGCATCCTCTCGCCGATCGCGCGCTCGTTACGGTGTGCCGTTTTCGCGCTTGCTCAATCGAGTGCTTGTGAGCATACGCTTTTCGACTCGTTGTCGTGTTCGTAGAACTAATCAGTCGAAGCAAAGTATGGCGGTCGGGACGGTGTCCCCACGCTATCCAATGGGCGTGTCGACGTCGAACTCGCAGATGAGACGCATCCGTGATATTGCCTATTCACATCGAGATCGGCGCGCCGCACCATTTGCGGCCAAACGCCGATCGCACCTGCTAGCGCGTCAGGTGGCCTTGAAATCGTCGGGCGAAACGCTGTCCAGAAACTCCTTGAACTTCTCGACTTCGTCTTCGCGTACGGCCGACGGCTCGTCGTCGTTGTCGTCGGGAATCAGCAGGCCGGCCTCGGCGAGCACGGCCTCTTCGACGTAGATCGGCACGCCCACCCGCAGCGCGATCGCTACCGAGTCCGATGGCCGAGCCGAGACGGTGATGTTGCGGTCGAAGATCAGGTCGGCGTAGAAGGTGCCTTCTTGGAGATCGACGATTCGCACCTCTTTGAGCGAATGACCAAGTGCGGCAATGAGATCACGAATCAGGTCGTGCGTCAGCGGACGAGGCGGCTCGACTCCCTGCTGTTCCAAGGCGATTGCGGCCGCCTCGGACTGGCCGATCCAGATTGGCAGGTAGCGGTCACCGTCGGCCTCGCGCAGCAACAGCACCGGCTGGTTCTGCGGCTGCTCGACGCGAATGCCGACGACGCGAACTTCACCCATCTGTGTCTGCCCTCCGCACGTGCTGCCGTTCCGTGTCAGACCTGCCCCGACGCCGTGGTGGAAAGACCAAGCCGCCGAACGCATGCTGTGGTTCCGAAGTCTAGTCCTTCACCGGTGGAGAACGTCGCGCACTGTGGACTTGATCAACGACGTATGGAGGGTGATCGCGAGGGCGGCGACCTCGCGAGCCAGGTCGTCGGCGCGGTCGCGGGCACCGGTTTTTCCGGTGTTCACGAGGGGCCCCGCGATCTGCGCGATCAGGTCGGACTGCCGGTCGGCGGCCGAGCGGAATGCCCGCAGGTGGCGGGGTTCGACGCCGTAATCGGCGAGCGCACGGGCGCACTGCAGAATCACGGGCGCGTGCTCGTCGAAGAACCCACTGGGGCCGGTGGTGATCACCCCCGCTTTGAGCAGCGCGGTCAGCAACTCGTCGTCGACGCCCGAACGATCCAGCAGGTCTTCGCGGCTGAGCCGGACTCGGGTGGGTGCGACTGCCGCCGGATCCGATTCGGCCGGCGCGCCGTCACCGACGGTGACCAATCGCGGTACCCCGTAAGGCGATCCGGCCAGCGGCAGCTCACCGTCAGGGTGGGCGTCCAACTGTGCCTTGATGACTTTGAGAGGTAAGTACTGATCACGCTGGGCCGTCAGGACAAAGCGCAGTCGGGCGCAGTCGTACGCAGTGAACCGGCGGTAGCCCGACGCCGCGCGTTGCGGCGTTACGAGACCCTCGGCCTCCAAGAAGCGGATCTTGGAGATCGTCACATCCGGGAAGTCTGGCCGTAGCAGGTCTAGGACCGCTCCGATCGACATCCCGCTCAGTGCGGGGGTCTCGGGCGCGGTCACTAGCCTCCGGACCCTCCGTCTTCACCGACCTTGGGCCCAGTCAGAAAGACCAGCCGGAATTTCCCGATCTGGACCTCGTCGCCGTTGGCCAGCACCGCCGAGTCCACCGGTTCGCGGTTGACGTAGGTGCCGTTGAGGCTGCCGACGTCCACGACGTGGAACTCCTCGTTTTCCAAACGGAATTCAGCGTGCCGGCGGCTGACGGTGACGTCGTCGAGGAAGATGTCGCTGTCGGGGTGACGACCCGCCGAGGTGGTCGGTTGATCGAGCAGGAAGCGGGAACCGGCATTCGGGCCCCGTTTGACGACCAGCAGCGCCGAACCGGCCGGCAGTCCCTCGACGCCGGACACCGTGGTCTCGGAGCCTGTCTGTGCGGGAGCATCCAGTTCGTTGAGGAAGTCGGCGCGGAAAACAGATGTCGTTTCCACGGTGACTTCATCAGAAGTCAGGTCGTTGTCCTTGTCCGTCACCCGCTGCTCCTCACTGGCCGCTGCTGCGTTGTCTGGTTGGGTCCGGCCGGCCGGCTTCCCACCCGCAGTGACCGTCGACGTGACGACCGTACCGCGCGTAGGAGCCCAATGTGCCGTCCCCCGCCGGATCGGCGGCTACATCCGATAGCCGCGTAAATCCCGATCTTGTTCGGCCGGCGTTCTCGCCGGGCGCAGGGAACGATAACAAGGGTCATTCGGCCAGCGAGCCGCGGTAGGTCTCCGCGTCCAGGAGTTCACCGAAACTCTTCTCGAGCGCGGCGCCGTCGACCTGCAGGTCGATCAGCCAGCCGTCGCCGTAGGGCTCGGAGTTGACCAGCTCTGGGCTGCCGTTCAGATCCTCGTTGA
Organism: uncultured Actinomycetota bacterium; assembly: GCA_963757215.1. Taxonomy (GTDB): domain Bacteria; phylum Actinomycetota; class Actinomycetes; order Mycobacteriales; family Mycobacteriaceae; genus Mycobacterium. The sequence goes on along the minus strand of CAVWQH010000002.1, from coordinate 2,273,059 downwards.
CCGCAACGACTTTCGCCGACACCGGTGCATACAGGTCGGACACCGACTTGGTCGACTCGACCTCGCCGAAGGCCTCCCCCGCGTTCAGCTCGTCGCCGACGTCAGGCAGTCGAACGAACACGACGTCGCCGAGAGCGGACTGGGCGAAGTCCGTGATACCCACCCGGACGGTGTTGTCACCGGTTCGCCGAACCCACTCGTGGTCGGTGGTGTAGTGCAAATCTGGTGGGATTTCGCTCACTGTGTTCCTGTTCTTCCTCGGTGACTATTTGACGGGCTGAGCGTATTGGCGCGGTTTTGGTTGCCGCAAGGCGGTGATGCTCACCTTGTCTGCCTGCTGTACCGACATGGTCCCGCCGACCCGTTTGACACTGTCCACCGCGCCACCGGGGATGTTCATCGCCGCTGCGAGTGTTGGCGGATCACCAATGGCGACAACCGAATACGGTGGCGTCAGGGTTTTACCGTCGACGGTCAGGGCACCGGGTGCGCCGACGATCCAGGTGTCGACGCCGGTGCGTACGGCCTGATGCCGGTCGCTGATCTGGATGGCTTCGGCGCCGGCCGCTCGCAGTTCGTCGAGCACGTCGAGCATCGCCTGGGGCGCCACCCCGGGTCCGGGGTCGTCGATTTTGACGGTGACGCCGGGACCGGTGGCGCCGACGGTGCCGATCAGGATCGACAGCGCGGCGAGTCGGGCCTGGGCGTTCTGGATCGCGGCCTGGTCGCTGCTGCCCGAGGCCTGTAGCGCGTTCAGCGACCGCTGCAGTTCGGCGACTTCGGTGCTCAGCGTGGCTTCGCGCTGGCGCAGAGAGTCCAGCAGCACCAACAGATCGGCGGGTCGTGCCGTGTCGAGGGAGTCGCCGGTGGTGGTCTGGCGGACCTGGGTTGCGATGGCCACGCCCAGCAGCAGGCAGAGCATCACCGCCAGCGTGCCGAATGCCGTCCGGCCGCGGCGCAGAAATCCGCGGGGCTGCAATTCGCCGATCGCGGGTTTCGACTGGTGCGGCGCTAACTCGTGTCGCCCGTGCTCGTCCGCCTCGTCGACCACCTGCTCGAGCTTTTCAGCAGCGGTGCCGTCCGCCGCTCGCTCGCTCTCCGTTGCGGCCGAGTCGTCGGCCTCGGGATCGGTGTCGCTCATGATGTGGCCCTATACCCGTTATGCCCCGAACAACCGGCGCCGCAGCGCGGCGGCGTTGCCGAAGATGCGAATACCCAGGACGACGATGATCGCGGTGGATAATTGTGTGCCAACGCCCAATTGGTCGCCGACATAGACCACCAAAGCCGCAACCAACACATTGAACACGAACGACACCACAAAGACCTTGGGGTCGAAAATTCGCTCCAGGTAGGCCCGTAACCCACCGAAGACCGCGTCCAGCGCAGCAACCACCGCGATCGGTAGATACGGCTGGATAGCCTCCGGCACGTTCGGGTGGAAAACGAGGCCCAGCACGATACCTACGGCCAGCGCTGCGATCCCGATCATCGGGGCTCTGCTCCTACTCGTTGGACTTTTCGCACTTACGACGAACCAATCTGTTTGGCGAACTTGACATCTCGCGCCGCTCCGGCCGGCAGCGTGAGGTTGTCCTTGGCGCTGACTTCGACGCCGACACCATAGGAGGTTTCCAGGAGTCGCAGGCGGCGTAAACCGGGGCTGTTGTCGAACACCTCCTGCATGGCGTGGGGTGGCCCGATGGCGAGGACCGCATAGGGAGCGCTGGTCGGGTTGTTGTCGACCAGAATCGCGCCTCCCGCCTGCCGGATGGTGACGTTCGGCCCGATTCGCACCCCGTCGACCGAAATCGCCTCGGCGCCACTGGCCCATAGTGAGTTGACCACCAGCTGCAGGTCGCGGTCGAGGATGATCTGCTGGCTGCCGGCGACCCGCTGCTTGGACACGTCGGACAGATTGGGTCCGACACTGGGCTCCGTCACCTTCACGCTCAAGCCCGGACCGGTGACCGGACTGCTCGCGGCCGCCAGCCCGAGCCGGTCGAGGCTGGCCAGCAGCCGTCGTCCCGCGGCGTCCTCGGCCAATGCTCGTCGCTGAACGTCATCACGTTGCGCTGCAAGCGAATTGCGCTCTTTGGTGAGCCGGCCGGTGGTCGCCTCCTCCGAGCGCACGCCGGCCGCCAGTACCCGCTGGGCGGCGCTGACCCCGGGGGCGACCAGTCGGGCCTGGGCGACCGCGGCGGCGAACACCGCTGCCACCAGCAGCGCGGCCAGCGCTTGCCAGAACCAGCCCATGACGCGGGCGTGACCGGTCGGTGTGTCCGTGTCATTCCGCTTCGCTGCGGCGGCCGCATAACCGGGATCGAGGTGCTCGGAGAGCAGGGCGCGCAGCAGCGACGGAACCGGGATCCGCTGCGCTCGCCCGGCCTCGTGTGCGCTGAGACCGGAGTAGGGCTCGTAACCCCCCAGCGCTGGATCAGGCATTGCGGACCTTCACCGGGGGCATTCGGCGCAGCACGATGACCACCTGCCACGCGTAGACCATGAACGACCACAGGTACATGTACGTACCCCAGATCAAAAATGCCCAGCCGCAAGCCAATACGACGCGACTCCACAGGCCCGGGAACTGCCCCAGCAAGATCAGCGGGAAGGCTGACATCAACGCGAAGGTGGCCGCCTTGCCGACGTAGATCACCGGCAACGCGGTAATGCCGCGCGTGCGCAGCAACGGCAGCTCGGCGGCCAACAGGATGTCGCGGATCAACAGGATGGCGATGATCCACCACGGCAGGATGTGTGCCAGTCCGAAAGCGATCGGGGTGGTCACCATGTACAGCCGGTCGACGAACGGATCCAGGTAAGCCCCCAGCTTCGAGGACTGGTTCATCAGCCGAGCGATCTTGCCGTCCGCCCAATCGGATGCGCCGCTGAACGCCAAGATCGCGACAGCCCAACCGTAGGCGTGGGCGAACAGCAGCAGGTAGATGAAGACCGGGATCAGCGCCAGACGGAGTCCGCTGAGTACGTTGGGCACCGTCAGGAGCCGGTCGTGGGCGGGCGGCCGGTTCATGTGCGGGCGATCGTCATCTGAAGATGCCGGGCAGGCTCAGCGCGGAAAGCGAGTCGTCGGACAGCGGGTTGTCGTGCACCATGTACGTCCACGTCGAAGTCGGACGGGCCAACTTCGACAGATCGACGCCCGGCTCGTCTTCGATGGACGTCGATGTCTCAAAGGTCTGCTGCGCCGCTTCGATCGCGTCGGCGGCCAGTGACGCGAACGCATCGACCGCCATCCGGTGGAACTCGTCGAGCGGATTCTGCCGTCCCAGTGCACGCAGGTGGATGCTCTCCCGGATGTCGGCCAGGTAGGCCAGGTGATCGGCCCAGCCGCGGTCGAGGTGGAACAGCATGATCAGTCGGCAGATCTTCTCCAGCTGCTCCTCGGAAAGCTTCTCGGACAGTTCCTCATATCGCTCGGGAGCCAGCTCGGCCAGCTCTTCGCGAGCTGCGGCCGTGCTCAGCAGCGTGTTGCGTCGCTCAACGATGATGGCGCGTTGCTGAGCGGTCAGCTGGTTGTAGCGCCAGGTGTTGGCGTGCACATCGAGCAGACGGCCCTCGGCGACGCGTTGGGCGTGCTCGAGCAGTCCGGCGACCTTGGTGCTGACGATGCGGCCGTCCTCGTTTGTCTGCATCGGCAGCTTGTTGGGTTCGAGGTTGGCCGCCACGACGTCGTCTTCCCAGCTGGAGAAGAACACCGACGACCCCGGATCGCCCTGGCGGCCGGCGCGACCACGCAGCTGGTTGTCCAGCCGCTCGGTGTGGTAGCGGCCGGTGCCGACGACGTGCAGGCCGCCGAGCTCGACCACCTTCTCTTTCTCCGGGTCGTCGTCGCCAACCCCGGAGCCGCCAAGACGGATGTCGGTACCGCGGCCGGCCATCTGCGTCGACACCGTGACGGCCCCGAGCTTGCCGGCCTCGGCGATCACGGACGCCTCCTCGGCGTCGTTCTTGGCATTGAGCACCACCGCGGGAACGCCGCGACGCTGCAGGCGCTCGTGCAGCTCCTCGGATTCGGCAACGTCGTGGGTGCCGACCAGGACGGGCTGTCCAGTCTCATGCATCTCGATGATGTGCGCGATGATCGCGTCGATCTTCGCGGCCGCGGTGATGTACACCCGGTCGGTCTCGTCGTCGCGGATGTTGGGTGTGTTCGGATCGATCGGCGACACCCCGAGCTTGTAGAACTGGCGCAGCTGTTCGCCTGCCGCCAAAGCGGTTCCGGTCATCCCGCAGACGGTGGGATACCGGTTGATCAGGGCCTGCACGGTGATGGTGTCGAGCACCTCGCCGGTTTCGGTGGTCTCGATGCCTTCCTTGGCTTCGACCGCCGCCTGCAGACCATCGGGCCAGCGCTGCAGCTGGGCGATGCGGCCGCGGGACGAGTTGATCAGGTGCACCGCGCCGTCGCGCACGATGTAGTGCACGTCGCGGTGCAGCAGGACGTGCGCGTGCAGCGCCACGTTGACTTCGGTGAGTGTGCTGCCGACGTGCTCCTCGGAGTAGAGATCGATTCCGCCAAGCTGCTTTTCGAGTCGGTGTGCGCCCGCGTCGGTCAGGTGGACGTTGCGGTTGTCGGTGTCGGTGGCGAAGTACTCGATGCCGGACTCGTCGCTCACCAACTGCCCGACCAGCCGGATGATCTCCAGCCGCGGCTGCTCGCGGTGGCTGGTTCCGGCAAGCACCAGCGGCACCAGCGCCTCGTCGACGAGCACCGAGTCGGCCTCGTCGATCAGGGCCACGTCGGGGTTGGGCGACACCAGATCGTGGACGTCGGTCACCAGCTGATCGCGCAGCACGTCGAAGCCGATCTCGTTGACGGACGCGTAGGTGACGTTGCACTCGTAGGCCGCACGTCGCTGCTCGGCGGTCGACTCGCCGGTCACCCAGCCGACGGTGACGCCCAGCGCCTCCAGCAGTGGACCCATCCATTCGGCGTCGCGGCGAGCTAGATAGTCGTTGATGGTGACGACGTGAACATGCCGGCCGCCCAGCGCATAACCGGCGGCCGCGATCGCGCCGGCCAGCGTCTTGCCCTCACCGGTCGCCATCTCGACCACGTCGCCGGCCAGCATCCGCAGTGCGCCGAGCAGTTGCACGTCGAATGGCCGCAGGCCCGTGGCCCGCTCGGCGGCCTCCCGCGCGATCGCGAGGAACTGCGGTACGTCGTCGGACTCGGCCAAGTCGTCGAGCTTGAGCAGGCCGGCAGCCTTGCGCAACTGCTCGTCGTCGAGCCCCGCTGCCTTCTGGTCGTACTCGGCCGAATCGGTGACCTGGCTCAGCGAGCGGCCCTGGTTCTTCTCGGTGCTGGCGCCGAGTAGTCGCCAGAAGCGGCCGCTCAAGCGTCCCGACGTCGAGCTGGTGGTCTTTGGCACAGGTCAACGGTACCGGTTTCGATTACCCCGGCCCGCGACTGGCGCGAGCGTGCGTGTTTGTCCGACACGCCGGTCGACGGCGTACAACCGTGCACCCTCGCGATCCGAGCGGGCGTCACGCCAGATTGGATCGGCGCGGGTAAGCGACGTCGGGATCGGTCAGCACGTTGACCACGGCGGGCAGGCCGCTGTCGAAGGCGCGCTGCAGCGCCGGTCTCAGCTCGGCAGGAGTCGAGACCAGCTCGCCATGGCATCCAAGCGCACGCACCACCTCGTCATAGCGGGTCTCGGGCCGCAGTTCGGCCACCACCGAGTAGCCGTAGAGCGCCATCATCGGGTGGTGTTCAAGAGCCCAGATGCCGTTGTTGCCGATCACCGAGACCACGGGAACGTTGTGTCGGGCCAACGTGTCCCACTCCATGCCGCTGAAGCCGAAGGCGCCGTCGCCCTGCAACAAAATCACCTGGCGGTCCGGGTGGGCCAGCTTGGCGGCCAACGCGTAACCGGGACCGGAGCCAAGGCAGCCGAACGGGCCGCTGTCCAGCCATGCGCCCGGGACGAAACTGTCGATCACCCGGCCCGCGTAGGAGCCGAAGTCCCCGGCGTCGACCACGACGATCGCGTCGCGATCGAGCATCGGCGCGAGCTCGGCGTAGACCCGCATCGGGTGCAGGGGGCTGCGGTCGTCGGCCAGTTCGCCCTGTTCACGCTCGCGGGCGGCGGTCTCGGTCGCCCGCAGGTCGGCGACCCATTCCTCGTGGCCGGCCGTCCCGGCGCGCGGTGTCTCGGACAGGACCGTCAGGATCGCCGTCAGGTCACCGTAGAGCCCCGCCGCGATCGGCCGGGGATGTTCACGATCGGGCTGCGCCCGGTCGGCGACGATCAGCTGAGTGTCGCGCCCGAACACGCCGCCGAAGCCCAGCCGGAAATCCATCGGCACTCCGATGACGACCGCAACATCGGCCTCTGCCAAGGCTTTTGAGCGCGCCCGCGAAAACGCCAGCGGATGATCGGCGGGCACTGTGCCCCGGGCCATGCCGTTCATCAGCACCGGTATCCGCCGCTGCTCGGCCAGTCGCAGCAGTGCCTCCTCGGCATGCCCCCACCAGACGTTGGTGCCCGCCATGATCACCGGTCGCTCCGCCGACCCGAGCAGGCTGATCGCTCGGTCGAGAGCGTCGGCGTCGGGCAGTGCTGATTCCGCCGACGCGGTCAAGGCGCCGGGCAGCCCGGCGTCCGCGGCCACCGAAAACACATGGTCCATCGGGAAATCGATGAACGCCACCCCAGATCGTGGGCCGACGGTGGCCCGTAGCGCGTCGTCGATCAGGCCGCTGACGGCCTCAGCCGACGGCGCGGTGGCGGCGAACCGAGTCAGTGGTGCCACGAACGGCACGTGGTCGATCTCCTGCAGCGAGCCCATGCCCCATCGCCCGGCGGGTGCCCGACCGCCCAGGACCAGCAGCGGGGACGAGTTCTGCTGGGCGGCGGCCATCGCGCTCATGCCGTTGGTGACGCCGGGGCCCGCGGTCAGGGCGGCGACGCCGGGTTGGCGGGTCACCTTGGACCAACCTTCGGCCGCGAACGCCGCAGTCTGCTCGTGGCGGGTATCGATCAGCCGGATACCCTCGCTGCGGCAGCCGTCGTAGATCGAGAACAGGTGGCCGCCGGACAGCGTGAAGATGGTGTCGATTCCGCTGGCTTTCAGCCGACGGGCAATCAGTCGGCCGGCATGGAAGGTGTTTTCGGCGTCGTTGCCCATGCGCGCAGCCTATCGGCCGGCCTGGGATACTTTCGCCGGGAAGCAGCCACAGTGACGCTGGCCGGTCGGCCATCGTCAGCAAGGAGACGCGATCTTGGACCCCAAGCCATTCAAGCCGTCCATCGACTGGTCGTCGGCGTTGACCGAGTCACTGTGGTGGCTGGCGAAAGGCTGGCTCATCGCCGCGGTGTGCGTGCTCGTGGTGCTGGTCCTGCTGCGCTTCCTCACCAAGTGGGGCCAGCAGTACTGGCGGATCACCGGCGGCTACTTCACCGGGCGGCACGCGGTGCCGACGTGGCTGCAACTGGCGGTCCTGTTGTTGTTGGTTCTGCTCTCGGTGCGCCTGACCGTGCTACTGAGCTATCAGAGCAATGACCTCTACAGCTCGCTACAGACTGCGTTCGAGGGCACCGCTCTGGGTAATGATCACATCAAACAGTCTGGCATACATGGCTTTTGGATGTCGCTGGTGCACTTCAGTGTGCTGGCGACATTGTTCATCGTTCGGCTGTTGGTCGATATCTACCTGACCCAGCACTTCATCATCGCCTGGCGTATCTGGCTCACGAGTCACCTGACCGACGACTGGCTCAGCGGACGGGCCTACTACCGAGACCTGTTCATCGACAACACAATCGATAACCCCGACCAGCGAATCCAGCAGGACGTCGACATCTTCACCACCGGCGCCGGCGGCACGCCGAACATCCCGTCGAACGAGACTGCCAACACGCTGCTGTTCGGCGCGGTGCGTGCGGTCGTCTCGGTCGTGTCGTTCGCAGCGATCCTCTGGCACCTGTCCGGCCGCCTGAACATTTTCGGCGTCGAAGTCCCCCGCGCGATGTTCTGGATCGTCGTCGTCTACGTGGCCGTGGCCACCGGCGTCGCATTCAAGCTCGGCCGCCCGCTGATCTGGTTGAGCTTCAACAACGAAAAGCTCAACGCCGCATTCCGTTACGCGCTGGTCCGCTTGCGCGACGCCGCGGAAGCCGTCGGCTTCTATCGCGGTGAGCAGGTGGAGCGGACCCAACTGACAGGGCGGTTCAGCCCGATCATCGTGAACTACCGTGGCTTCGTCCGCCGGACGATCGTGTTCAACGGCTGGAACTGGTCGATGTCGCAGGCAATTGTGCCGCTGCCATGGATCATTCAGGCGCCCAGGCTGTTCGCCGGCCAGATCGCGTTCGGCGACGTCGGGCAGACGGCCACCGCGTTCGGTGAGATCCACGACTCACTGTCGTTCTTCCGCAACAACTACGACGCCTTTGCCGCGTTCCGCGCGGCGATCATCCGTCTGCACGGACTGGTCGACGCTAACGCCAAGGGGCGCGATCTGCCCGCGGTGCTGACCCGGCCCACCGACGACGGCTCGGTCGAGATCGACGGCGTCGAGGTGCGCACGCCGGACGGCGACCCGTTGGTCGACTCCTTGGACGTCCGTCTGGAATCCGGTCAGTCGCTGGTGATCACCGGGCAGTCGGGTGCGGGCAAGACCACGCTACTGCGCAGCCTGGCCGAACTGTGGCCGTACGCATCGGGGACGTTGCGCTGCCCCGAGGGTGACAACGCGACGATGTTCTTGTCGCAGTTGCCTTACGTGCCACTGGGCGATCTGCGCACCGTAATCAGTTACCCGAATGCGCCCGCTGACATCTCCGACGAGACGCTGAACGAGACGCTGAACAAGGTCGCGCTCGCACCCTTGATTGATCGGCTCGACGAGGTGCGTGACTGGGCCAAGGTCCTCTCCCCCGGAGAGCAACAGCGCGCGGCGTTCGCGCGCATCCTGCTGACCAAACCCAAGGCGGTCTTCCTCGACGAGAGCACGTCAGCACTTGACGAGGGACTCGAACACGCGCTGTATCAGTTGCTGCAGAACGAATTACCGGAGTGCGTCGTTGTCAGCGTCAGCCATCGGCCCGCGGTCGAGCTGTTCCACGAACAGCACCTCGAATTGCTCGGCGGCGGCCCGTGGCGGCTGGGCTCGGTCGGCAAGGAACCCGCGTCGGTCTGACATGGTCCGGCCGCGTGCGTTCCGGCGCTGAGGTTTTAGGGCGCCTGCACGCCCCCGGCCTTGCCGGCCGCGTGCGTTCCGGCGCTGAGGTTTTAGGGCGCCTGCACGCCCCCGGCCTTGCCGGCCGCGTGCGTTCCGGCGCGGCGACCGAAGAATGATCCTTCGCCGAGTTGGGTGCCGCTGGCGTAACCCTTGCCGTCCTGGGCGATGTTGGACGCGCACGCACCCACCGCGTACAGGCCGGGGATGACGCTGTCGTCGCCGCGCTGCACTTGGCCGTCGACGGTGACCGCCAGGCCGCCCATGGTGAAACCGGAGTACATCGCCCGCCCGAGCGAAAGGTCAAAGACGGCCCAGGGGCCATTGTCTTGCGGCGCAACGTAATCCGGCTGTTTGTGGAAGTCGGGGTCCTCGCCCTTGGCCGCGAACTCGTTGTAGCGGTCCAACGTCGCGGCGAGGTTCCCGGCGGGGATCTCGAGCGCGGTCTCCAGTTCGGCGATCGTCTCGTAGCCGTCGAGAAATTTGATCAGCGGCATCGCGGGCATCTCGGTATGCGCCTCGTCGACGATCAGGTAGGCGGTCTGTTCCGGTTGCTCCAATACGAAAGCCGATGTGCGCGAATGGTAGGAGTCTTCGGCGACGAAGCGCTTGCCCTCCTTGTTCACGATCACGCCCGTCAACAGTATCTCGGGCGGATAAGCGGCCGCGGTGATGAACTTTTCGTTCATGTTCTCAGCGACGCCGCCGGCGGAGACCCCCATCCGCAGGCCGAGCCCGTCGTCGTACGGATTGCCCAGAATGTAGGGCGCGACCAAGCCGTGGTGTTTGGTGCGTCGCGGCTGGCCCAGTTCGGGCGTGTATTCGGCGACCATCTCTGGGTTCATGGCGAAGCCGCCCGCGGCGATGATGACCGACTTGGCTTTGAGGGCACCGGTTTCGGTGAAGTGCTTCCAGGCGACGCCGACCACGGTGCCGTCCGCGTCCAGGATCAGATTGGTGGCCCCGGTCTCGTAGCGGAACTGCACGCCCACGGCATCGGCCCGTTTGACCAGTAGATCGATCACCATGGCCGCGCCACCCAATTCACCCGGCACCGGCACCGAGTGACCGCGTGGGGCCGGAACGGCCTGCTCGCAGAATGGCCAGACCTTTTCATTTCCGGTGTAGCTCAGGCCTTCGGTACCCGGCGGGACAACTACCTTGCCCGGGTAGAAACTGCGCTCGAACTGAAAACCCAAGTCTTCCAACCAGTTGAAGTGCTCGACGCTGCCGTCGCTGTAGGCGCGGATCTTCTCGTGATCGGGTTCGCGTGACACGGCGACCAGGTATTTGTACATCTCCTCGGCCGAGTCGGGATGGCCGGTCGCCTCCTGGACAGCCGTCCCGCCGCCCAGATAAAAGTGCCCGCCGGCCATCGCGGTGGTGCCGCCGGCCGCCGCGGCCCGTTCCAGCACCAGTACCTGTGCACCGGCGGTGGCCGCGCTGACCGCCGCGCATCCGCCCGCGATGCCGAAGCCGATGACGACGACGTCGACCTCATCCGACCATGACTCGATGTCGTTGACGCTCAACGTTGCTGGGATGTCAATACTCATCAACGCTGCTCCTGCTTGATGTAGTCGAAAAACTGGCGCATCTCGATCGAGAAATGCGCAATCTCCACGTACGGAATCCCATTCTGCGGGGCAGACAGGTAGGCAAACCGCAGGCCGCCCGGCATCACACCCTGTTGTGGCACGGTGGCTCCTTGCTCGGCCGCTGCGGCCAGCGCTGCATCGAAGTCTTCGTGGGTTTCGGCCTCGACGCAGATGTGGTGCAGACCCGGCCCGTTGCTCTGCAAAAAGTCACTATAGATATTAGGCCCGCGGACCGGTTCGATCAGCTCGAGTTGCATGTCGCCGAGATAGCTCAACGAAATGTTGGCGACGAAGTCCGCCGGTGCACCGTAATAGCTGCAGGTCTCCGGAGCAAAGTGGATATCGGGCAAACGGACCCACTTCTTGACACCTAACAGGCCGGTGAGAGCGGTTTCGGTGGCATCTAGGCGGTGGGCCACCCAGGCGATTTGGACCGGGGATCCGAAAGAAATGCTCATCGTCTCGCAGAATAACCCAGCATCTCCTGCGGCTGAAACCACCGGAAAAATGTTGCCGTTATCGGTGCGGGCGGGCCTGTAGGGCGTCGCTGAACACGTTCTAATTCGGGGTCGTCACGCGGAACGGAGCCGGGTCGGCATCGACGTGAGTCAGCATCCCGACCAGCAGTCGGACCTGGGTGTCGAAGACCGTCTCTACGTCGCTGAGGGTGTCGGCGCCGTATTGCCCGAACACCTCGAGGCTGATGGCGCCCACCACGCCGGCCCAGATCGCGAAACACTTCACCATGACGGAATCATCACCGGGGAAACCGAATTCGTGTCTGATTCGTTCGAAGTCAGACGATATCGGTTGTGGCGCAGCGTGATTGGTCAACTTGATGTCGCCGGTGGCAATGCCGGCCGCAACGGCATCGAATAGCACTCCGATTACTCGTGTTCCGGGGCCGACGGTCCGCTCGGCTGGCGCGTGATAACCGGGGACGGGGCTCCCATACAGCAGCGCCCAGCTGGCCGGGTGGGCAATGGCCCAGGTGCGCGCCGCGTGCGCAATCGCCACGACGTCGTCGCTCCATACGTCCAGGACGGCCTGGCGCGCGCTGTCCACCACGTCGGCGAGTTCGGAGTACGCGTCGATCAGCAACATCGTCAGCAATTCGTCTCGGCTGGACACGTACCGATACACCGCCGACGACACCATCCCCAGGTCGCGGGCGATCGCACGCAGAGACAGCCCGGCCGCGCCGTGCTCGATCAGATGGCGGCGACCGAGTTCGACGATCTGCGCTTCGATGCGCTCGCGCGAGTCGCGCCTCGCCGTCATCGGGCAAGTTTCGCATAGAAGAGATCAGTGCTCTTGTTTTTGACGTGCTGGCGTGTCATGATCGAAATAATAGAGAGCACTGCTCTCGTTTGATTCGATAGAGGAGAGCATCGTGCAGGTCCGATACGACGAACCCCACGGCTTCGCCAAAGCCGCCAATACGTTGATCCGCTGGCTGGCCGAGGTCGGCATCAGCCTCGCCGGCACCCGGGTTCTGCGCGTGCGCGGTCGCAAAACCGGTCAGGTCCGCAGTGTCGTGGTGAACCTGCTGACCGTCGCCGATACCGACTATCTGGTTTCGCCGCGGGGCAACACCCAGTGGGCACGCAACGTCCGGGCCGCCGGCGCGGTCGAGGTGGGTCCCGGCTGGCGCCGCCGTAGCCGACGGGCAACCGAGGTCGATGACGCGGCCAAGCCCGAGTTGTTGAGGCGCTACCTGGACAGGTGGTACTGGGAGGTCAAAGGGCACATTGCGGGGTTGACCCCGGATTCCAGCGATGACCAGATCGCGTTCGCGGCCCCGTCGATCCCGGTGTTCGCGCTGACGGCCGACGCCTAGATCGCCGGTCCGCCGACGCCCACGTCCTGGCGAATCTGCTGGGTGGTGGACTGCCACGACACCGCCGTGGGGAAATTGCCCCAGACGCTGTTGAAGATCCCGACGATTCGGGCCGGACCGGCAGCGTTGGGGATGTAGACCGGCCCGCCTGAGTCACCCTGCTGGCTGATTGCGCCGTGTCCCATCGTGAACCAGCCGTTGTTGACGGATTCGACGGTTCCACAGCTCTCGCCGGTGATGACACCGAAATGACAGATCGGTTCGCCGGGCGTGACCACCAGGCCCGGGTCGGATTGCAACATGCGGCCACCGGGCAGGACGTTGTTCACCGTGACGTCAGGAGCCAGCACGATCGACTCGTAGTCGGAGATTGCCTGATCGGTTTGCACGAATGCGCCATTGGGCGTGTTGTCCCGGAACGTGGCCACTTTGCCGATGACTTTGTTGTCCCGGTCGAGCACCGGGCCGTCGCTGCGGCAGTGGCCCGCGCTGAACGCGACCCGCAGCCCAGGGTCTACGTAACCCAGCGTGCACAGGTGGGGGCCCTGGCGGATCTCCATCCCGGGAAACACCACGACCGGATCGGCGTGGGCCCGGACAGGAACATAAGACGACATCGCCACCGCGATGACCATAGCGCCGAAAGCGCGGATTGCCGGATCCCCCACCCGCCGACTCCGATCCGTACGGGCCGGCGCCCCACCGGCCGGCCATTAGGCTAACCAGTCAATATTAGGCGAGCAGACGTCGCGGAGCAGGCGAAATGGGAATGCGCCGACGGGCGGTACCTCCGGCGCATTCCCATCGACGATCAAGGAATAGTCAGCACCTGTCCCGGCTGGATGAGATCCGGGTTGGAGATACCGCTGGCGTCAGCGATGACCTGGTATTTGTTGCCGTCGCCGTAGAACTGCTCGGCGATGGCCCATAGTGTGTCGCCGGATTCGACGGTGTACGTACGCGCGGCTGCGGGCTCCTCGTGAGCGGCTTCCTCAACCGCCGGCTCCTCCGCGGCTGCCGGTGCGGCGGCCTCTGGCTCGGGCGGCGGCGGGGCGTCGGTTTCGGTCTTGGTCGACCATGCGGCCGCGTCGCCGGAGTAGAGCACCAGATTGCGGTCGTCCTGCAGAACGAGGTGGACGTTTTTCTTGCCCTTGGTGTCGGTGTGCCACACCGGCTTGTCGGCGGAGTACAGAACGAAGTTGCCGTCGCTCTGGACCTCCGCGCGAACCACGTCTTCTCCGTTGGTACCCGACGACCAGATCGCGTGGCCGCGCGATGCCAGGACCAGGTTCCCGTCGTCTTGCAACGTCAGGGTGTAAGCCCCGTTGCTCGAGGTAAGCGATTCACCTTTGACAAGCTTTTGCCCCTCGGTGAGAGTGTCTCCCACAGCAATTCCCTTCTCGTGGTCACGGCAGGCGGATACCAGCCTCGCCGTCGAACTTACTGATCCCGGCTAAGCCGTGGGGGCTTTCGGCTCGCTGTAATAAAAACGCCGGGTGAACAAGGGCTCACCGCTGAGCAGGTGATCAGCGTGAAGGCGTCAGGGGTGCCGATGCTTTAGACCGGGAGGTGGATGAGGGCTGCCAACCGGGCGGACCGAACACGTAGCCGAGCCGGTCGCGCAGGCGCGTCGCGGAGCGGAAATCCCTAGCTATAGCAAGGTATTCGTGCGTTTGCAGTTTCCAGACGTTGAATGTGTCCACCTGCTTGGTGAGCCCGTAATGAGGGCGGAACGTCTCCTGCCGAAAGGTGCCGAACAGTCGATCCCAGACAATGAAGATGCCGCCGTAGTTCTTGTCGAGGTACTCGGCGTCCATCCCGTGGTGTACGCGATGATGCGACGGCGTATTGAAGACGAATTCGAAAGGCGCCCACATTCTGCCGATCCGCTCGGTGTGCACCCAGAACTGATAAATCAGGTTGACCGAGAAGCTGCAGAACACCAGCCACGGCGGAATACCCAAAAGCGGCAACGGAATCCACATGATGACCTCCCCGCTGTTGTTCCACTTCTGACGCAGCGCGGTGGCGAAATTGAAGTACTGGCTGGAGTGGTGGGCCTGATGAGTCGCCCAGATCAGCCGAATCCGGTGCGCGCTGCGGTGATAGCAGTAGTAGAGCAGGTCGACGCCGAAGATCGCGATCACCCAGGTGTACCAACGTGTCGCCGACAGATGCCACGGAGCCACGTAGGCGTAGATCGCGGCGTAGCCGAGAAGCGCGACGGATTTCCAGCCCGCCGTCGTTGCGACCGAGATGAGCCCCATCCGGATGCTGGCCCACGAGTCGGCTGCCAGATAGGAACCCGAGCCCGGACGATCGGCTCGCACACTGGCTTCCCGCTCGATGTGTTCGAGCTTGCGTGCCGCAGTCCATTCCAGAATCAGCAGTGCAAGGAAGAACGGAATCGCGAACAACACCGGGTCCCGCATCTGCTCCGGCAGAACGGAGAGGAAACCGGCGATCGCATTCACGTTCCACAGACTACGACGTCGCGGCCCCGGGCTCCGGAGCTTTGCCGGCTAATCCATTTCCGGCGCCCGAGGCATGCGCTCGTCCTGGTCGCCGGCGTACCAGTGCACAGCCTGGACACCCTCCTGCAGAGACAGTTCTGCAACCAGCTGCTCCAGTCGCGCCGGCGCGTGCCCGTCACTGAGCAGGTACGCGGTCAGCGCGACACTGTCGTCGCCTGTGCGGCCGGTGCGGATGCCGCGCAGCACCAGTCGGTCGCTCCCGCCTCCGGTGCGCTGAACAATTTGAGCACGTGCGTATTTCGCGGATTTGGGTCGACAGATCAGCTGCAATTGGTAGGGCTGGTCGTCCTCGTCTTCTTCTACTACGTTGTCGCGGTCGAGCAGATGGCCCAGAGGCCGCCCGAGCACGTGAATCGTGAGAATGGTGCCGGTGGCGATCAGGGTGAACAGGTAATGTCCGCTCGCCGCCAGTACGCCGACCGCCGCCGAGCACCACAGCGTCGCGGCAGTGTTCAGGCCGTGCACATTGAAACCCTCACGCAGGATCACGCCACCGCCGAGGAACCCGACGCCCGAGACCACGTACGACGCCACCCGGGTGGGGCTGCTGTCGTTGGTCACCACCGCGTAGAGCACGAACAATGTCGCCCCGGTAGCTACCAGCGCGTTGGTGCGCAGCCCGGCCCGTCGCGCCTGCCACTGCCGCTCGATTCCGATGAGGGCGCCGCAGCCCAGTCCCATCATCAATCTCAGCGTGAACTCCGCGATGCTGATCGTCTGCATGACACGGGCCTCCTTTCCCCTGAGCTGAGTTGCCTACCAGTGTGGACGAAGCCGCCCGTAGTGCCTCACCCGACCGCGGCCCAGGACGGCACCATCGGCGGGCGGATGAGGAATCGGTTGTCGATGATCCCGGCGCTCGCCCCGGCGCGGGCACCCAGGCTGGCACCGGTCGGGGCGACTCCGGGTACGCCCGCCACCTCCGGAGGCGCGGCTAACGGGGAACTGCCGAGTGCCGGGGCGGCCGGCGATGTCGCGGATGGTGCCGCGGCACTCCAGTTGGGCGGCACCGACAATGGTCCAAGAGATGTGGCCTGACCGACTCCCGCCGACAGCGAGGAACCGGCGCCACCGAGTCCGGCCGCACCCGACACTCCTGGTGTGCCCTCGCCCAGGCCGGCCGCCATGCCCAGTGGTGAAAGTCCGCTCAGCCCTTCGCTTCCTGCCGCGGTGCCGGGCCCAAGTGAGCCGGCGCCGGTTACGATCTGTGCCGCCTGCAGCGGGTTGATGGCACCGGTTGAAGTCAGCGTGTTCCAGATGTTGGCATTCGGTCCCCACGCGCTCCAAAAGCTGTCGAGTTGTGAGTTTCCGGAGGAGCCACTGGTGAACAGGCTTTCGAGCTCAGACAGCGCCGACGTCGACGACGACGTGGCCGTCGCCGGGGTGGCCATCCCCTGCAGGGTGCCGGGCACCGCGGAGGTCAGCTGCGACAAGGCCGCCTGCGTGCCGGAGCCGGTGGTTTGGGTGGCCGCGGCCGCCTGCCCGACGAGCGCCCCGGTCGTCGTGGTCGGTGGCGCGGTGGTGAACGACGGCACGTTGGTCGCCGTCGCCGACTGCGCGGCGTAGCCGTACATCGCTGTGGCGTCTTGCGCCCACATCTGTCCGTAGTGGGCTTCGGTCGCGGCGATCGCCGGCCCGTTTTGGCCCAGCAGATTCGTTGCCACCAGCGACGCCAACTGGGTGCGGTTGGCGGCGATCACCGGTGGGGGCACGGTCATTCCGTAGGCCGTCTCGTAGGCGGCCGCGGCGGCCCGGGCCTGGCGAGCGGTCTGCTCGGCTCGAGCGGCCGTCGTGTCCATCCACGACGTGTACCGCGCCGCGGCGGAAGCCATCGCCGTCGACGCCCGACCCTGCCAGCTTGCACCGGTCAGATTCGAAATAGTCGAGTTGTAATCGGTTGCCTGCGAACGCAGTTCGGATGCCAGCTCGTTCCAGGTTGCTGCGGCAGACAGCATCGATCCCGATCCCGGACCGGCGTACATCTTGGCGGAGTTGACTTCCGGCGGGAATGCGCCGAAGTCGAATGCTGCATTCATCGTGGCGCTCCTTTCAGTGGGCTGAGCTTGCGTTGGCGGCCTCGGTGGCGGCGTACGAGTCGGCGCTGGCCCCCAGCGCGTTGACGAACGACTCGTGAACCGCCGCGGCGTGCGCGCTGACCGCCTGATACATCGCGGCGTGTGAGGCGAATTGTGCTGCAGTCAAAGCCGATACCTCATCAGCCGCCGCCGGGACCACGCTCGTCGTCGGCGACATCGCGGCAGCGTTCTGCGCCGCCAGCTCTGAACCGATGCCGGCCAGCCGGCCAGCCGCCGTCGCGAGCATTTCGGGTTGCGTGGTCACAAAAGTCATCGGGTTCTCCTTGACGAGGGCAGGCTGAAGCCGACCTTGTTTTCTGATACGCGCATGAAAGGTCAAGCGCGCGTTATCGATCGAAGCGGCAAAAGCCGATTCAGAGGGTGAAGAGAGTGCCGGGGCCGGATCTCGACGAAACGGTCACCGGTCTCGGATGCGGACTATCACTCGGACTCACTTCGCCTCACCTCCTCGCGGCCAGGGCACACGGGGGTGCCGACACGGTGCACGCGGGACGAGGCGGATCCGGCAGATGAGCCGACCGCCGCACCCCTCTCGACAGAGCTTTGGCACTGCACGGCGTATCCCGAAAAACCGGGAAGCCACTTGGGCTCAACCCTTAAGCCGGGAGGAGCTGTCCTGACCCTGGGCGTCTTTCGACATTTGAGGTCAGTGGCCTGTATCCGCGCAGACGCCTCACCTAGCGAGGTGCTTGCTTCGGCCATGGTTCCACCATGATCGGCGGGAGTCAACTCGCCGTCTTGGTGAAATCAAATGTGCGGGCGGCCGAAACTATTCCGACTGACTTCGAGATCCGTTGTCAATGACCACAAATCGACACAGAACCGTCGATGACGGTATCGCGATGTCATGCCCGCTGCGCGGGGCCTGAATGTCATTGTCCGGCTTCGGCGCTCACCCGGCCGCCGGTGGACGAGTAACCACGACTGGTTTGAACCCGTAGCGAGGCGCGGCAAACCCGTAGCCCCGGTTCCCGAGGCCGCCTCCCGGCATACCCGGCACGCCGGGCATCCCAGCCGGGGGTGCCATCTCCGCCATGCCGGCATCCGGTGCGATGGCCCAGCCTTCGGCGGCCGCCGGCAATGATCCGGCGGGAGTGGTCGCCGCGGGTGCGGCCGCCGTCCAACTTTGCGGCACCGACATTTTCGCGACGAGGCTGGCGCGACCGAGTTCGGCCGACACCGGCACACTGCCTATGTTTGCCGGTGGCGCCGGTTCCACCGCGCCGATCGCGGCGATCCCACCACCGGCGATGCCGGGTGCATCACCTGGCGCAGGCACCGCATTCAGAGCGCGAATGACGGAAGAATCGGCGCCGACTTGGGTGAAACCGGCCACCGCCATGGGAGTGAACGAGCTGCTGGCGAGGTTCGATATCAAGTTCGTGATATCTCCGGGAGCCAACCCGAACACGCTCCCGATTTGGGAGAGTATCGGGACGGGTGGCGTGGAACCGACCGGTGATGCGAGGTTCTGCAACGCAGCAGGCACGGCGGACACCACTTGCGACAACGTCGATTGCGCGCCGGTGCTCGACGCGGCGGCGGTTGCCTGGCCGACCGCGCCCGCTTGGCCGGCCGCCGCCGCGGGGCTCGTGGTGTCCGGTGGCGAGCTGAACGGAGTCACGGTCGCGGCAGCGGCCGATGAACCCGCATAGCCGTACATGGCCGCGGCGTCTTGCGCCCACATCTCGCCGTAGAGCGCCTCGGTGACTGCGATCGCCGGGGTGTTCTGGCCCACCAGATTGGTGGCTACCAGCGCGGCCAGCAGGGTTCGGTTCGCGGCGACGGCGGCCGGCGGAACCGTCATCGCGAAGGCGGCCTCGAATGCGGCAGCGGCCGCCTGCGCTTGGCTCGCCGTCTGCTCCGCTTGTACGGCAACGGTATTCATCCACGTGACATAGTGCGTGGCTGCCGCAGCCATTGCCGATGAGGCCGAACCTCGCCAGGGTCCCTCGGTCAACTCGGAGATAACCGCCGTATACGACAACGCAGCCGAACCGAGTTCGGCGGCCAGGCCGTCCCAGGCCGACGCGGCGACCAGCATCGGCGCCGAACCGGGCCCGGCGTAGATGCGAGCGGAATTGATTTCCGGTGGCAGGATTCCGTAATCCATTGCAGTACAACCCCTTAACTCGCAAAAAGTGCGGTGGTGTGAGTGCCGGTCGCGCTGGTATGCGTTGCGGCTGTGTCGTCGAGAACGACACCGTCATCGAATTCGGACAGCACTAGGAGAGCCATCCACGTGAGCTCGTGTGCTGGCTTCACCTCCTCCGGCCGGAACGCCCGCCGTGGAGGCTTCGATGGGAGGAGCATTGTCCGACGCAACGGTCGGAGGGCACCCCTCTCGCCGGAGCTTTGGCACTGCACGGCGTATCCGGGAACCCGCATATTTCGCGGGCCTGGAAGCCACTTGGGCTCAACCCTTAAGCCGGGAAGAGCTGTCCTGACCCTGGGCGTCTTTCGACGTTCGAGGTCAGTGGCCTATGTCCGTGCAGACGCCTCACCTAGCGAGGTGCATGTAACGTCTGTGTGAACGATGGTCGCAGCGAGAATCAAGTCAGGTCAACGCGACCCTCGTCAGGATTTCGTAAAGATTTGCGTCCCGGCGGAGCTGGGCCGCAGCTAGTCGCTCTTCTTCTCGGCGACCGCCGCGCTGAGCCCTTCGTTGAGGTCGTCGCGAGTCAATTCCTTGAACCGGCGCAACTGGTCGTCGCTGAATTCGTCGAAATCACTCGCCAACACCGCGTCGAGATCATCATCGTCGAGACGGAAGCTCCGGTGATCGCGGGCTTTTTCCACCACGTTGCGCACGAACCCGGCGTTGCCGAGCGTGTCGATGCCGCGGATCAGATCACCGTCGGAGGAGATGGTCTCGTCTTCGTAGAACCTGGTGTAGGACGGCAGCAGGCTCTCGACGGCATCGTCGGTGATGATGTCCTCGTTTTCGCGGCACATCAGCTGGGTCAGCGCGACGAGTTCCTTCGGGTTGTAGCTGAAGAACTCGATAACGGTGGAAAACCGCCGACGTAGACCCTGGTTGACTTCGAGCATCTTGTCCATTGCCTTGGCGTAACCGGCTCCGAAAACCACCAATTCGTCGCGATGGTTCTCCATATAGAGCAGCAACGTGTTGATGATCGCGTTGCCGTAAGCGTCGCCGGTGGAGTAGCCGCTCTCGTGCAGGTTGTGCATCTCGTCGAAGAAAACGGCCCCGCCGCGTGCCTCCTCCAGCATCTCCTCGGTGTTCTTTTCCGCGTCGGCCATGTAGCGGCCCAACAACTTCGCCCGGCTGGTCTCCACCACCAGCGGCTTACGCAGCACGGTCAAGCCGCACAATTGTTTCGAGAATGCCCGCGCCACAGACGTTTTGCCAGTGCCGGGAGGCCCCAACAGCAGGGTATGGCGCGACGTCACCGGGACCGGCAGGCCCATCTTCGCCCGGGCCAGGTTCACCTTCGTGGTGGACTTGATCAGCTTGATCTCCCGCTTGGCCGCTTCCATGCCGAGCATGGCGTTGAGCTCGGCGTCACCCTCGTCCAAGTACTTCTTGGCCATCTCGGCGTGCCGGGCGGCTTCAGCCTGCTCGCGGGTCGGCGCACTGTCCGCATCCCACGGATCCGTCCGTGCCTCAATGGTTTCCGGATCGGTCAGCACCAGACGATAGCTCGGGTTGTCCAACGCCTCGCGGGCCGGCGTGAACTTGGCGTCGCGGGAGTACACCCGGCGCAGGCTTTCGGTCGCCTCGTCTTCGCGGCCCAGATGCCGGAAGCACATCCCCTGGGTGTACATCGCGACGTTGGCCGCGCTGGGTACCCGGTCGCCCTCGATTGCTTCCTGAGCGCGTCGGGTCGCCTCTTCGAACACGCCCAGCGACGCCAACGCGGTGGTCGCCATCGCCGCTCCGGCGGCCTTCAACTCGGGGTGACGCCAACCGGCCCCCGGCGGGAACTGGATCAGCACGTCCGGCCAGCGGCCGGTGCGGAAGTACAGCAACCCGCGCACATACTTGATCAGTTCTTCGTCCGAGGCGTGCCGCGGCGTAATCGAATCCAGCAGCTCGGCTGCTTCGGTGTACCGTTTCGCCTCGCTGAGGGCGGCGACGTAGCTGGCAGCCAGCGACTCGACGCTGGTGACCGCCAGCTTAAGGAACATCCCGTCGGAAACTTCGGGGCGGAACTCCAACTCCGTCAGGCCCAACCGGCGGGTTTCCCAGCCAAACGTCTTGACGGACTGCCAGGCGCCGGAGAGCACTTCGATGCTCTGGTCGCCGGCCAGCAGCCGCGCCAGCCACGCGTCGCACATCTCGGGGTCGAGACTGGTCGCCGTCGTGAACATTCGCAGGGCCACCTGCGGGTTGTGGCTGGGCTGCAGCCCGCTGACCGAAATGCCGGACGCCAGCAGCCCCGCGACCATCGCATTGCGGGAGTCTGGCGCGGTGGTCTGCGGTCGCGTCATCCTGTCATCGTAAGGGTTAGGCGCTGCTCGCCTGCGCCCCCGCCATTGCGCCCACCGGAACCAGAATGTCCTCGCTGCGTGTCAACGTGCGGCTGGGCATCGGCAGTGGCCGGCGCGACGTCGGCGCCGGGAGGCTGGCGGCCACCGCGCCGAGTTGGCGCCCGGTGAGTCGGTTCAGGCCGCTGAAGGCTTCCTTACGCAGGCGCTGGTGGCTGTGGTAGCGCACCCACACCGAAACGTCGGCCTCGTGGCCTTCCGCGATGATGCGGATCGTCATCACGGTGACGTCGGCGTCAGTGAGCCACAGCTCCTCGAGCGTCTCGCTGGTGATGTCGCCGGGCGATACCCAGAAGCTCGTCACGAATCCGTCCG
This sequence comes from uncultured Actinomycetota bacterium, assembly GCA_963757215.1. Taxonomy (GTDB): domain Bacteria; phylum Actinomycetota; class Actinomycetes; order Mycobacteriales; family Mycobacteriaceae; genus Mycobacterium. The sequence goes on along the minus strand of CAVWQH010000002.1, from coordinate 2,250,953 downwards.
GGGTCTTCAGGTAGCGCCAGAACGGACGGACATGCGCCGGTTGCAGCCCAGCCAGCACCGCGTCGTCGACCTCGGCGATCTCGTCGGCGCTCAACGTCCGGGCGACACAGCTGCGTCCGTCCAGGTCGTGTGCCAAACGCTCGGCGGCGGCGGCCAGGGTGCAGGCTACCGAGTCACGGGCGGCGACCGCACTCACGTTGTGCTGCGGGTTCATTCGGAGCACCAGCCAGGTGTTGCGCTCGTCGATCGGTCGCCGATCGAGACCGCCGCCGAAGTCGTCGCTGACGGCTGACTGAACGCCCTTGGTGCCGTGGCGCGTTCCGACCGAGACGACGTCGACGCTGTCCAGGCGGACGTCGAACTGGCGCAGCGACGTGACCACGGCTTCCAGCGGGATACTGGTCGACAGGCCCTCCCGGTGCCGGTGCCGGCCGGCCTCGCCCGCACCGTCGACGGCGATCACAGCAATCAATTGGCCTTCATACTCGCGGATTCCCACCGTGTCGCGGCTGAACTGACGGCGGTGATCGGTGGCCGGAGTGCAGCCGACGGTCAGTGCCTCGGGGTCGGCGTACCAGTTCCGGACCCGCGCGATGGGCGCCGACGAAACCGGCACTCCCCCGTTGGTCAGCAGGGCGGCAACGGTCACGATCACCGCCAGGCCGACACCGATCCAGAAGCAGAGATTGCGCCCGGCCTGCCACGATTCGGGCAGGCGGCTGGTAATCACCAGCAGCGCAACATCAATCAGGAACACCGTGGTGACCCGCGCCCACGAGAGTGACAGCCCGTACTCGCGTTGCGCTTTCATTCCTGTCTCCCTGCTGTTTTTCTCATCAAGACGGCCCCACCGAAGACGATCCCGGCCAAGATCAACGCGCCGCCCAATCCGCCGGCGGCGACCCATACCGGCGTCATGTTGCGCGGTGCCGGCATCGGAGGAAGCTTCAGCGGCTTCGCCGAATCCTTCGGTAGGACAGAGCCTTCCGGTACATCCCAGGTCAGCGCGGCAACGGGGTCTACGATCCCGTGGCCGATCTGGTTGTCGACCCCGCGAGCGGGTGCCCGCGCGGTGCGAGTCAGACGATCGATGATCTGATGCGCGGACAGGTTGGGGTACTTGGCCCGAACCAGGGCCGCCACACCGGAGACGATCGCGGTGGAGAAGCTCGTTCCGGACGGCACCAGCAACGTGTTGTCCGGGCCGTCAATGGCGTTGACCAGATTGTCATCTCGCGGCGACAGCCCGACGACATCGGTCCCGGGTGCTGCGATTCCCACCCATGGTCCGGCGACGCTCAGCTTCTCCATCGGCGTACCGGAGGAGTCAACCGCGCCGACGGTCAGAACGTAGTCGCTGTACCAGGACGGGGTGACCACGGTGGTCACGCCGCCCCAATCGCGAGAGTCGTTGGGGTGCAACGGATCCACCAGAGGATTCTCTTTGCAGTCACGCTGGCTGGTGTCACCGGCGGCCGCGACGATCACGGCGTCCTTGTCAACCGCGGCGTATCGCACCGCAGCACCCAGGTCGGGCGCGTCGATGAGGCTGCGCGCGCTCATGCACATCACCTGCGAGATGTTGATCACCTTTGCGCCCATGTTCGCCGCGTGCACGATCGCGCGAGCCATCGTGAAGATGTTGTCCCGCTTCTGCCGGGTCTGCGGGTCCTCGTCGCCGGTGTAGGCATCTTTGAGTCCAAAAGCCATGCTGGACTGACGAATTGAGATCAGATCCACGTCCGGCGCGATGCCGCTGTAGGCGTCATTCGGTGCCGGCGGCGGTGGCGGGTCCAGCGGTGGCGGCGGTGCGGCCGGCCGCGGGTAGTCCACGGAGACGACCTGGCCGTGCTTGCCGCCGGAGAAGCCGGGCAGCACCGCCTTGCCGTGGTCGTGGCTGGCTGCTCCACCCGTCTTGGGTGCCGCCGGTGGACACCACGGACACGCCGGAGATTCCTCCGACGGCGACCCCGGCGGTGGGGCCGGCACCATGGTGATGGTCTGCGGTGGCGGCGGGGCCACGCTGATCGTCTGCGGTGGCGGCGCCTGCGGCGGGGGTTCCTTGGTCGGGACCGGTGGTGGGCGGCGCGGGCCGGGTCCGCCGGTGAGCTCCTCGGTTCCCGGAGCCGCACCGATCATCGACGCCACCAGCGTGCCGTGTGCATCGCAGTCGGAAAGCCCGTCTCCGCCACCCATCACGTAGTCGCCGCCCGGAATCAGGTGTGGTAACCGCGGATGCGGGGTGACGCCGGTGTCGATCACGGCGACCTTCACGCCGGCGCCGCGCCCGAACTTCCACGCCTCGTTCAGGTTGAGCATGTCCATGTATTTCGGCTGGACCCGAAAGTCCGTGCCCGGCAGGACGCCGACCTCCGTGCAGTACGAGTTCTGCTTCATCGCCTGGCCTGGCCCCGGCGTGCTGTCCGGTGGCGTTGCAGCCGGATCGACGCCGGGCGGGTTGATCGCGTAGGCCGGCGAACCGGACAGCGCGATGGTGGCGACGATCAGCGAGGTGGCCGTGACTGCGGCCGCACGTAGCGGCCGCAGTCGTCTGCCGTGCCGACCCGCCGCGCCCGGCTTCCCCGCGCTAGCGAATGGCACGCGCCGGCTAGCGGTAACGAATCGCGGCATAGACATTCATCAACCACAATGCCAGCGGGAAGATAGGCATCAGGCAGAGGTACTCGACCCATTCCACGAGCTTGCGGAACAGCGGGCTGTAAATGGTGTTGGGCACCGTTGCCGCCGCGGTCAGCCCAGCCGCCGGCAGGAGCACCGCGAGGCCGGCCGCCACCGAGATCGAGGCGGTCGAGGACAACACCACTGAGTAGCGGACGATGACCGCAGCGACGATCAGGACCGACGTCACCGCGAGGATGATCGCCTGCCAACGATCCACGTAGGAGCGGCCGCGCAGCATCAGGAATCCGGCGGTGGTGGCGACCAGCAGCAGCGGCAGCCAGCGGTTGGCGGTGTGCGGGTCGGAGACGCCGGCGAGCGAGAAGATGGTCAGCACGCCGAAACCAACCAGCAGACCGGTCAGGAACGACCGGGCGCGCTCGGCCCGCAGGACGACGTCCTGGATGGACTCCGGGCCCGCCAGCGTCGGGCGGCCGTCAGCACCGTGCGTAACGGTGGTGGGCAGGTCCGGCCGGGCCTCGAACACCCAGCGACTGGTGGCCGACGGGAAGACCGGCAGCCGGATGCCGGACAACCAGCGAGACATTGCCGGCGCGCAGTGGTAGCCGAACACGCAGACCAGCAGGATGGAGGTCAGCAGCGTCACTGCGCCGGTGTCGAAGGCCATCCGGCACAGGCTGGCGATGGTCGCGATCAGCGACACCGTGACGATCGCCGTACCGGTGCCCAGGCGGCGGCCGGTGAAGCGCATGATCATCATCGCGGCGACGGTGGTGACCGCAAAGCCCATTACCGCGTGGGGCGAGCCCACCGGTCCAGGAGGCGCGGACGCGGCCGCGATCGCCAGGGGCGCGACGCCGCTCCACAGCAGCATGTCGCCGGCGCGACGGTTCTGCGGCGTGTGCGCGCGATTCATGATCAGCAGCGCGACGGTGCACACCAGCACCGAGATCACGAACGCGTACGGCGCCGGAATCCAGGACTCGTGCTTGTAGCGGAACCAGCCGAGCAGCACGGATGCCAGCAGCACCCCGGTGCCGACCATGGCCGCGCCGACCTGGATGGCCACCGATGGGTTGATCGATGAGAACCGCTTGCTCAGGTTGACCGAGACGGCCGTCGAGATGTGCTCGATGACCTGTGAGCGATGCTCGGTGTCTTCGACGAACCGCAGCCATAGCCGGTCGCCGTCGTAGACATCCTGCTCGGTGAGCGACTGAGTGGCCCGCAACGGCGAGCCGTCGACCAGGCACAACGCCCACCGACCGCGTTGCTTGGCTTCCAGCGCCGCCAGGCCCAGTTCGCGCAGACGGACGTTGACGACCTTCAGAAGCGGATCGACCATCACCGAAACCGGGGCGTTGGCATCCAGCAGGACACCGATCTGCACGCCCTCGCCGGCGATGATGCCGATCACGGCCGACTGAGGCGTGGAAACTAGCTCGGCACCAGGCTGTGACGCCTCGGCTACTGCGGTCATCGGTGTACCCCCCTGTGGGCGAATAGTGGGTCCATGTGTCTTGCCTCGCTATGTGGAATTACGACGTCGCGTCGCAATTGTTGAGCAGATTCTAAAAGGATTTTGCTGCACTCGCACCTTTGCTAAATGCTGCATCGAAAATCCTTGTCGCGCGCGGTAACTGCGTAACGATCAGTTAAACTCTGCTGTGCGTCTTCCACTCTCCGTAGGGGAGCGTTTCCAGGACTGTCTTCACCCCGACCTGTACCAACTGCGGAGTTGCCGGGCAGATCGCGAGCCACGCCTCGTTGGAGCCTGCGGTCCGCGCCTGCTGATACATCGCGATCCGGCCACCTGAGCCGTCCTTCAGCGAGAGCACCGATGCGCTGGGCGCCTTGTCGTCGTCGCGGTACTGCCTGGCGTAGACCGCAGCTTCGGCGGCCGGATCCGACAGCGCTTGGCCGAGCGCGGCCACAGTCGCCGCGCTGATGCCCAGCCGGCGCAGATCTCCGCCGGAGAACACGTTAAACCCGGAACTCTGCCAGGCTTTCGTGATTTCGAGCATTTCGTCGAGCGGCACGTTGACCGCGTTGATGGCGGCCGGCTCGGCGTGGTGGATCGACTCCAGCGCATCGAAGACGAGGGTCGCGATCGAGGTGGTGTCGGCGATCGCGACATCGTCGACGGTGATCTCGTCGCCGACCCGCACGGCCGAAACCCAGTGTTGGCCGCGACGCGCCAGCAGCACGCGGAATTCGTTGTCCGGAATGTCGCGCGAGCCCACTTGCTCCTCGGCGCCACCCTCTTCTTTTTCCTTGACGCCGTAGAGCAATTTGCCACGGGACAACAGCGCGACAATTTCAAGATCAGGCGCCGAAAGGACTCGCATTCGGGCGGCTACCGCGTCATTGACCGTCTCGCCGTCCACGATGCCCTGCTCGCGCATGACCGCCATGCCCGGGTGCTCGTTGAGCCAGTCCATGGAGTCTGTCGAGACGAAAGGTCGGCATCGCAATTCAGGAGCGACATGGCGAATGTCCAGCAACGCTTGCAACATCCAGAAACCCTCGACATTGACGGTGATGTCGGTGCGTGTGCTCTGATCCATTCGCTTCTCTCGTGTAGATGTTTGTTGGCTATCGCACGACGCGGCAGCACACCTGAATCGGTGTGCTGCCGCGCCCTGTGCTGACTGTCAGGCCCAGCTTGAGCCCACAGCGGAGTCGGTGGACGACATGTTGTTGCCTGCCGTCTGCACCTTCTGGCCGTGAGAGTTGGCCTGCTCGTAGATCACCTGGAAGTTCCGACCCAACTGGGTGATGAACTCCTGGCAAGCCACGGAACCCGAGCCACCCCAGAAGTCACCGGCAGCCAGCACATCGCGAACGATGCTCTGGTGCTCGGCCTCCAGCGAAGCGGCCTGGGAACGGATCAACGCGCCGTGGGCGTCGACATCACCGAACTGGTAACTGATCGACATGTATCTGTCCTCCTAGATTTTTGAAGTTTACGCTGACAGCCGAGTTAGCTGCTCAGGATCTGCTGAGAACCCTGCTCTTGCGCCTCGTAGTTGTTGGCGTCGCGGATCAACCCGTCCCGGACACCGTGCAGCATGTTGACGATGTTGCGGAACGCGGTATTCATCTGGCCCATGGTGTCGTAAGAGGTGGCCTGAGCGGTACCGCTCCAGCCGGCCCCGGCGATGTTCTGGCTCGACGCCCACATCTTGCGGGCCTCGTCCTCAACTGTCTGAGCGTGGACGTCGAAACGGCCCGCCATCGACCGCATCTCGTGCGGGTCAGTCATAAAACGCGTAGGCACTTAACTTTCTCCTTGCTTGAGTGGTGGTTGACTGCGATGAACGTGGTAGTCGGATCGGTTACCGGAGGTAACCGCCGACTTGAAACACACGGCTGGCCCCCCCTTCCCCGCGTGATGGCAGCCACCGGGTGTGACGCCACAGTGGGATGGTCTTCATTGGTGACACTCAGCCCGCGGCGGCGGCGTTGGCGGCCTCGGTGGCCGCGTAGGAGCCGGCGCTGGTGCCCAACGTGTTGACGAACGCTTCGTGGATGGCTGCAGCCTGCGCGCTCACGGCTTGGTACAGCTGCGCATGGGCGGCGAACTGAGCGGCGGTCAAGGCTGAAACCTCGTCGGCCGCGGCCGGAATGACGCCCGTCGTCGGGGCCGCCGCAGCGGTGTTCTGGGCGTTGAGCCCCGAGCCGATTCCCTGAAGGCTGGTGGCCGCAGCGGATAGTGCCTCCGGCTGTGTGGTCACGAACGACATTCCGGGATCCTCCTGAGTCCGTTCCGGCGATCTGTTCGTGCATGACAATAGACGTGCTCATCCTTCGTTGCTGGGGCTGGAGCTGGGTGTTTGCAACTGTTCACCCACCGGCAACAACTGTTCATCTGCGGTAACAACCGAGTAACCGGCAGGGCTCCTGCGGGTGCCGGTCTCTGCCGCCAAAGGGCCGCTGACGTGCCCAAATGCAACGTTCGCGCCAGGGTCCGCATTCAACGTCTGTATAACGGCGCTGTTGCGGGTCGCGCACGGCGGGCGAGCAAACCGTGCGTGAGGCGAAAAAAATCTAACCGCGGATAACGTCGGCAGCCGCAGGGTCCGGCTCAGCCCAGACGCAACGGCAACTCCGTGAGCGCGAACGTCTTACTGGGGAACTTGATCACCGGCCGGTAGTCGGGTTCCAGCCCGAATTCGGGGATTCTCTTGAGCCATTCGTCGATGATCACGGTCAGCTCCATGCGCGCCAGATGCGAACCCAGGCAGCGGTGTGGCCCGCCGCCGAAACCCCAATGCCGGTGCACTTTGCCGTCCATGGTCAGTTCGTCGGTGGAGGTCGCATCGCTGCCGTCGCGGTTGATCAAAGCCATGCACAAGAACACCGGCGAGCCGGCGGGTAAGGTCATGCCGCCGACGACGACGGTTTCGGTCAGTACCCGGGGCGCCACCGGCGCTGACGGTTCCAAGCGCACGATCTCTTCGACGAAGACCCTGATCTGCCGTGGGTTATCCCGGAGCTGCGCACGCAACTCTGGCCGGCGAGCCAGCTCCAGCAGGGAGAAGCCGATCGCCGCGGTCACGGTGTCCAGCCCCGCCAGGATCAGGAGATGGCTCATGCCCAGCAATTCGAGATCCGTGAAATTGCCTTTGCTCTGCATCACGTTGGACAACATGTCCGAGCCCGGATTTTCACGACGGCGTTGGATTGCTTCCGTCAGGTATCGATACATTGCCTGCGCCGCCGGGGCGACCTCCGCCATGGTGGTGTAGGCGTCGTCGGAGAGAACGGTGTTTTTCCAGGCGATGAGTTGGTCCCGGTCCTCCAAGGGCAGACCGTAGAGGTCCAGGAAAACCTGGTAGGGGTACGTCCGCGCCAGATCGTTCATCACCTCGCATTCGCCGCGGCCGGCGATGGCGTCGATCATGTCGGCGGCGTGGCGGACAAGCACCGGTCGCGACTTACTCAACCCGTGCGGGCTGAAAAACGGCTGCAAGACTTTGCGATATCGAGTGTGCTCGGGCGGGTCGAATCCCAACGGGATCACCGGGATTGGGCTTCCCGGTGGTTGAAGCGCCAGTCGGGCGGAAAACACATTGGGACTGCGCAACGCTGCCAGGACGTCCTCACGGCGGGTGAGGTAGTAGTAGCCGTTCATGAACACCACCGGTCCGGCATCGCGCAGCACCTTCCACCCGGCGCCACGATCGGTGGTCATCGGCAGGGCGGAGTATTCGAGCCGCGGAAGGTGAAAGCCCTTGCCGTACAGGCTTTCATCGATGGTGCTCATGTCCGTGATCTTTCGTCGTCGGTCGGTCCGCGTTCCGCCGGTGCCTTGGCGGGCGGACAACAGGAGTCATCGTATGTGGCCCGCAGTGCTTCGGTCGCGTCGCCGCCTCGCTCAATGGGCGATATGTCTTTTAGACTCGGCACTGTGAAGGTTCGTGTCGATCTGGCGAGATGCGTTGGTCACGCCCAGTGCTATGCGGTTGACCCTGAGATTTTCCCGATCGATGATTCTGGCTACTCCACGCTGGAAGAACACGAGGTTGCGCCCGAGGACGAGCAGGTAACTCGTGACGGGGTGGCGTCCTGCCCGGAGATGGCGCTCATTCTGGAGGAGGACTGACCGGGCGCTGAGCCTCGCTCAGGCCGGCTGACCTTCGGGCGCGGGGTGCGGGAACCGCCCCCGCAACGCCTGGAGCAGACCATCGACTTCGTCGATGCGAGTGCGTATCTGGGTCAACTCTTCCGATGGTCGGGCATCGTCATGCTGCTCATCTGCAGCGATCCGATGCGCAAGCTCCCGTAGATCGGCGGACTCGGCCTGTAGAAGCCGCTCGAACACTCGCGCCTGTGCTATCTCGGCGGGCTGGGCGACCAAGCGCGGCAACATGTTCGGGCCACTGAACGCCGGCGAACCAGTGACGGACCTCGCGAGAGGTCGCCGCGACAAGGCCAGCGTTCCGGATGCGTCAGCGTGTTTCACCATGTGATCCCTCCTGACGTAGCACCCGGGTGTTCACCTACCGGAAACCTACGCCCCGTCTCTCACATGCTTCCGAAAACGCCCCAATTGTTCATGTGCGGGCCATGATTGCGCCATCCGTCATTTACCCGAGCCGGAGGTAGCGCTCGGCGGCCGACACAACACTCCTGGGGTGCCACGTCGCAACGTGACACCCCAGGAGCTGTAAAGCTGATTGGCTCTTAGCCGCCCAAGGACGGGCGCGGCATCACCGTGGGCTTGAACCCATAGCGCGGGCCCAGGCCGTTGCCGAAGCCGGCACGGGTACCGGCCAGCGGCATGCCGCCGAGCAGGTTCCCGCCACCGCCGGCGGCGGCCTCAGGGGCAGCGCTGACGCTGCTGACCAGCTGCACGCCTCCAGGCGCCGCCTGCGGAGCCCCGCCGATCCACGACGCCGGCACCGCCAGCTTGCCGATCGAACCGGCGCCGCCGCTCACGGCGGACACTGAATGCGCGGCCGCGCCGGCAGCGCCGGCAGCGCCGCTGCCCAGTCCGGCTCCGAGGCCACCCAGACCCTTGAGCGCCGGGGCAGCAGCTGCCGGGGCAGCCCCGCCCAGCATTCCCGCGCTCTTTGCGATCTGAACGCCGAAGTTGCCCATACCAACGCTGAAGTAGGGAAGACCCTCAGTGTTGTAGAACAAGCTGGCGTACGGCGAGTAGTTCGTGACAAACGCCGACAGGTTGGTGGGCAGGACAGTCGTCCCGAAAATGAGGGCATAGAGGTCCTGAAACGGCGTCGTTGTGGTGGCCGCCGAGGTGGCCGCCGGCGATGCAAGACCCTGCAGCTGACCCTGCAACGACGAAGTCAGTTGCGAGAGAAGGCTTTGGGAGTTCGTCGCCGCCGAGTTGCCGGTGGCCGCAGCGACCGCCGAGCCCTGAGAGGCCGTCCCGGCAGGATTCGTTGTCTGCGCCGGGGAGGCGAACGGCGTCACCTGAGTCGCCGACGCCGACTGGCCTGCATAGCCGTACATCGCCGCAGCGTCCTGCGCCCACATCTCGCCGTACTGCGCCTCGAGCTGTGCGATCAACGCGGTGTATTGACCAAACACGTTGGCCTGCGTCGCCGCCGCGGTCTCAGCGCGGTTGGCCGCGATGAGCGGCGGTGCCACAGTCGACGCGAACGCCTGCTCGTAGGCGGCAGCGGCCGCTTGAGCCTGCGCTGCGGCCTGCTCGGCTTGGGCCGCAGTCTCCTGCAACCAACCGACGTACGGTTGCGCCGCACTCGACATCGCCGCCGACGCCGGGCCGTTCCACGAGTCGCTGGCGAGCTGCGTGATTGTCGTCTCGTAACCCTGAGCAGCTGACTGGAGTTCCGCGGCCAGGCCATTCCACGCCGACGCGGCGACTTGGAGCGACGATGAACCGGGACCCGCATACATCCGGGCCGAGTTGATCTCAGGCGGTAACGCCCCGAAATCCACCATATTGAATGCCTCCTAGCCGGCCGCAGCCGCGTTGGCGGCCTCGGTGGCTTCGTAGGAACCGGCGCTGGTGCCCAACGTGTTGACGAACGCTTCGTGGATGGCCGCGGCCTGCTGGCTGACGGCCTGGTAGAGCTGGGCGTGGGCGGCGAACTGCGCGGCGGTCAGCGCCGAAACTTCGTCAGCGGCAGCGGGAACCACTCCTGTGGTCGGTGCTGCTGCAGCGGCGTTCTGGGCGTTCAGTCCCGAGCCGATCCCCTGCAAGCTGTTGGCCGCAGCCGTTAGTGCTTCCGGCTGTGTGGTCACGAACGACATCCGGTTTCCTCCTTAGTAACCGTTGCGCGTCTACGACCTTGGGCAAGGTCGTTCAGGTGAAAGATTAGATGGTCACGGTCGCATAAAGCCGCTGCCGACCGAACTGTTCACGCCTGGACAACGAGTATTCACCCCCCGACATCGGCTGTTCATTTCTCGTTAGACAAACTTTTCACCTGCGGTAACGCGCGATCCGTCAGGCAGCCACGACCTGGTGTTGGGGCGGTCGTTCGTCCCGGCCGGACGGCGTCGAGCCGCTTCACCGTCATGAGTGTGAAAACGCCTCCCCCAAGCGGCTTTTGGCAGAACCGGACTTCGGTGAACCCGCGCGGGAGCCGATTGCTCGGGGCGACATCACGATCCAGGACGCCGGCGGGCGGCAGTTCATCACCAGCGGTCCGCTCGGCTGCGCATTCACGCCGACGCCCACGGTCGAGCTGAGGCATCAGAACTTTCGGGTAGCAGGCTTAGCGGTTAATCATGTTCAAAGCAAAGATCTTTGGTGCAAAACAGGCGCCGGTGGTCGCAAGGATCGCGTCGATCGTCGATGGGCGTCAGCCGGCAAAGGCCGCGGGCATTACCACCGTCGAGCGGCCGAAAGCATTGCCACCCCGCTATGCCGCGGCGACGCACATGACACGACATCACCTACAGCGCAGCAGTTTCCGCGGATCCATACGCTCATTACCCGCCGGCGGGCGGTTTGGTCATAACCGAGTGCTTGACGCCGTACTTCACCGTGTATGCGCTGCTGCCCCGGCCGCCGGCGCCAAGGCCGGCGTTGCCCGCCATCGGGACACCATTGAGCATTCCGTTGGATTGCGGTGCGACCGAACGTGCCGCACTGGCCAGCTGGACCTCTTCGACCACCGCGGGTGTCGACCCTTGCCAACTCGCGGGCACCGAGAGCTTCCCGAGGCTGCCGGCCTCGCCCAAGCTGGCCGATACGCTGCTGGCCGTAAATGGTGCGCCGCTCACACCTGCGGTGCCGCCGATGCCGGGAAGTGCCGGCCCCAGCGCCGTCGGCCCGGGCATGAGACCGAGGCTCTGTTCGAGTGCGGTCGCCTGAGCGGGGGTGATCAGCTGCTGGGCCAGACCGTAGCCGAAGTTTGACAAACCGACGGCGAAGTATGCCTGGAGGATCTGCCGCATGGTGTTCAGGTTGCCCGATGACCCGCCCGTCAGGCCCAGGCCCCAACCGCCTTGACCGAAGTTGTTAATGGTGTTCGTCGCAAGCGTCTGGAGCCAACCGAGGAACGAGTTCGGGTCGACCGGGGCCGCAGCGGTGGTGGCCGCCTGCATTGCCGTGGTCTGAGAGCCTGTCGACGGCGCGGCCGCGACGGCGTTCTGGACCGTCGACGCCGCCTGGCTGGCCGGCGTGGCAGCGGCGTTGGCGGCCGCGCTGCTCTGGTTGCTGGTCCCGTCACCGTTGGTCGTCTGCGGGGGCTCCGCAAACGGCATCACCTGTGCGGCAGCTGCCGAGGCGCCTGCGTAGCCGTACATGGCTGAGGCGTCCTGCGCCCACATCTCGGCGTACAGCGCTTCGGTCATCATGATCGCAGGGGTGTTCTGACCGAAGAAGTTGGTGGCGACCAAGGCTGCCAGCAGCGCGCGGTTGGCCGCGATCGCCGGCGGAGGCACCGTCATTGCGAACGCTGCCTCGTATGCGGCCACGGCTGCGCGAGCCTGGTTAGCGGTCTGCTCGGCTTGCGTGCCGGTAGAGGTCAGCCAATCGATGTACGGCGTGGCGGCGGAAATCATCGCCATCGACGTGGGGCCTACCCAGGCGTTGCTCGTCAGCTCGGCCAGCGCGGATCCGTACCCAGTGGCGGCGAAACCCAATTCGGCGGCCAGGCTGTCCCATGCCTCGGAGGCCGCCAATAGCGGCCCGGGGCCCGGCCCCGAATACATCCGACCCGAATTGATCTCCGGCGGCAAAGCGGCGAAATCAAGCACTACGACCCTCCGTCAGCAAGCCAAGATGGTGTCTGCCTCATGGACCGCCGTGTCGTGGCGGCGTGCGGCGTTGTCATGTACTGGTCAGCGAGCGGCGGGTCCTGCTGGATCACCGCCCGATCGGCATCGACGTGCGGAACGCGGTATGTGGCCACAGACGAAATGCGCTTTCTTTCCTCGGTAACCCTCAGCGTCAACAACATTGAGTCCGACGTTCATCGCTGAACAGTCGCTGGCTGAGACATTAGATGGCCGCGCGGACGATCCGCGACGACGATGCCGACTATTCATTCCTGATCAGGCAGTGTTCATCCACCATCAACTGCTATTCATCCAAAGTTCGGCTTTCCGCCACCCGTCGGAAGATTTCGGTCGGCAAGACGGCGGCGCGCTCAGCCGGCCGCCGGGGTGAACGGAATCACGGTCGAACGAAGCTCGAAACGGGTTGGACTCGGGCCCGCTGACCGTCCGCCCATCGTGGTGATCGGCATCATGGGCGGCATGCCCGGGTGAGCACCCGCGGGCGCTGCCGGAACCCCACCGCCGAGCGGCGTGCCGGCGGCCACGCTCGCTGCCGGCGTCGTTGCACCGGTCCAGGCGGTCGGCACGGACAATGCGCCCGCGGTCGTGGCGTGGCCCATGCCCGCGGAGACGGCCGGCAAGCCCTGACCCAGCCCGCCAAAACCTGACAACGTCAATGCTCCAGTACCAGAGCCGATTCCGGCCGCCTGGGCCGCACCCAGCTCGTTGGCGGCGGTGGTCGCAGCCTTGGCGGCAGTGGCCGTGCTGCCGGCCGTGAACAGCTTGGACAGCATGCTCATCGGCATCGACGCGAACTTCATCGGCGTGCTGAGCTCGTTGAGCAGCGACATCGACGAGGAGGACGACGTCGATGTCGAGGTGTCGGTCGCCGTGGAAGCCAGGCCGCTCAGAGTCTGTGGCGCTGAGAGACTTTGCAGGGCCTGCGGAGTGCCGGAGATCAACTGCGGGCCCGACGACAGGAGCGTCTCGACGTCGGTCCCGCTGGATGTGCCCGTCGACTGGGCGGCGGCTGCCACCTGGTTTGCCAGTCCACCGGGGTTGGTGGTCTGCGGCGGCGAGGTAAACGGGTTGACCTGTGAAGCCGTGGCCGAGGCGCCGGCGTAGCCGTACATCGCGGAGGCATCCTGGGCCCACATCTCGGCGTAGAGGGCCTCGGTGGACATGATGGCCGGCGTGTTCTGCCCTAGGATGTTCGTCGCGACCAGCGCCGCCAGCAGGCTCCGATTGGCAGCGACCAGTGGCGGTGGAATCGTTGCGGCGTAAGCGGTTTCGTACGCGCTGACGGCGGCCGTCGCCTGCGCAGCGGCTTGCTGCGCTTGCTCACCGGTGGCGCTCAGCCACGTCACGTACGGTGCGGCCGCCGCGGCCATCGCCATCGAGCTGGCACCCGTCCAGGGTCCACCGGTCAACGTCGAGAGGATCGAACCATAGTTCGCCGCAACCGAACTCAGTTCCTCGGCCAGCGACTGCCAAGCCGTCGCTGCGGCCAGCATCGAGCCCGGACCCGGGCCCGCATACATTCGGCCAGAGTTGATCTCAGGCGGTAGGGCGGCGAAATCCAGCATCTTCCTCACACCGCCTAGCCGGCCGCGGCCGCGTTGGCGGCCTCGGTGGCTGCATACGTGCCCGCGCTGGCGCCCAACGCGTTGACGAACATGTCGTGAATCGCCGCGGCTTGCGCGCTGATGACCTGATACATCTCGGCGTGCGTGGCGAACTGGGCCGCCGTAAGGGCCGAGACTTCATCTGCCGCGGCGGGGACCACACCGGTCGTCGGGGCCGCCGCGGCGGCGTTCTGCGCTGTCATGGCCGACCCGATGCCCTGCAGATTGTCCGCAGCGGCCGTCAACTCGGCCGGTTGCGTACTTACAAAAGACATCTGGCACTCCCTTCACCGCAGACCCCACCTGTCACTAGTTAGAGACGTTAACTAGGAAAGATGGGTCGACGTCATGGCGAAGCTATGCGTCGACTATGAGACGTCTGGCAGCGATTCCGGGGCGCGCAGCCGCGCGACAAAAATCCCCCCACCCATGCGGGCGGGGGGATTTATTGTGATTCGACGTTATCGACGCAGATCTGTGGCCGCGACCTGGACGAACACTCCGGTGTCCTCGGCCATGAGCAGACCTCGACCGCGTGGCAGCGGACCACCCTTCATCTTTCCGCGGATGAAGCCTTCGTCGGGGTCGGCGTCCATCACCAGCAACGGCGCGTTCGCCTGAGCCAACGCCCGCAGCATCGGATCGCTGCCGGCCGACGACCATCCACCGAAGGTGCGGGTGACGATGACGTGCAGGCCGACGTCGGCCGCCCGGGTCACCCACGGTGCGGCCTTCTGCAGCGGCGAATCGAAGCCCGGCGGCAACTGCTGCACGTCGTCGATGATCAGGAAGATCTCCGGCCCGCTCCACCATGCGCGGGACAGCAGCTCTTCGGCCGACAAGCCCGGCGGCGGTTCGCGCTGGGCCAGCACCTGACCCAGCTCGTTCATCATCGCCGAGACACCGTCGAGGTTGTAGGCGAACTTCTCGACATAGTCGGTGCCCAACGTGGTCAGCAGCTGACGACGCGGGTCGACCAGCCACACCTGCGCGGACGGACCCGACGCCGCCGGAGCGATGCTGGCTCCCGGCTGGTAGACCCGACCGATCTCGGCCATGATCGTCGCCAACGTCGTCGTACGACCGCATTCGCGTCGTCCCGTCACCATCAGGTGAGCGTTTTCGGCGAAGTTGAGGTACACCGGCTGCAGGTCCAGTTCGTTGATGGCCCAAGCGATTCCGCCAACGCCGACGTTCTGGCGCTTGTCCTGCTGCGCCAGCGCGCGCACCTGCTCCAGACCGAACTTCGCGGGAAGCCTGCGCACCGCAGGTGCGTGGCCGACCGCGACCTGGCCGACCGCCGCCGCGACGCTCTCGGACGAGAAGACGTTGTTGGCTGTGTCGGCCGTGGCCGGACGCGCCACCAGCGTGTGCAGACCGGACTGCGGATCGCTGTCGAGTCGCACGTAGTTGACCGCGACCATGCCGCGTCCCGGCTTGACCGGAACATCCTTGGCGAACCGTGAACGCACCAGCTTGGCATCCTCGACCGCGGCCAACCGCAGCTCGATCCGCGATCCGAAGCCGCTGCGGACCGGGGGCCGGAGCTCCGATTCGCGGTCGGCCGTGGCCATCACGTGGATACCGAATGACGGTCCCTGGTTGATGATCTGGTTCACCTGCTCGATGAGCACTTCGTTCTCTTCGGCCAGCGCCCGGTAGTTGTCGATCACCAGGAAGATGTCGCCGAAGCCGTCGTTAGGAACTTGGCCTGCTTCCCCAGCGAACTTGCGCCGGCGGAAGACTTCCATCGACGGCACGTCGTACTGGAGGAACGTGTGCTTGCGCTCGCGGAGCAGCGCCAGCAGCTCGGCCACGGTACGGCGGACGCCATACGGATCGGTCGGACCAACGACCTCACCGACATGCGGAAGCCCGCCCACCGTGGTCAGCGCGGTGCTGCTGTAGGCCAGCACGTAGAACTGGACCTGCTCGGGCGTGTGGGTCAGCGCGGCGGAGGTGATCAGCGTCTGCAGCGCGGTGGTCTTGCCTGATCCACCCGCGCCGAGGATCAGCACGTTGGCACCGGGTCCCGAGGTGTCCACCGTCCACGGCGGCTGGTCGTGCTTGAAGGGCCGGTCGATGATCCCGACCGGGAACACCAAGTCCGTGGTCTGGCCGTACTGCTCCTGCCAGGGGTGCTCGAGGAAGCGGTTGACCAGGCTCTCGATCGACACCGGCTGGTCCAGCGGCGGTTGCCACAACCGGTACGGCTCGAAGTCGATCCTGCGGAGCTGGTCGATGATCACGGTACCGACCTTCGGTGTCCGGATCGCCTCTTCTTCCTCTTCCTCCGGGATCTCGCTCGCGCCGTTGCTACCGAAGATGCCGCCGATGCCGCCTTCACCGTTGGTCAGGGCATCGAAGTCGTCCGGCCCGGTCACACTGACCTCGATCGGCGTGAACCCGGTCGTAAACAGCTGCGGCCGAATGTAATCCACGGAGTGGGTCAGCATCGCGGGGCCGTCGTCGTCGAGCGAGACGCCGCGACGGTAGTCGCGCCACAGGAACTCGGCCTGGAAGCGGATGATCTCGTCGAGGCTCTTACGGAAGTAGCCCAGACCGGCCTGCGCGGGCAGGTTGACGGCGTTGGGCACACCGGCCGCCTGTGCCGCACCAGCAGTACGCGCTTTCAGGACCAGCCGGTAACCCATGTTCTCCATGAGCTTCTCGGCCCGGCTCTCGATCGTCTGCGAGGCCATCATCAGGTGGATCCAGTAGGCGCGACCCTGTCGGCCGATGGAGTCCAGCACGTCGACGGCGGTAGGCATGATGCGGAACCACTCGTAGAACTCGTCGATCACGACCACGAGCATCGGCAACGGCGGGATGTCCTGGCCGCGTGCCCGCATTCGGGTCCGCATCTCGTTGTATTCCTTGGCGTCGTCGACACCGGCGTTGTCGCAGACCGCTTTTCGGCGGGCGATCTCACCCCAGAGCGAGTCCAGGAAACGCTCCATCAGCGCCTGGTCTTCTTCGAGGTCGGTGATGATGCGCGACACGTGTGGCACGCCGGAGAACGGCTTGACGGCGGACCCACCCTTGAGGTCGGCGAGCACGAACTGCAGCTCGTCCGGCGGATGCGACAGCATCAGCGACTCGAGGACGGTACGCACCAGGGTCGACTTACCGGAACCGGTCGTTCCTGACATGACGCCGTGCGGGCCGTCGCCGCCCTCATCGAGCGATTTCATGTCGAGGAACAGCAGTTCGCCATTGTCCGAGCGGTTTCCGAACGGGATCCGCAACCGCGAGCGGCTCGTCAGCGCATCGCGGCGGCTGCTCCACAACGACTCGAAATCGATCTCGGAAGGATCATTAATCCCGTAGTAGGACAAGATGTCTCGGGCACCGATCTGCGCGACCCGTTGCCCGATCTCCTCGTAGGCCTCGGCCAGCCGCCAGCGGGCGACCCGCTGCGCGAACTGCTCAGCCTCGGACTCGGTCACGTGGTCGGCGAGAGCGAAGAACCACCGGTTGTCGTCGATCACCATCCAGGTGTCGCGGTCGCGAGGCAGCGCCTCGATCACGCCGACCTCGTTGGTGAACTTGAGCACTCGCTCCGGGTTGCCGGTCCACAACGCGGAACCGGTCAGGTCGAAGAACGTCACGCCATCAACGCCGTCGACGCTGATCACGTACTCCCACTGCGGGTCGTCGACGTCGGCGATGATCACGTGGTGCGGCGTCGGTGTCTCAGCCGACGAGCTGGCGTGGCGAGGCGTGAAAGATCCTCGCCCAGCGAACAATTCGGCCTGGTCGGCGGCGAACTCGCGCACCGATGCGTAGACCATCCGCGCGTTGCCGGCGGCGTCTCGACGACGCGGGTCACCGAAGTGCGGCAGCCACTTGACCCAGTCCCACTTACTCATGTCGGACGTGACCACAATCATCTGCACGTGGTCGGGTCCGTGTGAAAAAGCCAGCTGACAGATGAGCGCGCGCATGGCGCCCAGCGTCTGCTCGCGATTACCGACCAGCGCGTACCACGGCTCGACCAGCAGCGACACCATCTTCGGCAGGTTGTAGACGACGCTCTGGTAGCGACCGAATTCCTGCAGTGCCTTACCGGTCACCGGCTCGAGCTCAATGTCGGTCGGCATGTTCTGCGGCTCGCCCCAGGTCACCTCGGGACGGGTCATGCCCACCCCGATGCGGGCGACGCCGAAGTTGAGGTCCTTGCCGTCCGGTTTGCGCTCCCACATCCGGGGCGAGCCCACTGCGGCGGCCAGCGTCGTCGGCTCCGGGTGGAACCAGCGGTAGTTGGCGTCCATGCTGTCGGCCGACTCGTTCGCGGTCTCCCGCAACATGTCCAGCATCAGCATGAACTGGGCGCGCATCGCGTCCAGCTTCGGGCGGCTCATCTGCTGCTGGCCACCGAAACGGCCACCGAACATCATCATGGCGACGCCGCCGATCATGAAGATCGGGAAGATCGAACCGGCACCCAGGAACATCCGCGAGCCGTTGGCGACGGTCATGCCGACCATGCCGACCAGCAAGCCGACCACCAGCACACCGACCACGATCAGCCACCACGGCTTACCTTCGGGCGGCGGGACGCTCAGCGGTGTCGGCAGGACGATGTTCTCCGGCCTGACGGCAGGCGCCCGGTCGGGTGTCGGGCGTGCGAAACCTTGCTTCACTTGGGTACCACCAACTCTGCGGGGTTCATATCGGTCGGAAGGGTGTCATGACGCACCAATGCGTCGGCGCGGGACAGGGCGGGTCCCGGTGCCAACAGGCGCAACGCCACCCACGGCGCCGGTGACGGCTGAGCCGTCAGCCCCAGCGCGGAGCGGGAATCACGAGTGTTCTCCACACCGAAGCGCGCACCGGAACTCGTCAGCCACCACAGGGATTCAGATGTCGTCGATCCCGGGTCGTTGCCCGTGACGGTAACCCAGTTGGCGTATTCGGGACCGAAGTAGACCCGGTCGGCCTCGCGTCCCGAGGAGTCCGCCTTGACCAGCGAGACGATCCTGTCGGCCGAACTGTTGGGTACCGGGATCGTCGGCCCGGAGATCACCTGAATGCGAGCCCGCTCCTCACCGGTGGTCTTCTGCCACCACCAGCACGTCGCGGGGTTCTCCTTCAGGTCGACCGGGCTGAGCGGGGCGTCGGGGTAGGCCGACAGGTCCAGTCCGTTGACCACCGGCATCTTCGCCAGCGACGCGGGTGCCACAACCATCGGTGAATTGCCCGCCGGGGTGCCGGCGTTCTGCAGGATCTGCGCAACCACCGAATTGACGGTCTGCACGCCGTCGGTGAGCACCACTGAATACTGTTGCGGCCCACTGATCTGCGGCGTCACAATCACCGTTCCGATCGGCGCGGGCGCGCCGGAGAATGCCGCCGGTTGCCCGGCGCCCGGAACCTTGGGCACCGACAACTCGGGGCCGACGGGCAACGAGTCGTACAGCGCACGGCTCATCGGCCGCGCCTGGCTGACGTTCTCCGGAGTCAAGCCCAGCGGCAGCAACACCGCCCGGTTGACTGAGTCGATCTTGTCGCGCCGTCCGTCCCGGATGACGTAGGTGTCCTTCTCGTACTTGAGCACCACGGCGTCCGAACTATTGAGCACATGGCGGCGGTTCGACAGGTCAGGCGTGCCGTCAATGACGGTGACCGTCACCGGTGGCTCGCCGACGCCCGCCGTCTTTGCCACCGAGTCGCACACCAGCCACGACGATGTCGCCGGGGTGCTCGGGGAAAACTCCGACGGTGCGCCGGGGATGCCGACCAGCGGCCCGTGTGGCTGCTGGGCGATCTGGCTCCCCCGCACCTTGTGCGGGTTGTCCGCGCGTCCGGCGATCAGCCTGGCCGAGGCGAGGTTCAGCGCCGGGTAGAGCTTGTCGCCGACCCGGACGTACAGCGCGCCCGAATCGCGGTCGGCAATGATCGGTGTGTCGTTGAGCTGCCCGGAGGGGCTGATGAAGGAGTACAGCAAGGCGCCCAGGCAGACCACCAGGGCGGCCGATATCGACGCCACCACGGCCAGCGTCTGGCGCCGGCCGGGCTCGATCTCCATGCGCACTCGCCAGCGAGTCAGCGCCATAGCGGTACGACGGGCCAGGAACTGGTAGCCGGTTACCTGGGTCCGGGTGGACAGTCCGAGGCCGTAGCCCGAACCCCGCTGCTGATCACCGGCCATTTGTGGTCACACTCCAGACGGATGCGACGGCCGGAAATGGTGTAGTCCCACGATTCACAGGGATAACGGTAGGGCACCCCGGCCGACCTCGCCACGCGAACGTTTGAGCACGGGCGATGTTCGTGTCCGCGCCGTTTGTGGTTTGCGCCACAGTGCTGTCACCTGCCAGTTGGTAGTGGGGAGATTCGAGGGGACCTTCACTGCGCATGTTACGGCCAAGAGCAAACTCAGCTCGCCGTAAAAGCGACGTCGAGATGAACACGCGGGTCGCATCCCAGACAGCTCGACAAGGAAGATGTGTGCATGAGCCATCTGGCGCCGTCGTTGGTCGAACTCGCGGGTCGATTCGGGATATCCACCGCTTACGAAGACTGGAGTGGTCGCCGGGTCGACGTCCCGGAAAGCACATTGATCGCGGTCCTGGCCGCGCTCGGCGTCGACGCCGCCGACGAGGCGGCGTGCAACGCGGCGCGGACGGCGCACGAGAAGGCGCACTGGTCGCGTGCGCTGCCGCCGACCATCCTCGGGCAAGCCGGCACCCAAACGACGTTCTGGGTGCACGTCACGCACGGCCGGCCGGCCGAGGTGTGGCTTCAGCTCGAAGACGGCACCGTCCGCACCGGGATCAGGCAGGTCGACAACTTCACTCCGCCGTTCGACCTGGACGGGCGCCGGATCGGCGAGGCCAGTTTCGTACTGCCCGACGACCTGCCGCTGGGATATCACCGGGTGCACCTGCGGTCCGGCGACGACGAGGCCGACGCCGCGGTGATCGTGACACCAGCCTGGCTGGGAGTCCCCGACCGCCTGGGCGCCCGCCGCACCTGGGGGCTGGCCACACAGCTATATAGCGTCCGGTCCCGCCAGTCCTGGGGTGTCGGTGATCTGACCGATCTCGCGGACCTGGCGGTCTGGTCGGCGTCGGTGCACGGCGCCGGTTACGTGCTGGTCAATCCGCTGCACGCGGCCGAGCCGACCGCCCCGATGGAGCCGTCGCCGTATCTGCCGACTTCGCGGCGGTTCGTCAACCCGCTGTATTTACGCGTCGAGGCCATTCCGGAGTTCGCGCAGCTACCCAGGCGGAGCCGGGTCCGTCGGCTGCGCGACGGCGTCCAGAAACGTGGCTCCACGCTGGACTCGATCGACCGAGACAGCGCCTGGGCGGCCAAACGAGACGCCCTGGCGATGGTCTTCGCCGTCCCCCGCACCGCCGGCCGCGACCTGGCTTTCGCGGCGTACTGCGCCCGGGAAGGTACCGCGCTCGACGATTTCGCCACCTGGTGTGCGCTGGCCGAGAAGTACGGCGCCGACTGGCATCAATGGCCGGACTCACTGCGTCACCCCGGTGCCGACGGCGTTGCCAAGTTCGCTAAAAAGCATTCGGCCGCAGTCGATTTCCATCGTTGGCTGCAATGGCAACTCGACGAGCAACTGGCCGCCGCACAAACCAAGGCGGTGTCGGCCGGGATGGCTTTGGGCATCGTGCACGACCTGGCGGTGGGCGTGCACCCCGACGGGGCGGACGCCTGGGCGTTGCAGGAGTCGTTGGCCCTCGGGGTATCGGCCGGCGCGCCGCCCGACGAGTTCAACCAACTGGGTCAGGACTGGTCACAGCCACCGTGGCGACCGGATCGTCTCGACGAGCAGGAGTACCAGCCGTTCCGCGCCCTGATCCGCAGCGTGCTGCGGTACGCAGGCGGCGTGCGGATCGACCACATCATCGGCTTGTTCCGGCTGTGGTGGATTCCGCAGGGCCAAGCGCCTACTGAGGGCACCTATGTGCGCTACAACCACGAAGCGATGATCGGCATCGTCGCCCTGGAGGCGTACCGCGCGCAGGCGCTGGTGGTGGGCGAGGATCTGGGCACGGTCCAGCCCTGGGTCCGCGACTATCTGCGGGCGCGTGGCGTGCTGGGCACGTCGATCCTGTGGTTCGAACTCGACCGCAACGGGGCCGGCGGCCCGTTACCGGCCGAACGCTGGCGCGAGTACTGCCTGTCCTCGGTGACCACCCACGACCTGCCGCCGACCGCCGGCTACCTCGCCAATGAGCATGTGCGACTGAGGGATTCGCTCGGATTGCTGACCCGGCCGGTGGAGCAGGAACTCGCCTCCGCGGAATCTGAACAAGCGGCCTGGCTGGCGGAACTGCGTCGAGTCGGTCTGCTGTCCAAGCACGCCGACGAGGAGCAGACCGTGCTTGCCCTGCACCAGTATCTGGGGCGCACACCGTCGCGACTGCTCGGTCTTGCGCTCACCGACGCGGTCGGTGACAAGCGAACCCAGAATCAACCGGGCACCACCGACGAATACCCGAACTGGCGGGTCCCGCTCAGCGGACCCGACGGTCGCCCGATCCTGCTCGAAGATGTGTTCACCGATCACCGGGCGATCGCCCTGGCCGAGGCCATGCGGGCACAAACCGTCACCAACACCACCTGTTAGCGTCGATTTGCCATGAAACCTCTCACGTTTGGCGTAATCGCCCCCGTTGCTGCCGGGGTCACCGCGGACCCGTCCTGGATGGCAGCCTTCGCGCGGCATCTGGAGTCCTGCGGCTTCGAGTCGATAGTCGCCGTCGAGCACACCGTCCTTGCGACGCGTTACGACAGTGTCTATCCCTACGACGCCTCTGGGCGGGTGGAGTTATCGCCGGATTGTCCGGTCCCCGATCCACTTGACCTGCTGTCGTTTCTGGCCGGCCACACCCAACGGCTGGGTTTGGCCACGGGTGTTCTGGTGCTGCCCAATCATCATCCGGTGGTGCTGGCCAAGCGGGCAGCCACCCTGGATGTGCTGTCCGGTGGGCGGCTTCGGCTCTGTGTCGGCGTCGGCTGGCTGAAAGAAGAGATCGAGGCCTGCGGAACGGAATTCGCCAGCCGGGGCCGCCGCGCCGACGAGCAATTGGCAGTGCTGAGGGCGCTGTGGGACGAGCACGCCGCCGGTGTCACCCATCGTGGTGAGTTCTTCCAGTTCGACAACGTGATCTGCTGTCCCAAACCGCTTAATGGCCAACAACTTCCAGTACATGTCGGTGGTCACAGCAAGGCGGCGGCGCGACGGGCCGGACGGCTCGGTGACGGCTTTCAACCGCTGGGGGTGGCCGGTGCGCAACTGGATGCCCTACTGACGCTGATGCGCGATGAGGCCGAGGCCGCCGGCCGCAACCCTGCCGATATCGAACTGACGCTCGGACATTCGGTCAGCAAGATCGACCCCGAGCGTGCCGAACGATTGGCCGCGCAGGGCGCCGACCGGATTGTGCTGGCCATGCCGCCGATCGCCGATCTCGAGCAGGCCAAGGACGAGCTGTCGGCCTGCGCCCAACGACTTTCGCTGCCGGCATGAAACCCGGCGCCGATGACCGGGCTGCCCTGGCCGACCTTGTGCATCGCTACGCGGCCCGGGTCGATGATCGACAATTCGGTTCCGTGACAACCCTTTTCACCGATGATGCGGAGCTGGTACTGCCTGACCCGCCGGCGGTCCTCGAGCCGGTCCGGGTGCACACGGGTCTTGCCGCCATCACCGAGGCGATCGCCGCCGTGGCCTCCACCATCCGCACGCAGCACGCCATCGTCGGCGAGGTGTATGACGCCGGCACCCACCCCGGCAGTGCCCGGGGCCGCATCGCTTGCGTTGCCCACCACTGGGTTCGACACGACGACCAACTCCGCGACGTGACCTGGCATCTTCGCTACGCAGACGAGTATCAATACGCCGATACCGCCGGCTGGCGGATTCATCGGCGCGAGTTGACGATTGACGCGATCGACACTCGGCCGGTTCGTCAGGTTCGTCGAAGTCTGCCCTGAGCGCCCCGCTCGGCAGCCAACTCCAGTAAATCTGTTGCTCGACTGAGGCTTTCGGCTGGTGTACTCATCTGACCAGCGACCACCTTCGCCCGGTTCGCGTAGCGCGGAGCGAGGACAGCCCGTAGATCAGCGACCAGGGAATCCAGGGTCGACTCTGAAAACCGGCGCTGCAGGCCGACTTCCAGATATTCGACCGATGCTGCCCACACCGGCTGATCAAGGCCGTTCCACAGCACCACGGCCGGCACCCCGGCCCGCAGGCCGGCGGCCGTGGTCCCTGCCCCGCCGTGGTGGACCACGGCGCGGCAGGCCGGAAAGACGCTCGCGTGGTTCACCTCGCCCACAACCTCGACATGGCCGTGAACCGCGATCGCGTCGAAGCTGTTGGGGCCCATGCAAATCAAAGCGCGAGCCCCGACCCGGGCGCAGGCCGCGCTGATGACGGCGATGGTGTCGGCGGGTGCCGGAACCGGTGTGCTGCCGAAGCCGAAGTACACCGGCGGTGCTCCGGCCGCGATCCAGGACCGCACTTCGTCGTCGGCGTCGGTCGGCAACTGCAGCGTCAGCGCCCCGACGAAAGGCCGGCGTTCAGCGCTCGCCGACCACTCGGTTGCCAGCCCGGGCACACAGATTTCGTCGTAGGCCTGGATCTCCAGCGGAGGCGCCGCGCTGGATGCGTCCGGTAGCCCCAGCGCCCGGCGCTGTGCCCGATCGGATTGCGTCGTCGCGGCGTTGTCGGAGGACCCGTGTTGCAGAACCTGCGGCGGAAAGAAGTGCAACGCCGCCAGCGGGATCCCGTGATACTCGGCCACGTTGCCGGCCGCTGTCTGCTCGGTCATCCCCGCCACCAGCAGGTCGGCACCCTCGACCAGCGACACCAGCGTGGCGGTCTTCTCCGTGACGACCTGGGCAACGTATTCGACCGCCTGCGGGATGGCGCTCATCGGATTCTGCAGCATCTGCGTGAAGTCTTCGTCGCTCAGAAGCTCCTGCCAGTCCCGTCCGTAAGGAACGGTGATCAGGCCGACCGACTCGACGTAGGCACGCATGTCCTGCGGAACCGTCACAGCCATCCGCACGTCGTGCCCGCGACGGTGCAACTCCCCTGCGACGGCAACGCAGGGTTCGGTGTCGCCGCGACTGCCGTAGGCGGCGATGGCGAACTTCACCGGCACAACCTAACCTGCGCTGCACGTCGCACCTCGGCGGTACATCCCGCGCGGTCAGCCGGTTTTAGGCAACGGGATGCCTTCGCTGGTGGAGAACTCGGCATCGCCTTGCGTCGCGAGGCCCAGCGATACCACTGACCGCGCGAACATGGCGTCGGTCAGATACGCGAGGGCGACGGCCCAGCGGTTGACGCCCCGCGGGATGGCATAGAGGTGGTAGGCGCGGGTGACCACCTTGGCCGGAAATCCGGACAACGGAATTTTCAGCGGATTGGCCACGGCCTGGTGCGGCCCAAGGTCGACCACCAATCCCATGTCGTGGTGCTTGTATTCACGCGTCTTCCCGTGCCCGAGGCTGGCGGCGACGTTGTTGCCGAGCGTCTTGCCCTGCCGGGTTGCGTGCTGGGCGGTCGGCGGAGTGATGTTGCCCGGCTGGGTCACGTCGGGCACTGCCGCCGCGTCGCCGGCGGCGAAGACGTCGGGATGTCCGGGCACGGACAGGTCGGTCTGAACCTTCAGTCGGCCCTTCTCGGTCGGCAATCCGAGCGTGTCGATCAGCGGCGCCGCGGTCACCCCCGTCACCCAGGCGACGGTGTAGGTGCCGACGTGCGTGTCGTCACTGAGAACTACGTGGTCGGCGTGAACTTCAGTGAGGGTCAGGCCCAAACGGACATCAACGCCACGTTTGCGCAATACGCGCTGCGCGCGGGCGCCGAGCTTCTCACCGACCTCCGGCATCACTTGCTCGGCGAGGTCGAGCAGCACAAATCTCACCGATGCCGGGTCGAAATTCATCTGCTTGGCCGTGGCATACGCCAGAGCGCGAAGCTGCAACACGAGTTCTGTCCCGGAATACGAGGCACCGACGACCACGATGGTGCGACGAGCCTGGGTCAACTCGGCGTCCTCTTCCAAGCACGACAACTCCAGTTGCTGCAGCACATGGTCGCGGAGATACAAGGCCTCGGCGGTCGACTTCAAACCCTTTGCGTAGTAGGACAATCCGGGAATGTCTTGCAGCCGGGTGACCGATCCGGGGGTGAGTACCAATCGGTCCCAGGCCAGCTCCCGGGTGCGCTGCTCGATGTCGGTGTATTGCAGTCGGTGCTGTTCGAGATCGACGCGGTCCACCCGTCCGCGGATGGCGCGCACGCCTTTGAGCGTTCCCGCGAGCGGGATGGCGACGAATCGCGCGTCCACCACGCCACCGGCCACGTCAGGCAGCAGCGGCGTGTAGAGCATGTAATCGACCGGCGAAATGATGGTCACGTCGACATCGGTCCGGTGTAACCGACGAGCCAGCCGCCGCGCGCACTCAAAGCCGGTGAATCCGCTACCCACCACCACGACCGATGTCACCCAGTGTCTGTAGCCACCGCCCCGCAACCTGAAACCGGTGGCCGCGGCGTCGTTTCCACGGCCGACGATCCGGGTACGCGAACCAACATGGGCGACATGGTTTTCGACGCAGTCGATAAACGCTCCTCAGCCTCTTCGGCCCCCGAACCGATGAAGATCTTCACTGCGCCGGGCACCATGCTGGCCGCAGCGGCGATGGTGTCGTTCATCGTCTGTCTGGCCGGCTTTGCCATGAGGCAGGTCGGCGTGGGGGTGGGCGCGGCCAGCGTCGCACTGCTTGCCGCCGGCGGGGCGCTGTCGTGGCGGACAGCGCACGCGCGACAGCTCCGAGACGCTCAGCGCATCGCATAACCAGCCTGCGCGATCACTCCAAGGCGGCGAGGTTGCACACGGATTTGCGCACGTCCGATTTGATGATCCTGGCGACGAGCGTGCCAACTGGGCCGCTGAGCACTCCTCCCCCTAACCGGGCGGTGAGGTCGAATGTCGACCCGGGCTGATTGTCAGTCACCCCCATGGCGACGGTGATCTGCACGCCACCGCGTCCGCGGCCGGTCAACTCGATGGAGTGTGGTTCGTTGTACTGGGTCACTTCCCAATGGATGACGTTGCGAAATCCCTTCACCTTGATCAGCGACGACACGCGGGTGCCCATTTCAATCGTGGTGGGTACTTTGCCGCGCCATCCGCCGAATATCGTCATCCAGTCGTCGAAGCGCCCCAGATCCGACGCGAGCTTCCACGCGGAATCCGGTGATAGATCAGATGTTGTCGAGACGTCGACTTGAGCCACGTCGTCTCACTTCCTGCTGTTGTGGAAATCTCGGCGCTGGGCTGGGTGTACGTACCCGGACGTGCCCGCGTAGTAAACCGTCGACTGGCGGGTCAGATACCCGTCCACGTTTGATCGAGCTGATCGGCAACATCGATCACCTGAGCCTGCTGGGATTGAGGCGTGTCGATCTCGTCGACGACGTACTGGGCAATGAACCGCCGAATCTCGGCGTCGACGCCGCCGATGACGCGCACGATCTCGCCCCGAATACTTTTCGACGAGACGTGCACAGCGATGTCGCTTGGACGGGGCTTGGCGACGTCGACGATCAACAACAGCGGTTCGGCGGCCCGAGCGGTGGCGCTCAGCGCGATATCGCCGTCAACAGTAAATCGCTGCTTGTCGATTCGCAGGTCGACCAGCAGGTCGATCAGCAGCGGAATATGGATGTCGAAGGTGATGCTGTCGGCGACATTACGCGTGACCTGCGGCTGCTTGATGGTGACGCCGGCGCTGACTTTGGCGAATTTGCCGGGGCCCTGAGCCATCGGGGGCATGTCGAATTGGCTGCCGGCGATTGCTGCGAACGCGGCGGCGACCCGCTCCTCGGTCACGGCCACCTCAAAGAAGCGTCGTCCGAACGACTCGTAACTCATGTACTGGTGGCCCTGCATAAGTGAATACGGTCTCACGTCCACTTCCCAGACCGTGACTGATCTGGTCGTGTCGCAGCGGCAACCGGTTAGGCGAATGCCGTCGCCGGGCACACCGGCGCCGATGTCCGCACGGCTACTACCAGTCGGAATGGGTGCAGGGGTATGGGCCGAATCGGTCCACGATCGTACGGTCTTGGCACGGATCGAGGGCCTCGTCATAATCAGCCCGCATCCCGTTGCGCCAAACGGAAGCGAAGTCCGGAGGCGGAGCCCGAATCAATCCTAAAGTGTTGGTGGGCAGGATAATTCGATATGGATGGCTTAAGTCGTTGAAGATCAACATGTTTGGGGGCACCGCGAGTCGTCGGGACCGGTCGGTTGCGGCGAACTAGAGCGATGTGTGCAAATAGCGAACGATGTGGTTGGTCGAATGTCCAACGCGTGCCGCATTGTTGACCGCATCGAACGCGGAAAACGAGCCTTGACAGGCGATTTTGAGCTCGGTGACGAATAACACTTTGCTAAAGGGCTGTTTTGGCCTAAAGTTGCTGCATTTGACGGTTTCTTCGACGAATCGTCAAGAACGGGTCACATTTTCACGCATATTGACGTGACATTCTTCTACCTCGTCTACCAGGACTTTTCGCCTCACAATGAGACGTAAGTCATGTTTAGAACGCAAAGGTGATGGGCTGCACAAAGTTTGGTTGTCTATTGATCTTGTAAGTACCGTCCCGGCTCATGTTCTTAGAAACTGTGATTGCTCTGGTTCACCAGATGTCGGGTACGCCCTACATCACCGGCGGACACTCCCCCGCCGGAACAGACTGCTCCGGTCTGGCATCCCTGGTCTCGAACGTGGCCACCGACCGACCCGCCTTCGGCGACCGGTTCAACACCGGCAACGAGGAGTCGGCACTGTTGGCGCGCGGCTTCCATTACGGCACCGCTCCCGGCGCCCTGGTGATCGGCTGGAACGGTGGCCACACCGCAGTCACGCTGCCCGACGGCACCCCCGTCTCCAGCGGTGAAGGCGGCGGCGTCCGCATCGGTGGCGGCGGCGCTTACCAATCGCAGTTCACCCACCACATGTACCTGCCGGTGGATGGCGACGCCCCGGCCGACGCTCCGGCGCCTGTGCTGGTGAACATCGTGGCTCCCGAGCCGCCGCCTCCGCCGGCCCCGGAACCCGCCGACGCTCCGCCTCCCCCGCCGCCGGCACCGGAAGCCGCCCCGGTCGGGGAAGCACCCGTCGATGCACCGGCGCCACCGGAAGCCGCCTAAAGCGCGGTCAGACTGAAAACCGCTCGCGGTAGCGGATGAACCGGCTGGGCAGATCGTGCTCGTCGAGTCCGAACATTTCGGCCGAGGTTGCGATCGAGCCCAGCCGTCCGCGTCGGTGGCTCTTCAGATAACCGAGGATCGCCGTGCGTGCGGCCTCGGTCAGCGGCTCGCCCGCCAGGGCGTAGATCCGCTCGACGGCGTCCAGCTCGTCGGCCAGGAAATCGTCGAAGCGGACGTCGATCGATCGCTCGGGCGGGATGACATCCCGATCCCGGACCAGCGCGGTCAGCATCAGCTCCAAGCGGTCGCGCCACGATTCCGCAATCTCATGCACGGGCACCGGCGACCGATGCATCCGCGCCGTATAGGTGATCATCGCGAGCATCGACAGCGCGACCGGGACTGGGTCGCGGTGGGTGCAGACCACGACGACGCCGGGGAACACCGCGTCCAGCACCGGTAGCTGTTCGAGATGCTGCGGCGACTTCAGCAGCCAGCGGCGGCCCCCTCTGAGGAACTGCAGGGCCTTCAGCTGGAGCTTGAGGTGCTCGTATGAGGTCGTTTGGTCGTGCGCGAGGTAGTAGTCGCGCCAGCGCGGCACGTGCGCGAGCGTTTCGAAGAGCATCGTGGACACATCGTTGGCCAGAAGCTGGATCTCTTCGTGGACATGCTCGGTGGTCATCTCGTGCATCAGCGGGAAGTACGGCATGGCCGCGTTCATGAACTCGACGGCGGCGTCCATGCGGGCCTTTCGCGGATCCGGCTCGAGTCCCACCTCGGAAGGCAGTGGAAACGGCTCGACGCTCTCCCAGTACGGAAGCGTGCGGAATGTCGGGCCGGCGGCCAGCAGGTTGTGCAGATGAGTGGTTCCGGTGCGAGGCAGACCGGCGATGACCACCGGCGGCAGCAGTTCGATGTCATGAATTTCGGGATGGCGCGCGAGCAGGTCGTAGAGCAGTAGGCGGTTCTTGAGCAGTTGCAGCGCCTGCGCGTGGAAGTTGACGATTCCGGGTCCGTGCAGGCCGTCGATTTTTCGTAGTGCCTCCAGGTACACGTCGAGACGCTCGCGGTAGTCGTCGGGCCCGAAATCGGTCAGGCCGGTCTCGGCCGTGGCCTTGGCGTGCAGCACACCGGCGTCCAGCGGGCACTGCGCCGCCATTGTTGCCATCAGATCGCGAAGCTGATCGATCTCGGGACTGAAGCGTGGCACGGCGAGGTCATCGAGATGCACGGGAGCTGGCCCGAGTTCCGTCATGGCAACTTATGTTACTCTGAGTTCCGTAATGACGACAGAGCTTGGCCGCCCCCGCGACAAACGCATCGACAGCGCCGTGCTGCGCTCGACCGTCGAGCTTCTCGCCGAAACCGGCTACGCCGGTCTGTCGGTCGATGCCATCGCGCGCCAAGCAGGCACCAGCAAACCCGCGATCTACCGACGGTGGCCGAGCAAGGCACACCTGGTGCATGAGGCGGTCTTTCCGATCGGCGATGCCACCGAGCTCCCCCAAACCGGGTCGCTGGCCGGCGACGTCCGCGAGATGGTCAGCCGCACGGCGGCGTTTCTGACGACTCCTGCGGCCCGGGCGGCGCTGCCCGGTCTGGTCGGTGAGATGGCCGCCGATCTGACGCTGCACGCGGCCCTGCTGGAGCGCTTCAGCGACATCCTGTCCCGGGGTCTGACCGACCGCCTCGCCGACGCCGCCGCCCGCGGCGAAGTACGGTCCGACGTCACCGCCGGCGAGGTCGTCGAAGTCGTTGCCGGAACCACATTGATGGCTCTGCTCACCCGCGGCGAAGCGCTCGACGGGCCCTGGGTGAACCGAACGGCAGCACTCATCGCGAGAGGAATCAGCGGATGACCAACACCGAGCACCAAACCACTAACGCCTGGCGCGAGCTGATGGACACCCTCAGCGGACTGGATCGCTCGTTTTTGGAAGGCGAGCGAGCCGTGACCGACGAGCAGCAGATCGCGGACGGCTACCGGATGCTCGCCACCACCTTGGGCGTCGCGTTCGATACCTGTCTGTTCGGTGAGCCGAGCCGACCGGTGTTCGTGGCCGTCAACACCCCCTTCCGGCGTGACCGCCGCTGGGGAGGTGACAATACCGATGCCTACTACTACATCTGTCCGGTCGACCCCGGGCGTCGTTATCGCATCAGCGGTAACCGCGGCGACAGCGTGTACTTCTCGCTGACCGCCTACAACGAACCGTCGCCCGGTGCCTGGTCGGATCGGATCGTCGCCATCGTCCGCGACGACGACCTCGATATCGATGCCGACGGCAATTTCTCCTTCGAACTCGGGCCGACGCCGGACGCGGCAGTGCTGATGACTCGCGACTATCAGGCCGATCCGCAAACCGGTCGTCCGATTGACTGGCGCATCGAATCGCTCGACGAGCCCGACCCCATCCGGCGCGGCGATGCCGAGACGGCGGCAAAGCTCCGGGCGGCGGCCACCTGGATGCGCACAATGTTCGCCATCATCCCGCTGGCCGTAGGTGCCCGGGTTGAGCAGTCACACGCGCTCGGTCACGAGATCGCTCATGCAGCAAACGAATTCGCTGATCCGTATCAGGTACCCGACGCCAACTTCGGGTGGTCGGCCCGCGACGCCTGCTACTCCTATGGCAGCTTCGTACTTGACGACGACGAGGCGCTGGTCATCACCCACCGCCCGCCGGCGTCCAGGTTCTGGAATCTGGTGGTCTGGAACCAGTTCATGGCCACCCACGGTGTCACCGACGCGCGGTGCTCGGTCAACGGCCACACCGCGGTGCCCAACCCCGACGGCTCGGTGACCGTCGTGCT
Organism: uncultured Actinomycetota bacterium; assembly: GCA_963757215.1. Classification (GTDB taxonomy): domain Bacteria; phylum Actinomycetota; class Actinomycetes; order Mycobacteriales; family Mycobacteriaceae; genus Mycobacterium. The sequence goes on along the minus strand of CAVWQH010000002.1, from coordinate 2,218,942 downwards.
GTCTCGAGGCATGACGACACACCCGAATTCGCTGACCACGCTTGACTATCCCCGCGGCAATCTCGCCTTTCGATGGTTCCTCTCGGAGGAGGTTCCGGCTCGGCCGGAGGTCACGCTGGTGAAAGTGGCCAATGCGCCCACCAGCATCGATGGGTTGCACTGAATTACTCTGCTGCACTGCCCAACTGACGGTAAGCTGAGACGAGCGCCGGAGTTTCGGTCGGCTCACCAGCACACTCAGCCTTTGCCCAGAAAATTCTTAGTTTGGACAAGCATCCGTATGGGAATCTTTTGCGTCATGAACGCGCGTTTACTCAGTCGTCTATCCGGTGGTGTCTTCGTCGCGGCCTGGGGGCTAGGCGCCTCCGCGCTTCCTACCAGCAGCGTTGCCCCTGCATCGGCTGCCCAGTGCCCCGACGCCCAAGTGGTGTTCGCGCGCGGCACCGGCGAAGATCCGGGTGTCGGTCCGACCGGTCAGGCCTTCGTCGACGCGCTGCGTGGTCGGCTGGGCGGAAAGTCGGTGGACGTCTACCCGGTGAACTACCCCGCCAGCGACCAATGGTCGACAGGTCTGGACGGCATCAGAGATACCACCTCCCACGTCATCTCTGAGGCCGGCGCTTGCCCCAACACCAAGATGGTGCTCGGCGGTTACTCGCAAGGTGCGGCGGTCGCCGGTTTCGCGACGTCATCCGCGGTTCCCGACTCGGTACCCAATGACGTAGACCCGGCAACGATTCCGAAGCCGCTGGACCCCGCACTGGCCAGCCACGTCGCCGCGGTAGTGCTGTTCGGTACCCCCAACACGCGGGCCATGCAGTTCCTGGGCCAGCCGCAGTTGGTCATCGGGCCGCTGTACCAGTCGAAGACCATCGAGGTGTGCGCGGTGGAAGACCCGGTGTGCTCTGAGGGCATGAACTTCTCCGCGCACAACAGCTACGTCGATGACGGAAGCGTGATCGCTCAAGGGGCAGACTTCGCTGCAAGCCGCCTCCAGGGCGGCCCGGCACCGGCGCCCGCCCAGCGCCAAGGCTTCGGCAACTGAGCCGACTAGCCGGTCTCGACCGACAACTCCAGCTGCTCGAGCCGTCGCACCAGCAGACTGGGTAACCACCGCCCTACCTCCGCGAGGTCGATGGCGGCCGTGCGGTCGAGTAGCAGACGGAGAACGACGCGTGCCTCCAAGCGGGCAAGCGCGGCACCGACGCACAAATGCGTTCCTTTGCCGAAGGCGATGTGTCCTTTGGCCGCGGCGCGGTCGAGGGAGAATTCATCCGGCGCATCGAAATGTGCCGGATCGCGGTTGGCCGCTCCCCACAACAGGAGGAGATGGGCGCCGGCGGGTACGTCCGTGCCGGACAGTGCGGTGTCCGCCGCGACGTGCCGGTAGTGGCCGCGAAACGGTGGCTCGTACCGCAGGGTCTCATCGATGAAACCGTCGATCAGTTCGGGGTTTTCGCGAATCTGTTGCTGAAGGTCAGGCCGGCCGGCCAGGATCCAGGCCGCGGTGCCGAGCAGTGAGCCGGTGGATTCACCGCCGGCCGCGAACAGCGTGATCATGATCGACAGGGCGCTCACCTCATCCAGTTCGCCCGCCGCGCAAGCGATAGCGAGGTCGCCCATCAGGTTGTCACGCGGGTCGGCGGCGGCTCGGGCGAAGTGGTCGGTGATGTAACCGGCGAGTTCCATCACCGAAGCCCCGGCAGCCGCGAGTTGGTCGGCGGAGACCAGGCCTTCGAGCAACTGAGTTCCCGCGTATCCCCATTCGACGAGTTTGTCGGCATCCGCCTCGGGCACACCGACCAGCCGGGCGACGACGAGCATCGGGAGCCGATTGGCCACGGCGCCCATCCATTCCACGCGCCCGTCGTGCAGTCCATCGGTCCATAGCCGCCCCGCCGTCTCGGCGACGAATGCCTCGAGCGCTCGGATCCTCTTGACGGACAGATGTGGGACCAGCAACTTGCGGTGCGCGGCGTGCGCCGGGTCGTCGGCGACGGCCAGCGCGTGAGATGGGTCGCGGAACGGAGCCATGGCGAACGGCGAGACCGTGCCGTCCGGTTGGTAGACCATGGTCGCGGTCAGGTTCGACGAGAAGTCGTCGACGCGGGCAACGGCCTCGGCGACCGCATCCCAGCTGCAGACCGCATAGAAGTCGGAATCACCGATCTGACGCACCGCTCCGCCGGCCCGCATCCGCGCGTAGAGCGGATAGGGATCCTGCAGAGACTCGGCTTCGAACAGCTCGATGGGATCGCCGGTGATCACGTGTCCAGGTTGAGCAGGCTGGCCGGGCGCCGTCAACATCGGCGGAGCAACGAGAAAGCCCGGCATCCGGCGCCGCGGATCGGGCTCGTCTCACGCAGCGGAGAGACCTGCAGCTACGATGAGAAAAAGTGGCGTATCCGTCTCAAGATTGAGAAAAGCGATTCGAGGAGTTTCTCTCGGTGGGAGGTGCGCGGAATGCCCCGTGACGACTGGCTGGTGGGCGACCGCCGTGCGATGGCGGCCGAGCGCATCTACGATGCGGCGACCGACCTGATCATCCGAGAGGGTCCGGACGCCTTTGACATCGACACATTGGCCGCACGGGTGCATTGCTCGCGGGCCACCGTTTATCGCTACGCCGGCGGCAAGGCCGAGATCCGCGACGCAGTGGTCGCTCGTTCGGCGGCTCGCATAGTCGGGGCGGTGCGGCAGGCCGTCGCAGATCTGAGCGGGCCCCAACGGGTTGTCACGGCAATCACCGTGGCGCTCAAGCTCATCCGGTCCGATCCGCTGGGCCAGCTCATGTTCAGCTCCGTCCGCGCCAACGACGTGTTGTGGCTCACCGGGTCGCCTTTGTTGGCGGGCTTTGCCGCGGAACTCACCGGGCTGACCGACCGCGACCCGCAGGCCGCACTGTGGGTGGTGCGCATCGTGATGTCGCTGCTGTACTGGCCGGCCGGCGACGAGGGCGCCGAACGCGAGATGGTCGAGCGATTCGTCGCGCCCGCATTCGGCGTGGGCTAGCGTCGAGGGCGGTCTGTCGCGCATCCAGAGACGGAGTACAACCTATGGCGATCCGAGTCGCCCACGTCGCCACCGGAAACGTCGGCCGGTTGGCGCTCATTGAACTGATCGCCAACCCACAATTCGAGCTGACCGGGCTGTGCGTCTCGACACCTGGAAAAGTCGGTAAAGACGCCGGCGAACTCGCAGGTCTACCAGCGACCACCGGTATCGCGGCGGTCGACGACCTGGACGCGCTGATCGCAGCCAAGCCGGAATGCATTGTGTACTGCGCGATGGGCGATACCCGTATGCCCGAAGCAATGGCCGACGTCATGCGCATCCTGGCCGCCGGTATCAATGTCGTGGGTTCGTCACCGGGATTGTTGCAATACCCCTGGGGTGTGATGCCGGAGAAGTACATCCAGCGCGTGGAAGATGCTGCACAACAAGGTAAGTCGAGCCTTTTTATCACTGGCGTCGATCCGGGCTTCGTCAACGACCTGATTCCGCTCGCGTTGGCCGGCACCTGCCAGCGCGTCGAGCAGGTGCGCTGCATGGAGATTCACGACTACGCGTCGTACGACGGCGCGGAGGTAATGCACTACATGGGATTCGCCCGGCCGATGGACGAGGTTCCGATGCTGCTGCAACCGGGGGTATTAAGCATCGCCTGGGGCACCGCGATCAGGCAGCTGGCGGCGGGCCTGGGCATCGAGGTTGACGAGATCACCGAGTCGTATCAGCGCGAACCGGCGCCAGAAGATTTCGATATCGCCGTCGGCCACGTGGCCAAAGGCACCCTGGCGGTCCTGCAGTTCGAGATCTGCGGCATGGTCAACGGTCACCCGGCGATCATCATCGAACACATCACCCGACTGCGGCCCGACCTGCGACCAGACTTGCCTCAGCCCGCCGCGGGCGGTGGGTCCTATCGTGTCGAGATCACCGGCGAGCCTTCGTATGCGGTCGACATCGTTCCGAGTAGTCGTTTCGGCGACCACAACCAGGCGGCCATCTCCGGGGCTGCCGGGCGAATCGTCAACGCCATTCCGGCGGTGGTCGCGGCGGCGCCAGGCATCAGGACGACGCTGGATCTGCCGTTCATCACCGGCAGCGGCTTGTACGCCCGCGAAGAAGTCGTGACAGGCTGAAAGCGCGAAACTTACTCATAGGCACAGCATTCCGCCGATTCACGGACTGCGCCGATTAGGCAGTTATCGGTGAGTCACCCAGAGGCCCGAACGCGACACGGTCCGGCCCGACAGCGCGGACCGGACCGTGCAACGTCACTACTGGTGCTTTTTCTGCCGCTCTTCGGCGGCCTCCGCGCCGGCTCGGGCCGATTCGGCTTCGGCTTCCTTTTTCGCCGCGTCGCGCTGGGCATCGGCCTTGTCCTGCTGGGCCTCGCCTTCCTTTTTGATGTCGTCACGACCGGTTATCGTGCCCCCGACCTCTTTGACCTTGCCCTTGATGCCTTCAACGGCACCTTTGACAGCTTCTTCCGGTCCACTGTTCTGATCCGCCATGGATCTACCCTTTCGTCAGTTTTTGAGTAACCGCTCAATTGCGCGAATCAGGCTGCCGCGCACCACTTTGATTGCGCCCTAAGCGCATTCGGGTCTCGGGTGCATCAACGACCAGCCGTCGCTTTTCGCACTAACTGGCTTCCCTACCGCGCGCCCGGTCAAACACCGGCTCCACGATGCGACTCCGGCATCCACGGCCCGAGGCCGTGGGCAGATCGGCACGTCATGCGGCCCTGCGATACGGTTTGCGTTATCCGAGGCGAAAAGGAGCTTGCTGTGATGAGGATTCCGCCACCGGTGTTGGCCGCGACGGCGATCGCGGCGACGCTGGTGGGTGTGTCGGCCGTCGGCTGCAGCAGCGATTCTAAGCCGTCAACGGCGTCGTCGGGCTCCGCTACCGCCACACACCCCGCCATCAGTGATTACACCACCCTGCTGATCAAAGCCAGCGACATCCACGCTCCCGATGCGTTTACCGCCGGGCCGGCCACCAAAGACCCGAATGGCAAACAGGGCGCGACAATCACCTTCACCGACGCGGACCACAGCCATTCCATCATCGACACCATCGAGATCCAGCCGGACGTCGAAGCTGCCGCCAGTGCGCTCGATTCGGCCAAGGCGACGCACCGCGAGACCCTTCTCGCCAAGTCGCTGCGCGTTGAAGTAGGGGTGGGGGGTGCGACCGTCAGCGGGCTGTCGCCGGATCACTCCAAGGGAGTGACCGTGCTGGTGTTCACCGAGAACAAGGCGCTGGTCACGATCCAGTTCGAGGGGCCCACTTTCGTCCTTGCGCCACCGGAATTCGTCGCCGACGTCGGCCAAAAGCAAGACGAATTAATCAAAAAAGCACTGGGCAGTTGACGCTACGCGATTGAATGCCGCTGCAAGTCAGCAGTTTTCGCGTACATGGTCCAAAAGCGACTTGGCGCTTTCGACGCACGGGAGCAGACGATCTCGTGCGCTCACGCCCGCTTCTGCGCGAGAGCGCATCGGAATTTCCAGCCCGACAACGCGATCTTGCGGGAGCGCCCTCAACATGTCCAGCAGCGGCAACTCCCCATCGCCGGGTGCCATCCGCTCGAACATCGCTTCCTCGGCGTAGTGCTTCATGCGCTTCTGCAACGTGGTGTCGCTCAGCTGGATGTAGCCGATCCGCTCTGCCGGTATAGATCGAAGATCGTCGGCCGAAGCACCGAAGCGGGCTACATGCATCGTGTCGATGAGCAGGCTGAGCTCATCGCGATTCACGTAGTCCACTGCGGCGGTCGCCGATGGCAGGTCTGCGATGCTGAGACCGACAACAGGTTCGATGCAGGTGGCGATGCCGCGTTCGGCCGCCAATGCCGTCAGCGTGGCCAGTTCGTCGAACGCCCGTGCCCGGTCCGGCTCGAGGCTCACCGTGTTGATCCGCGGTATCCGCAACTCGGCCATCACGTCGAGATCGGCGGCGTAGGAACGCACTTCGACACCTGGCGCGATGAGTAGGCCCTCGCCCAGTGAGATCGATACGCCGCGGTCATCCATCACCGCGAGAAGGTTTCTCCGTAGCCGGGTGTCATCGCGAAGCGAAAATGGTTGATAATTCAAGGCTTTGACCGGGGCGAACCCGACCACGCCCGTCGTGACGTAGTGGCAGCCGAGATCGGCGGTGAGATGCACGTATTCGATCGGGGGCATGCCGAAGACGCTGAGCATCTCTATCCCCAGGCGGTCCATGTCCCGATACCCGCTCAGCCGCCCACCATGGCGAGGCCGCCGTCGACCGGGATCAGTTGGCCGGTGATGAATCGGGCTCCGGCACTGGCCAAAAACACCAACACCGGTCCCAGATCGTCGGTAGGGTCGCCGAGCCGCCCGCCCAGCGGGATGGACAACTTCATCTGCTGATCGATGTAGGGGGCGACGTCAGGTCCAAGGAAGTCACGCAGCCGGTCCGCACCCGCTGTCTGCACCGCGGGCGCCAGCGCATTCACGGTGACCCGCTCGGCGCCCCACGCCTTGGCCGCCGAGCGGGTCCAGGCTTGAACGGCTCCCTTGGTGGCAGCGTAGACCGCCGCGATCGGGCTACCCATGACCGCCTCGGCGGACCCGAAATTGATGATCTGGCCGCCTTTTTCGCGCATCACCGCGTGGGCCGCCTGATTCGTCAGAATCGTGGATCTGACATTGGTCGCCAGCAGGAAGTCGATCTCGTCGCCGGTGATGGACCCGGGCACTCCGGGTTGCCACAGCCCGGCGGCGTTGATCAGCACGTCCAGCCCGCCCAATTCACGCACCGCGCTGCCGACGGCGGTGTCCACCGACTCGGCGTCGCGTGCGTCGCACTGCAGCCATGTCACTGCCGGCGCGTCATCCGCCGGAGCGGTGCGGTGATGGGTGGCGGCCAGGCGCGCCCCCGCGGCGTGCAGAACCCGTACCGCCGCGGCCCCGATTCCGGTGGCAGCGCCGGTGACCAGAATTCGCCGGCCTTCCAGTAAGGGCTGCGGTAGCGTCATGGCCGCGGAGTCTATCCGTCGGCCGATCGCGAAGTCAGGTAACCGTCTTGTATTCGATGCGTTTCGACATGCGGGCGCCCGACTTCGGGGCGCCCGCAGGCGAACTGTACGAGGCCGCCGTCGACATGTGTGAATGGGCCGATACCCGGGGATGCATGGCTGCAGTGATCTGCGAGCACCACAGTTCACCGGACGGTTATCTGCCGACGCCGCTGATTCTCGGCAGCGCCGTCGCCGCGCGTACGAAGCAAGTGATGATGACGCTCATCGTCATCTTGCCGTTCTACGATCCCGTCCGGCTCGCCGAGGAAATTGCGGTGCTCGACCTGATCAGCAAAGGCCGCGCCACGTATGTGTTCGGGCTCGGGTATCGGCCCGAGGAGTACGAGCACTTTGGCCTCGACCGCAGGGCGCGCGGCCGGATTGCCGACGAGAAGCTCGCCCTGCTTCGTCGATTGCTCGCAGGCGAGACGGTGCAGCAGGACGGTCGGCGAATCAGGTTGACGCCCTTACCGGCATCGCCGCCCCTGATGATGTGGGGCGGCGGCAGTGTGGCCGCGGCGCGCCGCGCCGGCCGTTACGGGCTGGGCTATCTCGCACAGGGGGATGCGCCCGGCTCGTTGGAGGCCTACGAGGAGACTTGTCTAGCTCACGGTCACAAGCCCGGTATGACGTTGTTGCCCGATCGCGATACACCGAGCGTGTGTTTCGTCGCACCGGATGTCAACCACGCGTGGCAGGAAATCGGCGAACACCTGCTGCACGACGCACGCATGTACGCCGAGTGGAACCCTGACAATCAGACATCCGCGGGTATCGCGGATGTCAGCGATGTCGACGAATTGCGTTCGACGTCACGCACGCATCGAATTTTTACCGCCGACGAAGCCGTGGCTCATGTGCGCGGTGGCGGCATGCTGACACTTGCCCCACTGTGCGGCGGTATCCCGCCCGACATTGCGTGGAAGTACTTGCGTTACGTCGATGAAGCGGTGATGCCTGCGCTGCGGAACGGCAGCGACTAGAACGCTTCTGGATCCTGCTGAACCTCGACCGGGACCGGGTGGCAATACAGCCGCGAAGCGTTCTCCCAGGTGAACTTGCGGATCAGGTGCGACGGAAGGTTCCCGATCTGCTCGTGCACCGTCTCCTGGGTGTGTGGCCAGGTCGAGTCGCAGTGCGGGTAGTCGGCTTCCAGCATGATGTTGTCGGCGCCGATCCGATCGTGCTGCACGAACGACGATTTGTCTTCGACGGCGCAGAACCAGAAATTGCGGGTGAACACCTCGGCCGGAGTCAGGCTCTCCCCCAACTCCGTCCACGTGCCGTACATCTCGTGATAGCTGAGCATGTGGTCGAGTCGATCCAATAGTCCAGCGACCCAACCGATTCCGCCTTCAGATAAACAGATTTTCAGATCGGGAAATCTGCTCGGCAAGCCGGAGTACAGCCAGTCGACCGCCGCCGAGATCGCGTAGGCGAAGAACAGCACGCCCTGCACGTCCGGTGGAGCGTCGTCGGTGGTCGATGGTGACGAGCCCGACGACCCGATGTGCAGATTCACCACGGTCCCGGTCTCCGCACACGCGGCCATCATCGGGTCCCAGTGACCGGAGTGAACGCTCGGCAGCCCCAGCAGCGAGGGATTCTCGCTGAATGTCACTGCGTGGAAGCCGCGCTCGGCGTTCTCGCGAATCATCTGTGCGCCGAGGTCAGGATCCAACAGCCACGGCAACTGGCACGGGATGATCCGGCCGGGATGCGAACCGGCCCACACGTCGTGGTGCCAGTCGTTCCACGCCCGCACCGAGGCCAACGCCAGGTCGCGGTCGCTGGTCACCTGTTGCAGCCGTTGGCCGGCAAAGCCCGGCAGGAATGACGGGAAGTTCAGCGACGCGTAGACGCCGTTCAGGTCCATGTCCTTGACCCGCTCGTCGATATCCCACGCGCCCCTGCGCATCTCGTCGAAGCGCACCGGTTCGAAACCGTACTCTGACACCGGTCGCCCGACGACCGCGTTGAATCCGACGTTGGGCAGTACCTGACCGTCGTAGACCCAGGTCTGGCCGCCGTCGGGAGTGTCGACCACTTTCGGCCCACGATCGGCGAGCCGCTGTGGCAGGCGTCCGGTGAAGGTGTCCGGAGGTTCGACGATGTGATCGTCCACCGAGATCAGCGTGTAGCGGCGCCGTGCCCTGGGCGGATCGGGCAGAAATGTTACAGAGCGGTCGCCGCCGGTCTTGGCGGTGGTGAAGCTCAGGTTCGCGGCCAGCTCGTCAATCGATTTCATCGCATCCCGCTCACGTCAGGACGGCAGGATCGGCTTTGATGGTCTGGCGGGCCGCGCCTGACCAGTAGACGTCGGCGGCCCGCTCGATGAGTGATCGCTGCATCCCGGCCATGTCCGACCAATTCATCTGCGCCGGCTGTAGGCCGGTCAGCATCACGTCGTAGGCGAGTTTGCAGACGCGCTCGATCGACGCGGCGCGGTAGACGGCTTCGGCCAAAGTGCTGCCGGTGGCGATGACGCCGTGATTAGCCAGGATGGTGAGGTTGGCGGTCCCGATTCGTGCCGCGAGATCGGCTGCACGCGTTGGGCTGTCGACTTCACCGTCGTAGGTGTCGACCAGGCACAGGTCGTCGAGGAACAGCGATCCGGTCTGGTGGACCAGTGCCGGCAGCCGGCCCAGCGCGGCGAGCACGCACACGTAGTACGGGTGGTTATGGATGACCACTCGTGCGTCGTCGCGAACCCGGTGCAACTCGGTGTGGATGTGGATCGCCGGCGTGACATCCCACCGGCCGTCGACGACGTGCGCATCGGCATCGACGACGCAGATATCCGACGCGGTGATCTCCTGCCACCACAGTCCCCACGGGTTGACGAACATATCGGTCTGTCCCTGGGGTTGCCAGGTGATGTGGCCGGCCAGGTTCTCCGCGAAACCGATGCCGGCCAGATGGCGGAAGGCGACCGCGAGCGCCTGCCGGTCGGAAAGATCAATGCCGATCGGCGGAACCACGGATGGGGCCCACACTTCGAGGCCGCCGCGGCGACGGTCAGGCGTGTTCATGATCGGCCTCCATCCTGGCCCGGATATCTTCGCGCAGCCGGCCTTTGGCGATCTTGCCACCCGATGATCGAGGTAAATCACCCACGACGATAAGTCTCTCCGGCAGCAGCTCCTTGGATACACCGGCCGCCAACAGAAACTCGACCAGACCCGGAAGGTCGATCACCCGGGAGTCAACGAGTTCGGTGTAAAGACAGACCTTTTCGCCAAAGACCGGATCAGGCATCGCCACCGCCGCCGCGACCGCAATCGCCGGGTGGGTGGTGGCTGCGTCCTCGACTTGAGCCGCGCTGATGTTCTTGCCGCCGCGCAGGATGAAATCTGACGTGCGACCGGTAACGCTCAAGTAGCCGTTGGTGTCGATCTCGCAGATGTCGCCCATCCGCATCCAGCCGTCGCGGGTGAACAGCTTGTCGTGATCGGTGCCGCCGAGGTAGCCCAGGCTGGTCGCCGGCCCCCGACAGGCGGGCTGGCCGTGGCCCGCCTCTGTGACGTCACGGTCGCCGTCGAAAAGCCGGACCGACATCTCAGGGACGATCTTGCCACCCGTGCGCAGCCGATGTGTCTTCGTGTCGTTCAATGTAGTGGCACTCAAGATGCCAGTCTCATTCGATCCATAAAACTGCAGAACCTTTGCACCAGTGAGCCTCTCGAATTCCTCCGCGGGCCGGTAGGGCAAGGACTCCCCGCCGGTGAACACGACACGCAACGAACTCAGATCGAAGTCGCGCGACGCACTGTCGGCGATCAGCATCGTCAACTGCGTACTGACACAACACAACACGGTCACCCGGTGCTCGGCGATCGCCTCACATGTCGCGCGGGCGTTGAAGCGGTCCAGGATGACCGCGGTCGCACCCAGATAGAGCGGCGTGGTGTGGCTGGTCCAGATCCCGAAGCCGAACGGCATCGGGATCACCGGCAGGAGAACATCGTCCGGTGTCAGCCGCCCGTTGGCGACCGCCTTCTGGTGGAAGTAGTACCAGCGATTTTGAGTGTGCACCACGCATTTGGGCAGCCCGGTGGTTCCCGACGTGGAGTTGATCAAGAACACGTCATCGGGTCCGAGGGCCCGGTCCGCGGGTAGCGCACCGGGCGCAGCCTCGAGATCCAGTCGCAGGCCACCACTGCCCTGGGTCAGTACCACGACCGGTATCGCGGAACTTGCGGCCAGAGTTGCGTCATCGTTGCGCCGGCCGTCGCTGATCAGCATTTTCGGCTCAGACGTGCGGAGGATCGCGACGATCTCGCGGGGGCCGGCCCGCGCTCCGATACCGACCACGACGGCCCCGCAGCGCTCGAGAGCGACGAACAGCGCGTGGATGGCGGCCGAGTCGCCGTGCCACACCGCGACCCGGTCACCGACTCGCACACCGGCGCCGACCAGTTGTTCAGCCAAACTAGTTGCAGCATCATCGAATTCACGCCACGTCAGCGTCAGGCCGCGATGGTCGATGTAGGCGAGACCGTCCGGGTGCTGTTCGGCATTACGAACTACCGCGTCGGACAGCGTCATGTCCGACCACCAGCCGGCCGCCCGGTAGCGGACGACGTCCTCGTCGGTGAAGGCCGGCGACGTCACGGTGTCCAAACCGCCGGTGCTCATCGACCGATGATATGGCCAGGGGTCACGGCGATCATCCGCATTCGGTATTCAGCTCGGCTGACGCAGCGGAAGGCCGGCGGCGCGGTAGATCCCGTCGATGACGGTCATGTTCTCGATCGCGTCCTCCGGGGTCGTTTTCACCGGTTCACCCCGTCGGACCGCCGCGGCGAACGCATCGAGCTGGTATGCGTAGGACGGGCGGTGGGAAAAGCGCTCGACGTGTTTACCGTCGGCCGAGTGGACAGTGAGCCGGTGGAAGAACTGCGGAGTGACGGGGTTGAGCACCCGCAATTCACCCCGCTCGCCGACCACCCGAGCGCTGATTTCGAGCAAGCGGGCCGACCACATCGAGCAGCGGATCCGACCGGTGTGGCCCTCGCGGAACTGCAACTCGGCGGTCATGGCCCGGTCGATCTGGGGATTGCGCAGTTTTGCCTCGGCCGAGACCACGTCCGGTGTCGATCCGCCGAACGTGCGGACCATGTGGACGGCATAACAGCCGGCGTCCATCAGCGCGCCGCCCGCGAGCTGGTAGTTGTAGCGGATGTCGGAGAACCTTGGTAGCGGGAAGCACAGGGCGGCCTCGACTCGCTTCAGTTTTCCCAGCGCACCCGAGGCGATGATCTGTTCGGCACGCAGCGCGAGCGGGTGGTATCGGTAATGAAATGCCTCCATCACGACCCGATCGGATCGCGCCGCCAACCCGGCAATTTCGCGGGCTTCGGCGGCGTTCGCGGTGAACGGCTTTTCGCACAGCACGTGCTTACCGGCATCGATCGCGGCCCGAGTCCACTTGCCGTGCAGGCCGTTCGGCAACGGGTTGTAGATCGCATCCAGGTCCGGGTCGGCGATCAGCGCCTCGTAGCTGTCGTGCACCCGCGCGATGCCGTTCTTGGCGGCGAAGCTCCGGGCCCGTGAGCTATCGCGCGCGGCGACCGCCGCCACCAGCACGTCGGGGTTGTCCTGCGCTGGTTTGATGAGCGCCAGCGGCGCGATCCTGGCTGCGCCAAGCACGCCGATACGTAGCGCTTCTGCGGGTTCGGACACGGACCGAAGCTAACACTTCACCCGATCGGCAGCACGCGAAACATAGTAATACTCAGTTTCTTTCGTCAAACTCAAGGTCTGCGATAACGTCGTTTTGAGCCAATCTTTTCTCAGCAAGTCCATCTCCTTTGTTAATGCCGCACGCAGGGATGGCGCTTATCTTCGCTGTATGCCTGCGATTGGCGAGCTGATGCGGTTCTCGCCGGTTCGCCATGCGCCGCCGGTATGTCATTGCGGGGCAATGACATACGAGCCTTCGAGTTGGTCTCGGCGGATCTGACCTATGCGCGCCCGGGCGGAGCCGAAGGTCACAATGGACGCGTGCGACCGGAAACACCGGGCGTGAACGAGGTGTCAAAATCCCGCAACAACGGCTCGACGGGCGTCGTCGGCCATTCGCCGAATTGTCTACATTTTCCACATTGGATTATCGGGCGCATCGCGCGTCTCACCCGAGGGAGAAATTCATGATCCCGGTTCAGACCCGTCTCGAAGATGAACTGCGCAATTGCGCTGTCGAGCTGCGGCAGCTCGCCTACACGCTGCAGAACGGGATCGGCGAACACGACCTGCTGCGCTTATCGGAGCGGATGCGCGCCGCAGCCGACGACGTGGTACGCGGTGGCGCTTAGCTACTTCTCGGGCGCCCGGTTGTCCTCGCCGCTGCCCAGATGTTTGGGGCAGTATTCAGCGGCCGCCAGCGTCATGAACTTCGCCGCGCCATTCCCGGCGAGTGACGGGTTGCCCGATTGCAGATTCTTCTCGATGTCGGCGGTGGGTGTCCCCTTGTCAGCCAAGTCACACAAGCTTTTGGCGACCGTGACCGCGTCCTTGCCATCGTCCTTATAGCTGAGGCCGGCATCCTTGATCTGCCTGAGGAAGTCCGCGTCGTTGCTGGGACCCGGGTCGGCGTACGCCGGCGCAGCCATGATGATGGTGGGGACACTGAGCAGCATCAGCAAGCGTTTCATGAGGTTTGAGTCTTCCAAAATCGCGTGTTCGATGCAGCCCACCTTCGCCCATTTGCGCTGGTAGTCAATCTAATTTCAGCTAAAGTTAACGGCTACGTGGCTTAGGCGACGCTTTCAGTCCCCTTGAGATTTCGCATCGGCCACCGTTAGCGGCAGCGCCAATTCCTCGAGGGGTCGTCGTTCGGCCGCGATGCCCAGCCATAGCTCCACCAACCCGGCGATCGCCATCACGGCCGCACCGATCAGGAACGACCACATCACCTCGCTACGCTGGCCGGACTCGATCAGTTGGCCGAACAGCAGCGGCCCGCTGATACCACCGATGCCGGTACCGACGGCATAGAAGAACGCGATGGCCAGCGCTCTGGTTTCCATCGGGAAGATTTCGCTGACTGTCAAATAGGCGGCACTCGCGCCGGCCGATGCCAGAAAGAACGTCACAGCCAGGACGCCAATGAAAGCCCAGACTCCCCCGGTCTGGTTCACGAAGAGGACCGCGAGGCCAACGGCTACCGCGGCGGAACCGAGGTAGGACGCGGTGATCATCGGCTTGCGGCCGACGGTGTCGAAGAGTCTTCCGAGTATCAAAGGTCCGAAGAAGTTGCTCAGCGCCCACAGCACGTAGAACTGCGGTACCTTCGCCGGGTTCACCCCGTAGAAACCGCTGAGCAGCGTGCCGAGATTGAACGTGACGCCGTTGTAGAGGAACGCCTGGCCGATGAACAACGCCAGCCCGAGGACGGCCCGCCGCGGGTAGAGCAAGAAAGCCACTTTGGCGATCTCGACGAACGAAATCGTCTCGCGCTGGCGGACTCTCAGCGGCCGGCCCTGCGGTTCCGGCAGCGGTCGGCCCGTTTCCCGCTGGACGTCGGCTTCGATGTCACCGACGATGTGTTCCGCTTCCTCGTTGCGTCCGTGAATGAACAGCCAGCGCGGGCTTTCCGGTACGTTGCGCCGGACGAGGAGGACGAATATTCCGAAAATCGCGCCGATGCCGAACGCGAGTCGCCAGCCGATGTCGGCGGGGAAGTTGGAGGTGTCCAGAAGCAGCAGTGCCCCGCCCGCCCCCGCGGCCGACCCCAGCCAGTACGTCCCGTTGATCACGAGGTCCACGCGTCCGCGCACTCGCGCGGGAATCAACTCGTCGATCGCCGAGTTGATCGCCGCATATTCGCCGCCGATGCCGGCGCCGGTGAAGAAGCGGGTCAGAAAGAAGTACCACGGCGCGAAGGCGAATGCCGTCGCAACAGTTGCAGCCAGATAGAGCGCGAGCGTCAGGATGAACAGGTTGCGCCGCCCGAACCGATCCGTCAGGTGGCCAAAGAACAACGCGCCCAGGCACGCTCCGGCAATGTAGAAGGCGGCCGAGGTGCCGATGTCTGCGGGAGTGAGTGCGATACCGCTGCCGTGCTCGGTGAGGCGAGAGGACACGTTGCCCACCATCGTGACCTCGAGGCCGTCCAGCACCCACACGCCGCCAAGGCCGACCACGACACGCCAGTGAAAGCGCGACCAGGGCAGGCGATCCAGACGTGCCGGCACACGGGTCTCGATGGTTCCGGTTTGGGCTCCGTCGCTCATTGTTTCTCCGTCCTGGTCAGATTCAGCTGTACCCACCGCTGGACGAAGCGAGTCAGACGATCAAGCCGGGCGGATCATCGGCCTCGGCGGCGCCCGGCAGATCGCGTTGCATCCAGGCGACGTCGTGCCAACGCCCGAGCTTCCATTCAACGCGGTGATACAGACCGGCGTCCTCGAACCCCATGGATCGATGGAACGCGATGCTGCCGTCATTCGGTTGAGTGATGCCGGCAAACGCGCGCCGGTAACCGCGGTCGCCAAGCCTGTTCAACAATTCGGTGTAGAGAATACGGCCGCCCCCGCGACGGTGGTGACCGTCGGCAATGTAGAGGCCGGTCTGCGTCGACCACCGATAAGAGGGAAGGCTCCATAAGGCATGCCCATTGGCGAATCCGATTGTCTGAGAGCCTCTTTCAAGCACCAACCATGCATGTGTCTCGTTGACCGAGGTGATCCGATCAGCCATCTCGTCGACGGTGGGCACGTCGAGTTCCCAACTCACCGCGCTGTTCTCGACATAGGGACGGTAGATCTCCAGGCATCTGGCGGCATCCTGCTGGCCCGCTTGGCGCACGCGGGTGCTGAGGTCCTGCATGGGAGTCAGTCTTGCAGCCTCGGCGACCGGCCGGATTTTCCTCGCGGTGTTAGGTTCGAACGGCAGAGCAAAGGAGTTGGGTGTGAGCACGTTGGGTATGAATACATATTTCTGGGGTCTGCTCGCGTTGATCGCCCTGGCGGTGACGTTGCTCCTGCTGGCGGTCGGAACCGTCTACGCACGGCGGCTGGAGAGCGAGCCTAAGCTGCCGTTCAGCGAGGAGATCGGCGCCGCGCCGAAAGTCATCAAGAAGCTACGCAAACGCGAATCGATGACGCCGGAGGAGTTCGAGTACGCGCAGCGCATCGTCGGCATCCGCGGCAATCCCATGGCCTTCTGCATCCCTTTCACGCTGTTCGCGCTGTCGATCTACTACGTGTTCGGATGTCTCGAATACCTGCAAGGAGCCACCCCGTCCGAGCGCACGTTCATCGGCGTGATCCCGATGTTCACCTCGACGAACCTCGCGATTCAGCTGCTGCGCGCAAAGCGGCTCAAGGGCCGTCTGAAAACCACGCAAGTGGTGGGTTGAGGGCCGGTGGCACGGGCTGCCGAGCGCGTCCGGTGGTGATAACGTTCCGCACGTTGTAGTCGTTTCCGTTCTGTATCTGGTAACGTCGAAAACGCCGCATATCAATCTGGTTGATATATCGGGACCGACGAAGGTGTCGGGACCAAGCACGAGATTTGGGGAATGCGTTCCGAAAGGGTGATCGGGTGAGCCCTCGTCCGACTGCGCGATCCGTCCTGTCGCGAATCTGGATGCCGCTAGTAGCCGTGATCGCCGTAGGTGTCGGGCTGACCTGCATGTACAAAGTGCACCAATTCTCCGAGCCCGAACCGGTCATCACGGTGAACGGGCCGCAAGCGCCGGAAGAGTTCAACGTCAAACGGATTACGTATCAGGTGTTCGGGCCCGTCGGAAAGAAAGCGAAGATCGTATACGTCGACATTGACGGGCACCCGCATCCGGTAGACGTCACGTTCACCACCGAGCCGTGGAGCCACGACGAGATGACCACACTCACAGTGGCATCCGGAGCTATCTCGGTCCATGTGCACGGCGGTCCACTGCGCTGCCGCATGCTCGTTAACGGCGTGCTTCCGCCCCCTCAGTCCGGGGTGCCCGAAGCTTCGGACAATCACCCAGACGCTGATGTCCAGTGCAGGGTGAAGTCCGCATGAGCGAGCATCGCCTCGATCAACCCCGTGTCAAACGGCCATTCCTTCCTCGAATGGTGCGTCGGTTCGCGATCCCGATCATTTTCTTCTGGGGCTTTTCCGCGGTCACGATGACCGCCTTCACGCCCAAGGTGGAGGACGTCGCCGAAGAGCTCGCCGGTCCCATGGTCCCGCATTACGCACCGTCGCAGCGGGCACTGCTGCACATCGGCGAGAAGTTCCACGAGTCCAACTCGACGAACTTGAGCATGGTCGTGCTCGAGACGCAGAACCGGCAGCTGGGCGACCAGGACCACGCCTACTACGACACGTTGATGAAGCGCTTTGCCCGCGACACCAAGCACGTGCAGTACGTGATGGATTTATGGGGCAAATCGTTCACCGCCGCCGGGGCGCAGAGCGTCGACGGCAAATGCACGTACGTGCTGTTACGGCTGGCCGGCGACATCGGCACCATTGAAGCCAATGACTCCGTCAACGCCGTCCGTGAGATTGTCGGCGACGGCGCCAAGGACCACAACGCCCCGCCCCCGGGGCTCAAGGTCTTCGTCAGCGGCGCCGCGCCGCTCGCGTCTGACACCCTGAGCATCGCCAACGCCAGCTTGAACAACGTCACGATCGTGACCATCTTCCTCATCCTGGCGATGCTGATCATCGTCTACCGCTCCCCGCCGACGGTGCTGCCGGTATTGCTCGGCGTCCTCATCGAGATGCTGTTCGCCAAGGGACTCATCTCGTTATTGGGACACCACGGTTGGATTGAGTTGTCCTCGTTCGCGGTGAACATCGTCATCGCGCTGACCCTTGGAGCGGGAACCGATTACGGCATCTTCTTGATGGGGCGCTACCACGAGGAGCGAAACAAGGGCTATAGCCGCGAAGACGCCTTCTATATCGCCTACAAGGGCGTCCTGCCCATTGTCGTGGGCTCGGGCCTGACCATCGCCGGCGCGTGTTACTGCCTGACCTTCGCCCGCCTCAACTACTTCCACACCATGGGCCCCGCCGTCGCGGTCGCCATGCTGTTCACCATCGCCGCGGCGATGACGCTCGGCCCGGCGGTGTTGACCGTCGGCAGCCTGTTCGGCATGTTCGAGCCGCGGCAGCATGACAGGGGGCACCTGTATCGACGAATCGGTGCCAGCGTCGTCCGGTGGCCGGTGCCGATCCTGGTCGCCAGCTCGGCGATCGTGATGCTGGGTGCGATCTTCGTGCCGAGCTATCGGCAAAACTACGACGACCGCCAGTATCAGCCGCACGACGCGGCGGCCAACCAGGGCTTCCTGGCTGCCGACCGACATTTTCCGAAGAGCAAATTGTTCTCCGAGATGCTGATGGTCGAAACCGACCACGACATGCGGAACTCGGCCGACTTCATCTCACTCGATCGTGTTGCCAGGGCACTGATTCGGCTCAACGGCGTGGCGATGGTGCAGGGAATGACACGACCTTTGGGTCGCGCGCTTCAGCACGCGTCGATCCCGTATCTGTTCACCACTCAGGGCAGCGGCAACGGCGCACAGTTGCCGTTCAACATCGAGCAGAACAACAACACTGACGCACAGGCCAAGATCCAGGACGACTCGGTCGCGGTGCTACGAAAAGAGATCACCTTCTTTCAGAAGGTCTCTGATGAGCTGCACAAGACCGTGCTCACCGTCGAGGATTTGGAAGCCGTCAGCAACGAAATCAATGACGACGTCTCCAATCTCGACGATTTCTTCCGTCCGATCAAGAGCTATTTCTATTGGGACAAGCACTGTTTCGACATCCCCATCTGCTGGACATTCAGATCTGTCTTCGCGACAGTCGATCAGATCGACCATCTCGCGGAAGACATCAAGTTCGCCAGGATCTCGCTGTCCGAGGTGGATAAGACGTTCCCAAAGATCATCGAGCAGTTGAAGGCCACTGCAGATGACACCGAAGCCCTCAAGGCCAAGCTCGTCAACAGTTACGGGTCGGCGGACCTGCAGTCGCAGTCGACCCAACAGACCTTCGACGACTCAATCAACGTCGGCAACGACTGGGACCAGTCCCGCAGCGACGACTTCTTCTACATTCCGCACGAGGGCTTCGACAACGAAGACGTCAAAACCGGTGAGAAGTTGATGATGTCCCCGGACGGCAAGGCCGCTCGCTTCATCGTCACCCACGAGGGTGACGCTATGGGGCCCGAGGGCGTCGAGCATGTCGAGATGTTCCCGGAAGCAATCAAGACGATTCTCAAAGAGACCTCGCTGGCCGGCGCCCGGGTCTACATCGGTGGATCCGGCTCCAACGACAAAGACATCAAGGAATACGCGACGTCCGACCTGTTGATCGCCGCGATCGCCGCGTTCGTGTTGATCTTTTTGATCATGATGTTTATTACGCGAAGTCTGGTGGCGGCCTTGGTGATTCCGGCCACCGTGGCGTTCTCGTACGCGGGCGCGTTCGGGCTTTCGATCCTGCTGTGGCAGCACTTGATCGGGCTACCCCTGCACTGGTTGATCCTGCCGCTGACCTTCATCATCCTGGTGGCGGTCGGGTCGGACTACAACTTGTTGCTGATCAACCGGGTCAAAGAGGAGCTACACGGCGGACTGCACACCGGGCTGATCCGGGCTTTGGGCAGCACTGGAGGTGTGGTGACCTCGGCGGGCCTGGTATTCGCCTTCACGATGCTGGCGATGCTGACCAGCGATCTGCGAACGATCGGTCAGATGGGCTCGACGGTGTGCATCGGCCTGCTGCTCGACACGTTGATCGTGCGATCGTTCGTGGTGCCGTCAATCCTCGCCATCCTGGGGCCGTGGTTCTGGTGGCCCACCGTGGTGCGTCGTCGGCCTTCGGATCCGCTGCCGGTCCGTAACTAGTCGTCACCTGCTCGTAAGAATTGCTAGGCAGAATTGGCAACTATGCCGACGCCATCTCCCCGGGTGCTCCAAATGCGGGCCGTCGATCTCACCAACCGGTTGCCCGGTTACCAGCTGCGCGAGTATGGCGAGGGCGACGACGCGTGGAAGCGGGTCAAGACCCGGGTGGTCTCGGAGTTGGCCCCTTATGAGGGAAGTTTCCTACCGGAATTGTGCACGGTGAAGTTCACCGACGGGACCGAGCGCTATTTCAATCCCAATGACCAGGTGGAAATAAGGCCGTGATGCTCAGTCCGGGATCTTGACCGCGTACAGCCGGTGAACGCCCTGCAGGCCTTTGAGCTCCGCCTCGCGTGGTGCGCATAAATCGATACCGGCGGCGCCTTCGACGGCATCACGCACCGCGTCGCTGATCAGAATCTCGCCTCCGCCTGCTTGGTCCGCGATGCGAGCGGCCATCGCGACGTTGCGCCCGAACAGGTCGTCGCCGCGCCGAACCGAGGGCCCGATGTGGACGCCGATGCGGACGCTAATCCCGCCCCAGTGCTCGGCATCTGTGAGCAGCGCGCGCTGTACCCCGATCCCGCACTGCACCGCCTGCTCGGCGTCGGAAAACGCGATCATGAAACCGTCGCCCTGGGTCTTGATCACGTGCCCACCGTGATCGGCGACGAGTTTCTCGACGAGCCGGTTGTGCCGCTCGAGGAGCTTCACCCAGTCCCGGTCACCCAGCTCTTCGTTGTGCACCGTGGAATCTTCGATATCGGAGAAGACGATCACCACGTCGCCGTCGGCCGTCAGTCGGGCCAGGTCGGGACGTTCCACCTGCGCCCACCCGGCCAGGTCTTCGATGGAGTTGCGAACCGTGGCGCCAATGCCTTTGGTGATCAGTGAGTCGGCGGTTCGCCATGCCGTCCTGATCGCGAAGGGCGCGAGGCCCGGTCGCCGTCGCCGCCGTCCGGTGCTTGTCTGGCGACGGCGCTCCAACTCGGACCTGGTCAGCTTGAGCTGATGCCGGGAGGCGATGAGCAGCACCCCGAGCGCGATGAGCCCACCGAGCTCCACGACTGCGACACCGCTTGTCAGCACGACCGCGTTCACGCGTCGATTATGACTGCCGGCGACAGCGCGCTACGACCCTGGCAGGCTCTAGTTGTTGCCGGCCTCGCCTGCCGGTGCGGATTCGACGATGGCGATATCGCTCAGGCCGGTGATCGACAGAACCCGCACCAACAACGGGTGCACGATGAGGTGCAGACTGTCGATTTCGTCGGCGTGCCTGAACAGCACGTTGACGCCGGCGCTGTCCAGATATTTGACCGCGCTCATGTCGACGGTGATCGGTCCGCCGCTGCCTCCGCTGGCATTGGTCAACGCTTCGGTGAACACGTGAATGTTGCTGATGTCGATCTCGCCCGCCGCAGTCACCCGGGGCGTCCCGTCGACGCCACGGTCGGTGTTGAGGGTGAGCGGGGTCATCTTTACGTGATCCTTGCGTACATATGAACAGTAGTACCTGCGTCATTGGAATGGATGCTCAAGTCCTGCACCAAACATCGCATCAGCGAGATGCCGCGACCCCGATACTCGCTGGGGTTTTGCCGCGGTATTTTCCACACCCCGGTGTCGATCACGCTGACGTGGAGTCCGTCGACGACGGCCGCTGCTCGTAGCGAGATGGTGCCGTCGGGCCGGTCACGGTGGCCGTGTTCGATTGCATTGGCGACGGCTTCGCCGGTGGCGACGAGCATGTCTTGGATTTGGTCGGGCTCGACACCCGCCCGGGTCAGCCAGCTTCGCAAGGCTTCACGGCTCGGGGCCAGGTGTTTGACGTCCGCGGTGAAATCCATCGCCAAGGGGGCCGGCTGTCGATAGAGCAATATGGCGACATCGTCGGGGTAGCCGCCGGTGGGTTCGAGGCGGGACATCAACGTGTCGGCCAGCTCGTCGAGTTCGCTTGAGCGGCCGCCATCTACGAGGTGGGCGGCGCGGGCCATGCCGTCCTCGATGGGGTCACCACGGCGCTCGACCAAACCGTCGGTGTACAGCAGCAGGGTCGAACGCGGCGGCATCGTGACGCTCGCCTCCGGCCGGCCGTGGTCCGCCCGAACTGTCAACGGGAATCCCTGACCACTTTCCAACAGCCGGGTCGCGCCGTCGGAGTGCACGATGATGGCCGGTGGATGACCCGCGCTCGAATACACCAGTTCGCCGGTCGAGAGTGTGAGAACCGCGCAGAACGCGGTAGTGCAGTCGGCGCCGGGTAGCCGAGCGGCAAACCGGTCGAGCCCGGCGAGCACCGCGCTTGGGCTGGATTTCTCGAGTAGCAGCGCCCTGCAGGCGCTCCGCAACTGCCCCATCACGGTTGCGGCGACCAGCCCGTGGCCGACGCAGTCTCCGACGATCAGCGCAACGCGACCGGCGTCGAGGTTGACGACGTCGTACCAATCACCGCCTACCTGTAGTGGCCGGCTTGCCGGGTGGTACCGCACCGCGAACCCATCGGGCAGGCTCGCCGGCCCGAGCATCGCATGCTGCAGTGCCACAGCGGTTTCGCGCTGCTCGTCGACCTCGTAGACGCGTTGCAAGCCTTGACCGAGTCGTCCCGCCAGCACGGTGAGCAAGGTGTGATCCTCGGCAGTGAACGGTCGGCGTTCGGCCAATTCGACCCAGAAGACCGACACTCCGCGCTGATGGCGCAGCGTGATGCCCGCGGCGCCCGGTTCTTCGGCAACAGTGGTCAGCAGCTCGGCATCGCGCAGCGACTCGATGACCTGCCGCTCCCGCGGCTGCAGGTCGGTCCACCCCACGGGCTCGCCCGCGCACACCAGATCCGGGACGGTGGACTCGTCGTCGCTGTCGAATGTCGCGACCAGGACGCGGCGCGCCTGCCACGCCCGGCGCAGTTCCTGCGCAGCTCCGCTCAGCGCGCTGTCAACTGTGTTTGCTTGGGCCAGTTGCTGATTGAGCGCGGCAAGTGCGGTTTGACGTTGCACGATGTAGTGCTCGGCCGTGACGTTTCGCATCGTGCCGACCGTGATCTGCCGGCCGGTGTCCGGATCTTCGGCATGGTTGAACGTGGCCGCTACCCAAATCCGGTGCCCGTCAGAGTGATTGACCGGAATCGTGAAGCCGCCCTGGCTGGTTCCCAGCATCTGTTCGAATGCTGCTTCGACAAGGCGGTGAGCCTCGGGGTCGGTGTCGGCGTCGGGCCACCAGGGATGTGTGGCCGAATACGGGAGATGCTCGGGGCCGTAGCCGAGAATATCGGTGAACGCGTTGTTGATTTCCACGACGGCACCGTCCTCGTCGCAGACAAAGAATGCTTCTTGCAGCGAGTCGACCAAGGCGGTGCGCCAACGGGATTGGTGGTTACGCAGCCGTGCCAGCTCGATATTGGCGCGTACTCGTGCTAACAGTTCGGCGGCGGCGAACGGTTTGACGAGGTAGTCGTCCGCACCGGCCTGCAGGCCCTCGATCGATGCCTCCTGTCCGGCGCGCGCGGACAGCAGCAGCACCGGGATCGCGGCGGTTCGTGGCTCCGCCCGCAGTGCGGCCACGAGTTGCAGGCCGTCCATTGCGGGCATCATGACGTCGCTGATGACCAGGTCGGGAAGCTCGATCCGGACGGCCTTCAGCGCTTCTTCGCCGTCGACCACCTCGTTCACCTGATAGCCGGAATTCCTGAGCAGGTTGGTCAGGTATTCGCGCATGTCCGCGTTGTCGTCGGCGATCAGCACTCGTGCGCGCTGCCCGTCCCCCTCGGCCGGAGTGACGCCGGTTGTGGTGACGTGAGATGACACGGCCGTCCCGGTACCAGAGGGCAGCCAACGCAACGCTTCCTGTACGTACGGGTCGGCAACGATGCTCGAGGTCGGGTGTGGCGCGGGCGCCGAGGACAATTCGTTGCCGCGGAGATGAGCGGACTCGAAGGGCATCCGCACGGTGAACGTCGTGCCCGTGCCCTCTTGGCTGCTGGCGTCGATGGTGCCGCCGTGCATGCCAACGAGTTCTTTGACCAGAGCCAGCCCGATTCCGCTGCCCTCCGTAGAACGGGCGCGCGAGGTTTCGATGCGGTGAAAACGTTCGAAGAGCCGTGGCATCTCCGCCGCGGGTATCCCGATTCCGGTGTCGGTGATGGTGACGATCGCAGTGGTGTCGTCGTGGCCGATTCGGACGGTGATCGAACCGTCGAATGTGTACTTCAATGCGTTGGACAGCAGGTTGAGGACGACCTTCTCCCACATCTCGCGATCGAGGTGGACGGGTCGATCGAGCGGCGGACAATCGACGGTGAAGGTCAGTCCTGCACGATCGATCGCCGAACGAAAGATGCTGGCGAGTTCGGCGGTGACGGCCGACAGGTCGGTGGGCTCGAAGTGCGCCTCCATTCGCCCCGCCTGGATGCGCGAGAAATCGAGCAGGGTGTTGACCAGCTTGGTCAGGCGTAGTCCATTGCGCTGGATGAGCTCGAGCTCTTGTCGTGCCCGATCGTCGAGTCCTGTTGGCTGGCCGAGCAATTCGTTGACCGGGCCAAGGATCAGGGTGAGCGGTGTCCGGAATTCGTGGCTGATGCTGGAGAAGAACGTGGTTTTGGCGTGGTCGAGTTCGGCCAGTTCCTCGGCGCGCGACTGCTGGGCCTGGTAGCTGCGCGTCCGCCCTACGCCGGCAGCGATGTAACCGGCGGCCAGTTCGACGAAACTACGGTAGGCCTCGTCGAACAGGCGATGCCGGTTGAGCGCCGCGACCAGAAACCCGTAGGGCGTGCCGCCTGGTTGCATCAGCGGCACGACGAGCGCGCTTTCCGGCGGCTCGCGCCAGGCGCCGGTCGGAAGATCCAGCGAGTCGTCGAGTTCGACCAGCTCGGTTTCACCCCGGGCGGCTTTTTCCACCGGCCATAGTGCCTGGCTGCCGTCGTTGACGAGGGTTTGGGGCGCAGCGCGGTGTCCAGGTGTGATGCCACTGGCCCCGGCCAGGTGCGCATCGCCGTCGTCGCCGAATAAGTAGGTGAGGGTGAACGGTAGATCGTGGGGATTGAGAGCGAGCTGGTCGGCGGCGAAGTCCAGCATCTGTTTCTCGGTGCGGACCACGCTCGAGTCCGAACCGAGATCGCGCAAGGTCGCCATCCGCCGCTCGCCGATCACCCGGTCGGTTTCCTCGCTGACCACGCAAAGCAGGCCGACGACCCGGGCGTCCTCGTCGCGCAGCGGGCTGTAGGAGAACGTGTGATAGGTCTCTTCGGGGTAGCCAGATCGCTTCAGCACCAGCAGCAAGGCTTCATCCCAGGTGGATTCGCCCGCGGTCATGACGCGTTCGACCCGTGAATCGATGTCGCCCCAGATTTCCGCCCACACCTCGTTGGCGGGACGTCCCAGCGCCCACGGGTATTTGTCGCCCAGGGTGTCGCGCCGGTAGGCCGCGTTGCAGAAGAACGTCAGTTCCGGACCCCACGCCATCCACATCGAAAAGCGCGACGCCAGCAAGATGTTGACCGCCGTGCGGAGACTTTGCGGCCAGCCCTCCACCGGACCGAGCGGAGTCGCGGCCCAGTCAACGGCAGCAAGATCGTGTCCGATCTCTTCGTCGGCGCGGAAGACCACTGAGATCCTTTCGACTGTTAGCGACGCTCTGCAAAGATAACCATCTACCGAGCTCTAGCCGCCAGCCTCGGCCGACGATCTTTGCTCAGCGGCGCGCAGAACTGCGGTCCCGCGGCCACAAGGGCGCTCTGGTGTTCCCCTTTCCCTCGATATCCAAGCCCGGCCCGACCGCGATCAGTCTCGGTCCGACCACCGGAAAACCGCAAGGCAGGCGGCCAGCCCGCCGATCGTCCATGCCATCAGCACCAGGAAGATGTGCCAGTGCTCCCAGTTCCCGGCCGGCTCGAAGGCGGCCATTTTCGACGGCAGCAGCACCGACCGGAAGCCTTGCGCCATCCACTTGACCGGAAAAATCGAGCCCACCACCAACATCCACGTCGGTAACACCGTCACTGGCACGTAGGTCCCCGACACGAACTGCAACCCGACCGCCGGGCCGTTGGTGACGACGGCGGCTGCGACCGCGTTGCTGGCCAGATTGCTGATGAAGATGCCGAGCAGCGAACAGCTCACGATGCCGAGAAGAAACACCCAGCTAAAGGTGAGCCAGCCGAAAGTCGTTGTCGGTAGGTGGAGATCGAAGAAGAGCACTCCCACCGCGAGGAGGATGACGGCCTCCGCCAGGCTCACGATGGCGACGAGAAAAATCTTGCCGATGAAATAGGACAGCGCGGTGGTCGGGGTCCCGCGCAAGCGCCGCAGCGCCCCGGTGTCGCGGTCCCCGGCGATGCTGATGCCCAGGTTGATGAAGGACGTCGACAAAATCCCGTAAGCGAGCATGCTGGCCGCGATAACGGCCCCGGTGCTGGTCTCGGTGCCGGGAAGCTTTCTCGAGAAGATCGAACCCAGCAGGATGCAGATGAGCGCGGGCAGTGAAAACGTCAAAACCATCTGCTCCGGCCGACGGTAAAACATTTTCAGCTCTGGGAGCACCCGCGACCAGCCGATACGCAGCGGGGACGGCAGGGACGGTCGCTCGGGGGTGCTCCGCTGATGCCGTGCTGTGCCGGCAACCCGGCCGGTGACCATTACCGCATCCCGATCAGCTGCAGGTAAGCGTCTTCAAGCGTGGGTCGCGACACCGTCAGATCGACCAACTCTTCCCCGGCGACGGAACGCTGTCTGATCAATTCGGTCGGGCGGTTGGTGTGCTCGGTGTGGATCTCGCCGGCCACCCGCCAGCGAACCGTCGCGGCCGAATCGACGTACTGGATCAAATTCTGGGGCGAGTCGACAGCGACCAGCTGTCCCCCGGCGATCACGGCGACACGATCGGCCAGCGCTGCCGCCTCCTCCAGGTAGTGGGTCGTCAGCAGGATCGTCGTCCCGGTGCGGGCAAGCAGCTCGATGAGATCCCAAAAACGCAGCCGCGCTTCAGGATCGAACCCTGTTGTCGGCTCATCGAGGAATAGCAGTATCGGCGAGTTGATGATGCCCAAGGCGACGTCGAGTCGGCGCCGCTGACCGCCGGACAGCGCCCGCACCTTTGAACCGGACACCGCGCTGAGCCCGACCAGTTCCAGCAATTCGTCGGGTTCACGGGCATTGCCATAGCATTTCGCGAACATCTGCATCGTCTCGGCAACGGTCAGCATCCCCGCATCGCTGACTTCTTGAAGCACGATCCCGATCTTGGCGCGCCAGCTTCGGCCCGCGGTCCCGGGGTCTTCGCCCAACACGCTGACCTGCCCCGAATCCCGTTTGCGGTGGCCCTCGAGAATCTCGATCGTCGTGGACTTACCGGCCCCGTTAGGACCCAGGATGGCGACCACCTCGCCGTATCCGACATCGAGGTCCACATTCCCTACGGCCTGTAATTGCCCGTACCGCTTGGACAATCCGCGGACGTGTACCGCGGAAGTCACGGCAGCGCCTCGTCCTGCTTCTCGAGTTCGGCCAGCAGTTGCCGCAGCTCGTCCTCCGATAATTGCTCGACCATCCGGTCGACATTGTCGTCCGTTGCGTCCGGTTCGACTGCCGCACCGGCCGCGCTGTCCGGGTCGGCGTCGTCGAAACGCAGTTCGGAGAGAATTCGGGTCGCCACCGAGGTGATACTGACACCCCGGAGCAGCTCGAGCAATGGCAGGTCGATGCCGAACATCGCGTTGACTTTCAGTCGGAAGTCCATCGCCATCAAGGAATCCAGGCCGAGATCGTCGAGCGCATCGTCTACACCGATGTCAGTGGCCGCGATCTCGAACACCGCGGCTGCGATCTGCTGGACGCCGGCGACCACCGCGTCGAAACGCTCGGCATGAGGGCATTTTGCCAGGAAGTCCAATGCCGATAGGTCGGAATCGTTTGTTTCGGAGGCAATTTCGGCTGCACCCAAGTCGGAGAACATCGGTGGCAGCTGGCCGCCGAGACCGGCGCGCCGGGCCCGCGCCCAGTCGGCGGTGATCGCGACCGCGGTCGGTACCTTCTGGTTGACGAGTCGATCGAGAATCGCGGTGCCGGTCGCGGGTGTGATGAGTTCGATACCCCGCTGCGCGTAGAGCTTTTCCAGCTTGAGCTCTTCGACCATGCCCACCGACCATGGGCCCCAGCCGATGGTGAGCGCAGGCAACCCCTGAGCCCGGCGGAAGTGCGCGAAGGTGTCCAGGAACGCGTTCGCGGCGGCGTAGTTTCCTTGTCCGGCCGATGCGACCACTGATCCCGCCGACCCGAACATGACGAAGAACTCCAGCTCGTGCCCGATGAAGGCGTTGTGCAGTACGCGGGTCCCCGTGACTTTCGGTGCCATCACCGAGATGAAGTCGCTTTCGGTCATGTTCACCAAAAGCCGGTCGTTGACCGATCCCGCGGAATGGACGATTCCGCGGATGGGCCGTCCTCCGTTGCGGGCATGGTCGCGCAGCCAGCCCTCGACCTGTGCTGCGTCAGTGATGTCGACACTCGCGGTGGTCACGCACGCGCCGAGGCGCTCAATCCTGCGGATCGCGCTGACGGTCTCGTAGTGTCGGTGCTCCTCGGTTAGCAGCGACCACTGATCACGCGGCGGGATCTCGCTCCTGGACAGCAGAGCGATGTGGCGGGCTCCACGCTCGGCCAGGTAGGTGGCTACGACCCGACCGAGGGCGCCCGCGCCACCGGTGACGACGTACGCCGCGTCGGGGGTGAGTTTCGTCGGGAAGGGCGGTGTCAGGTTCGTCGCCGGACGCAGACGCGGTACGAAGGTGGTTCGGCCTCGGATGGCGATCTGGTCCTCAGGGCTGCCGGCGAGGATGTGCTCGCAGATGCGCGCGGCGATGTCCGTTTCGTCGTGGGCGTCGTCGATGTCGATCAAGCCGCCCCAGCGGTCGACGAACTCCTGATGTCCCACAACGCGTCCCAGTCCCCACACCGCGGCCTGGTCGACGGCCAGCGGTTCGGTCCCGAGGACTGGTTGAGCGTTGGCCGTGAGCACATAGAGCCGTGGCCTGGCGGCGTCATGATCGGCGAGAGCCTTGACGAGATGCAGAATCGCGAAAACACCTAGGCAGTCGTTGATCTCGCTACGGCTCTCGGGTTGGCGGCCATCCGCCGCGGCACGGATATCGAGCGGCCAGCAGTTCACGATGCCCGCAAGGTCGCTGTCGGAGTCCAGATGGGTCTCGATCAGTTGGTCGATTTGCTCGGGCTGTCGAGGGTTCAACGCGTATCCGCCGTCGACCTTGCTCAGGGCATTGACGTCTTGGCGCAGCACCACGCGGACGTGATGGCCGCATCGGCGCAGCTGGTCGGCCAGCGTCGTGCCGACGCCACCGTTGTCGAGAAAAACCAACCAGGACAGGCTATTCGGCGCCGTAGTCGCCTCGGTATCCACGGCCGGCTCAGTGAGCTCGACCCACTCGAGCTCGTAAAGTCCCTTTTCGACCCGCTCGGGTGAGTGGCGCGACGTCTCGCTCAATGCCCGCAATGTGAAGCCGGTGAACACGGCAATCGGCTCGCCGTCGTCGCCGAGCAGCGTGATGTCGCTTTCGATCCCGTCCTTGGTCGTCGACACAACGGTGATCTGGGCCGTCATGTGTTGCTGGGGGGCGCGATAAATGGAAGTGCGCCTGATGTAGACGGGAAGATAGGCGTCTTCGTCACCGTCGCGATCTAAAAGAGTTGTGCCGATTACGGATTGGAAGGCGCCATCAATCAGGACGGGGTGGAATCGGTACTTGCCGATGTCGCCGGCGATCCAGTGGGGTGCCAGGATCTCGGCTGTCGCCCAGCCGTCGCCGCAGACAATGCCGGCAATCGATTGCAGCGCCTCGCCGTACGCGAAGCCGACTTCCTGGGAGCGGGAGTAGAACTCGTCGCCGTCGACGGTGGTGGTGACCGGCGTGGTGCCCGGTGCGGCGACCGGATCTGGTGCGGTGAGCCTGTTGAGTTCCGCTGTGGCGGTGAGCGTCCACTTGACATCACCGGACGTGGTCGCGGTGAACGCCGCGAACTCAAGGCAGCCGGTATCCCGGTTGAGGGTGGTCCGCAGGACGGGGTCGCACGTGTCGTCGAGGATCACCGCACGCAACAGACGGAGTTCGTCGACGCAGTACTCGGTCGACCCGTAGGTTGCTTCGGCTGCGGCCAAAGCCATTTCGACATAGACCGCACCGAGAACCAGAACACTCCCTTGTACCCTGTGCTCGGCCAGAAACGGCAAGGTGGCGGTGCTCAACTCGACTTCCCAGGTCGGGTGGATGCCGCTCACCGGCTGCCCGAGTAGCGGGTGGACCGGGTTGTAGTGCAGATCCTCGGAAGCTTCCTGAGTCTCGTTCCAGTAGCGCTTGGACTGCCATGGGTATGGCGGAAGCTTGAGCAGCCGCGCTTGTTCCCGAGGGTAGAGGGCGTCCCACGCAACCGGTTGACCGTGGCAGTGCAGCGCGCCGACACAGTTCATGAGCGTGCGCCCGTCGTCCTCGTTGCGTCGCTGGGTGGCCAACACCACCGCGTCGGTCTTGAGGGCGGCGGCAATCTCGAACAGCGACGAAGCGAGGACCGGATGTGGTGCCAGTTCGACGAACCGGGTGTACCCGTCTTGCAGCATGCGACGGATTGCTGGTTCGAAAAGGACCGTGGCACGGGTGTTTTGCCACCAGTAGCCGGCGCCGTCGGAATATCCGTCCAATCGCTCACCGGTGACCGTCGAGTACAGCGGAGTCGTCGCCGAGTCAGGCTTCAATTCCTGGAATGCGCCTAACAG
Organism: uncultured Actinomycetota bacterium; assembly: GCA_963757215.1. Taxonomy (GTDB): domain Bacteria; phylum Actinomycetota; class Actinomycetes; order Mycobacteriales; family Mycobacteriaceae; genus Mycobacterium. Next base: position 2,188,237 of record CAVWQH010000002.1, on the reverse strand, counting down.
GTCGCCTTTGATGACATCCATGAAGTGGGTGTGATACGGCACCTTGCCGTTGAGAAAGCGGTTGAAGACCCCGGCGTCCTCGAGTTGACGCGCGACCTCCTCGAGAACGTCCCGCTCACCGGCAACCGTGACCGTGGACGGGCCGTTGACGGCGGCGATCGATATCTGCTTGCCCACTGCGCTGCGTGCGGCATCGTCGATCGTCGCCATGAAGGCTTCGGCGCTGAGGCCGACGGCGAGCATACGGCCCTGCCCGCTAGTCCGCTGTTGCAAGCGACTTCGGTGGTAGATGACGTGAATTGCCTGCTCGAAGGTGAGGATGCCGGAGAGGTAGTGGGCCGCCACTTCGCCGGCGCTGTGTCCGACGATCGCGTCGGGGACGATTCCGAATTCTCGCAGCTGCTCGGCGAGCGCGACCTGGATGGCGAAGTTGGCCGGCTGGGCCACGTCGGTTTCGGTCATCCGAGAACGACTTTCGTCGGCGCGGAGTTCCTCGATCAGAGACCAGTCCGTGTGGCGGGACAGCTCGCGATCGCTGCGCAGGATGCTTTCGGTGAACGCGGGGTATTCGTCGAGCAGTCCGCGGCACATCTTCCACCACTGCGGGCCCATGCCGCTGCAGACAAACGCGAGTTTCGGGGTAGTCGTGCTCGCGCGGATCCCCGTGAGCTGGCCGGCGTCGGCCAGTGATTGAAGTTGTTGCTGTGCCTCGGTGATGCTGTCTGCCACGAGGGCGCGCCGGTAGCTCAAGTGGCTACGACGTTGACTGAGGGTGTAGCCGAGGTCGAGCAGCGTCAGATCGGGATGCGCGGCGACATGCTCGGCCAATTGGCGGGCGGTGGACGCGAGCGCATCCTCGGCGCGCGCCGAGATGGGCAGGACGGCCAGAGGCAGTCGCAAGGATCTGTCGGAGCCGTCGAATCGTGCGGGAGCGGGCGGCTCGGCGAGCACCACGTGGGCGTTGGTGCCGCCGAAGCCGAAGGAGTTGACACCGGCCACGCGTCGCGTGGTCTCAGGGAATGGTCGGCCGGTCCGTGGAACCTCGATACTCAGCTGCTCCCAAGGGATCTGGTCGCTGGGGTTGTGCAGGTGCAGGTTCGCTGGAATGTAGCCGTGTTTGACCACCAGGGCAGCTTTGATCAGTCCTGCGACACCGGCGCCGGCCTCGAGGTGACCGATGTTGGTTTTGACCGATCCGATCACCAGCGGGTCGGCTGTCGGACGCTCGGAGGCCAGCGCGTTCGCGAGAGCCTGGACCTCGATCGGGTCGCCGACCGGGGTTCCCGTGCCGTGTGCCTCGACGTAGCCGACGTCGTTCGGGCGAACGCCGGCCCGCCGCAAGGCCGTCGTGATGGCAGCTTCCTGCGCTTGTGCGCTCGGTACGGTGATGCCGTCGGTGTGGCCGTCCTGCGAGACCGCCGATCCGAGTATCTGCGCGTAGACCTCATCGCCGTCTCGCAGGGCCTGAGACAGCGGTTTGATGACGACAACGGCGCCACCCTCGCCCCGGGCGTATCCGTCAGCGGCCTGGTCGAAGGCTTTGCACCGGCCGTCGGGCGCTAGAAATCCACTTTTCGACTCCGCGATCGCTGTGTTCGGCCCGATGATGACGTTCACGCCACCGGCTATCGCCAGATTGCATTCGCCGTTCCAAATGGCTTGCGCTGCAAGATGAACAGCGACCAGCGAGCTCGAACATGCGGTGTCGACGGTCATGCTCGGTCCCCGGAAATCGAAGGCGAACGAGATGCGGTTCGCCAGCATCGTCATCATCATTCCGGTCGCGGAGTGTGTCTTGAACCGGTACCGACTAGTGCGGCCCTGATTTTGCAGAAGCTGGTAATCGAGGGTGAATCCGCCGACGAAGACCCCGACGTCAGTGCCGGCCAGGCTGTCGGCGGATATGCCGCCGTCTTCCAACGCCTCCCACGTGGCCCGCAGCAGCAGGCGCTGCTGCGGATCGACCAAGTTCGCCTCCCGCGGCGAGATGCCGAAGAATTGAGGGTCGAATTGGTCGATTTCGCTCAGAAACCCGCCTCGGCGGGTCGCCATCTTCCCGACCTTCTTCGGGTTGGGGTCGTAGTATTTGTCGGCGTTCCAACGCGTTTCGGGAACGACCCGGGTGGCGTCGGTCTCGCTGCGTAGTAAATCCCAGTAGAGATCCGGGGTCAGCGCGCCGCCCGGTAGATGGCAGCCGATGCCGACGATCGCCAGCGGCTCGGGAGCGCATTGTTCAGCACGCTTGTTCAAGTATCGACCCTTGTGGACGGAGCAGTCGTTTGCTCAAGTGAATTCGAGTTGAAGAGCGTCTCGGACAATCCATTTCTCGCTGAGCGGCTCACTTTCTGGGCGCTGGCGGTAGGTGGATCGCAACTCGCGCAGGAACGTGTCACGTTGCCAGGCCTGCACCTGTTGCATGACATCATCGGTGAATAGGCGGCACTTGTCGGTCAAAATGGTCTCGACCAGTTGGCCCGCCAACTGGCGCAGTAGCAGAATGTTCGCCTCGAAATCCGCCGTGAAGTCCGATGATCTCCCCATCATTGCGACATGAAGCTTCACCATGAAATTGTGAGCCGAATACAGGTCTACGAATTGTTCGTGCGGTTGCGCACTTTCGACTCCGGCCCATTCCCGGAAGAATTGTTGCATTCGGTTGCTCAGCTCGATGAGGCCTTCGAGGTGTGGCACCACCCCGGGATCGTCGGCGACACTGATGAAACGGTCATTGCTGTACATCATTCCCAGGAAGCCCCAGTAGAACGCGACGTCCCAGATGACTTTCGCGGTCATGACCGCGGGCGCACCCATGAGCTTGTACTGGTTGCAGTAGATGTTCAGCCACATCTCGGACAGCGATCGAAACAACGAGTCGTTGATGGCGGCGCGCGCGACGACGTCTTCTCCGTCGAGTTCGCGAGTGATCATGTCGGTGATCAGTCCGTTGCCGATGGCAACGAGATCGAGTCCCGAGGAGTACAACGGGTCGAGGAAAACCGCAGCGTCGCCGGTCAGGCACCAGCGGGCTTGTGCGTCATAGACTTTCGTTGACCCGTGGCTGTACTTCTTCATCACCCGGAAGTCTTTGATCAGGTGTCGGCTCTTCTCGAGCACAGCAGCGCACTGTGGTTCGTGCTCGGCCAGCCAGGCCTGAGCCTTCTCCAACGTGTTGAAGTCGTCGAACGGGTGAAATGCCGGGTCCGCGACGATGCCGACGCTGGTGGAGCCGGACGCGAGCCTGATCAACCAGACCCAATATCCTTCGCCCATCAGGTGATTGGTCGACAATGCGCGGTCGCCTTCAATGAGGCGCGTGCGCCAACTCGGGTCGTCGCTCCACCGGCCGATGTCGATTTCAGTCGCCACCCGCAGCCAGACGGCATTGCAGTGGTGTTCGTTGGGGCGCTTCAATTCGAGCTGTCGCGGCAGTGCGCGATTGCGCCCCGACGCATCGACCACCCAGCGGGCGGAGGTCGTCGTCGTTTCTGTACCGCGCTGAATGCGCAGCGTGTGTGGATCACCACCGGTGCCCAAATCGACGGTTGTCACTCGGCCCGCGACGATTTCGACGCGCTCTGCCACGCAGCGACGGGTCAGCTCGTTCTCCAGCCGACCGCGGTCGATCTGGTAGGTCACCTGAGGTGTGAACGAGGAGCTACCGAGTTCCATGCGCTGGGTGATGTCGGTGTTTCCGTCATGGGAGAAAAACATCCGCAGGCCCATTTTGCGGATCTGCGCGGTATTGAGGTGATCGGCGAGTTCGAGGCGGTCGCGCAGATATTGCGCGGATATCTCGACTGTCGATTCGCCGACTGTGTGGGTGATCTCCGGCAGTGGGTGTGCGCGAGGCTCGACGATGAGTATTCGAGTTCCAGGACGGGCGCGGCGTAGTTCGAGAGCCAGGGTGAGCGCCGCGGCTCCCCCTCCGACGATGGCAACGTCGTTCTCCGATTGGACGGTCTCACTTCCGCCCAGCCGTGATTTGATCTTTTCCGCCAACGCGGCCCGTGTTTCAGGGCTCAGTTGTGACAGCTGCGCGCGTACGTCCACAAGTCCCTCCCGTCGTTCGGATAGGACAGTTACTTAACATTTAAGAAGCTACACTAACTCGGGTCTCTGGCAAGCGGAGAAGCGAAGAGTCAGACGAACCCCGAGGACGCGTATATGCCTGCAGCTACTGCGGTCCATTTCCTGCTGGAGCTTGCGGTCATTCTCATCGCCTGCCGCCTCACCGGCTTAGCCGTACAGCGACTGGGCCAGGCGCCGGTCGTTGGCGAAATGATCGCAGGCGTGCTGCTCGGGCCGTCGTTGTTGGGCCGGATGTGGCCAGAGGTCCAGCATCATCTGTTCCCGCCGGGACCGGCCAACGTTGTGCTCTACACGGCAGCCCAGATCGGGTTGGTGCTTTACATGTTCCTCGTCGGGCTCAACTTCGACGTCAACCTCATCAAACATCGCGTCGGCACTGCCGCCGCCGTGTCGGCGGCCGGCATCCTCGCGCCACTCACGCTGGGAGCGCTGATCGCGGCGCCTCTTCTGTCGAGCGGGATTTATTTCGACAAGAGCGTCACACTGGTCATGGCAATGATGTTCCTGGGCGCATCGATCGCGACCACCGCTTTCCCCATGCTCGCCCGAATCATCTACGAAAGAGGGCTTGCCGGAACGGCTTTGGGCACCCTCGCATTGGCATGTGGTGCGGCTGACGATGCATTCTCCTGGTGCCTGCTGGCCACTGTGCTTGCCATCCACCGCGGGAGTCCCGCGGTGGCGGTCACTGCAATTGTCGGCGGGATTTTGTATACGGTGCTAATTCTCACTCTCGGCCGCAAAGCCTTTCGTGTGCTCGGGACAGTGTCGGAACGACGTCAGACGGTCTCGCCGACGGTGCTGAGCGTTGTCTTGATCCTCTTGATGGCGTGCGCCTGGTTCACCGACACCATCGGGATCTACGCCATCTTCGGCGCCTTTCTCCTCGGTGTCGCGATGCCGGCCGGCTTCTTCGCGGAACGGCTGACCATCAACCTCGAGCCGCTGGTGACGACGTTCCTGCTGCCGCTGTTCTTCGTCTACTCGGGACTCAACACGCAGATCGGACTGGTGAACAGCCCGTCGCTGTGGGCGGTGACCATCGGGATACTCGCCATCTCGATTGCCGGCAAGGGAATAGCGTGCACCTTGGCGGCACGCCTCAGGAAGGTCCCGCCCCGTGAATCGGTCGCGTTGGGCGCCTTGATGAACGCCCGTGGACTCATCGAACTGATCCTGCTCAATATCGGACTCGAAGCCGGGATCATCACACCGACGTTGTTCACCATGCTCGTGCTGGTCGCCATCGTCACCACGCTGATGGCCACCCCGGTCTTCGAATTGGTCTATGGACGGTATCGAGATCGTCCGGAAGATGCTGCGCCAGAGCCTCTTCGCGAAGCGGCCGTCGCTCCCGCAGCGACCTGACCGCCCCGTGCCGGTGGTGGATGACGCGTGACCGCCTCGACGTTCGGCTCGGCAGAGGTCGCCATTGACGTTCGCTCGAGATGTCTCGGCGCGGAATAATGGGCAGATGCCGTCCGATGATGACGCGGGAGCGCCGGCCCGGCTCGTCGATGTCAATGCCGAACCCGGCTGGATGCGTACCGGCTACAAATTCTTCCCTTACGCCGCCCGCGAATCGGGACAGTGGTGGGTGTTGCGCATGAATTACGACTTCCCCGAGCACGATTTGTACACGATCTTCATCGATGGGCGTGCGGTGGCCGACATCAACGGCAGTGCGGATGACGACCGTCCGATTGTCGCGAACGTGGGCGCTCTTCGTCTCTATACCGCTGACAGCGGTGAGCCTGAACTGGAGCGTGACGTCGCGGAGGCGGTCGTGCGCACGGTAGCCGACTATGTCGTCTACGGCAGCGAGGTCGGGGATCCGTGCGATTGGTGCAATCACTTGACCAACGCCGACCCGATGGAACGCCGCTAGCCGCGCACGTCGCGCTACGTCTGCCGGACGCTGAGCGGCGGGGGTACGTTTTCCGAGTGCTCGACGTCGATTCAGGCGCGGATCGAACAGCATCGCCTCGCGCGACGTCGCGGCATCAAGCCATGGTTGCGACGGCATGTCATCCCCGGTCAAGCTGGAACGACACGTGATCTAGTTATCAAGCCTCGTAGCCGACGAACGCTTCGATGAACATGAAGCGAACGGAACCGGAAGCTGACCCCGCAAATGAAGCACCTAAATACCCTGATGGCATGGTCTTCGGTCGCGGGCGAAGCCTCGCCGCATTGCTCATGGTGCCGGTCGCGTTGCTCCTCGGATCGTGCAGCTCGTCGCGAACGATCTCTGCACCTAACGGGATAGGGCGAGAAGTCATTGACGGTGAGTTTGCCTTCGTCGTCACCCAGGTCGACATCTCGCCGACGTTCGACCACGCACATGCCCAAGGCGTGTATCTGATCGTGTCGATGGCAGTCAGGAACGTTGGCAAGGAGCCGCAGTTTTTCGTGTGGGGCGCTCAGAAGTTGAAGGACAACACCGGGCGTAAGTATTCGGCGCGCTTCATGGACCCGCCCCGAATCGGGGACGTCGGCGACAGCATCGATCCCGGTCTACAGGTCAGCCTAAGGCTGGCATTCGACGTGCCCGACGCGAGAACGACCCAGATCGTGCTGCATGATTCGCCGTCGTCACCCGGCGCGGTTGTCACTCTGAAGAAGCCGACCTCGTCGTCACCAGAGCCGAGCGGTTCTGAGTCGGGCTGACCCGTCCTCTGCCGGAATTGTGCCAGCGCCTAACCCAATGAGGCCCACGGCTCGAAAAAGGTCGGGCCTGCCGCCTCGACGAACGCGTTAGGAAAATTGAGGTCACCGAGCGGCGTGGTGAAGAACGCCTCCGGCGTGACGCCTATGTCGTTGTAGACCAGGCTCCAATGGCCGAGAAGGGGGAGGTAGAGAAATGTGAAGTCGTTGTACTGCTCCCCGATGGGGACATTGCCGGAGATGTCCTGTTCGACACTGACGTTGTAGTTGTCGCAGCAGTGCACGCCGAGCTCCCTGGTCACCGCGCCCACGAATGTTTCGTCTGGGTTGTTGAGCACGCTGAAATCCTGGTTCCACGTTTCCGCGGTGAACGACGAGTTGGAGCCGCCGAACAAGATGTCAGAGCCCCCGTCAAGCGACGTTGGTGAATCGGGCCAGGCTGGGTCGCCGTGCGCCGTGGCTGCGGATAAGGCCAGCGCGGCAAGCGCGCCCGTCACGGCAAGGGTGATGCGTGCCATCGGTCCGGTTCCTCTCTCTCGCGCTTCGTCGAGGAAATCGTCACCCGGCTGCGGCGAGACGAGCGCAGTAGCGCACTACTGCATTCCCGCTTTCTGGCGTGGCACTACTTCGTCATCAGCCGGGGAGGCGTTGCGTTGCGCCGAATTCGATTGCTGCGTCGTGGATCTGCCGGCTACCTGTTGCGCTACGCCGCCTGCGCTTCCCGCGTGTGGCAGCCATCAGGAGAGCATGACCTGGATTGATTGTGTCGGGCTGACAGGATTTGAACCTGCGACCACTTGACCCCCAGTCAAGTGCGCTACCAAACTGCGCCACAGCCCGCCGCCGCCGATGGATCTCCGGGCAGCAGGAAGAAAGCCTACAACAGCGTGCGAAGCCGACCCCAACCCCGATCCGACGTGGCACGATCGCGCGAGTGGCACGCAGATTCGACGACGACCAGCACCTGCGCGACCTCGTCCGGTTGCGCCGCGTCCGCGACCGCATCGACCGCGAATACGCCCAGCCGCTGGACGTGGAGGCGCTGGCCCGCGACGCGCACATGTCGGCCGGCCACCTCAGCCGTCAGTTCAAGATCGCTTACGGAGAAGCGCCGTACTCCTATCTGATGACGCGGCGCATCGAGCGGGCGATGGCGTTGCTGCGCCGCGGTGATCTGAGCGTCACGGAAATCTGTTTCGCGGTCGGATGCTCGTCGTTGGGTACCTTCAGCACCCGGTTCACCGAGTTGGTCGGAATGCCGCCCAGCGCATACCGCGATCAGACGGCGCACGTCGACGAAGGCCTGCCGTCCTGCGTGGAGAAGCAGGTGACCAAACCAGTCAGGAATCGAGAAGCGCCCGCCGCCTCGCTGCACCTAGCGTGACCGTCATGGACATCACCATTCACTCGAGCATGCTCCCCCACCACGATCCCGACGAATCACTGGCGTTCTACCGCGACACCCTGGGCTTCGAGGTCCGCCTCGACGTCGGCAAGGGCGCGATGCGCTGGATCACCGTCGGGCCGCCGGACCAGCCGAGCACCTCCATTGTCTTGAGCCCGCCGAGCGCCAACCCGGGCATCACCGATGACGAACGGCGGACGATTGCCGAGATGATGGCCAAGGGCACCTACGCGATGATCGTCTTGGCCACAAAGGATCTCGACGGCACGTTCGAACGACTACTGGCCGGAAACGCCGACATCGTTCAGGAGCCCACCGAACAGCCGTACGGAATTCGGGACTGCGCCGTGCGTGATCCGGCGGGCACCATGATCCGAATCCAGCAGCTGGCCTAAGTCGTCGGATCGCTCAATTTGACCAGCATCTTGCCGATGTTGGCCCCGGTGAACAGGCCGTTGAGGGCGTCGACGCAGGACTCGATGCCCTCAAAAACGGTCTGGCGGGCATTGATTCGGCCCTCGTGCCCCCATGTGCGAAGCGCGGCCGATGCCTCGTCGAAGCGGCCCCACTGATCGAGCGCATTGAATCCCTGCATGGTCGCGGTCTTGGACAGCAGGTTGACGTAGTTGGTCGGGCCCGGATGATCGCCGGTGAGATAGCTGGAGATGATGCCGCACAACACAACTCGTGCGTTCATCGCCAGCCGGCCGAGTACCGCGTTGAGGATCGGTCCACCGACATTGTCGAAGTAGACGTTGACCCGGTTAGGGCAGTGCGCTTTCAGGGCCGCGTCGAGGTCGTCGTTCTTGTAGTCGATGCACGCGTCGAAACCGAAGTCTTCGACCACAGCCCGGCACTTCTCCGGCCCGCCGGCGATGCCGACCACTCGCGCGCCGGCGATCTTCGCGATCTGCCCGGCGATCGAGCCGGTGGCACCTGCGGCCGCCGAAACCACCACGGTGTCGCCGGCTTGAGGCTTGCCGACGTCGGTCATCCCGATGTAGGCGGTCGCCCCGGTTGGCCCGTAGACCGACATGATCGCGAGTTGATCGCTCTCACCGGGAATGGGCGTGCTGAACACGTCATCGCGGATGATCACGTATTCCTGGAAGCCGGTGAGCGTGGTGATCACATCGCCGACCTGGTAGGCAGCGCACCGCGATGCCACCACCTCACCAATCCCGGCGGCGCGGATGACTTCGCCCAGCTGGACCGGCGGGAGGTAGCCCTGCTGGTCGTTGAGCCAGGTCCGCACCGCGGCGTCCAGTCCGACATAGGTGGTGCGGACCAGCGCCTCACCTTCCGCAGGTTCGGGCGCCGGCGTGCTCACCAGTTCGGTGTCCTCGGGCTGGACGAGACCAGTCGGACGGCGGCGCAGCAGGATTTGGCGGTTGGCTAAGTGGGGCACGATGCAGAAACTACCGAATAGGAATGCCCTATTCGGGGTGATCCTGGTATGCGAGCATCGATAGATGAAATCCGAGGATGATCCCGAAGCCCGCATTCGGGAACTGGAGCAGCCGCTGGCCGACGCGGCTCATGCTTCCGAGGTCGGAGCGAATCCGGCGCCGGGCAAGTGGGCGCCGCCGTCGGGTCCGCCGATGCCGCCACCGCCTGCCGTTCCCTATGACGGCACGTTTCAAGGCCCATTCCAAAGCCCACCGCCAGGGGCAAGACGACAGGGCCGCGGTCTCTGGATCCTGCTCGCATTGTTCGTGATTGGCATGATCGCTCTGCCGATCGCCATCTTCCTCTTCAGCGCGCATCAGGTTACCCGCGGCGGGCTGACCACCCTGCTGCCCGCCCCGGGCATCTCGTCGATCAGCCCGACTCCCTCCGGCGCCGCTCCGGGCACGACGTCGGTGGCGCCGCCGACGCCACCCGGCTCCATGACGACCGCGCCCGCGGGTGAGAACGTCACCGTCTCCGGCATCAACGAAGTCCGCACCATCGCCTGCAACGGGGGCAGTGTCAGCGTCAGCGGAATCACCAACAACGTGGTGATCACCGGGCACTGCACGAGCGTGAATGTCTCCGGGATCCAAAACCAGGTGACCGTCGACGCAGCCGACCGGATCCAGGCCTCCGGCTCGGGCAACCGCGTCACCTATCACACCGGATCTCCGAGAATCGGCAACTCTGGCCTAAATAACGTCGTCCAAAAGGGCTGAGGCGCTAGATCGCCAACAGTCGGTAAAGGCCGATCAGGCCGACCACGACGATCGTGGCGCGCAGCGCATTCGGTGACAGGCGACGGCCGTAGTGTGCGCCCAGCCAGCCTCCGATGAGCGAGCCCACCGCGATCAGACCGGCGGCCGGCCAGCTGATCCGGTGAATGGCTACGAGTGTATAGGCCAGCGCCGCAACGATATTGACGAGCAGAGCCAGCAGATTCTTCGCCGCGTTGGTGCGTTGAACCGATTCAGGCAACAGCGCACCCATGGCGCCGACAAGCATGATGCCCTGTGCCGCAGTGAAATAGCCGCCGTAGATACCGATTGCGAACGTGCTCGCCACCAATGCGGCCATCCGGCGCGGCGACACCTCGTCGGCGGAGCGGCCGGCTTTGTCTGCCCGCTCTCGCGCCCAGCTCTGGATCCGCGGACCCACCACGACGAGAGCCAGCGCCGCGACCAGAAGTACCGGTACCACACGCGCGAACACCGTGTCCGGCAGATGCAGCAGGAGCCACGCGCCGATCACCGCGCCCGATACCGACGCCGGGATCTGCCAGCGCAGCCGGTCCCACTGGCCGCTGAGTTCGCGGCGATAGCCCCACGTTCCTGACGCACTGCCCGCGACCAGTCCCACGGCGTTCGACATGGTCGACGTGACCGGCGGATAACCCATTGCGACCAGCGTCGGGAAGGTGATCAGGGTGCCGGAACCGACGAGGGCGTTGATCGCGCCCGCGGCCAGCCCGGCCACGAAGATCGTGATCGCGTGAGTCAGTGACACCGAAACGAGGCTAGCGGGCCCGGTTTCGGCGATTACGTCACAGTCAGCGGGAGCGCTGCTTGCGCTTCTCGCGCACCCGCACGTTGATTCGGATCGGGCTGCCTTCGAAGCCGAATGTCTCGCGCAGCCGTCGTTCCAGGAATCGGCGATAGCCGGCCTCCAGGAAGCCACTGGTGAACAGCACGAAGGTCGGCGGACGGGAGGCGGCCTGGGTGGCGAAGAGGATGCGTGGCTGCTTGCCGCCACGGACCGGCGGCGGAGTCGCCGCGACGACTTCCTTGATCCACGAGTTCAATTGACCGGTGCTGATGCGGGCATCCCAGGACGCCAGCGCACTTTCCAGCGCCGGCACCAGCTTCTGCACGGCGCGGCCGGTCTTCGCGGAGATGTTCACCCGCTGCGCCCAGCGGATCTGCACCAACTCGCGGTCAATCTCGTTGTCCAGCATGTGACGCCGATCCTCGTCGACCAGGTCCCACTTGTTGAATGCCAGCACCAGCGCCCGTCCGGATTCCACCACCATCGACAACACCCGCAGGTCTTGTTCGGTCAGCGGCACCGATCCGTCGATCAGCACGACCACCACCTCGGCGGCGTCGATCGCCCCGTGGGTGCGCACCGAGGCGTAGAACTCGTGGCCGCTGGCCTGCCCGACCTTGCGTCGCAGACCCGCGGTGTCGACGAAACGCCATACCTTGCCGTCCAATTCGATCAGCGAGTCGACCGGGTCGACGGTGGTGCCGGCAACGTCGTGTACCACCGAGCGCTCGTCGCCCGCCAACCGGTTGAGCAGCGAACTTTTGCCTACATTGGGCTTGCCGACCAACGCCACCCGCCGTGGGCCGCCCTGGCTGGATGCCAACTCGGCGACTTCCGGCAGGGCGCCGACCACGGCGTCGAGGAGGTCGCCGACACCGCGACCGTGCATCGCGCTGATCGCGTAGGGCTCGCCGATTCCCAGCGACCACAGCGCGGCGGCGTCGGATTCGCCCTTGTCGCTGTCAACCTTGTTGGCGGCCAGGAATACCGGCTTGCCAGAGCGTCGCAGGATGCGTGCGGCCGCTTCGTCACCCGCCGTCGCACCGACCACGGCATCCACCACCAGGATCACCGCGTCGGCGGTTCGCATCGCCACCGATGCCTGCTCGGCGACCAGTTGCTGCAGGCCTTTGGCGTCGGGCTCCCATCCTCCGGTGTCCTGCACGATGAACCGGCGCCCGATCCACAGCGCGTCATAGGAGACGCGATCGCGGGTGACCCCTGGAATGTCCTGGACAACCGCTTCTCGCCGGCCCAGGATCCGGTTGACCAACGTCGACTTGCCGACGTTCGGCCGGCCCACCACCGCGACCACCGGTGGCGGACCGCTGGCTTCGTCCTCGCCGGACTCAACGAATCCGGTTGCTTCCCAGTCGCTTTCATCGACCCACGTGCCGTCTTCGGTCATTTGCGCCGCTCCTCAATCCCGGCTCTGCCGGCATTTTCGTCGCCGGCGGGCGTCACCGGGTCGCCTCGCTTCGCTTGACCAGATCCAACAGGTGCTCGATCACTTCGGACTCGGTCATGTCGCTGGTGTCGACGACCACCGCATCCGGAGCTGCGCGCAGCGGCGACACCGCGCGGGTGGAGTCCAGGTGGTCGCGGCGTACTACGTCATCGAGCACCGCGGCATAGTCGTCGGGCAGGCCGGCAGCGACGTTCTGATCGTTGCGACGATGTGCCCGTGTCTCGGCTGATGCCGTCAAGAAGACTTTGAGATCGGCGTTCGGCAGCACCACGGTGCCGATGTCGCGTCCCTCAACCACGACGCTGCCCGAGCCGTCGGCCAGGCTGCGCTGCAGGTCCACCAGCCGCTTGCGCACGGCGGGTACCGACGCCACGGCGGACACCGCCCTGGTGACTTCATCACCCCGGATCTCCGACGAAACATCTTTGCCGTCAAGGTAACTGCGATCTTGGTCGGGGTCGAGGCCGACCGACATGTTAGCTTTGGCTCGCGACGGATTGCACCGCGTCCTGGTCGGCCGGATCGACTCCAGCGCGTAGCACCGCCAGCGTGGCGATGCGGTACATCGCGCCGGTGTCGAGGTAGCGGGCGCGCAGCGCGCGAGCCAATCCTCGTGATACCGAGGACTTTCCGGTACCCGCCGGTCCGTCGACGGCAACGACGACGTTCAGTGCCGGATGGTTTACTGCGCTCCCGCCGCTTCCTGCATTCGTTCCGCTCACAGGCCTACCGCTTTGTACAGCTCGCCGATTTCGTTGCGGCGCAACGCCCGGATGCTGCCCGGTCGCTGATCGCCGAGCGTCACCGCGCCAATATCCGTGCGGACCAACGCCTGCACTGGAAAACCGACCGCTTTCAGCATCCGGCGCACGATGCGCTTGCGCCCCTCGTGCAGGGTGACCCGGATCATCGTTTTGCCGGGAACGGCGTCCACCACCGCGAAATCGTCGACGGCGATCGGCCCGTCCTCCAATTCGATTCCGCCGCGCAGCTTTTTGCCCAGGCCGCGCGGCACCGCCCCGTTCACGGTGGCGACGTAGGTCTTGGGTATCTCGTACGACGGGTGCATCAGCCGGTGCGCGAGCTCACCGTCGTTGGTCAGCAGGATCAGCCCTTCGGTGTCGGCGTCGAGCCGTCCCACATGGAAGAGCTTCTTGTTGCCCCGGACCCGGTGCTCGACCAGATCGCCGATGCACGGCCGTCCGCGTTCGTCGGACATCGTCGAGTGCATGCCCTGGGGCTTGTTGAGCGCCAGATACACCATCGAGTCGTCGAGGATCACTCGCGCGCCGTCGACGCGAATCTCCGAGGTATCCGGGTCGACCCGGGTACCCAGCTCGGTCACCACCTGGCCGTCGACCTCGACACGGCCATCGGTGATCATCCGCTCGGCCACCCGTCGCGACGCAATCCCGGCCTGCGACAGCACTTTCTGCAGTCGAACCCCTTGGGGCTCGTCGGCGGGGTACATCACTGATCCACGTCGAAGGACAGCGGCTGATCGCTGGCGACAGGTCCGCCGGCGAGCTTGACGAAACGTGGTTCTTCGTCCAGGGATTCGCTGAGGTCGTCGATCGTGTCGACATCCGGAAGCAGCGGGGCGATGTCGGGAAGATCCGTCAACGACGACAACCCCAGGCGTTCCAGGAACAGCTCGGTGGTCGCGAATGTCACCGCGCCGGTGTCGGGATCGGTGCCCGCTTCGGTGATCAGTCCGCGCGCCACCAGAGTGCGCATCACCGCATCGACGTTGACCCCGCGGACCGCGCTCACCCGCGCTCGCGTCACCGGTTGCCGGTAGGCGACCACCGCCAAGGTCTCCAGAGCGGCGCGCGTGAGTTTCGAGCGAGATCCATCCAGCAGCAGTCGCTCCACGTAGGGCGCGTAGCGGGCCCGGGTGTACAACCGCCATCCCCCGCCGGCCTCACGCAGATCGATGCCGCTGTCGCGTTCGGTGAAGTAATCGGCCATCAGCCGCAGCTTCGCGGCCACTCGATGGGCAGGTTGTTCGGTCGCCGCGGCAAGCGCCTCAACGGTCACGGGGGTGTCGACCACCAGCAGCAGGGCCTCGAGCACCGCGCCCAGCTCCGCGTCCTCGAGTTCGGGGGCCGTCGCGACCTCGATCCCCAGGTTCGTCTCGGATGTCTCGGGATCTGGGTCGGGCGCGTCGATGCCCAGTTCGGCGTCGCTGGTGGTCATTGGTACTCGTCCCGCAATTCTGCGCTGGTCGGCTGTTCTCCGGTCCACGAAACCTGGAGCACACCAAGCGGTTCTGACTGGTCGAATGCTACCGCCCGGGAGCGATACAGCTCGAGCAGCGCCAGGAAGCGACCGACGATCTCGATGGGTTCGCACTCGGCAACGAGGTCGGAAAACGAGGCCCACTGCCCTACCCCACGCTGCTCCAGGAACCACAGCAGCCGCTTGGCCTGCTCCGGAACGGAGACGTACACCTGGTGCAGATGCTCGGTGCCCACCGTCGGCACCGGCCGCGGGGTGAAAGCGGTCGCGGCGATCTCGGCGAAGGTCTGGGCGTCGACTCCCAGCATCACTTCGGGCAGCAGCTCGGCGAACTGGTCCTCCAGTGCGACCGCGCGGGGGTAACTGCGCAGCGCGGCGGCTTCGAGTTCGCCGAACATGATCGCGACGTGCTTGAACGCCCGGTACTGCAGCAGCCGGGCAAACAGCAGGTCGCGAACCTCCAGCAGCGCGAGATCTTCCTCGTCGGTCACCCGGCCGGAGGGCAGCAGCCGGGCTGCCTTGAGATCGAGCAATGTCGCGGCCACCACCAGGAACGCGGTGGTCTCTTCGAGCTCCATCGCGGCGCCGATGGCTTTGGTATAGGCGATGAAGTCATCGGTGACCTGGTGCAGAGCCACCTCGGTCACGTCGAGGCGGTGCGCGAAGATCAGCTGCAGTAGAAGGTCGAATGGGCCCTCGAAGTTGGTCAGTCTGACCTGGAAGCCGTTCTGGGGTGGTGCCTCGCAGGTCGTGTCAGCGTTCACGCGCCGAACCGGTCGATCACCTCGCGGGCCAGCGCGCGATAGGCGGCAGCGCCGCCCGATCTCGGTGCCCATGAGGTGATCGGTTCGCCGGCGACGCTGGTCTCCGGGAAACGCACAGTGCGGGTGATGACGGTGTCGAATACCAAATCGCCGAAGCGCTCCACGACGCGCGACATCACCTCGCGCGAATTCACGGTTCGCGGGTCGTAGCGGGTGATCAGAATGCCGCTGATGTCCAGCTTCGGGTTCAGGCGATCGCGCACCTTCTCGACGGTGTCGGTCAGCAATGCCAGGCCGCGCAGCGAGAAGAACTCGCATTCGGTCGGGATGATGACACCGTCGGAGCACGCCAGCCCGTTGACCGTCAGCAAGCCCAGCGACGGCTGGCAGTCGATCAGGACGTAGTCGTAGCGGTCCAGCACCGGATGCAGCGCGCGAGACAGCGTCTGCTCGCGGCCCACCTCGTTGACCAGCTGGATCTCGGCGGCGGACAGGTCGATGTTGCTCGGCACCAGGTCCAGGTTTTTGACGCGGGTGTGCATCAGCACGTGGTCCAACGACACCCGCGGCTCGACCAGCAGGTTGTGGATGGTGTGCTCGAGCTCGTAGTGCGGAACACCCAGGCCCGCGGAGAGCGCGCCCTGCGGGTCGAGGTCCACCAGCAGCACCCGACGGCCGTATTCGGCGAGCGCGGCGCCCAGGTTGATCGTCGACGTGGTCTTGCCGACGCCGCCCTTCTGGTTGCACATCGCGATGACTTTGGCGGGCCCGTGCGACGTGCGCGGCTTGGGCTCGGGGATCGTCCGCGGTGGCCGACCGGTCAGACCGATCTCGGTACCGGCCTCGGCGTTGTCAGTCATGGCGCCGCCGCAAGCATGCTGATCGGGCAACGGCGGACATGGCACGAAAGTGTAACGGTTACGAGCGCTCCCGCCGGGAGACCCGCAACAACGTCACCAGCGAATTTGGGAGCGCTCGGTTGGCCCGCCCTGCCAGCTAGGGTGGCGCTCATGAGTCTGAAGCAGCGCATCCCTCTGCTGCGGTGGTCGTTCTGGCGGATGGCTACCGGCGCTCGCAACATCACCACCACCGGGCAGATCGGTGACGGGCGCGAAGCCGCCGCGGTCGAATACGTGCTCACCCACGCCCGGGCCGGCGATATCGACGACGTCATCGCGACCATCGACCGGTTCGCCTACGAGAAGTCGATCCTGATCAACGTCGGCGACGAGAAGGGCGCGCTGCTCGACACCGCGGTCCGGCGTGCCGACCCGAAGCTGGCCCTCGAGTTGGGTACCTACTGCGGCTACGGAGCGCTGCGCATTGCGCGTGCGGCTCCGGGCGCCAAGGTGTACTCCGTCGAGCTGGCCGAAGCCAACGCGGCCAATGCCCGCCGGATCTGGACGCATGCCGGTGTGGCCGATCGGATCACTTGCGTCGTCGGCACCATCGGCGACGGCGGGCGCACACTCGACGCCCTGGCTAACGAGCACAAATTCAATTCTGGCGCTTTGGATTTCATTTTTCTCGATCACGACAAGGACGCCTACCTGACCGATCTGCAGAGCATTCTCGACCGAGGTTGGCTACACACCGGGTCGATCGCGGTGGCCGACAATGTCCGGGTTCCCGGGGCGCCCAGGTACCGGGAATACATGCGTCAGCAGCAGGGCACGATGTGGAACACCACCGAGCACAAGGCGCATCTGGAATACCAGAGCTTGGTCTCGGATCTGGTGCTGGAGTCGCAGTACCTCGGCTGAGTCATCTCGGCGAGCAGACGCCAAACTTGCGCAATCTCGGCGTGAAATATGCGAGTTCGCGTCTGCTCGCGCCACTTCAGGCAGCGGCTAACGCGCCCGCGGGTGGGCTTCGGCCCACACTTCGCGCAGCGCGTGCACGGTGACCATGGTGTAGATCTGCGTGGTGGTTACCGACGCGTGTCCGAGCAGTTCTTGAACAACGCGGACGTCGGCCCCGCCTTCGAGGAGATGGGTCGCGAACGAGTGCCGCAATGTGTGCGGTGACACACCGGAGGTGATGCCGGCGCGCTCGGCGGAGTCCTGCAGCACCTGCCATGCACTCTGCCGCGACAGCCGGCCGCCGCGGGCGTTGAGGAAGATCGCCGGGGTGCCGCGGCCGCGGCGCGCCAGTTCCGGACGCCCACGGACCATGTAGACGTCCAACGCCTGCACCGCGGGCCGCCCGACCGGAACCAGCCGTTGCTTTCCGCCCTTGCCGTGCAACAGCACCGAACGGGCGTGGGTGTCGACGTCGTCCACGTCGAGGCCGACCGCCTCGGAAATGCGTGCGCCGGTGGAGTACAGCAGTTCGAGCAGCGCGCGATTCCGCAGCGTCAAAGGACCATCGGACGGACTGTCCCCGCCCGCGCCGGCCAGCAGCGCAAGCACCTGATCGAGGCTGAGGCTCTTGGGCAACCGCCGACTCGGCGTCGGTGGCTTGACGGCCTGCGCGACGTCGAATTCGGCCAGGCCCTCGGCCGCGGCGAACCGATGTAACCCACGCACGGCGATCAGGGTCCGCGCGGCCGACACCGCCGACAGCGGCACTACACCGAGTTCCGGATCGCCACGTCGCAGCGCTGTCAGGAATTCGCTCACGTCGTCCTCTGTGGCCTTGGCCAAGTCGTCGACGCCGCGGGTGGTCAGATGCTCGAAATACCGCCGCAGATCCCGACGGTAGGAACTCAATGTGTTGGCCGCGACTCCGCGCTCGATCGTCAGGTGATCGAGGTATCCCTGCAGCTGACCCTCCAGCGGCGGCGCCAGCGTCGTCACCGGGCGGCCGCCTTTCGTGCCCGGAACGCTGTCGCCCGGTCGGTCCACGGCGTTTCGACGGGTCGCGGCTCGGCGATTCCCTCGGCGACCGCGTGCGCAGCTAGAATCCCGCTCACTGCAAGGGAATTGACGATCTCGCCGCTGAACACCCGCCGTACGGTATCGGCGAGGGAATACCATTCCATAGTCATGTCGGCTTCTTCGTCGTGCGCCTCGGGCCGTTCGATCTCACTCAAGCCGGTGGCCAGAAACACCCGCACCGATTCGTCGCTGAAGCCCGGCGCCGAATCCAGGTCGACCAATACCTGCCAGTTCTCGGCCCGCAGACCGACTTCCTCGCGTAATTCGCGGGCGGCGGTCAGGTGCGGGGCCTCGCCATCGACGTCGAGGAGTCCGGCGGGCAACTCCCACAGGCGCCGGCCGAAAGGATGGCGATACTGGTACACCATCGGAATCCGGCCCTCGTCATCCATGGCCACGATCGCCACCGCGCCATAGTTCTCGACAACCTCCCGCGTCACCACATTGCCGCTCGGCATCCGGACACGGTCGGTCCGCAACGCAAAAATCTTTCCGGTATGCAGTGTTTCGGACGACGTCGTCTCGAAGACGTGGTCACCCACGGGTAACAGGTTCGGGCTCAGACAGCGTTGACTCCGCGCTTTCGTGCTGCTCGCCGTTGCCGTTGGCCCGATGCTCGGGAATTTCCAAGGACAGTCGCTCGGCCGCCTTGTATTCGATCGCAGCGCCGATGAAGCCGGTGAAAAGCGGATGCGGACGGGTCGGCCGACTTTTGAGTTCGGGATGCGCCTGGGTGCCGACGACGAACGCGTGCATCTCCGGCGGATATTCGACGAACTCCACCAGGTGCCCGTCGGGAGACGTCCCGGAGAACTTGAGACCGCTCTGGGCGATCCGGTCGCGGTACGCGTTGTTGACTTCGTAGCGATGCCGGTGTCGCTCGGATACCTCGGTCGACTGATATGCCTGGGCGACAATGGAACCCGGCTCGAGCACGGCCGGGTAGGCGCCCAGTCGCATGGTGCCGCCGAGGTCGGCTTCGCCGGCCACGATTTCTTCTTGATCGGCCATCGTGGAGATGACGGGGTCGGTGGTGTCCGGATCGAACTCCGCGGAATTGGCTCCGGTCAGACCGACCGAACGCGCGGCTTCGATCACGATGCACTGCATACCCAGGCACAGGCCCAGGATCGGCAATCCCCGGGCACGCGCATGCGAAATGGCGCCGATCTTGCCTTCGATGCCACGGATGCCGAATCCGCCGGGGATCAGCACGCCATGGACGTCCTCTAGCGTCGCGGCCGCTCCGGTCGCCGTCTCGCAGTCGTCGGAGCCCACCCAGCGGATTTCGACCTTGGCCCGGTGCTTGAATCCGGCCGCGCGCAGGGCCTCGCTCACCGACAGGTAGGCATCCGAGAGGTCGATATACTTGCCCACCAAGGCAATTCGCACAGTTTCCTGCGGATCGTGCACCCGGCGCAGCAGATCGTCCCATTCCGTCCAGTCGACGTCGCGGAACGGCAGGTTGAGCCGCCGCACGACGTATGCGTCCAACTCCTCGCGGTGCAGAACTTTCGGGATGTCGTAGATCGACGGCGCGTCGGGGGTGGAAATGATGCCGTCGATGTCGACGTCACACATCAACGCGATCTTGTTTTTCAGCGGTTCGGGCACGTCACGGTCGCAACGCAGGATCAGCGCGTCGGGGGTGATACCGATGCTGCGCAGCGCGTTCACCGAGTGCTGGGTGGGCTTGGTCTTCAGTTCTCCGGACGGCGCCAGGTACGGGATCAGCGACACGTGCAGGAAGAAGACGTTCTCGCGGCCGATGTCGTGGCGCACCTGGCGCGCGGCCTCGAGGAATGGCTGCGACTCGATGTCGCCGACGGTGCCGCCGATCTCGGTGATGACTACGTCCGGCCGGCGGCCGTCGGGTCCCGGCTCGGCCATCGCCAGGATCCGGCTTTTGATCTCGTCGGTGATGTGCGGGATCACCTGGACGGTGTCACCGAGGTATTCGCCGCGGCGCTCCTTGGCGATGACCGTCGAATAGACCTGTCCGGTAGTGACATTCGCCGAACCGGACAGGTCCCGGTCGAGGAAGCGCTCGTAGTGGCCGACGTCGAGGTCGGTCTCGGCGCCGTCCTCGGTGACGAACACCTCCCCGTGCTGGAACGGATTCATCGTCCCGGGATCGACGTTGAGATAGGGGTCCAGCTTCTGCATCGTCACCTGCAGCCCGCGAGCGGTCAGCAACTGGCCGAGGCTGCTCGCGGTCAAACCCTTACCGAGCGACGAGACAACCCCACCGCTGACGAAGAGATGCTTGGTGGCGGTCTGCTGATGCTTTCGCAATGTGGCGACCTCCGTGATGACGGCGCAGGGCTAGCCTCTGGTGAGGGCTGTTTTCCAGCTTTGGGCCTGCCGACCCACGGAAACTCACCCTAACAAACACTGCGCCGTCGCGTCGCTGACACGCCCGTTGAGGGCGGCTCCAGCCCGTCTCCTGGCGCCAAAAAGAAGCCAAGGCCGTGAAAAATCCAGGATCACGACCCAGGTTTCTGTTTCGCGGCGGCGCTAGGACGCGACGGTGAGACCGGTCGTGCGGTGGCCGGTGCCGTACTGCCCGGTACGGCCGCCGTTGATCAAATCGGCCACGCCCAGGACGGTCGTGACCCGGCCGGATTCGGCGTCGAGGTTGTCGACGGTACTGATCACCGGGGTCACCGAGGCATCGGCTCGGGCCACCCCGACCGCGGCGGGCCCATCGGACGAGCCGTCGCGTCCGGCGAGCATCACACCCGAACCATGGGGGGCAAGCGCCGCGGCGAAGCGGGCCACGCTGACACCCTGATTGCCGGCGTCGTTGTTGAGGGAGCCGCCGGTGATGACCGCCGCGGCGTTCGACGCGCCGATGTGCTGATTCCCGTAGCCGATGAAACCGGTGTCGCGAAGCGCAGCCAGCACGGTTTCGCGTTGCCCGTCGTCGACCGGCGGGACGACGGGATCGCGGTTGATCAACAGAGCGATGCCCAGCAGGTCGCCGGCCTGTGATCCCTGGTCGACAAGTTTGGTGCTCAGCTGGGTCCCGGCGGGCAGCACCGACGAGGTGACCACCGAATGCAGCTTGTCGGCCGAGTTGGCGTCGACGAATTCCTGGGTCAGGGTCACGGTGCCGCTGACCGCTCCTCCGGCCTGAGCGACGATTTTCGTCACCGCGTCGACGTCGTCGTCCTTGGCATCGGGAGCGCGGAAGATGACCAGCGACTTGCCGTTGAGTGCGTCATGGACAATCCGGCCGGCCGTCTGTGTGTCGAAAGCATTGGCAGAAGCAAGCTTTGCGTTCAGCTGAGCCTTCTGGTCGTTGAGCCCGTTGACCTCGTTGTGCAGATTGCGGGTTTCGTCACGCAGTCCGGAGACCATCGTGTTGGACAGGAAACCCGAGCCGAGTACGACTCCCACCGCCAGGGCCACGAATACGGCAGCCAACGAAATCGCATGCTGGCGAACAGATATCACGTCGGTACCGTCCTAGTGGATCCAGTGCTGCAACCAGAGCAGGAAGTGATTCCAGTACAGGGTGGCCCAGTGCAGCACCACCGTGTCGGTGCGCGACACCCACAGCGCGGCGACGATCGAGAGCAGCATAGTCAGGATCAGCAACGCGATCGCGCCGCCGGAGATCCGGTTGTGGTACAGCGTCGCAACAGCTTTGGCATCCACCACCTTCTCACCCACCCGCAATCGGGTGAGGAAGGTCGAAGGGTTGCTCTGTTGACGGGTCCGATCGAAGAACGTCTCGATGTTGGCGCGGTGGCCCGCGGTCACCAGCAGCGCAGCACCGTGGTGGTCGGCCAACAGCAGCGCCAGGTCCGCCGGGGAGCCGGCGGCGGGAAAGGTCATCGCACCAACGCCGAGGTCTTGAATGCGCTCCAGGCCCGGCGCGTGGCCGTCTGCGTCGGCCGGAAGGACGACCTGGGCGCCGCTTTTGAGGACTTCGTCGCTGAGGTCGCTCGGATCGCCGACGATCAACTGCGGCCGATACCCGGCCTTGCGCAACACATCTGCGCCAGTGCCGACCCCGATCAAGACTGGCCGATATTCCTTGATGAACGGCTTGAGCCGCTTGAGGTCGTCGGCGGCGTCTTCCTCGTCAGCGACGATGACGACGTGACGGCGGCGCAACTCGATGTCGACGTCGGGAATGCCGATGCCGTCGATCAACAGCGGGCTTTCGCTGCGGATGAACTCAATGGTGTTGCCGGCGAACGCTTCCAGGTGGGCGACCAGTCCGCTCTTGGCTTCCTGCATCAGGTCGGCGATTTCTTCGTCGGTGCGTTCGGTGCCCTTGATCAGTCGACGGTCTCCGGCGTAGACACCGCCGTTGTAGAGGCGGACCTTCGAGCCGTCTTTGATTTTCTTGAAAACGTCGGTGCCGGTCTCGTCGATCAGCGTGACGCCGTTGGCCAGCAGCACCTCGGGCCCGAGGTTTGGGTAGCGGCCCGACACCGACGGGGACGCGTTGACCACCGCGGCAATCTCCGCGTCGACGAGCGCATCGGCGGTAATCCGGTCCAGGTCCAGCACATCGAGAACCACGATGTCACCGGGGCACACCCGGCGCAGGAGTCGATCGATGTCGCGATCGACCCGTGCGGTGCCGACGACCCCCGGCCGTGAGGCGTTACGGGACAGCAATGAGGACAAGGTGGTGGTCACGCTCATGGACGCGATTCTGTCGGGGAACCCGAAGCCGCGCGGGGAGGCGCGCCGTAACAAATGCCTCAGAAGTTATATCGTGTCACATCTGTCACAAGCTTGGCGGGCAGTTCAGGTCGCAATACGGTCACAGTCCGCAGCCTCGAGGAGCTCACGGGCGTGGGCGCGCGCGGTGTCCGAATCGCCCAGTCCGGCCAGCATTCTGGCGAGCTCGACAATCCGATCGTCGCCGTCGAGACGGCGCACTCCGCTGGCGCCGTTCTTGCCGTTTGTGTCGACCATCAGATGGATATCGGCGTAGGCCGCGACCTGTGGCAGGTGGGTCACCACGATGACCTGCCGGTTACGGGCCAATCGCGCCAGCCGCCGACCGATCTGCACCGCCGCGCGTCCACCGACGCCGGCATCGATCTCGTCGAAGACCATCGTGGTGCCGGTCGTCGACGCCGCCAGCACGACCTCCAACGCCAGCATCACCCGGGACAGCTCGCCGCCCGAGGCGCTTTTCGCCAGCGGCAGCACCGTCATTCCGCGGTGCGCAGCGAAGCCGAACTCGACCAGGTCGACACCGTCGCCACCGGCATGGGCCCGCGCGCCGGAGGCGAGCGTCAGCGCCGCCGGATCTTCGGCGGTGGCAGGCATGGTCGACACCGTGATGGTGAACTCGGCGTCGGCCATCGCCAGACCCGACAGCTCGCCGGTGACCTCCTTCGCGAGTCGCTTGGCGGCCAGGCTTCGCGCTTTGCTGAGGTCAGCTGCAGCACTTGATAATTCGAGGGCCAACTCATCGACCCGTCGCTGCAGGACGCCCAATGCCTCCTCGGAGACGTCGAGTTGGGCCAGCCGGTCTCGCGCTTCGCGGGCCCACTGCAGCACACCGTCGATGTCGGCGGCGTACTTCCGGGTGAGCGTGCGCAACTCCGCTTGACGGGCCAACTTGGCGTCCAACGTGCTGGCGTCCGAAGGCAACTCGCCCAGATATCCGCCGAGTTCGCGCGAGGCATCGCCGACCACCGCGAGCGCCTCGTCGAGTTGGTTCGCCAATGACCGCAACGTCGTGTCATCGGTCGACTCCAACGCCGCCTTGGCGCGACCCAGCGAGTCGGCCGCAGACGCCGACTGCGCCGCCGGGTCGGCGGTGGCGTCATCGCCCATGCCGGCCAACGCGACTCGCGCACCGGAGGCCGCCTCGCGCAGCGCGTCCAACTCCGAGAGCCGACGGATGTCGCCGACCAGAGTGTCGTCCTCACCGGGGGCCGGATCGACACCGTCGATCTCATTGAGCGCGAACTTCAGCCGGTCGGCCTCCTGGGCCAGTTCGCGCGCCCGGTTGCTGCGGTCGAGGAAGTCGCGACGCGCCGTCTGCCACGCGTCGCGCAGCTTGCGGTATTTCTCCAGCTTGGCGTCGACGCCGGCGAAGCGGTCGAGGGCTCCGCGTTGCTCGTCGGGCCGCATCAACCGCAGTTGGTCGTTCTGCCCGTGCAGGGTCAGCAGCTCGGCGGTGAATTCGCTCAGCGATTTCGCCGGCACGCTACGCCCGCCGAGGTAGGCCCGCGACGGTCCGTCGCGGCTGACCGACCGCAGCGCGATGATGCTGCCGTCCTCGTCGCGTTCGGCCCCCGAGCCGTCCAGCATCCCGTCAAGCAGCGCAGCGGCCTTGTCGTCGAGATCCCCTGTGGTGAAACGACCTTCGACGACAGCGCGCTCAGCCCCGGAACGCACCCGGTTGGCGTCGGCGCGGGCCCCGCCGAGCAGGTGCAGTCCGGTCACCACCATCGTCTTGCCGGTACCGGTCTCGCCGGTCAAAACTGTTAGGCCCCGGTCGAATTCGGCTGTCGCGACGCTGATGGCGCCCAGCGACTCGATCCGAATTTCGGAAAGCACCGGTTACCGTCCACGCCAGCCGGTGACCGGCAGCCGGAACTTGCGCACCAGACGGTCGGTAAACGGCGCGCTGTCCAGCCGGGCCCATTTCACCGATGCGTCACAGCGCCGGACCTCCAGTCGAGCGCCGGCAGGGACCAGCATCTCGCGGCGGCCGTCGCAGAACACCAGGGCGTCGTGCGCGTCGGCCTCGATCTCGATGGCGATGTGGGCATCCGGGCTGGTGACCATCGGCCGGGCGAACAGTGCGTGCGCGTTGTTGGGCACGACCAGCAGCGCTTCCAGGTCAGGCCACAGAATAGGACCACCGGCGGAGAATGCGTAGGCCGTGGACCCGGTCGGCGTCGACACCAGCACCCCGTCGCACCCGAACGTCGAGACTGGCCGTCCGTCGACCTCGAGGACGACGCCGAGAACGCCGAGCCGCGGACCTTTTTCCAGGCTTGCCTCGTTCAACGCCCACCCGCGGGAGATGACGTCGCCCTTGACGCGCACCGTGACATCCAGTGTCAGCCGCTCTTCGAGGCGGTAGCTGCGCGCCACCACGTGCTCGAGGACGCTGTCGATGGCCTCGGTTTCGGCTTCGGCGAGGAAGCCGATCCGGCCCAGGTTGATGCCCAGCACCGGCACGTTGGCGTTGCGGGCAAGTTCGGCGGCCCGCAGGAACGTGCCGTCGCCGCCCAGCCCGATCACCAGTTCGCAACCCTCGGCCGCGTCGGGGTCGGCGTCGACGAGCTCGATATCGACGCCCAATGCGCGCACGTCGTCCGGCCCCAATGGCACCGGTCCGCGGTCGACCGCCTCGGCGGATAGCACCCGCAACCCAATATTGTTGTCGCTCAACACCTTTTCGATGCGTTGCGCCGTCTCGGTCGCTTCGTCGCGCCCGGTGTGCACCACCAACAGTACGGTGCGTTCAGTGGTCATTGCGGACCAGCCTCGACCGCACCGCGGACCGCAGATTCCAGCTCATCACCAAACAAACCCCGATCGGTTTCGGCGCGTAACCATAGAAAGTATTCAACGTTGCCCGACGGGCCCGGCAACGGGCTGGGGGTGACTCCCACGGTTCGCCAACCCAGCTCCTCGGCACGACCCGCGACGTTGAGGATCGCACTGGCCCGCAGCTCGGGACTGTGGACGACACCGCCGGCGCCCACCTGACCTTTGCCCACTTCGAACTGCGGCTTCACCATGGGAACGATATCCGCGCCGATCGAGGCGCATCCAGTCAGCGCGGGCAGCACGGTGCCCAGTGAGATGAAGGACAGGTCGGCGACGACAGCGTCAACCTTGCCGCCGATCGCCTCCGGAGTGAGCTCCCGCACGTTGGTCCGCTCGATGACCGTCACCCGGTCGTCGGAGCGCAGCGACCAGGCCAGCTGGCCGTAGCCGACGTCGACCGCGACCACTTCGCGCGCGCCACGATCCAGTAGCACCTCGGTGAATCCGCCGGTAGAGGCCCCGGCATCGAGACAGCGGCGACCGCCGACGTCGATACCGAAGGCGTCCAATGCGCCGATGAGCTTGTGCGCGCCGCGCGATACCCAGCCGCGTTCGGTGGAGATGACTTTCAGCGAGGCGGTGGCGGCGACGGCGGTGCCGGGCTTGACGGCGGGCATGCCGTCGATGCTGACCTTGCCGGCGCCGATCAATTCCGCGGCCTGCTGGCGCGATCGGGCCAGCCCGCGACGGACCAGTTCGGCATCAACACGGGTACGCCGCGGCACGGCATGCCTCAGGCCTTCTCCGCCGACTCCAGCGCCTGGACCAGCATGTCGTGCGCCTCGGAAAGCTGGCGCGCGAGCTCTTCGAGATCGGCTTCGGCGGGCATCTTCTCGGGGTTGGCGGGATCCGGCAGCTCGGCAAGGATGGCGTCAATCCGGGCGCGAATTTCTTCAGGGTCGGTACTGATGGCGCCGCTCCTCCTGCCTATTCGCTCTGCATCGTCATTGGCGCGATTCATCGCGGTTCCACGGTACGGGAATTACGTCAGGGACCACCGTTGAAGGGCATCCCGCGCGGTGTCGTCGCCGGCCTCGACGGCGACAGTCTGGCCGTCGCGGTGGCTTGACCAGACCGCATGCGCGACGGCACGGACGATCGAGAGTCCGTCGCCCTCGTCGTCGCCTGCGGAGCTGACAGTGATCGTGTCGTCCGCGGTGTCGACCTGCCAGGCCGACTGCCGGCCCACAGCGAGCTCGTCCGCATGCTGGTGCAGCGAACGAAGGTCGTGACCAATGAAGGTCGCCCGCTGCTCAGCCACCGCGTAGACCGCGTCGCGCGCGGAATTGACGCCGGTGAGCACCATCAGGCTGGGCAGTTCGGCTGCGTTGGCACCGGCGATGTCGGTGTTGAGCCGGTCACCGACAACCAGCGGTGTCCGAAACTCGCCGCGTCCCAACGCATCTAGTAATAGAGTCGGCGCCGGCTTGCCCGCCACCTGCGGCTCGGCATCGGTCGCTGCTCTCAGCGCGGCCACCATCGAACCGTTGCCGGGCAGCAGGCCGCGTTCGGTGGGCAAGGTGGCGTCGACGTTGGCGGCGACCCAGAGCCCCCCGGCCCGGATGGCCAGCGCCGCCTCGGCGAGGATCGCCCATCCGGTTTCCGCCGAGTGGCCTTGCACGACGGCGTCTGGCTTGTCGTCGTATAGCCGTACCGGCTCGAGACCGACGGCGGCGATTTCAGCGGCCAGCGACTCGGTTCCGACGACCAGCACCCGAGCGCCCGGTGCGAGCTGGTCTGCCAACACGTGAGCCGCGCTCTGCGCGCTCGTGACGACGTCCTCGGCGGTCGCCTGAAGGCCGAGGTCAGTCAGGTGCTGGGCGACTTCGTCGGCACTACGCGACGCATTGTTGGTGACGAATAGCGTTCGACCCGACGTTTTTTCCAGCGACTCGGCAGCACCCTCGGTCAGCTCATGACCCCGGAACACCGTTCCATCGAGGTCGAGAAGCAGGCAATCATGTTGCCGCGCAAGTGATCCCACGTCAGCCGAGCTCACTCACCCGGTCCTCGGCATCGGTGGCCCCCTCCACGTCTGCTTCGGCAGCGTGCAGGAACCACTGCACCGCCTCCGCGCCGCGATCGAGCGCCAACAGGGTCTCCGCGTAGGCATAGAACAACCGGGCCGCGATCGTGCCGACCCGCGTCGGGTCCAATTGCGGCGTGGACAGCACGGTCAGGGCCGCCTCGAGTTGTCCAAGGTCTGCGCGAGCACCGGCGGTGACGATGCGCATCTCGTCGGCTTCATCGCCGACCAACTTGGCCGCCTCGGGTCCGCGGGCCAGCTCCAGCGCGCGTTCCGGCCGGCCCAGGCCGCGTTCGCAGTCGGCGATCAGCGGAAGCAGCGGCGACTTGCTGCCCATCCTGCGTGCCGCCCGCAATTCGGCGATGGCCTGCGCCCAGTCGCCGCACTGGTAGGCCGCGATGCCGACGGCCTCCCGCACGGCGGCGATCCGCCCGGAGCGGGCCCGGGCGGCCCTGGCATGGTTGAGCGCGGCCTCGGGGTCTTCGTCGAGCAACTCCCCGGCGGCGACCAGGTGACGGGCCACCGCATCGGCGTTGGCGCGATCCAATGTGCTGAGCTCTCGCCGAACGTCGGGTGCCAGTTGCTTGGCCTCGATCTCGCGCGGAAGCGGTGGTTCGTTGCGATCACCCTCGGCGCCGTGCTGGGGTTGAGCTCTTCGAGCGCGGTCGGGGCCGGACGCGGAGGTTTGAGGTCGTGGCGATCGCCTCTCCCGCCGTTGCGCATCGTTTGCGCGATCACCGGTTCCGCCGCGCGGCGGACGACGTTCGCCACCTGTTCTGTTGTCGACCACTGAAACCTTCCCCTGCAAGTCTCGTGTCAGGATACGGCCCGCACAGATGGATGGCGGACCGCGTCAGCCCGCCAACCACGTTTGAGCTGCGACGTCCGCGTCCAGTGGTCGCAGTCCGCTGACGCTCACATCGCGGTGCTGATGTTGCTTACCCCGAGTCCGGGGCTGGTTGGAGGTTCGGACAGACGGGGATGTAGTCGATGTCGGGAGTGATCCAGTCGTTCCATTGTTTATGACTGGGATTGGCGGTCAGCTTGGCGCACAGGTCATCAGCGCTGACTGATCCGGGCCACATCGTCAGGGTTCTGTCGAGACTGCCGGAGACCAGTTGTCGGCCGTCGGGGCTGAACGCGACGCTGTAAACCGACTCGTCGTGTCCCCTCATCGGTTTGCCGATGGGTTGGCCGGTGCCGGCGTCCCAGAGCCGAACCGTCGAGTCGTCACTGCCGGAGGCGATATAGCGCCCATCAGGACTGAATGCGACGCTGGCGATGGCATTCGAATGCCCGGTCAGTGGATTCATCGCCCCGTCGCCTTTGTCGGTGTCCCACACCCGAATCACGTTCTCTTGACTACCACTGACGATCCGGCGGCCGTCGGGGCTGAATGCCACCGTCGTCACCGGTGCGGGTGTCGTGATGATATGTCGCGGCCTCCCGGTGTCGGTGTCCCAGATGTAGAGCTTTCCGTCGCTACTTCCGGCGACGACGAGGTGTTCGACCGGATTGAACGCGACACTCGACACCCGGCCGGTCGGACCGGTGAGCGTTCGCGTGGGTTCGCCGCTGTCCGGCTGCCAGAGCGTCACATTGCGGTCGTCGCCGCCAGAAGCGATGAGTCGACCGTCGGATTCGAATGCGACGCTCCATACGGGCGTTTCTCCGGGCAGTGTGCGTATCAGCCGCCCGCTGTCGCGGTCCCACAGCGATACGGTTCCACCATCGCCGCCGGCCGCCACCAGTTTCTCCCGCGGATCGAAGGCGACGCTATGGACGATGCCTTTCTGCCCGCGCAGCTCGTCTCCGACGGAACTGAGTGTCCGCGGATCCCACAGCTGGACAACCCCGTCCGAGCCTGTCCTGGCATCCCAGCCCACCGCGGGATCCGAGCCAACTGCGGCGATGCGCTGACCGTCCGGCGACCACGCCACGCCCGTCACCGGCTCGAACATTCGCATCTCTTTGGTCGTGATGGGCGCCCAGGTGTACACGACGCCGTCAGCGCCGCCTGCCGTCAAGCGGCTGCCGTCCGCGGTGTAGGCGACGTCTTCGACTTGGCCCAATTTGCCGGGAAGGAACTTGCTGCTGGCCGAGGTGCTCTCTATCGCCAGGCCCGCATAGAAGTTCCACAACATCACGCCATCGACACCCGATGCGGCCAGTTCGGTATTCGCGGGATCGGGATTCCACGCCACGCCAGACACCGCGCCCGAATAGTTGAGCAGGCCTTTGTTTTCTCCCGTGGCCGGATTCCACAAATCCACCGCAGCCGCGTCGGCTGAGGCGAGCGTGCTGCCGTCGGGACTAAACGCTAGGTCGGCGACGTAACCTTGGTCGAGTTTCAGCGCGCGCAGTAGCTGTCCGGTCGCGGCGTCCCATACCCGCACGGTCCCGTCGACGCCCCCGCCGGTGGCGATGATCGGTTCGCCAGGCATCGCCGGCGGACTGAACGCGACTGCATTGACCTTGCCGGGCTCGGCGAGCGTGAGTTCGCGTGCGCCCGTAGCGACGTTCCACACCCACGCGGTGCCGTCGAAGGATCCCGCAGCGAGACGGCGTCCATCGGGACTGAACCTCACCCGCGTGGACGCCTGGGTGGGTCCGGTGAAGGTCCGCAAGAGACGACCAGTGTGGATGTCCCACATCCCCACGTCGCCGCCGCCGGTAGCTATGGCAAAACGAGTTCCATCAGGGCTGAAGGCCACACCGTTGCCGGTGTCCTTTGCGTCACCAATCTTCTTGCCTGTGTTGGGATCCCAGATCAGCACTCCACCGGGGCGGCTCGTGGTGACGAGGCGATCACCGGTCGGGTTCACGGCCATATAGCCCACCGGCCGTTGCGTGTCGAACACCTTGACCGTGCTGAAGCCGTGCACCAGGGCGTCCAGGATAGGCCCGTCGTCCGGTCGGCCAGGGCGTGAACCAATCTGTCGTGCAGCGAGGAGCTCTTGAAAGGCGCGCGCATCACTGCCCGGGCGGGCACCCGCGAGTATCGACTGCGCTTCGGCGACGAGCCGCAACGCGATTGCCGCGTTCCGCTGCTCGATGGCGTGCTGCCGCTGAACCACTGCAACCGTGGCGGCCACCACCGCGACGACGGTCAACAGGACGAGCCCGGCGGTCGCCGCTGCGCGCAGCCGGCGAAACCGCCGTTGCTCGCGCAGATCATCGCTCGCCAGTTGGTCTTTGGGTATGCCATGAACCGGGGCGGCCAGCGCGGTGACTTTCTCACGCAACATCGCAGCGCCCGGGTCCCAGGGTGCGTCCTGGCTGACATCGATGTAGAACGGCTCGGCCTCGAGCACTCCCGGCTCAGTCAGCACCGGCAGAGCCGCATCCGACGTCTGTGGGTCGAATCGCGCCTGCTCGTCGTCCCAGTGCAGCTGTCCCGCGGCCAACACGATCAGCAACCGGTCCCGGCCACCGTGCTCCAGCCAGTAGCTGACTTCCCGGTTGACCCAATAGGACTCGGCCGCCATCGGGGACAGCACGACGATCAGGAAACGAGACCGGTCGAGCGCCTCCACGATCTTGCCCCACAAGTCGGGGCTGACTTCCAGATTGGTGTCGTCACGAAACACTCGCAGCGCACGCAACTGACCCGGGCGCCGGCCGATTCGATGCAAACCCTTATGAATCCCGCTGGCCACCAGACGATCTCGATGCGTGTAGGACAGAAACGCGTCGTACAGCGACGGCTTAGCCGGGTCAGCGGCCGCATAGCCCATCGTCTCGGTTGCGTCCGGCATCGCGTGCTCCTCGGGGCAAGGCTAGGGCCGCCGCTCAGTCTGCCATTCCCGGTGGCCTGCCACATCAACTGAATCCGGAACAAGCCCGACTTTAAAGCAGCCAGCGGGGTTAGGTGTGTTGGTGCTAGGAGCTAGATACCTTGGCTGTTGAGCCAGGACAGGATTCGTTCTGCGACGTTGCGCCAGCCCGGTTCGAGCATCATGTTGTGTCCCATGTCGGGAAAGAACTCTGCCTGAGTGCCGTAGGCGCGCGCGGTCGCGCGTACGTCGGTAGTTGTCACGGCGCCGTCGTCTTCACCGCCGAGAACCAGTAGTGGAGTCGTTACTCGCGTGGGTTTGGACCGCACGAACAGACCCCCGGCGCGACCGCTTTCGGCCTGGAGGCGTCGAGCGCAGTCCTGCACCACGGATTCGGGAGTATGTGAGCAGAAGAAGTGTTCGCGGGCCAGGCGCGGAGTGGCGACGAGGTCGGCTGCGCCGCCGACCGTATAGGCACGCAGTGTGACCAGCGGGTGCCGGCGCATGATGCGCAGCGCCACGACTGCTCTCCGCGCCGCGTGCGTCGGCATTGACGCCATAAGCACTGCGGCTCGGGCGCGGTGACGCTGCAGGTATTGCTGGACGACGAAGCCGCCCATGGAGTGCCCGATGAGCACCGGTTCGCAACCGAGGATTTCCGCTGCACTGCCGACGTCGTCGACATAGTCGGCGATGGAGCATCGATTCAATGGCTTAGACAGGGTGCTGGCACCGTGGCCTCTTAGGTTCACCGCAGCAGCGCGAAAACCATTGTCGGCGAAGAAATCGAGGAAGTCGTCATCCCAACACCATGCCCCGTGCCACCCGCCGTGGACGAACAGCAGTGGTATCGGATGGGCATCGCTACCAGTTCCTTTGTCGATCACATCGAGCATCCGTGCGACCCCCGTACCTGTCGTGTCGCTGACTGATCCTAGCTATCGGGTGGTGTCGGCGATGCGTGCTTTCGTCTGTCGGGTGGAGGTTTTCGAGGTACGTGATCTGTAGGACTGGGTGCCGGATTCGATGATGTGGGCGTTGAAGGCTACGCGGTCATCGACGGCTTCCCGGGAGTCATTCACCGTTGCTTTCAAGACCCCAAGCCCTTTCCGATGTCTTGTGTCGTGTGGCAGAGAGCTATGCGGACTGAAAACTGTTGTGGTCTCGATATTTCATGATGAATGGCCGTCGCGGGAAGGTGATGTGGCCACCCGCGAACTACTACTACACGGCGAACGAGGGGCGTTCACTGGTTGCCTACGGCCGATTGGTTTCGGGGTTCTGAAATACAAATGCCCGTGCCCCCCAAGGGTTTTGGGGGGCACGGGTGTGTTGTGTGTGTTCGGCGGTGTCCTACTTTTCCACCCGGGTGGGTAGTATCATCGGCGCTGGCAGGCTTAGCTTCCGGGTTCGGGATGGGTCCGGGCGTTTCCCTGTCGCTGTGACCGCCGTAACTTTATTCACTCGTTTTCGAGTGTGAATCTGTTTTTGGTGGTGGGGTGCAGTGGTTTGCGCTGTGTGGGTGTGTGGTTGCGTGTGTGTAAGTTTTCGGCCGGTTAGTGCCAGTTCCCTGCGACCATTGCTGGTCTTGTAGGTCTGGTCTATTGATCCCGTGTTCTGCGGGGGGCCTTATCCCTCTTAAAAGGGTGAGAAGCCTGGTCTTGGAGAAGGTTTCCCGCTTAGATGCTTTCAGCGGTTATCCTGTCCGAACGTGGCTATCCAGCGGTGCCCCTGGTGGGACAACTGGTGGACCAGAGGTTCGTCCGTCCCGGTCCTCTCGTACTAGGGACAGGTTTCCTCAAGCTTCTGACGCGCGCGGCGGATAGAGACCGAACTGTCTCACGACGTTCTAAACCCAGCTCGCGTGCCGCTTTAATGGGCGAACAGCCCAACCCTTGGGACCTGCTCCAGCCCCAGGATGCGACGAGCCGACATCGAGGTGCCAAACCATCCCGTCGATATGGACTCTTGGGGAAGATCAGCCTGTTATCCCCGGGGTACCTTTTATCCGTTGAGCGACACCCCTTCCACTCGGGGGTGCCGGATCACTAGTCCCGACTTTCGTCCCTGCTTGACATGTACGTCTTGCAGTCAAGCTCCCTTGTGCACTTGCACTCAACACCTGATTGCCGTCCAGGTTGAGGGAACCTTTGGGCGCCTCCGTTACATTTTGGGAGGCAACCGCCCCAGTTAAACTACCCACCAGGCACTGTTCCTGAACCGGATATACGGTTCGAGGTTAGAGGTCCAATACGATCAGAGTGGTATTTCAACAACGACTCCGCAATTACTGGCGTAATTGTTTCACAGTCTCCCACCTATCCTACACAAACCGTACCGAACATCAATACCAAGCTATAGTGAAGGTCCCGGGGTCTTTTCGTCCTGCCGCGCGTAACGAGCATCTTTACTCGTAGTGCAATTTCGCCGAGTCTATGGTTGAGACAGTTGAGAAGTCGTTACGCCATTCGTGCAGGTCGGAACTTACCCGACAAGGAATTTCGCTACCTTAGGATGGTTATAGTTACCACCGCCGTTTACTGGGGCTTAAATTCTCCGCTTCACCTTACGGTTAACGGGTCCTCTTAACCTTCCAGCACCGGGCAGGCGTCAGTCCGTATACATCGTCTTGCGACTTCGCACGGACCTGTGTTTTTAGTAAACAGTCGCTTCTCACTGGTTTCTGCGACCCACTCCCGCTGCCGGCCGCGTGGGCCATGACGGTGTGTGGGCCCCCCTTCTCCCGAAGTTACGGGGGTATTTTGCCGAGTTCCTTAACCATAGTTCTCTCGTACGCCTTGGTATTCTCTACCTGACCACCTGTGTTGGTTTGGGGTACGGGCCGTGTGTGTGCTCGCTAGAGGCTTTTCTCGGCAGCATAGGATCACCGAATTCACCTCATCCGGTTATGCATCACCTCTCGGAATATGTGAGACCCGGATTTACCTAGATCTCTTCCTACGGGTTTGCCCCAGTATTACCACTGACTGGTACGGCTACCTTCCTGCGTCACCCCATCGCTTGACTACTACCAGTGAAGGTCCCACGCAGCCGGTGACCCTCTTTTCCCTCGAAAGGGATCCGATAGGCCACCCTTTGGGTGGTTAGTGCCACTGATTCGTCATGGGCGCGCACACACGGGTACGGGAATATCAACCCGTTGTCCATCGACTACGCCTGTCGGCCTCGCCTTAGGTCCCGACTCACCCTGGGCGGACTGGCCTGGCCCAGGAACCCTTGGTCTTTCGGCGGGCAAGGTTCTCACTTGCCTTATCGCTACTCATGCCTGCATTCTCACTCCCACACCCTCCACCACACGATCACTCGATGGCTTCACTGGATGCAGGACGCTCCCCTACCCAATACACACACGTGTATTGCCGCGGCTTCGGCGGTGTGCTTGAGCCCCGCTACATTATCGGCGCACAATCACTTGACCAGTGAGCTATTACGCACTCTTTCAAGGGTGGCTGCTTCTAAGCCAACCTCCTGGTTGTCTATGCGACTGCACATCCTTTTCCACTTAGCACACGCTTAGGGGCCTTAGCCGGCGATCTGGGCTGTTTCCCTCTCGACGCACGGAGCTTATCCCCCGCCGTCTCACTGCCACGCTTTGACTTACCGGCATTCGGAGTTTGGCTGACGTCAGTAACCTAGTAGGGCCCATCGGCCATCCAGTAGCTCTACCTCCGGCAAGAAACACGCAACGCTGCACCTAAATGCATTTCGGGGAGAACCAGCTATCACGGAGTTTGATTGGCCTTTCACCCCTACCCACAACTCATCCCCTCAGTCTTCAACCTAAGTGGGTTCGGGCCTCCACGCGGTCTTACCCGCGCTTCACCCTGGCCATGGGTAGATCACTCCGCTTCGGGTCCAGAACACACCACTACACCCCTTTGACGGGGATACGCCCTATTCAGACTCGCTTTCGCTGCGGCTACCCCACACGGGTTAACCTCGCGACATGTCCCTGACTCGCAGGCTCATTCTTCAAAAGGCACGCCATCACCCCACCCACAAGGGGAAGGCTCTGACGGCTTGTAGGCACACGGTTTCAGGTACTCTTTCACTCCCCTCCCGGGGTACTTTTCACCATTCCCTCACGGTACTAATCCGCTATCGGTCATCAGGAAGTATTCAGGCTTACCGAGTGGTCTCGGCAGATTCACAGCAGATTCCACGGGCCCGCTGCTACTCGGGAAACAACACAAAACAGGCATGCAGCTTTCACCTACCGGGCTCTCACCGTCTACGGCAGACCATCCCAGGCCACTTCGGCTAACCACACACTACTGCTCTCCAGTCAGGTAGAACCGGACACGCCATTCCCACAACCCCGCACAC
Source organism: uncultured Actinomycetota bacterium (assembly GCA_963757215.1). Lineage (GTDB taxonomy): Bacteria > Actinomycetota > Actinomycetes > Mycobacteriales > Mycobacteriaceae > Mycobacterium. The sequence continues at coordinate 2,152,030 of CAVWQH010000002.1, read as the reverse complement.
ACAACCCCTACCCGGTTACACATGCGCACGGTTTAGCCATCCTCCGCTTTCGCTCGCCACTACTCACGGAATCACTATTGTTTTCTTTTCCTACGGGTACTGAGATGTTTCACTTCCCCGCGTTCCCTCCCGCACCCTATGTATTCAGATACGGGTGACACGACATCACTCGTGCCGGGTTTCCCCATTCGGACATCCTCGGATCCACGCTCGGTTGACAGCTCCCCGAGGCATATCGCAGCCTCCCACGTCCTTCATCGGCTCCTGATGCCAAGGCATCCACCATGTGCCCTTAAACACTTACAAACACAAAAAAACAAACTCAACAAAAAACTGAAAAATCAGCAATTTGCTAAAGATGCTCGCAACCACTATCCACAAATCAAACACCACACCCCACCACCAAGCAGGGCGACAACATCGCACTCCAACCCCAACGGGCTGAACACAACAACGACTGTTGCCTCAGGACCCAACAGTGTGCTTGGCAGAAAAGCCTGCCCCCCAAAACGAATTCCGGGCGGCGATTGTTGTTGTGCACCAAGCCGGCGCCCACTACAGACACCCGACTCCTCACGGCCCGAGCAAGACCTGATGCCTCACTCTTTTCGTGGTGCTCCTTAGAAAGGAGGTGATCCAGCCGCACCTTCCGGTACGGCTACCTTGTTACGACTTCGTCCCAATCGCCGATCCCACCTTCGACAGCTCCCCCCACAAGGGTTAGGCCACTGGCTTCGGGTGTTACCGACTTTCATGACGTGACGGGCGGTGTGTACAAGGCCCGGGAACGTATTCACCGCAGCGTTGCTGATCTGCGATTACTAGCGACTCCGACTTCACGGGGTCGAGTTGCAGACCCCGATCCGAACTGAGACCGGCTTTAAAGGATTCGCTAAGCCTCACGGCATCGCAGCCCTTTGTACCGGCCATTGTAGCATGTGTGAAGCCCTGGACATAAGGGGCATGATGACTTGACGTCATCCCCACCTTCCTCCGAGTTGACCCCGGCAGTCTCTCACGAGTCCCCGCCATAACGCGCTGGCAACATGAGACAAGGGTTGCGCTCGTTGCGGGACTTAACCCAACATCTCACGACACGAGCTGACGACAGCCATGCACCACCTGCACACAGACCACAAGGGAACTGATATCTCTACCAGCGTCCTGTGCATGTCAAACCCAGGTAAGGTTCTTCGCGTTGCATCGAATTAATCCACATGCTCCGCCGCTTGTGCGGGCCCCCGTCAATTCCTTTGAGTTTTAGCCTTGCGGCCGTACTCCCCAGGCGGGGTACTTAATGCGTTAGCTACGGCACGGATCCCAAGGAAGGAAACCCACACCTAGTACCCACCGTTTACGGCGTGGACTACCAGGGTATCTAATCCTGTTCGCTCCCCACGCTTTCGCTCCTCAGCGTCAGTTACTGCCCAGAGACCCGCCTTCGCCACCGGTGTTCCTCCTGATATCTGCGCATTCCACCGCTACACCAGGAATTCCAGTCTCCCCTGCAGTACTCCAGTCTGCCCGTATCGCCCGCACGCCCCCAGTTAAGCCAGGGAATTTCACGGACAACGCGACAAACCACCTACGAGCTCTTTACGCCCAGTAATTCCGGACAACGCTCGCACCCTACGTATTACCGCGGCTGCTGGCACGTAGTTGGCCGGTGCTTCTTCTCCACCTACCGTCACCCACAACAAAAATCATGGGCTTCGCCGATGGTGAAAGAGGTTTACAACCCGAAGGCCGTCATCCCCCACGCGGCGTCGCTGCATCAGGCTTGCGCCCATTGTGCAATATTCCCCACTGCTGCCTCCCGTAGGAGTCTGGGCCGTATCTCAGTCCCAGTGTGGCCGGACACCCTCTCAGGCCGGCTACCCGTCGTCGCCTTGGTAGGCCATCACCCCACCAACAAGCTGATAGGCCGCGGGCCCATCCCACACCGCAAAAGCTTTCCACCACACCACATGCATGGCATGGTCCTATCCGGTATTAGACCCAGTTTCCCAAGCTTATCCCGAAGTGCAGGGCAGATCACCCACGTGTTACTCACCCGTTCGCCACTCGAGTACCCCCGAAAGGGCCTTTCCGTTCGACTTGCATGTGTTAAGCACGCCGCCAGCGTTCGTCCTGAGCCAGGATCAAACTCTCCAAACAAAAACCCCCCACCCACAGGCAGGAAAATTTCCAATCAGAAAAACCTGATCACAGCAAAACAGACACCAAAACTGGCATCAAAAAAACCACACCCCCACAAACGGGAAAAAATACGAGGGCATAGCCAAAAAAACAACAACAAAAACAAAACCACCAAACACACTATTGAGTTCTCAAACAACACCCGCACCGGCCGCGCAACAAGACCCGCGGCTCGAAGCCGCTGACTCGTTCTGCGGACGTAGAAGAAACCCCACCGAAGCGGAGTGTCCCTCTGGGATGCCGCCGCGCTCTCCGGACTGGCCGGGTCGCAGCGACTCGATTAAGTTACGTGACAGAAAACTGAGAGTCAAATACCCTGCTAGACGGCATATTTGGGACCGTCACAAGATCAATCCACACGCTCGACCCCGGCGATGTTCCGCTTGCCACGGCGCAGCACGAGCCACCGTCCCTGCAGGAAGTCGGAGGGCTGCGGCGTCCACGCCTCGTCATCGACCTTGGTGTTGTTGACGTAGGCCCCGCCCTCGGCGATCGTCCGCCGCGCGGCGCCCTTACTGGGCACCAGGCCGCTGGCGACGAGTAGGTCGGCGATGCCGTCGGGTGTTCCCGGCTTGAGCTCGGCGATCGAGGTCTCCGACAGCGCCGCACGCAGCGTGGCGTCGTCCAGGCGGGTCAGTTCACCGCGGCCGAACAGCGCCCCGCTCGCATGCTCGACCGCTTCGGTTGCCTGTTCACCGTGGACGAGTGTGGTGAGTTCACGGGCCAGCCGGCGCTGCGCGGCACGCTGCTGCGGCCGTTCGGCAGTGACCGCCTCCAGTTCGGCCAGTTCATCCGCCGACAGGAAGGTGAACCAGCGCAGATACCGGATGACGTCGGCATCGGCAGTGTTGACGAAGTACTGGTACCAGGCATACGGACTGGTCATCTCCGGGTCCAGCCACACATTGCCGCCCCCGGTGGACTTGCCGAACTTCGTTCCGTCAGCGGCCGTCACCAGCGGGACCGTCAGCGCATGCACGGACGTGGCCAGCTTCTGGCGTACCAATCGGACGCCGGCGATGATGTTGCCCCACTGGTCGGATCCGCCGATCTGCAGTGCGCACTGGTGGCGCCGGTGCAACTCGACGAAGTCGTTGGCCTGCAGCAGCATGTAGCTGAACTCCGTGTAGGAGATGCCCTCGCCCTCCAGCCGTCGTTTGACGGTGTCGCGGTCGAGCATCACATTGACCGAGAAGTGTTTGCCGACGTCACGCAGCAGCTCTATCGCCGACATCGCGCCGGTCCACTCGAGATTGTTTTCGACGATGGCCCCGGTCGGTGAGCCGTCGAAATCGACGAAGCGCTCGAGCTGTCCTCGGATCCGACCGGTCCATTCCTGAACGGTGTCGGCGGTGTTGAGCACCCGTTCGCCGGTTTCGCGCGGGTCGCCGATCAGGCCGGTTGCGCCGCCGGCCAGAGCGATCGGCCGGTGACCCGCCTGCTGGAAGCGGCGCAGGGCCAGCAGCGGCACCAGGTGTCCGGCGTGCAGGCTCGGTGCGGTGGGGTCAAAGCCGGCGTAGAGCGTGATCGGGCCCTTGGCGGCTTCTGCGGCCAGCGCGTCAAGATCGGTGGACTGTGCAATCAGTCCACGCCAGCCGAGCTCTTCGATGATTTCAGCGCCCACGGTCTCCAATCTTCGCGCATGCGCGTGGCACCATCCCGGCGGGCGCGCCCGTGTCAGTCGCTGGCACCCGGCGCCGCTGCTCGTGGACTGCGTCGGTAGGCGGAGACTTCTGCTCGGTCCGGCATCCACAGCCGCCACGGCCGATCGGCGGCCTGGCTGACCCCGACCCGGGGACCGGTGGTTGCGGCGACGGCGTTGTGCAGCTCGAGGCGAATTGGGCTGTTCGCGTCGAACAAGTCAATTCCATTGTCAGCCATGGTGATTCCGATGGCAGCGCAAAGGTTTCCGGGTCCACGCGCTAGCGCATGGGGCCGGATCGACGAGCCGCGCCGCGACTGGGCGACGTCGAACCCGGTGTCGATGGCCGCGGCCCGCAGCAGGACCGCTGCCGCGGTCCCGTCGGTTGCGCAGACCACGTTCGCGCAGACGTGGATGCCGTGGCTGCGGTAGGCGTAAAGCCGGCCGGGCGGGCCGAACATCACCGCACTGCGCGCGGTCACGCCGCGATAGGAGTGCGCCGCGGCGTCCGGCCACGGCCCATCCGGCACGCCACCGTAGGCCTCCACCTCGACAATCGTCGCGCTGACGCCGCGACCGGTGAGGGTGGCACCGAGAAGTCGGCGTGCGGCCTCGATCGGGTCGATCGCGAGTAGCTCAGCGCCCATTGGACAGATTCTGCCCGCGACTCTTGACAGTGGATCGGCAGGGGCGAATTATTCATCGAATGATGACTTCATCGCACGATGAATTATCTCACCACCGGCATGAGGCGGCAATCGATATCAGCCACCTGCGGGTCATTCGCGGCAAACGACCGGCTCTGCACGACTTCTCGGTTCGGGTGGCCCGCGGCAGCGTCACCGGCTTGCTGGGTCCGTCCGGCTGCGGAAAGACCACGCTGATCCGGTGCATCGTCGGCACCCAGAGGATCGTGTCGGGCGACGTGCAGGTGCTCGGCTCCCCCGCTGGGTCCGCGTCGCTGCGCCGGCGGATCGGTTACGTGCCGCAGGATCCGACGGTCTACGACGACCTCCGGGTCATCGACAACGTGCGGTACTTCGCGTCGTTGTACGGCTTTACCGACGCCGCGGCCGCGGCCGCGGTGCAACGAGTCGGTCTCAGCGATCACCGCACGGCATACTGCGGCAACCTCTCCGGTGGCCAGCGCACCAGGGTGTCGCTGGCGTGCGCGTTGGTCTGCGAGCCTGACCTGCTGGTTCTCGACGAGCCGACGGTGGGACTGGATCCCGTGCTGCGAGCCGATCTGTGGGGGCAGTTCGACGAACTTGCCCGCCGCGGGACCACGTTGCTGGTGTCGAGTCATGTGATGGACGAGGCCGAGCACTGCGGCGATCTGTTGCTCCTGCGAGACGGTCGTCTCGTCGCACACACCACCCCGACCCAACTACGAGAGGACACCGGATGCAGGTCGTTGGAGGACGCGTTTCTGTCCGTGATCACGCGCCAAGCCGGGTAGGACTTCACGGGCAGTTGAAACCGTTCGGCGCCACCACATTTCGGATTCTGCGCCAGCTGGCGGCCGATCCGCGCAGCATCGCGCTGATCTTGTTCGTGCCGATTCTGGTGATCACGCTGATGTACTTCATGTTCGAGAACGCCCCGCATCGGCCGGGCACGCCGACGCCGTTCAACAACGCGTGCTTGATTCTGCTGGGCCTCTTTCCGCTGTTCTTGATGTTCATCATCACCTCGATCACCATGCAGCGCGAACGGGCGTCGGGAACACTGGAGCGGATCCTGACCACCCCACTGCGCCGGCTCGACCTGCTGATCGCCTACGGAGCGGCGTTTTCGATCGCCGCGGCGGTGCAGGCAATCCTGGCGTGCGGAGTCTCGTTCTGGTTGCTCGGCTTCGATACCGCGGGCAGTCCGCTATGGGTTTTCGTGATCGCGATCGTCAACGCGGTGCTCGGTGTTGGGCTGGGTCTGCTGTGTAGTGCGTTCGCGCGCACGGAATTTCAGGCGGTGCAGTTCATCCCGCTGGTGATGGTGCCGCAACTGTTGCTGGCCGGCATCATCGCCCCGCGAGCGATGATGCCGACCTGGCTGGAATGGATCAGCAACGTCCTGCCGGCCAGCTATGCGTTAGAGGCACTGCAGCAGGTGAGTACACACACCGAACTGACCGGGGTGGCAATTCGGGACATCGCGATCGTGCTGGGCTTTGCGCTCGCGGCGCTGTGCCTGGCCGCCGCGACCTTGCGACGCCAGACGCCGTGACAGTCACGAACTCCGGCCGCAAGAAGCCGGGCCGGCCCGCCGGCAACTCGAACACCCGAGAGCGCATCCTCGGTAGCGCCCGAGAGTTGTTCGCCCGCAATGGGATCAGCAATACGTCAATCCGGTCGGTGGCGGCCGCTGCCGGAGTGGACTCGGCGCTGGTGCATCACTACTTCGGCACCAAAGAGCAGTTGTTCGCCGCGGCTATTCACATCCCGATCGACCCGATGGACGTGATCGGGCCGCTGCGCGAGGTGCCGGTCGACGAACTGGGCCACCGGATACCGTCAATATTGTTGGCGCTGTGGGACTCCGAGATCGGCGCGAGTTTCATCGCGACGCTCCGGTCGATCCTGGCCGGGACCGAAATCAACCTGTTTCGGACATTCATCCAGGATGTGATCGGAGCCGAGGTGGGCCCGAGGGTCGACAGTCCACCCGGCAGCGGACACATCCGCATCCAGTTCGTCGCCTCGCAACTGGTCGGCATCGTGATGGCGCGTTACATTCTGCAATTGGAGCCTTTTGCGTCGCTGCCGGCAGAGCAGGTAGCGGACACCGTCGCGCCGAACCTGCAGCGCTATCTCACTGGGGACTTGCCGGGGTTGCCTGCGCGATGAGCCGGGCATGCTCGTCGTCGCCCACTTCCCTCGCCTCGTCGACCAGCAACACCGGGATGCCGTCCTCGATGCGGTAGGCCCGCCGGAGCCGAGGGTTGTACAGCAATTGATCGACCAGCAGAAGCGGCTCCCGATCGGACGGGCAGACCAGGATGCTCACCAGCGTCTCGTCAATCACGTTGACTCCGTTTGTCATTGCGCACCTGCCAACTCCGAGCGAGCCGGGCCTGTCAACCGCCGGAATTGATTGGCGTCGGCGTCGAATACCCAGGCATGCCGTCCCGCCTTCGGGATCCCGGCGGCCCGTAGCGGGCTGACCGTCGGACGATACGTCGCGCTCAGCGTCATCTGGGGTACGACGTGCACGATGTCCGGGCCGAGCCCGAACGGCATTGCGGCGATCGCTTCGGAGATCTCCGCGGCGGTGATGGTCGCTCCCGGCCGCGTCGTCACCGCGGTGACCGCGACCTGCTGGCCGTCCAGCGGCACACCATAAGTCACCGCCAGATCGACCGCCGGAATGAGCCCCAGCGCGTCGGTGATCGGCTCGCAGTAGACGATTCCGCGCGCGGTGTGGACTGTGGAGCCGCGCCTACCCACCAGCCAGAAGTCGCCGTCGGTGTCGCGGCGGAAGAGGTACTCGGTGGAGATCCACGTGTCGGCGGGAGCGAAAACACCGCGCTTCACCGAAGCGGTCGGGTCGATCGGTCCCCGTGGCTCGGCGAGCAGCACGCCGACTTCGTTGGCCTCCGGAATGCGGACCAGCCCGCGCTCATTTTCCAGGATCAGGTCGTGTTCGGCGTCGTAGGCACCCAACTCCGCGCGTCCGGCGCCGGGCAGCGGCCGGCCCTTACTGCCGATCTTGGCGCCGGAGACGTTGGCCAACACCGCGTGGCCGTCGGTGGTTGCGAAAAATTCGACTACCCTTGCGGGCGCGAAAACTTCGGAGATCCGCCGCCACAACCCGGTCGGCATGCCCGAGCCGATGAACAATCGAACGGGGTGGCTGCCGTGCAGGGCGAATTCCGGGTCGTCGATGACGTCGCGCAGCATCGCCCAGGTGTAAGACACGACGGTGACGCCGTACTGGCGCAGTTCGGCGGCGAATCGGTCGGGTCGCAGCGTGCGGGACAACGCAATTCGGGTTCCGCCGACCACCGCGCCGCCCAGGCTGACCAACAACGCGGATTCGTGGTGCAGCGGGGTGAGGCAGTACACGGTGTCGGTGCGTCCGAGCGAGGCCGTGGAGGCGGTCCCGAAGGCCGACAATGCCCACCGGTAGTTGGTGATCTGTTTTGCCGCGAGTTGCCCGCTCGCGGTGCTGAATCCGATGAAGGCGAGGTCGCGGGCGTAACCCGGATTCGGCCGGTACCAGGCCGGTAGCTCGACGGCGTCGGGGTCGATCTGCTCCATGTCGATGACGTTGGCGTCATCGGGCAGGTGCAGGTCGCGGGACTCACCACCACCGAGGACCAGGATCTGCTCGGGCAGTTGCCGTGCGGTCTCGAGATTGGCGGGGTCGGTGATGATTTCGGTCACTCCCCCGAGCCTGACCGAGGCAGCCAGGTCGGCGTCGGGATGCAACAGCACCGCGACGGCACCCAGCCGTGACAGCGCGGCGATGGCGACCAGCGCGCTCGGCCGGGTCTCCATCAGCACGCCGACGTGTTCCCCCTGGCGCACGCCGACGGCGATCAGGCCGCGAACGACGTTGTCGATCCGCTTGTTCACCGCTTCGTAGGTGTGCACCCGCCCGTCGAAGAGCAGGAATTCCCCGTTGGGAGCGTCGTGCGCCTGTTCACCGATGATGCGGCCCAACGAGATTCGGGTGTGGTCGTTGATCTGGCCGAGCCGGGCCAGACGAGGCAGCGTCCGAACCGTTTCGACGGCTAACGTGCGCATCGATTTATTCGCAGCGAGAACCGCGTCGGCCGCTCCGCGGGCAAGTGTCAGCGCGACTTCGGAGGCTTCACCGAGGCCGTGTATCACCCGGGACGTGAGCGCCACGCCCCGGTCGGAGGGCTCCTCCGGTTGGTCGGCCATCGGGAAGATGTCATTGGGCTTGTCGCCGTCCCCGGAAATCCACAGCACCCAGTCGGCGACCGTCGGCCAGGATTCCTGCGCCGCTTTCGACCCGACGACCAATCCGAAATGCCCTGTCCGGATGAGATATTCGTAGACCTCCGCGCTGGGGGCGGCCCGCCTGATGCCCCGAACTGCGGCAGGCTGGCCGATATCGTCGACCTCACCGACGAAAGCCAGGATCGGGCAGGTGATGTCGGTCAGCGTCACGAGTTGACCGTTGATGGCGAAACCGCCGGTCATCATCCGGTTGTGCGCGACGAACTGCTTGAGCAACTCGGAGATCGCCGGTCCGGACCATGCGATCCAGCCCTCCGACTCCAGGAATCGGCGCTGGGCCTCCCGGGGCAGCAGCGCCTCCCGGTCATGAAGCTGGCGCACGAAATCGATCCGCGCCTTGGCGGTCTTGAGCGGGTCCAGCATCTGAAAACCGGTGCGCGCCAGCCATCCTGGAATGTCCAGCCGGTTGAAGACGTGGTCCGCCATGAACGTGGCCACGCCCGGCGCGATGTTGGGCGGTAGTCCCATCGGTAGCGCCGCCAGCGTGTCGACCGGCGACCCGAATGTGACGATGCTGGCGATGCTCTTGGAACGTCGATAGGCGGCGGCCTGATAGCAGAACATTCCGCCCTGTGAGTAGCCGATCAGGTGAACGTCACGTCCGGTGTTGTCGGCCATGAGGTCGAGCGCCTCGCTGAGCGCGACGATGTGGTCGGCCAGGTTGCGGCGCATCCCGCCTTCGATCTCGTCGGGTGAGCCGAAGTCGATCACCCAGGGATCCAGCCCGGCGGCGTGCAAAATGCCGACCGCACCCTCGTGGCGGGTGACGTCCCACATGTTTGCCGACATCATCATCGGGTGCACCAGCAGCACCGGCTCGCCGGCTTGCGAATGCCCGGGCCGGGTGTCCGGCGGGAAGTAGCGCCGGAGCTTGTACATCGAGGTGCTCTCGACCGTCTGAGACGGCGACGGGGAGTTGCCGGTTTCCAGGCCGCCGAGTCGCAGCACTTCCAGGCCGTTCTGCGCGGTGGCCATCAGCCGCTCAACCGGTCGCGTGACCGCTGAAAACTTCAGATCCATGCCGCCCGCTCCCTCGAAACGAAGACCATGCTGTGCTGCGCCTGGGCCTGACAGCGTGCACATCATGGCACATCGCAGCGGGTGCGCCCGTTGCTTTGATCACGGTGCCGGTCCTCGTCCACAGCCTAGTCGTCCGCCTTGGGGACGGCCGCTGCACGGCGAACGTCTAGGGTCGGCCCGGTGGCACACCTGCTGGGCGCCGAGGCCATCCACCTCGAGTATCCGACCCGGGTCGTCTTCGATTCGACGACCGTCGGCGTCAGCGACGGCGACCGGATCGGCATTGTGGGCCGCAACGGGGACGGAAAGTCCAGTTTGCTGGGCCTGCTCACCGGACAGGTGCGCCCGGACGCCGGACGTGTCACCCAGCGCAGCGGACTGCGCGTCGGGGCCCTGAGCCAGGCCGACACCCTCGAGTCGAGCAGCACCGTGGGTTGGACGCTGGTCGCAGACCGGGCCGACCATGAGTGGGCCGGCGATCCGCGGATCCGCGATGTGGTCAGCGGGCTGGTTTCCGATATCGCCTGGGGTGCGGAGATCGGCACCCTGAGCGGCGGGCAGCGCCGCCGAGTCCAGTTGGCTGCCCTGCTGATCGGCGACTGGGACGTGATCGCTCTCGACGAGCCGACCAACCACCTCGATATCGAGGGCATCACCTGGCTGGCGACTCACCTGCGCGAGCGCTGGGCGCGCAATACCGGCGGCCTGCTGATGGTGACCCACGACCGCTGGTTCCTCGACGAGGTGGCGACGACGACGTGGGAAGTGCACGACGGGCTCGTGGAGCCGTTCGAAGGTGGCTACGCCGCCTACATCCTGCAACGGGTCGAGCGGGACCGGCTGGCCGCCGTCGCTGAATCCAAGCGGCAGAACCTGATGCGAAAGGAGTTGGCGTGGCTGCGCCGCGGTCCCCCGGCCCGCACATCGAAGCCCAAATTCCGCATCGACGCGGCGAATCAGCTGATCGCCGATGTACCGCCGCTACGAAACACCGTCGAGCTGGCCAAGCTCGCCACCGCGCGACTTGGTAAGGACGTCATCGACCTGTTGGACGTCTCGGTCTCGTTCGACGGACGGCCGGTGCTGCGTGATGTCGAGTGGCGGATAGGCCCCGGCGAACGCACCGGAATCGTCGGCGCCAACGGCGCCGGCAAGTCGACCTTGTTGGGTCTCATCACCGGCGCGGTCCAGCCGGAGAGCGGAAGAGTCAAGCGCGGCAAGACAGTTCGGCTCGGAATGCTCGACCAGCGCGGCGATGAGTTGGTGCCGTTGGCCGGCGAGCGGGTTATCGACCTGTTGAGCCGGCTGCGCAGCGGCTACGAAGTCGACGGCCGGGACGTCACACCCGCCCAGTTGCTCGAGCGCCTCGGATTCGTCGGCGGTCAGCTTTCTGCCAGAGTCAGCGAGTTATCCGGTGGGCAGCGCCGCCGGTTGCAGCTGATGCTCATACTGCTTGCCGAGCCCAACGTGCTCCTGCTCGACGAGCCCACCAACGATGTCGACACCGAGATGCTGGCGGCCACCGAAGATCTCCTCGACTCGTGGCCGGGCACGTTGATCGTGGTCTCGCACGACCGCTATCTCCTCGAGCGGGTGACCGATCAGCAGTACGCGATTCTGGACGGACGCCTGCGGCACCTACCCGGCGGCATCGACGAGTATCTGCGACTGGCCGGGCAGTTGAACGCCCAACGCACCGCCCCCGCGTCGGCCAGACCATCGGAATCGCCGGAGATCTCCGGAGCCGAATTACGTGCTGCGCAAAAAGACCTCGCCGCCATCGATCGTCGGCTGGCACGACTCGCTGAGCAAATCGAAGCCAAGCACCACGAGCTTGCCGCGCACGACCAATCCGACCACATCGGCATCACCAGGCTCACTGAGCAATTGCGTGACCTGGAAAACGAGGTAGCCGGCCAGGAGCGCCGATGGATGGAAGTGTCCGAACTTCTCGAGTGAGGTTGCACATTGACCCACCCAGAAAAATCCCAGACACTCGACAGACGCCACTCATTCCCGGTTCTCAGAAACGCTGTACGGCTCTCAAAATTATATCGGCCAGCGGCAACGTCTTTTAATATGCAGCCAAGCGAGCGTCGCTTACCCGCAATGTCGTAACCGCCTTTGACAGGTAGAGAGATGTCCGCCATGAAGTCACGTCGAATCGCGCTGGTCGCTTCAGCGTCCGCGGGCGTGCTCTTCTTTGCTGTGATGTTGCTCGGCGGTAAAGGCGTCATGGGCCCTACCGGCCTGAACCTGTTCGGCCCGCTGGGCACCGTCACGATGGGTGCCGTCGCCACCGCGAGCGGAGCGGTCGCAGCAAAGTCTTCGCGCGGTGGTCAGCGCCTCGCCTGGATCGTGGTCGCGGTCGGGCTGGGCGGCTGGACAGCCGGTAACGCCGTGTGGCTCTATGTCGCGGCGGGCGGCGTTGCGCCTATTCCGAATTCCTCGGCAGCCGAGCTGGGTTATTTGATCTTGCCGGTATGTGCCTTGGGCGCAACAGTTTTGATTCCCAGTCGCGATGACTCTCGGCTCGGATTCGGCTTGCTGTTGGACGCGGTCGTCGTCGCCGCGTCGTTGGTGCTGGCATTGGGCGCGCTGATGCTCGGCAGCGCCGCGACGGTGAGCATCCCGTCCATGCTGTTCGCGGTCATCACCGGCTTTTATCTCGGCCTGGTCGTTATTTCGCTGATGGTGACACGCGCAGCGGAGCCCGGACGCCGGGGCTCACCGGGACTGCTGTCCGCGGGCTTCGCGGCGATCGGGTCGGCCGGACTGCTGCATGCTCGCGAACACGACCCCGGCCAGCTTCCGGACGGCCTCGTCACGCTCGGGTGGATTACCGGCATGTACCTACTGGCGCTGTCGGCGGTCGCCTCGAGGCCCGGGCCTGACCTTCGCGCGCGCACGGCCACACCGTGGTCGCGGCTGTCGATCTGGTTGCCATATGTGCCGTCGGCTATTGCGGTAGTGGTTGGCGCCGTTCATTTCTGGCCGCACAATCGCGTTGACGCGTTTCTCTTCTCGACCGGCCTGGTACTGGTGGTCGCGGTGCTTACTCGCCATCTTCTGCTTCTCGAGCGCAAGCGCCATCTGCTGGAGGCAATGGCGGATGCTGCCCTGCGGGACACGGTGACCGGGTTGGCCAACCGGAGACTCCTCGACGAGCGCCTGGCCCATGCGGCGCAGTTGCATCAACGGCTCAACGTGCCGTTGAGCGTGCTGAGTATTCGGGTCGACGACTTCAATATCGTCAACGACACCTTGGGATATGCCGCCAGCGACCAGCTGCTGCGCGGCGTCGGCACCCGCATCCAGGCCAGCGTTCGCTCCGGCGACACCGTGGCCCGAATGGGCGGCGACGAGTTCGCCATCCTGGTCGAAGACCGCCCCGAGGTGGCCAACCAAGTGGCCAAGCGAATCGCTCGTGCCTTCGACAGCGCCCTCGACATTGCCGACAACCGGGTCTACGTGCATCTGAGTATCGGGGTCGCAACGGCACGACCCGACGACGATGCCTTGATCACCGCGGCCGATTTGCTCAATCAGGCGGAAGCGGCCCGGTCGCGCGCGGAGCTGACCAGCGCAACCGATGTCCAGACCTTCAGTCCCGAGCGCGATGCCCATCTGGGACGACGCCAATCATTCCGGGACGGAATCGCCCGGCTGCAACTGTTATGGGATCTGCGACGAGCTATCGACGACCGGCTGCTGACGCTGGTGTATCAGCCTCAATTCGGCATGCTCAGTGGCGCGGTGTGTGGTGCCGAAGCGCTGTTGCGTTGGGAACATCCAACTTTGGGGGCATTGGAGCCCAGCGAATTTCTGCCGTTGGTGCGCGAACACGGATTGATGGATGCGGTCACCGACCTGGTGCTGTCGCGTGCGGTCGCGGATGCCGCAGGGTGGCATGCCGTGGGGACCGAGATTCCGGTGGCTGTCAATCTGTGGGCGCGCTCGCTGGACGACGACACTCTGCCCGACCGCATCATGACGGTTCTTGACGCACAAGGGATGTCGCCGAGCCTGCTGACGCTGGAGATCACCGAGGAACTCATGGTGGCCGACTTCGTGAAGGGTCGCGCTGTGCTGAATCGTCTGCGAGAGAACGGGATCCGGATCTCGATCGACGACTTCGGCAGCGGCTATTCGACGTTGACGTATCTGCGGGAGCTGCCGATCGATGAGGTCAAGCTGGACCGCCAGCTGATCGCCCCAATTATGTTCGACCGGCGAGCGGCAACCATTGCGCGGTCAGTCATCGAGCTGGCCGAGGAATTCGACATCGCCAGCGTCGCCGAGGGCATTGAGAACGAGGAAACCGCCAGGTGGCTCATGAAGTACGGCTGCGACGTCGTGCAGGGCAACTACTACTGCGGACCACTGCCGGCCGGCGAGATTCCCTTTGTTCCTTCGCTTCCCGCCCGCAAAGCGTTATAGGCCTTTAGCGACTGAGGCGCGCGCGAAGCCGGTCGGCGGTCGCCTGCACCGAGTCACGTTGGCGGGCAACCTGAGCGGGCGCGGTACCGCCACGGGCGTCGCGAGAGGACACCGACCCCTCGATCGTGAGGACTTCACGAACCCGCGGGGTGAGCGCATCGCTGATAGCCGCCAGCTGATCGTCGGTGAGCTCTTCGAGCCCGACCCCGAGCTTTTCGGCGACCTGGACGGCGGCACCGGCGGCCTCGTGGGCATCCCGGAACGGCACACCTTGGCGAACAAGCCATTCGGCGATATCGGTGGCCAGCGTGTAGCCCGCGGGTGCTAGCGCCGCCATCCGCTCGACGTGAAATGTCAGGCTGGCGACCAGGCCGGCCATCGCCGGCAGCAGCAGCTCCAGCTGCGCCACCGAGTCGAAGACCGGCTCCTTGTCTTCTTGAAGGTCCCGGTTGTAGGCCAGCGGCTGAGCCTTCAGTGTCGCCAACAGTCCGGCCAGGTTGCCGATCAGCCGTCCCGACTTGCCGCGGGCCAGTTCGGCGATGTCGGGGTTCTTCTTCTGCGGCATGATCGAACTGCCCGTCGACCACGAGTCGTGCAGTGTGACGTAACCGAATTCGGTTGAGCTCCAGATGATGATGTCTTCGGCGAGCCGCGACATGTCGACGCCGATCATCGCGAACACGAATGCCGCCTCGGCGGCGAAGTCTCGTGACGCGGTGGCGTCCACCGAGTTCTCGGCGGCCGCGGTGAACCCGAGGCTCGCGGCGATCGCGTCGGGATCCAGGCCCAGCGACGAACCGGCCAACGCCCCGGAACCATAGGGCGACAGCGCAGTACGTGCATCGAGATCGACGATCCGGTCGACGTCGCGCAGCAACGGATGGGCATGCGCCAGCAGATGGTGCGCCAGCAGGATCGGCTGGGCTGACTGCATGTGGGTCTTGCCCGGCATGATGGCGTCCGGGTGCGCCGCGGCCTGGTCGGCCAACGCACCGACGAGGTCCAGGACACCGGCCGCCACGCGCCGCAGCGCGTCGCGCAACCACATCCGAAACAGCGTGGCCACCTGGTCGTTTCGCGATCGGCCGGCCCGTAGCCGACCGCCCAGGTCGGGACCGACCCGGTCGATCAGCCCACGCTCGAGCGCAGCGTGCACGTCCTCGTCGGTGACCAGTGGTCCGAAGCTGCCATCTGCGA
Source organism: uncultured Actinomycetota bacterium (assembly GCA_963757215.1). GTDB lineage: Bacteria > Actinomycetota > Actinomycetes > Mycobacteriales > Mycobacteriaceae > Mycobacterium. Next base: position 2,136,547 of record CAVWQH010000002.1, on the reverse strand, counting down.
CGTCTTCGGCCAGACTGTCCAGGCCGGCCAGCAACCCGTCGCGCTGATCGATGGTCAGCAGACCGGCGTTGAACAACACCTCAGCATGCGCCTTGGACGCGATGACGTCGTAAGGCGCCAGAACCCAGTCGAAATGGGTCGAGCGACTCAGCGCGGTCAGCGCGTCCGACGGGCCGTCGGCGAACCGGCCACCCCACAGCGAACCCTCGTTGGTGCTCACTTTCCGTCAGCGGCCAAATCCCGGCGCGCGGCCAGCTTGGACGACAGCCCATGCACGTGGACGAAGCCCTTCGCCATCGACTGATCGAATGTGTCGCCCTCGTCATAGGTGGCCAGGTTGAAATCGTACAGCGATTCGGCGCTGCGACGACCGTTGACCGCAATATGCCCGCCGTGCAACACCATTCGGATTTCGCCCGTAACATGCTGCTGAGTGTTGGCGACGAAGGCCTCCAGCGCCTTCTTCAACGGCGAATACCACAAGCCGTCGTAGACCAACTCCGCCCATCGTTGGTCCGTCTGGCGCTTGAACCGGCCCAGCTCGCGCTCGAGGGTGACGTGCTCGAGTTCGGTGTGTGCGGTGATGAGAACCATTGCACCCGGGGCCTCGTAGATTTCGCGGCTCTTGATGCCCACCAGCCGGTCCTCGACGACGTCCAGACGTCCGACACCCTGTGCGCCGGCCCGGCGGTTGAGTTCCTCGATGGCCTGCAACACCGATACCGGATTGCCGTCGATGCTGACCGGTACGCCGCGTTCGAAGCCGACGATCACCTCATCCGGGGTGTTCCAGTTGACCGTGGGGTCTTCGGTGTAGTCGTAAACGTCCTTGGTCGGCGCGTTCCAGAGGTGTTCCAGGAAACCGGTTTCCACCGCGCGGCCCCACACGTTCTGGTCGATGGAGAACGGCGAGCGTTTGGTGACGTTGATCGGGATGGCGTTCTCTTCGGCGAACGCGATGGCCTTCTCCCTGGTCCACGCGTAGTCACGGACCGGTGCGAGGACCTCCAGATCCGGTGCCAGCGAGGCGAATCCGACCTCGAAGCGGACCTGGTCGTTACCCTTGCCGGTGCAGCCGTGCGCAACGACACTGCCGCCGTACTCGCGAGCGGCCGTGACCAGATGCTTGGCAATGAGCGGCCGGCTGATCGCCGACACCAGCGGGTAGCGATCCATGTAGAGGGCATTCGACAGGATGGTGGGCAGACAGTACTCGTCGGCGAATTCGTCGCGGGCGTCGACCACGACGGCTTCCACCGCGCCGCAGTCCAGCGCACGCTGACGCACCACCTCCATGTCCTCACCGCCCTGTCCGAGGTCGATCGCGACCGCGACAACCTCCCGGCCGGTCTCCTTGCCGATCCAGCTGATCGCCACCGAGGTGTCCAAACCGCCGGAATACGCCAAGATGACGCGCTCGGACATGAATTGATCTCCTTTGAGTCGTGCGGTTAGGTCAGGTTTTGGATCAAGCTTGCGAGCTCTGCGCCGGTCATCGGCTCGCGGGCCGCCACGAAGATGGTGTCATCCCCGGCGATGGTCCCGACCACGTAGGGCAGGGCCGCCCGGTCGATGGCGCTGGCCAGGTAGTCGGCCGCCCCGGGCGGTGTGCGCAGCACGGCCAGGTTGCCGGTGGCATCGGTGGACACCAGCACCTCGCCCAGCAGCCGGGACAGCCGCGCGGTCCCGCCGGACACCCCGCGCAGCGGGCTGCCGTCTTCGGGAACGACATACACGCCGACACCACCGTCGGCGCCGCGCAGCTTCACCGCGCCGAGCTCCTCCAGATCCCGCGACAGCGTGGCCTGGGTGACCTCGACGCCGTCAGCCGCCAGCATCGCGGCCAGCTCGCTCTGGCTGCGGACCTCAGCCGAGGACAGGATCGCCACGATGCGGGCCTGTCGCCCCACGCGGGTGATCTCGGGCGTCGACTTTGACCGGGTCATGTCGACTGTTCCAACAGCCAGACCAGCAGTGCCTTTTGCGCATGCAGGCGGTTCTCGGCTTCGTCCCATACCGCGCTGTGCGGACCGTCGATCACCTCGTCGGTGATCTCATGGCCGCGGTGAGCCGGAAGGCAATGCAGTACAACAACTTCGGAGTCAGCTTTGGCCACCAGGTCCGCGTTGAGCTGGAAGGGCCGGAACGGCCGTACTCGATCAAGTCCGTCGTCTTCTTGGCCCATCGACGTCCAGGTATCGGTTACCAGTACGTCGGCGCCCGATGCCGCGGCGATCGGGTCAGCGGTGATGGTCACCGAGCCGGCGGTGTCGGCGGCGCGATGTTCGGCGGCGGCAGTGAACATCACATCGGGCGCGAATCCGCTTGGGGCTGCAACCGTTACGTGCATGCCCGCGGTCACACCTCCGAGCATCAGCGAATGCGCCATGTTGTTGGCGCCGTCACCGAAATAGGATATCCGCAAGCCTCGCAGCGATCCCTTGCGCTCGGCGATGGTCTGCAGATCGGCCAGTACCTGGCAGGGGTGGAACTGATCGGACAGCGCGTTGACGATCGGAACCGTCGCGGTTTCGGCCATCGCGCTGAGTCGGGCCTGGCCGTAGGTGCGCCACACGATGGCATCGACGTAGCGGGACAACACCTTCGCGGTGTCCTGCAGCGTCTCCTCGCGTCCGAGCTGGGTGCTGCGGCCGTCGACCACCACCGCGTGTCCGCCGAGCTGGGCGATACCGACCTCGAAGGAGAACCGGGTGCGGGTGGAGTTCTTGTCGAAGATCACCGCGACGCCACGTGGGCCGTCCAGGGGGCGATGGCTGAACGGGTCCTTCTTCAGCTCGGTGGCCAGCTGTAAGACGTCGGCCTGCTCGGCCGGCGTCAGATCGTCGTCGCGCAGAAAGTGTCGCGTCATGAAGCCCCCTCGGCGGTGTCCAGGATGCCCGGCAACGCGGTGACGAACGTGTCGAGCTGATGCTCGCTGATGATCAGCGGCGGCGCCAGCCGAACCACGTCGGGCGCGGCGGCGTTGACCAGGAATCCGGCGGACCGGGCGGCTGCCTCGACGTGTTTGGCTGCCGGCGAGGTGAGGACGATTCCGCACAGCAGCCCGCGGCCGCGGACATGGTCGATTGACCGATGGTGCAGCGATTCGATGTTCTCGTGCAACGCCTTCCCAAGCGTCCCGGACCGTCGTACCAGGTCATCATCGGCGATGACCCGCAGCACCGCCAGTGCCGCGGCCGCACAGATCGGGTTGCCGCCGAAGGTGCTGCCATGCAGGCCGGGGGTCAGCAGCCGGGCGGCCGGACCGGTCGCGAGGCACGCGCCGATCGGCAAGCCGCCACCGAGCCCCTTGGCCATCGTCACTACGTCGGGAGTGATGCCGTCGTGCTGGTGTGCGAAAAACGTTCCGGTGCGGCCCATCCCGGTCTGCACTTCGTCGAGCACCAGCAGCGCACCGTGGCGGGCGGTGATCTCACGGGCGGCCGCCAGGTAACCGTCGGGCGGGACGACGATGCCGCTCTCCCCCATGATCGGCTCCAGGAACACCGCAGCGATGTCGTCACCGACCGCAGCTGCGAGGGCATCGGCGTCGCCGTAGGGCACATGGGTGACGTAGCCGGGCAGCGGCTCGAACGGCGCCTGCTTACTGGGCTGACCGGTCAGCGCCAGTGCGCCCATCGTCCGGCCATGAAACCCACCCTGTGCGGCAACGAGTTTGGTCCGACCGGTTAGGCGGGAGAGTTTGAACGCCGCCTCGTTCGCCTCGGTTCCCGAGTTGCAAAATAGAACCCGCGTCTCCGTGTCGGCCCCGAGGAGGCCGGCGAGCTCCTCGGCCAGCGCAACACCGGGTTCAGTGGCATACAAATTGGAGGTGTGACCCAGCGTGGTCATCTGCCGCGTCACCGCATCGAGCACGGCCGGGTGCCCATGCCCCAACACGTTGACCGCAATGCCGCCGAGCAGGTCCAGGTACGACGTGCCTTCCACGTCAGTGACCACGGCACCGTTGCCACTGACCAGCGCCACCGGCGGAAGACCGTAGTTGTCCATCATCACCGCGGACCACCGCTGCTGAAGTTCCTCTGTGTGTGTCATGCCCTCACCACCTTCGTTCCCGAGCCTTCGTCGGTGAGCAATTCGACCAGCACGCAGTGCTCGACGCGGCCGTCGATGACGTGTGCGCTGGGCACACCGCCCTTCACCGCGTGCAGGCAGGCTTCGACCTTGGGGATCATGCCCGTCTCCAGCGTCGGCAGTAGTTGAGTCAATGTGTCCGAGTCGATTTCACTGGCGAGTGAATCCCGGTCCGGCCAACGGGTATAGAGACCTTCGACATCGGTGAGCATCAACAACTTCTCAGCACTCAGCGCCTCGGCCAGCGCGCCCGCCGCGGTATCGGCATTGACGTTGTGGACTACGCCGTCGACGTCGGGCGCCAGGGTCGACACCACCGGAATCCGGTCGGCAGCAATGAGATCCAGCACCACGCCGGGATTCACGTGGGCGATGTTGCCGACCAGTCCGATGTCGGTGTCGACGCCGTCGACGCTGACACTGCGCCGCACGGCGGTCAATAGATTCGCGTCCTCGCCGGTGACGCCGACCGCATACGGGCCGTGCACGTTGATCAGATTCACCAGCTCGCGGCCGACCTGGCCGAACAACACCATCCGTGCCACGTCGAGGACTTCCGGTGTGGTGACCCGAAATCCGCCTTTGAAGTCGCCGGCAATGCCCAGACGCTTGAGCATCGCACTGATCTGCGGACCACCACCGTGCACAACGACCGGATGAATACCGCAGTTACGCAGAAAAGCCATGTCGGCGGCGAACTCTCGCCGCAGGGTGTCACTGGTCATCGCGTTGCCGCCATATTTGACCACCACGATCTTGCCGTGCAGCTGCGTGAGCCACGGTAGAGCCTCGGCGAGCACCTTCGCCTTGACGTCGGTGGTGATCATTGACCATCTCCGACGACATACAGGGCAGTGCTATCGCAATGAGCAGCGAGGAGGGGGAACATCATGACGAGTACGCCGAGTTCTCTTCGACGTAGGCGTGGGATAGGTCGGTGGTCCGGATCGCCGCCTGCGCTGAGCCGACACCCAGGTCGACGGCCACGTCGATCTCGGTGGCCGACAGATCGACCTCGCGTGCGCCCGGGGCGCCGACACCGTCGACGCAGACCGCGGAACCGTTGAACGACACAGTGATCCGATCCGGATTGAGTTCCACCGGGGCCATGCCGACCGCAGCCAGCACGCGGCCCCAGTTGGGGTCGGAGCCGAACAGCGCGGTCTTCACCAGGCTGTCCCGCGCGATCACCCGGGCCGCGGTGACGGCCTCGTCTTCGGTCAACGCACTGGTGACCCGGATGGTGATGCGTTTGGTGACACCCTCGGCGTCGGCTTGCAGTTGGGCGCACAGGTCGTCGCAGACCCGCAGCACCGCGTCATCGAGATCGGCTTGGTTCGGCGTGATTTCGCTGGCCCCCGAAGCCAAGAGCAGCACTGTGTCGTTGGTCGAGCACGCTCCGTCGATGTCGAGCCGGTCAAAGGTCTTCGCGGTCGCGTTGCGTAGCGCGCTCTCGAGTGCCGAGGCGTCGACGGCGGCGTCGGTGGTGAGCACGCACAGCATGGTGGCCAGCGACGGCGCCAGCATGCCGGCGCCTTTAGCCATGCCGCCCACGGTCCAGTTGTCCGGATGATGCAGCGCAACCTGTTTGGGCACAGTGTCGGTGGTCATGATGGCTCGCGCGGCTTCCTCGCCGCCGGTCATGCCGCCAGCCATCTCGTGCACCAGATTCGCGACGCCGGCCAGCACTTTGTCCATCGGCAGCCGGTCGCCGATCAGGCCGGTGGAGCAGACTGCGATGTCGATCGCCCCGGTTTCGGTCCCCCACTCCGACAGCGCTGCGGCCAACGCCTCGGCGGTGGCATGGGTGTCCTGGAAGCCGCCGGAGCCCGTGCAGGCGTTGGCGCCACCGGAATTCAGCACCACGGCCCGCAGCCGCCCGTCGGACAGCACCTGGCGGGTCCACAACACCGGCGCCGCTTTGACCTGGTTGCGAGTGAACACCCCGGCGGCCGCGTGGTCGGGTCCCTCGTTGAACACCAGTGCGAGATCGAGCTTTCCCGATGCCTTGATGCCAGCCGCGATTCCGGTGGCACGAAAGCCGGCCGGTGCCGTGACGCCCTGCGTGCGCACCAACGGCGCGAGGTCGGCGCGAGTCACGGCGCCACCCCGACCACCGAAAGTCCTTCGGATTCAGGCCATCCCAGCGCCAAGTTCATCGACTGCACGGCGGCACCTCCGGTGCCCTTGACCAGATTGTCGATCGCCGCGATCGCGACGAACGTCGAGGCGTCCTCGTCCAGTCCGATCGCGATCTGCGCTGCATTGCTGCCGACCACCGAGCCGGTGCGGGGCAGTTGCCCTTCAGGCAAAAGATGCACGAAAGGCTCATCGTGGTAGGCCTTTTCGTACGCGGCCCGCAGCGCCGACAGCGGCGACGTGGTCCGCGCCGTGCACGTTGCCAGGATGCCGCGGGTGGTCGGGATCAACACCGGGGTGAACGATACGGTGACATCGCGGTCGGTGACCTGACGCAGCCCCTGAACTATTTCGGGAGTGTGCCGGTGTGCGCCGGCGATGTTGTAGGCCCTCGCCGAACCGATGACCTCCGAACCGAGGAGATCGACCTTCGCGGCGCGGCCGGCGCCCGAGGTGCCGCTCACCGCGACGACGGTGACGGCTGGATCGATGAGGTCGGCCGCCACCGCGGGAAACAGCGCCAGCACCGCCGCGGTCGGGTAACAGCCCGGCACGGCGATACGCCGCGCCCCGCGAAGCGCGTCCCGATGACCCGGTAGCTCGGGCAATCCGTAGGGCCAACTGCCGGCGTGCGGGGAGCCGTAGAAGCGCTCCCAGGCGCCCGCATCGCTCAACCGGAAGTCGGCGCCACAATCCACCACCAAGGTCTGCGGGCCGAGCTGCTCCGCCAGCGCCGCGGAGTGACCGTGCGGCAGACCGAGAAACACCACATCGTGGCCGTCGAGCACGCCGAGCTCGGTCGGCTCCAGCGCCCGCTGCGCCAACGGCAGCAGATGAGGGTGATGGTCGGCAAGCGTGGTGCCGGCGCTGGCCGCAGCGGTCAGCGCGCCAATGGTCAGCCGTCCGTCCTGGTAGGCGGGATGCCCGAGCAGCAGCCTCAGGATCTCGCCGCCCGCATAGCCGCTGGCCCCGGCCACGGCCACCCGCACCACCTCGGTCATGACGTCCATCGTTGCATGACTATGCACTACTGTGCAAACTCATTCTCAAGCCGTATTTCAGCCTCGCAGCACCGCACCGACCCGCTCAGCGGCGCGGCTCACCGCTGCATCCCGGGCGGCGCTGGCCTCGTCTTCGGTGAGGGTGCGGTCCGTCGCCCGGAACCGTAGCGCAAAAGTCAGCGATTTACGGTTCTCACCGACCTGCGGGCCGGTGTAGACGTCGAACAACCGGACTTCCTCCAGCAACTCCCCCGCGCCGTCGCTGACGGCATCCGCGACGGTCTGCGCGGGGACATCGGCGTCCACGACGAGGTTGACATCCTGGAACACCGCCGGGAACGGAGAAACCCGCGGCGCGGGTAGCGTGTCGAGAATCGGGATGGCGTCGAGGTTCAACTCGACCGCACACGTGCCTTTCGGCAGCCCGGACCGCTCGATCACCGCCGGGTGCAGCTGTCCGGCGTGCCCGACCACGGTGTCGCCGACGAGCACGTCGGCGCAACGGCCGGGGTGCCACGGCAGATACTGCGCGGCCCGCAGTGTCAGGTCAATCCCACTGGCGCGGGCAATGATTCGGACAGCTTCGAACGCATCTGCGGCATCGGCGCGGCGGCCCTCACCCCACGGGCCGCGCGGCTCCCTCAGTCCGGTCAGCACCACCGCGACGTGCTGCGGCTGCCGTGGCAGCGACGCGTCGAGTGCGGCGATCTCGTCGTTGCTGGGACGGCGGTGCACCGGGATCACCGCGAGACCCTTGGTCTGCGCGGTCGGCTGGACCACCTGCGCAAGCGCGAACAGCGCGACGTCGACGATGCCGCGAGAGACGTTGCGCGACAACGCTTCAAGCAGCCCGGGCAGCAAGGTGGTGGCCAGATGCGGACGATCGGCCTCCAGCGGGTTGATTATCTCGGTGGCGTGCCGACGAATATCGTCGGCGGGCAGGCCCCAGGCGTCGAACACACCGGCGGGCAGAAACGGTGTCGGAAGGATCTCGACGTAACCGGACAGTGCCAGTGACTTGCCGATCGCGCGGCGGCGGCGCTGAACGGCGGTCAAACCGCGGCCGGCCGGAGCCGGCGGCAGCACCGACGGAATGACTTCCAGGCCCTCCAGCCGGAGTACTTCCTCGACCAGATCGGCCGGCTGCAACAGATCCGGACGCCAGCTCGGCGGTGTGACGATCAGGTTGTCGCCGGCCTGTTCGACCCCGGCACCGACCTGCGTCAGCCGCCGCGCCGTGGTTCCCGGGCTGTAACGCACGCCGGCCATCCGGTCGGGCAGGTCGGCCGCCATTTGAATCGGCGGACCAGCCCAATCGTCCCGCGGTGGGTCGCCCCGCCAGTCGGTCAGGGTCGGCGACACCGTGCCGCCGGCGATCTCGGCGAGTAACGTCGCGCAACGGTCCAGTGCGGCAACGGATATGGCCGGATCGACCTCGCGCTCGTAGCGGCGGGCGGCTTCGCTGGGCAGATGCAGCCGTCGTGCCGTACGCGACACCGCAGCGGGTGCCCACACCGCGGCCTCGAGGAGCACATCGGTGGAGTCGTCGCGCATCTCGGTGCTGCCCGAACCCATCACCCCACCGATCGCTGCGGTGGCGACGTCGTCGACGATCAGCACATCGGCCGGGTTGAGGGTGCGTTCGACGTCGTCGAGGGTCTGGACCTGCTCGCCCGGCTCGGCGAACCGGACATCGAATCCGCCGTTGATCCGGTTGAGGTCGTGCGCATGCATCGGATGGCCGAGTTCCAGCATCACGTAGTTCGTCGCGTCGACGGCCGGCGAGATCGCCCGGATCCCGCTGAGCAACAACCGCCGCTGCAACCACCACGGCGACACCGCAGTTGGGTCGATGCCTGATACCGGGCGCAGCGCGAAGCGGCGCACGCCGGTCTCGGGTTGCACGGTCAGCGGCCAGGCTTCGGCGTCGCGAGGCAGGGCAGGGACGTCGGCCGGGTCGGCGAAGTCGAGGTCGTACGCGCAGGCGATCTCACGGGCCAGGCCGCGCACCGACATGCAGTAGCCGCGGTCCGGGGTGATCGCGAGGTCGAAGATCACGTCATCGAGCCCGAGCACCTCGACTCCGGCGGCGCCCGGCTCGGCAGTCCCCGGTGGCAGCACCAGGATGCCGGAATGGTCTGCGGCCAAACCGAGTTCGGCCGCTGAACAGATCATCCCGTCAGAGGTGTGGCCGTAGGTCTTGCGTGAGGCGATGTGAAATCCGCCTGGCAGTGTGGTTCCGGGCAGCGCCACCACCACCAGGTCGCTGACGGCGAAGTTGGTTGCACCACAGACGATTTCGCGCGGCTGGACCTCGCCGATGTCGACCTTGCAGGCCCGGATCGGTTTCTTGAACTCGGTAAGCTCCTCGATCTCGATGACGCGTCCCACCGTCAGTGGCCCCTGCACCGGGCCGAGGGTGATGATGTCCTCCACTTCGTGGCCGATGCGCACCAGCGCCTGCTCGAGATCCTCGGGTAGGACGTCCCATCCGGGAGCGCCGACGCGGACGACTTCCCTTAGCCAGCTGTACGGAATTCGCATCAGGCACCCACCCCGAACGGCAGCGAGAAGCGGACGTCACCTTCGACCATGTCCCGCATGTCGGGGATGCCGTTGCGGAACTGCAGAGTTCGTTCCAGGCCCATGCCGAAGGCAAAACCCGAATACTCGTGCGGGTCGATGCCCACCGCGCGCAACACATTCGGGTTGACCATTCCGCAGCCGCCCCACTCGACCCAGCCGGCACCGCCTTTTTTGTTCTCAAACCAAACGTCGACTTCGGCCGACGGCTCGGTGAATGGGAAGAAGTGCGGCCGAATCCTGGTGCGGGCCTGCGATCCGAACTCGGCGCGGGCAAAAGCGTCGAGTGTTCCCCGCAGATGCGCCATCGACAGCCCACGATCCACCGCCAGGCCCTCGACCTGATGGAAGACCGGTGTATGCGTCGAGTCGAGTTCATCGGTGCGGAAGGTTCGGCCGATGGAGATCACGTACACCGGCAGCTCGCGTTCCAGCAGCGCACGCACCTGCACCGGCGAGGTGTGAGTGCGCAGCAACTGCCGCGAGCCGTCCGGCGCGATGTAGAAAGTGTCCTGCTCGCTGCGGGCGGGATGATCGGCGGGGAAATTAAGTGCGTCGAAGTTGAATTGCTCGGTCTCTACTTCGGGTCCCTCGGCCAGTTCCCAGCCCATCGCGATGAAGGTGTCGGCGATGTGCTCGGCCAGGATCGTGATCGGATGGCGCGCACCGGTCGGCTGGCGGGTGGAGGGCAACGTCACATCGATGCGTTCGGCGAGCAACACTGCGGCATCCCGCTCAGCACGCAGCGCCGCCAGCCTTTCGTCGTAGCTTTGCTGAACCGCACCACGTGAGGTGTTGACCAGCCGTCCCGCGTCTGCGCGCTCAGCCTTCGGCAGAGTGGCCAGAGCCTGGCGCGCCAGTGCCACCGGTGATCGATCGCCGAGGTGCTCGGTCTTGGCGCGCGCCAGCGCATCGAGATCGGCGGCGGTCGCGAAGGCTTGCCGGGCTGCGTCGACCGCGGCGGTCAACGCCTCCGGCGACAGGGCTTCCGTTGACGGGGGCTGGGCACCCACGCGGCGACACTCTCCTTCTCGGTGAACAATGCGGGACGGCGACACGGCGCGACGCGCAAGTGCCGATCATATGTGGTCGTCGTCAGCGACTTTTCCCACACGCCGTGCGCGCGCTTGCGGTTCAACCGGCCGGCCTTGAGTATTTTCGTACAAGTGGTGACGCCCCAAGCTCCCGAACGCGTACCGGCGCAGTACCTGCTGTCGCCGCGCGCTGCGGGCCCGCGCACGCTCATCGATGTCCTCTACGACACCGCCGCCTGCTTTCCGAACGCCGCGGCGATCGACGACGGCACTGTCCAGCTCACCTACAGCGAATTGATCAGCGACGTCGAAGCCAGTGTTGCCTGGCTGGCCGCTCGCGGCATCGGGCGCGGCGACCGGATCGGTATCCGAATGCCGTCCGGCAGCTTCGCGCTCTATGAGGCGATCCTGGCGACGCTGGCCACCGGCGCTGCCTACGTGCCGGTCGACGCCGACGACCCAGACGAACGCGCGGAGTTGGTGTTCGGCGAGGCAGGAGTCGCCGCGATCGTCACCGAAGCCGGGATGACCCGGGGACCCGGCTCCTCACGGGGCTGGCGGGCCGCCGCGCCTTCGCCGCGCGACGATGCCTGGATCATCTTCACCTCTGGATCGACCGGCACGCCCAAAGGCGTCGCCGTCACGCACCGCAGCGCGGCCGCATTCGTCGACGCCGAGGCGCAGATATTTCTGCGGAGCAACCCAATTGGCCCCGGAGACCGGGTGCTGGCTGGTTTATCGGTGGCGTTCGACGCATCATGCGAGGAGATGTGGCTGGCCTGGCGGCACGGCGCGTGCCTGGTCCCCGCGCCGCGGTCGCTGGTACGCAGCGGGATGGACCTCGGGCCGTGGCTGGTCAGCCGTGACGTGACGGTGGTGTCGACCGTGCCCACCCTGGCCGCGCTCTGGCCCGCCGAGGCGCTGGAAGCCGTGCGGCTGTTGATCTTCGGCGGCGAGGCGTGTCCCCCGGAGCTGGCCGCGCGGCTGGCGGTCGAAGGCCGGGAGGTGTGGAACACCTACGGCCCCACCGAGGCCACCGTGGTCGCGTGTGCAGCCCCGTTGAGCGCCGAGGGACCGGTGCGGATCGGCCTGCCGCTGCCGGGCTGGGACCTGGCTGTTGTCGATGGCGACGGCCAGCCGGTGGCCGAGGGTGAGACCGGCGAGCTGGTGATCGGCGGCGTCGGGCTGGCCCGCTACCTCGATGAAGCCAAGGACGCCGAGAAGTACGCCCCGATGCCGACGCTGGGCTGGCGGCGCGCCTACCGCAGTGGCGATCTGGTGCGGCTGGAGACCGAAGGCCTGATCTTCTGCGGCCGTGCCGATGACCAGGTGAAGGTCGGCGGCCGTCGCATCGAACTCGGCGAGGTGGACTCGGCGTTGGTGCATCTGCCCGGCGTCAGCGGCGGCGCCGCCGCGGTTCGGCGGACGGCGGCCGGCACGCCGGTGCTGGTCGGCTACATCGCGAGTGCCGACTGCGACTTCGACATGGCCGGTGCCCGGGCGCGTCTCGCCGAGCAGCTGCCGGCGGCGCTGGTGCCGCGCCTGGTGCGGGTGGACGAGCTGCCCACCCGCACCTCCGGCAAGGTCGACCGCGACGCGCTGCCCTGGCCGCCGCCCGGCGGCGATGCCGACCTGGCGGCCGACCTCGTCGGCACGGCAAGCTGGCTGGCTGGCCTGTGGCGGGACCTGCTCGGGGCCGCCGTCGACGGCCCCGAGGCCGACTTCTTCGCTCTCGGCGGCGGTTCGCTTGCCGCGGCGCAGCTGGTCGCCGCGCTGCGCGACCGCTTCCCGCAGGTCACCGTCGCCGACCTGTACGACCATCCGCGTCTGGGATCGCTGGCCGGCTTCCTTGACGAGCAGGAGAAGCCACCGGACGTCGTCGAGCGGCGAGTGCGTCCGACCCCGCGACTGAGTCAGTTCGCGCAGATTGTCCTATCGGTGCCCCTGGCCACCGTGACGGCCTGGGCCTGGGTGACCTGGTTGGCGCTGGGCAACAATGTCGCCGGCGCGCTGCATCTGGTGCCCTGGACGGTCACGGTGAACTGGTGGCTGGTTGCGGCGGCGTTCGTCCTGTTCGTCACGCCACTGGGCCGGATGAGCATCGCCGTGCTGGCGGCGCGGCTGCTGCTGTCGAATGTGCGGCCGGGCAGCTATCCGCGCGGCGGGTGGCTGCACTTGCGGGTATGGCTGGCCGAGCGGCTGGCCGAGGCCAGTGGCGCCGAGAATCTGGCCGGGGCGCCGTGGCTGGTCTACTACGCCCGCGCACTGGGCGCCGACATCGGTAAGGGCGTCGATCTGCACTCGGTACCGCCGGTCACCGGTCTGCTGACGCTCGGACATCGCAGCGCGGTCGAACCCGAGGTCGATCTGAGCGGGCACTGGATCGACGGCGACACCTTCCATCTCGGGGCCATCGCGATCGGCAACGACGCCACGATCGGCGCCCGCACCACGCTGCTGCCCGGCGCCGTTGTCGGCAAGAACGCCGACGTCGCACCCGGCTCGGGCGTGGTCGGCAAGGTCAAGAGTCGCCAGTTCTGGAAGGGCTCCCCGGCGGTGAAATCCGGTCGGGTTAACCACCCGTGGCCCGACGAGCGACCGGCGCGCCGCACCCAGTGGGTCGTGGTGTACGCGCTGACATCGGTACTGCTGGCCGCGATGCCGCTGACCGCGCTGGTGGCGGGCCTGGCCGTGATCGGCGTCGCCGTTCGGCATACCCACCGGCTTTCTGAAGCGGCGCTGCCCGCCCTGTATTGGACACCGCTCGCCGCGGTGGCTGCGCTTGCCGCCTACGCGGCGATGACGGTCGTTGCGGTGCGGGTGCTTTCGATCCGGCTGCGGGAGGGCTACCACCCGGTGCGCAGCCGTAGCGGATGGCAACTGTGGGCGACCGAGCGACTGATGGATGGCGCCCGCAATTACCTGTTCCCGCTCTACGCCAGCTTGGCGACGCCGACCTGGTTGCGTGTGCTGGGCGCAAAGGTCGGCCGCAACACCGAGATCTCCACGGTGTTGCTGACGCCGAAGTTCACCGTCATCGAAGACGGCGCGTTCCTGGCCGACGACACCATGGTCGCCTCGTATGAGCTTGGGGGCGGCTGGATTTACGCGGCCACAACAACGGTCGGCAGGCGCGCGTTTCTCGGTAACTCGGGCATCACCCAACCGGGCCGGCGGGTGCCCGAGGATGGACTGGTGGCGGTCTTGTCGGCTGCTCCGCCGAAGGCCAAGCGTGGTTCGTCCTGGTTGGGCAGCCCGCCCATGCGGTTGCGCCGACGCCCCGCTGAGGCCGACGCGACCCGCACCTACGAGCCGCCGTGGCGGCTGAAGGCGATGCGTTCGGCGGTGGAGGCGTTCCGGGTGATCCCGGTGATGGTGACGGCCGCGATCGGCTTGGCGGTGCTGGGTGCGCTACAGGCGCTGGCGCGGATCTTCGGTTTCTGGGCGCCGGCGCTTGCCGGTGGGTTGGTGCTGCTCGCTGCGGGGGCGCTGGCCGCGTTCGCCGCGGTGGTCGCGAAATGGCTTCTGATTGGCCGGGTTCGGGCCGGCGAATGTCCGCTGTGGTCGTCGTTCGTGTGGCGCAACGAACTCGCGGACACGTTCGTGGAGACCGTTGCCGCACCGTGGTTCGCCCGTGCCGCCAGCGGTACACCGGTGATGAACATGTGGCTGCGGGCGCTCGGCGCCAAGGTCGGGCGTGGCGCGTGGTGTGAAACCTACTGGCTGCCAGAGGCCGACCTTGTCACGCTCGGCCGTGGCAGCACCGTCAACCGCGGCTGCGTCGTGCAGACGCACCTGTTCCACGACAGAATCATGCGGATGGACGAAGTCGTGCTCGAGCAGGGTGCGACGTTGGGCCCGCACGGCGTCGCCCTGCCGTCGGCCCGGCTCGGCGCAGGCGTGACGGTCGGACCCGCGTCACTGGTGGTCCGCGGCGACTCGGTGCCGAAATCGACCAGGTGGCAAGGTAATCCGATCAGGCCGTGGAGTGCGCCCCGGGAGAAGACCGGCAAGAAGGCGGCCGCGTGAAACGTGCCGTCAAGAAGCCGGCACCCCGCCAGGCTTCTCCTGTCATCGATCCGTACCTGCCAAAGAGCGGCAACCTCGGTTATCGCGTCTCGCATTACGAGTTGTCGCTGGAGTACAAGGTAGCGATCAACCGGCTCTCGGGATCGGCGACCATCGCCGCCGAGGCGCTGACCGCGTTGGAGGATTTCACCCTGGACTTGTCCGACGCGCTGACGGTGTCGAAGGTCTTGGTGAATGGCAAGCGGGTCGCCCACTTCGCTTGTCGGGAAAAGAAACTGCGCATTCGACTGTCGTCGCCGCTGGCATCGTCCTCGGCGATGAGCATCGCGGTGCACTACCACGGGTCACCGCGCCCACTGCGATCGCTATGGGGCAACGTCGGTTTCGAGGAACTGACCGACGGTGCGCTGGTCGCCGGGCAGCCGAACGGCGCCGCTTCATGGTTTCCCTGCGATGACCATCCCAGCGCGAAAGCCTCCTACCGCATCCAGATCAGCGCCGACAACCCTTATCGCGTGGTCGCCAACGGCCGCTTGGCGTCCCGGCGCCCGCGAGCGGCACAGACCGTCTGGACCTACGAGCAGCCCGAACCGACCTCGACCTACCTGATCACGCTGCAGATCGGGATGTATGAGCTCTTGCGGCTGGGCGCATCACCGGTGCAGATGCGGGCGGCGCTGCCCGAGCGGCTACGCCACGATTTCTACCAGGACTTCGCGCGCCAGCCTGAGATGATGGAGTTGTTCGTCGAACTGTTCGGGCCGTATCCGCTGGCGAACGGTTATACCGTCGTTGTGACCGACGACGATCTGGAGATACCCCTTGAGGCTCAAGGGATTTCGATTTTCGGGGCTAATCATTGCGACGGCACACGGTCTAGCGAGCGATTGATCGCCCACGAGCTGGCTCACCAGTGGTTCGGCAATTCCGTCACCGTACGACAATGGCGCGACATCTGGTTGCACGAAGGTTTCGCGTGCTATGCGGAGTGGCTGTGGTCGGAGCACAGTGGCGGGCCCAGCGCCGACCATTGGGCGCGTCATTACCACGAGAAGCTGCGCAAAGCGCCGCAGGATCTGCTGCTGACCGACCCGGGACCGCGCGACATGTTCGATGACCGCGTCTACAAGCGTGGCGCACTCACGTTGCACGCGCTACGTGGACGGCTGGGCGACGAGAACTTCTTTGCGCTGCTCAAGAATTGGACGACCCGCTACCGCCACGCCACCGCCGTCACCGACGATTTCACGGGCCTGGCCGGCGACTACTGCGACGAACCGTTGACGGAGTTGTGGAGCCGCTGGCTGTATTCGCGCGTGGTTCCCTAGTACTCGGCCGTCAGCGCCGGCTCGGGTGCACGCTGGGGCGCCGGGCGTTGACGCGTCACCTGGACGCGGGTCAGCAGCTCGGCCGCCGCCGCGCCCACAACGCCGGCGGCGCCGGCTCCCACCATCGACCAGGTGTCGTGCGCGAGCATCAGGAATCCGAAAGCCGCGGACACCGCCAGCAGCGTGCAGCGGACCCGCGTCCAGCGGGCCGGGCCGTCCAGTCGGGTGGACACCAGCATGCCCAGAATCAGCGCGACGGTGTGGCCGACGTCGGTGAAGTCTTCGCCCAGCACCGCCGCCGCGAGGCCGACCGGAATCCAGAAGCCGATCCACATCGGACGCCAACGGCGGGGTATGGCCGAGGTCAACGCGCCCAGAACCGCGACCGCACCGTAACTCACCCCGACATCGCTGGCGCGCGACACCGACATCGGCAGCCAGTGGAACTCGATCGCGGCGGTCAGGCCGGCGGCGACGAGCAGCGTGGCGCCGATGTGGCCGGTGATGAATACGATCGCCAACCGTCCACTACGCCAGATCAGCTCGGCCAGGGCCAGCAGGCAGACCAGGCACGGCAGCCAGAAGTACATCGGACCCGAATCGGTGATGAACGCGCTGTCCAGCAGCGTGGCGAGGTGACCGTGGGCCAGGTTGTGCAGGTTGGTGCTGGCCTGCGCGACGACATGCGCACGCGCCCGCGGACTCAGGTCGACGAGCGCCGCGCTGACACCGATCAGCGCGACGGCATAGCCGAGCGTGATCCGTACGCGCGTGAGGCGCGACAGTACCTGCACTATCATCGCCATCCACTATGCCTGCGGACCGTCTCCTTCCGAGTTGTCAAAACCTGATAAGTCGCTAACACTTTCCCTGGACGGCTTGAGCCGATAGATAGCCAAATCGGGCGGTAGACCTGCGGGTTTACTGCCGAAAACCGACCAGTGAACCCGCTTGGCCGCCACCCCGAGTGTGACCAAGTCGTCGGGTCCGAGCAGGTCCAATGTGGCTCCGGAGACCATGACTCCGCCGCGGGTGGCCCGCTCCATCACCCGCGCGGCCACGTTGACGTCCACGCCCAGCCAGTCGGCGGCCAGTCGTTGCGGGCGCCCGGTATGAATGCCGACCCGCATCCGCGGGTGGTAGCCGTCGACATCGACGGACTTGAGCGCTTGCTTGGCCTCGAGCACCGCGGCTATCGCGACGAGCGGATCTTCGAAGACCGCCATAGTGCCGTCCCCCATCCGCTTGACGATGTGCCCGCCGGCGTCGAGCAACGGCGGTTCGATCGCGCGCGCCACTCGCCGCAGCAGCTTCAGCGTGGCGTTGTCCCCGGCACGCAGCGACCAGCTGGAAAAGCCGACCAGATCGGTGAAAACAATGGTGACCTCTTGATTCGCCGGGCGCCGCGCGACCGCCTCGGTCAAGGCCTGCCACACCTGCAGGGCTCCCAGACTGACTTCCCGGGATGCACCGCCGCGCTCGCCCAGGAGCCGACCTGCGGCCCGGGCCGCGGCGCGGGGCCCGCCCTGACCGGCCGTCGAGAGCGGGTCACCGAAATCGGGATCGCCGGGCAAGCCTCGGCGTGCCCGGCGGACCAGGGCGATCAGACCGGGGCTCCGATTGGTGCTGCGCAGCCAATCCGCCGCGCCTCGCAAGGATGTCGGCGAATGCTGCCGTGAGGGCAGTGAATCCGGCGTGGTCACCGTTTGCTCGGGCTCGCCGG
Source organism: uncultured Actinomycetota bacterium (assembly GCA_963757215.1). GTDB lineage: Bacteria > Actinomycetota > Actinomycetes > Mycobacteriales > Mycobacteriaceae > Mycobacterium. The sequence continues at coordinate 2,118,615 of CAVWQH010000002.1, read as the reverse complement.
ACACCGGTTGGGGCCCGAGTTCCACAACTCTCACAGTAGGTGCTCCCGGGAAGGACCGGCAACGACCGTCGGGGTGGTGTCCGCCACCAGGACCGACGAACAACCTGATCACGGCGCTGCGACGGGCCGGTCGACACTCGATAACAGCGCACGCGACGCGCCCGCCAAATCGTAGACAACGAGTGTTGTCAACATTATCGTGAGTTGATCAGCGCTATCGGGACCCTGGAGGCCGTGATGACAGAGAGGTCAGCGCCCCCCACCCGCGGGTCCGTCGCTCCGGACCAACAGACGCTGCCATTGCCCCTTCCCCTGGGCCCGGATTCGCTGACCTGGAAATACTTCGGCGATCTGCGCACCGGGATGATGGGCGTCTGGATCGGCGCGATTCAGAACATGTATCCCGAACTCGGTGCCGGCGTCGAGGAGCATTCGATTCTATTGCGCGAACCATTGCAGCGGGTGGCGCGCTCGGTGTACCCGATCATGGGTGTGGTCTATGACGGCGGCCGGGCGTCGGAGACGGGCCGGCAGATCAAGCAGTACCACCACACCATCAAGGGCGTCGATGCCAGCGGACGCCGCTACCACGCATTGAATCCCGAGACGTTCTACTGGGCGCACGCCACGTTCTTCATGTTGGTGATCAAGGTGGCCGAGTACTTCTGCGGCGGCCTGACCGAAACCGAGAAGCGCCAGCTCTTCGAAGAACACGTGCAGTGGTACCGGATGTACGGCATGAGCATGCGGCCAGTGCCGGCGTCCTGGGAGGACTTTCAGGAGTACTGGCAGCGGGTCTGCCGCGACGAACTGGAAATCAACCAGGCCACCCTGGACATCTTTCAAATCCGAATCCCCAAGCCGAAATTCGTGCTGATGCCGACACCGGTGTGGGATCAGCTCTTCAAACCGCTTGTCGCCGGCCAACGTTGGATCGCGGCGGGACTCTTCGAGCCGTCGGTACGCGAAAAGGCCGGTATGCGTTGGACTCCGAGCGATGAAGTGGTGCTGCGACTGTTCGGCAAAATGGTCGAGATCGCGTTCCTGGCGGTTCCCGACGAGATACGGCTGCATCCGCGAGCGCTCGCCGCGTACCGCCGCGCCGGGGGCCGGGCCTCCGCCGACGCTCCACTCGTCCAGGCGCCGCGCTTCGTGGCGCCGCCATCGGACCGTCGCGGGCTACCGATGCACTATTTCCCGCCGCGCAAATCCCTCATCGAGCGGGCCGGTTCACTGGTGCACACGACGTTCTCGCTGGCCGGGTTGCGTCCGGCGCGTGGCCGGGGCAAAGCCGCCTAGCCGGACGACGATGCAGAGCGCGCAGCGCGATGAGGAGGAGGCCGGCACTCGGATCTAGCCGGACGATGCAGAGCGCGCAGCGCGATGAGGAGGAGTCCGGCACTCGGATCTAGCCGGACGACGATGCAGAGCGCGCAGCGCGATGAGGAGGAGTCCGGCACTCAAATCAAGCGTTGCGCTTTCGCGCTCTCGTAGAGGCAAATTGCCGCGGCCGCAGCCACATTCAGACTCTGGGTGCCGCCGGCCATCGGAATGGTGATCCGGCTGTCGGCCTGCTCGGCGGCGTGCGTGGACAACCCGTGAGCCTCGGAGCCGAACAGCCAGGCGGTCGGTGCCGTGAGATCGGCACCGTCAAGCGACAATTCACCATCAACAGTCGTGGCGACGATCCGCAGCCCGCCATCCCGCACGGCGTCGATGACCGTTTCCATCTCCGGGGCGACGACTACCGGAATCGAGAAGATGCTGCCCGCGGAGGCGCGCAGACACTTGGCGTTGTAGGGGTCGACGCTGTGGCCGACGAACACCATTGCGGCGGCACCCATTGCGTCGGCGATGCGGATCAGTGTGCCGGCGTTACCGGGTTCACCGATTTCCACCCCGATGGCCAGAAGTCGCGGCGACTGCGAAAGCACGTCAGCCAGGACGGTGCTCGGATGCTCGCACACTGCGACCAACCCGGCTGGAGTTACGGTGTCCGACAATGCTTTTGCGGCCCGCTCCGTGACCACATGGACCGCCGCGGGGTGCCCGCTCAGCAGATCGGCGTATCGCTGCGCGGCCGTCTCCGTGACGAAGATTTCGCGGACCAGCCCACGCCGCGACGCCGCCCCGACCAGGTTGGCGCCCTCGACCAGAAAGCGGTCGCTTCGGCGGCGAGTCACCTGTCGGTGCAGCTTGACCGCAGCGACCACCCGGGTCGATCGTTCGGTGAGCACCAGGTGCGCGGTTAGGCGGCCTCTCCGGACGGGGCGTTCACGTCGGCGGGCAGTGCCTTGCGGGCAACCTCCACCAACGCGGTGAACGCCGCGGCATCGCTGACGGCGATCTCGGCGAGGTTCTTGCGGTCGACCTCGACACCGGCGGCCTTCAGGCCCTGGATCAACCGGTTATAGGTGATGTCGTTGGCGCGGGCCGCAGCGTTGATCCGGGAGATCCACAGCTTGCGGAATTCGCCCTTGCGCGCACGACGGTCGCGGTAGGCGTACGTCAGCGAATGTAGCTGCTGCTCTTTGGCTTTGCGGTACAGGCGAGACCGCTGGCCGCGATAGCCCTTGGACGCCTTGAGGATGGTGCGGCGCTTCTTTTGGGCATTGACTGCCCGCTTCACGCGTGCCATGGGGTGTTCCTATCTCGTTGGGAAGAGTGGTTGTTCCGGTGCTGGGCTACCGGTCAGCCGTTCAGCATCTTGTTGACGCGCTTGGTGTCGTTAGCGGCCACCACGGTCCGTCCGTCGAGGCGTCGCGTCCGCTTGGTCGGCTTGTGCTCGAGCAGGTGCCGGCGGCCGGCCTTTTCACGCATGATCTTCCCGGTGCCGGTGCGCCGGAATCGCTTCGACGCTCCGCTGTGGGTTTTGGCCTTAGGCATGTCTTCTGGGTCCTCTGTCCTGTTGGTGTCAGTTCGGCGATGGCTCGGTGTCACCGGTTGGTGCGGGCCGGGTGCTGGGGCCAGCGGCATCTTCGGCAGCACGGGCGCGGGTCTTCGCGCCGCGGTGCGGTGCCAGCACCATCGTCATGTTGCGTCCGTCCTGCTTGGCCGAGGTCTCGACGAATCCGTAGTCGGCGACATCGGCGCCCAGGCGTTGCAGGAGCCGGAAACCCAGTTCGGGCCGAGACTGCTCGCGTCCGCGGAACATGATGGTCACTTTCACTTTGGCGCCGGCTTCCAGGAATCGGATCACGTGACCCTTTTTGGTCGCGTAGTCGTGATCGTCGATCTTGGGTCGCAACTTCTGCTCTTTGACGACGGTCTGCTGCTGGTTCTTGCGAGATTCGCGCGCCTTTTGTGCCGCTTCGTACTTGAACTTGCCGTAGTCCATGATCTTGCAGACCGGTGGTCGAGCATCCGGCGCAACTTCGACAAGGTCGAGATCGGCATCCGCGGCGACGCGAAGGGCGTCTTCGATACGCACGATGCCTACCTGCTCCCCTCCCGGACCGATCAGGCGGACTTCAGGTACGCGGATGCGTTCGTTGACGCGGGTCTCAGTGCTGATGGGGCCTCCCTCATTGATCTGCTCGTCAATGCCACCGTCACCTGCCCCGAGCGGAGCCAGCGGTTGGGATACCACGCCATCAGCAAAAAAGCCCTGCATAAGCAGGGCCCGGTGCCGACCGATCACGGCGTTAAGCCGCCTGCCGCGACGGCAGAACCGGCACATCAACTGTGCCGGTGACCGGACCGCTGAGCCGTAGTGGCCAACGGTGGGAGCGGGACTCCACTTGCTGTCTCTGGCTTAGCCTGAGACGGTCGCGAACGTGAGTCTACCAGTCATGACGCACTGCTCGGTCACGTCGCTGCACGACCCCGCGCGGAGATGGCGCCGGAGATGCGACACGAGCGATCGCCTGCCAGGCGGATCATAGGCATTCCATAGCAATACCGAATATCCTCGCCGTCTGTGACCCTCACTGCCTCCCGCCACCGAAGCGAGTCGGTTACCCGGCTTCGCTGGGTGCCGGCTGCCGCCGGCTGGACGGTCGGGGTCATCGCCACCCTTTCACTGATCGCCAGCGTGTCGCCGGTGATCAGGTGGGCCATCAGGGTGCCGCGAGAATTCATCAACGACTACGTCTTCAACTTTCCCGACACCAGCTTCGCGTGGTCGTTCGTGCTGGCCCTGCTGGCGGGAGCGCTGACTGCCCGCAAGCGCGTCGCCTGGTGGGTGTTGCAGTTCAACCTGCTGCTGGCCGCGGGACTCAACGTGGCCGGACTGGTCGCCGATCACCCCAGCCCCGCCAAGAGCTTCGGCGAGACGCTCGGCCTCGGACTGCACCTGGCCGCCATCGCGGTGGTCACTCTCGCCTACCGCGAGTTCTGGGCCAAGGTCCGCGCGGGCGCGTTGTTCAAGGCCGCCGGGGTGCTGCTCACCGGCTGGGCGATCGGCATCGTGCTGTCCTGGGGTCTGATCGAGACATTCCCTCGTACGCTGGCCGCCGAGGACCGGCTGTTCTATGTGGTGAACCGGGTGGTCGGGTTCGCCGTTGTCGAAGCATCGCAGTTCACCGGCCGACCACCGGTCTTCATCAATGCGTTGATGGGCCTGTTCAGCGCCATGGCCTTGATCGCCGCCGCGATCGTGCTTTTCCAGTCGCAGCGCGCCGAGAATGCGCTGACCGGTGAGGACGAGTCGGCGATCCGCGGGCTGCTCGAATTGTGGGGCAAGAACGACTCATTGGGTTACTTCGCCACCCGCCGCGACAAGTCGGTGGTATTCGCGCCGAGCGGGCGCGCCGCGATCACCTACCGCGTCGAGGTAGGTGTCTGCCTGGCCAGCGGTGATCCGATCGGCGATCCGCGGGCGTGGCCCCAGGCGATCGGCGCGTGGCTGGCGCTCTGCCAGAGCTACGGCTGGACGCCGGGCAACATGGGCGCGAGTTCGGCCGGGGCCAAGGCTTTTCGCGAGGCAGGCCTCAACGCGCTGGAACTCGGCGACGAGGCGATTCTGCACACCGCCGAGTTCAAGCTGTCCGGACGCGACATGCGCGGCGTACGCCAGGCGGTGACGCGGGCGCGCCGCGCCGGGCTGATGGTGCGCATTCGCCGGCACCACGACATTGAGCCCGCCGAGATGGCGCAGGTGACCTCACGAGCGGACGCCTGGCGCGACACCGACACCGAGCGTGGGTTCTCGATGGCGCTGGGTCGGCTGGGTGATGCGGCCGACGGCGAATGCCTGTTGGTCGAGGCCATCGATCCCGACGACACCGTGGTCGCGATGCTGTCGCTGGTGCCCTGGGGACGCAACGGTGTCTCACTCGACCTGATGCGTCGCTCGCCGCAATCCCCGAACGGCACCATCGAACTGATGGTGAGCGAGCTCGCGTTGCATGCCGAAAAGATCGGCATCACGCGAATCTCGTTGAATTTCGCTATGTTCCGCTCCGCATTCGAGCAGGGCGCCCAACTCGGCGCCGGCCCGGTCGCGCGGCTGTGGCGCGGATTTCTGATGTTCTTCTCGCGGTGGTGGCAGCTGGAGACGCTGTACCGCTCGAACATGAAGTATCAGCCCGACTGGGTGCCGCGCTACGCCTGCTATGAAGACGCCCGGATGGTTCCCCGGGTCGGTGTGGCCTCGTCGGTCGCCGAGGGCTTCCTGGTGCTGCCCTTCACCCGCCGCGACGAGCAGCACACCGGCCACCATCCCTCCGTACCGCCGACACTGCTGGCCACCGGCCTGCTGCATGACGACGGTTCGGCTCCGGATGTGGTCGCGCTGCAAGAGGCCGACTTCGGCGACGCCGAGGAGCACGGTCACCGACTGCCCGAGCAGATGCGGGTTCGGCTGTCTAAGCTGAAAGCACTGCAGGACAGTGGAATTGACGCCTATCCGGTCGGACAGCCGCCGAGTCATACGGTGGCCCAAGCGCTGGAAACCGGCGATCAGGCCGACGTCTCGGTGTCCGGGCGGGTGCTGCGGGTCCGCGACTTCGGCGGCGTGCTTTTCGCCGAGCTTCGCGACTGGTCAGCGGAAGTGCAACTGCTGCTGGAGAATTCGATCTTGCAGTACGGCAGCACCGGCGACTTCACCAAGGCTATCGACCTCGGCGACCTGATCGAGGTCACCGGGAAGATGGGGTTCAGCAAGACCGGCACGCAGTCGCTGATCGTGCACCGCTGGCGGCTGATCGGCAAGTGTCTGCGCCCGCTGCCGAACAAGTGGAAAGGCCTGACCGATCCCGAAGCGCGGGTGCGCAGTCGCTATGTCGACCTGGCCATCAACTCGGAGTCGCGGGAACTGATCACAGCCCGTAGCAGTGTGATCCGTGCGATGCGGGACACGCTGAACGAGAAGGGATTCGTGGAGGTCGAAACCCCGATCCTGCAACAGATTCACGGCGGTGCCACCGCCCGCCCATTTATCACCCACATCAACAGCTACGACCTCGACCTGTATCTGCGTATTGCACCCGAGCTGTATCTCAAGCGGTTGTGCGTCGGCGGCATGGAACGCGTCTTCGAGTTGGGTCGGGCCTTCCGCAACGAGGGGGTCGACTTCAGCCACAACCCGGAGTTCACCCTGCTGGAGGCGTATCAGGCGCACGCCGACTACAAAACCTGGATCGACGGCAGCCGGGAGCTGATCCAGAACGCCGCGCAGGCCGCCAACGGCGCGCAGGTGGTGCTGCGGCCCGGTGCGGGCGACGCGCCAGAAGAGGTGGACATCTCCGGCGTCTGGCCGGTGAAGACCGTTCACGACGCGGTTTCCGAGGCGCTGGGTGAACACGTCGACCCGAATACCGACCTGGCCACCCTGCGCCGGTTGTCCGACGCCGCGAAGATCCCGTATCTGGCTCGCTGGGACGCCGGCGCGGTGGTGCTGGAACTCTACGAGCACCTCGTCGAACAGCGCACCGAACACCCCACCTTCTACATCGACTTTCCTGCTTCGGTGTCGCCCCTGACCCGGCCGCATCGCAGCCGGCCCGGTCTGGCCGAGCGCTGGGATCTGGTGGCGTGGGGCATCGAATTGGGGACGGCCTACAGCGAACTCACCGATCCCGTCGAGCAGCGGCGCCGCCTCGAGGAGCAGTCCTACCTGGCCGCCGGCGGAGACCCCGAAGCCATGGAACTCGATGAGGACTTTCTGCAGGCCATGGAGTACGCGATGCCGCCGACCGGTGGCCTCGGAATCGGCGTCGACCGGGTAGTCATGCTGGTCACCGGCCGGAGCATCCGCGAGACCCTGCCCTTCCCGTTGGCCAAGCCGCGCTAGCCGTCTCGTCGTCGCCGGACACGCAGACCACCAGATCCGCAAAAGTCATGCTCAAAGCACGCGAAAAAGACGACAATGGACTGCGTGACAGGTTCAACGGCGAACCTCCCGGTGGCGGTGCTGGCCGAAAACCACACTTCGCTGATGCACGGATGGGTGCCCGGTGTGGTCCAGGCTCTCGCGGTGACCCTGCTGCTGGTGGCCGTCGGTTGGCGATCCCGCCGGTGGCGTCTGTTCTGGTTGCCGATCGCCGCCGTTCTCGGCGCGGGAATGGCCGGCCTGTCGCACTGGTACATCGAGAACCGCGGCCTGGCTGACGACCCGGCACCGCGCCTGCTGTGGTGGTGGATCGCCGGAAGCGGTGCCGCCGCCGCGGTCCTGATTCTGGGCTGGGGTAGCGCGCGCTGGTGGCGCCGGGGCGTGTCGATGATGGCCGTGCCGATGTGCCTCCTCAGCGCCGCGTTCACGCTCAACCTATGGGTGGGCTACTTCCCCACCGTGCAGACCGCGTGGGATCAGCTCACCGAGGGACCGCTGCCCCACCAGACCGACGCGGCCCGCGTTGCCGCGATGTCGGCCGCGGGGCTGCAGCCCGCTCACGGCGTCGTCGTACCGGTGGCGATTTCCGAGAATGCGTCGCATTTCAAACACCGCGGAGAACTCGTATATCTACCCCCGGCGTGGTTTTCCACCAGCCCACCACCGCCGCTGCCGACAGTGATGATGATCGGCGGCGAGTTCAACACTCCGGCCGACTGGCTGCGCGCCGGGGATGCCGCAAAGACGATCGACGAACTGGCCGCCACCCACGGCGGCAGTGCCCCGGTGTTCGTGTTCGTCGACTCCGGTGGCGCGTTCAACAACGACACCGAATGCGTCAACGGCAGCCGCGGCAACGCGGCCGATCACCTCACCAAAGATGTTGTGCCATACATGGTCTCGAAGTTCGGTGTCAGCCGCGAGGCGGCGAATTGGGGTATCGTCGGCTGGTCCATGGGCGGAACGTGCGCGTTGGACCTGACCGTGATGCATCCGGATTTGTTCAGCGCATTCGTCGACATCGCCGGCAACATGGGCCCGGAGGCCGGCACCAAGGCCCAGACCATCGCCAGGCTGTTCGGCGGCAACGCCGCCGCCTGGGCCTCCTTCGATCCCTCCACCGTCATCGCCAGACACGGCCGCTACCACGGTGTCTCGGGCTGGTTCGACGTGTCGTCGAGCACCCCGTCGAGGCATCATCGCGGTTTCTCGGTGACAGATGCGGGCGACACAAACCGCGGCGGTCGGGAATCCGTGCCCGTGCCGGGCGATCAGACCGCAGCGGCGGAGTCGCTCTGCGACCTCGGCCGCGCCAAGGGGATCGACTGCACCATCGTCGCGCAGCCCGGAAATCATGACTGGCCGTTCGCCAGCCACGCTTTCGCCGCGGCGCTGCCCTGGTTGGCCGGTCGACTGGGCACCCCCGCGGTTCCGCGGATTCCGTCACCGTCGACCTGGCCGCCCGCTCCGGATCCGATTCCGCACGCCGAGCCGGTCGGGCGCTAACACAGGTAATGTGAATTCATGCCCGACGAGCCGGACAACTCCGCGACCGAGCCCGACACAGGCTACACGAGTTCTGGTGTGCCGACGTTCGAGTCAGTACGAGACAAGATCGAATCGCGGTACGAAACGTCCATCGGGTCAGCTGAATTGGATTCCGAGAGCCCCGAGGGCCGCGGTGTCGACGAGCAGTTCGAGGCGCGTCAGCGCGCGGCCGCCGACCGGCTGGCGCAGATCCGCGAATCGATGCGCGACGACCGCCACTGAACCCGCGCTACGGGCATGCGTCGATTCACCGCAGATGAACGCCGACGACGGCTGGTAAGCAGACAGTTTCTCTCGCTCGCCGACTCCGTGCCCCAGGCCACCGCCGAACTGGTGGGGCTGCACGCCACCGACCCGGCGACGCCGTTCATCTCGCTGTGGGCACGGTGCCCTGGCTTCGTCGCCGCCGATCTGACGGACGATCTGTATCGAAACCGCTCGGTGGTAAGGCATTTGGCGATGCGGCGCACGCTGTGGGTGGTGGCCTCGGATGACCTGCCGGCTGTTCAGACTGCGGCCAGCGATCGGGTCGCCGCTCACGAACATCGCCGCCTGGTCGCCGACCTACACAAAGCGGGTATCACCGTCGACGGCGAAAACTGGCTCGCAACAGCCTGTTCCGCTGTCCTTGGTCGCTTGGATCAGTACGGGCCACTCAGCAGCACGGAACTGCGGTCCGCACTCCCCGAGATCGGTGGAACATATGATCCCGCGCCGGGAAAGCCCTGGGGCGGTGAGGTTCCGGTCGCCCCACGGGTGCTGACCTTGCTCTCGGCCCGCGGCGAGATCGTGCGGGGGCCCAACGATGGCGGCTGGACCACATCACGGCCGCGGTGGGTACCCACCGCGGACTGGCTCGAGCAGAGTCCACAGTCGACCGACGGTTTCTCCGCGTTGTTGCGCCGTTGGCTGCGAACGTTCGGGCCGGCCACCGCCGCCGACGTCAAATGGTGGTTCGGCACCACCCTCACCGCGGTGCGGAAAGTGTTGGGCGACATCGGCGCCGTGGAAGTCGAACTAGACACCGGAGCAGGCTTTGCGCTGGCCGACGACATGGAAGCCGAGCCCGAGGTGGCACCCCTGGCCGCATTGCTGCCGGGCCTCGACGTGACGACAATGGGCTGGTTCGGTCGCGACTGGTATCTCGGCGAGCACCGCGATCGGGTCTTCGACCGTAACGGCAATGCCGGACCGACTGCCTGGTGGAACGGGCGCGTGGTGGGCGGCTGGTATCAGGACGACGAGGCGCACGTCCATGTGCAACTACTCGAAGATCCCGGCCGTGACGGCCGGCGCGCATTGACGCGACGTGCCGCGGAGCTGACGTCATGGCTCGACGGGGTCCGGATCAAACCGCGGTTTCCGTCACCGCTGTCGAAAGCCGCCGGCTAGGCACTGACCTTGCGGCGCTTGGCCACTCGCTTCGGGCTGCGGGTTACGGGCTTGCCGGTGTCGGTGAGGATCTCTGCCAGGAACTTGCCGGTGTAGCTCTCAGGCACCGCTATGACGTCCTCCGGGGTGCCTTCGGCGACAATGGTGCCTCCGCCGGCGCCGCCCTCGGGTCCCATGTCGATGACCCAGTCCGAGGTCTTGATCACGTCCAGGTTGTGTTCGATGACGATCACCGTATTGCCTTTGTCGACAAGACCATTGATGACATCAAGTAGTTTGCGGATGTCTTCGAAATGTAGGCCGGTGGTGGGCTCGTCGAGGATGTAGACGGTGCGCCCGGTGGAGCGCTTCTGCAATTCCGACGCCAGCTTGACCCGCTGCGCTTCGCCGCCGGACAGCGTCGGCGCGGGCTGGCCCAGCCGCACGTAGCCCAGCCCGACATCGACCAGGGTCCGCAGGTAACGGTGGATGCCGGTGATCGGCTGGAAGAACTCCGCGGCCTCTTCGATCGACATGTCGAGCACCTCGGAAATGGTCTTGCCTTTGTAGTGCACCTCGAGGGTTTCGCGGTTGTACCGCGCGCCGTTGCACACCTCGCACGGCACATATACGTCCGGCAGGAAGTTCATCTCGATCTTGATGGTGCCGTCGCCGGTACACGCCTCGCAGCGACCGCCCTTGACGTTGAACGAGAATCGGCCCGGCTGGTAACCGCGCACCTTGGCCTCGGTGGTCGCCGCGAACAGGGTGCGGATCTTGTCGAAGACGCCGGTGTAGGTGGCCGGGTTGGAACGCGGGGTGCGGCCGATCGGTGACTGGTCTACCCGGACCAACTTGTCGACATTGTCCAAACCGGTGACGCGGGTGTGCCGCCCCGGGACATGCCGGGCGCCGTTGAGCCGGTTGGCCAGCACCGAGGCCAGGATGTCGTTGACCAACGTCGATTTCCCCGAGCCCGACACTCCCGTCACCGACGTCAACACGCCGAGCGGGAACGTCACGTCGATGCCGCGCAGGTTGTGCTCGTTGGCGCCCACGACCGTAAGGTGACGCTTCTTGTCGATCGGACGCCGAATCGTCGGCGCTGCAATGCTTTCCTTGCCGGACAGGAACGCCCCGGTGATCGAGTCTTTGTTCGCCAACAGGTCGGCGTAGGTGCCGCTGTGCACGATGTGCCCACCGTGCTCGCCGGCGCCCGGACCGATGTCGACCACCCAGTCGGCATGGGCGATGGTGTCCTCGTCGTGCTCGACGACGATCAGGGTGTTCCCGAGATTTCTCAGGCGGGTGAGCGTTTCGATGAGCCGACGGTTGTCGCGCTGGTGCAGACCGATAGACGGCTCGTCGAGCACATACAGCACGCCGACCAGACCGGAGCCGATCTGGGTGGCCAGCCGGATCCGCTGCGCCTCTCCGCCGGACAGCGTGCCCGCCGCCCTCGACAACGAGAGATACTCCAACCCCACGTCGAGCAGAAAGCCGAGCCGCGATTGGATTTCCTTGAGCACCTGGCCCGCGATCGCCTGCTCACGGGTGCCCAGTGTGAGCCCGTTAAGGAAGTCCGCACAGTCCGAAATGGAGAGCTCACACACCTGGGCGATTGATTTGGCACCGTGCTCACCGGCGCTCAGGGTGACGGCGAGGATCTCGGGCTTGAGCCGCGTGCCGTCGCACACCGGGCACGGGACGTCGCGCATGAAGCCCTCGTACCGCTCCTTCATCAGCTCGGACTCGGTCTGGTCGAGCTTGCGTTCGAGGAACGCCAGCACGCCCTCAAAGTCGGCGTAGTAGGAGCGGGTGCGGCCGTAGCGGTTGCGGTACTTGACGTGTACCTGCTCGTCGCAGCCCTCAAGAATTGCCTTGCGCGCCTTGGCTGGCAGCTTGCGCCACGGGGTGTCGACGTCGAAGCCCATGGACTCACCCAGACTCGCCATCATTCTCGTGAAGTACTCCGATGTATGCCCCATCGACCAGGGCGCCACCGCACCTTCAGCCAGCGTGCGATCTGGGTCGGGCACCACCAGTTCGGGGTCGACCTCCTTGCGGATGCCCAGACCGACGCATTCCGGGCAGGCGCCGTAAGGCGAGTTGAACGAGAACGATCGCGGCTCCAGGTCGTCGACGGCCAGCGAGTGCCCGTTCGGGCAGGCCAGCTTCTCGGAGAAGCGTTGCTCGCGGTTGTGCGCGTCGTGTTCGTGATCGACGAACTCCAGCACCACGATGCCGTCGGCCAGGTTCAGCGCGGTCTCGACCGAGTCGGTGAGCCGCTGTTTGGCACTGGCCTTGACGGTGAGGCGGTCGACCACCACCTCGATGTCGTGCTTCTCCTGCTTCTTCAGCTTCGGTGGATCGGTCAGGGAATGCACGACGCCGTCGACCCGGACGCGGCTGTAGCCCTGTGCGTTGAGTTTTTCGAAGAGATCGGCGAATTCGCCTTTGCGGGTTCGCACCACCGGCGCGAGCACCTGGAAGCGGGTGCCTTCGGGCATCACGAGTACCTGGTCGACGATCTGCTGCGGGGTCTGGCGGGCGATCCGCTCACCGCAGACCGGGCAGTGCGGGGTGCCGGCCCGCGCATACAGCAGGCGCAGGTAGTCGTAGACCTCGGTGATGGTCCCGACCGTGGACCGGGGGTTGCGGTTGGTCGACTTCTGGTCGATCGACACCGCGGGCGACAGACCTTCGATGAAGTCGACGTCCGGCTTGTCCATCTGCCCGAGGAACTGGCGCGCATACGCCGACAGCGATTCGACGTAGCGCCGCTGCCCCTCGGCAAAGATCGTGTCGAACGCCAGCGACGACTTTCCCGACCCCGACAGCCCGGTGAAGACGATCAGCGCGTCGCGCGGCAAATCAAGATCGACACTGCGCAGATTGTGCTCCCGCGCACCCTTAACGATCAGGCGATCAGCCACGCAATCCCTTTCTGGGCGATTTCCGGGCGCTGCCCGGACACGTCATTCCTATGCTATGTGCCCGTACCGACAAGCAACGTCCGGCCAGTACCGTGACTGGTATGACCGTCCTGGACGACAACTACACCGGCCACGTCGAACCGGGCAGCGCAGCCCGCCGAGTGTTGCCCGGCGTGACGATCGTGAAGACGTCCGTCGGCCCCATGGACAACAACGCCTACCTGGTCACCTGTTCCGCGACCGGCGAAACACTGCTGATCGACGCCGCCAACGACGCCGACGCGCTCGTCGACCTGGTCCGCACCCACGCCCCGAACGTGACACTCATCGTCACCAGCCACCAGCATTTCGACCACTGGCAGGCACTGGAAGCCGTTGCCGGCGCGACGGGTGCGCCGACCGCCGCGCACGAGATCGACGCCGAACCGTTGCCGGTCACCCCGGACCGCCTGCTGACCGGCGGCGACACCATCGACATCGGTGAGCTCACCTTCGACGTGATCCACCTGCGCGGGCACACCCCGGGCTCGGTCGCGCTGGCCCTCGACGGCCCGGCGACCGGCGGAGTCACCCAGTTGTTCACCGGCGACTGCCTGTTCCCCGGCGGCGTCGGCAAGACCTGGCAGCCCGGCGATTTCGATCGGCTGATCGACGATGTCAGCACCCGGCTGTTCGACCGGTTCGACGACGACACGGTGGTCTATCCCGGCCATGGCGACGACACCACGATCGGCGCCGAGCGGCCGCACTTGGCCGAGTGGCGCGAGCGCGGCTGGTAGGCCGCGCGAGGCGGTTGGTAATCGCTGGGTAAATTGCGCCGCGAAACACGCTGCTGCGCCTACGCTTAGCCGATGCGGCTGGGGATCGACTTCGGCACAACACACACCGTCGTTGCGGTCGTCGACCGGGGCAACTATCCCGTGGTGTCGTTCGACGGCGTCGACTCGTGGCCGTCGTTGATCGCCGCCAATCCGGCCGGCGAACTGCGCTTCGGTCTCGACGCCGCCGCGGTGCGGCACGATCCGGACTGGTCGGTGCTGCGCTCGTTCAAGCGGCTGCTCAACGATGCCGGGCCCGCGACAACCGTCGACCTCGCTGGTCGCTGTCACCGGCTGGCCGATCTGTTCGCCGGGTTCCTCGCCCAGCTCAGAACCGACCTGTATCTGCGATCGAACGCCGACCTGTCGCCCGGCGAGCGCGTCGAGGCCGCGATCAGTGTGCCGGCCAACGCGTCGAGCTCACAGCGCTTTTTGACCCTGGACGCCTTCGCGCAGGCCGGCTTCGAAGTCGTCGCGCTGCTCAACGAGCCGTCGGCGGCGGGCTTCGAGTATGCCCACCGATATCGCTCGACGATCACCGCCAAGCGTGAGTATGTGCTGATCTACGACCTCGGCGGCGGCACCTTCGACGCGTCGCTGCTCAAAATGACCGGACGGCTCAATGAGGTCGTCTTCAGCGAAGGCATCCAGCGTCTCGGGGGTGACGACTTCGACGAGGCGATACTCAAGATCGTTCGTAGCGGTGCCGGACTGCGCAGACTGCCGACGGGTATCCGTGGACAGTTGCTCGAGGAGTGCGCCACCCGAAAAGAGGCGGTCGGCCCCAACACCCGCCGATTCCTCGTCGATCTCGCAGCGGCCGGAAAGCCGCCGTTCACGTGCCCGATCGACGAGATCTACGACGCATGTACGTCGTTGGTGGACAAGACAATTGCCGTGCTCCCCCGAGTGCTGCACGACCGCGACGGTGACGACATCGACTGGTCCGAGGTGGCGGGAATCTACGTGGTGGGCGGCGCCGCAGGCTTCCCGCTGGTCGCGCGCTCACTGCGCGCCGCGTTCGACGAGAAACGGGTCAAACGCTCGTTGCACCCGTTCGCCGCGACGGCGATCGGGCTGGCGGCATTCCTCGACAAGGAGGCCGGATTCGCTCTCTCCGAACGCCTTTCGCACCACTTCGGCGTCTTCCGGGAGGCCCGCGCGGGCGAAGACGTGTACTTCGACCCGATCGTGCCCAAGGGCGCCGAGCTGCCCACCGCCGGCCAGCCGCCATTCGTCGTCACCCGCACCTACCGTGCGGCCCACAACATCGGGCACTTTCGGTTCGTCGAATGCAGCCGAATCGAGGACGGCCGCCCCGATGGCGATGTGACGCCGTACGACCCGGTGTTTTTTCCGTTCGACCCGGCGCTCGATGACGACGGGGATCTGCCGCGTCGGCCGGTGCACCGCCGCGACGACGGTCCCGATGTCGAGGAGCGCTACGTCATCACCGGAGGCGGAGCGGTCGAGGTCACGCTCACCACGCGTCCGGCCCGGCTCAGCCGCACATTCCGGTTGGAACGCCGCGACCTCGCGTCCGCCTAGCGGGCCTAACCGTCCAGGTCGGGCGCCCAGGCCACCCCGTTGATATGGCTGCCGCCGTCGACGAACAACGTGTTGCCGGTGAGATAGCGGCAGTCCTCGCCGGCCAGAAACAGCGCGACCGGGGCGATGTCGAGGTACGGATCCCCGATCCGGCCCATCGGGTTCATCGCGTCGGCGAAGGCGGCGATGTCCGGATTGTCGCCGAGGGCGCGCAGGAACGCCGCGCTCTTGGCGGCCGGGCAGATGGCGTTGACAGTGATACCCCACGGCGCCCACTCGCGGGCGGCGGTCCGGGTCAGCGCCCGCAGCGCCTCTTTCGCGGCGTTGTATTCCAGCGTGCCCATGTGCGCGTTGACCCCGTTCAGGCTGCAGACGTTGATCACCCGTCCCCACCCGCGGGATTTCATGTGCGGCAACGCGGCCCGCATGGCCCAGAACGGACCGTAGTAGGCCACCGCGATTCCGTCGCTGAGTTGCTGATCGGTCTTGTTTTCCACCCGGCTCATCGACCCGCCGCCCCACGCATTGTTCACCACGACGTCGATCGAGCCGTAGGCCGAGACGGTCTGTGCGACAGCGTTTTCCACTTGGTCGCGGTCCGCGACGTCGACCTGGACGAACAAGCCGCCGACCGCAGCCGCGACGTCGCGGCCGCTTTGCGTATCACGCTCGGCCACAACGACTCTCGCGCCCTCGTCGGCGAATAGGCGGGCGATACCCTCGCCGATACCCGCACCTGCGCCGGTGATGAGCGCGACTTTGCCGTCCAGTCGAGGGGTCATGGATGCTGCCCGAAGGCCCCGGCTGCCAGCAGGTCGCGTGCCTGTTGCGAGCCGTCCAACGGACGGGTGATGCGCGCGAGGATCCGCCAGCCCGCATCGGTCCGCCGCAGCGTGACGTGATTGGCCCCGGCCCGCCACACCCGGTAGCCGCTGCCGTCGTCGTTGCGCCGGACGACAATGGATTCGCACACCGCGATAGCGTCGTCGCCGTCGATCCGGACGCATACCGGACCGAGGAAGTGCGCGGCACCGCCGCCGATCATCCCCTGGTGAGCCCGCGATCGCACCATGGCGGAAATATCGGGGTGGCCGTGCATGACCCGGCCGTCGACGTCGTATTCGCCCTTCTCGGTCCACAGCGCCGCCACCGCTTCGCCGTCGCCGGCGTCCACCAGCGGCCCGTAGGACGCCATCAGGCGGTTGATCGCCAGCTCATCCTCGGCCCGGCGCAGGCGTTGTTCCAGCGCCGCTAGTCGTTCCTCCACCGTCATCGGACTCCTTCTCCGCGTGCAACAGCCGCTGCATCGTGCGATGCGCGGCGAGAACGGCCGCGGCCCGGTCGGGATCGTTGCGCGCAGTCACGATCCGCTCGTTGCCGCTGACGATGTGGACCGGACCGCGGCCCAGCCATTCCAGGCCTTCGCGCGCGACGTCGGGGGGCTCTGCGACCACGACGCCCGGCGCATCGAAATTCAGGCCGACCCGCTCCATGGCCGGTGTGCGCGTCACGCCCAACACAAGTTCCAGTACGTCGACGTCGTGCTCGCGGAGTTCCAGCCACAGTCCCTCGGCGAAGATCCTGGAGAACGCCTTCACGCCGCCGTAGACGGTGTGGCGAGCCGACCCGAGGTAACCCGAGAGCGAACCGAGCACGACGATGCCGCCGCGCCGCCGGGCGCGCATGGCCTGCCCGTAGTGATGGATGAGCGCCAGCGGCGTCGACACGTTGAGAGCGATCACGCGGTGGAACTCGGCGAGATCGCCGTCGAGAAATTCGCGGCTATGCGTATTGGCACCGGCGACCAGGATCAGCAGCCCGATCTCGAGATCCCGGGTTGCCTCCGCAACGTCCGAACAGGCACCCGGATGACTCAGATCTGTTTGCACGGTGCGAATTTCGGCACCATGCCGTCGGCACGCGTCAGCGGTCCGCTCCAGCCCGCCCAGTGTGCGTGCCACCAACACGAGATTCAGACCCGCTTCGGCCAGCAGCCGGGCGAATTCGGCGCCGACCCCCTCCGAGCCGCCCGCGATCAAAGCCCACGGCCCGTACTTCGCGGCGTTGATCACCGGGCGGGCGAGCGACTACGAGGTGTGGACGATCAGCACGTCGACTTTTGCCCGCCGCGACACGTTGGCGGGCACGGATCCCAGCAGTCGGCCGGCAATGGTGCTCAGGCCGACGTTGCCGACGACCAGGAGGTCGGCGCCGACTTCCTCAGCGAGGCCGACCAGCGCATCGACCGGAGCGCCGACGATCGACCGTTCCTCCACGTTCTGGGCGCCCGCCGCGGTGGCCCGTTCCTTGGCCTCGCGCAGGATCGCGTAAATCGGCGCGCTGCCCGACACCTTGTAGCTCTCGTCTTTCAGCGCATCGGCGGCGCGCGCATCTTCGTTCTGAGGTAAATAGGCGGTCGCCACGATCAGCTTCGCGTCCGCCCCGGCGATGCTTCCTGCCTTCTCCACCGCGCGCAACGACGAATCCGATCCGTCGGTTCCTACCACCACGGTCCGATAGGCGCTCATTTACCCTCCCAGGTGTTGGTTGCTTCGCCAACCAAAGACAGTAACGCTTTGCCGCAGACAGATGGTCGGATTCGATCGACGGCGATTCGGTTCGTAATTCTCGGCTGCACTGCGGCACTCGCATTCTGAGACTTTGGTCTCATTCGTGTTCGCGATCCATGAGCATGAAAGACTCTGGCTGGCAGGATATTTCGCATTCGTACCGCCTGGATCTTCGAGTAGTGAGCATTCGAGTCGCCGGTAAAAGTGGTCCGTGAGCAGGCAGTACGAGTAAGCAGGTTCACCGCGGTCGTTCTACAGTGACACACATCATGGTTGCCACGACAGTCGAGGAACCCACCCGCGCGGTTCTCGCACCCGTTACACCTCCGCGGAGCCCCGGCAGGCTGCTGGACCCGCTCGCGATCGCGTTGCTGGCTTCGCTGATCGGCAGCGTCGCCGCAAGCCGTCCGTCGCTGTGGTTCGACGAGAGCGCGACGATTTCCGCCTCCTTGAGCCGGTCGCTGCCCGAACTCTGGAAGCTGCTCGGCCACATCGACGCCGTGCATGGGCTGTTCTACCTGCTGATGCATGGCTGGTTCGCCCTGGTACCGGCCACCGAGTTCTGGTCGCGGGTGCCCAGCTGCGTGGCGGTGGGCATCGCGGCGGCCGGGGTGGTGGTCCTGGCCAGGCAATTCCTCCCGCGTCACACCGCGATCTACGCGGGAGTCGTATTCGCCATTCTCCCGCGAGTGACGTGGGCGGCCGTCGAAGCGCGCTCGTATGCGCTGCAAGCGGCCGCTGCGGTCTGGCTGACCGTTCTGCTGATCACTGCGATACGCCGCCACCGGGGGTGGCTGTGGGTGCTCTACGCGCTCGCGTTGATGGTGTCGATATTGCTCAACATCTATCTGGTGCTGCTGGTGCCGGTGTACGCCGTTGTCACGCCGATGTTGCGGCGGCAACGATCGGTCGTGGTGTGCTGGGCGATCTCGTCGGCGGTCGCGGTGGGCGCGCTGACACCATTGATGCTGTTCGCCCACGGCCAGAGCTTTCAGGTGGCGTGGATTCATCCGCTGACTTGGCACACGATTCTCGACGTCGTGCTGCACCAGTATTTCGACAACAGCGTTCCGTTTGCGGTTATGACGGCACTCATTTTCGTTGCCGCGCTGACGATTCGACTGACCGGGCGCTGGCAGTCCGCTGGGGATACCCGTCGGATACTGATCATCTGCGCCGCCTGGATGGGGCTGCCGACTGCGATCAGCCTGATCTATTCGGCACTCAGTGATCCGTTCTACTATCCGCGGTACCTGTTCTTCACCATGCCGGCGATGTCGATCGTGATTGCGGTCGCAGTGGTGGCGATCGCCCGGCGGCCGCGCTGGATCGCTCTGGCACTGGTTGCGCTGGCCGTGGCGGCGATCCCGAATTACTTTCTGTCCCAACGGCAGCGCTATGCCAAAGAAGGCTGGGACTACAGCGACGTCGCCGATCTGATCACCGCCCAGGCCGCACCCGGCGACTGCCTGCTGGTCGACAACACGGTCGGTTGGCTGCCCGGACCCGTGCGCGCACTGGTGGCGGCCCGGCCGGCGGCGTTCCAGCCTCTGGTGGATATCGGCCGCGGCGTGCCGGCGCCCAAGCGCGAGACGCTGTGGGACGGCCATGTCGCGGTCTGGCTGATTGTCGGCCGGCTGTACAAGTGCACGACGCTGTGGACGATCACCACCCACGACACCAGGCTGCCGAATCATCAAGCCGGGAAGTCATTGCCGCCGGGACGGTTATTCGGCCGGGCACCCGCGTACCTGGTTCCGCAGAACGTCGGATTCCACATCGTCGAGCGGTGGCAATTCCATCGGACTCAGGTCATCAAGTCGACGCGTTGATCATCGTTGCAAGCCCAATCCCCGGGCGGCGCGGCGGGACACCAGCGCGCCCAGCAACCCCACCGCGGCGAACACCGCGAACAACGCGCGGGCGGCGAGCACCAAATCGCCCTCCGCGCTGTTGACCACGACACCGGCCAGCCCCGCGCCGAAGGCCCCGGCGATCACCTCGATCGTGTTGATCGCCGCCCCTGCCGCGGCGCCCTCCTTCTCGTCGACGCACTGCATCGCCCATGCGGACAGGTGCGGCCAGCCCGCGCCGATACCGGCTCCGGTGACCGTCAGCGCCACCGCCCAGGTGACGACCAGCCCCACCTGCGCATTGTCGACCTGCGTGACGGCGGCCAGGATCAGGCCGACGGCGATGACCAGCGGGGCGGCCATCACCACCCGATTGACCGCCTTGCCGCTTTTCAGCGATGCGCTGACCAGCTCGCTGGCCGCCCACCCGATTGCCAGTGCAGCGCCCAAAAACCCGGCCAGCACGGGAACCAGATGCGCCAATCGCTGACCGAACAACGGCACGTACATGTCGACCATTGCCGAGACCATCAGCACCGCCAGCGCCACGTAGATCCACTTCAACGGTCCGGGACCAAACATGCTCGGGGGCAATACTTTTACCGACGTTCGCCGATCGACGTACACGAAGCCGATAATCAGGATCCCGCTTACCGCCAGCAATGCGGCCGTCAGCGCGATGCTGGTCGGGACCTGGGCGATGCTGACCGTCAACGCCGCCGCACTCAACAACAGCACCGACCACACCGGCACCTTCAGGGCAGCCTGATCCGGATCGGCATGGCCGGCCCGCAGCACCATCGGGACGAGCACCGCCATCGCGACGGACAAGATCGCCATGGCGCCGAAAGCCCAGCGCCACAACCCGAACTGCGCGAACAGACCGCCGGCCGCCGGACCCACCACCGTGGCGACCGCCCACATCGCCGAGACCCAGGCCGACGCCCGCGTCCATAAGGCGCGCGGCAGCGTGGTTGTGATCAGCGCGTAGCCCAGACCGGCCAGCAATCCCCCGGCCGCGCCCTGCAGGGTTCGGCCCAGCAGCATCACGCCCATCCCCGGGGCCACCGCGCATACCACGCTGCCTGCCGCAAAAACCGCCAGCCCCAACAGAAACGACCATCGCGCTCCGAATCGCAGCAGCACCGCGTTGACCGCCGCCGCCGCGACGACCGACCCGACGAGGTACAGCGTCGTCACCCATGCGAAGAGGCGCTCACCGCCGATCTCGGCGATCGCGGTCGGCAACAGGCTGACCGTCAGGAATTCGTTGGTGGCGTACAGCGCCACCCCACCGGCGAGCAGCGTGGACGTGCCGAGGTGCTTCGGGCCCAGCAGCGCGCGCCAGCTGTCGTCGGCCGGTATCCCGCTCACTTCAGACCGGCGGCGTCCATCCCGCGAAGTTCCTTTTTGAGGTCGTGAATCTCATCGCGGAATCGGGCGGCCAGCTCGAACTGCAGATCGCGTGCCGCGGTCATCATCTGCTCGGTGAGGTCCTTGATCAGGTCGGCCAGCTCGGCCCGCGGCATGTTGGCGGTGTCGCGCCCTTCGAAGACGCCGGCGCTGACCGCCCGGCCCGGCTCGCCCTGCGCACGCCGGCCACGTGATGAGTTGCGGCCGGAACCGCCGATTTCGACTCCGGCCGTGTCATCGGCCTCGCGGTACACCTGGTCGAGGATGTCGGCGATCTTCTTGCGCAGCGGCTGGGGGTCGATGCCTTTCTCTTCGTTGTAGGCGACCTGCTTGGCCCGCCGCCGCTCGGTCTCGTCGATCGCCTCTTTCATCGAGTCGGTCATCTTGTCGGCGTACATGTGGACCTCGCCGGAGACGTTGCGCGCCGCGCGCCCGATGGTCTGGATCAGGCTGCGCGACGAGCGCAGGAAGCCTTCTTTGTCGGCGTCGAGGATCGCGACCAGCGACACCTCGGGAAGGTCGAGGCCCTCGCGCAGCAGGTTGATGCCGATCAGCACGTCGTAGTCACCCATCCGCAGCTGGCGCAGCAGCTCGACCCGCCGCAACGTGTCGACTTCGGAGTGCAGGTAACGCACCCGGATCCCGAGTTCCAGCAGGTAGTCGGTGAGGTCCTCGGCCATTTTCTTGGTCAGCGTCGTCACCAGGACCCGCTGGTCGGCCTCGCTGCGCTTGCGGATCTCGGCGATCAGGTCGTCGATCTGACCCTTGGTCGGCTTCACCACGACCTTCGGATCGACCAGACCGGTCGGGCGGATCACCTGCTCGACGAACTCGCCGGCGGCCTGGCTCAACTCGTAGGGTCCCGGCGTTGCCGACAGGTACACCGTCTGGCCGATCCGGTCGGCGAACTCCTCCCAGGTCAGCGGTCGGTTGTCGCACGCCGACGGGAGCCGGAACCCGAATTCCACCAGGTTGCGCTTGCGCGACATGTCGCCCTCGTACATACCGCCGATCTGCGGCACCGTGACGTGTGACTCGTCGATCACCATCAGGAAGTCTTCGGGGAAATAGTCGATCAGTGTTGCGGGCGGCGAACCCGGTCCGCGCGCGTCGATGTGCCGCGAGTAGTTTTCGATCCCCGAGCAGAATCCGACTTGTCGCATCATCTCGACGTCGTAGTTGGTCCGCATCCGCAGCCGCTGGGCCTCCAGCAGCTTGCCCTGGCCCTCGAGTTCGGCGAGCCGCTCCTCGAGTTCCTGCTCGATGGTCGAGATCGCCTGCGCCATCCGCTCCGGGCCGGCCACGTAGTGAGTGGCCGGGAAGATCCGCAGCGAGTCGACCTTGCGCACGATCTCACCCGTGAGCGGATGCAGGTAATACAGCGCCTCGATCTCGTCGCCGAAGTACTCGATGCGCAGCGCCAGTTCCTCGTACGACGGGATGATCTCGACGGTGTCGCCACGTACCCGGAACGATCCGCGGGTGAAAGACATGTCGTTGCGGGTGTACTGCACGTCGACCAGCAGCCGCAGCAGCCCGTCGCGCGGTACGTCGGAGCCGACCTTTAGCTCCACCGACCGGTCCAGGTAGGACTGCGGCGTGCCGAGGCCGTAGATGCAGGACACCGACGCGACCACCACCACGTCCCGCCGCGACAGCAGCGATGACGTCGCGGAGTGCCGGAGCCGCTCGACATCGTCGTTGATCGAGCTGTCCTTTTCGATGTAGGTGTCGGTCTGCGCGATGTAGGCCTCGGGCTGGTAGTAATCGTAGTACGAGACGAAGTATTCAACGGCGTTGTGCGGCAACATCTCTCGTAGTTCATTGGCAAGCTGTGCGGCCAACGTCTTGTTCGGCGCCATGACCAGGGTGGGCCGCTGCAGCCGCTCGATGAGCCACGCCGTAGTGGCCGACTTACCGGTACCGGTGGCACCCAGCAGCACGACGTCGCGCTCCCCCGCCTCGATGCGGCGCTGGAGCTCGTCGATAGCGGCCGGCTGGTCGCCGGCCGGCGCGTAGGGGCTGACCACCTCAAAGCGACCGCCGGCCCGAATCATGTCCTGGACCGGGCGATATTCGGAGTGCGCAACCACTGGATGCTCGGTAGCAAACGCCATGCTCACCAGGGTAGAGCTCACCACTGACATGTGCGGCCACCCAGTGCGCCACGCGGTCTGGGGAATTATGGTGGCGAAGTTGCGGGAATTCCGAGCGCCGCACGGCTGAAGGTAGGGGGCGGGTGAAGCTTTCCGACTGTCCGGTCTTTCCCGCCGAAGCGGGAAACGCCCTGAGCACGGACCGGGGGCTGGGCTGGCGGCTGGCGCGAGAGGCCGGCCCGGTCTTGCGACACCCGGACGAAAACTGGATGTTTGCCAACTGGGTGTTTGTCGTCGGACGGGACGAGGTCCTTTCCAATTTGGACAATGCCGGCATGACGGGCACCCGAGCTCTTCCAGAAAGCGATCTCCATGTTCACCAGCAGCTGTTTGCACCGAAATCCGCTCAGGACATTGCGGCCGCGTTCCGTCCGGCAGCCGCCGCGCTGATCGATCGTTTTGCCGCCGCCGATGGCGGTGACGCGGTGGCCGATGTGACCACGCCGATGGCCAGCGCCCTCTTCGAGACGATCTCGCGATTGGAGCTGTTGCCCGTCGAGCATCTGCACGGGCAGTCCGGCCATGTCCTGGCCGAGGCGTGCCGCAACCTGTTCAAACACGCCGGCTGGCACCTACTCGAATTGGCACGCCGCCCGGAACTGTGCGCCACGCTGCGACGTCAGCCCGAGCTGATACGCAGGTTCGTCGAAGAGGTTTTGCGGTTGGAGCCGATGGTGCCCAGTTGCCAGCGCTTCACTACCCGACCGACCAACGTCGGTGGCGTGGAGTTGCCGACCGGCTCGGTGGTCTTGTTGTGCATCGGTGCGGTACAGCGAGATGGCAGCGACGCAATGTCGACTGATGACCTGGTGATCGGCAGTGGTGCGCACCGGCACTGGACTTTGGGTGCGGGGTCGATGCGCTGCCGGGGTGGGCACATCGTGCGGCAGGTGTTGCGCGTACTGGTTGAGGAGTGGATCGACCGGGCCGGGGATATCGGGCTGGTTCCAGGTTTCCGTCCGGCTGCCGGATTCCCGAATTCGGAGAGCGTTCTGCGGCTGGCGGAGCTGCCGCTGGCCACGAGGGAATAGGACGGCGGGTCAGCTGTGCTGGCTGCTCCACACCCGGGTGCCGGCGTCGCATTGAATGAGGTGTCCGTCCTCGGATTTCGACATGCTGAACACGGGGTAGTCGGTGCACGATGTCCCCACTGGGTGCACGCCACTGGTGACCGGCGCCTTGTCCCAGACGTTGCCTTCGCAGACGACCTGCAGGTTGGCCGTGGAGTCGAAGGCGACCTTGTCGATGTCGGTACATGGCCCACCCAGCACCGCGGGCGACGGCGCACCCACCGGCGAGGCGGTGTTGTTGGCGGCCTGCGCGGGGTCGGCGACCGTGACGTCGGGCGGGACCTCGCCGGTGCGTGACGCGACCACCGGGATCCGCAGCGTCGCCCCCTGCGACCCGCACTCGTTACTCTGCACGGTCTGGGTTTGCACGCCGCGCAGCGTGCCGTCCGGTTCGGGGGTCAACGTCCACACCACCGTCTCCGCCTGTGTCGACATCGGGCCGCCGCGCGACGTCCGACACGGCACCTGAATCTGGCGGGGCTCGGCCTGCCAGTGACCATCGACGAAGTGCAGGACACCGGTGCTGCCGGTACCGGTGGTCTTGGCCATCGAGTGGCTGGCGTCGTCGAGCTTGGCTCCGGTGGCCGCGCACCCGGTCGCGGTGCACGCGGATGAAAAGGCCCACCAGCTCGTGGCGCCTCCGCTGGTACGGATAACGCCGTTCGAGGTCTGCTTCGCGCGGTCGTAGTCAAGTCGGTAGCTGCCGTTCAGCGGGGGTGCCGCCAACGCCGATCCCGACGACGACGTCTGGCTCACCTTGGGAGGTGCGGCGGGATTGGCTTGCGGGTTGTCGTCCCAGGAGAAAAAGGAGACCGCCCACGTCACCGACAGCGAGAGCAGCGCCAGAACCACTGCCACCACGACGCCGGTTTTCAGCGACACCTTTCGCCGGCCCGCAGTCGCCCGGGCAAGCCGAACCCGCGATCGTGGCCGGCCCTGCGCGGCGCAGCCCGAGATCTGCTCGCTGAAGGCGGAGGCGAATTCGCGGCATCGCTCGAACCGGTCCGCGGGTTCCTTCGCCAGAGCCCGGAAGAACACCTCGTCGAGGGCGGCCAGGTCGGGGCGACAGTCGCTGAGCCGTGGCGGCGCCGCGTGCAGGTGCTGGCTGATCACCGCGACCGGGTTGGAATTCTGAAACGGCGGCACACCGGTGAGCAGGTGAAATGCCGAGGCGGCCAACGCGTATTGATCGGCACGACCGTCGATGTTCGACCCGACGAGCTGTTCGGGGGCCGCGTAGGCGACCGTGCCGACCGCGACATTGGTCTCGGTGATGCCGCTGATGTCGGCGAGCTGACGGGCAACACCGAAGTCCGCCAACAGGATTCGACGATCATCCTCGTCGGGGTGGGTCAGCAGGATGTTGGCGGGTTTGACGTCGCGATGCAGGAGACCCCGGGCATGGGCGTAATCGAGCGCACCCGCGACGGCGGTGACGATCGCGCAGACGTCCTGCTCGGCCATGCCGCTCCGAAAACGTTCCCGCATCAGGCGGGCGGCGTCGGTGCCCTCGACGTAGTCCATCGCGATCCACAGGTGACCGTCGAACTCGCCGCGGTCGTGCACCGCGACGATGTGCGGGTGCCACAGCGTGGCAGCGAGATCGGCCTCGCGACTGAAGCGTTCGCGGAATTCCTCGTCCGCGGTCGTACCCTCGCTCAAGATCTTCAGCGCATCACGGCGAGGCAGGCGCGGATGCTTGGCGAGATAAACATCGGCCATCCCGCCGGATCCCAACGGCCGCAGGATGGTGTATCCGGCGAATGATGTCGGCGCGGCCAGCGCGCCATCGGACGGGTCGGCGGAGCCGGTGCGACGGATGCTCACCGAATCCCGCCGCGGCCGCGATCCGATCAACGGCACCCGGGTCAGCAGGCGGGTGATGCCCAGGTCTGGAAGTGATGCGTAGCCACGCTCCAACAGACTGCGCGATTGCGGTGGCTCCGGAGGTGTCACCGACGGCCCCGGGTGGGCGGCCCAGCGCTCGGTGGCTCTGGTCGCCTCGTCCATAGCCGCTTCCCCCTCACCTGTCTCTCTTGGCGTGTGCTTCACCAAATTTCCGCATACCCGCCAGGTCCGAGACCCAACAACTCTTGCGGGCCCGACGATTTCGACATCCCCTGGGCGCTACCGAGTTCGCAGAACTGGTGCACCCTTGACGATCATGCCGCCAGATACGGTGCGCTCCTGTTGCGCCGCTTATGAAACTGCTGTGAATCGAGGTTCTTGATGCAGCTCGCGAACAACATATAGCCGAGTCACAGCGCATCCCGGTCAACCCATGCGGTTACAGAGTCGATACTGGAGTGGTGAGTCGACCAGCCCCGCCCGTTCTGACGATTTGGCATAACGGGTCAGAAAGCACATTTCTGCCTGGGCACGACGTGGTGATCGGACGCGATCTGCGCGCCGACGTCCGGATCGCCGACCCGCGAATCTCTCGGGCCCATCTGATCCTGCGCTTCGAACAGGGCAAGTGGATTGCCATCGACAACGGTTCGGTGAATGGCACCTTCGTCAACGGCTATCGACGCCCGGTGATCGACATCCATGACGGGCACAGCATCAATATCGGCAACGCGGACGGACCCCAGCTCACATTCGAAATCGGAGCGCCTCGCGGCAAAGGCGGACCGCCCGCACCCACTGCACCCCCGCGCCCACAGCAGACCATGACATGGTCGACACCGGCGCTACCCGCGCCGCCGGCTCCTGTCCCGCGGCAGCGGCCCGCTCCACCACTCCGCCCGGCTCCGCCACTCTCGCCGTCGGAGTATCCGACGACCGTCAAGGCCGGACGGCCACCCGCCGGACCACCACCCGACCAGGTCACGGTGGTCAACGCGCGTTCCGCGCCAGTGCAGCACACCGTGCCTCCGACCGAAGTCACCATGCTCGACGCACGCGCTCCCGATGGAGCGAACTTCGCGACCCGCTTCGTCAAACGTCTTGCCCCCAGGGCGACTCCGTCCGCGAAGCCGGCCGGATCGGTCACGATCGGCCGGGCGTCCGACAACGACATCGTGGTCCCCGACGTGCTGGCCTCCCGGTACCACGCAACGTTGACGCTCACCCCGTTGGGCACCGAGATCTGCGACACCAGCGTCAACGGCACGTTCGTCAACGGCACCCGGGTCGGATCGGCGATCCTGCGCGACGGTGACGTGGTCACCGTCGGCAACATCGACCTTGTGGTCGAGGGCGGCCTGTTGGTCCGCCGCAGCGAGACCGAGGCGGCAACCAAAACCGGTGGCCTGGAAGTTCGCAATGTTCAGTACGTCGTCGAGAACGGCAAACAACTGCTCACCGACATCTCGCTGACCGCTCGTCCCGGGACGCTGACCGCCGTGATCGGGGGGTCCGGTGCTGGAAAGAGCACGCTGGCCCGGTTGATCGCCGGTTACACCACGCCCAGCTCCGGCTCAGTCACGTTCGAGGGTCACGACATTCACGCCGAATACGCCTCGCTGCGCAGCAGGATCGGCATGGTTCCGCAGGACGACGTCGTGCACCGCCAGCTGACGGTGAATCAGGCGCTGAGCTACGCGGCAGAACTGCGCCTTCCTCCCGACACCAGCAAAGCCGACCGGACCAGGGTCGTCTCGCAGGTGCTCGAGGAACTCGACCTGACCAAGCACGCCCACACCCGGGTCGACAAGCTCTCCGGTGGGCAGCGCAAGCGCGCGTCGGTGGCCCTCGAGCTGCTCACCGGGCCGTCGTTGCTGATGCTCGATGAGCCGACCTCGGGGCTGGACCCGGCGCTGGACCTGCAGGTCATGACGATGCTGCGGCAGCTGGCCGACGCAGGCCGGGTGGTGCTGGTGGTGACGCACTCGCTGTCCTACCTCGACGTCTGCGACCAGGTGCTGCTGGTCGCGCCCGGCGGGAAGACGGCTTATTGCGGACCGCCGGACGGCATCGGCGACGTCATGGGCACGACCAACTGGGCGAAGATCTTCAGCCAGGTCGGCGCCGACCCCGACGAAGCCAACCGCCGGTTCCGCGAGCGCGAAGAACCGCAGCCGCCGTCGAAGTCGGGCAAGCCGGCCGATCTGGGCGAGCCGGTGCACACCAGCGTGCCCCGCCAGATCTCGACGATTGCCCGGCGACAGGTCCGGCTCGTCATCGCCGATCGGGCGTACTTCATCTTCCTGGCGGTGCTGCCGTTCATCCTGGGGGCGTTGTCGCTGACCGTGCCCGGGAACACCGGCTTTCGTCCCGCCGGTCCGCACGGGACGCCCGACGAGGCAGCACAGATCCTGGCCCTGCTGCTGCCGGCTGCCGCGTTCATGGGGGTCGCGCTGACGATTCGCGACCTGGTCGGCGAGCGCGCCATTTTCCAGCGCGAGCAGGCGGTCGGGTTGTCCACGACGGCGTATCTGCTGGCCAAGACGCTGGTGTTCTGCGGCTTCGCCGTCCTGCAGGCAGCCATCGTCACCGCCATCGTGGTGGGCGGTAAAGGAGCGCCAAGCCAGGGAGCCGTGCTGCTGGGTCATTCGACGGTCGCGGCCACCGGCGAGCTGTTCCTGACCGTCGCGGCGGCCTGTGTCGCTTCGGCCGTCCTGGGTCTGGCCATCTCGTCGCTGGTCCGGTCCAGCGAGCAGATCATGCCGCTGTTTGTGGTCGCGGTGATGGCGCAGCTGGTGCTGTGCGGCGGAATGGTCCCAGTGACCGGTCGGATCGGGCTGGACCAGCTGTCCTGGTTGATGCCGGCTCGCTGGGGTTATGCGGCAGCCGCGTCGACGGTCGATCTGCGGCACCTGGTGCCCCCGACGCTGCTCCCCCAGGACCAGTTCTGGCAGCACACCCGCCACTTCTGGCTGCTCGACATGGGCATGCTGGCCGGGCTGACGGTGTTCTACGGGTGCTTCGTCCGCTGGAAAATCAGGCTCAGGCGCTAACGCGATGCACCCGCCCAAGCACGAGACGTTCGACCTGCGCGCCCGCACCAACACCGATCCCAAGGGCATCGTGCGGGCTGTCGACGAATACACCGTGCGGCCGTGGGGGCTATATCTGGCCCGCCCGACCCCCGGCCGTGCCCAGTTCCATTACCTCGAGTCGTGGCTTCTGCCGTCACTCGGGCTGCGCGCCACGGTCTTTCACTACAACCCCGGGCACGAACGCGATCACGACTTTTACTTGGATGTCGGTGAATACACGGCCGGGCCGGACGAGTGGACGTCGGAAGACCACTACCTGGATCTGGAGGTTCGCACGCACGCAGGAATCGATCTGGCCGACGTCGACGAACTTCTCGACGCCGTCCGGCACGGTCTGCTGCCGCCTGAGGCCGGCGAACTGGCGTTAAGGCGAGCCCTGCACGCCGTCGATGGCTTGGCCCGCAACAACTACGACCTGACCGCCTGGCTGGCCGGCAAGGACATGCAGATTGCGTGGCGTTGATCAAGCGAAACGTATTGCCGTGCAGCCCCTTAGGCGGAAAGCAAGCGCTCGAAGAATGCGCGGTAGTGCATCAGGGTGAGCCGTAGGTCTTCGGTCGAGGCTTTTTCGCCGCGCGACCACTGCTCTTCCAGCCGCGACCGCGCATCAGAGAATCCGTGGGTGAGTTGCTCGACCAGGTCGGACACCAAACCGTCCGCCTTTTGGACACACTCCTTCGGGTCATCGACGAAGGCTGCTTGAACGCCCGCCCAGCGTTCACGCAGATCGGCCAACTCGTCGTCGGCAAAAAGAACGTCCTGGGAGGATGATTCGTGCGTCGGTGGCTCGACCGGAGTTTCGGCGACCGATGCCGTCGAGTCTGCGTCGAGCGTCGATGGTGGTTCCGAAGTTGCCAACGAGGGGTCGTCGGACGTGTCGGACAGTGTGGGTTCACCGTGCGTGGTCATGCGCTTCTCTCCTGTGATGTGTCGCTGTCGGCGGAAGTCTCGAGCAACTTCTCGAACAGCGCGCGGTAATGCACGAACGCCTTTCGCTGTTGCTCGGTGTCGGCGTGCTGCTCTGAAACGTGAATACCGTGTGCCGCCCGGTAGTTGTCTACGATCTGCGGGTGGTCGACGGAAATGTCAGCGGCCCGCCGCTCGAAATCGTCAACGGGATAACCACGTTCGCGCATCACTTCGGTCACCAGACGGTCCGCGTCACCGACGGCCGTCGCGGGGTTGTCTACAAATCCGGCCTGCACCTCTTGCCAGCCGGTGGTGAACGCCGAGTGCGCCGAGGGTGAGAGTGCGACGATGTCGAGTTCCTCCCGCTTGCGTTCGCGCGTGGTGAGTTCGCGCACGGCGCCCTTCTCGCTACCTTTCTCGTCGACAATCCGCTCGTACTCGGGTCCGTAGTGCTGTTTCAGCCGCTTCGTTTTGCTGCGAAAGTTGACCATGCTGATCACGACAACTGCAGCGACAACGACGACGACGGCAACAGCTGCGATCACGATCCATTCCCAAATAGGCATCGCGTGCTCCTTTCAACGTGTGTCGAATAACCCACCGACCGCCAAAGCAAACGCATTCTTGCGATGCGCAGCGCAGCCTTGTCGGGCGGTGGGTGTCTCGCTCAGAAGTAGTGGCGACGGCCACCGATGGCCCGCCCAGTACTGCCCAGAATGGCCAGGATCGCGCCGACAACCAAGGCGACGATGCCGAGGGTCCACAAGATGGAGATCTTCAGTACGAATCCCGCGATGAGCAGGATGACGCCGAGAGTGATCATGTGTCGAACCTTTCCTCCAGCGACGGCCGGTCCGTCGGTTGGTATTCAGTCGACCACTCTTTGGGGGGTACAACTACACCCCTAGGTAGGTAATCTCCCCATCGTGCCGCGATCTGCCGCATCGCCGATCACCGTCGCACTCGTCGACGACTACGACGTTGTCGTCAAGGGTGTGGCCAACATGCTGGAGCCCTACCGCGACCGCGTGGTGATCGCGGAGCTCGACTCCACAATGTCCGTCAAAGACGAGGTCGACATCGTCTTGTACGACTCGTTCGCTCAACCCGAATCCGACCACGAGGAGATCGGGGTTCTGGTGGCTAATCCCGGGCCCACCGAGTTGTGGTCTACACCTGCAACTTTCACCCCGACCGTCCAGAGTGCACGGCAACACGGCGCCAAGGGATATCTGTCCAAGACGTTGCCCGCGCGTGAACTGGTCGCTGCCCCGGAAGCCGTGCACGCCGGAGAAATTATTGTCAGCGAGGTAGCAACGCGGGCCCTGATCACAGCCAATAGGCAGTTTCCGTAACCCGCCCGGACGGGTACGAGGCACAGATGGCTTTGAGCAATCACCGGCCTTATCGGCGGACCGGGCCAAACCCCGAGCCTCGGGGGCACCTGCCGCGGCACCGCCGATCAGGTAAGCGAGGACCGTGTTTCGTCATCCAGCACCACGAGGCGCGCGCGGATTACTACGACTTCCGCCTCGAGATCGATGGCGTGCTGGTCTCATGGGCGATCCCCCGCGGGGCGGCCGTCAACCCCCAGGACCGGCGAATGGCACGCCGTACCGAAGACTTTCCGCTGGAGGAGCTCGATATCGAGGTCGACGACGATGGTGTAATCGTCTGGGACCGTGGCACTTACGCGAACAAAACCACTCACGAGATGACGACCTGCCTGTGCCGCGGACATCTGTCCCTTCTGCTGAACGGCGAGAAGCTGCGCGGCGGCTACGCGTTGACCCGGGTTCGCGACGGCGAGCAGGAGACGTGGTTGCTGGTCAAGCGCCACGATGACGTTGACGACGCGGTGAATCGCCTCAACAGGTAACGGTAATCTTTGCGGTCATGGGCACTTTGCACAGATGGGTGGCGGTCGCCGCGGCGGTTACCAGTGCGCCGCTGTTTGCCGTGATTGCGCGGGCCGATTTGCACAACATCACCTACATCGCGCGCGTCGACGGCGTGGCACCCGGCAGTGTCGCCACCTTCATCACCGCCGACAACCAGTCCAACATGGCGCAGCTGGGTACGTTGCCGGGGAGCTCTTTTCAGGCCAACGCGGTGCTGCCCGACCCGCATCACGCCGGTATGCAGGTGGCGGTCAAGTGGCCCTACGCGGCGAACGTGCACTGCGAAATCGATGTCGACGACAAGGTCTTCGTCCAAGTCGACCAGATGGCCCATCCGGTCCCCGGCAGCACCGATCCGATGAACGGCGTCGTGGCTTGCGGAGCGCCGCTGCCTAACCCGGTTTCGTAGGCCGCCATTTCGTGTCGTCCGCCCAGGTCCACGCCTCGCCGTACGCGTCGTGTAGCCACGGCTCCTTGGCGGTGGCATAGCTTGCCGTGTCGCCGGCCCGCTCGGCTTCGCGCTTGACGACTAGATAGTGATCGCGCGCATTGGGATTGGCGATCAGCCAGTCGACGAACAGCAACGCGAACTGCTGATTGGGCCAGCCGGCCACCCGGAGATGGACAAAGGTTGGCCGACCGGGGTCGGCAGATGCATGAATCCGCTTCTGCCACAATGATTTATCGTCGGCACGATCGAACGCCTCGATGGTGCTACGGGCGTCCGGCCTGCTCTCGTCCTGCGTGATCGGCCGGCACACATACCCCGCGCCGGTCAGCCCTTCGGCGAGCGCGTCCGCATCGTCGAGCGAGGCAACTGTCACCTGCATGTCGATGACGTCCTTGGCGTCCAGGCCCGGCACGGCCGTCGACCCGATGTGGTCGATGCGGATGGCGCGGTGGCCGCAGGCCGTTTTCAGCCGTGCCGCGATGCGGCGAGCCTGATCCGGCCAGGACGGATCGTAGGGCACCAGGACCGGCTGCCAGGGGGCCGGTTCGCCGGCCTCGAGATTCTCCTCGAACGGCAGGATGCGCTGCTGCCACAGCGTCCGCGCCTGCTCCACCAATTCGTCTGCGCTACCGGAGTTGTCGAGCCACACGTCAGCCACCGCGCGCCGCTGCTCCTCGCTGGCTTGCGCCTTGATCCGGGCCCGGGCGTCCTCCTCGCTGAACCCGCGGTGCTCGATCAGCCGCTTCACCCGTAGGTCCTCGGCGGCGTTCACGATGATCACCAACGGGAACATCGGGGCCATACCGGATTCCACCAACAGCGGGATGTCCTCCACGATCACCGCATCTCCGCCGGCCGCCGCGATCAGCTCGGCGCGGCGCTGACCGACCAGCGGATGCACGATGCCGTTGAGCGTCTGACGCTTCTCCTCGTCGCTGAAGGCGATCGCGGCCAGCGCCGGCCGGTTGAGCGAGCCGTCGTCGGACAGAATCTGCTCTCCGAAGGCCTCGACGAGCTTGGCCAGACCCTCGGTACCCGGTTCGACGACTTCGCGGGAGATCACGTCCCCGTCGACGACGATTCCGCCCAGATCGCTGAACGTCGCGGAAACGGTCGACTTTCCGGCGCCGATACCGCCGGACAGGCCAATGCGCAGCACCGCACCAGTCTGTCAGGGCGCCACAATGACAAACGCCCCGACTCGTCCTGAGCCGGGGCGTTTGCGAGGGTCTGACTGTTAGGCGCTGCCTGCCAGCTTCTCCCGCAGAGCGGCGAGCTGCGCATCGCTGGCCAACGAGCCACCGGTGGGCGCGTCGTCGCTCGACGAGCTGGTCGACTGCGGACGGGCGGCCTCTTCGGCCTCGGCCGCGGCGAACTTCTCCATCTGCGCGGTGTGCATCTTGTGCCGACGCTCGGCCTCGGCGTAGCGCGCCTCCCACTCGGTGCGCTGCGAGTCGAAACCTTCGAGCCACTCGTTGGTGTCGGCGTCGAAGCCCTCGGGGAAGATGTAGTTGCCCTGGTCGTCGTAGCTGTCGGCCATGCCGTACTTGGCGGGGTCGAACTCCTCGGTGTAGTCCTCGTTGGCCTGCTTGAGGCTCAGCGAGATCCGGCGACGCTCGAGGTCGATGTCGATGACCTTGACCATCGCGTCGTCGCCGACGGCGACCACCTGGTCGGGCACCTCGACGTGACGCTCAGCCAGCTCGGAGATGTGCACCAGGCCCTCGATGCCCTCTTCGACGCGGACGAACGCACCGAACGGCACCAGCTTGGTGACCTTGCCGGGCACGATCTGGCCGATGGCGTGGGTACGGGCGAAGTGACGCCACGGGTCTTCCTGAGTCGCCTTGAGCGACAACGAAACCCGCTCGCGGTCCATGTCGACGTCGAGCACCTCGACGGTGACCTCGTCGCCGACCTGGACCACCTCGGACGGGTGGTCGATGTGCTTCCAGGACAGCTCGGACACGTGCACCAGACCGTCGACACCGCCGAGGTCGACGAACGCGCCGAAGTTGACGATCGAGGACACCACACCCTTGCGGATGGCGCCCTTCTGCAGCTGGTTGAGGAACTCGCTGCGCACCTCGGACTGGGTTTGCTCCAGCCACGCGCGACGGGAGAGCACCACGTTGTTGCGGTTCTTGTCCAGCTCGATGATCTTGGCTTCGATCTCCTTGCCGATGTACGGCTGCAGATCGCGGACGCGGCGCATCTCGACGAGCGACGCGGGCAGGAAGCCACGCAGGCCGATGTCAAGGATCAGACCACCCTTGACGACCTCGATGACGGTGCCCTTGACGGCCTCGTCCTTCTCTTTGAGGGCCTCGATGGTGCCCCAAGCGCGCTCGTACTGCGCGCGCTTCTTGGACAGGATCAGGCGGCCTTCTTTGTCCTCTTTGGTGAGGACCAGGGCTTCGACTTCATCGCCCACGGAAACGACCTCGTTGGGGTCGACATCGTGCTTGATGGACAGTTCGCGGGAGGGAATGACGCCTTCGGTCTTGTAACCGATGTCAAGTAGGACTTCGTCACGGTCAACCTTGACGATGGTCCCTTCGACGATGTCGCCATCGTTGAAGTACTTGATTGTTTTGTCGATGGCGGCGAGAAAATCCTCGCTCGAGCCAATGTCGTTGACGGCTACTTGCGGCGAGGTGACGGTGGGACTCGGCATATTGTTGGGTTGCTCCGGACAGGTTGAGGTCGTAGGGACAATGCTGATTTCAATTCGATAGTCCAACAATTGCGGCCGGACTACCGCACAAGGCTACTCGACTAGGCCTATGCAGGCCAAACCCGGCCCGCCGGGGTTCAGTACGAACCCGCAGCGGGGCGCTAGTGGGCGGCGGTGTCCCAGCTCGGTCCGTAGCCCACCGACACCTCCAGTGGCACGTCAAGCGGGTATGCGCCGCCCATTTTGTCCCGCACCAGTGCCTCGAGTTGCTCACGTTCACCCTCGGCGACCTCGAACAACAGCTCGTCGTGGACCTGCAGCAACATGCGCGATGACAGCCCGGCATCTGCGAGCGCCTCATCAACCTCGATCATCGCCACCTTGATGATGTCGGCCGCGCTGCCCTGGATCGGCGCGTTGAGGGCGGCCCGCTCGGCCGCCTCCCGGACGTTGCGGTTGCTGCTGTCCAACTCGGGCAGGTAACGCCGCCGCCCGAAAACCGTGGACGTGTAGCCGTCCTTGCGCGCTTGCTCGACGACGTTATGCAGGTAGTCGCGGATACCGCCGAACCGGGCGAAGTACTGGTCCATCTGCTCTTTGGCCTCTTCGGTGGAGATCTTCAGCTGCGCGGAGAGCCCATAGGCGCTCAAGCCGTAGGCCAGCCCGTAGGACATCGCCTTGACCCGGCGCCGCAGTTCGGCGGTGACCTCGTCGATCGGCACGCCGAAGGCTCGCGACGCGACAAACGAGTGCAGGTCCTCGCCGGTGTTGAACGCCTCGATCAGACCTTCGTCCTTGGACAGGGTTGCCATGATGCGCATCTCGATCTGGCTGTAGTCGGCGGTCATCACCTCGGTGTAGCCGGCGCCGACAACAAACGCGTCGCGGATCTGTCGGCCCGCGTCGGTGCGGATCGGGATGTTCTGCAGGTTGGGCTCGGTCGACGACAGCCGACCGGTCGCCGCGATGGTCTGGTTGAAGGTGGTGTGGATACGGCCATCGTCCGCAACGGAATTCAGCAAGCCATCGACCGTCACCTTCAATCGGGTGACGTCGCGGTGAGTGAGTAGATGCTGCAGGAAAGGATGCCCGGTCTTATCGAACAGCGTCTGGAGCGCATCCGCGTCCGTGGTGTACCCGGTCTTGGTGCGTTTGGTCTTCGGCATCTCCAACTCGTCGAACAGCACTACCTGCAACTGCTTCGGCGAGCCCAGGTTGATCTGCTTGCCGATCACGGCGTAGGCCGCCTCGGCGGCGTCGCGGATCTGGTCGCCGAATTGGCTTTGCAGCGAAGACAATTGCTCGAGGTCGACGGCGATACCGACGGCCTCCATGGCCGCCAGCACCCGCTGCACCGGCAATTCCATCTCGGCCAGCAGCGACGTGGAGTCGATGCGCTCCAGTTCGACGTCCAGGGCGTCGGCGAGGTCGACGACCGCGCGGGCGCGCAGCACCGCGGTCTGCACGGCTTGCTCGTCGACGCCGTCGCTGTCGTCGAGCAGCGAAAGCTGTTGTTGCTCTGATGTTTCCGCGCGCAACTCGCGACGCAGGTAACGCAGTGACAGGTCGTCGAGGGTGAAGCTGCGCTGCCCGGGGCGGACCAGGTAAGCCGCCAGCGCGGTGTCGGAGGTGACCCCGTTCAGCACCCAGCCGCGTCCGGCCAGGTCGTGGATCGCCAATTTGGCCTCGTGCAATGCTTTCGGCTGCCCGGGGTCGGCGAGCCAGGCCGCCAGCGCGGCGTCGTCCTCGGCCGTCAGCGTCGAAGTGTCCACGAAGCCGCCCTCACCGTCGGCGGCGGCGATCGCCAGCGCGGTCGCGTCGCCGTCGTAGGGCAGGTGCGTGCCCACCACGGCCAGACCCGCGCGGCGGCCGTCGGAACCGTGCTCGGCCAGCCACTGCCCGACCGTGCCGGGTTCCAACGCTCCCCCGCGCACCTCGAAGCCCTCGTCGACCTCGGGTTCGACGGCGGCCAGCGTGTCGAACAACCGATCGCGCAGAACCCGGAACTCCAACTGGTCGAACAACTGGTGAATTTGGTTGCGGTCCCAGGGCTGCATCCGCAGGGTGTCCGGGGTCTGGGCCAGCGGCACGTCACGAATCAGGTCGGTGAGCTCGCGGTTGAGTACCACGCTGGACAGGTTGGCCCGCAATGCATCGCCGACCTTGCCGCGCACCGACTCGACATCGTCGACCAGGGCCTGCAGCGATCCGTATTCGGCGATCCACTTGGTCGCGGTCTTTTCCCCGACGCCGGGTATCCCGGGCAGATTGTCGCTCGGGTCGCCGCGCAGCGCGGCGAAGTCGGGGTACTGCGCGGGCGTCAGTCCGTATTTCTCGAGCACGGCGTCTGGCGTGAACCGGGTCAGCTCACTGACGCCCTTACGCGGATACAGCACCGTGACGTCGTCGCTCACCAGCTGCAACGAGTCTCGGTCACCGGTGACCACCAGGACCCGGTAGCCCTCTTTCTCGGCCTGCGTGGTCAGGGTGGCGATGATGTCGTCGGCTTCGAAGCCCGGTTCGGCGAGCGTTGTAATGCCAAGGGCGGCAAGGACTTCCTTGGTGACGTCGATCTGACCGCGGAACTCGTCCGGCGTGGCCGATCGGTTGGCCTTGTATTCGGGAAAGCGGTCGGAGCGAAACGTCTGCCGTGAGACGTCGAAGGCGGCGGCTATGTGGCTGGGCGCCTCGTCGCGGAGCAGGTTGATCAGCATCGCGGTGAACCCGTAGACAGCGTTTGTGGTCAGGCCGCCCTGGGTCTTGAAATTCTCGGCGGGCAGCGCGTAGAAGGCCCGATATGCCAGCGAATTGCCGTCCAGCAGCATCAACGTCGGCTTGTCGTCGCCGGGTTTACCGGCCTCTGTCTTCTTGCTCGCGGTCCGCGCTGGGCTCACGGCCTCAACTCTAGGCACTGGGTCCGACGCCGAGTAGCGGCGACGTCCGTCCGCCTCGAACTGCAACACGTTTCAGTTTTGCGACCATGCTGGGTAGGCTGTCCCGGTGCCAGAGGTCACCCGCCAAGAACCGGCCATCGATGGGTGGTTCGCCACCGACTCGAACATAGATGGGTCCGGTAGACCCCATCTGATCGGCAGCAAGTGCCCCAAATGCGGCACCTTCGTGTTCCCGCCGCGGGAGAACAATTGCCCCAACCCTGCCTGCGACAGCGACGTACTCGAGTCCGTCGCGTTGTCCCGCCGCGGCACGCTATGGAGCTTCACCGAGAACCGTTATCCGCCGCCCAGGCCCTACCCCGCGCCGGATCCCTTCGAGCCGTTCGCCATCGCCGCGGTCGAGCTCGCCGACGAAGGAATCATCGTGCTGGGCAAGGTGGTCGAGGGCACGCTGGCCGCGGATTTGAAGGTCGGCATGGAGATGGAACTGGCCACTATGACCTTGTTCACCGACGACGACGGCGTGCAACGCACCGTGTATGCGTGGAAGGTGGCGTCATGACCCCGGAACCGCTGTACGTCCTCGGCGCCGGCATGCACCCGTGGGGCAAGTGGGGTCGCGACTTCACCGAGTACGGCGTCGTCGCCGCTCGGGCCGCGCTCGCCGAAGCCGGGCTGGACTGGCGGCAGATCCAGCTGGTCGCCGGCGCTGACACCATCCGCAACGGCTACCCGGGGTTCATCGCAGGGTCGACGTTCGCGCAGAAGCTCGGCTGGAACGGCGTGCCGGTCAGCTCCAGCTATGCCGCCTGCGCCAGCGGCTCGCAGGCATTGCAGAGCGCACGCGCTCACATCCTGGCCGGATTCTGCGACGTGGCTCTGGTCATCGGAGCCGACACCACACCCAAGGGCGCCTTCGCCCCGGTGGGCGGCGAGCGCAAGAACGACCCCGACTGGCAGCGTTTCCACCTGATCGGTGCGATGAACCCGGTGTACTTCGCGCTGCTCGCGCGGCGCCGGATGGACCTGTACGGCGCGACGTCCGAGGACTTCGCCCAGGTGAAGGTGAAAAACTCTCAGCACGGCCTGCAGAACCCAAATGCCCGCTACCGCAAGGAATCCTCGATCGAGGACGTGTTGGCCAGCCCGGTCGTCAGCGACCCGTTGCGGCAGCTCGACATCTGCGCGACCTCCGATGGCGCGGCCGCACTGGTCGTGGCCAGTGCGGACTTCGCCCGCAAACACCTCGGCTCCCTCGACGGCGTGCCGTCGGTGCGTGCGGTGAGCACGGTGACGCCGCAGTATCCGCAACACTTGCCCGAATTACCCGATATCGCAACGGATTCCACGGCTGTGGCGCCGGCGCCGGAGCGGGTGTTCAAAGACCAGATCCTCGACGCCGCCTACGCCGAAGCCGGGATCGGGCCCGAAGACGTCAGCCTGGCCGAGGTCTACGACCTGTCCACCGCGCTGGAACTCGACTGGTACGAGCATCTGGGGCTGTGCCCGAGGGGTGAGGCCGAGGCGCTGCTGCGCAGCGGCGCGACAGCCATCGGCGGCAAGGTGCCGGTCAACGCGTCAGGCGGATTGGCCTGTTTCGGTGAGGCCATCCCCGCGCAGGCGATCGCGCAGGTCTGCGAATTGACCTGGCAGCTGCGCGGTCAGGCCACTGGGCGGCAGGTTGAGAACGCGAAAGTCGGCGTCACCGCGAACCAGGGCCTGTTCGGTCATGGCTCTTCGGTGATTGTCGCGCGCTAGCTCCAGGCGGCCGGCGTGACGGTAGCGTCACGCTCGGCGGTGACCGGTTTAGCTTGAAGCGTCCTTCGCGGAGTCGAGGGTTTCCAGAACGACCTCGGCGACGTGCTTCATCGTGGTGCGCCGGTCCATCGCGGCGCGCTGAATCCACTTGAACGCCTCGGGTTCCGTCATGCCCTGGTTGGACTGCAGCAGGCCCTTGGCCCGCTCGACGAGCTTGCGGGTTTCCAGCCGATCGGACAACGTCTCGACTTCAAGTTCCAACGCCCGGACTTCGCTGAATCGACTGAGCGCCACCTCAATTGCCGGAATGAGGTCCGAGATCGTGAACGGCTTGACCAGGTAGGCCATCGCGCCGGCATCACGGGCTTTCTCGACCAGATCGCGCTGGCTGAACGCGGTCAGCACGACGATCGGTGCGATGCGCTTACTGGCGATTTCGGCAGCGGCGTCGATGCCGTCGCGGCGCGGCATCTTGACGTCCATGATCACCAGATCGGGTTTTAGCTGCTCGGCCAACTCGACGGCCTCCTGGCCGTCGCCCGCCTCACCGACGATCTCGTAGCCCTCCTCGCGCAACATCTCGGCCAAGTCGAGCCGGATCAGGGCCTCATCTTCGGCGATGAGGACCCGGTGCGGTGTTGCGGCGTCGTCGGTCATGAAGAACATTCTCTCGTGAACCACGCGAAACCACGACTGCGGGGCTGTGAGTCGAGTCGCAGAAACCCATCCTCTATGGTGAGAGGCCGTAGTTGGCAGGCCCTCGTATCCCAACTGGCAGAGGAAACGGATTCAAAACCCGTGCAGTGTGAGTTCGAATCTCACCGAGGGCACCCACAGTTTGCGCGCCATCGCTGCTGATACGAGGCGGTGATCTCGGCGATCCGATCGAAGGTCGGAGATTCCGGAAGTGGATCAGACAACCCGAACTTGGGACAGTCGATGGCCACGGTGTTCCAGCGGTCGGCCAACCGGTCAATTAGCCGCAGATATGCGGGATGCTCGATGGATAGCCGGGTAACAGGATCAGCGTCGGACGGGCCGGGTCACCGGACTCGCGCACGAAGACGCCCAGATCGTCGATGTTGAGGTGGTGGTGGCGGATAAAGGACATGAACATGCTCCTTGGCAGTGAGGACCTGGGCTAATCAGCACCGTTATGCGATGACCTCTATGCGCGCTCGCCGGTGCGGCGGGTCGCCGAGGCCCACAGGATCAAAGCGATGGGCAGACCGACCAGTAGGGCGTGATCCACTCCGAAGGCCAGGTAGTAGTTGCTCAAGAAGGGTTCGCGGGCAGAGCGCCCCAGTGGCAGTACTACGGCGTTCATGAACACCCAGATGCCTGCGCCGTAAGTTACACCAGCAATGCAGGCAGTTGTAAGGGTGTGCACCCGGGGGGAGATCACGAGTGCATAAAAGACCGCGAACGCTACCGACAGGGCGACATGCATGGCGAATCCCAAAGCGGCGGTAGCGATCCCCGCCCCGCCAATCGCAAATGCCCCGTCTCCGAGCAACCCGCTGGCAATGTATTGCAGCAACGTCTCGAAATTGAATCTGCCGGCGATCAACACGTAGGCCGCGAACGCGAACGCCGCGTCGGCGACCGCAGCCACTAGGGCGGCCACCAGCACCGCGCGCCATGACCATCGTCGCGATCGCGCGGGGCGGTGGGCATCAGTCGGCGCAGACGAGCGATCAGTCGTCATAGAAAAGGCTCCTAATACGGCGATGGGGTAGCCAAGCAACATTCCTAATGTATCAGAATCCTATTTACCCATTAGGTCAGCGTCAAGGGCTATCACTTGTGCCTGAGAACGGCATGTTTCGAGGCGAATGTCAAAGACCTAATGGATAGTGGTTATCAATGAGCATTACCACCAAGACGCCGTCGCTTCAGCTCCTGCAGCGGGCGGGGTTTCCGATGGGAGGCGAACCTTCATTCGCGGTGGACCTCGCCGACACCGTGGTCACGCTCACCGACCCGCCCACCGACCTGATCGCCGACGCTGACCAGTACCAGCGGTGGTGGCAGTTACAGGCTCCCCGGATGTCGGTAGCAGGCGAGTTTCCCGTCCCCGATCTAAGCGCTACCCGCCGTTTACGTCGCGCCGTCCGCGAGGCATTCGACGCCCACCTCGCATCCACGACGCCCCTACTCACCTCGGTAGACGACATCAACGCCGCCGCCGCCGCCGCGCCCACCAGCCCGCGACTCGAGTTGCGCGACAACGCTTTGCACCGCAGCATCCGCTGGCACCTTGAACACGGCGGACACCGTGCCCTGGCAGAAATCGCTGACGACGCCATCACCGTGCTGACCGACGATCAGCTGCGCGGCCAACTTCGACGCTGCGCCAACCCCGCATGCTCCATGCTGTTCCTGGCCACTAACCCCCGCCGCACCTGGTGCACCGCCAACATCTGCGGCAACCGCACCCGCGCCCAGCGCCACTACCGCCAGCATCACGTCCAAAAACTACCGCCGGCCAAACATGACTAACAGCCAATTACAGACACGAAAACCCCTACTTAGCGGCAACACCGACAGCGCAGACGTCGTCCGTCGCTCCACACGGTGAGCCGGTCGACTCCGAAGATTGATTCACTCAGACTGCGTCAATCGCCTAGTCGTATGTCTCAAGACCCCCACGGAAAAAACGACCACGTACCGCCTGTCGAGATGTCCTGAATCGGAGCATGGGCTTTACTAAAAATTTCTAAGCTTCAGTGCGGTGTCAAACCGGCCGACTCGCTCCCAGCAAACTCCCAGCAGACCCACGGCGAGTCTTCACCTACGCGAAACTAGTTCGAGAAATCCAACACGAATTGCGCGGTGAACAACTTGAATCACAAGCATGCAGCCGACTTTGGGAATATCCAGGGGTCGCAGCGAGGGGACGCACAACTGCCGCGAGGCAACTCTGACCTAGGAGTTGCGTCATCGCCAGCACACCACGTACGTTAAATAAACCTGAAAGAAACGCTAAAGTTTCTGAGGTTTTGCGGGGCTGGTACTACCACGTCCACGGGGGAAGGCAAGCAATGGCTGTTCGGAATGGAAGCAGGAAGAGCGCAGCAGGTTTCGGTGTGGTCGGTGCTGGCGCGAGTATGTTCTTCGCCGCAGCAGCACTGGCTACCAGTTCCGCCGCTCCCGCCAAGGCCGACTTCGACGCCTTGATCGATCCGATCATCCAGCCGATCCTGACGTCCCTGACCGAATCGGTTGCCACGTTCGACCCGTCGGCCGCCGCCGATCTGACCAGCTGGGCCGACAACGCGTTCAGCGCCATCAACTCGATCGACGTGGCCCAGCCCGGTGTGGAATCCGCATCGGCTGCCGCGGCGACGGCGGCAAC
This sequence comes from uncultured Actinomycetota bacterium, assembly GCA_963757215.1. Classification (GTDB taxonomy): domain Bacteria; phylum Actinomycetota; class Actinomycetes; order Mycobacteriales; family Mycobacteriaceae; genus Mycobacterium. The sequence goes on along the minus strand of CAVWQH010000002.1, from coordinate 2,075,168 downwards.
CACCGGGACCGTCGACTCGCCGACCACCGGTGTCTACGACATTCCGCTCGGCCTTCAAAACGGGAATGAGCTGTCGGCCTATGCCAGCATCGACGGAGACTCGCCCACCAACCTGCTCGTCGACACCAACTACAGCGGCCTGGTCGTTCCCTTCACGAACTTCGATGGAAACAGCTACAACTTCATCACCGAGCTGCAGAACCTATACGACCTGGGCTTTCCCGTCGGGTTCGGGGAAAGCAGCTACCACGGGGTGGACTTCCTTTACCTGACCTACGACGGCGTCTCGGTCGACTACACGGCGTTGACCAACGGCGGAGTGAACGACCTCATCACCAACACCCCGGTCGAGATGGAGGTCTACTCATGGGACCCGAGCAACCTGGGGACCCTGTCCTCTAATGACGCATTCCAGAACTTGCTGACCGGTGATCAGGTGTCGGGCATCATGGGCATCGGCCAAGGTACTAGCGAGGGCGCGGGCGTGAGCCCGCTGGCCGGCGCGGGCTTCACCGGGGTGACCGTCGACGACACACCCTTCGCACTCGGGGGCGGGCTGATCGTCGACGACTACAACCCGTTCACCGCGATCGCTACCCTCCCCAGCGTTGGCTCGACGCCGACCGGCGACCTCTACGAGACCGTCTCGAACATCCTGGGGCAGAACCCCGTCGGAACGACGGTGTCCGACACCATCGATTCTGGCGGCGGCTACGGCACAATCCCGGCGAGCCTGGCCGGAGACGTCGCGCCCGGGTCGCTCATCACCGTGTACACCAGCCAAGGCGGCACGGAGCTGTACCAGTATCTGGTCGGCGACAATGAAGTCCCGGCCACGGCGTCCGGAACCGCCATCGACAGCGGCGTAGTTCCGTTCTTCACAGAGCCGATCTACCTCAACTACGCCAACGACAGCGTGACGTTCGACGCACCCCAGCCGGGTGATCTACCACCATTCTGAGCCAAGACAGCCGGCGGAATTCCGAGCTTCTGAGCTGCATGTTTCCAAATCAGTAAAGATACCCAAGACAGCAATGTGCGACATGTGCGGCAAAACCCGTGCAGTGTGAGTTCGAATCTCACCGAGGGCACCACACTTTAGAAGCATGATTCGCGCCGGAAGCGTCACCGGTGACGCCACGGGGTGCCGCAGCTCATGGGCCGTCACCCCGTGGGGAACGTCTTGTCTGGCTTTTAGGAGCGGGCCACCGCCCCCCGGCCATCCACCACCGGTAGGACCCCGGGTAAATAAGCTCCGCTACGTAGCGTATCGTTTCGGGCCAAGGGGGCTACAGAGGAGTTGCAGCCGTGACCCACAAACCCGAAGACGCAACATGGATCGGCCCCTGGGAAGACGGCCAACGACTTTTCGACGGGTACAGCTGGAGGGTCGAGCACACGACCCACAACGGACGGCCTTATCCCATCACTGTCGCCGTCATCGGCAAGCAACACCTTGACGGGCGCATCCAACGGCGCATCGCTGTTGACGTCCCAGGTGATCCGATCACGCCAGCAGAGGCCCGCCAGTTAATTGAGGCGCTGACTGAGGCCGCTGCGTCGGCAGACACCGAGGCGACGGTTCAGAAGAAGAGGTCGGGGAGGCCCACCCCGCATCGATCGGGCCACCCCGGAGAGTGGGACGGCCCGATCACTTATTCAGACGTCGGCTAAGCGCTCAGGTTCCCGGCGGGAATACCCAAGTGCCCGAAGCGAATTCGTGTCCACAGCTACAGATATTTCCCATGATCTGCAGTGCCGGGTTTACGCTGTTGGAAGGGGTTCCAACTCCCCCGGCAGGCACTGAAATAGGGTCAAAATCTCACCGAGGGCGCAACGCCGGCTGAACCGAGAGGTGCTTCGGCGTCTAACGCTTTGCCAACTTTTCGGAATCAAAGCCCGGTTTTCGGGACTTGACGCCCAGGAGCGTGGTACGGCTGCATTGAGCCGCAACCGATTCCATTCTGAGGAGAAGAAATGACCGATCCATCGCCCGATGCTGCCGGATACATTTTGGCAGCGGCATCCGCGCAGACCTACGAGTCATTCGGTAGGTCGGTCGCCTCGGCCATCCTCGCGGCCAGCGCCGACCCAACCCACGGGCTCAACGTGACTGCTTCGGCCAAACCGTCAGACGATACGCACGGACAACGTTGCTTCACCGTGTCAATCTCGGTCGACGGCTCTTATCACTACATACAGGTTTGCCTGGCCATGTAGGGGGCGCCGCCCTCAACACCTCTGCGGCAGGTCATGGACGTCGCATACACAGCGCTTGACAAGAATTCCCCCAGGCTTCGCTTCAGCCGTTAGGCTTTCGGTGTGGTGGCTAAGCGGTGCGCCGCCCAACGACCAGCAGGTTCGCGGCGAACACCGGATTCTGTAGCGGCAGCGCGGGAGTTACCCCGCGCCCGCAGCCAGGTCTACGCCGACCGAATCCTGCGCCGTCGTCGCATCCTGAACCTCACCGCGACAATGGCGGTCTTCATCAGCGCCGGTTTCGGCATAGTCCAAGCCACCGCATCGCCCCACCTCTGGTGGACCGGGATGATCAACATAGTCGGCGCGGCTATCTACGCCACCGTGCCGATGCTGCACCGCTTCGGCGAACTGCTTCCGCCACTGACCTTCATCGGTACCGCGTATCTATCGATCTTCGCGATCTGCTGGTTTGTCGGCACCGGCTCGGGTTTGCAGTTCTACTTCCTGGTCGCGGCTTGCCTGGTCGTGCTGCAACTCGGCGTCGACCGCATCTTCCTCGCGTCGATTCTGGCCGCCATCGCCGCCGGCCTGGTGATCACACTGCAGTTTCTGGTCCCCCGCGACACCGGCGCTCAACCGGGCTGGGCGTTGTCGCTGAGCTTTATCGTCACCACCATTTCGGCCTGCATCATGGTGGTGACGACCGTGTGGTATGCGGTGCGCGAGATCGTCCGCGCCGAAGCGGCCATGGAAATGGAATACGAACGCTCCGAAGCGCTGTTGGCCAACATCCTGCCGGCCAGCGTCGCCGAACGTCTAAAAGATCCGGCGCGCAACATCATTGCCGACAAGTACGAGGACGCCTCGGTGTTGTTCGCCGACATCGCGGGCTTCACCGAGCGGGCCAGTGACATGGCGCCGGATCAGTTGATCCTGTTCTTGGACAAGCTCTATGGCGATTTTGATGCGCTGGTAGACAAGCACGGTCTGGAGAAGATCAAGGTCAGCGGCGACTCCTACATGGTGGTCAGCGGAGTGCCGCAACCACGTGCCGATCATGTCGAGGCACTGGCAGCATTTGCGCTCGACATGGCCGAGGTCGTACGCGCACTGAAGGATTCGCGAGGCGATCCGCTCCCACTGCGAATCGGGCTGGCGTGCGGGCCTGTCGTCGCCGGCGTCGTCGGTTCACGCCGGTTCTTCTATGACGTGTGGGGTGATGCGGTCAACGTCGCATCCCGGATGGAGACCACCGACTCGGTTGGCCGGATCCAAGTGCCGGAAGACGTTTATCTACGGCTGAAAGACGATTTCGTGCTACAGGAGCGGGGCGATATCGAAGTCAAGGGCAAGGGGTGCATGCGCACCTGGTACCTGATCGGGCGCAAGACTGATACTGGTTCCGGTGACGTCCGCGCGAAGACACCTCAAACGGCCAGAGTCTGACACCTCGCAAATCCCTCGCCTTGGTGCTGTTTGTGGGAAAATCTCGGACATGGAAACCATTGCTGCTCCAAAGTTGTTGCCGCATCTATGGAAGTCGACTCTGTTGTCGGGGATTCTGTCGCTGACCCTGGGCATCCTGATTTACGTTCTGCCAGAACACTCCATCCTCATCGCGGCGGCCCTGTTCGGGATCTACCTGTTGGTCACCGGCGCTGCGCAGGTCTTCTTCGCATTCGCCCTGCACGTCTCGGCCGGTGGCCGGGTGCTGTCGTTCATCAGCGGGGCCGCCTCGCTGGTGTTGGGAGTGCTGTGCTTCAGGCACTTCGGTACCGATCCGATCAATGCGGTTCTGTTGCTTGCTATCTGGATCGGTATTGGATTCATCTTTCGCGGTGTGGCTACGTCCGTGTCGGCTATCAGCGATCCCCATCTGCCCGGGCGCGCCTGGCAAATCTTCCTGGGCTTGGTCAGCCTGCTGGCCGGCATCGTGATGCTCGGAGCCCCACTGGAGAGCATCGAGATCCTGACGCTGGTCGTCGCAATCTGGCTGATCGTGATCGGGGTCTTCGAGATCGTGTCGTCGTTCGGCATCCGCAGTGCGTCCAGGCGGATGGAAAAGTCGCTGGCCGGGGGACTGCCGAAGGACTCTTGACGACCCGTGGTAGAGCGCACAGTCTGATAGCGATCACAGCAGCCTTCTACTACACTGCGTCGTAGTAGCTCGGCTCGTCGCGCGGGAGATGCCAGATGAACGTCGTCGATGTGTCGCGGTGGCAGTTCGGTATCACCACCGCCTATCACTTCATTTTTGTGCCGCTCACTATCGGTCTGGCGCCGTTGATCGCTGTCATGCAGACGGCATGGGTGGTCACCGACAACGTGGCCTGGTACCGGCTCACCAAGTTTTTCGGGAAGTTGTTCCTGATCAATTTTGCGATCGGCGTGGCTACCGGCATCGTGCAGGAGTTCCAATTCGGGATGAATTGGAGCGAGTACTCCCGCTTCGTCGGAGATGTGTTCGGCGCGCCACTTGCGATGGAGGGCCTGGCCGCGTTCTTCTTCGAGTCCACGTTTATCGGATTGTGGATCTTTGGCTGGAGCCGGCTGCCCCGACTGGCACATCTGGCCTGTATCTGGATTGTTGCGATCGCCGTCAATGTATCGGCGTTCTTCATCATCGCGGCGAATTCCTTTATGCAGCACCCGGTTGGCGCGCACTACAACCCCGAAACTCGGCGCGCGGAGTTGCACAGCATCACCGCATTGTTGGGCAACAACACCGCGCGCGCGGCGTTTTCGCACACGGTGGCCGGCGCCTTGCTGACCGCCGCCACGTTTGTCGCCGCTGTCAGCGCATGGTGGCTGGTGCGCTCGGGGAGGCCGGCAACGGATCAGCCCGAACCGGAGTCCGACCTGCGGACCGTCTTCCGCCCGGCGGCAATCCTGGGCTGTTGGGTCGCCCTGCTGGCCACGGTTGGTTTGTTCTTCAGCGGCGATCACCAGGGCAAGCTGATGTTCGTTCAGCAGCCGATGAAGATGGCGTCTGCGGAATCGTTGTGCAACACCGAGACCGATCCGGATTTCTCCATCCTGACGGTGGGCACCCAGAACAATTGCGACAGCATCACCCGGTTGATCGAAGTGCCCTACGTACTGCCGTTCCTTGCGCAGGGACGGACTCACGACGTCCGGTTGCCGGGCGTCCGCGATATCCAGCAGGACTACCAGCAGCGGTTCGGCCCGAATGACTACCGGCCAAACCTTTTCGTCACCTACTGGTCGTTTCGCGCGATGATCGGTCTGCTGGCAATCCCCGTCCTTTTCGCGGTTGTTGCCCTGTGGCTCACCCGCGGTGGCCGAAGCCCTACTCAGCGATGGTTCTCCTGGTTGGCCCTGATTGCCATCCCCACACCGTTCCTGGCCAACATCGCCGGCTGGGTCTTCACCGAAATGGGCCGCCAGCCATGGATTGTCGCGCCCAATCCGACCGGCGACCCCCAGGTACGGTTCACCGTGCACGACGCGGTCTCGCATCACGCCTCCGGTGTGGTCATCACGTCGCTGGTCACCTTCACCCTGATTTATGCAGTGCTGGCGGTGATTTGGTTCTGGTTGCTCAAGCGATACGTCGTCGAAGGGCCCCTGGAACACGACGCCGAACCCGCTCCACCGCAACCACCCAGTAATGAAGAAGTGGCACCGCTGTCCTTCGCCTATTGAGGCGTGCTGACCCCAAGGAGCTGACCGATGGGATTGCAAGAGTTGTGGTTTGGCGTCATCGGGCTGCTCTTCCTCGGCTTCTTCATCCTCGAGGGCTTTGACTTCGGCGTGGGAATGTTGATGGAGCCGTTCGCCCGCGTCGGTGCCGGTGACGCGGAAGCCCACCGCCGCGCCGCGCTCAACACCATCGGACCGGTCTGGGATGGCAACGAGGTGTGGCTGATCACCGGCGGCGCAGCGATGTTCGCCGCATTCCCGGGCTGGTACGCCACCGTCTTCTCGACCTTGTATCTGCCGCTGCTGGCCATCCTGGTCGGCATGATCGTGCGACCGGTGGCCATCGAGTGGCGCGGAAAGGTCGATGATCCGAAGTGGCGGCGGTGGGCCGACATCGGAATCGCCACGGGTTCGTGGTTGCCCGCCGTGTTGTGGGGCGTGGCTTTCGCAATCCTGGTTCGCGGGCTACCGGTTGACGCCGAAGGCCAAGTCGCGTTGTCGATCGGCGACGTGCTCAACGTCTACACGCTGCTGGGGGGTCTGGCCACGGCGGGCCTTTTCCTGTTCTACGGCGCGGTTTTCGTCAGCCTGAAAACAGCGGGCCCGATACGCGACGACGCTCACCGCTTCGGAAAGTACCTGGCACTCCCGGTGACCGGGCTGGTCGGGGCGTTCGGGCTGTGGACCCAACTGGTCTACGGCAAACAGTGGACGTGGGTGGTACTGGCGATCGCGGTGGTCGCCCAATTGGCCGCCGTCGCGCTGGTGTGGCGCCGCGGGTCCGACGGCTGGGCGTTTCTGTGCACCGCACTGGTCGTGGCGGCGGTCGTCATTCTGTTGTTCGGCGCGCTCTACCCGAACCTGGTGCCCTCGACGCTCAACAAACAGTGGAACGTGACGATCTACAACGCCTCGTCGACTCCGTACACCCTCAAGATCATGACCTGGGTGACCGCGCTGATGGCACCACTTACCGTCGTCTACCAAGGTTGGACGTATTGGGTTTTCCGGCAACGGATTTCAGCCGACCACATACCGCCGTCGATCGGGCTGGCGAGGCGGGCGCACTGAGCGCCAGCGGCCGGGGGCCGCTGGATTCCCGGCTCTGGCGGACATCGCCGGCACTGCGACGATTCCTCGTCGCGACAACGGTTTGCGGTGTCGTCGTTTCCGGGTGCGCGATAAGCTCGGCAATCCTTCTGGCGCACATCACCTCAGGGGTGATCACTGATCCCTCCGCGCGCAGCGTCGACCGATGGGCGCCGATGTTGGGGATCTTCCTGACGGTATGGGCGGTGCGTACCGTGACGCACTGGCTGCAGGCCCGGGTCGGCCAACGGGGCGCCAGCGACGTAATCGCCGATCTGAGCGGCCGGGTCCTCACCGCCGTCACCGCCCGGCAGCCAAGGCAATTGGCGGCGCAACGCGACGACGCCGCCGCGGTGGTCACCCGCGGGCTCGATGGGCTCCGCCCGTATTTCACGGCCTATCTGCCGGCACTACTGCTCGCGGCAATACTCACTCCGGTCAGCGCTGGGGTGGTTGGCCTGTACGACCTGCGGTCGGCGGTGATCGTGCTGATCACCTTGCCGTTGATCCCGATCTTCATGGTGCTGATCGGGTTGGCGACCGCCGAGCGGTCCGCGGCCGCGCTCGAAGCGATCTCCACCCTGCAGGCCAGGTTGCTGGATCTGATCGCCGGAATTCCTACGCTGCGGGCGCTCGGGCGCGCCACCGGACCGGAACGGCGGATCGCCGAATTAGCCGCGGCGCAGCGACGTTCAACCATGGCATCGCTACGAATCGCGTTTCTGTCTGCGCTGGTCCTGGAACTTCTCGCCACACTCGGGGTCGCGATGATCGCGGTCGGTATCGGAATGCGGCTGGTATTCGGCGAGATCAGCCTGACCACCGGTCTGACCGTGTTGCTGCTCGCGCCTGACGTGTACCGGCCGCTGCGCCGCATCGGCGTGGAATTCCATGCCGCACAGGACGGCCGGGCTGCGGCCGACAAGGCGTTCGCGCTGATCGAGGGCGCCGCGCCCACCCTGCCTGGTACCCGTGCCGTCGCGGCGCGGGGCGCGGTGATCGTGCTCGAGGGTGTCAGCGTGACAGGTCGGGACGGGGTGTGCCCCCGTCAGCTCAGTGCGGTGATTGAGCCGGGTCAGGTGACCGTGCTCACCGGTGCGAACGGCGCGGGAAAGAGCACGACGCTTCAGGTCGTCGCTTATATCACGGCGGTTACCGACGGCGAGGTCACCGTGGCCGGGGTCGCGATGACCGACCTCGAGCCGGCCGCATGGTGGCGGCAACTGTCTTGGCTGCCGCAGCGCCCGGTCCTGATCCCCGGCACTGTCACCGACAACCTGTCGCTCTTCGGCGCCATCGACGATGTCGAACGTGCCTGCGCGACATCGGGGTTCGATCGCGTGCTGCGAGACCTACCGGAAGGTCTCGATACCGTCATCGGAAGCGGCGGCCTGGGACTGTCGCTCGGTCAGCGGCAGCGTCTCGGCCTGGCTCGCGCGCTCGGGTCCTCGGCGCCGCTGCTGCTGCTCGACGAGCCCACTGCCCATCTGGACGCCGCAACCGAGACCAAGGTACTGCGGGCTGTCGTGGAGCGGGCCCGGACTGGTGACACCGTCATCGTGGTCGGCCACCGGGAATCGGTCGTCGGCATCGCCGACCGCGTCATCGAGGTGATCGGGGCGGGTGAAATCCATCGTGTTCACGCCTGACCCGCTGCTCGTGGCGGTGCGCCTCCTGCACCCGCGGATTCCCCGCCTGCTACTGGCAATTGCGCTCGGTGTGCTGTCGCAGGCAAGCGCACTGGCGTTGGCGGGGCTGTCGGCATGGTTGATCACCCGCGCGTGGCAGATGCCTCCGATACTGGACCTCTCGATCGCGGTGGTCGCGGTTCGAACCTTCGCGATTTCCCGCGGCGTGCTGCACTACTGCGAACGGCTGGTCAGCCATGACACCGCATTGCGGGCGAGCGGCCATGCCAGGACGCTGGTCTACCACCGACTGGCACACGGTCCTGCCGGCCTTGCCGCTCAATGGCACAGCGGCGAGCTGGTCACGCGATTCGGCGCAGATGTCGACCAGTTGGCCGACGTGTTGGTCCGCTCGTTGCTGCCGTTCAGTGTCGCCGCTGTTCTCGCGCTGGCGGCGGTCGTGACCGTCGGCGTCATCTCTCCGCTGGCCGCAGCGATCCTGGCTGCATGCTTGCTGGCCGCCGACGTCGTTGCGCCCTGGCTGGCTTCGAAAGCGGCTTCACACCAGGAAGAAGTTGCACGCCAACATCATTCCGCTCGTGACGTGTCGGCGATGCTGGCCCTTGAGCATGCCGACGAGCTTCGGGTGGCCGGTCGGCTGGGCGACATCGTCCTGGATTCGCAACGCCGTCAGCGTAGTTGGGCCGAGGCCATCGACGTTGCGGCTCGGCCGGCGGCGTTCGCGGAAGCGGTGTCCACCGCGGCCATTGGGGTCAGCGTGCTCGGCGCGGTCGTGGCGGGAATCGGTATGGCGGGCTCGGTGGCGCCGACCACGCTCGCGGTCCTGATGCTTGTGCCGCTCTCGGCGTTCGAGGCGTCGACCGCGCTGTCCCCCGCTGCCATTCAGTTGACACGTTCCCGATTGGCGGCACGCCGTCTGCTCGATCTGGATCCCGCCGGCGACACATCGCCGATCGCGGAGGCAGCCCGAGGTCCACTTCCGCCGTTGACTGGGCGCTTGCAGAGCGCAAACCTGGTGGTTGGACACCGCAGCCGCCCTGTGTCGGCAGCGGTGACGATCGATCTGCCGCCGGGTGCCCGGCTCGCCGTCACCGGTCCCAGCGGTGCCGGCAAGACGACGTTGCTGATGACTCTGGCAGGGCTGCTTGAACCGTTGCACGGCGACGTCATGCTGAACGGAACGCCGTTGCGGGTTCTCGACGAAGTCGAGATACGCAGAGCCACAATCTTTTTCGCCGAGGACGCGCATGTCTTCGCGACGACCGTCCGGGACAACCTTCTGGTCGCGTGCGGTGACTGCCCGGATCAGCAGTTGGTCGGCGCACTGAGACAGGTCGGCCTGGACGAGTGGCTTGCCGGCCTACCGTACGGACTCGACACGATCATGACCGGCGGTGCGCGGGCGCTGTCGGCGGGTCAGCGCCGCAGGCTGCTGCTTGCCCGGGTGCTGATTTCGCGCGCACCGATTGTGCTGCTCGACGAGCCGACCGAGCACCTGGACGCGGCTTCTGCCGACATGATTCTCGGCAACCTGTTGACATCCGCCGGCGGTCTGATCGCCCCGGACCGGACAGTCGTGGTGGCGACCCATCGCTTGCCGACCGGCGTTCGATGTCCGGACCTGTCGATCGCCGCAACCGGGTAGCGTTACGAGCAGTCGTCCATGACGGTCGAGTGAAAGAGCGAGCCATGACCGGATCTTCGGATCAGCCGGTTCGACGGGACAACTCCGCGGGAGCACCGCATACCGGGCCGCTGTATCCGTACCCGCCGGGCTATCCCCCGCCCTTCTACGCGCCGCCGCCACCGGTGGCGCCGAAGAACGGTTTCGGTATCGCCGCGCTGGTGCTGGCCGTCATCGGCCTGTTGAGTGTCGCAACGGTGTTCGCTCCTATCGCGTTGGGCGCCATCGCGATCGTGATCGGCGCCGTCGGGCGCGGACGGGCCAAGCGCGGGATCGCCGACAACGGTGGAGTCGCCATCGCCGGTATTGTGCTGGGCGCCTTGGCGATCGTCGTCGGTCTGGCGTTCATCGCGATCTGGACGACAGTCTGGAAGGACGTCCGAGGCGGCGATTACATCGACTGCATTCAGAAGGCCGGCAACAACCAGATCGCGGAACAACACTGCGCGGATCAGTTTCGGCGCAGCGTGCAGGATCGGTTGAGCGTCACCTTGACGCCGGTACCAAAGCCCTAGAGACGCTGTCTGGAGCCCTAGAGACGCTGTCTGGCAAGACCTTAGCGGATATCCGGAAAATACTTCACCAGGCCTTCTTGCACCACGGTGGCCACCGCCCGCCGGGAGCGGTCGAAGAAATAGCCGGTGCCCAGGCCGCGCGAATCCGCCGCGACCGGCGACGACGTCGAGTAAAGCTGCCACTCGTTGAAGTTCACCTGACGGTGGAACCAGACTGAGTGGTTCACCGTCGCAGCGAAGATGCGGTCATATCCCCACGAAAGTCCGTGTGTCGTAATGATGGAATCGAGCACCGTAGTGTCCGAGGAATACAGCATGGTCGCGGTGTGCAGCACCGGATCACTCGGCAGCTCCCCGTCGGCCTTCACCCACACCCGGTTGTAGGCGAGCTCATTGCCGTTCTCGCGCATCACCCAGGACGGTTCGTTGGTGTACCGCCATTCGATGGGCTGCAATGCGTTGACGAACAGTGGCACTCGGTCCTCGTAGCCGCGTAGCCGCTCGACGAGCGGCGGCACGTCCTCGGGATCGGCGACGTCGGGCGGCTCCACGTTGTGCTCGAGACCCGCGCCGCCGGCAAGGTAGGAAATCATCACCGTCGCCAGCAGCATTCCGTCCTGGGTCACGTCGACGCGGCGGTTCGCGAAGCGGCGTTCGTCGCGGAGCCGAATCACCTCGAACTGGAGGTCTTTAGCCGGGTCGCCGCCGTTGATGAAGTGCGCGCACAGCGCGTTGGGTGGCAGGTTGCGGTCGCGGGTCCGGCTGGCCGCCACGAACGACTGCGCCATCATCAGACCACCGAACGTCCGGGGCGGGTTCTTACTGGGATGAGATCCCACGAAAACGTCATCGCTCTCGTGGTGCAGGTCCAGCACCTCTATCAGCTCGTCGAAGTCAGACACCGGGCTAGCTTAGTGAAAGCCGCTAGACGTCCTCTTCGCCGATGCGGTGCACATGAATCAGATTCGTCGACCCGACGGTGCCCGGCGGTGCGCCCGCCACGATCACCACCATGTCGCCGCGCTTATAACGGCCCAGCGACAGCAGCGACTTGTCGACCTGGCGGATCATGCCGTCGGTGGTCTGCATGATCGGGACGATGAACGTCTCCGTGCCCCAGGTCATGGCCAGTTGGCTGCGCACCTCGGGCAACGGGGTGAACGCCAGCAACGGCAAAGGCGTGTGCAGTCGCGCAAGCCGCCGGACGGTGTCACCGGATTGGGTGAAAGCGACCAGTGCCTTGGCGTCGAGCCGTTCGCCGATATCGCGGGCGGCGTAACTGATCACGCCGCGCTTGGTTCGGGGCACGTGCGTCAGTGGTGGCGCAGCCGTCGAATTCTCCTCCACCGCACAGATGATGCGGGCCATTGTCTGCACCGCGGCCAGCGGATATTTGCCGACCGACGTCTCACCGGACAGCATCACTGCGTCGGCGCCGTCGAGGACCGCGTTGGCGACGTCGGATGCCTCCGCCCGCGTCGGCCGAGAATGCTCGATCATCGATTCGAGCATCTGGGTCGCCACGATCACGGGTTTGGCGTTCTCCCTTGCCATTTGGATGGCGCGCTTTTGAACCAGCGGCACCTCTTCCAACGGCAACTCGACACCCAGGTCACCACGGGCGACCATCACCGCATCGAAAGCCAGCACCACGGCTTCGAGGTTGTCGATCGCCTCCGGTTTCTCCAGCTTCGCGATCACCGGCACGCGCCGGCCGACCCGGTCCATCACCTCGTGCACCAGCTCGACGTCCGACGGTGAGCGGACGAAGGACAGCGCCACCATGTCGACGCCGAGATGCATCGCGAACTCGAGATCGTCGACGTCTTTTTCCGACAGCGCGGGTGCTGACACGCTCATGCCGGGCAGCGACATTCCTTTGTTGTTGCTGACCCGTCCGCCTTCGGTGACGGTGCACACCACGTCGTCGCCATCGATGTGGTCGACCACCAGGCCGACATTGCCGTCGTCCACCAGGACCCGGTCGCCGGACATCGCGTCTTTGGCCAGCTGCTTGTAGGTGGTCGAGACGCGGTCGTGGTTGCCTTCGCAGTCCGCGACAGTGATCCGCACGGTTTCGCCGTCAGCCCAATACGTCGGCCCGTCGGCGAAACGCCCAAGCCTGATCTTGGGGCCCTGCAGGTCGGCCAGCACGCCGACTGCCCGGCCGGTGGCGTCGCAGGCGGCACGCACCCGGTCGTAGGAGGCCTTGTGATCGCTGTATTCACCGTGGCTGAAGTTGAGCCGGGCGACATCCATTCCGGCTTCGACCAAGGCCCGAACCGACTCGTCGGAGCTAGTGGCCGGACCGAGAGTACAGACGATCTTTCCGCGCCTTGCCACACGAAAAGCATAGTCGCGCGAACTGATCATCTCGCGTCAGTTCCGCTTCGAGCAGCGGGCTAGTGGGTGAGCAGCGTCGGAACCAGTGGGAATCCGGGCAGGTTACGCACCACTGTCCACGCCAGCAGCGTGATCATCACCGCCGCAACCGCCGGGAGTGTCAACGGCCACTTCCCCCTGCGTCGGCGCAGCAGAACCCAGGCGGCCAGCAGCGGGAGCCCGACCAGAAGTACGACATTGTCGTGGATTGCCGCCAGCAGATCGCCGTGCAGCACGTCGTGGACCATCCGCAGGCCGCCGCATGCCGGGCAGCTCCATCCGGTGAGCAGCCGGAACGGGCAGGCCGGGAAGAACGAATCCGGCCGGTGCGGGTCGGCCAGACCGATGTAGGCGAGCGCGCCTGCCAGCAGCGCGCCCGATCCGAGCAACGCGTACAGCTGCGGTCGATCCCGGCGTGCAGCGGGCCGATCAGCGCCATGCGCGGCCGGGCCGGACATCAGTCGTCGTCCGGCTTCGCGTCGGATGACTGCGGCTCGTCTGCAACGGAGTCGTCGTCCGGCTTCGCGTCAGTTTCCCCGCTCTCCACCTCGTCGCCGTCGGCTTCCGCTGCATCGTCGGACTCCGGCGTCTCGTCCTGCCCGTCGGCCGATTCGACCTCGGCGTCCGGCTCGTCGGCGGGCTCGGCTTCCTTCTCGGCGTCGACGGCCGGCGGGGTCGTCTCGGCTGACTCGGTTGCCGCAGCGGTGGAGTCCTCGATCGAGTCCGGCTCCAGCAACTCAGCAGCCGAGCCGCTGAGCGTCGCTGGATCTTCGCGGCCCTTGGGCGCCAGGATCAGGTACACCACCGCGCCGATGAGCACAAAAGTGGACGTGAAGGAGTTGATCCGGATGCCGGCTATGTGCGTCGCGGTGTCGTCACGCAGCAATTCAACCCAGAACCGGCCGACGCAGTAGAGCCCGACGTAAGACGCGAACAATCGCCCATGCCCGATCGTGAATCGGCGATCGAGGTAGAGCAGAACGACGAAAACCAATAAGTTCCAGAGCAATTCGTACAGAAACGTCGGTTGTACGATCATCGCGAGCTGCCCGGTCGACACCCCGTCAAGTGAATGCACATCGACGAATCCGGCGGGGTCGCGGCGGTAGAAGATCTCCAGGCCCCACGGCATGGTGGTCTCGCGGCCGAAAAGCTCTTGGTTGAAGTAGTTCCCGAGGCGCCCGATCGCCTGCGCGAGGACAATGCCGGGCGCGATCGCGTCGCCGAACGCCGGCAGCGGAATGCCCCGACGACGGCAGGCGATCCACGCGCCCACCCCGCCCAGCGCCACAGCGCCCCAGATGCCCAGGCCGCCGTCCCAGATGCGCAGCGCAGCAATGGGTCCCGCACCACCGTCGCCGAAATAGGTGCGCCAGTCAGTCGCCAAGTGGTATAGCCGGCCCCCGACAAGCCCGAACGGAACGGCCCACAGGGCAATGTCGTAGATCACGCCGCGCTCGCCGCCGCGCGCTTCCCAGCGACGGTCGCCGATCAGCAACGCCGCGATGATTCCGGCGATGATGAACAACGCATAGGCCCGGATCGGGATTGGTCCCAGATGCCACACGCCCTGCGGCGGACTGGGGATATACGCCAGGACAGTCGTGGTCATGGTGTCGAGATCCTCTGCCGCACACCGACGGCGAGTTCTTCACTGAGAGCACGCATCGTGTGCAGATCCTCGGACAGCGCGGAGACCAGCGCCGAGCCCACGATGACACCGTCAGCGTAGCCGGCGATCTCGGCGGCCTGCTCGCGCGAGCGGACGCCCAGTCCGACCCCGACGGCGATGTCGGAGACCTCCTTGACCCTGGCGACCAATTCCGGCGCAGCGTTCGACACCACGTCGCGGGCGCCGGTGACGCCCATCGTCGAGGCGGCATAAACGAATCCGCGCGACGCAGCGACAGTGTCCGCCAGGCGCTGACGTGTCGAGGACGGGGCCACCAGAAAGATGCGATCGAGGTGATGCCGTTCGGCGGCCTCGAGCCACGCTTCGGCTTCGTCGGGGATTAGGTCCGGCGTGATCAGCCCGAATCCGCCCGCCGCGGCCAAATCGCGCGCGAAGGCCTCAACTCCGTACCGCAGCACCGGGTTCCAGTAGGTCATGACGACGGCTCGACCGCCTGCCGCACTGATCGCCTCGACGGCTGCCAACGTGTCGCGCACCCGCACCCCACCGTGCAGCGCAACCTCCGCCGCGTTCGCGATCACCGGTCCGTCCATCCCCGGGTCCGAATACGGAACACCGACTTCGATGAGGTCGCAACCGGATTCGGTCAACGCCTTCATCGCTTCGACCGACCTCGGGACGTCGGGATACCCGGTGGGTAGGTATCCGATCAACGCCGCACGCCCTTCGCCGCGACATGCATCGAAAAGTGCTTGCAGGCGGCTCTTCTCGCTCTGCTCGACGGTCATGATTTGTCCAGACCCGATTGTCCGGCTCCCCCTTGGGCAGCTGCACTGCCCGCATCGTCGCCGTCCAGCAGGCCGAACCACTTCGCGGCGGTTTCCACGTCTTTGTCCCCGCGGCCGGACAAGTTCACGACGATGATTGCGCCACTGCCCATCTCGAGGCCGAGCTTGAGCGCACCGGCGATCGCGTGCGCCGATTCGATGGCCGGGATGATGCCCTCGGTCCGGCACAACAGCCGGAATGCGTCCATGGCCTCGGTGTCGGTGATCGGACGGTATTCGGCGCGGCCGGTGTCCTTCAGCCAGGCGTGCTCGGGGCCCACGCCCGGGTAGTCCAGGCCCGCCGAGATCGAGTGCGACTCGATAGTCTGGCCGTCCTCGTCCTGCAACAGGAACGAGTACGACCCCTGAAACGCGCCCGGCGACCCCCCGGCGAACGTCGCGGCGTGGCGGCCGGTCTCGACCCCATCGCCGGCGGCCTCGTAACCAACCAGTCGGACTCCCGGGTCGTCGAGGAAGGCATGAAAGATGCCGATCGCGTTCGATCCCCCGCCGACGCAGGCGGTGACGGCGTCGGGCAGGCGGCCGGCCTGATCCTGGATCTGCACCCGCGTTTCGAGTCCGATGACGCGCTGGAAGTCGCGCACCATCGTCGGGAACGGGTGGGGCCCGGCCGCGGTGCCGAAGCAGTAGTAGGTGTTGTCGGCGTTGGTCACCCAGTCGCGGAACGCGTCGTTGATGGCGTCCTTGAGAGTTTTCGATCCGGACTCGACCGACACCACTTCGGCGCCCAGCAGCCGCATCCGGGCGACGTTGAGTGCCTGCCGGGCGGTGTCGACGGCGCCCATGTAGATCACGCAGTCCAGGTTGAGCAACGCGCACGCGGTCGCGGTGGCCACGCCGTGCTGGCCGGCACCCGTCTCGGCGATCACCCGGGTCTTACCCATCTGGCGTGCCAGCAGAGCTTGCCCGAGTACGTTGTTGATCTTGTGAGAACCGGTGTGGTTCAGATCTTCTCGCTTGAGGAAGATGCGTGCCCCGCCGGCGTGCTCGCTGAGCCGGGTCGCCTCGTACAGCGGCGACGGCCGGCCTGTGTAGTGGGTCTGCAAGCGGTCGAGCTCGTCCAGGTAGGCCTGGTCGGTGCGCACCTTCTCATAGGCCGCGGTGACTTCCTCGATGACCGCCATCAAAGCCTCGGCCACGAAGCGGCCTCCGTAGCTACCGAAGTGGCCGCGAGCGTCGGGATCGTGGTGGGTGGGTTCAGCGATGGCGGCGCTGGAACGCGGAAGTTCCGGACTCGATATGTCTGCCATCACGAACGCTCAACAGATAAGCGGCGCATCGGATTCAAACGGGTTAGCGGGCCGGCTTGGGGCACGACGGGTGCTTGCCTGCGGTGACCAGGTCGGCGACGGCGGCCCGCGGATCTCCGCTGGTGACCAGGCCCTCCCCGACCAGAACGGCGTCGGCACCGGCACCCGCGTAAGCCAACAGATCGGCCCTGCCTCGCACACCCGATTCGGCGATCCGGATGACGTCCGACGGTAGGCCGGGCGCGATGCGTGCAAAGCAATCCCGGTCTACCCGCAGGGTGCGTAGATCGCGGGCGTTGACGCCGATGACCCGAGCACCGGCTTTCAGGGCCCGGTCGGCTTCGCCTTCGGTGTGCACCTCGACAAGCGCGGTCATGCCCAGCGATTCGGTGCGCTCCAGCATCGACTCCAGCGCCGGCTGATCCAGTGCGGCGACAATCAGCAGCAGCATGTCGGCGCCGTGCGCGCGGGCCTCGTGAATCTGATAAGGGCCAACCACAAAATCCTTGCGCAGCACGGGAATTGACACCGCGGCGCGAACCGAATCGAGGTCGGCGAGACTGCCGTGGAAGCGGCGTTCTTCGGTCAGGACGCTGATGATTCGCGCGCCACCGTCTTGATAGGCGCATGCGAGAGCGGCCGGGTCGGCGATCGACGCGAGCTCGCCCGCCGACGGGCTGGCCCGCTTCACTTCGGCGATGACACCGATACCGGCTTCGCGCAACGCCGCCAACACATCACGCGGTGGCGGAGCGGCCTCGGCTTTGGCCTTGATCTCCGGCATGCTCACGACCGCTTCACGAGCGGCAACGTCGGCGCGGACTCCTTCGATAATGGAGTCGAGCACGCTTGCCGAACTCATGCTGTCGGTTCCTCTCCCCGGCCGCCGCCTGATGACTGACGGCGTGCATCGAGGGTAGCGAGCGCCACGGTGGCGTTCGTCACCGACCCTCGGTCTCCGCTTCGGGCGGCGGATCGTCCGCCGAATCGGTCGGGTCACGGCCCTCGTCGAGCTCGTCCCACATCGTGCGCTCCGACACCGGGTCTTCGTCGCGCCGTTCCGCCGAACGGCGTACGGCCGGGGTCACGTACTTCGTGCCGGTCCCCCCGGCCGAGGTCGCGGCCCGCATCAACAGCGCCGCGGCCAGCAGGATGATGACCGCGGCCAGCACGGTGATCACCGGCCCCGGGTAGTGACGCTTGCTGCCGACCAGCTCCAGCAACGGCACGTGCGCGAGCTCGGCACCCCGGGCAGCGACATCGGGGAGCTCCAGCGTGCTGATCCCCAGGTACCCCGTCGCCAGGCTGGCGAGCGCCACCAGCACCGCAAGCACCCGCAGCGCCCATCCGCGTACCGCCAGGGCGGCCAGCGCGGCGGCCAGCAGCAGGATCGCCAGCGGCAGCAGGGCCGTCGACCACCCCACCCCGGGCAACGTGACCAGCTTCGGCGGGCCCAACCCGTCGAAAGTGTTCAGCTCGACCCAGGTCAGCCGCGAGGCTGCCCACAGGCCGGCGGCCGCGACCACCAGCAGCAGCTGGGCCGCCCGCAGGGTCCGACGGCCGGCCACGGGCCGGGTATCAGCCATGACGGTTCGCAGCGTCGACAGCCGGATCGCTGAGGGTCTCTGCGGCGGCGATGGCGTTGAGCACCGCGCGCGCCTTGTTCGTCGCCTCGGCGTACTCGTAGGGCCCGTTGGAGTCGGCCACCACCCCGCCGCCGGCCTGCACGTATGCGGTGCCGTCCCGCATCAGGGCGGTCCGGATCGCGATGGCGAAGTCGGCGTTTCCGGCGAAGTCGAGGTAGCCGATCACGCCGCCGTAGAGACCGCGTCGCGTTTTCTCCACTTCCTCGATCAGCTCCATCGCGCGCACCTTCGGCGCGCCGGACAACGTCCCGGCCGGAAAGCAGGCCGTCACGGCGTCGAGTGCGGTGCGACCGTCGGCCAGCATCCCGCTCACGGTGGAGACCAGGTGCATCACATGGCTGTAGCGCTCGATGTGGCTGTAGTCCTCGACGCGCACGCTTCCGGGCACGCACACCCGACCGAGGTCGTTGCGGCCCAGGTCGACCAGCATCAGATGCTCGGCGCGTTCCTTCTCGTCGGCCAGCAGCTCTTTTTCCAGCACCTGGTCCTCGTCCTCGGTCTCGCCGCGCCACCTGGTGCCGGCGATCGGGTGCGTCTTCGCCCACCCGTCCTGGACCGTCACCAACGCCTCAGGGCTGGATCCGGCAATCGAAAATGCTGTTCCCCCTTCACCATTGGGCACGTGAAGCAGGTACATGTAGGGGCTGGGGTTGGACACGCGCAGCATCCGGTAGACGTCGATCGCCTCGACGTCGGTGTCCATCTCGAAGCGCTGCGACGGCACCACCTGGAATGCCTCGCCGCGCTCGATCTCGCCCACCAGGCGCTCGACGATCGCGCCGTACTCCTCGACCGTGCGCTGCGCGCGGTGTTGCGGCTCGGGGCGGGTGAATGTCGCGACAGTCGACGGCAACGGCTGCTCGAGAGCCGCGGTCATCACGTCCAGCCGCGCGATCGCATCGTCGTAGGCCTCGTCGACCCGCTCGTCGGTGCCGTTCCAGTTCACCGCGTTGGCAATCAGCGTGATGGTGCCCTCGTGGTGATCCACCGCGGCCAGATCGGTGGCCAGCAGCAGGAGCATGTCCGGGAGTTTCAGGTCGTCGACGGCGAGCTCCGGCAACCGTTCCAGGCGGCGAACCAGGTCGTACGCGAAAAAGCCGACCATGCCGCCGGACAGCGGCGGCAGCCCGGGCAGCACCGCGGTGGCCAGCAACTCCAACGTCGCGCGCAGAGCTTGCAGTGGGTCCCCGCCGGTCGGCGCATCCTGCGGCACGGTGCCCAGCCACACCGCCTGCCCATCCCGCACCGTCAGCGCGGACGGCGCGCCGGCCCCGATGAACGACCAGCGCGACCACGACCGACCGTTCTCGGCGGACTCCAGCAGGAATGTGCCGGGCCGGTTATCGGCCAGTTTTCGGTACGCGGACAGCGGGGTCTCCGCGTCGGCCAGCACCTTGCGGGTCACCGGAACGACGCGATGCTCGGACGCCAGAGCGCGGAAATGCTGCCGCGACGTGGTGGCGGCGGCGAGGTTGGCGTGCACGCGGTCATCCTCCCAGATGGGCAGATCGGACCTGATCGCCACTGGCGTAGCGTGACGGCCATGAAAACCGGTGACACCGTGGCTGACTTCGAACTTCCCGACCAGACCGGCACGCCGCGCAGGCTCAGCGCCCTGCTCTCCGACGGGCCCGTCGTGCTGTTCTTCTACCCGGCTGCGATGACCCCCGGATGCACCAAGGAGGCCTGCCACTTTCGCGACCTGGCGCAGGAGTTCGCCGCTGTCGGCGCCAACCGGGTGGGCATCAGCGTCGACCCGGTCGACAAGCAGGCGAAGTTCGCCGATGCCCAGAAGTTCGACTACCCGCTGCTGTCGGATACCGACGGCACGATCGCCCACCAATTCGGCGTCAAGCGAGGCCTATTGGGCAAGCTGCTGCCGGTCAAGCGCACCACCTTCGTCATCGACACCGACCGCAAGGTGCTCGATGTGATCTCCAGCGAGTTGAGCATGGATTCCCACGCCGACAAGGCATTACAGACGCTGCGGGCGCGCGGCTAACCTGGCATGCCGTTGAACACCGGCGCCACGTTCGCCGGGTACACCGTTGTCCGGCGGCTGGGATCCGGCGGTATGGGTGAGGTGTACCTCGCGCAGCATCCGCGACTGCCCCGCCGGGACGCCCTCAAAGTCTTGCCGTCCGCGCTGACCGCCGACCAGGAGTATCGGCAGCGGTTCAGCCGGGAAGCAGACGTCGCCTCGGAGTTGTGGCACCCGCACATCGTCGGAATTCACGACCGCGGCGAGTTCGACGGTCAGCTGTGGTTGTCGATGGACTACGTCGACGGAACCGATGCGGCGGAACTGCTCCGCAGTAGGTACCCGTCCGGACTGCCGAAAGCCGACGCATTCGAGATCATCAACGCGATCGCCGACGCCCTGGACTATGCACATCAGCGCGGCCTGCTGCACCGCGATATCAAACCGGCCAACATTCTGCTCAGTGACACCGACCCGCGCGGACGACGAATTCTTCTGGCCGACTTCGGCATTGCCCGACAGGCCGGTGACATCAGCGGTCTGACCGCCACCAACATGGTGATGGGAACGACGGCCTATGCCGCACCCGAGCAACTCATGGGCAAAGACATCGACGGACGTGCCGACCAATATGCGTTGGCCTGCACGGCATTTCATCTACTGACCGGATCGGCGCCCTACGACAACTCCAACGCAGCGGTGGTGATCTCGCAGCACCTCTCGGCGCCGCCGCCTTTGATCGGCGAGCGACGGCCCGACCTGGTCGACCTCAACGCCGTCATCGCCAGGGCCATGGCGAAAGACCCGGCGGGCCGCTACTCGAGCTGCTCGGACTTCGCCGCGGCCCTGACCGGTCATACCGGCGTCGGCGGCGGGGCGGCGGACCGTCCGACCAGACAGATTTCCGCTCCGGCCAAGATCGCACCCGCCAAGCGCGCTTCCGCTAAACGACGTCCCGCGCTGCTGCTGGCGGTGGGGGCGACGGTAACGCTGTTGCTGTTGGCGGGAGTGGTCGGCGCGAACGTCATGCGCCACAGGGCGGCCGAGTCGGCCGGTGACGCAAGCGCCGGCAGCGCGACCGCGGTGCAATTGACCCGCTACATCACCGATCCGTCGGACAAGCTGACCGCCGTGGGCCGAACCGCGGTCGAGGACGCCCTGTCCAAGCTGTCAAGCCGACACAACGTTCACCTCTGGGTCGCCTATGTCGACGACTTCTCCGGACTGACCCCGACGCGGTGGGCCGAGAACACCATGCGCGCCAACGGATTCACCGACACCGATGGCCTGCTGGCGGTCGACACCGCCAACCACACGTTCGCCTTCCGGGTACCTGCGATCATGCACGTCAACGCCGAGCTGATTCGCAAGGAGCGGATTGCGCCGGCCGTGCGCCGCAACGAATGGGCCCGTGCCGCAATAGCCGCGGCCAATGGGCTGGAAACCTCCGGGTAGGTCAGAGCGAGGCCGGCGAGACCAAGAGTTCCATCATCGCGGGCCCGGTGATCGGAGGGCTGTACAGGATGCCTTGCGCGATTTCGCAGCCGCGGTCACGAAGCCACTCGGCAATCTCCGCGTTCTCCACTCCCTCGGCGACAGTCGTGACGCCCAGCGCGTGCGCCAGGTCGATGACCGCGCGGACGATCGCCTCGGCCCGCGAATCCGTCAGCACGTGGCTGATCAGGTCGTAGTCGACCTTGACTTCGTCGATGGGCAGTTTGCGCAGATAGGTCAACGCCGAATAACCACTTCCGAAATCGTCGAGTGAGATGTGAATGTCGTTCTCGCGCAACGTCTCCAGTACTAGTCGGGTCCGATCGATGTTGTCCAGTAACAGATCCTCGGTGATTTCGACGATCAACGAATCGCCGGGTAAATCGTGGCGTGCCAGGGCGTCGAAGATACGCTTGGGCAGATTGACGTCGCCCGCCAACGGCGGAAACAGGTTGACCGCCACCGGCGTCGCTGACCCGCGGCGCCGCCAGTGCGCGGCATCGCCGAGTGCCTGGTCCAAGACCAATTCGGTGAAGCTGCGCATCAGGCCGTGCTGGCGCACCAACGGCAGAAATTGGTGTGGCTGCACCATCCCGAACACCGGGTGCGGCCACCGCACCAGCGCCTCGACGCCCACCACACGGCTGGTCTCCAACTCGACCTTCGGCTGATACAACACGGTGAGAGCGCGATGGCTGATCGCCTGGCGCAAGTCGCTGAGCAACCGCACCTCAACCAATCCGTTCCGTGACGACTGAATGTCGACGCTGGAGAACGACCCGGAAGTGTCGTCGCCGACGTGCATGTCGGGACTGAAAGTCTGTAAGCCGCCCCCGAGTCGTTTGGCCGAATACATCGCCATGTCAGCCTGTTTGAGCAACTCGGCCGCACTCAGGTCGGGTTCATCGACGCCGGCGACCGCCAGGCCCGCGCTGGGTCTCATGAAGATGATCTCGTCATCGGTGGCGAATGGGCGTTCGAACGCCTCCATGATCTGGTAGACGATCAGATGAGCGTTCTCCCCGGCGTCTTCGATGAGCACGGCGAATTCGTCTCCGCCCAGCCGGGCAACAGTGTCGCCGGTCCGCACACAGCTCATCAGCCGCTCGGCCGCCTGTATCAGCAGCGCGTCGCCGGCGGCGTGACCCAGGTTGTCGTTGATGAGTTTGAAGTCGTCGAGGTCCATCGACAGGACTGCCACCGGACGTTGATCGCGGTGATACAGCTGCATCGCGTGACCGAGCCGATCATGAAACAACACCCGGTTGGCCAGGCTGGTCAGCGGATCGCGGAGCGCGCGGTCGGACACGCTGTGCAGCAGTCGGCGGTTTTCCGCGACCACCAGAAACTGCCGGGCAAGGACGGCGACGATGAGCCAGGGAGCGACCGCGCGCGCCGGATCCGTAGCCAGACCCTCGCGGAACTCGTTGAGTTCCAGTCCGCCCGCCACCATCAGCGGGATGTAGGGCAGCCACAGCGAATACGGCGCGAGTGTCCCGGTCTGCGTCGTCGCACCTTCCTGCAGATTCGCCGGGGCACTGAGCGCGGAAATCCCGATGGCGACCACCCCGCCGGTCCACCCCAAACCCAAAGGGCTGTCGAAAAGATAGATGTGACGGGCAAGAAGGTATACATATGCACCCCCGGACGCGGCGATCAGCGTCAGGCCGATCGTCATCACCCGCAACGTCTGGCGCCACTCGTCGGTTGCGCGGGTGAGCACCAGAGCGGCCACCGTCACCGTCAGGACACCTGAGACCGGGCAGCCGATCGCCAGCGCTTGGTGGACGCTGTCCATGTGCGTCGAGGTGAACACGTTGCGCAGTAGTGCTGCCCAAGCCACCACAAAGAGCGCAGCCGCCATGATGGCGCCGTCCAGCAGCATCCGCAGGCGTGCCACCCCCGGGTAACGCCCCGGGAACAGCAACAAGGCAACGCACGCGACCAGGGGGAAGAGCACAAATCCCCCCATTGCTCCCAGCGGGTACAGCGGGAAGAGGGAGTGCTGCCAGTACCGGTGATACAGCACGCCGATCGCACCGATTTGCAGGGCACACGAACCGAACGTCATCACGCCCCAGCCCAGCCGCTGCCGGCCCCCACTGCGTCTCACCGCAATCCCGCAGCTGGCGGCGGCGAAACCCGGGAAAACCAGGCCGGCGAACACATGTAGGGCGTTCATCATCGGCGCGCCGCCCCACCCTGAAAGCAACCAGGCGGCATACACCACGAACACGCCGGAGGGAACCGCAGCTATGCGGAGGAGGCGCCGGGTCGCGCTCGATGGTCCAGCCTGTGCACCCATGGTCTGCTATCCCGAGTTGGTCGGTGCGGCTACCGACGCCGCGCCTGAAAAGCTAGCAAAACCAGGGCCAATCCACCTACACATCCATGCAGATCGACGCGCATTTATCCGCGCCCTTTGTGCGGCATTTTCCGGTGAACCGGCGTCACCATTCAATGCGACGGACTCGCGCTGGTGTTCACCGGAAATTGTGCGTCCCCGAGCAAGCAGCACCTGCCGGACCAGCAAACGTACATGTCGGCGAGCAGACCGCGGAAAATCGTCACCGACTGCGCTCTCGAAGTCAGCACAACCGGTGACGATTCGCCGAGCGAGATCAGATCACAGCAAGCCGTTCAGCCATGAGCCGTCCAACAGGTCGGTCAGCCAGGTGACGTTCGTGACCGATCCGCCGAACAAGTCGGCCATGGCGCTACCCGCCGCGAGCGACGGCTCGAAATCAGTCATGTTGCCTCCGACCGCGCTGGCATCGAGCAGGTTGCCGAACGCGACGGCTAAGTCGTTGTTGCCCAATCCGGCGAATGCGGTGCTGCCGTCACCGAATACGGCGGCGAGGTTGTAGTCGCCGCCGCCGGCGGTCGCCGAACTGCCGTCGCCGAAGATCAGAGCAATGTCGTGCAGACCCTGGGTGAATGCCTGGCTGTCGTTGTTCCCGACGATCCCGAGGACGTCATTGCTGCTGCCCGTGTCGGCGAGGTCGTTGGCGCCGGAGACGGTCACGAGGTCGTTGCTGCCGCCGAGGACCTGTGCCTGGCTGCTTGCGCCGTCGGCGATGACAGTGTTGGAGTTACCCAGGACGGCACTCGCGTTACTCATGTAACCAGTCGCGTCGACGTAGTTGCCGTCGCCATTGACGTTCGTGATGCTGTCGGCGCCTTCGGCGACGCTGATGTTGCCCGTACCGCCGCCGACGTAGGAGGTGCTGTCAGCGCCGTTGGCGTAGACGCCGTCGTACATGCCGTTGTCGAGTGCCCTGCTGCCATCGCCGTACGCGACCGCTAAGCCGTAGTTTCCTGCGATGGTGGTGGCAGTCGCGTTGCCTTCCTGCAGCAGCGACATTCCGTCGAAGGAGATGGCAAAGTCCGGCGTCGTGGCATCGGCCGCCGGCAGCGCCGACAACAGATCCGCCGCCCACCCCGCGTCCGGTGAAGCTGCGCCGGTGATGTCCGCCGAGGCCGCCCACGGCAACGCGGCCATCGCCGACCCGATTCCCAGTCCTATCGCCAATCCCCCAACGCGACCAACAAATTTCGTGCAACCCATGGGACGTCCCCCCACTCGATGTCCGCGCCCCGCGGCAGCGGATCATGGGAGATTCGGATCAGATACTTCATAAGTTGGGCCTAAGTCACTACCAAAAAAGACTTAATCTTTTGTTGACATTTGACTGAAGAAATCCAATGCGCGAGTCAGGCGCCCGATTC
This sequence comes from uncultured Actinomycetota bacterium, assembly GCA_963757215.1. Lineage (GTDB taxonomy): Bacteria > Actinomycetota > Actinomycetes > Mycobacteriales > Mycobacteriaceae > Mycobacterium. The sequence continues at coordinate 2,049,403 of CAVWQH010000002.1, read as the reverse complement.
CATCAGCACGTCGGCGTCGAAGCAACTGTGGTCGCCGGTGTGACACGCCCCGCCGACCTGATCGACGACCAGCAACACCGCATCGCCGTCGCAGTCCAGTCGCACGGTGTGCACCCGCTGAGTGTGGCCGGACGTTGCGCCCTTGACCCATTGCTCGCCGCGGGATCGGGAAAAATAGGTACCTTCACGGGTCTCCAGAGTGCGCGCCAGCGCATCGTCATCCATCCAGGCGACCATCAGCACGTCTCCGGTACCGCGTTCCTGGACGATCGCGGTGAACAGGCCGTCGGCGTTGCGCTTCAGGCGTGCTGCGATGTTCGGATCGAGCGTCATCGCACGGTGATCCCTTCTGCGGCCATGGCTTCCTTGACTTGTCCGATGGTCAACTGCCGGAAGTGAAACACGCTGGCCGCCAACACCGCATCGGCACCGGCGATGACCGCCGGAGCGAAATGTTCGATCGCCCCGGCGCCCCCACTGGCGATCACGGGCACCGTCACGGCCGCTCGAACCGCCCGCAGCATCGCCAAATCGAACCCGGCCCGGGTGCCGTCGGCATCCATCGAATTCAGCAGGATCTCCCCCACACCCAACTCGGCGCCGCGGGCCGCCCACTCCACCGCGTCGATGCCGGTGCCGCGCCGCCCGCCGTGGGTGGTGACTTCCCAGCCCGACGGCGTCGGGGGCGAACCGGCGGGCACCGTGCGGGCGTCGACCGACAACACGATGCACTGCGAACCGAACTGGGCAGCCATGTCGGCCAGCAGTTCCGGCCGAGCGATAGCGGCGGTGTTGATCGACACCTTGTCCGCGCCGGCGCGTAGCAGCACGTCGACGTCGGCGACGGTCCGCACCCCGCCGCCGACGGTGAGCGGGATGAATACCTGCTCAGCGGTACGGCGGACCACGTCGAGCATGGTGGTGCGGCCCGACGATGAAGCGGTCACGTCGAGGAAGGTCAGCTCGTCGGCGCCCTCAGCGTCGTAAACGGCGGCGAGTTCCACCGGATCACCCGCGTCCCGCAGGTTTTCGAAGTTGACGCCCTTGACCACCCGGCCGTCATCGACGTCCAGGCAGGGAATGACACGCGTGGCAAGGCTTGTGTTAGTTGAGGATTCAGAACTCACCGGGCAGTCCTACGGTGTGCAGAGCGTCGAGCAGCTGGCCGTGCACGCCCGGGGCGGCGGCCAGCGCGGAACGCGAGTCGGGTGTCCATTGTTCGCCGGCCAAGTTGGTGACGATGCCGCCCGCGGCCCGCACCAGGGCCACGCCGGCGGCGTGATCCCAGACGTGGTCGCCGAAACTGATGGAGCCGCCGAGAATTCCGTCGGCGACGTAGGCCAGGTCGATGCCGGTGGCGCCGTGCATCCGCATCCGCGACGACACCCGGCTGAGCTCCTCGAGCAGAGCCACCCGATACCGGCCGGGAAAGCGGCCGCGTGAATCGGCATTGAAAGTTCCGACGCCGATGATCGACGCGTTGAGATCGGTGTGCGCCAGCATCGGTTGTGGCACACCGTTTTTCATCAGAGGGCCGCCAGCCACCGCAGCGTAGCGCTCGTTCATGAACGGCAGCCAGGTCAGCCCGGCAACGGGTTCTCCGTCGTGCAGCAGGCCGAGCAGAATCGCGGCCATCGGCGAACCCGCCGCGTAGTTGAACGTGCCATCGACCGGGTCGAGTATCCAGACCCATTCCGAGTCGAGGTCGGCACCGCCGAATTCCTCGCCGTGCACCTCGATCCCGGTCGTCGACACCAGCGCATCCACCACTTGTCGTTCGATCGCCAGGTCGACATCGGTGGCGAAATCGTCGCCCCGCTTGCTGACCGCCGAGTCCGCGCGATGCCCGGCGACGAACGGCTTGGCCGCGGCGTCGAGGATCGCCGATGCCTCGGCTACCAGTGCGTCAAGATCCATTGCGGCCTAGTCCGCCACCGCCGCCAGCGCTTCCGGCAACGTGAAGCGCTCGGCGTACAGCGCCTTGCCGACGATCGCGCCCTCGACCCCGCTGCCGGTCAGGGTGGCGATGGCGCGCAGGTCGTCGAGGCTCGACACTCCGCCGGAGGCGATCACCGGGATGTCAGTGCGGTCGGCGACCGCGCGCAGCAAGTCGAGGTTGGGTCCGGTCAACGTGCCGTCTTTGGTGACGTCGGTGACGACGAAACGCGAACACCCTTCGCTGTCAAGGCGATCCAGCACCTGCCACAGGTCGCCGCCGTCGGTCTCCCAGCCGCGGCCGCGAAGCCGGTGGTCGCCGTCGACGATCTGCACGTCCAGGCCCACCGCCACCTTGTCACCGTGCTCGGCGATCGCCTTGGCGCACCAGTGCGGGTGCTCCAGGGCAGCCGTGCCGATGTTGACCCGCGCACAGCCGGTCGCCAGCGCGGCGCCCAGCGAGTCGTCGTCGCGGATGCCGCCGGACAGCTCCACCTGCACGTCGAGCTTGCCGACCACTTCGGCGAGCAATTCGCGATTCGAGCCACGGCCGAACGCCGCGTCCAGGTCCACCAGGTGGACCCATTCGGCACCGTCGCGTTGCCAGGCCAGCGCGGCGTCCAGCGCTGAGCCGTAGTCAGTTTCGCTGCCGGCCTTGCCTTGCACCAACCGCACCGCCTTGCCCTCGACCACGTCGACGGCAGGCAACAGAATCAACGACACGTCACAACCCTTCAACCCAATTGCTCAACACAGCCGCTCCGGCATCACCGCTCTTCTCGGGGTGAAACTGGGTCGCGGCCAATGGACCGTCCTCGACCGCGGCCAGAAACGGCACGCCGTGCGTGGCCCAGGTCAGCAGCGCGTCGGCTCCACCCTCCCACCGCTGCGCGGCGTAGGAATGCACGAAATAAAACCGGGCGTCGGCGTCCAGGCCCTTGAACAGTGCGCTGCCCGGCGCGGCGGCCACCACGTTCCAGCCCATGTGCGGGATCACCGGCGCGTCCAGCCGGGTCACCGCGCCCGCCCACTGTCCGCAGCCGGTGCTCTCCACCCCGAACTCAACACCGCGCGCGAACAGAATCTGCATGCCGACGCAGACCCCGAGCACCGGGCGCCCGGCTGCGACCCGCTCGGCGATGGCCTGTTGCCCGTCGATACCCCTCAGCCCCGTCATGCACGCCTCGAACGCACCGACACCCGGTACCACCAGCCCGTCTGCCGCGACGGCCTTTTCGAGGTCGGCAGTCACCTCGACGTCGGCGCCGACGCGCTGCAACGCGCGCTGCGCCGAACGTAGGTTGCCAGAGCCGTAGTCCAGCACCACGACGGATTTAACTGTCACAGAGCACCTTTGGTGGACGGCACGCCGGACACTCGCGGATCGTGCTCGACGGCCTGTCGCAACGCCCGGGCAACGGCTTTGTACTGCGCCTCGGTGATGTGGTGCGGGTCGCGCCCGTAGAGCACCCGAACATGCAGCGCGATGCGCGCGTTGTTGGCCAGCGTCTCGAACACGTGCCGGTTGATCACCGTGTGGTAGGGCACGGAGCTTCCAGCGATCGTTGTGTGCCGCAGGTGATCCGGTTCCCCGGTGTGCACGCAGTATGGACGGCCGGAGACGTCGACGATGGCGTGGGCGAGCGTCTCGTCCATCGGGATGAAGGCGTCGCCGAATCGGCGGATGCCTTTCTTGTCGCCGAGCGCCTCACCCAGAGCCTGGCCGAGGACGATCGCGGTGTCCTCGATGGTGTGGTGCCCTTCGATCTCGACGTCACCCTGCGCGCGCACGGTCAGGTCGAAGCTGGCGTGGCTGCCCAGCGCGTGCAGCATGTGATCGTAGAACGGGACACCGGTGTCGATGTGCACGTCGCCGGTGCCGTCGAGGTTGATCTCGACGACAATCTCGGACTCTTTGGTGGTGCGTTCCACGCGTGCGCGGCGACCGGCGGTCATGACGCTCCTATTCATCTCCGTGGCGACCCGCTGCGCCCGGCGGCGCCGCGCTTGCGATCGCCACGACGGGCCGAGCCAATTCCGTAGCGGCCAGATCCGCGCTGGCTGACAAGAACGCGTTGTTTTCGGCGGCGAGACCGATCGTCGTACGCAGGTACCCGGGGATGCCGACATCGCGGATGAGCACACCGGCGTCCAGGTAACGCTGCCAGGTGGCCGGCGCATCGGCGAAGCGTCCGAACAACACGAAGTTCGAGTCGCTCGGGACCACCTGGAAACCCATGTCGTTCAACGCCGTTTGCACCCGTTCCCGCTCCGCGATCAGCGTCGCGACGCTACCCAACGTGTCGTCGGCGTGCCGAAGCGCGGCCCGGGCGGCGGCCTGAGTGACCGAGGACAGGTGATAGGGCAGCCGTACCAGCAGCATTGCGTCGACCAGCGCCGGGGTGGCGACCAGATAGCCCAGCCGGCCACCGGCGAAGGCGAACGCTTTGCTCATGGTGCGACTCACGACCAGCTTGGTCGGGTATTCGTCGAGCAGTGCCACCGCGCTGGGCCGGGCGGAGAACTCGCCGTAGGCTTCGTCGACGATCACGATCCCGGGCGCGACGTCCAGCAGCCGACGCAGATCGGACAGCGAAACACTTTGGCCCGTGGGGTTATTGGGGCTGGTGACGAATACCACGTCGGGCCGGCGCTCGACAATCGCCGCCACCGCGGCGTCGGTGTCGAGGTTGAAATCGGCCGCGCGGACCGTCTCGAGCCATTCGGTGCGGGTGCCGTCGCAGATGATCGGGTGCATCGAATACGACGGCACGAACCCGATCGCGCGGCGCCCCGGACCTCCGAAAGCCTGCAGAAGCTGCTGCAGGATCTCGTTGGATCCATTTGCCGCCCAGAGGTTTTGCATGCTGAGCGGAACGCCGGTCTGGACTGTGAGGTATGCGGCCAGGTCGGTCCGCAGCGCTACCGCGTCGCGGTCGGGGTAGCGATTGAGGTCGACGGCCGCCTCGCGCACCGAGGCGACGACGTCGTCGACGAGCGCTCGGCTCGGCGGGTGCGGGTTCTCGTTGGTGTTGAGCCGCACCGGAACGTCGAGTTGCGGAGCGCCGTAGGGCGATTTGCCGCGCAGGTCCCCCCGCAGCGGCAAATCGTCGAGTGTCGGGCGGTTGGCCATCAGCCGAACCTCCGCCGGATAGCCTCGCCGTGCGCGGGCAGGTCCTCGGCGGCGGCGAGCCTGATCACATGTCCGGATACGTCTTTGAGCGCGGCCTCGGTGTAGTCGACCACGTGGATGCCACGCAGGAAGGTCTGCACGGACAGACCACTGGAGTGCGCCGCGCTACCCGCGGTCGGCAACACGTGGTTGGAGCCGGCGCAGTAGTCGCCGAGGCTGACTGGGGAATACGCGCCGACGAAAATGGCTCCGGCCGAACGGATTTGCGCTGCGACCTGCTCCGCGTCCGCGGTCTGGATCTCCAGGTGCTCGGCGGCGTAGGCGTTGACGGTGCGAACGCCGGCGTCGAGGTCGTCGACCAGGATGATCGCCGACTGCCGCCCGGCCAGCGCGGTCGTCACCCGCTGTCGGTGCACGGTGGTTTCCAGCTGGTTGGCCAGCGCGGTGTCGGTGGCGTCGGCGAGCTCGGTGCTGGACGTGACCAGAACACTGGCGGCCATCTCGTCGTGCTCGGCCTGACTGATCAGGTCGGCGGCGACGTGCTCAGGGTCGGCGGTGTGATCGGCCAGGATTGCGATCTCGGTCGGCCCGGCTTCGGCGTCGATGCCCACCCGCGAGCGAACCAGGCGTTTGGCCGCGGTGACGTAGATGTTGCCCGGTCCGGTGATCATGTCGACGGGCGCTAGCTCCGCTCCGTCGGTGTCGACGCCGCCGTAGGCCATCAACGCCACGGCCTGGGCCCCGCCGACGGCCCACACCTCGTCGACGCCCAGGAGCCGGGCGGCGGCCAGGATCGTCGGGTGCGGCAGGCCTGTGAACCTCTCCGAGCGGCCCTGGGCCTGCGGCGGGCTGGCCACCACCAGCGAGTCAACTCCCGCGGCCTGGGCCGGCACGACATTCATCACGACGCTCGAGGGGTACACCGCGTTGCCGCCGGGCACATACAGGCCGACCCGTTCGACCGGCACCCACCGCTCGGTGACGGTCGCGCCCGGGCCCAGCGTGGTGGTCACGTCGGAGCGCCGCTGGTCGGCGTGTACCGCGCGGGTGCGCTCGATCGCGACCTCCAGCGCCGCCCGCACATCTCGGTCAAGGCCGGCCAGGGCGGCGTCCAGCTCGCTGCCGGGCACCCGAACCGACGGCGGCCGGACTCCGTCCAGCGATTCGCCGTACTCCAGCGCGGCCTCGGCACCCCGATCGGCCACCGCGTTGACGATCGGGCGCACCGTGGACAAGGCCGCTTCCACGTCCACTCCACCGCGGGGTAACGCCGCCCGCAGTCGGGCGACGGACAAGTCCGCACCTCGCAGGTCAATGCGCGCCATCACAGTCACACCGACCATTGTCCCAGAGCAGAGCAACCGCATATCGGACCGGTACATTGACCGCACACCCAAGACGAGGGAGTCGCCATGTCCCGCGAGGACCATCCCAACAACGCGCCGGGCGTTCCAATGCTTTTTCCGGTGTGGTTTGAGAACCTCCAGATCAAATACCTCAACCGCTTCACCCGGCCGTTCGTGCGCTTCCTGCCTGGGTTCGCGGTGATCAAGCACAGGGGTCGCACGTCCGGCAAGCCCTACGAAACGATCGTGACGGCCTATCGCAAGGACAACACTCTGGCGATCGCACTGGCCCACGGGAAAACCAACTGGGTCAAGAACGTGCTGGCAGCCGGTGAGGCCGACCTGCACTTCAGCCGCGGGGATGTACACATCACCAACCCGCGCGTCGTGCCCGCCGGCAGCGACGGCACCGGGCTGCCGCCGCTGGCCAGGCGGCAGGTCGGGCGGGTCGGCGTCTTCGTCGCCGACATCGCCTAGAAAATGTCGCGAAACGGCAGTCAAGGCTGTCGATTCGCGAAGTTCACTGCCGTGAATTCTGTGTCGCGCTCGCCTAGACGCGGCTGAAGACGGTCTTACCGGTCATCGTCGGCCAGGCAGCGGGCGCGTCCTCCCAGGGCACGACCCGCTCAACGATCGGCGACAGGTCGCAGCCGGCTGCCACGAGCTCCAGAACGTCCGGTATCACGGCACGCGCACTGACCCGCCCGGTGACGAATCGCACGCCACGGGTGTACATCGGCAGTAACGGCAATTCGACGTTGTATTCGGGATAAATCCCGGTGTCGGTGCACGCGCCGTCCGGCCAGGTCGCGCGCAGCGCCGCGGCCAGTAGCGCCCGATCGCCGCTGGTGTTCACGGTGACCGGATACGGATCCCAGGATTTGTCCGGTTTGGCGACGTCGTGCGCGACGGCGCCGAGTTTCTCCGCTGCCGCCAAACGGCCGGCGTCGGTATCGACATAGTCGACGTGGTAGCCGAGCGCCGAAGCCAGCGCCGCCGCATACAGCCCGATCGACAGCCGGCCCACCACCAGCACGCGGCGATCGGCCGGATCGAGGTCGGCAAGTTCGGCTCTGAACGGGCCGACGGCGCGCCACCCGTCGGGAATGTTGTCCGAGAGCGAAGCGACGGCGACCGGATCGACGGTGGCCGGAACCGGAATCAGCATCGCGTCGGCATAGGGCACCAGCACCAGATCGGACATGAATCCGCCGCCGTCCAGGCCGGCAAGCGGGGCCATTCCGTACATGGCCATCAGCGGCAGAGACCCGCATGAGCCCGTCACCCCGCGCCGACATTCACGGCAGGTTCCGCAGCTGATCTGAAAGGGCACCACCACACGGTCGCCGACACGCACCCGCGCTACGTCGTCACCGACCGCGACGACTTCGGCCAGCCCTTCGTGGCCGACGGCATGCCCGGGCGGCATCGGCAGCCGGCCGTGGACGACGGCGACATCCAGGTCGCAACAGGCCACCGTCAGGGGCCGCACCAGCGCTTGCTCGGGCGCCGTAATTTCGGGGTCGGGCGTCTCCCGCCATGCGTACCGCCCAACCTCTTCGAACATCAGCTGCCTCATTCCAGCATTCTTGAGTGATCACTCAAGTAAAGCAAGTATTTTGGCGGATATGCCCCGACCAGACCGCAGCCGTGCAGCGTTGATCGATACCGCGGCCACTCTGTTCCGACGCCAGGGCTATGCCGCGACGGGCCTCAGCCAGATCCTCGACGAAGCGGGCGTCAAGCCCGGCTCGCTGTATCACCACTTTCCGCAGGGCAAACAGCAGCTGGCCGCCGCCGTGGTCGATCAGACCGGAGCCGGCATCGAGCAACTGCTGCGCAAATTTCTATCTGGTGTGCTGCCGGTGGCAGACGTCGTCGATCGATGGATCGACCTACTGGTGGCCGGGCTGACCTCCGACCGGCGCGACGGCTGCCCTATCGAGCCGATCGCCACCGAGTCGGTGAATGCCAGTGCCATGGTGCGGGCGGCGTCGGCACGAGCTTTCTCCGGCTGGTGCAGCGCGATAGAAGAGCGACTGCACGACGAAGGCTGGTCGGCATCCGAGGCGAAAAGCGTTGCTGTTGCTGTAATTTCATTGATCGAGGGAGCGCTGATATTGTCCCGTATTGCCGGCGAGGCGAGCGCCCTGATCGCCGCGAAACCGGCGGCACGTCGCCTACTCGAGTGCGCCGAGGCTTGACTCCAAAGGTCAGACGTCCAAACCGATGTCGAGCACCCGCACCGAATGCGTGAGCGCCCCGACCGCCAAATAGTCGACACCGGTACCGGCATACGCCGCGGCCGTGTCCAGTGAAAGTCCGCCGGACGACTCGAGTTTGGTACCCGGTGACCGGGTATCGCGACGCTGGACCGCGATCTGGGTCTGCCAGACCGGGAAGTTGTCGAGCAGCACCAATTCGGGAGACTCGGAAAGGATTTCGTCGAGCTGCTCGAGCGAGTCGACCTCGACTTCGCAGGGCAGGTCGGGCGCGGTAGCCCGCACTGCCCGCAGCGCCGCCACCACCGATCCCGCCGCGGCGACGTGGTTGTCCTTGATCAGCGCCGCATCGCCCAGACCGAGGCGGTGGTTCACCCCGCCGCCGACGCGCACTGCGTACTTCTGCAGGGCGCGGAGCCCGGGCAGGGTTTTGCGGGTATCGCGGATCTTGGTCTTGGTGCCATCCACCGCGTCCACCCACGCCGCGGTCGCGGTGGCGATCCCGGACAGGTGGCAGACCAGATTCAGCAGCGTGCGTTCGGCGGTCAGCAGGCCGTGCATCCGCGCTTCGATCGTCAAGGCCGAATCCCCGGGCTGCAACCGGATTCCATCGTCGACCCGGTCGACGACCCGGTAACCGTCGGTACCCAGCACCTCGTCGAGAACCAGTAGTGCAACCTCGACCCCGGCGATCACCCCAGGTTCGCGGGTGATCAGCGACGCGGTGGTGGTCGCCCCTTCGGGCACGGTCGCCGCTGTGGTGATGTCGGGCCCGTAGCGCAGGTCCTCGTCGAGGGCGCGGGCAATCGTGGCGCGGGCTTCGTCGAGTTCGCTGTCCGACAGCATCACGCCGCTCCTCCTCATAGCTTCGCTATGCATCGTCACCGGCGGCGCCCCATCAGCTGACCGCCGCCAGCTCCTCGACCTGCGGGCTGCAGTCGGCGGCCAGCCGGACGACCAGACTGCGCGCGGGCGCCGGAGTCGCATCCGGGTATTCGGCCCGGTGATGACAACCCCGGCTCTCCTCGCGGGCCAGCCCGGCGGTCGCGACCGCGCGTGCGGCCACGGTCAACGCGGCGTCCTCGAGGCCGGCCCGGGTGGTGACCACACCTGCCGGGGCATCCGACAGCACATCGATCAAGCGGTGCAGGCCATCGGCCTCGCGAACCACCGACGCGTCCCGGGTCATCGCCCGCTGCAGCTCGTCACGAGCCAGTGCGCCGCAGTCGGCCGGCTCGATGGCCGTCGCACGTACCCGGCCGAGTAATCCGGCATGCTCGGCGGCTGCTTGTCCGGCTCGGCCGCCGACGACCAGACCCTCCAGCAGGCTGTTGGAGGCCAGCCGGTTGGCGCCGTGCATTCCGGTTCGGGCCACCTCGCCGGCGGCGAACAGGCCCGGCAATTCGGTGCGCCCGTAGACATCGGTGACCACGCCGCCACAGCTGTAGTGCGCCCCGGGGGCCACCGGGATGGGCTGACGAACGGGGTCGATGCCGGCCGCCCGGCAGGCCGCCGCCACCGTCGGAAAGCGGCGGCCGAACTCGTCGATGCCGCGGGCGTCGAGGAATACGCACTCGTCGCCGAGAGCTCGCAGCCGGGCGTCGATGGCGCCGGCCACCACATCGCGTGGCGCCAGGTCCCCCATCGGGTGCACACCCGCAGTGACCGAATTGCCTTGACTGTCAACCAAAGTCGCACCCTCGCCGCGAATGGCTTCGGTCACCAGCGGACGGCGCTGACCGGGACGACCGTCGTAGAGCATCGTCGGGTGGAACTGGATGAACTCCATGTCGCTGACCGCGACTCCGGCCCACAGCGCCAGCGCGATGCCGTCGCCGGTCGACCCTTTGGGATTGGTGGTCGCGCCGTACAGTTGGCCCAGTCCCCCGGTGGCCAGAATCACCGAGGGCGCGTGCACGACCCCGATGCCTCGCCGATCGGCTACCAGCACACCGGTCACCGCGTCTGTTCCTGACGTGGTGTCATGCAGCAACCGCAGCGCGGCGTGCTTGATCCGGATGTCCAGTGTCTCGGCGGCGTGGTCGAGGGCGCGTTGTACCTCGGCGCCGGTGGCATCGCCACCGGCATGCACGATGCGGCGACGGGAGTGCCCGCCTTCACGGCTGAGCGCCCAGCCGCCGGCCGCAGACTCGTCGAATCGTGCTCCGTCGCTGACCAATTCGGCGACCGCCCGATAGCCGTCGGCGACAATCGAGGTCACCGCGTCGACGTCGCACAATCCGGCTCCGGCCGCGAGAGTGTCCGCCACGTGAGCGTCGACCGAGTCGTCGGTATGCGGCAGCACCACGGCAATGCCGCCCTGTGCGTAGTGGGTTGCGGTCACGCCCGGCTTCCGGGCCGCCTTGCTGAGCACGATCACCCGTCGACCCGCCCGGTGGGCGGCCAGCGCGGCGGCCAATCCGCCGACACCCGTGCCGATGACGACGACGTCGGCGTGCTCTTCCCAGCCCGGGTGGATGCTCATTCGCCGCCGCCCGACTGGCCGATGGCGATCATCCGCTGCACGCTTTGGCGCGCCTGCGCCGCGGTCTGCGCATCGATGTCGACTTCGTCGGAGCCCTCGACCAGGCAGCGCAGCAGCGCCGCGGGGGTGATCATCTTCATGTACTTGCACGACGCGCGATCGTTGACCGCGCGAAAGTCGATGTCCGGGGCGGCATTACGGAGCTGGTACAGCATGCCGACCTCGGTGGCCACCAGCACCTGCCGGGCGCGGGTCTCCCGGGCGGCGTCAAGCATGCCACCGGTCGACAGGATCTTGACCCGGTCTTCCGGGAATGCGCCCTCGCCGGCCAGGTACAGCGCGGACGTCGCGCACCCGCATTCCGGGTGGACGAACAACTCTGCGTCCGGATGCGTGCGCGCCTGTTCGGTGAGCTCGTCTCCGTTGATCCCGGCGTGCACATGGCATTCGCCGGCCCAGACATGCAGGTTGTCGCGGCCGGTCATCCGTCGCACGTGCGCACCGAGGAATTGATCCGGGCAGAACAGCACATCGCGGTCAGGATCGATGGAGGCAACGACGTCGACGGCGTTGGAGGAGGTGCAGCAGATGTCGGTGAGGGCCTTCACCGCGGCGGTGGTGTTGACATAAGAGACGACGACCGCGCCCGGGTGTTCGTCCTTCCAGGCCTGCAGATCTTCCGGCGTGATCGAGTCGGCCAGTGAGCAGCCGGCGCGTTGATCCGGGATCAGCACCGTCTTGTCGGGGCTCAGAATTTTCGCGGTCTCTGCCATGAAGTGCACGCCGCAGAACACGATGGTCTCTTCGGGCGCCTCGGCGGCGACTCGCGACAGCGCCAGCGAGTCACCGACATGGTCGGCAACGTCTTGGATCGCCGGCAGCTGATAGTTGTGCGCCAAGATTGTGGCGTTCCGCAGATCCGCCAGCCGACGAATCTCGGCGGCCCATTGCGCATCACCATCAATGCCACTGAATCCGTTGGGAGAGTTGATGATTCCCGCGGCCAGATCGTTCGCCACGTCAGTATCCAGTCCGTTTGACCGTACGTCGGTGCGATTCACGACTGCCATAGTCGATCCTTTCGCCTCCCGGCAGGGGTTTTCGACTTATAATCGAAAACATGGTCAATGGTAGCACTGCGCACGAAGTGCTTGCCGTCGTATTCCAGGTTCGCGGGCTCGGACCAGGCTCCAAGGCGCAAAAACCCGAGCTCAACGTCCTGCTATGGCAACGCGCCCAGGATCCGGAGCGTGGCGCCTGGTCGCTGCCTGGCGGGCGGTTGCGCCACGACGAGGACATGACGACGTCGGTTCGCCGTCAGCTCGCCGAGAAGGTTGATCTGCGTGAGGTCGCTCACCTGGAACAGCTCGCGGTCTTCTCCGAACCCGAGCGACTGCCGGGCACCCGCACCATCGCGTCGACCTTCCTGGGCCTGGTGCCCTCCCCCGCCGTCCCGGAGCTACCGATCGACACCAGCTGGCACCCCGTCACGGCATTGCCGCCCATGGCGTTCGACCACGGTCCGATGGTCGAACACGCCCGCACCCGCCTGGCCGCCAAGATGTCCTACACCAACATCGGCTTCGCGCTTGCTCCCACCGAATTCGCCATGTCGACGTTGCGTGACATCTACGGCGCCACGCTCGGCTACCAGGTCGACACCACAAACCTGCAGCGTGTGCTCGCCCGCCGGGGCGTGATCAGCCCGACCGGAACCGTTGCCCAGTCCGGGCGCAGTGGTGGTCGTCCGGCGGCGTTGTACCGCTTCACAGATTCCCAGTTGCGCGTTACCGATGAATTTGCGGCGCTGCGACCTCCCGGTTTGCCGTGATGTGGGCGACTCACCGGGAACCCAACTGGATTCTTAAAGCCTTCTTAAGCAACAATGCCCCGATGGACATTGGCAACCTTGCAACCGCCACAGGTGCGGAGTGGATCGGACGTGCGCCCCACGAAGAGCTCCAGGCCAAGTCCCGCCCGAAGCTGCCGACCGACGACCCGTTCTACGATCCTCCGTCGGGATATCAGCACGCCGAGCCCGGCACGGTCCTGCGTTCGCGCGACGTTGAGCTGGCGTTTCTCGGCCTGATCCCGCAGCGGACGATGGCCACCCAGTTGCTGTACCGGACCACGGACATGAACGGCCAGCCCGAGGCGACCGCAACCACGGTGATCGTGCCCGCCGAGGCCAGCCCCGAGCGGCCGTGCCCGATCCTGTCGTACCAGTGCGCGATCGACGCCGTGACATCCCGTTGCTTCCCGTCCTATGCGCTGCGACGACGCGCCTTCGCGCTGGGCTCCCTGGCTCAGCTGGAGTTCCTGTTGATCTCCGCCGCGGTTGCCGAGGGGTGGGCGGTGTCGATACCCGACCACGAGGGCCGCACCGGCATGTGGGGCGCTCCTTTCGAGCCCGGCTACTTCATTCTCGACGGCATTCGGGCCGCGCTGAACACCGAGCGGCTCGGATTGTCGACGTCGGCGCCGGTAGCGCTGTGGGGCTATTCCGGTGGTGGCCTCGCGACCGCGTGGGCGGCCGAGCTGTGCGCCGACTACGCGCCCGAACTGGACATCTGCGGAGCGGTCCTCGGTTCGCCGGTCGGCGACCTGGGCCATACCTTCCGCAGGCTCAACGGCAGCTTCCTGTCCGGCCTGCCGGCGATGGTGGTGGCGGCGCTGGTGCACATCTATCCCGAGCTCAACAAGGTGATCGACGAGCACGCCAGCGACGACGGACGTGCGCTGCTGCGGCGTCTGGAGAGCATGACGACCGTCGGCGCGGTCATCCGGATGGCGAAAAAGGACATGGGCGACTACCTCGACCGCCCGCTCGAAGAGATCCTGACGATGCCCGAGGTGCAGCACGTCTTCGACAGCATCAGGCTGGGCGCCAAGGTACCCACGCCGCCGGTGCTGATCGTGCAGGCGGTGCACGACTACCTGATCGACGTCGACGACATCGACCGGTTGGCCGACGCCTACTCGGCCGGCGGGGCCGAGGTCACCTATCACCGCGATGCGTTCAACGAGCACTTGCTGCTGCACCCGCTGTCGGCGCCGATGGCGCTGCGGTGGCTGCAGGACCGGTTCGCGCGCCGACCGCTGACCGATCACCTGATCCGGACGAAATGGCCGACGATGTTCAACCCGGCGACCTACGTCGGCATGGCGAGACTGGCCGTGATCGCGGCCAGAGTCATCACCGGGAAGTCGGTGCACCGCCGTCCGCTATAACGGCGTCGGCAACACTTTCTGTTCGCGGGTACGCCGCCTCGACGGGCGGATGGCCACCGAGGTCGTCGCGCGCGGTCGCCGCGACGGGCACCGCGTACACCAGCGCCGCGGTGGCCGCAGGCAGCAGCAGCGTGCAGGCCATCTGTAGCAGCGAGGGACCGAAGAACACCGGGGCCGCCTGCGCAAAGTAGTGCAGCTGATCGGGTTTCAGCGGTATCGCAGCGAAATTGATTGTGCCGTAACGTAAATGGGCCACCCAGACGCCCACACCGATCGCGGAGCCGGCGGCGATCACCATCCCGGCACACAGTGCCGCGACCATCCCCGGTCCGCGGTGCGCCCGCCACTGCCACACCAGCACCGCCGCGACGACGGCAACCACATTGAGTAGCCCCAGCATCAGGAACGCGGCGACGAAGAAATGGTCGGACTCCGGACCCAGGTATTCGTGAAGCCGCTCCCCGCTGTGGGTCAACACCACCACGCCCCTGATCGGAGGCGCGAGCCACGCCCATAGGGCCCCGACGAGTACGCCGACCGGCAGCAGGCAAACGGCGACCGTCACCGCCGCGCGTCGTCGAGAGATCCGGGGGTCGGTCATCGGCGCGCCTCGAGTTCGGAGGAATCGACCAGCCCGTGCCGCGAGCATCTGGCCCACCAGCCGTCGGGCCGCACCTGGACCACCATGCGGCGGCCGCACTCGGCGCAGAACCGGGGTGGCTCCAAGCCCAGTTGCGCCGCGGTCGGGATCGCGGCACCCTCCGCAGACGGCTTGCCGGTGTAGATGTTGTAGACGCCGGCGCTCACCGGCGCGGGCAGATCGCGGACCATCACGCGCTACAGGCTGGCGTTGAGTGCCTTGATCGGCATCTGCAGGTCATCGAGCAACTCCAGATCGGCCTCGGCGGGACGCCCCAGCGTGGTCAGGTAGTTGCCGACGATCACCGCGTTGATGCCGCCCAGAATGCCCTGCTTGGCACCCAGGTCGCCCAGCGTGATCTCGCGACCGCCGGCGAACCGCAGCATGGTCCGCGGCAGGGCCAACCGGAACGCCGCGACGGCCTTGAGAGCTTCGCTCGCGGGCAGGACGTCGAGGTCGCCGAACGGCGTGCCGGGTCGAGGGTTGAGGAAGTTCAGCGGGACCTCGTCTGGGTCCAGTGCGGCCAGGTTGGCGGCGAACTCGGCGCGCTGCTCGAGCGTCTCGCCCATGCCGAGGATGCCGCCGCAGCAGACCTCCATGCCGGCCTCACGCACCATTGACAGCGTCTCCCAGCGCTCTTCCCAGCTGTGCGTGGTGACGACGTTGGGGAAGAACGAGCGGGCCGTCTCCAGGTTGTGGTTGTAGCGGTGCACGCCCATCGCGGAAAGCCGCTCGACCTGCTCTGCGTTCAACATGCCCAGCGAGCACGCGATCTGGATGTCGACCGCGTCGCGGATCGCCTCAATGCCCGCGGCCACCTGCGCCAGCAGTCGCTCGTCGGGACCGCGCACGGCGGCCACGATGCAGAACTCGGTGGCGCCGGACTTCGCGGTCTGCTTGGCCGCCTCGACCAGACTCGGGATATCCAGCCAAGCGCTGCGCACCGGCGAAGCGAATAACCCCGACTGGGAGCAGAAGTGACAATCCTCAGGGCAGCCGCCGGTTTTCAGGCTGATGATGCCTTCGACCTCGACCTCAGGACCGCAATGGGCCATTCGCACCTCGTGCGCCAGCGCCAGCAGCTCCTCGAGTCGCTCGTCGGGCAGCTGCAGCACCTCCAGCACTTGCTGCTGGCTCAGTCCCTGGCCGCCTTCGAGCACCTGCCGGCGCGCCACCTCCAGGATGTCGGTGCTGTCGGTGTCGGTAGTTGGCCGAGTCGCCGCCTGAGTCACCAGCTACTCCTTAGATCTTTGTGGTTGTCCTGTTGAACGCTCGGGACGCGCATCACACCCGGCTCATCACAACCAGCGTTGGACGGTGCCCAGGCTAGGGTAACGGTGTGCACCTGCACAAACGTCATGTGGTCAGTTCGCCCGCCGCCGGGTACCCGACCGGGGTAAGTAACTCGGCACCGGGAGCGAGCCCAATTGTCTAGTACACACGTCGAATACGTGGCGCACCACTGGCTGCTGCTCGCCGGACCCGCGTTCCTGCCGGCGGTCATCGTCGTCGCAGTGGTGCTGTACGTGGCGATCAAAGACCGGCGCACGCCCGACGACGACCAGCGGTCCCCGGCGCACTCGCAGGCCGAAGAGAAGCGCGACTGAAACACGCCGGTAGCAAATCGGCGGAAGTTTGGGTGTAGGAGCCGCCGGTTACTTACTGTTGGGTAAGTTCAGTGCCCGGAACGCCTCGGGCAGGTCCTAGCGGTGGGAGGCAGCACAGTGGTACTGACACTTCTTGCAGCTGAACCGCCGGCGCGTGGCGCCGGCCTCAATCAGGTAATCGGCCTGACGATCGCCGCCGGCATCATCAGCGCGGTCATGCTGTACATCGGGTGGGCTCACCGCACACACCGGATCACCTGGCTCAACACGTTCGCCGAGAAACTCGGGCACAAATTCGACCGCCCGTCCTGGGTGGCCTTGCCCATCCTGGTCTTCACCACCTCGATCATCTGCGCGCTGTTCGGCTTCATCTGGGATGTCAGCTGGCACATCGGAAATGGCCGTGACCCCGGACCGCTGGCCAACCCCGCGCACTACTTCATCATCATCGGGCTCTTCGGAGTATTCCTGGCCGGCATGATCTCGGTGGTCTTGCCGTTCGAGAAGCCGGGTCCGGCGGCGCTGCGCATCACCCGCAACTGGTACGCCCCGATCGGCGGGCTGCTGATGGCCGGCTGCGGTCTCTACGCCATGATCGGTTTCCCGCTCGACGACATCTGGCACCGCATCTTCGGCCAAGATGTAACCCTCTGGGGCCCAACGCATCTGATGATGATCGGCGGGGCCAACTTCTCTTTGTTCGCAGTGCTTCTGCTCGAATACGAAGGCGCTCGCAAGGTCGAAGAGACGCCCGCCAACGAGGCACTGGAACGTCATGACGGGCCGTTTATCAAGGTCCTGCGCTACCTGTCCTGCGGTGGGCTGCTGATCGGAATGTCGGTCTACCAGATCGAATTCGACTTCGGCGTCCCACAGTTCCGGTTGGTCTTCCAACCGATGCTGATCGCCGCCGCCGCGGCGATCGGCACCATCGTCGCCCGCATCACGCTGGGTAGGGGTGCGGCGATCATCGCCGCACTGTTCGCCATCGCACTGCGGGGCGGCGTTGCGCTCCTGGTGGGGCCCGTCCTCGGCGCCGCGATCAACTGGTTCCCGCTGTATCTCGGCCCGGCCATCGTGGTCGAACTGGTGGCGTTGACTCCGCTGTTCAGTCGCCCGATTCTGTTCGGCGCGGTGTCCGGCCTCGGCATCGGCACCGTTGGCCTATGGCTCGAATCGCTGTGGATCGGCAAGGTTTACCACTACCCGTGGCCGGTCGACCTGTGGCGCGAGGCGCTGCCGACGGCGGTCCCGGTCGCGATCTTGGCCGGCATCTGCGCGGCGATGCTGGGGATGGTGCTCACCAGCCAGCGTCTGCCGGGCCGAACCATCGGGATCACCGCGGTGGCGCTGACGGTCCTCGTTATCGGCGGCACCGTCGCGAACGGTCTGCACATCCACGTCCCGAAGCAGGACACGGCGACCGTCAAGTTGACCGACCTGCCGAGCCCGCCGGGGCAGCGGCTTGCCTCGGCCGACGTCCAGCTCAACCCGCCCGACATGGCCGGCGAACACCCGGACTGGGTCACTATTTTGGCCTGGCAGGGCAAGATGGCGAACCACCGCGGCCTGGTGATCAACCGGCTGGAGAAGGTGGGGCCGGGTCACTATGTCTCCACAGAACCTATTCCGGTGTGGGGTGATTGGAAGACTCTGCTTCGCGTGCACGACGGACGTGACCTGGCCGCGGTGCCGATCTGGGCGCCGGCCGACTCGGCTATCCCGGTACCGGAGATTCCGGTGCTGAACAACGGGACGCGCAACTTCGCGTTCGAGGTCTCGATCCTGCAGCGCGAACGCGACCCCGGTGTCCCGGGGTGGCTGTTCACCGCGGGCGGGGTCGTGGTGCTGTTCTTCACGCTGTGCGTGATCACCGCGCTCACCTGGGGTGCCGGCCGGATCAACAACTCGGAGAACGCCCCGAACGAGCCGGGTGAAGAGGCCATCGAGCACGCACCTCCTCGGGCGGCGTAACACCTTGATCCTTACCGACAAAGCGCTTGTCTGCGTTGGTGTCTCGGCGCTGCTGCTCGGCCTGACCGGGTGCGGCAGCACGTCGACTGCGCCGAGCGGCGCCGGATTGACGGTCGACATCACGATCGCGCACGGACAGGTGACTCCGGCCAACGCGACCCTGCAGGCGGCCGTCAAGCAGCCGATCACGCTGCACGTCACCAGCGACGTCACCGACGAGTTGCACGTGCACTCGGTGCCCGACCACAAGTTCGAGGTGGCCGCGGCGGCCAACCAGACATTTCAGTTCAGCGTCGACGTGCCGGGCAGTGTCGACGTCGAGTTGCATCATCTCGATCGGACCGTCGCCACCATCCACGTGCATCCGTGACGTGCGCCGGCGATGCAGAGCGTCGCGGTGAGAAGGAGCGGCGCCCATGACGGAGTCGGTTCTGGCGCACGGCCTGGGTGGGTCGAGCGATCTTCCTGTGCCGTATGCCTTTTCGGTGATCGGGGCGGCGTGGGCGTTGACGTTCACGTTCGCGTTGGTCGCGTTCGCCTGGAAACGGCCACGCTTCGATCCCGACAACCCCACCCGTCCACTGCCGGAAGTGTTGACGAGATTCGTCGACTCGCGGATCACCCGTGCCATTGCGGCAGCCGTGACGTTGGCGTTCACCGGATGGGTGCTGTTGGCCGGGCTGTGCGGACCGCAGACGCAGGGCAATGCGCTGCTCGGGGTCTTCTACGTGCTGCTGTGGGTCGGATTGGTGGCGCTTTCGCTGATCGTGGGACCGGTGTGGCGCGTCATCTCACCAGTGCGAACCATATATTTACTGCTGCAACGCTTTACACCGGCTCCGCGGTGGTCGTACCCCGAGTCCTGGGGCTACCGGCCGGCGGCGGTGGGCTTGTTCGCATTCGTCTGGCTCGAACTGGCCAGCCCCAACCCCGCCGCGTTGTCATGGGTCAAAACGTGGCTGCTGGCCTATACCGTGGTGCTGTTGGTCGGAGCATGGCTGTGCGGGCAACGCTGGTTTGCCAGAGCGGACCCGTTCGGGGTCTACAGCATGGCGGTGTCGCGGCTTTCCCTATTCCGCCGTGACAGCCGTACCCGAAAGGTCGGGATCGGCAACCCGTTCGACCATCTGCTGTCGCTGCCGATCCGGCCGGGCGTCGTTGCCGTACTCGCGGTGCTGCTGGGTTCGACGGCATTCGACAGTTTCTCGTCGTCGACGACGTGGCGTAACTTCGCCGACGGCATCGTCCGTTCGATTCACGCTGCGCCCGTGTCGGTTTCATTGTGCGCGTTACGCACTCTGGGCTTGCTGGTCTTTGTCACGGTAGTGGCCACGAGCTTCTCCCTGGCCGCACGCGCAACCGGTGGCCTCGACCGTGACAGGCGTCGCGGGCTACCGGGTGAGTTGGCGCACTCGCTGATTCCGATCGTGGTGGGCTACATCTTCGCGCACTACCTGTCGTATCTGGTCGAACGCGGGCAGCAGGCAATCATCGCGCTGGCGGATCCGCTGGGCAGGCACTGGAATCTACTCGGGCTCGGGCATTTACACGTTGCCTATGTGCTGTCGCTGCACCCGGCGGTGCTGGCCGTCATCAAGGTCACCTCGGTTGTCACTGGTCACATCGTCGCGGTGATCGCAGCACACGACAAGGCCCTGCGACTGCTACCCGCCGGCCATCAGCTGACCGGCCAGCTCACCATGATGCTGGTGATGGTCAGCTACACCTTCACGGGTTTGTATCTACTCTTCAGCGCCTAGGTGTTCATTCAGATTCACGTTGGCGCGAAGAAGTCCGAGTGACGACAACGCTAACGTCGATGTGAGCGCCAACCACGCAAGCCGCTGGGATCAGAGGCCGTCGTGTATCCGGTCCGGTCGCGAGTAGATGTTCATCGAGTCGCCCCGCAGGAACGCGACCAGCGTCAGGCCGGATTCGGATGCCAGGTCGACGGCTAGCGACGAGGGCGCCGACACCGCCGCCAACACCGGAACGCCGGCCATCACCGCCTTCTGTGTCAGCTCAAAGGACGCGCGCCCACTCACCAGAAGAGTCGTGGCATGCAGCGGTATCCGGTCGTTTTCCAGGGCCCAGCCGATTACCTTGTCGACCGCGTTGTGCCGGCCGATATCTTCACGTGCCACCCACATCACGCCGTCGACGTCGAACAACGCGGCGGCGTGCAAACCGCCGGTGGCCGCGAAGACCTTCTGCGCCGAGCGCAGCCGCTCGGGCATCGCGGCCAATGTGTCTGAGGCGAGCCCGAACACCAGGTCGCCCACCGGGTAACGGCTGCTGAGCCGCACCGCGTCCAGCGAGGCCTTGCCGCAGACACCGCACGACGAGGTGGTGTAGAAGTTGCGGGTCACGTCGGTGTCGGGAGCGGGCACCGCCGCCGCGAGCGTGATGTCGAGAACGTTGTAGGTGTTCAACCCATCCGGGCCGGCGCCGCTGCAATAGCGGATGGCTTGCACGTCGGCGCGACGCTCGATGACCCCTTCGGTGAGCAGAAAACCTTGTGCGAGTTCGAAATCCGAACCCGGCGTCCGCATGGTCACCGTGATCGGCGTGCCGTTCACCCGGATTTCGAGCGGCTCCTCCACGGCCAGGGTTTCGGGCCGCCGCACCACACGTTCGGCGCTGAGGTGCCGCGCCGGTCGACGTGCCGTTACCCGACCCATGCTTGGGAGCGTAACCAACCCGGTGCGCGGCGTTATGCTGAGCATCTACCCGAGCAGACGGATTCGATGGCACCCGATCATTCGAGCGACGAGAAGCTCAAAATCACGCCGCCCAAGCAATGGGCAACCGGGGTCCCCGGCGTCGTCCACGCCGTGCAGTACTCGCTGGAAGAAACCTCACCCCGGCGCGCCGCGATCAATCTGCTGGCCATCAACCAGGCCAACGGCACCGACTGCCCGGGATGCGCGTGGCCGGAGCCGGATCCCAAGCACCGGCACATCAACGAGTACTGCGAAAACGGCGCCAAGCACATCAACGACGAGGCGACGACGCGGCGGATCACGCGGGAGTTCTTCCGCGAGCACTCGATTTCGCGGCTGTTGGCCGAGTCCGATATGTGGCTCAACCAGCAGGGCCGATTGACCGAGCCGATGGTCAAGCGTCCCGGCGCCGATCACTACGAACCGATCAGTTGGGACGACGCGTTCGACCTGCTCTCGGCACAACTGCGCGAACTCGACTCGCCCGACGAGGCTTTGTTTTACACCTCGGGTCGGGTCAGCAACGAGGCGGCGTTTCTGCTGCAACTGTTCGCGCGGGCCTTTGGCACCAACAATCTCCCCGACTGCAGCAATATGTGTCACGAGTCCAGTGGCTCCGCGCTGCAGGAAACCCTCGGAATCGGCAAGGGCAGCGTCAGCCTCGACGACATCCACGAGGCCGATCTGGTGTTCGCCGTCGGGATCAACCCTGGCACGAACATGCCGCGGATGCTCTCAGCGCTCGAAGAGACCAAACGCAACGGCGGACACGTCGTCGCGGTCAACCCGCTGCCGGAAGCCGGACTGATCCGGTTCAAGAACCCGCAGAAAGTTCGCGGAATCATCGGCCGCGGAACAACTATCGCCGATCAGTTCCTGCACATCAGGCCGGGCGGCGACCTCGCGCTCTTCCAGGCCCTCAACGCGTTGCTGTTGCAGGCCGAGTCCGCCGCTCCCGGCGCGGTGCTCGACCACGACTTCATCGAAGCGAACACCATCGGGTTCGCCGAATTCGCCGAACACGTCGGCCAGATTTCCTGGCCCGAGGTTGAGGCCACAACCGGGTTGCGTCGCGGCGAGATCGAAGAGGTCGTCAAACGGGTACTGGCCAGCAAGAAGGTGATCGTCTGCTGGGCGATGGGAATCACCCAGCAGAAGTACGGGGTCGCGACGATTCGCGAGATGGTCAACTTCCTAATGTTGCGCGGCAATCTGGGCCGCCGCGGGGCCGGTGTGTGCCCGGTGCGCGGGCACAGCAACGTGCAGGGCGACCGCACAATGGGGATCTGGGAGCAGATGCCCCAGTCATTCCTGGACGCCGTCGAGCGTGAATTCGGGTTCACTCCCCCGACCAAGCACGGCCTGGACGCGGTGAACGCCATCCGCGCCATGCGCGACGGTCAGGCCAAAGTCTTCGTGGGGTTCGCGGGTAACTTCGTGCGGGCCACTCCGGACAGCGAACTGACCGAACAGGCAATGCGCGCTTGTCGACTCACCGCCCACGTCTCTACCAAACTCAACCGCTCACATGCGGTGTGCGGCGATACGGCGCTGATCCTGCCCACCCTCGGCCGCACCGACCGCGACCTGCAGGCCACCGGCGAGCAATTCGTCACGGTGGAGGACTCGATGAGCATCGTGCACCAGTCGCACGGCCGTTTGAGCCCGCCGTCGGAGCACCTGCTGAGCGAGGTCGCGATCATCTGCCGACTGGCCCGGCGCACCGTCGACGACGCCCCAGGCATCCACTGGGCGGATTTCGAAGCCGACTACGACACCATCCGGCAGCGAATCTCGCGGGTAGTTCCCGACTTTGACGATTTCAACGAGCGCGTGCGCAAGCCGGGCGGGTTCCGGCTGCCGAACCCGGTCAACGAGCACCGATTCCCGACCCCGTCCGGCAAGGCGGTGTTCACGTGCAACACCTTCAATCGGCTTCGTCCGCCCGATGGCCACCTGATCCTGCAGACGATGCGCTCGCACGACCAGTGGAACACCGTGCCGTATGCGCTCGACGACCGCTATAGGGGCATCCACAATGGGCGCCGGGTGGTCCTGATCAACCCGGCCGACATCGAAGAGCTTGGTCTGGCCGACCGTCAGCTCGTCGACCTGATCAGCACGTGGGATGACGGCATCGAGCGGCGCGCCAAGGGTTTTCGTGTCGTAGGGTATCCGGCCGCGCGCGGCTCGGCGGCGTCCTACTATCCTGAGACCAACGTGCTGGTACCGTTGGACAGCGTCGCGGAGATCAGCAACACCCCGACGTCGAAGGGCGTTTTCATCCGTTTCGAACCCGCCGCGGGTTAACGGAATCTCCTGGAGTGCAACGGCTTTCGGCTTTGGGCTAGTCAAAGGAGACTGCCATGGCCAAAGTTCTGCTGGTCCTCTACCCGGACCCGGTGACCGGCTATCCCCCCGTCTATGGGCGCGACAGCATCCCGGCGCTGCACGGCTATCCGGGCGGCCAGACCCTGCCCACCCCGTCTGCGATCGACTTCAAACCCGGCGAACTGCTGGGCTGTGTGTCCGGTGCACTAGGGTTGCGGAAATTCCTCGAAGACGGCGGTCATCAACTCGTCGTCACCTCCGACAAGGAGGGGCCCGACTCGGAGTTCGAGCGAGAACTGCCCGACGCCGATGTGGTGATCTCTCAGCCTTTTTGGCCGGCCTACCTGACGGCCGAGCGCATCGCCAAGGCGAAGAACCTGAAACTGGCACTCACCGCCGGCATCGGCTCGGACCACGTCGACCTCGACGCCGCCATCGCACGCGGCCTCACCGTCGCGGAGGTCACGTTCTGCAACAGCATTAGCGTCGCCGAGCACGCGGTGATGCAGATTCTCGCGCTGGTCCGCAACTTCGTGCCGTCGCATCAATGGGTGGTCGACGGCGGCTGGAACATCGCCGACTGCGTCGAGCGCGCCTACGACGTCGAGGGCATGGACGTCGGGGTCATCGCGGCCGGCCGGATCGGACTCGCGGTGCTGCGTCGGATGGCTCCCTTCGACGTCAATCTGCACTACACCGACACCCGCCGGCTGCCGGAGAACGTCGAAAAGGAGCTGGGCGTCACCTATCACCCCGACTCCGCGGCGCTGGCGCGCTCGGTCGACGTGGTCTCCATTCACGCACCGCTGCATCCGCAGACCTATCACCTGTTCGATGAGGCGCTGCTGGCGTCGATGCGCCGCGGCTCGTACATCGTCAACACCGCGCGCGCCGAGATCTGCGTGCGCGACGCCGTCGTGGCGGCCTTGCAGAGCGGTCAATTGGCCGGCTACGCGGGCGACGTCTGGTACCCGCAGCCCCCGCCGGACGACCACCCGTGGCGCAGCATGCCCAACGAGGCGATGACCCCACACGTGTCCGGTACGACGCTGTCGGCGCAGGCTCGATACGCCGCCGGTACCCGCGAGATCCTCGAGGACTTCTTCGGCGACAAGCCGATCCGCGACGAGTACTTGATCGTGTCGGGCGGGGCGCTGGCCGGCACAGGCAAAGCGTCCTACACCGCGGGCGGTGGCGCGAGCCCGGGCAGCAGCGGCGCCTAGTTCACGCGATCGGATACTCGACGCGTGCGGTGCCGTCCCATCGGCGCAAAGCCGCCAGAGTGCCGCTGATTTCGGGGGGCTGACCCGCCAGGCGTAGCACCGGTCCGAGTTGGGCGAGTTCGATCCGACGGGCCAGGGTGACGTGTGCCGTCCACTGGCCGGGCAGGCTGTGCGGCAGCGGGCCGGGTAGCAGGTGCGGGCCGCAGGCACGATGGACTGCGGCGTGCAGGGTAAGTAGCTCGGCGGTCGGAACGATCAGCCGGGCCAGCACGGCGTTGGATTGGCCGAACAGCACCGGCGCCCCGATGCTGCACGGAAGAGGCAGGTGCCGCGCGATCGGCCGCAGCAACTCGTCGACGTCCGGCGCGATGCGCTCTGCCACGGCCACCGTGACGTGGGGCCGGCCGGCCGGCACGCGGCTGGGTAGATCGGCAGCGTCCAGGTCGTCCCAGATCTGACGCAGTCTCGCCTCGGTGTCGGCGTCGAAGAGCAGCTCGACGGAATGCACCATCAGCCGAGCAGACTGGTCACCCAGTCGCGGTCGAACGCGTGCGCGCTCATCGCGGTGAATTCGGCGGCGCTCAGCCGCCCGGCGCCCGCGGGCAGCTCGGCGCGGATCGGGCCGAGGCGCACCAATGCGGACCGGTTCGACGCCTCCACCACCCCAGCCGGTAGCGGCCAGCTGCCGATCACCAGCCCCGCAAACGAGAGGTTTTGGGCTGCAAGGGATTCCAGTGTCAGCGCGGTGTGATTGAGGGTGCCGAGCTCGGCGGTGGTGACCACCAGCACCGCGGCGCCCAGGTCGGCGGCCAGGTCGCGTAACGTCACCCCGCCATCGGCGAGCTCGACAAGCAGTCCGCCCGCCCCCTCGACCAGGGTCAGCTGCCCCGGATGGTCAACGGCGTCAATGAGTTTGAGCATGGTGCGTTTGCTGGGCAACGCCCTTCCGGCCTGCTCCGCGGCGGCCAACGGCGCCAATGGATCCGGATAGCGAGCCAGCCCGATCACCTTGCTTATTCCGGTCAGTCGCGTCACCTCGGCGAGGTCGTCGTCGCCGGCCGCGATCCCGGTTTGCACCGGTTTGCAGACGGCCACGGGAATACCGGCCTGGCGGGCGGCCGCTGCCAGGGCCGCGGTCGCGATGGTCTTGCCGACCCCGGTCCCAGTCCCGGTGACGACCAGTACGGTCAACGCCGGGCCGCAGCCAGCACGTCGGTCAGCACCGTGCGGGCCAGCTCGAGGTCGTCGTCGTCCAGCGACGCCCGCGCGGTCAGGCGCAGCCGCGAGGTGCCGGTCGGCACGGTCGGCGGCCGGAAGCAGCCCACCCGGACACCGGCGTCCAGACACGCCGTCGCGGCCGCCAGCGCCACCTCCGGCTCGCCGAGAATCACCGAGACCACCGCGGATTGTGGCAGCTCTGCGACCTCGCAGAACTCAGCCAGCGCGGTCGCATGGCGCAGGACGGCCTCGGGCCGCCACGGCTCGCGTTGCAGAACGTCCAGGGCGGACAGCGCGGCGCCGACCGCCGCGGGCGCCAGACCGGTGTCGAAGATGAACGGCCGGGCGGCGTCGATGAGGTGATCGCGGACCGCCACCGATCCCAGGACCGCGCCGCCCTGACTGCCGAACGCCTTCGACAGCGTCGTCGTCATCACCACGTCGGGTGCGCCGGCCAGCCCCAGCTCATGCAGCAACCCTCGACCGCCGGTGCCGCGCACCCCCAATCCGTGCGCCTCGTCGACGATCAGCAACGCCCGGTGCCGCCGGCAGACCTCGTGCAGGTCGCGGATCGGGGCCATCGCGCCGTCGGTGGAGAACACCGACTCGGTGATGACGACGGCCCGCTCCTCGTCGCGTGCGGCCAGCGCCGTCTCGACCGCGTCGACGGCGCGGTGCGGCGTGACCACGACCCGCGCCCTGGACAACCGGCACGCGTCGACCAGCGAGGCGTGCGACAGGGCGTCCGACACCAGCAGCGAACCGGGACCGGACAACCCGACCACCGCGCCCTGGTTGGCGGTGTAGCCCGATGAGAACACCAAACCCGCTGCGGCGCCGACGAATTCGGCGAGGCCACGTTCCAGCTCCTCGTGCAGCGAGGTGTTGCCGGTGACCAGGCGCGAGCCTGTCGCGCCGGCGCCCCACGTGCGCAGCGCGTCGACGCCGCCGTCGATCACGTCTGGGTGCTGGGACAGGCCGAGGTAGTCGTTGGACGCCAGATCGAGCTCGGTGGCCACCGCCGGCCGCGGCCGCAGCGCGCGCCGCAGCCCGGCCTGTCGGCGCTGCTCGGCATGCGCCTCCAGCCAGGCCAGCGGCGAGGTGTCGATCTGTGTCATCGCCCTAGAGCCTACGAGAGCCGGTGAGCCGTGCGACCTCGACCATCGCCGAGGTGACCTGCGCGATCTCGTCCGGCGTGCAGATGAACGGTGGCATCGCGTACACCAGGTTGCGGAACGGGCGCAGCCACACGCCACGATCCAGGGCTGCCGGGGTGGCCGCCGCCAGATCGACGGGGCGGTCGCATTCGATCACACCGATAGCACCACAGACCCGCACGTCGGTCACGCCCGGCAAGGCCCGCGCCGGCTCGAGTCCGGCAGCCAATCCGCCACCGATTCCGGCGACGGTCGAGCGCCAGTCCTGGCCGAGCAGCAACTCCACCGCAGCCACCGACACCGCGCAGGCCAGTGGGTTGGCCATGAACGTGGGTCCGTGCATCAGCGCGCCCGCCTCGCCGCTGCTGATCGTGTGTGCCACGTCGGTGGTGCACAGCGTCGCAGCGAGGCTCAAGTAGCCGCCCGTCAGAGCTTTGCCGACACACATGATGTCGGGGCTGACGCCGGCGTGATCGGCGGCGAACAACTCACCGGTCCGGCCGAATCCGGTGGCGATCTCGTCGAACACCAGCAGTACGTCATGGCGTCGGCAGATGTCGCGCAGGTCGACCAGGTAGCGCGGGTCGTGAAACCGCATGCCGCCGGCGCCCTGAACGACCGGCTCGACCACCACCGCAGCCAGTTCGGCGGCGTGTTCGGCCAGCTGCGCCTCGAACGCGGCGACGTACACCGGGTCGTAGTCGCCGGGTACCTGTGGGGCGAACACCTGTTCGGCCAGCACGTCCGACCACAACGCGTGCATGCCGCCGTCGGGGTCGCAGATGCCCATCGGCGTGAAGGTGTCGCCGTGGTATCCCCCGCGCCAGGTCATCAGCCGCCGCTTGCCCCGCAGCCCGCGGCCGCGCCAGTACTGCAGCGCCATCTTGACCGCAACCTCCACCGACACCGACCCGGAGTCGCTGAAGAACACCGTCTCCAGGCCGGCCGGGGTGATCTCGACGAGCAGTTGCGCCAGCCGGGCCGCGGGCTCATGGGTGAGGCCGCCGAACATGACGTGGTTCATGGTGGCGAGCTGGCGGGTCATCGCAGCGTCGAGCACCGGGTGTCCGTGTCCGTGGACCGCCGTCCACCACGAGCTCATCGCGTCGATGGCCTGGATCTGCCGCCCGTCGCGAACAAGCGTGAGCCAGGCGCCGCGGGCGCCCACGGCGACGACCGGCGGCATGGCTTCAGCCCCGATCGTGCTGTAGGGATGCCAGAGATGGGCCGCATCGATCGCGCTGATCTGCTCGGGGGTCAGCGCGGCCATAGAGAACGAGGGTAAAGCAGGCCCGTCGCCGGCTGTTCGGTCGCAGAAAACCCGGGCATCCGGCAGCATTGAAGCCACCATGGCTTCGCCGCAGCAGTTCGACGACCCGTCCGCCAGCCACCACGATGACTCCCCGCCGCGGATATTGCGGCTGCGGCTCGTCCCCTGGGATGTCGTCTCGCTGCTGGCGTTGCTTGTTCTGCTTGCCGTCCTGGCGTTCGGGACCAATTGGTACACAAGGCTTTTCGGCTTCCTCAAAGACACCTGCATCGGCGACTGTCCGCCCGCGCCGTTCGGCGTCGACTTCTACATCTACCCCATCGTGTGGGGCGGCATCGGCGCCGCGGTGGCGGCGGCGCTGCTCGGCCCGCTGGTGTCGCTGTTGAAGGGCTGGTACCTGTCGTTCTGGCCGCTGCTGGCGATCGCCCTGGTGTTGTTCGCTTCGGGAGCGGGCGCGGCGCTGACCGATTTCAGCAGCACCTACTGGCACAGCGATCCCAGCGTCGTCGAATCTCCTGAGTGAGAGCGAAATCACAACTGCGGGCAAGGATTTGAGCTGAAAACCCGCCCGCGATCACCGTTCGATCACGGTACGACAAAAAATCTCGCCCGAAGCCACAAAAAAGTGGCTCTTCCAGGCATTTGTTGCCACAGTGGTGCTAGTGACTGTTGTGAATTCAGCGGTTCACCGACGGGCTCCCCGGCCACTGCGGTTCCGGGGGCGTCGGCCCCCAGCGAGGCGGGCCGGCGCAGGAGGTTCCGTGGTGAATCGGCGGATAGGCGGCAGAGGCGTGCAGTCACCGCGCCGACGCCACAGAGAGGTGATCAACATGAAGCGCAACTTGGCCGTCCCGGCCTGCCTGGCTCTGTTGTTGGCGCTGCCGATGGTCAACCCCCACATCGCTAGCGCCGACCCGACGGGTCCGACCCTGGTCGGTTACCAGCAAACCACCAGCTACGTGATTCAGCGGGCGCTGTCGCAGCGCAACGTGCCGTTCCTGTATGGCGGCGGCAACTCGGCCGGACCGACCCGCGGCACCGGCCTCAAGGCCAACATCGTCGGGTTCGACGCCTCCGGTCTGATCCAGTACGCGTACGCGGGAGCCGGGGTGAAGATGCCCCGCACCTCGGCCGAACAGTGCAACGTCGGGCGCAAGGTGGCACCGGCCCAGGCGCGCCCGGGCGACCTGCTCTGCTACGGCCCCGGCGGCACCCAGAGCGTCGCGATGTATCTCGGCAACAACCAGATGATCGAGGCCACCGAGCCCGCGGTCACCGTCACTGCAGCCCGTACCAGCGGGATGGTTCCTTATCTGACTCGCGTCCTGGAGTCCTGACCGGACCGCTCGCCGAGCGGTTTTCGAGCACGCGCGTCGGCCGGCGGGTTAGGTAGATTGTCTGTCAATCATGACGATCTTCCCGACCCGTCCGGCCGACGCCGGCGTTGTGCGCCAAGCGCAACCCGCGACCGAGAACCGGGCAGGGTTTTACCGCCACGATCTCGACGGGCTGCGCGGCATAGCCATCGCCCTCGTCGCGATGTTCCACGTGTGGTTCGGCCGGGTTTCCGGCGGGGTGGACGTGTTCCTGGCGCTGTCCGGCTTCTTCTTCGGCGGCAAGCTGCTCCGCGCCGCGCTGAATCCCGGGTCGTCGCTGTCGCCCGTACCCGAGGTGGTTCGGCTGGTGCGCCGCCTGCTGCCGACGCTGGTGGTGGTGCTGGCCGGATGCGCGGTGCTGACCGTCCTGATTCAGCCCGAAACCCGCTGGGAAACCTTCGCCGACCAGAGCCTGGCCAGCCTCGGCTACTACCAGAACTGGGAGCTGGCCAGCACAGTCGCCGACTATCTGCGGGCCGGCGAGTCCGTCAGCCCGCTGCAACACATCTGGTCGATGTCGGTGCAGGGCCAGTTCTACATCGCGTTCCTGGCGCTGGTTTTCGGCTTCGCCTACCTGTTCCGACGCCGCCTCGGCGAGCACCTGCGGACGGCGTTCGTGGGGTTGCTCAGCGCGCTGGCCCTGGCGTCGTTCGTGTACGCGATCGTCGCCCACCAGGCGAATCCGGCAGTGGCGTACTACAACAGCTTTGCCCGCGCGTGGGAGCTGCTGCTCGGCGCCCTGGTCGGAGCGCTGGTCCCCTACATCCGGTGGCCGATGTGGTTGCGCACCACCGCCGCGACGGTCGCCCTGGCCGCGGTGTTGTCCTGCGGCGCGCTGATCGACGGCGTCCGCCAATTCCCCGGCCCGTGGACGTTGGTGCCCGTCGGCGCTGCGGTGCTGTTCATCCTGGCGGGCGCCAATCGCGCCGACGGCGACAACCTGCCGCTGCCCAACCGGCTGATGGCCACCCGGCCGCTGGTGCGGCTCGGCGAGATGGCCTACTCGCTGTACCTATGGCATTGGCCGTTGCTGATCTTCTGGCTTGCCTACACCGGACACCCGCACGCAGGCGTCGTCGAGGGCACCGCAGTGCTGGTGATCTCCGGCGCGCTGGCGTATCTGACCAACCGCTATGTCGAAGAGCCGCTGCGACAGCGCAAGCCCGCTCACGCCGCTCGCGAAACCACCGTCGTGGTGCCGTGGCGGACCCGGCTGCGTCGTCCGACGATGGCGCTGGGCTCGGTGGTCGGGCTGATGGGTGTGACGCTGACCGCGACCGCGTTCACCTGGCGTGAACACGTCAACGTCGAACGTGCCAGCGGTAAGGAACTCAGTGCCCTGAGTACCAGTGACTACCCCGGCGCGCGCGCACTGATCAAGCATCTGCGCGTGCCGACCCTGCGGATGCGGCCTACGGTGCTGGAAGCGCAAACGGACTATCCGCCGTCGACCCGCGACGGCTGCATCGGTGACTTCAAGGACACCGACGTGATCAAGTGCAGCTACGGGGACAAGAACGCCACCCGGACCATCGCGCTGGCCGGCGGCTCGCACGCCGAACACTGGCTCACGGCGCTGGACATCCTGGGCCGCCGACACCACTTCAAGATCACGACGTACCTCAAGATGGGCTGCGCGCTGTCCACCGAGAAAATGCCGCGCGTGATGGGCAACAACGACCCCTATCCGGAGTGCGCCGAGTGGGTGCCCAAGGCGGTGGACGCGGTGGTGGCCGACCACCCGGACTTCGTGTTCACCACCTCGACGCGCCCCTGGAACATCAAGCCGGGCGACGTCATGCCCGGCACCTACGTCGGGATCTGGCAGACGTTCTCGGACAACAATATTCAGATCCTGGCCATGCGCGACACCCCGTGGCTGGTCAAAGACGGCCAGCCGTTCAACCCGTCGGACTGCCTGGCCAAGGGCGGGGATGCGGTGTCGTGCGGGATCAAGCGCTCCGAGGTACTCGCCGACCGCAATCCCACCCTCGACTGGGTCGAGCAGTTCCCGATGCTCAAGCCGCTGGACATGAGCGACGCGGTCTGCCGCGCCGACATCTGTCCGGCCGTCGAGGGAAACGTGTTGGTATATCACGACGCTCACCACCTCTCGGCCACCTACATGCGCACGATGACCAACGAGCTGGGCCGTCAACTCGGGCCCGCGACCGGTTGGTGGTAGCGGGCAGCGGAGCGATCCGACACCACCGCCACTAAGGTCGAGTGATGCCCCCGTCAGACCCGACCAGTGGCTCCGCCGCGGCCCCACCCGCGCTGGCCACTGTGTGGCCCGGAAGCAGTTACCCGTTGGGCGCCAACTACGACGGCACCGGCACCAACTTCTCGCTGTTCTCCGAGATCGCCGAGAAAGTCGAGCTGTGTCTGATCGGCGAGGACGGCCAGGAGTGCCGGTTCAACCTCGACGAGGTCGACGGCTACGTCTGGCACGCCTACCTGCCGGACGTCACTCCCGGCCAACGGTACGGATTCCGGGTGCACGGTCCATTCGACCCGGCGGCGGGCCACCGTTGCGATGCGAGCAAGCTGTTGCTCGACCCGTACGGCAAGTGCTTCGACGGCGACTTCACCTTCGACCAGGCCCTGTACTCCTACGATCTGGCCGTCGCGGCGGAGGATCCCGCCGAGACCGGCACGCCGCCCCGGATCGACTCGCTGGGCCACACCATGACCAGCGTGGTGATCAACCCCTATTTCGACTGGGCGAACGATCGCGCGCCACGCACGCCGTACCACGAGACGGTGATCTACGAGGCGCACGTCAAAGGGATGACCCAGACCCATCCCGCCATCCCTGAAGCGCTGCGCGGCACCTACGCGGGCCTGAGTCACCCGGCGATCATCGAGCATCTCAAATCGCTGAATGTCACGGCGATCGAACTGATGCCGGTGCATCAGTTCATGCACGACCACCGACTTTTGGACTTGGGGCTGCGAAACTACTGGGGCTACAACACGTTTGGATTCTTCGCCCCGCACTACCAATACGCCGCCAACCGGCGTGCCCGCAGCGCGGTCACCGAATTCAAATCGATGGTCCGGGCCTTTCACCAACAGGGCATCGAGGTCATCCTCGACGTGGTCTACAACCACACCGCCGAAGGCAACCACCTCGGTCCGACGATCAACTTCCGTGGCATCGACAACGCCGCCTACTACCGGCTCGTCGACGACGACCTGAGTACCTACAAAGACTTCACCGGCACCGGCAACAGCCTCAATGCGCGCCACCCGCACACCCTGCAGCTGATCATGGACTCCCTGCGCTACTGGGTCACCGAGATGCATGTGGACGGCTTCCGCTTCGACCTGGCGTCCACGCTGGCCCGCGAGTTCTACGACGTGGACCGGCTCAGCGCGTTTTTCGATCTGGTGCAACAGGATCCGATCGTCAGCCAGGTCAAGCTGATCGCCGAACCGTGGGACGTCGGCGAGGGCGGCTACCAGGTCGGCAACTTCCCGGGTTTGTGGACCGAGTGGAACGGGAAGTATCGCGATACTGTGCGTGACTACTGGCGGGGCGAGCCCGCGACACTGGGCGAGTTCGCGTCCCGGCTGACCGGGTCGTCGGACCTCTACGAGGCGACCGGTCGCCGACCCGGCGCCAGCATCAACTTCGTCACCGCCCACGACGGATTCACCCTGAACGATCTGGTCTCCTACAACGAGAAGCACAACGAGGCCAACGGCGAGGACAACCGCGACGGCGAAAGCCACAACCGGTCCTGGAACTGTGGCGTCGAGGGCCCTACCGACGACCCGGAAATCCTGACGCTGCGCGGCCGGCAGATGCGCAACATCATGGCCACGCTGATGCTGAGTCAGGGCACGCCGATGATCGCCCACGGTGACGAGATCGGCCGGACCCAGGCCGGCAACAACAATGTCTACTGCCAGGACTCCGAATTGTCTTGGATGGACTGGGCTTTGGTCGACAAGAACAGCGACCAACTGGAGTTCTCCCGCCGGGCCACCGCACTACGAAAAAGCCACCCGGTGTTTCGCCGTCGGCGGTTTTTCGACGGGGAGCCGATCCGAAGCGGTGACGAAGTCCGCGACATCGCCTGGCTGACGCCGGCCGGCAAGGAGATGCAGCACCAGGACTGGGGCGGAGAATTCGGCAAGAGCATTGCGGTGTTCCTCAACGGCGAGGCGATCCCCGAACCAAATGCGCGCGGCGAACGGGTCGTCGACGATTCGTTCCTGATGTGCTTCAACGCTCACGACCACGAGGTGGATTTCGTTATTCCTTCCGATGAGTACGCGACCGAATGGACCGCCGTCCTGGACACCACTGACGCATCCGGATCAGTGTCGCTGGTGGTCAACGACGGCGACGAAGTGTCACTGCCCGCGCGGGCGCTGCTCGTGTTCCGTAAGACTAGATAACGCATGGCATTTCGAATACTGTCGACCTACCGGCTGCAAATGCGGGGTCCCGCGAGCGGGTTCGGATTCACCTTTGCCGACGCCGAGAACCTCCTCGATTACCTCGACGATCTCGGGGTCTCGCATCTCTATCTCTCGCCGATCCTGACCCCGGTCGCCGGCTCGGCGCACGGCTACGACGTCACCGACCCGACCACGGTCTCGGCCGAACTCGGCGGCCCCGAAGGACTGGCGAAGCTGTCGGCGGCAGCGCGGGCGCGCGGTCTCGGCTTGATCGTCGATATCGTGCCCAACCATGTCGGGGTGGACAAGCCGGAACAGAACCCGTGGTGGTGGGATGTCCTGCAGCACGGCAAATCCTCGGCGTACGCATCGTTCTTCGACATCGACTGGGACTTGGGCGACGGCCGAATTGTTCTGCCGCTGCTCGGTTCTGACGACGACGCAGCCGACCTCACCGTTGACGGCGACCTGCTGCGGCTCGGCGATCTGGCTCTGCCGCTCGCGCCCGGCACCGGCGACGGCAGCGGTCCCGAGGTGCACGACCGTCAGCACTACCGGCTGACCGGCTGGCGCAACGGCCTGTGCGGGTACCGCCGCTTCTTCTCGATCACGTCGCTGGCCGGGCTGCGACAGGAAGATCGCACCGTGTTCGAGACCAGTCACTCCGAGGTCGCGCGGTGGTTCACCGACGGTCTCGTCGACGGTCTGCGCATCGACCACCCGGACGGATTGGCCGACCCCGCGGGATATCTGGCGTGGCTGCGCGAATTGGTCGGCGCCCAGGCATGGATCGTGATCGAGAAGATCCTCGCGACCGACGAGCCGTTGGATCTGAGCCTGCCGGTGGCCGGTACCACCGGATACGACGCGCTGCGCGAGATTGGCGGTGTCTTCGTCGATCCCCGGGGCGCCCAGGCGCTGACGTCGCTCCTGGAGTCTGCCGACATCGGCGCCGGGCTGCTGTCCACGGCGGACCTCAAGGTGTCATCGGCAACCGAGACCTTGGCCAGCGAGCTGGCCCGCTTGCGGCGGAGCATCGTGGCGGCGACCGGTGCCGACCACCCGCAACTGCCCGACGCAGTGGCGGCGCTGCTGACCCATATCGACGTCTACCGCAGTGACTACCCCGGGCTCGCCGCGATCCTGCCCACCGCCCTGGCCGAAACCCAATCCGCTGCACCGGAACTCGATGTCCCGCTGCAACTGATCGCGGCCGCGGCGGCCGGCGGCGGTGAGGCCGCGGTGCGTCTGCAGCAGTTGTGCGGGGCGGTGACCGCGAAGGCCGTCGAGGACTGCCTGTTCTACCGCGACGCGCGGCTGGTGTCACTCAACGAGGTCGGCGGCGAGCCGCAGGATTTCGGCGTCGGTTTGGCCGAATTCCATTCTCGCGCAGCTACCCGGGCCCGGCTGTGGCCGCAGGCGATGACGACATTGACGACTCACGACACCAAGCGCGGTGAGGATGTCCGTGCCCGCATCGCCGTGCTGTCGCAGGTGCCGTCGCTGTGGGCCGAGTTCGTCGCCCGCTGGGAAGTATCGACGCCCTCTCCCGACCCGGCCACCGCACTGTTCCTGTGGCAGAACATCTTCGGTGTCTGGCCAGAAGACGGCGTGGTCACCGACGAGTTGCGCGACCGGCTGCACGCGTACGCCGAGAAAGCGATCCGGGAAGCGGCATCGCACACCTCGTGGCAAGATCCGGACTCCGACTTCGAAGCCGCGGTACATCGCTGGTTGGATGCGGTGCTGGACGGCCCGGTATCGCGCGAGCTGACCACGTTGGTGGCCCGGCTGCAGCCCCACGCCGAGAACGATGCGCTGGGCCAGAAGCTGTTGTCGCTGAGCTCACCGGGTATCCCGGACATCTATCAGGGCACAGAGCTGTGGGACGACAGCCTGGTCGACCCTGACAACCGGCGCGCGGTCGACTACGCCGCCCGCCGTGAAGCATTGAAATCGCGGCAGCACAAAAAGATTCGAGTGGTCAAGACCGCCCTGCAGATGCGTCGTTCCCGACCGGACACCTTCGTCGGCGGTGGCTACCACCCGTTGCTCGCCGCGGGAACCGGCGCCGATCACGTGGTGGCGTTCCGTCGGGGCGACGACGTGCTGGTCGCGGTCACCCGGTGGACGGTGCGACTCGAGCAGACCGGATGGGGAGACACCGTGATCACGCTGCCGGACGGCGCCTGGACCAACGCGCTGACCGGCGGTGCGGTGCGCGGGAGGGTGCCGGCTGCCGAGTTGTTCGCCGAACTGCCGGTGGCACTGCTGGAGCGCGCCGATGCCTGAATTCGCGGTCTGGGCGCCGAAACCGGACACCGTGCGCCTCGACGTCGACGGCTCGATATCGCCGATGATCCGCAGCGAGGACGGGTGGTGGCGAGCCACCGCCGACGTCGCCCCCGACGCGCGCTACGGATTCCTGCTCGACGACGACCCGACACCATTGCCCGACCCGCGGTCCGCCCGTCAGCCCGAGGGAGTGCACGAGCGCTCGCAGTTGTGGCAGCGCCCGGCGCCGACCGACACCGGCTGGGCCGGCCGCTCGGCGCAGGGCGCGGTGATCTACGAGCTGCACATCGGAACCTTCACCCCGGCCGGCACTTTCGACGCGGCGATCGACAAGCTCGACTACCTGGTCGAGCTCGGCGTGGATTTCGTCGAGGTGATGCCGGTCAACGCGTTCTCCGGCCCGCACGGCTGGGGCTATGACGGCGTGCTGTGGTACGCCGTGCACGAACCCTATGGTGGCCCAGACGGTTTGGTGCGCTTCGTGGATGCCTGCCATCGTCGCGGGCTCGGCGTGTTGATCGACGCGGTGTTCAACCACCTGGGGCCCGTCGGGCAATTACCTGCCCAAATTCGGGCCCTACCTGTCGTCGGCGAGCAACCCGTGGGGCGAAGGTGTCAACATCGCCGACGCCCAGTCCGACGAGGTGCGCCGATACATCATCGGCTGCGCGCTGCGCTGGATGCGCGACTTCGGCGCCGACGGACTGCGCC
Source organism: uncultured Actinomycetota bacterium (assembly GCA_963757215.1). Taxonomy (GTDB): domain Bacteria; phylum Actinomycetota; class Actinomycetes; order Mycobacteriales; family Mycobacteriaceae; genus Mycobacterium. Next base: position 2,012,113 of record CAVWQH010000002.1, on the reverse strand, counting down.
TGGACGCCGTGCATGCTCTGTTCGACACCACCGCGATCCATATCCTCGAGGAGCTCTCGGCCGAAACCGAAGCGCTCGCCGAACAACTCGGCCGGCCGCTGTCGCTGATCGCCGAGAGCGACCTCAACGACCCGCGAATGATCACCGCTCGCACGCAGCACGGCCTCGGGATGGCCGCGCAGTGGGACGACGACATCCACCATGCCATCCACACCGCGGTGTCCGGGGAGCGCCAGGGCTACTACGCCGATTTCGGGTCGCTGGCCACCCTGGCGAAGACATTGCGCCACGCCTTCTTCCACGCCGCCACGTACTCGTCGTTCCGGCAGCGACGCCATGGCCGACCGCTCGACACCGCGGCGATTCCGGCTACCCGGCTGCTGGCCTACACCTGTACCCACGATCAGGTCGGCAACCGGGCACTCGGCGATCGGCCGTCGCAGTACCTGACCTACGGGCAACTCGCGGTCAAAGCCGCGCTGGTGCTCTGCTCCCCCTACACCGCAATGCTTTTCATGGGCGAGGAGTGGGGCGCGTCCACCCCGTTCCAGTTCTTCAGTTCCCACCCCGAACCCGAGTTGGCCCGCGCCACCGCCGAAGGCCGCAAGAGGGAGTTCGCCGACCATGGTTGGGACGCCGACGAGATCCCCGACCCACAGGACCCGCAGACCTTTGCCCGCTCCAAGCTGGACTGGTCGGAACTGGGCACCGGCGAGCACGCGCGACTCCTGCGGCTCTATCAGGACTTGATCACGTTGCGTTGCAACGAAAGCGACCTTCGCGATCCGTGGCTGGACAACCTGGTCGTCGACTACGAGGAGGAGCACCGGTGGATTGCGCTGCGCCGCGGCAGCTTGACGGTGGCCTGCAATCTCGGCACCGAGCCGGTGACTGTTCCCTTTTCCGGTGAGCTGGTGCTGTCCTCGGAATCGCCGACCGTGGGCGACCGGACCACGCTGCTGCCGCCGCATTCGTTCGCGATCCTGCGCTGTGGATAACTGACTACCGGCGTCCTCCGCGAGCGGGCCATGATGCGCGGATGACCCAATCCGAATTGATGTCGATCCCGCCCATCCACACCGCGTGCGATCCCGTGCATTCGACGCAGGACCTGCGTGAGCGGTGGCGTGCGCTGATGGGGCCGTTGGGGTTTGGGACGCGGTTGCTGTGGTTCGGCCTGATCGGGCCGGACCGCTGCTTCGCCAAGAAGCTCAGCCAGATCCCGATCCGTCCGCGGCCCCGGGGCCGGATCGTGTGGAACCTGATGTCGTCGTTGCGGACGCTGCTCGACGACCTGGAATCGGGAACGACGGTGGCCTTCCTGCTGACGGGTCCCGGGCGCGGTCCGGTATCGACGATCGAACTGGTGTGGACGAAGTCGCTGACCGAGATGGCCGAACGATTCGCCGTGCCGCTGGAGCCGATCTTTCGGGCCAACGACGAATCGGTCGCTGTGCTGGGGTAGCTCCGGCCGATCGGGTAGCTTTCGCGCATGAGCGAAATCGACTACGGCGCCCGCGCCCGTCTCGATTACATCGAAGCGCAGCTTCAGGCGCTGTTCCCGGACAGCTACGTGCCCTTTGACAAAGCCGATGTCGCCGGCATGCCGGCCAGCGTGGTCCAGCTGGCCCGCGCCGGCAATCTCATTGCGGCGATCAAGGAATACCGCGAGATCACCGGCGCCGGATTGGCTGAGGCAAAGAAGGCCGTCGAAACCATTCACTGAGCATCGCGTAGGTGTGTACTTCTGCGCCAACACGGGAACCCTTCGCGCAATGTCTATTTCACCGACACGCGAGATCGCCCAGCGCATGGCTGAGCTGGCTCGATCGGTGGCGGCGCCGCGCAACATCGACGATGTCCTGAAAGGCGTCACGTCCACGGTGATCGAGCTGCTCCCGGGCGCCGACACAGCGGGCGTTCTGCTGGTATCCAAAGGCGGCACGTTCGAGTCGCTGTCCGGGACGTCGGAGTTGATCTACCAAGTGGACCGACTGCAGGAGAAGCACAACGCGGGCCCCTGTGTCGAGGCGGCCACCAACGAGTTGGTCGTCCGAACCGACGACTTCGAGACCGAGACACGATGGCCGCTTTACTCCCGAGAAGTATGCAAACTCGGTGTGCGCAGCAGCATTTCGTTCAAGCTCTACACCGGTGAGCGGACGGCCGGCGCGCTGAACGTGTTCTCGCGTACGCCGAACAGTTTCGACGCGGACGCCGAAGTCATCGGGTCGATCTTGGCGGCGCACGCCGCCGCCGCGATTCTCGCCAGCCGCGAGAGCGAACAACTCCAGACCGCGCTGCTCAGCCGCGACCTGATCGGCCAGGCCAAGGGCGTGTTGATGGAGCGTTTCGATCTCGATGCGATCGGCGCCTTCGACATGCTGCGGAAGCTGTCGCAGCAGATGAACATGCGACTCGCAGAAGTCGCTCAGCGGGTGATCGACACCCGCCGATCCGACTAGAGCAGGTAGCGATACGCCGGCGAGCCCGGCTCGATCGACTCGATCTGCATCTCGGTGGCCCGCATACGCTCCAGCAGGCCGTCCAGGCCGGCGGCCGAGCCCAGCTCGATACCGACCAGCGCCTCGCCGGTCTCGCGGTTGTTGCGCTTGACGTATTCGAACAGCGTGATGTCGTCGCCTTCTCCGAGCACACCGTCCAAGAAGCGCCGCAGCGCACCGGGCTCCTGCGGGAAGTCGACCAGAAAGTAGTGCTTGAGTCCGAGGTGGACCAGCGACCGCTCGAGGATCTCGCCGTAGCGCGACACGTCGTTGTTGCCGCCGGAGACCAGGCACACCACCGTGGAACCCGGCTCGATGTCGGCCTCCAGCAGACCCGTGACCGCGAGCGCCCCCGCGGGCTCGGCGATGATCCCCTCGTTCTGGTACAGATCGAGCATCGCGGTGCACACGGCGCCCTCGTCGACCGTGGTGATCGACACCATGTCGCCGGCCGCGGCCAGAGCGGCGTAGGTCAGGTTCCCGGCCCGGCTGACCGCGGCGCCGTCGACGAACTGGTCGACGTGATCGAGGGTCACCGGTCCGCCGTGGGCCAGTGCGGCCATCATCGCGGCAGCGCCCGCCGGTTCGATCCCGAGCACCGAGGTCTTGCTGGTCCGCTCGGCGAGGTACGTGGTGATGCCGGCGATGCACCCGCCACCGCCGACGGGGACCACCACCAGGTCGGGCTCGTCGTCCAGCGCGTCGAGAATCTCCACGGCGATCGTGCCCTGCCCGGCGATCGTCCTCGGGTCGTCGTACGGCGGCACGAGCGTGGCGCCGGTGCGGGCCACGTCCGCCAGCGCCGCCTCGGCAGCCAGGTCGTAGGTGGACCCGCCCACGATCAGGTCGATGAACTCTCCGCCGTGATAGCGGATGCGGTCACGCTTCTGCTTCGGAGTCTTGGCCGGGACGTAGACGCGGCCGCGTACGCCGAGGGTGCGGCAGGCGTACGCGAAGCCCTGTGCATGGTTACCGGCCGACGAGCACACCACGCCGGCGGCGCGTTCCTCGGCGGAGAGCTGCACCAGCAGGTTGTAGGCGCCGCGCAGCTTGTACGACCGCACGGTCTGCAGGTCTTCGCGCTTGAGGTAGACACTCGCCCCGGTCGTTGCGGACAACCGGTCGGAGAACTGCAACGGCGTGGGGGTGACCACGCCGGCAATTCGGGTGGCCGCCGCGTCGATGTCAGCCGCAACAAGCGGCCCACTGCCCCGGGTTCCCGGGTTCTGACTCAGTTCGGCAGACACCGGTCAATGGTGCCACCAAGCTGCGCGTTCAGTGCACAGGGGTCAGCACAAACACCGGAATCTGCCGGTCGGTCTTCTTCTGGTAGTCGGCGTAGTCCGGGTAGGCAGCCACGGCCCGCTCCCACCAGGCGGCCTTTTCCTCGCCGAAAACCTCGCGCGCGTCGTAATCGTGCACCTCGGTGCCGTCCTGCAGCTCGACCCGTGGATTCTTGGAGATGTTGAAGTACCAGACGGGGTGCTTCGGCGCCCCGCCGAGCGACGCCACGGCGGCGTATTCGCCGTTGTGCTCGACCCGCATCAACGGCGTCTTGCGGAGCTTGCCGGTTTTGGCGCCGACAGTGGTCAGCAGGATGACCGGCATTCCCTTCATGTCGGTGCCTTCGGTTCCGCCGGATTCGGCGATCTTGTCGGCTTGTTCGCGGGACCAGTCCCACGGAGATGGGGCATATTCACCTTCGAGTGGCATTCCCCCACTTTAAACGCGGCCGTGACCGGGTTCATAGCCGCTCGGGTCACGCCTCAGCTGACACTCAGCCTCAGGGATGTAAAGTCTGCGATCGACCCTCGGCGAGTCATGGCCCTACGCACGCACCACATCTATTCGGAAGTCGCACGATCCTCGCCCCCGCAGGTGACAGCTCACCCAATAGATCGGACGTGACTCACAGTGTTGCGAGTCCCGGACGCCACGTTGCCCGGATGCGGGTGACGGCCGATGGCGATCACCGAGGTACCCGAATACGCCCATCTCAGCGACGCAGACCTGGCGGCACTTGCCGCCGATCTGGACGACATCCGTCGTGACATAGAGGCATCACGCGGCGCCAAGGATCGCGCCTACATCATGCGGGCGATCACCTTCCAGCGGTGCGTCGATGTCGTGGCAAGGCTGATCATCGCCGGCACGAAAGGCAGAACCGGGTGGGCCATCGGAACCGCCACCCTGGCCGCAGCCAAGTGCATCGAGAACATGGAGCTCGGCCACAACATCAGCCACGGCCAATGGGATTGGATGAACGATCCCGAGATCCACTCCAATACCTGGGAGTGGGACATCGTCGGCCTCACGTCGCAGTGGCGCTACACCCACAACTATCAACATCACGTGTTCACCAACGTCGTCGGCGTCGATGACGACCTCGGCTTCGGAATCCTGCGCGTCACCCGGGACCAGAAGTGGCGACCGATCGCCATGCTCCAGCCGTTGTTCGCGGTCCTGCTCGGCATGGCCTTCGAGTGGGGTATCGCGCTGTACGGCGTGATCGCGATGCAGCAGGAGGAGACCACCGATGCGGGCAGGTCCGCCCAGAAAACCGCGCTGCTGCGCAAGATGACCCGCCAGGCCCTGAAGGACTACGTTCTCTTTCCCGCCTTCAGTCGTCGCCGATGGCGTCGGACGTTGGGGGCCAACATCGTTGCCAACGGGCTGCGCAGCGGCTGGGCCTACATCGTGATCGTGTGCGGCCACTTCGTCGACGGGGCGGAGAAATTCGGCCCGTCGGTCCTCGACGGCGAGACGAAGCCCGAGTGGTATCTGCGCCAGATGCTCGGTACCGCCAATTTCCGCGCCGGCCGGATCCTGGGGTTCATGACGGGCAATCTGTGCTACCAGATCGAACATCACCTGTTCCCGGATCTGCCGCACAACCGCTATCCGGAGATCGCCGAACGGGTCCGTGCGTTGTGCGTCGCCTACGACCTGCCGTATACGACCGGTCCGCTGCTGCGGCAATACCTGCTCACGGTGCGCACCATCTGCAAATTGGCGCTACCCGACCGCTTTCTGACCGCGTCGTGCCACGATGCGCCGGAAACGGCCTCCGAGCACAGATTCCGGGGCGCCGATGGCCGTCCGAACCGGCCGCAGGACGATCTGGGCGGTCGGCGCCGCGGACTGGCCACCGCAACACAGACTCGACGCCGCGCCGGGTAGCGCTCAGGCCGGCTGCGCCGACGATGTGCGGGCGGGCTCGTGGATGTCCGGACCCGGTTCGCCTGCGTACAACTCCTCGATTTCCGCGGCGTACTTGGCCGCGATCGGGCGTCGTTTGAGCTTCATGGTGAGGGTGATCTCGTCACCGCCCGGTTCCCACAAGGTGGGTAGTACGCGGAAACGTTTGATCTGCTCGACGCGGGACAATCTCTCGTTGCCCGCGGCCACCCCCGCCGAGATGTGCGCGAGCACCTCCGGGTGGGCGGCCAGCGCTTCGGGTGTGGCGTCGGCGAGTCCGTGCCTTTCCGCGTAGGGCCCGACAGAATCGGCATCGAACACCAGCAACGCAGTGTTGTAGGGCCGACCGTCACCGATGGTGAGCATCGCGCCGATCATCGGACAGGCCGCCTTGATCGCGTTCTCGATGTTGGCCGGCGACATGTTCTTTCCGCCCGCGTTGATGATCAACTCCTTCTTGCGGTCGATCACCCGCAGATAGCCGTCGGCGTCCTCGTCCAGGATGTCCCCGGTGTGCAGCCACCCGTCGGCGTCGACCGCCTCGGCGGTCTTGGCCGGCTCCTTGCGGTAGCCCTTCATCACCAGCGGTCCACGCACCAGGTATTCGCCATCGTCGGCGATCTTGGACTCCAGCCCGGGAAGCAACTTGCCCACCGAGCCCAGTCGCGCCTCGCTGGGATGGCACACGCTGGCAACGCAACTCAGCTCGGACATGCCCCAGACTTCGGCGATCGGAATCCCGATACCGACGAAGAACGCCAACGTCTCCCGTGGAATCGGCGCTGCACCCGAGACCGCCCACCGCAACTGGTCGAGCCCGAGCTTCTCGCGCAGCTTCGACAACACCAATTCATCGGCCTGCGCCCATTCGGCGGCCACGCCGTCGGCCAGCGGTTCGTCCGCGATCAACGCCGCCGCGCGTTTGTCGGCGACCGACAGTGCCCATTGCAAAGCCTGGCGCTTGGTCTCGTCGGGCTCGTGGTTGACAGCGAATTCGATTGCGGCCTTGAGCTTTTCCCAGACCCGGGGAACCGCCGCCCAAATGGTGGGCCGGGCATCCGGCAGCGCCACCGCGATGTCGCGGACATCGGACACCACCGTGACCAGGATTCCGTACATCTCCTGGTTGTAGAGCGCCATCATGCGGTCGGCAATGTGGGCCGACGGCAGGTAGGAGGTCGCACGGTCGTCCGGTCTGACGTCCACGACGGCGCTGAGAGCATCCGCCTCGAACATCAAGTTGGCGTGCGTCATCTCGACACCTTTGGGATTACCTGTCGTCCCGGAGGTGTAGATGAGGGTGATCACATCGTCGGGTTGCACCGCACGCCAGGTCGATTCGAAGTCGAAATCGTCGGCGGCAGCGGCATATAACTCGTCGAGGGAGATGGTGCCTTGCGGCGCACCGTCGATGCAGACGATGTGCTCGAGATGCGCGCCGCTCGCCAGGATTCGCTCGACGTATTGCTGTTCGCAGATCACCACTTTGGTGTCGGCGTTGTCGAACACATACGTGAGTTGCTCGGCGGGCAACGTGTTGTACACCGAAAACGAGGTAGCGCCGAGATGCTGTGCGCCGACTTCCAACGGATAGAACTCGACGCGGTTGGCCATCATCAGCGAGACCGTGTCACCCCGCCGGACGCCGATTCCGGCCAGGCCGGCCGCGACGCGACGGACCTCGTCGGCGTACTGCCGCCAGGTCAGCGTCGTGGTGTCGCCCGGGGTGCGCAGCGCGACGGCGTCCGGGTTCGCCGCGGCGGAGCGCTGGAACGCCTCACACATCGTCGCCGGGCTACTCGGCTGGATTTTCGTATCGCTCACTCAGCCGAGGCTAGTCCCGAGGTACGTTGCGGGTATGGGAATTGCGATCACCGACTTGACGCCCGTCGAGCTGACCGCGTTCGTCACCCAGTACGCCCGCGCAGTCGACAGCCGTTGGCCCACGCCGATACTCGGCGACACCCTGGCCGCCGACATCGTCGGCAAGATCGACTACGACTTCGACGGTTTGGGAGTGCCGGCCAGCGCGATCCGTCAGACCGCGTTGCGCGCGAAATTACTCGACGACCGGCTGCGTGACTTCATCGGCGAGCATCCCGACGCCGTCGTCGTCGACCTCGGCGCGGGCCTGGCGACACCGATGCAGCGGGTCGCGCCGCCGGAGACGGTCGACTGGTTCGACGTCGACCTGCCGAACATCATCGCGCTGCGCGACGAGGTAGTGCCCACCGAGGAGCATGCACACTCCGTCGCGGCGTCACTGGCCGACGATTCCTGGACAGACGGGATTCCCTCCGATCGGCCGACCATGCTGATCGCCGACGGCCTGCTCGCATTCGTCGACGAGCAGGTGATCGTCAACCTGTTCCGGCACATTCCCGGACACTTCCGGTCCGGCGAAGTGGCGCTGAACGACTATGGCCGCGTCAGCGCGCTCAACATTGCTGCGATGAAGATCGGGTTCAGCGCGGTGGGAACCCAATGGCGATACCGGGGTTTCAGCGACCCCCACGTCCCGGAGAGCTGGAGCCCGAGGCTGCGACTGGTCGAGGAGACCAGCCTGTCGCACGTACCGGAGATCGACCTGTTTCCGGCCGCGGCCCGGGTCTCGGCCCGGCTGATGGGCAAGACCAAATCCGGCGCCCGCACAGCGAGGATCCTGCGCTACCGCTTCTGAAAGGCGACCACCATGGCCACGACGCTGATCACAGGCGCGAATGTGTGGGACGGCGTCTCGGCGCAGGCCCAGCCGCGTCAGGTCTTGGTGGTCGGCAACCGAATTCAGGCTGTCGCCGAATCGATCGAGGCGCCATCGGATGCCCGGCTGGTGGACCTGCCCGGTCACACCGTCACGCCGGGCTTCATCGACTGCCACACCCATGTGACGCTGGCACCGCCGGTGGGTCTGCTGATGGCGCTGGACTCCAGCGTCGCCAAGACGTTGAAGGCGTTGCCGGTGCTGCAAGCCCTGCTGCACAACGGATTCACCACGATCCGCGACCTGGGTTGCGGCGACGTCGACTACCCCACCATCGACCTGCGCAACGCGGTGGCCGCCGGGCTGGTCGTCGGCCCGCGGATGCTGGTCGCGCCGCACATGATCTCCGCGCGCGGCGGTCACGGCGACTTCAGTGGGATGGTTGCCGACGAGTATCAAGATCCCTGCCGGCCATTGGAATTGGCCGCGGCCGACGGCAGCGACGAGATCCGCACCCGGGTTCGTCAGCAGATCCGGGCCGGTGCCGACTGGATCAAGTTCGGCGCCACGGGCGGGTTTGCCTCACCGTCGGACGATCCCGGGCACGCCACCTACAGCCAGGAGGAGATGGATGTTCTGGTGGCTACCGCCAATGACCTCGAAATCCCGGTGATCTAACAGGATTCGAGCCGTACCGGTCCTCGAGTGTGACGCTGGCGTCACGCTCGGACGCGAGTGTGCGCCCAGCGTCACACTCGCCACCATTTCGGCGGGTGAATGTGAAGCCAGTTTCACGTTGGGACGCGGACGTGAAGTTGGTTTCACGCTCGCCAAGCTGGAGCGGCACACGATGCGGATCATCCCGACCCATGACCACCGGGCGGCGCTACGGCCGGCTCAGGCTAGCCGCCCAGGCACCCCGGACCGAGCAGTGCCTTGAGGTCGCCCATCAACGCCGGCGACATGGTGACGCGCAGTGACGGGTCCAACTCCAGCGTGGTGATTCGGTCACCGCTGAGCAATCGCAAGTGCACCTGCGACGTCCCGGGGTGTTGCGACAGAACCTGTTTGAGCGCGCTGACCTTGTCGATCGTGCACTGCCGCGTCGGCAGGCTCACCGCGAGCGGGCGGTTGACCTGAGCGTTGGTGAAGTCCGGCACCACCAAGTCGTTGGCGATCAGCGAAATCCGGTCATCCCGGATCGCGACCTTGGCGGTTACCACGACCACCGTGTCGTCGATGACATCGGCGCCGAACGCCGAATAGGTGTGCGGGAAGAACATCACCTCGATACCACCGGTAAGGTCTTCCAGTTGCGCTGAGGCCCAAGGCATCCCGTTTTTGTTCACCCGACGATTGACCGAGGCCAGAATGCCGCCGACTTTCACCATCGTCTCGTTGGCGACGTCGCCGTCGAGGATCGCCGGGATCGCGGTGTCGACCTGGGTGGCCAGCAAATGCGCGACGCCGTTGAGCGGATGCCCGGACACGTACAAACCCAGCATCTCCCGCTCGAGCGCGAGTTTGTGCTTGTCTTCCCATTCTTCGTCGGGAACCCGGATGGTGAACACCGCGTCGGCGCCGGCTCCCCCGTCGTTCGGGTCGCCGCCGAACAGGTCGAACTGCCCCATCGCCTCGGCCTTCTTGGTGCCGAGCACCGACTCCACCGCGTCGGTGTGCACCAGGAACAAACCTTTGCGCGGGTGCTTCAGCGAGTCGAAAGCCCCGGCCTTGATCAGCGACTCGGTGACTTTCTTGTTGCACGCCGCGATGTCGACTTTGTTGAGGTAGTCGGAGAAGTCGGTGTACTTGCCTTTGCCGATGCGGGTATTGATAAGCGAGGCAACGACATTGGCGCCGACGTTGCGCACCGCGCCCAGCCCGTAGCGGATGTCGGTTCCCACCGAGGCGAAGTTCAGCCCGGACTCGTTGACGTCCGGCGGCAGCACGGTGATGCCCAGCTTGCGGCAGTCGGCCAGGTAGACCGCCGCCTTGTCCTTGTCGTCGCCGACCGAGGTGAGCAGGCCCGCCATGTATTCGCCCGGGTAGTTCGCCTTGAGGTACGCCGTCCAATAGGAGACCAGGCCATATCCCGCGGCGTGCGACTTGTTGAACGCATAGTCGGCGAACGGCAGGATGGTATCCCACAGCGCCTTGACGGCCTTGGCGGAAAAGCCGTTGGTCGCCATGCCTTCCGAGAAGCCCTCGAACTCCTTCTCCAGGACCTCGCGCTTCTTCTTACCCATCGCCTTGCGCAGAATGTCTGCTCGGGCGAGCGAGTAGCCCGCGACTTTCTGCGCGATGCGCATGATCTGCTCCTGATACACGATCAGGCCGTAGGTCTCGGCGAGGATCTCGCGCAGCGGCTCCTCGAGCTCGGGGTGAATCGGTTTGATCGCCTGCCGGTTGTTCTTGCGGTCGGCGTAGTCGTTGTGGGCGTTCATGCCCATCGGACCGGGGCGGTACAGCGCGAGCACCGCGACGATGTCCTCGAACCCGGTCGGCTGCATGCGGCGTAGCAGGTCGCGCATCGGGCCGCCGTCCAGCTGGAACACGCCCAATGTCTCGCCGCGGCCCAGCAATTCGAAGGTGGCCGGGTCGTCGAGCGGAACAGAGTCCAGGTCGAGGTCGATGCCGCGGTTGTCCTTGATGTTCACCAGCGCGTCGCCGATGATCGTCAGGTTGCGCAGCCCGAGGAAGTCCATCTTCAGCAGGCCGATCGCCTCACACGACGGGTAGTCCCAGCCGGTGATGATCGCGCCGTCCTGCGCCCGCTTCCACAGCGGGATCACATCGGTCAGCGGCTCGCTGCTCATGATGACCGCGCAGGCGTGCACTCCCGAGTTGCGGATCAGGCCTTCCAGCCCGCGCGCGGTCTGGTAGATCGTCCGCACGTCGGGGTCGGTGTCGATCAACCCGCGGATCTCGGAGGCCTCTTTGTACCGCTCGTGGGTGGGGTCGGTGATGCCCGACAGCGGAATGTCTTTGGCCATGATGGCCGGCGGCAGCGCCTTGGTGATCCGGTCGGCGATCGCGAAGCCGGGCTGCCCGTAATGGATGCGCGCCGAATCCTTCAGCGCCGCTTTGGTTTTGATGGTGCCGAAGGTGATGACCTGGGCGACGCGGTCCTGCCCCCACTTCTCGGCGGCGTAGCGCACCATCTCACCGCGGCGGCGGTCGTCGAAGTCGATGTCGATATCGGGCATCGACGCCCGCTCGGGGTTGAGGAACCGTTCGAACAGCAGCCCGTGCTCGATCGGGTCGATGTCGGTGATGCCCAGCGCGTAGGCCACCAGCGATCCGGCCGCCGAGCCACGGCCCGGGCCGACCCGGATGTCGACCGAGCGGGCGTAGTTGATCAGGTCGGCCACGATCAGGAAGTAGGACGGAAATCCCTTGTCGCAGATGACTTCGATCTCGTAGGCCGCTCGCTCGGAGTAGCCGTCGGGCGTCGCATCGGGGAAGCGGCGGCGCAGGCCGGACTCCACCTCGTGGCGCAGCCAGGACGCCGGGTCGTGGCCCTCGGGCACCGGGAAGACCGGCATCCGGTCTTTCGGCGTCCACACGTCGGCGTAGGAGGTGACCCGCTCGGCGATCAGCAGTGTGGAGTCGCAGGCGCCGGGAACCTCGCCGTCCCAGATTTCGCGCATCTCGGCGGCCGACTTGAGGTAGTAGCCGTCGCCGTCGAACTTGAATCGGGTGGGATCGGTGAGCGTCTTGCCGGTCTGCACGCACAGCAGCGCCTCGTGGTTGTGCGCGGCGTCGCGGGTGACGTAGTGGCAGTCGTTGGTGGCCAGCGGCGGAATATTCAGTGCGCGACCGACTTCCAGCAGGCCGTCGCGCACGCGGCGCTCGATGGACAGCCCGTGGTCCATCAACTCCAGGAAGAAGTTGTCCGGCCCGAAGATCTCGCGCCATTTGGCGGCCGCCTCGAGCGCCTCGCGGTGGTGCCCGAGCCGAAGCCGGGTCTGCACCTCGCCGGACGGGCAGCCGGTAGTGGCGATGATGCCCGCCGAGTGCTCGGCGATCAGCTCGGCGTCCATCCGCGACCACTTGCCCAGCTGGCCTTCGAACGACGCCAGCGATGACAGTTTAAACAGGTTGCGCAGGCCGGTGGCGTTCTCGGCGAACATCGTCATGTGGGTGTAGGCGCCGCTACCGGAGACGTCGTCGCTCTTCTGCCCCGGATCGCCCCACAGGACGCGCTTGGTGTCGAATCGGGATGCCGGCGCGACGTAGGCCTCGATGCCGATGATCGGTGTGATGCCGGCGGCGGTGGCCGTGTTGTAGAACTCGCTGGCGCCGAACATGTTGCCGTGGTCGGTCATCCCGATCGCGGGCATCTGCAGCCGCTGAGCCTCGGCCAGCATCGGCGAGACCTTCGCGGCACCGTCCAACATCGAGTATTCGGTGTGGTTGTGCAGGTGCACGAACGACTTGCTCATAGGGACGCCAGTCTATGACCGGACACCGACGAGTACCCGGCGTGTCGCAGTGTGTGTCTCGCCCAACTCACGAATGAAGCGCGACGGGGTCGGAATCGCTGCTGGCGTGCCTGCCGCTCGCGCTGTCCCCGTTACCGGACGGCGCCGGTTGCGGCTCGGGCTCGGCCGGCCGCACCGCCCGTTCACGACGCGAGGGCGGGGGCGGCTTGGACGGCCACCAGTTCCACTTGCCGACCAGCACGGCGATCGCGGGCACGGTGATCGTGCGGACCAGGAAGGTGTCCAGCAGCAGTCCGGTGCCGATGATGAACCCGCACTGCACCAGGGTGCTGATGCTGGCGAACAGCATGCCGAACATCGACGCGGCGAAGATGACACCGGCCGCGGTGATCACGCCACCCGTCGAGCTCACCGTGTGAATGACGCCCGCGCGTATTCCGTGCGGCGACTCCTCGCGCAGCCGCGAGATCAGTAGCAGGTTGTAGTCGGCGCCCATGGCGACCAGCACGATGAACGTCAGCCCGGGAATGCTCCACGTCAGCGGCTCGCCGAGGATGAACTGGAAGACGATCACGCCGACACCGAGCGCCGAGAGGTACGAAATCACCACCGAGGCAATCAAATACAACGGTGCCACCACCGCGCGCAGTATCGCGACCAGAATTCCGAACACGATCAGGATGGTCATCACGATGATGAGGTTGATGTCTTCCCCGTAATAGGCGCGGGTATCTCGCAGCATCGCCGTGACGCCCGACGCCGAGATCGACGCGTCTTTCATCAGCCCACGCGGATGCGGCCCGCGGGCCGCATCGGTGATTTCACGAATCTGGTTCATGGCCTCGGTGGCGAACGGGTTGAGTTTGGTCTGCACCAGATACCGCGCGGTATGCCCGTCGGGTGAGATGAACGCCGTCAGCGCGCTGTTCAGGCCTCCCCCGGTGTGCGAGGTGTCTTTGATGAGCGCCTTGACCTCGTCGATCATCTGCTGGACCGCGTCGGCGTAGGTGTGCGCTGCCTTCGGGGGTGGCGCGGTGCGATCCTTCTCGAGCGGAGCGTCGTTGTTCAGCATGCGCATGTCGTTGCGGGCGTCGTTCACGATCCGGCGCACATCGCGCGACGCCGCCTCCATCGACGGCTCATCAGGGAACGACGACAGCTGCTCGGCGAACTCGGACATCTTCTTCAGCGCTCCGCCGTCGCGGTCGGCGGTGGCCACCACGTCCAGCACCGTCACGGGTGCGGCGTTGACGGTGTTGGCGATCTCGGCGATGTCGACCGACATCGCGAAACCGAGGCCGCGCACGGTGCTGACGAACATCGCCGTGTCGTCGACCGGCTTGGGCGCTGCCGGTCCGGTCGGAAGCGTCATGCCGGGCGGTAGGCCGAGACTGCCCAGGTCCGGGGTGAGGTCAACCGATCCGGAGCTCGACACCGAATACAGCAGGGCTGCCACATTGGGGAAGCCTTCGGCGCCTTCGAGATCCTTGTTGCCCGATTTGTCGGCCGACTTGGTGTCCTTGCCGATCTTGTCGGGCAGCGTGCCGTCGGCGACTGATGTGTGATCGTTCGATTTTGCCGACGGCACCGGTGCGGGCCGAATCGCCGCGATGTCGGGCATCTGGCCGACCCGCTGCTCCATCTGCTTGAGCTCGACGAGGGCCGGGGGTTTGCGCAGGTCCTGCGTCGACTGCAGGACGAGGTACTCCGGGATGGTCGCGTTGAGCGGAAAGTGTTGCGCCAGCGTGGCATAACCGACGGAGCTTTCGACGTCTTTCGGAAGCGTCTTGCTGTCGTCGTAGTTGAAGCGGGCGAACATCGCGCAGCCGGCCAGGATGAGCAACACGACCATGCTGCCGGCCAGATGGGCGACCGGTTTGCGCACGATGCGGATTCCCGAGCGCCGCCAGAACCGACTGGTCAGGTCGCCGCGCGGCTTGATCCAGCCGCGTCGACCGGTCAGGACCATCATGGCCGGCAGGAAGGTCACCGCGGCACACAGCGCCACCGCGATGGAGATGGCCAACGCGGGGCCGACGTTCCGGAAGGCCCCCAATTGCGTGAAGATCATCCCCAGAAAGGTGATCGAGACCGTGGCCGCCGAGCCGGCGATCACCTTGCCGATCGACGTCAACGACTTGGCAACGGCCTCCCCGGAATCCATGCCGAGTCGTAGATAGTCGTGATATCGGCTGATCAGGAAGACCGCGTAGTCGATTCCAGCGCCGGCCATCATCGTCGTCATCAACGTGATGGTCTGACTGGACACGCCGAGACCGAGTTCGGCGACGCCGGACACGATGGACTGCGCCACCCCGATCGATACGCCGATCGTGATCAGCGGCAGCATCATCGTGATCGGATTTCGATAGATGACGGCCAGGATGATCAGGACCATGAGCGCGACCGCGGTCTCGATCACGTGCATGTCGCGGATGCCGATGTACATCAGGTCGTCGCCGGTCGCGGCGGGCCCGGTCAGGTGCGCGGTCAGCATCGACCCGGCGACAGAATTCTTGACGATCGCGGCGACCCGGCCGAACGCCTCGTGCAACTCCGGTGTGCCGACCCCACCGGAGATCACCATCGGCAGGTACCAGGCTTTGTGGTCCTTGCTGGTCATCGCCTCGCGCAGGGCAGGTGTGTGGACGAAATCCTGCAGCAGGACGATGTCGCGGGTGTCCGGGCGCAGGTTGTTGGCCAGGGTGCGGTAGGTGGCGAGGTCGGAGGGGTTCAGTCCGCTGTCGTCGGTGAGGACGACCAGCAGGACGTTCTCGTTCTCGGAGCCGGACTGGTGATAGGCCTCGGAGATCTGTTTCGTCGTCTGCAGCACCGGGGCGTCGGCCGGCAGGATTGGAACCGGCCGCTTGGCGGCCATCTCGGTCAGCGGCGGGAACGTCACCGACAGAACGGCGGCCAGCGCGATCCAGAAGCCGATGACCGCCCACGGCCACCGCTGCACGACCACGCCGATCCAGCCGAAGACACCCCTGCCGTCGGCCATGTTCGCTATCCGAGCCCCCCGTAACACCCGGTCAGGCTACTCCGGTTGGCTGGATCTGTAGGGCCTATCGCCGCGGGCGGGTCGATCGCGGGCTATCCGTACAACTCCACGAACTGCCGCAGCGACTTCTCCACGTCGCCTTTGACCGCGCGGGCCGCCGTCGCGCCCACCGGCCCGAACAGCGCGCGGCCGCCCAGGTCGAGACGGAGCCCCAGCGTGGAGCCCTCGGCCGTGGGCGACACGGTCAGCGTGACGGTGTACTTCGCACCGCCCTTACCCGAGCCCGACAGCGCGATCTGATGCGGCGGATCCCAGCTGGTGATCGTCCAGATCACCCGGTTGCGAAAGCCCTTGGCCCGAGCGACGCCGACGATCTGAGCGCCTTCGCTGAGCTCGTCGGGAAGATCACTGCGCCATGCCTCATGCATGGTGAGCCACTCGCCCAGCTGAGACAGGTCGGACACATGGACCCACATGTCCTGCGGGGTCATCGGCACATCGGCCGTGACGTCGACTTTCGCCATCAGCGGCTGGGTCCCCCGCGGAAGCGGTTGCCGATGCGCAGTCCGGGCAACAGCAGGGTCCGCGGCATGTACCGGCCGCCGATGCTGACGGCCTTGGGCACGATCCCGGGCACCACGCTGCGCTTACCGTCGACCATTCCGGCGATGGCGGCTTCGGCGACGTCGTGCGGAGACACCTGCGCGATCGAGATGCTGAACCGCTCGGCGTTGGCGATTTCGCCCCATTCGGTCGGCACCGGACCCGGACACAACACCGTCACCGACACGCCCGTTCCGCTGAGCTCCTCGTGGACGGCTTCGGAGAAGGTCTGCACGAAAGCTTTGGTCGCCGAGTACACGGCCATGAAGGGCATCGGCTGGAAACCGGCGATCGAGGCGATGTTGAGCACCGCGCCGGACCCGCGCTCGACCATGCCGGGCAGCGCGGCGTGGGTCAGCTCCATCAGCGTCAGCGAGTTGAGCACGACCTCTTCGCTTTCGCGTTCGATCGGCAGATCCTGGAACGGGCCGCTGGTGCCGAAGCCCGCGCTGTTGCACAGGCCTGCAACGGATTCGGTACGTAGCCGGTCGGCCAGCTGGGCGCGGGACCCGGCGTCGGACAGGTCGAGCGGCTGCACCTCGACGTCTATCGAGTACTGCCCGCGCAGTTCGTCGGCCAACTCGTCCATGCGCTCTTTGCGGCGCGCCACCAGCAGCAGCGGATAGCCGCGCCGGGCCAGCCCGCGGGCCAGTTCGGTACCGATGCCGGAGGAGGCACCGGTGATGACGACGGGGGCTTGATTGGTCGGTTTCGAAAGACTCATGTTCGCCTCACCAGTGGATTCCGCGGGTGGCCCGCACGAAGGTTTCACTTCTGCCGTCGAATTGTGTTGCACTGCTGTCAGTTTCACTGCCCTTAGCGGCCGACGAGTCTTCGAACATGCTGAAGGCCCGGTTGCGCAACCGGTCCATCACCGCCGGGTTGACAGCGTCGGCGACGGCGGCCAACTGCCCGATGGGCGAGCTCGACCGTCGCGGCCGTTGCACGATCGCGTCGGCGATCACGCCGGCGGCCTGGTCCGGTGTCAGCGCCGGGAACTTGTCGTACATCTTGGTGGGGCTGATCATCGGCGTGCGTACCAGCGCCATGTGCACGGTGGTGAATTTGATGTCGTCGCTGACAACTTCGGCCTGCAACGCGTCGCACAGGCTGTCCAGCGCCGCCTTGCTGGCGATGTAGGCGCCGAATCGTGGCGCCCGCGTCTGCACGCCCACCGAGGACACGTTGATGATCTGCCCGAAGCCGCGCTCCCGCATGCCCGGAATGAACTTGAGGATCAACTGCACCGCGCCGAGGTAGTTCAATTGCATGGTGCGCTGGTAGTCGTGGATGCGGTCGTAGGACAGCGCCAGCGAGCGCCGGATCGATCGCCCGGCGTTGTTGATCAGCATGTCGACGCCGCCGAGGTCGGCCAGCACCTGGTCGGCCATCGTGGCGATCGCGTCCATGTCGGCCAGATCGCACGGATAGACGTGCGCCGTGCCGCCGCGGGTGGCTCGTATTTCTTTGGCCACCCTCTCCAGGTTTTCCCGGGTGCGCGCGACAAGGACGACTTCGCCGCCGGCTTCGGCGATCTTTTTCGCCGCCGCCTCGCCGATGCCCGACGATCCCCCGGTGATCAGGGTGATCGTGCCCTCGACCGCATCCGCAAGCGTGCGACCCTGCACCGCGTCCAGCAGATTACGCAGGTAGAACGGCCGATACCGACCGGCCGCATTCGGGGTGTTGACGAGGTTGGACACGGCCGCGAACGGCTTCTCGACGAGACCGGTCAGATCATCCAGATTCACAGCGCTCCGCTCCCGATGGTGGCTCCCCAGAAATTCCCCCACCGAGTCTGCTACACCGCTGCGAAGTTGACGTGATTCTCCGGCAATCCGGTTGTTACGTCGGGTAATCGCGCGGTGATGGCGTCCTAACTGCCGGGCAACCGCCTCGTGGTCCGCTATTGCACATGGGAATACTCACCCGATTCCGCAAGCTGGGCCCCGCACCGCTGTACGCGCAGATCGGCGGCCATGACGCTCTCGAAGTCGTTGTCGAGGACTTCTATTGCCGGGTCCTTGACGACGATCAATTGGCCGCCTTCTACGCCGGCTCCGACATGAAGTGCGTGAAGGCGCGGCAGGTCGCATTCCTCAGCGCCGTGCTCGGTGGACCCGAGCCCTATACCGGCCGGTCGATGCGGCAGGTGCACGAGGGCCGCGGGATCACGATGCATCACTTCGCCATGGTGGCAGCGCATTTGGCCGATTCGCTGTGCGCCGCCGGGCTACACCCGGACACCATCACCGCAATCCTTCACGCGATCGCGCCACTGGCCGGCGACATCGCGTCAGAGGACATCAAGGCGGTCGTCTGAGGACCGCCTCGAGAACTTCGCCGAGCGTGCGTGTTCTGCGAATTAGCGGCCTGGGTTATCGCGTGGCCGCACGCTCGGCGAACCCTCGTCACAACTGAACTCTGCCGAATTGCTTCGCGCGGCCTACATTAGACGTCACGTCAGCAACTCGGCAGAACGGAAACCCGACATGCTTTCGGGAATTGTCCGCCACATCGCGATGAGCGCCGTCGCTGTCATCGCCGCGGCCACGCTTGGGCCGCTGTACCCGGCGTACGCAGACCCGAGCCAGGACCAGAAATTCCTCGATCTGCTTGGCCAGAAAGAGATTCCCCCCGTCGACAACATGAACAGCCTGATCACGACGGCCCGGCACGCGTGCGAAAAACTTGACAGCGGCGTGCCGGTGAGCGACCTGGTGGACCAGTTCAGGAACAACGGTTTCAACGAGAATCCACTCACCCGTTTGCAGCCTCAAGACCGCGTTACGCGAACGATCGACCGATTCATCAACGCCGCCGTCGAGGCCTACTGCCCGTACAACAAAGGCAAGATTGCCTCCATCGCCGCGTACCGCCCGGCGCCGCCAGAAATACAACTTGTCTCGTTGTCGATACCCATTCGGGCCGGGGAAATCGCGCCGACCAAGCCATTGCCCGTTCCCGCCCAACCACCCCCGCCCGTGCCGCAGGAAGTCCAGCCGGCACCTCAGCAGCCCCCTCCGCCGCCACGCCGCGTTCAGCCGGCACCACAACAGGCCCCGCCGCAGGAGCCGGCACCACCGGCCGAGGTGCCGCAGGAGGCCCCGCCGGAGTCCGGGCCTCCCGCGCCGGCAGCTCCCGGCGGTGGTTCAGGAACTGGTGGCTCTGGTGGACCCGGTGGGCCCGGCGGTGACACGGGCGGCGGAAGCGCACCGGCGCCTCAGACCCCCGATCAGCCGGCGCCGCCCGGTCACATCAGGCTCGCGCCCTAGGCGGAGCGGCGACGGACCACACGAGATTGCGTCGCGCGATGACCTTTCCGCCCGCTTCCCACGCGACCCGGTCCTCGGGGTCCCACCCTGTGATGTGCGATCGCGCCACCGCGTTCTCCTCGCCAGATTCCGACACTTGTCGAGCCGAACGTAAAAGTGCGATGTTGCCGCGCGGCGTGTCACGATGTCATGGCCGTGAAGTCACCCTCACGGATCGACCGGGCGCATCGTGAGCGATCGAAGGCTGCCGGCGGCAAAGCCCTGCATTAAAGTGTGCTGACATGGTCGACACGGCGCCCGCAGAGCGCGAGTCGGATGTGAGCCCGTTCCGGTTCGACCGGACGGAAATGGCCGGGGCGCTAGGCGATCTGGGTGTGCTGATCCCCATCGCGGTGGCGCTGATCGTCAAGAACGGTCTGACACCGACGGCCGTCTTGTTGCCGGCGGGCTTGCTCTACGTGGCGGCGGGCCTGATTTATCGGCTGCCTGTTCCAGTGCAGCCGTTGAAGGCATTCGGGGCCATCGCGATCGCGCACGGTTTCGGCGCCGACGACATCGCCGCGGGTGCGATGCTGATGGGCCTGCTGTTTCTGGCGCTCGGCGGATCGGGTTTGTTGGACTGGGTCGCAAAGGTGTTCCCGCACGCCATCATTCGAGGAATTCAGCTTTCGGTCGGGCTGCTGTTCTGCCAGCTGGCGTGGCGGCTGGTGTCCACGCCACCCAAGTCGTTCACCGACCATCGGCACTCGACCTGGTGGCTGGCGGGCTTCACGGTCGTCGTCATCGTCGTCGCGCTGCTGTTACGCCGACACCAGATCACGTTGGTGTTCCTTGCGATCGCCGTGGTTGCCATGGTGGTCGCATTCCACGGCTCGTTCAGCTTCGGTCCGTCCGCCGTGCACATCCCGCATCTGAGTCCGCACGCGTTCGCTGCGGCCGCAGTCGCTCTGGTGTTGCCGCAGGTGCCGTTGTCGTTCGCGAACTCGTGCCTGGCCACCGCCGACACCGCGCGCACCTACTTCGGTGAGGCCGCCCGGCGGGTGCGGCCGGGCCGGTTGGCCATCACTATCGGAGTGGCCAATTTGTTCGCCGGCTCGATCAGCGGGATGCCGGTGTGCCATGGCGCCGGCGGCATGACCGCCCACCGCACCTTCGGTGCCCGCAGCGGCGGTGCCCCGATCATGTTGGGCAGCATACTGATTGCGCTTGCTCTCGCGATGGGAGCCGTCTTGACTGCCGCGCTGTCCGGCTTTCCGGTGCCGATCCTGGCAGGCCTGTTGACGGTCGCCGGCCTGGTGCACATCACGCTGCTGAAAGACCTGCGCGGGCGGTGGCAGTGGGCGCTGGCGATTGGCGTCGGTGTGGCGGGGTTCTTGAGCAATCTCGCGGTGGCTCTGGTCGGGGCACTGGTGATTTGGTGGGTTGTCTACCTGATCCGGTCGCGTCGGGCCGGTCACGAATGATCTTTGCCGGCAATCTGATCCAGTGCGTGCTCGAGCACGCCACCCAGCACGCCGAGACCGTCCCGCACTCCGCCGGGCGAGCCTGGCAGGTTGACGATCAACGTGCGGCCGGCCACTCCACAGACCCCGCGCGATAGCACCGCCGTCGGCACCTTCGGCAGTCCGGAGCGCCGGATTTCATCGGCCAACCCGGGGATGAAGTAGTCGAGTACCGCCGCGGTCTGGGCCGGGGTGTCGTCGGTCGGCGAAATGCCGGTGCCTCCCGACGTGATCACTAGGTCGACCGAGGCGGCGACCGCCTCACTTAGCGCCCGGCCCACCGGATTTCCGTCACCGACCACGATCGGCTCCGTCGAAGGAAACCCCTGCTGCACAAGCCAATCCGAGATCAGCGGTCCGCAGCGGTCCTGGTAGACCCCGGCCGACGCGCGGTTCGAAGCGATGACGATGCGCGCCGACCGGTCGGCCATCACCGCGTCCAGTTTCCGTGCCGACCGCCTTCTTTGCGCAGCACCCGGATGTCGTCGATGCGGGCGGCCGGGTCGACGGCCTTGATCATGTCGTAGAGCGTCAACGCCGCAACGCTCACCGCGGTGAGCGCCTCCATCTCGACCCCGGTGCGGTCGGTGCTGCGCACCGTCGCGGTGATCTCGATATCGCTTGGGTTGACCGCGAAGTCGACGTCGACGCCGGTCAGCGCCAGCTGATGACACAGCGGAATCAGCTCACTGGTGCGCTTGGCGGCTTGAATTCCGGCTATCCGGGCGGTCGCTAGTGCGTCGCCCTTGGCCAACCCGCCCGACGAGATCTGATCCACCACGTGGGCCGCGGTGCGCAGCGAGCCTGCGGCGACCGCGATGCGTGCCGTCGCGCCCTTCGCGGTGACATCCACCATGTGCGCCGCGCCGCGTTCATCGATGTGCGAGAGCCGGGGCGGCCTGGCGGCGGGGTCGGATGTCACGGGGTTCATTCTGACAGTTCGATCAACGGAGGTCCCAGATCTGCACCGCAGCGCCGATAGGCAACTCAGTGACGTCGGCCGGGACGTCCACGAGGCAATTCGCCACTGCCAGCGACCGGAGATGATGCGAGCCGGGCGGTCCTTCGCTGACCACCGTGCCGACTGCGGCGTCCACCACACCGCGCCGGAACTGACGTTTACCCTTCGGCGAGGTCAGCGCTTCGGCCAGAATCACGGACCGCTGCGGCCGGTCGGGTGTGGGCAGGCCCATGGCCCCCCGCAGCGGACCGCGGATGAACACCTCGAAGCACACCAGTGCGCTGACGGGGTTTCCCGGCAGCGTGAGGATCGGCGTGCCGGCCACCCGGCCGGCGCCCTGCGGCATCCCCGGCTGCATCGCCACTTTGGCGAATTCCACACCCTGGTCTCCGGCTCGGCCGAATGCGTCCTTGACCACCTCGTAAGCGCCGGCGCTGATGCCGCCGCTGGTGATGATCAGGTCCGAGTCCGCGGCGTACCGATCGATCACCGCGACGAACTGGTCGACATCGTCGCTGACCGTCGCGATCGCGACCACGTCGGCGCCGGCTTCCCGGATGGCGGCCGCCAGCATCGGTGAGTTGGACTCGTAGATCTGTCCGGGCCGCAGAGTCTCGCCCGGAGCCACCAATTCCGTACCGGTGGAAATCAACAGCACGCGTTGGGGCGGAATGACCGCCAGCGCAGGCAATCCCAACGCCGCCGCCAAGCCGATCACCGCGGGCGCGACCAGTTGGCCGGCACGCAATACGACGGTCCCCGACTCGACGTCCTCACCCGCGCGACGGATGTGCTTACCCGCCACGACGGGCGCGCTGATGCTGACGATGTCGGTGCGACCGTCGGTCGACTCGACCGGCACCACGGCCGTCGCGCCGCGCGGGACCGGCGCGCCGGTCATGATGCGATGCGCGGTGCCAGGCTCGAGCGCCGGCAGATCGCTGCGCCCGGCCGGAATATCCTCGGACACAGGCAGTTTCACCGGCCGAGCGGACGACGCAGCAGCGACCTCGTCGGCGCGGACCGCGTAGCCGTCCATCGCCGAGTTGTCGAACACCGGCAACGAGACCGGCGCGGTGACGTCTTCGGCGAGCACCCGGCCCTCGGCGTCACGCAACGCGACGGAGACGGCGGGTCGGGCGGTGATCAGCTCCGCGACGATCCGTTGATGCTCCTCGACCGGTCGCATACGCCTGACCTGCACCTCCCACCTGGCGAAGCACTCAATATAGTTGGGCTCGATGACGCTCGTTGTGCGCGCCGCACTGACGGACCAACCGATCACGCTCGCCGAACATCAGGATCTGGTGAGTCACGCCGCCGCGGGCGCGGTGGTCGGATTCGCGGGCATGATCCGGGATCACGACCACGGACGTGCGGTGGTCGAGCTCGAGTACTCGGCGCACCCGTCGGCGGCCGACGTGCTCGCGCAGGTGGTCGCCGAGATCGCTGCCCAATCCGCCGGAACGCGAGCTGTCGCCGCCAGCCATCGGATCGGTGTCCTACGGATCGGCGAGGCTGCGTTGGTGGCGGCCGTCTCCGCCGATCACCGGCAGGCGGCATTCACCACCTGCGCGCTGCTGGTCGACACCATCAAGGAGCGGTTGCCGGTCTGGAAGCGTCAGGTCTTCGCCGACGGCTCCGACGAATGGGTCAACTGCACGTAGTTCAGCCGCCGGCGAATGGCGGCAGCACGTCGATCACGTTGCCCGCCTGCAGCTTTTGCGCCTTGTCTCGCACCGCCACGCCGTCGCAGAGATACGAGCATCGCAACAGGACACCGGCCAGATCGGTGCCGTGGCCGCCCAGACCGTCGACCAGCTCGTCGATCGTGGTGCCGGAGCTCACGGTCAGCTGTTCGGAATCGGACTCCGCGGCGGCACGGGCTGCCGCGAAATAGCGCACGGTGATCTGAACCGAGCCTGCCGTCGTCTCAGCCACCGATCGCACTCATCGGCCGCGGCGGTTGGACAAAATTCGGGGCATTGATCTGGTGGCCCGCCGGCTTGTCCCACATGGCGGCCCGCCATGCCGCCTCGATCGCGGCGTCGTCGGCCCCGTCCCGCAGCAACGCGCGCAGGTCGGTCTCACGTGTGGCGAACAGGCAGCTCCTCAGCTGCCCATCAGCGGTCAGCCTGGTGCGGTTGCACGTCGAGCAGAACGGTTGCGATACCGACGCGACAATCCCAACAATCCCGGAGCGGCCGGTTTCGACATCGGCGATCTGCCACAGCGCCGCCGGCGCAGCGTCACGTGGGGCGCCGTCGGGTTCGACCGCGAAACCACGACGCCGCAGCTCACCCAGCACTTGATCCGCAGTCACCATCCGCTGACGCTGCCAATGATGTTCGGCATCGAGCGGCATCTGTTCGATGATGCGCAGCTGGTAGTCGCGACCAAGGCAGAACCGCACCAGTGCCAAGACGTCCTGGAGGCCCGTCTCCGGGTCCAGCACCGCATTCACCTTGACTGGCCGCAGGCCCACCGCGGATGCCGCCGCCAGGCCGGCCAACACATCGGCCAGCCGGTCCCGACGGGTGATGGCCGAAAAATGCGCGGAATCGACGCTATCCAGAGATACGTTCACCCGGTCCAGGCCGGCGCGTGCGAGCGCATCGGCCTGTTGGGCCAGCAGCACACCGTTGGTGGTCAGCGCCAGTTCGGGGCGCGGTTGCAGGGCCGCGGTCGCGGCGAGAACATACCCAAGGTGCTTGGCCAGCAACGGTTCTCCGCCGGTGAACCGCACCTTGTTCACACCCAGTCGGGTGACGGCGATCTGCACCAAACGGACAATCTCGTCGGGCTGCAGCCGTTGCTCTGCGGGTAACCACGGCAGTCCCGCAGCGGGCATGCAGTAGGTGCAGCGCAGATTGCAGCGATCGGTCAGCGACACCCGCAAGTCGGTGGCGACCCGGCCGAAACTGTCGATCAACGGTCCCGCGGCCGGCGGCTGGGATGCCCGGTCGACGACGTGGCGCCGTACCAGCGGCACCCCCAGCGTCGTGATCATGGCCTCATCCCCATCGTGAGCAACGCTGGCCATTATCCACTGGCCTGGGCATATCTCACATCGTGTGCGGCCTAGGCTGGCCCGATGGGCGACAAGACTCCGAAGAAGGTCGACTTCGAACGCCTCGCCGACGCATTGACCGGCTACCACGCTGCGTATCTGGTCACCGTCGACGACGACTACCGGGTGCACACCGTGGACGTCGAACCCGAACTGTACGGTCAGGTGATCGAGGCCGGCCCGGTCGGTGGCCGCACCCGTCGTAACATCGAAAACCGCAGTGCTGTAACGCTATTGTGGCCCCCGAGCGAGCCCGGCGGCTATTCGCTGATCGTCGACGGCGCATCCCAGCTGGCCGACGCTGCCGACGACGGCACCGCGACCCTGCGGATCACGCCGACTCGCGCCCTGCTGCACCGCAAAGGCACCCTGGCCGCGGCCGGCTTCCGGCACGACTGCGTGGTGTTCTCCGCGCCATAACCTCACCGCGGCGAGGTACCGGCCGGCAGGGCGAGTTGATCCTTACGTGAGCGAGAGGATGCAACCCGAGAAGTGCGGCGGCCTACCGTTATGCGATGTCAGCCGAACGCCGAGACATGCGAGACCTCCGTTGAGCGCCGCCACTTCGAGGCCGCGCCGGTCGCTGCGGGCCATCATTCTGGCCGGCGGCGAGTCACGACGGCTCGGAGTCGACAAGCCGGAGCAGCGGATCTGCGGGCGACGGCTGCTTGACATCGCGCTGACCGCAGTTGCCGGCGCCGATCCGGTCGTGGTGGTCGGGCCGCCGCGCGAGGTGCCCCCCAGAGTCGTTGTGGTGCGCGAGGATCCGCCCGGCACCGGCCCGGTCGCTGCGTTGGCGGCCGGTCTCGCGGCACTGCCCTCCGACGACGCCGACGTGGTGGTGCTCGCGGCCGACCTGCCGCACCTGGACCACTCGGCGGTGGCGGCGCTGGCCGCTGCGCGCGGTGACGCGCCGGTCGCCCTGGCCGTCGACGACACCGGCCACCCCCAGTACCTCATCGCCGTCTGGGATTCGGCAGCGTTGACGGCGGCGCTCGCTGCCGGCGCTTCTCGAATGCGCGACCTGATCCCGGCCAACGCCGTGCTGACGGCGGTTGGTGATGTGACGGACGTCGACACCTCTGATCAGCTCGCCGCCGCGCGGACCCGGGCCGCCCTTTTGCAAAGCCGCGACACGGAGTGAGGAAGACGTAAGTCGATCAACGCACGGTGGCGGTTATCGGTCACGGGACGGTGGGGCATCGCTTCGTCGAGGCTCTGCGCACCCGCGACACCGACGGCTCCTGACGGGCCTCGGCCGAAGCCCGGTCATGACGTCTCGTCGGGCATGAAGTCCACCGCCAGCCGATAGCCACGGTTGACCGCGGTGGCGATCAACTCCTTGGCCCCGATCGCGGACCGCAGTCGCGTGACGGCGGCCTCCACCAGGTGCGGGTCGTCTCCGCCGAGTGCTTCCAGCATCACTTCGCGCGACACCACCGCGCCCGGAGCAGATGCGAGCATCTTGAGCAGAACCAACGAGTTGGGTGACAGGTCGCGCACCACACCGTCGACCACAGCGCAATTGGCCCGCACACCCAAATTGTGCCCAGCAACCACCAAATCCGGTTGCCGGCGCGGCAATTCGTCGGCAACCACACGCGCCAGCGCCCCGAGCCGCATCCGATCGGGTTGCACCGAGGGCACGCCGGCGTTGCACAGCGGCCGCGCCGTCACCGGACCTACACAAAATGCGGTGACCGTTCCGGTCATCGCCCGCCGCACCGCCTCGGTGAGCCGCAGATCCTCGGCGCGCATCAGGAACGACGCCGCTGCGGGCGCCGACGTAAACGTGATCGCGTCCACGCCGCCGCGGGCAACCTTCTCGATCAAGCCGTCCAAGGGTCCGAGGTGCTCGGGCGGCTCCCACCGGTACACCGGCACTCCCACCACAGTGGCGCCTCGTTCCACCAGCGTCTCGACGAATCCCGGCACGGGATCCCAATCATCGGTCGCACCGTGTAACTGCACCGCGACGCGTTTGCCCTCGAGGTCGTCGGCGCTCAGATGAGCGAGCACCTCCTCGGAGGACTCCGAGACGGGTGACCACTCTTCTCGCAAACCGGCCGCCCGCAGCGCACCGGTGGCTTTCGGGCCCCTCGAGATCACCCTGGCTTCGCCCAGGGCCGCCAGCAGCTGCTCGGCCACTCCCCAGCCCTCGGCCGCCTCAACCCAGCCGCGAAACCCGATCCCGGTGGTGACGACGAGGACATCCGGCGGAGCGTCGATGACGTCGCCAGTGGCGGTTCGCAGGCGTACGTCGTCGGCGAGCGGGACCATGCTCATGGCCGCGGCGGCCACCACCTCGGCCCCGCGGCGGCGCAGCATCGCGGCGAATTCGTCCACCCGCCGC
The DNA here is from genome assembly GCA_963757215.1 of uncultured Actinomycetota bacterium. Taxonomy (GTDB): domain Bacteria; phylum Actinomycetota; class Actinomycetes; order Mycobacteriales; family Mycobacteriaceae; genus Mycobacterium. The sequence continues at coordinate 1,984,497 of CAVWQH010000002.1, read as the reverse complement.
GATGCGGTGATCGCCACCGTAAATCCCGTCAAAGACGCTTTGTCCGGCTCGGTCATCGCGCCGCCTCGTCCGATCGCTCCGCCAATGCCCCTGCCCGTCCCGCTGTGGTATCTGACGAACTTATGAGGGCCATGTTGCTGCCCCGATGCTCGCGATGTCGCCGCGATGATTCGTCCTCGCGTTCGGCTGGGCGGCAGCGTGAGCCGACAGAATTACCAGGTGAAGCGAGGTTCGACGCGCGTTACCAGCCTCGCCGAACGGCTCGACAGTTGCAAATCGAGGATATGTTCGATTGCTCACCGCGCGCGCTTGCGGTGTCCGCGACAATGTGACGATGGGCCGGACGTTCGACGAGTTGATTTCCGAAGCCGCCGCGGCGCCTATCGATGGCTGGGATTTTTCCTGGCTGGACGGGCGCGCCACCGAGGAACGGCCGTCGTGGGGCTACCAGCGGCTGATGAGCCGGCGGTTGGCGACCGTGACCGCGGCGCTGGACATCGACACCGGTGGCGGCGAGGTGCTTTCCGGAGCCGAGGTGTTCCCGCCGACGATGGTCGCCACCGAATCCTGGCCGCCGAATGCGGCGCTGGCCACCAAACTGCTGCACCCGCGCGGGGTCGTGGTGGTGGCGATGCGCGACGAGCCGAGGTTGCCGTTCGCCGATGAGGCGTTCGACCTGGTGACCAGCCGGCACGCGACCGCGGTGCGCTGGGCCGAGATCGCGCGGGTGCTGCGGTCGGGCGGCAGCTACTTCGCTCAGCAGATCGGGCCCGCGACAATGCGGGAGCTGTTCGAGTACTTCCTCGGTCCGCAACCGGCGAAATGGGCTGAACTGCAACCAGATATCCAGGCCGCGCAGGCGCAGGCCGCCGGATTCGACGTCCTGCAGATGCGTCTGGAGCGCATGCGGGCCGAGTTCTTCGATGTCGGCGCGGTCATCTATTTCCTGCGCAAGGTGATCTGGACTGTGCCCGACTTCACCGTCGATCGCTATCGCGACCGACTGCGCGAGATGCATGAGCAGATCGAGGCGAACGGACCCTTCGTCGCGCACTCCACCCGGTTACTCGTCGACGCCCGCAAGCCTTGACTAGTGCTCGGCTCGCAACACATCCAATGCGTGCTGCAGATCCGCCGGGTAGGGACTGACGAACTCGACCTGCCGGCCGTCACCTGGGTGGATGAATGACAGCGACCGCGCGTGCAGCCATTGCCGTTCCAGCCCAAGCTTTTCCGCGAGTTTCGGGTTGGCGCCGTAGGTCAGGTCACCGCAGCAGGGATGGTGCAGTGCCGCGAAATGCACCCGAATCTGATGAGTGCGCCCAGTTTCCAGGTGCACATCGAGCAGGCTTGCGGCGACGAAGGCCTCGACGGTGTCGTAGTGGGTCAGGCTGTGCCGGCCGTCGGAGGTGACGGCGAATTTCCAGTCGTGGCCGCGGTGCCGACCGATCGGTGCGTCGATGGTGCCACTGGAGGGGTCCGGATGTCCTTGCACCAGAGCGTGATAACGCTTGTCGACGGTGCGTTGTTTGAACGCGCGTTTGAGTAGCGTGTAGGCCCGCTCGGAGATCGCGACGACCATCACCCCCGAGGTGCCGACGTCGAGGCGATGCACGATCCCCTGCCGTTCGTGGACGCCCGAGGTGGTGATCCGGTAGCCGGCCGCAGCCAGCCCGCCGAGCACGGTCGGCCCGGTCCAGCCGACCGAGGCGTGGGCGGCGACCCCGGCCGGTTTGTCGACGACGACGATGTCCTCGTCGGAATACAGGATCGCCATGCCCTCGACGTCGACGGGCTTGTTCTCCATCGGGGCCGGTGGCTCGGGCAGGCGCACCTGTAACCACGCCCCCGCGGTCAGCCGATCCGATTTTCCGGCCGCGACCCCGTCGAGTTCGACGCCGCCCTCCTCGGCCATCGCGGCGGCAGCCGTGCGCGAGACGCCGAGCAACCGCGCCACCCCGGCATCGACGCGCATGCCGGCCAGGCCTTCCGGCACGGTCATCGACCGGTCGGTCATCGAGACTCGTCGGCGCCTTCGGCAGGCTCCTCTGCCACGTCATCGGCGTCGTCGGCGTCATCGTCGGCGCGCCTGCGGCCGACGGTGTCGAAATCGAACCCGAGCGCCGACAGCGTGACCAGCAGGATGGCCCCGCCGACCACGGACGGATCGGCGACGTTGAACACCGGCCACCACCCGATCGACAGAAAGTCCACCACGTGTCCGCGCAGCGGCCCCGGGGCACGGAAGAACCGGTCGACCAGGTTGCCCATCGCGCCGCCCAGGATCATGCCGAGGCCGATGGCCCACCAGGTCGACACCAGCCGTCGGCCCATCCAGAAGATGCCGACCACGACCGCGCTGGCGATCAGCGTCAGCATCCAGGTGTAACCGGTCGCCATCGAGAATGCGGCCCCGGAGTTGCGGACCAGCGTCCAGGTCACGGTGTCCCCGAAGATCGGCACTGGCTGACCGGGTGTCAGCAGCTTGACCGCGAGCACCTTGGTCACGATGTCGAGCGTCAGCACGACGGCGGCGACCGACAGGAGGAGCGGCTGACGCCGACGCGGCGCTTTGACCTCGGTTTCTTCGGCCTTGGCGGCGTCGGTCACCGGATCCGCTGATCCCGCCGGTTGGTCAGTCACGCCTCCATCATCCACTAGGGTCCGCCGCGGTCACGACGTGCCGCGCCTGCGCTCGATCGCCGGGATGCGGGATGATCGCCTCCATGAGCCGCGTGACCGTCCTCGCCACCGGCGGGACCATCGCCAGCAGCGCAGCGGCCGACGGGGTGCAGCGCCCGACGCAGCGCGGCGCCGATCTCGCCGCCGGCCTCGACGTCGACGTGGTCGACGTGATGGCCAAGGACAGCTCGCAGCTGACCCCGGCGGACTGGGATCTGATCGGCGCGGCGGCCCGGTCCGCGGCCGCTGGCGGCGCCCGAGGCGTGGTCGTGACGCACGGCACCGACACTCTCGAGGAGACCGCAATGTGGCTGGACCTCACCTATGCCGGTGCCGCACCGGTGGTGATCACCGGTGCGATGCGCGGGGCCGACGCCCCTGACGCGGACGGCCCGGCGAATCTGCGCGACGCGGTGGCGGTGGCTGCCGCGCCCACCACGCGCGACGTCGGTGTGCTGGTGTCCTTCGCGGGTCAGATCCTGCAGCCGTCCGGTCTGCACAAGGTTGCCCGGGGTATCGGATTCGCCGGCGGTCTACTCGGCAGCGTGAACGGCGGAGTCACGTTGACGCAGAACAAGATTCGACCATTCCTCGGCGAGTTTCGCGCGGCGGGCGTACCGCGGGTCGACATTGTCGCGACCTATGCCGGCGCTGACGCGACCGCCATGGACGCGTTCGTGGCCGCGGGCGCCCGCGGCATCGTGCTCGAGGCACTGGGTTCGGGCAACGTTCCCGACGCGGTGATCGGCGGGGTGCAACGGCATAGCCGCGACGGGGTCACGGTCGCCGTGTCGACCCGTGTGGTCGGCGGCGGGGTCAGCCCGGGCTACGGTCCGGGCCGCGACCTGGTCGACGCCGGGGCGGTTATGGTGCCGAGGCTGCCGCCAAGTCAGGCCAGGGTGCTGACGATGGCCGCGCTGGCAGCGGGACTACCCCTGCGCGACGTCGTCGACCGGGTGCTCTGACCCGGCGTCCGCGAGATAGTCAGCCCAGTCGAGGCTGTCGATCGGATTCGCCGGAGCAATGTCCTCGGAGTCGGTTGCGAAGGTGCGCGAGGTGCCCGGGCCCGTCGCCCGGGTCTCGAATCGCACGGTGACCACGCCGTGCCCGGCGCCCTGCACCCAGCCGTGACCCAGCTCGCGGTGCGTGACGTCGTCGCCGATGCGCCATCCCGTGGTGTCGGTCGTCGGCGGGACGACGGCGTCCCGCTCGGGCGGTGGACTGTCATGACCCGACTCGGTGTCGTACACGGCCAGCTCCAGGTCCGGGAACAGGGAATCCTGCCGAACGTCGCTCAGACCCGAAAAGCCCACGCCCAGCAGCCGAATGGGGCCGATCTGACGCGGATCGAGAAGCAGCCGGCGGGCCATTGCGGAAAGCGCGGCGGGGTCGGTGGTGGCGTAGGGCATTGTCGCCGAGCGGGTCAGCGTGCTCATGTCCGACTTCTTCAGCTTGACAGTGACCGTTCGCGCGCCGCGACCGTCGCGGCAGAGCCGTTCGTGGGCATGCCCGGCGATCGGCGCGATCGCCTCGCGCAGTTCCTCGAGAGTGGTCAGGTCGACCGCGAAGGTGGATTCGGCGCTGATCTGTTTGGCCACCGCACGTTCGGCCACTGGGCGGTCGTCGATCCCCCGGGCCAGCCGGTGCAATGCGGGACCGATCGTCACACCCAGGATGTTGGCCACCTCGGCTTCACTCAGCGCGGCCAGCTGACCGATTGTGTCGATACCCAGCCGATGCAGTTTCTCTTCGGCGACCGGGCCGATGCCCCACAGCTTGCGCACCGCGAGAGCGGCCAGCAGACGCTGCTCGTCGCTTCGTCGAACCACCTCGATGCCATCGGGTTTGGCCAAGCCGGAAGCGATCTTGGCAACCTGCTTGCCCGACCCCGCGCCGACCGACGCGATCAACCCGGTCTCCTCGTACACCCGTCGCCGCAACTGCGCGCAGAAGTTTTCCACCTGGGCCGCCGTCGCGCCGGCCAATTCCGGTGGCTCGCCGAATGCCTCGTCGAAGGACAACTGCTCGACGACGGGCACCATGCCGCGCACCGTGTGGAACACCCGGCGGCTGGCCACGCCGTACACCGCTCCGCGCGGCGGCAGCACCACGGCCGTCACTCCGATCAACCGGCGCGCCTGATGCATCGGCATCGCCGACCGCGCCCCGAACACGCGCGACTCATAGCTGGCGCCGGCCACCACGCCACGTCCGCCCAGCCCGCCGACCAACACCGGCCGGCCCCGCAGGGTGGGCCGGGTGAGCTGCTCGACCGACGCGAAAAATGCGTCCATGTCGAGGTGCAGCACCCAGCGGGAATCCACGGCTACCAGCCTCTCAAATGTCCCAGAACGTAGGGAAATCCCTGATTCGGCGTTGGATTTCCGACCGTAGTGTGACCCCGCACGGGTCAACGGGGCCCGGTGCTCGTCGACACGTGGAAGCCCACAGACAGGACGTGGAACATGCTAGGTGACCAGGCACGCGTTCTCGCTTGCAGCGGGATCGCGGCAGCCATGCTGACAGCCTTTGGCCTGTCTTCCCCGGCCGACGTCGCCGCCGACCCGCAACCGTACGGACCGGATACCTGTGCCCAGGGATACGTCTGGCGCGAGGCCATCCCGTCCGACCACGTCTGTGTGACGCCGGACGTGCGTACCCGCACGCAGCAGGAGAACGCCGCAGCCGCAGGTTTGCGTGATCCCAACGGCGCGTACGGCTCCAACAGTTGCAAACAGGGCTACGTATGGCGCAACGCCTTCAACGGCGACGCTGTCTGTGTGACACCGAACATCCGCGACGACGTGGCCGCCGAGAACGCCGCAGCGTCGTCACACCTGGCGGCCCAAGAGCCGGCCCCACAGCAGCCGGGCCAACAGCAGCCGGCCCCGCCGTCGGAGATGATATGGAAGGCCACCGGACACGGCGACGTCTACTCCATCGTCATCGACGACGGAAAGACCGTCCAGACGATGAACGCCACGAAACTTCCCTTCACCCGCACCGAGGTCATGACAACCAGTCCCGGGCACGTGTACCAAATCGTGGTGACCGGCAAAGGCGACGCGCAAGTGGGCTGCGAGATCGACTACCAGGGCAAAGTTGTGGTCTCACAACCGGTGGGCTCGTCAGGGCATTGCGTGTGGAACGCACCGTGACGAGCACCTGACAGCGCTGAACTGAGTTCACGCCTTAGCGACTGAGACCCGTACGCCGTCACCGATTTCCACAGCTGCGGGCCCCGGCGCACCGAATTCGAAGCTGGTGGCCAGGATTTCGCCGGCGATCAGATCGCGATGAGCGGCCGACCACGCGACCCGCTCGGCCGGTACCGACATCACCACGCTGATCCGGTCGGAGACATCGAAGCCGGCCGACTTGCGCAGCTCCTGCAATTCGCGGATGCGGTCCTTGGCCCAGCCCTCGGCTTCGAGTTCGGGTGTCACCGTGGCGTCGAGCACCACCAGCCCGGCCCCAGCCGACAGCGGCGCGGTGTACTCGGGGTCGGCGGCCACCAACCGCGAGCTGTACTCCTCGGGCAGCAGTACCGCCGGGCCCGCGCTCAGCGTCCCGTCGGCGTTGACGACACCCTCGCCCGCCTTGACCGCCTTGATCGCGGCCTGCACGTCTTTACCCAGTCGCGGGCCGGCGACCTTGGCGTTGACCGTCAGCTCGAATCGGCCGTAGCCCGCAATGTCGTCGGTGAGTTCGACCGTCTTGACGTTGAGCTCGTCGGCGATCAGATCCGTGAACGGGGCCAGCCGCTCCGGGTTCTCCACCGCCACGGTGAGTTTGGGCAGCGGTAAGCGAACCCGCAGCTTCTTCGCTTTGCGCAGCGACGACGCCACCGAGCACACCTCGCGTACCTGGTCCATCGCATCGACCAGCGCGGCGTCCGCGGGCAGCAAGTCCGCCTCGGGCCAGTCGGACAGGTGCACCGAGCGCTCGCCGGTGATACCGCGCCAGATGATCTCGGTCGTCATCGGCAGCAGCGGAGCAGCAAGGCGCGACGTCACTTCCAGCACGGTGTGCAGGGTGTCGATCGCGTCGGGATCTTCTTCCCAGAATCGCGAACGCGAGCGTCGCACATACCAATTCGTCAGCGCCTCGGTGAACTGCCGCAACTGCTCACATGCCCCGGAGATGTCACAACCGTCCATCGACGTCGTCAGGTCGTCACGCAGCACCGCCAACTTCGCCAAGATGTAGCGGTCCAGGACATGCGTCGAATCAGCGCGCCAGGTACCGATTTTCGGCGCGTAGAGCGCCAAGAAGCTGTAGGCATTCCAGAACGGCAGCAATACCTGGCGCACACCGTCGCGGATACCCTGCTCGGTGACGATCAAGTTGCCGCCGCGCAAGATCGGCGATGCCATCAGGAACCAGCGCATGGCATCGGAGCCGTCGCGGTCGAACACCTCGCTGACATCGGGGTAGTTACGCAGCGACTTGCTCATCTTCTGACCGTCGCTGCCCAACACGATCCCGTGCGCCACACAGGTTTTGAACGCGGGTCGGTCGAACAACGCGGTGGCCAGCACGTGCAGGGTGTAGAACCAGCCACGGGTCTGCCCGATGTACTCGACGATGAAATCGCCGGGGTAGTGCGTGTCGAACCAGTCGCGGTTCTCGAACGGGTAGTGCACCTGCGCATACGGCATCGATCCGGAGTCGAACCACACGTCGAACACGTCCGGGATGCGCCGCATGGTCGACCGCCCGGTCGGGTCGTCGGGGTTGGACCGGGTGAGCTCGTCGATGTAGGGCCGGTGCAGATTGTCGGGGCGGGTGCCGAAGTCGCGCTCCAACTCGTCGAGGCTGCCGTAGACGTCGATCCGCGGATAGGCGGGATCGTCGGAGACCCACACCGGGATCGGGGTGCCCCAGTAGCGGTTTCGGGAGATCGACCAGTCGCGCGCCCCCTGCAGCCACTTGCCGAACTGTCCGTCCTTGACGTGTTCGGGGTACCAGGTGATCTGCTGGTTGAGCTCAACCATGCGGTCGCGGAATTCGGTGACCTTGATGAACCACGACGAGACCGCCCGGTAGATCAGTGGATTGCGGCACCGCCAGCAGTGTGGATAGGGGTGGTCGTAGGTTTCCTGACGGATCAGCACCGCACCGTTCGCGGCGGCCGGACCGGCGCCGCTCTTCAGATCTTTGATGATCTGCGGGTTGGCATCGAAGACGTGCTGCCCGCGGTAGTCCGGCACGGTGGCATCGAACCGGCCCCTGGCGTCGACCGGTGTCACCGGCACGATGCCGACCTCGTCGGCGGTCGCCTTGTCGTCTTCACCGTAGGCCGGGGCCAGGTGGACGATCCCGGTACCGTCCTCGGTCGTGACGAAATCGGCGCCGAGCACCTGAAAAGCGTTGGCCGAGTCCATGAAATACGGAAACGGCGGCCGATACCGGATACCAACCAGCTCGCTGCCCCGGTAACTGCCGAGCACCTCCGGTTCGTCGCCGAACTCCCGCGCGTAGGCCGCCAGTCGGGCCTCGGCGAGGACGACGCGATGGTCGCCGGCCCGCACCTGGACGTAGGTGACCTCGGGGTTGACGGCCACCGCCTGATTCGACGGCAGGGTCCACGGCGTCGTCGTCCACACCAACAGATGCGCTCCGGCCAAATCCCCTTCTGCGATGGCGAATCCGACGGTGAGAGCCGGATCCTGCCGACTCTGGTAGACGTCGTCGTCCATCCGTAGCTCGTGGTTGGACAGCGGGGTCTCGTCACGCCAGCAGTACGGCAACACCCGGTAGCCTTCGTAGGCCAATCCCTTGTCCCACAGCTGTTTGAATGCCCAGATCACCGATTCCATGTAGGGCAGATCCAGCGTCTTGTAGTCGTGGTCGAAGTCGACCCAGCGGGCCTGGCGGGTGACGTAGGCGCGCCATTCGTCGGTGTAGCGCAACACCGACTCGCGGCATGCGTCGTTGAAGGCGGCGATTCCCATCGCGTCGATCTGCGACTTGTCGGTGATGCCCAGTTGTCTCTCGACCTCGAGTTCGGCCGGCAGTCCGTGGGTGTCCCAGCCGAAGCGGCGCTCGACCTTGAAGCCACGCATCGTGCGGTAGCGCGGAACGATGTCTTTGACGTAGCCGGTGAGCAGATGCCCGTAGTGCGGCAGCCCGTTGGCGAACGGCGGCCCGTCGTAGAACACGTATTCGGGAGCGTCCGCGCGATGGGCGACGCTGGCCCGGAAGGTGTCGTCACTCGCCCAGTAGTCGAGGACCTCGAGTTCGAGCGCCGGCAGATCGGGCGCGCCGCCCGCCGGCTTCGGATAGGTGTTCTCGGTCACTGCGCGTCGTCTCCATGTGCCGCTGTCTGGCACGGGGACGACGTTGCGCTGATGCGCATGCGCCGCGGTACCACCCCGCTTGCCACGCTCACGCATGGCCGCTCATCGCTCGGCTGTGACGGGCCTACCCGTTCGGCTCTACTGGGTCCGCAACACTGCAGGTGCGGGCGGTTCTTCCGAAGGCTCCCCGGTGATAGCCGGATCGACGCCGTTGCCGCGATTCTACGGATCGGCGCAAGCGGGCCCGTCCCGGCCCCGCTGACTCATCGAAATTAGCGTCAGCGCACGATTCCTAGCTTTTGAAGTAGACGATCTGGTAGGTCGTGGCCAGTAACGCTCCGTCACGACCCCACAGCTGCGCATTTTGGTCGAAGAAACCGCGGTCGAAGCGGTTGGCATGCGCGGTCCCCAGGATGAAGTCGCCTCCCAGTGCGTCGAGGTGCCCGCGGTCGGCGTGAAAATACGTGGTCATCGAAATGGTGCCGGACGGCACGATGCCACGGCGCAGAAAGATCCGCGGAAAGAAGATGTCGGACAAGGCAGTCAGCGCCGCGAAATCGATTGCACGCTGGGCGGTGTCGCGCACCCACAGCGTCGATGCCGACGTCGGGCCGGTCTCGACGTTACCGCCGGAGAACGAACCGTCAGCAAAACGCATGTCGTACATGTGAACCCAGATGGGAAGGTTCGTGTGGTCGGTGCGCGGGATCCGATCGGGCGACGGCACCACCGGCATCGCCGCCTCGGTGTCCGACCAGGTGTCGCGATGGTTCCCGAACACCGCTGTCGCTGTCGTCTTGATCTCGCCCTGCTGGCTGAGTTCGACCGTCCAATGCTGGTTGGTGCGGTTGGTGCGCGCAGCGCGACGGCAGATGTCGAAGTCACCGTCCGCGATGGGCGCGGCGAAATTCACCGTCAGGGCCACCGGTTCACCGAGACAGTCTGGATGTACTTCGATCGCATGCAGGATCGCCGCGGCCGTGACGCCGCCGAAAGGACCGACCATGTTCGCCCATTCCGGCCGGGTCCGACCCCGCACAACGTCGTTGTCGACGACCTCGAGTTCGATCGCGCGGTCCAGCGGGTGCAATTCGGACATCGACAACAGTTCTCCTGAGTTCGGCTCTGCTACAGCAGGGTTCGAGGTCGTCAGCGCTGCGCGAGCCAGCCTACATCTGACTCAACAAGCATCCAGACAGGGCGGCGACCGTTAGACTTCGGCGGTGGCATTCGATCCGGTGTTTGCTCGCGACGTAGCTCTGCCGTTGGCGCAGGCCGCGTACACCGTGATGGACGGCAGCCCCGCCGCCCTGCCGGCCGGGTACAGCCAAACCAGCTTGATCCAGGCCAACACCGTGATGCTCGCCGCGATGGCGGCCCCCCATCCCGCGGTGGCCGCGATGACCAAGGACACCAAGATCTTTGGACTGATGGGACACAATCCGGCCACCCGCACCGCGTTCCTGTCCTTCCGGGGCACGTCCGATGTCGCCGAGTGGGTGGCCGATATCGATGCGGTGCCTGACGACTACCAACCGATCAACGGATTCGGCCAGGTGCACTCGGGCTTTCAGGATGTCTATCAACTCATCCGCGCCAACATCGCCGCTCAGTTGGCCGCGGCAACGGCCGGTTGCGATCAGATCCTGGTCACCGGGCACAGTCTCGGCGCGGCGCTCGCCGTTCTCGCGGCACCCGACATCGCCCGGAACATGCCGCCGAACGCGATCGAGCCGCGGCTGATCACATTCGCCGGCCCCAAGGTCGGCTTGAACGACTTCGCCGCGAAGTTCAATGCGCTGATCGAGAGTTGTTTCCGGGTGGTGAATTTTCTCGACGTCGTGCCCTTCTTACCGCCCAGTCCCTACGTTCACGTCGGTGCGCAGATCGACGTGGACAGTGGCGGGGCGGTCCAGATCGGCTACCGGCACAGCCTGGCCGCCTACCAGAACGGGTTGTCGGCCTACATCACGGCTCAGCAGTAGCGCAGAACTCCCGGCACCGAAGTGGTCAAAGCACTTCCGGTACCGGGAGCCTGGAGCACCTGTCAGGCGCCTACCTCGATGACGCCCGCGCGCCACAGCGCGGCGTAAAGCTGGCGCAGCGGAACGCACAGCAGTCGAGCGGCTCCGTCAACCAGCACGTCGCCGCCGGTCGGGCGGGGGTCGGATCGCTTCGGGGTCTTCGGCGTCACCGGTGCCGTCGGCGCCGGGTCGGGCACCACCCTGAGCCGAGGCACGGACGTCGCTACTACTACCTCGTCGTACAAAACAGCGGTCATGATCGCCTCCTACGCAGAAAGTCAAACGGGCACAGCGGGATTCGGTGTCCGTCCGATACGGCGTCGAGCAGGCGAGATGCTTTGTGAGCCGAAAGTGGCTCAGCTGGAAGCGATACGCCGCAGGCCGGATTGGGACGGAACGTCCGGATATCGAACCGGACTAGAACTGGAACTCATGCGTCCCTCACCTCCTCGCGGTCGTTCGACGTGCAGTAATACCGCACATTTCAACGCAAGCAGGAGTACTAGACCCTGAAGAATTCAGGTGGTCCGCACCCCACTCGTCAGAGTTTCGGCACTACACGCCGTATCCGGGCCCGCGCAACTGATGCAAGTCCGGAAGCCACTTGGGCTCAACCCTTAAGCCGGGAGGAGCTGTCCTGACCCTGGGCGTCTCTCGACGTTCGGGGTCAGTGGCCTGTATCCGTGTAGACGCCTCACCTAACGAGGTGCTTACCCGATCGACTATGCCCGAAGATCGCTCCCGGGTCAATTCGCCACGCCCATGGCGCTGAGCTGCCGTTATGGTTCCGTAATCCGGCTCGCTCAGGTCACCGCTCGACAAGATCCCCGAGACGACCGACCGCGTCGATGAATTCCGAGACCATCTCCAGCACCACCGCAGATGTCGGCTGCACCTTGTTCATCGAGCCGACGACCTGACCGACGAAGTACGTGGCGAGTTCGCGGGCCTTGGCATCCGCGTGGGCGGCGGCCTGGTTGATCCGCCGCTGCGGGTCACCGATCAGCGCGGTCTGGAGCGGCATGCCGAGCGGGTCAGGGCTGTCAGCCCGTTCCCACTCGTCCGTCCACGCCGTGCGCAGCATCCGCGCCGGCTTTCCGGTCAGCGACCTCGATCGAACGGTGTCCGACGAATTTGCCGCCAGGAACTTGTCTTTCACGACGGGCGGTGTCTCAGCTTCCTCCGTGGTCAGCCAGACCGAGCCACACCACACGCCCTCTGCACCCAACGCGAGTGCTGCCGCCACCTGGCGACCACGGGCGATTCCACCCGCAGCCAGCACCGGCACCGGAGCGACCGCATCGACCACATCGGGTACCAGCACCATTGTCGCCACCTGACCGGTGTGCCCGCCGGCCTCGGTCCCCTGGGCGACGATCAGGTCGACACCGGCCGCAGCATGCTGGCGCGCGTGCTGCGTTGTCCCGGCGAGCGCGGCGACCAGAACATCGCGGTCGTGGGCACGGGTGACCAGGTCTGCCGGCGGTGAACCGAGCGCACTGGCTATCAGTCGGATGCGGTGGGCGAACGCCACGTCGAGCAACGGTTCGTAGCCCTTGGGCGAGATGTTGAGGCCACCTGATGATTGCCGCATGTCACCGGTCGATGCCGGAATGCCGTACCGCGCCAGCAGATCATCGACGAATCGACGGTGTTCCTCGGGTAGCAACTGACTGACCTGCGCGGAGTCGATTCCACCTTGATCGGCGCCGACATACTTGGGCGGCAGCAGCAGGTCGACTCCGTAGGGTTTGCCTCCGGTCTGCTCCTCGATCCAGCTCAGCTCGGTTTCCAGCCGCTCCGGGCTGTGCGCGACCGCTCCGAGGATGCCGAATCCGCCCGCGTTGGTGACCGCGGCGACCACGTCCCGGCAGTGGCTGAACGCGCATATCGGGAATTCCACGCCGAGCATGTCGGCGACCCGTGTTCGCATTGCCGGAACGCTAAGAGCTGCCGGTTAGCGTGTCAATCGGACCCGTCGCGGCCACACGTGCGGGCTCAGCGGCTCGGCGAGTGCCCGTCCGGCGGCCAGCTCACGATGTCGTCCTCCAGCGGCACCTGCAAGCTCTGCAGAATCGAGGAGACCATCCGCCATGCGCTGATCGCGGTCACCAGCTCGACCAGGATCGCGTGATCGGATCCGAACACCTGCCGGCATGCCGCCCAGCTCTGGGCGCTGACCACACCGTCGCGCACCACGTCATCGGTTGCGGCCAGCACCGCCCGCTCGGTCGGGCCGAATGCCTTGCAGGACTGCCAATCCCGAACTCCAACGAGATCATCGGCGCTGACCCCAAGGCCCTGTGCGACCCGCCAGTGCTGAGCCCATTCGTATTCGCACTCCGTCAACCACCCGATCCGCATGATCGCCAGCTCGCGCAGACGCGAATCCAGCTTGCCCTGCCACAACATGCGGGCGAGTAGGTCGTTGAGGCCGGACGCCAGCCTGGGGTGGTTCAGCAGCACCTGGAAGATGGCCAGCTCCGCCATGTAGTCCGGGACGCTCGCTTCGTCCGCAGCGGCTTTGGCCTCGCCTAGTGGCAGACGGGGAACACGGCCTTCTCGCTCGAAAGTCACGCTGTTAGGTCAAACCCGTTAGCCCGCAACGGCTCCCGCTTCGGCGAATGGCGCACCGAAGTCAGCAACCCGCTCGAAGCCGTCCTTGCGTGCCGCGGCGGCGGCGATCCTGCACAGTGCGCTGGTTGCGAGCAGTCCGGCGTGGTCGACGAGCACGAACGGCGTCAGCAAGCGGTTGTGCACGAACCCGATCGCCAAGCCGCTGTCCGGATCGGCCCATCCGACGGAGCCGCCCAGACCGACATGCCCGAATCCCGGCACCAGACCCAACGGCAGCTGGTGGTAGCCGAGATGGAACGACAGCGGTATCACCAGGTTGCCGTCCGGCCGTGAACTTCGCCGGCCGACAAGTCCCGCTGTCAACTCGGGCGAGAGGAACTGAGTCCCGTCTATCCGCCCGCCGTTGGCAAGTGCGCCGTACATCCGCGCCAGGCCGCGCGCGGTGGCCACCCCGTTGGCCGCCGGAATCTCCGCGTCCAGCAACGGAATATCGCCTTGCGCAACCGCTTTCACACCCGGAAAGTACATCGAGCTGAACCCGGCGGCCCGCGGGATCGCGGCGATCATCGGCGCCACCGCGTTGAAAACCGGGTTCTGCAATGCGGTCTGCGGCATGATGATCTGGGCCGGTGTCGTCGGGGCGTCGGCAGGCGGGCGGCCCAGATGCAATCCGTCGGTGCCCAGCGGGTCCGCCAGTTCTTCGCGGATCAACTGCCGCATGCCTTTACCGGTGACCGCGCGCGCCAGCCCGGACAACAGCCAGCCGTAGGTCAACGCGTGATAGGCCGATCGGCCGAACGCGTAACCGGGGCGCGCCGCGGCCAGGCGACGCTCCATCAGTTCATGGTTCAGCAGGTCTTGTCTGCTGGCGCCGCGGAGGGCTGACAGGCCGGCCTGGTGCCGCATCATCTGACGGACGGTGATGCCGGCTTTCCCGTTGGCGCCGAATTCCGGCCAGTAGTGCGCAACCGGGACGTCGTAGTCGATCAGGCCCCGGTCGACGAAGCGATGGATAACCGTGGAGGCCATGCCCTTGGTCGCGGAGAACACCATGCTGGCCGAATCGGCCGTCCAGGGCACCCGACCGCGCCGATCCGCATAACCCGTCCACACGTCGACGACGGGTTCCCCGTCGAGGTAGACCGCCAGCGCCCCGCCGCCGAATCGGCTGCCGTGGAACGTACTGGCGAAACTGCGCACCGCGCAGGCGAAATGCGGATCGGCCGCGCCGTGAACTCCGCGCGGCAGCACTGAGCGGCGATTGCCCACTACTTCGAGGGTCATGTCGTCGAACCTAACCGTTTCACTCTACGAATGAAGTGGATTTTATCCATCCGTTATCGAAGCTAGCTTCAATATTTGCTGAGCGGCCAGCCCCGGCGTCAATTCTCCTGTCAGAACCTGGCGCTCAACGCCGGTGCGCGCTTTGCGAACTGCGGGATTGGACATCACCCGGTCCAGCACGGTGTCGCGGACCATCTGCCACATCCAGTCGACCTGTTGGGCCCTTCGGCGCGCCTCGAACTCCCCCGCTTCGGTGAGCACGTCTCGATGCCGTTCGACGGTGTCCCACAACTCCTCCAGCCCAGTGCCTTCCAACGCGCTCATGGTGAGAACCGGTGGTCGCCACAGAGTCTCGCGGGGGTAGATGAGCCGGATCGCTCCAGAAAGCTCGCGGGCGGCTTTGCGAGCTTCGGCCAGGTGGTCGCCGTCCGCCTTGTTCACCACCACGATGTCGGCGAGCTCGAGCACGCCCTTCTTGATGCCCTGCAACTGATCGCCGGTGCGCGCGAGGGTCAGGAAGACGAATGTGTCGACCATGTTGGACACCGCGACCTCGGACTGGCCGACTCCGACGGTCTCGACCAGTACCACGTCGAACCCGGCGGCTTCCAACAGCACGATGGTTTCGCGGGTGGCCTTGGCGACCCCGCCCAGGGTGCCCGATGTCGGCGAGGGGCGTATGTAAGCATCGGGATGCGTTGCCAATTGCGGCATCCGGGTTTTGTCGCCGAGGATCGATCCGCCGGTGCGGGTCGATGACGGGTCGACGGCGAGCACCGCGACCCGGTGGCCGCGCTCGATCAGGTACATGCCGAGTGCTTCGATGGCTGTCGACTTACCGACACCGGGCACCCCGGTGATGCCGACGTGCAGGGCACTGCCGGCTGCAGGCATCAACTGCAGCAACAGCTGCTGCGCTCGGTCGCGGTGGTCCGAGCGCGTCGACTCCACGAGCGTGATGGCCCGTGGCAGCGCAGACCGGTCGCCGGCGCGTACCGCCGCGGCGAGTTTGTCGATGCCGCCGCCGTTGTCAGTTGCCATGCGGCTAGAGGGTGTATCCGTGTCGCTCGGCCAGCTTGTGCAGCAGATCGATCGCGGCGTCGGCTATTACCGTGCCGGGCGGGAAGATCGCCGCGGCACCCGCCGCGTACAGCTCGTCGAAGTCGCCCGGCGGGATCACTCCGCCGACGACGACCATGATGTCGGGGCGACCTACTTCGGCCAGCGCGTCGCGCAGCGCAGGTACCAGCGTGAGGTGACCGGCTGCCAGTGAGGAGACTCCGACGATGTGGACGTCGTTGTCCGCGGCCTGGCGGGCCACCTCCTCCGGTGTGGAGAACAGGGCGCCCACGTCGACGTCGAATCCGATGTCGGCGAACGCCGTTGCGATCACCTTCTGCCCGCGATCGTGGCCATCCTGCCCCATCTTGGCCACCAGGATGCGGGGTCGCCGACCGTCCGCCTCAGCGAACTTCTCGACGAGTTCGGTTGCATCAGAGAAGGAAGTCATGTTTCCACCTCCAGCTTCGTCGCGGTAAACCCCGGTGATGGTGCGGATCTCGGCTTGGTGACGCCCATAGACCTTCTCGAGGGCATCAGAGATCTCGCCGACGGTGGCTTTCGCGCGGGCGGCGTTGATGGCAAGTGCCAGCAGGTTGTTGCCCAGCCCGTCGTCCCCTGCCCGGCCATGTGCCTCCGCGGCACGCGACAGCTCGGCCAGGGCAGCCTCGACCGCAGCCCGGTCCCGATGTGCCCGCAGCTCTTCGAGTTTGGCCAATTGCTCGGACCGCACCCGGCTGTTCTCAACCTTGAGAACTTCGACCTCCTGGTCCTCTTCGACCTGGTACTTGTTGATACCGATCACCGGTTGCATGCCGGCGTCGATGCGGGCCTGGGTCCGCGCAGCCGCTTCCTCGATACGCAACTTGGGAATACCCTCGCTGATCGCCTGTGCCATCCCGCCGTGTTCGGCGACTTCGGCGATATGAGCGCGTGCCCGTTGCGCCAGCTGATAGGTCAGCCATTCCACGTAATACGAACCGGCCCAGGGGTCGATCGGCCTCGTGGTGCCGGACTCCTGCTGCAACACCAGCTGGGTGTTGCGGGCGATGCGGGCCGAGAAATCGGTCGGCAGCGCCAGCGCCTCGTCCAAGGCGTTGGTGTGCAGCGACTGGGTGTGGCCCTGGGTGGCGGCCATCGCCTCGATGCAGGTACGTGCGACGTTGTTGAACGCGTCCTGGGCGGTCAGTGACCATCCGGAGGTCTGCGAATGGGTACGCAGCGACAGCGATTTGGCGCTCTTGGGGTTGAACTGGGCCACCAGCTCGCTCCACAGCAGCCGGCCGGCGCGCAGCTTGGCGACTTCCATGAAGAAGTTCATCCCGATGCCCCAGAAGAAGGAGAGCCGGGGCGCGAATTTGTCGATGTCCAGGTCGGCGTCCAGGCCGGCCCTGATGTAGTCGACGCCGTCGGCAAGCGTGTAGGCGAGCTCCAAATCGGCTGTGGCACCGGCTTCTTGGATGTGGTAGCCGGAGATGGAGATGGAGTTGAACTTCGGCATCTTCGCACTGGTGTAGGCGAAGATGTCGGAGATGATGCGCATCGACGGCTTCGGCGGATAGATATAGGTGTTGCGCACCATGAATTCTTTGAGGATGTCGTTCTGGATGGTCCCGGCCAACTTCTCCGGTGGCACCCCCTGTTCCTCGGCGGCCACCACGTACAACGCCAGGATCGGCAGCACGGCGCCGTTCATGGTCATCGAGACCGACACCGTCGACAGGTCGATGCCGTCGAAGAGCTGGCGCATGTCCAGGATGGAATCGATGGCCACACCGGCCATTCCGACATCTCCCTGCACCCGCGGATGGTCGGAGTCGTAGCCGCGGTGGGTGGCGAGGTCGAACGCCACCGACAGACCCTTCTGCCCGGCAGCCAGATTGCGGCGGTAGAAGGCGTTGGACTCCGCGGCCGTCGAGAACCCGGCGTACTGACGGATGGTCCAGGGCTGGTTGACGTACATCGTCGGGTAGGGCCCGCGAACGAAAGGCGGCTCGCCGGGAAAGGTGTTCAGCGGGTAGCCACCGGATTCGATGTCCGCGCGGTCGGCGGCGATGTAGACCGGTTTGACGTCAATGTCTTCTGGGGTGTGCCACACCAATTGGTCTTCAGTATACCAATGCGCGGCCGCAGCCGCGGCGATGTGCTTGTCGACCGCGTCTCCGGTCGGCGCCGCGACGCTGCGATCACTGTCCAGCGGAACGTCGGCGAAGTTTCCTACAACTGGCTTCGTGGTCGTCATTGTCGCTATGCCCCCAACCGGTCCAGCAAACGTGAAAGTGCCTTCACCGCATTGATTTTCGCAGTCAGGAACTCGTCAGGCCGGTGCTCCGCCTCCGCTACCGCCTTCTCCGGGCCCGCCAGGCACACGTGCGACACCCCGGCGCTGTGGGCCGCCGCAATGACGGCGGATGCCTCCACGCCGTACCGAGTGTCCGTTCCGCACACCACCGCCACGACCGGTGAACCCGCGTCTGCCACCGCCTTCGCGACGCCGTCCGCATCGACTGTCCCCGGGTTGATCGTTTCTATCCCGCCGGACGCCAGCAGATTGGACGCGAAGGTCGACCGAATGTTGTGCTCCGCCAGCGGACCGAGCGGCAACAGCAGTACCCGCGGCCTCGACTCGTTGCGCAGCAGGTAGGCGTCCGAACGGTCACGCAAAGCTTCGAACTCGGCGGCGTAGCGGATCAACATTCCGGCCGCGAGCGGCGAATACGACGAATCACTATGCGGCAGAGCCGGTTCAGTGATGTTCGGGTATTCGTTGACGCCGGTGATTGCGGTCTTGCGATGAGCGATGTCGTCGGCGCGCTTGCCGGCTATCTCGGCGATCTGCCCCGCAATGTAGTCAACCGAGTCGGCGAATCCACCGTGCTGCTCGATGGCCTGGAAGCTTTCCCAGGCGTGGTGTGCCAACTGGTCGGTGAGGTCTTCGACGAACCAGGATCCGCCCGCGGGATCGAGGACGCGACCGACGTGCGACTCCTCGAGCAGCAGCAGTTGTACGTTGCGAGCCATCCGGCGCGCGAAACTGGTTGCCATTCCAGGAAATCCGCCTTCGATCGCGACATCGAACGGAAACACCAGAACGGTGTCGGCACCGCCGACGCCGGCGCCGAACGCGGCCAGCGTCGTCCGGAGCATGTTCACCCAGGGATCGCGTTGGGTCATCATCGGTAGCGACGTCTCGGCGTGCACGACGGCCGCACCACTGTCCGGCGCACCGACGACCTCGGCCACCCGTGCCCATAACCGGCGCAGCGCCCTGACCTTGGCGATCGTCAGGAACTGGTCGTCGTCAGCGGCCAGCCGAAAGCTGATCTGCGTCAACGCCTTCGCCACCGGCAGGCCGGACCCGGTGAGCTCCCGCAGATACGACACTGCGGCCGCGACGCTGCCGGCGAGTTCCCAAGTCGCGTTGGCGCCCAGGTTGTGGAACGCGGGGCCGTCGACCGTGATCGCCCGGACCCCGGTTTTGTCGGCCACCCGGGTGGCCACGTCCACGACCTCCGCCAGCCGGGGGGCCGGCCGCTCGCTGAGCGCTGCGGTGAGCGGGTCGGCACCCAGGTCGATTGACAGGATGTCGCGCTGATCGGGTTCAACGCGGCTGACCAGCTCGAGCATCACCTCGCCGGCGGCCCGATAGTCGGCGCCGGCATCGAGGATCACCGGGACCATGCTCAGGTACACGCCTTCGAAGACCTTTTCCAGCTGAGCGGGCAGCACGCCTGACTCGCCCACTCTGACCAGCAGCGCGCTGACGCCCTCGGCCAGCCCGGCCAGCACCGCGGAGTTGACGTCGTCCGCCGCAACCCCGGCCACCCGGTTGGCCGGGATCGCCTCGGCGACTCTCCAGCCGGACTTGACGTCCCGCAACGCATCGGCGCCGCGAACGAAGGGCCACTCGCCGGGCAACGGCGGTTCGGGTAGCTCGTCGAGCGCCGTGTAGAGCGCCCGGATCGCGACGGCTTCGTAGGTCGGGGTTTCCAGCATCTGCTCGGGCTCGGGGCCGAGCTCGTCTACATCGCGTCGTGTGCTTTTGGCCAGGACTCCGGCCACCGCCGTGCGCCAACGGGCACGGCCCTGCTCCAGATCGGCAGGTTCAGCGGACACATCGACTGACACCGGCGGCTCCTTGTCCTCCAGCACGTGACATCCCGACGCTGGTCTGTCACCCGACAACCAGGCTAAATGATGGGTAATAGTGTCGCGGCACACACCGTGTTGACCGGGCGTGACGAGCCATGACGCCCGTCCCGGTAAGGAGTACCTTACGAAAGTAGACCGGCTAACGTTAGGGCGATCATGGGTACTCAGGCAATCGTGCTCGCCCAGCTGACGCCCGGTAAGCGGGCGACGGTGGTGGGGACAGTGCCGGAAGCCAACCCGGTCGTCGCGAACCGATTGGGGCAGTTGGGCTTTCGGGCGAAGGCCCGCGTCGACGTCATCCGGCGGGCGCCACTCGGCGATCCGACCATCTACCGGGTTCACGACACCGAGCTGTGCCTGCGTCGCCGCGAGGCGCAGCTCA
This sequence comes from uncultured Actinomycetota bacterium, assembly GCA_963757215.1. Taxonomy (GTDB): domain Bacteria; phylum Actinomycetota; class Actinomycetes; order Mycobacteriales; family Mycobacteriaceae; genus Mycobacterium. Next base: position 1,964,035 of record CAVWQH010000002.1, on the reverse strand, counting down.
TCGAAGTCGTCCCCGAAGCGGATCAATGACGGCGTGTCATGACGTCGACGGCTCCGCGGTCGCCCTTGCAGGCATCCGACGGGTCGCGCTGGTCGGCAGCCCCAATGCCGGCAAAACCAGTGTCTTCAATCGTCTGACCGGGCTGCGGGCCAAGACCGGCAACTACCCGGGTGTCACCGTGGGCCGGAGCGTCGGCACCACCACCGTCGACGGCGTCGAGATTGCCGTCGAGGACCTGCCGGGCACCTACAGCCTCGACCCGATCAGCCCGGACGAGCAGGTGGTGACGGACCTGCTGGCAGGCAAATGTGCGGGCATCGACCCACCCGACGCGATCGTCTTGGTCGCGGACGCAACTACTCTGCGCCGGTCGATTGTGCTGATCGGCCAGGTGCTCCGGCTGGACATGCCGTGCCTGTTGGTGCTGACCATGGGTGACGAGTTGGCATCGCGCGGCGGACGCATCGACACCGACGCGCTGTCAGCGGCGCTGGGCATCCCGGTGAACGCGGTCGTGGCGCACCACGGATCGGGAATCGACGACGTGCGGGCGCAGCTGGCGTCGTTCGCACAGTGGCAGCGCCCGCCGGTACTTCCGCCGATCGCGCCCGACGACATCGACGCATGGGGCCAGTCGGTGCTCGAAGCGGCTGATTACGTTGCGCCGCAACCAGATCGACGCACCCAACGAATCGATCGGGTGCTGTTGCACCCGCTGTGGGGCACGGTCATCTTCTTCACGGTGATGTTCTACTTCTTCCAGGTCTTGTTCACGGCCGCGGCCCCGCTGCGGGACGGCATCGGCCACGCGCTGACCTGGCTGGGCGTGCAGGTCGCCGATCACGTCGGGAACCCCGTCGTGCGCGGTCTGCTGAGCCAGGGCATCATCGGCGGCGTCGGCACGGTGCTGCAGTTCATCCCGCAGATCGTGCTGCTGTTCTGCCTGCTCGCCTTCCTCGAGAGTGTCGGTTACATGTCACGGGCGGCGTTCCTGATGGACCGGGTGATGGCCAAAACGGGTCTGGAGGGTCGGGCGTTCGTGGCGATGCTCTCGTCGTTCGCCTGCGCGATTCCCGGCATCATGGCGACCAGGACGCTGCCGTCCTCGCGCGACCGGATCGCCACCATCGTGACCGCGCCGCTGATGACGTGTTCGGCGCGGCTGCCGGTCTACACCCTGCTGGTCGGCCTGCTGGTGGCGCCGCAGATCCGGTGGTGGGGGCTCAGCGCGCAAGGCGTCACGATGTTCCTGCTCTACCTGGGTGGCGGGCTGTCGGCGCTGGTCGCCGCGCTGCTGGTGAAGTCCACGATTCTGCGCGGCGACCTGCTGCCGTTCACCATGGAGCTGCCCCCCTACCGGCTGCCGTCGCCGCAGGCGATGCTGGCCGCGATGTGGAGTGCGGCGCGGGTGTTCCTGCGCAAAGCCGGAACCATCATCCTGGCCACGTCTCTGGTGTTGTGGGCGCTGCTGAATCTGCCGGTCCGTGATGCCCACACCCGCGGCATGTCGTCGACCGACGCCACCGCGTACGTGATGAACCACAGTTACGCCGCCGACGTGGGCCGCGCTGTGCAGCCGGTCTTCTCGCCGCTGGGCTTCGACTGGCGGACCGACATCGCGCTGGTCGGCTCGCTGTCGGCTCGCGAAGTGTTCGTCTCGACGCTGGGCCAGGTGGCGGCGGCGTCCGACCCGGAGGCACCGCAGGAAGCGCTGGCCACCATGACCGACGATCAGGGCAAGCGCATATTCACCGCGCCGACCGTGATCGCGCTGATGGTCTACTTCATGTTCGCGTTGCAGTGCATGTCGACGATCGCGGTGATGCGTCGCGAAACCAACACCTGGCGATGGCCCGCCTTCGCGTTCAGCTACATGTTCGTGCTCGCCTGGGTGATGGCGTTCATCGCCCGCTCGATCGCATTGGGGCTGGGGGCATGATCCCGATCCACGCCACCGCCACCGCGGACCCTCAGCAGTTGCGCTGGGTGGTCGAGGCGGACCGGTTGCCGGCTCGCGGCGCGGTGCGCCGGGCCCCGGGCCACCTCGGCGACCTGCTCCGCGACGGGGTGCTCGAGGACATCGAGGTGCGCTCGGCCGATGTGCTGATCACCCTGCACTCCGGGCGCAGTTGGCGCGAGGTGGGTGACGACGTTCGTGGGGCGCTGTCCGACGCGCTGCTGAATCCGGCCGAGTGGCAGGTCGATCCGATAGCCGACGACACCGAAGGACTGGCCGCGATCGCGGCCGAGTTGCTGGCCGGACCGATCGGCGCGCTCGCCGAATCCCACGGCGGCTCGATCGAATTGGTGTCGATCGAGGGCGATACCGTCAATGTCCGGTTGTCGGGCGCCTGCCACGGATGCCCGGCGGCCGCCGGCACGCTGCATGACAACCTGCAACGTGAACTACGGCGACGGTCCGGCCGAAAAATCAAGGTCAAAAGCGAAAATATTTCAGCGGCAATGCCTTTGGGGCGCAAACTGCTGTCGCTGATCGTCCGCTGACGCGATATTCGCCGCGGGACCGTAGGCTGCACGCTGTGACGGGGCAGATCATCAGCCGATGTGTGGGCACCCTGCGGCCGCTCGGTTCCGCGCTCGTCTTCACCGCGCGTCAGGTGTCGACCCGCCGACTGATCCTGACGTCTGTGGTGGTTGCCGCGCTGATAGCGCTGGCGTTGCTGGTCCGACTGCCGTCCGCGGTGCAGCTGCGGGACTGGTCGACCTCGATGGGACCGTGGCTGCCCCTGGCCTTCCTCGGCGCCCACATCGTGGTGACCGTGTTGCCCTTTCCCCGTACAGCATTCACGTTGGCGGCCGGTCTGTTGTTCGGGCCGATACTCGGCATCGCACTGGCAGTGGCGGCCAGCACGGTCAGCGCGGTGATTGCGCTGGCGCTGGTGCGTGCCGCCGGCTGGCAACTCGACCGATTGGTGCGTCATCAGGCGGTCGAGAGGGTCGACGCCCGGCTACGCGAGCGTGGCTGGATTGCGGTGCTTTCGCTGCGGTTGATTCCGTTGGTGCCGTTCGCGCCGCTGAACTACGCGGTCGGGGCCTCCGGAGTTCGGGTACTGCCCTATCTGTTGGCAACATTGGCCGGCCTGCTGCCCGGCACGTCGGCCGTCGTGATCCTCGGCGACGCGCTCACCGGTCACGTCAGCCCGCTGCTGTTCATGGTGTCGCTGGGTTTCGGCGGCATCGGAATAGGGTTGATGGCGCGCGAGATTCGTCTACACCGTCGGCATCACAGTGCCCCATCGGAGCAAGTCGACGATACCGCCGATGCAGCGACTGTTGCTGTTATTCGCATGTCGGACTGACGAACGGATGGGCTGGTCAACGCCACGCACAGACCCGGCGGCGGCGCATCCTTCCCCAGCCAACCGGATCCGACCGGTTGCTGCCGACTTACAAATATGCGGGGGAAGTGCAGGCGCTTCTCGTCGCGCAAGCAGTGCTTCCCGAAGACGATCACACGTATCGCGCGGATCTTCGCGCGTTTCCCCTGGCGTAATCCTCGCAATTGATGCGGATCAGGGACTAAAATTGAGACTCATAGGAATTTCATAAAATCAAGGCGGTGACAGTCGTTCACCGTTGGTATTTCCCGCGTGGCCGGCTAGGCAGCTAGCAACCAACGTGGTGAAGGTCTGGGGAGGCACGCAACATGAATCTCAAGCGCATTGCCGCCGCGGCGGCAATTGCCGTCGGCGTCGGCGTGTCAGCACTGCCGAGCGGCTCGGGGCTTGTCAGCGCCGCACCGTTGGGTCCGCCCCCGAATTGCCCGAATTGCCAACAGGATCCGGCCGGTCAGTGGGGTATTCCAGCCGAAAAATGCTGGGCCTACGGGCGTTCTGGGGGCGGAAACCCTCGAGGCGGCGGCGGGGTCCCGGGATACTTGCCGCCGTGCCCGGCAGGCGCGGGCGGTTGAGAGATGGTCGGCGTCACCGCGGTTGTGAAGGTCGGGGAGGCCCACGCACAATGATCTTGAAGCGCATCGCCGCAGCGGCCGCGACTATCGTCGGCCTTTCTGTATCCACACTGGCGGGCGGGTCAGGATTTACCAACGCCGCCCCATTGGACCCTGCCCCGGCGACGTCAGCCCCCCAACCGGATCCAGCCGGGCCGCCGCCGGGCATTCCAGCCATGAAATGCTGGCCCTACGGCCGCGTCGGGGCGGGAAACGCTGTGTCTGGTGGTGGACGACCTTCGTACCCGCCGCCGTGCAGGTGAGCCGCGCCGGGCGAATCTGACTGCGCCCACACGGTTGCCAGCACGGCCAACCCAGTGACCTCCGCTGCCGTCTGGTAGCGGACATTTCACCGCGCGGAGGATGAATTTCGCCCTTAGGCGGTGGCGGACAAACTTTTGCCACCCGCGGCACGTGGGTCTCGTCCACGAATTGGGTATTCGGAATTCTCGGGCTGGCCGAGCGATCGCGCTGGGGCCGGCGTGAACAATCGATGGAAGAACCGGTAAACATGGACATATCACGTAAGGCTAAATCGGCGGCTTTCGCTGTCGGCGTCGTCTTCGCAGCAGGGTTCGTCGGGATGGGAGCAGTCGGCGCAGTCCCGCTGGACCCGCCACCGACCCCGACGCCGGGCGGACCGGCGATGCAGCCAGGGACATCGTCTGCACAAACGACGAATGTCCCCCGTCCAGGAGTCGGGCCGGGCGGAGCACACGGCGGACAGAATCAGACTAAGGCGCCCGGATCGTGACTGCGAGAGGCGCAATCCGGGCTCATAACGCCTAGTGGCTAGCCCTAGTCGTAGCCCTCGACCAACTCGCGGGCTTCCCGCTCGGTCTCGACGACGGGCGGCGATCCGGGTAGCCGCCGGCCCGCCACCTCCGGGGTGAAGGCCAACGTAATCAGGCCCACCGAGCCCGCGACGATCAGCATGTAGGCCGGAACCATCACATTCCCGGTGCCCGATACCAGTGCCTGAGCGATCAGCGGAGTGGTCCCGCCGAAGGCCGAGATCGAGACGTTGTACGAGATCGCCAGTGCGCCGTTTCGGACGTTCGTCGGAAACAGGGCCGGCATTGTGGCGGGCGAGGTGCTGTCGAAGCACAGCTCCATCAGGCCGATCAACAGCACACCGACAAAGACCAGCAGGTAACCGCCGGCCTTGTGAATGAGCAGAAAGGCCGGGATCGACGCGACGATCAACAGCACGCAGCCCGTGCGCATGATCGGCTTCACCCCGATGCGGTCCGAGAGCGCGGCGACGAACACCAACAGGGCCGCCAGGATGGTCAACGTTCCGGTGATCATCACCAGCCCGGCCGTATGACCAATGTGGACGAAGACCTTGAGATAAGTCGGCAGATACCCGGTGAGCATGTAGTCGGCGGCATTGGACGTGTAGACCAGCGCCGCGCAGATCAGCATCGGCCGCCACTGCTCGGCGATGGTACGGCGGTACTGACGGGAGTCGTCGTCGGACGGTGCCTGCCGGGCTTCACCCTGGTAGGCGGGCGACTCCTCGAGCTGCATCCGCATGAATATCGCGACCAGCCCGAGCGGCGCGCTCAGCAGCAGCGGCACCCGCCATCCCCAGGTCAGCATGTCGTGGGCCGGTAGCCACGACTGCAACGCGGTGACGATCAGGCCGGCGGCCACGAACCCGGCCAGGTTGCCCAGCGGCAGGAACCCGACCACCATTCCGCGCTTACGGTCCGGTGCCTGCTCGACGATGTAGGTCATCGCCCCGACGTACTCGCCGCCGGTCGACAAGCCTTGGAACACCCGGGCGACCACCAGCAGAATCGGCGCCCAGACGCCGATGGCGCTGTAGCCGGGCAGCAGGCCCGTTCCGGTGGTACCCACCGTCATCAGCACGATCGTGATGACTAACACCCGCTTGCGGCCGATGCGGTCGCCGAGCGGACCGAAGATGATTCCGCCGATCGGGCGCACCACGAACGCGGCCGCCAAGGTGCTGAAGGTTGCGATCAGGTGGACCGCACTGACGCTGTCACCGGGATAGAACACCTGGGCAATGGTGGTGGCGATGTAGCCGTAGACCCCGAAGTCGTACCACTCCATGAAGTTGCCGATGGAAGCGCCTTTGAGCGACTGCCGCATCACCTCGGGATCGGTGACCTGAATCTGGTCGCGGGTCCATCGACGGCGTCGCCGGGTTGGACCGGCAATCCGGCGTGATGCATTCATCGGGTGCTCAGGTACCCATTACCTGCCGTTTTGAACGCGAGAGTGACCAAAGCCGCAATCCCCAGCACGCTGACAGCAACCTTGAAGACTGCTTCGCCAGCATGGATCCATGGCTGCAACGCTTTCGGCACTCGGTGCTCGCATCCTGCGCTCCCGCCCGCTGATGCGAGCTCCGGTCTGGATTTATCGAGCGGGCGGCGGCGCACTATTCGGCTCGCGACTGCTCATGCTCGAGCACATCGGACGAAAATCCGGGATCAGGCGCAACGTCGTCCTGGAGGTCGTCGGCCATCCCACACCGGAGCGCTACCTCGTCGCCTCGGGGTTCGGCGACCAGGCCCAGTGGTTTCGCAACATCGAAGCCAATCCGCGGGTGCGCGTCTACGCCGGAAGCCGCTCCCCGTCCCCGGCAACGGCGCGTGTTCTGCCGCGGGCGGACGCCGATCGCGCTCTGGGCGACTATGCCCGGCGGCACCCACGGGCATGGAACCGGTTCAAACCCGTACTGGAACGCACCCTCGGCAGCCCGATCGCCGAAACCGACTCCGCCTTACCGATCGTCGAGATACGACTCGACTAAGCCCGGCCCGGCCCCTTCGCAGTGAGGACGGCGTACGTCGCCAGCAGCGACGCCGCGGGGATGAGGTTGACGATCTTGTCGCGGACCCGCAGATGCGCACCGACCGCAAGCACGAAATACAGCGTCAGCATGGCCGTGGTCAATCGTGCCAACGCCGGAACCCTGCCGGCTGAAAGCAACCCGATCACCGATGCCGCCTTCGCAGAAGGCAGAATCCAGCGGATTTCCTGCGGAACACCCAGCGTGTCAAGGCTTTTCACGATCGGCGCGATCGGGATCGCGCATGCCACCGCGTCGACAGCCTGGAACACGGCCAGACCCGCGTAGGTTCTCGGCGAGGTCAGAGCCGCCATCAGTGCTCTAACTGGTGTCGTGGCGGCAGGATCTCCTCCACCGGCTTGCGGGCGTCGGCCTCGGCCTTGGCGACCGCCTGCAGGAGCGCCGGGTCGGTTTCGGTGGAGAACCAGTCTTTGACGTCCGAGTCGTCTTCGGGCTTGGCGGTAGTGTCATCGGCCGGCGATGGCGCGAAACGGAACACACCGTCATCGCCCGGCGTCCCGAGTGACTTGTAGAACCCCTGCAACGCAGTGCCGAAGTCGCTGGGCACCACCCACACCTTGTTCGCGTCGCCCTGGGCCATCTTCGGCAGCGTCTGCAAGTACTGGTAGGCCAGCATCTCCGGGGTGGGTCGCCCGGCTTTGATCGCGGCGAAGGTCTTCTCGATCGCCTTGGCCTGGCCCTGCGCCTGCAGATAGGCGGCGGCCCGCTCACCTTGCGCACGCAGCATCCGGGATTGCCGGTCGGCCTCCGCGGCCAGGATCGCCGCCTGCTTGGCGCCTTCGGCGGCCAGGATCTGCGACTGCTTCTCCCCTTCGGCCTGCGTGATGGCAGCCTGCCGCATTCCCTCGGCGGTCAGGATCGTCGCGCGCTTCTCCCGGTCGGCTTTCATCTGTTTTTCCATCGAGGCCTGGATCGACGGTGGCGGGTCGATGCTGCGCAGCTCCACCCGCGCGACCCGAAGCCCCCAGCGTCCGGTCGCCTCGTCGAGCACGCCCCGCAACTGGCGGTTGATCTGATCGCGGGACGTCAGGGTCTGCTCCAGCGTCATGCCGCCGACCACGTTGCGCAGCGTGGTGGTGGTCAGTTGCTCGACACCGACGATGTAGTTGCTGATCTCATAGACCGCGGCCTGCGGGTTGGTCACCTGGAAGTAGACGACGGTGTCGATGTTCAGCGTCAGGTTGTCCTCGGTGATCACCGGCTGCGGCGGGAAGGACACCACGCGCTCGCGCAGGTCTATCCGGGCCCGGATCCGGTCGATGAAAGGCACCAGCAGGGTCAACTGCCCACTGACGGTGCGGCTGTAACGACCGAGCCGCTCGACCACCGCCGCCTCGGCCTGCGGGATCAGCGCCACCGACTTGGCCACCACGATGACGGCGAACACCACCAGCACAGCGAAAAACAACAGCCCGGCAGTTGCACCCATGCGATTCTCCTAAAGTCCTCAGAGGTTACGGATTCCAGACCACCGCAGTGGCCCCATCGATACGCATGACAGTGACCTGTTCGCCGGGTTCGAACTCGTCACCCTCATTCAATGGCCTCGCGGTCCATATCTGACCGTCGACTTTGATCTGACCTTCGTCGCGGGCTACGCGGTCGAGTACCAGCGCGTGCTTGCCCTCCAGCGCCTCGATGCCTGTCGTCAGGCTTCTCGGCGGGGTCAAACGTCGTCGCAGCGCCGGGCGGACCAGCGCCAGCAGCAGCACCGAGACCACCAGGAACACGGCGCCGTCGGCCCAGATCGGAAGGTCCAGCAGCCAGCTGGATCCTGCTGCGGCCAGCGCGCCCCCACCAAGCATGATCAGGGACATGTCACCGGTGAGGGCCTCGGCACCGGCCAAGCCGAGAGCGACGATGAGCCAGATCACGGCCGCAGACATGCCGTCAGGATATCGCGTGACCGGCCCCGTCCACCGCGAACAACTAGACTGCGAATCCATGTGGTGCCCAAGCGCGACGCTCTCGGTATGGGCCAATGCCTGGCTGGCCGGCCAGGCCGCGCCCGACGATGTCCTCGACGCGTTATCGTGTTGGGCTCCAGTGCAATCCGTTACCGCCTACGACGCGGTCGCGGCTGGGCACACCGGGCTGCCCTGGCCGGATATCAATGACGCGGGCGTGGTCTCGCTGCTGCAGACGCTGCGAACGGCCGCCGGTCGGTCCTCGACCGGGACCCCGTCGATTTCGGTGGTGCTGCCGATTCCCGGCGACGTCCGCGGACTGGCCCCGGGAACCCAGTTCGGACGCGACGCGGTGTCGGCCGGCGAGGCGGTGATCGTCACCCACCCAGACGATCCCGGGGTGGCCGTCGGATTGGTGCCCGAATTCGAGTACGACCAATCCGGCGACGAACTGGCGATGCCCGAACTGGTCGCGCTGTCGTGGACGGTCTATTCGTTGCCCGGCGCCCCGGCGACCGACCACGTCGAGCTGGGCGAGGCCGAATACGAATTGCGGTTGGCAGTGCGATCCGCGGCGGACGCCCTCACCGCCATCGGCCTCGGATCCGCCGGAGTCGATGTCGACGATCCGCGCGGGATGGTGGAGCAGTTGCTGGAATCCACTCGCCAACACCAGGTTCCCGAGCCTGCGCCCTCGCGCGCGTTGCGGGTCCTGGAGAACGCGGCACACGTCGACGCGATCATCACGGTCAGCGCCGGGCTGAGCCGAATCGGCACCCAGTCGTTGTCCGAGGCGCAGATTGCCACCGATGCGCTACGGCCGCTGGCCGCTGTCGTGCGATCGGCGCGGATGGCAGCGCTCAGCGCGATTCTGTACGCCGCCTGGCAGGGCTAGTCCTGGCCCGCTCCTCCTCGGGCCGGCGCTGCCCGCATCGTCGCCGGGCCGGTTAAGTCGCGACTTCGGCGACGCAGTGCGGTGGGCGGCACGGCTCGCCGTTGATACCGGCGGCGCAACCGAGCACGGGCTCAGGCCCGCCCGACCGTGCGGGCGCGCGTCCGTTGCGAAGTTCGTCGATCAGATCGACTGCGAGCCGGGCGAATCGCGGGTCGGCGTTGGGTGTGCTCACCCGCGCTAACTCGACGCCGGCCCCGTCGGTTTGTTGGCGTAGCTCGGTGTCGAGATCCCACACGACTTCGATGTGATCGGCGACGAACCCGATCGGGCAGACGATGACGGCCGTGGTGCCGGCCTCGGTGAGCGCGGCGACGTGATCGGCGATGTCGGGTTCCAGCCACGGCACCTGGGGCGGTCCCGACCGTGACTGCCAGACCACGTCGTAGTCGTCGTATCCGGTGGCCGCAGCGACAAGACTTGCGGCATAACGCACTTGGCGACTGTAGAGCTTCGGGCCGAGGCGGTCGTCGGCGGCGATCGGGACCGAGTGGGCGGTGAATATCAATCGCGCGTCCGCCGGCACCGTCTTCGCCGCGGCCGCGAGGTTGTCGGCGAACATTTCGACGAAAAGCGGGTGGTCGAAATATCGCCGTAGTTTCACAAGTTCGGGCGCATCCGGTCCGGCCGCGCGCCGGGCCCGGTCGAGATCCTCGGCGTATTGCGTGCAACCCGAATACCCGCTCCACGCCGACGTGGTGAACACCGCGGCCCGCCGAATCCCGTTGTCGCGCATGGTTGCGACGGCGTCTTCGACGTACGGTTCCCAGTTGCGGTTGCCGAAGTACACCGGGATGTCCAACTCGGCCCGCAGTTGGGCGATCAGCTCCCGATTGATCCGGTTGATCGGCGACACCCCGCCGAAGTGCAGGTAGTGCTGCGCCACGTCGTCGAGCCGCTCGGGCGGTACATTGCGGCCCCGGGTGACGTTCTCCAGGAACGGCCGAACCTGCTCCGGCCCTTCCGGCCCGCCGAAGGAGAGTAGCAGCACCGCGTCAAAAGCACTGTCTTCCATTGCTTCCTAGAGCAACTGCGTGCTGGCGCCGCCATCGGCGTAGATGATCGTGCCGGTGGTGGCGGGCAGCCAATCCGACAGCAGCGCACACACCGTCTTGGCCACCGGCGTCGGGTCTTTCATGTTCCATCCGATCGGGGCCCGCTGGTCCCAGCCCTCTTCGAGCAGCTGCATCTGGGCGCCGGCCTCGTCGCCCAACGCGCCACCGACGATCGCGCTCATGGCCAGGGTCCGGATCGGTCCGGCGGCAACAAGATTCGAGCGCACGCCGACCTTACCCGCCTCGCGGGCGACGAATCGGTTCACCGATTCCAGTGCGCTCTTGGCCACCGTCATCCAGTTGTACGCCGGCATGGCCCGCGTCGGGTCGAAGTCCATCCCGACGATAGAGCCGCCCGGATTCATGATCGGCAGAACGGCTTTGGCCAGCGAGGCGTACGAATAGGCCGAGATGTGAATGCCTTTGGAGACGTCTTCGTAGGGGGCATCAAAGAACGGGTTGATCCCCATGCCGGTCTGCGGCATGAAGCCGATCGAGTGCACGACGCCGTCGAGCTTGTTGCCCGCACCGATCTCGGCCGTCACCCGCTCGGCCAGCGTGTCGAGGTGCTTTTCGTCCTGGACGTTGAGCTCGATCAGCGGAGCCTTCTCCGGCAACCGGTCGGCGATGCGCTGGATCAGGCGCAACCGGTCGAATCCGGTCAGCACCAATTGGGCGCCCGCTTCTTGCGCCACCTTGGCGATGTGAAACGCGATCGACGCGTCGGTGATGATCCCGCTGACCAGGATCCGTTTACCTTCGAGCAGTCCTGCCATATCCGTCCTTCGATCGTGTAATCGTCAGTGGCCCATGCCCATGCCGCCATCGACCGGGATGACCGCACCGGCGATGTAGCCGGCATCCTCGGACGCCAGGAAGCTGACCGCCCCGGCGACCTCGGCTGCGGTGCCGACCCGCTTGGCCGGGATGAAGTCCAGCGCGCCCGCCTGGATCCGCTCGTCCAGCGAGCGGGTCATCTCGGTGTCGATGTAGCCGGGCGCAACCACATTCGCGGTCACCCCGGCCTTGGACAGCTCGCGGGAGATCGAGCGCGCCATGCCGACCAAGCCCGCTTTGGCGGCAGCATAGTTGGCCTGGTTGCCGATGCCCCAGCTACCAGAGACCGAGCCGATGTAGATGATCCGGCCGAAGCGCTTCTTCTGCATGCTGCGTGACGCCCGCTGGGTCACCCGGAACGCCCCGGTGAGGTTGGCGTTGATGACTTCTTCGAATCTCTCTTCGGTCATCCGGATCAGGAACGCATCCTTGGAGATACCGGCGTTGGACACCAGCACCTCGACCGGGCCCTGATGCTCCTCGACCTCCTTGAAGGCACGGTCGACGGCCTCGCTGTTGGTGACGTCACACTCGACGCCGAACAGCCCTTCGGGTGCTCCCGATCCGCGGTGGGTGACCGCGACCTTGTGTCCGTCGGCCGCCAGCCGCTGCGCGATGGCCAGCCCGATCCCCCGATTTCCGCCGGTGACCAGGACCGAGCGAGCTACGAAGGGGGGCTTGGTCACACCGGTACTGGCGTGGGGGGCCGTGTCAGTCACCTGCATAACCTATCGCTTGACCACAGCGGCACCGAAATCGCCCGGCGTCGGCGTTCGAGGGCCGACGAGCGTAACGCCACTGCTGGAAGCGTGGCGATTCAGCGCGCCGGAGTTACGCTCGGCCGCACCGAACTAGGTCGGCAACCGCCGGTTGATCAGCAGCGCCGCAAGACCGGCCAACGCCAACACCAACGAACCGAGCCGCAGCCAGCCGATGCTGGCGTCGCCCCGGATCGTCTCGTAGCCGATCTGCTGCTGCAGTGAGGCGTAGACCTGCTTGAGCTCCTGCAGGTTCGAGGCGTCGTAGTGGTTGCCGCCGGAGAGCTCGGCAACCTTTTTCATCGTGCTGTCGTCGACGGGCACCGGCTGGCGCTGACCGTTGATCTCCACGAAGCCGTACGGGGTGCCGAACGAAATGGTCGAGATCGGGACGCCCTGGTCCTTGGCCGTACGCGCCGCGGTGAACGCCCCCTTGGGGTTGTCCGGGTTGGTCGGCATCGTCTCCTTACCGTCGGAGAACAGCACGATGCGCGCCGGCGGCGGGGTGTCGCCGCCACCTATCACCGCGCCGACGGTGGCGATGGCCTGCAACGCGGTGAAGATGCCCTCGCCGGTGGCGGTCCGGTCGGCGAACTGCAATTTGTCCAGGGCGGCTTTGGTCGCGTCTCGGTTGGTGGTCGGCTGGACGAGCACGGTCGACGTGCCCGCGTAGGCGATCAGGCCGAGGTTGATCCCGGGGGTCAGTTCACCGGCGAACTCCTTGGCCGCCACCTGGGCCGCGGCCATCCGGTTGGGTTCGACGTCGGTGGCCCGCATGGACTGCGAGACGTCGATGACGAGCATCACGACCGCGCGGTTACGCGGAATCCGGACGTCGTGCGTCGGGCCGGCCATCGCGATCGTGAACAGCAGCAGCGAGGCCATCAACAGGATCGCCGACAGATGCCGCCAGCGGGTGGGTTGTTTGGGCGCAACGCTTTCCAGCAGCTCCATGTTGGCGAACCGGAGCATCCGGCGCTGGCGGGCCAGCTGCGCGAAGACGTACAGCGCGGCCAGTGCCGCGATCACCACCAGGAACAGAAAGAACCACGCGTGGGCGAACCCGGAGAGCGTCATCGGTCCGAGTAGCGGCAATGTCATAGCAGACCTGTCTTGATGTTCGGGCCCGACGTGTCAACAGCGCCGGTCACTGGCGCCCCGCCAGTGCACCGCGTCGGCGGGACTCGACGAATCGGACGATGTCGGCGATCCAGTCGCGGTCAGTGCGCAGCGCAAGCAGCGGCGCCCCGCAGCTGCGCAGAGTGCGGGCCACTTCGGCGCGGTGCGCCTCGGCAGCCTTCGCAAAGTCGTCGCGCAGCTGCTCGTCGATGGTGAATTCACGGGACCGCCCGGTTTCGGCGTCCTGCAGGAGGACGTCGCCGACGTCGGGCAGCTCGACGTCGCGAGGGTCCAGGATCTCGACGCCGAGCACCTCGTGGCGCGCAGCGATCGCACGTAATGGCCGCATCCAGTTGATCGGGCCGAGGAAGTCGCTGATGATCACGGCCATCCCGCGACGACGCTCGGGACGTCGAAGTGCGTCGATCGCCACCGACAGGTCGCCGCGCACCCCGACCGGAGCCTTCGGCATCGTGGCGATGGTCCGCAGCAGCGTCTGCTCGTGCTGGCGTCCCGATCGGGCCGGGACTCGAGTTATCTTCTCGCCGTTGGCAATCAGCGCACCGAGCCGGTTACCGCCACCGCTGTTGAGGAACGTGATGGCAGCCGCCGCAGCGACCGCCAGGTCACGCTTCTCGCAGACCGCGGTGCCGAAGTCCAGGCTGGCCGACATGTCGACGACCAGCCAGGTTTCCAGCTCGCGGTCGGCGATCATCTGCCGAACGTGCGGATGCGTGGTCCGCGCGGTGACCGCCCAGTCGATCCGGCGCACGTCGTCGCCCGGCTGATACTCGCGCGACTCCCCCGGTTCTGACCCCGGTCCCGGAATCAGGCCGAGGTGATCACCGTGCAGGACGCCGTCGAGCTTGCGTTTGACCGTGAGTTCGAGGGTCCGCAGGGCCGCCGACAGTTTGGGGTCGTTGATGTTTCCGCGCTGCATCGACGGCGGGTGGACGGCCACGGATCGGTCCGACTGCTCCGCGGCGGAGTTGCTTTCTGTCACCGACCGCTGGCCGCACCCGCGGCCTGCATCGCCGAGGGTACCGAGTGTCCTTGCTGCGGAACGGCATTCACCTGGGGCATCCCCACCGTCTGCAGGATCCGGTTGATCACGATCTCCGACGAGATCTCGTCGGCCAGCGCGTCGTAGGTGAGCACCAGTCGGTGCCGGAGCACGTCGGGGATGACCTCGACGATGTCCTGCGGGATCACGTAGTCACGTCCGCGGACCAGCGCCAGCGAACGCGAGGCGGCAATGATGCCCAGCGAGGCACGCGGCGACGCGCCGAACGAGATCCAGCTCTTGACGTCGTTCATGCCGAGTTGCTCGGGGTGCCGGGTGGCGGTGACGACGCGCACCACGTAGTCGACGAGCGCATGGTGCACGAAGTTGTTCGCGGCGATCTCCTGCAACCGCAGCAGGTCACCGGTGTCCAGGATCTGCTTGGGCTCCGGCGGCTTGACGCCCATCCGGTAGATGATCTCGCGCTCTTCTTCCGGCGATGGGTAGCCGACGTTGATCTTGAACAGGAAGCGGTCGCGCTGCGCTTCGGGTAGCGGGTAGACGCCCTCGTGCTCGATCGGGTTCTGCGTCGCCATCACCAGGAACGGATTGGGCAGCGGGAACCGCTTGCCACCGATGGAGACCTGGCGTTCCTGCATGACCTCCAGCAACGCCGACTGCACCTTGGCCGGCGCGCGGTTGATTTCGTCGGCGAGCAGGAAGTTGGCGACGACGGGACCGAGCTCGGTGTCGAACTCCTCTTTGCCCTGCCGATAGATGCGGGTACCGATGATGTCGGTGGGCACCAGGTCAGGGGTGAACTGGATGCGGGCGAACGTCCCGCCGACCACCTTCGCGAAGGTTTCGACGGCCAGGGTCTTCGCGACGCCGGGCACACCCTCGAGTAGCACGTGGCCTTTGGACAGCAGGCCGACGAGCATCCGCTCGACGAGCTGGTCCTGGCCCACGATGATCCGTTTGACCTCGAAGATGGCCCGCTCCAGGGTGTGCACCTCGGCGGCCAAACCGTTGCCGCCACCGCCGGGGGCCGCGTGCGCAGGTGCTGTTGAGGTGCTGCCCGGACCCGAGTAACCGCTGGTGCCCGGCGGCGGCCCGCCTGCTGATGTCATCGATTACCCTCCACGGCTCTACCTTCCAAAACTCAGTCAGACACGACTGCTCGCACCACGAACATCGCGGGGCAGCGGCGTGCCCTGGTTCAACTATTCCAGGCCACCCGGAATCCGTCGACGTGGCCGCCCGCCTGGCGACGATTCGGGCCGCCGGCGACCCGTCTCAGTACTCGATGATCCGGGTCAGGAACGGCGTCATGCCGCCTTTGCGGACCGCGCTGACGGTGACCTTGCCGGCGCTGCCCGACGCCTCCAGCATCTGGCCGTTGCCCAGATAGATGGTCACGTGCTGGCCGCCGCCCGGGCCGTAGAAAATAAGGTCGCCGCGCTTGGCCTGTGACGGCGGGATGTGGCGACCGGCGTTGTACTGGTCACCCGAGAACCTGGGCAACAGCACGCCCACCCCGGCAAAGCTGTAGCGGACCAGACCCGAACAGTCGAAGCCGACGACATTGGCGCCGGAGTCGATGCCCTTGCTCGGCGCGTTGGGCGTGCCGCCGCCCCACGAATACGGCACACCCATCTGCGAGGAGCCGCGGCGGATCACGTATTCAACGGCCTGCCGGCCATAGACCCGCGGTATTCCGTTCGCGCTCGTGCCGGCGGTTTTGCCGCCCAGGTTGATGCCGAGGCCGCTGAGGAATTGCTGGCCCAAACCGAGCGTCGTCTGGGTGGCCTGCGCGGTGGCTTGCAGCGACTGATTGGCCATGGCCACCGGGTCCCCGGGCGCACCCGCACTGATGGTCGGCGGCAGGGTGGGATCCCACGCGCCGTCCTCGGCCTGCGCAGGAGCCGCCAGTCCGATCACCAGGCTGACGGCGGCCAGCACCGGCCAGGCCACTTTGGTCCGGCGCAATCCGATGGAGTCCGTAAACCCTTGGCGCATAAATCCTTTCACCGCGTCAGTATTCGATGTAACGGACCACGAAGGGCGTCATGCCGCTGGTGCGAACGGGCGCGACACGGACCTTCAGGCCGACGTCGGGCGCCTCGAGCATCTGGCCTTGGCCGAGATAAATGGTCACGTGCTGGCTACCGCCGGGGCCGTAAAAGATGACGTCACCCCGACGCATCTGCGAGGCGGGGATCTTGCGGCCCAGGTCGTACTGCGCGCCCGAGTAGTGCGGCAATTTGATGCCCACACCGGCGAACGAGTACAGCACCAGACCGGAACAGTCGAATCCGGTGGTGCCCGAACCCGACCCGATGCCCTTACCCGGGCCGGCCGCGGTGCCACCACCCCACGAGTAGGGCACGCCCAGCTGCGAAAGACCGCGCCGGATCACGTACTCGGACGCCTGCCGCCCGTAGACCCGCGGGATCTTGCCGTTGGTGAAACCTGTTGGTGTGGGCGCCAATCCGAGCTGCTGCAGAAAGCTGCGCCCCATGCTTGAGGTGACCTCGGACGAGGTCGACATCGTCCCGAGGACCTTGTTCAAGATCGCGATCGGGTCACCCGGGACGTTGGCGCTGGGCACCATTGGCAGCGTCGGGTCCCATGCGCCGTCCCAGTTGGCACCGTGTCCCTGCGGCCGGTTCGGCGAGCCCGGCGCCGCCGGGTCCCACCGGTCTCCGGGGGACGACGCCGCCCGCTGTCCGGCATCCGGTCCGCCCGCGGATGCCGACCAATTGCGGGCGGCGTCGAGTCTGGATTGGGCCGCGTCACGCTCATCGGCCAGTCGAGTGATTTCTTGCTGCTGCTCGCCGAACTTGCGATGGGCGTCGGTCAAAGCCACCACCGCTGCGTTCTGGCTGGCTTGTGCGTTGCCAACGGCCTTGTCGGCGTTCTGCTTTGCCAGCCGCGCGGTGGACTCTTTGTTCAGCTGCTCGGTGCGGGCACGCTGCAGGTTGTCCATCACCTGTTGGGAGCTGGTGGCCAGGGCCTGACCGGCGGCCGCTGTCGCGATCATGTCATCGGGGTTTTTCGCGGTGAGGTAACTGTCCGCGGGACCGTTGACGTAGCTGGCTACCGCGAAACGGTCGAACCGCTTCTGCGCGCCCATAATTGCCGCGTCGGCGTCCTTGACCGATTGCCGGCTGGCGTCGACGTCATGTTGCGCGGTCGCCGCGTTCTCGCGGGCCGTCTCGACGTCGACGATCGCCTTGTTGACGCTTTCTTCCTGAGTCTGGATCTGCGCGTTGAGATCCTGCAGTCGCTGGTTGGCCTGCGCGACGGCGGCGATCAGTTTGGCCATCGAGTCCGGGTCCGCCTTGGCCAGACCGGGAGTGCCCAACAGCAGGACCACACTGATGACCGCGGGGCCCACCCGACGGGTAAGCGTGGTCGCCAATCGGATAGACGAGCCGCGGCAGTTGCGTCTCATTCGACTCGGTTCTCCTTGGCTCAACGCGGGCGGATGGCGCTGGCACTCCGGGTCCAGTTACCACTGGAAGCACGGATTGCCAAATGCATCCTCTGCACCGTAAGTCACATCTGACCCAGTGGAAACGTATGTCACAAACTACAAGTGTGTTCTTTCGAGAACTGTGACCCTACGGTGACCTCAGTAATTTGCCCGTGTCCACGACTCAGGCGGCGGGACTATCCAACACGCGGCCAATAACGCGAGTCAGGCGCTGTGATCGATGCTGTCACCGGTCGAGTAGGCGGTGTTGCTCGATGTTGCTGAGCGCTTTGCCCGACGTTGCAGGAATCGCGTCCCGACGGCGGCCGTCAACACCCCGATCAGCACCACGATCGTGAACGGTGTCCACGGAAACTGCGGCGTCTCGAGCTGATGCAGAAAATTCTGCGCCGACAACAGCGTGTTGCCGGTTTTCGCGTGATCCTCGCCGATCTCCAGCGTCGACCGCGGAAAATGCGTGCTGTAGGTGCCGACGTAATTCGGGCTGAGCACCAGCACGGTCGCGTCGGGATGTTGGGAGCCGACCACTGTCGCGATGTCGCGCAGCGGGGTGTCGTTCGGCGGATTGTGGTCCAGCACGACGATCTTCAGATCGATACCGTGGTCGTGCGCGTGGTCGATCAGCTCGATCAAGCCCGGTACGACGGAGGGCGGTGCGCTGATGTTCCCGGCGGTGACCTGATGCTGAACGATCGACAGGCAGTCGTCAGGCTTGGTCGCCGCATCGACACCGAGGGTGCCGCAGATCTCGCCCGGTATGTAGAGCGGCGCATGCGGGGTGGTCACGGATGGAACCGTACCGCCTGACGACGCGGGTATCACAGCAGGCGGTCGGCGGACCGAAAAGAAGCTTTCCGCCCCCGCCCGAATGCAGGACAAGCGTACTGTTAGGGTTGGTAGCGCGCGTCGGCACGGCCCGTCGGCGCGCAGAACGAGCGGCGAGACCGCGGACGCGGCAGCGGAGTCCGAGCCGGGCGCAGCGTGTTCCCGCCGACGAGACAGATGTCGGGAGTTGATGTGAGCAACAAAGATTCGGTGAATTCATTCGGAGCCAAGGACACCCTCAAGGTCGGCGGTGACAGTTACGAGATCTACCGGCTGGACGCGGTGCCGGGCACGGAGAAGCTTCCTTACAGCTTGAAGGTGCTCGCCGAGAACCTGTTGCGCAATGAAGACGGCGCCAACATCACCAAGGACCACATCGAGGCCATCGCCCACTGGGACCCCAAGGCCGAACCGAGCATCGAAATCCAGTACACGCCGGCCCGCGTCGTCATGCAGGACTTCACCGGTGTCCCCTGCATCGTCGACCTGGCCACCATGCGCGAGGCCGTCGCCGCCTTGGGCGGCGATCCAGACAAGGTCAACCCGCTCGCACCCGCCGACCTGGTGATCGACCACTCGGTGATCATCGACTTGTTCGGCACCGCAGACGCTTTCGAACGCAACGTCGAGATCGAGTACGAGCGCAACGGCGAGCGCTACCAGTTCCTGCGCTGGGGCCAGGGCGCCTTCGACGACTTCAAGGTGGTGCCGCCGGGCACCGGCATCGTGCATCAGGTCAATATCGAGTACTTGGCCAGCGTCGTGATGTCCCGTAACGGACTGGCCTACCCGGACACCTGCGTCGGCACCGACTCGCACACCACGATGGTCAACGGCCTTGGCGTGCTGGGCTGGGGTGTCGGCGGCATCGAGGCCGAAGCCGCCATGCTCGGTCAGCCGGTGTCGATGCTCATCCCGCGGGTGGTCGGCTTCAAGCTGACCGGCGAGATCAAGCCGGGTGTGACAGCCACCGACGTGGTGCTCACCGTCACCGAGAAGCTGCGCAAGCACGGCGTCGTCGGCAAGTTCGTGGAGTTCTACGGTGAAGGTGTGGCTGAAGTGCCGCTGGCCAACCGCGCCACCCTGGGCAACATGAGCCCCGAATTCGGTTCTACCGCAGCGATTTTCCCGATCGACCAAGAGACCATCGACTATCTGAAGTTTACTGGCCGCAAGCCAGAACAGCTTGCCCTTGTTGAGGCCTACGCCAAAGAGCAGGGCCTGTGGCATGACCCGAAGCACGAGCCGGAGTTCTCCGAGTACCTCGAACTCGACCTGTCCGAGGTCGTCCCCTCGATCGCCGGTCCCAAGCGGCCACAGGACCGGATCGTGTTGTCGGAGGCCAAATCCACGTTCCGCAAGCAGATTTCCGACTACGTCGGCAACGGCGGCGGCAAGGGCAACCTGTCCAAGCTGGACGAGACCATTGACGAGACGTTCCCGGCCAGCGACCCGGGCCAGCCGACCAACGGCCACGCGGACGACCAACCCGCCTCCGCGGTCTACTCGGCGGCCAACAACGCCAACGGCCGGGTCACCAACCCCGTGCGGGTCAAGTCCGACGAGCGCGGCGAGTTCGTGCTCGACCATGGCGCGGTCGTGATCGCGGCGATCACCTCGTGCACCAACACCTCCAACCCGGAGGTGATGCTCGGGGCGGCGCTGCTGGCCCGCAACGCCGTGGAGAAGGGCCTGACGTCGAAGCCGTGGGTCAAAACCTCAATGGCCCCGGGCTCGCAGGTCGTCACCGAATACTACGAAAAGGCCGGCCTGTGGCCGTATTTGGAGAAGCTGGGCTTCTTCCTGGTCGGCTACGGCTGCACGACCTGCATCGGCAACTCCGGACCGCTACCCGAGGAAGTCTCGAAGGCGATCAACGACAATGACCTCGCCGTGACTGCGGTGCTGTCGGGCAACCGGAACTTTGAGGGCCGAATCAGCCCGGACGTGAAGATGAACTACCTGGCCTCGCCGCCGCTGGTGGTGGCCTACGCGTTGGCCGGATCGCTGGATTTCGATTTCGACTCCGACCCCCTGGGCACCGACAAAGACGGCAACGACGTCTACTTGAAAGACATCTGGCCGTCGCAGAAAGACGTCTCCGACACCATCGCCTCCTCGATCAACCAGGAGATGTTCGTCAACAACTACGCCGACGTCTTCAAGGGCGACGAGCGGTGGCGCAACCTGCCGACCCCGAGCGGCAACACCTTTGAGTGGGGCGAGGACTCGACGTACGTGCGCAAGCCTCCGTACTTCGAGGGCATGCCGGCCGAGCCGGAGGCCGTCGGCGACATCACCGGCGCGCGCGTGCTGGCGTTGCTCGGCGACTCGGTGACCACCGACCACATCTCCCCCGCCAGCAGCATCAAGCCGGGAACGCCTGCCGCGCAGTATCTGGACGAGCACGGCGTGGAACGTAAGGACTACAACTCCTTCGGCTCCCGGCGCGGCAATCACGAAGTGATGATCCGCGGAACCTTCGCCAACATCCGGCTTCGTAACCTGTTGCTTGACGACGTCTCGGGCGGCTACACCCGCGACTTCACCCAGGATGACGCCCCCCAGGCGTTCATCTACGACGCAGCGCAAAACTATGCGGAACAAGACATTCCGCTGGTGGTCCTGGGCGGCAAGGAGTACGGTTCCGGTTCCTCACGTGACTGGGCGGCCAAGGGCACTCGGTTGCTGGGTGTTCGGGCAGTGATCGCCGAGTCGTTCGAGCGCATCCACCGCTCCAACCTGATCGGCATGGGCGTTATCCCGCTGCAGTTTCCCGAGGGCAAGTCGGCCGGGGACCTGGGACTGGACGGCACCGAGGTGTTCGACATCACCGGTATCGAGGAGCTCAACAACGGCAGGACGCCGAAGACGGTGCACGTGAAGGCAAGTAAAGCCGACGGCGGAGACAATGCGGCCGTCGAATTCGACGCCGTGGTGCGCATCGACACTCCGGGTGAAGCCGATTACTACCGCAACGGCGGCATCTTGCAGTACGTGCTGCGCAACATGCTCAAGTCGTAACGAGCCGTAGCGTGCCCAAGGTCAGCGAGGATCATCTGGTGGCCCGACGCCGTCAGATCCTTGACGGCGCCCGCCGCTGCTTTGCCGAATTCGGCTATGACGGAGCCACCGTGCGCCGTCTCGAGCAGGCGATCGGATTGTCGCGGGGGGCGATCTTCCATCACTTCCGCGACAAGGACACGCTGTTCTTCGAACTGGCGCACGAGGATGCCGAGCGGATGGCCGACGTCGCCTCGCGCGAGGGGTTGGTGCAGGTGATGCGCGACATGCTCGCCGCACCCGAGCAGTTCGACTGGCTCGCCACACGATTGGAGATCGCGCGAAAGCTGCGTCACGACCCGGATTTCCATAAGGAGTGGACTGACCGGTCAGCGGAGTTGGCGGCAGCGACGATCGAGCGTTTGCGTCGGCAGAAGCTGGCCGGTCGGGTGCGCGACGACATCCCCAGCGAGGTGCTGCAGTGCTATCTGGACCTGGTGCTCGACGGGCTGGTGGCCAAGGTGGCCTCCGGTGAAGACACTCAGTTGCTCACCGCTGTCCTCGATCTCGTCGAGGGCTCCGTCCGCCAGAGCTGATTCGACGCGCGCTTAACGCGGTCGGGTGCGATGATTTGGGCCGCCGCGACTGCGCATCGTGGTGCCGGACTCGCGCAGCATGCTGTGAATCGATCCGTACGATCGACCGGTCGACCCGACCAGCGTCCGAATGCTGGCTCCGCCTTCGTAGGCACTGCGCAATTCACGCAGAACCTGATCCCGCGGCTTTTTCGATTTCCTCATCGGCCCCTCCCCGCTTGAACTTCGAGCCCCTGGACCACAGCGTAGGAACCCGCGTGGACCCGCGCGGCGGATTGACCAAATCCTGTGCTATGACGCGAGAATTGCGCCCCAACAGTCAGGCCAGCTCGATGAGATCCCGGTATTCGTCGGACCAATGGTCCTCGGTTCCATCCGGCAGCAGGACGACGCGTTGGGGATCGAGCGCTTCGGCGGCACCCGGATCGTGGGTAACGAGGACGACAGCTCCGGCGTAGCTGCGCAGTGCGTCGAGAACCTGTTCGCGCGAGGCGGGATCGAGGTTGTTGGTCGGCTCGTCGAGCAGCAACACGTTGGCCGTCGATGCCACCAGCCCGGCGAGCGCAAGACGGGTTTTCTCTCCGCCGGACAGTGTGCCGGCCGGCTGTTCGAGCTGGGGACCGGTGAACATGAACGCGCCGAGCAGGCCGCGAAGGTCCTGCTCTCCGGTATCGGGCGCGGCGTGACGAATGTTCTCCCACACGGTGGCGGTGTCGTCGAGGGTGTCGTGCTCCTGCGCGAAATAGCCGATTTTCACACCATGTCCGGGCTCGATCGCCCCGGCATCGGCCTGCTCGACGCCGGCCAGCAACCGCAACAGCGTCGTCTTACCGGCACCGTTGAGTCCGAGCACCACCACCCGTGAACCCCGGTCGATGGCCAGATCGACGCCGGTGAAAATCTCCAGCGAGCCGTAGGTCTTGGTCAGCCCGGACGCGGTCAGCGGTGTGCGTCCGCACGCCGAAGGGCTGGGGAATTTGATCCGGGCCACCTTGTCTGCCACCCGCTCGGCGTCGAGCGCGGCCATCATCCGGTCGGCTCGGCGCAGCATGTTCTGCGCCGCAACGGCTTTGGTGGCTTTTGCACCCATCTTCGCGGCCTGAGCACGCAGCGCCGTGGCCTTCTTTTCCGCATTGGCGCGCTCCCGTCGGCGGCGTTGCTCGTCGGTGGCGCGGGCGTCGAGGTACTTCTGCCAACCCATGTTGTAGACGTCGGCCTCGCCGCGGACCGCGTCGAGGAACCAGACGCGGTTGACGACATCGGCCAGCAGGTCGACGTTGTGGCTGATGACCACCAGCCCGCCGGTGTGGTTGCGCAGGAAGTCCCGCAGCCAGCCGACCGAGTCGGCGTCGAGGTGGTTGGTCGGCTCGTCGAGCAGCAGGGTGGTTGCCGACCCGGCGCCGGTATCGGATGCGGCGAACAGGATGCGGGCCAACTCGACGCGGCGGCGCTGGCCGCCGGACAAGGTGCGCAACTGCTGGGTCAGGACGCGGTCGGGCAGCCCGAGGCTCGCGCAGATGCGGCCTGCTTCGCTTTCGGCGCCGTAGCCGCCAAGCGCGGCGAAGCGCTCCTCGAGTTGGCCATATTTACGGATGGCACGATCGCGCGCCTCGTCGTCGGCGACCTCGGCCATCAGCGCCTGCTGCTTCTCCAGATCGGTGAGCAGGGTGTCCAAACCACGGGCCGACAACACCCGGTCGCGGGCGAGCACGTCCAGGTCACCCTCTTTGGGATCCTGCGGGAGATAGCCGACCTCGCCGGTGCGGGTCACGGCTCCTGCGTACGGCTCCCCCTCCCCGGCCAGGATGCGCAGCGTCGTGGTCTTACCCGCGCCGTTTCGCCCGACCAGCCCGATCCGATCGCCGGGCTGGATCCGCAGAGCCGGTCCATCGGCATAAAGGAGAGTGCGCGCACCTGCGCGGACCTCGAGGTCCGTAGCCGTGATCACGGTCACTCTCCTTGCATGGATGTGTTACTTGTCGTCGGTGAAAACCGGGGGGCGCTTGTCGGCGCGTGCGGCAACCGCTTCTTCGAAGTTGCCGGTGAGCAGGCGGACGAAAAGCTGTCCCAAGCCTTCGGCCTGCATGTGCCCTTCCAGGCTAGCGGCGTCCAGTCCACTCCACAGCGTGCGCTTGGTCAACTCGACACCCGGCCGGGAGAACGCGGCGATCCGTTCGGCCATGTCGAAACAGGTCTCCAGTAGCTGGTCATCGGGGACCTGGCGGGACACCAGCCCGATCCGCTCGGCTTCCTCGGCGTCGATATCGCGGCCGGTCAGCATGATCTCGAAGGCGCGCGACGAGCCGATGGCGCGCGGCAGGAGGTAGCTCAGCCCCAACTCGCTGGCGGTCAGCCCGTTGTTGATGCCGGCCGCACGGAAATATGCGCCGCGCGCCGCGACCCGGATATCGGCGGCTAGCGCCAGGCACAGTCCGCCGCCGATGGCGGCGCCGTTGACCGCGGCAATCACCGGCTGGTGCAGCTTGCGCAGCGCCAGGATGACGTCGTCGAGTATCGCCATCGAGCGCAGCGCATACGTGGGCCGGGTCAGGTCCTGCACGTGCGGCACCGAACCGGCCGACTTGTGATCGGCGCCCGACGAAAAGCCGGAGCCGGCGCCGGTGAGCACCACGACCCGAACCGAGTTGTCGTGGGTGATGCTGTCCAGCACCTCTTTGAGCGGAACCATGACGTCGAACGCCATGGAGTTCATCCGCTCCGGCCGGTTCAGGGTGATCAGCGCAACGTGCGGCCGCGGATGTTCGACGAGGACCATGCTCACCGTTGAACCGTAACGCCTGACGAGGATGCGGATCGCGTAGTGATCGGCTGAGGAGTCCGGCGATTCGAAACCGGGTCCTGCTCCCGCGGGAAGTCAGCTCAGGACTGCTCGCCCTGCGTCGCGGCGTCGACGTCGAACTCCTTGACCTGTTGAACGAGGTCCTCGAGGGCGGCCGGCGGCAATGCGCCCGCCTGGTTGAAGATCAACTTGCCCTTCTTGAAGGCCATCAGCGTCGGGATCGACCGGATCTGGGCGGCCGCGGCGAGTTCCTGCTCGGCTTCGGTGTCGACCTTGGCGTGCACCACGTCAGGGTGCTTGTCGGCGGACGCGGCGAACGTCGGCGCAAACTGCCGGCACGGCCCGCACCAGGACGCCCAGAAGTCGACGAGCACAATGTCGTTGCCATTGATGGTGTCGTTGAACTGTGCGGCGGTGAGTTCTTGGGTAGTCACGCGTTCATTAACGCATGGTCCCGTTGCGGTGTTCCCGCAGGCAGGTCAGGACTCCGCTCGTTACAGATCCCGCGCCAGCGGGTACCCCCTGCCGACTTCATGCGATCGGAGAAATGTCATGCCCGCAGCCCGGCCGAGGCCTGCGCCCAGTCGATTGTTGCTTTCGCTGCTGGTCGGCGCGACCGCGCTGTGCACCGTCGCCTGCAGCTCATCGGACGATCACAGCGCCAAGCCCGCCGCCACTGCGGCTCACCAACCGAGCTCGGCGCTCCCGCCACCACCACCCCCGCCGCCGCCGATGGGCAAAGATCATGTCGAGGGCCTGGTCAGATCGGTCGCCGGTGACGCGATCCAGCTCACCCAGCGGGACCGGACTGCGGCGACGGTCGACTTCACGCCGCAGACCATGGTCACCGAGCTCAGCGCCGCTGCGATGGTCGACGTGAAACCCGGTGGTTGCGTCACGATCAAGCCCGCGCCGCAGGATGCCGGAGCCGGCGGCGCCGTCACCGCGGAGTCCGTGGAGATCAGCCCCGCGGTCGCGCAGCGGTGCCCGCCACCACCGAACCCCGCCGCGACCGTTTTCGGCCTCGTGGACTCGGTCACAGACAGCGCCATCAAGATCAACAGCATTGATCCCGCGGGCAAGACCACACATAGCACCGTCACCGTCACCGCTACGACCACCTACACCAAACACGCCGTCGTCGACGCCCATGAGGTTCAGAACGGAAAGTGCATGGCGGCGCAGGGAACCACAGCGGGCGGAGTGCTTCGTGCCGCCTCGATCGACCTCGAACCGTGCCCCCCGATGGGCAGCCCGCACCACCACTTCCACCTGCCGTGGTGGCTGCACCATCATCACTAGGCGCCCCGTCGCTGCCTAGTCGTGGGACCGCGCGAACTCACAGCTGGTTCATACCGCAGCGCTGGCCGGCGCTCAGCGGCGCCGCCGATCGTGAAATCGTTGACAGAGTCGGTCTGCTCGCTGCGGCCGACGACCGAAAGGACCCCGATGCCTGCCACCCTCTCGACCTCGCGACTGTCCCGCGTCGCGTTACTCGCGGTCGCCGGAGCCACCGCGCTGTCCGTCGCCGCGTGCGCGAGCTCCAGCGAGACCAAGCCGGCGCCGGCCACGCCGAGCGGCAGCGCTCCGACCTCGTCGACTCCCTCGGCATCGGGCAAGGGCAACGACTGGGTGAAGGGGCTGATCGATTCGGTGTCGGGCAGCACGATTCAGGTCAGCGCAAAATCCGGGCCCACCGCCGTCAGCTTCACGCCGTCGACCGCGGTCTCCGAGATCACTCCCGCTCAGTTGACCGACGTCACCGCCGGTAGCTGTGTGAGCGTCCACCCCGACCACCACGGCGGTTCCGCGGAGGGCGGCGCACTCACCGCCCGCTCGGTGCGCATCAGCTCGGCCGTCGACGGGAAGTGCCCGGCGCCCGCGCATCCCGCCGGCGAGGGTTCCCACCACCGCCAACCTCCCCCACACGGGCAGGTCGCCACTGTCACGGGCAACACCATCACGCTGAACAGCACTGACGCGCAGGGTAATCCGTCGCAGACTACCGTGAGCGTCACCGAGACCACCAAATACACCAGGCAGACGACGACCGACTCCAACGCGCTCGCTCAAGGTAAATGCATTGCGGCGCACGGCACCAGGGACAGCGGTGGAGCGTTGCAGGCGACGACCATCAGCGTCCAGCAGGCCGACAACGGCAATTGCCCCGAGCCGGGTGGCAAGCACCACCCGCACTAGTACGAGCGTGGCAACCCGAGGCTGTGCTGGGCGACATGGTTGAGGATCATCTCGCGGCTGATCGGCACGGTCTTGAAAAGCCGGACGAACTCGTACATGTTGGCGAGCGCCACCTCGCGGGTGAAGCCGGCCCCACCGTGCACCTCGATAGCCTGATCGACGCAGCGGATGGCGGCGTCGGCGGACAGGAACTTGGCCATGTTGCTGTACTCGCCGGCATCTGTCCCGGCGTCGTAGCCGGCGGCCGCCTGGCGTGTCATCAACCGCGCGGCCTCGAGCCCGATCTTGGCTTCCGCCAACGGATGTGCGAGGCCTTGGTGAGCGCCGATCGGAACCTGCCATACCTGACGCTCCCGAGCGTAGGCGACGGCCTTGTCGAGCGCGTAGCGGCTGACGCCGTTGCAGATCGCGGCGATGACGACCCGCTCGGGGTTCATCCCGTCGAAGGCGACCCGTAGGCCGTTGCCTTCGCCGCCGACGAGCCGGTCGGCTGGGACCGCGACGTTGTCGAAAAACACCGTGAACGATTTGTCGGTGATCTCGAAGGTCATCGGGATGCGGTGCATGTCGATGCCGGGTGTCTCGCGGTCGACGAGGAACAACGAAAGTTGCGCTCGGCCTTGGGCGTCGGTGCCGGTGCGGGTGACGACGAGCAGAGCGTCGGCCTGGTCGGCAGCGGTGATGTAGGTCTTCTGTCCGCTGATGAAGTACTTGTCGCCGTCGCGGTGTGCGGTGGTGGCGAGCTGATGGCTGTTGGAGCCGGCGTCGGGTTCGGTGATCGCGAACGCGATCTTCATCGTTCCCGCCGCCATCGGCGCCAGCCACTGCCGCTTCTGCTCGTCGGTCGCGTGCCGGGCCAGCAGGCTGCCGACGATTCCCGGCGAGATCATCAGCATGATCTGCGGGCAGCCGGCCGCGGCGGCCTCTTCGGCGACGACGTTCAGCGCGCTCAATCCCATTCCGCCGCCGCCGTATTCCTCGGGCAGGTTGACGCCGACGAAGCCGCCGGCGGCCAGGGCGTCCCACAGTTCGGTGGGGTGCTGCAGGGTTTCGCTGCAGTGGGTGAAGTAGTCGTTGCCGAATTCGGCGACGATGCCGTGAACCGAATTTCGCAGCTCGGCTTCTTCGGTGTCGGTGAGAATCATCGGAAGTCCATCCAGTGTCCGTGTGGGGTGAAGCCGAGGAGGAAAGGGATTTCGATGCGGCAAATCGGACCGGTGGTGATGTCGTCGGTGTCGAAAATGGCGTATTCGCCCAGGTTTTCAGTCCACCGCGATATGGGCACCATTAGATACCCGTCGCCTTCGGGCGCATCGGGAGTTCGCGGAACGAAGGTGGGCTCCATCACCAGCGAAGGCCGTTCGTGCCGGAGTCGATATCGCTGCTCGTCGCCGGAATGGCGGTCCCGAACCACCAGGCTGTGCATCCGCATGCCCTTGCCCTTGGCGTCGCCGCCGATCAGATACCCCCAGCGCTGCTCGTGCCCGTAGAAACGTTCATCGACTTTGGGCAACTCGCAGGGCTGGTCGTCGAGCTGCTCGGACTTCACCGATCCGGAGTGCAGATCGACCGTCCAGCGCCCAAGAGTGCTGCGGGCCAGGTTGAAGAACAGCTGGACGTCTTCACCCTGGAAGCCATCGATGTCCAGTGGGAACGGCGGGCGCTCGAAGATAGGGGCGTCCAGGATCAACCTGTCACCGTCGACGTCGGCAGCCAGGGTGTGCATCACGTACTGGTTCCCGATATCGGCTGTAATCCAACGAATTTCGCCGTTCTCAATGTCGCTGCGGGGTATCAGCGCCAGCATGATCGGTAGCTCGGGGTTCCAGTCCTGCACCGACAGACCCCGAGCGATGCGGTCCGGGTCGAACGCGAAACCCTGGAACGGCAACACCATCCAGTTCTCGGTCAGCCAGATGTCGTGCACTTCCGAGGTGTACGGCGCATCCCAGAGCTCGCGGGAAGCGACCGTGCCGTCGGACCTCACTACGTGGACGGTGACGTAGGGCTGGTGGTTGCTGTACGCCCAGCCGTAGAGCGTGCCGCTGGCGCTGTCCCATTTCGGGTGCGCGGTGAACGCCGCGTCGCCGTAGCCGGCCCTGTCGAAGATTCCGCGCGACAACTTCGGCGACCACGGCACCACGCCGCGGGTCTCCAACGTCATCGGATCGAGCGCCACCGGCGGACTGCCCTGCTCACCCGATGCGAGGATCTCCCCCGCGAACGGGAAGCAGTTGATGTTGTTGGTGCCCTGCGGGATTCCGCGGGTGTGCTCGTCGGCGACGGCGGCACCGAAACCGATGTTGCGCCAATCGTTCCAGCTGCCGTCAGACCAGGAGAACATACCGCGCTGGTGTTTGTCCTCCAGGCAGTACTTGGGGGTGCGGACCCAGCGGTTGCGGAAGTCGGCGCGGCCGTTGTCGAACGTGAGGCCCTGCACCATGCCGTCCATCGACAGCAGCCCGTTGGCGCCCTGGTGGGTCGGCCGCTTGAAGGTCGGGCCGACGCGGTAGAAGCCTCCGGCCAGGTCTTTGGGGATTTCACCGAAGGTCGTCACGCAGTCTTCGACGGTCGCCTCGAACCGCATCGGCCGAAAGGCGCCGGTGAGCACGGCGGCGTTGGGAACATGCACCATGGCGACTTAGTATACTAAGTCCCATGACTGTGGCAAGGCCCTCCCGTGCACCCGATGTCGTCGCCGCGACCCTGCGCCGGCAGATACTGTCCGGCGACCTCGCTCCGGGCGACTGCCTGCCCTCCGAAGGCGAACTGATCGACCAGTTGGGCGTCAGCCGAGAGACGGTCCGGATGGCACTTCGGCTGCTGGACGCCGAGGGCCTGACCGCCACCAGTCAGGGTCGCAGCGGCGTGCGGATCCGGCATCCCGAACCCGAGCGTGTCGCGCGCTCATTGGTGCAGCTGTTCACCCTCACCGGCGCGACCTGGGGTGACCTGTTGTCGTTCCGCATCATGCTCGAACCCGCCGCCGCGGCCCACGTCGCCGAGCACGCGACACAGTCGCAACGCGAGCGCATCGCCGCCGTCGCCGAGAGGGGTATCGCGCCCGATGGCACCGGCTATCATGCATTCCACGAGTTGCTCGTTCAGGCGAGTGAAAATCCGCTCCTGACAACGGTTTTGGCTGCGGTAGAGCAGGCGGTGCGCTGGGCTGCGGCAGAGCAGAACATTACGCAGTTCGATCGCGACGAGGCGGCGAAGTCGCATCGCGCGATCGCGGCGGCCATCGCCGCGAGCGATCCGCAGCGGGCGCAGCGCCGCATGAAGCAGCATCTCGAGGCCGCCCTGCGACACGTCGAGGCATCGGGACTGCGTGATGCGCCAATGATTCCGCCGTCACGCTGGCGGGGCGAAAACAGCGACCTGCCGTGGCGTTGACGCGGCGTTATTTCTTGCCGCGCCAAGCACGTTCGAACGGCAGCCGCCAAGCCCGCGGAGCGATCAACGGATGGACCGCGTTAGGGCCCCACGAATCGATGTCGTAGCTGCGCACCGGCGGCGGATCCTCGAGCAGCGGGGCCGAGACTTCCCACAACCGCTCGATACCCTCGGCGCTGTTGTAGAGGGTCCGGTCGCCGCGCATCGCGTCGAGAATCAGCCGCTCGTATGCCTCGAGGACATCGTTGGCGTGACCGGTCTCTTCCATGGTGAACTGAAGGCTGAGCTTGTCCAGCTTCATGCCCGGGCCGGGCCGCTTGCCGTAAAAGGACAGCGACATCTTGGACACGTCGGCAAGGTCGAAGGTCAGGTGGTCCGGACCCTTCTGACCCACGCCAGATCCTGCCGGAAACATGCTGCGCGGCGGCTCGTGGAACGCGATCGAGATGATGCGCTGCCCTTCGGCCAGACCTTTGCCGGTGCGCAGGAAGAACGGCACGCCCGCCCAGCGCCAGTTGTCGATCTCGCATTTGAGCGCGACGAACGTCTCGGTGTCCGACTCCGGCGAGACGCCGGGCATGTCCCGGTAGCCGCGGTACTGGCCGCGCACGACGTGCTTGGTGTCGAGTAGGCGCATCGAGCGGAATACCTTGTTCTTCTCGCTGCTGATCGCGTCCGACGCCAACTCGGTGGGCGGTTCCATCGCGACGAAGGCCAGGATCTGGAACAGGTGGGTGACCACCATGTCCTTGAATGCGCCGACCGCTTCGTAGAACTGGGCGCGGTTCTCGACGGTGAGCCGCTCGGGCACGTCGATCTGAATGTGGTCGATGAATTGGCGGTTCCAAATCGGCTCGAACAGACCATTGGCGAACCGGAAAGCGAGAATGTTCTGTGCGGCTTCCTTGCCGAGGAAGTGGTCGATCCGGAAGATCTGCTCTTCGTCGAACCGCTCGTGGATCGCCTTGTTGAGTTCCTGCGCGCTTTTCAGGTCGACGCCGAACGGCTTCTCCATGATGACCCGAGAACCTTTGGCCAGGTCCGCCTTGTGCAGGGTGTCCATCACCGGCATCACCGCTTTGGGCGGAACGCTCAGGTAGTGCAACAGGCGGGCCTCGCCACCGAGGGCCTCGGTCTGCTCGGCGACCGCGCTCGCGAGGGCCTCCGGGCCGACCTGCTGCGGAACAAAGGTCAGGTTGGCGATGAACTGTTCGAACAGCTCGTCGGAGACCGCGTGGTGGGCGAACTCCTTGCAGGCCTTGTGCGCCAGCTTCCGGAATTCGTCGGTGTCCATCTCGTCGAGCGAGGTTCCGATGACGCGCATCTCGGGAGCAAGCTTCGAGCAGGACAGGTGAAGTAGACCCGGCAGCAACTTGCGCTGCGCCAAATCGCCTGTGGCACCGAACATTACGACGACATGCGGAGGAACCTTAGTTCCCGACGGATCGGGTCGGGGAGATTTCACGGCATCCGTCACGTTGTCGATGGTAGCCAAGGGTGCATGGTTTCAAACCCCATGCGAGTGAACACTCAGGTACTGGCCTGGCAAGACGACGGCCCCGGGGCACGCAGCTACCGCGGCCCCGGTGGCCGCTGTCACTGACCGTCGATTACCACCGGGCCGTCAGGCGGAACCTGGTACCAGCCTCGCTCGTCGCCATACCGCCAGCCGCAGGGCGTGACCTGAAACTTCGTACCGTCATCGCCGCCGTAACCCGCGCACTTCGGTCCCTTCGGGTCAGGTCCGGGTGCCGGGGCAGGGTCTGCACTGGCCACCCCGGTGCCCAGCAGCGCGGTAGCTGCGCAGAACGCGGCGACAACCAACTTCTTCTTCAACATGCGATCTCCACTCTGGCTCTGACTGGTGTCCCAATTCTGCGGGAGATCTCCGGCTAGCGCGACACGAAGCGAAGCTCCGACCGATGGCTTAACAGGACGTTTACAGCACCTCAGACGGTGAAGCCCAGCGCGCGCAGCTGATCGCGGCCGTCGTCGGTGATCTTGTCCGGGCCCCACGGCGGATTCCACACCCAGTTGATCCGCAGTTCGTCGACCAGCCCAGGGCCGATCAGCGCGTTGCGCGACTGGTCCTCGATGACGTCGGTGAGAGGGCAGGCCGGCGACGTCAGCGTCATGTCGACCACCGCAACGGTGCCCTCCTCCGCTTCTTCGAGGTTTACGCCGTAGACCAGCCCGAGGTCGACGACGTTGATACCCAACTCGGGGTCCACAACATCGCGCATCGCCTCCTCGATGTCGCCGAGCAATTCGTTGTCCGGTGCCGCAGTCTCACTCATCTGGTGACCTCCTCAACGTCGTGACTGGCCTGAGCCAGTGCATCCTTGAACGCCAGCCAGCCCAATAGAGCGCATTTGACCCGGGCCGGATACTTCGAAACGCCGGCGAATGCCACGCCGTCGCCCAGCACGTCCTCATCGCCTTCGAT
This sequence comes from uncultured Actinomycetota bacterium, assembly GCA_963757215.1. GTDB lineage: Bacteria > Actinomycetota > Actinomycetes > Mycobacteriales > Mycobacteriaceae > Mycobacterium. The sequence continues at coordinate 1,930,819 of CAVWQH010000002.1, read as the reverse complement.
ATTTCCGCGTGACGACACCATCTCGTTGAACGCGGTCACGGTCTTCAGTGCCTGCCCGACGCTCTGGCCGATCACCTGCTCGGTGAGCACCGAAGTGGCGGCCTGGCTGATCGAGCAGCCCTGTCCGTCGTAGGAAACGTCGACGACGGTCTCGCCGTCGTCCGACAGCGCCACCCGCAGTGTGATCTCGTCGCCGCAGGTCGGGTTTTTGTGGTACACCTCCGCGCCGAACGGCTCGCGGAGGCCGCGGTGCTGGGGGTGCTTGTAGTGATCGAGGATCACTTCCTGATACATCTGCTCGAGGCGCATCTCGCTCACGCCCTGCCGAAGAACTCGATGGCGCGACGCACACCGGCGACCAGTCGCTCGACTTCGTCCGGGGTGTTGTAGATCGCGAACGAGGCGCGCGCGGTCGCCGCCACATCGAATCGGCGATGCAACGGCATCGTGCAGTGGTGTCCGACCCGGATCGCGACGCCGTCGTCGTCGAGCACCTGGCCCACGTCGTGGGCGTGCACACCGTCGACGACGAAGGAGACCGGTGAGCCGCGGTTCTCCATCGAGGTCGGCCCGATGATCCGCACTTCGTCGATGCGTGAGAGCCCGTCGATCGCGGCGGCCACCAGTTCGCGCTCGTGGGCTTCGACTGCGTCCATGCCAACAGCACCGAGGTAGCGGGTCGCCGCACCCAGCCCGACAACCTGGGAGGTCATCGGTGTGCCGGCTTCGAAACGCTGTGGCGGCGCGGCAAAGGTGCTGGCCGCCATGGACACCGTTTCGATCATCGAGCCGCCGGTGATGAAGGGCGGCAGCGCGTTGAGCAGATCGGCGCTGCCATAGAGCACACCGATTCCGTTGGGACCCAGCATTTTATGGCCGGAGAATGCGGCGAAATCGACGTCGAGCTGATGGAAGTCGACCGGCTGGTGCGGTACCGACTGGCAGGCGTCCAGCACGGTCAACGCGCCGACCGCCTTGGCCCGCGCGACCAGCTCGCCAACTGGGGCCAACGCACCGGTCACGTTCGAATGATGGCTGAACGTAACGATTTTGACGCGGTCATCCAGAGCAAGCGAGTCCAGATCGATCCGGCCATCGCCGGAGACCCCATACCAGCGCAGCGTTGCCCCGGTCCGGCGGGCCAGCTCCTGCCAAGGGACGAGGTTGGCGTGATGCTCGAGCTCCGTGGTGACGATGACGTCGCCGGGCCCTACCGCACCGTCGAAACGGTTGTCTCCCAACACATATGACAGCAGGTTCAGTGATTCGGTGGCGTTCTTGGTGAACACCAGCTCGTTGGGCTGGGCGCCGACGAACGTGGCGATATCGGCACGACCCTGTTCGTAGGCGTCAGTGGCCTCCTCCATCAGCTGGTGCGCCCCGCGGTGCACCGCGCCGTTGGAGGTGAGCAGGAACTCGCGTTCAGCGTCGAGCACCTGAATCGGGCGCTGCGACGTCGCGCCGGAATCCAAGTACGCCAACTGCTTTCCGCCACGCATGACGCGGCTCAGGATCGGGAAGTCGTCTCGGATCGCCGCGACGTCGAACGTCGCGGGACGAGTGGCCGAGACCGTCATGTGTGTCAGGCCCCCGACGTGGCTGTCTGACTGGTGAAGCGCTCGTAGCCGTTTTCTTCGAGTTCGTCGGCCAGTTCGGGGCCACCGGATTCGATGATCCGTCCGCCGACGAAGACGTGCACGAACTGCGGATGGATGTACCGCAGAATCCTGGTGTAGTGCGTAATGAGCAGGATGCCGCCACGCTCGGCTTCGGCGTAGCGGTTGACGCCCTCGCTGACCACCCGCAGCGCGTCGACGTCCAATCCGGAGTCGGTCTCGTCGAGGATCGCGATCTTGGGCTTCAGCAAACCGAGCTGCAGGATTTCGTGGCGCTTCTTCTCACCACCGGAGAAACCTTCGTTGACGCTGCGCTCGCCGAAGGCCTGGTCGATGTCCAACTCCGACATCGCGGCCTTGACCTCTTTGACCCAGTGCCGCAGCTTGGGGGCCTCGCCGCGGACCGCGGTCGCGGCCGAACGCAGGAAGTTCGACATCGACACGCCGGGCACCTCGACCGGGTACTGCATGGCCAGGAACAGGCCGGCGCGGGCACGTTCGTCGACGCTCATGGCCAGCACGTCCTGCCCGTCGAGAGTGATAGAGCCCGACGTGACGCGATATTTCGGGTGTCCGGCGATGGCGTAGGACAGCGTCGATTTGCCAGAACCGTTGGGGCCCATCACGGCATGGGTCTCGCCGGAGTTGATCGTGAGGTTGACGCCGTTGAGGATGGCGATCTCGTCGCCGTCGGTGGCGTTCTCGACACTGACGTGGAGGTCTTTGATTTCCAGAGTTGTCATGAGGCGGTACTTCTCGATTCGGTGATGGCCAGTTCGTTTTCGATGGCTGTGGTCAGGCGTTCGCGTATATCGGGGACCGCGATCTTGGCGATGATCTCGTTGAAGAAGCCACGCACCACCAGTCGGCGGGCCGCTTCTTCGGGGATGCCACGGGCACGCAGGTAGAACAGTTGCTCGTCGTCGAATCTTCCGGTGGCACTGGCGTGCCCGGCACCGGCGATCTCGCCGGTCTCGATCTCGAGGTTGGGCACCGAGTCGGCGCGAGCGCCGTCGGTCAGCACCAGGTTGCGGTTCACCTCGAAGGTGTCGGTGCCGGTGGCCTCGGCGCGGATCAGCACGTCGCCAATCCATACCGTGTGCGCGTCCGGGCGTTTGGAGTCCGGATCCCCTTGCAGCGCACCCTTGTACAGGACATTGGACTTGCAGTCAGGCTGGGCGTGGTCGATCAGCAGCCGCGATTCCAGGTGCTGGCCGTCGTCGGCGAAGTACAGGCCCAGCAGCTCGGCGTCACCGCCGGGTGCTCCGAATCGCACGTTGCCCGTCATCCGCACCACATCGCCGCCAAGGGTGACTGCGACGTGGCGCAGCACCGCGTCTTTACCCAGCCGGGCGTGATGGGCGCTGACATTCACCGCGTCGTCGGCCCAGTCGGCGATCGACACCACCGTGAGCCGCGCGGCGTCGCCGACGACGAATTCGACATTGTCGGCGTAGGTCCCGCTGCCACGCTGGTCGATCACGACCACCGCTTCGGCCAGTTCTTCGGCCCGGACCTGCAGGTGCCCGTAGGCCACCGCGCCCGCTCCCGGCCCTTCGACGGTGATCTCGATCGGCTCGGCGACTTGAGTGTCGCGCGCGACGGTAACGATGGTCGCGGCATTGAACGACGAAAAGGCCTGTGCAGCAACTCGATCGGCGGGGATACCGGCCTGGCCGAGGCGCTCGTCGCCACGGCGCACGGTCTCGACCTGCACGCCGGGCCGCTCGCTGACGGTGATCTTCGCACTCGCGGTGGCGTGCGCCGAACCGTCGTGCAGTCCGTGCAGGCGCTTCAGCGGGGTGAACCGCCAGAGCTCGTCGCGGCCGCCGGGAACCTCGAAGGCGTTGACGTCGAACGACGCGAACAGCTCACCCTTGTTGGCAGCGGCGAGGGCCGAACCCTCAACCGCCTCAGTCAATCCCGTCACTAGCCGACCGCGCCTTCCATCTGCAGCTCGATCAGCCGGTTGAGCTCCAGGGCGTATTCCATCGGGAGCTCCTTGGCGATCGGCTCGACGAAGCCGCGCACCACCATCGCCATCGCCTCGTCCTCGGTCAACCCGCGGCTCATCAGGTAGAACAGCTGGTTGTCGCTCACCTTGGACACGGTGGCCTCGTGGCCCATCGTGACGTCGTCCTCGCGGATGTCGACGTAAGGATAAGTGTCACTGCGGCTGATCGTATCCACCAGCAACGCATCGCATTTCACGCTGGACCGCGATCCGTGCGAACCCTTGTTGACCTGAACCAGCCCGCGGTAGGAGGCGCGGCCGCCACCGCGGGCAACCGACTTGGAGACGATGTTGCTCGAGGTGTTGGGTGCCAGGTGCAGCATCTTGGCACCGGTGTCCTGGTGCTGGCCCTCGCCGGCGAACGCGACCGAGAGCACCTCGCCCTTGGCGTATTCGCCCGTCATCCAGACCGCCGGGTACTTCATCGTGACCTTGGATCCGATGTTGCCGTCGACCCATTCCATGGTCGCGCCGGCCTCGGCCCGTGCCCGCTTGGTGACCAGGTTGTAGACGTTGTTGGACCAGTTCTGGATGGTCGTGTAACGGCAACGGCCACCGGGCTTCACGATGATCTCCACCACCGCCGAGTGCAGCGAGTCACTCTTGTAGATGGGCGCGGTACAGCCCTCGACGTAGTGCACGTAGGCGCCCTCGTCGACGATGATCAGCGTCCGTTCGAACTGGCCCATGTTCTCGGTGTTGATCCGGAAGTAGGCCTGCAGCGGGATGTCGACATGCACGCCAGGCGGAACATAGATGAACGAACCACCGCTCCACACAGCGGAATTCAGCGCCGAGAACTTGTTGTCGCCGGCCGGGATCACCGTGCCGAAGTACTGCTGGAAAAGCTCGGGTTGTTCGCGCAGGCCGGAGTCGGTGTCCAAGAAGATGACACCCTGGGCCTCGAGGTCCTCGCGGATCGAGTGGTAGACCACTTCCGATTCGTATTGCGCCGCAACGCCGGAGACCAGACGTTGCTTCTCCGCCTCGGGGATGCCGAGCCTGTCGTAGGTGTTGCGGATGTCCTCGGGCAGGTCGTCCCACGTGGCGGCCTGCTTCTCGCTGGACCGCACGAAATACTTGATGTTGTCGAAGTCGATGCCGTCGAGGTTGGAACCCCAGTTCGGCATCGGCTTGCGGTCGAAGATGCGTAACGCCTTGAGCCGGTGCTCCAGCATCCACTCCGGCTCACTCTTCTTGGCCGAGATGTCGCGGACCACCGCCTCGGAGAGCCCGCGCTGCGCGCCGGCACCGGCCACGTCGGAATCCGACCAGCCGTAGCCGTAGCGGCCCAGCGATGCGATCGCCTCTTCCTGGGTCAACGTCTCGGGCAAAGCCGTCTTGGCGGCCTCGGGGGTGAGGGTCATAGCGACACTCCTTTAGTGCTCGTGGTGGCTTCGGCGCGGGCTGTGCGCCGAAGTTCAGTCGGTATGGGTTCAGCGGCGGCGAGCGGCACATGGGTGGTGCAGGCGCAGTCGCCGTTGACGATGGTCGCGAGCCGCTGCACGTGGGTGCCGAGGACCTCCGCGATCGCCTCGCGTTCGGTCTCGCACAACTCCGGGAATTCCTCGGCGACATGCGACACCGGGCAATGATGCTGACAGATCTGCACGCCGTGGATCGGACCGCCCACCTGCGTGGTGGTCGCGACGTAGCCGGCTTTTGACAAGGCCCCGGCGACGCGCTCGGCGGCGGCCTCGATGTCTTCGTCGGCGTCCGAGTCGGCCGCCTCCACGCCGGACAGGATGCTGTCGATGCGCTGCCGGGCGAAGCTGCGGACCGCTTCTTCGCCGCCGATCTGGCGAAGTTGGCGCATCGCCGCAGACGCCAGATCGTCATAGCTGTGGTCCAGCTTCGCGCGGCCGGTCGCGGTCAGCCGGTAACGCTTGGCGGGACGTCCCCGTCCGGCCTGCTGCCACGGTGCAGCAGGAACCGACTCGGCTTCACCCATGTCGATCAGGACGTCGAGGTGGCGACGGACCCCGGCCGCGGACAGGCCCAGGTTTTCGCCGATCTGCCCTGCGGTGATAGACCCGGACTCCAGCAGCAGCCGAATCACGGCGCTGCGGGTCTGACCGTCATGCGTTGCGGCAGCGGCAGCTGCTTCGGCGCTGGCGACGGGGGGCGGGAATTTCACAACACCAGTGTGACGCAATTCCGGGGGCGGGTCCAGTGAGGCTACCCTCTGCGGTGGTCGCGCTGGTCACACCTGACCAATTCGGCGGGGTCCTGTCAGCAGTTACGCTGCTCTGATGGCAGACCGCCACCACTCGCTGAGTTCATCGATTGCCAGCTTGCACGGCGACGAAATGGCGGTGGGCCCCCCGCTGAACGACGCCGAGGAACGCGCGCTCCGTCGCACCCGGGTGTTCGGGGCTACCGGCACGGTACTGATGGGCATCGGCGCGCTCGGCGCCGGAGCCCGACCAGTAGTCCAGGACCCGACATTCGGGGTTCGGCTGCTCAACCTGCCGTCGCGGATCCAGACGGTGTCGCTGACGATGACAACCACCGGCGCGGTGATGATGGCGCTGGCCTGGCTGATGCTGGGCCGATTCGCGCTGGGCAAGCGGAAAATGTCGCGCGGCGAGCTGGACCGCACGCTGCTGCTGTGGGTGCTACCGCTGCTGATCGCACCCCCGATGTACAGCAAGGACGTCTACTCCTACCTGGCCCAGAGCCAGATCTGCCGGCTGGGACTCGACCCGTACCGGGTGGGACCGGCGACCGGGCTGGGCCTGGACCACGTCTTCACGTTGTCGGTTCCGAGCCTCTGGCGCGAGACCCCGGCCCCCTACGGCCCGCTGTTTCTGTGGATCGGCCGCGGAATCTCGGCGCTTACCGGCGAAAACATCGTCGCTGCGGTGCTCTGCCACCGAGTGGTGGTCCTGCTCGGGGTGGGCCTGATCGTGTGGGCGACACCGCGGCTGGCCCGCCGCTGCGGAGTTGCCGAAGTCAGCGCGCTGTGGCTGGGGGCGGCAAACCCGCTGCTGATCATGCATTTGGTCGCGGGCATCCACAACGAGGCCCCGATGCTCGGTCTGATGCTGACCGGCACCGAACTAGCCCTACGCGGCTTGGAGACCGGGGACTCCACCCGCCCGCTGTGGCCGCGACCGTGGCCGCGGGCCAGAGGCCACTGGGCGGACTGGGCGCCGCTGGGCATGCTGCTGACCGGCTCAGTTCTGATCGTGCTGTCGTCGCAGATCAAGCTCCCGTCGCTGCTGGCGCTGGGCTTCGTCACGATGGCGCTCGCTCAGCGCTACGGCGGCGGCTTCAAGGCGTTCTTTGTGGCCGGCGGGCTGATGGCGGCCTTGTCGCTGGCCGTCATGGCGGCCGTCGGATCGGCCAGCCGGCTCGGCTTCGGCTGGATCTTCACCTTGGGCACCGCCAACGTGGTGCGCAGTTGGATGTCGCCGCCGACGCTGATCGCGCTGGGCACCGGGCAGGTCGGCATCCTGCTGGGTTTGGGCGATCACACCACCGCCGTGCTGTCGCTGACCCGCGGTATCGGCGTGCTGATCATCGCTGTGCTGGTCGCCTGGCTGCTGGCCGCCGTGCTGCGCGGCCGGCTGCACCCGGTCGGGGGGCTCGGGGTGGCGCTGGGCGGATGCGTCCTGCTGTTTCCGGTGGTGCAGCCCTGGTATTTGCTGTGGGCGATCGTCCCGCTCGCGGCCTGGGCGACGCGGCCCGGCTTCCGCGTCGCGGTGATCATCGTGACGATGGGTGTCGGTGTGTTCGGACCAACCGCCAACGGCGACCGGTTCGCGCTGTTCCAGATCGTGGACGCCACCTTGGCCAGCACCGTCATCGTCGCGCTGCTGATCGCTCTGACCTACGACCGTCTGCCGTGGCGGCCGCTGCCCAACGACGAGCCCCCGTCCGATATCGCCGATCACGTTCCGACGCTCGACGGCGACACCCCGCGGCCTGACCCGCTGCCGGACGCTTACGCTAAATCGTCGTGAGCCCCGCTTCTGAGACCCCGGTGCGGTTGCGCGGGGTGTGCAAGCAGTACGGCTCGACCACCGCCGTCTCCCACCTCGACCTCGAGGTGCACACCGCCGAGGTGCTGGCGCTGCTCGGCCCCAACGGCGCCGGCAAGACCACGACCGTCGAGATGTGCGAGGGGTTCATTCGCCCCGATGCCGGCACCGTCGAAGTGCTCGGCCTGGATCCGATCGCGGACAACGCACGGCTGCGGCCACGCATCGGCGTAATGCTGCAGGGCGGCGGCGGCTATCCGGCGGCCCGGGCCGGGGAGATGCTGAACCTGGTCGCCTCGTACGCCGCCGATCCGCTGGACCCGCAGTGGTTGCTGGCCACGCTGGGATTGACCGACGCGGCCCGCACCACCTACCGACGACTCTCCGGCGGACAGCAGCAACGACTCGCGCTGGCCTGCGCCCTGGTCGGCCGGCCGGAGTTGGTCTTCCTCGACGAGCCCACCGCGGGGATGGATGCACAGGCCCGAATTCTGGTGTGGGAGTTGATCGATGCGTTGCGGCGCGACGGCGTCACGGTCGTGTTGACCACCCACCAGCTCAAGGAGGCCGAGGAACTCGCCGACCGCCTGGTGATCATCGACCACGGGGTGACGGTGGCATCGGGCACGCCCGCGGAGCTGACGCGCAGCGGCGCCAAGGGTCAGCTGCGGTTCAGCGCTCCCCCACGACTCGATCTGTCGCTGCTGGTGTCGGCGCTGCCCGAGGAATACCAGGCGTCGGAGGCGACGCCGGGTGAGTATCTGGTGGAGGGGTCCGTCGACCCGCAAGTACTGGCCACGGTCACCGCGTGGTGCGCCCAGATCAACGTACTGGCCACCGATCTGCGGGTAGAGCAGCGCACCCTGGAAGACGTGTTCCTCGAGCTGACCGGCCGGGAGTTGCGCTCATGACCGAAAAGTATTTCGCCGCAGGGACTTTCACGCCGAACCCGCAGCCCGCCGCAGTGCGTAAGATGCTGGCCGCCCAATTCGGTCTGGAGTTGAAGCTGCTGCTGCGCAACGGCGAGCAACTCTTGTTGACGATGTTCATCCCGATCACGCTGCTGATCGGTTTGACGCTGCTGCCGCTTGGATCGTTCGGCGACCACCGCGCCGCGACGTTCGTCCCGGTGATCATGGCGCTGGCGGTGATCTCGACCGCGTTCACCGGTCAGGCCATCGCGGTTGCGTTCGACCGACGCTACGGCGCCCTGAAACGGCTGGGCGCAACGGCGCTGCCGGTGTGGGGAATCATCGCGGGCAAGTCGGCGGCGGTCGTGACCGTGGTTTTCCTGCAGTCAATCATCCTGGGGGCCATCGGTTTTCTGCTCGGATGGCGGCCGCCCCCCGCGGGTCTGGCCCTTGGCGGGGCGGTGATCGCGCTGGGCACTGCGGTGTTCGCCGCCCTCGGCCTGCTGCTGGGCGGCACCCTGCGGGCCGAGATCGTCCTGGCGGTGGCCAACCTGTTGTGGTTCGTCTTCGCCGGGCTCGGCGCGCTGACCGTTGAATCCGGCATGGTGGGCTCCGCCGTCAAGTGGGCGGCGCGGCTCACCCCGGCCGGAGCGCTCACTGAATCGCTGTCTCGCGCGATGAGCCTGTCAGTCGACTGGTTCGGCGTGCTGGTTCTCGTCGTCTGGGGCACGTTGGCAGGCCTGGCCGCGCTCCGCTGGTTCCGGTTCACCTGACCTGCCGGCCTCGCGCGACACTGCAACCTTGGCGACGACACGCCGTCTGCGATGCGCGTGGTTGCAGTCTCGAGATGACCCGGCCCTACTACGAGACGTAGTTGTCGTTGCCCTACTATCGGGCGATGCCTGTCGGGCAATCTTTGCGACGGTTTTCGCGACCCAGCCTTCGCGCGCAGCGGATCATCGCGGCGCTGGTGATCGTGGCCCAGGGCGGCATCGCCGTCACCGGGGCGATCGTTCGCGTCACCGCGTCTGGGCTGGGCTGCCCGACCTGGCCGCAGTGCTTTCCGGGCAGCTTCACTCCCGTCGCCCACTCCGAAGTCCCCCGGCTCCACCAGGCCGTCGAATTTGGCAACCGCCTGATCACCTTCGCCGTGGTGCTCACCGCCGCGTTGGCGGTGCTGGCCGTCATCCGCGCCCACCGACGGCGCGAGGTGTTGGTCTACGCCTGGCTGATGCCGGCGTCGACGGTGCTGCAGGCGGTGATCGGCGGCATCACCGTTCGAACCGGGCTGCTGTGGTGGACGGTGGCCATTCACCTGCTCACATCCATGGCCATGGTCTGGCTGGCGGTGCTGCTGTTCGTCAAGGTGGGCCAGTCCGACGACGGAGTCGTCGAAGATCGGGTCGCCCGCCCGCTGCGGGTGCTCACCGCACTGAGCGCGCTGACGCTGGCCGCGGTGCTGGTGGCCGGAACGCTGGTCACCGCGGCGGGCCCGCACGCCGGTGACACCAGTCCGAACCGGACCGTGCCGCGACTGCGGATCGAGATCACCACGCTGGTGCACGCTCACACGTCGCTGCTGATCGCCTATCTGGCCCTGCTGGTCGGGCTCGGCTTCGGGCTGCTGGCCGCGCACGCGCCGCGCACCGTGCTGGTCCGGCTGGGCGTGGTGCTGGTGGCGGTGATCGGACAGGCGGCTGTGGGGACCGTGCAGTTCTTCACCGGGGTTCCCGCGGCGCTGGTTGCCGTTCACGTCGCGGGAGCGGCGATCTGCACCGCTGCCACCGCGGCGCTATGGGCCTCGATGCGAGAGCGGTCCGAGCCCCAACCGGTCCAGGGCTGACTCGACGCACAGCGCGAACTGGCGCTGCCCGTCGTTTCGGGCTTCGGCGTCGAGCAGTAGCCAACCCAGGGACGGGGCAACCAGATCCAACTCGGCAAGCTCGGCATCACCGGCTTCTTCGACCACGTCCGCGCGCGCGTACAGGAACTCCTCGACGCCGATCTCCAGGTGGTCGGCGGCCGCCCGCAGGGCCGCCTGCCCGAGGTCCCACACTTCGAAATCGGCATCGGTCGGCGAACTGCCGACAAATGCGTGGCTTTGGACGCCGCCGAGAAACACCAGCGCGGTGCGAACCGAGGAACGGGACGGGCGACGCCCCCGCAGCACGGGCACTCCCGCCCGGCCGAGGTCACGCAGATGACGCCGACCGGTGTTCCAGGCGACGACCTCAGGAGCGTTGAGCAGGTTGGGCACGCGCTTGGTCCACGCCAGAAACTCGGCGCGATCGCTTCGTTCCCGCAAGATCACCACATCGGCGTCGAGAGTGCGTGGGTCGTCCCAGGCCAACCAGTGCCCGTGCAGGCCGCGCGTGCGCAGCGCGGCCACCAGGCCGGCGTCGTCGCCGTCCGCCGAACCGGCCAGCACGATCCGGGGATGGCGAATATCGGGACGGGCCAACTTCATGCGAACTCCATGCATGCGGATGATAGTCACCATGCACGCCATCGAAGTCGCCGAAATCGGCGGTCCGGAAGTCCTGCGCTACGTCGAGAAGCCACTGCCGTCCCCGGGTCCGGGCCAGGTTCTGATCAAGGCCGAAGCGGTCGGCGTGAATTACATCGACACCTATTTCCGCTCCGGCACCTATCCGCGCAGCCTTCCGTTCGTGCTGGGCAACGAGGTGGCGGGAACGGTCGTCGCGGTCGGTGAAGGCGTCACCAATCTGAGCGTCACGGACCGGGTGGTGACCGCCGTCTCGGCATCCGGGTCGTACGCCGAATTCAGCACTGCGCCAGCACAATTCACCGCACAGGTGCCATCGGAAATCGGCCTGGACGTCGCGGCTTCGGCGCTGCTGAAAGGTTTGACGGCGCATTACCTGATCACGTCGGTATACGCGGTGCAGCCGGGTGACACGATCCTGGTGCATGCCGGTGCCGGCGGGGTCGGCCTGATTCTGACCCAGTGGCTGGCGCACCGCGGCGCCCGGGTGATCACGACGGTGTCGACGCCGGCGAAGGCCGAGCGGTCGCGACAGGCCGGCGCGGCCGAGGTGCTGGACTACCCAACCGACCCCACCGAGTTCGGGCAGCGGATCCGCGACCTGACGGGCGGCGCCGGGGTGGCGGCGGTGTACGACGGCGTCGGGGCGAGCACCTTCGATGCCAGCCTGGCCAGCTTGGCCGTGCGCGGCACCCTGGCGCTGTTCGGCGCGGCGAGCGGACCGGTGCCGCCCCTCGACCCGCAGCGGCTCAACGCGGCCGGCTCGGTTTTCCTGACCCGTCCGGGCCTGGTGCACTACACCCGCACCGGCGAGGAATTCGCGTGGCGCGCAAGCGAATTGTTCGACGCCATTGCCGACGGTTCGCTCAGCGTGGAGGTCAGTCACCGCTATCCGCTGGCCGACGCCGCGCAGGCGCACCGCGACCTGCAGGGCCGTCAGACCATCGGATCGATCGTGCTGACGCCGTAGGCCTCACTGTTGCGCGGCGTCGGGATCGCAGCTGCCCGGCAGCATCGGAATAGTCGGGCCGCCACCGAAACTGTCACCGGCCAGCGTGGCCAGCCCCGCTGCACGCCCGGCGGCTTCGTTGCGCGCCGTACCGGCAACTCCCAACCGAGCCGAACCCTCACCCGACGCCAGCGGCCCGCCATCAACCGGGGCGCGCCAGTCTGGATTGACTTCGATGTTCATATCGGCGAACTCGTCGCCATGATCGCGCAACACCGCGCGCCGACGGCGACGCGCCTCGCGCTGACCACGCGCGGCCGCAGCGGCTACCGCAGCACTGCTGTCGGGCTCGGGCGCCTTGCGCTTGGCTTGGGACGCCGCGCCAGCGCTCATTCCTGAGTCGAACCCGATGCCGGGCGGACCTACCGCGTACGGAGGCACAAACGGTGCGCCTGCGGACGGCAACGCCGGCGGGGGGCTTGCCACCGTGGCGGTGGCGGCCGGCGCCGGTGGGCTTGCAGGGGCGGGAGCCGAGGCCGGCGCCGCTGCCGGTGCCACGGCCGATACGACGACGGTCGGGGTGATCCCGACGGCCGGCACGGCAAGGGGCGCCGGCGCAAGAACCGGAGAAATGACAGGCATTGTGGCCGGCGGAATTGCGGCCAGCCCCGCGAGACCGCCCGCGGAGCCGACCGAGGCGAGCGCGAAGGCGGGGGCGATGGCCGGCGAGATCAGCGGATAGAAGATCGTCGGATAGTCGTCGGCACTGAGGAGCAACGTAAACGGATTCTGCAGCACCCCAAGCGGATTCGCCAGAAAATTGCTGATGATGTGCTGAACGAACCCGACCGGATTCGTGAGCAATTCGAAGATGTGGTCGCCGCCGAAGCCATAGTAGAGATCGGACAGCACAGGGAAGTTGTTTACGAAGGATTCGACGATTTGCTGGCTGTACACCACCGGATTCTGCAAAAAGGCTGTCACGTTGAAGTTCTGCACCACATTGAGCAATGACGACTGCAGATCGGACAGGTTCAGCGTGGACGCGTCGTGCAGCAGCTGCTCGATCGCCGCAACGGCGTTGTTAACCGTGTTGCCGTACCCGGACGCCGCCGCGTTGACCACCACGGGCGCCGGCTGGGTTTGCGGCGACGACGCCACCGCCGCAGCGGAGACAGCCTGGTAACTCGCCATCGTGGTCGCCGCCTGGACCCACATTCGAAGATAGTCGGATTCGTTGAGCGCGATCGGAATCGTGTTGATGCCAAAGAAGTTGGTGGCAAGCAAAACCCCGTGAATTGCATGATTGGCGGCTAGTTCGGCCAGGGTGGGCATGGCGGCCAGCGCGGCGGTATACGCCGCGGCCGCGGTTTCCTGACGCGCCGCCGCTGCCGTGCTATCGACGCTGGCCTGCATCAACCAAGCCAGATAGGGCACATGCGCGGCCACATAGGATTCAGCGCTCGGCCCCTCCCACGCGCCAGCCTCTACCGACGTCAACACGGCAGTGAGTTCGTCAGCTGCGGAGGCGTATTCGGCACTCAGCGAATTCCACGCCTCGGCGGCAACCAGCAGCGAGCCCGGCCCCGGACCGCTGCTCAGCAGCGCCGAATGCACTTCGGGCGGAGATGCCATCCAAATGGGCGCGGTCATCGCCGGTTTCGATCGCGAGCGGCCAGCCTGATTAGCATTGGCTAAGCTAACACCACGGCGTTGCCGGATGGAAGCGCGGCGTCAATCGAAATTAGACCTCGAGCAGGTGGAGAGGTCCCCCGAGGGCGTCGGCACTGCTGCAATCGGTTTGCGGACGGGGCGTCAGCCGCCCCACTTGGCGCCTTCGGCGGAGTCGCGGGCCAGCATCGAGGTGGTGTTGGTCTCATGCGTGCCCGCCATCGCCCGATACGACAACACCAACTGCTCAAGTGCCTGATTCCACTGCGCCTGCCACGCCTGATAACTCAACCCGGTGTCACCCTGCCACCCCGACTGCAACGCAGCCTGCTCGGCGGAGATATCGGCACCCAGGCTCTGCATCGTGCCCGCATAGCCCGCCATATCCGCCGAATGCGCCAGCATCGCCGGGTAGTTGTACATGATCTGCGACATCACAAACCCTTTCGATTAAGGAGGTAGCGGCTCAAAAGCCCGGGTAACTGCTCGCCGCAGCACTGTCCGCGGCCACATACGTGCCCGCCGCATCACCCAGATTCGCCTGCGCGATATCCAGCAACGAATTCACCTTCGCCGCCGCCGCCACAAACCGGGCATGCGCCGCCTGAAACGCCGCCGCGCCATCACCGACGAAATACGCCTGCGACGCCATCGCCTCCTGCTCGGCCTGACCAATCGTCGAGCGCATCAACCCCGCCTTGGCACCGAACGCCGACTGCGACGCCACCAACTGCGGAATGTGAGCATCCAACAAACTCATCCCAAAAATCCTTTCCTCACCCGATTACCGTTGCCGTGCAAACGCATTCAGTTGTCGTTGCCCTCCCCCAGCGACTCGTCCGAGGACCAGGTATTGGGTAGCATCGGCATACTCGGCCCGCCGCCGAACCCGTCATCGGTCAGCGTAGCCAATCCGGCCGCCTGCTGACCGCCCTTCGCCACGGTCCCGGAGAACCCGAGCGGCCCGGCACCGCGATCCGACGACTCCGTCGAGGTGGTCCACTCGGGGTCGACATCGACGTTCATATCGGCGAATTCGTCGTAGCGATCGTGTTGCGTCGCTCGGCGCCGCCGCCGAGTGGGACGCTTGGCCGCGGCGGCCACCGCTGCGGCCGCCATCTCGGGAGCCTTCGATGCACCACGCGATGTCGGCTCCTGTGTCTTGGCTTGCGCGCCAAGCCCCGCGCCCATCGTCGGACCGCCCACGATGTACGGCGGCGAGAAGCCCGGCCCTGCCCCGGGTGTGGGAGACGGAGGCGGTGGCGAAGCCCCGGCCGGTGCGCTCGCGACGGTCGCGGAGGTGGGCGATGGCGCGGGTGCACTGGGCGCCACCGAGGACGCCAGCACCGCCGGAGCCGGCGCGGTGGCCGGGAAAATTGGTGGCACGACCACCGATTCGATGGGCAGCACCGGAACCACCGGCTGCACCAAGGCAGCCAGTCCGGCCAACCCCGCGCTACCGGCGGCCAGCGGGCTCAACGCCGGCGCGAAGGCGACGAACAGCGCCGGGTTCGCCGACAGAAAACTCGTCACCTCCAGAATGTGGGTGGGAAAGTCGAACAGCTGCCAGCTGATGAACCACTGGATGGCTTCGATCGGATTCTGCTGCAGCAGTTGGCCGAAGTACTGGAAGTCCTCGGTGAGTTCAAGGGCCCGCGCGACCCAGAACGAGATCTGGCCCGGGTTGGTGTAAGTGTCGTAGGTCGCTCCATTGAGGGTGCCCTCCGCCGGACTCCATTGGTAACCGAAGTTCTGCAGCCACTGTGCGAGCGCGTCATCGAACGGGGTGTCGACCGTCGGGTCGTGCGCGAGCTGGCTGTTGCCGATACCAAGTTTCTGGAGATCGTCCACGAGCCACTGCGGAAGTCCCAGCGGGTTGTCACCGCTGTCGGCGGGTTGCGCTGCAGCATTTGACTTCACGATTGGCGGCGCGGTGTCGGTGGCCGGCGTCGCCGCCACGGCGGCATCGGCGACGGCCTGGTAGGTGCTCATCGTGGCGGCCGCCTGGACCCACATCCGCACATAGTCGGCCTCGTTGAGTGCGATCGGAATCGTATTGATGCCAAAGAAATTCGTCGCCTGCAGCACCCCGTGCACGACGTGGTTGGTGGCCAACTCCGGCAGGGTCGGCATGGCGGCCAGCGCAGCGGTGTAGGCGGCGGCCGCGGTTTCGTGCTGGGCTGCCGCCGTGGCGCTGTCGGCACTGGCCTTCGTCAGCCACGCCAGATACGGCACATAGGCAGATACGAACGACTCGGCACTGGGCCCCTGCCAGGCAGCGACCTGCACCTCGCTCAGAACTGTGCTGAGTTCCTCGGCCACCGACGTGTATTCGGCGCTCAGCGAACTCCACGCCCCGGCGGCCTCGAGCAGCGAACTGGGCCCCGGGCCACTGCTCAGCAACGTGGAGTGCACCTCGGGCGGCGCAGCCATGTAGATGGGCGCCGTCACCCTCAGCCCCAGACGCCTTGGTACGACGCCGCCGCGGCGGCATCTCCCGCGGCATAACCGACACCCGACTCGGCGACCCCAACCCCGGAGCGACCCAATTCCTCCGTACCCTGGGCCGCAGCGGCAGCATGCTGACCGCCGCGCAGGCTGAACCCGCCCGCAGTTTGCACGGACACCGGATCGGCGGCCGACGGGATCACGGCCGTGATCATCGGCGCCGCACCCGCCTGGGCAGATGCCAATCGCGCCGTCAGGGCTTCGATGCGCGCGCTGGCGGCTGCGAGGCCTTCTGGAACGACCCGCAATGCCATGACAGCCCTCCCATCACCGTGATGAACATGATTTTCATTAACATTTCTAGCACACGGCGGCGGGATAGGGAATCGAGAAAGGCCTACGGCGAGTCCAGCAGCTGTCGATACCCGGATTCGGCAAAGCGACGGGCAGCCTCCCGCATCTCCTCGGTAACCTCACGGGGCTTCTGCCGATCAACCGAAAACAATTGTGGTTCAGCCTCTTTCGAGTAATATTGAGACTGCCCGGTCATGCGTTTTATCGCCGCGGCGTCGATCTCGATCCCGAAATGCGCCGCAACCCGTTCCCACACCGCGTCGGGCAACTGCGAATGGTCGACACAGAGCCGCTTGGCCGGTCCGGCGCTGGCCGAAAACAGCATCGCGCCTAGGGCGCGAGCGACGAATTCCGCGCGTGGCATGGTCGCCGCGACGGCCGGGTCGATGCCAAAGCGCAGCGCGGTCTGCGCCGGCGGCACGTGGTGCCCGAGCCAACCGGGCGGAGTGGCCAGCAGCGAAGCCACCACTTCCGCCGGATCGCGCTGAACCCATACCCACGGCGTGTTCGGAAAAGCGGCGGTGAGGATTTCCTGGCGGCGAATGTTCCAGCTGGTGCACTTGAGCACCAGATGCTGTTCGTCGCCGTGACGGCGCCTGCCCAGCGCCCGCACCAGAAACCGGACCACTCGCACCAGCGTGGCCCCGTCCACCTGCGCAGGATCAAGGCCCAGAAGGGCATTCAGCGGCGAGGGTTCTGCGACGACCACCACCCCGGAAATGTTGGACAGGAGCCGGGATACGAGTGTCGATCCGCAGCGGGAAAGATGAAAGATCATGCCGGCCGGGTCAAGTGACGGTTCCCCATCGAGCGCCAGCAGCGCACCGAGGTCGGTTCGCACGAGCGGCTGTGCTCGCGGACCGGTCGACCACCGGGCGACGGTCTGGTCGAAAAACGGCTCCGTGAAACGTTCCTCCGACAGGTCGGCCCAGTCGACGGTCGGGGTGGACGAGGACAAGTCGAATCGGATCGGCGTCCACCGGCCGAGGTCGGCGATCTCCATCAGTCTTCCGACACCCGGATGAGGAATCCCTGCATGACAAGGACCCTGGCGAGTTCGACTCGCTGGATTTCCGACAACCCCGGCAGATCGCAAACACGAAGTGGTTCAGTACTTCTCGACAGAAGCTGCAGGGCTTCTGCGTGGTCGGCGTCCGCGTTCACCACCGACTGGGCAAAATGCAGGGCCACGCCACCGGAATCCACCGTCACCCGCGAGTACAACGGTTCACATTTGACCACCCGAGTCCTGTCGTCGATGCCGACAGCGTCGGATATTCCCGCCCCCAGCGGCCGGCACTGGCCTCGTCTGACCAGATCGGCCTCCAACGATTCAAGACCCCCGGCGATGGCCTCCGGCCGTTCGAGCGTCTCCGCCATCTGGTGGATGAGTTTTCCAAGACCGGACTTCACTTCCGGATCGGACAAAAAACGGGGTGGAAGTCGAGTGTGGACACCGTCGTCGGAGCCGTTGAGCGAGTTCAGAATTCGGGTGGCAAGTAGTAGCAGCGTGGGTGCGTGCAGTCCGACCGTCAAATGTACCGACAGCTCCGAGGTCGACTCTGCTGCATGCACCCTGCCGCGCGGCACATAGAGCACGTCGCCAGCCTGCAGGCGCACGTCGACAGGTGTCGGCAGTTCGGCGTCGGGAATCGGCTGGTGGCGCCACATCTGGTGTGGCGCCACGTCGAGACCCTCGTAGAGATGCCAGATCTTAGATCCTCGAATCTGGACGATCAGCGCATCATGGTCGTCGAAATGCGCAACGAATCCCTGTGACTGCGGAGGGGTGAAGTACGCGTTGACCTGAGCGGCGAAATCCAACTCGACGTCGATGGAATGTGCCAGCGACGCGATCGTGCGCACGTACCGCTGAACGCTGTCCAGCACGATCGTGAATCCGTCGGCGAAGTCCCGGCCGATGGCCGCAACGTCGAAGCCTCCGTCGGCGAGCCGGTAGATGTACTGGTCTTTGCGCTCACTTCCACGGACCAGGCTGACCAGGGACAGATGCGGGCGAAACACCGCCAGCAGATCGTCAATGGAGTCCGCATCCTCCACCAGGAGGTCGAAATAATCAGGGCTGCCCCGACTCACGTGGTAGTGCGACTTACCCCAGACCTCGTCGAGAAAGGCGTCGACGGACAGTGGTTGCAGCAGCCAGTCCAACGAAAGCCGTTGCGCCATCAGCTGTTGTCCTCGTCGGGCAGCCGCGTCAGAAAACCGCTCACGATCAGCGTCCGGGCGAGATCGGTCTGCTGCTCGGGACGCAGACCTGGCAAATCTCCCACGCGAAAGGGTTTCCTGCTTCGCGATACGAATCGCATGGCAGCGTCGTGGTCGGATGCGGCGCTGATCGACAAACTCGCGAACTGCAACGTCACCCCGTCGGGCGCGGTTGTGACGCGGGCATACAGCGGCTGGTGTTTGACCACCCGCGTCTGACCGTCGATGCCATTGGCACTGCCGACACTGCTGACGGGCGGGCAGGTGCCTCGTCGAACCAACACGTCAGCCAGCAGACCGACGCCCTCGTCCAGAGCACCCGAATCATCAACTCCCGCAATGGCTTCACGCACCAGTTTGCGAATATTCACGTCGAGGTCGCGGTCGTCGAGGTGTCGGGCTGGCAGTCGGGCGTTCAGACGGTCGTCTCGAAAACTCAGCGAGTGCAGCGCGCCGACGGCGAGCATCAGCACCGTGGGTGCGTGGATTCCCACGGTCAGGTGGATGGACGTCTCCGAGCGCGTCTCCGCGGCGTGCACGCGGCCCCGTGGGACGTAAAGAACGTCCCCCGCGTCGAGCAGTAAGTCTGTCGACGCCGAAAGACTTTCGACTGCAACCGCCTTGTCGGTGTCACGCTGGATCTCCCGCGCCGGCCTGTCGTCCGCGGGGTATAGCTGCCAGATCTTCGATCCCTGAACCTGCAAGATCAGCACGTCGTGGTCGTCGTAGTGCGGAACCAGACCGCTGGATTCGGGTGGGGTGACGTAGGCATTTACCTGTGTCGGGAAGTTCAGTTCGACCTCGATCGAGCGGGCCAGCGTTCCCATGCTGCGCACGTACTGCTCGATGCCGTCGACGACGATGGTGTATCCGGCGGCGAAATCCCGGCGAACGCCGGCGATATCGAGCGTGCCGTCCGCCAGTCGGTAGTTGTCGGGGCCCCGCTTGTCTTTGCCGCGCACCATTCGTATTACGGACGGCTGGTGGCGAAAGAGCTCCAGCATGCCCTCGGGCGTAACCGGTTGCGGGAACAGCGCATCGAAGTAGTCGGCGCGTCCGCGCAGGATGTGGCGGTGGTCTTTGCCCCAGACGTCGTCGAGGAAGGTCTCGACGGATAGTGGTTTCACCAACCAGGCCAGCGTCAACTCGACGGGAGCGCCCGGTGCGCGCTGACGCATCAGTCGCGCTCTTCCGCCTCGCCATCGTGATCTGCATTCCAGGTGGCCGGCAACATCGGCATGGTCGGCCCGGCGCCGAACTCGTTGTGGTCGAGCGTTGCCAGACCCGTTGCCGCTGAGTGCTTTTTGTACAGTGTACCGGCGAAACCCAACGGGCCCGCGCCGCTATCCGACGTTGCTGTCGTTGCGCCCCAGTCCGGGTCGACGTTGATATTCATGTCCATGAACTCGTGAGCGTACCCGCGGATGCCCGCCCGTCGGCGTCGCCTCGACCGCAGCCGATCACGTTCGGCGGCCGTGGCCGCGGCAGCAGCGGCAAAGGGCTCCGCGGCCTTTTTGCTCTCGCCTGCCCTGGCGCTGCTGGGCATTCCGGAATCCGACCCGATCCCGGGAGGACCGACCGCGTACGGGGGAACGAAACCCGGGCCGGCCGGAGGTGGCGGCGGCGTCGGCACCGAACTCGAGACGGTTCCGACGGCGGACGCCGGAGCCGATGCGGGCGCTGTCGTCGGCGCGCTCGGCGCACCGATCGCCACCGGACTGCTCGACGCGGCCGGCAATGGTGAGCTCTGCGGAGCCGGCGACGGCGCCTCAGCCGGGAGTTGCGGTGCGTCGGCCCGGATTCCGGCCAGCCCGGCCAGCCCGGCGACGCCTCCGGTCAACACGACGGGCGCGAATAGCGGAAGCGCATACACCTCCGGGAAAGCGCTGAGGAACTCCCCCACATGGCCCACCTCGTCAGCCACCAACCCGCTGACGTCCGCGGACAACTGCGTCAAGCCCTGCGCCGGGTTCTGGGCGATCAAGGTGATGTCTCGCTGCAAGGTGTCCGTCACCTCGGTGATTCGGTTGATATACCAACTCCCCTGGTATGGATCGCCCGAGTCGTCGTCGATGATCGGTAAGGTCGAGCTGTCGCCGTTGCTGTTCGCGGGCTGGGCGCTGCCGGAATGCACGATCTGCGGTGCCGCATCGGTCTGGGGCGCAGCGGTCAGCGCCGTCGCCGAGACCGCTTGATAGGCCGTCATCGTGCTGGCCGCCTGGACCCACATCCGCGCGTAGTCGGCCTCGTTCAGCGCGATCGGAATCGTATTGATGCCAAAGAAATTCGTCGCGAGCAGCACCCCGTGCACCACGTGATTGGCGGCCAACTCCGGCAGCGTCGGCATAGCGGCCAACGCCGATGTGTACGCCGATGCGGCGATCTCGTGCTGGGCGGCTTCGGCGGCGCTTTTGGCGCTGGCCTGCATCAGCCACGCCAGGTAGGGCACATGCGCAGCCAGATAGCTCTCCGCGCTCGGCCCCTGCCAGGCCCCGGTCTGCACCGCAGACAGAACGTTGCTGAGTTCCTCTGCCACTGAGGCGTACTCGCCGCTCAGCGAATTCCACGCCTGCGCCGCGGCCAGTAACGACGCGGGACCCGGTCCGCTGCTCAGCAACGCCGAATGCACCTCGGGTGGCGCGGCCATCCACATTGGTGCCGTCATGACCTCACATCCGTTACCGAATCGGCGCAAATGTTTGAGTTCACGACGAAAGTGAATACGACGCAGTGTCGTAGGACAAGACTCGGTACCGGTAGGGGGTATCCGCCGGTCACGGCCCTATATCGGCCCCTCGCCGCTCCAAGTATTGGGCAACATCGGCATGCTCGGGCCGCCCCCGAACCCGTCGTCTTCGAGCGTCGCGAGGCCCGTCGCCGCCCCGCCGCCTTTGGCGAACGTCCCACTGAATCCGAGCGGTCCCGACCCTCGGACCGAGGCAGCGGGCGGCGCCCAGTCCGGCTCGACGTCGACGTTCATCTCCATGAACTCATGGGCGACTGAGTGCCGTCGCGCGCGCTGACGCCGTCGCATGCGGGTCCGGTTCGTCGTGCCGGCCCCGACCGCCGCAGCGGTTGCGGGGGCCCTGGACGCCCCACGCGAGGTTGGCTCCTGCGCCTTGGCCTGCGCGCCGACGCTCGACGCCAGCGAGACCCCGCCTACCGCATACGGCGGCGAGAAGCCCGGCCCGCCGCCGGCCGGTCCACCGCCGGGCGCGCCGATCGTGCCCTGCGCCGGAGCGCTCGACACCGCGGGGGCCTGCCCGCCACTGGCTCCGATGCCGCCGACGGTCGACACCGACGGCGCCGTGGTCATCGGCGCGGCAGAGACGGACGGGGACGGCATGGCCGCGACGGGCGGGACAGGCGCAGCCGAGACGCCGGCGAGTCCCGCCAGCCCCGCGAATCCCGCCCCGAACGCCGCGGGTATTGCGAGCGGGAGTAAAAACGGCGCCGCCTGAACGAACGGCCAGAACAGGACGACGGTGTGAAAGACCGTCCAGCCCAGCGCCGAGGCCAGCGCAGGCGACAGGCCCGGTATCGCCGACTGCAGGGCGCTGGCCACACCGCTGGCGAACGGATACGCCGGAAACGGCCAGCCGTCCGGGTAGATCAGCTCGCCGAGCGGCTGGGCGAAACCCTGGGTGTAGATCTTCAGCAGCGCCGCCAGCTGATCCTGCCAGGAGGTGTCGGCGGCAGCCGCCGCTTGCGTTGTCGCAGAGTGTAATTCGCCGCTCGCCGATAGAACCTGCGGTGCGGGTGCGGCCGCGGGCACGGCGGCGAGCGCCGATCCGGCAACCGCCTGGTAGGTGCTCATGGTGGTGGCCGCCTGCACCCACATGCGTCCGTAGTCGGCCTCGTTCAGCGCGATCGGGATGGTGTTGATGCCGAAGAAATTGGTCGCGGTCAACACCCCGTGCACAACGTGGTTGGTGGTCAGCTCCGCCAGGGTCGGCATGGCCGCCAGCGCCCCGGTGTAGGCGGCGGCTGCGGTCTCGTGTTGCGCGGCCGCGGCCGCGCTGTCCGCGCCGGCCTGCATCAGCCAGGCGAGGTACGGCGCGTGCGCAGCCAGGTACCGCTCGGCGCTGGGGCCCTGCCAGGCACCGGTCTGCACTCCGGCCAAAACCGTGGTCAGCTCATCGGCGACCTCGCTGTACTCGGCACTCAAGGCTGACCACGCGCTCGCCGCGGTCAGCAGCGAACCCGGTCCCGGGCCGCTGCTGAGCAACGACGAATGCACTTCGGGCGGCAGAGACATCCAGATCGGCGCGGTCATGACTTGATCACAATGGGCCACTAAAAACTACGTAGCGTCGTAGTCGCAAGACCCCGTCGGGGTATGGGGTATTCGCAGGTCCAGGACCTGCTGGTCCGGATTACACCCGCAACAGAGTCGGCAGCGCCAGGGCCGAATCGAGTGCCAGGGCGCAGAACACCACGGCGAGGTAATTGTTCGACTGCAGGAACAAGCGCAGCGGCTTGACCGGCTCACCGCGACGCACGCCGGCATACAGCTGATGAGCCATCGTCAGGAACCACACACCGGCCACTGCGGCGACCGAGGTGTAGAGCCAGCCGGCGGCCGGCGCCAGCGCCAGTGTCGCGGCCACCGTCAGCCAGGTGTAGACCAGAATCTGCTTGGTGACGTGGCGTTCCGACGCAACCGCCGGCAGCATCGGGACCCCGGCTGCCTGGTAGTCCTCCTTGTAGCGCATCGCCAGTGCCCAGGTGTGC
Source organism: uncultured Actinomycetota bacterium (assembly GCA_963757215.1). Classification (GTDB taxonomy): domain Bacteria; phylum Actinomycetota; class Actinomycetes; order Mycobacteriales; family Mycobacteriaceae; genus Mycobacterium. The sequence continues at coordinate 1,907,404 of CAVWQH010000002.1, read as the reverse complement.
GGCGGTGTCCAGAAGAAGATGATCGCGAACATGACCAATGCCGGCCAGCCGATCGTGCCGGTGACCGCCGACCAGGCGATCATCACCGGCATGCAGCCGGCCGCGCCGCCCCACACCACGTTCTGCGACGTGCGGCGCTTGAGCAGCAAGGTGTAGATGAAGACGTAGAAAGCGATCGTGCCGACCGCCAGCAGGCCGGAGAGCAGGTTGGTGGTCGACCACAGCCAGGCGAATGACGCGACGCTCAGGATGAGCCCGAAGATCAGCGCGCTGCGGGTCGGCACCGCCGCACGCGCCAGCGGACGGCGGGCCGTCCGCTTCATCACCTTGTCGATGTCGGCGTCGGCCACGCAGTTCAGCGTGTTTGCCCCGCCCGCGGCGAGCATCCCGCCGACCAGCGTATTGAAAATCAGCAACGGGTTGACGCTGCCCCGGTGGGCCAGCAACATCGCCGGAATCGCGGTGACCAGCAACAGCTCGATGACCCGCGGCTTGGTGAGCGACAGGTAAGCCAGTACCAGGGTGCTGACTCGACTCGGCGCAACGCGCTCGCGAATGCTCACGCAATGACTCCTCGGATCACAGCAGCGCGGGGCTTCTACTACGCACGATGGTAGACCGCACGACATGCCCAGCATGCACCGCAGGGGCCATTGACAGCCAATCGGCAACCTTCGACGCGCATCGCACGAGTTGACGGGACCTGAACAGTCGGGAAGTGAAACATCCTTCTACGCGTCCGCAACATTCCGGCACTAGGGTGGACTGGGACGTTTTCCTAAGACAATCTGCCGACTGCCGACCCCGAGGACTTCAGTTCGTGACCACACTCGACGACATCTCGACCCTCACTCAACCGCACCACCCGGATGACTGGACCGAGGTCGACTCGGCAGCAGTTGACACCGTCCGCGTACTGGCCGCCGACGCGGTGCAGAAAGTCGGTAACGGCCATCCCGGGACGGCGATGAGCCTCGCGCCGTTGGCCTACACCCTGTTTCAGCGGGCGATGGTGCACGACCCGAGCGACCCGCACTGGCTGGGCCGCGACCGGTTCGTCCTGTCCTGTGGTCACAGCAGCCTGACGCTGTACCTGCAGCTGTATCTGGGCGGCTTCGGTCTCGAGCTCTCCGACATCGAGTCGTTGCGCACCTGGGGCTCCAAGACGCCCGGGCACCCCGAGTTCCGGCACACCAAAGGCGTGGAGATCACCACCGGTCCCCTCGGTCAGGGCCTGGCCTCAGCGGTCGGCTTCGCGATGGCGGCGCGCTACGAGCGCGGTCTATTCGATCCGGACGCCGCACCCGGGACCAGCCCGTTCGATCACCACATCTACGTGATCGCCTCCGACGGCGACATCGAAGAGGGTGTGACGTCAGAGGCGTCGTCGCTGGCCGCGGTGCAGCAGCTGGGCAACTTGATCGTGTTCTACGACCACAACGAGATCTCGATCGAAGACGACACCAACATCGCGCTGTGTGAGGACACCGCCGCCCGCTACGAGGCGTACGGCTGGCACGTGCAACACGTCGAGGGTGGCGAGAACGTCGTCGCCATCGAAGAAGCGATCGCGAAGGCCAAGTCCGTCAGCGACAAGCCGTCGTTCATTTCGGTGCGGACGATCATCGGTTATCCGGCGCCGAAGCTGATGAACACCGGCAAGGCGCACGGCTCGGCCCTCGGCGACGAAGAGGTCGCGGCGGTCAAGGAGGCCCTCGGCTTCGACCCCGATAAGAAATTCGCGGTCAGCGACGAGGTGATCAACCACACCCGCGAGCTGGTGAAGCGCGGCAAGGACGCCCACGACAAGTGGAATGTCGACTTCGAGGCGTGGGCGGAGCGCGAACCCGACCGCAAGAAGTTGTTGGACCGGCTGACCGCCGAGGAGCTGCCCGACGGCTGGGACGCCGACATTCCGCATTGGGAGCCGGGTGACAAGGCGCTGGCGACCCGCGCCGCGTCGGGCAAGGTGCTCAATGCCGTGGGCCCGCACCTCCCCGAATTGTGGGGCGGTTCGGCCGACCTGGCGGGTAGCAACAACACCACCATGGACAACGTGAAATCGTTTGGTCCACCGTCGATTACGACCAAGGACTACACAGCGGACTGGTACGGCCGCACCCTGCATTTCGGGATCCGCGAGCATGCCATGGGCTCGATCCTGTCCGGCATCGTGCTGCACGGCCCGACCCGCGCCTACGGCGGCACGTTCCTGCAGTTCTCGGACTACATGCGACCGGCGGTGCGGCTGGCCGCACTGATGGACATCGACACCATCTACGTCTGGACGCACGACTCGATCGGTCTCGGCGAAGACGGCCCCACGCACCAGCCGATCGAGCACCTCGCGGCGCTGCGGGCGATTCCCAAGTTGTCCGTGGTCCGTCCGGCGGACGCCAACGAGACCGCGTACGCATGGCGCTCCGTGCTGGCCCGCGGCAACGGCAGTGGTCCGGTCGGGCTGATCCTGACCCGCCAGGGCGTGCCGATTCTCGAAGGCACCAGCTACGAAGGCGTCGCCAAGGGTGGATACATCCTGGGCGACGCCGGCGGGGACGAACCCGACGTGGTACTGATCGCCACCGGTTCCGAGGTTCAGCTCGCGGTTGCGGCGCAGAAGTTGTTGGCGGACAAGGATATTGTCGCCCGTGTCGTATCGATGCCCTGCGTCGAGTGGTTCGAGTCGCAGTCCGACGAATACCGCAACGGCGTGCTACCGCCGTCGGTGTCGGCGCGTGTCGCGGTAGAGGCCGGCATTGCCCAGAGCTGGCACAAGCTGGTCGGCGATACCGGCGAGATTGTTTCGCTCGAGCACTACGGGGAATCCGCAGATGCAGAGACTTTGTTCCGCGAATTCGGGTTTACCCCGGAAGCCGTCGTCGACGCCGCTGAACGAACAATCGACAACTAACCGAAGGGAAAGCCGATGACTCAGAATCCCAACCTCGCTGCTTTGAGCTCCGCGGGCGTATCGGTCTGGCTGGACGACCTGTCCCGTCAGCGACTGCAGTCCGGCAACCTGCAGGAGCTGATCGACACCAAGAGCATCGTCGGAGTCACCACCAACCCGTCGATCTTCCAGAAGGCCCTCGCCGAGGGCGATGCCTACGACGGGCAGATCGACGAGCTCGCCGAGCGGGGCGCCGACGTGGACGCCACCATCCGCACCGTGACCACAGACGACGTCCGCAACGCCGCCGACGTGCTGCGGCCGCAGTGGGAGGCTTCCGACGGCGTCGACGGCCGGGTCTCGATCGAGGTCGACCCGAGGCTGGCGCACGACACCGACAAGACCGTCGCGCAGGCCATCGAGCTGTGGAAGATCGTCGACCGGCCCAACATACTGATCAAGATTCCCGCGACCAAAGAAGGCCTTTCCGCCATCAGTTCAGTACTGGCAGAAGGTATTTCAGTCAACGTCACGCTGATCTTCTCGGTCGAAAGGCACCGCGAGGTGATGGATGCCTACCTCGCCGGGCTGGAGAAGGCCAAGGAAGCCGGCCACGACTTGTCCAAAATTCACTCGGTGGCCTCGTTTTTCGTCTCGCGGGTTGACACCGAGATCGACAAGCGACTGGAGAAAATCGGCTCGGATGAAGCGAAGGCGTTGCGCGGACAGGCCGGCGTCGCCAACGCCCGTCTCGCTTACGCGGCCTACCAGGAAGTGTTCGTCGGGGGCGACCGATTCACCCAGCTCGAAGGCGACGGTGCGCGAGTCCAGCGTCCGCTGTGGGCGTCGACCGGCGTGAAAAACCCCGACTACTCCGACACGCTGTACGTCACCGAATTGGTGGCTCCCAATACGGTCAACACCATGCCGGAGGCGACCATCGACGCGGTCGCCGATCACGGCACCGTCAGCGGCGACACGGTTACCGGTACTGCCTCCGCGGCACAGGAGGTCTTCGACAAGCTCGAGGCAATCGGCGTCGACCTGACCGATGTGTTCCTGGTGCTGGAGAACGAAGGTGTGCAGAAGTTCGAGGCGTCGTGGAGCGAGTTGCTGGAGGAAACCCAGAAGCAACTCGATTCCTCTGACAAATGACCTCGACCCGAAGCCAAGCCGGCTCCGGGCAGTGGCGAAACCCATTGCGGGACAAGTGCGATAAGCGCTTGCCACGGATCGCGCCGCCTTGTGCTGTGGTGATCTTCGGCGTGACCGGCGATTTGGCCCGCAAAAAAGTCGTACCGGCCATCTACGACCTGGCCAACCGGGGTTTGTTGGCACCCAACTTCGCCCTGGTGGGATTTGCCCGCCGCGACTGGGACGACGCGGCTTTCGCCGAGGAGGTCCTGCAGGTCGTCAAGGAACACTCGCGCACCCCGTTCCGCCAGGCCATCTGGGATCGGCTTGCCGACGGATGCCGGTTTGTCAAAGGCACTTTCGACGACGAGGCCGGATTCGCGCGATTGGCCGAGACGTTGGACAAACTGGACGCCGAACGCGGGATCGGCGGCAACCACGCGTTCTACTACGCGATCCCGCCGAAGAGTTTCCCGACCGTGTGCGAGCAACTGGCCCAGGCCGGTTTGGCGAAGGCGCACGAAGACAGCTGGAGTCGGGTCGTCATCGAGAAACCGTTCGGCCACGACCTCGAAAGCGCGCGCGAACTCAACAAAGTCGTGAACAGCGTTTTCCCCGAAGACTCGGTGTTTCGGATCGACCACTACCTGGGCAAGGAAACGGTCCAGAACATCTTGGCGTTGCGCTTCGCCAACCAGTTGTTCGATCCGATCTGGAATTCGCATTACGTGGATCACGTGCAGATCACCATGGCCGAGGACATCGGCCTGGGCGGCCGCGGCGGCTATTACGACGGAATCGGCGCCGCGCGCGACGTGATCCAGAACCACCTGACGCAGCTGCTGGCTCTGACCGCGATGGAAGAGCCGGTGAGCTTCAATCCGACCGAGTTGCAAAACGAGAAGATCAAGGTGCTCTCCGCCATTCAGTTGGCAGAACCGTTGGACCAGACCACTTCTCGCGGTCAGTACACTGCTGGTTGGCAGGGTGGCGAGCACGTGGTGGGACTCCTGGAGGAGGAGGGTTTCGCCCCGGAATCCACTACCGAGACTTTTGCCGCCATCACCCTCGAGGTCAACACCCGCCGGTGGGCCGGCGTGCCGTTCTATTTGCGCACCGGAAAGCGGTTGGGCCGCAGGGTGACCGAGATCGCGCTGGTGTTCAAAAGGGCGCCTCATCTGCCGTTCGACGCGACGATGACCGAGGAACTGGGTGCCAACGCCCTGGTGATCCGGGTGCAGCCGGACGAAGGTGTCACGCTGCGGTTCGGGTCCAAGGTGCCGGGCAGCATGGAAGTGCGCGATGTCAACATGGACTTCTCCTACGGCGCGGCATTCGCCGAGGACTCCCCCGAGGCCTACGAGCGGCTGATTCTGGACGTTCTGCTCGGCGAGCCCTCACTGTTCCCGGTGAACGCCGAAGTTGAATTGGCATGGGAGATACTGGATCCCGCGCTCGACTACTGGGCCGAGCACGGCAAACCTGATCCCTATGAGGCCGGCACCTGGGGTCCGTCGTCGGCGTTCGAGATGCTCCGGCGCACCGGGCGGGAATGGCGGCGACCGTGACCGCCGACGACGATGCGGGTGGTCCCGAGGAGGAGCGGCGAAATTGATTGTCGAGCTACCGGACACCAGCACCACCGCGATCAACAAGAAACTCGATGAGCTTCGGGAGAAGACCGGCGCGGTGACCCTCGGCCGGGTACTGACGTTGGTGATCGCCCCCGACAGCGACGCGCTGCTGGAAGAATCCATCGACGCCGCCAACGTTGCCAGCCACGAACACCCAAGTCGGGTGATCGTGGTGATGGCCGGCGATCCCGATGCCAGTGACGCGCGCCTCGATGCCCAGCTGAGGGTCGGCGGCGAGGACGCTGTCGGCGAAGTGGTGGTCCTGCGACTGTCGGGACCATTGGCCGGACACAACAGCAGCGTCGTCATGCCGTTCCTGCTGCCCGACATTCCGGTGGTGGCCTGGTGGCCGGATGTCGCTCCCGCGGTGCCCGCGCAGGATCCGCTGGGCCAGTTGGCCATTCGGCGGATCACCGACGCGACCAACGGCGCCGATCCATTGTCGGCGATCAAAAGCAGGCTGACGGGCTACACCCCCGGTGACACCGACCTGGCCTGGAGCCGGATCACCTATTGGCGTGCACTACTCGCGTCGGCGATCGACCAGCCACCACACGAGCAGATCACCTCAGCGCTGGTATCCGGTCTCAGAGGTGAACCGGCACTGGACATTCTGGCCGGCTGGCTGGCCAGCCGGATCGACGGACCGGTGCGCCGGGTCGTGGGCGAGCTCAAAGTCGAACTCGAGCGCCCGACGGAAACGGTGGTGCTGCGCAGGCCGCAGCAGGGTGTGACGGCGACGCTGAGCCGCACCGGCAAGCCGGACGCGCTCGTTCCGCTGCACCGGCGAGACGTACCCGAGTGTCTGGCAGAAGATCTCCGGCGCTTGGATGCCGACACTATTTACTACGCGGCGTTGGAAGGTATCGATCGGGTGGAGTACGCATGAGCACCTCTGTAGAAACATTCGCCGACAGCGACCTGCTGGTTGCCGCGGCCGGCGAAAGGTTGATCGGCGTGGTCGAGGCGGCGATTGCCGCCCGCGGGAACGCGCTGATCGTGCTGACCGGTGGCGGAAACGGTAACCGCCTGATGCGATTCCTCGCGGCGCAGTCGGAGCGGATCGAATGGGCGAAGGTGCATCTCTTCTGGGGCGATGACCGATACGTCACCGAAGACGACGACGAGCGCAACGACAAGCAGGCCCGCGAGGCCCTGCTGAACCACGTCGACATCCCGGCTCGTAACGTGCACCCGATGGCGGCCGCCGACGGTGAATACGGTGACGATGTGGCCGCCGCCGCGCTGGCCTACGAGCAGATCCTGGCTGCGAATGCCGAGCCGGGAGACCCCGCGCCGCACTTCGACGTGCACCTGCTCGGGGTTGGGCCCGAAGGCCACGTCAACTCGCTGTTCCCGGACACCCCGGCGGTGCGCGAGACAACGCGTTTGGTGGTCGATGTCGAGGACTCGCCGAAGCCGCCGCCGATACGAATCACCTTGACACTGCCCGCAATCCAGCGTTCTCGGCACGTCTGGCTGATGGTGTCGGGCGCCGAGAAGGCCGAGGCGGTCGCCGCCGCCGTCGGTGGCGCCGACCCGGTGTCGATTCCGGCCGCCGGTGCTGTCGGTCTGGAGCACACCGTGTGGTTCCTCGACGAGGGAGCCGCCAGCGAGCTGCCCAGCTAGCCCGACCCACGCTCGGCCTGCCCGTCGGCGTAGCCACGCTCGTACTCCTGCAATCGCTGCAGGATGATGTCGGGCGGTGCCGCGCGGTTGATCACCGCGGCGCAGTGGTGCCGAGAATCTCGCCGGTGCATATCCGATCAGATGCATATCCGGTCCCGCAGGTTCCATCGAACGCCATAATGATCGGCATGGCAGATAAAAGCGCCGGTGAGCGCCCAGCGCGGCAGCGGATCAAGACGCTCACTCAGGCGGCGATGAACGCCGACGTTACCGTCAACCAGCTGGAGGACGTGCTGGGAGGCCTGGGCGACACGTTGGGCGATCTGAACACGTCGTTGACGAACTTGAACAGCGCCGTGGACCGGCTGGACGACGGGCTCGACCATTTCGAGGCCACCCTCGCCCGGATCGACGACCTGATGAAGCGGCTCGTGACTCTGGTCGCGCCGGTTGAGGCGATCGTCGAGCGCATCGACTACATGGTCGGCGTCGGTGAGACCGTGATGTCGCCGCTGTCGGTCACCGAACACGCAATCCGCAACGCGTTCAACGCCTTACGCAACCGCGGTGGCCGCTAGACCGTGCCGCGTCCGGTCCCCGATCCACCCTACGCCGAGGGCACCGGTCTGCCGTGGGACGTGTCGGTCGGCGATGCCGTGGCCACGATCGCGGCCGCCCGCACCCGGCACGGCGACACATTCGCCGTCCGTAGCGGCAGTGACCGCTACCTGTTCACGTTCTCCCCGACCGGCGTCGAGTCGTTCTACGGGTTGCCCGAAGACAAGGCCAGCAAGGGCGTCGCCGATTACCTGATGCTGCGCCGCAAACTCCCCGACGAGATATTCCAAGGGCGCCGCATCCTGCCGAGCACACTGTTCCGCCGCGGGGACGTCGCCGCATACCTTGCCAATCTGGATCGGGCGCTTGACAACACGATCGACGAGCTCGGACCGTCGGGATCGGTGGACATCTTCACGCTTACGCGCCGACTCGGACACCGGATGGGTCTGGCTTCCTGGGCGGGTGCCGGCTCAGCCCGCGGCGAGTCGTTCGAAAGGCTGGTACGGGCTTTCGACATACTCGACGGTTCCGACGCGTTCGTCCATCCCGACGCGATGGCGGCCGTCGCCGCATCGGAGAAGCGGGCTGAGCGCGCAGCCCTCGACGAGGTGACCGAGATTGTGGCCGACGCCGTGCACCGCCTCGACGGCGACGAGGGCCTGTTCGGCAGGATCGTCGACGAATGGCATGATGAGCACGGCGACAACAGGATTCGCGGTATCGCTTTCGATGTCGCGCTGATCCACATCGCGTCGATGTCCAACCTGGCGGCCGCTTTGGGGTGGGGCTTGGTGGATCTGCTCGAACATCCGTCGCACGCGGCGCTGGTCGCCGCCGGCGATGTGGACCTGGCGCAGCGATGCGCACTGGAGTCGACCCGACTGGCCCAGCGCTCGATCATGTCGCGCGCCGTGCTGGCGCCGGTCGTGCTCGACACCGGCGACGTGGACTACCAGGTGCCGCCCGGTTGGACCATCGCGACACTGCTGCCGCTGCTCAACACCTCTGCCGCTCCCGGTCTCGAGCGGTGGGACCCCGACCGATGGACGCGCCACCGGCTGATCGACGAGAAGTCGCTTCCCTCTCCGATGATGGTGACGGCATTCGGACATGGGCGGCATTCCTGTCCGGCGCAACCGTTTTCGCTGTCGGCGATGTCGTCAACGACGACGCGGTTGTTCGGTCGCTATCAGATGACACGGAGTTGGACGACGCATCCGCGACCGGTTCCGGCTCAGATCGGCGGCGTGGCACGGGCCGAAAACCCTTGTGTGGCGAGCTACGTCGCTGGGTGATCCGCCGAACGTGAATTTACTGCGAAATCGGAGGCCGAAAATCGCAACAGCTTCACACTCGGCGCCTCGTTTCGTGACTTAGCCGCCGCACCAGGCGTGCAGCAGCGCCGCCGTTTGGGTTGCCGCGCTCAGGGTTTGGCGTTCGCCCTGGCTCAGCGCATCACGCGCTGCGGCCGGGCGTCAGCGACATCGCGTGTGCCGGGTTGCTAACCGCTGTTGCGCAGAGCGCTGGCCAGACCGTTCATCGTCAGCAGAATCCCGCGCTGGACCAGTTCGTCGTCGTCACCGGAGCGGTAGCGTCGTAGCAACTCGACCTGCAAATGATTGAGCGGCTCCAAGTATGGGAAGCGGTTGAACACCGAACGCGCCAGCGCCGGGTTGTCGGCCAACAGGTTGTCCTGACCGGTTATCAGCTGGTGCGCCTTGATACTTCGCTGATGCTCCGCAGCGATCTTGTCGAACACCCGCCGCCGCAGCGATTCGTCCTCGACGAGATCCGCATAGCTTGCGGCCAGTCCGAGGTCGGTTTTGGCCAGGACCTGCGCCATGTTCGACAGCACGGTCTGGAAGAACGGCCAGCGCTCGTAGAGCTCGCGCAATGTTTCCAGACGGCCTTCGCCGCCGTCGATCCACTCCTCGATCGCCGTGCCGGTGCCATACCAGCCCGGCAGCATCACCCGCGACTGGCTCCAGGCCATCACCCAGGGAATCGCGCGCAGGTCGGAGATGGCCGCCGTCTGCTTGCGCGACGTCGGCCGGCTGCCGACATTCAGCGAGCCGATCTCGCTGACCGGCGTGGACTGCAGGAAGTACTCCACGAAACCGTCTGTCTCATGGACTAATTCGGAGTATGCACGCTGCGCCCGGTCGGCAAGTTCGTCGAGAATCTCATAGGCCGGACCGGCCGCGTCGCCGAGCCCCTCGACATCGAGCAGGGTCGACTCCAGCGTGGCCGCCAGCAGGGTCTCGAGGTTGCGCTGTGCCATCAGCGGTTCGGCGTACTTGGCGGCGATCACTTCGCCTTGCTCGGTGAGCCGCAACGACCCGTTCACCGCGCCCGGAGGCTGGGCAAGGATGGCCTGATAGCTCGGCCCGCCACCGCGGCCTACCGTGCCGCCGCGACCGTGGAAGAGCCGCAACCGAATACCGGTTTTGCGGGCCGACTCGACGAGATCGAGCTCGGCCCGGTAGAGCGCCCAGTTGGCGGTCAGGTAGCCGCCGTCTTTGTTGGAGTCGGAGTAGCCGAGCATCACCTCTTGGCTGTCGCCGCGGGCCCGGACGATGCTCTGGTACACCGGAAGATCAAGCGCCGCTTCGAGAATCGAGGCACCCCGGCGCAGATCGTCGATCGTCTCGAATAGCGGGACGATGCCGACCGGACAGTAGGGTTCGTCGGCCGAGGCGTGGAGTAGCCCGGATTCCTTCAGCAGGATGCCTGCTTCCAGCAAGTCGGAAACCGAGCGACACATCGAGATGATGTAGTTGGGCACCGCGGGCGGACCGTAGATGTCGATCGCTCGGGCGGCGGCGGCGACGATGGCGAGTTCTTTGCGGGCCAGCTCCGACAATTGTTCACGATCGCCGACGAGCGGACGTCGGGTACTCAGCTCCTTGGCGAGGATGTTGACCCGTTCGTCTTCGCTCAGCGATGCGTAGTCGGAATGCACCCCGGCCCATGCCAGTAGCTCCGCGACCACTTCCTCGTGCACGTCGGAGTTCTGTCGCATGTCGAGGCCGGACAGGTGAAAGCCGAAGACGCGCAATGCTTCTCGTAGTCTCGCTAATCGATCATCGGCCAGCAGCCCGCTTCCGTGGGCGCGCAGTGAGGCGTCGACAGTGTCGAGGTCGGTCAGCATCTCCCCCGGCGTCGAGTACGCCGGCAAGCCGAGGTCGAGCAGGTTGTCCGGCTCCTGGTCCAGGATCTGCGCGGCGGTGGCGGTGAGCCTGCCGTGAATGACTCGCAATGCGCGGCGGTAGGGCTCGTCGCCGCGGGCCGGCTCGTCGCACGACTCCGCGAGCGCGGCCAGGTCGTCGGTGACGGCGACCAGCCGGGCCGACATGGACAGCTCCTGCTCCAGCGCGCTCAGCTCGGCGGTGTAGTGGTTCAGTGCCGAGTAGGCGGCGCTGCCGGTGGCCAGTCGCACCACATCGGCGGTGACGTTGGGATTGCCGTCGCGATCGCCGCCGATCCAGGAGCCGGGCCGCAGAATCGGTTCGGGCAGCAGGTCGGCGTCGGGCCAGCGGCTGCGCAGCGCCTCGCGAACCCCCGCGTTGACTTTCGGCACCACATCGAAAAACGCTGCCTGGTAATAGCGCAACCCGACCGCGATCTCGTCGGAGATCTGCAGCCGGGACAGCCGCACCAACGCGGTCTGCCAGAGCATCAACACCCGGCGGCGGAGTTCGGCTTCGATGTCGCCGCCATCTTCGGTTTCGGTCTGGCCGTGCGCGTGCATGCGCATCAGTTGAGTGATGCGGTGCTGGGTGTCGAACACCGTGCGACGCCGGGTTTCGGTCGGATGGGCGGTGATGACCGGCGATACCAGCGCGCCGGTGAGCGCCTCAGCGACGGTTGCGGTATCCAGGTGCGCCGCATCGAGCTTCAGATATGTGGCGGCCAGGTTACTGTCCTGCGGCGGCTCACCGTCGGCGACGTGGATCGCGCGGCGGCGTTCCCGGTGGATGTCTTCGGCGACGTTGGCCAGCAGCGCGAAATGGCTGAAAGCCCGGATGACCGGGATCGCCTGATGAATGTCGATGCCGTCGAACATCTGCGCCACCTCGGCGCGCTCGATCTCCGAGCGGCGCACCTGGAACGACGCGATGCGGGCCCGCTCGACCAACTCGAAGACCTCGTCGCCGTTCTGTTCGCGAACGGTGTCGCCAAGGATGGTGCCGAGTAGCCGAATGTCTTCGCGCATCGGCTCGGTCGCATCGCGACCCATCTGGGTGCGTCGGACCGCACCGAAGGGCTCGAGCGGATCAGGTGCGTCAGCCATGCCTACCAGTATCGGGGTGGTTGGCCGAGTTTGCCTTTCGTGGCGTCAGGCGTTGTATTTGATGCGCAGGGCCATACCGACGATCGCGACCAGCCAGATGCCGACCACGAACAACGTCAGGCGGTCGAGGTTCTTTTCCACCACCGTCGAGCCGGACAGGCTGGATTGCACGCCACCACCGAACAGCGTGGACAGACCACCACCCTTGGCGCGGTGCAACAGCACCAACAGGACCACCAGGATGCTGGTGATCACCAGGGTGATCTGCAGGGCCAATTCCATGGACGACACCTTACCGGGCCGCGAAAGCCCGGTTCAGACCGGCGCTAGGAAGTCAGCGGGCCAAAGAACGTCTTGTCATTGGCGTAATCGATGTAGACGCCGTGGTGCAGGAAGGGGATGACACCGCTGTCGATGTTGGTTCCCGACACTACGGTTGGGCTGTCGCTGACCAGTGGCGGCGTGCCGGTATCGAAGGCACCTGTCGTCGTGTAGCTGTAGAGAACCTGGTGAGCCGTGTTCTCGACGGTAATGAGCGTGTTCGACGGGACGCTGCTAGCCAAGCTCGAGGGAATCGTGCCGAACACCCCGCCCGAGTCGATGTTGTTCGTCACCTCGAGGGGCGACCCGCCGTTGACTGATTCCAGCACGTCGGCGACCGGCGAACCGCTGGTCGAGACAGCGTCAGGGATCGGGTTGGTGCCTGTGACAACCAGTTCGTGGCCCGGGATGTTGACGTAGACGCCGCCGTAGTCGATGAACGGGCTCGTCGTCGGCCCCGCGGTGTTCTGCCCGACACCCAGGATGCCGTCGACCTGGTTGCTGCCGAGGAAACTTTGGAAGTTCTCGAAGATGTTCGACGGGTTCGTGGACCAGGAGAAGAGTTCTACGTCGACCGGGCCGCTCGTGGACAGAGCAGTGGTGCCGTCGGCGTTCAGATAGTCGACCGGCACGGTGTTGTACACCCCGTATACGTATTCGACCCCGCCGCTGTAGCCGCTCATACCGTAGGTCGTGGGGAAGCCGAGTTGGAACAGGTGTTCCAGCGAGGTGAACCAGTTGTCGCCGAGGTCGGTGTACGGAACGACAAGCCCGCTGGATCCGGTGTCGACCAGCAGCGGCACTGCGCTGCCACCATCGATGGAGGCGTTGACCGCCGGCTCGGTGCCCTCTAGGACGCTCAGCGGGATGCTTCCACCCGCCAGCGCCGCTGTCTCAGCCGTCGAGCTGGCGGCCGCCGCCGCGGGCTCCGCGATCGAGGGGAACGCCAAGTCGAGTGAGTTGAAGCTGCTCAGGAGGCTATCGGTCCAGCTGGTCAAGTCGAGCGCGGCTGCCGGGTCGAACGCGGCAATCGAATCCGTCAGCGAGGACACGATGGGCTGGATGATGGGGTCGATCAGCGCGTCGAAGTCAGCCTTCGCGGGTGTTGCCGAGCCGGTGGCAACTGCAGCCGCAGTGGCGAGTGCGCCGGCGCTCACACCAAGCCCGACCAGCAGCTTTTTGCCGAGATGATGCGCCATGCGAACGACCCCCGAGGAGTTGGCGGGACTGCGCAGCCCGCATCCTTAACGACCTTGTGTTTCTATCAGGTGCCGTTAAGTTAGCTGCGACTTGCCTGCCAAACAACCCGGACCCATACCAAATTCACACATTTGGGGGTAGGGCCTCCCAGCTAGGAGCCGAAGATCGTCGTGCCAGTGCCGGCGGGGCTGTACTCCATCGAAATCGGACCCAGCAGGAACGGCGCGACCCCGCTGTCCATGTCGGATCCCGACACCACGATCGGGTCGTTGACGGCGTCCACGGTGTAGTGATAGAGCTCGTTCGTGCCGGCCTGGTCTGAGTAGAACGCGATCTTGGTCCCCGGGTTGACCAGGTCGGTGGTCGAGTTGTAGTCGGCCGCGGGGATCAGTGACGACGGAATCGTTCCGCCCACGCCGCCCGAGTCGACGTCGTTCAACACCGCGTGCAGCGGTCCGCCGTCGACCGAGATGTATTCGGTGCTGATCGGTGCGCCGGCGAGCGTTGTACCGCTGACCGGATCGCCGCCGACGATGAGTTCCTTACCGGGGATGTCGACAGTCACGTTGCCGAAGCTCTCAAACGGGCTGGTGGTCGGTCCCGCGGTGTTTTCCCCGATACCCAGGACGCCGCTGACATCGTTGCCGGTGAGGAAGTTCTGGAAGGCGTCGTTGGTGAAGTAGCTCAGGAAGTTCGACGGGTCATACGAGTAGACCTCGATATCGACGGGGCCGTCTGTGCTCAGTCCGTCGGCATAACTGATCGGCACGTTGTCGTAGGTCAGGTAGAAGTACTGCACCCCGCCGCTGTAGCCGCTCTCGCTGAGGCCGCCGGTGGGAGTCCCCAGCGCATACAGAGCCTCGAGCTGGGAGAAGAAGTTCGATCCGAGGTCTGAATCCGGGATCACCAGGCCGCTCGATCCGGTGTCGATGAGCAGTGGCACCGAGGTGCTGCCGCCGTCGATAGTGGCCTGGACGGTCGGCTCGGTCCCCTCCATCACCGTGAGCGGAAGGTCGTAGGTGCCCGCTGTCGCGGACGCAGCGGGTTCGGCGGCGGTCGTGGCGGCTGCCAGAGCAGAATCCGTCGAAGGCAGTGCCAGGTCGAACGAGCCCAGGCTGCTCAGCAGGCTGTCGGTCCAGCTGGTGATATCCACGGCCGCGGCGGGGTCGACGGCGGAGACCGCGTCGGTGAACGACGTCAGCAGCGGCTGGATGATCGGGTCGAGTAGCTCCTCGAAGTCGGCGTGCGCAGGCGCTGCGGTCACCGTGGACCCGGTCGCCATGGCCGCGGCGGCAAGGAATACGCCGGCGCCCGCACCGACACCGATCAGCAGACGTCGACCAGCACCGGCCTTGGGTGCCTGCTTCTTACCGTCCCGACCAGCCATTCGTTCCCCCGGCGCTTGATGTGGCTCGACTTAGAGCGCAGCTAGACAAACCTGTGCATCGTCTAGGTTTCGTTTAGCTAAGCCTGCCCGGGTCATGATCGCAACCCGTACTTCAGGGCAGTGGGCCGCCTGCCGCGATCGCGGACAGCGTCGCGAACTGTTCGCCGTCCAGCGACGCGCCACCCACCAGAGCGCCGTCCACATCCTCCTGCGCGACGATGTCGCCGATGTTCTTGGCGTTCACCGAGCCGCCGTAGAGCACCCGGACGGTGTCGGCGATCTGCGGCGAGGCCAGCGTGGCCAGTTCGCCGCGAACCGCCTTGCAGACCTCCTGGGCGTCGGCGGCGCTGGCCACCCGCCCGGTGCCGATCGCCCACACCGGTTCGTAGGCGATGACGGTCTTGCCGATCTGCTCGGCGGACAACCCGGCCAGTGACCCGCGCAGCTGGTTCTGGCAATGACTCACGTGCTCACCGGCCTCGCGGACGTCCAGGTGCTCGCCGATGCAGACGATCGGGGTCAGCTCGTGCTTGAGCGCGGCCGCGGCCTTGGCGGCCACCAGCGCGTCGTCCTCGCTGTGATACGTGCGCCGCTCGGAGTGGCCCACGACGGCGAAGTGGCAGCCCAGCTTGGCCAGGAAGGCCCCGCTGATCTCACCGGTGTACGCGCCGGAGTCATGCTGCGAGATGTCCTGGGCGCCGTAGGTGAGCCGGAGCTTGTCACCGTCGACCAGGGTCTGCACGCTGCGCAGGTCGGTGAAGGGCGGGATGACCGC
Organism: uncultured Actinomycetota bacterium; assembly: GCA_963757215.1. GTDB lineage: Bacteria > Actinomycetota > Actinomycetes > Mycobacteriales > Mycobacteriaceae > Mycobacterium. The sequence goes on along the minus strand of CAVWQH010000002.1, from coordinate 1,891,579 downwards.
GACGTCGACCTTGTCGAAGTACTTGTCGGGCAGCGAGAACGCGATCTTTTGCACCAGTGCGATGGCCTCGAAATGGTTGAGGTTCATCTTCCAGTTGCCGGCAATCAGCGGCTTGCGACTCATACCCACCTCCGACGATGCAGAGCGAAGCGATGAGGAGGAGGCGGAACAATCATGGATGTCCTTTGCTCAGGTAGTCAACACTTCGAGACCCGGGAGCGTCTTGCCCTCAAGGTATTCCAGCGATGCCCCGCCGCCCGTGGAAATGTGCGAGAAGCCACTGTCGGGCAGGCCCAGCGCCCGCACCGCCGCGGCCGAGTCCCCGCCGCCCACCACGCTGAACGCACCCTTGGCGGTCGCGGCAGCGATCACCTCGGCGAGGCCCTTGGTGCCTGCGGCGAATGCGGGGAACTCGAACACCCCCATCGGGCCGTTCCAGAAGATGGTCTCCGCGTTGGACAGCAGCTTGGTGAACCGGATAACCGACCCCGGCCCGATGTCCAGGCCCATCTTGTCTTCCGGAATGGCATCGGCGGCAACAACTTTCGACGGCGAATCGGCGGCGAACTTGTCGGCCACCACGATGTCGACCGGCAGCCGGATGACGTCGGCGTGGGTGTCGAGCAGTTGCTTGCAGGTGTCGATCATCTCGGTCTGCAGCAGCGACGTGCCGACCGGAAGGCCCATCGCGGCCAGGAACGTGTAGCACATGCCGCCGCCGATCACGATGCTGTCGGCCTTGGTGGCCAACTGCTCGATCACGCCGAGCTTGTCGGAAACCTTGGAACCGCCGAGGATCACGGCGTAGGGCCGCTTCGTCGATCCGGTCAGCCGCTCCAGCACAGCCACCTCCTCGGCGACCAGCTTTCCGGCGTAGTGCGGCAGCAGCGTCGCGACGTCGTAGACCGACGCCTGCTTGCGGTGCACCACACCGAAGCCGTCGGACACGAAAGCGCCCTTGCCGCCGAGCAATTCGGCGAGTTCCTTGGCCAAGGCCAGCCGCTCGGCGTCGTCCTTGCTGGTTTCCCGCGGGTCGAAGCGAATGTTCTGCAGCAGCAAGACATCCCCGTCGGCCAGACCGCCGGCGCGGGCCTTGGCGTCGGAGCCCACGACGTCAGCGGCCAACTGGACGTCCTTGCCCAGCAGCTCGCCGAGTTTCGCGGCGACCGGCGCCAGCGACAACTCCGGATCGGGCTTGCCGTCGGGTCGCCCCAAATGGGCGGTCACCACCACTTTGGCCCCGGCCCCGGCGAGCGCTTCGATCGTCGGCACCGACGCGACGATACGGCCGGGGTCGGTGATGGCGCCGTCGTTCAGCGGCACGTTCAGGTCGGAGCGAACGAGCACTCCGCGACCCGAAACCCCTTGTGCGAGAAGTTCGGACAGGATTGGGATCGAAGATCGAGCCACGATTACAGAGACTTGCCGACCAACGCGACCAGGTCGACGAGGCGGTTGGAGTAGCCCCATTCGTTGTCGTACCAGGACACCACCTTGGCCTGATTGTCGAGCACCTTGGTCAGGCCGGAGTCGAAGATCGAGCTGTGCGGGTCGGTGACGATGTCGCTGGAGACGATCGGCGCGTCGTAGTACTTGAGGATGCCCTTCATCGGGCCGTCGGCGGCCGCCTTCATCGCGGCGTTGATCTCGTCGGCGCTCGCAGACTTCTTCAGCTCCGCGGTCAGGTCCGTGACCGAGCCGGTGGGGATCGGCACCCGCAGCGCGTAGCCGTCGAGCTTGCCCTTCAACTCGGGCAGTACCAGCCCGATCGCCTTGGCGGCACCGGTGGAGGTCGGCACGATGTTGAGCGCCGCCGCCCGGGCCCGGCGCAGGTCCTTGTGCGGGCCGTCCTGCAGGTTCTGATCCTGGGTGTAGGCGTGGATGGTTGTCATCAGGCCCTTGACGATGCCGAACTCGTCGTTGAGCACCTTGGCGATCGGGCCGAGGCAGTTGGTGGTGCACGACGCGTTGGAGATGATGTTCTGGCTGCCGTCGTACTTGTCGTCGTTGACGCCCAGCACGATGGTGATGTCCTCATCGGTGGCCGGCGCGGAGATGATCACCTTCTTGGCGCCGGCGTCCAAGTGGCCCTTGGCCTTTGCGCCGCTGGTGAAGATTCCGGTGGACTCGATCACAACGTCGACGCCGAGGTCACCCCACGGCAGTGCGGCCGGGCCCTCTTTCACCTCCAGCGCCTTGATCTTGTGATCGCCGACGACGATGGTGTCCTCGCCTTCCAGGCTGACGTCGAAAGGCAGCCGGCCCAAGATCGAGTCGAATTTCAGCAGGTGCGCCAAGCTCGCGTTGTCGGTCAGATCGTTGGCCGCGACCACCTCGATCTTGGTGTCAGTTCCCGCGGCCTGCTGCGCCAGCAGAGCCCGGTAGAAGTTGCGGCCGATGCGACCGAAGCCGTTGATGCCTACCCGGACCGTCACGTGTATCTCCTTCGACGCTGACTCTGTGCTCGCCGACAGCCTAGTAGCTGCAACAATGCGGGGCTAATTCGCGTGCCTCAGGTCACGCTTGGCGACGGGGTGGACCGGCAGTTCGTCTCCGGGCTCGGGCCAGGGCTGGCGCGCCAGCATGTCGTCGACCGCGACGTAGCCTTCCTCGATCAATCCGGTCTTCGCATCGACGATGCGGTACCACTGTTTTTTGGTCTGGATCGGCTGTCCTTCAAGGATGATCACCCGCAGGTCGCCCTCGTCCAGGTGGCAGCGCCGCTGTACCGCCTCGACCAGTTGCTCGTTGTGCAGGTGGCCTTCGCCGAAATTCCAGCCGATCAGCGGGCCGGCGACGGTTTCGCCCTCACGCAGCGTGTAGTCCGCCTCGTTCTCGAGGGCACGCGGCAGTAGACCGTTGAGCGCGCGCCCATGGACGTGCATGGATCGGAAGGCGCGGGCCTTGTCGCTGATGATCTCGGCGGTGTTCGCGTCATACAGCCGGGCAACTTGTTTGGCGGTCAGCGCAGAGCTCTTGACGACGTTCTCTTCGATCTTGTCCTCCACGCCCGCCCGGAAGCACCAGACGCTCGATGCCCAGTTGCCGGCGTAGTACCGCAACGCGGGCAAGAATGAAATCTGCTGCGGGAACATGTTTCCCACAACAGGAATCACCAGGAGGGCGGCCAACAGCATCGCCAGCAGCAGCGGCGAACTGAGGTCGTAGATCACGATGTCGCCGTAGTGCCCGAATAGATAGAACAACGAGAAAATGAAGAAGATGTTCCACTCCAAGGGAACACCCATCGGCAGATTGGAAATGATGTTGAGGTGGAAGATCACCATGAAGGCGATCAACGCCCACCGCCACGGGTGTCCACCGGCGGCAAAAACAAGCACCGCCGGCACGATGAGTTCGGCCGTGGTGCCGCCCCCATGGGCCATCAGCTTCGGAATCCAGGTGGGCCGTAGGTCGTTCACCGGGTCGCGATAGAGCCTGCGCTTCAACCAGTTGAACGGCTTGCCGCGCAACAGCGCATTGTTGCTCGTCATCGCCGCAACCACGTAGGGGAAGTGGTGGTTGAGCTTGGAAGTTGCGGCGCCCCACCACAGTCCGAGCATGACGATCTTGAAGGCGGCAATCTGATCGGTGAACGGGAAGAAGAAGATGATCAGTTTGAGCCAGTAATGCTCGCCGCGGGCGGCCAGAAAGATCGTTTTGTCGCGCAGACCGAGCAGGGCCAGCGCAATAATCATCGGCAGGACCAACAACGGGTCGATCAGACCAACGTCGCCGCTCCCGGTGACCGATCCCCCGTGCCCGGGCGCCAGCAATGCCCAGACACCGGACGCCAGCAAGATCACATAGAGCGCGACGTCGAGCAGAGTGCGGCTGTCTCCGCGGGTGAAGGGCACGTCGTTGGGCCAGGGCGGCAGCCGAATCGTCTTGGGCCGCAGCCAATACAGGAATCCACCGATCGGCGGCATGAACCGTGCGGTGAGCGGGCCCGATCCGCAGCCCAGGCCCAGCACCTCGAACAGCAGCGTGAAGATGACGAGCTTCTGGTAGACGATCGGCTGTGTCCACCACTGCTGGATGTGGCTCAGTCCACCCAGGTCGGGAGTCAGCGAGATGACCGCCGCGGCCCCCGCGGCATAGGCGGCCATTTTGACCACGTACAGCAGATAGATCGCCGACGGAGTGCCGAAGCCGTGCTCAACCCAATGCCGGGTCACCACCTGCATGCGGTCGGCCGCGGTGCGGGTCTGCCAGGTCTCTGGGTCGACATCGGGAAGATCCGGGGTGATGAATCCCATCGCGGCCTCGTTTCAGGTCTGCCACCGTTGGCGAGAACAATCTAGCTAGGCATCTTCCAGCAGGTCCGGGGTCACCGCGGACTCGGTGTCAGGTATCCCGTCGACCTTCGCCTTGCGGTCGGCCATCGAGAGCAATCGCCGAATGCGGCCCGCCACAGCGTCTTTCGTCATCGGCGGGTCGGCCAGCCGGCCCAGCTCCTCCAGGGAGGCCTGCCGGTGCTCGACCCGCAGTTTGCCCGCTGCGGCCAGATGGTCGGGCACGCCGTCGCCCAGGATCTCCAGCGCCCGTTCGACGCGGGCGGCGGCCGCTACCGCCGCGCGGGCCGATCGCCGCAGGTTGGCGTCGTCGAAGTTGGCCAACCGGTTCGCGGTCGCCCTGACCTCGCGCCGCATCCGGCGCTCTTCCCAAACCAACCGGGTGTCCTGGGCCCCCATCCGGGTGAGCAATGCCCCGATGGCTTCACCATCGCGCACGACCACGCGGTCGGCGCCCCGCACCTCGCGCGCCTTGGCGCTGATGCCCAGCCGGCGCGCTGCACCCACCAACGCCAACGCGGCTTCGGGTCCGGGGCAGCTGACCTCCAACGCCGACGAGCGTCCCGGCTCGGTCAGCGAACCGTGGGCCAGGAAGGCCCCGCGCCACGCGGCCTCGGCGTCGCCGATGCTGCCGCCGACGACCTGAGCCGGCAAGCCCCGTACCGGCCGGCCACGCAGATCGAGCAACCCGGTTTGGCGGGCGAGGGCTTCACCGTCGTTCGCGACCCGCAGCACATAGCGGGTGGTCTTACGGATTCCGCTGGCGGACAACACATGAACGATCGCGTTGTAGCCGTACAGATCGAAGATGTCCTTGCGCAGCCGTCGCGCGATGCTGCCCAGATCGACCTCGGCCTCGACGACCACGCGGCCGGCCACGATGTGCAGCCCACCGGCGAAGCGCAGCAGCGAAGTCACCTCGGCGCGTCTCGCGCTCACCGCGGTCACCACCAGGCGGCTCAATTCGTCTTTGACTTCGGCCGTCATCGCCACGCGTCGTCACCCCTCGGTCCGTTGCGACCCTGAACCGGCAGACCGGTCTCGCGCGCGCCAACTCCCTCGAGCGCCGCGGCCAGTTTGCCCGGGTCATGTAAAGGTGTACCAGTCCTGGACACGTCAGCGAATTGAACGTGGGCATTCAACAGCGTCGCTGTCCGGCGCAACTGCTCACGCTCCCGCTCGCTCGGTACCCGCTCGGCGTCGATGATCACGTCGTGAACAGTGAAACCCGGAGCGTGTTGGGCAAGTACGTGAAGGTGACGTTCGACCGAAAACCCGGCCGTCTCCCCCGGTTCGGCCACCAGATTGAGCACCAGCGCACGGCGGGCGGAGGTCGCCTGCAGCGCCGCGGCAAGCCCGGGAACCAGTACGTGCGGGATCACGCTGGTGAACCACGAGCCCGGACCCAGCACCACCAGATCCGCGGACATGATCGCGTCGACGGCCTGCCGAGTCGCCGGCGGATCCCCGGGCAGCAGCCGCACCCGGCGGACCTTTCCCGGCGTGGTGGCGATCGCCACCTGCCCACGGATGGCCCGGAACATCCGTGGGTCGGATTCCAGGCCGGATACGTCGGCCTCGATCTGCAGCGCGATCGGGCACATCGGCAACACCCGGCCCCGCACGCCCAGGATCCGGCCGACTTCGTCGAGGGCGGCCACCGGGTCGGCGAGCACCTCGTTGAGGCCGGCCAACAGCAGATTGCCGATCGGGTGACCCGACAGCGCGCCGCTACCACCGAACCGGTGTTGCATGATGGTCGCCCACAGTCGGCCCTGTGGACTGTCAGAAGCCAACGCCGCCAACGCCATTCGCAGGTCACCGGGCGGCACCACGTCGAGTTCGCTGCGCAACCGACCCGACGACCCACCGTCGTCGGCGACGGTGACGACCGCGGTCACGTGCGGTGTCAGGCGCCGGGCAGCCGACAGCGTGGCATACAAGCCGTGCCCTCCGCCCAGCGCGACGATTCTTCGGCTCATTCGCGGCCCAGATCCCGGTGCAGCACCCGCACCGTCAGCTGCTTGTCGGACTCCAGCAGCCGCGCCAAGGCCTCGGCGATCGCCACGCTCCGGTGTTTGCCGCCGGTGCAGCCGATCGCCACGGTCATGTAGCGCTTCCCCTCCCTGCGGTAGCCGTCGACAATCAGGGACAGCAACCGATGGTATGTCTCCAGGAACTCCGCCGCGCCGGTCTGGCCGAGCACGTAGTCACGAACCTCGGGATGTTGGCCGGTTAGCGGGCGCAGCTCGTCGACCCAGTGCGGATTAGGGAGGAATCGGACGTCCATCACCGTGTCGGCGTCCATCGGCAGGCCGTACTTGAAACCGAAGGACTCGACGGTGACGCTGGTTTGGGCGACGGTCTCGCCACCAAAGGCACGCTCGATGGTTTCCCGCAGCTCACGCACCGCCAGTGTCGACGTGTCGATAACCAGATCGGCGGTCGCGCGAACCGGCGCGAGCATGTCGCGCTCGGCGGCAATGCCTTCGGCCAACGTCTGTGAACCCTGCAGCGGGTGGCTACGGCGGTTCTGCTCGTAGCGGCGGACCAGAATGTCGTCGGAGGCCTCCATGAACAGCACACGCGGGCTGATGTCGCGGGTGGCCAGGTCGTTGCGAACCCAGTCCAGGTCGCCGGTGAATCCCCGCGAACGCACGTCCATCACGATCGCCAACTGCGTGATTCGCGATCCCGCATCCAGGCCGAGGTCGACCATCCGGGTGATCAACTTGGGCGGCAGGTTATCGGCTACATACCAACCGAGATCCTCGAGGACCTTGGCCGCAGTACCACGGCCTGCACCGGACAAGCCGGTGACCAGAACTACGTCGATGCCGGATTCAGTTGCGCCACCGTGGTTGTCGGCTGGTTCGAGTTTCGGTCCGTCCATCCCCTCGCCCGTCATCCCGATGCCCGCTCCGCAACACGGCTCTGCGCTGCGGTGTCCGATTCGGCATCGTTGCCGCGCAGCGCGTCCAACACCGCCGTCGCCGTCGCAACACCGATGCCCGGTACGGAGGTGATCTCTTCGACCGTAGCCTCCCTGAGTCGGGCCAGTGAGCCGAAATGGGCAACGAGCGCTTTGCGACGATGCTCGCCGAGTCCGGGCACGGAGTCGAGCGCCGACGCTGTCATCCGTTTCGATCGCTTGCTGCGGTGATAGTTGATCGCGAAGCGGTGGGCCTCGTCGCGGATCCGCTGCAAGAGATACAGCCCCTCGCTGTTGCGCGGCAGGATGATCGGGTCCGGTTCCGAGGGCACCCATACCTCTTCGAGTCGCTTGGCCAAACCGATCACCGCGACATCGTTGACGCCGAGCTCCTCCAGCACGGCGCTGGCCGCGTTGACCTGCGGAGCGCCGCCGTCGACGACGTACAGGTTGGGTGGGTAGGCGAATCGGCGCGATTTTCCTTCGGGAGAAAGAATATTCGGGTCCTCCTGGTCTTGGACGTGCCGAAGGAAGCGGCGACGGGTCACCTCGGCGATCGACGCGACGTCGTCGGAACGACCGTGGCCGGCCGCCTCTCGGATGCCGAAGTGGCGGTAATCGGACTTGCGTGGCAGCCCGTCTTCGAACACCACCAGTGACCCGACCACGTCAGTGCCCTGGACGTGGCTGATATCGACACATTCGATCCGCAGTGGCGCATCGGCCAGACCTAATGCCTCTTGAATATTCTGCAGTGCAGCGGATCTCGCGGTGAAGTCACCGGCGCGCTTCAGCTTGTGCTGCTGCAGCGCCTCTTTGGCGTTGCGCTGCACGGTCTCGGCCAGCGCGCGCTTGTCGCCGCGACGGGGAACCCGCAATGCCACCCGCGAACCCCGCAGGCCGCTGAGCCACGTCGCAAGTTCTTCAGCGTTAGGTGGCAGGCATGGCACCAGAACCTCGCGCGGCACCGGGTTGACCGATTCGTCGGCAGCCCCATCGAGTTCGGCCTGATCACCGTAGAACTGGGTCAAAAATTGCTCTACCAGCCGCGCTTCGCCGGAATCACCTGGGTCACCGGGCTTTTCGACGATCCAGCCGCGCTGACCACGAACCCGGCCGCCGCGGACGTGGAACACCTGAACGGCGGCTTCCAAGTCGTCATCGGCGAAAGCGACGACGTCAGCATCGGTACCGTCGCCGAGTACCACGGCCTGTTTCTCCAGTGCGCGCCTGAGCGCGCCCAAGTCGTCACGCAGACGGGCCGCACGTTCGAAGTTGAGGTCCTCCGCGGCTGCGTGCATCTGGTGTTCCAGGCCGCGGGCGAACTTGTCGGTCTTACCGGACAGGAAGTCGCAGAAATCCATCACGATCTGGCGGTGCTGGTCGGCGCTGACCCGCCCGACACACGGGGCCGAACACTTGTCGATGTAGCCGAGCAGACATGGGCGGTCGATTTGGTTGTGGCGCTTGAACACTCCCGCAGAGCAGGTGCGCGCCGGGAAGACCCGGGTGAGCAGATCCAGGGTTTCGCGAATTGCCCAGGCGTGCGAATACGGCCCGAAGTAACGGACACCTTTGCGGCGCGGCCCGCGGTACACCATCAACCGCGGAAATTGCTCGTTGAGCGTGACCGCGAGCACCGGATAGGACTTGTCGTCGCGGTAGCGCACATTGAACCGAGGATCGAACTCCTTGATCCAGTTGTATTCCAGCTGCAACGCTTCGACCTCGGTGTTGACCACTGTCCATTCGACTTTTGCGGCGGTGGTCACCATCTGCCGGGTGCGCGGATGCAAGCCGACGATGTCGGCGAAATACGAGTTCAGTCGGCTGCGCAGGCTCTTGGCCTTGCCGACATAGATCACCCGCCCGTGCTGATCACTGAACCGGTACACGCCGGGCTCCAGCGGGATAGACCCGGGAGCGGGGCGGTAGGTCGCGGGATCAGCCACGGTGTCTAAGGCTAGTCGCCACTAGAAGGGCGGCGGATCGTGATCGGTCCCAGGCGGCGGCGGTCCTACGTCGGCAACGCTCTGCGCGGCCCGTGCCGCGCGGGCACGGTGATTTTCCCTGCGTTCGGCGGCGATGCGGTGGGCACGGTTCTGCGCACGGGTGCGACGCCGTTTGGGCATCATCGCGGTCCGCTCACCGCAATAGTCGGCGGTCGCTTCGACCGTCGGCGCTGGGACGTCGCCGGTGGGCACACACAGACTGGGAAACAGCACCGCACTGCCCGGCGTTGTCACGTGGGTGTGACCGTCGGCAAGCACCCAAATCACCGTCCCATCGGGCAGCTGTTTATCGCGCCAGCCTCCAAAAGTTTTCAACAGGTGATGTTTTCGACATAGCGCCTTCAGATTCGAGGCGTGGGTCCAGCCTCCGTCGCAGTAGGCAACCGTGTGGTCGAGGTCGCAGTCGGTGGCGGGGCGATCGCAGCCCGGGGCGCGGCACGTCAGGTCGCGGCACCGGACGAAATCGGCGAGCTTGGCCGACGGCGTGTAGTGCGGCTCGGGCGCGTCTCCCGGCAAAACCACCGGCTGCAGCCGCGCGGTCTTGGCCATCTCAGCCACCATCTCGGCCGAGATCAGGCCATCCGCGCCGGGCATCAGGCCGGGTACGGTGCCGCTGCCGTCGACCGTCGACCGGTCGGCGACCACATGGATCACGACATCGCGGCTACTGACGCGTCCCGCGGCCGCGCAATCGGGAGAACCGCAGCCGCACACGAGTCGGTCGACGCCGGCCGCCACGGCGCCCAGCGCGTCGGCACGGCGCTGTTCGCGGGTACGCGGGTCAGCGTCGCACACCGTTGCCGCCAGCTCATTGAGCCGACGATCGAGGGCCTGTCCGGTTGTGGCCATCACGTTTGCCGTCACGTACGACATGTCTGCGTCCTTGAGCACGTCGACAAAGCGATCCCTGAACGCTTCCTTTGCCCGACGCACCGCGTCCCGATCAGCTCTGGCCACCGCTCGGTCGACTTCGGCGGCGAGTCGACCTTGCGTCAACGATGGATACCGCGAAAGCCGCAACGCCAGACGCGCATCGACTCGTCCGAGCGCGTCGGTATCGGTGATCAAATCTGTGCGGAACACGATCGTCTGAAAAGAGCGATAGTCGATTTCACCTGCCAGAAACAGCCTGCCTACTTCGGGCAGCCGCTCCCGCAACGCTATTGCGTAGCGCAGGTAGCTCGAGCCCATCGCGAGACTGCACCGCAGAGCGGCAGATACCTGCGCGGCGACCGCATCCCAGGTGTCCACCGCGAAGTCAGCCTGCTCCCCCGAATCCCGTAGGCGCAATGCGTATAACTCGCCGACTGCGACCAGACGCCGCGCGGCAGCCTGGGACTCCGCTCGACCCGCCGCACCGATCCGGTCGAGCAGCGCGGCCGATTCCGGCGACGGGCGCGACGCATACCATCGTTCGAACATGTGTTCGATTATAGCGCGACCGGCCGACAGGTCAGTGCGACGCCAGGTCCGGCCGGTAACGCGCGACCAGACTCCGAACGGTGTCCATTGCTGCCACGGCGCGGTCCTTGTCGACGGACTGGATCGCCATCAGCGGCACGTATTCGTCGTCGGGCAAATCGATTCGGGCCCAGCGCGCCCCGGCCGGAAACGACACTCCCACCAGGCCATCCCACGGCACCAACCGGTCGCTGAGCACGTTTCGCACCGACATCCCGGTAGGCCCGACCCGCAGCCGCGGCCGGGCGAACAGCAGCACCAGACCGGCAAGAACGACGCCCAGCACCACCATCGCAATCTGGTCCGAGGTCTGGAAGATCACCCCGGTGGACCCCATCTTGAGCAGCAGACCGACCACCACATGCGCGATGACAAGAAACGCCGCAACGCCGTAGGCGACATAGGGGGTCAGATGGGGCCGCAGTTGGGCATCCCAGGTGTCCTGATCGGGCTCGGTGGTCACGACTTTTCGCGCAGCCGGCGGAGGGTGAGGGCGGTGCTCAACGCGGCAGCCGTCGCCTGTCCACCGTTGTCCTCGGCGGAATCCGGCAGCCCCGCCCGATCCAGTGCCTGCGCTTCGGTGTTGGTGGTCAGCACACCGTTGGCCACCGGGGTGGACTCGTCCAGCGAAACCCGGGTCAGCCCTTGGGTTACCGCGTCACAGACGTAGTCGAAATGCGGCGTCTGGCCGCGGATCACCACACCGAGCGCTACAACAGCATCGTGGTTCCGAGCAACGGCCTGCGCGACCACCGGAATCTCGATTGCGCCGCGCACCCGCACGATCGTCGGGTTCTTGACGCCCCACTCATCAGCAATCAGCTGGGCGCGGTCGAGCAACTGATTGCAGATCTTGCTGTGCCACGTGCTCACCACGATTGCCAGGCTGAGTGCGGAAGCGTCCTGCGACGCGATGTCGGGTACCCCGGCACCGCTCATATACGCCACTCCTCAGCATCGCTACGCTCTGCATCGTCGCCGGCGGTCATATACGCCACTCCTCGGTCACAGGGCACCGCCGAATTCACCATGCAGATGGATGGATTCGTGATAATCGTCCAAGCCCGCCAGATCGTGGCCCATCCGGTCGCGTTTAGTCATCAGGTAGCGAATGTTCTCGGCGTTGGCCCGCACCGGCAGCGGCACCCGCTCGATGATGTGCAACCCGTAGCCGTCCAATCCGACTCGCTTCGCGGGGTTGTTGGTCAGCAGTCGCATGGAGCGCACGCCGAGGTCGACCAGGATCTGCGCGCCGGTGCCGTAATCCCTTGCGTCGGCGGGTAATCCAAGTTTCAGATTTGCATCGACGGTGTCGTCACCGGCGTCCTGCAATTGGTAGGCCTGCAGCTTGTGCATCAGACCGATGCCGCGGCCCTCGTGGCCGCGCATGTAGAGCACCACGCCGCGGCCTTCGCGCGCGACCAAGGCCATCGCGGCGTCGAGTTGCGGACCGCAGTCGCAGCGACGCGAGCCGAACACGTCGCCGGTGAGGCATTCGGAGTGCACGCGGACCAGCACGTCGTCGCCGTCGAAGTTCGGTCCGGCGATCTCGCCGCGAACCAAAGCCACGTGCTCGACGTCCTCGTAGATGCTGCTGTATCCGACCGCGCGGAATTCGCCGTGCCGGGTTGGGATTCGCGCCTCGGCAATCCGCTCGATGTGCTTCTCGTGCTTGCGGCGGTATTCAATCAGGTCGGCGATCGCGATCAAGGCCAGCCCGTGCTCATCGGCGAAGACCCGCAGCTCGTCGGTCTGCGCCATGGCGCCTTCGTCTTTTTGGCTGACGACCTCGCAGATTGCCCCGGCCGGCGACAGACCGGCCATCCGGGCAAGGTCGACGGCGGCTTCGGTGTGACCCGGGCGGCGCAACACGCCACCGTCCTTGGCGCGCAACGGAACTACGTGACCCGGCCTGGTGAAATCCTCGGCGACACTGCCCGGGTCGGAAAGTAACCGCATGGTCGTCGCGCGGTCCGAGGCCGAAATACCGGTCCCTACACCGTTTTTCGCATCCACCGTGACGGTGTACGCAGTACCGTGCTTGTCCTGGTTGACCGCGTACATCGGCAAAAGACCGAGTCGGTCGCAGATGTCACCGTCCAGCGGCACGCACAGGTATCCCGATGTGTAGCGCACCATGAACGCGACCAACTCCGGCGTGGCCTTCTCGGCCGCGAAGATGAGATCGCCCTCGTTTTCCCTGTCCTCGTCATCCACCACGACGACGGCCTTGCCGGCCGCGATATCGGCGATCGCGCGCTCGACCGAGTCCAACCTCGTCATCGCAGCCACCTCGTCAGAAATTCCACCCGAAGCCCTCAGGCATTACCTCCAGTATGAACCACCACCTGGCGTTCGTTATTGCCACTGCTTACTCAGCGGACTCGGCCGTCACGGCTATTAGCTGCGGACAGATCCGCAGAAGCTTTCCAGAGGCGGCTCGTAGCTGATTCATAGCTTGCCTATTTAACGTTCAGCAGGTGGGGAAAGTCCGCTGAATACCAAGAAGGTAGGTGAAGGACGATGAATCTGAAGCAACTGATGGCCGGTGCGAGTATCGCCGGTGCCCTCGGCGCTGCCGCTATGGGGGTGGGCACCGGAATTGCAAATGCCGCACCCGGACCGCAACCGGGCGACCATGGTGCGATCGCGGCCAACCACGCACCTGCTCCCCAGGAGCCGGGAGGCGGAGGCGGCCACGCGCCAGGTGGTCCGGGAGGCCCAGGTCCGGGTGGACCCGGCGGCCCAGGCGGACCAGGTGGACCAGGTGGCCCGGGCGGACCCGGTGCCCACGGATTCGGCGGTCCAGGCGGACCGGGTGGACCTGGCGACCACGGACCCGGCGGTCCCGGTGGCCCGGGTGGACCCGGCTTCCACGGGCCGGGTGGACCGGGCGGACCCGACTTCCACGGGCCGGGTGGACCGGGTGGACCCGGACCGTGGCACGGCGATGACCACCGCGGCTACTTCAACAACGCGCCGTGGGGCAACGGGCCCGCACCTTGGGGTGCCGGCGAGCCGCCGCGGCCGGCGTGGGACCGCCCGCTTCCGCCTCCGGGTGGACCGTGGAACTACGGGCCGATCAATTACTACGGCTACAACGAAACGCCGATCTGGAACCCGCAGTTCAACCAGTTCGGATTCAACTTCTTCGGAGTGTGGATCCCGCTGTAAAGACTCACCTCACCAGACGCCCGCTTCGCCGATTGGCGGAGCGGGCGTTGCCCATTGCGCAGTGGGCGAACCCAGCTCGGTGCAGCTTGCCCGACGGCCGGCGAATCTCAGCGGAGCTACAGGAACAGCGCGTTAATCTGGCCGAATGGCGACGTTGCCCTGCATGCGATCTGTGCACGTCGTGACCGTTGGTCTGGCGCTTGCCGGCGGCGTTTTCGTCGGCCCGGCGCCGCAGGGTGACTCGACGGCGTCAACCTATCCGATCAGTCGAATATCCAGAGTCGAAGAGCCGGGACCGCCACCGGTTCCGAACACCAACGCACCGGCGATCCCGGCACCGACTCAAACCGCACCCCCGCTTCGTCGTCGCCACATCGACGGCGATCCAAATATGCGGCGATAGGTGCGAACCGCCACGCTTCATCACGCAGCGGTTTCTTAAGTGTTGCTGGGAATCTGCTGGGCAACAACGGATTCGGCGTGCCGGCGCGCATCCGCGAATTTATGCTGTGGACTATCTCGACTGTTTGGACACGTAAGAAGGCCCTATGTCATTGACTCGGCGCATCTCCTGCACCGTGGGCGCGGTCGCCACCTCGGCCGTCGCCCTCGCAGTCAGCCCTGTCGCAGCCGCCAACGTCGCAGGTTGTCTGCCGCTCAACGGGACACAGCTGACCGCGAGCAGCCATGAGGACACCAACTACTTGGGCATCACTTACGACAGCAACGTGACGTACTGGTACCAGGATGGTGTGGTCAACTGGCACCGAACCGTCGATGGCGGCGAGTTCAACCTCACGCACACCAATACCTCTGGCACGGTGCCCGCCGCGCCGGGAAGCATCGCCACGATTCCCGGCGTCGGCGGCGGCAGGCGAGCCGACAGTCAAAACCCGATCACCGTGACCGTCTGCAACCAGTAGAGCGGCGGTGGCTGCCGGAGCCTCACGTCCCGTTGGGGCCAGGCACGGCCCCGATCGCATCGGTAAATGTAGGGAAAACACTGATGCGCCGAAGGCGGCGTGTTCATTACTGTCGCACATCTCGATGTCGCGACCTGCGATTCGTTGTCGACCAGAAGCCGCATATGGAAGGGCGAAACATGAGCCATCCTGCGAAAACCCTGAAAGCAGCCGCGGCGACAACAACGCTGGCCTCGGTGGCCGGGCTCGCCGCACTGGCGTTGGCCGGTCCAGCGTCGGCGCAGACCTACACCGGACACCTTGCGGTGGACTGCCCGCAGCCCTACAGCCAGAAGTGCCCGACACGGCAAGGGATCAGCGTGGGCCCGAGCTCCACCCCGTACTACGTCAAGTTCACGGCCGACCCCAACGCATGTGCTCCGGGCCTCGCGCGCATATTCGTCGACAACGACGAGGCGAGCCATTCCGAAGTACTGCTGGGAACGCCCGCCCAGTTCTTCAACATCAAGCACTCTCCGGGGCCCCACATGATCGAAGTGCAGATGGATGGGGTTCTGGGCGGCTGCAATACCGGCTCGATGAGTGGATGGTCGGGCACCCTCGAGGTGCAGACCGACAGACCAGCCTTCTGACGGATGATGATCTGACGGCGCTGGCGCACAGCCAATTTTGCTGACATTAGGCGCTCGAGATATTTAGCGAGTACGCGGAATTGGAGATGTGAGCCTGCCGCGAGTGCGCTACGACCACCAACGACAACGGCCCTTCGCGGGATTGTCCGCCCGGCCCGAGACGCAAACGTCCATATTGCCGGAATCGAGGTCCCGATAATCAGATTTAAAAACCTTATGCGTGCATAATAATCCTTCAGGTTTTTCTCAGATTTACCTCAGGGGTGGATATGTCGAAGCACGCGCGCAAGCGGAATCGGTGGTCGCGTAACGCCAAGTCAAGCGGGCGAAATCGCCTGGTAGGCCTTACCGGGGCTGCCGGGGCGGCGTTCGTGTTCGGAATGGGTCCACTGGCTGCCGCGCCGCCAGCCAGCGCGGACGGGTTCGACACGATCATCGACGCCATCGCCGGGTCGATCGCCGGCCTGGGGGATCCCACGATCGGTGGCGCTGTTGCCGCGACTTCAGCCGAACCGCTGGCCGCGCTCGGGTTATCGGCCGATGCGATGTCTGCTGCGGATTCGTGGGATGCGTTGCTGCACACATTCGAGCAGGACTGGATCACCAGCTCATTGGGCAACGGCTTCGACACCCAGCTCAACACGCTGTGGCAGGACTTTGGTGGGACCGGCATCTTGATTGGCAACGGCGCCAACGGCATTGGTGACGGCACTTTGACGGAGGCCGCGGGCGGTGCGGGGGGACTGTGGTTCGGTGATGGCGGTGACGGCGCCACCGATGCCTCCGGGGTGGGCGGTGCTGGTGGGGCCGCCGTGCTCGGCGACGGCGGGTTCGGCGGCAACGGCGTGGACGGCGGAGTCGGCGGCAACGGCGGGGATGTCGCACTGATCGGCGATGGCGGGCGCGGTGGTTACGGCGGTGACGGTCTCGAAGGCGGCACCGGTCTCGAAGCGACTCTCGCCAGCCCGGACGGATTTGGTGCGGAAGGCGGCACCGGGCAGGCCGGCGGGGCCGGCGGTGACGGCGGAAGCGGTGGGCTGCTGCTCGGTAACGGCGGGGCCGGCGGTTACGGCGGCGACGGCGGACAGGGCGGGGAAGGCGGCACCGGGCTGGCCGCCACCACTTCCGGGGCGATCGGTGGGCAAGGCGGCACCGGCGGCGACGGTGGCCTGGGCGGTAACGGGGGCAACGGCGGCTTGGCCACCTTCGGCACCGACGGCAACGGCGGCAACTCCGGCAATGGTGGTGAGGGCGGCGAAGGCGGCACCGGTGGTGCCGCGGCGGTGGGCAATGCGACCGCCGGCGGTGGTGGCACCGGCGGCGCGCCCGGTGATGACGGAACTCCGGGGGACGGTGATGGCGATGGCGGCGCGGCCGCGGGCGCGGCCGGTTCCGCGGCGACGCTTGCAGCCGCGCCCACCACCGGCATTCACGGCGCCGACGGCGCCGACGGCGTGGATGGCACCGGCGGGCCCGGCGGCAACGGCGGGGACGCGCTGGCCGACGGTGACATCGCCGGTAACGGCGGCAACGGTGGATCCGGTGTGCCCGGTGAAAACGGGGTGACCGGCGCCGACGGCAACGGCACCGCGGGCACCGCCGGCGGCCCGGGCGGTGCGGGCGGTGACGGCGGCAGGGCGTTGTGGGCCGGTGCGATCCCCGGCCACGGCGGCAACGGTGGGGCCGGCGGCGTGGGCGGCAACGGCGGCAACGGCGCCAACGGCCTGAACGGCGGAGCCGGGTACAGCCTTGCCGGCGAGAACGGCGGCAACGCCGGGGCCGGCGGCGCCGGCGGGACCGGCGGCCAGGGCGGGGCCGGCGGCTTCACGGAGACCGGAAAGGAAGGCCTGCCCGGCAACGGCGGGGTCGGCGGCGCTGGCGGCAACGCCGGAACCGCCGGCAGCGGCGGCAACGGCGCGAGCTCGACGAACAACGACGCCATTGGGGGCGGCAACGGCTTCAACGGCGGCAACGGCGGCAACGGCGCCAACGGCGGGGCCGGCGGCGACGGCGGCCGGGGCGGCAACGCCAACATCCAGGACATCGTCGGCAACGACGGCAACGGCGGCAACGGCGGCGCCGGGAGCAACGGCGGTGCCCCCGGAGATGGCGGCAACGGCGCGCCTGGCACCGCGACCAGCCCCAACGGCGGTAATGGCGGCACCGGCGGCAACCCCGGCACACCTGGCACAGGGGGGGTCGGCGGCCAGCCCGGCAACGACCCCTTCGACACCAACGGCACCGTTGGCGCCAACGGCGCCAACGGTGCCGCCGTCACCAGCGGCGGTAATGGCGGCAACGGCGGGGCCGGCTTCAGCACCTTCACCGCGGGCGCCGATGGTGGCAACGGAGGCAGCGGCGGCAGCGGCGGCACTGTCGGCAACGGCGGCAACGGCGGGACCGGCGGCAACGGCGGCAACGGCGCTAACGGCGGCAACGGCGACAACGGCGCCGGCGGTGGCTCGTTTATCGGCTTCGCGTCTGGCGACAACGGCGGGGACGGCCACGCCGGCTTCCTCGGCGGTAACGGTGGCGCCGGCGGGGCCGGCGGCGTGGCCCCGGGGTCAGGCAATGGCGGGGACGGCGGGGTCGGCGGGGCCGCCGGCGTCGGCGGCAACGGCGGCACCGGCGGCCTCGGCGGCGACGCCGGCAGCCTTGCCGTCGGCGGCCACGCCGGGACCGGCGGGGTCGGCGGGGTCGGTGGCACGGGCGGCTTCGGTGGCGCCGGCGGGGCGGGAGGCGCGGCCGACGGATCGGGCAACGGCGGGGACGGTGGGGCCGGCGGTGCTGGCGCGGCCGGCGGGGTCGGCGGGCTCGGTGGCCAAGGCGGGGCAGTCAGTTCGTTCGCCGAGGTCGGCCCCGGCGGGGCCGGCGGGCTCGGCGGTGCCGCCGGGGGCGGTGGTGATGGCGGTGCCGGCGGCGCGGCCCACGGGGCAGGCGACGGCGGTGCCGGCGGGGCCGCCGGCCCCGCCGGTAACGGCGGTCACGGCGGCACGGGCGGCACCGGCGGGACAGGCAAGGTCAGCGTCAGCGGATGCAGCGGCCCCTGCACCCCCGGCAGCGGCAGCACGACACTCGCGTACCCGGGCGGCACCGGCGGCCAGGGCGGTGACGGCGGCGCCGGCGGCCTCGCCGCAACCGGTGGCGCCGGCGGCGCGGCCGACGGAACGGGCAACGGCGGTGCCGGCGGGACCGGCGGAGCCAGTGGTGACGGCGGGACCGGGGGCAACGGCGGGACCCCCGGAGCCGGTGGCATTGACAGCGAGACCGGGGGCAACGGCGGGGCCGGCGGTAACGGCGGCAACGGCGGGGCCGCGCTCGGCGCCACCGGCGGCGCCGGCGGCGCGGCCGACGGGTCAGGCAACGGCGGTGCCGGCGGAGCCGGAGGAACCAGCGGTAACGGCGGGGCCGGCGGCAACGGCGCGGCCGGCAACCACAGCATCCAACGCCCCGGCGTTGGTGGCGCCGGCGGGAACGGCGGACTCGGCGGGACTGGCCAAGCCGGCGGTACAGGCGGCGCGGCCCAGTCGGGCACCGGCGGGACTGGTGGGGCCGGCAGTGTCGGCGGACAGGGCGGCGCCGGCGGCAACGGCGGCGCGGGCGGCGACCACATCGTGGGCGACCCCCGCGACGTGTACCCCGGCGGTAACGGCGGTGCCGGCGGGTCTGGCGCTGACGGCGCGGTCGGCGGTGAGGGCGGTGCCGGCGGCAGCTCCACATCCGGTCCCGGCGGAAATGGTGGCGCCGGCGCCGACGGCGGCGCGGGCGGAAACCACGGCGCCGGCGGTCCCGGCGGAAGCGCGACGGATTCCACGTCCGGCGCCCCCGGGGCACCTGGGGCGCCCGGCGGCGGGGGTTTTGGCGCGGTGGGCGGGGACGCCGGCCCCGGCGTACCCCCCGGCTCCCCCGGCGCCTACGGCCACGACGGGCCCGACGGCACGTGACGCCCGGCAGTCGACCAAGCCGCTTGCGGGCCGCGCGCCGCTTACTTGTGCGTGATCAGCCGCTCGACATACTTGGCGATCACGTCGACCTCGAGGTTCACCCGCGTGCCCGGCGCTGCCGGGCCCAAGGTGGTCAGTTCGCGCGTGGTCGGAATCAACGAGACCTCGAACCAGTCGTCGCCGATCGCGGAGACCGTCAGCGAAATGCCGTCGACGGTGATCGATCCTTTTTCCACTACATAACGGGCCAGTTCGACCGGTAGCCCGATCCGCACTACTTCCCAGTGCTCAGCCGGCGACCGGCTCAGGATCTCTCCCGTGCCGTCGACGTGGCCCTGCACGATGTGGCCGCCGAGCCGGCTGTTCAGGGCCGCGGCGCGCTCGAGATTCACCGGACTGCCCGCAACCAGCCGGCCCAAGCTCGACCGGCTCAAGGTCTCGCCCATCACGTCGGCGGTGAATTGTCCGCCGGCCAGCACCTCGACGACCGTCAGGCACACACCATTGACCGCAATCGAATCGCCGTGGCCGGCATCGGACGTGACGACCGGGCCCGCAATGGTGAACCGGGCGGAATCCCCCAGGTCATCCTTGCCGACGACGGCACCTAATTCTTCGACGATTCCGGTGAACACCGCCTCAGGCTAATGAGTCTTATCGCCCCGCGCGACGTCCCCGGTCACCTTGTGCGTCGCCGTCCGTTCGGCGCGACCCGCTACGCTGCAACTCATGCAGACGCGTAAGCCATTTGGCCCAATACTGGCCGTTGTCGCCTCCCTTTCGATCGCCGCCGCGTTGGTCAGCGGCTGCTCATCGTCCAAGCAATCCAGTGCTCCGCTGCCGGATGCGGCGACCCTGGTCAAGGAGTCCACGCAGAGCACGAAGAACGTCAAGAGCGTGCACCTGGCGCTGTCGGTCAACGGAAAGATCAAAGGCCTTCCGGTCAAATCGCTGACCGGCGACCTGACCACCACCCCGCAAACCGCAGCCCAGGGCAACGCGAGCATCATCTTCGGCGGCTCGGACATCGACGCGCCGTTCGTGGTGATCGACGGAACCCTGTACGGGGCGCTCACCCCCGGCCAATGGGACAGCTTCGGCAAGGCCTCCGACCTCTACGACCCGTCGATGATCCTCAACCCCGACGTCGGCCTGGCCAACATACTGACCAACCTCAGCAACCCGAAGTCCGAGTCGCGGGAAAACGTCGGCGGGCAGTCGACCATCAAGATCACCGGAACGGTCTCGGCGGATGCGGTCAACGGCATCATGCCCCGGCTGAAGGCAACCCAACCGTTGCCCTCGACGGTGTGGATCGAGGAAAACGGCGATCACCAGCTGGTTCAGACCACGCTGGAGCAGACCCCGGGCAATTCCCTGCAGCTGACGCTGTCGAACTGGAACGCCCCGGTTCAGGTCACCAAGCCCCCCGTCGCCCCGGCCCCGTGACGGCACCGCAACCCCACCACGCGGGGCGCGTCGTCGCGATCAGCGCCGGCAGCTTGGCCGTCCTGCTCGGTGCGCTCGACACCTATGTCGTGGTCACGATCATGCGCGACATCATCGGGACCATCGGAATCCCGGTCAACAAACTGCAGCGCATCACCCCGATCATCACCTGGTATCTGCTGGGCTACATCGCCGCAATGCCGTTGCTGGGCAGGGCATCTGACCGATTCGGGCGCAAGTTGCTGCTCCAGGTCAGTCTGGCCACCTTCCTGGTCGGCTCGGTGATCACCGCGCTGTCGACCAATCTCGACATACTGGTCGTCGGCCGGACCGTCCAGGGTGTCGCCAGCGGTGCTCTGCTGCCGGTGACCCTCGCACTGGGCGCCGACCTCTGGGCCCAGCGCAACCGCGCCGGGGTGCTCGGCGGGATCGGTGCCGCGCAGGAACTGGGCAGCGTGCTGGGTCCGCTCTACGGCATCTTCATCGTCTGGTTGACCAGTCGTTGGCAGGACGTGTTCTGGATCAACGTGCCGCTGGCGCTGGCCGCGATGGTGATGATCCAGTTCAGCCTGCCGTCGCGGGATCGCAGTGCCGAGCCGGAGAAGATCGATGTGGTCGGCGGGCTGCTACTGGCGATCACTCTCGGTATGGCGGTCATCGGTCTCTACAACGCCAACCCCGACGGCAAGCACGCACTGCCCAGCTACGGCCCACCGCTGATCATCGGGGCGGTTGTCTTCGCCGTGATTTTCTTTGGGTGGGAACGGTTCTCGCGTACCAAGCTGATCGAACCCGCCGGCGTGCACTTCCGTCCGTTCCTGTCCGCGCTCGGTTCGTCGCTGTGTGCGGGTGCGGCGTTGATGGTGACGCTGGTCGACGTGGAGCTGTTCGCCCAGGGCGTGCTCAGCAAGGATCAGGACGAGGCAGCGATGCTGTTGCTGTGGTTCCTCGCGGCGCTGCCGATCGGCGCCCTGGTGGGTGGAGCGATCGCGACCAAAGTCGGCGACCGCGCGGTGGCCTTCGCCGGGCTACTGATCGCCGCGGGCGGGTATTGGCTGATCTCCAAGTGGTCGATCGACCTGCTGAGTCAGCGCCACAACCTCTTCGGGCTGTCCCTGCCGGCCCTGGATACCGACTTGGCCGTCGCCGGTATCGGGCTCGGTTTGGTGATCGCACCGCTGACCTCCGCGAGTTTGCGGGTGGTGCCGTCGGCACAGCACGGCATTGCCTCGGCGGCGGTGGTGGTGGCCCGCATGACGGGAATGCTCATCGGGGTTGCCTCCCTGAGCGCGTGGGGCTTCTACCAGTTGCCACACCTCGTCGCCAATCACGCCGCGGAACTCCCGGCCCACGCCAGTCTCGCCGAGCGAGTTCTGCACCAGGCCAGCATGTATCGCGAGGCTTTCGCCGACATGTACGGCCAAATCTTCAAGGTCACGGTCGTCGTCTGTATCGTCGGCGCGCTGTTGGGCTTGCTGATTGGGAGCCGAAGTGTGCACGCCGACGAGCCGGCGGTACTGGATGCCGAGCCCGTCAGCCCGATGGTCTGATCAACGCAGCTCAGCGCGGCACCAAGCTCAGCACCAGGTCCGGGCCCACCCGTTCGACGCCGTCGTAGCGCCAGCGCAGGGCGCGGGCGATGTTCGGGACACCCACGTCGTCCACCGCGGCGATCGGTCCGCCGAGCAGGATCGGCGCAACGTAGGCGAGGATGCGGTCGATCGCCCCGGCCCGCAGGAACGCCCCCGCAAGCGTCGGGCCGCCTTCGAGTATCACGTCGGTGCGGTCGGAAAGCGCCCTGAGCACCTCGGCCGGATCACGGGTCCTAATCACCATGGTCCGCGAGTCGTCGTTGAGAACTTTTGCCTCAGAGGGTATGTCGCGCATTCCGACCACGACGCGCATCGGCTGACGGTCGGCGAGTCCACCGTCGGCCAGGCGGGCGGTCAAGGTCGGATCGTCGGCGAGCACGGTGCCGGTGCCCACCACGATCGCGTCCGCCGTCGCCCGCCGGCGATGCACGTCGGCTCGGGATGGCTCGCTGGTGATCCAACGGCTCGAGCCGTCCGCGGCGGCGCTGCGGCCGTCGATACTGGTGGCGTATTTCCACGTCACGTGCGGCAGCCCGGTGCGCTGCTTGTGCAGCCATTCGCGCAGCGGTCCGGCGGTGACCAGATCGGCCTGCACGTCACCGATGACGTCTATACCCGCGGCGGCCAACCGTCCTGCGCCGCCCGCGGCTTCCGGATTCGGGTCGCCGACCGCGTAGACCACCGACGCGATGCCCGCCTCGATCAGCGCATCGACGCACGGTGGCGTTTTGCCGTGGTGGTTGCAGGGTTCCAGGGTGACGACCGCCGTTCCGCCGGAGGCGAGCCGTCCCGCCCGTCGCAAGGCCATCACCTCGGCATGCGCGCTACCGGTTCGCTGGGTGCCGCCCACACCGACGACCTTGCCGTCGCGGTCCAAAATGACCGCGCCGACCGGCGGATTCGGATATGTCTTGCCCTTGACCAAATCGGCCTGCTCGACGGCCAACTGCATGGCGGAGTCGTGGCCGACGGCCGCCTGGCTGCTCATCGGTGCAGATGCGGCGACACGGCACCGGCCTGCCGCCGCAATGCCTCGACCGCGGCGGCCGGGTCATCGGCGCCGTAGACGGCCGATCCGGCGACGAAGCAGTCGACACCTGCCTCGGCGGCCTGCTCGATCGTGTCGGCGTTGATGCCGCCGTCGATCTCGACCAAGATCGTCAACTCGCCGGAGTCGACGAGCTTGCGCACGGCGCGCACCTTGCTGAGCACTTCGGGGATGAACTTCTGTCCGCCGAAGCCGGGTTCGACGGACATCACCAGGAATGTGTCGAAGTCCTTGAGGATGTCGAGGTAGGGATCCAGCGGGGTGCCGGGTTTGACACTCAGTCCCGCCCTGGCCCCGGCGGCACGGATGTCGCGGGCCACGCTGACCGGATTGTCGGTCGCCTCGGCGTGAAAGGTGACGTTGTAGGCGCCGGCCTCGGCGTAGGGGGGCGCCCAGCGGTCGGGATCCTCGATCATCAGGTGGCAGTCCATCGGAATGTCGCTGGCGGCCAGCAGGCTCTCCACCACGGGAAGCCCGATCGTGAGGTTCGGCACGAAGTGCGCGTCCATGACGTCGACGTGCAACCAGTCGGCGCCTTCGACGTCGGCGGCCGCGTCGGCCAGCCGGGCGAAATCGGCCGCCAGGATCGAGGGGGCGATCAGCGGCCGGTCGGTCTTGCCTGACATGGCCACGAGCTTACTAAGACGCAACCACTCGGCCGCGTCAGCGCTTCGTCCAGATCGACGCGAGCGATACACCTTCTCGCACTTTTACACGCTGTCGTCGAATTCGGAGCCGCCGCAACTAGCCGTCGACCATCAGGGCTGCGGCGAACATGGCGTCGGTGCCATGGCGGTGCGGCCAGAGTTGAACGTAGGGGCCATCCCCGAGGTCGGGCACGGGCTCGAACAGCGGCCGGGTGTCCAACGCGGACACCGGATGCCGGCGCAGTGCGTCAGCGACGACGCCGACCGTCTCGGCCAGATGCGGCGAGCAGGTCGCGTACAGGATCACGCCACCGGGCCGGGTCAGCGCGATCGCGGCCGCCAGAAGTTCCCGTTGCAGCTTGGTCAGCGCCGGCACGTCAGACGGCTGACGCCGCCAGCGCGCGTCGGGACGCCGCCGCAGCGCACCCAGTCCGGTGCATGGCGCGTCGACGAGCACGCGGTCGAAACCCGGTTCGAGCCCGGTGCTGCGCCCGTCGACGCGCACCACGTCGACCGATAGGCCCCTGGTGTTCTGGACGACGAGGTCAGCGCGATGTTCGGCAGGTTCCACCGCGGTGACGCGGGCTCCCGATTCAGCGGCCAGCGCGGCCAGCAGCGCGGTCTTGCCGCCGGGGCCGGCACACAGGTCGAGCCATCGGCCGGCGTCGTCGGCCACTGGTGCCAAAGTCATTGCCCGCGCGACTAATTGGCTGCCTTCGTCCTGTACCAGCGCCTGCCCGTCGCGCACCGCCGGCAGCTGTGCGGGGTCGCCGCCCGGCAGGTAGACGGCGTAGGGCGAGAAGCGGCCTACGCTGCCATCGACCGCCGCAGCGAGGTCCTCGGCCGTCAGGACACCGGGCCGGGCCGCCAGGTGGACTCGGGGCCGCGCGTCATCGGCGGCCAGCGCCGCACCGAGTTCGCCGGCATCGGCGCCGAGCGCGTCGACGAACGACTGTGCGATCCAGCGCGGGTGGGCGTGCAGGAACGCGGCATTCCCGATCGGGTCCACCGACTTGGCGGGCGCCAGCTCGTCGAGCCAGGACTGCTCGTCGCGTGTGCTGATCGTCCGCAACACCCCGTTGACGAAACCCGCTCGTGCCGAGTCGAATTCGATACCGGCCTGCTCGACGGTGGTCGAGACGGCGGCGTGCGCATCGACGCGGGTGCGCAGGAGCTGGTAGGTCCCGAGCCGCAGCAGGTCGAGCAGGACCGGGTCGATGGTGTCCGGCGACCGACCGGCCGCGGCCGCGATGACAGCATCCAGCAGACCGCGGATTCGGCTGCTGCCATAGGTCAGCTCGGTGGCGAAGGCGGCATCGCGACCGCTGATCCCCCTCTCCCGCAACAGAACTGGCAGCAGCAGGTTCGGGTAGGCGTCGCGTTCGCGGACGGCCCGCAGCACATCGAATGCCGCCTGGCGCGCTGGATCCAAGGGCTTACGCCTGGGCGGCCTCAGCGATCGCTGTGGTGCGCGGCCGTCCGGACGGTTGCGCCGCGGCTTGTCCTGCGGCGGGCTCATGACGCTCGCGTGGACGGTTCGAGACGGGCTCCCCTGGCCCAGTCAACGGCGTTCATCGGTTTCTTTCCCGGCGCCTGGACCTGACCCAATCGCACCGCCCCGGACGCCGTACCGACCCGCACACTGCGTCGGTCGACGTGAATATCGCCGGGCCTTAACGGGTTTCTTTGGTCGTCGTTGTCTAGGTAGACGGGTCCGAGTTTGATACGTACGTCCCCGATCAGGGTCCACGCCCCCGGGCTGGGTGTGACGGCCCGGATGCGTCGTTCGACGACTTCGGCCGGCAGGTCCCAACGCACCCGCGCCTGCTCGACGGTGATTTTCGGTGCCGTGCTGACGCCGTCCGCGGGTTGCGGAACCGGCGTGAGCGCTCCGTCGGCGATGCCGTCCAGCGTTGTCGACAGCAATGCGGCTCCCGAAACTGCCAGCCGCTCAAGCAGATCCCCCGCTGTATCGATCGGGCGTATCGACTCGGTGACCACACCGTAGACGGGCCCGGAGTCCAGGCCGGACTCGATCTGGAAGGTGGTGGCGCCGGTAACCGTGTCGCCCGCGGCGATCGCCGCCTGCACCGGGGCCGCGCCACGCCACGCAGGCAGCAGGGAGAAGTGCAGATTCACCCAGCCGCGGCGCGGGACTGCCAGCAACTCGTCGCGCAGCAGCGCGCCGAACGCCACCACCGGGCAACAGTCAGGCTCCAACGCCGACAGCTCGGCGACGAACTCCGCCGAGTTGGGCCGTTCCGGCCGCAAGGTCGGGATGCCCTGCTCCAACGCAAGGCGCGCGACGGGCGACGGCGTCGGCTTGCCGTGCCGACCCGACGCGGCGTCCGGCCGAGTGAGCACCGCGATCACCTCGTGACGCGGCGACTCGATCAGGCTGCGCAACGCGGGCAGGGCGGGCTCGGGTGTCCCGGCGAAAACAAGACGCACGGGGCACAGTGTAGGAAGGATCCGCCGGCGCTTACCGAACTAGGGAGTACGTGATGACGTTGACGACCATCTCCGGGCTGCCCGCCCACGTGCTGTTGGTGCATGCCGTGGTGGTGTTGGCGCCGCTGACGGCGCTGCTGGAGATCCTGTGCGCACTGTGGCCGGCGGCGCGGCGGCATCTGGTGTGGCTGGTCCTCGCGCTGGCCACGGTGACGACCGTGCTGACGCCGATCACCGCCAATGCCGGCGCGTGGCTCTACGACCGGGAACGTCATCATCGCGACATTTTGAACACTCATGCCGATCGCGGCAGCGTGATGATCTATTTCGCGATCTCGCTGCTCGTCGTCGCTGTCGTGCTGGCCGTGGTGCACCGGCGCGAGATCCGGGCGGTCAAAACCGGGTTGGCGCTCAGCGTGGCCGTCGCGCTCATCGCGATCGTGGCCGGGGTGGCCTCGATTGTCCAAGTTGTCCGCATCGGCGATTCCGGCGCGCAGTCCGTGTGGGCCAATGAGCTGACCAAATCGGACAAGCCCTAGCTATGCGGTGAACTGATCCAGGTCGTAGATGCCGAGACTTTTCTCGATGCCGGCGACCTGATCGACGATCCCCTCAAACCCCGCCGGCCCGAACCGCCGGTGCTCCTCGTCTTCGAAGGTGTCGGCAAGCTCGCGAAACTTGTCGGCGGGCAGCACATCACGCAATGCGGGGAAGACCACGGTGTCTTCGCGCGCCTCGTGCGGCTCGTACATGCGGACAAACGCGGACAGATCGCGCGTCAGGGCTTCTCGCCCGGGCTGATCGAGTGAGGCCGATGCGGCGGTGGCCGCCAACACGCGATCGGTCACTTCCCGGCCGCGCTGATGCTGGCGGCGCAGGACGGCGGTGGTGTCGCGGAGTTTGTTCGCGTTCTCCAAGGGGGGAAAGACGTACTGCTCTTCGAGATGCTCGTGATAATCCTCGATGAAATGCCGGATGATGCCGGCTCCCGCGTTGAGCGCCTGAAATGGACTCTGGTCGTCAGACTGCAGTCGCCGGAAGCCTTCTCGATAGATCAGCAGCACACGCTTGAGCACGCCGTGCTCCCGCATCAGGTCCTCGGGCGGAGTGACCGGCACCTCCTGCGGCGGCGCGGCCGGGGGATGTGCTGGGCTGGCACATGACGACAGAGCAAACACGCCCGCGGCGGATAGCGAGACTTCGAGGAGGTGTCGCCGCGCAATGGCGGACGACGGGTCAGCTGTCATGGCAACAGCTTTGCCGTTCCGGACGGCCGCGGCAACGCCTCCGACCGTAAAAACTACCTCTCTTCCTCGGCCAGGCGCGGGATCAGCCCACCGGCCAACACATCCTTGACTTGCCGCGGCGAAAGTCGATGCCGCACAGTGAAAGAAGTGTCTTTGCTGACGTTGTCGACCTGCAAGGTGTCTTTGTCGGGGAGCGTTTCACGGATCTCAGCGATGCGCAGTGTGTCGCCCTGCTCGATGCCGTCATAGTCATCGGGATCACCACGTTGCCCGGTGACGACGGCTTGGCGATCAACGGCTCGATCTCAGCGAGGTCGATCTCTTCGTCGATGTCGTAGGCCAGTTTGCGCGCGACATTGAGCGACATGGCCAGCGCGTACCCCGATCGGGCAGCGGCCATGCCTGGAAAGCAACTAGGGGGTGATCGTCGTCTTGTCGTCGATGGTGACCGTCGCGGGAAGCACCTTCTCGATTTGATCGGGCAGGAGGTCGGCATTGAGTTCCAGCAGATAGATCACGTCATCCTTGCCGTTGATGACGACCACCTTGTCGGCAACCGCCTTCGTCTTGCCGTTCTGTGTCCAGGTGCCGGCGATCTGATAGGCGGGGAAACCGCCGAGGTTGTCCTCGGCACCGTCGCCATGGGCCTGGAAACCGGGCAGGTTCTTGGTTGCGCCCGCCGCCAGCTCAATCAGCTTCTGTGGGTCGACGTCGCCGTCGAGCTTGGACACCGTCGCCACGATGCTGGGCGTGTATTCAGCCGCCTCCGGGCCGTTGTCGACGATCGCCCAGTAGGCCGTGGGTGGGGTCTCGGCTCCGGCATCGGCCCAGCCGTCCGGGATCGGAAAGTTGATGGTGGGCGCGCCCGGGTCGCCCTTGTGCACCGGGGTCGCGCTGATGTGCGCGTCCCTGAAATAGCCGGCAATGGTCGGGTTCGGTCCGTCCGCGGTGGTGCGCGAAGCCACTTTCGACGGCGGCTTGGCACTGGCCGACGTGCCCACGGTTCCCGAGACGGAGCTGTTGCCGGCCCCGTTGGTGTTGGTGGACGAGGAGCCACATCCGGCCACGGTGATCGACGCCGCCATCATGGCGATCGCCGCACCGCTGATTGCTGTCCGCTTCATTGCACTGGGTCCTGTCGATCGGGCTTCGGCACGGGACAATTATCGACGCTGTGTGTCCAGGCCCAGCCTAGATGGCCGCGTTCGCGGGTCGAGATCTACGCGTTTTCGCTGATGTTTCCCGTTTGCGGCGACCTCATGCTGATTAGCATGAGCGAAATCGATCCACGCGTGGATGCGCTGGTGGACTGGAGCGGGCTTGGCGTGAGCGGGCTGTTGCCGACCGGAACCGTGACGTTGCTCTTGGCTGACGTCGAGGGTTCCACGCGGCTGTGGGAGACCCGGCCCGACGAAATGACCGCCGCGATGGTGCGGATGAACGCAGTCGTATCGGAAACCATCGCCGCTCGCGACGGAGTCCGCCCGGTCGAGCAGGGTGAGGGCGACAGCTTCGTCGCCGCCTTCGCCCGCGCCTCTGACGCGGTGGCCTGCGCCCTGGAGTTACAACGTGCTCCGCTGGCCCCTATTCGGCTGCGCATCGGTGTGCATACCGGCGAAATTCAACTTCGCGACGAAGGCAACTACGCCGGACCGACGATCAATCGGACCGCGCGACTGCGCGACCTCGGCCACGGCGGCCAGACTCTGCTATCGGGTGTCACCGAGTCGCTGGTGTTGGAACGGCTTCCCGAGGATGCGTGGCTCTCCGATCTGGGCACCCACCCGTTGCGCGATCTCCCCCGGCCTGAGCGGGTGATGCAGCTGTGTCATTCCGATTTGATCAACGACTTCCCGCCGTTACGAGTGCCTGAAGCTGTTGTCTCGCAGCGTCTTCCAATCCAATTCACCAGCTTTGTCGGACGTGAGGCAGATATCGCCCAGGTGCGGCATTTGCTGCGCGAGAACCGGCTGGTGACTCTGACTGGCGCGGGCGGCGTCGGCAAGACGCGGATGGCGATCCAGGTCGCGGGTCAACTCGCGAACGAATTCGATGCTGGCATTTGGTATGTGGATCTGGCGCCGATCACCGATCCCGATCTGGTTCCGATAACGACCGCCAGTGCTCTGGCGCTGCCAGACCAGCCCGGGCGATCGACGATGGAGACGTTGACCCGCTTCGTTGCCGATCGACAGATGCTGATCGTTCTGGACAACTGCGAACATCTGCTCGATGCGAGCGCGACGCTCGCGTTGGAAATGCTCGAATCCTGTTCGCGGTTAACACTGCTGACCACCAGTCGCGAGCCGATTGGCGTGACGGGTGAACTGAGCTGGCGGGTACCGTCACTGCCGTTCGCCGCCCAAGCCATTGAATTATTCTTAGACCGTGCCTGCCGGGCTCGACCGGACTTCTCGATCGGGGCCGACGCGACAACGGTGACGGAAATCTGCCGGCGTCTGGACGGAGTGCCGCTGGCGATCGAGTTGGCGGCAGCACGTGTAAGGGCACTGTCGCTCACCGAGATCCTCGACAGCCTTCACGATCGGTTCCGGTTGCTGACCGGCGGGGCCCGTACCGCCGTGCGCCGACAGCAGACATTGCGCGCCTCCGTGGACTGGTCCCATGCACTGTTGACCGAACCCGAGCGGGTTTTGTTTCGCCGGCTCGCCACATTCATGGGCGGCTTCGACCTCGCCGGAGCTCAAAGCATCTGTGCCGGAAGCGATGTAGAGCGGTATCAGATACTCGACCAACTCGCCTTACTGGTCGACAAATCATTGGTGGTGGCCGACGAAAGTAAGGGCGCAACGCGTTATCGGTTGCTCGAAACTGTGCGCCAGTATGCGCTCGAGAAATTGGGCGAGTCCGGCGAAGCCGATGTCGTGCGAACACGTCACCGCGATCACTACACGGCATTAGCCGCCGAGCTCGATGCGCCCGCCGGCCGCGACTACGACCAGCGCCTCGAGCAGGCCGATATGGAGATCGCCAATCTGCGCGCCGCGTTCGCGTGGAGCCGGGAGAACTCGGGCGTCGAGTCGGCGTTGTCGCTGGCGTCCTCGCTACAGCCGCTGTGGCAAGCACGAAGCCGCGTCAAAGAGGGGTTGGCCTGGTTCGATGTCGGGCTCGCCGACCTCGAAGCGGACGGCGCCCAGGTAGCGCTGCCAGTGCAGGCGGCCGCCTTGGCCGATCGCGCTGTTCTCGCCGTTTGGTTGGACGACGCCGACTGCCCGGATCAAGCTCAGCAGGCTCTTGCGCTGGCTCGAGAAATCGACGATCCGGCGTTACTGGTGCGCGCGCTGACTGCGTACGGCCTTGTTGCCGCCATCCGGACTGAATCAGCGGGACCGTACTTTGCGGAAGCGATCGGTCTGGCCCGCGAATTGAAGGATCCGTGGCGGCTCAGCCAGATACTCGCGGGGCAGGCACGCGGGGCGAATCACGCCGCTGACCCGTTGGCGATAAGGGCGCCCGCCGAGGAAGGCCGCGACCTCGCCGATGCCATTGGCGATCGCTACAACTCGCGCGTATGCCGCTACTGCCTTGCGTGGTCAGAGATGCATCAGGGCGAAATGGCCCGCGCCGCCACACAGCTGGCAGAACTGCTGGCCGATGCCCGAGCCGCGCACGACGGGATCATGGAACTGCAAAGCGTTGGGGGCCAGGGCGTGGTGCTGGCCTACCGGGGCGAGTCGGAAGCGGCACAAGCCGCCGCTGACACGGCCATCCGGGCAGCCGCCGAAGTAGGTGGAGCCTACGTGGCTTATGGGAATGCGGCGCTGGCTAATTCGGCCATGGCAGCGGGCGACATTGCGGCGTTGCGAGACGCCACTGCGGCGTGGCCGGAATTCACTGCGCTGCCGCAAATGGCGGGGCTGCGATGCACCTACAGCGCGGCGAGCGCGCTGGCGGGCGGGGATTTGTCCGCGGCCCGCCGCTGGGCCGACGACGCTGTGTCGAGATCGTGGGGCGGCTTCCGCGCCGCCGCAACATCAGTACGCGCGCGTGTGGCGATCGCGGCGGGCGAGCCGGATCGTGCCGAGTCTGACGCATACGAGGCTCTCGCACTGATGGCGAATACCGGTGCTTACATACACGTACCCGACATCCTCGAATGCCTCGCCGCCTTGGCCGAGGAAACCGGCCGCTCACGCGAGGCGGCGCGGTTGCTCGGGGCGGCGCATCACGTGCGGCGGCGCACCGGCACCGTCCGGTTCAAGATCTTCGACGCAACTTCCGAAACGTGGATCGCAGCAGTACGAGATACTCTGGGCGACAACGACTTTGACGAAGCATGGGCTGAAGGCGCCGCCCTGTCCATCGAAGAGGCGATCGCCTACGCGCAGCGCGGTCGCGGCCAACGTAAACGGCCCGCCAGCGGGTGGGCCGCCCTCACCCCCACCGAGCTCGACGTCGTCCGACTCGTCAGCGAGGGACTGAGCAACAACGACGTCGCCGCAAGGCTTTTCGTCTCACCACGGACCGTGCAAACCCATCTCACCCACGTGTACACCAAGCTGGGTCTGACCTCGCGCGTCCAACTCGTTCATGAAGCGGCCCGCCACGCCTGAGCTCCGCACACCGACGCGGGCCGGAATCGGTTCCGACGCAACGACTGTAAACGGTGTGGCAAGGGGGAAGTCGCCCCTGAGCGATGTGATTTCAGTGGCGCGAATGATCGTTGCCAACGCAAGGGTGGCTTCCAGCATGGCGAAGTGATCACCGATGCAAGACCGCGGTCCGCCGCCGAAAGGCAGGTACTGCCAACGGCTTCGGCCCTGAGATCGCTCCGGTAGGAATCGGTCCGGGTCAAATGTCAGGGGGTGATCCCACAGCTGCGGGTCGCGGTGCATGGCGTAGAAGCTGACCACCGCGATGGTGCCGGCCTCTAGTCGGTAGCCGTCAACGGCCAGATCCTGGTTGAGCATCCGGGGCGTTCCGGCGGCAGGCGGGCACAGCCGAAGTGCCTCGTGCAGCACCCGCACGGTGTGACCGAGCCGCGGCACGTCGTCGGGTGTCAGCGGCCGGTCCCCGAGCGCGCACACCTCATCGAACACCCGCTCTTGGATGTCGGGATGGCGCCCGAGAGCCCAGAGTGAGTACGCCAGGGTGGTCGACGTGGTGTCGTGTCCCGCGAGAATGAACAGCACCAGCTCGTGGCAGATCTCATCGTCCGAAAGTGGTTGATCTGTAACAGGATCCGTCGCAGCGACCAGAGCGCGGACCAGTGGAGCGTCCCGGTCGGGATCCTCTCGCACCGCCGCGAGGATGTCCGCGGCCATCCGGTGCAACGTCCGATTACCCGCGCGTGCCCGCCGCTGACCGGCGGTCGGAGCCCACTGCGGCAGGTTCACCGGCCGAAGCCCGCGGTCCGCGATCCATGACAACGCGGGTCGCAACGCCTGTCCGATGGCATCAGCCTGGGCGTCGAGATCCATGCCGAGCACCGACCGGCCGAGTGCCCGCAATGTGAGGGTGCGGCATTCGGCGTCCAGGTCGACGGTCGCGTCGTCGCGCCACCCGTCGACCACCGTCTGCGCGGCAGCAGCCATGTGGCCGGCGTAGCGCGAAATCCGCTGTTTGGTGAACATCGGCTGCAGTGTTCGCCGCCGGGGCAACCATTCGCGGTGCGGCAGCACCAGCAGATTGCCGCCCATCAGCCGGCGCAGTTGAACCGCGGTCGTAGTCCCGCCGCGGTCGGAGATCTCGTCGGTGCGGCCGAGAACGTCGCGCGCCCCTTGCGGCGAGGCGATCAGCACGGCCGGCGGGAAAAGCCATTTGGGCCCCAGGACGATGCGGGTGACCGAGCCACCGGCGTCGAGGAGCTCCTGATGTCCGTCGATAAACGAACGCACAGCGCTGAGCTGTTGTCGGTAGGGCAGCGGATTCTTCGGCGCCAGAGGCAGGTTGGCGACGTCGACTACATCAATTGTTTTGAGCATGGCTGTCACCTTTCTGGGAAACCAACTGTGTCAACGGCGGCCCCAAAAGGCGTCAGTAGTGCACTACGTAAATCTCTCGGGTCGCGCGAATGACTCGACTATCCGTCGACCCGGAGGCTGACAACGTCGGCCAAGGCGCGTAGATCAACGCAACTGGGGGTCGTATATTGCGCCGCAGCGGGTCCGCCCGCTCGTCGTGATCGCGGTTCAGTGAACGGGATCGATGATCACGCCGACTTCTGCCGTGGCCAGGCGTCGATGAATTGGTCCATGACGGCGTCCCATTTCATGGCGCGGATCTGGTCGTCGGCGGCGCGAGCCTCTTTGAGGTGCTCACGTGCGAAGACAAGGCAACGCCCGATCCGTGCAGTGTCTGTCTGTGTCGCCATATCTGACCTCCCTCGACGCGGGAAAGCAAGACCGCTTGGCTCCGTTGGCGCTCGGCCGATATTCCGCATCGTCGCACGACAACGCGCATTGCGCGCGGCGACACACGCAGCCGACGTCTCCGAATCAGCCGATGTGCAGCGGGTCGATCTGCACGCGGACCGGCTCGCTGGTCTGGCGGGCGCTGACCACCGCGACGCCGCGTCGCAGCTCGCCTGCCAGCGCCAGACCCTGTTCGCGGCTGACCCGCACCAGCATTCGGCTCACCGGCTCGTCGGCGGCCACACCGGGCGGTCGCCGCACACCCGGCGGCAGCGGCACCGGGCCGAGCAGTTCGGCGGTTTCCGGCAGCCGGATTTCGTCGAGCAACGCCGCAACCGCCGCGCCGGTGCCGTCGAGAGCCGCCATGTGCACGCTCGGGGGCAACGCGACCTCGGTGCGCGCGGCCAACTCGGCGTCGGCATGCCCGACCGGATCCCAACGGATCAGCGCCTGCACGGTCGGCACGGACGCCTCGGCGACGACGGCTACCACCCCGCCGGCCTCATGCGAACGCACCAACGCCGCCGCGGCCATCCACCGTCGCAGCGTGTCCTCGGCCGCGCGCAGATCCTGACGGCCCAGCAGCGCCCAGCTGTCCAGCAGCAGCGCTGCGCCGTATCCCCCGGCGGCCCGCGGTTCGGCACCCGGGGTGGCGACCACCAGAGCTGGTCGAGCGTCGACCTCGGACACCACCGCCTCGCCCGCAGACGTGATCACCGTCGTGCCCGCGAACGCGCGGCCCAGCTCTTCGGCTGTGCGCCGGGCGCCTACCACGACGGCCCGCACCGCGTCGGACCCGCAGGCACCGCAGCGCAGCGCCGGGTCGGCACGGCCGCACCAGCGGCAGACCGGCGCGCTGCCGCCCCGGTCCTCCAGCGACAGCGGGCCGGTGCAATGCCGGCAGCGGGCAACCGCCCGGCATCGCGCACACGCCAGCGACGGAATGTAGCCCCGCCGCGGCACCTGGACCAGCACCGGCGTCTCGGCCTGCAGCGCCGAGCGCGCGGCGCGCAGCGCTACCGATGGCAGCCGCGCGGTGCGCGCCGCCGGATCGCGTGCGTCGGCGTACCCGCCGTCATCGAGCGCGACCACCCGCGGAGTCCGGGCGCGCACCACCGTTCGCGTCGCGACCACATCGTGTGCCCATCCGCTCCGCACCAGCGACTGCGCCTCGGCAGTGCGTGCATAGCCGCCAATCACTGCGGCGCAACGCATTTGGTGCGCGCGCAACATCGCCACCTCGCGGGCATGCGGATAGGGCGCCCGCGGTTCGGCCAGCGTGTCGTCACCGTCGTCCCACACCATGACCAGCCCGAGATCGCTGACTGGCGCGAATACTGCGCTGCGCGTGCCGACCACCAGCCGCGCATCGCCGCGCAGCGCGGCCAGCCAGCGCCGGTAACGCGCGGACGGACCAAGGCCCGCCGACAGCGCGACCACTCCGTCTTCGCCGAGCAACGCCGTCGCGGCCCGCCACATCGTGTCGACGTCGCGCTGGTCCGGCACAATCACCAACACCGCGCGACCGGACCGCACGGTCTGCGCGGCGGCCTCGGCGAAGCGGTCGGACCACAGCTCGCCGGGCAACGCCTGCCACACCGCACGCGCGGCACGGCTCTCGGCCAGCGCCGCCAGGAACTGCCCGCCACTGCTGTAGGCCTCCCAGCCAGCCCGGTCAACCTCGCCAACCGTGGAAAGCTCTGGCGGCGTTCGGTTTTCGCTTTCCACCTTGGCATGCCGCGGCGGCACCGCCAGCCGCAGCACGTCGGCGCGGGTGCCGGCGTAGCGGGCCGCGACGGCGTCGACCAGTCGGCGGATCTCCGGCGTGAGCACCGCCTCGGCCGACACCACGCGGTCCAGCCAGGCCAGTTTGCCGACATGATCGGTCTCGGTGCGGCGTTCCAGAATGAACCCGTCGACCAGTCGGCCATGGAAGCGCAGTCGCACGCGCACACCGGGTTGGGCGTCATCGGATTGCTCCTCGGACACCAGATAGTCGAATTCCCGATCCAAATGTGGCACCGACAGCATCGGCAGCACTCGGGCAATCGGCTCGAATGCCGCAGCCTGCCGGGTCCGGGTGGTCACTCGCCAGGTGTAGCAGAGGCCGTCGACATCCGACCGAAGAAGAAGCCCGCGGTGATCAACACCTGCGCCGCGGCGTACGTCCACCAGATCGGCACCGCCAGCTGCTCAGAACCCAGCACGAACCGACTGATCCCGATCATCGAGTCCGACCAGGCGAAGCACAGCGCACCGTACGCCGTCCACCGCGTCGGCAGCTGCGCCAGCAGCGCGGCCGACACCATCGCCACCAGTACCACCATGTAGACCGTGACCGGGACCGTCATAGCGTCGCGGCTCAACTGCGGCCAGAACCAGGTCAGCAGGCCCACGCACGCGGCCCAGAGCAACCCGATTGCGATCCAGCGCGCCCGAGATCGGCCAGACTGCCGCGACGCTCTCGTCTTTCGCGCCAGAGGCACCAGTGCGCCCAGAAAACACAAGTGCGCCAACAAGAATGCGCCCAACCCGAACACGAACGACGGCGCCCACCACGGAACCGCCAACAGCACGTCGCCGACCGCGGAGAACAGCAACGCCGGCATCAGCCAGCGCCGTTCGCGGACGATCGGATGCGCGGCCGCCGCGAGCGCGAGCAACAGCGCCATCGATCCCTTGAACGCCGGTTGCGCGCCCCACACCCCGGTCAGCTCCGCACCGGGCGGCGAACGGAGCGCCACGATGGTCAAAAACACGCCGTAGGCGATGCCGGCCCAACCTCCGGCCACCCAGGCGCCGAGCATGACCCGCGGTGCGTACGGTGTCTGCATGCCCAGCGTCGACTCCGGATCCGCGATCGATCCCATCCTGCAGAAGGTACTGGACGCGGTCCCGTTCCGGTTATCCGCCGACGACGGTGTCGATGCGGCCCGCCAAGCGCTCCGCAACCTGCCGCGTCGCAGCTTCCATCCCGAAATCCGGGTGGAAGATCGCGCCATCGACGGGCCGGCCGGACCGATCA
Organism: uncultured Actinomycetota bacterium; assembly: GCA_963757215.1. GTDB lineage: Bacteria > Actinomycetota > Actinomycetes > Mycobacteriales > Mycobacteriaceae > Mycobacterium. The sequence continues at coordinate 1,854,373 of CAVWQH010000002.1, read as the reverse complement.
ACATCCGGATCTACTGGCCGCCAACCGATGACGACGCCCCGCCGGTGGTGATGTTCTTTCACGGTGGCGGCTTTGTCGTCGGCGACCTCGACACCCACGACGGCACCGCCCGCCAGCACGCCGTCGGCGCCTCCGCCGTGGTGGTGTCCGTCGAGTACCGGTTGGCGCCCGAGCATCCCTACCCCGCCGCGATCGACGATGCCTGGGCCGCAACACAATGGGTCGCCCGACACGGCGACGAGATCGGCGCCGACGCGAGTCGGCTTGCGGTGGCCGGAGATTCCGCGGGCGGCAACATTTCGGCCGTCATCGCACAGCGCGCACGGGACGAGAGCGGGGCGCCGATCCTGTTCCAGCTGTTGTGGTACCCGGCCACCTTGTGGGATTCGTCGCTGCCGTCGTTCACCGAGAACGCCGACGCCGCGGTGCTCGACAGCGCCGCCGTAGGCGCTTTCAGCCGCTACTACGCGGGCGAGATCGACCTGTTCGATCCGCCGGTCGGGATGGCGCCGGGCCGGGCCGCGAATCTGGCCGACTTGCCTGCCGCCTACATTGGCGTCGCCGGCCACGATCCGCTGCGCGACGACGGGGCGCGCTACGGCGAGCTGCTCGCGGCGGCCGGTGTTCCGGTCGAGGTACACAACGCCACGTCGATGGTGCACGGCTACCTCGGCTACGCCGGAGTGGTGCCCGCGGCGACCGAGGCGATGGACCGTGGGTTGACGGCGCTACGGGACGCGCTGCACGTACGGTAGATCCATGACGGAGCCGACCACCGCCCGACCGCAGATCGATCCGACGCTGAAGGTTCTGGTCGACGCGTTCCCGATGACTTTCAAGGCGTCCGATGGAGTCGACGTCGCCCGCGCGCGGCTGCGCCAGCTGAAGGCGCCGCCGGAGATGCTGCCGGATCTGCGCATCGAAGACCGCACGATTGGCCACGGCGATCTCACCGACATCCCGGTCCGGATCTACTGGCCCCGGTCCGAGGCCGACAACCTGCCGATCGTCGTCTTCTACCACGGCGGGGGCTTTGCCCTCGGCGACCTGGAAACCCACGACCCGGTCGCCCGGGCGCACGCGGTCGGCGCCGACGCGATCGTGGTGTCCGTCGACTACCGGCTGGCGCCCGAGCACCCCTTCCCGGCCGGGCTGAACGACTGCTGGGCCGCGCTGCACTGGGTCGCCGCGAACGCCACCGAACTGGGCGGCGACCCCGACCGGATCGCGGTCGCCGGCGACTCGGCCGGCGGTAACCTCGCCGCAGTGATCGCTCAGCGGACCCGCGACGAGGGCGGACCGACGCTGGCATTTCAGCTCCTGTGGTATCCGACCATCACCGCCGATCTGTCGATGCCGTCGTTCACCGAGAACGCCGATGCGCCGATCCTGGATCGCGACGTCATCGACGCGTTCCTGAGCTGGTACATCCCGGGCGTCGACATCGGCGACCCGAAGGCGCTGCCGCCCGCCCTGGCGCCGTGCAACGCCGCGGATTTCTCCGGGCTGGCCCCGGCCTTCATCGGTAGCGCGGAGCACGATCCGCTGCGTGACGACGCCGCCGTCTACGCCAAGCTGCTCGACGACGCCGGTGTGCCGGTCGAGCTGAGCAACGAAAGCACGCTGGTGCACGGCTATGTCAGCTTCGCGCTGCTCATCCCGGCAGCGGCAGAGGCAACCAACCGCGGTCTCGCCGCCCTGAAAGCGGCACTGCACTAGATACGCGGTACCGTCGGTATCGACTAACCGGCCGTCACGGCTCAAAGGAGGCACCGGTGAGCGAACCCGACTACCACTGCCTGATCGTCGGCGCGGGATTCTCCGGCATCGGCGCCGCCATCAAGCTCGACCGGGAAGGCTTCAGCGACTACCTCGTCGTCGAGGCCGGCGACGAGGTCGGCGGCACCTGGTACTGGAACACCTATCCCGGTATCGCGGTGGACATTCCGTCAGCGTCGTACCAGTACTCATTCGAGCAGCGGCCGGACTGGTCGCGGACCTACGCCCGCGGTGGCGAACTCAAGGCGTACGCCGAGCACTGCACCGACAAGTACGGCATCCGGCCGAAGATCCGGTTCAACACCAAGGTGGTCTCCGCCGAGTTCGACGACGAGCGGTCGCTGTGGCGCGTGCGCCTCGATCCCGGCGGCGAGGTCACCGCGCGATTCCTCTACAACGGCAGCGGTGTGCTCACCGTGCCCAAGCCGCCCGACATCGACGGCGTCGACTCCTTCGCCGGCACCGCAGTGCACACCGCCCGCTGGGACCACACCCTCGACCTGACCGGTAAGCGGGTCGCGGTGATCGGCACCGGCGCCTCGGCCGTGCAGCTGATCCCGCAGATTGCGCCAATTGTCAAAGAGCTCAACGTCTTTCAGCGCACACCGATCTGGTGCTTCCCGAAGTTCGACGTGCCACTGCCCGCCCCGGCGCACTGGGCGCTGCGCCTGCCCGGCGCCAAGACCCTGCAACGGCTGATCACCCAGACCTACGTCGAGGTGACCTTTCCGCTTCCGGCGCAGTACTTCACCGTGTATCCCCTGGCCCGCTGGATGCAGTCGCTCGGCCGCGCCTATCTACGGCTTAAGGTCAGTGACCCGGTGTTGCGTCAACAGCTCACCCCGAGCTACGCGATCGGATGTAAACGTCCGGGTTTCCACAACAGCTATCTGTCGACGTACAACCGCAGCAACGTCCGACTGGTGACTCAGCCGATCGACAAGATCACGCCGTCCGCGGTGGCCACCACCGACGGCGCCAACTTCGAGATCGATGTGCTGGTGCTGGCCACCGGTTTTCACGTGTTCGACGCCGACACCACACCGACATTTGCGGTCACCGGCAGCGGCGGACGCTCGCTGAAGCAGTTCTGGGAAGAGAACCGCGCCCAGGCCTACGAGGGCACCGCCATTCCCGGCTTTCCCAATTTCTTCTCCACGATGGGCCCGTACGGCTATGTCGGCTCGTCGTACTTCGCCTTGATCGAGGCGCAGACGCACCACATGGTGCGGTGCATGAAGCGGGCCCGGCAGCGCGGCGCCAGCCGCGTCGAGATCAGCGAGCACGCCAATGCCCGCTACTTCGCCGAGCAGTTGAGCCGCCGGCATCGCCAGGTGTTCTGGCAGGACAGTTGCCAGGGCGCCAACAGCTATTACTTCGACAAGAACGGCGACGTCGCACTGCGACCCGCCAACACGTTCGAAGTCTACTGGCGCAGTAGGCGTTTCGACCTCGACGACTACCAGTTCACGGCTTGACGCGCGCCGAGTGTGCGGCCAGCCGCACGTTCGGCCAGCCGCACGGCCGGCCGCACCGCATGCGCCAGGCTTGCGATTGGCGCTAGACGGCGCGCTGCAGGTCCTCGACCTTGTTGATCTGCTCCCACGGCAGGTCGATGTCGGTGCGGCCGAAGTGACCGTACGCGGCGGTCGGCGCGTAGATCGGGCGCAGCAGGTCCAGGTCGCGGACGATCGCGCCCGGCCGTAGGTCGAACACCTCGGGCACGATCTTCTCGATCTTGACCGGGTCGACGGTGGCGGTACCGAAGGTCTCGATGAACAGGCCGACCGGGGCCGCCTTGCCGATCGCGTAGGCGACCTGAACCTCGACCCGCTCCGCCAGTCCAGCCGCGACGATGTTCTTGGCCACCCAGCGCATCGCGTACGCCGCCGACCGGTCCACCTTGGACGGGTCCTTCCCGGAGAAGGCGCCGCCGCCGTGGCGGGCCCAGCCGCCGTAGGTGTCGACGATGATCTTGCGGCCGGTCAGGCCGGCGTCACCCATCGGTCCGCCGACGACGAACTTGCCGGTCGGGTTGATCAGCACCCGGGTCGACGAGGTGTCCAGCGTCTCGTGGGCGAGGTCGGCGAGCACGGTCTTGATCACGTGCGTCTGGAGATCGGGATCCAGGGTCTTCACCAGATCGATCCCGTCGGCGTGCTGGGTGGAGATCACCACGGTGTCCAGCCGGGTCGGGACGTTGTCCTCGTACTCGATGGTGACCTGGGTCTTGCCGTCCGGGCGCAGATAGTCCAGCGTTCCGTTTTTGCGGACCTCGGTCAGCCGCCGCGCCAGGCGGTGGGCCAGCGCGATCGGCAGCGGCATCAGCTCGGGTGTGTCGCTGATCGCGTAGCCGAACATCAGTCCCTGATCGCCGGCGCCCTGCAGATCCAGCGGGTCAGCGGCGCCCTCGACGCGGGTCTCGTGGGCGGTGTCGACGCCCTGCGCGATGTCGGGCGACTGTCGGCCGATGCCGATGTTGACGCCGCACGTCAGACCGTCGAAGCCCTTGTCGGAGTGGTCGTAGCCGATCTCGAGGATGCGTTCGCGGACGGTGTTGGTGATGTCGGCGAACGCCTCTTTGGCGTTCGTGGTGACCTCGCCGATGACGTGGACCTGACCGGTGGTGACGGCCGTCTCGACGGCGACACGTGAGCGCGGGTCCACCGCCAGCAGCGCATCGAGCACCGAGTCACTGATCGCGTCACAGATCTTGTCTGGATGCCCCTCGGTCACCGATTCGCTGGTGAACAACCGACCGTTTTCGCTCACACTCTCTACCTTTCAAGGCACATGAAAAATTGTTAGTTAGGCAAATTATATCGCCAGGCTGGTATATGTTACCGACCGGTCCGCGGGGCCCTGGAAGCCGCGTGGCGTTTCAGGTGCCGCGCTGCAGGAACGTGCCGATCGCGTCCACGATACGGCTGGCCATCAAAGTCTTCGAGCCGGGCTGCAGGGCCGACTCGGTGCCGTCGGCGGCCAGCAGCCAGCCGTCGTTGTGGTCCACCTCGAAGGCTTTCCCATCGCCGACGGCGTTGACCACCAGCAGGTCACATCCCTTGCGCTGCAACTTGGCCCGCGCGTGAAACAGCACGTCACCATTGGCGTCGCCAGTCTCGGCGGCGAAGCCGACAATGGCCCGCATATTCGGCAGCTGCCCCGCGGTGCGCGACTGAACGGCCGCGGCCAACACGTCGTCGTTGCGGACGAGGTCAATGGACTCGGGTTCGTCGGCGCCCTTCTTGATCTTCGCGGTTGCGACGTGCGCGGGCCGGAAGTCTGCGACGGCCGCGGCCATCGCGAGCACGTGGACATCGGGTGCGTGTTTGGACACCGCGTCGCGAAGCTGTTGGGCCGAGCTGATGTGCACGACCTCGACGCCGGCCGGATCGATCAGTCCGGCGGTATGCCCGGCGATCAGGGTGACCTCGGCGCCGCGCTGGGCAGCGACCCGCGCCAACGCGTAGCCCTGCTTGCCGGAACTGCGGTTGCCGATGAAGCGGACCGGGTCGATCGGCTCGCGGGTACCACCGGCGGTCACCAGCAACTTGATACCGGCCAGGTCGTAGGGCAGCGCATCGTGCCGTTCCAGCAGCAATCGAGCGAGGGTGACGATCTCCTCGGCCTCGGGCAGCCGGCCTGCTCCGCTGTCTTCACCGGTCAGCCGGCCGGACGCCGGTTCGAGCACCACGGCACCGCGGCGGCGCAGCGTGGCGACATTGTCGACGGTGGCGGGGTGCTGCCACATCTCGGTGTGCATGGCCGGAGCGAACAGCACCGGACATCGGGCGGTCAGCAGCGTCGCGGTCAGCAGGTCGTCGGCGCGGCCGTGGACGGCACGCGCGAGTAGATCGGCCGTGGCGGGCGCGACAACGACAAGATCGGCGGTCTGGCCGATGGCGACGTGCGGCACCTGCGGCACGTTGTCGAACACGCCGGTCTGCACGGGCTGGCCGGACAGCGCTTCGAAGGTGGCCGCCCCGACGAACCGCAGCGCGGATTCGGTGGGGATGACGCGGACCTGGTGGCCGGCCTCGGTGAGCTGACGGACGACCGTGGCCGCCTTGTAGGCGGCGATGCCTCCGGCGACGCCGACGACGATCCGTTTGCGGTCCGTTCGCTGCTCACCCGAGAGGCTCATCCCAAGCTCGCCGTTACTCGCCTTCGGTGTGCTCGAGCAGGTCGCCGTGGATCTCGCGCATCGCGATCGAGAGCGGCTTCTCCTGCAGACCCGGCTCGACCAGCGGGCCGACGTACTCGAGGATGCCCTCACCCAGCTGGTTGTAGTAGTCGTTGATCTGCCGGGCGCGCTTGGCGGCGTAGATCACCAGCGCGTACTTGCTGGACACCCGCGCCAGCAGTTCGTCAATGGGCGGGTTGGTGATACCCAGCGGGGTGTCGTAGGCGCCGATGCCGCCCGACGCCGGGTCGAACTGGTCGGGGACGGCGGCTAACGAGCTGTCGGTCTGCGAACTACTCACGTAAATGTTCTCCTGGCGGCATATAGCTGAGCTGCGACGAAACGGGAATCGAGTCTAGTTGGAAGGTCACGCCGTCTCCGGCGAAGTTCCGACCAGCAATGATACCAATTCTGAGCACGCTGTTTCCAATTGGCGATTTACCACGACCTCGTCGAAGTCGTCCTGGGCCGCCAATTCGACACGGGCGGTGGCGAGCCGGCGCTCGATCACCTCGGGTGTTTCGGTCCCCCGACCGGCCAGCCGCGCCTCCAACGCCGCCCAGCTCGGGGGGGCCAGAAACACGGTGATCACCTCGGGCATTGCCTGCTTGACCGCACGGGCGCCGGCCAGGTCGACCTCGATCAGGACGGGGTGTCCGGCCCTGACAGCGTCTCGGACCGGCCCGGCGAGCGTGCCCGAACGGTGCAGGCCGCCGTGGATCTCCGCCCACTCCAGCAGCGAACCGTCGTCGATCAGCTGATCAAAACGGTCTGGCGACACGAAGTAATAGTCGACTCCGTCGACCTCGCCGGGGCGGGGCGCCCGGGTGGTGGCGGAGACGCTGAAATGCAGATCTGGAATCCGCTCCCGCAGGCAGCGGACGATGGTTGATTTACCCACTGCGGACGGACCGGACAGCACGATCACGCGTGCCATGCCGTCCGGTCCTCCGTCAGTACTCAACGACTCTCCCGGAAGAGGCTCAGGCTTTTGCCCGGCTCTTCCCCAGGCCCACGGGCCTGCATAGTCGCCAGGGTCAGGCGGTGAAGTCGAACTTTTCCAACAAGGCCTTGCGCTGACGGTCGCCGAGGCCGCGCAGACGGCGCGTCGGGGCGATCTCCAGCTCGGTCATGATTTCCTGCGCCTTGACCTTGCCGACCTTCGGCAGGGCTTCCAGCAACGCGGAAACCTTCATCTTGCCCAAGACCTCGTTGGTCTCGGCATCCTTGAGCACCTGCTTGAGATTGGTGCCGCCACGCTTCAGCCGGTCTTTGAGCTCGGCTCGGGCTCGGCGTGCGGCGGCAGCCTTCTCCAACGCTGCCGCGCGCTGCTCGTCGGTCAACTGGGGAAGGGCCACGATTCCTCCGTATCGATCAGCAACAGATTTCGATCTTCATTTGTCTCGGCCAGGTAGTCCAGCCAGCGGTGACGACCGTACCCACGCCTCCAGACGAAATCTAACCCGCCCCCCTGGTTGAAGCTACAAAGACGCAGCTTATGGCGTCGGAAAGGGCCCGATCGCGACGGCCGGGCCGGCCATCCTCGAGCGCGTGGACGAGTCGGGCGGCCAGCCGCTTTAACTACCGCAAAAATGTCTCTACCAGGTCTTTTGGCATCAGCTGCACCGCCGGCCGGTCGCCGGAGAACTCTCCGCCCAGACGCCTTGACACTGGTCAAAAAGGGAAATCTGGCCCGGTTACGAATTTTGCGGCGTGTCGCGCGTGTCGCCGCAAACAGCCCATCCGGCCGAAAAGAGAACGACGCCGTGTCGTAGATCGGGATGTGGCGCTCAGCGGGCCAGGTAGGCGACCGCGTCGCGCATCCGCTCCCCTGCCGCGCGCACCGCTGGCACGTCCGGTCCGGCCCGCAGCACGTCGCGCGACACCGCGGGCAGCAGCTGCCCGGAAACGGCCCCACCCAGGCCGCTGAGGGCATCAGGCCGGCCGCCCTGGAAACCGACACCGGGTACCAGCACCGGTCCGCCGAGAGCGCTGACGTCAGGCACATCGGTCAACGTGGCGCCCACCACCACGCCGACCGAGCCGGGGTCGGGCGCCGTCGCCCGGTTCACCGCCGCGGCCTGGTCGACGATCAGCTGGGCCACCGGCCGGCCGTCGATCTGGGCGCGTTGCACGCTCGCGCCCTCCGGGTTGGACGTCGCGGCCAGCACGAATACCCCGCGACCGTGGGCCGCAGCGCTGTCCAGCAGCGGCTGCAGCGAGCCGAAACCCAGGTAGGGCGACGCGGTGACGGCGTCGGCGGCCAGCGGCGAGTCGCCGGTCCAGGCGGCCGCGTAGGCCGCCATCGTCGAGCCGATGTCGCCGCGCTTGGCGTCGGCCAGCACCAGCACCCCGGCCTCGTGCAGCGCGGCCATCGTGCGCTCGAGCACGGCGTAGCCCGCGGCTCCGTAAGCCTCGAAGAACGCGACCTGAGGTTTGACGATCGCGAAGCCGGTGAAGGCCGCCACGCAGATGTCACAGAAAGCCGCCAGGCCATCGGGGCTGACCGGCAGATCCCACGCCCGCAGCAGCTCAGGATGCGGGTCGATGCCCAGACACAGCGGCCCGCGACGGGAGATCGCGTCGGCCAGCCGGGCACCGAACCCGGGCACGACTACTGGCCGCCGTTATTCAGCGAGCTGTGCAGCTCTTGCAGCGAGCGCACATCGATGTCGCCGCGGATGCCCGCTTCGATGCCCTGCACGGCGGCCGACACTCCCTGCACGGTCGTGACACACGGAATGTTGACTCCGACTGCGGCCGCCCGGATTTCGTAGCCGTCAATGCGCGGGCCGGAGTTTCCGTAGGGGGTGTTGAACACCATGTCGACCTCGCCGGCACGGATTGCGTCCACGGCCGACATCTTGGGCCGGTCCGGCCGCGCCTCTTCGAAGTGCTTGCGCACCTCGTCGCACGGAATCCCGTTGCGGCGCAGCATCTCCGCGGTCCCCTCGGTAGCCAGTACCCGGAAGCCCAAATCGGCGAGGCGTTTCACCGGGAACACCAACGAGCGCTTGTCCCGGTTGGCGACCGAGACGAAGATCGTTCCGGTGGCGGGCAGCGACCCGTAGGCCGCGGTCTGGCTTTTCGCGAACGCGCTGCCGAAGTCGCGGTCGATGCCCATCACCTCGCCGGTCGATTTCATCTCGGGCCCGAGCAGCGAGTCGACGCCGGAACCGTCGGCCTTACGGAACCGGTGGAACGGCAGCACGGCCTCCTTGACGGCAATCGGAGCGTTCGGCGCCGCGTTACCGCCGTCGCCGACGGCCACCAGCAGGCCTTCTGCGCGGAGCTCAGAGATCTTGGCACCGAGCATGATTCGGGCGCAGGCCTTGGCCAGCGGTATCGCGGTGGCCTTGGAGACGAACGGCACGGTGCGGCTGGCCCGCGGGTTGGCCTCCAGCACGTACAGCACGTCGTCCTTCAACGCGTACTGCACGTTGAGCAGGCCGATCACGCCGATGCCGTGGGCGATCGCCTCGGTTGCCGTGCGGACCTTCTCGATGTCGCTGCGTCCCAGGGTGACCGGCGGCAGCGCACACGCCGAGTCGCCGGAGTGGATGCCGGCCTCTTCGATGTGCTCCATGATGCCGCCGATGTAGACCTCGTCGCCGTCGCACAGCGCGTCGACGTCGATCTCGATGGCGTCCTCGAGGAAGCGGTCCACCAGCACCGGGTGTTCGGGCGACAGTTCGGTGGCGCGGGCGATGTAGCCCTGCAGGGTTTCGTCGTCATAGACGATCTCCATGCCGCGCCCACCCAGCACGTAGGACGGCCGGACCAGCACCGGATAGCCGATGTCGGCGGCGATTCGGCGGGCCTGCGCGAACGTGGTGGCCATGCCGTAACGCGGCGCGGGCAGCCCGGCCGCGGCCAGCAGGTCGCCGAAAGCGCCGCGATCTTCGGCCAGGTCGATGGCCTCGGGCGGGGTGCCGACGATCGGGACACCCTCGTCGGCGAGCCGCTGCGCCAGACCCAGCGGCGTCTGCCCGCCGAGTTGCACGATCACACCGACGACTCCGGGTCCGCCGGCACCGGACAGCTGCTCGGCGTGGAAGACCTCCAGCACGTCCTCGAACGTCAACGGCTCGAAGTAGAGCCGGTCGGCGGTGTCGTAGTCGGTGGACACCGTCTCGGGGTTGCAGTTGACCATCACCGTCTCGAAACCGGCCTGCGACAACGTGGTTGCGGCGTGCACGCAGCTGTAATCGAACTCGATACCCTGGCCGATCCGATTCGGACCCGAGCCGAGGATCAGCACCTTGGGCTTCTCGGTCTGCGGCGCCACCTCGGTCTCGGCGGCGGGGTCGAGCTCGTAGCTGCTGTAGTGATACGGCGTCTTGGCCTCGAACTCCGCGGCGCAGGTGTCCACGGTCTTGTACACCGGGTGGATGCCGAGGCGTCGCCGCAGCGAGCGCACGCCGCCTTCGCCGGCCAATTCCGGCCGCAGCGAGGCGATCTGGCGGTCCGACAAGCCGTTGTGCTTGCACCGGCGCAGTAGGTCGCCGTCGAGGACAGCAGCCTCGCTCACCTCACGGCGCAGCGTCAGCAACTCGGCGATCTGCGCGACGAACCACGGGTCGATCCCGGAGGCCTCGGCCACCCGGTCGACCGACGCTCCCAGCCGCAGCGCCAGTTCGACGTCGTAGAGCCGGCCGTCGGTGGGCGTCCGTAGCCGCTCCAACGCATCCTCGGCGGTTCCGTCGTCGTCCGGTCCGGTCCAGAAGCCGGTGCGCTTGGTCTCCAGCGACCGCATCACCTTGCCGAGCGCCTCGATGAAGTTGCGGCCCAACGACATCGCCTCGCCGACGGACTTCATCGTGGTGGTCAGCGTCGGGTCGGCGCCGGGGAACTTCTCGAACGCGAAGCGCGGCGCTTTGACCACCACATAGTCCAGCGTGGGCTCGAAACAGGCCGGGGTTTCCTTGGTGATGTCGTTGAGGATCTCGTCGAGGGTGTAGCCGACCGCCAGTTTCGCGGCAATCTTGGCGATCGGAAAACCGGTGGCCTTGGAGGCCAACGCGCTCGACCGCGACACCCGGGGGTTCATCTCGATGACGACCAGCCGGCCGTCGTGCGGGTCGACCGCGAACTGGATGTTGCAGCCGCCGGTGTCCACGCCGACCTCGCGCAGGATGTCGATGCCGAGATCCCGCATCCGCTGGTACTCGCGGTCAGTCAGCGTCATCGCCGGCGCCACCGTCACCGAGTCGCCGGTGTGCACACCCATCGGGTCGACGTTCTCGATCGAGCACACCACGACGACGTTGTCCTTGCCGTCGCGCATCAGCTCGAGCTCGAATTCCTTCCAGCCGTAGATCGATTCCTCGATCAGGACGTTCGCACTGGGCGACGCGGCCAGCCCGGCGCCGGCCATCCGGTCGACCTCTTCGGCGGTGTGCGCCAGGCCCGAGCCCAGCCCGCCCATGGTGAACGACGGGCGAACCACCACCGGCAGGCCGAGCTCGCCGACCGTCTCGCGAACTTCGTCCATGGTGAAACAGACTCGGCTGCGGGCTGATTCGCCTCCGACCTTGGCGACGATGTCCTTGAACCGCTGCCGGTCCTCGCCGCGCTGAATGGCGTCGAAATCGGCGCCGATCAGTTCGACGCCGTACTTCTCGAGCACCCCGTTCTCGTACAGCGCCACCGCGGTGTTCAGCGCGGTCTGGCCACCCAGGGTGGCCAGCAGGGCGTCGATCTTGTGGCCCCGCTCGGCTTGTTGCGCGATGACCCGCTCGACGAATGCCGGGGTGATGGGCTCGACGTAGGTGTGGTCGGCGTATTCCGGGTCGGTCATGATCGTGGCGGGGTTGGAGTTGACCAGGCTCACCTCGAGACCTTCGGCGCGCAGCACCCGGCAGGCCTGGGTTCCGGAGTAGTCGAATTCGCAGGCCTGCCCGATGACGATCGGCCCGGAGCCGATTACCAGGACATGGTTGAGATCAGTCCGCCGCGGCATTACGTGTTCTCCCCTGCCATCAGGTCGACGAATTGGTCGAACAAGTACTCGGCATCGTGCGGCCCCGCCGCGGCCTCCGGGTGGTACTGCACCGAAAAGGCTCGTCCGTCAGCAAGTTTCACGCCCTCGACGACCCCGTCGTTGGCGCAGGTGTGGCTGACCACCGCCGCACCGAACGGTGTGTCGAACCGCTGGCCCGCTTCCCCTTCGAGGGCGAACCCGTGGTTCTGGGCGGTGACGGCCACCCGTCCGGTCGCATGGTCCATCACCGGGATGTTGATGCCCCGGTGACCGAAGACCATCTTGTAGGTCGACAGGCCGAGCGCGCGGCCCAGGATCTGGTTGCCGAAGCAGATGCCGAACAACGGGATTCCGGCGCTGAGCACCTCACGGGTGACCGCGACGATGTGATCGGCGGTGGCTGGGTCGCCCGGGCCGTTGGACAGAAACACCCCGTCCGGTTTGAATTCGGCAATCTGCTCGAAGGTCGCCGACGAGGGCAGCACGCGGCTGCGCACACCGCGGCGGGCGAAGTTGCGCGGAGTGTTGGTCTTGATCCCGAGGTCGATCGCGGCGACGGTGAAGCGGTGCGGCCCTTCGGGTTCAACGACGTAGGCGTCCGGCGTGCTGACCTGACCGGCCAGGTCGGCACCGAGCATCGGCCGCTGGCCGCGGACCCGTTCGGTCAGTTCTTCGGGCGGCGCGAGCGCTTCGCCGGAGAACACCCCCGCCTTCATCGAACCGCGGCTGCGTAGATGGCGGACCAGCGCGCGGGTGTCGATGCCGGCGATCCCGACGATCTGCTGGCGGATCAGCTCGTCCTCCAGCGTCCCTTTGGCGCGCCAGTTCGACACTCGGGGCGAGGGATCGCGCACCGCATAGCCGGCGACCCAGATCTTGTCGCCGCGGCTTTCGCTGTCCTCGTCGTTCCAGCCGGTGTTGCCGATCTGCGGCGCGGTGGCCACCACGATCTGCCGGTGATAGCTGGGGTCGGTCAGGGTCTCCTGGTAGCCGGACATGCCGGTGGAAAACACTGCTTCGCCCAGGGTTTGGCCAACGGCACCGAATGCGGTCCCGGTGAATGTCCGGCCATCGTCGAGAACCAGCATCGCCTTCACGGCGCGACTCCTTCCGGCCAACTCTGTAGCCACCCCTTGTAATCGTCGCGGTTGTCAGCGCGAAATCCGGTGTCGATCTTGACCCCCGAGGGCAGCCGCCAGCGGATCGCCAGGATCCCGTCGCGGGCCGCGACCTTGCCCGCGATCACGTGTTCGGTGCGGATGCCCGAGATCGACTCGCCCGGGATCCAGATCGGCTGAGCACCGATACGCTCCACCAGGATGCCCTCGGGATGCCGGGTCAGCACCGCCTTACTGCGAAAACCCAAGTCGCCGACGGTGATCCGCTGACTCCAGGCCGGCGCCATGGTACAGCCGACGTAGCTGCCCGGGGTGGTGATGCCCGCGGGGCCCACCTGGTGCGGGATCTCGGGCAGTGTGCCGATCAACTCGGCCTGGCGCTCGGCGCGTTTGCGCCAGCCGCGCAGCATCAGCTGGATGATGAACGCGATCAGCAGTGCCAGCAGCCCTGCCACGATCACTGACGCGACCAGCGTGCCGGAACTCACGCGGGGCTCTTACCGTCGCGCGCGGTCACCTTGCCGCGCAACAGGGTTGCCGTCACGGTGGCCGGCAGCGTCATCGTCTCGTAGGGGGTGTTGGCCGACCGGCTGGCGAAATCGGTGCCGACAACCGTCCAGGTGGCATCCGGATCGACGACGGTCAGGTTGGCCGGCTCCCCGATTTCCAACGGCCGGCCCTGGTCCGGCAGACCGGCGATCCGGGCCGGGTTCTCACTCATCACCCGCGCGATGTCACGCCAGGTCAGCAATCCGGGGACGACCATCGCCTGAACCACCGCCGACAAGGCGGTCTGCAGACCGAGCATGCCCGGCAGCGCGGCGGCGAACTCGACGCACTTCTCGTGCTCGGCATGCGGCGCGTGATCGGTGGCCACGCAATCGATCACGCCGTCGACCAGCGCCTGGCGCAACGCGATCGCATCGGAGGCCTCACGCAGCGGCGGGTTGACCCGATTCACACCGTCGTAGCTGACCAGTCGGCTGTCGTCGAGCAGCAGGTGATGCGGCGTCACCTCGGCAGTGATCGAAATACCCTGTGATTTGGCCCATTTGACGATCTCGACGGTACCCGCGGTGGACGCGTGGCAGATGTGCACCCGGGCCCCGGCATCGCGGGCCAGCAGGGCGTCGCGGGCGACGATCGACTCCTCGGCGGCTCGTGGCCAACCGGACAGCCCCAGCCGCGCGGCGGTCGGACCCTCGTGCGCGACGGCGCCGACGGTCAGCCGCGGCTCTTCGGCATGCTGGGCGATCAGCACGCCCAGGCCGGTGGCGTATTCCAGTGCGCGGCGCATGATCAGCGGGTCGTCGACGCATTTGCCGTCATCGGAGAACATCCGCACCTGCGCGGCTCCGGCAGCCATCATGCCCATCTCGGTGAGGTCTTTTCCGGCCAGACCGACGGTGACCGCGCCGACCGGATGGACGTCGACGAGGCCGACCTGCTGTCCCCGGTGCCAGACATGGTCGGTGACCACTGGGCTGTCGGCTACCGGGTCGGTGTTCGCCATCGCGAACACCGCGGTGAACCCGCCGAGCGCGGCTGCGGCCGAACCGGTTTCGATGTTCTCGGCATACTCGCGGCCGGGCTCGCGCAGATGGGTGTGCAGGTCGACGAACCCGGGCAGCAGCACGTGACCGCGTGCGTCGATCACGTCTGCATCGTCAGGGATTGAGAGCTCGGCGCCGATGTCGGCGATCTGCCCGTCGTCGATCAGGACGTCGACCGCGTCCCCTTCGCCGTAGAGCCGCACCCCACGCAGCAACACGCTCACGCCATCACCCCTTTGCCGGCGAGCCCGGTCGCGGCCGACTCGGTGCCCACCAGCAGATGGAACAGCACCGCCATCCGCACATGCACACCGTTGGAAACCTGTTGCAGCACAGCTGATTGCGACGAATCGGCGACCGACGAGGATATTTCCATGCCGCGCAGCATCGGCCCCGGATGCAGCACGATCGCGTGACCGGGAAGCATGGCCTGACGCCGGTCGGACAGCCCGTAGCGCACCGAATACTCACGCGTGGAAGGAAAGAAGCCGCCGTTCATCCGCTCGGCCTGCACCCGCAGCATCAGCACCGCATCGGCCGCCGGCAGTTCGGCGTCCAGGTCGTGCGACACCGTGACCGGCCAGTCCGCAACCCCGACCGGCAACAGCGTCGGCGGCGCCACCAGCACCACCTCGGCACCGAGGGAGGCCAGCAGATGGGTGTTGGAGCGGGCGACCCGGCTGTGCAGGATGTCGCCGACGATCACGACCCGGCGTCCCTCGATGCCACCGAGTCGCTGACGGATGGTGAGCGCGTCCAGCAGGGCCTGGGTGGGATGTTCGTGAGTGCCGTCGCCGGCGTTGATCACCGCCGGTCCACCGTCAGCCGTTGATGTCCAGTCCGCAAGCCGGTGCGCCGCACCGGAAGCCGGGTGCCGGATGATCAGCGCATCGGCGCCGGCGGCGCGCAGGGTCAACGCGGTGTCGCGCAGCGATTCGCCTTTGCCCACTGACGATCCGGCGGCGCTGACGTTGATCACGTCCGCGCTCATCCACTTGCCGGCGACCTCGAAGGACACCCGGGTGCGGGTGGAGTTCTCGTAGAACATCGTGATGATCGTGCGGCCCCGCAGCGTCGGCAGCTTGCGCACCTCGCGCCCGACCAGGGCCTGAGCGAAGCGGTCGGCGTCATCGAGGATCGCGGTGGCCTCGTCGCGGGTCAGGTCGGCGGCCGCCAGCAGGTGCCTGGTCACGCGTCCTCCCGGGAGATGACGACGGCGTCACGACCGTCCTGCTCGGCCAGCAACACGTGCACGTTCTCGGTGCGCGAGGTCGGCACGTTCTTACCGACGTAGTCGGCGCGCAGCGGCAATTCGCGGTGACCGCGGTCGACCAGCACCGCCAATTGGACCACCCGCGGACGTCCGACGTCGCGCAGCGCGTCCAGCGCCGAGCGCACCGAGCGACCGGAGTACAGCACGTCGTCGACCAGGATCACCAGCGCGTCGTCGATGCCGCCCGCCGGTATCGAGGTGTTCTCCAGCGGTCGCGGCGGCTTGGTCATCAGGTCGTCGCGGTAGAGCGTGATGTCCAGGGCGCCGTGCGGGATGTCGGCACCGGAGAATTCGGCGATGTTGACCGCGAGCCGGTCGGCCAAGGTGACACCGCGGGTGGGGATTCCCAGCAACACCACCCGAGGCGCGTCGGCGCCGTCGAGAGCGGTCTTTTCGATGATCTGATGCGCAATGCGCGAAATGGTGCGGCCCACGTCGGCCGCCGACATCAGTTCCCTCGATCCGCTGCTCACAGCGGCATCACCCGAGGCACCCATGCGAGATCTTGACCTCCTTCTCCGCCTCTCTGGACGGATCGTTAAAGGATGTCGACTGCCGGGCAGCCTAGCATTCGCGGTCCTGGTTGGCCGAAACGACCGGCGCGAGTTCTGACCGGCAGGCCGGCGGGTTCCTCAAGTAACGTCATCGGAGTTGCTACGGCCAGCCCCTGCTAACCGAGGATCGGATGAGCGACCAGCCGAACGAGTCGGCCCGACCCCTGATCGGGTTCATCACCGGTGACCACGCACCCCAGTTCAGCCCGGCAGCGATCAACCGTCCATGGATGTCAGAAATGCGCCGGGGTTGGGCGAATCGCTGCCTGCCGATGCTGATCGCCAACCAGAGCGGCTGGGAATTGCGCAATCCAGATGCGTTCACCGCGACATGGATGGGCGGGAACGACATCACGAAAGTGACGGTCGCGCCCGATCGGCGCGACCCCGGACAGTTCCTGCCGGTGAGCAATTTCGGTCACGGCATCCTGACCTGGCACCTGCCGATCTTGTTTCGCACCCCGCCCGGCTACGACCTCCTGGTTCGCGGACCGGCAAACCACCCGAAGGATGCCATTGCGCCACTCGAGGGTGTGGTCGAAACCGATTGGACCAGTTCGGGTTTCAGCATCAACTGGAAATTCACCCGCGAATATATGCCGGTGCGATTCGAGATCGACGAGCCGATCTGCATGATCGTCCCGCAGCGACGGGGCGAGCTGGAGGAGTTCACTCCGGAATTCAGGCCGATCGAGTCGGACAGCGATCTACACCGCAGGCACGAGTTTTTCCTTCAGTCGCGCCGCGCATTGGGGCAGGCCCAGGCGGTGACGGACGTCGGCGCGGGAGAAAAGGTGCCCTGGCAGGGCGACTACACCCGGGGCGTCCACGCCGACGGCGAGGGCGGGGCACCTGATCACCAGACTCGTCGTCAGCTGCGTCCGTTTCTGCGGTTGCAGGAAGATCAAGCACGCTAGGTGCCCACTCGGCCGATTCGCTGTGGACGCCTCCGCGGACTCGCGGTGTTCGTCAGCTATCTGCTGGGGGCGGTGGCGGTCACCGTCCGGGCCTGGCGCGACCCGACGTCCGGCTGGACCGGCAGCTGTTGCGACCAGGAACAGGCAATCTGGTATCTCGGCTGGACGCCCCACGCGCTCGCCAATGGCCTCAACCCGTTCTTCACCACCCAGCTCGGCGCGCCCTCCGGCGTCAATGTGATGTGGAGTCCTTCGATGCCACTGCTGGGGATCCTCGGCTGGCTCCCGGCGAAGGTCGGTGGACCGGTCTTCGCGTTCAATGTCCTTCTGCTATTGGCCATATCACTGAGCGGATTCACCGCGTGGCTGGCGATCCGTCGCTGGACCGGCGATGGGCCGGGCCCGATCGTCGGTGGCGCGGTGTACGCCTTCTCGCCGTACGTCGTCTCGCATGCGGCTCTGCATCTGAACCTGGCCACGGTCTGGATCCCGCCGCTGATCCTGCTCACTGTCGACGACCTACTGGTGACCCGCCGCCGACCGGCGTGGCAATCGGGCCTCGCGCTGGGAATCCTCGGCGCCGCTCAATTGCTGATCAGCGAGGAGGTTCTCGCCTCCAGTGTCATCGCGACCGTCGTCCTGGTCTCGGTGATGGCGTTCGCACACCGGGTAGAGGTCCGCGCCCGGCTGCTGCCCGCACTTGCGGTCGCCGCGCTGAGCTTCCTGCTGTTCGCGGGCTGGCCGTTGGCCGCGCAGTTCTTCGGGCCGCAACGCATCAACGCCCAGGTTCAGGATCCGGCGACGTTTTCCACCGATCTGCTGAATCTTGTATTGCCGACGCCCTATCAGCTGATAGCGCCTTCCGCGGCGACCCGGGTAACCCGCGAATTCAGCGGCCTGTATCACGAGGCGACGGCGTATCTCGGCGTGCCGCTGCTGGTACTGCTCGTGGTTGCGACCGTCCGCCTGTGGAGTGATGTGCGGATTCGGGTCGCCGGCATCACCGGGGCGTTGATCCTCCTCCTGTCGCTGGGGCCGGGGCTGCACATCGGCAAAGGAGCACTTCACGTCCCGCTTCCGTGGCTGGCGCTGGGGAAGCTGCCGCTGCTCAAGCATGTTCTGCCAGGCCGCTTTACGGTCTTCGTCTGGCTGGCGGTGGCGGTCGTGGTCGCGATCGTCATCGCCCGCGCGACCAGCCTGGCGCCGCGGCCCGCGGTGACCTGGCTGCTGGCCGTCGGCGCGTCGCTGGTCCTGCTGCTGCCCGCGCCGCTGGACCGAGTACCTTTTACGACACCGGCATTCTTCCGCAACTGGTCGACCCATCACATCAGGCCTGACGAAACAGTGCTCGTCGCACCGTATTTCGTCAACGGTGGCGAGGCCGCTCCGATGGTGTGGGCGGCCGAGGCCGGATACGGCCTCCGGATGCCGGAGGCTTACGCATACCTGCCGCAGCCCAACGGCAGAACCTATTCCGGGCCGGCGCAAACGCAGCTCACGTTCACCATGTTCGTGATCCAGGAGCGCGGCGCCTGGCTGGTGGCGCGGGGCGACATCCGTGCGCAGATCGCCGCCGACCTCGAGGGTGCCGACGTGCGCCACGTGATCGTCGGGCCGGGTCAGCACTGGCAGCAGATGATCGCCTTCTTCACCGACCTCTTCGGCCGGCCCCCTGAGTTGGTCGAAGGTGTCGCTCTCTGGCGGGAGGCCGCAGTCCGTTAAGTCTCCGTTGCGCCCGCCCACTAGCCTGAAGCGGGTGAACCTCGACGGCAATCAGGCCTCCATCCGAGACGCCTGCGACTCCGGCCTATTGGCCGGTGCGGTGACGATGGTCTGGCAGCACGGAAAGGTGCTGCAGATCAACGAGATCGGCTACCGGGATGTCGAGGCCCGGCTGCCGATGCAGCGCAACACGCTGTTTCGCATCGCGTCGATGACCAAGCCGGTCACCGTCGCCGCCGCGATGAGCCTGGTCGACGAGGGCAAACTCGCGCTGCGTGACCCGATCGTGCGCTGGCTGCCGGAATTCGCCGATGTGCGGGTGCTCGACGACCCGACCGGACCATTGGACCGCACGCATCCGGCCGGCCGCGCGATTCTGGTTCAGGATCTGCTCACCCATACCAGCGGCCTGGGATACGGATTTTCGGTCGGCGGCCCGATCTCGCGGTCCTACGTCCGCCTGCCGTTCGGCAGTGGTCCCGATCCGTGGCTGGCCGCGCTCGCCGACTTACCGCTGGTGCATCAACCGGGCGAGCAACTGACCTACGGCCATTCCACCGACGTGGTCGGTGTGCTGATCTCGCGCATCGAGGACAAGCCCTTCCACCAGGTGCTCGACGAGCGAATCCTGCAGCCGCTGGGCATGATTGACACCGGCTTTCACGTCACGCCCGAGGGTCGTCGTCGCGCTGCGACCATGTACCGGCTGGACGGCAACGATCAACTGCAGCACGACGTGATGGGTCCGCCGCACATCACGCCACCCGCGTTCAGCAACGCCGGCGGAGGATTGTGGTCGACGGCCGACGACTACCAGCGGTTCATCGAAATGCTCTTGCGCGAAGGAACTTTGGGCGGCGTAAGGGTGCTTTCACCGGAGTCAGTTCGACTGATGCGTACCGACCGGCTCACCGATGAGCACAAGCGACACAATTTCCTCGGCTCTCCGTTCTGGATCGGGCGCGGGTTCGGGCTCAACTTGTCGGTGGTGACCGACCCGGCGAAGTCGGCGCCGCTGTTCGGTCCGGGCGGCCTCGGTACGTTCAGTTGGCCGGGCGCCTACGGGACGTGGTGGCAGGCCGATCCGTCCGCGGACCTCATCCTGCTCTACCTGATACAGAACATGCCGGCGTTGTCGGCCGATGCCGCGGCCGCGGTCGCAGGCAATACGTCGCGAGCGAAACTGCAAGCGGTGCAACCCAAATTCGTCCATCGCAGCTACCGGGCGCTGGGACTGTAGTGCCCGAATTCCTGCCCGAACGCATCGAGGGTCCGCGACTGCTGCTGCGCCTGCCGGCCATCGAGGACGCCGGACCGCTGTTCCAGCGAGTCGCCCGCGACCCCCAGGTCACCCGATATCTGCTCTGGACGCCGCACCCTGACGTGGCGACGACGCAGCGCGTGATCACCGAACGCATGAACGTCGATCCGCACATGCGGACATGGGTGATGGTGCTGCAGCACAGCGACGAGATCGTGGGCATGATCAGTTGCGCGCGCCCGCTCCCCTACGTCGCCGAGATCGGTTACTGCGTCGGTCGCCGTTGGTGGGGAAAGGGTTTGATGTCCGAAGCGCTAACCATGCTGATGACCGCATTGAGCGCCGATGACGACGTGTATCGGGTGTGGGCGACGTGCCACGTCGACAACGAGCGCTCGGTGCGTCTGTTGGAGCGTGCCGGGTTCACCCGGGAGGGGCGGATGGCGCGGCATGGGATCTACCCCAACCTCGGGGCCGAGCCCCTCGACAGCCTGCTGTTCGGAAAGGCGCTGCGCTAGAACAAATCAGTCCTCGAGATCAACGCCAGCGCGGAAAAGGTCGAGAAAGCGCCACGTTAGCGTCAATCTCGCCGCCAAAGGCGTTGCGCTAGACCATCGCGAACGGCGAGACTTTCGCGCCGATCTCCAAAGCGCCGGCCAGTTCCCGGCTGCCGTCGTAGTCGAAAACCACGTGCCCGGAGATGACGTCGACATCGCGCTTGGCCCGCTGCAGCGGGTGGTCCAGGAACTGGGCGCTGGCACCGGAGGCCTCGAGCAGATCGGCGATCACCGAACGGGATTCGTGCACGATGTGCGCCGCGGCCACCCGCACCCCGGCACGCACCTTGCGGCCGATGTGTTCGCCGCCACCCACCCGGGTCTGGATGTCCTCGGCGGCCGAATGGGTCAGGGCGCGCATGGCACGCAGTCGGGCCCGGGCATCACCGAGTCGCATCTGCGCAGCGGGTTGATCCTTCTGCGCCGCACCGGAATACGCGATCACCCGTTCACTGAGGCGGCGGGCGAACAGGTCGGCGACCAATTCCGCGGACCCCAGCGCCGGCATCGCGGCGGTCAGCGCCAGCGCCGGCACCATCGGCCACCGGTACACCGCCGCATCGTGTAGTTCGGCCCCGGGTGCGGTCCCGGCGTAGATGTCGCTCACCGCGACCAACCGGTGCTCGGGTACCCAGATGTTGTCGACGAGGACGTCGTTGGATCCGGTGGCGCACATGCCCGCGGTGTGCCACACGTCTTCGACGGCGACGTCGGCGACCGGCAGCAATACCAGCGCCGGATACGGGGCGTCGTCAGGGCCACAGATGGCGCCGACCATCACCCAGTCGGCGTCCATGATCCCGGTCGCCCACGACCATCTCCCGGTCAGCCGCACGCCGCCGGCCTCGGGGACTGCGCGACCGGTCGGGGCGAGCGGGGCGGGACACAGCACCGGTCCGTCGACGAACACTTCGTCCTGGGCCTGCTCGCCGAACAGCGCCAGCATCCAGTTGTGCAGGGTGTAGAAGCCGAGCGTCCACGAGCTCGAGGTGCAGCCGTGCGCCATCAAGCGCACCGCCTCGAGGATTTCCGGGAACTCCGCCTGGTGGCCGCCGTACCGCTTCGGCAGCAGCAACCGGGCGAGGCCGGAATCCCGATAGTCGTCGACGGTGGCCCGCGGCAGCCGGCGCAGCTTCTCCGCCTCCCCCGCGCGATCGGCCAGGCGCGCGACGAAATCAGCACTGACCTGCGGATGCGACGTCTTCGGCGGCGTCATGCCGAGGACACTACCATACCTTTTGGTATGTTACTCAGAGTCGGATGTCAGTGCCGCAGCATGACTTCCAGAAACTGCTCGCGGCGGCCCGCAGCCATTCGGCTCGGTCGTGCGCCGGACAGATGCAACAGGCCGATGCCGGCGGCGAATGTCGCGGTCGCGCGCATCTCGGCCTGCTCACGGTCGAAGCCGGAATCGAGAAACGCCTGCCGGACGGCGGCGACCACGCTGTGGTCAGACGCCCGCACCGCGGCGGCCACCGTCGGCTCGGATCGCGCCCATTCCCGCATGGCACGCTCCAGCATCCAGTGCCGCGGTCCCACGAGCGCGGTCATCATCCGCGACAACCGTTCGCGCGGAGGCAGACTCGCCAGGTCGTCGAACGACCGGTCCTCATCGCGGACTACGGCCCACGTGTCGATCAACGCCGTGCGGTACGCGGTCATGTCGCTGAAATGCCAGTAGAAGCTGCCCTTGGTGACGCCCAGGCGGCTGCACAAGTGGCCCAGGGTCAGGGATTTGACGCCGTCTTCGGCCAATACCCGAAAGCCCTCTTGCACCCAGTCATTGACCGACAGCCGAGAGTTGGTCACGCTCGCCGAAGACGCCATGGGCGGTAAGCCTAGTCATCGGGTCACCAGATCGGCGCACCGCGCCGCGTTGATGCGTTTCAGCGCGTCGTCGGTGAATACCGACAGACCCAGATCCGGGTTGTATCCGTGGATCTCCTTGACGTCGAGCTGAGCGAGGAAATACAGGATCTGCTTGGAGACCAACTGACCCGGCACCAGCACCGGAAAGCCCGGCGGATAAGGCACCACGAATCCGGTTGACACCAAGGACTTTCCGTCGGCGATCCGGCGCCCAGCTTCCCCGATCATGACGTGCTCGCGGTCGGCGTCCTCGTAGCCCGCGTAGAACGCCGAGCGCATGTCGCCGAATGAGCTGGCCTCGTCGGGCTTGAAGGTGCTGTCGAATTCGCTGAAGTCGGGAAGCGCCGGCAGATCCTCGGTGATCTCCTCGACGCGACGCTGGTGCAGGGCGCGGTCGTCGCGGCTGGCCGCGGCTTCGGTGTGGTCGAAATCGGTGGCGATCCGGCGCAACACGTCAAGCAGGTAGTGCACGCTCGACCACGTCACGCCGATCGTGAAGATCAGCAGCACACTATTGATCGAGGTCTTGTTGATCTGGATGCCGAACCTTTCCATCAGGACCTTCTCGCGGAAGTCATATCCGTTCATACCGGTCTTGCCGATGAACAGGGTGACCCGCGTCGGATCGAGCACGAACTGATCGGACCGCCACGCCTCGTTCCAATCCGCCAACGCACCCTGGCGCACCTGCCGATACGAGCTCACCGCCGACAACCTGAATTCGTCTGGCACCAAATCGGATTCGTCGAGGATGCGGAACCACTTGCTGATCAGCCGGTCTTTGCGGACACGGTGGCGGAAGACCAGCGCCATGTCGTAGACGTAGCGCACCATCTGGAAGCCCTCGATGTCGACCTGGCGGCGGGCCAGATCCAGCGAGGCCAGCAATTGCTGGTTGGGCGACGTCGAGGTGTGCGTCAGGAACGCCTCCCCGAACGCGTCGCGGGACTGCGAATTGAAGTCCTGGTCGCGGATGTGGATCATCGACGCCTGCCGCAGCGCCGACAGCGACTTGTGGGTCGAGTGCGTGGCGTAGACCCGCACGCGTGCCTTGCTGGGGTCGGGAAGCAGCCGGTGCTCACCCCACTCGCTGCGGGGGATGTCTTTCATCGACTCACGCCACTGCAGGTATTCCTGGGCGTACGCCGGCGACGACAGCATCGATTCGAGCCGCTCGGCGGCCACCATCGCGGTGCGCTGGCGGGCCCACGGCACCGCGGTGGCGAACGCGTACCACGCCTCGTCCCACAGGAAGCAGATGTCCGGCTTGATCGCCAGCACCTCTTCCATCACCCGCCGCGGGTTGTAGACGACGCCGTCAAAGGTGCAGTTGGTGAGCAGCAGCATGCGCACCTTGCTCAACTGTCCGGCAGCTTCGAGGTCGAGCAGCGTCTTCTTGATGGTCTGCAACGACACCGCCCCGTAGATCGCAAACGGTTGCAGCTCATAGGCATCCAGATACAGCGGATAGGCCCCGGCCAGCACCAGACCGTAGTGGTGGGACTTGTGGCAGTTGCGGTCGATCAGCACAATGTCGCCCGGCCGGGTCAGCGACTGTACGACGATCTTGTTCGCGGTCGAGGTTCCGTTGGTGACGAAGTAGGTGTGATCGGCGTTCCAGGTGTGCGCGGCTTTGTCCATCGCTTTTTTGATGTTGCCGTGCGGGTCCAGCAAAGAGTCCAGTCCGCCCGAGGTGGTCGAGGTCTCGGCCATGAAGATGTTGCGGCCGTAGAACTCTCCCATGTCCCGCAGCGTTTTCGAGTTGAAGATGCTGGCGCCGCGCGCGACGGGCAGGGCGTGAAATTGACCGGCCGGACGCGCGGCGTAGGCCCGCAAGGCATCGAAAAATGGCGTGGCATAGCGATTTCTGATACCGGCAAGCACGGTGCTGTGCAGATCGGTGACGTCGTTGAGCCGATAGAAGGTGCGGTCGTAGACGTCCGCGTCGTCCTCGGCTTCAGAGGCGATCGATTCGTCGGTGAGCAGGTAGAGGTCGATGTGCGGCCGCAGCTCGCGAATCCACTCGCCGCACTCGATCCAGTCGTGGGTGCGGTCGGTGGCGATCACTTGGTCGTTGGGGCCGAGCAGCGTGGTCATCAGCGGTGCCCGGTCGTGCGAGCGCAGCGGAATGTCGTGCCGGATGATCGCCGCCTGGATCTCGCCGTTCAGCGCGACCGCGGTGATGGCGTCCTCGACGCTGGAGACCACCAGCAGCTCGAACTGCACGTCGTCACCGACGTCGCGGATGGCCCGCAGGCTTTCCGCCAACCCTTCCGGCGCGTTGACCGGGGCGTCGTCGGCCAGCAGCACGGTATAGAACTGCTGCTCCTTGGCGCGCGCCACCAGTTCCTGGTCGGCCAGCGACGCGGTGGTGTCGAACAGCGCCGCGCGGTCTCCGTATTCGGAGAGCAGCCGAACCGCCAGCGACACCTGTTCGGCCAGGCTCACCGTGGCGAGTTGGTCCAGATAACCGAAGTAGGTCGCGAGGTTCTCCGGTCCCGGGTAGATCCAGTAGCGCTCGTAGGCACTGAGCCGGTTCATCAGACGCCGCACCCGGGCGGCTTCGTGCACGGTATCCATCCCCGCGCGGTCGACGACGGCCAATTGGTGGCACGCGTCGTCCAGCAGATTCCAGGTATCGACGCGCGAGTACGACGGGTTCGCGACCGCCGCCAGTGCGGACACACACAGCCGTCTCGGGCGCCTGCCATCTCGGTCCATTACGCCAGTGTGTCCTTCCGATTACCGCAGTGCGAGCGTTTCGCCGTCAGCGATTCGTCACCGCTGATACCCCGGCAGTTCAGCCGGCCCCACCCCGTCACAGGGGCACAGCAGAATGGAGCCATGTCGCGCATGGTGTTCGTCGGAAACATTGCGGGGTTCGGCACGCAGGCCGGGGTCCGGTTCGTGGTGGGGTCCTGGGCGGAGTCGCCGTTCGGGCAATTCGCCGACGTCATGGTCGAGTCCGCCGACGGCGAGCGCTCGCTTCTGGCGCCGAACGCTGATGTCGCCGAGTTCGTCTCCGCCACATACAACTTCGACACGGTCGAGCTCGGGGATGTCACGGTGACGCAGTCCAGCGACTCCTTCCGCGTTTCGGCGCCGGGGCTCGCGGCAGTCGGGACGCTGGGGGGCGCCGCACCGTTTGACTGGCTGCTTCGATGGGTGCCCGGCCGGTTGGCGACGGCGCCGGCCTGGTTGCGCGCCATCGATCCGATAGCAGCGCGACTGGTAGCGGGTGTACGCACCGCGGGGAGCGCGGGCAGTGGACGCCGCGAGTACTACGGGGTGCGCCGCGCGCGCCTCATCACCTCGGTCGACGGCACATTCCGCGGCGGCGCCCTGTCGGGACTGGCCGACCTGGATCCGCCGGTCCGGTTCGGCTTCTCCTCCGCGCCGGCGGTTCCGCAACTGGTCTCGGTCACGACGACGATCGATGTGCCGTAGCCGGTTTCGAGCTCTCAGTCGTCCCATTCGTCGTCGCCGGCTTTTCGACCGCGGGTGATCGGAATCCAGCGCCGCGGCGGCGCAACCTCGGTGACGTCGGACAGCGATCGCACGACGGCTTGGGTGAGCGCCATGATCGCCGCCATCACCGGCAGCAACGGGCGGAACGGAGTCGCGGCCGCGCGGACCGTCTCGATGCGGCGGGCCAGCAGCAGACGCTCGATTGAGTGATACAGCCATGCGCCCACGCCGAGTGCGTAGATCGCCAGCGCCGCCGCGATCGCCGCCTGCCCGTAGGCCGCGCACATCACGGCGCCCAGCACCACCGTCGCCGCCAGGATGCCGGCGATCAGGACGCGCAGCTCCAGCCGGGTCATGACTCGCCGGCGGCCTGATCGGTTTCGGCCGCACCACGGACCGCCTCGGCGGCGGCCCGGATCTGTGGGGTCACCAGCATCACCTGACCCAGCACGCCGTTGACGAAACCCGGTGAGTCGTCGGTGGACAGCTCCTTGGCCAGTTCGACCGCCTCGTCGACGGCGACCGGCGCCGGCACGTCGTCGGCGTGTAGCAGCTCGAACACCGCGACCCGCAGGATGGCCCGGTCGACGGCCGGCAGCCGTTCCAGCGTCCAGCCCTGGAGATGCGAGGAAATCAGGTCGTCGACGTGCGCGGCGTGCTCGGTGACACCGTGCGCCACCTTCACCGTGTATGGATGCGGCGGCGCCACCTCATCATTGGCCTCCGACAGCGCGGTGCGCGCGTCGGCCGCCTCGGCCGCGGTCAGCCCCCGGGCCTCGGCTTCGAACAACAAGTCGACGGCGCGCTTACGTGCCTGGTGCCGTCCTTTAACGGGCCGCGCAGGACGGTCAGAATTCACGCGTTGACACGTCCCAGGTAGCTGCCGTCGCGGGAGTCGATCTTCAGCTTGTCGCCGGTGTTGATGAACAGCGGCACCTGGAGCTCGGCGCCGGTCTCGACGGTGGCGGGTTTGGTGCCGGCGCTGGAGCGGTCGCCCTGCAGGCCGGGCTCGGTGTGGGTGACGACGAGTTCGACGGTCACCGGCAGCTCGATGTACAGCGGCGCGCCGTTGTGGAACGCGACCTGCACCGGCAGACCCTCCAGCAGAAACTTCGCGGCCTCGCCGACCAGCGTCTCCGGCAGCGGGTGCTGCTCGTAATCCTGGCTGTCCATGAACACGAAGTCGCTGCCGTCGCGGTAGAGGAAGGTGGTGTCGCGGCGGTCCACCGTCGCGGTCTCGACCTTCACCCCGGCGTTGTAGGTCTTGTCGACGACCTTGCCGGAGAGCACGTTCTTGAGCTTGGTGCGCACGAACGCCGGGCCCTTACCGGGTTTGACGTGCTGGAAGTCGGTGATCTGCCACAGCTGGCCGTCGATCACGAGTACAAGTCCATTCTTGAAATCGGCAGTGCTTGGCACGGGTGGTGCATCTCCTAGACGATGGCCAGTTCCTTGGGGAACCGGGTGAGCAATTCCGCTGCGTTTCCAAGGGCTTGCCCCGGGTCTGCGACCACCAGCGTGTCCTCAATGCGGACGCCGCCACGGTCGGGTAAATAGACGCCGGGCTCCACGGTGACCACGGAGCCCGCACGCAGTGTACCGGCGGCGGTGGCGTTGATCCCCGGCGCTTCATGGATCTGCAGGCCCACCCCGTGGCCGAGGCCATGACCGAAGCGTCCGCCGTGTCCGGCGTCCACGATCACCCCGCGGGCGGCGGCGTCGACGTCGGCCAAACTGACGCCCGCGGCGAGGGCTTCCCGGCCGGCTCGCTGCGCCGCGCTGACCAGCTGGTAAATCTCCAGCTGCCAGTCGGCGGCGCTGCCGAGCACGAAGGTGCGGGTCATGTCGGAGTGGTAGCCACCGACCAGAGCACCGAAGTCGATCTTCACGAAGTCGCCGTTTACCAGCACCGCGTCGGTCGGCCGGTGATGCGGGATCGCCGAATTCGCTCCGCTGGCCACGATCGTTTCGAACGAGACGCCGTCGGCGCCGTGGTCGAGCATCAGCGCCTCCAGCTCGCGGCCGACCTCACGCTCGGTGCGGCCGGGTCGCAGCCCGCCGCGCTCGACCAGGTCGGCCAGGGCCGCGTCGGCGGCTTCGCACGCCAACCTCAGCAGCGCCACTTCACCCGCGTCCTTGATTTCGCGCAGGGCCTCCACCATCTGCGAGGCGCGGACAAGGTCGACACCACCGGCCTCGGGAAGGCCGGCGGCCAGCGCGTCGTATCCATCCACAGTGACGACGTGGCTCTCGAAGCCCAACCGCCGGGCATTACCGGACGCCGCGCGTCCGGCCAGATACCGCCCGCAGGCCCGTTCGATGGCCACTTCCACATCGGGCGCCTGCGTGGCGGCCTGAGTGCGGTAACGCCCGTCGGTGGCCAGCACGGCGTCGTCGCCATCGGCGAACACCAGCAACGCCGCATTCGACCCGGTGAATCCGGACAAGTAGCGGACGTTGATCAGGTCCGTGACCAGCATCGCATCCAATTCGGCCGCGCGGAGTCGGGCTCCGAGAGCGGCTCGCCGTTGGGAATGTGTCACACCGGCAGACGGTACTCGCTACGCTGTGGCCCCATGACTAACTGGATGCTGCGTGGCCTGGTGTTCGGCGCCGCGATGGTCGTCGTTCGGCTGTTCCAGGGGACGCTGATCAGCGTGTGGCAGACACAGGCCGCAATTATCAGCATCGTCCTGCTGCTGCTGTTCTTGGTGGGCGTAGTCATCTGGGGTCTGATCGACGGCCGCGAGGACGCTTCATCCAACCCCGACCCGGACCGCCGTGGCGACCTGGCGATGACGTGGCTGCTGGCCGGTCTGGTCGCCGGTCTGCTGAGCGGCGCGGTGACCTGGCTCATCTCCGTGTTCTACAAGGCGCTCTACGTGGGTGGGCTGATCAACGAGCTCACCACGTTCGCGGCGTTCACCGCGCTGGTGGTGTTCCTGGGCGCGATCAGCGGGGTGGCCGTCGGCCGCTGGCGGATCGACCGGGCGGGCGCCTACAAGCCGCAGAGCGGCGCTGCCCCCGGCGAGGAAGAACGTGCCGACACCGACGTGTTCGCCGCCGTCCGCTCGGAGCAGGCCGCCACCGGCGAGGCCCAGGAATGGCCCGAGGAGCAGACCAGCGCCGTGGCGACGGCCGAGGCTCCGGCGGCGCCCAGCGAAGCCAAGACGACCGAGGTTCCGGCCCACGAGCACGCCGAGCCCGCGACCGAGCACATCGAGAAGCCGAAAACCGACTAGCCGCTCAGGCCGGCCAGATAGCGCAAGGCCAGCGCGTACCCCTGCACGCCGCAGCCCACGATGACGCCGCTGGCGAGCGGACTCAGGTATGAGTGATGGCGAAACTCCTCGCGGGCGAAGACATTGGAGATGTGCACCTCGACCAGAGGCGCACTCAGCTCGGCACAGGCGTCGCGTAACGCAATCGACGTGTGGGTCAGCCCACCGGCATTGAGGATCACCGGCTCTCTGGCGTCCGCCGCCCGGTGGATCCAGTCCAGTAATTGGGCTTCGCTGTCGCTTTGCCGCACAACGACTTTCAACCCGAGCTCGGCCGCTTCACGTTCGACCAACGCGACGAGGTCGTCGTGGGTGGTGTCGCCGTAGACCTCCGGCTCGCGGAGCCCCAACCGGCCGAGGTTCGGTCCGTTGATCACGTTGACGATGCTCACCGGGTGCCCACTTCCGCGTAGGCCGCCGCCAGCAGCGTCGGGTCCGGGCCCTCCAGCCGGCCGGGCTTGGCCAGCCCGTCGAGCACCACGAACCGCAGCACTCCGGCCCGGGTTTTCTTGTCGCCGGCCATCGACTCCATGAGTTGCGGCAGCGCATCGGCGTCGTAGCTGGTCGGCAGTCCCAGCGAGGTCAGGATGTCGCGGTGGCGCTGCGCGGTGGCGTCGTCGAGACGTCCGGCGAGGCGGCCCAATTCGGCGGCGAACACCATGCCGACCGAGACCGCGGCGCCGTGCCGCCACTGGTAGCGCTCCCGCCGCTCGATCGCGTGACCCAACGTGTGACCGTAGTTGAGGATTTCACGCAGTGCCGATTCCTTCTCGTCGGCCGCGACGACTTCGGCCTTGACGGCGATCGCCCGCCTGATCAGTTCCGGCAGCACCTCCCCCGACGGATCCAGGGCGGCCTGCGGGTCGGCTTCGATCAAATCCAGGATCACCGGATCGGCGATGAATCCGGCCTTGACGACCTCGGCCATTCCGGCCGCGATCTCGTTGTGCGGCAAGGTCTGCAGCGTCGCGAGGTCGACCAGCACCGCGGCCGGCTGATGGAATGCACCGACCAGGTTTTTGCCCGCGTCGGTGTTGATGCCGGTCTTTCCGCCGACCGCCGCGTCGACCATCGCCAGCAGTGTGGTCGGCACGTGCACGATCGACACCCCGCGTAACCAGGTCGCGGCCGCGAAGCCGGCGACGTCGGTCGCGGCGCCGCCACCCAGGCTGACGAGCGCGTCCTTGCGGTCAATGCCGATGCGGCCCAACACTTCCCAGATGTAGCCGACGACGGGTAGGTCTTTGCCGGCCTCGGCGTCCGGGATCTCGATCTGATGCGCCTCAATACCTTTGTCGGCCAGGTGGTTTCGAATGGCGACCGCGGTATCCGTCATGACCGGCTGGTGCAGAATTGCGACCCGGTGCCGACCGGCGAGCAGGCCGCCGAGTTCGCCGAGCAGGTCCGTGCCGATGATGACCGGGTAGGGCGGGTCGACGTTCACCTGCACTGTGACCGGTTCGCGAGCCTGCGTCATTTCTCTGCCTCGGCGCGACGGGCGGCGGCCAGGGCGGCCGGGGTCGCGGGCGTCGGCGGCGGCCCGGTCCGAGCTTCGGGCACGCTGAGTGTCTCGGGAGCCGACGAGCGGCGCCAGGGCGGTCGGCGTCGGTGACCCAATTTTGGATCGTTGAGACGGCACACGATGTGGCGCACGACGACGCCGGGATTGCGGCGGTTGGTGTTCACCCGGATCGTCGCGACCTTTCGATAGAGCGGCACACGCTGTGTCATCAGCGCGCGAAACTTCTCGGCACGGTCAGGCCCGGCCAGCAGCGGTCGCACGGTGTTACCGCCTGTGCGCCGAACCCCTTCGGCCGCACTGATTTCCAGGTACACCACGGTGTGGCCGGCCAGTGCGTCGCGTACACCGGGGGTGGTGACGGCGCCGCCGCCCAGCGACAGGACGCCGTCGTGTGAGGCCAGCGCCGCCCGGATCA
This sequence comes from uncultured Actinomycetota bacterium, assembly GCA_963757215.1. Taxonomy (GTDB): domain Bacteria; phylum Actinomycetota; class Actinomycetes; order Mycobacteriales; family Mycobacteriaceae; genus Mycobacterium. Next base: position 1,822,918 of record CAVWQH010000002.1, on the reverse strand, counting down.
CGTCTTCCTCGATGCGGCGGAACTCCGCCTCGCCGTCGGTGGCGAAGATGTCGGCGATCCGGCGGCCGGTCCGCTCCTCGATCGCGGCGTCGGTGTCGAGCATCGCGACGTCCAGGGCCTTGGCCAGCCGTCGGCCAATGGTGGACTTGCCGGATCCCGGCAGTCCCACCAATACGGCTCTGGGCGCCATGGTGTTACCCGGAGGCCCGGACTTCGGTGACCGGTTCCCGCTCGGCGACCGAGCGCCGGTAGGCCTCGATGTTGCGGCGGGTTTCGGTCAGCGAATCACCACCGAACTTCTCCAGCGCGGCGCGCGCCAGCACCAGCGCGACCATCGTCTCGACCACCACACCGGCGGCCGGGACCGCGCAGACGTCCGAGCGCTGATTGATCGCGACGGCCTCGTCACCGGTGGCCATGTCGACGGTGGCCAGCGCACGCGGCACGGTGGAAATCGGCTTCATCGCGGCGCGCACCCGCAGCGGCTCGCCGTTGGTCATGCCGCCTTCGAGTCCGCCGGCCCGGTTGGTGGAGCGGACGACGCCGTCGGGGCCGGGGTACATCTCGTCGTGCGCGCGGCTGCCGCGCCGGCGGGCGGTGGCAAAACCGTCGCCGATCTCGACGCCCTTGATCGCCTGGATGCCCATCACCGCGGCGGCAAGTTGGCTGTCCAACCGGTTGTCGCCGCTGGTGAACGAGCCCAGCCCGATGGGCAGGCCGGTGACGACGGCTTCCACCACGCCGCCGAGGGTGTCGCCGTCTTTCTTGGCGGCTTCGATCTCGGCGATCATCGAGGCTTCGGCGGACTTGTCGAAGGCCCGCACTCCGCTGTCGTCGATCGTGGCCAGGTCGCTGGGCTGCGGGGGCGGACCGTCATACGGCGTGGAGTCGCCGATCGAGATGACATGCGACAGCACCTCGACGCCGAGTGCCTGGCGGAGAAATTGGCGGGCGACGGTGCCGGCCGCGACGCGGGCGGCGGTTTCGCGGGCGCTGGCCCGCTCGAGGACCGGTCGGGCGTCGTCGAATTCGTACTTGAGCATGCCGGCGTAGTCGGCGTGGCCGGGCCGCGGCCTGGTCAACGGCGCGTTGCGCGCGACCTCTAATTCTGCGGCGTCGACCGGGTCGGGGGCCATCACGGTTTCCCACTTCGGCCATTCGGTGTTGCCGATCTCGATGGCGATCGGTCCGCCGAGGGTGACGCCGTGTCGAACCCCGGCCAGCACGGTGACCTGGTCGCGCTCGAACTTCATCCGGGCGCCGCGGCCGTAGCCGAGTCGGCGGCGGGCCAGTTGGTCGGCGATGTCGTCGGAGGTGATCGTCAGCCCGGCGACCATGCCTTCGACCACGGCCACCAGTGCTCGGCCGTGGGATTCACCAGCAGTAGTCCATCGCAACACGAGTCCCATCCTCCCACGAGGGGCATCGACAGGGAAAAACGTCAGCGCCCGGCGCCGAGGCTAGTTGTGTGAACGCGACATAACTTCAACGTCTCTTGCGTCAACCGTGACAACCGCGGCAGTTGGGGTGGACCGCTCATCGCGGAACAAGTGTTTACTGACTCGTGAGTAGGGTAACCCGTTCGCGTGACTGCGGTCACTTCACCAGCGAGCGAAAGGCAGCCCATGACGACGCCCTTGAAATCGGTCATACGCTGGGCCCGATCTCCCGCCAAAGACGTGGATTCGGCCTCCGGATCGTGGGTCAACATGGTTCGTGGGTTGGCAACGCGTGCGACAACGCCGTTGCTACCCGACGATTACCTGTCCTTGATCAACCCGCTGTGGTCGGCCCGCGAGCTGCGGGGCGAGATCTTGGAGGTCAAACCGGAAACCGAAGACACCGCGACGGTCGTGATCCGGCCAGGCTGGGGATTCTCGGGTGAATACAGCCCGGGCCAGTACGTCGGCATCGGACTTCGTGTGGACGGCAAATGGCACTGGCGGTCGTATTCGCTGACGTCGGTTCCCGAGCGCGGTGAGAACACGATTTCGATCACTGTGAAGGCCACCCCGGAGGGCTTCCTGTCGGCCCACCTGGTCAACGGCGTCGAACCGGGCACCATCGTTCGCCTGCAGTCGGCCAAAGGTGACTTCGCCCTGCCGAACCCACCACCCGACGAGCTCCTGTTCATCACCGCCGGCAGCGGCATCACCCCGATCATGGGGATGCTGCGATCGCTGCGCGGACGGGGCCAGTTCCCCGACATCGTGCACCTGCATTCGGCGCCGTCGGAGGACGCGGTCATCTTCTATGACGAACTGCGAGAGATCGAGAAAGAGCAGCGCGGCTACCGACTGCACCTGCAACTCACCGAGACCGACGGCAAGGTCGACTTCAACGAACTCGACGACATCGTCGCCGATTGGCGGGACCGGTCGGCGTGGGCATGCGGGCCGGCGGCAATGCTCGACACCGTCGAGAAGGTGTGGCAGGACAACGAGATCGAAGACTCGCTGCACATGGAACGGTTCAATATCGCCGCCACCGACAAAGGCGGTGAGGGTGGCACCGTGAAATTCGCTATCTCCGACAAAGAGATCGAAATCGACGGCGCAACAACAATTCTCGAGGCAGGCGAGGAGCAGGGCATTCAAATGCCCTTCGGCTGCCGAATGGGTATCTGTCAGACGTGCGTGCTGCCGTTGGAAGACGGCCACGTCCGCGACGTTCGATCCGGTCAAGAGCACGGGGCCGGCGACCGGATACAGACCTGCATATCGACCGCATCAGGCAACTGCACCATCAAAGTTTGACCGGAAAGAGAGGAGTATTCCCCATGGCAATCACTGACATCAAGGCGTACGCACACCTGACTCCCGAGGACGTCGAGGGTCTTGCCGCGGAACTGGACGCCATCCGCGCCGACATCGAAGAATCACGTGGCGAACGTGACGCCCAATACATCCGCCGCGCAATCCAACTGCAGCGCGGGCTCGCGGCCTTCGGCCGCGCGGCGCTGTTCGCGAGCAGCAGTCGAATCGCCCGCCTGGCGGGTATCGCCAGCCTGTCCAGCGCCAAGATCATCGAGAACATGGAGTTGGGCCACAACATCATCCACGGGCAGTGGGACTGGATGAACGACCCGGAAATCCACTCCACGGAATGGGAGTGGGACACCGCATGCCCGTCGTCGCAGTGGAAGCACTCGCACAATTTCGTGCACCACAAGTACACCAACGTCGTCGGCCTGGACGCCGACGTGGGTTACGGCATCATGCGCGTGACGCGAGACGAACCGTGGGCGCCGTGGATGATCGGCAACCCGATTTACAACCTGCTGCTGGGCACGCTGTTCCAGTGGGGCGTCGCACTGCACCACGTCGAATCCGCCAAGATCCGGAAGAAAGAAAAGACGTGGGCCGAAGCGCGAAAAGACTTGCGCATCATGGGCACCAAGATGGGCAAACAGGCGGGTAAGGACTACATCATCTACCCGGCCCTGGCGGGCACCAACTGGAAGCACACGCTCAAAGCCAACGCGATCGCCAACCTGATCCGCAACTACTGGGCCTACATGGTCATCTTCTGTGGTCACTTCCCTGACGGCGCAGAGAAATTCACCAAGGAGAGTTTCGAGGAGGAGACCCGCGGCGAATGGTACCTGCGCCAGATGCTGGGGTCGGCCAACTTCAACGCGGGCCCGATCATGGCATTCATGAGCGGCAATCTGTGCTACCAGATCGAGCATCACCTGTTCCCCGACCTGCCGAGCAACCGGTACGCCGAGATCAGCCTTCGGGTCCGTGAAGTCTGCGAGAAATACGACCTGCCGTATACGACCGGACCGCTGTTGCGCCAGTACTGGCAATCGTTCTGGACGATCCTCAAGCTGGCCGTCCCGGACAAGTGGTTGCCCGGTAGCACCGATGATGCGCCGGAAACCCACTCGGAGAACAAGTTTCCCGAGCATGAGCCGCGCGAAATCCGCGGCAAGCGCTACGGGCTACGCAGCGCACTGCAAGGTCGCGCGACGGCGGCCTAGCGTGCGTGGTGCGACGCCCGCAGCGCGGTGAACTGCCAGACGCCGAGCACCAGCATTACCACTCCGGCGTCGGCCAGCGCCCAGTTGCCTGCCTTACTCAACGGCAGCCAGTCGAAGCCTGCTGCGGCCCAGGCAAGCGGCGCCAAGACGAAATTGGTGACTACGAAACCGGCGACCAGTCCACGTGTCGGGCGCATCCGGTTGACACCCAGCAGCAGGGCGGGCCCGAAGATCGCGAACACGAGTCCGACATCCAGAAGTACGGCGTGCGGAACTGCCCACGAGTCGGACAGCGGTCGGCTGAACGCGGCGATCACGGCTCCGGCGACCGTCCAGAAGATGAGATCGGCGCGAAGCGGTCGCCGGCGGGATGCATCGGTGGAACGCGAAATTGCTGTGGTTGTCATGCGATAAGCGTCCCGCGAAACCCGCTGCCGTCTCCAGCACCGGCACTGCCAAACGCTGCCAACTGCCGAAATCTGGTCAGCTCGCCAGCTCCACCGCCGCGATGCTCGCCAGACACATCGATGGCCCGTGCGGCACCGCCGTCGCCGACCAACCGACGCGCGCCACGATGCCGATCGCCGCGCTCAGCATCGGTGCGCTGATTGCCGCGAGCAACCATGCCTCGGCGCCGAAACACGCCGTCAGCGCCCCGAGTCCCAACGCCAGCTTGACATCGCCGGCGCCCATCCCCCTCGGAGCGGCCAGGTGCACTGCCAGATAGACGGCGGCCAACGCGACAGCGCCGACCATCCCTGCCCAGCCGCGCCCGGCGCCGAGCGCGGCCAGCCCGATCGCCGCGAAGCCCGGAATGGTGAGCCAATTGGGCAGCCGGCGCTGCCGCACGTCATAGCCGCTCAGCGCAGCCATCCACAACACCGCGAGCCCAATCAGCATGCGCGGCACCTTAATCCAGGGCGGCCTCCATCGCCGCTCGCGGGGCGGGTAGACCTGTGAATTGTTCGACTTGTGCGAAGGCCTGATGCAGCAGCATGCGCAGGCCGCCGATCACCCGGCCGCCCGCCGCGCTCACCGCCGCGGCCAGCGGAGTGGGCCACGGATCGTAGATCGCGTCCAGCAGGACCGGCGCGGCGGCGAAGTCATCGGTATAGCCCGCCGCAACCTCAGCGGGCAGCGTGCTGACCAATACCTGAGCGGAACCGACCGCGTCGCGGACCGACCCGCCATTCAGGTCGCAGAACCGTGCCTTCGCGCCCACCCGGCGAGCCAGGTCGACCAGACCGGCCGACGTGTCCGGGTTCCGCGCCGCCACCGTGATGTCGGCGACGCCCAATTCGACCAGGGCGACGATCGCCGCCGGCGCGGTTCCGCCCGAGCCGGCGACCACCGCTGCGCCGCCGGCCGCCCCGAGTGCACCCTTGACGCCGTCGATGTCGGTGTTGTCGGCCCGCCAGCCGCGCGGTGTCCGCAACAACGTGTTGGCCGAGCCGACCAGTTCAGCGCGGTCAGTCCGCTCGTCGGCGTATCGCAGCGCGGCGAATTTACCGGGCATCGTCACCGACACCCCAACCCACTCTGGCCCGAATCCGCTTACCACACCGGGCAATTCGTCGGCAGTGCACTCGATGCGGTCGTACGTCCAGCCGTCCAGGCCCAGCGCGCGGTAAGCAGCCAGATGCAGTTGCGGTGATCGCGAGTGAGCGATCGGCGAGCCGAGAACTGCTGCTTTTCTGGGCGCCCGACTAGCGGGCACTGTCGAGGACACCGTTGTGTTTGGCCAATTCGATGTTCGCCAGATGCTGTTGATAGTCGCGGGTGAACAGCGTCGTGCCTTGCGGGTCGATGGTGACGAAGTACAGCCAGTCACCATCCTCGGGGTGCTCCGCGGCTTTGAGCGCATCGGTGCCGGGCGAGCAGATCGGCGTCGCGGGTAGACCGTCGATGCTGTAGGTGTTCCACGGCGTGGTCTGGGCGCGGTCGCCGTCGGTGGTGGCCACCTCGCGACGGTCCAGCGGATAGTTCACCGTCGAGTCGAACTCCAACTTGCGGTGCTCGGCCAAGCGGTTGTAGATCACCCGCGCCACCTTGGCGAAGTCCTGCGGTTTGGCTTCGCGCTGCACCAGCGAGGCAACCACCAGCACGTTGTAGGGCGACATGTTCATCGCGGTGGCGGTGTCTTGCATCCCCGACTTGAGGTAGAGCTCCGCGCTGGAGTTGATCAGCGTCGACAAGATCTCCTCCGGCGAGGCCGACGGGTTGACGTTCCAGGTCCCGGGCGCGATCAGCCCCTCGATCCGACGGTGGTCGGCGCCCATCGCCGTGACCGACGGCACCGCCCAGGGTGGCACCAAAAGTGAAGCCAACGGCGACTTTTCGGCCGCTGCCTTGAGGTCGCTGTCCGACACGCAGCGTTTGTTGCCGTCCAGCTCGACGCAGCTGGCCTTGGCGATCATCGTGAAGATGCCGGGCGTGGTGTCGTTGGTCTTGACGTCGGAGGTGTCATCGAGTTGTTGGCCCTCGGGGATCACCAGCTTGCCCACCCGGCTGCCCGGATCGACCAGCCGCTGCACGGCCGCGGCGGCCGGGAGCTCGGTGCGCAGCCGGTAGTAGCCGGGCTGGATCGACGTCATCGCCTGATTGTTTTCCGCGGCGCCGAGAAATGCCTTCACGGTCTTGACGACGTCCATGTTGTGCAGCGTCTCGGCGATCGCCGTGGTCGAATCGCCGGCGTGCACCTCGATCACCAGATCCTGCTTGCCGTCGCCGGCGAAGTCGTAACGCGAGCCGCCACCGTGCCACAGCCGGGAGCCGACGAACACCGCCGCGATGACCACCCCGATGGCCAGACTCACCAGGATCCCGCGGGTGGTGTTCCGCCGGCGACGCTCCTTCTCAGCGCGCAGGCGGTCGGCGCGCGAACTTCCGCGGCGCGACGACCCGACCGCCACGGGTCCCGGCCGCGACCGAGCGCGCTCACGGCTGTCAGACACCGTTGACCTCCCCGGGCAACATGGCGCGGCGCTCGTCAAGCCAACCCTGCAGGATCGCCACAGCCGCCGCCTGGTCGATGACCCTACGCTGACCCTTGGCCCGCACCCCGGCCTGCCGCAGTGAGCGCTGCGCACTCACGGTGGTCAACCGCTCGTCGGCCATCCGTATCGGGACCGGCGCAATCCGGCCGGCCAGTGCGTCGACCAACGCGATCGCGTCCAGGGCCGATGGGCCGGTGCGGTCGGCCAACGTTCGCGGCAGCCCGACGATCACCTCCACGGCCTGTAGGTCGGCGACCAGCTCGGCCAGCCGCCGGATATGCCTGGCGGTGCGGTCGCGGCGAACCGTCTCGACCGGCGTGGCCAGGATCCCGTCGGGGTCGCTGACCGCCACACCGATACGGACGCTGCCCACATCGATGCCGAGCCGTCGCCCGGGTCCGGGATCGTCCCCACCAGGCCGGTCCGGCAGACGATGCGGCGAGTCCACTCAGCTGGTCCTGGTGATCTCGGCTCGCAACGCATCCAGTGCTGCGTCGATGCCCGACGAGTTCTTCCCGGACCCCTGCGCGAGATCGGCCTTCCCGCCGCCGCGACCGTCTACCGCTGCGGCAAGCGGTTTGATCAAGTCGTTGGCACGCAGGCCGAGACCCTGGGCGGCGGAGTTGGCCGCGACGGCGTAGGGAACGCTGCCCCCGTCACCCTCGGCGATCAGCGCGACCACCGCGGGGTCGGTTCCGAGCTTGCCGCGAATGTCGCCCGCCAGGGTGCGCAGATCGGCAGCCGTCATGCCGGCCGACATCCGCTGCGCCACCAGACGGACGTTACCGATGTGCTGCGCCCCGGTGGCTGCGTTTGCCGCAGCTGCCCGTGCGTTCGCCAGCCGGTTGCGTTCTATTTCTTTCTCGGCTGCCTTCAACCGCTCCACCAGATTGGCCACCCGGGCGGGAACCTCGTCGGAGGGCACCTTCAGCGAGGAGGCCAGCCCGGCCATCAGCGCGCGCTCCTTGGCCAGATGCTGATAAGACTCCAGCCCCACGTAGGCCTCGACGCGGCGCACGCCGGAGCCCACCGAGGACTCGCCGAGGATGGTCACCGGCCCGATCTGCGCCGAGTTGTGCACGTGAGTTCCACCGCACAGCTCCAGCGAGAACGGCCCACCGATCTCCACCACGCGCACTTCGTCGGGGTAGGCCTCGCCGAACATCGCCATCGCGCCCATGGCTTTGGCCTTCTCCAGCTTTTCCAGGAAGGTGTGCACCTCGTAGTCGGCCTGTACGGCCTCGTTGGTCACTTCCTCGACCTGGCCGAGTTGCTCGGGGCTCAGCGCGCCCTGGCTGTTGAAGTCGAACCGCAGATAGCCCGGGCGGTTCAGCGATCCGGCCTGAACAGCGTTGGGGCCCAACACCTGTCGAAGGGCGGCGTGCACCATATGCGTTCCCGAGTGGCCCTGGGTGGCACCTTTGCGCCAGTTGGGGTCGACGGCAGCGACCACCGTGTCGCCTTCGACGAACTCCCCCGACTCCACGTTGATGCGGTGCACCCACAGGGTTTTCGCGATTTTCTGCACGTCGGTGACGGCAGCCCTGGCGCTCTCGCTCGATCCGGTTCCGCTGATGGTCCCTGCGTCGGCGACCTGACCACCTGACTCGGCGTACAGCGGTGTGCGGTCGAGCACGAGCTCGACGCGATCGGCACGCGCGGAATCTTCGGTCCCGTGGGTCACCACCGGCACCCGCTTGCCATCGACGAAGATGCCCAGAATCTTTGCCTGCGAAGTCAATTCGTTGAAGCCGGTGAATTCGGTAGGCCCGGCGTCGACCAGCTCGCGGTAAGCGGTCAGGTCGGCGTGCGCGTGCTTGCGCGCGGCGGCGTCGGCCTTCGCGCGGCGGCGCTGCTCGGCCATCAGTTCGCGGAAACCGAGCTCGTCGACCTGCAAGTCCGCTTCGCCGGCCATCTCGAGCGTGAGCTCGATCGGGAATCCATAGGTGTCGTGCAGCGTGAAAGCGTCCGAGCCGGACAGCACTTTGGCCCCGGAGGCCCTGGTCGCGGCGGCCGCCTCTTCGAAGAGTCGCGAACCAGATTGCAGCGTCCTGTTGAACGCCGCCTCTTCGGCGACCGCGACGCGGTTGATCCGGTCGAAGTCGGCGACCAGTTCGGGGTACGACGGGCCCATCGCGTCGCGGACGCAGGCCATCAGCGCGGCGACGATCGGGCCGTCGATGTCGAGCAGTCGGGCCGAGCGGATAACCCGCCGAAGCAGGCGACGCAGCACGTAGCCTCGTCCGTCGTTGCCGGGACTGACGCCGTCAGCGATCAAGATCGCCGCGGTGCGGCTGTGGTCGGCGATGATCCGGTAACGCACGTCGTCCTCGTGATTGCCGACGTCGTAGCCGCGGGGTGCGCGGCCGGCCACCGTATCGATGACCGGACGCAGCAGGTCGGTTTCATAGACATTGGCGACGCCCTGCAGTAGGCACGCGACCCGCTCGATTCCCATCCCGGTGTCGATGTTCTTGCGCGGCAACGGACCCAGGATCTCGAAATCATCCTTGCCGGTGCCATCGCCGCGTTCGTTCTGCATGAACACGAGATTCCAGATCTCGATGTAGCGGTCTTCGTTCGCCTCCGGGCCGCCCTCGACACCGAACTGCGGTCCGCGGTCGTAATAGATCTCCGACGACGGGCCACATGGCCCGGGAATTCCCATCGACCAGTAGTTGTCGGCCATCCCACGCCGCTGGATCCGCTCGATCGGCAGGCCCGCAATCTCACGCCACAGCTGGATCGCTTCGTCATCATCGAAATACACGGTGGCCCAGAGCTTGTCAGGATCAAAGCCGTAGCCGCCGTCGTCGACGGTGTTGGTCAGCAGGGTCCAGGCGAGCTGGATGGCTTCGCGTTTGAAGTAGTCGCCGAAGGAAAAGTTGCCGGCCATCTGGAAGAAAGTGTTGTGCCGCGTGGTGATCCCGACCTCGTCGATATCGGGTGTGCGGATGCATTTCTGGATGCTGGTCGCGGTCGGGTACGGCGGTGTGCGCTGGCCGAGGAAGAACGGGACGAACTGCACCATGCCGGCGTTGACGAACAGCAGGTTGGGGTCGTCGAGAATCACCGACGCACTCGCCACCTCGGTGTGGCCCGCATCGGTGAAATGATCAAGAAACCGCTTCCTGATCTCGTGTGTCTGCACTTCTCCGCTTCCTCTTCGGCCCGGCTGGTAGCAGCCTCTTTCGACCGCACCACAGTACCGGTCCGACTGACCGGCCCGGACATCCGACGAGTCCGTCTAGCCCTGCACGAACGACAGGCGCACCGAGCGCCGCGGGTTGTCCCGGTTCAAATCGACCAGGACAACGCTCTGCCAGGTGCCCAGCAGTGGCTCCCCCGCCTGGACGGGCACGGTGATCGACGGCGCGACGATCGCGGGCATCACGTGGTCGGCGCCGTGACCGAACGATCCGTGGGCGTGCCGATAACGGTCGTCGCGCGGCAACAGCCGTTCCAGAGTGTCGATCAGGTCGTCGTCGGACCCGGCGCCGGTCTCGATGATCGCCACCCCGGCCGTCGCATGCGGGACGAACACATTGCAGAGGCCGTCGCCTTTGGGAAAACAGAACGCGCGCACTGACTCGGTCAAATCGACGATACGGCGACGCGCAGTGTCCACATCCAGCACATCGGTATTCATTCGACCAGCCTACGTATCTGCCCATTGTGGTGGTGAATCCAGCGGAGGAAGGTGGACTCCAGGACCGGTGGCGTCACCGGGGCGCCGCCATCCGGGCAAGTCGGCTCGGAGAGAGAGGTGTGATCATGTACGCGCGCTCCACGACAATCCAGGCGCAGCCGTCGTCCGTCGACGCCGGAATCGCGCATATCCGCGACGCGGTACTGCCCGCGCTGACTGAGATCGACGGCTGCGTGGGCCTGTCGTTGTTGGTCGACCGCGAGTCGGGGCGCTGCATCGCGACCTCGGCGTGGGACAACGAAGCAGCCATGCACGCCAGCGCCAGAGTGGCCCGTTCGCTGCGCGATCAGGCCGCCCAGACTTTCGGCGGCAGCCCGACGGTCGATGAGTGGGAGATCGCGGTCCTGCACCGCGACCGCCGATCCAGCCCGGGCGCCTGCGTGCGCGCCACCTGGTTGACGATGCGGCCCGACCAGTTTGACCGGGCCATCGAGTTCTATCGCGAGTCGGTGCTGCCCGGGATCGAAGAACTCGACGGCTTCTGTAGCGCCAGCCTGATGATCGATCGCGCTTCGTGGCGGGCGGTGTCGTCGTCGACGTTCGACAGTCGGGAGGCGATGCAGCGCAACGAAGATCGGGCCCGCTCACTGCGAACGTCTCGGCTGCGCGACCTCGGCGCCGACCAGCACGACGTCGGCGAGTTCGAGCTGGCGCTGGCACACCTGCGGGTGCCGGAGCTGGTCTAGCGTCTGCCGATCAGCGCCGCGCGCTCGAGGGTGGCCTGCGCCATCTTGACGTGCGCCGCGTCGACCAGGACACCGTTGACGCCCACCGCGCCGAGGCCGTTGCGCTCGCCTTCGCGATAGGCCGCGACGTTGCGCTCGGCGAGCGCAATCTCCTCGTCGGTCGGCGCATAGACCTTGTTGGCGATCGCGATCTGGCTCGGGTGGATCGCCCATTTGCCGGTGTAGCCCATCAGCGCGGCCCGCCGCGCGTCGCGCTCGTAGCCCTGCACATTGCCGTAGTCCGGGTAGGGCGCATCGATCGCGTCGATGCCGGCGATGCGGGCGGCGACGATCACCTTGTTGCGGGCGTAGGCCCAGAAGTCGCCGGGATATTCGCCCAGCGGATCGAAGTTGCTGTCCACCCGGGCACCCTGGGACAGCGAGAAGTCACCGACACCGAAGATGAGCGCGTCCAGCCGCGGGCTGGCGACCGCGATTTCCTCGGCGTTTGCCAGTCCTTCGACCTCCTCGATGAGCACCTCGAGGCGAATCCGGCGGGACAGCCCGAGCTTGGCCTCCAACTGGGTGAGCAGTACGTCGACCCACCAAACATCGCGTGCCCGAAGCGCTTTCGGGATGATGATGGTCTCGAGGTTTTCCCGGGCGCCGGTGACGACCTCGACGACGTCGTCGTGGCACCACTGGGTGTCGAGCCCGTTGATGCGGACCGCGCGCACGGTGTGTCCCCAGTCGAGCTCGTTCAGCGCCCTGATGGCCTTGCCCCGGGCCGCTTCCTTCTGAGCGGGGGCGGTGGCGTCCTCGAGGTCCAGGAAGACCAGATCGGCGTCCGATGCGGCGGCCTTGGCGAACATGTGGTCATTGGCAGCCGGCACAGCAAGTTCCGACCGACGCAACAGTGCTTTTTTCGAGGTCACCGGCCAGCTCCTTTCACAGCACACCCCGGGCATGCAGATCATCGATGTCGCCACCGGCCAGACCGAGCAGCTCGCCGTACACCTCGGCGTTGTTTTCTCCGATCCGCGGACCGAGATGGCCCACCCGACCGGTCGCTCCCGAGAATCTCGGCACGGGGGCTTGGACGGTCATCGCGCCGAGTTCGTCGTCGGCGACTTTGACGAAGACTTCGCGGTATGCGAGTTGTTCGTCGGCGACCAGTTGGGTGATGTCGTATACCGGCGCTGCGGCAACCTCCGCGGCGCCGAAGATCGCCATCGCCTCATCGAGCGTCTTGGTGGCCACCCAGTCGGCGACCACCTGGTCGACCTCGCGGGCCCGCGCCAGCCGGCGCTGCGGGTCGGAGAAGTCGGCGTCGTCGACCAGGTCGCTGCGACCGATGGCGCGAAACACCCTGAGCGCCAACGCCGGTGAACTGCCCGACATCGCCAGCCATTTGTCGTCGGCGGTGCGGTAGGTGTTGCGCGGCGCCGAAATGTCCCACCGGTTGCCGGCCCTGGTGGGCACGAGACCGAGTTGGTCGTAGCCCAGCAGTGTCTGCTCGAGCAGTCGCGCGAGCGGGTCGATCAGGTTGATGTCGATCAGTTGTCCCGAGGCACCGTGCACGTCGCGGTGATACAGCGCCATCATCACCGCGTAGGCGGCGTTCAGCGAGGCCACCCCGTCGGCAAGCATGAACGGCGGCAGCGTCGGCGGGCCGTTCTCCTCGCCGGTGATGTTGGCGAATCCGCTCATCGCCTCGCCGAGCGTGCCGAAGCCGGGTCGCTCGCTTTTCGGCCCGGACAGTCCGTAGCCGGTGATGTGCAGCATGACGATCTTGTCGTTGACGGCGCGCAGCGCTTGATAGTCCAGCCCCCACTTGCGCAGGGTTGCCGGCCGGGTGTTGACGATCACCACGTCGGCGTGTTCGACCAACTGCCGAAGAATTGCCTGGCCCTCGGGGACCCGCAGGTTGAGCGTGATCGATCGCTTGTTGCGCGACAACGACTTCCACATCAGCCCGACACCGTCGACCTGGTTACCCCAGGTGCGAATGGGGTCGCCACCGTCGGGTTGTTCGATTTTGATGACGTCGGCGCCGAACTCGCCGAGGTAGGTGGCGGCCAGCGGCGCGGCGGCCAGCGTGGCGGCGTCGAGAACCCGGATGCCTTCGAGCATCATGCTCCGACTGGGACGCCGACCGGCCGCTGCAGCCCGAGATGATCGCGCAACGTCGACCCGCTGTAGGAGTCGCGGAACAGCCCCCGATGCTGCAGCTCTGGAACCACCATCCGAACCACGTCTTCGAACGCTCCCGGCAGATGCGTTGCCGCCAAGACGAATCCGTCGCAGGCCCCGCCGTGGAACCACTCCTCCATCTGATCGGCGACCTGTGGACCCGTGCCGACGAAACGCGGGCCCTGCAGCAGGGTGGCGCGGTGGCCGGCCAGGTCGCGCAATGTGATTGGGCCGCCCTGGGAGGAGATGTGGGCGCGCAGATTGTGCACCAGACCGCGGATGCCCGACACGTTTTCGATGAGGTCATCGGTGATCGGGTCGTCGAGATCGTGTTGGGCGAAGTCGTAGTTCATCAACTCCGACAGTAGGGTCAGCGACGCCATCGGGTGCACCAGGTCGTTGAGGAAAACCTGTTCGCGTTCCTTGGCGTGATCTTCGGTCTCGCCGACCACCGCATATGCCATGGGGCAGAGCTTAACCGAGTCGGGTTCACGGCCCGCGGCCCCGATGCGCTCTTTCTGGTCGGCGTAGTGGTTGCGGGCAACCTCGATACCGGGGTCGCCGGTGAAGATCAAATCAGCCCAGCGCGAGGCGAATTCGCGGCCGCGGCCCGATGAGCCGGCCTGGATGAGCACCGGTCTCCCCTGCGGGGTCCGTGGCACGGTGAGCGGCCCGCGCACCGAGAAGAACTCGCCGTTGTGGTGCAGCTCGCGGACCTTGTCCGGGTCGGCGTAGATGCCGTTGACCCGGTCGTGCAGGATCGCGTCGTCTTCCCAGGTGTCCCACAATCCGACGGTGGCCTCGAGGAATTCCTCGGCCCGGTCGTAGCGGGCATCGTGGCCCAAATGTGTCTCCAGACCGAAGTTTTGCGCTTCGCTGTCGTTGACCGAAGTGACAATGTTCCACGCCGCGCGGCCACCGGATAGGTGATCCAGGGTGGCGAAGGTGCGGGCGATGTGGAATGGCGTGTAGTAGGTGGTGGAGCCGGTGGCGCCCAGCCCGATGTGCGAGGTGGCCTGGGCGAGCACGCCCAGCACGATGGACAGGTCCAGCTTCACCGGCCGCGCGCCGTATTTGACCGCGTCGGCGACCGAGCCGCCGTAGATACCCGGCATGGCGAGCCTGTCGTCGAAGAACATCAAGTCAAAGCAGCCCTCTTCGAGTTGCCGGCCGATCTTGGCGTAGTAGGACGCATCGAGGTAGCCGTGCTCGGTGGCCGGATGACGCCACGATCCGGCGTAGACCGAGGTGCTGCCCGCTTGCATGAAGGCGACAAGTGCCATCTGCCGTGTTGAAGTCATCTTTGATGTCTAACATCTGATATATCAGATTTCAAGTGTTACTGTCGGCTTCAGGCTTCCAGCGAGGGCTTGGATGTGGCCGGCACGGTCCGCGAACGCGCGGCGCGCGTGCTGCGCGACCGGATTCTGACCGGCGCATTGCCCGCGGGAACCCGCCTCGACCTCGATAAAATCACCAAGGAATTCGCGACCAGTCGCACCCCCGTCCGCGAGGCCTCACTGGAGTTGTCCCGGTGTCGAAACCTCTTGAGTCACATGAGCCACTGAGTCTTGGGGCAGGCTCTTTTTTCGTTTTGTGACCACGTTTTCAAAAAAGAGTGGCACCTCAGAGAGGGTGCTGGTGTGACCGGTGTGACTAACCGCGCCGGCGACGGATGATCGCCCGCAGCTTCTCCAGGCGCGACCCGATTTCGCGCTCCGCTCCACGGCCGGTCGGCAGGTAGTAATCGACACCGACGAGCTCGTCGGGTGAATACTGTTGCGCCACAACGCCGTCCGGGTCGTCATGGGAATACTTGTAGCCCTGGGCGTTGCCCAGCGCCGCGGCGCCCGAATAGTGCCCGTCGCGCAGATGCGGCGGCACCAGACCCGCCTTGCCGGCGCTGATGTCCTGCATCGCCGACCCGATCGCGGCGGTGACGGCATTCGACTTCGGCGCAGTCGCCAGGTAGACGGTCGCGTGCGCCAACGTCAGCTTCGCCTCGGGCATCCCGATCAGCGCGACCGTCTGCGCGGCGGCAACCGCGGTCTGCAACGCCAGCGGGTCGGCCATGCCGATGTCCTCACTGGCCAGGATCATCAGCCGGCGCGCGACGAACCGCGGATCCTCACCGGCAACCAGCATCCGGGCCAGGTAGTGCAGTGCGGCGTCCACGTCGGAGCCGCGAACCGATTTGATGAAGGCGCTGATCACGTCATAGTGCTGATCGCCGTCGCGGTCGTAGCGGACGGCGGCCTTGTCCAGCGACTGTTCGATGGTCTCGACCGTCACCTGCTCCCCCGCCTCGGCCGCCACCTCCAGCGCGGTCAGCGCCCGGCGGGCGTCACCGGCGGCCAGCCGGACCAACAGGTCGACAGCCTCCGGTGTCACCTGGACCCTGCTGTCGAGGCCGCGCGGGTCGTCGATGGCGCGCTGTACCACCGCGCGGACGTCGTCGGAGGTCAGCGGGTGCAGTTGCAGGATCAGCGACCGCGACAACAGCGGCGCCACAACGGAAAACGACGGGTTCTCGGTGGTCGCCGCAACCAGTAGCACGATTCGGTTCTCGACTGCGGCCAGCAATGCGTCCTGCTGGGTCTTGGAGAACCGGTGCACCTCGTCGATGAACAGCACGGTCTGTTCGCCGTGGGCGGCAGCGCGACGCGCGGTATCGATCACCGCGCGCACTTCCTTGACGCCGGCCGATAAGGCCGACAGGGCCTCGAACCGGCGACCGGTTGCCTGCGACACCAGCGACGCCAGCGTCGTCTTTCCGCTGCCGGGCGGGCCGTAGAGGATGGCCGATGCCATCCCCGATCCCTCGACCAATCGCCGCAACGGCGAACCGGGTTGCAGCAGGTGATCCTGCCCGACGACCTCCTCGAGACTCGACGGGCGCATCCGAACCGCCAGGGGCGCGCCGGCCGAGCTTCCAAGCGCGCGCTCGCCGGAACTGTCCTCGTCGGGGACGTCGAACAGACCGTCAGGCACGGAATCAGGCATACCACGTCAGTACGACACGTGAACGCCCAGTGTGAGGTCGCAGCGCCGCCGTCGAATACTTGCTAAGTTCGCCAATGCGCACGCCTGGACAACTTCCGACGACGAGGCAGGAGCGGCCATGAGCCAACCTCCGGAGCACCCTGGCTACCCGAACGATCCGTACGGCGGGAACCCCAACCCGGGCAATTACGCGCCGCCCGGCTACGGCCCACCACCCGGACCGCCGCCAGGCCAACCGCAGCCCGGCTACGGGCCACCCCCCGGGTATGGCGCGCCTCCACCTCCTCCCCCCGGCTACGGCCCGCCGCCGCAACCCGGTTACGGCCCTCCACCCGGCTACCCGCCGCCGCCGGGCTACGGCCCACCGCCCGGCTACGCCGGGGTTCCCGGCTACCCGCCCGGCTCGGGTTCACCGTTCAACGTCGGCGACGCGTTCACCTGGTCGTGGAACAAGTTCAGCAAGAACGTTGGTCCGCTGATACTGGCGGCGTTGGTGTACTTGGTGCTGTTCGTGATCGTGCAAAGTCTCGTATTCGTATTGCTGGGCGGCGCCACATCCGACATGAGCGGTGCGGACGGCGAGTACGGCGCATCGTTCACCGCGGGGCTCACCGGCGGCAAATTCCTCGTCCTGCAGATCATTACGTTCGTATTCGGCATCTTCGCGCAGGCGGCGATCCTCTCCGGCCTGCTCGACATCGCCGATGGCAGACCGGCCACGGTGGGTTCGTTCTTCAAGCCGCGCAACTTCGGCAACGCGATCCTGGCCGGCGCGCTGTTGAGTGTGATCAGCGCCGTCCTGGATTTGATCTCGCTGCCGGGCTTCGCCTTCGCGCTGTTGTCCTTCGTGGCGATCGCGGTGTTCACCTTCTTCACGCTGTTCACCATCGCCTTTGCGATCGACCGCGGGCTGCCGCCAATCGACGCACTGAAGGCCAGCGTGAGCACCGTGCGGGCGCACGTCGGGGAAACGCTGCTGTCGTTCCTGGTGCAGGCTCTGCTGGTGGTGGTCGGCTTCTTTGCTTGCGGCATCGGCATTTTGGTGACCGGCCCGTTGGCGCTGCTGATCCAGGTGTATACCTACCGACGGCTCTCCGGAGGCCAGGTCGCCCCGCTTACGCCGTAAGCGCCCATGCGCGTCAGGGCTGGGTGACGAAGTCGATCAGCTCTTCGACGCGGCCGATCAGCGCCGCGTCGAGGTCAGTCCAATCCCGCACCTGTGCGCGGATCCGGCGCCACGCCGCGGCGATGTCGGCCTGGTCGTTGTGTGGCCAGCCGAGGGCGTCGCAGATGCCGTGCTTCCACTCGGTATCACGCGGGATCACCGGCCACTCCGACAGGCCGAGCCGGCCCGGCTTGACGGCCTGCCAGATGTCGACGAACGGGTGACCCACCACCAGCGTGTGCGCGCCGGCCGGGCTGCGCTGCACCGCTTCGGCCAGCCGAGATTCCTTCGAGCCGGCCACCAGATGGTCGACCAGCACACCCAGCCGTCGCTGCGGACCGGGCCGGAACTGCTCGACGATGCCGACGAGATCGTCCACGCCCCCGAGGTATTCGACTACCACTCCCTCAATGCGTAGGTCGTCCCCCCACACCTGCTCGACGAGTTCGGCGTCGTGACGTCCCTCCACGTAGATCCGGCCGGTCCTGGCAACGCGGGCCCGCGCTCCGGCGACCGCCACCGATCCCGACGCCGTCCGGGCCGCGGCCGTGGGCGCCGGACCACGGGGTGCGACCAGAATCACCGGTTTCCCGTCGACCAGGTATCCCGGGCCGACCGGAAACGGCTTGCGCCGCCCGTGCCGGTCCTCGAGTTGCATCCGGCCGTACTCGACGGCCACAATCGCGCCCACGTAGCCGGTCTGCGCGTCCTCGACGACCATGCCGAGTTCTATTGTCAATTCGACAGACCGGGCTTGACGCGAACTGTGCGGGTCACGCGCCAGAACATCGGAGCCGTAACGATCATTCACCCGAGCGATCCTAGGAAGGGTCCGCGGTCAATCTGGTCACGCCACTCCGCCGACACCACACCGAAATCCGGACTTCGCTGCGCTGCGACCTGGTTGCCAGTGTGATGAGATTCCGGTTATGACCATCAAAGTGGCGCTGGAGCACCGCACCAGCTACACCTTTGACCGGCCGGTCCGGGTGTTCCCGCACGTCGTTCGGCTGCGCCCGGCACCTCATTCGCGTACGACCATCGAGGCCTATTCGCTGCGTGTCGAGCCGGCCGACCACTTCGTCAACTGGCAGCAGGACGCGGTGGGCAACTTCGTCTACCGGCTGACGTTCCCGAATCCGACCAGCAGGCTGACCATCACCGTCGGGCTCATCGCCGACCTCAAAGTGATCAACCCCTTCGACTTCTTCATCGAGGACTGGGCCGAGACCTGGCCCGCTGCGGGCTTCACCTACCCCGAGCCGCTGGCCGACGAGCTCAGGCCCTACCTGCAGCCGGTCGACGAGGACGGCGCCGGATCGGGTCCCGGCGAGCTGGTGCAGGAGTGGGTGCGCACGTTCGCCGTACCGCCGGGTACCCGGACGATCAACTTCCTGGTCGAGCTCAACCGGAGAATCAACGCCGACCTCAACTACAGCGTGCGCATGGAACACGGTGTGCAGACCCCGGATGTGACGTTGCGGACCAAGGTGGGCTCGTGCCGCGACTTCGCCTGGCTGCTGGTCTCGGTCGCGCGTCAGCTGGGCCTCGCTGCTCGATTCGTGTCCGGCTACCTGGTCCAGCTGACCTCCGACGTCAAGGCACTCGACGGCCCGTCGGGCCCGGCCGCCGACTTCACCGATCTGCACGCCTGGGCCGAGGTCTTCATACCCGGCGCAGGCTGGGTCGGGCTGGACCCGACGTCGGGTTTGTTCGCCGGTGAGGGTCACATCCCGCTGGCCGCCACCCCGAGCCCGGCCAGCGCGGCCCCGATCACCGGTGGTATCGAGCCGTGCGAGTCGACGCTGGAGTTCTCCAACACGGTCACCCGCATCCACGAGGATCCGCGCGTCACCCTGCCCTATACCGACGAGGCGTGGGCAACCATCCAGGATGTCGCTCGTCGCGTCGACCAGCGGCTGGACGCCGGCGACGTCCGCCTCACGGTCGGCGGCGAACCCACCTTCGTGTCGGTCGACAACCAGATCGACGACGAGTGGACCATTGCCGCCGACGGCCCGCACAAGCGTCGGTGCGCCTCTGACCTGGCGGCCCGCCTGAAAGCGCAGTGGGCACCGCAGGGTCTGGTGCACCGCGGCCAGGGCCGCTGGTATCCCGGTGAACCGCTGCCCCGCTGGCAGATTGGCCTGTACTGGCGCACCGATGGTGAGCCACTGTGGCCCGACGACACACTGCTGGCCGACCCCTGGAGCACTACCTCGACCGGCCCCGCCGCGGACAGCACCACGGCCCAGAACCTGTTGTCCGCCGTCGCCGACGGTCTGGGCTTGCCGCCTTCTCAGGTGCGCCCGGCGTACGAGGACCCCCTGGCCAAGCTGGCGGCCAAAGCCCGTCTACCGCAAGGCGATCCAGTCGATCCCAGCGCCGACCTCGACCCGGAAGTTGGTCGCGACACTCCCGCAGCCCGAGCCGAGCTACTGGCGCGCCTTGACGAATCCACAGCTGTTCCAACGGCGTTCGTGCTCCCACTGCACCGTCGCGACGACGAACTGGGCTGGGCCAGCGCCAACTGGCGGTTGCGCCGCGGCCGCATCGTGCTGGTCGACGGGGATTCCCCGGCAGGCCTGCGACTGCCGCTGAACGCGATCAGTTGGAAGCCGCCGCGGCCGTCGTTCGACACCGATCCGACCACCGTCGGCGACGAACTACACGCATCGAGCATCCAGGCATTGGTTGACGACGACGAGGACGCGCCGACCACCGCAATGGTGGCCGAGGCGCGCGAGGGCCTGCTCTACATCTTCCTGCCGCCCACCGGGGCGTTGGATCACTTCGTGGACCTGATCGCCCGAATACACGACGCAGCCAAGAAGGTCGGCTGCCCGGTCGTGATCGAGGGCTATGAACCGCCGGTCGATCCGCGATTGACCTCGACGACGATCACCCCCGACCCGGGCGTGATCGAAGTCAACGTCGCACCCACCGCCAGTTTCGCCGATCAGACCAGGCAGCTCGAAACCCTCTACGAGCAAGCCAGATTGGCCCGCCTTTCGACGGAATCATTCTCCGTGGACGGCAGCCACGGCGGCACCGGCGGTGGTAATCACATCACGCTGGGCGGCGTCACCCCGAAGAACTCTCCACTGCTGCGCCGCCCGGATCTGCTGGTGTCGCTGCTGACCTATTGGCAGCGGCATCCGTCACTGTCCTACCTGTTCGCCGGGCGGTTCGTCGGCACCACGTCGCAGGCGCCGCGGGTCGACGAGGGACGGGCCGAGGCGCTGTACGAACTCGAGATCGCCTTCGCCGAAATCGACCGGCTCGCTTCGCCTTCCGGGTCCGGCATACCCCGACCGTGGATCATCGACAGAGCGCTGCGGCATCTGCTCACCGACATCACCGGAAATACCCATCGCGCCGAGTTCTGCATCGACAAGCTCTACAACCCCTACAGCACGCGCGGCAGGCTGGGCCTGCTGGAATTGCGCGGGTTCGAGATGCCACCCCACCTGCGCATGGCGATGGTGCAGTCGCTGCTGGTGCGCTCGCTGGTGGCCTGGTTCTGGGACGAGCCGTTGCAGGCTCCACTGATCCGGCACGGCGACAACCTGCACGGCCGATACCTGTTGCCGCACTTCTTGATTCACGACATCGCCGATGTCGCCGCCGACTTGCGCGCGCACGGAATCGCCTTCGAGACCAGCTGGCTGGACCCATTCACCGAGTTCCGCTTTCCGCGTATCGGCACCGCCGTCTTCGACGGCGTCGAGATCGAACTGCGCGGCGCCATCGAGCCGTGGAACACGCTCGGCGAAGAGGCCACCGCGACCGGCACCGCCCGCTACGTCGACTCCTCGGTCGAACGTCTACAGGTGCGCATCATCGGCGCCGACCGGCACCGCTATCTGGTGACCTGCAACGGCTATCCGGTTCCGCTGCTGGCCACCGACAATCCCGACGTGCACGTCGGGGGCGTGCGTTTTCGGGCCTGGCAGCCGCCCAGCGCGCTACACCCGAGCATCGCGAAAGACGGTCCGCTGCAATTCGAGCTCATCGACCTCACCACCTCGACGTCGCGCGGCGGTTGCACCTATCACGTCGCCCACCCCGGTGGACGCTCGTATGAGAAACCTCCCGTCAATGCCGTGGAAGCCGAGTCGCGGCGCGCACGGCGCTTCGAGGCCACCGGGTTCACCCCGGGCAAGCTCACGCTTTCCGCCATCCGGGAGATGCAGGCGCGAATTTCTACCGACGTCGGCGCGCCGGGCATCCTCGATCTGCGGCGCGTGCGTACCGTCCTGCGGTAATGGCTTCGGCAGATATGGCAGTACACCCCAGCGACCCGGCCGCGTCGTTTCACGACCGCACCGACGTCGACCGGCTGCTGGCCGGGTACCGCACCGCGCGCGCCCAGGAGACGTTGTTCGACCTGCGCCCGCCGTCCCTGCAAGGGCCGGTCATCGGCTACGACGAGTTCCTCGACGAGACCGGCGGTGTGCGCCCGCCGTGGGCCGATCTCGCGGACGCGGTCGGTGACCGCGGTAAAGCCGGCCTGAGTCGGCTCACCGCGGCGGTCCGCCAACTCGTCGACAACGACGACATCACCTACACCGGTGTCGATCCCGCCGGCCGGCCTGGCGAACCGCGACCGTGGCGGTTGGACCCGCTACCGGTGGTGGTGTCGGCCCGCGATTGGGACGTCCTGGAGACCGGGCTGGTGCAGCGCTCCCGGATTCTCAATGCCGTCCTGGCCGACCTGTACGGCAATCGACGCTCGCTCACCGAAGGCGTGCTGCCTCCGGAGTTGCTGTTCGCGCATCCGGGCTACGTGCGCGTCGCCAACGGAATCGAGGTGCCCGGGCACCACCAGCTCTTCATGCACGCCTGCGATGTCAGCCGACGTTCGGACGGCAGTTTTCAGGTCAACGCCGACTGGACGCAGGCCCCGTCCGGCGCGGGGTATGCGCTCGCCGACCGACGGGTGATGGCGCAGGCTCTGCCCGACCTCTACGAAAAGGTCGGGCCGCGGCCCACGACACCGTTCGCTCACGCGTTGCGGCTGGCGCTGATCGACGCGGCGCCTGACGGCGTGCAAGACCCGGTGGTCGTGGTCCTGAGCCCCGGCATCTACTCCGAAACCTCCTTCGATCAGGCGTATCTGGCGACATTGCTGGGTTTCCCGCTGGTGGAGAGCGCGGACCTGGTGGTTCGCGACGGGAAATTGTGGATGCGCTCGCTGGGCACGCTCAAACGCGTCGATGTGGTCTTCCGTCGCGTCGATGCCACCTACACCGATCCGCTCGATCTTCGCGCCGACTCCCGGCTGGGGGTGGCCGGGCTGGTGGAGGCGCAGCATCGCGGGACGGTGACCGTGGTGAACACCGTCGGCAGCGGGATCCTGGAAAGTGCCGGACTGCAACGGTTCCTGCCCCAGTTGGCCACCCGGCTGCTCGGCGAGTCGCCGCTGCTGCCCGGCGCGCCGAGCTACTGGGGTGGCATCGACAGCGAGCGCTCGCATTTGTTGGCCAACCTGTCGTCGTTGTTGATCAGGCCCACCATCGGCGGGCAGACACTTGTCGGCCCGACGCTTTCGTCCGAACGGCTCGCCGATCTGGCTGCCGCGATCACCGCGATGCCGTGGCAATGGGTCGGCCAGGAACTGCCGCAGTTTTCGTCCGCGCCCACCAGCGGCGCCGGCGAACTCTCGGCGGGCGGAGTGGGCCTGCGCCTGTTCACCGTGGCACAACGTGGCGGGTACGCGCCGATGCTGGGCGGCCTCGGTTACGTGCTGACCCAGGGGCCGGCCGCATACACATTGAAAACCGTTGCCGCCAAGGATGTCTGGGTCCAGCCCACCGACAGGTCGCGGACCGAGGCAGTCACCTTGCCGGCACCGGAAACCTCCGCGAAGGCGGCCGCGGGCACGTTGGGCGTCAGTTCGCCGCGCGTGCTGTCCGACTTGTTCTGGATGGGCCGTTACGGCGAGCGAGCCGAGAACATGGCCCGGTTGCTGATTGCCGCTCGGCGGCGCTACTACGAATTCCGGCACCGCCAGGAGATCTCGGAAAGCCAGTGTGTGCCCGTCCTGATGGCAGCGCTGGCCCGTATCACCGGAACCGACCCTGGGCCCGAAGACCAGGCCGAGACGATTGCGATCGCGCCGTCGACGCTGTGGTCGCTGACCATGGACCGCGACCGGCCCGGCTCGCTGGTGCAGTCGGTGGACCGACTGGCGCTGTCCGCCAGAGCGGTGCGCGACCAATTGTCCAGCGACACGTGGGCGGTGCTGGCCGGCGTCGAGCGCGCGCTGGCCCACAACGCCGAACCACCGGACTCGCTGGCCGAGGGCGACGCCGTGCTCGAGACCGCCCAGTCGCAGACTCTGGTCGGCATGCTGACCCTGGCCGGCGTCGCTGCCGAGTCGATGGTGCAGGACGTCGGCTGGACCATGATGGACATCGGCAAGCGCATCGAACGCGGGCTGGGCCTGACCGCCCTGCTGAACGCCACGCTGACCACCGTCCTGGCTCCGGCCGCGGAGCGGACTGTTATCGAATCAGCACTGATTGCAACGGAATCCGCGGTGATCTACCGTCGCCGCACGGCCGGCCAGGTCAGCGTCGCCGCGCTGGCGGAACTGATGCTGTTCGACTCGACGAACCCACGGTCGCTGGTGTACCAACTGGAGCGACTGCACACCGATCTCGGCGACTTGCCCGGCTCATCTGGGTCGTCACGCCCGCAGCGGATGGTCGCCGAGATCAGCACCCGGTTGCGGCGCTCGCACCCCGCCGAGCTCGAATCGGTGTCCGCGCAGGGACGCCGCAAGCAACTCGCCGAACTGCTCAGCGCGGTGCACTCCGCCCTGCGTGAGCTGGCGGAGGTGATCACCGCGACGCAACTGGCGCTGCCGGGCGGCACCCAGCCGCTGTGGGGTGGCGACGAGCGGCGGACGATGCCCTGACCGCGACCGGGCTCAGGCGCTGACCGAAGCGGGCCGTCCTGAAATTGCGGTTATCTCGTCGATCACGTTGTGGATGAACTTCATCTTCTTGAGCACCGCAACAGGAAGCACGAACGGGTAGAGGTCGTCGTGGCCCATTGACCGGTTGACCATGTTCAGTGACCACGAGGTGGGCAGCCACATGTCGATGATTGTCATGAAGGCGCTGGGCCCCAGGACCGGCCGGTCGAATGTGGCTGTCGCAGGGGCGAAACCCGACCAGGCCGCGGTGTCCAGCGTGTCGCGGATGTGCAGGTAGTGCGCGAATGTCTCGGCCCAGTCCTCGGCCGGATGCATGGTCGCATAGGACGAGACATAGTTCGATTCCCAGCCCTCGGGTGCTCCCTCGTTGTAGTGCCGGTCCAGGGCCGCCTGGTAATCGGCGTCGGGATCTCCGAAGAGCTCCTTGAAGCGCGTCACGAAATCGGCCGACGGCGCGATCAGCCGGTAGTAGTAGTAATGCCCGATCTCGTGCCGGAAATGCCCGAGCAGGGTGCGATAGGGCTCGTCCATCTCCACTCGCAACTGCTCGCGGTGTACGTCATCACCTTCGGCCAAATCCAGGGTGATAACTCCATTTTCATGTCCGGTCATCACGTTCTCGTGCGCGCTGGAGAGCAGCCGGAAAGCCAGGCCGTAGTCCGGGTCCTGGTCGCGCCCGACGATCGGCAACTTCAACTCGTGCAGTTCGACGATCAGTCGGCGTTTGGCCGCCTCCGCCCGGGCGAACTCCGCCAGGCCGGCGGCATCCGAATCGTTGGGTCGCTCCATCGTCAGCGCGCACGACGCGCACAACCAGCCGGGTTGACGAACCGGAACGAGCCAATTGCATTCGGCAACATTGCGATTCACGCAGAGCTCATACTCGCTGGCGCTGACGAAACCGGCGCGGCCGGCATCGTCGCCGGTGGTGATCACCAACAGCGCCATCTCGTAGAGCGAGAACCCCAGGGCGCTGCCACACGCCAGACATGCCGAGTTCTCGAAGGTCAGTCGCTGACCACAATTGGGGCAGTGGAAATCACGCATACAACTCGTCACCTTCGTAGGGCGCGACATCGACCGCGACGTCAATCACGCTGTTTTCGGAGTTGGTGTAGATGATGCCGCGCAACGGCGGCACGTCGGCGTAATCGCGACCCCGACCGACGATGACGTATCGCTCGTCGACCATCTGATTATTGGTGGGATCCATTCCCAGCCACTCGAATTGGCCTGGCGGCTGCGGCGTCCACACCGCCGCCCAGGCGTGCGTCGCGTCGATGCCGATCATGCGGTCCTTCCCCGGGGGTGGATTGGTGGCCAAGTAGCCGGAGACGTAACTGGCTGCCAAACCGTTGGCGCGCAAACAGGCGATCGCCAGCCGCGCGAAATCCTGACATACCCCTTCCCGCGCCTTTAGAACCTCGTTGACACCGGTCGATACCGTGGTCGAACCCGAGCGGTAGGTGAAATCGGTGTAGATCCGCGACGTGAGGTCGCGCAACACCTCGCCCAGCGGCCGCTGCGGCTCGAAGCTCGGGGCCGCGTAGTCGCGAACGTCGTCGGTGATCTCGGGCGGGTTCAGGTCGAGCGCGAACTCGGTTGCCAGCGCACCACGTACGCCCACCGGACGGGCGAGCTCCCACCGGTCCAACGCCGGCCCGGCGCCCCAGCGCTCCGGCGGCGAGGGATACACCTCGACGATGGACTCACTGGTGACCGTCAGGGTCTGATGTGGCTCGGTGACGTGGAAATAGGAACTGAGGTTTCCGTAGATGTCCGGGCTCGTCGAGCTGTCCGACGGCGTCGGCGAGATCCGCAACTCGTGGAACAGGCAGTGTTGCCGCGGCAGGTCTCGCGGCGTGAGAAAGCCGCGACCATAGGAACTCGTCACCACATCCGAGTACCGATATTCGGTGCGATGGGTGATTCGGTAACGGGCTCCCGGGCTCGACAGGTGTTGATCCGGTGACTGGCCTGGATCGCTGGCGCGGCTCGGCGATGTCACGCTGCAACACTAGTGACGCTCTGGGGCGCGCGCAGCGGCGCAGCCTGATGTGCCCCTTGTCCCGGACTCGCGGGAGCACAATGGATCATGGCCACCTGGGACGACGTCGCCAGGGTCGTCGGAGAACTGGCCCTCACCGAGGAGCAGTCGCCGCACGACTGGCGGGTCGGCAAGAAGTTGATCGCGTGGGAACGCCCGCTGCGCACGTCTGACCATCAAGCACTCACCGGGGCGGGAATCGAACCACCCCGGGGCGACATTCTCGCTGTGCGAGTCGCGGACGAGGGCGTCAAGTTTGCAATGATCGCCGGCGAACCCGACGTGTACTTCACCACCCCGCACTTCGATGGCTACCCGGCCGTCTTGGTCCGGCTCGAGGCGATCACTCAGCGGGAACTGCGACAGCTGATCGTCGGGGCGTGGCTTAAGCAGGCCCCAAAACGCCTGGTCCAGGAGTTTCTCGAAGCAGCTGAGTGAGCCAGTAGCGTTCAACTCCTGTCACTTGAGTAACAAGAGCATCACAAGCCACTCTAATTTACTCCATCACGACGAGGTAACTCCTAGCTCATATAACTCACTAGTTATAAAGCGCATCAAATACCTCATAAGTTAACTCTAATTATCAATAGCAACGCAAAGTGCGTTATTAAACTTTAATCTCATTGATTACTAAAGCCCCACTCATTGACTCCTTTCACATCCGCTTGTTAGACCTGTTAAATGAGTCATTTAGGTGGACTACTGAGCACGATGTGCAAGCACCTGGTGATAGCCACAATGGTCGTCCTGGGCATGACGCTGCTGGTCAATCCGACCACCGGCGTTGCCTACGCGGACGGCATGAACTGGGATGCGGTGGCACAGTGCGAATCGGGCGGCAACTGGCACGCCAATACGGGTAACGGGTTCTACGGCGGTCTGCAGTTCAAGCCGGCTACCTGGGCCGCGAACGGGGGCGTCGGCGATCCGGCGACGGCGTCGCGCGAACAGCAGATCGCGGTGGCCAATCGGGTGCTGGCCACCCAGGGCCCGGGTGCGTGGCCCAAGTGCGGCGGCAACGGACAGCTGTTCCCGATCCAGATCGTGAACATCTTCCTGCACCCGCTCAGCGGCACCATCCAGACGCTATGGTCGCTGGTCCCGCACTAGGCCGTTCACGGGCGGCGTGACCGCCCCGTGATCGGTGCCGTGATAGCCCCGTAACCGCGTGATTCGAG
The DNA here is from genome assembly GCA_963757215.1 of uncultured Actinomycetota bacterium. Classification (GTDB taxonomy): domain Bacteria; phylum Actinomycetota; class Actinomycetes; order Mycobacteriales; family Mycobacteriaceae; genus Mycobacterium. Next base: position 1,795,031 of record CAVWQH010000002.1, on the reverse strand, counting down.
GGGTCGGTTGACGGGCTAACTATCCGGCCGGGCTAACCCGGCGCCTGCAGTTCGAAAAGGGGGATCACCCGGGACGTCTTCGCCTGATAGTCGGCAAAGCCCGAGGCGACGGCGGTGATCTTTCCGAATAGCTCGTCGCGCTCGGCGGGCGGTAGTTCGCGGGCGGTGACAGCTGAAGACTCGTCGCCGACCTCGATGTGCGCCGACGGGTTGGCCCGCAGATTGTGCACCCACGCCGGGTTCACGTCGGAGCCGGCGAACGATCCGATGATGAGCAGCCTGCCGTCGATCCGGAAGTACGCCAACGGGGAGAGCCGGGGTTGCCCGGATCTGGCACCGGTGGTGGTCAGCAGCAGCAGGTTGGCGCCTTCGAACTGGCCCCCGACCCTGCCGTTATTGGCACGAAACTCGTCGGCGATGCTCTGGTTGAAGGACTTGATCGACTCGTTGTCGGGCATCTGTTGGGCCATGCCTCGACAACCACGCCGCGATCGCCGACTATTCCTGGTCGGCGGACGCGGCCTTGAAGGCCCGCTTCTCCTCCGGCTTGAAGTCGATGCCCGACTCCTTGCGCTGCTGCGCGGTGATCGGCGCCGGGGCATCGGTCAACGGGTCGACGCCGCCGCCGGACTTCGGGAACGCAATCACCTCGCGGATGGAATCGGCCCCGGACAGCAGCTGAACGATGCGGTCCCAGCCGAACGCGATACCGCCGTGCGGCGGGGCGCCGAAAGTGAACGCGTCCAGCAGGAATCCGAACTTCTCCTGCGCCTCGGCGGCGCCGATGCCCATCATCGCGAACACACGTTCCTGAATGTCGCGTCGGTGGATACGAATGGAGCCGCCACCGATTTCGTTGCCGTTGCAGACGATGTCGTAGGCATTCGCGAGCGCGTTGCCCGGATCGGTGTCGAACGTCGACTCGGATTCGGGCTTGGGTGAGGTGAAGGCGTGGTGCACCGCGGTCCATGCGCCGCTGCCCAGCGCCACATCGCCGGCCGCGGCGGCGTCATCCGCCGGCTCGAACAGGGGGAAGTCGACAACCCAGGCGAACGCCCAGGCGTCCGGGTCGATCAGCTTGAGCCGCTTGGCGATTTCGTCACGAGCCGCACCCAGCAGCGCACGCGACGCCTTCGCCGGCCCCGCCGAGAAGAAGATGCAGTCGCCGGGTTGCGCGCCGACATGCGCGGCCAGTCCGCCGCGTTCGGCATCGGACAGGTTTTTGGCCACCGGCCCACCCAATGTGCCGTCATCGCCGACCAGCACGTAGGCCAGACCCTTATGGCCGCGCTGCTTCGCAAATTCCTGCCAGCTGTCCAATGTCCGGCGCGGTTGCGACGCCCCGCCCGACATCACTACCGCACCCACATACGGCGCCTGGAACACACGAAAGGTGGTGTCGGAGAAGAATTCCGTGCATTCGACGAGCTCAACCCCGAACCGAAGGTCAGGCCGGTCGGTGCCGAAGCGCGTCATCGCCTCGGCATAACTGATCCGCGGAATTGGCGTGGGCAGCTCGTAGCCGATCAGCGCCCACACCGCTTTGAGTACCTGTTCGGCGGTGGCGATGACGTCGTCGGCGTCGACGAAGCTCATCTCCATGTCCAGCTGGGTGAATTCCGGCTGACGGTCGGCGCGGAAGTCTTCGTCGCGGTAGCAGCGGGCGATCTGGTAGTACCGCTCCATCCCGGCCACCATCAGCAGCTGCTTGAACAGCTGCGGGCTCTGCGGCAACGCGTAGAAGGATCCGGGCTGCAGCCGGGCCGGCACCAAAAAGTCGCGCGCGCCTTCAGGCGTCGAACGCGTCATCGTCGGCGTTTCGATCTCGACGAAGTCGTGCCCGGCCAGCACACCGCGTGCGGCAGCATTGACTTTGGAGCGCAACCGAATTGCGTTACCCGGGCCTTCCCTGCGCAAATCCAGGTAGCGGTAGCGCAGCCGGATTTCCTCGCCGGCGGGCTCGTCGAGCTGGAACGGCAGCGGCGCGCACTCCCCCAGCACGGTCAGCGTTGTCGCGTTGACCTCGATCTCGCCGGTGGCGATCTCGGCGTTGGCGTTGCCCTCCGGACGGATCTCCACAACGCCCTCGACGGCCACACAGAACTCGGCGCGCAGCCGGTGAGCCTGGACCAATACGTCCTCGGCGCGAAACACCACCTGGGTCACGCCAGTGGCGTCGCGCAGATCGATGAAGATCACCCCGCCGTGGTCGCGCCGACGCGCGACCCAGCCGGCCAGCGTCACCTGGTGCCCGGCGTCGGTGGCCCGCAATGAACCGGCGGCATGACTGCGCAGCACAAATACTCCTCGCGAAAGATGGGAACGACAGCCCAGTCTAGAGGCGGGTAATTTCGGAGACGGCTATGGATATTGCTGTTGTTGGTCCCGGCGCCGTCGGCACGACGGTCGCCGCATATTTGTCGGCCGCCGGTCACCGCATTCTGGTCTGCGGCCGCACCCCGCGAGCGCAGATCGAACTGCGGCCCGATGGCGCCGACCCGATCATCGTGGCCGGGCCGGTGTGCACCGATCCCGGTGCGGTCACCGCGCCAGTCGACGTCGTGCTGCTCGCGGTGAAAGCCACCCAGAATGGCGAGGCGGCTCGCTGGCTGGCTCGGCTGTGCGACGAGCGCACCATCGTCGTCGTCCTACAGAACGGCGTCGAGCAGGTCGAGCAGGTACAGCCGCTGTGTTCGTCGTCTGCCGTGATTCCCGGCATTGTCTGGTTTTCGGCCGAGGCGCAACCGGAAGGCTGGGTGCGACTGCGCACCGATGCTCGGCTCGCGCTGCCGACCGGGCCGGCCGCCGAGACATTTGCCGACTTGTGGCGTGCGGCCGGCGGGGCCGCGGACTGCGACCCGGACTTCGTCACCGCCGCTTGGCGCAAGCTGCTGGTCAATGCCGTGGCCGGCCTGATGGTGCTGACGGGCCGGCGATCCGGCATGTTCCGGCGCGGCGATCTCGCGGACCTGGCGCAGCGCTACGCTGCCGAGTGCATCGACGTCGCCCGCGCCGAGGGAGCGCAGTTGGCCGACGATGTCGCCGCCGGCACCGTGGAGATGTTCCGGCAGGCCGCCACCGACATGGGCACCTCGATGTTGGCCGACCGCGAGGCCGGACGTCCGCAGGAGTGGGACATCCGCAACGGTGTCATCATCCGCAAGGCACGCGCCCGCGGGATCGCGACGCCGATCAGCGACGTGCTGGTACCGCTGCTTGCTGCATCCAGCGACGGCCCCGGCTAGAGCCCCAGACCGGCGGCCGACCCGACGATGAAGACTCCGGAACGACGATATTGAGGTATTCGTAGCCGGTGAGGGCGGAGTCCAAGGCTCCGGCCAGGTTTATCGACGAGGGTTGGCTTGTCTGAAATCTATTCATCCGCATGGCTTTTCGCGGTGTTCTGCCAAATCCGATCCGCTGCAACGAGATTCTATTCGCAACGAAGCCGCAGAACTAGCCCAGTGGGTTTCCGCCCGCAAAGACCATGAACATGTCATTGATCAGACCCGCGGCCGCGTCGAACGGCGCCGGCAGGCTGATGTCGCCGAAAGGCGTCACCACCGTCTCCACGATGGTGTCCCCACCGGGCGTCGCTGAGGCGATATCGGAGTACACACTCTCGTATCCGTAACCGATATTGACGATTTCGAACTCCGAACCCTGGGGCAATACGGCGGCGTCCGACGTGCTGGTGACCAGAATTGCCTCGGTGGCGTCGTTGAATTCGTCCAGCGTGTTCGTCACGTCTGCGGTGAAAGTTCCCGACACCGCGCCGTCGGTGAAAGTGAAATCTTGGCCGCCCTGGACGCCGACGTCCACCGGCGGAAGCCCGTTGATTCCGGTGAAGCTCAACTCGGTGGTCGGATCGAAAACCATGCCGTTCGGCAGCGTGAGCGGCGCATTGCTCAGGTTCTCGACCGTGGCCGCGTCGAAGGTGATCGGGATGACGAAGTTCGCGATCGGGGTGTACAGGGTGTCCAGGTAATGGTTTCCGCCCGCTGAAACGTAGTCGGAGTAGACGTTGGTGAGACCTCCGAATTGGATGGTGTTGAAAATTGAGCCGACCGCCGGGACATCCGCCGCGGTGGTGCCCACGTTGGTCAAGCCGTTGTCAGAGCTGATCAGCACGGCTTCGGTGTAGGTGCCGGCTCCATCCGTTGTCGTCGTGTTGACGGTCCCGACCGTGCCGATCACGTGGTCGGCCGAGTTGAGGAAGTTGAAGTTCTGGGTTCCCTGCATGGCCACGGTCAGCGGCGGGATTCCGCTGATCGACGTAACGTCATGTGTTCCAACAGGAATCAGCGTGCCACCGTTCCCGGTATCCGCTCCCCCCTCATCGGCAATCAACCCGTCGGCCGCGTCAAACGTAGTCGGGATGACGATCGTCCCGGTCGGCGTCTGCAGCATGTCGGTGATGGTGGCCGTACCGTCGCCGTTGGGGATCGCGGAGTAGGTGTTGGTGTAGAGGCCGTAGTCGAAGGAGTACGTGTCGAACACCGAGCCCACCGGTGGCGTGCCGGTGTAGTCCACGTCGGTGTAACTGCCCAGAGGTAGGGCGGCGTCCGCGGATGGCGCGGGCGCGACGTAGACCTCGGTGTTGATGCCGCCCAGGCCGTCATTGGAGTAGCTCTCGTACCCGTAGAACTGGCCGGAGTTAGAGGTCGTGACGTTGGTCCAGTCGAAGATCTGGTTGCCCTGGACACCTCCCTCGACCGCGGGCGGCGCGGTGTCCCCGCCGTCGAAGCCGTGTCCGTAGATCCCCGTGATGGTTTCGACGGGATCGGAGGCCGGGGTGATGGTCCAATCGTCGGCATGGGCAACCGCCAACGGTAACAACGCCATCCCGAGCAATCCGCCGGCCGCCGCTCCGATTCTGCGACGCCGTCTCGTCATCGAGGTGGCGCGGCTCGCGGCCAAGCCGAGCCGTTGCTCTGAAAGCGAAGGGCCCGAGACTTTTTCACACTTCTCGATGGAATGCTTGCCCATGATGCTAATCCTTCAGTGGTCGTTCGTGGTTGACGAATGGGAGGGACATCAGCCGGTTTGGTCCGATAGCCCGAATGCTTCGTAGACGAATCCGAGGTCTGCCCGGATCCGGTCGGGGGTGAGGCCGAACTGCGAGGGCGAATGCCCGTGTTTGCTGGTGTAATTGCGCTGCCGCTCCGCTTGCGCGCGCACTTCTTCGACGAACTCGTCCGACGGCTTGATCTCGACGAAGTCGAGGATTCGCTCCATCGTCGGTTCGAGGTCGTTGATCAGGTCCTCGTAGCGCACGATGCACAGATTGCGCTCCGGAATCGTGCCGGCCGAATGAGCGTCGTGGAAGTGGCGCAGCATGTCACAGGAAGCCTGGTACAGGTTCTCCACCCACCGGTGCTGGTCTTCTTCCGTGGTGCGATTCCATACGTCGTAGCCGTTCTCGAGAACGCTGGCCAGCAACGACATCCCCGACGGGATGACCTCGACCGGGTCGCGGATGACGTAGACGAGCTTGCAGTCGGGGTACCGTCTGAGCACCGCATCGAGGCGCATCGTCAGCATGCTGGTCTTGGCCAGCACTCGGCCGGCACCCTTGAGCGTCAGGTTGCGGCGCCAGCAGGCGTCGTAGTAGTCGAAGAAGCGTTCTTCCTCGTCCGTCGTCACCCCGTCGATCGCAAACTCGCGGCGCGATAGCTCGCTTCCCCACGTGTCTTGCCAGGCAAGGAAATACGCCCATGCGAACGGGCCGTCCAAGGTCCGGAAGAACCAGGCCACGTCGTCGGTCTCGACGCCCCGCAGGCTGGTCTCGTGCACGTCGGACGGGTGATACCGAGCCGGTGACAGCTTGTCCAGCCTCGGTACGATACCGCCGAGCAGTTTGCGCGCGGTGATCGCGGGAAACAGCATCTCCCACAACTCAAGAGCGGCCATGTCGCCGGCCCCGAGCAGCAGCCGGTGCAAGAACGTCGTGCCGCTCCGCGGGTTGCCGATGATGAAGATCGGCCGGTCGATCTCCTGCTTGCGGTGCCGTGGGTAGAACACGTGGTCGAGACCGAACGTGATCGTCGAAATCAACTGGCGCAGCTGCAAAAGCGCGAATGCCCCGAACGGCCGGAACCACAATCCGAATGTCTGGCCGAATACCTGGTAGACCCGCAGATAACGTCCCACCTAGCTCTCCCACACTGCCGAGACGCACACGATCGTGAAACCGGATGCGGCGCTGGCGATCACGAGCTTGTCGCCGTTGTTGACCGTGCCGTGCTTCAGTCGGTGGTTGAGCGCGACCGCCCACGAGGTGCTCGCGCTGTTTCCGTACAGCGAGTGGGTGTGTACGCACGCTTGCGGACGCGCGCCGATTCCGTCGAAAACACGCTCCAGGATCGCCTGGCTCGGTTGGTGGAAGACGTAGTGGTCGACATCTTCCGGCGCCCAGCCGGCGTCGGTGAGGAGTTGCTGGACCTCGCCGGGCACGTGAACCGCAAGTGCGAATAGCTCTTTCGAGCGGGAGACGAAGGGTCCGTCGACCGGTGCCGAACACAGATCGTAGTGTTCGGCCAATGTCTTGTGCCGGAAACCGAGCAGTCGCGCACCGCCCGCAGCCAGCGACTCGCGCGTGACCAGGAATGCCGCGGCGGCGTTGCCCAGGGTGAGGCCGGCGGCGTAGTTCGCGACGTCGTCAAGCGTCTGAAGGTCGTAGGTGACGTGGTCACGCCACAGCTCGCCGGCGCAAACCAGTGCGGTCTTGATTTCGGGATGTAGCGCGAAGTAACCCGCGACCACGTGGATCGCCTCGACGAGACCGGCACAGGCACAGGTCACGTCGAACGCGTGCAGTGGCGTCGCTCCCAGGCGTCCGGCCACCTCGGCCGCGGTGGCGGGCTCGAAATTCTCGCGGGCGATTCCGCCGTAAATCAAAAGATCGACCTCGGACGCCTCGACACCGTTCTCGAAAAGACAAGCGGTCGCCGCGCGGGACGCGAATTCGCCGGGCGAGAGCGTCTGGTCCGGGTCGATGTAGCGGACCTGGGTGTTACATCGCCCCAGGACGTACCGGACGCCCTGGCTGATCGGTTCCCAGTCGGACTCCGGGCCGCGAAACGATTCCCGAACCCGGGCCAACACCATGTCGTTATCGACGGCGGTCTCAGGAATTGCCAAGGAAGGTTTCGACAAATACATACACGGAAGCTGAGAGCTTCCGCTGAGTCTTTGAGACATGCGTGCCCCCATTCACTGCAGGCCACCCCGGTATGGCCCCGCTTTAGGGGCCAAAAGTACTCCTTAGAGCTTGTTTCAGACGCCTCTTTCGAGGGAAGTCGCGATCTTGATCCTTCTCAGCTGCGGTTAAGCATTTTCATCCGATACCCGGCACCACGGGTATCGGCGCTGACCGTCCGGATCGTCCACAATGTCATCCCCGCCAGACCGGATGACGCGCGTCGATCGCCGTCGGACGTCGTAGCGCGGCCAGTCGTTGGTCCAGGGTCGAGCATCGTCGCCCGCCGCTGAAGCGAACTGCACCCACGTCGGCTGCAGCCGACGTCCGACCGCGGGGATGCGCCACTTACCCAGCGGGTGCAACCGCCGCCCCAGGTGCGAACCGTAGGTGTGCAGGATGTGGACGATCTCACTGCCGTGCACCGCACCCAATCCGGTGAGCCGCAGCGTCACGGGCGTGTGGTCGAAGCGATACATGTACGTCGGTGCGTGTGCGCTGTAGGCGTCGGCGAACGCCCACGTCGGAGCGACGAACATGGCGTCGGCGCCGATGGTCTCCAACGCGCGGCGGCGCGGATAGTCCGGGTAGGCCGCCAGGACTCGAGCGCGGGCCTCGGGTGCAAGCCGGCTCAAGTAGCGGTCGACGGTCTCCGGTGTCGTGGGCAGCATCGGTGGCTTGTCGCGCGCGAACAGCGACGCCTCCCGCCGATTGGTGCCGATGATCAGCGGCATACGAGCTATCGCCCCGCTCCGCGCCGCCTCGATCGGATGGCGCGGCAGCAGGTCGACCCCGTAGGTCAACCCGTGCGCCAGGGTCGGCGACGAGGCAATACTCGCGAGCTGCAATTGCCCTGCCGCACGGCGCAATTCACGTTGCGGCAGGCCCTTCAACTCCCCTGCCGTCACCCCTAGCCGGCCCAGTAATTGCCGCGCCTGCTCCGCGCGCGTCTCGCGGTCGGCGATCAGCGGCAGCGCGGGGCTCTGAGCGATCGCCCGAGCGAACAGACCGCCGGCGGCGGGGCTGGCCAGCAGCGCCAATACCGAAGTCGCACCGGCAGATTCGCCGAATACGGTTACCCGGCCGGGATCACCGCCGAACGCGGCGATGTTGTCGCGCACCCACGTCAACGCGGCAATCTGGTCACGCAGGCCGAGATTGTCGTCAAACCCCTCGCCCAGGTCACCGAGTTCGAAACCGCCGAAAACCCCAACCCGGTAGGTGACATTGACGACGACGACATCGCCGTTGGCGGCCAGCCTCATCCCGTCGTAGAGCTGAAGTTGTCCTGCGCCGTTGAGGAATGCCCCACCGGGGATCCAGACCATCACCGGCAGCGAGGCGGAAATGTCGGGCGACCACACCGTCACCGTCAAGCAGGCTTCGCCGCGAACCTTCGGATCATGTCGGCCACCCGCGACCATCGATCGGGCCTGCGGAGGCAGTGGTCCGTGTTCGAGCGCGTCACGCACGCCGGACCAGGCCGACAGCGGGGCCGGCGCCGCAAATCGATACTCGCCGACGGGTTGTTGTGCGTAGGGCACCCCACGCCAGACCGCGACGCCGCCTTCGACAGCGCCTCGAAGATCACCGAGCGACGTGTGCGCGACAGCGGGAACTTCGGCAACCGCAGGCACGCCTGAATCGTAGTGTGCGAAGCTGATGGCGCCGGGCCGGCAATACGCCATGAACCGCAACGGAGAAAGCGATGACCTTCAACGAGGGTATGCAGATCGACACCAGTACGACGGCGTCGTCCGGTGGCGGCGGAGGGCGAGGAATCGCCATCGGCGGCGGTCTCGGCGGGTTGCTGTTTCTCGTGGTCGCGCTGCTGCTGGGAGTGGACCCGGGCAAAGTGGCCACCCAGCTGCCGGCCCCCAGCGCCAGCCAGGACGTGGCGCCCGGCTTCGACCTGAGCAAGTGCAAGACCGGGGCCGACGCCAACCAGTACGTGCAGTGCCGGGTGGTCGCCACCGGCAACTCCGTCGATGCGGTGTGGAAGCAGTTGATGCACGGCTACACCCGCCCGCGGGTCCGGTTGTTCAGCGGTCAGGTCAACACCGGCTGCGGCGCGGCCACCACCGAGGTGGGCCCGTTCTACTGCCCGGTCGATCAGACCGCCTACTTCGACACCGGCTTTTTCGACGTGCTGCGCACCCAATTCGGTTCTAGCGGTGGACCATTGGCGCAGGAATACGTGGTCGCCCACGAGTTCGGGCATCACGTGCAGGATCTGCAGGGTTCGCTCGGCCGTGCTCAACAGGGCGCACAGGGCGCCAGCGGCAACGGCGTGCGCACCGAGTTGCAGGCTGACTGCTACGCAGGTGTGTGGGCCCACTACGCCTCCACGACCAAGCAGGAAGGCACCGGTGTTCCGTTCCTGGAACCGCTGAGTGACAAGGATATTGCCGATGCGCTGTCGGCCGCTTCATCAGTCGGCGATGACCGGATCCAGAAGGCCGCCACCGGACGGGTGAACCCCGAGTCGTGGACGCACGGCTCCTCGGAGCAGCGTCAGCACTGGTTCACCGTCGGCTATCAGACCGGCGACCCCAACCAGTGCGACACCTACCACGCACCCGACCTGAACTAGGTCAGAACAGCGTCGCCTGAACCGTGTCGGCACGGTGCCGGGGCGCCGCAGATTCGAACCGTCGCGACTCGCCGTCCAGCCCGTGTCGGGCGATCAGTGGCGCCGCCCGCGCGCGAAGGCCGTCGCGGTACGACGACGGCAGATACGCTCCGCGCCGGTATAACTCGCGGTACCTGCCGATCAGATGCGGGTGGGCGTGCGACAGCCAGGACATGAACCAGTCACGAGTCGATCCGCGCAGATGCAGACCGAAGACCGTGACACCGTTGGCCCCCGCTGCGGCAATCTGTCGCAGCAGACCGTCGAGATGTTCGACGGAATCTGTCAGGTACGGCAGCACCGGCGCCACCAGCACATGACAGTCCAGGCCGGCTTCGCGGATCGCCGCGATCAATCCGAATCGCGCCTGCGGACCGGGCGTACCCGGCTCTACCTGCTTGTGCAGTTCAGGGTCACCGACGGCAAGGGACACCGAGACGGCAACGGGCACCTGCGATGCGGCGTCGACGAGCAGTGGTAGGTCCCGCCGCAGCAGCGTCCCTTTGGTGAGTATCGACAGCGGCGTACCCGACTCTGCCAGCGCACCGATGATGCCCGGCATCAGTGCGTAGCGACCTTCCGCGCGTTGGTACGGGTCCGTGTTGGTGCCCAGCGCAACGGTCTCACGACACCAGGACCGACGGCTCAGCTCGCGGCGCAGCACATCGGCGACGTTGGTCTTGACGATGACCTGGGTGTCGAAGTCGTTGCCGCAGTTCAATTCCAGGTACTCGTGGGTCGGCCTCGCAAAGCAATATCGACAGGCGTGCGAGCAACCACGGTAGGCGTTGACGGTGTACCGGAACGGTAAAGCGGCAGCATTGGGAACCCTGTTCAGCGCTGACTTGCACAGCACCTCGTGGAACGTGATGCCGTCGAACTGCGGCGTGCGCACGCTCCGGACCAAGCCGATGCGCTCCAGCCCCGGTAGCGCCCCGTCGTCCGCCCGGACGCTCTGACCGTCCCATCGCATCTGACTATTCGAACGCATGTTCGATACGTTGTCAACCCCCCGCTCCGCCCGGATGGATCACGATCGGCTCCGCTGCTCGTCGCCAATACGCCTGCGGCGAGCGGGTTGTCATTTAAGCTGGATCATCGTGACGTCTGATACTGACGGCCCCAAAGACAACAAAAATCTTAAGTGGGCTATGGGTGGGGTGGCTGCGGTTGCCGTGTTGGCAACAATCGTCGCGGCTGTATTGCTGTTCGGGGGCGGGGGTTCCGGAGGGCCGACGGGCGGGTCGGATAACGGCCCAGGCCAGGAGACCGCGGCCGTTGCCAGCGCGCGAGACACAGGGCCGGTAGCGGTGATCACCGAGGATCCCAGCTGTACGGCGTGGGCGTCGATCAACAGCGAATTGGCCAACAGCGGGCAGGGATTGTGGAACGACCGCGACCGGTCCGTGCCCGCGTCGGCGTGGAACCCGAAGCAGCGGGCCCAGTTCGTCGCGGCCGGACAGTCGATGCGCAGCGCCGCGGCGCAGACCGTCGGACTGGTGAAGCTGACGCCGCACCGCATCATGCGGGAGCTCTACCAGCAGTTCATCGCCTATGCGCGCGCGTACACCGAGCGGATCCCGAAATACGTGCCGGCAGACAACAATCTGGCCGGCGCGGCGAACAGCGCTTCCTCGGCCCTGGGCGCGATCTGCGCCGCCATCAGCGACGGTTCGGCCGCGGCACGGGGTCCTTTGGTATCGCCTTCCCCGCCGCCGTCCGACATCGCTCCGGTGGGTAACCTGGCGAGCCCACAGCCATTCCTCACGTCGGATAACAACGTCTGCCCGGAGTGGAAATCGGCACTGGATCAATTCGGCCAACAGACCGCTCAATGGCAGCAGTTGGATCCGAACGTCCCGTCGATCTACTGGAACAAGGAGCAGAAGGCGGTCAACTACGCAGCGGGACCGGTGATGAACTCGTTCGCCGGCAAACTGGAACAGCTTGGTCGGCAAAGCGATAACGCCATCTGGCAGGACCTGGCCAATCTTTCGGCTCAGTACCGTCGCGCATTCGTCACCGCGCTGCCGACGTACACGCCGACCGACAACCACCTGGCCAACGCGGCGAATTTCACGTCGACGATAGTCCTCGGGGGTTGCGCAGCGGTTGCTGACTGAGCGCCGACCGGGGTTTCCCGAATGCCAAGTCAAACATGGCATTTGGCGCCGGCGGTTTCGACCGCCGTCGCGAGGTCGTTCCCGACCTGACAAAAGAAAACACACCGGGCATCGTGCTGCCCGGTGTGTTTTTGACCCTTAGGGGGTCAAGCGTCAGGCCCAGCTGGATCCGACGGCGGAGTCGGTGGACGACATGTTGTTGCCTGCCGTCTGCACCTTCTGGCCGTGGCTGTTGGCTTGTTCGTAGATGACCTGGAAGTTGCGGCCCAACTGGGTGATGAACTCCTGGCAGGCCACCGAACCCGAGCCACCCCAGAAGTCACCGGCAGCCAGCACATCGCGCACGATGGCCTGGTGCTCGGCCTCCAAAGAAGCGGCCTGGGAACGGATCAACGCGCCGTGGGCATCGACATCACCGAACTGGTAACTAATCGACATGAGGGTTCTCCTAAAAGTTTTCGGTGATCGGCTAGCTGGACAGGATCTGCTGCGAGCCCTGCTCTTGGGCCTCGTAGTTGTTGGCGTCGCGGATCAACCCGTCCCGGACCCCGTGCAGCATGTTGACGATGTTGCGGAACGCGGTGTTCATCTGGCCCATGGTGTCGTAGGACGTGGCCTGAGCGGTACCGCTCCAGCCGGCCCCGGCGATGTTCTGGCTCGACGCCCACATCTTGCGGGCCTCATCCTCGACCGTCTGCGCGTGCACATCGAAACGTCCAGCCATCGAACGCATCTCGTGCGGGTCAGTCATAAAACGTGTTGGCATGTACTTCTCCTTATCTCACTGTCATGTCTTGGGATAATGCGTACTCGAGCAAAGGCATCCCCCCGGTTCTCATCCGCCAGCCGGCGTGCGAGTCTCAACTTTCACGGACGCCGTCTTGGCGGCTTGCGTACCCATGCCGCGTCCGTTCATCGCACCCATGAGAGCTTGGGTGTACGGGCTGTTGGGCAGCGGCGTGGCAACCGGCCCTGACGCAATGCTGTTGGCCGGAAGCACCGGTGCGGCACGAACCATCTCCGGAGCCGCCTGGGCCCATCCGTTCGGGACGGACATGCCGCCGAGGCGTCCCGCACCGGCCAGCTGGGCGCTGATCTGTGATCCGAAGCCGCGCATCTGGCCGGAAATGCTGCCCAGCAGAGCTTTCAGCTTGCCGTCGACCAGGGATTGGACATCGGCGAGCATCGCCTGCTGGCTCGCCTGCATAGCCTGGCTGGCGGTCATCGAATTACCCAGGCTGATAAGCATTTTGGCGGGCATGCTGGCCAGCATGGTCGCGTAGTACGGCGCCTGGAACGCGAACAGCGTGCCGGATGTTGAGGTGACGGCGCCGGTAGCCGCCGTGCTGGTGGCCGTGGCGGCACCCGAGGTGGCGGCGGCGGTGTGAGCCGTCGACGACGCGCCGGTCAAGTTCGTCATCGCCGTCGAGAACGCCGTGGCCAGGCTGTTGGCAGAGCCACCCGCCGTGCCGTTTCCGCTCAACAACCCCTGCAGTGCGGTGGTCAGGTTGTTGACGGTGCTGGTGACGGAATTCTCGATGGACTGCACAGCCGCGGCCAGGTCGGACGACAGCCCACCGTCGCTGGTCGAGGGCGCCGGGGTCTGCTGAGGCAACACGACGGCCTGCTGGGAAGCGGCCGCGTAGCCGTCCATCGTCATGCCGTCCTGGAACCACATTTCCATGTATTGCGCCTCGGTCGCCATGATCGCCGGGGTGTTCTGGCCCAGGAAATTGGTGGCAACCAGTGCTGCCAGCAGCGCACGATTGGCGGCGATCACCGCCGGCGGCACCGTCGAGGCGAACGCGCCCTCATAGGCGGCGGCGGCAAACTGGGCCTGGGCCGAGGTCTCCGCGGCCTGGCCCGCGGTGGTTGACAGCCAATCAACGTAGGGAGCCGTCGCCGCGGCCATCCGCGCCGAGGACGGGCCAAGCCAGGTCGATCCGGTGAGCTGCGCGAGCACCGCCTGGTACGACGCGGCGGTTGATTCGAGATCGGCAGCCAACTCGCCCCACGCCGACGCGGCCGCCATCAGCGGCCCCGACCCCGCGCCGCTGTACATCAGGCTGGAGTTGACCTCCGGCGGAAACATCATGAAACTCATCGACCCAGGCCCCCCTTAGTCGGCAACTGAAGCTGCTGCATTCGCCGCTTCGGTCAGCGCGTACGCACCTGCCCCGGAACGCAACGCGGCTACCACTTGTTCGTGTACTGCCGCCGCTTGAGCGGCAATTTGCTGATACGCGGCACCGTGCTGGCCGAACTGCGCTGCCGTCATCGCCGAAACAATATCGGAAGCGGCGGGCGCGAGACCGGTAGTTGGCGTCGCCGCTGCAGCGTTTCTTGCTGCCATGGCATCGCCGATACCTGCCAGATTTCCCGCAGCACCGGACAGATCCTCCGGTTGCGTGGTTACGAACGACACCCGACCTCCTTCAAGACAGGAGTCAGACCCCTGGCCGGCCGCCGGATGGGTTAATGCAATCAACTAATCCGTTGTAGGCGTGTTCGAGGTCTGACAGTTGCGCAATCTTAAGTCACAGAAGTGCATCTTGTGCTGAGAAAAACCAAAGAGACATTGCGCCGGAGACAATTTTTTAAGGCATACATACGGCTAGTTCCCGGGGATGACCGGAGCGCATCTAAACGACACGCCCTACGGCGTCTATCGGACGTGAGTCAGTAACTTGACCGGCGCAAACTCGACGCGGGCCCGCGGCGATCACCCTGGCCGCCTCAGATCGCCCGCTCGGGCTACGGTCGGCAACGAGGACCGCCCCGGCTCAGCCAACCGTCGGCAACGTCGAACGCGCCGTAAATGCCTTGATGTCAGAGCAATTGGTCCGCGCTCGCCGCGCCGGCAGGTCGATACGAGCCGAAGAATAACGGCCCGGCGAGGCGGCGGAGACGTCCGCGCTGCCGGTCAGAACCGGGTCCCGGTTCGGGCGGCCAGCTAAAGCCGCGAACGACTTCCTGGAACCTGCGATACGACTCGCACGGTAAACGCTCGGCAACCATTGTGCGGACTCGATGATTGCGAACTGATCGCGCCGTAATTAGCCGCGCCGAAGGGCATCATGATCAACATCTCGCACTCATCACAAAGCTGAGGAAATGCTTAAAAGATCGATTTTTTAAACTTTTCACCCACACCTCGTGCGCCGCCGCGGTGACGGACGGTCAGGCGGGGTGCTTCGCGGGGTCGATCGGCGCGGCTCCCTTGACGCGATCGTCGGCCCTCTGTGCCGGGGAAGGTATGAAAGAGGCATGGTCGAAGATTCGCAGCCGGGCGAAAACACCAGGTCGGCGGCGGGCATCAGCCGCCGCACGCTCCTGACGACCGGCGCGACGACGACACTCGTCGGTGCCGGGCTGGGCGCTGGTGCCGTCGCGCTTCTCGGGCCGACCCGGCGCGGGCCCAGTCTGTGGACCCGGCCCAGTCGGAGCGGAGCCCAGCCGGTGGGCGGCCTGCACCTGCAGTTCGGCCGGGATGCTTCCAGCGAAGTCGTCGTGTCCTGGCACACGACCGATCCGGTGAGCAACCCCCGCGTGATGGCCGGCACGTCGACCGGGGGCTTCGGCCGTACCGTGCCCGCAGAGACCCGCACCTACCGCGACGCGAAATCGAACACCGAAGTCCGGGTTCACCACGCCAAACTCGACAATCTGGCGCCGGACACCGACTACGTGTACGCCGCCGTGCACGATGGCGCCGATCCCGAGCTGGGCACGGTACGCACCGCGCCGTCGGGGCGGAGCCCGTTGTGTTTCACCAGCTTCGGCGACCAGGCGACGCCGACCCTGGGCCGGCTGAAGAAGGACGGTTATCGCAGCGACAATTTGGGGTCGCCGGCGGCCGGGGACATCACCACTGCGATCGAGCGCATCGGTCCGCTGTTCAACCTGGTCAACGGCGACCTGTGCTACGCGAATCTGGCCAATGACCGCATTCGCACCTGGTCGGACTGGTTCGAGAACAACACCCGCTCCGCGCGTTATCGACCGTGGATGCCCGCCGCGGGTAACCATGAGAACGAATTGGGGAATGGGCCGATCGGCTTCGCGGCGTACCAGACCTATTTCACCCTGCCCGACACGGCATCAGACCCCGAATTACGCGGGCTCTGGTATTCGTTCACCGCCGGTTCGGTGCGCATCATCAGCCTCAACAACGACGACATCTGCTTCCAGGACGGCGGGAACTCCTACGTCCGCGGCTATTCGGGTGGCGCGCAAAAGCGTTGGCTGGAAACCGAACTCGCCAACGCGCGGGCCGACAAACGAGTCGACTGGGTGATCGTCTGCATGCACCAGACCGCGGTGTCCACAGCCGATCACACCAACGGCGCCGATCTGGGTATCCGCCAGGACTGGCTGCCACTGTTCGACCGCTACCGGGTCGATCTGGTGGTGTGCGGCCATGAGCATCATTACGAACGCTCCCACCCGATCCGCGGGGCTCAGGACACCGAGACCCGAACGCCGATTCCGGTACAAGACCACGGCGACGTGATCGACACGACGAAGGGAACGGTGCATCTCGTCATCGGCGGCGGCGGAACATCGGCACCGTCGAACGGCCTGTTCTTCCCGCAGCCGCGATGCCGGGTGGTGACTGGACTCGCCGACTCACAGGACGCGATCGGTCGCAAAGTTCCGATCTACGTGGTCGAGGAGGCGCCCTGGTCGGCCTTCCGCGACAGCCAAAATCCCTACGGTTTCGTCGCTTTCGACGTCGACCCGGGATCGCCGGGCGGCAACACCTCGATCAAGGCCACCCATTACGCGGTCAACGGCCCCTACGGGGCCGTCAGCGTCGTCGAGCAGTTCACGCTCACTCGCCCTCGCGGCGGCTGAGCGCAACCTGCGCCTACCCTTGGGCGATGACCGCTACCGATCTCCCACTGGCCGGCAGAGTCGCCTACGTGACCGGCGCTGCCCGCGGCCAGGGTCGCTCGCACTGCGTCAAGCTGGCCAGGGCCGGTGCCGACGTCATCGCCATCGACGCGTGCGCGCCGGTCGCCGCGCACAACGGCTATCCCCCGGCCGGTCCGGAAGACCTCGCCGAAACCGTGAACCTCGTGGAAGGCGAGGGACGCAAGATCCTCGCCGCTGAGGTCGACGTGCGCGACGCGGCGGGCCAGCAGCGGGTCGTCAACGACGCCATCGAACAATTCGGCCGGCTGGACATCGTGGTCGCCAACGCCGGCGTGCTGAATTGGGGTCGCCTCTGGGAGATTTCAGCCGAACAGTGGCAGGACACCCTCGACATCAACCTGACCGGTCTGTGGAACACGATCAAGGCGGTGGTGCCGGCCATGATCGAGGCCGGCAACGGGGGATCCATCATCGCTATCAGCTCGGCGGCCGGCATCAAGGCCGTCCCCGGCTGCGGTCATTACTGCGCGACCAAGTTCGGAGTGGTCGGGCTGACCAACTCGCTCGCCGTTGAGCTCGGAGAGTTCGGCATCCGGGTCAACTCCGTACATCCGTATGGCACTGATACGCCAATGGGCAACGACGTCTCGATGTACAAGGTGTTCCAGGACCATCCGGGCTACATCCACAGCTTCTCGCCGGGGGCGCTCCCGACGGACTCGCTGGCCGCCCCGGACCTGGTGTCCGACATTGTGGTCTGGCTCGCCGGCGATGGCTCTGCTCTGGTCACCGCGGCTCAAATTCCGGCTGACAAAGGGTATTTGAAGATCTGAGCGCGATCCCCGCCGGGGTCGCTCGGTTCGGCGACGCTACTGATAATGTCATTACCGCTTTGCGTTAATGGAACTCTCGGAGGGCGTATGACGGAATCGGTGGCAGAGTTCGCCGAGCGGGCCCGCGCCTGGCTGGCCGACAATATGCCGCTCATCGCCGACCCGAACAATCCGCCGTACGCCGACCGCGGTGAAGCCGATTCCTGGCAGCATGTCCGCCGGTTGCAACGACGGCTCTACGACGGCGGCTTCGCCGGAATCTGCTTCCCCATCGAGTACGGCGGCCTCGGCCTGGACATCGCGTACCAGAAGGCGTTCGACGACGTCAGCGCCGGCTACGAGCTGCCGCTGATCCTGAACACGCCGACCTTCACCATCTGCTGCCCGACAATTCTCGATACCGGCAGCGAAGATCAGAAACGGCAACACATTTCGGCGGCGCTACGCGGTGACGAAGTGCTGGTCCAGTTGCTGTCGGAACCCAGCGGCGGCTCCGACCTGGCCGGCGTGATCACCCGTGCCGAGCGGCGCGGCGACAAGTGGATCGTCAACGGCGCCAAGACCTGGAGCACCGGCGCCTTCGCCGCCGACTACGGGCTGCTGCTGGCCCGAACCAACTGGACCGTGCCCAAGCACGAGGGCCTGACCATGTTCCTGGTGCGGCTGGACAGCCCGGGTATCACGTTGCGCCGGATCAAACAGGTCAACGGCTCCACCGAGTTCTGCGAGGAATTCTTCGACGACCTCGAACTCAGCGACGACGACGTAGTTGGCGAGGTCGACAACGGCTGGGACGTCGCGTCGCGCCAGCTGTATCACGAGCGGCGCGCGGTCGGCGGCGGCTCGGAATTCGCCAGCGGCAGCGGCGCCGAGAACAACCAGGAGCAGGCGCCGGACTACCACGCGATGATCCGCGCGACGGGGCTGAGCGACAACGAACGGGCGCGGGAATTGGCCGGCCGGGCGCTCACCCATCGCGCGGTGTGGAATCAACTGATCGACCACGTCTATCGCAGCGTGCTGGATGGATCACTGCCCCCGACTGGCGGTTCGCTGATCCGGCTGTTTCAGGCCGAGGAAGTCTCGATCGAGATCGATACCGCGCTGGCGATCGCCGGTAGCGCGGGCGTCGTGGACGACCCCGCCGAGTTGATGTCTGTCGGCGAGCGTTATCTGTCCCGCCAAACCGCCCATCTCGGCGGAGGTACGACGGAGATGGCGCGCAACGTGATCGGCGAACGCATCCTGGGCTTTCCCCGCGAATTCGCCGCCGACCGGGGTGTGCCGTTCAATCAGGTCAAGCACGGCCGTAGCTGAAGTCACCCAGATTGACGGCAGCGTGCTGCTCTCTCGCGGTTCCCCGCGCCACCGTCGATCTCGTTGTAGCCAGCGCGGTCTAACGACCGAGCCGGGAAAGTACCTCGCCGACAACCGATTCCGTCGCCACATCGACCTGATCACCCGTCGTCAGGTCTTTGATCCCGATCGTTCCCGCGTCGATGTCGCGGTCACCGGCCACCAGCGCCACCCGGGCACCGGACCGGTCGGCGGCGCGCATTGCCCCCTTCAGGCCGCGGTCGCCGTAGGCGAGATCCACCCGGACGCCCGCCGCACGCAGTTGGCCGGCCAGCACCGCAAGTCGTAGCTTGGCCTGCTCCCCCAACGGTGCCCCGAATACATCGCAGCGCGCGGTCGGCCCGATGTCCTTGCCTTCCGCGTTGAGCGCCAACAGCGTTCGGTCGACACCGAGCCCGAACCCGATACCGGACAGGTCCTGTCCGCCGAGTTGGCGCATGAGCCCGTCGTAGCGACCACCACCGCCGATGCCTGACTGGGCGCCCAATCCATCGTGCACGAATTCAAAGGTGGTCTTGGTGTAGTAGTCGAGTCCGCGAACCATTCGCGGGTTGATCACGTACGGCACGCCCAGACCGTCGAGGTGGGCCAGCACGGTCTCGAAGTGCTGCTTGGCCTCATCGGAGAGATGATCGAGCATCACCGGGGCGCCGGCCGTCATCGCCGAGACCTCGGGACGCTTGTCGTCGAGTACCCGCAGTGGATTGATCTCGGCGCGCTTGCGGGTTTCTTCGTCGAGGTCGAGATGAAAGAGGAAGTCTTGCAACAACTCCCGATATTGCGGGCGGCAGGTGTCGTCACCGAGCGAGGTGATTTCCAACCGGAATCCGTCCAGGCCGAGCGAACGGAAACCTGCGTCGGCGACGGCGATCACCTCGGCGTCCAGGGCGGGGTCGTCGACACCGATGGCCTCGACACCGACCTGCTGCAACTGCCGGTAACGGCCCGCTTGCGGGCGTTCGTACCGGAAGAACGGGCCCGCGTAGCAGAGCTTGACCGGCAACGCGCCGCGATCCAGGCCGTGCTCGATCACCGCGCGCACCACCCCGGCGGTGCCTTCCGGCCGCAGCGTCACCGAGCGGTCGCCGCGGTCGGCGAAGGTGTACATCTCCTTCGACACCACGTCGGTGGACTCCCCGACGCCGCGGGCGAACAGCGCGGTGTCCTCGAAGATCGGCAACTCGACATCGCTGTAGCCGGCTCGGCGGGCGGCGTCCAGCAACGCCGAACGGACCGCGACGAATCGCGTCGAGTCCGGCGGCACGTAGTCCGGGACGCCCTTCGGTGCGGCGAACTGGGTCACCGGCTGAGCCCTTCGATGAACGGATTGAGCCGCCGCTCCTCGCCGATCGTGGTGGAGTTGCCGTGCCCGGGCAGCACCACCGTCTTGTCGTCGAGCACGAGGAGTTTGTCGACGATCGAGCGCAGCAGATCGCGCCCGCTGCCACCGAACAAGTCGGTGCGCCCCACCGATCGCTGGAACAGCGTGTCACCGGTGAACGCCAGGTCCTTGTCGCCGCTGACTCGATAGACCACCGAGCCGCGGGTGTGGCCGGGGGTGTGGTCGACGGTGACGCTGATGCCGGCCAGATCGATCTTGTCACCGTCGCGGTCCAGCTCCACGACCTGCTTGGGCTCCCGGAAGATGGCGGCGAGCAGCAATTGGCCGATCTTCGGTCCGAAGTCCTTGATGGGATCGGTCAGCATGAACCGATCTTCGGGATGGATGTATGTCGGGCAGCCGAATGTGTCGGATACCTTCTGAGCTGACCAGATGTGGTCGATATGCCCGTGGGTGAGCAGCACCGCCGCCGGCGTCAGCCGATTCTTGTCCAGGATGCGACGCAGCTGGCCCATCGCACGCTGGCCTGGGTCGACGACGATGGCGTCGGCTCCGGGGTGCGGCGCCAACACGTAGCAGTTGCACTGCAGCAACCCGGCGGGAAATCCGGTGATCAACACGATGTCCAGTTTCCCATCCAGTTCGCCCGACGACGATGCGGCCCGCGCAGCGGGGCTGAGGAGTCGGGCCGTGTGCCGCCCGACGACGGGTCGCGCCACCCTGATCGGGGGTGAACTGGCACACTCGTCAAGACCCAGCCCGCGATCATGAAGGGACCGGCGGTGCCCACCAACGAACAGCGACGAGCGTCAGCCAAGCGCAAATTGGAGCGCCAACTCGAGCGCCGCGCCCAGCAAGCCCGTCGTCGTCGAACCCTGGCCATCGTCGGAGGATCGGTCGCGGCTGTCGTCGCGGTGGCGGCGATCGTGGCGACCGTCGTGCTGACAAAGCACGACGACAAGAAGGCATCGGCCAGTTCGGACACTTCGTCCAGCTCCGCGCCCAGCGCAGCGGGCCCGGCGTTGCCGGCTTTCACACCGAACGACAACGTCGGCGCCGACTGCCAGTACCCGCCGTCGCAGGGTCCGGCGGCCAAACCGGCGAAGGCGCCGCGGACCGGCAAGGTGCCCACCGATCCTGCACAGGTCAGTGTCAGCATGGTCACCAATCAGGGTCACATCGGACTGCTGCTGGCCAACAACGAATCACCCTGCACCGTCAACAGTTTCGCAAGTCTGGCGCAGCAGAAATTCTTCGACGGCACCAAGTGCCACCGCCTGACCTCGTCGATTTTGCAGTGTGGCGACCCGAGCGCCGACGGCACCGGCGGACCGGGCTACCAGTTCGCCGACGAGTACCCGGTCGACCAGTACAAGCCCGGCGACCCGGCGGCCCACCAGCCGGTGATCTATCCGCGAGGCACGCTGGCAATGGCCAACAGCGGACCGAACACCAACGGAAGCCAGTTCTTTCTGGTCTACAAGGACACGCCGTTGCCGCCCGCCTACACCGTTTTCGGCAAGATCCAGCCCGACGGCCTGGCCACCCTGGACAAGATCGCCAAGGGCGGCATCGCCGGTGGCGGCGAGGACGGACCGCCGGCCACCGAGGTCACCGTCACATCGGTGATGTTGGACTGATGACGATGACACTCAACCGGATCGCCGCCACGCTGGGGACACTCGCGGTCGCCGTGACACTGACGTCGTGCACCCACCACGACGCCGGCAAGTCGGCCACCACCACGTCGAGCAGCGCCGCGGCGGCGGTCACAACCTCAAAGTTGCCGCCGGTCGCGCCGGTGACCGGCCCGAAACTGCCGCCGTTCTTCCCGGGGCCCGCCGTGGGAGCGAACTGTCAGTACCCGCGAACCGCCGGACCGGCCGGCAAGCAGGCGGCACCGCCTCCCACCGGCAAGGCCTCGACGGATCCGGCGACCATCGGGCTGACCATCGTGACCGATCGCGGCCGAATCCCTCTGCAGCTCGCTAACAACGAATCACCCTGCACAGTAAGCAGTTTCGTGAACCTGGCGCAGCAGGCCTATTTCGACAACACCGAATGCCACCGTCTGACCACAGCCCGTACGCTCTCGGTGCTGCAGTGCGGCGATGCCAAGGGCGACGGCACCGGAGGTCCGGGCTATCAGTTCACCAATGAATTCCCGACCATTCAGTACCCACCGGGCGAGCCGGCACTGCAGGTACCTGTCGTATACCCCAAGGGCACCTTGGCCATGGCCAACGCCGGACCGGGCACCAACGGCAGCCAGTTCTTCATGGTCTACCGCGACTCGCTGTTGCCGCCCAACTACACGATTTTCGGCACGGTCAGCCCAGCCGGGCTGGCGGTGATCGACAAGATCGCCGCGGGGGGTGTCGCCGGCGGTGGCGACGACGGCAAGCCCGTCAACGAGGTCACCATCACCTCAGCGCGTCGGGACTGACCTCTCCAGATAGGCGTGGGCCGCGCGCCGGATGAAGTCCTCGGTCGGCGTCGGATTCCAGCCGAGTTCACGCGTCGCTTTGGCGTGACTGGCCGGCGAGGTCAACTCCACCAGCCGCGCACTGTGCATGCTGATCGGAAAGTCTTTGCGCAGCAACGCTCCCGCGGCGTCTGATATCCGGGCGAAGCCGTACATCGCCGCCATCGGGATGCCGATCCGGGGCGGCCGGGCGCCGACCGCCTGTGCGGCGATGGTCACCAGTTCATGCTGAGACATGTAGCGCTCGGAGATGATGTACCGCTGCCCGATTCGGCCTTTCGCGGCAGCCAGCAACAGCGCGTCGGCGACGTCGTCGATGCCGACCACTTCCGAGCCGACACCGCGGACGTAGAACGGCATTTTGCCCTGGGCTGCCATCTTGACGAACATCCCCTGACGCGGTTGCCAATCTGGTGGCCCGTAGGGGTTCGACACGTTGGTCACGACGGCGGGCAGACCGTGGTCGGCGACGTAGGACAGCACCAGATCCTCAGCAGCCCTGCGTGATTCAATGTAACCGCCGGCTTGATCCGCCCAGTTGAACGGGGTGTCCTCGTCGACGGTTTCACCGTTTCTGCCGACGGCTATGGTGCCGATGGTGCTTAGGAAGACGAACCGCTGCAGCTCGGCCCGCACGGCCACATCCAGCACGTGGCGTAGCGCTTCGACGTTGGTCGTGAACAGCGGCGCGGGATCTCGCAACTCCGCCCTGGTGTCGACGACGCAGTAGTACACCACGTCGCGATCGGCCATCGCGGCGGCGACGGCGGCGCCGTCGAACAGGTCGCCGTAGTGCCGTTCGACCTCCAGGCCATCGATTCCCTTGGTGGAGCTCGTCTTTCGAAGCAGCACTCGGACGTCGGCACCACCTGCCGCCAGATGACGCGCAACGCAAGCGCCCACGTTGCCGCTGGCTCCCATGACCAGCGCCCGCTGCCCGGCGACCGTCACCATCAGGCCGCTGAGGTCACCCGGTAGACGTCGTAGACGCCTTCGACATTGCGGACCACATCGAGCAGATGACCCAGGTGTTTGGGGTCGCCCATCTCAAAAGTGAAGCGGCTGATCGCGACTCGGTCCCCGGCGGAAGTGGTGACCGAGGCCGACAGGATGTTCACCCGTTCGTCGGCCAGCACCCGGGTCACATCCGAGAGCAGTCGGTGCCTGTCGAGCGCTTCGACCTGAATGGCCACCAGGAACACTGACGACGGTGACGGCGCCCAGTGCACCTCGATGATGCGTTCGGCCTGCTGTTGCAACGACGTGGCATTGGTGCAGTCGATGCGGTGCACGCTGACTCCCCCACCGCGGGTGACGAATCCGAGGATCTCATCGCCGGGCACCGGGGTGCAGCACTTGGCCAACTTGGACAGCACTCCCGGAGCACCCGGCACCGCCACCCCGACGTCGTCGCTGCGCGGACGGCGCGGGATCGTCGTCAGGGTGGAACGCTCGGCCAGATCCTCTTCCGCCTGGTCGATTCCGCCGAGTTCGACCAGCAGTCGCTGCACCACGTGCTTGGCCGAGATATGACCCTCACCCACCGCGGTGTAGAGCGCCGACACATCGGCGTAATGCAACTCGTTGGCCACAGCCGCCATCGAGCCGCCGTTGACCAAGCGCTGCAACGGAAGTCCACCACGGCGGACTTCACGGGTGATCGCGTCCTTGCCGGTCTCGAGCGCCTCTTCACGACGCTCCTTGGCGAACCACTGCCGGATCTTGGTTTTTGCCCTCGGCGAGACCACGAATTGCTGCCAGTCGCGCGACGGACCGGCGGTGGCCGCCTTCGACGTGAAAACCTCGACCACTTCGCCGTTTTCGAGCTTGCGCTCCAGAGCCACCAACCGGCCGTTGACGCGGGCGCCGATGCAACGGTGCCCGACCTCGGTGTGCACGGCGTAGGCGAAATCGACCGGAGTCGACCCGGTGGGCAGCGTGATCACGTCACCCTTCGGGGTGAAGACGAAGATTTCCTGCACCGCGAGGTCATAACGTAGCGACTCGAGGAACTCGCCGGGGTCGGCGGCCTCCCGCTGCCAGTCGAGAAGCTGGCGCATCCAGGCCATATCGTCGATCTCGGCGGCGGCGTTGGAATGCGGAACTCCGTTGCGGCCCTTGGCTTCCTTGTAGCGCCAGTGCGCCGCGATGCCGTATTCCGCGGTGCGGTGCATGTCGCGGGTGCGGATCTGGATTTCCAGTGGCTTGCCCTCGGGTCCGACGACGGTGGTGTGCAGCGACTGGTACACGCTGTAGCGCGGCTGGGCGATGTAGTCCTTGAACCGCCCCGCCATCGGCTGCCACAGCGAATGCACCACGCCGACAGCGGCGTAGCAGTCGCGGATCTCGTCACACAGAATGCGGACGCCGACCAGGTCGTGGATGTCGTCGAAGTCGCGGCCCTTGACGATCATCTTCTGGTAGATCGACCAGTAATGCTTGGGGCGTCCCTCCACCACCGCGTTGATCTTCGACCCGTTGAGCGTGGCGACGATCTCGGCCCGAACCTTGGCCAAATAGGTGTCACGCGAAGGCGCCCGGCCGGCCACCAGCCGAACGATCTCCTCGTATTTCTTGGGATGCAGGATGGCGAAGGACAGGTCCTCCAACTCCCACTTGACCGTGGCCATGCCTAGCCGATGTGCAAGCGGGGCAATGACTTCCAGGGTTTCGCGGGCTTTGCGGGCCTGCTTCTCCGGGGGCAGGAAGCGCATGGTCCGCATGTTGTGCAACCGGTCGGCCACCTTGATCACCAGCACCCGCGGGTCGCGGGCCATCGCGGTGATCATCTTGCGGATCGTCTCGCCCTCGGCGGCGCTGCCCAGCACTACCCGGTCCAGCTTGGTCACCCCGTCGACGAGATGGCCGACCTCGTCGCCGAATTCGTTCGTCAGTTCCTCGAGGCTGTAGCCGGTGTCCTCGACGGTGTCATGCAGCAGGGCCGCCACCAGCGTGGTGGTGTCCATACCCAGCTCGGCGAGGATGTTGGCCACCGCCAGCGGGTGGGTGATGTACGGGTCGCCCGAATGCCGCAGTTGGCTGGCGTGCCGGCGCTCGGCCACCTCGTAGGCCCGCTGCAACAGCGACAGGTCGGCCTTCGGATAGACCTCCCGGTGCACCGCGACCAGCGGTTCGAGCACCGGACTGATCGTGCTGCGCTGCGCCGTCATTCGCCGCGCCAACCGGGCGCGGACCCGGCGCGACGCGCTGGTGGGCGCCTTGAGGCCGATCCCGGGCTCTGCCGCGGGCGGCAGGTCGGCGAGCTGCAGCGGCTCAGTGGGCGGCTGAATCGCCGTTCCCTTTTCGTCCGCCACGTCATTCACCTCCGAAGTTCCAGGATAACGTCGACGCCGGACTGCCCGGCGGCATTACCGCCGCGCTAGAACACGCCGCACGCTGTGCACCTTCAGCGGCGCGATCCGGTCGCGGCCACGCCAAGTCCGGCGAGTTCGATCACCACGGCCGCCGACATCACCTGCGCGCCGGCCCGCTCGAGCAGCCGACGGGCCGCGCCGAGCGTGCCGCCGGTGGCCAGCACGTCGTCGAGAATCACAACGCTGCGCCCGGACAATTCGATCCCCTCGGCAGGACACCTCCAGGCTCGCGGTGCCGTACTCGAGTTGGTAATGCTCGGTGCGCACCGGCGGCGGTAGTTTGCCGCCCTTGCGGATGGCCAGCACGCCGGTCCCCAGTCGGGCGGCCACGGCACCGCCGAGCAGGAATCCACGGGCGTCGAGGCCGGCGATCAGGTCGGCGCCCGACGCCGCCTCGGCCAGCTCGTCGGTCACCGCCGTCAGCCCGCGCGAGTCGGCGAACAACGGGGTCAGATCCTTGAAGTGGACCCCCGGCGAAGGGAAATCGGGGACCTGCCGGGTCAGCGCTTCGACGAGGTCGGCGGCCGTCACCGCACCAGGACCCATCGGTCCATATTCCACCCTGCGCCCCAACGGCTGGGGTTGGTGCCGACGGCGTACATCTTCTTCGACGCCAGCAGGGTGCGCTGCTGGCGATAGAGCGGCAGCGTCGGCATGCCGCCCCACAACACCGGAGCGCTCTCGGCCAGCAGCCGGACCAGGTCCGCCGGGTCGGCCGACACCGCCAGCGAGCTGATGATCCCGTCGATCTGGGCGTTGGAGTAGCCGGAGACGTTGTTCCCGTTGCCGGTGTGCAGCGTCGTAAGCGTCCATCGCGGACGAGCCGGTCGAACCACTGCCGGTGGCGCCGCCGGTGCCGGCCAGCAACACGTCGATCTTTCCGTCTTTGAGCGCCTGCGGACCGACCGAGTCGGACGTGATGTCGGAGACCGCGATTCCGGCCGGGCCGCAGGCCTTGGCGATCGCACCGACGATCGCGGCCAGCCGCGCGTTGGGTCCCCGGTAGCCGATCCGCACCGGCAGCGGCTTGTTCTTCAGCTCCGCGCGGGCCGCCACCGGATCCGCTTTGATGAATCGCCCTGCGTCAGGAATGTTCTCGGCCTGGCCGATGGCATCGTCGACGCCTGGTGTGCAACCGTGCGTTGGCGATCGGCGATTGGGCGTCGCGCGCAATCACATCGCGCGGAGTGCACGATGCGACGGCGCGGCGGGCGGCGATATCGGCGAGCGGCCCACCCGGCGCGAAGATCAGCTGCTCGATGCCGTCGGATGCCGCGTCGGTGCGACGGTAGTTGTCCGGCGTGGCCAAGCGCACCCGACGATCCGGCGGCCACGTCGACGACGTCGGCGCTCTTGTCGTTGACCCGGTCCTGGATGTCGGCTTTCTGCGGCCACACGGTGACCCGCTTGGTCATCGGCTTGGCGCCCCACCATTTGTCGTTGGCGACGAGAACCACTGCGCCACCGTCCAGTACCGACTCGATCTTGTACGGCCCGGACGACGGGAAGTGTTTGGCTGATGCACGCCGGATTCGGTGCCCGGCTTGAGGTTCCAGGTGGTGTTCCACGTCTGCGCGATGCGGGCGATGACGGGCGCGTTGTTTCCCAGCAACGCGGCGGTGACGTCAACGCCGAGTTCCTCGGCGATCACATGCGACGGCAGGATCGCGGTGGCGGTGAACAGCTGGTTGTAGTCGACGATGTTGCGGTCGGGCGCGAACGACACCCGGGCCTTCTTCTGCCCCGGTTGGCAATCGATCGAGGTGACGTCGACGTAGCCCGCTTGGCTCGCGGCGTCGAAGCCCGGAAAACCGGCCCGACTGAGCGGCCCACGTCAGGACCAGGTCGTCGCAGGTGATCGGCTTGCCGTCGGAGTAGACGGCGTTGTCGGCGATCTGGTAATCGAGGACCAGCGGCGATCCGCCGACCAAGGAGATCGAGCCGAAGTCGTGGTCGGCGACGACCTGACCGTCGGGGCCGTGGTAGCCGAAGCCGGTGAGCGTGCGGGCGAATGCCTGCGCCCCGGCGGAGGCTGCGCCGCTGACGGTGTTGGTGTTGTAGGAGTTCAACGCGCCGTCGACGACGTAGTCGACCTGCCCTGCCGCGCTTCCCGAGCATCCGGTCAACACGCCTGGTGCGGCTGCCGCGAGCGCGACCACCAGTCCACCGGCGGCCACACGCCGACGCCAGGCCATCATCTCCGCTAGCGCTTGTTCTGCTTGCCGGTCGGACGCGAGTGGCGGCCCGCGGAATGACGGACCGGCCGGGCGCCGGGAGCCGGCTTGCTGGGCGGCGGCGTACCGGTGTCGGCAACGGACGCGCCGGCCGCCGCCTCGGTGGACGTGTCGCTGTCCGACTCGGCGCCCTCCTGGGCCTGCTTCCTGGCCGGAACCTTCCCGGTGTCCGGCCCGCGACGCCGGAGGACCCGGCGGGTGTGGGTCTGCACCAGCTCGGTGCGCTCGCGCAGCGTGACCAGGAGCGGCGTGGCGAAGAAGATCGACGAGTAGGTGCCGACCAGGATGCCGACCAGCTGGACCAGGGCCAGGTCCTTCAATGTGCCCACGCCCAGCAGCCAAACCGCCACCACCATCAGCGCCAGCACCGGCAGCGTCGACATCAGGCTGGTGTTGATCGATCGCATGAACGTCTGGTTGATCGCCAGGTTGGCCTCCTCGGCGAACGTGCGCCGAGTGGTGTGCTGGAAGGCATGGGTGTTCTCTTCGACCTTGTCGAACACGATCACCGTGTCGTACAGCGAAAAACCGAGGATCGTCAGCAGGCCGATGACGGTGGCAGGGGTGACTTCGAAGCCCACCAGCGAGTAGATCCCGGCCGTGACGGTCAGGTCGAACACCATGGTGGTCAGCGCTGAGATCGCCATGTAGCGCTCGTAGCGGACCGTGATGTACAGGCTGACCAGCACCAGGAAGACCACCAGGGCGATGACCGCCTTCTTGGTGATCTGCCCGCCCCACGTCGAGGACACGGCGGAATCGGAGATGGCCTTCTTGCTGGGCTGCCCGTCGGCGCCCTTGGGCGCGTACCTGTCGAACAGCGCGTTACGCAGCTTCTCGGTCTTGTCGTTGGGCAGGGTCGCGGTGCGAATCTGCACGGTCGCCGAGGAGCCGCTGCCGACGATCACCACGGTCTCCGGGTCGTTGCCCAGCGTCTGGCGGTAGACCTCCTCGACCTGGCTGACGGTGGCGTGCCCCTTGTCACCGACGACCGGCATCGACATCGTCGTGCCGCCCTTGAAGTCGATGCCGAAGGTGAACCCGCGCGTCAGGATGCTGATCACCGCGATCGCGACGATCACCCCGCTGATCGCGTACCACAATCGGCGTCGCCCGATGACTTCGAAGGCACCGGTTCCGCTGTAGAGCCGGGCGAAGAAGTTGTGGTGCGGCACCGTGCCGGAGTCGTCGCCGC
Source organism: uncultured Actinomycetota bacterium (assembly GCA_963757215.1). Classification (GTDB taxonomy): domain Bacteria; phylum Actinomycetota; class Actinomycetes; order Mycobacteriales; family Mycobacteriaceae; genus Mycobacterium. Next base: position 1,765,378 of record CAVWQH010000002.1, on the reverse strand, counting down.
CTGGGCGCACCACTCGCGCGGTGTCCTTGCTGATCTCGACGGCAGTCGTGTCGTCGGTGCCGGTCGTGTCCGCGTTTGACGCCATCTGGCTACCCCCGTCCCGTCGCGTAGGCCCCGGCGCTCGCGGCGCTTCGTTCGCGCGCGATCTGCTGGACCGCCCCCAGTCCGTTGTATGCCGGCTTGGCCAGCCTCTTCGACCTGCCGGCCAGATACACCAGCGGCCACGTCACCAGGAACACCACGACGGTGTCGAGGGCCGTGGTGAGCCCGAGCGTGAACGCGAACCCCTTGACCTGCCCGATCGCCAGGACGTACAGCACGGCGGCGGCCAGGAAGGTGACCGCGTTGCCCGACAGGATGGTCCGGCGGGCCCGCGCCCAGCCCCGGGGAATCGCCGACCGGAACCGCTTGCCGTCGCGGATCTCGTCTTTGATCCGCTCGAAGAAGACCACGAACGAGTCGGCCGTCGTCCCGATGCCGATGATCAGACCCGCGATACCGGCCAGGTCCAGCGTGTAGTTGATATATCGGCCGAGCAGCACGAGGATTGCGAAAACCATTGCGCCGGAAGCCGCCAACGACACAGCCGTCAGTACGCCCAAGGCCCGGTAGTAGAGCAGTGAGTACAGCAGAACCAAGATCAGTCCGATCCCGCCGGCAATCAGGCCTGCCCGCAGCGACGTCAATCCTAGTGTCGCGGAAACAGTTTGGGCTTCCGACGCCTCGAACGACAGCGGCAGCGAGCCATATTTGAGGACGTTGGCCAGCTCACGAGCCGAGCTCGCGGTGAAAGGCGGATCGCCGCCGGTGATCTGGGTTCGGCCGCCGGGGATCGCTTCGCGAATCTGTGGCGCGCTGACCACTTGCGAGTCCAGCGTGAACGCGGTCTGCGTGCCGATGTGAGCGGCGGTGAAGTCCGCCCAGGTGTTGGCCGCCCCACTCCTGAACTGCAGGTCGACGACGTAGCCGCCGCTGTGCTGATCCATGCCCGAGCTGGCGTTCTCGATCTGGTCGCCGCTGATGATGGACGGCGCCAAGAGGTAGGCCTGCTTGTGCTGGGTGTCACAGGTCACCAGCGGCAGGTTGGGATCGTCGTTGCCGGCCAGGATGTCTTCCTGGAAGCAGCGGGTCGCCTCGTACTGCAGCGCGAGGAACTGCACGCCCTTGTTCGTGCTCTGCCGCCACTCGCGCTCCTTGGCGATGCGGTCGGCGAGGTCTTTGCGCGGATCCGGCGGGCCCGGCTGGATCGGGGGCAGCTCCGGGGGTGCAGGCTGCTCCGCGGTCGGCGAGGCGGGCGCGGGCGACGGCGCTGGGGAGGGCTGGGTCGGCGGGTCCAGCGGGTACGGCCGCGGCTGCGGCGGGACGGCCGGACCGCCGGGCAACAGCGGCTCGTCATCGGGCAGACCGGGTTGTGGCGCCTGTCCGCCACCGGGCTGGACGCCGGGCTGGGGTGCGCCGGGTGCGGGGGCCCCGGGCTGCAGGCCTGGCTGAGGTGCGCCGGGCTGGCCTTGCTGTCCCGCTGGGCCGCGCGGTGCGGGCCGGGGACCGCCTCCCGTGCCGGCGCTGTCGACCGGCAGGGCGTTGATCACGGGGCGGATGTAAAGCCGTGCGGTCTGGCCGAGGTTGCGCGCCTCGTTGCCGTCGGTTCCCGGGACGGTGATGACCAGGTTGTCGCCATCGACGATCACTTCAGAACCCGACACGCCCAGGCCGTTGACCCGGGCGCTGATGATCGACTGCGCCTGCGACAGCGCCTCTCTCGTCGGCCGCGATCCGTCGGGGGTCCGCGCGGTCAACGTGACCCGCGTGCCGCCTTGGAGGTCGATGCCGAGCTTTGCAGCCGCGTGCTTGTTGCCGGTCAGGAACACCAGTAGGTAGACACCGATCAACAGGACCAGGAATACCGCCAGGTAGCGGCCAGGATGCACCGGCGCCGATGGCGATGCCACGTGTTGAGTCTCCTCCGCTTATGCGCGATGCGCTTGTGTGCAGGTCGTCACCGTGCCGTTCGCCTCCCGCGACCCGCTCGGTTCGACTGCACCGAAAAGGGTACGTGGCGGACCTACGACCTCAGTCGTTGGGCAGTCGGCCCGGTTCATCGGCCAGATCGCCGGCTTCAATGTCCGGGACCTCTGGCTCGATGCGACTCGCCACCGCAAGCTTGTTCCAGGTGGTCACCATGTTCGTGGCGATCTCGAGGTCAACCGTGTCGTCGGTGATGCGCGTGATGGTGCCGTGCAGGCCGGACGTGGTTTGCACCCGGTCACCGACCCTCAGCGACTCCTGCAGATCGATGGTGGCTTGCATCGCGCGTTTCTGCCGGCGCGACGCGAAAAACATGAACGCCCCCAAGACGATCAGCATCGGCAGGAAGACAACCGTTTGGTTCATGAAGGCATTGATCTTTCGTCGAGGTCGATTGACGGTCACCAGTGTGCCATCAGGCCATCGCCATGCCTGATCATTGAGCGATGGAGCTGATCGACGCCTTGCGCACCACCGGGGCCGTTCGTGAATTCACCGACCGGACCGTGGAGGACGCCGTGCTGGGGCGGGTGCTCGACACCGCGCGCTTTGCGCCCAGCGGAAGCAACGCGCAGGCCTGGCGGGTGGTGGTGGTCAAGGACCCCGCCAATCGCCGTCGGCTGCGCGATTGCTACCTCAAGGGTTCCCGGGAATACCTGGCCCTGGCGGCTGCTGGTCTGCGACCGTGGTCACCGACCAACGATCGCGATGCCGAAGCCCGGGCGCTGGCTGCCGAAAACGTCGCGGCGCCAGGCGATTTCGCCGAAAATTTCGACGAGGTCCCGGCGTTGCTGGCGCTGTTCGCAGACTTGTCGATGCTGGCGGCGATCGATCGCGACGCGGACCGCTATACCTTCGCCGCCGGTGCGTCCATCTATCCGTTTGCATGGAACGTCTTGTTGGCTGCCCGCGAGGAGGGCCTGGGCGGAGTCATCACCACGATTGCGATACGCGACGAGGCAGAAGTGAAAGCCATTCTCGGAGCGGCGGACCCGTTGGCGCTGGCCGCAGTGATCGCGCTCGGCTACCCGGTCCGGCAAACTCGCCGACTTCGCCGCCAACCGGTGAGCTCCTTTGTTACGGTCGACTCGATCGACGGCCCTGTCTTGGACGTTTAGACCGAGCCGGAACGTGGCAAAAGTGACGTACTGCTATCAGCAGTTTCACAGCAGCTATCGAGGAGGTCCGAAATGAAGAGCCTGATTGGGCGGTTGGCGAGCGCGATAGCGCTTGTCGGAGCAGCCGTGGCATTCGCAGCACCGGCCGTGGCCGACCCGCCGACCTGCGACCAGGGCCAGTACTGGGACGGCTACCGGAACACCTGCCAGCCGATCGGCGTGGGTCCGGCGAAGAACTGTCCCGCAGGGCAGTGGTGGGACCCCAACGGCGACGTCTGCCGCGAACTCGGGCACACCGCAGCCGGCTGATTAGCCCCGCTTAGCCGGCGATCGACGCGGCCGCGGTTTCAAGATCGACATCTCGTCGAGCCTCGCGGCTCGCGTCGTCGCCGGGCTACATCGCGACCCTCGTCACGTCGCGTCGTCGCCGGGCTAGATCTCGGCCCGACTCCTCGTCGAGCCTCGCGGCTCGCGTCGTCGCCGGGCTAGGCTTTTGAGCGTGTCCGCCATCGAACAGAGCCGCCACCTCGTCACCGAAATCCCTGGTCCGGGATCGCTGGAGCTGACTAAACGCCGCGCGGCGGCGGTATCGGCCGGCGTGGGCATGACCGTGCCGGTGTTCGCTGCCCGCGCGGCCGGCGGCATCGTCGAAGACGTCGACGGCAACCGGCTGATCGACCTGGGCTCCGGGATCGCGGTCACGACCATCGGCAGTTCGGCGCCGCGTGTCGTTGAGGCGGTGTGCGCGCAGGTCGCGGATTTCACCCACACCTGCTTCATGGTGACGCCGTATGAGGAGTACGTGGCCGTCGCCGAGCGCCTCAACCGGCTCGCTCCGGGCCCAGGCGAAAAGCGTTCGGTGCTTTTTAATTCCGGCTCCGAGGCGGTGGAAAACGCCGTCAAGATCGCACGCTCGCACACGAAGAAATCTGCAGTGGTGGCGTTCGACCACGCGTACCACGGCCGCACGAACATGACGATGGCGCTGACGGCGAAATCGATGCCTTACAAGAGCGGTTTCGGCCCGTTCGCGCCCGAGATCTACCGGGCACCCCTGTCGTACCCGTACCGCGACGGGCTGATCGACAAAGAAATGGCCACCGACGGCGAGCTCGCCGCCCGTCGCGCCATCGAGATCATCGCCAAGCAGGTCGGCGCCGAGAATCTGGCCGCGATCATCATCGAGCCGATTCAGGGCGAAGGCGGTTTCATCGTCCCCGCCGAAGGATTTCTACCGGCGCTGCTGCGCTGGTGCCGGGAGAACAACGTGGTGTTCATCGCCGACGAAGTGCAGACCGGGATCGCCCGAACCGGAGCCATGTTCGCCTGCGAGCACGAAGGCATCGAACCCGACCTGATCTGTATCGCCAAGGGCGTCGCCGACGGCCTGCCGCTGTCCGCGGTGACCGGTCGCGCCGAAATCATGGATGCGCCGCACACCAGCGGCCTCGGCGGCACGTACGGCGGCAACCCGTTGGCCTGCGCGGCCGCGCTGGCCACCCTCGACACCATCGAGGCCGACGGGCTCATCGAACGAGCCCGTCAGATCGAGCGGCTGATGAAGGACCGGTTGCACGCGCTGCAGGCCGCCGATGACCGGATCGGCGACGTGCGAGGCCGCGGCGCCATGATCGCCGTGGAGTTCGTCGCCCCCGACACCGCCGAGCCAGACGCCAAACTGACCAACGCGCTTGCCGCTGCCGCCCATGCGGCTGGAGTGATCGTGCTGACCGCGGGCACGTTCGGCAACGTCGTCCGCTTCTTGCCGCCGCTGACGATCAGCGACGAGTTGCTCAACGAGGGCCTTGACGTGTTGACCGGTCTGCTAGCCGGACTATAGGGCCTGCCCGTCCGCGGGCGGGGTGGCGCCGAACAACAGCACTAAGTCGTGGGGTTGCTCTTCCAACGCTCGCTGCAGCGGCGCAAGCGACACCTGGGTTGTGTCGGAAGATACGACGACAACCGACGCGTGTTGGTATCGAGCGACTGCCTCCCGAAGCATGACCAGACCGACAGGAGTGTTGAGTGACGGGTCGGACTTGTCAGCGGTGAACGGCATGCGCAGGGTGCCGGGAACTGGCTTCAGCCAACCGAATTCAACCAGGAGGCTGACCCAGCCGTTGTCACCTAACTTGTAGTGCTCGGCGATCTGTCGCAGTTCCTCGGAGTTGGGAAAGCTGTCGTCGAAGCCACGTCCGGTGCCGCTGGGTTCCCCGTAATAACTTGCCCTCGTCAGGCCGCACGCCCTGCGCATCTCTTCGATGGTGACATCGGCACCGGCAATCTCGGCCTGCAGGAAGGCCTTGAGCGGCCTGCCGCGCCTGTCAGAGCGGGTCATAATCGAACACCGTATTGCACGCCGGGAACCGGTCGCTCACGTGTTATTTCCGAACAGCCTGTCCGAAATTCGGAAACGCATCCGACGATGGTCACAGCAATTGCGTTGTCCGCCAACGCTTCCGGCGGCGGATGGGCCGAGCTGCGACTTACACGGACATTGTGTCTCTCGTGCCCAGTGTAATTCGACCGCCTCTTATCCGGCAGGCGGTATGCCGACAAAACCAGGTTTCTGCCTGGTGAACGATTGTGGACCGTGGTCCACGGGCGTGAACGGTTCATCGGTCGTGGGTACCCACACCCTGTAGATCTGACGCGCGCGCACCACAGCGTCGCGCAGGTTCGTGTGACGGGTCACACAGCGCAGTACTTCAGGTCGCAACCGGAATATCGTTACCCTTGCTAACGTAGTAAGTATTACGTGCAGCGTGGCACGCGGTAGCTTTCCCAATTTCGCAAGTTGTGAGGTTCTGTTATGTCGATCGAGATCCAGGAAGACCAAGAGCGTCGCGCAGCGGAGCTCGCCGCCAATGATCCCGAATTCGCTGCCGCGCGACCCGATGAACGCGTTGCCGCAGCCATCGAGGCGGCCGGAACGCAATTCACCGCGGCGACCGAAGCCGTACTGGCCGGCTACTCGGATCGGCCGGCCCTGGCCCAACGCGCGTTTGAGTTGGTCAAGGACACCGAGACCGGTCGGACCACAGCCACACTGCTCCCCTGGTTCTCTCACGTCACCTACGGCGAGTTGGGCGAGCGTGTCGACCAGCTGGCCCGCGCACTGACCCACGGCATGATCGCGCGGGGCGACCGCGTCTGTGTACTCGGCTTCACCAGCGTCGACTACACGACTATTGACATCGCCCTGGGCCGCGTCGGCGCCGTCTCGGTCCCCCTGCAGACCAGCGCTGCGATCGCACAACTACAGCCGATCGTGATCGAGACCGAGCCCACCCTGTTCGCGGCGAGCGTCGACTACCTGGCCGACGCCGTCGACGTGATCCTGGCCGCCGCGGAGGCCGGTCACACCACGGGACGGCTGATCGTTTTCGACTACCGCAGCGCCATCGACGACAACCGCGACGCCCTGCAGAGCGCCCACGAGCGGCTGGCCGACCTCGGGCTGAGCATCGAAACCCTTGACGAAGTGCGTGAGCGCGGCGCGAATCTGCCTGCGGTGCAAACCATCACGGATATCGATGAGGATCCGCTGGCCCTGTTGATCTACACCTCGGGCAGCACCGGCGCCCCCAAAGGCGCGATGTACCCGCAGAGCAACGTCGCCAAGATGTGGAACCGGTCGGCCAAGAACTGGTTCGGACCCAGCGCCGCGTCGATCAGCCTGAACTTCATGCCGATGAGCCACGTTATGGGCCGCGGCACCCTGTACGGCACGCTCGGCAACGGTGGCACCGCCTACTTCGCCGCTAAAAGTGACCTGTCGACCCTGCTCGAGGATCTGCGTCTGGTGCGGCCCACCGAGCTGAACTTCGTGCCACGGATCTGGGAGATGCTCTACAGCGAATACCTCAGCGAGACCGGCCGGCGGACCGCCGAAGGGGTTGAGCAGAAGGCCGCCGAGTCGCAGGTGCTGACCGAGCTGCGGCACGAGCTTCTCGGCGGGCGTTTCATTTTCGCGATGACCGGGTCCGCGCCAATCTCCCCCGAGCTACGGAGCTGGGTCGAATCGCTGCTGGAAATCCACCTGGTGGACGGCTATGGCTCCACCGAGGCCGGGATGGTCTTGCTCGACGGCGAAATCCAGCGCCCGCCCGTTCTCGACTACAAACTGGTCGACGTTCCCGATCTGGGCTACTACGCCACCGACCGGCCGTACCCGCGGGGCGAGCTGTTGCTCAAGACCCCGAACATGTTCCCCGGCTACTACAAGCGAGCCGAGACCACTGCGGGCGTTTTCGACGACGAGGGCTACTACCGCACCGGTGACGTCTTCGCCGAGACCTCCCCGGACCACCTCTTCTACGTCGACCGTCGCAACAACGTCCTGAAGCTGGCGCAGGGTGAATTCGTCACTCTCGCCAAACTGGAAGCGGAGTTCGGCAACAGCCCGCTGGTCCACCAGATCTACATCTACGGCAACAGTGCGCAGCCGTATCTGCTCGCGGTCGTGGTGCCGTCGGAGGAGAATGCGTCGAAGTCGGCGATCGCCGAGTCGCTGCAAACCGTTGCGCGACAAGCGAATCTGCAGTCGTACGAGGTACCGCGTGACTTCATCGTGGAGACAACGCCTTTCACGCTCGAAAACGGCCTGCTGACCGGGATTCGCAAGCTGGCGTGGCCGAAGCTCAAGGCGCACTACGGCGAGCAGCTCGAGCAGCTCTACACCGACTTGGCTCAGGGTCAGGCCAACGAGCTCGCCGAGCTGCGCCGCACGGGCGCGGACGCGCCGGTGCTGCAGACCGTCAGCCGGGCCGCTGCCGCGATGCTGGGTGCGGCGAAGTCCGATTTGACGCCCGACGCGCACTTCACCGATCTGGGTGGAGACTCGTTGTCCGCGTTGACATTCGGCAACCTGTTGCACGAGATCTTCGACGTCGACGTGCCGGTGGGTGTGATCGTCAGCCCGGCCAACGACCTAGAGGCGATCGCGAACTACATCGAAGGCGAGCGACAGGGCAGCAAGCGGCCGAGCTTCGCCTCCGTGCACGGCCGCGACGCCACCGAGGTGCACGCCGCCGACCTGACGCTGAACAAGTTCATCGACGAGGCCACGCTGGCCGCGGCGCCGACCCTGCCGAAGGCCGGCGACGAAGTCCGGACTGTGTTGCTCACCGGCGCAACCGGTTTCCTGGGTCGCTACCTGGCGCTGGAATGGCTGGAGCGGATGGACGTCGTCGACGGCAAGGTGATCGCCCTGGTCAGGGCCAAAACTGACGCTGAAGCTCGTGCACGCCTAGACAAGACCTTCGATAGCGGCGACCCAAAGCTGTTGGCGCACTATCAAAGGCTGGCTGCCGAGCACCTGGAGGTCGTCGCCGGCGACAAGGGCGAGGCCGACCTCGGACTGGACGCGGCGACCTGGCAGCGATTGGCCGACACCGTCGACCTGATCGTCGACCCTGCCGCCCTGGTGAACCACGTGCTGCCCTACAGCGAGCTGTTCGGCCCGAACGCGGTGGGCACCGCCGAGCTGCTGCGGATCGCGCTGACCACGAAACTGAAGGCGTTCACCTATGTTTCGACGATCGGCGTGGGCGACCAGATTCAGCCGGGGACGTTCGTCGAGGACGCCGACGTCCGAGAGATCAGCGCCACCCGTCAGATCAACGACGGTTACGCCAATGGCTACGGCAACAGCAAGTGGGCCGGCGAGGTGCTGTTGCGGGAAGCCAACGACCTGTGCGGTCTGCCGGTCGCGGTGTTCCGCTGCGACATGATCCTGGCCGACACCACCTATGCGGGACAGCTGAACCTGCCGGACATGTTCACCCGGCTGATGCTCAGCCTGGTCGCCACCGGTATCGCACCGGGTTCGTTCTACGAGCTCGACGCCCAGGGCAATCGGCAGCACGCCCATTATGACGGCCTGCCAGTGGAATTCATCGCCGAGGCGATCTCGAGCCTGGGGGCGCAAGTGGTCGACGGTTTCCAGACCTATCACGTGATGAACCCCTACGACGACGGCATCGGCCTCGACGAATACGTCGACTGGCTGATTGACGCCGGATACTCCGTTCAGCGGGTGGGCGACTACGGCACCTGGCTGCAACGTTTCGAGATGACGCTGCGGGGTCTGCCCGAACGCCAGCGTCAGTACAGCCTGCTACCGCTGCTGCACAACTACCAGAAGCCGTCGGTGCCGCTCAACGGATCGATGGCGCCGACCGACCGGTTCCGCGCTGCGGTGCAGGAGTCCAAAATTGGCCCCGACAAAGACATTCCGCACGTCTCGCAGCCGGTGATCGTCAAGTACATCACCGACCTGCAGCTGCTCGGACTGCTCTAGAGCCCCGCACGAAACGGAAGCCTGGGCTGTGAATCTCGTCGATTCGCGACCCAGGCTTCTGCTCTGATGGCTAGTGGCTTGCCGCGCCGGCGCCGCTCCGGCGGAACAAGCCGCCCCTGTGATCACGTCGGTGACGCCGAGGAGCGGGAGCGAGCGTCTCGGTGCGGGCCGATTCCGCGAACGCGTCGAAGGCGCCCGAGTCCGTGGCGGCCTGCTGGGCCAGCTCGACATCACGGGCGGTCCGGATGGTCACGCGCGCCAAAACCGCTCCGCCGATGAACACGATCAGCGCTCCCAGCCCGGAGAAGTACGCGATCTCGATGATGGCGCGCTTGGCGTCCGTCGCTGCCACGGGCTGCCCGACATCGCCGAGACGCAGTGTCGATGCCAGCGAGCGACCGACGACGAACCATGCGCCCGCGATCACTGCCAGCCAGCCCCCGAACATAGCCGTTGCCCGGTTGCCGGAGATCAGCAGCAGAAATCCGCCCGCAGCGGCGGTGACTCCGGGGAACACCTCGAGCCAGGCTCGCGCCGTGTTCCACACCCAGGCCTGGCCGGGTGTGTATGCGAGATGAAAGTACGGGCCGACAAAGGGGGCCAGCGCTCCCCACGTACCAAGGACGAGTAGTAGCAGTCCGCTGACAGCTCCACGGCTGCGCGGCATGTGCAGGGTGCCGAAACCTGACCGCGAGTCATTCATTTTTCGAGTTCTCCTCAAACTGTGGACACCGAGATGTCATGAGCGTGCTGAGTACCCCTGCGCCTCGGCGATGCAGCCCGGTGCCTTCGACGTGCGCGTCACGCTAACCGCCGCGCCTTAGATCCACCTCAGAGCTGCCCGTTGCCGATGTCGACGAGCAACCATGTGACGGGCGGTCTATCGGGTGAAAACCCGCACTCAGCAATTGCTGAGTTTATTCAGAATCCGCAATCAGTGCAGGCCCGCGACCAGCAGAACGACGGCGATCGCCGGAAAGGTTCCCTGCGTCAGCGCCGCGCGGGCCTTGTCCGGCGCCGAGGCCAGCAGCACGACCGCCGCGGCGGCCATCGACCCGACGCCCGCGAATATCAGAGCAGCACCAACACTCTTGTGCCCCAACTCGATTGCACCGATGCCGAGGCCGGTGACCACGGCCAGGAAAAGGTTGTAGAAGCCCTGGTTGAACGCGAGCAGCTTGGTGGTTTCGGCTTCCTCAGCGGTGGTGCCGAATGCGGCGCGGGTGCGCTTGCTGGTCCAGGTCAGCGACTCCATCGTGAAGATGTAGACGTGCAGCAGCCCGGCCAGTCCGGCGAATACCAGTGCGGCAGTGATCATTACGTCCTCCTAGTCAACGGCGGCAAGCCGCTACTCGAACAGTCCCGGCTGCCCTAAACCGCTGGCCCGCGGGGGTGCTGCCATCCCTAGATGCGTCCACGCCTGCGGTGTCGCCACCCGGCCGCGCGGAGTACGGGCGATCATGCCCGCCCGCACCAGGAAAGGCTCGCATACCTCCTCGACGGTGGTGGCCTCTTCGCCGACAGCGACCGCCAGCGTCGACACACCGACCGGGCCGCCGCCAAAGCTACGAGTCAACGCCGTCAGCACCGCCCGGTCCAACCGATCGAGACCGAGCTCGTCGACGTCGTAGACCGCGAGCGCGGATTTGGCCACGTCACGGGTGATCACCCCGTCCGCGCGAACCTCGGCATAGTCGCGGACCCGGCGCAGCAACCGGTTGGCGATTCGCGGGGTGCCCCGAGAGCGGCGGGCGATCTCCGCGCCGGCTTCGGCGCCGAGTTCGATTCCGAGAATGCCGGCCGAGCGGCTCAGCACCCGCTCCAATTCGGCCGGCTCGTAGAAGTCCATGTGCGCGGTGAACCCGAACCGGTCGCGCAGCGGTCCGGTGAGCGCACCGGAACGTGTGGTCGCACCGACCAACGTGAAGGGCGCGACCTCTAGCGGAATCGATGTTGCCCCAGGGCCTTTGCCCACGATGACGTCGACCCGGAAATCTTCCATCGCCAGATACAGCATCTCCTCGGCCGGCCGGGCGATGCGGTGAATCTCGTCGATGAACAACACATCGTGCTCGACGAGGTTGGACAACATCGCCGCTAAATCTCCGGCGCGTTCCAGCGCAGGGCCCGACGTCACCCGCAGCGATGAACCCAGCTCGGCGGCGATGATCATCGCCAGCGACGTCTTGCCCAACCCCGGCGGACCGGACAGCAAGATGTGATCCGGTGTGCCCCCACGGTTTTTGGCGCCCTCGATGACCAACTGCAACTGTTCACGCACCCGCGGCTGGCCGATGAACTCCCCCAGCGAGCGAGGACGCAAGCCGGCGTCGACATCGCTCTCCCCGACGGTCAGCGCCGCGGAGACCTCCCGGTCCTCGACCTCGTCGTCGCTCGCGCTCACTTCGTCTTCCCCAGCAGGGAGAGCGCGGACCGCAGCGCGGTCGACGTCGTGGCGTCCTCGGCGGCCGCGAGCACCTTGTCGGTGGCCTCTTCGGCCTGCTTGGCCGCAAAGCCAAGCCCTACAAGGGCTTCCACCACCGGCCCGCGGATACTGTGGCCGTTGAGGGTCACCCCGGTCGCGGGCGAGACGGGTCCGATCTTGTCGCGCAGCTCGAGCACCATCCGCTCGGCGCTGCGTTTGCCGATGCCCGGCACCCGGGTCAGGGCAGTGACGTCACCGTCGGCGAGCGAGCGTCGCAGCGCGGTGGCGTCGTACACCGCGAGCGTGGCCAGCGCGATCTTCGGACCGATGCCGGAGACCCCGAGCAATGTCAGAAACAGGTCGCGAGCTTCTCCGTCGGGAAAACCGTAGAGGGTCATCGAGTCTTCGCGGACGATCATCGCGGTGATCAAGCGGGCTTCGCTCCCCCGCCGCAGCGTTGCCAGCGTCGACGGGGCCGCCATCAGTTTGTAACCCACGCCCGCCGCCTCGATGACGACGTGGTCGAGGGCGATGTCGACCACCTCGCCCCGCACCGATGCAATCACCGGGCTGCCTTCAGCTTGGCCTGGTAGTTGCGACGCTGTTGGGCCGCCAGGGCCTCCGCGGTGGCCATCCGGGCGATCATCGGCGCGCGCCAGCAGTGACAGATGGCCAGCGCGAGGGCGTCGGCGGCGTCTGCCGGCGTCGGCTTCGTCTGCAGCGCAAGGATTTTCGTGACCATCGCGGTGACCTGAGCTTTGTCGGCCCGGCCGTTGCCCGTGACGGCGGCCTTGACCTCGCTGGGAGTGTGGAAATGAACGTCGATGTCACGCTTGGCGGCGGCGAGCGCGATCACGCCGCCGGCCTGCGCGGTGCCCATGGCGGTGTTCGCGTTCTGGTTGGCGAACACCCGCTCGATCGCGATGACGTCCGGCAGGTGAGTGTCCATCCAGTGGTCGACGGTGTCGCTGATCACCAGCAGCCGCCGCGCGAGGGGTTCGTCTGACGGAGTACGGATCACATCGACATCGAGGGCGACGACCTGGCGGCCGCGACCACTCTCGATCACCGACAGCCCGCAGCGGGTCAGCCCGGGGTCGACGCCCATCACACGCACGAGGACTCCTGCCTTTACCGAACGGTTGTTCGATACTCTAGCGGCCCGCCCCAACACCGCTGGGCAGGACACGCGGAGCGGTCAGGCGTTCCCGCCCGGGTCGGTGTAGGAGACGACGACTACCTCGGCGCTCGCCGGGTCGACCGCCCGGAGGTGATAGCTGACCGATGAGTCGAGGTAGGCGCTGTCACCTGCGGCCAGTGTGACGATGTGGTCGCCGTATTCGAGTTCGACCATCCCCTGGTGCACGAACAGAAATTCCTGACCGGGATGCGTCGGAATGGGGTCGTCGGCGTCATCGAGGGGCCGAATGACGAACGGCGACATGGCTTTTCCGAGCAAGTTTGAGGCCAACAGGCGATAATGACCTCCGTCTCGGCCGCGGTCGTCGGCGCGGTCGATCACGATCGTTTCCTCCGCCGAGTGGTCAGAGAACAGCTGCGCGACGTCGACATCGAGGGCTCGGGCAACCTTGAGCGCGACCGCGATCGACGGTGTGCTTTGTCGACGCTCGATCTTCGAGAGGTAACTCTTCGTCAGACCGGTCTGCTCGGCGAGGATCGCCAGCGTCAGGCCGCGCTGCCTGCGGACCGCGCGCAACAGGCCAGTCATTGGTGTTTCTCAGCTTTCTGACGTTCAGCCATGCCTCTCGATCCCTCAAAAAGTGTATGACCCAAAGTTTCCTACATTAATAACACGTGTCATGTAGAGCTGCGAGTCTCTTGCATATTAAAGGCTCGGAATCGGTTCTGGCGATGCTTGCAACAATTAACGTTTGAGTAACTATCTTATAAGTACCCGCCCGAAGACCCGGCGGCTGGATCAACTTCACGAACCTGGGCGGACCGAGATAATTTACTTTGCTAAACAATTAGTTAAGCAAGCGCGTCCTGTCCAGATTTGGCCCGCGGACCTAACCCAAAATCTTCCTGAAACACGCCGACCGCAGATCAAAGCTATATCCGTCGGGCCGGCCGTACTGGCATCAGGCCCTTCGAGCTAGGGACTTAAGTCCCTTGTCGATTATAAAAATAATTGCTAACGGCCTTCTGGCGACTGCTCGCGGGCGGTCTCGCGACCCTTTGCTTACGTTACCGTAAATTCTACTACTGGTTGATAGTTACCTAAGGTAATGATGTAAGACGTTCGGACTAAAAAGTTCTCAGTTCGAAAAAATAATAGGAATTTTTTTGCGATTTCCCGTATCGCTCAGGTACGTCGCGTAGTAGCTTAACGGCACCTGAGAATACTCAGCTCTTGCTTAGCTTAACGGAAAGGTTCGGGGCGATGTCGGGTCAGCACTCTAAGAAGAATCGCAAGGCGAAGGGGAAGGCCCGTCGTCGGGCGGCGTTTGGCCTGGGTGGTTCTGCCAGCGCGTTTTTGGCGCTCGGGCTGGGCCCGTTGGCCAGCGCTCCCCCGGCGCATGCCGATGGGTTGGATGTGATCATCGATCCGATCATCAACTCGGTTCTGAGTTCGGTGACCAGCTTTGACGCGTTGGTGGGGATTGACCCGACCGCGTTCCTGGACTCGATCACCGGCCTGGATGCGGCGTTAGGGATCGCCCCGGGCGCGTTGGGTGATCTGGCCGTGCCGGCCACCGACGCGGTGTCGGCGACCTCGGGTTGGGAGTCGCTGTTCGGCGACTTCAGCAACGCCTTCGGCGACACCAGCTCGGCGGCCTCGGTGGCCGACTCCACCACCCCGGCCTGGCTACAAACCCTCGAGCAGGACTGGATCGGCTCCTCGTTCGGCCAGCAGGTCGACGCCTCGCTGAACTCCTACTTCGACCAGATCGACCCGGCGGCGTCCTCAGCCTCGGGCGCCTGTGGCTTCATCTGCAACGGCACCGACGGTATCGGAGGTGGCTCGCTGACCGCCGCCGACGGCCAGGGCGGCGGCATCTTCTTCGGTAACGGCGGTAACGGCGCCACCGACCTGCTCGGCCAGGGTGGTACCGGTGGTGACGCCGGCTGGTGGGGCAACGGCGGTGACGGCGGCGCAGGTGGCGTCGGCACCGGCGGTGACGGCGGCGCCGGTGGTACCGGCGGGCTGTTCTTCGGCAACGGCGGCGACGGCGGGGCCGGCGGATCCGGCGTGGCCGGATCGAGCACCGTGTCCGGCATCGGCGGCACCGGCGGCGACGGCGGTAACGCCGGCGGTGTGGGCTCACTGAACTTCTTCGGCAACGGCGGCTCCGGTGGAGCCGGCGGGGTCGGCGGCGACGGCGCGACCGGAGCCACCGGGGCCACCGGGGCCACCGGGGTGGCCGGAGTGGCCGACGGAGTCGGCGGCAACGGCGGCCAGGGCGGTGCCGGTGAAAACGGCGGCCAGGGCGGTAACGGCGGCGACGGCGCCAAGGGTGGGCTCTTCGGCCAAACCGGCGCCAACGGTAACGGCGGCAACGGCGGGGCCGGCGGCGACTCCGGTGCCGGCGGCACCGGCGGTGATGGCGCCCAAGGGGTTTGGGGCCTAGCCGGATCCAACGGCGTCAACGGCGCCGGCGGCGACGGCGGTAACGGCGGAGCCCCAGGCACCGCAGCCGGCACCGGCGGAGCCGGCGGAGCCGCGGGCACCGGCGGCACCGGCGGCACCGGCGGCACCATGGGTGCCAGCGGAGTCATCAGCACCACCGGCGGCGACGGCGGCACCGGCGGTAACGGCGCCAACGGCGACTTCACCGTCGCAGCCAGCGCCGGCAACGGCGGCCTGGGCGGCGACGGCGGTAACGGCGCAGCCGGCTTCTCCGACAACGGCGGCGCAGCCGGCAACGGTGGTGACGGCGCCCAAGGCACCGCCACCCACCTCACCGGCGGCAACGGCGGCCAAGGCGGTATCGGCGGCAACGCCGGCACCAACGGCGACGGCGGCGCCGGCGGTAACGGCGGCATCGGCGGCCAGGGCTACAACGGCGCCAACGGCATCACCGGAGCCCTGGGCAAGGGCACCGACGGCACCGACGGCGGCAACGGCGGCCTGGGCGGCAACGGCGGCGCCGGCGGCCTGGGCGGCACCGTCTCCGGCAACGGCGGCGCCGGCGGCAACGGCGGCGTCGGCGGCACCGGCGGCACCGGCGGAAACGGCGGCAACGGCGGCAACGGCTACTTCGGTAAAGGCCCGAGCATCAACGGGGCCGACGCTGGCAAGGGCGGCGATGCCGGTAACGGCGGCACCGGTGGTAACGGCGGCGTCGGCGGCGCGGCCAACAACCTTTCCGGCAGCCAGGGCGTCGACGGTAACGGCGGCCAGGGCGGCGACGCCGGCCAGGCCGGCACCGGCGGCAACGGCGGCAACGGAGCCACCGCGACCAGCGCCGGCAAGGCCGGTGGCTACATGGGCGGCAACGGCGGCAAGGGCGGTGACGGCGGTGACGCCGGAGCGGCCGGCAACGGTGGCGCCGCAGGCGGCGCCACCGGCACCGCAGGCGGATCCGGCACCAACGGCGTCGGCGGCACCGGCGGCAACGGCGGCCAAGGCGGCAACGGCTTCGGCGCCGACCCCAAGTCGGGTATCGGCTTCGGCGGCGGTAACGGCGGTGCGGCCGGCAACGGCGGCAACGGCGGCATCGGCTACGCCAACGGCGGCCTGGGCGGTAACGGCGGCCAGGGCGGCATCGGCGCCAACGGCGCCAACGGCACCTCCGTCGCTAACGGCAACGGTGGCCAAGGTGGCCAAGGTGGCACCGGCGGCGACGCCGGCAAGGGCGGCGACGGCGGCAAGCTCGGTGGCGACGGCGGCAACGGCGGCGTCGCGGGCGACGGTGGTGCGGGCGGCAACGGCGGCACTGCCTTCCAGGCCACCGGCAACGTCACCAGTGAGCCCGGCTTCAACGGCGGCAACGGCGGCGCCGGTGGCACCGGCGGCAACGCAGGCGCCGGCGGCAACGCGATGGGCGGCAACGGTAACGGTGGTGACGGCGGAACCAACGGCACCGGCGGCGCCGGCGGTAACGGCGCAGCCGGCTCCAACGCCCTCAACAACGGCGGGCCCGGCCTGTCCGGCGGCAGTGGCGGCCACGGTGGCACCGGCGGCACCGGCGGCGGTGACGGCAAGATGGCGGGCTACGGCGGCAAGGGCTTCGGCACCGGCGACGGCGGCGCTGGCTCCACCGGCGGCGCGGGCGGCAACGGCGGCACCGGAGCCAACGGCGGCGCGGCCTTCGGAACCGGCACCGGCGGCAACGGCGGTTACGCCGGCTGGGGCGGCCACGGCGGCAACGGCGGTCTCGGCGGCGACAGCGGCAAGCTCGGCGGTGACGGCGGCATCGGCGGCAACGGCGGCACCGGCGGTAACACCGGTGCTAGCGCCGGCAACGGCGGCTACGGCGCCAACGGCACCGGCGGTACCGGCGGTTACGGCGGGCGCGCCGGCGACGGTGGCGTCGGCGGCGGCGGCGGCAACGCGGCCGGCCCGACCGGTAACGGCGGCGCAGCAGGGTCCGGCGGCCAGGGCGGCAACAGCGTTGTCGGCGGCAACGGCGGCAACGGCGGGGCGGCGAGCGCGGCCGGCAAGGGCTACGCCGGCGGCAACGGCGGCAACGGCGGCAACGGCGGCAGCGGCGGCGTCGGCGGCAGCGGCGGCACCGGCGGTAACGCCGCCGGCAGCGGCAACGGCGGTGCTGGCGGCAACGGCGGCAACGACGGGGCCAATGCCACCGGCGGCAACGGCGGCAACGGCGGTGCAGCTGGAGACTCCGGAAAGCTCGTCGGCGGTAACGGCGGCATCGGCGGCCAGGGCAACTGGAATGGTGGGTTCGTCCACTCCGGCAACGGCGGCACCGGCGGCAATGCGGCCGGGTCGGGCGACGGCGGCGCCGGCGGCAACGGCGGCAACGCTGCCAACTCGAGCGCCGGCGGTAACGGCGGCTCCGGAGGTGCGGCTAGCAGCGCGGTCGGCGGCGGCAGCGGCGGCAACGGCGGTGCCGGCGGCAACGGCGGTGCCGGCTGCACCGGCAACTGTGAGCCCGGCGGCCTCGGCGGCAACGGCGGAACCGCCGGACCCGGCGGCACCACCGGTGACGGCGGCAACGGCGGGACCGCGGGCGCTGGCGGCCAAGGCGGCAACGGCGGAGCCCCCGGCGCCGCGGGCAACGGTGCCGGCTCCGGCGCGGCCGGCAAGTTCGCCGGTAGCGGCGGGTCCGGCAGCCACGGCGGCACGGGCGGTAACGGTGGCGACGCCGGAAAGGCGGGACCGGGCACTATCAGCGGCACCGCCGGTGCCGGCCAAGCCGGTGCGATCGGCGGTAACGCCGGCACCGACGGCAACGGGGTCCCGGGCCAAACGGCACCTGGGCCGGGCGTTGTCAACGGACCGCAACCCGCAGTCGGCAAAATCGGCGGCGTCGGCGGCATCGGCGCTCCCACTAACCCGTAATCCGGCAGGAGGCAGCACAAAGGAGAGGCCCGCTTCGGCGGGCCTCTCTGCTGTCCCGACAATCTCGAACCGGACAGCGGTCGAGCAGATCAAAACGACGCTTTTCCTACCGCTCACCTGGTCGATTGCCAGCGCTGAGCATCCGCAGACAGTTAATATGTGCCGACATCAGCGGGCCGAATTGCCCGACGCCACAAGCTAACCGGGGGCACCCATGCCAGCCATTCACTTCATTTCGGGCCTGCCGCGTTCCGGCTCAACCCTGCTGGCGGCACTACTGCGACAGAACCCCCGTTTCCAGGCCGGTATGTCGGGTCCGCTGGCCGGTCTGTTCGGTGCCCTGCTCAGCGAGATGAGTGCGCGCAACGAGTTTTCGGTGTTCATCGACGACGCCAAGCGCGAGCGCATCCTTCGTGGGTTGTTCGAAAACTACTATGCCGACTCTCCCGCCCAGGTGATCTTTGACACCAACCGCTTCTGGTGCGCGTGGATGCCGGCGATTAGCAAGCTGTTTCCCGACGCGAAAGTGATTGCCTGCGTACGCGACCTGCCGTGGGTGGTCGACAGCATCGAGCGGCTGGTCCAGCGCAACATCTTCAGCCCATCGTCGATCTTCAACTACAGCTCCGGCGGCACGGTCTATACCCGCGCCAACGGCGTGTCGGGGGCCGATGGCATGGTCGGCGCTCCCTACGATGCGCTCAAGCAGGCCTGCTTCGGCGCTCAGAAGGACCGACTGCTGCTGGTCCAGTATGAAACCCTGACTACCGACCCGGCCAAGACAATGCACGCCATCTACTCGTTTATCGGCGAGCCGTCTTTCGAGCATGACTTCGACCACGTTGACTACGACGTCACCGACTTCGACGAACGTGCCGGCACTCCGGGGCTGCACACCGTGGGCCATACCGTCAAAGCGGAGCCGCGCGCGAGCTTGCTGCCGCCGGACCTTTTCAACCGCTTTGTCAACGACGCCTTCTGGCGGGATCCGCAGAACATACCCGAGGGGCTGCAGGTCGTTTGAAGTTCCTCGGCCTGAAAGCCGTTGTGGGTAGGTGAAGCGCGGCGTGATCTGAGGTGTGCATGAGTGGTTCACTGCGAAGGAGTCGGTACACAAGTGAGCGATAGTCCGCACGCCGACGCTGTGTCCCGTCAATACGAGCGGTACCGGTACCCGCAACCGATACAGGACCTCAAGGCATGGCTCGCCGGCAACTGGCAATGGTTCGACCCCCGCCACGCACACCGGATCTTGTGGCCGGACCGGGAATACCGGCCCGATCTCGACATTCTCATTGCGGGATGTGGCACCAATCAGGCAGCGGTCTTTGCGTTCACCAACCCGGATGCCAAAGTGGTGGCGATCGACGTCAGCCAGCCGTCACTGGATCATCACCAGTACCTCAAAGACAAGCACGGGCTGGATAACCTTGAGCTGCACCAGCTTCCGATCGAGGAACTGCCAACGCTGGACCTCGACTTCGACCTCATCGTGTCGACCGGCGTACTGCATCACCTAGCCGATCCGCAAGCAGGAATGAATGCCTTGGCTCGTTGTCTACGACCCGAGGGTGTTATCGGCGCGATGCTGTATGCGAAGTATGGCCGCCTCGGAATCGGGTTGTTGCAGTCGGTCTTTCACGACATGGGGCTGGAGCAAAACGAGTCATCAATCGCGCTGGTGCGCGAGATGCTTTCACTGCTGCCGGCCGATCACCCGGCGCAACCCTATCTACGGGTCGCCAAGGAGTTGCAGTTCGATGAGGCGCTCGTCGATACGTTTCTACCGGGCCGCGAGCGCAGGCACACCGTGAACGACTGCATCGGCCTTGTCACCACGGCCGGGCTCGTATTCCAGGGGTGGCTCCATAAAGCGCCCTACTATGCCCACCAAATATTCGCAGCGCCCACCGACGTCTATCCGGCGATCAATGCGTTGCCCGAACCGACGCTGTGGTCGGTGATGGAACGTATCCAGTCGGCCAACGCGTGCCACTTCTTTATGGCATGTTGTCCCGAGCGGCCGAAAGAGTGCTACACGATTGATTTCTCGACCCAGGAATGCCTGGATTACGTTCCGTCGATGCGGATGCGCTGCGGGCTCTCCGGCGAGGAGATCTTCCGCCCGGACTGGCGAGTTCGTCTCAACTCCGCCCAGCTGCCTTTCGTGCAACAGGTCGATGGCCAACGCACGATTCGAGATATTGCCGCGTCCCTGCGCTGGGAGGCCTCGCCGCAGGGCCGGTTTGCCGACGTAGAGAAACTCGCTCGCGCGCTCTTCGAATCACTGTGGCGCCTCGATTTCCTGTCGATGGCTCTGAGCCCGGATTTGCAACGCTGAGGCGATGACCGCATCCGGCCCGGGATAGCCACCTTCAGGCGTGCCACCGGCCGCGAGACGCTGCTCCACCGCTCGATCAGTTATACGTCAAACCGAGCCATACCTGAGAAACACCGCACAGCATCTTTGATGGTCAGGTCGAACGATTTTTAGCCCCAGAGCTATCCCTAAGTACTGAAATAAACGCCTTTGGTCAGCACTAATACCAATTACAGAACGCCCCAGAAAAATTATTCCAGAAAGTTGGACGTTCCATCTACGCGAACGTCAGTTAAGCAGTAACTTAACGCAACCTGAGACGTTTCATTCGTGTCGAGCAAAGGGGCTGGGGACATGGCCGGTAAGCACTCTAAGAAGAATCGGCGGGCGAAGGGGAAGGCCCGTCGTCGGGCGGCGTTTGGCCTGGGTGGTTCTGCCAGCGCGTTTTTGGCGCTCGGGCTGGGCCCGTTGGCCAGCGCTCCCCCGGCGCATGCCGATGGGTTCGATGTGATCATCGATCCGATCATCAACTCGATCCTGGGGTCGGTGTCCAGCCTGGATGGGCTGTTGGGCATCGCCCCGTCGGCGTTGGGTGATCTGGCCGTGCCGGCCACCGACGCGGTGTCGGCGACCTCGGGTTGGGAGTCGCTGTTCGGCGACTTCAGCAACGCCTTCGGCGACGCCAGCTCGGCGGCCTCGGTGGCCGACTCCACCACCCCGGCCTGGCTACAAACCCTCGAGCAGGACTGGATCGGCTCCTCCTTCGGCTCCCAGGTCGACGCCTCCCTGAACTCCTACTTCGACCAGATCGACCCGGCGGCGTCCTCAGCCTCGGGCGCCTGTGGCTTCATCTGCAACGGCACCGACGGTGTCGGGGGCGGCTCGCTGACCGCCGCCGACGGCCAGGGCGGCGGCATCTTCTTCGGCAACGGCGGCAACGGCGCCACCGACCTGCTCGGCCAGGGTGGTACCGGTGGTGACGCCGGCTGGTGGGGCAACGGCGGTGACGGCGGCGCAGGTGGCGCCGGCACCGGCGGTGACGGCGGCGCCGGTGGTACCGGCGGGCTGTTCTTCGGCAACGGCGGCGACGGCGGGGCCGGCGGATCCGGCGTGGCCGGATCGAGCACCGTGTCCGGCATCGGCGGCACCGGCGGCGACGGCGGTAACGCCGGCGGTGTGGGCTCACTGAACTTCTTCGGCAACGGCGGCTCCGGTGGAGCCGGCGGGGTCGGCGGCGACGGCGCGACCGGAGCCACCGGGGCCACCGGGGCCACCGGGGTGGCCGGCGTGGCCGACGGTGTCGGCGGTAACGGCGGCCAGGGCGGCGCCGGTGAAAACGGCGGCCAGGGCGGTAACGGCGGCGACGGCGCCAAGGGTGGGCTCTTCGGCCAAACCGGCGCCAACGGTAACGGCGGCAACGGCGGGGCCGGCGGCGACTCCGGTGCCGGCGGCACCGGCGGTGATGGCGCCCAAGGGGTTTGGGGCCTAGCCGGATCCAACGGCGTCAACGGCGCCGGCGGCGACGGCGGTAACGGCGGAGCCCCAGGCACCGCAGCCGGCACCGGCGGAGCCGGCGGAGCTGCGGGCACCGGCGGCACCGGCGGCACCGGCGGCACCATGGGTGCCAGCGGAGTCATCAGCACCACCGGCGGCGACGGCGGCACCGGCGGTAACGGCGCCAACGGCGACTTCACCGTCGCAGCCAGCGCCGGCAACGGCGGCCTGGGCGGCGACGGCGGTAACGGCGCAGCCGGCTTCTCCGACAACGGCGGCGCAGCCGGCAACGGTGGTGACGGCGCCCAAGGCACCGCCACCCACCTCACCGGCGGCAACGGCGGCCAAGGCGGTATCGGCGGCAACGCCGGCACCAACGGCGACGGCGGCGCCGGCGGCAACGGCGGCATCGGCGGCCAGGGCTACAACGGCGCCAACGGCATCACCGGAGCCCTGGGCAAGGGCACCGACGGCACCGACGGCGGCAACGGCGGCCTGGGCGGCAACGGCGGCGCCGGCGGCCTGGGCGGCACCGTCTCCGGCAACGGCGGCGCCGGCGGCACCGGCGGCGCCGGCGGCACCGGCGGCAACGGCGGAAACGGCGGCAACGGCGGCAACGGCGTGGCGCCCGTGCCCACCCCGCCCATGCCCACCCAGCTCGAGGCCTCCGCGATGAACTCCAGCAGCACCGGCGCCTACGGCGGTAACGGCGGCGATGCCGGTAACGGCGGCACCGGCGGCAACGGCGGCGTCGGCGGCGCAGCCAACAACGCCACCGGCAGCCAGGGCGTCGACGGCAACGGCGGCCAGGGCGGCGACGCTGGCCAGGCCGGAAACGGCGGCAACGGCGGCAACGGCTACAGCCCGACCGGTTCCGTCTCGGGTCCCGGCGGCGATGGCGGCGACGGCGGAAACGGCGGCGCCGCGGGCGCGGCCGGCAACGGCGGTGCCGCAGGCGGCGCCACCGGCACCGCAGGCGGATCCGGCACCACCGGCACTGGCGGCACCGGCGGCAACGGTGGCCAGGGCGGCAACGCCAACGGAGCCGGGAACGGCGCAATTGTCAGGGCCTACATCTTCGGCGGCAATGCCGGCAACGGCTTCGACGGCGGTAACGGCGGTAACGGCGGTGCCGGCGGCGGCGGTGGCATCGGCGACGGCAATGGCGGCCTGGGCGGAGATGGCGGCCAAGGTGGCGTCGGCAGCAACGGCGCCGACGGCACGTCCATCAGCAACGGCAACGGCGGCAACGGCGGCGGCGGCGGCTATGGCGGTAACGGCGGCTCGGGCGGCGACAGCGGCGCACTCGGTGGGAACGGCGGGGCCGGCGGCGCCGCGGGCAACGGCGGGGCAGCCGGCAACGGCGGCAATCCCTTCCAGGCCACCGGCAACGTGAGCAGCGAGCCCGGCTTCAACGGCGGCTACGGCGGCAACGGCGGCTACGGCGGTGACGGCGGGGCCGGCGGCAACGCCATCGCCACCAACGGGGCGTCCGGCACCGGTGGGGCTGGCGGGGCTGCGGGCGTCGGCGGTGCCGGCGGGAATGGCGCGGCGGGCTCCAACGCGCTCGACAACGGCGGCGGTGGCGGCGTTATCAACGCCAACGCCATGCTCAACAATCAAAACGGCGGCAATGGCGGCGGCGGCGGCTACGGCGGTAACGGCGGCCACGGCGGGTTCGGCGGCTACGGTTCGGGTTCCGGTGCCGGCGGTAATGCCGCCGACGGCGGAGCCGGAGGCCAGGGCGGCAACGGCGCCGACGGCGGCAGCTCGGTGGGCACTGGCACCGGCGGCACTGGCGGTAACGCGGGCAACGGCGGCAACGGTGGCTACGGCGGCGGCGCCGGCAACAGCGGCACTCTCGGTGGCAACGGCGGCATTAACGGTAATGGCGGGGCCGGGGGCAACGCTGGAACTGCGGGTAATGGCGGCGACGCCACCGGCACCGGCAACGGCGGCAATGGTGGCTACGGCGGCGACGGCGGCAGAGGGGGCACCGGTGGCGGTGGTTCTCCGGCGAGGCAGTTTGCTGACGCCACCGCCGCGTTGCGGGTGGCCGGACACGGCAACGCGCTGGGGCCCACCGGTAACGGCGGGGCCGGCGGCAACGGCGGCGTCGGAGGCAACGGCAGCGCCGGCGGCGCGGGCGGCAACGGCGGCGCCGGCGTCGGCTCGACACCCGGCGGTAACGGCGGCTACGGAGGCGCCGGCGGGAACGCTGGTGCGGGCGGCTACGGCGGCCACGGCGGCTTCGCGTTGGGTTCCGGCAACGGCGGCGCCGGTGGCGAGGGCGGCAACGCCGGAACCGCCGGCAATGGCGGCGCCGGCGGCACCGGCGGGGCGGCCGGTGATAGCGGGGGCACCGGTGGTTACGGCGGTGACGGTGGTACCGGCGGGGGCACGGCCGCCGGCGGCGGCGGCGGTCACGGCGGTGCTGCAGCCGGCTCCGGCACCGGCGGGGTCGGCGGCAACGGCGGTAACGCCGGTACCGGCGGGACGGGCGGCACTGGCGGTGCCGGCGGAGCGGCCAGCAGTGCCGTCGGCGGCGGCAACGGCGGTGGCGGCGGCGCGGGCGGTTACGGCGGGCAAGCGGCCGACGGCGGCAACGGCGGTGGCGGCGGGTATGCCGGAGCGGGTGGCACCGGTGGCAACGGCGGTAACGGCGGGGCCGCCGGCATCGGCGGCGCCGGTGGCAACGGCGGGCCCGGCGGGGCCGCCGGCAACGGTCTCGGGGCCGGTACGGCCGGTGGCTACGGCGCCGGCGGCAACGGCGCTCCCGGCGGCTACGGCGGTGACGGCGGAAACGGCGGCGGCATCCTCTCCGGTGGCGGATTCCTCGGCGGTGGCGGTGTCACCGCCAACAGCGACAGCACCATCGGCAGCGGCGGCGTCGGCACCATCGGCAACGGCGGTAACGGAGCAGACGGCGGCATCGGCGGCAACGGCGGGGCTAACGGTGCGGGCACCCCCGGCACCACAGCGCCCGGGCTGGGGGTCGCAGGCGGCCCCACGGCCGGCGAACCCGGTACCGCCGGCGGCCCATCCACCGGTGGCACCGGCGGTCAACCCGGCGCCTTCGCCGACAACACAGCCGCGACCCGCGCCGGCCTCGGCGGGGCCGGCGGCAGAGCCGGCATCGGCGGCGAAGGAGCCCGCGGCTTGCGTAGGGAATAAGGGAGGCAACACAATTGGAGAGGCCCGCCTTCGGCGGGCCTCTCCGCTGTGTTCGACCAACGCGTATCTGCGATCGCTTCCACTACACCGAATTACGCCGCCACGTAGGAATATCGACAAGAATTGTGCGCTCGATAGCATCTTCTCCTCAACCGGGCATATCCACGTGAACCCAGCACAATCAGTCCACTGGCAAGAAGACAGCAGCTGGCTCGCACACGGCAGACCCGATGCGGCCGAAGTCATTTCGACAATTCTTCACCAACATCAACGATGCGCGATATCCTCACCCAATGTCAGATAGGCCTGGTGGTAAGTCCGCCCACGCGGAAAGTCCCGAGCAGTCTTCCGTTAGCGAAGAGTCTGCTTCCAAGAAACCCGTTCCCTTCCCCAACGAGGCGGGCCCGTCAAGGTTGCCCGTCTACGCGGCCTTGGCGATCGCCGTGGTCGCTGCGGCGCTCGCCGGTCTGGCGTATTTCCACCCTGCGCCCAACAAAGCCTTAGCACCCCAGCAGGGCGGCGACGCGAAAGCGAACGTCTGCTCGGCCTATAAGGCTGCCCACAAATCGGTGGTCATCAATACCCACATGCGAAGCCAGAACCAGAATGACGCTGTTGCCGAACTTTCGGTGGCAACTAATGCGCGGTTGGCTCTCATAGGTGGTGGCACATATTTGAAGGACCAGCTCGCCGCAAACACCGCGGCGCCAGCCGATCTCGCCGGCACCGTCAACTCTTTCGCCAACACAATCGAACAGCTCGGTGTCAACTACTTGCAGGGGGCGGACGCCGCCGATCAGGATCCGCTACGCAAAGACCTGGACAACCAAATCGGTCAACTCGACAAGATGTGCGCCTAGCGACAAACCGCCACTGAGCGGGTCGACCCAGAGACCGGCACCGGCTGTACGACTAGCCGATGCCGGTCTTTTGGTAGATAAGCCAGCGCAGCTCGATCGGGCACGCCTCACGCTCGACATCGAACACGTCCAGACCACTGGCCCAGCCCTCGTACCATCCGGTGGGCGGCCAACCCTCCGCCGGCAGGTGGGCCTTTTCGTAGTCATAGACCGAGTCGTCACCTACGAGCACGAGCGGCAGTACGCCCGCCGCACTCGCCAGCTCATCCCGGGTGAAGATCGCGTTGTAGACCTGCTGCCCCAGTTCCCGCGCGGCGTTGTCGGGGACATAGCCCGGGCGGGGCAAAAAAGTATTGAAGACGAAGCGTCCGCCGGGCGCCAGACAACGGGCGGCCAGTTCGAACATGTCACGCAGCTGCTCCGCCGTTCGGAAGTCGGGCACGACTTCCGAAAGCACGATCAGCTGGTAATCCCGGCGCAGGTCATCTATCGAGTCGAAGACGTCGCGCTGGATGACGCGGACGTCGAGGGCTTCCCGTTCGGCATCGGCACGAAGAATGTCGGCGAACTTCGGGGTCACTTCGACCGCGTCCACCGGGTGGCCACGCCGCGCCAGAGCCAGGCCGTTGCGGCCGGTTCCGGCGCCGAGGTCGAGCACCCGGAAGGTTCTGGGGTCGGCCGCTTCGCCGGCCAGCTCGCACACCCGCGCGTCGGGTTCCTTACCGAAGAGCGGCGGCTGGCGAGTGTCAACCCAGAAATCGTAAACGCTTGCGATCGACTGCCATTCGGCTCTGACGTGGTAGTTCACCACTTTGCCGACCGGATACTCGTACGAGATGACGATTCTCGATCGTTGGGAGTTCGCATACGCCTCGGCCAGCTGGCCCTCCAGCACCGTCTTGAGCTCGGCGAGTTCGTCGGCGTTGAACTGGCAGCCCATAGCGGCGAAGATCGTGTCGCACATCTTGACGTATTCGTCGATCATCCCCGGAACGGCCGGTAGCGTGACCTGCCCGCTGGCCGCCGAGGCGCGAAACAATCGCCGGGCCATCGCCTCGCGCAACGTTGCCGGATCGATGGACCTGAGGGCCGGATCATCCATCAGATACTTCTACACCACCCGACCCGTCGGCGGAGCTGGATCGAACGGTAATGTGGGCGGGCGACGGTATCGGCGGACGAGCACGGCGTCAACCAGAAATTGAAGGATTCGACGGAACACGTTTTGGTCTAGGGTATTTCGGCCTCAGCTGTGAGCACGGCTGCCCGCAATCTTGCGAAAGCCGTTAACTGCTCGGCCAATACGGTCGAGCGATTCATCGCCCCCGCCCCCGCACCCGGTGAGCTGTACTGACCCGTCGCGGTCCTCAGCCGCCGAAATGATCTGGCTCAATCCCACTACCGCACAGCAGTGTTCACGCATACTAGGGAGCATGCGAATAAGCGGGGCATTCCTGGCCGAGAAGGTCGAGGCGGTAAGCAACAAGCTCAATGTAACGGGCGGGGTGATCTCCAAGTACAAGGTCGGCCGCGACCGGATGGCACAGTTTGACATCGTGGTGTTGACACAAGGGGACACCGAGGGTGCAGATCGCCTGATCGTCATCGAGGTCTCGCCACCCGGCGGTGGAGAACCCCTGCATATGCACCGCGAGCTGCCGGCCAATTTGACGAACGCCGAGGTGGGCTTTGCATGCTTCCAATTCAAACTCACGTTGAATCTGAATGGTCGCTGGACCGTGACGCTGAAGGGCGGAGCAGGGACCGTATCGCTTCCACTCACGGTAAGTGGTCCATCTCCGCGCTAGGTAACCAATAACTCCCTTTGAATTCGGGCGTTTGACGACCCGGCCCTGGCTGTGGAACTACGTTGACGAGAACGAGGAGAATCCGCTGCTCACACGGAGGTAGACCAATGGCTCGTCGCAGCTATAGCGCACGAGATGGCCAAGTACACAAGGTTATTAAAGTCGCAAGCGTGACCGCGCGCGCCAGCGTGACGCTGGCCGCGGCAATGATTGCTCTGGGCGCCGCATCCACTGCGTGCAGCCACACCGTGAGCGGCGTAGCCGTCGTTCATCCCGGGAGTGCCGGCTTCGCAGCCGACGATCCGAGCAACGGCGGCAACGGCGACGACGGCGCGCCCGGAAGCAACGGCACCGGCGGCGCAGGAGGCAAAGGCGGGGCCGGCGGTAGAGGCGGCGCCGGTGGCAGCGGAGGTGCCGGCGGCCACGGAGGCAACGGCGGCGCAGGTGGCCAGGGCGGGGCACCCGGACCCGGTGGCATGCCCGGCCAGGGCGGCGCCGGTGGCGCCGGCGGAGCACCCGGACCCGGCGGCACCCCGGGTGCGCCCGGACTACCGGGCCAACCCGGCTGAGATTGGCGACGTCAGGCTCGGCCCGGAGGCACAACGCGCGAGGGGAAGCGTGAAGAACATGACCAGCCGAGTCAACAGCGAGAAGTTCGTTGCGGCCCCGGGTGTGCTGCCGGTCAAAGACATCGGCCGCCTCTTGCTGCGCTGCGCCGACCGGCCCGGCCTGGTGGCCGCGGTAACGTCGTTTCTGGCTGACGCGGGCGCCAACATCGTCTCGCTGGACCAGCATTCAACCGAGCAAACTGGTGGAATGTTCATGCAGCGCACGGTCTTTCATCTACCCGGCCTGGCCGCAGCACGAGACGATCTGGCCCGCGAATTCGCCGGGCAGGTAGCCGAGAAGTTCGGGATGGACTTCCGGCTCACCGAGGCTGCCAAACCAAAACGCGTTGCCATCATGGCGTCCACCGAGGACCATTGCCTGCTGGATCTGTTGTGGCGCAATCGTCGCGGCGACCTCGGCATGTCGGTGGTGATGGTGATTGCCAACCATCCCGACCTGGCCGACCAGGTGCGACCGTTCGGCACGCCGTTCGTGCATGTACCGGCTCACAAGCAGATTCGCGACGAGGCCGAACAGCGTCAGCTCGACTTGTTGCGTGGCAACGTCGATTTGGTGGTCCTGGCACGCTACATGCAGATACTCACTCCGCAGTTCCTGAACCAGGTCGGCTGCCCGATGATCAACATCCACCACTCCTTCCTGCCGGCGTTCATCGGCGCAGCTCCGTACCGACGAGCCAAAGAACGGGGCGTCAAGCTGGTCGGCGCGACGGCGCACTACGTCACTGCCGAACTCGACGAGGGTCCGATCATCGAGCAGGATGTCGTCCGGGTGGATCACCGGCACAGCGTCGACGACTTGGTGCGTCTGGGTGCCGACGTAGAACGGGCGACGTTGTCCCGCGCCGTGCGGTGGCACTGCGAGGACCGTGTCGTTCAATACGGCAACCAGACCGTCATCTTCTGAATCGGTGTCTTTCCTGGCCGCCGCGGACATCGGCTAGATATCCGCGCGAGCCCAGCAAAGCTGCTACTTTATCGACACTATTCATCGCCGCGGGTCGGTCGGGGCGTACGAAGGGTTGCGCATGGGTTCAGTGCTGCTCGTGCTCGCCGCTGTGCTATTCGTCGCGGCGGTCGTCGTCTTCGTACTCGCTCTGCGTCGCCCCAAGCAGCCCAGCGGCGGCCGGCAGGATCCACTCGCATTCACCGCGGCAGCACCGCAATTCGGACCCCGGCAGCTCGGGCCCGGAGCGATCGTCAGCCATGGCGGGGTCGACTATGTGGTGCGCGGTTCGGTCACCTACCGTGAGGGTCCGTTCGTCTGGTGGGAACACCTGCTGGAAGGCGGCGACGAGCCGATCTGGTTCAGCGTCGAAGACGACGACGGGCGGCTCAAACTGGCGATGTGGACGGCCCGAAAGGACCTGCAGTTGCAGCCGGGCGGGCAGCATGTCGTCGATGGCGTGACCTACAACGAATCAGAACGCGGGCACGCCGGATACACCACCGAGGGCACCACAGGCCTGCCGGCCGGCGGCGACATGGACTTTGTCGACTATGCCAACGCCGGCGAGACCGCCCTGCTGTCATTCGAGCGCTGGGCGCCGGAGATGCCGTGGGAGGTATCGACCGGCAAAGCCGTGCTGACCGGCGAACTCACCGTGTATCCGGCTCCGCCGCCGGCCTCCGAGTAGGCCACCCGCAGTGCCCCTTCACCATCTATCGGTCACCCCTGTCGACGTCCGCGGTTCAGAGCTTGGTCTCGCCCTCAACGCCCCGGCCCCGCTCCCCCTGGCGACCTGTCGGCTGGAGCATCCCGACGGCGGGGCGCTGGTGTTGGGCGTGTTGGGCGCCTCCCATGTCGTCACCGTCCGGCATCCGAATACCCTTTTCTGCGAACAAGTCTCGTGCGACCTCGACGGCGATCTCCCCACACAGACGATGGCACCCGGCTACCACCTCGAGTCTCGAATCGACCTACACGACGAATCCGCATTCCGCGAGCTCGCGGACACCTTGCGCGCCAGCTGCGCAACCGAGAACGGTTGGCTCGGAGGCACATTCCCGGGTGACGATGCGGCGCTGACAGCGCTCGCCGCCAAGCCTGACGGCGCCGGGTGGCGATGGCAGACCTGGCACCTCTACCCCGCCGCGGCCGGCGGAACCGTGGTCTACACCAGCAGCCGGTGGCTTCCATGAGTCGCAAAGCTCTGTTCGTGATCGCCTTTGGACTGGCCACCTCGTCGCTGTTGAGTCTGATCTTCGGAATATCCCTGCAACACAAAAACATCCGCTCGTACATCGCGTCGCACTACCACGAGTACTCTCATGACGCCGGCGGCACCCGGTATCTGTGCACGGGATCGCCCGCTCAGACGGCCAACGTGCTGATCGGCTACCAGAACCCGGCGGCGCATGCATCCAACGGCGGCACCGAATACATGCGCTACGACGACGCGATCGTGTCGGTCGGCGCCGACGGCACGCACCCGTGCAGCATCCGCGTCGAGGACCTGGCCGCCGGCTACAGCCACGGCGCGTTCATATTTCTCGGTCCCGGGTTCAATCCGGGGTCCCCGTCGGGCGGCTCGGGCGGCAGCACCGGCGGCCCAGGTGGAACCAAATGACCTGCAGCAGAAGGAGATAGTCATGTATCTAGCCATCGAACTGGGATCCATCGACCTCAATCCGGTCTTGCAAGGGGCGCTGGCCACCATTTCGTACTTCCTGGTCGGCACCGCCGTCCTCGTCCTGGGCTTCATAGTCGTCGACCTGCTGACCCCGGGGAAGCTGCGGCAACTGGTTTTCATCGATCGCCGTCCCAATGCGGTGATCCTCGCGTGCGCCAACTACATCGCGGTGGCCGCTGTGGTCATCTGCGCCATCACCAGCAGCTACCGCCAACTCGGCCAGGGACTCATCGGGGTCGCTGTGTACGGGATCATCGGCGTCGTCCTGCAAGGCATTGCCATCTTGGCCATGCACCTCGTGATACCGAATAACTTCCACGAACACGTCGACGAGCCCGAGTTGCATCCGGCGGCATTCGCCACGGCCGTCATGCTGCTGGCCGTGGGAGGAGTGACCGCTGCCGCGCTGTCATGACATCGACTGAGCAGCAGCCCGATTCGCCTAACAGCGAGCTCACCACCCGCTGGCGCGCCGTGTTGCTCGCGGCGGTGGCCGCGTGCGCGGCCTGCGGCATCATCTACGAGCTGGCGCTGCTGACCCTGTCGACCAGCTTGAACGGCGGCGGCATCGTTGCCACGTCGCTGATCGTCGCCGGCTACATCGCGGCGCTGGGTGCCGGCGCCTTGATGGTCAAGCCCTTACTACACTGGGCAGCAGTCACATTCGTCGCAGTGGAGGCACTACTCGCAGTCGTGGGCGGATTGTCCGCCACCGCGCTGTATGTGATGTTCTCTTTCGTCGGCGGCTCCCTGCTGATGCTGGCGCTGGGCACCGCACTGATCGGCGCACTCGTCGGCGCCGAGGTGCCGCTGTTGATGACACTGCTGCAGCAGGGGCGGACGGCTGATGCCACCGACACCGGCCGCACGCTGGCCAACCTGAACGCCGCCGACTACCTGGGCGCGCTGATCGGCGGACTGGCGTGGCCGTTCCTGCTCCTTCCGCACCTGGGGATGATTCGCGGCGCCGCGGCCACCGGTGTCATCAATTTGCTGGCCGCAGCGGTAGTTTCGATCTTCCTGCTGAGGCGGGTGGTGTCCCTTCGGCGGTTGATCATGGCGCTGGTGGCGCTGGGCCTGGCGCTGATACTGCTGACCACCCTGTTGGTGCGCGCGCAGGACATCGAAACCAGCAGCCGCCAAAGGCTTTACGCCGATCCGATCATCGCTTTCCGGCAATCGGCGTATCAGGAGATCGTGGTGACTCGCCGCGGAAACGACATGCGGCTCTACCTCGATGGCGGTCTGCAGTTTTCCACCCGCGACGAGTACCGCTACACCGAGAGCCTGGTCTATCCGGCCCTCGGTGCCGGAGCGCACTCGGTGCTGGTGCTGGGCGGCGGCGACGGACTGGCCGCGCGTGAGCTGCTGCGCTCCCCCGGTGTCGACAACATCGTGCAGGTCGAACTCGACCCGGCGGTCATCGAATTAGCGCGCAGCACAATGCGCTCCGCCAACGGTGGATCGCTGGACAATCCGCGGGTGCACATCGTGACCGGCGATGCGATGACGTGGCTGCGCGCCGCGAAGACACCGGACTTCGACGCCGTCATCGTCGACCTCCCCGATCCCGACACCCCGGTGCTGGGCCGACTGTATTCCACCGAGTTCTACGCGCTGGTGTCGCGGGTGCTCACCCCCCGCGGATTGATGGTGGTGCAGTCGGGCAGCCCGTATTCGACCCAAACCGCTTTCTGGCGAACGATTTCCACGATCACCGCGGCCGGCTACGCCGTCACGCCGTACCACGTGTACGTCCCGACGTTTGGCGACTGGGGCTTCGCGCTGGCTCGCCGGGGCGACGCAGCCCCGCAACCCGTCCTGCCGACCAACGCGCCACCGCTGCGCTTTCTCAACCCATCAGTGCTCGACGCCGCAACCGTCTTCGCCCCCGACGTACAACGCCGAACGATGGAACCTTCGACGCTGGAGCATCCGCGCATCGTCGAAGACATGCGCCACGGTTACGACTAGCCGGACTGCGCCGAGATGTACGGCACCGCGAGAAATCGCGAGAGGGCCGCACGCTGGCGTCGATCTGGACGCCAACCCCGACGGGCCAGTGCGCGATATGCACGACTAATGATCTCGTCGGCACGATGCTCGGAAACTACTCGGATGACAATCCATCCCTGTTCCTCAGCGATACCAAGCTTGCCGATGTCCTTGACGAAGCGGCGGCGATCACTGCGGTGATAGTCACCGTCGTATTCCGCGGCGACCTTGAATTGCTCCCAGCCCAGGTCGAACACCGCGACCATTCGGGATCCGCGAAGCAGTGGAATTTGCGCGGTCGGCAGCGGCAAACCTGCATCGCGCAAAAGCAGCCTCAGCCACGTCTCCTTGGGAGACATGGCACCCCCGTCAACCAACGACAACGCGGCTCGCAGCCTTCGCAGGCCGCGCGCTCCTTTGTGTCGCAGCTCAAGGGCATTCACCTCGTCGATCGAAAACGGAGCGGCACGCATGAGCGCATCGAGACGCGCGACCGCGTTCACACGAGACCGATGACGACCTAGATCGAACGCAGTTCGGGCGGCTGTCGTCACCGGCAGGCGGCACAGCTGGGTGATCTCGTCAGCCTCGAGCGTCTCGTTGCGCACCACCAGACCCCGTTGTGCCCGAGCGCTTTTCGCGATCAGCTCGATCGGGATATCGGCGTCCACCCACGCTGCACCGTGCAGTGCCGCGGCGGCTGCGCCGGCGACGACCGCCCTTCGGCGAGACCAGAGCCAGGCGCCCAAGGCACGATCACTCAACGACGGCCGGTGGTTCCGCGGCACATAGATGTCGCGGAAAATGGGCTGATACCAACGCCGGAGCTGATGCTCGGTGAGCGAGCCGTCCCGTAGCGCCTCGCTGCCGCGAAAGACCTCTCCCATGCACAGATGGTCGCGTCATGGCCGATCTGACGTCGACGCCCATCCACATATACGTCGAAATCGACGGGAGCGAGGAAAAGTGCGAGAGCGAGTCTCGCTGGCGTCGATCTCGGCGCAACCAGACTAGTCTTCGTCGAGCTCGGCCAGCACCTCGTCGGAAAGGTCCACGTTGGTCCACACGTTCTGCACGTCGTCGCTATCTTCCAGCGCGTCAACCAATTTGAACACCTTGCGAGCACCCTCGACGTCCACCGGCACGCTGACCGACGGCTGGAAACTGGCCTCGGCGGAGTCGTAGTCGATGCCGGCGTCCTGCAGCGCTGTCCTGACCGCGACCAGATCGGTTGGCTCGGAAACGATCTCGAAACTCTCCCCCAGATCGCTGACATCCTCGGCGCCGGCGTCCAGTACGGCAGCGAGGACGTCGTCCTCGGTCAGGCTGTTTTTTTCCAGCGTCACGACGCCCTTGCGGGCGAACAAGTAGGATACTGAACCCGGGTCGGCCATATTGCCGCCGTTGCGTGTCATCGCGACCCGCACCTCGCCGGCGGCGCGGTTGCGGTTGTCGGTGAGGCATTCGACGAGCACCGCGACGCCGTTGGGGCCGTAGCCCTCGTACATGATGGTCTGGTATTCGGCGCCACCGGCTTCCTCGCCGGCGCCGCGCTTGCGGGCGCGTTCGATGTTGTCATTGGGCACCGAGGTCTTCTTGGCCTTTTGAATCGCGTCGTAGAGAGTAGGGTTGCCCGCCGGGTCACCGCCACCGGTGCGCGCAGCGACTTCGATGTTCTTGATCAGCCGGGCGAATTCCTTGCCACGGCGTGCGTCCTTGACGGCCTTTTGATGCTTGGTGGTGGCCCACTTGGAATGGCCGCTCATCGGCTGTTACCTCTTCTGTCGCTCACAATTCGCGTGCTGAGTCTACGTGGCGCATCGATGGCGACGCCTTTGCGGCACCCAGCTGGACATCGATGCGCGCAATCAGCAACTCTGCAGCGCTGTCGGCTCGTTATGATCGCCGCGTGCGGCATGGCGGCTCAAGAGACCAACCAAAACGCGCGGCCGCACTGTGCGGCGTCGGGTTAGCCATGCTGTGCATGCTTTCGCCCTCGGCCAATGCCACCGATGTGCCGCCGGGCCGGATCGTTTCGCTGATCCCGTCCGCCGACGAGGTCAGCCAGTACGTCGGCGTGCCGGTCACCCAAGCCGGCCAAGTAGGCGTGCGGCCTCGAGCGCAGGATCATCTGGATGAGCGAGACGACTGCCGGACGCTTGTGTACAACAACACCGACGAAGTGTGGCAGTCGGATTACGCCGCGTTCCGTACTCAAGCGTGGACGTATGCACCCGACCCGGATCGCATGTATGTCAGCGAAGCCGTCGGCACGTTTGCCAACACGGCCGGCGCGCGGGATCGCTTCGATGCCGTTTTCAACCCGGGCCTGTTCGATCGCTGCAATCATGCGGCGTTGCACGGGCCGCTCCTCAACCCCGGCATCGCGGTTGAGCTCTACGGCTTCCAACTCAAAGACGACATCATGATGTGGACGATCTCGAGCAAGTCCTACGGGCAGTACACCGGGTACAACACCGTCTTCGTCGCATGGCACGTGGACAACGTGATGGCGATTGCATCCGTCGGACAGCCAGGCAATCCCGCACAGGCGGTCGCTCGTCTCGCCGGCTACATTCTCGATCGCGTTGGGTGACAACGCCGATCAGGCGTCGGGAAACCAGATCAGCATCCGGTCGGTCAGCTGAACCGCAGCCGCGGCCCCACCGTCACCTCGCTCGCACACCGACGCGTACAGCACCACGTTGCTTTTCAGTCGCGCCTCGTACGCACAACTCCAGTCGGTCGGTTGGCCGCCGTTGAGCTGAACGCGACTCCACCGCGCGCTGGCGCCGTCGATACTGGAAACGTCGAAGCGCCAAGTGATTTGCGGGTCGTTGTCGCGCGGGTTGTGCACCGCCACCGAGTTGCAGTCACTCAACGCCGTCGGGAATGCCGCGGTAAAGGCACGACGCGCGGTCTCGGGGTCCTGATAGGACCCGGCACCCTGCCCGACCACGTGGTCGGCGTTGTCTTCCGCGTTCTTCTGCTGCGCGCCTTTGTAGGCCGTCCAGTCCCGGCCGTAGTCATGCACCGTCGGGCCGAACAGCACCGCGCAGGACGACCGGTCGCCCAGATCGAGGGCCGGCGCAGGCTGATTGAACAACTTCTCGAAGCCCAGCGGCGAACCCACCATCGGCCCCGACACGTCCGGAGGAACCAGCAGGGTGCGTAGGCGGTCCGCGGTCACCAACGGGGGCGGGACCGGTTTTGCGCTTGCACTGGCAGATGGTGGACCGCTGGGTGCCAGCGCGTCCGAGGTCTGCCCCTTCGTGGTGTCGGTCGGCGCCGGAAGGCGAATGGGTGCCGGGCTCGCGCCTGGTCCGGAGTGCGAGCAGCCAAGGATCAACACAGCCGCGAGGCCGGCTCCCCCGATGCTCCCGAGAACGCGACCGGCCCGCATCAGAACGGAACCCGGCTTGCGATCAGCGTGGCCAGTTGCGCAGCCACCGGGCCCCCGTTGCCGTACTGACATTCCTGAACTTCAAGCATGACATTGCCTTTCGCTTGGACTTCGAAGGCGCAATGCCAGCTGTTGTCCTGCCCATTCTGCAACTCAGCGATTTTCCACGACGCGTGGCCGCCCATCACGGAAAGCCCCAGAACGCTCCACTGTTGACCGCCCGCGTCCGTCAATGTCTTTGAGCTGCATTGGTTTACCAGATCGGAGGTGAAGGTGTGCCGAAAGACGCGCGCCACGACGAGGGAATTCGGATACGCCGCCACATATTGAGTGACGGCAAACTGCAGATCGTCGGGATTGTCTTGCTGCGCTACCTGCCGGAACGCCGTGAAGTCGCCACTCCACAGATCGACGTCGGAGCTGACCAACGCCTGGCAGAAGCCGTGGTCCCCCCGCGGTTCTCCGACGCCGGGCGACGGGTAGATGCCGCCGATTCGGTGTAACGGAAGCCCGACGGTTCCGCTGACGTCGTCGTCGGACAGCAGCAGGGTGTCGATCTTGCTCTGCGGCAGGACGGGGTTGGCCGCTGCGGGCGGGGCGACGATGACACATGCCGCAACCAAAACAGCTGCGAGGCCGGATACATATCGCACGTCAGAAAGCCTAGTGGACCGCCATCACAGGTATTTGCGCGTTTTGATCGTCGGCAACCGTGCTATCTAACGCTGATGAACCGTCCGCACGCTCTGATCTCCGGCGCCGGCATAGCCGGACCCGCGCTCGCCCACCAGCTGACGGCCCGGGGCTGGCAGACCACGGTCGTCGAGCGGTTCTCCCAGCGGCGCGACGAAGGCCACAACATCGACGTACGCGGCGCCGCCCGCGAAGTTGTCCGCCTGATGGGTATCGAGGACGACATCCGGGCAGCCAATACCACGGAGGTCGGCATGCGGTTCGTCAGTGCTGACGGATCCGCGGCCGCGTCGTTCCCGTTGAACGGCTCCGGCGTCAGCGGCCCGACCGCCGAACTCGAAATCCTGCGCGGCGAGCTGTCACGCGTTCTCCTCGAGCACACCTGCACCAGCGCCGAATATCGCTTCAACACCCAGATCGTCGACCTCACTGACCACGGCGACCACGTCCGTGCGGTGCTCGACGACGACACCACGGTCAACGCCGATCTCGTCGTCATCGCCGAAGGGCTGCGGTCGCGCACCAGAGACCTCCTGATGCCGATACCGGTGACCGACTTGGGCATGTACATCGCTTATTTGACCATCGCCAGGCGTGATACCGACGACCGCTGGTGGAACTGGCAACACGTCCCGCGCTCCCGCGCCATCCATCTACGGCCGGACAATGTCGGTACGACGCGAGCAATGCTGTCATTCATGTCGGACGTGAAGGGGCTGGAAGATCTGGGTCGCCCCGATCAAGTTGCCATTCTGCGAAAAACATTCGCCGACGCCGGCGGTGCCGCGCCGCGCATCTTAGCTGAACTTGATGATGCGCCAATGTATTTCGATGCTCTCGGGCAGATACGCGCGCCGAGCTGGAGCAAGGGTCGGGTCGTGTTGTTGGGAGACGCCGCTTTCTGCCCGTCACCGGTCGGCGGCGGGGGCAGC
Organism: uncultured Actinomycetota bacterium; assembly: GCA_963757215.1. Classification (GTDB taxonomy): domain Bacteria; phylum Actinomycetota; class Actinomycetes; order Mycobacteriales; family Mycobacteriaceae; genus Mycobacterium. The sequence goes on along the minus strand of CAVWQH010000002.1, from coordinate 1,727,075 downwards.
AGCCTGGCGCTGATCGGGGCTTACGTGCTTGCCGGCGAGTTGGGCCGCGGCGACGATCCGCACGCGGCATTGCACAGATACGAGCAGTTCATGCGTCCCCACGTTGCGTCGGCCCAGAACATCCGACCCGCAGTGCTGCGACGAGCCAACCCGCGGAGCCGGGCTGGTATCGGCCTGCTGCATGCCGGTGCGCGCGTCATCGCCAGCCGGCCTGTTCGCACCGGAATGCGACTGGCGGGTCGCACATTCGGCAGCGTCGCCGCGGAGCGAATCGCGCTGTCGCACTACCCACCTAGTCCGGCTTGATCCACCGCCACTGCATCGATTCCCACGACCGGGCGTCGGGCAGCGCGTCGTGAACCGCTGACACCACCCCCGGCCACCAGTCGGCCTCGTAATCGTCGCCGGACAACCAGCCGCCCCGTTTCACCTTGGGCGCCCACGCGCTGACATCGGCGATGACGGAGTCGTAGTCGTGGCTGGCGTCGATGTGCACCCAGGCAAACGACTCGTCGGGGAACAGCGCGGCAGCCGAGACGGAGTCGCTGATCACCAACTGAATCGCGTCGGCCAGCCCGCAATTGACGATGTTGCGATGCAGCAGCCCCGCAAAAGTCCCGCCGCCGTGGTCGACGGCACGCTCGTGCGCGTTGGTGTTGGTGACGCCCTCCGGCCCGCTGCCGCGCGCGGTGTCGATGCCGATGATCCTGGCGTCCCGTCCGGTGTCGCGCACCACCTCACCCAACGAGCAGATGCTGCGCCCCAGATAGCAGCCCACCTCGGCGAACCAACTGCCGTCGGGAAAATGCGTCGCAGCCTCCACCTGGTGTCGATGCCACTGGAACCAGCCCGGGATATCGCGCCAGGTGTGCACGGGTTTGTCGAAGTCAACGGCGTCAGTCATCGGGATAGCTGTTACACCGCATCGTCTGACTTCAAACACTCCACTAACGTGGAATCGTGAACGCCCAAAGCCCGCTGCAAGCCGTCCGTGACGCACTGGGCAGCAGCCTGTTCGAGATGGTCGCCGGCCCCGAGGGTCCGGCGGAACGTGAGCGCATCCACCACACCCCCGGCCCGCGGTGGTTTGCCGAAGACCGACCGATCCGCCGGGTGCACGGCGACGCCTCGATGTTCGTCGGCGGATTGCGCGCCCTGCTACTGCAGTCTTTGCACCCGCTGGCCATGGCTGGAGTCGCCGAGCACTCCAACTATCGCGACGACCCGTGGGGCCGGCTCCAGCGCACCAGCACCTTCTTGGCCGAGACGACGTTCGGCGCCGCGGTCGACGCCCAGCGCGCGGTCGACCGCGTTCGCGGCATTCACCGCCGGGTGCACGGAGTCGCCGCCGACGGCCGCTCGTATACGGCGACCGATCCACACCTGCTGGAGTGGGTGCACATCGCCGAAGCCGACAGTTTTCTGCGGGCCCACCAGCTCTTCGGCGCCGCGCCGCTGGACCAGGCCGGGCGGGACGGCTACGTCGCCGACATGGCCGAAATCGCTGCCAAGCTCGGGGTGGTCGATCCACCACGGTCGGAAAAGCAACTTGCGCAACGGATTAACGACTATCGACCGGAACTGCGCAGCACGTCGGCGGCTCGTGACGCGGCTCGTTTCCTGCTGCTGACGCCGCCGTTGTCGCTGGCTGCGCGCGCGCCCTACGGCGTGCTGACGGCGACAGCAATCTCGATGTTGCCGTTGTGGGCCCGTGTACCGCTGCTGCTCCCCTATTTTCCGCCGGTCGAAGTCACGGTGGTGCGCAGCGTCGGCCGGGTTCTGGTCGGCGGCCTCCGATGGGCGCTGCCCGCACCCGTCAGCGTCGACCGTTGACGATGTCGACGAACAACTGGTGAATGCGCCGGTCGTTGGTCACCTCGGGATGAAAGGCCGTTGCCAGCACCGCACCTTGGCGCACCGCGACGGGATGGTCTGCCGCGCGCGCCAACACCCGCACACCCGCACCGACTCGCTCCACCCAGGGTGCGCGGATGAAGACCCCGTGCACCGGTTCGTCGAGGCCGTCGAACACGACGTCGCCTTCGAATGAGTCCACTTGACGTCCGAATGCATTGCGCCGCACGGTGATATCGATAGCCGACAGCGGAAGGGCTTCTCGCCCGGCAGTTCCGGCGTCGCGAATCTCGCTGGCCAGCAGGATCATTCCCGCGCAGGCGCCGTAGGCGGGCAGCCCGTCGGCCAGCCGGGCGCGCAGGGGTTCCAGTAGGTCCAGCTCACGCAGGAGATGACTCATCGTGGTTGACTCCCCACCGGGGATCACCAACCCGTCGACGGCATCCAACTCAGCAGAGCGCCGGACCGGCATCGCCTCGGCGCCGGCATCGCGCAACGCCGCCACATGCTCACGGACATCACCCTGCAGCGCCAGAACGCCGACGCGCGGGTTACTCACTGGCCGGATGGCCGGTAGTCACTCGAGAAGCGGGTCAGGCCCTCTTGCATGACGGCGGCGACCATTTCGCCGTACTGGTTGAAGATCTTGCCCTGACACAGCGCGCGGCCGCCGGTCGCCGACGGCGACGACTGGTCGTACAGCAGCCATTCGTCGGCCCGGAACACCCGCATGAACCACATCGCATGGTCCAGCGAGGCCACCTGCAGGTGGTCGCGCTCGTCGAGATGGGTGACCTGCGCCGAGCCGAGCAGGGTGAGGTCACTCATGTAGGCCAGCGCGCAGATGTGCAGCACCGGGTCGTCGGGCAGCGGATCGCGATGCTTGAACCAGACCTGCTGCTGAGCGGCCTTGCCCTGCACCTGGTGCACCTGATCGCGCGGAACGATGCGGATGTCCCACTCCTGGAACTGCTTGAACCCCTCGTCGTCGAACACCTTCATCGACTTGAGCCCGGGCAGGTCGTCCGGCGGTGGCGCCGAGGGCATCACGTCCTGGTGGTGGATGCCCTCCTGGTCGGTTTGAAACGACGCCGACATGGAGAAGATCGTCTCGCCGTGCTGAATGGCGTTGACCCGCCGCGTGCAGAACGAACCACCGTCTCGCAACCGCTCGACGATGAAAATCGTTGGCGCCGAAGAATCTCCGGGCCGGATGAAGTACCCGTGCAACGAGTGCACCAAAAAATGCGGGTCGACCGTGCGCACCGCGGACACCAGCGATTGGCCGGCGACCTGCCCGCCGAAGGTGCGCTGGAAGTTTCCCTGTTCGGGGCTGAACACGCTGCCCCGGTAGATGTTGATCTCGAGCTGCTCGAGATCGAGGATCTTTTCGATCGACACGGACTGTTTTTACCAGCCGCGCTGGGCCAGGCGATGCGGCTCCGGGACCTGCTCGACGTTGATGCCGACCATCGCCTCGCCGAGACCGCGGGACACCTTGGCCAGCATGTCCGGGTCGTCGTAGAAGGTGGTGGCCTTGACGATCGCGGCGGCGCGCTGCGCCGGATCCCCGGATTTGAAGATGCCCGAGCCGACGAAGACACCCTCGGCGCCGAGTTGCATCATCATCGCGGCGTCGGCCGGGGTCGCGATGCCACCGGCGGTGAACAGCGTAACGGGCAGCTTGCCTGCGCGCGCAACCTCGACCACGAGGTCATAGGGAGCCTGCAATTCCTTTGCTGCGACGAACAATTCGTCTTCGGCCAACGAGCCGAGGCGCCGGATCTCTCCCCCAATGGCACGCATGTGGGTGGTGGCATTGGACACGTCCCCGGTACCGGCTTCCCCTTTGGAACGGATCATCGCCGCGCCCTCATTGATCCGGCGCAGCGCCTCACCCAGATTCGTGGCGCCGCAGACGAACGGCACGGTGAACTTCCACTTGTCGATGTGATGGGTGTAGTCGGCCGGCGTCAGCACCTCGGACTCGTCGATGTAGTCCACACCGAGGCTCTGCAGGATCTGGGCCTCGACGAAGTGGCCGATGCGCGCCTTGGCCATCACCGGGATGGTGACTGCGGAGATGATGCCCTCGATCATGTCGGGGTCGCTCATCCGCGATACCCCACCCTGAGCGCGGATGTCGGCGGGAACTCGCTCCAGCGCCATCACCGCCACCGCCCCGGCGCCTTCGGCGATGCGGGCCTGCTCGGGCGTGACGACGTCCATGATGACGCCGCCCTTGAGCATCTCGGCCATGCCGCGCTTGACCCGCGCGGTTCCGGTCCGCGCGGTGCCATTGGCGCCATTCGGCTGGGCGCTATCCACTGCTACCTCAATCGTCGATGTGTCGTTGCGTTGACCGCATCGCCATTCTAGTGGTCAACCACCAGCTGATTTCCGTCCGGCGGCCGAGCGTGAAACTCCGCCGGTGGCGGCGTCCACCAGCTGCGCCGCGGCGGCTTTCGTGGCCGAGCCGATGTCCGGGTCGTGATCCATCTGGGCGGCCAGCCCGCCGCCGTCGTACAGCAGTTGCAGTTGACGGGCCAGCGCGGCAGGTTCGGCGGCGCCGACGTCCCGGGCGAGACCCGTCAGCAGGTTGCGGATGTCTGCGCGGTACTGGTCGGCAGCCTGCTGGATCAGGCCTCCTTCAGGCGCTTCCGCGGCTGCTGTATTGAATGCGCAGCCCCGGAAACCGGGTTGGGCGAACACCTCGGCCTGAGCGTCGAATACCGCCAACAACCGTGCTCGTGGGTCGCGGTGCCGTTCGACGGCCCGCTGCAACGCGCTCACGGTTGCCTGGTGGCGGCGCTCAAGATATGCCTGGACCAGGTTCTCTTTACTGCCGAACGTGTTGTAGAGCGAGGCTTTCGCGACACCCGCATGCTCGATGACCCGGTCGATACCGACGGTGTGCACCCCTTCAGCGTAGAAGAGCTCATCGGCTGCAGTGAGCAACCGCTCCCGCGCGGTCTGCTTGGTCTCGGGGCTCATCCGCGTTGGCCCGTGACCGGCTCGAGCACGAGGACAGGGATCTCCCGCTCTCCGGCTTTGGCCCGGTATTCCGGGAAGTGCGGCCAATGCTGTTCCGCGATCGCCCACATCTGGGCCTTTTCCTCGCCGAACACTTCCCGGGCACGGAAACGCCGCTTCGCCGACCCGTCCTGAACCCACACATCAGGATGCGCGGCGACGTTGAGGTACCACGCGGGGTGGGTCGCGGCACCGGCGTTGGACGCCACCGCAATGTAGCTGTCGCCGTTCGGAATTCGCATCACCGGGTTCTTCCGGACGGCGCCGGTGCGGGCGCCTGTCGTCGTCATGATGATCACCGGGCGGCCTTCTAGCGTGCCACCGTCGGCGCCATCGCTGGCTTCGTAGCGAGCCACCTGATCTGCGACGAACTCCGTCGGACTTGGTACATAACGCTCGGTCATATTCGGCTCCTTATCGCTTTTTCCGGGCTCAAATGGCGGTGCGGCCACCGTCGACGGGGATCACCGCGCCGGTGATGTAGCTGGCCTTGTCGGACGCCAGGAAGGCGATGACGTGGGCGATCTCCTCGGGTCGGGCGGCTCGGCCCAGCAAAGTCGTGGCGCCCAGATCGGTGATGAGCGTCTCGTCGGCGCCGCCGGTGTAGGCGGGACCGGGCGCAACGGTGTTGACCCGCACGCCGCTCGGGCTGAACTCCGCGGCCCAGGCCCGACTCATTGCCGTCAATGCCGCTTTGGTGGCGCCGTAGGCGGCCCCGCCTGGCAGTCCGATACGTCCGGCCATGCTGTCGACGCTGACGATGCTGCCGTGGCCTCGCTCGGCCATGCCGGGCGCCAGGGCGGCCACCAGTTGGTACGCGCCGCGAACGTTGGCGGCGAACAACGTGTCGAAGGTGGCGTTGTCGAGTTGGTCGGTCGGACCGAACCAGGAGATTCCGGCGTTGTTGACCAGGACCTCAACCGGGCCGACGGCCGCGGCCAAGGTGGCGACGCCGTCCGCGTCAGTCAGGTCCGCCGCGAGAAAGCGGCCCCGGCCGCCGCGATCTTCGATCGCCTTGACCGTCTCGGCCCCTCGGATGATGTCGCGGCCGTGCACGATCACCTCATAGCCCTGGTCAGCCAGCGCGAACGCGACCGCCTGGCCGATCCCGGAGGTGGCTCCGGTGACCAGGGCGGCGCGGTCCTTGTAGGAAGTGGTGTCAGTCATGGTGTTTCCTCACACTCGAGCAAACCGAATTGGGAATGTCTGACTAGACAGACAGGTCTACTCAACGGATGATTCCCCAGTGTGACCGCTCTCACCACAACTGGTCGGCGCTAGCGGATGGCCTGCAGTTGCCGCAGCCGATCCGGCGCGCTGGCCAGCGCAGCCGCCTCGGCCAGCAGGTCGGGAAGCTGAAGCGGATAGACCGTCTCTCCCGAGCCGGCCAGCTCGACGATGTCGCCAGGGTCACACCATCGGTGGCCATGGATATAGCTGTTCTCCAACTCGGTGCGCCCCGCAGTGGAGGGCTCGAAGCGCCGGGTCCGGTAGACGAAGAAGAATTCCTCGCTGTCGATCTCGGCGCCGTTGAAGTCGAATACCGCGTCACGCCGCCAGATCGGTCCGGTTAGGTCGGCGGGGTCGACCTGCAGACCGGTCTCCTCGGCCAGTTCTCGTGCGGCGGCCTGGCCGAGGGATTCACCGTCGCCGACCTGGCCGCCCACGGTGAACCACCACCGTGCGGCACCGGCGCCGGCCAAGGGATCGGAGCCGCACAGCAGCAACACCGCGCCGGTCTCGTCGAGCAGCACCACCCGCGCCGACGTACGACGGTTTGCAGGATGGTGATCGGCCTGACGAAGCGCCTGCGAGCGTTCGGCGATCTCGAAATAGCTTGGCAGCTTGGCTGTTCCGGCCAATCGGAACAGCCGGACCAGACGCCGCTCGCGCAGCGCGAGCGTGTCGCGCACCGCGTCGTTGTGGAATCGACGGGCCAGCACCACGCGGGCCTCGGCGTCGGCCAACTCGGCGACCACACCCGCCGGCACCGAGGCCGGATCGACCATTCCCAGCGCGGCGGCCAATTTGTTCTCGCACCCCTCGCGGGCCTTGCGTGGCGCTGTTTCTGCCGCGTCGGCACGGGCCACCAGGGCCTGGGCGTCGGTGTCCGACGGCCCGCCGTACGCGTTGGCCGCCACCGCCCGGGCCACCACCGCCCGCCGGGCCAGAGCGGCGTCGAGTGCCTGCCAGGACAGGTCGTAGCGGACATGCAGGCGGTCGAGCCGATTGGCCGTCCGGTACGCCCAGGCGCCGAATCCGAGCAGCACCAGCAGCACCGCGACGAGTGCTGTGACCAGCACAATCGTCCACCACATCAGCTCGCCACCTGTACCTTGGCGCCGCGGACGGCGACGGTCTCGTAGACCCGCATGATCTGGTTGGCCACTACCGGCCAGTCATAGCGGCGCACCGCGTCTGCGCCGGCAGCGGCGTAGCCCTTCGCCAGTGACTCGTCCTCCAGCACCGCAATCAGACCCTCCGCCAGCGCCGCGCTGTCCCCGACGGCAACCAGCCGACCGGCTTCCCCGTCGCGCAGCACCCGCCGGAACGCGTGCAGATCGCTGGCCACCACAGGCGTTCCCGCCGCCATGGCCTCGACGAGCACGATCCCGAAGCTCTCCCCGCCCAGATTCGGCGCGCAATAGACATCGGCGCTGCGCATGGCCGATGCCTTGGCGGCATCGTCGACCAGGCCGAGAAAACGGAGATGACCGGCCAAACTGCCTGCCTTGGCGTGTAATTCGTCTTCGTTGCCGCGGCCGACGATCAGCACCTGCACACCCGGAAACCGCTCGACGAGGTTGGGCAGCGCGTCGATCAACACCGCCATGCCCTTACGGGATTCGTCGTAGCGGCCCAGGAACAGCACTGTTTTGGCCGGGCGCGGATATCCGTCGAACAGCGGCGCCGAGGCCATGGCGGCCACGTCGACCCCGTTGGGAATCTCGACCGCATCGGATCCCAGTGCCTCCATCTGCCACCGGCGGGCCAGGTCGGACACCGCGATGCGGCCGATGATCTTCTCCTGCATGGGCTGCAGCAGGCCACCGAACACCGACAGCATCAGCGACTTGGTGGTCGAGGTGTGAAAGGTCGCCACGATGGGCCCTTCGGCGATCCGCAACGCCCACATCGACACGCTGGGCGCATTCGGCTCATGTAGGTGGAGAACGTCGAACTCGCCGTCGGCCAGCCAGCGCCTGATCTTGCCGCTGACCGCGGGGCTGATCTGCAGCCTGGCCACCGAGCCGTTGTAGGGAATCGGGACGGCCCGGCCGGCGGAGACCACATAGTCGGGCAACTCCACGTGGGGAGACGACGGCGCCAGCACGCTGACATCCTGGCCGCGGGCCTGCAGCACCTCGGCAAGCTGGAGCACGTGCGACTGCACTCCGCCCGGCACGTCGAACGAGTACGGGCACACCATCCCGATCCGCATCAGACCTGCCCTTGATCCCCGGGTTGCTCCGATCCTGCCTGCCGGATCCCCAATCGGGCACGGTGCTTTTCGGACAGATCCGCCAGCCACTGGGGCTGCAGCATGTGCCAGTCGGCGGGATGCTCGGCGATGTTGCGGGCGAACACATCGGCCATCGCCTGGGTGACGACGGTGACGTCGCCGCTGGAGCAGTCCAGCGGCGGGCCGAAATCGACTCGGCAGTCGTCGCCGTCATACCAGCAGTGCACGGGCAGCAGCGCCGCGCCGGTGGTGATCGCCAGTTTCGCTGAGCCGGCCGGCATTCTGGTCGGTTCGCCGAAGAAGTCGACCTGGACGCCGTTGCGGCTGAGGTCCCGCTCAGCCATCAAAGCGACCACTTTGTTGTCCCGCAGCCGCTCGCTCAGTAGCGGGAACGGTGGCTGCTCACCACCGGACTGCGGAATGACCTCGAAGCCAAGGCTTTCCCGGTATTCGACGAACCGCAGGAACAACGACTCGGGCTTGAGCCGCTCGGCGACCGTAGTGAACTTGCCGTAGGTCTGAGCCATCCACACCCCGGCCATGTCCCAGTTCCCGCTGTGCGGCAGAGCGGCAACGACACCGCGGCCGCTGGCCAGGGCCGCGTCGATGTTCTCAGTGCCCGTCGTGGTTTCGGCCAGCTGACGACCGAGCGCCTGGTGATCCATCGACGGCAGCCGAAACGCCTCACGCCAATAGCGGGCGTAGGACGCCAGAGAGGCGCGCATCAGGCTGCCGGGCACGTCTTTCGGCTCGACGCCGAGTACACGGGCGAGGTTCTTGCGAAGCTGCTCAGGTCCCCCGCCGCGCGACGCGTACAGCGCACCGGCGTAGAAGACGTTGCGGGCGGCAAATTCCGGGATCGTGCGTACCGTCAGCCAGCCCGCCGCATATCCCCAGTCGGTCATTCGACTGCCAAGCGAAAGGCCGCTGACACCAGGCAGTTTCATGCCACCGATCACGACTCGGTCTCTTCCGACTTGCCCGGCGGCGGCAGCGGAGTGTCCGCGCCGGTGGAGTGCCGCACGGTGTGCAACCGCTGAGCACAGGTGATCATGCTGGCCGCGGCCAGCAACCACATCGCCGCCGGCAACGCCCACGGCAGCGGAAACACCGGCAGATCCGACAATCCCGCGCCGACCAGCACGATGATCAGCCGCTCCGGCCGCTCGATGAAACCGCCGTCGCCGCGCAGCCCACTGGCCTCGGCGCGGGCCTTGATGTACGAGATCACCTGAGAGGTCACCAGGCAGATCAACGTCGCCACCACCAGCGGCCGGTTACCCAGGCCGAACGCCGCCCACCAGGCCAGCCCGCAGAACACCGCACCGTCGCTGATCCGGTCGCAGGTGGCATCGAGCACCGCGCCAAACCTGGTGCCACCGCCGCTTTCCCGCGCCATCGCGCCATCGATCATGTCGAACATCACGAAGAACCAGATGGTTACTGTTCCGGCGAACAAGTCTCCGATCGGAAACAGCGTCAACGCGGCCAGCACTGCGGCCGCGGTGGCGATCGTGGTCACGGCGTCCGCCGTGAAGCCTGCGCGGAGGAATGCCCGCGCCACCGGGATGGTGGCCCGCGCTACGCCCTCGCGGGACAACAGCCTACTCAATGACGCCGTTCCTCCTGATAGCTGCGCTCTGCATCGTCGCCGGCGTGCTCACGGCCGCCTGGCCCACTCCGTGGCCAGCAGCTGACGAGTGTCGCGCAGCAATTGCGGGATCACTTTCGAGTCGCCGATGATCGTGATGAAGTTGGCGTCGCCACCCCATCGCGGCACCACATGCACGTGCAGATGTTCGGCCAGCGAGCCACCCGCCGAGTGCCCCAGGTTGACCCCGACGTTGAAGCCGTGCGGCCGCGAGACGCTCTTGATGACGCGAATTGCCTTCTGAATGAACGCCATCAGCTCGCTGCTTTCCGGCTCGGTCAGATCCTCGAGTTCGGAGAGCCGGCGATACGGGACCACCATCAGGTGGCCGGGGTTGTAGGGGTAGAGGTTGAGCACCGCGTAGACCAGTTCGCCGCGGGCCACCACCAACCCGTCCTCATCGGACAGTTGCGGGATGTCGGTGAAGGGCTGTTCTTTGTTGCCGTTGTCCTGCTTGAGCGGGCCCTCAGCCAGATAGCTCATCCGGTAGGGCGTCCACAACCGCTGCAGATGATCGGCCTCTCCGGCGCCGCGATCTACTAGGGCCGTCGGCTCCTCGCGCCGGCGCTCGTCACCTCCGGCGCCGCGGTCGACGATCGAATCGTCCTCAGCCACGGCTGCCCACCTTGACCAGATCTGCTGTGGGAACGTTGTTTTCACGGTCGGCGATCCACTGTTTGATGGCCGCCACCGCCTCGTCGCGCGGCACTCCGTTGATCTGGGTGCGATCACCGAACCGGAAGCTGACCGCACCGGCCTCGACGTCGCGGTCGCCGGCAAGCAACATGAACGGCACGCGTTGGTTGGTGTGGTTGACGATCTTCTTGGCCATCCGATCGTCGCTGGCATCCACCTCGACCCGGACCCCATGCGATTTCAGTTGCGCGGCAACATCTTTTAAATAGGCAACGTGGCCGTCGGCGACGGGAATGCCGACCACCTGGACCGGTGCCAGCCAGGCTGGGAACGCCCCGGCGTAGTGCTCGGTGAGGATGCCGAAGAACCGCTCGATCGAACCGAACAGCGCCCGGTGGATGAGGACCGGCCGTTGCCGTGAACCGTCGGCGGCGGTGTACTCCAACTCGAAACGGTCGGGCATGTTGAAGTCGAGCTGGATGGTCGACATCTGCCAGCTGCGGCCCAACGCATCTTTGACCTGCACCGAGATCTTCGGTCCGTAGAACGCCGCACCGCCCGGGTCGGGCACCAGTTGCAAGCCGGAGGCCTCGCCGACCTCGCGCAGGATATTCGTTGCCTCGTCCCACAATTCGTCGGAGCCCACATACTTCTCGGCGTCCTTGGTGGACAGCTCCAGGTAGTAGTCGTTGAGTCCGTAGTCGGCCAGCAGGTCGAGCACGAACCGCAGCACCGAGGTCAGCTCCTCGCGCATCTGCTCCCGGGTGCAGTAGATATGCGCGTCGTCCTGGGTCATCCCCCGCACCCGGGTCAGGCCGTGGATCACACCGGACTTCTCGTAGCGGTAGACGCTGCCGAACTCGAAGAGCCGCAACGGAAGTTCGCGGTACGAGCGTCCCCGCGACCGGTAGATCAGGTGGTGCATCGGGCAGTTCATCGGCTTGAGGTAGTAGTCCTGGCCGGGCTTGCGCACGGTGCCGTCTTCGTTGAATTCGGCGTCGAGATGCATCGGCGGATACATGCCGTCGGCGTACCACTCCAGGTGGCCCGAGGTGACGTACAGGTTCTCTTTGGTGATGTGCGGGGTGTTGACGAACTCGTAGCCCGCCTGCTCATGCTTACGTCGCGAGTACTCTTCCAGCTCGCGGCGAATGATGCCCCCCTTGGGGTGGAAAACCGCCAAGCCCGAACCGATTTCATCGGGAAAGCTGAACAGGTCCAACTCGACGCCCAGCTTGCGGTGGTCGCGCTTCTGGGCCTCTTCGAGTAATTCCAGGTGGCGATCCAGCGCCTCCTGCGACTCCCACGCGGTGCCGTAGATGCGTTGCAGGCTGGCGTTGCTCTGATCGCCCCGCCAGTACGCGGCCGAGCTGCGGGTCAGCTTGAACGCTGGGATGTGTTTGGTGGTGGGGATGTGCGGGCCGCGGCACAGGTCGCCCCAAACCCGTTCGCGGGTACGGGGATTCAGGTTGTCGTACGCAGTGAGCTCGTCGCCGCCGACCTCCATCACGTCGGGGTCGCCGGACTTGTCGTCGACCAGTTCGAGCTTGAACGGCTCGCCGGCCAGCTCCTCGCGGGCCTGATCCTTGGACTCGTAGACGCGACGGTCGAAGAGCTGGCCCTCTTTGACGATCTGGCGCATCCGCTTTTCCAGCTTGTCCAGATCCTCGGGCGTGAACGGTTCGGCGACATCGAAGTCGTAGTAGAACCCGTCGGTGATCGGCGGCCCGATGCCGAGCTTGGCGTGCGGGAACAGATCCTGGACGGCCTGGGCCAGCACATGGGCGGCCGAATGCCGGATCACACTGCGCCCGTCGTCGGTGTCGGCCGCCACCGGGACGACCTCGGCGTCAGCGTCGGGGACCCAGCTCAAGTCGCGCAGTTTGCCGTCCGCGTCACGTATCACTACCACCGCGTCGGGGGCGCCGCGGCCCGGCAGGCCGGCTTCTCGTACCGCGGCCGCCGCGGTCGTCCCGGCAGCCACCCGGATCGGCGCTGCCTGAACGGGGTGTGCGGGGGCGGTCATCGACGCGGTCTCCATGGCTGTCGGGTGTTCAAACGGACCCAATCATGCTATCGGGGCGGGTATGGCCCAAGGGTTGCAGCCTTACGGCTGGCCCGGTTTGAGGAGGACGAACAACGCCTCGGCATCGGCGAGCACGGTGTCGCCGTCGCTCAATCGGCCGGAGACGAAGATCTTGCGGCCCTCCATCCGGTCGACGCCCGCCTCGATCTGCAGCTTCGTCTCGATCGGCACGATCTGGCGGTAGTTGACGTGCAGATAGGCGGTGCGCTGCCGCGGCCCGCCGGTCAGCACCGACGACGTCAGCCCCAGCACGGTGTCGAACAGCATGCCGAGGCAGCCGCCGTGCACGGCCCCGTTGCGGCCCAGGTGAAATCGGGCGAACCTGGCCCAACCCTCGATGCGTCCGTCGTCGGTCTTATGTGCCGACATCGGGATGGTCAGAATGTTGCCGCGGACCGGCAGGTCCATCCGGCGTCCCGACGGCGACTGCCACTCGTCGGTGTCGTACGGGGTGAGCAGCCCGGACAGCTTGTCCAGCAGGTCGGCGGCCTCGGTGATCACCTCATCGGGGGCATCGACCGCGCGGGCGTGGTCTTGCAGCGCACGAACACCCTCGATGAACCTGCCGTAGTCCGGCCCGCCCTGGGTGCTGGGGTCGGGCGGGTTGAATCCGCCCCCGGGATGCCACGCGTCATGGGATGCCACCCGAACACCGTATTGCCCGGCGTCGAGTTGACCCTAGTTGGCGTTCTGCTTCCCGAGCGCGCTCAGCTTGTCGAACTCGTCGTCGCTGAGTTCGATCTCGGCGGCAGCGACGTTCTCCTCTAGGTGGGCCACGCTCGAGGTCCCCGGAATCGGCAGCACCACCGGCGAGCGTTTCAGCAGCCAGGCCAGCGCCAGCTGCGAAGGCGTCGCGTGGCCGTGTTCTTCGCCCAGCTTGGCCAGTGGGCCGTCGGGCGCGGCGAGTGGGCCGGCGGCAAGCGGGAACCACGGGATGAACCCGATGCCCTGCTTGGTCGACTCGTCGAGCAGTTCCTCAGCGCTGCGGTTGGTCAGGTTGTAGAGGTTCTGCACCGACACGATTTGCGCGATTTTCTGTGCGGCGTGGAGTTGGTCGACGTTGATCTCCGAGAGCCCGATGTGGCGGATCTTGCCTTCTTCCTGCAGCTTGACCAGTTCACCGATCTGGTCTTCGAGCGGAAACTTGTCGTCGATGCGATGCAGCTGGAACAGGTCGATGGTGTTGACGCCGAGGCGGCGCAGGCTCAGCTCGGCTTCCTGGCGCAGGTACGAGGGGAAGCCCAGCGGAATCCACACGTCCGGCCCGGTGCGCAGCAGTCCCGCTTTGGTGGCGATCACCAGCCCGTCGTAGGGATGCAGCGCCTCGCGGATGATCTCCTCGGCGACGTAGGGACCGTAAGAATTGGCAGTGTCGATGAAGTTGACGCCGAGTTCGGCCGCGCGTCGCAGCACGCGAATCGCTTCGTCCCGATCAGCGGGCGGGCCCCAGACGCCCTTGCCGGTGAGACGCATGGCGCCGTAGCCGAGACGGTTGATCGTGAGATCGCCGCCGAGAGTGAACGTTCCGGATGCTTGAGCGCGAGCTTGGGTAGTCACCTCGCCGACCGTACGCCTGCCCGGAAAAGCCGGCCACGTTCGCGTGGCAAGCTGGGTCGGTGGATTTGCACACGATCACGCAGCTGCCATTCACCTATCGGGAAGTGGGCGCGACCGCTGGTCCGTTTCCTCCGGGCTACAAGCACATGGGCTACTCGGCCCATATCGGCATGGGTCAGCTTCGCTTCGAAGAGGCCGCCGACGCGGTCATGCACTGGGGAATGCAGCGTGGCTCCGGGCTGCGCGTCGAGGCCACCAGCGACACCGTCACGGTCGGCACAGTCGTCGTGGTGAAGATGTTGGGGTTCCTGAAGGCGCCGTGCCGCGTCGTCTACGTCGTCGACGAACCGCATATGCGCGGCTTCGCCTACGGCACCTTGCCGGGCCATCCCGAGATCGGCGAGGAGCGGTTCGTGGTGCGCCATGACCCGGTCACCTCGGCGGTGTTCGCCGAGGTCTCGGCGTTCTCCCGGCCGGCCACGTGGTGGAGCAAAGCGGGTGGTCCGTTCACCTCGCTGCTCCAGCGGGTGATGAACAAGCGCTACGTGCGCGCGGTCTGACCTCAGCCCTGCTGGTTCGCCGACACGTAAACGGTTGCGACGAAACGCCGTTGCCGGTCGCGGTGGTTTAAGTCTCGCCGCCGACGCGCTGACCCCAGCCGGCGAGCAGTTCGTAAGCACCGCTGCAGAGGCGATCGATCACCTCGCCGACGGGCGTGACATCGGTGACCATTCCCACGCCCTGGCCCGCGTCGACCGCCGCGATCCGCCGGTCGTCGGCGGCGACAGCGGTGGCGAGTTCAGTCTCGGCGTCTCTGTCTTCGGCCAAGGCGTCCTCGTGTCCGCTCCAGCGGGCGACGAATTCGTTGCGCAATACCCGCGACGGAAAGCGTTCGGCCCAGGGCAGATGGCGAACGATGTCGTAGACCCGGGTGCTGGCGGTGTCGGTTTCGCGAGCCGCGATCAACGCGCGGCGGCCGCTCTCGCTGGTGAGCGCCTCGACCGACGCCGACAGGCAGGTGCCCAGCCAGGCTCCGTCGGCGCCGGCGGCGAGCACCGCGGCGAGGCTGCGCGCCGACGCGATTCCGCCCGCGGCCAGCACCGGCACCGACACGGCGTTGAGCACGGCGTCGAGCAGCGGCAGCGTGCCGACTGTCGCCTCGCCGTGGCCGCCGCCTTCGCAGCCCCGCGCCACCACCAGGTCGATGCCGGCGTCTTGCGCCCTGCGCGCCTCATCACCGCTGTAAATCTGTGTGGCAGTGGCGATTCCGGCGTCATGAACACGGCTGACCCACGACAGGTCGGTGCCGAAGCTGACCGAGATCAGCACCGGCTGAGCAGCCAGCGCGGCCTCGAACAGGCCGACTTCTCCGCGCATCACCCAATCCACCAAGCCGATTCCGAATTTTCCTGCCACATAAGGCAATTCGGTGTGCAGCGCCGAGATCGACCCGGCGGTCCCCATGCCCACCATCCCGAGCCCGCCGGCCGCGCTCACCGCGGCGGCCAATCGTCCGCCGGCGACGCCTCCCATCGGGGCATTGACGATGGGCACGCGCAGACCCATTGCCCGAGACCATGGTGTCGACAGCATGCGATTACGCCGAAGGAATGTTCTTCACCACGGTGAGCACCACGACGGAGTCCTCCAGCGAGCGCAGCGAGTGCCGGCGGGCCGGAATCGTGACGTAGTCGCCCGATCTGCCCTCCCACGTCTCGTCACCGGCGGTCAATCGGACGTGACCTTCCAGCACCTGCAACGTCGCTTCACCGGGGCTGTCGTGTTCGGCCAGCTCATGGCCGGAGGCCAACGCGACGACGGTCTGACGCAACTCCAGCGCATGACCCCCATGGATCGTGTGTGAGGCGCGGCCGCTGTGCGCCTGCCGTGCGGCGGCGAGCTGTTCAGCGGCAATGTCGGTCAGTGAAACGGATTCCATGGTCTTCCCTAACTGGATAGTAGGAGAACGCCACCGGCGATCAACGCGAGCGACTTGATCACTTCAAGTCCGACGTAGGCCAGATGCCCGCGCGAACGCGGTGCGTCGAGTCCGGCCAAGACTTGATCGGAGCGCCGGGTCAACCGCGGCCGGACCGCGACGAGTTGCGCGGCCAAGGCCATCATCGCGACCGCCAACGTCGCCGTCACAGGCACCGGTGGTGGGCTGAGGACGACCGCCAGCAGGATCGTGAGCGCGAATACGACTTCGACCGCGTTGAGCGCACGGAACACCAGTCGGCCGATGGCCAGGCCGATCCGCAGAGTGACGTCGGGAGCGCGGAACTTCAGTGGTGCTTCGAGAAACGAAATCGCCAGGACCATGCCCAACCAGACGAAGACCACCGCGACGGTCACCGCGGACGCCGCGTTCACGTTGTCACCCCGCTAACGCGAATCATGTTGTTGCTCAAGCTCATCGAGTACCTGCTGAGCGACGCGGAAAGCGGCGTTGGCGGCGGGCACACCGCAGTAGACCGCGGTCTGCAACAGCACCTCTTTGATCTCCTCCCGGGTCAGCCCATTGGCCAGCGCACCCCGAAGGTGCGCCGCCAGTTCGTCGTGGTGGCCGCGGGCGACGAGCGCCGTGAGCGTGATCATCGAGCGACTGCGGCGGTCCAGTCCCGGACGGGTCCAGACGGTGCCCCAAGCGAATTCGGTGACGATCTGCTGAAAGTCGCCGGTGAAATCGGTGGTCCGGGCGCTCGCCTGCTCGACGTAGCTGTCGCCCAGCACTTCTCGACGCACGGCCATGCCCTCGTCGTAACGACCAGCGGTCATGCGGCTTCCAGTCGCCGAAGTTTCGCACCCACGCCGAAAAAGCTACCCGCCGCGTGGATGACACGGGGTAATTGATCCGATCCACGACGGTGCGAATCAGTCGGGCATCCTTGAGCCATGACGGTGGAAGCCATCTTGCAGTCGATCCCCCCGCTGGCCGTGTACGGCGTGGTGGGCGCCGTGGTCGGGATGGAAAGCCTGGGCATCCCGCTGCCCGGTGAAATCGTCCTGGTCAGCGCCGCGCTGATGTCGTCGCGCCATGAGTTGGCGGTCAATCCGATCGGCGTGGGTGTGGCCGCGGTGCTCGGAGCGGTGATCGGGGACTCGACCGGCTACGCGATCGGGCGTCGTCTGGGACTGCCGCTGTTCGACCGGTTGGGTCGTCGTTTCCCGAAACATTTCGGTCCCGGGCATGTGCTGTTCGCCGAGCGCCTCTTTGAGCGCTGGGGCGCACGGGCGGTGTTCTTCGGCCGTTTCATCGCGCTGTTGCGAATTTTCGCCGGGCCGTTGGCCGGAGCGCTGAAGATGCGTTACGCCAGGTTTCTGGCCGCAAACGTCTCCGGCGCCGTGTGCTGGGCCGGCGGCACCACGGCGCTGGTGTACTACGCGGGGATGGCCGCCGAGCGCTGGCTGACGCGGTTTTCCTGGATCGCCTTGGTCATTGCCGTCGTGTGCGGGGTGATCGCCGCAGTAGTGCTGCGCGAGCGCACATCTCGCGCGATCGCCGATCTTGAGGTCGAGCACTCCGAAGAATCCGACCCTTCGGCCGCCTAGGACCCGTGAGCAGAGCACAACTTTTCGGGCGCTTATAGCAACACCCGTCGCACCAGCACCGAGGCGCTTTAGCAAAGACATCGATGCAATTTCTGAATTCGGACAAATCTGTTGGACTTGCCACATATGAGTGATGCAGTTCGTCAAACCTCGCCCACCGGATCCGGAGCGAGCGCCCGCCGGCGGTCGGCGCGCACGTGTGCCTGACGCTGCGGTGAAACCGCATGTCGTAGCGGGCTTTCCAGGTCCCGTCGGAGCCAGCCTCGCTAAGCACTCGATGTCGACGCCGGCCCACGGTCCGGATCGCCGGCAGCGCAAAAGAGATTAGCTATATTAATTGCACACTTTACTTTCCTCATGCAATTCTCAGCCGCAATTGCATGGACACTGCCGATACGCTTCTGTTATAAAGATTATATCTGCTAACTGACGTCGGTCTTAAGCTTCTAGGGCAGGCATCCAGATCGAGGCGCTAGGCGCCTACAGATCAGGAGCACCATGAGCACTTTCCTGATGGCTGACCCCTCTTTTCATCCGTTGATGCTGAGCAGTCGCCTCATTTCCGAACTCGCGCAAGCACGCAGCACGCTGCGAGCAACAACCGAGCGCAGCGGGCTGGCCGTGATCGTCAGCGCGGGCGGTGAGCTGGACGCGTCCAACGACACCGCCTGGCGACACCTGCTCAGCGAGGCATCCGCCGCAGCGGGCCCGGCCGGGCCGCTCATCATCGACACCAGCGGCCTGGACTTCATGGGGTGCTGTGCCTATGCCGCCCTTGCCGAGGAGGCAGAGCGAGCGCGCGAGCGTGGCGTCGAGCTGCGGCTGGTGAGTTGCCAGCCGGTCGTCGAGCGGATTGTGCGCGCCTGCGGGCTGAGCGAGCTGTTGCCCGTGGATCTCAGCGTCGATGCCGCGCTAGCCGCTTGCATGACGTTGACCGACTAGTCAGTGGGAAGCCCGAAGAGCCGGACCACTCCGTGATCGCGACCGGCGGTGTAGCCGCCGTCAACGGCAATGGCCTGACCGCTGACAAACGATGCGTCGGGCGAGACGAGGAAAGCCGCCATCGCGGCAACCTCTTCTGAACGGCCCATCCGTTGCAGGGCATGCTCTTCGGTGACCGAGGCTCGGGGCCCCTCCATACCGGGCAGACCGAACACGCTTTCCGTCAATGGCGTTTCGATGAATCCCGGGCAGATGGCATTGGCCCGGATGCCGCTCGGGCCGTAGTCGAGCGCGATGTTCTTGGTCAACAGCACAACCCCGCCTTTTGCGGCGTTGTACACACTGCCCCCAGCGGTTCCCTCGAGGCCCTCGACGCTGGCCAGCGTCACGATCGACCCCCGCTCACCATCGACCCGGGGCTGGTCGATCATCCGGGCCAGAGCCGCTTTGGCGACGAGAAACGTGCCGGTGAGATTGATCGCGATCACCCGTTCCCACTCGGCGCGATCCAGCAGATGAACCGGCCCGCCGCCGGCCACCCCCGCCGCATGGACGACGCCGTCGAGCCGGTCCGGTACCGCGGACAACACGGCGGCAATCGCAGCCTCATCGGTGATATCGGCTGCCACGAAACGGAAGTCGGGTCCAAGGTCGGGCGGCGCCGCCAGATCGGCCCCGATCACGCTTCCACCTTCTGCCAGCAGACGCTCGGCGGTCGCCAGACCGATGCCGGAGGCGGCACCTGTCACAACAAAGGTCCGGGAGCGGGCCCGATCAGCGTCCACCACGGCTGGTCCTCTCGAATTCCGTTGCCGCGCAATCAGAGTCCAAATTGGTCGTCGATGAGGCCGAGCCAGATCTGCGCAGCGTCCATCGCCACCTTTTCGCTGATGAACGCGTGCTGCGTGCCGGTATAGATGTCACGGAAGGCGCGTTCGAGTCGGCTGCCCTCGCGGATCGCGGTGGTGCCGGCGGCCAAATGCGCCCACTCGGCGGCCGCCCGTGCGGTGTCGGTGGCATACACCGCCGCAACCCGCATGTCGGCACGCAACCGGGGTGTCAGGTCCTGACCCGCATCGACGGCAGCCTCGGCGGTCACGAACGCGTCGAGCACGAGCAGGCGTGCGGCGCGCCACGCCGCGACATGATGGGCAAGCCCCTTCTGGAAGGTTTGTCGGGTTGCCAGCGTCGCCATATCGCTCATTCGCACCTTGGTGGCGGCCAACTCCTCGACATCGTCGAGCATGCTCTTGGCGACCCCGAGCGCAAACGATGCGTGACCGGCGGCGGTGACCGGCATCAGACCCATCCGGCCGGCCGCCGAACTTCCCCGGGCAGGCTCGCGGATGAACAGCGGGATCGTACGGCATTCCGGCACGAAGACATCGGTCACGGTGTAGTCGTAGGAGCCAGTTCCCTTGAGCCCCTGGACATGCCATCCATCGGTGAAGGTGATCTGGTCGCGGGGCAGAAATGCCACCCGCATGTCCGGGATGCCGTCGCTGACCCAGCGCATCTCTCCGTTGTCCATCGGGAAGAAGCCGGCTCCGATGTACGCCGAATGTCCCGTACCGGAACCGAAGCTCCATGCGCCGCTCAACTGGTAGCCGCCATCGACTGCCGTTCCCTGACCGTTGGGGAAGTACTGGCCGCCGATCGTGATGTGATTGTCGTTCTGCGTGAACACCTCGGCGAAACCGTCGTCGGAAAGATAGGTCGCGGCCGCAAAAGTCGACGGCAGGTTGGCGATCCCGATCCACCCGAAAGAGCCGTCCTGCCAAGCCATTTCGATCCAGGTATCGATCATCTCGTGAAATGACGGTTCGGCACCGCCGGCCGCCTTCGGATTGAAAGCGGGCATCAGGTCGCAGGCCCACATCTCGTCGACGATCGCCGGCGATAGCGTCCGTAATCGCTCGGATTCGGCAGCCTCGGCGCGGACCAGGTCGCGCATCCCCCGAGCTCGATCAATCACCGACACATCAGCCACCACGCCGCTCCTCTCGGTCTACCGCCCTACATCATCGGCGATGAAGACCGCTCCGCGTCACTGATTGGCTTCTGGCCATACCTCGCTACTTGGGAAGACTCCCTGATTGCGTCCCGACCATTGCTTCACCCGCGCTTTTTCCGCGGCCCGCGCCTTGGCTTCCGCCTTCTTGCGCGCCTCGAAGGTGTCGAGCTCTTCGTCTTCCTCGTCTTCGGGATTGTCATCGACCTCGAAGAGGACCTCGTACCACCGCTTATGGGGTTGCACCCGCGTTTCGACGTCGCCGGTCGGGGTCGCCCGCTTGATCTGAATGTTCTCCAGGCCCGGATCCCGACGGGAAATGAACGTCTCGAGCGCCTCCCCTAAATCGCGCCCGGTGAGGTTGATGTCTGCCAGCGCCCTGCCTTGGTACATAGCCACGCCGGACATCTTGCAACGGAATCGCGACGCACGCATTCTTTTGCGGCCGCGCGGCGCTGCTTCTCAGCCGTTTTTAGGACCCGGCGAAGATACAACTGACCTCCCACCTTCAAACGAAGACGGGAGGTCGGTTGTATTCAGATCAGTACAGCGGAATCCAGACGCCGAAGAACCAGAAGCCCCATCCACCGAATACCGGATTGAACACTGGAGTGGCGTTGTAGCCGTTGTAGTTGAACGGCCCGTAATTTGCCTGCGCCCAACCGATGTCGCGCGGCGGCCCATCCCATCGGGGGTTCCAGCCGCCAGGAGGCGGCGGGCCGTTCCAGCCGCCAGGAGGCGGCGGGCCGTCCCAGTTGGGTGGCGGCGCTCCGGGGGGAGGTCCACCGTTCCACCCGAACCCATGCTCGAAGGGCGGAGGTGGCGCACCGTGATTCGGGGCGCTGAAGCCGTGGGGTGCGTCCCGCGGGCCACCCCACTGCGGCCCGCCCCGGTCGTAGTAGCCGTGTTGCACGTAAGGCGGCGGGGGCGGTCCGCCCGGGCCGCCGGGTCCGCCCGGGCCGCCGGGTCCACCAGGACCGCCGGGTCCACCAGGACCGCCGGGTCCGCCAGGCCCGTAACCACCCGGTCCGCCGGGCTCACCAGGGCCGCCGGGGCCTCCCGGCTGGCCAGGTCCACCTGGTCCACCGGGCCCCTGCCCGTAGGCTCCGCCAGGTCCAGGACCGCCCGGTCCACCTGGGCCGCCAGGCCCACCCGGGCCGGGTCCACCGGGACCAGAACCACCCGGACCGCCTGGCCCAGGCGCACCTGGTCCACCGGGACCACCGGGCCCCTGCTCCCCGTGGGCTCCGCCTGGACCACCTGGGCCGGGACCGCCGGGTCCGCCAGGCCCGGGACCACCGGGACCACCTGGCCCACCGGGACCGCCTGGTCCGGGACCACCGGGACCGCCTGGCCCACCGGGACCGCCAGGCCCGGGCCCACTCGGGCCATGACCTCCACCGGGGCCACCCGGGCCCCCAGGTCCGGGGCCGGGCCCAGGACCTGGCCCGGGACCACCGGGACCGGGTGCGTCATCAGCGATCGGCCCACAGTGCAGGCACGCCGGGTCTGATTTGAAAGGTGTGGCGCCGGCCAGACCCGCGCCGATCGCCAGCCCCGACATGCCCAGCGCCGCCGCGAAGGCTGCACCCACCACGCGCTTCACATACATACCTGTCAGTTCCTTCCGAGCTTGACGAGCAACGACGTGCTGGCGGGTCGACCGCGCCGGCGCCCTAGGGACACGTCACATCCATCTCGAACGACTTGCTCAGCGCCTGCTGCGGATTGGACGCGTCGGCCCCCGTCGCCGTGCCCTTGATGGTGTACGAATTGCCGCTCTTGGTGGCCTGGGCGTTGGCCTGGTTCGGCGCCCCGGCGGAGTAACCCAGCGTGACACCGGTCAGGTTGCCCAGCCCGACTGCCTGCACGACGGGCGGATTCGCGTTGGTGACGACCGCGCCGATACCCGTGGTCGGATCGCCGAAACCGATGCTGGTGTTGCCGTTCACCTGGGTGCAACTGATTGGGCCGGACACATTTTGGGCCTGGCCGTCGATCGTGATCTTGTTGCCGACCGGACCCGCCGCGCCGCTGCTGCTGGCACCGGTACTGGGTTTGTTACTCGAACAACCGGCCAGGCCTGCGACCACCATGACCGCGGCTGCGATGCCGATCAAGATCCTGCGCTTTGCCACTAGCACTCCCTACGCCTCGCTGTCCCACACTGACGGCAGCCCGTGCCGTTTTGCCATTGCGATGTGAGCCAATCCCGCCCTGACGGAACCCTACGCCGAGCGGATCCGCTGATGACAAGCTCGTTGACACTTCGTACCCATGAGCGGAGGTGCTAAACGCAAGTAACCGGGCGGGTCAGACTTCGGTTCGCCGCGGCGAGGACGTCACCGTCACCAACTCGGTGAGGCCGGTGATGTCGAGCAGACGCACCAAGAACGGCCGGGCCACGACCTGGATGTGGTCAGCATGGGCGAACAAGACGTTGACGGCCGCGCTGTCCAGATACTCGATGCCACAGAGGTCCACGATGAGCGCCTCTCCCCCGCTGTCGGCCTCAGCGATAGCGGCCGACAAGGCTTCGGTGAACTCTTCGATATTGCTGAGGTCCAATTCGCCCGTCGCTGCGAGCACCAGCTTTCCGTCACCGGGCCGCGCAGAGTCGAGCGTCAGAGATGTGGACATCAGCTGGTCCTCGCGGTCATGCGTACGGTGGTTCCCGCCGGCTCGGGATCGATCGAGACGTCCAGCATCAGCGCTCGCATCAGGAGGATGCCCCGACCTCGATGCGTGTCGACCACCGGTCGCGGCGGCTTCCACGAGCCGGTGTCGGAGACGGTCACCTGCACCTCGCCCGGATTTACGATGGCGCGCACGCTGATCGTCCCGCCGGGCGTATCGCGGTGACCATGCTCCACGGCGTTGGCGACGGCTTCTCCCGCGGCAACCAACACGGCGTGAACCTGATCTGGAACCACACCCGCTCGAATCAACCAGCTACGCATCGCATCTCGGACCTCGGCGAGACGATCCGCAGCTGCGGGAAAGCTGATCTCCAGGGGTCCCAGATGCCGGTACAACAACAGCGCCACATCATCCTGATAACCGCCGCCGGGTGTCAGGCGCGACATCACCTGGTTCGCCAGCTGCTCCGGTGCGGCGTCCCGCCCTTCGCGCAGCAGGTCGCAGACCCGGGCGATGCCGTCGTCGACGGTGCTCCGCCGACGTTCGACCAGACCGTCGGTGTACAGCAGCAAGACCGCATCCGGTGGCAGAAAGGTGCGCGCTTCCGGACGCGCCCGGTTGGGCCGCACACCCAACGGAATAGTGCGGCCGTCTTCGAGCGTCCGGGTCGTGCCGTCGGCGTGCATCACGATGGGCGGCGGATGCCCGGCGCTGGAGTAGACCAGCTCACCCGTGGCGAGTTCGAGGACCGCACACACGGCGGTGCTGCACCGAGCCCCGGGCAGCCGCGCCGCGAAACGGTCCAGGCCCGCGAGAGCGATACGGGGACTTGGACGTTCGAGCAACAGCGCACGGCACGCACTGCGCAGCTGGCCCATGACGGTGGCCGCGGTGAGACCGTGCCCGACACAGTCACCGACGATCAATCCGATACGTCCGTCTTCCAAGTCGACGAGGTCGTACCAGTCGCCGCCGACCTGTAGAGGGCGGCTGGCCGCCTGGTACCGCACAGCGAAGCCGGATGGCAGATCGGCCGGGCCCAGGATGGCGTGCTGCAGCGCCAGCGCGGTCTCGCGCTGTTGGTCGACCTGATGGACCCGTTGCAGACCCTGGCCCAGCCGGCCGGCCAACATGGTGAGCAACGTCTGATCCTCGAGTGTGAAGGGGCGTTGCTCGGCCAAATCGATCCACATGACCAGCACACCTTCGGGGTGCTGAAGCGCGATGCCCGCTGTTCCCGACTCCGCGGTGTAGGGCCTCAGCAGATCGCCGTCGCGCAGGGAATGGAGATTCTGCCGGATGTGGGCCGGCAGCTCGTCCCACCGCGTTTCCTCACCGACCGACAGCAAATCCGGTGCGCCATCGCGTGTTTCGGTGGCGGTTCGATGGGCGAGGAACGTCGCGGCCAGGACGCGGCGAGCTCGCCACAGTCTGCGCAATTCCTCGGTTGCTGCGCGCAGCGCGTCGTCGACTGTGTCGGCGAGGGCGAGCTGGCGATTCAGCGCGTGCTCGCGACCTGCAGCCAACGCCAATGCAATTGCGGCGTGCCGGGCGAAATCGCTGACCCGCTCGAGGTAGTCGCTGCCGAACGCCGGCTGATGGGGATTCCGCGCGACGGCGATGACGCCGAGCGCGGCTTCGTCGGCGATGAGCGGAATCACGATCGCCGGTCGTTCACCGGCGTCGGTGAATCCTTCGATGGGGTACTGGAAGGAGTCGGTGATCAGCGGAATTCCGCGCCGCGCAACACCTCCCGTCGTTGAGCGATCCATCGGGACTTCTCGGCCGATCACCTCCGAGGTGTAGCGGCCCGCCGTCGACGCGACGACCAGAGTGTCGTTGTCCGCGGCGGGAAGGTCAGGATCGCTCGGCACGAGCAGAATTGCCTGCTCAGCTTCGGCCAGTTCAAGCACCCGATTGACGATGAGCTGTAGTGGACCCGTCTGCGGATCACCTGACAACAGCGCGGACGTGATCTCGCGACTGGCCATCGTCCACTTCGCCGTCTCGCGTTCGCGCTCGAAAAGCCGCGCATTGTCGATCGCTACGGCGGCCGCCGAGCCCAGCGCCCGGACAGCACGATCCTGTACGTCTGAGAAGACCCGCCCGGGCCGGTCGTCGGCGAGGTAGAGGACGCCGATGTCGGCTGCCCGTACGGTGATCGGAATTGCCAGCAGCGCCCGGATCGGGAGCGAGCCGGCCTCCAGTGCCGCCGCCAGCGGGTGCGCACTCAGGTCGTCGACCCGCAACCCGTTGCCGATCGGGAGTTTGCCGAGCCGCCGGGTGATGTCGTCGTCGAGGCCTGCGTGAACGAACGAAGCGAAGCCGCCGTCGGAACGACGTATGCCCAGCGCGGCGAAACGCGCTCCGGCCAGATCCATCGCTGCGTTGACGATGCGTCGCAGCGTCGCCGGCAAATCGAGATCTGAACCAATCTCGATAATGACCTGTACGAGCTGGTCGATCTGATCTCGCGCCGCCCGCAACTCGTCAACTTGATCAGGCATTCGAGTCACCAGCCGGCGCTGACTCAACTGCACGAGGCCAGATCGAATCAGCGCTGTCCATGTACGCCAACCCCACACTTGTGATTCAGACTGCCGCATTTGGCGGCGGCAACGTGCATGCGTCCAACGCTTTCGAGTCGACCGCATCGGTAAAGGTCTTCACGACTGCCGACGACGGGAAGACCGCGGTGGCGACTGAAAGGTGGTCCCGGCTGGGTTCGAACCAGCGACCTCCCGCGTGTGAGGCGGGCGCTCTTCCACTGAGCTACGAGACCGGCAGCCGAGGCGAACGACGTCGAAGGTTAACACGAGACACTGACTTCAGAAGAACGTGCCGCCCAGGGTTTAATTCGCGGCGCGCCGTTGTTGTCGAGAAATTTGTGCGGTCCCGCTCAGGTGGACTATCGTCGTGCTTCGCACCGGGCGACGATGTCGTCCGAGGCGCGCGGATGTAGCGCAGTTGGTAGCGCATCACCTTGCCAAGGTGAGGGTCGCGGGTTCGAATCCCGTCATCCGCTCGAAGGTGCATCTGGCATCAATCCAGCGGTGGAGTGGCCGAGTGGTGAGGCAACGGCCTGCAAAGCCGTGCACACGGGTTCGATTCCCGTCTCCACCTCCAGATTTGTTCCCTCGGCGCGATTAGCTCAGCGGGAGAGCGCTTCCCTGACACGGAAGAGGTCACTGGTTCAATCCCAGTATCGCGCACCATGTCAATGCAGGCCAAGGCCGTACTGAACCGCACGGGCCAGATATGGGCCAGGCGATTACGGCGCTAGCAACCACACGAGGGGTAGCTAGACGTGAGCATCCCGACGCCCGACAACTCGGAGACCTGGCGAGGACTCGCCCACGAGCTCACACCGGAGCAGACAGCGTGGCTTGAGCAGTTTGAGCGCGACGAGAAAGACCACCCGGACCTAACGTGCATGACGGTTGCGATCGCGCGGGATTACGCGAGGCGCAATGACGGGCCGCGCACTGTCCGAATGCGCGACATCATGGACGAGCTAGTCAGACGGCACGGCGAGTACGGCGCATGCCGAACACCGTTCGAGTCAAAATCAGAAGTCAGCCAGCCCCAACTCTCCCGTGGGGCCGCCCGGTTCGGCGTTTAATGAGCTGCGTGACTGAAGCACTTGTGTGGGACTACATCCCGCTTACCACCTACCAGGCTAAGGGCAAGGCGTTCTCTTACGTGATTAGTGAGGTGGACGGACACTTTGAAGCGAGCGCGTTTACGCCCGGTGGGCCGATCGATATGGATGTGCAAGTGGCCTTCGCTGTGGAACCAACGCTTGACGACGCCAAGCGGGCGGTGCAGTTGTGGGAGACCAACGGAGCAACACCTACAGCCAGGCCGGGACGCGTTAGGGTCTACTTCCGCGGATATGTCGAGTACCACGTCAGCGACGCAGAAAAGCTGATGGAGGCGATGTTTCACGAATGGGCGGGCGGTCTTCCTGAGGATAAGAAGGTTGGTTCGCTGATCGGCAACACCGCCGGTAGCTTCCGGCGGAAGAATCTCTTCGCCATCGCCGGCGCCGAGGCTGAGAGCATGCGGCTGACAGCTGGGAGCGTGCAGCCAGCGGAGGGACCGACGCCGATCTAGTGGGCCCGTCTCACTAACTGTGGTCCTCGACCTTGGCGCCAGGCGCGTGGGTTTTGATCGCCATTCCTATTCGACACCGCCTTATTGGACAGCCGAAGTTGAACCTTCAAAGCTCGTTGGCGAGAATTTCGCCAGCCGTCGATTCCGACGAGCAGCCTCCCTCGCGGTTCGTTGAAATTCGCCGGGGCACAACGACACGAGAAAGATGCTGCCCAACCCGAAGTCCAGCGTTTCTACCGCGCTTCACGGCGCTCCTGCTGACCATGGGGGCCTTGTCGTGCATGAACCGATGACGTGCGAAGAGGGTCAGGTGATCGAGAACGCGCTAAGTTCGCACCCGTATCAGACGCAATTCTTCGTCGGTGGCCGTGTGCTGATCGATTTCGAGACCGACTACAGCTCTGGCAGGTGGGTGGTGTGCCACGACGGGCCTGGATGGGCCAGCTTCGAGCTATAGCACTGCCCGCAAGCGTTTAGCGGCCCCAGCTCTGTCTACGTGTAAGGAGGTCCGAGTGTCGAAGGTTCGGTGGACCGGCGTCGTTGCTCTCACGACCATGATCTCTGCATCATGCCTGAGTGGTTGTGGAGGTCAGTCGCAATCGCCTGCCGCTAGCACCACTGACACCTTCTTAGATCACGTGTCGAGCGTGATAGCCGCAGCCCCAACCACGACGACGCCCGAGGTGTCCCCCGAGGACTTGGACCCGTCTACGTACCAGGCGATCTCGGCGAGAGAGTTCGCGCTGCTCGTCAAAAACCCGGACGCAAACATTGGCCGCAAGATCGTTCTCTACGGTGCTGTCACTCAGTTCGATACCGCGACTGGGCAAAATTCGTTCATTGCGCGGACCGGCGCGGAACCGGGCGATTACGACGAAAGCGCAATCTTCTACGCCCACAAACAGTCAATTTTGTCCTCGGTGGTCGCGCAGGATGCAGTAACGATCTGGTGCACGGGAAACGGCACCGAGACCTATAAAACTCAAAGCAACGGCGAGCGGACTGTGCCGAGGTTCTGGGTCAACATCGTCAAAGACGCGGGGTCCATGAACCCCGATCAAAACGGCGGCGGCTAGGTCAATCGGCAGCGCCGGCTTTCGCCGGAAACGACAAGCTGCCCGGTTGGCGCCCAACGTGTTTCGCCAAATTCGCTGTCGCGGCGGGCATGATGTGCAGCGGAATCGCCTCGTCGAGCCTGCCGGCGTCAGACTTCGGCTCACCCACCTGCCAGGAGTGGTCAACACGTACCGCGGCGCTACGAACACGGATCACTTCGTTGGTCACATTTACATCGGCGCGGCGAAGCCTCACTAGTTCGCCGAACCGCAGGGCACACCACGCAGCCAACTGAATCATCAGTTACACCCCCTTTAACCGGCCATCGCGCACCATGCCGACAGCGATCCCTCGATCGCAAGGCAGTTATCAGTGGGTTCGCAGGTTTCGCAACTGCCGCCGACGTTATTCCGCGCTCATACTGGCGTTATGCGCATGGCCGACGCCGATAACTTGATCGCGATTGACTGCTTCAACGCCGCCCAGGCGGCGCACGAGCCGGTGACCATGACGCTGGTGCGGCGGGTAATCGATGGATTGCTGGCCCACCCCGCCGAGTGCGACTGCGGACACTGCGAAGCGGCGGCGATCGCCCGGGTGGGCGATGTGTGCAACATTGCGACGAGCTGGCAACGGGTGGTGGCTTCGGTTCCGCGCCGCGCGGCCTACTAAACGGCGCGCCTACCCCGCGATCTGCGCCTGCGCCATCGCGTTGGGGGCCTGGTCGGGGCAGTGCTGGCGGATCGTGGTGCCGGTCAATACGCCGGCGTTGGTCGCGTTGTATCCGCGGGCCTCGAGGGTTGTTTCGATCGCGGCGAGGCTGGTGCCATCGCGCAGCGCGGCACAGATGTCGTAGCGAGAATCGATGGCGGCGGCTTGGGCGGGCGCCGCGAGCGTCAGTGCCGCAACCACGGCGGCCCCGGCGGCAAGCAGAGCGGAACGGATGATGCTGTGTCCGCTGGTCGTGTTGTGCCTCATGTCAGCCTCGCTGGTGTCGAGGTCACCGTTCTGAATTAGTGGCCGTTGCCGTCTACCAACGTCGCAACCTCCCGGACGCTGCCCGATTGGGAGCGATCGTGACTCAACTCACGGCCGACCGCCGATTCCGCGACTCCGGGCGACCTGGAGCGCATAAACTTCAGCCGAGCCCGTCCACTGAGAGGCCCGCTATGCCGAGGTTTGTTCGCCAAGTCTGCGCCGCTACCGTCGCGGTGGCGGCGGCGTCTGTTCCGCTCGCGGTGGGAGCGGTCGCAACGTCGGCTGTCGGCGTCGCAGCGCCCGGCGTCACTTCGCCGCATTGCGATAAGACCGTGTCTTCTCATTGCGTGAGCAGTTCGCCGCAGTGCGACCCGCATTGGTCACGAAATGTCTGGACCGGCGAATGCCATCCGCAGCCTGCCGTGCCGGACTGGTACAGCGTGCGGCCGGCCTATGCGCCGCCCTATGCTCCCGCGGACGTCCCGCCGCCGCCTCCCCCGCCACCGTGGGCGGAACACATGCAGCCTCGGTGGGACGAGGGTGGCCAGCGATGGTTCTGGGCAGGCGTTTAGCCGCTCAAAAGCGTTGCACGGCTTTATTTTTCAAATCCGGATCCCGCTACTACAGCTTGCGCGCTCCGCGCATGATCTTGGCGAACGGGCCGCCGGCGGCCAGGCCTCGTCGAAGGCTGGGCTGCAGGGTGCTCAAGTTCAGTAGTACCGGGTATCTCAGCCCGTGATCGCGCCAATCCGCCAGCTGGTCGACGATTTCGTCGTGAGTGCCTTGCAGGCAGGCATTCTTCAGCAACGACAGCGGGACGTTCGAGGTGTATTTCAATACCGATTCCTCGTCGAAGACCTGCGGGATGATGTCCTGCGAGCCGGTGAAGTCCTCACCCAGCGGGTGGGCGACGCCATGTTGCTTCCACAGTGCCGCAGGCGCGTTCAGCGCGAAGGTCTTCATCGCGGTCGACTCGAGCGCCTCGTCGATCTCGTGGCGGCTGCGACCGGTCACGGTGAAGAACAAGATTGACGCACCGATCGACGACGGGTCCCGACCGGCATCCGACGCCGCGGCACGAACCGATTCCAGGCCGCGGGCGTAATCCGCCGGCGAAAACACCGCGGCCGGAAACCACGTATCGGCGTAGCGGCCGGTGGCGCGCAACATCCTGGGTCCGTGCGCGGCAATCCAGATCTCCGGCCATCTCCCGCGATAGGGCCACAGATCGAATACGGCATTGTGCAACGGGAAGAACGGCGAATCGCGGGTGACGAGTTCCCCACCGGAGTTCCACAACGCCCGGATGGTGGCCATCGCTTCCTCGAACCGCGCCACCGGCCGCGACCAGTCCACGCCGTAGGGTTCGTTGCCCTCGCGCTCGCCGGTCCCGATGCCGAGAATCGCGCGACCCTTGGTCAGCAGGTGTAGCGTCGCGGCCGCCTGCGCGGTGACGGCGGGGTTGCGCCTGCCGGTGTCGGTGACGCCGATGCCAAGGCTCATGCGCCCCAACCGGTTTCGAGCCGCCAAGTGACCGAGCACAGTCCACGGTTCGAGGTTCGCGTCGACTTTCGGGGTCAGTCGTGCGGCACCGATGTATTTCGGCTGTGCCATCGCCCGCGGAAACAACGAATTCAGGTGATCGGCCAGCCAGAACGAATCCGCGCGGGTGGCCACCGCGGACAGGTAGCTGCTGCGCGTCACCGCCATCGGCGAAACACGCATGGGCAGCGCCTGCGCCGCCAATCCGACTTTCACAACTGGCCCCCCGGCAGCGGTCGACTACTGCTGACCGCCCGATCCTGCCATTCCTCCGGACGGGGGCTGGGACGGGGCAGTGCCGGCGTTGGCCTGCTGCACGAACTGGGGGCAATAGGCACTGACCGCGATCGCGGTGAATTTGGCGGCGTTGGTTGTACTGATCCCCGAATTCTGTTGCTGGACAAGCTGAACCACCTGCAGCGCGGGCTTTCCCTGAGCTATCAGGTCGCACGTCGTGTGACCCGCCTCGACGGCATTGCCGGGATTGTTGAAGCTGATGCCGGCTTTGGTCAGCGCATCGACAAAGCTCGCGTCCACGCTCGGGTCGGCGTGCGCCGGAATCGCCATGTTCAGCGTCCACGCAACGCCGACGACCACCAGAAGACGCCGCATCACCGGATCATCATGACCCACCCCCGGTGCCGCAGTCGACTCCGGGGTTTTACGGGCTCGGCGGCAGATACTGCGGACAGTAGGTGGTTCGCGCGACGACGGTGAATCGCTCCGCTTTCGAGGGGCTGATGTTCGGATTCTGTTGCGTCACCTCGTCGACGACGTCAGCTTCGGGTCGCCACAGGTCCATCAACGCGCACACCGTCTTACCGGCCTTGATCGCGCTCTGATCGTCGTCGAACTTGATGCCGGCGTTGCTCACCGCACTGATAAAGCTCGCGTTGGTGGCGGGGTCGGCCTGTGCCGGCACCGCTGTGGCCACGGAGGAAGCTATTGCCAGCACGACGAGTAGATGCCGCATCAGTCCATCATGACCCACTTCCGGGGCCGATGTTTGGTTATCCCGCAGGGGGTTCGGTGGTGCTCGGCGGCGACTGGTCACCGGCGCGTTGCAGGAATTGCGGGCAATACGCGCTCGCCGCGATCGCGGTGAATTGCGCAGCCCGCGTGGTGTCCAGGCCCGGATTCTGTCGCGTCACGAGTTGCACGACGTCGATCTGCGGCCGGCCCTGCGCCATCATTCCGCAGGCCGCCTTCGCCGCCTTGACAGCGCCGGTTTGGCTTTTGACCGTGATGTCCGTCTTGGTGAGCGCGTCGAGAAAGCTGGCATCCGTACCGGGATCGGACCCGTTCGGGGCCGCCTGCACGGGCGGGGCGAAGGCCAGCGCCGCGGCTACCACCGCTATTGCCAGCCGAAACGTCATCAGAACATCGTCGCGCACCCTGACGCTTTTGTCGCGGTGACCGAATCGCCCCATTGATTCCGGCACCCTGACAAGATCGGACGAATGTCCGAACGAATCGAAGTCCAGCGCACGATCACCGCCCCAGCCGCCGACATTTTCGCGGTCCTCTGCGACCCGCACGGGCACGTCGCCATCGACTCATCCGGCATGTTGCAGGACGCCGAGGGCGCTTCGGTGGCCGCCGCCGGCGACAGTTTCGTCGTGCACATGGATCGTGAGGCGCTCAACGACTTTCCAGATTTCGGCAAATACGACGTGACCGTTACCATCCGCGAATTCGAGCAGGATCAGCTGATCGCGTGGACGGTGCTAGGTCAGATCCGGCCCCAGATCGGCCACCTCTACGGTTACCGTCTTGAACCCAGCCAGGACGGCGAAGGCACCCTCGTCACGTCGTTCTATGACTGGTCGCAGATCGATGAAAAGTGGCGTGAAGCCGGCATCTTCCCGGTGATCTCCGAAGGGGCGTTGCGGGCATCGCTGGGCATCCTGGATCGCACGGTCCGGCGCGGTTACCCAAAGGCCTGAAGACAGCAGCGGTCTGCTGGCCAGAAATGCCGAGGGTTGCACAACCCGACAACGTGAGCCCGGTGATGTGCCATCATGCGATGGTCGCCGAGGAGGAAAGATGCGCCGCTACCTGGTTGTCGTGATCACCGTCATCGCGGCCACATTCATCGCGGTACCCCGCGCGTCGGCGGGCGACGCGCCCATCGGCCACCTCGGTGACACGTTGCGGGTCGACACCGGCAAGATGATCGCCGACGTCACGGTCAGCAGCGTGCTACCGGTCGACCCGCCGCCGGGGTTCGGTTACAACCGGGTCGGCATCCCGGTCAAGAGTTTCCCCAACAGTGCGGTCATGCGCGCCGACGTGGCGATCCACGCGGTCCGGGTGCCGAACCCGTACCAGATGGTCACCGACTTCACCTTCGACGGGGTCACGCCGTTCGGCGACGCGTACAAATCCCGCGCCTCGGACGCGCCCGACGCGTTGGACGCCGCGCTGACGAACGCCCCGGCCGGATCGATCGTTCGTGGCGGCGTGTACTGGGAGGCCTACCGCGATCCGGTCTCCACTGTGGTTCTGCTGGACAAGAAGACGGGGTATCACCTGGCCCAGTGGAACCTGTAGCGCGTATCGCCACAGCGGAATCCGTCGACGCGGTCGAGTTGGCCGCCGTTGCGGCGCGCACGTTCCCGTTGGCCTGTCCCCCCTCGGTCACCCTCAGCGACATCGCCGCGTTCATCGACGCGAACCTGTCCGACGCCCGCTTCACCGACTACCTGACCGACCCGCAGCGGCTGATCTTCACCACCAGCGACGCAGGCCGAATCACCGGTTACGCCATGCTGATCAGCGGGGCGCCCGACGATCCGGACGTTCGGCGCGCCGTCGACATCCGACCCGCCACTGAGCTGTCGAAGATCTACGTGCTGCCGGCGCATCACGGCTCGGGTGTGGCGGCTGCCTTGATGCACGCCGCCCTCACCGCGTCTGCAGACCGGGGCGACGGCTGCGTCTGGCTCGGCGTCAATCAGAAAAACGAACGCGCGCAACAGTTTTACAAGAAGAGTGGCTTCACCATCAGCGGCCACAGGAGTTTTCGGCTGGGCGGTCACCTCGAAAGCGACTACGTGATGGTCCGGCCGCTCACCCGGTGACGGCGGCTTGGGAGACAAGCCTCCCCGGAGAGACGGTCGACCCCGGGCATGTCCGCACCCGATTGACGTGTTGCAATCATGCCTATGGCTGACCATTCAGCTGCGGTGCAGATGCGACTGCTCGGCTCCTCGCGTGACGTCGACGGCGGTGACCTCTCCGATTTCTACGGCTACCCCACCGACCCCGATCGGGTGTGGTTGCGCGCCAACTTCATCGCCAGCCTCGACGGTGGCGCGACGTTCGACGGCAAGTCCGGCCAACTGGGTGGCCCCGGCGACCGGGCGGTCTTCGGCGCATTGCGAGAGATGGCCGACGTGATCCTGGTCGGCGCGGGCACCGTGCGGACCGAGGGCTACGCGGGCGCCCGTCCGACCGTCGCACAGCGGCAGCGTCGGCAGAGCCGCGGGCAGAGCGAAGTCCCGCAGCTGGCGATCGTGTCCAAATCCGGCCGCCTGCAGCGGGATATGCCGGTGTTCACCCGCACCGAGGTGCCGCCGCTGGTGTGCACCTGCACGGCCGCAGCCGAGCAGGCCCGGCGCACGCTGGCCGACGTCGCCGAGGTGGTCGACTGCTCGACCCGCGACCCGGACAGCGTCGACTCCGCTGCGGTGCTGGCCACCCTCGCCGATCGCGGGCAGCCGCGGGTACTCACCGAGGGCGGCCCGATGCTGTTCAGCTCGTTCGTCGAGGATGGCCTGCTCGACGAACTGTGCCTGACGATCGCGCCGACCCTCGTCGGCGGTCATGCCGGGCGCATCGCGACCGGCTCGGAGCAGGTGCTGACCGGCATGCGGTGCGCACACATCCTCACCGACGACGACGGCTACCTGTACACCCGCTACGTGCGGCGATCGGTGTGATCGACCAACCAATCGCTACTGTGGTCGGCATGAGCAGGCGCGCCGCATTCACCATGTCGTTGGTCGTGGTGACCGCGTTGCTGGCCGGCTGCGCGCCCGGTCTGGCCGCCAACCCCCGTTTCGCCACCGACGCGGGGGCCCGGCCGCAGGGCAAGGCGACGAAGTCGACCACCCCCACCGGGCCACCGCCGATAGCCAAGCCGAAGAACGAGTTGTCCTGGCACGACTGCACAGCGAAGGAATTCGGTGAGGCGGGCGCCCCCGCACCTGGCGGCGTCAAGCTCGACTGCGCGAGCTACGACGCCGACCTCGATCCGGTGAACGGCGCTGCCGGTTCGCTGAGCATCGGTGTGGTGCGCGCCAAGTCGGTCAAGACCCCCGACGACGCCGGGCCGCTGGTGTTCACCACCGGGTCGGACCTGCCGTCGTCGGTGCAGTTGCCGGTCTGGCTCGCCCGTGCCGGCGGTGACGTGCTCAACAAACACCCCATCGTCGCCATCGACCGACGCGGCATGGGCAGCTCGAGCCCGGTCGACTGCCTCGAGCAGTTCGATCGCCAGGAGATACACGATCAGGCGCAGTTCGAAGCCGGCAACGACCCGGTCGCCAACCTTGCCGACATCGTGCACAACGCCACTACCAGCTGCACCGACACCATCGCACCCGGAGACTCCGCCTACGACAACACCCACGCCGCGACCGATATCGAACGGCTGCGCAGCATCTGGGACGTGCCGTCGCTGGCGCTGATCGGCATCGGCAACGGCGCTCAG
This sequence comes from uncultured Actinomycetota bacterium, assembly GCA_963757215.1. Classification (GTDB taxonomy): domain Bacteria; phylum Actinomycetota; class Actinomycetes; order Mycobacteriales; family Mycobacteriaceae; genus Mycobacterium. The sequence goes on along the minus strand of CAVWQH010000002.1, from coordinate 1,691,241 downwards.
GTGGCGTTGTCATACGCCAGTTCCCACCCCGACAAGGTCGCCCGGTTGGTCCTCGATTCACCGCTGGCGTTGGGCGTGGGTGCCGAAGCTGCCGCCGAGCAGAGAGTCAAAGGTCAGCAGGCGGCGCTGGACGCATTCGCTGCTCAGTGCGCGGCGGTGAACTGCCCGCTGGGACCGGATCCGAAAGCGGCCGTCAGCGGAATACTCGCCGACGCGCGCTCCGGCCACGGCCCTGCGGGTGCCTCGGTCGCCTCCATCGTCAGCGCCATCAGCACCGCGTTGGGCTACCCCACCGGCGACCGGGTAGGTACCACCAACGAACTGGCCACCGCGCTGGCCAACGCCCGCACCGGGGACACCAACCTGCTGGCCAACCTGATCAACCGCGCACAGGGCACCACCGGCACCGACGGACAGTTCGTCAACACCTGCAGCGATGCGGTCAACCGCCCCACACCCGACCGGATCCGGGAATTGGTCGTCGCGTGGGCCAAGCTCTACCCGCAGTTTGGCACCGTCGGCGCGCTCAGTCTGGTCAAGTGTCTCTCCTGGCCCAGCTCGACGCCCCCACAGCCACCGAAGAAGCTCACGCTCAACGTGATGCTGATGGGCGTCCAAGACGACCCCATCGTCGGGTCCGAGGGTGTTTCGGCCACCGCCGCCACGATCATCAACGCGACCGCCGCCAGCAAGCGGGTGATGTGGCAGGGCATCGGCCACGGCGCCAGCATCTACTCGGCGTGCGCGGTCCCGCCGCTCATCGGTTACCTCGACAGCGGCACACTGCCGGCCACCGACACCTACTGTCCCGCCTGATCGTTCTCGCCAGATAGGGTTCGCTCGTGACGGACTCTCCCCGTGCCGGTTTGCGCGACTGGGCGCAGGCCGCCTTCGCTCCCCGTACCGCCGCGCCGAGCACCGCGACCGTGCTGCGCACGGCCCTGTGGCCGGTAGCCATCCTGGCGGTCATCCACCGCACCATCGTGGTCACCACGAACGGCAACATCACCGACGACTTCAAGCCGGTCTACCGCGCGGTGCTGAACTTCCGGCACGGCTGGGACATCTACAACGAACACTTCGACTATGTCGACCCGCACTACCTGTATCCCCCCGGTGGCACGCTGATCATGGCGCCGTTCGGCTATCTGCCGTTCGCCGAATCGCGCTACCTGTTCGTCGCCATCAACAGCGCCGCCATAGTGCTGGCCGCCTACTTCCTGCTCAAGATGTTCAAGTTCAGCCTGAGCTCGGTGGCGGCGCCGGCGCTGCTACTGGCGATGTTCTGCACCGAATCCGTCACCAACACACTGGTTTTCACCAACATCAACGGTGTGATCCTGCTGCTCGAGGTGCTGTTCCTGAGGTGGCTGCTCGACGGCCGGACAAGTTCGCAATGGTGGGCCGGCATCGCGATCGGCTTGAGCCTGGTGGTCAAACCGGCGCTCGGTCCGTTGTTGCTGCTACCCCTGTTGAACCGCCAGTGGCGCGCGATCGTGCCGGCCTTCCTGGTGCCCGCGGTATTCAACCTGGCGGCCTGGCGTCTGGTCGTTCATCCAGGGGACTTCATCACCCGCACTGTGCCTTACATGCTGGGCGTGCGCGACTACTTCAACAGCTCGATCGAAGGCAACGGCGTCTACTTCGGTTTGCCGTTCTGGCTGATCCACCTGCTGCGAATCCTGTTCACCCTGTTGGCAATTGGCAGCCTATGGTTGCTCTACCGGTACTACCGAACCCGCGACCCGCTGTTCTGGTTCACCACCTCGTCGGGCGTGCTGCTGCTGTGGTCCTGGCTGGTGCTGGCCCTGGCTCAGGGCTACTACTCGATGATGTTGTTCCCGTTCCTGATGACGGTGGTGCTGCGCAATTCGGTGATCCGCAATTGGCCGGCGTGGCTGGGCATCTACGGATTCCTCACCATGGACCGCTGGCTGCTGTTCAACTGGATGTTCATCGGCCGGCCGCTGGAGTACCTCAAGATCACCTACGGCTGGTCGCTGTTGCTGATCGTGACGTTCTGCGTGCTGTACTTCCGCTACCTGGACGCCAAGGCCGAGAACCGGCTCGACGACGGCATCGATCCGGTCTGGGTGACGGGTGAGCAACCTCGCGCTAACTTGGTGGCATGACCTCTTCACCAGCGCCGAGGGTGCAGCTCAGCGACGACGAATGGCGCAAGAAGCTCAACCCGCAGGAGTTCGACGTGCTGCGCCGCGCCGGCACCGAGCGCCCGTTCGTCGGCGAGTACACCGACACCAAGACCGAAGGCGTATACAACTGCCGGGCCTGCGGTGCCGAATTATTCCGCAGCACCGAGAAATTCGAATCCCACTGCGGCTGGCCGTCGTTCTTCGACCCGGCGGACTCCGACGCGGTGATCCTGCGTCCCGACCACTCGATGGGCACGACGCGCGTCGAGGTGTTGTGCGCGAACTGCCACAGCCACCTGGGGCACGTCTTCGAGGGCGAGGGCTACCCGACGCCCACCGATCAGCGCTACTGCATCAACTCGATTTCGCTGCGCCTCGAGCCATCCTGATCTGTGAGGCTCTCGCCGGCCGACTACCTACCTGGTTGCTCATAGCAGTCCCGGGTAGCTGCCACCGTCGACTCTCAGGTTGACACCTGAGATGTAGCCGGCTCGTGCGCTGCATAGGAATGCGCAAGCCGCTCCTATTTCGGCTGGATCCCCCAGTCGACCGGCGGCAATCGACGCCGCCTGGCGGCGCCGTGCTTCATCGACGCTGATGCCGTGCGCTTGCGCTTCCAGTGCCGCGAGTTGCTGCTGTCGGCCAGAGTCGATGCGTTCAGGTAGCAGTTGGTTGATCGTGACGTTGTCGCAAACGGTTTGGCGTTGTAGGCCTTTCATCACCGCGGTCAGGCCGGTGCGCGCACCCGACGATGCCGCCATGAGCGGATTCGGCGACGCCACCATCGCCGACGTGATGTTGACGATCCTGCCGAAACGGCGCTGACGCATGCCGTTGACCACAGCGCGCACCAAGTCGACGGCGACAAAGAACTGGCCGTTGAACGCGCTGGCGAACGCGGCGTCGTCGGTGTCGAAGAACGATCCCGGTTGCGGGCCAGCGTTATTCGTTACCAGGATGTCCGGGTCGGGGCACGCATTCAGCAACGCTGCGCGTCCGTCGGCGATGGTCAGATCCGCAGGCACCGACCGCACCTCAACGCTGGAGTGCGCAGCGCGTAGCTCCTGTTCGGTGGCTTGCAGTTGGGCGACGTCGCGGCCATTGAGCACAATGTTGACCCCTTCGGCGGCCAGGGCGGCCGCGCACGCGCGGCCGAGGCCGCGGCTCGACGCCGCGATGATGGCCCAGCGACCGGCAATTCCGAGATCCATCAGATCACTGCGGTTCGTCGAGCAGTTGGGGCGCGGCGGTGAACTGGCTGAGTAGCGCCGCGCCGTAGTCATTGCCGTTTGGGGTGCGCACCAGAGTGTGGATGTGGAAGCGCTCAGGCTCGCTGTTGGCCAGCCAGATTCCGGCATGATGGTCGAATTCGATGAGTATCACCGGGCTTTGGATGCGGTAGTAGAACGGATCAGTGTCACCGGTGCCGCCGATCCAGCAGAACCAGGTGTCGTGCAGATGCTCACGCACAGCGGCCAGCCGCGCGGCACGCGGACCGTCAGGCTGATAGGCCAAGAAGACGTCGACCAGATCGACGAGACAGTCTTGCTTTTCGGCCGGGCATTTGGCCAGGCACAGCCCCTCATTGGGGATGACCCTGTTGTCTTGGAACGCCCCACCCAGATGTAATTCGTCGGCGGGGTGAACTCGTCCCGGCGGCATGGCGGGGTCGCGCTTGTCGTGATAGAGAATTGCCTGCCCGGCGAGGCACGCGGGCAGGCCTCGCACGAAATCCAAGCCGCCTTGCTGGTGTACGGAGAACAGCTCGGTGCCGGCGTGCTCACCAACGTCGATCGTATTCGGCTCGGCGCCAAAGAAGATGGGCGTGAACACCTGCTGATCGCCGATGAACATGCAGTTGAGGCACAGGTGATGCCCGTAGAGGCTCCATCCCCACGGCTCGACGGGCGAGGGAGTGCCGAAGACGTTGATGTTGTAGCTGTTTTCGTTGAGCAGCCGCGGCAACTCGACAAGCTCGCCAAGGAAACCGTTGGTGAGCATGATGTTTTGGATCAGCTCGTAGCCCTCTTCGCTGACGCTGGCCCGGACTAGGTCCATCGCCAGCGCGCGGATCGCCGGCTCGTGCTCTTCCAGCCGCAACCCGAAACGGTTGAGGTAGAACTCCGGGTTCATCCACGCCCGCCACACCTTGCTGCCCACCGGATGGACGAGACGCGAACGCAGCGCCGGCGTCAACGCGTCGAGCAGCGCGTTGGCTGCCGTCACCGCTGTCACGGTAGGGGCAGCCTCGTCGCCGCCGAGGGGATACAGGCCGGGAACGACGGTTCCATCGGCGGTGATTCCCTCAAAGGTGGTGATATCCAGCTGTTCCTGCCAGAACTTCAACGCATCACCGATCAGAGGCTGGTTTTTCATCGCGTCGGTGTAGCCGGCAGCGTCGTAACGGTCCAGACCCGCCAGGCGCGGATGGTTGAGCGGGTAGAGATGGTCGCGGAATGTGCCTGTCATCGTTTGCCGTTCGGGTTGCGTCGTGACTGCCGGACCATCCAGCAGGGCGGTGATGGCGGCGCGGAAGCGATGCAGATCTTCGCCGACGGCCGCGACATCGAGAATGTGGCCGTCCGGGCGGATGAGCACCGCGGCCGCCGCGGTGAGGTCGACGTCGCTGAGCCAGGCGGCCACATCGGCGGCGTGCCGGTCGAGGTGGACCACCGTGACCGGAAGTTGCGAATCGATCTGCGGCGCGGGCGCCCGGGCGTCGAGCATCAAAACGGTGAAGCCGTTGGTGTCGACGAGATCCATGACGGCGGTGCGGGTTCCGTTGACCTCGAGCCAGCCGTGCGGTAGCCGACGGCCCGGCACTGCCCGCGGGACGAAGTGTGTGACATCGGCGATCGGCGGGTCCTGCGGGTTGTAGGAGAAGCCGAGTTGCAATGCAACCGAATCGAAGTGGAATCGCTGTTGTTCGACCGCATCGGCAAGGGCGACCGCGTTGGCAGGATCGGCGACAAAAGATGCGGCGGTGTCGTCAGACTGCGCGGCGGCGGTGAGAATGTCCAGTGCGCGTAGGGCCCCCAGGTTGGTCAAGCTCTGGTCGGCGTTGCGGCGCGCGACAGTACGGCGTTCGGCGTCATAGGTGTTCAGCAGCGATTCCGGCGCCCACCCGTCCAGGACGGCGGCCAGCTTCCACGCCAGATTGTGGGCGTCTTGCAGCCCGGTGTTCAGGCCCAAGCCGCCGGTGGGCGGGAAGCGATGAGCGGCATCGCCGGCCAAAAAGACGTTGCCGACGCGGTATTGTTCAGCCACTTCGGCATTCAAGGTCCACGGCGTCACCGCGATCAGCTTGACTTCGACGTCGTCGGCGCCCGCTCCCAGTGCCGCACGGATGTGCCCGAGGGCCAGGTCGTCGGTGAATGCGGCCATATCGATGCGTCCCGGGGGCAGCGCCACCATGTAACTCCAGAGACGGTCGGGCATGTAGGACAGCAGGGTTCCCTTCAACGCCGGCCCGAGGACCCAGTTCAAGACACCCGGGCGGGTGCGCACCACCTCGGTCAGGTCGGCCGCAAAGGTCATCGAAACCGCCGAGGCAATGGTGTCGACCCCGGTCAACTCCACTCCCAGGTGGGTCCTCACCGGACTGCCGGCGCCGTCGGCGGCCACCAAGAACCGCGAACCCAGGACATACTCGCCGTCAGAATTACGTACTGTGCTCACAACGCTGTCGCCGTCCTGCCGGCAGCCGACCCATTCGTGACCGCGACGCAGGTCGATCAACGGCTCGGCGGCTGCCAGGTCCAGCAACACCGCCTCCAGCGCGGGCTGAGGAATGTTCATCGTTCCGGTCGCCGCCAAGCCCGCGATGGCGTCGCCCTGCCGCTCGTAGGGCAACGTCCCGAAGCACACTCCCGTCATCGTCGTGACGAAGCGGACCTCACTCGTCAGATCCTGCGGTGCGGCGATAGCCCCGAGCTGGTCGGCGTCAACGGACAGCTCCCGCAGGATCTCGATCGTGCGGGGATTGACGGCGTGGGCGCGCGGAAGCGTTCGCGGCTCATCCTCACGTTCCAGAACGACCGTCGCCACGCCCCGCCTCGCCAGCAATAACGCAAGCGTGATCCCGACGACGCCGCCGCCGGCGATGACCACGCGCACGGCTTCATCACTTCCACGGTCGGGTAGCCGATTCGTTGACTGCGGGAGGTCCATGTGTTGCACTGTAAATCATGTTGAGAGGTATCTCAATAGCCTATTGAGCTTTATCTCAATAATGGCGTTGATAGCCTTGGGCGAAACGGGGGGTGTGATGGCACGGCAACAGGATCAGACGGGCCCGCGGGCCCCCAAGTCAGAGAAGAGACGGTCCCGTCTTCGCCCGGACGATCGCCGTGATCACCTCATTCGCACAGCCGTGACCCTCTTTGCCGACGAGGGTGTCGCTGCCACGTCGATCGTGCGCTTGACGCAGGCGGCCGAGGTGTCCAATGGCATCTTCTACCACTACTTCGCCAACAAGCAGGAACTCGAAGATGCCGTCGCCGAAGTGGTGCTTGCCGATCTCGTCGCGAGATTAGCCGTGGTTCAGGAAACGAAGAGCTACGCGGACCGCATCGCCATGGGGGCAGTCGGAACAATGCGAGCCGTCGCCGCCAATCGTGAACTCGGCGCCATCACGGCGCAATACCTCGAAGAACGCCACGATGTGTTGGACCGCTCAGCATTCCAACTCGAGAGCGACATCACTGAGGGCGCTCGTGTCGGTGAATTCACAATCGCGGAAACTTATCCGCTGCTGGTCGAACTGCTGGTTGCCACCTTGGCAGTCGGTGCACGCTCGGTGTTGGCGGGCGCTGCCGCCGACGACATCGGCGAGTCCATCGCGGCAGCCGATCTGCGGATCTTGGGGCTGCCACGAAAACGTGCCAGTCTCATCGCTTCTCGAGCACTCGCGATGTCTTCACTGCCGTAACCATCGCGACTTCAAGCGACCCGGGTGGCGTGCATTTCCCAGAACGGGGCGTGCACGCGACCGTCGGTCAGCCACGGCTCGATGGCATGGAACCGCTCGGCCACCGACTTCATCTCCTCCGCCCGCTCGGGGGCGCGCCGGAGCATCTGATCGAAATTCTCCGAGCTCATGTTGATTTGGTAGGTCGTCGGCCCCAGATAGGTGATGTCCCAACCGGCGTCGGGAAATACGTCACGAAAATCAGACTCCGACAGCGAGCGCGGCATGTGAAACCCGTTGACGTTGCCGGTGCCGAATTCGAACATGTACAGCCGAGCACCCGGTTTGGTGGCGCGGTGCAGGGCCCGAGCGTAGGACCGCTGCAGCTCCGGTTCGGTCGAAAAGGTGTGGTAGAAGGCGCAATCCACCACGGTGTCGAAGTGATTGTCCAGGCCGTCGAGCGTCATCGCGTCGGCCAGTTGGAAGTTCACCGAGACACCGGCGCGGCGTGCGTTCTCCCGGGCCCGCTCCAGCGCGGTCTCCGAGCCGTCGATCCCGGTGGCCGAGTAGCCCTGTGACGCGTAGTAGATGGCGTGATGGCCCGGGCCGGTGCCCGGGTCGAGGACCTCGCCCTTGACCGCGCCCAGCGCGACCAGTTGCTGCACCACCGGTTGCGGGCCGCCGATGTCCCACGGCGTGGCGGCCGGCAGGCCGTGCGCGACGGAAGCGTCGCGGTACATCTGCTCGAAGCGAGCGGGATCGGTGGGATCGAATTCGGTTGTCATGGCTCCCCCCTCTGCTGCCGTATCAGGGCAGCGCGTTGACCAGCTGCTCGACCGGCACCCGCGGCCCGGTGAAAAACGGTGTCTCTTCGCGGGTGTGCCGCCGCGCGTCGGTGGCCCGCAGTTCCCGCATCAGGTCGACGATGCGGTGCAGTTCCGGCGCCTCGAACGCCAGCAGCCATTCGTAGTCGCCGAGCGCGAACGCCGGCACCGTGTTCGCCCGGACATCCTTGTACTCGCGCGCCGCCATCCCGTGTTCGGCGAGCATCCGGCGCCGCTCCTCGTCGGGCAGCAGGTACCACTCGTAGGACCGTACGAACGGGTAGACGCAGATGTAGTTGCCCGGTTCCTCGCCGGCCAAAAACGCCGGAATGTGGCTCTTGTTGAACTCAGCCGGCCGGTGCAGCGCGACGCTGCTCCACACCGGTGTCGACGCCCGGCCCAGCGTGGTGGTGCGGCGAAAGTCCTCATAGGTGGCCTGCAGCGCCTCAACGCGCTCGGCATGCGTCCAGATCATGAAGTCCGCGTCGGCCCGCAGGCCCGCGACGTCGTACAGACCGCGCACCACCACTCCGTGTTCTTCGCGCTGCTTGAAGAAAGTCGCCGTCTCGTCGACGATCGAATCGCGCTGTTCGCCCAGTTCACCGGCGCGCACCGAGAACACCGAGAACATCAGGTATCGAACGGTCGAGTTGAGAGCGTCGTAGTCCAAGCGAGCCATGAGATCTATCGTGCCACGGGCGTTTCGACGGCCCGGACAGCGGCAGCGGCGGCCCGCCCCGCGGCGCCCACACAGGCCGGCACTCCGATCCCGTCGAGGTAACTGCCCGCCACCTGACACGTCGGGGGGAGGCCGGCCCGCAGTTCGGCGACCAGGTCGCGGTGGCCGGGCCCGTACTGCGGCATCGCGTCCGGCCAGCGCTGCACGTGAATGTCGATCGGGCCGACCGTGATCCCGAATGCTTCTGCCAGATCTTCCAGCGCCCAGGCCAGCAGATCGTCGTCGCTCGCGCGGGTCGCCAGGTCGTCACCGAAGCGGCCGAACGACAGCCGCAACAGCTCTACGTCAGTGCGCCGCCCCCACTTGCGCGATGACAGCGTAATTGCCTTGGCGTGCAGACGTTCTCCACCAGCCACCAGGACGCCGGAGTTCTGCGGAAAGGCCAGGCCGCGTGGCACGGCCATGGCCAGCACCGCCGAGGAGGCGCTCTCGATCCGGTCGGCGGCCGCCGCCGTGCGCGGGGCGACTTGGTCGACCAGCCGGGCAAGGCGCGCCGCGGGAACGGCAAAGATCACCGCGTCGGCGTGCCACTGCTCGCCGGTGGTGTCGCGCAGGGTCCAACCCCGGCCGGTGGCGTCGATGCCGTCGATCGCGGCCTGCACCCAGTGGAACCGGCCGCGACGGACCAGTTCCTGCACCAGCACGGTGTATCCCCCGCCCACCGCGCCGAAGATCGGGCCCGCGGTGATGCTGCTGAGTGCTTGGCGGACCGCATCGGTGACGCTGGTGGCGCCGGCATCCAGACCCGCGGCCAGGGTCGGCGCCGCCGAGCGAAGCCCGATGGTCGCCGCCGATCCGGCGTAAACACCGCTGAGCATCGGATCGACCGAGCGGGTCACCACCTGTTCGCCGAACCGGTCGGTGAGCAACTCCGCGACGGCCGGGTCGGCGCCCCGGGTCCAGTTCAACGGTTGCCCGGGTTCGGCGGCGATGCGAGCCAGCGTGGCGTCGTTGACCAGGCCGGCCATCGACTCCGCCGATGACGGGATGCCGTTGAGCGTCCCGGTCGGCAGCGGGTGCAGCCGTGCCTGGCTGTAGATCAGCGGGCGCGCCCCGGTGGTGCCGAGTTGCTCGTTGGCCAGGTCCAATTCGGCCATCAGCGCCGGCATTTCGGGTCGGCGCACCACGAACGCCTCGGCACCGACGTCGACGGCCACGCCGCCGACCTGTTCGGTGCGCAGCACGCCGCCGAGTCGGTCTGACGGCTCGAACACCGTGATGCTCGCGTCTTCACCGGCTGTCTGGCGCAGCCGGTACGCGGCGGTGAGACCTGAAATTCCGCCGCCCACAACGCAATACGATCGCTTCGTAGAAGTCATAAGGAGTGAATCAGCGCTACCAGGTCGGTGAGGATGGCAGGATCGGTCTCGGGCAGCACGCCGTGGCCGAGGTTGAAGATGTGCCCGGCCGCGCCGGCATCCACGGCGCGTCGCCCGTCGTCGACCACCGTGCGCGCCACCCGCTCGACGGTCGGCCAGCCGGCCAACAGCACCGCCGGATCGAGATTGCCCTGCAACGACTTACCGCTTTCGACCCGCGCCGCCGCATCGACCAGCGACGTCCGCCAATCGACCCCGACGACCGTCGCGCCGGCCGCCGACATCGCGCCCAGCAGTTCGGCGGTGCCCACCCCGAAGTGCGTCATCGGAACGCCGTGATCGGCGAGTGCGGCGAACACCCGTGCACTGTGCGGCAACACGTACCGGCGGTAGTCGGCCAACGACAGCACACCGGCCCAGGAATCGAACACCTGAATCGCGTCCACCCCGGCGTCGAGCTGGACTCGCAGGAACCCGATGGTCAGGTCGGTCAGCTTGTCCATCAGCGCGCGCCAGCAGTCGGGTTCGGACAGCATCATCGCCTTGGTCTTGGCGTGGTTACGGCTCGGCCCGCCCTCGACGAGGTAGGACGCCAACGTGAACGGCGCACCGGCGAAGCCGATCAGCGGAACCTGGCCGAGCTCGCGGACCAGCAGCGCGACCGCGTCCGCAACCGGCTGGACGCCACCCGGATCGAGCGGCCGCAGCGCGTCGACATCGGCGGCGGTACGCACCGGCGAAGCGATGACCGGGCCGACATCGGCGACGATGTCCACGTCGACATCGGCGCCACGCAGCGGAACCACGATGTCGGAGAACAGGATTGCGGCGTCGACCTCGTGACGGCGAACCGGCTGCAACGTGATCTCGGCGACCAACTCGGCGTTGAAGCAGGCTTCCATCATGGTGTTCTGCCTGCGCAGCTCGCGGTATTCCGGCAGGGAGCGGCCCGCCTGACGCATGAACCACACCGGGACCCGGTTGGGTTTGCGGCCGGCGGCCGCGGCCAGATACGGCGACTCGGGAAGCGTGCGACGGTCACTCATCAGCTTCAATGCTGCCACGACGGGCCGATAGCCGAACGCGGCGGGCCGCCGAGGTGCAGCCACGATGAGCCTGGTTCAGGTGGTGCGACAGAGTTCGTTCAAGCCGGCATTTTTGCGATATAGCTGGCGGTGACGGCGTTGTATCGGCGTTCCACGGCCATCCGGTCAGATTGTTCTGGCACCGTTTCCAGACTGGCTCGCTGAATCATGTTGGCTTGATCCATCAGGACGCCGGCGTGGCAGGGGTCGGTCGTCTGATCCATGATCGCTTTCAGCGCTTCGAGTTGACGCATGAACAAGGCAGGCATGCCGCTACTGGCCTGGCGGATCTTGTCAAACGATCGCTGGACGATGTTTTCGTAGCTGACTTGCTCGCAGATGACGCGTATCCGCCCGGCGCGGTCGCGGTAGGCCGGTGCGGGTCTCCATACCCTGGAGAGTTGGCACAACGTGTTGCTGAGCCAGTCCACGCACGTCATCGCCGTGTACGTGTCGTTGACCGCGGGCGACAGTGCGCGGATGGCTATTTCGACCAATTGATCGATGCCGAAGGCGGGATCCTGGGCGAGCGTGCGGACCGGCCCGGTGATCTGAGCCCGCTTCAGGCAGCGGGCGACCTGATCGGCGGCGTGTGGCGGCCACACCCCCACGAGCTCACTGCCTTCGACCAAGAAGTTGCCGGGACGATACGGCACGTGGATCACTCCATCAAACGCTGACGCCAGCCGCACCAACATGTCATAGCGAATCGCTTGCAGGTAGCCGCCTTGCGGTGTGACCACCAGTGATCCGGCCGACTCTATGGTGGCGATCAATCCGCTGATCTCGTCGCCGTCATCCGGGTCGGATGGTCTTCTCATCGGTATGTCGGGTCTTCGCACCCGCAGGTAGCGCGCCAGGTCCCGGGCGATACTGGCGATGACAAATGGCAGCTGTATCGCAATAGCGATGTGGTGCAGAAAGTAGATGAGCACCGCTAAATCGACCAGCACCAGCGCAAACACCATCGAGACCGAGAAGTGCGGCACAAACTCGCCATTCTCCCCGGGCCCGATGGCCAATAACACCAACACGCAGTAGACCGCTGTGGCCACGAAGGTGCCCAGGGTCAGTTGCGTACCGCGATCGCGGATGAAGTTGCGCAGCATCCGCGGTCCGAACTGGGTAGAGGCCAGGGTCAGAGTGACAATGGTGACTGAGAAATTGATCCCGATCACGGTCATGATCGCGGCGGCGACCGCCAACAGAATTTCGCGTGCCGTGTCGGCGCTGCCCGCCTCGACCCAGGCCGGCAAGGTGATTTCGTGGTGATAGGCCGCCCGGTCAACTTCGAGGGTCCCCCAGAACAACGCGACCGCGGCCAGCACCTCCATGGTGGGTATCAGCCAGAAGTTGGTCCACAACACTTCTCGCCGCCACTGCGAAAGTCTCACTGTTGGCCGCACCGACTGAGATTAGCTCTATCCAGACACAGGACGCGTCGCCGAACGTCGTCTCAGCTACCGATTCACCATCGTGGGCCCTTGCGGTTCGCGCAGTTGACGGCTGATCCTGGCTCGACAAGCACGCAAGCCGATGCGCCGCCTTCCGCATCTCGGCACTGATGTCACGCCACCCCGTGCGTAATCTCGTCGTCGGTAATGACCGCAAGCCCGTCGTCAGGAGCCCGGATGCCCGTCAGCCACCCAGCCGTCAGCTACGACGAGTTTCCCAGCCTGCGGGTCGAACGCGCCGAGCACGGCGTGCTGCACGTGATTCTCGACTCGCCCGGACTCAACTCGGTCGGCCCGCAGATGCACCGCGACCTCGCCGACATCTGGCCGGCCATCGGTCGCGACGAGGGAGTGCGCGCGGTGCTGGTCCGCGGCGAAGGCAAGGCCTTCTCGTCGGGCGGCAGCTTCGACCTGATCGACGAGACCATGGGCGAGCACGAGACCCGAATGCGGATCATGCGTGAGGCCCGCGACCTGGTGCTCAACATGATCAACCTGGACAAGCCGGTGATCTCGGCGATCCACGGCGCCGCGGTGGGAGCGGGTCTGGTCGTCGCGCTGCTGGCCGACGTGTCGGTGGCCGGGCGCAACGCCAAGATCATCGACGGGCACACCAAGCTCGGCGTGGCGGCCGGCGATCACGCCGCCATCTGCTGGCCATTGCTGGTCGGGATGGCCAAAGCCAAGTACTACCTGCTGACCTGCGCTCCGCTGTCCGGCGAGGAGGCCGAACGCATCGGGCTGGTGTCGCTGTGCGTGGACGACGGCGAGGTGCTCGACACCGCCACCCGGATCGCCAACGAGCTGGCGCACGGTGCTCAGTCGGCGATCCGGTTCACCAAACACAGCCTCAACCACTGGTATCGAACGGCGGCGCCGGCCTTCGAAACCTCCCTTGGCCTGGAGTTCTTGAGCTTCAGCGGGCCCGACGTGCGTGAGGGCCTGGCCGCCCACCGCGAAAAGCGGCCGGCGCGATTCACGGCTGACGAGCGATGACAACTCAGATCGCCGCCGCCGCGCCCGTCGGTCCAAAACGGCGCGCCTGTGTCCGCGTGTCGCCGGAAAGGTCTAGCGTCAAACGCGGTAAACCGCCGGTGACGCTGCACGGCGGAGCGAAGCGACGAGGAGGTACGGCGCGCATGACAGCAGCCGAGCCGGTCCCGTTTCGCGAGGCTGTGGAGGCAATGAGCGGAGCCACCGTCCGACCCGAAATCGAGCTTGGCCCGATCCGACCGCCACAGCGTCTCGCGCCCTACAGCTACGCGTTGGGCGCCGAAGTGAAGCGGCCCGAGGTCGACGTCGTGCCGGAGCGGTCCGAGGGCGACGCCTTTGGACGGTTGATCCTGCTTTATGACCCCGAAGGCGCCGACGCGTGGGACGGCACCATGCGGCTGGTCGCCTACATCCAGGCCGACCTGGATTCCAGCGAAGCCGTCGACCCGCTGTTGCCGGAGGTCGCGTGGAGCTGGCTGGTCGAAGCGCTGGACGCGCGCGCCGATCAGGTCACCGCACTGGGCGGCACCGTGACTGCCACCACCTCGGTCCGCTATGGCGACATCTCCGGGCCACCGCGCGCTCACCAGCTGGAGCTGCGCGCGTCCTGGACCGCCCTCACCACCGACATCGGTACCCATGTCGAAGCGTTCTGCCAGGTGCTCGAGCACGCCGCGGGGCTGCCGCCGGTCGGGGTGACAGATTTGGGCACCCGGTCGCGCGTTTGATATGGCCAGCGAGCCGACAGAACCACACACCGAAACCTCCGACGCCGCGGAACCTGACGTCGCGCCGCTGCTGCATCCCGTCGATGGGGTGCCCGACCTGTCGATCAGCGCCGACGAAATCAAAGCCGCCGCAACGCTGTTGGCTGGTGGCCACGGCCCGTTCGCGGTGGACGCCGAGCGCGCGTCGGGGTTCCGCTACTCCAATCGCGCCTACCTGATTCAGATCCGCCGGGCCGGTGCCGGGACCGTGCTGATCGACCCGGTCAGTCACGGCCGCGATCCGCTGACCGTGCTGCGGCCCGTCGCCGACGTGATGACTTCCGACGAGTGGATTCTGCACGCAGCCGACCAGGACCTGCCGTGCCTCGCCGAGGTCGGCATGCAGCCGCCGGCGCTGTACGACACCGAATTAGCCGGGCGGCTGGCCGGTTTCGACCGCGTCAACTTGGCGGCGATGACGCAACGCCTGCTGGGTGTGGGTTTGGCCAAAGGCCACGGCGCGGCGGACTGGTCCCGTCGTCCGCTGCCGGCCGCGTGGCTGAACTACGCGGCGCTCGACGTCGAGGTGCTCATCGAGCTGCGAGACGCAGTCGCCGCCGTTCTCCAGGAGCAAGACAAAACCGATTGGGCTGCAGAGGAATTCGACTACCTTCGACGCAGTGCCGGCCAGAGCCCGCCGATGACCCGCCGGGACCGCTGGCGCCGGACGTCCGGCATACACAAGGTGCGCAATCAGCGCGGGCTGGCCGCGGTCCGCGAATTGTGGACGGTGCGGGACGAAATCGCGCAACGGCGCGACATCGCGCCGGGTCGCATCCTGCCCGATTCGGCGATCATCGATGCCGCGGCCGCGGACCCGAAAACCCTTGACGACTTGGTCGCGTTGCCGATCTTCGGCGGAAAACGGCAGCGCCGCAGCGCCTCGACCTGGCTGGCGGCGCTCAAGGCTGCGCGCGAAAACCCCGGTTCTGCAGACGATGCCGAAGCACCGAACGGCCCGCCCCCGCCGGCGCGCTGGGCACGACGACGACCGGAGGCTGCCGCGCGGCTCGACGCGGCCCGTGCCGCGCTGCGGGAGTTGTCGGAACGGGTGGCGGTGCCGCCCGAGAATCTGGTTACCCCAGAAGTGGTCCGGCGGCTGTGTTGGGACTGGGAAGCGCACGCCGGCGGTGACGACGTGGCCGCGACGATCGACGAGTTCCTGGCCGCGGGTCAGGCCCGCAATTGGCAACGTGAGTTGGCGGTGCCGGTCTTGGCTGAAGCGCTGAAATCATCGCCTGAGCCGGCCGGAGACGCCGAGACGTGAACCGTTGCGACGCTGCCCGGCGTGTCGTCGCAGAGGTTTACGTGTCGCGAAGAACAGGCCGAGGTCAGTCCAGCTGCTCGGTGATCGCGGCACCGGAGTCGACACCGTCACCCGCCACATCGATGGTCCCGCTTCTCCTCGGGCCGTCCCGGCCCGCATCGTCGCGAGACAAAGCCGCGATCCAGCCGGTGATGCGACGTGCCACGTGCTGGTCGGTCAGACCGGCGTCGGCGAGCACCTCACCGCGCGACGCGTGATCGAAGAACCGTTGCGGCAGAGCGACATCGCGACACGGCACATCGATCTCGGCCGCCCGCAGCGCGGCAGATACGGCCGAGCCGACACCGCCGGCCACCCCGTTGTCTTCCAGCGTGACGACCACCTTGTGCGCGATCGCCAACTCCCCCAACGCCTCTGACACCGGAAGGACCCATCGCGGGTCGACCACTGTGACGCCGATGCCCTGATCGCGCAGCCGCTCGGCCACCGCCAGTGCCATCGACGCGAATGCCCCGACCGCCACCAGCAGCACGTCGGCACCGAGACCGTCGGCCGGCACCGCGAGTACGTCAACTCCGGAACGTTGTTGTATCGCCGGAATGTCTTCGCCGACATCACCTTTCGGGAACCTGATCACGGTCGGGCCGTCGTTGACGGCCACCGCCTCGCCGAGTTCTTCACGCAGGCGCGCGCCGTCGCGGGGTGCGGCCACCCGGATGCCGGGCACGATGCCCAGCATCGACAGGTCCCACATGCCGTTGTGGCTGGCCCCGTCGCTTCCGGTGACCCCGGCCCGGTCGAGCACGATTGTGACGGGCAGCTTGTGCAGTGCGACGTCCATCATGATCTGGTCGAACGCCCGGTTGAGGAAGGTCGCGTAGATCGCGACCACGGGATGCATGCCGCCCATCGCCAGCCCGGCCGCCGACGTCATTGCGTGCTGCTCGGCAATACCTACGTCAAACAGCCTGTCCGGGAAGCGTTCTCCGAACGCGCTCAACCCGGTCGGCCCCGGCATGGCCGCGGTGATCGCGACGATGTCGCGACGCTTGGTCGCCTGCTCGATCAGCGACTCGGTGAACGTCGCGGTCCAACTCGGCCCGGGAACATTGGTGGCCAGACCGGTCACCGGATCGATCACCCCGCAGGAATGCATCTGGTCGGCCTCGTCGTCTTCGGCCGGACCGTAGCCGCGTCCTTTCTGGGTGACGACGTGCACCAGCACCGGACCGTGGAATCCGCGGGCCCGTCGCAGTGCGGCTTCGACCGCGTGTTCGTCATGCCCGTCGACCGGACCCATGTACTTCAGCCCGAGGTCGGTGAACAGCAGCTGCGGCGAAAGAGCGTCCTTCACACCGGCTTTGACGCTGTGCATGAACTGGTAGGCCAGATCACCGAAGACGGGCATGCCGCGCACGGCGCTGCGTCCGCGCTCCAGCAGAGACTCGTAGCCGGGCTGCAGCCGCAGCGTGGCCAGGTGATTGGCCAGCCCGCCGAAGGTTGGCGCGTAGCTGCGCCCGTTGTCGTTGACGACGATCACCACCGAGCGCCGGGCGGCGGCGATGTTGTTCAACGCCTCCCAGCACATACCGCCGGTGAGCGCGCCGTCGCCGACCACCGCGACCACGTGCCGGTTGCGGTGTCCAGTCAGCTCGAAGGCTTTGGCCAGCCCGTCGGCGTAGGACAGCGCGGCGCTCGCGTGACTGGACTCGACCCAGTCGTGCTCGCTTTCGGAGCGCGACGGATAGCCCGACAGGCCATCCTTTTTGCGCAGTGTTTCGAAGTCCGCCGCGCGTCCGGTGAGCATCTTGTGCACGTAGGCCTGGTGGCCGGTGTCGAAGATGATCGGGTCGTGCGGTGAGTCGAACACCCGGTGCAAGGCCAGCGTCAACTCGACGACGCCGAGGTTCGGGCCGAGGTGGCCGCCCGTCGCCGCAACTTTGTGGATCAGAAAGTCACGTATCTCGGCGGCCAGATCACACAGTTCCGCCTGCGACAGGTGCTGCAGATCGGCGGGCCCACGGATCTGTTCAAGCATTCAGCTAGTGTACGCAAAGCCGCCTTCTTGGCACGCGGACCAGCGCGGATGCAACACCACACACGCAACCTCCGCGCTCAGAAACTGCACAGGCAGGCCTGCTAACGTAGCCCCCGGTGTGCCGGGAAGTCTGGTCGGCGTTCGTTTGACGTGCTGTTCATGCCTTCCCTCAATTACGGGCTATTCGGGAGTGCGGCATGACTTGCTCAGTCGGCGCCACCGCGCTTAGCGGACGGACGTCAGGATTCAACGGCGTGATCTCGATGTCGCCCCCCTTGGCTGCGGCGCTCGCACATTGAGGGCCACTGATCCGTCCATGCCGAGCAGCGCATCCGCCCGACAGGACCGCCGATGAGCAGCGCCCTGTTCCACGCTGTGTATGCGTCCACCGTGTTCGTGGTCTGCTACGTGCTGATCACCACCGACCGTTTCAACAAGACCAAGGTGGCATTGGCCGGCGCGGTATTGATGTTTTTCTTGCCCTGGTTCACCTCTGACGACATCTTTTACTCGCGCGACACCGGGGTCAACTGGGACGTCCTGTTCCTGCTGCTCGGCATGATGATCATCGTCAGCGTCGTTCGCCAGACCGGCGCGTTCGAATACGTGGCGATCTGGTCGGCCAAGCGCGCCAAGGGTTCTCTGCTACGGATCATGATCCTGCTGATTCTGGTCACGGCGCTCGGAACTGCCGTGTTGGACAACGTCACCACGGTGCTGCTGATCGCCCCCGTTACCCTGCTGGTGTGCGACCGGCTCGAGGTCAATCCCGCGCCGTTCCTCGTCGTCGAGGCAATCGCCGCCAATATCGCCGGCGCGGCGACCCTGGTGGGTGACCCGACCAGCATCATCATCGGTACCGGCGCCCACCTGAGCTTCATCGAATTCAGCGCGAACATGGCGCCGGCGGTTTTGCTCGTCCTCGTCGCGCTGATTTTGATCCTGCCGCGCCTCTACCCGGGCTTTTTTGTTGCCGACCCGGAGCGAATCGCCGATGTGATGGCGCTCGACGAGCGTGAAGCGATCCGAAACCCGAAGCTGCTCAAGCAATGCGCGTTCGTTCTGACACTGGTGTTCATGGGATTCGTGCTGCACCGGCAGATCCACATGGAGCCGTCGATGGTGGCGATGGCCGGCGCCGGGATCCTGATCGTGGTTTCCGGCCTCGACCGTGAGTTCTACCTGGCCAGCGTCGAATGGGAAACGCTGTTGTTCTTCGCCGGACTGTTCGTCATGGTGGGCGCACTGGTGCGGACCGGCGTGATCAAGGAGCTCGCCAAGGTGGCCAGCGGCGTCGCCCACGGCGACGCCTGGAAAGCCACCCTGCTGATCCTGATCATCTCGTTCACGCTCGGCAGCTTCATCAACAACGTGCCCTATGCGGCCGCCATGACACCCATCGTCGCGCAATTCTCGGATTCCATTCCGGGCCACGACAGTTCCGGGGTGCTGTGGTGGGCGCTGCT
The DNA here is from genome assembly GCA_963757215.1 of uncultured Actinomycetota bacterium. GTDB lineage: Bacteria > Actinomycetota > Actinomycetes > Mycobacteriales > Mycobacteriaceae > Mycobacterium. The sequence continues at coordinate 1,672,227 of CAVWQH010000002.1, read as the reverse complement.
GCTGGGCACCGTGATGGGCGGCAACCTCACCCCGGTAGGGGCCAGCGCCAATATTGTCGCGGTTGGTATCGCCGAACGTGCAGGCCATCCCGTGTCCTTTTGGGACTTCACCAAACGAGGCGCTGCAGTGACCGCGATGTCGTGCGCTTTGTCCGTGGGTTACCTGTGGTTGCGCTACTTCGCCTAGCGGCGAGATTCGGTCGTATGGTGGCCTAGTGCGGGCAAAGGACCTCGACGAGCAATTTCTGATCGTGCAGTTGAATTCTGACGCCATGGACGCTGCCCGGATGATCGCGGAGCACGGTCTGCCCGGTCTCGTCGTCGCCGACGCGTCGCACAAGCCGTACGCGGTGATCCTGGCTTCCGAGATGTTGTATTTCGTACTACCGCGCTATGTGCAGGCCGATGTCACCCTCGCGGGCGTGCTCGGTGACGCGCTGGCCGACCACGCGCAAAACTTGGCCGACAAGACGGTGGGCGACCTGCTGCCGAAAGACCTCCGCAAAGTTCCGTGCGTCGATGCACGGGACGGCGTGATCAAGGTGGCCGCGGAGATGTCTCAACAGCGGTGCCAGCTGATCGCAGTGACTGAGAATGGAGTCCTGCACGGCGTGATCACGGCATCACGCTTGTTGGCCGCGGCGCTCAAATCCTGAGTGCCACTCCGGCGCCCAAACCTGAGTGCGCTCTCAGGTAGTTCGAACGAAACCTGAGAATTCCCTTACACCCATCCCGATTACCGAATCCTCTTGACGGACGTATTGTTGCGGTGTGCGGGCAGAGGATCTCGACGAGAAGTTTCCAGTTGTAAAAATAGACTCAAACGCGCTAGACGCAGTCCGTCTGCTCGCTGAGCATCGGCTCAACGGACTGGTGGTGGTCACCGAGTCGTCGGAGACGCCGTTCGCGGTACTACCGGCCTCGCAGGTGGTGCGCTTCATCGTGCCCGGCTACGTGCAGGACGACCCCGGGCTGGCAAGCGTCGTCACCGAGTCGATGGCCGACCACGCGGCGGAGAAGCTCAGCGGCAAGACCATCCGCGACATGCTGCCCAAGCAGCGGCAGCACATCCCGGTGGCCGAGGCAGACGACACCATCATCGAGGTGGCCGAGGTCATGGCGCGGCTGCGCAGTCCGCTGGTCGCTGTGGTCAAAGACGGAAAGCTGCACGGTGTGATCACCGCGTCGCGGTTGCTCTCGGCTGCGCTCAAAGAGGAGTAGCCGGTAGTTGGCGGCGTCCTAGGAGCGGTCGCCATTCATCAAGAGCGCCCGACGTTTTCGCGATCCGGACGCTGTGGTGCTGATCGGCGCGGCATGGTGAGTCGACTCATGTAATAGGGTAGTTCCGTGCCGAGAACGTCATCGAAAGAATCATGATCGTGAGCACCGAGGCTCAGGGAATCTCGATCGGCCGCCGATGACGTATTTCGCTATCGCAGTCTTTGTCGCGGCCTACGCATGCATCATCAGCGAACGCTTTAACAACACCACCGTTGCGCTGGTCGGCGCGGGCTTGATGATCACGTTGCCGGTGATCGAATCTCACGATGTCTTCTACTCGCAAGCGAGCGGAATCGACTGGGACGTCATCTTTTTGATGCTGGGCATGATGATCATCGTCAGCATCTTGCGCCACACCGGGATATTCGAATATGCCGCGATCTGGGCAGTCAAGCGCGCCAACGGATCTCCTCTGCGCATCATGATCCTGCTGGTCCTCATCATGGCGCTGGCTTCTGCCGTACTTCCCAACGTGGTCTCAGTGTTGCTGATCGCCCCGGTCACCTTGCTGGTGTGTGAACGCCTGGCTTTCAACCCGGTGCCGCTTTTGATGGCCGAGGTATTCGCCTCCAATATCGGCGGGACGGCCACCCTGGTCGGGGACCCGCCCAACATCATCATCGGCGCACGCAAGGGCTTGTCGTTCAACTCATTTCTTATCAACATGGCGCCGGTAGTGCTGGTGATCCTCCTCGTCTTTGTGGCCATGCTGCCGGTGATGTTCCGCGGCCTGTCCGCTGCGGATCCCGACCGGGTTGCCGATGTGATGACGGTTGACGAGAGGGAAGCCGTGCAGGACCGCGTATTGCTGATCAAGTCCGTCGCGGTGTTGCTTCTGGTTCTCGTCGGATTCATCGTCTCCGAGGCCATACATCTTCAGCCCGCATTGGTTGCCCTGTTGGGCGCCGGCCTCCTCATCCTGATCTCTGGACTGGACAAGTCGGACTATTTGGCCAACGTCGAGTGGGACACCCTGCTGTTCATGGTCGGCCTGTTCATCATGGTCGGCGCGCTGTTCAAGACCGGAGTCATCAGAACCCTCGGCCAGATGGCGGCCGATGCCACCGGCGGCAACGTGCTGGTAACCACGATGCTGATTCTGGGTGTGTCAATGCTGCTGTCGGGCATCATCGACAACGTTCCCTACGTCGCGACGATGACCCCGATCGTGGGTCACCTGGCCGCTGTCGTTCCGGCGCAGGCGCACCACGACGTGATGTGGTGGTCGCTGGCGCTCGGCGGCGATCTGGGCGGCAACCTCACCGCCGTTGGATCCAGCGCCAACATCGTGATGCTTGGCATCGCGCTGAAATCGGGCAACCCCATCTCGTTTTGGCAATTCACCCGTAAGGGCGTACTGGTCACGGCGATGTCCACTGTCCTGTGCGCCCTCTACCTGTGGCTGCGCTACTTCATGTTGACCTGAGAAGTGGGCACCGGCCGCACGGATCAGAGGGGCGTTAGGATTTTTTAACGCCCGCGCCCGAAGCAGGGTGTGCAATTTACTATTACTCCCATGCGTGCGCCCGGATTTGCGGAGACGATTGCGCCGTGAGCATCGACACGCCGATAGTCGTCTCGTATTCGTACCCTGCGGAGTTGCGGCGGTGACGTCAACAGAGATCCAGATGCATATCGCCATCGCGGTGTTCGTCGTCGCGTACGGCTTCATCATCAGCGAGCGGTTCAACAAGACCACGGTCGCCCTTGTCGGCGCCGGAATGATGGTTGCACTGCCCGCCATCGATGCAGCCGATGTGTACTACTCCCAAGAGACCGGCATCGACTGGGACGTCATCTTTTTGATGCTCGGCATGATGATCATCGTCAGCATTCTGCAGCACACTGGCGTCTTCGAGTACGCTGCCATTTGGGCAGCCAAGCGCGCCAACGGATCTCCGGTGCGCATTATGATCATGCTCACCTTGGTCATGGCAATGGCCTCGGCCCTGCTTCCCAACGTCGTCTCGGTGCTCCTGATAGCCCCCGTTACCTTGCTGGTGTGCGACCGGCTGTCGATCAACCCGGTACCAATGTTGATCGCGGAAGTGTTCGCCTCGAATATCGGGGGCGCCGCGACGCTAGTGGGAGACCCGCCCAACATCATCATCGGGGCGCGTAAAGGTCTGTCATTCAACGCTTTCCTGCTCAACATGGCACCGATCGTCGTCATCATCATGCTGGTCTTCGTCGCTGTTTCACCGTTGGTGTTCCGCGGATTTTCCGCTGTCGCTCCCGAACGAGTCGCCGATGTGATGTCTTTGAATGAGCGCGGCGTTCTGCGCGACCGTGGGTTGCTCATCAAATGCGCAGCGGTCATGTTGTTGGTGTTCGTCGGGTTCATCGTTTCCCCGACCATCCATATCCAGCCCTCGCTGGTTGCGCTGCTCGGCGCCGGCGCGCTGATCCTGGTGTCCAAGATGGAGAAGTCGGACTTTTTGGCGAGCGTCGAGTGGGACACCCTGCTGTTCATCGTCGGCCTGTTCATCATGGTTGGCGCGCTGCTCAAAACCGGCTTCATCAAACGGCTGGGCGAGCTGGCGGCGAGCGCGACCGGTGGCAATGTGCTCTTCACCACCATGTTGATCCTGGTGGTGTCGACACTGGCATCCGGCCTGATCGACAACGTCCCGTATGTGGCCACCATGACACCGATCGTCACCCACCTCGCCTCGGCCATGCCGCACCAGGAACACCACGACGTGATGTGGTGGTCGCTGGCGCTCGGCGGTGACTTGGGAGGCAACCTCACCGCGGTCGGATCCAGCGCCAACATCGTGATGATCGGGATCGCCCTACGGTCGGGCTACTCCATCTCGTTTTGGGAATTCACCCGCAAGGGCATCGTGATCACCACGCTGTCCACCGTCTTGTGCGCGCTCTATCTGTGGCTGCGGTATTTCGTGCTGGCCTAAACGTTCACTGGCGCGCGGCCGTTCGCGCGATCCGAGATCCTATGTCGTAGACCAAGATTTGCGCGGTGGCACCCGGAATGCGACTGATCGCATTGGCCATCTTGTCGGCGGTGCGATCGTGCAACAGCCGACCCACCAGGGGTGCATAGGTCCGCCGCGGCAACAGCACGGTCATCTTGATGCCGGGGTTGTCCTCGATTTCCTGAGTGACAAGTTCCTGCGCCCGCCGGATCAAGTTGCGATCCGCGCAGTGAACCGTCCGCAGTGGAATCCGCTGTTGGAAGTGCTCCCAGCGCCGCTGCAGTCGCGCCGCGTGCGATTCGTCAATCGCGAAGTGCACCGCGGTCAGTTGCTCGGCGTGCTGCTCGGTCGCATAGTGCAGCGTCTCGACCGCGGCAAGGTCATAGTGGTCGACGAAGACAAAGATCCGATGTTGCGGATGTCTGGTCAACTCGGGGCGCTCAGTGCCCAACATCTCCAGAACGGAGGCTTCGTCGCGGTACTGGCGGTTGAGTCGCATCAACCCGAACACCAGGATTGGGAAGACGACCACGACCAACCAGGCGCCCTCGGTGAATTTCGCCACCGCGAAGATCAAGACCACGGCCGTGGACAGGATGCCCGCGGACAAGTTGATCACGAGTTTTCGCCGCCAACCCGGGTCACGGTGGGTCAGATGGTGTTTGGTCATGCCGTAGCCGGCCATCGAGAAACCGGTGAACACACCCATCGCGAACAGCGGTACCACCGCGTCGACCGATCCCCCGGTCACGATCACCAGCGTTACCGCCAGCGCGGTCAGCACGATGATGGCGTTGGAGAACACCAGCCGGTGACCACGTTTCATCATCGGCCGCGGCAGAAAGCTGTCCTCGGCCACGAAGCTGGTCAATGCGGGGAAGCCGTTGAAGCTGGTATTGGCGCCGAAGAACAGGATCGCCGCGCTCGACGTCTGCAGCAGTACATACATGATCTGACCGACCACACCGTTGCCGAAGACCGCGCGGCCGATTTCGGACAGCATCGACGGGTATTCGGCGACGAAGGGGGTGGCGTGGGTGGCGTGCACCAGGTAGATGACTCCCACCAACAGGAATCCGAGGACGCAGGCCATCGCGGTCAGCACCCGGCGCGCGTTGAGACCCTGTGGCTTCCGAAAGACGTTGACTGCGTCGGCGATTGCCTCGACTCCGGTCAGCGATGTGCCCCCGTTGGCGAACGCGCGTAACAAAATCAGGATGCTGGCGCCCATAACGAGCCCGTTGCCATGGTGAACGGGCACCGCGCCGACGATATGTTCGGCATCGTATTTCGGCAGGCCCCAGACGATGTCACGCACAACGCCGGTGACGATCAGCACCGACAGCATTGCGATGAAGGCATATACGGGCACCGCGAATATTCGGCCCGCCTCTTTCATTCCGCGCAGGTTGGCATACGAAATGAGTAGCAGCGCCACCACCGTGATCACCAGGTGGTAGGGGCCCAGCCGTGGCACCGCCGACACCACCGCGAACGTGCCCGACGCGCACTGTACGGCGACGGTCACCACGTAATCGATGAGTAGTGCCGCCGATGAGATCTGGGCGATTCGCGGCCCGAAGTTGCTGCGCGCCACCACATACGAGCCGCCGCGTTGGGTGTAAGCGATGACGACCTGCCGGTAGGACGCGGTCACCAGCGTTAAAATCAGGAGAATCACGGCGGCGATCGGCAGCACCAGGACGAATGCGGACAGTCCGGCGGCCGGCAGTAATTCCACCATGATCTGTTCGGGGCCGTAGACCGTCGAGGAGATCGCATCCGGTGACAGCGCGCCCAACGCAACGGTGTTCGACAAGCTCTCGTCTTCCAAGTGCTCGTTGATGAGCGGCCTGCCCAAGAAGAGCCGCTTCCACGCATCGGCAAAGCTCGACGACACCTTCTGGTCGTCGGGAAGATCGGTTGCGTCTGCCATAGCCGACGGAGAACTCACGATGTCACCGGAAACTGAGGGTCCAACTCGAGGTTCATCGCCAGGACGTTGAACACTGGCTCACCGACGTCAGGGAGTACCGACACCGCTCTCCCTTCGTACCCATCGGCCGGATGCGATCAGGGATCGGGCCGTGCCACCGGCGTGTTCAGCCCATCGACGATGATGCCCGGAAAGCGACACTAAGCCTCCCGGGTCGGGTGTGGCTGATTCTCTAACGGTTTCTTTACGCCCCACAGCCCGGGGCGGGCGATTATCGAACGCTCGGTAGCGGTATCGCCGAAATTCGCTGTCGGCAGTCAGCGGGTCAGCAGTGCGACGCACTCGATGTGATGGGTCAGCGGGAACGAGTCGAACACCGAAAGCTCGTGCACCGCGTAACCGTGACCCTGATACAGCCCGACGTCACGTGCGAACGATGCAGCCTCGCAACCGATATGGACGATCCGCGGCACTCCCGCTGCGGCCAGCAGATCGATCACCTCACGCCCGGCACCGCCCCGCGGCGGATCCAGCACGGCCACGTCGGCTCGTCCACGCTGCGCGGTCAGCGCCCGCCGCACCGAATCACCGACCACGCGCACCTGCGGAAGATCGGCCAAGGCGGCACGCGCCGCCCGCGACGCCGCGCGCGCACTGTCGACGGTGAGCACCTGCCCCGACTCCCCCACACCGTCGGCCAGGGCAGCGGCGAACAGGCCTGCGCCGCCGTAGAGATCCCATGCGATCATGCCCGGATCGGGTCGAGCCCAGTCGCTCACCACGTCGCTGTAAGTCCGGGCCGCGTCGCGGTGGGCCTGCCAGAAGCCGGTCACCGGCACCTGCCAGCTGCGCCGCCCGGCTCGCTGCACGCCCTGATGACTGCCCTCAACCACTTCGGTCGTGTTGCGCCGGCCCTGGCGCACCGTGCGCGCGACGTGGCGTTGACCGTCGTCGTCGACGACGACATGCAGGTGTACGCCGGGCGGCCAGGCCGCATCGGTCAGGCCGTCGGTCATTCCCGCCGGGAGCTGAGCACAATTCAGATCGGCGATCAGCTCGTCGCTGCGATAGCGGTGAAACCCGGGCCGGCCGTCCGGGCCGACATCGAGCCGGATCCGGGTCCGCCAGCCGGTTGCGCCGGTGGGCGACAGCGGCTGGACGTCATCGCTCCACTGGTAATTACCCAGGCGGGCAAGCTGATTGGACACCACCTCGGCTTTCAGTGCCCGCGCCGCGGCCGGCTCGACAAAGGCGAGATCGCAACATCCGGCGCCGTCCACACCGGCGATCGGGCACAGCGACGCGATGCGGTCGACGGACGGCTCGATCACCTCGATCGTCTCGGCATGCCAGTACGAACCGCGGTCGGCGGTGACTCTCACCCGAACCCGCTCGCCGGGCAGTGCGTAGCGGACGAAGACCACCCGGCCGTCGTGGCGCGCCACACAGCTGCCGCCATTGGCCGGCGCCCCGACCGTCAGCGTCAGTTCTTCCAGTGCCGGCGGCGAAGCCGCGGTGGTGTCGGAGGTCAATCGAATATCCCCCGACGCGCATCGCCGGGCGCCGCGTGCGGCTGCATCGTCTTGATTCGCTCGGACGAATTGAGTTGCCACGGAACAGATGTCACCATCACCCCGGGCATGAACAACAACCGGCCCTTGAGCCGCAACGCGCTCTGGTTGTGCAGCGCGTGCTCCCACCAGTGGCCGACCACATACTCCGGCAGGAATATCGTCACCACGCTGCGCGGTGATTCCTTGCTGACGCGCTTCACGTAATCCAAAATCGGACGGGTGATTTCGCGGTATGGCGACGCGATGACCTTCAGCGGTACGTTCAGCTTGCTGTCTTCCCAGCGGCGGACCAGCGCGCGGGTTTCGGCATCGTCGACGCTCACCGTGACGGCCTCGAGCACGTCGGGCCGCGTCGCCCGCGCGTAGGCCAACGCACGCAGGGTCGGCAGATGCAGTTTCGACACCAGCACGATCGCGAGATTCTTGCTGGGCAAGACCATCTCGTGATCCTCAGCGTGCTGCTCGATCTCCCGGCTGACCGAGTCGTAATGCTTGCGAATCATCTTCATCAGGACGAACAGCAGCGTCATGGCCACCAGGGCGATCCAGGCGCCGGCCAGGAACTTGGTGACCATGACGACCAGCAACACGGCACCGGTAGCCACGAATCCGATCGTGTTGACCACCCGGGACCGCATCATCGTCCGCCGCGCGGCTGGATCGGTTTCGTTGCGCAACAACCGAGTCCAGTGCCGCACCATGCCGATCTGGCTCAAGGTGAACGAAATGAACACCCCGACGATGTAGAGCTGAATCAGTGCGGTGACCTGAGCGCGAAACGCGATGATCGCGGCCAGCGCCGCGACCGCCAGGAACACGATGCCGTTGGAGAACGCCAGCCGGTCGCCGCGGGTGTGCAGCTGGCGGGGCAGGTAGCTGTCCTGCGCGAGCACCGAGCCCAGCACCGGAAAACCGTTGAACGCGGTGTTGGCCGCCAGCACCAAGATGAGAGCGGTCACCGCGGCGATCAGCAGGAAACCGATGTGAAAGCTTCCGAAGACAGCCTGTGCGATCTGGGTGACGAGCGTCTTCTGCTGGTAGTCATGCGGGATGCCGCTCAGCTGCGCGTCGGGGTCGTCGACAATCTGAACCCCGGTCTCCTTGGCCAGCAGGATGATGCCCATCAGTAGGCTGACAGCGATGCCGCCGAGCAACAACAGGGTCGTCGCGGCGTTGCGCGACTTGGGCTTCCGGAAGGCCGGCACCCCGTTGCTGATCGCCTCGACACCGGTCAGCGCCGCACAGCCCGACGAGAACGAGCGCGCCACCAGGAAGGCGAACGCAAAGCCGGTGATCGCACCGTGTTCGGCGTGCATCGTGAACCCGGCGGACTCAGCCCGCAGGGGCTCGCCCATCACGTAGATCCGAATGAGTCCCCAGGCCAGCATGATGCCCACACCGGCGATGAACGCATACGTCGGGATGGCAAAAGCCACACCGGATTCGCGGATGCCGCGCAGGTTCAGCGCCATCACGAGCAGAATCGCGGCCATGCAGAACAGCACCTTGTGGGTGGCCACGAACGGGATCGCCGAGCCGATGTTGGACATCGCTGATGCGGTCGAAACAGCAACTGTGAGAACGTAATCCACCATCAGCGCGCTGGCCACCGTCAGCCCGGCGTTGGGCCCCAGGTTGGTGGTGACCACCTCGTAGTCACCACCGCCGGACGGGTAGGCGTGCACGTTCTGCCGGTAGCTGGCCACCACAACCAGCATCACCGCGGCCACCGCGACACCGATCCACGGTGTCAGCGAATACGCCGCCAGGCCGGCCACCGAGAGCATCAGGAAGATTTCCTCGGGCGCGTAGGCGACCGAGGAGAGCGCATCGGAGGCGAACACCGGCAGGGCGATCCGCTTGGGCAGCAGGGTATGGCTCAACCGGTCGCTGCGAAACGGCCGGCCCAACACCAGTCGGCGCGCCGCAGTCGAAAGTTTGGACACGAGAGCCAAGAGTAAAGGCAACCGCGCCCCCCGGTAGCGTTCGGTAGACGAGAATGTCTCCCATACCGACTGGCCACTATGGCTGGCGGGCCGAGAGGACCTCTAGTGCGCGTGGTTGTGATGGGGTGCGGCCGGGTGGGTTCGGCGGTCGCCGACGGCCTGTCGAGAATCGGCCACGACGTCGCGGTGATCGACAGCGACGACACGGCGTTCAGCCGGCTGAGCCCCGAGTTTGCCGGTGAGAAGGTGCTCGGTCTGGGCTTCGACCGTGATGTGCTGCTCAAGGCCGGCATCGAAGGGGCCGACGCGTTCGCCGCGGTGTCGTCCGGAGACAACTCCAACATCATCTCGGCGCGGCTGGCCCGGGAAACCTTCGGAGTGCGACGGGTGGTCGCGCGGATCTACGACGCCAAGCGCGCCGAAGTCTACGAACGGCTCGGCATCCCGACCATCGCCACCGTGCCATGGACCACGGATCGGCTGCTGAACGCGCTCACCCGGGAAAGCGAGACCGCGCGGTGGCGCGACCCGAGCGGGACCGTCGCCGTCCTGGAGGTGGTGTTGCACGAGGACTGGGTGGGCCGAAAGGCGACCGATCTGGAGGCCGCCACCGGCGCCCGGGTGGCATTCCTGATCCGCTTCGGCACCGGCATCCTCCCGGAACCCAAAACGGTCATCCAGGCCGGCGATCAGGTCTACATCGCCGCGATCTCCGGGCGTGCGGCGGAAGCCTTGGCCATAGCGGCGCTGCCGCCGAGCGAGGACGCAGAGTCGTGAGACGCGCCGGCGGCCCAAGCGTGCGCCGCATGAGCGCCGCGAGTGAGGAGGGGCGGCGCCGATGAGAGTCGCTATCGCAGGTGCGGGCGCGGTCGGTCGGTCGGTGGCCCGCGAGCTGATCGACAACAAACACGACGTGACGTTGATCGAGCGAAAGCCCGAACACATCGACGAGGACGCCATTCCGGCCGCGCACTGGCGGCTGGGTGACGCCTGCGAGGTGAGCGTGCTGGAGCAGGTCCAGCTGCACGAGTTCGACGTCGTGGTGTCCGCGACCGGCGACGACAAGGCGAACGTGGTGCTCAGCCTGCTGGCCAAGACCGAGTTCGCCGTGCCCCGGGTGGTAGCCCGAGTCAACGACCCCCGCAACGAGTGGCTGTTCACCGAGGCCTGGGGTGTCGACGTGGCCGTGTCCACCCCTCGGATGCTGGCGTCGCTGATCGAAGAGGCCGTCGCCGTCGGAGACCTGGTGCGGCTGATGGAGTTTCGGAAGGGTCAGGCCAACCTGGTCGAGATCACGCTGCCGGACAACACCCCGTGGGGCGGCAAGCCGGTCCGCAAGCTGCAGCTACCGCGTGACGTCGCGCTGGTGACGATCCTGCGTGGGCCCCGCGTGATTGTGCCGCAGGACGACGAACCGCTCGAGGGCGGCGACGAGCTGCTGTTCGTCGCGGTCACCGAGGCGGAAGAGGAACTGCGTCAGCATCTGCTGCCGTCGCAGTAGTGGCGGCGTCGATCGCGCGCTGCGCCGTCCGGATTGCCAGGACGGTCACCAGCGCCGCCACCGCGGCCAGCGGCCAACCCATTCCGATCCGCGCCACCACCAGCCAGCCGGTGTGGTTGGTGACGTAGAGGACCCGCTGCACGGTGAATCGGGCGGCGAAAACCACCACCCAGGTGAGCGTGGCGACGTCGAACGCGTAGACCGCGCGACGGACCTCGCGCCAGCCGCGATCGTGCCCGTGCAGCCAACTCCAGATGTAGCCGACGACGGGCCGACGGATCGCGATCGAGATCGCGAAGATCGCCGCGTAGATCAGTGACATCCAAATGCCCAGCAGGAAATAGCCTTTCGACTCCCCCAGCAGGTAGGCGATCAGCACGCAAACGGCCACACCGATCAGGCCGGACACGGCCGGCTGCACGGACTCGCGGCGAACCAGGCGCCACAGCAGGATCAGCGTGGCGACGCCGAGCGCGGCGCTGGACGCCGCGGTCAGACCCATCAGCCTCGAGGTACCGACGAAAACGAGAACCGGCAGCGACGAGTAGACGATGCCGGCAACGCCGCCCAGTTGCTGCATCATCCGGTCGGCGGGGGTGCGAACCTGGGCAGTCTCTACGTCGCCGTCGACGGCGTCCGCGGCTCGGCTCACCGCTGAATCTCGTAGTGCGGGTTGTAGATCGCCTTGCTGCCGTTCTCCAACTTGCCGAGCCGACCTTGCACGCGCAGCGTGCGGCCCGACTCGATCCCGGGAATCCGGCGCTGCCCCAGCCAGACCAACTCGATGGTGTCGGTACCGTCGAACAATTCGGCGCGAACCCCGTCGGCGCAGCCCTTGCCGTTGCATTCGACGCTGCGCAGCGTTCCGACGACGGTGACCTCCTGGCCGCGCTCGCAGTCGATGGCCCGCTGCGCGCCGGTCGTCACCGCCTCGTCCGACAATTGCTCGGCGTCGCGCTGCTCGGGGTCCTCAGTCAACCGACGAGTCAGCCGGCGCAGATAACCTTCCGCCGCCATGGCCTCTCCTGAGCGTCGTGATGTGCTTCTTACCGGTCCGGGTACCCGCGATCCTCTCACGACAACGGACACCGTCGACCCGATGGTTCCCCAAACGCCGAACGGCGCCCAGGCAATATCTAGGGGTGATTATCGACCTGCGCGGGGTGACCGCGGTCGTGTTGCCGGGAACGGGCTCCGACGACAGCTACGCCGCTCGGGCGTTCGGCCCGCCGCTGCGCGAGGCCGGGGCCCGGCTGCTGACGCCGCGGCCTCAGCCGACCCGTTTGATCGAGGGCTATCTGGACGAGTTGAACGACGCCGCCCGCGGCGGACCGATCGCGGTCGGTGGTGTGTCGATCGGCGCCGCGGTGGCTGTCGCCTGGGCTTTGCGCCATCCCGATCGCGCGGTTGCGGTGCTGGCCGCGCTGCCGGCGTGGACCGGCGCACCAGACGGCGCGACCGCCGCGGTCGCCGCGCAGCACTCCGCGCAACAGCTACGCGATGACGGCCTGGAGGCGACGACGGCGCAGATGCGCGCGTCGAGCCCGCCGTGGCTGGCCGACGAGTTGGCCCGCTCCTGGCGCGGCCAGTGGCCGCACCTGCCGGACGCGATGGAAGAGGCCGCCGGCTATGTCGCCCCGACGTTCGAAGAGCTACAGCGGCTGACAACGCCGCTGGGTGTCGCCGCGGCCGAAGACGATCCGATACATCCGATCGAGGTCGGGCGGCAGTGGGTGGCCGCTGCGCCGCACGCGGGCCTGCGCATCGTGAACCTGGACCAGATCGGCGCGGACCCGGCCGCACTGGGCGCCGCCTGTCTGGCGGCGCTGAACGGTCTCTAGCCGGCGACCCGCCGCGCCCGGCTCCGCCGCGCTTGCGATCGCCGGTGTCTAGCTGCCGGCGACCCGCCGCGCCCGGCTCCGCCGCGCTTGCGATCGCCGGTGTCTAGCTGCCGGCTAGTTACCGCGCAACTGCTGCATGGCCGAGCCCGAGGCACTGCGACGCTCGGGTGCGGACGGTTCGTCCTGGCTGACGGCGTCGGTGTCGGTCGGCTCGACCGGCGGCCCGGCAGTACCCTGAGCTGCCGCGGCCTCGCGCAGTTGCGTCGCCATCGGCTCCGGCAGCTGCACCGGCAGCGGCGTACGCACCGGCAGCGGTGTGTCACCGCGACGAATTACTGTGTCCAGCAATGCATTTCGGGCTTCTTCGGTCAGCGCGTCCACGCTTTCGATCGAGCCGTTGACCACGCAGCGGATCATCCAGCGGTAGCCGTCGACCCCGATGAACCGGACCACACCGGTCGCGGTGCCGACCACCTCTCGTCCCCAGCGGCCGTCCTGAATGGTCACCGATGCTCCGTCGTTGCGCAGCGAATCCGCGAGTTCAGCGGCGACCTCCCGCCACAGCGCACCCGTCTTGGGTGCGGCGTACGCGGCGATGGTGAACCGACCGTTGGCCGTCACCACCCACACCGCGCTCGGAACGCCATTCTCGGTCAACTCGACCTGCAGCTGTGCCGCTTCGGGCAGTGGCACCAGTACCGAGCCGAGGTCCAGGCGACCCTCCGTCGCCACCGACGACTCGTCGAAATCCTCGATGTCGAACGGCCCGTCCATGTCGTCGGCGACTGAGGCTTCCGCGGGGGCGGCCTCAGGTTTGCGGTGTGCGCCCGTCGATTCCGGCTCGTCGACCGGTTCCTGCTCTTTGGGTTTACGTCTACCGAATGCCATCACAGACTCGCATGTCCGCCGGAGGAACCGTGGCCGCCGGCGCCACGGGAAGTTTCGGCCATACCGGCCTCGTCGAACGACGCCACCTCGACCAGGTCGAGCAGTTCCACGCGTTGCACCAGCAGCTGCGCGATCCGGTCGCCACGATTGACCACGATCGGCGCCGCGGGGTCGAGGTTGATCAATGAGACCTTGATCTCACCACGGTAACCCGCGTCGATGGTGCCCGGACTGTTGACGATCGAAAGTCCCACCCGCGCAGCCAAACCGGACCGCGGATGCACAAGCCCCACCATTCCCACCGGGATGGCCACCGCGATACCGGTTCCGACCAACGCCCGGTGCCCGGGCGCGAGCTCGATGTCCTCGGCGCTGTAGAGATCTACGCCGGCATCACCGTGGTGGGCCCGGGCGGGCAGCGGAAGCCCGGGGTCGAGACGAACAACCGCCAGACTGGTCGACACGGGGGCACAGATTACCCTTGACCGGGTGTCAGGGACGCCAGTCACGCCGCAAGACGTGCGGTACAGCGAGCGTTTGTGGGTGCCGTGGTGGTGGTGGCCACTGGGTTTCGCCCTGGCGGCGCTGATTGCCGTCGAAGTCAACATGGGCGTGCCGAGCCTGCCGCGCTGGCTACCGTTCGCCGCGTTGTTCGTCGTGGCCGCGGGAGCGTTGCTGTGGCTGGGCCGCATCGAGGTCCGGGTCATCACCGGCGACAGCGGCGGAGTCGAGTTGTGGGCCGGCGAGGCCCATCTGCCGGTCTCGGTCATCTCACGCTCCGCCGACATACCCCGCTCGGCCAAGTCCGCAGCTTTGGGCCGCCAGTTCGATCCGGCCGCCTACGTGGTTCACCGCGGCTGGGTCGGCCCGATGGTGTTGGTGGTGCTGGACGACGAGGAAGACCCGACGCCGTACTGGCTGGTGAGTACCCGCCACCCCGAGCGAGTGTTGTCGGCGTTGCGCAGCTAGTCGGCAACTGCCTGGCGACTGAAGTCAGGCCGCGCAGTCCGTACAGATCATCACGCCGCCCTTTTCGCTGGCCAACCGGCTGCGGTGCTGAACCAAAAAGCAGCTGGAGCAAGTGAACTCGTCGGCCTGCTTCGGGATGACACGAACCGACAGCTCTTCGCCGGACAAGTCGGCACCGGGCAGCTCGAACGACTCGGCGGACTCGGTTTCGTCGACGTCGACGACCGCCGATGCCGCCTCGTTTCGCCGTGCCTTGAGCTCCTCTAAAGAGTCCTCTGAAACGTCGTCGGTTTCGGTACGCCTTGGGGCGTCATAATCGGTAGCCATCGTCTGTCCCCTCGTAACCCTGCAAGCAAAGCTTTGTACCAGCGTCGAACGCATCCGCAAAACGATTCGTGCCCTTATTGCAGGGTGTTCAAGTGTGATTTACGTCACACCAGCTATTTAGACGTGCTACCTCCTGCTAAACATCGGCGTCTTCAGTGCCCTAGAGTTCCCCCGTGGTCGCGCACATCACTGAAGGCACAGCGTTCGACAAGCACGGTCGCCCATTCCGCCGGCGCAACGCCCGGCCCGCCATCGCCGCGCTGATAGTGCTGCTGGTGGCCAGCGCCGTGGTGTGGACCATCGCCCTGACCCGCCCGGCTGAGGTGCACGAGGCGACGGTGTGCAACCCGCCGCCGGAGCAGGCCGACCCGGCCCAGCCTCACCTGGGGACCGCGGTGTCCCGCAGCACGATGATCAACGTCGCACCCGCCAAGCTCGCCGACACCAAGGTCCGGGTGCTCAATGCCAGCGGGCGGGGCGGTCAGGCCGCCGATGTCTCGAGTGCGCTGCGTGATTTGGGATTCGCGCAGCCGACGGCGGCCAACGACCCGATCTACGCGAAGACGCGACTGACCTGCCAGGGGCAGATCCGATTCGGCGAGGCCGGTCAGGCCGGTGCGGCCGCGGTATGGCTGGTCGCGCCCTGCGCCGAGCTCTACCGCGACGACCGCACCGACGACTCCGTCGACCTGGCGATTGGCACCGAGTTCGGCGCGCTGGCGCACAGCGACGACATAGCCTCCGTACTCGCCGGCCTACGCCCGGGTAACACCGAGCCGGCCGACCCTGCCCTGCTGGCCAAGATTCACGCCGGGAGCTGTTGACCTTCTCAGCCGGGAATCGGGGCCAGACCGTCGAATTGGCCCAGCGCGGCCAGCAACTGGTCGGCGACGCCGGGCGCCGCGGCGATCACCAGAGCGGCGTTGTAGTCCGGGTCACCCGGCTCCGGCAACACGACGCGCGCGCCGGCCTCAGCGGCGATGAGCGCCCCCGCCGCGGAGTCCCACGCATGCAGGCCGTGCTCGTAATAGGCATCGAGCCGACCCGCCGCGACCATGCACAAATCCATTGCCGCAGAACCGATTCGACGCACGTCACGGACCACCGGCAGGATCTGTGACACCAGCTGCGCCTGGACCGTGCGGCGGCGCCCGGAATAGGCGAACCCGGTGCCCACCAACGCGCGCGACAAATCGTCGACGGCGCTGCACCGCAGGCGGCGGGTGCCCTCGGCATCGGTGACATGCGAGCCCAGTCCGGCAGCAGCCGAGTACAGCCGTCCGCCGACCACGTCGGCGACCGCGCCGGCCACCGAGACACCGTCGATCTGGGCGGCCACCGACACCGCATACGCCGGGATCCCGTAGACGAAATTCACCGTGCCGTCGATCGGGTCCAGCACCCAGGTGATCGCGCCCGGCGCGACGCTCGCCGGATCGGCCGGTCCGCCGATCTCCTCGCCGAGAATCGCGTCGCCGGGTCGCAGCTGAGCCAACCGGTCTCGCAGCAGCCGTTCGGTTTCGGTGTCGACGACGGTCACCGGGTCGGTCGGGGTCGTCTTGGTCTGCACCGCGTCGTCGGCGTCGGCGCCCGCGTCGGCGCCGAAGACCTCGCCGCGGCGTCGCCGCACGAAGGCTGCGGCTTCGGCGGCCAGAGTCTCGGCCACCGTCCGTAGCTGCGCCGGCTGGTTCTCGGGTGTGGTCATCGACCCATCGCATCACAGGTATTGCCGTGTTCAGCAACGTCGGGGTAACAGCCCGACCAACCGTCCGGCTACACACTAGGGTTTTCGTCGACGCCCACGTCCCGCCGAGGAGATTCGATGACCAGTGCCGACTCGCCCCACGCCGTACCGACGAGCGCAGCGTCGGTGACGCCGGCGAGGCGCGGTTTCGGTGTCGACGTCGGCGGCAGCGGCATCAAGGGCGGGATTGTCGATCTGGACACCGGGGAACTCGTCGGCGACCGCTACAAGCTGCTCACGCCGCAGCCGGCTACGCCGTCGGCCGTTGCCGACACAATCGCTGCCGTCGTCAATGAGTTCGGGTGGACCGGCCCGCTGGGCGTGACGTATCCCGGCGTCGTCACCGACGGCATCGTCCGGACCGCCGCCAACGTCGACAAGAAGTGGATCGGCACTAACGCGCGCGACATCATCAGCGCGGGATTGAAGGGCCAGGAGGTGGTCGTGCTCAACGACGCTGACGCGGCCGGGCTGGCCGAGGAACATTACGGCGCGGGCAAGGACACCACCGGAGTAGTGGTGCTGCTCACATTCGGCACCGGTATCGGCTCGGCGGTCATCCACAACGGGATTTTGCTGCCCAACACCGAGTTCGGCCACCTCGAGGTCGGCGGCAAGGAGGCCGAACGCCGCGCCGCATCCTCCGTGCGCGACAAGCACGGCTGGAGCTACGAGAAATGGACAAAACAGGTGACCAGGGTGCTGATCGCAATCGAGAACGCGATGTGGCCCGAGTTGTTCATCGCCGGGGGCGGCATCAGCCGCAAAGCCGACAAATGGATTCCGCTGCTGAAAAATCGGACGCCGGTGGTCGCTGCGGCGCTGCAGAACACCGCCGGGATCGTCGGCGCAGCGATGGCGGCGACGCGCGACGTGACGCACTGATTTGGCTCACTGGCGGGGGTAATGCCGTGCGGTCGTTACAATGGTCACCGGCAGCCGCCTGAGGAGATAGCGGCGGATATCCACCCTGATAATCGACGCCGACATCCGACATAGCTGACGTCTTCCGGTTGAGCGTGCCTACGGCACCGGAAGAGAGTTCTACCGAAGGGGTTTACGTGGCAGCGACCAAAGCACGACCGGCGACCGATGAGCCGGTGAAGCGCACCGCCGCCAAAGCTCCCGCCAAACGTTCACCGGCCAAGGCCACCAACGGCTCGGCCACCAAGACAGCCAAAGCGCCGGCAAAGGCCGCCAAAGCCACCACCAAGAGCGTCGCAGCCAAGGCCGCCCCGGCCCGTGGCCGCCCGAAGAAGGCGACCACCAAGGGCGCCGACGAAGCCGAAGCGAAGACCACCGGTCTCGATGCTGACGAACCGGACCTCGACACCGACGCCGAGCTCGAGGCCGACCCGGGCGACGAGATCGATCTGGCCGAGGAAGACCTGAACCTCGAGGACGAAGACCTCGAGGAAGAGGCGTCCGACGACACGGAGCAATCCGACGCCGTCGAGGCGGATCCGAAGGCGCCGGCCAAGGCCCCCGTCGACGAAGCCGCCGAAGACGAGGAGATCGTCGAGCCAAGCGAAAAGGACAAAGCCTCAGGCGATTTCGTCTGGGACGAGGACGAGTCGGAGGCACTGCGGCAGGCCCGCAAGGACGCCGAGTTGACAGCGTCCGCGGACTCGGTCCGCGCATACCTCAAGCAGATCGGCAAGGTGGCACTGCTCAACGCCGAAGAGGAAGTCGAGCTGGCCAAGCGCATCGAAGCCGGCCTCTACGCCACGCAATTGATGACTGACCTGACCGAAAAGGGCGAGAAGCTGCCCGCAGCTCAGCGTCGCGACATGGTGTGGATCTGCCGCGACGGTGACCGCGCGAAAAACCACTTGCTGGAAGCGAACCTGCGACTGGTGGTGTCGCTGGCCAAACGCTATACGGGCCGCGGCATGGCATTTCTCGACCTGATCCAGGAGGGCAACCTCGGCCTGATCCGTGCAGTCGAAAAGTTCGACTACACAAAGGGTTACAAATTCTCCACCTATGCGACGTGGTGGATCCGCCAGGCGATCACCAGGGCCATGGCCGACCAGGCCCGCACCATCCGCATCCCGGTGCACATGGTCGAGGTGATCAACAAGCTCGGTCGCATTCAGCGCGAGCTGCTGCAGGACCTGGGACGCGAGCCCACGCCCGAAGAGCTGGCCAAGGAAATGGACATCACCCCGGAGAAGGTGCTGGAAATCCAGCAGTACGCCCGGGAGCCGATCTCGCTCGATCAGACCATCGGCGACGAAGGCGACAGCCAGCTCGGTGACTTCATCGAGGACAGCGAAGCGGTGGTGGCTGTCGACGCGGTGTCGTTCACGCTGCTGCAGGACCAACTGCAGTCGGTACTGGAGACGCTCTCCGAGCGCGAGGCCGGCGTCGTACGGCTGCGTTTCGGCCTCACCGACGGCCAGCCTCGCACCCTCGACGAGATCGGTCAGGTCTACGGCGTGACCCGCGAGCGGATCCGGCAGATCGAGTCGAAGACGATGTCGAAGCTGCGGCATCCCAGCCGTTCGCAGGTGCTGCGCGACTACCTCGACTAGGCATGTCGCGCAACCGATTCGGATGCGCTGAGGGCACTGCCTGTTCTACGTTGACCGCATGTCTACCAGTCGCATCCTGGTCTCGTCTGGAACCGAATTCGAGGCAACCGTCGGCTACTCGCGCGCGGTGCGGGTCGGCCCACTCGTCGCCGTAGCGGGCACGACAGGGCCCGGAGTTTCCGGCGATATCGCCGCGCAAACACGAGAAGCGTTGCGCCGCATCGAAGTAGCCCTCACCGAGGCGGGTTCGGCGCTGAGTGACGTGGTCCGCACGCGCATCTACGTCACCGACATCTCACGCTGGCGCGACGTCGCGGCGGTGCACGCCGAAGTGTTCGGCCACATCCGGCCGGCCTCGACCATGGTCGAGGTGGCCGCGCTCATCGACCCGGGACTGCTGGTCGAGATCGAAGCCGACGCCTATTCGCCGAACGCCGGGAACATGCCGCCGTCGTCGGGACGGTAGCTGGTGACGTTGATCACAGCCCCAACAGGCAACGGCCCGTACAGATGCGGGAACACCATCGACTCCGGATCCGTTGCTACCCCTAGTTCCCAACGAATGGGTGAGTCCAAAACAGACGGGTCGATATGCAGCAGGACAAGGTCGTCCCGACCGCGATACAAGCGGTTGGCCGGGAGGTGCACCTGCTGCGGTGTCGACAAGTGGACAAAGCCAACGCTGGTGAGGGACTCAGGTCGGAGCTCGCCGTGAACTTGGGCGGCCGACCAGTCGTCGCTGGGACATAGGTGTACCAGCACCGCCGGCGGCCGATTCATACCGTCATCTTGCCCTGAAGCTTTAAACAGCGGCGAGGGGTGAGAAACGACACAGCCGGTAAACCCCCGGTGAAGACGGCCAAAAGCCCAGACATCTGAGACAGTGAAGCAGGCAGAACGGAGAAGCCATGAACGCAACGTTGACCAGTCCAGAACTAACCCGGGCTGATCGGTGCGATCGGTGCAGCGCTGCTGCACGTGTTCGCGCCAAGCTGCCCTCCGGAGCAGAACTCCTGTTCTGCCAGCACCACGCCAACGAGCACGAAGCCAAGCTCGTCGAGCTGGCCGCCGTGCTGGAATTCGCCGCCGACCCGGTCGAGTCCTAGGACACGACTCGCGACCAGCGGTCCTGGCGACACCGGCGTTCGTCAGGAATCCTGAACGGGTCATGACTGACCACCCGGTTAAACCTTCGCGGCATCACCTCTGGCGTATCACTCGGCGGGCTCTGTCGAAAAGTTGGGACGACTCGATCTTTTCCGAGGCTGCGCAAGCGGCATTCTGGTCGGCCTTGTCGCTGCCCCCGCTGCTGCTGGGGATGCTGGGAAGTCTGGCCTACGTGGCGCCGCTGTTCGGTCCGGACACGATGGCCGTCATCGAGCACTACCTGGTGTCGATGTCGAACAAGATCTTCTCGCAGAGCGTGGTCCACGAGATCATCGAGCCGACCATCTCCGACATCGACCGCGGCGCCCGCGGTGAAGTCGTGTCGTTGGGCTTCCTGATCTCCCTGTGGGCGGGATCGTCGGCGATCTCCGCCTTCGTCGACTCGGTGGTCGAGGCCCACGATCAGACCCCGCTGCGCCATCCGGTACGCCAGCGTCTCTACGCGCTGGCCCTGTACGTGGTGATGCTGCTCTTCGTCATCGTCACCGCGCCGCTGATGGTGCGGGGGCCTCGCAAGCTGGCCGAGCTGATTCCTGACGGTCTGCAGGACGTGCTGGCCTACGGCTACTACCCGGCGTTGCTCGCCGGCCTGATCGCCGCCGTGGTCGTCCTGTATCGGGTGGCCCTGCCGGACCCGATCCCGTCACATCGGCTGGTCTACGGCGCGGCACTGGCCAGCGTGGCGTTCGTGATCGCCACCCTGGGGCTGCGCATCTACCTGCGCTACATCACCGGCACCGGATACACCTACGGCGCGCTGGCCACCCCGATCGCGTTCCTGTTGTTTGCCTTCTTCGCGGGTTTTTCGATCATGTTGGGCGCCGAGTTCAACGCCGCCATCCAAGAGGAATGGCCGGCCCCCCGGACGCACGCCCACCGGATGCGACGGTGGCTGGTCAAGCGGGCCAAGGAAGCGGTCGAGGACGTCGGTGCCGCAACGGACGACGGCGAACCGTCCCCGGCCGACTCCGACCGGGTCAGCTCTTCTTGAGCGTCTCGTAAATTCGCTTGCAGTCCGGGCACACCGGCGAGCCGGGCTTGGCGGACTTCGTCACCGGAAAAACCTCGCCGCACAGCGCCACAACGTGCGAGCCCATCACGGCGCTCTCCGCGATCTTGTCCTTCTTGACGTAGTGGAAAAACTTAGGGGTATCGCTGTCGGTCCCGTCGTCGACCCGTTCGTCGGTGTCGGTGCGCTCGATCGTCTGGGTGTCCATGCCACATATTGTGCCGGAACCGGGCCCGTCGCCGTGAGCGAAGTTGTGGAACAGTGGGGTGATGAGGCACAGCCAAGAGCTGGGTTTCGACGACGATGGCCGACCGATCCTCATCACCGCCGCCGCACCCGCATACGAGGTTCAACACCGGCAACGTGTCCGGAAGTACCTGACCATCATGTCGTTCCGCATTCCGGCTCTGTTATTGGCCGCCCTGGCGTATGGCTTGTGGCACAACGGACTTATCTCCCTGGCGATCATCGCCGCGTCCATCCCACTGCCCTGGATCGCGGTACTCATTGCCAACGACCGCCCGCCGCGCCGGGCCGACGAACCCCGCCGGTTCGACGGCCCCGAACGACGCACTCCCCTGTTTCCCACCGCCGAGCGCCCGGCGCTGGAGCGCGGCAGTACTGCGGCCCCGCAACCGGAATGGCAGCACCGGCAGGCTGACGGTTCCGAATAATCCGGCTCCGCAGCGGGTTCTCAGTACATTCTCAGGGCTGACGGACATTCGCGCACGTCAGCGGGTGTGAGAACGCCATCCGGTGGGAACTACTACGCCGGGTTGGTCGTTGTACCCGATGACAGTTCACGCTCGACAGGAGGCCGCCATGGCAAATGCCAACATGTTCCGGATTGATGGCGATCTGGACGCTCAAAGCCCAGCTGCGGACTTGGTGCGCGTGTACCTGAACGGGATTGGCAAGACGGCCTTGCTCAACGCTGCCGACGAGGTCGAATTGGCCAAGCGCATCGAAGCCGGCCTCTACGCCAAGAATTTGCTGGAAACGCGCAAGCGTCTCGGCGAGGCGCGCAAGCGCGACCTGGCCGCTGTGGTCCGCGACGGTGAGGCGGCGCGTCGCCACCTGCTGGAAGCCAACCTGCGGTTGGTCGTGTCGCTGGCGAAGCGCTACACCGGCCGCGGGATGCCACTGCTGGACCTGATCCAGGAGGGCAACCTCGGCCTGATCCGCGCGATGGAAAAGTTCGACTACGCAAAGGGATTCAAGTTCTCCACGTATGCGACGTGGTGGATCCGCCAGGCGATCACCCGCGGCATGGCCGACCAGAGCCGCACGATCCGGCTGCCGGTCCACTTGGTCGAGCAGGTCAACAAGCTGGCTCGCATCAAGCGTGAGATGCACCAGAACCTCGGCCGCGAAGCGACCGACGAGGAGTTGGCCGAAGAGTCCGGCATTCCCGTCGAGAAGATCAACGACCTGCTCGAGCACAGCCGGGATCCGGTCAGCCTCGACATGCCGGTCGGCTCGGAAGAGGAAGCGCCGCTCGGCGATTTCATCGAAGACGCCGAAGCAATGTCCGCGGAGAACTCCGTGATCGCCGAACTACTGCACACCGACATCCGCAGCGTGCTTTCCACGCTCGACGAGCGGGAGCATCAGGTGATTCGGTTGCGCTTCGGACTCGACGACGGGCAGCCCCGCACGCTCGACCAGATCGGCAAGCTGTTCGGTCTGTCCCGTGAGCGGGTTCGCCAAATCGAGCGCGAGGTGATGGCCAAGCTGCGCAATGGTGAGCGGGCGGACCGGCTCCGCTCCTACGCCAGCTGACGACCCGCACCAGCATCCGCCCGTATGCCCGCCGCAGCTGCGGCGGGCATACTGCTGCGCTGGAGTGTTAGCGAACCATTGACGCAGCTGGACAAGTAGACTCAGCCGCAATGGAGGGTGCGGAATGAACGACCTGGTTGATACCACCGAGATGTACCTGCGGACCATCTACGACCTCGAGGAAGAGGGGGTCACTCCGCTGCGTGCCCGTATCGCCGAACGGCTCGACCAAAGTGGGCCCACGGTCAGCCAAACCGTGTCGCGGATGGAACGCGACGGCCTGCTGCATGTGGCCGGCGATCGTCATCTCGAGCTGA
Source organism: uncultured Actinomycetota bacterium (assembly GCA_963757215.1). Classification (GTDB taxonomy): domain Bacteria; phylum Actinomycetota; class Actinomycetes; order Mycobacteriales; family Mycobacteriaceae; genus Mycobacterium. The sequence continues at coordinate 1,648,472 of CAVWQH010000002.1, read as the reverse complement.
CCGACAAGGGCCGGGCATTGGCCGTTTCCGTGATGCGCAAGCACCGACTCGCCGAACGGCTGCTGGTCGATGTCATCGGTCTGCCGTGGGAGGAAGTCCACGCCGAGGCATGTCGCTGGGAGCACGTCATGAGCGACGACGTCGAGCGCCGGCTGATGAAAGTGCTGAACAACCCGACCACGTCCCCGTTCGGCAACCCGATTCCCGGGCTGATCGATTTGGGCATCGGTGACGGTTTCGGCGGAGACGACGGCAACTTGGTGCGCTTGACCGAGCTGCCCGCCGGCCCGCCCGTCGCAGTCGTGGTGCGCCAGCTGACCGAGCACGTGCAGGGCGATATCGACCTGATCACCCGCCTCAAAGATGCCGGCGTCGTTCCCAACGCCCGGGTGACCGTCGAATCCAACCAAACCGGCGGCGTGACGATCGTCATCCCGGGCCACGAGAATGTCAGCCTGCCGCATGAAATGGCGCACGCGGTCAAGGTCGAAAAGGTTTAAACCGCACGCCGTCTGAACGCTCGTCGCGGAGGTAGCCGGATGCCGAGTCGCTCGGCAAGCTGGTAGCCGGTGACCGCCAGCTCGCGAACGTGCTCCGGCCGCAAACCCGACTGCAAGGCGGTATCGAGCATGCCGGCCATCCGGTGCCCCGGCTCGCAGCGCAGTGCCGCTTCCAGCGACACCCCGGCAAGCGGCCCGTCGCCGCGGGCGTAGGCGCTGAACGCCAGCAATACCAACGCCTCGGCCCGCCACGGCGTGGGCAGCATCCGTGCCAGCAGCGCCCAGAGCGACTCGGCGTCCCCGGCGCTGTGGCCGACGGCCAAGGCGTACAACGTATCCCGCACTTCGACGTCGGCCAGCGCACAGGCCAGGGCTGCAATCTCGGGGTCGGCAAGCCGTTGTCCATCAGCGACTCGCGCGGCCGCCGCCATCGCGGCTTCGACGTCGCGGCGGACGCAGGCGGTGGGGTCTTCGCAGTGCGTCTGCTCGCGCAGCGCGGCCCGCTCGGCGATCAGACCCGTGAGCGACGCGCTGCGGGCCCGATCGACCGCGATCACCGCCTGCAGGTCGGCCCGTCGCGCATAGAGCCGACGGCCGTCCAGCACGGCAGCGGCCGCCAGCGGCGACGCTGACGGGTCGTCGACGACACCGCCTGCGCCGCAGCCGTCCACGCAATGCCACCGCCCGCCGACGGCCACCCGGTCGACGACGTGAACGGCCCACAGCACGATGCCGTGCCGCGCGAGTTCGTCAGTCAACGACGAACGCAGGTCGCAATACTGGTCGTTGCACATCGGGCAGCAGGCCCCGTCGGCGTCGACGATCACCGCGATGGCGGCCTCCGGGCGGGCGGCCGCGGCGACGTCGGCGAGATGACCGACCTGATCGCCGACCGCGTCGGACAGGTCGATGCGCATCACCGACCCGAGTTCGCCGTCGTCGATCGACAACAGCACCAACGATTTCTCCGGCACGAAGCCCAACACCGCTGGGAGCGCGGCGATCACCGCACCGGGTCGATTCAGTTCAAAGTCACGTCGCTGCTTGGTCATGGCGACGACGCTGGCAACCAACACCGACAGCCCGCGGTCGGCACGCTCGGCGGGACCGCCGAGCTGTGCACGAAGTCGCAACTGTGCACACGTCCGGATTGTTCACGTGCACGTAGCCGTTTACGACGGGTGCCCGCAACGATCGGGGCGTAAGAGTCTGTTCATGGGTTCGATACTCGAGTACGACATGGTCGTCATCGGCTCAGGTCCGGGCGGCCAGAAAGCCGCGATCGCCGCGGCCAAGCTGGGCAAATCGGTCGCGATCATCGAGCAGCGTCCGATGCTGGGCGGCGTGTGCGTCAACACCGGCACCATCCCGTCGAAGACGCTGCGCGAAGCCGTGCTCTACCTGACCGGTATGAATCAGCGTGAGCTGTACGGCGCCAGCTACCGCGTCAAGGACAAGATCACCCCGGCCGACCTGTTGTCGCGAACCCAGCATGTCATCGGCAAGCAGGCCGATGTGGTGCGAAACCAACTGGTGCGCAACAGAGTTGACCTCATCCCCGGCGAGGCCCGATTCCGCGACGAACACACCTTGCTCGTCGAGGACCGGACCCGCGGCGAGCGGACCACGGTCAGCGGGGAACGCATCGTCATCGCCACCGGCACCAAACCGGCACGCCCGGACGGGATCGAATTCGACGACCAGCGGGTGCTGGATTCCGACGGGATTCTCGACCTCAGGACCATTCCAACGTCGATGGTGGTGGTCGGGGCCGGGGTGATCGGCGTCGAGTACGCGTCGATGTTCGCCGCGCTGGGCACCAAGGTGACGATCGTCGAAAAGCGGCACGACATGCTCGACTTCTGCGACTCCGAGATCATCGAAGCGCTGCGCTTTCATCTGCGCGACCTCGCCGTCACCTTCCGGTTCGGCGAAGAGGTGACCCGCGTCCAGGTCGGCGCATCGGGCACCGTGACGAGTCTGGCCAGCGGCAAGAAGATTCCCGCCGAGACGGTGATGTACTCGGCGGGTCGCCAGGGCCAGACCGAGAACCTCGAACTCGAAAATGCCGGACTGGAAGCCGATGCCCGGGGGCGGATCTTCGTCGACGAAGACTTCCGGAGCAAGGTCGACCACATCTACGCCGTCGGCGATGTCATCGGCTTCCCCGCGCTGGCATCGACCTCAATGGATCAAGGCCGGGTCGCCGCCTGCCACGCATTCGGCGAGCCGGTGCACGGCCTGACCGCGTTGCAGCCGATCGGCATCTACTCCATCCCGGAGATCTCCTACGTCGGCGCGACCGAGGTCGAGCTGACCAACGACTCGATCCCCTACGAGGTGGGCGTGGCCCGGTATCGCGAGCTGGCCCGCGGCCAGATCGCCGGCGACTCCTACGGAATGCTGAAGCTACTGGTGTCCACCGAGGACCTGAAGGTGCTCGGCGTGCACATCTTCGGAAGCAATGCCACCGAGATGGTGCACATCGGCCAGGCCGTGATGGGCTGCGAGGGCACCGTGCAGTATCTGGTCGACGCGGTGTTCAACTACCCCACCTTCTCCGAGGCCTACAAGGTCGCCGCCCTCGACGTGATGAACAAGGTGCGTGAGCTCAGCCAGTTCGACAGTTAGCACTGGTCGTCGACACCGCCCGGCGGAGCATCGCCCGGGCCGGCTTCTTCCGCACGGATCAGCAGCCGGGTGATGTGCGCGTCGAACGGCGGCGAGAAGGACAGATCGTCTGCGCATCCGCCACCGTGCGGGCCGCCGATCACGGCGGTGACCGTTGAGCCGCTGATCCACGGCGCCCCGCTGGTGCCGTCCACCAGGCCCGCGCACGGCAGTTCAGGGAAACCGCCGGGGTTGAGCCCGGTGGTGGCCTGACAACCGATCGGCAGACCTCCGACGCCCGCCGGGTAGCCGATCACTTTGACCTCGGTGCCGGACGCCGGTCGGCTGCCCAGCGACAGCGCCGAGCCGACCGCCGCCTCGATCGATCCGCCCGCGGGTCGGACCACCCGGGCAATCGCGACGTCCGCCATCGGATCCTTGCTGGCCAGCCAGCGTGGGTCGAAATACAGTGCATCGACCGTCCAGACGTCGCTCGGTGCGGCCATTCGCACGAAACCGGGGACAAAGGTCGCCGGGCCCCCGGCACTCAGGCAGTGTGCCGCGGTCAACACCAGATTGCCGGCCGCGGAGTGCAGCACCGAACCGGTACAGGCGTGCAGGTCGGTGCCGGACAAAAAGAATGCGCCCACCCGCGGATCGGGGGCGACGGGACCGGCGGTGTCATGGTTGGCGGTGTCGGCCACGGTGTGGCTGCTGACGGGCGCGGACTGGGCCTCATGTCCGCAGCCGGCCAGCGTCACGGCCAGCACCACCCCTGCAACCAGATTTCGCATCGCAGTTCGATCATGCCCGATCCGGACTGCGTCGCGGCTCTTTCGGCACGGCGCGAAGCGGGTATGCCACGGGATGTCGCCAGTGCCTCTCGCGCTTTGAAGCACACGAGCAAGCGGGTCAGCTATCCGCCGCTCAGCGATCTGAGGGACACTATCTGACACGGTGTCCGACGTAACGCCGTGGCTAGGAGTAGAAGCGATGGGCTATTACGAGCCCCCCGACACCCCTGACCGGGACAAGCGCCACCAGCCCGAGCAGAACGGCATGTACGAGCTCGAGTTCCCGGCGCCTCAGCTGTCGCTGTCCGACGGGCGTGGCCCGGTACTGGTGCACGCCCTGGAGGGGTTCTCCGATGCCGGCCATGCGATCAAGCTGGCCGCCGGCCACCTCAAAGACACCCTGGACACCGAGTTGGTGGCGTCATTCGCGATCGACGAGTTGCTCGACTACCGATCGCGGCGCCCGTTGATGACGTTCAAGACCGATCACTTCACCCACTACGAGGATCCCGAGCTCAGCCTCTACGCCATGCACGACAGCGTCGGGACGCCGTTTCTGTTGCTGGCCGGCATGGAGCCGGATTTGAAGTGGGAGCGGTTCATCGCCGCCGTCCAGTTGTTGGCGGAACGCCTTGGTGTCCGGCAGACCATCGGACTGGGCACCATCCCGATGGCGGTTCCGCACACCCGGCCGATCACCCTGACCGCCCATTCCAACAACCGCGAGCTGATCGCGGACTTCACGCCGTGGATTTCGGAGGTGCAGGTTCCCGGCAGCGCGTCGAATCTGTTGGAGTACCGAATGGCCCAGCACGGGCACGAGGTGGTGGGCTACACCGTGCACGTCCCCCACTATCTGGCGCAGACGGACTACCCGGCCGCCGCGCAGGCGTTGCTGGAGCAGTTGGCCAAGACCGGGGCGCTGCGGCTGCCACTCACCGCGCTGACCGAAGCGGCCGAAGAGGTCAAGGTCAAGGTGGACGAGCAGGTCGAGGCCAGTTCAGATGTCGCTCAAGTGGTGGCGGCGCTGGAGCGCCAGTACGATGCCTTCATTGCTGCGCAAGAGAATCGGTCGCTGCTGACGCGCGACGAAGACCTGCCCAGCGGTGACGAACTCGGCGCGGAGTTCGAGCGGTTCCTGGCGCAGCAGGCCGACGAGAAGTTCGACGACGACGACCCGACCTGATCGCCTTCGTGGGCCACGACCCGACCGTGCGCCGTCTGAACGGCGCCTATGACAAGGAGTGGCCGGTGTCCCCCAGCCCGACAGCGATGTTGGCGATATGACTGCGCGCAAGCCCAATCTTCGCTCGGTTCGCGAGGTTACGCCGCAGCTGCAGTTTCGGACGGTGCACGGCTACCGGCGGGCGTTCCGCGTCGCGGGCTCCGGCCCGGTAATCCTGCTGATCCACGGCATCGGCGACAATTCGACCACCTGGTCGATGGTGCAATCCACGCTCGCGCAACGGTTTACCGTCATCGCGGTCGATCTGTTGGGCCACGGCGAGTCGGACAAGCCGCGCGCCGACTACTCGATTGCGGCCTACGCCAACGGTATGCGCGACCTGATGTCCGTCCTCGACATCGAGCGGGCCACGGTCATCGGCCATTCACTCGGTGGTGGCGTGGCGATGCAATTCGCCTACCAATTTCCGCATCTGGTCGAGCGATTGGTGTTGGTCGGCGCGGGCGGGGTGACCAAGGACGTGAACGTCCTGTTGCGGGTGGCGTCGTTGCCGATGGGCAGCGAGGCGCTGGCGCTGCTGCGACTGCCCTTGGTGCTGCCGGCCTTGCAGGTGTTCGGCCGGGCGGCGGGGATGGTGCTGGGGTCCACCGCGATCGGTCACGACCTGCCCGACGTCCTACGGATCCTGGCTGGACTGCCGGAACCGATGGCTTCAGCCGCGTTCACCCGGACCTTGCGCGCGGTGGTCGATTGGCGCGGCCAGAGCGTGACCATGCTCGACCGATGTTACTTGACCAAATCTGTTCCGGTACAGATTATCTGGGGCACCCACGATGTGGTGGTCCCCGTCAGCCACGCCCACATGGCCCACGCCGCGATGCCCGGCTCCCAATTGGAGATCTTCGAGCGCGCCGGTCACTTCCCGTTCCACGACGACCCCGATCGTTTCATCGAGGTCGTCGAACGGTTCATCGACACCACTGCGCCGGCCGACTACGACCAGACCGCGCTTCGCGAGCTACTGCGAACCGGTGGTGGCGCAGAGACTGTCTCCGGTCCCACCGACACCCGGGTCGCCGTGTTGGAGGCCATGGGCTCCGACGAACGCAGTGCCACCTGATCGCTGCGTCATCGGCAACACCGTACAGTCGCCTTCATGAGCGTCGACGTCACGGTGTTGCGGGTATTCACCGATGCGAGCGGCAATTTCGGTAATCCGCTCGGCGTGGTCGACGCCGCCACGGTCGAGTCAGATCGGCACCAGCGCATTGCGACCGAATTGGGTTACAGCGAAACAACTTTCATCAATCTTCCGGCGGCCGGAAGCAGTACCGCGGGCGCACGCATCTACACCCCGGCCACCGAGTTGGCGTTCGCCGGGCACCCGACGGTCGGCGCGGCCTGGTGGCTGCAATCCGTGGGCACGCCGATTCACACGCTGCAGGTGCCGGCCGGTTTGGTGCAGGTGAACTACGACAACGACATCACCACGGTCAGCGCCCGCTCGGACTGGTCGCCGGAGTTCGCCATTCACGATCTGGGCGGCGCCGACGAATTGGCCGCTGCCGACCCGGCCGACTACTCCGACGACGTGGCGCACTACCTGTGGACGTGGATCGACGAGACCGCGGGATCATTGCGATCGCGGATGTTCGCCCCGAATCTCGGTGTGGCAGAAGACGAAGCGACGGGCTCAGCCGCGGTCCGGATCAGCGACTACCTCAGCCGCGACCTGCTCATCACGCAGGGTAAGGGATCGATCATCGAGACCACCTGGAGTCCGCAGGGGTGGGTGCGGATTGGCGGTCGCGTCGTGAACGACGGCGTGCGCCGGCTGCCTTAACCCACAAACGCGTCGCGCTGCGCTACGCGCAACAGCAACTGGCCCTCGAGCCCGGCGGCGCGATGCACACCCGCCTCCATCACCTCCGGGGACACGATCAACTTGGCAAATGCTGCGGCCGAAGGATATTCGACGAGCACGCAGGTGTCCCAGACCTCACCCACCTCGCCGATCACCACCGACGCAATGTCACCGCCGAACAGCATCTGGCCACCGTTGTTCTCGACGATCGCCTTCATCGCAACGCCGTACAGCGTGTACGCTTCACGACCGCTCAAGTCGCTGGCTCGCCCGTCGGCGTACTCCGCCTTCGCGCGGAATTTGAGCAGATTGAGCATCACCACGGGCTCCGTCGAGTCATCCGCGAGCAGAGCCTCGATACGGGAATGTGTCGGATAGACATGATTATTGACATCCATGCTGGTATCTCCTTGTAGGTCCTCGGCGCAAAGGCGCATCAGCCTTTGCGATGCAGCACTGCCGAAAGATGATGTTGCAGTGGCTGTCCCACCGCCCCCATCTGCACGGAGTAGGAGAGCTCGTCGCCGTCGAGCCGTAAGCGGCGCGCCAGCGAAGTCACGTCCTTGGCGGTCGGTGTCACGCCGACATCGGTCGTCGTCATCTCCAACTCGACCGCGGTGCCGTCGGCGACGTATCTGCCCACCTCGATCTCGGTGATACCGCTCGGATGGGCCAGCACGAATTCGACCTCGTTGTGCCGCGGTACGCGCAGGTAGCCCGTCTCGGCGTGCAGCGGTGACCCGTCGACCGCACTCCTGGTCTTTTGCCCGTAGACCAGAAACGGTTTGCCCACATGGGAAAACGTGACTTCTTCGAGGTAGTCAAACGGTTCGATGGTGGGGTATTCGCCGGAACCCCGGCCCTGCCACGTGCCCAGCAGTGGAGCCAGTGCGTGCAGGTTGGGATGCAGGTCAGGCGACATCTGGTGAGCCTAACTAGGCCGCGTGTACGTCCGGCGTGCGGACATGCTCGGGCCGGAAGCCGCGTCCGACAATGATCGGCGGGATGAACTGCAGCGGTCCCCGCCCGATGATCCTCGGTACATGGACCGGCGACAGGTCACCGGCGAGGTTTGGCTCGATCACGTTGTTTTGCACGAGCACCTGACCAGCCTGGATGATCTTGGCCGGAAGTTCGCGCCGACGCTGCACTTTAGCGAGATCTGTTTCGGTTAAACGGTTTTCGCGCAATGGGCCGCAGAGGATGTTGGCCGCACCGACCGCGTCCGCGACCGCGAGGTTGATGCCGACCCCACCGACCGGGGACATCGCATGCGCGGCGTCGCCAATGCACAGCAGACCTTTGCGCCACCACGTTTTCAGCCGATCCACCCGCACATCGAGTTGGCTGGTCTCGTCCCACGAGTGCAGGTCGTTGACGTGCTGCGCCAGATTGGGCTGCACGGAGACCAGGCGCTTCTTGAAGGCCTCCAGCGATCCGTCACGCGGGTTTTCGCCCTTGGGCATCACGTACGCGATCTGCCAATAATCGCCGCGGTAGATCATCGCCATCATCAGGCCCTTGCGGACCACCCCGACGAGTTCCCGAGGGTCGCCGGGACGCCAATTCAACCGGAACCACAGCACATCGATCGGCGAATTCGAGCTCCCGACCTGCAATCCCGCCGCGGCGCGCACCGCGGATTTGCGTCCGTCCGCACCGACCACCAGCTCGGTGTGCACCTCCAGGTCCGAGGTGCGCACGCCGACGACACGATCCCCATCGAACATCAGGCCAGTCGCCTCCGCGTTGCGGATCAGCGTGAATTCTGGGTACGCGGTGGCCTTTTCGGCGAGGAAGTCGAGAAAGTCCCACTGCGGCATCAGCGCGATGTAGGGCTGTTTGAATCCGAGCCGCGCGAGTGCGCCGAAATTCCCGAAGGTTCGCATCGTCCCGTCGGTGTCGAAAGCCAGCCGATCGACTTTGGTATGCGGGAGGCGCAGAAATTCGTCGATCAGCCCCAACTCGTCCATGACGCGCAAGGTGCTGGGATGCACCGTGTCGCCGCGGAAGTCACGCAGAAAGTCATTGTGCTTCTCCAAGACCGTCACGTTGATGCCGGCGCGGGCCAGCAGTAGGGCGTGCACCATGCCCGCGGGGCCGCCGCCGACAACACACACCTGGGTTCGCACGACTTGCGTCATGGTCCGACACTACGACGTCGGTCAACCGGACGCGGGCACCTCACCGTGGGCCCGCAGCGCTTTGATCTCGCGCTCGAAATCCTCTGCGGACTCGAAAGACCGGTACACCGACGCGAATCGCAGATACGCCACTTCATCCAGTTCGCGCAGCGGCCCCAGGATCGCAAGGCCGACTTCATTACTGGGAACTTCCGGCGAGCCGCCCGCCCGCACGGCATCTTCAACCTGCTGCGCCAGCAGGTTCAGTGCATCGTCGTCGACCTGGCGGCCCTGACATGCGCGGCGCACCCCGCGCATCACTTTCTCCCGGCTGAACGGCTCGGTAACCCCACTGCGCTTGACGACTGCCAGTACCGCGGTTTCCACCGTCGTGAATCGCCGGCCGCACTCAGGGCACGACCGACGACGTCGGATCGCCTGCCCCTCATCGGTTTCACGAGAGTCAACGACTCGCGAGTCCGGATGTCGACAGAACGGACAGTGCATGGCCGCTCCTTCGCCGCGCTGACTTCGGGGTGTCCCGAACCACCACGAGCCTACCTGCGCCCCGGGGCGCAGGCCTAGCATCACCGGGTGTCGCGGCTGGTAAACGGCTCAGCCCACCGGTGCGATCAGCGTCTGTCCGGCCGTCACCGCAGACGATTTGAGCTCGTTGAGTTCGCGAATGCGCGCGGCGACATCACCGGTCGGCGCATCCGGCGCCACCCGAGCGGCCAGATGCTGCAGTGTCTCCCCCGGCTCGACGCGAACCACGGCCAGCTGGTCGGGCATCTGTACCGCGGCTTTCTCGGGTCCACTGTGCAGCATGCCGCCGAAGTGGGCGACGAATCCCAGCCACACCGTGATGCCCGCGGCAACCAGGGCGAGCGCCACCGTGGTCACCGGTGTGATGGGGCGCGGCCGGTGCGAGGCGTTCGACACCAGAACGCCGGTGCCGCGGTAGCGCGGCGGCGCCGCGACCGGCCGGGTTGGCTGCGGACCTCTGGATCCCGGGCGGTTACCGCGGCCGGTCGGACGTACCTGGACCGGGCGAACCCGGGTCGGCGCCGTCGGCGAGATGGTCTCGGTGTGCATCATGTGCGTCCTCCAGTCGGCTCGTTGTCGATCACTTGTTCGAATAGTAGTCGATAATGTGTTCGAAAACCGAACATGTGATCGAACTGTTGCACATGCCGATGACGATAGGGCGGGCCACCGACAATTTTTTCCGGCGCCCAACGGACTAACACCGCGACATACCTCGAACACATGTTTGATATCCAGCCAAAATGCCGCTACATTCGTCCATATGAGCGATAGCGATACTCCGGCCGCCGACTCTGAACGTCTCCCGCGATCAGCCGAATCGGCGCTGACGCCGCGCCAACGCACGATTCTGGACGTCATCCGCGCGTCGGTGACCAGCCGTGGATATCCCCCGAGCATTCGTGAGATCGGCGACGCCGTCGGCCTGACGTCGACGTCCTCCGTGGCTCACCAGTTACGGACGCTGGAGAAAAAGGGCTATCTGCGCCGCGACCCGAACCGCCCACGCGCGGTCGATGTCCGCTCGGCCGACGACGTCGCGAAGCCGACCGTGATCACCGACGTTGCCGGGTCTGACGCGCTGCCGGAGCCGACGTACGTCCCGGTCCTGGGCCGCATCGCCGCCGGTGGCCCGATTCTCGCCGAGGAAGCGGTCGAAGACGTCTTTCCGTTGCCGCGCGAACTCGTCGGCGAAGGCGCGCTCTTCCTGCTCAAGGTTGTCGGTGAATCGATGGTCGATGCCGCCATCTGCGACGGCGACTGGGTGGTGGTCCGTCAGCAGAATGTCGCCGACAACGGCGACATCGTGGCGGCGATGATCGACGGGGAAGCCACCGTGAAAACCTTCAAGCGCACGGGGGGCCAGGTTTGGCTGATGCCACACAACCCGGCCTTCGACCCCATCCCGGGCAACGATGCCGCAGTGCTCGGCAAGGTCGTCACGGTCATCCGCAAGATCTGACGTCGCGCGAGCCGGTGAGCTAGCCGGCCTTGTGGAACCCGTTCGCCTGGGCGATTTCCTCAGTGGCGAACCAGATTTCGGCCTGGGTGTCTTCGTACAGCCCATTGTCTGGCATGTAGTAGAGACCGGAGCTGGCGTTGGCCTTGACGGGATATCCGTCCGGCACCTGATACGGGTCGTCCATCGGAAGATGAATTGCCAGCTGCCCCGGCATCATTCGCACTATCGGCACGGCTTCCGTTTCCTGCGAGTCATCGCCGTGGGCATCGGCTGCCGCGTGCCGCCCGGCCCGAGCGTCACCTGCGACCGGAATCCCGGTCGGGTCGGTGTCGACGTTGTCGGGATCTTCCTCAACGAGCTCGTCGACATCGCGCTCGTCGAACTCGTCTTCGTGGTCGAAGTCGGACTGCTCCGCGTGAGTGTCGGTATCGTCCCCGAGCAACTCGTCGACCAAACTCTGGTGATCCGGTGGCATCCACGCGCTGGCGGACTGACTGGGCAGGCGCACGGTCCGTGGACGCGGGGGGCGATAGTCCTCGGCCAAACCCGACGAAGCCAGCTCGGGATCGGCTTCCGCCGACCATTGAGAAACAGCTTCCGTGGCGGCCTCGTAACCGGCGTCGTCCGAGTCGCCGACGCGACCGGCTTTACCGCCCCGTTTGGCGGCGCGACGCCGACGCAATCCCCGCGCCAGCGGCACCAGAAGGGCGGTCAGCAACAGAGCGACGGCACCGGCCAGCAACCACCACCAGTGCCCGGCAAGCCAACTCGTCTTGGCTTTGGGTGCCGCCGAGCTTGCCGGCGTCTTCTGGCCCGGTATCTCGAGACCGGACAGCGCCGCCGCCAGATTCGCGGGCTGGGTGCTGAAAGTGTTCTTCGTCTTGTTCCAGGCGACTTGACCGCCGGCGAACTTCTGTGTGATGACATCCTTCGCGATCGTCTGATCGCCCAGTGGCGCGCCGAGTTTGCCCGTCGCCCCGAGGAGTTTGTCCCATGCCGCTTTGATCGCCCCGCGTATCACGTATGCGCCGTGATCGGGCGTCCAGAAGATCACCGGCTTGTCGTTGGCAGAGAACGCGATGACCTTGCTGGCCGGTTTGAGACCACCGTCGGCCTCGTTGGAGATCGGGAAGCCGAGGTCGCTATTGGCCGGTCCACCCAGCGCCTCGTACTTGGTCAGGATGTCGGTTTCGACGGCATTGGCACCGGTGGCGGGACTGAAGAAGATCTTGCCGCCGGTGAAGTTCTGCGCCAGCCCGTCGGTGCCGATCGGATACTGGTCACCCTGCTTGGCGCCCAGCGGTCCAGGGGCGCCGCCCGCGGCCCGCCAGGCGATGTTGATTTCTGCTGTCGGGTCGACAGGCACTTGCAGCCCGGCCAGCTGGCCGGCCAAGTCGGGCGGGACGGTGGTGAACGCCTTGGTCAGCCGATTCCAGGACACCTTGCCGCCGCTGAATGCCTGGCTGGCGAGCTCACCGTCGTAGGTCTCGTCCCCGGTCGGGACGCCCAGCGCGCCGCCCGAGCTGCCCAGCTTGTCCCACGCCGCGTTGATCGCACCGCGGACGACGAACGCACCGTGATCGGCGGTCCAGTAGATCAATGGTTTGTCTCCGGCGGAGAACGTACTCACCCGGCTGTCGGGGCCGGCCAGGCCGCGCACCTCATTGGCGGTCGGAAAGCCCAGGTCGGAGGTGGCCGGCCCGCCCAAAGACTCGTATTTGTCGAGGATGGCGCCCATCATCGATCTCGGGCCCGTGGCCGGCGTGAAGAACATCTTGCCGTGCACGAAGTCCTGGGCGAACCCCTGGCCGACGACGTAGCAGTCACCCTGCTTGGCGCCCAGGTCCGACGTGTCGCCGCCGGCCTCTTTCCAGGCTGCGGTGATCGCGTTGTCGGCATCGCCGATCGGAGACGCGTGGGCAGCAGGCGTTTGCAGCGCTACGAACATGAGTCCCGCCACCAGCGTCACCAGGCCACGCGCTGAGCGCGCAAGGATGCCCGATCGTCTTCGCTGCCTTGTCATTCCGCCCTCCCTGCGGCCGCCCAGTCCGAATCCTGGGCCCAGTGTCAACCGCCCTGCAGGCCGCCACAACTCTGCTGCGGACGACGAGGCATGAGAAGTCATACGGAGACCCTACGGAATGGTCATCTGATCGATGCCGAATTGCCCTCCGCAGGGCCGCTTTGTGTCGCATTCTGCTCGTTCGGCATTCAGATTACGGTCCACCGATATCATCGTGCACGCCGCGGCCACGTAATTCGTCGAGTCGACGGAGAGACGGGTCGCCCGCTCCCCTGACCTGCCGCTGGGCGACGGCCGGCCCGCTGCTGTGCCGACCGGAATTCGCGGCCGCTTTCGGAAAAACCTTTCAACCGGTTGAAATACCAACCGCAGCGCGGCGGATCTCGGATGCCGGCGAATGAATCTATTTCGTTTCCAGCGAAATCCGCTCAGACGCCCAGGCTGCGGCCGATGATCTCCTTCATGATCTCGGTGGTGCCACCGTAGATCGTCTGCACCCGAGCATCGAGATACGCACGCGCAACCGGGTATTCGCGCATGAAGCCGTAGCCACCGTGCAGCTGAAGGCAGCGGTCGATCAGGTGCACCTGTTTTTCGGTGGCGTACCACTTGGCCATCGCGGCCTGTTCGACGGTGAGCTTCTCCTCGAGGTGCAGGGCGATGAACTCGTCGACCATGATCCGCACCACCGTGGCCTCGGTAGCCAATTCGGCGAGCAGGAATCGGCTGTTCTGGAAACTGCCGATCGGCTTGCCGAAGGCCTTGCGTTCCTTGGTGTATTGCAGCGTCTGCTCCAACACCTCCTCCATCGCGGCGGCGGCCATGATGGCGATCGAAATGCGCTCTTGCGGAAGGTTTTGCATCAAGTAGATGAAGCCAAGGCCCTCCTGCCCGAGCAGGTTCTCGGCGGGCACCTCGACGTCGGTGAAGGACAGCTCGGCGGTGTCCTGGGCGTCCAGGCCGATCTTGTCCAGATGGCGACCGCGCTCGAACCCCTTCATGCCACGCTCGACCGCCAGGAGCGAAAAGCCTTGTGCGCCCTTCTCCGGATCCGTCTGAGCGACGACGATCACCAGATCCGCGTTGACACCGTTGGTGATGAACGTCTTTGACCCGTTGAGGACGTAATGGTCGCCCTTTTTGACGGCGCGGGTCTTGATGCCCTGCAAGTCACTGCCGGTGCCCGGTTCAGTCATCGCAATCGCGGTGATCAATTCGCCGGTACAGAATTTCGGCAGCCAGCGCTGCTTCTGCTCCTCGTTGGTCAGGCTCAGCAGATACGGCGCCACGATGTCGTTGTGCAGCCCGAACCCGAGTCCGCTGTAGCGGCCGTACGTGGTTTCCTCGGTGATGATCGTGTTGTAGCGGAAGTCGGAATTGCCGCCGCCGCCGTACTCCTCGGGGATCGACATCCCCAAAAAGCCCTGTTTGCCGGCCTCCAGCCATACTCCACGATCGACGATCTTGGCCTTCTCCCATTCGTCGTGATAGGGAGCGACGTGCCGTTCAAGGAATGACCGGTATGACTCGCGGAACAGATCGTGCTCGGGCTCGAAGAGCGTGCGCTGGTATTTGACGGCACTACCCATGAGATGACCTCCGGCAGGTTGGGAACACTGCCGCCCAAGATATACCAACCGGATGGTTGGTAGGTCCGGGTGCCGGTCCCGGCCTACTCTCAGCGACGTGGACGAGACGATCCTGGTGCAGGAACTCGGACAGCTGCTCGAGTTCTCCTACACCGACATGCTCTGTTACGCCGGGCCGTTTTCGCGGGCCGGGGTGGCCAGCGCGCTCAAGGTGCTCCAGCGCGCGTTCGCCGCCCTGTCTCCCAACCATCCGCCACAGCGTCGGTCGATCGTCATTCGCGCAGCATTTGACGAACCAGGAATCCGCGACGGATTCGAGGCCGTCACTCGCGCGGTCACCGACGGCCGCTACAGCGTTGATCCGCGCCTGTTGCGACCGGATCGTGGACGCATATTGCAGGGCTTTGTTTTTCAGGCGACCGTCAACGGCCGCACCGCCACGCTGTTGATGCGACACGGCTTCATGACCGACGAATTCTTCGAACTGACGGCCAAGCCTGACCGCACTCAGGCCGACGAGTTGCACCTCGACGAGCTGAACATTCGGCTCGCGCGCCAGATATTGGCCGCCTCCGCCGAAGACGTCTACGAATTGGTTGATTAGTCCGGCGGATTGGACGTCGTTTTCTGAAATGTGGCTGAGTTTTACCCGTCGCCGTCCGGCTGCGAACCCAGGCGGTTTCGGACCAGATTAAAAACCTTCGGCCAGCATCAATAGGCGATTGAAAAAAGTCAGAAAGTTTTCCGGCATTTTTCTTTACTCACGTGAATCGTCGGCGGTAGCTTAAATCTACCTGAGAGATCTCAGGTGTCCTTATGGGAGGACGGGGCCGTGGCCGATCGACGCAGCAGCGAGGGGTTCACCACATGCTGCGGTGCCGGAGAGGCGTTCTGCATGACTCGCGTGGCACTGACGCCCACGGTCCAACTCATCCCGGCGAAGGGAAAATGATGCACACCACCACCAAACGCACACTTATCGCAGCAGCCGCGCTCACGGCGGCAGGACTCTTCGGGTCTCTGCCCTACCACGGATCCGTGCAGGCAGACGGCGTGCCGATTCAGCACCACGAGGTCGCGCTGGTGGACTTGGGCAGCACACTTGTCGGCAGCGAAACCGCTTTGGACGACTCGCTTTTCAACAGTGTCTTCGGTTCGACCGGCGTGGAAGCGGAGTTGTACAACGGGCTGGCGACCGCACTTGGCGGTGGTACCAGCGGCGACACGTTAGCCACGGAACTGCTCGACGCCACTGGAGGAGTTCCGATCTACAGCGCCGATTTTGACGGAGCTCTCAGCCGATTAGGGGGCGGAGTTTTCTTCGACACCTGGGCCAGCGAAGACCAGTTGAACCAGCTCTTAGGCGTCAGCGCAACCGAGTCACAGACGCTGATCCTGGCCGACATCGAGAAGGATTTCATTCCGATCCCGGTCAGCACAGGCCTTACCGACGCGAGCCTTTCGAGTGCCATCGGTACCGCAACCTTCGACCAGGACCTCACGACGATTGCGAATGCTGATTTCACGGCGGCAACGGGCGACTTCGAAGGCTGGCTGGCCAATTTGCCGACGGCTCTGGGTGACCTCAGCGGCGGCACGGACCTCGGCACTGTGCTGACCGGATTGCTCGGCGATCTGGGCGGCGGCGGTACCGGCGGTCTCGGCGACCTGGGCACGCTGCTCGGCGACCTGACGGGTGGCCTGCTCTAGCACCCGGGGGAAACAGAAGCGCCGGAGCGGGGGGCTCCGGCGTTTTCTGTTGTCTGGCAGGCTTTTTCAGCCTGCCGCGAATTGGCGCAGGGTCGCGGCCAACGCGACCGGCACGCGCGCTTTGATGCGGGTGCCGTCGCTGATGTGCTCGGTCTGCTGAACGCGGCCGTCGGCGTGCACCCGCGAGACCAGATCCCCGCGGTCGTAAGGGATCACCACATCGACCGCCGTGTCGGTAGGCGCGGCAAGCTCGGCCATCCGCCGGCGCAGAGCCTCGACCCCGTCACCAGTACGGGCCGAGACAAACACCGCCCCGGGCAGCGCTCGGCGTAGCTTGGCCAGCCCCAAACCGGATGCGGCGTCAATCTTGTTCACCACGATCAGCTCTTGCGGCGCTTCACCGCCAGTGACCTGGTGATCCGCGAACACCTCCGAGACCACCTGGCGCACCGCGCTGATCTGGGCCAGCGGGTTGACGTCCGAGCCGTCGACGACGTGCACCAGCAGATCGGCGTCAAGCACCTCTTCCAGCGTCGAGCGGAACGCCTCGACCAACTGCGTCGGCAGGTGTCGTACGAATCCGACGGTGTCGCTGACCACGAACGGGCGTCCGTCGTCGAATTGTCCACGGCGCGTTGTGGGTTCCAGAGTGGCGAACAGTGCGTCCTGCACCAGCACCCCGGCGCCGGTTAGCGCGTTCAGCAGGCTTGACTTGCCTGCGTTCGTGTAGCCCACGATCGCGATCGACGGCACCTCGCTACTTCGCCGGCGGCTGCGCTGAGTGTCGCGGACCTGCTTCATGTCCTTGATGTCGCGGCGCAGCTTGGACATTCGCTCGCGGATGCGACGCCGGTCGGTCTCGATCTTCGTCTCACCGGGGCCGCGGGTGCCCACACCGCCCCCACTGCCGCCCGCGCCACCGCCCTGCCGCGACATCGACTCACCCCAGCCGCGCAGCCGCGGCAGCATGTACTCCATCTGTGCCAGCGACACCTGCGCCTTGCCTTCCCGGCTGGTGGCGTGCTGGGCGAAAATGTCCAGGATCAGCGCGGTGCGATCGATGACCTTGACCTTGACGGCCTTCTCCAGCGCGTTCAGTTGCGCCGGGGACAGCTCGCCGTCGCAGATCACGGTGTCGGCGCCAGTGGCGGTGACCACGTCGCGCAGTTCGGCGGCCTTGCCCGACCCGATGTAGGTCGAGGGATCGGGCTTGGTGCGCCGTTGCACCATTCCTTCGAGCACCTCGGAACCCGCGGTCTCGGCCAGCGCGGCCAACTCCGCGAGGCTGGCGTCGGCGTCGGCGGCGCTGCCGTCGGTCCACACGCCGACCAGCACCACCCGTTCCAGGCGAAGTTGTCGGTACTCCACCTCGGAGATGTCAGTGAGTTCGGTCGACAGCCCGACAACGCGGCGTAACGCGGCGCGGTCATCGAGCGCTAGTTCACCCGTGCTCGGGGTGGCGGGAATGTTCGGATTTGTCATAGGCAACTACCGATGGTGCCCGCCGAGGCGGCGGCGCGCATCCGATTTAACGTGACGCCCCCTGCCACCATTGCTCGCTGAGTTCACCGTGGGCCACCAATACTGACGGCCCGCGCAGGTAACTGGTGGCCTCGGTGACCGTGACGACGACCGCACCGCCGGGCACCCGCACGGTGAGGGTACCGGTGGTCGCGCCGCCGTGCGACAGCGCGGCGACGGCCGCAGCGACGGTTCCCGTTCCGCAGGAACGGGTTTCGCCCACGCCCCGCTCGTGCACGCGCATAGTTACCGCGCCGTCGTTCGGGGCGGTGAGGATCTCGATGTTGACCCCGTCGGGAAACTGGTCGCGGTCGAAACTCACCGGCGCCGCGACGTCCAACTCCGCCAGCGCCTCGGTCGTCAGCGCGGAGTCGACGCAGGCCAGGTGCGGGTTGCCCACGTCGACCGCCAGCCCGTTGAACGTCCGGCCGCCGACAACGGCCTGCCCGGGCCCCAGTCGATTGGCCTTGCCCATGTCGACTCGTACATCGGCATTGGTGGCGTCGACGTGGTGCAACACGACCGGCCGCGGGCCGGCCAGCGAGCCGACGATGAACTCGTCGCGGGCTTCCAGTTCGCTGGCCCGCAGGTAATGCGCGAAGAGTCGCACGCCGTTGCCACACATCTGCGCGATCGAGCCGTCGGCGTTGCGGTAGTCCATGTACCAGTCGCCGGCGTTCACGCCGTCGGGAATCCGATCGAAGACATCCGCCGCCAGCGCCGCACCGGCGGTGGTGACCCGCAGCACGCCGTCGGCGCCCAGGCCGCGGCGCCGGTCGCACAAGGCCGACACCACGTTCGGGGTCAGCACCAGCGCGGCATCCAGGTCACGCAGCACGACGAAGTCGTTCTGCGTGCCATGCCCTTTGGCGAAGCGGATCACCTGCTCAGGATACGTGCGGATGAGCCGTCCGTGAGGGCGCCGAGTGTGACGCGGGTCCGCCCTATCTCGATCAAATAACGCAACGCAATATAAAAGTCGTCTCCGTTAATTTCCCGGCAGCCGGGTTGAATTGCTTAGCGGATGACTTTCGCCGTGCAACGTTTGACCCTGGCGGGCCCAGTGATCAGCACGGATGCCTTCCGAGAACCGGCAACAAATTCCGGAAAAATGCAGCGCGCTATTTTATATTCGACGTGCGTCGAGTAGCTTCGGCGTGATTGGAATCGAATCGACTTGACCTGGGGCAGTCAGGAGAGGCATGGCAGGGCGGCACGCCAAGCGGCGAACTCGCGCGCGCAACCGAAAGGCCGGCCGCCGTGTGGCAACCGGAGCTTTCCTTGCCACCGCAGTGAGCCCGTTCGCGACCGCGCCAGCCAATGCCGACTTCGAAGACTTGATCATGGACCTGTTGGACCCCGGCTCGATCGCGGCCGCCGCCGAGGCAGCCTCCAACGCGGCTCTCGACCCCGCTTCCTTGTTGGCTGCCGCCGACGCTGCGTCGCCGGTGGCACTGGCCGACCCCGCGTCGTTGGCGGCGGTCGCCGACCCCGTATCACTGTCCGTCGCGGCTGACCCCAGTGCCTCCGCAGCGGCCGCAGACCCCGCCGGCACCATAGATCTGGCCAGTCTGCTGGCTCTTTTCTTTGAGAGCAGCGGGCAAACCGATACCCCCGCTTTCGCTGCCTCCTTCCAGGAGAACTTCTGGCAGCCGGTGCACACCTACATCGAAAACTGGATCAACAGTCCGGTTGGTGAGTATGTCGACGGCAAGATCAATGGGCTGTTCATCGTTCCGACCGGCGTCTGCGGCGTGATCTGTGACGGGACCCCCGGAACGGTGGCGGACCCCACCGGCGGTTATGGCGGGCTGTTGGCTGGTGACGGTGGCACCGGGTGGAGCAGCACCGAGGTCGGCGTGGCCGGCGGTGACGGCGGAAATGCCGGGCTCATCGGTAACGGTGGTGAGGGCGGCGACGGCGGGCTTGGCGCCAACGGTGGCAATGCCGGCGACGGCGGCTGGGTTATCGGCAACGGCGGCCTCGGCGGCGACGGCGGGGCCGGAGGTCCCGGCGTGGCCGCCGGCAACGGCGGCGACGGCGGCAGCATCGGCCAAAACCCCACCAACGTCAGCGCACTTGGCGACGGCGGCAACGGGGGCAACGGCGGGGCGGGCTATCTCGGGATTAACGGCACGGCGGCCACTTCTCCGGGTGCCGCCGGCACCAATGGTGGCGACGGTGTGGCCGGTGGGAACGGCGGTGCCGGCGGTGCCGGCTCGACGTTGATCGGCGTAGGCGGTAGCGGCGGCGATGGCGGTAACGGTGGCGCCGGTGGCTACGGCGGTGCCGGCGCCAATGGCGATGCGACCACACCGGTCGGCGGCGCCGGCGGCTACGGCGGGGCCGGGGGCAATGGCGGTGCCGGCGGGGTCGGCGGCACCAGCGGCGCGGGGCAGGCAGAAAACGGTCTGCAGGGCAACGGCGGCAACGGCGGGGCCGGCGGGCAAGGCGCCAACGGCTACGCAGGTGTCAATGCCACCAGCCCGGGCGCGTCGGGCAGCGCGGGTTATGCCGGCGGACTCGGCGGTAATGGCGGAGCCGGCGGTAACGGAAATACGGCCGGAGCCGGCGGTGCGGGCGGGCTCGGCGGCAACGGCGGTAACGGCGGTAACGGCGCCGCCGGCGCCCTTGGGGTGTCGGGCACCAACAACGGCGCCGGTCAAGCCGGTGGGGCCGGTGGTGATGGCGCGGCGGGCGCAGCCGGCGGCAACGGCGGGATCGGCGGCACGGGCGCCAACAACACAACCGGCGCCTCCGGGGTGGGCGGCAACGGCGGCAACGGCGGAGCGGCCGGCACGCCGGGCAACGGCGGCAACGGGGCAGCCGGCGTCAACGGGGTGGCCGGTTCGGGCGGCAACCTCGGCGCCGGCGGCGACGGCGGAGCGGGCGGCAACGTCGGCACCGCAGGCTCGGGCGGCACCGGCGGCACCGGCTCGACCCCAGGCGCCAACGGCAGCACCGGCACCACACCGACCGGCACGTTCGGCAACGGCGGCACCGGCGGCAACGGCGCCACCGCGACCACCGCCGGCGCCGCCGGCGGCAACGGCGGGCTCGGCGGCAACGGCGGCACCCAGGGCAACGGCGGCAACGGCGGGGGCGGCGGCAACGGCGCCGCCGGCAGCGTCGGCACCAATGCGAGCACCGCCGGTCAGGCCGGTGGTAACGGCACCGCCGGTGGCGCCGGCGGCAACGGCGGAGCCGGTGGCACCGGCGGATCGACCTCCGGCAACGGCGGCAACGGCGGCGCGGGCGGCCTGGGCGCCGTCGGCGGCGGCGGCGGCAGCGGCGCGACCGGCGGACCCGGGGTGTCGGGCACCAGCAACGGCGCCGGTGGACTCGGCGGAAACGGCGGCAACGGCGCGATTGGCGGCGCCGGCGGCAACGGCGGGGCCGGTGGCACCGCCGCCCACGGCACCACCGGTTCCACCGGCACCGGCGGAGCAGCCGGCAACGGCGGGGCGGCCGGCACACCGGGCAACGGCGGTAACGGCGCCACCGGCGTCATCGGGGTGGCCGGTTCGGGCGGCAACCTGGGCGCCGGCGGCGACGGCGGAGCGGGCGGCAACGTCGGCACCGCAGGTTCGGGCGGCACCGGCGGGACCGGCTCGACCCCGGGCGCCAACGGCAGCACCGGCACCTCACCGACCGGCCCGTTCGGCAACGGCGGCACCGGCGGCAACGGCGCCACCGCGACCACCGCCGGCGCCGCCGGCGGCAACGGCGGGCTCGGCGGCAACGGCGGCACTCACGGCAACGGCGGCACCGGCGGCAACGGCGGCAACGGCGCCGCCGGCAGCGTCGGCACCACCGGCGGCAACGGCAGCAGCGCAGGTCAGACCGGCGGCAACGGCGGCACCGGCACGTCAGGTGGAGCCGGCGGCACCGGCGGCAACGGCGGCACCGGCGGATCGATCTCCGGCAACGGCGGCACCGGCGGGCAGGGCGGCAACGGCGCCCAAGGCGGCCAGGGTGGCCAGGGCGGCAACGGCGCCAACGGCAGCGTGCTGATCGGCAACGGCGGCGGCGGCGGTAACGGCGGCGGCGGCGGCACTGGCGGCAACGCCGGCGCCGGCGGCGCGGGCGGCGCCGCACCCGGAACAGGAAACGGCGGCCAGGGCGGGGCCGCGGGCTCCGGCGGAACCGGCGGCACCGGCGGAACCGCTGGAACCGGCGGCGCTGCCGGCACCGCTCTGGGCAAGGGCGGTACCGGCGGCACCGGCGGCATCGGTGGAAATGCCGGCAACGGCGCTACCGGCGGCATCGGCGGCGCGGCCCAAGGGACGGGCACGGGCGGTAACGGCGGCGGCACCAGTACCGCCGGCATTGGCGGCACCGGCGGCACGGGTGGTGCCGGAGGCAACAGCGCGCTGATCGGTACCGGCGGCAACGGCGGTGCCGGCGGCACCGGAGGCACCGGCGGCACCGGCGACGGCGGAGGAGCCGGGGGTAACTCGGTCACCGGTGCCGGCGGTAACGGCGGCAACGGCGTCAACGGCGGAACCGGTGGCACCGGCGGCAACGGCGGAGCTGCGGGCCCAGGGCTGTTGGCTCCCGGCAGCGCCGGGGCTGGCGGCAACGGCGGCGGCGGCGGGGGCGGTGGGACCGGGGGCACCGGTGGCACCGGACCGGGCGGCACCGGAACCCACGGCTCGGCCGGAATCACGGGCAGTACGGGCGGCTCCGGTACGCACGGCTGAGGCCTGGGCGGGCACCCGGTTAGGACACGGAGCGCCAGGCGCGCAGCGCGGCCGCGACATTATCGGATCCGCTCGCATCCAACCAACGGATCCGGTGGTCGCGGCGAAACCAGGACCGCTGTCGGCGAACATAGCGGCGGGTGCCGATGAACGTCGGCTCCCGGGCGGCGTCGCCGTTGCCGCCGGCATCGAGGTCCTCGAGAACCTGCGCGTAGCCCAACGCGCGCGACGCAGTCACGCCGTCGCGCAGACCGCGATCGATCAGTCCACGCACCTCTTCGACCAGACCTTCGGTGAACATCGCTTCCGTGCGTTCAGTGAGTCGCTGGTCGAGAAGCTCTGTCTCGCAATCTAATCCAATGATCACCGTGTCCCAGCGCGGTGTGCCGATGACGGGTGCCGACGCGGCGAACGGCTGGCCGGTGAGTTCGACCACCTCCAGTGCGCGCACGATGCGCCGGCCGTCGGTGGCCAGTATCGACGCCGCCGCGGCCGGATCGCGGTCGGCGAGCTCGGTGTGCAGCGCGCCGGTGCCGATCTCGGCGAGCCGCTGCTCCCATCGGGCGCGCACCGTGGGGTCGGTCGCCGGAAACGACCAGTCATCGAGAAGCGATTGGACGTACAGCATCGAGCCGCCCACCAGGACGGGAACATTGCCGCGCGCGGCGATCGCCTCGATGTCGGCGGCGGCGTCCCGCTGATAGCGCGCGACGGTCGCGATGGCGGTGACGTCGAGGACGTCGAGTTGGTGGTGCGGGATGCCGCGGCGTTGCGTGACGGGAAGTTTCGCGGTGCCGATGTCCATGCCGCGGTAGAACTGCATCGCGTCGGCGTTGACGATCTCCGCGTGCCCGCCGAGCCGCTCGGCAATGTCAAGGGCCAGTTGCGATTTGCCTGTCCCGGTCGGCCCGACGATGGCCAGCGGCCTCACGGCTGCCAGACGCCGGCAAAGTACCCGACGCCGTAGGGCGCCGCTCGGCAGAGCTCCTTGGCCGACCGCGGCAGCGGCTCCGCCAGACCGGCCAGCACGCCGAACGCGACCCGTCCCCCGACCTGCGCGGGCACGCGGGTCAACGCGGCGACGTCGCCGCAGGCCAGTGCGTCTTCCAGGGCACGCTGCACGTCGGCGTCGTCGGGGTGGTAACCGCCGGGCGCGGCCGGGGTCAGGGTGTTCGCGCCGTCGGCGACGACCAGCACCCCCGTCGGCTCGCTCGACCGGTCGATCTCGCCGCGCAACCGCCGGCCGAATTCGACTGCGGCCGGGGTGTCGTGGCTGCCGGCATAGACCCGGACCTGCGCGACCGCGTCCGGCTGAGCCAGGGCTCTGGTCCAGCCGCCGATCAGCGCGCACAGCGGCATCGGGATCGGCGGACCGCCGGCCTGCGGAGACAGCCGCACCGCCACGTCGGCGCCGTAACCCGCGAACGTGCCCACACTGCCCGGGCCGACGACCGCGTCCGCAGAACCCACTCCGACGATGATCCAGCGGGGCGGCAGCGCGGCGGCAGCCGCGATCATTGCCGCCCGTAACTCCGCGACCTCGTCGGCGGCCGCGCCGGCCAACTCGGGAACCAGCACCGGAGCCGACGGAATGATGGAGATGGCGCTCAGCACGCCATCAAACTAACTGGTCGGCGCGATGGCGGCGAACCTGTCGGTGTGGGCTTCGACCGTCTCGGCCTCGCCGCGGGCGAGCGCCGCGGTGGCGATCACCATCACCGCGACCGCGACCGCGAGCACGAACACCGTTTCGTCGCCCGGATGCACGGTCTCCCCCAGCACGAAAACTCCCAACAGCGCCCCCACCGTCGGCTTGGCCACCGTCATCGTCGGCATGGAGACGTTGAGCGGGCCGCCTCGATACGCCGACTGCTGGAACACCATCCCGGCTGCCGCGGCCCCGATGCACGCGTAGAGCTCAGGGGTCGCCAGGACCGCCAGGATGCCGCCGCGGGCGGCGTCGACGGCGCCTTTGACCAGCACCGCGAACAGCGCCAACGACGCACCGGAGATGGCGGCCAGCAGCACCGCGGCGATCGGACCATCCGGCCAGAGCCGCGCTCCGAGCAGACACAACGCCACCAGTGGGCCGGCGATGGCGGCGACCACCAGCCAGGTGTGCAGCGGCGCCCGCGAGTATCCGGCCACCGGATTTCCGACGGTGACCACAACGGCCAGCGCGGTGGCCAATACCGCCGCCCAACACCAGTCCCATCGACTTACCGGGGCCCCGGTCATGCGGGAATAGAGCGGCAGCGCGAACAGCAGCGCGGTCACTTGCAGTCCGGTCACCAGGATCACCGAGCCGAGACTGAGCGCTGCGGCCTGCAGACCGTAGTTGGCGACGGCCGCGACGGCCCCGAGCCGCCAGTCCCGATTGCGCCACGACATGAAGAACAACTTGAGGTAGCCGACGCGCCCCTCGGTGACCTCGTGGGCGGACCGTTGCCGCGCCACGTTGCCCAGTGCCGATGCGTACGCAGCCGCCAGCGCAAGCAATCCCGCGAGCTCTGCCTTCGGCACGCTCTACCCTCCTCGGATGATTCGTTCCACGCCACGGTACTGACGCGGGCTGTGATTGGCTCGTCGCCGCGCGTCGCGGCTACCGATTCGACGGCTCCTTCTCAGGTGCGACGACGTCCTGGCCTGTGCCCGCCGCCATGGTCGCCGCCTCACCGCGGGCCAATGCGATCGTCGAGATGATGACCAGCACCCCGGCGGCAACCAGCGTCAACAACCTCGGACCGCTGGCGTTGAGCGTCTCGCCGAGCACCACCACACCGAGCACGGAGGCGACCACCGGCTTTGCCACCGTCACCGTCGGCAGCGAGGCGGTCAGTGCTCCGGCGCGAAATGCAGACTGCTGGAAGATCATTCCCGCGAGCGCGGCCGGCAGTAGGCAGTAGGACTCGGGGGCGCGCAGAAATGCCCCGAAGCCACCCGCCGCGGCCCCGACGGCACCTTTGGTCAGCACGGCGAACAACGCCAACGACGATCCGGCTACCACCGCCAGCAGGATGGGCGCCGCCGTGCTGTGAGCCCAGATCCGCGCGGCCAGCACACACAACACCAGCAGCGGGCCCATCACCGCGGCCACCGCCAGCCAGCTGAGGGTCGAACCTCGTGCGACGCCGGCGTCAGGGTCACCGACCGTCACCAGCACCGCAAGCGAGGCGGCCACCAACGCCGCCCATGTCCACTCCCAGCGGGTCACCCGGTGGTGGGCCAAGCGGGCGTAGATCGGAAGTGCGAACAACAGCGAGGTGACCTGCAACGCGGTCACCATCATCACCGAGCCCAACGCGAGCGCACCGGCCTGCAGGCTGTAATTGGCGACGGCACCCATGCCGCCCATCCACCACCGTGGGTCGCGCACCGACAACCAGAACAGCTCCAGGTGGCCGACATCTCTGTCGGTGACTTCCTGCGCCGAACGCTGACGAATGACGTCGCCGATCGCCGATGCCAGAGCGGCGCACAGCGCGATCAGCACCGCCAGGTCCGCTTTCGACATCGTTCACCACCCATTCATCTCCGATTTCGCCAACCAGCCTAAGGGCGGCCGGCCCGTGGTCCGTCGGTTACACGTCGTCGCCTGCCCAATTTCGACTAACCCGAGAGGCACTGCCCCACCAACTCGGGACGCTCGACGCCACAAGCTGCTTCAATACTGGTGGGGTACGGACGTGCTATCTCGTGTCGACGGCGCCGCTATGCGCGGCAGGTGTGCGGTCAATAACCGCACGGAGGGTAGGTAACGGCAGCTCATGACGCCAGACGAGCCACACAGCGAACTCCGGCCCACCCCGCGGCCGGGACCGCGGCCAGGTCCTCGGCCGACCCCACATCCCCCTGCCCACCCCGCTGTGTCCGTGCTGGCCAGCGATCCGCACAAGTTCGGTCGTGTCGACGATGACGGGACGGTGTGGTTGATCACCGCGGCCGGTGAGCGTGTCATCGGCTCCTGGCAGGCCGGCGACACCGAAGCGGCGTTCGCCCATTTCGGGCGCCGATTCGACGACCTGAGCACCGAAATCACGTTGCTCGAGGAGCGTCTGTCCGCGGGCACCGGCGATGCGCGCAAGATCAAAGCCACGGCTGCTGCGCTGGCCGAGACGTTGCCGGCCGCGAACGTCCTCGGCGACCTCGACGCGCTGGCCACCCGTCTCAGCGCCATCGCTGAGCACGCCAGCGAAGCCGCCGCGGCCGACCGCACCCGTCGCGACGAGCATCGCGCCGCCCAGACCGCACGCAAAAATGCGTTGGCGGCCGAGGCCGAGGAGTTGGCCAACACCTCGACGCAATGGAAGGTCGCGGGCGACCGGATGCGCACGATCCTCGACGAGTGGAAGACGATCACCGGGCTGGACCGCAAAACCGACGACGCGCTGTGGAAGCGTTATTCGGCGGCACGGGAAACGTTCAACCGGCGGCGCGGATCGCATTTCGCGGAGTTGGACCGCGAGCGGGCCGGGGCCCGGGAGGCCAAGGAAAAGCTCTGCGCCACAGCCGAAGCGCTTGTCGACTCGACGGATTGGGGTGCCACCAGCGCCGAATTCCGCAAACTCCTTGTGGACTGGAAGGCGGCCGGCCGCGCGGCCCGCGACGTCGACGACGCGCTGTGGGCCCGTTTCAAGGCCGCTCAGGACACCTTCTTCAAGGCCCGCAACTCCGCGACCGCCGAGCGCGATGCCGAATTCAGTACCAACGCCACCGCTAAAGAAGCGCTGCTGGCCGAGGCGGAGAAAATCGACACCAGCAACCACAAGGCGGCCTCGGCGGCGCTACGGGCTATCGGCGACAAGTGGGATGCGATCGGCAAGGTTCCGCGGGAAAAGTCGGCCGACCTCGAGCGGCGGATGCGCGCGGTCGAGAAGAAGGTGCGCGACGCCGCCGAGCCGTCCGGACCCGACCCGGAGGCGCAGGCCCGTGCCGACCAGTTCCGCGAGCGCGCCGAACAGTACGAGCGTCAGGCACAGAAGGCCGAAGCGGCAGGCCGCAGTAAGGAGGCCGGTGAGGCCAAGGCCAACGCCGAACAGTGGCGGCAGTGGGCTGATGCGGCAGCCGACGCGCTGACTCGCCGGCGCTAGCTCGAATCCGCGGTGCCGTCGGGCTTGGGCGGCTGCGGGTCATCCAGGCTTTCCAGGAGCGTTCGCGACTGCCGCTGCGCGGCGGATTGACGCCGCTGCTCCTCGGCGGCGAGCTGCACGATCGTGCGCGACCACACCACCCGCGCCCAGTGGAATGTCAACAAGATGATCGCGATCCAGGCCAGAATCAGCCCGATGCCAGGACCCGGATGTCCGGACGACACGGTCTGCCGCGACCAGATCGCCAGCAACCCGGCGGCGCTCGCCACCGCCGATCCTGCCAGCGCGACCCAGGCCAGGGCCCAGCGCCGGGTCAACAGCGCCAGCATCGAGAAGCCGACACCGAAAACCAAGGCGAGCCAACTGAATACGCGTGACGGCAGAGCTATCGCCGCCTTACCCGCACCATGACTGGCGAACAACACATCCCAGCCGCGCACATCGCCGGTATGCGGCAGGACAAACGATCCGATGAGCACGAACACCAAGATCGCGACGACCAATGCCCTGGAGCCCGGCTCGATTTCACGAGCAATACGTCGTTCGGCCGCCTCGATGTCGTCGCGGAAGGCGTCGAATTCTCCGCCGTTCATGGCGTGCACCCCACCGGCTGCGCCACCGCGCCGAGTTGTCCGATCGCGGGCATTCCCAGGCCGATGCCGCGTGGCCGCTGCCCGGCGGCGTGGGCGTCTCCGGCGCGCGTGCGTCGGTAGCTCAGGACATCGCCGTCAGCAATCAGGTGATGAGGAGCGGCGCGGGTGATCGTCGTGGTGACGATGTCGCCCGGGCGCACCTGCTGCTCGCCGGGCGTGAAATGCACCAGCCGCCCGTCGCGCGCGCGCCCGCTCATCCGCGCGGTGCTGCTGTCCTTGCGGCCTTCGCCGGTGGCGACCAGCAATTCGACGGTCCGGCCGATCTGATTCTGGTTCTCTTCCAGCGCGATCTGATCCTGAAGCGCGATCAGCCGGTCGTAGCGTTCCTGCACAACGGCTTTCGGCACTTGACCGTCGAGTTCGGCGGCGGGAGTGCCCGGACGCTTGGAATACTGGAAGGTGAAGGCGTTGGCGAAGCGGGCCTGCCGTACCACGTCGAGCGTGTCGGCGAAGTCTTCTTCGGTTTCGCCGGGGAACCCGACGATCAGGTCGGTGGTGATCGCGGCGTGCGGCATCGCCGCGCGCACCCGGTCGATGATGCCGAGGTAGCGCTCGGCGCGATACGAGCGGCGCATGGCTCGCAGCATCCGATCCGATCCGGACTGCAGCGGCATGTGCAGGGCCGGGCAGACGTTTGGTGTCTGGGCCATCGCCTCGATGACGTCGTCGGTGAACTCGGCGGGGTGTGGCGACGTGAACCGCACCCGCTCGAGGCCCTCGATGCCTCCGCATTCGGTCAGCAGTTCGGCGAAGGCCCCGCGGTTGCGCGGTAGCTGCGGATCGGCGAACGACACCCCGTAGGCGTTGACGTTTTGGCCGAGCAGCGTGACTTCCAGCACGCCCTCGGCCACCAGTGAGCGCACCTCGGCCAGGATGTCGTCGGGGCTGCGGTCCACCTCTTTGCCCCGCAGGGACGGCACGATGCAGAACGTGCAACTGTTGTTACAGCCCACTGAGATGGAAACCCAAGCGGCGTAAGCAGATTCGCGGGCAGCCGGCAATGCCGAGGGAAATTCCTGCAGCGCCTCGGCGATTTCCACCTGGGCAACCCTGTTGTGGCGGGCCCGTTCGAGCAGCGTGGGCAGCGACCCGATGTTGTGGGTGCCGAATACGACGTCGACCCACGGCGCCTTGCGCAGCACGTCGTCTTTGTCCTTCTGGGCCAGGCACCCACCGACCGCGATCTGGAAGTCGGGGTTGCTGCGCTTGCGTGGGGCGAGGTGACTGATGTTTCCGTACAGCTTGTTGTCGGCGTTCTCGCGCACCGCGCAGGTGTTGAACACCACCACGTCCGCCTCGCCGCCATCGGGCACTCGACGGTATCCGGCCGCTTCGAGCAGGCCCGCCAGACGTTCCGAATCGTGGACGTTCATCTGGCATCCGTACGTTCGGACCTCGTAGGTGCGTTGCGGCGGCAGCGGCGCCACTGAAGACACAGCGGGCGCTGCACCTGATGCCACCGTCGAAGTCACTGGGCCATGGTACGGCGCGGCGGCAGTGCGGCGTTCGGCCGACCTACACGCGCCGGCGCTCCCGCTCGCCGGCCAGTTCGGCGCTGACCACGTCGAAAGCCATGCCCTGGCTGAAACCGCGCCGCGCGAGCATTCCCACCAGTCGGCGGGTCACCTTGGCATCGGCGGCCTCATCGCCGAGGTTTTCGCGGCGGAGCTTCTTGCGGACCAGTTCTTCGGCGCGGCCACGCTCGGCGGCGGGATTGATGCCGCCGAGCACCGAGGTGATCACGTCCTTGTCGAGGCCTTTGGTATGCAGCTCAGCAGCCAACGCGCGCTTGCCTTTTCCCGCGTTGGCCAGCCGTGAGTGCACCCATTGCTCGGCGAAGTCGACGTCGTCGAGCAACCCCACCTCGGTGAGCCGGTCGAGTACGCGGGCGCTGACATCATCGGGGTATCCGCGCTTGGTCAGCTGGCCCGCCAACTCGGCGCGGCTGCGCGCCCTCGCGGTGAGCAGGCGCAGACACAACGCCCGCGCCTGCTCCTCGCGAGATGGCTCAGAAGTCGACGGGAGCGGGAAGGGGCTCGACATTGGCGGGCTCGTCGGTCAACACGGCACCGATGCCGAGCTTTTCCTTGATCTTCTTCTCGATCTCGTTGGCCACTTCGGGGTTCTCCAGCAGGAAGTTTCGGGCGTTCTCCTTGCCCTGCCCCAACTGCTCACCCTCGTAGGTGAACCATGACCCAGACTTACGGACGAAGCCCTGGTCCACGCCCATGTCGATCAGCGAGCCTTCGCGGCTGATGCCACGGCCGTAGAGGATGTCGAACTCGGCCTGCTTGAACGGCGGCGACACCTTGTTCTTGACAACCTTGACCCGGGTGCGGTTACCGACCGCGTCGGTGCCGTCCTTCAGCGTCTCGATCCGTCGCACGTCCAGGCGCACCGACGAGTAGAACTTCAACGCCTTCCCACCCGTGGTGGTTTCGGGCGAACCGAACATCACACCGATCTTCTCGCGAAGCTGGTTGATGAAGATCGCTGTGGTGCCCGAATTGCTCAGTGCGCCAGTGATTTTCCGCAACGCCTGGCTCATCAGCCGGGCCTGCAGGCCGACGTGGCTGTCGCCCATCTCGCCTTCGATCTCGGCGCGCGGCACCAGTGCGGCCACCGAGTCGATGACCAGGATGTCCAGCGCGCCCGAGCGGATCAGCATGTCCGCGATCTCGAGCGCCTGCTCGCCGGTGTCCGGCTGGCTGACCAGCAGCGAATCGGTATCCACACCCAACTTGCTGGCGTAGTCGGGATCCAGCGCGTGCTCGGCGTCGATGAACGCCGCAATGCCGCCTGCGGCCTGGGCGTTGGCCACCGCATGCAGGGCCACGGTGGTCTTACCCGAGGACTCCGGGCCGTAGATCTCGACGATGCGGCCACGCGGCAGGCCGCCGATGCCCAGTGCCACGTCCAGCGCGATCGATCCGGTTGGGATGACCGAGATCGGTTGGCGCACTTCGTCTCCCAGGCGCATCACCGAACCCTTGCCGTGACTCTTCTCGATTTGGGCCATCGCCAGTTCGAGGGCCTTTTCGCGGTCTGGGGCTTGTGCCATGGTGCTACCTCTCGGTGTAGTCGTCGTTCGTTTGACCGGTGTTGGTCGATTGGCTGTGACGTTAAAGCAGCCCTCCGACAAGTCGTCATCTGTCGAACGATCACCACCATAGCGAACAAGTGTTCGACTAGCTTGCAGGCGCGCCGCGGCGTGTCACCGGCGCAGGCACGCGCCCACCCAGGGTTCGCCGCCTCGACCTTGAACCGGCTACCTGCGCCACCGTAGGGTTGGGCCGGTTTAGTGAGTGGACGCGTTTACCCAGGCGTCGATGCACTCTGGGCTGCGGGCATACGCCGACCAAACCACGTGCTGTTGGCGCGCCGACCCGGCGACAGTGAGGTCGCTGCGGTAGTCGGCGCGACCGGGGCCGACAGCACACATCCGGTGGCCGACTAGAAACCGGCGGCGCCGGCCCGGGCCATCGGCGCGATGACAGGAAGGTTCGAAAAGCAATGGTTGAGAAGAAGCCCGCTGGAGAAGACCCTGCAACGGCTGCCCACGAGGGCGCCGTGACCGAACGACAGGTCGACCACCCGGCCCCGGCGCCGGCCTCGCCGAACCGTGGCGGACAAGCGCTCGACGACGGGGAGGCCCCGGCGATCGTCGGCGCCGCAGAGGCGGCCATGCATATGTTCGATGCGGCCATCGAGGCGTTGCCCGATCAGAAGGACGGCACGTTCCTCAAGCGCGCCGACGTCATCCTGACCGGCCTGCGCAAGCTCGAGGCATCGCTGTCGCTTGCGGCCGGCCGCAGCCGGACCACCCCGTCCGTCGTCGTGGCGCTGAGTCAGGCCCGCCGGAGCTACGCCACTTTGATGAAGCGTGCCGCCGTCGCGCCGGCAGCCACGCTGGGCCAACGCGTGTACGCCGCCCGCCGCGGCGCCGATCTGTCGATCCAGGAGGCGGCCAACGGTGTTGGACTCCGGGCGGACCTGCTCGAGGCCATCGAAAACGGCGAGCCCACCACCCAGGAAGAGACCAACAAGATCAAGGCACTGATTGCCGCCCTAGATGGCTGAGTTTTCCGAGCCGCACCGACCGCCGAGCGTCGTCGACGCCGAAGTCGACGACGTCCTCTCGGCCGATCCTTCCGAGCGGGCACACCAACTCCAACTGCTGCGCGAGGCGTTCATACCCTGGCTGGCCACCGTCGACGGCGGCAATCAGTATGTGCACCGGGTCGCACGCTGGAGTGAAATACCCGAAGCCGGCCAACCGCTCGTCGACGCCCTGGTCGCCAAGCGAATCCTGGTCAAGGAGCGACGCGGCGCAGGTGGTCGCGGCGAGGTCGGCGAGATCTTCGTCGAGATCGCCCACCGGAGCCTGCTGCACGACTGGACCGACCTGCATGCGTGGCTACGCGAACGACGGCACAACCTCAACACCGCCGACGACCTGCAACGCTACGCCGCCGAGTGGGAAGCCGGTCAACGCAACGCCGACTGGCTGATGTCCGGGACCCGGCTGATTGACGCCGAAAACCTCTCCGATACAACGGAATTCGGTGAGAAGGTGGCTCACACTCGCGACTACCTCAAGGTGTCTCGGCGCAACGAGAACAGCAGGCTGCAGAACGAGAACCAACGCCATCACGACGCACTGACGGCAGCGGTGAAGCAGCTCGAGGCGGCCCGAACGCTTACGGCCGCCGCACAGGAGCAGGCGCGGGCACTGGGTGCCCGCGTCCGCATCCTGCAGGTGGCGTTGGTCACCACCGCGATCATCGCCCTGATCGCCGTCATCGCGGCGTTATAGCCGGCTGCGACCAAAGCTCGAGCGATCGCTTTTCACCACTGTTCGCGGGGCACGTCGAAGTCGACACACAGCGCCCGCCACACGTCTCGCGGCTCCAGTCCGTCCTCGATCGCCTGTGCTGCGGTGCGGCCGTCGAACCCGGTCAGCACATGGTCTGCCAGCACCGAGGCGCCATAGGTTGCACCGAACCGCAGGGTGACCCGATCGTTGAATTCCGTGAGACGCACCCCGCCAAGCTACCTACCCGACGACGGCCAGCGCCTGATGGCATACCCGCACCGGGTCGGCGACGTCGGCCGCACCGGCTGCGGCGCGCTGCGCTGCGGCGCGATACCCCGGCGTCGCCAGCACGTCAGCCACCGCACCGGCCAGCGCCTCCCCGGTCAGCGGGCGGATCAGTCGCCCACTGCCCTGGCGCGCCACCCGGTTGGCGATCTCCCACTGATCGCCGCCGCCGGGTACCACCACCAGCGGCACCCCGGCCAGCAGCGTCTTGGCCACGATGCCGTGTCCCCCTCCGCAGATCATCAGATCGGCATGAGCAAGCAGATCGTCTTGCCGGCCCAGCCCGGCGACCGCCCACGACGGCAACGCCAGTTCCGGACCGTGGAGTCGCGACACCACCAGCCGCACGCCAAGGGCGCCTAGGCTGTCCACCGCGGTCTCGGCCATTCCCTCGGTCCCGGTCGTCGCGGTCGACGGCGCCAGCACCACTACCGGCCCCGAACCGGGCGGAATCGGCAACACCTGCTCGGTCGGCTCGAAATGCAGCGGGCCTACCACAACGGCGTCGCCCGGCCAGTCGGGGCGGGCGACCTCCAGAGCCGGCAGCGTCGCGATCAGCATCCGCAACGGCCCCGGATCGCTTGCGGGCAAACCGATTTCGACGCGGGCCTGTTCCCGTTGTCGCGTACCGACCCGCAGCGACCGCGCGGACAGTGCGCGCATAGTGGCGTCCCGCAGCCGACCGCGAATACCGGTACCGGGCGCCAGTCCGCTGCCGATCGGCGGCAACCCTGTGGACGGCCGGTACAGCGGGTGCGGGTTGAGCTCGATCCACGGGATGCCCAGCAGCTCGGCCGCCATGCCGCCGCAGGCAGTAATCACGTCGGACACCACCAGATCGAGCCCCATCGCCTGCAGCTGCGCGCGATTCTGCACGGCCATCCTGGCGGCGCGTTGATTGATCTTGGCTCCCGCGTCGCCGTCGTCGTCGTCCCGGGTGGGGTCGAGCCCGACCAGTTCGACGGCATCGACGCCGGCAGCGCGAGCGGTGTCCAGCCATTCGGTGCCGGTCAGCAGGGTGGGGGTGTCGCCGGCGGCCAGAAACCGCCGGCACAGCGCGATCGCCGGAAACGAGTGCCCGGGGTCCGGCCCGGCCACCACCGCGACGCGCATCGCCCCACCCTGCCACAGCTACTGGTTAGGCTGATGACCATGACCGAGCAGACTCTCGAGAACACCCGCACTGTCGAGGTGTTCCTGCACGCGCTACAAGACGCCGACCTCGACACCGTGGGTGCCGTGCTGGCCGAAGACCTGGTCTACCAGAACGTTGGATTGCCGACGATTCACGGCCGGCGCCGAGCGCTCAAGCTCTTCGGTTCGATGGGCCCCGGCAGTTTTGACGTGAAAGTCCACCGGATCGCTGCCGACGGGGCGGCGGTGCTCACCGAACGCACCGACGCCCTGGTTTTCGGCCCGCTGCGACTGCAGTTCTGGGTGTGCGGCGTGTTCGAGGTCCACGACGGCCAGATCACGTTGTGGCGCGACTATTTCGACTTCTTCGACATGTTCAAGGCGACGTTGCGTGGCCTCGCCGGCCTGGTGGTCCCGTCACTGCGGGCATCGTTCTGACGATGAGCGGCAATGCGGCACGGCCCAACGCGATTCAATTCATTCGGTACTGCTGTGGTGGGCAACTGCCCGACTCGATGCGCGACTGGGTACGCAACGATTTGGCCGGCAAGGGCGCGACGGGCCGGATGATGCGGCGCGTCGCGGTTCCGGCGGTACTGGTGCTCGCCCCGTTCTGGCTGATCCCGACGAGCCTCGACGTGCACCTGAGCATGACGCTGCCGATCCTGATTCCGTTCGTGTACTTTTCACACGCGCTGAACAAGGTGTGGCGCCGGCACATGCTGCAGGTGCACGGCCTCGACCCGAATCTTGTTGACGCGCGGCGCAGTAAGCGCGATGAGCAGATGCGTCAGTCCTATATCGATCGCTACGGGCCACGGTCTGACTGACGCTGAGGGCTAAGCGTGGCGCGGCAGCCCACCGAGTTCGTCGAAAGCCTGCGACCAACCGTCCAGGCGATCGGTGGCACCGGCCAGTTCGTCGCGGTAACGCTGTCGCGAGGCTGTTAGCGCGGCGCCACAATCTGCATTTGCGGATGAAACCAACTGCGCTGCGGCGGTGACCATCTCGTTGTACTGACGCACGCCGGCGCTCAATTGCGCGGTGAACGCGTTGATGGTGGGCGCCAGGTAGGAACGCGACTGCGGCGTCCCCTGCGCGGCCCGTTCCATCGATACCACTTCGGCAGCCGTTGCCGCCATGGCGGCCGAACCCTTCCTGGCCGCCGCCGTCAGCTCACGAATTTCGGTGTCGGGCAACATGTTGCTGCGCTCGATGACGCCGAGTAACGAGAAGAAGCCCCGCTCGGAAGCACCCAGCGCGTACATCGCCGGACGCGCCGCCGAACTCGGTGGCGGCAGCCGCCGGATGCTGGTGGGCCGCTGCGGGGGTAGCGGATCGGCTTTCAGCCAGCGGTACCGGATCAACAGCAGCGTCGCGGTCATCGCTTGCGCGACAGCAACTCCCCCGGTGACCTCCAGCAGCAGCGCGAACCATCCCCAAGCCGCCAGGATCGCGGTCACCACGGCCCAGAAGACGGTTCCGGCGGTGAAGATCAGACCCCAGCGCAGCGCACGGCGACGACGTCTCAGCTGCCGTTCCCGGGGATCGGTTGCGGCGCTGATCTTTTGAAAGACCAGCTCGGATAGGTCGCTGGCCGTGTCGAGTCCACGCAGAAGCAGCGTCCGCCACACCCCGCTCCGACCCGACTGCACTGCCATCGACGGCTTGTCCCTACTGACCGAGGGGCTTCTCGGTGGGCGCAGCCTGAGGAGCCGCCGCCGGGGCGCCGGAGGCAGCCGCCGGGCCGGCGGTCGCGCCGCCCGTGGGCAAGGCCTCACCGCGCATCGACGCCCGGATCTGCTCGAGGCGGGAATGGCCGGCCATTTCCACACCGGCCTGCTCGACCTCGATCATGCGGCCCTGTACCGAATTCTGGGCCAGCTCGGCCTGGCCCAGCGCGTTGGCGTAACGGCGCTCGATCTTGTCCCGCACTTCGTCGAGGTTCGGCGTGGTGCCGGGCGCAGCGATCTCGCTCATCGATCGCAGCGATTTGCTGACCTGCTCCTGCATCTTGGCCTGCTCGAGCTGGCTGAGCAGTTTGGTGCGCTCGGCGATCTTCTGCTGCAGCACCATGGCGTTTTGCTCGACGGCCTTCTTGGCTTGCGCAGCTGCACCGAGCGCCTGGTCGTGCAGCGCCTTGAGGTCTTCCACGCTCTGTTCGGCGGTCACCAGCTGGGCCGCGAATGCCTCGGCGGCGTTGTTGTACTCCGTGGTCTTCGCGGTGTCGCCGGCGGCGGTGGCCTGATCGGCCAGCGTCACCGCCTGGCGGACGTTGACCTGGAGCTTCTCGATGTCGGCGAGCTGGCGGTTGAGCCTCATCTCGAGTTGGCGTTGGTTGCCGATGACCTGCGCAGCCTGCTGAGTCAGCGCCTGGTGCTGGCGTTGCGCTTCCTCGATGGCCTGCTGGATCTGCACCTTGGGATCGGCACGTTCGTCGATCTTCGAGTTGAACAGCGCCATGAGGTATTTCCACGCCTTGACAAACGGGTTGGCCATCAGTCAGCTCCGCCTCCGTGTGTAGATGCCTGTCGTCAGGCTCAACCTATCGTCTCCACCGCGATTGCCACACCCTTGCTAGGCAATGGCGAGCGAAACGACCGGCGGGATGACCACCTTGGTGCTGGCGTCGATGTTGGCGGCGCTGGCGGTGGTCGACGGTGCCGACTCCTGACGCGACACCTGTTCGCTGGCATCGATAAGCAGCTGAGACAGGGGGACGTCCAGCGCGTCGCAGATCGCGCTGAGCAGCTCGCTGGATGCCTCCTTACGGCCACGCTCAACCTCGGAGAGGTATCCCAGGCTGACCCGCGCGCTGTCGGACACCTGGCGCAGCGTCCGGCCTTGAGTGATGCGGGCTTGACGCAGTACGTCGCCGAGAACCTCGCGCAGCAATGACGGCATCGCGCTCTCCTTACGTCCGGTCAGTAATTGGTTCATCAAGTCAACGCGCCCGGCGACGCCATTGGTTCCCGGCGGCTCGACTAGCCGGTTTCGACCATCGCCCGCAGCCGGCTGATCGACTCACGAACCGCCGCGAGCCGGATGTCCCAGCGCGTCCCGGACAATCGCAGCTCGATGACCTCGGTGTCGATCGGGCCGGCCAGGCCCATGAAGACCGTGCCCACGTCATGCCCGCCGTGCGGCTCGGGCCCGGCGACGCCGGTCAACCCGACGCCCCAGGTCGCGTCGCAGCGTTGACGGGCGCCGACCGCCAGCGCCCGCGCGGTCGGGGCCGCGACCGGTCCGACCTCGTCGAGGATCTGCGGCGCAACGCCGGCCAGCACGATTTTGGTGTGCTCGGTGTAGGTGACCAGGCCGCCGCGCAGCACTTCACTCGCTCCAGGCACACCGGCCAGCGTCGCCGCGAGCAGGCCGGCGGTCAGCGACTCCGCGGTTGCGATGCTCTGCTTGCGGACTGTCAGGTCGGCGACTAGTCGACGCGCATCGTCAGTCAGCAGCGGGTCGTCCACGGGAATCCCTGACGGCCGATACGACGTAGTCCAACCCGGTGATCAGGGTGAGCACTATCGCGGCCGCCATCATCACCCACGCGGTCACCAGCCAGGCCCCGGACACCGGCAGGACAAAGAGCCCGATCGCAACGGCCTGGACCAGGGTCTTGAGCTTGCCGCCACGGCTGGCGGGGATGACGCCGTGGCGCAGCATGACGAAGCGCAGCACGGTGATCCCGACCTCGCGGGCGAGGATGACCGCCGTCACCCACCAATGCAGGTCTCCGAGCATCGAGAGGCCGATCAGCGCCGCGCCGATCAACGTCTTGTCGGCAATCGGGTCGGCCATCGTGCCGAATTCGGTGACCATGCCGTAGTTGCGCGCCAGCGCACCGTCAAGGCGATCGGTGATGACTGCGACGGCGAACACGACGAAAGCGATGATGCGGCTGGGGGTTTCGTGTCCGTTGCCGGCGAACAACGCCAGCAGGAAAACCGGAACCAGGACCAGCCGCAACAGCGTGAGCACATTGGCAAGGTTGGTGACGCGAACGCGCGGGACCACCGGACCTGGTTGAGGCTGCCCCGACACGGCAACAGAATATCGGTTACCGGTCAGGAGGGCGGAAGCCGATACTCTGCAATTCGTGAACGCAGCGAGCGGACCACCGGTCGACGGGCCGACGATCCGGCGCGCGCGCACGTCGGACGTACCGCTGATCAAGCAACTCGTCGACACCTACGCCGGCAAGATCCTGCTGGAAAAGAACCTCGTCACGCTCTACGAAGCCGTCCAAGAGTTCTGGGTGGCCGAGCATCACGGCGCAGTGGTCGGCTGCGGCGCCCTGCACGTTTTGTGGGCGGATCTCGGTGAGGTCCGCACAGTGGCCGTGGACCCGTCGGTGACCGGCCGCGGCATCGGCCACGCCATCGTCGACCAACTTCTCCGGGTGGCCCGCGAACTTCAGCTGCAGCGGCTGTTCGTGTTGACCTTCGAAACCGAATTCTTCGGACGGCACGGGTTTACCGAGATCGAGGGCACCCCGGTGACCACCGAGGTCTTCGAGGAGATGCAGCGCTCCTACGACATCGGTGTCGCGGAGTTCCTCGACCTCAGCTACGTCAAGCCGAACACCTTGGGCAACTCCCGGATGCTACTGATCCTCTAGTCGCCGAAATGGCGCCGCACAGCCTGCCGCGCAACGTAATTCCGTCAGCGCGCAAAATCCGATGGCCGAAAGTTTCCCTCTAACAGCTTGTTTTCGATCTCCTCCAGGCTCCTACCGGTGAGATCGGGCATGCGGAAATACACGAAGATCCAGGCAGCCACGTTGAACAACGCGTAGAGCCACATCGATGGCCCGACGCCGATAGCGTTGATGAGCGACAGCATCGTCAGCGTGATGAATAGATTGGTCCCCCACAATGTCGCCGACTGCACGGCGGTGGCCGCCGGTCGCACCGCCAGTGGAAAGGTTTCCGAACCTGTCAGCCAGCACATCAGCTGCAAACCGCCGCCGTTGAACAGCATGAAGACGATCAGGCTGGCGACGACGTAGGGAGTCACATCATGCCCGTCGTTGCTGGTGACGAATAGCATGCCCAGTACGAATAGGCTGATCGCCGCACCCGGCACCATGATGAGGGTGAGTCGGCGGCGACCGATGCGGTCGACAATGGTCAACCCGATCAGTTGCCCGACCAGGTACGCCGCACCCAACCCGACGGACACCAGTAGCGCCACCGACGTGTAGAAGCCGTCGTCGGTCAATATGGTCGGCGAGTAGTAGATGACCATCTCGACTCCGCTGAGCTGAGTGAACACTGCTACGCCGCAACCCAGAACCAGTGCAGGACGCACCCATTCGTCGCGCAACCCGGCCCACCCGCGAGTGCTGGCCGTCCGCTCGATGCGCGCGAGTTCCACCGCGCTGTCCAGCTCGGCGCTGATGTCGTAGCCGTCGGCACGGATGAGCTCCAACACGTCTCGGGCGGCGCCTCGATCACCTTGCTTGACCAGCCAGCGCGGACTCTCCGGAAGCCCCAGCAACAGGCACAACATGATCGCGGCGGGTACGCAGGCGAGTCCGATCGCCCATCGCCAGGAGACGTCGTCGGAAACCCCGACGACGGTAGCGCCGAGAACGCCCACGCCGATCGCGATCTGGAAGCACAACACCAACCGCCCCCGGTAGGCCGGCGGCGATAGCTCCGCGACATACATCGGCGCCGTCTGCGTTGCTCCGCCGACCGCGAAGCCCAGCACCAGCCGCCCCAACGACAGCACAATCGGCCCGGGCGCGGCCGCGCAGCAGAGGGAGCCGACGACGAACACCGTCGCCAGCATCAAAAGTGTGCCGCGTCGGCCGTGGCGATCGGACAGCCTGCTGCACACCAGGGCCCCGATTATTGCGCCGAGCAGGATGCTGGCGGCGATCACCTGCTTCCAGCCCTTTCCGATGCCGAACTCGTGGGCGAGTTGCAGCAGGGCCCAGGAAATGACGCCGGTGTCGTAGCCGTACAGCATTCCGGAGATCGCCGCGACGAGCGCGACGACAACCACAGCGCCGGTCAACTGGTCGCCCGTCGCCGGTCCGGCGCCTGCCGCACTCTGCGAAGCTGTCGCGTCGGACAACCTCACGTCCTCGACCGGGCCGACCTCCCCGCGCAGACCGAAGCTGCGACGAATTCGACTCGCCAGCGTCAGTGGGTCGCGCGACCCCGGCTGGAATTCGCGATCCCCCGGATTGTTCACCGCCACTGGCAGAAGTGCTTGTACTTGACCTGAACAAAGTATTGCGACAAGTGCACCCGAACCTCATGCTGATCACGACAGGTTGATTGCATTGGATACGCGTTACCCACGAATATGGCAGGCAAACCGGCCACAAGTTTGGTGTCTATCGACCACTCACGCTGAATTGCCTTGACTTATAAGATCATTCGGACGAGCAGCGTCCCGCGAGTGTGTTGAATGCCACACTACTGCATGAGATGCTGGGGCGTTGCCTACTCCTCGTCGGCGTCGGACCCGTCGGCGTTTGATCCGCCGCGGATCAGCATCAGGGTGCCGGCCAGGTCCTCGGGCTTGACCAGTACGTCGCGCGCTTTGGAACCCTCACTGGGACCGACGATTTCGCGGGACTCCATCAGATCCATCAGCCGGCCCGCCTTGGCGAACCCGACGCGGAGCTTGCGCTGCAGCATCGACGTCGACCCGAATTGACTCGACACCACCAACTCGACGGCCTGCAGGAAGACGTCCATGTCGTCGCCGATGTCGGGGTCGACGTCCTTGCGCTCGCCGCTGGGCTTGGCCGCGGTGACGCCCTCGGTGTATTCGGGTTCGGCCTGGTCCTTGCAGGCGGTGACGACGGCTTGGATCTCCTCGTCGGAGATGTAGGCGCCCTGGAGTCGCAGTGGCTTGCTCGCGCCCATCGGCAGGAACAGCCCGTCGCCCATGCCGATCAGCTTCTCCGCGCCGGCCTGGTCCAGGATGACGCGGCTGTCGGTGAGCGACGACGTCGCGAACGACAAGCGCGACGGCACGTTGGTCTTAATCAAGCCGGTCACCACGTCGACGGACGGCCGCTGGGTCGCCAGCACCAGGTGAATGCCTGCGGCACGGGCCTTCTGGGTGATGCGCACGATTGCGTCCTCGACGTCGCGTGGGGCGGTCATCATCAGGTCGGCGAGCTCGTCGACGATCGCCACCACGTACGGGTAGGGCCGGTACACCCGCTGGCTGCCCAGCGGCGCGGTGATCTCGCCGCTGCGTACCTTCGCGTTGAAGTCGTCGATGTGACGCACCCGCGACGCCTGCATGTCCTGGTAGCGCTGCTCCATCTCCTCGACCAGCCAGGCCAGCGCGGCGGCCGCCTTTTTGGGCTGGGTGATGATCGGCGTGATCAGGTGCGGAATGCCCTCGTAGGGCGTCAGTTCCACCATCTTGGGGTCGATCAGGATCATCCTGACCTCCTCCGGGGTGGAGCGAGTCAACAGCGACACCAGCATCGAGTTGACGAAGCTGGACTTACCGGAGCCGGTGGAGCCGGCCACCAGCAGGTGCGGCATCTTGGCCAGGTTGGCCGAGATGAAGTCGCCCTCGATGTCCTTGCCCAGCCCGATGATCAGCGGGTGGTGGTCGCGACGGGTCGTCGGCGCGGTGAGAACGTCTGCCAGACGCACCATTTCGCGGTCGGTATTGGGTACCTCGATGCCGACCGCGGATTTGCCCGGGATGGGTGCCAGCATCCGGACGCTCTCGGTGGCCACCGCGTAGGCGATGTTCTTCTGCAGTGCGGTGATCTTCTCCACCTTGACGCCGGGTCCGAGTTCGACCTCGTAGCGGGTGACGGTCGGCCCGCGGGTGCAGCCGGTGACCGCGGCGTCGACCTTGAACTGTTGCAGCACCGAACTGATCGAATCGGCCATCTGATCGTTGGCGGCGCTGCGCTTTTTCGGCGGGTCACCCGCCACCAGCAGGCTCAACGGCGGCAGTGTATACGGGCCTTCGACGACCCGGTCGAGCACCAAAGTGTCTTGCTTGGCAACAGATTTGGTGTCCTTCTTCCGGCTGCGCGACACCGTGGGCTCGGGAACGGTCGGGCTGTCGTCGGGCGCGGCCGGCTCGGCGCTCGACGGCCACGCCTGCGCTTCGTCATAGGCCGATTGCTCGTCGTAATAGCCGTCGGAAAAGTCTTCGGCAACTTCGCTTTCGACGTCCGAGTCATCGTAGTAGTCGTCGTCGCCGTCGTGGTAGTCGAACATCCGGGTGCCGAACATCGAGCGCAGCGTCTCGGGTACTTCGCGAATCGTGGTGCCGGTCAACAGCAGCAGGCCGAACAGTGCGCCGATGAAGAGCAGCGGCGCGCAGATCCAGGCGGTCAGCCCCTCTGAGAGCGGGCCCCCGATTGCGAAGCCGATGAATCCCGCGGCGTGTGCGCGCCCGATCGGGGTGTCGGGTGAGCCGGCCCACAGGTGCCACAGCCCGAGCGCCGGAAGTGCCACCATCGCGGCGCCGAGTACCAGACGCGGCCGGGCCTCCGGGTTGGGTTCGGTCCGCATCAGCAGTAGCGCCACCGCAGCCAGCACGAGCGGGAGCACCACCACGGCCGAGCCGATGAAGATGCGCACCCCCGAGTCGACCCATGCCCCGACCGGGCGGGCCGCGTCGAACCACGAACTTGCGGCAATCACCACCGCGACGCCGAGAAGCGCCAAAGCGATGCCGTCGCGACGGTGCCCCGGGTCGATCTCACGGGCCCGGCCCACCGACCTCGCGGTGCTGCCGGTTCCCTTGGCCAGCATCAGCCACGTCGCGCGGACCGCCCGGCCCGCAGTCAGCCCGGCACTTGCCATCACACCGTGACGCCGCTTGGCGGGTCGGCGAGGCGGGGCGGGCCGCCGGCCTGGCTTCTTGCGTGGTTGCGCCGATCGGGCACCACCGCGCGGAGCCGCCTTTGACCTGCTCGTTCGAGCACCGGACCGCGCGACAGTCTTGCTAGCCATGCGGGCAAGCCTAATCGCAAATGCACCATCTACACCATCCGCCACACTGGTTACCTGCCCGTGACCCGGCAACCGCCGGTTCAGCGGCCGAAATGGCTGAGTAGGGTGACATCCGTCACGTAGCAACTCGCTGCTCAGAAGCCTGCAGGAGGCCCGAATGCCCGTCGTCGTCGTCGCCACCATGACCGTGAAACCCGAGTCGGTCGACACCGCCCGCAAGATCCTCACCGACGCGGTCGAGGAAGTGCACAACGAACCCGGATGTCAGCTGTACTCCCTGCACCAGACCGGCGAGACCTTCGTTTTCGTCGAGCAGTGGGCTGACGAAGAAGCACTGAAAACCCACAGCACCGCGCCTGCGGTCGGAAAAATGTTCGGCGCGGTCGGTGAGCACCTGGCCGGCGCACCGGACATCAAGATGCTCACCCCGGTGGTCGCCGGCGACCCGGACAAGGGACAGCTGCGCCACTGATGTACCACTCGCTGCAAGGAAAGGTCGCTTTCATCACCGGGGCGGCCCGCGGCCAGGGACGCGCGCACGCGGTGCGACTGGCAGCCGACGGCGCGCACATCATCGCCGTCGATCTGTGCGACCAGATCGCGAGTGTCCCCTATCCGCTGGCAACCCAGGATGACCTGGCGGCAACCGTCAAACTGGTCGAAGACACCGGGTCGCGGATCGTGGCCGCTCGTGGCGACGTCCGGGACCGTTCGTCGTTGTCATCCGCGCTGCAGCAAGGCCTCGATGAGTTCGGACAGCTCGATATCGTGGTGGCCAACGCGGGTATCGCTCCGATGCA
This sequence comes from uncultured Actinomycetota bacterium, assembly GCA_963757215.1. Classification (GTDB taxonomy): domain Bacteria; phylum Actinomycetota; class Actinomycetes; order Mycobacteriales; family Mycobacteriaceae; genus Mycobacterium. The sequence continues at coordinate 1,604,097 of CAVWQH010000002.1, read as the reverse complement.
GTCCGGTGACGACGGTTGGAACGACGTCATCGACGTCAATCTCACCGGTGTCTACAACACCATCAAGGTGTCGATCCCGACGATGGTCAAACAGGACACTGGTGGGTCGATCGTGTTGATCAGTTCGGCGGCCGGGCTGGCCGGGGTCGGCAGCCCGGACGCCGGCTCGGTCGGTTATGCCGCCGCCAAGCACGGCGTCGTCGGGTTGATGCGGATTTACGCGAATCTGCTTGCCAGTCACAATATCCGGGTCAATTCGATACATCCTTCCGGTGTCGAGACACCGATGATCAACAACGAGTTCACCCGTGAGTGGCTCGCCAAGATGGCCGCCGCAACGGCCACGCCGGGTGCCATGGGCAACGCGATGCCGGTCGAGACGCTGGAACCCGAAGACATCGCCAACGCAGTGGCGTGGTTGGTCTCCGACCAGGCTCGCTACGTCACCGGGGTGACCCTGCCAGTCGACGCGGGCTTCCTCAACAAATAGCGATATGCCGAGAAGACGTAGCCCTCGACACGCCGTGACGTGGGCGTTCCCGCCTCGCTCCCGTCGGCAGGGTCATACTCAACACGTGCCCAGCGACGAGGCTGTCCCGCTACCGGGCATACTGCCGGGGGCTTTCGCCGAACCGGCGTACCGCTATCTGTCGCCGCATCAGGCGGCAGTACTCGATGCCGCAACTCGCCGTTTGGATCTCGGCCCGCACGACGACGCCGATGAGCATCGCGTGATCATCTACGTCGACCGGCTGCTGTCGGTATTGAACGTGGCGCCCGGTGGCCTGCACGCGGTCGGATCGCTGCGACAACGGGTGGCCGAACTCCGCAATCAGTACCTCGGCGGGATCGCTTTGCTCGATCAGTTGGCCGGCGGCGATTTCACCAAGGCACCACCGTTACGTCAACAGCTGATTCTGGCCCGCAGTCAGCTCGCAGCCTTCGTCGGAATGTTGTTCGGCCACATCATCGAAGCGATGGGCCTGATCGACGCCGAAGTCAGATTTCGATGACGGTCGGCACGATCATCGGCTGGCGGCGATAGGTCTCCCCGACCCACTTGCCGACCGTGCGCCGGATGGCCTGCGCGATTCGCCCGGGGTCGGTAACGCTCTGGGCCACAAGCGATTCCAACTCTGCTTCAACCTTGCGGACGGCGGGCTCCAACGCCTTGGGATCTTCGGAGAAACCGCGCGAATGCAGCTGCGGCGCCGCCGCTAGTTCGCCGGTCTCGCGCCGCATAACGACGGTCACCGCCACAAAGCCCGACGACAGAATGAGACGTTCGCCCAGCGTGGCATCGCCGACGTCGCCGGTGATCAACCCGTCGACGAACATCTTGCCGACCGGCACAGCGCCCGCGATGCTGACCGCGCCGCCGACCAGATCGACACTAACCCCGTTCTCGGCCAACACAATCGACTCTTCGGGCACTCCTGTGCTGGCGGCCAGCTTGGCGTTGGCCCGCAGCATCCGCCAGGTGCCGTGCACCGGCATGACGTTGCGCGGTCGAACCCCGTTGTACAGGAACAACAATTCGCCGGAGTAAGCGTGTCCTGAAACATGTACGCGGACTTGCTGATTGGTAACAACCCGGGCACCGATCTTGGCCAGTTCGTCGATGACCCCGTACACGGCTTCCTCGTTGCCCGGGATCAGCGAGGACGACAGGATGATCAGATCACCCGACGTGAGGGTGATGCTGCGGTGCTCGCCGCGCGACATCCGGGACAGCGCCGCCATCGGCTCGCCCTGCGTTCCGGTGGTGATCAGCACGACCTGGTCAGGCGCCATCATCTCCGCGGCGCCGATGTCGACAAGATCGGACTCGTCCACGGTGAGATAGCCGAGGTCGCGCGCGATGCCCATGTTGCGCACCATGGACCGCCCGACGAACGACACCCGTCGGCCCAGCGCCACTGAGGCGTCGATGATCTGTTGCACCCGATCGACATTCGAGGCGAAGCACGCGACGATGACCCGTCCGTGCGCGCCGCGGATCAGCCGGTGCAGCGACGGACCGATCTCGCTCTCCGATGGCCCGACACCGGGGATCTCGGCGTTGGTTGAGTCGCACAGCAACAGATCGACCCCGGAGTCGCCGAGCCGGGACATGCCCGGCAGGTCGGTAGGCCGGCCGTCGAGGGGTAATTGATCGAGTTTGATGTCGCCGGTGTGCAGCACAGTCCCGGCACCCGAGCGCACCGCAATGGCCAGCGCGTCCGGAATCGAATGGTTGACGGCGAAGTATTCGCATTCGAATACACCGTGGGTGCTGCGCATCCCCTCCGCCACCTCGATGAACACCGGCTTGACGCGATGCTCGCGGCATTTCGCGGCAACCAGGGCCAGGGTGAACTTCGACCCGACGACCGGAATGTCGGGACGCAGCTTCAGCAGGAAGGGAATCGCTCCGATGTGGTCTTCGTGTGCGTGTGTGAGGACCAGGGCCTCGACGTCGTCGAGTCGGTGTTCGATGTGACGGATGTCGGGCAGGATGAGGTCGACGCCTGGCTCGTCGTGGGTGGGAAACATCACCCCGCAGTCGATGATCAGCAGTCGGCCCAGGTGTTCGAAAACGGTCATGTTGCGGCCGATTTCGCTGATTCCGCCGAGCGCAGTCACCCGCAGACCGCCCACAGGCAATGGACCGGGCGGCTGAAGGTCTGATTCCACGTGTTCGCGACTCTCTGACTACCTGAGCACCGATGCTGCGCGCATGTCGGCAGCCAGCGCGTCCATCTGCTCAGCCGTTGCGGGGACCTGCGGCAGTCGCGGATCACCGACCTCGATGCCCTGCAGCCGCAGTCCCGCCTTGGACAACGTCACTCCCCCGAGTCGACTCATCGCGTTGGACAGCGGTGCGATCGCCACGTTGATCTTGCGTGCGGTCGCGACATCTCCAGATGCAAAGGCCGACAGTAAATCCCGCAGCTGGCCGGGCGCCAAGTGCGACGTCACGCTGATGAAGCCGGTTGCGCCCATCGCCAGCCAGGGCAGGTTCAGCGCATCGTCGCCGGAGTAGTAGGCCAGGCCGGTCTCGGCCATCAACTGCGCGGCGCCGTGCAAGTCGCCCTTGGCGTCTTTGACACCGACGATGTTCGGGTGGGCCGCCAGCGCACGCAAGGTCTCGAATTCGATGGGCACCACCGAGCGTGGCGGGATGTCGTAGAGCAGCACCGGCAGCGGCGTCGCGTCGGCCACCGCGGTGAAGTGTGCGAACAGCCCCGCCTGCGGCGGCCGCGAGTAGTAGGGCGTGACGACGAGCAAACCGTGCGCGCCCTCGGCCGCGCAGGCCCTCGCCAGGTGGACGCTGTGCGCGGTGTCGTAACTGCCGGCGCCGGCGATCACGCGGGCTCGATCGCCGACCGATTCGAGCACCGCGCGCAGCAGTGCGAGCTTCTCGGCGTCGGTGGTGGTCGGTGATTCGCCGGTGGTACCGGATAGGACGAGGCCGTCACATCCGGCGTCGACCAGGTGCGTTGCCAAACGGACGGCGGCCGGAAGGTCCAAGGAGCCGTCCGGGGCGAACGGCGTCACCATGGCGGTCAGCAGCGTTCCCAAGCGCGTGTAAACGTCGAATCCGCCGGTGCTCACGGACCCAAGGTTACCTGGCGGTACCAAACCCATTCGCCGGTGCGGCGCCGTTGTTCAGGCCTCGGTGGCCAGCGGACTTGTCGCTACCTCGGTGCCGTCGGCGAGTGTCGCGATGTCGAAGTCGCCGAACACCGCCGGCGCGGTGTCAACCAGCAGTCGCAGGCATGCGATGGCCAGTCGCCGGATCTCGATATCCGCGTGCTCGCTGGCACGCATCGCGATGAAATGCCGCCACGCGCGGTAGTTGCCGGTGACCACGATGCGGGTCTCGGTGGCGTTGGGCAATACCGCCCGCGCGGCCTGGCGGGCCTGCTTGCGGCGTAGGAGGGCGTTCGGTTGGTCGGCGAACTTGGCTTCCAGCTTGTGCAGCAGTTCGGTGTAGGTGGCGCGGCTGGCGTCGGCGGCGTCGGCCAGGATGCTCCGCAACTCATCGTCGTCGTCGATGCCCGGCGGGACGACGATCCGCGACTCCCTCTCCGGCACGTAGCGCTGTGACAGCTGCGAATAGGAGAAGTGCCGATGGCGGATCAACTCGTGGGTGCACGATCGCGAGATGCCGGTGATGTACAACGAGACGCTCGCATGCTCGAGCACCGAGAAATGTCCGACATCGATGATGTGCCGCAGATAAGCGGCGTTGGTCGCGGTCTTGGGATTGGGCTTCGACCAGCTCTGGTAGCAGGCCCGGCCGGCGAATTCGACCAGCGCCTCGCCGCCGTCGGCGTCGGTGCTCCAGACCACGTCAGGCGGTGCGACGAAGTCGGTCTTGGCGATCAGTTGCACGTGCAACGGCGCGGTCTCGGCCACGGCGAACACCCTAGCCCGGCGACGATGCAGAGCGCGCAGCGCGATGAGGAGGAGCCGGGCAATCCGATCGAGCCCGGCGACGATGCAGAGCGCGCAGCGCGATGAGGAGGAGCCGGGCAATCCGATCGAGCCCGGCGACGATGCAGAGCGCGCAGCGCGATGAGGAGGAGCCGGGCCAACAAGCCTGAGCGTCAGCGCCAGCGGGCCCAGACGTACGGGACCAATGCTCGCAGGAAGTCGAGGTCCGGCCCGGGCTCGGCGCCGGCGAAGGCATGCTCGAAGTACTCTTCGGCGACCAGCAAGATGCCTTCGGCGTACTCACTGGTGAACGCGATGCTGCCGTAGTCGTCCATCAGCGCGCGCACTCGCTGGACCAGCTCGGCCGACCGCTGCGATCTCGTCAGGTGGAGGTATTCGCGGACCAGTGAATGGTCGGAGCCCTGAGCGACGCTGAGCAGGTGCATGAGCGGCAGCGTGCGTTTGCCTTCATACAGATCGCCGAGAATCTCCTTGCCGTACGTTCGCTCGTCACCAACCAGATTGAGCAAGTCGTCGCGGATCTGAAACGCCGCGCCGAAGTGAAATCCGAACCGCACCAACGGACCCAGGTCCACCTTGCCGCGCGAACCGACGATCGCGCCGACGCGCAGCGGGTGGATGGTGGTGTACCAGCATGTCTTGTGCATGATGAGGTGCAGGTAGTCCTCCGGGGTCAGATCCTCCATTTGGTCGAGCTGCCAACCGATCTCGGTCGCCTGACCCTCGAGAGTGCGCATTGCCATGGTGTCGAATTCGGCCCACACCAGATCGGCCAGATCGCGGTCGAGGCGGCGGGTGGCCTGGCGCAGCACCTGGCTGGCCACGATCGCCAAGCCGTCGCCGGCGTTGAGCGCCGCGGCAGTTCCGTACGTCGCTGCCAACGTCGGCCGGCCACGGCGCATTTCGCTACCGTCCGCAATATCGTCGTGAACCAGAAACGCGTTGTGCATCAGTTCGATTGCCACGCCAATTCCGAGCAGGTCGGGCGGGTCGGCGCCGAAGGCCCGGCCCGCGGACAGACACAACGCCGGCCGTAACGCCTTGCCCGGCCGCGACGGATATTCCCGCATCGGCGCGTAAAGCCATTGCGTTGGTTCACCGTCGGGCAACGCGTCCATCATCGAGCGGCGTACCGTTTTGCCGACCTGCCGCAGCCGGTCCTCGACGGTGGAAATCAATTCGGTTTGACCGGCCGTGCTGGTCATGAGCTTCGTGGCAGCACGCGTAGCACGACTGGCAACCAGATGTCGGGATAACCGTCGGCAAGCATCGTGCCGCGGTAGCTGCCGGCAGCGGTGTCCTCGGGCACATCGATTTCCACCGTGACTCCACGGCTGCATCGAGCGACCATCGGCACGGTGTCCGGCTCGAAGCGCACCAACGCCGACTCGATCAGGGCGCCGTCGTGAGATAACAAATCGCTACAGCGCAATCGCACCTTGCCAAGATCATCGGCGCCACGGTTGTGCAGCCAGACTTCGGTCGACACCGCTCCGGGCTCGTCGGCGACCAAGGAAACAGCTCCGCTCGACGTGGCCTGTTGAATATCGACCGAGGCGATGTCAGCGCGCGGTTGCGCTGCGCCGCGCAGCGATTCGACCGCTTGGGCGGCCAACCGCTGCCAGACCTGCAACACTCGATCGACGTCCGGCGGCGGCGCGATGTGGTCTCCCGCTGCCTGCTTGCTATCGACTGGCTCGGTAACGGATTCGGTGTCGGCCGGTCGAAGGAAACGATTAACGACCTCCGTCGCGGCCCGAAACCCGCGAGCCTGAATCTCACCCAGTGCCCTTATGTTCAAGGCTGGGTCAAAGACCGACGCCCACGGAATACCGGAAACGTTGGTGTCATTGTTCCGCTCGGTCACATTTCGCTCCCGTGAACTCCGGTGGATAACCAAACATTCGGCGTGCTCATCGGTATGCTAACGGCGTTAATAGCCGGAGGTCGGGCCCTTGCTGAATCTCTTGCAGTCCCAGTTGTCGTTTTTCGGCGCAATCGATGAGGCGGTCCTCTACGCCAAGGACGGTCAGGGCGCCAATCCGGATGCCGTGCTGCGCATCGTGGAAACCTTGTTGCCCAACACAACCGGCTTCGGGCAGTCCGGCTGGTACCACGAGCTCCTAGATTTCGCCAACCGGCCGGACGTACGAAATAGCCGTTGGCCCGGACCCGTAACGTTTCCCAGTGTCGCGCAGTCACTCGAGTATCTGCAGGCCTCGACGGCGGAGGAGCGGATGCAGCTCGCCAGGGAGGCGCTGGGTGGCGAGCCGACTGCTGCGCCCGCTCCGCAACCCAGGACTGAGCCCCCTTCCCCAGAGCCCCCTCCCAGCGGCGCGACTGAGCCACCTTCCGAGCCCACGAGAACGCCCGCCGCCCTTCCCGAGCGTGTTGCCGGCAGTCAATACACCTCGTATCAAGACCCTGTGCTGGCGCGTTCGGCGTATGCGGCGATGGTGCTGGCAAGAATCGCCGATCTGGGCGGTCTGCCCGACGACCTCAGCGCGATACCGGATTTGCCAGCGCAAATCATGATGGCGGCGGTGGGATCCTGGGCAGGCACGACCCTCACCGGCCCGACGTTGGAACAGATCGTGAACGAGCTGCTCGACGAGGCTAAGCGAATCGAGTCACGGGCACAGTGGCGGAGCTTCGCCGCGACCACGGTCAATCAGCAATTCGCCAATCAGTCCGTGCCGTGCTTCGGCACACTCGAGTTGTTCGGCGACAAATATTGCAGCACGCTGTACACCGACACGACAGACGACACCTTGTCGGTCAACGACATCGAGAAAATCCTCGACCCCAGAAACTGGAAGCTGTTCGCCAAGTTTTTCTGTGATGTCAATGCCCAAAAGCCCAAGTCGTACACCGCATGCGGATGGGCACGGATTCTCGAAACTATCGGCCCCGAATGCGCTGAGTGGAGCATGCAAACGGCCCTGCTGTTCTACTACGGAAAGGACAGCAACGGCGGCATCTTCCTCAACTACGACCTCGATCCCGACCGTCAGGACGACTCGGGCATGGTTGAGGTCGACAACGGCTACATCTGGGTCACCCCGAAGAATGCCACCAACGACCCTTCACAGAAGGGCGTGCGGATCCACACCAGCAAGCAGGAACGCGTTCAGGGACTGAGCCCGACCGCCACCGCTGCCCTCGGCTGCCTGCTGGGTTGGGGAACGTACGCCAACGACCTGCTGTCAGGGACAGCCACCGAGGTGCAAAATGATCCGACCATCGTCACCGAGTCGTTCGTGGAGACGGTGTTGACCGGGGAAGAGAAGCTATCCGGCGTTGGGCAACCAGTCGGCGGACCTGCCAAGCTGCCACCGGATTTCGGCCACGCGATGGGTGATGTCCGTACATTGCTGACCCATCACATCGATCGCTCGCAGAACCTCGCAGCCAAGGCCGGTGAGCGATGGTTGGCCGGTATGACGCGCGACGATGTCAAGGAGATCACCAAAGAATTCGGCAAGCATCTGGAAAAGTTTGCTGTGGAAGCGTACAAGACCGCGGAAAGTAACGTGAAACCCCAAGTGTCGCCAACGAATAACGAATAAGGACGGCGCCAATGGATGACCCGAAAGCGATCGCCTCGCGTTACGCGACGATCACGCGCAAAATGGTCCACGACGCAACCAAGGTCGCGATCGATGCCTTCGACATGATCAACAACAAGAAGCCGCACAAATTCAAGGGCAAAGACGCGATCGAAGCGATGTACCAACTCGCCGACATCGCCATCACCGGGGGCGCGGAACTTGCCCGCATACCGTTGCAGATCGAGCCCGATAACCGCCCGATGCTGGTCGTCGACGAAGTCGCGTCGGTGGTCCAAACTGCCCTGAGCGACGTGGCCGAGATTGCCGGCGACGCCGCTGAAAAGATAGACGCGGGCAAGTTCAAAGACAAATGGGTCGACTCGGCGATCAAGTTGACCAGTGTGGCCGTGCTTCGGACGGCCGAAGCCGCCGAAGCCATCGTCGCCGGACCGGGCGTATTGGCCAAACGGGTGAAGGACTTCGGACCGTATACGGTCCCCGGCGGCAAACTTGGAGACGAGGTCGTGCTGAAAGTGGTAAAGCTGGCGCGCCCCGGCGTAGCTGAAAACTTCGCCAGCCTCATCAGTTTCGAGCCTAAGGGCGGCGTGCTGAAAGCGGGTACTACGAAAGCTTTTTCGATGACGATCAACCCGGTGGGGATGGCCAGCGGCATGTTCCAGGCCGAGATCAGCGTTTCGATAAACAACGGCCCCCCGTCGACCCTAACTCCGCCGATCCTTATCACCCTGTGAGCCGACCCAACCAACCGCCCGGCGTCGACGAACTCCTCGATCGGGCACTACGCGCGCTCGCCGCCGGTCAACGGGCTACCGCCAACCGTCTGGCCGAGCAGGTCCTGGCCGTCGACCGACACAACGTCGATGCCGAGGATCTGCTTGCGGCGCCAGCCGATCCAGGTGAAATCCGAAGGATATCAATCCTTTTCGCAGATCTCGTTGATTCAACGGCGCTGTCGACCCGAATCGAGCTCGAGACATATCGCACGGTGGTTGGACGCTACCGCGACGAGGTGATACGCATCGTTGGGCACTATGGTGGCCACCTCGGCAACACCAAGGGCGATGGACTGCTCGCCGTCTTCGGCCATCCGGAAGCACATGAGGACGATGTCCAGCGCGCCGTGCAGGCCGGACTCGACATTACCCGCGACGTGGCCCTCCTCAGCGCCCGTGTGCGGAGGCGCTTTGGTTTCGGTATCGAAGTCAGGGTCGGAATCCACCGCGGCATCGCGTATTTGGATACCGCCCAGGATGACGTTTACGGCTTTGCCGCCAACCTCGCCGCTCGAATGTGCAGCCTCGCCGAACCCGGCACCGTCGCAGTCTCCCAAGCGGTCGAGCAACTCGTACGCAACCGTTTCGAGCTCAAGGCGCAGCTTCCCAAGTCCGTCAAGGGTGTTGACCAACCGGTCCGCTATTTCCTGGTTGTGGCCGAGCGCGACCTGACTCAAACTCCAGCAGGCCCGCTAGTCGGCCGAGAATGCGAAATCGACTACTTACGCCGAGCTTGGGAACTGGCCAGCATCGGAGAGTTGCAGACCACCGGAGTGGCCTTTGTGGGCGAGGCCGGGATCGGCAAAAGCCGACTGGCATGGTCGGCCGTCGAAATGGCGGAGCGTTCGCACGGCGTCGTTCTTCAGCTGATCGGCTCGCCGTTCTACACCGACGTCGGCCTACGCCCAGTCCGTCGGCTGCTGGAACGCCGCTGTGGAATCGACCGCACCTCCCAACCGGAGGAACGACTGCGGTATCTGCGCCGCGAGCTCGAGAAACGTTCACTCGACCCGGCTACCACCGTCCCGCTTCTGGCTCCGGTACTGGGCATCGGTCCGGAAACCGGCTATAGCGCAGTACCTGCCGAGGGCCTCAAGCTCTATCAGCAGATCACCGCCGCGGTCCACGAATATTTAATGGCATGCAGCCGAGACACGCCGACCCTCATACTCGTCGAGGACATGCACTGGTTCGATGAGGACACCTTCGACGTGGTTCGTTCGCTCTTGGACGCCGACCTCGGCGGGCACGTGCTCGTCGTAATGACCAACCGCAATCGAATGCCTCTGCCTGAGGTCTCGAAAGCGCGAGTCTTCGACCTCCAGCCGCTGGGCGACGACGAAGCCGACCTGCTGATCACCGCCCTGCACCCCGAGGTACAGGCTGAAGAACAACGTGCGATACGCCAACGCTGCGTTGGGATTCCGCTCTACATTGAAGAAGTAGTCGCCAAGCTCAAGGAGCAACCCTCCGACGCGTCCAACTCCCACGCCGTGCCCGACACTCTGTACGAGGCGTTGTTCGCGCGTCTTCGGTCCAGGCAAAGCGCGGTTCAAGTGGTCGAGGCGGCCGCCATTATCGGCAGCCGCATCGAGCGTGGGTTGCTGCTATCAGTGCTCGACATGCCCGCTGGCGAAGTCGATGCGGTGATCGACGAACTAGTGAGTGCTCGTGTGCTGGAATCGGTTGGCCAAGAAAGCTTCCGCTTTCGCCACGAGCTACTCCGCGAGGTAGCCGAGGAACTGTCGCCCCCGACGCTTCGCCGCAATTTACACAGCCGCATCGCAGACGGCCTGGCGACGACGCAGGGCAACCCCGACTGGCCGATGATCGCGCACCACTACGAGCGTGCAGAGCGCTTTTCCGAGGCAGCTTCGGGCTACGCGGCGGCGGCGGCCAATGCCCGGCTGCGGGGCGCACTCCGGGAGGCTCTGACCTATCTGGCGCATGCCATTTCGCAGGCCGAGCGTTGCCCGTCCGGAGGCGAACGCGACCGCCTGGAAATCGCGCTCCGACTCGGGCGCGCGTTCCTTGCGCAGGCCGCCGAGGGTGTGGCAAGCCAGAACGCCGCCGCCGACTTCGAGCGTTGTCTAGCGTTGTGCAGCAGCGACTTAGCCGACGACGATCTCTTTTCGACCGTGATGTCGCTCTATCCGTACTACACGATGCGGGCCGACCTCGACCGCGCCGAACGGCTGGTCAGGTCGGTGCGTTCGCAGCTCACCGGTCCGCGGGAGTGCTTCCTGCCCATCAACGAATTCGGGCTGGGCATGTTGGCCTGGTATCGGGGCGAGTTCGGCTACGCCCGCGAGAAGCTCGAACTGGCGGCCCATACCCTGACCGAGGCATGTACCCGCGACCTCGAAGCGATGTTGTTCATGCCCAACGACGCCACGGCAGGGCTGTACACGCATCTGGCACTGGCTCGATACATCGACGGTGACCTCGCCGGCGTGGCCGCCGAGTTGGACCAGGCAGAACGGCGTTGCGCCGAAATACCCTTTCCCAAAGGCGCTTTCAGCCTGGCCTATGCAAGGCAAATGGAAATACTTATCCGGTTGGAAGCCGGGCAGCTGCGTCGTGCCACAGAGATCACAGTCGAGCTGATCACCCTGGGCGAGCAGCACGGCTTCGACTTCTGGGCTCTGGTCGGATCCGCGCAACGGGACACAGTGTCAGCCGTATCGGCCTTGGCGGACAATGCCGATCGGGTGACGCTACAGCCGCACATAGCGGGGCTAACCGCATTCGTCGAGGTGTCGCGTGCAATGGAAACGATCTCGCTCATCACCTTTTACGACGCAATCCTGGCACGTCTACTCATCGCGAGCGGCGACTTGCCGAAGGCCCGCGAGCGCCTGCAAATCGGGCTGGAGTTGGCCGAACAGACCAAGATGCACTTCTACGACGCGGAGTTGTTGCGGCTGCGAGCCCACACCGGCGACGATGTCGAGGCACGCCGCGAGGATCTCGAGGCAGCCTGCGAGCTGGCCCGACGTCAGGATGCGCCAATCTTCGAGCTGCGCGCTGCGACAGATCTTTTCGCACTCGATGGTGCATCGGCTCGGCACGTGCTATCGGCTGCGCTAAGTAGGTTTTCCGAAGAGAGCAGTTGGCCGGAAGTCGCGCCCGCCCGGGCCATGCTCGAGTGAGACGGCCCGGCGGGAAAGTCGCCATCATTGGCGGCGGCATGGCGGCGTTGAGTGCCGCCTGGCGGCTGAGCGAGCCCGCTTTGCGTGATCGCTTCGAGTCGATAACCGTGTACCAACGCGGCTGGCGACTCGGGGGCAAGGCGGCATCCAGCCGGGGCCCTCATGGCCGAATCGAGGAACACGGACTGCACATCTGGCTGGGATCGTACGAGAACGCATTCGCCCTACTTCGCGAGTGTTATTCCGAATTAGACCGGGCCACAACAGATCCCTTGGCGTCAATACAGACCTGGGAAGAAGCGATCGCACCCGCCGACAACCCCGGGCTGGCCGATAGCTGGAATGACAACTGGGTCACGTGGCACGGTACGCACCCACGCGACGACAAGCTGCCCGGAGACCCGGACAGCACGGGTCGTGAACTAACCGCGGTCGCGTTCGTCGAGCGCGCCGTGGGACTCGTACTTGCCTTCGCCGAGTCGCTCCGCGATGCGAATACGGGGTGTCTGATGCTCAGCGCGTCGGCCGAGGCTCCGCCACCGCCGCCGTCGCCGCCGTCGGACCTAGCAATGCGAGCGGCGTTGGCAACGCTGCTGGCAGTAGCGGATCCGCAAATCAGCCAAGCGGCGCCGTCCGACATTTTCGGGCACACGCTCCTTGCGGTACGCGACGCGATCGACACTGACAACCGGGTGGATCGCAGGCGAAGTTGGGTGTTGCTATCTCTGGTCGTCGCCGCGGTGCGCGGCATCATCGCCGACAAGCTGATCACCGACACCCACGGCTTCGCGGCCATTAACGACGAGGACTTCTGCGACTGGATCATTCGGCACGGTGCGCATCCTGATGTCCTGGATTCGGCGATGGTGCGCGGCATTTATGACTTGGTTTTCGGTTACCGCGACGGCGACCCGCGGCGGCCCGCGGTTGGTGCCGGCGTGATGACGTTCCTGATAGGGCAAGTGCTTTTCGGTTATCGAGGAGCAATTTTCTGGAAGATGACGGCCGGAATGGGCGACGTCGTGATCGCACCGCTGTACCAGGCATTGCAAAGGCGCGGTGTGAAATTCGAGTTCTTCCACCGTCTTGACGCGCTGCACTTGGACAACTCGCGCCAGTCGGTCGCCGCGATAACGATGGGCCGGCAAGCCGCACTCGCCGAAGGTCGTCAATATTACGAACCGCTCACCAGGATTCGCGGGCTCCCGGTGTTCCCCAAACTCCCCCTTACCGAACAGCTCCGTGCAACTGCTGGGCTCGATGCGACTGAATCGCATTTCGGCGCACATCACGACGTCGAAACGCGGACTCTGCGAAATGGTGTCGATTTCGATCACGTGGTGCTCGCCGTGTCGATCGGAATGGTCCCGATCGTCGCCGGCGAACTCATCGAGGATCGCCCGGAATGGCGCGACATGGCAACACATGTCGGCACAGTCGCCACCCAGGCCTTCCAGATCTGGCTGCGACCGGACGAGGCGGCGCTCGGGTGCAACAGGCCCGGGGCGACGGTCAGCGCCTACGTGCCACCGTTCGACACCTGGTCCTCGATGCCGCAGACGTTATGGGCCGAGAGTTGGCCCGAAACCCAGCGCCCCGGCACCGTGGCGTACTTCTGCGGCAGCCTCGACGCACCCTGGCCCACCACGGATGATCATTCGCGTTATGTCCGCCGATACCACCGGCAAGTACACTCCGCGGCCGTCGGATTTCTCGATAGCCATGTCGGGCTGTACTTTCCGGAGGCCGTCACCGAAGAGGGCTTTGCCTGGCATCTGCTCTGCGGCGTCAACGGTGAACGGGGGCACGAGGCGTTGGCGACCCAGCACGTGAGTGTCAACATCGACCCGTCGGATCGCTATGTGCAGTCGTTGCCCGGCAGCGACAAATACCGCCTGCGGCCCGACGAAAGTGGCTACGAAAACTTAGTTCTGGCCGGCGACTGGACCGATTGTGGGATCAATGCGGGCTGCATCGAGGCGGCTGTGCTCTCTGGGCTGCAGGCCGCTAACGCACTGCTCAGGCGCGGCCGCTTCCACCGTATTCGCGGGCTCTACATGCCCTGAGCCGCGATCAAGCACGCCGGTTGACTCGGTTACCGATCGCCGCGCAGCTTGCCCGACATCATCCGGATTTCATTCTCGCCCGAAGCCCACCCGCCAAATCGCCTCGACTGCCGGCTGTCACGCCGGCCAATCCCAGCCAGCCCGCCATCGTGTGCAACTCCCCCGCCAGCGCTTCGGCCACCCGTGCCGGCGGACGGCCCTCCTCGACGAACGCCCCCACCACATGCAGCGCGTCCGCGGAGCGATCAGCTTTGAGGTCGACCCGCCCCACCAGCTCACCGTCGAGCAGGAACGGCCATACGTAGTAGCCATACTGACGCTTGTCGGCCGGGGTGTAGATCTCGATGCGGTAGTGAAATCCGAACAGACGCTCCACCCGGGGGCGGAAGAAGATCAGCGGGTCGAATGGACACAGCAGCGCCGTCCCGCGGTCACGTCGCGGAACCGATTGTCCTGCACGTAGATACGCGGGCGCTGGCCATCCGTCGACGTCGACCCGCTCCAGCTCACCGTCGGCGACCAGCTGGGCCACCGCGGGCTTAGCCTGGCTCGGCGCCAGCCGGAAATAGTCCCGGATGTCTGGCTCGGTGGCCACTCCCAGCGCGGCGGAGGCTCGCAGCACCAGCTCTCGAACCGCCTCGTCCTCGGTGACCTCGCGGGCCACCACCTCGGCCGGCAACACCCGCTCAGCCAGGTCGTAGTGCCGGGCGAACCCTACCCGGGTCGCCGTGGTCAGCCTGCCGGCGGCGAACAGCGCCTCGGCCACCCACTTGGTGTCGGTGCGGCTGCCCCACCATTCACCCCGCGGACCGCGAGGCCCGGTGGCCAGGTGCGTCTCGATCTGACCTGCGGTGCTCGGCCCGAGCTCGTCGACGGCCGCAAGGATTTTGTCGGCAAGCTTCGGATTGGCCTTCACGATGTGGGTGCCCCACCGTCCGTGCCGGTACTGCCCCATCCGCCAGCGCATCAGCGGCCAGTCGTCGACCGCCATCAACGCGGCCTCATGCGCCCAGTATTCGACCAGCAGCCGTGGCGAGCGGACGCTGTGCGCCCACGCCGCACGGTCCAGCACGTCTCGGTCATACGGCCCGAGCCGGCTGAAGACCGGCGCATAGTGGGCCCGCACCGCGACCGACACCGAATCCAGCTGCAGCACCTGTATGCGCGAGATCAGTCGACGCAGGTGGGCACGGGTGAGCGGTCCGTTCGGCCTCGCCTCGGCGAAACCCTGCGCGGCCACGGCAATTCGCCGGGCCTGCGCGACGCTGAGCGCACTCACGCCCGGTGGTAGGTGTGAAACCGGTACCGCACGCCCGCGCGGCTGGTGTGCCATTCTCCTGAGGTACCAACCCACGCCTCGTCCAGCACGGGGGCCACCGCGTCGCCGTCGTCGCGCGGCAGCTCGATATCGATTTCGGTGACCTCACAGCGGCCGGCAAGCGGTAGTGCCAGCGTGTAGATCTGTTCGCCGCCGATCACCCAGGTGTCCGGATCGGTCAGCGCGTCGTCCAGGTGGTGCACCACCGTCGCGCCCTCAGCCATGAAGTCAGTCTGGTGGGTCAGTACGACATTCCGGCGTCCCGGCAACGGCCGAAATCTCGCCGGCAGCGAATCCCAGGTCCGCCGGCCCATCACGACCGTGTGGCCCAGGGTGACTTCTTTGAAGCGGATGAGGTCCTCAGGCACTTGCCACGGGATGTCGCCGTCACGGCCGATCACTCCGGACGTCGACTGCGCCCAGATCAGACCCACTGGGCTCATCAGCGCCACTCCTCGATCCCGGCTACGCCGGCATCATCGTCATCGGCGCAGCTCATACAGCGACAGGAGCTTTGATCGCCGGATGCGGGTGGTAGTCCTCGATCACAACATCGTCGTAGGTGTAGTCGAAGATCGAGTCACGTTGCGCAAGCAGAAGATTCGGGTACGGACGCGGGTCGCGGGTCAACTGCTCGGCGACCTGCTCGACGTGATTGTCATAGATATGGCAGTCGCCTCCGGTCCAGACGAAGTCGCCGACACCCAAGCCGGACTGCGCGGCCATCATGTGGGTCAGCAGCGCGTAGCTGGCGATGTTGAACGGGACGCCGAGAAAGAGGTCGGCGCTGCGCTGGTACAGCTGGCAGCTGAGCCGGCCATCGGCCACGTAGAACTGGAAGAGCGCGTGGCACGGCGCGAGCGCCATCTGCGGGATCTCGCCGACGTTCCAGGCCGAGACGATGATGCGCCGCGAGTCTGGATCGGTCCGCAGCAGGTTCAGCGCCGCACTGATCTGGTCGACGTGCTCGCCCGAGGGCGATGGCCACGACCGCCACTGCACCCCGTACACCGGACCGAGATCGCCTGTCTCGCTGGCCCATTCATCCCAGATCGATACGCCGTGCTCCTGCAACCAACCGACATTCGAGTCGCCGCGCAAGAACCACAGCAGTTCGTACACCACCGATTTCAGGTGCACCTTCTTGGTGGTGATCAGCGGGAAGCCCTCGGACAGGTCGAACCGCATCTGGTGCCCGAACAGACTGCGGGTACCCGTACCGGTGCGATCGGCCTTCGGCGTGCCCCGCTCGAGCACCAGCCGCAGAAGGTCCTCATACGGCGTGGGGATCGGCACGGGCTTTACCTTAGCGGCGATCGCAAGCGCTGCGGAGCAGGGCGCGGCGGGTCGACGCCATTCACCCCGCGGCGATCGCAAGCGCTGCGGAGCAGGGCGCGGCGGGTCGACGCCATTCACCCCGCGGCGATCGCAAGCGCTGCGGAGCAGGGCGCGGCGGGTCGACGCCATTCACCCCGCGGCGATCGCAAGCGCTGCGGAGCAGGGCGCGGCGGGTCGACGCCATCAGGAGACCTCGGGAGCCGGGGAGTAGAACGGATGGCATGCCGAACATCACCGACACCGTCACCACCGCCGATGGCTCCTGCCCCGTCCGCCTGTTCACGCCCGAAGGACAGGGCCCCTGGCCGGGCGTCGTCATGATTCCCGACGCCGGCGGAGTCCGGCAGACCTTCTTCGACATGGCCGCCACCCTGGCCGAGTCGGGCTATGCGGTGCTGCTGCCCGACGTGTACTACCGGCAGGGCGACTGGGCCCCCTTCGACATGGCCACCGCGTTCACCGATGACAACGAGCGCAAGCGCCTGATGTCATTCATCGGCAGCATCAGCCCGGAGAACTGGGCCTCGGACGCCAACGCGTACTTTGACTACCTGGCCGCGCGGCCGGAGGTCAGCGGCGCAAAATTTGGCATCACCGGTTATTGCATGGGTGGGCGCGCGGCGCTGACGGTCGCGGGGCTCGTTCCCGACCGGGTCGCCGCCGCGGCGTCGTACCACGGTGGCGGACTGGTCACCGACGGCGCCGACAGTCCACACCTGCGGGCGGACAAAATCCAGGCCGTGGTCTATGTCGGTGGCGCCGAGAATGACGCATCGTTCACCGACGACCACGCCGAGCAGCTCGAGAAAGCTCTCACCGCGTCCGGCGTCGAGCACAAGATCGAAACCTACCCCGCCGGACACGGATTCGCCGTTCCGGACAACCAGTCGTACGACCCGGCCGCTGCCCAGCGGCATTGGACGACGATGCGTGAGGTCTTCGGCGCGAACCTCGGGTAGCGGCCGCTATTCCGGCCAGCTGTTGTTCAGGATCTCGCTGACGAAGTCCACCCGCTGGAATGTGGGATCGAAGTGCGCGAGCACATCGTCGTTCATCGTGCCGAACGTGGTCTGCGGGCGATGCTTCATGCCGTCGTTGAACGCCGCCACTATGCGCTGTTTGAACTGCGGGCGCGGGTGGGCCGCCGTCACCGCAGCCAGCGCTTCGGGAGCCAGTTGCTCCCGCCCGACCCCGAGCACATCGACCTCGACGCCGGCCTGCACCAGCGCCACTTCCGGCGCCAGGAACTCGGGTACGCCGGGAGTGGTGTGCAGGGCGATGCCGAGCCAGACCTTTTGAGCGTTGGCCTCGTCGAAGCCACGGTCCGCCAAGAAGTTCCGCGCCGCATTCGCTCCGTCAACCTCGAAACGGAGGGCCGAAGTCCGGTACGGCTCGGTCAGGCCGATATCGTGGAACATCGCTGCGGCGTAGAGCAATTCGAGGTCCGGTTGCAGCCCGCGACGCACACCCTGCAACGCCCCGAAGAAGAAGACCCGTCGCGAATGGTTGAACAGCAAGTCGTCTTCGGCATCACGAACGAACTCGGTGACGTCGCGCGCCAGTGCGCTGTCGGGAACCTGGATGCCGGCGACTGTGTCGGTGGAACTGGTGGCCATGTCGTGTCCCTTCAACGTTTGACTACAGTGCCATCAGTCTGCGACCGAATCAGCTATCCGACCCACAAAAAGCGAGCAATGCGGTGGTGGCCGAACCCGGCGTCTCACCGGAGGCCTACGGCAAGAGATTCTGCACGGTATCGCGTAGCTGAGGTCACCGGAAGGGCATACTGATCCGCCATGCACGTTGATGCGATGACGGTTCCGCAGCCACTAGGCCAGATTGGCGATCTGGCCCAGCGAACCCAGGCTGCGGGCTTCTCAGGGCTGCTGTTCACCGAGACCGGACGAACCGCCTATCTCAACGCCGCGGTGGCCTCGCAGGCCGCGCCCGGCCTGGAGTTGTCGACCGGTGTCGCGGTGGCATTTCCGCGTAGTCCTTTCGTGACCGCGGCCGTGGCGTGGGAACTGCAGGAGGCGACGGGCGGCAAGTTTCGGTTGGGCCTGGGTACGCAGGTCCGCACCCACGTCGTTCGGCGTTACGGCGTGGATTTCGAGCGCCCGGGCCCACGCCTGCGCGACTACCTGCATTCGGTACGGGCCTGCTTCTCGGCATTTCGATCCGGCAGGCTTGACCACCACGGCGACTTCTACGACCTGGATTTCATTACCCCGCAATGGAGTCCAGGACCGATCGACGCGCCCGACCCCAAAGTCGACATCGCTGCGGTGAATCCGTGGATGCTGCGGATGGCCGGCGAAGTGGCTGACGGGGTACATGTGCATCCGATCGGCGAGCCGGGTTACATCGCCCGCCATGTGATGCCGAATGTCGCCGAGGGAGCGCAGAAAGCCGGCCGGTCACCGTCGGACGTCGCAATCATCGTGCCGGTGATGACGATCGTCGGCGACAGCGACGAAGAGCGCGACAAGCAACGTGAGTCGGTGCGCGCCAGCATGGCGTTTTACGGCAGCACGCCCAATTACGCATTCATCTGGGACGAGGCGGGGTTCGAGGGAACCACCGCCCGAATCCGTGAGAAGCAGAAGGCCGGTGACTTCGCCGGGATGGCCGCCCAGGTCAGTGACGACCATGTCGCCGCCTTCGCCACCGAGTCGACGTGGGACACGTTGGCCGACAAGTTGATCGAGAAATACCACGGAACAGCGAGGCGCCTGGTGATGTACAACGCCGTCGGCGACCCGGAACGCTTTGAGCGCTACGGCGACGTCGCCCGCCAGATCAGCGCCCGATCAGCTTCTGCATGAAGTCTGGATAACGTGCACCCTGCACCTCGATAGCGGCTGAGGCAGAGTCGATCTCGCGAAGGTCGTCGTCGGTCAGCTCGATGTCGGCCGCTCCGAGGTTCTCGTCGAGGCGCTCCAGCCGTCGCGTCCCGGGGATCGGCGCGATCCACGGTCGCTGCGCCAGCAACCAGGCCAGCGCGATCTGTCCGGGGGTCGCGCCCCTGCGGTCCGCGATCGTCTGCAGCAGGTCGACCACGGCGCGGTTGGCCTCCCGGACGCCGGCAGCGAAGCGCGGAATGTGGTTGCGCATGTCAGCTTTGTCGAATTGTGTGCTCTCGCCGATGCTTCCGGTGAGAAATCCTTTGCCCAGCGGGCTGTACGGCACGAAGCCGATGCCGAGCTCGGACAGCGTGGACAACACCCCGGTCTCCGAGCTCTCCGGTTCGCGCCACCACAGCGAATACTCGCTCTGCAGCGCAGTCACCGGCTGCACGGCGTGTGCGCGACGGATGTTGTCCGCGGACGCCTCGGACATCCCGAAGTGTTTGACCTTGCCGCTGTCGATGAGTTCCTTCACCGTCCCGGCGACGTCCTCGACCGGAACTTTCGGGTCGACGCGGTGTTGGTAGAGCAGGTCAATGGTCTCCACACCCAGTCGGCGCAAGGAGTTCTCGGCCACCTCCTTGATATGGGCGGGCCGGCTGTCCACCCCGGCGACGTTGCCATCCGGCCCGAAGGCGAACCCGAATTTCGTCGCGATCACCACCTGATCGACGAACGGGGCGAGCGCTTCGCCGACCAGTTCTTCGTTGTCTCCGTATGCTTCCGCGGTATCGAAGAACGTGACACCACGCTCGACCGCCCCCCGCAGTACCGCGATCATGTCGGACCTGGACCCCGACGGACCGAAGCCGCGACTCATTCCCATGCAGCCCAGGCCAATTGCCGAGACTTCGAGAGTGCCACCGAGAATGCGCTTGTCCATCAGTTACTCCTTCTAGGACGCTGGAAGATCCACCAGCCCGGCCAGCATGGTCCGGTGCCGGTACGCGGTGCCGAACGCCAGCTGATCGCTCTTGGCCCGCTTCAGATACAGGTGCGCCGGATACTCCCACGTCATGCCCAGCCCGCCGTGCAATTGAACGCATTCCTCGGCGGCACGCACTGCGGCACCACTGCAGAAGGCCTGCGCGACGGCCGCCGCGATCGGCGCGTCCTCGTCGGATCGCGCGCAGGTGTCGGCGGCGTATCGGGCCGCCGCCGCAACCGAGTTGAGCTCGATCCACAGATCGGCGAGGCGATGCTTGATCGCCTGGTACGAGCCGATTGCCCGGCCGAACTGCCTGCGTTCCTTGGCATAGGCCAGCGTGGTGTCGAAGCACCACTGCGCGATGCCCAGTTGCTCGGATGCCAGCAGCGCCGCTCCGGTTTCCAGCGCAGCCGCGACCGCGGCGTCGCCGGCTGCCGAACCGACCCGGGAGGACGCCGCACCCGAGAACTCCACGTTGGCAAGCGGTCTGGTCATGTCCAGGCTCAGGATCGGCGACACGACGACGCCGGCGGCGTCGGCCGCCACGGTGTGCAACTCCAGCCCGTCCGGCCCGGCGACCGGCACCACCAGAACGTCAGCCTCGACCGCGCCGGCCACGCTGGTGATCCGGCCGGACACGCCGCTGCCGCCGGTACTGAGGCCGGTGATGTCATCACCGGGAGCGGTCGGCAGCGGAACCGCCAGCGCGGCGGTGAGCGAACCCGCCGCCAGTTCCTTGACGGTGTCGGTGTCGCCGGCGTGTAACAGTGCGACTGTGGCCAGTACCGCGCTGGACAGGTAGGGCACGGGCGCGACGGCGCGACCGATCTCCTCCATCACCACGGCGGCCTCGCGGGCGGTTGCGCCCGCGCCGCCGAGTCCCTCGGGCACCAGCAGACCGGCCACGCCGAGCTCGGCGGCCAGTGCGTGCCAGACACGCGAAAAGTCCTGTGGCCCAGTGTCGTACACGGGCATTATGGCTTCGGGTGGGCACCGGTCGGTCAGCAGCCTGCGCACACTGTCCCGTAACGCGTCCTCGGTGTCGGAGTACAGCAGATCGCTCATTTGGCTCACTTCTCCAAGTCCTTGAAAGCCACGTCTTTGTCGACCCGGTATTCCGGGGGTAGACCGAGAATGCGTTCGGCAATGGTGTTGCGCAGGATCTCCGAGGTGCCGCCCTCGATCGAGTTGCCTTTCGCGCGCAGGTAGCGGTACCCGGGATCGCGGCCGATGAAGTCGACCGAATCGGGTTGGCGCATCGTCCAATCGTCGTACTGCAAGCCGAGTTCCGGATGCAGTTCGATCTCAAACCCCGAAACCGCCTGGGCTAGGCGGGCGAACGTCACCTTCATGCCGGCGCCCTCGGGTCCAGGCTGCCCGACCGCCAGTCGCTGCCGCAGCCGTAGCCCGGTCAACCGAGTGACTTCGGCGTCTACCCACAATCGCATCAGCTCGTCATGCATTGCGCCACTGCGTAATTCCGGTTGCGCCCGCCAGGCTTCGGTGACCTTGCCGATGATCCCGTTTTCGCGCGCACCGCCGGCCATCGACCCGATGGCCACCCGTTCGTTGTTCAGCGTGGTGGTGGCGACCTTCCAGCCGCCCCCTTCGGCGCCGAGGCGATTGGCGTCGGGCACCCGGACGTCGGTCAGGAACACCTCGTTGAATTCGGCCTCGCCGGTGATCTGCCGCAGCGGCCGCACGTCGACGCCGGGGTCGGTCATGTCAAGCACGAAATACGTCAGGCCCTGGTGCTTGGGCACCGTCGGATCGGTCCGGGCAACCAGAATGGCCCGCTGGGCATTCTGCGCGCTCGACGTCCACACCTTCTGCCCGTTGACTATCCAGTCGTCACCGTCGCGGACCGCGCGGGTGGAGACGCCGGCCAGATCGGATCCCGCGCCCGGCTCGCTGAACAGCTGACAGTAGATGTGTTCGCCGGTGAACAAGGGCCGCAGGAACTTTCGCCGCTGATCCTCGGTGCCGAAAGCGGCGATGGTCGGCGCCGCCATGCCCATCCCGATGCCGTTTCGCGCGCCTCCGCCACCGGGCGGCCCACCCGCGGCGGCCAGCTCGTCCTCGACCTGCGTCTGATCGCTGCGCGAGAGGTCCAGTCCGCCGGAGCCGACCGGAAAGTGCACCCACGCCAGCCCGGCATCGAAACGCGCACCGAGGAATTCGTGCGCATCGGTGTGCGTGGGGTCGTGTTCGTCGAGCAGCGCACGCACCCGGGCGTGCAGATCTTGCGCGTTCATCGGAAGCCCTCCGGATCGCCCAGCAGCCGGCCGCCGTCCAACACCAGCGTCTCGCCGGTGATCCAGCTCGACTCGTCGGACACCAGGAAGGCGACCGCGGCCGCCACGTCGGGTGGTTCACCGATACGTCCCAGCGCGGTACCGCCCGAGACGACATCTTCGTGGTCTTTCCACAGTGCTTCGGCGAGCTTGGTCCGAACCACACCCGGGGCGATCGCGTTCACGCGCACCTTCGGCGAAAGTTCCAGTGCCAGTTGCTTGGTGACATGGATCAGCGCCGCCTTGGTCGCGTTGTACATGCCCATGTTCGGTGCCTGATGCATACCGCCGATGGATGCGGTGTTGACGATCGCCCCGCCGTGTTCCCTCATCCAGGACTTGGCGGCCAGCGAGGTCCACAGCAGCGGCGCCCACAGGTTGACGTCGAAGGTCTTGGAGAACCTGGCGTGGTCCTGATCGATCAGCGGGCCGTAAGCCGGGTTCGTGCCGGCGTTGTTGACCAGGATATCGATGGTGCCGAAACGGTTCAGCGTCAGGTCGACGCAGTGCCGCGCGGCGTCCTCGTCGACCGCGTGCGCGGCAACTCCGATCGCGTTGCCGCCGACCTGCTCGGCCGCGGCGTCGGCGCTGTCCTGTTTGCGGGAGGTGAGCACGATATTCGCGCCACCCTCGGCCAGCCGCTGAGCGATCGCCAGCCCGATCCCCCGCGAGCCTCCGGTGATGATCGCCGTGCGGCCGGTGAAGTCAAAGGTGGTCATAGTCCCTCCATCAGGCTGTGTTGGTAGCGACGCATGCCGCGCAGCCATCGGTCGTAGTCGGCGCCCTTGTGGCGATACATCTCCAGCACGGCGGGATGCGGGAGTATCAGGAAGTGCTCGTCTTCGACTGCGGCCAAGACGATTTCGGCGACGTCGCTCGGTTCGATCACGTCGCCTGCGGAGGTGACGGCGCGAGTGGCGAGCCGGGCCAGCGGATCGTCGGACTCCCCCGGTGAATGCAGCAGCTTGGTGTTGACGCCCATCGGGCACAAACAGCTGACCCGCACGCCCTGGTCACCGAAGGTGATGTTCAGCCACTCAGCGAATCCGACCGCGGCATGCTTGGTCACCGAGTACGTCGCGGATCCGAGTTGGGTGAGCAGGCCGGCCGCCGAGGCGGTGCTGATGAAGTAGCCCTCGCCGCGTTCGATCCAGTCGGGCACCAATAATTGGGCCGCGCGGATATGCGCCCGCAGATTCACGTCGAGCGACTGGTCCCACTCGTCGTCAGTCACCTCCAGGCCTGACACTCCGGTGATGCCCGCGTTGGCGAAATACAGGTCGACGGGCCCGAATTCGTTGGTTGCCAACGCGATCAACTGCTTGATGTGCGCCGTATCCGAAACGTCCCCGCTGGAGGCGACGGCGACACTGGGCCGGTCTGCGTTGATGCCGTCGACCACCGCCTGTGCGGCGTCGCCGTTCAGATCAGCGACCACTACCCGGGCATCCTGTTGCGCCAGCTTCGCGGCGATCGCCGCGCCGATACCGTTGCCGCCGCCGGTGACGATGGCGACCTTGTCGGCAACTTTCACGTGTGCATCCCTTCTTCTCTGAATAGCAGCCTGGTGATCCATCCCCGGGTGTCCGCCGGATCGATCACGTCGTCGAGTTCGAACGTGGTGGCCGACGTGAGCGCCTTGCCGTGCTGATAGGCGGCCTCGACCAGCTTGTCGAACAGGTTCTGACGCTCGGTCGGATCTTCGACGGCGGCCAGTTCCTTGCTGAACCCCAGCCGGACCGCGCCTTCTAGGCCCATGCCGCCGATTTCGCCGGTCGGCCACGCGACCGTGAACTCGGGGGCATGAAAAGAGCCGCCGGCCATCGCCATGGCACCCAACCCATAGCCCTTGCGCAGGATGACCATCCCGAACGGGACGGTCAGTCGCGCTCCGACGATGAACAGTCGGCTGAAGCGCCGAACCGCGGCGTCGACTTCGGCGTCCGGGCCAACCATGAAGCCAGGTGTATCGCAGAGCGAAATGATCGGCAGCCCAGCCGATTCGCAGAGCGTCAGGAAATCGGCCATCTTGTCGGCCGCCTCGGCATCGATGGCACCGCCCAGGTGATGGCTGCTGTTGGCCAGCAGGCCGAACGGCATACCTTCGACGCGGACCAGCGCGGTGACCGCGCCGACCCCGTAGTCGGCCCGCAACTCCAGCACGGACCCGATGTCAGCAACCGACTCGATCGCGTGATGGACGTCGTAGGCACGTAACCGATTCTCCGGCACCACATGTCGGGCCCGGCGACAATCAGGAGCCTCCCAGTCGCCCCGGCGGCCTTGGAAATAGGACAGATACTGCTTGGCCAGCGACACGGCGTGGGCCTCGTCGCGGGCGGCCAACCCGACCACCCCGTTGCGCCGCTGAACGTCGATCGGCCCGATGTCCTCCGGGCGGTACTGCCCCAGCCCCCCGCCTTCGATCATCGCGGGCCCACCCATGCCGATGTTCGCATCAGGGGTCGCGATGATCACGTCGCAGGTGCCTGCCAGCGCCGCATTACCGGCGAAGCACCGGCCAGACACGATCGACACCAGCGGCACCCGACCGCTCAGTGCGCCGAGGGCCCGGAACGTCGGCACATCGAGACCTGCGACGCTCGCGACGTCGGTGTCTCCGGGTCGGCCACCGCCGCCTTCGGCGAACAGCACGACCGGCAGCTGTTGGCGGGCGGCCAACTCGAACACCCGATCGGTCTTGCGGTGGTTACGCATGCCCTGCGTTCCCGCGAGCACGGTGTAGTCATAGGACAGCACGGCAGCGCGGGCGCCGCCGATTGTCGCCACCCCGGCGATCAAGCCGTCTGCCGGGGTGTTCGCGATCAGGTCCTCTTCCGAGCGGCGGCTGCGCTGCGCGGCCACCGCCAGCGCGCCGTATTCGACGAAGCTGCCCGGATCGATCAGGTCATTGATGTTCTCCCGGGCAGTGCGTCGATTCTGTTTGTGACGCTTGGTGATTGCTGCCGAGCGACCCTCGTCCAGGGTGAGCAGGTGGCGCCGGCGGACTTCGTCGAGGTCGGCCCGATCGCGGTCGAGGTCGAGCGCGGCGACCTCGTCAGCGCCCGCGCTCGCGCCGGTACGGGTGAAGACCACCAGGGGGTCACCGGTTCCGATCACCTGACCGGGCGTCACCAAAATCCGGACCGTGCGCACGGCGTCCGGTGCGGTCAACACGTGCTGCATCTTCATGGCTTCGAGGACGGCCAGCTGCGCGCCTGCGGCGTAATCCCGACCCTCTGAGGCAATCTCGACGACGGTGCCGGCCAGCTGTGCCCGCAGCACTTCCTCACCCGGATACAGCTCCGGCGTTGCCGGCCTCGCCTCGTGGCGCCGCGACTGCGCGGCACCGGCGAAAGCCGGCATGTTCTCGTCGACGTAGCTCGTGGTGACCGGGCCTGGCTGAGTGTGACTGTGCGACAGGATCTCTTGCAGGAATCCGATGTTCGTCCGAATGCCCTCGATAGTGAATTCGTCCAGCGCTGTCTGCGCTTTGCGCACCGCAGCCGAGAACGACGATCCGCGGACCCGGGTGATCACCTTGGCGAGCAACGAGTCGTACCGCGGGCTCGGGGTGAGTCCGGCCCGACCGAAGGTGTCGACGCGCACTCCGGGGCCACTCGGCGGGCAGAACATCGCGAGGGTGCCCGCCGTCGGCAAGATGGACCCGTCGGCGTCCATCGTCTCCATGTTGACCCGCGTCTGGATCGCGATGCCCCGTACCGCGGCGAGCGCGCCAACCACCTCATCGCCGTCGGCCACGATGCCGGCCGGCAGCCGCAGTTGATGGAACGACGAACCCTGCGCGATGCGCAGCTGCACAGCGACCAGGTCGATGCCGGTGACCTCTTCGGTGATGGTGTGTTCCACCTGAATCCGGGGGTTGACCTCTAGGAAGAAGAATTGCTCGTCGACGACCAGAAATTCGACCGTGGCGATTCCACGGTAGTCCGCCCGTGCACACAGCCGCGCTGCGGCCCGGTGCAGCTCACGTCGCAGCGCCGGAGAAATCCCTTGTGCTGGAGCGATTTCGATCAGCTTCTGATGACGGCGCTGAATGCTGCAGTCCCGGTCGCCGAGCGCCAGCGCACGCGACGGCGTCGCGACGACCTGCACCTCGATGTGACGGGCGTCGGCCAGGTGTGCCTCGGCGAACAGTGCTGGATCGCCGAACCCGAGTTGGGCTTCGGCGGCGCACTGCCGATAGGCGTCGTCAATCTGCTCGGCGCTGCGGACGATTCGCATGCCGCGACCGCCGCCACCACACAGCGCCTTGATCACGACCGGCCCGCGCTGGGCGTCGGCGAATGCCCGGATGTCCTCGACGCTCGTGGGCCCGTCGGTGGCGGCCAACACCGGCACCCCGGCCGCTGTCGCCGCAGACCGGGCCGAGGACTTGTTGCCGAACAGGTCGAGCGCGGCGGCGTCGGGTCCGACGAACGTCATCCCCGCGTCCACGCAGGCCCGTGCGAACTCGGACTGTTCGCTGAGAAACCCGTAGCCGGGGTGGATCAGTGCGGCGCCGCAATTCTTGGCCGCCGCCAGCATCGCGGGGTGGTCCAGATAGGCCGCGGGCCCGGCCCCGGGCAACGCGATCGCTTCGTCGGCCGCGTGCACGTGCGGGCTATCGGCGTCGTCTTCGGCGTAGACGGCGACCGTCGCGAGCTCTAACTCCGTTGCGGTGCGGATGATTCGAAGCGCGATCTCACCGCGGTTGGCGATCAGCAGGCGCGTCACGTGCGATCCTTCTTGAGGTCGACCATTGCGGGGACTCGGCGTCTATCCCGATCCCATCATGCCGTTGCCACGATTACGTGACGATTGGCCCCCATTGCATAGCAGAGCTAGTAGCTTTAGTGCCGCGATGATGACCGTTTGACTAGAGGACACGATGACCAAGCGTTATCTGATTGCAGCCCTGGGAGCCGCGCTGGCGACCGCCGGACTCACCGCCACGGCGGCACCGGCCAGCGCCGGATGCATCAACCCGCCGGGCCTTGAGCCGATGGCACAGATGTGTGACAGCCCCGTCGACAGCGACGGCTGGTGGGAACGCTGCTTGACCGACTACCCGGGTGGCCCTCTGAACCCCGCTACGGTCGACTGCAACACGATGAGTGCGGGCGATCCTCCCAAAGAGGCGAACCCGGTCATGCTGACGCCACCGACGCATATTGACCCGTGATGTTCGCTGTAAGGAGCTGATCGTGAAGCTTTACGCCGTTGCAGGACTGGCTGCGGTACTGATGGCCGGCGGGCTTGTAGTCGCCGCGCCACCGGCGAGCGCAGGATGTATCGACCCCAACTGGGGCGGACACCCGTTGGCGCAGATGTGTGACAGCCCCGCCGACTCCGACGGCATGTGGGAGCGCTGCCTCTCCTACCACCCCTACGGCGGGATCTACACCCCCACCGAAACCGATTGCTACGCCATGTCCGACGGTAACCCGCCGAAAGAGGGTGACCCCATCCTGCTCACCCCGCCAAATCACATCGACCCCTAAACCCGTGGCCGGGGGCTGGGCACTGCGGTAACTTCAGCCGGTGTCCATGAACCGCCGCAAAGTCCTGGGTGGTGCGGGACTGGCCGGCGCCGCAGCCGCCACCGGCGTGGGCGTTGATCGCCTGGTCTCGGGGTACCGCACCGATAGGGACGTCTCGGCCAACGACGATGCGGCACGCTTCGGTGATCCCCGCATACCCGCCGAGACGATCACGTCGCGGTCGCATGTGTTCCATCTCGGCGCGCAGCCGGTCACCAGCTTCGACGGGGGCTCGTTTCAGCAGGCTGACGAACACAATTTCCCGATCCTCACCGGGCAGCAGGCCAGCATCGTGTTGCTGACCCTGCAGCCCGGCGGAATCCGAGAACCGCACTGGCATCCCAGCGCGTGGGAAATCAACATCGTCACCAAGGGCGTCGCCTATTGGGTTCTCGTCGACGGCAACGGCAACCACGAAAGCTTCGAGCAAAAAGTCGGCGACGTGGTGTTCGCACCCCAGGGCTCGTTCCACTTCTTCGAAAACCGCGGCGCCGATGACATGAAAATCGTCATCGTGCAGAACACCAGCGCGGCCGAATCCGACGACAACATCGGGATCGGCGAGTCGATCAGCAGACTGCCGCCCCGAGTGTTGTCCGCGATCTTCGGCGTTCCCGCCGCGACGTTCGACACGTTCAAGAAATACGACAAAGCGGCCATCATCCTGCGAAAGCATTAGGACGAGTCCATGACTGACGACGCCGGGCGCTTCGGCAATCCGCGGATACCCGCCGAGACGATCACCAATAAGTCGCACCTGTTCGAGCTCGGCGCTCTGGCACCGGCCACCTACGACGGCGGTTCCCAGCAGCAGGCACATGAGCAGAACTTCCCGATCCTCACCGGTCAAGAGGCCAGCATCCAGCTGATCACGTTGCAGCCCGGCGGTATTCGCGAACCACACTGGCACCCCAGCGCATGGGAGATCAACATCGTGCTCAAGGGCGTCGCGAGCTGGGTCCTCATCGACGGCAACGGCAATCACGAAAGTTTCGATGCCGCCGTCGACGACCTCGTGTTCGCCCCACAGGGTTCGCTGCACTACTTCGAGAATCTGGGCAAGGACGTTCTGGAGGTTCTGATCATCCAGAACTCGAGCGCGTCCGAGGACAAGGACAACATCGGCATCGCCGAGTCAGTGAGTCAGCTTCCGCCCCAAGCGTTGTCCGCCATCTTCGGCGTGCCCGCCGAGACGTTCGACAAGTTCAAGAAGTTCGACAACGCCATCACGATCCTGCGGGCACACTGATCCGTCACGGCATGAGCGTCGCGGCAAGCGTCCCACCCAGCTGGTAGGCCCGCTCGCGGGCACCGGCGTCGACCTCGCCGGTAATCTCCAGTGCGTCAGCGGCTTTGGACAGCGCCAGCCCTGTGACGACCTTCTCCACCGACGACACCGCTCCGACGGTGTCATTGTTCCCATGCACCCACACGCCGTAGGGCCGGCCCGCCACATGGTCGAGGCTCGGGTAGTACACCGTATCGAAGAAGTGCTTGAGCGCCCCGGACATATATCCGAGGTTGGCCGGGGTGCCGAACAGGTAACCGTCCGCGTCGAGCACGTCGGGAACCGTGGCGGCCAGCGCCGGCCGAGTCAGCACCTCGACGCCCTCGATCTCCGGGTCGTTGGCCCCGGCCACAACCGCTTCGAGAAGTTCACGGGTGGCCGGTGACGGGGTGTGGTGAACGATCAACAGCGTCTTGCTCATTCGCGCCCTCGCTCTCGACGGCCTTCGACGCCCACGCCGTCCTGGGTCATTGCAGATTGAGTAGCGATTCGATTCCTATTGTCAGGCCCGGGTGTTCGGCCACGCGGCGGACGGCCAGCAGCACACCGGGCACGAACGACGTGCGGTCGATGCTGTCGTGCCGGATCGTCAGGGTCTCCCCCAGCGTGCCGAACAACACTTCCTGATGGGCGACCAGCCCGGCCAGCCGCACGGAATGAACCGGCACCCCGTCGACGTCGGCACCACGGGCACCCGGCAGACAAGCACTGGTGGCATCGGGGTTGGCCGGCAAGCCTTTTCGCGCTTCAGCGATCAACGCGGCGGTGCGGGCGGCGGTCCCCGACGGGGCGTCCGCCTTCTGCGGATGATGCAACTCGATCACTTCGACCGACTCGAAGAACGGCGCGGCCTGTTTGGCGAAATGCATCGACAGCACCGCACCGATCGCGAAGTTGGGCGCAATCAGCACACAGACGCCCGGGTTGGCGGCCAGCCACGATCTGACCTGCTGCAGTCGCTCATCGGTGAAACCGGTGGTGCCCACGACGGCGTGAATGCCGTTGTCGATCAAGAACTCGAGATTGCCCATCACGACGTCGGGATGGGTGAAGTCGATGACCACTTCGGTCTTGCTGTCGGTCAACAGGCTCAGCGCATCGCCGGCGTCGACTTCCGCGGACAGGGCCAAATCCTCGGCGGCCTCGACCGCCTGCACCATCGTCGTTCCGACTTTGCCCTTGGACCCCAGCACAGCTACCCGCATGGCTTCACCCTAAAGCGTGCCGACTTTGTCCACAGTTGCGCCTTTGTCCACAATCGGCCTCGATCAGGGACGCGACCGCGCTAAGGGGTCGGCGATTCCGAATAGTGTCTCGAACATGCATTCGATTGCGGCAGGCCTCGACACACTCGACGCCGCCGTGGCCACCATCGGCGAGCTGGACTTCGCCGGTGCCGATCCCACCACCCGGCTGCGCGCACTCGAATGCCTGGAGACGGCCCGCCGCCGGCTCGCGGTCACCGGCCACGACCTCATCGCCGGCCTCGCCGATGAAGATCCCGCCGACGTGGGCGGTCCGATCCACCAGGTGATCGCCGACTGGCTGCGCATCACCTGCTCAGATGTTCGCCGACGGCTCCGCGAGGCCGAGCAACTGAGTCCGCGGGTGACGCTCACCGGCGAGGTGTTGCCACCTGAGCTGCCGGCGACGGCCCGCGCCTGGCGGGACGGGATGCTCGACCCGCAGCATGTGAAGGTCATCCAGACCTTTGTGCGTGACCTGCCGGGCGATACACCCCCCGGAATCGTGGAGCGGGCCGAGCAATTCCTGGCCGAACAGTCGACCGCGCTGCGGCCCGATCAGCTGGAAAAGGTGGCCAACCGCTGCGCAGTGCTGATCAACCCCGACGGAAAATTCTCCGACGACGATCGAGCGCGTCAACGCGGCTTCACGTGGTCGCCGCAGCGCGCAGACGGCATGAGTACCGGCAAGCTTGTCGCCTCGCCGGAGCTACGAGCCAACCTCGACGCCTGGCTGGCCCAGTTCGCCGCGCCCGGTGTGGGTGACAATGAAAACCGCGACGGCACAGGCGAATCCGACACCCGCAGTCACGCGCAACGACAGCATGACGCGCTCAACGCGCTGGTGCGCGGTCAATTGGGCGACCCGCGACTCGGAGTGCACAACGGCCTGCCGGTGACGGTCGTCGTCTCGACGACTTTGCAGGAGCTCAGCGCGGCGGCCGGGCAGGCGGTGACGGGCGGCGGGACCGTGCTGCCGATGCGTGACCTCATCCGGATGGCCGGCCGCGCACACCATTATCTCGCGGTTTTCGACGGGCATGAGAACCGACCGTTGTACCTGGGCCGCGCCCGCCGCATCGCGTCAGCCGACCAACGCCTGGTCCTCTAC
Source organism: uncultured Actinomycetota bacterium (assembly GCA_963757215.1). Taxonomy (GTDB): domain Bacteria; phylum Actinomycetota; class Actinomycetes; order Mycobacteriales; family Mycobacteriaceae; genus Mycobacterium. The sequence continues at coordinate 1,572,121 of CAVWQH010000002.1, read as the reverse complement.
GCCAAAGACCGCGGTTGCACGGCGCCGGGCTGCGACATCCCCGCTTACTGGACGGAAGTTCACCACACCGACGACTGGGCTCGCGGTGGCCTCACCAACATCGACAAACTGACGCTGGTCTGCAAACCCCACCACAAACTCGCCGAAAAAGGCTGGCGGACGGTCAACATCGCCAGTAAAGGCACACAGTGGATTCCGCCGCCGCATCTCGATCGCGGCCAGCGGAGAACCAACAGCTACCACCATCCGGAGAAGTTCCTGCACGCCGAACGCCGACGAGGCTGAATACTCACCCGTTCGTCACCGTACGTTCACCAGCTAAGGGTTTGCGCCAAACCTGAGCGAACTGAAATTCTGCTGAAGATACTTAGCAACCGAACTACTCACCAGCTCGACGAAAGGACCCGGATCATGAGGATCACAAGCGGCGTGGCCGCCGGCGCGATGTTCGCCGGTCTCGCCCTGCTAATGACGGCTCCCGTGTCCTTGGCCGACCCGCTAAATGGCCACTACATCGAGACCGAGACCTACCCGGACGGTCACCAAGACCCGCCCAGCGACTGGTACATCACCCCGTGCGGCGACGGCTGCGCCAACATCCAGCACCTGGGCCAGGCGCATTTGATCAACAACCAGTGGACGCTGGACGGCAAGGGTGGCGTGTCGTGCGAGCAGGGTGGCGACGTGCACGACGCGATCGGCTTCCACTACACCTGGGACCCGAACACGCTGGACGGCAACGTCCAGATCACCAACAACGTGGCGGCCTGTGGTAACCCGCAGGGCTACCAGGAGACCAACAAGCTGCACCTGGCGCCGGCTCCCTAGGCCGTCTCTAGGCGTCGATCACCACGCGGCCACCGCTGGCCCGCGAGACGCACACCAGCATCTCACCGTCCGTTTCAGCGGTGCGGCCGCGGCGGTCGACGCACCCACCGAGAACTTTGACCCTGCAGGTTCCGCAGAAACCCTGCCGGCAGGAGTGCGCGGCCGTCGGATCGATGTCGAGCATCACGTCGAGCGCCGAGCGGTGGGCGGGCACGTCGAGCACCCGCCCCGAGCGGGCCAGTTCGAGTTCGAATGGGACACCGTCGACGACCGGCGGTGGACTGAACCGCTCATAGTGCAGCGGCGCGTTCGCGTGCTCGTCACGCGCAGTGCGCACCGACTCCAGCATCCCGGTCGGGCCGCACACGTAGACCGCGGTCGTCTCGGTGGCATCGACGAGGAGGTCATCAGCGGTGGCGAGCCGCCCCCGCTCGTCGTCGGCCCAGACGGTGATCCGATCCGCGTCCAGCGCCAGCACTTCGTCGAGCAGCGGCATGTATTCGCGGCTGCGGCCGGCATAGACTGCGCGCCAATTCATTCCGCGCTGCTGGGCGGCCCGCATCATCGACAGGATCGGCGTCACCCCGATCCCGCCGATCACGAAGAGCACGTCACGCTCGTCGCCGCCGAGATAGAACGCGTTGCGCGGACCCTCGAACACCAGCCTGTCGCCGACCCGGAACGCCTCGTGCATCTCGATCGACCCGCCACCGCCATCGGCGATGCGGCGCACCGCAATTCGGTAGTCCGTGCGGCGACCGGGCACCCCACACAGCGAGTACTGGCGGCGGCGGCCCGACGGCAGTTGCACGTCGACGTGGCTGCCGGGCGTCCACGACGGCAGCAGGCCGCCGTCGGGGTCGGCGAACGTCAGCGCGACCACATCCGGGCTGAGCTGGTCGCGTCGGGTGATCACCGCGGTGTGCGTCCGGCCCACCGGCACCACGCGGGACGGCTTCCAACGGCTTGCCAGTGAAAACCCGTGTAGTACGCCGACCAGGCCCCAGACCGTCGTGTAAAGACGGTCTCGCTTACGGCGACCGTAGATGTCTGCGGGCCTGCTGGCCCAAATGCTTTCCGACACGGTGACCTCTGAGACCTCAGGGCCGTATGTCGTAGCGGGCGAACAATCGGATCAGCGAGGGGCTGATGCGCCGCATCGCGTAGCCGACCCGCGACTCGGCCGCGATCGGCACCACCGGCGAGCCGTTCTTGACAGCCTTGACGATTGCCTTGGCGGTGGCTTCCGGCGTGTAGTTGCGACGACGGTAGGCGGCATCGGCCTTGTGCCGGGCGGTGTCCTGTTCGTTGGCCGTCATGCCGGCGTAGACGGTGTTCTTGGCGATGTTCGTGTTGACGAATCCGGGGCACACCGCGGTGACGGTGATGCCGTCGTCGGCCAGGTCTGCCCGCAACGATTCGCTGAATGCGAGCACCGCGGCTTTCGTTGTGCCATAGGCGATCATCGACTTCGACGGGAGAAATGCCGCTGCCGACGAGACGTTGATGATGGTGCCGCCCTGGCCACGGTCGACCATCTGCGCGGCAAACGCCCGGCTTCCGTTGAGCACGCCACGCAGGTTCACCCCCAGAATGTTGTCCCAGTGTGCGGGCGTCGTCTCCAGGAATCGGCCGGCCATTCCGATGCCGGCGTTGTTCACCAGGATGTCGACCACACCGTGGTCGTTGTTGACCTGTGCGGCAAGCGCATCGACAGCCGCCCCGTCGCTGACGTCGGTCTGGTACGCCGCCGCGCCGGCGCCGGCTTCACGCACGGCGGCGGCAGTCTCCTGCGCCGCGGCCAGATCCCGGTCGACGATCACGACGGTCTCGGCGCCCTGCCGGGCCAGCTCGACGGCTGTGGCCCGGCCGATGCCGGCACCTGCCCCGGTGACCAGCGCGAGCTTGCCCTGCACGTCGCGGGGCCCGGTCTGCACGACGCCGGCAATCGCCAGAGCGGCGCCGTCGACATGCCGGTCGATCCATTCGGCCGCCAGCCGCGCGATGACATCAGGACGCGCGGTCACCACCCAGTGGCCGCCCTCGATCGGAACGACCCTGCTGCCCAACGGGATTGAACCGGTGTAGCGCTGCAGGGCAGGCGTGACAAACAGATCCATCCGCGGCGACAGCACCTGCACCGGAACGGTGGTGTGCGGCAATGTCGGGCCGGGCGCCAGGAAAGGTCCGGGCATGTTGGCGCGGTACAGGTTGAGCCCGTTGACGTAATCGCCGGTCGACCGCACCGGATCGCCCGGTCGAATCTGCGTGCTCGAATTACCGATACGCCCAAGCGCCTCAACGAGTTTCACACCGACCCCGGCCCGGATCATCAGCTCCGGCAGGCCCGGCGTGAGAAAGAACCAGATGTAGCCCGAAGCCAGGAATTGCCGGATCACTGCGACGAGGCCGCGCGGAGTCCGCGCCGAACGCAGGAACTTGCCCGCATAGCTGAGGTGCGGCCCGGAGATCGAGGTGAACGAGGCGACCTTGCTCATCACCGTCTCGTCGGTGACCGCGGCCCAGGCCTGGATCGAACCCCAGTCGTGCGCCAGCAGATGGACACGGCCAACACCGACGCTGTCGATAACCGCGCCGATGTCGGAAACCAGTTGCGCGAAACGGTAATCCGAGCGTTTGGCCGGGCGTGCCGACTCTCCGGCCCCGCGCACGTCGTAGGCGATGACGTTGTAGCGGTCTACGAGATGTCCGGCGACGCCGTCCCAGAGGTGGTGGTTGTCGGGGTAGCCGTGAACCGCCAGCACGGTCGGTCGTCGTGGGTCGATCTCGTTGTAGGCGTACACAGCCAGTGCGACGCCATCGGAGGCGGTTACGGTGCTGCGGATCGGCGCCGGAAAACTACTGGCCGAAGCGGTGGTCATGGAATCCTCTCGACTCAATGCGCGGCGCGGGCGGCGGGCGAGATCGCCAGATAGTCGACCGCTTTCTCCACCCCGCCGAGTTGCGACGGGTGAAAGCGCGGCAGATAGTAGGCGGCGATTACCCGGATGAATCGCATCGGACCCGGCATCAATCCACGACGCGAGGCGGTGAGATAGTCACGCCAGCGCGGTGTGGCTCCCGGCGATAACTGACGGTCGATGGAGTACATGAACCGGAGCCCGCGCACCCAGACCACAAACATCATCGGCGTCACGATCAGCTGAGTGCGGACCTGTCGCAGATAGCCGGCCCGCAGGTGCTTCATCAGATCGAATGCCACCGCCTTGTGTTCGACCTCTTCGGCGCCGTGCCAGCGGAGCATGTCCAGCATCACCGGGTCTGCTCCGACCGCATCGAGCTCCGGTGTATCGAGAATCCACTCACCCAGGATCGCGGTGTAATGCTCGATCGCCGAGACCAGCGCCACCCGCTCGAGCAGCCAGCTGCGCTGGCGCCGCACGCTCCATCGCGGCCGGTCGCCCAGCAGCTTGGCGAACAGCCATGCGATCTGATCGGTGAACGGCGTCACGTCGACGTTGTTGGCGGCGAAGTACTCCTGCACACCGGTATGGGCCTGGGCGTGCATCGCCTCCTGGCCGATGAATCCCTGCACGTCGAGGCGCAGCTGGTCGTCCTTGATCAGCGGTAGCGCCTGCTTGAACAGGTCGACGAAGAACTCCTCGCCGGCCGGCAACAGCAGGTGCAGCACGTTGAGCATGTGCGTGGTGAACGGCTCGCCCGGCACGTAGTGAAAGGGCAGCTTCGCCCAGTCGAAGGCAACGTCGCGCGCTTCGAGGACCAGACGCTCGTGATCGGACCCGGTCTCGCCACCTTTGAGGTGCGGACCGACAGCCTCGTCGTTGACCGTGAACATTCGGTGGAGCATACCCGGTACCGCCGGTATCGGCCTTGCTGTCTAATTTGGCGGTCGCGGTCAGACCGGCGCGGCACCCCGCAGATGCTCGAAGATCAGCGACGTCTGGGTTCCTGCGACATCGGCGTCGGCGTTGAGGTTCTCCACCACAAACGAACGCAGGTCTTCGGTGTCGCGGGCGGCGACGTGCAGGATGAAGTCCTCGGTACCGGCCAGGAAGTAGACGTCCATCACCTGCGGCCGGCGTCGAATCTGCTGAATGAAGTCGCGGATCCTGCCGCGGGCGTGGGACTGCAGGCTGACCGAAATCATCGCCTGCAGAGGCAATCCCACCGCAGCGGGATCGATGTCGGCGTAAAAGCCGCGGATGACTCCCGATTCCACCAGTCGGCGCACCCGGCCGTGGCAGGTCGATGCGGCGATGCCGAGTTCCTCGGCCAGTGCGCTATTGGTGATCCGGGCATCAGCGTGCAGCAGGCCCAGGATTTGGCGGTCCACCCGATCCAGATCGGCCGGCCGAAGATCCTTCGGAACCGACGTGGGGTCATCCGAAGTACCCGATTTTTCTTCGATCATTATCTCCACCATTCGCCGTGTCTTCGACATCTTTGCATATCTGGCGAAGTTTCTTCACAATTGAAGGTATGCGTGTGGGGATACCGACCGAAGTCAAGAACAACGAATTCCGGGTGGCGATCACTCCCTCCGGCGTCGCCGAACTGACCCGCCGGGGGCACGACGTCCTGATCCAGGCGGGAGCGGGCGAAGGCTCGGCGATCGCCGATAGTGATTTCAAAGCCGCAGGCGCGCAATCGGTTTCCAGCGCCGACACCGTGTGGGCGGATGCTGATCTGGTACTCAAAGTCAAAGAGCCCATGCCGCTTGAGTATTCGCAGCTGCGGCGCGGACAGATGTTGTTCACCTACCTGCACCTGGCCGCGTCGCGCTCGTGCACCGAGGCGCTGCTGTCGTCGGGCGCCACGTCGATCGCCTACGAGACCGTCCAAACCCCGGACGGCGCATTGCCGCTGCTGGCCCCGATGAGCGAAGTGGCCGGCCGGTTGTCGGCTCAGGTCGGCGCCCATCACCTGATGCGCACTCACGGCGGGCGTGGCGTGCTGATGGGCGGCGTGCCTGGGGTTGAGCCGGCCGTGGTGGTGGTCATCGGCGCGGGCACCGCCGGATTCAACGCCGCCCGCGTTGCGCACGGGATGGGTGCGGCCGTCATGGTTCTCGACGTCAACATCGGCACACTGCGCGAGGTCGACCATGCCTTCAATGGCCAGGTGCAGACTCGCTATTCGACGGCCCTGGAACTGGAAGAGGCGGTCAAACGTGCCGACCTGGTGATCGGCGCGGTGCTGTTGCCCGGCGCCAAGGCTCCTACTCTGATCTCGAATTCCCTTGTGGCTCATATGAAACCGGGCGCAGTGCTGGTCGACATCGCGATAGATCAGGGCGGTTGCTTCGAAGATTCCCGGCCGACCACCCACGATGATCCGACATTCGCCGTCCACGACACCCAGTTCTACTGCGTGGCCAACATGCCCGCCGCGGTTCCCGCCACGTCGACGGTCGCGTTGACCAACGCCACCATGCCGTACGTGCTCGAGCTCGCAGACAAAGGTTGGCAGGCCGCCTGCCGGTCGAATCCGGCTCTGGCCAAGGGTCTTTCGACGCACGACGGAGCGCTGCTCTGTCCCCGGGTCGCCGCCGATCTCGCGCTGCCGTTCACCGACCCGGCGGCACTGCTGGCCTGACGCCGGGCTTCGTGCTACACAAACCGCGTGACTTCCCTCGCCGATGACACCCGATGGATGGACGCGGTCGAGCAGGCCGCGCTGGTTGCTCGCGGTGACGTGACTCCGCTGGAGTTGCTCGACGCCGCCATCGAGCGGATCGAACGCATCGATCCCGAACTGAACGCGGTGACGATCCGCTGGTTCGACCACGCCCGTGAGACCGCGCGAACCGACCTGCCCGGCGGGCCATTTCGCGGTGTGCCATTCCTGATCAAGGACCTCTTTGCTACTTACGCCGGCCAGCCGATCACCAACGGCAACCGCGCGCTGAAGAACGAGGGCGTGATTTCGGCGGCCGACACCACGCTGGTGAGCCGCTTCCGCAACGCCGGCCTGGTGATCGCCGGCCGGACCAACAGCCCCGAACTGGGCAGCGTGCCGACCACCGAACCACTCGCGTGGGGCGCCACCCACAACCCGTGGGACACCAGCCGGTCGCCCGGTGGATCGAGCGGCGGTGCCGCCGCCGCGGTCGCCAGCGGGATGGTGCCATTTGCGCACGCCAGCGACGGCGGCGGCTCGATTCGTATCCCCGCGTCGTGCTGCGGGCTGGTTGGCCTCAAACCGAGTCAGGGTCGGATCTCGCTCGGCCCGGTCCGCGACGAGACCGCGCTCTCGGTCGAGCTGTGCGTCAGCCGCACAGTGCGTGATACCGCAACGCTTCTCGACGCGGTGCGTGGCCCCGGTATCGGCGACACGGTTATCGCGCCGGCACCCGAGCGCCCCTATGTCGACGAGCTCGGCGCCGACCCCGGGCGGTTGCGAATCGGGTTACTCGATCACCGTCCACAGGGCGGGGCGGTCGCGCCCGAATGCGCGGCAGCCGCCCGGTCGGTGGCGACGCTGCTCGAATCGCTCGGCCACGCCGTCGAACCGGCCTGGCCGAAAGCGTTGGAGGACACGTCGCTGCGAATGCACTTCGCGACGCTGTGGAGCACCAACATGGGCGTCGGACTGCGTCGGTTCGAAGAACAGATCGGGCGTCCACTGGCGGCGGACGAAGTCGAGCCGGTGAACCGCATCCAGGCCGACGTGGCCGCGCATTTCACCGCCGTCGACTATGCGCTGGCGTTTTCGGCCGCCACCCAGTTCCGCCGGGCCGTGCAGGCATGGTGGGCCGACGGCTGGGACCTGTTGCTCACGCCGACGGTTGCCGAACTTCCGTTGCCGCTGGGCACAATTGGCAACGACCCGGACAACGCGCTGGCGGCTGTGGAGCGTTCGTTCCAGTTCATTCCATTCACCCCGCCGTTCAACATGAGCGGTCAGCCGGCGATCAATGTGCCGGTCGAGTGGACCGACTCCGGACTTCCGGTCGGGGTGCAGTTGGTGGCCGCTTACGGGCGAGAAGATGTGTTGCTGCGGGTGGCCGGCCAACTGGAGTCCGCCAGGCCCTGGGCCCACCGCACTCCCGATCTGGCCTAGACGTGGCCGAGCTTGTCGACGATGTCCTTCGCCGGCCGGGCTTCGGCCTTCCGGTACCCCGTCCCCGCCCACAGGTTGGTGCCATGCGGGTCTTCCAGTTCGACGGCGGCTCTGCGGATCGGTGACGTCATCTGGTTGACCTCGGGATAGCCAAGCGGCGCAATCTGATCCATCATTCGGGTGAAGTCATTGGCCAGTCCGCGGGCATACCGGCCGGAAAATGCGTTGGTGACAACCGTGCTGTCGAACTGCGGGTGTCCGAGGGCAGAACGGTGCGCGGCATTGGTGCCGGCCTCGTCGGACAGCAACAGCGCGGTGCCGATCTGCGCTGCGGCAGCCCCCCTGCGCAGCACCCCGGCGACGTCCTCGGGGCTGGACAACCCGCCGGCGGCAATCAGCGGGACATCGTGGGCGTGGCCGATCCGATCCAGGAGTTCGTGCAGCGGTTCGGTACCCGGACTCATGTCCGGCGCGAAGGTGCCGCGATGCCCGCCGGCGTCCGGACCCTGGACGACCAGTCCGTCCGCGCCGGCGGCGACGGCCACCCCGGCCTCGTATGCCGACGTCACGGTGATGTAGATCAACATGCCCAAAGCGCCGAACCGGCGCAACACATCCGGAGACGGCGCGCCGAAGGTGAACGACACCAGCTCGGGCCGAAGGTCGGCGACCACCTCGAGCTTCTGCTCCCACCCGTCGTCGTCACCGAACTGGGGGTAGCCGACGTGGACGTCGTAGTGCTCGGCCAACTCGTCGAGCGCCTCAGCGTAGTGGTCCAGCGCGATGACGTCGGCGACGCTGGGCTGTGGCACGAACAAGTTGACACCGACCGGGCCGGTGGTCGCGGCCCGCGCTGTCACGATCTCGTGGGCCAGGCGTTCGGCACTGATGTATCCAGCGGCCAGGAAGCCAAGGCCGCCGGCGTTCGACACCGCCGCGGCCAGCGCGGGCGTCCCGGGCCCGCCTGCCATCGGCGCACCCACGATCGGCACATCGAGATCCCAGAAGCCCAGTACCATCGCGCTACCCCGTCATACTCCGAAGTTTTTGCGGCAGAGACTTTTTCGACCGGTGCGGACCGAGCACTGCGGCCCCGTAGGGTTGGTTGAGGAGTTGGCGCGCAATCGCGTTGACCTCGTCCAGGGTGACCTCATCGAGCTCCCGCAGCGTCCGATCGATGCTTCGGTGCTCAGCGTAGTTGAGTTCGCTGCGGCCGATGCGGTTCATCCGTGAACTGGAGTCCTCCAGCCCCAGCACCAGCCCGCCCCGCAGCGAGCCCTTCGCGATCCGGCATTCTGTCTCGGTGATCCCGTCGCGGCCCACGTCGGCGAGCACGTCGGCGGCCACCCGGACCACTTCGGCGAACCGCTCGGGCAGGCACGCGGCGTACACCGACAGCGCGCCGGCGTCGGAGAACGTGTCCACCGAGGAATACACCGAATAGGCCAGCCCGCGGGACTCCCGAACCTGTTGGAACAAACGGGAACTCAGGCCGCCGCCCAGTGCGGTGTTCAACACCGACAGTGCCCAGCGATGCTTCCAGTGCCGGCCTGGGGTCCGCACCCCGAGAAACACATGGGTCTGCTCGGCGTCCCGGTTGACCACCGTCAACCGGGGGCGACCGCTGACCCGGCCCGCGCCCTTGCGTGGCGCGATCGCGTGGCGGCCCCGCACCAATCGCGGCCCGAAATGCTCGCGCACCAGGGCCACCACGTCGTCGTGGTCGACGTTTCCGGCCACCGCGACCACCATGCGCTCGGGCGTGTAGCGCCGCTGATGAAACGAGTGCAGCTGCGCGCGTGTCATCGACGACACCGATTGCACGCTGCCGATCACCGGACGGCCCACCGGATGATCGCCGAACAGCGCCGCCAGGAACTGGTCGGCCAACGCGTCCTCGGGGTCGTCGTCCCGCATCGCGATCTCTTCGAGGACCACGTCGCGTTCGACTTCGACGTCACTGGCCACGCAACGCCCGTTGAGCACGACGTCGCTGACCAGATCTACGGCTAACGCGAGATCGCTGTCGAGCACGTGCGCGTAATAGCAGGTGTGCTCCTTGGCGGTGAACGCGTTCAGCTCGCCGCCGACCGCGTCCATCGCCTGCGCGATGTCGACAGCGGTGCGCGTCGGAGTCGACTTGAACAGCAGGTGCTCCAGGAAGTGCGCGGCACCGGCAACCGTGGCGCCTTCGTCGCGCGACCCGACTCCGACCCACACCCCGACCGAGGCCGAGCGCACCCCGGGCAGGTATTCGGTGGCGACCCGCAGGCCGCCCGGAAGTGTGGTGCGCCGGAACGCCGCGGACGGCTCGATACTGTGCCGGCCGCGGCGCAGCGGCTGCGTCGCTGGACTAACTGCTGGCCGTCGCGGCATCGACGGATGCGGTCTCCGGGCTTGCGGCGGCGTTATCGCCGCCGGAATCCCCGCCGGGTGCGGCGGCGGCTGCATCCTCGTCCACAAGCACCAGGGAGATCTTGCCCCGCTTGTCGATGTCGGCAATCTCGACCCGAAGCTTGTCACCGACGTTCACGACGTCCTCGACCTTCGCAATGCGCTTGCCGCGGCCGAGCTTGGAGATGTGCACCAGCCCGTCGCGGCCCGGAAGCAGCGATACGAATGCGCCGAAATCGGTTGTCTTGACTACCGTTCCGAGGAAACGCTCGCCGGTCTTGGGCAGCTGCGGGTTGGCAATCGCGTTGATCTTGTCGATCGCCGCCTGTGCTGCCTCGCCGTTGGACGCGCCGACGAACACCGTGCCGTCGTCCTCGATCGAGATCTGCGCACCGGTCTCTTCGGTGATCGAGTTGATCATCTTGCCCTTGGGCCCGATGACCTCACCGATCTTGTCGATCGGCACCTTGATCGTGGTGATCCGCGGTGCGAACGGGCTCATCTCGTCCGGCTCGTCGATGGCCTCTGCCATCACCTCGAGGATGGTCAGCCGCGCGTCCTTGGCCTGCGCCAGCGCACCGGCCAGCACCTGCGACGGGATGCCGTCGAGCTTGGTGTCCAGCTGCAGGGCGGTGACGAAGTCCTTGGTGCCGGCGCACTTGAAGTCCATGTCGCCGAAGGCATCTTCGGCGCCGAGGATGTCGGTGAGCGTGACGTAGCGGGTCTCACCGTCTACGTCGTCGGACACCAGGCCCATCGCGATGCCGGCGACCGGCGCCTTCAGCGGCACACCGGCGTTCAGGAGCGACAGCGTCGAGGCACACACCGAGCCCATCGACGTGGAACCGTTGGAGCTCAAGGCTTCCGAGACCTGCCGGATCGCGTAGGGGAACTCCTCGATGCTGGGCAGCACCGGGACCAGGGCCCGCTCCGCCAGTGCGCCGTGGCCGATCTCGCGCCGCTTGGGCGAGCCGACGCGGCCGGTCTCGCCGGTGGAGAACGGCGGGAAGTTGTAGTGGTGCATGTAGCGCTTGGACGTCTCGGGTCCCAGCGAGTCGATCTGCTGGGCCATCTTGACCATGTCGAGGGTGGTGACGCCCATGATCTGGGTTTCGCCACGCTCGAACAACGCGCTGCCGTGGGTCCGCGGGATCACCGCGACCTCCGCCGACAGTGCGCGGATGTCGGTGATGCCACGGCCGTCGATGCGGAAGTGATCCGACAGAATGCGCTGGCGGACAAGCTTTTTGGTCAGCGAGCGGAACGCCGCGCTGACTTCTTTCTCGCGGCCCTCATAGGTGTCGGCGAGGCGGTTGAGCACCTCGCCCTTGATCTCGTCGGTGCGGGCGTCGCGCTCTTCCTTGCCCGCGATGGTGAGCGCCTTGGCCAGCTCGTCGGTGGCCACCGAGGCGACCGCGTAGTAGACGTCGTCCTGGTACTCCGGGAACAGCGGGTACTCCGCGGTTTCCTTACCTGCGGCTTTGTGCAGCTCCTCCTGGGCGGTGCACAGCGCGGCGATGAACGGCTTGGCGGCTTCCAACCCCTCGGCCACCACACTCTCGGTGGGCGCGCCCGCCCCGCCGGACACCAGTTCGATGACGTTCTCGGTGGCCTCGGCCTCGACCATCATGATCGCGACATCATCGTCAACCTTGCGGCCGGCGACCACCATGTCGAACACGGCGTTCTCGAGCTGCTCGACGGTCGGGAATGCAACCCACTGGCCGTCGATGAGCGCGACGCGCACACCGCCGACGGGGCCGGAGAACGGCAGACCCGAGATCTGGGTCGACGCCGACGCGGCGTTGATCGCCAGCACGTCGTACAGGTCCTTGGGGTCCAGGCTCAGGATGGTGACGACAACCTGGATCTCGTTACGCAGGCCCGACACGAACGTCGGCCGCAGCGGGCGGTCGATCAGGCGACAGGTCAGGATCGCGTCGGTGGACGGACGGCCCTCGCGCCGGAAGAACGAGCCGGGGATGCGTCCCGCGGCGTACATGCGCTCCTCGACGTCGATCGTCAGCGGGAAGAAGTCGAAGTGATCCTTCGGGTTCTTGCTGGCCGTGGTGGCCGACAACAGCATGGTCTCATCGTCGAGGTAGGCGACGACGGAGCCGGCGGCCTGCTTGGCCAGCCGGCCGGTCTCGAAACGGATGGTGCGGGTGCCGAAGCTCCCGTTGTCAATGGTGGCGGTCGACTCGAACACGCCTTCGTCAATTTCAGCTACAGACATGTGTGTCCGTGCAGCCTCTCTGGATTTATTCAGCTATTTCGCGCAGGCACACGCAACCCGGAGGGTTCCAGGACAGCATGGACACGAAGGTCTGGAAGCGGCGACGGCCGTCGATCGAAGCGGCCGACCTACCCCGGACTGGGGAGCTCGGCAGCCACTACCGAAGACCGCGCGATACAGACTTGTCTTCCTTCAAAGTCCTGGTGTGCCTCGCTGGAACGGTGCGCACGGATCGCGCGCGCCGCACCTTGCTCGGGCCGATGGGCCCAAAACGCCTTTGACTCTACACGCCGACCTGGCGCTTCTTTAAGCCCGAGATCTCGCGGGCCCCGGGTCAGCGGCGCAGGCCGAGCCGCTCGATGAGCGAGCGGTAGCGTTCGACGTCGACCTGGGCCACGTACTTGAGCAGACGACGACGGCGACCGACCAGCAGTAGCAGTCCGCGCCGCGAGTGGTGATCGTGTTTGTGCTGCTTGAGGTGCTCGGTCAGGTCGGCGATCCGCTTGGTCAGCAGAGCGACCTGCGCCTCAGGCGAACCGGTGTCGGTCGCATGCAGGCCGTAGGAGCCCAGGATTTCTTTTTTCTGCTCGGCGGTAAGCGCCACGAAATATCTCCATCAATAGGTCCGCGAACATTCGTCTGGGTGCGGCCACCGCGAACTGCAGCACGCGCCGTGTCGCCGGGAAGTCTAACAGCGAGGCCCGCTACGGCCTTAATTCCCAGGTCGGCGACGATGCGGGCCTGAGCTCAGCCGGCAGACAGCAGCTTGCGGGCCCGCTCGGTGTCGCCGCCCATCGCGTCGACCAGATCGCCGATCGAGCCGAATTTTTCCTGCCCCCGGATTCGCGCCACGAAGTCCAGCGCCACGTGCTGTCCGTATAAGTCGGCGGCGGTGTCGAGGACGAATGCCTCGACGGTCCGGGTGCGTCCGGAGAAGGTCGGATTGGTGCCCACCGACACCGCGGCCTGGTAGCGCTCGCCGGGCACCACGGTTCCGGTCACCGGGCCATGGCCCAGCACGGTGAACCAGGCGGCGTAGACGCCGTCGGCCGGGATGGCGGAGTGCATCGGCGGCGCGACGTTTGCGGTCGGGAAGCCCATCTCGGTGCCCCGGCCGTCGCCGCGCACCACCACACCCTCGACCCGGTGTGGACGGCCCAGCGCCTCGGTGGCGGCGACCACATCACCGGCGTCGACGCAGGACCGGATGTAGGTCGAGGAAAACGTCACGGTCTCGGTGTTGTGATGTTCGGACACCAGAGACATCGCCTCCACCGCGAATCCGAGCCGTGCTCCGGTGCTGCGCAGGGTGTCGACGTTCCCGGCCGCCTTCTTGCCGAAGGTGAAGTTCTCCCCCACGACGACTTCGACCACGTGCAGGTCCTCGACCAGCAGCTCGTGGACATACCGCTCGGGCGTGAGCTTCATGAAGGCGGTGGTGAAGGGCATCACGAGAAACACGTCGATGCCGAATTCCTCGGCAAGCTCGGCGCGCCGGGTCAGCGTGGTCAGCTGAGCGGGGTGGCTGCCGGGGTGGACCACTTCCATCGGATGCGGGTCGAACGTCATCAGTACCGTCGGCACGCCGCGGGCGCGACCCGACTTGACCGCGTGTTCGATCAGCTCGGCGTGGCCGCGGTGCAGCCCGTCGAACACCCCGATCGTGAGTACGCATCGGCCCCAGTCCGTTGGGATCTCGTCCTGGCCGCGCCACCGTTGCACATCTGCAAGCCTACGGGGCCAGGTAGCGCGCGGTCGTGCGAGAGCCGCAGATCAGGTGAGGATTGCTTAAACTTCCGTTGTGCGCCCCGCTGACGAGTCCAACGAGCTCACCACGGTTGCCCAGGACTACCTCAAGGTCATCTGGAACGCCCAGGAATGGTCACTGGCCAAGGTCAGCACCAAGATGCTGGCCGAGAAGCTCGGGGTGTCGGCCAGCACGGCCTCGGAATCGATCCGCAAGCTCGCCGAGCAGGGCCTTGTCGACCACGAAAAATATGGTGCGGTCACCTTGACCGATTCGGGGCGTCGAGCGGCGCTGGCGATGGTCCGGCGCCACCGGCTGTTGGAGGCCTACCTCGTCACCGAACTCGGCTACGGCTGGGACGAGGTGCACGATGAGGCCGAGGTGCTCGAACACGCGGTGTCGGATCGGCTGATCGCGCGCATTGACGCCAAGCTCGGCCACCCGCAGCGCGATCCGCATGGCGACCCCATCCCGGGTTCGGATGGCCAGGTGCCCACGCCGCCGGCCCGTCAGCTGTGGGCATGCGCCGAAGGCGACGCCGGAACCGTGGCCCGCATTTCCGACAAGGATCCCGAGATGCTGCGCTACTTCGACAGCATCGGCATCAGCCTCGACTCACGGCTGCGGGTGCTCACCCGTCGCGAATTCGCCGGGATGATTTCGGTCGCGGTCGAGTCGACAGACGGCGGGCCCACCACTGTCGAGCTGGGAAGCCCTGCCGCTCAGGCGATTTGGATGGTTGCCCGCTAGCGTCGGCGACGCACGACACGTGTGGCCAGATCGGCGTCCAGCTCGCCGATCGCCACTTTCGCACCGGCGGCCGCGAAAGCTTTCGCGGTCGCGAGGCCAACCCCGCGGGCGGCGCCGGTGATGGCCACGACGCGTCCACTCAGCGTTGCTCTCACGCGGTCCTCACCAAGGTGCTGATGTCGTAGTCGCCGGCGTCGGGCACTGCGGCAAGCCGTTGCCGATACTCGTGTGGCGTCCACGGCCATAACTCGGGCAGGCCGTCGGCGCCCAGATACCAACTGGAGCATCCCGTCGCCCATACCGTGCCCGGCAAAGCCCGGCGCATGGTCGCGTTGAAGTCGTCCGTCGCACGCCGGGTGGGCGCGACGGTGTCGAATTCGCCGGTGCGCCAACGCTTGATCCAGCCGACAATGTGGTTCCCCTGCGCCTCGGCGATCGCGGTCAGCGAATAGTTGCCGACCGGGCTGTGCGGGCCCATCAACATGAAGAAGTTCGGGAAGCCCGGCAACGCCACCCCCAGATGTGCCCGGGGACCCTCTTCCCACAGCTGCTGCAGGGTCAGGCCGTCGCGGCCCACCAACGACATCGGCCGCATGAAGGCGTGCGCATCGAAGCCGGTGGCCAGCACGATCGCGTCGAGCTCGTGCAATTCACCATCGGCCGTGACTATTCCGCGTGGTTCGACGTGGTCGATACCTGAGTCGACTAGACGGACGTTGTGGCGTTGCATGGCCGGGTAGAAGCCCGCGGACACGACCAGCCGCCGGCACATCGGCTGATAGTCCGGCGTCAGCCGGCGCCGTAGCTCGGGGTCACGCACCGACCGCAGGTTGGCCCGGCACGCGGCACCCATCAGGCGCCGTCGCCAGCCCGGCTTCACCAGCGCACGAGCCAGCCACTCGAACACCAGGTGGTAGGCGTAGTACGCCATCGAACTGAGGGCCGGCACCCTGCGGTGCATCGGCGAAGTCCAGCGGCGGTAATGGGGATTGGGCAGCGGCAGAATCCACTGCGCGCTGCGCTGAAACAACTCGAGGTGGCCGGCGGAATCGGCCAGCCCGCAGACGATCTGGACCCCGGTGGATCCGGTGCCGACCACCGCGACCCGTTTCCCGGTCATATCGATCGCATGATTCCAACGCGCGGAATGCATGACGGGGCCGCTGAATTCGGCCAGGCCGTCGATCGCTGGGGTGCGCGGCTCACGAAGGACGCCGGTCGCCGCGATCAGGAAGTCGTGCGACATCTCGTCGCCTGCGGCTGTGGTGAGCAGCCAGCGACCTTCGGTGAATCGGGCGTCGACGATGTCGACACCGAAGCGGACGACCTCTGTCAGCGCATACTCGTCGGTCAGCCGACGAAAGTAGTCGAAGATCTCCTGACCGGGTGAGAAGACCTGTGTCCACGCGGGATTCGTCGCAAAGGTGAACTGATAGAACCGGGACGGCACGTCGCAGGACAACCCAGGATAGGTGTTGTCGCGCCACGTTCCCCCGACATCGTCGGACTTCTCGTAGATCGTGATGTCGGTGAACCCCGCCTGACGTAGCAGGATGGCCTGGCACAGTCCCGACATCCCGGCTCCGACGATGCCTACGGACGGTTCTCGTTGGGGCATCAGCGCACCTCCGGAACGTCGCCGGCGCTGATCGTGCGCCGAGTGCTTGGCAGTACCGCCAGCAAGCGGTCCGCGAGAAACAGCAGTGGCCGCAGGTCGAGCATCGGGCCAACCCACCAGGGCGCGTAAACCCGTCGCGCACGGCGTGCGATACCGCCAGTGATCGCCGCGCCGGCCACTTCGACCGGCGCCAGCCTGCCCAACGGCCCAGGCAGTACCGCCGCCAGACCGGACCGGGCCAGCATGTCGTTGGCCAGCCCGGTTTCAATCAGCCCGAAATATGCGATACCGACCCCGACCCCGTCACGGGCTACCTCGATGCGTACCGCGCGCGTCAGCGACTCGACGCCGGCCTTGGAAGCCACGTAGGCACTTATCAGCGGTCCCGGTATCACCGCGGCGATCGAGGCGACCACCATCGCGTATCCGCGACTCACCTTGAGATGCGGCAGCGCGGCCCGGATGGTGTGGAAAGCCCCCACCAGGTTGACGTCGATGACCTGTCGCCAGTCGGCAGGGTCCACGGTGGCGACCGTCACGCCTGGGCCGGCGATACCGGCATTGGCCACCACGACGTCGATGGCTCCGAAATGCTCTGCGGCGGCGTCACATGCCGCCTGTACCGACTCCGCTGATGTGATGTCGGTCTCGAATGCCGCTGCGGCGGAACCAAGTTCGGCAACGAGGCGCTGCGCGCCCACCAGGTCGCGATCGAGCACCGCAACGCTGGCACCCGCTGCGACAAGATCGCGAGCCACCTGCGCGCCGATCCCTTTCGCGGCGCCGGTGATGACCACGACTTTGCGGCTGAGATTGCGGCTCACCTTCATGACACTAAGACCGCCGCACGCCTGTGAGAATGCGTAAACCAAACGATGATTTGACATCTTCAGACACGGCGCTGACTCCTAGCTGTCGCTGAGCTGCCTTCGCAGGACCTTGCCCGCCTCGTTGCGCGGCAGCTGCTCGATGAAGACGACATCGCGCGGAATCTTGTGGCGGGCAAGATGGGCGCGCACGTGCGACTTGACGGCATCGGCGTCGAGTCCCGACTCGGGACGGCTGACCACGTAAGCCGCAAGCCGTTTTCCGAAGGCGTCGTCGTCGACGCCCACCACCGACGCCTCGACGACGTCCGGATGTTCGGCGAGCAGGTTCTCGACCTCCAGCGGAAAGACGTTCTCGCCGCCGGAGACAATCATGTCGTCGTCGCGACCGTCGATGAACCACAGGCCGGTCTCGTCGAAGTGTCCGGTGTCGCCGGTGGACAGCAGACCGTCGACGATTTCCTTGTTGCCACCGTCGGTATAGCCGGTAAAGCTCAAACCGCTTGACACGAACAATGTTCCGACCTTGCCGGGCTCGGTGATCCTACGGCGATCCTCGTCGTAGAGGACGACCGTGCAACCGACGGGCGGGCGGCCGACCGTGCCGGGCGCGCGGTGCAGTTCGTCGGGTGTCGCGACGGCGGCGACCGCCACCTCGGTGGATCCGTACAGGTTGTACAGCACGGCACCGAAGGCGTCGCGGGTGCGACGGCACAGCGCCGGTGACAGCGACGAGCCCGCGGCGAACAGTACTTTCAGCGCCGAGGTGTCGTATCTGGCCAGCACCTCGAAGCCCAGGTCGAGGATCCGTTGCAGCATGGTCGGCACCAGAACCACGGCGGCGACGCGATATTCGGCGATGGCCGCAAGCGTCGCCTCCGGGTCGAAGCGACGGGCCATCACGACGCGGTTGCCCAGGACCAGTCCCAGCGAGCAGGTAGCCAGGCCGGTGGCATGAAACAGCGGTGCGGCGATGTAGTAGGCGCCGTCGCGGGGCCACGGGATCCGGTCGAGCAGCTGCGCGGACTGCGTCGGGTCGATCCGGTTGCGCGGCACACCTTTCGGAGTGCCGGTGGTACCGCTGGTCAGCAGGGCCATGCCGCCCGGCTGTCGCGGCGCGGGCAGCGATGACGTCGACTGGTTGTCGGTCAGTTCGTGCAATCGACTGCTGGTGAACCGCAAGGTCTCCGGCGGCAGCGTGGTCAGAATGTCGGTGAACTCGTCGTCGACCAGGATGCAGCTGACGTTTTCGCGCGCGGACACATCCGCCAGCTGCGGCCCGGCGAAGCCGGTGTTCATCAGCACCGTGCGGACCCCGATTTTGTTGGCCGCGCTGACGGTCACCATGACGTCGCGGCTGTTGCGGTGCAGTGTTGCGATCACCGCGCCGGCGCGAATTCCTCTGGCCAATAACCCGCGTGCCAGCGCGTTGGACGCCTGGTCGAGTTCGCGAAAGCTGACGGTGCCACGGTCGTCGGTGATGGCCGGTGCATCGCCGTATTGGGCCGCGGTGTGCCCGATCAGCCCGCCGAACGCTCCGTAGCGGCGAATGGCCAGCAAAGCCCGCACTGCCTCGTCGGGCCGGCGCAGGTCGACCATCCCGCGTTGCGTCAGCACCCGTGCCGCAGCCAAGCGGCCTCGAATCTCGCCGAGCGCGCTCATCACACCGGTTCCGACTGCCCGATCACCGCGCGCAGGAACTCGCCTGCAATCCTCAGACTTTGCAGGCTGCCGTCGTCGTGGCGTGGCCACAGCCAGTAGCCGTGCATCAACCCCGGCCAGAGCACCTCCTCGCAGCTGCCGCCGGCCGCGCGCATCAATTCCGCGAAGGCCTCCGCGTCGGCGCGCATCACCTCCCGCGACCCGTAATGCACCTGCGTGGGCGGCAGATCGGCGAGGTCCGCATTCAGCAGGCACAGCCGGGGATCGGCGGGATCGAAGTCGCCCACGTACAGCGCGACAGCGCGTGCCGCGGCCCGCGGATCGAGCGGTTGACGCCGCGTCCGCGGGTCGGCGATCGAGGCACGGTACGCCGGGTCGATCAACGGCCCGAACAACGCCAGGCCCGCCGGCGCGGGCAGCCCTTCGGCCCTGGCGCGCAACGCCAGCCCGACCGCGAGGTGGCCGCCGGCCGAGTCGCCGGCCACCACGATCTTCGTCGGGTCGTGGCCCTGGTCGAGCAGCCAGCGGTAGGCGGCAACGGCGTCGTCTTCGGCCGCCGGAAACGGGTGCTCCGGTGCCAGGCGATAGTCGATGACGAAGGCGGGCATGCCCGCGTACTTGGCCACCCGCGACGCGAAACCGCGGTGGGTACGCGCCGAGCAGATCAGATAGCCGCTTCCGTGCAGGACCAGCACGACACCGACGTCTCGCCGGACGCCGGGCGGCCACACCCATTCGCCCGGAACACCGGCCGGTCCGGGTCGTACCCGTGTGCCCGGCACCGGAGGGCTACTGCGCGCGATTGCGTAGTCGGCGACCGGGCGCAATCGCGCCAGCATGGCCTGACGCGCCAGCAACCCGTCGAGCATCAGGTTGAACGACGTCCGCGCGAACGGATGGTATGACAACCCGTCCAGCGCAGCAAAAGATCTGCGCCGCAACCTGTTTGCCCGCGCTGCCATCAGGCGAGCAGCCCCTTGGCGATGTGTGTCACCTGCACCTCGTTGCTGCCGGCGTAGATCATCAACGATTTGGCGTCACGGGCCAGCTGTTCGACGCGGTATTCGGCCATGTAGCCGTTGCCACCGAACAGCTGAACCGCCTCCATCGCGACGTCGGTGGCGGCCTCCGAGGAGTACAGCTTGATGGCCGACGCCTCGGCCAGCGTCGGCATCTTGCCGGCCTGCGCCTTTTCCAGGGTCTGGAACACCATGTTCTGCACGTTAATCCGCGCGACCTCCATCTTGGCCAGCTTGAGCTGAATCAGCTGGAACTGGCCGATGTTCTTACCCCACAACGTACGGGTTTTGGCGTAGTCGATGCAGAGTCGATGGCACTCGTTGATGATGCCCAGCGACATCAGCGCGACGCCGATGCGTTCGGCGGAGAAGTTGGCCCGTGCGCTGTCCCGGCCGTCTCCCCCGGTGTGCTGCTCGGTTTCGCCGAGCAGGCGGTCGGGTGAGAGTCGCACGTGGTCGAAGAACAATTCACCGGTGGGCGAGGACATGATGCCCATCTTCTTGAACGGCTTGCCCTGGGCCAGCCCTTCCATGCCCGCGTCCAGCACGAATGTCAGCACCGGCCGGTTGCGCTTGTCGGTGGATCCATCGTCGAGCTTGGCGTAGACCACCATCACGTCCGCGTACGGACCGTTGGTGATGAACGTCTTCTGCCCGTTCAGGATGTAGTGGTCGCCATCGCGCTTGACCGTGGTCTTCATCCCGCCGAACGCGTCGGAGCCCGAATCGGGCTCGGTGATCGCCCACGCCGCGACCTTCTCCAACGTCATGAGCTCCGGCAGCCAGCGCTCCTTCTGGGCGAGCGTGCCGCGGCTCATGATGGTGGCCGCCCCGAGGCCGATGCTGACCCCGACGGCGCTGAGCAGGCCCAGGCTCACCCCGGCGAGCTCGGAGATCAGCACGGCGGCCATCGACCCCTGCGCACCCAGGCCCGCGAATCCGCCGGACGACTTCTTCTCACCGACCGTCTCGTGCTTGGCCTCCTGCCTGGCCCGCTCCTTGTCGAGCATCGTCTTGACCGCTTCGGCGGCCATCACGTCGAGGCCGAACTCGCTGAACAGCTTGCGCGCGATCGGGTACGGCGAAATCTCACCGGTTTCCAGCGCGTCGAGATGCGGCCGAATCTCCTTGTCGATGAATCCGCGGATGGTGTCCCGCATCAGCAGGTCGGTTTCGGACCATTCAAACATGTTCTGCTCCTTGGTTACTGCGGTAGCCGGGCGGCGATGTCGTCGATCAGCCAGGGACCGTCGGTCTCGATGGTGTCGACGTCGTGCCACCCGGACAGCGACGAAATCGCACCGCCCTGAACCGCATACACCTTGCCGGTGATCGGACACTTCTCGGTCGCGAGGTACGCCACCAGCGGCGAAATGTTGGCGGGACTGAACAGGTCGAGCTCGCCGTCTTCGGGCTCGGACATCAGCGTGCCCATGCCGGGAGTGGCCAGGGTGAGCCGGGTGCGCGCGATCGGAGCGATCGCGTTCACCCGCACGCCGTAACGCTCCAACTCCTCGGCGGCGATCAGCGTCAGAGCTGCGATGCCCGCCTTCGCCGAGCCGTAGTTGGCCTGACCCGCATTCGGCAGTGTCACACCGGAACCCGAGGCGGTGTTGATCACCGCGGCGTTGGGTTGATCGCCGGCTTTCGACTGCGCTTTCCAATACGCGGCCGCGTGGTGCAGCATCGCGAAGTGCCCCTTCAAGTGGACCGCGATCACCGCGTCCCACTGGGCTTCCTCCATGCCGGCGATGAACGAGTCGCGCAGGATCCCGGCGTTGTTGACCAGGATGTCGAGACCGCCGAACTCGTCGATCGCCTGCTGCACAGCGCTGTGCGCGCCCGCCCAGGTCGAGACGTTCTCGGTGTTGACGACAGCGGTGCCGCCGGCCGCGTTGATCTCGTCCGCCACCTCGTGGGCCGGGCCGGTGTCGGCGCCCGCGCCGTCGTTGCTGCCGCCGAGATCGTTGACGACGATCTTGGCTCCCTCCTTGGCGAACAGCAGCGCGTGTTCGCGGCCGATGCCGCGGCCCGCACCGGTGATGACCGCGACGCGGCCTTCCAATGCACCCATCAGTTGAGTCTCCTTGCGTTCAGTAGGTCAGGACGGCCAAGCCGTCGGTGATGGCCAGTTCCTGGCCGCCGTCGCGGGCGGTCTCGAAGGCGTAGCTTGTCGTTCCGTTGCCGGCGCCGACGCGCCAGATCCGGGTTTCCAGGTCGTCGCCGGGGATCACCGGCTTGGAGAATCGAACCGCGAACCGCTTGAGCCGGTTGACATCTGAACCGCCCAGCTCGGTCAGCACCGCCCACGAGGTGAACGCCATGGTGCACAGTCCGTGCGCGATGATGCCCGGCAGCCCCGCGCTGATGGCCACCTCTTCGTCGAGGTGGATCGGCATCGGGTCACCCGCGGCCGGCGAATAGCGGAAGGTCTGGTCGCTGTCGATGTGCTGGACGACTTTCGCCACCGGCGCCCGGTCGCGCAGTGCATCGTCGAACTTGTGCCCGGGACTCAGCTCGCCGATCGTCTTGCCCACCGACATGCCCCGCACGAACGTGGTGACGTACTGCTCGTTGACCAGTTCGCCGTCCTCGGTGCGGCATTCGAGCAGGATTGCCGCGCGGGTGCCCTTCTCCAGACCCTGGTAGCCGATCATCTTGCCGCGCGAGACCAGCTTGTCACCCGGGCGGATGGGGCGGTGGAAGTGAAAGTCCTGCTCGCCGTGCACGATCCGGGGGATGGCTTCGACCGGCATTACGTCGACCGCCGGGGTGAGCAGCGCCTCGAATACCGGAACGATCGCGAACACCGGCGAAGCAGCGTCCCCTCTGCGGTGCGCGTCGATCGGGTCATTGGTGGCCGCGGCGTACTCGGCCAACCGCTCCCGGGTTACCTCGAACCGCTCGTCGTCGGTCCAACGGCCCAGTCCCGTGTCGTCGAATTCCAGCGTCTCGGTCACGCTCACGCCGAGGCCGACGCGAGCGCGTCGAGTTGGTCGAGCGTCTTGCCGAGTTGCTTGGCGCCGTCCTTCTCCACGGCCTTGCCCAGTGCGCCCTTGATCATCGCGCCCTCGAAGTCACCGAACACGGTGAAGTTGGAGCCGTTATCGGACCTGTCGATGGTGAACGTGAATTTGGCCTTGACGCCGGCCATTCCGGTGCCGGACAGCACCAACGTGCGGGGCGCTTCCACAGATTCGATCGTCCACTCGATCTTGTTGGCCATCCCGAGCATGACGATCTTGGCGGTCAGCTTGGCGCCTTCGGTCAGCGTGTCGGGCGGACCTTCGAGCCACTTCTCGTGCACGGTGAACCACTTGTCCCAATTGGCCAGGTCGCTGACGGTCGCCCACAAGGCCTCCGGGTCGGCAGCCAGTTCTCGGGTCGCTTCGATGTGTCCCATGGTGTTGCCTTTCGTACGTTATTGCGGTGATCAGCGTTCGGCGCGTTGGTACGCGGTGACGACGGCTGCGCCGCCGAGTCCGATGTTGTGTTGCAGTGCGGCAGTGACGTTGTCGACCTGTCGCTTGTCGGCTTTGCCGCGGAGCTGCCAGGTCAGCTCGGCGCACTGCGCCAGTCCGGTGGCGCCCAGCGGGTGACCTTTGGAGATCAGTCCGCCCGACGGGTTGACCACCCACCGCCCGCCATAGGTGACGTCGCCGTTGTCGATCAGCTTGGCCGCTTCGCCCTCACCGCACAGGCCCAGCGCCTCGTACAGCAGCAATTCGTTGGCGGAGAAGCAGTCGTGCAGCTCGATCACCTGGAAGTCTGAGGGCCCCAGACCGGATTGGTCGTAGACCCGTTGCGCGGCTTCGACATTCATGTGGTGCCCGATCAGCCCCTTTGCGGTCCCGTCGAAGCTGTTGGCGAAGTCTGTGGTCATCGCCTGTCCGACGATCTCCACCGCCTGGCCTGCCAGGTCGTGCTTGTCGACGAAGGCCTCCGAGGCCAGGATCGCTGCGCCGGACCCGTCAGACGTCGGCGAACACTGCAGCTTGGTCAGCGGGTCATAGATCATCCGCGCCCCCAAGATGTCCTCCAGCGAGTAGGACTCCTGGAATTGGGCGTACGGATTGTTCACCGAATGCTTGTGATTCTTGTAGCCGATCTTGGCGAAATGCTCCGCGGTGCTGCCGTGCTCCTTCATATGCTCGCGGCCGGCGGCCCCGAACATCCACGGCGCCACAGGAAAGAGCACCTCGGAGATCTCGGCCATCGCCATGACGTGTTTGTCCATCGGGTTGATGCGGTCGTCGTAGGTCGACTCCAGCGATCCGGGCTTCATCTTCTCGAATCCCAGGGCGATGGTGCAGTCGGCCAGCCCGCCCCGAATCGCCTGCGCGGCAAGGTAGAGCGCGGTCGAGCCAGTCGAGCAGTTGTTGTTGACGTTGACGATCGGGATCCCGCTGAGCCCCAACTCATAGAGCGCTCGCTGGCCCGAGGTCGACTCGCCGTACACATAACCGACGTAGCCCTGCTCGATTGCGGCGTAGTCGATTCCAGCGTCCTCGAGCGCCTTGGTGCCGGACTCGCGCGCCATGTCCGGGTAGTCCCAGTTCTCCCGGCGACCCGGCTTTTCGAACTTCGTCATCCCCACTCCGATGACAAAGACCTTGTTCGACATCACAGAACTCCCTTGCGCTAGCTCGGCCTTCCGAAAAACATACACACCTGATTGTATCTTCGCAACGGCGCCGGCTCAGGGACGTTTCGTCGGTGTTGGAGTCGGAATCAGTCCAGCGCGTCGGCGGTCAGCAGGCCGTCGGCAACGATCCGTAGTTGTTCGCAGGCCCGGCCCCACCGCCTGCGGGAACGATCGGTGTCGCGATCGACGAAACTCGCGAGCAGGATCCCGCGCAGGGCGTCCATCGCGGTGTAGACGAAGTTGCGCAAATCCTTGCGCGCCGCATGATCGGGCACCAGTTGCGCAATCGCCGAGATCAGGGTGCTGTTGACCAGTGGCTCGACCCGTTCGACGTGCGCAGCCAGTACCGGGTCAGTTCGCGCTGCGACCCAAAGTTCAACCGTGGCAACAAACATCGGGCCCTGATGGGCCTCCCATAGAAAATCCAGCACGGTCACCACCGGATCGCTGCTGGTTTCCATCCGGCTGAATTCGCGCATGGAGGCTTGTACGCGTTGTTGTGCCAAGTGCTCGATGGCCGCGACCACCAGATCTTCCTTCGAGCGGAAATGGTGGATCTGCGCTCCCCGGGTGACTCCGGCGAGTTCGGCCACCCGCGGCGTGGTGGTGCCCGCGTAACCGTAGGTCACCAGGCACTCGATGGTGGCGTCGAGCAGGCGGGTACGCATCGCCGCACTGCGCTCCGCCTGGGTGCGCTTGACCCGCCGTTCGCCGATAGCTGCCACGTTCCCTACCGCCTACACCTTCCAGAACACTTACATTCCATTCGGAATGTTACCGGATCAGGTCCGTCAGCGTGCCGTTATAGGTTCGCGGGCCTGATGACGACTACCGACCTCGTTGTGGAACCCTCGTCGCGCAGCAGTGCCATCACACGACCGTCGGCGGTGTGTGCGGCGTAGACGCCCTCGATGCCGGCCGATTTCAGCGGGCGGCCGTTCGCCACGGCGTCCGCTTCGTCCTCGGTGAGTGCGCGATGCCCGAACAGCTGCAGACACGCCTGGTCCAGAGTCACGCTCAACGCGGGCCGTTCGGCCAGATCGTCGAGTGAGCGAGCCTGGCCCACTCCGAATCGGCCAACCCTGGTGCGGCGCAGCGCAGTCAGGTGACCTCCTACCCCCAGCGTCGCGCCGACATCGCGGGCCAGCGCGCGAATGTAGGTTCCCGACGAGCAGTCCACCTCGACGTCGACGTCGACCAGTTGGTCATAGCGGCGCACCGCCAGCTTGTCGAACCGGTCGATGTGTACCGGCCTGGCGGCCAGTTCGACGGCGTGACCCTCGCGGGCCAGTCGATAGGCGCGTTGTCCGTCGATCTTGATGGCGCTGACCGCCGCGGGGACCTGGGCGATGTCGCCGCGCAATCCGGCGATCGCCCCTTCGATTGCGTCATCGGTGACGTCCTGGGCCGGAAACACTTGTGTGATAACGCCTTCTGCGTCGTCGGTAGACGTGGACTGGCCCAGCCTGATGGTGGCCGCATAGGACTTCGATGTCTCGGTGACCAAGCCCAGGATCTTGGTGGCCCGCTCGATCCCGATCACCAGCACCCCGGTGGCCATCGGATCCAGCGTCCCGGCGTGCCCCACGCGGCGGGTGCCGAAGATGCGGCGGCATCGGCTCACCACATCATGACTCGTCATACCGGCCGGCTTGTCGACGATGACAAGACCCGGGTTCGCTGGCCTTATCACGTTCATAGGGTGATCGCGGTGAGTACCAACTCGCGGTTCACCGACCACCGCCCGGCCAGCGCACGCAACGGCGGCCCGGAAAGTGTGTCACCGTCGATCAGGATCGTGGATTCGAAACCGCCGGCGCGGCCGGATCCGTCGACGGTGAAGGTGATGTGCGCGTCTTCGAAGCCGAGCCAACGCCTGGTCAGCGGAAACCACGCTTTGTACGTTGCCTCCTTGGCGCAGAACAAAATTCGGTCCCAATGCATACCGGCGGGCAGGGCCGCCAGCTCGGCGCGCTCGGCCGGGAGACTGATCGCGTCGAGCACACCGTCGGGCAACACGTCGTGCGGTTCGGCGTCGACGCCCAGCGACCGGACCGCGCCGGCCCGACCGACGACCGCGCCGCGATAGCCCGCCGTGTGGGTGATACTGCCGACCACACCGTCGGGCCAGCAGGGTTCGCCCTTCTCCCCCTTGAGGATCGGAACCGGCGGAAAGCCTAACTCGCCCAGAGCAATTCGGGCGCAGTAGCGGACGGTGACGAACTCGTTGCGTCGCTTGGCCACCGACCGCTCGATCAGCGGCTCCTCCTCGGCCATCGGAGCCAATCCTGGCGGATCGGAATACAACTCGGCGCAGGCCAGGTCGGCGACGTCAGGCAGCACCGCAGACATCAGTGTGGTCAGGGTCATCGGATCTATCGCTGACGCAACCGGTCGCGGAACTGCTGGGCCTGCGTCCGCATCTCGTCGGTGATCACGAAGTGGCCGCCGAAGTCGTTGAGATAACCCGGTGCGTACTGCGGATCCGGCAGAACCTGGCGCAGCCAGCTGTACGGCTTGCGGCGCCGCCACTCCCGCGGATAGCCCACCGACACTTCTTCGAACCGGACGCCGTCGTACCACGTGGTCCGTGGAATGTGCAGATGCCCGTACACCGAACACACCGCGTTGTAGCGGGTGTGCCAGTCCGCGGTCTCGGTGGTTCCGCACCACAGCGAGAACTCCGGAAGGAACAGTGCGTCGCACGGCTGCCGGACCATCGGGAAATGGTTGACCAGCACCGTCGGATTCATCCAGTCCAGGTCGTCGAGGCGCTTACGGGTCGCGGCGACGCGCTCATGGCACCACGCCTCGCGTGTTGGGTAGGGCTCCGGCGAGAGCAGAAACTCGTCGGTACACACGACATTGCGTTCTCGTGCGATCGCCAGCCCTTCGGCCTTCGTCGTCGCGCCCGTCGGCAGGAACGAATAGTCGTAGAGCAGAAACAGCGGCACGATGGTCGCCGGGCCGCCTCGTTCGGACCACACCGGGAACGGATGCTCGGGACTGACCACACCGAGCTCGTCGCACACGTTGACCAGATAGTCGTAGCGGTCCCGTCCGAAGACCTGCATCGGGTCTTTGTTGGTGGTCCACAGCTCGTGGTTGCCCGGCACCCAGATCACCTTCGCGAACCGTCGTCGCAGCAGGTCCAGCGCCCAGCGGATTTCGTCGGTTCGTTCGGCGACGTCGCCGCACACGATCAGCCAGTCGTCCGGCGTCGATGGATACAGCGACTCGGTGACGGGCTTATTGCCCACGTGGCCGGTGTGCAGATCCGATACCGCCCACAGAGTCGGCTGCCGTGAGGTCGGGGGCTGCTGCCCGTGTTCTTGCCAAGCCACGACTGTCTAGCCTAGCGATCCCGCCGACGAAAGCCGTCCGCGGCAGACTAGAACAGGTTCTCGTTTACTCTGTGGCGGCACGGTGCGGACTTGTAAGCTTCCGCAAGAGTGTGCCGATCCGACGGGGGGTGTCATGGTCGCCAAGCTGCGCCTGCTTGCGGCGTTCGGTGCCCTGTTCACGGCGGTGATCGTGACGTGGCAGAGCGCGCCGCCGGCTAGCGTCGCGGGCCCCGAGGTGGACCTGCGATCCACCTTCGCCCCGATGGACCCGCCCACCACGATGAAAAGCCCGATCGTGGCGACCACCGACCCGAGTCCATTCGACCCCTGTCGAGACATCCCTTTCGATGTCGTCCAGCGGCTGGGTCTGGGCTTCACCCCGCCGACGCCCGAAGAGGGCCTGCGCTGCCACTTCGACGCCGGCAACTACCAGGTGGCCGTCGAACCGATCGTCTGGCGCAAATACGACCAGTCACTACCCGCCGACGCCGTCGAGACCACGATCAACGGTCACCGGGCCGCGCAGTGGTGGAACCTCAAGCCGACCTATCACAACAGCTACTTCTACTTCTCCTGCATGGTGGCCTTCAAGACCAGCTACGGCCTCATCCAGCAGTCGCTGTTCTACTCGACGATCTACTCCAGCCCCGAGGTCGATTGCCCGGCGACAAACCTGCAGCGCGCCAACGAGCTTTCGCCGTACTACAAGTTCTGAGCCCGCTATCGCGGTCATCCCCATAACCTGATGCGGTGACGACCACCTCCAACCGGCCCACCGGGTCGACGCTGCGCACACTGCCCCGACGACTCCTCGTCCGCGGGCTGGCCCGGACGCTAGGACTGCCGTCGCCGACCACGAGCTACACGGTCAGCGAGGTCAAGATTCCGATGCGCGACGGTGTCGATCTGGTCGCCGATGTGTACGAGCCCACCGGAGAGGTCCTCGGCACGCTGTTGGCCCGTGGTCCCTACGGCCGCGCATTTCCCTTCTCGATCGTGTTTGCCGATATGCATGCCGCCCGCGGCTATCGCGTGGTGTTGCAGAGCGTCCGAGGGACATTCGGTTCCGGCGGCGAGTTTTTGCCGATGGCCAATGAAGCGGCCGACGGCGCCGACACCGTCGAGTGGATGCGCCGGCAGCCGTGGTTCACCGGTCGCTTCGCCACCATCGGAATCTCGTATCTGGGCTTCACCCAGTTCGCGCTGCTGCAGGATCCGCCGCCGGAGCTTGTCACCAGCGTGATCGTCGCCGGTCCGCACGACATGAGCTTGTCGGCGTGGGGTACCGGCTCGTTCACGGTCAACGACTTCCTCGGCTGGAGCAACCTGGTGGCGCACCAGGAAGACCCGGGCCGCGTCCGCGCCGGAATCCGGCAGCTGCGGGCTCAGAAGGGCGTGGTGCGTGCCGCCGGTGAGGCGCCACTGGGCGCCGCCGGCCGCGCCCTGCTCGGCGATGCGGCGCCGTGGTGGGAGTCCTGGCTGACTCCCCCGGCGGACGACAACCCGTTCTGGGGGCCGCTGAATGTCGACGCCGCACTCGACCGGATCGAGGTGCCGTTGCTGCTGCTCAGCGGCTGGCAAGACTTGTTCCTGCCCCAGACGCTGCACCAATTCCGGCATCTTCGCGCACGCGGCGTCGACGTCGCGCTGACCATGGGCCCCTGGACCCACACCCAGCTGCTGTTAGCCGGTCTGTCGACCATCACCCGGGAAACCCAGGAATGGCTCGACACCCACCTCGCGGGTCGCCCGGCCACTGCACGGTCCGGCCGATTCCGGTTCTGGGTTTCCCACGAGGGCTGGCGCGAATTACCTGACTGGCCGCCGGCCACGACCGACCGCGCGCTGCACCTACAGCCGGGCGGCGGCCTATCCGACACGGCTCCCCCCGCCGGATCCTCGGCGAGCTTCCGTTACGACCCTGCCGACCCGACTCCCACCGTCGGCGGCCGACTCCTCTCACCGGACAGCGGCTATCGCGACGACACCGCGCTGGCGTCTCGACGTGACGTGCTCAGCTTCACCAGCGATGTGCTCACCGACGATGTCGTCGTGCACGGCAACCCGATCGCGGAGTTGGTGCACAGTTCGGACAACCCGTTCGTCGACGTGTACGTCCGGGTCAGCGAAGTCGACGCCAAGGGCCGCTCCCGCAACGTCAGCGACGCCTACCGGCGGCTGACCGAGGCAACCGACCACGTCCGCCTCGAGCTGGACGCGATCTCGCACCGGTTCCAGGCCGGGACGCGCATCCGGGTGCTGATCGCCGGCGGTTGCCATCCGCGCTTCGACCGCAACCTGGGCAACGGGCACCCGTCGTCGACGGGCAGCCAGCTCACACCGGCTACCCACGAGGTGCACTTCGGCGCGTCCCGGATCGTGTTCCCGGTCGGCTCCTGATGGACGCCTTCGACGAATGGCGAAGTGGCGGAATAGAACTCCGCTGGCACTCGACAACCGCCGCGAATTCGGGTGCCGAGGTCAGCGTGTTCACCCGTCGGTGCGGTACGCCGGGAGCACCGGCACTGGTATGCGTGCACGGCTTCCCGACGGCAAGCATTGACTTCCGCGCGCTGACCCGCGAGCTCGGCGCCGATTTCGATATCTATCTGCTCGACTTTCCCGGCTACGGCCTATCCGACAAGCCGGCCGCGCCGTACGTGTATTCCCTCTACGACGATGCGCGCCTGCTGATCCGGGCGATCACGAGTCACTGGCAGCTCAGCGACTACACGATGCTGACTCATGACCGCGGCACCAGCATCGGAATGATCGCGCTGTCTATGTTCGACGACCTCGAGGATGCAAGCC
Organism: uncultured Actinomycetota bacterium; assembly: GCA_963757215.1. Taxonomy (GTDB): domain Bacteria; phylum Actinomycetota; class Actinomycetes; order Mycobacteriales; family Mycobacteriaceae; genus Mycobacterium. Next base: position 1,541,196 of record CAVWQH010000002.1, on the reverse strand, counting down.
CGCCGTCCGAGGTCATCTTGACGAACGCGAACATCTATCTCCCCCTTGCCAATCTGACCGGATTCCAGAAGGCGCTGCTGGATCCGACCGTGGCGCGCAGCACCGCGCGCGCCACCACGCCAGAGATGCTGGCCGCCGGTATGGGTATGACCACGTTCATGCCGCGGCGAGGCGCAGACGATGCCGAGATCAAGGCGCTGGCGCAATGCTTCGCTCACAACGACCAGGTCGCCGTGCTACCCGACACGATTCAGTACCTCAACGAGCGGGCTGCCGACGAAACCAATTGGCTCCAGGCTCTTTCCGCCAGTCACGTCGACACAAGCCTGGTGTGGGGCCTGCATGACAATGTCGCCCCGGTCCGGGTCGCGAACTACGTGTGGCAAGAGTTTCTGCGGGACAAGCCCGGGCTGAACCGGTATTGGATACTGCCGAGTGCCGACCACTATCTCCAGTGTGATGCTCCGGCACAGCTGGCCGACGTCGTGCGACTGACCGCTGCCGCCGAGCCCACGTCGCTGGGCACGGTCGGCGATTGGCCCGAGGGCGCGGTGCTTGTCGACCAAACACCCTGAGAAGTACGGCTATCCGACCGCTGAACGGACACGAGCGGCAACGTCACGCAGAGCGGCTTCGTCGTACACCGGGGCACCCAGCGGCGGCCCGGTGAGCTGTAAGGGTACCCAACTCGTACATCCGGCGTAGCCGGGCATTCGCGGTAGTTCGATCGGCTCGATCAGCGGGATGGCCTGCACGACCAACACGGCCAGCCGATGCTTCGGGCGAAAGTCCAGCCGGTCGCGACGTACCGAATCGGCCGTCCAGATGTGCAGGTCCTCGATCGCCTCGACGTTCTCCGGACGGTTGACCGATAGCGCTGCAACGACTTTCGCTGCCGCCCGGACCACGAGCCGGTCGTCGCGGCTATCGGGCGCCGCCGTGTCGAGCAGATCGCGGAACTGCGGCCGGATCCGTTCGGCGTGGCTGTGCGCCACCGTCGGGAACAACAGAAACTCCCGGGCGGCGAGGCCGAACCGCTTCTCGCCGATGCCGCCCTTGCGCAGCAACACCTGTTGGCGGCCGGCCAGCAGGGCGTGCACCGCCGCACCCCACTCTTTGAGTGCGGGCGTCGTCGCGGTCTCGGTCACCTCGCCGCAAGACGGCGCAACGGCGGATCGGTCTTGGGCGGCTGGCGGCGCTCGGGTAGGCAGTGCAGCAGTCGCGTCGTGGTCGCCGCCACTTCGGCGACGGCGGCCTCGAACGCCTCGGCATTGGCCGACGAGGGTCGAGTGAAGCCGCTGACCTTGCGGACATATTGCCGCGCCGCCGCCTCGATCTCCTCGGTCGTCGCCGGCGGCTCGAGCCCGCGCAATTCGGTGATGTTCCGGCACATCCCTCAACCATAAATCGGCCGGTGACTACGGTTGGTCTATGACAGACCACATCTTGTTGATCCACACCAACGAGCGGGTGCGAACCCTGACCTTGAACCGGCCGCAATCGCGTAACGCACTGTCGGCCGCGTTGCGGGACCAGTTTTTCGGCGCGCTGGCCGACGCCGAGACCGATGATGACGTCGACGTCATCATCGTCACCGGGACCGACCCGGTGTTCTGCGCCGGTCTGGACCTCAAGGAATTGGGCGGACAGACCGCGTTGCCGGACATCTCGCCGCGCTGGCCGTCGCTGAGCAAGCCGGTCATCGGCGCGATCAACGGCGCCGCGGTGACCGGCGGGCTCGAGTTGACGTTGTACTGCGACATCCTGATCGCTTCTGAGCAAGCACGATTCGCCGACACCCATGCCCGGGTGGGCCTACTGCCCACCTGGGGACTCAGCGTGCGCCTACCCCAGAAAGTCGGCGTCGGCCTTGCCCGCCGGATGAGCATGACCGGCGACTACCTGTCCGCGCAGGACGCGCTGCGCGCCGGCCTGGTGACCGAAGTGGTGCCGCACGAGCAGTTGCTGCCCGCCGCGCACAAGGTCGCCGAAAGCATCGTCGGCAACAATCAGAACGCGGTGCGTGCGCTGTTGTCGTCGTATCACCGCATCGACGATTCGCAGACCAGCGAGGGGCTGTGGCTGGAAGCGACTGCCGCACGGGCGTTTCGGACGTCGGGTGACGACATCGCCGCCAACCGCGAGGCAGTGCTGCAGCGCGGTCGCGCGCAGGTGCGCTAGCGGCATTCTGCCCCGCTCCTGAGGGTGGAACGGGGCAGAATGTCGGTCAGCGGATCACGGAATGAGGGCGCGCACCGGGTGCGTGATCGCCCACACCGGGTGAAGCACGTTCGCGGCGTAGTGGCGCATCGGGTGCAGAGGTCCGCTGAACGGCACCCACGGGTCGGCCGACGCGACGGGCGCCGCAAGTGTTCCGAGCAGAGAGAAACCGACGGCGGTCAAAATGCCGGCCACTGCAACACGCAATTTGGAGACGTTCATCGTTTGAGTTCCTAACCTTGCCGAGGTCGGTGACCTTCGCCGACGACAACAGCCTGCACCTGCGGCCTTGCTGGTTCCTGGCGAGATTCTTGCGATTTTCTTGCGTTGCCGTGGACGTGTTTTCGCGGCTCAGCAGGGCCGGATACCGAAGGTGAACTCGTGGCTGCCGATGCGGATTCGGTCGCCGTCAGCCAGGGTGGCACTGCCCCGAATGCGACGGCCCGCGACACTGACGCCGTTGGTCGATCGTAGGTCGCTGATCACGAATCCGGTTCCGGTGTCGATCACCACCGCGTGATAGCGACTTACGTCGTCATCGTCGAGAACGATGTCGTTGTCCGGGCGGCGGCCGATGCGGTTCGACGATTCCAGGCGGTAGCGCTGGCCGTCATTGGCGCACAGCTCTGCGACGGCCCGCGGGCCGGCCAAGGTGCCGGTGTGCAGTCCGGGTTCGGTGACGCCGCGGGTCGCGGTTGTGCGCGCCGCGTGCGCGGTGTCCAACGGTTCCTGGCGCAGGATCTGCTCGTGCAGGGTCCGGACGGTCGGCCCGGGGTCGATGCCGAGGTTCTCGGCCAGGTTCGTCTTCAGGCGCCGATACGCGTTGAGCGCGTCGGACTGGCGCTCAGCGACGTAGTAGGCAGTGATCAGCTGGGCCCAAAGCCGTTCCCGGAACGGGTGTTCGGCGCTAAGCACCTCCAGGCGCGGGATGATGGCCTCGGCGCGTCCGCAGGCGATCTCGGCTTCGGCATGCGCGGTCTGCACCGCCACCCTGACCTCGGCCAGCGCGGTGGCGAAGGTGTCGACGAACCCGAATTCACGCAGATCGTCGAGGAACGGCCCGCGCCATTCGGCCAGGGCGGCTGCCAGGTAGGCACTGGCATCCTCGAACCGCCCCGCGGCGGCGGCGTGCACGCCCGCGTTCTTCTCGGTGACGAAGCGGCCGATATCGCAGTCGGTGTCGGCGACGTTGAGCTGATATCCGGGCGGGACGCTGGCCAGCACCCTGCTCGGGTCACGGGTCGCGTTGCTTAGCAGCCGGCGAAGATTGGACACATAGGAGTGGATGCTGGTCCGCGCCGCCGGTACCGGCGACTCCCCCCACACCGCGTCGATCAACGCGTCGACCGACACCGCACGGTTGCGGTTCATCATCAGCATGGCCAACACAGCCCGCTGCTTGGGAGCGCCCAACGGCACCAACGCGCTGCCGGCTCGCAGCTGCAGAGGTCCCAACACACCGATCTGGAGACCTGCACTGGACATTGCGCGGCAGCCTTTCCGGTCGACGTGGGCGTGTCAGCTCACATTGTGACCTCGTTTGGCCACCGCGCGATGTTGCAGCGCGCAATTATCAGACGCCGAGGTCGCGGTTGATGCGCCGCCGGCAGGCAGCGCTGCTATTGATCGGCAAGCTCTCTGATGACCCGACACGGATTGCCGACCGCCAGCACATCGGCCGGAATGTCGCTGAGGACCACACTTCCCGCCCCGATCACCGAATTGTCGCCGATGGTCACTCCCGGGCCGACGATCACGCCGGCGGCCAGCCAGGCGTTGTCACCGATGACGATCGGAGCCGCGGATTCCCAGCCTGCGCGGCGGGCCGCGCGGTCGTCGACGGGGTGAAGCGCGGTGACAAGCTGCACGCGTGGACCGATCTGCACGTGGTCGCCGATGGTGATCGATGCGCAGTCGAGGAAGATCGCGTCGTAATTGACGAAACATCCGGCGCCGATGGCGATCTGCGTGCCGTAGTCGCACAGGAATCTCGGCAGTATCTTGCTGCCTTCGCCCAGCGATCCGAGCAACCGGTGCAGCAGCTGTGGACCGCGCTGACCGCCCTCGTTGAACATCTCGAGTAAACGCTGACACGACGTCCGGGCGGCGACCAGTTCGGGATCGTCGGCGCGGTACAACTGGCCGCTCAGCATTCGCTCACGCTCAGTCGTCACTTGCGGTTCACCGCCCACCCGGTTGCGGCCGGACCGGCTCGCTCACCCCAGGGCGGCGCTGAGCGCGGCCACGACCTCGTCGGCCGAACCGGTGGTCGAGTAACCGGCGGCCAGCTTGTGACCGCCACCGCCGAACGTCGACGCAACGGCCGACAGGTCGACGTCGGCTTTCGCCCGCATCGACACCGACCAGTGTTGCGGCTCAATCTCTTTGAACACCGCAGCTACCTCTGCCTGCTGGGTGGTGCGGACGATGTCGACGATGCTCTCGACTTCCTCCGGTCGCGCGCCGGTCCACTCCTGGTTGGTGACGATGGCGTACACGAAGCCCCGGCCACCGACGGCTTCGGGAAGCAGCTGTGCCGAGCCGAGCACCCGGGACAGCAGCGACAGCCAGGCGAAAGGATGGGTGTCCATCAGCGAACGGGTGATGCCCGCGTTGTCGATGCCTACCTCGACCAGCCGCGCCGCCAGCCGGTACGCGGCCGCGCTGGCCCACCGGAACGAGCCGGTGTCGGTGGTCAGGCCCGCGTAGAGGCAGTAGGCCACATCGGGGTCGATCGGCTTGTCCCAGGCGTCGAGCAGCTCAGCGACCATCATCGTGGTCGAATCCGCCAAGGGCTCAACGAAATTGACGGTGCCGAACAGCTGGTTCGACGCGTGGTGGTCGATCACCAATACTTCGTGCCCCTCGCCGGTCATATCGCGGAGGTCGCCGAGCCGGTTCACGCTTGGAATGTCCACGGTCACAACAAGATCGATGTCCCGGCGCATCGCAGTTGGATCCACCAGCAGCTGACCGCCCGGCAGTGACTGCAACGATTCCGGGAGCGCGGCCGGCGCCGCAAAGCTGACTTCGACGGATTTGCCGCACCGGTCGAGCACCAGGCCCAGCGCGAGGCCGGCGCCGATGGTGTCGGCGTCGGGATGGACATGACAGACAACTCCGATGGTGGCCGCGGCGTCCAGCACCTTCGCGGCACCGACGGCGTCGACACGTTGCGCCGCAGTGAATTCAGGCTTCGAGTTGATCGTCGTCACCGGCGCCCTCCCCGTCATCGGTTGGTGCCCCGTCGGCGAGCGCGTCATCGGCCGTGCGGTACGGATCGGCCTCGCCGGCCGGTGTCGCGCCTTGACGAACCCGAGCCACGTCGGCGTCCGCGGCGCGCGCCCGCGCCAGCAACTCTTCCATCCGCTGCACGGAGTCGGACACCGTGTCGCGACTGAAGCTCAGCGTCGGGGTGAATCGCACACCGGTGCCGGCCCCAACCTTGCTGCGCAGCACACCCTTTGCCCGTTCCAGTGCGGCGGCGGCCCCGGCGTAGTCGGGTTCGTCGTCCAGGCTGGAGCCCAACACCGTGTAGTACAGCGTCGCGTCGTGCAGGTCGCCGGACAACTTGGCGTCGACGATGGTGATGCCGACCAAACCGGGGTCCTTGATCTCGTACTCGATGGCCGAGGCGACGATCTCAGAGACCCGCTTGGCCAGCCGCCGCGCCCGCGCCGGGTCAGCCATGCCGCAGGCTCAGCTTGTCGGAGCTCATACTCAGACGCGCTCCTTTTCGACCAACTCGTAGGTCTCGATGACGTCGCCCTCTTTGAGGTCGGAGTAGGTCAGCGTCAGACCGCATTCGTAACCGTCGCGAACCTCGGTCACATCGTCCTTCTCCCGTCGCAGCGAGGACACCGTGAGGTTTTCGGCCACTACGATGTTGTCCCGCAGCAACCGCGCTTTTGCGTTGCGGCGCACCACGCCGGATTGCACCAGGCAACCGGCGATGACGCCGACCTTCGACGACCGGAACAGCTGACGGATCTCGGCGCGGCCCAACTGGTTCTCTTCGTAGACCGGCTTGAGCATGCCCTTGAGCGCGCTCTGGATCTCGTCGATCGCCTGGTAGATGACCGAGTAGTAGCGGATGTCCACACCCTCGCGGTTGGCCAGCTCGGTGGCCTTGCCCTCGGCACGGACGTTGAACCCGATGATGATCGCGTCCGAGGCCGACGCCAGGTTGACGTTGGTCTCGGTCACGCCACCGACACCGCGGTCGATGACGCGCAACTCCACCTCGTCGTCGATCTCGATGCCCAGCAGGGCTTCCTCCAGCGCTTCGACGGTTCCGGAGTTGTCGCCCTTCAGGATCAGGTTCAGCTGGCTGGTTTCCTTCAGCGCAGCGTCCAGATCGTCCAGGCTGATGCGCTTACGCGAGCGCGCTGCCAAGGCGTTGCGCTTGCGGGCGCTGCGCCGGTCGGCGATCTGGCGGGCGATGCGGTCCTCGTCGACGACCAGTAGGTTGTCGCCGGCGCCGGGCACCGACGTGAAGCCGATGACCTGGACCGGCCGCGAGGGCAGCGCCTCGTGGACGTCCTCGCCGTGCTCGTCGACCATCCGGCGGACGCGTCCGTAGGCGTCACCGGCCACGATCGAATCACCGACCCGCAGCGTTCCGCGCTGGATCAGCACGGTAGCCACCGGTCCGCGACCGCGGTCCAGATGGGCCTCGATGGCCACACCCTGGGCTTCCATATCCGGGTTGGCCCGCAGATCGAGGGCGGCGTCCGCGGTCAGCAGGACCGCTTCTTCCAGCGCCCCGATGTTGGTGCCGGCCTTGGCGGAGATGTCGACGAACATGGTCTCGCCACCGAAGTCCTCGGCGACCAGCCCGTATTCGGTGAGCTGGGCGCGGATCTTCTGCGGGTCGGCGCCTTCCTTGTCGATCTTGTTGACCGCCACCACGATCGGCACGTCGGCCGCCTGCGCGTGGTTGATGGCCTCTACCGTCTGCGGCATGACGCCGTCGTCGGCCGCGACCACCAGGATTGCGATGTCGGTGGCCTTGGCACCGCGGGCACGCATGGCGGTGAACGCCTCGTGACCGGGGGTGTCGATGAATGTGATCGGCCGCTCGTTGCCCTCGAAGTCGACGGACACCTGGTAGGCGCCGATGTGCTGGGTGATGCCACCGGCCTCGCCCTCGCGGACGCTGGCGTTCCGGATGGTGTCCAGCAGTCGGGTCTTACCGTGGTCGACGTGACCCATCACGGTCACCACCGGCGGACGAATCTCGAGGTCCTCCTCGCCGCCCTCATCCTCGCCGTAAGTCAGGTCGAAGGACTCCAGCAGCTCGCGGTCCTCGTCCTCGGGGCTGACGACCTGGACGACGTAGTTCATCTCGCTGCCCAGCAGCTCGAGCGTCTCGTCGCCGACCGACTGCGTCGCGGTCACCATCTCGCCCAGGTTGAACAGCGCCTGCACCAGCGAAGCCGGGTTGGCGTCGATCTTCTCGGCGAAATCGGACAGCGAGGCGCCGCGGGCCAGCCGGATGGTCTCGCCGTTGCCGTGTGGCAACCGCACCCCACCGACGACCGGGGCCTGCATGTTTTCGTATTCGGCGCGTTTCGCCCGCTTCGACTTACGGCCACGTCGCGGGGCACCGCCCGGACGTCCGAATGCACCGGCAGCACCACCGCGCTGCCCGGGGCGTCCTCCGCCGCCACCGCCGCCGGGACGGCCGCGGTAGCCGCCGCCTCCGCCTCCGGGAGGAGCACCGACTCCGGCGCCACCGCCGCCGCCGCGATAGTTACCGCCACCGCCGCCACCTGGACGGCCACCGCCGGCCGGTGCGCCCGGACGACCGCCGGGACCACCCGGACGTGGGCCACCTGGCCGCGGCGGACGACCGGCGGCTGCGGGACGCGGCGGCATGTTGCCCGGTGAGGCACCACCGGGCCGCGGCGCACCGGGGCGCGGGGCACCCGGGCGCGGCGCTTGCGGACGCGGCATAGCGGGCCGCTCGACGGGCTGCGCCGACGAGAACGGGTTGTTGCCGACGCGCGGAGTCCGGGCCGCGGGCTTCGGAGCCGCAGGTCGAGGACCTGGCGTTGGCCCCGGGCGACTGGGCGCCGGCCCCGGAGTCTCGGGAGCGGCCGGCGGCTGCGGAGCCGCCGGTGCCGGAGCCTGGGCCGCGGGCTGCGCCGGCGGTGGGGTGGGTGCCGGCGCGGCGGGTTTGGGAGCGGCGGGCTTGGCCGCCGGGGCTTTGGCGGCGGGCTTTGCGGCCGCCGCGCCGTTGCCGGACGCCTTCTCGGGTGCGGGCTTGCCGCCGCCGAACGACTCACGCAGTCGACGCGCGACGGGCGCTTCGACTGTCGATGATGCGGATTTGACGAATTCGCCCTGTTCGCCTAGCCGGGCGAGAACTTCCTTGCTGGTAACGCCGAGTTCTTTAGCCAACTCGTGTACGCGGGCCTTGCCTGCCACTACATCTCCTGTCTATGAGGCGACAGCGGTGGTAGGCCGCGCCTCGGGTACTAGCTGTAACGCATGGTCATCGGGACTTCACGGTGTGCTCATGGTCTTTGCTGCCCGTTCTGTTGGCGGGATGATCGGCGCACCCAGAGGATTCAATGCCTCTACGTGCTCGACCACCGCTGATGTTTCCGGTACGCCGGTGATGCGCAGCGCTCGAACAAAAGCTCGCCGCCGGATTGCTTCTGTGGCGCACTGCGGAACAGGATGCAGCCATGCACCCCGCCCCGGCAGAGTACCTGCTGGGTCAACGGTCACGGAGTATTTGCCGTTCCCGGTCGACACAGCCACCACTCGAAGCAGTTCGACGGCCAACTCTCGCTTTCGGCAACCGACGCACGTCCGTACCGGTCCTTCGGTACGTCGATGCGCCGAGGCTGAAGACTCGCGCTGGATCACGGCTTAGTTTACCTGCACCCAACCGGTGGTCAGAACCACCCGCAAGACTGCCGCGGGGCTAGTCCTCGTGTGCCACTCCGTGGTGCTCGGCGTCCCCGGAATGCTCGGTGTCGGCGTCGGGCGAGTCGCCCCGGATGTCGATTCGCCAGCCGGTGAGCCGGGCGGCCAGCCGGGCGTTCTGGCCTTCCTTGCCGATCGCCAGCGACAACTGGAAATCGGGCACGATCACGCGCGCGGCCCGGGCGTTCTGGTCGATGACCGTGACCGAGACCACCTTGGCCGGTGACAACGCGTTGGCGACAAATCGCGCCGGGTCGTCGTCGAAGTCGATGATGTCGATCTTCTCGCCGGACAGCTCACTCATCACGTTGCGCACCCGCTGACCCATCGGGCCGATGCAGGCACCCTTGGCGTTCAGACCCGGTACCCGCGAAGCGACCGCGATCTTGGAGCGGTGGCCGGCTTCGCGGGCGACCGCGACGATCTCCACCGAGCCGTCGGCGATCTCGGGGACCTCCAGCGAGAACAGTTTGCGTACCAGGTTGGGGTGGGTGCGCGACAGTGTGATCACCGGCTCGCGGGCCCCGCGGCTGACCCCGACCACGTAGCAGCGGACCCGGTCGCCGTGTTCGTAGGCTTCACCGGGAACCTGTTCGGCCGCGGGGATGACGCCCTCGGAGCCTTTGGTCTCGCTGCCCATCCGTACGACGACCAGACCACGCGAATTGGCTCGGCTGTCACGCTGGATCACGCCGGCGACTATTTCCCCTTCGTGAGTGGAGAACTCGCCGTAGGTGCGCTCGTTCTCGGCGTCGCGGAGGCGCTGCAGCATCACTTGGCGGGCGGTGGTCGCGGCGATGCGGCCGAACCCCTCCGGGGTGTCCTCCCACTCGCTGAGCACGTTGCCGTCTTCGTCCACCTCGCGGGCCAGCACCCGGACCGAACCGGATTTGCGGTCGATGTCGATGTGGGCGTCGGGCTGATGGCCCTCGGTGTGCCGGTAGGCGCTCAGCACCGCGGCTTTGACATCCTCGAGCAGGTCGTCGAACGAAATGCCGCGTTCGACGACAATCGCGTGCAGAGCGGCCATGTCGATGTTCATCCGCCGCTCCTCTTCAGTGGCGCCGTTCTCGCGGCGCATGGTCGGGTCAGAGGCGGGTTCACGTTCCGCCCTCCTTCTGTACGCCCTGTCCTCCAGTCGCTAATTCCAGTTCTCGTTGCGGCGGCGGTGAAAACTCAACCTGGACAACGGCTTTGACAACTTCGACGAGCGGTATCGGTCGCACTGCCCAATCCCGGCCGTTGCGGACCACGACATCCACGTTGCCGTCACGGATGTCGCCCACCCGACCGGTGATCTGCGAACCGTCCTGCAACGCCAGTTCGACCTTGCGGCCCCGGGCACGACGGAAATGCTTCTCGCTGGTCAACGGGCGCTCGACACCCGGCGAGCTGACTTCCAGGACGTAGCTGCCGGCGATGTCCGGTTGGGCGTCGAGCAGGTTTGCGGCCGAGCGAGACAGGTCGGCGACGGTGTCCAGGTCGAGGGCGGTGTCGCCGTCGGCGATCACGGTGATCCGGGGCGGCTGCGAGCGCTGATCGATGACGACGTCTTCGATTTCGAAGCCGGCGCGCGCGAACTCACCATCGAGCAGCTCGATCACCTGCGTCTGTGACGGTAGCCCGGTGGCCACGGCGAGCTCCTCATCTTGAGTTGTCCGGTCAGTCGGCCCGCGACGCCGAAATTCGGCGATCGGTAGGAACCGGATTTCTACGATACGCCAGGAATGCGCTGTAAGACGTGATCGCAGGGAGGTCACCTGGTGTTAAAGGACCGCCCCGCGGCAATGGCAGGATGTGGCAATGTTTCCCGCGCTTCGGGCCGTGCCTGATTTCGACCCGGTCGTCAATCGCCGACGGGTGTTGACGGGCGGCGTCGCGCTCGCCGCACTGGCCATCTCGGCGTCCGCGTGCAGTTCGCCGCCCGCGCCGCCGGCCGTCGACGAACTCGAGGCCCAGCTGACCCTGGCGCGCCAGGACAGTGAGCTGGCCACCGCCGCAGCCGTGGGCGCCGAGCAACCAGTCAGCGCAGCGCTCACGCAGGTCGCCGCCGAGCGCACCCAACATGCCCAGGCGCTGACAACAGAGATCAAACGTCTGGCCCCGACATCGACGACGTCGGCTGCGACGACCACCTCCACCACGTCGGCGGCCGCGTCTGCCCCGCCGCCGCTGGCATCGGTGGTCACGTCGCTGAAAGCCTCGGCCGACAGTGCCCGCGCACTGGCCGCCACATCGTCGGGCTACCGCGCCGGATTGCTCGGCTCGATCGCCGCGGCGTGCACTGCCTCCTACACCGTCGCGCTGGTGTTCGGAGCGACCGCGTCGTGACCTCCGCCGAGCCGTCGACTGCCGCCAACCCGTCCGACAAAGCGCTGAGTGCTGCGCTGGCCAATGAGCATGCCGTCATCTACGGGTACGGGATCGTATCCGCGCGTTGCGCGCCGGAAGTCAACACGCTGGTGTCGGCGGCGCTGGCTGAGCACCGTGCCCGTCGCGACCAGGCCGTCACGATGCTGACCGGCCGCTCGGTCACCGCGCCGTCGGCCGCTGCCGGCTACCAATTACCCATGCCGGTCCTCACCCCGACCGACGCGGAGAAGCTGGCCGTGCGGATGGAGAACGACACCGAGGCCACCTGGCGCGCGTTTGTCGAGCAGGCGCAGAGCAACGACGACCGCACCTTCGGCGTGACGGCGCTGACCCAGAGCGCGGTGCTGGCCGCGCGATGGAAGCAACAGCTCGGCGAGAGGCCGATCACCACCGCCTTTCCCGGCGCCGACTAATCAGTCCGTGACGGCCGCCGTGACATCGGTGGCCAATCCGGCTCCGGCGATCAGTTCCCGAGTCTCGCCGCTGAATCGGTTGCGCAGCTCGACCTTTCCGTCCGCCCAGCCGCGGCCGACCACCACGATCCACGGCACACCGAGCAGCTCGGCGTCCTTGAATTTCACTCCGGGCGACGCGGTGCGGTCGTCGAGCAACACCTCGAGGCCCAGCCGATCCAGGTCGGCGGCCAGCGAAATGGCCCCGGCGCGCGCCTCGGCATCCTTATTCGCGATCACCAGGTGCACGTCGAACGGCGACACCTCCGCCGGCCAGCGCAGCCCCAGCTCGTCGTGCTGTTGTTCGGCGATGACCGCTACCAACCGCGACACCCCGAGCCCGTAGGAACCCATGGTCAGCCGCACCGGCTTGCCGTCCTCCCCGAGCACGTCGACGGTGAAGGCGTCGGTGTATTTGCGGCCCAGCTGGAAGATGTGACCGATCTCGATGCCGCGGGCGGAGACCAGCGGCCCAGCGCCGTCCGGCGACGGGTCGCCGTCCCGCACTTCGGCGGCCTCGATGGTGCCGTCGGCGGTGAAGTCGCGACCGGCGACCAGGCCGACGACGTGCTTGCCGGTCTGGTCGGCTCCGGTGATCCAGCTGGTGCCGTCGACGATCCGCGGGTCGACCAGGTAGCGAACACCGTTGTCCAGCAGTGCTTTCGGGCCGATATAACCCTTCACCAGAAACGGGTATTTGGCGAAGTCGGCGTCGTCGAGCAGTGCGTACTCGGCCGGGTCGAGCGCGGCGCCCAGCCGTTTGTCGTCGACCTCACGGTCGCCGGGCACCCCGATTCCCAACAGCTCCCACTCGCCGTCCGGCTGTCGCACCTTGAGCAGTACGTTCTTCAGCGTGTCGGCGGCGGTGACGCTGCGGCCCAGGCCCGCGCCGTTGGCCCACTCGACCAAGGTCGCGATGGTCGGGGTGTTGCCGGTGTCGTGCACCACCGGCTCGGGCAGCGCGTCGATCGGCAGGGCCTCCGGACGAGCGGTGACCACGGCCTCGACATTGGCGGCGTAACCGGATTCCAGGCACCTCACGAAGGTGTCCTCGCCGGTCGGACTTTCGGCCAGAAATTCCTCGGACGCCGAGCCGCCCATGGCGCCGGATACGGCGGACACGATGACATAGTCGACGTCGAGGCGGCCGAAGATGCGTTGGTAAGCCTCCCGGTGTGCGTGATACGCCGCCTTGAGGCCTGCGTCGTCGAGGTCGTAGGAGTAGGAGTCCTTCATGACGAACTCGCGGCCGCGCAGGATCCCGGCGCGCGGACGCGCCTCGTCGCGGTACTTGGTCTGGATTTGGTAGAGCGCCAGCGGAAAGTCTTTGTAGGAGCTGCACTCCCCTTTCACCGTCAAGGTGAAGACTTCTTCGTGGGTAGGGGCGAGCAGATAGTCGTTGTCGCGGCGGTCTTTCAGCCGAAAAATGCCGTCGCCGTACTCAGTCCAGCGGTTGGTGGTCTCGTACGGCCCCCGGGGCAGCAGGGCCGGGAACAAGATCTCCTGACCACCGATCGCGTTCATCTCTTCACGCACGACCCGCTCGATGTTGCGCAGCACCCGCAGGCCCAGCGGCAGCCAGCTGTAGAGCCCCGGCGCGATCGGTCGCACATAGCCGGCGCGAATCAGCAGCTTGTGGCTGGCCACTTCGGCTTCGGCGGGGTCGTCGCGCAGGGTGCGCAGGAACAGCTCGGACATCCGGGTGATCACAGCGCGCAAGCCTAGTGGTGCGTGATGGGTCGAAGCCAAACAGCAGACGAGGCGTTACATCTCGCCGGCGTCGATGGCGTCCTTGACTTCCTGCGCGTGCGCCACCTGCTCGGCGGTGTAGCCGATGAACAGCGAGACCGCGCCGACCATGACAGTCACGCCCGCCACCCACAACAGTCCGTAGGTGTAACCCTGGTCGAGGGCATGCAGTTGCGCGGCGTTCATGTTCTTCACCGGGCCGTTGATACCGCCGAGGTACAGCGTGCGCGACGTGATGACGGCCTGGATGACAGCCAGAACGACTGGGCCACCGAGGTTCTGCAGCATCAGCGCGATCGCCGAAGTCGGCCCGATCTGGTCGAAGCCGACGCCCGCGATCGCCGAAAGCGCCACGGGCACAACGACCATGCCAATGCCCACACCGGCGATGACGACGGGCACGATCAAGTTCGGGAAGTACGGCATGGCGCCGTTGAAGGTGGATCCGTACACCATTGCGCCGACCACCAGCGCGCCGCCGGCAATCACGATGACCCGGGGCTGGAAGCGCGATACCAGCTGCGACGAACCGCCCAGCCCGATGCCCATCGCGATGGCGAAGGGGATGAAGCCGACGCCGGCATGCAGCGCGGAGTATCCCATGATGTCCTGCACATAGAGCGCGACCAGCACTGTCACGGTGAACAAGATTCCACCGGCTAAGAAGATCGCGGCGAAGGTGGCCAGCCGGTTGCGGTCGAAGAACAGCTTGAACGGCACGACAGGATTTTCGGCGGTTCGCTCGACCCACGCGAACGCGATGAAGGCGACCAACGCCACCCCCGCCGATCCGATCGTGGTCAACGAGACCCAACCGGCCTCGGGTCCCGCCGAGAAGGCGAACACCGCGGCGATACAGGTCAACGTGGCCAGCACGGCACCGGCCGCGTCGAGCTTCATCCGCTCGCGGTTGGTCTCGCGCAGCGCGGTGCGGGCCAGGTAGATCATCACCAGCCCGATCGGCACGTTGACCAGAAACGCCAGTCGCCAGGACAACTCAGTGAGCGCGCCACCGACGACGAGGCCCCCGACGGATCCGACGCCGGTCATCGCGCCGAACACGGCGGTGGCGGCGTTGCGCGCCGGACCCTTGGCGAACGTGGTCGCGACCAGTGCGAAGCCGGTCGGGGAGGCGATAGCGGCGCCGACACCCTGCAGCAGCCGGGCGATCACCAAGGTGACGTCGTCCCAGGCGATGCCGCACAGCGCGGAGGCGATGGTGAACAGGGTGACACCGACGATGAAGGTCCGTTTGCGACCGATGGTGTCGCCGAGGCGACCGCCCAGCAGCATCAAACCACCGAAGGTCAGCACGTAGGCGGTGATAACCCAGCTACGGCCGGCGTCGGACAGGCTCAGCTCGTTCTGGATCTTGGGGAGCGCGACGATGGCAATGGTGCCGTCCATGGTCGCCATCAGCTGCATACCGGCGATCGCGATGACGGCGGTGAAAAATCGCCGCGTCGGCATCCACGGAGCCGTCTTGGTCGGAGTGGCTGAGGCGCCGTGTTCTGGGGCGGTCTTTTTTGGGTGCGATTCGGGCATGTGAACTGCTCGCTTCGAGGGTTCAGTTGTCCATCTTTGGACAGCCCGCTCTGCATCGTTGAGAGCCGTCATAAGAACTTACCCTACAGTAATCTTAGGGATCTTTTAAATGCCGAAGGCCGCCACAGCGCCGATAACAATGATCGCTGGAGGTCGAATGCCTTCCGAACGAATCTTTTCCGGCGCGTCCGCCAGCGTGGCCCGCAACGTGTGCTCCGCGGCCGTCGTGCCCTGCTGAACTACCACCACGGGCGTATCCGCAGGTCGACCGCCTTTTAGCAGAACCTCGGCGAAGAGTTCGATGCGCTCGACCGCCATCAGCAAAACAATGGTTCCGGTCATTGCGGCTAACGCATCCCAATTCACTAACGATTCGGGATGGTCGGGCGCGACATGCCCGCTGACCACCACGAATTCGTGATTGATTGCGCGG
Organism: uncultured Actinomycetota bacterium; assembly: GCA_963757215.1. Lineage (GTDB taxonomy): Bacteria > Actinomycetota > Actinomycetes > Mycobacteriales > Mycobacteriaceae > Mycobacterium. The sequence goes on along the minus strand of CAVWQH010000002.1, from coordinate 1,525,485 downwards.
TGAGTAACGGGCACCCCGGCGGATGCGGGTACCGCTATGGCGCTTGTCACACCCGGCACGACTATCACGGGGACACCCGCGTCGGCACACGCCAGCACCTCTTCATAACCGCGGGCAAAGACGAACGGATCGCCCCCTTTGAGCCGCACCACGAAATGACCGGCCCGGGCCCGCTCGATCATCACCGCGTTGATCGCGTCCTGGGCCATGGCCCGCCCGTACGGGATCTTGGCCGCATCGATCACCTCGACTCCCGGGGCCAACTCGGCCAGCAGCTCCGGCGGCGCCAGCCGGTCGGCCACGACGACGTCGGCCTGCGCCAGCAGGCGCCGACCTCGCACGGTGATCAACTCCGGATCGCCCGGCCCGCCGCCGATCAGCGCCACACCGCCGCGGACCACGTCGTTGCTCTCGAAGCTTTCCGGTGAAATCACACCCTGCTGCAGCGCCTCGCGAATCGCGGAGCGGATGCCCGCCGAGCGGCGGTGCTCGCCACCAGCCAGCACGCCCACCGACAGCCCGGCGTATTCGAACGACGCGGGAGTCACCGCGCTGCCGTCGATCGCGATGTCGGCGCGAACGCAGAAGATCCGGTTGCGATCGGCTTCGTCGACGATCGCGGCGTTCACTTTCGCGTCGTCGGTGGCCGCGATCGCGTACCAGGCCCCGGTCAGATCGCCGTCGCGATAGTCACGCAGCGACAGCGTGATTCCGTCCATGGCTTCGACCGACTGGGTGGCGCTGCGGCTGATCACGTGAACGTCCGCCCCACTGGCCACCAGAAGCGGGAGCCGACGCTGCGCGACGCTGCCGCCGCCGACCATGACGACCTTCTTGCCGGCCAGCCGCAGCCCGACAAGGTAAGGGTTCTCCGGTGTCGTCATCGGTGGAACCCTGGACGGACCATGGGGACGTGCGGGACGCCGTCGTCAAGGAAGTCGTCGCCGTCTCGGACGAATCCGTGCTGGGCATACATGTCCGCTAGGTATACCTGAGCGTTGATTCGGCACGGGTAGTCCCCGACTTCGGCCAGCGCCGCGCGCAGCAGCCGGGTGGTGTGGCCCTCGCCGCGGGCGCTGCGTTTTGTGCACAGCCGCCCCAGCCGGAACGCCTTGCGCCCGCCGGCGTGCTCCTCCATCAGTCGCAGCGTGCAGATCACCTCGCCGTCGTCGCCTTCGAGCCAGAAGTGACGCGTCTCCGCGAACAGGTCGCGTCCGTCGAGTTCGGGATAAGGGCAGGCCTGCTCGACGACGAACACCTCCACCCGCAGCTTGAGGATCGCGTAAAGGGTCGGCACATCAAGGTCTTTCGCCCACGACCGGTGCAACGCCGCGCTCATGACGCCAACTCCAGCACCTTGGTGGTCCACGACCGCACCTCTTCGTACAGCGCGGGCTCGTCGGCCAGAGATGCACCCAACGACGGCACCATCTCATCGAGCATCGGACGCCACACCGCAAACCGGTCGGGAAAGCAGCGCTCCAAGACCTCGAGCATCGCCGACACCGCGGTCGAGGCTCCCGGCGACGCACCGAGCAGTCCAGCGATGCTGCCGTCAGCTGCGGCAAGCACGGTGGTATCGAATTCGAGCCGGCCCCCGCGGCGCGCGTCGGGCCGCATCACCTGAACACGCTGACCGGAAGTGATCAGTTCCCAATCGGATTCCCTTGCGCCGGGGGCAAATTCGCGCAGCGTAGCAACGCGGTTCGACGTCGACCTGCCCAGCTGGCCGATCAGGTACCGCAGCAGTTCCAGCTGGCCGAGGCCGGCTCCCGCGACCGTGGCGAGATTGCCGGGCCGGACCGATCGCGGCAGGTCGCTGAGGCGTCCGTGCTTCAGGAATTTCGGTGACCATCCGGCGAACGGGCCGAACATCAGCCACGGCTTGCCGTTGACGATCCTGGTGTCCAGGTGTGGTGCCGTCATCCCGGGCGCTCCCGGCTCGGGCAGGCCGTAGACCTTGGCCCGGTGCAAACCGGTGATCGCCGGATTTCCGCTGCGCAGGAATCTGCCGCCGACCGGGAATCCACCGAAGCCTTTCGCTTCGTCGATGCCGGACTTCTGCAACAGCGGTAGAGCCTGTCCCCCGGCGCCCGCGAAAACGAATGCAGCGTCCAGCTTCTGGCTGTCGCCGGTGCGGCGATTGCGGATGGTCAACGTCCAGCCGCCGTTGCGCCGGCGGGACAGGTCTCGCACCTCGTGACCGAACCACGCGGTGGTGCCGTTGCGCACGCCGTAGCCGATCAGTTGACGCGACAGCTCGCCGAAGTCGACGTCGGTCCCTTCCTCGGCCCAGTTGAGCGCAATGGGCCCGGCGAAGTTTCTTCCGGCAGCCATATACGGCAGGCGGCGGGCGAATTCGTCACTGCCCTCGATGAATTCATTCCTGGCGAACAACGGATTGCCGGCCAGTGCCTGCTGACGACGGCGCAGGTAATCGACGCGCTCGGCGCCTTGGACGAAGCTGACGTGTGGGACGGAGTTCAGAAAGCCGCGGACATCGGAGAGCATCTCGTTCTCGGCCGCGTAAGCCCAGAATTGCCGGGTGACCTGAAATTGCTCGTTGACCCGCACCGCTTTGCTGATGTCGATCGATCCGTCGGGCCGCTGCGGGGTGTAGAACAGCTCGCACAACCCGGCGTGCCCGGTGCCGGCGTTGTTCCAGGGGTGACTGCTCTCGGCCGCGGCGCCGTCGAGCCGTTCGACAATGGCGATCGCCCAGTCCGGCTCGAGCCGGCGCAGCATGGCCGACAGGGTCGCGCTCATGACCCCGGTCCCGACCAGCACGGCGTCGAACTTGGAGACCTTGGAGGCCTGAGCGGTCTTTCCTGACTGCGGATATGGCACCGAGTTGGTCATCCTTCGCACGAGCGGAGCTGCCTTGACGTCAGGTTATCCGCAGCCGGCCGGACCCGCTGTCCGGCAAGCCCGGTGTCAGTGATCCCCGCGCCTGTAGCCACGCCTTAAGCTGGCGTGCGTGACTGGCTGGCAGCCCGACGTCCTGCCCGGCTACTGGCAACTCACCATCCCGCTGGGTGACGACCCCGACGGCGAGGGCGCAATCGACGCGACGCTGCTGCGTCGTGGTGGCGCGGCGCCGACCACCCATGCCGTCTTGGCTGTGCACGGGTACACCGACTACTTCTTTCACACCGCGCTGGCCGATCACTTCGCCGGCCGTGGCATCGCCTTCTACGCGTTGGACCTGCGCAAGTGCGGGCGCTCGTCCCGCCCGGGTTTGACACCGCATTTCACCACCGACCTCGCGCACTACGACCGTGAGCTCGATCGCGCGCTGGAGATCATCGGCGAGGAGACGGGATCGGCACAGGTGTTGGTGTACGGGCATTCCGCCGGCGGGCTGATCGTCTCGCTGTGGCTGGATCGGCTGCGGCAGGCAGGCGCGACCGCGCGCAAGCGGGTATCCGCCCTCGTGCTCAACAGCCCGTTTCTGGACCTGCCCGGCCCGATGCCTTTGCGCTGGCCACCCACCCGTGCACTGATCGCCGCGATCGCACGCTTCGGCGACAAACGGGTTGCGCGGGCTCCGAGCGAAACCGGCGGGGGCTATGGCGCCAGTCTGCATCGCGACTACCACGGCGAGTTCGACTACAACCTGCAGTGGAAACCGTTGGGCGGCTTCCCGATTACGTTCGGCTGGCTTTCGGCGGTACGAAGCGCGCAGATCAAGCTGCACCGCGGACTCGACGTGGGCGTACCCAACCTGCTCCTGCGCTCTGACCACAGTGTGATCGAGGCTTCCGACGCGGTCGCCCTGCAGTGCGGCGACGCGGTTCTCGATGTCAAGCACATCGCCCGCTGGGCCGGTTGCATCGGCAACATCAGCACTATCCTGCCGATCGTCGACGCCAAACACGATGTGTTCCTGTCGATGCCGCAGCCGCGCCAGGTCGCTTACCAGCGGCTGGACTCCTGGCTCGACGACCACCTGGGTGCGAACGCGGGCGTCGGATCCAACAACGGCTGAAGGGCGACTGGATGGAAAGCTACGACCTGGCGATCATCGGAACCGGTTCGGGCAACAGCATTCTCGATGACCGCTACGCCAAGAAGCGGGTGGCGATCTGCGAGCAGGGAACCTTCGGTGGGACGTGTCTCAACGTGGGGTGCATTCCCACCAAGATGTTCGTATACGCGGCCGAGGTCGCCGAAACCATCCGTCACTCAGCGCGTTACGGCATCGACGCACACATCGACCGGATCCGGTGGGACGACATCGTCTCCCGGGTCTTCGGCCGCATCGACCCCATCGCAATCGGCGGCGAGGACTACCGGCGGGCGCAACCCAACGTCGACGTCTACGACACCCACACCCGATTCTCCGGTGTGCAGGACGACGGTCGCTACCTCCTGCGGACCGACGACGGCGCGGAGTTCAGCGCCGAACGGGTGGTGATCGCCGCGGGCGCACGAGCCGACGTTCCGCCGGCCATCCTCGACTGCGGGGTGCAGTACTACACCAGTGACGACATCATGCGGATACCGGAACTGCCGAAACACCTGGTGATCGTCGGCGGCGGTTTCGTGGCGTGCGAATTCGCGCACATCTTCTCCGCGCTCGGGGTCCGGATCACGATGGTGATCCGCGGCGGCTCACTACTCCGGCATCTCGACGACACCTTGTCGCGGCGGTTCACCCGGATCGCGTCGAGCAAATGGGAAGTCCGCAGTCACCGCAACATCCTCGGCTCACACGAAAACCGTTCCGGCATCGTGCTCGAACTCGACGACGGGTCCGAACTGCAGGCCGACGCCGTCTTGGTGGCCACCGGACGGCGCTCCAACGGCGATCGACTCGACGCCGAGAAGGTCGGCATCGAGCTCGACGATCGCCGCGTCGTCGTCGACGAATACCAACGGACCTCGGCTCGCAATGTCTTCGCGCTCGGCGATGTGTCGTCGCCCTACGAACTCAAGCACGTGGCCAACCACGAGGCGCGAGTCGTGCAACGCAACCTGCATTACGACTGGGACGACACCGCGTCGATGGTCGCTACCGATCACCGTTACGTCCCAGCCGCAGTGTTCACCGACCCGCAGATCGCCTATGTGGGGCTGACCGAGAACGACGCCGTGGCACAGGGTTTCGACGTGTCCTGCAAGATCCAGGACTACGCGGACGTTGCCTACGGCTGGGCCACCGAAGACACGGTGGGCATTGTCAAATTGGTCTCGGATGCCAAGACCGGCCGACTGCTGGGCGCCCACATCATGGGACACCAGGCGTCGTCGATCATCCAACCGTTGATTCAGGCGATGACTTTCGGCCTGAGCGTGCACGACATGGCGCGCGGCCAGTACTGGATCCACCCGGCGCTGCCCGAGGTCGTGGAGAACGCGTTATTGGGCCTGTCGGACTGACGCGCGACCGGTCAGGCGGCGCTGGTCGACTTTCGCCCGCCCGGCTTGCTGTCGATCGACCACAAATGACCGCACCCGGGGCACTGCAAGTGCAGGATCCATGCCTGGCTGCTCAGCAGGAACTGCCAGTGGACTTTGCAGTTGCGCTCGCTCTGGCAGTCGGCGCAGCCGATCCCGTGGCTGCACCCTGGGCAGTCGAACCAGGCCCGTCGAGCGGGATCGGCCGTGGGATCAATCGGTAGCATGGCTGACCGCACGTCCCGGGAGCACGCCGGCGGCGACCAGGTCTTCGTAGATTCGCCGCTGCTCGTCATCGAGGCCGGAGTAGAGCATCTCGTAGGCCCGACGCTCATCGGCCAAGACGGTCAACGGGTCCCAGTCTGCTCCGATCGCCTCGAGAATGGCGGCCCGCCGGCGCGCCTCATCGAGGGTGAGGTCGTATGCGAATTCCACAGCCACCGGGCTCTCCTGTGCGAACGTTGATCGAGCCAACAGGGTCGGTGGCACCCCGCCGCGTTCGCAATGGCCCCGGTCACAGTCGACGGTTGAGATCGGTCACAGCCGAGCCGCACCCGCAGTCAGCTGTGCGCGTGACCGTGATCGTCCGGCAGGTCGTCCTGGTGCACGTGCGGGTGCGCGTGCTCGGTTCCCTCGCCGTGAGAGTGCGGGTGTTCATGCTCGAGGTGGTCATGGTCGTGGCTGGTGTGCGGATGCGTGTGGGTGAGTTCGTCGTGACGGTGTTCGTGGGTGTGGGGAGCGTCGTGCCCGTGCTGATCGTGTGTCACTGTCGACTCCTTGCCATGCGGAATTCCGGATGGCGTCCATTGTGCTCTTCGCTCACTCAAGGGCAACGGTGTAGAACAGGCTCATGGGCCTCCACACCACGAGGGCTGCGCAGACGCGAGTGGTGATGGCTTGTGCATGAGATGTCGCTGTGTCAGGCAATCGCGGACATCGTGCGGCCCTACGCTGCCGGAAAACATGTCGAGGTCGTGCGCGTCAGGATCGGCGCACTCCGGCAGGCAGTTCCCGACTCGTTGTCGTTCTGTTGGAAGCTGCTGCGGGATTACGAGGACATGCCGGATGCCGAGCTGGAATTCGAGTTCGTCGACGCCGAGGTGAACTGCCGGGCCTGCGGCCGTCATTCGACCATCGACTCGCAGTGGTCGGTGTCCTGCCCGAATTGTGAGAGCGCCGACGTCGAGGTGATGGGCGGCAACGAGTTCTTGGTGACGTCATTGGATGTCTCGTGAAAGGTGTTGGTAATGGGTAGATTTCACCGGCACGACGACGGAACCGTGCACACCCACGAGCACGACGACCACCCGCACTCCCATGAGGATGAGCATGGCGATCACAGCGGTTACGCCACGGGCGGCCAGCGGATCGAGGTGCTGGAGGCGATTTTCGCCGAGAACGACACTCGTGCCGATATCAATCGAAAGTTGTTTGCGGATAACCATGTTCGTGCAATCAACCTGATGAGTTCACCAGGATCAGGAAAGACGACGGTGCTACAGGCGACCCTCGACGAGTTCGCCGGTGAGGTCGCCGTGGGCGTGATCGAGGGTGACATCGCCACCGACCTCGACGCCGCCAAGCTGAGTGGCCGCGGTGCCCAGATCTCGTTGCTGAACACAGGCAACGGATTCGGCGGCGAGTGTCACCTCGACGCGCCCATGGTCAACCGGGCGTTGCAAGGACTGGACCTGGTCGGCCTGGACCTGGTGGTGATCGAAAACGTCGGAAATCTGGTGTGCCCGGCCGAGTTCGATGTCGGCGAGCACGCGAAGGCGATGGTCTACTCGGTCACCGAAGGTGACGACAAACCACTGAAATACCCGGTGATGTTCCGCGCCGTGGACGTGGTGTTGCTCAACAAAATCGATCTGGTGCCGCATCTCGACGTCGACATCGACTCCTATATCGCCGGTGTCCGCAAGGTCAACCCGTCGGCCACCATTTTGCCGGTGAGCGCACGCACCGGTGCCGGGATGGCCGCCTGGTTCGGCTGGCTGCGACGGTTCACCGCCGAATCGTCGAACTGACCCCACCGCGAGCGCCCGCGTGGGTGCCGAGCGGTAATCGCCTGATTCCCAACAGATGCGACTGATTTGCAAGACGATGTCTCTATCGGCCACCGGACCGCGCCACCGATGGCGATCAGACTCCGAGAATACGCCGCCGCCGACAAGATCAGACCGAAAGTCGGAAACTTTTACCGCCCTACGGATTTGCCCCGAGATCGTTGACAAGGCAGTGCCGCGAGAGTAGACCCAGAAAATAGCGCCGCTTAAGCGGGCCGACCGTCGACTCCCGCGGTGTCAAGGACCTCAGCCCAGGTCCTGGAAAGCTGCGGTATGCCAACGGAAGCAGCGGTCAAAGCGGAAGAGACATTGATTCACGTTCTATGGATCAATGCGGGTCTCAGTTGTGACGGCGACTCGGTGGCGCTGACTGCGGCCACCCAACCCAGTGTCGAGGAGATCGCGCTCGGCGCGCTCCCCGGACTGCCCAAGGTCGCCGTGCACTGGCCACTGATCGACTTCGAGTGCGGTCCCACCGGTGGTGCGGACGATTTCCTGGAATGGTTCTTCAAAGCCGACCGCGGCGAGCTCGAACCGTTCGTGCTCGTCGTCGAGGGTTCGATACCCAACGAAGCGATCAAAAACGAGGGCTACTGGTGCGGGTTCGGTAACGACCCGGCTACCGGACAGCCCATGACCACCAGCGAATGGCTCGACCGACTCGCGCCCAAGGCAACGGCGATCGTCGCGGTGGGTACCTGCGCCACCTACGGCGGCATCCACGCAATGTCCGGAAACCCCACTGGCGCCATGGGTGTTCCCGACTACCTGGGCTGGGAATGGAAGAGCAAGGCGGGAATTCCGATCGTCTGCGTTCCGGGCTGCCCGATCCACCCCGACAACCTCTCCGAAACGCTGACCTACCTGCTGTACATGGCGACCGGGCAGGCGCCGATGATCCCGCTCGACGACGCACTGCGGCCTCAGTGGTTGTTCGGCAGCACCGTGCACGAAGGCTGCGACCGGGCCGGCTACTACGAGCAAGGTGACTTCGCCACGGAGTATGGATCGCCAAAATGCATTGTGAAGCTTGGCTGTTGGGGACCAGTTGTCAAATGCAATGTTCCCAAGCGAGGCTGGATCAACGGCATCGGCGGCTGCCCGAACGTCGGCGGCATCTGCATCGGATGCACGATGCCGGGATTCCCGGACAAATTCATGCCGTTCATGGACGAGCCCCCGGGCGGCAAGGTATCGACCACCGCATCGGGCCTCTACGGCTCGGTAATCCGCAATCTGCGCGGCATCACCAACCGCACACTCGACAAGGAACCGCGCTGGCGGCACAAGGGCGACAAACTCACCACGGGCGCAACCCGTACCTGGTAGTGCGCGATCACAGCTTGAAGTAGGGAGCAACTTAGATGACAACGATCATCCCCGAGCCGTCGCACGCGAAGCGCGAGCCCGGCCAACTCGTCGAAATGGCCTGGGATCCGATCACCCGGATCGTGGGCAGTCTCGGCATCTACACCAAGATCGACTTCGACAACCGCGAAGTGGTCGAATGCCACAGCACGTCATCCATCTTCCGCGGCTACTCGTTGTTCATGCGAGGCAAGGATCCGCGCGACGCGCACTTCATCACCAGCCGTATCTGCGGGATCTGCGGGGACAACCACGCCACCTGCTCGTGCTACTGCCAGAACATGGCCTATGGCGTCAAGCCGCCCCATCTCGGCGAGTGGATCGTCAACTTGGGCGAGGCCGCGGAATATATGTTCGACCACAACATCTTTCAGGAAAACCTGGTCGGCGTGGACTTCTGCGAAAAGATGGTCTCCGAGACCAATCCCGGTGTGCTGGCCAGGGCCGAGAACACCCCGGCACCGCATGCCGACGCCCACGGTTACAAGACGATCGCCGACATCATGCGCTCGCTCAACCCGTTCAGCGGCGAGTTCTACCGCGAGGCATTACAGGTCAGTCGCTACACCCGAGAGATGTTCTGCCTCATGGAAGGCAGGCACGTACACCCGTCGACGCTGTACCCCGGTGGGGTCGGGACCGTGGCGACCATTCAGTTGATGACCGACTACATGAGCCGGCTCATGCGCTACGTCGAGTTCATGAAGAAGGTCGTGCCCATGCACGACGATCTTTTCGACTTCTTCTACGAGGCGCTCCCCGGTTACGAGAAGGTTGGCCTGCGCCGCACCCTGCTGGGCTGCTGGGGCTCATTCCAAGACCCTGACGTGTGCAATTTCGAATACAAGGACATGGAGCGTTGGGGCAACGCCATGTTCGTCACCCCGGGCGTGGTCGTCGACGGCAAGCTGGTCACCCACTCGCTGGTCGACATCAACCTGGGCATCCGGATCCTTTTGGGCAGTTCGTATTACGACGACTGGAACGATCAGGAGATGTTCGTCAAAACCGATCCGCTGGGCAATCCGGTCGATCGGCGTCACCCCTGGAATCAGCACACCAACCCGCATCCGCAGAAGCGGGACATGGATGGCGGCAATTACAGCTGGGTGATGTCGCCGCGGTGGTTCGACGGCAAGGATCACTTGGCGCTGGACACCGGTGGGGGTCCACTGGCCCGGCTGTGGTCGACGGCGCTGGCCGGGCTGGTCGACTGTGGTTACGTCAAGGCCACCGGTCATTCGGTACAGATCAACCTGCCGAAAACCGCACTCAAGGGGCCGGTCGAGTTCGAGTGGAAGATCCCCCAGCACGGGTCCAACACCATCGAGCGCGACCGGGCACGGACATACTTTCAGGCGTACGCCGCGGGATGCGCTCTGCACTTCGCGGAGAAGGCACTCGCTGAGATCCGGGCCGGTCACACCAAGACCTGGGAAAAGTTCGAGGTCCCGAAGGAAGGCATCGGCTGCGGCTTCACCGAAGCCGTCCGCGGCGTCCTGAGCCACCACATGGTGATTCGGGACGGCAAGATCGCCAACTACCACCCGTACCCGCCCACCCCGTGGAATGCCAACCCCCGCGACAGCTTTGGCACGCCGGGGCCCTATGAGGATGCGGTCCAAGGCCAGCCGATCTTCGAGGAGAACGATCGGGAGCACTTCAAGGGCATCGACATCATGCGCACGGTGCGCAGCTTCGACCCCTGTCTGCCGTGCGGCGTCCACATGTATCTGGGCAAGGGCAAGACATTGGAGCGGTTGCACTCTCCCACTCAAGCGGCGACCGGGGAGTGACGTATGGCTGATCGCCCCGAGGTTTTCGAGGGGGACGCGCAGTGGCGCTCGGCGGGCGATCGGATCCAGACGCTGTTGGACGCGATGTCCGCGGGCGGGGCCGCGGCGCGCGAGCGCGCCGAACAACTGGTGCGCGAAGTCGTCGATCTCTACGGCGCGGGCCTGTCGCGGATCGTCGCGGCCGCTGAGCCGGCGGTCGTCGATCGGCTCGCCGCCGACGATTTGGTCGCCAGCCTGCTGCTGGTGCACGGCCTGCATCCGCACGACCTGCGGCGCCGGGTGTCGGACGCCCTCGACCGGGTTCGTCCCTATCTCGGGTCACACGGTGGGGACGTGCACCTGCTCGACGTCGACGGCGACACCGTCCGGCTTCAGTTCGCCGGCAGTTGCAAGAGTTGCCCGTCGTCGGCCGTGACCTTGGAGCTGGCGGTCGAGGATGCGATTCGGGCTGCCGCACCGGAGGTTTCGGCGATCGAGGTGGTGGCCGGTGACGCCGGGCCCGACTCAGCCTCGCCCGTCATCCCGGCCGACTCACTGATGTCGCGCGTTCATGCCGGCGGCGGGGCCACCTGGTATCCAGTGCCCGACCTCGCGGAGCTGAGCCCCGGAGAAGTCGGGGGATTCCGACTCGGCGACAGCACGGTGCTCGCCTGTCGCATCGGCGACGAGGTCTACGCCTATCGCGACCACTGCCCGGCGTGCGACGGCTCGCTGGCCGGCGCCGCGTTGCACCGCGGTGTCGCCGGCGAGCCGGTGCTGCGCTGCCCACGCTGTCGCGCGCATTTCGACGTCGTACATGCGGGATCCGGACTCGACACCGGTCATCACCTCGACCCTGTGCCACTGCTGCTGCGCGACGGTGTGCTGTCGATCGCGGTGCCGGCCCAGGCGATGAGCGCGATATGACAACCCCGTATGACGTGCTGGCCCGCATCAGCGGGAGCCGACGCGCGCCGGAGCCTGCCGGGCAGCGCTGCGAGATGTGCTCCGAGGCGATCGCCGACGCGCATCAGCACGTCGTCAATGTGGCTGGGCGCCAACTGATGTGCGTGTGCCGCGGCTGTTATCTATTGTTCACCGACAGCCACGCCCAGCTGCGCTACCGTGCGATTCCCGACCGGTTCCTGTCGTTTCCCGATTTCGCGCTGGACCGCCGCACCTGGGAAGCACTGCAAATCCCGGTCGGCCTGGCATTCTTCTTCCGGAATTCGACGCTCGACCGCACCGTCGGCTTCTACCCGGGGCCGGCCGGCGCCACCGAATCCGAACTCGATCTGGAAGCCTGGAGCGCGATCAGCGCGGCCGAACCCAGGGTCGGCCTGCTCGACGATGACGTCGAGGCGTTGTTGGTCCGCGTAGCCGGCGACGAGGAATCGCCGCAGTGCTACCTGGTTCCGATCGATGCCTGCTACGAGTTCGTCGGCGGCCTGCGGACGCGGTGGCGCGGCTTCGACGGCGGGCAGGAGGCTCGCGAGTTCATCGACGGTTTCTTCACCGAATTGGCCGCGCGCAGCGTGGAGCACGGGCGATGACTGCAGACTTCACCGTCATGGACGTCGCTCCCGAACCGTACGCGGTCACTCCGACGCTGACTGCACGCATCGCCGTTTCGGCACCCGGGCCGGATCCGGTCCACGCGATCGCGCTGCGGTGTCAGGTACGCGTCGACCCATTCCGGCGTGGCTATTCCGACGACGAGGCGGCCGGCCTGACCGACCTGTTCGGACCGCGGGAACGCTGGGCCAGCACCCAACACACATTTCTGTGGCAACACTGCACGGCGATGGTCCCGGGATTCACCGGCTCCACCGAAATCGCCCTTCCGCTGGAATGCACCTACGACTTCGAAGTGGCCGCGGCCAAGTACCTGCATGCATTGCACGACGGCCCGGTGCCACTCCAATTCCTCTTCAGCGGAACGCTATTCATGGCCGGACAGCGAGGCTTCTCGGTCCAGCAGGTGCCGTGGGATCGCGAGGACCGCTACGACATGCCGGTGTCGGTGTGGCGGGACCTGATTCGGCAGCACTACCCCGGCAGCGGCTGGGTACGCCTCGACCACGACACGGTGGCGGCGCTCGCCGCCTACAAATCCGCCCGCGGACTCCTGGGCCTTGACGACGCCGTCACCGAGTTGCTCGCCCACGCTCGCGAGGAGGTCCGATGACCGCGCACTGGGCTCGCGCCCGTGCCGTCGCTGACGCCGTCCTCTACGAGGGATATCTGCTCTACCCGTACCGCGCGTCGTCATCGAAGAACCAAACCCGCTGGCAATTCGGCGTTCTGGGGCCACCCGGATCGTCCGAAGCCAGTATCGGCGAGCCGGACAGCATCTCGACGCAATTCCTTCTCAATGGCGCCGAAAGCCTCAGGCTGGTTATACGGTTCCTGCAACTGCAACACCGCGCCGTCGAACGTGACGACGGCCGCGGAAGCTTCGAACCCGTCGACCAGCTGACCACGCCGGCGGGATCCTGGCTGACCTGGGACGAGGCCGTCGAGCATGAAGAGTCCTTCGGCCCTTTCCCGGTCAACGGCGCAACTCGACAATGGGAGCTGTCGTTGACCGCACCGGCGGCAACCGACATCGAAAGGGTCGAAGGCGGTCGGTTGATTCGGCAACGACAGGAGGTCAGTGCCGCGGTGACCGTGGGCGTCGAGTCCGACGGTGCGCTGACTCGCGCCTCAGTGCGCGTCGTGAACACCGGCGCGGCAGCCGACGGAAAAGACTCGGCGATCGCACGATCGCTGATCGGCACCCACGCCATCGCGGAAGCCGTTGGCGGCGAGTTCGTCTCGCTTCTCGATCCGCCTCCGCAGGCGACCGACGCGGTGTCGCGATGCAGTCAGCACCGGTGCTTTCCCGTGCTGGCCGGTCCACCCGGCACCGCGGACCTGCTGCTGATCTCCCCGATCATCCTCTATGACCATCCCGAGATCGCCGAGCAGAGCGACTGTGCGCTCTACGATTCCACCGAGATCGACGAAATCCTGACGCTGCGGGTCATGACGATGACCGATGACGAGAAGGCGCAAGCCCGGGCCACCGACCCGCTCGCCGCGCAGCTCATCGACCGCTGCGACGCGATGTCCCCCGAAGCGATGCAGCGCCTGCACGGGGTGCTGCGCGATCCCCATCTCGGTGATCGGGTCCCCGACGCCGGCCTGATTCCCGAGGTACCAGAGGGCGTGCAGTGGTGGGATCCGCTGGCCGACAATGCTGTTCGTCCTGATCTGGACGCGGTCCTGGTCGGCGGCATACGGGTGTCCCGTGGCAGCCGCGTGCGGTTGCATCCGGCACGTCGCGCCGACGCGCAGGACCTGTTCTTCGCCGGCAAGGCGGCGCGCGTCACGTCCGTGCACGAAGACGTCGACGGAAACCAGCACGTGGGTGTGGTCGTCGAGGACGATCCGGCCGCCGACCTGCATGAGTGGTACGGCCGCTACCTGTACTTCTCGCCCGACGAGGTCGAACCGCTCGAAACCGCGACGACAGAAAGGAATTCAACATGGAGATCCTAGGATGGGTGTTCGTCGTCCTGCTTGCGATGGTCGCGCTGGCCGGCGTTGTCATCGGACTGGTATCGCTCCCGGATGCCCGACGGTACCTGAAGATGCGGCACATGTAGCGTGCGTGTCCTGGTGGCCGGTATCGGCAATATTTTTCTCGGTGACGACGGGTTCGGCTCCGAGGTGGTGCGGCACGTCCCGGTCCGACACGAGCGTGCGAGCGTGCGGATCGTCGACTACGGCATTGCCGGCATGCATCTGGCCTACGACTTGCTCGAAGACTGGGACGCGCTCGTCATCGTCGACGCGATACCCAGCCGCGGCAACCCGGGCGCGCTGCACGTCTTCGAGGCTGACCACGAACCACATTCGGCCACAGCCGCGTTGGATGCGCACAGCATGGATCCCGCGGCGGTGTTCGCCAGTCTCGGCGCACTCGGCGGGACGCCGCCCTACACCATCGTCGTCGGCTGCGAGGCGGAGAATGTGGACGACGGCATCGGGCTCAGTGCGGCCGTCGCCGACGCAGTACCACGGGCAATCGACACCGTCGGTGAGGTCGTCGCGGGTCTGCTGGTCCGGCCGCCGGCGGCGACCGGCGAAAGACTCGGCTGAACAATGTGTCTCGGCATACCGGGCCAGGTGGTCAAGCTCCTAGAGGGTTACGAGGGACAACTCGCATTGGTCGACGTCGCCGGAAAGCAGCGCAAGGTCAACATCGGCATGCTGCCGGACGAATCGTTCGCCGCGGGTGACTGGGTGATCATTCACATGGGTTTCGTCGTCGAGAAGACCGACCGCGAGGGTGCGGAGCAGGCGATGGCCGGGCTGGAGTTAATGGGCCAGGGACGCGAGCCGGCGGGCAGTGGCTATGACTGACACGTTGGTGCAATCCGTACACATCCGCCAACGGTGCACGGTCACCGGTGTGGTGCAGGGGGTCGGATTCCGCCCGTTCGTCCACCGGATCGCCAACGAGCTCGGCCTGACCGGGTTCGTCGGAAACGATTCGGGCTCGGTCTTTCTGGAAGTGCAGGGCCCCGGCGGTTGCATCGACGAATTCCATCGTCGGCTCCGTGCCGAAGCGCCGCCGTTGGCGATCATCAGCAACGTCACCATCCAGGAGGTGGCGGCAGATAGCGCGTTCGACAACACCTTTCGCATCGCGGAAAGCCGGACGCGGGCCGGTGCCGGCACGCCGATTCCTCCCGACATCGCCGTCTGCGACGATTGCATCGCCGAATTGTTCGACCCGGGAAACCGCCGCTATCGACACCCGTTCATCACGTGCACCAATTGCGGTCCCAGGTTCACCATCATCCAGGCGCTGCCCTACGACCGTCCGGCCACCACCATGTCGGTGTTCCCCATGTGCGAACGTTGCGCCGCCGAGTACCAGGACCCGACCGACCGCCGCTTCCACGCACAGCCCATCGCCTGCCCGAATTGTGGTCCGGCACTGTGGTTTGACTCTGCAAACGATCGTGTGAGCGAATCCGATGGCGCTCTGTCCGCCGCCCAGGACGCGCTGGCCTCGGGCGCCGTGGTCGCGATCAAGGGCATCGGCGGCTTCCACCTGGCTTGCCGGCCCGACGACGAGGCGGTGGTCGTGGGGCTGCGCGCCCGCAAAGGACGCGGCGCCAAGCCACTGGCCGTGCTGGTTCGAGATCTGGACGTCGCACGTCGCTACGCACACATCGACGACGCTGAAGCCGCGCTGCTGTCCAGTGCGGCCCGGCCGATCGTGCTGCTGCGGCGCCGCCACGATGCGCCGATCGCGGACGCTGTCGCGCCCGGCACCCCGTTGATCGGGTTACTGCTGCCGTATTCGGCCGTCCATCACCTGCTGCTTGCCCGGGTCCCCGGCGGCGACGTGCCGGTGCCCGATGCGTTGGTTCTGACCAGCGCCAACCGCTCCGACGAACCGATCTGCTTCACCGATGATGATGCGGTGCAACGCCTTCGGAGTCTATGCGACGCGGTTCTCGATCACGACCGCCCAATTCACGTCCCGTGCGACGACTCGGTGGTGCGCGTCGTCGCCGACCACGGCGTCGCCCACGATCTGCCGATCCGGCGGTCCCGTGGATACGCACCGCTGCCCGTCGACCTCGGCCAAGGCGGGCCGCCGGTGCTGGCCGTCGGCGGGGAACTCAAAAACACCTTCTGCCTCACCGATGGCGCCCGGGCCTACCTGTCCGGACACATCGGCGACATGGGAACGCTGGAGACTCTGCAGGCATTCGAGCGCTCGGTGCGCCAACTCAGCGAAATGCGCTGCCAGCCAACGCGACTGGCAGCCGATCTGCATCCGGATTATCACACCCGCAGTTGGGCGGATCGACGAACGGGCGACCGACCGCTGGATCTCATCCAGCACCACCACGCGCACGTCGTTTCGCTGCTGGCCGAACACCGACGTATCGGCGAGCCCATCATCGGCGTGTCGTTCGATGGCACCGGATACGGCTGTGATCACACGATCTGGGGCGGCGAGTTTCTCAAGCTCGGTCAGGACAGTCACCGCTTCGTCCGGGTCGGACACCTGTTGGCCGTACCACTGCCGGGCGGTGATGCGGCGGTGCGCAATCCGTGGCGGATGGCACTGTCGCAGTTGTGGGCGGCCGGGATCGACTGGACACCGGATCTGGCACCGGTCGCCGCCGCCACTGACGGCGAATTACGGCTCATTCGGTCTCAATTGGAAAGCGGCCGCGGCTGCGTGCCCTGTTCCAGCATGGGCCGGTTGTTCGACGCAGTCGCCTCGATGCTCGGGGTGCGACACCGCATCAGTTATGAGGGTCAGGCCGCCATCGAGTTGGAGGCGCTCGCGGAGTCGGTCGGCGACTCCGCCGGAACACCGCTGCATCTGACGATCGGCGCCGACGGAGTGATCGACCCGACCACCCTGGTGTGCACGATGGTGTCGGCGCTGCGCCAAGGTGTGACTCCGGCGTCACTCGCCGCGGCCTTCCACCGTGCGGTGGCGGTGGCGGTCGTCGAGGCAATCGAGCAGCTGGCGGGGTCGGTGCGATTGGTGGGCCTCACCGGTGGGGTCTTTCAAAATGTGTTGTTGCTTCAGATGTGTCGACACCGATTGCGGGAGGCCGGATTCGAGGTTTTGACTCACCGCACGGTACCGCCCAATGACGGCGGGCTGGCGCTGGGCCAGGCCGCGATTTCGGTGTTGACAGCACGGGAAGAGGCCGAGACGTGATCACCACCAGCGCCGTCGATCGCGGCCTCGGCGACGAGTTGGCCGCAGATCTGGCCACCGATCTTGCGGCGGCGGCCTTCACCTTGGCCAGGCGTTTCGCCGCGGGCGCCACCATGTGGTCGATCGCCCCGTCGTGGGAGCCCCACGCGCTGCACATCGCCGTCGAGTTCGTGCATCCGGTGATCATGGGAAAACGCGCCCTCCCCGCGGTCGCCTTGACCGGGCCGGATCTGGTTGATCTGGTGCGGGTTTCGGTACGCCCCGGTGACGTGGTGATCGGGGTCGGTGGCGCCGATGATCCGGTGCTGCGGTCGGTGATGGGCCGCAGCCCGGCCTGGGGCGCCGCCACATTCTGGATCGGCAGCGGCGACCGACCGGCCGCCGGCGCGGCCGACCACGTGCTCTGGCTCGACGACCCGGATCCGCGAGTGCCCGCCACCGGTGGCTTCGTGTTGTTCTACCACCTGCTGTGGGAGCTGACCCACGTATGTTTCGAACATTCCGGCTTACTCAAACCCCGATGCGCCGAAGAGGTGTGCGTGACCTGCAGCGACGAGGGGCGCCTCGGTGAGGTGATGACGACCGGTGTCGACGGGCAGGCCTCGGTCCGCACCGCGCGGGGTATCGAGACCGTGCTCACCACACTCGTCGAGCCGGTCGCCGTCGGTGATCTGGTGCTGGTGCACGCCGGCACCGCGATCAGCCGCCTCGGCGACGAGGAGAACCCATGAGTCACGACGAGCCCACCGACTTCCTGTATCCGTTCATCGACGAGCAGCAGGACAACCCCGAGTCGCTGCTGGCGGACTTGGCCGCCTCCGCCCAGGCCAAGGCGACCGAGAGCCTATTGCTGCGACGAACCACGTTGGAAGCCAACACCGAACTGCTGGAAGCGGCCGCACATGAGGTGGCGCGGCGGTTCGCTGCCGGTGGCCGGATGTTCACCTTCGGTAACGGCGGCAGCTGCACCGATGCCACCACCCTGGCGGCCCTGTTCTCCCGGCCCCCGCTCGGAAAGCCGTTACCCGCTTGGTCGTTGACCGACGATCAGGCGATCGTCACCGCGCTCGGAAACGACGTCGGATTCGAATTGGTGTTCGCGCGACAGCTGATCGCCCGCGCCGCGGCCGGTGACGTAGCGGTGGCGATGTCGACCAGCGGCAATTCACCGAACCTGCTGACCGCGCTGGCGGAGGCGCGCCGACGCGGCCTGTTCACCCTCGGTTTCGCCGGTTACGACGGCGGTGCGTTTGCGGACAACCCGAATGTGGACGCCTGCTTCGTCGTTCGATCGCAAAGCGTGCACCGGATTCAGGAATCGCAAGCGCTGCTGGGATACCAGCTGTGGCTCGCAGTGCATGAGCGGCTCGGCAGCGAGGAAGGACTGGGGGCGGCATGAGCAAACACGTGGGCGACTACCTCTCGTCGGGACCACGATTCGCCGAGGGCGAGGTGATCGAGCGGATCGATTCGTTTCGACGGCGTCGTCCTCGGCTGGTGGATGACCATGTGACGCTCGCGCATGGCGCGGGCGGCAAAGCATCAGCGGCGCTGGTGGATGCGGTGTTCGTGGAGGCATTCCGCAACCCGACGCTGGAGTCGCTGGGCGACGGCGCCGTGCTCGCGCTGCCCGGCGGCGAGCGACTGGCGATGTCCACCGACTCATTTGTGGTGCAGCCCAGACGTTTCCCCGGCGGCTCGATCGGTGAGCTCGCCGTCCATGGCACCTGCAACGACATCGCGATGGCAGGCGGCGTGCCGGCATGGATCTCGGCGGCGTTCGTCCTCGAAGAAGGTTTCCCCATCGCCGAACTGAAGGAGATCGTCGCCGACATGGCGGCCGCGGCCGCCGCCGCCGGAGTGCAGATCGTCACCGGCGACACCAAGGTGGTGCCCAGGGGCGCGGCCGACGGCATGTTCGTGACCACCACCGGGGCCGGGGTCGTCCCCGCCGGACGCACCTTGTCGGCGGCGTCGGTGCAAGCCGGCGACAAGGTGCTGTTGTCGGGGTCGATGGGCGATCACGGCATGGCGGTCATGCTCGCCCGGGGCGATCTGGCCATCGAGGCCGACATCGTCTCCGACACCGCGTCGGTGAGCCCGCTGGTAGAGCTACTGATGGCGGCCGCACCGTCCACGCGGTGGCTGCGTGACGCAACCAGGGGTGGGGTCGGCACCGTGTGCAACGAATTGGCTCAGGCGTGCGGCCTCGGGGTGGTGCTCGACGAGGATCGACTTCCCGTAGCGCCCGCGGTCAACGGTGCGTGCGAGTTGCTCGGCATCGATCCGCTGTATGTCGCCAATGAGGGCAAGTTCGTCGCGGTGCTCGCTTCGGAGGATGCGGCGGCCGGGCTGGCCGCGTTGCGGTCGCATCCGTTGGGCGCGCACGCTGCGGAGGTCGGCGAAATCGTCGCCGAGCCGGCCGAGAGCGTGGTGCTACGTACCGGGTTCGGCGGCACCCGAATCGTTGACATGCTGGTCGGCGACCCGCTGCCGCGGATCTGCTGAAGAGGGGAGTTCACCGCACATGTGTCTTGGGATTCCGGGTAGGATCGTCGAAATCACCGACCCGGCAGAGTATTTGGCGAAGGTCGATGTCAGCGGGGTGCAACGCACGATCAGCGTGCGGCTGCTGGAAGACGACATGCCCGAGCGCGACGACTGGGTGTTGGTTCATGTCGGGTTCGCGATGGCCAAGATCGACGAAACCGAGGCTCTGCTGACCCTGGCGGCCATCAAGAAACTCGGCGAGGCCTACGCCGCCGAGATGGAAGCCTTTGACTCGTCGGCGATCACGTAAGGGGGCACACCATGAAATTCGTCGATGAATTCCGCGACCCGGCCGCGGCTCGCAAGCTGCTGGTCGCCATCGAGCAGCTGGCCGCGGGTGGTGACACGTTCAAGTTCATGGAAGTCTGCGGCGGCCACACACATACGATCTACCGCCACGGCATCGAACATCTATTGCCGGAGCCCGTCGAGCTGGTGCACGGGCCGGGCTGCCCGGTCTGCGTGATTCCGATGGGCCGCATCGACGACGCGATGTGGCTGGCGGCCGAGCCCGACGTGATCTTCACCTGCTTCGGCGACATGATGCGGGTACCGGGTTCGGCGGGCAGCTTGCTCGACGCCAAAGCACGCGGGGCCGACGTGCGCTTTGTCTACTCCCCCTTGGACGCACTGAAAATAGCGATCGACAACCCCGACAAGCACGTGGTGTTTTTCGCCATCGGCTTCGAGACCACCGCCCCCTCGACGGCGGTGACCCTGGTGCGGGCCCGCGAGCTGCGACTGCGCAATTTCAGCGTCTTCTGCAACCACGTCACGATCGTCCCGCCGATCAAGGCCATCCTGGAATCGCCCGACCTGCGACTGTCGGGCTTCATCGGCCCGGGCCACGTCTCCACGGTGGTGGGCAATCGGCCCTATCGCTTCGTGCCCGATGTATACCGAAAGCCGTTGGTGGTAGCCGGTTTCGAGCCCCTTGATATTCTGGCCGCCGTCGCGATGCTGCTGCGCCAGATTCGTGAGGGCCGCTGCGAGGTGGAGAACCAGTACAAGCGCGTCGTACCCGAGCACGGCAACCCGGCCGCTTTGGCCTTGATGGGCAAGGTGTTTGCGCTGCGTCCACACTTCGAGTGGCGCGGCTTGGGGTTCATCTCGCAAAGCGCATTGCGGCTGCACGACGATTTCGCCGAGTTCGACGCCGAGCTGAGGTTCGCGATGCCGGGCGTGCGGGTCGCCGACCCGAAGGCGTGCCAGTGCGGCGAGGTCCTCAAGGGCGTGCTCAAGCCTTGGGAATGCAAGGTTTTCGGCACCGCCTGCACCCCGGAGACGCCGATCGGGACGTGCATGGTGTCGCCCGAGGGGGCGTGCGCCGCGTACTACAACTTCGGCCGCATGCACCGTGATGCCATCAAGCTGGTGGGGCGCACTTGACCGTCGACGCCGAGCCCGGCACCGCAGGCGTCGAGATGTTCGCCCGCTACGCCTACGCTCCGAACGCACTGGGGTACTGCGGTCCCCCGCTGGGCGCGACCCTGCGCGACGGCTCGGTCGATGCGGTCCGTCACGCGGCGACGATGTTCTCCGGCGCCTGGCCGTATCTGCGGGTGCTGTCGCGGCTGACGGGCATCGCCGACCCGCTGGATCATCGTCTGGTCGAGTCGTATTGGCTCGGGGACGGCGTCGGTGCCGACCTCGACCCGCGCGAGCTGTTC
This sequence comes from uncultured Actinomycetota bacterium, assembly GCA_963757215.1. Lineage (GTDB taxonomy): Bacteria > Actinomycetota > Actinomycetes > Mycobacteriales > Mycobacteriaceae > Mycobacterium. The sequence goes on along the minus strand of CAVWQH010000002.1, from coordinate 1,503,905 downwards.
GACGCGCTGCTCGAGATCATCGGTCCGCAGGCGGGTCGGTACTGGTCGCATCTGACCTCGGAGCTGGCCCGCGAGGCCGCCGGCAATCATGGCTTTCACGTGTTCGGGGTCTATCCGTGGACCCGGTTTCTGGGTCGACGTGGGGGAAGCCTCGACAAGCACCCGCTCAGCGTGCTGGACAACTGCAGAATCACGTGGGGCACAGTGCTTTCCCGTGACGGCGAAAACATCGAGGTGTCCTGCCGCCGATTGGTGTGGAACGGGCACGCGCTGGGCCTGTCCGAGCCGTCGGCACAGCTACTCGACGTGTGGGCCGATGGCTACAGCGCAATACCCGACGTGACCGCCGGTGACCGGATCGCGATCCACTGGGGTCGGCTGTGCGGCCGGTTGCAGCCCGAACAGATCCGCACGCTGGCCGAGAGCACCCGTCGCCAACTCGACCTCACCAATGAGCGGCTCGCGCTCAGACCGCCGCATCAGCCTGGCAACGCGGACACAACCCGCGCAACGTGAGACCCGCTCGCTCGGACAACGCAAATGAGCTGCCCGCCATCGCATGTTCGAGCGCGGAGGCCAGTCGACCCGCCGGCACTTCGATGATCGACCCGCACTCGGTGCACACCGCGTGATGATGCGGGTCGGCGGCCAAGCCGTAGGTGGTGACGCCGCCGTCCAACGTCAACGCATGCAATACACCCTGATCTACCAACGTGGTCACCGTCCGGTAGATCGTCGCCAGATCCGGTGGCTGATCGTCGGGCGGCACGCAGTCGCGTAGCCGTTGGTCGATCTCTGCCACCGAAAGGTGACCATGGACCGGCTCGAGCACGGCGAGGACCGCGATGCGGGACGCCATTCGTCGCAGACCGTGCGCGCGCAGGAGCTCGCCGATCCGCTCGATGACGGCCGGATCCAAAGCCGAAGGCCTGGCCACCCGTCCAGTATCACGCAGCCGATCGTCGAATCGCAGACCAATATCCGGATCGGCCGCATCCGCGCGACGTCGTGCGGCTGTCAGACTGTGGCCGTGGCCGGTTCGATCTGCGATGTGCTGCCCGCCGCGGCCGCATTACTGTCCGTCGACGCAGCGGTGGACCAGCTCGGTCTGGCCCAGCGGATCGGTGACGTCCGCTGCGTTGCCGTCGTGCTGATCGACGGGATGGGCCTGCACCTGCTGCCGGATTTGGCCGCCGACGCGCCGCTGCTGGCCTCGGTGCTGGCCGGTACCGCCGGCCGGCTCGACGAACTCACCTGCACCTTTCCCTCCACCACCCCGACCAGCCTGGTGTCGTTGTCCACCGGGGCGACACCCGGCGAACACGGAATTCTGGGTTTCACCCTCAAGCTTTCGCGCAGCGACCGGGTGCTCAACCACATCGCGTGGCGCGACGATCCGCCACCCGCCCAATGGCAGCCCGTCCCAACCTGGTTCGAGCGATTGTCGCGGGCTGGTGTTGAGGTGCGTGCGGTGCTGCCTTCGGCATTTGTCGGCAGCGGCCTCACCACAGCTGCTTACCGGGGCGCACAGATCGTCGCCGCACATCCCGACGACGACTACCCGCGGTTGGTCATCGAACAGCTACAGACGGCACCCGGGCTGGTCTACGCCTACACCGCCGTGCTCGACACCGCAGCCCACCTGTTCGGCATCGGCTCCCCGCGGTGGCACGACGCGGGCAGGTACGTCGACGCGCTGCTGACCCGGTTGGTCGACGCCCTGCCCAGCGATGCCGCGCTGCTGATCACCGCCGACCACGGCGGACTCAATGTGCCGGCGGACAAGCGGGTCGACGCCGACGCCGACGCGCGGTTGTCTGCGGGAGTGCGCGTGATAGCCGGCGATCCACGAGTGCGCTACTTGCATACTGAGCCAGGCGCGGCCTCCGACGTGATCGCCGCCTGGCGTGAGGTGCTCGACGGGCGGGCCACGGTGCGCAGCCGCGATCAGGCGGTCGCCGACGGGCTGTTCGGACCCGTCCATCCCGACCACCTGTCCCGGATCGGCGACGTTGTGGTCGATTGTCTGGACGACAGCGCGGTGCTGGCCGGCGATCACGAGCCATCGGAAGTGGCCCAGCTCATCGGGTTCCATGGCGGGGCGACCTCCGCAGAGCTGGCGATTCCATTGATCAGCTTTGGCTGACACCGGGGCCGGGCCCGCGAGAATTCTTGCGAATCGTCCGCAAGAAGTTTAGCGTCGAGATCGGCCGGGATTTAGCTCTAGATGGGACGCGACATGGCCGCTGACACTCTCAGCAGGCGGGCATCGTCGCGTCAAATTCCGCTGCGCGGCGGGCTGGCCGCCGGCGAATGGAGCCGCCTGGGGTCGATGCTGGGAGTCGTTGTCGGGCTTCATGTACTCGGCTGGGGCACTCTGATATTCGTCATCGAGCCGGCCCATCTGAGCGTTGGCGGCAAAGCGTTCGGTATCGGCGTCGGCCTGACCGCCTACACACTGGGGCTGCGTCACGCGTTCGACGCCGACCACATAGCCGCAATCGACAACACCACCCGCAAGCTGATGAACGACGGGCAGCGGCCGCTGGCCGTGGGATTCTTCTTCTCCCTCGGCCACTCGTCAGTGGTCTTCGGGCTGGCTCTGCTGATCGCCGTCGGCCTCAAAGCCGTAATCGGACCGGTCGAGCGAGACTCCTCGTCGTTGCATCACTACGCGAGCCTGATCGGGACCGGCATCTCGGGTGTGTTCCTGTACCTGATCGCGATGATCAATGTCGTCATCCTGGTCGGCATCCTGCGCGTATTCAGGCACATGAGGCGCGGCGACTTCGACGAAGCGGAGCTCGAAACACATTTGAACAACCGCGGACTGCTGAATCGGGTGCTGGGCCGCTTCACCAAATCGGTGGACGCGTCCTGGCAGATGTATCCGATCGGGCTGTTGTTCGGTCTGGGTTTCGATACCGCGACCGAGGTCGCACTTCTGGTGCTGGCCGGCACCAGTGCCGCGGCAGGCCTGCCGTGGTACGCCATCTTGTGCCTGCCGGTGTTGTTTACCGCGGGCATGTGCCTCCTGGACACCATTGACGGCTCGTTCATGAATTTCGCTTATGGCTGGGCGTTTTCGAACCCCGTCCGCAAGGTCTACTACAACCTCACCATCACCGGTCTTTCGGTGGTGGTGGCGTTGCTCATCGGTAGCGTCGAACTCCTCGCGCTTCTCGCCGAGCAATGTCATTGGACCGGTGAATTCTGGCGCTGGATAGGCGGAGTCGACCTCAACGCAGTCGGCTTTCTGATCGTCGGCTTGTTCGTCGTGACGTGGGCCGGCGCGTTACTGATCTGGCGCTACGGGCGCATCGAGGAGAAGTGGACGGTGCAGGCCGAACGCGTCGGCTGAAGCGCGTCGAGAAATCGGCTTGGCTACCCGCCAAGCCGCGATCACCACCTCGTCACAGCTAGCTGAAAGTTGTTGCAGCTCGACCTCATACAGGGTTCAGAGCTGGGTGGGTTGCTGCCCAAAAGCAGTGGGTCCACCGAACCAGAATTCATGACCGTAATTTTCCGGTCCGGTCAACGATGGGGTTCTGGCTGTCTGAAATCAGCCTACGCCATGACATTTCGAGACCGGACCCTATGAAGGAGCATGTTATGTCATTCGTCAACATCGCACCGGAAATGTTGTTCGCAGCAGCGGGAAGACTGGAGTCAATAGGGTCGGCGGTGAGCGCTCGGAACACGGCGGCGCTGGCCTCCACCACCGGCCTTTCGCCCGCGGCGGCCGACGAGGTTTCCGCCTTGACTGCACTGCAATTCGACGCTCACGCGCAGATGTATCAGGCGGTCAGCGCCAAAGCCGCAGCGATTCACCAGATGTTCGTCTCGGTGCTGACGGCCAGCGCCGGCGCCTACGCCGCCACCGAAGCGGCCAACGCGGTCGCGGCAAGGTGAGGAGCCCGAAATGGATTTCGCAGCACTGCCACCAGAGGTCAATTCTGGTCTGATGTACACCGGTTCGGGTTCCATGCCCTTGATGGCCGCCGCAGCGTCTTGGGATAACCTTGCCGTCGAGATGTATTCGGCGGCAAGAGACTACGGGTCGGTCATTACCGACCTCACCAGTGGCCCCTGGCGTGGCGCGGCGGCACTGTCGATGGCGAAGGCCACCGCGCCGTACGTGTCGTGGATGAGCGCGACCGCGGCACAAGCCGAACAGGCCGCAAGCCAGGCCAACGCGGCGGCCAGCGCGTACGACGCGGCGTTCGCCGCGACAGTGCCGCCGCCGGTGATCGTCGCCAATCGCGCGTTGTTGGCATCGCTGGTCGCCACCAACCTGCTCGGCCAGAACACCCCGGCGATCGCAGCCACCGAGGCCCACTATGCCGAGATGTGGGCCCAAGACGCCGGCACGATGTACGCCTACGCCGGATCTTCTTCAGCCGCATCAACATTGACGCCGTTCACCGAACCCGCGCCGACCGCCGCCACCGGTCAGGCAGTCGGCATGGAAACGTCGGCGCCGCTGTCACAGCTCGTGACCGCGGTCCCCGGTGCGCTGCAAGGCCTCGCGTCGCCCGCCTCATCGACGACGTCCTCGGGTCTCACCGGCGTCATGAATTGGCTCGGACTGGACGGATCGAACCTCACCACCCCGGCCGGAATCCTGAGCTTCCTGGCCGGAACAGATGGGTCCCCGTTGGGCGCATTCCTGAACAACAACGGACTCAATACGCTCTTCTCCTCCGGCTTCTACATGCCGGGTAACTTTCTGGGAACCATGAGCGATTTCGTCGGCATGGGAAGTGCCGGTGCGGCTTCCGAGGCAGCCGAAGGTGCCGGTGCGGCTTCGGAAGCCGCCGGGGATGCGGCCGCGGCCGCCGGAGCCGGCGGCACGCTGGCTGTTCCAGCCGCCGGATTAAGCGAATTGGGGGATGCCGGCGCGGTATCAGCCGCCCTGGGGCGGGGTACGGCAATCGGAGCGATGGCGGTGCCACCTAGTTGGGATGTGGTCTCCCCCGCGGTAAGCCCGCTGCCCGGCCTCTCCGGGGCGGCGCTTGGAGGCATGCCGCCGGCCTCTTCCCCCGCAATCGCGGCCGGCATACCCGGGATGGCGTCCGCTAATGCGGCCGGAAACCGCTTCGGCTCCGCCACGCCTCGATATGGGGTCCGCCCGACGGTGATGGCCCATCCACCATCAGCGGGTTGAGGGGCAGCGCTACAGCGGCGTGGTGTAGGCCGCGCTGATTCCGCCGTCGACGAGATAGCTTGCCGCGGTGATGAATGAGGCGTCGTCGCTGGCCAAAAATGCCACCACGGCGGCGATTTCGTCGGCCTCACCGAAGCGGCCCATCGGGACGTGCACCATCCGGCGCGCGGCGCGCTCGGGGTCGTTGGCGAAAAGCTCTTGCAGCAGTGGGGTGTTGACCGGTCCGGGGCACAGCGCGTTGACCCGGATGCCTTGGCGCGCGAATTGCACACCGAGCTCTCGTGACATGGCCAGCACCCCACCTTTGGAGGCGGTGTAGGAAATCTGCGAAGTAGCCGAACCCATCACCGCCACGAATGAGGCGATGTTGACGATGGATCCGCGTCCGGCGGGCGCCATGTGGCGCAACGCCGCACGGCAGCACAGGTACACCGACTTCAGGTTGACATCCTGCACCCGCTGCCAGGCCGGCAGTTCGGTGTTCTCGATCAGATCGTCATCGGGGGGTGAGATGCCGGCGTTGTTGACCGCGATGTCCACCGCACCATGGCTGCTCGCGACGGTGTCGAATAGGTTGTTGACCGAGGCCTCGTCCGAAACATCCACGGGCACAAAGGAACCACCCACCTCATTGGCGGCAGCGGTGCCGCTGCGCTCGTCGATGTCGGCGATGACTACGGTGGCGCCCTCGGCGTGCAGCCGTCGTGCCGAGGCCAGGCCGATACCGCCGCCACCACCGGTCACGACGGCGATTCTGCCGGCCAGCCGCTGCGTGAGATCCACAGTCATTGGTGCCGCTCCTTCGCGTAAGCCCGCGCCGCCTCGACGATCGCCGAGAACAGTCGCAGGTCGTCCAGACTTTCCTCGGGATGCCACTGCACCGCGAGCACGAAGTCGCCCCCCGGCAGTTCCAGGGCCTCGACGACCCCATCGGCGTCCCAGCCGCTGACGACCAGGCCCTCGCCGATCTCGGCGATGGCCTGATGGTGATAGCACCGGGCATCGACGGACGCGCCCACCAGCGCAGCCAGCCGGGTGCCGGGCACCGTGCGCACGGGCAGCGTGGTGAACACCGCGTTGCCGGCGCGGTGGCCGCTGTGGCCGATGACGTCGGGCAGGTGCTGATGCAGCGTTCCGCCGAGCGCGACGTTGAGCACCTGCGCGCCGCGGCAAATACCCAGCACCGGAAGCCGCCGCGCGAGTGCTCCACGCAGCAGCGCAAACTCCCAGTCGTCACGCTCCGGGGCGGGCTTGTCGTTATTCGGATGCGGGTCCTGACCGTAGGTGCCCGGGTCGACATCGTTGCCGCCGGTGATCAACAGCCCGTCGAGGCTGTCCAGCACGCGCTCGGCGATCTCGGAGTCCACCGGCTGCGGCGGAAGCAGCACAGCCGCACCACCGGCCCCCGTGACGCCCTTGAAGTAGACCTCGGGCAGGACGCCGGCACGCACATCCCAGACACCCATTTGCGCTCGAGTGAGATAGGTGGTCAGACCGACGACCGGAGGTCTAAAACCGCTCAAACCCGCGAACCCTCTCCCAGTCGGTGACAGCCTTGTTGAAAGCGGCCACCTCGACGCGGGCGGTGTTGACGTAGTGATCGACCACTGCATCGCCGAACGCCCGCCGGGCGACCGCCGACGCATCGAAGAGCGTCGTGGCATCGGCCAGCGTACCGGGCAATCGACTGGTGTCGTCGTCCTTCGCCTGCTCATAGGCGTTGCCGGTACAGGGCTCCGGCAGCGGCAATTCGTGCTCGATACCGTGTAGTCCGCCGGCAATCAGCGCCGCAACGGCCAGGTATTGGTTGACATCTCCGCCGGGCACTCGGCATTCCACCCGCATGCTCGCGCCGTGTCCGACGACGCGCAGGGCGCACGTCCTGTTGTCCACCCCCCACGTCACAGCGGTGGGGGCGAAACTACGGTCAGCAAAACGTTTGTAGGAGTTGATGTTCGGCGCATAACACAGCGTCAGCTCGCGCAGCGTGGCCAGCTGGCCCGCGACGAAGCTGCGAAAGATGGGCGACATGCCCAGCGAATCGTTGTCGTCGGCGAACACCGCGGAACCATCCAGCGCTGTCAGCGACATATGGATATGGCAGCTGTTGCCTTCGCGCTCATCGTATTTGGACATGAACGTCAGCGACTGGCCGTGCTGGTCGGCGATTTCTTTGGCACCGTTTTTGTAGATGCCATGGTTGTCGCAGGTGATCAGCGCTTCGTCGTAGCCGAAGCCGAGCTCCTGCTGTCCCTTGTTGCACTCCCCTTTGACGGCTTCCCAGCGCAGACCCGCGCCCTGCATGTGCTGCCGGATGTCGCGCAGTAGCGGCTCGAGACGACTCGAAGCCATCAACGCGTAGTCCAGGTTGTAGTCGCTGGCGGGGGTCAGGTCGCGATAGCCGCTGGCCCAGGCCTGCCGGTACGTGTTGTCGAAAACCATGAACTCCAGCTCGGTGGCGACGTCAGCGCGCAGCCCGTGCTCTTGCAAGCGGTCGAGTTGACGTGTCAGGACGCGACGCGGCGCGGGCTCGATAGGACGGCCGTCGTGCCACAGCAGGTCGGCAAGCACCAGCGCGCTACCCGGCAGCCACGGGATGCGCCGCAACGTGGTCAGGTCCGGCTTCATCACCATGTCGCCATAACCGTTGTCCCAGCCCGCCATTGCGTAGCCCTTGACCGTGTTCATGTCGACGTCGACGGCGAACAGGTAGTTGCAGCACTCGGCGCCCTCTTCGGCGACCCGGTCGGCGAAGAAGTCCGCGGAGACCCGCTTGCCCATCAGCCGTCCCTGCATGTCGCTGAACGCGACGATCACCGTGTCAATCTCACCGGCTTCGACGAGGCGCTGAAGCCCGTCGCGGGTCAAGTTCACTCCCGTGATGGTATCGGTCACCACGTGCTGGTGCGCAGCACGATCTCGGCGGCCAACTGCGCCGTCGACTCGTGGGCGTTGCGTCGCCCCAGCAATTCGACCACCCGGTAGTCGCCGTAGACGAACCGCTGACTGGCCTGAGCCACCGACTGCGCCGCGGAATTGCTGACCAGAGCCGTCGTGTTGATCTCCACCGGTGGACAGTCGCCGTCGCGGATGACGCCGGCGTGGTCGGCGACGCGCGGATGGCCCCGGTCGATCACCACGAGGCCGGTGAAACGGTCCAGTCGGGTGGCGGCCAATTCCCAGGCCAGTTCGGCGCCGTCGCGGTCACCGACCAGCACACCCCAGCTGACGTCGAGTACGTCGAGAATGCCTATCACCGACTTGGGTGTCAGGCGCGGGTCGGGAGCGATCGCAATGGTGCGCAGCGAGGCAGTGTGCAGACGCTCGCAGACCGGCTCGTAGGCCGGGAGTGCCCGCTGCGCCGCAGCCAACAGCACGACGACGGAGCCCTTCTCCGGACCGGTGTCGCAGACCTGGATGGGAAACCCGTCGACGGTCGTCATCATCGCCGAAGGCACTACAGCAAATTACAGTGAATTGCCCCGCGCGCGGGGCGTTTTCGGCCGGATCGGTAGCCGAGTGGCAGTTAGAAACGCAGCCGCAACATTTAACTCGTGTGCAGGACTTGCGACGAGGCTGGTGACAACGCTTGCCGTCTTTGACGAAAGCCCTTGATTGTGGCAGTCATTGGCGCGTTCAACTCAATGTAGTGGCGATCGTCGGCCGTCGCGGGGGCCCGTTGTCCAGCAGGCTGGTGACCGCGTCGACATCGAGATGGGCGTCCAACAGATTGGCCATCAGGTCCAGCTGGCCATCACGGCGCGCAGCCACATCGATGTCGTCGGCAACCACAAAACCGTCGCGGCCGGCGGCTGTCGCGGCGGTTGTCAGCCACTGCCGGCGGAAGTCGTCGTTGTCGAACAAACCGTGCCAGTGCGTCCCGAACACCTGACCACGCCGATACCCCTCCGTCACGCCGTCGAGGTCGAACCAGGTGTCCTCCTCGCAGTGGTCCACCCGTCCGTGGTGGATCTCGTAGCCGTGTAGCGAATCCTCCCGACGCCGCAGCACCTTGTCCGGCGCGAACGTGATGTCGGCGTTCAGCATCCCCAGCGCGGCGACCCGACCGGACCGGCTTTCGACCGGGTCGTCGATCGACCGGCACAGCATCTGGAAGCCGCCGCAAATGCCCAGGACGGCGCGGCCGGAGGTAGCGTGCGAGCGGATTGCCTGCTCGAGTCCCCGCTCGCGCAGCCACGCCAGGTCAGCGACGGTGGCCTTGGTGCCCGGCAGCACGATGACGTCGGTGTCGGCCAGATCGGCCGGTTCTCGCACCCAGCGGACCAGCACGCCGGGCTCGCAGGCCAGCGCTTCGACGTCGGTGGAATTCGATATCCGCGGCAACCTCAGCACCGCGACGCGCAGCCACTGCGTACCGCGCGGGGGAAGTGGGGTGCCCAGGATGCGGTGCGCCAGTACTGGGACGGCGTCCTCGGTGTCGAGCCACAGGTCCTCGGTGTACGGCAGCACCCCGTAGGTAGGACGGCCACTGAGGTGGGCGAGTTGGCGTAGCCCGGGCTCCAGGAGCGAGACGTCGCCGCGGAATTTGTTGACGATGTATCCGGCGATCAGCGCCTGATCGTCCGGGTCGAGCACCGCCACCGTCCCGAACAGGTGCGCGAGCAGCCCGCCGCGGTCAATGTCGCCGACGATCACGACCGGAAGATTCGCCGCGCGAGCCAGGCCCATGTTCACCAAGTCGGTTGCACGCAGGTTGATTTCGGCCGGCGACCCGGCTCCCTCACAAATCACTGCATCGAATTCGGCTCGCAGCCTTGCCAGTTCGTCCTGCACGACATCGGCCAGCTTGTTGCGATCTGACCAGTACTCGGCGGCGCTGGCAGTGCCGGCGACCTGTCCTTTGATCACCAGCTGTGAAGTCATGTCGCTGCCCGGCTTGAGCAGGATCGGGTTGAAACGCACGCTGGGCGCCAGCCCCGCTGCGCGCGCCTGCATTGCCTGGGCCCGGCCGATCTCGCCACCCTCGACGGTGACGGCCGAGTTATTCGACATGTTCTGCGCCTTGAACGGTGCGACCCGAATTCCTTTGCGCGCCAGCAATCGGCAGAGCCCGGCTACCACCATCGACTTGCCCGCATCGGATGTGGTGCCGGCAACCAGCAGCGCGCCGCTCACGGCGTCATGGAACAGTGAGGATTTCCGCGCCGGAGTCGGTGACCAGCAGGGTGTGCTCGAATTGGGCGGTCCATTTGTGGTCCTTGGTGACCACGGTCCAGTCGTCGTCCCAGATCTCGTAGTCCAGCGACCCGAGATTGATCATCGGTTCGATGGTGAACGTCATTCCCGGCTCGAGGATGGTGGTGACGGCCGGCTGGTCGTAGTGCAGCACCACCAGGCCGTTGTGGAACGTGGTGCCGATGCCGTGTCCGGTGAAGTCGCGAACGACGTTGTAGCCGAACCGGTTTGCGTACGACTCGATGACGCGGCCGACCACGGACAGCGCGCGGCCCGGTTTGACGGCCTTGATCGCCCGCATGGTGGCCTCGTGGGTGCGCTCCACCAGCAGGCGGTGCTCTTCGGAGACGTCACCGGCCAGGAAGGTGGCGTTGGTGTCGCCGTGCACGCCGTCGATGTACGCGGTGACGTCGATGTTGACGATGTCGCCGTCCTCGATCACCGTCGAGTCGGGGATGCCGTGGCAGATGACTTCATTCAATGACGTGCAGCACGATTTGGGATAACCCTTGTAGCCCAACGTCGATGGGTAGGCACCGTGGTCGACCATGTAGTCGTGGGCGATTCGGTCCAGGGCGTCGGTCGTCACACCCGGGGCCACGGCCTTGCCCGCCTCCGCGAGCGCCCGGGCCGCGATCTGGCCGGCGACCCGCATCTTCTCGATGACCTCGGGTGTTTGCACCCACGGCTCGGTGCCCTCCTTGGCAGTGGACTTGCCGACGTATTCCGGGCGGGCGATCGACTTGGGCACCGGAAGTGTCGGCGACACCACGCCGGCGGACAGGGCGGAACGAACAGGCATGTGCCCAGGGTATCTGTTCACGGCGACGACGCAGGCCGGCAACTCCTCTGCTCAGGAACCGAACAGTCCGACCATGGCGGGGCGCGTCAGGCGCGGTCGCGGCGGCGCACCAGCGATCGGCGCGGCCCCTTCACTTTGACCGAGCCGCACACCACCCGCCCCGTCAGCACCACATGCGGACTGCCTTCGGCCGGCGCGACCTTGCGCCGATCGCTGGCGCTGCCGCCGTACACCTCGACGTCATCGATCGACGCGCTGGCGCCGTCGGGCAACCGGATCTCGACCGAACCGAACCGCATGTCGAGTTCGATCACGACCACCGGGCCGGCGAACCGGGCCTTGACCAGATCGAGTTCGACCGAACCCATCCGGCGCACCAGCGCCAGCCTGGTGGGGACGGTCCACTCGCCGTGACGCTTGAGCGATCCGGCCCAGCCGCGCAATTCGACGCGGTCAGCGGCGGAGGTCACGATGGCCCCAGGTCCGGGCAGATCGCTCACCAAGCTGTCCAGCTCGTTACGGGTCCTGGCGTAGGACACGTGGGTGGACCGCTCTTCGAACTCGCCGATGTCGATCAGCCCGAGGGCGACCGCGTTGTGCAGGCGCCGCAGGATGCCGTTGCGGTCGGCATCGGAGACGCGCAGTTCGGTCAGTTCGTCTGGACGTGACATGGCCCCATCAATCTACCGCCGTCGATACCTACCGGAGGTCCACTGAACGGCCGCCCCGTGCAGAGGTCGAGTTGATGCCAAAAGTACGGAAATGAGTTTGATGTGAACCCGTGCTGAGCGTCAATTGCACGGAGCCATTCCATTTTAATGGCCGATTAAATTGATCTTGTTTACGTTATCGACGTTATTGGTGAATGTGTCGAAACAATTGTTGACGGCTCTCAGACAACGAGTTCGGATTACCGGATTCATCGTCTGATTTACCGGACTTTTGCGAGGCGATGACGACAACAGCGGGCCGTCCGCAAGGAGTTGGCCAGGGCCCACAACAACCAAGCACCGCTGTGCACCGCGCCGAACTGCTGTTTTGCGGGGTTCGCGCCGTTCCGGCAGCATGAGGACGCTTCCGACACGCTTGCCTACTTAAATATCTGAAAGACTCGAAAACCCTCGAACCGCTGGTAAGAGGAGGCTTAACGCGACGATATGTTCTCCTGAGTTTTTTCCTGAAAATTTGCTTAACAAAGCCGCCGTCGCTGTTATAGGCTTCGGTTCGTCGGACGGCTCGTCCGCCATGAGGGGGAGAAAGACTCATGTGCGAGCCAACGGCTGTGGGGCGGCAACCCCACATTCCACAAGGAGAGACACCTAGATAGGAGGCTCGCACATGAGTCAGATGAAGTTTAACGGATTGGGCATCGGGGCAGCTATGGCCGGCGCGGCAGTCGCCGCGTTTGTCGGCATGGGGACCGCCAGCGCTGCCCCGGTTGTCGACAGCTATTACGACAGCCTCGCCACCATCGATCCCACACAGCACCCGGATGACGCATACAACATGCTGTTCGGTGCGATGGGTACGACGGCTGGCTCGCAGGGCTTCGAAAACAATGCCCTGGATATGTCGGCGGCGGAGGGGAACCTGCCAGGCTACGAGCAGTTCGTTACCGCGGTCACCACGTTCGAGCAGACCGCCGGTGACCACGGGCTGGAGAACCTGATCTACGCGATCGACCCCAGCGCGTTCTACACGCAGACGACAGAGGGCGTGGTAGGTACCCTGGCCGGCGGCTCCGACGCCTACCTGGTGCCGGACAGCTTCCTCGGTTACCTGTCGACAGGCCTCGACTACGGCCTGTTGACGCCGACCGGACTGGACTACGTCCTGACTCCGCTGATCGACCTGCTGACGGGCACGCCGTTCGCCTGATCCCGTTGAATCCACCTCGCCTAGAGGTGGCGGTCTGGACCGGTGGGGACGGGGGGTCTTCCCCACCGGTTCGGACGCCAAAACGTCGAGTCGGCAGCGGAATTGCCCAGAGCCCCTGGAATCCGCAAGCTCGGCGAAACAAAACCCTGTCGCCCGGTCGCCCCTCGCGGCCGGGCGACAGCTTTGTCTAAACCATTGCAGCCGAACGGTTTTCAGGCCAGGTAACCGGCGGGCATCGACTCGAGCATGAACTTGGTCATCCGCACCGCGTACTCCGAACTGCCTCCGCCGACGATCAACGAGGCGAACGCGAGGTCGCCGCGGTAGCCGGCGAACCAGGAATGCGATCCGCCGGGGAATTCGGCCTCACCGGTCTTCCCGTACACCTCGCCGCAGCCGGCGATCTCCTTGGCGGTGCCATTGGTCACCACGAGCCGCATCATGGGGCGCAGCCCTTCGATCATCTTCTCGCTGATCGGGGATGTGTCCCCGGTGATCTGCGTCGGTCGTCCCTCGATCAGCGTGGGCACCGGCGTCTTTCCGGCGGCCACCGTCGCGGCGACCATCGCCATGCCGAAGGGCGATGCCAGCACCTTGCCCTGGCCGAACCCGTCCTCGGTGCGCTCGGCCAGGTCGACGGTCGGCGGCACCGATCCGGTGACCGTGTTGATGCCGTCGATCTGGTAGTCCAGACCCATGCCGTATTGATTGGCGGCCTGGGTCAGCCCGCGGGGCGGCATCTGGCTGGCCAATTCGGCGAAGGTCGTGTTGCACGAACTGGCGAATGCACGCGACATCGGGACCACGCCCAGATCGAACCCGCCGTAGTTGGGAACGACACGCTGTCCGATGTCGAGATGGCCGGGGCAAGCCAAGAGCGTGTTGGGACTAGCCATGTCACGCTCAAGGGCCGCACCCGCGGTGACCATCTTGAACGTCGACCCCGGCGGGTAGAGGCCGGTGGTGGCCAGCGGGCCGTTCTTATCTGCCGCGGAATTCTGTGCGACCGCGAGGATCTCCCCCGTCGATGGTTTGATCACGACGATCATCGCCTGCCGGCCCTGGTTGTCGACCGCGCGCTGTGCCGCATTCTGCACGGCCCGGTCCAGACTGATCGACACCGACGGCGCGGGCGATGGCTGAACCTCATGCAGCACAGCCAAATCGACATTGTTCTGGTTGACGCTGACCACTCGCCAGCCCGCTTGTCCGTCGAGTTGGTCGAGCACCGATTTCTTCACCTGGCTGATCAAGGCCGGCGCGAAGTGATAGTCGGTCGGCAGCAGCTCGTCCTGAGGCGTGATCACCACCCCGGGCAGGCTGTTGAGCATCGGCGCAATGCGGTTGTTGTCGTCGGTACGCAGCGTGATCAAGTCGACCGGCTTGCCTGTCCCGCTGGCCTGCTCAGCGAGGCGCTGAGGATCGTTGATCGTGTCATCGAAGGGATGCAGAGCGTCGACCACCGAGCGGGCCGTGCTGATCAGAAAGGCGCCGGCCTTGGAGGCGTCCAGCGTGTAGTGGTAGAGGTAGCCGGGCGCCAACACGTCGGTACCGCCGACTTCGTTGACCGAGGCGCGCTTCGGCGGATCGGCCCGCAAGGCCAGGGTCTGGTGCTCACCGAGGCGCGGATGCAGGTCCGTGCTGTTCCAGCGGACCTGCCAACGACCTTCGTAGCGCGCCATTTTCAGCTTGCCGTCGTACGTCCACAGCCGGTTCTTCGGCAGGTGCCAGGTGTAGCGGTAGCTGACCGAACCGGTGTCCTCGGCGTACTTCGATCCGGTGATCTGGGTGTCCAAATGGCTGGCCTGAAGCCCCGTCCACGCCGCGTTGAGCGCCTCGCGCGCGTCACTGGAGTTGTCGCTGAGGTCGGCCGCCGCCCCGGTGTCGCCGTTCGCCAGCGCGTTGAAGAACTTTTGGGCGGCCGGCGCGGGCCCCTCCTGCTTCGGCGTGCAGGCCGACACCACGGTCGTCGAGACGAGCACCGCGAGACCGAATGTGGCAGCTGATGCCACTGTGAATTTTGTTGCCATTGTGGCTGATGTTATGGAATTGGTATCCCCGATTCGCGGAGGCGCACCGATGAGGAGCCGTCATGCACGCCGAAATCAACGGCAGCGTCGGAAAGTGCGAGTGGAGATCGCGCGGACGTCGATCTCGACGTGCCCGGCAGTCAGTCCAGCAGGACGGTCGCGAAGGTGCCGACCTCGGCGAAGCCGATGCGGTCGTAGGTCGCCCGCGCGACGGAATTGAAGTCGTTCACGTACAGGCTGGCGATGCGGCCGGTACCGACGATCACCGCGGCCAGCGTCGCAGTGCCCGCGGTGCCAAGTCCCCGGCCGCGCCACTCGGGGTGCACCCAGACCCCCTGGATCTGACTGACCGTCGGCGACTGTGATCCGACCTCGGCCTTGAAGACCACCTCGCCGTGTTCGAAGCGGGCCCACGCGCGTCCGGCCGCGATCAGGCTGGCGACCCGGCGGCGATAGCCACGCCCGCCATCGCCGAGTCGGGGATCGACTCCGACTTCGCCGATGAACATGTCGATCGCCGCCACCAGATAGGTGTCGAGTTCGTCCGGTTTGACCTGCCGCACACCAGGATCGATCGCACAGGTCGGCATCGTGGTCAGCGCCATCAGGGGCTGACGGTCGCGCACGTCGCGGGCCGGGCCCCACCCCGGTTCGAGACGGTGCCACATCGGCATCACCAACTCGGCACGCCCGACCAGCGAAGAACAGCGTCGCGATCCGGTCAGCGCCGCATCGGCGAACGCATACAGGTCATCGAGGCGTCCACGCAATGGAATGAGGTTCGCACCCGCGTAACACAGCGACTCGCCGGGCCCACGGCGCGTCCATAATTCGCCACCGATCGAGTTGGGGTCCATGCCGTGATCGGCCACTCGCGCCGCCACCATGCACGAGCCGACCGGGTCGTCGTCGAATACCTTGCGCACCGAAGCGCCGTCGCGCACAACAGACACCCGTCGCTCGCTGACCATGCGGCGGATGGGCGGAGCCGACATACTGACTCTTTCTGCGACGAATTACTCGGCCGGATCAGGCCAACGTCAGCTTACGGTCACAACTGGCGAACCGCTCGGCGTTGACCCGTCCGCGCCCGTCTCGTTAGCCAATCGCATTGCCTCTTCGATCAATGTCTCGACGATCTGCGCCTCGGGCACGGTCTTGATCACCTCGCCCCGGACAAAGATCTGGCCCTTGCCGTTGCCTGAGGCAACGCCGAGGTCGGCCTCGCGGGCTTCTCCCGGTCCGTTGACCACGCAACCCATCACAGCCACCCGCAGCGGGACATCGAGTCCGTCCAGGCCGGCGGTGACTTCGTTGGCCAGGCTGTAGACGTCGACCTGAGCCCGCCCACACGACGGGCAGGACACGATCTCCAGTCCGCGCGGCCGGAGGTTCAGCGACTCCAGGATCTGGGTGCCGACCTTGACCTCCTCGACCGGAGGCGCCGACAGCGACACCCGGATGGTGTCGCCGATGCCCCGAGACAGGAGTGCTCCGAACGCGACCGCGGACTTGATGGTGCCCTGGAAGGCCGGGCCGGCCTCGGTGACACCGAGGTGCAGCGGATAGTCACACTGGGCGGCCAGCTGCTCGTAGGCCGCGACCATCACCACCGGGTCGTTGTGCTTGACGCTGATCTTGATGTTCCCGAAGCCGTGCTCCTCGAACAGCGAGGCCTCCCACAGCGCCGATTCGACCAGCGCTTCGGGGGTTGCCTTGCCGTACTTCTCCATGAACCGCTTGTCCAGCGACCCTGCATTGACGCCGATTCGGATCGGAATGCCCGCTGCCCCGGCCGCTTTCGCTACCTCGCCGACCCGGCCGTCGAATTCCTTGATGTTGCCGGGGTTTACCCGCACCGCGGCGCAGCCCGCGTCGATCGCGGCGAAGATGTACTTCGGCTGAAAGTGAATGTCGGCGATGACCGGGATCTGGCTCTTCTTGGCGATCGCGGTGAGCGCGTCGGCATCCTCCTGGCGCGGGCACGCCACCCGGACGATGTCGCAGCCGGCGGCGGTCAGTTCGGCGATCTGCTGCAGGGTCGAGTTGACGTCGTGAGTTTTGGTGGTGCACATCGACTGCACCGAAATGGGGTGATCGCTTCCCACCCCGACATCGCGGACCGTCAGCTGTCGCGTCTTACGGCGCGGTGCCAGCGTGGGCGCCGGCGCCGACGGCATACCCAGACCTGTGGTCACTATTTGCCTTCTCTCGCACTCGCTATTGGAACAGCCGGATCGGGTTGACCACGTCCGCGGTCACCGTCAACAGCATGTAGCCGACCACCAGCACCAAGACTACGTAGGTTGCCGGCATCAGCTTGAGATAGTTCACCGGCGCCGCTGCGACTTTGCCGCGGGCCGACCGAATCAGGTTGCGCAATTTCTCATAGAGCGCGATGGCGATGTGACCGCCGTCGAACGGCAGCAACGGCACCAGGTTGATGACGCCCAAGATGAAGTTCAACTGCGCCAGGAAGAGCCAGAAGGCCATCCAGACACCATGGTCCACGGTGTCACCGCCGATGATGCTCGCGCCGACGACGCTGATCGGGGTGTCGAGGGAACGCTCGCCGCCACCGATCGCGTGCATCAACGCACCGACCTTTGTCGGAATGGCGACCAACGACTTGCCCAGCAACACGGTCAGGTTGCCGGTGAAAGTCAGGGTGCCCGGCACGGCGCTGATCGGGTTGTAGTGGGTCGGCCCGGGCTGGGTACCGACCACACCCATCACGCCGATCGTCCCCGGCTTCGGCGCGCTGTTTTTGCCGTTGGTGACCCAGCGCTGCTTTTGGGCGATGTCGACGTACTTGGTCATGGCCTGTCCGTCGCGCATGATCACGACGGGCACGGTCCCGTGCAGTTTCTGCACGACGCCGGCCATGTCGGAGAAGTCGGTGACCGGAGTGCCATTGACCTTGACCACCACGTCACCGGCCCGGATCCCGGCGGCGGCCGCGGGACCGTCGCCCGTGCACTTCTCGAAATCACCTTGCTTGATTTCGCTTGCTGCACAAGATGTTTGGCCGATCACAGCGGTGGGATGCAGGTTCGGCAGCCCCCAGGTGACTGCGATGCCGTAGATCAGCACCAGGCCGATCACGAAGTTCATGCCCGGCCCGGCGAACAACACTGCGACACGCTTCCAAGTCTTCTGCTTGTACATCGCGCGGTCATGCTCGTCAGGCTGCAGTTCTTCGACCGACGTCATTCCCGCGATGTCGCAGAAGCCGCCGGCCGGGATCGCCTTGAGGCCGTATTCGGTCTCGCCGCGGCGGGTCGACCACAGGGTCGGACCAAAGCCGACGAAGTAGCGCCGCACCTTCATCCCGGTGCCCAGGGCGACCCACATGTGGCCGCATTCGTGCAGCGCCACCGAAATGAGGATAGCGAGTGCAAACAGCACGATGCCGATTACGAACATCATCGAACCGGTGAAACCTCCTGTGTGATCGCACTACGCGCGCGCTCGCGGGCCCAGCGCTGCGCGTCGAGTACGTCCTCCACGGTAGCGGGTTCTGCGGCCCACTGGTTGGCGGCACTCAGGACCTCGGCGATTGTGTGCACGATGGCCGGAAAACCGATCCGACCGGCCAGGAAGGCCTCGGCGGATTCCTCGTTGGCGGCGTTGTAGACGGCGGTCATGCAACCCCCGGACTCGCCGGCCTGCCGGGCCAGCGCCACCGCGGGGAACACCTCGTCGTCCAAGGGCTCGAATTCCCACGTCGACGCGGTGGAGAAGTCGCAGGCCGCGGCCGCGCCGGGCACCCGGTCCGGCCAGCCCAGGGCCAGCGCGATCGGCAGCTTCATGTCCGGCGGGCTGGCCTGTGCGATCGTCGAACCGTCGGTAAAGGTGACCATCGAGTGCACCACCGATTGCGGATGCACGACGACGTCGATGTGGTCGTACGGAATACCGAACAGCAGATGCGCTTCGATGAGTTCCAGCCCTTTGTTGACCAGTGACGCCGAGTTCAGCGTGTTCATCGGCCCCATCGACCAGGTCGGGTGGGCGCCGGCCTGCTCGAGCGTGACGTGCTCGAGCTGGGCGGCCGACCAACCGCGGAACGGCCCGCCGGACGCGGTGAGGACCAGCTTGGCGACTTCGCCGGCGCTGCCGCCGCGCAGACATTGCGCCAGCGCGGAGTGCTCGGAGTCCACCGGGACTATCTGGCCCGGCTGAGCTGCGGCCAGCACCAGCGGCCCACCAGCGATCAGCGACTCCTTATTCGCCAGGGCCAGGCGGGCCCCGGAGGCCAGGGCGGTGAGCGTCGGCTGCAGTCCGAGCGCGCCGACCAGCGCATTCAGCACGACGTCGGCCTCGGTGTTCTCGATCAGCCGGGTCGCGGCATCGGATCCCTGGTAGGCGACGTCGCCGATCGTCCGCGCGGCGCGCTCGTCGGCGACGGCGAGGTTGGACACCCCGGTCTCGGCCCGCTGCTGCGCCAGCAGGTCCGGGTTACTGCCCCCGGCGGCCAGGCCCACCAGCTCGAAGCGGTCCGGGTTGGCGGCGATGACCTCGAGCGCCTGGGTGCCGATGGAACCGGTGCTACCCAGCACGAGCGTCTTGAGGCGGCGGTTGTCGCCGAGTGTGCGGCCAGCTTCACGTTCGGCGACGAGTGTGCGGCTAGCTTCACGTTCGGCGCGGCCGTCGCGGCGGTTGGACACCCACTCATTGTGCCGCGCCACCGGCGCGCCCGACGAATCTGCGGCCGGGGGCCGTGTGCCAGAATATTGAGGCATCCCGATCCCAACCCGAGGAGTCAGCCGTGGCCGGTACCGAGGTGGAGCGCACTGGCGGTCAGGTCAATGGCGTTGACGTCGCCGAGGTGCCGTCGGCCGCTTGGGGCTGGAGCAAGATCAGCCATCGCAACTGGCACGTCTACGGCCTGTTGATGATCGGTCTGCTGGTGGCTTTCCTGCGCGGCAACCACGTCGGCCATGTCGAGGACCTGTGGGTGATCGGCTTCGCGCTGCTGGGTGTCTTCTTCCTGGTCCGCGACTGGTGGGGCCGTCGGCGCGGCTGGCTCAAGTAGGCAGCTCAGCGGCCAACTGGCCGCACGCTCGGCCTAAAGCGCGTGCGCTCCAGCTACCCGCCTTCAGCGGCCAACTGGCCGCACGCTCGGCCTAAAGCGCGTGCGCTCCAGCTACCCGCCTTCAGCGGCCAACTGGCCGCACGCGGCGGCGATCTCACGGCCACGCGTATCACGTACCGTGCAGGCCACTCCGGCCGCTCGAACTCGTCGAGCGAATTCCCGCTCAACGGCTTTCGGGCTGGCGTCCCACTCGCTGCCCGGCGTCGGGTTCAGCGGAATCAAATTGACATGCACCAGCGGTCCCAGCGCCCGGTGCAATCGCTTGCCCAGCAGGTCCGCACGCCAGGGTTGGTCGTTGACGTCACGAATCAGCGCGTACTCCACCGACACCCGCCGACCGGTCTGCTCGGCGTAGTAGTGCGCTGCATCGAGCGCCTCACCGACCTTCCACCGGTTGTTCACCGGCACCAAGGTGTCGCGTAGCTCGTCGTCCGGGGCGTGCAGCGACAGCGCCAGCGTCACGCCGAGGCGCTCGTCGGCGAGTTTTCGGATGGCCGGGGCCAGTCCGACCGTCGACACCGTTACCGAGCGGGCCGAGATGCCGAAGCCAGCGCCCTTCTCGGCGGGACCGATGATGCGACGCACCGCCATCAGCACCCGGGCATAGTTGGCCAGCGGTTCCCCCATGCCCATGAACACGATGTTCGACAGCCGGTCACCCCACTCGTCACGCAGCGTCGCAGCCGCGGCACGCACCTGCTCGACGATCTCTGCGGTCGACAGGTTGCGGGTCAGACCGCCCTGGCCGGTCGCGCAGAACGGGCACGCCATTCCGCAGCCCGCCTGCGACGAGATGCACACCGTGTTGCGCTTGGGGTAACGCATCAGCACCGACTCGAAGGTCGTCCCGTCCACCGCCCGCCACAGCGTCTTACGGGTTTCGCCTGCGTCGCAGGTGATTTCGCGAGCCGAGGTCAGCAGCGTCGGGAACAGCGCGTCGGCCACCTGGCCACGGACGGCGGCCGGCAGGTCGGTCATCTGCTGCGGGTCGGCGATCAGCCGGCCGTAGTACTGATTCGCCAATTGCTTGGCCCGGAACTTCGGAAGTCCCAGCGCCGCAACGGCTTCAGCGCTGCCAGTCTCGTCGAGGTCGGCGAGATGCCGCGGCGGCAGCGCGCGACGCGGCGCTTCGAATACCAACTCTTGCTTCACGACGACCTCAGGGCAGCAGGGTCAACACGACATAGGTGGCAACCGCCGAGGGCAATGCTCCGTCCAACCGGTCCATCAGGCCGCCGTGGCCGGGCAGAATCCGGCCCATGTCCTTGATGCCCAGGTCCCGCTTGATCTGCGATTCAGCGAGATCGCCCAGCGTGGCGGTGGCCACGATCGTCAGACCCAGCAGCAGACCGATCCACCCCGGCCGGTGGGCCAGCAGGGTCGCGGTCAGCGTCACCGCAGTGATCCCGAATAACAGCGAACCGGCCAAGCCCTCCCACGACTTGTTAGGGCTGATCGAGGGAACCATCGGATGCTTGCCGAACAACACACCGACCGCATAGCCACCCACGTCGGATGCGACGACGCCGATCATCAGACAGAACACCCGCCCGGAACCGTTCGGCGGATGGACCAGCAGCACGCTGAACGACGCGAACAACGGCACCCAGGCCGCGAGGAAGACGGTGGCCGCGACGTCCCGAAGGTAGTTACCGGACGGCGAATCCGACGACCCGTCCGGCGCGGTGGTGGAGCCGAGCGCCAACCGCCAGTACATACAGACCACCGCGGTGGCGCCGAAGCCCGCCAACAGACCGGAGGCATGGTGGTACCAGGCCAGCCAGATCATGAGTTCGCCGCCGATCAGCAATGGGATGACCGGAATCAGATAACCGGCCTCGCGCAGCCGACGCACCACCTCGTGAGTGGCGACCGGCATCGTGACGGCAAGTAGCAGCACCCAGAGGTAGCGGTCCCAGATCAGGATCGCCACGATGGTGAAGGCCAGCAGAGCACCTACGGCGATCGCGGCCGGTAGATTGCGGCCGGCCCGCGACTTCTTCGGCTTGGGGTCGTGCACCGCATCCTCGGCGGGGATGTCTGCGCCGGTATCGGTCTCTGCCACGGACGTCGTCTGCTGAGCGGCCGCTAGACCTCCAGCAGCTCGCTTTCCTTGTGCTTGACCAGATCGTCGATCTGCGTCACGTACTGCTGAGTGGACTTGTCCAGATCCTTCTCGGCGCGCGACACGTCGTCCTCACCGGCTTCGCCGTCCTTACGGATGCGGTTCAGTTCTTCCATCGCCTTGCGCCGAATGTTGCGCACCGACACCTTGGCGTCCTCGCCTTTAGCCTTGGCCTGCTTGACCAGTTCTCGACGGCGCTCCTCGGTCAATTGCGGTACCGCGACCCGGATCAGCGTGCCGTCGTTGGTCGGATTCACCCCGAGGTCCGAGTTGCGGATCGCTGCTTCGATGTTCCCGAGCTGGCCGGCCTCGTACGGCTTGATGACGACCAGCCGCGCCTCCGGGACGTTGATGCTGGCCAGCTGGGTGATCGGGGTGGCCGAACCGTAGTAGTCGATGACGATGCGGTTGAACATGCTGGGATTGGCCCGGCCGGTCCGGATGGTCGACAAGTCGTCGCGACTCACCCCTACGGCTTTTTCCATCTTCTCTTCGGCGTCGAAGAGAGTCTCGTCAATCATTTACCGCCGCTCCTCTCTTCACGTAGTAACCAGAGTTCCGATTTTCTCACCTGCGACGGCGCGAGCGATATTGCCGTCAGTCAGCAGGTTGAAAACCAGAATCGGCATGCGATTGTCCATGCACAAGCTGAATGCGGTGGCATCGGCCACCTGCAGTCCGCGCTCGATGACTTCCCGGTGGGTGATCGCGGTGAACTGTTCGGCCGCCGGATTCACCCGCGGGTCCTCGGCGAACACCCCGTCGACAGCTTTTGCCATCAACACCACGTCGGCGCCGATCTCCAGAGCCCGCTGCGCGGCGGTGGTGTCGGTCGAAAAGTACGGCAGCCCCATACCGGCGCCGAAGATCACGACGCGCCCCTTCTCCAAATGGCGCCGGGCCCGCAACGGGATGTAGGGCTCGGCCACCTGGCCCATGGTGATCGCCGTCTGAACCCGGGTGTCGATGCCTTCCTTTTCCAGAAAGTCTTGCAGCGCAAGGCTGTTCATGACAGTTCCGAGCATTCCCATGTAGTCCGACCGGGTGCGCTCCATACCGCGCTGCTGCAGTTGCGCGCCGCGGAAGAAGTTGCCGCCGCCGATGACCACCGCGACCTGTACCCCGGTGCGGACAACTTCGGCTATCTGGCGGGCGACCAGCGCCACCACATCGGGATCCAGGCCCACCGATCCCCCACCGAACATCTCACCGCCGAGCTTGAGCAGCACACGGGTGTAGCGGGGTCGGTCCGCCGACGCGGCGCCATTGGTGCCCGTGGGCTCCTGCTCCGTCATCTGACTCCTCGTACCGAAGGACGCCCTGTGGCTGTCCTAGACGGCTGTCCCCAAACAGCCGGGTCCATCCTGCCTTATCGGCTGGGCGTGCGTCCCGGGAGTCGACGGCTTGGGTGCGGGACCTTCTCGACGCCGGCGGACTGTGGCGTGTCCGGCGTCACACCGAACCCGCGCAGCGTGTCTACCAGGTGTGCAGAGCACGGTTCCGCCGCTCAGGCGGGGCGCGCACCGCACCAAGGTTTGACGGTCCGGTAGCGCGGGAATCTGCCCAACTGCGGTGCGAAAAGGTGGTCAAGACGCCTTTGAGACGCCCATCCGGTCCAGCCACGGGCCGGTGATCAGACGGTTGAGACATGAGGAGGACTTGATGTCGGACGACAACAAGAGCGGTCCCGAAGAGGCCATCAAAGGCGTAGTCGAAGGCGCCAAGGGATTGGCCAAGGAGGCTGTCGGCAGCGTCGTTGGGAACAAGGACCTCGAAAAAGAGGGCGAAGCCCAGCAGGACAAGGCGCAGGCGCAGCGCGACGCCGCCAAGAAGGAAGCCGAAGCCGAAGCGGCACGCGGTGGTGCAGAGGCGGCCGAGAAGCGTCAGCAGGCGCACCAGAACTGATCTCGAGGCGATAAGGGCCCGGTCCATTTCGGACCGGGTCCTTCGTTTGTCAAAAGCGGTTCTCGGGACCGAGCACGGCCCAGATGGTGTTGCCGGCCAAGGTGGTGTACGTACCCCACGCCCGCGAACTCGTAGCGACCAGGTCGAGGCCGGACACGCTGTCGCGAGCCGACTTTCGTAGCACCTGGCTAGCGATACCCACATGTTGCACCACCACCGACACCGTCGACCCGTCGGTCTCCACTCGAAGCGTGAAGTCGCTGTCGGTCACGGCCAGCGTGGCCTCGACCAGTTCGGCGGCGACCAGGGATGCCACATGGATGAAGTCTGTTCGCGACCACTGCGTCAACCAATGCGAGGCGAGTTCCCGGCTCCGGCGAACGCTGCCGTGCTGTGCCGGTATCGCTGCGCGGGCGGTCCGCCGATAGCGCCGCATCCCTTCAGCGGACAATTCGGTAAGCGCAGATTCCAGCGTCTCGTAGACGGGCACATATCGAGTTATGCCGTTGCGGCGCAGACTATTTCGATCTCGCTCTAGGGAGCTGACCAAGCCGATTGGGATGTCGGGCCATTCGGCGATCTGCCAGCGGGCGCTGGTGAATACTGCCCACGCCGGGTCTTCGCGGACGCTGAGCAACGTGATGTCGATGACGACGACAAGGGGCTCATCGAGCGCTGCCTTGACGATGGCGTCCCGCAAGGCGAGATAGGTGCCGGCATCGAGCACGCCGTCGACCATCAGGACGCGAGCACCCTCGTCGTCCTTCACGCTGACTCGCAGCTCGCTCATGCCGTTCGCCATGACCCACTCGTAACCCGGAAGATGACGCACCGCAGGCGGCCCATCAGTTTCTTCCTAGCAAACACCAGAATCGTATGTGATCGCGGCGGCGTCCGCGCGCGCCAATTCGGCGGAGGTGGTGCACACCTCCATTACGGCTATCGGCCTCACGCTCTGCGGTTGTGCTTTTTTATCGCGTCGATCAATTGCGACTTGTCCATGCTGGATCGGCCGGCGATATCGAGCTTGCGGGCGACATCCAGCAGATGCTTCTTGCTGGCGTTGGCGTCAACGCCTTCGGCGGACGGGATCGGATTGTTCAGCCCACCCCGTTCGGCACGCGCATCGGAGGGTCCACTTCTTTTCTTGGGTAGCCAACGGTCACCGACTTTTTCAAAGCTTCGCTTGAGCGCGGCGTACGCGACGCGATGGGCGCGCTCCTCGGTGCCGTATTCCTCGGCGGCCGCGTCATGCGCTTTGGCAAATGTGCGCTGCGCCTTCGCGTTTGACCGTTCCAGAGTGCTGGGCAGCTCATCGGTCCTGGGCTTACCGTCCTTGGTGGTCTTCGGCATGGGTCACCTCCGCGAAAAGATTGGATATTCCGCTGATCCCGCTTGGCTGTGGGATCGCCTGAGTTATCACGTCCCGAGCGGGGTACCCACGATCTGGCCCAAATCAACCGAAAGGTTTCGTTGCAATGGCACCGACCGCCGTTCTTTTCGATGTCGACGGCACGCTCGTCGACTCCAACTACCACCACGTGGTGGCGTGGCACCGCGCGTTTCTCGATGTGGACCAGGAAGTGCCGTGCTGGCGAATTCTGAGCCTGATTGGGCGATCGGGCGACGAATTGGTCAGCGCTCTGCTCGGCGACGAGCTGGCCGACAAGCACGGTTCACACGTGAAGAAGCTGCACACGAAATATTTTCTCGACTCCGCGTCGGTGATCCGCCGGCTTCCCGGCACGAGGGAACTGCTCGAGGCGGTCGCCGAAAGAGGTTGGCATTCGGTGCTTGCCACCTCCGCCGGCGAGGAGGAGCTTGCCGTATTGCGTAGCGCGCTCGACTCCGAGGACCTGATCCGCACGGTGACCTCGGCCGCCGACGCCGACCGGGCCAAGCCGCATCCGGACATCGTCGAGATCGCGCTGAAACGCATCGACGCCGCACCCAACGAGGCGATCTTCCTGGGCGACGCCGTGTGGGATGTGCATGCCGCGCAGAAGGCCGGAGTTCCGGTCGCGGCGGTGCTCAGTGGCGGCACGGCGCGGGAAGCGCTGCAGGAGGCCGGCGCCGCAGCGATTTATGACGGACCCCTCGATGTGTATGAGCACATCGAAGGGTTTGGTCAACTGGCCGGGACGTAACGGCTTTCGCGACCGAGGCGGCTAGCCCAGGTGGGCGGCGAGCAGCCAGGCGGGTAGCGACTTGCGCCCGTTGTCCTCGTCGCGAACGTCGGCGAAGGGGAATTCGGGGCTGTCCGCCCGGTCGAAGTTGCCATGAATCCTGGCCGGGCGGATCTCGTCGACGACCCAGTATCTCGAGACAACGTCACGCAGCTCGGTTTCGGTGACCGGATTGGCCGCACCACCCTCACCCGTCTTGGCGAACACCAACACGAAGTACGACGCCCCGGGCGCTGCGGCCCGCACGATCGAACGCTGGTAACCATCCCGCAGCTCGACCGGCATGGAGTGGAAAAGCGTGGAGTCGACGATGGTGTCGAAGCGGTTTTCGGTACCGGTCGGCCAGCTGGTGAAGTCGGAGATGTCGGCCACGTCGAACGAGACGTTGGTCAGTCCTTGCGCGGCAGCGTGCTCCTTCGCCAGCTTGATGGCGGTGGGCGACGCATCCAGGCCGACCGCATTGTGGCCCAGTGCCGCCATGTGCAGCGCAAAAGCCGCCTCACCGCAGCCTGCGTCGAGCACGTCGCCCTTGATCCGGCCCTGATCGATGAGCGAGGCGATCTCCGGTTGCGGCTCCCCCAGGCTCCACGGCGGCCGGACGCCCGCGCCGAATTCGGTGGTGACGCCGCGGTAGGCGGGATCGAAGTCGAAATCGAATTTCTGTGGTTCGGTCATACCTCATATATATCAATCTGATTGATATGTGTCAACATTATTGATATGGGCACCACGGAGGACGCGCCGCTCGGATATTTGCTGTTTCAGGTGACGGCGACCCTGCGCCCGGAGGTCACCGCTGCGCTCAGCCCGCTGAGCCTGACGCTGCCCGAATTCGTCTGCATGCGAATGCTTTTCATGAGCCCGGGGCTGTCCAGCGCTGAGCTGGCCCGGCTGGGCAACGTGTCACCCCAGGCGATGAACACGGTGCTGCACCGGCTGGAAAACGCACAGATGGTGGCCCGTCCGGCGTCGGTCGCCTCCGGGCGGGCGCTACCCGCGTCGCTCACCGCGGACGGCAGGACGCTGCTGAAGCGCGCCGAGGCGGCGGTGCGGGCGGCCGACGACCGCGTCCTGGCCAAGCTGTCGTCGCCCGAGCGGCGCGAGTTCAAGCGGATGTTGGCGACGCTGGGGCCCGACTAGACCTGCTGTTCGATCCGCGCCCACGGTCGGGCGTCTTCGAGTTCGTATGCCAGCTCGAGCAATCGGGCTTCCTGACCCATCGCCGCGGAGAACATCAGACCAATCGGTAGCCCGTCGGCGGACACCGCCAGCGGCAGCGAGATGGCCGGCTCCCCTGTGACGTTCTGTAGCGGCGTGAACGCGACCCAGTCCTGCAGGCGGTCAATGATCTGCTCGTAGTCGGCCATCGGGTCGAGGTAGCCGATCTGCGGGGGTTCGTCGGCCAGGGTGGGGGTCAGTACCACGTCGTAGGTGCGAGCCAGGCGCTCCGTGTGGCGTCGTGTGCGGGAGAGGCGAATCAGCGCCCGCGGGACTTTGTGCAGATTGCGACGGGCGTGCCGGTCCAGGCCCCGCGACAGGTTGTCCAGTCGGGTCACGTCAAACCCGTCGAAGGCTCGCTTGTTCAGCTGAATCTGGCCCATCGCCAGCAGACCCCAATACAGCACGAAGTCCGGAACGAAACTGTTTGGTATCGGCGGCTTTTCGAGATGATCCACGCGGTGACCCAGCTCCTCGAGCAACCCCGCCGATTTCAGCGTCAGCTCCCGGACTTCCGGGCTGGACTCACGCAGCAGGGAGTGCGTGATGACGGCGATCCGCAGCCGCTGCTTGCCGGCGTGCTTCACGTCTCCGATACTCGGGAGTTTCTTTGCGGGCCAAAGGCGTTCAGCCTCGCGGTAGAACGCCGCGGTGTCCCGCACCGAACGGCTGAGCACGCCATTGGCGACGATGCGGATCGGCATCTGCCGGACTTCCTTGTCCAGCGGCAACCGACCACGCGTGGGCTTGAGGCCGACAAGCCCGTTGCATGACGCCGGAATTCTGATCGAGCCGCCACCGTCGTTGGCGTGCGCGATCGGCACCACGCCCGCGGCAACGAACGCGCCGGAACCCGACGACGACGCGCCCGCGGTGTGTTCGGTGTTCCACGGGTTGCGTACCGCACCCAGTCGCGGGTGCTCCGCTGAGGCGCTGAACCCGTACTCCGACATCTGGGTCTTGCCCAGCGGCGTCATCCCGGTGGCCAGGTACGTCCGCGCGAATTCGCTGTCGACCTCGGCCGCACGCGGCGGCCAAGCGTCGGTGCCGCGCATCGTCGGCAGTCCGGCGACGTCGACGTTGTCCTTGACGAACGTGGGCACACCACTGAAATAGCCACTTTTAGCCGGTGCCACCGCCTGTGCACGGGCTTGGTCAAAAGCCTCGCGCGCCAGGCCGTTCAGAGCGGAGTTGACCGCCTGGGCGCGAGCGATGGCCGCCTCCACGACCTCGGCCCGACCCACCCGGCCGGCGTTGAGGGCCTCAATCAGACCAACGGCGTCGAAGTGGCCGAGTGCGTCGTCACCGAAGGCGTGTACTCGCATCCGGCTGATGCTACTGCTGGCCGACCTCGAAGCGGACGAACCGGGTCACGGCGACACCGGCCTCGTCGAGCAGCGCCTTGACGGTCTTCTTACTGTCCGACACCGACGGCTGTTCGAGCAGCACGACGTCCTTGAAGAAGCCGTTCAGCCGGCCCTCGACGATCTTCGGCAGCGCCTGCTCGGGCTTGCCCTCTTCCTTCGCGGTCTCCTCGGCGATGCGGCGCTCGCTGGCCACGACGTCCTCGGGGACGTCCTCACGCGACAGGTACCGGGCCTTGAGCGCAGCGATCTGCAGCGCCGCGGTGTGTGCGGCTTCGGCATTGCCACCGGTGTACTCGACCAGCACACCAACGCCCGGCGGCAGGTCGGCCGCCCGCTTGTGCAGGTAGGTCTCGACGGTGCCGTCGAAGTAAGCGACCCGACGCAACTCGAGCTTCTCGCCGATCTTGGCGGACAGCTCCGCGATGACCTGCTCGACGGTCTTGTCGCCCACGCCGGCGGCCTTGAGGGCGTCGACGTCAGCGGCCTTGACCGCGGCCGCGGCCGCCACAATGTCCTCGGCCACCTTCTGGAACTCGGCGTTCTTGGCGACGAAGTCGGTCTCGCTGTTCAGCTCGATCAACGCGCCGTCCTTGGCCGCGACCAGACCTTCGGCGGTAGCCCGCTCAGCCCGCTTGCCGACGTCCTTGGCGCCCTTGATGCGCAGCGCCTCGACGGCTTTGTCGAAGTCGCCGTCGCTCTCCGACAGTGCGTTCTTGCAGTCGAGCATTCCGGCGCCGGTCAGCTCCCTGAGTCGCTTGACGTCGGCAGCGGTGAAGTTGGGCACTTCTCAGCCTTTCCTAGGAAGATTCAGTGGTGGTTTCTGCTGCGACCGCGGCGGCCTGCTCGGCCGGCGCGGCGGTAGCGGTCGCGGACGCGAGCAGCTCCTGCTCCCATTCGGCCAGCGGCTCGGCGCCCTCGGCCTCGGGCTTGCCGTCGCTGCGGCCCACGCCGGCCCGCGCCTGCAGACCCTCGGCGACCGCGGAGGCGATCACCTTGGTCAGCAGCGCTGCGGAGCGGATCGCGTCGTCGTTGCCCGGGATCGGGTAGTTCACCTGATCGGGATCGCAGTTGGTGTCCAGGATCGCGATGACCGGGATGCCGAGCTTGATGGCCTCCGCGACCGCGAGGTGCTCCTTGTTGGTGTCGACGACCCAGACCGCCGACGGCACCTTGGCCATGTCGCGGATACCGCCGAGGCTGCGCTCCAGCTTGTTCTTCTCGCGGGTCAACATCAAGATTTCCTTCTTGGTGCGACCTTCGAAGCCACCGGTCTGCTCCATCGCCTCGAGCTCCTTGAGGCGCTGCAGCCGCTTGTGCACGGTCGAGAAGTTGGTCAGCATGCCGCCCAACCAGCGCTGGTTGACATACGGCATGCCGACGCGGGTCGCCTCGGCGGCGATGGATTCCTGGGCCTGCTTCTTGGTGCCGACGAACAACACCGTGCCTCCGTGGGCGACGGTCTCTTTGACGAACTCGTACGCCTGGTCGATGAAGGTCAGCGTCTGCTGCAGGTCGATGATGTAGATGCCGTTGCGGTCGGTGAAGATGAACCGCTTCATCTTGGGGTTCCAACGACGGGTCTGATGCCCGAAGTGGGTGCCGCTGTCAAGCAGCTGCTTCATGGTTACGACAGCCATAGTGGCTCGTGTCCTTATATGTCGGTTGATGCCCGGCGACGGGTGAAGTCGGGCCCTGGCGACTGCTGCGAAACCGGACCCGTCGTCAGACGGGACCGCCCGGCACGCGGTGCGAACTCCTAGTGAAACGGGAGACGCGATGCAGACGCGCGAAGTCAGCTCGTAAAACGGGCTGCGCAGAGGAGTTTACACGGTTCGGCCAGGTGCTTTGTCCACAGCATTGGCTGGCCCTCTGGTGGCCCGTGGGCTGAACTGGGCGGGTGCGATGGGTTGCCGGGTTGGCGGCGTTGGCGCTGGTGAGCGCGCCGGCCCGCGCCGACGATGTGCGGTTGCGCTGGCCTTTACGGCCCGCGCCCGCCGTGACGCGGGCTTTCGACGCTCCCGCGCCGAACTGGCAACGCGGTCACCGCGGGGTGGATCTGGCGGGATCGGTCGGGCAGCCGGTGTACGCCGCGGGAGATGCGACGGTGGTCTACGCGGGCGCGCTGGCCGGGCGCCCGCTGGTGTCGCTAGCCCACCGCGGCGGCCTGCACACCAGTTACGAGCCGGTCCGGGCCACCGTACGGGTCGGGCAGCGGGTCAGCGCGGGCACGCCGATCGGTGAGCTGCTGGCCGGACATCACGGATGCCCGGCCCCCGCGTGCCTGCACTGGGGCGCGATGTGGGGCCCTGCCTCCCGCGCTGACTACATCGACCCCCTGGGCATGTTGGCGTCGACGCCGATTCGGCTCAAGCCGTTGCAACGCTAGTCACAGCAGCACCAGGCGGGTCGGGGTGCTCGTTGTGCCCGCCTTTGAGCGAATTCGATCGCAGGACCGGAATTTTCGCTCTGAGGCGGGCACATCGGACGCCGCCCGACCGAGAGGCTGATGAGGCCTGTGTGACGTGGCTCAGGCCCGCGGGTGGGCTTGGTCGTGCACTGCGCGCAGCCGGGCGACCGTCACGTGCGTGTAGAGCTGGGTGGTGGCCAGGCTGGAGTGGCCCAACAGTTCCTGGACGACCCGTAGGTCGGCGCCGCCCTCGAGGAGATGCGTTGCGGCGCTGTGCCTCAGGCCGTGTGGGCCGATGTCGGGTGCGCCGTCGATCGCGCCGACCGTGTCGTGGACGACGGTGCGGGCCTGGCGCACGTCGAGCCGCCGTCCGCGCGCACCCAGGAGCAGCGCCGGTCCGGACTCCGCGTTGACCAACTCCGGTCGTCCGTCGGCCAGCCACGCGTGCAGCGCCTCGGCGGCCGGCTCGCCGAACGGAACGCTGCGCTGCTTGTTGCCCTTACCGAGCACGCGCAAAATCCGATGCGAGCTGTCGATGTCGTCGACGTCCAGACCGCACAGCTCGCTGACCCGAATCCCGGTGGCATACAACAACTCCACGATCAGGCGGTCGCGCAAGGCCAGTGGATCACCTTGTTCTGAACCCGATTTGGCCGCCGACATGGCAGCGAGCGCCTGATCCTGACGCAACACCGCGGGCAGTGCCCGTCGCGCCTTGGGTACCTGCAGCCGGGTCGCGGGATCACCGGCCAGCAGCCCGCGTCGCACCGCCCAGGCGGTGAACGTCTTGACCGCCGAGGTGCGGCGCGCCAGCGTGGTACGGGCCGCGCCGCCGCCGGCGCCGGCGGCAAGCCACGACCTCAGGATCGGCAGGCTCAGATCCCGCAATCCCCTACCCTGCCCGTCGAGGAATGCGAACAGCGACCGCAGATCGCCGAGGTACGCGCGGCGGGTGTGCGCCGAGCGCAAACACTGCAGCTCCAGGTAGCTGTCGAACTCCTCGAGAATCGCCTCCACCACCCCACGGTCGCAGAGACGCGCGACGCGACTCAGGTGACGCGCCGCAGGGTGTCCGGAGTGAGATCTTTCAGCGTCGGATAGCCGTCGACGGCCATCGTCAGGTCGGCCTCGGCCAGCAGCGACCGCAGCACGTGCACGATGCCGTCGACCCCGTCGAGCGCCAGTCCGTAGGCGTAGGGGCGCCCGACCCCGACCGCGGTCGCGCCCAGCGCCAGCGCTTTGACGATGTCGGCGCCGCTGCGCACCCCCGAGTCGAACAGCACCGGCAGCCCGTCCGCGGCCTCCACCACCCCCGGCAGGCAGTCCAGCGCGGGCAGGCCCCCGTTGGCCTGTCGGCCGCCGTGGTTCGAGCAGTAGATGCCGTCGACGCCGCCGTCCTTGGCGCGGCGCGCATCTTCGGGGTGGCAGATGCCCTTCACCAGCAGCGGCAGCGTGGTCAGCGAACGCAGCCACGGCAGGTCATCCCATGTCAACGGATTGCCGAAGACCGAAATCCACTTCAGCACCGCGCCCTGCGGGTTCTCCTCGGGGGTTTGTGCCAGGCCGTTACGAAATACCGGGTCGCTGGTGTAGTTGGCCAGACACTTTCCGCGCAATTGCGGGAAGTTCGACGTGCTCAAGTCGCGCGGGCGCCAGCCGGTGACCCAGGTGTCCAGCGTGACGACGATGCCTTTGAAGCCGGCGGCTTCGGCCCGGTGAACCAGACTGGCGGCCAGGTCGCGGTCGGTCGGCGTGTAGAGCTGGAAAAACCCGGGCGTAGCGCCGAATTCGGCCGCGACGTCTTCGAGCGGATCCTCGGTCAACGTGGACATCACCATCGGCACGCCGGTGCGGGCGGCGGCACGCGCGGTGGCCAGGTCGCCGTGACCGTCCTGCGCGCACAGGGCGATCACTCCGATCGGTGCCATGAACAGCGGGCTGGGCAACTTCAAGCCGAACAGGTCGACGGACAGGTCGCGCTCCTTGGCGCCGACGAACATCCGCGGCATCAGGCCCCACTGCTTGAACACCTCCGCGTTGGCCCGCTGGGTGCGCTCGTCGCCCGCCCCGCCCGCGACGTAAGACCAGATTGAGGGCGGTAGCGCCTTTTCGGCCTTCGCCTCGAGTTCCGCGAAGATCATCGGCAGCTTGGGAACGATCCCGGCCAGGCCCTGAAAGTAGATCTCGTTCTGATAGTCGCCGAATGCCATGCGACGAGCATGCCAGCCGGCGATCGGGCTGACGAGGCCCTACTGGGCGCCGGCCTCAGCCTCGGCGAGTTCCTTCTTCCACTGCCGAAAGGTCTCCTCGGTGCGGCCGCGCCGCCAGTACCCGGAGATGGACGCCCATTTCGCGTCGACGCCCCGCTCTTTGCGGATGTAGGGCCGCAAATTGTGCATCACCGCCTGCGCCTCGCCGTGAACGAAGGCGTGCACCTGCCCGGGCAGCCACAAGGCGGTCTTGACGGCTTCGACCAGCGGCGAGAAGTCGCCAGCCCGCTCTTCGCCGACCAGATCGGCCCGGCCGCCGCGCAGGATCCAGTAGATCTGGACACCCTCCGGGGCGGTCAGCGGAATCTCGTCGTCGGGTTCGGCGACTTCGATGAATACCCGGCCGATTGCGTTGGCGGGCAACGCTTCCAGCGCGACGCTGATCGCCGGCAGCGCGGTCTCGTCGCCCACCATCAGGTGCCAGTCGGCGGCGGGGTCGGGCGAATAGGCTCCGCTGGGACCCATTACATACATCGGCTGGCCGGGCTGCGCCGACGCGGCCCAGGGGCCGGCGGTGCCGTGCTCGCCGTGCACCGCAATGTCGACGGTGAGCTCACGTGCGGCCTTGTCTGCACGCCGGACGGTGATAGTCCGCACCACCGGCTTCCTGCCCTCCGGCAGATCGTTGAACGAGTCGAGCGTCAACGGGTGCGGCAACGAGGGCACATCGACGTCGTCGGGCACAAAGACCAGCTTGACATAGGAGTCGGTGAATTCGCTGGGCGTGAACGTGTCGAAACCGTTGCCACCCAACACGACTCGAATCATGTGCGACATGACTTGTTCGGTGCGCACCACTTCAAACGTGTGCACTGGTCGACCGGGCACCTGGCTCCCCTCCTTCGGCACTGACGCTTTCGACTATAGAGGCGCACCGCGTTGCGCCGGTTGCCGACGATTTCGGACGACTCGCCAGCAACCGTCGTGACGCTCGGCCAGCCCGGCAAGCTCCAGCAGTGCCAGCGATGCCAGAATCCGCGCCGGACCCAGCGCCGCCGCGACGGCAATCTCGTCGACCGTAGCGCCCCCACGACCCGGCAGCGCCTCGTACACCCGTCGCTCCTCATCGCTGAGGTCGTCGAGCGGACTCACCGGATGAGTTTGCTCGGAGGCCAACTCGCCGATCCGGCCCACCAATTCCACGACATCCTCGGCGCGGGTGATCACCTCGGCGCCCGAGCGCAGCAGTGCATGGCATCCGCTCGACGCCGACGATGTGACCGGTCCCGGCACCGCGCCGACAACCCGGCCCAGCGCCCGCGCCCAGGAGGCGGTGCTGGCGGCGCCGCTGCGCAGACCGGCCTCCACCACGATGGCCGCCCCGGCGACCGCAGCCACCAACCGGTTGCGGGTCAGGAACCGGTACCGGGCCGGACGCACCCCCGGCGGGTACTCGGTGACGAGCAGTCCGTCGCTGGCAATCCGATGCAGCAACGCCGAATGCCCTGCAGGATAGGGAATATCCAGTCCACCCGCGAGCACCGCCACCGTCAGGCCGTCGACGGACAGCGCCGCGCGGTGCGCTGCCCCGTCGATCCCGTACGCACCGCCGGAGACGACCGCGACATCGCGCTCGGCCAGCCCGACCGCGAGGTCGGCGGCGACGTGCTCGCCGTAACTGGTTGCCGCACGAGTGCCGACAACGGCTGCGGCCCGCTGCGCGACGTCGTCGAGTCTCGCCGGGCCGAGCACCCACAGCACCAGCGGCGGCGCACCCTGCGGTTTCGCTGCGACCGCCGCACCGCCGAACGCCGCAAAGGCCAGCGCCGGCCATTCGTCGTCACCCGGCGTAAGCAGGCGGCCACCGCGTCGGGCCAGCAGTTCGAGATCCCCTACCGCACAGTCGACTTCACGCCTCGCTTCGGTGCGCCGGGCCAGGTGTTCATCGACCCGGCCTCGCCGCACCCGCTCGGCCGCTTCGACCGGACCAACCCGGGCCACCAGGGCGGCCAGCTCGGTGCATGGCGGCTCGACGACCCTCGACAGGTACGCCCACGCGTGTTGCGTCGTGCCGGTCATCGTGAGGATCCCGGCTGCCGGAAACTCAGCGCGGTGCCCACCTCGTCGCGCCCGGGTGACGTGCGCCCGGCCAGATCACTGAGGGTCCACGCGACCCGCAGCGTCCGGTCGAGGCCGCGGATACTCAACACGCCGCGATCCAGCGCAGTCCGCAGTGGCTCCATGGCGGCGTTGCCCGGACGGAATCGGCGCCGCAACAGCGTGCCGCTGACCTCGGCGTTGGTCCGGAACCCGTGCACCTGCCAGCGCTGCGCAGCCGCATCGCGGGCCACCGTGACCCGGTGCCGGACCTCCCCCGTCGACTCCGGTTCCGAATTGGCGAACACACTCATCCGCACCGGATGCATCTCGACCCGTAGGTCCACGCGATCCAGCAGCGGACCGGACAGCCGTCCGAGATATCGCCGCTTGACCGCCGCCGCGCAGATGCAATCCTGCGGATCGGCGGGCGCGCAGGGACACGGATTGGCCGCAAGCACAAGCTGGAAGCGGGCCGGATAACACGCCACCCCGTCGCGCCGGGCGAGGCGAATTTCGCCCTCTTCCAACGGGGTTCGTAACGCCTCCAGGGCCCTGACTCCGATCTCGGCGCACTCATCAAGAAACAGCACCCCGCGGTGCGCCCGGCTCACAGCGCCGGGCCGAGCCATTCCCGTCCCCCCTCCGACGAGTGCCGCGACGCTCGAACTGTGATGCGGCGCCACGAACGGCGGCCGGGTGATCAACGGGGTGGCATCCGACAACAGGCCTGCCACTGAATGAATCGCGGTGACCTCCAGCGACTCGCCATCCGACAATTGCGGAAGCAGACCCGGAAGACGTTGCGCCAGCATGGTTTTACCCACTCCGGGCGGCCCGGTCAACATCAGATGATGCGACCCGGCGGCGGCGACCTCGACCGCGAAACGCGCCTGGGCCTGCCCCACCACGTCGGCCAGGTCCGCGGGCGGCTCCGGCTCCGCAACGGGCCCGCTCATCCGCTCGTCCAGGCGCGCGACCCCACCGAGCCACCCCAGCAGGTGCGAGAGCGTGCGCACACCCCAGATCTCGATGCCGTCGACCAGGCTGGCCTCCGGGAGATTCTCCACCGGGACCACCGCGATTCCCCAGCCCGCACTCTTGGCCGCCAGCACCGCCGGTAGCACCCCACGCACCGGACGGACCCGGCCGTCCAGCGCCAGCTCGCCGAGCACAACCACGGATTCCAACTGGCGCCACGGCTTTTTCCGCTGCGCCGACAAGACCGCAGCCGCCAGCGCCAGGTCGTAGACCGATCCCATTTTCGGCAGCGTCGCCGGCGACAGCGCCAGCGTCAGGCGCGACATCGGCCACTGGTTGTTGCAGTTCGTGATCGCGGCGCGGACCCGATCCCGCGACTCCTGCAGGGCGGCGTCCGGAAGCCCCACGAGATGCACTCCCGGCAAGCCGGACGTGATGTCGGCTTCGATCTCCACGATCTGACCGTCCAGCCCCAATACCGCGACCGAAAACGCGCGTCCGAGCGTCATCAGCCCACGCCCTGCAGGTGGGTCAGTTCGGGGGTGCGCCGCCGGCCGATCCGCACGCCGATCACATCGATGCGGACGGCCGCCCACCGCTGGTCCTGATCGGCCAGCCAGATGCCGGCGAGACGACGTAACCGGCGCGCCTTCTGCGGAGTCACCGCCTGCTCGAGTCCGCCGAAACCGTCACCGGTGCGGGTCTTGACCTCGACGAATATCACCGTGCCGGCCGCCGGGTCGGCGGCGATCAGGTCGAGTTCGCCGTACCGGCAGCGCCAGTTGCGTTCTACGATCCGCAGCCCGAGGCCGGCAAGGTGATCGGCGGCCAACTGCTCACCCAGCGCGCCGATCTCGGTTCGGGTCCACGTCGTCATGCCGCCACCATGTAGCAGCACGCCGACACAAATCTCCGGTCGCCGCCCGACCACCGCGGGTTATCCCCAGTTAGTTAGTAATCCCCAATGAACTCGCGCGCCGCGTTGATCTGGCGTTAAGCCGTCATTAGCATCGCGTTCAGGCGATGAAGCTCGCCTTGAACCGCCGTACCGGCTGATGGCTTCTACCCGAGCGGGGTTAGAGGGCGGGGTGGTAACCGTGAGTCCAGGTTCCGCTGTTCCGCGGCCTAATCAACGAATTCACTTGCTGGCGTGCGATATTCGCGCCTGTTCAGTCGCATGTGATACCCACCGAGAGGAATTGCGATGTTATTCGTCACGACGCAGCCCGAGGCGCTGAGCGCCACCGCCGACAGCCTGGCGGCCGTTGGAGCCGCGATGAGCGCGCAGAACACCGCCGCGGCCGCGCCCACCACAGGCGTGATCCCGGCCGCCGCGGATCAAGTTTCGGCGCTGGCAGCCGCCCAATTCGCGGTGCACGCCGAGATGTATCAGGCGATCAGCGCCCAAGCCGAGGCCATTCATCAGCAGTTGGTCAGCACACTGCACAACAATGCGCTCGGCTATCTGGGCGCCGAGGCCACCAACGCCATCGCGGCCGGTTAAGTCAGGACAGCACAATGGATTTCGCAACACTTCCGCCGGAAATCAACTCCGCGCGCATGTACGCCGGGCCCGGGGTGGGGCCGATGCTGGCGGCGGCCTCGGCATGGGATGCACTGTCCGCCGAACTCCAGTCCACCGCGGCGTCCTACCGCGCTGCGATCACCGAACTGACCGGCGGGCCGTGGCTGGGCGCGTCGTCGGCGGAGATGACCGCGGCCACTATCCCCTATGTGGACTGGATGGCCGCGTCGGCCGCGCAAGCCGAACAAACCGCCGCTCAGGCCCGGGCGGCGGCAGCGGCGTACGAAACCGCGTTCACGATGACCGTTCCGCCCGCGATGATCGCGGCCAATCGCAATCTGCTGATGACATTGATCGCCACCAACGTGCTCGGGCAGAACACCGCCGCGATCGCGGCCACCGAAGTCGAGTACGCCGAGATGTGGGCGCAGGACGCGGCCGCAATGTACGGCTACGCCGGCTCGGCGGCGGTGGCGTCGGCGCTGACCCCGTTCGCCGAACCCCCGCCGACGACCAATCCCACCGGCGGAGCACAGCAAGCGGCGGCCGCGCAGTCGATCGTGTCGAACGGCTCGCGCGCGCTTACCGCAATCCCTCAAGCGCTACAGGGACTTTCGGCTGCGGCGGCCCCGGCAGCGGTGGATCCGACGGCGCTCCTGCCGTTGCTGACGGTGCCGCTAACGGTCACCGCCGCAACCGTCGGGACAATCGGTATCTCGTCGTCCTTCACGTCGTTCGGGACGACGGTGCGTGGCCTGCTCATCAACGCCGACCGCGACTTCGACAACGGCAAGGGCCCGTTCACCGGCAACGGCCCGGGCGGAACGATGCTGCCGCAGTGGATCATCAACGGCACCGGCGGCATTGGCTCGCCCTCGGACGCGGTCCCGGACTCCGAAGGGCCCTCGAGACTGGGGCAGGCGAACAAAGTCGGCCGGCTCTCGGTTCCCTCCGGATGGACGGTCGCCGCGCCCGAGCTGCGTCCGGCCGCATACACACTGCCCATCACCACCGCCGCCGCCGCGGCGCCGGAGGTGGCCGGCGCCGGCAATCTGTTCAGCAGCATGGGCCTGGCCGGTGCGGCGGGCGGCGCGGTCGGCAGCACCGCGTCGGCCGGACGCGGCAACGAGCGGGTGCGGATCACACCGCGGCCAAGCGCCAAACCCACGCCGCAACCGCCAAGCGACGCGGTGACCGCGATCGCCACCGAACTCCAAGAACTCGCCACCCGGGCGCAGTCCCTGCTGAGCAAGCTGGCCGAGTCCGGGCTTCTGACCACCGAGGAGGTCAGCGAACAGAAGCGGCGTTTCCTAGGCTGACTACCGAGCCTCAGCCGCGGGCCGGCAACTCGTTTTTGGCGTTGCGCAGACTGTCCTTTTCCAACCGTGCGGTGGCGGTCGCCTGCGCGATCCGGGACCCCACGTCGTAGGCGACGATCTGGGCGGTCGCGCCGTCGACCCGGCTGATCGCACCGGCCATCTTGTCGGCGGTGCGGTCGTGCAGGAGCCGGCCGACCAGCGGTGCGTAGGTGCGTCGCGGCAGGAGCACGGTCACCTTGGTCTCGGGGTCTTCTTCAATCTCCCGCATCACCAATTCCTGCGCCGCACGGCTGAGGTAGCGGTCCGGGCATTCGAGCATCTGCAGCGGGATCTCATCCTCGAAGTGCTGCCAACGGTCCTGAAGCCGGGAGGCGTGACGGGTGTCGATGATGAAGTGCACGGCCTTCAATTTGTCGGGGCGCAGGCCGCTGGCGTAGTGCAGGGCCTCGATCGTGGCGAAGTCGAAGTGGTCCACCAGGACGACGACAGTGTGATGCGGATACCTCTCCACGTCCTGTGGTTCGGTCAATTGCATCTCCAGAACCGCGTTCTCACTGCGGTATTCGCGGTTGAGCCGCATCAGTGCGACAACCAGGATCGGGAACACGACACATACCAGCCAGGCGCCTTCGGTGAACTTAGCGATCGCGAAGATCAGCACGATGCACGTCGACAGGATCGCCGCCGACAGGTTGATCGCGAGCTTGCTGCGCCAACCGGGTTCACGATGGCCGCGGTGGTATTTCGTCATTCCGTAGCCGCAGATCGAGAAGCCCATGAAGACGCCCATGGCGTAGAGCGGCACCACCGCGTCGACCGAGCCGTCGGTGACGAGCACCAGGGCCGTCGACGCCACGGTGAGCACGATGATGGCGTTGGAGAACACCAGCTTGTGCCCGCGCTTCATCATCGGCCGCGGCAGGAAGCTGTCCTCGGCGACGAAGCTGGTCAACGCCGGGAAGCCGTTGAAGCTGGTGTTGGCACCGAAGAACAGGATCGTGGCGCTGGCTGCCTGCAGCAGGACAAACAGGATGTTGCCAACCGTCCCGCCGCCGAATACCGCCCGGGCGATCTCGGACAGCATCGACGGGTAGCCGGCGGCATAGGGAACCGCATGGGTGACGTGGGCCAGCCAGATGACGCCGAATAGCAGGAATCCAAGGAGACAGGCCATCATGGTCAACGCCCGGCGAGCGTTCACTCCCTGCGGTTGGCGGAAGACATTGACGGCGTCCGCGATCGCCTCGACACCGGTCAGCGACGTGCCACCGTTGGCGAACGAGCGCAGCAGCACCAGGATCGTCGCACCCATGACAATGCCGTTGCCCTGGTGAATCGGCACAGATCCGGCGATGTGCTCGGGGTCGTAGGTATGCAGATTTCCGAGGAGTTCGCGGACCACACCGGTCACGATCAGCGTGGTCATCATCGCCGCGAAGGCGTATACGGGCACCGCGAAGAGGCGGCCCGCCTCTTTCATGCCGCGCAAGTTGCCGAAGGACAGCAGCAGCAATGCTCCGACGGTGATCTCCAGGTGGTACGGCCCGAGACTGGGAACCGCGGAGACCACCGCCACGGTGCCTGCCGAGCACTGGATGGCCACCGTGACCACGTAGTCGATCAGCAGGGCCGCCGACGACAGCTGGGCGATCTTGGGCCCGAAGTTGGAACGCGCCACCACGTAGGAGCCACCCCGCTGGGTGTAGACCATCACCACCTGCCGGTAAGACGCGGTGACCAGCGCGAGGATCAGCAGGATGACCCCGCCGAGCGGAAGGATCAGCGTGAACGCCGCGAGCCCGGCGGCGGGCAACAGCTCGATCAGGATCTGCTCGGGACCATACGCTGTCGACGACACGGCGTCGGGTGAAAGAGCCCCTAGGGCAATGGGATTCGACAGGGCCTCGTGTTCGAGATCATCGTTGATCAGCGGCTTGCCCAGGAAAAACCGCTTCCACGAATCGCCAAAACTCGACGGGGCCCGGTGCTCGTCAGCCAGCTCTACCACGTTGAAACTTTCCCCGCCCTCTACGTTCGCAATACTTACGCAAAACTTACGCTGCTGAACGTTAGCGGCTCGAACGGGGTTTGGCCGACCCAAGAAGGCGTTACCTGGGGTTATTCTCAGCCAATTACCAGGTCAACGGAGCTGCATTGACAGCCTAACCCTCATTTGACCGGTGTGCTGGCCTGCGTTTTTCCGCTGGTGTCCGGGGTATGACCAGGGTCTTTGAGGTCGCCGGCCCGAATAACCTGGGCGACCCGCGACCCGATGTCGTACGCCAAAATCTGCGCGCTCGCGCCCGGGATCCGGCTGATCACCCGGGCCATCTTGTCCGCGGTGCGGTCGTGCAGCAATCGGTCGGCGAGCGGCGAGTACATCCGGCGGGGCAGCAACACCGTCACCGTTGCGTCCGGGTAGTCGTCCTTGACGCGCTCGACCAGCTGCTGGGCGGCGCGATTGAGGTTTCGATCCTCGCAATCGACCATCCTCAACTCGACACTCTGGCTGAATCGCGCCCATCGCACCTGCAACCGGGCGGCCCGCGCGTCGTCCAGCACGAAGTGCACGGCGGTCAATGTGTCGGCACGCAGCCCCCGGGCGTAGCGCACGGCCTCGACCTGGGCGGGGTCGATGGAGTCGACGAACAACAGCACCCGGTGCCGCGGGTGCCTCGTCAAGTCCTGGCGCTCG
Source organism: uncultured Actinomycetota bacterium (assembly GCA_963757215.1). Classification (GTDB taxonomy): domain Bacteria; phylum Actinomycetota; class Actinomycetes; order Mycobacteriales; family Mycobacteriaceae; genus Mycobacterium. Next base: position 1,461,699 of record CAVWQH010000002.1, on the reverse strand, counting down.
AAGCGCGCCAACTCCAACACCGATGCTTCCGCGCGGTACTGCTTGTTGAGCTGAATCAGGATGAACACCAGCGTGGGGAAAACCACCACGATCAGCCAGGCGCCCTCGGTGAATTTCGCGATCGCGAAGATCAACACCACCATCGTCGACAGGATCCCGGCCGACAGGTTGATCACCATCTTGTAGCGCCAGCCGCTTTCGCGTTGCGTCAGATGGTGTTTGGTCATTCCGTAGCCGGCCATCGAGAAGGCGCTGAAGACCCCCATCGCAAAGAGCGGCACCAGCGCGGTGACCGAGCCCCCGGTGGCCAGCAACAGAACCACCGCCAAGGCCGTCAGCAGCATGATCGCGTTCGAAAAGACCAGCCTGTGACCACGTTTCATCAACGGCCTGGGCAAGAAGCTGTCCTCGGCGACAAAGTTCGCGAGGGCGGGAAATCCGTTGAAGCTGGTATTGGCGCCGTTGTAGAGAATCGCCGCACTAGCCGCCTGCAGCATGAAGTACAGAACATGGCCGACGAGGCCGTTGCCGAACACGGCTCGACCGATCTCGGAGAGCATCGACGGGTATCCCGCGGAGTACGGCGTCGCGTGGGTTACGTACGCCAGCCACGCCACGCCCGCCAGTAACAGTCCGAGAATCCAGGCCATGATGGTCAGCACCCGACGCGCGTTGAGGCCTTCCGGCTTCCGAAACAGGTTGACGGTGTTGGAGATCGCCTCCACCCCGGTCAGCGACGACCCGCCGTTGGCGAAGGCCCGCAGGACGACCAGCACTGTCGCCCCCATGACCAGACCATTGCCCTGATGCACCGGCACGGCCCCGACCAGGTGGGCGGGGTCGTACGTGGGCAGGCCACCGAACGCCTCACGCACGGTCCCGACCACGACCATCAGCGACAGCATCGCGATGAACCAGTACGTCGGCACCGCGAACGTCCGGCCGGCTTCGCGCAAACCGCGCAAGTTGGCGAAGCAGAAGATGAGCACCGATCCGATGGTGATCTCGAGGCTGTAGGGACCCAGCGTCGGGATCGCAGAGGCCATCGCCACCGTGCCGGCCGCGCACTGGATGGCCACGGTGACCACGTAGTCGATCAGCAACGCCGCCGCGGCAATCTGCGCGACCCGCGGTCCGAAGTTTTCCCGGGCCACGACGTAAGAGCCCCCGGCCCGGGTGTAGGTCATCACGACCTGGCGGTAGGACGCCGCGACCAGGGCCAGGATCAGCAGGATCACGCCGGTCAGCGGCAGGAGCAACACGAACGCCGCCATGCCCGCCGCGGGCAGCAACTCAACCATGATCTGTTCCGGGCCGTATGCGGTCGACGAGATCGCGTCCGGCGAAAGTGCACCCAGCGCAACAGGATTCGACAGCTTTTCGTGTTGCAGTTCGTCGGTGATCAACGGCTTGCCGAGCACCGCCCGCTTCCACCCGTCAACGAATGACGGTGCAATCTTGTACTCGGCAGCCGGACCTGTCACCAGCCATTTCTAACCGATGACAGCGGTTCTCGCCGGGCCCGATACGGGCTCTGACGCTATCCTTACGGCATCTTGACGGCGGCCCCATCGGCAGGCGAAGCCGGAAGAAGTCGACAGAAACGTCGATACCGTGGCAGGCAGCGCGAGTGCCTTGAAATGATGTGGGCGTGACGGACGAGGCAAAGAACGGTTCCGGCGCAGAGCCGACGGCGGCAGACCCCGCCACGGTCTTCTCAGCGCTGGCCGAAATCATCTACCAGGGCTCGGAGACGAGCCAGATTTACGCGGCTATCTGTGTGGCCGCGACCCTGGTAGTAACCGGTTGCGATCATGCGAGCCTGTTGGTGCGCCGAGACGGCCGCTACGTCACCGTCGGTGCCAGTGACAGCATCGCGCAGCACATCGACGATATGGAGCGTGCGGCCGGGGACGGGCCGTGCGTCGACGCCATCGAAGAAGAGACGCCCCAGATCGAACCCGACCTGACCAGCCCGACCCAGTGGCCCCACCTGGCCGCCCGGATGGTCGCCGAGACACCGGTGCGCGGAGCGATGGGGTTCCGGATTCTGGTGGACAAGCGAAAATCCGGAGCGCTCAACCTGTTCAGCGACAGACCAAACGTCTTCAACACCGAGGCGGCCGGCCAGGCGGTCGTGCTGGCATCGTTCGCCAGCGTGGCCATCAACGCCGTCGCGCAGGGCGAAGATGTCTCAACCCTGCGACGCGGCCTGCTGTCCAATCGCGAGATCGGCAAGGCGGTAGGGATGCTGATGATGCTGCACGGCGTGGACGAGCAGGAGGCATTCCACGTTCTGCGCCGATACTCCCAAGACCTGAACATCAAGCTCGCCGATGTGGCAAAGCACGTCATCGAAAGCCGGGGCAAACCGATCTTCGGTGGTGGCAAGCAAGCCTAGGGTCACTCGGGCAGCCGAAGCTCGGGCTTCTCGACCTCTTCGATGTTGACGTCTTTGAACGTGACGACCCGTACCTGCTTGACGAATCGGGCCGGCCGGTACATGTCCCACACCCACGCATCGGACAGCCGCAGCTCGAAGTAGACCTCGCCGTCGGCATTGCGTGGCACCATCTCCACGCTGTTTGCCAGATAGAACCGGCGCTCGGTTTCCACCACGTAGCTGAACTGGCCCACGATGTCCTTGTATTCGCGGTACAGCGAGAGTTCCATCTCGGTTTCGTACTTTTCGAGATCCTCGGCACTCATCAGCTCAACCGTCCTTCTTCATCCCGTGGTTGATTGACCGGATCCATCTTTCCCCACGCGCCTTCACTCTGCCGACCCGGCTCGTCCTCGGCGTCGGGTAGGCACTCCGCCACGGTCCGAACGACCGATCCGGAGGCCACCCGGCGCACATTGATGAACGAGTAACGATGCTGTGGGCACGGGCCCAACTCGGTCAGCGCAGCCGAATGAGCTGCGGTGCTGTACCCCTTGTGCACGGCGAACCCGTACCCCGGGTGGTCCGCCTCCATCGCCACCATCAGCCGGTCCCGGCTGACCTTGGCCAGCACGCTGGCGGCGGCGATGCACGCCGCCGCGGCGTCACCGCCGATCACCGGCAGCGACGGCGCCGCCAAACCCGGAACCCGGAAGCCGTCGCTGAGCACGTAGCCGGGGCGCACCGAGAGCCCGGCCACCGCACGACGCATTCCCTCGATGTTGGCGACATGCACGCCGCGCCGGTCGACTTCGGTCGACGGGATGAACACCACGTGGTACGCCAGTGCGTACCGTCGAATCAGCGGGAACAGCCGCTCCCGCGACATCTCCGTCAGCTTCTTTGAATCATCAAGGGCAGCAAGGCTTTCCAGTCTATTCGGCCCCAGCACGCAAGCCGCCACCACCAGCGGTCCGGCGCACGCGCCGCGGCCGACCTCGTCGACGCCGGCCACCGGTCCGAGACCGCTGCGATACAGCGCGGACTCCAGGGTGCGCAGCCCCCGCGGACCTCCGGATTTACGGATCACCGTCCGAGGCGGCCAGGTGGTGGCCATGCTCAAGGATTCTGCTGCGGGTTCACCGATCGCACAGCACCCCACCGCGAGGGCGGCCACACAATGAGCCGCGCCTTGCCGATGACGTTGTCGACCGGCACCGTGCCGGCCATCGGGTCGCCGGTGCACAGCAGTCCGTTCATCGCATCGCCGGAAGTGCTGGTGCAGTGGGCCCGGGAGTCGGCCGAGTGGGTGCGGTTGTCCCCCATCACCCACAGCCGTCCTTGCGGAACGTTGACGGGCCCGAATTCGGGCCCCAGGCACGGGTAGACGGCCGGGTCGGCGTTCAGCGTGGCCGGATCCAGGTACGGCTCGTGCAACCGCTTGCCGTCGACGGTGAGCCCGGTGTTGTTGCGGCATTGCACGGTCTGACCGCCCACCGCGATGACGCGCTTGACCAAGTCGTTCTCGTCGGGCGGGACGAAGCCGATGAACGACAGCGAGTTCTGCAGCCCGCGGATCGCGGCGTTATGCGAACGAATGGACTTGTAGCCGACGTTCCACGGCGGCGGCCCTTTGAACACGATGACGTCACCGGGGCGCGGCGAGCCGAAGTTGTAGGTGACCTTGTCGACCATGATCCGGTCCCCGACGCACCCCGAGCAGCCGTGCAGCGTGGGTTCCATCGACTCCGACGGGATCAGGTAGGGACGGGCCACGAACGTCAACATCACGTAGTACAGCACCAGAGCGATCACCGCGAGAACGACGGTTTCGCGAAGTGCCGCGCGCTTTTTGCCTACGTGCTCGTCCTCGTGAGCCGGATCTGGCTCCGGAGTGGACGGAGAGTCTTGCGCGACTTGCGGATCGGCCGGACCGGAATCGGGTTGACCCTCAGGCGAGTCGGTCGTGTCAGTCACCGGTTCAGCGTAGCCAGCGTCACTGCGCCTTCCGGCAGCGCCGCCGCGGAAACACCGTCCGCGCCCAGAATCAGCGCTTTTCCTTGATCTTGGCTTTCTTGCCGCGCAGCTCGCGCAGGTAGTAGAGCTTGGCGCGACGGACGTCACCGCGGGTCACGACGTCGATGTGGTCGATGTTGGGCGAGTGCACCGGGAAGGTCCGCTCGACCCCGACGCCGTAGCTCTCCTTGCGAACGGTGAAGGTCTCGCGCACCCCGCCGCCCTGACGGCGCAGCACCACGCCCTTGAACACCTGGATGCGCTCTTTGGCACCCTCGATGACCTTCACGTGCACGTTGATCGTGTCGCCGGGGTTGAAAGCCGGGAGGTCGTCGCGCAGCGACGTCTTGTCGACGAAGTCCAGCGTGTTCATGTCGGAGACACTTCCTTGCGGTCGCGGCCAGTGCTGCAGCTCACCGTGGCAGGCGTGTGAGCAGGCAACTCAGCCGATGGATTCGGTCATCTGGGAGTCTCGCAAGCGAGGAAGCGAGCCGATCGGCCGACAACCGCTGGAGACAACTGGTCAATTGTGCCAGATCGGGCCCACGCAGCGAAATCACGGCGAATCGCCGCCGTCCCCTGCCCCGCGTTGACGTGGCCAACTGATACACATGTCCGTGAAATGACCATGAGAACACGCGTTCCGCTGCTGGTCATCGCCACCGCCGCGATGCTCGCGGTGTCGATCGCCGGCTGCGCCAAGGTGTATGGCGCACCCGATGTCCCGATGCCCGCCCCGGAGTCGCCGCCCGCGGCCTCTTTCGATGGACTGGCGGGCCGCATCACCGACGCCACCGGCGACGCGGCCGCAGCCGGGGCCACGATCTCGGTCGCCGTGCTCGATCGGGTCACCCATCAGCTGCTGACCGGCGGTAACGACCAACTGGCCGCGATCGCCTCGGTGGCGAAACTGTTCATCGCTGATGATCTGTTGTCCCAGCAGTCCGGCGCCGCGCTGTCGTCGACCGACCGTCAGGCCCTGGACAGCATGCTGCGGTCCTCCGACGATGGGGCCGCGGAGACGTTCTGGGCCTCGCGGGGCGGCGACACGATCGTCAACGGCGTCGCGAGCCGATACGGGTTGACGTCCACCACCCCACCCAGCGACGGGCGGTGGTGGGACACCGTGAGCTCCGCCTCGGACCTGGTGCGCTATTACGACGCGCTGCTCAGCGGGGCCGGCGGCCTGCCGAATGAGCGCGCCCAGGTCATCGTCGACGACCTGGCCGGATCGACGGCCACCGGCGCCGACGGCTATCCGCAGCGATTCGGCATCCCCGAGGGGCTCTCGGGAGAACCTGTCGCTGTCAAGCAGGGCTGGATGTGCTGCATGGACGGCGGCAGCTGGATGCACCTGTCCACCGGCATCATCGGCGCCGACCGGCGCTACGTGATGGTGATCGAGTCGCTGCAGCCCTCCGACGATGCCACCGCGCGCGCCACCATCACCCAGGCGGTGAAGACGATGTTTCCGGCCGGGCGGATCGCCTAGCTCGGCTCGCGCCACAGGTCGGGACGGCGCTCGCGGGTGCGTTGCTCACCGGCCTGTCGCCGCCACGCGGCAACGCGGGCGTGGTCGCCGGACAGTAGTACCTCGGGAACGTCGAGTCCGCGCCAGCTCGGCGGCCGGGTGTACGACGGGCCCTCGAGCACCCCGTCGGAATGCGAATCGTATTGGTGGGAAAGCGGATTGCCCAACACATTCGGCAACAGCCGTAGCACAGCCTCGATCATAACCAGCGCCGCCGATTCGCCGCCCGGCAGCACGTAGTCGCCGATGGACACCTCTTCGACCCGCATCCGGGTGGCCGCGTCCTCGGCGACCCGCTGGTCGATTCCCTCATAGCGGCCACAGGCGAATACCAGATGCGATTCGCTGCCCCACCGCTGCGCGGTCGCCTGGGTGAACAATCGGCCGGCGGGCGTCGGGATGACGAGAAGTGTTTCTGGCGAACAGATCTCGTCGAGTGCGTCACCCCAGACCGGCGCCTTCATCACCATCCCGGGGCCGCCGCCATACGGCGAGTCGTCGACCGAATGGTGCACGTCGTGGGTCCACCGGCGGAGGTCGTGCACATCAAACTCAACGAGGCCCGAAGCAATCGCTTTGCCCGGCAACGACTCTCGGATCGGGTCCAAATACGAGGGGAAGATCGTGACGACGTCGATTCTCATCTCGGCGCCCCTCAGGTCTCCAGGTCCAGGAGACCGTCCGGCGGATCGATCTCGACGACGCCGTCCGTCAAGGACACCATCGTGACGATGGCGCTGACGAACGGCACCAGCAACTCGGGGGCCTGCTCGCGTTTGACCGCCAGCAGCTCACCGGCGGCGGTGTGCAAAACCTCTGTGACAGTGCCGATCTCGAGCCCTGCCGTCGTCCGCACCCGCAAACCCTCGAGTTGGTGGTCGTAGTAGGTGTCGTCCTCGTCGATGGGCGGCAGGTCCGCCGAGTCGATGAGGAACACGCTGCCGCGCAGCGCATCGGCGGCACTGCGATCGGCCACACCTTCGAGGCGGAGCAGCAGGCGACCACCGTGTGGCCGAACCGTGTCGACGGTGTAGCTGCGCTCGCGCCGATCAGATCCTTTGGCGCGCAACACCGAGCCTGGTGCGAATCGAAGCTCGGGATCGTCGGTGCGAATGTCGACGACGAGTTCGCCCGTAATGCCGTGCGCCTTGACCACGCGCCCGACTGTCAGCTCCACTGCGGGCTCTCCGCTATTGGTCGGTGTCCACCACGTCGACGCGGATGCCACGGCCACCGATACCGGCGACCAACGTGCGCAGCGCGGTCGCGGTACGTCCACCGCGACCGATCACCTTGCCGAGATCCTCGGGGTGGACGTGCACTTCGACGGTCCGGCCGCGCCGGCTGGTGACCAGGTCGACGCGGACGTCATCGGGATTGTCGACTATTCCACGGACCAGGTGTTCGACGGCGTCAACGACGACGGTGCTCATGCCGCGGTCAGCTCTCGGTCGCGGGTTCGGCCGGCTCGGCGGCTTCCGCGTCGGCAGCCGGCGCGCCGGTGTCCTCGGCCGGCTTCTCAGCCTCGTCGGCCTTCTCCGCCTTGGCGGCCGGTTTGTCGGCGGCCTTCTTCGCCGGTGCCTTCTTCTGCTTCGGCTTGGCGGCCTCGGCATCGGGGCCACCGTCGGCGGCGGCCAGCGCCGCGTTGAACAGCTCGAGCTTGGTCGGCTTGGGCTCGGCGACCTTCAACCGGCCCTCGGCGCCGGGCAGACCCTTGAATTTCTGCCAGTCGCCGGTGATCTTGAGCAGCTTGAGGACGGGCTCGGTGGGTTGGGCACCCACGGACAGCCAGTACTGGGCGCGCTCGGAGTCGACCTCGATCAGGCTCGGCTCTTCCTTCGGGTGGTAGCGGCCGATGACCTCGATGGCGCGGCCTTCGCGACGCGTCCGCGAGTCGGCGACTGCGATGCGGTACTGCGGATTGCGGATCTTGCCGAGCCGGGTGAGCTTGATTTTTACAGCCATGGTGAAGCGACTTCTCCTAGAAGGTGTCACGCTGCAATTCAGCGATTCGGGCGGGAATGCCCGGATCCGGTTTTGCCTCGCGTGTGTGACCGCCGGACAAGCACCGCGGTGGCGGTGGGTCGCGCGACGGACAGCCGCCCATTGTGCCAGAACCAGGCCGTCAGTCCGAAATTCACGCCACGGGCGCGACGGTCAGAGGATTTTCTGGAAGCACTTGGTTTCCACCCGGCGGGTCATCCGCCAGCCGTCGGCGGTCCGGGAGAACTCATCGTCGTACCAGAGGCCGCAGAACATCACCTGATCTTTTTCGCCGCCCAGCACCATGGGGTTGAAGCAGATCGTCCGCGACGACGCGGTGTCTCCGTCGATGTTGACCGAGAAGTTGCCGAGCATGTGGGCATACATCGGAAAGTTCGGCAGCACCTCGGCCAGCCAGGCCTTCACCTCGGGATATCGGCCCGCTATCCCGCCTAGAGCGGTGTAGTCGATGTAGGCGTCGGGGCTGAACACCGCGTCAAGATCGTCGAAGCGCCGGGTGTCGATCGCGGTCGAGTAGTCGGTGATCAGCTGCTGGATTTCCAGCCGGTCCGAGATTTCGGCGTGGCTCAACATGGCTCGATTGAACACCCGCGACCGCGATGCCTGGACGTGCGGGCCGGTATTGTCGGCCCATGCGGATGCTGCTTGCCGCGATCGCGGCCGTGTTCACCTTCGTCGGGTCCGGCGCAACCGCGTGGGCGGATGCCGGCGTGCAGCCGGTCGGCTCGGTGCCGATCCCGGACGGCCCGGCGCAGACGTGGCTGATAGCCGATCTCGACTCGGGCCAGGTGCTGGCCGCGCGGGACGAGAATCTTCGCCACCCCCCGGCGAGCACCATCAAGGTGTTGCTGGCGCTAGTGGCACTCGACGAGCTGAACCTGGACTCGAACGTCGTCGCCGATGAGGCCGACAGCCATGTCGAGTGCAGCTGTGTCGGCATCAAGGCGGGTCGGACCTATACAGCGCGCCAATTGCTGGACGGCCTGCTCCTGGTGTCGGGCAACGACGCGGCCAACACCCTGGCCCACATGCTGGGCGGCATGGACGCCGCGGTGGCCAAGATGGACGCCAAGGCGGCGTCGCTGGGCGCGGTGAACACCCACGCCTCGACACCGTCCGGCCTCGACGGACCGGGCGGATCCGGCTGGTCGACGGCCCGCGATCTGGCGGTCATCTTCCGCGCCGCGATGGCCAACCCGGTGTTCGCCCAGATCACCGCCGAACCCTCGGCTCTGTTTCCTGGTGATGGCGGAGATCACCCGATCGCCAACCGCGACGAGCTGTTGACCCGGTATCCAGGCGCGATCGGCGGCAAAACCGGCTTCACCGATGCTGCGCGCAAGACGTTCGTCGGCGCCGCCGCTCGCGGAGGACGTCGTCTGGTGGTAGCCATGATGTATGGGTTGGTGCGCGAAGGCGGACCGACCTACTGGGATCAGGCCGGTAACCTGCTCGACTGGGGCTTTGCCCTGAACGCGCAATCGGGAATCGGCACGCTATAGGGCTGCGACGACAGTGTCCGTGGTTTCGGCTACTCTTCCAATGCTGTGGCAGTCTATTGCGCGGGAGTTCAGTAGGAACGTTCACGGCATCGGAGTCGACACGCGTCGACATCGTCCGTGGGTTGAGTCGACAGCCATTACCAGAGATGTCTGCGTTGCCACTTCTCAACGCAGGTGTCCGCGAGGAAATGAGAGATCGATGATGGCCGAAAACCAACACGCTGAACCTGGTTCGCCACCACAATCCGACAAAGACGACTTCTACGCCCACGAATCTGAGGTCGACGGGCTCGCGGTGGTATCCGTTGGCGGAAGCGTGGATATGCTCACCGCTCCTGGCTTATCCGAAGCCATCGACGGCGCGCTGGCCAAAAAGCCCAAGGGCTTGATCGTCGACTTGTCCAAGGTCGAGTTTCTGGGTTCGGCCGGTATCAGCGTGCTGATGAAGGCCCGCGACACTCTCGGCGACGCCACTCCGTTCTGCGTGGTCGCCGACGGCCCGGCGACCCATCGCCCGCTCACACTGCTCGGAATCAACGAGCTGATGAGCCTGTGCCGCAGGCTGGACGACGCGGTCAGCAAGCTCACCGACAGCTGATTTTCAGGCCGGCAGGCCGATTCCGTTCAGCAGGGACGACAGCAGGGCGATTCGCCGCTCCTCGATCTCCGGTTGAGGCAGCACGGCCCTCAACATCGCCGCTCCGTCGAAGGTGTTGGTCAGTAGTGCAACCAGCACCGGGAAGGTCTCCTCGGGCAGGTCGTCGGCTCCGGGCAACGCGCGCGCGGCATCGCAGATCTTGCTGGTGTACTGCTCGAGCACGTGTTGCAAGGTGGCGCTGAGCTTTTCGTCGGTGCGCGCGGCGATCATCAGTTCGTAGAGCACGGCGTTGGTGGCGCTGCTGGTGATGTCGCGCAGGATGGTCAACCCCGCCTCCAGCGCCTGCTGGTCGGACGGTATCGCAGCGACCTGCTTGGTGAACGAATCCAGTTGGCGCCGAAGCACTTCGTAGGCGGTGGCGGCCATGAAGTCGCCCATCGTGTCGAAGTGGCGGAACAATGCGCCGACCGATACCCCGGCGCGTTTGGTGATCACCGCGGCAGAAGCCCGCGCGTAGCCGACCTCGATGATCGTCGCAATGCTGGCCTCGAGCAGGCGCGCCACCGTCTCTTCGCGGCGCTGCTGCTGGGTCCGTGCCATCTTTTTAGACCTACGCGCTCGAACCGGCGAGCTGCCGATGCTCAGCGCCCGCCCGCAGGTATCGGCCGGACTTAGCGGTCGTCCCGTAGCCTTCGCGGAATGCACCGTCGCGGAACACAATTGCGCCGCCCACAGCGGTCGCGACCACGGCGTCGTCGTTGCGGTTGACCATGCGGCTGAGGTCGCCGTAGAACGGCACCTTCTCCTCGTGGTAGGCGTCCACCGAGTCGTTCAGGCCGGCGGGGTCGATCACGACGAAGTCGGCGCGGTCGCCTTCTCGCAGTGTGCCGGCGTCCAGACCGAACCACTCGGCTACCTCGCCGGTGAGTCGATAAACGGCGCGCTCGATGGTGATGAACGGCCGACCTTGCCGGTAGGCATCCAGGGTGCGCTTGAGGAATCGCACCGGGAAGTTGTAAAAGGCCATGTTGCGCAAATGCGCGCCGGCATCCGAGAAGCCGAGATGGATGCTCGGCTCTACTGCCAGCTTGTCAAGCTGCTTGGGTCGGTGGTTGGCGACGATCGTCGTCCATCGCACATTGCGTTCACCGTTTTCCACCAGGACGTCCAAAAACGCGTCCAGCGGGTGGAGCTTGCGCTCGTCGGCGATCGCACCGAAACTCTTGCCGATCAGCGACTTGTCGGGGCATTCGACGATGACCGCTTCGTGAAAGTCCTTGTGCCACAGCGATAGTCCAAGCTTGACACGGTCGAACTGTCGGCGGAAGCGGCGGCGGTACTCCTTGTCGGCCAGCAATTCGTTGCGCTCCAACTGGTCTCGCAGATGCAGCGCCGCGGTGCCCGCGCCGAACTCTTCGAAGACCGGCAGGTCGATGCCGTCGGAGTACAGCTCGAACGGCACCGGCAGGTGTTGAAAACGCACCTTGGACCGCAGCAGGAAGTTCATCAAGCGAGTACCCCGGCCGAAGACGTGCACGGCCAGCGGCATCGACTTGGCGTCGGCAGACACCAGCAGACTCATCCGAACCGCCTTGCGCAGCCCAAAGAACGGGCTGCTCGCCAGGAAGAACAGCAACCCCGACTCGGCCTTGGCCACGTTGGGGGCGCTCTGCAGAATGCGGCCGCGCTTGCGCAAAACCTTGATCAGCTTGCGGCGTTCGCGCCAGGTCGCAAACGTGGACGGCAGCGCGCGTGAGCGGAACCGGTCGCCGTCGAGCTTGTCGATTGCCGCATCCATCCCTGACATGCCGAGCATTCCGGCCTTGAGTGCGTCGTCGAGCAGCGTCGCCATCTTGTCGAGCTCGGCGTCGGTGGGCTCGACATCGGGTGTGGTGGCGCGTTCGAGGCCCAGCACTGCGGTCCGCAGGTCCGAATGACCAAGCAGCGAGCTGACATTCGGCCCCAGCGGCAGGTCGTCGATAGCCTTTACGTATTCCGCGGGCGTCGACCAGGTCTTGCCTTCCAGGGCGCCCAGGACGAACTTGCGCGGCACCGCCTCGACCCGGCTGAACAGATCGGCGGCGTCATCGGCATCGGCGTAGACCGTCGACAGCGAGCACATGCCCAGCAAAACTGTGGTGACACCGTGCCGCACCGACTCGCGCAGCCCGGGATCGAGCAGCACCTCCGCGTCGTAGTGGGTGTGCACGTCGACGAACCCGGGGACGACCCACTTGCCCTTGGCATCGATGATCTCGGGGCAACCGGTCTCGTCGAGCGGGCTGGACGAGACCGTGGCCACCACTCCGTCGCGGATGCCGAGCGTGCGGGTCTGCGGCGCACCACCGGTGCCGTCGAACCACAATCCGTCACGAATGATCACGTCGTAGGTCATATTCGCCACTCTCATCGTCGGGGTGCCGCCAACCTAACATAGATAGCGAGTGCTCGCAATCTTAGTGTTTGGGCTGGTCCACTCCCTCGTCTCGTCCGGGGACCGAGACATCAAACGCATCGAGCGTGACACCCACCATCGAGAAGCAGCCGACCAGGAGGCAAGACCAAGTTCTCCGAAGGCGCGCAGCGCGGCGCGATAGGTCGTCAACCGCAGGGGTCCGCCTCGGTTCAGCGCTGCGGCCATGTCGTAAGCGACGCGTTCGCGATCGGTGAGGTCACTCGGGCGCTCGCCGGCGACGATGCTGGCGACCTTGTGCTCTGCGAGACCTGCTGGCTCGCGACGAGTTCGCCGAAATTTTTCTCGATGACATCGAACATGTCGCGGTAGAGGTCTTGCTGATCAGGATTCAACAGCTGTGGTGGTAGCAATGGCAATCGCATGGTCACAACCTGCCCTTGGTGCGTGGACGCTGCACACTTGGACTGACCGCGCCGAGCAGACCTGCCAACTCGGCGACCGGAATCTTCTCGAGCTGTGATACGGCGCGGATGATCTCGGCCCTTAAGCCGGAGTCTGCGAAAGGCTCGGCAAGCCAGTGGAATTTCTCCACGACCCGGTCCCAGGACATCGGTCGCGTGGGTGACCCCTCGAAATCGGATTGCTCACGATGTAAGTCGCGCCCGTCGTGGCAGGCAATGTGCACGCGCGCCGACGTCCGTTCCGGGTAGGCCTGGGTCAGGTCGGCTGCGGCCCGGACGTCCACCCTCGTCAGCAACTCCTGGACATCGGCCCGCCGGACCCGTTCGCTCTCGAGCTGCTCCGGGCCCACTTGACCGTCCAGCAATGCCACGGCAACGAGGTACTTCAGGTTGTAGTCGGCCTGCTCCTTCGTCCACGGACGGGACTTGTCTCCGTACTGGCCACCGCCGGCGAAATCAAACGCCCCCTGGAAGACCTCGACCGTCACCCCGGCGACGTCGCCGCCTTTGATGCTGTGCTCATCCCGAAGTGCCAGCGTCGCGTCGATGATCACTTGACCGTGAATCAGTGAGCAGTATTGCTTCAGATAGGTCTGCTCGACGGCGGCCAGCGACCGGTTGGAGGTGTCCAAGTCGATGGGTTGGCCGAATAACCGCTCCAGGCCGTTCGGGCCTTCGAAAAGCGCTCGGGGCCCGGTGATCCCGCGACTGGCAAGCATGGTGGCGTACACCGCTCGCATGCCGGTGATGGCCGGGGAGATGCCTTTCCACGTCGACACGGGTTCAGCGTGCACCAGGGCCAGCGACACGCTGTCCACGGTGGATGCGGCCATCGCGTCGGCAGTGTGCGCCACCCCCAGCCCGAGTAGCTTGGCCGAACCGGCTGCCGCCGACATGGCCAGCTGCAGGGCATGATTCAGTCCGCGGGCCATGACGGGAACTTCTGCGCTGAAACGACATTGGACCTCGTAAGCGATCGCCAGAGCGAGCAGGAAATCCGCACCGCGCGCGCCGACATGTTCCGCGACGGCGAAAACAGCTCCGAAGTTGTCAGCTGGGTGACACAGACCACCGAGAGTCAGATAGGTGTCCAGCAGATCGGGATAGCGCACCAACACCGCGTTGAAGAAGGCCGCTTGATCCACGGACGCGCCTCCACCGCCGACGAATGTCGCTGTGGGGGCGCCACTGAACTGTTCCGCGTGTGCGCGGATAGCGGGGATGAGCTCGCCGTCGAGAGCGCCTAGCGCACAGGCGATGCTGTCCAGAACGTTACGTTTGAGCGTGGCCAGCACGTGTCCGCTCAGATCGGTATGGTCGGCTCTGACCACGAACTCCGCCAGCCTGTCCACAGCGTATGTCGCGTTGTCACTTGTCACGGCAGTCCACTTCCGCAGGTATCACAATTGCTGATTCAAATGCCGACGGGACGCCGTGTCCACGACCAACTTCTTACGTCTGGTCAGCCGAACTTTCCAGAACGCCGCACGACGCGGTGCATTTGGTGAAGCTATGCGCTGTCAAGCAGCAGCGCACGGTGCGGATCATCGTTCGGAGTCCACCAAGGGTCGGCGGGTGGAGCCGTCCAGTGACGGCTGCGGGCGAAGGCGACCAGCGATTCGACAGCTTTGCAGATGCTCGGGCGATCGTCGTCAGCGCGGTGCAGCAGCGACCAGGTCCACACCGGCGCCGGATCGATGATGGGGCGATGCCCCAGATTAGGCGGGGTAGGCGCCGTGTGGCGTTTAGGCGAGGCGAGGACTGGTCCTTTCATGCGGCGAGCGTGCGCGTAGAACGCCTCTCCGGTGACACCGCCATCGTCAATGTTTGCAACTCCGGCGTGTGCGTGTGCCGCGAATTCCGCGGCGAACCGATTCCACGACGACCATGCCGACTCATCGCTGTCGATCAGCACGCTCAATTCCGACGCGCGCACGGGCACTGCCGAATTCATTCCCGCGAAAACCGCCTCAAGCCGTTCCGCACGCAGCAGATGCGCCGTAAGCCCGCGCGACTCCGCATCTCGAGCGGTGATCCAAGCGATGGCAATATCCAGGCTTCCGTCAGTGACTCGGTCGGCTTGCGCGTGCGAGGGCAGGACCCACTCGTCGACCCGTACCGCCACTGTGGGTTCCGCGAGAACGTGGATGTTGTCGGGCAGCCAACTGGCGTAACCCAGCCGCAGCGTAGGAGCATCCGCGGCGCGGCGCCGCAATCGCTGTTCGGCATCGTCGGCGAGCGCGAGGATCCTGCGTGCATCCTCCAGCAACGACCGGCCGGCTTCAGTGAGCCGCACGCTGCGTCGGTCACGGAGCAATAGTTCCGCGCCCAAGGTGCGTTCCAGAGCCAGGATTTGCTGGGAAAGCGCGGGACCGGAGATGTGCAGACGCTCGGCGGCGCGACCGAAATGCAGCTCGTCGGCGACGGCGACAAAGTACCGCAATTGCCGCAACTCCATCAGGTGAGCTTAAATCGCGGGGCCCGCGATTGTTGTCGGTCCGGCCGTTTGGCGGCCGAAGGGGCGCCGGTAACTGAGCCACTGGCACACCCGGGGGTGCGCCCCTGAATCAATCCCTTGCGCTTTGCTCGACATCGCCGCTCGTCGAGTTGAAAACCGTTGGCGCATCGTAATCGTCACCGCCCGCCAACTCGATACGCCGACGCATGTTCGCAGACATCTCCGGCATCGCTGTCAGATCGAACCAGCAAGCCTGCAGGCTCTCGTCATCTGCGGGAAACGGCTCTCCACCAAGCCAATCCATGCGAAAGACATGATCAAGATACTGGGCGTGGTCACCGTTGACGTGAACCATTGGGGGGCTTACGTGCACCCAGGCCAATCGCCTGGCAACCGTGTGTACACCGGCCTCTTCCAGCACTTCGCGCACCGCGCAGTCGGCGGGATTCTCGCCCGGATCGACGATACCGGTCACCGGGGTCCAGGCCTGGTTGTCGGCCCGTTGCACCAGCAGCACCTGCCGATCGCGGATGACGACAGCGGTGACAGCGGGCAGCCACAACAGCGTCTGCCCGACGTGTCGGCGTAGCTCGACGATGAACTCCGGGGTCGGCACGTTCGGCGCTCCTAGAACAACTGCCCACGCAGCATGACCACGTCGGGTCGATGCAACACCGCCGGGCCATGGCGGGGATCGTCGTTGTAGCACAACAGGTCTGCCGAAGCGCCGTGGCCCAGGCCCGGCCGGCCCAGCCAGCGACGGGCATCCCAGCACGCCGCACCGAGCGCGTCGGAGGGAGTCATTCCGATCCGGGTCAGCGCCTCGACTTCGTCGCCGATGCGCCCGTGGGCGATCATGCCGCCAGCGTCGGTGCCGGCGTAGATCGGTATCCCGGCCTCGTGGGCCGCGGACAGTCGCGGATAGCAGTTCGCATACAGGTCACGCATGTGCGCGGCATAGGTCGGATACTTTCCCGCCGCGTCGGCGATGCCGGGAAAGTTCTCGACGTTGATCAGTGTCGGTACCAGAGCGGTTCCGTTTTCGACCATCAGCTCGATACTGTCGTCGGTCAGACCGGTGCCGTGCTCGATGCAGTCGATACCGCCCTTGATCAGCCCGGGCAACGCGTCCTCGCCGAAGACGTGCGCGGTCACCCGCGCGCCGTGGGCGTGGGCGGCATCGATCGCGGCCTTGATCACGTCGTCGGACCACAGCGGCGCCAAATCGCCTATGCCGCGGTCGATCCAGTCGCCGACCAGCTTGACCCAGCCATCGCCGCGGCGGGCTTGCGCGGCGACGTAGTCAGGAAGTTGGGACTCGTCTTCGATATCGATCGGCAGGCCCGGGATGTATCGCTTGGGGCGGGCCAGATGCCGGCCGGCCCGGATGATGCGGGGTAGGTCGTCGCGGTCGTCGAGGCTGCGGGTGTCGATGGGCGAGCCGCAGTCGCGCAGCAACAGTGCGCCGGCGTCGCGGTCGGCTTCGGCCTGGGCGATTGCCTCGTCGAGTTCGACAGCGCCGCCCGGTCCGAGCCCGACGTGGCAGTGCGCGTCGACCAGCCCGGGCAGAATCCATCCGCCGTCGAAAATCGTGTCGGCGCCGATGATCGGTTCGCGGCTGATCCGGCCGTCCACGATCCACAGTTCGAGGGGATCGTCGTCGGGAAGCCCGATCCCCCGAACATGCTGGGGCACTAGTTCTTGCCCGGAAATTTCAGCTTGGACAAGTCGAAATCGGCCAACCCGGGGGGCAATTCGTCCAAACCCTGGGGCATGTTGGACAGGTCGGGGAACCCGGCCGGCATGCCCGCACCGAGCGGACCACGGACCTTGGGCGGCGTCGGCCCGCGCTGCTTCTTGCCCTTCTTACCCTTGCCTTTTGCGTTTTTGCGGGTCGCCGACTTTCGTCCCAGCCCGGGTATGCCCATGCCGCTCACCATCGACGACATCATCTTGCGCGCCTCGAAGAAACGGTCGACCAATTGGTTGACCTCGGACACCGTCACGCCCGAACCGTTGGCGATGCGCAGCCGACGCGAGGCGTTGATGACCTTCGGGTCGGCGCGCTCCTGCGGCGTCATCCCGCGAATGATGGCCTGCAGTCGGTCGAGTTGCCGATCGTCGACGGCAGCCAGGGCCTCCTTCATCTGGCCCGCGCCGGGCAGCATGCCCAACAGGTTGCCGATCGGGCCCATCTTGCGGATCGCCAGCATCTGTTCGAGGAAGTCCTCCAGCGTCAACTCCCCCGAGCCGATCTTGGCGGCGGCGGCCTCCGCCTGCTGCGCATCGAAGACCTGCTCGGCCTGCTCGATCAGGCTCAGCACGTCGCCCATGCCGAGGATGCGACTGGCCATCCGGTCCGGATGGAAGACGTCGAAGTCTTCCAGCTTTTCCCCCGCCGATGCGAAAAGAATTGGCACACCGGCTATTTCACGCACAGACAGCGCGGCACCACCGCGGGCGTCGCCGTCCAGCTTGGTCAGCACGACGCCGGTGAAGCCGACGCCCTCGCCGAACGCCTGCGCGGTGGCCACGGCGTCCTGGCCGACCATCGCGTCCAGCACAAAAATCACTTCGTCGGGATCGACGGCGGCGCGGATCGCGCCGGCCTGGGCCATCATCTCTTCGTCGATACCCAGCCGCCCGGCCGTGTCGACGATCACCACGTCGTAGTGTTTGGCCCGCGCCTCGGCAAGACCCGCCGCGGCGACGGCGACCGGATCGCCGGGTCCGGCGGCGTGATCGGTGTCCGCCGAGGTACCCGGGTGCGGTGCGAACACCGCAACGCCGGCCCGCTCGCCCACGATCTGCAGCTGGTTGACCGCGCCCGGCCGTTGCAGGTCGCAGGCGACCAGCAGCGGGGTGTGGCCCTGTTTGCGCAGCCAGAGCGCGAGCTTGCCCGCCAGCGTGGTCTTACCCGAGCCCTGCAGTCCGGCCAGCATCACCACGGTCGGCGGCGTCTTGGCGAACGCCAGCTGACGGGTCTGGCCGCCGAGGATGCCGACCAGTTCCTCGTTGACGATCTTGACGACCTGCTGGGCCGGGTTGAGGGCGCCGGACACCTCTGCGCCCTTGGCACGATCTTTGATGCGGCTGACGAAGGCGCGGACGACGGGCAGCGAAACGTCGGCTTCGAGCAGGGCCAGCCGGATCTCGCGGGTGGTGGCGTCGATGTCGGCGTCGGTCAGCCGGCCCTTGCCGCGGAGTCCTTGCAGGGCCCCGGTGAGCCGATCGGACAGCGATTCAAACACGCGGTCCAGACTAGCCGGGCGACGATAAGGGCGAAGAGTCCGAGTGTGCAGCTAGCCGCACACCCGGTGCCGAATGTGCGGCTGTCCGCACACTGGGTGCATTTTTGGCAGATGATCAGGGCATGCTGGAGGTGATCGACAAGGGATCGTGCGACGATGCGCATCCCGTGCCGTTGCTGTTCGTCCACGGTGGTTGGCATTCGGCGGCGTGCTGGGGCAACTTCATCGATTTCTTCGCCGACGCGGGCTATCGCGCGGTGGCGATCAGCCTGCGCGGACACGGTGGCAGCCCGGCCGGCAAGCCTTTTCACAGATGCTCGATCGCCGACTACGTCGACGATGTCCGCGTCACAGCCGATGGCCTGGGTTGCCGGCCGATCCTGATCGCGCATTCGCTCGGCGGCTTCGTCGTGCAGCGCTATCTGGAGAACCGTGATGCTCCCGCGGCGGTGCTGGTGGCGTCGGTGCCGCCACAGGGTGTCCTGGGCCTGGCGACCCGGATCTGGACCCGCCATCCGTGGGTGTCGATGCGCTCGCTACCGGTGGGCAACCTGACCGGTTTCATCGGCACCACGCCGCTGGTTCGCGAGCACCTCTTCAGTGCGCACACACCCGACGAGATCGTCGAATCAGGTGCTGCCAGTGTGCAATCCGAGGCGGTGCGCGCCTCGCTCATCGACCCGCTGACTCGACGGGTCAAAACGAAGCGGGTCAACACCCCGATGCTGGTTCTGGGCGCCACGGACGACGGGATGGTCACCAATGCCGAGGTGCGCGCCACAGCGCGGGCCTATCGGGCCGAGGCCGAGCTGTTCCCCAATATGGGACACAACATGATGCAGGAGCCCGGCTGGACGCGCGTCGCCGAACGTATCGACGAGTGGCTGCAGGCGTTGGGTTAGACCGCGGCGGCGGCCGGCGACTCGTCCAGCACCGCACGCAGGTGGTGCTCGATGGCCGACCGGGTGCTCGAGCCGGGCTCGCCGGTCGCTTTCGACGCGGCGCTGCGCTCCGGCAACGCGATACAGAACACGTCGTCCACCATCGACCCGCGGGTGGTGACTTTGGCCCAGTCGATGTCGACACCGGAGCGCTCCAGTGCGCCGGTGAGCAGTGCGAGCATCCCCGGCCGGTCGCTGGCCCGGATCTCGATGATCAGCCGGCCGGGCGCGCCCTCGAACCACAGGATTCGCGGCGGCGCCGACGGCTGATGGACCGGGACGGCTGTCGGCGCATCGCCGACCGGCTTGGGTTTGGTGTCGGCCGACCGCTGCTCCAGCGTGCCCAGCACGTCGGTCTGCCCACCCAGGGCGCGAATCAGCTGCTGGCGCAACAGGCCCGAGGCCGGCGGGCTACCGAAGTGCGGCGACACCACGAATTCACTGATCGCGACCCCGTCCTGGACGTTGATCGACGCCGAGTGCACCCGCAGGGAGTTCAGCGTCAGCACCCCGGCCGCCTTGGACAGCAGCCCACGCTGGTCCGGGGCGATCACCACCGCGTGGTGCAGGCGCCGGTCGGCACCGGGCCGCAGTTCGACGTGCACCTTGCGGTCAGCGGCCAGCGCCAGATATTCGGGGTCGAGCGGGTCGGCTTGCGGCAGCGCTTCGCCGTTCATCGCCATCCGACTGCGTCGCACCAGATCACCGACCAGCGAGGCCTTCCAGTCGCTCCACACCCCCGGCCCGGTGGCCAGCGAGTCCGCCTCGGTCAGCGCGTGTAGTACATCCAGCAGCACGGGGTCGCCGTCCAACGCCTCACAGACCGCCGCGATGGTGTGCGGATCGTTGAGGTCTTGCCGGATCGCGACCTTGGCCAACAGCAGATGGTGCAACACCAGCTTGGACAGCAATTCGATGTCGGCCGGCCACATGCCCAGCCGGGTGCCGATCTGGGTGGCTAGTTGCGCGCCGAGCACGCAGTGGTCGGCATCGCGGCCCTTACCGATGTCGTGCAACAGCGCAGCTAGGATCAGCAGGTCGGACCGCGCCACCCGGGTAGTGAAAATTCTTGCCCGAGAAACGGTTTCGGCGAGATGGCGGTCGACGGTCCAGATGTGCACCACGTCGCGTGGCGGGAGGTCCCGGACGGCGCCCCACTCCGGGAAGAGTCGTCCCCATAACCCGGTGCGGTCCAGCGTCTCGATCACCGCGATGGTGTCGGGGCCCGCCGTCAACATCACCAGGAGGTTGTCCAGCGCGTCTCGCGGCCACGGGCTGGGCAATTCCGGTGCGGTGTCGGCCAACCGGGTCAGCGTGGACACCGCAATCGGCAACCCGGTGCCGGCCGAAGCCGCCGCCACCCGCAGCAGCAGCGCAGGGTCGCTCTGTGGTCGGGCGTCGCGGGCCAGCACGATCTCACCGGCGTACTCCACCACGCCTTCGTCCAGCGGTCGGCGCGGACGCCGCCGGATCGCCGACATGCCGCGCCGCGGCAGGGCATTGGACGCCGTCCGTAGTCCAGCGTCGACGCGATAGCTGATCGTGCGTCCCACGTCGGACAGCACCCGCGAAAGGTCGAACCTGTCGCCGACGTGCAGCGCAGCGCTGATCTCGTCGGCGAACTGTGCCAACACCTGGTCGTGCCCGCGACCCGACACCCGGTGCAGTTCAGTGCGGACGTTGAGCAGGGTCAGGTGCGCGCCGGTCAGCGACCCCAGCGGGTCGTCGGTCTCCCCGACGGCCAGCCGGTCGGTGAGATGGGCGATGGCCAGCGCCTCGAGCAGTTGAATGTCGCGTAGCCCGCCGCGCCCGGACTTCAGGTCGGGCTCGGCGCGGTGGGCGATCTCACCGAAGCGACGCCACCGGGCGTGGGTCTCGTCGACGACTTCGCCGAAGATGGACTGGATTCCGCTTCGCCATTGGCGGCGGATGCCTTCGATGAGGCGACCGGACAGCTCCTCGTCGCCGGCGATGTGTCGGGTGTCGAGCATCGCCAGGCAGGCGGAGACGTCGGCGCTGGCGACCTTCAGGGTCTGGGCGACGGTCCGGACACTATGGTCGAGACGAATGTTCGCGTCCCACAACGGGTACCAGAGCGAATCTGCGACGTCGCGGACGGCTTCGGTGTTCATGCCGTCATGCAGGAGCAGGAGATCCAGGTCGGAGTAGGGCACCAGCTCGCGCCGACCCAGCGAGCCCGTTGCGACGATCGCGAACCCGCTGCCCGGCATGATGCCGATCTCGGAAGCCTTTGTCGTTAGCCAGAATTCGTGCAGCTCACCCCACGCTTCGCGCAGAGCCGCCGAGTCGAGCTCATTAGGGCCGCGGGCGAGAAGTTTCTCTCGGGCGGCGGCGAGATCCGTTGCCGCACCAGCGAGTTTCTCCACCACGGCCGGTTGACCTGACGGGTCGGATGGTTCGTGCTCGCGCTGATTCATTCCCGTCCTGGTCGAATCGGCCACGCCGCCGGAATCGTCATGCGGCGGGCGTCAAATCGCGTCGGCCCCGCGTTCGCCGGTGCGCACCCGCACCACGGTCTCCACCGGGCTGACCCAGACCTTGCCGTCACCGATCTTGCCGGTGCGTGCGGCCCGCACGATGCTGTCCAGGGCCTTGTCGGCATCGTAGTCCTCGATCAGCACCTCTACGCGAACCTTGGGCACGAAGTCGACGGAATACTCGGCACCCCGGTAGACCTCGGTGTGCCCCTTCTGGCGTCCGTACCCCTGAACTTCGCTGACCGTCATGCCCAGGATCCCGACCTGCTCGAGGCTGGCTTTGATGTCTTCGAGGGTGAACGGCTTCACGATCGCGGTGATCAGCTTCATTCTTTATTCCGCCTCTACTTTGTCGCCCACTCGGTTATGGCCAAAAGTGCTCTCCGGCAAACTTGCGTGCGGAAGAACACCGGAACCAGAGCCGCCCGCCGTCGCGAAGTCGTAACCACTCTCCGCGTGCTGAGACTCGTCGATACCCGCCGCTTCGCCCTCAGGGCTCAGGCGCAGCCCGATCGTGTATTTGAGTATCAAGGCAAGGATGAGGGTCACGATAGCGGAGTAGCCGAGAACGCTGAACGCGCCAACCGCCTGTCGCCAGAGCTGATCCCAACCCCCGCCGTAGAACAATCCCTTGACTGCGGCGGGAGCTTCGGGCGTGGCGAGCAGACCGATCAACAACGTGCCGGCCAGACCACCGACCAGGTGAACACCGACCACGTCGAGGGAGTCGTCGAAGCCGAACCTGAACTTCAAACCGACCGCAAGGGCACACAGGCAGCCGCCCACTGCACCGATCACCAACGCACCGAGCACGTTGACCGACGAGCAGGACGGTGTAATGGCGACCAGACCGGCCACGATCCCGGAGGCCGCACCAAGTGTGGTGGCGTGGCCGTCGCGGATCCGCTCAGTGGCCAACCAGGCCAGCATCGCCGTGGCGGTGGCAACGGTGGTGGTGATGAAGGTCGACGCGGCCACGCCGTTCGAGCTGGTGGCCGAACCGGCGTTGAACCCGTACCAACCGAACCACAGCAGGCCGGCGCCCAGCATCACGAACGGAACGTTGTGCGGGCGAAACAGGGTCGTTGGCCAGCCTTTGCGCTTGCCCAGAACAAGGGCCAGCACCAGACCGGCCGTACCGGAGTTGATATGGACGGCAGTTCCACCCGCGAAGTCGATCGCCTTCAGCTTGTTGGCGATCCAGCCGCCGTGCTCCGCTGTCACGCCGTCGAAGGCGAAGACCCAGTGCGCGACCGGGAAGTAGACGATGGTCGCCCACAGTCCGGCGAAGACCAGCCAGGCGCTGAACTTCAGCCGGTCGGAGACCGCCCCCGAGATCAGGGCAACCGTGATGATCGCGAACATCAGCTGGAATGCCACGAACACGTTCATCGGCAAGGTCCCGGCCAAGGGAATGTCCGTGGCGGCCTTGCCCGCGGCCGCGGCGGCCGAGTTTCCTCCGATGAGACCCTTGAGACCGAAGTACTCCATCGGGTCGCCGACGATGCTGTCGGTGTCGTTACCGAACGCCATCGAATAGCCGAACAGCACCCACAACACGGTCACCACGCCCATGGCGCTGATACTCATCATGATCATGTTGAGCACGCTTCGGGCGCGCACCATGCCGCCGTAGAAAAACGCCAGCCCCGGGGTCATCAACAGCACCAGCGCGGAACTTGCCAGCATCCAAGCCGTATCGCCGGTATCCGGCTGGCCCATTATCGGGAAACTCACTCGCTTACACCTCCGGTCAGGCATGAACGGCCGTCAGACAGATGCCTGTGGCCTGCACGAGAACCTTGCAAAGCGGTTGTTACAAAACGCGGCGCTGACAGGTTTCGGCGGTGTTACATCTGACGAGCATGCGCGGCGAGCCGGGCGCAGGCGGGTCGCCGCTTTCTGGCCCCAGGCGATCGCAAGCGCGGCGCCAGCCGGGCGCAGCGGGTCGCCGCTTTCTAGCCCAGCAGTGCGTCGACGAAGGCCGCCGGTTCGAACGGCGCCAGATCGTCGGGCCCCTCGCCCAGTCCGACCAGCTTGACCGGGACGCCGAGCTCTTGCTGAACACGAAAAACGATGCCGCCCTTGGCGGTGCCGTCCAGCTTGGTCAGTACCGCTCCGGTGATCTCGACTACGTCGGCAAACACCCGCGCCTGCGCCAGCCCGTTCTGCCCGATGGTCGCGTCGAGCACCAGCAGCACCTCGTCGACGGCGGCGCGCCGCGACACCACCCGCTTGACCTTGCCAAGCTCGTCCATCAGCCCGGTCTTGGTGTGCAGCCGGCCCGCGGTGTCAATCACGACGACGTCGGCGCCCGACTCGATGCCCTTGTCGACGGCGTCGAAGGCGACCGCCGCCGGATCGGCGCCCTCGGGTCCGCGCACCACTTCGGCGCCGACACGAGAAGCCCAGGCCTGCAACTGATCGGCGGCCGCGGCGCGGAACGTGTCGGCGGCGCCCAGCACCACGCGTCGTCCGTCGGCGACCAGCACCCGCGCGAGTTTGCCGACGGTGGTGGTCTTGCCGGTGCCGTTGACGCCGACGACCAGTAGCACCGAGGGGTGATCGTCGTGCGGCAGCGCACGTACCGAACGGTCCAGAGCAGGTTGCAACTCGGCGATCAACACATCGCGCAGCACCGCGCGGGCATCGGCCTCAGTATGGACGTCTTTACTGGCCAGCCGGCTGCGCAGCTGAGCCACCACCGAGCTGGCCACGGTCGGGCCGAGGTCGGCGATCAACAGGGTGTCCTCGACCTGCTCCCAGGAATCCTCGTCGAGGTCTCCACCGCCGATGAGCCCTAACAGGCTGCGGCCCAACGCATTCTGCGACCTGGCCAGCCGGCCGCGCAGCCGCTCCAGCCGCCCTTCCGTCGGGGCGATCTCCTCGACGGCGGGTGCCTGCGCGGGCTCGACAGTCGGCATCGGCTCGACCGGCGGTGTGGTCGTATCGGGCTGCGGCAGTTGAATATCGGAGACGGTGCGCTTTGGCTGATCGCGCGGAATGGTGGCGTCATCACGGACAGACGGCAACCCGCTGGTGTCGATGCGTTCGGGAGTTTCGGTGCGGCTGAACGCGATTCCCGACGACGCGGTGTATCCCCCGGACCGGTCGAGGGTGGGGGTTTGCTCGCGGCCCGACAGGCTGATCTGCCGTCGCCGGTAGCGCACCAGTCCCCAGATCAGGATGGCGATGACGATCAGTGCGGCAGCAACCGCGATCGCGATCCACACAGCTTGCGGCAACGTGTTCCTCGCTTAGGTAGTGGTGACCAGCTCGCTGACCTGCTGACCGCGCATCCGCTGAGAGATCACCGTGGTGATCCCGTCGTCGCGCATCGTCACGCCGTACAGCGAGTCCGCGACCTCCATGGTCGGCTTCTGGTGAGTGATGACGATCAGCTGCGACTTGGCCCGCAGCAGCTCGAACAGACCGATCAGCCGCCGCAGGTTGGTGTCGTCGAGTGCGGCCTCCACCTCGTCCATGATGTAGAACGGCGACGGGCGGGCCCGGAAGATGGCGACCAGCATGGCCACCGCGGTCAGTGATTTTTCGCCACCGGACAGCAGCGACAGCCGCTTGACCTTCTTGCCGGGCGGACGGGCCTCCACCTCGATGCCGGTGGTGAGCATGTCGTCGGGATTGGTCAGCAGCAGCCGGCCTTCGCCGCCGGGGAACAGCGAGGCGAACACCCCCTGGAACTCCCGCTCGACGTCGACGTAGGCCTCGGTGAACACCTGCAGAATGCGGGCGTCGACTTCGGCGACCACATCGAGCAGATCCTTGCGGGCGGCCTTGACGTCCTCGAGCTGAGTGGACAGGAAGTTGAAGCGTTCCTCCAGGGCGGCGAACTCCTCGAGCGCCAGCGGGTTCACCCGGCCCAGCTCAGCGAGTTCGCGTTCGGCGCGTTTGGCGCGACGCTCCTGGGTGGGCCGGTCGAACGGCAGCGGGGCGGGTGTTGTCACCTGCTCGCCTCGCTCGCGGGCCTGCTCGTATTCGGCCATCTCCAGCTCACTCGGAGGCAGCGTCACCTGCGGGCCGTACTCGGCGACCAGCACGTCGGGCGACATACCGAATTGCTCCAGCACCATCTGCTCGAGCTGCTCGATACGCAGCGCGGCTTGGGCTTTGGCGACCTCGTCGCGGTGTAGCGACTCGGTGAGCAACCCGATCCGGGTGCCCAGCGTGTTCACCTCGTCGCGGACCGCGGCCATCGCCGTCGAACGTTGTTGACGCTCGGTGGACAGCACGTCGCGATTCTGCGATGCGGCGCCGACCACCTGGCCCAAGCGGGCGGCCAGCAGGCGGCCGGCGTCGGCGACCGCGGCCGCCACCTCGGCAGCGCGCTGACGCGCAGCGCGGGCCTGCTGGGCCCGCACCCGCGCCTCGCGCTCAGCGGCGGCAGCCCGACGCAGCGAATCCGCTTTTCCGCGAACGGCATTGGCGCGCTCTTCGGCGGTGCGTACCGCCAGCCTGGCCTCCACTTCGACGCCTCGGGCCACCTCGGCCGCCGCCGCGATCTGCCGACGGACCTCGCCGTGGCTGGGCTCGCTGGAAACCTCCTGCGGTTGTTCGACGTTCCCCAGCCGAGTTTCGAGCTCACCAAGCTCGGCGAGGGTGTCGGCCCGCCCGGCTTCCAGTTCCTCCCGTTGGCGCGTCAGCCGGTGCCACTCCATTTCGGCGGCGCGGGCGTCCTGACCCAGCCGCCCGAGTTGCTCGTAGATCGCCGAGATGGCCGCATCGGACTCGTTGAGCGCCGCCAGCGCCTGCTCGGCAGAATCCTGCCGCGCACTCTGCTCGCTCATCGCCCCGGACAACGCCGCGCCCAGCTCGTTGGTCTGCTCCTCGACCGCGGCGAGTTCGGCCCGCGCCTTGGCGATTTCGCCGGCGATCTCCAGCGTCGAGGGTTTGCGGTCCGAGCCGCCGTTGATCCAGCCCGCACCGACCAGATCGCCGTCGCGGGTAACCGCACGCAATTGTGGCTGCGCGGCAACGAGATTCATCGCCTCGGTCAGCCCGCTGACCACGGCGACCCGCGACAGCATGGCCACCATCGCACCGCGCAGGCGCGCGGGCGCCTCGACGAGATCCAGTGCCCAGCGCGCGCCCTCGGGCAGAGCGCCCACCGTCGCCGGCTCGCTGGCGGGCCAGTCGCCGAGCACGATGGCCGCGCGGCCGCCGTCGGCCTGCTTCAGCGCGGTCACCGCATCCGTTGCCGCAGTGAAGCTTTCGGCCGCCAAGGCGTCGGCGGCGGAACCGAGCACCGCCGCCAGCGCCGATTCGTAGCCGGACTGAATTTTTACGAGTTTGGCAATTGAGCCGAAAAGCCCTGCATCAGTTCGGTTTTGGGTTAGCCAGGCGGCCCCATCTTTGCGCTCGAGCCCTACCGACAGCGCGTCGATGCGCGCCCGCAGCGAAGCGACCTGGCGTTCGGCTCCGCGCTCGGCGGATTGCAATTCGGCAACCCGCGCCTCGGCCAGTCGCAGCGCCGCGACCGTTCGATCGTGGTGCTCGTCGAGACCGACTTCACCCTGGTCGAGCTCGCCGACCCGGCCTTGCACGGTTTCGAACTCCGCCTTGGTCTGTTGGGCGCGGGCAGCCGCGTCCTCGATGCGCTCCGACAGCTTGGCGACACCGTCATCGATCGATTCGACGCGGGCCCGCATCGTCTCCACCTGGCCGGCCAGCCGGGCCAGACCTTCGCGGCGGTCGGCTTCGGCCTGCACCGCCGCCAGGTGGGCGTGTTCGGCCTCGGTGGCGGCGCGCTCCCGGTCGGCCAACTCGGTGCGCGCCGCGTCCAGCCGGGTTCGGGTGGCTTCGAGCTCGGCGAGCAGTTGCTGCTCGGCGGCGGCCACCTGCTCGGCCTCCGCCTCCAGCGCATCGGGGTCGGGCCCACCCGTCGACACGGTCTCGACGTCCAGGTGCTGGGCGCGATCGCTGGCGATGCGGACCGTCGCGCTGACGCGTTCGGCCAAGGCGGACAACCGAAACCAGGTCTGCTGCGCAGATTCGGCCCGCTCGGACAGGGCCGACAGCGCGGCCTCGTGCGCGGCCAGTTCTTCCGATGCCACCGCCATCCGGGCCGAGGCCTCGTCGTACTCACGGCGCAACGTCGCCTCGGCGTGGTTGGTGTTGTTGAGTTCGGACTGGCGGGTGACCACGTCGTCGGCGGCCAACCGCAACCGGGCGTCGCGTAGATCGGCCTGGATGGTTTGCGCGCGACGAGCCACCTCGGCCTGGCGGCCCAGGGGTTTGAGCTGGCGACGCAACTCGGTGGTCAGGTCGGTCAGGCGGGCCAGATTCGCCGACATCGACTCGAGCTTGCGGACCGCCTTTTCCTTACGCTTGCGGTGCTTGAGCACACCGGCGGCTTCTTCGATGAACGCCCGACGATCTTCGGGCCGCGATTCCAGGATTTCGTTGAGCTTGCCCTGCCCGACGATGACGTGCATCTCCCGGCCGATCCCAGAGTCGCTCAGCAATTCCTGGACATCCATCAAACGGCAAGAGCTGCCGTTGATTTCGTATTCACTGGCTCCGTCACGGAACATCCGGCGGGTGATGGACACCTCGGAATACTCGATCGGCAAGGCGTTGTCGGAGTTGTCGATGGTGACGGTGACCTCGGCGCGGCCCAGCGGCGCGCGCGACGAGGTCCCCGCGAAGATGACATCCTCCATCTTGCCGCCGCGCAGTGTCTTGGCGCCCTGCTCCCCCATCACCCACGCCAGCGCGTCGACCACATTCGACTTGCCCGACCCGTTGGGGCCGACCACCGCGGTGATGCCGGGCTCAAACCGCAGAGTCGTCGGCGAAGCGAAGGACTTGAAGCCCTTCAGCGTCAGGCTCTTGAGGTACACGGCGAGCCAGACTACCGCTCAGCCCGACGACGATGCGGGACGCCGCGCGTCCCGAGGAGAAGTCGGGCTAACGCTCGGAGAAGCCGCTGATGGCTTCGCCGCGCGGCGACCAGTCGACCACAACTGTGTCGACGTGACCCGGTGTTTTTCCGCCCTGCAACAGCAGTAACAGCTGTTCACAGGCGTCACGCGGACCTTGCGCAACCACCTGTACGCGGCCGTCCGGGCGGTTGGCAGCGTAGCCGGTCAGCCCCAGCTCCAGCGCGCGGGAACGGGTCCACCACCGAAAACCGACGCCCTGCACCCGGCCGTGCACCCACGCGGTCAACCGGACGGCTTCGTCAGCGTCCGACATCGACGACCCGGAAGTCGACTGCCGTGCCCGCCTTCAGCGTCCTCCCGACCGTGCACACCTGGTCGACGGCACGCCGGACCACGGTGAAGACGCGCGCCCGCTCATCGTCGTCCAGACCCGACAGGTCGATTTCGAGCTTCTCCTCGAGCAGTGGATACACCTCGTGCTCACGGTCCGCGTCGCCAGACACCCGAACGGTCGCCTGATAGTCGTCGCCGAGCCGGCGGGCCAGCGGCGAGTCACTCGACATTCCGCTGCACGCCGCCAGCGCGATCTTCATCAGCTCGCCCGGCGTGAACACACCCTCGACGTCCTCGGAGCCGATGAACACCTCCGCGCCGCGCGAGCTATGGCCGCTGTAACGGCGCACGCCGGTGCGCTCGACCCACAGATCCGTCATGGTTTCTTTCTACCCGTCGGTTGACTCTGCGCTCAGGGCACGGGGCACTCACACTTTTGCACCCTGGACGCAGAGTGAACGCCCACGGGTCAGCCGTGCGGCCGCGGCTGACAGCGGGGACAGTAGAACGAGGATCGGTTCATGAATTTGTCCCGGCGGATCACTGCGCCGCAACGCTTACACGGCTTGCCTTCGCGGCCATAGACATTCAGCGATCGGTCGAAGTAGCCGGATTGTCCGTTGACGTTGACGTACAGCGAGTCGAACGACGTACCGCCCTGCGCCAGCGCGTCACGCATCACGTCGGCGGCCGCTTCTAGGAGCACCGTCAACCGTGGCCGGGTGAGCTTCTCGGCCAGTCGAGCGCCGTTCAACTTGGCCCGCCACAGCGACTCGTCGGCGTAGATGTTGCCGATCCCCGACACCACAGTCTGGTCGAGTAGCTGACGCTTGATCTCGGAGTGCTTGCCCCGCAACACTTTAATCACCGCGTCGATATCAAACCGCGGGTCCAGCGGGTCACGCGCCACGTGCGCGACGGGCGTCGGAACCACACTGCCGTCAACGCTGACCAGATCGGCCAGCATCCAGCCACCGAACGTCCGCTGGTCGACAAAGCTCAGCGTGGTGCCGTCGTCGAGTAGCGCGGCGATGCGCAGGTGGCCAACGTTCGGGACATCTCCGAGCAGCATCTGCCCGCTCATGCCGAGGTGCACAACGAGCGCCTGCTCGTCGCCGCTGGGCGCGTCCAGCGTGAGCCACAGATACTTGCCGCGTCGGTCGCTTCCGGCGATCCGGGCGTTCAGCAGCCGGGCGGTGAGGTCGGCGGGGCCGGCTTCGTGGCGGCGGACGGCGCGCGGGTGATGGACCCGGATGGCGGTGATGGTCTTGCCCACCACGTGGGCCTGCAGTCCGCGCCGCACCACCTCGACTTCGGGTAGCTCGGGCATCTAGCCGGCGGTTTCCCCGGGTACGGCACCGTCGAGTTCGGTCAACGCCCGGCAGGCCTGCTCGGCGGCCCTCTGCTCGGCTTCTTTTTTGGTCCGGCCGGTCCCGGACCCATACTGGGTGTCCGCCACGACCACCACCGCGGTGAACTCCCGCTGGTGGTCGGGCCCGGTGGCGGTGACGCGATACGACACCGCGCCGAGCCCGCGCGCCGCCGCGAGCTCTTGCAGGCTGGTCTTCCAATCCAACAAGCCCCCCGCGTCCAATAATTCGCTGAACAACCGCAGGATCACCCGTCGCGCAGCATCGATGCCGTCGTGCAAATAGATTGCGCCAAGCAAAGATTCGAGACTATCGGCAAGAATGCTGGATTTGTCGGTGCCGCCGGATTTCAGCTCGCCGCGGCCCAGCAGCAGGTGCGCGCCGAGTCCCTGATCGGTCAGCGACCGCGCGACCTCGGCCAGTGCCTGGGTGTTGACCACACCGGCCCGCATCTTGGCCAGATCACTTTCCGGCCGTTCCGGATGCCGGTGGTACAGCTCATCGGTCACGGTCAGGCCCAGCACCGCGTCGCCGAGGAACTCGAGGCGCTCATTGGTGGGCAGACCACCGTGCTCGTAGGCGTAGCTGCGATGGGTCAGCGCCAACGTCAACAAGTCGTCAGGCAGATCGACCTCGAGCGCATCGAGCAGATCACTCACTGCCGGCCCTGTCGTTGTCACCGAGCATCGTCGTCAGCTTCGCCCAGCGCGGGTCGATCTCGTCGTGGCGGTGTTCCGGGTCGGCGGTCGCCAGCGCGATACCGCAGGTGGCGCACAAACCCGGGCAGTCGTCCTTGCAGACGGGCGAGAACGGCAGCTCCAGACCGACGGCATCGATGATGGGCTGTTCCAGGTCAACGGTGTCGGCGACGACGTGGCCGACCTCGTCCTCATCGGTGGTGGCCCGCGTCAGGCTGTCCGAGTAGGCGAACAGCTCGGTCAAGTCCACCTGGATCTGCTCTTCGAACGGCGTCAGGCACCGCGAACATTCACCCGTGATCGGTGCGGACATCGTCCCGCTGACCAACACGCCCTCCGATACCGACTCCACCCGCAGATCGAGTTCCAGGGGCGCGCCGACCGCGATCCCGATCATGTCGATACCGATGCGCGCGGGGTTCGCCACCGTCGCGTGCAGGGGGAACATTGCTCCCGGGCGTCGGCCCAGCCGTGCGATGTTGACGACGAGCGGCGAGTCCGAACGTGGTTGAGCCGTCCGGCTGTGTTGGCGCGCCATGTTCGCAATTCTACGGGCGTCCACCAGCGGCCCCGCACCGCTCGCGGAAGTGCTAACGCTGGGCGTAGTCGTGCACGCCCGCGGCTGTACGCAGCTGATGACGGCCGCGGTTGACCGAACGCAGAGTGGTGTTGAGGTGCTCCTCGAACTCGGCGAGCTTGCTGTCGACGTAGATGTCGCATTCGCCGCGCAGCCGGTCGGCCTCTGCGTGAGCGGCGTCGATCAACCGGGCGGATTCGGCATTGGCCGATTGCACGACCTCGGTCTGCGACACCAGACGCTGCTGCTCTTTGATGCCTTCCTGCACGGCCTTCTCGTAGGAGATGTTGCCGTTTTCGACGAGCCGGTCGGCCTCCGACTTGGCGCGGGTAGTGGCCGCCTCGTACTCGCGCTTGGCCGACGCGGCGATGCGAGCCGATTCTTCGCGCGCCTCACCGAGCATCCGTTCGCTGTGCTGACGTGCTTCCCCGACCATCCGGTCGGCCTGCGCCTTGGCGTCGGCGAGGATCCGGTCGGCTTCCGCACGCGCGTGGTTGACCATCGACTCCGACTCGGCGGACGCCGAGGACACCGTGGAGTCGGCGTGCGCCTTGGCTTCGTGCAACAACGAATCACGGGCATCGAGGACGTCCTGGGCGTCGTCCAACTCGCCGGGGATCGCGTCCTTGATGTCGTCGATCAGTTCGAGCACGTCGCCGCGGGGCACGACGCAGCCCGCGGTCATCGGGAGGCCACGAGCTTCCTCGACAATGGCGCCCAATTCGTCGAGCGCCTCAAAAACTCGGTACACGGCAACACCCTCCCGGCTTCGTTGTTGTTACCAGTGTGCCTGGTGTTGCTTCTGTGACTGCGTTGCCAGGCCCGGTGTGTCGGGCTTTTAGGTCTCGGAACTGTCCCAATTACCTGCACACTTGACGTGATTATGTCGACTCCTCCGCGCCGGCGGCAATCCCGGGCCGCCCCTGAGGAGCCAATCGGCGTATCGGCGAACTCGTCGGGAATACCCCCTGGGGGTATGAAGTTGGAGGGGCTATGACGCAGGTGGCAGGTGCGGTGGGGCACGCGTTGGCGCTGTCGGGATCGATGACGTGGGAGATCCTGTGGGCCTTGATTCTCGGCTTCACGCTGTCGGCCGTCGTGCAGGCCGTCGTGCGCCGGTCGACGGTCGTGGCACTGCTCGGCGACGATCGCCCACGCACCCTGGCCGTCGCCGCCGGCCTGGGCGCCGCGTCCTCGTCGTGCTCCTACGCCGCGGTTGCCCTGGCCCGGTCGCTGTTCCGCAAGGGCGCCAACTTCACCGCCGCGATGGCCTTCGAGATCGGCTCGACGAATTTGGTCGTGGAGCTGGGCATCATCATGGCCCTGCTGATGGGGTGGCAGTTCACCGCCGCGGAATTCGTCGGCGGACCGGTGATGATCGTGATTCTCGCCGTATTGTTCCGACTTTTCGTGCGGTCGCGACTGGTCGACGCCGCCCGCATACAGGCCGATCGGGGACTGGCCGGCTCGATGGAGGGCCACGCCGCGATGGACATGTCGGTGCAGGGCGACGGCTCGTTTCTGCGACGCTTGCTCTCCCGAGGGGGCTTCACCTCGGTGTCGCACGTCTTTGTGATGGAATGGGCCGCCATTCTCCGTGATCTTGTCATCGGCCTGCTGATCGCCGGCGCCGTTGCGGCCTGGGTGCCCCAATCCTTCTGGCATCACTTCTTTTTCACCGACCAGCCGGTGTGGTCGACGCTGTGGGGGCCAGTCGTGGGCCCGGTCGTGGCGATCGTGTCGTTCGTCTGCTCGATCGGCAATGTGCCACTGGCCGCGGTGTTGTGGAACGGCGGCATCAGCTTCGGCGGCGTCGTCGCATTCATTTTCGCCGACCTGCTGATCCTGCCGATCTTGAACATCTACCGGAAGTACTACGGCACCGCGATGATGCTGACGCTGCTGGGCACCTTCTATGCCGCGATGGTCGCCGCCGGATACGTAATCGAATTCCTCTTCGGCACAGCGGGACTCATTCCGTCGCACCGCAACGCCACGGTGATGGAGTCCGGGATCTCATGGAACTACACCACCTGGCTGAACATCGCCTTCCTCGGGCTTGCGGCGATACTCGTCGCCCGCTTCGCGATCACCGGCGGCATCCCGATGCTACGGGCCATGGGTGGGCCTCCCGATTCGGAGCATGGGCACGACCATCACGCCCACTGACGTCCGGGCGGGCCCGCGCCGCGCGCACTACGTCCGCGTCGCATTCCTCGACCTACTAGGGGCACAGGAGGTTTCGCCCGTCGTTGGGTTGCCGGCTCGGTAGAGCAACGATTTGAGTTGACGACGATCGGCATGGCTGAGGTGGGCCAGCAGTTGTTCGTCGGAGAACGCGACGGCCTCCTCGGCGCGCTTGAGCAGCGCCTTGCCCTTACGCGTCAGCTGAGCCGGTAGCGCACGGCCCGACGATGCCGTCGCCGGACGGGTGACCAGGCCGCTCTCCTGCAGGCCCTGCAGGACCTGGTTCATCGCTTGCGCGGTCACGTGGGTGTGGCGGGCGAGCTCGGCGCTGGTGCGGCCCGGATCGTCGTCCAAGATGCGCATGCAGACGAATTCGGGCAAGCCGAGACCGAGCGGTCGCAAAGCCTGGACCGCGTGGGGCCGCAGCCGGGCCATCAAGCCGCGCACCAGGAAGCCCAGGGGTTGATCCTCGAATTCGTTCATCCTCACCATGCTGACATGAAAGTGCAGGTCTAGTGCCGCATTAGTCGGCGCGTCGGTGCACCGGGCCGGCGGCCGGCGGGCGGGGCAATACTCCATATATCAAGCTTCTTGACACATCTCCGGGGGCCGCGTATCAAGGAACTAGATATCCAAACCGGCGGCCGGGTCGTTGGGACTCGTCGCCGTTAGCTGAAGGAGAACAAGATGTTCGGTGGCGGATTTGCGGGCGGTCCCGGTTGGGGCGGCCCAGGCTCTGCCGGCCCAGGATGGGGTGGTCCCGGTTTCGGTGGTCCCGGTTTCGGTGGTCCCGGTTTCGGTGGTCCCGGTTTCGGTGGTCCCGGTTTCGGTGGTCCCGGTTTCGGTGGTCCCGGCTGGGCTGGTCGCGGCTGGGGTGGACCCGGCGGTCCCGGGCACGGGCCCGGTGGGCGCCACAAGCGTGTGGTGGTCGGCACGGCGGCGCTGCTGCTCGATGGGCCCGCGAATGCGGAACAGATCGTGCAGCGGGTTTCCGAGGCGACCGACGGCGCGTTCACGCCCCCGCAGGGAATCGTCGAGCTGGCGATCGGGAAGCTGGCCGGACGCGGGTTTGTCACCGTCAGCGACGGGGTGGCCACGCTGACCGAGCTGGGCAGAAATGTCCTGCAGTGGAAGGGAATCAGCAGCGAGACCATTCACGCTCGACTCGCCCACGCCGGTAAGTTCGGCGACGTCGCGAAGATCCGGTGGGGGCTGTTCGAGCTTGCCGGGTTGGCGCGGACCATCCATTGGTCGGGCACCGACACACAGAAGGAGAAGCTGGCCGAAGCGCGGGCCAAGGTTCTGACCGCGATCACCGAGGCCAAGCAGTCACTGCACGCGGCACTCGCTGAGAGCTGACATCACACCAAATCGTCAGCGCGGCCGTGGCTTTCGCCCGGCCGCGCTGATTTTTACCTGCCCTTGGCCTGGCGTAGCTTTTCGGCCAGCCGATGATTCACCGGATCGGGCAGCAGCTTGGACACGTCACCACCGAGTGTCGCAACCTCTTTGGCCAACGAGGACGACACGAACGAGTACTGCGGTGCCGTCGCCACGAAAAAGGTATCGACACCGGCGATGTGCTTGTTCATCTGCGCCATCTGCAGTTCGTACTCGAAATCTGTGCCGGTGCGCAGGCCCTTGATGATCGCGGTCATTCCGCGCGACGTCACGAAATCGACCACCAGACCCTGTCCGGGCTCGACCCGAAGATTGGGCAGATGCGACGTCGACTCCTCGATCATCGCGACGCGTTCATCGACGTCGAACATGCCTTTCTTGGCCGGGTTGAACAGGATGGCCACGACCACCTCGTCGAACTGAGCTGCTGCGCGTTCGAAGACGTCGACGTGGCCCAACGTCACCGGATCGAATGATCCCGGGCATACGGCGCCGCTCATGAGGCGCGCCGCCGACGATGCAGCGCGGAGCGGTGAGGAGGAGCGGCGCTCATGAGGCGCGCCGCCGACGATGCAGCGCGGAGCGGTGAGGAGAAGCGGCGCTCATGAGGCGCGCCGCCGACGATGCAGCGCGGAGCGGTGAGGAGGAGCGGCGCCCATGAGGCATGACGGTACACGCCGACTCAAAGCCGTTCGGCCAGCTCCAACCGGGTGTCGCCGTAAACCCGCTGCTGCCAGGGGTCCCAGCCGCCGGGCCAGCTCAGGGCCGGTCCTGCCGCGGCGCGCTCCACCACCACGACGCTTCCCTCCCGCACCCAGCCGTAAGCCGCCAGTGCGGCGAGCAGGTCTTCAACCTCGCTCGCGTCGACGCCATAGGGCGGATCCGCCAGCACGAGATCCACTGGCGCGGTGGCTCCGGCGGCCAACACGGCGGCGACGGGGCCGCGCCGCAGGATGGCTCCGGGCAGAGCGAGTGTGGCGATGTTGCGTTCGATCACCGCCGCTGCCCGGCGGTCCGACTCAACGAACAACGCCGATGCCGCGCCGCGCGAGAGCGCCTCGAGGCCCAGCGCACCCGAGCCCGCGTACAGGTCGAGCACCGCCAGACCGGTCAGGTCCAACCGCGCTGTCACGATGTTGAACAACGACTCGCGCACCCGATCGGTGGTCGGCCGGGTTCCCTGCGGCGGGACCGCGATCCGCCGTCCCCCGGCGACACCGCCGACGATGCGCGTCAAATGGCGCCACTCCTCCTCATCGCACTACGCGCTTTGCCTTGTCGCCGGCGCGTCGAGGACCACCAGCAGGTCCCCGCCTTCGACCTGAGCGGTGTCCGACACCGCAACGCGCTCGACGGCGCCGTCGGCGGGCGCAGTGATAGGTGCTTCCATCTTCATCGCTTCGATGGTGGCGATGGTTTGCCCGGCATGCACTTCGTCGCCGACGGAAACCCCGACAGTCACCACACCGGCGAACGGTGCGGCGACGTGATTCGGGTTGTCGCGCTCGGCCTTCTCCGCGGCCGGAATATCGCTGGCAATGCTGCGATCTCGGACCTCGACTGGCCGCAGCTGACCGTTGATGATGAACATTACCGTGCGCATGCCGCGTTCGTCGGGTTCGGAGATCGCCTCCAACCCAATCAGCAGCTCGACGCCGGGCTCCAGCTGGACCCGGTGCTCCTCGCCTTGACGGAGGCCGTAGAAGAACTGGTTGGCCGACAGCCGCGATATGTCGCCGTAGGTGTCCCGGTGGGTCTCGAATTCCTTTGTCGGCCCGGGGAATAGCAGCCGATTCAAGGTGGCCTGTCGTTTCTGTCCTTGCAGGCCGAGCGCGGTCTCGTCGTCCGCGGTCAATTCTTGGACCGGCTTGGGCTCACCACGGCCGGCCAGCGCTTTGGTCCGCAACGGTTCCGGCCACCCGCCGACCGGGTCACCTAGGTCACCGCGCAGGAATCCGAGCACAGACTCCGGGATGTCGAATTGCTCTGGATGCGAGGCGAATTCGTCAGCGCTCAAGCCCGCGCCGACCAGGGCCAGCGCAAGATCGCCAACCACTTTCGACGACGGGGTGACCTTGATCAGCCGACCCAGCACCCGGTCGGCGCCGGCGTAGGCCTCTTCGATTTCCTCGAACCGGTCTCCCAGCCCCAGCGCAATCGCCTGTTGACGGAGATTCGAGAGCTGCCCGCCGGGGATCTCGTGGTGATAAACCCGCCCTGTCGGTCCCGGCAGCCCGGATTCGAACGGGCTGTAAACCTTTCGTAACGCCTCCCAGTACGGCTCGAGCGCGCACACCGCGGAAAGCGACAACCCGGTGTCGTAATCGGTATGCGCGGCGGCCGCCACGATCGAACTCAACGCGGGTTGGCTGGTGGTGCCCGCCATCGGGGCCGATGCGCCGTCGACGGCGTCGGCACCGGCCTGCCACGCGGCGATGTAGCTGGCGAGCTGACCACCGGGCGTGTCGTGAGTGTGGACGTGCACCGGCAGGTCGAAGCGACTACGCAATGCACCAACGAGTTCCCGCGCCGCCTGAGGGCGCAACAGGCCGGCCATGTCCTTGATCGCCAGCACGTGCGCACCGGCTTCCACGATCTGGTCGGCCAGTTTCAGGTAGTAGTCCAGCGTGTAGAGGTTTTCGGCCGGATCGGATAGATCGCCGGTATAGCACATCGCGACTTCGGCTATCGCCGAGCCTGTTTCGCGCACCGCATCGATCGCGGGCCGCATCGACTCGAGGTTGTTCAGTGCGTCGAAGATCCGGAAGATGTCGATCCCCGTCGCGGTGGCTTCGTCCACGAACGCCGAGGTGACCAGTTCGGGATAAGGGGTGTAGCCGACGGTGTTGCGGCCCCGAAGCAGCATCTGCAGACAGATGTTGGGCATCAGTTCACGCAGGGTGGCAAGCCGCTCCCAGGGGTCTTCCTTCAGAAAGCGAAGCGCCACATCGTATGTCGCGCCACCCCAGCATTCGACCGAGAGCAGTTGTGGCATGGTGCGGGCGATGTGGGGCGCGACCAGTCCCAGTCCGCTGGTGCGCACCCGGGTCGCCAGCAACGACTGGTGGGCGTCCCGGAACGTCGTATCGGTGACGCGGATCCCTGAGGAGTCCCGCAGCCAGCGCGCGAAACCTTCGGGGCCCAATTCGACCAGCAACTGCTTGGAACCGGCCGGCGGCGCCTTCGCCAGATCGATGTCGGGCAGCTTGTCCTGCGGGTACACCGCAGATGGCCGGGACCCGTGCGGCTTGTTCACGGTCACATCGGCCAGGTAATTGAGGATCTTGGTGCCGCGGTCGGCCGACGACCGCGCGGTCAGCAGGGCCGGGTGCTCCTCGATGAACGAGGTCGTGACGTGGCCGGCCTGAAAATCCGGGTCATCCAGGATCGCTTGCAGGAATGGGATATTCGTCGACACACCGCGAATGCGAAACTCCGCGATCGCCCGACGCGCCCGTTTGACCGCGGTACCGAAGTCGCGGCCGCGGCAGGTGAGTTTGACCAACATGGAATCGAAGTGGGCGCTGACCTCCGCGCCGAGATTCGTTCCCCCGTCCAGACGGATGCCCGCGCCCCCCGGGCTGCGGTAAGTGGTGATCCGGCCGGTGTCGGGACGAAACCCGTTGGCCGGGTCTTCGGTGGTGATCCGGCATTGCAGCGCGGCCCCGCGCGGACGGATGGACTCCTGTCGTAATCCCAAGTCGTCCAGGGTCTCTCCGCCCGCGATGCGCAGCTGGCTGGAGACCAGGTCGACATCGGTGATCTCCTCGGTCACGGTGTGCTCGACCTGAATCCGCGGGTTCATCTCGATGAAGACGTGGTGCCCCCGCTCGTCGAGCAGGAACTCCACCGTGCCCGCGCAGCTGTATTTGATGTGGCGGGCGAAGGCCACCGCGTCGGCGCAGATCTTCATCCGCAACTCTTCTGGCAGATTCGGCGCCGGTGCCAGCTCGACGACCTTCTGGTGGCGCCGCTGCACGCTGCAGTCCCGTTCGTACAGGTGAATGACGTTGCCATGGTTGTCTGCCAGGATCTGAACCTCGATGTGACGAGGATTGAGCACCGCCTGCTCGAGGTAGACCGTCGGATCCCCGAACGCCGACTCGGCTTCCCGACTGGCCGCCTCGATGGCCTCGGGCAACGCCTCGGCATCGGTGACCCGCCGCATCCCGCGGCCTCCGCCACCGGCAACGGCTTTGACGAAAAGCGGGAATTCCATCTCGGCCGACGCAGACACCAACTCATCGACCGACGATGACGGCGCCGACGACTTCAGCACCGGCAGACCGGCTTCGCGAGCCGCGGCGACCGCTCGGGACTTGTTGCCGGTCAACGAAAGAACTTCGGCCTTGGGACCCACAAAGGTGATGCCCTTTTTGACGCATTCGGCGGCCAACCGGGGGTTCTCCGACAGAAAGCCGTACCCCGGGTACACCGCATCGGCGCCCGCGGCGCGCGCGGTGTCCACGATCTCGCTCACCGACAGGTACGCCCGGACCGGGTGGCCGATTTCGCCGATCTGGTACGACTCGTCGGCCTTCAAGCGGTGCAACGAATTTCGATCTTCGTACGGGTACACAGCGACGGTGCCGACGCCGAGTTCGTAGGCGGCCCGGAACGCCCGCACGGCGATCTCGCCGCGATTGGCAACGAGCACTTTGGAGATCAACGTACGTCCCTCTTCAGTATTCAGGTGGGCAGGTTGTTCAGATCAGCGTGGACCAGTAATCCCAGAAACGGACCACAATCAGCAGAAAGACGGCGGTGAACCAGATCGTGGCAATCGACCAGCGCCAATGGCGCAACTCACGCACGACCACCCCGCCGCGGTCACCACGGGACGGTCCAAACGCGATCGAGGCGACCACCACGAGCAGCGAGACGGTCGCCACCCACACCACCATGCAGTACGGGCACAACGCGCCGATGCGGTAGAGGCTCTGAAAGATGAGCCAGTGCACGAAAACGGCGCCGAATATCGCGCCGACGGTCAAACCCACCCAATACCACCGCGGCAGCGACACTTTGCCCACTGCCAGCACCCCCGTGACGGTCACGACGGCGAACGCCGCGATACCGATCAACGAGTTGGGGAGGCCGAAGGCCGATGCTTGCGGCGTCGTCATCACCGAACCGCAGGCCACCACCGGGTTGAGATTGCACGACGGCACATAGGCCGGGTTGATCAGGAGTTGGATCTTCTCGACGGTCAGCGTCGCCGAGGCGGCCAGGCCGAGCAGTCCGGCAACCAGAATCCACCACGCGCCCGCCACCGATGGGGCAGCCGGAGCATCGGCCTGCTGGGTCGAATCCTCGAGCGGCCCATCAGCCTTGGCTGAAGGCGTGACGGTCACGATGCTGCGGGGGTCGCAGCCGAGTCGATTCCCGCGATGTCCCCGACGATCCCTTTGATCTTGGCGACAAAGGCTTCTGGCGTGGAGAACTCGTAGTCCTGGCCGTTGATACGAACCGTGGGGGTGGCGTGGATGCCCGCGGACGCGACCAGTCCGTCGACCATCGGCAGGTACTTGCCGTCCTTGATGCACTGGGGCACTTTGCCCACCACTCCGGCCTCGCGGGCCAACTCGGTGAGTTTCGCGTTGTCGGGGAACGATGTCCCGCTCTCGGAGGGCTGAATGTCCTTGGTGTACAACGCCGTGTGAAATCGGCGGAAGGCGTCGTTGGACTCGTCGGCGACGCAGTAGGCGGCGTTGGCGGCGCGCGACGAGTAGTCCTGGTTCTGCGGCCGGCTCAAGAAGCCCGTCATGTAGTAGTCCGCGGCGATGGCGCCGTCGTCGATCAGCTTGGACACCGTCGGTCCGAAGCTCCGCTCGAAATTGCCACAGGCCGGGCAGAGAAAGTCCTCGTAGAACGAGACCACGGCCTTCGGGTCGTGGGTGCCGTCCTTGGTGACGAGCTTGCTCGTCGTCACCCGGATCGCCCGCGCGGCGCTGGCGGCGGTCTTCTTGTCGTGCGAGATCACGATGTAGCCGACCAGAACCACGGCGAAGAGCACCACGATCGAGGTGAGCCCGATCCTGACGAGGAGGTCGCGTCGCCGCCCGGCGGCGTTCAAGTCGTATTTGGGACGGTTCGATTTGGCGGCTTTATCGGCCATGGGTTTGCTCACCATTCCGGATTGTCGGCGTCGCGGCCCGACCGCGGTGCGGCCGGCGATAGGCGTCTAAGCCTACCTACGATCGCGCGATCGGCTCAGACGCGGCTGAGATGTGCCCGCAGGGCCGAAATCAACTCGGTGGTGGCCAGTGCGCTGCCTCCGCCCAGCGGGAACAAGCTCGCGAACCCGTGCGTCAGCGATCCCATCGAGCGCCGGTCGACACGGGTGCCGGCCGCACTCAGCGCCGCGGCG
Organism: uncultured Actinomycetota bacterium; assembly: GCA_963757215.1. GTDB lineage: Bacteria > Actinomycetota > Actinomycetes > Mycobacteriales > Mycobacteriaceae > Mycobacterium. The sequence continues at coordinate 1,419,802 of CAVWQH010000002.1, read as the reverse complement.
TAGCTGTCGCCCTCGTCGCGCAGCGGATCGAAACCGGCGGTTGCGATCAGTGCGGGTGGCAGCCCCGACAGCGAGTCGGCCAGCAGCGGCGAGATGCGCGGATCAGTCGGGTCGGCGTCCGAGGCGCCCAGGTACTGCTCGGTGAACCAGTCGATGTCGGCCTTGGTAAGCAGGAAACCGTCGGCGAACAGGGTCAGCGAGCGGGTCTGCGCGGTGAAGTCGGTGCGCGGATAGATCAGCCACTGCAGCACCGGCTGCTGGGCGCCCTCGTCGCGCGCGATCTGCGACACCACGGCGGCCAGATTGCCGCCGGCGCTGTCACCACCCACGGCCACTTTGCCCGGAATCGCGCCGAGCTCCCCGGCGTGCTCGCAGGCCCATCGGAACGCTGCGTAGGCGTCGTCGACCGCGGCCGGCGCCGGGTGTTCGGGAGCCAGCCGGTAGTCGACCGACAACACGTGGACCCCGGCGTCCCGGCACGTCAACCGGCAGAGCGGGTCATGGGTGTCGAGGTCGCCGATCACCCAGCCGCCGCCGTGGAAGAAGACCACCAACGGCGTCGGCTCGGACGTCGCCGGCCAGTAGTGCCGAGCCGGTATCGGGCCGGCGGGTCCGGGAATCGATACGTCGCTGACGCCGACGTGGATCTGTGGTCCGCCGAAGCCCTGCATCATCTCGCGCATCTGAGACCGCGAGACGGCGACGTCCCGATCGATCACCAGCCCGTTAATTCCGAAGGCGCGCATCCCGGCCAGCGCCAGCTGCAGTGTGGGGTCCAGCGTATTGCCGTCGATGGCAACCTCGCGACCGCCGGACAGCAGCCGTTTCGCGCGGGTGGGTACCCAGGGAATCACCTTGAGACCTGCGTTGGTGGCGGCGCTCTGCAACCGCGCGGCCCAGCCACCGGTGGTCAGCTGTGAATGTGGCGCGCCTGGCAGACTTCGTGTCATGGCTAGTTCCTTGAGTCCCTCGGTCCCGCTGAACGACGGTAATTCCATCCCCACGCTCGGATTCGGCGTTTTCAAAGTTCCGCCCGCGGACACCGAGCAGGCGGTGAGCACCGCTCTGCAAGCCGGCTACCGCCACATCGACACCGCGGCGATGTATGGCAACGAACGCGAAACCGGCCGCGCAGTCGCCGCATCCGGCGTGCCCAGGGACGAACTGTACTTGGTCACCAAGTTATGGAACTCCGAGCAGGGTTATGACAGCACCCTGGTCGCATTCGACGCCAGCATGGAGCGGCTGGGAATCGACTACCTGGACCTTTACCTGGTGCACTGGCCGATGCCCAAGCTGAACAAGTTCATCGAGACTTTCAAGGCTTTTGCCCATTTGCGTGACCAGGGACGTATCCGGTCCATCGGCGTCAGCAACTTCGAACCTGAACATGTGACGGCACTCGTCGACGCCACCGGGATCGTGCCCGCCGTCAACCAGGTCGAACTGCATCCGCGACTGCCGCAAACCGAGTTGCGGGAACTGCACGCGCGCCTCGGCATCGCGACCGAAGCATGGGGTCCGCTCGGGCAGGGATCATTGCTGAACGACCCCGCCGTCGTCGAGGTCGCCGAAAGTGTCGGCCGAACACCCGCCCAGGTTCTTATTCGGTGGCATATCCAACTCGGTAATATCGTCATCCCGAAGTCGGTGACCCCTGACCGCATTGTGAGCAATTTCGACGTGTTCGATTTCGAACTGAGCGAGAACGACATGGCGTCGATCTCGTCGCTCGACGATGGGAACCGACTTGGCCCTGATCCACGAACCTTCGACTTCACAGGCAGGTAGAAAATGCCGGGCGGCCATGACCTTTCCATCCCCTCCATTGCACTCAACGACGAGAACACGATGCCGGTACTCGGCCTCGGCGTCGCCGAATTGTCAGACACCGAAACCGAACGCGCGGTTTCGACGGCGCTGGAGATCGGCTATCGGCTGATCGACACCGCAGCCGTCTACGGCAACGAAGAAGCCGTCGGCCGCGCCATTGCCGCCTCCGGCATTCCCCGCGCGGAGCTGTTCGTCACCACCAAGGTCGCGAACGCCGACCACGGGTTCAACACCTCGCAGGACGCCGTCAAGGTCAGCCTGGACAAGCTCGGCCTGGACTACGTCGATCTCTTTCTCGTCCACTGGCCGATGGCGCAGCTGGGCAAGTATGTCGATACCTTCGGCGGATTGATCCAGGCCCGCGGCAACGGTCATACCAAGTCGATCGGGGTCTGCAACTTCACCGAGGAATACCTGGAGACGGTGATCGACCTGACGTACTGCACCCCCGTGGTCAACCAGATCGAGCTGCACCCGCTACTCAACCAGGCCGAGATGCGCGCGGTGAACGCGCAGCACAACGTCGTCACGGAGGCCTACAGCCCCTTGGCGGTGGGCAGATTAATAGACAACCCGACGGTGACCTCGATCGCCGGCGAGTACGGCCGCTCCCCCGCGCAGGTGCTGATCCGGTGGAGCATCCAGCTGGGCAATGTGGTGATCCCGCGATCCGGTAACCCGGAGCGGATCGCCGAGAACTTCGACGTGTTCGACTTCGAGTTGACCTCCGCGCACATGGAGGCACTCAACGGGCTCAACGACGGCACCCGGGTGCGTGAGGATCCGCTGACCTACACCGGTGCCTGACTAGGCCCTCGGGCAGGTGGCTGCGGCCTGGCGCAGCACGTTGCCCGACACCAGATCGATGGGTAGCCCGTAGCCGCGTGACACGGCGATGAACTGCATGGCGTACTGGCAATGGAACGCGGCGTTGGGCGGCATCCACAGCGCGGGTTGGGAGTCGCCCTTGTCCTGGTTCGCCTGACCCTGGACGGCAAGCAGATTCGCCGGGTCGTTGGCAAAGCGAATCCGTTGCGCGGTGGGCCAGTCGTTGGCGCCCATGTCCCACGCCAGCGCCAGCGGCACGATGTGGTCGATCTGCACCGCCTCACCGACCTTGGCGCCGCGGTGAAAATTGATGGTGGCGTTGGTATATGGGTCGTGCAAGGTGCCGGTCTCGACGGCGTCGGGACAGCGCTTGATCCGCACGTAGGTCTTGTCGACAAGGTCGCGGTTGAGGATGTCGTCGCGGGTATCGCAGCCGTTGTGACCGTCGGGCGCATCATTGTCGTCGGTCCAGGCGTCGCCGAACGCCGACCGATGATAGTCGAAATGACGAGTCCTCCACGGCAACAGAGTGATTCCGTCCAGCACGTCGACGCCGGGTTGCACGGTCGGCACGTCAGCACGGGCCGCGAACTCCCGGTCTCGATCCCCGGCCGAGGTGACCACCACCTGGTAGGCAACCAGCACTGTCAGCATCGCGACGGCCGCGAGCCACAGCCATGTCCTGCGCGTCACGACTTGTCCAGGAAGTCGATGCGCTGGCTTCCGGTGAACGGCGCCGCCAATAGCGCCAGACCCGGATGGGCCGATGGGTCGTCGTATGCCTGTTCGCAGAAGTCCCGGGCCGTTTCGATGACCTCACGGTGATCGATCAGCGACAGCAGCTTCAATGTGATCGCGCGTCCGGATTGGGTGCGGCCCAGTACATCTCCTTCGCGACGCTCCTGCAGGTCGAGGTCGGCGAGCTCGAAGCCGTCGAGCGTTCCGGCGACAGCGCTCAGCCGACGGCCGGCACGGGAATGCGGCGCCATCCAGGTGACCAGTAGACAGATGCTCGCATGTTCCCCCCGACCGATACGGCCGCGCAGCTGATGCAGCTGGCTGATGCCAAAGCGATCGGCGTCCATCACCAGCATCACGGTTGCGTTGGGCACGTCGACGCCGACCTCGATGACCGTGGTACACACCAGCACATCGATCTCGCGCGCCCGGAATGCCGCCATGACGGCGTCCTTCTCGTCGCCGCTCAACCGGCCGTGCATGAGTCCCAGCCGCAAACCAGCCAGCTCGTCGCTGCCCAAGCTGGTATAGAGCTCTTCGACTGTCGCCGAAGGCCGTTGGCCTTCTTCGTGCTGGCCGCTGCTCTCGGAATCGTCGATCCGCGGCGCGACCACGTAGGCCTGTCGGCCCTGGCTTACTTCCTCGATGATGCGGCGCCAGGCCCTGTCCAGCCAGCCCGGCTTCTCCTTGACGAAGATCGCGGTCGTGGTGATCGGCTGACGGCCGCGGGGGAGCTCGCGCAGCGTCGACGTTTCGAGGTCGCCATAGACCGTGAGCGCCACCGTTCGCGGTATCGGAGTGGCGGTCATCACCAGCAGATGTGGCGTGATGCCCTGACGCGCCTTGGCGCGCAACTGGTCTCGCTGTTCAACCCCGAACCGGTGCTGCTCGTCAACCACCACCATCCCGAGGTTGTGAAACTCGACCGCATCCTGGATCAGCGCGTGCGTGCCGATGACGATCCCTACCTCGCCGCCGGCGATCTCGGCCCGGACCTGTTTCTTCTGGGCCTGCGACATCGAGCCCGTCAGCAGTGCCAGCCTGGTCGCGTTGTCCTCTCCGCCGAGTTGGCCGCCCATCGCCAGCGGGCCGAGCACGTCGGTGATCGACCGAAGATGCTGCGCAGCAAGGACTTCAGTGGGAGCGAGCAGTGCGCACTGATATCCGGCATCGACCATCTGCAGCATCGCCAACACCGAGACGATGGTCTTGCCCGAACCCACCTCGCCCTGCAGCAGCCGGTTCATCGGCCGGTTCGCCGCCAGTTCGCCGGACAGCACCTCCAGGACTTCGCACTGCCCCGCGGTCAGGTCGAACGGCAAGCGATGCAGCAGTTCGTGTTTGAGCCCTGTCGGGCTCGACGGCGCGACCGGGCCGGACTGGGCCAATTCGCCGTGGCGGCGGCTCACCAACGCCCATTGCAGGCCCACCGCTTCGTCGAAGGCCAGCCGCTGCTTGGCCCGTCGCCGGTCGGCCTCGTTCTCCGCGAGATGAATGGCCCGTAGCGCCTCGTCCTCGGATACCAGATTATTTGCAGCGCAGAGCTTTTCGGGGAGCGGGTCGGACACCGGATCGAGAACCTCGAGCACCTGCCGGACGCAGTTGAAGATGTCCCAACTCTGCACCTTGGTGCTGGCCGGGTAGATCGGGTAGAAGGTGCGCTCGAATGCCTCCTGCAGCACTTCGCCGCTCACCGCCTGCGAGGCGTTGGCGATCATCTTCAACGACCGGCTGCCGTGGTTGCGCCCGTCGGCGGAGTCCAGCACCAGAAAATCGGGATGGGTGAGTTGCATGGCGCCGCGGAAGTAACCGACCTCGCCGGACAACATGACGCGGGTGCCTTTGGACAACTGATCGGTGATCCACTTCTTGGGGTGGAAGAAAGTGGCGGTCACCTTGCTACGGCCGGAGCCGAGGGTGACGCGAAACAGCTTGTCTTTGGGGCGATTTCGGATCCCAACTAGCGCGGTGTCAGTGATCACGTCGACCAGCGTGACGTGCTCACCCTCGGGCGGCTGCTCCGCGCCGGCGCCACGGACCGTGCTTCCTTCGACGTAGCTGCGCGGGTAATGGCGCAACAGGTCGTCGATCGTCTGTATGCCGAACACCTGGTCGAGCGGACCCGCGGCCTTGGCGCCGACGACGAAATCCAGGCGGTCACTCAGCGACACCACGACTACTCCACCCCGATCAACAGCGCATCACCGCGATGCCCGGTGCGGTACATCGCGAGTTCGATGCCGGGGTGGCGGTCGTGCACGTGACCCTGCAGCGCCGACTCGACGGCGTCCGCATCGATGCCCCCGCCGATGAGGACGGTGATCAGCTCGCCACCGGCGCCGAGCAGCAGATCGATCAGGCCGGCCGCGGCCGCGGCGACGTCGGGCGCCACGATCAGCACCTCGTCGCCGGCGATGCCCAGTCCGTTGCCCGGCTCGCAGGTGCCGGCCCACGTCAACGCCGTTTCGGTCGCGACGCGCACTGCTCCGTGTCGCGCACTGCCCGCGGCGCGGGCCATCGAGTAACCGTCGTTGACGGCCTGGCGACCCGGCTCGTGGACCGCAAGTGCGGCCAGCCCCTGCACCATCGATCCGGTGGGCAGTGGCACCACGTCGATGCCCCACCCGATGGCTGCGGTGCAGCCCGCGACCAGTTCCTCGGCCGGCACATAGCCGTTGGGCAGCACCATGACTTGCGCGGCGCCGGTGTCGACGACCGCACGCAACAGCTGTTGAGCGGTGATCAGCGTCGTCAGATCCTCGGCGAGCGGGTCGGGCCGCAGCACGCACGCCCCCTCGTCGGCGAACAGTTCAGCCGCGCCGTCTCCGTCGATGACCGCCAGCACCGCGCGCTCGCGGGTCCAACTGCCCGGTGGTAGCCCGCTGGTACCGCTGGTCAGCAGTGAGATCTGGATGCGCCGCGGGTTGCCGACGGCCAGACCCGCCTCGATCGCCGCTCCGGCGTCGTCGGTGTGGACGTGCACCGAGTAGCCGCCCACCACGCCGGAGGTCGCGATGGCCACCGATTCTCCGAGTTCGTCCAGCCGCTCACGCAACTCGCCGGCTCCGTCGGCGTCGCACCCACCCAACAGATACATCACCTCGAACTGCGGCGCCGGCGGTTGCGTGGCGAGCTCGGGAACTTCGATCCGCGGAGCCGGCTCGTAGACGGTGCGGCTCGGCGCCTGACCGGTGACCGTCGAGCGCAGGGCGTCAAGAAGGACCAGCAGGCCGCGACCGCCGGCGTCGACCACGCCGGCGTCCCCGAGTACGTCGAGCTGCTCGGGGGTTTTCTCCAACGCGACCACGGCAGCCTCACCGGCGGCGATGACCGCCTGCGACAGCCCCGCATTCGCGGATTCGTCCACCGCCTCAGCGGCGGCCTTGAGCACCGAGACGATGGTTCCCTTGACCTCGTGGCCACCCATCGAGGCGACAACCAGGTCGACCCCGCGGTGCAGCGCGGCGCCGAGCAGCGCGGCGTCGATGTCGTGCAGATCGTGGCCCGACTCGGCGGACGCGTGGGCGGTGACGTCGGCGATGCCGCGCAGAATCTGCGACAGGATCACCCCGGAGTTGCCGCGCGCGCCGTTCAGGGCGCCGGCGGACAGGGCGGCTGCCGTTTTGACCACGTCGGATTTCGCCTCGGTGTTGGCCTCGGCCAGCGCAGAACGCATGGTGAACAGCATGTTGACCCCGGTGTCGGAGTCGGCGACGGGGAAGACGTTGAGCCGGTTGATCTCGTCGATGTGGGTGATCAGGTCTCCGACGGCGCTGTGCGCCCAGTCGCGCAGAGCGGCCGCGTCCAGCGCACGGTCCGACCCGGCCACTCCCGACCCCACCTCGCCCAATCCCACCTGGAAGGCACCTCCTCACGCCGCCGTCGGTGGGCGCCAGCCTATCTATTGACGACGACAACACAGGTCACGTGCCACACTTCGGTTGTTGACGGTTTTGGCAGTTCCGCCCCGCGGCAGCTATCCTTGCCAGGTCGTCGGGCCACCCTGCGCTTGGTCGTTGGCCCCAGAGTCTGAGGAGTTCCACATATGGCTGCCGTCTGCGATATCTGCGGGAAGGCCCCCGGCTTCGGCAAGTCGGTGTCGCACTCCCATCGCCGGACCAGCCGCCGGTGGGACCCGAACATCCAAAGCGTGCGCGTCGCCGACCGCCCGGGGGGCAACAAGCACCGCGTCAACGTCTGCACCTCTTGCATCAAGGCCGGCAAGGTCGTCCGCGGCTGACGCGCTGCCAGGCAGCGGCCGTTCAGCGGACGCGCCGGTCCAGCCACTCGTTGAGTGGCGCCGCGGCCCGAAAAGCCTCAACCACTCGGTCTTTGACTTTGGGGCGGCCGAGCCACGCCCCGATGGGCCACGTCTTGATCATCGCGATGCCTTTGAGCCGAAGTAACTCGATGCGCGGATGTTGTGGGGAGAACCCTCGAGGGGCCGTTTTGAGAACGTCGTGTGCGGTGATCTCGTATCGGGCAGCCCTAAGCGCCGCGACGATCTCGGCAAGGTCATTGCCGGAGCCGTCTGCGTCTACTGCTGCGCGGTAACGCCGCAACTCGTCCGCTTCGGCGACGTATAGGCCGCTGGCCACAGTGAAGTCTTGGGCGGACAACGCCACATATCCGTCTCCCACCGAAGCCGAGCAGGTGGTCTTGTAGGGCGACTTGTCGGCCGAGAATCGGACGTCGCGGTAGGGCCGAAACATTCGGGTCGCCCCAAATTCGTCGGCGATCTCGCTGAGGAGTTGCTCCATCGGCTCTTTGACCGCGACCTCGTATACCTTCTTGTGCTTCTCCCAATATCGCTTGGAGTTGTCGACCTCTAGACCTTCGTAGAACTCGACCGCCTCGATCGGCCATCCCGAGAACGTCATAAACACCCCTTTGCCTATGGCAACTGCCAGTCAACCGGATCGGCTCCCATCTGGGTGAGCAATTCATTGGCGCGACTGAATGGCCGCGATCCGAAAAATCCGCGAGATGCCGACAGCGGAGAGGGATGCGGTGATTCGATCGACAGGCAATCGCTGCCGGCCAGCATCGGCTTGAGCGTCGAGGCGTCGCGACCCCACAAGATGGCCACCATGGGCTGACGCCGATCCACCAGGGCGCGAATCGCGCATTCCGTGACCGCCTCCCAGCCCTTGCCGCGATGCGATGCCGCATTTCCCGGCCGGACGGTGAGCACTCGGTTGAGCATCATCACCCCACGTTGCGACCACGGTGTCAGGTCGCCGCAGGACGGCGCCGGAAAGCCCAGATCGCTGGTGTACTCGCGAAAGATGTTCTCCAGGCTTCGGGGTAGCGGGCGCACGTCTGCTGCCACTGAAAAGCTCAGTCCGACAGCATGTCCGGGCGTGGGATAGGGATCCTGCCCGACGATCAGAACCCGGACCCTGTCAAAAGGAAAAGTGAAGGCGCGCAGGACGTTTTCTCCGGCCGGCAGGTAGCCGCGGCCGGCGCTGATTTCCTCACGGAGGAACTGTCCCATCTTGGCTACCTGCTCCTCGACAGGCTGCAGCGCCGTCGCCCAACCGTCATCGATGAGCTCATGCAGCGGTCGTGCGGTCACCGCAGACCCTTCACCAACAGCACCACCGACTCGGCTCCTGCCTCACGGTCTTTCGAAATACTCTGGTACTGGGGCGATTCCGACCACGATCGAAACTCGGCCTCGTCAGGAAATGACATCAGCACCACCTTCTCGCGATCCCACCGACCCTCGATGACCTGCGGCCGTTCGTCGGCGGCAAGTAGCGTGCCGCGATATCGACTGAACACGTCCATGAATCGCATCTGGTAGCGGTCGTAGGCCGCGCGATCAGTGAACCGCAATTGGGCGATCGCGTAGACGGTCACCGGGCCACCCTACTCACTGGGGGTCAAACGACTGCCAGCCCGCGTATCCGCGCCAAGACTCGCCGTCGACGAGCACACTGGGAGAGCCCTCGAGCACTTGCCCGATCACCCGCCACCCGGCGGGAATCTGACCTGCGAAGGCGGCGACCAGAGCGTGGTCTTCGCCCCCGCCGAATACCCAGTCCCAGGGATCGGCACCGACGGCCTCGGCGGCGCCCAGCAACGCCTCGCGGTCGGCCCGCAGCGCATCGGTGCTCAGGTCAATAGACACACCGGACGCCTCGGCCAGATGGCGGAGATCGCCAACCAGGCCGTCGGAGATGTCGATCATGGCCAGCGCCCCTGCGGCGGCGGCCGCGCGACCTTGCCGGTAGGGCGGGCATGGCACCACATGGCGTTGGCGCAACTCGTCGAATTGTTCGATACCGTTGTGCCACAACGCATAACCAGCGGCAGAAAAACCCAGCTGACCCGCGACAGCCAACTGCGAGCCGGGGCGTGCGCCAGACCGTAACACCGGCGCCCGGCCACCGAGGTCACCGAGCACCGTCACCGAAACCACCCACTGCGGACTGCTGACCAGGTCTCCCCCGACGATGCCGGCACCGATCCGTCCGGCCTCGTCCCACATCCCGTCGGCGAGCGCGTCGATGTCCGCGGCCGGGGTGTGCGCCGGGGCGCCGAGGCCGATGATGAACGCGGTGACCCGTGCACCCATCGCCTCGATGTCGGCAGCGTTCTGCGCCATGGCTTTACGGCCGACATCGTGCGGCGTCGACCAGTCCAGCCGGAAATGCCGGCCTTCGACGAGCATGTCGGTGGACACCACCACGCGGCCGTCGCCGGCGGCCACCACCGCGCCGTCGTCGCCCGGCCCGACGACGACATCGCTCGACGCGGGCCGACCGCGAGTCAGCCGCTCGATCACCCCGAACTCACCGAGCTCGCCGAGCGTTCGATCCGACCCACCGCTTCCCACACCGTCAACGGTAGGTTCTAGAGCGCCGAGATCGAGCAGAGGGTGAGGGTTATGGTCGACTCCGATGGGCCGCCGCGGGCAGCGCTCATCGCCGCTCTGGTGGTGGCGATCGGCACGATCGGCGTCATTCTGGCCATCGCCGCAAGCCGCCACCGGACCGCACCGGCGGTCGTCGCCGCCGTACCCGCGCCGCGGGCCCAAGATCCCGCGTGTCAGAAGCTGCGCGACGCGCTGCCGCAGCGACTCGGCGACTACGTCCGCGCCCAGCTGGCCCAACCCGCACCGGTCGGTGCCGCCGCCTGGCAGCCCGCGGGAGCCGGGGATCCCGTCGTACTGCGATGCGGCCTCGATCGTCCGGCCGACTTCGTCATCGGATCCCCGATCCAGGTCGTCGACCGCGTGCAATGGTTCGAGGTCAGCCAGGATCAGCGATCCACGTGGTACACCGTCGATCGTGCCGTCTACGTCGCGCTGACACTGCCGCAGGGCTCCGGACCGACACCGATCCAGCAACTCTCCGAGTTGATCGACCGCGTCATGCCGGCCCAACCAGTCAACCCGTCGAGACCGAACTAGTGCAGACCCGTCCCCCGCGACAGCGCGGTATCCACCATGGTCGCGAGCAGCGTTTGATAATCCACGCCGCTGGCCGCCCACATCCGGGGATACATCGAGATCGTGGTGAATCCGGGCATCGTGTTGACCTCGTTGATCAACGGCCCGTCCTCGGTGAGGAAGAAGTCCACCCGCGCCAGACCTCGGCCGTCGATCGCCTTGAATGCTTGAATCGCCAACTCCCGCACCGCATCACTGACATCGTCGTCGATCTTGGCGGGCACGTCGAGCTCGGCGGCATCGTCGAGGTATTTGGTCGCGAAGTCGTAGAAAGAGTCCTCGCGCCCGCGGACCCCGGCCACCCGGATCTCGCCGACGGTGCTGGCTTGTACTGTGCCATCGGGTAATTCGAGTACGCCGCACTCCAGTTCCCGGCCGACGATCGCCGACTCGACGACCACCTTCGGGTCGTGCTTGCGGGCGTAGGCGATCGCGTCGGGCAGTTCCTGACGGCTGGTGACCCGGCTTACGCCGATCGACGAGCCACCCCGGGCGGGTTTGACGAACGCCGGAAGCCCCAGCCGGTCAAGCTGTTCAGTGTCCAGCATGGATTCCGACGGCCGCAGCACCGCATAGTCGCCGATCGGAAGCCCTTCGGCGGCCAACAGCTTCTTGGTGAACTCCTTGTCCATCCCGGCCGCGCTGGCCAGCACCCCGGCGCCGACGTAGGGCACCCCGGCGAGCTCGAGCAGACCCTGGATGGTGCCGTCTTCGCCGTACGGCCCGTGCAGAACGGGGAAGACCACGTCGACCGATGCCAACACCTCGGCGCCGCCCGGCGACAGTGACATCAGCTGACCGGCCCGCCGGGGGTCTGCGGTCAGCGCCAACTCCGTGCCCGACTCCGAACTCACTGCAGGCAAGTGCCGATCGGCGATCGCGAGCGCGTCCGGATCACCGTCGGTGAGCACCCAGGAGCCTTCCGGAGTGATGCCGATCGCGACGACCTCGAACCTGTCGGGGTCGAGATTGCGCAGAATGCTGCCCGCCGAGACGCAGGAAATAGCGTGCTCGTTGCTGCGTCCGCCGAAGACGACGGCAACCCGAACACGGCCCTGTTCGGGCGTGCCAGAAGGCGGGCGGGCGTTCACAACCTAAAGAGGCTACCGTCTGGCACGGCGGTGCCGGTTACAAGCTCATTCCGGCTTGGTGCTACGGCCGAGGAGCAGGGCAACCGCCTCATATACCGACAACCCCTTGTGGCAGACCCGGTGGACAGCGTCGGTGAGGGGCATTTCGACGTCGTAACTCGAGGCCAGCGCCAGCACCGACTCGCACGAAGTCACCCCTTCGACGACGTGGCCGTCGCGCGCCCGCATCGCCTCATCCATCGTCTCGCCGCGGCCCAGGCTCTCGCCGAAGGAACGGTTGCGCGACCTGGGCGAGGTGCACGTGGCGACCAGGTCACCCACCCCGGCCAGGCCGGCCATCGTCGCGCCCTTGGCGCCGACCGCGATGCCGAGCCGCATGATTTCGGCGAGTCCGCGGGTGATGATCGCCGCCGCGGTGTTCTCACCCAGACCAACGCCGGCCGCCATGCCGCAGGCCAGCGCAATCACATTTTTGCAGGCGCCACCGATCTCGGTGCCGATCACGTCGGCGTTGGTGTACGGCCGGAAGTATCCGGCGTTCAGCATCCGCTGCAGGGCAACCGCGCGACCGGAGTCGCTACAGGCGATGACAGTGGCGGCGGGCTGCCCGGCGGAGATCTCGCTGGCCAGGTTCGGCCCGGAGATCACTGCGACCTGCGACGGGTCGACGCCGGTCACGTCGACGATCACCTGACTCATCCGCATCAGCGTGCCCAGTTCGATGCCCTTGGCCGTGCTGACCAAGGTGGCGCCGGGGGTGACCAGGCCGGTCCATCGCTCGAGGTTGGTCCGCATCGTCTGCGCCGGCACCGCCAACAGCACGGTCGTCACCGCGCTGAGCGCCTCAGCGGCGTCCGTGGTCGCGGTGACGCCGATAGGTAGTTCGACGCCAGGCAGGTAAGCGGCGTTGTACCGGCTGGAATTGATCTCGGCGGCGACGTCGGCACGCCGCGCCCACAACCTGACATCGCTGCCGGCGTCGGCGAGCAACTTGGCCAGCGCCGTGCCCCACGCACCGGATCCCATTACCGCTACCGCTTTAGAGGTGAGCATGGCGCGTCGGTCTCCGTCTGGTCAGTGTGCTCTAACTCCCGGCGCTTCACCGTAGCCCAGCGACGATGCAGGCCGGCACGGCCTGAGGAGGAGGTGGGCAGAACCATCCGGCCCAGCGACGATGCAGGCCGGCACGGCCTGAGGAGGAGGCCCGACGATCGGGACTGGCAGGATGGTGCGGTGAGCCGCAGCCGACCCGACGCCGACGGTGACATCGGTGTGATCGTCGCCGTCAAACGTCTGACTGCCGCCAAGACCAGACTTGCGTCGATGTTCTCCGCACCAGTTCGGGAAGACATCGTGCTGGGAATGTTGGTCGACACTCTCACCGCGGCGACGCGGGTGAGTTCGGTGCGCTCGATCTCCATCGTGACACCCGACGATGGGGCGGCAGCTGCGGCGATCGAACTCGGCGCCTCGGTTATCGCCGATCCGACCCCGGCCGGTCACCCAGATCCGTTGAACAACGCGATCGCAGCCGCCGAAAAGGTCGTATCCGAGTCGGTATCGAATATTGTTGTCCTGCAAGGGGATCTGCCCGCCCTCCGGAGCCAGGAGCTTGCCGACGCCATTGCCGCGGCGCGGCTGCACCCGCGAAGTTTCGTCGCCGACAGGGTCGGCACCGGCACCGCGGCGCTGTGCGCGTTCAACTCCCCGCTCGATCCCCATTTTGGGTTGAATTCAGCTGGACGACACAAGCATTCGGGCGCAGTCGAACTCACCGGCAGGTGGCCGGGACTGCGCTGCGACATCGACACTCCCGACGATCTGGCGGTGGCGCGCGGCCTGGGACTCGGCCCGGCGACGATGCGGGCGATCGACGGGCTGTCGCACCAAGCCGGGTAACGAGGGGTGAACGGCTGCTCAACGGCAAATGTCCCGCCCCCGGTCGGTGGCAGCACTACCCACCGATGGGGAATGATCGCAAGGGTGACTGACATCGAAGCCCCGGACACCACCGTGACCGCCGGATCGCCCGCGTGGCCTGCCGCGGACTCCGCGCCGGGTGCGCCGCCCGCCACCACCGCTGCCGCGGTCGAGAATGCCCTTCCCGAAGACCGCTACCTCAACCGCGAATTGAGCTGGCTGGACTTCAATGCACGCGTGCTTGCGCTCGCCGAGGACACGTCGCTGGCGCTGCTCGAGCGGGCAAAATTCTTGGCGATCTTCGCCTCCAACCTCGACGAGTTCTACATGGTTCGCGTCGCCGGGCTGAAGCGCCGCGATGAGATGGGGCTGTCGGTCCGCTCGGCGGACGGCCTGACGCCGCGCGAGCAACTTCGGCGAATCGGCGAACAGACTCAGAAAATCGCCACCCGGCACGCGGAAGTTTTCCTGAATTCGGTGGAGCCGGGTCTGGCGGCAGAGGGCATTCGCATTGTCACGTGGGCCGACCTGGACCACGCCGAGCGTGACCGGCTCTCGACCTACTTCACCGAGCAGGTCTTCCCGGTCCTCACTCCGTTGGCCGTCGACCCCGCTCATCCGTTCCCGTTCGTCAGTGGCCTGAGCCTGAACCTCGCCGTCACGGTGAAGCAGCCCGACGACGGCGGTCTGCATTTCGCCCGGGTCAAGGTGCCTGACAACGTCGACCGCTTCGTCGAACTCGACAACCGACCTGGCACCGACGATTCTGCGGGCGCGAAAGAGGTCCGCTTCCTGCCCATGGAAGAGCTCATCGCGGCCTACCTCACCGCGCTGTTCCCGGGCATGGAAATCGTTGAGCACCACGCATTCCGGGTGACCCGCAACGCCGACTACGAGGTTGACGAAGACCGCGACGAAGACCTGCTGCAGGCGCTGGAGCGTGAACTGGCGCGCCGCCGGTTCGGATCGCCGGTGCGCCTCGAGGTGGCCGACGACATGACCGAGCACATGCTCGAACTGCTGTTGCGCGAGCTCGACGTTCATCCCGGAGATGTCGTCCAGGTGCCGGGACTGCTTGATCTCTCGTCGCTTTGGCAGATCTACGGTGTCGACCGCCCGGCGTTGAAGGACCCTGCGTTCGTCCCGGCGACCAGCCCGGCATTCGTCGACCGGGAAACGCCGAAAAGTATTTTCGCGACTCTGCGCGAAGGTGACGTGCTGGTGCACCACCCCTATGACTCGTTCTCGACGAGCACGCAGCGATTCATCGAGCTGGCCGCCGCCGACCCGAACGTGCTCGCGATCAAGCAGACGCTGTATCGCACCTCTGGTGACTCCCCGATCGTGCGGGCGCTGATCGAAGCAGCCGCGGCCGGAAAGCAAGTCGTGGCGCTGGTGGAGATCAAGGCCCGGTTCGACGAGCAAGCCAACATCAAGTGGGCCCGTGCGCTGGAGCAGGCGGGGGTCCACGTGGCTTATGGACTCGTCGGTTTGAAAACCCACTGCAAGACATGCCTGGTGGTGCGGCGCGAAGGCTCGACGATCCGGCGTTACTGCCACATCGGAACAGGTAACTACAACAGCAAGACGGCCCGGCTGTATGAGGATCTCGGCCTGCTGACCGCCGATCCCGATATCGGCGCCGACCTGACCGACCTGTTCAACACCCTCACCGGTTACTCGCGCAAGGTCTCGTATCGCAACCTTCTGGTCGCACCGCACGGTATTCGCAACGGCATCATCGAACGCGTCAACCGGGAGATCGCTGCTCACGAGGAGACCGGGCACGGACACATCCGGCTGAAGATGAACTCCCTTGTCGACGAGCAGGTCATCGATGCGCTCTACCGCGCGTCGCAGGCCGGCGTTCGCGTCGAGGTTGTGGTGCGCGGCATCTGCGCGATGCGTCCGGGTGTGCCGGGCTTCTCCGAAAACATCACCGTGCGCTCGATTCTCGGACAGTATTTGGAGCATTCGCGGATCTTCAATTTCCGCGCGATCAACGAATTCTGGATAGGTAGCGCCGACATGATGCATCGCAACCTGGACCGCCGCGTCGAGGTCTTGGTACAGGTGAAGGATCCCAGGCTGACCGCACGGCTCAACGACATTCTGGAATCGGCTCTGGATCCCGCAACGCGATGCTGGGAATTGGGACCGGAAGGCCAGTGGAAAGCGTTGCCGCAGGCCGGTCACTCGGTTCGCGACCACCAGGTGGCGCAGATGGAAAAACACCGCAGTAACTAACTGACACGCAGCCTTTAGACGTCTGGCCGCGGGTCCCCGGGGCTCGAATTGACCTGCAGGAGTTCAGGTGTCGACACAATCCTCGTCGAGTCGCACGGCGGGCAAGATCGTCCTCGCTGCGGGCGGTGTGCTCTGGCGATCCGGTTACGGCGAATCCGCCGACGAGGTTGCGGTGATCCACCGTCCGCGATACGACGACTGGTCGTTGCCCAAAGGCAAAGTCGACCCCGGCGAAACAGAGGTGGTGGCCGCCGTTCGCGAGGTCTTCGAGGAGACCGGACACCGTGTTCAGTTGGGTCGCCGAATCGCGACGGTGAGCTATCCGATCGAGCCGCGCACGAAAAAGGTGCAGTACTGGTCGGCACGCAGCATCGGTGGCAGCTTCGCTCCTAACAACGAAGTGGACGATCTCATCTGGTTGCCGGCGACCGCCGCGATCAAAAAAGTGTCCTATCCATACGACCGAAAGATATTGCGGCGCTGGGCCAAACAGCCGGCTGACACACAATCTGTCTTGATCGTGCGGCACGGCACCGCGGGCAGCAAGTCCCGGTTCTCGGGTGACGACAAGATCCGGCCGTTGGACAAGAAGGGCCGGGCACAGGCTGAGGCGCTCGTCGCCCAGCTGTCGACCTTCGGCCCCACCGATGTCTATTCAGCGGATCGAGTGCGGTGCCATCAGACGGTGGAGCCGCTGGCCGAGGAACTGGGCGTCACCGTCAACAACGAGCCGAGCCTGACCGAGGAGGCGTACGCCGACAATCCCAAACGCGGCCGGCGGCGTGTTCTGCAGATCGCCGAGTCGCACCGCACGCCGGTGATCTGTACACAGGGCAAGGTGATTCCGGACCTGATCGCATGGTGGTGCGAGCGCGACGGCGTACGACCGGACAAGTCGCGCAACCGCAAGGGCAGCACGTGGGTGCTTTCGTTGGCCGACGGGCGGCTGATCGCGGCCGACCACATAGGAAGCCCGCTGGCCTCCAACGTGGTGACCTGACACGCAAATTCGCCGCGGACGGCTCGTGAGAGCCTGGTCCGCGGCGAATCTGCGTTTGATGCAACTAGTGCTTAGCGACGACCACGACGTGCGGCGGCCTTCTTGGCGGGAGCCTTGGTGGCCTTTTTGGCCGGAGCCCGCTTGGTCACTGCCTTCTTGGCCGGAGCCTTCTTGGCAGCGGTGGTCCGCTTGGTCACTGCCTTCTTGGCCGGAGCCTTCTTGGCAGCGGTGGTCCGCTTGGTCGCGGCCTTCTTGGCCGGAGCCTTCTTCACGGCCGCCTTCTTGGCCGGAGCCTTCTTCACGACCTTCTTCGCAGCCGCCTTCTTGGCCGGCGCTTTCTTGGCGGCCTTCTTGGCTGCCCCACCACTCGAGACAACACCACGCTTCACTGCTGGTCCTTCCGCCGGGAGACGTTGCGAGCCAGAAACAACCGCTTTGAATTGAGCACCGGGCCGGAAGGCCGGCACGGAGGTCGGCTTCACCTTTACCGTCTCGCCGGTGCGGGGGTTACGGGCTACGCGAGCCGCACGGCGCCGCTGCTCGAAAACGCCGAACCCAGTAATGGTGACACTGTCGCCCTTGTGCACCGCGCGCACAATCGTGTCGACGACATTCTCGACGGCAGCGGTTGCGTGCCGACGGTCTGAGCCCAATTTGTCTGTGAGTACATCGATGAGCTCTGCTTTGTTCATGCAAATCCTCCGAAGCTAGTGGCCCTCGTTTGGACCGACTAGCAGACACGGTAAACCCTAACGTGCCTGATTTCCAAGAGCCACGCGCAATTTCAATGGTTCCTGGCGAACTTTTTAG
This sequence comes from uncultured Actinomycetota bacterium, assembly GCA_963757215.1. Classification (GTDB taxonomy): domain Bacteria; phylum Actinomycetota; class Actinomycetes; order Mycobacteriales; family Mycobacteriaceae; genus Mycobacterium. Next base: position 1,401,876 of record CAVWQH010000002.1, on the reverse strand, counting down.
GAATCCGCTTGCCGCCCTTGGGAGGTGGCGCGGCGGTCAAATACGGCACTGGCGCGCCGCGAATTCGGGCTCGATCAAGCCGTTAGGACGCGGGCAAAGTCTTCGGCTTCCAGTCCGGGCGGGCTGCCTCGAAGGCTTCGATCTCATCGTGTTTCCGCAGCGTAAGCGCTATGTCGTCGAGCCCCTGGAGCAGACGCCATGCGGTGTAATCGTCAATCTTGAACGGCACCACCACCGTTCCCGCCGACACATTCCGATCTTGAAGATTGACAGTGAGTTCCAACCCGGGGCTGGCCTCGATCAGCTTCCAAAGTAGTTCCACATCATCCTGAGCAACTTCGGCCGCTAACAGACCGGACTTCCCGGCATTGCCCCGAAAAATATCGCCGAACCGCGACGAGATCACCACCCGGAAGCCGTAGTCCATAAGCGCCCAGACCGCGTGCTCGCGGGACGAGCCGGTGCCAAAGTCGGGGCCGGCCACCAGCACTGAACCCCTGTCGAATGGGCTGAAATTCAGGATGAAAGACGGATCGTTCCGCCATGCGGCGAACAATCCATCGTCGAAACCTGTTCGGGTGACTCGTTTCAAATAGACCGCGGGAATGATCTGGTCAGTGTCGACATTGGACCGCCGCAACGGCACTCCGATGCCGGTGTGAGTCTGAAATGCGTCCATCGTATTTGCCCCTGTCGTCAGTTCAAGTCGTCCGGCGCGGAGAGCTTTCCGCGCACCGCGGTGGCGGCGGCGACCGCCGGGGACACCAAATGCGTACGGCTGCCCTTGCCCTGGCGGCCCTCGAAGTTCCGGTTCGACGTTGCCGCGCAGCGCTCTCCTGGCGCGAGCTGGTCGGGGTTCATGCCTAGACACATCGAGCAGCCGGCCTGGCGCCACTCAGCGCCCGCGTCGGTGAAGACCTGGCCCAAGCCTTCGCTTTCGGCCTCCGCGCGCACCCGCATCGAGCCGGGCACGACCAGCATCCGCACACCATCGGCGACCTTCCGGCCCCGCAGAACGTCGGCGACCGCACGCAGATCCTCGATGCGGCCGTTGGTGCAGGACCCGACGAACACCGTGTCGACGGCGATCTCGCGCATCGGTAGCCCTGGTCGAAGATCCATGTACGCCAGCGCTTTCTCGGCCGCCTGTCGCTCGTGATCGTCGGTCATCAGCTCGGGATCAGGGACCGAGGCGCTCAGCGGCACGCCCTGTCCGGGGTTGGTCCCCCACGTCACGAACGGGCTCAACGACGCGGCGTCCAGGTAGACCTCGGTGTCGAACTCGGCTCCGTCGTCGGTACGCAGCTGATCCCAATACGCCTGCGCCGCATCCCACTGCGCTCCCGTCGGTGCGTGCGGACGGCCGCGCAGGAACTCGTAGGTAGTGGCATCCGGTGCCACCATGCCGGCCCTGGCCCCGGCTTCGATGCTCATGTTGCAGATCGTCATCCGCGCTTCCATGGACAGGGATTCGATGGCACTGCCCCGGTATTCGATGACGTGGCCCTGGCCGCCGCCGGTACCGATCTTCGCGATCACCGCCAGGATGACGTCCTTGGCGGTCACGCCGGCCGGCAGTTGACCGTCGACGGTGACGGCCATCGTCTTGAACGGACGCAATGGCAACGTCTGGGTCGCGAGCACGTGCTCGACCTCGGAAGTACCGATCCCCATTGCGATTGCGCCGAATGCACCGTGCGTCGAGGTATGGCTGTCACCGCACACGACGGTCATTCCCGGCTGGGTCAGACCTAACTGCGGGCCGACGACATGGACGATTCCCTGCTCTATATCGCCCATCGGGTAGAGCCGAATTCCGAATTCGTCGCAGTTGCGGCGCAGCGTTTCGACCTGGTTGCGCGAGACCGGATCGGCGATCGGCTTGTCGATGTCGATCGTCGGCACGTTGTGGTCTTCGGTGGCCAGCGTCAGGTCGGGACGGCGCACCGGTCGGTTCGCGAGTCGCAGACCGTCGAAGGCCTGCGGGCTGGTCACTTCGTGCACCAGATGCAGATCGATGTAAATCAGGTCGGGTTCGGCGCCGCCCCCCGACGCCACCAGGTGGTCGTCCCACACCTTCTCTGCCAGCGTGCGGGGACGCCCGACAGTGTCCTGGGCAGAAGTTTTCGTCACGAGCTCATCCCAATTCGTTGATCTCACTATGCGAGACGTTAGTATCTCTCTGTGAGACAGGATAGCGGCATCGGCGTTCTCGACAAAGCCGTGGGGGTTCTGCAGACCATCGCGGAATCACCCTGTGGGTTAGCCGAATTGTGCGATCGGACCGGACTGCCCAGGGCTACCGCTCATCGCCTGGCCGCGGGCCTGGAAGTTCACCGCCTGCTCGCGCGCGACGACGAGGGACGATGGCGACTGGGCCCCGCAGTCAGCGAACTCGCGGCTCAGGTCAACGATCCACTGCTGGCAGCCAGCGCAGCGGTGCTGCCACGGTTGCGTGAGATCACCGGCGAAAGTGTGCAGTTGTACCGCCGCGAAGGCACCTCGCGGGTTTGTATCGCGGCGATGGAACCGCCTGCGGGCCTTCGGGATACCGTCCTGGTCGGTGCGCGCATGCCGATGACGGCCGGCTCCGGCGCCAAGGTGCTGTTGGCCTTCAGCGACGACGCGACCCGGGCGGCGGTGCTGCCCGAGGCCAAGTTCAGCGATCGCGTGCTGGCCGACGTTCGGCGACGAGGCTGGGCACAGAGCGCGGCCGAACGCGAGCCCGGAGTGGCGAGCGTGTCTGCACCGGTGCGCGATGGTCACGGTTCGGTGATCGCCGCGATCTCGGTCTCGGGCCCCATCGATCGCATGGGTCGCCGGCCGGGCGCTCGCTGGGCCGCCGACCTGCTGGCGGCCGCTGACGCACTGACTAGGCGGTTGTGACACACGAATTCGTGACCTGAGACACTGTCGCCATGGGAACGAACCAGCGCGCGCAGATCGTCATGTCCGAGACGGAGATCACCGACTTCGTCAACACCAGCCGAACCGGCACGCTGGCCACCATCGGTCCGGACGGACAACCGCATCTGACCGCAATGTGGTACGGCGTGGTCGACGGTGAGATCTGGCTGGAGACCAAAGCGAAGTCACAGAAGGCGGTGAACCTCAAGCGCGATCCACGGGTGAGCTTCATGGTCGAGGGCGGTGACACCTACGACACCCTTCGCGGCGTGTCTTTTGAAGGTGTCGCCGAGATCGTCGACGACCCGGACGCGATCTTCCGCGTTGGTGTCAGCGTGTGGGAGCGCTACACCGGGCCCTACACCGACGATATGAAGCCCGCGGTCGACATGATGATGAACAAGCGGGTCGCGGTGCGCATCGTCGCCCAGCGCACGCGCTCGTGGGACCATCGCAAGCTCGGGATTCCGGCCATGCCGGTCGGCGGTTCAACCGCCCCTGCAGCCAGCTAGAGCAGCTGACTTTTGGATGAGTAGCCCCGATGGGATTCGAACCCACGCTACCGCCGTGAGAGGGCGGCGTCCTAGGCCGCTAGACGACGGGGCCGGAACCGATCCGAGCAGTCAGCATAGCTGACTGCCGAACGCCCACCTAATCGCTTGCGGTGGACGTATTTTGCTGGGGTACCAGGACTCGAACCTAGAATGGCTGAACCAGAATCAGCTGTGTTGCCAATTACACCATACCCCATTGGCTGCCTAAAACTGCTGGTCAGAGGCTTGCCTGCCGACTTTGGGTGGTCGTACGGACGCTGCTGACAGCCGTGATGGGCCGACGAGCAGACTACCAAACAAACGGGTTGGCTCTCACCAGCGCCCGACTCCCCGCGGCACCGACGCCAGGACACGCGCAGCCACCGATGGCACGGCCGGCTCGCTCCAGATCTGAACCAGTCGGTGGCGCTATGAATCCTGTTTTTGGACAACAGGATTCGACAGCGTTCCAATTCCCGAGATGGTGATGTTGACGGTATCGCCGTCCACGATCGGACCGACTCCCGCGGGCGTGCCAGTCAGGATCAGATCGCCGGGCAGCAACGTCATCACCCCGGAGATCCACTCCACGATCGCGCCGACGTCGTGGATCATCAGCGAGGTGCGGCTGTCCTGCTTGACCTCGCCGTTGACCTCGGTGCGCAACTCCAGATCGGCCGGATCGATGTCGGTCTCGATCCACGGTCCGACCGGGCAGAACGTGTCGTGGCCCTTGGCCCGGGTCCACTGCCCGTCAGCCTGTTGCTGATCGCGGGCGGACACATCGTTGGCGATCGTGTAGCCGAGAATGCTCTCGGCCGCCCGGTCAGCGGTGACGTCTTTGCACGGCCGGCTGATGACGACCGCCAACTCGCCCTCGAAGTGCACCGGCGATGCGTTGGCCGGCAACCGAATCGGGACATTGGGCCCGATGATCGCGGTGTTGGGCTTGAGGAAGATGACCGGGTCGGCCGGCACCGGCCCCGTGGAGCCGCCCATCTCGGCGATGTGGTCGGCGTAGTTCTTGCCGACGCACACCACCTTGCTGGCCAGAATCGGGGCCAGCAGTCGCACGTCGGCCAGAGGCCACGAGCGACCCGTGAAAGTTGGAGTACCGAACGGGTGCTCGGCGATCTCGCGGACGGTCATGTCGTCGGACTCGCCCTCAATGGAGACGAATGCGACGCCATCGGGACTGGCAATTCGGCCAAGGCGCATTCTTTTTAGCCTAGTGACGGCGACCCGCTGCTTGCGCAGCCGGGGCGGTTCCCGCTTCGAACCCGGTGAACACCCGGTTATGCGAGCATGGACGGATGCCGACGGACCCGACCGGCACGGTCGGAATCAGCCCGCGACGACGCTGGGCAATCGTTGTCGTCTCGCTCCTGGTGACCTCGAGCGCATTCATCTTCATCAATGGCGTCGCGTTTCTGATTCCGGCGCTGAAAGAAGATCTCGGGACTCCCTTGGAAGAAGCCGGATTGCTGTCGTCGATGCCGAGTTTCGGCATGGTCGCGACGCTGATCCTGTGGGGCTATCTGCTGGACCGAGTCGGCGAGCGGGTCGTGCTGACGGTCGGCTCGGCACTGACGGCGGGCGCGGCCTACGCTGCGACCACCGCGCACTCCATGGTCGCGTTCGCGGCGTGGCTGTTCGTCGGCGGCATGGCGGCTGCCAGTTGCAATTCGGCCGGCGGCAGGCTGGTCTCCGGATGGTTCCCGCCCGAGCAACGCGGTCTGGCGATGGGTGTCCGGCAGGCCGCGCAGCCACTCGGAATTGCGTTGGGCGCGTTGGTGATTCCCGAGTTCGCCGAGGCCAGTAAATCGGCGACGCATGCGTTGGTCTTCCCCGCCATCTTATGCGCGGTGTCGGCTGTGCTCAGCGTCGTGGCCATCACCGATCCACCCCGCAAAGAATGGGACGAGGCCACCGAACAGGAACTGGCCAATCCGTACCGCCATTCATGGGTGCTGCGGCGAATTCACGCGGTCTCGGCATTGCTGATGGTTCCGCAGACGTTGACCGTGACGTTCATGCTGATCTGGCTGATCGCCAACTACAAGTGCTCGATTGCCCTGGCAGGAAGCCTCGTCACGGTGTCGCAGTTGCTCGGCGCGGTGGGCCGGGTCCTGGTCGGCCGATGGTCGGACCGGATCGGTTCGCGGTTGGTTCCGGTCCGCATCATGTCGGTCGCGGGCGTGGTGGTGCTGGCCGGTCTGGCCTTCGCCGATCATCTGCGTTCGTCGATCGCGGTGCCGTTGATGATCGCGGCGTCGGTGGTTGCCGTGCTCGACAACGGATTGGAGTCGACGGCGATCACCGAGTACGCAGGCCCGTTCTGGAGTGGGCGCTCGCTGGGCCTGCAGAACACCTATCAGCGATTGATGGCGGCCGGCACGCCGCCGGTGTTCGCTGGGCTGATTGCCTCGCACGGCTATCCGCCGGCATTCGTTGTGTGCGCGCTGTTTCCGCTCCTGGCGGTACCCATCGTTCCGGCCAGGACGTTGCCGCCCGGCCTGGAGACTAGAGCGCGGACGCAATCCTTTCGCCGACTTCGGCGGTGGATAGCTTTCCGCTCGGGCGACTGGCCAGATGGGACGCCACGGCCCGGTCCACTCGCGCGGCGGCAGCGTCTTCGCCGACGTGGGAAAGCAGTAGCGCCACCGACATAACCGCGGCGGTCGGGTCGGCAATCCCTTGGCCGGCGATGTCGGGCGCGCTGCCGTGCACCGGTTCGAACATCGACGGGTTGGTCCGGGTCGCGTCGATGTTTCCGCTGGCCGCCAAGCCGATACCACCGCACACCGCGGCCGCGAGGTCGGTGATGATGTCGCCGAAGAGGTTGTCGGTGACGATCACATCGAAGCGGCCGGGATCGGTCACCAGATGAATAGTGGCGGCGTCGACGTGCTGATAGGCCACCTCGACAGTCGGGAACTTCTCGGCGACCTCCTCGACGGTCCGCGACCACAGCGATCCGGCGAAGGTCAGCACATTGGTCTTGTGCACCAACGTCAGATGTTTGCGGCGCTGCTGCGCCCGCGTGAAGGCGTCTTCGACCACACGGCGGATCCCGAACGCGGTGTTGGTGCTGACCTCGGTCGCCACCTCGTGTGGGGTGCCGACGCGGATCGCGCCACCGGTACCGGTGTAGGGACCCTCGGTACCCTCACGCACCACGACGAAGTTGATGTCCGGGTTGCCGGCCAGCGGGCTGGTCACACCGGGATAGAGCCGGCCGGGCCTGAGGTTGACGTGATGGTCGAGCTCAAATCGCAGCTTCAGCAACAACCCTCGCTCCAGCACCCCGCTGGGCACCGACGGGTCGCCGATCGCGCCCAACAGAATGGCATCGTGACCTCGAAGCTCGGCGATCGTCGATTCGGGCAGCAATTCACCGGTCGCGTGAAAACGCTTGGCGCCCAGGTCGTACTGCGTCTTCTCAACACCGGGTAGTACCGCGTCGAGAACCTTGACCGCTTCGGCAATCACCTCGGGCCCAATCCCGTCACCCGGGATGATGGCGAGTTTCACGACAGGTCAACCACTTCGAGCTTGTTGGCCGCTACGGCCGACCGGATCTCGGCGCGGACATCGGCGGGGACGTCGCGGTCGATGCGCAGCAGGATCGTCGCGCTTGGACCCTCGGCGTCCTCGGACAGCTGAGCGGCCTGAATGTTGACGCCCGCTGTGCCCAGCAAAGTGCCGATCTTGCCCAGCGCCCCAGGCTGATCGGCGTAGTTGATGACCAGATAGATGCCGTGTGCGCGTAGGTCGAAGTTGCGCCCGTTGATCTGCACGATCTTCTCGACCTGCTGTGGGCCGGACAACGCACCGGCCACGTTGACGACCGAACCGTCGGCGGCCACCGCACGCACATCGACCACGCTGCGGTGGTTGGGGCTCTCGGTGGCGGTCGTGATGTCGGCGGCCACCCCGCGCTCTTCGGCGATCGCGGGGGCGTTGACGAACGTCACCTGGTCTTCGATGACTTCGGAGAACAGGCCGCGCAACGCCGAAAGACGAAGCACCTCAACCTCTTCGGATGCCAGCTCACCGCGAACCTGCACCGACAGCGAGGCCGGTAGTTCGTCGGTGAGAGCACCGGCCAGCAGGCCGAGCTTGCGCACCAGGTCGAGCCACGGCGCCACTTCTTCGTTGACCGTTCCACCGCCGACGTTGACGGCATCGGGCACGAACTCCCCTGCCAGCGCGAGCTTGACGCTGGCGGCCACATCGGTGCCGGCCCGGTCCTGAGCCTCTTCGGTCGAGGCACCGAGGTGCGGCGTCACCACGACCTGCGACAGCTCGAACAGCGGGCTGTCGGTGCACGGCTCCTTGGAGTACACGTCGAGACCGGCGGCACGCACGTGTCCGCTGGAGATGGCGTCGGCCAGCGCGGCCTCGTCGACCAGTCCACCGCGCGCGGCATTGACGATGATGACGCCAGGCTTGGTCTTTGCCAGGGCGTCCTTGTCGATCAGCCCTGCCGTCTCAGGTGTTTTCGGCAGGTGCACGGAGATGAAGTCGGCCCGGCCGAGCAATTCGTCGAGCGAGAGCAACTCGATGCCGAGTTGCGCCGCGCGGGCCGCCGACACGTAGGGGTCATACGCCACGATCTTGGCTTCGAAAGCGGCCAGTCGATGCGCGACCAGTTGCCCGATGCGCCCCAAACCGACGACTCCGACGGTCTTGCCGAAGATCTCGGTGCCCGAGAACGACGAGCGCTTCCAGGCGTGCTCGCGCAGCGTGGCGTCGGCTGCGGGGATCTGGCGCGCGGCCGACAGCAGCAACGCCAACGCGTGCTCGGCGGCGCTGTGGATGTTCGATGTCGGCGCGTTGACCACCAGCACGCCACGTTCGGTCGCGGTCTTGACGTCGACGTTGTCCAGCCCGACGCCGGCGCGGGCGACGATCTTCAGCTTCGGCGCGGCGTCGAGCACCTCGGCATCGACGGTGGTCGCCGAGCGGACCAGCAGCGCGTCGGCTTCGGGGACGGCCGCGAGAAGCTTCGGCCGGTCCGGGCCGTCGACCCAGCGCACCTCGACCTGGTCGCCCAGCGCGGCGACGGTGGATTCGGCAAGTTTGTCGGCGATAAGAACAACAGGGAGGCTCACGCGGGCCAGCCTAATGGGCACCGATCAGCACAGCGGAGCCGGGCAGAACGCGAAATCGACGCCAGCGGGACGACACGCCGAAGCGGGCCGCGCTGGCGTCGATTTCGGGATTAAAGACGCCGCTAAACGCCGAACGTGAAGCTGTTGCCAAATTTCGGCAGGAAAATCGCAACAGCGTCACGTTCGTCGCAATAACTAAGCCGTTTCGGTGATCGGCCGGTCGACCCAGCTCATCAGGTCGCGCAGCTTCTTGCCGGTGACCTCGATCGGATGCTCGGCGTTCTCCTTGCGCAACTGCTCGAGTTGCTTGTTGCCGCCCTCGACGTTGGCGACCAGCTTCTTGGTGAAGGTGCCGTCCTGGATGTCGCGCAGGATGGCGCGCATCCGTTCCTTGGTGTCGGCGTCGATCACCCGCGGGCCGGACAGGTAACCACCGAACTCCGCGGTATCGGACACCGAGTAGTTCATCCGGGCGATGCCGCCTTCGTACATCAGGTCGACGATCAGCTTGAGCTCGTGCAGCACCTCGAAGTAGGCCATCTCCGGCGGGTAGCCCGCCTCGACCATCACGTCGAAACCGGTCTTTACCAATTCTTCTGTGCCACCGCACAACACGGCCTGCTCACCGAACAGGTCGGTTTCGGTCTCGTCCTTGAACGTGGTCTTGATGACGCCGGCGCGGGTGCCGCCGATGGCTTTCGCGTAGGACAGTGCCAGCGCCTCGCCGTTACCGGTCGGGTCCTGGTCGATGGCGATCAGCGCGGGAACACCCTTGCCGTCGACGAACTGCCGACGCACCAGGTGGCCTGGGCCCTTGGGCGCCACCATCGCGACGGTCACGTTGCCGGGCGGCTTGATCAGGTCGAAGTGGATGTTGAGTCCATGACCGAAGAACAGGGCGTCGCCGTCTTTGAGGTTGGGCTCGATGTCGTTCTTGAAAATGTCGGCCTGCGCGGTGTCGGGCGCCAGCAGCATGATCACATCGGCCCATTTGGCCACCTCAGCCGGGGTGTCGACGGTCAGGCCCTGCTCCTCGACCTTGGCGCGCGACTTCGAGCCTTCCTTGAGACCCACCCGCACCTCAACGCCGGAGTCGCGCAGGCTCAGTGAGTGCGCGTGTCCCTGACTGCCGTAGCCGATGACACCGACCTTGCGGCCCTGAATGATCGACAGGTCCGCATCGTCGTCGTAGAACATCTCCAAAGCCACCTGAATGTCTCCTTCTTTCTTGGCTTTACTGATCTGATTGGGTTATTTGGCGGTACCGATGGCGCGTGGCCCCCGGGAGAGTGCGACCACTCCGGACTGGACGATCTCGCGGATGCCGATCGGCTCGAGCACCTTCAGCAGCGCTTCCAGCTTCCCGCGGTCGCCGGTGGCCTCGATCGTCAGCGATTCCGGCGACACGTCAATCACCTTGCCGCGGAACAGGTTCACGGCTTCGATCACCTGACTGCGGGTTCCGGCATCAGCGCGGACTTTGATCAGCGCCAGCTCACGCGACACCGAGCTGTCGTCGTCCTGCTCGATGATCTTGATGACGTTGATCAGTTTGTTGAGCTGTTTGGTGATCTGCTCGAGCGGGGTGCTCTCGGCGGAGACCACGATGGTCATCCGCGACATGTCCTTCTGCTCGGTGGCACCGACAGCCAGCGACTCGATGTTGAACCCGCGCCGGGAGAACAGCGCCGCGACGCGCGCCAGCACACCGGGTTTGTCTTCGACCAACACCGAAAGGGTGTGTGTTTTCGTGCTCATCAGGCGTGCCCCTCGACGCCGTCGTCGAACAGCGGGCGGATTCCGCGGGCGGCCTGGATCTCATCGTTCGAGGTTCCGGCGGCCACCATTGGCCACACCTGTGCGTCGGCGCCGACGATGAAGTCGATCACCACTGGGCGGTCGTTGATCGCCCGCGCCTGGTTGATCACGTCGACGACATCTTCCTGACGCTCGCAACGCAATCCGACACAACCCAGCGCCTCGGCCAGCTTGACGAAGTCGGGGATGCGGTGCGAATGGGTGGCCAGGTCGGTCTGCGAGTAGCGCTCCCCGTAGAACAGGGTCTGCCACTGGCGCACCATGCCCAGGTTGCCGTTGTTGATCAGCGCGACCTTGATCGGTGCACCCTCGATGGCGCAGGTGGCCAGCTCCTGGTTGGTCATCTGGAAGCAGCCGTCGCCGTCGATCGCCCAGACCTCGGCGTCGGGTCGGGCCATCTTGGCACCCATGGCTGCCGGGACGGCGAAGCCCATGGTGCCCAAACCGCCCGAGTTGAGCCAGGTTCGGGGCTTTTCATAGGAGACGAACTGCGCGGCCCACATCTGGTGCTGGCCGACGCCCGCGACGTACACCGCATCGGGACCGGCGATCTCGCCCAGCTTTTCGATGACGTACTCGGGGCTCAGGCTGCCGTCGCTCTGCGGTCCGTAGCTCAACGGATAGGTCGCCTTCACCTCGTCGAGGTAGGTCCACCAGTCGGCGATGTCGATCCTGGCCGGAGCATCATGGTGCTTCAGCGCCGAGATCAACTCGGTGATGACGGCTTTGACGTCGCCGACGATCGGCACATCGGCGTGCCGGTTCTTGCCGATCTCGGCGGGGTCGATGTCGGCGTGAATGACCTTGGCCTCAGGGGCGAACGAGTCGAGTTGCCCGGTGACCCGGTCATCGAAACGGGTGCCCAGCGCAATCAGCAGGTCGCTGCGTTGCAGCCCGGCGACCGCTGAGACGGTGCCGTGCATACCCGGCATGCCCAGGTGCTGACGGTGGCTGTCCGGGAAGGCGCCGCGCGCCATCAGCGTCGTGACCACCGGGATGCCGGTCAGCTCGGCCAGTTCTCGTAGCTGCTCGGTGGCCTCGCCCCGAATGACCCCGCCGCCGACGTAGAGCACCGGCTTGCGAGCGGCGGCGATCAGTTTCGCGGCCTCGTTGATCTGCCGGTTGTGCGGCTTGGTGTTCGGCTTGTAGCCGGGCAGGTCCATCCGCGGCGGCCAACTGAAGGTGCACTGGCTTTGCAGCACGTCCTTCGGGATGTCGACGAGCACCGCGCCCGGGCGCCCGCTGGCGGCGATGTGGAAGGCCTCGGCCATTACCCGGGGGATCTCGTCGCCGTCACGGACCAAGAAGTTGTGCTTGGTGATCGGCATCGTGATGCCGGAGATGTCGGCCTCCTGGAACGCGTCCGTGCCGATCAGCGAGCGACCGACCTGGCCGGTCACCGCGACCACCGGGATGGAGTCCATCTGCGCGTCAGCCAGCGGTGTCACCAGGTTGGTGGCACCGGGACCGGAGGTGGCCATCATCACGCCGACCTTTCCGGTGGCGTGGGCGTAGCCGCTGGCCGCGTGGCCGGCGCCCTGCTCGTGGCGAACCAGCACGTGGCGCAGCTTTTTCGAGTCGAAAAGCGGGTCGTAGACCGGCAACACGGCACCGCCGGGGATACCGAAGATGACCTCGACGTCGAGCTCCTCCAACGACCGGATTACCGACTGCGCGCCGGTAAGTTGCTCAGGTGCAACATGTTTCGGCCGAACCGTCGGCGGTTTGGGGGCGGCTTTCGCCGCGTCGGAGGCGAGACTGGCGATCTCCGGCGACGCCGGCTTGGCGGGTGCGCTCACTATGTCCACTTGTCCTTCGTTGTCCTGCAATTTGCTCTGGAAAGTTGTCGCGATCGCTTTGTTGACGCCACGTCGACGGCGGGGCAACAAAAAACCCCCGTCAGCTCAGCGGCTGCACGAGGGTTGCGCGTTGGGAAGACTGATTCAGTCAGGCACCAACGCGCGTGCGGATTACTACAAGCTCTCGAGAAGTGTTCATCGCCCCCCGACGGTAGCTGCCGTACTGGTCAAACGTCAAATTCCGGTGGCTGCCAGGATCGCCGACCGGCCCGATGCCATGATGCATGCATGGCAGGCGATTCAGCGGAGGACGCCGAACACATACCCCCGGTGGTGCTCAACATTTCGCCGATGGCCCACTTCGCCGTGGGATTCTTTGCCCTCGGGCTGCTCGTGCCCGTGCTGACCTGGCCGGTGACGGCTCCGCTGCTGATCATCCCGGTGCTGCTGTCGGCCTTGATCGCTCGGCTCCGCACGCGGGCCGACGACACCGGCGTCACTGTGCGCACGCTGCTGGGCAGCCGGTCGGCGCGGTGGGAGGACATCGAGGGCCTGCGATTCAGCAGAGGCTCCTGGGGTCGGGCTCAGCTGAAAGACGGCCACCAATTGCGGTTACCCGCGGTCACGTTTGCCACCTTGCCGCAGTTGACCCAGGCCAGTGCCGGCCGGGTGCCCAATCCGTACGTGGACTAGCAACTAGCCCACCGGGTTGGCGCCATTGAGCAACACCCACAGCCCGACGCCGGCCCCGATGCCGACCACCAGCGCGGCAAACGAACCGATGAATGGTCTGTGCGCCCAGCCGCGGCCGGCGTCGAACCCGTAACGGCCGGGACCCACCAGGATGACGGCCGCGGCCATCACGATCAGCGAGATCTCGTACTCGTGGCCGCTGGGCAGAAAGTACGGAAAAGAGCGGTGACCGTGCTGGGTCGACATACCGGCAAGCACACTGTTGGTCAGGTAGGCCAGCGCGCCCGCAGCGGCGATCGGGGTGAACAGGCCGAGTATCAGCAGCACACCCGCGGCGATCTCACCACCCGCGGCGCAGTAGGTGAGGATGTCGGCGTGCTCGTAGCCGACGCCTGACAGCGCGTTCTTGAAGCCGGTCAGGCCCTCTCCGCCCCACCAACCGAACAACTTCTGCAGGCCGTGGGCGAGGAAGACGGCACCGAGACCGACACGCAGGATCAGCAGGCCCAGATGCTGCGTCCCGCGACGGTTAGCGGCGCGAACGCGCTCGTCGTCGAAGTGTTCGTGCTCGCCCATCCCCTCCGGCACGAACACCGAGTGCGGGCCGGGGTGCTGCGGCTGGTACGGCAGAGGTTCGTGGCCACCCATCACGCCGGCGCCGCTGCTCGACGAGCGGACGCTGCCGGAGTCGGCGGAGTCGTAGTGAGGGATCAGGGTCGTCTCGAAATCGCCTGCGTAAGTGTCTGATGGCAGGTCGTCTTCGGGGTCGACCAGTTGCGCGGCGGTCGGCCGCTCAGCAGTTGGCAGAGCGGATGAGTCCGGTCGTTGCCAATGTGCACTTTTCGATTGACTGCTCACCCGTGCCAGGGTAAGGGCAAATTCCCGCGAATCGGGGATTTGAGCGGGGCACTCGCGGTTGCGATTTGCTCACCGTGTGACGCCGGGCGGTGTTTGCGGGCGGATGTCAGGTGGCGCGCGGCACCCGTCACGGGCGCATGCGCGGCCATATCCGTAATCTGGCAGCTATGCGGTTGTGGTGGTCGAAGGTGCGCAGTGTGTCTGTGCTCTGCTCGGCGGTGCTCGTTCTGGCCGGTTGTGCCCAGTTCAACGATATCCAGTCACAGCCCTTCACCACCGAACCCGAGCGGCATGGGGCGCCGAGTTCGTCGCCACCTCCGCCCCCACCGCTGCCCGACAAGCCGTTCCCAAAGGAATGCCCGGCGCCTGGAGTGATGCAGGGCTGTCTGGAGAGCACCAGCGGCTTGCTGATGCAGCCCGACAGCAAGTCGGCTCTGGTCGCCGAGCGCACGACAGGAGCGGTCAAGGAGGTGGCCGTCAACGCGGAGCCCAAAGTGAAGGTCGTCATCCCCGTCGATCCGGCCGGCGATGGCGGATTGATGGACATCGTGCTCTCGCCGACGTACTCCCAGGACCGGCTGATGTACGCCTACGTCAGCACCCCGACCGATAACCGGGTCATCCGGGTGGCCGACGGCGATACTCCCAAGGACATCCTCACCGGGATTCCCAAGGGCGCCAGCGGAAATACCGGCGCGTTGTTGTTCACCAGCCCCACCACGCTGGTCGTGATGACCGGCGACGCAGGTAATCCGGCAATGGCCAATGACCCGGCATCGCTGGCGGGCAAGGTGATTCGCATCGAGCAGCCCACCACCGTCAACCAGGCGCCGCCGACCACGGCGCTCAGTGGCCTCGGTGTGGGCGGCGGCATGTGCACCGACCCCGTCGACGGCTCGCTCTTCATCGCCGACCGCACGCCCACATCCGACCGTCTGCAGCGAATCACCAAGGACTCCAAGGTTTCCACGGTGTGGACCTGGCCGGACCGGCCCGGGGTTGCCGGCTGTTCGGCGTTGGACGGCACCGTGCTGATCAACTTGGTCAACACCAAGCAGACGGTGGCGATCCACCTCGCTCAGGGCACGGGCTCGGTGACCGGTCAACCCGACGTAGTTCGCCAGGACACCCACGGTCACGCGTGGGCGCTGCGAATGTCGCCGGACGGCAACATCTGGGGCGCCACGATCAACAAGACCAGCGGTGACGCGATGCGGCTGGATGACGTGGTGTTCCCGCTGTTCCCGCAGGGTGGCGGCTTCCCACGGGCCAACGACGACAAGACCTAGCTCGGCGGCGCAGAACCTACGTTGCCGCAGTGCCGTTTTCGCTGACGAGAAACTCCTCCACCAGCTTGCTCACCAACGCCGGGTTCTCCAGGCCGGCCAGATGCGCCACTCCGTCGAGCACGTGAACGGAGGCGCGCGGAATGGTTTTGGCCATCTCGATCGCGTCGCGCGGCGGGAAAGTCGCATCTTCAGCGCCGCCGACCACCAGCACCGGTGTTCGTATGTTGCCCAGCAGTGCATGCTGGTCGGGACGGCGCGGGACCACACTCTTCACCGCCCACGACGCGGAGGCGATATTGACCGACTTGACCGTCGCACTCACGTGCTCCACCACCTCAGGTCGCTGCCGCATGGTGGTCGGACCCAGAAACGCTTTCAGCACCGGGCGATTCAGTAGCGACCCGATCCCTCCGGTCCACTTCGCCACTTGAAGCAGGATCGCGAACTCGGCTTTCTGGCGAAGGCCGGCGCGGCCGGCGGTGCAATTCATCAGCACCGCTCCCCCGACCCGCTCGGGATACTTTGCGGCGAACGTTGCGCCGATCATGCCGCCCCACGAGTTGCCGACGAAGTGCGCCTTGGCTATGCCGAGGCCGTCGAGGACGTCGGCCACGCAGCGGGCACAGTCTTCGAAACTGAAGTAGTCGGTCAACGGCTGGCTACCGCCCTGGCCCGGCGGGTCGACCAGCACCACCTGGTAGCGGGCGATGAGTTCATCGGCCACCCCGTGCCACATGTCGCCGGTCATCAGCAGGCTCGGCCAGAACACGATCGGCGGACCAGATCCCCCGACCTGCAGCCGAATTCGGCCGAGCACGGTGTCTACCGTCCGTTCGCGAAGCTGATCGCCGATGCTGGTCATCGCTGACGAAGGTTTCCACTTTTGGTGTCGAATGGCAATGACGTGGCCTGCGGTGATTGATGACGACGATCGCCCGGCCCGGGACCAACAACCCTTGAAACGAGGACCAAAGCCCCACTCCCTGGAGATGCGACCTTCGTAACGTTGTCCTTGACGAGAGGGCGTTGACAATGTCATCCACCACAACGCATTACGGCATCGTGGTCGGGGTCGACGGGTCGTCGGCATCCGACGCCGCCGTCAGCTGGGCCGCCCGGGATGCGGCGATACGCGGGCTACCGCTGACTCTGGTCCACGCGGAGAACCCGAAGGCGCCGACCTGGTCGCAGATCCTCATCCTCGAAGAGATGCGGGGTTGGCAGCAGGCGGAAGCGCGCAGGGTCCTCGCCAATTCCTCCAAGGTCGCCCATGACGCCGTCGGCCAGAATGCTGATATTCACATCGACGGCGAACTGCTTTTTGCAGCCGCCGCTCCCAAGCTCATCGAGCTGTCCCGCCATGCGGAATTGATCGTCGTCGGCACCGACGGACGGGGCGCACTGACCAGGGGCCTGCTCGGCTCCGTCAGCTCGGGACTGATACGGCACGCCCACTGCCCGGTCGCGGTGGTTCGTGACGAACAACAAACAGCAGCCCAGCCCGAGCAGCGGCCCGTCCTGGTCGGAATCGACGGCTCGCCGAGCGCGGAGCTCGCTACCGAGATCGCCTTCGACGAAGCCTCACGCCGCCACGTCGGGTTGGTTGCCCTGCATGCGTGGAGCGACAGGGAGCTCATCGAACTTCCCGGTATCGATTGGCGGAAAGTCGAGGCCGAAGAGGAGCGTCTGTTGAGCGAGGCGCTGGCAGGGTGGCAAGAGCGCTATCCCGACGTCCACGTGATCAAGTCGCTTGTCTGCGACGCGCCAGCCCGCGCCGTTGTCGACGCCTCCCGTTCCGCCCAGCTCGTAGTGCTCGGCAGTCACGACCGGAATTTCGCCGGCCGCATGCTTTTGGGCTCCGTGAGCAACGCTGTCGTTCAATCGGTCCGCGTTCCGGTCATCGTGGCGCGAACCTCTCAGTAACGCTCGATCGGCATTGCGCCAAAGCGACTCTCCATCGCCGCCGGCTTTCGCCCTCGGTCCGCTATACGTCCGTTCGCTTCCACCTGGCGTGCGGGGTCTTCGGCGCCCAGGTCCACCCGGCGATCTCGGGGTCGTCTTCGCCGTGTTCACGGGTGTAGCTGCGGGCGGACAGACGCGCGTCCATCATCTTTTGACGCAGTCCTGCCGCCCGTTCGCCCAACCCTTCGACTCGGTCGATGACGTCCATGACCAAGTGATAGCGATCGAGATCATTCAGCATGACCATGTCGAAAGGCGTTGTGGTAGTGCCGCGTTCCTTGAACCCCCGTACGTGCATGTGGTGGTGGCCGGAGCGGCGGTAGGTCAGGCGATGGATGAGCCATGGGTAGCCGTGGTAGGCGAAGATGACCGGCTTGTCGCTCGTGAACAGCGCATCGAACTCGTGATCGGTGAGCCCGTGTGGGTGCTCGGCATCCGGCAGCAGGCGCATCAGGTCGACCACGTTGATCACGCGTACTTGGAGGGCAGGCAGTTCTCGTCGCAGGATGTCGGCGGCGGCCAGAGTCTCGAGGGTCGGCACGTCGCCGGCGCAGGCCAGCACCACGTCGGGTTCGGCTGTCGCCGTGCTGGCCCACTGCCAGATCCCGAGGCCGCGGGTGCAGTGCAGAACCGCCTCGTCCATCGTCAGGTAGGTCAGCGCAGGTTGCTTCCCGGCCACGATCACATTGACGTAATTGCGGCTGCGCAAGCAGTGGTCGGCTACCGAGAGCAGGGTGTTGGCGTCCGGCGGCAGATAAACCCGCACGATCTCGGGCCGTTTGTTCGCGACCAGGTCGATGAAACCGGGATCCTGATGAGACGCGCCGTTGTGGTCCTGGCGCCAGACATGAGAGCTGAGAAGGTAATTCAGCGATGCGATCGGCTGCCGCCAGGCGAGCTCCCGGCTGGTCGAGAGCCATTTCGCGTGCTGGTTGAACATCGAATCGACGATGTGCACGAATGCCTCATAGCAGTTGAACAGGCCGTGACGGCCGGTCAGAAGATAGCCTTCGAGCCAGCCCTGACACAGGTGCTCAGAAAGCACCTCCATCACTCGGCCGTCGGGCGCGAGGTGTTCGTCGACCGGTTCGGTCCTGGAAAGCCAGACTTTGTCCGTAGATTCGAATACGGCGCTGAGCCTGTTGGAGGCGGTCTCGTCAGGACCCATGAGACGGAACCGGTCAGGGTTGCGCGCAATGATGTCGCGCAGGAATGCTCCCAAAACCGTTGTGGCCTCTTGCGTTCTCCTGGCCGGCTGATCGACGGGCACGGCATAGTTCCGGAAGTCGGGCAGGTCCAATTCACGCAGCAGCTGTCCGCCGTTGGCATGCGGGTTGGCGCTCATCCGCCGCGGCCCGATCGGCGGCAAAGCCCGCAGCTCGGGGCGCAGTGCTCCACGGTCATCGAATAGTTCTTCAGGGCGATAGCTGCGCAGCCAGGTTTCAAGCTGAGCGCGGTGTTCGGGGTTGTCGCGGGTCTCGGCCAGCGGAACCTGATGAGCTCGCCAGGTACCCTCGACCTGTTTGCCGTCAACGTATTTGGGCCCGGTCCAGCCTTTCGGTGTTCGGAGCACGATCATGGGCCACACGGGACGTTCGGTCAGCCCGTTGGTTCGGGCGGTGTTCTGAATCTCCGCGATCGCATCGAATGCCTCGTCGAGCGCCGCCGCGAGCTGCTGGTGAACCATCGTTGGATCGTCACCATCGACAGTGATCGGTCGGTGCCCGTAGCCGCGCATCAGCGATTCGAGTTCGGGGGTCGGGATGCGGCTCAGCACGGTCGGGTTGGCAATCTTGTAGCCGTTGAGATGCAGGATCGGTAGAACGGCCCCATCGATCTCGGGGTTCAGGAACTTGTTCGAATGCCAGCTGGCGGCCAGGGGCCCGGTCTCGGCCTCACCGTCACCGATCACACATGCGACGACCAGGTCGGGGTTGTCAAACGCTGCGCCGTACGCATGGACCAGTGAGTAGCCCAGCTCACCTCCTTCGTGGATCGACCCAGGCGTCTGGGCGGCGACGTGACTGGGAATGCCACCCGGAAAAGAGAACTGCCGGAACAGCTTTCGAAGACCCGAGGCATTGCACTCGATCTCGGGATACACCTCGCTGTAGGTGCCCTCCAGATACGCATTGGCGACCAGACCGGGACCGCCGTGGCCTGGCCCGGTGACGTAGATGACGTCGGCATCCCGTTGCGCGATGACGCGATTCAAGTGTGCGTAGATGAGGTTGAGCCCGGGCGTCGTGCCCCAATGACCCAACAGTCGGGGCTTGACGTGCTCCGCTAGTAGGGGTTCAGCCAGCAGCGGATTATCCAGCAGGTAGATCTGCCCGACCGACAGATAATTCGCTGCGCGCCAGTAGCTGTCGATGAGGTGTAACTGATCACGACTGAGAGGGCCCGCGTCCAGCCCGTTGTCTGCGACAGAACCAGTTTTTTTCATTAGGCGCTTGCTAGCAGACGCTCGTGACCATCGTCGTCCTCTTGTTCGGCCGAGCGGGCAACAAGCACTGAACAGTTGGCGTGCGCCGTGATCGGCAGGTGGTGCGGACCGACCAGACGAGTGACGCTGGCCGCGTCGCCGCGCCCGATGACCACGAGCTGGATCGCGCCGACGAAGGTTTGCAGATAGCGACGAGCGCTCGCCCGGGTCGTGGCGACTTCGACCTGAACGTCAGGGTACTGATGCAACCAGTGATCCAGTCGTTCGTAGAAGCGTTCATCGTCGATATCAAAAAGCGGCCAAGGGAAGATGCCCAACGCGAGAACAGGAGCCCGGCGCGACCGAGCCTCCTCCATGGCCCATGCCATCGCTGCATCGTCGTCGCGGCGGCCGTCGAGGACAGCAACTACGAAGCCTGCCTCCACCGGCGACCTGTCATGGTCGGCCCGGATAATCGCCGCCGGGCATCGTGCGCGCTCGGCAAGTGCTATCGACGTCG
Organism: uncultured Actinomycetota bacterium; assembly: GCA_963757215.1. GTDB lineage: Bacteria > Actinomycetota > Actinomycetes > Mycobacteriales > Mycobacteriaceae > Mycobacterium. The sequence continues at coordinate 1,381,955 of CAVWQH010000002.1, read as the reverse complement.
AGCCGAGCATCGCGGCAGCGACCGAATCGATTCCGGTGGAGCCGATACAGATCAGCGTCGCGCCTTCCGATTCGGCAACTAGTGCAGCACCGACGTCTCCGCACAGCATTGCGGTCTCGACGGTCACCCCGAGACCGGTTGCTGTTACCGCTGAACACGCTTGCCGCAAGCAGTTTTCGGCGTATTGCAGCTCTGCACCATCGAGCACCTCCGGAGCCGTCGACCCGCAGGTGTGCGGAGCGACGTGCACGATACGCAGGGGCACACCCCGATGGACCGCTTCCTTGGCGGCCCACTCAGCGGCACTGATCGCCGCCTTCGAACCGTCGACTCCCACTACCACTGGTCGACGCGATGATTCGTTGGCCATGACCGCTTCCCCTGACGCCGGCTGTAGACACCGACAACGCTATCCGGCCCGCCCGCTGCAGGCAGGAGGCGGAGGACTCCGTTCTTCGCCTCGAGGTCGGGACCTTTGACCCTGGCCGGCACCGACCTTCGGCGGAACAATCGGTGGCGAGATCTACCACGAGATGTCCTACGGCTCACCGTGTTAGGACCATTTGCTCCTGCCAGACCGCAGCGAACGTCTTTAACCTTATGAACGTCAAGCCCTCATACTGACATCTCACAGGGAGCGACAATGTCTGACCCCGCTGGGCAACAAACAATTATCGTCGGCGTCGACGGCTCGCCTTCATCCGATCGAGCGGTGGCGTGGGCCGCGCGCGAAGCCGGCATGCGCAATATCCCGCTCGACATCGTCCACATCATCGCGACGCCACCATGGGGCCTGGTGAGCCTGAGCGGTGGCCCGCTTCCGCCACTCGCCGGGAACAACGATTGGCGCGAAAAAGAGTGCGCTGACATCATTTCGGCGGCAATCCGAGTCGTCGAGCAGAATGCGCCCGAGCTGCCTCGTACTCAAGTCCGTGCCGAAGTGTATTTCGGGGCAACTATTCCGACGCTGGCTGATCTGTCCAAAGACGCGATGATGATTGTGGTGGGCAGCCGCGGGCACGGGACCGTGGGGCGGCTCTTACTGGGATCAGTCAGCACTGGGTTGGTACACCACGCGCACTGTCCGGTGGCAGTGATTCACGACGAATACCCCGTCGCTGCGCTGAAGCCCTCGCAGCTGCCGGTGGTGGTCGGCATCGACGGATCGCCGGCATCAGAGTTGGCAACAGCCATTGCTTTCGACGAAGCATCCTGGCGTCGCGTCCATCTGGTCGCGTTGCATTCCTGGTCTCACGGGGAGGTGGCTGACATTCCGAGCCTGGAATGGTCGGCGCTGGAAAAAGTTGCGCAAGAGGCCCTGGCCGAACGACTGGCCGGCTGGCGAGAGCGCTACCCCGACGTCGCGGTGCAACGCAGAATTGTGTACACCAATCCGGCGCTTCACCTGCTGGAGGAAGCGGAGTCCGCTCAGCTGGTCGTGGTCGGAAGCCACGGCCGTGGTGGATTTTCGGGTATGTTGCTGGGCTCGGTGGGCGCCGCGGTGGTGCAGGCCGCCGGCGTGCCGGTGATCGTCGCTCGACAGCGCTGAGGAACGCGGACAGCTCTAAGCCAGCGGCGCGGACCAACGCAGGACGGTCCCGCCCGTTTCCGGGGTGTCGATGCTGAAGGTGCCGTTCGCTTGCTGGGCGCGGTAGCGCATGTCCATCAGGCCGTGACGCTTGGTGCGCTCGGAGATTCCGCGACCGTCGTCTCTCACTTCGATGGAAAGACCATCCTCGACTTTGACGATTACCCGAAGGTCGGTCGCATGCGCGTGCTGAACGGCATTGCTCACGGCCTCACGCACAACGGCTTCGGCATGTTCGGCCAGTGGGACGCCGATGACCGAGAGCGGTCCCACGAATTGTGTGGTGATGCGCAAGTTTTCACCGGAATACTGGGCGATGGCTTCGTCGAGCCGCTGGCGTAACCGCGCCATGCCGGTAGCGGGCCCGTGCAGATCGAATATCGTGGTCCGGATTTTGCCGATGATGGCTTGTAAGTCGTCGACGTAGTCTGAAAGACGTAGTTGGACTTCCGAAGACCGCGCGCGGGGAATCGTTGCCTGTAGCCCGAGCCCTACTGCGAACAACCGTTGGATAACGTGGTCGTGCAGGTCGCGAGCGATGCGGTCCCGGTCACTGAGCACGTCCAACTCGCGCGCTGTGCGCTGCGCCGTGGCCAGTTGCCAGGCAACTGCTGCCTGGTCGGCGAAGGCGGCCATCATCTCTTCCTGTTCCTGGGTGAATCGTGTTGCGCGGCTGTGGCGCAGCGCGACGAGCACCCCGGCGACCTTGTCCGCGGCTCGCAGGGGCAACACCAGTGCGGGACCCGCTTGGACCTGCGTGCCGCCGATCTCGAGGTTGAGCCGGTCAAGGCGCCGCGGCATGCGGTTGGTGAAGACGTCGCCCACCTGAGTAGCGCGGACCGCAATCGTCGACGGCTGGGTGAATTCGGGTAGCTCCCCTGATATCTCGGTTATCAGCAATTCGGTGGTCTCCGACGACGGGGAGTCGGTCTCGACGGGCACCGCGACGAAAGTCGATTCGGCCTCCGACAATTTCAGGGCTTCATCGGACACCTTTCGGAACACGGTGGCGGGATCGGTACCCGATAGCAATTCTGTTGCGATATCACGGGTTGCGGCGACCCAGGCCTGACGAGCCCGGGACTGCTCGTAGAGCCGTGCGTTTTCGATGGCAATGCCGGCAGCCGCAGCAAGTGCTTCGACGAGTATCTCGTCGTCTTCACTGAACGAATGCCCGTTCACCTTCTCCGTCAGATAGAGGTTGCCGAATACCTCCTCGCGAATCCGGACGGGTACGCCCAAGAAAGCCTTCATCGGCGGATGGTGTGGCGGGAAACCGACCGAAGACGGGTGTTGTGCGATGTTGTCCAATCGGATCGGCTTCGGCTCGTCGATCAATACCCCGAGGACGCCACGACCTTCCGGTAATTGCCCGATCCGCTGGCGCATTTCGTCGTCGATCCCCTCATGGATGAACGCTGCCAGGTCGGGACCGCTGCCCCGCACGCCGAGCGCGCCATAACGGGCCTCGACGAGGTCGATCGCGGTGCGCACGATGGTGCGGAGCGTGGTCTCCAGGTCGAGACCTGACGTCACCGCCAGCATCGCCTCTACCAGTCCGTCGAGACGGTCACGTCCCTCCACGATGAGCGCTATTCGGTCCTGCACCTCAGCGAGAAGCTCTCGTAATCGGAGTTGCGACAACGTACCCCGCACCGAGTGTGCGGCACCCCTCCTGCTCGCTGAATCGGTCACGAGATCACCGTGACATAGTCACGATCATCACGTCGGACGCTCGGTGGAATCGAGTTTGGATGCGAACACCGCGGCTTGTGTTCGCCGCTCCATTCCGAGCTTCGCCAGCAAACGGGATACGTAATTCTTGACGGTCTTTTCGGCAAGGAACATGCGTGCGGCGATCTGCTTGTTGGTCAGCCCCTCGCTGAGCAGGCCCAGCAGAGTGCGCTCCTGGTCGGTCAACCCGACCAGCGGATCACTGCGCTCGGCTGCGCCGCGGAGTTTGGCCATCAACGCCGCAGCGGCACGATTGTCCAGCAGTGACTTACCGGCGCCGACGTCTTTGATGGCCTGGGCGAGCTCCATACCCTTGATGTCTTTGACCACATAGCCGCTGGCGCCGGCCAGTATTGCGTCGAGCATCGCCTCGTCGGAGGTGAACGAAGTCAGCATCAGGCAGCGCAAGTCGGGAATCTCGGAGAGCAGATCCCTGCACAATTCGATCCCGCTGCCGTCGGGCAGACGGACGTCGAGAACTGCGACGTCAGGCCGGACCGCCGCGATCCGCGTCATTGCCTCGGCCACCGATCCGGCTTCGCCGACTACGTCCAATTCGGGGTCGGCGCCGAGTAGATCGACGATCCCGCGGCGGACGACCTCGTGGTCATCGACGAGAAAGACCTTCACAACCATGGTGGACCCTCCAGGAGATCGGCGATACAGCGCTGGGCTCTCAGTCTTGACATTCATCATGCTCGCTACCTCTCAAAGGTGTTGATGATCGACAACTAAAACCACGCAATCCGAGGTGGCCAGGGCGCCGTAGCCGGCCGCCCCGACGACTTCACGCACGTGACCGGGGCTGCGCGCGCCGACGATCACCAGCTGCAGCTGCGCAGCATGCGCTTGTAAGTAGCCGGAAAGGGCACCATGCACGGCAACGGACCGTGCGCGAAGATCGGGATAGCGCGCTCGCCATTGCGCCAAGCGGCGGTCGAGTTGCGCCTGTATTTCCAGATCGCCTTTCCTGGTCGTTGCGGGGTCTGAGCGAGGTGGTTGCCAACACCTGATCACCCGTAACGGAGCAGCCCGCATGGCCGCCTCCCGCGTAGCCGTCTCCAGCAGGAGTCCGTTCTCGGGGGCCTCATCGGTGACAACCAGGATGGTGTTCGCGGTCGGACGGGTGGCGGGAATGCCTCCGTGGATGATGGCAACAGCGCAGTGCGCGCTGCCGGCCACGGCAGCGGCGGTCGAGCCAATCCGCCCGTGCTGAAAGTGGTTTGACCCGACAGCGCCGATGCAAATCATCGCCGCGAACCGAGAGAGACGGACCAGCGCCTCTGCTGGGCCTCCGTGAACCACCTCGGTCTCGATCTTCACCGGTTTGTTCGTGGACTCGACCGCCCTGACAACGCGGCCGATGGACTGTTCGGCCTTGGCCAGCTCGGGAGCAAAATCGTCCCGCTGTGAATTTCCGCTTCCGACTATGTGAACCAACCGAAGCGGGATGTCGCGACTGACAGCCTCATCGACAGCCCACAGCGCCGCACGCAGCGCCGCTGCCGACCCGTCGACGCCGACCACCACGGCGGCCTGCATATGCAAATCTTCCATAGCAAACTCCGGCCTCCACGCTGCTCCGGCAGATGCGAGCCGGCTCGTGCGGAAACGCTATTCGGTAACTTGGCTAAATATCTGGGGCCATAAGTCCTCTGCTGCCAACCGTTGGTCCCATCGCGGAGGATTCTTCGCCGGGGCAGGCCGCCAAAGCGCTCTCAAACGAATTGCGCATCAACAACTTCAGGGAATGTCCAGCGCCCCGGCCGCGCAGCGGCTCAGGCGAAGGTGGATTCACGCTCGGGCGCGGGCCCGAACTGGAAACGACGCCCGGTGACCGACGTCGGCAGAACGCGAACGTAATGCTGCTTCAACGTCGCAGTCCACGGGAGCAGCTCCGCGTTATCGGCGCGCTGAATTTCCTCATTCGTGCGCAGCATCCGGGCCGTTCCCTTCACGATCACACTCCAGCCCTCACTGGCACCGTGGTCATCAGCCTCGAACAGAACGCGATTGTTGATCGCCGAACTCACCAGCTTCGTGCCTTCCGCGGTCCGGAACAGCAGTGTGCGATCTTGGACGACGAAATTTATCGGGAAGATCTCCGGCTGGCCGTCAACGCTCGTGACGAGCCTGCCCAGGGCCACGCCGCTCAGCAGGTTCCAGCTTTCGCTCGCCGACAGGACGGCGACAGGGTCGGTGGTCGTCATACGAACAGGCTAGGGTGATTCAGTGGCCGCTCACAGCGGCAGATGTCGTCTAGGCAAGGGACTTTCGGCCCTCGAGAGTGCGGATCTCCAGCACCTCGGCCAGGGGCAGTCGTGGCGTCGCGGCCGGCAATATCTCCATCGGCGGTGCGATGCCAACCCGAACCAGCGCCTGGGGTTCCCCGGGGTGAGTGATCAAGCCTCGAATAATGTCGCGGCTTTCGTCGAGTTCGATCATGTGCGTCAGAGTGCACGTTGCCATCCCGGCTGTGGTGCACTCCACAAGCACCCTGGAAAGCGCTTCACCGCTGAGCAGAACCGACATCCGCGAATCGTCCGACGTTGACACCACCAAGATTCTCGACCAGTCGGCGTCGTCATTTCGGCGCCGGTCAACAGTGCTGACGGCAGGGAAATCTCTTTCCACATCAACATGAGACGCTTCGGGTGCGGTCGCGAGGTTCTCCGGAGGTATCCCCTCGTATAACGCGAATGGAGCTGTCCAACAGTGCAGTTCGGTCTCATAGGACGCATCGCCGTGACGCAGGTCCGCGGTGAGGTGCGATGCGCGGGCGAGTCGGGGGCGCGCGTCATCGGAGATTTCATCCACCATCACGACGCTGTCTTCGACGGCTTTCTGGAGCACGGGAACAAACCGCGTCCAATACGAGGGCCGTCGAAGGGGAAGCCGGTCGGTGCGGCGTTGCAGCAAGGCTTCAGCACGGTTGCGTTGCTCCTCAGTGACTGAGTTGCGAGGATGAAATTCAATAGTTGCCAGATGATCGTGGCTGTTGGGATCAGGAAATCTTTCGACTTTCGAGCCCCACCCGGCGGCCTCCATCGCAATGCGCGCATGATCGAGCACCGCGCCGCAACTCAAGACCGCCTCGCGACCGGATCGGTCCGCGACGCTCACCAGCCGGCGCCGATCGATGAACAGGTGCAGCGCCCGACCGTCGAACACCCAATGCCATGGCTGGCTGTTGTGGATCGAGGGAGCGCGGCACGCCATGCTCAACGCGTTCGTGACGACCGCAATGCCCGGCGCTCGCTCCGACACGACAGGCCTCCAATTCCACACTGTCAGTGCGACGTTACTGATCCCGCCAGGTATCGCCAGGGTCATTAGGCACATGTTTGGCCATCCCACACATCACGACCGGCCGCAGCGAGCACCGGCTCAGGGCATTTCGCCCACCTTCTAGGGACTTCCGGCCGCTGGCGTCGGCAAACCAGGGATTCTAGCGTCGACATCAGCCTTTTCTGCCGTCTCACCGAAGGAGTTTGTTGTGAGTCAATCCGCGGCGCTGATAACAACTTTCGCTGTCCTGATGGCCACGCTGTTGCTGATGGCTTCGATTCGTATCGTGTGGCAATACGAGCGGGGCGTCCACTTTCGACTCGGCCGGGTGGTCGGTATCCGCGAGCCAGGGCTGCGGTTGATCGTTCCCTTCATCGACCGACTCTGGAAAGTGTCGATGCGCATCGTGACGATGCCCATTCAATCTCAGGGCATCATCACCCGCGACAACGTCAGCGTGGATATCGCTGCGGTTGCATACTTCCGCGTCATCGACGCCCGCAAATCGGTGGTCGTCATCGAGAACGTCCACGCCGCAATCGATCAGATCGCCCAGACCACGTTGCGCAACGTCGTCGGGCAGCACTCACTGGACGACGTGCTTGCCCAGACCGAGAAGATCAACGCCAGCATCCGCCAAATCCTCGACACCACAACGGTCGGGTGGGGCGTGGAGGTCACGCTGGTCGAACTCAAGGATATTCAGTTACCCGACAGCATGAAGCGCGCGATGGCGCGAGAAGCGGAGGCCGAGCGCGAAAAGCGAGCCAAGATCATCGCTGCCGAGGGCGAAGCCCGCGCTGCCGCCGCACTTGGTGACGCGTCCGACACGATGATGAGCCACCCGCTTGCCTTGCAGCTGCGAAACCTTCAGACACTCGCGGAGCTCGGAGTGGAAAAGAATACGACGGTGGTCTTCCCCGCTCCGCTGATGAGCGCGATCGGTGAGCTCACCGGCTTCCTGACCCGCGAATCGAATGCATCCGCCTCTCTCGAGGGCAACGGTGCACGTGCACGCGTGCTGCCCGGCACCTCGGCGAATCATTGACCGAGTCCCGCACCTGATCTCCGGCTCCTGAGCCTCCCCAACCTCCACAGCCTGTAAACTGATTGCCGGCTACGGGGGCCGCGGAAGGTACGCGCCGGTGAGTACTAGTGAGGACGAGTCTTCTTCTGCAGAGTTGGGCCCGCGGGAGCCCACCGGCCCGGAAAACGACGGGCTCGAGGAGCTCCTTGCGGCCCCTGAGCAGACCGGGCAGCTGCTACGCGCCATCGTGAAAACGGGCTCACAACTCGACCTCGACTCGACGCTGCACCACGTTGTCGCCGAAGCGATGGAACTGACCGGGTGCCGCTACGGCGCGTTGGCGACCCATGACCCGAACGGCAGGTTGACCTCGTTCGTCCATATGGGAATGAATGCCGACGAAATCGAGCATATCGGCGGTCCGCCGACCGGAAAGGGTCTCATCGGAGTGGTGTTGGGCCAGTCGTCACCTCTTCGCCTGGTGGATCTCACCACGCACCCGGCAGCGGTCGGGCTCCCGGAAGGCTACCCTCGGATGCGCGCCTTCCTCGGCACGCCAATCATGATACGGGACAAGGTTTTTGGCGGCTTGTATCTGACCGACGATCGGCCTGGATGGACGTTCAGCGAATCCCACGAGGTCGCAGTTCGGGTGTTCGCCTCTGCCGCGGCGGTAGCCATCGATAACGCCCAGCTGTTCGAACATAGTGAGCGCCGGGCAGATTGGCTGGAAGCCAGCCGAGGGATCATCACCGAGTTGCTCTTGGGCGCTGACTCGACACAGTTACCCCTCCAGTTGATCGCCGAACAGGTCCGAAAGCTGACGCATGCGGAGCAAGCTATCGTGCTCACTCCCTCCGATACCGACCTCCCACCCGAGGAAATCGACACCCTCATAGTGTCCGCCGCAGTCGGGGTGCACGCCGAAGAGGTAATGGGTCAGGAGGTCCCCGTCGACGGGTCGACCACCGGTCACGTCTTTCGCACGGGATCGCCGATGATCACCGAATCTTTTCAATATCCGATCCAGGCGTTCACCGACGCGGGTGAACGATCCGCGATTGTCATGCCACTGCGATATGAACGAACGATCAGGGGCGTGATCGCCGTCGCGCGACGCGCCGACGAGATACCCTTCGACTCCAGCTATCTCGATCTGGTCGGCGACTTCGCGAGCCAGGCCGCCCTTGCGCTGGCCCTGGCGATGAACAGCGAGAACACCCGCGAGCTGTCAATTCTGGCCGATCGTGAGCGAATCGCGCATGATTTGCACGACTACGTCATCCAGCGTCTGTTCGCCATCGGCCTGGACGTACAGGGAACGATCGCGCGGACCCGCTCCCCCGACCTGGTGGCGCGGCTCAACGGCACCATCGATGACCTACAGAACACCATCGAGGACATCCGCAATACCATCTTCGAGTTGCAATCGTCGAGCACCACCGACGGCGGATTCCGCCGAAAAATCCAGGACACCGTCGCCGATCTGACGGAGAATCGAAATATCACCACGACGTTGCACATGTCCGGGCCGATGGCAGCGGTCAATTCTCAGTTGGCTCAGCACGCGGAAGCTGTTGTCGCGGAGGCTGTCAGCAACGCCGTGCGACATTCTGGCGCAACCCGTTTGAACATCGTGGTGACGGTCGCCGACGAACTCCTCATCGATGTCGTCGACGACGGCTGCGGGATCCCCGAGCACAACCAGCGACGAAGTGGTCTGGCGAACTTGCATCGCAGGGCCGAACAAGTGGGGGGCGCCTGCTCGATCAGCACGCCGGCGACCGGCGGAACGGCGATTCGCTGGACGGCGCCACTCATCGACTAGCAGGCGCCCGGAGGCCGTTCGGGTGGATCCTGCGCGCCGGTTTCGGCCACGAGGTCCGATAGCCACCATGCTCAGGGACTAACGCCTCTGTCTGGTGGCAACGACAGCTCCTAATGTCGAATCACGGAATCCCGGTACGGCACAGAGGACAGCGAAATGTCAGATGCGGCGAAGCATTACGGCGTTGTTGTGGGAGTCGATGGCTCGGGGGATGCCGATGCGGCTGTGCAGTGGGCGGCATCCGAGGCAGCCATGCGCAAAGTTCGCCTCACGCTGGTGCAAGCCATCGCCATGCCGTCTCCCGGATGGTCGAACTCGGAGCTACGCGAACTCTACGAAACCGACGCCGACGCTATCCTCGACGATGCCGTAACGAACATCAACGAGTTCATGAAAGACGATGCACCAACCGATGTTCGACGCCAATTGTTCTTCTCACGGCCCGCAACGTCGCTTATCGACATGTCCAAAGATGCGGAGATGATGGTCGTCGGCGCTCGCGGACGGGGCGCACTGCGCCGTTTGCTGCTGGGATCGGTGAGCAACGCGTTGATACATCACGCGCACTGCCCGGTGGCAGTAATCGATCGTGATGCTTCGCTGTACTCGCAGGCCCGAAAGGCACCGGTGCTCCTGGGCTTCGATGGTTCCGCGTCGTCGAAGGCGGCAGCTGAAATCGCGTTCACAGAGGCGTCGCTGCGAGGCGTTGATCTGGTGGTGCTGCACGCGGCCAGCGACACCGATATCTCCCAGCTTCTGGGCACGAGCTACTCAGAAGGCCTTGCCGGCGTCGGTGAGATGCTGACCGAGCGCTTGGCTGACTATCAGAAGCGCTACCCGGGCGTTCACGTTCAGCGGGCGGTGATGGACGATCGCCCGGCCACTCACCTTCTCAACCTCTCTGCCACCGCACAGCTGGTCGTGGTCGGCAGTCATGGACGCGGTGGCTTCGCCGGAATGGCTCTCGGTTCCGTCAGCACCGCGGTAGCGCACGCGTCGCGGGCGCCGGTGATAGTCGCTCGCACCCAGTAGCAGCGCACGCCCACAGCTGCGCGGAAGGTGGACATGCCCGACCGGCCGTGGTCCATCCACCTCGCCGAGAGTGAAAGCTGACTCACAGCAACGATTTACAAGCCGAGCCTGTCGCCCGGCTTCGCGTTTGGGCAATGCTCAGTCTGATCTCAGGTAATATTCAGCTGCCTGTGGGGGGCCTGACACGCCTAGGAGACGCCATCAACATCACCGCCAGCCCTTGGACCACTGCGGGATTCGCTCTGACGCTGGGTGCCGCCGGCGCGATCGCCGTCCCGTCAGTGGCTCCGGTGGCCGACCACCCGGACCTGCAGACGCACGCCGTGCGGCTCGTCTCCGGCGACGTCCCGTGGGATCAGGTCCTGCAGACCGCGCTGGCCAATTCGACCGATATCTATGACCACCTCTCCCCCGCCGCGTTCGCGGACATTCAGCAGTTCGCCGCCAACGTGCCCGCCTATCTCGAGGGCAGCCGGAACTTTGACACCGATCTGGGCCTGGCGTACACCGCGGCCACCAACCCATTCGTGCCGATGGACCCCGAGCCGTACATCTACACCTCGGTGGATCCGACCCAAAGCGAGATCGGCATCAGCCTGCTGGGCACCAACCTGTTCGACATCCCCCTGCCGGGTAAAGACGGGCTGATCGAGATTTTGACCAACGGGCTCAGCTTTGACATTGGTATCTGCCCACTCTGCGTCCCGGTGAGCATTCCTGTGCTGCCGCTGCTGGTCGGGGATGACGAGGCCGCCCAGATTTCGCCCTATCTCGAATTCTCGGGATCACCGCTCAGCGGCATCCTGTGGGGCAGCGTCGGAACCACGCTGAGTCCGTTGCTGCAACTTCACGACGACATCAGCGTCATCACAACTGATCTCAGCGGCGCAACCCCCGACTACACCGCCGCGCTCAACGAATTGGCCGACATGCCCGCCAACGTCACCAACGCCTTCCTCAACGGTTACGGCGACACCAACCTCGGCACTCTCCTCACGGACCTCGGAAGCAGTGCGCCGTCGGGTGTGGACGTCGGCGCCATCGAGATCGACCTCGGTGGGCTGCTGAGCCCGGCCGGCTCGCTGATCAACGGCATCGGTATCTCCGACACGTTCGGCGACTGCAGCATCGGCTGCGCGACATTGGACGTCCCGTCCACGGCGGTCGGCCCGATTGCGTCGCTGTTCGAGCAAGACCAGGCCATTGCCGAGGCGATCGGATGGGACGGCGTGGGTCAGCCACTGGCGCACTTGTTCAGCGACCTGACCACGCTGTTCAACTAGCTGCAGGCGGCGAGCACCAGTTCGCGCACCCGGGCGGCGTCGGCCTGACCCTTGGTGGCCTTCATCACCGCGCCAACGATCGCGCCGGCCGCCTGCACCTTGCCGCCGCGAATCTTCTCGGCGACATCGGGATTGGCCGCCAGCGCTTCATCCACGGCGGCCTGGATCAGCGAATCGTCGCGCACCACAGCCAAACCGCGTGCCGCCATGACTTGCTCGGGTTCGCCTTCGCCGGCCAGCACGCCCTCGACCACCTGTCGAGCCAATTTGGTGGTCAGCTCGCCGTTGTCGACAAGCGTCAGTACCGCCGCGACTTGGGCTGGGCTGATGGGCAATTCGTCGAGTTCGACCCCGGCCTCGTTGGCCTTCTGCACCAGGAAGTTGCCCCACCAGGCGCGCGCGGAGTCGCTGGAAGCCCCCTGGTCGACGGTCGCGATGACAAGTTCCACGGCACCGGCGTTGACCAGGTCACGCATCACCTCGTCGGAGATACCCCAGTCTTGCTGAATCCGCTTGCGGCGCAACCACGGTAGCTCGGGAATCGTGTGACGTAGGCGCTCGACGAGCTCGCCGCTGGGGGCGACCGGTTCGAGGTCGGGCTCGGGAAAGTAGCGGTAGTCTTCCGCGGTTTCCTTGGTGCGGCCCGAGCTGGTGAAGCCGTCCTCGTGAAAGTGCCTGGTCTCCTGGATGACTCGGCCACCCGATTCCAGAACGGCGCCCTGGCGCCTCATCTCGTAGCGGACGGCGACCTCGACGCTCTTGAGTGAATTGACGTTCTTGGTCTCGCTGCGAATACCGAACTCGGTCGCGCCCTTCGGCTTCAGCGACACGTTGGAGTCGCAGCGCATCGAGCCCTGATCCATTCGGACGTCGGAAACGTCCAACGCGCGCAACAGGTCTCGCAGCGCCGTCACGTAGGCGCGGGCGATTTCCGGTGCGCGCTCGCCGGTGTCTTCGATCGGTTTGGTGACGATTTCGATCAGCGGCACCCCGGCCCGGTTGAAGTCGGCCAGCGAGGTGGTCGCGCCGGCGATGCGGCCGGTGTCGCTGCCCAGGTGGGTCAGCTTGCCGGTGTCCTCTTCCATGTGGGCGCGTTCGACGTCGACTCGCCAGGTGCTGCCGTCATCCAGCGGAACGTCGAGGTAGCCGTTGATGGCGATCGGCTCGTCGTACTGGGAGATCTGGTAGTTCTTCGGCTGGTCGGGATAGAAGTAGTTCTTGCGGGCGAACCGACCCCACGGCGCAATGTCGCAGTTGAGCGCCAGCCCGATCCGGATGGCCGATGCGACCGCGGCCTCGTTGAGCACGGGCAGCGAGCCGGGCAGGCCAAGGCAGACGGGACAGACATGCGTGTTGGGCTCGGCACCGAACTCGTTGGCGCAGCCGCAGAACATCTTGGTCGCGGTGGACAACTCGACGTGCACTTCCAGGCCGAGCACCGGGTCGTAGCGCGCGATCACATCCTCGTAGTCGAGCAGCTCACTGCCGGCCGCACTGGGAACGCTGGCAGGAGAAGTCATGGGAAAGATCCTAATTGCCGCCCGAGGTGGTCGCGTCATCGCTGCCCCAAGTCGCATCGTCGGCCAACAACGCGTGATCAAACGCCGATCGTGAGTTGATCGCATCGTCGCGGACGTTGCGGAAGTTCTCGACGATGGCGTGCGCCACCCGTCGCAACTTGACGTTGCTCGACTGGGAGCGCCACCTCAGCAGGTCGAAGGCGGCGTCTTCGTCGAGCCCGTAGATCAGCATCAGCATCCCTTTGGCTTGCTCGATCACCGCACGATGCTCGGTGATCTCGGCGACCCGAGCGGTGATGAGCTCCTCTCGGACCCGGTCGGTCGTTGGCGTGAGGTCGACGTAATAACCGTGCGTGCCGATGACGGCATCATCGCTGCCGGTGAGCTGATCACCGACCACGACCACCTGGTGCACGACACCACGGGTGTCGACGATGCGGTGGCGGGTGCTGAACGCGCAGCGGCTGCCCAGCATCGCGCTGATCGTCCGCGCGATCTCACGCCGATCGTCAGGGTGTTTATGGTGCAACACCAACTCCGTCGTCGGGGTCACCGTGCCCGGCTCGTAGCCGTGCATCCGCTGGACCTGTTCCGACCACTCCCAACGCTCGTCGTCGAAGTGGAAACGAAACCACCCGACACGCTGTGGCGCGCCGGCGAAAGCCTGCCCGACTTCGGCCGCCCGACCGTCTAGCTCGGGCACCGCAGCCGCCCTGTGACTTCCCGGTCGATGGCAGCCCAGTCCGCCCAGGAGGGCCTCGGGCTGGCCAGTTGCGCCGACCGGCGTCTGATCAACGCCGGAGCTCGGCGCTGCTCGTCGCGTGCGCGCTCGATGGTGCTCGCGACATCCGGCCTGACGAGTACCCGTTGGGAACGCACGCCGGGGAGGCGCGGCTGGATCTGCGCCGCGATTCGGTCGCCCGTGCGACCGCGGTGCACCTTCTGCCGGCACGCCGGCGAGCACTGCCGGGCGTCTGACCGCCCGCGGAAACCGAGTCCGCACACGCCGCAGTTCAGAGGCCCATTCATAGAGGTCACGCTACCGCCACTCGTAACGTAACGGCTGGCTTTGACCCGGCGACTAACCGAAGAACGCGGCAGCGTCGTCGTAACGACTTTGCGGAACCAGCTTGAGTTGACGCACCGCGTCGGCCAGCGCCACTCGTCCGATGTCCTGACCGCGCAGCGACACCATCTGTCCGTACTCGCCGGCGTGCGCGGCGTCGGCGGCATTGACCCCGAATCGGGTCGCCAGGACACGGTCGTAAGCGGTCGGAATGCCGCCGCGCTGGACGTGGCCGAGCACGGTGACCCGGACCTCCTTGTTGATCCGCTTTTCGACCTCGACGGCCAACTGCGCGGCGACGCCGGTGAACCGCTCGTGACCGAACTCGTCGGTGCCGCCCTCGGCCAGCTTCATCGATCCCTCGGCCGGCTTGGCGCCCTCGGCCACCACACAGATGAAATGCGAGTCGCCCCGCTGGAAGCGTCGCTTGACCAGCCGGCAGACCTCGTCGATGTCGAATGGTTGCTCGGGGATCAGCGTCATGTGCGCGCCGGAGGCCAGCCCGGAGTTGAGTGCGATCCAGCCGGCATGCCGGCCCATCACCTCGACCAGCATCACGCGTTGGTGCGACTCGGCCGTGCTGTGCAACCGGTCGATCGCATCGGTGGCCACCATCAACGCGGTGTCGTGGCCGAAAGTCACGTCCGTGCAATCGATGTCATTGTCGATGGTCTTGGGCACACCGACGACGGGCACGTTCTCTTCCGACAGCCAGTGGGCGGCCGTCAGCGTGCCCTCGCCGCCGATCGGGATGAGGACGTCGATGCCGTTGTCGTCCAGCGTCTGCTTGACCTGATGGAGCCCGGCCCGCAGCTTGTCTGGATTGACTCGCGCGGTGCCCAGCATCGTTCCGCCCTTGGCGAGCAGGCGGTCGTTGCGATCGTCGTTGGCCAGCTGGATTCGCCGGTTCTCCAGCAACCCGCGCCAGCCGTCCTGAAATCCGACTACCGACGAGCCGTACCGGGAATCACAGGTGCGCACCACCGCCCGGATAACGGCGTTGAGGCCAGGACAGTCACCACCCCCGGTGAGGATTCCGATCCGCATGCGTTCATCTTGCCCCGTGACAGCTCATGCGGCAGCCGATCAGATCGCTGAGGGCAGCGCTCCGCGAGCGGCCTCGTACGCGGCCCCGACCCGATAGAGCCGATCGTCGGCCAGCGCCGGCGCCATGATCTGCAGCCCGACCGGTAGGTTGTCGTCGTCGGACAATCCCGACGGCACCGACATTCCGCAGTGCCCGGCGAGGTTCAGCGGCAGTGTGCACAAATCGAATAGATACATCGCCAGCGGATCGTCGACCTTCTCCCCCAACGGAAATGCCGTCGTCGGCGTCGTCGGCGAAACCAGGACATCCACGGACTGATACGCCGCGTCGAGGTCACGGGCGATCAATGTCCGCACCTTCTGCGCCTGGTTGTAGTAGGCGTCGTAGTAGCCCGCCGACAACGCGTAGGTGCCGATCATGATGCGCCGCTTGACTTCCGGCCCGAATCCGGCCGCGCGGGTCAGCGCCATCACTTCCTCCGCGCTGTGCGTGCCGTCATCGCCGACGCGTAACCCGTACCGCATTGCATCGAAGCGGGCCAGGTTGCTGGACACCTCCGACGGCAGGATCAGGTAGTAGGCCGCAAGCGCGTGATCGAAGTGGGGACAGTCGACCTCGGAGACGTCAGCACCGAGCGCGGTCAACTGTTCGACCGCTTTGTTGAACGACGCCAGCACGCCGGGCTGGTATCCCTCGCCGCGCAACTGCGTGACCACGCCGACGCGTATACCGCTGAGATCGCCTGCGGCACCGGCCTTTGCCGCGCCGACGACATCGGGCACCTCGGCGTCGATCGAGGTGGAGTCGCGGGCGTCATGCCCGGCGATCACCTGGTGAAGCAGTGCGGTGTCCAGGACCGTGCGTGCACAGGGTCCGCCCTGGTCGAGCGACGACGCGCAGGCCACCAGGCCGTAACGGGAGACCGTGCCGTAGGTGGGTTTGACGCCGACGGTCGCGGTGAGGGCGGCCGGCTGGCGGATCGATCCGCCGGTGTCGGTGCCGATCGCCAGCGGCGCCTGGAACGCCGCCAGGGCAGCGGCACTGCCCCCGCCCGATCCACCGGGCACCCGGTCGGTGTTCCACGGGTTGCGGGTGGGCCCGTAGGCCGAGTTCTCCGTCGACGAACCCATGGCGAACTCGTCCATGTTGGTCTTGCCCAGGATCGGGATGCCCGCGGCGCGCAGCCGGGCGGTGACGGTGGCGTCGTACGGCGAGCGCCAACCCTCGAGGATCTTCGACCCACAGGTCGTGGGCATGTCGACGCTGGTGAAGACGTCTTTGAGGGCCAGCGGAACGCCGGCCAGTCCCGACGCCGGCTGCTCGCCGGCGGCCAGCGACGTGTCGACGGCGGCGGCGGCCCGCAGAGCCGCGTCGGCCGCGACGTGCAGGAATGCCGCGTACCGCTGATCGGTTGCCGCGATCTGGTCCAGGAACGCCTGGGTGACCTCGGTCGACGACAACTCCTTGGCGGAGATCTTGGCGGCCAGGGTCGCGGCGTCCAGCCGGATGATGTCGTTCATTCCGGTTCCCCGAGGATCTGCGGGACCACGAATCGGCCGTCCAGCGCCTCGGGCGCCTGCGCCAGCGCCTCCTGCTGGGTCAGGCACGGCGCGGTCTGGTCCGGACGGGTGACGTTGACGGACTTGAGCGGGTTGTCGGTCGGCTCGACGCCGGCGACGTCAACGGCCTGAATCTGGCCGACGTGGGTCAGGATGGCGTCGAGTTGGCCGGCGTAGCTGTCCAGCTCATCGTCGGTCAGCGCCAGGCGGGCCAACCGGGCCAGATGGGCCACCTCGTCGCGGGAGATCTGGGACACGACTGAAAAGCCTAACGGGCGCTCGCGAGTGTGACGCTGGCAGCACGCTCGGCGCCGAATGTGACTCTGGCGTCACACGCGACCGCTCAGCGCCGAAATGCCGAGCGCGCGCCGCTGTGAAACAGTGTCCGCGTGTCGTCCTATCTGCTCCGCGTCCAGCTGGCCGACCGACCGGGCAGCCTCGGCTCGCTGGCGGTGGCCCTGGGATCGGTGGGCGCCGACATCTTGTCGCTGGACGTCGTGGAGCGCGGACCCGACTACGCGATCGACGATCTCGTGGTCGAACTGCCCGCGGGCGGCATGCCGGACACGCTGATCACGGCGGCCGAAGCGCTGCAGGGTGTGCGGGTGGACAGCCTGCGACCGCACACCGGATTGCTGGACGCGCACCGCGAGCTGGCGCTGATCGACCATGTCGCCGCGGCCGGCAGCACGGACGCCAAACTCAAGGTGCTCGTCAGTGAGGCGCCGCAGGTGCTCAGGGTCAGCTGGTGCTCGGTGCTCAGCAAATCCGAAGACGGGTTTCAGCGCGTCGCCGGCAGTCCCGGTGCACCGGAGACGATTCTGAGCGACGTGCCGTGGATGCCGATCGAGCACGCCACCGCGTTGGACGCCACCGAGGACTGGGTACCGCAGGTCTGGCGCGATCTGGACACCACGCTGATCGCGGCACCGCTGGGCTCCACCGGCACCGCGGTGATGCTGGGCAGACCGGGCGGCCCGGCGTTCCGTCCGTCGGAGGTCGCGCGCCTGGGATACCTGGCCGGGATCGTCGGGACCCTGCTGCACTGATTCGGGCAAGTTACTCGCTTGGCTCAGAAGGGCCCTCTGCCAACAGCTTTCGAAATCCGTCCTCGTCGAGCACGGGGACTCCGAGCTCGATCGCCTTGTCGTACTTCGATCCGGGAGAATCACCGGCAACCACGTAGTCGGTCTTCTTCGACACCGAACCGGCGGCTTTACCTCCGCGCGTAAGGATCGCCTCTTTGGCGTCGTCGCGAGAGAAGCCGGCCAACGACCCGGTGACGACGATGGTCAGGCCCGCCAGCGTGCGAGGCACGCTGGCGTCGCGTTCGTCGGCCATCCGCACCCCGGCCGTCCGCCACTTGTCGACGATCCGGCGGTGCCAGTCGACGGTGAACCACTCTGTCACCGCGTCGGCGATGGTCGGGCCGACACCTTCGACCGCGGCCAGTTGTTCCGTTGATGCGGAGGTGATGGCGTCGAGGCTGCCGAACTCGGTGGCCAGCGCCCTTGCCGCGGTCGGCCCGACGTGCCGAATCGACAACGCCACCAGTACCCGCCACAGCGGTTGCTTCTTGGCGGTGTCCAGGTTGGCCAAGAGTCGTTTGCCGTTGGCGGATAACGCGCCGGCCTTGGTAGTGAACAGGTCGGTCCGTAACAGGTCGTCTTCGGTGAGGCTGAACAGATCGCCCTCGTCGTCGATCACCTGCGCCTTGAGCAGGGCGATCGCGGCCTCGTAGCCGAGCCCTTCGATGTCGAAGGCGCCGCGGCCGGCGACGTGGAACACCCGCTCGCGCAACTGCGCCGGGCAGGACTGCGAATTGGGACAGCGGATGTCGGCGTCGCCCTCCTTCGCCGGCGCCAACTCGGTGCCGCACTCGGGACACGTCGTGGGCATGACGAATTCGCGCTCAGATCCGTCGCGCAGATCGACGACCGGACCCAGCACTTCGGGGATCACGTCGCCGGCCTTGCGCAGCACCACCGTGTCACCGATCAGCACGCCTTTGCGCTTGACCTCCGCGGCGTTGTGCAGGGTTGCCAGACCGACCGTCGACCCCGAGACGGTGACCGGCGTCATGAACGCGAACGGCGTCACCCGCCCCGTCCGGCCGACGTTGACCCGAATATCGAGCAGCTTGGTCTGCACTTCCTGCGGCGGGTATTTGTAGGCGATCGCCCATCGCGGCGCCCGCGACGTCGAACCGAGTCGGCGCTGCAGTGTCACGTCGTCGACTTTGACTACCACACCGTCGATTTCGTGGTCGACGTCGTGGCGGTGCTCACCCCAGTAGGCGATCCGCTCCAAAGCGCCGGTCGCGTTGTCCACCCGAGTGGTGTGGTCGGAGACCGGCAGGCCCCAGGACGCGAGCGCCAGATAGGCGTCGTGCAGCGAGCCCGGTCGATAGCCTTCGACGCGGCCCAATCCGTGGCAGATCATCCGGAGTCTGCGACGGGCCGTCACGGCGGGATCCTTCTGCCGCAGCGAACCCGCCGCGCTGTTGCGCGGATTGGCGAACGGCGCCTTGCCGTCCTCGACCAGGGCGGCGTTGAGCGCCTCGAAATCGTCGAGCCGGAAGAACACCTCGCCGCGCACCTCGAGCACGTCGGGCACCGGGTGGTCGTCGCTGGGCGTCAGCCGTTCGGGCACATCGGCGATGGTGCGGGCGTTGAGTGTGACGTCCTCGCCGGTACGCCCGTCGCCGCGGGTCGCGGCCCGAACCAGTCGACCGTTGCGGTAGACCAACGCCAGAGCGACGCCGTCAATCTTGAGCTCGCACAAAAAGGGAACCTCGGCGCCGACTTCGGCGTGCACGCGGCCGGCCCACAGGTCGAATTCCTCGGCGCTGAACACGTTGTCCAGCGACAGCATTCGCTCCAAGTGGTCGGCCGAGGTGAAGTCCGTGGCGAAACCCGCGCCGCCCACGAGTTGGGTCGGCGAGTCGGGCGTGCGTAATTCGGGATGCTCGTCTTCGAGCTCGGAGAGCCGGCGCAGCAGGGTGTCGAAGTCCGCGTCGGAGATGACCGGCGCATCGCGTACGTAGTAGCGGAATTGGTGTTCGCGCACCTCGTCGGCCAGCTCGCGCCAGCTACGGCGCACTTCCGACCCAATAGGATCAGACTCCGGGGGATCGACCTCGGGTGAGCTCACGTTGGCAGGCTATCGGAGCACGCCGACAGCCCCGTTCAGCTAGTCGCGGTAGAGGTCGGGGAAATCCGCCTTGAGCGCGCCGAGCTTGGGCAGGTCGTTCTGCACGATGTACGGGTTGTTCGGGTGCAGGTTGAGGTAGTCCTGGTGGTAGGCCTCGGCGGGAAAGAATTGGGCTCCTGTCGTCACGGTGGTGACGATCGGCGCGGGGAAGGCGCCCGCCGCGTTCAGTTGGGCGATGTAGGCATTGGCGATCTTCTGCTGGTTGTCGTTCTGGGCGAAGATCACCGAACGGTACGAAGGGCCGACGTCGGGACCCTGGTAGTTGAGTTCGGTCGGGTCCTGAACGACGCCGAAAAAGACCCGCAGCAGCTGGCCGTACGTGACCTGAGTCGGGTCGTAGGTGATCCGTACCGATTCGGCATGCCCGGTGGTCTCGGAGCTGACCGTGTCGTAATTGGCTGTCGCCGCGTCTCCCCCCGCGTATCCGGACGTGGCCGCTGACACGCCTTTGACGTGCTGGAAAACGCCTTGCACGCCCCAGAAGCAACCGCCGGCCAGGACCGCGGTCTCGGACTTGGATGGTCCGGTCGCGGGCTCGTCGACGGTCGGTGTCGGAAGCGCACTCGCCGTTGTCCCGCTCGCGGCCGGTATCGCCGGGGACCGGACCAGGAACGCCGCGGCGGCAAGGCCCATTACGGCGAGCCAACTCGCCAGGACTACGCGCCGACGTCCAGTTTCATTCTTGCGACTCATATCCGTGCCGTCCTCTCCCCAGAAAGCGCCAGGGTATAGCAGTCGGGTGAACGGCGTCGGGGACGCTATCTCGGCCCCGACGGCGTGAGTAGCTCAAAGAATCCACATGACGGGTCATCTGGCCCGGGACGCCCCTGTGGCGTGTCCCGGGTTATCGGATGGCTCACGTCGACCGCGGACGGATCGTTGACGTGTGCCCAGTCGGTGACGATACAACGTGTGACGAATTTCCATGCTCCGTAACGCTTTTCGTATTTGTCGAGGTATCGCCCGCCGACTATGACCTCAGTTTCGCCATCCTTCGCGGCGAACGAATGCGTCGCAATGCTGTAGATCTCGCCTTCCGCGACGTCGCCGCGGATGGCGAAGTTCGTCGTAGTGATGTGGTGTTGCATCGACCGGACGTAGGGCCGCGTTTCGGCAAGCGTGCGCAGAAACGTCTCCACCGAGCCCGAGGAAAAGGATCCGTGGCGGTCGTCTGCGTCGGCGTGATAGAGGCCGCGCAGTGCATCGAAGTCGCCGCGATCGACCGCGCGGCAATAGCCGTGGACGAGCTTTCGCAGCGCGTACTCGTCGAGCATCTCTTGAACGTCGGGTGAGGACATCGTGCAACGCTACTCAGATGGCATCCGGATCGTCGGCGAAGCCCTCGGCCACTCGGCGGGCCAGGCCGATGGCGGTGCGAGCCCACTCCGGGGTCGCGCCGGCCAACCCGCACGCGGGCACGATGCCGACGCGATCGCGCACTACCGATCGGCTGAAGCCGATGCGGTCGGTGATGGCCACCACGCTCCTCGCGACCTCCTCCACCGCCGGGCGACGGGCCGGTGCGCTGGACGGAACCACACCCAGCATGACAACCCGTCCCGACTCGACGAATTCACCGATCGCGTCCAGATCGGCCGCCTGCAACGCTCCCGCGTCCACCGACAAAGCGTGAATATTGCTGCGCTGCAGTATCTTCCAGGGGAGCGATGATGCACAGCTGTGCACCGAAACCTCGGCGCCGGCCGCCGACACGCAGACGTCGAGGGCTGTGACGGCCAACGACTCGTCGAGGGCAGCCACCGGGCTCAGCGCAGTCACCCCGGGCAGGTGGCCGGCGACCGCCACGGGCAGCGACGGCTCGTCGAATTGCACGACCACCGGGGTGTCGAGTCGACGCGACACCGATGCGCGGTGGACGGCGACGCCTTCGGCCAGCGAGGCGGCGATGTCGTTGAAGGCGCCGAGATCGGTGATCGCCCGATGTCCGTTGGGCAGTTCCAGTTCGGCGGCGAGCGTGATCGGGCCCGGCGCCTGGACCTTGACCGGCCGTCCGCTGCCGCGCAGGCCCGCGACCTCCCAGGCCTCTTCCAGTGCATCGACGTCCTCGGCGAGCAGGCTGACCGCCCGTCGCGTCACCGCGCCCGGGCGAGCGGTCAACCGGTAGCCGCGCGGAACCGTGTCGATCGCGATGTCGACAAGCAGGGCTCCGGCGCGCCCGATGATGTCGGCGCCCACTCCCCTGGCCGGCAGTTCGACCAGGTGGGCCATGGCCGCGCCCAATTCGCCGACGACCACCTCGGCTGCCGATCGCGCGGTCACGCCGGGCCACGATCCGATGCCCGTGGCGGTTGCGAAAACACTCACCGGACAACCGTATTCGATCGCGTCTCCCGCGCGCCGCGCGAGGGCAGCCCGCGGCGATTAGGCTTGACAGTCACGATGATCACGCGACAGCTGGCCCTGTGTGCCGCGGCCCTGCTGGCCGCGGCGTGCACCCGAGTGGTGGACGGCGCCGCAACATCGGAATCGGGTCTCGCACCCAACGGATTCGACGTCGGGCGGGTGCTGCTCGATCAGTCCCGGATGCAGGCGATCACCGGCGGCGGCGAACATCTGACGATCATTCCGTCGATGGATACCACGTCCCCGGTCGACATCGACACGCTCGCCCAGACCACGCCACCGGCATGCCGCTTCGTCTACGCCGAGACCGCGACGTTCGGACCCGACGTCGAGGCGTTCCACAAGACCACCTTTCAAGATCCACCACACGGCGGGATCATCTCCGAAGGCGCTGCGGCCTACCTCGATGGCGATACCGCACGACGCGCATTCGGGGCGCTGGTCAGCACTGTCCGCAACTGCGCGGGCAGTTCGGCCGGGTACGGCCTGGTCGGCGACTGGAATGCCGACGACCGGTCGCTGCAGACGCGGCCCGGCAATTGCGGGCGTGATTACCAGCTGAAGTCCGTCGTGCTGATCGAGGTCACGTACTGCGGGTTCCCGGACTCTGTGTCGACGATCGTGATCTCGAACCTTGCCGCCAACGTCCCGGGCTAGTTCTTGCGCGCCGAACGTGAACTGGCTGCGAGAAATCGGCTGAATTTTCGCCGTGGATGCACGCTCGGCGGTGATCAGGCTGCCGAGGCAATGGTGGCGCTGGCGAGCACCTCGTCGCCGTCCGGGTCGCGGCGATACAGCACCAGCGTCTGTCCCGGCGCCACCCCGCGCAGCGGGGTGCGCAGTCGCACCGCCAGCTCCCCGCCGGCCAATTGCGCTTCGGCATCGACGGTTTCGCCGTGCGCCCGCACTTGCACAGCGCAGTCGATGGGCCCGGCCACCGCCGCGCCCGCGGTGAACACCGGTCGGTGGCCCGTCAGCTGCCACACTTCGAGGTCAGCCACCGAGCCGACCTGGACGGTGCCGCTGTCGGCGTCGATCGCGGTGACGTACCGCGGCCTGCCGTCCGGCCCCGGGCCGGCGATCCCGAGTCCTTTGCGCTGGCCGATCGTGAAGCCGTGGACGCCGTCGTGGGTGGCCAGAACGGCGCCACCCTGGTCGACCACCGCGCCGCGGCGCACCCCGATGCGCTCACCGAGGAACGCGCGGGTGTCACCGGACGGGATGAAGCAGATGTCATGGCTGTCCGGTTTCTCGGCCACCGACAAGCCGCGAGCGGCCGCCTCCGCGCGGATCCGCGACTTCGGGGTGTCGCCGATCGGAAACGCCGCGTGGCGCAACTGCTGGGCGGTCAGCACCGCGAGCACGTAGGACTGGTCTTTGTCGGCATCAACGGCCCGGCGCAGCCGACCGTCCGCGAGCCGGGCGTAGTGGCCGGTGGCGACCGCGTCGAAACCGAGTGCCAGCGCGCGGGCAGCCAACGCGGAGAACTTGATTCGCTCGTTGCACCGCACACACGGGTTCGGCGTTTCGCCGCGGGCATACGACGACACGAAGTCGTCGATCACGTCTTCTTTGAACTTGTCCGCGAAATCCCAGACATAGAACGGGATTCCGAGCACGTCCGCGACTCGTCGGGCGTCACCGGCGTCCTCCTTGGAGCAACAGCCGCGCGAGCCGGTTCGCAGGGTGCCCGGGGCGTGCGACAGCGCCAGGTGCACGCCCACCACGTCGTGACCCGCGTCGACCATGCGCGCGGCGGCGACCGACGAGTCGACGCCGCCACTC
This sequence comes from uncultured Actinomycetota bacterium, assembly GCA_963757215.1. GTDB lineage: Bacteria > Actinomycetota > Actinomycetes > Mycobacteriales > Mycobacteriaceae > Mycobacterium. Next base: position 1,357,620 of record CAVWQH010000002.1, on the reverse strand, counting down.
ATCGCGGCGAGCACCCTCATCGCGACACCCCGGCGGTGGCAAGTGCCGCCTGCCGGGCGCGGGCCACCGCGGCGGGCAGCACCTCCAGCGCCGCGTCGACGTCGGAGTCGGCGCTGGTGTGCCCCAGCGACAGCCGCAGCGATCCGCGGGCACTGGCAGGGTCGGCACCCATCGCGATCAACACGTGCGAAGGCTGTGCGACCCCGGCGGTGCATGCCGAACCGGTCGAGCACTCGATCCCGTTGGCGTCCAACAACATCAGCAACGCGTCGCCTTCGCATCCCTCGAAGGTGAAATGCGCATTGCCGGGAAGCCGTCGGGCACCAGGGGCACCGTTGAGCCGGGTGTCCTCCACCGCGGCCAGCACCCCGTCGATGAGTCGGTCGCGCAACTGGCGGAGCCGTGCGCTAGTGGCCTCCAGCCCGTCAACGGCGAGGCCTATCGCGGTTGCCATGCCGACCGCCGCGGCCACATCGGGTGTGCCGGAGCGAATGTCACGCTCCTGACCGCCACCGTGCGACAACGGCGCACAGCTGATGTCTCGGCGGAGCAGCAGCGCTCCCGCGCCAACCGGACCGCCGAACTTGTGTGCGGCCACGCTCAGCGCCGACAGCTGGCTGGCTCCGAAGTCTACCGGCAGCTGTCCTACCGCCTGAACCGCGTCGCTGTGCATCGGAACGTCGAATTCGGCTGCGATGGCGGCGAGTTCGTCGATGGGCATGATGGTGCCGACCTCGTTGTTGGCCCACATCACCGAGATCAGTGCGACGTCGTCGTAGCGTTCCAGCGCTTCGCGCAGCGCCGCACCGGACACCGACCCGTCGGCGCCCGTAGGGAGCCAGGTGACCTCGGCGCCTTCGTGCTCGGCGAGCCAGTTCACCGCATCCAGAACAGCGTGATGCTCGACCTCGGTGGTGATGATGCGGCGGTGGCGCGGCTCGGCATCGCGGCGCGCCCAGTAGATGCCCTTGACGGCGAGGTTGTCGCTCTCGGTGCCGCCGGCGGTGAAGATCACCTCGGAGGGGCGGGCACCGAGCTTGGCCGCGATCAGCTCGCGGGCCTCCTCCATCCGCCGGCGCGCGAGCCGCCCGGTGGCATGCAGTGACGAAGCGTTACCGACGGTGCTCAGGACAGCCGTCATCGCCTCGACGGCAGCGGGGTGCATCGGAGAGGTGGCGGCGTGATCCAGGTAGACCATGACCTGCCCAGGATAGCGGCGCGCCCAGGGTGCTCAGGAGGCGAGCACCGACGGCCGCTGGCCGTGATCCGGGCGCGGCGTCGATGTCATGCGGATCGCCGCCTGGCAGCGACGGGCCAGCTCGCGCCGATCCGTCCCGGGCAGCTGCAACGATTCAACGTAGATCTTGGCCACCGTGCGGCGGGCGACCATCAGGCGCCTGATCGAGGCCAGCAGGGTGTCGTCACCGATATAGGCCGGCACGGTCGAGACGGTGCCGTCCCGGTGCTGGTAGCGCAGCCGCAGCGGCTGGACAGGCCGGCCGGTGTCGACGGCGGCCTGGAACATGGCGGGGTAGAACGGACCCGACCCCTGGTGGTTATGCCCCGACAGTCCGCACCAGGTGGTGCCCTCCGGGAATGCCACCACGGTGTGGCCGGCATACAGCCGGGCGGCGACGGTGGCCACCACCTCAGGCAGTTGGCGCAGTTTGGCGCGTTCGATCGGGATGACCTTGACGATCCGCGCCATCATCTTCACCGCGCCGCTGGCGGCCACGTCGGCGCGGGCCACGAAGGACAGCGGCGACGCCCGCCAGCGGGTGGACGGCAGGGTCGCGCCGATCGTCAGGATGTCCAGCCAGGACGTGTGATCGCTGACCACCAGCACGCCGGGCAGGTTGCGGATCGGCCCGCCGGACAGATCGATCTTTACGCCGAGACACCACAGCAACAGCCGGCAGTAGATCTTGCGCGACTTCGACCAGCCCGGGATGACCCCGGCCAGCACCGGCAGCGCGGGCGCCAACAGCGCCAGCAGGGTGATCCGTCGGGCAACGCGCAGCGCCACGATCAGCCGCCGGGTGGCGTGGTAGCCGCCGGCGCGTATGCAATCCGTGTCACAGCCCGCTCGTGGCAGCCAGGCGTGGTCGCGCAGCGCCGGGGCGTTCATCACGCCACCTGACTCGCTGCCTCGGTGGCCGCTGAGATGGACCGGAGCCGGCGCAGGTAGCGGGTGTCGGCCTGGCGCTTGTCCAGCAGCGCCGGGAAATCCCCGACGCCAAAATCGGGATCGTGCGCGGGCTCGCCGCATATCTGCGCACCCAATCGCAGGTAGCCGCGCATCAGCGGCGGTATCACCGGACGGGCCGGCGGTGTGATCTCGTCGAGCGATCGCCCGTCGATCACCAGCGGCCGGTACGGGCGGACCCGGTATTCGCTCGGCGCGGCATGACGCCGCGCGACGAAGTCACGCACGCCGCGAATCTGCGTGCCCGGTGGTTCGCCGTCGGTGACGACCGGCACCGAGACGCAGCCGGACACGTAGTCGTAGTCGCAGTGGTCCAGGTAGGCCAGGATGCCGGCCCACATCAACAGGACGACGGCGCCGCTGCGATGACCGCGGTGCACCACCGCACGGCCCATCTCCACCAGTGACGGCCGCAGTGCGTCGAGTGGCCGAACGTCGAATTCCGTTGCGGTGTAAAGCCCTCCGGCCGCAACCGCCCCAGTCGGCGTCAGCATGCGATAGCACCCGACGAGTTCACCGGAGTTCTCTTCACGAACCAGTAGGTGGTCGCAGTGTTCGTCGAAGCGGTCGGCGTCAAGGCCGTCGTCGTGCCCGGTCAGCGCGAAACCCGGTTCGCTGCTGAATACGTCGTAGCGCAGCCGCTGTGCTGCCACGACGTGAACCGGGTCGGTGGAAAGCACCAGGGAATACCGCGGTTCTGCTGTTGAACGCATCCCCGCGGTCGGCTTGTCGGCGGCGATGAGGACCGATTCAGTACCCATGTGCGCCACTTCTCCTCATCGCTGCGCTCTGCATCGTCGTGTCGCGACCCATGGGCGCCACTGTTGCGCTGTTGATCAGCTAAATGGCGTCGCAGCCGTAACGTGTTGGTGCACGCTAGATGACGAAGATCCGCATTCGACGTTGCCTGGGTCACAAAATTGGTTCAGTATTCAGCCGTGACCTCTGGCAATGGCGGCGAAATATTCGACCCGGACGCATTGCGCGCCAAATATGCCGAAGAGCGGCAGCGACGTCTACGCTCGGACGGCATCTCGCAATACGTCGAGATCAGCGGCACATTCAGCAAGTTCGGTGACGACCCCTGGGCTGATCCCGACTTCAGCCGCGACCCCCTCAGCGATACCGTCGACGTTGCCGTGGTCGGCGCCGGCTTCGGCGGATTGCTGATCGGGGCGCGCTGCAAGCAGCTCGGCGTCGACAACGTGCGGCTGATCGACAAGGCCGCCGACGTCGGCGGAACCTGGTATTGGAATCGCTATCCCGGGATCGCTTGCGACGTCGAGTCCTACGTCTACATGCCGCTCCTCGAAGAGCTCGGTTACATCCCGACCGAGAAGTACGCCAAGGGTCCCGAGATCTGGGAGCACTGCCGTCGGATCGCCGAGCATTACGACTTGTACCGCGACGCATGTTTGCAGACCGAAGTGCAGGAAATCCGTTGGGAGCCAGCCAGTTCCCGGTGGGTGATCTCGACCGATCGCGGCGACGAGATTCGCGCGCGCTTCGTGGCGATGGCCAACGGATACCTCCAGAAGCCGAAACTTCCTGGCATTGACGGCATTACCGAATTCGGCGGGCATACCTTTCACACCAGTCGATGGGATTACGCCTACACCGGCGACGACCTGGGCGCGCTGTCCGACAAGCGGGTCGGAATCGTGGGCACCGGGGCGACAGCCATTCAGTGCGTACCGCGACTCGCCGAGGCGTGCGGCCAGCTGTTCGTGTTCCAGCGCACCCCGTCGACGGTGGACGTGCGGGCCAACCGGCCGACCGAACCCGACTGGGCCGCATCGCTGGAGCCGGGCTGGCAGCAACGCCGGATGCAGAACTTCCAAATCCTCACTGCTGGAGGCAGTTCCGACGAAGATCTGGTCGACGACGCATGGACCAGCCTCACCAAGAAAATGCCGATCGTCAACGAAGGCGGGCCGAACGCCGCCGAGATGGCCGACTTCGCCAAGATGGAAGAAATCCGGGCGCGGGTCGACTCGATCGTGACCGACGCCGCCACCGCCGAGGCGCTCAAACCCTGGTACGGCTACTACTGCAAGCGCCCGTGCTTCCACGACGAATACCTGCAGGCATTCAACCGCGACAACGTCACGCTGGTCGACACCCACGGCCTTGGCGTCGAGCGGATCACCTCGGACGGCGTCGTTGTGGCCGGCGTCGAATACCCGCTGGACTGTTTGATTTTCGCGACCGGCTTCGAGGTCGGCACCAGCTATTCGCAGCGCACCGGCTTCGAGATCATCGGCCGCGACGGACTGACCCTCACCGATAAGTGGGCCGACGGCGTGCGCACCCTGCACGGTATGCACGTCAACGGCTTCCCGAACTGCTTCATCGAAAGCATCGCCCAGTCCGGCTTCACGGTGAATTTCCCGTACCTGATCGACACCCAGTCCCGACACATCGCCTGGGTGATCGCCTGGGCGCTGCAGCACGATGCCGCGGAGGTGGAGGCCACCCCGGAGGCCGAAGCCGCCTGGGTCGACACCGTCGTCGACCGTTCCAGCGTCATCGCCGGTCGCCGGGAGTCGTGCACACCCGGGTACTACAACCGCGAAGGTCAGGCGAGCCCGCGACTCAACCGGGACAGCTTCTTCTTCGGCAGCCCAACCGAATACGCCGACATTCTCGACGCGTGGCGATCAGGCGGCACACTCGAAGGGTTCGAGATCCGGGAGTCGACCTCCGGCCGGGTCAGCTAGACAGCGCGATCCGCAGGATCAGGCGTGGTTTCGCGCCACGTGCCAGCACGCGCTCGATGAACGTCACAATGATGAATTCCAGGCCGTACTTGCGGCGGATCACGCCGGCCAGACGCTCAACCGTCGCCGCGTCGGTGATCACTTCGGCGGCTCCCTCAACCGGATGTGCGCCGTCGCGGACCTTTCCGCTACGGCCGCATGGCACCAGCATGACTCGGGAGTTGTTCTTCGCACGCTTGGCCTTCCAGCTGTCGGCCGGGGTCCAGCAGAACAGGTGATCGCCGTCGCGCCCGATCCACATCGGCGTCGCAACGGCGGTGCCGTCCCTCTTGAACGTGGTCAGCGAGATGAACTTTTCGGCCCCGAGCTCCGATACCGCGTCCGCCATCTCGCTCCTTGATCCATGCTGGGTTGATTCGGATTCTGCGGGCAAGGGTATGGCAGACAATATGAGTGACGACACCCGGCGCTGGTGTTTCGCCGACCAGCTCGGGCCGCATTTCCTGGACAAACCCGACCAGCCGGTGCTGCTGATCGAGTCGCAGGCCGCATTCGCCCGCCGGCGCTTTCACCGCCGCAAAGCCCACCTGGTGGTCTCGGCGTTGCGTCACCGTGCGGCCGAACTCGGCGATCAGGCCATGTTTCTGCAGACCCGCACCTACCGCGAGGCGCTGGATCAGCTCGACGAGCCGGTCAGCGTGTGCCAGCCGACGTCGTGGGCCGCCGACGAGTTCGTCCGGTCGGCGCCGAACGTCGAGGTGCTACCGGCCCGCGGATTCTGCACCGACCGCGAAACATTCGGCGGGTGGGCGCAGGGCTACCGCACGCTGAAACTGGAGAATTTCTACCGTGACGCGCGACGGCGGTTCGACCTGCTGATGGACGGAAACCAGCCCGCCGAGGGCCGGTGGAATTTCGACGCCGACAACCGCGAGCCCGCGCCGGGCAGCCACGACCTCGGGATCACCGCACCCTGGCGGCCGCAAGAAGACGAGATCGATGAGCAGGTCCGCGCGGACCTGGACCGCTGGGAACGCGATGGCGACGTGTCGTTCGTGGGACGCGACGGCCCACGCGAATTCGCCGTCACCGCGGCTGAAGCGCAGAAAGCCCTCACAGTCTTCATCCGAGATCGGTTGCCGCACTTCGGTCCTCACGAAGACGCAATGCTGAGCGGCGACCGCTTCATGGCGCACAGCCTGCTGTCGGCACCGATGAATCTGGGCCTGCTCGACCCGCTCGAGTGCGCGTATGCCGCCGAGGACGCCTACCGCTCGGGCAAGGCACCGCTGGGCAGCGTCGAAGGCTACATCCGGCAGTTGATCGGGTGGCGTGACTACATCTGGCATGTCTACTGGCATTTCGGGGAGGGTTACCGGCGCCGCAATGCGCTCGACGCGCATGCCCGGGTGCCGAAATGGTTCGCCGAGTTGGACGCCGACTCCGTCGACGCGCACTGCCTCAAGGACGTGCTGGCGCAGGTCCGCGATCACGGCTGGGTGCACCACATTCCGCGGCTGATGGTGCTGTCCAATTACGCGCTGCAGCGTGGCTGGAACCCAGCCGCGATGACCGACTGGTTCCACCGCTGCTTTGTCGATGGCTACGAGTGGGTGATGGTCGCCAACGTGATCGGCATGTCCCAGCACGCCGACGGTGGACTGATGGCCACCAAGCCGTACACCTCCGGCGGCGCCTACATCAATCGAATGAGCAACTACTGCGGCGACTGCCGTTACCGGCCGTCAGAGCGGGTCGGCGACCGGGCCTGTCCGTTTACCGGCGGGTACTGGTGGTTTCTGGAGCGCAACGCCGAACACCTCTCCAACAACCAGCGGATGAACCAGCCACTGGCCGGCATGCGACGTCTCAAAGACCTTGACGTCGTCGTCGAACAGCAGCGAAGCCTGGGCGGGCGGGCCCCGTAATGCTCTCCGTTGACCGGTTCATCGCGGCGCCACCATCGGTGGTGTGGAACGTGCTGGTAGATCTCGATTTCTGGCCGCAATGGGGCCCGACCGTCAGTGCGGCGTGGCTCGACCCCCCGCACACCGGACTGGGGTTGGACGTGACCGGCACGGTACGAACGGCGTTGGGTGTTGCCGCCCCGTTTGTCGTCACCGAGTTCGAGCCGGGCCGGCACTGGGCATGGAAGGTGGCGGGTGTCCCGGCCACCCATCACCGCGTCGAGCCGTCCGGCAGCGGCGCGCGAGCGAGCATGTCCGTCCCGTGGTGGGCGGCCGGCTATCTGTCGGTGTGCGCGATCGCGCTACGCCGCATCGACGTCATCGCAACCACCGGATCGTGATCGTCACCAGCCCATGGAGCCCGGAATTCCCTTGAAGGGGCCGACAATCCAGCTGTTGATCCAGCCGCCGTAGAAGCCGCCGGGCTGCGGCGTCACTGTCTCGCCGTTGACCGTGCAGCGGTCGACCGAAGCGGCCATCACGGCGATCGCGCCGGCCAGGGCCGCGAACCCGCGCGTCGGGTGGAGGTAGGTCCAGCCCGCCTGCGGCGCCACCCTCGCATCGGTCACCAGGTCGTAATACGTTGCCTGCCCTTTCCATTCGCACCAGGACGCACCCTCGGCGCGACGCAGGACTCCGGCGGCGAACGCGGTCTCCGGCAGATAGTAGGTCGGCGGGTGACTGGTCTCCAACACCCGCCAGGCTCGAGTGGTCGACGCGATGGTGCGACCACCCAACTCGACGGTGATCGAGCCGGCGAATTCCTCCAGCCTCGGCGGGCGCGGGTAGTCCCACACCGACTCCTGTCCAGGGCCCGGCGTCTCGGGCTTTGGCCACGGTTGCATACCGCCATTGTGCCCCGCTTCACACAATGTGTGACTCGCCGCACGACGGGTAGTCTGCAGCGTCGGGCCGCACCTACGCGGCTCTGAAGGCGAAAGAGGGCCCGTGACGGCACGCATTGAACAATGGCCCGGCAAGGCCTATCCGCTGGGCGCCACCTACGACGGCTCGGGCACCAACTTTGCCGTGTTCAGCGAGGTCGCCGAGAAAGTCGAGCTGTGCTTGTTCGACGCCGACGGCAACGAATCCCGGGTGTCGTTGAACGAGGTCGACGGTTTCGTCTGGCACGGCTTTCTGCCGTCGGTCGAACCGGGCCAACGATTCGGGTATCGGGTTTACGGGCCCTACGATCCGGCCAACGGCCACCGGTGCAACCCGAACAAGCTGCTGCTGGATCCCTACGCCAAGGCGATCGACGGCACCTTCGAGTGGCACCAGTCGCTGTTCAGCTATAACTTCGGCGATCCCGATAGCCGTAACGACGACGACTCGGCTCCGAACATGCCGAAGTCGGTGGTGATCAATCCGTTCTTCGACTGGGGCAACGACCGTCCGCCCGACCATGAGTACGCCGACACGGTCATCTACGAGGCACACGTCAAAGGCCTGACCGAGTTGCATCCCGATATCCCCGAGCGCATGCGGGGCACCTATGCCGGCATCGCCCACCCGGTCATCATCGAGCACCTCAAGAGTCTGGGCGTCACCGCGATCGAGCTCATGCCCGTGCACCACTTCGCCAACGACTCCACGCTGGTCGACAAAGGTCTGTCAAACTATTGGGGCTACAACACAATTGGCTTCTTCGCCCCGGACTTCAAATACACCTCGAGCAATACCCCCGGCGGACAGGTGCAGGAGTTCAAGACCATGGTCCGCGCCCTGCACGAAGAGGGCATCGAAGTCATCCTGGACGTGGTCTACAACCACACCGCCGAGGGCAACCACCTGGGGCCGACGTTGTCGATGCGCGGCGTCGACAACGCGGCGTACTACCGCCTGGTCGATGACGATCGGCAGTACTACATGGATTACACCGGAACCGGCAACAGTCTCAACGTCGGCCATCCACATTCGCTGCAGCTGATCATGGACTCATTGCGCTACTGGGTCACCGAGATGCACGTTGACGGGTTCCGTTTCGACCTGGCTTCCACCCTCGCCCGCGAGTTCTACGATGTCGACCGACTGTCGGCGTTTTTCGAACTGGTGCAACAGGATCCGACCGTCAGCCAGGTCAAGCTGATCGCCGAACCGTGGGACGTCGGTCCGGGTGGCTACCAGGTCGGTAACTTCCCGCCGCAGTGGACCGAGTGGAATGGCAAGTTCCGCGACACCGTCCGTGACTACTGGCGCGGGGAGCCGGCGACACTGGGCGAGTTCGCCTCCCGGCTGACCGGCTCGGCCGATCTCTACGAGCACACCTCGCGACGGCCGGTGGCATCGATCAACTTCGTGATCGCTCACGACGGTTTCACGCTGCGAGACTTGGTCTCCTACAACGAGAAACATAACGAGGCCAACGAAGAAGGCAACAACGACGGCGAGAGCCACAACAGATCCTGGAACTGCGGCGTCGAAGGCCCGACCGACGATCCGGATGTCAACGCATTGCGCGCTCGCCAGCAGCGCAACTTCCTGGCGACGACGCTGCTGGCGCAGGGCGTTCCGATGATCTGCCATGGCGACGAACTCGGCCGCACTCAGAACGGCAACAACAATGGCTTCTGCCAGGACAACGAGATCACCTGGGTGCACTGGGACAAAGCCGACGCCGACCTGATGGAGTTCACCCGATCGGTGTCCGCGCTGCGCGCCGCGCATCCGGTGTTTCGTCGACGCCGCTTCTTTCAGGGGGTGCCGGTGCGCCAACGGGGCACCGAGGGACAACCCGATATTTCCTGGTTCCGGCCGGACGGCTCCGAGATGAACGACGACGACTGGGATTCAGGATTCGGAAAGTCGGTCACGGTCTATTTGAACGGCCATGGCATTCCTGACCTCGACGCCCGGGGTCAGCGGGTCACCGACGATTCTTTCCTGCTGTGCTTCAACGCCCACCACGAACCTATCGAATTCACCATGCCGTCCGACGAGTTCGGTCCACAGTGGCTTCCCGTCGTCGACACCGCATCCGTGCTGGCCGATCACGATGATGGCGAGGCCGTCGCGGCCGGCGGCGTGTTCCGGGTTGAAGCGCGAGCGATGGTGGTGTTGCAGGCCGGCGGCGAGTAAGCCGCCGGCGCAGCGATTTCCGATCAGCCGTGCGGTGCCTCGTCGATCTTTGAATCCGGCTTTCCGAGCGTCTGGCAGTAAGTGGCCGCGGACAACCGGGTAGCGCTGATCTGCAGATTCGAGGGGTCAGAGCCGCTCTTGTCCTTCAGCATCTTGCTGACCTCATCGTTCTGCTTCTTCTCGTCTTGCGTGGTGAAGTCCTTGCACTTCGTGTCACCGCCGGTATTGACGATCTGCGAAGCCGAACATCCACTGAACAGAACCGCTGCGATCGCGATTGCGGCTGGCGCTATTGCCTTCATTATCGGGCCCTTTCTTGGAGCGAATTAGCACCTATTGATACACCGCAGCGGCCGAATCCAAACGCACATTTCACATTCAATCTGTCGGTGTCACCCGAATACGGATAGGTCCACGCGGTGATGAGTCGGGATCGACAACGTCACCGCGCTGGGTTATTTCGACGTCGCCACCGCGCGCCAATTCGAAAGCGATACTTCGACTTTGCTCGGTCAGATCGCGCCAACCGTCTCCCCCGATCGCGCGGGCCGCATCCGACGGACAGATGCTCGATTCCGGTCCACGATGGCCCGCGAGCGCGATGATCGCGGCGCTCAACCGGTCGGCGGTCGATCCGTCGCCGAGCGCTTTCCTCGCCCCGGCCGCCGCGGCACCAGAGCCGTCGGCCACCCGGGCCAACTCTCGATGCGGGTCGCTAGCCATCCCACCAGGCTAGGCCGATTTTCCGTTACGCAAAAAGCCCCCGAAACGCGCTGGCGTTCGGGGGCTTTCGCGCGAGAGATCAGCCCTTGCGGGTCTTGACCGCTTCGGTGAGCTGCGGCGCGACCTTGAACAGGTCGCCGACAATGCCGTAGTCGGCGATCTCGAAGATCGGCGCCTCTTCGTCCTTGTTGACCGCGACGATCGTCTTCGAGGTCTGCATGCCGGCGCGGTGCTGGATCGCCCCGGAGATGCCGAGCGCGATGTACAGCTGCGGCGAGACGGTCTTACCGGTCTGACCCACCTGGAACTGGCCCGGGTAGTAGCCGGAGTCCACCGCGGCACGCGAGGCACCAACCGCGGCACCCAGCGAGTCGGCCAATTCCTCGACGACGGTGAACTTGTCGGCACTTCCGACGCCACGACCACCGGACACCACGATGGTGGCCTCGGTCAGCTCCGGGCGGTCACCGGCGACAGCCGGCTCACGGGAGGTGATCTTGGTCGCGTTTTCGGCGGGCTCGGGGACCTCGACGTCGACCTTCTCGCCCGCACCCTCGGCCGGCTCGGCCTCGATCGCGCCGGGCCGCACAGTGATGACCGGGGTGTCGCCGGTAGCCTGACCTTCGACGGTGAACGCGCCACCGAAGATGGACCAGGTCGCCTTGTTGTCGGCCTCGACGCCGACGACGTCGACCAGCAGACCGGAGCCGATCCGCGCGGCCAGACGGCCGGCGATTTCCTTGCCGTCCGCATTGGCGGCCAGCAGAACCGCTGCGGGAGTGGCGGATTCGGTCAATGACGCGAGCACGTCGACCGCCGGGGTGATGAGGTAGTTCTCCGCGGTGTCAGATTCGGCGACGTAGATCTTGGCGGCCCCGGCCGACTTCAGTCCGTCGATGAGCGGCTCGGCGGTGCCGGGCTTGCCCACCACAACGGCGGACGGCTCGCCCAAAACACGTGCCGCAGTGATCAATTCGGCAGTGACCTTCTTGACAGCGCCTTCAGCGTGCTCGACGAGCACCAGTACTTCAGCCATGAGTTATTCCAATGTCTTTCGTTAAAGGTTTCCGGGTGTCAGATGATCTTCTGGCCGACCAGGTACTTGGCGATGTCGTTGCCGCCCTCGCCCTCGTCGGTGACCTTCTCGCCCGCGGTCTTCGGCGGCTTGGGCGTGGACGTCAGCACCTTGGAACCGGCGTGGTCCAGCCCGACCTCGTCGGCCTCGACACCGATCTCGGCCAGCGTCAGCTTGGTGACTTCCTTCTTCTTGGCGGCCATGATGCCCTTGAAGGACGGGAAGCGCGGCTCGTTGATCTTCTCGTTCACGCTCACCACGGCGGGCAGCGAGGCCTCGACGGTGAAGACGCCGTCGTCCGTTTCGCGCTCGCCGATGATCTTTCCGCTTTCCAGCGACAGCTTGCGCAGGTGGGTCAGCTGCGGCAGGCCGAGGTATTCGGCGATGACGGCCGGAACCGCGCCGCCGGTGCCGTCGGTGGCCTCGTTGCCGGCGATGACCAGCTCGGTGCCTTCGATCGTGCCCAGCGCGCGGGCCAGCGCCCAGCCGGTCTGGACGACGTCCGAGCCGTGCAGCCCCTCGTCGAGCAGGTGAACGGCCTTGTCGGCGCCCATGGACAGGGCCTTGCGGATGGCCTCGGTGGCCCGCTCGGGGCCGGCGGTCAACACGGTCACCGATCCCTCGGTGCCGTCGGCGGCTTCCTTCTCGCGGATCAACAACGCTTCTTCGACAGCGCGCTCGTTGATCTCATCCAGCACGGCGTCGGCTGCCTCACGGTCCAGCGTCCAGTCGCCGTCCTTCAGCTTGCGCTCTGACCAGGTGTCCGGGACCTGCTTGATCAGGACCACGATGTTCGTCATGAGAGTGGCTCGTCCTCCTCGAGTGAGTTCTACAGCTTTCGGCCGCAGAACTTAGGTCACGTCTTGTGCGCACCGCACCCGCATGTTACTGACCGGTAACTTAGTGTGGATTGCTATCCCACCATAGCGGGTCGTCCTGCAGGTTCTTTGCCCCCGGTGCCTTCGCAAGTGGGTACTCCCCTGCCTCAGACCCTGGATTACCCGAAGTGAAGCATTCGCGAACCCGCAGAAAAGCACCGCTACGCGTTAGCCTGCCTATGCAATGAGCGCATTCATCCCCCCTGTTCCCGGCGCCGCCCTGCCGTTGACCGGCGAACGCACCATCCCGGGCCTCGACGTGGAGAACTACTGGTTTCGCCGCCACGAGGTCGTCTACCAGCAGTTGGCGCAGCACTGCGTGGGTCTCGATGTGCTCGAGGCGGGCTGCGGCGAGGGCTATGGCGCCGACTTGATCGCCGGTGTCGCGCGACGGGTGACCGCGCTGGACTACGACGAGACGACCGTGGCCCATGTCCGGGGGCGCTACCCGCGGGTGCAGGTGGTTCACGGCAATCTCGCCGAGCTTCCGCTGCCGGACCAGTCGGTCGATGTTGTGGTCAACTTCCAAGTCATCGAGCACTTGTGGGATCAGCCACAGTTCGTCCGAGAATGCGCTCGGGTGCTGCGCCCCGGCGGCCTGTTGATGATGTCGACCCCGAACCGGATCACGTTCACCCCCGGCCGCGACACCCCGATCAATCCGTTCCATACCCGTGAGCTCAACGCCGGCGAGATGACGGAGCTTCTCACCGACGGCGGCTTCACGTCGGTGTCGATGAGCGGCGTGTTTCATGGGCCGCGGCTGCTCGCGATGGATGCGCGGCACGGCGGCTCGATCATCGACGCCCAGATCAAGCGTGCGGTGGCCGATGCACCGTGGTCGCCGGAGTTGCTGGCCGACGTCGCGGCCGTCGCCGCCGAGGATTTCGTCATCGTCGACGCCGGCGGAGCACGGCACATCGACGACAGCCTGGATCTGGTCGCAATCGCGGTGCGGTCATGAAGTACGCGAGCGAACCGGTACCCGGGTTGTTCACCCTGGTGCTGCACACCCATTTGCCGTGGCTGGCCCATCACGGGCGCTGGCCGGTCGGCGAAGAGTGGCTTTACCAGTCGTGGGCGGCGTCCTACCTACCGTTGTTACAGGTCTTGCGGCGGCTGGCCGACGAGGATCGGCACCGGTTGATCACGCTCGGTGTCACGCCGGTCGTGATGGCACAGCTCGACGACCCGTACTGCCTCGACGGGATGCATCATTGGCTGGCCAACTGGCACCTGCGCGCCACCGAAGCCGCCAGCCTGCGCCCCGGTGATGCCACCGATGGCTCGCCCGCATCGGCCCCAGAAGCACTGCGGGCTTTCGGCATTCGCGAAATGGCCGAAACCGAGCACGCGCTGGAGGAATTCCATACGCACTGGCGCCACGGTGCCAGCCCGTTGCTGCGCCGACTGATCGATGTGGGCACCGTCGAGTTGCTGGGCGGCCCGCTTGCCCATCCGTTCCAGCCGCTGCTGAATCCACGACTCCGCGAGTTCGCGCTACGCGAAGGATTGGCGGATGCCTGGCAGCGGTTGTCGCACAAGCCGACTGGGATCTGGGCGCCCGAATGCGCCTACGCCCCGGGAATGGAGAACGACTATGCGGCCGCCGGTGTAGGCCACTTCATGGTCGATGGCCCGTCACTGCATGGCGATACCGCGCTGGGTCGGCCGGTCGGCGACTCCAGCGTCGTCGCCTTCGGGCGCGACCTGCAGGTGAGCTATCGGGTGTGGTCACCCAAGTCCGGCTACCCGGGCCATGCCGCCTACCGCGACTTCCACACCTACGACCACCGCACCGGCCTCAAGCCGGCCCGGGTGACCGGCCGAAACGTGCCGTCGGACAAAAAGGCGCCCTATGATCCCGAGCGCGCCGACCATGCAATCGACAGCCACGTCGCCGATTTCGTCGACGTGGTCCGCCGCCGGCTGGTGTCCGAATCCGAGCGCATCGGCCGGCCCGCCCACGTGGTCGCGGCATTCGACACCGAACTGTTCGGCCACTGGTGGTATGAAGGCCCGGCGTGGCTGGAGCGGGTGTTGCGGGCACTGCCGCAAGCAGGAGTGCGGGTCGGCACGCTCAGCGACGCTGTCGCAGCAGGCCTCGTCGGTGATGCAGTCGAATTGCCGCCCAGCTCTTGGGGTTCCGGTAAGGACTGGCAAGTGTGGTCGGGTGACAAAGTCGCCGACTTGGTACATCTCAACACCGAGGTTGTCGACACCGCGTTGGCATGCGTCGATAAGGCGCTTGACCAGACGGCGTCGTTGGACGGCCCGACCCCCCGCGATCACATCGCCGACCAGATTCTGCGCGAGACTCTGCTCACGGTGTCCAGCGACTGGCCATTCATGGTGAGCAAGGACTCGGCGGCCGACTACGCCCGCTACCGCGCCCATCTGCACGCGCACGCCACCCGCGAAATTGCCGGCGCCTTGGCGTCGGGCCGACGCGAAGTGGCACAGCGTCTGGCCGAAGGCTGGAATCGCGCCGACGGACTGTTCGGCGCCCTCGATGCCCGGAGGCTGCCGCGATGAAGATCCTGATGGTGTCGTGGGAATACCCGCCGGTGGTGATCGGCGGACTCGGCCGGCACGTTCATCAGCTGTCGACCGCGCTCGCCGCCGCCGGCCACGATGTCGTGGTGCTGTCGCGGCGCCCGACAGACACCGATCCGAGCACCCACCCGTCGTCGGACGAAATCAACGAGAATGTCCGGGTTGTCGCGGCAGCGCAAGATCCGCACGAGTTCACCTTCGGCACCGACATGATGGCGTGGACGCTGGCGATGGGGCATGCGATGGTCCGCACCGGGCTCGCCATCCGGGATCGGGACGGCGAGCGGTGGCGGCCTGACGTGGTGCACGCACACGACTGGCTGGTCGCGCACCCGGCCATCGCGCTCGCCGAATTCTACGATGTGCCAATGGTTTCCACCATCCATGCGACCGAGGCCGGCCGTCACTCCGGTTGGGTGGCCGGATCGATCAGCCGGCAAGTGCACGCCGTCGAGTCGTGGCTGGTGCGCGAATCTGACTCGCTGATCGCCTGTTCGCACTCGATGAGCGACGAGATCACCGAACTCTTCGGGCCCGGACTGGCGGAGACCACGGTGATCCGCAACGGCATCGAAGCGGCGCGCTGGCCGTTCGCGCTCCGCACGCCACGTAGCGGGCCGCCCGAACTGCTGTATGTCGGCCGGCTGGAATACGAGAAGGGCGTGCACGAGGCGATCGCCGCGCTGCCGCGGATCCGCCGCGCCCATCCCGGCGCCACCCTAACCGTCGCCGGCGACGGCACCCAACAGGACTGGCTCGTCGAGCAGGCACGTAAATACAAGGTGCTCAAGGCAACCCGCTTCGTCGGGCGCCTCGACCACGACGAACTGTTGGCCGCACTTCATCGCGCCGACGCCGCGGTACTACCCAGCCACTACGAGCCGTTCGGGTTGGCGGCACTGGAGGCCGCCGCGGCAGGCACCCCGCTAGTGACCTCCGACGTCGGCGGGCTGGGCGAAGCAGTTCTCGACGGTGAGACCGGAATGTCCTGCCCGCCAAGGGATGTGGCGCGACTGGCCAAGGCCGTCATCGCGGTACTCGACAATCCGGCGGCCGCCCAGCGCCGGGCCCAAGCCGCGCGAGAACGACTGACGGCGGACTTCGACTGGAACACGGTGGCCGAGGAGACCGCGCAGGTGTACCTGGCCGCCAAGCGCGCCGAACGCCAACCTCTGCCCCGCCTGCCTATCGTTGAGCACGCGCTGCCGGATCGGTAGGACTTGACACCGAGGTACCGTCGGCGTCATGGGACTTGAGTATTCGAGCGTGATCGACGCGCCGATCTACGAGGTATTCGACTGGCACTCGCGGCCCGGCGCCTTTACCCGACTGACCCCGCCGTGGTCGCCGATGCGACTGATCGCCGAGGCTGATTCGCTCGAGAACGGGCGGGCTGAGCTTGGCCTGCCGGGCGGTCTGCGCTGGGTGGCCGATCATCAACCCGACGGCTACGACCCGCCGCGCCGTTTCGTCGACAGCATCGGCTCCGACGGGCCGGCGTCGTTGCCCGCCAAGCTGGCGGTGCGCTGGCGGCACACCCACGATTTCGAAGAGGTCGACGGCGGCAAGACTCGGGTGATCGACCGCGTCGAGACCCCGGTCCCCGGGGCCGCGCTACGGTCGATGTTCCGCTACCGGCACCAGCAGTTGGCCGACGACATCGCCGCGCACCGGGAGGCAGCCGCCCACGGGTTGGCCCCGATCACGGTCGCCATCACCGGAGCCACCGGTCTGGTCGGCTCGCAGTTGGCCGCTTTCCTTTCCACCGGCGGTCACCGGGTGATCCGGCTGGTTCGTCATGCGCCTACCAAACCCGGTGAGCGGCAATGGAATCCCGACGATCCTGATCCTGACCTGCTGGCCGGGGCCGACGCGGTGATCCACCTCGCCGGCGCCTCGATCGCGGGCCGATTCACCGACGAACACCGCTCCGCGATCCGGGACAGCCGGATCGGGCCGACCCACCGGCTGGCCGAACTGATCGCTCAATCGTCCGATGGGCCCAAGGTGCTGGTCAGCGCATCGGCGATCGGCTACTACGGCTACGACCGGGGCGATCAGACTCTGACCGAAGACAGCGAGCGGGGCGACGGATTTCTGGCCCACGTGGTCGCCGACTGGGAGGACGCGACGGCCCCGGCCGAACAGGCCGGCATCCGCGTGGTGAAGGTGCGCACCGGAATCGTGCAGTCCCCGGCCGGCGGAACGCTGCGTCTGCTGCGGCCGCTGTTCGCCGCCGGGCTCGGCGGCCGGCTCGGCACCGGCCAGCAGTGGTTCTCCTGGATCGGGATCGATGACCTCGTCGATGTCTACCACCGCGCGCTGTGGGACACGGGTCTGTCCGGGCCGGTCAATGCGGTGGCCCCCGATCCGGTCCGCAATGTCGAATACACCCGGGTGCTGGCCCATGTGTTGCACCGACCCGCGCTGCTGCCGGTACCGCCGCTGGGGCCAAGGGTGCTACTCGGCAACCAGGGTGCGCGCGAACTGGCCCTGGCCAACCAGCGGGTGCTGCCAGTGCGCCTGCAACAAGCCGACCATCACTTCCGCCGGCCCGGCCTCGAGCAAACTCTGCGACACGTTTTGGGCCGCGGTTAGAGACCGCGCGGCGCCGCCTTGACCGCGGCGACGTCTTGTGGGTCACCTTCGAATGCGAGGCGCGCCGCGTCCCGACCCGACACGAACAACAGCAGTTCCGGAGGCTCACCCTTGATGGTGACCGGATCGCCACGACCAACCCGCGCGATCTGCTCTCCAGCGGGCGTTTCCAGGGTGACCCAGGCCGGCGACCTGCTAAGCATCATCCGGCTCATCAGCCCGAGTTGACGCCGCAACTGCCCCAACGTCGATGCGTCGAGTTCTCGCGGTTCCCAGCCGTCGACCGCTCGCCGGACGTCCTCGTGGTGGATGAACATCTCGCCGAGATTGGCGACCGGGTCAATGAGCTTGAACGGTGAGTAGATCGGCGGACCGGACGCGACCTGGTCGACGAGGGCATCCCAGCTGTTCGACCGGGCCACCTTGTCCTGCACTTTTGCCGTGTGACCGGCCAGGAAGGGCACCGCGATTCCCGCCGTTGCGTCCAGACGCCGTTCGCGGACAACCAGGTGAGCGGCGAGGTCGGTGGTGTTCCACCCCTCGCAGAGCGTGGGGGCACGCGGACCCACTTCACGCAAGGTCGCCACCAGGGCACGTCGTTCGCGCTGAGCTGCACTCATGGGCGCCGCTCCTCCTCATCGCTTCGCTCTGCATCGTCGCCGCCGCACGTCATGGGCGCCGCTCCTCCTCATCGCTTCGCTCTGCATCGTCGCCGTCGCACGTCATGGGCGCCGTCATGGCCACCACCCTAGCGAGGCGCCGCGCTGGCGAGCGGGAGATATGTTCAGTAAGTTAATGTTTAATATTGTGAAGTGAACGTGGCTGCTCGGTTCCACGTGTTTGTCTTTCGCCCAGTGGGAGGTATGCGCGTGACTCCGAGGCCGACTAGCTTGTTCCTAATCCGATCGTTCGAGAGGGGCATACGTGGGTGAGGTGCGGGCACTTTCATTAGCACCATCCGCCGCTCCTGCTGAGCTGGGTAAGCAAACGTGGTCTGATCCCGCGCAGTTCGAGGTCTGGCGGATCGAGTTGCGCCAGAAAGTCCTCGCCCAACTCGGTGACTTCGTCGCCGGAAGGTGCGCAGCCGAACTTGCCGAGTCGGGCGTAGAGGTGGCCGGCGACATCCTGCTGGATTTCGTAGCGGGCGGGAAATGCCTGCGCTCGACGTTCATGTATCTCGGCTGGCTGGCGGGTTCGGCGGACAGCGACGAAGCACTTTTTGCTGCCGCCGGGTTGGAACTGCTGCACGCGTTCGCGTTGCTGCAAGACGACGTGATGGACGCGGCATCATCTCGTCGCGGCCGACCCGCCGCGCACATCCAGTTCAGCCAATGGCACCGGAACCGGAAGCTGTCCGGACCGGCGGATCGATTCGGCGAATCGGCGGCGATCCTGCTGGGCGACCTCTGCCTGATCTGGGCCGAGCAGATGCTGCGGGAAAGCGGTGTGGAGCATCGGAGCCTGCAGCAGGCCTGGCCGCGCTACGACGCGATGCGCACCGAACTCGCCTTGGGCCAATTCGCCGATCTGGCAAGCGATGTCCGCGATCTACCCTCGATGGACATGGTCCTGGAGGTGGCACGACGCAAGTCGGGCAATTACACGGTGCGCCGACCGTTGGAGATCGGCGCGGCAATGAGCGGCTGCAGCGATCGCACCATCTCGGGCCTGGGTCGCTACGGCGAAGCGGTCGGCGAAGCGTTCCAGCTTCGCGACGACCTGCTGGGGGTGTTCGGTACCGCGTCGGTGACCGGCAAGCCCGACGGCCAGGACCTCGTCGAGCGCAAGGCCACCAGTGTCGTCATTGCCGCACATCAGTTGGCTGATCCGACCACCCGCACACAGCTTTTCGAGTTGATGAACACCCCCGACCTCGACGAAGGCGTGATCGAGCGCTGGCGGACCCTGATTGTCACGACCGGCGCCGTGCAATGGATCGAGGACACCATCAGCGATCGGGTCACCTCGGCGCTCGACGAGCTCGGCCAGCTCCGGATCAGCGAGCCGGTGCGGGCCGCGCTGACGAACATGGCCGCCGTATGCACGGAGCGAGCCGACTAATGCGCACTGTGCCAGGCCCAAACGGTCGCGTCGTTGTCGTCGGCGCCGGGCTGTCAGGACTGACCGCGGCCTTGCACCTGGCCGGCCGCGGCCGCGAAGTGACGGTCGTCGAGCGTGAGGATTGGCCGGGCGGGCGCGCCGGCCGCGCCGACATCCACGGCTATCAGCTCGACACCGGCCCCACGGTGCTCACGATGCCCGACATCATCGACGAAGCCTTTGCGGCAGTTGGCGAAAACCGTTCGGATCGCCTGCATTTGATGCCGATCGATCCCGCGTATCACGCGCAGTTCGCCGATGGCAGCAGCCTGGACGTGCACAGCGATGCCAACGTCATGGCGGACGTCGTCGCGGAATTCGCCGGCGCCAAACAGGCCGAGGGCTATCGGAAGCTGCGCGACTGGCTGACCAAGCTGTACCAGACCGAATTCAACGGGTTCATCGCCGAGAATTTCGATTCCCCACTGGCACTGGTGAATCCACAGCTGGCGCGACTGACGGCACTGGGCGGATTTCGCAAGTGGGATACCATGGTCAACCGCTACATCTCCGACCCCCGACTGCGGCGAGTCTTTACGTTCCAATCGCTCTACGCCGGCGTTGCACCACGAAAGGCACTGGCGGTCTACGCGGTGATCGCCTACATGGACACCATCTCCGGGGTGTACTTCCCGCGCGGGGGTATGCGTGCCCTGCCCGACGCGTTGGCCGCCGCCGCCGCCGATGCCGGTGTGCGTTTCGTCTACGGCGCAACGGTTACGGGCTTGGAGCGCAACGGCAGCCGGGTCGCCGCCGTGCTCACCGACACCGGTGAACGCCTCGCCACCGACGCCGTGGTGTTGACCACCGAACTCCCCACCACCTACGCACTGTTGGGGCGCAAACCACGACGCATCGGTCGGCTGCGACCGGCGCCCTCGGCGGTCGTCGCCCACATCGGCCGACGCCAGTCCGAGCCCGCCAGTCACTCACTGGCACACCACAACATCATCTTCGGCGAGGCATGGGACCAGACGTTTACGGACATCATCAGGGACGGCCGGCTGATGCGGGACCCGTCGCTACTCGTCACAAACCCGACGGCCAGTGACCCCGGCCTGGCCCCACCCGGCCATGAGTTGTTTTATGTGCTTGCTCCCGCACCCAATCTCGACCGCGGGATGGTCGATTGGGCACACATCGGCGACAGTTACACCGAGCAACTCATCGATACCGTTGGGGCGCGACTGATGCCGGGCTTCCGGGATAGCGCCGAAGTGCTCCATGTCGTCAACCCGCAGGACTGGGCTGCTCAGGGGATGATTGCCGGCACGCCGTTCGCGCTGGCTCACACCTTCGCCCAGACCGGGCCGTTTCGCCCGGCGAACACGGTGCGCGGCATCGACAATGCGGTTCTTGCCGGGTCGTCGACGGTTCCCGGCGTCGGGGTGCCCACCGCGATGATCTCCGGCCGGTTGGCCGCCGACCGCGTCACCGGCGTCCCCGATCAGTCAACGCGAACCGTCATCGCGAAAGCCGGCCAGTTATGATCCGCACCGAACTGACCGCCGCAGGCATCGACGATCCGGAGTTGCGGTCGGCATATCAGCGCTGCCGCGCGCTCAACGCCGCACACGGCCGCACCTTTTTTCTCGCCACCCGGCTCCTCGCCCCAGACCAGCGTCCGCCGATCCACGCGCTGTACGGCTTCGCGCGTTACGCCGACGACATCCTCGACGACTTCGATGCGTCATTGGACACTCCGACGCGGGCGGCGCGCCTGCAACAATTGTCCGAGGAGTTCTTCTCCGCCGACCCGCATCCGGGCAACCCGGTGCTGACCGCGGTCCGGCACACCGCTCGGCGATACGCGATCGGCGACGAGCTTTTCGACGACTTCCTGACGTCGATGCGGATGGACCTCACGGTCACTGACTATCCCGACCGCGACGCGCTCAACCTGTACATGAAGGGATCCGCGGAAGCGATTGGCCTGCAAGTGCTTCCGATCCTGGGCACCATCGGCCCCGCTGACGACGCCGCACCGCACGCCGCAGCGCTGGGCCGGGCGTTTCAGCTGACGAACTTTCTGCGGGACATCGACGAAGACCTGGTCCGTGGGCGGGTGTACCTGCCGGCCGACGAATTGGCCGCCTACGACGTCGACCGCGAACTGTTGACGTGGTGCCACACCAATCGGACCACCGACCAGCGGGTGCGCACGGCGCTGGCCGATCAGCACGACATCGCCCGCGGCGTCTACCGCTACGCGGCGGATGGTGTGGCCCTGCTAGAGCCGCGGTCGCAGCCGTGCGTCGCGACCGCGTTGACGCTGTACGCCGACATTCTCGACCGCATCGAAGACAGTGACTTCGCGGTGTTCAGCCATCGCGCCACCGTGGGCAACGGGCGACGCCTGCGCGTCGCGGGCGCCGGCCTGATCCGTTCGTGGCGAGCACGGCGAACGCATCCCGTCGGGTCAGAGGCGCGCAAATCTGGTGCGGCGTAGTGGATCGCTGGCAATATCTGATTGTGCTCGGTGCCTGCCTGGCGATCACTCTGCCGCTCGAGGTTTTTCGTCCTGGCGTCTACCGCCAGGCCTGGCGCGCTGCGCGCGCGGTGTTACCGGTTGCCGCCGCGTTCGTGCTGTGGGACGAAGTCGCCATCGCGGCCCATGTCTGGACTTACAATTCCGCCTATGTCACCGGTGTGGAAATCCCGTTCCACCTGCCGATTGAAGAGGTCTTGTTCTTTCTGGTTATTCCGTTGTGCGCCTTGCTGACCTACAACGCGGTGAGCGCGATCCTGCGACGGGTCGACCGCCGATGACCGGTCTCGGTTACACCGTCCCTGCCGTCGTGTCGACGCTGTCGGTCTGTGCGCTCGAGTTGATGTGGTTGCACACCGGCCTATTTCGGCGTCCTGCCTACTGGCTCTCGATGGTGATCGTGGTGGGTTTCCAGATCTTGACCGACGGCTGGCTCACCAAACTCAGCGCCCCGATCGTCATCTACAACAACCGCCAGACCAGCGGTATCCGATTCCCGTTCGACATCCCGATCGAAGACTTCCTGTTCGGTTTCGCCTTGGTGACCGCGGTCCTGCTGCTATGGGAGCGACAACGTGAACATCAGTAACACCGGCCTGCCCCGCGCAGACGTGCCGGCCGCTTTCGACGCCGGCGCTTCCGCCTACGATCGCCTCGTCGGTACCAGCCCGGGATACCATGCCCACCTTCGACTTTCGGCACAGCGATTGCGGCTGCCCAACGAGGGTCGCGGCCTGCGGTTGCTGGATGCGGGATGCGGTACCGGCGCCTCGACGGCGGCGCTGCTCAGCGTCGCGCCGCACGCCGACATCGTCGCCATCGACGCGTCAAAAGGCATGCTCGACGAAGCGAAGAACAAGTCGTGGCCCCCGTCAGTGCAATTCGTGCACACGCCCGTGGAAGGCCTCGCCGAGAACGGCGTCGTCGGACCGTTCGACGGGATCCTGGCCGCGTATTTGATCCGCAACCTGGCCGATCCCGACACCCAACTGCGGGCGTTGCGCGATCTGCTGGCGCCCGGGGCCACCTTGGCGGTGCACGACTATTCGGTCCGGGACTCGCGCGCCGCCACCGCGGTGTGGAACGCGGTGTGCTGGGGCATCATCATCCCCTCGGGTTGGTGGCGGACGCGCGACGCGACGCTGTACCGGCACCTATGGCGCAGCGTGTTGACATTCGACGGTGCAACACGATTGCGGCAACGGATGCGCGATGCGGGCTTCGTCGCGGTGCACAGCGAGACCATGCCGGGCTGGGAAACCAACATCGCGCACACCTTCCTCGGGGACGCGCCGTCGTGACCGATCGGCACCGCCGCTCCTTCCCGGCGCCGGAAGGACTCCCCAGTGCCGCCGCACTGTCGTCGCAGCCGCGAGCCGTCGTCGTCGGCGCCGGTATCGCGGGCCTCGCCGCCGCGACGGGTCTGGCCGAACGCGGCGTGAGCGTCGACGTCGTCGAGCGTGAGGAGTATCTTGGCGGCCGGGTTGGCGGCTGGACCGAGCAGGTGGATGGCGTCGAACTCGCCATGAACCGGGGCTTTCACGCCTTCTTCCGGCAGTACTACAACCTGCGCTCGTTGCTGGGTCGCGTTGACTCCTCGCTGTCGATGCTGACCGCCGTCGACGACTACCCCCTGATCGACGGCGCCGGCCGCCAGGACACCTTCCGGGGCCTCCCCCAGACGCCGCCATGGAACGCGCTCGTGTTCGCCTTACGCAGCCCGACTTTTCGGCTCACCGATTTGCTCAAGATCGACGCGCGCGCCGCAGCACCCCTGGCCGCGGTGTCGCTGCCCGACATCTTCGACCGCCTTGACCACGTCGACGCCGGGACCTTCCTGAAGAGCATCAATTTTCCCGAGGCGGCGCGCCATCTCGCCTTCGAGGTTTTCTCGCGCAGCTTCTTCGCCAGCCCCGCCGAGCTATCGGCCGCGGAGCTGGCCACCATGTTCCACATCTACTTCCTGGGCTCCAGCGAGGGCCTGATCTTCGACGTGGCCAACTCCAACTTCGACACCGCACTGTGGGAGCCGCTCCGGCAGTACCTCGTCGACCTGGGAGTCCGCTTCCATCAAGGCGTTTCGGTGTCGAGCGTCAGTAGCGGCGATGGCCGGACGTTTCGCGTCAACACCGATGCCGACGATCAACTCGACGCCGATGCCGTCGTGCTGGCCACCGACATCGCGGGACTGCAACGGATTGTCGAGGCATCACCCGGGCTCGGCGACGAGTTGTGGCGGGCCCGAATCAAGCGACTGCGCACCGCCCCGCCGTTCCTGGTGCAGAGGCTGTGGCTCGACCGACCGGTCGCCGCGGGAAGGGCCGCGTTTCTGGGCACCTCCGGCCACGAACCGGTCGACAACATCAGCGTCTTGGACCGCTACGAACGCCAGGCCGCCGACTGGGCCCAGCGCACCGGCGGTTCGGTGGTCGAATTACATTCGTACGCAGTCGAATCCCCGCAGCCGGCCGACGCAATGCTCAAACGACTACACACCCTCTACCCGGAGACCAGCGGCGCGCGGATCGTTTATGAACGAACCCTGCGGCACCACGACTGTCCGCTCTTCGCACCGGGAACCTATGCGCACCGGCCCACGGTAGTGACCCCGCAGCCGGGGCTGCTGCTGGCCGGCGACGGAATACGCATCGACTTACCGGTTGCGCTGATGGAGCGTGCAGCCACCACCGGATGGACGGCCGCCAACGAGATGCTGCAGCGATGGGGCCTCGCGGGCCACGCGTTGTCCACGGTTCCCACCCGGGGCCGCTCGGCAGCATTGCGCTATCTCGCCGGCCGAGAGAGGCTCTCACCGCGATGAACATCCGCGACAACGTACGACGACGCTGGCCGAAAGATTGGCCGCTGCAGCCAATCCCACCCGGTGCGTGGTCGGGCCAGCGTCCGACCTACCGCGACGCGTCCCCGGCGGTCATCAAGGCCGCACTGGACCGGTCGCAGCGCCGTCCGACGGGCAACTGGTACACCTTCGCCGCAAGCCGCGACGTCCGCGACGGTAAACCGTTCGGCTTCAACGTCGCCGGTGTCGAGTTGGTGGCGTGGCGCGATCAACAGTCCCGGCTGTGCGTCGGCCCCCGCAGTTGCCCCCATCTCGGCGCCGACCTGGCGACGGCCGCGATCCACGACGGGAACCTGATCTGCCGATGGCACGGGCTGTGTCTTGGTCGTGATACCGACGCATACCGCTGGCGACTGCTGCCGAGTTGCGACGACGGCGTGCTGGCGTGGGTCCGCCTCGACGCCGTCGGGGGCGAGGAGCCGCTCGACCATCCGGTGATCCCGACCCGGCCGACCGGCGACACGTTGGATGCGGTGGCAACGATGGTCGGCACCTGCGAACCCTCCGACATCATTGCCAACCGGCTCGATCCCTGGCACGGCGCGTGGTATCACCCATATTCGTTCACCCAGCTCGAAGTGTTGACCACTCCCACCGAGGAGAGGGACAGCTTCCTGGTCGCGGTGACGTTCCGGATCGGCCGCGTCGGCGTACCGACCGTGGCGGAGTTCACCAGTCCGGAAGCGCGAACCATCGTGATGCGCATCGTGGACGGCGAAGGAGTGGGCAGCATCGTCGAAACCCACGCCACCCCAGTAGGTTTGGGCCCTGACAAACTGCCGCGAACGGCGGTGATCGAGGCGACCGTCGCGCATTCCGAGCGGACCGGTTTCCGGCGCGCGCTGTCTGCCGCTCCGTTGATCACGCCGCTCATGCGCGTTGCAGCGGCCCGGCTGTGGAAGGACGATCTGGCCTACGCCGAGCGTCTCTACCAGCTACGGGCAATCGAGGCGTGATAGGCGAAGGCGAAGACCTAACCGGAAACTGTATGCCCTGAACGCCGGCTGGCCCTGGAGCTGATGTCGCGTGCTATACCGGCGAACACGGCATCACGCAACGGCGTCGACGCCGTCCAAAACACCTCGCCGGCAAGGCCATACGGCTGGAACAGCACACGCTGCCGATAGCTGCAACGGCCGCCGTCCTCTCCGCCTACCGACAACTCGAGCCACAGTCGGCCCGGCAGCGAGACATCCGCCCGCAACCGCAACAGACGTCCACGATCGACATGCTCGACACGCCACCAGTCCAGTGCCTCGCCCGCATGCAGCGGGCGTTGCGTGGCTCGCTGCCCGTTGGTGGCTTTATGCCCGGTCCAGCCTCGAAGTGCCCACGCCGGCGGCGCGGCGGACCAGCCGTGCTCGGAACCGATCGACTCGAACACCTGCCACAGCGTCTCGGGGTCGGCGTCGACGTATCGCTCCGTCGTGTGCTCATGCAGCGAACCGCCGGCCCAGTCCGGATCCGTGGGCAGTGGCCGCGACGGCGCGTCATCGCCGCCCGGGCGCGACCACCTCGTGTTCAGCTCGCTATTGCGGGTCCGTTCCAGGGCCAGTTCGACGGCGTCCTCGTAGTGCATCAAACCGTTTTCCGGGTCCGGGATGTGGTCGGCGATGTCGTGCTCGGTGCACACCACGTCGTTCTCCAGCGATTCCATCAGCGACGAGGCCAGCGATCGCGGTAGCGGCGTGATCAGGTTTACCCAGTGCGACGACAGCAACGGCGTCAGCACCGGTACCGGGATCGCGATGCGACGATGCAGGCCGGCGATCGCGGCGTACTTGCGGATCAGCTCGGTGTAAGTGAAGGTGTCCGGACCGCCGATGTCGAACTTACGACTGACGTCCGCCGGAAGTTCGGCCGCCTCGGTGAGGTAGTAGAGGACGTCGCGGACCGCGATCGGCTGCACCCGGGTGCGTAGCCATTTCGGCGTGACCATCACCGGCAACCGCTCGGTGAGATACCTCAGCATTTCGAAGCTCGCCGACCCGGCTCCGATGATGGCGGCTGCGCGAAGTTCGACAGTGGGAACTCCGGAATCATGAAGCAGGCGACCAACTTCGGCGCGCGACGCCAGATGATCGGACAATTGCTGGTGCTCGGCAATGATGCCACCGACGTAGACGATGCGCGTCACACCGGCTTCGGCTGCGCCGTCTGCCACGATCGACGCGCCGCGAGCGTCGACGTCGACGAAATTGGCGCTCAGCATCGAATGGACCAGGTAATAAAGAACCTGCCGGCCCTCGAGCGCTGCTCGTACTTTGTCTGCGTCGGTGACGTCGCCCTGCACCACCTCGACGTCGCCGCGCCACGCCACGTCATCGAGCTTCGCCGGCGTACGCGCCACCACCCGGACATCGTGACCGGCCGACAGCAGCGCTGGAACCAGACGCATTCCGAGGTATCCGGTGGCGCCAAAGACTACGCACCGCATCGCGCGCCCCTTGCTTGTTTTACCCGTGGATTGGGCGGCAACTGCGGCCCGCGTATGGAGTACCCGCTTTCGGACCGCTGCTACGCAACTGTCATCTCCTTCACAAGGTGAATAGTTAAGTTTATAGTGTTATCTAGCCGCGGGTAGCGGAATCCACGGCCCCCGATCGACAAGTCAGCGCGGTTGAAGCAATCGTCAGAGAGGGCCATCCGATGGCAGACGATCTGAGCAAGGGCGACAAAGTCACGTGGAGGAGCCACGGCACAAGCGTCAAAGGGACGGTCGAAGACAAGATCACCGGCGATAAAAAGGCCGCCGGTCGCAGAGTGCGCGCGTCGAAGGACGAACCGCAATACCGGGTCACCAGCGACAAAACCGGCGCTGATGCGGTCCACAAACCCGACGCGTTGCGACGCGACAAGTCGTGAGTTCGGCGACCCAGTCAGAATAATTAACGCCCTGGAAAGCAAGCGCAATGGCCGTGCCTAAATCCGATGAGTTGTCGCTGGATTCGCAATCCGCGGTGCACCTGGAAGCGGCGAGGCTCGTGTCCGACTTACACCAGCGCGCATCATTCGACATTCCTACGCTGCTGCGAGACTTGATCGAGGTCGCGACGCAACTTGTGCCGGGCGCCCAGTATGCGGGCGTGACGGTCAGCCGCCGGCGACCTCGGGCAGAGACCGCCTCGGCCACCCATAACTACCCGGTTCTGCTGGATGAGATCCAGGACCGATCCCAGCAGGGGCCGAGCCTGAGCGCGGCCAGGTTGCAGGAAAGCGTCCGGATCGACGATCTGATGGCCGACCGGCGCTGGCCGATCTACCGGCACGAGGCACTCGCGCAAACTCCCATCCGATCGGTTCTCTCAATCGGAATGCTGAGGGAAGGGTCGACGGCCGCAATCCTGAACTTCTACGCCGAATCGGCGCAGGCGTTTGACGACAACTCCCTCGACACGGGCCTGGTTTTCGCGACCCACGCCGCACTGGTGTGGAGCATGATGCGGCGTGACCAGCAATTCCGGGCCGCTCTGGTCTCCCGCGACATCATCGGTCAGGCCAAGGGCAGGATGATCGAGCGGTTCAACATCGACGCCGCCGAAGCATTCGAGATGCTCAAGCTGATGTCCCAGGATTCCAACACGCCCCTGGCGGTAGTCGCGCGACGCGTTGTCGCCGGCGATATCTGGCCAGCCGTTGAGTAGCCACAATGCCTGCGCTACAGGCGATCTCATCGGCGGTTCTGATGTCCCGACCCTGCGACGGGGGACGTCGTTTCACCCGTCGCCGCCATTCCGGCGCGATCCGGTCCGACATTATGTAGGGTGCTCGCGTATCGTCGCTGATCCAGCTGGTTTCCGATACTCTGGATCGAGAGTCGCTAAGGAAGAAGCGGTCAGGTGACTAAGCGGGGCACGGGCAGTCCATCTCCCAGCAGGCAACAGCTAGAAAAGCTGATGTCGGCCGATATGCGGGCGGTTACGGCACAATCCGACCGGGTTGGCCGCTACTTCGCGCGCCAGCACGACGTGAGCGGCAACGACTTCCACGCGTTGCTGCACGTCATGGTCGCCGAGACGGCAGGAAAGCCGCTGACCATGGCTCAGCTGCGTCAGCGGATGGATGTCTCACCGGCCGCGATCACTTACCTTGTCGACCGGATGATCGACGCCGGCCACATCAGGCGCGAATCGGATCCCGCAGATCGGCGCAAGGCGTTGCTGCGCTATGAAGACAGCGGGATGGAACTGGCGCACGGATTCTTCACACCGCTCGGCGTGCACTTACGTGCCGCGCTCGCGGAGCTGCCCGATGAGGATCTCGCCGCTGCGCATCGCGTTTTCAGCGCGATGATCGCTGCGATGGCCATTTTCGAGGACGGGCTTGTGACGCACCAGAAGTCGGCGCCGGTCGTGCGCCACCTCAGCCAACTTGAAAACAGCTGACCTACTTGGATTTACAGCGGCGCAACGCCGACGTGGCGTAGCTCAGCAAGATCCGCGGCGCCGGCGCCGTGCAAGCAGATCCGCAGTTCGTCGATGAACCGTTGCAGCCAATCCGCCACGGACGCAGGCGATTCGATCGCCGCCGCGAGCAGTGGGCGGGCGACCGCCACCACGTCCGCGCCCAAAGCCAGTGCTTTGGCTGCGTCCATGCCGGTGCGGATACCACCGGAGGCGACCAACGGGACCGCCGGCAGTGCCCCGCGAACTTCCACGATGGCCTGCGCCGTCGGAATGCCCCAGTCGGCCAAGTCGGGGAACCGGACCTCGCCATAGCGGACGAGTTGCTCGACCCGCGACCACGACGTCCCGCCCGCGCCGGCAACATCGATCGCGGCCACCGGCAGATCTTGCGACCCCATCATCAACTCGGTGACCGCCGCGGTGCCGATACCGTGGCCGACTTCTTTGAGCAGGACCGGATACTCCAACGCGCCCGCGACCTGACGCAGTCGCTCGAGCGATCCCGAGAAGTCGCCATCGCCGTTTTGCTGAACAGCCTCTTGGAGGGGATTAGTGTGCACCGCAAGCGCATCCGCGCCCACGCGTTTAAGGGCGTTCGAAATGTCATCGGCGGCAGCAGCAGTCAGTTGCGCGAGCCCAATATTGCCGAACAGCAACACATCCGGCGCGACGTCGCGAACAGTGAAACTAGATGCCGCCTGCTCGCCCAGCGCGCTGTCCAGCATGATCCGTTGCGAACCGAGCATCATCCCGACACCCAGTTGCTGGGCGGCCGCTGCCAGGTTCCTGTTGATCGTCCCCGACAACTCGGCGCCGCCGGTCATTGCCCCGACCAATATCGGCGCTCGCAACCGCGCACCCAGAAAGTTGGTGGACAGATCAACGCCGGCGAGGCTGGTCTGAGTCAGGGCGTTGTACGGGAGGCGGTATCGCTCCAGCCCGGTCGTCACACCCGTATAGGTGACCCGCTCGTCTAGACATACATCGATGTGGCGTCGCTTGCGCGTCGCCATCCCGTTCGAATCGGTTGACACCGCACCTCCCCTCCTGCTCAGTCGGCCGGCGACTCGGGCACGCTGAGCGATGCGAGGTCGTCCTGATATCCCCGCATCGCCTCGATCAGCGCGGCGAACACCCGGCCCGCCGCGTGTAGGTCGGCGTCGGGCAAGTCTGCCATCGCCTTGTGGGAATGGCTTCCCAGCGGGGCGAAGAACGCCCGCGCAGTCGCCAGTCCGGCATCTGAATAACGCAAGATCACCTTGCGCCGATCAGCGGGGTCGGACTCGCGGGTGATGTGACCGGATGCCATCATCCGATCCACCAGATAGGTGATCGCGGCGCCGGACAGACCCATCCGTTGACGCAGTTCACCCGACGTGACTGGTGCCCCCGCGGTCTCGGCCACCATCACATGCAACAGCGCGCGAAAGTCGGTGGGCCGCACGTCATGTACGGACGCAAAAGACCGACCGATCTGCTCGGACTCGGCCGTCATCACCCGCAGATATGCAGAGATCTGCTGCTCGAGTGCGGCTCGGCCTTCCGTCATCTCTTCGGATCCCATGACGGGCCCTAGTTTAACGTGAGAAAGACCATTACTTCAGTTGATTAATACTTAATTCACTGAAAGACTTGGCAGGGTCGAAGGGATTTCAGGTGAACAAGCAGACTCTGGCCGCCACAACTCTCGCCGTCGGCGCTACCGCAGGTTTTGGCAGTGCAGCCAGCCAACAACGAGTCGTCAGGTGGTACTCCCGGCTCCGGAAACCGAGCTACGTGCCGCCAAATGGCGTATTTCCGATCGCGTGGACCACGCTCTACGGCGATATCGCGGTGACGTCGGCGACCGCCATCGACCGCCTGCGTTCGTCCGGCCGACACGACGAGGCCCGCAACTACACCGTCGCTTTGGCCGCCAATCTGATCCTCAATGCCGGCTGGAGTTGGCTGTTCTTCAAATACCAGAAGCTGGGCGCCTCAGCTGTCGGGGCGGCCGTACTGGCTGCCAGCAGCGCCGATCTCGCCCGGCGGACCGCAGCGGCAGACCGCCGAGCCGGCGCCGCGCTGCTGCCTTATCCGCTGTGGTGCGCATTCGCCACTTTGATGTCAGGCCATATTTGGGTACTCAACCGCCGATGAACCTGGTGAGCCCCCGATGACCGCATTGTTGTGGTTTCGTCGCGACCTGAGATTGCGAGATCTCCCACCGCTGTTGCGAGCGGCCGACAGCGGTGATGTGTTGGCGTGTTTCGTGCTCGACCCGAAGCTGGAGGCCTCGTCGGGCGGTCGACGGATGCAGTTTCTGTGCGACTCACTGCGGCAATTGCGCGACGACTTGGACGGTCGGCTGCTGGTGACGAGGGGCCCGGCTGAGGAGCGAATCCCGGCACTGGCCAACGAAATCGATGCGCGTTCGGTGCACATCTCAGAGGATTTCTCGCCGTATGGCCGACGACGCGACGACCGGGTGCGTGCGGCGTTGGGCGACGTGTCCTTGGTCGCGACCGGCTCGCCCTACCTGGTGTCGCCGGGACGCGTGATCAAGGACAACGGGGAGCCTTACAAGGTATTCACCCCGTTTTACGGGAGGTGGCGCGACATGGGCTGGCGGGCGGCCGCCCGCTCAGGGGCCAAGTCCGCGAACTGGGTTGACCCCGAGCAGCTCAGTAAGCGCGCCGAGCCGGTGGACATCCCCGAACCCGGCGCCGATATCGATCTGCCTGCCGGCGAGGCGGCCGCTCGAAAACAGTGGAAGAAGTTCGTCGACGAGGGACTCCAGAACTACGACGACGACCGCAACACGCCCGGCCATGCCGGGACGAGCCGAATGTCGGCCCACCTGCATTTCGGCACCATTCACCCGCGGACCATGGCCGCAGACCTTGATCAGCGGCGCGCGGGGGCACGAGCGTATCTGCGGGAGTTGGCTTTTCGCGACTTCTACGCCGCGGTGCTGCATCACTGGCCCGACAGCGCGTGGTGGAACTGGAACCGCGACTTCGACGCGATCAAAGTCGATGAAGGGAAAGAAGCCGAGAAGCGCTTCGAGGCCTGGAAAGCAGGTAAGACCGGTTTCCCGATCGTCGACGCCGGGATGCGTCAGCTCAGCGAAACCGGCTTCATGCACAACCGGGTGCGGATGATCGTCTCGTCGTTCTTGGTCAAGGACCTGCACCTGCCCTGGCAGTGGGGCGCCCGCTGGTTTCTCGACCAGCTGGTCGACGGCGATGTGGCCAGCAACCAACACGGTTGGCAATGGTCGGCCGGATGCGGTACCGATGCCGCGCCGTACTTCCGGGTGTTCAACCCCACGAGGCAGGCCGAAAAATTCGACCCCGCAGGCGATTACGTCCGCCGCTGGGTTTCCGAACTCGCCGATCTCAAAGACGTCACGTTGACCAAAGGCGACCGGCCGAGCGATTACCCCGAACCCATCGTCGATCACACGGCGGAGCGCAGCGAGGCACTGCGCCGCTATCAAGAGATGGGCTAGCGGGCGGCCTTCTTGCGCTCGATGTCGGCCAGCGCGGCAGCCAATTCGGCGCGCTGGGCGGCCGACGTCTCCCAGGCCAGCTGCCGGTTCTTGACCACCTTGGCCGGGGCCCCGACCGCGATCGAGTAGTCCGGCACTTCACCCCTGACCACGGCGTGCGATCCCAGCACGCAGCCTCGCCCGATCGCGGTGCCGCGCAGCACGGTGACCTTCACCCCGACCCAGGTGTCGGGTCCGATCCGCACCGGAGACTTGACGATGCCCTGGTCCTTGATCGGCAGCGTGATGTCATCCATACGGTGATCGAAATCGCAGATGTAGCACCAGTCGGCCATCAGCATCGAGTCGCCGAGTTCGATGTCCAGGTAGCAGTTGATGACGTTGTCACGGCCCAGAACGACTTTGTCGCCGAAACGCAGCGAGCCCTCATGCGCCCGGATGGTGTTCTTGTCGCCGATGTGGACCCAGCGCCCGATCTCCAGCTGCGCGAGTTCGGGAGTCGCGTGGATCTCGACGCCCTTGCCGATGAACACCATGCCCCGGGTGATGATGTGCGGATTGGCCAGCTTGAACTTCAGCAGCCGGAAGTAGCGCACCAGATACCACGGGGTGTAGGCGCGGTTGCGCAGGACCCACTTCAGTGAGGCCAGGGTGAGGAACCTGGCCTGCCGCGGGTCGCGCAGATTCGAGCCCCGCCAGCGGCGGTGAATCGGGGCGCCCCACATGCTCGTCATGGCCGAAAACCTTACTGGGGCGCGGAGGCACGCTGGGCAATAGGCCCTACCCCAGTCGGCACAGGTTACCCTCGGCTGTACTCGATATCTGCTGATGGCCACCGTGCCATCGCATTCCGGAAGGATGTGGAACCCGCACCGTGTCCCGGCCGATTCCCCGCCGTGCAGTGCGGCATTGGTCATCGGTGGTGTCGGCGATCCTTCTGACGGCAGTGGCAGCGGGATGCGGAAACACCGATGCCTGGGTCGACACCGTGCCGGCCGAGGGGTGGCCCGCACAGTACGGCGACGCCGCCAACAGCAGCTACAGCGCCACACCCGGCGCCGCTCGGCTGAGCCTGCGCTGGACTCGCTCGGTCAAGGGATCGCTGGCGTCGTCCGTCGCGCTCAGCTCACGCAGCTGGCTGGCCGCAAACGCGCAGACGCCGGGTGGCTGTTCGCTGATGGAGTGGGAGAACGACGACAGCGGCCGGCAACGTTGGTGCACCCGGCTGTATCAGGGCGGCGGCATTTCCAGCCCGCTGTTCGACGGTTTCGACAACCTTTACGTCGGCCAGCCCGGAGCCATCCTGTCCTTCCCGGTCACCCAGTGGATTCGTTGGCGGCGCCCCGTCATGGGTTTGCCCTCTACGCCAAGGATTCTCGGACACGGCCATGTCTTGGTGGTCACGCACCTGGGACAGGTGCAGGTTTTCGACGGCCATCGCGGCACAGTGGTCGGCAACTCGGTGGACCTGGTGGACAACGTCGACCCCAGCGACTTCACCCGTGGTCTCGCGGACTGCGGACCGGCAAAGGAGGGGTGCCCGGTCGCGGCCGCCCCGGCTTTCGCAAAGGACAGCGGGATGGTGGTGATCGGCCTGTGGGAACCGGGCGCGCCGGCGCCGGGCCTCGTCGGGCTGAAGTACCACCCCGGCCAGAATCCGTTGCTGACTCGGGAATGGACCAGCAACGCCGTCGCCGAAGGCGTCGAGGCCAGCCCGGTGGCGTCTCGCGACGGTTCCACCATTTACGTCAACGGCCGCGACCAGCGACTGTGGGCACTGCATGCGTCCGATGGAAAGCCGAAGTGGTCGGTTCCGCTGAAATTCCTGCCGCAGACGCCGCCGTCGGTGACACCGGACGGATTGATCGTCTCGGGCGGGGGCCCGGACACCCGCCTAGTCGCGTTCAAAGACGCCGGTGACCATGCGCAGGAGGTGTGGCGACGCAACGACGTCAGCCCGCTGTCGACGTCCAGTCTGGCTGGGAGTGGGGTCGGCTACGCCGTGGTGACCGGTGGGCCGGGTGAAGGCGCGCAGGGCATGACGCTGCTGGTCTTCGATCCGGGTAGCGGCCGAACGCTCAACAGCTACCCGCTGCCGGAGGCCACGGGATACCCGGTGGGCGTCTCGATCGGTCATGATCGCCGCGTCGTCGCTGCAACCAGCGACGGACAGGTGTACAGCTTCGCCCCGAGTTAGCTCTTGATCGCCAGTGGCGGGATGGCGTTGCGCGGGACGTGAACCTGGCTGGCACCGGCCAGTGATGGCAGAAGTTCGCCGGGCGCGAAGAAGAAAATCAGCTCGTCGTCGTTGATCGCAAAGTTTTGATAGTGCGAAGCATCCAATCCAGACCCGGGCGAAATTGCGGCGCCGAGCCCCGTTTGTTTTCCGACTTCCCGTTGCACGATCGGAAAAATCGAATCGAGCGGCTTGGTATTCGGCGCGAATAGCGTGTCGAAGGTGATCGCCTTCTGCCCCGCCAGGTCGTAATTGAAGCCCTTATAGAACGTGGACGGCCGTGGGCCGCCGAGGTCTTCAAAGACTTTGAGCACGACGCTGCGGGTTCCGCCGGGTGCCTGGCCGGAGTGATACTGCTCGGAGGTGACGTCCATTTGGTAAGGCACATCGCGCGGAGTGGAGGTCGGCGATGACGTCTGCGCCACGCTGACGAAACCGTCGCGATTCTGGACGAGAAAATCAGTGAGCGACTGGTCGGGATAGTCCGCCGGGAAAGTCATGTTCACCGTGTAGGCGGGAGTAACCGTATGCACAATGCACGTTTGGTCATCCTGGAGTGCGCCGCCCAAGTTGGCGCAGGCCGAGTCCGCTTGTGCGACTGCGCCGCCGGACCAGCCCAGCAGGGCTCCGGCCGCTATCAGCGCGGCCGACAGGATCTTGCGCATCGGTCGACTCGTCCTCGCAGACTCAGAACGGCTGAAATGCCGTCTCGCCAGCGTACCTGGCCCCCACCGCGACGGACTGTAAACGTCTCCTGATCAGAGCCTGCCCAGGTCAGCGGCCACCGTCCTCCCTAACGGCGGCCGCCGACCCGGCAGGCGGGTCCTTTTAGAACAGAGTCGTGAGATCAGTCCACAAGTGGCTGAAATCCGCTGCTGTCCCCGCACCATCGAAGGCCGAGATTAGGTCGGTCCACACCGTGCTGCTGTCGCCCAGCGCTCCGGACGCATCCAGTCCCGACACCAGGTCGGCCCAGTAGTTGGTGCCGGCAGTCAGCGCACCCGAGGTGTCGCCGGAGAACAGGTCGGCCCAGAACGCCTGACCGTCGGCCAGCGCACCGGAGGGATCGGTGGTCGACAGCAGGTTGGTGCTCTCGGCTGCCGCGGCGGTGGTCGTCGACCCGCCGTCGCCGTAGAACTTCAGGATGTCGGCCAGGTAGTCGGCACCTTGAGCGTGAGCCGTCCCAAGGTTGCTGCCTTCGACGTAGGCCCCGTCGTAACTGCCCGATCCGGCAGCGTTGCCGCCGGCCCACGCGGTGTCGTTGTTGCCGAAGATGACGGCGTAGTTGAAATTGCCGGGGTTCGCCGCATCAGTCGTCCCGGCGTAGCCGAAGCTGTTGTCACCGAATACGAAGGCGGTGTTGTCACTCGAGGCACCTGCGCCGCCGTCGCTATAGGCGCCTGCCACAGCAGTCGAACCGACACCGTCGACGCTTGCGTAGTTGTTGGAGCCGAACGCGTAGGCGGTCGCGCCGGCGCCATTGGCGATGGCGATGTCACCGTCAGTTCCTGTGTAGGCGTGCGCAGTGCCGTCCTGGAATAGCGACATTCCGTCGAATGAGATGGCGAGATTCAACGCCGGCGTAGTGTCGGCCGCTGACAATGCACCGCCGCTGAGAAAACTGTCGACAGTGGACAACCAATCGAAGGATGAATCTGCCGACGCAATTCCCGGGGTTGCGGCGAGCGCTCCCCCAATACCCAATCCGACGGCCAGCATTCCCAGCCGAGTCAAAGCACGAGTGCTCCTCATTGATTTTCCCTTTCCCCCAACGCGCAATGTGCGCGCCTTTTAGCTGTTCCCGGCCCACCGCGCCGAGTGGCCTCAGCCTATGCGTATGCGTCAATTCTGATCGAACAAAGTCTGATAATTTTAGAAAAATTCCTGAGCTCTTATTCTGGCGACTAAAGCTGGTTCGATGTGCTGTGCGTCGCGGACAGAAGAAGCATTTTGCAGGCTTTCGATCAAGATCAGCGGCGGCCGGTATGTTTTTGACGCTCGCGCAACTTGAGTTGGGACCAAGATCAATCCGAGAGATACCGGTCATATCTCCGGAATCAGGGCCCGCACATTCGGAATGTTTGGCCGATTCCCCGGAGGTATACCTTCGGTACGCGAAAATCCCCGACTTCCGACGGCTTGTCACCGCGAAAAAAAATGCGAGCGGCCAACTACTCCTGCGAAGAAAGGTCGGATCAGCGTCGAGTCGACCGTCGCCCTGGCTTGTTACAGGTTGGTTTACTGGCCTTCTCGCAACCAAGGCGCTGCGTGTAGTCCTGACGACCGCCGGCTTGCGCGCTGCCGTCGGAATTGATGACGACCGCGCCGCTTCCGGCGCTCAAGGCATTCGGAGTGTCTGACCGGGCAATATCCGGCGCCGACACAGTCAGCGAGCCGATCGACAGACCCAAAGCCAGCAGGCCCACCCGGGCAATGTCGCGAGACTTCATCGGGAAATTTCCTTTCGCCGACGGGCTGACACATATACAAATCAAATGTAAGACACGAGACGTGTTAAAGCCAGGTTACCTGAGAAAAGTTCATCAATTCGCAAGCTTTCGCTCTGGCACGGCACGGATAGCACGCTGACGTGCACCAAGACCAGTTAGGGGGCCGGTCGTGCGCGTAGCTATTGACGGCGCTGGCAAATATCCGTGCACGTCCGCGACGACCGTGGTGGGCTCGCGCTTTGGCCTAAACACCAGCCCACCAGGGAGTCGGCGGCAGCGGCAGGTTCATCACTGCCCGTCGATCCGCGCAGCCGGGGGCGGTGGCCACCGCAGCAGCCGCATCATGTCCCGGTAATGCTTCTCCGCGGTTCCCGCCGGCCCCCGGCGCGCACACATCAGTCTGCGGCTGGCACCCACCGGATTTCATGGGGAGATTTCCCTATTTTTGCGACCAGCGCATCGGGTGGTGCTCCGGACCGGGCTCCTGGCGATATCCAGGAACGCGATCCGGCCGGTCAACACAGAAGTGTCGTCAGCGCGTCGGTGCCCAAGGGAACACATCGTTTTCGCACTCGGAAAAGTCTGGACTTCCGGACATTGCGTCTCAGTTTTTGTTCGTTGCGCCGATTCCGAACAAAGGCCGCGGTCGCCGCCGCGGATCGGGAAACGGCTTGCCGGGCGCGGCATGCATGGGCCAGGTCGTCGTTGTTGCGTGCGATTTCACACCGTGCGCGAATTAGCCCCGAAAGGTGCGGCGTCAGGGGCGCCGAGAGTTGCCGAGACGATCTCACAAGCCGAGAATTTCACGCCTCGGTGCTCAAACCTGGCAAACATCTTCGCCGCAATGATTGCCGGATCGGCGACCGCCGAACCGGCAATCAGCGACGTCAGAACAGCGACGCGAGCTCGGTGAAAAAGTGGCTACTTTCGGCGGCGCTCGAAGCGTCAAATGCCGACAGCAGATCGGTCAGGAAGTTACCGCCGGTGGCTGCGCCCGAAGCATCGGCGGATGGCAGCAGATCGGCCAGCAGGCCGCCATGGCTGGCGGCGGCGTCGGCTGATTTGTCACCGTATGCCTTCAAGACGTCGACGAGGTAGCTGGCGCCGGTCGCATTAGCGTTCCCGAGGTTGCTGCCCTCCACGTAGGCCACATCGTAACTCCCCATACCCGTTGCGCTGGAACCGGCTTCGGCCGCATCGTTGCTGCCGGTGATCTCGGCACCATCGTCAATGCCGTTGATGCCGCCGGCGAATGCGGAGTCGTTGTCGCCGTCGATGTAGACATTGTCGCCGCTCGAGCCGGCTGCGTTGGCGGCCGTGGTACCGCCGGCGATGCCGATGTCGTTGGTGCCGTAGACGGCGGCGTAGTTGCCGTTGCCGAAGGCGTAGGCGGTATCGCCCGCGCCAGTGGCCATCGCGATGTCCCCGTTGCTGCCCGAGTGGGCGAACGCGGTTCCCGACTGCATCAGTGTGATGCCGTCGATCGAAACGGCCATGTTCAGTCCTGACGCGTCTGCGGCAGGGAGGGCGGCACTGCCCAGCAAACTGTCGACCGCGGACAACCAATCGGTCGAGGAATCCGCGGAAGCGGTTCCCGGCAGAGCGGCCATTGCCGCTCCAATACCCAATCCAACGGCCAACATGCCCAATCGGGCAAGCCCACCAGCTTTCGACATGGAATTTCCT
Source organism: uncultured Actinomycetota bacterium (assembly GCA_963757215.1). GTDB lineage: Bacteria > Actinomycetota > Actinomycetes > Mycobacteriales > Mycobacteriaceae > Mycobacterium. The sequence continues at coordinate 1,318,100 of CAVWQH010000002.1, read as the reverse complement.
CTCCCCCGCCGCACGGCAATCGCGCGCACTGTTTGTCCCCCGGCACCCCAGCCGAGGCGGATTCAGTTTATTGATGAGGACGTCATCAGTCCGAACAAAGGCTAAATAAACTTCAGGTATTTTCTCAGCGTTCAGTCAGACCGGGGTCGATAACAGGCCGTTGCGGCGGCGATACCGACGTTCTCGGCGCCGTCACCGCGATGGGCGACACAGGAACGCGATCCCCCGGGCGGCCGCGCCTGACCCGATCCGGGTGACGACCACGGTCAGCGACTGGCTGCCCCGCAGCGCCATGCGCCGACGCAGCGCGTCTGGATCGACATCCACACCGCGGACCAAGATCTCCAGTACCCCGCAGTCGAGTACCGCCAACGCTTGCCGAAGCCTGCGCTCGTCGAACGCCATCTGCTCGAGGACCTCGAACCCGCGGAGGCCCGACGGCAACCGGTCCCCGGACAGGTAGGCGATCTTGGGATCGAGCTGCCACAGCCCGTAGCGCGCAGCGAAGTGTCGGACCAAACCGGCTCGCACCACGGCGCCGTCGGGGTCGACAATCCACCGGCCAGCCGGCCGCACCGGGCAATCGTCTGGTTCGGCGTCGGTGAGCTGCTCGTCACGGTCCAGGACGCTGGCCCGCCGGCGCACACCTGGCACGGTCAGACCCGTCGACCACAGGCAGGCTTCTCGCACCGAGCCGCGATACGAGGTCACCTCGATCTCTCCGTCGAACCCGAGCTGCGCCAGCGCATCGAAATCGACTCCGGGCGCGCATTTCACCACCAGATCCCGACCCCGATACGTCCCGAGCAGCTCATCAAGGGCGGGCTGGTAGTCGCGGGGATCGAACCGCCGCCGACCGCCCCTTCGTCGTCCCGGGTCGGCGACCGCCACCGCGTCACGCGTGACCGGATTCAGCGCGTCGGCGCGGCAGAGGTCGACGGTGTCACCGAGATTGTGTCGAGCCATCGCCAGCCGCACCGGGTCGATGTCGCTGCCGAGCACCCGGGTGGCCGATTCGCGCAGCGCCGCCAGCTCCGTGCCGACTGAGCAGGTCACGTCGTGAACCACGGTGCCGCGCAGCCGCTTCGCCCGATGCAGCGCGACCGGGGCAGCGCTGGCCTGCTGCAGCGCGTCATCGGTGAACAACCAGTTGCCAGTGCCGGGCAGCTCTGCGAACTTCGTGGCCGCGCGCCGGCGCAGCAGTACTGTCTCCACCAATATGGGCGTCCGATCGCCGAATCGCTCTCGCAATCGGGCGATCTCGCCGACCCGGTCGGTCAGCGGCAGGGCCTCGACCACGGCCAGCGCGGCGGAGCCTTCGTCCGACGTCAGGTAGGCGACGTCGTCGAGGCCGAAGTTCAGGACGGCTTGATCCCGGTGATCTCGACGTTGTAAAACCAGCCCTTCGGTACCAGGCGGCGCCAGACATTGGCGTCGGCCCAGCTCAGCAGCTTCCAGCTGTTGAACGCGAAACTGGCCCAGGCCCAGCCCAGCTTGTCCGGCTGCACGGCGTATTCGAAGGTCCGCAGCGGCCAGCCGAGCATCGCCGCGGTGAATTCGACGGTGGCCGTGTCTACGTCCACCGCACCGGCGGACCTGGCCATCTTTTCCAGCTCGGCCGGGGTGAAAGTGTGCAGGTCAACGATCGACTCCAGTGCCGCGGCGCGCGACGACTCATCGAGTTCAGCCTGCGGACGGCGCCAGCTGTCGAGGCCGGGCAATTTGGTGGCGTTGGTCGCGGCCCGCCAGGTCAGCGTCGACAGTGTGCGGGCATAGCTGTTGCCGACCGTGGTCGGCTCGCCGGCGAACACGAACCGGCCACCGGGCCGCAGCACGCGAAGTACCTCACGGAGCGTCAGCTCGACGTCCGGAATATGGTGCAGCACAGCGTGTCCGACGACCAGGTCGAAGGAATTGTCGTCGTAGGGAATGCGCTCGGCGTCGGCGACCCGGCCATCGATATCCAACCCCAAGCGACTGCCCGTTACGGGTGGCGACCTTGACCATGCCCGGGGAAAGGTCGGTGACCGATCCGCGGCGCGCCACCCCCGACTGGATGAGGTTCAGCAGGAAAAAACCGCTGCCGCAGCCCAGCTCGAGGGCGGTGTCGTAGGGCAATCGGTGGATCTCGTCGTCGGGAACGACGGTGTTGAAGCAGTCGCGGGCGTACTCGACGCAACGCTGGTCGTAGGAGATCGACCACTTCTCGTCGTAGTTCTCCGCTTCCCAATCGTGATAAAGGACCTGGGCCAGCTTGCTGTCGTGACGCGCGGCCTCGACCTGCTCAGCGGTGGCGCGCGGCTGCGGCGCCGGGTCGGTACTGGTCATGGTCGACCAGCCTATAGCGACGATTGCAGGCCATCCTGCCTAGGCTCCCGCGGCGCTCACCGTGACCGAGACAGCGCCGGCGCCGGGATTCGAGGCGATCACCAGTTCCGTGGCGTTGGGGGCCGACACGACCTCACCACCGGTGACGCTGACCTGGTAGCCGTCGGGGAATTCAACGCTCGGGATCGCGATGGTGGTCTGTGAACCGGCCGGGAAGCTGCCCAGCCCGTCTGCCTCGCCGGTCGAATAGCTAAACTGGAAGGTGCCGTTTTCGAACGAGTACGACTCTGGAGTGCCGGAGATCACCTGGGGGTAGGGCTCGGCCAGGGTCTCCAGGTTGGCGGTGTTGACGTTGGCGCCGATCGGCGGATCTGCCGGGTTGTAGACCAACGACTCCGAATCAGGCGGGCTCGCGCTGGTGGAGATGTCGCCCTGGCCGGAATACGCCCATTCCGTCCACCCGATCAGGTGCTGGTCGGCACCCTGCAGCGGGGCCAGGATCTGCGCCTGGTTGCTGGTGGCGCCGAACTCGGACATGAACGCCGGAATTCCCTGCGCCTGTGCATAATTCTCGGCATTTCCGACGATCGCGTTGACGCTCGGCAGACAGCCCAGCGGGCCGAGGTCGAATTCGCAGTAGTCGTGGAACGACAAGACCGTATTCGTCGCGTCCACATGGCCCAGATCGATGGGCAGGCCTGCGTTGGCGAGAACGTTGGGTTCGAAGAAGATCGGCGTGGTCGGGTCGACGGACCGGATCGCGTCGGCCCCTTGGTCGTAGAACGGAGTCAGCTGTTGACTGTCGAAAGACGGGCTGCCGAATAGGGTCGACAGGAATGTCGTTGCGCCCGGCGACGGTTCGTTGATGAGCTCGAATCCAGCCACGTTGGGGTTGCCGTTGAAGGCGCCCGCGACGTGTTGCAACATCTGTGAGTAGTTGTCTTCCAGCCCAATGCCGTTCGATGCATCGGCGTTGTTCCAGAGCGAGTCCCAGGCCTGCTGCTCGGCGGGGTTGAAGAACTCGTTGTACGGGAACGGCAGCGACGGGTTGGCAGCCCCCTCGGTGATCGTCGCCCAATCCGGCGCACCTTCGCCCCCGAATGCACTGCTGTAAGCATCTTGATGGAAGTCGATGATGCTGTAAATGCCGTGGTTACCCAAGGTTTGGACGGTTTGCTCGATCGAGTTCAGGTAGGCGGTGTCGAAGACGCCGGGCTCGGGTTCGAGATACGACCAGATGACGCCGACCCGGACCGCGTTGAAGCCGTTTTGGGCCAGGAACGCGGCGTCGTCGTTGCTGAACCCGTTGGCAGACGGCTCGCCCGGTGCCACCTTGTAGACCTCGTTGAGGCCGTGTAACAGGACGACCTGGCCGTCGCTGTTGGTCAGCCAGTCGCCACTGGTGGTCAGGCCGCCCTCGGTTGGGATCGTCGGCACGGCACCGAAGTCACCGACCATGCCGTGCTCGCCGAATGCACCGGCATTCCCGCCGGCCCCGCCGAGCGCGGGCAACCCCGCAGCCGTGAGGCCCGCACCCGCGTTGCCGCCGTCACCACCGATACCGAACAGCGAGCCGGCGTCCCCGCCGTCGCCGCCCGCGGCGCCCGCGCCGCCCGCTCCCCCTTCACCGCCGCTGCCGAAGAAGCCCACCGCGTCGCCGCCGGATCCGCCGGCTTCTCCGGGTTGGGTGCTGTCCCAGCCGTTTCCGCCGTCACCGAACCACAGGCCGCCGTCGCCGCCGGTGGGGTCGGCCTGCGTGCCGTCAACGCCGTTACCGATCAGCAACTGGCCGAAAGCCGTATTGATGGCGTGGTCGACCTGCTCGCCGAACGAGCTCTGGATCCAGCTTTCGACACCGGCGTGCAGCGGGTCGTAGATGTACTGCTGAAAAAGCCCTGCCGCAGTAAGCGTTTCGGCGCCCGACGTGCCGGCGGTCAGAGCCTGCTCGATCGCCTGGTTGCCAACTTCCGCGGATGTCGCGCCGGCGACGAGGTCGCTGAGCACGGCGCCGAGTCCGAAATCGTCGGCGTTGGCCGCTGGTGACGCGAACATTGCCGTCGCCGCGACGGCGGCACCGACGCAAAGACTCGTTCGGAGGACCACTGCGACCTCCTTCACCGGTGCTGAGGGGAGTTAGCTCATACCTTAGGTCGGCTGTGTCGTCGGTTGTCGCAGATTCGCGTCGAACACTTCGAGGTAGCGACGCCGCTCGGCTTCCCATCGCTCGGCCGGAGCAGCGCGGTACACGTCGTCAAGGCCGGCCTTGGCGGCGGCCAGCGCCGATCGGGGTGCGTTGACGAAGCGGCTCGCCCACGTTGCCCCGGCGTCGTACACACCGTCGGGGGCCACCGTCTCGTCGACCAGCCCGAGCGCCTGAGCCTCTTCGGCGTCGAAGAAGCGGCCGCTGTAGACCAACTCCTTGGCCCTGCTGGCGCCGACGGTGCGGGCCAGCCGCGCCATGGCGTCGCCGTCGGGAACCAGCCCGGCCAGGATCTCCGTCAGCCCGAACCGGACGTTGTCGCCGCTCACCCGCCAGTCCGCCGCCAGGGCCAGACCCAACCCGGCGCCCAGCGCGTATCCGGTTATCGCGGCGACGGTGGGTTTGGGGATCGATGCGACGGCGTCGATTGCGGCGCGGTGCACGCCTATCCAGCTTTCGACTTCCGGCGCGGTCAGCGTGCGCAGCTGGGCCATGTCGTCACCCGCGCAAAAGATTTCGTGGCCGCCGAAGAGGATGACGGCGGAGATGCCGTCGTGACGGCTCACCTCGTGCGCGGCCTGCTCGATCTCCCGGTACACCTGCCGAGTCAGCGCGTTGGTCGGCGGTCGCGAAAGCACGATCGTCCCGACTCCGGGACGGTCGGTGGCCAGGTGGACGCTGACGAACTCGCTCAATGCTTCCAACCCATTCCGCCGGCTTTACGGGCCCGGTGATAGCGGTCTGAGTCGAAGAACTCGAAAATCCAGTTGTCGCCGTCGATTTCGACATTGGGCTGCACGGTCACGATCTGACGCTCGATGGCCAGCACGTCGGCAACCGAGTGTCCGTTCAGCGAGTCCAGCTGGGTCCAGGTCGGCGGAAGCAAGAAGCAACGGCCGGCTTCGAAGTCGGCGATGGCAGCCTGCGGCGTCGTCCACGCGGCACGGTCGGATTCGGTGTTGTCGCCGTCGGCGCGCTGACCTTCCGGCAAGGCGCCGACGAAGAAGTAGGTGTCGTAACGACGGGTGCGCTCCGCTTCGGGCGTGACCCAATTGGCCCACGGCCGCAGCAGATCCGAGCGCAGCACCAGATTTTCCTGGCGCAGAAAATCGGCGAACGACAGCGTCCGGTCATCGAGGGCGCGGCGGGCGTCGGCGTAGACCGAGGCGTCGCGCACGATGCCGTCCGGGTCGTCGGTTGGGCCCGCGAACAAGACTCCGGACTCCTCGAATGTCTCCCGGGCCGCAGCGCACACCAGTGCCGTGGCCAGCTCGGTGTCGGTACCGAACCGCTCGGCCCACCATTCCGGCGGCGGTCCGGCCCAAGCGATGTCGGCAGTGCGGTCACGGTCGTCGACGCCGCCGCCTGGGAACACCATGGTGCCGGGGGCGAACTCCATCTTCGAGTGGCGTCGCATCAGGAAGACGTCGATCCCGGCTGGGCTTTCCGGTTGTTCGCGCACCAGCATCACCGTCGCGGCCGGGCGCACCGGCAACGGAACCAATGTGTCGTCACTCATGAGCGCCTCCGATGTGCCGCGCGGGTGCGGGTGCGACGGGCGAAGTAACGCCCGTCGATCACGTCCACATCGATCGACTGGCCGAACGTCGCGGACAAGTTTCCTGCGGTCAGGACATCAGACAGCAGTCCCGCGGCGACGACCCGCCCCTCCGACAACAGCATGCAGTGGCTGAAGCCGGGCGGAATCTCCTCGACGTGGTGGGTGACCAGGACCAGTGCCGGCGCGTCGGGATCGGCGGCCAGGTCGCCCAGCCGTGCCACCAGCTCCTCGCGTCCGCCCAGGTCGAGGCCCGCCGCGGGTTCGTCGAGCAGCAGCAACTCGGGGTCCGTCATCAACGCCCGGGCGATCAGGATTCGCTTGCGCTCGCCCTCGGACAGGGTCTCGTAGCGACGGTCGGCCAGATGCTCGGCACCCAAACTCTCCAGCATGTCGACGGCGCGGTTGTAATCGACGTCTTCGTAGCGTTCTCGCCAGCGACCCAGCACCGCGTAACCGGCCGAGACAACAAGGTCGCGCACGATCTCGTTGCCGGGAATGCGTTGCGCCAGCGCAGACGAACTCAATCCCACCCGCGCACGCAACTCGGACATGTCGACCCGGCCGAGCCGCTCGCCCAACACGTGGGCGACCCCAGACGTGGGATGCTCGGCGGCCGCGGCGATACGCAGCAATGACGTCTTGCCGGCGCCGTTGGCGCCGATGATCACCCAGCGTTCGTCGAGTTCGACCGACCAGGTCACCGGCCCGACGAGGGTGTGGCCGTCACGACGCAACGACACGTCGGTGAAGTCGATCAGCAGGTCGGGGTCGATTGCCTCACCACCCTTTTCGGCCACCCGACCATCGTGCCGTACCGGCCGCGCGGCTACTCCGGCGGGATGATTAGCGACCCGCTCCGCGAGTCACACCAGCCCCACTGACCTCTGGCCGCGTAGACACTCCTTTTACGATTTGTGACCGCGGGCGATATCAACGCCGAGGTGATATCGCATATGACCACGATTTCGAAAACGAGTGCTATCCACCTCCCGATGCTGGTGTGACGGGTGGTGCGGTGCGGCAACGTCTGACGTCCCGCGACGGCCGACCGGCCGCGCGCCTACTCCGGCGGGATGTCGACGCGGCTCACCACACCGTCGAGCGCGTCGGCGGCCTCGATCTCGCCGCGCGTCACCCCGAGCAGAAACAGCACGGTGTCCAGGTAGGGATGGCTCAGCGACGCGTCGGCGACTTCCCGCAGCGCGGGCTTGGCGTTAAATGCAATGCCCAGGCCGGCGGCGGCCAGCATGTCGATGTCGTTGGCGCCGTCACCGACCGCGACCGTCTGTGCCATCGGCACTCCGACCTGACTCGCAAAGTCGCGCAGCGCCTTCGCTTTTCCGGCGCGATCGACGATTTCGCCGACGACCCGCCCGGTGAGTTTGCCGTCGACGACCTCGAGCACGTTGGCGGCGACGAAGTCCAGCATCAGCTCGTCGGCCAGCGATTGGATGACTTGGCGGAAGCCGCCGGAAACCACACCCACGTGGTAGCCCAGACGGCGCAGCGTGCGGATGGTGGTCCGCGCACCGGGGGTCAGCTCCACATCTGCGGCGACGTCGTCGAGCACCTCGACCGGCAGGCCGGCCAGCGTGCCGACCCGCTGGTGCAGCGACTCGGCGAAGTCCAATTCACCGCGCATGGCGGCGTCGGTGATCGCCTTGACGGCTTCTTCGGCGCCCGCGCGGGCCGCCAGCATCTCGATGACCTCCTGCTGAATCAGCGTCGAGTCGACGTCGAACACGATGAGGCGCTTGGCCCGCCGCGCGATGTTGTAGTCCTCGAGCGCGACGTCGACGCCGACGTCAGCGGCGACCCGGGTCAACACCTCCTGCAGCTGTCCCCCGACGCCAGGCGGTACGGAGACCCGCAGTTCGAGACCGGTGACGGGATAGTCGGAGACGCCGCGGATCAGGTCGATGTTGACGCCCAACGACGCGACTTCGCGGGCAACGGCGCCGAACGCCTCGGCGGTGATCGGACGGCCCAGCACCATGATCGTGTGCGTCGAGGGTTCGCGGATGATCCGCAGATCGTCGCTGCGCTCGATAGCGACGTCCAGCCCTACCGAGTGAATCGCAGCCTCGACTTCGTCCCGAAAGGCTTGGCCGTCAAGGACTTCCGACGGCGCCGTCACCAGCACGCCCAGTGTGAGCCGACCCCGGATCACCACCTGCTCGACGTTCAGCAGCTCGACTCTGTGTGCGGACAGCACCTCGAAGAGCGCCGACGTCACACCTGGCTTGTCGTGACCGGTGACGGTGATCAACGCCGACACCTTACGGGGGGTACTCACCCCAGATTGCCTGCGCGATAAAGCATTACGAGCGAACGTTGACGTCGTCGGCTCTGGTGACGTCGCCGTCCGACGGGCCGTGCGCCCGACCCACGTGAGCCTCCGCCCGGATCCGCTCGATCATGTGCGGGTAGTGCAGCTCGAACGCCGGCCGCTCCGAACGGATGCGCGGCAGCTCGGTGAAGTTGTGCCGCGGCGGCGGGCAACTGGTCGCCCACTCCAGCGAGTTGCCGTAACCCCACGGGTCGTCGACCGTGACGACCTCGCCGTAACGCCAGCTCTTGAACACGTTCCAGACGAACGGAATCATCGACACGCCAAGGATGAACGCGCCGATGGTCGACACCACGTTGTAGGGCTCGAACCCGTCGGTGGGCAGGTAGTCGGCGTAGCGACGCGGCATGCCGATGTCGCCCAGCCAGTGCTGGATCAGGAACGTCGTGTGGAAGCCGATGAAGGTCAGCCAGAAGTGCAACTTGCCCAGTCGCTCGTCGAGCATGCGACCCGTCATCTTCGGGAACCAGAAGTAGGTGCCGGCGAAGGTGGCGAACACGATCGTGCCGAACAGCACGTAGTGGAAGTGCGCCACCACGAAGTAGCTGTCGGTGACGTGGAAGTCCAGCGGCGGGCTGGCCAGCAGCACCCCGGTCAGGCCACCGAGCAGGAAGGTAACCATGAAGCCGATCGAGAACAGCATCGGCGTCTCAAAGGTCAACTGACCCTTCCACAGCGTGCCGACCCAGTTGAAGAACTTGATGCCGGTCGGTACCGCGATCAGGTAGGTCATGAACGAGAAGAACGGCAGCAGCACCGCGCCGGTGGCGAACATGTGGTGCGCCCACACCGCGACCGAGAGCGCGGCGATCGACAGCGTCGCGTACACCAGCGTGGTGTAACCGAAGATCGGCTTGCGGGAGAACACCGGGAAGATCTCGGTCACGATCCCGAAGAACGGCAGCGCGACGATGTACACCTCGGGGTGTCCGAAGAACCAGAACAGGTGCTGCCACAACAGAACTCCGCCGTTGGCCGAGTCGTAGATGTGGGCGCCCAAGTGCCGGTCGGCGGCCAGGCCGAACAACGCCGCGGTCAGCAGCGGGAAGGCCAGCAGCACCAGGATCGAGGTCACCAGGATGTTCCAGGTGAAGATCGGCATCCGGAACATCGTCATACCCGGCGCCCGCATGCAGACGACGGTGGTGATCATGTTGACGCCACCGAGGATGGTGCCCAGACCGGCAACGATCAGGCCCATGATCCACAGGTCGGCGCCGGCGCCGGGCGAGTGGATGGCATCGGTCAGCGGCGTGTAGGCGGTCCAGCCGAAGTCGGCGGCGCCGCCAGGGGTGATGAAGCCGGCCATACCGATCATCGCGCCGAACAGGAACAGCCAGAACGAGAAGGCGTTCAACCGCGGGAACGCCACGTCCGGCGCGCCGATCTGCAGCGGCAACACCAGGTTGGCGAAGCCGAACACGATCGGCGTCGCATAGAACAGCAGCATGATCGTGCCGTGCATGGTGAACAGCTGGTTGTACTGCTCGTTGGACAGGAACTGCAGTCCCGGCGCGGCCAATTCGACGCGCATCAGCAGCGCCAGCAGGCCCCCGACGAAGAAGAAGACGAAGCAGGTGACCACGTACATGATCCCGATCAGCTTGTGATCGGTGGTAGTGATCAGCTTGTAGATCAGATTGCCTTTAGGACCTGTTCGCGCCGGGTACGGGCGACTGGCCTCGAGTTCTCCCAAAGGGGGCGCTTCGGCAGTCAAGAGCTCCTCCAAACGTCGAGCAGGGCAACCGTGATCACAGGGTTCCGAGTCTAGCCTTCGCATGGGCGCTACGACGGACAGGTCCTACAAACTGTCGTACATGGCCGTTGCGCCGCCGCGAGCCGTCAGCTGGGGTCGCGTTTACCTGGCCGGATGTTAACGTCGGACCCGTGCTGCTCAGGGGTGCGCGACCCGCAATGGCCGCTGCGATCACGGCCTCGCTGGCCATCGCCGCATGCAGTGGTTGCACCTCGGACTCCGGCGGCAACAAGACGCCCTCGGCATCGGTGATCACCAGCACCACCCAGATCGCCGGCGCGGGCGTGCTGGGCAATCAGCGCCGGCCCGACGAGTCATGCGCCCCGGAACCGGCCGGCCTCGACGCCGCGGCGTCGCCGCGAATCGCCCACAACGCGGCCGGGGTCGAGCCTGACACCGCCCAGGTTCCGGACGACCCGCAGCGCATCGTGGTGCTTTCCGGCGACCAACTCGACGCGTTGTGCGCGCTGGGTCTGCAGTCACGCATCGTCGGGGCCGCGCTGCCGGACGGTGCGTCGGATCAGCCGTCCTACCTGGGCACCGTCGTGCACAAACTCCCTGCCGTGGGCACCCGCAGCAACCCCGATCTCGGCGCAATCAGGACCGCCAAGCCCGACCTGATCCTCGGCTCGCAAGCCCTGACACCGAAGCTGTACGCGGACCTGGCGGCCATCGCCCCGACGGTGTTCACCGGCGCTCCTGGCGCGGCCTGGCAGAACAACTTTCGCGGAGTCGCCGAGGCCACCGCACGGGCCGACGCCGCCAACGACGTGATCGACCACTTCACCACCAGGGCCCACGACGACGGCGCAGCCCACGACTCCGCCCACTATCAGGCATCGGTCGTGCAGTTCACCGAAAATGCCGTCCGGATCTACGGGGCCGACAGCTTCCCGGGCAGCGTGTTGACCACAGTCGGCGTGGATCGCCCTGCGGCGCAACGGTTTACCGACAAGTCCTATATCGAGGTGGGCAGCACCGACAACGACCTTTCGGGTAGCGCGAACTTCTCGGCGGCCGACGCCGACGTCGTCTACGTGTCGTTCGATTCGCCGGCCGCCAAAGACCGCGCACCGACCGTCTTCGACAGCGACGCGTGGCGCCGACTGTCGGTCACCCGCGACAACCGGGTGTTCGTGGTCAACAACGAAATCTGGCAGACCGGCGAAGGAGTGGTGGCCGCCCGCGGCATCATCGACGACCTGCGCTGGCTCAACGCACCGATCAATTAGCGCGCCACGCCGGCGGGTGTGAGGTCGAACGCACTCGGCGAACTACATAGATTGTCTATGATAATCTGGGTGGCGTTCAATGGAATTGGATACGAAACCACGCGCACCGAAGAGGACTGTTGATGAGCACTGTTTCCGCGTACGCCGCCTCCGACAAGTCGGGGCACCTGAGCAAGACCACGATCGAGCGCCGCGACCCCGGCCCGCACGACATCGCCATCGACATCAAGTTCGCCGGCATCTGCCACTCCGACATCCACACCGTCAAAGCCGAATGGGGTGTCCCCAACTACCCCATCGTCCCCGGCCACGAAATCGCCGGCGTCGTCAGCGCTGTCGGCGCGGAAGTCACCAAGCACAAGGTCGGCGACCACGTCGGCGTGGGCTGCATGGTGAACTCCTGCGGCCACTGCAGCAGCTGTGCGGCCGGGCTCGAGCAGTACTGCAAGAACGGCGCGACGTTCACCTACAACGCCAAAGACAAAGACGGCACGATCACCCAGGGCGGGTACAGCCAGGCCGTCGTCGTCAACGAGAACTTCGTCGTCCGCATCCCCGACTCGCTGCCGCTGGACGCCGCGGCTCCGCTGCTGTGCGCGGGCATCACGCTGTTTTCGCCGCTGCGGCATTGGAAAGCCGGATCCGATACCCGATTGGCGATCATCGGCCTGGGCGGCCTGGGGCATATGGGCGTCAAGCTCGGTGCCGCGATGGGCGCCGAGGTGACCGTGCTGTCGCAGTCGCTGAAGAAGATGGAAGACGGCCTGCGCCTGGGCGCCCAGCACTACTACGCCACCTCCGACCGCGACACCTTCAAGAAGTTGCGCGGCAGCTTCGACCTGATCCTGAACACCGTGTCGGCGAATCTCGACCTCGGCGCCTACCTGGGTCTGCTCGATGTCGACGGATCGCTGGTCGAGTTGGGCATTCCCGAGCACCCGATGGAAGTGCCGGCCTTCGCGCTGGCGCTGGCCCGTCGCAGCCTGTCCGGGTCCAACATCGGCGGCATCGCCGAGACCCAGGAGATGCTGGACTTCTGCGCCGAGCACAACACGCTGCCCGAAATCGAAGTCATTGCAGCCGATTACGTCAACGAGGCCTACGAGCGCGTGCTGGCAAGCGACGTTCGGTACCGGTTCGTGATCGACGTCTCGACGCTGTGAGTTAGTTCTCGGAGGCCGTCGTCGTTCCGTTGCTGCTGATCCCCGACAGCGGCCAGCCGGCGGCGGCCAGCCTGGCGGCGACTCGCGAGATGTTCTCCGGGCCGGCGTCGTAGTGCGTCATGTCGGAGATGAAGTCCGCGATCACGTCGCGGTCGACCGGCTCGTGATCGCGTTCCTCGTCGATCGAATCGACCACCTCGGTGATCTCTTCTTCGGTTAGCGGTGTGCTGCGCAGCAGCTCCAACAGCGCGACGCGGTCGGGCCCGGGAACGCCTTCGGGGTAGCCGACCTGCAGCCACTTGATCACAGAGCGGAAGAAGTTGGCGGCCGAGGAGGCCGCGGAAGCTGGGGTTATCGCCACCGCACCAGTGTCGCGGCTGGGCGGTCAAAGTCACCGCTATCGCACCCAACTGGGTGCACTATTCACCCGCCGTTCACAAGCTGCGCGCTCTAGAAGTCCCAGTCCTCGTCTTCGGTGACGACGGCCTTGCCGATCACGTACGACGAGCCCGACCCGGAGAAGAAGTCGTGGTTCTCGTCGGCGTTGGGCGACAGCGCCGACAGGATCGCCGGGTTGACGTCGGTCTCCTCGCGCGGGAACAGCGCCTCGTAGCCGAGGTTCATCAGCGCCTTGTTGGCGTTATAGCGCAGGAACTTCTTGACGTCCTCGGTCAGCCCGACCTCGTCGTAGAGGTCCTGGGTGTACTCGGCCTCGTTCTCGTACAGCTCGTAGAGCAGGTCGTAGGTGTACTCCTTGAGCTCGGCCTGCCGGGTGGCGTCCTCGTTGGCCAGGCCCTTCTGGAACTTGTAGCCGATGTAGTACCCGTGCACGGCCTCGTCGCGGATGATCAGCCGGATCAGGTCGGCGGTGTTGGTCAGCTTGGCCCGACTCGACCAATACATCGGCAGGTAGAAGCCGGAGTAGAACAGGAAGCTCTCCAACAGCGTCGAAGCCACTTTGCGCTTGAGCGGATCGTCGCCCTTGTAGTAGTCCATCACGATCTCGGCTTTGCGCTGCAGGTTCGGGTTCTCCTCCGACCAGCGGAAGGCCTCGTCGATCTCGACGGTCGAGCACAGCGTGGAGAAGATCGAGCTGTAGCTCTTGGCGTGCACCGACTCCATGAACGCGATGTTGGTGTAGACCGCCTCCTCGTGCGGCGTCAGCGCGTCGGGGATCAGGCTAACGGCGCCGACCGTGCCCTGGATGGTGTCCAGCAGCGTCAGCCCGGTGAACACCCGCATCGTCAACTGCTTCTCGTTGGGGGTCAGCGTCCCCCAGGACGGAATGTCGTTGGATACCGGCACCTTCTCGGGCAACCAGAAATTTCCGGTCAGCCGCTCCCAGACTTCCGCGTCCTTCTCATCTTGCAGACGGTTCCAGTTGATCGCGGAGACCCGGTCGATCAGCTTCATTCCATCACTCACCAGAACCCCACTTCACCAGGACAAATTGTCGACGTTGTGTAGGTCACAAACACTACCCCTGGGGTACGACACGGCGCCGGAACACAACACGTTGTGTTTCGCGTGTCGCTTTCGCAGCAAGGCATACCTGAAATCATCCCTGGCCCGTGGCCCACATTTTCATGTACCATTTGGTACATGATTACCGAGGACAGCGTCGAGATCGACGCGCCCGCGCACGTGGTGTGGCAGGTCTTCAGCGACGTCGAGCACTGGCCGGACTGGACCGAATCGGTCACCTCTTTGACAGGCCATGACGGCTCCGATTTGGCTGTCGGAAAACAGTTTTCGATCAAACAACCCGGTATGTCGAAGCTGGTGTGGAAAGTCACCGCAATCGACTCCGGATCGTCGTGGACCTGGGTGCAACGATCACCCGGGGTCAAGGTAAGCGCCCGCCACTGGGTCATCCCTCAACCCGACGGCCGGACCCTGGTCCGTCAACAGCTCGAACAACGTGGTGCGGTCGGCGCCCTGGTCGGGCGCATGATGCACAAGAAGACCAAACGCTTTCTCGCTCAGGAGGCTCAGGGCCTGAAGGCTCGGTCCGAGGAACTGCACCGCGCAGATGGCTCGCACGCCTGATTCAGGCCGGCGTCGTGAGTTGCTCGACAAGCTCGTCGAGGAATTCGCCGCCGGTGGAGTCGGCGACCGCTCCCTGCGGGACGTCGCGGCCGCGATCGGCACCAGCCATCGGATGTTATTGCATCACTTCGGCTCTCGTGACGAGCTCCTGATAGCGATCGTCGAGGACGTCGAGCGGCGCCAGATGACGGTCCTGCCCGACCTCCCGACGAGCCCGCCCGATCACTTCGCCGCGATGTGGGCAGATGTCAGCCGGCCCGAACTGCGTCGGTTTGAACGCCTCTTTTTCGAGTGCTACGCCAGGGCGGCGAACGGAGAGCAGCCGTTCGACCGGATGGTCCCGGGTGCCGTCGACGACTGGCTGGCGCTCACCGATGGTCTGGCCGAACCTGCCGCCGCGCGGCTGGGGCTGGCCGTAATTCGTGGACTACTGCTTGATCTGGTCGCCACCGACGACCAGGCCGGCGTCGACGCGGCGGCCGAAGTCTTCGCACGATTACTCAGGCGCTGACGTGAGCCCGCGCGCCCGTGCCCACCCCGAAGAACTTGTACTCGGCGAGCTTGAGCGAGCGGGTGTCGCGCCAGTACTGCCACGTCATGCCGCTCCACAGGGTCCGGTTGACGCCGTGCTCGTCGAGATACCAGCTGCTGCAACCGCCGGTGTTCCACACCGAGCCGGCCAGCTCGCTCTGTAGCTCGGAGTTGAATCGGTCTTGCGCAGAACGGCTGGGCGCCAACGCTTGTGCGCCGGCCTTGTCGACCGCCGCAACCGCCTGGGCGACGTAGTGGATCTGCGATTCGATCATGAACACCACTGAGGTGTGGCCCAGCCCGGTGTTGGGGCCGAGCAGGAAGAACAGGTTCGGCATGTCGGCCACTGCGATGCCGCGGTGCGCAACGACCCCTTCGCGGTTCCAGCGATCCACCAGGTCCTCGCCGCGCGGGCCCTTCACGTCGACGTAGGTGTAGGAGTCGGTGGTGTGAAAACCGGTGGCATACACGATGACGTCCGCGGGATGCTCGACACCGTCATCGGTGACGATGCCGTTCCCGGTGATCCGGGTGATCCGGTCGGTGATCAACGTCGCCTTCGGATTGGCGACCGCCTGGTAATAGCTGCCGGAGTAGAGGATTCGCTTGCAGCCGGCCCGGTAGGTCGGGGTCAGCCGACGACGCAGATCCTTGTCCTTGACGTAACGGCGAATGTTCCACCGGCCGACTAACTCGACGGCGCGTAGCAGGCTCGGGCGTTGGGTCATCGCAAACCCGAGACCCTCGAGTCCCCAGTAGATGCCGGAGCGCACTAAGAACCTCAACCCGGGCACCGTCGCGAACGCCCTACGAACCGCGTTGGGCAGCAGGCTGTTCGGCCGCGGGACCACCCAGGGCGGGGTGCGCTGGTAGAGCTGCACCTCGGCGACGCCGGCATCACGTCGCACCAACTCCGGCACGATCTGGATGGCGCTGGCGCCGGTGCCGATGACCGCAACCCGCTTTCCGGTCAGGTCGACGCTGTGATCCCATTGCGCCGAATGGAATGCGGGACCGCGGAATTCGCTCATGCCCTCGATGTCCGGCGTGCGCGGGATGTGCAATGCGCCGGCACCCGAGATCAAAAACTGCGCCACGTATTCGTCGCCCGACTCGGTGAAGACGTGCCAACGGTATTCACTGTCATCCCAGTGCGCGCGGCTCACCTTCTGCCCGAAGCGGATGTAACGGCGTAGACCATATTTGTCGGTAACTCCCTGGAGGTAATCCAGGATCTCCGGTTGCGGCGAAAACAGCTTGCTCCAGGTTGCTTTCGGCTCGAACGAGAAGGAGTACAGGTGCGAGGGCACGTCGCATGCGCAACCGGGGTAGCTGTTGTCGCGCCAGGTGCCGCCGATGTCGTCGGCCTTCTCGACGATGACGAAGTCCACACCTTGGCGCTGTAGCGCGATGGCCATACCCAGGCCGGCGAATCCCGTACCGATGATGAGGGCGCGGGTGCGGACCGGCGTCGCCGGGGCGTCGGATCGGGTGGTCGACTCCGCAATAGTCATAGCAATCCATCTCCTCGGTTAGCCGGTACCGAGGGTATCAACGCTCAGCTGGCGGCGGAGTTGCGCGGCATCGCGTTGTGAATCGGCTGGTCAGGATCCAGCTTGATGCCGAGCATCTCGGCGGTGCCGCTGATGACGCCCATCGTGATTGTGGTCAGGTGCTCGACGAACTGCGCACGGGGCATTCGCCGCGGGCTGTCGACACTGGAGCCGAGCCACCAATCGGTGGCTGCCGCCGCGCAGCCATACGTCGCAAACGCCGCAAGCTCGAAGGCCGCGGGATCGAGCTCCATCTCGCGCAACTCGTTGTTGAACATCTCCGCCATCGCCAGCGTGATCTCGCGACCCTCGCTGAGCGTCTTCGTCGTCGACTCGGACTGCTCGGGGAAACGGCCCTGGATGAAGAAGCGCAGCACGTTGGGATGCTCGTCGACCAGGGTCACATGCTCCTCTGCGGTGCGATGAATGATCTCGCGGACCGAGTCGTTGGCGAAGTCGATCGACGGGAACACCGCCGCCCACAGCATGTCGCGCAGCCGCTCCCCGATGGCCTGGAACAGATCCGACTTGTCGGTGAAGTGTCGGTAGATCTTCGGTTTCGCGGTGCCGGCCTCTTCGGCAATCTCACGCACGGACAAATCGGGTCCCAGCCGGTCGATGGCACGAAACGCCGCCTCGACGATCTCCGCGCGCACCTTCTTGCGGTGCTCGCGCCAGCGCTCGCTGCGCGCGTCGACCTTCACCGCGGGCTTGGGGCCGGGGTGTGGCAGCGCAGGCCGGGGAATTCTGACCACGTCAAGCACCATACCCCGGTTCGGTCGCTGACCTGGGCAGACCTGCTGCGTCCAACTCACCCGGTGGCCAGTTGCGGCACGCAAAATGCCCGTTCGCGTGCATTGACTGACAACTTGACCGAGCGGCTACAGCATGCAGGAGACGCAGCCCTCGACCTCGGTGCCTTCCAGCGCCATCTGGCGCAGCCGGATGTAGTACAGCGTTTTGATGCCCTTGCGCCAGGCGTAGATCTGCGCCTTGTTCACGTCGCGGGTGGTCGCGGTGTCCTTGAAGAACAGCGTCAGCGAAAGGCCTTGGTCCACATGCTGAGTGGCCGCGGCATAGGTGTCGATGATCTTTTCGTAGCCGATTTCGTAAGCATCCTGGTAGTACTCCAGGTTGTCATTGGTCAGATAGGGCGCCGGATAGTAGGCCCGACCGATCTTGCCTTCCTTGCGGATCTCGATCTTCGAAGCAACCGGGTGGATCGACGATGTCGAGTAATTGATGTAGGAGATCGACCCGGTCGGCGGCACCGCCTGCAGGTTCTGGTTGTAGATGCCGTGGGCCTGCACCGACTCCTTCAGCTTCAGCCAGTCGTGCTGGTCTGGAATCCGGATGCCGGCGTCGGCGAACAGCTGAGTCACCTTGTCGGTCTTGGGCGCCCAGAGTTGCTCGGTGTACTTGTCAAAGAACTCACCGGAGGCGTACTTCGAGTTCTCGAAGCCCTTGAAGTGCGAACCGCGTTCGATCGCAATGCGATTCGACGCACGCAGTGCGTGGTAGAGCACTGTGTAGAAGTAGATGTTGGTGAAGTCGATGCCTTCTTCGGACCCGTAGAAGACGCGCTCGCGGGCCAGGTAGCCATGCAGGTTCATCTGGCCGAGCCCGATCGCGTGCGAGTCGTTGTTGCCCTGTTCGATCGAGGGCACCGACCAGATGTGGGTCTGGTCGCTCACCGCGGTCAACGCGCGGATCGCCACCTCGATGGTCTGGGCGAAGTCCGGCGAGTCCATCGTCTTGGCGATGTTCAGCGAGCCCAGGTTGCACGAAATGTCTTTGCCCACCCTGGAATACGACAGGTCTTCGTTGAACAGCGACGGCGTCGACACCTGCAGGATCTCCGAGCACAGGTTCGAGTGGGTGATCTTGCCCTCGATCGGGTTGGCCCGGTTCACCGTGTCCTCGTACATGATGTACGGGTAGCCCGACTCGAACTGCAACTCGGCCAGCGTCTGGAAGAACTCGCGGGCCTTGATCTTGGTCTTGCGGATCCGCGCGTCGTCGACCATCTCGTAGTACTTCTCGGTAATCGAGATGTCGGCAAATGGCATCCCGTAGACGCGCTCGACGTCATAGGGCGAGAACAGATACATGTCCTCGTTGTTCTTGGCCAGCTCGAAAGTGATGTCCGGGATCACCACGCCCAGGCTCAGCGTCTTGATCCGGATCTTCTCGTCGGCGTTCTCCCGCTTGGTGTCCAGGAAGCGGTAGATGTCGGGGTGATGCGCCTGCAGATACACCGCGCCGGCGCCTTGCCGCGCGCCCAACTGATTGGCGTAGGAGAACGAGTCCTCGAGCAGCTTCATGATCGGGATGACACCCGACGACTGGTTTTCGATGTTCTTGATCGGTGCACCGTGCTCACGAATGTTGCTCAGCAGCAACGCAACTCCTCCGCCGCGCTTGGACAGCTGCAGCGCCGAGTTGATCGAGCGTCCGATCGACTCCATGTTGTCTTCGATACGGAGCAGGAAGCAGCTCACCGGCTCACCGCGCTGCTTCTTGCCTGAGTTGAGGAAGGTCGGGGTCGCCGGCTGGAACCGGCCGTCGATGATCTCGTCGACCAGTTTCTCGGCCAGCCCGGTGTCGCCGGACGCCAAGGTCAGCGCCACCATCACGACGCGGTCTTCGAACCGCTCGAGGTAACGCTTGCCGTCGAACGTCTTCAGCGTGTACGAGGTGTAGTACTTGAACGCGCCGAGGAAGGTCGGAAACCGAAACTTCTTGGCGTACGCGCGATCCAGCAGAGTTTTGACGAAGTTGCGGCTGTACTCGTCGAGCACCTCGCGCTCGTAGTAGTTCTCCTTGATCAGGTAGTCGAGCTTCTCGTCCTGATTGTGAAAGAACACCGTGTTCTGGTTGACGTGCTGCAGGAAGTACTGATGCGCCGCTTCATGGTCTTTCTCGAACTGAATCTTGCCGTCTGCGTCGTACAGATTCAGCATCGCATTCAGCGCGTGGTAGTCCGTTTCATCGGGCAACCCGTGCGTGCTGGTGGTTACAGGCTCTGCAGCGACGGTTGTTGGCACGTCTGTTCCTTCCAAAAGTCAGCAAGACCCACGCGAACGGCTTCCACGTCGTCCGGGGTACCCATCAGTTCGAAGCGATAGAGATAAGGGACGCCACACTTGCGCGACACCACGTCGCCCGCGTAGGCGAACTCGGCGCCGAAGTTGTTGTTGCCCGCGGCGATGACGCCGCGGATCAACGATCGGTTGTGTTCGTTGTTCAGAAACGCGATGACCTGTTTGGGAACGTAGCCACCGTCGTTGATGTTCGGAGTCGCCCTGCCGCCCCCGTATGTCGGCAACACCAGCACGTACGGCTGGTCCACCTCAATGCGTCCGTGCAGCGGTATCCGCGTTGCCGGGATGTCGAGCTTCTGCACGAATCGGTGTGTGTTCTCCGAGACGCTGGAGAAATACACCAAGCTGGAGGACGGCACGGCGATCCCCTCCCTAGTCCTGCTGCGCCGTTTGCCGGTTAGGCGCTCAGTACGGCTTCGGAGAGCCCTTTGATGCGGTCGGGGCGGAAGCCCGACCAGTGGTCGTTGCCGGCCACCACGACGGGGGCCTGCAGGTAGCCAAGAGCCATCACGTAGTCGCGCGCCTCGGAGTCCAGGGTGATGTCGACTTTTTCGTAGGCGATGCCCTGCTTGTCCAGCGCCTTGTAGGTGGCGTTGCACTGCACGCAGGCCGGCTTGGTGTAAACGGTGACGCTCATCGGCGGTACAACCCCTCTGTTAGACGACTGGCAACTACTCAAGTACTGCTATTCAGCGAACCGCCGCGCCGCAGAATTCCCGTCTTGCCGGTCCGCCTCGGCCGGTTTTCGCTGTCGGCTGATGCGTCCCGACCGACCAGGTTGAGCTGGGGTCTGTCGGTGTCGGGAACACTACACCTAGTGGTCGACAATAAGTGGGGATACCACATGTTCGGAAAAACATTCGTGAAATTCCCTGGTCGTAAGCCCTGTCGCGGAACTGCCGACGGCGTGTCGCAGGTCACAAAATAGCCTCGCGCCGGTGTCGGTAGAGATTTACCATCCGGCACCGACAACTCGTCCCGGCCGGCTTCGCACAGCAAAGCGCCCCAGCGGCGCTCACCGCTGGGGCGCATCGAAGAAATCAGCTGACTTCGGCAGCCAGTTTGCCCACCGCGTCACGCACATTGTCAGCCACTTCGGCGTGTTCGCGCGGGTGTTGACCGTTCAGCGTCTTGAACGGAACCGAGAGCTTGATGGAGTCGATCACCCGGGCGCCGGCAATCCCGAACGACTTGCGGGTGTCGTCGTGCGCCCATACTCCTCCGTACTGGCCGAAGGATCCGCCGATCACGGCCAGCGGCTTGCCCTTGAGCGCACCGTCGCCGAACGGCCGGGACAACCAGTCGATCGCGTTCTTGACGACGGCCGGGTAGCTGCCGTTGTACTCGGGCGTGACCACCAGGGCGGCGTCGGCGTCGGCTGCGGCGGCACGCAGCGCGGCCACCGAGGCGAGGGCCGGGGCCTCGGGATTCATCGCGTCGTCGATCTCGTCGTTGTAGAACGGCAGATCGCCCAGCCCTTCGAAGACGGTGACGGTGACGCCATCCGGCGCCGCCTCGGTGGCCAGCTCGGCGATCTGACGGTTGATCGACTCCGCTCGCAGGCTGCCTACCAGCGCCAACACTTTGGTGTCCGGCATGATCTTCAGTTCCCTTCACTGTTTGGTGAACATCTTCGCACCGGATCAACCGGACCGCAGTCCGTTTTGTTCCGATGACGCTACAGTCATTTTGTGAACGCCGCCGACCCGGTTCGCGACCTGCCGGTTTCCGAGCCGCAAGAGCGCGGAGACGCTGCCCGCAACCGCGCCCTGTTACTGGATGCGGCCCGGCGGCTGATCGACGAACACGGAGCCGACGCAGTCACCATGGACAACATCGCCGCGGCTGCCGGCGTCGGCAAAGGAACGGTGTTCCGCCGCTTCGGCAGCCGGGCGGGCCTGATGATGGTGCTGCTCGACGAGGACGAGCGGGCCAACCAGCAGGCTTTCATGTTCGGGCCGCCTCCGCTCGGGCCTGACGCACCGCCGCTGGAACGGCTGCTGGCTTTCGGGCGGGCCCGGCTGAAGTTCGCCCACACCCACCACGAACTACTGGTGGCCGCCAACCGCGACCCGCAGTCCCGATACGGCGCGGCGGCGAGAGTGCTGCACACCCATGTCCGGATGCTGCTGGCCTCGGCCGGTACCACCGGCGATCTGGATGCCCAGACCGATGCCCTGCTGGCGCTATTGGAGGCCGACTATGTCGAGCACCAGCTGGTGGAACGCGACCACACTCTGCAGGCGTTGGGCGATGCATGGGAAACCCTGGCGCGCAAGCTTTGTGGACGATGAAGCCGCGCTGGATCCTGCACGTCGATCTGGACCAGTTCCTGGCCTCGGTGGAGTTGGGGCGCCGCCCGGAATTGGTCGGGCTGCCGGTAATCGTCGGTGGTAGCGGCGATCCAACCGAAGCCCGCAAGGTGGTGACCTGCGCGTCGTACGAGGCCCGAGAATTCGGTGTCCATGCCGGCATGCCGCTGCGCTCCGCGGCCCGGCGCTGCCCGGACGCGACCTTCCTGGCGTCGGATCCGCCGGCCTACGACGCGGCGTCGGAACAGGTGATGGCATCGCTGCGCGACCTCGGCCACCCCCTCGAAGTGTGGGGGTGGGACGAGGCGTATGTCGGCGCCGATGTCGACGATCCGGGCGAACTGGCCGAGCAGATCCGCACGGTGATCGCGGAGTCCACCGGGTTGTCGTGCTCGGTGGGCATCAGCGACAACAAGCAACGTGCCAAAGTGGCAACGAGTTTCGCGAAGCCGGCCGGAATTTACCAACTCAACGAATCGAACTGGATGACCGTGATGGGCGACCGGTCCGTCGACGCACTGTGGGGCGTGGGTCCCAAGACCGCGAAAAAGCTTGCCGCCCTGCAGATCACCACGGTATGGCAGCTGGCGCACACCGATGCCGAGTTGCTCACCGCGACATTCGGCCCCCGGACCGGGCTGTGGTTGCTGCTGCTGGCCAACGGCGGCGGTGATGACACCGTCAGATCCGAGCCATGGGTCGCGCGCTCGCGCAGCCACGTGGTCACGTTCCCGCACGACCTCACCGAGCGAGGCGAAATGCGGTCAGCGGTCACCGAATTGGCGACGCGCACGCTGCGCGACGTGACAGCCGAGGTGCGCATCGTCACGCGAGTGGCGGTGACGTTGCGCACCAACACGTTCTACACGCGCACGAAGATCCGCAAACTCGACGCGCCGTCCACCGACGCCGATGTCATTGTCGCGGCGGCGTTACGGGTGCTGGATCTATTCGAACCGGAGCGTCCGGTGCGATTGCTGGGGGTCCGGCTGGAATTGCAGATGCCGACCAGCGAGGCACGGCCGGAGCGGGTTTGAGCGCCTTGGTGAAAACCAGGTTCACCTGCCGCATCGCGACGCTATACGGCCACCACGCAACACGTTTGAACGCATACAGCGCGCGGATGTCGGCCGAGGTGTAGATCAGGAACCGGTTCCTGGCGACCCCGGCGAGGATCTTGTCCGCGGCCTTCTCGGGTGACACCGCGTGCCCGCTGAAGCGGTCGACCCAGCGACTCACCTGTGGGTCGTCGCGGTCGACGCCGGCGATCTCGACGGTGTTGACCAGCGGGGTGCGCACGGCGCCGGGCACCACCACCGACACCCCGATGCGGTAGCGGGCCAAGTCGAACCGCAGCACCTCGGAGAGCCCGCGCAAGCCGAACTTGCTGGCGCTGTAAGCGGCATGCCACGGCAAGCCGATGAGGCCGGCCGCGGACGACACGTTGACCAGATGTCCGCCGTTGCGCGCCGCAACCATTGGGGGAACAAAGTTTTCGATGACATGGATCGGGCCCATCAGGTTGATCGAGATCATCTTGTCCCACTGCTCGTGCGACAGCCGGTCGACGGTCCCCCACGCCGAGACGCCGGCGATGTTCATCACGACGTTCATGCTCGGATGGTTGGCGTGGACCTGGTCGGCGAACGCAGCGACTTCGTCGTAATTGGCGACGTCTAACGCGCGATATTCCGGCACGCTCGCCCCGAGCGCGCGAGCGTCTTCCACCGTCTGCTTTAAACCCTCTGCGTTGCGATCGGTCAGATACAGCTCGGCGCCTCGGCTCGCGAGCCGCAGTGCGGTCGCACGGCCGATACCGCTGGCGGCCCCGGTGATCAAGCACCGCTTACCCGCGAACGTCTTCTTCGACATGAGCAACGACGATACGGGCGCGGTAACGCTAGGCGTTGACCGCGCCACCCCACAACGCGTTGAGCCACAACGCTTCGAGCACTTGCACGCCCCGCTGGACGTCGCCGTGCTCGCCCAGGTACGCGCTGTCCCCCGACAGCATCTGCGCGGTGGTCACCGACAGCGTGCGCACCAGCGTTGGAATGTCGTCGGTGATCGGGTGGGCGCTGCCGGCCCGCAATTCGTCTTTGACGATGCCGATGATCTGCTGGACGACTCCTTCGACCTGCTGGTCGAGCAGGTCGCGAATCTCGGCATCGGTGTTGCGGGCGGCGTTGCACGCCGACATCACCGGATCGTTGTGGGCGTAGACCGCCGCTGCGCTGCCGACCATTCGTTTGGCGAACGCCGCCGGAGTCTCGTCGGCGCCGCGCGGCGCGAAGTACTCGGTGAGCTCCTCGAGTTCCTGCGTCGCGTCGGCGAGAATCTGGGCCAGCACGGCGTATTTGGAGTCGAAGTAAAAGTAGAAGCCGGACCGCGCCACCCCGGCGCGATCGCTGATAGTGCTCACCGACAACTGGGCGAACGGCTTTTCCTCCAGCAGCTCGCGCACCGCCCGGAGGATGGCGTGCCGCTGCCGGTCACCGCGGCGGCGCGGGGCCGGCTCCGCCGGGACCTGCTCGGTCAACCGGTCGCCCCCTTGCTCGATGCGCACGCCTACGACCTTGCACTACGCCACGCCCAAAAGGAAACTTGACAGCCGTCAAGTTTCATCTGAAGATTACGAGGAGTGACGCCTGCCACATCGTCGATCACCCTTGACCGCACGCCCCCACGAAGGAGTGTCAATGGCGACCATCAGCACCCCGAGCTACGTGCTCGATCAGGCAAAGCGCCGGCTGACCCCGTCGATCAACAACTTTCCCGGCATGGCCGTCCTCGAACATCGGCTGCTGAAGACCAACTGGACCCCTCGGAAGCTCGCGGATCCACCGCCGAACAGCGGACTCAAGCCGGTCATGGGCGATCGCGGCCTGCCGGTCGTCGGCCACCTCATTGAGATGATGCGAGGGGGCCCGGACTATCTGCAATTCCTGTACGAAACCAAGGGCCCCGTCATATTCGGTGACTCGCCGGTCCTGCCGGGCGTCGCGGCGCTGGGTCCCGACGCAGCCCAGGTCATCTACTCCAACCGCAACAAGGACTACTCCCAGCAGGGCTGGGTGCCGGTGATCGGGCCGTTTTTCAACCGCGGCCTGATGCTGCTCGATTTCGAGGAGCACATGTTCCACCGGCGGATCATGCAGGAGGCGTTCGTCCGCTCCCGACTGGTCGGCTACGTCGAGCAGATGGACAAGGTCGTGTCGCAGGTGGTGGCCGACGACTGGGTGGTCAACGACTCGCGTTTCCTGCTGTACCCGGCGATGAAGGAACTGACCCTCGACATCGCGTCGATGGTGTTCATGGGACACGAGCCCGGCACCGACCACGAGTTGGTGACCAAGGTGAACAAGGCCTTCACCGTCACCACCCGCGCCGGAAACGCGGTCGTCCGTACCAGCGTGCCGCCACTCACCTGGTGGCGCGGTCTCCGGGCCCGCCAGCTGCTGGAGGATTACTTCCGTGAGCGCGTCAAGGAGCGACGCGGCAAGGACGGCAGCGACCTGCTGACGGTGCTGTGCCACACCGCGGACGAGGACGGCAACAGCTTCTCCGACGAGGACATCGTCAACCACATGATCTTCCTGATGATGGCGGCGCATGACACCTCGACATCGACTGCGACGACGATGGCCTACCATCTCGCCGCCAATCCCGAGTGGCAGCAACGCTGCCGCGATGAATCCGACCGGCTGGGCGACGGTCCGCTCGACATCGAGTCACTCGAGAAGCTCGAATCGCTCGATCTGGTCATGAACGAGGCGATCCGGCTGGTGACACCGGTGCAGTGGGGAATGCGGCGGACGGTGCGCGACACCGAGTTGCTGGGTTACTACCTGCCCGCAGGCACGAACGTCATCGCCTACCCCGGTATGAACCATCGCTTGCCGGAGTTGTGGACCGATCCGCTGAAATTCGACCCGGACCGGTTCACCGAGCCGCGCAGCGAGCACAAACGGCACCGCTACGCCTTCACGCCGTTCGGCGGAGGCGCGCACAAGTGCATCGGCATGACGTTCGGCCAGTTGGAGATCAAGACAATCCTGCATCGCCTGTTGCGCCGCTACCGCCTCGAATTGCCGCGCCCGGGTTACCAGCCGCGGTGGGACTACGGCGGCATGCCGATCCCGATGGACGGCATGCCGATCGTGCTGCGTCGCCTCTAGCCTTCGCCGCTGTAAAGCCGGTTCGCGCAGGCGATGACCGCCAGCAGGGCGGACTGTGTCGGGTCCGCCGAGTAGCCCATCGCCCATTCGGCCCGGCAGCCGTCGGTGCCCTGGATGAAGGTCGCGGTCGCGTCGTCGCTGTGCAGTTGGTGGAATCGCAGCATCTCAACCGCGACACCTCGCTCGTGGAGCATCGCGGTCAGTGCGGCGACCGGCCCGTTGGCGGTGGCGGTAGCGGTTTCGATGCGGTCACTCAGGGCCAGGGTGGCCTGGAAAGTTCGGGGCCCCAACCGGGTCGCCGACCGGCCGGTGTCCGCACAGTCCCACTGCCCGAGGCGCAGCGGGCCGCTGTTCGGTGCGTAGGTGGCGACAAAGGTGCTCCACGACATCGCGTCGGCGTCTTCCCGGAGTCCGCGCGGCAGCGGCATGCCGTCGAACAGCAGTGTCGACGATTCGGGTGAGGCGAAGGGGATTGTCATGTGCCGGTCTTCTCTGATGTGAAGGAGTGACCGACGGGTAGTAGCGTCCGACCCACAGCGGGGGGTCGGTCTGGATCAGACCCCGCTGCGGGTGCCGGCTACTACGAGAAGATGATGCACGTCGCCGAGGGTAGACGCCGACGGGCGGACGGCGCAAATTCTTTTCAGAGCCACCAGGAGGCGGCGGCGTCGAGGTGGCGTCGGATGCGGTGGCGGGCCAGGCTGTCGTCGCCCTGACCGATGGCCTCGATGATCCGCAGGTGGGCGTGCCTGACGTCGACGAGGTCGGCGTGGCTCGGGACCGGCTGGTCCGTGCTCGCCCAGTAGCGGCGGAACACCTCGACCAGGATTCGCAGGAACAACTCCAGTACGGCGTTGCCGGCCAGCCGCGCCAGCCCGGCATGGAACACGAACTCCTCGACGCCGGCCTTGCCCGGATCGTCGCCGGCTTGCTCGATCGTCAGGCGTTGGCTGTCGAGGAAGGCGCGCACCTCCGGCGCGTCGTGTCGCGCGACAACCTTGGCGACGTTGTCGATCTCGATGGCGTCGCGGATCAGGGTCAGGTCTTCGCGCCGGGGTCGGCGGTATTGGAGAAACAGCGCGATGGTGTCGATGCTGGCCTGCGCCTGGGGTTCTGCCACCACCAGCCCACCGCCGGGCCCGCGCCGGGTGGTGGCGACGGTGTGATACTCCAAGAGCCGCACCGCTTCTCGAAGCACGGCACGGCTGACCTGATAACGCTGCAGCAGCGCGACCTCACTACCGAAGACCTCCCCCACCGGCCAGCCGCTGCTGGCGATGTCGTCACGAATGGCGGCGGCCAGCACCTCGGCGAGTTTGCCCTGTGGCGCTTCATGATCGGCACCCGGCCGTCGACGTGAACCAGGCTGATGGTGATCTCGCAACCAATCGGTCACCGACTTGGCGTGTCGTTCGCTCAGTGTCATCGCGCGAGCCGCATCGCCGGCGGTGACGGCAGCCACGATCGCCGAGTGGTCGCGGTGACGGTGGTCGATCGCCTCGGCGGCAGCACTGGCGGAATCGAGTCGCGAGTCTTCGGCGTAGCGGACCGTCAGCCGCATCAGGATATCGATAAACAGTTGCAGCACAGGATTTGTCGACTGCTCAGCAAGGACGGTGTGGAACTCGTCGTTCGACGGCCGTCGGTCCTGTTCGGCGCGCAGCACCGCCCGTAGTCGATCGATGCCTGCTTCATCGATCTGCTGCGCGGCCCGGGATGCGGCCAGCGGTTCCAGCAGCAGACGGGCGTCGAGCAGGTCACCGATCGTGATACCCAGGTATTCGAGGTAGATGATGATCGCGTGGGTGGCCGGGGCCGCGTCCGGTTCGCAGATCAGCAGGCCGCCGTTCGGGCCGCGACGCATGCGCGCCACCCGATGATGCTCGACGAGTCGAACCGCCTCCCGCAACACCGATCGGCTGACCTGGTAGCGCTCCTGCAGTGCCTGCTCTGATCCGAGCGATACCCCGATCGGCCAGCCCCGTCGGAGAATGTCGCCCTCGATGCGACGGGCGATCCGCGAAGCTCGCTTGTCCGACTGAGCCTCGACTCTCAATTGCACGCCCGCACAGATCTTTTCAGCACGTCAGCAGCAAACATCCGGCGATCGGCCCACCGCCCACCGCCGCCACCGCGACCTCCGGCCGGCGGGTCACCTGCCGCTCCCCCGCCTCGCCGCGCAGCTGCAGGCAGGCTTCGTGCAACAGCCAGTAGCCGTGCATGCGTCCCGCCGAAAGCTGGCCGCCGTACGTGTTCAACGGCAGGGCGCCGTTCAGCGCAATGCGTTCGGCACCCTCGACGAAGGGGCCGGCTTCGCCGTCACCGCAGATGCCCAGAGCCTCGAGCCAGGCGAAGGTGAGAAACGTGAACCCGTCGTAGAGTTCGGCAAGGTTCAGGTCGGCGGGGGTCAGATCGGTCCGTGACCACATCTGCGCCGCCGCATCGACCGATGCCATCTTCGGGTAGTCCGCGCGGTGAAACCAGCCGCCGGCACCGTTGCTGCCCCCGATCGCCTCGACACTCACGGCCCGATGTGGGCAGTCGTCGGCATAGCTCGCGGCCGACACCACGAGGGCGATCGACCCGTCGATCGGCACGTCGCAGTCCAGCAGCCCCAGCGGCAGCGACACCGGCCGCGCGCTCAGATAATCCGCCATGGTCATCGGATCGCGATACACCGCACGGGGATTCAGCGCCGCGTTGCGGCGGCTGTTGACCGCCAGCCAGCCCAGCTGCTCCTTGGTTGTGCCGTAGAGTTCCATGTGCCGACGACATGCCAGCGCCAGCCAATTCGCGGCCGAATACGCTTGCGCGGCAACCAGATCGTTGACGTCATCCATCGGGCCGACGACCGGGGGTTCTTCACCCTCGGGTGTGTCGAACATCCGCGCGAGGGGCGGCGGCTCAGCGCCCTCGTCCGGCTTCACCGGGACTGTGCCGCCCAGCATCTGGATGGTTCGGTAGACGATGACGTGTCGTGCGCGGCCTTCGGAAACCGCGCGACAGGCCGAGATTACCGGATTCATCAGACCGCCGGTGCTGAAACCCGTGCCGCAGTCGGGGGCTTCGATGCCGAGCGCGGCATTGACCTCTGCGGCCGGGGTGTCACCCAGGGTGGCGATCCCGTCGATATCGCTGGGAGCCAGGCCGGCGTCGTCGATCGCGGTCCGGACCGATTCCATCGTGAGGTCGAGTCCCGGAATGCCGGTACGACGGCCGATTCGGGAGATACCGATACCGGAAATGATCGCGTCTTTTTCGAAGTAGCTCATCTACGCCGTCCGTTAGACCAACCCGAAGGAATTGAGTGTACTGTATTGCCCGTGTCAACCGAGGCAACGTCTCAGCTGCTGATCGAGCACTGCGACAACTGCGCGCGCTGGGTCCACCCCGCCGCCGGTACCTGCCGCGACTGCGGCGGTCCGCTCCAGGCCACGCCGGTGTCGGGGCAAGGTTCGGTGTTCACCTACACGATCAACTATCACGCGTTCAACCCTGAAATCGAGACGCCCTACGTCATCGCGCTGGTCGAGCTCGCCGAGCAGGACGGACTGCGGGTGGCGGCGAATATCGTTGACTGCGAACCTGATTCGGTGACATGCGGCATGCTCGTGGAAGCGTTGCCAGAGCCCGGCCCGGGCGGCGCCCCCCGTTTCGTCCCCACCGGTTGATCAGCGCTTGCGAGCGGTGACCAGCAGGTACTCCCATTCCATCGTCGACGCCCCGGAAAGATACCGGTCGCCCAATGCGGCCAATTCGGCGTCCAGCCCCGCGACCAGGTCCGGCGCTCCGGAGATGCCCCGGTACGCCGAGATCGTCGGCCCGTAAAAGGTTTTGAAGAAGTCACGGAACGCCGCGCCGTCAGCAAACCGGTCCACGGTCAGCGTGCGACGATGCGCAACGAGGCCCGCGACGCGATCTCCCAGCAGGCTGCGCACATAGTCGGCATCACCCCACTTGGGTGGCGGCTGCACGCCGGGCGGAGGCGCCGGCACGTACGGCCTCATGGTCGTGAACATCTGGCCGATGAAGCCCTCCGGTGTCCAGCTGATCAGCCCGATCGTCCCACCCGGCCGGCAGACCCGGACCATCTCCTGTGCCGCCCGCTGATGATGCGGGGCGAACATCACCCCGACACACGAGAGCACCGCGTCGAACTCGTCGTCGCCGAAGGGTAGTGCTTCGGCGTTGGCTTCCCGCCATTGAAGCGTGGCCCCTCGCGCCTCGGCGAGCGCGGCACCACGCTCCAGCAACTCCGGAACCAGGTCACTGGCAATCACATTCGCCCCGGCCAGCGCGGCAGGAATCGCGACGTTGCCCGAACCGGCAGCTACGTCGAGGACCCGATCTCCCGCACCGACCCGGCTCTGCTGCACCAGAATCGGGCCCAGCGGGGCCACCAGTTCGGTTGCCACGGTCGCGTAATCGCCCAGCGCCCACAGCGCGCGGTGCTTGTTCTCGAGTGTGTGGTCGGCAGTCGTTGTCATGACACCATCGTGGGATCCGGTGCCGAACCGATTCCAGTGTCCGAAGTGAACCTATCGCGGTTCACGATCTGTACTAGTCAATTCCGCCGGCAGGCGTTCTACTAGGGATATGTCGACGTATGGCCAGTTCTGCCCTATCGCCAAGGCGATGGAGTTGCTCGACGAGCGATGGACCCTGCTCGTTGTCAGCGAGTTACTACGAGGCAGCACGCATTTCAACGATCTGCGACGTGGGCTCCCGAGAATGTCTCCGGCGCTGCTCTCCAAACGGCTCAAGTCGCTGAGTCGTGCCGGCGTGGTCGAACGCATCGAGGCCGACGGGCGCACCTCCTACGCGCTGACGCCCTGCGGCCAGGAACTTGCCGGGGTCGTGGGCGCGCTCGGCGCCTGGGGAATTCGCTGGATCGGTGAACTGGGCGACACCGACCTCGACCCGCATCTGCTGATGTGGGATATCCGTCGCACGATCTCCGTCGACGCCTGGCCGCGGGCGCGAACGGTGTTGGAATTCAACCTGTTCGGCGTTGATCCCAAGGCAGCTCGCTGGTGGCTGATGGTCTCGGAGGGCGAGCCTGACGTCTGCGACTTCGACCCCGGCTATGAGGTGGCCGCCACCGTCGAGGCCAGCCTGCTCACCCTGACCCAGATCTGGCGCGGCGACGAGTCGTGGTCGCACGCGGTGCGTGACGGCAGCGTCACCATTCACGGAAACGCCTATGCCCGCCGCGCCGTACCGGAATGGCTCGGCCAGTCGCTTGCGGCGGCAGTCCCCCGGCCGGCCTAGTTGATCAGCGGGTCGCGCGGCATCCCGAGGATTCGCTCGGCGATCTGATTGCGGGTCACCTCAGACGTTCCGCCGGCGATCGCCATGGCCCGGGCGCTCATCACCAAACGGCCCGCGAGCGCGCCGGCACCGTCGTACAGTGCGGTCTCCGGGCCCGCCAACACGGCCGAGATCGCGCCGCCCTCGACCATGTGGTCGGCCAGTTTCAGCTTGGTGACGTTGCCTTCCGGTCCGGGGCCCGCGCCCTCGACACTGCGGGCGATCCGGCGCAGGTTCAGCAGTCGCAGCGCGTTCTCCTCGGCCAGGTAGGTGCCCACCCGAATTCGCCCGCCCGCCAAGCGCTCCGGCTGCGTCTTGACCTGGTCCACCAGTTGCGTGGCCAGGCCCGCGTAGAAGGATCCGCTGCCGCCGATGCTGACCCGCTCGTTGCCTAGGGTGGCCCGCGCCACCGTCCACCCGGTATTGGGCTCGCCGACGACGTCCTCGTCAGGCACGAACAGGTCGTTGAAGAAGACCTCGTTGAAGTCCGCTCCGCCGGTGATCTGCCGCAGCGGCCGCACCTCGACCTCGGGAGCGTTCATGTCGACGATCACCGTCGTGATGCCGGCGTGCTTGGGCGCGTCCGGGTCGGTGCGCACGGTGGCCAGGCCGCGCGCGCAATAGTGCGCCCCGCTGGTCCACACCTTCTGTCCGTTGATCTTCCAGCCGCCGTCCACCCGGGTGGCCTTGGTCTTGATCGACGCGGCATCCGACCCGGCCTCGGGCTCGGAGAAAAGCTGGCACCAGATCTCATCTTTGCGCAGCGCCTTCTCGACGAATCGCTCAATCTGCCAAGGGGTTCCGTGCTGGACCAGGGTCAGGATCACCCAGGCGGTGATGCCGTAGTCGGTGCGCTTGATGCCCGCAGCACGGAATTCCTCTTCGATGACCAACTGCTCGACCGCGTCGGCAGCCAGTCCCCACGGCTTGGGCCAGTGCGGCATCACATAGCCGGTCTCGATCAGCTTCTCGCGCTGCGCCTGCTTCTCCAGCCCGGCGAACTCGGCGACATCCGCGTGAATCCGAGTCCGCATCTCCTCGGCCTCGGGCGGCAGATCCAGGCTGTTCTCCCGGGTCACACCGGCGGCGGTGCGCTCGAACACGTCCTCGGCCGGCGCGTCGCCGCCGAACAACGCCGTCGTGACCAGGGCGCGGCGCAGGTGCAGATGCGCATCGTGCTCCCAGGTGAACCCGATACCGCCGTGCACCTGGATGTTCAGCTCCGCGTTGCGCGCATACGCCGGAAACGCCAGTGTCGCAGCCGAAGCCGCCGCGAGGCGGAATTGCTCCTCATCCTCGGACGCGGCGCGCGAGGCGTCCCACACCGCGGCGATACCCGACTCCGAGGCGACCAGCATGTTGGCGCAGTGGTGCTTGATCGCCTGGAAGGTGGCGATCGTGCGGCCGAACTGTTGACGCACCTTGGCGTACTCGACCGCGGAGTCGACGCAGTCGGCCGCTCCTCCGACCGCCTCGGCGGCCAGCAGCGTCCGGGCGCGCGCCAGCGCGGAGTCGTGCGCTCCGCGCAGGATGTCGTCGTCGCTGACGCTGACCTTCGCCAGCCGTACACGTCCGGAGCGCCGCGTCGGATCCAGGTTCTCCGGCACCTCGACCGAGACGCCGTCGCGGCCGCGCTCGATCACCAGCACGTCGTCCCCGGCCGCAATCAGCAGCAGATCGCCCAGGCCCGCACCCAGCACGATGCCGGCGTCACCGTCGGCGACGCCATTGCTGACCGTGACGCTGCCGCCCAGACCGATGCCCGCTGTGGTCGTTCCGCCGATCAGCCCCGGCAGCAACCGCGACTTCTGTTCGGCGGAGCCGTCTTTGGCGATGATCGACGAGGCGATGACCGTCGGCACGAAAGGTCCGGGTGCCACCGCGCGACCGAGTTCGTCGATGACGACGACCAGCTCCGGCAACCCGTATCCCGAGCCGCCGTGTTCCTCGTCGATGTGCAGGCCGAGCCAGCCGAGTTCGGCAAGGGCCTGCCAGAACGGCGGTAGGCCCTCCTCGGGGGCGTCCAGTAGCGACCGCGCGGCGGCGCGGGCCTTCTGCGCCGTGAGAAACCCGCGGGCTACCTCGGCGAGTTCGCGATGGTCGTCGGTCAGTGCGATACCCATTGCAGGGCCTTCCTCTTGGACGCCATTGGCCGGTCGGAAAGAGTGTACTTAAATGCCCACGCCGCCCAACCGGGTGGTCGGTCGGGGGTGTCGTCGCCCTCGCCCGCGAACGTGAAGGTGCGGTCACGCTGGTCGTCGAACGTGAAAGTGGCTTCACGTTCGACGACAGTCGCGAAAAACTACTTGGGCGCGAAGCGCTGACCGGCGTCCAGCCGCAGGCACTGCCCGTTCAACATGGGGTTGTCGACGATCGCCGCGACCAGCTTGGCGTACTCCTCCGGACGGCCCAGCCGCTTCGGGAACGCCGCGTCCTTGGTCAGCGCGTTCGCGAACTCGTCCGGGATGCCCTTGGTCAATCCGGTCGCGAACAGACTCGGCGCGATCGCCAGCACCCGGATGCCGAGCGACCCGAGGTCGCGCGCCATGGTCAGGCACATGCCGGCGATGCCGGCCTTGGCGGCGGTGTAGGCGACCTGGCCGATCTGGCCTTCGAACGCCGCGATCGAGGCCGTGTTGATGATGACGCCGCGCTCTTCGTCTTCCGGCTCGTTCTGGCTCATGAGGTGCGCCGCTATCCGGCTGATGTTGAACGTGGCAATCAGGTTGAGATCGATGGTCTGCTGGAAAGACTCGAGATCGTGTGGACCGGTTTTCGATATGGTGCGCTTGCCGATGCCGCCACCGGCTGTGGTTACCGTGACGTGCAGCCCTCCGAGCTTCTCGGCGGCGGCCTTCAGCGTCTCCTCGGTGGCGGTGAAGTCGGTGACGTCGACCGGGTAAAAGTCGCCGCCGATGCCGGCCGCGACGTCCTTGCCGTCCGAACTCTCGCGGTCGAAAATCGCGACGCTGGCGCCGCGGGCGTGCAGTAGTTCGGCGCTGGCGCGGCCCATGCCCGAGGCGCCTCCGATCACGATGACCTTCTTGCCGTTGATCTCCATCCAAACCTCCTTGTTCGTTCGGGCAGCGCCCGCGTGCTCGACGGCCCGGCTCCTCCTCATCGCGCCGTGCGCTCTGCATCGTCACCGGGCGTGCTCACGGCCCGGCTCCTCCTCATCGCGCCGTGCGCTCTGCATCGTCGCCGGGCGTAGCTGCACGTTATCGCGGCGCCGCGTGACGTTGTCGGTCAGGCGTGTAAAGGTGGGTTGTGCTGCTGATCGACGTCGCGACCACCTCGCTTGACGTGAGCGGCTCGGCGTCGCGGCTGGCCAAGATCGCGCGGATCGCCGAACTGCTCAGCCAGGCGACCACCGATCCCGTGCTGGTCGCCATCGTGGTGGCGTGGCTCTCCGGTGAGTTGCCGCAGCGCCAGATCGGCGTCGGGTATGCAGCGTTGCGGTCGCTTCCGCCCGCCGCGGCGCAACCGGGCCTGACCGTGCCCGGCGTCGATGCCGCCCTGTCGGCAATCGGTGCGGTCGCAGGCAAGGGCTCACAATCCCGGCGAGCGGAGATGATCGCCGAGTTGTTCTCCTCCGCGACGGATGTCGAACAGACATTCCTCCGGCGCCTGCTGACCGGCGAGCTCCGCCAGGGGGCGTTGATCGGGGTGATGGCCGACGCCGTCGCCAAGGCAGCCGAGATTCCCGCCGCGGCGGTGCGTCGCGCGGCGATGCTCAGCGGCGCCCTGCCTTCGGTGGCCGCGGCCGCGATGACCCGTGGGGCGGCGGCGTTGGAGGCGTTCACGCTGCAGGTCGGCAGGCCCGTCGGCCCGATGCTCGCCCAGACCGCCACCGGCGTCGGCGAGGCGTTGGAAAAGCTCGGCGGCGAATGCGTTTTCGAGGCGAAGCTGGACGGCGCACGGGTGCAGATCCACCGGGCCGGCGACAGCGTCACCGTGTACACCCGCAGCCTCGACGACGTCACCGCGCGGCTGCCCGAAGTGGTCGAGGCGACATTGGCGTTGCCAGTGCGCGATCTGATCGCCGACGGCGAAGCGATCGCCCTGCGCCACGACGGCAGGCCACAGCCCTTTCAAGTCACCGGATCACGCTTCGGCCGTTCCGTCGACGTCGCCGCCGCCCGCACCGCCCAGCCGCTGTCGGTGTTCTTTTTCGACATCCTGCACCGAGACGGGATCGACCTGCTCGACGCGCCGACTACTGAGCGCGCGGCGGCGCTCGACGAGCTCGCGCCACCGGAGCACCGGGTCGACCGGCTGGTCACCTCGGATCCCGTTGCAGCACAAGAGTTTCTGGCCGCGACGCTGGCCGCTGGCCACGAGGGGGTGATGGCCAAGTCACTGATCGCACCCTACGAGGCAGGCCGACGCGGTGCCGGCTGGCTGAAGGTCAAGCCGGTCCACACCTTGGATCTGGTGGTGCTGGCCGTGGAGTGGGGATCCGGGCGACGACAGGGCAAGCTGTCCAACATCCATCTCGGCGCCCGCGACCCGGCCACCGGCGAGCTTGTCATGGTCGGCAAGACGTTCAAGGGCATGACCGACGCGATGCTGGAGTGGCAGACCGCGCGGTTTCAGGACTTGGCCGTCGGCGGCACCGACGGCTACGTCGTTCGCCTCCGGCCCGAACAGGTCGTTGAGATCGCCCTCGACGGCGTCCAGAAGTCGTCGCGCTACCCCGGTGGGTTGGCGTTGAGGTTTGCCCGCGTCCTGCGCTACCGCGACGACAAGGGTCCCGGCGAAGCCGACACCATCGACACCGTGCGCGACATGTACACCGGCTAAGCTGCCAGCGGCCCAATCCGGCGTGTCCCCACGACAGGAGACGCAGTGGCAGCACCACCGCAGTCCACGCCCGACACCGACAACGCACATCTGAGCTACGTCCGCACCGACACCGATCTCCCGCCGGTCGCGATCATCGACCGCACACCGATCGACACCAAGCACAAGATCGTCTTCGGACTCATCGCCGTGATCGGCGCCGTGGCCTGGACGGTGATCGCCTTCATTCGCCGCGAGACGGTCAACGCGGTGTGGTTCGTCGTCGCGGCGATCTGCACCTACGTCATCGCTTACCGGTTCTACGCGCGGTTGATCGAGGCGAAGATCGTTCGCCCGCGCGATGATCACGCCACTCCCGCAGAGGTTTTCGACGACGGCACGGACTACGTGCCGACCGACCGTCGCGTGCTCTTCGGGCATCATTTCGCCGCGATCGCCGGCGCCGGACCGCTGGTCGGGCCGGTGCTGGCCACCCAGATGGGCTATCTGCCGTGCAGCATCTGGATCATCGTCGGCGCGGTGTTCGCCGGCGCAGTGCAGGACTACCTGGTGCTGTGGATCTCGACGCGGCGTCGCGGTCGCTCGCTCGGCCAGATGGCCCGCGACGAGTTGGGCGCCACCGGCGGGGCCGCCGCATTGATCGGGGCGTTCGTCATCATGGTGATCATCATCGCGGTGCTGGCGCTGGTGGCGGTAAGGGCTCTGGCCGAAAGCCCTTGGGGTGTCTTCTCTATCGCGATGACCATCCCGATCGCCGTGTTCATGGGGTGCTATTTGCGGTTCCTACGGCCCGGGCGAGTGACCGAGGTGTCGATCATCGGCTTCGCGCTGCTGATGCTCGCGGTGGCATCCGGCCACACCGTCGGCGAAACCGCTTGGGGTGCTTCCTGGTTGAACCTGTCGCCGGTGACCGTGTCGTGGTTGATCGTGGGTTACGGGTTCGTCGCGTCGGTGCTGCCGGTGTGGTTGCTGCTCGCGCCGCGCGACTACCTCTCGACATTCATGAAAGTGGGCGCCATCGCTTTGCTGGCGCTCGGCATCTGCCTCGCTCATCCCCTCATGCGTGCGCCCGCGCTGTCCAGCTTCGCCATTCACGGTGGCGGGCCGGTGTTTCCGGGATCATTGTTCCCGTTCCTGTTCATCACGATCGCGTGCGGCGCCCTGTCGGGTTTTCACGCGCTGATCTCCTCTGGCACCACGCCGAAGCTGCTGGAGAAGGAATCCCAGATGCGGATGATCGGCTACGGCGGGATGCTCACCGAGTCGTTCGTCGCGGTGACGGCGCTCGTCAGTGCGTCAATTCTGGACCAGCACCTGTATTTCGCGCTCAACGCGCCGCTCGCCCGCACCGGCGGCACCGCGGCGACCGCGGCCCAGTACGTCGATCATCTTGGCCTGTCGGGACCCCCGGCGACCGCCGCAGAGCTCACCGACGCCGCCACCAGTGTCGGTGAGACGTCGATCGTGTCGCGAACCGGCGGCGCACCCACCCTCGCCGTCGGCATGTCCGAAGTGCTGCAACGGGTTCTGGGTGGAGCGAGCCTCAAGGCGTTCTGGTATCACTTCGCGATCATGTTCGAGGCGTTGTTCATCCTGACCGCCGTCGACGCCGGCACCAGGGTCGCACGCTTCATGCTCTCCGACGCGCTGGGCAACCTCGGCGGTCCGCTGACCAAGCTGCGCAACCCGAGCTGGCGTCCGGGCGTCTGGTTGTGCAGCCTCGCCGTCGCCGCCGCGTGGGGCAGCATCCTGCTGATGGGCATCACCGACCCGCTCGGCGGAATCAACACGCTTTTCCCCCTGTTCGGTATCGCGAATCAACTTCTCGCCGCGATCGCGCTGACCGTCGTCACCGTGGTCGTCGTGAAAAAGGGCTACCTGAAATGGGTCTGGATTCCCGGTGCTCCGCTGCTGTGGGACCTGACGGTCACGCTGACCGCGTCATGGCAGAAAATCTTTTCGGCCGACCCAGCGGTGGGCTACTGGACCCAGCACTTTCAGTACGCGGCCGCCAAGGCGGCGGGTAGGACGTCGTTCGGGTCAGCCAAAAACGCCCACCAGATTGCCGACGTCATCAGGAACACGTTTATTCAGGGCACGCTGTCCATCATCTTCGCCGCTCTTGTGTTGATAGTGGTGGTGACCGCAATTGTGGTGATCGTCAAGGTAATTCGCGGCGGCGGTTTGCCGCTGACCGAGGACGACCCGGTGCCGTCGAAGATGTTCGCACCGTCCGGAATGATCGCCACGGCCGGTGAGCGCAACGTGCAGCGCCAGTGGCTGGCGCTGCTGCACCTCGACCACTGAGGTAACGGGTAGCGAATTCACAGCTGCCACATAGACACCCGCGATACCGTGCCAATAAGCACGAAACCCTCTCAGGCAGAGCGTGTTTGGCCGATCTAGGAGATTAATTCGACGCGGCCATCAGAATGAACAGATGGATAACGCCCGGCAAAGGATAGGGTTGGACTGGTGGCAGTAACAACCGATCGCCGGGCCCGGCCGTTCAATCGCGATGCAGAGACCCAAACGGCTGGGCAGCGCCCCGGCCGGCCGTCCGGCGCGCCAGAGCCACCCGTCGTCGGGCCCCATCCGTCCAGCCGCGAGCGTCGGCTGGGCTGGACGAGGCGCGCCGCCGTCACCATCTGGGCCGTCGTGGTGGCCTATCGATCCGTGACCGACGGGTTGGCCTTCAACCGCGAACTGCTCCTGCTCTACATCGCAACCGGCCTGATCGCCGCCAGCATCGGGCGCGGGCGCAAGGTGTTCGCGGTGCTAAGGGACTGGTTGCCTTTCGCGCTGATACTGGTGCTGTACGACTTCAGTCGGGGTGCGGCCGACATGCTCGGCGCACCGACCCTGTGGCGATTCCAGCCAAACGCGGACCGCTGGCTGTTTTTCGGCACTGTCCCGACGGTGTGGTTGCAAGAGCACATCAAGATGGCGCAGCCGCCCTGGTGGGAGGTAACCATCAGCGGCGTCTACATGTCGTTCTTCGTCCTGCCGTACGTGGTCGCCGGGGTTCTCTGGCTGCGCAACCGGACCGAATGGGCGGCTTTCGTCCGACGATTCGTCGCGCTGTCGTTCGCGGCCCTGGTCGTGTACGTGGTCCTGCCGGCCGCGCCGCCGTGGGCGGCAGCCAGCTGCACGCCGGTCGATGTCGCCGGCGGGCCGGCCAACCCGCCCTGCATGTTCCACGGGGCCGCGGGTGTTCCGGACGGCGGGCTGCTGGGCGCGATGCACGCGAGCCGGCCCGGCGCTCACCAGTTCGTGGAACGGATCTCCACCCGCGGCTGGGGAACGTTGCATCTGCAGTCGGCCGGAGCACTGCTCGACTCCGGGCAGGCCAGCGTCAATCTGGTCGCGGCGATCCCGTCGCTGCACGCCGCGGTCACCGCGATGATCTCGATGTTCCTGTGGCGACGCGTCCGACGCGGCTGGCGCCCGCTGCTGGTGGCCTATCCGCTGGCGATGGCCTTCGTCTTGGTGTATTCCGCCGAGCACTTCGTCGTCGACATCCTGCTGGGCTGGGCGCTTGCCGCGGCGGTATCTGCCATGATGGCCTTCCTCGACTCCTGGTGGTCGCGCCGTCGCGCGAGGTCAGCTGTCCCGGCTCAGCCAGCGGGCGATCTTGGTCGCGGCCTCCCCGTAGAAAACCCGGTAGACCTGTTCGGCGACGTAACCCACGTGCGGGGTCGCGGTGACGGAGCCCAGCGAGCGCAAGGGATGCCCCGCCGGCAGCGGCTCGGTGTCGAAGACGTCGAGACCGGCCCCGGCGATCTGCCGCGATCGAAGCGCGTCGACGAGCGCCGACTCGTCGACAATCGGGCCGCGAGAGGTGTTGACTAGCAACGCCGTTGGCTTCATCAACGCCAATTCGGCGGCGCCGACCAGACCTCGGGACCGTTCGCTGAGGACCAGGTGGATAGTCAAAACATCGGCGCGAGAGAACAACTCGTTCTTGGACACGTATGTGGCCCCCGCTTGTTCGGCGGCCTCAGGCGTCAGGTTCGAACTCCACGCGATGATGTCCATCCCGAATGCCTTGCCGACCTGCGCTACCCGGCTGCCGATCCGCCCGAGCCCCAGCACGCCCAGCGTGCCGCCGCCGAGTTGTGGGCCGACGGAGGTCTGCCAGCCGCCGTCACGCACCGATACCGCCTCGTCGACGATCCGGCGGGCGGTCGCCAGGATCAGCGCCCAGGTGAGTTCGACCGTTGACTCCACGTAGCCACCCGTGCCGCTGACGTAGATGCCGCGCTCTTTGGCCGCCGCGACGTCGATCGATGCGTTGAATGGCCCGGTCGATGCGATCATTTTCAGTTGCGGCAGCCGGTCGAGGACGCTGCGCGGCAGCGGTGTGCGCTCCCGCATCACGCACACCACGTCGAATGGCTTGAGTCGCTCGACGACGGCGTCCGGGTCGGCGAGGTGATCGTTGAAGACCGTGATGGTGGCGTGCTCGGCGACTTGCGACCAGTCAGCCATGGTCAGTGCGACGTCCTGATAATCGTCGAGGATTGCCACCCGCATCCTGCAAATCTCGCACACCAGGTTTAGCCGCGTAGTTGGCCGGGTACCAGACCCGACGCGAAGCAAGGTGTCCAGCGAAGGGAGCTGAAGCTCATGGGAGCCCACGACAAGGTGAGCAACAAGATCGACGACATCGGCGGTAAGGCCAAGGAAGCATTTGGGAAGGCCACCGGCGATGACAGCACCGAGGCCGAAGGCAAGTTCGATCAGGCCAAAGCAAGCGTCAAGGACGCGGTGGAGAACGTGAAGGACGCCTTCAAGAAGTAACTCACGAACTAGCACAGAGGACGGCCACCGGTGTACCCGACCCCGGTGGTCTTCCGCTTTTCAGGGGGCGGTCCAGTGCTGGCCGGACTCCGCGCCTGCTGAGGGTTCGTTGACCCCGAAGACGAACGGCGCGAACACCACTTCCCTTCCATCCGGATCGCGGTAGGTGACAGCTCCCGTCGCCGCCCAATATGGGTGAGAGTCAACGGGTTTGGCTCCCGACGCCACCAGGCCGGCGGTCGCTCGCAGCTGGGCCTCCGCGTCGGGGAAATACAGACACAGCTGCTCGTGGCTGTCCACCGCCACCGGCCCGGCGGCTTCGACGATTTCGAACGTCACACGTGATCGGGGTAAGCCGAATATTGCACCGTTGCTGCCGTAGCTGTCTGCGAACGTGGCACACAGCGGCAGGCCGACCAGGTCACGGTAGAAGCCGACGGTGTCCTCGAAATGTGCTGAGCGGCGAGCGAATCGGAGTGCACCTATCAGGGCCAATTCCTCAGGCCACGTTGCTTGGCTGCGAGTCATGGCGACCACGCTAGAACCTCAACCATAGTTGAAGTCAAGGGCGGACTTTGCGATCGTCCCGGGGGCAGGCATCCTTATCGGTATGCACCAGATCAACGGAGTCCGCGACCCGGCGACAAGCTTTCCCCTCGACATCACTACCGACGATGTGGGCGAACGCCGACAAGCCAACCGGGCCGTCGCGATCAGCGCCCTGGGACTGGCGGTCACCGGGTTGGTCGAACTCGCCATCGCTCTGTTCTCGGGCTCGGTGGCGCTGCTGGGCGACGCGCTGCACAATCTGTCGGACGTCTCGACCAGCGCCCTGGTGTTCGTCGGATTCCGGGCCTCACGGCGCCTACCGACCGAGCGTTACCCCTACGGCTACGAGCGCGCCGAGGATCTCGCCGGAATTGGTGTGGCGCTGGTCATTTGGAGTAGCGCGGTCGTCGCCGGCTACGAGAGCGTCGAGAAGTTGATCCGCCACGGCAGCACTGGCCACGTCGGCTGGGGCATCGCGGCCGCGGCGGTCGGAATCGCGGGCAACCAGCTCGTGGCCCGCTACAAACTGACGGTAGGTCGTCGCATCCGCTCGGCGACCATGGTGGCTGATGCAAAGCATTCGTGGTTGGACGCGTTGTCGTCCGCCGGAGCGATGCTCGGCCTGGTCGGCGTCGCGCTCGGCTGGGCGTGGGCGGACGCCGTCGCGGGAATCGTCGTCACCGGTTTCATCTGCCACGTCGGTTGGGAAGTGACTGCGGACATCGCCCATCGCCTGCTCGACGGTGTCGACCCCGAAATCGTCACCACGGCTGAGGCCGCTGCCCTCGAGGTGCCGGGTGTGCAGCATGCCCACGCACGCGCCCGGTGGACGGGACGGACGCTGCGGGTGGAAGTGGAGGGCTTTCTCGATTCCGCGACTCCCCTGGCCGCCGCGGATCAGATCGGTCGCCACGTCGCCGCGATTCTCACCTCGCGCATCCCGGAGATGCAGAGCTTTACCTGGTCGGCACGCGCAGCCTGATGAGTCATCAGATCCGCGTCGAGGTCTCCGACGACCACGTCGCCACCGTCGAGTTCGAGCGCGGTCCCCGCAACCATTTCGATGCGGCCCTGATCGCCGGGTTGGCCGATGCCTTCGAACGCCTCGACGCCGACGCCGATGCGCGGGCCATCGTGCTGTGCTCGGCGGGCCGGCATTTCTGTGCGGGCGCGGACCTGCCGGGCGCGCTCAGCGGAAGCCAGCCGACGGTGGAGGGTTCCACCGGTTCGCTGTATGACGAGGCGGCGCGCCTGTTCGCCGCCCACACGCCGATCGTCGCCGCCGTGCAGGGTGCGGCGGTGGGCGGCGGCCTCGGTTTGGCGCTGGTCGCCGACTTTCGGGTGGCCAGTCAGTCCACCCGTTTCGTGGCCAACTTCAGCCGGCTCGGGCTGCATCAGGGTTTCGGGATCACCGTGACATTGC
The DNA here is from genome assembly GCA_963757215.1 of uncultured Actinomycetota bacterium. Lineage (GTDB taxonomy): Bacteria > Actinomycetota > Actinomycetes > Mycobacteriales > Mycobacteriaceae > Mycobacterium. The sequence goes on along the minus strand of CAVWQH010000002.1, from coordinate 1,274,895 downwards.
CGGCGGTCGTCGGGTCGCAACGCGCCCAGGACCTGCTGTACACCGGCCGCGAAGTGCCCGGCGAAGAAGCGGCGAGCATCGGCTTGTGCGACCGTCTCACCGCCGACGACGAGGTGCGGTCCGGCGCACACGCCCTGGCCGCCAAGATCGCGGCGAGTGCTCCGCTGGCCGTGGTCTCGATCCGCCAGACGTTGCGCGGCGATCTGGCCGATCGAGTGCGCGCGGCGACGGCCAAGGAACAGGCCGAGCAGATTCGGCTGGCAGCCACCGCCGACTTCGTCGAAGGAGTTCGGCCACTGCCGAGCGGCGGCAACCGCGGTTCACCGGCTCATGACGGCCTAGCCGGCGCCCTTGCCGTTGTCGACCCGATAAACGGCACCGTGCACGGCCGCCGCAGCGTCGCTGGCCAGGAATGCGATCACGTTCGCCACGTCCAGCGGCTGCATCATGCCGCGCGGTGCGGCGGTGCGCATGATGAGGTCATAGTTCGGATTCTCCGGCGCGGTGAACTGTTCGATCTGGGGGGTCAGCATGCCGCCCGGGCATACGGCGTTGACCCGCAAGCGATCCGCCGTGTATTCCACGGCCAGCGCCCGGGTGAGTCCGATCAGGCCGTGTTTGGCCGCGCAGTAGCCGGCCGAATACGCTTGGCCCTCGACGCCGGCGATGGAGCTGACATTGACGATGTTGCCGCCGCGTGCCAGCAGATGCGGTAACGCGGCCCGGCACAGGTGAAACGGCCCGTTGAGGTTGACCGCAAGGTCTTGCTCCCAGTCGTCGTCGGTCATCGACTCGGTTCGGCGCATCTGGTGTCGGCCGGCAATGTTGATCAGGACGTCAAGGCCGCCCAACGCCTCCACACACTGCTCGACGGCGTCCCGACACGCCTCAGCGGACGCGATGTCGATGACCGCGTGGCTGCCATTGTCGATGTCGGCGAACACCTCCGCCAGCCGTGCGGCGTCCCGGCCGATGCCGAAAACCGTTGCGCCCTGGCGCGATAGGAGCCGGGCGGTCTCAGCGCCCAACCCTGACGACGCACCGGTGACGAACACGAGCTTGCCCTGAAGCGATGACATAACCGTCCACTCACCAACCTGGCGCTCCCCGATAGGAGCGCATCCGCGTCACGCTACCTCGCAGCAGTTGCAGTGGCGCAACGACTCTCAGCCCGAACAGCTCGACCATCGGCTCGGCTCGCAATCTCCGCTCAACACGCCGCGCGGCGACCAGCACGGCCAGGTTGAACGCCCGTCTTCCCAGCGCGACCCGACTCGTCCGCTTCCGCCATGTCGGCGGCGTAGAACCCACGCGCCGGCCACACCGATAACCGACGGACGTGGCCAGGGCAAGGGCGGCGAACGCCGCGAGCACCGTCATGATGATGAGCATTTCTGCTCACCGTCGCGGTGAGGTCACATGCGGGACACACCTCGGCCAATACGCGAGGTAGGGAGCTAGCCGATCTCGCTGTCGACGTTGACCGCCACATAACCGATCGGGATACCGGTCCACATCGCGATGCACTCCCGCGCTGCCAGCTCGGCCACGGCGCGACGGTGTGCGCGAGTAGTCCTGCCGATCTCGGGAATCCGGATCGTCCACCCGTCACCGTCGCGAGCGACTTCGATGTCGAAGCACTGACCGACCGTTGGGCACGTGACGCGGGAAGCGAATCGCTGGGCGCTGCGCACCTGACGTGGGCGCACCAGCACGGGCTGAATGGGCATGGCGGCTTTCTGCGAGTTGAGAACAAACCGCCGGCAAGCGTATTGCGGATTCAGGCGAAAACCTAATCGGTGACGAGCGTCTGCGCGCCGATCTTGAAAAATCCACCTTGAAATGCGATTTTGCGCGTATCTGTGGTCCGGCGACCGTATTCGTCACCCACAGTTTCCCCATCGGCCAACACGCTCGGGATGAAGTGCGCCGCCTCCGGTGTTAGAACAAGCTGAGTTTGACCAGCGCGACTGACGGATATCAAGATGACCAAACGGCATCGACGCCGAAGTCCACGCTGCGGTGGAGTCTTCCACCACTTACGCTGCAAAAAAGCGATCTCGCTTTGACGAAAGGCTTTCCCGTGCATGACACGACCCGCAATGGCAGCTCGCCACTGGCATGGTGCGCGCAGTCGATGACGAAGCTGCTGCAGTGGGCGGCGGTCGTCACCATGCTGTACGCAGCGGCGGTCGCCACCCCGGCGATCAGTAAGGCCGCCGCGGACGGGCAGTGCGCGGACGTTGAGGTCATTTTCGCGCGCGGCACGCTCGAGCCACCGGGCCCCGGGACGGTCGGGCAGCAATTCTCCGACGCCCTCATCTCACGCCTCGGCGGCCGCTCGGTCGATGTCTATCCCGTGAACTACCCTGCCTCACTGAACTTTTCGCAGGCCGGCGACGGCGTTGCCGATGCCGCCAACAAGGTCATGGACACCGTCAACACCTGCCCCGCCACCAAGATCGTCCTCGGCGGGTACTCGCAGGGCGCTGCCATTGCCGCCTACATCACTTCAGACAACGTCCCGCCCGGCTACGCCCTGCCCGCGGGCATCAGCGGACCGCTGCCGCCCAACGTCGCCCCGCACGTCGCCGCGGTCACCTTGTTCGGCAAGCCGTCCGATGGATTCCTGAACCTGGTCGATCGCGATGCCCCGCCGATCACGATCGGGTCGGCCTACGCGAACAAGACGCTCGACCTCTGCACTCCGCAGGACCCGGTGTGTTCGTCGGGCCAGGGATTCAGCCGTGCGGCGCACAGCGCCTACAAGACCAACGGCATGACGGATCAGGCGGCCGATTACGCCGCTAAGAAGCTTGGCCGCTGAGCCCGGCGATCAGCACGTCGAGTCCCTGCTGGAATCGTGATTCCGACGACTCGACCAGTTGATGGGGCAACCCGTCGAGGGCCTGCTCGAACGACACCGAGCCCAGGATGAAGATCATCAGCAGCAGCCGAGCCGATTCGCGTCGGGCCGGCGGCACCCCTGCGTCGACGACGAGTTGCTGCATCAGCGCATCGACCTGTTGCGCTGCACCTTTCGCGGGCTGAGTCTGCAAGACATCGGCGATGCCGTCGATGCGCAGCATTGCCCTACGCGCGCTGTCCGCGACCACCCGAATTCGCTGCTGCCACGGCCCCGACTCGGGTAGCTCGACCGACGCCAGCGTGGCTTCGGCGACGAGGTTCAGGAGTTCGGCTTTGCCGTCGACATAGTGGTACATCGCCGTGGTCGACAGTCCGAGTTCGGTGGCCAACGCTCGGACCGTGACGCTGCGGACGCCACTGCGTTCGGCGACACGTACCGCCGCAGCGACGACCACATCGCGGTCGAGTTCTCCGTACCGTAGCGGTTTGCCGCGCGCAATTATGCCGTCGTTCAACGTCTTGCGCTACGCCGTCGCGGTAGCCGCGAACCGCGGACCAGACCGCCCGGGCGCGCATCGGTGAGTTCGCCACCCGCAACGATGGTCTGGCCTAAGACGAGCGTCTCGACGTAACCGTCGGAGCGCTGGATGAGCCGTCCGGCACCACCGGGCAGGTCGGTGACCTGCTCGGGATAGTGCAGGCCGAGGGCCTCGAGGTCGATCAGGTTGATGTCAGCCCGCCGGCCCGGTTCGAGCACACCGCGATCACCGAGGCCGTAGAAGTAGGCGGGATCGCCGGTGAGACGGTGCACGGCCGTCTCGAGCGGAATCCGCGGCCCGCGGGTGCGGTCGCGCACCCAGTAGGACATCAGGTAGGTGGTCATGCTGGCATCGCAGATGATGCCGCAGTGCGCTCCGCCGTCGCCAAGTCCCTGCAGGCTCAACGGATCCGACATCATGTCGTGCAGATGGTGGTAGTCGTTGCCCGCGTAGTTCAGCAGCGGGAACAGCAGGAACTCTCGGCCTTCCGCCTGCAGCAGCGTGTCGTAGGTGACCTCCCACGGGTCGCGCCCCTCGCGCGCTGCGATGGCCGCGATGCTGTCGTCGGCCGACGGCTCGTAGTCGAGGCGCTCCCCGAGCGGATAGAGACGTTTGAACATGTGGCGGTTGAGTTGATCGGCTGACGGTATCTCGCTCGCGTCGGGCTGCTCGGCGAGGATTCGCGCCTTGGTCTGTGGGTCGCGAAGAGCTCGCACACGCTGCGCCAGTGGCAGATCCATCAGCGCCCGGTAACTGGCTCGGTGCCGGAACGGATTCATCCGCGACTGGTGGCCCATCAGCATTCCGAAGGCGCGGCTGGCCACCTGCGGTCGCACATTCGCGCCGGCGGCGTTGGCGGTGCGCACATCGGCGAACCAACGCTGCCAGTCGTGTGGGTCCTGCTCGTTGACCATGGCCAAGAACGTCATCGGTATCTGGAACCGTTGGCCGAGCCGGCTGATCCATTCGACCTCGGAATCGATGGAATGCCGTTGGTCGCCGCCCATTTCACCGCCTACACCGGCCGGCACCACCTGCAGCACGCCGCTGCCCACCTCGGCCATTGCCGTCATCAGGGCGGCGAGTTCGTCCTCGTCCGAGTAGGTTCCGGGCACCGGTTGCCCGGTCGCGCTGCGATGCCCGGCGGTTCGGCCGAACGACATGCCGAGGGCGCCCGCGCGCAGGCCCTCGGTGACCGCGCGGGTCATCGCGGTCAGGTCGTCGGCGGTCGGGGCGTCGAGTGCGCGGTCGCCCATGACGTAGGCGCGCAATGCGGCCTGGGGTATCTGGGTGCCGACGTCGACGGCGCGGGGCATCCTCTCCAGCGCGTCCAGGTATTCGCCGAAAGACTCCCACTCCCACGTAATACCTTCTGCCAGTGCGCTTCCGGGGATATCTTCGACGCCTTCCATCAGTTCGATGAGCCAGTCCTGCCGGCCCGGGCGAACGGGGGCGAAACCGATGCCGCAATTACCCATGATCGCGGTGGTGACCCCATGCCAGCACGACGGCGTCAGGTGCGGGTCCCAGGTGGCCTGGCCGTCGAAGTGGGTGTGAATGTCGACGAATCCCGGTGTGACGGTGAGGCCGTCGGCATCGATGGTGCGCCGGGCCAAGCCTTCGACGCGGCCCACTTCTGCGATCAGCCCGTCCCGCACGGCAATGTCCGCGGTTCGCGCGGGTGATCCCGAACCGTCGACGACCGTCCCGCCGCGAATGATCAGGTCGTAGCTCATGAGACTCTTTTCGTCCGGCCGGCAAATCCCAGGGCATGCTCGTAGATCGCCAGGTTGTCGGCCGAGATCTTGGCGTGCACCGATCTCTCGAACAGCGCGCGCAGCACCGGATTGTAGGCGTGGTAGGTCTCGTGGAACGTGAGAAGTGTTGTCCCGTCTGGCTGTTCGTGAAGCTCGTGATAGCCCTCGGCACGCGACCACAGCGGCTTGCTGATTGCCACATAGCGCGAAAGCTTGTTGACCTTGGCTTCAGTGACCACTTCCCAAGACCGCGCTCTGCCGCCGGACATCAAGTAGCGAGGAACACCGAAGACGCAGGTGCGCACCAGGCCGTGGCCCGCCTCGTCACCCTCGATGAGGATTTCCATACTGCCGCCCGGATATTCGAGCACTCGCGGTGATGGCGCGTCAGGGGGTACCGGCGGATGCAGCACCTGCCAGATCTTGCGAGCCGGCGCCGCGACGGCGAATACCGCAGTGAAAGAGTGCATCAGCACTCCCCTACAGCTCTGATCTCGATATCCACGGCAGTCCGTCCTGGCGACACCGCTTCGGTGCGGCATGCAGTATGGCCTCAATTTTTACACTGTTAACTTCTCGGCGACAAGGCTGGCGCCAAGCGTCGGGTCACGACCGACTGAACACGGCGGCATCATCGATGTCGGCGCGCGAACGGTTCGGCAGCGCAAGGGCGCACGCGACGGTGACGACCGCGGCGAAGACGATGTAGGCCGAGATCGCGTAGGGGGTTCCGGTCTTGTGCAGCAACCACGTTGCGATCAGAGGTGCGGGCCCGCCGGCGAAAACCGAGGCCAGCTGGTAGCCGAGTCCGGCGCCGCCGTGGCTCAGCACCATCGAGTTCGACGACGGTCAGCAGTCGACCACGCGGTATTCATCGCCGCGTGACGTGAAGCAAAAACTGGCCGACATCGTCAACGATTTGACGAACGAGAACGGCATCGAACATTTCCGTAGTGTCACGGTCGCCCAATCCGCATCGGTCAACCCAGCGGCTTGACGCTGCGCCCCGAGGGCGAGCGTTCGGCACCCGTGTCCCTGTATTAGGTCGCGGGACTCTCGGCGAAATTTTTTTCCCTTAGTCGCGTTCGCGCGAATCGTTGACTACTCGATCTGGACGCGTTGAACATTCGCCTTTGCGCCTGCCGGAATTCCGGCGCAACGCCCGGAGACCTGATTAACGTCAGGCAATGAAAGCCTTTCCCGGCCGCATTCCGAGACCTAAACTCACTCAATGAAGAACATCGTGTTGCGCGCAGTTCTACTGCTGGGAGCGTGGGCGATCGGGCTGCTGGTGGCCGCGCAGGTCGTTCCCGGAGTTTCGGTGTCGCTGTCGGGATTCATCGTCGCGGTCGTGGCGTTCTCGCTAGCGCAGGCGGCCCTGTCATTGATTCTCTTGAAGCTGCCCCACGGGTATGCGTCGTTACTCCTGGGCGGCACCGGCTTGGCGTTGACGGTATTTGCCCTGGTGCTCGCCGCGGCAGAAACGCATGGGTTCACCATTCGCGGCATGGCGTCCTGGGTAGCCACGACGCTCGTGGTGTGGCTCGTGACGACGATCGGGGCAATTTCTCTCCCCGAGTTGTTAGGCCCCGAACAAGCCGGCTCGACCTGACCAAAAATTAGCCATGTCGGCAGGTCGGCCAAATGAGTAGCATTTTGGCCATCTCGTCCGACGACGGAGGGAGATGAAATGGGCGACACCCATCACGATCCGACCGATCACTCACGGACCACGCAACCGCATGCCGGCCTCGCCATGAAGGACAACTTCTACTGGCCCGGGTTGATTCTGCTGGCGGTCTCCGCGTTCGGGATGATCAGCGCGGTGGTGGCCGCGGCTTATCGCCACTACGAGTGGATCAGTACGACGGTTCTCATCGCGGCGCTCGGAGCGGTTGCCGGAGCGTTGTGGCTGGTGGTGGAACACCGCCGGGTGACCGTCATCGAAAGGGAGTGGCACGCGGCGCACCCCGAGGGTCTGCTGCGCTAGCCGGACTTCGATAGCGACGGGCGAACTCCGACTAAGCAGGGTGGAGCCAACCGGCTTCCGAACGCATCTGGGTGTGTTCGCGTCGACGAACTGGTGAACGCTCGACTGCTGACTGGGCGCGCGCGGTCATGGCCCATCTACGATTTATCCGCCACGCCGCTAACCGTCCATACCGCATCCAATCCCTCGATGACCAGGTGCGGCTGCTGAACGAGGACCTCACCGTGCAAACAACGACAGAACCTGTTTCACCGCTTCGCACGGCCGGCGGCGCTGACGCTCTACGCCTGGCCGTCGTGGTCGGCGCCCTCGGCGTGGTGTTCGGCGACATCGGAACCAGTCCGATCTACACCCTCGCGACCGTCTTCAACCCCAACGACCCGCACCCGGTGCCGCTCAACATCCCCAACGTCTACGGCGTCGTCTCATTGCTCTTCTGGTCGGTGATGACCATCGTCACGCTGACCTACGTCACTCTGGTGATGCACGCCGACAACGACGGCGAGGGCGGCATCATGGCGCTCATCACGCTTCTGCGCCGTTTGGGTGATACCGGGGGACGACGGACCCTCGCCGCACTGGCCGCGCTGGGCATCTTCGGGGCCTCGCTGTTCTTCGGCGACAGCATGATCACTCCCGCGATGTCGATGATGTCGGCGGTCGAGGGCCTCAAAGTCGTCCAACCATCTCTCGGCGAGTGGGTGGTGCCGATCACCGCGGTGATCAGCACCGTGCTGTTCGCGGTTCAGCGTTACGGCACGAACGCCGTCGGTCGGCTGTTCGGTCCGGTGATGATCGCGTGGTTCGTCTCGATCGGCGGCTGCGGGGTGAACGGCATCCTGGGCCACCCGCAAATCCTCAAGGCTCTTTCGCCAACCTATGCGGCGGGGTTCGTGTTGGGCCACGCCAGAATTGCGTTCTTCGCACTCGCCGCAGTCGTGCTCGCGGTCACCGGCGCGGAGGCGCTGTACGCCGACATGGGTCATTTCGGCCGAAAGGCCATCACCCGGGGCTGGCTCTTCGTTGTGTTGCCGGCCTGCACCCTCAGTTACCTCGGCCAAGGCGCGCTGGTACTCGGCGACGAGTCCACGGCGAGCGCCCCGTTCTTCTTGCTCACTCCGCACTGGGCGCAGCTGCCCATGGTCCTTTTGGCAACCGCCGCAACGGTTATCGCATCTCAGGCGGTGATCACCGGGGCCTATTCGGTGGCATCGGCAGCGGCTCACCTGAGCTATCTGCCGAGATTGCGGATAACGCACACCTCGGAGTCGACGGTGGGCCAGATCTATGTGCCGTGGATCAACGGGATGCTCATGGTCGCGGTGCTCATTCTGGTGTTCGCGTTCCGCAGCTCGGCGGCGCTGGCCTACGCGTACGGTATGGCCGTCACCGGGACGATCACGATCACCACGCTGCTGTTCTTCTACGTCGCCCGGAAGAGATGGCATACGCCCATGTGGCTCATCGTGATCGGCGCCGGGTTGCTGTTAACCGTGGACCTGTTGTTCCTCGCCGCAAACCTGACGAAACTTGTCCACGGGGCGTGGCTGCCGCTGCTCATCGCCGTCGTCGCATTCACCGTGCTGTCCACGTGGCAGCGCGGCCAAGACATCGTCACCCGAGCGCGGACGCAGGCTGAGGGACCGCTTCGCGAGTTCGTCGATCGGCTGGCGCACGCTCGGCCGCCGCTGACGCGCACCAAGGGCACGGCCGTTTTCCTCAACCGCGGAAAAGAGACCACGCCCCTGGCGATGCGGGCCAACTGCACGCACAATCACGTGCTCCACGAACACGTGATCATCATGGCGATCGACACCCTGCCGGTCCCGCGGGTACCCGAATCCGAGCGAACGGAAATCGACGACCTCGGTTACGGCGATGACGGGATCATTCATCTCACCGCGCATTTTGGGTACATGGAAACGCCCGATGTCCTCGGCGTACTACGCCTTTTGGACCCGTCGCAGACCGAAGGCCAGATCGACGTGGACAACGCTTCCTATTTTCTGTCCGACCTCGCACTGACCATGGGTGCGGCAAAAAATATGGCCAAATGGCGCAAGCACCTGTTCATCGCGACGTCGCACATCACCGCCGACGCCGCCTTCTACTTCGGTCTGCCGCCCGACCGCACGGTGGTCATGGGTTCACGGATCGAGATCTAGCCAGATCCCGCTGCGAGTTCTTGAATCGAGAACCGCGGCCGCGAGTCGTCAGCTGTGCCGAGCGAGGGATAAGCGACGTCATCATCACTGGGATTGGCATTGTCGGTCCAGTCCTCCAGTCAGCATGATGACCGGAAGACGCGTGGATGGAGAGGAAAAGATGGCGCGACTGCACAATGCCCAGCCATTTCCGGTGCTCAGTGTTCCGGCGGTTGGAGGCGGCACCGTGTCCTTGCCTAGCGATCTCGCCGGCTTCTACGGCGTCGTCCTGATTTACCGCGGTTCCTGGTGCCCGTATTGCAACACGCAGTTGGCCGCGTTTTCTCGTGCGCACGACACCCTGGCCGAGCTCAACGTGAAAGTGGTTGCGCTGTCTGTCGACAACGAAGACACGTCTACCGAGCTGGTCAACAAACGCAGGTTAGGCTTTCCGGTCGGCCATAGCGCCGACGCTGATACAGTCGCCGCGGCCGTCGGCGCTTACGTCAACGACAATCCGCGCTACCTTCAGTCGACGGGATTTGTGTTAGCGCCCGACGGGACGGTCCTGCTGGCTGTCTATTCCAGCGGGGCGATCGGGCGACTGGTCGCGACGATGTCGTCGGCTTCATTCGATATCTGCTCGAGCATTCACGGTCGCAGTGAACCGGGCGTAAACAACACGCCATCGCACATTCCCCGGTGGCCAGCACAGTCCGACCTAGTCGGCGATCAATGCCGCGACTGCTGACGGGTCTTTGTAGTACACATCGAGTTTGATGATCAGTCCGTCACGGAGGGTGTAAATCTCGACCAAGTCCATCTCCACGTACTTGCCCGAGGACCGAGCGGTGAAGGTGAGCCGGAAACTCGCCGCGACGGCGTTCTGCCCCAGCGGATTCAAAGCGATCGGTCCCGGCGTGAGGTCAAGCGCTTCGTCTATCTTCTCCATCAGATCGAAGAAGCCCCTCGGGCCGCGGTAGTCGCCACTGAATGGGAGCCCGCCCGCCGCGGACACAACGACGTCCTCATGGAGTAGGCGTGCCCGCTCGGGGCGCCCGTCCGCGCCGGTCGCACTCATGAACCGGCGCACGATGACCGGGCCCGTATCAGCGTTGTCCGTCGACATCGGACTGATTGGCGACGCCGACACGGAGATTCTCACCCGAAAAGTCCGCCGCCATGATGGACGCCCCCGGCGATGTCTCGGCATGCGTGCGTTCGAGTTTGCGATAGCTGAAGCGCCATCGGCCGTCGTGCCCGCGCACGTAGGTTTCGTGATAAAAGCCGTAGCCGCGCAGCCATTGCTTCTCGCCGTTTCGGGTCCAGAACAGGTTGTCCTCCATGGCCCAGACGCCGGTGGCGTGGTCCCGATCTTCAAAATCGATTACCGGCGTGTGACAGTGGTGCACGGTAGTGACATTCGCCAGCTGAACCGAAAGTGCTTGCGCTGCTGCATTTCCGCCGACGATCGGTTCACTGCTGATCGACATTGCGACGTAATCGTCGGTGTGCAGTCCGGCGTAGGTCGCCCAGTCCTTTCGGTCGACCGCATGATCTCGCCGGCCCTTCAAGTGGTAGATCGCCTGAAGTTCGACGAGGCGCTCGAGTTCGGTCATCCCGTCGGGTGCACTCACGTCATTTCCTCGAACCGTGACAGCACTGCTTCAGCACCAGGGCTTACGTACTGCACAAGTTGGGGCATGCCCTCGGTCAGCTCCAGCATCTTGGGCACCGACTCCGTTACCCAGGGATTGCCTCCGTGTGCCGCGCAAGCGGCCTGGTCACGGTAGACCTCTACCACAACGTATTTTTCCTCCTCGTCAACGCTTTTCGCGAAGCCGTAGTAGACGACTCCGGACTCGTTTTCCAGCGTCATGGAGGTGACATGAGACATCAGGTCCTCGAACGCTTGGGCGTTCTGAGGCGGAACCTGCAGGTGCGCAATGAAAGTAATCAACTTTTCCCGCCTAAACCTTTGCCGGCTCGCCGATGACGTGGTGCGAGGTGTTCAATCTGTCCTTGGCTGCTTCGATCGTTCGGCGCACGCCTTCGCGGACTGACACCTTGTTCGGCCCCAAGACCTCCACCATCTTCGTGGTGTCGGCCCAGATCGGCCACGCCTTACTGTTCTCAACGAACTTCGGTTCCACACCAAGGATTTCGCCCGCCATGTGGCAATAGTCCTGCGTCGTTACGGCTTCAGTTCCACCGATGTTGACGATTTCGGCACCGACTTTGGCGATATTTGCTGCGGCGATGGTCTTTTCGACGTAGTCGTCCTCGTATAGCGGAGTATGGACGTTGCGCACGCCGGGATAGACGCTGATCGCTTCACCGCGCATCATCTGGTCGATGCGCTGCGTGACGCCGCCACCGCGCGGCCCGTAGAACGAGAAGATCCGCACCAAGACAACCGGCAAGTCGTAGTCGACGCTGAGATGTTTCAGCAGGAATTCCGCAGCGATCTTGCTGGCGGCATAGTTCTCCGCGGAGCTGTGCAGACCGTAAGGATCGTCTTCGCGCAGCGGGCGTTCACCCTGGTACGCATACAACGAGCCGGTACTGCCGTGCACGAAGGCGTCGCAGTCGCGGTAGCGCCTCGCCAAGCGGCCCGCGGCTCCCGCATTGACCTCATAGGCTTTCGGCTGCGGCGGCAGCACGGCGTAGTTGATGACGACGTCGACCGATTCCGGCAAAGGCGACAGATCGGGGTCGGCGAGGTCGAAAGCGATCGTATGAGCGCCCGCCTCCTCCAATGTCCGCCTCTGCTCGGGATCGGAGAACCGGGCCACCGCGTAAACTTCGTTTGTTTTGGCCAGCTCACGGGCCACCGGGTAGGCCACCACCCCACTTGCGCCGGTGACGAGCACCCGCCGTCCTGAAAGTTGAGCCATTACTCGACCTCTCCGTCGTGTTTGTCGAAATCGTGTCGATGCGGGCCTTCAATTGCTTGATCGCCTCGATCTCCCGCAACGCTTCCGGGGTGCCGATCGCGGGTTTGATCGCATCCGCCACGGTGCTACTGATCGTCGGCGGCCACGGCCGACGGCGGGCGACTGTCAGCGTCGTAATTGCCCATGAATTCCATTGGCACACCGCCCATTGTGCAGATGAACAGGTCGACTCCCGGCACGTCGTCGAACAACACCGTGACTTCGCCGGTCGTTGCGCGGGCTTTGTCCTGCATGGCGTGGTAGTTCTCGGCCATGAAGGACAGCGCGGTCAGCCCTTCGGGTGCCGTGTCACGCAGCTTCTCGGGAACATCGAGCACCTCGATGAGTCCGGCGTCGCCGCTTCCGAGCATCGTCAGCGTCGCACCGTCAGACGGCGGCCATCCCAGTGTGGTTTCGAGCACCTCGCCGGGAAGGGGGAATTGGCTCTGCACGTCCATGCCAACAACATCGGTAAGGAACTTGATAAACGTGTCGGCCGAGTGGCTGCACATGACGACGTGGTGGAGATGATTGGGCATGGGAGACCTCGTTTCTCAAGCCGACGCAGTTGCGGCCACGGCCTGCGCGCCAGCCCGCCTGGTCAAGTAATCGATCTGGAGGTAGATCGCGTAAATAACGAAGGGCGGCAAGATCATGAAGGGGACGTTCTCCGCGAGGAACTTGAACCAGAAGCCGAATGCGCCCTGCCCGATGTCGCCGAATCCGGCCCGCACTTCAGCCGTGAAGTACACGCAAGTGCTGCTGAGAAGAATCGCGCACCCGGCGAAGGCGAGCCACAGGCAGCGAATGCGCGATTCGGTCGGCAGCTCGGGCCGGATCAACCGGAGCCAAAGGATGAAAAGCGTCGCGCCGGTGATGACGCCGACCAGCTCCAAACCGAAGATCCAGTTGTTGGCGCTGGTGTAGCGGGTGTCGGTCAATCCCCATTGCCACCACAGCCACTTCCAGCCCGGGTCGGTGGTCGGCGTCCACAGGTTGAATGGATGACCGATCAAGAAGATGGTCTCGTAGCCGAGCTGGCTGCCCGCCGTGTACGGCAGGTAGATCAGGGTCAGTTCGGCCGCTCGCTCCAACCGAGGGCGACTCTCCCCGCGACCCGTCCAGAAGTACACCAGCGGCAGCAGGATCACCGGCAGCCCGAACAGCAAGTTGGCGATGACGTCGACCGTGAAGGTCGGCGGCAACACCCGCAAGCCCACGCCTGCGACGACGAGCACGAATGCGATGCCGGTAAACGCCGCCGAGAGTAGGTACGTCCGCCGTCGATGAGCGGCCCAGGGCCGGGCCAAATTCGGCTGGTGGTCCGACGAAGCGTGCGTCACGACGTCCGATGTCATTGCGCCATCCCTATTAATCCACCGCGCGCTTGGTGTCATCCGTACCGCTAAGCACTCGCTCAGCGTACGGCTCCGGGTGGCTGCCGGTTCAGTTTTGACCGGACGCATCCACGCTCGGCTTTAGAGGTGCAGTGTCTCCAATCGATTGCTCCCACGTTGCACCGTGTTGATGAGTCTTCAGGTGTCCTGGGACATCGCTAGGACACGTCGTACACCTAATTGCTTGCGCGCTGGCCGGCCCCAGGGCCGAAAATTTACGGAAAATGTGACTATCGAATCTAACCGATCGGGGCGTCCGAAGCGGAGCATCTCCATCTATGAGGAAGATGACAGCCGCCGTCATTGCGTGGTTTGCCGGAGCCGCCGCTGTCTCGCTGATACTCGGTCCCTCTGCCCATGCGGCCGGAAAATGCGCCGACCAGATGGCCGGCAATCTCCAGGCGTACTACGGCTGCATCAGCCACACCTCGGCGCGATGCACCGAATCTGGTGGGTACACCGAATTTGGTAGGCCGTCCCAGACGTTGGGCATCGTGCGCGGGCATATCACTTGCGTTTACCCGGACGGAAGTCGCGACGAGTGCGACTACAACGGAATTCCCGGGTACGGGGCCGGTACCTGCGACAATTTCCCGGTACACAGGGCGGGCGGGGCCCGAACCCACCACTAACCGATCCCTCGATCCCGAGGCTATCTAATATTGCGGCGCGAGGACGTCGGCGGGCTGCGGCGCTCGGCCCACCTCCGCGAGCGTCTGGCGGTGGGCCGGCCGCTGCCCGACGCCGACCTCCTGCTGTCGCGGGTCGACGGAACGCCGCTGTCGGTGCGCGAATACTCGCGCGAGTTCTCCGCGCAGCGCAACGGGGAGGGTCTCAAGGCGATCCCGCTAACGAGAAAACCCGCTCTGAACCAGGTCAGAGCGAGTTTTTTCTGGTGGAGCTAAGGGGACTCGAACCCCTGACCCCCACACTGCCAGTGTGGTGCGCTACCAGCTGCGCCATAGCCCCGAAGATGTGCCTGTCGAAGTTACACCACGGCCTGCCCGCCTTCAAAGTCGCTGCTCACGACGGGTCTAACGGAGCGGGTCGAAGCCGCGCAAGCCCGGGGGCTGCTTGCCGGTGGCGATTTGCTCGGCCAGCAGCCGACCGGTCACCGGTCCCTGCTTCATGCCCCACATTCCGTGCCCACCCGCGACGAAGAGTCGGCCGCACACCTCTCCCACCAGCGGGCGCCCGTCGGGACTCAAAGGGCGCGGGCCGACCCAGACGTCGTCGCGTTCCGCCCAGCGGACCCCCTCGAGGTAACGGCGCGTTGACTCGACCATGGCATCGACCACGCCCGGAGACGCCGGAGCATCGGGACGGCGTAGCTCCATCATGCTGGTGACCCTCAGCTTGCCGTCCAGCGGCGTGCACGCCACCCGCACATCCGGCAGATAGATCGGCCCCAAGACCGGCTGGTCCACTGGCACTGCGAAGGAATAGCCACGGCCGGCCTGCACCGGCACCCACACCCAGCGGCGTACCAGTTCGGGTAGCCAAGCGCCGGTGGCGATCACCGCCGCATCGGCCGTCAGCGCCGAACCACCGCGGGGCTGCACCACGACGCCGCCGGCGAAGGGTCGCACGTCGGCAACATCGTCGGTGCGCAGATCCGCGCCTCGCTCGACAACCGACCGGCCCAGCGCGTGCACGAACTTTCCGGGATCAACGAAACGCTGATCGTTGATGCGGACGCCGACCATCACCGCGCTCGACGCCAACGGCACCTGCTCACGCAGTTCGGCATCCGTCAATTCCGTTGTGGAGCATGGCTGTCCGGCATCCGCTAAACGCTGCAGCTGCTCCAGCAGGTGTTCAGCATCAGCCGGACTGTGGAACAAAGCGGTGATCGGCGCCTCGGTGACCGGAGCCTCGACGCCGTTGGACACCAGCGCGTCGTAGGCCGCCATGCACTCGTGGTTGAGCGCGAGGTTGTCGCGCACGGCCCGTGTCCACGACGACTCGCGACAGTTCGCCACGAACCGCAGCAAGAATCGCCACAGGACTGGATCGAAACTGGGTGAAACCCGCACGGGCCCAGAGCGATTGGGCAGCGACCGTAGTGCGTATCGCAACATCCGGGGGTCGTTGAGCGGAATGCTCAGCGACGGCGCGATCCATCCGGCGTTCCCCCACGATGCGCCCGCGGCCACGCCAACACGGTCGACCACCGTCACCGAAACACCGCGCTCTTGCAGAAACCAGGCCGTCGACAACCCGACGATGCCGGCACCGACCACGATGGCCGATCGCGTTTCAGCCATCTGGATAATCCTCGCCGCCGCTCAGGCCAGCTCCGACGAGCCCCCGGTTTCCCACGCCTCGCGCTCCCCGTCGCCCACTACCCGGGTTTCCGGGGCAAATATCCAGACCACCCCGGCGGCCAGCAAGACGCCCGCGCTGATCACAAACCCCCATTCGAAGCTCAGATGCTGGGCGATTTCGGTCACCGTCATCGAGCCGACGATGGCACCTAGATCCACCATCATTTGAAACGTCGACACCGCGGTGCCAGTGCGCGCCGAACTCCCCAGAATGTCGGCGATCGCGGCCTGTTGCGGCGAAGCGGAGATGCCCGACGCAGCGCCACCCAGGAAGGCGGCAACCAGGAAGACGGGCACCGACGACGATGCGCCCAACATGACAGTCGCTGCGCTGCAACCGAAGAACCCGCCGATGAGCAAGGTCCGACGGCCGATCCGGTCGGACAGATGGCCACTGGGCAACGCCACCACGAGGTTGCCGAACGCGAAAAGCCCCAGAACCAAACCCGTCATCCGTGGCCCGCGGCCCAGAACGTCGGAAATGAACAACGGCACCACGGCCATTCGCAGCCCGAATACCGCCCAGCCCGTCGCGAAGTTGGACAGCAGCGACGCGCGATAGGCGCGATGCCGAATGGCGACGCGAACCGTCACGGCCGGCGCGGTGTGCTCGGCTGGTGCGCCCAGCGTCGACCGCCGCAAGGTATGGGCCACAACGATTGTCGTGATCAGCACCGCGACGCCGTAGATCAGAAATGGTGCCCTGAGCCCGAGACCCGCGGTGGCGCTGCCTACCAGCGGGCCGGCGGCCGCGCCGACCAAAAACGAGGTCGCGAACAGGCCTGCCACCCGGCCGCGCGCGTCGGGCGGGCTGATCCGGATCATCAGGCCGAGCGCGGAGATGAAAAACATCGTTGACCCGATTCCGCCGATCGCGCGGAACAGCAACAGCTGCCAATAGCTGTGGATGAATGCGCACACCCCGGTGGACAGCGACACGATCAGCAGCCCGGCGAGGTAAATCCTCTGCTCCCCCAGACGCTGCACCATCAGCCCGGTTGGTGGTGCGAAGCACAGCCGCATCACCGAGAAGATGGTGATCGCGAACGTCACCGCACCCATGCTCACCCCGAAAGTGCGGGCGAAGGCCGGCAATACCGGCGACACCACGCCATAGCCCAGCGCGGCCACCGCGTTCGCCCCGATCAGCACCCACGCCTCGCGCGGCAGTGTGGTCGATCCGGGACGCCATCCGCCGAATCGAGGGCGGCGAGTGGCGAGGGTCACCCAATGACTTTATCCACCACCTGTTGTGCTTCTCGCTGCACCTCGGCTAAGTGCTCAGCTCCGCTAAATGTTTCCGCGTAGATCTTGTAGACGTCCTCGGTGCCTGACGGCCGCGCAGCGAACCAGGCATTGGCGGTGGTCACTTTCAATCCGCCCAACGGCGCGCCGTTGCCGGGTGCCGTGGTCAGCTTGGCGGTGATCTCTTCTCCGGCCAGCTCGGTGGCGCTGACCTGCTCGGGCGACAACTTCGACAGCCGGGCTTTCTGCTCACGGTTGGCGGGCGCGTCCAGCCGTGCGTAGGTCGGGGCGCCGTACTTCCCGGTCAGCTCCTGATAGCGCTGCGACGGCGTTTCTCCCGTGACGGCCAGGATCTCGCTGGCCAGCAGCGCCAGGATGATGCCGTCCTTGTCGGTGGTCCACACCGATCCGTCGCGACGCAGGAAGGACGCGCCGGCGGACTCCTCGCCGCCGAAGCCGATGGTGCCGCCGATCAGCCCGTCGACGAACCACTTGAATCCGACCGGCACCTCGACCAACTTGCGGCCGAGGCCGGCGACCGCGCGGTCGATGATCGACGAGCTGACCGCGGTCTTGCCGACTGCGACACCCTCGGGCCAGTTCGGCCGATGGGTGTAGAGGTAGTCGATCGCCACCGCCAGATAGTGGTTCGGGTTCATCAGGCCGGCATCGGGGGTGACGATGCCGTGCCGGTCGGAGTCGGCGTCGTTGCCGCTGGCGATCTGGAAGTGGTCCCGATTGGCGATTAACGAGGCCATCGCGTCCGGCGAACTGCAGTCCATCCGGATCTTGCCGTCGTGATCGAGCGTCATGAACCGCCACGTCGCGTCGACCAGCGGGTTGACCACGGTCAGGTCGAGGTTGTGCCGCTCGGCGATCGCGGCCCAGTAGTCGACGCTGGCCCCGCCCAGCGGGTCGGCGCCGATTCGGATGCCTTCCTTGCGGATGACGTCGATGTCGACGACGTTCGGCAGGTCGGCGACGTAGGCATCCATGTAGTCGTGACGCTGGACGGTCTGCAGCGCCGTGGCCAGCGGCACCCGTTTCACGGCCTCGCCGTTCTTCAGAATCTCGTTGGCGCGCTTGGCAATTGCGTTAGTCGCCTCGGTGTCGGCCGGTCCGCCGTTGGGCGGGTTGTATTTGAAGCCGCCGTCGTGGGGCGGGTTGTGCGACGGGGTCACCACGATGCCGTCGGCGAGTCCGTCGCTGCGGCCGCGGTTGTAGGTCAGGATCGCGTGGCTGACCGCCGGTGTGGGTGTGTAGCGGTCGGCGGAGTCGACGGCGGTGACGACGTCGTTGGCGGCGAGTACCTCCAGGGCCGACACCCACGCGGGCTCGGAGAGCCCGTGGGTGTCGCGACCGATGAACAACGGGCCGGTGGTGCCGTGGGCGGCGCGGTACTCGACGATCGCCTGGGTGATGGCCAGGATGTGCGCTTCGTTGAACGCGCCGTTGAGCGCCGAGCCGCGGTGGCCCGATGTTCCGAACGCCACCTGTTGAGCGACGTCCTCGGGGTTTGGTTCGATCGCGTAATACGCGGTGATCAGATGGGGCAGATCGACGAGGTCTTCGGGCAGGGCCGGCTGACCGGCACGAGGGTTGGCCACCATGCCACCAATTCTGCCTAATAAGCTGCGTGAGCACTCCCCGCAACCGAAGGGATTTCGACGAGTGGCAAGCTCCGCGTCGTCCCGCGACTACCGCGAGTTGGCCGCCGTGTTCGTCGGAGGCGCGTTGGGCACAGTGGCGCGCACTGGCCTGAGCCAGCTGGTGACCGCCGATCCGGCACGCTGGCCGTGGCCGACGTTCATCGTGAATGTCGTCGGGGCATTCATGCTGGGCTATTTCACAACGCGACTGCTGGAGCGACTGCCGCTGTCGAGCTATCGCAGGCCGCTACTCGGAACGGGCGTGTGCGGCGGGCTGACGACCTTCTCGACCATGCAGGTCGAAACCCTGAAGATGATCGAACACCATCACTTCGGCCTCGCGATCGAATACACCTGCGCCAGCATCGTTTTGGGCTTGCTGGCGGTACATCTGGCGTCGGCGCTGGTTCGCCGGGTGGCGGTGCGCTGACCATGATCTGGTTGGGAGTGGTTCTCGCCGGCGGGCTGGGCGCAGTGCTGCGGTTTCTGGTGGACGGCGCGGTCGCCCGGCGGGCGGGCAGATCGTTTCCGTTCGGGACGCTGGCGGTCAACATCAGTGGCGCAACGCTGCTCGGGTTTCTCGGCGCCCTGGCGCTGAACCGTTACGCAGCATTACTGGCCGGCACCGCGTTCGTCGGCTCGTACACGACGTTTTCCACCTGGATGCTGGAGACACAGCGGCTCGGCGAAGAGCGGCAGGTTCGCACCGCCGCCGCCAACATCGTCGCCAGCATCGTGTTGGGCATCGGCGCGGCACTGCTTGGGCAGTGGATCGGCGGCCTGTTATGAACCAGCCCTGCCTCAAGCTGACGACCTACTTCGGCGAACGCCAGCGCGTGGTCCGAGACGGGCGGCCGCCCGGTTTTCTGGCCGACGCGATGCTCGACCTGTTCGACACCAACGAAATCGCCACCAGTGTGATGCTGCGCGGCATCGCCAGTTTCGGCCCGCGGCACGTTCTGCGGACGGACGAGTCGTTGAGCCTGTCCGAGGATCCGCCGGTGGCAATCACGGCGGTCGATGTCGATTCCAAGATCGGCCGTCTGGTCGACGACGTGGTCGCGATGACCGGCCGCGGTCTGGTGACTCTGGAGCGAGCACGGTTGATCACCGGGAACGACCTGGTCGACAACGGCAACGACGACGCCGTCAAGCTGACGATCTACCTGGGTCGGCAGGAGCGCATCGGCCGCCTGCCCGCATCCCGAGCGATCTGCGATCTGCTGCATCGACGCGGGTTCTCCGGTGGCGCAGTCTTTTTGGGCGTCGACGGCACCGCCCACGGCGAGCGCTACCGGGCCGCGTTCTTCAGCCGCAACGTCAACGTCCCGCTGATGATCATCTCGGTGGGAAGCGCGGCGCAGGTGTCAGATGTGGTGACCGAACTCAGCACGCTCGCACCCCGCGCGCTGCTGACCGTCGAACGGGTACGGGTGTGCAAACGCGGTGGAGAATTGGTCGCCCGGCCGCATCGACTGCCCGACGTCGACGACCAGGGTCGGCCATTGTGGCAGAAGCTGATGGTGCACACCAGCGAGGCCACCACCCACGGCGGCGTACCGATCCACCGAGCGCTGGTGCACCAGCTGTTGGAATCGGGGATGGCGCGCGGTGCAACAGTGCTGCGCGGCGTGTGGGGATTTCACGGCGATCACAAACCTCACGGAGACAAGCTGTTTCAGCTGACCCGTCGGATGCCGGTGGTCACGATCATCATCGACCGGCCGGAGTGGATCGAGCGCAGTTTCGACATCGTCCACGGGCTGACCGCCGAGCACGGGCTGGTCACCTGTGAGATGGTGCCGGCGGTGGTGTCGGTGTCCGGTGACGACCGCGACGGCGACGGCCGACTGGCCCGCCACGATTACTGAGGCCGGCTTATCCCCCGCCGCCCGCGCCGCCGGGCGCCCCGCCGGCGCTGCCTTGGCCGGACCAGTAGTCCTGGTTCGGGTCGTACTGCATCACCGGTGGCGGAGGGGGCGGCGGTGGCGATGGCGGCGGCGGAGTGAACGCCGGGGCTGCCGGGGCCGCTTGAAGGTGGCCGGCGGCTTCGCCGACGTGAACGCCCAGGCCGCCCGCCGCGATCAGCGCGCCCGCAGCCATCGCCAGTCCAAGTGTCGTGTTTGATGCAAACCTCATGAGACCCTCATGCCTGTTTCGAAGTGCCGTTGTATGCCGAGGCGAGTACCCGTCGCGGTGGCATCGAACACGCGCAATCAGCGCAGCGCCGGTAACACTTTGTCGACCAGTAGATGAACGGACTTCCATGCCTCGTCGACGGGCATGCCGCCGACCAGGGGATGCAGCACCAGCGGGCCGTAGTCCTGTGCAGCGCGGACTTCGGCGATCAGTTCGTCCGGTGTCAGGAATCGATAGCGTCCCGACGCGCGCACCTGGTCGAGCGTTTCGACCCCGGGCAAGTGCATCAGCGAGCGTTGATCCGACGACCAGCCCCCGTAAGTGACTGCCTCCCAGAGGATGTGCTCGCCAAGCTCGGCCCACCCCCGATCGGGATCTTGGTGCACATAGATCATTCCGCGGTTGACCGGGCCCGGCATGATCACCAGCGGCGCCAGGTCGATCTCGGCGCACAGCGCCCGGTAGTGATCGGCGATGTCGGGCAGGTGGTCGGCGAGGCTGAGCGGCAACCGGAACCGCGCCGCCCGCCGCGCGGTGACGCGCGCACCGCCGCCGATGTACAACGGTGGATGTGGCCGGGTATAGCACCCGATGTCCGACCACACCTCGAGCATCCGCTCGATCAGGCTGTCCATCAGCGGGCCGCGTTGGTTGAAGTCTGTTCCGAGCGCCTCATATTCGACGACTCGATACCCCAGGCCCACCGTGGTGTGCAATCGGCCACGACTCATGTTGTCGACCAACGCGATGTCTTCGGCCAGCCGGACGGGATTCCATAGCGGCCCCAGCGCGCAGTCCACGCTGGCGATCAGCGTCGATGTGCGAGCCAGGAACATTCCTGCCGCCAAGATCGGATTGCAACTCCACCCGTGCCCGGTCGCATGGTGCTCGTCGATGCTCACGGTGACGATGCCGCGCGACTCGCCCCACTGCGCCAATTCGATTGCCGCACGGATCAGTTCGCCCTGGGTGCGGGCATCTCCGTGCGGTGAGGCAAAGTTGAAGCGCAGCACCGGTAGCACGTCGGGCCTCCGGTCAGCCGTCGGCCGGCGACGCCGCCGACTTCAGAAACGCCGGGAAATCGGGAAACAACTTGCGGTCGACGATCTCGATGCGGGTGCCGAACGCGTCGATGTAGTAGGCGAACAGCGCCAACTCCGGTGGCGAGACGTCGGCGGTGGCCTCGAACGCAAACCCTTGAGCCTCCAGCGCTTTCGCCGTCGCAGCCAGATCGTCGACAAAGTAGCCGAGGTGGTGCACCGAGTTGCCGGCCGCGGCGGTCCACGGGCTTTCGGGCACCTGCTGGATGAGTTCCACATGCGGCGCCTCCAGCGAATACACGAACGTCGAGGTGAGCTCGCGGGACCCGTTGACGGTGCGGAACGGCAGCGTGTACGTCAGCGGGGTTATCCACGTGTAGCCGGCCACCGCGCTGAGTCGCTCCATCGCGACCTCCAGATCGGGCACCACAATGCCGGTGTGGTAGTAGTCCTGCGGCTTGAGCGCGAATGTCATTGTTTTCCTTACAGTTTCAGACGCAGTCAGATGCGCCATCGACAACGAATACCGCTCCGGTGGTATAGCTGCTTTGCTCGGTACACAAGAAAGCGATGGCGGGCGCAATCTCGGCAACGGATCCGAACCGCCGTAGCGGGATGTGCGCCAATTCGGCGTTCATGATCTCAGCGGCACCGTGCATGGGCGCCGTCATCGGGGTGTCGATCGCGCCGGGTGCGACGGCATTGACCCGAATTCCCTTGTCCGCCCACTTGACTGCAAGATTCCGGGTGATGTTGATGATCCCGGACTTGGCGGCGCTGTACCCCGGCACCATGGGCACGGAGCGCAGCGCCGACATCGACGCGAGGTTGACCACGCTGGCACCCCCGACCGCGGTCGACGCGCGCAGCGCGCGATACAGCCCGACGCTCAGGCGGTAGGGTCCGGTCAGGTTGAGCGCCACCGAGGCCTCGAACCCATCGGGCTTGGACTCGTCAAGGCCGCCAGGAAAATTCGCGCCCGCATTGTTCACCAGCACATCGAGCCGGCTGAAGCCGGCCACCAGCGCATCCACCGAGTCGCGGTCGGTGATGCCCAGTTGTTGATAGGCCATGCCGGACAAATCGGCGTCGTAATCGCTGGCAGCCGTTTTGGTGCCGGTGATGGTGACCTGCGCCCCGGCGTCGCGAAACAACGCGGCGGTCGCATAGCCGATTCCGCTGGTGCCGCCGGTGATCAGCGCGAAAGTCCCGGCAAAGTCGAAGCTGACCTTGGCTGTCATGAGTTCTTCTCGATCTGTTCGGTGAGCCAGGCTCGTTCCCAGAAGTTCACGCTCTCCCCCAGCAGCTTTTCATGGGCCTGCTTCAGCACGTCGCGCGCGCCGGAGTGTCCGGTCATCAACTCGGCCAGGTGGATCGCGTGCAGCGGCCGTCCCGCATCCAGGTGCTCGCGCGCCCGCTCGGCCAAAGCGTCGGCCCCGGCCAGCTCGACCACGTCGGGGGCCACCTCGTCGAAACCGACCGGATAGAGCTCGGTGGTCGAGCGGTGATGAAACCAGCCCGAGTAGTTCTCCCAAATGGCCCGCACGTCCCAGGCGACTTTTCCGTAGCCTTGGCCCACTTCGTATTCGGCCGGCAGGGCGATCTCGCGCATCAACGTCCGAACATCTCTGCCGGCGTTCATCCCCGCCACCGTCTGGTCATGGATGTAGTGCAGAGCTTCGCGCAGCCGGATCAGCTCGGCATCAATGCGCTCGGCGCCCGCGATCGGCGCGAAGTGACCGGTGACCAGCAGCTCGGGTTGCAATTCACGGACCCGCTCGACGGATGCGATCGCGGTCAGAGCATCGCGGTATCGGTCGCCGCGCATGGTCACTAGATTGGGAATGTGTCCAAAGATGGGGCCGAAGGTATTCCCGCACAGACAAATCCGCTCGTCGGGCAGCCACACCACCAGTGAGTCGTTGGTTTCTCCGCCCGGCACGGCGATCAGCTCGATTCGCCGACCGCCAACCTCGAGTGTCAACGTGTCTTCAAAATCGAGGTCGACGATCGGGACGCTTTGACCCGGGAGACGCAGGGTGGCGAGCCTGCGCTGAATGGCCTGGATGCCGGTTGCCAGCGTGTTCTTGAACGCGAAGGCGCTGCGATTGGCCCGGTATGGAATCAACCGTTCGTTGTCGTCACGCCACATCGTCCAGTTCGCTTGTGCCACAACGGTGGTGTCGGGATCGCGGACGCTGTCCAGACCGCCGACGTGGTCGACGTGACCCTGGGTGAAGATGATGTAACGCACCGGCGAAGGGTCGACGGCGTCGAAGTTGGCGCGGTGCACCGGCCCTTCGAAACCCATCCCGGTGTTGACGATCACCCGTCCGTCGTCGGTGCTCAGCAGATAAGCGTTCGACAGACCCGGCGAGCACCACAATCCGGGAGCGATTCGTTCGGCGGCTTCGGCTGACGCCGGTGCGAGGGCATCGGCGCCCGGTCGGCTGCGGTAGATCGGCTCGAACATCGCTGATGACTCCTTCATTCGGGCCGCACGTCGAAGCGTCCGAAGTAGAAGTCGAACCGCTGCCGCAACTCGTCGGGCGAGACGCCGAAATGCCTTTGCAGATCGTAGCGAATGCTGCCGTGTTTGCCGCGCGGATTGCCGTCCAGGTAACGCTGAAACCGCTGGCGCACCTTCGGCGTCACGTCGACGTCGCCGCATCGGTAAAGCTTTTCCAGCAATGGCATTTCGTTGCCGTTGAGGTGGTGGAAGCTGATGTCGATGCTGCGATCCGCCGGCACCAACTCGCGGTCACGGACGCACGCGCTGAGTAGTCGGTGTACCCGGTCGGACCAATAGTCGAGCAGCCAGCCTGGCTCGATGCTATTGCGGCGCAACCGATCCGAATAGGCCATCATGGTGATCGCCGATTGGATTACCGCGACCGGATCGCGATGGGTGAAGGCAACCGTCGCATCGGGAAAAGTTGACATCAGCGGGCCCAATTGCTCGCAATGCTGCGGACTCTTGAGGATCCAGGTTCGCGGACCCCGCAGAAAGGTCAGCGCCTGCAGCACTTTTTTCAGGTATGCGTAGTGACGGTGCTGATCGAGGCCGAAGTAAAAATCACGCCAGTCCGGCACCCGCGCATGCCATTCCAGGACGTAGGCAGCCAGGTCGAGATCCAGCAGCTCGACTTCCTCTTCGATCGCCTCCGGGAAGCGGTCGTGCATCGCGGCCACCAGCGGGGCGCTGGCCATCAGCGCGTCGTGTTCGGCCTTCGCCCGCGCATAGCGGGGATCCACGCCGTCGTTGCCAGGACCCTGGCCGATGACGGGAATCGGGTCCTGGCTCTCCCAATACGGCAGGGCACGCCGTCGTGGATCGGCGGCGATCAGGTTCACCAAGTGTGTGGTCCCCGACCGCGGCATCCCCACCACGATGAACGGCTTCTCGATCGGGATCGATTCGATCTCGGGGTACCGCTTGATCAGCTCGGTCAGCGACAGCCGGTTACGCAGCAGGCGAACGACACGCTGCCGCAGCGACGAGCGGGTGAGCTGGGTCAGACCCTCATCGGATTCGATCGCGGCGACGTGCGCGGTCAACCGGTCGCGAATCCCGTCGCCGTCGTCCAGATCGTCACCCACCGAAGCCTGCTCGACCGCCTCGGCGAGCATCTGCTCGATGTCGAAGTCGACCGGCCTGGACTCGGTGTATTCGAGGATCTGCCGCTGAATCTCGGTGAGTTGGGGCGACGTCAGATCATCGAAATCGACCTCGGCGACATTGCGATCCGAAGAGCTCACCCGGCCGCTCCTCCTCGTCGACGCAGCGCCGCATGCAGACTAGCCCCCTGGTCCGGCGTTTAGCCCCATTCCGCAGGGGTACGCCCATACCGGCTGGCAACGGCCCTTCGTCTATCGAGCTGTGAAGCGCGGGAGGTTAACTGATGTCGGAGATGATCATCGCGTCACCCGATGACGTGATCGCGTTTTTGAAAGCGCAGCACAACCTGATCGAGGACATGTTCGATCAGGTGCTACACGCGTCCGACCCGGCCGCGCGAGAAAAACCGTTCGTGCAACTGCGGCAGTTGCTGGCCGTCCACGAGACCGCCGAGGAGATGGTGGTACACCCCCGCGCTCGCCGCGAGGTGGAGGCTTTCGACTCGATCGTCGATGCCCGGCTCGAAGAGGAACATGACGCCAAACAATTGCTCTCGCGGATCGAAAAGATCGACATCACGTCGGAGGAATTCATCGACGAGCTCACCACGCTCCGAGACGCCGTGCTCGACCATGCTCAGCACGAGGAGACCTACGAGTTTCCGAAGCTGCAGCAGGAACTCGACGACGACGAATCCAAGCGGCTGACGTCTGCGGTACGGGCTGCGGAAGCGATCGCGCCGACTCGTCCCCATGCCGGGGTGGAGTCGCCGATACTGAATTTCGCGGTCGGACCGTTTGCCTCGATGCTCGATCGCGCCCGCGACCTGATCGAACACGGCCTCGGCTGAGCGGCGCTACGCGGTCAGGGTGCTGATTCGCCGGATCACTTCGTCGCGGCCGAGGGTGCGCGCGATCTGGAACAGGTCCGGACTCTTCGTCGAACCGGTCAGACCGACCCGCACCAGCTGCGAGGCTTCCCGGATCGAGCCGGGATAGGCATCCGGGTTTTTCTTGTATTCCTTCGCGTTACCGGCGAAGCCGAACTTCTCGGCCAGGTCGCGGATCTGCTGGAACCACTGCACCGGGTCGTCGAGATCCTGATAGCCGGCAACGAAGTCACCGGCGAACGACCGGACCAGGTCGACTGGCAACCCACCCAGCCGCGGGTCGTCGGCGGCCACCGTGGTGAAGAGTTCGGCGAAGAAGAAGCCGTAGGCGTCGCGGAAGTCGGACCACTTGCGCAGGTCTTTGCGTGGGTTGTCGACGCCGTCGCGCTCGACGGACAGCGCGGCCAGTGTCTGCTCCGGGTGCGACTTGATCACGTTGAGCAACTCCGGATCGAACTCCGCCGCCCAGGTGGTCAGCGCGGCGTAAATCTCCGGTCCGCTCAGCGTGGCGATGTGGTCGGCACTGATGTCTTCCAGCTTCACCAGATCCACCAGCGGGCCGGCACCGCCGCACTCGGCCAGCGAAATCGGCGCGGCGAGAGATTCAGGCAGCGGAACCTCGGCCAGCCGCCCGTTGGCCAGGCCGCGCAGGTAGTACAGCACCGCGTCGGCGGGATAGCCCGAGCGGATGTAGAAGTCGACGTCGGCTTCGGGGTCTTTGCGCTTGGAAAGCTTGCGCTTACCGCCGGGGATCTGCTTCATCAGCAGCGCGATGTGCGCGTAGGTGGGAGCCTGGAAACCCAGCGCCTCGAACAACTGCAGATGCAACGCCGTCGATGACAACCACTCCTCACCGCGGATCACCAGATTGCATCGCATCAGGTGGTCGTCGACGGCATGGGCGAAGTGGTAGGTCGGAAGTTGCACCGCCGCAGATGATTTCAGGATGACCACGTCGTTGTAGTTGTCCTCCATCGACAACTCACCGCGGATCGCGTCGTTGAAGGAGGACCGTCCGCCGGTTCGGCCGGGCGAGCGGAACCGCACGACGTAGGGCGCGCTTTTCGCCAACTGCTCGCGAACCGCTGCATCATCGGCGTCGCGCCAGATCGCCCATTCGCCGTAATACCCGGTTGGGCGCTTGAGCTGCTGCTGGCGGGTGCGGATCTCGGTGAGTTGATCGGACGTCGCGAAGCACAGGTACGCCTTGCCGGAGCGCAACATCTCGCGCGCGTAACTCAGATAGATCGTGGCCCGCTCCGACTGGCGGTAGGGCCCGTAATCGCCGCCGGCGCCGCCGCCCTCGTCGGGAATGACCCGAAAGTAGGCGAAGGCCCGATCGAACTGTTCGTAGGCGCCCGCGACTTCCCGCGACTGATCGGTGTCCTCGATACGCACGAAGTAGCGGCCATCGGTCTCGTGCGCGACCGACAGGTCGATCATCGCGGTGTAGATGCCGCCGAGGTGAATGAAGCCGGTCGGTGAGGGAGCCAACCGGGTCACCCGGGCGTCGGCGGGCAGGTCACGCGGCGGGTAGCGCTGTTCCCACTCGACCGCTTCGGGCAGGTCGGCGGGAAAGAGGCGGTTGACCTCGTGCGGCTCCAGCATTCCGGTGACGGCTCCTTTTCGATTGTTTGCCTGGTCGATGTTAGTCAGGCTGGTCACCGGCCGTGCCGTCCGTAGGCTGGGCACGATGAGCATCACACCGGACGCAGGGGTTGCTCTGCACGACCGCTTCGCCACCGACCTGCCCGAGATGACCGTCAGCTGGCGAGCTCAGACCTTCCTCGACCCGCGGCTGCTGGTCGTCAATGCGCCGCTGGCCGGCGAGCTGGGGCTCGACCCAGACTGGCTGCAGAGTCCCGACGGGCTGCGCTTCCTGGTCGGCAACCATGTTCCCGACGGTGCCGCGCCGGTCGCCCAGGCGTACGCGGGGCACCAGTTCGGCGGATACGTGCCGCAGCTGGGCGACGGTCGCGCCCTGCTCCTGGGTGAGCTCGCCGACGCCGACGGGCGACTACGTGACATTCACCTCAAGGGTTCGGGTCCCACTCCGTTTGCGCGCGGCGGCGACGGTCTGGCGGCGGTCGGGCCGATGTTGCGCGAATACATTGTCAGCGAGGCGATGCATGCGCTGGGCGTTCCGACCACGCGATCCCTGGCAGTGGTGGCGACGGGTCACGTGGTGCAGCGCGAGACGCCGCTGCCTGGCGCGGTGCTCACCCGCGTCGCCACCAGCCATCTGCGGGTGGGCAGTTTCGAATACGCTGCCTCGACCGGCAACCTCGATCTGGTGCGCCGCCTCGCCGACCATGCAATCACCCGCCACTACCCCGGCGCCGCGATGCTCGACAACCCCTACCTCGCGCTGTTCGAAGCGGTGGCCGCCGTGCAGGCCTCGCTGGTGGCCCGGTGGATGCTGGTCGGCTTTGTGCACGGCGTGATGAACACCGACAACATGACGATCTCCGGTGAGACGATCGACTACGGCCCGTGCGCCTTTATGGAGGCCTACGACCCCGACACAGTATTCAGCTCCATCGATCAATGGGGTCGCTACGCCTACGACAACCAGCCCGCCATGGCCGGGTGGAACCTCGCCCGGTTCGCCGAGGCCCTGCTACCGCTGCTGGCCGACACGGTCGATGAAGGAGTTGCCCTCGCGCACAAGGCATTCGAGGTGTTTCGCACCGAATACGACGCGACGTGGACCGACGGGATGCGGACCAAGCTCGGTCTGGCGGCGGACGTCGACGCCGCGACGGTCACCTCGTTGTCCGAGGATCTGCTCGTGTTGCTCAAGGAGGGCCGAGCGGACTACACCTCGTTCTTCCGCGGCCTGAGCGGCCACGCCGCACGCCCCGATGTGCCCGGCATCGACGAGTGGATCTCGCACTGGAGAACGCTGAATCCTGATGCGGCACTGATGGATCGAAGCAATCCGATCTACATCCCGCGCAATCATCTCGTCGAGGAGGCGCTGGCCGCGGCGACCGCCGGCGACCTGAATCCTTTCCAGCAGTTGCTCATTGCGATCAGCGAGCCGTACGACGAGCGGCCGGGCTTGCAGCGTTACGCCCTGCCCGCGCCGGAGAGTTTCGGGGACTACCGGACGTTCTGCGGCACCTGAGACGGCGTGGCACGCTGGTTCAGCGCGGCCTGCACGATCGAGCCGGCGGTGACGAACGCGGGTTTTTCGCGATCGGCGGGAACGACGGTCAAACCGGCGGCCCGGCGGAGCACCATCAGCGCCAGCCCGCTGTGGGTGGTGTACGCGACAATCAACAGATTGACCCGCGTCTTGTCACCGTTGAGCGTGATCACGTGCTGCGGTTTGGTCTCCCACCCCGGCCAGTTGAAGTCCGGCGGTCGCTGCAGGTGCGGCCAGTTCACGTTGATGGAGCTGATTTCCCCCAGCGACGGGGTCAGGGCCTGGATGAGACCCGGCAATTCGAGCGTCATGCGGTCAACGCGTGGCCACCACGCTCCGTCGATCTCTCCGCCCAACTGACTGGCGAGCGAAAGCCGGACGGGATTCGCCGACCGCCAATGCGTCATCTGACTGCAGATCGAACTAGGGCAGAAATGTTGCTATTCAACGGTATTCCTCTATGGGTAACGTCGCCCCCAGCCACTGCGGGAAGCGGAGGAATCCCATTGCCCGTGAGTGCCATGCTCACGTGCCGCGGTGAATTACCGCTGACAACGAAAAGGCTCGCTGGCAACGCTACGCCACCGACAGCATGGTCGGGTAACCCAGGACGTTGCTATGGGTCTTTCACGCGTAGAATGAGGAAAACCGTAAGGAACTAGTGGTTATTCAAAGTTGGCACGACGCACCCGAAATCCACCCGTCCCAGATCCGTGTGGGCGACATCATCGGCACCCTGCGCGAGACCAGTTTGCGCTACACCGTGAAGCTGATCAGCACCCCTCAGCAGGCTCCCCGCAAATGGACATTCTTCGGCCGCGACGACAGAGGCACCGACTACGCCAACGTGTTCGGAGAAGGCGACCTCGTTCGCCGGTACACCAAAGCATCCTGACGGCTGCCGGCGCCTACCGCACGTTCTGCGGAACTTGATGCGATGCGGGCGCCGAACCCAGTTTGAATGATCTGCGAATACCGCTGTCCAACAAGCGGACCGGGGCGATCCTCTTCAGCAGCGCCAATCGACGCGCGAGCGGTCCGGCGGGGTAACGCAGCTTGGGCCGAGGGCTCGTCGCCGCCTTGACAACGACGTCGGCCACCACTGCCGGGTCGTCTCCCGCAGTGATCTCGTCGGCGAGCACGTTCTTGACGTGATCACGGATCGGTGCATACCCGTCGATCGGCGAGTCGGCGTCGGTGGCGCTGGCCTCGAAAGACGTTTTGGTGAAGCCGGGTTCCACAACCAACACCCGAACGCCGAATTCGCGCGTTTCATGGTCCAGGGATTCCGAATATCCCTCAACCGCGTGCTTGGAAGCCGAGTAGAGCGCACTGTAGGGCGCCGGCAGAAAACCGAGCACCGAGCTGATGTTGATGATCCGACCGCTGCGCTGCGCCCGCAGATGCGGTAGCACCTCCCGGGTCACGCGCACCAGGCCGAAGAAGTTCGTGTCGAAGAGCTGCTGAGCCTGCGCCGCCGAACTCTCCTCCGCCGCCCCGAGGACTCCGAAACCGGCGTTGTTGACGACGACGTCGATGCGACCGGCGCGTTGGATGACCGTCGACACCGCCGCGGCCACCGATTCGGGGTCGGTGACGTCGAGTGGCACGAATTCCACTCCGGCGATCGGCTCGGTAGTTCGCGGGTTGCGGCTGGTGCCGAATACCTCGAAGCCCCTCGCCGCGAAGGCCGTCGCGACGGCCTGACCTATTCCTGAGGACGCGCCGGTAACCAACACCACGGGCGATCGTTGTGCCATGTCCACTCCTAGTAAACCGATAAGTGTACTTCTACCCGGGTGACGCTACCGCACTTGACGGGATATGTAAACCGTTCGGTATACTTGCTGGCATGAGCAAGGTGGTACCGGCCAAAGGCGGCCGTGGCGCGCGCCAGCGTATTTTGGATACGGCCGCCGAGTTGTTCTACCGCGACGGCATCAACGCGACCGGCGTCGAAAAGCTCGCGGCCGAATCATCGGTCTCCAAGCGCACTCTCTACCAGCACTTTCCCAGCAAAGCGGCGGTGGTCGAGGAGTACCTGCGAGGCATGGGACAACGCGTCTCCGACGCCGTGATGCATTCCGACGACGACCAGACGCCGCGGGAGCGAATGCTCGCCGCTTTCGACGGCCGCGCCATCGGTGACAACACGTCCCGGGGCTGCCCTTTCCACAACGCCGCCGTCGAGGCGGCCGGAACCATGCCCGAAGTAGAGAACATCGTGCGGGCCTCCAAGCTCGGCTTCGCCGACTGGCTCACCGAGCTGGCCGGGCGGGCCGGCGCCGAGGATCCGCGACAACTCGGCAACCAACTTGCTCTGCTCTATGAAGGCGCCGGCGCGCTGGCAACCTCGCTGGACGACCCCGAACCGTGGGCCCGCGCCAAACTAGTCGCCGAGGTGCTGATCGACCAGGCCCTGGCTTAGCGGGCGCCCCGCACGAGCCGTCCCGGGCGCGCGCCGGTGTCGACGCCGTCGCGGCGAGTCACCACGCCGTTGACGATCGTGGCGTCGTAGCCGGACGCTCCCTGGATCAGCCTCTTGCCGCCGGCCGGCAGGTCGTAAGCCATCACCGGCCGGTGCAACGTGACGGCGTTCATGTCGATGACGTTGACGTCGGCGCGTTTGCCGATCTCGACGACACCGCGATCCGATAACCCGAACAGTTGCGCGGTGTCATACGACTGCTTGCGAATGACGTATTCCAGCGGCAACTTCTCACCGCGGCGCCGGTCGCGCGCCCAGTGTGTCAGCAAAAACGTCGGGAACGACGCGTCGCAAATCATGCCGCAATGCGCCCCGCCGTCGGACAGCCCGACCACACCGGCCGGATGGGTCAGCATCTCGCGGATCGCGTCGTGGTTGCCATAGGCGTAGTTGTAGAACGGCAGCATCAGCATCGATGTCGCCCCATGCTCGAGCATCAAGTCGTAAAGCGTGGACAGCGGATCCTCACCGCGTTCGGCCGCGATCTTCTCCACGGTGCGCTCGTCGGTCGGCTCGTAATCGGGTGGGTCGCCCATCGCGTAGGTTCGGCCCATGGCGTACTGAGCAAGCGCAAACATGTTGTCGAACAGCCGATTCGGATCCGGCGGCAGGTCATCCTCGGCAAGGATCGCAGCCTTGACGCTCGGATCGGCCAGTCGGTGCGCCAACTCCTCACGGGTGCACCCGGATTTCAGCCGTCGGAAGGTCGGGCGGTGGGTGAACGCGTGGTGCCCGTCGAAGCCAAACAGCATGCCGAACGGACGCGCGGCGATCTGCGGGTACAGCCGACTGCCCGCGGCGTGCGCCGCCGCCGAGATGTCCAGCTGCTCACGCCACAGGTCCGGGGCGGCATCCACCTGGATCATGCCGAACGAGATCGGGCGATCGATCTCAGCGCCCAACCGCTGCATCCACTCCAGCTCTTTCTTCGGCGCGATGATGTCCTCCCCCGCGACGCCCTGCGGAGCAAGCTCGAAGACCGCCTGGCCACCCGCGGCCATCGCCCGGCCGAGGCCGAACAGCTCGTCCTCCGCGGCGTAGGTTCCCGGTACCGGCTCGCCGTCGATGGCGCGGTGCCCGAGCGTGCGCGAGGTCGAGAAGCCCAGTGCCCCAACCTCGATCGCCTCCTGCACCAGGCGTGCCATGGCCTTGATGTCGTCCGGTGACGCCGGCTCGTTGCGGGCACCACGCTCGCCCATCGCGTATGCGCGAACCGCGCCGTGAGCCACCTGGCTGCCGACGTCGACGGCGAATTCCTGCCGGCCGATGACATCGAGGTAGTCGGGATAGCTTTCCCAGCCCCAGGAGATGCCCTCGGTGAGCGCGGTGCCGGGGATGTCCTCGACGCCTTCCATCAGGCCGATCAGCCACTCCTCTTGGCCGGGCCGTACCGGCGCGAACCCGACCCCGCAGTTACCGGTCACCACGGTGGTCACCCCGTGGCCGCTGGACGGCTCCAGCAGCGCGTCCCAGCTGACCTGCCCGTCGTAGTGGGTGTGGATGTCGACGAATCCCGGCGCGACGACCTTTCCGGTTGCGTCGATGGTCTCGGCGGCGGCGCCTTCCAGCGGCGGGCTGTTCGGCCCACGTCGGCGGATCTCGACGATCTTGCCGTCCCGGATGGCGACATCGGCCTGGTACCGATCAGCGCCCGTCCCGTCGACGACGGTGCCACCGGTGATTTTCAGATCGAACACGATTACTCCCTAGCTGCGCTGCCGGCAGGCTACAGTGACCAGTGCAAGCGACTGTAACACCGTTACAGAGGCTCTGGGGAGTACTTTCGGTGGGGCAAAAGGAGCGGCGCCATGACCGACCTGGCACCTGACGTCCGGCGCGAAGATGCGATCGGTACACCACCGCGGCAGCCGACGCTGGTGCCCGCCGACCGGTACTACTCCCCGACTTTCGCGCAATTGGAAGTCGAGCGGATGTGGCCCAAGGTATGGCAGGTCGCCTGCACGGTTGACCACGTGGCCGATCCCGGTGACTATTTCGAATACCGTTGCGGCCCATACTCGGTGCTCATTGTTCACGGCGACGACGGCACCCTGCGCGCCTTTCAGAACGTGTGCCGACACCGGGGTAACTCGCTGTGCACCGGTGCCGGCTTCCAGTTGCGCGAACTGCGCTGCGGATATCACGGATGGACCTGGGACCTGGCCGGAAAGCTCAAGCGGGTCCCGCACCGCAAGGGTTTCGGAACGCTGTCGATGGCAGAGCTTCCGTTGTTCGCCGTCCGCGTCGGCACCTGGGAGCGATTGGTTTTCGTCAATCTCGACCTCGACGCTCCGCCGCTGGCCGAGTACCTCGAGGCGGTGCCGGACGACATCGCCTGGCTGGGTCTCGGCGACTTCCGTTGCTACGCAACCATGACCGTCGACGTCGAAGCGAACTGGAAAACGATCGCCGACGGGTTCAGCGAGACCTACCACATCCAGACGCTACACCCCGAGCTGCACCGCTGCATGGACGATGTGTATGCGCCACAACAGATTTGGGGACATTCAGGTAAATCCGAGCAGCTCTACGGTCTGGCCAGCCCGCACCTCAAGCAATTGCTCGGCGACGCCGAAGTGTGGGACGCCTACGTGCGCACCCAGGGCGCGCTGATGGGTGTCGTCGAGGGAACCCCGTTCCCCGACGGCGGCCCCGTCATGGAGGTCATCGCCGGACATATCCGTGCCTTCGCGGCCGGACGCGGCGTCGACTTGAGCTGGGCCAGCACCGACCAGTTGATGCGGCTGCACCAGTACAACGTTTTCCCCAATCTGACCGTGCTCGCCAACGCCGATCACCTGACGGTGATGTGTTCTCGGCCGGGACCCGATCCCGATCATGGCGAACTGGTGATGATGTTGTGGATGCGCATGCCCTCCGGTGCGCCGCGCGGCACACCGACGGATGTACGGATGACGGCAGACCAAGCCGAGCCAGGCCTGGTTCTGACCCAAGATATTTCGGTGTTGCCCGGGCTTCAGCGCGGGCTGCATCAACCCGGGCTCACCCATCTGACGCTGTCGGCCGAAGAACGGCGAGTGATCAATCTGCACCGCAATCTCGATCGCTACCTCGATCTGCCGACGGCGCAGCGCGTGCGCGGCGGCGATGATACGGAGCGGCACCATGACTCGAACGGAGGCGAACCGGGTGCCGACAGCGCTTAACGCGGCGGCGATCCTGGACACCGCCGCGGGCCTGATCGAACGCCAGGGCGTCGAGGCGTTCACCATGCGGGGCCTCGCCGAAGAACTCGGGGTGGCGGTGACGTCGATCTACTGGCACGTCGGTGGTCGCGACAAACTCTTCGACAGCCTGGTCGACCGACTGCTAAGCGAGATGGCGCAACTACCCATGACTGGCGGCGCACCGGTGAAACGTATTGCCTCCCTGGCCCGTTCACAGCGCCGGGCGTTGATCGACCGGCAACACCTGCTCGCCATCGCCCATGAACGCGACCGAACGCCGACGTTGTTCTTGCCGATCCAGCAGAAGCTGGCCGCCCTGCTCGCGGAGTTGGGCGTGACCGGGACCGAAGCCGCGCTTGTGCTGCGCGCGGTCCAGGTGCACGTCATATCGTCGGCGGTGATGCAGTTCTCGGCGGTTCGCGGGGCCAAACACGAAGAGGAAGACCCCTCGCTGTGGGACGACCACTGGCCAGATCGGGCGCTGGTGGAGGCCCTTCAATCCCCCACCGACTACGACGCGGTATTCGAGTACGGGCTGAGCGCGCTGCTGGCGACGCTCCCGAGCTAGATCAGATTGCCCGACTCCGCCTCATCGCTGCGCTCTGCATCGTCGCCGAGCTAGACGCCCAGTAGAAAGTCCGACACGATCCCGGCCATGTCGTCGATCGCGGCGCGCGGAATCACCTCGAAGCCATGGGTGCTGAGCGTGGGCAGACACAGCAGTCCCGCGCGTGGGGTCAGCCCGCTGGCTTTCGAGTGCGAGGCGTCCGTCATGAAGGCGCCTAATGTCGCCGGCTGCGGCGACAGGCCTCGGGCGGTGGCGATCTGCATGAATCGATCTGCGACGTCTTTGTCGTAGACGCACAACGCGTCGCTGTACCCGACGATGGGACCGCCGGTGACGGTGGTCGCGTACTCCCGTTCGGTGGGTCCGACCTCCAACGCGATCGTGAGGGTGCCGGGCAGTGTGGCGCTCGCGTACGAGCCGCCGACGCCGCCGATCTCCTCGTTGGTGGTGAAGACCAGATACGCGTCCTGCTCGGGTCGCTGCCCGCGTTCGCGGATCAGGCGTGCCGCGCGCAGCAGCGCCGTGACGGCGGCACGGTCATCCAGGAAGTACGCGCCGACGTAGCTACCGAAATCGACAAGGTCCCGCTTGCTTCGATCGATGCACACCCGGGTTCCGGCGTGCACCCCCGCCGCGGTGAGGTCCTCGGGAGTGCGCCCGGTGAACACGTAGACGTGCTGCCAGTCCAGTGCGCGGTCGCCCTGGTCCGGTTTGGTCTCCCAAATTCGCGGGCTCTCCTGGGTGGTGTGCTCGGAGCCCAAGGTGAGCACGGCGGTCAGCGTCTGGTGGTCACCGAGCAGGGCGACCGGGCCGAGCCCGAAATTACCCGGGTACATCACCCCGAGCTGTGTCATGTGCAGGGTGCCGTCTGGCTCAACCCTTTTGACCAACATCGACAGCTCATCCATGTGGGCCATGACCCGGGTGGCCGCCCCGCCCGCAATCGAACCCGTCCGGTGCCGGTGGTCGGTTGACGTGGACGGATTGTCGGCAGAGCCGAGGTAGCCGATGAGATTGCCGGCATCGTCGATCCACATGTCGTCGACCAACGGCTGCAGCTCGCGGGCGCAGACGTCACGTACCGCGTCCTCCTGGCCGCAGGGCCCGTAGGTCCACAACAGTTCCTGCAACAAGCTGTCGGTTGTGTCCAGGTCGCGCTGTCCCATCCGTTTCCCTCCCGTCTTTGCCCACGGTAGCGATCGACTCGGGGAGGGTGTGGTTTGCCGACGTAGCAGAAGTGGTAGCCGCGAGCTTGACGTTGCGCGATGCTGGATTCAGCGGGTCGATGACGTCAATGGCGGAGGGATCGCAATGAACCAAGAGCAACTCGAGGAGATGGGCTCGGGCCGCGGCTTCATCGCCGCGCTGGATCAAAGCGGCGGCAGCACCCCCAAGGCGCTGGCGCTTTACGGGATTCCCGAGCACGCTTACGGCAACGAGGCACAGATGTTCGACCTCATGCACGAGGCGCGAGCCCGATTGATCGAGAGCCCCAGCTTCACCGGCGACAAGATTCTGGCCACGATTCTCTTCGAGCAGACCATGGACCGGACCATCAAAGGCGTGGACACCGTCGACTTTCTGTGGAAACAGAAGCACATTGTGCCGTTCGTCAAGGTCGACCAGGGGCTCGCGGACGCGCACTACGGCGTGCAGCTCATGAAGCCGTTGACACGACTCGACGGGCTGCTCGAGCGCGCGGTCGCCAAGGGCGTTTTCGGCACCAAGATGCGCTCGTTCATCCAAGAACCCAACGACGGCGGGATCACCGCGATCGTCGAGCAGCAGTTCGAGGCCGCCGCGGCGATCGCGCGACAAGACCTGATGCCGATCATCGAGCCGGAGGTCAGCATCAAATGCCCCGACAAGCCGACCGCGGACCGGCTCCTGGTGGAAGCGCTGCAGGCAAAGCTCGACGACCTTCCCGATGACCGGCAAGTGATGCTCAAGTTGACGTTGCCCGATGAAGCCGGCCTGTACACGCCCCTTATCGAGCATCCTCGGGTGCTACGGGTCGTCGCCCTGTCCGGCGGGTACAGCCTCGCCCAGAGCGCCGACATCCTGTCGCGCAACCACCTGCTGATCGCGAGCTTCTCGCGGGCTCTGACCGAAGGCCTCACGGTGGATCAGAGCGATGCCGAATTCGACGAAAAGCTAAAGGCGAACATCGACGAGATCTACGACGCATCGGTGACCTGACTCAGCGGCCGACAGTCGGATATTTAATAGACTGCGCATCGATGCTTAAAGTCCGCCACCAGCCGACCGCTCCGACCCGCACGCTGCGACTCGCGTCGGGCGACGAGATCCCGGCCCACCGACACGACGACCACCAGATCGTCTACGCCGGGCGCGGAGTCTTGGCGGTGACGACGGACCGGGGGTCCTGGGTCGCTCCGGCAACACGGGCCATCTGGATTCCCGCCGGCACATTCCACGCACACCGCGCCTACGGCGAACTCAAACTGCACACCGTGGGATTGGCTGCCGCCGACAATCCGCTGCGCCTGAACTCCCCCACCGTATTGACGGTCGGGCCGTTGCTGCGCGAGCTCATCATCGCCTACACCGGCGGCGACGCAGACACTCCGGAAAGAAGCCGGCTGCACGCCGTACTGCTGGACCAGTTACGCAGCTCACCTCAACAGCCACTGCACGTACCCACCCCGACCGCACCCCTGCTCGCCACGGTCTGCGGCATCCTGCAGGCCGACCCGGGCGACAGCCGTACGCTTGCCGAGCTGGGCCACCTGGTCGGAGCGAGTGATCGCACTCTGTCGCGGCTGTTCCGTCAAGACCTCGGTATGACGTTCCCGCAGTGGCGCACGCAGTTGCGTTTGCACCGTGCGCTTATTCTGCTGGCCGAGCGAACACCGGTGACGACGGTGGCCCACCAATGCGGTTGGTCGTCGGCAAGCGCGTTCATCGAGGTGTTCCGGCGCAGCTTCGGCCACACCCCCGGCGCCTCGCTATCGAATTCAGCTCACCTTCAACGTAATTGAGTTGACCGTTGGTCCGGTCTGGTCGCCCGCCAGCGCAGCCGGACCCCGGCCACGTCGATACGAACGTCGGCGAACCCGGCCGCTTCGAGGCGGTTCCCCAGAACGTCCGGCCGCACGGGGTTGTAGATGTCGCCGATGTGGATGAGCCGGAACAGCAGCGACGGCAGTCGGTCGCTGCCGGCGAACACGCCGCCGGGCCGCAGCACTCGAAACGCCTCCGCGAAGAGCTGATCCTGCAACCCATCGGTGGGGACGTGATGAAGCATCGTGAAACATACGACCGAGCTAAAAGCCTTGTCGGGCAATCCCGTATCGGTGCCGTCACCGTGGATCACCCGCGCCTGATCACCGTAGAGCCGGTCCAGTCGCTCGGCCATCGGCTTGTCGACTTCGACTGCGGTGACGGCCGCAGCGCGATCGACCAAGGCGCGCAGCGTCGCGCCGTAGCCGGGTCCGATCTCCAGCGTCCGGTCGCCCAGCTCGACATCGGCGAGCGCCCACGGCAGCAGATCGTCGCGCACCATCGCGGCCCATCCCGCCGAACTACACCGCCGCTGATGCAGCGCATTCATTGCCATGACGAAGGCCTTTCTGTCGAAACGTCACCCACGTCGCACGCTACGAGAAGGCGCCGTCTGTCAGCTTCCGAAAAAATGCCGTGTTATATCGGAAATCCGCCACGTGCCGTCCTGCACTCATACGGCGAAGCCGCCCGATCTGCCGCCTATTGTTAACTCGCCGTTGCTGATTCGTTCACACCGTGACCGACCCGGGCGGCGATACGCTAAAGCTCTTACCCAGTGTCACCTCGTCCGGCGAGGACGGGTGACCGCCCTAAGAGGAGGACCTATGACTCGGACACGTGTGCTCGGCGGCGGAGCCGGCGGCGGCAAGCTGCTGGGCGGCGGTGCCGGCGGCGGCAAATTGCTGGGCGGCGGAGCCGGCGGCGGAAAGTTCCTGGGCGGCGGTGCCGGCGGCGGCAAGTAGCCTCCTCATACGCTGGATTCCGGTCTCGCCTCGATATTCGAGGCGGGACCGGATTCGTCTGCGGCCCGCTTTCGCCCGCCGCGCGAACCAGTCGTTGTCCCGCAAACCTTTTCGGACCTCGTACGCCCAGAGCCTCAGCGGGTAAGTGCTTCGAGAAAACGTCCCGCCCGCAGTTCGGTGCCGAAGCCCGGGGCGAATTCGCCCTCGTCGTAGACGATGTGACCGCCGACGACGGTCGCGCTGACGAGTCCGTCGTTGCGGTTGACCATTCGCTTCACCTCCGGCGCCCTTGGGTACGGGGCCTCGGCGTAGGCGGCGCTGGACCCGTCGAAGCCGGCCGGGTTGATGATCGCGATGTCGGCCCGCGTTCCGTTGCGTAGGTAGCCGGCGTCGAGCCCGTACCAGTCGGCGAGCTCACCGGTGAGGCGCCGGACGGCGGCCTCAACGGGCATCGATCGGCGATGATGAACTCGTTCCAGCATCCGCAGCCCAGAGTTGTAAAACGCCATATTGCGAAGGTGTGCGCCGGAATCCGAGAAACCGATCTGCACATTCGGCGACCGTTGCATGCGGTCGAGCACCTCTTCGCGGTCGTTGGCGACGACGGTTCTCCAGCGTAACCGGGGCCCGTGTTCGACGGCGAGGTCAAGCAACGCGTCGGCGGGTTCGATCCCCCGGGTGGCAGCGACGTCGGCAAACGACTGCCCGACGACGGAACTGTCTGGGCACGCGATGATTTCGGCATCGGACAGGTCGCGACTCCACACCCGCGGACCGAACTGCTTGGCCATATCTTTGCGGAATTGCCGTCGGTAGGACTCGTCGGCGAGCAGGCGTCCGCGACTCATCTCGTCGCGGAAGTTGAGTGCGGCCGAGCCGGAACCGAACTCCTCGAAGACCACCAGATCGACCCCGTCGGCGTACATTTCGAACGGCACCGGCAGGTGCTGCCAGCGAAAGTTGCCGCCGGCCCGGTTGGTGAGACTGGCGGCAAGCAGGGTCAGTCGCGCCGCCCGGCGGTCGGCTTTGACGTCGGCGGCCGCGATCAGCGTGGTCTTCAGCGCTCGCCGGAAAACAACGCCGATGCTCTGAGCGAGGTAACGCGAGACTTCGGCTTGCCGCGCCAGGTTCGGCGTGCTCTGGTGCACGCGTCCTCGTTGGCGCAGAACACTATTGAGGGCGCCGAACTCTGACCAGGTGGCGTAGGTCGAGGGTAGTTGCCGCGCCGGAAACCGGGTGCCTTCGAGCTTGGAGAAGGAACTGCGCAGCGTCGACAGCCCGACGAAGCCGGCATCCAATGCCTCGGACAACATTCGCTGCATCTGACCGATTTGGGCGCGGGTCGGGCGGTAATGGGCGTCCACCGACTGACCCAGGCCCAATACCGAGGCGCGAATGTCGGAGTGGCCGATGAACGCGGCGACATTCGCCCCGAGTGGCAGGGAATCCAGCGTCTTGACATATTCGGCTGGGCCGCTCCAGGTTTTCGCCTCCTTGACCGAGTCGTGAACGATCTGCCATGGCAGCGCCTCGACGCGGGCGAACATGTCGGCGCAATCGTCGGCGTCGCTGTAGACGGTCGATAGCGAACAGTTGCCGAGAATGACCGACGTGGTTCCGTGCCGGACGGACTCGCCAAGTCCAGGGCTGAGTAGAACTTCGGCGTCGTAGTGCGTGTGCACGTCAATCAACCCGGGCATCACCCATTGACTCTGCGCATCGAGGGTCCGCGCGCCGTCGGGAAGCCCCCGGGCGACCGCGGCAACCTTCCCATCCCGGATACCGACGTCAGCCGTGATCGGCGCCGCACCCGTTCCGTCGAACACGGTCCCACCACGGATGACCAGTTCGAAGCTCGACATCACACCCCGCCTTTCGATACTTGTCGGTATCCAGTCGATACCGGGGAGTATGCTCATCCGCATGTCGCCTGTCAAGCCGCCCAGAATCCGCCCCACCCGGGGTGAAGTGCGGGACCGGATATTGGAAGCAGCCTCGAAAGTCTTCGCCGCCGAAGGCTTCGCCGGAGCAACGATCGACGCGATCGGTCAAGCCGCGGGATTCACCAAAGGCGCGGTCTACTCCAACTTCGGTTCCAAAGACGAATTGTTCCTGGCCCTGCTCGACCGTGAATTCGAGCTCCGTGGCGAACAGATCGCCACGGCTTTGGAGAGCGGCGGCGACATCGCCGGGGCGGCGCGATCGTTGAGCCGGTCGGTGCTCGACTCGGTCCACGATCACGCCGAGTACTACATTCTCTTCGTCGAGTATTGGCTGCGCGCTGTCCGCGATCCGGAACTGCGCGAGCGGTTGATCGCGCGTCGTCGTGCCGCGGCCGCTGAACAAGCCGAGAACTTCGCAGAATCCGCCGCCTCGGTGCCGTCCGGGCGACCGCTGGCCGAACTTGCCCAACTCGTCGTCACGATGAACCTGGGTATAGCGATGGAGGAAGTCCTGCGCCCCGGAACAATCGACCCTGACCTGCTCGGCCAATTGATCACCGCCCTGTTGGAATCTGTTGCCGTCCAGGGCGATTAGGAGCACTACATGGAAACGCAGGACCAAAAGGACGCACCGGCGGTGATCACCGCAACGGGACTGGGTGTCGACGGCGAGCACGGGCCGCTGTTCTCCGGTATCGACCTGGCCCTTTCCGAGGGGTTTCACGCCATTCAGATGCCGGGCGGGCCCGGCCAGACCGCGCTGCTGATGACGCTGGCGGGCCGCTTCAAGCCCACCCACGGCTCTCTGACTGTCCGCGGCGACACCACGCCACGCGCGATTCGCCGACATTGTGCAATCGCCGCGTTTCCCGACATCGACGAATTGGAGGAATCGGTGACGGTGCAGACGGTGCTCGCCGAGCAGCGACGCTGGCTGTCGCCCTGGTATGCGCAGATACCGCGCGAGGCAGGTCAATCCAAAATGGCCGAAGTGTTCGGCGATACAGCTCCGCCGGCCGCTGGAAGCTACATCGTCGAATTGTCCGACTTGGAAATGTTTTTGCTGCGGATCACGCTGGCGACGCTGTCGGACCGTCCGATCCTGGTGGTCGGCGACCTGGAGCAGGTCCGCGACAACGCGCGCCGCGCGATCGCCGTCGAGCGGCTCGGCGCACTCGCCAAACAGTGCACCGTCGTCGTCGGGGTCACCAACCCGCTGGGCAGCGACGCACCCGAACACGCACTGCACGATCACCGCATCCTGACCGAAGGGGACTGACGATGCTTGCTGGACTCGGATTCGGCTCGGAAATCAAACGGTTCGGCCGCAGCCGACTCACCCGGGTGGCCATCGTCGTGCTGATGCTGCTGCCGTTGGTGTACGGGGCGCTCTACCTCTGGGCATTCTGGGATCCCTTTGGTCATGTGAACAAGCTGCCTGTGGCACTTGTCAATTCGGACAAGGGTGCCGTGGTGTCCGGGGAGCAATTCAACGCGGGCGCCGAGATCTCCAAGAGCCTGACGGACGACCGCAGCCTGGACTGGCACGTCGTCAACGAGAAGGAGGCACACGAAGGAGT
Organism: uncultured Actinomycetota bacterium; assembly: GCA_963757215.1. Taxonomy (GTDB): domain Bacteria; phylum Actinomycetota; class Actinomycetes; order Mycobacteriales; family Mycobacteriaceae; genus Mycobacterium. The sequence goes on along the minus strand of CAVWQH010000002.1, from coordinate 1,231,449 downwards.
CGAGCACGGCAAGTACTACTTCATGGTCGAACTGCCACCGGATTTCAGTGCGGCCATCGCATCGCCGGTGACCGGCCAACCGAAGAAGGCCAACTTGATCGCCATCTACAACGACGCGAACAACTACATCTCGACGAGTATCGGTCGCACCGCGATCAGCCAGGTGCTCAACGCCGTCTCGTCGCGGATCTCCGGACAGGCGGTCAATCAGATGCTGTCCGTGGTGGTTTCGTCGGGTTCGGGCATCAAACAGGCAGCCGACGGCGCCGGGCAACTTGCCGACGGCGCCGGGCAACTGGCGGGTGGCCTGGACACCGCCCGGTCCGGCTCGGCGACCCTGGCAACCGGCGCGCGACAGCTCTCGGACGGGATCAACTCGTCCACCGAGCCACTCCTCGCGGTAACCAAGGCGCTGTCTCAAATCGGCGGCAGCACAGAGCAGTTGCAGCAGGGCGCCACCGCGCTGCAGCAGGCCAATGATCAGATCGGCGCCATCGCCACCGCGCAGGACAACGCCGCCAATGCACTCTCGGCAGCCATCGACCAGCTCGCCGCGAGGCAGGATCCGCTGGCGAACAACCTACGCGGGGTGCAGGATCAGCTCCGCCAACATCAGCTCACCCCCGAGATCCGGCAACGCCTCACCGACGCGCAGAACGCGGCGATCAACATGACAGCCGGGCTGCGCACACCGGGCAGCCCGCTGGCCACGGCCCTCGACCACGCCGGCAGCAAGGGGCAGGAGCTCACCAACAAACTCACCCAGCTGCGCGACGGTGCCAAACAGGTCGCCGACGGCAACGCCCAGTTGGCAGACGGCATCGCCAAACTCGACGACGGTGCACAACAGCTCAAATCCGGGTCGGCCGAGCTGGCTACCAAACTGAGCGAGGGCGCCAGGCAGTTGCCCAACTGGACCCAGCAACAGAAGGACGCCGTCGCCGACACCATCGGCGGCCCGGTACAGCTCGAGACCTCCCACGAGAACGCCGCCCCGAACTTCGGCACCGGCATGGCCCCGTTCTTTCTTACGCTGGCGCTGTTCTTCGGCGCCTTGGTGCTGTGGATGGTGTTGCGGCCCTTGCAGAGTCGCGCGATCGCTGCCGAGGTACTCCCGATCCGAGTCGCGCTGGCGAGTTATCTTCCCGCTGCCGCAATCGCGATGTTCCAGGCGATCATCTTGTACGCCGTGGTGCGTTTCGGCCTCGGCATGCATGTCGTGCATCCGGCCTCGATGCTCGGCTTCATGATCCTGATTTCGTTCGCCTTCGTGGCCGTAACCCAGGCCATCAATGCGGTCGTCGGCCCGGCGGTGGGCCGTGTGCTGATCATGGCACTACTGATGCTGCAATTGGTCAGCGCCGGCGGCATGTATCCGGTGGAGACAACCTCGAAGCCGTTCCAGTTCCTGCACCGCTTCGACCCGATGACCTACGGCGTCAACGGGCTTCGGCAGCTCATTCTCGGCGGCATCGACGGGCGACTGTGGCAGGCCATCGTGGTGCTGATCGGGATCTGGGCCTCCTCGATCCTGGTGTCGTGCCTCTCGGCCAGACGAGACCAGCTGTGGAACATCGACCGGCTGATACCGGCCCTCAAGATGTAGGCTTCGCACGCAGAGCCGGGCCAATACCGCAGACCAGAACGGCAGACGGTCGACCCGGTAGCGCGTCGGCAGGAGCACACACGATGACGTCATTAGAGTTAACTGGCAGCGGCACAGCGGATTTCGCCGAAGGCAGCGTGTATTTCATCGGTAATGCGACCACACTGATTCGCTTCGGCGGCCTGACCATCCTCACCGATCCCGCCTTCCTGCACAGGGGCGAACACGTGTATCTCGGTCATGGGATCTGGGCGCGGCGCGAGGTCGAGCCGGCTTGTCAGATTGCTGACCTGCCGCCGGTCGATGTGATCGTCTTGTCGCACTACCACGGCGACCATTTTGATGACGTCTCCGCCAGGGAACTCGACAAGAACCTGCCCATCGTCTCCACGGCTGACGCGGTGCAGAAGCTCAGTGCCTTGGGCTTCGAGCACGGCCATCCGCTTGAGACCTGGCAATCGCTGGATGTGCATAAAGGCGATGCAACGGTGACGATCACCGCGATGCCGGGCAAGCATGCCATCGAGGAGGAGGTCAACGAGTTGCTGATGCCGGTCAACGGGCATCTGCTCGACTTCAGCCGCAACGGCGAACATCTCTACCGGCTCTACATCACTGGCGACACGATGCTCGTCGACAGCCTCGAAGACATTCCGCGGCGATACCCCGACATCGACCTTGGCCTCATCCATACCGGTGGCACAACCTTCCTCGTCACAGTGGTCACGATGACCGGCGAACAGGGCGTGAAGGCGGTCGAGATCACCCAACCGCGAACGGCAATCCCGATTCACTACAACGATTTCTCGGTCTTCCTTTCGGGGCTCGACGATTTCAAGAAGGCCGCCCAGGCGTCGAGCGCCGAGACCAAATTCGTCTACCTTGCGCATGGCGAGACGTACACCTTCACACCCAGCACCTGACCGGACAGTTCTCCGTCGTGAGCCTGTGAACTTTCGTTAACGCATCGGACGTCAATTACGAGTCTGCTGTGCAGACTTCGCTGCCACAATGATCACCCACGACAACCTGCGCACTCGCGGCACATGCCCGCGCGCATTGTGCCGATCGACCGAGTAGGACTCACGATGACCGATGTCGACCAGACACCCAGTAGCGTCCGCGCCGAGCTCAGCGAGCACTCTCGCACCGGGATGGGCGCGCACGCGCTGCAGCGGGCGATCACCGATCACCTCCGGTACTCGATTGGTCGTCCGGCCGCCGCACTGAAACCCGAGCACTACTACCGTGCGCTCGCACTGGCCGTACGTGACCGGATGCAGGACCGCCGGGTCGCCTCGACCCAGACCTCCCTCGACCTGGGCCGCAAGGTCACCTGCTACCTGTCCGCCGAATTCCTGATGGGCCCACAGCTGGGCAACAACCTGCTGAACTTGCGCCTGGAAAAAGCCGCCAAGACCGCGCTCGCCGCGATGGGTCAAGACCTCGACGAGGTGCTGGCGTGCGAAACCGAGCCCGGCCTGGGCAACGGCGGCCTCGGCCGTCTCGCCGCGTGCTACCTGGATTCGCTGGCCACCCTCGAGCGTCCGGCGATCGGCTACGGCATCCGTTACGAGTTCGGCATCTTCAACCAGGAAATTCGCGACGGCTGGCAGGTCGAGAAGACCGACAACTGGCTGGTCAACGGAAACGCCTGGGAAATCGCCAAACCCGACGTCAACTACCTGGTGAAGTGGGGCGGCTACGCCGAGCACTACACCGATGACGCCGGCCACAAGCGGGCCCGGTGGGTGCCGGGCCGCCTGCTCAAAGGCGTCGCCTACGACACTCCCATTCAGGGCTATGGCGTCAACACCTGCAACGTCCTGACGCTGTGGAGTGCGCGGGCCGTCGAATCGTTCGCACTGGAAGCCTTCAACACCGGCGACTACTACAAGGCCGTCGAAGACGAGGTGACCTCGGAAACGGTCACCAAGGTGCTCTACCCCAACGACGAACCCGACGCCGGCAAGCGGCTGCGATTGCTGCAGCAGTACTTCTTCGTGTCATGCTCACTGCAGCACGTACTGCACATCATGGACGACCTCGCCGACGCCGGCGTCCGCGAGCTTCCCCAGCGATTCGCGTTGCAGCTCAACGACACTCACCCCTCGATCGGTGTTGCCGAACTCATGCGCCTGCTGGTCGACGAGCGCGACCTGGACTGGGACGAGGCATGGGCGATCACCGTCGCGACGTTCGGCTACACCAACCACACGCTGCTGCCGGAAGCGCTGGAGAAGTGGCCGCTGGAGCTGTTCGCCGAATCGCTGCCGCGGCACCTGGAGATCATCTACGAGATCAACCGCCGCTTTCTCGACGAGGTGCGCGCCAAGTTCCCCGGTGACGAGGACCGTATTCGCCGGATGTCGTTGATCGGTGAGAACGGCGGCAAGAACGTCCGGATGGCGCACCTGGCCACCGTCGGCAGCCACGCGATCAACGGTGTCGCGGCGCTGCACTCGGAGTTGTTGAAAGACAGTGTGCTCAAGGACTTCTACGAGATGTGGCCGGAGCGGTTCAGCAACAAGACCAACGGTGTGACGCCGCGGCGCTTCCTGGCGCTGGCCAACCCGGGCCTGCGCGAGCTGCTGGACCGCACCATCGGTGAAGGCTGGCTCAAGGACCTCGACCGCCTCCGGGGTTTGGAGCCGTTCATCGACGATGCATCGTTTCGCGCGCAGTGGCGTGACATCAAGCGCGGCAACAAAGCTCGGCTGGCCAAGTATCTGCGCACCGCGACCGGCATCGAGCTCAACCCCGACTGGATGTTCGACATTCAGGTCAAGCGTATTCACGAGTACAAGCGTCAGCACCTCAGTGTGCTGCACATCGTGGCGCTCTACCACCGCCTCAAGCACAACCCCGCCCTGTCGATTCCGCAGCGGGCCTTCATCTTCGGCGGCAAGGCGGCACCTGGCTACTTCATGGCCAAGCGGATCATCAAGCTGATCAACGCGGTCGGCGAGACCATCAACAGCGATCCGGACGTCAACAAATTCCTCAAGGTCGCGTTCGTGCCGAACTTCAGCGTCAAGAACGCGCAGTTGATCTACCCGGCCGCGGACCTGTCCGAGCAGATTTCGACCGCGGGCAAGGAAGCCTCGGGAACCGGGAACATGAAGTTCATGATCAACGGCGCCTTGACGATCGGCACGCTCGACGGCGCCAACGTCGAGATGCGCGACGAGGTCGGCGCCGAGAACTTCTTCCTGTTCGGGCTGACCGAGTCCGAGGTCGAGGCGGTCAAGGCCCAGGGATACCGCCCGCAGGATTACGTCGAGGGCAATGACGAACTGCGTGCGGTGCTCGATCTCATTGCCGGCGGCACGTTTTCGCACGGCGACACCGAGGTGTTCAAGCCGCTGGTGGACAACCTGCGCTACGACGATCCGTTCCTGGTGTGTGCCGACTTCGCCTCCTACGTGGCCGCCCAGGAGCAAGTGGGAGCGGCGTGGCGGGACAAGGACGCGTGGACGAAGATGTCCATCCTCAATACCGCCCGCAGCGGCAAGTTTTCATCGGACCGCGCGATCGCCGAGTACTGCGACCAGATCTGGAACGTCTGGCCGCTGTCGGTGACGATGTAGGTCAGGGGGACCCGCGTCGCGGAGGGATGGGAAGCCGGGCGCTTTCGTCCAGGTCGACGTCGAGGGCGTTGAGCATCAGCGCCAAACCGGCGTAGCGGCCGATGACCATCAGCACCTCGACGGTGGCCCGCGGGCCGAGCGCTCCGTGCACACGATCGAAGGTGTCCGCCGCCACGCTGCGGGTGATCAGCAGTTCGGTGGTCAGCTGAAGCACCGCACGTTCATCAGTATCGAATGGGTATGTTTGCCAGTCATTCTCGGACAGAACGGCGTCGATCTCAGCGGTGCTGACACCCGCCGTGCCGGCGACGTCGCGATGCTGGCCAAGCTCGTAGGCGCAGTCCATCAGATGGGCCGTGCGCAGGACGACGAGTTCGCGCAGCCGGGTCGGCAGGGTCGGGCTGGTCAGGGCGGCGTCTCCCGCCACCATCCAGCCGGTGAACACCTTGTCGGCGTTGGCCAGCGTCCGATAGACGTTCAGATTGCCACGGGCTTCAGTTAATTCGCGTGCCTGGGGCGTCATGTCGGCCGGCTCGCGGTATCCGATTCGTGTCATCGGACATCGACCTCGACGTCAACTGCGTTGAGCACCAGTGCCAGTCCGTAGTAACAGCTGACGAGCATCAGCAATTCAGTGATTCCGTCGTCGCCGAAGATGGTGCGGGCCCTTGCGAACGACGCGTCGCCGAGCCGGTGCGTGCCACACAATTCGGTGACCACGTCGAGCAGTACCCGTTCGGTGTCGTCGAAGTCGTCGAAGTCGTCGGTTTCGACGATCGCACTGATCTGGACTTCGGTGAGCCCGGCGTCGAAGGCCATCCTGATGTGGTGGCCGAGTTCGTAACGGGAGTTCTGCAGCCTGGCCACCCGCAGAATGACCAACTCGCGCGTCCGCGGGGTGAAGGTCGGGCTGTCGAACAGTTCGCCGACCATCTGCGCCCAACCCATAAAGACGTCGGGCGCGTTGGCGAGCACTCGGAGCACATTCAGTCCGCCGCTGCGCGCTATGAAATCGCGGACGGGTTCGGTTTGTTGTTCGACGTCGACGAGCGGTATCCGCGACATCTGTTTTCTCCCTTGGCTATTCGGCGGCAAGTGTAAACGTCCAGTCCAGCGTCACGAACGGCTCGTCGACGCTGGTTCCATCAGGGGCGGTCCCGGCCTCGTGCCACACAAAGTCCGCCAGCAGTGAATCCTGGTCCGCGAAGACAGCGTCCTGGCCGATGTAAGGATCGTCCCGCCAGAACAGTTGAGTGATCAGCGACTGGTAGCCGTCGGCCGTGAACCAGAAGTGCACGTGTTGCGGACGCATGGGCGAGCGATTCGCCGCCCGCAAAATCTCGCCGCATGGGCCATCGGTGGGTACCGGGTAATACCGGGGCGTGACGGTCCGATACCAGAACCGCCCCTGGTCGTCGGTGGTCAGCAGGGCCCGCATGGCGAATTGGCCGCGCACATTCCCGGTCTGCTGAACGTCGTAGAAACCCTCACCGTCGCTGTGCCACGTGTCGACCTTCACCCCCGCGATCGGGTGATGGTGGTCGTCGACGACGCGGCCGGTGACGAACATCGGGGTGCCGGTGACGCGAGAGGAGATGTCGGATCCGTTGTCTGCGGTCGGGCGTCCCTCGACATAGAACGGGCCGAGCAGCGCCGAGTCGGTGGTGGACGATTCGCTGTGTTGGTTGATCTTGTCGAGCAGCATGCTCAATCCCAGGATGTCGGAGAGCAGCACCACTTCTTGGCGTGTGGGGGTCGAGATTTTGCCCACCCGTTCGAGGAAATCCATTGCAACGAACCATTCGTCACCGGTGAGCCGCACCTCGCGGGCAAAGTCGTGCAGGTGCTGCACCAGACATTGGAGCACCTCGCGGAATCGTGGGTCGGCTGCGTCGTCGAAGGTCTGCTGCACGGCTGAGGTGAGCGTCCGTTCGGTCAAGTTGGACGACATTTCGTTGCCTCCCTTTGTCAAAGCCGGATGACGACGCGGCCGACGGTGTGGTCGGCGACGGCCCGATAGGCGGTGGGGGCGTCGTCGAGCGGATACGTGGCGGCGATGGGCAGCGGGCGAAACGCTCCCGACTCGAAGTAGGGTGCCATCCGCTCGAGCAGTCGGGCCGAATCGATCATGCTCAGTTTTCCGCTGTCGACGCCTAGGATGCGAGTTTCGTTGCGGTACAAATCGCGCAGGTTGATCTCCACGACAGGCGATTCGGCCGCACTGATCACGACAAGCCGGCCCCGGCGCGCCAGCGAAGCGAGTGCCGAGGGCGTCGTCGCGCCGCCCACCGCGTCGAATACCACCTCGGCGCCCTTGCCGCCGGTCAGGTGTGTGATCCTCGCGGCCACCTGGGCGGCATCGAAGCTGAGGAAGTCGTCGATGATCGACGCGGCTGGGGTGTCGGGGCCGGGCGGGCGCCGGCCGACCCCAATCACCCTGGCGCCGAGTGCATGTGCGATCTGCGCGACCGCTCCCCCGACACCGCCCGTTACCCCGAACACGGCGACGGCTTCGCCGGCCATCAGGTGTGCGGTTTCCACCAAGCCGTACCACGCGGTGACGAAGTTGACGCCGACCGTGGCGGCTTCGTCGAAGCTCAGGCGGTCGGGCTTGCGCGCCAATGCCGCGACGGGAACCGACATCAATTCGGCATGTGACCCGTCGCGGCTGAAACCGGTGTCTCCCCCGGTGCCCCACACCGCAACGCCTTCCCACTCGGGTGGGCCGCTGACCACAACTCCGGCGAAGTCGCGCCCCGGGGTGCGCGGCAACACCGTCCAATCCATCCCGCCGGCAACATTTTTCACGTCCGAAGGATTGACCGATGCTGCCTCGACACGGACCACCACTTCGTCCGCCGTGGCAACAGGGTCGGCTACCTCGTCAACGCGCAACACGCCCGGGTCGCCGAACCCGGTGAAGCGCAACGCCCGCACGCGTTCACCCGTCGATCGAAGCGGGTGCCTCGCCGGCCCCGGCGGCGTGGCGGACCGCGCCCCACAGTCCGGTGCCGACGCCGATGACGGCGCCGCCCAGCCCGATCAATTGCTGCGAGCGCTTCATCTCATGGTGCACGCTCATGCCGCCCACCAGATCGGCGACATCAGCGCCGGCCGATGCCAGAAACCAGCCGCGGGTGTTCCTGCCGCGCAACGCCGACGCGGCCAGCAATCCGCCGATCAACGCGTCGCGGTAGCCCATCGACCGCAGCAAGAGCTGTGCGGTAGGCGAAGGCTTCTCCGGGTCGCCCCACATACGATTCGCCCGCAACGGGTCCACGAGGAACGAGATTCCCGAAGTCAGTCGGATGGCACCCACGGCCAGCGCCGCACGGTCGATAGTCATGGTCGAGGTCCTCATTTTCCGTGTCCGCTTCGTGGCGCGCTGAACGGCAGCGATATGCAGTGTCTCACTTCATGTCCACACCGTTTTGTCTCATCTCCGTGTCCAGTTCAGAAAGCCACCAATAACGGTGGCGCGACGGTGATGACCCTTCGAGATGCGCTGGCGAATCGCGCCGCGGTTTCGCCTCTGAGACAGGTGAGCCCTCGGCCACCTGGACGCACCTGGACGGCGGAAGGCTCGTCCGTCATATAAAAGCATCATGCGGACGGAGTTCGGGCTCTATCGGTTTGGCGAGTTGCGGTCTCGGGCGCAGTAATCGTGACACGACAGTCGCCTTCGTGCGGATTCGTGAAGTCGTCGCGTCTGATTGAGACCAAGGAGTATTGCGGTCAGGTTCGTTTCAGTCGGATCGGCAGGCGAAGTGGTGAAAGGTACGCCCTCGCCCACCGTTTACGTGCACAGCGTAGGGGCGTCGCAAACGTTTCCGGGACAGTAGATCCTGTGCGCCGAGTTGACCATGGTGGCGGCTTCTGACCCCGTGACGCCTTGCGCGCCGAGGCGCGCTTCGAGATCGTTGGCAATCCGCTGAGGGGTCCAGCCCCAGGTGAGGTTGTAGCAGACATCGTGCGCTTCTTGGATGAGCCCGGCCTGCGTGCCCGGCGTCCAGTGCAGGCCGACGCCCCGCAACGCGGCCAGGTAGGCATCGTCTTGCGGACTGGCATTCGCGACCCCGGCGCTACCCATCAATGCGGTACCGGCCGTCGCGAGAATAGCGAGCGTGACCAGCGAGCGATGCTTAGTCATAGTTTCTCTTCCCCTCGGTGCTGAGCTCTTGGCTGCGTCGATGCGAGCCGACCCCTTGCGGACGAACTGACGCCGCCTTTCGCCTATCGGCCACAGCTCCTATTGCGTTACCGGCGATACACCCTGCGTACACGTAAAAGTTTACCGACCGGCAGAAGTCGGCCCCCAGTCAGGCGGTGGGTCGCGGCCATCCATCCGAGCTGGGCAACGACTTGCGTCAGTACGAAATACTTCGGCAGGTCAACGGGCGAAGCGGTGAAAATTCATGGAAAAGATGCCGGAAGTTTGCTTACCCCGGTGTGCGGCAGATCTTTCCGCAGTTACGTTTGGCTTCGATGGAGTCTGTAGACACCGATGCTGGCGCGCACGGACCCACGAGTCGGCCCCCGGTGCTGGAGGCTGTCAACCTCACCCTGGGTTTCGCTGCCACAGTCGTGCTTGAAGCCGTCAGTCAGGCGGTGCCCATCCAAGCCCTGACGTGCCTGCTCGAGCAGCCTTCACGGACAATGTGATCCCCGAATTGCGAGCGCACGAGCCGGTGCAGCGATCGGACGAAAAGGACGGTTCGCTACCTCTCCGAGCCGACGTTTCGGCCGACAGGCGCCGTCGGCTCGTTCACATCCTGAGCCGGCTGGCGCGGATTCATCGTCATCCACGCTCGAAGAAAGGTAACCACGTGTCACTTCGATTGGGCAGGTCGATAGCGGCGTTAGTCGTGATGCTGGCGGCAGCAGGTTGCGGTTCGCACTCGACAACCAGCTCCAACAGCTCGGTACCCGGCACCGTGGCCTCGTCACCCGCGTCGACGCCAGTGACGTTGTCCGAGACCGGTAGCACGCTCCTCTACACGTTGTTCGACCTGTGGGGGTCGGTGTACCACGCGAAGTACCCGAACGTGTCGATCAACACCCAGGCAACGGGCTCGGCCAACGGGATTGCGCAGGCCGCCGCTGGGACTGTCACCATCGGTGGGTCCGACGCCTACCTGTCCGAAGCGGACATGTCCGCGCACAAGTCGTTGATGAACATCGCGGTGGCCATCTCCGCTCAGGAGGTCAACTACAATCTGCCCGGTCTCAAGGAGAATCTGAAGCTCAACGGCCCCGTGCTGGCAGCCATGTACCGAGGCAGTGTGAAAGCCTGGAACGACCCGCAGATCGCCGCACTCAACCCGGGGGTGAACCTGCCGGACACGCCAGTGGTTCCGCTGCACCGGTCCGACGGGTCCGGTGACACGTTCCTTTTCACTCAATACCTGTCGAAGCAGGACCCGGATGGCTGGGGTAAGTCGCCTGGCTTCGGTATGACCGTCAATTTTCCGGACGCACCGGGCGCGTTGGCTGAGAACGGCAACGGCGGCATGGTGACCGGCTGCTCGAAAACCCCCGGATGTGTCGCCTACGTCGGCGTCAGCTTCCTCAACCAGGCCGAGCAGTCGGGTCTGGGTGAAGCCAAACTGGCCAACAAATCAGGCAAATACATGCTGCTTACCGCGAAGAGCATGAAGGCAGGCGCCGCCGATCTCGCCGCGCAGACGCCGCCCAACGAAGCGATCTCGCTGATCGACGGGCCCGCCGCGGACGGCTACCCGATCGTCAACTACGAGTATGCCGTCGTCGACAGTCACCAGAAGGACCCGTCGACCGCGCAGACTCTGCAAGCGTTTCTGCACTGGGCGATCAACGACGGCGAGACGCCGCCGTTCCTGGGCAAGGTGCACTTCCAGCCGCTGCCGGACGCGGTGGTGAAGTTGTCCGACGCCCAGATCGCCAAGATCTCGGGTTAGTGACGGCGATCAACTCGGGGGGGCTTCCGGCCGGCTGATTACACCCGTTGTCCGAACAGCGCTCAGAGTCATTCGTGGACGTGGGTCGGATCCGTCGAGGCATACCGACGCGACTCCCGGGCATGTTGCAACAGGCCAACTTTCGCCCCCTTACCAGCGGGCGGCGGGACCGGGAGAGCAGGCTGCTCTGCTACCGCGCGCAACCCGCGCCGATCCGTTAGCGCGGAGCATTTCCCATCATGTCGACGTTCGGGCTCGCACCGGATGTCAGAATTCTTCGAGCCGACGAGGAAGTGAGTCCATGACCGATGTATCCCTGGCCGCCTCAGCGCCACGGTTCGAGCCCGATGAGGGTTGGGTGCCTGCCGACGAACGTTGGTTCGGTCTGGACCGGCGGACCCTGCGCCCGACCCTGGCCGTGTTCGCCCTGGTCTTGGCGATGTCGGTGGTGTTGCCGGTGATCAACGCGACGGTCCCGTACCACGACATCGTCAGGGCCGGCGATGTGATGGAAATTGAAGGCGACGTGACCTTCGTTCCTGAGGCCGGCTGGGGCGTCACCTCGGGCGTGCGCGCCGGTCATGCGCCGATATCCGGGCAATACCCCGCCTCGGCCACCGTCGAGGACGGCGCGCTGAAGTTCACCCTGCGTACCGGAACGTTCCGCGGCGACGCCGGCCAGCTGCTCGATCAAATTCAGACAACATCCGAGGCACTGAACCAGGGGCGCGGAGTGCACATCACCGGCGCACCCGCCACGATCGTGACCGCGCAGGGCAAGCAGGGTGCGACCGTGCGCGTCACCGGGCCGCACACCGGAGGGTTGATCGCGGCGTTCGTCTTCGCCGACCGCGGGGTCGAAGCGGTGGCGACCGGACCAACCGACGCCGGAACCGATCAGAGCGCCGCGGTGTTGCGGATGATCGGCAGCATCAACGCGGCCAAGCAGGAACAGCGATGACGACTCTGGCCGAACTCGACCGCGCGCGCGACGTCGCCCTCGACATCTCCGGGTGGGGCCGGCGGTTCGTCTTCTATCAACCGCGCAACTTCGCTTTCTGGGGATATCTGGCGCTGGTCGGAATCGGCGTGCTGTCGTTCTTCTCGACGCTGGCGCGCGAGTACAACGCGTACGGCGAAGCGATCGGGTTGGCGATCACCTCCTTCGCCATCTATGCGGCGTTGTTCTGGTGGTTCACCGATCGGATCGACCACTACGCGAAACTTCCCCACAAACTGATGGTCATCGCGTTCCTCTGGGGTGGCTTCGCCGCCACCGGGGCGATGGCCGCCAACGCCAACGACGCGATTTTGGCCTTGTACGGCAAGAACTTCGGCCAGGTGTGGGCGCTGAACTGGGGCGCGGGACTGGCCGCCCCCTTCACCGAGGAGCTGGCCAAGGGATCGGGACTGTTGCTGCTGATCGCGTTGGCGCAGCGGCACATCCGGACCGCTTTCGACGGTTTCATTCTCGGCGCGTTCATCGGCCTCGGATTCCAAATCGTCGAGGACGTCACCTACGCCATGACGTCAGCCGGCACTCAGTTCGGCGCCAACCAAATTGGCGCATCGGTCGGCACCATCATCCTTCGCATGCTCACCGGGGTGGCCGCACATATCCTGTACAGCGCCATCTTCTGCGCCGGCGTGGTCTACCTCCTGGGCCGCCCGGCCGAGCCGCGCAGGATCGGCCGCGGACTGATCCTGATCGCGATACCGATGTTGCTGCACGGGACCTGGGACTCGGTGGCGACCATCGCGGGCCAGAATGCGCTGACGCTGATCGGACTACTGGTCGGCACGATAGTCGTCGCACTGATCATCGTGGCGCGGGTTTACAAGTTGACCGTTGCCCGGGAACGCGGCTTCGTCCACGACGTGATGGCCCCCGAGCAAGCGCGTGACGTCATCACGCCCGTTGAACTAGATGTGCTGGCCGGTAACCGCAAGGCCCGCAAGGCTTATCGCAAAGCCGGACGCAACCGATTGGAACGCCGACGCGCCCGCTACATCCTCAATGCCGCGTACGCTCTCGCCGACGAGTTGGCCGCCGCGCGCGGTGCTGACACCGACCGCGTGCGCTTTGCGCGTTCGGAGGTAGGCCGCATCCGCGCGGGCCTGCCCTCGCAGTGGTGAACCTATCTGATGACTGAATCGTCAGGCACACGCGGAGATTCGTCGGGAGTCCAGGCCAACGGTTGACCGGGTTGGCCGGGAAACAGATAGTCGATGAAAGCCGCCGCGGTGGGCTGTGGTTCGTGGTTCGCCAGACCCGGCCGCTCGTTGGCTTCGATGAAGGCGTACTCCTCACCGGTCACATCGGGAACGAGCAGGTCGATACCCGTCACCGGGATGCCGATCGCCTCGGCAGCCGTCACCGCGACCCGGCACAGTTCGGGATTCACGTCGGGGGTGACGTCGTGGATCGTGCCGCCCTGGTGCAGGTTGGCGGTGTGACGAACGCGCAGCCGATTTCCTTGGGGCAGAACGTCGTCCAGCTGCCAACCCCCTTCGATGACCGTTGCCTCGGTCACAGAGTCCAGCGGGATCTTCGATTCACCACCGGTAGCCGCCGAGCGCCGCCGGCTCTCTGCCGAGATCAGGTCACGCACGGTGTGCTTGCCGGTGCCGATGACCTCGGGCGGCAGCCGTAACGCCGCGGCGACCACCCGTCCGTCGATCACCACGAGTCGCAGATCGTCACCGGCAACCCGCTGCTCGATCAGCACCTCGGGGAACTGTTCGCGCGCCCATGCCAGTGCCGTGGTGAGGTCGGCTGGTGCGGTCACACCGACCGTGATGCCTTTGCCCTGTTCTCCCCGCGTGGGTTTGACGACCACCTCGCCCACCTCTTTCAGGAAGGCGTAGTCGTCGTCGTCGAAAGTCGCCAGGCGAGCCAGCGGCACAGTGATGCCCGCGTCCGACACCAGCCGGCGGGTCAGTCTTTTGTCGTCGCAACGGCACATCGCGATGGCCGAGGTGAACTCCGACAACGATTCTCGAGTGACGACGCTGCGACCACCGTGGGTGAGCCGTATCTCGCCGGTTTCGGCGTCGAGCACCTCCACCCAGATGCCCCGACGCAATGCCTCGTCGGCGATGATGCGCGCGTAGGGGTTCAGGTCGTCGACGGTCTCCGGTGGCGGGCTGAACAGCGGCTGGTTGATCGCGTTCTTGCGCTTGATCACCAACACCGGGACCCGACGGAAACCCAGCTTCTCGTAAAGCTTGATGGCAGCGGTGTTCTCGTGAGTCACCGACAGGTCCATGTAGGCGCGGCCCGCGCGACGAAAGTGTGAGGAGAGCTTTTTGGTCAGCGCGATACCGATCCCCGGGATTCCGGCACCGGGATCGACGGCCAGCGTCCACAAACTCGAGCCGTGCTCAGGATCATTGAACAGCACTTCATGGTCCACGCCGGTGACCGTGCCCACGACCGCATCGTCGTCGTCGCGTACCGCCAGCAGGTAGGTGACGGCGGGCTCGTCCCGATTGTTGTGCCAGATCGTTTCGAGCGGTGAGGGAACCATCCCGCAGCGGACGAAGACCCGGTTCATGGCGTCGGCATCGGATGAGTCTTTGAGCGGGCGCACGGTGACACCGACCGGGGACGGTGCCGTCTGGTCGTCGTCAGCGTCTTCGGTGAATCGCAACCGGTAGGTGTGGCTTGGATCGATGAAAAGCTCGGAAGGTCCGCCGGCGACCACGATTTGAGGTTCGCGGGCGTAGATGCAGATGTCCCGCCGCCCGGGTGCTTCCCGTCGAAGCGCATCGGCAAGGGTACCGGCGTCGGCAAAAGTCTGACCGAAAATCAGCTTGCCCCAGCCTAGTTCGAGCTCGACATCTTTGGCCATCGCGTCGACCAGGTGCGGCGGTGACGCGTCGTGCAAGCCGAGCGTGATCGCCTCGGGGTGGTCCTCCGAGGGACCAATGGACGTCATGCCGCCGGCCCGGTCACACCATGTCGTTGTAACCAGAGCTCGAGCAGCGCGATCTGCCACAGCTCATTTCCGCGAAGCGGGGTCAGTCGGCCGTTGGGATCGGCCAGCAGCGCGTCCACCGCTCCAGTATCGAACAACCCGCGCTCCTTGGCGACCGGTGCGTAGAGCGCATCACGGACCATGTCGAGGTACGGGCCTTCGAGGTGGGTCAGCGCGGGGACCGGGAAGTACCCCTTGGGTCGGTCGATGACTTCGGCCGGAATGACGCGTCGCGCAGCCTCTTTCAGGACACCTTTGCCGCCATGCGCGACCTTCAGTTCGGGCGGGCAGGTAGCCGCGAGCTCGACCAGTTCGTGGTCGAGGAACGGAACCCTGCCTTCGAGGCCCCACGCCATCGTCATGTTGTCGACCCGCTTCACCGGATCGTCGACCAACATCACCATCGTGTCGAGCCGCAGCGCGCGGTCGATCCCTGTTTCGGCACCTGCCCGCGCGAAGTGTTCGGTGACGAAACGCAGGCTGGGATCGCCCGGTGCCAGGTAACCCTCGGCGAGCAGCGCGGCCAGGCCCGCCTCGTCGCGATCAAAGAATGCACCGCGGTATTCGGCGACCGAGACATCGACGGGGGTACCCGGCGACGCGCCCATCGGCGGGTACCAGTGGTAGCCGGCGAACACTTCGTCGGCGCCCTGCCCCGACTGCACCACCTTGACGTGTTTGGCGACTTCCTGGCTGAGCAGGTAGAACGCGACACAATCGTGGCTCACCATCGGTTCGCTCATTGCGCCGATGGCCCCGTCGAGGGCGGGCAGCATCCGGTCGGTGCCGATCCGGATCTGGTGGTGATCGGTCTCGAAGCGCTCGGCCACGATGTCGGAGTACTGGAACTCGTCGCCTTTGATATCGCCGGCGGACTCAAATCCGATGGAGAACGTCGACAACCCGTGCTGCCCGGCTTCGGCGAGCAATCCGACGATCAGGCTCGAGTCGACTCCCCCGGACAGCAGGCATCCGACCGGGACATCCGCGACCAGCCGACGCTCGACCGCGGTGCGCAGCGACGACAGCACGGCGTCTTCCCAGTCGCGTTCGGACCAGCCGGAGCGGTCCTCGTGCCGGGTGAAATCGGGCCGCCAATAGGTGGTGGCTACGCGGCGGCCGTCAGGTTCGATGGCCAGCAGCGATCCCGGCGGGATCTTGCGCACGCCACGCAGGATGGTGGCCGGCGCGGGGACGACCGAGTGGAACGTCATGTAGTGGTGCAGCGCATCGTGATCGATGCGGGTGTCGACGCCCCCACCGGCCAGCAGGGCCGGCAACGTCGACGCGAATCTCACCCGGTGGCTGTCCTCGGTCACGTACAACGGCTTGATGCCCAGGCGGTCGCGCCCGAGCAGCACGCGGCCGCTGTCGCGTTCGACTATGGCGAAGGCGAACATGCCCATGAAGTGGCTGACGAAGTCGTCGCCCCAGCGGTGGTAGGCCTTGAGCAGAACCTCGGTGTCGCTGGTCGAGAAGAATCGGTAGCCGTAGCCCGCAAGCTCGGCGCGCAACTGTTTGTAGTTGTAGATGCAGCCGTTCCAGGCGATCGTCAGGCCCAGGTCGGAGTCGACCATCGGCTGCGCGCCGTGTTCGGTCAGATCGATGATTTTCAGGCGACGGTGACCAAGCGCGACTCGACCTTGCGACCACACGCCCGCGCCATCGGGACCCCGCGGCGTCATGACGGCAGTCATCGCTGCCACCGCGGCTACATCAGGCGTACGACCGTCGAGTCGCACCTCACCGGTGGCTCCACACACCCGAATAACCCTACAGAGGTCGAATTCGGCGTGCGCGCTGCTGACCCGCTGTCGCACGGCGCATCAGCGCCGCCGTGCGACTCCGTTCCACGTCGAGGCTCACTTTGGTTCCTTCCCGTTGTCTTGGCCACACAACCGCGGAAGCCGCTGCAGTTTGTCGGCATCCTCGTTTTCGACCTGCAGGTAACGACGGCCGTCGGCGTCGGTGGCGACCGTGATCGCCCGGCCATCGGGGTCGCTGACGCTGTCCGGTTCCATGAACAGCTGCAGTTCACCGGAGTCGGCGTACAACATGGCGTCGTCGTGGGACAGCTTCCACGGACGGCCGTCGGTCGGCCAGCGCCCGCCGACCAGCCTGATGTCAGCGCGGTCGGCGTCGTCGCCGTTGAGTGCGACGTTTCCGATCCACATTTTCGACGGCAGTGGACGGAAGTACACCGCGAGGCGTTGACGGTTGAAGTCCACGTCGACCGGGATGCCGATGGGTGGTAGCGACGTGCCTTCGGGACGATCGTTGAGCGACTGTTTGACCTGACGCGATCCGAGCCCGACGCCGAACCAGTCGATCGTCAGCACCGTGGTGAGGTACTGCACGATCGCCAGGGACAGCAGACCGCCCGCGCCGGCGGCACCGACTCCGGCCGCCCCGGCGACCCAGGTCACCGGGAGTGCCAGCAGTCCAACGGTGGCCGCCGCGCCTGCCGCCGCCGCGACCTTGCCCGGCACCGTCAGGCTGAAGTCCGGGTTGACCTCTGCCTCGGGCGGATTTTGAGTCGGCCGCACACCGACCGTCTTCGGCAAGTCGTCGAACCGCTCCTGGACGCGTTTGACTTCGGCTTCGTAGTCTTCGGCGCTGATGTGCCCGGCGCGCTTCTTCTCTGCGGCGGCCCGCAGGGCCTGCTCCAGGCTTTCGACGTTTTCCAGGTCGGCCCTTTGGGTCTCGTGGCCGTCGGGGTCGCGAGGGATGTCGTCGAGGCCCATTTCGTAGGTGACCTTGAAAGTGGCATTGAAGTCATACAGCTTGGTCTCGGCGCTGACGGTGCCGTCGACCACGAGTCGGCCGTCTTTGGTTCGCGGAACGATGTCGGCGTCGAGGGCTTCCAGGCAGCGGTCCTGCCCACCGATGGAGATGGTCTTGGGACCGGCCAACAGGCACGGCACGTCTGCGTCGAAGTCGCTCTCCTGCAGGTCGAAGGTGTTCATCACGGTGTCCCGGACCTGGCGCAGGATGCTCCACCCGGTGACCGCCAATCCCGTTCTCTCGTATGGGTTTTCGGCCAAGATTGACGGGGGTAGCTCTTCGCCGGACGGCAGTTCCCGCACAGTCTGCAATTGGATGACCATGGATTCGTGGGTCGTCCCGTCAACGTCGAAGCGTTGCACGAGAGCGTCGAGTGCTTTCACCGTGGTGTCGTCGCGCGAATCGGGGTCGAGCTCCAAGGGGGCCGGCATCAGGTCCATCACCCCGCCCTCCCCCATCTCGGCGAGTTTGGGGCGAACGGCATCGGAGATCTGGGCAGCCAACGAGTCGAGCACTCGGATCCGGGCGTCGGCATCGGAAAGTGTTGGGTGTTGCAACTTTTCCAGGTTCACCATCAGTTCGCCGGCGATGCTGTGGGTGATCCAGTACGCCTCGGCGTAGTCGAGTTCCCAGGTGATGCGCGGGTCTTGGCCGGCGAACGCGATGCTGCCATCGGCACGCCGATCGATGTGCGCGCCGAACAACTGCGGCGCGAGTTCGTCCTCGAGCGGATTGGCCACCAGTAGCGGCGCATCCTGAGCGGTGAAGTCCAGCACGATGGTTTGCTTGCCGGGCTCGGTTTCGCGTGGCTCGAGCTGGTCGTGGACCGTCAGCCGCCCGAACAACGGGATCTCGTTGTAGGGGATTTCCCGAGACTCGTTGGCGCGCGGGCCGTCCGGGACGGTGATCGTCGCGGGCGGCAACGACACCAGCGGTACACAGGTCACCGAATCGATGGCGATTTTCGAGTCGAAGATTGTCAGATCGATCGCGAAATGCCTTAGTGGATCGTGGGTTTCGCCGTCCGTTTGCTCCTGCCAGAGCCGCTGGTGGGCATCGAAGAGGAACCAGACACGATCCAGTGTGAGATCGAGCGTAGCGGTGGCGGAATAGCCGGGGCCGTCGACGGCTTCGGTATATTTGTCGCCGCTGAACATGTCGACGGTCTGATCCTGGACGCGTTCGCGGTGGATCTCGATGATCGTGTCGGGGCGCTGCATGCCGATCCTGTACCCAGAACCAGCGGTCTTAGAACCGGACAGGCGGCCTGCTCAGTACGGTGATCGGATGGACTCCCAACGTCTCGCCGTGGCCGCCTTCATGGCCGTGACGTTCGCCTTGCTGGCATTCCTGCTCGTCGCGGTCGACTGGGCCGCTGCCACCGGACGACTCAGGCGCAACCATTGGGTGGGGATTCGGATTCCCTCGACGATGCGCAGCGACCAAGCCTGGGTGGCCGGTCACCGGGCCGCGCTGCGGCTGATGCCGCTGCACCTGTTGACCGGTGTCGGGCTGCTGCTGGCCGTGCTGAGCGCGCCGACGGTCGAGGGCGTTCATCTGGTTGGTGTCGGCGGCGCGGCGGTCTTTCTCGTGGTCGCCGTCATCACGGCGATCGTGGCCGGCCGGGCGGCGAAGGCAGTGGAGGATCAGTCCGCCGGGCCATAGAGTCGGACCCGACGCTTCACCGACACGGCAATCACCGCGTCAAGGACATGCTAATTGCCGATAGCGTCCAACGTCGTCGCCGTCAGTTCGGGCGTATCACTCATTCGATCCGTATTTACCGAGAATGCCGGCGTGTGCGGCCTCGTAGTGTTTGGTGATGCGATCTCGCAACCAGTCTAATTTGTCAGCGTAGGACTGCATTTCTGCCATAGCTAGTTTCAGCCTCTCCTTCGGAGCGATGTCTGGCCGCTTTGAGAAGTGGCTGATGAAACACCATTGACCTCGAATGAGGAATGGGTTCCGAGACGCTCCTCCGCCATGTCTTCAAGGGACTCGTACTTGCTGTGGTCGAGCAGGTAGTCGATACGGCCGACCTGGTTCTCCATCTGGGTGCGAAGAAACTGTTCGTTGACCGGCCAAGCCACAGCGTGCTCGGCGGTCCGCGGCGCCACGAGTACCTCTTACTCGGTCAGCGACCGCATCGATCGGGCCGCCTCGTCCTCGTTGGTCACAAAGCGGAGCATCGCCTCGGCCACGTGCGACCCCAAGTTTCCGACTTGCCGTTTGTGGTGGCTGTGCCGGACCTCCCAACGCGCCGCCAATTCGCCCAGCGCTTCTTGCGACGACCCGATCCAGCCGGGAGCGGCTTCGGCCAGCCCATCTTCGTGATTGACGAAACTCAACGCGGCCTCGCCGACCGATTCCAGCATGTCGTTGCTGCCGTTGCCCAGTGCAACGGGATCGACTTTCAACTCGTCGGCCACGACGATTCCCCCTGTTTACCGGTCCTGCGCGCCGAAGCATAGCCCGAACAAAGGGGGTGCGCCCCTCACCTTTTGTGGCGACCAAAGCCGCTCAAATAGCCGTATTCGCGATCGGCGTGGCCAATAATTCGCGTACGTCCCAATGAAGGGAGCGGCATGGCCTCCGCGATGCGCCACGTCACGACGTCTTCGGTTCTGCCGCGTTGGCTGCCGTCCCTCGGGTTGGCGACCGGCGTGGTCGCGATCGTGATCAGTGCGCCGCACGCCAACGCTGACCCGGCGTACCAACCCGCGCTCGATCAGCTTCTCGCGGCTATGCAGCAGGCGGCGGCTTACGACGCCGCCCTGCCGTTTGCGACCGCGGACAGCGACACCATGCTGGTGACCGGTCTGCAGAACACCAATTACGAACTGCTCTCGGCTGGCCTATCCCGCGTCACCGAGCTTTTCAACGGGGTCTTCTTCCAGTCGCCCGAAGCCGTCGCCACCGACGCCGCCGATTCCCGCCAGTACTTTCAGTTCTTCACCCCCGACATCTATTACCACGCGACCGCGGGGCTGGCCCCCGGAGCGACCTACGAGCTCACCGGCACCGTCGGTAAGGGCACCGAAGCGCTCGCCATCGCGACCGAAGCCATCACCGGGTCGACCGCTGTCAGCAAGGAGAGCCTGGAACTCGATCACGGCCTGGTCGTCAATCCCGACGGTACGTTCACCGTCGACATCGGCCCCTCCGAGCCAACGGGCGCAGTCAATTTCATCAACGACACCGATGCGACCACCAATGGCGATGCCTCCCTGTTGATTCGGGACGTGCTGGGCGACTGGGCGCAGGGCCCGGGCAGCATCAGCATCCACTGCGTGTCCGACTGCCCGGCGTTCTTCTCCATACCCAGCACGGGCATCTTCCCGGGCGCGGGCGGGTCTGCGGCCGAATTAGGCGCGCTGGCAGGGACTTCCACGTCCCAGATCACCTCGGTCGACTCGCTCCTGACCACGCTGTTCACCGCGTTCAGCAACATCGTCGGACCCTTCAACCAGGAGAACATGAACCTGGCCCAGGTCGCCGGCATCGAACTGTCGCCCAACACCATGAGTGCGCTGACGCCCGAAACCAGCGTGTTCGCAACGGGTCTGCCGAGCGCTGACGTCTCCGGCGGTAACTTCGACCTCAACCCAGACCAAGCCCTGATCGTGCAAGTACCCGACGTGCCGTCCGGCTACAGCGGGATCGAGCTGATGAACGTCTTCGGCGCGGCGCTGCCGTTCACCTTGGCGCAGACCACTCTGAACAACACCACGGCGTTCGCCGACCCCGACGGATACACCTACTACGTGGTCAGCGCGACCAATCCCGGCGTCGCGAATTGGCTTGACAGCAGCGGTGTTAGCAACGGTGAAATCTTCGCCCGGTTCGAGAACCTGCCCGACGGCGTCGACCCGACGGGCCTCCCGGTGACGACCGAGGTCGTGCCGGTGGCCGATGTGGCCAACTATCTGCCCGCCGACACCCCCACGGTCAGCCCGGCGGAGTATGCGGCCGACATGGCTCAGCGCGTGCTGTCCTACGACTACGCGTTGGACCTGTCCCGCGAGAACGCCCAACCCGATTGGGTGCTGCAGGAATTAATCCTCCACGGTCTGCAGGGCGTGATGGGCGCCGACAACTTCGCCGCGGTGTTCGGCAGCGAGCCGACTATCCCGCTGGACCTGAGGTTCACTCCGGCACTCTCACCGGACTGGGCCACTGTCGACCACGACCTGCTCACCAACCCGGTAGGCAGCCTGGAGGCAATCTTCAACGCTCTCCCCCTGGCGGCCAGCGACATCAATCTGCCGACCGAATTGGCGGCGGGTCAGACCGTCCTGTCGCTGCTATTCCCGCAGCAACTCGGATCCCTGTTGAACGACACCGTTCTCGACCCGAATACCGGAATCGTCGCCGGCCTCCTCAACGCCCGCGACGACCTCGCGACGGCAATCCTAAGCGCCAACAACGACTTTCCCACCGAACTGGGGAGTCTGGCGACGGCGGAGTGGGCCAACATGCCCGAACTCGTTCAGTCGACCGCGAGCACGCTGCTGAGTGAGCTGGGCGCCCTGCTCAACCCCTAAGGTCGACGAAGCGTGACGATCGTGACGTCGTCGTGGGCGTCTCCCCACTCCATCACTTCCCGGATCCGCGACGCCGGAGCGTCGCCGGGACGGGTGAGAGTTTCCTTCAGCCGGTTAATGCCGTCGTCGATCGCCTCACCGCGGCGCTCGACCAGACCGTCGGAGTACATCACCAATCTGTGCCCGGGCTCGATGGTGAACGAGCTCGCCGCATAGGTCACGTGCTTGAGCCCGATCGGCGGCGAAAGCTGAATCGGCGCTTGGAAAGCCGTCACCGAATTGGTCAAATACGGAATCAGGTGGCCGGCACAGGCGGCCTCCACCTCGCCGCTCGTGAGATCGATGCGCGCAACGACTACGGTAGCGAACGCCCGGGGCATCAGGTGTTCGCAGAATTGGTTCAACTCGTTGAGCGCGGCCGCTGGCTGGGTACCAGCAAACAGCTGCGCGCGCAAGGCATTACGCAGCTGCGCCATCGTTCCGGCCGCGGTGATGCCGTGCCCTGCAACATCACCCAGAACCACGACCAATCGGCCGTCACGAAGCTCGAATGCGTCGTACCAATCGCCGCCCACGCGCCCGCCCGCGGCCGGCTCGTAATGCGCGGATAGTTGCCAATTCTCAAGTGTCGGAATCGAATCCGGCAGTAGGCTGAGCTGCATCGTCTCGGCCATCCGCAGCGCACCGCGGGTGCGTCGGTACAGCGATTCGACAAGGTGACGTCGCAGTGCCTCGGCCGACTCGGTCTCGGTCAGCGTCCACGGTTCGCTGCGCATTCTCACGATCTCGCGCCACCGGTCGAAGGATTTCCGGGGACTCAGCCGGATTTCGTCGCCCTCGCCGACGGCGATCGCCTTGTTGTGCGGGTCACCACCCCAGTCCACGGAGCGCTGCACCTCGCGCCGGAACCAGATGGCGTACTGGCCGTCGGGCAAGTTGAGCGCGAACGCGCCGGCGGCCAATTGCGGATCGAGATTCAGCGCGGGGATGTCCCGCGAAAGGCATTCGCTGCTGGCGATTTCATCTCCTGCACCCCGCGCCCATTCCGCGACCGCTTCGACGGCGGCAAGGAGCGGGACGGACCCACGCACCTCGGTGTCGCCGTCGATATTGACGACGACCCCGTCGGCGGGCACCAGATCGCGCAGATCAGGCGCCCCCAACAGCGCCGAGGTGATCCGCTCGTCGTCACCGAGCGTGGCAGCGGTGAGCTTTGCCAGCACGGCCTGCGCCGCGAGCCGCTTGTGCAGCTGATCCTCTTCGAATTGATCCACGAGCCGCAGCGACAAGGTCGACCCCAGGAATTCCGCCGCTGCCCGCGTGCCGAACGGCGGCAGATGCGGACCCGCGTAGTGATGGCAGGCGATGAGACCCCACAGCCGGCCCCGGCGGAGCAACGAGATCGACATCGACGCGTGGACACCCATGTTCTGCAGATACTCGACGTGGATGGGTGACACGCTGCGCAGTGTGGCGTGGGTCAGGTCGAGTGGCGCGGCGGTCACGGGGTCTATCGCCGGCACCAGCGGAATCGGCGTGTAGTTGACGTCCGAGATGAGCCGAATCCAGTTCTTCTCATACAGCGCTCGCGCCTGTGCCGGGATATCCGTGGACGGGTAATGCAGGCCGAAAAATGGGTTGAGGTCGTCGCGCTTCGCCTCGGCCACTACTTCTCCGTTGTAGTGCTCGTCGTAGCGGTACACCATCACGCGGTCGAAGCCGGTGAGGTCGCGGACGGCGCGTGCGGCGGTGTCGTACAACTCGGTGAGCGTGGCGGCTTGGTTCAGCTCCTCCACGGAGTTACGCACCGCCTGGTAGGTGTTCGGGAAGGAGAAAGGCCGCTCGCCGTAAGCGATCTCGAGTTCGACCAGCAGGACGCCGCCGGGTTCACGACGGAGGATGGCATCGAAAGCACGCAGGTCACCGCCGACCTCGATGTGGCATTCGAGCGGGTTGCGTTGGCGCAACTCATTGAACGTCGACGCGGCCTGCTCCACTCGCGCGGCCTGTTCGTCCCCGATCAGCGCCGACAGGTGCTGACCCAGCACGTCATCGAGGGAACGGCCGAGCAGATCAGCGACGTTCGCGCTGACCTGGCGAATCTCAAAGGAGGGTTCGCGCACCACCGCCAGCACTCCGCGTGGCTGAATGCTGCCCGGGATGTGGATCGGCTCACGCGCACAGTTATCCAGGTCGATAGGAGTGCCGACCGGGACGAACTCGTCGACCGGCTGACCGCCCGGGGTCGATGAGTCACCGGTCACGCGAACTACTCACTGCGTAGGTCGCGCCGAGTTCGTCGAGCAGAGCCTGATTCAGCCGGAAAGCGAGCCGCACTTCGCTCAGCAAAACGTCGACCTGTTCGGTCTGCGGATTGAGTGCGTCAAGACGATTTCGATAGCTGTCTTTATAGCGTCTGGGTTGCATTGGGAATTTGTAGAGCGCCAAACCAGCGCCGCCGAGGTGGAAAACACGGTCCAGTGTGCGACTGATGAGTTGCCCACCGGACAGGTCGCCGAGATACCGCGTGTAATGGTGAGCCAGCAGCGCCGCACCGTCGTCGATGCTCTCCAACCGGCGCCGATACGACTCTGCCGCAGGCGAATTGACTGTTTCTGGCACCCCGCCGGACCACCAAAGCAGGTCGGCGTCGATGGCTGATAGTCGTTCAAGACCCGGGTCGTAGACCGCTGAAACCAGCGGATCGTGTCGCCGGCCACGCACCGCCTTCTCCAGTGCGGCGTAAACGGTTCGCAACCGAACTAAGTAGGCGGCGTACGCCGCCTTACCGAGACCGCCACCCAGTAACTCGCTGAAGAACGGCGATTGTTCGGCGACGTCGTGTTCCTTCTGAGAGGCGGCCCGCATCACCGCAGATAGCTGCCGAGCGGCTGCGGGAACAGCAGCAGCATTCATCAACGTGCTCCACGGGGTCCAGAATCGCGGCGACGGACAGGAAAAAAGGGCCGATTCCGACAGTCTGTCAGACCTCAACCCGGGGTTCACCAGCAAGGTGGCGTGTCATCGGCTCCGATATGCCGATCGTCGGCCCCTCCGCGCACTGGGAACCGATGCCATTTCGTTAGGGACGTTTATTCGAACTGTGATCCGGGAATTACACCCATGTGATTCTTCGTTAGACCTACTGAGCCACTCCAGCCCTGGAGGCGAAAGGGACAGACCGCATGAACGCAATCCTCTACTTCAGCCCTGAAGGTGTCGTATACGAAACTCGCGCCTACAGCAACGCCGATATTGTCCGGCTCGTGCACGATTACGGGCTGGAAAGTCTGACCAGCTCCGATCGACAGTTCGACTTTTGGTTCACCCCGTCGACGCGACGGTGCCGCCGGCAGGTCAACCGCAGCGCGACCGAAATGCTGCTGGCGACGACGCGGTTCACAGCAAAGACGGTGCCACTCCTGTACGGCGCGGTTGTGGTGGCCACCCATGACTCCGAGGGCGACCTCGACGGGCTCAGTTGGCAACAATTGGACCTGTTGTCCAAGCGCAGCCTTACCGTGACGCGCCGCGACGACCGGGTGCTCGACCGGCGGATCAAGCGGGAAGCTCGAAAGCTCGAGAATCAGCCGTCCGCCAACGTCGTCACCGGGCGCTACGTGGAGCAGCGCATCGTCACCGGCCACTGATCAGCCGGGCATGAAGGCCCGCAGCTGTCGGCCCGTACCGTGAGCCCATGGATGTGCCCCACGGTTCGGTCACTCGACGTCAGTTGCTGCGACTAACCGGCGGCGCCTTGTTGGCCTCGACGGTCGGGGCCTGCTCCGGCGCTGCGACATCTCTGCAGCCGCGTCTGGCGAGCTCCACCTCTGCAATGCTGCTGTGCCGCGACGCGTGGGGCGCCCGGCCGGCCCGAGCGGGCGGCAAGCGACACACCATCACGCGGATGACCCTGCACCACGAGGCAGTTGCGCTCGGCGACAACCGAAATGCCCCAGAACGCCTTCGCCAAGATCAGCGATACCACCAGGATCAAAAAGGGTGGATCGACATCGCTTATCACGTGGCTGTCGACCGCAATGGCAACCTCTACGAATTGCGAAGCACCGAGATTGCCGGCGACACCGCCACCGACTACGACACAACCGGCCACTTTCTGGTTCTTTGCGAAGGGGACTTCGATCACGAGGCTGTGTCGGAGGCACAGCTTCACGGAACCGCGATCGCATGTGCATGGGCCGCCCAGAATTTCCACGTCAAGACCGATACGCTGGCCGGCCATCGCGACTTCGCCCAGACCTCATGCCCGGGTGCGAACCTGTACGCCCACCTGTCATCCGGCGATCTCAAGCGCCGTATTGACGGCCTGATCGCCGCGGGTGGGGTCAACCTTGAACGCTTCTGCGGGCCCGACGCAGCGTCACGAGTCGCCGCTATCGAGGCGGGCAACTAAACAGCTGTCACCGTGTCGATCTGCGCGATTTTCCGGGCTCGCAGGCCAGGCCGTCGCCATCGAAGTCGAGCTCCGGCCGATAGGCCGGATCGGTGTAGGGAATGCTGGACCGTCCGTCGGCGCGTGCCTCGCTGCAGTTTTGGTACGGCGGACCGGCCAATGCCACCGACCCGGATTTGATTCCGATACCGGCGGCGAGCGCGATCACAGCCGCTGCACTCAGCAGTCCGGCGCCGCCTCTGTGTATCGCAGCCACGCCTGTGAGTCTAAGCAACTCTCGTATCGCGGGCACCGTGAAATTCAGGCCGTTCAGTTGGGTGCAGAGAGATAGCCCATTGGCCCCCGCGTGAGTGGTCGGGCCGATAGGGTCGTGATGTCGTCGTTGACCTGCTGGTGGAGGCGCCATGAGCTATCGGACCATCATCGTCGGCACTGACGGCTCGGACTCGTCGTTCTTGGCGGTCGAGCGCGCCGGTGCGATCGCCGCCCAAGAATCCGCGAAGCTGATCATCGCGAGTGCGCACCTCGACACGTCGGAACGGGGCGGCTGGTCGCGAGCGCCCTCCCCCGATCGCGTGACCGACGGCAAAGCCGCCGACAGCCTCGGCGATTCGAGCTATCGCATGCACGGGAGCGCTTCGGTGTACGCGATCCTTCAGGACGCCCGCGACCGGGCGAAGGCCGCAGGCGCCCGCGACATCGAAGATCGATCGATCGTCGGCGCGCCGGTGAATGCGCTGCTGCATCTGGCCGAGGAGGTCGGCGCGGACTTACTCGTGGTCGGGAACTTGGGGATCGGTACGGTTGCCGGCAGGCTCTTGGGTTCCGTTCCCGACACCGTTGCACGCAAAGCGAAAGTGGACATCCTCATCGTTCACACGGTCGGATAGCGCCCGGCGCGTCAAATCCGTTTCGCCCGTACCGAGTTTGAGCCGTTTGTCGGTCGATCGACCGACACGAGTCGCGCCGGTAGCCCGTACTATGGGTCATGGGTTGGGGTTCTGCGCATTCGGAGGGAACGCGTCGGACGATGAAACTGGGGATGGTAATACCGCTGCAGTCGATTGAGACTGCAGACGTCTTGGCTGCGCTTCCGCTGAAATCGATGGTGCGTGAAGTGTTCCGCGCGAGGCCGGCCGCAGCCGACCACGGTGGCGTCTGGGAGCGCCGAAGGTCCGGATGGCATCAGATTTCGGGTTCTGCGCACAGGCCACCGATGAGCGTGCCGGCCCTGCCCGTCCGCCTGCTGTGGCACCCCAAATGGGGAGAACTCCTGAGCTGACGGAGTTCAAACCCAATTGCCCGCAGCACGTCGAGTTTCAGCCCGGGGCCTTTGGTCCTGCGGCTTGTATCCCTTCAGCCCTGACACCGACTGCCCCGCACGGGCGACGCTGCCTCTAGGTAAATAGGCGATCAGGGAGCAGTTCGAAATGTGGCACCCCCCAAGTGGCGCGATCTTGGTAGGTGTTGACGGCTCCTCAGCGTCGTCGGCTGCCGTCCGATGGGCGGCCCGCGATGCAGCGCTGCGAGGTGCGCCGCTGACTCTGGTCCACGTTGTCGACACCGCCCTACCGGAGTGGTTCGCAGCTGCTACGCGGACAGGCTCCACGGGAAGGCGGAAGCGGCGGGCACGCGATGTCATCGAGTCGGCGATCAAAGTCGCCGAGCAGACCGCCGTCGAGTGCGGTCGGGTGCGAATCGAAAGCCAGGTTTTGCATTCGGCCGCCATTCCGACACTGATCGGGACCTCCACGGAAGTGGAGACGGTAGTCGTCGGCTACCGGAAACAGCGGCGAATGTTGGCCCGTAGCATCCGGGGCTCGGTGAGTTCGGCGTTGGTCTACCACGCACATTGTCCGGTCGCAGTCATTCACGACGACGTCCTGATCGGCAACGCCGCACGAGCGCCGGTGCTGGTGGGGATCGACGGCTCGTCGGCGTCGGAAGCGGCGACCTGTATTGCATTTGAGGAAGCCTCCCGGCGAGGTGTCGGGCTGATGGCGTTGCACGCTTGGAACGATCCCCGAGTGTCCCAGTCCAGCAACGCGTTTCAAGACTCTCGATGGGATGCTCAGCTGTCCGAGGAGGAGGAGACCCTCGCCGAGCGGCTGGCAGGTTGGCACGAACGCTATCCCGGTGTGGGGGTCCATCGCATCGTCGAAATTGGCGATCCGGCGCATTGGCTTATCGAGGCATCTGAACGCGCGCAACTACTCGTGGTCGGCAGCCACGGCTGCAGTCGGGTCCGGGGAATGTTGCTGGGTTCGGTCGGCGCGGCAGTGGTCGACAGGGCCCGGATTCCAGTGATTGTGGCGCGCCGGTCCTGAGTCGGGCCATCTGTCATTCCCTGCTTGGCGAGCCTCGTATTGTTGACAGTTGTGTAATTGGGGTAGTCGGGGCCCGTCGATCGGTGGTGTGCGGATGAGAGCATGCGAGTCATGCGGTACCGATTTGCCGGCGAATGCCAACTTCTGCCACGAGTGCGGTGTTCGGGCGGCCAAGTCTCGCGATAGCGCGGAGTACAAGCAGGTGACGGCACTGTTCGCTGATGTGGTGCGCTCGATGGATATCGCTGCCGTGGTGGACATCGAGCGGTTACGCGAGATCATGACCGACCTCGTGCAGCGTTCGGCGGCGGTGGTGCATCGCTACGGCGGCGGACGGGTGGAGTACACCGGCGACGGGCTGATGGCGCTGTTCGGTGCTCCAATTGCGTTAGAGGATCATGCTTTTCGAGCGTGCCTGGCCGCTCTGGCCATCCAGGAGGCGGCTGGCCGGCTCGCCATTGAGGTCGCCGAACGCGACGGCGTGGAGTTGCGGGTGCGGGTGGGCCTGAACTCGGGTCGGGTCATTGCCGGCGAGATCGGCTCGGGGTCACTGGGATACACCGCGACCGGCCAGTCGATCGGGTTCGCCCAGCGGATGGAATCGGTGGCACCCCCGGGCGGGGTGATGCTCTCGGAATCCACCGCGCGGCTTGTCGAACACACCGCAACCCTCGGCGAATTGGAGTGGGTGCACATCAAGGGCGCCGACCAACCGGTGCCCGCACGTCGCCTCCTTGGGATCGGTCAACGGGAGGGTCCCGTTGGCCGCGCAGAATCGACCCTGGTTGGTCGACGCTGGGAGATGACAGCCCTGGACGCCATCCTTGACCGCGCAATCAAAGGTCACGGTGGGGTGGTGACGGTGGTCGGACCCCCGGGCATCGGCAAAAGTCGAAGCGCCCGTGAGGTCGCGGCGCTAGCTGCCGGCCGCGGCGTCGAATTGCATTGGGCCTTTTGCGAATCCCATACCGGTGAGGTTCCATTCGCAGCGGTGGCCGGACTACTGCGGGAGGCCAGCGGAGTAGCCGACCTCGATGGCCCTACCAGCCGCGCCAAAGTGAGGCAGCAATTTTCCGGAGCCGATCCCCAAGATCTGCTACTGCTCGACGATCTGCTCGGTATCGCCGACCCCGCGACGCCGCTGCCCCAGATCGACCCCGACGCGCGCCGTCGTCGCTTGACCGCACTGATCAACACCGCGACACTCGCGCGCACCCAACCGGCGCTCTTCATCATCGAGGACGCGCACTGGATCGATGCGGCAAGCGAGTCGCTGCTCGCCGACTTCGTCAGCGTGGTCCCCCACACCCCGTCGATGGTGCTGATCACCTCTCGCCCCGAATACCAGGGAGCGCTGATGCGGGTGCACGGTGCGCAGACCATAGCCATTGCCCCGCTGGATGATTCAGACACCGCGTCGTTGATCGCAGAGCTTCTGGGCAGCGATCCGTCGGTCAACGACCTCGCGGCGGTCATCGCCGACCGCGCCGCCGGGAATCCGTTCTTCGCCGAAGAGATGGTCCGCGAGCTGGTGCAACGCGGCATCTTGACCGGCGAACGCGGTAACTATCTCTGCGGCCCGAATGTCGACGAGGTCGCCGTGCCGGCCACCGTCCAGGCGGCCATCGAGGCCCGCATCGACCGGCTCTCCACACCGGCCAAACGGACACTGAACGCCGCATCGGTGATCGGCGCGCGCTTCGACGCGGCGCTACTCTCCGCGCTGGGCATCGACGCAGTCATCGACGAGTTGCTCACTGCCGAACTCATCGACCAGGTGCGCTTCACCCCGCACCCCGAATACGCCTTCTGTCACCCGCTCATCCGCGCAGTGGCCTACGAATCGCAACTGAAATCCGATCGCGCGCACTGGCACCGGCGGCTGGCCGCCGCCATCGAACAGCGCCAGCCCGAACTGGCCGAAGAGAACGCGGCGCTGATCGCCGAGCACCTGCAAGCAGCCGGCGAACTGCGCGCCGCCTACGGCTGGCAGATGCGTGCAGCGGCATGGTCGACCAACCGCGATATCGCCGCTGCCAGGGTCAACTGGCAACGAGCTCAACGAATCGCCGATCAACTACCCGCCGGGCTGCCCGACCACCTGTCGATGCGCATCGCTCCCCGCACCATGCTGTGCGCCACCGACTGGCAAGCCCAGGCTTTCCACGAGACTCGAGGCCGATTCGGCGAGCTGCGGGAGTTGTGCGGCGCCGCCGGGGATAAGGTTTCGCTCGCCATCGGCATGTCCGGGCTGGTATCGGAGCTGCTGATGACCGCGCGTCCGGAGGGCTCGCGCCTGGCGTCTGAACAGATGGCGCTGCTCGAGTCGATCGGCAACCCTGATTTGACTATCGGGTTGGCCTTCGTAGCATTCGCCAACTGGTTCAACACCGGTGAGTTCGGCGAGATCTTGCGATGGTCGCAAACCGTCATCGACCTCGCCGAGGGCGATCCGACCAGGGGCGCCGGATTCGGCCTGGGTGCGCCGTTGGCTATTGCGGTCACGTTTCGCGGTGTCGCCCGGTGGTGGCTAGGACGTCCCGGATGGCGGCAGGACCTCGAGGAAGCCGTTGCGATGGCGCGGAACAACGATGCGACGACACTCGGTGTCGTGATCCCCTGGACCTATGGCCTGGCCATCGTCTACGGACTCCTCCCGGCCGAGGGCACCATACTGCGCACGATCGACGAGGCGGTGCAGATCGCCCAACGGGCCAGCAGTGACATTGCACTGATCTTCGTCGAGTACTCGCTGGGTCGTGCGCTGTTCTATCAGGAAGACGCGATCAACCATCGCCGCGGAATGGACCTCATGATGCAAGCCCTCGAATGGCAACGTGAGCGAATGCCTTCCCTGGTCCCCAACACTGAATTGATGGTTGCACAGGAAAACGCCAAGCATGAGGACCGCGGTGCCGCGATTGCTCTGGCGCGCAACGCCATAGACGAGTTGCAGCATGCAGGACGGGTGGGCTACGCGGTCGCAGGCGTCGGTGTCCTGGTAGAGATGCTGTTCGACCGGGGCTCCGAGGCCGACTTGGCGGAAGCCCAGGAGGCGATCGATTGGTTGGTGAATCTGCCGGACGCGCAAGATTGGGCACCTGTGCAGATCACGCTGCTTCGCTTGCACGCGTTGCAGGCGCGTGCCCGGGGTGACGATCTCGCCTACGGAGACTTCGTGATTCGATATCGCTCGATGGCGAAATCGTTCGCCTTCGAGGGGCATCTTGCCTGGGCCGAAGCGATGGCCGACAGTCTCGGATAGCGCCGTCACGACCGTTCCGCGAGCCCCACGTCGCAGCAGCCAATCCAAGCCGTCGGCGACGCTTGGGTAGCAGCGCCGACAATCGGGCGAGATTGCAGTACTGCACTACCGAAGCCGTTCGACCTCAGGCGAGCCACGATTCGGTCATGACCATGCCGTTGACGACATCGACGCCGACGAGACTCCCGCCGCCGACGGTGCGCCTTCCTAAAGTGGCGCAAGGCGTGGGCTTGACGCTGTCCCGTCGCAAGGTGATGCGGCAGTGGATCAAGCGATACGGAGGCATCTTCGAATTCCGCGTTCCATTTTTCGGGCAATGCATCGCCGTCTCCGATCCGGCGCTGGTGAGGTCCGTGTGCACGGCAAGCCCGGAACTGCTGACCAATTATCAGCCGAACCTGAGTAAATTCTTCGGCCCCGGGTCGATCTTCGCCCTTGAAGGCGGTCGGCACCACGATCGCCGTCGGCTTCTCGCGCCGGCATTCCACGGCCGTAGCCTGCGCGAGCACGAGGCGATTGTGGTTGAGGAGACCCTCCGGGAGAGCGCGACGTGGCCGGAGGACGAGGAATTCAGCGTCTACGAATCGATGAAGAGGATCACCTTGAACGTGATCTTGCGAACCATCTTTGGTGCCGAGGGGGCAGAGCTCGAACGATTGCGTGAGATCGTGCCGCGTTACGCAAGATTCGGATCGGCCATGGTGAAACTCATGCCGGTCCCGACGTTGCGGACTCGCCGATACACTCCTTGGAACAAGCTGGACCGGCTTCGGAAATCATTCGACAAGGCCATCTACGAGCTAATCGATAGAGCTCAGGCGGATCCGCGAATCGGCGAACGGACGGACGTGCTGGCCCTGCTGCTACGAAGCGGGGCCGCCGACCAAGCGGGGATGACGCGCCAGGACATCTGCGACGAACTGGTGACTCTCATCGGCGCCGGCCATGAAACCACCACGGCGGCTTTGAGTTGGACGTTCGAAAGATTACGCCGTCACCCCGACGTGCTGTCGGAGTTGGTCAGCGAAGTCGACGATGGGCGGGGCGATTTCCGGCGGGCCACGATTCTCGAGGTGTTACGGGTACGGCCCGTCATCGACTTGCCAGGCCGCCGGGTCAGCGCGCCGCACTTCGATCTCGGCCCATGGCGAATCCCCCACAATCACAACGTGTTTGTCAGCCTTGCCGATCTGCACGAGAATCCGGAAATCTTTCCTTGTCCCGAGAGATTCGATCCGCAGCGGTTCCGCGATGCCAAGCAGCCGGCACCGGCATGGCTGGCATTCGGGAACGGAGCACGTCGTTGTGTGGGTGCCGAGTTCGCCGTCAACGAAATCGATATCGTGCTACGAGTTGTATTGCGGAACTTCATGATCCACTCCGATTGCGCCACCGATGAGAAAGCCGTCTTCCGAGGTGTCACCTACGCCCCGAAACGCGGCGGCCGCATCGTGGTAACGCGGCGGAGATAGCCTGCTATGTCGACGCGACTGATCAGACCATCGCATAAGCAGCGGCTCACAATTCGCTGCAACGTCAACGACATTGCGCTGTCGAACGTGGCGATGCACGTGGTCTTCTTCTTCCGGCGGCATCTCGACGTAGAGTCGCTCGCTGGTGCGTTCGAGCAGGCACTCACGGTTTTCCCACTCTTCGCGGGCCGAATGTCCCTGGTCGACGGTGCGACGCGAATCCGGTGCAAGGGCCACGGTGTTCCATTCACCTCGGTAGCGTCTGGTCGCACTCTCGAGGAGGCAATCACTTCGACGTCGAATGACGCTGGGGAATGGCTCGTCGACCCCGTGAACGGGGCCACCGCCCGGTGGGGACTGGGCCCGTTGTGCAAAGTTCGCGTCACCCACCTTGCGGACGCCACGACCGCGATCGGCTTCTCGTGGCACCACGCGATCGGCGACATGCAGACGGCGACGCATTTCATGAACGCCTGGGCTGCTGCGGCCGCCGACAAGCCGCCCGCCGAGCCGTTGATCGTGGAAGACCGCGCGGCCTACCTCAACGAGCACCTACCCGCCGACGGCGCGTTGGAACCCGGCGTCCGGATTCTCGGGCACGCCGAACTCGTTCGAAGTGCGCTCTACATGGCGAAGGATGCGCGAAAGCAGCGGACTCTCGACCTCTATTTCAGCGAAGACGAAATTGCCCGTATGCGTGCCGCTTATGGGAACCGCCGGCGACTGTCCGCGAACGACGTCGTGTGCGCCCAGGTTTCCGAGATGCTCATGAAAATTGATCCTGCGGTGGATCATCGAATGCTCGCGATCGCGGTGGATGCGCGGAATCGATGCGGCCTGGATCCCATGCTCGCCGGAAACATCGTGACCGCGCTGAACCTCGTTGTCTGGCAAGGAGAATCGGCACCCACAATTGCCGAACGCATTCGCCACAACGTAGACCATTTCGCCGACGAGCACTGTGACATGCGGATCAACCAGCAATTCCTGGATGCTGCAGGCCCATGGCGGGCCGCTCGCTGCGTTGCTGCCGGCTTCAATCCGATTCGATGGAACCCCCTCATCACCAATTGGGCCGGCTTCGGCGTCTATCACGTCCAGTTCGAAGGTGCGTTCACGGCCTACTGCACGCCGTTGATGAACCTTCCCGTTCCCGGAGTCGGCATCCTGGTCGAAGGCGCGGGTGGCCGCGGGTTGATGTTTCGGATGACGTTGCCGCCCAGAGACTTCGAGGCCTTATGCGCTCATCCGATCAGAGGGCACCTGCACAGGTTTCGGCGTGCGGAAGACGACACTTCACTAGTGCGCAGCGAGGTTAGTGATTAGGCCGCTGCGTGCCGGTCAACTGCTCCGCAGCACCTCGACTGTCTCCAGCCGCCACGTATGCAGGACGGGGTACACCGTCGCCGCCAGCACGACGAGAAGGATCGCACCTACGCCTACGAGCAATGCCAAAGGCAGCACGCCCCACTCGATTGTCATGCCGTAGTACACCGGCGAGCCCAGCGACCAGAGATAGGTGATGCCGGCACCGCCGGGCACCGCGAGTCCGGCTACCAGCAAGCCGAGCAGCCCGGCGTTGGCGATGATTACGGCCCGTTCCTGTCCGGCAGTCATTCCGATCGCCCGCAACCCGGCCCGCTCACGCTTACGCTGCACGAGCCCCAACACGAACACATTCAGCACGCTCAACCCCGCGGCCGCCATCACGACATAGCCCGCGATCGTGAACGGCTCCAAGAAGCGGGTGATTCCGTCGGCGGACACGGTGCGCCACTCCTCGTTGTCGTACACACCTAATCCGGCACCGAGGTTGAGAAAATCGTTCCGGTGGGCGGTGGCGTCGGCGGCAGACGGATAGTTCACTGCCGCCTGATCGCGTACAGCAGCCCAATCAGAACGCGCAAGCTCCTCGGAAACCAACACCATGTCTCCCACGCCTGCATCGTTGATCATCTGGGGATGAAAAACTCCCGCCACCCGAAACTGCTTCGCACCCTTGACGGTTGGCAACATGACAGTGCCCCCTGCGCCGACACCGAGCCGGCTGGCGGCGATCTCACTGAGTCCGATGTCCCCGACGCGCACGCCTTGCCAGAACGCGTCAGCGCCGCTCGTCGGCTCATACAGCGCGCGAGCGTACCAATCGCCCGGACGTACGCCCGCGATCAAACGCGACAGCGTCCCCGACGAGATCGTCGACCGCCAGCGCGCTGATACGCTCCGGTCGCCGGCGGCGCCCCTCACCAACGCGAAGGTGGAGTCCGACAGCCGGCCGTCGCGCTGATCGAGCACCGACTGCGGGGTGATCAACAACGCAGCGGGCAGTCGCTCGGCCTTTTGCGCGGCAACCTGCCGGGTACCAAGCAGTTGCATGCTGTGTGCGGCGATGGCGGCACTAGCGCCCTCGGCGAGTAATGCGGCAGACAGTGCGAAAAGCACTGTGTAACGCCGGAAATCGGCACCCAGCGGGCGACCGATTGCCGGGCGCGCGATAGTGAGCAACCCGACTGTCACTGCGGCGCCGCGCGGCGCGAACCAGGCTGTCACCAACATCACCCCGAGCAGGCCCACCGCCATTGCGTTGATGCCTGTGTTGAGCGGCAGCGACCCGCGCTGGAATACTTTCGACACGATGACGGCGCCTGCCAGCGCTCCCATTCCGACGACCAACGGCCATGCGGGAATCCTTCGGGCGCGCTGCATTCCGCTGACGCTGGTCATCGACGCCAATGGTCCTTCACGGACCAACCGGAAAGCCGGCCCGATCATCGCGAGGATTCCGCATATCGTTCCCGCCACTGCGCCGATCGCAAACAGGTTCGGCGTGAAGTGCGCACTGATGGCGCCGCCCGATCCGGCGAGCATCGACTCACCGAAACGGTCCACCAGGTAGGTCCCGAGCGCAAAGCCGCTCGGAACGGCAAGTAGGCCCCCGAGAACACCCACCACGGCACCTTCGCCGAGCATGCCGAGGAACAAGCCGACCGGCTTGGCGCCGATCGCGCCGATGGTTCCCATCACGGCCCGCCGGTCCTCCACGGCCAACAGGATGGTGTTCACGGCGATGAGGACACCGACGATGATGCCGGCCAACACATTTAGATTGAAACTCTGCGTGCCGTTCTCCAGGACCGCCGGCATCTGGGGCCGCGGGGGCCCAACTGTTGCAAGACCCGCGACAACGCGATGGACGTCGGCTGCGATGTCGACGCCATGTCTCGGAACGACGAATGCGACCGTTGCGTAACCGTGCGACCCGAACAAGTTCGCGGCGATATCCGCCGAAGGGGCCAGCAGTACATAGCCGTCGTTGATGCCTTTGACTCGGTCGAATTCGTCGAACGTCCAACCCAGGTGTGCCGCGCCTGCGGGTAGGCCCGGGATAGTCAGCTCGTCGCCGAGTCTCAGGCCATGACGCTGGGCGATGACCGCCGGAATCTGCAGCGGCACGCCAGGTCCGGCTGCGGGCTTGACGTCGCGGGCGCGCCGCTCGCAATCGAATTGGCCGACGAGCAACTCGATCTGGCACGAGCCGCCGAGCAGAAAGAACCCGTGCGTGCCGCTTCCTGGAACGCTCACCGGGGTCAGCCCGGCGACGATCGGGATAACCGCTTCTGTCCCCGGCACCTCGGAACGGAGCCGGTTGACCGTCTCGATCGGCAACCGGCCGCTCACATGTGGCGTCACCTCGAGCACCCCGATGTCTGCGGCGTGGGTGAGCGAGGGGCCAAATGAGTCGAACGGGCGGCTGAGCTCGAACTTGAGTATCAGAACTCCCAGAACCACCGTCACTCCCAGCGCGACGCCGACCACGCTCAGTAGCGTTCTGCGCCAGTCGGCGATCAGCGCGGCAAAGTGGATGCGCCGCAATGACATCGATCCGGCGCGTAGCGATCTCACCACGGCCCCACCAAGGGCACGGCGGTATCCACTACGCATGCCTGCCCGTCGACCAGTTGCACTTCGCGAGTACCGAAGAGCGCCGCCGTCTGATCGTGTGTCACCAGGACGACCGCCGTGCCGTCTTCGTGCGACACGGTCCGCAAGAGATCCAGCACCTCGGCCGTCGAACGGCTGTCGAGGTTTCCGGTCGGCTCGTCGGCGAGGACGATGGACGGCCGCGCCACCAGCGCGCGTGCCACCGCAACCCGTTGCATCTGTCCACCCGACAATTCGGCCGGCCGGTGCTTGGCCCGGTCAGCGAGCCCGACCCGCTGCAGAAGCTCCCTGGCGCGGGTGTCCGCGGACCGGGCCGGCACACCATCGAGGACCAGTGGCAGCGACACGTTCTGCACTGCGTCGAGCGTGGGCACCAGGTTGAAGAACTGGAATACGAATCCAAGTTTTCGCCGGCGGAACGCGGCACGGGCCCCGGCACCTTTCGACCAGATGTCCTGGCCGGCGACAGCTACGCTGCCGTCGTCCGGCGCGTCCAACCCCCCGGCAACATGCAGCAGTGTCGACTTACCCGCTCCCGACGGGCCCGTCACGACAACGAATTCGCCCGCGTGCAAGGTGAAGTCGAAGTCGACAAGCACCTGCACCTCCTCGTCGCCCCTGCGATATGTCTTGTCGACCCCGGTGAGCTGCAACACCGGTGTCATCGGAAGATCGGCACGCTCCGCCCCCACGACGGCACGCCCAGGCTCGCCAACGTGGTCCCGCAAGTCGGCCGAAGCCGCAGGTGATTCGGACACTTCGTACCTCTCCCTCGCGTCTGACTGCTTGATCGTCGCGTGCCGTTCGCTGCGGGGGCGCAGTAGTGGACCACTGCAATCGCGTTGCGCCCCGTCACGGCTTTACTGAGTCGCTTCAGCGAGTCGCGCTGACGTGATGCGCACCTGCCGGGAGATCGCCGGGATACCCGGCCTCAGTAGTCCGGCGAGAAACGTGCCGACACTGCCCGTCAAACGCTCATTTCAGGTTCCGCCGACGCGGCAGCAGGGCGGCGAGTTCGTCGCGGCTGGTGGTGCCGGTCCGTGACATGGCGCGGTAGATATGGCTCTCGACAGTGCGCACCGACAGAGTCAGTCGTTCTGCGACCGCACGGTTGGACAGCCCCTGCCCGATCAGCATCACGATCTCTCGTTCGCGTTCCGTCAGCGGAACGGGTTCGCTGGCTTGACGAAGTGCCGGCGTGCAGGCCCCACCGCATCCTTCGGCAAGTGCGGTCGAGCGGGCGACGGACCCCAGCGCCGATCCCCGTAGTCCTTGGCTGCGATAAACCAGGGCAGCCTGGGCGGCAGCATCCGCGGCGGCAACGAGGTCGCCAATGCGCTCGAAATCTTCGGATAACGTTGCTAATTCGGCGGCATCGTCATCACGCAACGCGACCGCGAACCGCGCTGCCAAGCCAACACGTGGCCCGTCGACGAGCGTCTCGAGTTCGCGCAACCTGCCTGCGCATGTGCGGTCACCGAACTGGGTGGCGGTTTGCAGGCAGATCACCTCGGCCGCGAATTGCCCTTTGGCCGAGGCCCTGTCGGCCGCTGCCAACAGGACGGCGATCGCCTCACTGACGGCACCCTGGCCGGCGGCGACCCATGCCTCGGCCAAGCTGTTCTCGTAGTCCAGCGCCCGGAAGGTCCGCCCCACCTGCCGGAGCGCGGCGAGCGCCTCAGCTGCATCCGCGCTCGAACCGCGCATGGCCACCGCAGTGGTGCGCGGTATGTGATACCGATACCCCCAACCGGTCGCGTGCGTGGCGGACAACCCCTGCGCCGCCTGCTCCAACAGCGCACAAGCGGTGTCGAGGTGGCCGGCACCGAGGACCGCTCGACCTGCCACTGCGGCGCCGAGCAGTTGAGCTGCACCCGGGAGGTCGGCCGCTTGCCGGCGCACCCGCTCAGCCACATCCAGGCTGTCCGCAACCTGGCCGGCCAGCTGGAGCGCACTAACGTGCGCATCCGCGATATTGAACCTCATATGCGGAGCGTCGAAAGATCGTGCCGCGATCGTATATCCCAGTTCCGCGATCGCCACCGCGTCACTGGTTTGTCCCGCATCGGCGTATATGGTCGCTAGAACCCAGGCTACCTCGGCTCCGACGACGGCCGGGAGATCTTCCAACGCAAGCTTTTTCGACGCTGCGATGGCAGCATGCGGCCGATCCGTGGCAAACCAGTAGACCGTGAGGAACGCGTCTAGATAGCTGCGACCCTGCCGTGACGTGGGGCCCGAGGCCGCGTCGATGATTTCTTTGGCGCGACCGGTGTCACCCAGCGCCCAGAGCATATTGCTGGCCCGCAAGAACGCGAGTCTGGCGCGGTCCACGTCGGTCAACTCGCCGGAGTCAATCGACGCCAGCACCGTGTCGGCCTCGTCACCATGCCCTAGCCACGACAGTGCATGCGCGCGAATGAAATTGGGTTCAGGCCCGGCGCCGGCGCGGGTTGCCGCTTCGGCAAGCCGATCGGCGAGCGGCAGGTCCGCCAACCAGACAGCCCCATGAGCCGCCTTGACGAGTAGCTCGGCGTCGGGCGTGAGATCGGACTCGAGACTCAACGCCGCGCGGCGCACCACGACTTGAATGTCGTCGTGGTCATCTGCCGCCGCGAGTTCTGTGGCGACGAGTCCGCGTAGCCGTCGCAGTCGGGTAGTTGCCGCACGCCTGCGGCGTACCTCACCGTAAAGCGGATGCGCCACGCGCACTTCCACGCCGCCGACGACGGGCCCTAACGTGATGAGGCCACGGGTGTCCGCCTCTTCGATGGCCGCCTGATCAGCGATCCGTCTCAGCGCTGCGAGTTCAATGGGCTCCCCCACCGCCAGTACGTCGATCACATCGCTGACCGACGCGGGCAGATCGCCGATACGGGATTCGATCAGTTCAATAAGGCCGGGCGGCACGACGGGATCGCCGAGCCAGTACCAACGGCCGCGTCGTTGCGCGATGCGGCCATCGGCGACCTCCTGTTCCACGATGTTGCGTAAATACAACCCGTTGCCGCGTGTCAGCTCCCACAGCCGCTGAGCGGCATCCGGGTCGACTGGTCCGGCTAATGTCGCCGACAACAGCGAGGTGGTTTCGTCGCGCGACAATGGCTGCAGATCCAGTCGTTCGAAGTGGCCAAGCGTCCATATTTCTTGCACACCGGCGGCAATCGGTTCGCCGTCGCGAACGGTGAGAATCATTTTCGCGGCGCGGCGCGCAACGATCTGGTGCACCACGAAGATCGACAAATCATCGAGCAAATGCACATCATCGACACACACCACCACTGCCCGGCCGTTTGCCGATGGGGCAGTGAGCGATTCGATCACCCCACGCAGCAACTGGACAGTGTCGGTGACACCCGAGGGAGCCCACGCGGCGAAAGCACCGAGCGGAATCGCCCGCGCCGACGACGTGGCGGTCGCCCAACGGCAGTCGCAGCCCCGCGACTCCGCAGCAGACAAGGCCTCGCGGGCGATCCGGCTCTTGCCCACACCGGCTGCCCCGTAGACAACCACCCCTGAGACATCTGCGGCCCGGATGGCGGCCTCGATGGCGCTGACCTGCTCTGAGCGGCCAACCAACGGCCACGACACCCGCACCCCCGAAGCCTAGGTGCACCGGCATCGCTACGCGCAGCATCCGACCATATAGAGCCCCAGGCCCGTGCGGGCCGCCGCCTACGGATCCGAAGGGATACGTCAGGACACCTCAGGACGGGCGCCGCTGAAGATCAACGGATTGCTCCCGGACGGTTGACGGGTGCGGTCGGCCGCCTTGGGGCGGGTCGACTGCGCAGCCGAATGACAGGGATTTCGCGGTCGGTTCTCTGCTCGTACGTCGCGAAACGGTCTGCCGTGCCGGTGATGTGGCGCCAAGCCTCCTGGCGGGCGGTGCCGTGCAGCTGTTCGGCGCTGATCTCGATGGAGCGGCCGGCGATCTGGATCTGCACGGTATCGGGGTTGGCGGCGAGGTTGTAGTACCAGCGGGGTTCTTTGCCGCCTCATTCGCGGACGCGACGATCGGCGGGTGACGCCGCGCCAGTTGTGCGGAACGGATACCGGAAGCAACGGCGATCAGTGTGGACCGAGCTTGCTGAATCACCGGGGCATTCAAGAGTGTGAGCATTTTGCACCAATGAACGCCGACCGCCTTTCGTGTGGGGGTGCGCGTGTCTGCCTAGCAAACGGACTGGCGATTCTCGACCGCTGATGATCGAAATTGAGTAGCGTTGTTTGCTAAGGGAGCAAAGCGAGTCGGGGGCGAACTCAACATGACGAGAAAACTCAAGATTTTCGTCTTCTCGATCTGGGCTGTATTGGCAACAACGTGGGGTAGTTATGCCGCCCGCGCAGACGATTTAGACACCGCGGTGTACATCGGCGTCAACGAGCTTCGGCCGGCGTGCGGGATGATTGCAAATGATCCGCTTTTGTCGGAAGCGGCGCAGCGGCACGCCGACGACATGGTGACAAACGATGTAGACGGACATATCGGTTCGGACGGCTCGTCACCGGGGGCGCGTATCGCGGATGCGGGCCACGTCAGGTCCGGCTACACAGCTGAGATCGTCTATTGGGGCACGGGATCCGTTGCGACTCCGAGCGCAGCGCTCGCGATGTGGATGGAAAGTCCGCCACACCGAGCAATTATCCTGAACTGCTCATTCACCACAGCCGGTTTTGCGACCGCCTCCAAAGGCAACAGGATGGCCATCGTCGGTGACTTCGCGGGTCCTTAAAACCAGGCGAGGTAAACGGTTCCGAATCATTATCGATTGACATCTCTAAAGCGATAAGTCGGCCCGGCATCGGCATCGTAGGTAGTGGCGCCTCCCCGATCCCCCATAGTTATCGGCAGCATTGATCGGACGCTGGCCGAGTTCTTTTCCAGTGGACTCGGACCGAGTTGACGGCTACTCCGCTGGCGGTGGAGGCGGCATGCCCGGCACGGGCGGGCTGAACGTCGGCTGTCCGCCCATTTGAGGGGGAGCCGGATAGTCCATGCACGTCCCAGGTCCCTTGCCGTCCGTTCCC
Organism: uncultured Actinomycetota bacterium; assembly: GCA_963757215.1. GTDB lineage: Bacteria > Actinomycetota > Actinomycetes > Mycobacteriales > Mycobacteriaceae > Mycobacterium. Next base: position 1,188,558 of record CAVWQH010000002.1, on the reverse strand, counting down.
AGCGACGAACACACGTGATAGCTCCCGTCCGGGTTGAAGCAGGTCGTGCGGACGCCGATCGGCACGGTGTACATGGTGTTCCACTGGGTCGTGCAGTTCTGGCCCGGCGCGGCCGAGGCGGCGTCAACCACCAGAAATTGCGTGGCGATGAACGCCGCGCCGATACCGGAGGCGGCGATGAGTTTCTTCATGGGTTGGTCTCCTTGGTGCGTGAGCAGCTTGGTCGGACCGCACGGTCAGCTTCCGAGGTATCCGGTACGACGTGTACCAGACTAGATTAGTGAGACATGTTGTACCGGGTAATCGCGAAAGAAATCCGCGCGATCCGCCAGCCCTTCACATTTCCCGGCACGCTCGTCCTGTTGATGAGAGAGCGGCGGGTCGATTCCCGGCAGCTCCACTGGGGAAAGGACAGGTCAGGCCGACAAGCCTGGCCTGTTTTCTTTTATTCAACTCCCGTGCGACAGTTCCACGATGACGAGCGCAGTCGCCGTGATCGGGGCTGGACCCGGTGGCCTGATCGCGGCGCGCTGGCTGCTCTCACAAGGATTCGAACCGACGATCTTCGAGCAGGGACCGAGTTTGGGCGGCCAGTGGACGGGAATCGTTGGCCGGAGCGGCATTTGGCCGACCATGCACACCAACACCAGTCGCATCATGACCGCCTTCAGCGACTTGGAGAACGACAGCGACCTTGTCTACCCATCCAACCGCGAGATCCTGAACTACTTGCATCGCTATGCCGACGCGTTCGGCCTGACGTCGCGCATCCGGTTCGGCAGTCGTGTCGAACTGGTCAGGCGAGACGATGCCGGATGGCTCGTCGGTCACGCGGGCCTCGTGGATAGGTTCGAACGAGTGGTCGTGGCAAGTGGCCGATTTCATGCCCCCGCCATCCCCACTGTGCCCGGGCTGGCCACGTTCGCAGGCTCGGCCGGAGCGATCTCCACCTACCACTACCGGGGGCCCGCTCCATATCAAGGCAAGCGGGTTCTCGTGGCAGGCTGCGCTGTCAGCGCCCTCGAGGTCGCCGCCGAACTCGCCCAGCTCGGCGCAGGACGCGTGGTAGTAACCCAGCGTCGGCAGAGGTACGTCCTACCGAAGTTCGCCGGCGGAGTTCCGTCCGATCACCGGATCTTCACGCGATACGGAACCCTCGCGAGCGAGACTCTCCCAGCAGCCGAGATCGATCGACAGCTGAAGGAGATCGTGGTCGAGGCTGGCGGAAGTCCAGAGCAGTACGGCGCACCCGCACCCGACCCGTCGCTTTTCGCCGCCGGGATCACCCTCAACCAGCAGTACCTACCACTGGTGGCCGAGGGCCGAATTACCGTGTGCCCCTGGATGAAATCCATCGCGGGTGCGACAGTGACGTTCGCCGACGGGCATGCCGAGGAGTTCGACGGGATCGTGCTCGGCACTGGGTTCGATCTGTATCTACCGTTTCTCGGTGAAAACATCCGGGACGTCGTCAACCTCGGCGCAGTACACCTAGACGCCGACCGTTACACGTTTCACCCTGACCTCCCCGGGCTGGCCTTCATGGGCATGTGGGACCAGTCGGGCGGATACTTTGTACCGCTGGAACTTCAGGCCAGGTGGATCGCTTATACGTGGGGCGGCACGATCGCGGCGACAGCTGAAACCGACCAGCGGCTGTCGATCAATGCTTACCGCTTGCGGCGAGGGATGTCGCAGAAAACTCGAATGAACCTGGTAGCTCTCACCTTCGCTCGAGCCGCCGGCGTCGAGCCGCAGCTAGATAACTGGCCGCACATGCGCCGCGCCCTGCTGTTCGGTCCGCTCGCACCGAGTTGTTTTCGGCTCGAGGGCCCGGACGCGCTGCCCGATGCGCCGGCCCGATTCGAGCGCGACGCCGCCGCCTTCCGTGCCATCACGTCAAACGAGCTGACCGAACGTGAGAGAAACTACTGGTCGCTCGTTGAAACCGCGGCCTCCGACCCGACCGGGAGCGACGAAGGAGACGCAGCCTCGACTTGAGCAACCCGGGCCGTCGAAGGGTACGGCATCGGTCGTTGCGGCGGCGCACCATTAGATTAGGTAAAGCGGTCGCACGACGGCCGACGCAGCGCGAAGGTAGCCCCGATGCATCGAGGAATTCAGAGTGTGGCGCTCTCGGTTGCCGCTGCCACGATGTGCCTGACGGCTACGCCGGCGGCGGCCGCCGGTGACCGGGAGTGCGACATCATCTTGCCGGCAGCCGATCGGCTGGAGAATGAGTTCAATCAGGTTTCCCCTTCCGGCACACCGTCTTACGTGGCAGGCCAAGTTCGGAACGCGCTTGCCCCGTTACACGGCTTGCGCAGTGCGGCGGCCGTCGACCTCCGGCTTCGGTCGGACATGCTGGCATCCCAGATCGACGGCAGCGACCCGTACCGACCGGCAAGCCCAGAACAACTCGCCGGCGATCTCGCCAAGGCAAGACAGCAGCTTGCGGCGTCTCGCAACTACTGCGCGCCTTAGGGATCGGCTAGCCCTGCCCTGCGCGCCAGCGTCGAATTGATATGCGCTCGGCGCCAGGCCAGATCGCGGTGGCCGCCGGCGACGCGCAGAAGTGGTCCTCGGCCTGATGGAGGGTCATGTCGACGGCATGTAGCCCGTCTTCTTGGTGGGCGCGGCACACGACGGTCAGGACCCGGTGCGTGTCTGGGTCTACCTCTTCGGCTTCGATGGTCAGCACGACGACCAGCGTGTATCCGGCGTCGGTTGGCAGGTAGAAAGTGAGATCTCGGCTGTCCAGCGCGCCGCCGTTGGTCACCAAGTAGCCGTCACCGCTGGGATAGACGGCCTGGCCGACCATCTGGGTGCGTTCGAAGTGGAGCCGGTCCCCCGGCGCGCGCCACACCACGAACCGGGTGTTTTGGCTGCCATTGAATAGGTTTTGGGCGATCGGGATGACCAGTTCGTCGCGGCCGTCGCCGTCGATGTCCTGTAGCCCGACGCCTCCCGGACTCGACGGCTCGAGCAGCTCATCGATCGTTTGGACCACGTGGCCCGACGGGTCGGTCGCTGTGACCTTTACCGCCCTGGGCCCCGGCAGCTCGGGCGTGGACCAGTAGGTGACGTCGAAGTCGAGTGCCCCAGAGTGCATTCGGCAGTCCGAGTGCGGCGACGTGGCTTTCGGACTGATCACTACCTCCGTCCGCAAGCACGGCGGCAGCGTGGTGTCAGCGACTGCGGTGGGATAACTGGGGCACGCAGTACCTGCGGTTGCCATCGTCACCAGAGCGACCAGCAGTCGCATCCGCTTCACGGGCGCGAACCTACCGTCCCGGCACCGCATCGGAGGGCGCGGGAGCGGGTGGGGGCTCGGCCGGCGGAAGCTGCTGCTCGACCGGTGGGTGAGAGCCGGTCTTGGGGCCGATATCGGAGACCTGCCAGGTGTTGCCGACCTTATTCACCGTGACTTGCAGCAGGATGATCGACACCTTGGGTGTCGGGTTTTGCAGATTGCGAGTGGTTTGGTGGGCGGATACCACTACCTGGTAGACCCCGCCCGGCTGAGAGACCGGGTCAATTGCCAGCACCTCACCGGTGGAAGTGACCTGCGCTTGCAGCATGACGCTTTTTAGCAGGTCGGCGGCATTGACGTACTTGTCTTTAAGCTGCTGCGACACACCGTCTTCGACCGAGCGGAAGAAAGCATCCGGATCTTCGAAGCTGTAGGTCAGCGAGTTCAGCGCATAGTCTCGGGCCAGCCGCGCCACGGTGTCGCGATCGGCTTGCTGCTGACGCAGCTGCCCGAGCTGGTCGGTCACCTGGTGATACTTCATCAACCCGAACGCGCCGCCGGCGAGCGCCGCCGCCGCGAGAACGGCTGCCCCCCAACGCTTCGGCCGCTGAGGCCGCAATCGCAACTTCCATGACGTGTTGGGCCGCGCATCGTCGTCGGCGGCGTCGTCGGTCTTTTCATGGTCGGCGACCGGCTTCGGCTCAGCCATTTCGTCTTCGCTGATAGTTGAATTTGTCATCGCAGTTCTTTCTTTTCGTTCCTGGCCGTGGCTTCGTTGGTGATCACTGGTGCCACTCGGGCACGTTGAGTTGAACTCGCACGCCGCCGGTGTTGTTGAAGGTCGATTCCCAGAAGTCGAGCCAGTGTCCGGCGTCTACCTTGATGGGTCGTAGTGGCGCAACCGCAGGTTGCAGGACGGTGGTGAAAGTACTCAGCGGGCCGGCCAGCATGTCGATCCATTGGCCGAGCTTGGTTACCAGCACGCCGACCGGATCGTCGGGGCCGACCACGCCCACGCCGGTGTGCGAGAGGGTTTCGATCTCGCGGATCATCCCCAAGAACGCGGGCACCGAGCGTGGTAGCAGTTTGCCGGTCTCGCTGATCACTTCGCCGGCGTTGATGTCACCCAGGTTCGTGGTGAACGTGGAGACGTTGGCGAACAGGGTGGCCAGCAATTGCTTGTCGTCGTGGATCACTTTGGCGGTCAAACCGGCGGTGGTGGCCAGGGAATCGATATTGTTGTCGTTGCCGGCGAACGCCGCGGACATGTTGCTGATAATCGCGTGTACGTGATCGAGGTTGAGCGCTGACATCAGGGCATTGGCCTTGGTGAGCAAGTCGGCGCCGGTAACCATCTGCGCGATGCGGTCCGCGGGGATCAGCGTCCCATCGCTAAAGTACGGCGGCGCAATCAGTTTCGGCTTGAATTCGATGTACTGTTCGCCCGCAGCGGAGAGGTTTTCCACGCTGATCACGCTGTCGGCGGGCACCGGGTGCGCGCGATCGAGCTCGATCGAGACCGTCAGACCGGTTGTGGTGGTCTCGATACCGGTCACCCGACCGACCTTGATGCCGCGCATCGTCACGTCAGATGTGGGCATCAGGCCGCCGGAAGTGTTGAGCATGAGAGTGAGTCGCGTGACCTGTTTGGTCGGGCTCATGTCGAGCACACCGACCGCCATGTATGCCGCGCCGAGCAGCGTCATCACCGCCAGGATGGCGAGCGTGACGCCGGCATTCAATTTCATGGCAGCATCCCCATGCTCTGCATCGCCCTGACCGCCGCGTCGGCCTTATCGGCGGGGTCCACGCCCTCATGCCCGGTCGGCGGATGAAGTTCGGAGACAATGTATTTCGGGCCCCCGTTGCGGAACCATCCGAGGAGCTTGTAATGCAGGAATGCGATCAGCTTGTCGGCGACCACCGGAATGGTGGTATCAAGGGTGGCTGCCGTGCCGACCAATGGTGTGATGTAGGAGAGCATTTGGATGATGTCGCCGGTGATCGGGTTGAGGAGTTCTCCGCCGAGGTCGCCGATGTCTTTGGAGTCGCCAACGACGTTGAGGATGGCCACCGTTATCGCCGATAGCCCTTCGAGCTTCGGCGGGCCTTCGGTGACCAGCCGGTTGAACACCCCGGTGTTGGCCGCCAGGTTGTCGGTGATGTTCTCCATGCTCGACAGGATGCCGTCCATGGTGTCCTGGTTTGCTCGAAGGTCGTTGAGTACGCCGCCGATGGTGCGCTGAATGCGGGTCAGCTCGCCGGGCTCCTTAGGAAACGCCTTGTTGAGGTTGACCACGGTGCTTTGCAGCGTGCCAATCGCGCCACCCGACACCAGGTTTGACACCGACCGCAACAGGTCTTCAACGTTGTCGGCGGGCGCGGTGTTGCGCACCGGGATGGTGTCGCCGTTCCGCAGCAGCACTCTCGACCGATCCTCCGGCGGCACCAGTGCGATATAGATGTCGCCGAGAGGTGTGGCCTGGCGCAATTCAGCACGGGTGTTGCCGGCGAGCTTGGTGTCGCCGGAGATATCGACGTAGGCGACCGCCGTGGTGCCGTCGAGCTGGACGTGGTCGAGCACGCCGATCTGCACTCCGCCGGAGTCCACCTTGGCCCGGGCGGGCAAATTGAGCACGCTGGCGAACTGGATCTTGATTCGGTAGGCGTGCTGGGGGCTGTAGGCCCCCGGGACCGGCAGCCGGGTCGGATCCAGCGAGCATGCCGCCGTTAGGCTGATCGCCAGGGCGGCCAGCAACACGCGTCCAGCGCGCATCGATCGTCGGGTCATGGCAGCGCGGCTCCCAGGATGAGATCGGTAAGGCCGAGCGTGACCGGATCCGACGCGCTGCCCGACGCGCACGCCGCCGCAGCACCGGGGATGTTGCGCTGTCGCAGCCCTTGGCAGATGGCGCCCGCCTGCGACGGCGAAATCGCCACCTGCGGTGGAATATAGGTGACGTTGTGGGTTCCCCACGCCGGCTCGTAGATATCGCTGAGCCAGTGGCTGAACTGTGGCCACGAGTTGATCATCGCGAGGATGGCCGGGGTGTGTCTGTTGAGCACGTCCCGTATCCAGGTGATCAGCTTGTCCATCTTTTGATACAGCCGCGGCCCCCACCGATTCACCGCCTCGACCAGGATCGGCAGCAGATGCGACAGGTGACTCAAGGCCGCGCCGAAATTGTCCGACAGGCCCTCGACCAATTGGGTGGTCGACGGAAGCGACCGGATCACCGAGGCGAAGCTGTCCCAGTTCTTGAGAAAGTCCGAGGTGAGGATTTCGCTGTTTTCGAACAGTTGCCGATAGTCGGCGTCGGCCTTGTACGGGTCGGCGAGCATGCTGACCAGATTTCCCAGTGTCCGGTTGAGGCCGGCGCCGGTCCCGTCCAGCGAGCGACTGGCCGCGCGCACGCTGTCGTTGATGGCTTGCACGCCAGGCGCCCGCGAAGGGTCTTGGCCGGGTTTGGGTTCCATGATGGTATCGGCGAGTTTGCCTATGGCAGAGAAGGTTTCGCTGATACTGATCGGAGTTTTAGTGGACTTCAGCTTGATGCAGCCCGGCCCGGTGAATTTAGGACCTCCGGTGTAGGGCTTGGTCAGTTCGATATGACGGTCGGTGACGATCGATTGCGAGTAGGTGACCGCCCCGACGTCGGCCGGCAGGTCGAGGTCGGTCGGTACGGTGAAGTCAACCTCGACGTGGTCGGGTTGGTTGACGATCGCGGTGGTCGAGCCGACCTCGATGCCCAGCAGCGCCACCTTGTTGCCTGGGTATAGCCCTACCGCGTCGGTGAATTCGGCGCACATCGCCCGGGTGTGTTCGGGCATTACGATCTTGGCTCCGATGACCACCACTGCCGCGACTGCGGCGACAAGGGTCACCACTGCCGCGATACCCCAAGGGGAACGCAGCCACGAGCGGGCAGCCGACAGCCTGGTCATCTCAACAGTTCCTCATGACGTTGGGCAGGCACAGGTCCTGTCCGGGCACCAGCTGCTTGTGTTTGTCGAAGACGACCCCGTTCCCGCTGAGCATCGGCATCACGATGTTGAGGCTCTGGCCCAGGCCGTCGAGCGCCTGGCCCCAACGTTCGGGATGCGCGTTCAACGTGTCGGTGATGTCCTCGAGTCCGTTGACGATCGGCCCGACCTCGCGGCCGTAAAACACCGTGATCCGGTCCATTATCCGAGCCAATTCATTGAGCAGACCGAAGAATTCGACGATATCGACCGTCTTCGAGGTGTACGCCCTTCCGAGGACGTCCACCTGCTCGATCAACGTGATCAGCAGCTTTCGTTGGGCGACCACGGCTCGCAGGCCGTTGTTGGCGAAATCCAGGCCGCGATGAAAGTCGTTGGTGGACTTACTCATCGACGTTGTCAACGCATTGGCGGATCGGAGCAGATCGCGTATCGCGTCGGGATACCTGTTAGCGGCGTTCGCGACCTCGGTAAAGGTGTTGTGGATGACCTGGCCGTTGACTTCCTTGATCAGCGGGGTCGCGGCTTGAATGATGTCGTTGACCTCAAACGGCAACGCGACACGCTGCGGCGGAATTACATTGTGGCCCAGCGGTATATCGCCCTTCGGATCAAGCGCCACGTAGTGGCCACCCAGCGGGGTCAGCAGCTTGATGTCCAGCGTGGATTCCGAACCGACCGCCACCGAACGCATGATGTCGAATTTCATCTCGACGACAGCGGCGTCGAGCCGGACGCTGGTCACTTTCCCCACCGGGATGCCGGCGATGCGCACCTGGTCTCCGACGCGCACGCCCCCGGAGTTAGACAGGTGCGCGGTATAGCCGTTTTGATCGGTCGGATTCAGGTAGGCCATGGCGGTGGCCGACAACGCCGCAACGATAACGACAACACCGATGATGCCGTGCCGACGACTGCGGACGGCGGCGGCGTGCTCATCTAGCACAGCACGCCGCCTTACCGCCCGCTTGTCGACGAATACCATTACCGGCACACCACCAAATTCTGTTGCGCGAATGACACCTGCCCGATCCCCGGCAACGTCACTTCGCCCCGTGAGCAGGAAAACGCCGGCTTGGCGGGTTGGTCGTCGGCCAGCCAGTCCCGCATTCCTTGGATCAACGACGGCGCGAGCGATAGGCCGGCGATGACCGTCGCGGTCTGCGGCCACATCCTGCTGCTCAAGTCGTAAAGCGGAACGGTCGAGCCATCAAAAGTGCGTTCGGCGTATTGCAGAATATGGGTGGTATTCCGCAAGACTGGCAGTCCGGACTCCATGGCCGTAGTGAATTCCTCAGCCTTGGAACCGAACTCCCCTACGACTTGGTTGAGCGTGGCGATGAGATGAAACAGTTGCTGTGATTTGCCGCCCAGATCCTGGGAGATCGCGCTCAGATTGCGGAGCACGACGGTGATGGCCGACTGGCGATTTACCGCAACCTTGGAAATGACGTCGAGGTCATGCAGGAACGGGCCGACACCGTTTTCGTCACCCTGGATGAGCCGCAGCAGGTTCTCGCCCAGCAGGTTGAACTGGGCGGGGTCGACGGTTTGAAATATCGGCCGAAATCCGTTGAACAGCTTCGCCACATCGAAGGAGGGAATCGTCTGCCCCAATGGAAGGGTGTCCCCGGGCCGCAACCGCTGATCCGGCTTGGCGGGCTGGACGAGTTCCACGTAGCGCTGACCGACCAGGGTTTGATAGCGCACCGCAGCCACGGTGTTGGCGAACACCGGGTGATCAACTTGTGCGGTGAAATCCACCCTGGCAATCCGGCCGTCGAGTCGGATGGTTTCCACCTTGCCGACCTGTACGCCGGAAATGCGAACGTCGTCTCCCGCGTAGAGCCCCGACACGTCGGAAAACGCCGCGGTGTAGTGGGAAACCGCTCCGGTGACCGGAGCACGCAAGGCGGTCAGCACGATGAGCGTGCACACCACCGCGACCGCGGTGAAGACCGTCAGCCAAATCACCGATTTGGTAACACTTCTCATCGGCCACCCGCCGTCGGTGTCGGCGGCCCGGGCGGCAGAGCCGCCGCCAACCCCGGCATGGTGTCCAAGGTGACTTCGATTTGCATGCGGACCTTGCCGTTGACGATCGGAAACGCCGCACTGGTGCGGTCCAGCAGACCCGAGAGCCGGTCGTAATACGGTGCGAAGCTGCCCTCGAGGTACGAGAAGGGCAGCAAAATGTCCATGAGCGCGCGGCTGAATGGGGCCAGCCACCCCACGTTCTTCGCGACGATGCCGTCGGCATTAAAAACGAGCTTCGCGGTCTGGTCCAGGATCACGTTCATGCGCGCGACCCCGTCGGGATGGGCCAGAAATTCCATCCCGTTAAGCAGGTCGTAGGCCAGCTTGATCAGCGGGATGGAATCGCTGGCACCGTTGATCACCGAGGCAAAGACCGATAGCGACTGCGAGAACGGCACCCTCTGGGAGTCGACGAGCATCTTGACCAGATCGAAGTATGACCGGGTCACCGGCTCGGTCAGGTCCGCGTGCCGACGCACTATCTCGATGATGTGGTCGACATCGGGCGAGTCGATCATCTTGCCGATTTTTTGGCCCTGGCGCAGAAGTCCGGTGATCGACGCCGACCGCGCATTGGCGCCAATGAGCAGTGTCTGGCCCGGCTTCAGCCGGGGGCCGGTGCCGCTGCTGAGCAGTTCGACAGCCGCGAGGCCAAAAGTGTTGGACGACATGAAATTTGCTGTGGTGTCGGCAGCCAGGGCTCTGGCTTGGCGCGGCTCGAGTTCGACTGTGATCTTCTGCTTGTTGTATCCAGCCGATTGCAGCGTCTTCACCGATCCGATCGTCAGGCCGCGGAACTTGACCTCCGCACCGGGCGTCAGACCTTCACCGATCGCCTCGGCCACCACGGTCAACTTGAACGTGTTGCTATAGCCGCCGGTGCCAAGCGAATACAGCGTGACGCCCGCGACACCCAGCACTACCGCGGCAATCAGGCCACGGATACGCAACGCGCGCGAACTGGGCGCCCGCACTCCGTGGTCTGGAAATACCGGCATGCGCTACCCCGATATCCGAATGCCGGGGTTGTTACCCCAGAACAACAGCGTCAGCACCATGTCGGCTGCAACCACGGTGACGATGCTGGCCCGGATCGCGCGACCTGAAGCCCGGCCGACACCTTCGGGACCACCGCCGGCAAAGTAGCCCTGATAGCAGTGGATGGCGATGATCAGCGTCACGAAAACGGCTGCCTTGAGCACAGAGAACAGCACGTCGGAAGGATGGATGAAGGAGTCGAAGTAGTGGTAATAAGTGCCCGATGACTGCCCGTGTATGACGTTGACCACGAGCGCACAAGACAGATAACTCAGCAGCAGCGTGACCACATAGAGCGGAACGATGGTGATCATCCCGGCGATCACCCGGGTGGTCACCACGAACGGGATCGACCGAATGCCAAGGGCTTCCAATGCGTCGATCTCCTCGGAAATCCGCATGGCGCCGATCTCCGCGGTCATGCGGCAGCCGGCCTGGGCCGCAAAACCAATCCCCGCGATCATGGGCGCCATTTCGCGGGTGTTCGCGTACGCGGAGACGAACCCGGTCAGCGGGCCCATACCGACCATGTCAAGGGCGCCATATCCTTCGACGCCCACCGAACCACCGACGGCCGCGCCCAGGAATATCAGCACGCCGATGGTCCCGCCGCCGACGATCAGCGACCCGTTTCCCCACATCATGTCGACCAACAGCACACCGGTCTGACGCCGGTAATGCTTCACCGTGTGCGGAATCGCGTAGAGCGCGTGGCACAGGAACGTGACCTGGTGGCCGAGGCGCTGAACGAGCGCGTCACCTCGGTCGGCGACCCACCACGGGACCCGCAGGGGCGTGGGTAGATATCGCGACGGCGCCGACACCCGGACCATCAGCCCACTCTCAGCGGCATGGAGACCGACAAGCCCTGGGTGATCACCAGGTTGAGAACGAACACCGCGATCACGCCGATGACGACGGAGGCGTTGACCGCGTCTGCTACGCCGCGCGCACCGCCCTTGGCCTCCAGACCGCGCTGGCAGGCCACCAGGATCACGATTACGCCGAAAAGCCACGTCTTGAGCACAGCGACCGCGACATCGCTGACGCTGGCAAAGGACGCGAACGACGCGATGTAGCTACCCGGGGTGCCGGACTGAAAGCCGACATTGATGGCGTAGCCGGCCGCCAGCCCCATAAAGATGATGAATGAGCACAGCACCGGCGCGACGATCACGATCGCTGCCAGCCGAGGGGTGACCAGCCGCTGCACCGGGTTGATGCCCATGACGCGCAGCGCGTCGACCTCTTCACGGATCGTGCGGGCACCGAGATCAGTGGCCACTGCCGAACCCGCCGCGCCACCCAACAGCAGCGCCGCCACGACCGGTGCGCCCTGTCGGATCACCCCAAGGCCACCGGCCGCGCCAGAGACCGACGAGGCGCCAACCTGCTGGATGAAGTTACCCACCTGCACCGCGACGATAACGCCGAACGGGATAGACACCAGCAACGCAGGTATCGCCGTGACGCTGATGATGAACCAGGCTTGGTTGACGGTGTCGCGCCAGGGGTGACGCAACCGGATCAAGTCCGTGATCAGGTATACGAAGGACCGAGCGGCCAGCTCGAAGAACCGGCCTAAGGTCTGCAACGAGGAATCGAGTTGGTGGCGGCCGTACCGGAGCGGTTTGCCGAGCGCTGCGACGACCTGGGAACCGAGCGACGCCGGCGCGACAACCTTGTTGACTTCTTCTCGATTGCCCGTCGTCCGCACTACCTGATCGGACACGTTTTTGACGACCGTCAGGGTGGTCACATCGACATCGAAATCGACAACAGGGGGTCCATTGCCGTCTGCTTCAGTCGCTGTCGCGTTGTGTACACCTGCGGTCAAAAGCAGGTCCTCCTTAACCGCTGTCACGGCTTCTCACCGAATCAAAGATGCGACCTTGATTGACGTGTGTCTAACAGCACCGAGTACGTGCGTTGTACCAGCGGCGGCGAGTGCCTGTCACGGGAAGGCGGCGAGTGTGACGTACGCCACAATTCCCCGCTGTCTAGCGACCGATGACGGCGGGAGCACGGCGCCCGGTCTCGGCTGCCGTGCTGGTGATGTGGCGCCGAAAATTCTTCGATTCAGCTTCTTATTTGACACGTGAGGATTAGCTTAATGGGACCTGAAAAATGCCAGGACCCTGAAGCACCTGCAGGACGCCCAAGAAGCGAAGGGTGGAACTATGGCTGGTCGGCCCACGAAGCCGAATCGTCTGTCACCAAGCGCCAGGGCGCGTCGCCGGCGGGTGCTGGGCCTATCGGCAAGTGCTGCAGCGTTTTTGGCGTTCGGCTCGAGCCCGCTGGCGACCGCGCCGCCGGCCGAGGCCGATGTTTTCGACGTGATGCTCGATCCGATCATCCAGCCGCTGCAGCAGGCGCTGACCGGGCTGACCGATGCCTTGTCGGGTATCGACGCCACCGCCGCGCTGGATCTGGGTGCCGCTGGCTCGCATGCCGCTGATGCCGCCAACCTGGGCCTGGGGGCGGCGGCCAGTCCTGCTGACACGTGGCTGCAGGGGCTCGAGCAAGACTGGATCAACAGCGCGTTTGGTCAGCAGGTCGACAGCTTGCTTAACGCGTGGTTTGCCCAGGTCGATCCGGCTGCCGATCCGACCGCCGGTGCGTGCGGGCTGATGTGCAACGGCGCTGACGGCGTCGGTGCCGGCACGATGGCGCAAACCGACGGGCAGGCTGGGGGGCTGTTGTTCGGTGACGGCGGCAATGGTGCCACCGCCGCGGCCACCAATGGAGTCACCGGGGTTAAGGATGGGTTCTCTCTCCTGAAAATTCCCGTCGGTCCCAATGGCTACGAGGCACCCACGCACTGGTACTTCCCGACCGAGGCGGATGGTTCGGTGCAGGCCGACGGTGTCATCTACCTGCAGCACGGCTTCGGGGCAATAGGTTGGTTCTACAACGACCTGGCCACCCAGCTGGCGCAGCGCACCGACAGCATCGTCGTCGTTCCCACCCTGTCGTCGATTCCTTTGCCGTACGGCGCCTGGCTGAACGGCGAGCCGATGCAGCAGGCCGTGGGTTCGTTGTTCCTGGGAAGCGAGCCGGCGCTGAACATCAGCGCGAACCAAGCCGGTTACCTGGGCACGCTGCCGGCGGATTTCATGATGACCGGACACTCCGCCGGCGGTGGCCTCGCCACGGCCGCCGGCGGCGATTACGTAGCAGACCTTGGGCCGAACCCCACCGACAATCACCTGCTCGGTGTGGTGATGTTCGACGGAGTCTCAACCAGTTCCTCGGGCTTCACGGCTTCGATAGACGAGCTGAAGACGTTGGATATCCCCGACTATGTGGTGGCCGCGCCGCCGCAGGCGTGGAACGCTTTCGGTGCCACCACGAACGAACTGGTGAGTCTGTACCCGGATCAGTTCGTCGGGGTCGAGCTTGTCAACGGCTCGCATGTCGACTCGATGCTGGGCGGAAAGCCCCTCGTCGACTTCTTCTCCCAGCTGATAACCAAGTTCTCCCCGGAGGGAAACACCGCGGCCGTCTACACCCTGTCCTCGGGCTGGATCAACGACATTTACCTCGGGGCGGGCCCGACCGACCCGGTGTACGGCGTCTACGGGCCCACCGTCGACTACGAGCCCCCCGGCGGCCAGCAGATCATCCTGGGCCCGGCCGCCGGGATCGTACTGCCGTCGTAAACGGGGTTGCCAGTGCCGCAAGACCACCCCGTTGCAATCTTGCCTGGCCCCACGCGAACCTAGGCCGCGCCCGCGCGCAGCATAAACGTCTTCGACGGCGAACTTCGATGCCCGGCTCTGCCTGTGTCGTCAGATGCAAATCACCTCATGACGTACGGGAACTGCGGATGTGGATGAACGCCGTGCAGGTCGCGGTACGACGGCGGTTGGCGGTCTCCCTCGTCCTTGATCCCGTATTTGACCGCTAGTTCCGCGCCGATGAGAGTCTGTCCGCTCAGGTCCGCGAGTTCTGGGTCGTCGTAAAGCCTTGAGATGACATGGCCGGTGAGTTCCGGAGTCTCGGCGGTGTCGAGGATGTGGCCGAGTTTTGCCGGATTTTTTGCCACGATGTCGCGCACTCGTTGCGTTAGCAACGACCCCATCCAGATCGAAACAGCGGCGATGCCGGTGTCTTTGAAGTCCACCGCCATGTCTGCTGCCATTTTGTCGGTTCCCGCCTTCGGGACACCGTATGCGGGACCGAAGGCATAATGTGCCGCGCCCGAGGACGATGTGAAGACGACAAGTCCTTTGTGCTGCGGCAACATTAGAGGCGCGGCGAAAACGGTGGCAACGTAGCTGCTGCGTAAGCCGACGGTGAGTGTGTCGATGACGTTGAGGGGCTCTTCCCAGAACTTCGTGCGTCCCATCATTTCGTCGCGGATGATCGCGGCATTGTTCACAAGTACGTCGATCTTGCCGTGGTCGCCCGCGATCCGCTCGAACAAATCCTTCACCTGCTCGTCGTCGGCGTGATCGACGCGGGCGGCAATGCCCTTACCGCCCAAAGCATTCACTTGCTCCGCAGTTTCGTCGATAGAGCCGGCAAGTGCGGACTCCCCTGCCCTTTCGGTGCGACCGGTGATGTACACCGTGTACCCGTGGCCACCCAGTGCACGTGCGATGCCTGCCCCGGCGCCCCTGCTGGCTCCGGTGACGACGGCGATCCGATTCGTGTTCGACGTCAAGTGTTCTCCCGTTTCGCTGGGCCTCACCGGTACGCATCACTGCCTCAGAGGAGCGCTTGTGATCGGTGTTCATCGGGCTTTCTGCACATTGGCCAGGCGATCTACATAACGGCGCCGCCGTTAACGCCGATGACCTGGCCGGTGACGTAGCCGGCCAAATCTGAACACAGGAACGCACACAGCGCGGCGACGTCTTCTCCGGTTCCGAGGCGTCCCGCCGGGATGGCCTTCGTTAAGACCTCAGCGGGCGGCAGTTTTTTGGCGAGTTGCTGCTCGCGCAGCATGGGTGAATCGATGACGAATGGCGGCACGGTGTTGATAGTGATTCCCCGCGATCCGTACTCCTGCGCCACCGTCTTGGTGAGCGCGATGACGCCACCCTTGGTGGCCGAATAGTGGCCCTGGCCAACGGCGCCCTGCTGCCCGGCGGCTGACGAGATCGTGACGATCCGACCCCATTTCGCGACCGCCATATCGGACAGCGCTGCCTGTAAGCAGAGAAATGTGCCGGTCAGGTTCACCGCCAGGTAGCGGTTCCATTCGTCGAACGTGATCTTGTCGAACCGGGTGAAGCCGGCGATGGCGGCACTTGTCACAAGGATCTCGGTCGGACCCAAAGCATCTCGCACTGTCCTGAAGGCTTGAGTGACGCCGTCTGGATCGGAAACGTCGACCTGCACGCCGACGGCACTGGCACCATCGGCCTGTAGCTCGCCGGCCACCTTGTCCGCACCTTCGCCATCGAGGTCAAGGACGGCGACTTGTCTGCCGTTTCGGGCGAGGTGGGTTGCGATCGCCTGCCCGATGCCGGATCCGCCACCGGTGACCACCGCTACCCGATCCGTCCTACTCACGGAGCCCTCCTGCTATACGTTCGTATTGCACCTTCCCTGTACGACTGTATAGCACAACGCGCAGCGCCCGTCACACGTCACCGACGCGACCGCGTTTGCCTCCGCTTGCGGCGCACCGACCGGGTCTCGATGGAGTCCAGCTGCTTTTCGATTGCTCTGACCACCTCGTCGTGCGCGCCATCGACTCCGACGCCTTCCTCGAGGTTTAAGAACTTCGGGATGCCCGTTACCAGGAGGGCGACCGCGCCTAGCGACAGCCCACCGTCGAGGCGCGCCCCCTTGCCGAATTTCCTTCCGAGCGCTTCCATTTCGATCGCTCGCACTTGGTTCGTGACCTCGGCGATCGCCGATTGAATCGACTTGCGGTGGTTGCCGAGCGCGAGAAACTCGGTCATGAGCGCACCGGTCGCCTCGTCCCAGCTGAAGTCCCACAGCGCATGCAGCGGATCCTCGGGGCGGGCTTCAAGTAACTCGGCCAACAATGCCAGGTTACGTTCGGAGTAGCGCTGGATAGCACCGAGGAAGATGTCGTCGAGGGATGGGAAGTAATACTGGACGAGGCTTGGCGTGACACCTGCCTTGGCGGCCAATGCCCGGTAGCTCACGCTGGCGTAGCCCTCTTCCAGCATCAGCTTTTCGACGGAATCAAGAAGCGCATCGCGCGTCTTGGACGTTTCCGCACCGACGCGACGGGGTGCTGCTGCCATGGTCACCTCACCTTCCAGTTGGAACCATTTTCGCATTCGCTCATCCGCTGTACACTCGTATAGTCTCATAGTCGCGCTCGTGAAGTGTCCGGTGCGTGGCGACCCAACGATCAGGAGACGCATGACCGCGGATACCGACCTCAGCCTTCTGCAGCGCGACGTCAAGTACTTGCTTGATCGCACCGCGATTCACGACTGCATAGCCTTGCACGCACGGGGTTGTGATCGCCACGATGCGGACCTCATCAGCGCGGCCTATCACCAAGACGGTGTGGACGAGCACGGCTTTGCGGTCAACTCCGGACCTGACTACGGACACTGGGCTAACAAGACCCACGCCGAGACCTCGATCGTGCACACCCACAACATCACCACGCACTCGTGCGAGATCGACGGCGACACAGCGCATGCCGAAAGCTACGTTATCGTCATCCTCATCGGTAGCGATGGTGGAAGCGCGCAGTTCATCACCGGCCGCTACTTGGATCGATTGGAACGCCGAGACGGCCATTGGCGCATAGCAGTTCGCCGGTCAACGGTGGAGGGAATGTTCCTGGCCGATGCCCGTGTGTTGCAGTCGAAGTTCTTCAAAGAGAAGGGTTACCTCGTCGGAACCCGAGATCGCCACGACTTGTCCTACGAGCGGCCGTTAACGATGCAGAACCCGGGACCGGCCCGCTGGTAGACGGCGGACGGAGCCGATAAGAACGGGCAACCTCAGATGCCGGCCGGCCCGGGCGCACCGTGCATGTACAGCGTCTGGCCGGAACAGAAACTCGACGCGTCGGAAGCGAAAAACAAAACCCCATAACCGATTTCATCTGGTTCGCCGAGGCGTCCCAAACCGTTTGTCGTCGCGATCGCCTCGGGGTCCAGCCCGTAACGGGCCGCGTCGTCCGTCAACGTGGCTGCGCGCACCGCTCCGACCGCAATCGCATTGACGCGGATACCTTTGCAGGCCCACGCTCCAGCCATCGAGCCGGTCAAGTTGTTGACCGCCGCCTTCGCCGCCCCGTAGGGCGCCGCCTGCGGCATGGCGAGCAGGCTCGCTCCTGAAGAGATATTCACGATGGCGCCCTTGCCCTGCTTCATCATCGGTTTGGCCGCCGCACGTGAGAGATGCCAAACAGCAACGAAGTTGAGTGCGAGTGTGCGTTCGAAGTCGTCGTCGGGCCACTTCAAGATGGACTTGGTCTCCGCGCCCCCCGCGCAGTTGACGAGGATGTCGATCCGACCGAATTCCTGAAGTGTTGCGTCAATCAGTGCCTGGCATGCATCGGCGGTGGTGACGTCGGTGGACACCGCAAGTGCGCGTCGGCCCAGCGCCTGCGCCTCCTTGGCAGTCGATTCAAGCGGATCGAGACGACGCCCAGCGAGCACTACATCGGCACCGTGCTCGGCCAGCACCAATGCCGAGCCTCGCCCTATTCCTGTGCCACCGCCCGTGATTACCGCAACCCGACCTTCGAGAGAGAACCGATCGCTCACCTGACAATTCCTCCGTCCGCGCCGAACTATACGATCGTACAGCAGATGCTATATGGTCGTACAGTAACGAACGGGGAGACACGTTGACCGGACAGCTTTATTACGACCCGTGGGACATCGAGATCGATCTCGATCCGTACCCGGTCTACCGACGATTGCGGGACGAGGCCCCGCTCTATTACAACGAGCGCCATGACTTCTGGGGAATCAGCCGTTACACCGATGTCGAGGCAGCCCTCAAAGATGCGATCAGGTTGAGTTCGGCGAAGGGCGACATCCTGGAGGTCGTTAAGACCGAACCCGTAATGCCGCCTGGGGTTTTCATCAATGAAGACCCGCCCCTGCACACTATCCATCGAGCGTTGGTGTCGCGGGCCTTCATGCCGAAGAAGATGCGGGCACTCGAAGACAAGGTGCGTGCCTTCTGCACGTCCTGCCTCGATCCGCTGACCGATAAGCAAAGCTTCGACTTCGTCACCGATCTAGGGCGCGAGCTCCCGATGCGCACGATAGGCATGCTCGCCGGCATCCCCGACGCCGAACAGCCATCGGTGCGCGCCGAGGCGCATCGTGTCCTGCGAAATGAGCCGGGCAAACCGCTGCCGGTGGATAAAGACCACTACTTCGACGGCGACATGTTCACCGACTACGTCGCGTGGCGCGAGAAGAATCCGTCTGACGACCTAATTACCGAGTTGCTCAATGTCGAGTTCCAGGATGAGACCGGGACTACGCGTTCGTTGACCAAGCAAGAACTGTTGATCTTTCTGGCGGTCGTCGCTGGTGCTGGCGTGGAAACCACGGGTCGATTGTTCGGATGGATGGGCAAAGTGTTGGCCGAGCACCCCGATCAGCGCAAGGAACTCGTCAACGATCACTCTCTGATCCCCGTCGCGATCGAAGAACTCCTCCGCTTCGAGCCGCCCGGTCCACATGTGGCCCGCTACGTCGCGACCGAGGATGTGTCGTTCCAAGATCAGACGGTGCCGGCCGGGAGCGCACTGCTCATGATGCTGGCCTCTGCCAATCGCGACGAGCGGCACTTCGAGGATCCCGATCGCTTCGATATCCACCGGAAACCCGGCGGACACTTGACCTTCGGCCGTGGAGCCCACTTCTGCGTCGGCGCTCCGCTAGCCCGACTGGAGGGTCGGATCGCGCTGGAAGAAGTACTGAAGCGATTCCCAGACTGGCAGGTCGATCTCGACAACGCCCGCCGGTCACGCACGTCGACCGTTCGTGGCTGGGACTCTATGCCCGCAATCGTCGGCTGACGCTCACTGAATGCGCACCAAGAGCGTGGGCACCGTCAACGGCTATATTCGGCCTAGCCGACAAAAGTTGAGGAAAAAGAAAGCTGGTCAAGGCTTTTGGCCTTGACAAGCTTTCCGGCGGCTACCGATCACAAGAAGTCCCGATCATCACCGCCTGTCCCGATTAAGGGTCGCGCTCGACTAACGCGCTGCCCGATCCGAAGGTCGCGCTTCAACGGGCTTGTCTGTGGTCGATCACTTGATAACTCACTTCTGAGCGCGTGGGGCCTCGAGCGCTAGGGCGACTTGGGCCAGCCAGATGTTATCGGTCAATGGTCGTCCGGTGAGTTCGGTGAATCGGCGCAGCCGGTAGTTGACGGTGTTGCGATGACAGTGCAGTTCTGCGGCGGTCGCTGATACAGATTGGCCGAGGCGTAGCCAGGTGTGGACAGTGTTGAGTAGGGGTTCAGCTCTGTCGGGTGCAAGCTCGAGCACCGGCCCTAGGGTGGTCGCGACGACGGCCGCGGCGGCATCGGGCGCGCTGGCGAGCAGCACCGGTAGGACGTCGCGGTTGTAGCGAGTGGTTGGTCGGCTGTTCGCGGAGGCTGCCATGGCGATCTGCGCTTGGGCGCGGGCTTTCGAGCAGTCAGTGATTGCGGTAAAGGGGCTGCTGAGACCGATCAGGATCGGTATGTCTGAGCAGATGGTGCCGGCAATGCTGTCCAGGGCGTCGGCGCGGTTCCGTCGCAGTGACACGACTCCGATTTGCGAACTGGACGTGAGGCGAAACCACGCGTCCTGAACAGCGGTGTGCGAAGAGATCAGCGTCTCGATGTCGGGAGGCGAGTCCTGGATCGATGTGTCCTCGGCGCTCGTGGCCGCGATGACCGTCAGCTGGCCCGTCCGTGGGAGACCGAGCGCGGCGACGGCCTCCCAGAATGCTGCTCCGATGCTGGAGTCGTTGAACAGAATCGTATCCAGCAGCGCGGCTCGCACCTGCTCGTTGCGGCGCGCATCGCGGATGTCGATCTCACGGAAGACCGCATGTGCGCGAAGCGAATTGGCGTTCATCCAGGCAAAGATGGACGGTGTTGCCGCAATCAGCGCTTCCTTGTCGATTTCGTCTGTCTCCGCTAGACGTGCGAGCTCGTCCCATATGGTGGCCGCGCCGAGCCGGTAGGCGTGCAGCAAGCTGGAAAGGGTTAGGCCCTGGCTGGCGCGGTGACGAATTGCGGGGTCGGAACTCCATTGGCCAGGGTCGGCGCCGAGGTCGATCCAGTCCAGCATCTCGGCAAGGTAGCTGGCGATATTGTCCTCAATTGTGTTGCCGCCGTCGTCGCGGCCGACGTAGTTGGAAACTTCACTGCGCAGGACAGTGAAGACCTTCGCCACGATGGCGTCCGACTGTTGCCGGACGCGATTGGTGAGAACTGTCGGTGTTCGTAGCTGCGGCACGTACCGGATCGTAAAACGCCGCGCGGCATTGTGCTCCGGCACAAACCTTTTTGGGAAGGTTTTAGGCTGCGGCTCATTGTCGGCGATCACCTCGATTCCGCATGCTGGCTGCCATGGAAACCACTTCTGCGCAGACGATCGTTCTCATCCACGGGCTGTGGATGACGCCGTTGGCTTGGGAGGATTGGGTGGCGCGCTACCGCGCCCGCGGTTATGACGTAATGACGCCGGGCTACCCCGGTGTCGCTCCCGGCCCGGCCGGCGTGGCAGCGCTGCGCGAAGACCCCACGCCCTTGGCTGAACTCGGGGTGCGGGAGGTCTTCGATCACCTCGCCGAGATCGTCGAAGAACTCGCCGAACCGCCGATATTGATGGGCCACTCGTTCGGCGGAACCTTCGTGCAGCTGCTCCTTGACGCCGGATACGGGCAAGCCGGCGTCTCTATCGAC
Organism: uncultured Actinomycetota bacterium; assembly: GCA_963757215.1. Taxonomy (GTDB): domain Bacteria; phylum Actinomycetota; class Actinomycetes; order Mycobacteriales; family Mycobacteriaceae; genus Mycobacterium. The sequence goes on along the minus strand of CAVWQH010000002.1, from coordinate 1,167,371 downwards.
GGTGCTGCTGTCAAAGGCATTAAGGCGCTTCCATTTTCAGAAATTCGGGCCACGTTCCCAGTGCTGAAAAATCCCGCCAACGTGCACCGCGCGGTGCCCATCACGGCATCCGAATTTCACTACGCATTCACCAACACGCTCGCAGAATCTGATTCTAAAATCGCTTATGACCGTTACGCCGTTCCGGTGCCGGGGCGGATCCTTTTCCAGGGCGGACTGGCCAACGTCACCCACAACGCGGCCACCACATACGACTTCGCCAATGACGATCGCGCGCCGCTGCTGTTCATCGCCGGCGGCTGCGACCACATCCTCCCGCCCGCGGTGCAGCACGAGAACTACACCAAAAACGCCGAACACTCGTCTGCGATCACCGCCTACAAACTGTTCCCCCAGCGCGACCACTTCACTTGCGGCGCACCGGGATGGGAAGAAGTCGCCGACTTCGCCCTGAGCTGGGCGCTGAATCCTTTACGCGGCGAACTCGACTGACCCCTTCCATCACTTCACACGAAAGCAACTGCCACCATGACCACAGTGCGCGATGCCATCCTCGACCTGTTCCGCTCACACAATCTGACCACCTGGTTCGGCAACCCCGGATCTTCGGAATTGGCTCTGCTGCAAGACTTTCCCGACGACTTCCGCTACTTTCTGGGCCTGCAGGAAATGATCCCGGTCGGGATGGCCGACGCCTACGCGCAAATCACCCGACGTCCCGCCGTGGTCAACCTGCACACCGCTCCCGGAATGGGTAACGCGCAAGGCCAGATCTACAACGCCTACGTCAACAAGACGCCGTTGATCATCACCGCGGGCAACCAGCGCCGCAATATGCAGAACCAGTACTGTCTGCTCACCAACCACGAACCCACAACGGTGCCCAAGCCGTTCGTCAAGTGGGCGGCCGAGCCCGCCATCGCCAGTGAAGCCCCAGCAGTGCTGGCGCGTGCGATCCACCTCGCTACCACGCCACCGATGGGACCGGTTTTCGTCTCCCTCCCGATGGACGACATGCCGATCGAGCTGACCGACGACCAGGTCGCCGATATCAAAGTGGTGCGCGAGCGCACCGTGACCCACGCGACGGGTTTCCCGACCGAGTTGGCTGAACAGGTCGCTGCGCGGTTGGACGTTGCGTCGTCACCGGCGATCGTCGTCGGCGGCGACATCGACCGCTACGACGCTTACGAGGCCGTGATCGAACTGGCCGAGCGCATCGAATCGCCGGTGTTCACCGCCCCTTTGACCGGGTGGAGCGGATTTCCGGAGAACCACCGGCTCTATCACGGCGCGCTGCCACCGGGTGCGGGCTGGATCTCGCAGGTTCTCGCCGGCCACGACCTGATCCTGACGATCGGGACCCCGGTGTTTCGTTACTACCCGTTGGTGCCCGGGCCGTACTTGCCCGAGGGCGCAAGCCTGATCCAGATCACCAACGATCCCGACGAAGCCGCGCGCGCCCCCGTCGGGGATGCGATCGTCGCTGACATCCGCACCGCGGCAAAAGCTTTGGCGGCAGCGGTGAAACCCACCCAGCGGTCGGCACCCGCGCCGCGCGCCGCGGCCCCCGAACGGTTGACGGCGCAGGTGCCGCTCAAGCCAGGGGATCTATGGACCGCGGTCGGTCACGCCGCACCCGCTGACACTCTGTGGGTCAGCGAAGCCGGCAGCAACGAGATCCCGATGACCGAAAGCATCCGCCCAGGCAATCCGCTGTCGCATCTGTCGGCCGCCGGCGGCGGACTCGGCTGGGGCCTGCCCGCATCGGTGGGCGCACAAATCGCGGCGCCGGACCGACCGGTCGTGTCGTTAATGGGTGATGGCTCCATCCACTACGCGATCACCGCGCTGTGGAGTGCGGCGCGCTACAACATTCCACTCACCGTGGTCGTGGCGTCAAACGCTGAATACGGGGTGGTCAAAGAATTCGGCGTTTGGGAAAAGACCCCGAACGTCCCCGGGCTCGACATCCCCGGCCTCGACATCGTCGCGACCGCGGCCAGCTACGGCGTCGACGCCCACGAAGCACACAGCTCCGACGAAGTCTACGAGTTGGTCAAGGCTGGCATCGCCGACCGCGACCGACCAACCCTGATCAACGCGCGCACCACACCCGTATCGGGCGGATTCGGCCGCTAGGAGGATTGCCATGGATGACACGGTCGTATCGGCATTTGCCGCGGTCTTGAATGGTCGCGACGCGGTGGCCAGCGACGCCGCCACCCTGGCCGAAAATGCCAAGGATTACTGGGGTTTCGGTCACCAACCGGGCTTGGTGCTGCGCCCGCACACTCGGGATGAGGTCGTCGCGATCGTGAAAGTGGCTGCCGAACATAATGTCTCGCTGGTCACCCGCGGAGCAGCGTCGAACTGCAGTGCCGGAGTGATGGCCGCTTCGGACCGCGCGGTGATCGACCTGACGAAGATGAATCAGGTTCTCGATATCAACCCGGAAGCTCGTACCGCGCGGGTCCAGCCCGGCGTCATCAATTTCGATCTGCAGGAGCAGCTGGCCCCGCACAAGCTGGTGTTCTCACCAGACCCCGTATCGGCGCACCTGGCAACCATCGCCGGCAACATCATCGAAAATGCCGGCGGTCCACACGCTCTCAAATACGGCGTCACCTACAACCACGTGCTCAGCGTCGAGGCGGTCCTGGCCGATGGCTCGATAGTCCAGTTCAGCGCCGACGACGACGGTCCTGACCTGCTGGGTGTGCTCATCGGGTCAGAAGGCACCCTGGCGATCCTCACCGAGGCCACCGTGGCCCTGCGACCCATCCCGCCGATCACCCGCAGCCTGATGGGCAGCTTCGAGACCGCCCGGGAGGCCGCCGAAACCATCGCCGCGATCATCCAGACCGGCACCGTGCCCGCGGCCGTCGAATGGCTCGACCGCGTCGGTATCGCCGGACTGCAGCAATTCACCGACACCGGCTATCCCACCGACGCCGATGCGATCGTGCTCATCGACGTCGACGGCACCGCCGACGAGGTCGACCGTGACGCCGCGATCGTGGACAAAGTGCTGCGGCAACACGCCGTCGAGGTGCGCCGCGCCGACGACGACGCCGCCCGCGCCAAGTTGTGGTACGGGCGGCTGCACGCCCCCGACGCCGTCGTGCACAGCGGCAAAGGCTTTTTCATCGGCGACGTCACCGTCCCCCGCCAACACATCCCAGAAATGCAGCAAGCAATCCAGGACACTGCCAAGCGGCACTCCGACGCTTTGCTGTTCATCGCCGTAACCGGGCACGCCGGCGACGGTGACCTCCACCCGACCACGTTCTACGACAAGGACAACCCCAACGCAGCCGCCGCCTTGGAGGCCGCCAACAACGAAATCATCGAAGCGGCACTGAAACTCGGCGGCACCATCACCGGCGAGCACGGTGTCGGCACCGAGAAGATCCAGTTCATGACCAAACGCTTCACCCCGGTGGAGATCGCCGCTCAGCGCGTCCTCAAGCGGGTCTTCGATCCCGCACAGCGCTTCAATCCCGGCATCATGCTGCCCGACGTGTCACCGGAGGAACCCGCGCTGCCCTCCTTCGAGGCCGCCGTACGCGCCGCGCTCACCCGTCAGCCAGGTTCGGCTGCACAGGCCGATGGCGACGACACCACGGTTGAGGTAAACACCGGCAACTTGAACCTGGTGGTCGGCGCCGCAGTCACCCTCGAGGAACTGTCGAAGAAACTCGACGAGCAAGGCGTGACGTGCCCCGCCATACCCACCGAGAAACCTGAACGCACCGTCGGCGAACTGATCGCCTATGCAACGGGCGACGAACGCCTAGAAGTGCGCCACGGGCTGCTCGGCCTCAACGTCGTTCTCCCCGACGGCGCCGCCGCCGCCCGCTTCGGCGGACAGAACATGAAAGACGTCGCCGGCTACGACACCAAACGTCTATTCATCTGCGGCCACAACGCATTCGGAACCATCACCAGCGCTGTCTTCAAAATCGCGGTCTCCCGGTAACACCGCAACTGATAGAGCGAACTCATGTCTTGGCAGATGCACGCCATCGCAACCTACGGGCGCCTCATCCGTCGACCCCGAACCTACGCAACACCCCAGAGCGCGCGCGCCTACCTCAACCGGCCCAAGAAAGCCGGCGGACCACCCCCACAGCTGGCCAAGTCCGCTCGTTACCAGCTGGCCCGCGACACCATTAACGGGTTCGACTGCTACACAGTGCAATCCAGCAACGGTGAGGCCTCTGCTGCCGGCCGGGCGTCGGCGGTCTACGTCCACGGCGGTGCCTACGTCAACCAAATCGCGCGCGCGCACTGGAAACTCGTCTGCGCGATCGCCGACGCGACCCAGTGCCCGGTACATGTGCCGCTCTACGGGCTCGCGCCACAACACTGCGCCGAAGAAGCAATCGACCTGCTCGGAACAGTGATGGGCCGAGCGGCACAACACGGGCCTATCTACATGGCCGGCGACTCCTCCGGGGCAGGACTGGCCATGGCAGCCACGCAAACGGTCATCGCTGCCGGAGCCACCCCTCCCCTCGGGCTGACCCTGATCAGCCCCTGGCTCGACATCGCGCTCACCAATCCAGCCATCGCCACCATCGCGAAACGCGACCCGTGGCTCGCGGCTCCCGGGCTGCGCGAGTGCGGACGCGTCTGGGCCAGACGCCTACCCGCGGACGACAACCGAGTAAGTCCCATCCACGGTGAACTGCAGAACCTTCCACCGATCGACCTCTACGTCGGCGACCGCGACATCTTCGTCGCCGACTGCCGTCAACTGCGCGACAGGATCGGCAACGACCGCATCACCTATCACGAGCAACGCGGAGCAATTCACGTCTACCCACTGCTACCAGTCCCCGAAGCCAAGCCTGCGCGCCATGCATTGCTCAGCCACATCCAAGGCACCATCAACGCGCCACGCCGCGACGACCGCCGCCTTCACCGCCAGTAGGAATTGTCGATGAGCCGCACAGTCGCCTTCCCGCACACGTCCACAACCGAGAGTTTGCGCTTCACAACGCTAGTGGCGCTGCCCAATCTGGCCGAGGGCCTGTTCAGCCGCCGGCCCACCGTGACCGCTGCGCTGAATCGGGTCGGTGTTGCCCGCCGCGCACACCGACTGCTCATTGCACTCCATCGTCGCTACGGCGACGGACCTATTTGGGTGAAGGTTGGGGGCAAGCAGACATTGGTTGTCTTTGGTCCCGATCAGATCCGCTTCGTTCTCGCCCACGCGCCGGAGCCTTTTGCCTCCGACCCGGAACCCAAGCTCTCAGGGATGAGCAAATTCCAGCCGCACGCCCTGACCATATCCCGAGGCAGCCACTGGTCGGACCGGCGTCGATTCACTGACGCAGTCCTGGCATACGCGACCGGCAGCGGCGCGATCGCGAATCGATGCGACACCGTCGCTCACGAGGAAGCCCTGTCCATACCCGACAACCTTGACTGGTCACAGTTTCACACCGCGATACAACGCATTTCGCGGCGGATCATCCTCGGCGACATTGCTACCGACGACGAACAAATCTCGACACAACTGGCGACGCTCATGACTAAAGCCAACCCCCCCGGCAAGGGAGACCCCAAACTTTTCAGCACATTCCTGGCCGCACTGGACCGTTACGTACAGGCCGCAGATGCCAACAGTTTGGTCGGACAATTCGCCGCGGCACCCGCGAGCGACATAACTCATCCGACCCATCAAGTCATTCACTGGATGTTCGCGATGGGAGACACGCTGGCCATCAACCTCTGGCGTTGCCTGGCGCTGCTAGCCACCCACCCCGCCATTCTCACGAAGGCGCAGAACGGAATCGACGAACAAGGCAGTCGCGACTACCTCGTTGGCTGCTTATCCGAAGCGATGCGCCTGTGGCCCAGCACACCCGTATTGGCGCGAACCCTAACTCGGGCCACAGAGTGGGACGGCGCGACAGTTCCCGAAGGAACACAAGTCTTGATCGTCAACACCTTTAACCACCGCGACAATAGCCGGTTCCCCGATGCCGACCACTTCAATCCGACCGCCTGGACCGAAGGACACGCCAAATCCTCTTGGTCATTCAACTTCTTCAGTCACGGCCCGCAAGGTTGCCCCGGAGCCGACCTTGCGCTGCAACTTGGCGCCGTCGTAATGACTGCATTACTGAGCGAGCGCAGTCCGGCGGCTACAGGCGTCAAACTCGACCCACAGAACCCGCTGCCATTGACGCTTGACCACTCACGCTCGCAGATTCGACTGACGCCCCGACATTGAGGCCCGGTAGCCTTGAATAACTACGTAATGGGGTGTGCCCAAATGGGCCCATAACAAAGCTGGCCAAGGCTTTGGGCCTTGACCAGCTTCTTCTCAGTGGAGCTGCCGGGAATCGAAGACGCGTATAGCGCGCCTGAGCTGCAATAAAGGGAACCGAGCCGGCATGACCTGACATGGGCAAACACGGCTGAACAGGAGCAGTGTGCTGACCGTCGTCAGCACATTTTACGTTCCCGGAAGCCTCTAGCGGATCGCCTTCGACGCTCCGTTGCCGCTCGGCTGTCGGCTCCATCGGAGCTAGCCTGAACTAGATAGGCCAGAAGCTTGCACGCCCACTGCGGCACCACAAGTGGGAATGGTGCCCAGCACAAGCCAGAGGTGATGCGCGTTGACGCTTAACATCACGCTGCTGACACCGGTTGCCATCTACCAGTCGGCTGATTTCCGGCTGACGGACCCATCTGATGCTTCGCTTATACGTGACGAGTCGGCGAAGACCGTCGTGCTGCAATACATGTCGTGGGCCGGTTTCGTGACCTACACAGGCATTGGCTCATGGGATGGCGAGAATCTCTCAGAGATCGTCGCTAATTGGCTGACGGGCACACCCAACCCATCAATGTCTGAGGTGGCCGTTCTCATTGAACGCGAAGGAACACGGCTCATCAAGGATTTGGAACGCCGGAATCATCAGCTCTTTCAGCACACGTTCACGCTCGCCGGGTTCGAAGACGGTCTGGCTCGCGCTTTCGTAATATCTAATTTCGAGGACTGTTTCGGGAGAACCCGGCCAACCGACCGTTCTCTTACAACGACCGTGCGGCAATTGGACGCCGGAAGCGATGCCCTAGTCATTGTGACGGGATGCCCTAAGGCCGTGCCAAACACCGAGAAACGCATACTACGAAAGCTTGCTGTTCTTAACCCGTTAGACGGTGGTCTCATTCGAACTCGAATGCAAGAGCTTAACGCTCAAGCTGCCGGGTCGCCAATGAGTAAGAAACTAGTGAGCAAAGACTGCGCCGTCATATCGTTTCGCTTTGACGGCTACGGCAACCTACAACCGAGTCAATCAACAGGTGGTGGACCTAAGCATATCCCGATTATTTTTAACGGCGTAAATCAGCATAAAATGCTCGCCGAAGCAATGGCTAATTTTGGCCTAGATATGTCCAACGCGCAGATGGGTAATGCGACCTTCGTTTCTACGCACTCCCCCGGACCCGCTGGGAATCTGCAATCTACGTGCAAGTTCCCCGTCAAGGACACTGAATCGTCCGGCGGTTACGAGATCGTAGAAATCACGCACCCCGATTTTGAGCCGATGTTCGCTTACGACGTGAACGAGGCCGGCCAAGTCGTTGGGACCGGTCGTGACGAGCAAAAAGTTCCCTGGACGACGCAGATTCCTTGGATAATGCGGGATAACCAAGTCTCTCGGCTTGACTACGCGGGATCGGCCTGGGCCATCAACGACGACGGCCTGATTGTTGCCACCCCGTCAGGCGACCCGAATCAGAACGCCGCCCTTTACACCGGCGGTTTAATTACCGCGTTGCCAATCTTCGGGCCGGAAGCCGCCTCAGTCGGGGGCACTCGAATCTCAGGAACAGCGGTTAACAGCGGCGGCATAGTCGCTGGTTCCGTTTGTACGCAAACAGGCCACAATATGCGAGCAGCAGCGTTTCAGGAGGCTCAGCCACCGAAGATTCTAACGGAACTTGACGAGCCATTGGGCACTCGCGCAGTTGACATAAACGACCATAATCAGGTGCTCGTGTTAGTTAATTCCGGTCTCGGTGCGCGATCCGTATTGTGGGACCTTGAAAGCAATGCATGGTCGTACGTTGGCGGCAACGCCGCGACCGTCGCGCCAGTCGCCATAACGAACGGTGGACTGGTCCTGGGCACCACAGCCGACGGTGCATCACGCGCCGTGGTTTGCGAACAAGACGGCAAATGGCAACTGCTTGGAACAGCGGATGGATGGTCACCACAGGCGCTCAACGACTTGGGCGATATTGTTGGGCTAGTCGCTCAAGAAGGCTTGTTCCAGCCTTGGCTGAGGACCGCCGCCGGTGAAGAATTTCTACTGCCCCACGTAATCGGCCACAACACCGATCCCAAAGCCATTAACAACGCTGGCGTCATTGTGGGTACCTCACATGCCGACCACGGCGGCCATGCCGTGATGTGGCGTCGTCCCTGATTAGCCGCTCTCCGATGTGACGGTCGTGCCTGAGTCTCAGAACTAAAGATTTGCGACGCTCTCGCCGAGACCTATTGCTGAACGAATAGTGCCAGTTCGGATCTTCTCAAAAGATGCATCAAAACCTTCGTCTCATATTGACATATTCTGAGAGTTTTGAGACGATGGTGGCATGGTCATCGACACCGCGCCCGCAGTCACCGGAACTCAGCTCGGCTACGCCCGCGTCAGCACGTCGCATCAGTCACTCGACCAACAGATGGACGCGCTGAACTCCGCAGGAGTTGACGCCGCCCGCGTGTACACCGACAAACTGTCGGGAACTTCAACTCGTCAGCAGCGTCCCGGCCTTTCCGCACTCTTGGACTACGCGCGGCAAGGTGACGCTATCGTCGTGGTCGGCATTGACCGATTGGGCCGCAACGCCGCCGAAGTTATGACGACAATCCGCGACCTTGGCGAACGAGGAATCGTGCTGCGGTCAATCCGTGAAGGCATCGACACATCGAACGCTTCGGGTCGCATGGTGGCCGGCGTTCTGGCTAGCCTGGCCGAGCTTGAGTTGGAGTTGGGCAAGGAGCGTCGCACGGCTGCACGCGACGCCCGTCGGGCACGCGGTCAGTCAATCGGTCGCCCGAAGGCACTGACTGACGAGAAGGCTGCTCTGGCGCGGCGTATGCACGACAGCGGCGAGTCGGCCACCACGATTGCAACGACGCTTAGCGTCAGCCGTGCGACCGTCTACCGGGCGCTAAGCGACCTGCCTGGCGTTGGCTAGGACTTCGCCTGCATTCGGACGAGCATTTCGCGGGCGACGTCGCGCAGTTTGGTGTTGCGCCTTTGCGATTCGTCCGTAAGTCTGGCGAATGCTCTAGTCGGGTCGCAGCCATGTATTGCTATCAGAGCGCCCTTGGCCATGTCGATGTCGGACCGAGATAGAAGTGCCGTTTCAAGTTGGGCGACGGTTTCTCGGGCCTTCTGCCAACGGCTGGCGTTGCTGATCGCTTGACCGGCGGCAAAGCTGTACAAACGCATGAGTTCAGTGTCGAACGGATCGAACGCGGTTGCACTGTAGCTGTATATGTTGAGCGAGCCCGCAAGTTCATGCTCGCCTTCCACACTTGCAATCACTAGCGGAACCGACAGACTTGCGCGGATTCCTGCGTGCTGCGCGGCCTCGACAAATTCAGGCCACCGTCGATGTTCGTCGTCGATGACCGCTCGCAGCGGCATGCGCGTCAACGCAGCTTCCAGGCACGGACCCTGGCCCGAAGCGTATTGCTGGTCGTCGAGTGCTAGCGCCTTTTCGTCGGTGCAGGCCACGGTACGGACACCGGGCCACGACAGCACGGTAATGCTCACAACGTCCGCATGCGGGATCGCGGCGACCGCTGTTTTGGCGACCCGCCCCGCTATAACGTCTAAGGGCTCTTCGGCATCGAACAGGTCTCGCAGACCCTCGACCGCCTCTGCTGTGGTAATCAACCTGGCCAGTGAAGCGGTCAATTCAGCACACATGATGGGTGCCTTCCAAAGCATGCGATTACCGCTGCGACGGACACACCCTGGCTTGATGTTAGGCCTGTAATCACATCGGTGGCGCGTATCGACCGCTGCCAGCACGCCGGGCGCGCCACGCGCAAGCAAATCGGGTGTAGCGGCGGCGGGGGCGGACCACGCGCTGACTGCTTAACGCGGGGGTAGCTCCGCCACCGCCCAACCGGGGCCAAGCAGTGCTACCGACTTCGTCTGGCCCCGTGGCTCATGGGTCTTGTCCCGCCGCTAGCCGCGACAGGCGTTTCATCAACCCTTCGAACAGCGTGACTGGACCCGAGTCAGCGGCGCTGAGTATTGCCGACCTGCGCATTTTGACGAACAGTGTCGCCTCGCCCAATTGCAGCAAGCGCCCCAGGTTGTTGGGGCCTAGCCGGGCAACCGCTACAAGTGTTTCGTCAGGCGGCAGGACGGAGCAGATGTCCCCGTAGCTCATCGACGTGACGGCATTACCTGAGCAACTGAGCACATCCGCAAACGCTGTGTTCGCAAACACGATGACACCGTCGTCCGCTACGGCTATGACAGGAACCGGGTGTTGCGTAAGGGCCCGAAGAGGAGACATTCGAGGTGGTTCGGCGCTAAGAGGAGTGCCTGGCCGTCGCAGTGGCTCGCCCGCCAGCATCGCGGAACCTCAATGCCAATGCGCTGTTGTGTCAACGCACTGCGGCTCAATTTCGGCGCGAAGCACCGAGATATCCGGTCGGGGCAGCCGGGATAGCCCTGGCCTTGAGCATAACGCCGCTAAGGCAGGAATGAGCCTGGAAGATACGCCTGGGTAACAAGTGACCTCAGAGGGGGTGGGGGGTGCCCCCCCTGCGCGATAGCGCCCCGCCTCGTACGGCCAGCGACGCTTCTCTCTCTGCGAATCTCAGCCGGTTAGCTTCCAGTGAGTTCCCTTGTACCCCCGACCATTGGCTGCAACATAGAGCTGGTTCTTCTTGTATCCGGCAGCTTCGCCCGCCTCACGCACAGCGGCTCCCTCAACGGTGTACTGCCCCTGAGCGCTTAGCTCAGCGAGGTGCCCATCGAACCACTGCTGGCAGGAGAGCTTTGGACCGTCTGCTCTGGATGACCTATGTGTCTCCATGCTTATGACGGTGCCCGAGCGTTCATCCTGAACACGCTGTTCAACCCCGCTGAACTGCGACGACATGTCCTGAACGGGGCGTTCACCCTGAACGAGCGCCGTGAGCCGATAGCGGGTTCCACCAGCAACAGGCATGGCCTGTACGCGACCGTCTTCAACCAACTCCGAAAGTGCCTGCGTAAGTAGCTTCCGACGGTGCGGCTTTCCCAGCGCCGAGTTCAAGTCGCTGGCCGACGCGCTCCCACCCCGCTTAGTCAGCGCGGCGACGATGCTGTCCTTCACCGACTCAAGTTGGTAGTCGTCGCGCCCTTCGGAGCGAAGAGCATCGTTCTTGCCACGCTCACGAACTGCTGCGGCCCGAATGTCGGCCTCCTGCCGCAACAGTGAAGCGCGAGTCCGGTCGGACACTGCCATGATCTCCCCCGACATATTCCAGTCCAGTTCGGTCACACCCACCCGCTGATGCATGATCGCCAGCAGCGCGGCGACCTTGCAGCGGGTCAGCAGCGAATGACCATCAAGCGCATCGGCCTCGCCGCGATTGCGCGCAATAAAAGCCGTGCGGATAGCGGGTTCGATCACTGGCCACTCGTATTTGATTTCGACCACGTCGTCTACGCCTGCAACCCAATTCGGCATATCCGTCACCAATGGAGCGGGGTCGCGGAAATCGCCATCTGCAATATTCGGATCAGCAACCGGCACCCACAGGAACCGCTGCGGCGTACCGCCGGTCGCATCTCCAAATAGGACATCGGCGTGGCCCGGCTGCACTCCGACTGACATGCACGCCCGATATGAATGGGCAGGGACGTTCCGGCTGCTCTCTTTCGTCGCGTTGGTCTGCCCTAGCTGTTCACCCATCGCCAGACTCTTCACCGTCGGCAGCAGCACGCTGCCTTGGGTTTTCGTCAACCCGGCGAGAGTATCGACTTCTGGAACGTCGAAGATAACCGGCTTTATCTCGTCTGATTCGGACCGCCGCGTGAATGCTTCGGCGATTCCTTGGCCCGACCCGACAGGGCGCGTCAGGATTTCGTCAGGCCACGCCAAAGCCGCAACTTTGGCGCTGTTCCCCTTCCCGGCTCCGGACCGACCCACAAACGCGCACAACAGGTTTAGGCTGGCACGGTCGCCGATTACCGGCGGCAACTGCACATTGGGCGGGACGCTAGCCGCTACGCGGAGCAGCACCCCAAACAACACCGCCCACGGCGACACGTAGCGCGCACGCGCCCAAGCGTGAATCTTCTCTAACTGCTCACTGTTCGAGTTCAGAAAGAACTCTTCGACTGAGTTACTCGCATCCTTATTCACGAGGCGCTGACCAGTGACCGCTTGCCCAGCGGCGAGAATATCGGTGCTGGCCTAACGCTGCCACTAGCTGTCTTTTCGAATTGCGCATCTAGCCATGCCAGAACATCGGTGCGGCGATACTTTACCTTGCCAGCTATAACCGCAGATCGCGGCCCACCTTTACCCTTAGCGCGCCAATCTTTCTGCGTGTTGATGGGAATGCCGGTTAGTGCATATACGTCGGCGTAGCTCATGAGAATTGATTCGGACACTTTGCGTGTTCCATCTGGCGGATGCTGCTGACCCGCCTATTGCGAGCCATTGTTAGTGGCAGACCGTTCCGCCCCGGCCCTGCTAATTCCCATTGTGCCATACCGCTGCATTCCCTAATTAGTGGTTCGCGCGTGGAATGGAGTGCCGTGGAGTGCCGTGGAGTGCCGTGGAGTCGCCATGACTAGACATGACTAGACATGCGTCACTCGTAAAGTGTGACGCAACTCACGCAAGCATATTGGCGATGGCGTCGGCTGCCGCTACATGACTAGTGCGATCTAGATGGCCATACAGGTCAACGGTCGTCTTGATCGACTCGTGGCCTAAATGCGCCCGGGCAACCGCAAGCGGGACTGGTGGCTGCGCCTGAATCATCCAAGACGCGCAAGTATGCCTCAGATCGTGAAGACGAGGCGACTTCGTTAGGCCATCGGCCTTAGCCTTCGCCAGCGACTTGTACCAGACGTTAGCGCGCCAACTGTAGAGCCGGATCGGCTGGCCGTGCGTACTGACAAACACCCACTCATGGGTGTAATCAAGTTGTGTCAGAACGGATTTAGGCACATTGATAGTCCGGATCGACTTCTGCGTCTTCGGCGGCGCAAGGTAATAGCCGTCAGGTCCGCCACGGTGCCAGGAGCGGGTGATCCGCACGGTGCCGGCCTCTAGGTCAATGTCGCTCGGCCTAAGCGCCAGCGCTTCGCTAGCTCGGCATCCCGACGAGACTAGGAACTCTACAAACGGCTGGTAGTGGGCGCTGAATGCCGCCTTGAGCGTTCTGAACTCCGGCCCGGTGAGGAACACCATTTCCTTTTGTTCGGTACGCGGCAGTCGCACGCCCTCGCAAGGGTTAGCTGCCAGGTGCCCGTCCTTGACGGCAACCTTGAGCGCACCCGAAAGAAACCCATGCTTGTTCTGGATCGTGCCGCCTGCCGCCCCTTCGTCCTGCATATCGTTAACCCACTCAGCGACGTCGTCGCGGGTGAGCGCGCTAAGTGGAATAGCGCCCAGGGCCGGGCCAAGGTCGCGCTCCGCGTAGCGCTTGTACTCGGTGATGGTTTTCTTCTCGACACCTGATCGACTGCCTATGTAGCGGTCGAGCCATTCGGCGACTGTCAGCGCCGACATAGGCCGCTGAGTGTCAGCGATACCGGCTAGCTCTAGGGCGCGCTCCGCGCCATGAGACTCGACCAGGGCGAAGAAGCGCTTAGCTTCCTTCTCGGCAGCAAACGTGACGGATGACTGCCGCGACCCGCGCCCGGCAAGCCGGTAGGTAACGCCGTAAACCGTGGTGCCGTCTTTGCGCTCGCGTTCACGAATAAAGGCCACGCCGGGCATCCTAGCGTCAGATGTGCTGACTTGGTGCTGACGTGGCCTATATTCGCTCTGTTTTGCCTGTTCAAACGGTGGAGCTGCCGGGAATCGAACCCGGGTCCTACGGCATTCCCTCAAGACTTCTCCGTGCGCAGTTCGCTTCGCCTCTACTCGGATCTCTCGATCATGCGAACAAGTCGAGATGACGATCCCAGTCGCTGTTTGATGTCCCTACGGGTCCCGCGACCGCACCCGTAGGTTTGTCCCTCTAGCTGATGCCAGGGTCCGGGCCGAGGGCGCTCCCGGTCTGACAGACACGCAGTCGCTTAGGCAGCGAGTGCGTAGTCGCGCTGTGTTGAAACGGCGCTTATATGGTTGCAACGACGCTTACGGTGGTCTCTTGCCTGCACCGGCACGCTTCCCTTGATTCGATGCGCGAAGTCGAAACCGTTCAGCCCCTCGCACCCCTGCCGAACTTCGGCAAGACAGTTGATTGTACGCGCTTTTCAACAGCGGAACAGTGCGCGTTCATTCCGACAGGCCGCAGGTCAGATAACGAAATTGAGATGCTCGACGATCCGCGCGCCGACCTCGGTGTCGCCGGCGAGCTCGACACCGCCGGTGTCGTCGGTCCGTCCGCCGGCCAGCCGGGCCAGCAGCAGACCGTCGAGACGAATCGTCGAGGTCGGATCCTGCCCGCCGAAGTCGTCGACCACCTGGGCGCGGCCGTCGACGGTGACGCGGACGGTCCGGGCCAGCGGGCCGGTCAGCTCGATGGCGACCCGTGACCCGTCGGGTGCCTGTCCGAGTTTGCCGACGACGAATCCCATTGTCGCGGCGATCTCGTCCAGCGACTGGCGCGCCGCCAACCCGCCCAGATCGGCGTCGGGTGATGGCGCACCGACGCCGTCACGAATGTCCTGCTCGTGCATCCAGCAGTCGAAAAGCCGCACCCGCATGAACCGTCCGTAGCTCTCCAGTCCGACCGGTGTCGGGGTCGGTGTGTTCCAATCCTCGACCGACATGGCCCTAAGTAATTCCCGCCGCTGCGTGGTGATGGCGCGAAACCGTTGCAGCAGAGCATCTCCGGACTCTGAGCGCAGATGACGCACCCAGGCTTCGTTGGCCGCGCCCACACCGTTGCGCACATGCTCCAGCGTCGACAGGTCGATATCCGCTTCGGGCGCGCTGAGCCCTTGCAACGACGACTCCGTGCCGATCATGTGGGCAACGACGTCGTGGACGCACCAGCCGGGCAGCGGCGTCGGCGTCTGCCATTGCTGCTCCGACAGTCCGCTCAACAACTCGTCGAGGCTGTCCCAGGTGCCGAACAGACCCGCCAGCACATCGTCTTTGTCGAGAACGGTGACACTGCCCATGCCGCCTGATGTTAGACCGCGGTCAAGCAGCGGCGATCATGCTGACCGATAACGCGGCCAGCAGCATGCCGATTGCCTGCCAGCGCGTCAGCCGCTCGCGCAGCACGACGATCGCCAGAACGACCGTGGTCGCCGGATAGAGCGAGATCAGGATGCTGGCCAGCGACAGCATCCACTTCTGGATCGCCAGCAGCATGCTGACGTTCGCGCAGGTGTCGAGCAGTGCCGCCAGGACCGCCAGCCGCAGCGGCGTCGTGGAGGGCAGCTGGAGATTCTTGCTCGCCCCAGCGACCGCGACCACCAGGACGGTCGCCGCGGCGCGCGCGAAGAAAAGCGGCCACATCCGGCAAACCACCGGAGCCTGATGCAGCAGAACGAAATCCAATCCGAACGCCACGCCGGAGCCAATGGTCAACCAGGCGACCTTGCTGGTGAATCTGTGCGTGCGGACATCGTCGTCGTCCGGCGACTCCCGGCTGACCAGGATCACCGCGAACATCGCCAGCACCACACCGACCGACGCGGTTGCTCCCGGCCGCTCCCCGAGCGCCACCCCGACCGCGACGGGAACCGCCGCGTTGAGCACCGCGGCCAGCGGCGAAACCACCGAGATCGGCCCGGCGCTTACCGCCGCGTAAAACCAGTAGACCCCAATCGCCTGACTGATCCCGTACAGCGAGCCCCACAGCACGGCACCGGAGTGGATCGGTCCGCCGGCGGTGAAGGCGAGCGCCCCCAGCAACAACGTGGCGAGCGGGTAAGTCACCAGCATGATGCGTAGCGCCGCCGCGCGCCGGGAAGCTACACCCCCGACGAAATCACTGACGCCGTAGCTGACTGCGGAAAGCTGGGCGTAGGCCGCCCCGATCAGCTGACGCCCTTGGCTCGCCGGCCCAACTCGCGAATCACTTCGCGCTGGGCGTCACGCTTGGCCATATCCTGCCGCTTGTCATGTGCTTGCTTACCACGCGCTAATGCAAGCTCCACCTTGACTTTTCCTTCGTAGAAGTACATCGACAACGGAACGAGCGCGAGGTTACCATCCTTGATTTTGCCGATGAGTACATCGATTTGGCTTCTGTGGAGAAGTAGCTTCCGGTTGCGGCGCGGCGCGTGGTTGGTCCAGCTGCCGTGGTGATACTCCGGAATATGCAGGTTGCGCAGCCAAACCTCGCCGTCGTCAACGGTGGCGAACGCGTCGGCCAACGACGCTTTACCTTCCCGCAAACTTTTAACTTCAGTGCCGACTAAAACTACGCCGGTCTCGTAGACATCCAGGATCGAGTAGTTGTGCCGAGCCTTGCGGTTGGTCGCCACAATCTGCCGGGCCGGCGCAGATTTTTTCGGCGACTTCTTGGCCATTGCTACCGCCGCACATACAGGCGCAACGTCACGTACGACGTGACACCGGCTATCGCAACGCCGACCAGTAGCAGCAGCGGCGAGATGTAGAGGATGTCGGCGTAGTCGACCTTGGCAATCAGATGCGCTTGGTAGAACTGGCTCAACGCGCTGTCGAGGAACAGCGCCCGCACCAATAGAAGACCCGCGATCGCGATGACAACGCCGAGTGTTGCCGCGACCATCGCCTCGACCAGGAACGGCAACTGGGTGTACCACCGCGTGGCCCCAACCAGTCGCATGATGCTGATCTCGGTGCTACGCGTACGCGCGGCGACCTGAACCATGTTGGCAATCAACAGAATTGCCCCGATCGCTTGGACAAGTGCGACGGCGAAGGCCGCGTCGGACAACCCGTCCAGCACGGCGAAGAGCCGGTCGATCAGCTCCTTTTGGTTGAGCAGGTGATCGACCCCGGGCTGTCCTTGCATCGCAGCATCGAATTCGGCGTGCTGCTCCGGGTTTTCGAGCTTGACGATGAACGACGCCGGGAAAGCGTCCTTGCTTGCCAAATCCTTGAACTGCGGGATCTTGCGGATGGCGTCGTTGTACGCGTCCTGACGATTGAGAAAGCGCACCGATTTGACGTCGTTGCGCTTTTCGATCTTCTCGCGCAACGCTTTACATTCCGGGCTCTCGCAGTTCATGTCGTTGGCCGAGATGTCGTTGGTCAAGAACACCTGCGTCTCGACCCGGTCGAGATAGATGCTGCGGGAATGGTCGGCCAACCGGACCACCAGCAGGCCGCCGCCGAACAGACCGATCGAGATGGCGGTGGTCAGGATCATCGCGACGGTCATCGTCACGTTGCGACGAAAACCAGTCAGGACCTCATTGAAGAGAAAGCTGAAACGCACTTACCGGTCCATCCCGTAGACGCCGCGCTGTTCGTCCCGCACGAGCCGGCCCAGCGACAGCTCAACCACCCGCTGCCGCATCGAGTCGACGATGTGGTGGTCGTGGGTCGCCATCAGCACGGTGGTTCCGGTGCGGTTGATCCGCTCGAGCAAATCCATGATGTCGTTGCTGGTCTCCGGGTCGAGGTTGCCGGTGGGCTCGTCGGCCAGCAGGATCAGCGGCCGGTTGACGAACGCACGCGCGATCGCCACTCGTTGTTGCTCACCACCGGAGAGTTCGTGCGGCAACCGGTTGGCCTTGCCCGACAGCCCCACCATCTCGAGCACGTCTGGCGTCACCCGGTTGATGACGTCGGGTCGCTTCCCGATCACCTCGAGCGCGAACGCCACGTTCTCGAACACCGTCTTCTGCTGGAGTAGCCGGAAGTCCTGGAAGACGCAGCCGATCACCTGCCGCAGCCTGGGGATATGCCGTCCGGCCAGCGTATTGACATGAAACTTCGAGACTCGCACATCACCAGTGGTCGGCGTCTCCGCTCCGAGCAGCAGCCGCATGAACGTCGACTTTCCCGAGCCGGACGGACCGATCAGAAAGACGAACTCACCCTTGTCGATCTTGAGGTTGACGTTGTCGAGCGCCGGTCGCGCTGACGACTTGTACTGCTTGGTCACGCGGTCGAGGGTGATCATCACGGGTCGCCAGTCTAACCGTGAGTTTCAGATGTTCGGACGACGCGGCGCGCGGGCGAAGCAGGATGCGTCATCGGGGCAGCCCCGGCAGGAACGGCAGTCCGGGTGCCGGCGCCGGCGCCGGCGTCGGAGTGTCGGGCACCTGCTCCGGAGGTGGCGAGGGCGTCGTTGTCCCAGGACCGAACGGCGGCGGCAGCACCGGCAACTGGATCAGCGGCGGCGGTGTTGTCGTCGGGGACGTCGTGGTCGGCGGTGGTGATGCGGGAACCGTGGTGGTCGGCGTGGGACTCGGCGTGTCGTAGCGGGGCTCTTGCACCCGGGTGCGCGGCACCCAGGTGTAGTTGGGGTCGGGAACGAAGCCGGGTGGCACGACCGACGGCGCCACCGGTGGTGGCGGGTGCGGACGGTAGGTGTTGTAGGTCCACCAGGTGGCGAAGAACGCGATGATCAACACCAGGGTCGACGTGCGGACCCGCCCGCCGAACATGTAGTCCGGCCACTGCTTGTCCGCGTCGCGGCGGTGGTTTTCGAAGACGTTGAGTGTGAGCTTCATCAGCGCTGAACCGGTTGGTGGGTTTTCTCGTACTCTTGCTGTTCGGCCGCCGCCGCCTCGGCGCCGGGACCCTCGACGACCCCGACCTTGGCGTCCTCCGCGGTCACGATGCCGGCACGGGCCAGCGCCCGGATGACCAGCACGCGCAGCTGGCGGCCGGCCTCGAACTGCTTACCGGGCAGGGTGCGGGCCACCATGCGCAGGGTCACGGTGTCGACCTCGATGCTCTCGACGCCCATCACGGTGGGCGCGTCCAGCAACAGGTCCTTGAGGATCGGGTCGTCCAGGGCCCGCTCGCATTCCTGGCGCAGTACCTCGGCGACCCGGTTGAGGTCGACGGTGGTCGAGACCGGGATGTCCACCACCGCGCGGGCCCAGTCCTTGGACTCGTTGACGGCCTTGACGATCTGGCCGTTCGGAACCGTCAACACTTCACCGTTCGGCGAGCGCAGCCGGGTCACGCGCAACGTCACGTTCTCGACCGTGCCCCTGCACTCCGTCGTCGACACCACCGTCAGCGTGACCAAATCGCCGAAGCCGTACTGCTTCTCGACGATCAGGAAGAACCCCGCCAAAATGTCTCGGACCACCTGCTGGGCGCCGAAACCGAGCGCCGCACCGATCACCGTCGCCGGCGCAACAAGGCCCGCAGCAGAGAAGCTGAAAACGTCGGCGACGCGGACGATGCACCAGATCGCGATCAGCACAATCGACACCCACTGAGCGACCGACGCCAGGGCCTGCCGATGCTTGGACGATTCCGACCGGACCAGCGCGTCGCCCTCGACGAACCGTTCGTCGAGCTGCCGGGTGATCCGATCGGTGACCCAGGTGACAAACCGGACCGCCAGGATCGCGACGATCACCACCAGGATCAATCTCAGACCGCGAGTGATGATCCACTGGCCGATCACGCCGTGCCAGAAGTCGTGCCACCGCTGCGCCGTGGTAATCGCTAAAAGCGTTGTATTACTCGTCATCTTTTCTGTTACGCCATCTGATTCCTGCTTCCAGGAATCCATCGATGTCTCCGTCGAGAACGGCCGCCGGGTTGCCCACCTCGAACTCGGTGCGCAGGTCCTTGACCATCTGATACGGGTGCAGCACATAGGAGCGCATCTGGTTGCCCCAGCTGCTGCCGCCGTCACCCTTTAACGCATCAAGCTCGGCACGTTCTTCTAAACGCTTGCGTTCCAACAACTTTGCCTGAAGCACGCGCATCGCTGCAACTTTGTTCTGCAGCTGCGACTTCTCGTTCTGACAAGTCACGACGATACCTGTCGGGATGTGGGTAAGGCGAACCGCGGAGTCGGTGGTGTTCACCGATTGCCCGCCCGGGCCACTGGAGCGGTACACGTCGACCCGCAGGTCACCCTCGGGGATTTCGATGTGATCGGTGGTCTCCACCACCGGCAAAACTTCGACTTCGGCGAAGGACGTCTGCCGTCGGTTCTGGTTGTCGAAGGGGCTGATCCGCACCAGCCGGTGGGTGCCCTGCTCGACCGAAAGCGTGCCGTACGCGTAGGGGGCATGCACGGCGAATGTCGCGCTCTTGATGCCGGCTTCTTCGGCGTAGGACGTGTCGAACACCTCGACGGGATATTTGTGTTGCTCGGCCCACCTGATGTACATCCGCATCAGCATCTCGGCCCAGTCGGCGGCGTCCACCCCGCCGGCGCCCGAACGGATGTTGAGCAGCGCCTCCCGCTCGTCGTATTCGCCGGAGAGCAGGGTGCGCACTTCCATCGCCTCGATGTCGACCTGCAGCGCCTTGAGTTCCGCGTCGGCCTCAGCTCGTGTCTCGGCGCCCGTAGCGCCAGCTTCGTCGGCCAACTCGTAGAGCACCGGCAGGTCGTCGAGCCGCTGGCGCAGCCCCTCGACGCGCCGCAGTTCGCCCTGGGTATGGGACAGCTCGCTGGTCACACGCTGCGCACGGGCCTGGTCGTCCCATAAATTGGGGTCGGCCGCTTCGTGCTCGAGCTTGTCGATGCGGCTGCGCAGACCGTCGACGTCGAGCACTCGCTCCACCGTGGTCAGCGTGGAGTCGAGAGCTGCGATATCAGCCTGACGGTCGGGGTCCACGCCTGATCACGTTACCGGCTGGGCAGTCGCCGCCGTCGCGACGATGCGCTCCGACCGCGGCGCGGGGAGGTGCCGGGCAATCAACGCTGTCCGCTATGGGCGAGCACCGCGGGCGTTTAGCATCGTGGCTTATGCGCCCCTACCACGTTGCAATCGTCGGGTCGGGTCCCTCGGGATTCTTCGCCGCGGCATCGCTGCTCAAAGCCGCCGACTCCGACGACAACCTCGACGTCGCCGTCGACATGTTGGAGATGCTGCCGACGCCGTGGGGTCTGGTGCGTTCCGGGGTGGCGCCCGATCACCCGAAGATCAAGTCGATCAGCAAGCAGTTCGAGACGACCGCCGAAGACGAGCGGTTCCGTTTCTTCGGCAACATCGCGGTCGGCGAGCACGTCAGCGCGACCGAGTTGGCCGACCGGTACGACGCGGTGGTCTACGCGATCGGCGCCCAGGCTGACCGCCCACTGAACATCCCCGGCGAGGAGCTGCCCGGCAGCGTCGCGGCGGTCGACTTCGTGGGCTGGTACAACGCCCACCCGCATTTCGAGGCATCCTCACCGGACCTGTCCGGCAGTCGCGCCGTGGTGATCGGTAACGGCAACGTCGCATTGGACGTCGCGCGCATCCTGGTGACCGAACCGAGCGAGCTCGCCAAAACCGACATCGCCGACCACGCGCTCGAGTCGCTCGAGCCACGCGGCGTGGAGGAAGTGATCGTCCTCGGCCGGCGCGGCCCGCTGCAGGCCGCGTTCACCACGCTGGAACTTCGGGAGCTGGCCGACCTGGAGAACGTCGATGTGATCGTCGACCCCGCGGACTTCGAGAACATCACCGAGGACGATGCCGCGGCTGTCGGCAAGGTCTGCAAGCAGAACATCAAGGTGCTCAAGGGCTACGTCGGCAAGGAGCCGCGGCCGGGACATCGCCGGATCGTGTTCCGGTTCCAGACCTCACCGATCGAGATCCACGGCGAGGAGCGTGTCGAGAAGATCGTGCTGGGGCACAACGAACTGGTCACCGACGACAGCGGACGGGTGACCGCCAAGGACACCGGCGAGCGTGAAGAGGTGTCGGTGCAGTTGGTGGTCCGCTCGGTCGGCTACCGCGGCGTTCCGACCGAGGGCCTGCCGTTCGACGAGAAGAACGGAACCATTCCCCACAGCGACGGCCGCATCGAGGGCAGTCGCAATGAATACGTCGTCGGCTGGATCAAGCGCGGGCCGTCGGGGGTGATCGGAACCAACAAGAAGGACTCCCAGGACACCGTCAACGCGCTGATCGCCGATCTCACCGCCGCGGCCGACTTGGCCGAGTTCGGCACCGACCATGCTGACGAGATTGCGCAGTGGCTGGCCGAACGGCAGCCCAGACTCGTCACCGACGCGCACTGGAAACTGATCGACGAGCACGAACGTTCAGCCGGTGAGCCGCACGGGCGGCCACGGGTCAAGCTGCCGAACCTGACCAAGTTGCTGCACATCGGTCACGGCTGAGCCGCATCACCCAGCCGGCGGGTCCGACGAGGGCGGGGTGTCCGGCAGCTCTGGCGGCTCTGGAGCCGCGAATGCCCACTTTTCGGGATTGCGCTGCGAATACACCACCGGCTTCAACTCCCCCACCGCCGGCCACCGGTCGACGTCGGCCGTCATCCGCTGGTAGACGGTGTAGTCGCTGACGGTGGGCCCGTCGATCACGCCGGTAACGGTGACGAATTGCTCGCCGACGGCGTCCGGCCGCGGGCTGACGCCAGTGATCAGCAGCGTGCCACTCAACGCGTCGTTGCCGGGGCGCTGACGCAACCACCGTGGGGCCAGCAGGCCTGCGCCGATAGCGAGGAGCAACAGCACCGAGAGGATTTCCCACACGCTGCCATGGTAGGTCGGTCGACGGTCAGGCTGACGCAGTTCGGTATTCGGGGTGCCAACGCACCTGCGTGATGCGTTCGGCAAGTTCGGCGCCGCTTCGCTTCGGCGCGACACCCTCGGCCACCGCCTGCTCCGCGACGGCCTGCGCAATCCGAACGGCCACATCGGGTGCATCCGACCACGACGGCAGCAGCGGCCGGTTCGGATCGTCAAGGGCGGGCGATGCCTCACCGAGGGTGGCCGCGGCGACCCTCATCATCTCGTCGGTGACCCGGGTTGCTTGTGCGGCGGTCACGGCAAGCCCCATAGCCGGGAAGATGTAGACGTTATTGCATTGCGCCACAATGCGTTCGAAGCCATCACGCTGGATCGGCGCAAACGGAGAGCCGGTGGCGATCAATGCCCTTCCGTCGGTCCAGTGATCCAGCTCCGCAGGGTGCGCCTCCGCGCGACTGGTCGGGTTGGACAGCGGGAAGATGATCGGCCGCTCGGTCTTTGCGGACATCTCACGCACGATAGACTCGGTGAAAGCACCACTGGCCGTGGATAATCCGAGTAGAACGCCGACATCGACGTGGTGAACTACGTCGGCCAGCTGAGCCGGACCCGACAGGCCCCACCCGGCCGTCCGCTCGGCGGATTGCGCGAAATCTCGCTGCGCGTCCGACAGGTCGGTGCGGTCGTCAGTGAGCAGGCCCACCACGTCGACCACCCAAATCCGTTCTGCGGCATCCTGTTCAGACAGTCCCTCGGTCACCATTTCGCGGCGGATCATGTCGAGAACGCCGATGCCGGCCGAGCCGGCACCCAGCATGACGACCTGCTGCTGCGACAACGGACGGCCGGCAACTTTCGCGGCTCCGTGCAGAGCACCGACGGTTACGGCAGCGGTGCCCTGGATGTCGTCGTTGAAGGTGAGCAACGTGTCCCGGTAACGGCCCAGAATCGGCAGCGCATGCGTGGTGGCAAAGTCTTCCCACTGCAGCAGCACTTTCGGCAGCGCTCGGCGCACCGCGGTGACGAAGCGGTCGACGAACGCGTAGTACTCGTCGTCGTCGATACGGCGGTGGCGCCAGCCGAGGTAGCGCGGGTCTTGCAGAAGCTCGACGTTGTCAGTGCCCACGTCGAGCACGATCGGCAGAGTGCGGGCCGGATCGATGCCGCCGATCAGCGTGTACAGCGAGAGCTTGCCGATTGGTATCCCCATGCCGCCGATGCCCTGGTCGCCCAGACCGAGAATGCGCTGGCCGTCGGTCACCACGATGACGTCGACGTTGCGTTGCGGCCGATTCTCCAGCACTTCGTCCAGTAGCTCGCGGTCCGGATAGGAAACGAACAAACCCCTTGGCCGCCGGTAGATTTCGCTGAAGCGCTGGCAGGCCTCGCCGACGGTGGGCGTATAGACGATCGGCAGCGACTCGGGAATGTGGTCCCGCAGCACCCGGTAGAACAGTGTCTCGTTGCGATCCTGCAGGGCACGCAGATAGATGTGTTTGTCAAGATCATCACGGCGCGTCGAGAACTCGTGCCAGCAATGAGCCGCTTGCTGGTCCTGCGTCTTCACCGCCGTCGGCAGTAGGCCCAACAGGCCGAGCTCACGTCGCTCGGCTTCGGAGAACGCCGTGCCCTTGGTTGTCAGCGCGTCGAAAAGGGCGGCTTGCCCTCGCTTTTCGTCAGGCACCGGCGGAGTCCCTTCTGATGCAAGCGACCGCTGTCGCCGCGGCGTAACGTGACCGCCGTCGGTGGCGGCCGCGACTGCAATTCTGCGTCCCCGGGATGAACGGATTCAAAACGAGCCCGCATTGAGGCGGAAGGGGGGGCAGATGAGCGACAACGACCTCGGTGTGGCGCTGGCGTTAGCCGATCAGGCCGACGTGGTGACGAGGGCTCGCTTTGGCGCCGTCGACCTGCGCATCGACACCAAACCGGATCTGACGCCGGTGACCGACGCGGATCAGGCGGTCGAGAAGGGATTGCGGGAAACCCTGGCCCGGGTCCGCCCGCACGACAGCGTGCTCGGCGAAGAGTTCGGCGGATCAGCCGTTTTCGCGGGTCGGCAGTGGATCATCGACCCGATCGACGGAACCAAGAACTTCGTCCGGGGTGTGCCGGTGTGGGCCAGCCTGATCGCGCTGCTCGACGACGGGGTGCCCCAGGTCGGAGTGGTCAGTGCCCCCGCACTGCATCGACGTTGGTGGGCGGCGGCAGGTGCCGGCGCGTTCGTCGCTGTCGGCGACGCACCAGCCCGGCGAATCTCGGTTTCCTCAGTCGCGCAACTGGACTCGGCTAGTCTGTCATTTTCCAGCTTGTCCGGATGGGCTGCGCTCGGCGCGCGTGACCGCTTCATCGATCTCACCGACGAGGTGTGGCGGGTGCGCGCGTTCGGCGACTTCCTGTCCTACTGTTTCGTGGCCGAGGGTGCGGTCGATATTGCCGCCGAACCAGAAGTGTCGGTCTGGGATCTGGCGCCGCTGGATGTCCTGGTCCGGGAGGCGGGCGGGCAATTCACCAGCCTCGGCGGCGCCGCGGGCCCGCATGGCGGCAGCGCCGTGGCGACCAACGGCCTCCTGCACGAACAGGTCCTGCGAAAACTCTCCGCGGGCTAAATCGAATCGTGTGAACTGAGTAACAGGTACTTTCTATCTTACTTCGGAGTAAGATACGTTCATCGCACTGCCCCAACGACCGAGGCTGCATTCATGACAAACACTGTCAGCTCCACACACGGCTCGAAAAGCAGCTCTGAGCAGCGCCCCAAGCGCCGCGGGAGCAAATCCGCCATCGGCGAACAATCCCACAAGCGCACGGGCATCGACATGGCGATCGGCCTGCTCACGCCGCTGGTCGGCCAGGAATTCCTGGACAAATACGGTCTGCGCGGCCCGTTGAACCGGACGCTGCGCTACGGCACCAAGCAGATTTTCTCTGCCGCCGGGACGGCGAACCGTCAGTTCAAGAAGGTGGAGAACCTCCGCGGCGGGCCGACGCGACTGAAGACCAGCGGTAAGGACTATTACGACCTCACCCCCGACGACGACCAGAAGATGATCGTCGAGACGGTCGAGGAGTTCGCCGAAGAAATCCTGCGACCGGCGGCGCACGACGCCGACGCCGCGGCCACCTATCCCCCGGACCTGGTCAAGAAGGCCACGGAATTGGGGATCACGGCGATCAACATTCCGGAGGACTTCGACGGCATCGCCGCCGAGCGCTCCAGCGTCACCAATGTGTTGGTGGCCGAGGCGCTGGGATACGGCGATATGGGCCTGGCGCTGCCGATCCTGGCGCCGGCCGGCGTCGCCGCCGCGCTCACCCACTGGGGCAGCGCCGGCCAGCAGGCGACCTACCTCCAGGAGTTCGCCGGCGACAACGTCCCACAGGCCTGCGTGGCGATCGTCGAACCGCAGCCGCTGTTCGACCCGACCGCGCTGAAGACCACCGCGGTCCGCACCCCGGGCGGCTACCGGCTCAACGGCGTCAAATCCCTGGTTCCGGCCGCTGCCGACGCCGAATTGTTCATCGTCGCAGCCCAACTCAACGGCAAGCCGGCGTTGTTCATCGTCGAGTCGTCCAGCGACGGCCTCGCCGTCAAGGCCGACCCGAGCATGGGTATCCGCGCGGCCGCACTCGGCCGCGTCGAACTCGACAACGTCGCGGTGCCGCTGAGCGCGCGCCTGGGCGAAGACGACGCGACCGACGCTGACTATTCCGAGGCCATCGCCCTGTCCCGGCTGGGCTGGGCCGCATTGGCGGTCGGCACGTCGCACGCGGTGCTCGACTACGTCATCCCATATGTGAAGGAGCGTGAAGCCTTCGGCGAGCCGATCGCTCACCGGCAGTCGGTCGCGTTCATGTGCGCTAACATCGCGATCGAGCTCGACGGCCTGCGCCTGATCACCTGGCGCGGCGCGGCCCGCGCCGAGCAGGGCCTGCCGTTCGTCCGCGAAGCCGCGCTGGCCAAGAAGATCGGCACCGACAAGGGCATGCAGATCGGCCTGGACGGCGTGCAGTTGCTCGGTGGCCATGGCTTCACCAAGGAGCACCCCGTCGAGCGGTGGTACCGCGACCTTCGAGCCATCGGCATCGCCGAGGGCGTCGTAGTTATCTAGAACTCACCGGCAACGAAAGATCAATCATGGCAATCAATCTGGAACTGCCCGGCAAAATGCGCGCAGTGATCGAGAAGGCCCACCAGGGCGCCGCGGAGATGATGCGGCCGATCGCTCGCAAGTACGACCTCAAAGAGCACGCCTACCCGGTGGAGCTCGACACGCTGGCGGAGCTGTTCGCCGGCGCGTCCGAAGCAGGCACGCTGGACATGGCCGGCGCCAACGGACTTCGCGCCAGCGAGAACAACGGCGAGAACCGCAACGCCGCCAACATGGCCGCCGCACTGCAAGCGCTGGAAGCCAGCTGGGGTGACGCGGCCATGCTGTTGTCGATTCCCTTCCAGGGACTGGGCAACGCGGCCGTATCCGCCGTGGCCACCGACGAGCAGCTGCAGCGGCTGGGCCGAGTCTGGGCCGCAATGGCCATCACCGAACCGGGATTCGGCTCCGACTCGGCCGCGGTGTCCACCACCGCCAAGCTGGACGGCGACGAATACGTGATCAACGGCGAGAAGATCTACGTCACCGCGGGCTCGCGCGCCACCCACATCGTGGTGTGGGCGACGCTGGACAAGTCGAAGGGCCGTGCGGCGATCAAGTCGTTCATCGTGCCGCGCGAACACCCCGGTGTAACCGTCGAGCGCCTCGAGAACAAGCTCGGCATCAAGGGCTCCGACACCGCCGCGATTCGGTTCGAGAACGCCCGCATTCCCAAGGACAATCTGCTCGGCAACCCCGAAATCGAGCCGGGCAAGGGCTTTTCCGGCGTGATGGAGACCTTCGACAACACCCGTCCCGTGGTTGCCGCCATGGCCGTCGGGATCGCCCGCGCGACCCTGGAAGAGCTGCGCAAGATCCTGACCACCGCGGGCGTGGAGATCTCCTACGACAAGCCCGCACAGGTGCAGAGTGCCGCGGCGGCGGAGTTCCTGCGGATGGAAGCCGAATACGAATCCAGCTACCAACTCACCCTGCGTGCGGCGTGGCAAGCCGACAACAACATCCCCAACTCCAAAGAGGCGTCGATGTCCAAGGCCAAGGCCGGCCGCGTGGGCAGCGACATCACCCTCAAGGCGGTCGAATTGGCCGGCACCATCGGCTATTCCGAGGAGACGCTGCTGGAGAAGTGGGCGCGCGACTCGAAGATCATGGACATCTTCGAGGGCACCCAGCAGATCCAGCAACTGGTGGTCGCACGCCGGCTCCTGGGCCTGTCGTCCTCCGAGCTGAAATAGGCTCACGCGCCGATCAGCTTGAGCGGCAGGCGTTCGTGCCGCCGAATGATGTTGTTGATCGCCCATATCGGCGGCGCGGTCAGTTCGATCCGGTCAACGCGCTCGACCAGCGCGCGCAACATCGCCGTGGTTTCCAGACGGGCCAACCCCTGACCCGCGCAGGCATGGCTGCCGTGGCCGAAGCCGAGTTGACGGTTGGCGTCGCGGCGGACATCGAACACCTCGGGCCGGTCCCATTCCCGCTCGTCGCGATTCGCCGACGCGTAGATCACCAGGACACGGGCACCCGCCCGGATCTTCGCCCCGCTAATCATGGTGTCCTGAACGGCTTTGCGGGAAAATGCCCGCAGGGGTGACTCGTAGCGGATGATCTCGTTGACCGCGTTGGGAATCAGCTCGCGATCGCCTTTCAAGATCTCCCACTGCGCCGGAAACATGGCGAACAGTTGGAGGGCGCTGGAGATTGCGCTGATGGTGGTGTCCAGTGACGGAGCGACGTAGTCGACCATCAGCGGCGGGCATTCGCGATGCGGGAGTTTCCCGTTGTCGGCCGCGATCAGCACGTCGTGGCCCAGGCTGCCCTCGATCACACTGCGACGGCGCACCACTCGACGTGCGAAGCGCAGCATTTGCAGACTGGACGGCAGCGACCTGAGCCAGTGCCGGTTCAGCGGACCGAGGATGTCGAATGTTGCTCCACCCCAGGCGAGTAGATCGTCGCGTTGATTGCGCGGCCAGCCCACCAGGTCGGGTACCACGGCCAGCGGCAGGGCGCACGCGAGGTCCGCCACGCCATCGATCTCACCCTTGCCGACGGCCGCGTCGACAACCTGCGCCGCCTGCTCGTCGACGCCGTCGCTGATTTCGCGCAGTGCGCGCGGCAACATGCGGTGGGCGACGAGTTTGCGGCGTTGATCGTGTTCGGCACCATCGCTGTTCAACGTTGTGCCGCGCGAGAGCCGATTGGCAAAGGCGTTCAGCGCTACCCCACTGCCGGAGACGAACGTGTCGTCGTCACGCAGCACGGCTTTGCATTCGGCGAATCGCGGCAACGCGTAGGCCCGCTGCTTCGGTAGCCACATCACGGGTCCGAGTTCACGAAGCCGCGCATAGTGCGGATGGGGATTGATGATCGCGTCGGTGGCGTAAATGTCGGGCCGATAGACCGGAATCCCGTTGGGCGCCGCGCGCATTACGCGTATTTCACGATGTTGCGCTGCGTGCCCAGGTCGATGGCGCCGTCGTCGGTGGCGACCGAAGTTTCCACGATGTCGCCGTCGCGCAGGTACTTCGGGTTCTTGGCCTGTCGGTTGAAGAACGCCTTCCATTTGACCGCGGGCGGTAGCAGAGAGCCGATGACCTCGATCGGCTTGGGTGGAGCGCTGAGCGCGGTGCCGACCGGCGTCCCGGTCAAAACGAGATCGCCCGCATCCAAGCGTTGGAACCGGGTCAATGCCTGCAGCGCTTGCAGCGGCGGGTAGATCATGTCGCCGTCGACTTTCGCGTCCTGACGGGTTTCACCGTTGACCCGTAGCCGGAGGCGTAGATCGCCGAAACGGTTGAGTTCGTCGGCCTCCAGTAGCACCAGCACCGGGCCCGCCGGGGTGAAGCTGGGGTACGACTTCGACTCGTAGAACTGCGTTTTCGGGAGCTGGACATCACGGGCGGACACGTCGTTGGTCACCACCAGGCCCGCGATGTGGTCGGCCAGGTTCGCCTCGGAGATCTGCGTGCCGACCGGAATGTCACGGCCGATCACGAGTCCGATCTCGACCTCGTAGTCGAGGAATCGCACATGCGACGGCTTGACGATGGCGTCGGCCGGCCCGGTAATCGAGCCGGATGCCTTGCGGAAGAACGTGAGTGGGATCGACTTCGGGTCCATGCCGGCGTCTTTGACATGCGAGGCGAAATTCGTCATCTGCGCCACCACCCGGCACGGCGCGGTGACCGGGGAGAGTAGGGCGAGGCTGTCGATGGGAACCGCACCCGACCCGGATGCCGCCGCCTCGACGGCTGCCCGGTCAGCGAGCAGTCCCGCCGTCGTCGTGGCGTCGGTGTGGACCTGGACGGCACCGGCGGCGGTCGCCACCCACCACGCATCAGCGGTGCGCAAGATCGAGAGGGTCATGAGGTGGCTGCTTTCATCAGGCCGATCAGCCGGCGGACATCGAACTCGTTGTCTGACCGCAGTGCGCTGATCATCGAACGGGCTTCGTGCGGCAGGGATCTCGGATTGGTGCCGAGGAAGTCTTTGGAGGCGGGCGGTCCCCACTGGGCAAGCCCGGACGCGGTGAACGGTGCCCATCCGGGTTCCAGCGTGCAGTCGAACATGTCGCCGTCGCTGAAGTGCTCGACCATGAAGCCGTCCGGGTCGCGCCAGTAGTCGAAGATCTGGCTGCCTTGGATGTGCCGCCCGACTCCCCAGGATCGTTGATAGCCAGCGTCTTTCAGGTACTCTCCGCCCGCGGCGAGGGCATCGAGGTCGCACACCTGATAGGCCGAGTGCAGGTAGCGGTCCGTCGGGCCCAACGCGAGCGCAAGGGTGTGGTGGTCGGCGGGAGTCTGGCCACGGTCGCAGCGGATGAAGCTCATCGTCGGTCCGCGATCGCGCTGGCCGGGGAAGAACAGGAAGTCGCTGACGATCATGCCGAGCTGCTCGAGATACCAATTCAGCGATTCGCGATACCTGGCCCGCTGTAGCACGACATGGCCGAGGCGTTGCACGCCGGCCGGTCGGCGCGGGGGCCGCTGGGTGGCATTGGCGCGCAGGACCTCAGCCCCGAAGTTGAACGTGTGCACCGGTTGCGCAGGCAGTGCCGGTAGCTGACGGGTACCGGCCACCACGCACACCGGCATACCGCCGGGATCGGCCAGGTCGACCGCGAGCCCGCCGATCGCCTCGGGCAGCGCGCGCGGCTGTGCACGGTTGGCCGCGGCCAGCCGCCGGACATCGGCCTCATCGGCCGCCAGGAACGCCGTCCCGATGAACCGCGACGTGGCGCCCCGGCGAATGAGTACACACGCCGCACCCGGATCGCTGCCACGCAGGTACAGCTCGTCGCCGGTGCGCGACACCGTTGTGAAGCCGAATGCATGCGAAAACGCCTCGGCGCGCGCCAGATCCGGCTTCTCGAACTCCAGCCAGGCCAGGTCGTGGACCTTGATCACCGGGTTCGAGGAGCGACCCGTGTGCTCCCCGCGTCGCGCACCCTGCTCGCTGTGCGGCGTAACGGTCATGGACGACCGCCCTCGGAGAGCATCCGCACTGCACTGTCGTACAGCGCCCATGCGTGCAATTGAAAGAGTTCGAGCAGGTCGACCGCATCGCCGCCGATCTCCTTGGCGATGAACAATCCGTCGGCGCCGGCGATGGCGTACGTGACGAGTTGGTGGATCTGTGCCGCGGTCAGATCCGGCGTGAAACCGCGCATGGTCTCGGCAAGCTGGTTGTAGGTCCGGGTCCGGGATTCAAGGAACATCGCCCGTGCGCGCGGCTCAACCGGGCGCCGCTCCAGCGACAACATCAACCCGAGCCGAATGAAGTCCGGCGAATCCAGTAGAGCTTTCGCAATTTGCATGGCCATGCCCGCCAGCCGATCTCGGGGTGAGCCTTCGACGGGGATCTGCCATGCCTTCGCCCAATCAGCGAAGCTGCGCTCGATCACCGCGGCGATCAGGTCGTCCTTGTTCTTGAAGTGCCAGTAGATCGAACTGGCCGGCAATCCGCATTTGGCACTGACCAGCGCAATGCTCGCGCCCTCGTAGCCGCGTTCGGCCGCGATCTCGGTGGCGGCGTCGAGGATGCGCTCCCGGGACAGCTCACCGTCGGCGCGCTTGCGCCGTGCCGGCTGCTCGCTTTTGGCCACTGCCACCCCCTTGACTCTGTAGTGATCGCTACATTACCGTAACGATCACTACAGGACAACCCCTCGACGACGAGAGACCACTGTGACCACTTCAGAGACCTACGACGTAGCAGTGATCGGCTACGGTCCGACCGGTGCGACCGCCGCGAACATCCTCGGCCAGCTCGGCTTGAAAGTCGCTGTGATCGAGCGGGATCCGGACGTCTACAACCGCGCGCGGGCGATCTCCACCGACGAGGAGGTCATGCGGATCTGGCAGTCGGTCGGCTTGGCCGATCGGCTGCAGCAGGACATGCTCCCCGATCGTCCGCTGACATTCGTCGACGCCAACAACGTCCCGTTCATCGACCTGAAGATCAGGCCACGCGGCGCCGGACATCCGCCCCAGCAGTTCCTGTACCAGCCGGCGGTCGACGGCGTCCTGCGGGAGGGTGTGCAGCGCTTCGCTCACGTCGACGTACTCTTGGAACGCGAATGCCTGCGGGTGCACGCCGAAGACGACGGCGTCGAGTTGATGCTCGCCGACCTTCGCACCGACAGACTGCAGCGGATCCGCGCGTCCTACGTGATCGCCGCGGATGGCGGGTCGTCGCCGACGCGGTGCCAACTCGGGGTCGGCTACGCCGGGCGGACCTACAGCGAGCGCTGGGTCGTCATCGACACCAAGCTCCGCAAGGAATGGGACGGCCACGACCGGCTCCGCTTTCACTGCAATCCGGACCGGCCCACCGTCGACTGCCCCACCCCCCTGGGTCATCACCGCTGGGAATATCCGGCCCGGACAGGCGAACTCGAGCAGGACCTGCTCCGGCACGAAGCGATCTGGAAGGTGCTCAACGACCAGGGCATCACCAACGAGAACGTTGAGATTCTGCGGGCCGTGATCTACAGCCACCACGTCCGCGTCGCGGACCGGTGGCGGGTGGGCCGGGTCTTCCTGGCCGGCGATGCCGCACACGCCATGCCGCCGTGGATCGGGCAGGGAATGTCGGCGGGCGTGCGTGACGCCGCGAACCTGTGCTGGAAAATCGCCGCTGTGGTCAAGGGACAAGCGCCGGAGGCGCTGCTCGACTCCTACCAAACCGAACGCCAGCCACATCTGGTCGAAGTGACCCGGCGTGCATGCCGCACGGGGCGGATCATCAAGGTGCGGAACCGAACGATTGCGGCGGTGCGAAATCATCTGATGCGCAACATTTTACGAGCTCCGGCGATCGGCAACCAGCTGGACAGGTTTACCTGGCTTCCCGCCGCTCGTTACCGACGCGGCTTCCTCAGTGCCGTCAAGCACCGCGCCCTGGGGTGGCAGATCCCCCAGCCGTGGGTCACCAACGCGGACGGAACGCGCGTCCGCCTCGACGACGTCCTCGCCCGGCACTGGACCATCCTGCACATCGGCGAGCTACCCCATGGTGCGGACGCGTGGTGCGCTCCGACGATGGCCGTCAGCGAGCCCAGTCTTGTGCAGTGGTTGCAGCGCAAGAAAGCAACAGCCGTGGTGCTGCGACCGGACGGATTCATCTACGCCGCAGCGGGATCGGGCAAGCCGCTGCCACCGCCGCCGACCGGGTACGCCTTTGTCAACCCGACCAGGACGGAGGCCCACGCATGACCGCGGCATTGATCGAGCACACCGTCAACGTCGCGGGCACGCCGATCTTCGTCGCCGAAGCCGGCACCGGGGCGCCGGTGATCATGTTGCACGGCGGTGGGCCCGGCGCATCAGGTGTCTCCAACTACTCTCGCAACATCGACGCTCTTGCAGGGTATTTCCGGGTGATCGTGCCCGACATGCCCGGCTACGGCCGCTCAGCCAAGGGCGTCGACCAATCCGACCCGTTCGGCTACCTGGCCGACATGATCCGTGGCCTGATGGATGAACTCGGAATCGCCACAGCATGTTTGGTGGGCAACTCCTACGGCGGCGCAGCGGCGCTCCGCTTGGCGCTGGACACTCCCCATCGGGTCGACAAGCTGGTCCTGATGGGACCCGGCGGCGTCGGCACCACCCGCGGCCTTCCGACCGCCGGACTGAAGAGTCTGTTGTCGTACTACGGCGGGAGCGGTCCCAGCCGCGACAAGCTCGAGGCATTCATCCGCAATTACCTTGTCTACGATGGGTCTTCGGTGCCGGACAGCCTGATCGACACGCGATACACCGCCTCGATCGATCCCGAAGTGGTGGCCGATCCCCCGCTGCGTCGTCCCGCCGGACCGGGCGCGCTGCGCACACTGTGGCGGATGGATCTCACCCGCGACAAGCGGCTCACACAGTTGGCCACACCGACATTGGTGTTATGGGGTCGCGACGACAAAGTGAACCGGCCGGCCGGCGGGCCGATGCTGGTCAACCTGATGCCCGACGCGGACTTGATCATGACGGCGCGCACCGGCCACTGGCTGCAGTGGGAACGATCCGAGCTGTTCAACCGCGTCGTCATCGACTTTCTCCGATGAACATCTTCGGAAACCTGCAACTCGGCTACGTCGTCGTCGACACCGAGAAGTTCGCCGAGTGGCGACGTTTCGGTTGCGACGCCATCGGGATGCATCTCGACGACGCTTTGCCCGACGTGATGCGCTTTCGCCTCGACGACCACCAATGCCGTTTCCTGGTACGGCGCGGGCCGGCAGAAGACGTCAGCGCGCTCGGCTGGCAGATCGATGACCACCGGACATTCGACGAAGTCCTTCGCCGCGTCACCCTGCACCGTGTGCCGATCAGCGAGGGTACCGACGAGGAAGCCGCCCTGCGCGGGGTCGAACGTCTGACCCGCTTTCCCGGGCCCAACGGTCTGATCCAGGAGATCTTCACCCGGCCGGACATCGACGGCACGCCGCTGGACATGGCGGTGCGCGGCGGCTTCGTCACCGGAGACGCCGGCATCGGTCACGTTGCGGTGACCTCCACCAAACCGCAGCAGGTGCGCGGCTATTACGACACCGTGTTCGACGCGAGGCTCACCGACTACATCGACGAGACGATCAGCGGCCTCAAATTCAAGATCCGATTCCTGCGCGTCAACCAGCGCCATCACACGATCGCGATCGCGGCGGTCAACCGACTGCCGATCAACCCGATCCGCACCCGCGTTCAACACGTCAACATCCAGGTCGCCGAGCTCGACGACATGGTTGCGTCCTACCAGCGAATCAAAGATCTCGGTTTCCAGATGGCTCTACACATCGGGCAACACACCAATGACCGCGAGCTGTCCTACTACGCCGTGACTCCGTCCGGTTTCGAGTGGGAGGTCGGCTGGAATCCGATTGTCGTTGACGAGAAGACCTGGGAGCCAACGACATATCAGGGAATCAGCATCTGGGGCCACACCCGGGAAGGGCAGGGCATCGTCGAGAAGCTCTCCCAATTCAAAGCCGCCGCCCACTCATTACTGCATCGCGAAGACACCGTGCCGGCGCTGGCTCACGCCGGTATCCCCGACTAGGAGGCACTCGTGTTGCGCATCGACACCCACCACCACATCATCCCACCGGAATACCGGAAGATGTTGATGCAGGGCGGCCTTCTCGACGCCGGTGGACGCGCGCTGCCGGAATGGAGTCCCGAAGCGTCGCTGCAGGCGATGTCGGATCTCGACGTCGGCACAGCCGTCCTGTCGGTATCCACACCTGGCACAGCGTTTTTGCCGAATGCGGTCGATGCGGCCGCCTTGGCACGTGATCTCAACGACTACACCGCCGGCGTGGTTGAGGCCCAACCTGACCGACTCGGATACTTCGCCACCGTGCCGCTGCCACACATCGACGAGTCCGTCGCCGAAGCCGTGCGTGCGCTCGACGAACTGCACGCCGACGGTGTGGTGCTGTTGGCCAACAACGCCGGGACGTATCTCGGTGAGGACGGCCAAGACGCACTGTTTTCCACCCTCAACGAGCGCTCGGCGGTGGTCCTCATTCACCCCGGCGAACTACCGGGACCGAAGGTGCCAGGCGTCGTGCCGTTCGCGGCGGACTTCCTGCTCGACACCACCCGAGCCGCATATCTGTTGGTGCGCAATGGTATTCGGACGCGCTACCCGAACATTCGGTTCATCCTGAGCCACGCGGGCGGATTCGTCCCCTATGCCAGCCACCGGATGGCGATCGCCATCACCGGCGACACCGGTCGCAGCTGGGCCGACGTGCTAGACGACTTCGCCGGGTTCTATTTCGATACCGCGCTGTCGTCCAGCGCGGCCGCATTGCCCAGCCTGCTCGCCTTCGCGAAACCCGGGCACATCACCTTCGGTTCCGACTTCCCGTTCGCTCCCATCGCGGCCGGAAAACTGTTCGCGGCCGGACTGGAGACCTACCCCGGACTCGACGCCACCGCGTGCGCCGCCATCGAGCGCACCAACGCCCTGAGGCTGTTCCCGCGTTTTGGTTCTGCGCCGCAACTTATTCCGCGGTCACCGGTGCAGCAGATCCGGCACGTCGCCAGCCGCGCTGTCATGCGCGGAGTCGCCCGGCTGACGAGTACGACGTAAGCAACCGCTCGCTCGAATCCCGCAGACCCGCTCAGTGACGGTCGCGTCCGAGGGCGCACCGACCTCGGCGATTCGAGCGTCCTCCAACACGATGTCGACACGTTCGGCGTCGGGCCGGTCCGGCGACATGGTGATCACCGTGGCCCCGTGCAACACAAGGCGACTCACTGTTCAGGCCGGATCCGTTGCGCCCCAAGGGACAGTGCCCGACACCCAGTGCGAGACAACCTCTTCCTGATCATTGCGGTGCAGATGCCGCGGCGGCTGGGCGAAGGTCTCATACGGCCGGCAACGCACGACGACTCGATCCTCTTCTGCCGCCATATTTTCGATGAACGGGCGAGCCTCTTCCCCGAGCGGCTGCCCGGACATCCGTCCGGCGACGGCCATCATGACGTCGACAATCAGGTCGTGATCGGTCTCGATCACGGCGTCGGCGTACACCTGCAGGTAGGCAAACGGCCAGCGCTCGTCGAGCACGCAGATACTCACCTTCCCGTCGCGCGCAATGACCCTGGCCTTGCCGCGCCCCGCCATCGTGGAGACCAGCAGCTCGTCGTTGTCGGTCGGGACGTAATAGACGACCGACATTCCCGGGCCGTCCTGTCGCCGGCGGTGGCCGAATACGCACGTGCGGTGGGTGCGTACGAAAGTGCGCCGCTCCGAGGGCAGCATGTCTCGGTCGGTGGGAGCCGTGAATGACTCGGTCGAAAGGGGAAGCAGCATGGTGGCGTCCTCGTCGTTTGATTAATGGCTACAGTGTTTCCGTTATTGCGATAGCTGTCAAGGGTCGCCATACTGACGCGATGAGCACCACCCAGTCCCGCTCCCGCGGCCGCCCGCCGGTACCGCTGGATCGGATCGTCACGACCGCATTGCAGATCGTCGACGACGAAGGAGCCGACGCCCTGTCGATGCGAACCCTTGCGCAGCGGCTGGATTCGGGCACAGCCACGCTGTATCGGCATTTCGCCGGCAGGTCGGACTTGATCGCCCACGTCGTCGACACCATGTTCGGCACCATCGAGTTGGACCGGGAGGCGTTGAGCGCGCTGCCCTGGCAAGAGGCATGTAAAGTGGCTGCCCACAGCATGTTTGACGTACTGCGTCGTCACCGCAACGTGACGTCACTGTTGGCCGACGACGTGCCGATCGGGCCGAACGCCCTCGCGGCCCGCGAACAGATGCTCACGTTCCTGCTCGCCGACGGCTTTCCGCCGGCACTCGCGGCGCGGTCGTACGCGACACTGGCCCGCTACATTCTCGGTTTTGCCATGCAGCTCAACAGCAGCCACGGAGATCTTGGCGACGCAAAACTGGCCGAGATCTTCCACGACCTCGACACAAGCCAGTTCCCCGCCACTGTCGCCGTTGCGGACAGCCTTCCGGTGCCGCTGGACGACGAGTTTGCCTTCGGCCTCGACCTGATCGTCGACGGACTGGCTCAGGCGCTTGACCGTGCCCAGTCACCCGGGGGCTAACGTCAAGCGCTAGCGACTCACAACGGAGGTGGCATGCGCGCAGCCCAATTGACCAGGCTTGACGGACCGGACGCAGTCGAGGTCGGTGAAATCGACGAACCGACCGGCGACGGAGTGATCGTCGACGTGCACGCGGCCGGCGCGGCCTTTCCCGACGCGTTGTTGACGCGCGGCCTCTACCAGTACCGCCCGGACCCGCCCTTCGTGCTGGGCGCCGAGATCGCCGGCGTCGTGCGGTCGGCCCCAGCCGATGCGCACGTGAAAGCAGGCGACCGCGTGGTCGGCCTGACCATGCTGACCGGCGGCATGGCTGAAGTTGCGGTGCTGCAGCCCGACCGGGTGTTCAAGCTGCCGGACAACGTCAGTTTCACCGCCGGCGCCGGGCTGCTGTTCAACGACCTGACCATGTACTTCGCGCTGACCGTCCGTGGCCGGCTGCGCGAGGGCGAGTCGGTGTTGGTACACGGCGCCGCCGGCGGCATCGGCACGTCGACGCTGCGGCTGGCGAAGGTACTTGGTGCAGCCAAGGTCATCGCCGTGGTCAGCACCGAGGAGAAGGCCGACATCGCGCGCGCCGCGGGCGCGACCGATGTCGTGCTGGCCGACGGTTTCAAGGACGCCGCCAAGGAACTGACCGGCGGCCGCGGCGTCGACATGGTGGTCGATCCGGTCGGCGGCGATCGGTTCACCGACTCGCTGCGTTCACTCGCCCCGGGCGGCCGGTTGCTGGTCATCGGTTTCACCGGGGGCGATATCCCGACGGTGAAGGTCAACCGGTTGCTGCTGAACAACATTGACGTGGTCGGTGTCGGCTGGGGCGCCTGGGCCGGAACCCACCCCGACGCGCTGGCCGAGCAGTGGGCCGACCTCGAGAAGCTGCTGTCCTCCGGCAAGCTGGCGCCGCCCGAACCGGTCGTCTACCCGTTGGAGGAAGCCGGGGCCGCGATCGCCTCGCTGGAAAACCGCACCGCGAAGGGGAAAGTCGTCCTACGCGTGCGTGATTGACGCTGCCAGGGCGGCCCGCGGCTTCTCGACACACAACCGCCTGCCACGACACGCCGGTGGCGTTCGCAGACGTTTAAGTCTGGACGGCGGTTCGACTCGACGCTACGAGGTCGGACAGATGGGCGAGCGAATTCGCCAGGTGTGCGGGTTCGAACGGCGGGAATTGGATGTGCTGACGCAGTTCAGCCGGTACGGCCGACCAGTCGTAAGTCAGCGTGACGTCGGCTTCCGACGGGCCGGTGTCACGTATGTCGTAGCGCCAGATCCATCCGCCGAATGACAGGTTGCCGTCTCCGGCGATGTCCTGGCCGGGCTCCCAGGCGATGGCGCGGGGGCGGTCGAACACGACCACCTTGTTGGCCATCTCGTAGTTCTTGTCCGGGTGGTTGTCGTGATACATCGCGATCCGGAAAATCTGGTCGACCCACGTCAGGGTCTCGCCGTCGAGAGCTTCCCGCACCCAGCCGGTCCCGTCGATGGCGGCGTGCGTTGTGGGATCCGCCAGGACGTCGAACACCGCCTCGGCCGAAGCGGGGATGGTGACGGTCGCGTTGATCGTGTCGTTGCTCATGCCGATACAGACTGCGCCGGTCCGGAAAAATAATCTCGACTTCTCTTGTCAGCGTCCAGAACAAAAAGTAATGTCACTTTCAGTTTTATGATCGCCAAGTCGCCAGCGCAACCCTGGAGCCGTTATGGAATCCTTCATTCACCTGCGTAAAGGTAAGACCCCACGGCGCCTGCACGCCGATCTCGACGGGCTGAAGGACGACGAACTGGGCCGCGGCGGCTTCACCGGCCGCACCGCGAACCTGTATCGCCGCAACGACCCCACCGCCTACCGGGCAGAGGGCCCGCTGCGGCCGATCGACGTGTTATCCAGCGAACTCAAACCCGGCGACGCCACCGACGCCGACGGCGGGCCGCTGTTGATGTTCACCAACGCAGACTGCCGGATCTCGCTGTCGCGCCGCGAGCAGCCGATGCCGTACTACGCCCGGCACGTCGACGGCGATCTGCTGTGCTTCGTACATCAGGGCGAAGGTCTGCTGGAGACCGAGTTCGGGCCGCTGCGCTACCAAGCCGGCGATTGGGTGTATCTACCCAAGGCATGTACCTGGCGCCAGGTGCCCGACGCCGAGACGACGTTGCTGATGATCGAGGCCACCGACGAGTTCCGCGTTCCCCCACCGGGTTCGCTGGGCCGCCACTTTCCGTTCGACCCCTCGCAGGCGGTGATCCCGGAGCCCCAGCCGATCGACGACGACGGCCGCGACGAGTATCACGTCCGGCTGGTCCACGAGGGTGGCCCGACAACGCTTGTCTACCAGCACAATCCGCTCGACATCGAAGGATGGCGCGGCGACAATTTCGCCTTCACCTTCAACATCGCCGACTACAACGTCGTCACCTCCGACAGTGTTCACCTGCCGCCCACCGTGCACCTGTTCATGCAGGCTACCGGCGTTTATGTGATGAACTTCCTGCCCAAGCCCGCCGAAGGCGTGCCGGGCACCGAACGCACTCCCTGGTATCACCGCAACGTCGATTACGACGAGATCGCGTTTTTTCACGGCGGCTCGTTGTACGGCATCCCGATGCCACCCGGCTTGATTTCCCATGCGCCGCAAGGTGTTCACCACGGTGCGCCGGAGAAGGCGCGCGAACGTGCACGCCGCAAGTTCGACGAGCATTCGCGCGTCGACTGGCAGGTAATCGCCGTCGACACCCGTCGGCGGCTCACTCCGTCAGCCGAAGTGCTGGCGCACGACCTAGGACAGCACTGATGACGACTTCCGCGCCCGTGAAATACGACTACGAGCGGATCCCGTATCTGGTTGCGTTTCAAAATAATTCCGGTGTCCGCGATGTCTACGGCGGGCTGGCCGAAATCGTGGTGCTGGAAAGCTATCTGCTGAAGCCGAAGGACAACCCGTCCGACACCGCGCTGATGTTCATGCACCCGATCGGCGGCGGGGCCTATCTGCCGATGATCAACGCGCTGGCGCGAGCCGGTCACCACGTCATCTACTGCAACAGCCGATTCCGCGGCACCGACTCGGCGCTGCTGATGGAGAAGGTGATCGAGGATCTCGGCGCGGCCATCAAAGATGCCAAGGAGCGTCTCGGTTACCGCAAGGTCGTACTGGCCGGTTGGAGCGGCGGGGGGTCGCTGTCGGTGTTCTACCAACAGCAGGCCCAGCATGCGACGGTCACCTCGAGCCCGTCCGGCGACGGTCCCGACCTGACCAAGCTCGACCTGCCGGCCGCAGACGGAATCATGCTGCTGGCCGCGCATATCAGCCGACACGGCACGCTGACCGAATGGCTCGACGCCTCGATTCTCGACGAATCGGACCCGACCAACCGCGACCCGGAACTGGATCTCTACAACCCGGACAACCCCAACCAGCCGCCGTACAGCGAGGAGTTCCTGGCCCGTTACCGGCAGGCCCAGATCGACCGCAACCGCCGAATCACCGCCTGGGTCAAGGACAAACTGGCCGAGTTGAAGGCCACCGGCCGTCCGGACGACGAGTTCGGTTTCATCGTCCACGGCACCATGGCCGACCCGCGGTGGCTCGATCCGGCGGTCGATCCCAACGAACGGGTTCCCGGAACGTGCTACCTCGGCGATCCTCGAGTAGTGAACATGGGCCCGGTCGGGTTGGCGCGGTTCTCCACGTTGCGCAGTTGGCTGTCGCAGTGGAGCTACGACGACGCCCACGGCGACGGTATCGCCTGCGGGCGCGACATCGCAGTGCCGGCGTTGGTGATCGGCAACCTGGCCGACGACGCCTGCACACCCGAGCACACCCGGCGTCTTTTCGAGGCCATCGGCCACCCGGACAAGGAGATGCACGAGATCCACGGCGCCACGCACTACTACGCCGGTCCCGAACAGCGTGCCCAGTTGCGCGAGGCCGTCACCGTCGTCACCGATTGGCTTGAGCGCCACGGATTCACGGGTGTGCAGTGAGCGGTGCGCTGGACGGTATCCGGGTGCTCGAGTTGGGCACCCTGATCTCCGGGCCGTTCGCCGGACGGCTGCTCGGCGACATGGGTGCCGACGTCATCAAGGTCGAACTGCCGGGTGCGTCGGATCCGTTGCGCACCTGGGGTCAGGCCGAGGTCGACGGGCACCACGTGTTCTGGACCGTGCACGCCCGCAACAAGCGAGCCATCACCCTGGATCTGCGCCGGCCGCACGGCCGCGAATTGTTCCTCGACCTCATCGAGAAGTCCGACATCGTGGTGGAAAACTTCCGCCCGGGCACACTGGAGAAGTGGAAACTCGGTTACGACGTTCTCAACCAACGTAATTCAGGGATCATCCTGGTTCGGGTATCCGGCTACGGGCAGACCGGGCCCGACGCGCACAAGCCCGGATACGCCTCAGTGGCCGAGGCGTCCAGCGGATTGCGACACCTCAACGGGTTTCCCGGCGGCCCACCGCCGCGGCTGGCGCTATCGCTGGGCGACAGCCTGGCCGGCATGTTCGGCGCGCAGGGCGCGCTGGCGGCGCTGTATCGGCGCAGCGTCACCGGGCATGGGCAGGTCGTCGACGTGGCGCTCACCGAATCATGCTTGGCCGTCCAGGAATCCACCATCCCCGATTACGACGTCGGAGGGGTGGTCCGAGGCCCGTCCGGCACCCGCCTGGAGGGTATCGCCCCGTCGAACATCTATCAGAGTGCCGACGGCTCGTGGGTCGTCATCGCGGCCAACCAGGACACCGTGTTCGCCCGGCTGTGCACGGCGATGGGACAAGCCGAACTAGCAACCGACGAGCGGTTCGCCAATCACGTTGCCCGCGGCCGCAATCAGGACGAGCTGGACAACATCATCGGCGCGTGGGCCGCCGAGCGTCAGCCCGCCGACATCATCGATACCCTCAGCGCCGCGGGCGTGATCTCGGGTCCGATCAACACGGTCGCCGATGTGGTGATCGACCCACAACTGCGAGCACGCGGCATGCTGGTCGAGCACCACGACGAGCGACTCGGTCGCCCGGTGTTGGGGCCCGGCATTACGCCGGTGCTGTCGGAGTCACCCGGAGGCGTCCGCAACGCCGGGTCAGCACGACCGGGTCAGCACAACGACGACGTCTACGGCGACCTGCTCGGCCGGAGCGCCCACGAGATCGAGGCACTACGGGCGCAGGGGGTGATCTGATGACACGCGCCGCCGACGATGCAGAGCATAGCGATGAGGAGGAGCGGCGCCAATGACACGCGTCGAGATTCGCGAGGTGGCGCTGCGCGACGGGTTGCAGATCGAGAAGCCAATCCCGTTGTCCGCCAAGCTGGAACTACTGGCCGCCGTGGCTGCGACCGGCGTACGCGAAATCGAAGCCACCGCGTTCGTCTCCCCGACGAAGGTGCCCTCGATGGCCGACGCCGCCGAGTTGGCCGCCGAACTGCACCACTACCCCGACATCGAATTCTCCGCGCTGG
Source organism: uncultured Actinomycetota bacterium (assembly GCA_963757215.1). GTDB lineage: Bacteria > Actinomycetota > Actinomycetes > Mycobacteriales > Mycobacteriaceae > Mycobacterium. The sequence goes on along the minus strand of CAVWQH010000002.1, from coordinate 1,123,915 downwards.
TCGCCAGTCCTAACGGCGCAAGGAGGGCCGTGGCCGCAGGCCTGCGCTCGATCGAATACGTGGTCGCGGCCAGCGACGCATTCAGCCAGGCCAACGTCGGGCGAACCAGTGCACAGGCCACCGAGCAGATCAGTGAGATCGTCGCGATCGCCCACGGCAGCGACGTGACGGTCGAGGTCGTCCTCGCGGTCGCGTGGGACTGCCCGTTCGAAGGACCCACACCACCGCAGCGGGTCCTCGACACCGCCAGCGCTGCAATCGATTACGGTGTCGACCGGTTCAGCATCGCCGATACCATCGGCACCACCACGCCGGGACGGGTCCGGTCGTTGATCACGCGACTGCGCCCGGTGATCGGCGAATTGCCGCTGGGTGGGCATTTCCACAACACCCGCGGCGCCGGCCTGGCCAGCGCGTACGCCGCGGTCGAGTCGGGCGTCACGCGGCTGGACGCCTCGGCCGGCGGGCTGGGCGGTTGCCCGTTCGCGCCGGGCGCCACCGGCAACATCGCCACCGAGGACCTGGTGTATCTGCTGCGCGACAGCGACATCGACACCGAGATCGACCTGCAGGCCGCGATCGCCGCGGCCGGTGTGGCGAAGTCAGTGGTAGGCCACGATCTACCGAGTTCCCTGCTACGCGCCGGCGACCGCAAACATGCCGACTGAAGTCCCCACCGCGAAAGGCCGCCAGACCCGGGCGGCCATCGAGCAGGCTGCCCGCAAACTGTTCGCGGAGCGCGGTTTTCACGGCACAACGTTGGCCGACATCACCTCTGCCGCCGGCAAGTCCGCCGCGGTGTTCTACCGGTACTTCGACGACAAAGAAGACCTGCTTGCAGCGCTGGCGGAATCGTTTCTGCACGAGGTCGTGACGCCGTCCGGGCTGAGCCTGCACCTGCCGGAGTCCCCGGACGACGATGCGTTTTTTACGACGGTGGTGGCCGGCTACTGGAACATGTTCAAGCAGAACATCGGCATCATGATCGCGATCGCGCAACTCGCGGCCACCCAGCAGCGATTCGCCACCGTGCAGAACGAGTTCCGGCGGTTCGGCATGGACATCGTCGCGGCCTCGGTGCGACGCGCGCAGCAACAGGGCTATGCCGCCGAACTCAATCCCGAGCACATCGCCGCGGCGATCGCGCTGCTGTTCGAGAACTTCACCACGGTGTTCGTCGGTGGATCCGGCCTGGGCATGGACATCGGCGACGACGACGCCATTGCCACCCTCGCTACGGTATGGAAGAAAACCTTGTACGGCGGACCTGAGAGAACCTAGGGAGAAATCACTGTGGATTTCACATTGCCCGAACACCTTCCGGGCCTGCTGGCCGACATGGACGCATTCATCGAGCGCGAGATCGCCCCGCTGCAGGCCGACAACATGCAGTATTTCGACAAGCGTCGCGAACATGCCCGCACCGATTGGGACAATGACGGCATCCCCACCCGAGAGTGGGAGGACCTGCTGTCCGAGATGCGTCGTCGCGCCGACACAGCGGGCTGGCTGCGCTACGGCCTGCCGTCGTCGCTGGGCGGCCGCGACGGCACCAACCTCGACATGGCGGTCATTCGGGAACATCTGGCGCACAAAGGCCTTGGCCTGCACAACGACCTGCAGAACGAGTCCTCGATCGTCGGGAACTTCCCGCAGGTGATCATGATGGAGCGGTTCGGCACCGACGAACAGCGCGCCGCCTGGTCCGAGGCACTGATCACCGGGGAACGCTCGATGGCCTTCGGGCTCACCGAGCCGCTGCACGGCTCCGACGCCACCTGGCTGGAAACCCACGCCAAGCCAGCCGGTAGCGATTGGATCATCAACGGCTCCAAGCGATTCAACACCGGGGTGCACCGAGCCACGCACGACTTGATCTTCGCCCGCACCTCCGGTGAGCCGGGCCAGGCCCAGGGCATCACCGCGTTCCTGGTGCCCACTGACACACCCGGCTTCGAGGTTCCGTACTACTGGTGGACGTTCAACATGCCCACCGATCACGGCGAGGTCGAGCTGACCGATGTGCGGGTGCCCGCCGGCGCGGTGCTCGGCGAGCTGGACCGCGGACTCGAGGTCGCGCAGACCTTCCTGCACGAGAACAGGATTCGCCAGGCCGCCAGCAGCCTGGGCGCGGCGCAATACTGCATCGACCGTGCCGCCGAATACGCCGGCACCCGAAAAGTCTTCGGTAAGCCGTTGTCGAGCAACCAGGCCGTGCAATGGCCGCTGGCCGAACTGCAGACCGAAGCCCAGATGGTGCGCCTGCTGGTTCAGTACGCGGCCTGGCACCTCGACCGCGACCATCACATGGAAGTGTCGGACAAAGTGTCGATGGCCAACTATCGGGCCAACCGGTTGGTGTGCGACGCCGCCGACCGCGCGATGCAGATCTTCGGCGGCCTGGGCTACAGCCGGCACGAACCATTCGAGCACATTTACCGCCACCACCGCCGCTACCGAATCACCGAGGGCGCCGAGGAGATTCAGATCCGCCGGGTGGCCCAGCGGCTGTTCAAGTTCGGCCGCAAGTGACGGTCGCCCAGGAGCTGGTGCCAAAGCTCGTCGGCGTGCTGCAACCGGCCCTCGGCGCCGATACCGCCGTCGAGAATCTGCACACGCTGAGCGGCGGCGCCAGCCGAACCACCTGGGCGTTCGACGCGGTAACGGGCGGAGCGCGACGATCGCTGATCCTGCGCACCGGGCCACCCGACGAGGTGCACGCCGGCATGCAACTCGAGGCCGACGCGCAGCGCGCTGCTGCCGCCGCGGGCGCACCGGTTCCTCATATCGTCCTCGCCGATGATTCTGTTGTGGCGCTTGGGAATCCGTTCCTGATCTGCGACGCGATCGGGGGTGAGACGATCGTCCGCCGGATCCAGCGGACGCTCGACGATGCGGGTCGGCAACATTTGCTGCGCCAGTGCGCCGAAGCGCTGGCCGCCATCCACCAGGCTGACATGGATCTGCCCGGCATCAGCGACGAAGACCAGATGGCGGGCTGGCGCGACCAGCTGGACACCATGGGCGACACCACCGCCACCTTCGAGTGGGCGTTCCGCTGGCTTGCCGACAACCGCCCGCCGCCTTCGCCGCAACGGCTGGTGCACGGGGACTTTCGGATGGGCAACCTGATCGTCGACGAATCCGGGCTGGCAGCAGTGCTGGATTGGGAGCTGGTGCATGTCGGCGAGGTCTACGAGGACCTGGCCTGGTTCTGCATCCGGGCCTGGCGGTTCGGCGCGCCGGCCCGTCTCGCCGCCGGCGGGCTGGGCAGCATCGAGGATTTTCTTCACCGTTACGAAAAAGCCGGCGGCGCCGCGGTAGACCGGGCCGCCTTTCACTGGTGGCTGGTTCAGGCCACGCTGCGGTGGGGCATCATCTGCCGCTACCAGGCCGAACGCCACCTGAGCGGGCAAACGCCCTCGGTCGAGCTCGCGACCATCGGCCGCCGCGTCTGCGAGACCGAGTGGGACTTGCTCAACTTGCTCGATAAGGCAATCGCACATGCCGGTTGAGAGCCTAGGGTTGTGGCGTGGCCACTCCTGATCAGGCAATCGACGCGATCCGCGCAACCGGTGGCGCCCAGCCGGGCAATCGGGCGCTACACGCCAAGGGCAAGCTCTACCGGGGCACCTTCACCGCAACCCCCGAGGCCGCCGCGCTCTCGCGGGCCACGCACCTCGACGGCCGAGCAGTGCCCGCCCTGGTCCGATTCTCCAGCGGCTCAGGCAATCCGCGGCAACCCGACAACGCCCCGGGGGTGCGCGGGATGGCGGTGAAGTTCACCCTTCCCGACGGGTCGACGACCGACGTGTCCACGCAGACCGCGAAACTGTTCCCGGCCAGCACCCCCGACGGCTTCATCTCGCTGCTACGGGCGATGCGTCCCGGGCCCACCGCTCCCCTGCGACTGATCGGATATATCGCCACCCATCCGACCTTCGTCAAGGCGCTCCCGGTGGTCAAAGAGGCCAACCGGGTGCCGGTCGGCTATGGCACCGTCGCTTATCACGGCCTGCACGCATTCCGCTGGATTGCCGCCGACGGCAGCGAGCGGTTCGTGCGCTACCACCTGCAGCCCGCCGCAGGCGAGGAGTTCCTGCCATCGAACGTCGCGAAGGCCAAGGGTGCCGACTTCCTGGCCGCCGAACTCGACGAACGCCTTGCGTCGCAACCGGTTCGGTTCGACTACCAGGTGCAGATCGCCGCGCACGGCGACTCGACTGTCGACCCGTCGAAACCCTGGCAGAGCGACCGGATCGTCACTGTCGGCACCCTCGACATCACCGGTATCGACACGGAACGCGAGCATGGCGGCGACATCGTCGTCTTCGATCCGATGCGCGTCACCGACGGCATTGAGCCCTCCAACGACCCGGTGCTGCGGTTCCGGTCGCTGGCGTACTCGGCATCGGTGAAGCTGCGCAGCGGGGTCGACCGCGGACCCGAAGCGCCCGCGACCTGATGACGTCGGCACACGGTCGTCCTACCGCGGCGGAGCTGATCGCCGCCGTGGCCGAGTTCCTGGAGACCGATGTGCGGGAGTCAACCTCGGGTCAGGTCAACTTCCATTCCCGGGTCGCGGCCAATGCCTTGAGGATGGTGGAACGGGAGCTGCTCGCCGATCCCGACGACGGCGTCAGCGAAGCGCTGGCCCGCGTCGGTTATCGCGACGAAGCTGCGCTGGCGGCCGCCATCCGGGCCGGCGAAGTGAACGGCGCCGACGAGCCGGTGCAGGCTGCGTTGCGAGCCCTGGTCGATCGCCGATTGGCGGCCGCGCATCCGGGCTACCGGGACGAGTAGGGAGCGAGACGATGCCCGCTGCCGACGCCGTCGCCGGAGTGGCCGATGACCTGTTCGCGGCCATCGAGCGCGGTGACGAGCCACGACTGGAGGAACTCTTCGCGGGCGACATCGCGGTGTGGCGGACCGGATCGCTGCGCGACGACGACAAAGTCCGCGCGATGAAAGTGTTGCGGTGGTTCATCCGCGTCACCGCCGAACGCAGCTACGAGATTCTGGACCGCCAGCTGTTCTCCGGCGGCTTCGTCCAGCAACACATCCTGCATGCCACCGGCACTGCCGGCGGATCGATCGCGCTGCGGGTCTGCATCGTGATCAAAGTGGATACCAACACACTGATCAGCCGTATCGACGAGTATTTCGACCCGGCTGGTCTCGTGCCGATCACGAGCTGAGGAGGAGTGGCGCCATGGGTAGCGTCGACGCACTGCTGAAGGACCCGGGCACGCCCGGAGTGTGGAGCCTGGATCGTGACCGCTCCGTTGTCGGCTTCAGCATCAAGAATTTCTGGGGTCTGCTCAGCGTCAAGGGACGATTCACCGACGTCAGCGCCGACGGCCAAATCACCGGCCAGCGCGCCATCTTCGGCCGCCTCGACATCCAGGTGGCGTCGCTGCGCACCGGCATTGGCAAGCGCGACGAGCATCTGCGATCGGCGGACTTCTTCGACGCCGACCGCTATCCGGAGATCAGCGTGGAGGTCACCGGCATCGAGTCCGGCGCCGGCGATGCGGCGAACCTGCAAGCCACGTTCAGCATCAAAGGCGTCACCGCGCCCGTTCCGCTGCCAGTCGAGGTCAGCACGCTCGACGACGGCTCGGTGCGAGTAACGGCCAGAACCGAGATCGACCGCGATCAGTTCGACATCGGTTGGAACCGACTGGGCATGGTCGCGAAGACGGCGACGGTCTCGGCCGACGCGTACTTCGCGCGGACTCCGCAGTAAATCTCACCGGGCGCTACGATCTGGACCGTGTCTGCCGCCAGCCCCCTGCGGGTCCTCGTGTACAGCGACAACGCCAACACCCGACAGGCCGTCATGACGGCGTTGGGCAAGCGGGTGCATCCGGATCTGCCCGAGCTGAGCTATGTCGAGGTCGCGACCGGGCCGGTGGTGGTTCAGCAGGTGGACGCCGGCGGCATCGATCTGGCCATTCTGGACGGCGAGGCGACCCCTGAAGGCGGCATGGGCCTGGCCAAGCAGCTCAAGGATGAGATCGACGACGGACCGCCGATTGTGGTGCTGACCGGGCGCCAGGACGACGCCTGGCTGGCCAGCTGGTCACGCGCCGAGGGTGCGGTCCCCCACCCGATCGATCCGATCCGGCTGAGCCGGACCGTTCTCGAGTTGCTGCGCGCCCCCGTGCGGTAGCACTCTCACGATTCCGGAATCCCGCGCGACCCCGCCGTTGAACGGGGTCGATTTGCCAACCAGATTTGTGCCCTGCACGTCAGTCAAAGCGCTTGGCGCTGTTCTTATTTGATGCTCTTTGCGCGATCGGCACTCGATGCCTCTTGTCATCGCGTTCACCGGCTGTTTATTTGTGGTTGAGGTCACATCTAACCTGCTGAGCGCGCGACCACACACGGTCGCTAGGCTGTGGTTGCGCTCACAGTCCAGCCCATAGACCACAGTGAGGAAGCGTCGTCGCGGGATGAATCTTTACCTACCCATTCTCGTACTCGGAGGGATCGCCGCAGCCTTTGCGCTCGGCTCGGTCGCACTCGCCCAAATCACCGGACCGCGCCGCTTCAACAGGGCGAAGCTCGAGGCGTACGAATGCGGCATCGAGCCCAGTGACCAGCCGGCCAATGCACCGCACGCCGGCAGCGGGCAGCGGTTCCCGGTGAAGTACTACCTCACCGCGATGCTGTTCATCGTCTTCGACATTGAGATCGTGTTCCTGTACCCCTGGGCCGTCAGCTACGACCAGTTGGGGTTGTTCGCGCTCGTCGAGATGGTGGTGTTCATGCTCACCGTCTTCGTGGCCTACGCGTACGTGTGGCGCCGCGGTGGATTGACTTGGGATTGAGGTAAATCGTGGGCATAGAGGAAAAACTTCCCAGCGGCTTCTTGCTGACCACCGTCGAACAGCTGGCGGGATACTTCCGCAAGAGCTCGCTGTGGCCGGCCACCTTCGGACTGGCCTGCTGCGCGATCGAGATGATGGCCACTGCCGGCCCGCGATTCGACATCGCACGCTTTGGCATGGAGCGTTTTTCGGCGACGCCCCGGCAGGCGGACCTGATGATCGTGGCCGGCCGCGTCAGCCAGAAGATGGCCCCGGTGTTGCGGCAGATCTACGACCAGATGGCCGAGCCCAAATGGGTGCTCTCCATGGGTGTCTGCGCGTCGTCCGGCGGCATGTTCAATAATTACGCGATCGTTCAGGGCGTCGACCACGTCGTACCGGTGGACATCTATCTGCCCGGCTGCCCGCCGCGTCCGGAGATGCTGCTCTACGCAATCCTCAAGCTGCACGACAAGATTCAAGAAATGCCGCTCGGCGTCAACCGCGAGCAGGCCATCGCCGAGGCCGAACAGGCGGCACTTGCCGCGCGACCGACCATCGAACACCTCGGGCTGCTGCGATGAGCTCACCGAAACACGACCCCACCCGCGCGGCCAGCGAGGTCGGCGGCCCTCCCGTCGACTCCGACCCGTCCGACGCCGAGCGGATCGGCGTGCGCCGCGGCATGTTCGGGGTCCGCGGCAGCGGTGACACCTCGGGCTACGGACGGCTGGTTCGCCAGGTCACCATCGACGAGGGCAGCCCCCGCCCCTACGGCGGCTACTTCGACGAGGTCGTCGACCGGCTGGCCGAGGCGCTGAAGGCCGACGACGACGTCGAAATCGCCGACGCTGTCGAGAAAGTCGTGGTCTACCGCGACGAGTTGACCCTGCACGTGCGCCGCGAGTTGCTGCCGCAGGTCGCCCGCCGGCTGCGCGACGACCCGGAGTTGCGGTTCGAGCTGTGCCTGGGCGTCAGCGGCGTGCACTACCCGGAGGAAACCGGACGCGAGTTGCACGCGGTGTATCCGCTGAGCTCGATCACGCACAACCGTCGGGTCCGCCTGGAAGTGGCTGCGCCCGATGGCGATTCGCACATCCCCTCGCTGTTCGGCATCTACCCGACCAACGACTGGCATGAGCGCGAAACTTACGACTTCTTCGGCATCATCTTCGACGGCCACCCGTCGTTGACCCGCATCGAGATGCCTGACGACTGGGAGGGACACCCGCAGCGCAAGGACTACCCGCTCGGCGGTGTCCCAGTGGAATACAAGGGCGCCAAAATCCCCCCGCCCGACCAGCGGAGGTCGTACAACTGATGAGCGAAACCCTCGTAACCCTCGGCGGGCAGGACTGGGACAAGATCGTCGAGGCCGCTCGCAAGAAGGCCGAACCCGGCGAGCGGATCGTCGTCAACATGGGCCCGCAGCACCCGTCCACCCACGGGGTGCTGCGACTGATCCTGGAAATCGAGGGCGAAACCGTCACCGATGCCCGATGCGGAATCGGCTACCTGCACACCGGGATCGAGAAGAATCTCGAGTACCGGTACTGGACGCAGGGTGTGACGTTCGTGACGCGAATGGACTACCTGTCACCGTTTTTCAACGAGACCGCGTTCTGTCTGGGCGTGGAGAAGCTGCTCGACATCACCGACGAGATCCCCGAGCGGGTCAACGTGATCCGGGTGATGATGATGGAGCTCAACCGGATCTCGTCGCACCTGGTCGCTTTGGCCACCGGCGGCATGGAATTGGGCGCGATGACGCCGATGTTCACCGGTTTCAAGGGCCGCGAGATCATCCTCACCCTGTTCGAGTACATCACCGGTCTGCGGATGAACAGTGCCTACATCCGGCCCGGGGGCGTGTCGCAGGACCTGCCGCCCGATGCCAAGACCGAAATCGCCAAGGCTCTCAAGGAATTGAAGGTCGCACTGCGCGAAATGGGCGACCTGCTCAACGAGAGCGCGATCTGGAAGGCCCGCACCAAGGACGTCGGCTACCTCGACCTCACTGGTTGCATCGCGCTGGGAGTGACCGGGCCGTGTCTGCGGTCCACCGGGTTCCCGCTTGACCTCCGTAAATCCGAGCCCTACTGCGGCTACGAGAACTACGAGTTCGACGTGATCACCGACGACGGCTGTGATTCTTACGGCCGCTACATCATTCGCGTCAAAGAGATGTCAGAGTCGGTGAAGATCGTCGAGCAGTGCCTGGACAAGTTGCAGCCCGGCCCGACCATGGTGGAGAACCGGAAGATCGCCTGGCCGGCCGATCTGAAGGTCGGTCCGGACGGACTCGGCAACTCCCCGGAGCACATCGAGAAGATCATGAGCGGCTCGATGGAGGCGTTGATCCATCACTTCAAACTGGTCACCGAGGGCATCCGGGTTCCCGCCGGGCAGGTCTACGTCGCCGTCGAATCGCCGCGTGGCGAGTTGGGCGTGCACATGGTCAGCGACGGCGGCACCCGCCCCTACCGGGTGCACTACCGGGACCCCTCGTTCACAAACCTGCAAGCGGTCGCCGCGATGTGCGAGGGCGGCATGGTCGCCGACGTCATCACCGCGGTGGCCAGTATCGACCCGGTGATGGGCGGAGTGGACCGATGACCGCAGCACCAAAGCCCGGCGCCAGCAACGGCGAACGGGTGTTCCTCCGGCTTGGCCCGCCCCCGGAGGAGCCCGGCCAGTTCGTCACCGATGGCGCCCCGCAGTCGTACCCGGCCGACGTGCAGGCGCAACTGGAGGTCGACGCCAAGGAGATCATCGGCCGCTACCCGAACCCGCGGTCGGCGCTGCTGCCTCTGCTGCACCTGGTGCAGGCACAAGACGGCTACGTGACTCCGGCCGGCGTGGAATTCTGCGGTGCACAACTAAGCCTGACCGGAGCCGAAGTCGCCGCTGTCGCAAGCTTTTACAGCATGTATCGGCGCGGACCCACCGGCGACTATCTGGTCGGCGTGTGCACCAACACGCTGTGCGCGGTGATGGGTGGCGACGCCATCTTCGATTCGCTCAAAGACCACCTCGGCGTCGGCAACGGCGAGACCACCGACGACGGGTCGGTCACCCTGGAGCACATCGAGTGCAACGCCGCGTGCGACTTCGCGCCGGTGGTGATGGTCAACTGGGAGTTCTACGACAACCAGACCGTCGCATCGGCTCGTGACCTCGTCGACGGTCTGCGCTCCGGAAATCCGCCGGCCCCCACCCGCGGAAACCTCTGCAAGTTCAAAGAGGGCGAGCGGATCCTGGCCGGTTTCCCGGATCCGCGACCGGACGAAGGCCAAGGCGGTGCCGGTGCGGCCACGCTGGCCGGCCTGCAGGTGGCCAAGGAACACAACATGACCGCGCCGTCTCCGGACGGTTCAGGGGGAGGTCAGTAATGGCGTCACCGACACCGTTGGCTCCGGTGCTGAGCCGGTTCTGGGACGACCCCGAATCGTGGACGCTGGAGACCTATCGCCGCAACGACGGCTACAAGGCGCTCGAAAAAGCCTTGAAGATGGACCCCGACGCGGTGATCTCGGCCGTCAAGGACTCCGGTCTGCGCGGTCGTGGCGGCGCAGGATTCTCGACCGGCACCAAGTGGTCCTTCATCCCGCAGGGCGACAGCGGCGCCGCCGCCAAACCGCACTACCTGGTGGTCAACGCCGACGAGTCGGAACCCGGTACATGTAAAGACATTCCGCTGATGCTGGCCACCCCGCATGTCCTGGTCGAGGGCGTGATCATCGCGTCGTACGCGATCCGGGCCAGCCATGCCTTCATCTATGTCCGCGGCGAAGTGCTGCCGGTGCTGAGGCGCCTGCAGAACGCCGTCGCCGAGGCCTACGCCAACGGCTATCTGGGCAGCGACATCGCCGGCTCGGGATATGACCTCGAACTGGTGGTGCACGCCGGCGCCGGGGCCTACATCTGCGGCGAGGAGACCGCACTGCTGGATTCGCTGGAAGGCCGCCGCGGGCAACCGCGTCTGCGTCCGCCCTTCCCCGCGGTCGCGGGCTTGTACGGCTGCCCGACAGTGATCAACAATGTCGAGACCATCGCCAGCGTCCCGTCGATCGTGCTCAACGGGGTGGATTGGTTCCGCTCCATGGGTAGCGAGAAATCGCCCGGCTACACGCTGTATTCGTTGTCAGGGCACGTCACCAGGCCCGGACAGTACGAGGCCCCGCTCGGCATCACGTTGCGCGAGTTGCTCAACTACGCCGGCGGGGTGCGGGCCGGACACCAGCTGAAGTTCTGGACGCCCGGCGGATCGTCGACGCCGCTGCTGACCGACGAACACCTCGACGTGCCACTGGATTACGAGGGTGTTGGCTCGGCCGGGTCGATGTTGGGCACCAAGGCGTTGGAGATCTTCGACGAAACCACCTGTGTGGTGCGTGCTGTCGGTCGCTGGATCGACTTCTACAAGCACGAGTCGTGTGGCAAGTGCACGCCGTGCCGCGAGGGCACGTTCTGGCTGAGCCAGATCTACCACCGCCTCGAAGCCGGTCACGGCACTGCCGAAGACCTCGACAAGCTCACCGACATCGCCGATGCGATTCTCGGAAAGTCGTTCTGCGCGTTAGGCGATGGGGCGGCGAGCCCCGTCGCCTCGTCGCTCAAGTTCTTCCGCGACGAATACGTCGCACACATCGAGGGCGGCGGCTGTCCGTTCGACCCTCGGGAGTCCATGCTGGTGGCAGACGGAGTGAACGCGTGACGCAGACAGCTGACACGGGAGAGAAGATCACCGAGCCCGAGCTGGTGACGCTGACCATCGACGGCACGGAAGTCAGTGTCCCCAAGGGCACCTTGGTGATTCGGGCCGCCGAGCTGATCGGCGTGCAGATCCCCCGGTTCTGCGACCACCCGTTGCTGGACCCGGTCGGCGCGTGCCGCCAGTGCCTGGTCGAGATCGAAGGTCAGCGCAAGCCGATGGCGTCGTGCACGATTCCGGTCACCGACGACATGGTGGTGCACACCCAGTACAGCTCCGAGGTGGCCGACAAGGCGCAGCACGGAGTGATGGAGCTGCTGCTGATCAACCACCCGCTGGACTGCCCGATGTGCGATAAGGGCGGTGAGTGCCCATTGCAGAACCAGGCAATGTCCAACGGCCGCCCGGACTCTCGATTCGACGATGTCAAGCGCACATTCACCAAGCCGATCAACATTTCCTCGCAGGTGCTGCTGGACCGCGAGCGTTGCATCCTGTGCGCGCGTTGCACCCGGTTCTCCGACCAGATCGCCGGCGACCCGTTCATCGAGATGCTCGAGCGCGGGGCCCTGCAGCAGGTCGGCATCTACGCCAACGAGCCGTTCGAGTCGTATTTCTCCGGCAACGCCGTTCAGATCTGCCCGGTCGGCGCGCTGACCGGCACCGCCTACCGCTTCCGCGCCCGTCCGTTCGACCTGGTCTCAAGCCCCAGCGTGTGCGAGCACTGCGCGTCGGGTTGCGCGCAGCGCACCGACCACCGCAGGGGCAAGGTGCTTCGCCGGCTGGCCGGCGACGAACCCGAGGTCAACGAAGAGTGGAACTGCGACAAGGGGCGCTGGGCATTCACCTACGCCACCCAGGGTGACCGGATCACCACTCCCCTGATCCGCGGAACCGACGGCGCACTGGAGCCCGCCTCATGGCCGCATGCCGTGGCCGCGGCACTCGAGGGCCTCACCACCGCAGCCGGTGGCGCCGGCGTGCTACCGGGTGGCCGGCTGACCGTCGAAGATGCCTACGCCTACACAAAATTTGCTCGAATTGTGTTGGGCACCAACGATATCGACTTCCGCGCTCGTCCACACTCCGAAGAAGAGACGCAGTTCCTGGCGGCGCGGGTTGCGGGCAAGCTGCTCACCACCAGCTACGCCGACCTGGAGTCGGCGCCGGTGGTGCTGCTGGCCGGCTTCGAGCCCGAAGAAGAGTCGCCGATCGTGTACCTGCGGCTGCGCAAGGCCGCCCGTAAGCACGGGCTGCCGGTCCACTCGGTTGCGCCGTTCGCCAGCAACGGTTTACAGAAGATGCACGGAACCCTGATCGAGACGGCACCCGGCGGCGAGGCCGCCGCGCTCGACGGACTCGCCGGCGGCGACGGGGAGCTACTGACCCGCCTTTCTGAGCCCGGCGCCATCATCCTGGTCGGCGAACGGCTGGCCGGCTCACCCGGCGCTCTGTCCGCCGCGGCCCGGCTCGCCGACAGCACCGGCGCGCAACTCGCGTGGGTGCCGCGCCGCGCCGGTGAACGCGGGGCGATCGAGGCCGGCGCGCTGCCGGGTCTGCTGCCCGGCGGGCGGCCGCTGAGCGACGAGACCGCGCGGTCACAGGTCGCCGCCGGCTGGAATGTCGCCGAATTACCTTCGGCCGCAGGCCGTGACGCCGATGCCATCCTGGCCGCCGCCAAAGACGGCAGCCTGGGCGCGCTGCTGGTCGGCGGCATCGACCCTTACGACTTTGCCGACCCCGAAGCGGTGCTGGCCGCCCTGGACGCGGCCGGCTTCGTGGTGAGCCTGGAGCTGCGGCACAGCGCGGTCACCGAGCGCGCCGACGTGGTCTTCCCGATCGCGCCCGTCGCGGAGAAAGCCGGAACCTTCGTCAACTGGGAAGGCCGTCAGCGCAGCTTCTCCGGGGCGCTGCCGCCGACCGCAACACCGGATTGCCGCGTACTGGACACCCTGGCCGACGAACTGGGCATCGACCTTGGATTCCCCACCGTGGCAGCGGGTCTGGCCGAACTCAACCGGTTGGGCAGCTGGGACGGCACACCCGCCGCAGCGCCGACCGTCGCCGCGGCCACCGCCCCCAAACCCGGTGCTGGAGAAGCGATCCTGGCGGGCTGGCGGATGCTGCTCGACGACGGGCAACTTCAGGACGGTGAGCCGCACCTGGCCGGCACCGCCCGCACACCCGTGGTGCGGTTGTCGGCCGAGACCGCGAACGGCATCGGCGCGGCGAACGGCGACAAGGTCACCGTCGAAACCGCCCGCGGCGCGATCACCCTGCCGCTGACGATCACCGAAATGCCTGACCAGGTGGCCTGGCTGCCGCTGAACTCGCCGAGTTCGGCGGTGCACCGGCAACTGGGCGTCACGCCCGGCGCGCTGGTGAAGATTGGAGCGGCCAAGTGACCGGATTCGGCAACGACACCTGGTGGCTGATCCTGGCCAAATCGCTTCTGGTCTTCGTGTTCCTGGTCCTGACCGTGCTGGTCGCGATCCTGGCCGAGCGCAAGATCCTGGGCCGGATGCAGATGCGCTGGGGGCCCAACCGGGTCGGCCCGCGTGGCTACCTGCAGAGCCTGGCCGACGGCATCAAGCTGGCGCTCAAGGAACCGCTGATCCCGTTCGGCGTCGAGAAGCCGATTTTCCTTCTCGCACCGGCCATCTCGACGATCCCGGCGATCACCGCGTTTGCCTTCATCCCGTTCGGGCCACAGGTCTCGGTGTTCGGCCACTGGACCCCGTTGCAGGTGACCGACCTGCCGGTGGCGGTGCTGTTCATCCTGGCGCTGTCCTCGATCGGGGTCTACGGCATCGTGCTGGCCGGGTGGTCGTCCGGCTCGACCTATCCGCTGCTGGGTGGCGTGCGCTCGACCGCTCAGGTGATCTCCTACGAGGTCGCGATGGGCCTGTCGTTCGCGACGGTATTCCTTTACGCCGGAACGATGTCCACGTCGCAGATCGTGACGGCGCAGAACCGGGTCTGGTACGTCTTCCTGCTGTTGCCGTCGTTCTGCACGTATCTGGTGTCGATGGTCGGCGAAACCAACCGGGCGCCCTTCGACCTGCCCGAGGCGGAAGGCGAACTGGTCGCCGGTTTCCACACCGAATATTCGTCACTGAGCTTCGCGATGTTCTTCCTCGCCGAGTACATCAACATGACCACGGTGTCGGCGCTGGCCGCGACGCTGTTCATGGGCGGCTGGCACGCGCCGTGGCCACTGAATATGTTGTGGGCCGGCGCCAACAGCGGATTCTGGCCGGTGCTGTGGTTCACCGCCAAGGTGTGGCTGTTCCTGTTCCTCTACATCTGGCTGCGCGGCGTGCTGCCCCGACTGCGCTACGACCAGTTCATGGCGCTCGGGTGGAAGATCCTCATCCCGGTGTCGCTGGTCTGGGCGCTGATCGCCGCCGGTATCCGCACCTTGCGCGACCAGGGTTACGCGCACTGGACGGCGCTGCTGGTCGGCGCCAGCCTCGTCGTCACCGTCGCGCTGCTGTATCTGCTGCAGCGACCGTTCAGCAACAGACAGCTACGCAAGAAGCGACGCCGCACAGAGTCGGACGCCCCGCACTTCGAACCGGCGTTCCCGACGCCGCCGATGCCCGGTAAGGCGCTGGCACCGTCGACCAAGGAGGCAGCCAATGGCTAAGTTCCTCAGTTCCCTCGCCGGATTCGGCGTCACGTTCGGCGCGATGTTCAAGCGCCCGATCACCGAGAGCTATCCGGAGAACCCCGGCCCGGTGAAGCCGCGGTACCACGGCCGCCATCAGCTCAACCGCTACGCCGACGGCCTGGAGAAGTGCATTGGCTGCGAGCTCTGCGCATGGTCGTGCCCCGCCGACGCCATCTACGTTGAAGGGGCCGACAACACCGACGAGGCCCGGTACTCCCCGGGTGAGCGGTACGGCCGCGTCTACCAGATCAACTACCTGCGTTGCATCGGCTGCGGGCTGTGTGTCGAGGCCTGCCCGACCCGCGCGCTGACCATGACCAACCACTACGAGATGGCCGACGACAACCGCGCCGACCTGATCTACGAAAAGCAGAACCTGCTGGCGCCAATGCTCGAGGGCATGAAACCGGCGCCGCACCCCCGGGCCGAGGGCGCCACCGACGCCGACTATTACCGCGGCAACATCACCGCGAACGGCCTGCGGCAGCTACCGATTTCGGATGTTTCTAAGTGATCGCCCACCTGGCCGCCGACACGATCGCCCGCACATCCACCGGCGAGGCAGTGACGTTCTGGCTGCTGGCCACACTGGCGCTGATCGGCGCGCTGGGCGTGGTGATGGCCGCCAACGCCGTGTACTGCGCCATGTCGCTGGCGCTGACGATGATCGTGTTGGCGGTGATCTACATGATCCAGGACGCCTTGTTCCTCGGCGTGGTCCAGATCGTGGTCTACACCGGCGCGGTGATGATGCTGTTCCTGTTCGTGCTGATGCTGATCGGCGTCGACTCCGCCGAGTCGCTGGTGGAAACCCTTCGCGGACAACGGGTTGCCGCCGTGCTGGCCGGCCTCGGTCTGGGCGTCGTGCTAATCGCCGGAGTCGGCAACGTCACCACCGACCGTTTTGCGGCGAATGGTCTCTCGACCGACATAGCTCCCGAAGGCAATGTCCAGGGACTGGCGGCGCTGATCTTTTCGCAGTATCTCTGGGCGTTCGAGTTGACCAGCGCGCTGCTGATCACTGCGGCGATCGGCGCGATGATCCTGGCCCACCGCGAGCGCTTCGAGCGCCGCAAGACCCAGCGCGAGATGTCCATCGAACGGTTCCAGCCCGGTGGTCACCCGACTCCGCTGCCCGGCCCGGGAGTCTTCGCGCGGCACAATGCAGTCGACACTCCCGCCCGGCTGCCCGACGGCAGTCCATCCCGGTTGTCGGTGCCCGCGGTCCTGGAACTGCGGCCGGTCAAGGAGAGGGACATGCCAGTCATTCACGGCTCCAACGGTTCTGGGAACGGTGCGCCGTGAATCCGCAGAATTACCTGTATCTGTCCGCGCTGCTGTTCACCATCGGCGCTTCCGGTGTGCTGTTGCGGCGCAACGCGATCGTGATGTTCATGTGCGTCGAGTTGATGCTGAACGCGGTCAACCTCGCCTTCGTCACCTTCGCCAGGTTGCACGGTCACCTCGACGGCCAGATGGTGGCGTTCTTCACGATGGTGGTCGCCGCCTGCGAAGTGGTTGTCGGGCTGGCCATCATCATGACGATTTTCCGCGCCCGCAAATCGGCTTCGGTCGACGACGCCAACCTGCTCAAAGGCTGACGCATGACACATCTGACCTGGTTGCTCGTCGCGTTGCCCGCGGTCGGCGCCGCCATACTGCTGCTCGGCGGCCGGCGCACCGACCCGTGGGGGCACTGGCTGGGTTGCCTGACCGCACTGGCCGCCTTCGGGGTCGGTGTCTCGCTGCTGACCGACATGCTCGGCCGGCACGGCGACGCCCGCACGATCACCCAGAACTTGTTCACCTGGATTCCCGTCGGCGGCCTGCAGGTTGACTTCGGACTCCAAATCGACCAGCTGTCCATCTGTTTCGTGCTGCTGATCACCGGTGTCGGATCGCTGATCCACATCTACTCGGTGGCCTACATGGCCGAAGATCCCGATCGCCGAAGGTTTTTCGCCTACCTGAACCTGTTCCTGGCGGCGATGCTGCTGCTGGTGGTGGCCGACAACTTCGTGGGTCTCTACGCCGGGTGGGAAGGCGTCGGTTTGGCGTCCTACCTGCTGATCGGGTTCTGGTACCAGAAGCCGACCGCGGCGACCGCGGCCAAGAAGGCATTCGTGATGAACCGGGTCGGCGACGCCGGGCTGGCGCTGGCGATCTTCGTGATCTTCGCCAACTTCGGCACGCTGTCCTACGCGCAAGTATTCGGTCAGGCATCGGGAGCCAGCCCGAGCGCACTGACCTGGATCGGGTTGCTGCTGCTGTCGGGCGCATGCGCCAAATCCGCCCAGGTTCCGCTGCAGGCCTGGCTCGGGGACGCGATGGAAGGCCCCACCCCGGTCTCGGCGCTGATCCACGCGGCCACGATGGTGACCGCCGGTGTGTACCTGATCGTGCGCTCCAACCCGCTGTACAGCCTGTCCCCCGATGCGCGACTCGGCGTGATCATCGTCGGCACGGTGACGCTGCTCTTCGGAGCCTTCATCGGCTGCGCCAAGGACGACATCAAGCGCGCGCTCGCGGCATCGACGATGAGTCAGATCGGCTACATGGTGCTGGCCGCGGGCCTGGGTCCGGCGGGCTACGTGTTTGCGATCATGCACCTGCTCACGCACGGCTTCTTCAAGGCCGGCCTGTTTCTCGGCTCCGGCTCGATCATCCATGCGATGCACGAAGAGCAGGACATGCGGCGGTACGGGGCGCTGCGCGCCGCGCTTCCGATCACGTTCGCCACGTTCGGCCTTGGCTATCTGGCAATCATCGGCGTGTGGCCGTTCGCCGGCTACTTCTCCAAGGACGCGATCATTGAAGCCGCCCTTGGTGCAGGCGGGGTCCGCGGCTACGTCATGGGCGGGGCCGCACTGCTCGGTGCCGGCGTCACCGCGTTCTACATGACCCGAGTGATGCTGATGACGTTCTTCGGCGAAAAGCGTTGGGCCGAAGGCACGCATCCCCACGAGTCGCCCGCGTTGATGACCTGGCCGATGATTCTGCTGGCCGTCGGCTCGGTGTTCTCCGGCGGCGTGTTCGCCTTCGGAGGTCGGCTGCAGCACTGGCTCGAACCCGTGACCACCTTCGAGGAAAGCTCACACGTGTTGCCGACGTGGACGTTCAACGTCGTGACTCTGGGCACCGTCCTGGTGGGCGTCGGTATCGCCGTCCTGCTGTACGGCCTGCGTTCCGTGCCCGAAATCGCACCCGCCGGCGTGTCGGTGCTCACCGTCGCCGCCCGCCGGGATCTTTACGGCGACGCCTTCAACGAAGAGGTGTTCATGCGGCCAGGTGCTCAATTCACCCACGCGCTGGTCGAGTTCGACGACCAGGGGGTCGACGGCTCGGTCAACGGGCTGGCCAACCTGGTGGGACGGACGTCGGATTGGTTGCGGGGCTTCCAGACCGGATTCGCCCGTAACTACGCATTGTCGATGTTGGCCGGAGCGGCGCTCGTCGCCGCCGCGATCTTGGTGGTGCAAACGTGGTGAGCTCTCACCTGCCCTGGCTCTCGATTCTGTGGCTGCTGCCATTGGTAGGCGCCGTCCTGATCATCCTGGTACCCCCGGGCGGCCGGCAGTTCGCCAAGTGGCTCGGCGTGGCTGTCTCCGTTGCGGTGCTGGCGTTGTCGATCGCGCTCGCGGTGGCCTTCCGGGTCGGCGGACCGACGTACCAATTCACCGAATCCCATCCGTGGATACCGGCATTCGGCGCCGGCTACACCATTGGTGTCGACGGCATCGCACTGATGCTGGTGCTGGTGACCACCATCCTGGTGCCGTTCCTGCTGGTGGCCGGCTGGAACGATGGCGGCGAGCGATCCCGCGGCACACAGGCCTACGTGGCGCTGACGCTGACCATCGAATCGATGGTGCTCATCTCGGTGATCTCGCTGGACGTACTGCTCTTCTACGTGTTCTTCGAGGCGATGCTGATCCCGATGTACTTCCTCATCGGTGGATTCGGCGGCGGCGCCCACCGGTCGCGTGCCGCGGTGAAGTTCTTGCTGTACAACCTCTTCGGAGGCCTCATCATGCTGGCCGCGGTGATCGGGTTGTACGTGGTGACCGCCGAGAACGGCTCCGGCACTTTCGACTTCCGCCAGATCGTCGCCGCGGTCACGTCGGGCACGCTGGGCGCTTCGTCGGGCGTGATGAAGGCGCTGTTCCTGGGATTCATGTTCGCGTTCGCCATCAAAGCGCCGTTGTGGCCCTTCCACCGCTGGCTGCCCGATGCCGCGGTGGAGTCGACGCCCGCAACCGCAGTGCTGATCACAGCGGTGATGGACAAGGTCGGCACGTTCGGCATGCTGCGGTACTGCCTGCAGTTGTTCCCTGACGCCTCAACGTATTTCCGGCCGGCAATCGTCGCCCTCGCGGTGATCGGTGTCATTTACGGCGCCATCGTCGCGATAGGCCAGACCGACATCATGCGACTGATCGCCTACACATCGATCTCGCACTTCGGCTTCATCATCCTCGGCATCTTCGTGATGACGACCCAAGGCCAGAGCGGTTCGACGCTCTACATGCTCAATCACGGCATCTCCACGGCCGCGGTGTTTCTCATCGCCGGATTCCTGGTGTCGCGCCGCGGCACCCGCTCGATCGCCGCCTACGGCGGAATCCAGAAGGTGGCCCCCGTGCTGGCCGGCACCTTCCTGGTGGCGGGCCTGGCGACGGTGTCGCTTCCCGGACTGGCGCCGTTCGTCAGCGAGTTCCTGGTGCTGTTGGGCGCATACAACCGCTACTGGTTGGCAGCCGCATTCGGGGTGACCGCGCTGGTGCTCTCCTCGATCTACATCCTGTGGCTCTACCAGCGGGTGATGACCGGACCCGTCGCGCCGGGCAACGAGCGGATTCGCGACCTGGTGCCGCGCGAAATCCTGGTCGTCGCACCGCTGATCGCGCTGCTGCTGGTGCTGGGGATCTACCCCAAGCCGGTGCTCGACATCATCAACCCCGCGGTGGGGAACACCATGGCGACCATCGGTGCACATGATCCCCCACCGATCGTGCGGCCGGGCACGGCGCATGTGCCCGGAATGGCGGAAGGACCGCACCGATGACGTCTCCACTTGTCGCTGCTGCGACCTCAATGCCGACGCCCAGCGTGGAATACGGGCTGCTGTCACCCATTTTCATCGTCTTCGGCGTCGCGGTGGTCGGTGTTCTGGTGGAAGCGTTCGTGCCTCGGCGGGCCCGCTACGGCACCCAGGTACTGCTGACTCTCGGCGGCCTGATCGCCGCCATCGCCGCGGTCATCGTCGTGTCGCGGCAACTCGACCCCCCGGGTCGCTACGCCGTACAGCATGCGCTGGCCATCGATGGACCGACCCTGCTGCTGCAGGGCGCCGTCCTGCTGGTCGCGGTGCTCGCCATTTTCTTCTTCGCCGAGCGTTACACGAGCGACAACCCCGCCGCGGGGCCGGGCGCCGCGACGGCCACCGCCCACGCACCCGCCGGGCTGGATTCCTTTACGCCGCAAGCCTCGGCGGTCCCCGACAGTGCGGCCGAGCACGAGGCGCAGCAGGCCGGCGCGAGCCAGACCGAGGTCTTCCCGCTGACGATGCTGGCGGTCGGCGGCATGCTGGTATTCCCGGCCGCGAACGACCTACTGACCATGTTTGTGGCGCTCGAGGTGTTGTCGCTGCCGCTGTACCTGCTGTGCGGGCTGGCCCGGCACCGTCGCCTGATGTCCCAGGAAGCAGCGGTCAAATACTTTCTGCTGGGCGCATTTTCGTCGGCGTTCTTCCTGTACGGAGTAGCCCTGCTGTACGGCGCCACCGACACCCTGACACTGCCCGGTATCGCGAAAGCGCTGGCCGCGGAACACAGTCATTCGATGGCATTGATCGGCGTGGCACTGCTGTCGGTCGGTCTGCTGTTCAAGGTCGGCGCGGTTCCATTCCACTCGTGGATTCCCGACGTCTACCAGGGCGCCCCGACCCCGATCACCGGATTCATGGCCGCCGCAACCAAAGTCGCGGCCTTCGGTGCGCTGCTGCGCGTCGTCTACGTTGCGCTGCCGCCACTGCACGACCAGTGGCGCCCGGTGCTGTGGGCCATCGCGATTCTGACCATCGCGGTCGGCACTGTCAC
The DNA here is from genome assembly GCA_963757215.1 of uncultured Actinomycetota bacterium. GTDB lineage: Bacteria > Actinomycetota > Actinomycetes > Mycobacteriales > Mycobacteriaceae > Mycobacterium. The sequence goes on along the minus strand of CAVWQH010000002.1, from coordinate 1,102,615 downwards.
GGCGGTGTCGCAGACGGATGTGAAGCGGATGCTGGCCTACTCCTCGATCGCGCACGTGGGCTTCCTCCTCACCGGTGTGATAGCCGACAACCCGGCGGGTCTGGCGGGCACGATGTTCTACCTCGTCGCCTACAGCTTCAGCACGGTCGGCGCGTTCGCGGTGGTCAGCCTGATTCGCAACGCGCACGGCGAAGAGGACGCCACCACGGCCCACTGGGCCGGACTCGGCCAGCGTTATCCCGTTGTCGGCCTGCTCTTTTCGATGTTTCTGCTGGCCTTCGCCGGTATCCCGCTGACCAGCGGCTTCATCAGCAAGTTCGCGGTGTTCTCCGCGGCCGCGGAGGGCGGGGCGGTGCCGTTGGTCATCGTCGGTGTGATCGGCAGCGCGGTCGCCGCCTACTTCTATGTGCGGGTGATCGTGCTGATGTTCTTCACCGAGCCGCATGCCGAACAGGTGCACGTCGTGATGCCCAGCTTCTGGAGCAAGGCGGCGATCGCGGTCTGCGCGGCGATCACCATCGGCCTGGGCATCTTCCCGCAGCCGCTGCTCGATCTCGCCCGGCAGGCTGCGCAGTTCCTGTCGTGACATCGACGCTGGTTCTCAGCGCGGACACCGACGGTGTCCGGGTGCTGACCATGAACCGGCCCGAAAAGCGAAACGCGCTGAGTCCCGACCTGATCGGGACGTTGTACGCCGCACTCCGCGAGGCCGACGACGACCCGTCGGTGCGAGCCGTCATCCTCACCGGTGCCGACCCGGCGTTTTGCGCCGGTGTCGATCTCAAGGAAGCTCAGCGGCTGGGCTCGGTCTACTTCGAGCAGTTCCAGAACCAGAGTTGCATCCGCCAGACCGGGGAGATGCGCACGCCGATCGTCGGCGCGATCAATGGCGCGGTGTTCACCGGTGGCCTCGAAATGGCTTTGGGTTGTGACTTTCTCGTCGCCTCCGAGCGCGCGGTCTTCGCCGACACGCATGCCCGCGTCGGAATCCTGCCCGGTGGTGGCATGACGGCACGCCTCCCCCACGTGGTCGGCGCCGCGATGGCGCGACGGCTGTCGATGACCGGCGAAGTGATCGACGCCGCGCGGGCCGAACGGATCGGACTGGTCACCGAGGTCGTGCCGCACGAGCGGTTGCTGGCCAGGGCCGTGGAATTGGCCGGCCAGATCGCCGAAGTTCCCGCGCCAATCATGGCCGGGCTCAAGGAAATCTACATCACTGGCGCCGCGCCGGTGATCGATCCCGCGCTGGCCGCCGAACGGGCCATCGCCGGCGCGCAGACGTTGGACCGCGACGGCCTGAAAGATCGCTACGCTGAAATCAGCGAGCGCAATCGACGCCAGATCCGGCCTCAGCCGGACGCCAGCAGCGGGCTGTAGTCCGTCGGCGGATCGACCAGATTCATTGACCGGTAGAGCTTTTCGCTCAGCGCCGGGCTGGTCTCGGCCGCCGACAGTACCGCTTCGCGGAAGTCCAGCAGTTCTGTCGACGCCGAACGCTCCGGGTCCCCGCTGTCCATGTACAGATCGTTGAACTGGTTGGACGCCCACATCGGACCGATCTGCTCGGCGGTGGCCGCGAAAAACCGTTGCGCGACATCGCCGTCCGCTTCGCGGAGACATTCTTGCAGCGCGGTCGCCTCGAGCGCCGCCACCGTCATGCCCTGGCCGTAGATGGGGTTGGTGCTGCAGATCGCGTCGCCGAACACCAGAAAGCCGGCGGGGAACCGCTCCATTTTGTCGTACCGCCGCCAGATGGCGCCCGGGTAGCGGAACATCGAGATCTCGCTGATCGGCTCGCCGCGCTTGAGCGCCCGTAACAGCGCGGGGGGCGCGAACTGCGTGGCCATCCGGATCATCCCGGTGAGGCTGTCCGGTGGTTCGTTGTCCGCCACTCGGGTCAGGGTGAAAATCCAGGTGTCGTGTTCGTACACCGAAAAAGCGCCGCCAGTAGCCTTTTTCGGCTCGGGGACGACGAACGTCATCCTCTCTTTGATGATTCCGTCCGGAATCCGCATCAGCAGGCTGGTGTAGTTCGCGCTGGTCGTCGAGCGTTCGGCGATCGGTCGCCCGTAGCCCAGGTCATCCAGGAATGCCGGTGAGCGTGCACCGCGTCCCATGGCATCGACGACCAGGTCGGCGTCCAGCGTTCGCTGCGTCTCGGTGTCCCGGTCGACGACCTTCGCACCGGTGACGCGCTGCGGGGTCGGCGCGATCGGCTCGACGAAGTCGTGGCCGTCGAGGATCTCCACGTTCTCGATCGCCGAGACCCGTTGCCTGACGTGCGATTCCAGCAGCGGGCGGCTCAGCAGGTGCAATGTCACGGCCGAGGGGTCGCTGAATTTGCCTTCTCGGCTCAGCTCGTGACCGGCGACCCGGATGGACACCCGGGACAGGTCGCCGTCGTCGCAGACCGCCGCGCCGGCCGCGATCAGGTCGTCGTGGATACCGGGGAACAGCGCGGCCAGTTCCTGCGCGCCGCGACTCCACAGCACGTGGAAGTGGCGACCCTGCGGTACGCCGCGACGTTGATCGGCATCGTCGGGCAGCTTGTCCCGCTCGATGACCGTCACCGTGCCGTAGAAATCGCTGAGCACCCGAGCAGCGAGTAGCCCGCCCATCCCCGCGCCACAGACGACAGCCCGCTCCCCCCGCTTGACCACCGAGTGCCCCTTCCCCGATATCCCCGTGCTCTCGAGTGACCGTACCGAAATAGTTAAGGCATTAGGGCGAAACGTAGAACGCGGAACGGCTAATCATGGTCGCCGGCAACCAAAGAGATCAGACCGCGGCGGTGGTCAAGTCGTCGAGCACGACGGCCGCCAGATCCGGACGCAGCACGCTCAACTCCCCGAGTTCCTCGTCGGCGCGTCGCTGCACCAGCAGCGGAATGAAGCCCCGCACCCGGCTGCTCTGCAACTGCGAGTACGCATGCCGCACGACGGCGGTCACGTGGTCCAGCGGAAGCGCCGAATATTTCTCGGCGAGGCGTCGTTCCACGTCGGAAATCAGCGCCCGCTCTTCTCGAGGCATCCGCATATTGTTGCCCCCAGATGACCACCGGTCAAGATTGCTTTTAAGCAGCTTCTCAGGAATTCCCAGGGAAACGGCGCTTTACCGGAGCTGGAACCGAATTCGTCAATTTTTCTCGTCGCGCAGAAAAGGCCGCGTGGCCACCACATAAATCGCGAAAACCGCAAGCGGCGCCAGCAATGGCAACCACGGCAGGCGCAGCGGAAAGGCCGTGGCTACCAGGCCCGCGAGCGTGAAGGCCAGGGCGGAGGCCAGCGTCGCAACACTCACCGAGTCGAGTCCGGTGCCGCTCGCGGCGGCATGGCGCAGCATCAGGTAGACGGCCGCCGACAATCCCGCCACCGCAGCCACCATCGCTGTCGGACCGGTCGCGGCGATCACCAGCACGCTCAGCAGTACCGCGAGCGTGGCAATCGGGCGAAGCAGGACCGCGGCCACGACAGCGACCAGCGCAGACGCCGCGACGACCCTGGCCGGGCCGTGAGTTCCGATACCGACGGCCGCCACCATCAGCAACCCGCAGGCGGTCGAGAGCACATGCGCAGCGCGCCTCATGAGCGTCGTCCGGCCCGCCGCCGGCGATGATCCGGAACCGCGTGCATCGACTGATCGAGGGTCCGATCGGGCTGCCAGGCCACCACGTCGACGCCCACGGTGCCCATGTCGCGGTACATCGCCGTCCGCTGCAGCGCCCACATCCGGTCGACCAGCGGGTCCTGGGCGGCGCGGAACGGAGCCCCGTGCAGCACATCGACCGCTACTACCACGTGACCACGTCGGCGTAGGTCGATCAGTGCCAACGCGAACTCGGTGTCGAGCAGCGTGGAGAATCCGATCACGATCGCGCCGGATGGGACTGCGGCCCGTGGCGCCAATGTCCCTGTGGTGCGCTCGAATTCATCGCCTGCGCTGAGAACGGCGTCGAGCACCCGGTAGAACTGGCGCTGTCCGATGTCGGCGCCGAGCCAGCGGGGTCGCTGGCCGCCGAGCGCAACGATGCCGGCCCGGTCTCCGTTGCGCAGCGCGGTCTGCACCACCTGAGCGGCCCCCCGCACGATGCGCTCGGTTGCCTCGGTCGCGGGCCCGGCCGGCTGGGGATAGCCGTCGATCAGCACGACGACGTCGGTCGAGCGGTCGGTCAACCGCTGGGTCACATGCAGCCGTCCGCGTCGGGCACTGACCGGCCAGTTCACCGTGCGCAGCTGATCACCCGGCACGTAGGTGCGGATGTCGGCGTATTCGACGCCGCGGCCGATGTGCCGGGTCAGGTGCGTGCCGAGGCGGTCGAGCAGCTCGGTCGGCGGAAGGGTGGTCGCTTGCGGCGGGGTTATCGGAAAGACCGTCACCTCCGCCGCATCCACCTCGCCCGCGCCGAGCAGTAGGCCGCCGTGCGCCACGACCTCGACCGCAGCCCGCACCGGATAGCGTCCCCAGCGCTCCGCACTGGTGGTCACCGTCAGCGGCTCGCCGGGCGCGACGTCCAACTGCATACCCTCGACCCCTGAGACCGTGAGTTCGATTGCGGTACCGAATGTTTCAGTGCTGGCCCAGAGAGTCAGCTGAACCTGCTCGCCTTCGAAGCATCGCTGCGAGCCGGGCTCGGCGTGCACACTGACCTTCGGGAGCGGGCGCTGCCAGCTCACCGAACACAAGACGCCGAGCAGCGGCGCAGCGAAGGCGACGAGTTGCCAGCACGATCTGATCAGGCCGACGGCCAGCGCCAGTGCCGCACACGTCGCGATCGCGCGCGTCAATGATGATGCGCGCCAACGCAACTGAACATCGCGGACCTCCACCATGCGACCTACCGGGGGCCGCCCTGCGTACGTGGCACCGGCAACCGCCGCAGCAGTTCTTCGATGATGTCGGAGCCGTGGATTTTTCGTACCCACATCTCCGGCCGCAGCGTGATTCGGTGCGCCACGGCCGGCGGAGCGAGCGCTTTGATGTCCTCGGGGATCACGTAGTCGCGCCCCAGCAGCAACGCATGGGCCCGCGCGAGCTGCACCAGATCGAGTTCGGCACGCGGGCTGGCACCCACCGCCACCTGAGGGTGATGCCGGGTCGCGGCTGCCAGCGATACCACGTAATTCAACACGTCCTCGTGCACGCTGACCTTTTCCACGGACTCGCGCATGGCCAGCAGATCATGTTGATCCACAACCTGATTGACCGTGGGCTCGGCCGAGCCACGGTCGAGCCGACGGCGCAGCATCCACACCTCATCGCGCTCGGAGAGGTAACGCAGCTCGAGCCGCACCGCGAACCGGTCCAGCTGCGCCTCGGGCAGCGGATAGGTGCCCTCGTACTCGATCGGGTTGTCGGTGGCCAAGACGATGAACGGCTTGGGCAACGGGTGCGTGACCCCGTCGATGCTGACTTGGCCCTCGGCCATGGCCTCCAGCAACGCCGCTTGCGTCTTGGGCGGCGTGCGATTGATTTCGTCGGCCATGAGCAAGTTCGTGAATATCGGACCGGGCCGGAAATCGAAGCGGCCCGACTGCATGTCGTAGACCGTCGAGCCGAGCAGATCGGCCGGCAGGAGGTCCGGGGTGAACTGCACCCGGGTGAAATCCAGCCCGAGAGCGGCGGCGAACGACCGGGCGATCAGCGTTTTGCCGAGACCGGGCAAATCTTCGATCAGCACGTGCCCGCGCGCGAGCACAGTCGTCAGGATCAGAGTGAGCGCCGCGCGCTTGCCCACTACAGCGCGTTCGATCTCGTCGAGCACCGCAGTAGCCTGAGCCGTTGTTGTTGCCGCCGAGGTCATATCCGACGCGTACCCCCTGTCATACCTGCTCAAGCCGTTCGAGGATTTCTTCGAGCATCGCGCGCCCCGGCCCGGGTTCGCTCACACCGGTACGCGAAACATTGTTGGGGTCCACCCACGCCCATAATTCGGGGCCGAAAAGCGTTCGCCCCGTGGCATCGAACGCTGCCGGATCCTTGGCCTGCTTTTGACCGGTTGCTATCGCGAACCGCCGCGCGAGCATCGGACGCAAGTGCCGGTCCCAGTCCGCGCGCGTCGACTCCGATCGGCGAATCAGCGTCTGCGTTCGGGACAGCCAGCTGCGCAGCGTTTCCTCGAGCGCATTCGGGATCTCCGGCGGCGGCGGCTTGATGTCATGTCCCAGGACCTGCCGCACATTGACCAGTGCGAAAAGGGCCGCGGCGCCGGCGACCCACAGCACCAACCTGCGGTCGTGCAGCGACAGCGCGGTGATCTCGGCGCACAGCACAACAGAGACTCCCAGTGCGATAAGCCTTTTCATACCGAGCTCCGCATATCAGCGAGGACCAGCTGCAGCACCGCGATCGCGCGGCCGCGATGCTCTTCGGCCATCACATGCGGGCTGAATCGCGCCTCCTCGAACAGGTTCACCAGTTCAGTCGCGTTGTCGATGTGCAACGCATGGTGTGCAACGGCGCGAGCCAAAACCTCTGTCGGAGTGTCGAAATCCTGCGGGATGGCGCCCGGGAACCGCCGCAGCTCGCGTTCCATGGCTGCGTAGCACGCGATGATCGCCTGTCGCGGTTCGTGATTGGGGTCTTCGATTTCGGCCAGCCCGCTTTCCGCCGCCCGGGCCAGAGTGTTGGCCGCGGCCGGTGCCGGGTCGCCGAGGGGCCGGCCCGTCTCGATGCGCGGCTGCGCGACACGGCGCCGCCGGGCGGCGAACGCGGCCACGACGATCATCACCACCAGGGTGACCGTGCTGACTATCAGATAACGCAGCACATCGCGATCCGGCCCGGAGTTCGGCGCGCCCGGCCGTTGCGGAGCGTTACCCGCCGGCGTGGGCGCGCCGGATTGCGAAGCGGGCTGTGCTGGATCCACCTGGTGGGGACCGACGAACCGCGACAGCACGAAGAGCAGGAGTAGCCACACCACCAGCACTGCGGCCCCGATCAGCAGCACCCGCCAGGCCGGTCGACCGTTGCCGTCGGAAAACCTTGGCGGCAGTTCCCGGGCGCTGCTCGCCACCCGACGCGGATCGCGAAGCCGGGCGACAAGCGCCACGGCGACGATCACCAGCGAGACGCTCAGCAGCGCCGCAACATAAACCAGTGATGCGCCGCTCTGTGGCGGTTGGTGCTGGTCCGCGTGTTGATCGCCGGGAAGATATCCGCGCAGCGACGCAGCAATGGCGATCAACAGCACGATCACGGCGACCACGCGGCCAGTCGCCTTGTCAAAGATCGGCACACCACTCGACAAGTGCTCATCGTGGCACGGAGTCGAGGTGCAGGGCCAGCGATCGGCCCGGTTTCAGTGCGCCCAGTCAGCCGCGTTCGGCGGCCTCCGCCAGCCGGATCAACGAAGCCTGCAGTTTGTCGCTCGTCGTTTGGCGAGCGCGCGCGAGTCGCTGCTCGTCGGTCAGCCGGGTCCAGTCATAGGTGTGCGTGACCCGGGTTCGGCCCTCGTCCAGCGGCTCGAGTTCCCAGCGCCACAGATGCCCCGGCGGTTGCTCGCCGACCGACGACGGGTTCCAGGCGATATGACGGGCTTCGGCGAACTCGACAACGTGGTTCTCCCGAACGGCGCCGTTGAGCAAGGTCATTGTGAAGATGTCACCGACAGCGTGAACACGTTGTCCCGGCTCGGCTTTCGCGAGGTTTCCATTCCCGTCCCAACGAGGTTGCTGGGCTGGGTCGGCGATCAGCTCGAAGATCTGCTCGGCGCCGGCGGCAATCTCACGGCTTGCACTCACAACCCGTGGCGTGTCGTCATTCATCAGCCCCGACGATAGTCCGTCACGTAGGCCGGCAGCGGTATCGCCGGGTCCAGGCCGTCGGCGGGGATGGCCGCACCCGGCCGCAGAGTGAGCGGTAGTACGCCGGCCCAGTGCGGCAATGTCATGTCTTCGTCGTCGTCGACGGGGCCGCCGGTGCGCACCTTGGCGGAGACCTCGACCAGGTCGAGGGCAATCACGGCGGTCGCCGCGAGTTCGCGGTCGTTGGGGGGCCTGCTGTCGGCCGCTCGACCGGATGCGACGTGGTCGACCACGGCGGCCAATGCCCGCCGCTTCTCGTCGTCGTCGCGCACCGGCCGGGCGTTGCCGACAATGACCACCGAGCGGTACTCCAGCGAATGGTGCATCCACGAGCGCGCCAGGACCAAGCCGTCGACCAGGGTCGCCGTGACACAGACGGGTAGGCCGCCGGGAGCGCTCGCGGCAGCGAGCATCGGGTGGCTGCCGGTCGATCCATGCAGGTAGAGCGTCTCGCCCAGCCGCGCGTGAATCGTGGGCAACACCACCGGGCCGCCCTCGCCGACAAAGCCGACATGGCAGATCAGAGCCTCATCGAGGATGCCGTGCACGGTGTCGTGGTCGTAGCGCGCCCGCTCGCGGTACCGGGTCGGCACGGTGCGCGACGTCGGCGCGTAGGCCGGCTCAGCCGTCATGGTTGCCTCCTTTTTTGCACTAGTACATAATGATTTATGTGCCAGCACAATATAGGATCAGCGGTACGGGCGCCGAGGCGATTGCGTCCGACGTCGAAGCGGCCATCGCGTCCGGCGCCCTGACACCCGGCGCTGAGCTGCCGCCGATTCGCGAGCTGGCCGGTCAACTCGGTATCAACGCCAACACGGTGGCGGCCGCCTATCGCCTGCTACGCGACCGGGGAGCCGTGGAGACCGCGGGCCGACGCGGCACCCGGGTGCGCGAGCGGCCGGCGACCACTCCCCGCTCGTTGCGCGGCATCGCGATCCCGCCCGGCGCGCGCGATTTGTCCACCGGCAACCCGAATCCCGCGTTGCTGCCGATCGCCCGGCTCCACCCGCGACGCAGTAGGCCGGTGTTGTACGGAGATCCGGCCGTCTCGCCCGAGCTGGCCGAGTACGGGCGCGCATCGCTGACCGCCGACGGCGTTCCGGCCGAGCACCTCGCGGTGACCGCGGGCGCACTCGACGGCATCGAACGCGTTCTCACCGCTCATCTGCGCCCCGGCGACCGGGTTGCCGTCGAAGACCCAGGCTGGGCCAACCTGCTCGATCTGCTTGCTGCACTGGGCTTTTCCATTGAACCGATCCGGGTCGACGACGACGGTCCGCTGGCCGACGACGTGGCGCGGGTGTTGCGCCGCGGCGTGCGCGCACTGGTGCTGACCAGCCGTGCGCAGAATCCGACCGGGGCCGCGGTGTCGGCTGCCCGCGCCGATGAGTTGCGAACCTTGCTCGCCGGGCATGACGAGGTACTGCTCATCGAGGACGACCACTGCGCCGGCATCGCGGGCGCGCAGCTGCACACGCTGGCCGGCAGCACGCCTCACTGGGCGTTCGTGCGTTCGGCCGCCAAGGCCTACGGTCCCGACCTGCGACTGGCGCTGCTGGCCGGGGATCAGCGCACGGTCGAACGGGTGCAGGGCCGGCTGCGTCTGGGCCCCGGTTGGATCAGCCACCTGTTGCAGGACCTCGCGGTGCGCCTGTGGCGCGACCTGGCTGCCGCCCAGCAGGTGCAGGACGCCGAAGCCGCCTACGCCCGCAACCGTGATGCGCTGCAGGCAGCGTTGGCGGATCGTGGCGTGGCATCCCACGGCAGGTCCGGACTCAACGTGTGGGTACCGGTGCCCGACGAAACCGTAGCGTTCACAAGGCTTTTGAACGCGGGGTGGGCTGCGGCGCCGGGAGCACGCTTTCGGATCGGCACGGCGCCGGGTATGCGAATCACCATCTCTGAGCTTGCCGCCGACGACATCGCGGCACTGGCCGACGGGATCGCCGGAGCGGTGCAGGCGGTCGGCCGAGCCAGCGTGTGAGCCGGGCATTACCGTGGGTGGGAATGATCGGCGATCGCTGGAACGTGACGGACGACGAAATCGCCCGGCAGTACCCCTGCGACGACTTTGTTCCGAGGCCGACACTGCGGGCATGGCGCGCAGTGACAGTGCTGACCACCCCGGACATGCTGTGGCCCTGGGTCGCCCAGATCAGGCTCGCGCCGTATTCATACGACTGGATTGACAACCTCGGCCGCCGCTCCCCACAGCAGTTGCTGGGCCTGCCCGATCCGGTCGTCGGCGAATCTTTCTCCACTGCAGCGACCCGACCCTTCGGACGCATTCTCGCTGTCGAGCCGCCGTTGCACCTCACCGGCGTCATCATGGGAGCCTGCATGTCCTACGTGCTGGTGCCTGACGGGCAATCGACCCGCGTGCTGATGAAGATCGTTGCTTCGATGAGCCGCTGGCTGACGCCCTTGCTGTCGGTCGGCGACCTCGTCATGGCCCGCCGGCAGCTGCTCAACCTCAAGGCTCTGGCGGAGCGACCGTAGTCATCCACAGTCGGCAGTTCATCCACAACCCGCGCTCCACGGGATGTCCGCCCCCAAAAAGTGTCGGCCTGATTCATAACCTCGAGGCATGGGTTCAGCGATCAGCGCCGACGAGGCACGGGAACGGATCATCGCCGCTCTCGACGCGATCGACGCTGCCCACGACCTGTTGCGCGCGACGTCGTCGGGGTTGATAGGCAACAGGTTTCGCGTCGACGTCGCGGAGCGCCTGGAGACCCAGGAGCGCGTCAACCGCGGCCTGATGTATCGCGTCTTCGCAGAAATCGCCGACCCGCCGGACGAAAGCACATCTGTCGCGCAGGTGCGGTCGATGCTGTGGCAGCGATTGCGTGTCACGCCCAATGAACTCACCCGAAGGTTCAAGCTCGCGGCTCGGATCCGGCCGCGGCGTTCGCTCACCGCACCTTCGCTGGCGCCCGAGCTGCCAGAGTTGGCAGCCGCCGTCGAGACCGGATCTGTTGGCGACGACCACATCCGCGCCGTGTGCCGCGCAGTGGACACATTGCCGGCCTGCGTGTCACCCGTCGACGTAGCTGCGACCGAGCGCACTCTGGTCAACCACGCGATAAAGGTCGACGCCGGAATCGTCGCGAAACTGGGTGAGCGCATTGCCGATTACCTCAATCCCGACGGTTTGTTCAGCGACGAGGACCGCGCGCGCCGGCGTGGGTTGCACTTCGGACGGCAGGGGTCCGACGGGATGTCGCGGCTGTCCGGACTCCTCGACCCGGAGGCCCGCGCGTACTTGGAGGCGATCGAGGCTGCGGTGCGGCCAGGCCGTCATCGTCCAGGCAACGAGTCTGATTTGCGCGACGATCGCACTCCCGCGCAGCGCTGCCACGACGCGCTCAAGCTGGGCCTCAGGACCGCGATCGGATCCGGCGAGCTGGGCGTGCACCGCGGCCACCCGGTCACTGTTGTCGTCTCCACGACGCTGGCCGAGCTGACCAACGCGGCCGACGTCGCGCCAGCGAGAACCGGCGGCGGTTCGCGACTACCCATGCGAGATCTCATCCGCTTGGCCGCCAATGCAATTCATTACCTCGCCGTGTTCGACGACCACACCGGGCGACCGCTCTACCTGGGCCGCCAGAAGCGCATTGCCACTCAAGACCAGCGACTGATCTGCTACGCACGCGACCGAGGATGCACCCGCCCGAATTGCCTCGAACCGGGCTATCGCTGCGAGGTCCATCACCCAAACGACTGGGCTCGCGGCGGCCGCACCAACGCGGACGAGCTCTACTTCGTGTGCGGCCATGATCACGGGATGGTCAGCCGCGGGGAAGCACGCACCGTCGTCACCGAGGAGGGGCGGCTTGGCTGGACCGAGGGCACGGGGCCGCCGGAGATCAACCACGCCCATCACCCCGACGAGCTACTCCGCGGCGACCCCGATCCGCCGGACGACGCCTAGGAGCCGAATGCGCGAAAGCTGCCGTCCAACACCTGCAAGTGGCCGATCGTCCGCCCGGTCACCACCGTCGGATCCACCAGCGCCAGCTCGGCCGCCGCGCGGGCGAACTCTTCGGCCGTCGAGACCTCGTCGAATTCGCGGGCATAGTACGAAAGACCGGGCGTCATAATCGCTCTGGACGGCGACAGGGCGTTCACCGCGATGTTGTGCGGCGCCAGATCGTAAGCGGCGCAGGACGTCAAGTGCTCCAGGGCAGCCTTGGAACCGCCGTAACCGGGCAACACACCGGCACTGCGATCGGGATAGGGCCCATCCCCCGGTAGCCGAGAGGCGATCGAGCTGATATTGATGATCGAACCGACACCGGCGGTCACCATGTCCGGGTAGACCAGCTGGATCAGCTCGTAGGTGGCGAACACGGCGATCTCGAAGTGCCGCCGATAGGCCCCCAGCGGCGTGCCGACCAGCGGCGGGAAGTCCGCTTTGGGGCCGCCCTGCTGTGCCTTCGTCGCCTTGGGGCGTGCGTCGTCGCCGGGTTTAGGCGGACGGCCAGGCGCCGTGAATGCCGCATTGTTGATCAGAATCGTGATGGGGCCCAATACATCTCGAGCCTCGCCGACCAGCCGGGCAATATCGCCGCGGTCGAGTAGATCTGCGCGGATCGCGTGCGCGCGGCCACCGGCCGCCTCGATGTCAGCGACCGTTTCCCCGATCGTGCCGGGAAGCCGCTCGTCCCAGACACTTTCGGTTCGGCCAACCACCGCGACCGCCGCCCCGTCGGCGGCCAGCGCCAAGGCGATCTCGCGGCCCAGCCCGCGACTGGCACCGGTGACGATCGCGGCGCGGCCATCGAGTCGTCCCGTCACCGGCCCGACACTACATCTCGGGTGACACCGTGCACGAGGATCGCGGTCGTCTGATCCACCCATGAGTCGTCGAGCGGTTCCGCCGGTCTCAGCAGCATGCGCAGCAACGTGGATCCGCCGATCAACTCGATCAACCGGTCAGGGTCGACATCGGGATGCACCTCACCGCGCTGCACCGCTTCGGTCAGGCGCGTCTGCACCGCGGCGAACAGACCCGCGAACCGCGACATCACCCGGGCGTTCAGTTCGGCATCGGCGCTCATGTCGGCGACCAGACCGGGCAGCGCGGCCCGAACCACGGGGGTGGTGAACACGTCCCGCGCGGCGGCGATCATCGCACGCAGATCGGCGGCCATTCCTCGGGTCGGACCGGCCAATGCCGTCGGCGCCACCGGGAACGCCGCCTCGTGCACCAACTCGGCTTTACTCGACCACCGCCGATACAGAGCGGTCTTGGTCGTGCCGGCCCGCTCCGCGACCGCGGCCAAGGTCAGATTCGAATACCCAATTTGCACAAGCAGATCCGCGGTCGCTGTCAATATGGCAGCGTCGATACGTGGATCTCGGGGCCGTCCGGCGCCGGCGGCCTTGTCAACCGCGGATGGGTCTGCTTTCATAACGCTACCCACCGTATCGTAATTGCCTCAGCGAAGAGGGCCCTATGCCGAACGAACCTGTACTGGATCAAGTCGACAAGCTCCAGCGCTCCAGTCGCGACACCACGACGCTGCCGGCGGTGATGTCGACGTGGCTTTCCACAGTGCTGCCCGGCGGGGCCACCCCGGAGATCACGGTCGAGAGCGGCATCGACTCGACCGGCATGTCCTCGGAGACCATCATCCTGACCGCCCGGTGGGAAGAAGGCGGGAAACCGGTCCACCAGAAGCTGGTGGCCCGGGTGGCGCCGTCTGCTGACGACGTCCAGGTGTTCCCGACGTATCGGCTTGACCACCAATTCGACGTGATCCGCAAAGTCGGCGAGCTGACCGACGTGCCGGTGCCGCGGGTGCGGTGGCTGGAGCCCAGCGGCGACGTCCTCGGCACGCCGTTCTTCCTGATGGATTACGTCGAGGGCGAGGTGCCGCCGGACGTCATGCCCTATACCTTCGGCGGCAACTGGTTCGCCGACGCCCCGGTCGAACGCCAGCGTGAGCTCCAGGATGCCACGGTGTCGGTGCTGGCGTCACTGCATTCGATTCCGCACGCCGAGAAGACGTTTGGCTTTCTTGCCGACGGCAAGCACGGCGATACCGCCCTGCGCAGGCACGTCAACTGGGTCCGGTCCTGGTACGACTTCGCCGTGCCCGACATCGGCCGATCACCTTTGCTGGAACGGACTTTCAGCTGGCTGGAGGACAACTGGCCGAATGAGGCGGACGCCGCCGAACCCGTGTTGCTGTGGGGCGACGCACGGGTCGGCAACGTGCTCTACCGCGACTTCCGGCCGGTCGCCGTGCTGGACTGGGAGATGGTGACATTGGGTCCGCGCGAGCTCGATGTCGCGTGGATGATCTTTGCGCACATGGTCTTTCAGGAGCTTGCCGGCCTGGCGACGCTGGAGGGTCTGCCCGGGGTGATGCGCGAAGAGGATGTGCGCGCGACCTATCAGCGGCTCACCGGCGTCGAAATCGGCGACCTGCACTGGTTCTACGTCTACTCCGGCGTGATGTGGGCCTGCGTGTTCATGCGGACCGGTGCGCGACGCGTGCATTTCGGCGAAACCGAGAAGCCCGACAGTGTCGAATCGCTGTTCTATCACTCGGGATTGATGCGACGACTTATCGGAGAGGATCAGTAATGCCCCATTCACTAGGCCCGCTCGACGAGTTTCCGGTACACCAGGTCCCCCAGCCCATCGCGTGGCCGGGTTCCTCGGACCGCAATTTCTACGACCGCTCCTACTTCAACGCCCACGACCGCACCGGGGACATCTTCGTCATCAGCGGCATCGGCTACTACCCCAACCTCGGCGTCAAGGATGCATTCCTGCTCATCCGGCGCGGCGACACCCAGACCGCGGTGCACCTCTCCGATGCCATCGACTCCGACCGGCTGAACCAGCACGTCAACGGTTACCGGGTCGAGGTGATCGATCCGCTGCACAAGCTGCGCGTCACTCTCGACGAAACCGAAGGCATCGCAGCAGATCTCACCTGGGAGGGCCTGTTCGACGTCGTCCAGGAGCAGCCGCACCTGATGCGTTCCGGCAACCGGGTGACCTTGGACGCGCAGCGCTTTGCGCAACTCGGCAGCTGGAGTGGGCGAATCATGCTGGACGGCAAGGAGATTCCCGTCGACCCGGCTACCTGGATCGGTAGCCGTGACCGGTCCTGGGGCATCCGCCCGATCGGCGAGCCCGAGCCGGCGGGACGGCCCGCCGACCCACCGTTCGAAGGCATGTGGTGGCTGTACGTGCCGATCGCGTTCCAGGACTTCGCCGTGGTGCTGATCATTCAGGAGGCCCCGGACGGGTTCCGCTCGCTCAACGACTGCACCCGAATCTGGCGCGACGGCCGCGTCGAACAATTGGGCTGGCCGCGGGTCAAGATCCACTACCGCTCCGGCACCCGCATCCCCACCGGCGCCACGATCGACGCGAGCGCGCCCGACGGCACCCCGGTCCACTTCGATGTCGAGTCCAAGCTGCCGGTACCGATTCACGTCGGCGGCGGATACGGCGGCGACTCGGACTGGCTGCACGGCTTGTGGAAGGGCGAGAAGTTCACCGAACGGCTCACCTATGACATGAACGACCCGGCGATCATCGGCCGGTCGGGCTTCGGCGTCATCGACCACGTCGGGCGGGCGGTGTGCCGCGACGGCGATGCCGAGCCGGTCGAGGGCTGGGGCCTCTACGAGCACGGCGCGCTGGGACGCCATGACCCTTCGGGCTTCACCGACTGGTTAACGGTTGCGCCCTAACGCAATTCGTCGATGATCGCGGCCAGAGTCTGCAACCCGATCGGCGCGGCCTGGTAGAGGCAGACGGTGTCGGCGACGCCGTCGACGCGGTCCCGGACATGCCGGGCTACGTCGGCGGGCGTGCCGCAGGCGGCGATGGTGTGCAGGATCTCATCGTCGATGAGCCCGCCCATCTCATCCCAGCGGCCCTGCTTGGACAGCGTGTTCAATTCGGGCTGCAGGTCCTGCCATCCGTGGGCCGCCAACACCGGCCGGTACGCCGGCGTCGATCCGTAGAACGCCAACAACGCGCGCGTCCGCGCATGCGCCGCTTCGAGTTCGGCCTCGGTCTCACCCGCCGACACGATGATTTCGGGTAGCACAGTGAACTCGCTGCGGCCCGCGGCCTGCAGCCCATCGCGGACGATGGGCATGGTGTGCTCGTGTAGGAAGCGCCGGGAGCCGAACGGCATCACCAGCAGACCGTCGGCGTGCTGCGCGACGGCCCGGGTCAATCGTGGACCGAGCGCGCCGACGTAGATCGGTGGCGGGCCAAAAGGATTCGGCCCCGGATTGAATGTCGGCGTCATCAAGGTGTGCCGGTAGTAGTCGCCGCGGAAATCCAGGCGCTCACCGGAATTCCAGGCCGCGAAAATCGCCCGCAACGCCGCGATGAGTTCCGTCATCCGGGCCACTGGTTTGTCGAACTCGGCTCCGAACCGCTTCTCGATCTGCGCACGGATCTGCGTCCCCAGCCCGAGGATGAACCGGCCCGAGCTCAGCAACTGGTGGTCATTGGCCTGATGCGCCAGGTGAATCGGGTTGCGCGGGAAAGCAATAGCCACGTTGGTCATCAGGTCGAGGCCGGGCACCGTCGCCGCCAGTGTCAACGGCGCGAACACGTCGTGCGGCCCCTCGAAGGTGGCGACCCCACCGGCCCCGGCATCGCGAAGCTCCCGCGCGCGCTCGGCGGCGTCGGTCAGGCCATAGAGAGCTGTGAAGACTTTCACCGGGCCGCCTTACGACGATGCGGGTGGTGCGACCACCGAAGAGACATGGAACCCTGACACTACGCAGCACCAATGGGGTTGACTGATGGGCATGCCTGATGCCACCTGGACCGGAGACGTCATCGTGGTGGGCGCCGGTTTCGCCGGCCTCACCGCCGCCCGCGAGCTGGCCCGATCCGGCCACGACGTGCTGGTATTCGAGGGCCGCGACCGGGTTGGTGGGCGCTCCTACACCGGTCAGATCGCCGGCGTTCCGGTGGACATGGGCGGCACATTCGTGGGCCCGACGCAGGACGCCGTCCTCAAATTGGCCGCAGACCTCGGCATCACGACCGTTCCGACCTATCACGACGGCGCCAACCTGATCCGCTGGCGCGGCAAGGTCCGTCACTACAGCGGCACCATCCCGCGGCTGTCGCTGGCGGGCCTGCTCGACCTGGGGCGTGTGCGTTGGCAATTCGAGCGGATCTCCCGCACCATTTCGCTGACCGAGCCGTGGGCCGCCCGGCGCGCCGCCAAGCTGGATAGCCAGTCGTTGGGCCAGTGGTTGCGGTCGGTGCGCGCGGGTGCCACCACGCGCGACCTGCTGGCGATCATGGCGCGGGTGACCTGGGGCTGCGAGCCCGACGACGTGTCGATGCTGCACGCGGCCCGCTACGCCCGCGCCGCCGGGGGCCTGGACCGGATGCTCGATGTCGAAAACGGAGCCCAGCAGGACCGGTTCGCGGGCGGCACTCAGCACATCGCCGACACGGCCGCGGCCGAACTCGGGGATCGCGTCGTCCTGGCCGCCGCGGTCCAGCGCATCGACTGCCATGCCAACGGCGTGACGGTGACCAGCGAAAAAGGCCGGGCCGACGCACAATTCGTCGTCGTCGCCGTTCCGCCGGAGCATTGGAGCGTCATCGAATTCAGCCCGGCACTACCCGCCGAACACCGGCAACTGCCCGTGCACTGGCCCCAGGGCCGGCTCAGCAAGGCCTACGTCGCCTACACCACGCCGTTCTGGCGCGAGCAGGGGTTCTCCGGCGAATCGTTGTCCGATCAGGGTCCGGTGTTCATCACCTTCGACGTCAGCCCTGGGCCCGACGGTCCCGGGATTCTGCTGGGCTTCGTCGACTCCCGCAGCTTCGACGCGCTGCCGACCGGTCGGCGTCGCGAAAGTGCGCTGGAATGCTTCGCCGCGATGTTCGGCGACGAAGCGCTCACGCCCATCGATTACGTCGACCATCGTTGGGGCGCAGAACAATTCGCACCGGGTGGCCCGACGGCCGCGGTGCCGCCCGGTTCGTGGACACGCTTCGGGCCGATGCTGCGGCGACCGGTCGGACCCATCCACTGGGCCGGCACCGAGACTGCCGACGAGTGGACCGGCTTCCTCGACGGCGCGGTACGTTCCGGACACCGGGCCGCCGCTGAAGTCGCCGGCCGACTACAGGGCGCGCCGCAGCGTCACTGAGTCGGCCAGCCCACGCAATTCCTGGTTGACCTCGAGCGGCCGTTCCAGCATCGAGCAGTGGCCACCGGGCAACACGACGAGTCCGGCCGAGTTCGGCAGTGCCGCGGCGATCCGCCGAGACTGCACCTCCGGGGTGAGCCGGTCCCGCTGACTGGCAATCACCAGCGTCGGGACCGTCAGCCCGGTGAGGTCGATGTGCTTGCGGCCCATAGCCTCTACCAGCGCTTTGCCGCAGCCGCCGCGGCCCGCCGGGGAGGTCGCCGCAAACAGTTCGTGGATCAGGGCGCCCACAGCGCGATCGGCGTCGGCCCCGACCGCCAGCATTGAGATCATTTCGCGACTGACCCGCCGGGCCAGCGGCGGCACCGCGAGAGAGCCGAAGGTGCCGATCAACGCGCGTCCGCCCAAGATCCGGGCGGCCGCCAGTGGTGCCGGCACGGATAACAACTGCACCTCTCGGAGCAAGTCACCGGTCGTGGTGTTGACCAGCGCGACCGCGTCGACCCGCGACGAAAGCTTGTGGCGGTAGCGGTCCGACCATGCGGCAATGGCCATGCCGCCCATCGAGTGTCCCGCGAGGACCGCGCGCTCGCCTGGTGCCACGGTGGCGTCGAGCACGGCGTCGACATCCGCGGCCAGGTGGCCCAGGCTGTAGCACCCGCGTCGCGGTATGCCGCTGCGGCCGTGCCCACGATGGTCGAAGGCGATGACCCGGTAATCCCGGGACAATTCGGCGATCTGGTACGTCCACGCCCGAATCGCGCAGGTGATGCCGTGCGCCAGGACGATCGGATATCCGTTTTTGGGACCGAACACTTCGGTGTGCAGTCGGGTGCCGTCCGCGGAACGCACCGCGATGGTTCGGCTGGGTGGCAAATCGACTGCCAGAGCGGCCCGCTTGCGGGTCGGCAGCAATGAAGTCATCGGCGCTCCCTCGGATGCGGCGACTTTGCCGCGCTCGCAGAGTGTATCGGCTGGGACTACCCGAGCGGGTCGAAAAATAACCTCCGCGACAGTTTTCTTTCACCGCATCCGCGCAGATATCCGATTCGAAAGTTCCTCGCGCACCACAGCCATAGACTCGTGACGAATACCGAAAGCGGCGACGAACCGGCCCAGAAGGAGCGGAACAACCATGTCGACCATCGAGGCGGATGCACAGACGCAGCAGGACTCGCAGGACGTTTTCGAAAGCGACGTGGCCGCCACGCAGGCCTATATCGACAGCCCGCGCTTCGAGGGCATTACCCGGCTCTATTCCGCGCGCCAGGTCGTCGAGCAGCGCGGCACCATCCCGTCGGACTACATCGTCGCGCGGGAAGCCGCCGAGGCCTTCTATCCGCGGCTGCGCGAACTCTTCGCCCAGAAGAAGAGCATCACCACGTTCGGCCCGTACTCACCCGGGCAGGCAGTGACGATGAAGCGGATGGGCATCGAGGGCATCTACCTCGGCGGCTGGGCCACCTCGGCAAAGGGTTCCATCAGCGAGGACCCGGGTCCCGACCTGGCCAGCTACCCGCTGTCCCAGGTGCCCGACGAGGCCGCCGGGCTGGTCCGCGCGCTGCTGACCGCCGACCGCAACCAGCAGTACCTGCGGCTGCGGATGAGCGAGGAACAGCGGATGAGGACGCCTGCGGTCGACTATCGGCCGTTCATCATCGCCGACGCCGACACCGGCCACGGCGGCGATCCGCATGTGCGCAACCTCGTCAAGCGATTCGTCGAGGCGGGCGTGCCGGGGTATCACATCGAGGACCAGCGACCCGGCACCAAGAAGTGTGGTCACCAGGGCGGCAAGGTCCTGGTGCCGTCGGATGAGCAGATCAAACGCCTCAACACCGCCCGCTTCCAGCTCGACATCATGCGGGTGCCCGGCATCATCGTGGCCCGCACGGACGCCGAGGCGGCCAACCTGCTCGACAGCCGCGCCGACGAGCGCGACCAGCCGTTCCTGCTGGGCACCACCAACCTGAAGATCCCGTCCTACAAGTCCTGCTTCCTGGCCATGGTCCGGCGCTTCTACGACTCCGGTTTCAAAGAACTCAACGGCCACCTGCTGTACGCGCTGCCGGCCGGTCAATACGACGCCGCTGATGCGTGGCTGGAGCGCAACGGCATCGTCGAACTGATCACCAAGGCGGCCGCGTCGCCGGACCACGCGCAGCAGTCAGTCGACGCGGTGTTCGATGAGATCGAGTCGAAATTCGTCGACGCGTGGCAATCCGATGCGGGGCTGATGACCTACGGCGAGGCCGTCGCGGAGCTTCTCGAATTCGCCGCCAACGACGGCGAGTCCAGCGACATGAGCGCCGAGGATTGGCGAAAGTTCGCTCGGCGGGCCCCGCTCTACACCGCGCAGCAGAAGGCGAAAGAGCTCGGCCTCAACGTGGCGTGGGACTGCGAGCTGGCCAAAACGCCGGAGGGTTATTACCAGATCCGCGGTGGCATCCCGTATGCGATCGCGAAATCGCTTGCGGCAGCGCCATTCGCGGACATTCTCTGGATGGAGACCAAGACGGCGGATTTGGTCGACGCGCGGGAATTCGCCGAGGCGATCCACGCCGAGTTCCCCGACCAGATGCTGGCCTACAACCTCTCACCGTCGTTCAACTGGGACACCACCGGCATGACCGACGACGAGATGCGATCTTTCCCAGAAGAACTCGGCAAGATGGGCTTCGTCTTCAACTTCATCACCTACGGCGGCCACCAGGTCGACGGTGTGGCGTCCGAGGAGTTCGCGACGTCGTTGCGTCAGGAGGGCATGCTCGCGCTGGCTCGCCTGCAGCGGAAGATGCGTCTGGTCGAATCGCCTTACCGCACACCGCAAACGCTGGTCGGCGGACCGCGCAGCGACGCCGCGTTGGCCGCGTCGTCGGGCCGGACCGCGACCACGAAGTCGATGGGCGAGGGATCGACGCAGCATCAGCACCTGGTGCAGACCGAGGTGCCGAAGAAGCTGCTCGAGGAGTGGCTGGCGCTGTGGGGCGACCACTACAAGATCGGCGAGACGCTGACGGTGCGGCTACGTCCGCGCCGGGCCGGATCCGACGTCCTCGACCTCGGCATCTACGGCGACAACGCCGACGAGCCGCTGGCCAACGTGGTCGTCGACCCGATCAAGGATCGGCACGGCCGCAACATTCTCACGGTGCGCGACCAGAACACCTTCGCCGAGAAGATGCGTCAGAAGCGGCTGATGGACGTCATTCACCTGTGGCTGATCCACCGGTTCAAGCCCGAGATCGTGTACTACGTGACGCCGACCGAGGACAACATCTACCAGACCGAAAAGATGAAGTCGCACGGCATCTTCAGCAACGTGTACCAGGAAGTCGGCGAGATCATCGTCGCCGATGTGAACCAGGCGCGTATCGACGAGTTGCTGGCGTCGGACCGCGAAGCGCTGAAAAAGCTCATCGCCAAACAGGATTGAGGGTCGTCGCGGCAGCGTTCGAGTGTGAATCTGCCGACGCTTCAACGGCGTGTCGCGTCGCCGGATTCACGCTAGGTGCGGTCAGCCCAGCTAGCTGACCAGCTCGGGATGGAACTTCGCCGCCATCCGGCGAAATCCGTCCTGCCAGTCGACGGTGCTCGCGCCGACCAACTCGTGCATTCGCGACGCGTCGGTGGGGTTGCCGCGCAACGCTTGCGGGCTTTCCTCGAACACCGGCTCCTTGCCGACCAGCGAGCCGAGGTAGCGACACCAGTCCTGCAGGCTGACAGTCTGGTCGCCACACCAGTTGACCGTGGTCGCGGGAACCGACGCCGCCGCGAGCAACTTCGGGATTGTCGCGATGATGTCGTCTTCGTGAATGGGGTTGTAGCCGGCCGGAATTCCGGCGGGCACCGGGATCGGGATTCCGGCCAGCATCATCTCCATGTGGTAGAACGGCCAGCCGCCGTTGTCGCCGTATGGAACGTTCAGCCTGGCGATGACGGTCGGAATATCGAGAGCGCGCGCCATGGTCCGGGCAACGACTTCGCCGGCGATTTTGGAGATCGAGTAGGTCGGGAACAGCGGTTTGTGGTTGTCGCCCAGCGCGGAGCGTTCGGTGCGCGGCTCGTCGTCCGGTGGGTCGTAGACGGCGGCCGATGAGCAGTGCAGAAACGCTTTTGCGCTGCGACAGTGCGCCATCAGCAGGCCGACGGACTCGGCGTTGGCGCCCAGGTCCTTGTCCCAGTCGCCGCTCTTGGCGACCGCCAAATTGAGCACGTAATCGAAATCGGTTGGCAAACCATCGAACTCACCGGCGGCGAGGTTGACCTTTTCGCAGCGGACGCCTGCCTTCTCCAGCTCTTCGCGAGCGGCGGCGTTGGTGAAGCGGGCGATGCCCCACACCTCGTTGTCAGCCGCCAGGGCCTTGGCGATAGGAACGGCAACTTGTCCGGTCGGGCCGGTGATCAGAATCTTTGCGTCGCGCATCTGCCGATCGTAGGCACGCCGTCGACTCTGCCGCCGCAGAAATCTCGGCGAACTTGGAACAATAAAGTACACCGGCCAGTTTACAAGGGGCGTACGCAATTCTCGGACACCCAAGGAGCGAAAAAGTATGTCAACCGTCCTCGTTACCGGAGCGGGCCGCGGGATCGGCCGCGCAATCACCGAAGAGTTCGTTCGACGCGGTCACCGCGTGATCGGCACCGCCCGCAATACCGACTCGCTGGAAGGCCTTGACCTCGCCCAACGGCTGACCCTCGACGTCACCGACGACACCAGCGTGACGGCGGCGTTCGAAGCCGCCGGCGACGTCGACATCGTCATCGTCAACCCCGCTGAAATCTTCTACGCCGCGGTCGAAGCCATCCCCCTCGATGAGCTTCAGCGGCTGTTCGACCTCAACACTGTCGGCGCGCTCCGCGTGGCGCAGGCCGCACTCCCGGGGATGCGCGCTCGCGGCGAGGGCAAGTTGCTCTTCATGTCCAGCGTTCTGGGACGGGTCGTGCTGCCCAACGGTGCGGCCTACGCGGCGACCAAGTGGGCACTGGAGGCCCTCGTCGAGGCCCTGGCGATCGAGGTCGCGTCGTTCGGCGTCCAGCCCGGTCTGCTCGAACCGGGTGCGGTGAGTTCCGGTGCGCTCGACAACGTCAGGAGCTACGCGCTGCCCGACGATCCTTACGCCGGCTTGACGGGTGATGAGGACGTGCGTCGCTCGATGATTACCCCTGAACAGGTGGCAGTAGAGATCGCCGACGCCGCCGAAAAGCCGGAACTGCCGCTGCGGATTCCGATCGGCGACCCGGCCCGCGCCTTACTGGCGGCACGGCACGCCGCGCCCGACGACGTCCCGTTCGCGTAACGCAGCTCGCTAGGGCCGATCGCAAGCGCGGCGAAGCCGGGCGCAGCGGGTCGGCCCCATCCGCTAGGGCCGATCGCAAGCACGGCGAAGCCGGGCGCAGCGGGTCGGCCCCATTCGCTAGGGCCGATCGCAAGCGCGGCGAAGCCGGGCGCAGCGGGTCGGCCCCATTCGCTAGGGCCGCATCTCGTAGGCACCGTCGTAGGCCCGGACCTGCTCCCACACCCGATCAAACCGCTGGGAGTCGGTCACGGGCCTACGGACGGCTGCGAGCGCCCAATCCTGCTGCGCTGACGTCGAACTCGCTTTGCCGTGTAAGGCAACTGAGTACTGCGAGAAGTCGCGAACCTGGACTTCGAAGATCTGGTCCACCAGGTCGCTGTCGAGTCCGATGAGATCGGCCTGTTCCAACATCAACTGGCCGTAGACGACCAGCGTGAACAGGTGACCGACCACGAGCAGGAAGTCGAGGTCCTTCATCTGCTCGGGGTCCGGCGCCGCGGTCAACAGCAACTCCTTGAGCGCACGTGCCTGCTCGTAGAACAGCCCGACGTTGGGAATCTCCGCGTGCTGCTCGTAAACCTTTGTCCAGTCGGCGAATTGCACCTTCGACGCGCCGCGGGCCGGGCCCTGCGCCCAGAAAAACGTGTCGTCGGCCGGGTCATTGCGGGTGCCGATCACCGGATACTCCGCGGGGTTGAGCATGTAGTTGGGCATGAATTTCAGGATCTGCGCGACGTTGACGTGCACGGTGCCCTCGAGTCGCGGCAGGGCGCCGATCAGCCGGGCCACCTCGCTGAAGTAGGTGTTCTTTTCGAAACCCTTGGCGGCCAGCACATCCCACAGCAGCGTGACCACCGTCTCGCCTTCGGAGGTGACCTTGGATTTGGTGACCGGGTTGAACAGCAGGTAGCGACGGTCGTCGAGGCTGGCGCTGCGGAAGTAGTCGATCGCGCGGTCGCTGAACAGCTTCATCGCGACGATTCGCGCATACGCCTCGACGAAGCTGGCTCGTACGTGCCGGAAATCGGTGACCGGGTTGCCGTACAGGATGCGGTTGTTGGCGTGGGTGATCGACTCGTAAAAAGCGTGCTCGCACATCCCGATTGAGCCGGAGCACAAGTTGAACTTGCCGACGTTGACGGTGTTGAGTGCGGCCGAAAACGCGTCCGGCCCAGTGCACAGGATGTCCTCCTCGTGCACCGGGTAGTCGTTGAGTCGGAAGTTGCTGACGAACATCTGGCCGTGCACCACGTTGCCGATCAGCTCGTAGTTCTCGTGCGCACTGTCGGCGACGAACCACACGTAGCCGTCGGCGCCGTCGACGTCGGTGCGGCGCGAGAACACCGACACCATGCCCGCGACGTTGCCGTTACCGATGTAGTACTTCTCCCCCGACGCGCGGAACACCACACCCTCGTCATCGTCCTTCGCTGCAGGCGTCAGCAGCAGGTCGGTGTTGTAGATGTCGGCGCCGTGCTCGCGCTCCGAGAGCGCGAACGCCATCACGCCACCGGCCTCGAGTTGCGCGGCGGCGCGCTCCTTGGCCTTGATGTTGTCGCTCTGCCAGATCGGCCCGAGCCCCAGGATCGTCACCTGCTCGGCGTACCAGTACGACAGCCCGTAGAACCCGAAGATCTCGCTCAGCGCGGCGTTGCGGGAGGTGTCCCACCGCTTGTTGGGATCGCCGGCGCTGTACTCCGACGGCGTCAAGAAGGTCGCGAAGACTTTTTCCTGCTTGATGAAGTCGAGGAAGTCCGACACCCACGTCGCCTCGAGGTCGTCGCGGAGCAACTTGACCTTGCCTCGGCCTTCGAACCAGTCGATCACCGCATGTAGCTGGCGCTTGGTTTCCGGATCGAAATGTGACGGGTCGTAGGTGTTCGGATCAAAAAGCAGTCCCATGGGGCACGAATCTAGCTTCACGCATCTCGAGAAGCTAACGATTCGAACATCAAGCGGCGTGTGTGCAGGATCCACCTCGTCACCCGTGGTGTCGTGAAACCTTATGTCCTCTTATCTGCCTTGCACTCGACGTATCGCCGTCGCTGCAGCGGCGTGCTGGACGCTGCTCGCGATCGGCACACCCCTGGCCACCGCTGATCCCGCCACCGACGCCCTGGGCTTCGTCGACTCCACCGCGCGGTGTACAGCGCCCAACTCCGCCGCTGCCTTCGGCAGCACCGCGACCTCGCGGGTCGCGATCTGCAAGAGCCCGGCCGGCGCGTACGGCTACCACGGCGTGCGGATCAGCGACGGCGCAACGCTGACTGCGGCGGTCACCGCATCCGCTGACGGCAGCTTCGTCGCCCAGAAGGACGGTGTGACCTACACGGTCACGTCGAACGCGCTGACGGTCAGCGACGCCACCGGAACCATCCGCAGCGAGCCGATGGTCTCGTACCACGGGCCGAAGACCACTAAAGCCCCGGCGAGCACTGCGCAGACCCCGGCGGCGAAGCCATCGGCACCGGCCGCCGCACCGACGGCGCCCAGTTCGACGGCGCCGTTGCCGCCGCCGCTACCCGCTGAAGTCGGCGGCGGCAGACACTAGCCGGACTGTCCGGCTTAGCCGGCAATCGAAATCGACTGGCTCACGGTGTAGCTGTCAATGCCCTCGACGCCGAGTTCGCGACCGTAGCCGCTGGCCTTGACGCCGCCGAACGGTGCGGCGGGATCCATGATGTAGCCCTCGTTGACCCCGAAAGTGCCCGACCGCACCCGCGTCGCCACCTCAAGGCCGCGATCGGTATCGGCGGTGAACACCGATCCGGCGAGCCCGTACTCGGTGTCGTTCGCGATCCGCAGCGCCTCGTCCTCGTCGCGGTAGGAGATGACGGTCAGCACCGGGCCGAAGATCTCTTCACGGGCGATACGCATGTCGTTGGTGGCGCCGCTGAACAGCGTGGGCCGCACGTACCACCCGGTGTCCAGCCCGTCGGGCATCGCCGCACCACCGACCACCAGCCGCGCACCTTCGCTCGCACCCGATTCGATGTAGCCGCGGACCCGCTCCTGCTGGCGTCGGGCCACCAGCGGCCCGATTTGAGTCTCGGGGTCCGCGGGGTCACCAACCGTCATCGATTCCATTCCGGCCGCCAGGGCGTCGACGAACTCCCCTTCGCGGGCCGCGGGCACCAGGACCCGGCTCAACGCGTTGCAGACTTGGCCGCTGTTGGCCAGGCTGGCCATCTGGATTCCGGCGGCCACGGCCGACGGGTCTGCGTCGTCGAGGACGATCGCCGCGGACTTGCCGCCCAGTTCGAGGCTGACCTGCTTGAGCCCCTGCGCGCAGGCTTTGGCCACCTCGCGGCCGGCCGCGGTGGAGCCGGTGAAGGAGACCTTGTCCACGCCGTCATGGCTGACCAACTGCTCACCGACATCGCGCCCGCCCGGCACCACATTCAGCACGCCCGGCGGTAAATCGGCTTCGGCGAACAGGTCTGCGAGCAGCTGCGCGTCGAGCACCGACTCGGGCGCGGGTTTGAGCACCACCGAGCAGCCGGCCAATAGCGCCGGTATGACTTTGGTGACGGTGAGGAACTGCGGCATGTTCCACGGGACGATTGCGGCGACGACCCCGACCGGTTGTTTGATGACCCGAATGTCCTTGCCGTACAGGCCCGGACGGTCCTGCTGCCACGGGTAGCTGCCGGCGATACCGCAGAACGCCGACATCATCATCAGCGGCAGCGCGACCTGAGCCCTCTTGGCAAAGCTGATCGGGGCGCCGATCTCGGCGGAGATGAGCGACGCCATGTCGCCGCGCCGTTCCTTGTAGATGCCGGCCAGCCGCCCGATCGCCTCGATCCGCTCGCTGGGCTGCATCCGTGGCCAGGGCCCGCTGTCGAAGGCCGCGCGCGCGGCCTCAACGGCACGATCGATGTCGGCCGCTCCCGCACACGCCGCGTGTCCGATCTGCTTTCCGCTATGCGGAGACACTACGGTGATGACGGAATCACCTTGTGCCGCAGCCCACTTCCCGTCGATGAACAGTTGGTCCCTGGTGTACATCTGGTCCTCTCAGGTGTTGCGACCGCCGTTGACGCCGAGTATCTGCCCGGTGATGTAGCCGGCCTCCTCGGAGACGAAGAAGGCGCACGCGGCGGCGATGTCCTCGGGCCGGCCCACCCGACGGACCGGGGTACGGTTGATGTGGTCCTCCACGGTTCCGCCGAGCAGGTGCCGGCTCTCTGCGCTGCGCAACATCGGCGTGTCGATGAATCCCGGCGGGACGGCGTTGACAGTGATGCCCGCCGGGCCGTATTCGAGCGCCAGCGATTTGGTCAGACCGTTCACGGCCGATTTTGCCGCGACGTAGTGCGCCATGAAGGGCTGGCCCGAATGCGTGCTCGACGACGAGATGTTGACGATGCGCCCCCAGCCGGCCTCCACCATGTCGGGCAGCACCGACTGGATGGTGTGGAATACGCCGTTGAGGTTGACGTCGATGACCTTCGACCATTCCGGGAAGGTCATCTTGGAGAACTTCTGGAAACCCTCAACGCCGGCGGCGTTGACCAACACCAAGATTGGGCCGAACTGCTCGTGAATGGCGGCGACCGCGGCGTCCACCTGCGCGCGATCGGTGACGTCGGCGACGTGGCCGAACTCGTCGACGGTGGGCGCCACGTCGATGACGGCCACGTTGAATCCGTCTTTGCGTAATCGCTCGGCGACCGCGCGGCCGATCCCTGACGCACCGCCGGTGACCACCGCCGTCTTCACGCTTCTCGGCCCCTTCACTGACAACATTTCCTGAGCGACTGCCCAAACCACACATGCCTATCACCCCGCGTCGATTATGGTCAAGCCCATGGACAGGCCCCCGTTTCGCTTCGCCGTGCAGGCGACGAATGCAGCCGGCGGCCGTGCGTGGCGCGATACGGTTCGCAAAGTCGAAGACCTCGGCTACTCAACGCTTTTCCTGGCTGATCACTACCTGGGCCCGGGACCCGCGCAGAAAATTGCCCGCACTCCGCACCAGGACCTCGCCCCGATCGCGGCGATGGCCGCCGCGGCCGCGGTCACCGAGACGCTGCGGATCGGGTGCCGAGTGTTTTGCATCGACTACCACGTACCCGCCGTGCTCGCGAAGGAAGCGGCCACGTTGGACCTGCTGTCCGATGGCCGCCTGGAGATGGGCATCGGCGCGGGCTGGAGCGAAACCGAATACAACGCAATGGGTTTGACCTTCGACCGACCGGGTCGGCGCATCGCCAAGCTCACCGAGGTGGTCTCGCTCATCAAAGCCCATTGGGCAGGCGAACAACTCGAGTACGCCGGCCAGCAGGTGCAGGTACGCGGTTACGCCGGCCGACCCCGTCCCGTGCAGCGTCCGCATCCGCCGATCATGATCGGCGGCGGCGGTTCGCGGATGCTGGCGTTCGCCGGGCGGGAAGCCGACATCGTCAGCATGTCCAGCGTGCCGTTTGTGGCGCGCGACGCCGACGGACTCGATCCACAGGCCGTCGCGCAACGCCGGATCGATGTGGTCCGCAACGCCGCCGGCGAGCGCTACGGCCGGCTGGAAATCGAGAGCTCGCCGTACTTCACGGCGTTAACCGATGACCCCGAGGACGCGCTCGCGAAGGCGGCCGCATCGACCGGAATTCCGACCGGCGTGCTGCGCGATCATCCCAACGTCATGGTCGGCCCGCCGGAAACCGTTGTGGAATTGCTGTATTCGCGACGGGAATCGCTTGGCGTCAACTACGTCACGGTGCAACAGTCGCAGATCGAATCGTTCGCGCCGATCGTGGACCGATTACACGACCGCTGAGCCTTGACCGCCGCGCGCGAAGGGTGTAACGATGGCACGTGGCAATTGGGCGATCGCTCAAATAGCGGCAGCCACGGGGAGACGAGACGAGGCCAATGGCAAAGCGGACCAGATTCAGCGAGTACCAGAACAGCTATGCCAACTACAAGTTCGAGCTCACGGACGATGGAATCCTGTTCATGCAGTGCCACACCAATGGGGACAGCCTGGTGTGGAGCTGGAAGGCGCACGACGAGATGTCCGACGCGTTCGCCGATATCGCCGGGGACCGCGAGATCAAGGTGCTCATCCATACCGGAACCGGGGAAAACTACAATGCCAACTGGGGTCGCCTACCCAACGGCGAACCGCCCGAGCACCCCATCTATCAGGCCATGCCCGACGACCGCGGAACACACAAGCTCGATGAGAAGGCCTGGTACGCACGCCATCTCATCTTCAACGTGCTCGACGTCGATGTGCCGATGATCAGCGCGGTCAACGGTCCGTGCAACATGCACTCCGAGGTGCCGATCATGGCTGACATCGTGCTGGCCTCCGAGGACACCTACTTCCAGGACGCTTCGCACTTCCCTCGCGGGCAGGTGCCCGGTGACGGTCAGCACGTGATCTGGAGTGTGCTCGCCGGGCACAACCGCGCGCGCTACTTCCTGCTCACCGGTCAGAAGCTCAGTGCGCAAGAAGCCAAGGAATGGGGCGTGGTCAACGAGGTGCTGCCCAAGGACACTCTGCTGGACCGGGCCTGGGAGCACGCACGCGAGCTGATCAAGCGACCACCGCTGACACTGCGTTACACGCGTCAGCTGTTCACCAACCCGCTCAAGCGGGCCTTCGTCAACGAGCTCGGCCACGGCCTGGGCCGCGAGACCTACGCGCAGCGTGTGTTTTTTCCGTTCGGTGGCGAGATGGCGCCGCTGGACCGAGCTTGGGATGACGAGCCATGGAGCACCCCGGGTAATGGGGCGTCCGCACAAGAGGGAGCCCACTCATGACCAGTATCCAGCAGCGCCTCTCGACTGGACGCGGGAAGTTCACCACTGACTATCCCGAACTCGGCACGGCCCCGGTCAACTACGAGGATTCCATCTCACCGGAGTTCTTCGTCGCGGAACGCGAGGCCGTGTTCAAGCCAAACTGGTTGTGCGTCGGGCGGATCGAGCGACTTCCACGCAAAGGCTCGTACTTCACCCGCGAGCTACCCGGCAATCTGGCGTCGATTGTCATCGCCCGCGACACCCACGACACCGTCCACGCGTTTCACAACGTGTGCGCCCATCGCGGCAACAAGGTTGTCTGGCAAGAGCATCCGGCCGAAGAGTCGTCCGGGAATTGCCGAGCGTTCTCCTGCAAATACCACGGCTGGCGATACGGTCTGGACGGCAAGGTCAACCACATCACCAACGAGGGCGAGTTCTTCGACCTGGACAAGGACTCGCTGCGGATGCCGCCGGTGCACTGCGAGGTGTGGGCGGGCTTCATCTTCATCAACCTGGCCGGCGATCCGGTTCCGTTGCGCGACTTCCTCGGTGACGGGCTGCTGCCGATCGAGCAGTATCCGTTCGAGAAGATGACCCAGCACTACGGCTTCTCCACCCGAATCAACGGCAACTGGAAACTGGCCGTCGACTCGGTGTGCGAGTGGTATCACCCGCCGTACGTGCACGGCCGTTTCATCGACCCCGACGTCGCCAAGGCCGAAATGATGGTGCCGCCCGTCGACTCCTACCACTACGAGCTGTTCCGGCCGCACATGCTCACCTCAGTGCCCGGTCCACCGCCGCTGCCGGCGCGCGAACCCGGCACCGCCGGACCCGCTCGCCAGGACCAGCGCTGGGTCTACAAGCTTTTCCGCGCAGGACTTTTCGGTCCGGACGACGTGCCGACCCTGGGCCCGCTTCCGGACTTCCTGAACCGCGGCAACATCGCCGCCTGGGGCAACGACCAGTTCTGGTTGTTCCCGAATATCTCCATCCAGATCTGGGCACGCGGCTACTACATCACCTACACCTACTGGCCGGAGACCGTCGATTCGCACATCTACGAAATCGACCTGTACTTCGTGCCGCCGGCAAACGCCGCCGATCGACTTGCGCAAGAGTTGGTGGTCGACAGCACCATCGAGTTCGCCATGCAGGACGTCAACACCATCGAAGCCACTCATTCCGCGCTGAAAACGCGTGCGCAGAATACCTTTCACCTCAGCGACCAGGAATTGCTCATCCGCCAGTTCCACACGGTCATCCGCGACACCGTCGGTGCGTACCAATCGGCCAAGGAGGCCTGATGTCTGAGTGCAAACTGCCACCCGGATTCTCGGACCTGGACGGTTTCGTCGCCGATTGGGCATTGCCGACCCGCGCCCAACGCTACGAGGCCCGCCTGTCGAAACCCTTCGACGAGCTGGTCAGGTTCTACGACGCGATCGCGCCGCGGGCTGAGGCGGCGATCGGCTACCTCAACGGCCTCGACATCGACGACTTACCCGATGATGCCACCACGCTGCTGCACATGCTGTACTCGATGATCCTGGTTTCCTACGCCGTCAACGTATTCAAGCAGAACCGGATCCCGGATTCGGGTTCCGCCTTCTTCGAGATGGTCGCCGAACCGGCGGTGTGATAGTCCGCTTGTGATAGGAAACCCAGTGTGACCGCATCCGCACGGCCTAAGGCACGCGACTCTTCCACGCGCGACATGCTGGTCGATGCGACGATTCAGATCATGCTCGAGGAGGGCTACGCCGCGGCCACGTCACGCCGGGTGGCGGCCAAAGCCGGCGTTAAACCGGCCTTGGTGCATTATTACTTCCCCACCATGGATGACCTGTATCTGGCGGTTTTCCGGATCGGCGCCACCGGATACCTGGAGAGTCAGCAGAAGGCGCTGGCGTCCGACCGCCCGCTGCATGCCTTCTGGGATACCCTCGTCGCACCCAAGGACACCCGGTTGCTGTTGGAGTTCATTGGACTTGCCAACCACCGCAAGGAAATCCGCGCAGAGATAGCCGCCTGGTCCGACCGTTGGCGGGAACAACAGATCACCGCGCTGAATTTCATCGTCCGCGAACACGACCTCGATACCGAGGACTTTCCGCCGGCCGCGCTGGCATTCGTGATCGCCGCAATCGGCCGCACGCTGATCCTCGAGCAGGGACTCGGCAGCTCCGGCGGACACGACGAGGCCGTTGCGTTGGTCCACCGATTCCTGGATAAATTTGAGATGCCACAGCCGAAGGCGCGACCGCGACACTGAACCTACATCCATGACACGCCGCAACGCGTGTCCATAGTTTCAGTCTCGGCGAAAGTCTCAACGCCGGCTAGGGCAACAGGATCCGCAGCTTCTCCCAGCCGCGAACAGTGGAAGTCGACGCCAGCTGCGCTGTGTCGTAGTCGATGTCCCACTCCGGCCAGCGGTTGAGGATCTCATCCAGCGCGACGCGGCCTTCCAACCTGGCGAGGTTGGCGCCCAGACAGTAGTGCACGCCCTTGCCGAAGGTGATGTGCGAGATGTTGTCGCGGTGGATGTTGAAGGCGTCCGGGTCGGTGTATCGGCGCGGGTCGCGGTTGGCGGCGCCGAACAACAGCAGCATCGCGCTGCCGGCCGGGATGGTGGTGTCGTAGAGCTCGAAATCCATTGCCATCCAACGGGCTACGTGCGGGCCGGTCGGCTCGAAGCGCAGCGTTTCGTCCACCGTCCGGTTTAGCAACGACCGGTCCGCGACGATCTCGCGACGCTGATCTGGATGCTCGGCGAGCACCTTGGCCAGCCAGCCGATCAGCCGGCCCGTCGTCTCATTGCCCGCACCCGCGACCACCTGTGTGTAGTGCAGCACCTCTTTGCGGGTGAGCTTCCGGTGCGCGCCGTCCTCGTCGTCGAACTCGACGTTGAGCAGAGTGGTCATCAGGTCGTCGGACGGGTTCTTCGACCGCCATTCGACGTAGTCGGCGTAGATCCGGCCGTCGGCGATGGAGTCCGCGTTGGCGACCTTGAGCGGTGCGCCCGGCTTGGTGCGCAGGTTGGCGTCGTTCGCGTCGCGAACCGAGATCTGCTCGGACTCAGGGATTCCCAGCAACATACCGATCACCCGCATCGGCATCATCGACGCGAGTTCGGCGATGATGTCGAACCCGTCCGACCCGACCAGTGGATCCAGGCAGCCGATGCAGTAGGCCCGAATCTGATCTTCGATCTCGGCCATCCGGCGAGGGGTGAACACCCGTGACATGAGCCCCCGCAGCATGGTGTGCTCGGGTGGATCCTGAAACATCATGACCCCGCGAGGCATGTCGAATTTCGACTTCACCAGTTCGAGGATGTCGCTACGTCGGCTGGAGAAGGCCTCCCAGTTCGACAGGCCCTTCTCGACGTCGGAATGCCGTGAGATCGCCCAGAAGTCGTACTGCTCGTTGTAATACAGCGGGGCTTCGTCGCGTAACCGCGCATAGGTCGGATACGGGTCGGTGTTGATGCCGACGTCGTAGGGGTCGTAGTAGACGTCCGTGTCGTTGGCGAGTGTCATACGACGCCTCCATACAAAGCTTTTGGGCGATCGCCCAATTCTGGGCGCACGCCATGTCTAGCAGCCCCGGGCTGAGCCCGTCAAGGGCTGTGGTGGCCACGCGTAACTGCACGCCAAGCGGGTACACCGTGACGATGCGCGGCAAAGTTGCCGGACCGACGGCCGGTCCAATTAACCTGTAACCAGGCGTTCGTCCAACGAAGGTGAGGGCACTGCAATGAACACCATCCAGAAAACTTCAACGGCCGCTGCCGCGGCGCTGGGGCTTCTGTCGTTGTCGAGCGCCGGAATCGCGCAGGCCACCGAGCCGAATTATTTTTACAACAGCGACAACAGCATGCAGGTCAGCTACGGAGAGGGCGGCGGCGCCATCTTCGCGACGATCACTGATCTCCGAAACCCGCCCGGCGCAATCGAGGTCTGCCAGTACCACGCGGTGGGAGTCCAGGGCACGCCCGCGCTTCCCTACAACCGCCAGACGACGGTCAACGGGCCGAACGCATCCCCGCCGATAACGATCATCTTCCAACAGCTCGGCGGGCATTACGCCGTCGATGTGAGTTGCCAGGGCACGGGCAACTCGGCGGCCTTCTCCCCCGTCATCTACTGATCTAAGAGTTCCGACAAGAGCTGACCGAAGTCGCCACTTAACGCCTGACCAGGCGTTAATCTGCTGGTCGTGAGCACAAGCCGGTCAACCAGCGGGCGGGGTCGCTGGTTGGCATTCGGGGCGACCCTCGCCATCGCTGCGGGCATGCTCTACGCCCAGAGCACCGAGACGCCGTGCTGCGACCGCAAGCCGACGGCAGCGGCGCCCAGCGCCAGCCCGATCGCCCTCCAACAACCGGCGCCGCCCCCACCCCCACCGGCAGCGCCGTTGCGGCTGGCCAGTCCGGCCGAACTGAAATCCTTGACCGCTGATGCACCGGTCGCCGCCCAGAGTTTCACGTTCGCGCTGCCGGTCGGCGTCGCGCCCGAGAACGGCCTGCAGGTCAAGACCATCTGGGCCGCACGCGCGATCAGCCTGCTGTTTCCGCAGATCACCACCATCGGCGGGTTCCGCCAAGATGCATTGAGGTGGCATCCCAATGGGTTGGCGATCGACGTGATGATCCCGGACCACAACTCCCCCGAAGGCATCGAGCTCGGCGACCAGATCGCCGGATATGCGCTCGCCAACGCCAAGCGCTGGGGTGTCGACCACGTGATCTGGCGGCAGAAGATCTACCCCGGCCTCGGCAACCCGAGCTGGACCGCGAACATGGGCAACGAAACCGCCAACCACTACGACCACGTGCACATCGCCACCAACGGCGGCGGTTATCCGACGGGCCGCGAGACCTACTCGATCGGATCGATGACGCCGACTCCACCGGCCTGATCGCGCAGGGTCGGTAGACTGGCGCGACCCTCAGAACTATGGAGAATCATGACACGTTCGGTCTTTCGCGCCTTCCCAGTGGCCGCTTTCGGCATCTCGGCGGCGGCGATGATCCTGGCCGCACCGCAGGCTCACGCGCAGACTGACGTCGAGGACCAGTGCAAGTCCGCCGGCGGGCAGTACACCCAGAGCCAGGTCAGTGCACACTTCGGACAGGACGCGCAGCTGCAGGAAACCTGCACCATCGGCAACAAATCCACGACCTGGACGAACGGCGTGCAAGGTCCCACCTACGGCGGCTAGACCCCAGCGGTGGGACGAGTCGACGGAAAAGTCGCGCTGATCACGGGCGGCGCCCGTGGCATGGGCGCCGAACACGCGCGCGTGCTGGTGCGCGAAGGCGCCAAGGTGATCATCGGCGATGTGCTCGATGACGAAGGTCATTCTGTCGCAGAAGAACTCGGCGACGAGGCGCACTACCTGCACCTCGACGTCACCCAGCCCGACCACTGGGCCGCGGCGATCACCGAGACGGTGAGCCGGTACGGGCGCCTCAATGTATTGGTGAACAACGCCGGCGTCTCAGGCCGTAAAACCCTGCGTAAGTTCGAACTCGAACGCTGGCGCCACACCCTGGACGTCAATTTGACGGGTACTTTTCTGGGCACCCAGGCCGTCGTCGACGAGATGATCCGCGCCGGCGGCGGCTCGATCATCAACATCTCGTCGATCGAAGGACTGCGTGGCGCACCGTTCGCGCACGCCTACGTCGCCTCCAAGTGGGCGGTGCGAGGACTGACCAAGTCCACGGCTCTTGAACTGGGGCGCTACAACATCAGGGTCAATTCGGTCCATCCGGGACTGGTGCGCACACCCATGACCGCACACTTTCCCGACGACATCGTCAGGTCAGCGCTCGGCCGTCCCGCCGAGCCGGTCGAGGTATCGAATTTCGTGCTGTTCTTGGCCAGCGACGAATCCTCCTATTCGACCGGAGCGGAGTTCGTCGTTGACGGCGGGGTCACCGCCGATACACCCAGGAAAGATCTGCCTTCGTAAAGGCCGCGCTCCGGATGCGAGATGGCTCGCGACGTGCGTGAATAAAGCCGTGTCCGACAAGACGCCTGACGACATCTTCAAGCTCGCCTCCGACGAGCGGATCGAGTATGTCGATGTCCGCTTCTGCGACCTGCCGGGCACCATGCAGCACTTCACGATTCCGATCTATGCCTTCGATGCGAACGTGTTCGAGGAGGGGCTGGCCTTCGACGGCTCGTCGATTCGCGGGTTCCAGTCGATCCACGAGTCCGACATGCTGCTGCTTCCCGATCCGGAAACGGCGACGATCGATCCTTTCCGCACGGCCCGAACGCTGATCGTGAACTTCTCTGTGCACGACCCCTTCACGCTCGAGTTGTACTCGCGCGACCCACGCAACGTGGCCCGTAAAGCGGAGAACTATCTGATCAGCTCCGGCATCGCCGACACCGCCTATTTCGGTCCGGAAGCCGAGTTCTACATTTTCGACTCGGTCAGCTTCGACTCACATACCAACCAATCCTTTTACAAGGTGAATGCGGCTTCTGGCTGGTGGAACACCGGACTGGAAAACGAGCTCGACGGCACCCCGAATCTGGGCTACAAGGTTCGCCCCAAGGGCGGGTACTTCCCCGTCGCTCCCACCGACCACTACGTCGATCTGCGCGACGAGATGCTCACCCACCTGACCAACGCAGGTTTCTGTTTGGAAAAGGGCCACCATGAAGTCGGCAGCGGTGGACAAGCCGAAATCAACTACAAATTCAACACTTTGCTGCATGCGGCCGACGACCATCAGATGTTCAAGTACATCGTCAAGCAAACCGCTTGGCAGGCAGGCAAATCCGTCACGTTCATGCCCAAGCCGCTGTTCGGCGACAATGGCTCGGGCATGCATTCGCACCAATCGCTGTGGAAGGCCGGCGTTCCGCTGTTTTACGACGAGGACGGGTACGCCGGTTTGTCCGACATCGCGCGGCACTACATCGGCGGGCTGCTCTATCACGCGCCGTCGCTGCTGGCCTTCACCAACCCGACGGTCAACTCCTACAAACGCCTCGTCCCCGGCTACGAAGCACCGATCAATCTGGTTTACAGCCAACGCAATCGATCAGCCTGCGTGCGAATCCCGATCACCGGCAACAACCCCAAAGCCAAGCGACTGGAGTTCCGCTGCCCCGACGCATCCGGCAACCCGTATCTGTCGTTCGCGGCCATGATGATGGCGGGCCTGGACGGCATCAAGAACAAGATCGAGCCGCCTCCCCCTATCGACAAGGATCTCTACGAGCTGCCGCCCGAGGAAGCCGCCGACATCCCACAAGCCCCGACCCAGCTGTCGGCGGTGATCGACCGATTGGAAGAAGACCACGAATACCTCACCGAGGGAGGCGTTTTCACGCCAGATCTGATCTCCACCTGGATCAGCTACAAGCGCGACTACGAACTGGCGCCCTACAACCTGCGGCCGACGCCGTATGAGTTCGCGCTGTATTACGACGTGTGAACAGGCGGAATATACAGCGAGTTCACAGCTGTTCGAGGGGCGCCACTGATGGTTCTGGGTTAGCGTTGGGCAACCCCGTCAGCATCAGGAGACTCATCATGAGCAACTACCTAGTGACTATCGAGTTCGACGACGGTGCGCGCGCGATCACGCAGTACTCGTCACCGAATGATGTGCGAACCAAACTGGCCGAAGTCGTCCGGGATTTGACCGACGAAAAAGGCATGGAACATTTCCGGAGCGTGACCGTCACTCAAGCTGCGTGAGAGGTCACTCGACCGGGTCGGGAGCCCACCTCGGCAGTCGCACCTCGGGGCGGCGGGTGGACCGTGCCGCCGCAAGCGCCAGTGCGCTCTCGCCGTTGATCACGGTCAGCGGCGGCGGCTGCCCCTTGCGCAGAGTGGCAATCAACTCGCGATACGGACCGATCAGGTAGACGGTGTCGCCGGCCCGCAATTGCGAGTTGCGGCGGGGCCGAAGACTCACCGCCCCTTCCGGACGGGTGACCGCAATGACGCGGGTCTGCGTCGACATGTCGACCATGCGCAGACCATCGAGTTCGCTGCCTTCGGCCACCAGCATCGCCCCGACCATGAACGATCGCTGACCGACCCAGAACGTGCCAAGCACCTGCAAACCCATCGCGGCGCCGATGAACCACGGCGCCGCCAAATCCACAATGGAGCGCACGTTTTCGAAACCGAACTGCTGATTGACCGCGGCGCTCAGCGCCCGGCCCTGCACACGCAGCACGATCGGCTGGCGGGTGTCGGAGCCCAAGATTTCCAACAGCACGATGCCGGTCCGGATGTTCTCCATGTCGTCCTGAGTCATGACCGCCACTCCCCGGCAGCGATCGACGCGGGCGCCTTCCAGCGTCTGACGCATCGTGGAGTCACCGAAGATCACCGGGACGTCGAGTTCGGCCAGGGTGGACAGGAACCGGTTGTTCTCGTCCTGCTCGATGACGACAACGTCATATCCGGCTGTGGTCAGGTCCCTGACGACCCGGATCCCCATCGAGCCCATCCCGACGACAACAATGTGGTCACGCATGCGGCGCGCACGCCGCCTGCCGGCGGTATGGACGAAACGGCGCGATAGCAGCAGATCCGCGATGATCGCCACCAGAACGGCGGTGATCATGACGCCGCCGAACATCAACCCGATGGCGAACAACCGCAGCACCGAAGACTGCGCGGCAAAGCTGAAATCGCCGAACCCGACGCTGGTGATCGTCTCGGACGTGAAATACAGGGCATCGAGCCACGACATCCGCGGATTCAGGTAGGTGAAGCGCACCACCGCCGTCGAACCGAACATCAGCACGAGCGTGAATATCAACGAGGGCAACAGCAGCGGGTTGGCGTCCTCGCGCATGGCGCGTACCGCGTCGATGGCATGCCTGACCCGGGAGTTGCTGGAGCGCGTGGCGGTGGACGAAGGTACCTTGATCCCGCGGGCTTCGAGCTCGTCTTTGACCCCGATCATCGAGGTCCAGTCACCCGGGTAGACCCGCTGGTCCCGTCCCGGGCACGGCACGATGTCGCCGGGAACAGGTGCGTTCTTCCCGTGCACCACCGCTACCGGGGCCAGATCGCCGTAGATCTCGCGTAGTGTCCCCGCTTTGCCTGCCTCGGATCCCCAGACAACGAATTCCATTCCAGCCGTATCGAACTGGTGCGCATTACGCGACAGAACGGCCTCGACGATCGACGGCGTCGCGAGGTCGGCGACATTCAGGATGGCGCCAGGACCGCTGACCTCGGCGACCGCATCACGCAGCACATTGTCGGCGATCCGGGCGACCACCCGAACGTTGGGGCTGAATCTACGCGCCAGCAGCGCAATCTCGAGATTGACCGCATCATTCGGCCCGGCACACACCACGGCGCGCGCCCGATGCACACCGGCGCCGAGCAGATCGGCCGCGGAGGTGATCCTGATGATGCGGGCACCTGCGCCGCGCAGTTCCTCGATGATGGTGTTCGCCAACGGATCGTCACCACAGACGATGATCTCGCGGTGGAATTGAAAGACCTCGCCCATGTTCCGGCTACCATCTACGCTGACACCTGCGGTTCAGGCTTTCCATGACTATCAGGCATAGAGCCGGAATGTGCCACCGGTACCAATGATGTTGCCTGCCAAGAGGAGTCATGCCACGACCGCGCAACATGTTCGACTCGCGTTTGTCACCCAGCCGAAATATCGGAGGTGATCGCGTCGAGCTCCGCGTCGATGACTTCCGGTCGAACCTTCTGCGGCGTGAGATCGATGATGTTCTGGTCGGTTTGCCCCAAACTACTGATCAACAGCGCGTGACAGTTGTCGGCACCATCCAGATGATGCGCGCGAAGAAAGCTGCCGGAGACACGGCAATCGACATGGGCAGGCGCCACATAGAGAGCCGCATTGGCCATCCAGCCCATCTGGCAATCCTCGAGAACAATCGGCATGTCCCCCGGTATCTCGGCGAGCACGCGACGCAGCTGTTCGACATTCATCTGCGGCCCCGTTCCATCACCGAACACACTCCGAAGCAAGCGATTCCACACAGTGGTCGCATCACCACGGTGATCGGTTCTCATCGTTGCAGCGCCAGCCTAAATGCGGGCCGTTGAGAAGGCGCTGAGAAGCTGCTCTGAAGCGTCGACAATCACGCAGAATGGCGTGGTGAAGGTGTGGCCGCTACGGCGAGGCAGGGTCGGCCGCCTGCCGTCGCCTCGCAACCTGGGTATCTCCGCTCGCTCAGCCGCGGTGTCGGGAATCGTGGTGCTGTTGGCCTTCGCGTTCGCGGGCGGCGCTCTGGATGCCATTCTGTACCGCTCGTTGTTGGTCGATGTCGACGATGCCACGACAGCACGAGTGCGTAGCATCGTCGAAGCGCTGCAGTCCAACTCGACCGATGAACTGCACAGGGAGTTGTTGAGTACCAACCACCACGTCGTCGCCACCCAGTTGATCGCCCCGGACGGCAGGGTCGTCGAGCGAGCCGGATCAGCGCCTGCGACACCGTTGGTTCCGGTCAGCGAATTCGACCTCCACCTGCGCCGCGGACTGCCCGATGACCTGGTTCCCAACGACGACATGCGGGTCAGTGGTCAAAAGGTGAGCACGCCATCTGGCGAATACACCGTGATCGTGGGAGGCGGTAGCGAGGAGGTCGAGGCCACCGCCCGAACTGTCGCGCTCCTGCTGGGCTGCGGCGCGCCGGTGATCGTGGCAGTGGCAGCAGGGGCCAGTTATTGGCTGGTTCGGCATTCCCTGCAGTCGGTGGACGCGATCCGCAGCCGGGTGGCCGATATCTCTACGTCCGACCTGGCGCAGCGGGTACCGGTGCCCGCGAGTCGCGACCAGATATCGGCTCTGGCGGTCACCATGAACGAAATGCTGTCGCGCCTCGAGGCCGGCCACCGAGCCCAACAGCGCTTCGTTGGCGACGCGTCTCACGAACTGCGTAGTCCGCTGGCCACCATCATCTCCGGACTGGAAGTGGCCGAAGCGCATCCCGAATTGCTCGATGCGGAACTTGCGGTCAACACGTTGCTTCCCGAGGCGCAGCGGATGAGCACCCTGATCCAGGATCTGCTCGTACTGGCGCGCGCCGACGAGCAAAGCCTGGTGCTGCGCACCGAACCGGTGCGGTTGGAAGACATCGCCGACGTCGAGGCAAGCCGGGTCCGTCGTAGCGGCGAATGCATGATCCTGACCGCTATTTCGCCGGTCCGACTGGTCGGCGACCCGACAGCGTTATCGCGGATAATTCGCAACCTGGTGGATAACGCCGTGCGCCATGCCAAATCGCGCGTCGCGATCGACATCGGAAGCCGCGACGGAATCGCCACCATCATGGTGAGCGACGACGGCCCGGGCATCGCGCCCGCTGAGCGAAGCCGAGTTTTCGAGCGGTTCGTGCGTTTGGATTCCGACCGCGCCCGCAGCAGCGGCGGCAGCGGACTGGGACTGGCCATCGTGGCCGAGCTTGTCGCAGCGCACGGCGGTTCTGTGTCGATCCTGGACCGACCGGGTGGCGGGACCCGAGTGGTAGTGCGACTCGCTCAGCACAGCATCCGGTAACCGAGACCGCGGATCGTCTCAATGCTGTTGGTACCGAACGGAACATCGATCTTGCGACGCAGATACCCCACATACACCTCGACCACGTTGTCGGGGCCCTCGTAGTCGGCACCCCACACGTTGGTCAGGATGTCGGCCCTGGTCACCACCGCACCCCTGTTGTGCATGAAAAATTCCAGCACCCCGTATTCGCGCGGAGTCAATTCGATCGGGGTCGAATCGCGCTCCACGGTCTGCTTGTCGGGATCGATCGACAACGACCCCGCCGCGAGCACCGTCGGTCGTCGTAACCGATAGCCGACACCTCGGATCGTCTCAATGCTGTTGGTGCCGAACGGAACATCGATCTTGCGACGCAGATACCCCACATACACCTCGACGACATTGTCGGGGCCCTCGTAGTGGGCGTCCCACACGTTGCTCAGGATCTGAGCTTTGGTGACCACCGCGTCCTTGTTGCGCATGAAGAACTCGAGGACGCCGTATTCGCGCGGCGTCAGATCGATGATGGTCGCGCCGCGCTGGACCGTGTGCCGGGTCGGGTCGAGCGACAACGAACCCGCCGTCAACACCACCGGCCGCTCTGGTGCGCCCCGACGGATCAGCGCCCGCAGTCGGGCCACCAGCACCCGGAAGGAAAATGGTTTCGTCAGGTAGTCGTCCGCCCCGAGGTCGAACGCATCGGTCTCGTCATACTCACCGTCTTTGGCGGTCAACATCAGTACCGGGGTCCACACCCCCTGCGCCCGCATCCGGCGCAGCACCTCGTAGCCGCTGTGGCCGGGAAGCATGATGTCGAGGATCACCACGTCGAAACAGTTCTGAGTGGCTTCGTGAAGGCCTTCGACGCCCGTGCCGGCGGTTACCACGACGAAGCCCTCGGCCTTGAGCCCCATCGCCAGGGTCGACGACAACCGAGGCTCGTCCTCGACCAGCAATACCCTCATGACGGCACGCTACGTGGTCGGTCTTTCACCTGACCAGGATGGCGACCCGGGCGTTGCGGCAGGACAACGATCAGGACGACCATCACGGCGGCGATAACCACGGAGGCCAGCGGCCTGCTGAAGGCCAGACCACCGCTGGCGACCGGCTTGTCGATGAAATCCCCGATCGTCGCGCCCAACGGACGAGTCAGGATGAAGGCGACCCAGAACAGGGTGACTCGCGAGACGTCCGTCCAGCGATACACGGCGACAACCACGCCCAGGGCGGCCATGAAAATCAGTGCGCCCCTTTCGTAGCCGAATCCGCGGGTGTCGGCGAGCCAGTCTCCGAGCGCAGTACCCAGTGTCTGCGAGAGCGTGATCGTCGCCCAGTAAAACGCCTCAACTTTCGGCGTGGAAACGGTGCTGACCGCCACTGTGCCCTCCGACCAGCGCCACAGTCCCAGGGCGCCCAACAGACAAGCCAGAAGGAGGAGTGATCCGCCGGAGTAGCCGAT
Organism: uncultured Actinomycetota bacterium; assembly: GCA_963757215.1. GTDB lineage: Bacteria > Actinomycetota > Actinomycetes > Mycobacteriales > Mycobacteriaceae > Mycobacterium. Next base: position 1,059,583 of record CAVWQH010000002.1, on the reverse strand, counting down.
GCCCAACGATCGGTCGGCGAAGTCAGCCAGCGTGGTGCCGAATGTCGTGGAGGCGACGATGGTCGCCCAGTACAGCGACGCGTGGAACCGTGCAGCAAGCACCTGCGCCACGACCAGCGCCACGAGCGCGAACCCGAAAAGCCCGACGCCGGCTGCATAGCCCCAGTTCAAGGTCATTGTGACGGTGTCGCCACCGGTTTCGCCCAGCGTCGTCGCCAAAATTTTGATCGCCCAGAAACCCAGCGTGACCGCCGGTACCTTGACCAGCGCAGATGTTGCGGCACCGTTCATCGCGCAGTGATCCTCGGCCTTCGGCGAAATGACGGAATATGGATACGGCACGGCCGCTGAGAAAACGCTGAGACCGCTGCTCCGACATGTCCGATGCCCGGCGTCTTTATCTCAGCGCGTCAGTGGATCCCTAGTTGGTTACATTCCAGGACGAAGAGGTCAGCCGGCGGATCCGTTCCGCGCTGGTGCATCTCCTGACCCTCAGGGGTCGAATAGAAGTGGTCCTGCTGAGCTTTGACGCATCGTTGGAGCTTGTGTTGCCCGGAGTTGTACCAGAGATAGATCAGCGACACGATGACCACAGTCGTGACCGCGATCGGCAGGAAGGCTCGTCTCCTCATTGCTGTCCGATCTTACGGCGGCGCCTACCAGCCGTGCATCGGCGGTGGCCCGCACTCCGTCGGCGCGGGAGATTCATTCGCGCGGACTCGCCTGGGCCGACGCCGAAATGCCTTGACGCATCTCGCTATACGCGTCGACCAGCCGTTCGAGCGAGAAGCCGATGTTCAGACCGCTCGGGTTGGGCAGTACCCAGGCCTGCGTTCCGGCAAAGCCCGGCGGATACCGTCCCCATGCGACGTCGGAGGCGCCGAGCATGCATGCCAGCGCACGCTTTCCGAGAAAGGCGATCGCTCGCGGCGCATACCGCCGGATCTTCGACTCGAACTCGGGTTGCGCGCTTCGGAACTCGACGGGCGACACCTCGCCGGCCGATCGTGTCGGCCGCCGGACGACGGCGGTCACCCCACACCCATACTCCAGCAGCCGACGCTCGTCGGCCGGCTGCAGCCGAACGTCGGTGAAGCCGGCGAGATGCAGGACGGGCCAGAAACGGTTGTTGCGGTGCGAGAAGTTGTAGCCGTCCTCAACGGCACTGGCGGCAAGATTCAATCCGCAGAAAATGACGTCGAGGCCTTCAGCCAGGATGTCTGGTTCGAACTCTGCCACGGGTGCACTCGTTCCATCGGGAAATGTTGTCGCACAAGCTCTTACCGAGAACGGATGCATCTGATGGAATATTCCGCGCCGGAGCGCGGCAACCGACCGGGCCTCATCGAATTCGCGCGCCGATCAACGGCGGAACCATCGAGGCGGCAATGGGTGCACCGAAGTAATAACCCTGTCCGATGTCGCAGCCGTGCTCGCGCAGCCATTCGGCGGTGCCGGCGTCTTCAATGCCCTCGGCCACCACGGTGACATCCAGCTCATGGGTCAGGTCGATCACGGCGCGCACCACCGCGGCGGCACGCGTGTCGTCCGTGATCGACGAGATGAACTGGCGATCCAGCTTGACCTCGTCGATGGGCAGGTCGCGTAAGTAGGACAGCGCCGAGAAACCGCTACCGAAGTCGTCGATCGCCACCCGGATGCCTTGTTCGCGCAGTCGGTGCAGAACCGCCGTCACCCGCTCGATGTCGTTGAGAATCAGATCCTCGGTGATCTCGACAGTCAGCAAGGCCGGCGAAAGATCGCGGCTGCGCAGCGCCCCACACAGTGCATCGGGCAAGGCGGAATCCTTGAGGTCCGGGGCAAACACGTTCACCGCGACCGCGGTGTCCACCCCCAGCGTCTGCCAGCGGACAACGTCGTCCAGGGCTCGGGCCACCACGAGCTCGGTCACTCGCCGCATCAGTCCGTGCTGGCGCACGAGGTCCATGAACTCACTGGGCCGCAACACGCCCAGCTCGGGATGCGGCCAACGCAGCAAGGCCTCCAGCCCGACGACCTGACCAGAGCGCAGATGGAATTTGGGCTGGTACACCAGATCCAGTTCGGCGCGATCGATCGCTTGGCGCAACTCGCCGAGAAGTCGAATCTGCGCGGCCCCGTAACCAGCAGTCCGGTGGTCGATACGGGCCGCCAGTTCCATCACGTCGGGCCCTACCAGCGCCATATCAGGGCTGAATGAATGCATGCCCGACGAGCGCGAACGCTTGGCGGCATACATCGCCATGTCGGCGCGCTTCATCAGTGCCTCGGGCGCCAGATCCGGCTCGTCCGACGATGCCACTGCGATGCCGACGCTGGGACGCACGAGCATTTTTTCGCCGTCGATGACGAACGGTTCGTTGAAAGCCTCGACGACGCGGCCGGCGACCAGGTAAGAGTGTTCCTCCCGGCCCTCAAGCAACAGGGCGAACTCGTCACCGCCCAGCCGCGCGACGGTGTCGCCTGGTCGGACGCAGGCACTGATGCGCTCGCCGACACTGACCAGAACGGTGTCCGCAACTGGGTGACCCAAGCTGTCGTTGAGAAATTTGAAGTCGTCGATATCGATCGACACCACAGCAACCGAACGCTCGTCGCGCTGCCGAAGCATCATCGCGTGTGCAAGTCGGTCGTGGAACAGCGTGCGATTGGCCAATCCGGTCAACGGGTCGCGCAGCGCCTGATCGGCAGCGGCGGCTAGGAGTCGTCGGTTCTCCGAGGCGGCTACCCCCTGCCGCAGAACCACGGCGACGACGATAAACGGCACCACGACCGACTCGAGGCCCGACATCACGATCACCGGTCCCGCGGTGCCGGCCAGCAACAAGGGGACATAGGCCAGCCAGATCGACGTATTCGACCAGAGCGATTCGGGTCGACGCGGTGACGGGGTACGACGACTCAGCTGCGCGGCGAGGGCGAAAGCAATCGACGCGGCGAACCAGCCGAGATCGAGCAGACTGCCCGTGTGAAATCGGCCGCTTTCGATCAGATGGCCGTAAGCGGTGTCGGTGACCGTCAACATCAGGATCGCGGTGGCGAGCCACCACAGCTCACGTCGATATCGCGCTTCGGCGCGCCCGGTGATCAGCACCGCAGTGGCGAGCACCGTCAGGTCGCCGATCGGAAGAATCGCCCTCAGAAGGGGTACGTCTCGATGCGCGACGTACGTGTCGTACACACCGTGCAGCGCCGCTATCCACATCAGCAGAAACAGGCACAACCCCGCCGTGATGCCATCGAGGATGTTGCGCAGCCGCGACCCCGGTATCGGCCCGGTCGGGAAGAAGGTCAACGCCACTGCCATCAGCAGGGCGCAGGCCAGATACCAAAGGCCCGGCGATGTCGTAAAGGGGTTGAGCCCCAATACAATTGAGCGAATAGCCCAAATCAAGTTTCCGACCGCCCCGGCAGCAAGCGCGACCGAGAGCAGGGTCCAGGCCCTGCGGCTGCCGCCATGGGCAGACCGAGCTGCCAGTACCGCAGAGACCGTCGCATATATCGACGAGGCCGCCAGGGTCAGGCTGTCGACCTTGCGCACCGCGCCGTCGCCTCCCCAGCGGAAGATCAGCACAAGTGCCAGCGCAACGCCGACGACGACCGGCAGCACCGCAGGCGCCATGCGCAGCAGACGTCGAGGAATGCTCATGCCCCCACGACCTCCCAACTCCGCAGATCGATTCCCGAAGCGTGCCAGATCGGGACGGTGTTGGCGTGGCTTTGCTGCTGAGACGACGTTTCGCCGGGGCCTACGCAGGGTCGATGAAGACCGGCGGCTCTCCTGACATGCCGGCCACGACAGCGGCGAGCTGATTGGGCTTGCCGATCAACCCGGTCTGCAACTCGGACTCGCGTCGCAGAGCCGCGGCGGCGTCGTCGCCGGTCCATGTCTCGTCGTAGAGACGCTTGGCGGCCCGGACGGCATCGGGAGACTTCTGTGCAATCTCCTCGGCCAGCGCCAGGGCCGACGCCAGCGGGTCGTCGCTGTTTCGGGTGACCAATCCGAGCGCCAAAGCCTCAGTGCCAGAGACGATCCGGCCGCTGAAGGTCAGCTCCTTGGCGACGTCGATGGGGACCAGTCGCGGCAGTGTCTGGGTGATGCCCATGTCGGGAACAAGACCCCACCTGACTTCCATGATCGACAGCTTGGCGTCGGGTGCGGCGATCCTGATGTCGGTACCCAGCGCGATCTGCAGACCGCCGCCGAAGCAGTTCCCGTGAATTGCGGCGATCACCGGAGCCGGCACCAGCGACCAGTCGTAGGCCACGCGCTGGGCGAAGTTGGCCGGCCGGCCGCTGTCGCGCTCCAACAGCACCCCGGTGCCGCCCTGACCGGACATGAAGCTGGCGATGTCCAGGCCCGAGCAGAAGCTCTTCCCGTCGCCGTGCAACACGACCGCGCGAACCGACGCATCATCTGCCAGCTGCGCGGCGGCGTTGGTCAGCCCCTCGAACATCGCCTGGTCGAGCGCATTGTGCTTGTCGGCCCGCACCATCGTCACCGTTGCGACGCCACCGGCGCCGATCTTCACCTGAACTCTGTCTTCGGCCATGCCCGGGAATTTACCGCGAAGAATCCGCTAGCAGACACGCAGGACTGACGGATGTTCGGGTTTTGTCTGCGAGATTCTGCGAAAATGGCCGGTATCCCGAGATGCGCTGGATGAACCCCAGGTACGGCCGTGCCCGGGGAAACGAGCCAGGCATTGAGGGGCGCACCCGGATGGGTCTCAACATCAGCCGCATCGGGGAACCCCGAGCGTTTCGCAACTCCAGCAAGGCACCCGGGAAGACCACCTACCAGGTGACCACCAAACCCCTGCCGCCCGGCTCCGATGGCGACGTCTGGTTCATGATTTTCAGCGAACAGTTGACGGGGCCGCTTTCCGCCGAGCACGACCGCGCCGACACCATCACGGTGAGGTGCGATCCGCGCGAGTATCCGAACTGGCTCTGGCTCGTAGACATCGCGATTCAGCGAACCAACGAGAAGATGGAACGCGTCTCCTACTGATGAAAACGGCCCCCGGAATGATCTCCGGGGGCCGTTTCCTTTTAGTAGCGGGGACAGGATTCGAACCTGCGACCTCTGGGTTATGAGCCCAGCGAGCTACCGAGCTGCTCCACCCCGCGACGGGTGAATATCAGGTTACCGAACGCGCGCGAGGGCACCAAATCGCGCGCTGACCAGCACTACTTTGCCTCGTTGTACTTGGTGATCGCCTCGTCGAGGCGTTGCAGTGCCGCGCCATAGGCGCCGAAGTCGCCGGATTTCTGCGCGTCACGGGCAGCGCCCATCGCCGTTTCGACGTCTTTGAGTGCGGCGGCCTTCCCCTGCGATAAGGCAACGGCCCCGGAGGGCGCGGGAGCGACGGCGTTGGCCGGCGGAGGCGCGCCCGCGGGCGGGCCGCTGGGCGGTGACCCGGCGGGCGCACCTGGTTCCGTGGGCGCGATTCCGGCCGCGCTCGCGTTCGCCCCGGGCCCGAACAACCCCGTCAGCGCATCACCCACAGTGGGCCCGTAGCCGATCTTGTCGTTGTACATCATCGCCACCCGGATCAACCGGGGGTACGAGGACGCGACGTCGCTCGAGCCGGGCGAGGCGTACACCGGCTCCACATACAGCAGCCCGCCCTGGGCCACCGGCAGCGTCAGCAGATTGCCCCATTTGATTCGGTTCTGGTTGTCGCGCCCGATCACGCCGAGGTCCTGCGACACCGCGGTATCCGTGGTGATCGCGTTGTTCGCCAGCTTGGGACCGTTGACCTGTCCCGGAATGGTCAGCACGGTGATCCTGCCGTAGGTCGCCGGATCCGAGCTGGCACTGATGTAGGCGGCCAAATAGTCGCGCTTGAATCGGTTCATGGCGCTGGTCAGCTGGAATGACGCCGAATTGTCATCATTGGCAATGTTTTTGGCGACGATGTAGTACGGCGGTTGGTAACTGCTGGCGGTCGGGTTCGGGTCGAGCGGCACATCCCAGAAGTCCGAGGTGGAGAAGAACGTCACCGGGTCGTTGACGTGATACTTGGCCAGCAGCATCCGCTGCACCTTGAACAGGTCTTCGGGATAGCGCAGATGCGCGGCCAGTTCGCTGGTGATGTCGCTCTTCGGTTTGACCGTTCCCGGAAAGACTTTCATCCACGCCTGCAGCACCGGGTCGTGTTCGTCCTGCTGGTAGAGCGTCACGGATCCGTCGTAGGCGTCGACCGTCGCCTTGACCGAGTTACGGATGTAGGACACCTGCTTGTCCGGCGCCAACCGGTTGAACGCCACCTCGTTGGAGTCGGCGGTGGCCGACGACAGCGAGGTCAGCTCGGAGTACGGGTAGTTGTCCAGCGTGGTGTACCCGTCGATGATCCAGACGAGTCGCTTGTTGACGATCGCCGGGTACACATTGCTGTCGGTGGTCAGCCACGGCGCGACCGCCTCCACCCGCTGGGCCGGATCGCGGTTGAACAGGATCTTGCTGTTGGATCCGATGACGTTGGAGAACAAGAAGTTTCGCTCGGCGAACTTCGCGGCGAAGACACTGCGAGACAGCCAACCACCCACCGACACTCCCCCACTGCCGGTGTAGGTGTAGTTCTTGGTCTCGGTGTTGGTTTCGTAGTCGTATTCCCGGTCGACGCCGTTTTTGCCGACGATCGCGTAGTCGGCGGGCGTGCTCGATATCACCGGCCCGTAATAGACGCGCGGCTGATCCAGCGGTGCCGGGCCGGGCGCCAGTACACCCCCGTTGGCCCCGACCACGCTGGCCCGGAACTCCGGGTATCCGCCATTTTGGTTGGGGTCGTTGGCGATTCCGCGCACGGTGTTGGCCGGCGATGCGATGAAGCCGTTACCGTGGGTGAACACGGTGTGCCGGTTGATCCAGTCGCGCTGATTGTCGATCAAGTGGTCCGGGTTGAGTTCGCGGGCCGCCACGACGTAATCGCGCAGCGTGCCGTCTTTATCGCGGTAACGGTCGATCGCCAACTGGTCGGGAAAGTAGTAGAAGTTCTTACCCTGCTGGAACTGGGTGAACGCCGGACTGATGATGGTGGGGTCGAGCAGTCGGATGTTCGACGTGGTGGCCCGGTCCGACGCCACCTGCTCGGCCGTGGTCCTGCTGTCGCCGCTGTAATCCCGGTAGGTGACCACGTCCTCGGTCAGACCGTAGGCCTGCCGGGTCGCGGTGATGCTTCGGCTGATGTACTCGCGTTCCTTCTGCGCCGCATTGGGTTTGACGCTGAACTGTTCGATGACCAACGGCCACGCCGCGCCGACCACCATCGACGACAGCAAGAGCAACACCAGACCGATCGCGGGAATCCGCAAGTCCCGTAGCACAACCGCCGAGAAGACCGCCACCGCACAGATAAGGGCGATCGCCAGCAGGATCAGCTTGGCCGGCAGCACCGCATTGATATCGGTGTAGCCGGCACCGGTGAACGGCTTGCCGGCGCGGGTGTGCGACAGCAACTCGTAGCGGTCCAGCCAGTAGGCGACGGCCTTGAGCAGCACCAGTGTTCCGACCAGGCTGATCAACTGGATACGCGCCGAGCGGCTCAGCGCGCCGGTACGCCCTGACAACCGGATGCCGCCGAAGATGTAGTGCGCCATCAGGTTCGCGACGAAAGCCAGAAAGACCGCCACGAAGAAAAAGCTCAGCACCAGCCGATAGAAGGGCAGCTCGAAAGCGTAGAAGCCGAGGTCTTTGCCGAACTGCGGATCGCGGACGCCGAAGCTGCCGCTGTGCAGGAAGAGTTGAATACGGACCCAAAAGGTCTGCGCGACAATGCCGGCGAGCAAGCCGATCGTCACGGGCACACCGGTACCGATGATCCGCAGCCTGGACATCACCACGGTGCGGTAGCGCGCCACCGGGTCGCTGCCGTTGCTGGGGACGAACACCGGCCGGGTCCGATACGCCAGCGCCAGACCGGCGAACACGATGCCGCCAACCAGCAGCCCGACCACCACGAACACGATCAGCCGGGTCATCAGGACAGTGGTGAACACCGATCGGTAGCCCAGTTCGCCGAACCACAGCCAGTCGACATACGCATCGATAAAGCGGGGCCCGACCAGCAGTAGACCGATCATGGCCAACGCGATGGCGATGAGAGTCCGGCTGCGTCGAGTCAGCTTCGGCATTCTGGCGGCGGGCCGCATCCCCACTAGCTACGCTCCCTGCTCGGTCTCGACAGTGGCTGTCGGCGAATGTCCTTCGACTGTACGCACGAGGCTCAGCAACTCGGCGGCTGTCCGCCGGAGGCCACGGCGTGCAGCGCGTCCACCGCTCCGCCGAGGTTCTCGACCTTGACCATCCGCAGGCCGGGCACCTTCTCGGCGTTCGCTTCGTAGCAGTTTCCGGCCGGAACCAGGAACACCGTCGCGCCCGCGTCGCGGGCGGCGCTCATCTTGTGTCCGATGCCGCCGATCTTGCCGACTTCGCCATCCGGCTTGATCGTGCCGGTGCCCGCCACGAACGTGGTACCGGCGAGGTTTCCGGTGGTCAGCTTGTCAATGACCGCCAGGCTGAACATCAACCCGGCCGACGGCCCGCCCACGTTGGCGAGGTTGAAGTCGACCGCAAACGGCGCCCAGGGCGCGTCGGTCACCGAGACGCCGAGGAAGCCGTAGTCGCCCTTCGGGTGATGACCCAACGTGATCTGGGCCGACCCGGGCTGGGCGTTCTTGCGGTGGAAGTCGACCGTGATCTGCTGGCCCGGTTTGGTGGTCTTCAGGAACGAGGTGAACTGCTCCACGTTCGCTACCGGCTTACCGTTGACCGCCTCGACGGCGTCACCGGCTTGCAGCTTGCCCACTGAAGGCCCGGGATCTGTCAGCGTCACGATCGTGACGGCCTCCGGATATTTCAGATAGCCCAGGGCCGCGAACTCGGCGTTGTGCTCCGACTCCTTGAAGTCGGCGTCGTTGGCCTTGTCGACTTCGTCGCGCGACTGGCCGGGCGGGTAGACCAGATCGCGCGGCATCAGCTGTTCTTGCCCGGACATCCACAACGTCAGCGCCTCAGCCAGGCTGAGCTCGTCGCGCTGGGACACCGTCGTCATGTCCAGATGGCCGGTCGTCGGGTGCGTTGGGGTGCCCTTGATCTCGACGACCTGCTTGCCGTCGACCTCGCCGAGGGTGTCGAATGCCGGGCCCGGGCCCAGCGACACGTACGGCACCGTCACCGCGGCGAGCAGCACACCGAAGACCACGATCGGGACCAGCGCCACCATCAGCGTCAGAATCCGCCTGTTCACGTCGCTAAGACTAGACGCCAGCGTCGCGGCGGCCCGGTTCACAGCCCGCAAGGCGGGTTCACTCAGAGCGTGACGCCGGGTCGCGCGTCACCCGCAGCCGATGAGTACCGTTATGGACATGGCTGACCTGCCTTTCGGGTTCTCCCCTGGAGACGACCCGGACCGCGACAAGCGCCGCGAAAACGATCCCGAGTCCGGCTCGGGATCTGCCGACCCATTCGGACTGGGCGGTCTCGGGGGCGAATTCAATGTGGCCGACCTCGGCCAGATGTTCACCCGGCTGGGACAGATGTTCAGCGGCGCCGGCTCCATGGGCGGCCAATCGTCGGGCCCGGTGAACTACGAGCTGGCCCGCCAGCTGGCCTCGAGCTCGATCGGGTTCGTGGCTCCCATCCCGGTCGCGACCCGTGAGGCGATCGGCGACGCCGTCCACCTCGCCGAGACCTGGCTCGACGGCGTGACGGCCCTGCCGGCCGGCACCACCAAAACCATTGCCTGGACGCCCAACGAGTGGGTGGACAACACTTTGGAGACCTGGAAGCGGCTGTGCGATCCGATGGCCCAGCAGATCGCCACGGTATGGGCGTCCGCCCTGCCCGAGGAAGCCAAGGCCATGGCCGGCCCGCTGATGTCGATGATGTCGCAAATGGGCGGCATGGCGTTCGGTTCGCAGCTGGGTCAGGCGTTGGCCCGGTTGTCCAAGGAAGTGCTGACATCCACTGACATCGGATTGCCGTTGGGCCCCAAGGGAATTGCGGCGCTACTACCGGCCGCCGTCGAATCGTTCGCCGATGGGCTCGAGCAACCTCGCAGCGAGATCGTCACGTTCCTCGCGGCCCGCGAGGCCGCCCATCACCGCCTGTTCAGTCACGTGCCCTGGCTGTCGAGTCAGCTGCTCGGCGCGGTCGAGGCCTACGCCCAGGGCATGAAGATCGACATGCACGGGATCGAGGAGCTGGCGCGCGACTTCAACCCGGCGTCGCTGAGCGATCCCGCCGCCATGGAGCAGCTGCTGGAACAAGGGGTGTTCGAGCCCAAGGCCACCCCCGAGCAGACCCAGGCGCTGGAACGGCTCGAGATACTGCTGGCGCTGATCGAGGGCTGGGTGCAGACCGTCGTGAACGCCGCCCTGGGTGAACGAATCCCCGGCGCGGCCGCCCTCGGCGAGACGCTGCGGCGCCGCCGCGCCACCGGCGGACCGGCCGAACAGACCTTCGCCACGCTGGTGGGCCTGGAATTGCGGCCGCGCAAGCTGCGCGAGGCCGCCGCGCTGTGGGACCGGCTGACCCAGGCCGTCGGCGTCGACGCCCGCGACGCGGTCTGGCAGCACCCCGACCTGTTGCCGGGGTCTGACGACCTCGACGACCCGGCCGGCTTCATCGACCGCGCGCTCGGTGGCGACACCAGTGGAATCGACGAGGCCATCGCCGAATTCGAGCGTCGCGCGCGCGACGACGACGGCCCCGGCGCTGTGGATAGCTGAGCCGCTTTCGCTGATCGCCGTGGCACAGTGCCACGATGGCTCAGGTTGGGGAGCTGTATGCACTGGACCCGGCGCTGCCGGTGCTGCTCCGCCCCGACGGCGCCGTGCAGGTGGGCTGGAGCCCGCGGCGCGCGGTGCTGATCCGCCCCCCGCGCGGCGTGACCGCGTCCGAGTTGGCCGCCCTGCTGCGGGCGATGCATTCGCCGGTACCGATGCGCGAGCTGCAACGCCGGCGCAGTGGGCTGAGTGACGGCGAATTGGGCGACCTGGTCGCGCAATTGGTGACGGCCGGTGTCGCCACCTGCGGTGCCCGCCAACGGCCGACGCGCTCGGCGTCGATCCGGGTGCACGGCCGCGGCCCGCTCTCCGAGCTGTTGGCCGAGGGATTGCGGTGCTCAGGAGCCCGGGTCAAACAGAGCAACCAGCCGCATGCCGCGGTGACGTCGGCCGATGCCGACCTGGTGGTGTTGTCCGACAACCTGGTCGCCGACCCGCGGATGCTGCGCGAACTGCACGGCCACGGCGTCGCGCACCTCGCGGTGCGGGTGCGCGACGGCACCGGACTCGTCGGCCCGCTGGTCGTGCCCGGGGTGACCAGCTGCCTGGATTGCGCCGATCTCCACCGCCGGGATCGCGACGCGGCGTGGCCCGCCGTGGCGGCACAGCTGCGCGACACCGTCGGCGTGGCCGATCGCGCGACGCTGCTGGCCACCGCGGCGCTGGCGCTCAGCCAGGTCAATCGGGTGATCGGGGCGGTGCGGGGAACGGACTCCGAACCGCCCGCGTCGTTGAGCGCCACGCTGGAGTTCGACGTTCATGCCGGCTCGATCGTGGCGCGGCAATGGCCGAAGCATCCGTTGTGTTCCTGCTGACAGCGGTTGTTGGCAGATCGCTACGGCGCACACAGGCTTGTCATGGATGATGGGGGCGTGGCAGACATCAAACGCGGTGGCGCGGCGCGCAACGCGAAGTTGGCGGGTTTGGCCGGTGGCATCGCCGGTCGCACGGCTCTGGGGTTCGGCAAGCGGCTGGCCGGCAAATCGCAGGACGAAGTCAACGCCGAGCTGATGGAGAAAGCCGCCAAGCAGCTCTTCACCGTGCTGGGCGAGCTCAAGGGCGGCGCGATGAAGGTCGGCCAGGCCCTGTCGGTGATGGAAGCCGCGATCCCCGAGGAGTTTGGCGAGCCCTATCGCGAAGCGCTGGTGAAGCTGCAGAAGGACGCGCCGCCGCTGCCGGCCGACAAGGTGCACCGGGTGCTCGACGCGCAGTTGGGTACCAAATGGCGTCAACGGTTTTCCGAGTTCAACGACACCGCCGTGGCATCGGCAAGCATCGGCCAGGTGCACAAGGGCGTGTGGGCCGACGGCCGCGAGGTCGCCGTCAAGATCCAGTACCCCGGCGCCGACGAGGCGTTACGCGCGGATTTGAAGACGCTGCGCCGGATGATCGGTGTGGTCAAGCAACTCGCGCCCGGCGTCGACGTCGAGGGCGTCGTCGACGAGCTGATCGAGCGCACCGAGATGGAGCTCGATTACCGGCTGGAAGCCGAACACCAGCGGGCTTTCGCCAAGGCCTACGACGGCGACCCGCATTACGTGGTGCCGCGCGTAGTGGCCAGCGCCCCCAAAGTCGTGGTCCAGGAATGGATCGACGGCATCCCGATGGCCGACATCATCCGCGAGGGCACCGTCGAACAGCGCGACCTGCTCGGAACTCGGTTGGCCGCCTTCATCTTCGACTCACCGCGCCGGATCGAGATGATTCACGGCGATGCTCACCCGGGCAACTTCATGCTGATGCCCGACGGGAAGATGGGCGTCATCGACTTCGGTGCCGTCGCACCGCTTCCCGGCGGTTTTCCGGTCGAACTCGGGGCGACGATCCGCCTTGCCCGCGACAAGAAATACGACCTGGTGTTGCCGACGATGGAGAAGGCCGGCTTCATCCAGAAGGGCGAGCAGGTGTCGGTACACGACATCGACGAGATGCTGCGCCAATACGTCGAACCCGTCGAGGTCGAGGTCTTCCATTACACCCGCAAGTGGTTGCAGAAGATGACCTACCGTCAGCTGAATCAGGGTGTCTCGCAGATCAAGACGGCCCGTCAGATGAATCTGCCGCCCAAACTTGCCATCCCGATGCGGGTGCTGGCCACCTCGATGGCGATCCTGTGTCAGCTGGATGCGCACGTGCCCACCCAGAGGCTGTCCAACGAGCTGGTCCCCGGCTTCGCCGACCCCGATGAGGTTGCGGTTTAAGAACTTTCGCGTCTAGGCCGCAATTTTGCGGGGGCGTCCACGCGGACGTTTGCTGCTCACAACGAAGCCCCGGTCGAGGATCTCGCCGCCCCACACTCCCCACGGCTCAGCGCGGTCCAGCGCGGCGGTCAGGCAGGCCCGCCGAATCGGGCAGTCGGCGCACAACTCCTTGGCTCGCTCCAAATCGGAGGGGCTGTCGGCAAACCAAAGGTCGGGATCGCTTCCGTGACAAGGCAACTCGGGCTGCGGATTGTCGGGATCTAGTTCCGCGGTCATGTCGTGCTACCTGCTTCCTGGTCTGGCGGGCGTCTTGAGGGTTCCGGACCAGTGGCGGGTGGCTAGGCAAAAAAATTGGCCACGGATCCTGGTGACTTCGGGTCCGTGGCCATCTGGCGAGATTGCGGGCTTCCTATGTGGGTAGAGCCCCAATCCACGGACGCTGGGTCTTGGCGGCGGCAATGCGCTTGTGCGCAGCCGCCGAGGCAGCGGCAGCATGGCGGGAGCCGGCGCCGGCCGGGCGTACGTCAAACGCATTGAGCGTGATCATGAGGCTCCCCCCTCTCGTCTGGGCATGCGAAAAGTGCGCTTTGAGGCTAAATGCTACCAGCGTGAACTGGCAAGCGATTTTCTGACCTGGGCTTATGGTGGCGGCCCGGTGCGCGCGGCGCCGCCGCGCCGGCGATCGCCACGCAGTTTCAGGGTCGGTTGCGGCCGCGAACCAAGTCCAGGACATCGGGGCCGAACTGCTCGAGTTTGCGGGCACCGATTCCAGGGATGGCCACCAGCGCGGCGTCATCGGTGGGGAGCAGTTCGGCGACGGCGATCAGCGTGTTGTCGGTGAACACGACGTAGGCCGGAACATTCATCTCCTTGGCGGTGCGTAGTCGCCAGTCCTTGAGCTGGAGCAGCAGCTCGTCGTCGATGTCGGCGGCGCACGTCTCGCAGCGGCGAAGCATGATCGCCGCCGGGGTGGTCAGCTGGTTGTTGCAGATCCGGCAGCGTGACGCGGGCGCGTTTTTGCGTCGCGGACGGTTCGGCGTGGCCTCGACCTGCGTCTGGGGAGAGAGTCCGTTGAGGAAGCGGGACGACTTACGGCTCTGCCGGCCGCCCGGGTTGCGGGCCAACGCCCAGCTGATAGCCAAATGCACTCGGGCCCTTGTGATTCCGACGTAGAGCAGTCGGCGCTCCTCTTCGACGGCTTCACTCTCACCGCCGTGCGCCAGCGCGTGCGAGATGGGCAGCGTGCCGTCGGTCAGCCCTACCAGGAATACCGCGTCCCACTCCAGTCCCTTGGCGGCGTGCAGCGATGCCAGCGTGACACCCTGCACGACGGGTGGGTGGCGTGCGTCGGCGCGGTTCCGCAACTCGGCGAGCAGCTCGGGCATAGTCAGGTCCGGCCGGTGGGCGACTTCTTCGTCCACCAGTTCAGCAAGTGCCGCCAAGGCTTCCCAACGCTCCCGCGCCCGCGTTCCGCTCGGGGCTTCGGCTGTCAGGCCCAGCGGTTCGAGCAGGCCGCGGACCACCTCGGGCAGCGGCGATCGCAAGCGCGGCGCAGCCGGGTGCAGCGGGTCGCCGCCATCGGACAGCGGCGATCGCAAGCGCGGCGCAGCCGGGTGCAGCGGGTCGCCGCCATCGGACAGCGGCCCTTCGATCTCGTTCTTGGCCGCCCGCTGCAGCGCCAGCAGGGCCTGCCGGATTTCCTGGCGGCTGAAAAAGCCCTCGCCGCCGCGCACCTGGTACGCGATGCCCGCCTCGGTCAGCGCCTCCTCGTAGGCCTCGGACTGGGCGTTGATCCGGTAGAGCACGGCGATCTCCGACGGCGGTGTGCCGGCATCGACGAGCCGGGATATCGACTTGGCCACCGCGGCGGCCTCGGCGACCTCGTCGGGGTAATCGCGAAACGTCGGCTCCGGCCCGGGATCGCGCTGACCCACCAGGTGCAGCTTGCTGCCGGCCACCCGGCCGCGAGCGGCGGCGATGACGCGGTTGGCCAGCGACACCACCTGCGGCGTGGACCGGTAGTCGCGCTCCAGGCGCACCACAGTCGCGTCCGGAAATCGGCGGGAGAAGTCCAGCAGGTAGCGCGGCGAGGCTCCGGTGAACGAGTAGATGGTCTGGTTGGCGTCACCGACGACCGTGAGGTCGTCGCGGTCGCCGAGCCACGCCGACAGCACCCGCTGCTGCAACGGCGTGACGTCTTGGTATTCGTCAACGACGAAGCAGCGGTAGCGATTTCGAAACTCGTCGGCCACCGCGGCGTCGTTCTCGATGGCTGCCGCGGTGTGCAGCAGGAGGTCGTCGAAGTCGAGCAGCGTGAGGCCGTCATTGCGGGCCTTCAGCGATTCGTAAGCGGAGTAGACCGCGGCGACTCGGTCGGCATCCAGCGGAACATCGCGGGACACCGCGGCCACCGCCTCGGGGTATTGCTCCGGGGAGATCAACGATGCCTTGGCCCACTCGATCTCACCGGCCAGGTCGCGGACGTCGTCGGTGCTGAGCTTCAAACCGGCGCTGGTCGCCCCGCGCGCAACGACCGCGAACTTGGTGTCGAGCAGTTGCCAGCCGGTGTCGCCGACGACCCGCGGCCAGAAGTAGCGCAGTTGCCGGTGCGCGGCGGCGTGAAACGTCATCGCCTGCACCCCGCCGACGCCGGTCTGCGCGGCGGCTCCCAATGCGCGCAGGCGCGTCCGCATCTCGCCGGCGGCGCGCTGCGTGAACGTCACCGCCAGCACCTGGCCCGGGCCCACGTGTCCGGCCGCGACGAGCTGGGCGATGCGATGCGTGATCGTGCGGGTCTTGCCCGTTCCCGCCCCGGCCAGCACGCAGACCGGCCCGCGGGGAGCCAGCACGGCCTCGCGCTGCTCGTCGTCGAGATCGGCAGTCAGGGAGTCGGTGTTGGCAGCGATCGCCGGCATGGTGTCCATCTTGGCAGTGACCGCTGACATACGCGGTTTAGGCATACCGCCGTCACCCTCTATGTTTGTAGGACTATGACTAACGCTTCCGTCACCATGTACAGCACGCAGTGGTGTGGCTTCTGCGCTCGGCTCAAGACGGCGCTGAGGTCCGAGGGCATCGCCTATGACGAGGTCGACATCGAGCGGGATCCTTCGGCCGCTGAGTTCGTCGGCTCGGTCAACAACGGCAACCACGTCGTACCGACGGTGAAGTTTTCCGACGGCTCGACGTTGACCAACCCCGCCGCCAAAGAGGTGAAGGCCAAGCTGGCCAAGATCAGCTAGCCTGCTCGGCCCACGATTCGACGATCACCCGCGCGATCGACACCGACCCGGGAAGCAGCAGCCTGGATTCCGAATCGCTGCTCCAGTCACCGAGCTTGAGTGCCGCGCGAATCTCGTCGCGGGTGAACCACTCGGCCTCGGCGATCTCGCCGTCATTGAAGGCGAACGGCTCAGCCGGATCGGCGACCGCATGGAAGCCGATCATCAGCGACCGGGGAAACGGCCACGGCTGGCTGCCCAGATAGCGGATATCGCCGACGGTGAGCCCGATTTCCTCCTGTATCTCGCGGGCGACACACGTTTCGAAGGACTCCCCCGCCTCGACGAAACCGGCCAGCAGCGAGAACATCCGGTCGGGCCACACCGTTTGGCGGGCCAGCACCGCACGGTCGCCGCCGTCGTGCACCAGGCAGATGATCGCGGGGTCGATGCGCGGAAACTCTTCATGCCCGGTGACCGGGTTGACCCGCGCCCACCCCGCCCGAATCGGTTTGGTCGGCGCGCCGTCGATGGAGCTGAACCGGGAGCTCGCGTGCCAGTTCAGCAGCGCTGCAGCGGCCGAAACTAGTTGCGCGCCAACATCATCAAACAGCTGGCCGGCCCGTCGCAGATCGGCGACTTCGGCCTTGACTCCGGAGTCCTCGGGTGATTCCAGCGGGCCGCGAACCCCCCACACGTGTCGGCCGTCGTCGATGCGGCCCAGAAACACCGCGTCCGCCGGCGGCTTGTCGGCCAGGTTGATGGCCTTGCCGAGCAGAACCTTGCCGTCGGCGACCATCACCTGGTTGCGTGAGTCGAGCCGTAGCAGGGCCGCGTCCGGCCATCCGGCAACCGCGGCATCGGTGTCGGTGCGTACCTGGTCGGCCCGGTCGGCGCCGATGCGCGATAGCAGCGGCACGCTGTTCAGTTGAAAATCCACCTGCTTCACCTCCTGGCGGCGACCCGTTGCGCCCGGCTACGCCGCGCTTGCGATCGCCACGCCTACTTCCCCGTGTTGCGGACATAGAGCAGCCGATCGCCGGCCTCGAGGGCGTCGGCCTCCGGTGCGTCGACGCGAAGCAGCCGGCCGTCGCGCACCACACCGAGCACGATGTCGGGCAGATGCCGCGGCGAGCCGCCGAGTTCGGTCTGCTCCACATCCCGTTCGGCGATGGCGAAGCCGTGCGATGGCGTCAGCAGGTCGTCGATCATCTCGACGACGCTGGGCGTGGTGGTGGCGACACCGAGCAGTCGGCCCGCGGTCTCGGAGGACACCACCACCGAGTCGGCCCCGGACTGCTTGAGCAGGTGCTGGTTTTCGGCCTCCCGGATGGAGGCCACGATCTTGGCGCTGGGCGCGACCTCGCGCGCGGTGAGGGTGACCAGCGTTGCGGTGTCGTCGCGACCGGTGGCAACAATGATCGATGCCGCATGCTGGGCGGAGGCGAGCCGCAGGACGTCGGATCGGGTGGCGTCGCCGTGCACCGTGACGAGGTCGGCGCCGGCCGCGTGGGCCAGGGCTGATTGATCGATGTCGACGACGACGAAATCGTTGCCGGCCGCCTCATCACCGCACATCGCGGCGACCGCGGTCTTGCCTTTGGTGCCATAGCCGATGACGACGGTGTGGTTGCGCACTGTGCTCCTCCAACGCTGAATCTTCCAGGCCTGCCGGGATCGCTCGGTGAGCACCTGGAGGGTCGTGCCGACCAACACCACAAGAAACAGAATCCGCAGCGGCGTGAGCACCACCACGCTGATCAGCCGGGCGAATTCGGTGTAGGGGGTCAAATCGCCGTAGCCGACGGTCGTCAGCGACACCGTCGCGAAGTAAAGGCAATCCAGGAACGTCAGCGGCCCACCGCGGACGTCGGTGTAGCCGTTGCGACCGAGATAGACGGTGACCACCGCCGCCGCCAACGCCAGCAGTGCGATTGCCACCCGACGCCAAATCGCCCGCATTGGGCTGAGTTGCACCTCAGGGACTCGCACGACGCCGACAAGCGCGTAACCGGGTTTCGCGGTCAGCGTCTCGTCGAGATCGCGTTCCCGACGGCTAACTCTGAGCACAGTTCATCGGCTCGTCCTGACGCACGACACAATGTAACCATGACCGCCATCACAGACAGTCCCCAACGGGACGCCAGCCAGACGCCCGCCTACCGCATCGCGGCGATGTTGCTCGGCGTCGGCACCCTTCACTTCGTGGCACCGAAGCCGTTCGACGGCATCATCCCCGTTGAACTGCCCGGCAGCGCGCGGTTCTACACCTATGCGTCCGGCGTGGCCGAGGTCGTCATCGGCCTCTTGCTATTGCCGCTGCGTACCCGCCGGCTGGCCGCGTTGGCGGCTGCCGCGTTGTTCGTGGCGGTGTTCCCGGGCAACCTGAACATGGTCCGGTTGTGGTGGGACAAGCCGTGGCCGATGCGGATCGTCGCGCTGGCCCGGCTGCCGCTGCAGATTCCGATGGTCATCGCGGCGCTCAAGGTTGCCCGCAACGCCTAGCGGCGACGATGCGGCCCGCATCGCGGGCCGGGGAGAAGGCGCTACATCAGCCTGAGCGGCGACGATGCGGCCCGCACCGCGGCCGGGGAGAAGGCGCTACATCAGCCTGAGCGGCGACGATGCGGCCCGCACCGCGGGCCGGAGAGAAGGCGCTACATCAGCCTGAGCCCGCGAGCAACGTGGCCAGCTCACTGGATTCCGGCAGCGCAACGGGCACGACGGTGCGCCCGGTCCGCACGTAGTGAAACGCGGTGCGCACCAACGATTCCTGACAACCGCTGAGCGCGGCCCAGGCGATCCGGTAAACCCCGAGCTGGATGGCTGCATGCCGGGCGGCCTCCGAGCCGTGCGGCGGCTCGCCGGTTTTCCAGTCCACGACGGTCGCGCCGCCGTCGGGCTCGGCAAAGACCGCGTCGATCCGGCCACGAACCACGGTGCCACCCATGGCCATCTCGAACGGCACCTCGACAGCGATCGGCACCCGCGCGGCCCACGGCGAGACCAGGAAGGCCTCCTGCAGCGCGGCCAATTCGTCGGCGTCGCGCTGAGCGATGTCGCTGTCGGCGGCGCCGGGCAGGTCGGCGAGATCGAATAGCCGCTCGGCACCGTAGAAGCGCTGCACCCAGTCGTGAAATGCATTGCCCAACAAAGCATGCGGGTCCGGTCGCGTCGGTAGTCGGCGGGCGAGCCGCTGCATTGCGTGTTCGGGGTCGCGAGCGAGGTCGACGAGGCTGCTGACGGACAGTCCGCTGGGCAGTGTGAACGCGGGTGGTTCGGCAACCCGGGCACGTTCCTGCAGCAGCGCGTCGACGTCGGCGGTCCAGCCTTCGACATCGTCCGTCGCGCCGGCCATGTCCGCCGACATTGCGGCAGCGACCAGTCCGGCGCCGCGCTGGACGTCGGCGCGGCGTCCTCCCAGTGGGTCGACGGGCCAGCTCGCCTCGTCGACGCTCTCACGCAACGGGTTTCGTTCACCATCTGCCGGTGTGGGAGCCCAGTGCTCGACCACGCCGCAGGGCCGCCCGGCGTCGACCGAACGGTCGATGATGTCCTTGAGCTCCAACAGGAAATCTGATGGCCCGCGCGGTTTGATGCCGGTGGCTGCCCAGTGATGACCGGACAGCAGCAGCGTGTCCTCGGATCGAGTGATGGCGACGTACAGCAGCCGGCGTTCCTCGTCGATGCGGCGTTGCCCGAGCTGAGCGCGGTGGGCGGAGATCTTGTCCGACAACTGCTTTCGATCGGTCACATCCGAGGTGTCCAGGACCGGTACACCGTGCACACCCTTCGCGGAACGGTCACCGCGCAGCAGCGGCGGAAGGTCTGCGGCATCGGTGAGCCAGGTACGGGCCTGCGCGGTCGACGGGAACAGCCCGCCCGACAGATGCGGCACGGCGACCACCTGCCATTCCAAACCCTTTGCGGCGTGGACGGTCAACACCTGCACCCGGTTCTGGGCGACGACAACCTGGGCCGGTGCCAGACCGTTCTCGACGACCGCGGCCGCGTCCAGGTAGGCCAGCAGCCCGACGACCGAGGCGAAAGAGTCGACGCCGGCGCTGCGATCGGCGTAGCCGTTGACCACGTCGGCGAAGGCGTCGAGCTGTTCGGTGCCGGCCCACCCGGAGCCGGGCGCTGCCGCCCGCACCTCACAGTCGACGCCGAGCAGTCGGCGGACCTCGGCGACCAGATCGGGCAGCGGGTGGCCGAGGTGACTGCGTAGCGTGCTCAGCTCATCGGCGAGCTCCACGATGCGCCGATATCCTTCGGCCGAATAGCTTTGAGCCGGGCCGGGATCGGCAAGCGCGTCGGCTAGGCCCGCGGTGTCGGCCTGCCGGCCGGCCGTCTCGGCGATGTGCTGGGCCGACTCGCCGGACCGCGCCGCCTGCGCCCCATCGAGGGTGCGCGCGCGACGCCACAGCGCCGCGACGTCGCGGGCCCCGAGCCGCCACCGGGGGCCGGTCAGCACCCGCATCGCGGCGGTGCCAGCGGTGGGGTCGGCGACCAGGCGAAGCATCGCTACCACGTCGGCGACCTCTGGGACCGAGAGCAGACCGGCCAGTCCCACCACTTCGACGGGGACGCCGCGGGCGCGCAGTGCGGCGGCGATCGGCGCGGCATCGGCGTTGCGGCGCAACAGAACTGCCGCGGTCGGTGGCGTGACACCGTCGGTGGCCGCCCGCTGATAACACTGCTGTAGATGGTCCGCGAGCCAGTCGCGTTCGGCGAGGACGTCGGGCAGCAGCGCGCAGCGCACCGTGCCGGGTGCGGCGTCCGGGCGCGAGCGCAGCGCATGCACCGCCACCGAGCGCTGTCGCGCATCGGCCGAAACGGCATTGGCGACGTGCAGGGTGGTCGGCGGGTTACGCCAGCTGGTGCTCAGTTCCAGCACCGGCGCGGGGCTTCCGTCGGACATCGGGAAGTCGGTGGTGAAACGCGGCAGGTTGGTTGCCGACGCGCCGCGCCAGCCGTAGATGGACTGGATCGGATCCCCGACCGCGGTCAGCGCCAACTGCTCGTCCACGCCGCCCCCGAACAGCGACGACAGCAGCATGCGCTGCGCATAACCGGTGTCCTGGTATTCGTCGAGCAGGACAACCCGGTAGCGGCTGCGCAGCTGCTCGCCGACCTGCGGGACAGCCATGGCCAGCCTTGCGGCACAGGCCATTTGGCCGCCGAAGTCAATCACTTTCTCCGCCTGCATCCGCCGGTGCAGGGCGTCGATCAGCGGCACCAGCTCGGCGCGTTCGGCTTGCGTGGCCAGCATCCGCAGCAGCCATTGGCTGGGTCCCCGGTCGCGCTGATATCGGCCCGCGGGCAGGGTGTGCACCAGCCGTTCGAGCTCGACGTGCGTGTCACAGACCTGGCCGGTATCGACCAGATGCTCGGCGAGCTGGCCGGACAGCTTCAGCACCATCGCGGTGACCGCGGCCGGGTTCTTCT
Source organism: uncultured Actinomycetota bacterium (assembly GCA_963757215.1). Classification (GTDB taxonomy): domain Bacteria; phylum Actinomycetota; class Actinomycetes; order Mycobacteriales; family Mycobacteriaceae; genus Mycobacterium. The sequence goes on along the minus strand of CAVWQH010000002.1, from coordinate 1,037,919 downwards.
CGGTCTGCAGCACACCCGGATACGTATTGACGACGTCGAGAGCCACCTGCCAGAGCTCGGTCTCGCCGAGCAGCCGGGTGTCGGGTTCGACGGGCTGCACGCAGGCCGGAGTCGACAGCAGACCGTATTCGCGCAGCAGCTGGCCGGCGAAGGCGTGATAGGTGCTCACCACCGGCATCCCGGCCGGCTCACCGGTCGACGGGATCGGCTGGTCACCGAGAACCAGGCCCGCGCCGCTGAGCCGGGACAGCCGCGACCTGACCCGCCGCAGCAGCTGCCCGGCCGCCTTGCGGGTGAAGGTCAGCCCCAGCACCTGGCCCGGGTCGGCGTAGCCGTTGGCCACCAGCCAGACCACCCGGGCCGCCATCGTCTCGGTCTTGCCGGCGCCCGCCCCCGCGATGACGACCAGTGGCCCGGGTGGAGCCGCGATCACCGCCGCCTGCTCCTCGGTCGGCTCGAAAAGTCCGAGCGCACTGGCCAAATCGGCCGGGCTGTAGCGCGCAGCCGCCATGACGGTCATTCCGTCCCCTTCCCGTCGAGCCCGGTGTGCGCCGGGCAATTCGGCCGCAGCGGGCAGTGTGTGCAGCCGTCGTTGAGCCGGGCGATGAACCGCGGACCGGCGGTCGCCCCGGCGGCGTCACGGATCCGCTCGCGCCACTGCTCGCGCGCTTCGGGAGTCAGCGGATCCTGGTCCCGTTCGGTCGGGCCGCTCGATCCCGTCTTGCCGAGATAGACCAGCCGGCCGCCACCGGGTTCGTCACCGTGGTTCACCAGGCCCTCGGCCACCGCGAGCTGGTAGGACGCCAGCTGAGCGTGGCGCTGCGCGTCGTCCTTGCTGACCGGCGTCTTGCCGGTCTTGACGTCGACGATGACCAGTCGGCCGGCCGCGTCCCGCTCGAGGCGGTCGACCCGGCCACGGAGCCGCACATTGCCGCCGTCCAGGACGCCGTCGATCTCGACTTCGACGCCGACCTCGGTCAGCTCACCGCGGGTTTGCGCCCGCCAGGTGAGAAACGTCTCGATCATGGCCCGGTGCCGGGCGAGTTCGTTGTCTGCGTACCAACGTGATTCGAACGGCAGACACTGCCACGCCCGCTCCAGTGTGGCGAGCAGTTCGGCCCCGCTGGCGCCCGGCTCGGCGATCAGCGCATGCAACACCGAACCGACCGTCGAGGTGAGGTCCCGCGAATCGGTCCCGCCGTGGCGTTCCGCCATCCAGCGCAGCGGGCAATCGGTCAACGTCTGCAGGCTCGACGGCGTCAGCGTGACCAGATGATCGGGATCATCTTTCCAACTCCACATCGGTTCGGTGGTGCTGACCGGCGACATGCCATACCACCCGGCCGGGTCGGCACCCGGCACCCCTGCCGCGGCGAGGCGGGCCAATTGTCCTGCGGCACAGTCGCGCATCGCATCGCTGACCGCCCCCTGGGGCGCGCACACCGCGCCGCGCAACCGGCCCACCACCGCATTAGCGGACAGCACTCGCGGCGCATCGACAGGCGAAACCGCGGCATCGGCGGCTCCGGTGGACCACTGCGCAACCTCGGCGAGGAACGGCGACGGCATGCTGGCCTCGTCGACGCCGCTGGCCTCCCCGTCGACGGCGGTGACAAACAGCCGCCTACGCGCACGGCCCATGGCGGCGACCAGCAGTCGCCGTTCCTCGGCCAGCAGCGGCGCCCGCATCGATGCAGTCTCGGCAACGCCGTCGAGCACATCGAGCAGCCGCTGGGTGCCCAAAACCCCACCACGCGGAATCGTGTTGGGCCACAATCCTTCCTGGAGGCCGGCGATGACGACCAGATCCCATTCCTGGCCCAGTGCCGCGTGTGCGCTGAGTACCGCGACCTGCTCAGTCGCGGCGGGTTCGGCGCCAACAGTCCGCAGTTGCTCGGTGGTCAGTTGATCGATCAGGCCAACCAGCGACGCTCCGGACGTCCGCGACAGGTACTGGTCGCAGGCGTCGAACAAGGCGGTCACCGCGTCGAGGTCGCGGGCGGCCTGAACACCGGCGGGGCCACCCCGCTCACACGCCGTCAGCCAGCGACGTTGCAAACCGGACCGTTGCCACGCCGCCCATAGTGTGTACTGCGGATCCTCCCCCCGACGGTGCGAACCGGCAGCCGCGTCCAGCACCGCACGGACCCGTCGCAGCGACCTGGCCTGGGCCGCGTTAAGCCGGACCGACGAATCGTCACCGAGCGCGTCGATCAGCAGGTCGCCGAATTCTCTTGCCGGGCCGTCGGTGTCGGCGCGCCGCAGCGTGCGCTGCAGTTGGCGAAGCGACACCGGGTCGATCCGACCGATCGGGCCGGCCACCAGGGTCAGCGCCTGCTCGCCGGTCAACCCGTCGGCGGTCGCGGCCAGCACCGTCAGCAGCGCCTGCGCCGCCGGCTGGGCGGCCAGCGGCCCGGTGAGCGCCGCCGGGGCAACCGGCACACCGGCGCGCGCCAGCGCGTGTGGCAACCCGGCAACCCGCGGTACCGACCTGACGACGACCGCCATCTGGGACCAGGGCACCCCGTCCACCAGGTGCGCGCGCCGCAGACAGTCGGCGATCAACGCAGCCTCCGCGCCCGCGGAGCCGGCCAGCTTGACCAGTACCGACCCCGGATCATCTCCGCTGCCGTCCATTTCGCCGCCACCGGCGAGCCGGCCCGCAATGCCCGAGACGGCCCGCGCCACCGCCGGAGCGCAGCGATGCGACGTGGTCAGCGTGACCGACGGTGTCCCGTCGCCCAGCAGCGCCGCCGGTTCGGCGCCGCGGAAACCGAACACCGCCTGATCCGGATCGCCGGCCAGCAGCGTCACGTCGGCACCCGCGGCCAGCACCCGAACCAGCAGGGCGGCCTGCGGGTCCAAATGCTGAGCGTCGTCGACGAGCAGCACGCCGATCCGGGCCCGCTCGCCGGCCAGCAGCTCGGCGTCGACGGCGAAGGCTTCCAGCGCGGCGCCGACCAGTTCGGCCGCCCCGACGGCCGGCGTGGTCGCCTGTGGGGCAGCCGTTCCCACCGCGGCGCGCAGCAGCATCACCTGCTCGTAGCCACGCGCAAAGCGGCCCGCGGCAACCCATTCCGGGCGGCCCGAGAGCCGGCCCACCCGCTCGAGCTGCTGCGGGTCGACTCCCCGCTCGGCGCACCGAGTCAGCAGCTCACGCAGCTCGGCGGCGAAACCGGCGGTACCCAACGCCGCCCGCAATTCGGCCGGCCACCCGTCCGCACCATCGGCGATCTCGCCGGCGAGCAGCTCGGCGATGATCGCATCCTGCTCGGCGCTGGTCACGAGCCTGGGTGGCGGACCGCCGGCACGCTGCGCCGCCAGCCGCAGCACGGCGAACGCGTAGCTGTGCACGCTGCGCACCAACGGCTCCCGGATGACCGCCGGGCGGGAACTTGCGTCCTGGGAGGCGAGCAATCGCGTCGTGAGTGCGCTGCGTGCCTGCGCTCCGATGCGGCCCGAACCCGTCAGCAGCAGAACTGATTCCGGATCGGTGCCTGCGCCGATGCGGGTGGCCGCCACGTCGATCAGCAGAGAGCTCTTTCCGGTGCCGGGCCCACCGAGCACCCGCACCGTCCCGCGCAGGGCGGGATTCAGGAGGGCGCGGGCCTCCGGGCCCCAGTGGTACGACATAGCGGGAATGACACCACGGGGGTCCGACAAGTCGTCGCGATTGCCGTACTGGCACGATCGACGTGTGACCCGCCTGCATGTGCATCGCTTCGGACCGCCCGGTCCGGTTCGCCTGCTCGCGTTGCACGGGCTCACCGGGCACGGCCGGCGGTGGGGGCAGCTGGCGAACCAATATCTTTCCGAGATCGCTGTTGCCGCACCGGATCTGATCGGACACGGTCGTTCGTCGTGGGACGCGCCCTGGACGATCGACGCGAATGTGGCCGCGCTCGCCGAATTTCTGGACAACGCAGCCGACGGACAAGTGGTGATCGTGGCGCATTCGTTCGGCAGCGCGATCGCCCTGCAGCTTGCGGCCGCGCGTCCGGACCGGGTCTCGGGACTCGTGCTGCTCGACCCGGCGGTCGGACTGGACGGAGGCTGGATGCTCGAGATCGCCGACGCGATGTTGGCCTCCCCCGACTACTCCGATGCCGCCGAAGCCCGCGCGGCGAAGACCAACGGCTCCTGGGCCGGCGTGGATCCCGACGTGGTGGACGCGGAACTCGGCGAGCACCTGGTGATGCTGCCGGACGGCCGGTGCACCTGGCGCCTGAGCCTGCCGGCGATGATGGCGTACTGGAGTGAGCTGGCCCGAGACATTGTGTTGCCGCCCAAGGGTATTGGAACCACCGTTGTCAAGGCGGCCTGGACGTCGCCACAGTATGTCACCGATCGCCTCGTCGAGCTGTTCAGTGAGCGGTTGGGCTCCGATTTTCGCCTTCTGACGTTCGAGTGCGATCACATGGTGGCCGAGACCAAGCCGGCCGATGTCGCCGCCCTGATCCGCGAGCGGATGGCTTGACCATGGCGCCCATCACCGACGATCAGGTCGAGCGGGTGCGCGCGCTGGTCGCCTCGATTCCCGCCGGCCGGGTGTCCACCTACGGCGATATCGCCGGTGTCGCAGGGCTTTCCAGCCCGCGCATCGTCGGCTGGATCATGCGTACCGACTCCCTCGATCTGCCGTGGCACCGGGTGATTACCGCGTCCGGTCGCCCGGCGAAGCATCTGACCACGAAGCAGCTGGAACTGCTTCGGGCTGAAGGAATTCTGGCCAAAGACGGCAAGATCCCGCTTGACGAGCTGCGCTACGCTTTTCCTGACTAACGGTTGCTAGAGGATCAGCCGCACCAGCGCGGCCGTCCGCGCCAGGCCCGGGAAGGCCTCGGCGGTCGACCTCGGATGCAACGCATGTACGGCGAGCCGGAACATCAACGCGCGCAACAACATCTGCGGCCATTCCGGCAACGCGTTCCAGCGGTCGATGAGGCCCTCGTCGGCCTCACCCCAGGACAACGCGTCGACGACCACCACTCCCGCCGCCCACGACGCCGGCCGCCAATACGGCGTGATGTCGGTAATGCCGGGGGCGGCGGCACCCGCGAACAGCACGGTGCCGTACAGGTCGCCATCGACCAGCTGGTTAGGGCTCTTGGTCGGGCGACGCAGTCCGGCAAGCTGATTGATCAGCTCGACCGAGCGCTGCCCGTCCGCGGTCGGGGACGCCGTGCGGGCCGCCGCCGGCACCGACTGCAGCGGGCGTTCCTCCCACGCGGCGCGGTCGGCGGCGATGAACACGTCCACATCGGCCCACGGCGCGGTCGGGCCCTGGGTGAGGAAACGCGGCCGTTCGAGCTTGCCGGTAGCCTCGTGCAGCCGCACCGCCGCCGACACCACCTCGTCATGCCGCGGCTCGGGTTGGCCGGCGACGAAGGTGTCCGCCCGCCAACCAGAGACCACATAGCGCCCGTCGGTGGAGCGGACCGGCCGGGCCAGCCGCACTCCGTCGACGAACAACGTCTCGCGCACCCGCGCCGACCAGGCGGCCCGGGCGTTCTCGGCGACCATCGACAGCACCACTTCGCCGCACCGCCAGCCGCCCTCCCATGCGGCGCCCAGCGGGATCGGCCGAACACCGCTCAAACCGAACGCCGACAGCACATGCTCAGGCGGCGGCGCGACACTCACCCGAACAGCCTAAACGGGCTCAGCGAAGTCCCGGGACTAGACACGGACTCGCAATTCAGCCGTGGCGAGTCAGTACATCACCATGTCGGGCTGCATCTGCTGCGCCCAGGCCACGATGCCGCCCTGTAGATGCACGGCGTCGGCAAACCCGGCGCTGCGGACGGCCGTCAACGCCTCGGCCGAGCGCACTCCGGTCTTGCAGTACAGCACCGGCCGGCAATCGCGGGGCAACCCGGCCAGTGCTGCGCCGGAGTTGATCAACGAACTCGGGATGAGCCGCGCCCCGTCGATGCGGTTGATCTCCCACTCGGCCGGCTCCCGCACGTCGATCAGGGCAATCTTGTCGCCGGATTCGAGCAGATCGCGGAGCTCACGAGGGGTGATCGCGGATTCAGGTCCCGCATCGGGGGCGACGCCGCAGAAGTCGTCGTAGTCGATCAACTCGGTGACCGGCGGCGCGGCCGGGTCTTTGCTGATCGTGATCGTCCGATAGGTCATCGCCAGCGCGTCGTACATCATCAATCGGCCCAGCAACGGCTCGCCGAGGCCGGTGATCAGCTTGATCGCCTCGGTGCTCATCACCGACGCGACCGAGGCGCACAGCACGCCCAGCACACCGCCTTCGGCGCAGGAGGGCACCAGCCCCGGCGGCGGAGGCTCCGGGTACAGGTCGCGATAGTTCAGGCCGCGACCGGCGGGCGCGTCCTCCCAGAACACCGACACCTGGCCCTCGAACCGGTAGATCGATCCCCACACGTAGGGCTTGCGGGCCAGCACCGCCGCGTCGTTGATCAGGTAGCGGGTGGCGAAGTTGTCCGTGCCGTCCAGGATCAGGTCGTGCTGCTCGAACAGGTCGACGGCATTGTGCCGATCGAGTCGCACCTCGTGCAGGCGCACTTGCACCAGTGGGTTGATTGCCGCGATCGAGTCGCGGGCGGACTGCGCCTTGGACCGGCCGACGTCGGCCACCCCGTGAATGATCTGGCGTTGCAGATTCGACTCCTCGACGACGTCGTCGTCGACGATGCCGATGGTGCCGACGCCGGCCGCCGCGAGGTAAAGCAGCGCGGGTGCGCCGAGACCTCCCGCCCCGATGACCAGGACCCGGGCGTTCTTGAGCCGCTTTTGGCCGTCGACACCCAGATCGGGGATGACGAGGTGACGGGAGTAGCGGGCCACCTCGTCGCGGGTGAGCTCGCCAACCGGTTCGACAAGCGGGGGAAGCACATCCCAAGGCTAGGCCGAGGTTAGGCGATCGGGTACGGCCAGGGATTGAACCGGCAGGTCTTGCCGTCGGGCTTGACGTACTCCGGGTCGAACTTGGAGTTGTCGTCGTCAGAGGTAGAGAACGTCTGCTGCATCATGATCGGCGCCAGCCCGCCCGGCTTGTCGCACGGCTCGTGGCGCAGGTAACCGATGGCGTGGCCGACCTCGTGGTTGATCAGGTACTGCCGGTACGAGCCGACGTCACCCTGGAAGGACAGTGCGCCACGCACCCAGCGTGCTTCGTTGATGAAGACGCGCGGCTCGACCCCGGCCCCGTAAGACGGGTTGTAGCACGAGGTTTCGAGCGGGAACTCGTATCCGCAGCCCTCGCGGACCGTCATCGGCGTGCTCAGCGAGATGCGGATGTCCGGCTTCACCCGGCTGTTGGCGTCGACCCTCATGAACGCGAACTGCGCGTCATGGGTCCAGCTTTTGGGATTACCCAGGGTCTGGTCGACCATCGAGGCGAACGCGTCGTCACCGCCGAACGCGGTGGGGTCCATGCCATTTTCGGTCTCGACGGTGTACTTGAAAACCTTGACCGCGCCCTGACCGACCTGCGGCGTGATGCCCGGGACGATGCGCCAGGACTTCGCGCCCGCTTCGGTGAACGGCCCCCCGTTGGGCAGCATGCCGGTGGGCAGGCTGGCGTCGAACTGGGTCAGACCACGCGGCGGGGCGTCGACGATCACGGTGCCCACCGCCCCGATCTTCGGCGGGCCCTGCAACGGACGACCGGATACGGGCGCCGAGGCACTCGTACCGGTGACGGTCTGGTAGAGCACGACGCCGGTGACGACCGCCAGCACCGGCAGCGCGTAGGCGCGCCAACCGTAGGTTGACACGAAGTGCCCGAGCCAACTCTGCTTGCGCCAACGACGAGGCTCACGATTCGACCGGACCCGCCCCTCACCGCCCCACGCCAGCGGATCACGCTGCGCGCGCAGCGGCTCGCGCCAGTCGTCGCGAAGAACCGGTGTTCGGCTGCCCCCGCGCCACTCGGGGTCGAAGGTCACTTTCCCAGAATGGCACAACACCTGCTAGCAGGGACTCTCGGCGCGCCAAAAGCCGTCCATAACACGTTGTCAGGCCGACATACAGGGCTTGGGTAGCAGTTGAACATGCCCGTGAGTAGTAATGTCGTTGCGATCAACCGCGCACTCGCCATACCGGCGCGACGACAAGCAGATTGAGGAATTGATGAGCGATCTCGCCAACGCCGCCGGACGGAGCGGGGTGAAGCCCGGCACCGCTGCACGGCGCGGAAACCGGCTGCCTCGCGACGAGCGTCGGGGTCAGTTGCTCATCGCGGCGAGCGACATTTTCGTCGAACGCGGCTACCACGCCACCGGCATGGACGAGATCGCAGAACGCGCAGGGGTCAGTAAACCCGTTCTCTACCAACACTTTTCGAGCAAGCTGGAGTTGTATCTGGCGGTGCTGCAGCGACACGTCGAGAACCTGGTGTCCGGTGTGCGTCAGGCGTTGCGCACCACCACCGACAACCGGCAACGACTGCGCTCGGCCGTGCAGGCGTTCTTCGATTTCATCGAGCACGACAGCCAGGGCTACCGGCTGATCTTCGACAACGACTACACCACCGAGCCCCAGGTCGCCGCGCAGGTCCGGGTGGCCACCGAATCGTGCATCGACGCGGTATTCGACCTGATCAGTGCCGACTCCGGTCTGGACCCGCACCGCGCCCGGATGATCGCGGTGGCTCTGGTCGCGCTCAGCGTCGACTGCGCCCGCTACTGGCTGGACTCCGATCGCCCGATCAGCAAGGACGACGCCGTCGACGGCACCGTGCTGTTCGCCTGGGGCGGGCTGTCACACGTGCCGCTCACCCGCTCGTAGCGGCGTTACTTCCGATCCCGAAGCCGACCCGGCGCGAGTCCGCGGCGCCGATCTCGACGTAGGCGATCTTGGCGGAGTTGATGAGGAAGCGACGGCCTTTTTCGTCGGTCAGGCCCAATACGTTTGCGTCCTTGGCCAGTGCAGCGGAGACCAGCGTCTCGACTTCGCTCGGCGTTTGCACGCTGGCGAAGACCAACTCGCGCGGGCTGTCCGTGATACCGATCTTGACCTCCACGCCGGCCCCTTCCAGTTCTTCAAGTAGATGTTGCTTGGACACGAGGCTAGTGGACGCCGGTACGGGGTGCCGAAAGCCGGTCGGCACCAAGAATTTCTGGGCACTCGCGACGGCGGGCGCCGTTGGCAAATCGTGACCTGACACGCCCGCTCCCGGGCAGCTGACAACTCGTCACATCACTAACATCGGCACCATCAGTACCACCGACTACCTGGGCTACGAGCGCCAGGACTACTCAGATGACGAGACCGTCGACGACATCTACGCCGACGGCGATTACCCGTTCGCCCATGACCGCTGGCGCCCCATCGCAGCCATCGCCGGGATCGTGTTCGCGCTCGCCGTCATCGCCACCATCGTCATCGTCAACGGCGGCGACAGCGCCTCGACCTCGGCCACCGTCGTGGTGCCGCCCAGTCACAGCACGTCACCGCATCTGGCGCCGGCTCTGCCGCCGGAGACCATGACCACCGTGACGCCGCCGTCGCGTCCGCCCAGCCCGACCGCCACCAGCACCGCGCCGACGATGACCCCGACGCCGGAAGCCGTCCCACCGGTGGCGCCGGACGTGGCCGCCCGCACGTTCGTCTACCGGGTGGCCGGTACCAAGGGCCTGCTCGATCTGGTCACCGTTGTCTACACCGACGCGTCGGGAGCGCCGCAAACCGACTTCAACGTGTCACTGCCGTGGTCGCGAACCGTTGTGCTCAATCCCGGGGTGAGCACGCGATCGGTCGTGGCGACCAGCCTGACCGGTCGGCTGAACTGCTCGATCGCCGACGGCGTGGGTCAGAACATCGCGATCTCGACCAGCAGCACGATGATCGCGACCTGCAGCCGCTAGGTAAGACCCAGTTCGCGCGTCCGGTCGTCATGCGTGCGCTGCAGTCGATCGAAGAATCCGCTGAGCTGCGCCAGCCCATCGGTTTTCGACACCACCAGATCGACCAACTCATCGTGTTCGGCCAGCACGTACTGCGCCTGGGTGATCGCTTCGCCGAGCAAGCGGCGAGACCACAACGCCAGTCGGCTGCGTTGCTTGCTGCTCTTGGTCACCGCGGCACGCACCTCGGCGACGACGAACTGGGAATGGCCGGTCTGCGACATCACGGCCCGCACCACGTCAGCGACCTCGTCCGGCAGCACATCGGCGATCTCCAGATAGAAGTCGGCCGCCAGGGCGTCACCGATGTAGGTCTTGACCAGCGCCTCAAGCCAGGTGCTGGGGGTTGTCAGCCGGTGGTAGCCGTCAAGGGCGGAGGCGTACGTCGAGATCGTCGGGACCACATCGACACCGCGGCCCTCCAGAGCGTCGTGCAGTAGTTCGTAGTGCGCCATCTCGGCGGCGGCCATGCTGGCCATCGAAATACGACCGCGCAGATCCGGCGCCATCCGCGCCTCATCGGTGAGCCGATAAAAGGCCGCGACCTCGCCGTATGCGAGCAACGCAAACAATTCGTTGACTCCGGGATGGTCTGCCGGCAGCCGTGGCGGAGGCGGATCGGCCAGCTGGTCGCTCGGCGAAAGCGGAGTCATGCCCCCACTGTAGGGGTCGTCGATTGGGGGCAGCTGTGTGCGGCAACGTGGCGAATCTGGGCGCTGACGACTAACCAGCTACAATCAATCCAGGTAACGGTGGTAGATCCGTACCGCTTGTGCCTATGCAATGTGCGTGCACGCAGTTGGCCCCGCCTCAGGAGCGCAGGGCCCGCGAATCGGCAACGTATTCGACAGTCAACTGGTGCGCGCGTGACCGCAACGATTGACCAATCGAATACGAAACCCGAAAGGCACTACTTCACGCATGACTTCATTCATCACGCCTGACCTACCCGAACCCAAGCTCACCTTCGCCGATCTCGGCATCCGCACCGAGATCGTGCGCGCACTCAGCGAAAAAGGCATCGAGCACCCGTTCGCCATCCAGGAGCTCACGCTCCCGCTCGCGCTCACCGGTGACGACCTGATCGGCCAAGCCCGCACCGGAATGGGCAAGACGTTCGCCTTCGGCGTTCCGCTGCTGCAGCGGATCACCGCCTCAGGCCCGGACCGCCCGCTGAACGGGACCCCTCGGGCGCTGATTGTGGTGCCGACTCGCGAGCTGTGCCTGCAGGTGCACGGCGATCTCGCCACCGCGGCCCAGTACCTCAGCGCCGACGAGGGGCGGCCGCTGTCGGTCGTCTCGATCTACGGCGGCCGGCCGTACGAGCCACAGGTCGAAGCGCTACGCGCCGGAGCGGACGTAGTGGTCGGAACGCCGGGACGGCTGCTCGACCTGGCCCAGCAGGGCCACCTGCAGCTCGGCGGTCTTTCGGTGCTGGTCCTCGACGAGGCCGACGAGATGCTCGACCTCGGCTTCTTGCCCGACATCGAACGAATTCTGCGACAGATCCCCGACGAGCGGCAGTCGATGCTGTTCTCGGCGACCATGCCGGATCCGATCATCACGCTGGCCCGCACCTTCATGAACCAGCCCACCCATATCCGGGCCGAGGCGCCGCACTCGTCGGCGGTGCACGACTCCACCACGCAGTACGTCTACCGGGCACACGCCCTCGACAAGGTCGAGCTGGTCAGCCGGGTACTGCAAGCCCGCGGACGCGGCGCCACGATGATCTTCACCCGCACCAAGCGCACCGCCCAGAAGGTGGCCGACGAACTCGCCGAGCGCGGATTCGCCGTCGGCGCCGTGCACGGCGACCTCGGCCAGATCGCGCGCGAGAAGGCGCTCAAGCAGTTCCGATCCGGTGCGATCGACGTGCTGGTCGCCACCGATGTCGCGGCCCGCGGTATCGACATCGACGACATCACCCACGTCATCAACTATCAGATCCCGGAAGACGAGCAGGCATACGTGCACCGCATCGGGCGCACGGGCCGGGCCGGCAAGACCGGTATCGCCGTCACGCTGGTCGACTGGGATGAGCTACCCCGCTGGACAATGATCGACAAGGCGCTCGGCCTGAGCTATCCCGAGCCCGCCGAGACGTACTCCAACTCTCCGCATATCTACGTCGATCTGGACATTCCGACCGAAACTACGGGCTCTGTCGGAGTGGCGAAGAAGTCGCCGGTGAAGCGGCCCGCATCGAGCGGCAGCCGCAACGGCGGCGAGCCGGCGCCGTCACGGAATAGTGATCGCCAGCGGCGCCGTACCCGCGGCGGCAAATCCGCGGGCGGCCACTCCGGCACCAACGGCAACGACGAAGCCGATCAATCGTCAACGGCCGCAGCCGATTCGGACACCTCCAGCGACGGCACCCGCGCGCGGCGCCGCCGTCGTCGCCCGCGCAAGGCAGCGGGCGCAACCGCCGCCGCCAACTGATTCGGCGGCGGCTGTCGCCCGATGGTCAAGCCGGAGCGCCGCACCAAGGCGGATCTGTTGGCTGCGGCCGCCATCGTCACGGTGGTGGCCGTAGCTGCGGCGCTGATCTGGTGGATGAGCGACGCCCGGGCCACGGTCAGCCGCCCGGCCACCGGGCCGGCACCCAGCCCGCGTCTGGCCGATGTGGTTCCGCATTCGCTGCGGCAACTCTGGACCGCGCCGAATGCACCCACCAATCAACCGGTCGTCGTCGCCGGGACCGTCGTCACCGCCGATGCTCATGCCGTCTACGGTCGCGATCCGGCCACCGGCCAAGTGCGATGGACGTACTCGCGCGACAGCGTCCTGTGTGGCGTCGCTGGCGTTTACCGGTTCGCGGTCGCGGTCTATCGCGACGACCGGGGGTGCGGTCAGGTGAGCACCATCGATGGGTCCACCGGCGAACGCGGGCCGGCCCGTAGCAGCTACAGCAATCGGCAGGTGACACTGTCGTCCGACGGCACGACGGTGTTGTCCGCCGGCGATACCCGACTCGAGCTCTGGCGATCGGACATGGTCCGGATGTTGTCCTACGGCGAGATCGACGCCCGGATCAAACCGTCGTCGAAAGGCCTGCACGCCGGTTGTCGGCTGACATCGGCGGCGGCGAGCTCGTCGGCGGTGTCGGTGTTCGAGGCGTGCGGGCGGCAGGCTGACCTGAGGCTCACGCTGCTGCGGCCGGCCAAGGAGGAGGACGAGCCCGATCAGCACAACGTCGCCGAACCGGGCATCGGCGCGGACTCCGGCGCCAAAGTCTTGACGGTGTCGGAAACCCGGACGGCCGTCTACCTTCCGGCGCCGCAGCCCCGGGTCGATGTCATCGACGAGACCGGCACGACGGTGGGCAGCACGTTGCTGTCGGAACCGCCGTTACTGTCCAACGTGGTGAGCCGGACCGGCAATCTGATCACCTGGTGGACCGGCCAGCGGGTGATGGTCTTCGACGCCTCGAATCTGACCTATCGCTACGCCATTGGGCCGGCGGGGTCGTCGGCTCCGGTGGGTCCGGCCACGCTGATGGCCGGCAAGCTGCTAGTCCCAGTCACCAGCGGCATCGCCGTGTGCGATCCCGTCACCGGCGTCGGCGAGGACTTCCTGCCGGTGCAGCGGCCCCCGAGCGACACACCGGTGCTGCTCGCCGTGGCAGGCTCGGACCTGCTCGAGCAGCGCGGGAATTCCTTGGTCGCGCTGGGCTAGGCGTCGATCGCGAACGTCGGCAGTGCCTTGCCCGACTTCCAGTGCTTGAGCAGCGCCTGCGCCAACTCCTGGTAGGCCGATGCGCCCTTGTTCTTACGCGCGGCCAGCACCGACGACCCCGATGCGCTAGCTTCGGCGAAGCGCACCGTGCGCGGGATGGGCGGCGCCAGCACCGGCAGGTCGTAACGGTCGGCGACGTCGAGCAGCACGTCGCGGGTGTGGGTGGTGCGCGGGTCGTACAGCGTCGGTAGTGCACCCAGGAGCTTCAGCTTCGGGTTGGTGATCTGCTGAACGTCGTTGACTGTTCGCAGGAACTGCCCGACCCCGCGATGGGCCAGCGTCTCGCACTGCAGCGGCACGATGACCTCGTCGGCGGCGGTGAGCCCGTTCAGCGTGAGCACGCCCAGCGACGGCGGGCAGTCGATCACGATCACGTCGAAGGTGTCGCCGAGTTTGTCCAGCGCCCGCTTCAGCGCGTATTCGCGGCCGGCCCGCATCAACAGCATGGCCTCCGCTCCGGCCAGGTCGATGTTCGCCGGCAGCAGCGTCATCCCCTCCGCGGTCTCGACCAGCGCGGCGCTGGGTTCGACGTCTCCGAGGAGCACGTCGTGCACCGACACCGCCAGCTTGTCGGGGTCCTGGCCGAGCGAAAACGTGAGACAGCCCTGCGGATCCAGATCGACCAGCAGCACCCGGCGGCCGGCGTCCACGAGGGCCGCGCCCAGTGACGCGACCGTCGTCGTCTTGGCCACCCCACCCTTCTGGTTGGCTACCGCCAGAACTCGGGTCTTACTCACAAGCGCCGCTCCTCCTCATCGCTTCGCTCTGCACCGTCGCCGCGCGGTCACGGTGCCCATCCTGGCATGTTCGGGACAGGGTGCTAAGTGCGACGGGCCGATATGTCTCGGGCAGAATCAACAGCCATGGGCTTGCAGAACCACCGACTCGTACTGCTTCGCCACGGTGAGACAGCGTGGTCGAAATCCGGCCAGCACACCGGCCGCACCGACATCGAGCTGACCGACACCGGCAGGGTTCAAGCCGAGCTTGCCGGCCGCGTCCTGCGTGAGCTGAAACTCACTGACCCGCTGGTGATTAGCAGCCCGCGCATACGTGCGCTGATTACCGCCAAGTTGGCCGGGCTCAGCGTCGACGACGTGTCTCCCATGCTTGCTGAGTGGGATTACGGTTCGTACGAGGGCTTGACGACCCCGCAGATCCACGAATCGGACCCCGATTGGCTGATCTGGACGCACGGTTGCCCCGGCGGCGAGACTGTGGCGCAGGTCAGTGACCGTGCCGATCGAGCGGTCGCATTTGCGTTGGAGCACATGGGATCACGCGACGTGGTGTTCGTGGGCCACAGCCACTTCTCCCGGTCGGTGATCACCCGCTGGGTCGAATTGCCGCTCGTCGAGGGCAGCCGCTTCTGGATGCTGGCGGGCTCGATCGCCGTCTGCGGGTTCGAGCATGGCGTGCGCCAGCTCGCTGCGCTCGGATTGACCGGCCTTCCGCAGGAGATTGCACCCGGGTGAGCACCGCCGAGCCGCCGTTTGCGCTGTGCGGGCCGTCCGGTGTGGTGATCGCCGACGGTGTGCAGGCCCGCTATCGCGACGTGGCCGCTGCGCAGGCGGCGCTCAGCTCAGGTGCAACGCCAATAGTGCTGGGCGCATTGGCATTTGATGTCGATAGCCCGGCGGCGTTGATGGCACCGCGTTCGGTTCAGCGCGCTGAGTGCCTACCCGATTGGCCGACCGGGCCGATGCCCCATGTCCGCGTGGCCGGCGCGATTCCGGCACCCGACGAGCACCGTGCCCGGGTTCGACGCGCCTGCGACGAGCTGACCGCTGCCGACAGCACGCTGCAGAAGGTGGTGCTGGCCCGCGCGTTGCAATTGGCCGCCGACGCTCCCCTGGACGCCCGAATCATCCTGCGCCGCTTAGTCGACAACGACCCGGCCGCCTACGGCTACCTCGTCGACCTGTCGGCCGCCGGCGGCGAGTACGAGGGCATGGCGCTGGTGGGCGCCAGCCCCGAACTGCTGGTGGCCCGCGACGGCGATCGGGTCACCTGCCAGCCGTTCGCCGGGTCGGCGCCGAGGGACGCCGACCCCGACCTGGATGCGGCCGCCGGCGCCGCGCTCGCCGAGTCGGCGAAGGATCGCCACGAGCATCAGTTGGTGATCGACACCATGGCTGAGGTTTTGGGCCCGCTGTGCCGCGAATTGACTTTCCCGCCCGAGCCCACCCTGAGCCGTACCAACGCGCTGTGGCATCTGCGCACACCGATCACCGGTCGGCTGCGCGATACCTCAACCACCGCAATCGATTTGACGCTTGCCCTGCATCCCACCCCGGCGGTCGGCGGGGTGCCCACCGATGCCGCCGCCCGACTGATCGGCGAACTGGAAGGCGACCGCGGATTCTATGCCGGCGCGGTGGGCTGGTGTGACGCGAACGGCGACGGCCGCTGGGTGGTCACCATTCGCGGCGCGCAATTGGCCGCCGATCGCCTGTCGGCGCTGGCCCATGCCGGTGGCGGCATCGTCGCCGAATCCGATCCCGATGGCGAAGTCGCGGAAACCACAATCAAATTCAAGACCATTCTGACCGCGCTAGGGGTCCGGACATGAAACGCATCCGTCGTGCCGAGCCCGCCGACGTCGCGGCAATCACCGCGATGATCCACGACCTGGCCCATTTCGAGGACGCCCCCGAGCAGTGCACGGTTGTCGAATCTCAGATCAGCTCAGCGCTTTTCGGGCAGTCACCAACGCTGAAGGCACACATCGCCGAGGTGGACGGCGAGGTCGCGGCGATGGCGCTGTGGTTCCTGAATTTCTCGACGTGGGATGGCGTCGAGGGCATCTATTTGGAAGACCTGTTCGTGCGGCCGCAATTTCGCCGCCTCGGGCTGGCCCGCAGCCTGTTGGCCGCGCTCGCCAAGGAATGCGTGGACCACGACTACACGCGACTGGCCTGGGCGGTGCTGAACTGGAACACCGACGCGATCACGCTCTACGACGCCGTCGGTGGCCGGCCGCAGAGCGAGTGGACCACCTACCGGGTGTCGGGTCCGGAGTTGGCCGCGCTGTCCTCGTCGTCCTGATAGCCCGAAACCCAGCGCACTGCCGCGGGACTGAACAGTAGCGCCAACACGGTCAGCGCCAGGACCGCCACCGGGATGCCGATCGGCGCCCGATGCGAGCCGGCCGTTAAGTAGTACGCCACACCCAGCAGCAACAGTTCGGCAAACACCGCCAGCCCGCGGCCCCAGCGCCTGCCGGTCAGCAACGCCCCGCCGGCCGCCAGCACCGCGCCGCCGAACAGCGCGAACCACGCCGAGGTCCCGAACACGTTGTTCCCACGCTGACCCGCGCCGCCGATCGCCCGACTCAACAGGATCGCGGCGACCACGACGCCCGTCGCACCCTGAGCAGCGACGATCGCGCCGGCGCCGCGGACACTGGTCGGAGGCTGCCTGGTCACCGCCTCAGCGTAACCAGGGCATCCAGAGTCACTCCCGTAGGCTTTGGCGTCATGCGCGCCGTGCTGATCGTCAACCCGACCGCGACCTCGACGACGACGGCCGGCCGCGATCTGCTGGCGCACGCGCTCAAAAGCCGCCTCGAGTTGACGGTCGAGCACACTCGCCACCGCGGCCACGGCAGGGAGATCGCCCAGGCCGCGGTCCGGGACGGGGTCGACCTGGTCGTCGTCCACGGCGGCGACGGCACGGTGAGCAACGTGGTCAACGGCCTGCTCGGAAAGCCGGGCCAACTGCCCAGCGGGCATGTCCCGGCGCTGGCCATCGTCCCTGGCGGGTCAGCCAACGTAATGGCACGCTCGCTCGGTATTCCGCCCGGCCCGATCGACGCCACCAACCAACTGATCTGGCTGCTCGACAAATACGGCGCGGAGAAGCAGTGGCGCCGAATCGGTCTGATCGACTGTGGCGAGCAGTGGGCCGTGCTGAACGCGGGCATGGGCGTCGACGCCGAGGCGGTGGCCAAGGTGGAGGCGCAGCGGGAAAAGGGTCGCAAAGTCACTCCGACCCGCTACATCCTCGCCGCGACGCGGGCCACGCTCGCCTATCGCCGCAAGGCGCCGAGACTGACCGTGGAGGTGCCCGGCCGTGACCCGGTGACGGGCACCTACTTCGTGTTCGTGTCCAACGCGAGCCCGTGGACCTACGCCGACGCCCGCCCGATGTGCACCAACCCCACCACCAGCTTCGAATCCGGGCTCGGCGTCTTCGGCGTAACCCGGCTGAAGGTCGTGCCGAGCCTCAAGCTGGTCGCACAGATGTTCGCCAAGCAGCCCAAAATTGCCGGCGACCAGGTTGTTCGCGACGACAACGCGGATTGCGTACGGGTTACCTGCGCCGATCCGCCCATGGCGAGCCAAATCGACGGCGACTATCTGGGCTTGCGGCAGACGATGACATTTCGCTCGGTGCCCGACGCCTTGGACGTGGTCGCACCACCAGCAAAAAACTCCCTCTGAGCTGCTGCGATAGCAGAATGTGGGCGAAAGCACTGGTCAGGTTTCAGGGGAGTGTAGTACAAACGAATAAGGGATTTGGTAACAGATCTCTGAAGTGAGATAGCCCACGGAGCAACGAGCCGCTATTGACATCTGTTGAGCCTGTGAAACGATCGAACAATCGCATGCAACGGTACGGAAACAATTCTTGTGCCTGCGTTAACAGCCGAAGAAAATCATTCGTGCGCATTGCTGCGCACACAGTGAGGAGTAACGACTAATGGATTGGCGCCACACAGCGGTCTGTCGCGACGAAGACCCGGAACTGTTCTTCCCTGTCGGGAACAGTGGTCCGGCTCTTGCGCAGATCGCCGACGCGAAACTGGTCTGCAACCGCTGCCCGGTAACTACTGAATGCCTGTCCTGGGCGCTCAACACCGGACAGGACTCAGGCGTGTGGGGTGGAATGAGCGAAGACGAGCGGCGTGCACTGAAGCGTCGCAACGCCCGGACGAAGGCCCGTACCGGAGTCTGACCTAAGTCACCTTTCAACGGTGCGGCCCCGACAATGTCGGGGCCGCACCGTTGTGTGGGCTCAGTGCGTGGCCCGCGCACGGCGCCCGATCGGGACCCGCAACACCACGTCCGTGCCACCGTCGGGGGCGTCCTGCATGGTCAGGGAGCCGTCTAGTTCGGCGGATACCAGGGTCCGGACGATCTGGAGGCCGAGCCGATCGGACTGCTCGATGCTGAATCCCTCGGGCAGCCCACGGCCGTTGTCGTGCACGATCACGTCGAGCCAGCGCGCGGAACGCTCAGCACGGATCGTCACCGATCCGCCCGAGGATTCGCATGGCGCCGGATCGAAGGCATGCTCGATGGCGTTCTGAACGAGTTCGGTGATCACCATGATCAGCGCCGTCGCCCGGTCGGAGTCCAGGACGCCGAGCATGCCGGCCCGGTTGATCCGGATGGGGGTATCGACCGTCGCCACGTCGTTCATGATCGGCAGAATCCGGTCGATCACCTCGTCGAGGTTGACCTCCTCGTCGACCGACATCGACAGTGCGTCGTGCACCAATGCGATCGACGACACCCGTCGTACCGACTCGATCAACGCTTCGCGGCCTTCGGCGTTGGTGGTCCGTCGAGCCTGCAGTCGCAGTAGCGCCGCAACGGTCTGAAGGTTGTTCTTCACCCGGTGGTGGATCTCGCGGATCGTGGCGTCCTTGGACATCAGCGCGCGGTCGCGGCGTTTGATCTCGGTGACGTCGCGGACCAGCACCGCGGCACCGGCCGCCGACCCGTTGAGCACCAGCGGCAACGTCCGCAGCAATACCGCGGCGCCGCCGGCATCGACCTCGATGCGCATGCTGGCCCCGCCGCGCAGCGAATTGAGCACGTGCTCGGCGAGTTCGTGCGCCTCGAACGGGTCGGAGATCAGCGGGCGGGTGATCGTAATCAGGTTGTGCCCCTCCAACTCTGATGTCAGACCCATTCGGTGGTAGGCCGACAGCGCGTTGGGGCTGGCGTAGGACACCACACCATCTACGTCGAGGCGGATGAACCCGTCACCCACCCGCGGGCTCGACCGCGACATCGTCAAATCGCCCACGTTGGGAAAGGTGCCCTGCGAAAGCATGTGGACCAGGTCGGTGGCGCAATCGAGGTAGGCGGTCTCGAGCTGACTGGACTTGGGGGCGCCGGCGACGGCGGTCTGGTGCGTCAGCACCGCGACCACCGCGTCGCCGCAACGCACCGGCACCGCCTCGATGTTCACTCCGGTTTGCTGCCACGAATAGTGTTGGCCCGCATCGCTTTCCAAGCGAATCGCGCCCGACTCGAAGGCCGCGGAGATTGGCGGCATGCGGTCGGCGTCGACGACGGTCCCGACCGCATCGCGCAACAGAACCGTGGGCGCGGTGTTCGGCCGGCACTGCGCAACGCACACCAGCGAATCGTCTTCGCGGCGAACCCACATCAGATAGTCGGCGAATGACAGGTCGGCGAGCAGCTGCCACTCACCCACCACCGCATGCAGATGATCGACAGCACTGCCCGGCAGGACGGTGTGTTCGGCGAGCAGGTCACCGAGGGTGGACATCGGCGATCTCCGTTGTGACGCTCAGCGGGCTAGCTGATCACGGCGATGAGGTCGCCGGCCTGGATCACGTCTCCGACCGACACACTCACCTTGCTGATAGTTCCGGCGACCTCGGCCAGCACCGGGATCTCCATTTTCATGGACTCCAGCAGCACCAGGGTGTCGCCCTCGCCGATCTCGTCGCCTTCGTGGACCACGACCTCGAGCACGCTGGCCACGATCTCTGCCCGCACGTCCTCGGCCATCAGCACCCCGTTCGTCAGCCCGCCGTTTTCAGCACTTGCGTCGCTTCATCGAACCACAATCGACTTCCTCAGTTGCACTCCGAGCACGCGACACCGGCACCAGGGGCTCGTGGCGGCGAATTTGTGCAGCGCAAAGGTCACGATTCGGGACGCGGAGATATCGATAAGCAAACTCCAAGATCACTAAGAGAACCTATAGAGCTGCTTCTGTGACGGTGTCGTGTTCGTATTGTGACATTTGGCAAGCAGAGTGTCCCAAGTGAATGGAGTGCCTGAAGCTCATGGAGTGACACATACCGATTTGAGGAGTATTCCCTTGTCCGACAACATGTTTGCGCGTACGACAGCCCGCCGACCACTGACTCGAGTGGCTACTGGTTTCGGGGTCGCAATGGCGGCATTCGCCATTGTCGGACTAGGCGCGGGTGCCGCGGCAGCCGCTCCCCAGCAACCATTCGCCGCCGATGACCCGATTCCCGGTATGCCAGGCGCCGGCAGCGCGGTCAACATCGCCAACTCGCTGTTCGGCTCGCTGAGCGGGCTGATGAACAACGTCATTCCGGGCGCCGGTGACCTGCTGATGCCCGCCACCGGGGCGCTCGGCGGCGGCGGGGGTCTGCCGGGCGGCCTGCCCGGTGGCCTCGGCGGACTCGGCGGAGGCGCCGGCCTGCCAGGCGGGCTTCCCGGCGGCCTGCCGGGCGGGCTTCCCGGCGGTCTCCCGGGCCAGACGCTGCCCGGTCAGACACCTGGGCTCGGCGGTTACCCGGGCGGCCTCCCAGGCCAGACGCTGCCCGGTCAGAGCCCCGGTCTCGGCGGTTACCCGGGCGGCCTGCCCGGTCAAGGCCCCGGTTACCCCGGTGGGCTTCCCGGCCAGCAGCTTCCGGGCCAGACGCCCGGCCTCGGCGGCCTGGCGGGCCAGACCACCGGCCTCATGCCCGGGCAGGGACCCGGCACCGGTCCGGCAGTACCGGGTCAGGCACCGCTGGCCGGCCAGCAGGGTCCGGTGTCCTCGGCGAGTGCGAACGGTGGCACGTTGGTGCACGTTCCGGTCGTCTAGCAGTTGGCCCAGACCGGCCGTGGCATGACAGACTGATTGCCAAGCAGAACTGCGAGGAGGATCAGTCATGGCCAAGCGAGGCCGGAAGAAGCGCGACCGCAAGCACAGCAAGGCCAATCACGGCAAGCGGCCCAACGCTTAATCAACCGCTCGAACCAACAAAGACGCGGACCGTCCGACAGGCGGCCCGCGTCTTTGTTTTGGGATTGATCGAGGGTCTCAGTGGCCCTGAATGATGGTGGTCCGGCTGATTTCCACCCGCAGCCGCTCGCGCAGGCTCTCCGGAGCCCGCTCGCCCCGGCACTTGGTCGAGATCAGCAACTTCATCCGCTCCTCGAGGCCGTAGAACTGGAAACAGGGCGGGCAGTCTTCGAGATGTTGCCTGAGCTTGGCCTGCGTCTCGGCGCTGCACTCGCCGTCGAGCAGCGTCCATACCTCGGCGAGTACCTCTGCGCACTCGGCCTTGACCGGGGGCTCTGACGAGAACTCGCTCATGACGAGACCTCCTCGGGTGCCTGGTCGCCGCGGATGAACCCCCGCTCCTTGGCGACATCGGTCAGCAGTTCCCGCAGCTGACGCCGGCCGCGATGCAGTCGTGACATCACTGTCCCGATCGGAGTGTCCATGATCTTCGCGATCTCTTTGTAGGGAAAACCTTCGACGTCGGCGTAGTAGACCGCCATCCGAAACTCTTCGGGCAACGCCTGCAGGGCTTCTTTGATCTCGGTGTCGGGCAACGCCTCGAGCGCCTCTACCTCGGCGGAGCGCAGGCCGGTGGACGTGTGCTCAGCCGACGCCGCCAACTGCCAGTCGCTGATCTCGTCGGTCGGGTACTGCGCGGGCTGACGCTGCTTCTTGCGATAGCTGTTGATGTAGGTATTGGTCAGAATGCGGTAGAGCCACGCCTTGAGGTTGGTGCCCTCCCTGAACGACCGAAAGCCGGCGTAAGCCTTGACCATGGTCTCTTGCAGCAAGTCTTCGGCGTCGGCCGGGTTGCGGGTCATCCGCAAGGCGCCGCCGTAGAGCTGGTCAATCAGCGGGATCGCATCACGCTCGAACCGTGCGGTGAGTTCCGCGTCGGTCTCATTGGATCGGGTGCGCGACTCGCCGTCGGAATCCGCGAGATTGACCGCGGTCTCCGACCCGCTCACGCCATCGGTATCAGCCATGGTGAGTAACGCAGTCCCTTCTGTCGCGATACCGGTGAACAGGTCCATCAACACCGGACCCGCCTGGTACCCGGCCAACCGCTGTTCGCCCATGAGGCTCGTTGCCGTTGACACGCGATGTCCCCTTTCCCAATCTAAAGCCTGCGTCTGACACTGTCTGCTTCGCCTGGCTCAACAGCCAAGATCTCCCCGGTATTTCCGGACCGCCGGCTCGGGGCAGCTGTGAGCAGCGTTACTGTGACGCTCATGTCGCTGAAAGCTAAGACCATGTTCATCTCGGGCGCCAGCCGCGGAATCGGCTTGGCGATTGCGAAGCGGGCCGCCCAGGACGGCGCGAACATCGCGCTGATCGCCAAGACGGCCGAACCGCACCCGAAGCTGCCGGGCACGGTGTACACCGCCGCCAAAGAACTCGAGGAAGCGGGCGGCCAGGCACTGCCGATCGTCGGCGACGTCCGCGATCCCGATTCGGTGGAATCCGCGGTCGCCAAGACCGTCGAGCAGTTCGGCGGCATCGACATCGTGGTGAACAACGCGTCGGCGATCAACCTGGGCTCCATCAGCGAGGTGCCGATGAAGCGATTCGATCTGATGAACGGCATTCAGGTGCGCGGCACCTACGCGGTGTCGCGGGCGTGCATCCCGCACATGAAGGGCCGCGAGAACCCGCATATCCTGACCCTGTCTCCCCCGGTGCTGCTCGGCAAGGAGTGGCTGAAGCCGACCGCCTACATGATGGCGAAGTTCGGAATGACGTTGTGCGCGTTGGGCATTGCCGAAGAACTTCGCGAGGATGGCATTGCCTCGAACACGCTGTGGCCGCGCACGCTGGTGGCCACCGCCGCGGTGCAGAACCTGCTCGGCGGCGACGAGGCGATGGGCCGCGCGCGCAAGCCGGAGATCTACTCCGACGCCGCCTACGTCATCCTCAACAAGCCGTCCAAGGAATACACCGGCAACACCCTGCTCTGCGAGGACGTGCTGCTGGATTCCGGCGTCACGGACCTGTCGGTCTACAACTGCGTGTCAGGCGGCACCCTCGGCGTCGACTTCTGGGTCGATGGCGTGAATCCGCCGGGGTACTCCGGTCCCTAGCGCAGCTGGTCAGGGAGATTCAGGCCTGAGTTTTCGCGAGCATGGCGTGCACGCTGTCGGCGAATGCGGCGGTGGTGAAGCAGATGGGCTCGGCGAATTCCTCCATGGTCAGCGCTTCATGCCAGCCGGCGTCGGCGGTGGCACGCAGTAGCGGTTTGGTCATCGCGACGGCGTGCGTGGGCATGGCCGCGATGCGCGAGCACCATTCGTCGGCGGCGTCGAGCAGGCCGTCATGCGCTACGACCTGCTGAACGAGCCCGAGTCGTTGCGCCTCGTGAGCGTCGATGTGCTCGCCGCGTAAGTAATAGGCGAGTGCTCCCTGGTATCCCAGTCGACGGGTCAACGCCCAGCTGGTGCCGACCTCGGGAAGCAGACCGAGCCGACCGAACGCCGGCACGATCACCGCGCGTTCGCTGGCGACGACGAGGTCGCAGGTCAGCGCCCAGGCCAGTCCGACTCCGGCGGCCGGGCCGTTGATGGCGGCGACAAAGATCGTGTCCGATCCGGCGATCAGCCGGGCGATGCCGCCGAATTCGCGGCGAATCCAGCGCCAGACGTCAGCGACGCCTTGCGGGTTGCTGTGGTTTTCGGTGACCTTGACCATCATCTTCAGGTCGCCGCCGGCACTGAAGCCCGGGTCGCGACCGGTGAGCACCACACTCCGAATACCGCTGTCGACGACGAGATCATTTATTGCACAACGTAATTGCCGCACCAGCGGCGCGGAAAGGACGTTGAGTCGGTCGGGTTCGTCGAGGGTCACCACGGCTCGGTCGCCGCGACGGTCGACGTGCACGCGGCGCGGCGCATCGGTGTCGTCGCCTTCGGCCACCAGTCCGTTGTACAGCGAGTCAGTCATTGTTCTCCTCGATAGTGTTGGCCCGCAATGCTTTCCAAGCGGCGTCAGCAAATGTCTTGACCACGCCGCGCGGCATGCGGGGTTCGTCACCGGCGATCCAGTACCGGCTGAATTCCTGCGCGGGGCCGAACCACAACGCGGCGGTGACCCCGGCCTGCATCGGTCGCAGCGCTCCATAGGTGTGATGCGGCCGCCACCAGTCCCGGACGTCGGCGAAGAACGCCCGGTTGGCCTCCTGCAGCTGAACACTGTCCAGCCGATCGCCCAGCAGCAACACTGCCTCGCCGCGATTGGCCGCCACCCACCGCAGGTGGTGGGCGACGCCGCCGCGGATACCGGCTTCGGCGGTGTCGTGGCCGCGCAACATTGCCACGAATCCTGCGTGATACTCGGCCATTACCTGTGCGTAGACCGCTGCTGCCAGCGCCGATTTGTCCGGAAAGTGATGGTAGAGCGCGCCGACGCTGACCTCGGCGTCCCGGCGGATCTCGTCGAGCGTCGCCGCAAGGGCCCCGTCGGTGGCAAAACGTCGTCGGGCCGACTGCATAAGTCGGCCGCGCGCGTCGACGACTGCTGGCACGAGGAATACTCTAACTGATCCGAGGAATCCTCGGTATAGCCGCGGCCGCAGGGCGCTGCCGGCCAGGGGCTTACAGTCATAACCATGAGCACAGCGGTCGTGATCGGCAGCGGGCCCAACGGGCTGGCTGCCGCCGTGACGCTCGCGGCCAAGGGCGTCGAGGTCACCGTCCTCGAAGCCGCCGCCGAAGTCGGCGGTGGCGCCCGCAGCGGCGAGGCCATCATTCCCGGCCTATTGCACGACCACTGCTCGGCGATCCACCCGATGGCTGTCGGGTCGCGGTTCGTGAACGAATTCGCCCTGGATCGCTACGGCCTGGCCTGGCGCTGGCCGGAGATCGACTGCGTACATCCGCTCGACGGTGGCGGTGCCGGCGTGCTGCACCGCTCGGTGGAGCAGACCGCGGCCGGGCTCGGTCGCGATGGCTCACGGTGGCGGCATGCGTTCGGCTACTCCGCCGCTCGATTCGATTCGCTCAGCGCCGACATCATGGGGCCGCTCCTGCGAATTCCCCAACACCCACTGATGCTGGCCCGGTTCGGTGCGCCGACACTTCTTCCGGCATCCACGTTTGCCAGGCTGTTCCGTACCGACGAGGGCCGCGCCCTGTTCGGTGGTGTTGCGGCACACGCCTTTCGGCCCCTGCACTACCCGATGACATCTGCGATCGGGATGGGTATCATCACCGCGGGCCACCGGCACGGCTGGCCGGTCGCGGAGGGCGGTTCGCAGTCGATCACCAATGCGATGGTGGCACTGTTGGGCGAGTTGGGCGGCAAGATCGAGACCGGTGTCCGGGTCCGGTCGGTGTCGCAGTTGCCGCCCGCGGACATCACGCTGTTCGACCTCGCCCCAGAGGCCGTCGCCGGCATCCTCGGCGACCGACTTCCTCGTCGAATTTCACGTGCTTTCAGCACGTTTCGCCGTGGGCCGGGCGCCTTCAAAGTCGACTTCGCCGTCGACGGCGGCGTGCCCTGGATGAACCCGGACGCGCATCGGGCAGGCACGGTGCACGTGGCCGGTACCTATTCCGAGCTGGCAGCCACCGAACGTGACGTCTGCGCCGGACGGATGCCCGAACGGCCGTTCGTACTGGTCGGGCAGCAGTATCTGGCGGACCCGCAGAGGTCCGTCGGTGACGTCAACCCGGTGTGGGCCTACGCCCATGTCCCCAACGGCTTTTCGGGAGATGCGACCGCGGCGATCATCGCTCAGATCGAGCGGTTCGCGCCGGGCTTCCGGGAGCGGATCGTCGGTCAGTCCGTCCACAGCCCCAGCGAATTCGCCTACGGTAACCCCAACTTCACCGGCGGCGACATCATGACCGGCGCCAAGGACATCCGCCAGTTGACCTTCGGGCCGCGAACTACGTTGTCGCCGTACAGCATCGGACTACCCGGCATGTACATCTGCTCGGCGGCCACACCGCCCGGTCCCGGCGCCCACGGCATGTGCGGAGCCAACGCCGCCGCTCTCGCGCTCGACTATCTCAGTAGCGGTAAAACCCCTCGCCGGTCTTGAGGCCGAGCTTGCCGGCGTCGACGTAGGACTGCAGCAAGTCCCGCGGCCCCCGGGGCAGGTGCGGAAACTCCTCCACGTAATGGTTTTCGATATCGAGGGCGACGTCGAGGCCGACGAGGTCCATCAACTGAAAGGGTCCTGCCGGCGCACCCAGATTCATCCTGTACATCCCATCGACGTCTTCGGGGCGGGCCACTCCCTCGGCGACCACCGCGAGCGACTCACGCTTGATCGCCGCCCACACCCGATTGAAGATGAAACCCGTGCACTCCTTGCGCGCCTCGAACGGATAGACGCCGAATTCGGGCAGCACGGTCAGCAGCGTGTCCAGCACGGCGCGGTCGGTTTGACCGTCGGACATCAGGTCGAGACCGTTGACATCCGGCGGCATGTAGAAATGCGTGTTGCACAAGCGCGTTTTGTCGCTGACCTTTTCGGCCATCAGACGCGACGGGTACGACGACGAGTTCGTGGCGAAAATGGTGTCGGCCGGCGCGGCCTTGTCGATCTGTCCCCACAGCGGGATCTTGATCTCGAGCTTCTCCGGTGCCGACTCGACCGCCAGCCATGCGCCGTCCAGCGCCTCGGCGAGAGACGTCGTGGTGGTTACGACACCCGGTTCCCCGAAGCCGCGGCCATCAATGACCCTCGGAAGTGTCTCGGCCACATAGTGTTTGGCTTCCTGGAGCTGCTCGTCGCGGCGGGCGTAGATACGCACGGTGCCGCCGCGGCTGGCGAACATCACCGCGATACGCCGTCCCAGGGTCCCCGCCCCGATTACCGCAACAGGCCGATTCTGGACGTCTTCGAACATGTACGAGTAGGCACTCACATACGCATGCTATGTCTACGTTGCGCGCTCGCGCGGGCCTGACGCGTCACTTGGGCACCCGCTTGGCAACGTAGTAGTCATCCTTTCGGGTGTAGTCGACGGTGTAGCTGACCGCGGCCGTGAAATTGTCAGAGTCGTAGCCCAGCCAGCGCTCGGTGCGTTGACGCTCGAATTCGCTCCAGGACGCCACGGTGAATCTTTCGAGGAAGATGTCCGTGCGCCCGACACTGTGATACAGCCGCCAGCTGTGGCCGCCGGTTCTCAGCCGTGATCGCCTGACCTTACTCATCGCCTTGATGAAGGCTTCCTGATTCTCCGGCAACACGCGGTAGCGAACGGCTACCAGCACCGGACCATCGTGGGGACATGGCTCGAACATCAGCATCGGTTCGGGCCAAGCGGTCGAGACGTCGACGTTCACCTTTCCGGTGTTGGGCCGCAGTGGAAGCCAGACAACGCTGAGGGCGGCAGCACCCAGCCCCACCGCCGAACACAGCAACGCCACGTTGCACCCCGCCTGCGACGACACGGCACCCCAGGCATACGCGCCCAGGGCCTGAGCGCCGGTGGAGACCAGGAGATACAACGACAACGCGCGGGCTCGCACCCACTGTGGCAATACCAGCTGGGCCGCCGCGTTCAACGTCGCCAACGTGATCAGCCACGCCATTCCGGACAACATCAAGACAGGTATCGCCGCCGCGAACGGCAGCCAGACAACCGCGAGCGGCGCAAGTCCGTACGCCGCTGCCGACACAGCCAGCAGCAGGTTGTCCGACATCCGGCGGTGCAGAGGTGCGGCAGCGACCGCACCGACCAAGGCGCCAAAACCGATGGCCCCCAAAGCCACACCATAGCCACCGGCTCCCAGATGCCACGTGCGGGCGGCAGCCACCGGCAACAGCGCCAACAAGGCCGAGGCCGGAAAAAGGAAAAGCGCGGTGCGCAATAGGATCCTGCGGAAGATCGGACCGTTGGCGACATAGAGCAGTCCGCTGATGATGGCCTGGCCGAAGTGTTCTCGCTCGAGGGGCGCGAGTTGCTTGGGTCGCTTCCACACCAGCAGAGCGACGATGATGCCCGCGAAAGAGATCGCGTTGATCGCGAAAACAGCTGCCGGACCGGCCAATGCGACGATACAGCCACCGATTGCCGGCCCGATGGCTCGGGATGCGTTACCCGAGACACTGCCCAACATGGAAACGGCCGGGATCTGCTCACGTGGAACGACTTCGGGCTGAATCGCCTGCCAGTCAGGTCCGGCGAGTGCAGAAGCGCAACCGATGGCCACGGTGAACATCAGCAGCGTCGTCGGGGTGAGCCGATCGAGGTACGTCAGCACCGCCAAGGCCAGCGCAACCACCACGGCGTACGACTGCAGAACTATCAGCAACCGGCGCCGGTCGAAGAGGTCGGCGAGCGCGCCGGCAAACAGGCCCAGCAGCAGAGTCGGCCCGAGACTCGCCGTCTGGACGAGCGCCACGATAACGTCGCTACTGTGCTTCTCCACCAGAAACCATTGGGCGGCAACGCTTTGCATCCATGTCCCAATATTGGAGCCGAACGCGGCGAGGAACAGGTTGCGATAAACGCGATTTCGTAGCGGTGCCCAAACGGACGGCGGCCCACCGTCGACGGCATGCTCGTGAGGCTGGACTGCCTCTGCCCCGACGCTCGACATAGGGCAACGCCTTTCGCGCTAGCTGAAGATCTCCCAAGCGTATTACAACAGGGTGGCCTGTTCGGGTTGCGGCTTGGCCGGCTCCCAGAGCTCAGGTCCGTTGTTGCGAATGTTGTTGACCAGCGTCGAGATCTCGCGCACGTCGATGCCGTCGATGCTCGGCGGTGCGGCCAGGAAGTCGAGGTCGGCCGGAGCGTCGGGATCCAGCCAGCGGTCCCACTCCCCCTCGGGCACGATCAGCGGCATCCGGTCGTGGATCTCGGCGAGCTCGCCGACCGCGTCTGTGGTGATGATCGTGCAACTCAGCAGCGGCTGCGCGTCCCCGCCTGATTTCCACACCGACCACAGCCCCGCCATGAACAACATCTCGCCATCGGCCCGATGCATGAAGAACGGCGTCTTGCGGGCCTTCTTCCCGGCGTCGTTATCGGGGTTGGCGCGCCACTCGTAGTAGCCGTCCATCGGCACCAGACAGCGCTTGGACTTGGCGCTGGAGCGAAATGCCGGCGAGGTGGTGACCTTCTCGGCGCGGGCGTTGATCAGCAGCGGCCCCTTGGTCTCCGGCGCGCCGTCGGCCCCCGCTTTCACCCACGGCGGTATCAGGCCCCAGCGCATCGACCGGACCCGCCGGGTGGGCTCGTCGTCCGGTTCGTCGTGGCGACGGACCACAGTGGTGATCGTGGTGGTGGGCGCCACGTTGTAGTTCGGGCCGGACGGAGATTCGCGCGCAGTCGTGCTTTCCAAGATCGCCTCGATCTTCTCGGCCAACACCGCCGGATCCGTCGTCACCGCGAATCGTCCGCACATGCCTCCTATGGTGCCAGCGGATCGGGTGGGTCTGGATCCCCGCGCAGCAGCTCGTCGGGGTGGTGGGCGTGGTTGATCTCAGGGGGTCCGCTGCCGTCGGTCCAGCCCAATCGCCCATTCCTGAGGACCACGGTGCGCAATTCGCCGCGGCTGGCCATTCCGTGGTCGCCGCCGCAACCGAAATAGAGCATGTCGGCGTCGGTGCGACCGCCGCGCCCCCAGTCGTCCGCGTGGTGCACTTCGCAGTAATAGCCCGGCACCAGGCAGTGCGGGCGGGTACAGCCGCGGTCCCGGGCATAGCAGATGAGTCGCTGGTCTTGCGTGGCGATGCGTTTCTGGCGACCCAGATACAGCGGGCGTTCGGAGTGATTCTCGAACACGGCGAGGTAATGAATCGCGTTGGCGGCCATGCTGATCAGATCCCGCATCGGCAGTCGGGATCCACCGCCGGTGCGCGCCGGCGCCGGCATCGGGACGGCGGCATCGACAGCGGCGTGCGCGGCCTGATCGAGTTCGGCCAGCGTCGTGGTGATGATGACGGTGACTGGGTGACCGCGATGCACACCCAGACCACCGGACGCGATCGCGGTGCGCAGCCCGAGTTTGAGCGCGTCGTGGCAACGCTGGGCCGGGCTGCGGTCGTCGCGTTCCCCGGGGCCGGCGCCGTCGGGCTGGTGGCGACCGGGACGCACCGCGGCGTCTACGGCCTCGAAGTAGGCCCGGGCCTCGGGGTCGAGCAACCCGGTCAGCCGTGACATTCCGTCAGGGCCCTGAGCGCCCAGGTGCAGCCCGCGGCGGCGGGCCCGGTCCTCGTCGCTGAACAGGCCGTCGGGGTTGAGGTAGTCGCCGATGCGCTGACCGAGTTTGACCACGATGCCGGCATCGACGGCGCGAGCATGATCGACCAGCGTGCGCTCAGCCGCCGCCACGTCGGTGGGCGATACGCAGGCCGGCAGCACATCCACCGCCCGAC
Organism: uncultured Actinomycetota bacterium; assembly: GCA_963757215.1. Lineage (GTDB taxonomy): Bacteria > Actinomycetota > Actinomycetes > Mycobacteriales > Mycobacteriaceae > Mycobacterium. Next base: position 1,006,950 of record CAVWQH010000002.1, on the reverse strand, counting down.
AGATGGCTCTGACATGGTCGTCGCCGACTGCGCCCGCCTCCACCGCGGCCGCCAGTTCCGGCAACTCCGGGTCTACCGGTGGCCCGGTCAGCGACCGGCGCGGCCGGATTCGGGCGGCCAGTTTGAATCGGCGGGTGATCTCCTGAGGAGTGATCCGCAACCGCTGCCACAGCGCAGATCGCGATGCCGCGATGGAGCCGGGTTCGTCGGGCGGGTCGGCGATCTCGCCGAAGAAGCGATACATCAACCCGCGGTTGGTGCGCTCCTGGATCTCCAACCGCTCCGCCACCTCGACGCGAAACGTGTTGCCCAGCAACCCCGATGACGTCGCACGCACCGCGTTGTGGGCGGCGTCAATCGCATCCAGGGCGGCCGAGATCCGTTCCCGTGCCTGCTCGGCGCTGATCGCTGGACCCATACCTCGACGCTACGAAGTGTCCCGACAATCCGGCCCGAGGCGGGCGGCACGAACCTCGGATTGTGGATGAAGTTCCAACTGTGGATAAATCGCCCATCAACGGCCCGATGCCCGGTAGGCAATGATGGAGCACATGAGTACCTGGCCCGCCCCCTACGCACCGCGGCCGGTACACGCGACGGTGACGGTGCCCGGCTCGAAATCCCAGACCAACCGGGCGCTGGTGCTCGCGGCGCTGGCCGCAGGCGGCGGCGCCTCGACAATCAGCGGAGCGCTGCGCAGCCGCGACACCGACCTGATGATCGGAGCCCTGGAAGCGCTCGGCGTGCGGGTCGACGGGGAAGCCGACGAACTCGAGGTCAGCGGAACGATCGACCCTGCCGCGGGCGCCCATATCGACTGCGGGCTGGCCGGCACGGTGCTGCGGTTCGTCCCGCCGCTGGCGGCGCTGGGACATACAGCAGTGACGTTCGACGGCGACGAGCAGGCCCGGGTGCGGCCGATCGCGCCCCTGCTGGATGCTCTGCGCGGGCTCGGCGTCGACATCGACGACTCTGCCGGCCTGCCGTTTCTGGTTCGCGGAGCCGGAAAGGTCGCGGGCGGGTCGGTCGACATCGATGCCTCGGCCTCGTCGCAGTTCGTGTCCGGTCTGCTGCTGGCCGGCCCGTCGTTCACCGAGGGACTGACCGTGCACCACGTCGGCGCCTCGCTGCCGTCGGCGCCGCACATCGCAATGACGGTGGCGATGCTGCGCCAGGCGGGCGTAGACGTCGATGACGCGACGCCAAACCGCTGGCACGTCCGGCCGGGCCCGGTTGCGACCTGCCACTGGAACATCGAGCCCGACTTGTCGAACGCCGTCCCGTTTCTCGCCGCGGCGGTGGTCAGCGCGGGCACCGTCAGCATCACCGGCTGGCCGGCGGAAAGCATCCAACCGGCCGGCGCCATCCTCAGCATCCTGGCTCAGCTGAACTGCATTGTGAAACAGCATGATTCGCAGCTCGAAGTGCGAGGACCGCAGTCCTACAGCGGTTTTGACGTCAATCTGCGGGAAGTCGGCGAGCTCACCCCGTCGGTGGCGGTACTTGCGGCGCTGGCGGACCCGGGTTCGGTGTCCCGACTGTCCGGGATCGCCCACCTGCGCGGCCACGAGACCGACCGACTGGCCGCGCTGAGCACCGAGATCAACCGGCTCGGCGGCGACTGCCGAGAGACCGCCGACGGCCTGGAGATCACCGCGACGCCGTTGCGGGCCGGCACTTGGCAGTCGTATGCCGACCACCGGATGGCAACCGCGGGCGCGATCGTGGGCCTGCGGGTCGACGGCGTGCAGGTGGACGATGTCGAGACCACCGCCAAGACACTGCCGAATTTTCCAAGGATGTGGGCCGACATGCTTGCGCCGCCCGACGATGCGGGCCGCCAGACGGCCCGAGGAGGAGGGGGGCATTAAGGACGAGGCGCGTAGGTTGCGGCCGGGCGACTACGACGAGTCCGACGTCAAGATCCGCTCCGGGAAAGGCTCCCGGCCGCGGACCAAGACCCGCCCCGAGCACGCCGACGCCAAGTCCGCGATGGTGGTCAGCGTCGATCGCGGTCGCTGGGGATGTGCGCTCGACCGCGACGCCGACCGACGCATCACCGCCATGCGGGCCCGGGAACTGGGCCGTACCCCGATCGTCGTAGGCGACGATGTCGACATCGTCGGCGACCTGTCCGGCAAGACCGACACGCTGGCCCGCATCGTCCGTCGTGGCCCGCGGCGAACGCTGTTGCGGCGCACCGCAGATGACACCGATCCGACCGAGCGGGTGGTCGTCGCCAACGCCGATCAGCTGCTGATCGTGGTGGCGCTGGCCGATCCACCGCCGCGCACCGGGCTGGTAGACCGCACGTTGATCGCCGCCTACGCGGGCGGGCTGGTGCCGATTCTGTGCCTGACCAAAACCGATCTCGCGCCCGCCGAGCCGTTTGCCGAGCAGTTCGCCGACCTCGATCTCACGGTGCTCATCGCCGGGCGTGACGATCCGCTGGACGCGGTGTCGCCGCTGTTGACCGGCAAAATCACGGTGCTGCTCGGCCATTCCGGGGTAGGCAAGTCGACTCTGGTGAATCGACTTGTCCCGCAGGCAGATCGAGCGGTCGGCGAGGTCACCGACATCGGCCGCGGGCGACACACCTCGACACAATCGGTGGCATTGCCGCTCGACGGGGACAGCTGGGTGATCGACACCCCCGGTATCCGCTCCTTCGGGCTGGCCCACATCAAGCCGGACGATGTGGTGCTGGCGTTCTCCGACCTGGCCGAGGCGATCGAAGACTGCCCACGCGGCTGCGGTCACCTGGGCCCACCCGCCGATCCCGAATGCGCGTTGGACACGCTGACCGGCCCCGCGGTGCGTCGCGTTGCGGCCGCACGACGCCTATTGGCCGCACTGCGCGAGTCCGCCTGACAGTCGGGCGTCCAAACCCCTCGGTAGGCGAATGCCGAATATTCAGACAAAACGTATGAAATATTCTCTTTTCTTGTATCGGTGGTATGCTGAGCTCAGCCTGAAGACGGGCTCACGTTTTGGTAAGAGGCCGACTCTGGGCGGAGACGGGGCTAAAAGCCCAGGACAGGGAGGGATTCTCATGAGGCGCACACACACCATCGGCATGCTGGCAGTCGGGCTGGGCATCGCGGCAGCACTCGCCGCCGCACCAGGTATCGCCTCCGCCGATCCGACCGCTATCGACGCTGGGGCCCTCGATCCCGCGGCTATCGACCCGTCGGCATTGATCGCGGATTCGGCATCGTCGATTCCCGGCCTGAACCTCGCCATCTCAGCCGACGGTGTCAGTTTGTTCCAGTCAGGCGATGCGACCGCGTATTCGGGCCCAGGCGACTATGCGATCGCCTACGGCGATGGCAGCAGCGCCGTATCCGGCGGGACCGGGGACCAGGCAATCGGCGACTACGCCTTTGCCGACGGCACCGATAGTGAGGCTTTCGCCGGCCTCGGCAATTTCAACTCGGCCTGGGCCATCGGCGAGGGCAGCTCGGCCAACGCCGGCGCAGGCAACGGTGACATTGCCTTCGCCAACGGCACAGACACTGTGGCGAATGCCGGCGGTGAATCCACCCCGGGCGTCGATACCGCTGTCGTCGCGGGTAACGACAGCTATGCGTTTGCCGTCGGCAACAGTGACTTCGCCGACGCCGGAACGGGTGTGGCCGGCACTACCACCGCCACCGGCGACATCGCCAGTGTCTTCGGCGAAGGCAGCAGTGCCGTCTCGGGCATGGGCGACTTCAACCTCGCGGAAGTTCTCGGCAACGCCAGCGAGGCCACGGCAGGGTCGGGGGACTACGACTTCGCCGGCGTCCTGGGCGAAATGCTCACCGCGACCGCGACCGGGGCCAGCAACCTGTTCGACTTCATGCCGACTCTGTGAGCTCAGCCCTCGGCTTGCGAGCGGACCCACTCCAGGTTGGCCTGCATGTTCTTCTGCCACTCGGCCAGCCGGTTGGCTACGATCCTGGCCTCCTTGTCGGGCATCGCTGCGATCGCCGGGGTCAGGCCTGAGGGCCCGGGGCCGATGCGGCCCCACTGCCGGATCAGCACGCCGTCGCTGGTCGGTTCGACTTCGAAAGCCCACCTCGCGCTGGCACCGTCCGGACCGACCACGTCGTACACCCAGCGGCGCTGCTCCTCGACCTCGACGACCTGGCACACCGTCGACCAGTCACCGAACGCTTCGTGCTTGCTGCGCCCACGAAAGCGTGCGCCGACCTTCACGCTGGTGTCGCCGTCGAGCCAGTCGACGCCCTGCAGTTCCGGCGAGCAATGTGTGGGCAGATTGATGTCGGTCACCAGAGCCCACGCCGTGGGTACGTCACACCGAACGCGCTGGGTCACTTCAACTGTGGGTAGATCGCGGTAGCGCATGCTGGCTAGCATGCCACCCATGAAGGTCGGTGCAATGATCGAACCTCGGCTGCCCGGATCCGTCGAATTCGCGCTGGCCGCCGAGCAGATCGGTGTCACGTCACTGTGGATTCCCGAGGTGTGGGGTTACGACGCGCTGACCGGCCTGGCCTACCTGGCCGCCAAGACGTCCTTGATACAGTTGGGAACCTTTGTCGTGCAACTGGGTTCGCGCAGTCCGGCGTTGCTGGCGACGTCGGCGCTGAGCCTGCAGGAGCTGTCGGGGGGCCGATTCATCCTGGGCGTCGGCACATCGGGGCCACGGGTGATGGAGGGCTGGCACGGCGTCCGCTTCCGCAAGCCGGTGCAGGCGACCCGCGAGACCATCGAAATCATCCGCACGATCAGCCGCGGCGATCGCCTCGAACATGCCGGCGAGATCTACCCGCTGCCGCTGCCCGACAGTCGCGGTGCCGCGCTCAAACCGATGGTGCGCCCTCAGCACGTCCCGGTGTACATCGCGTCGATGGGTCCCAAGAATCTGGAGTTGACCGGCGAAGCGGCCGACGGCTGGCTGGGCAACGCGTTCATCCCCGAAGCCGCCGAGGTGTTCCTGAGCCCGTTGCGTGACGGCGCACAGCGGGCCGGGCGCACGCTCGATCAGCTCGACCTGGTCGCGCCCGTTGCTCTCGAGTTCCACGACGACCAGGCGTCCGGCGACGCGGCGGCCCGCCGGCACGCCGACGGGTATGCGTTCACGATCGGCGCCATGGGATCTGGCGGTTCGGGCGGGCAGAACTTCTACAACGACGCGTTCGGCCGGCTGGGCTACGCCGACGAGGTCGCCGAGGTGGCCAGGTTGTGGCAGGACGGCGACCGCGACGAGGCCCGCCGTAAAGTGCCGCTGGATCTCGGCAAGCTGACGAATCTGCTTGGCACCGAAGACCTTATCGCCGAACGCGTAGACCGTTACCAGGCGGCGGGCATCACGACACTGTTGGCGAAGCTCGAAGGGGACCACGAGCAGCAACTGGCGGCCCTACGGCGGCTGGTCGCGATCGCGGACAAGGCGTGAGCCAAAAGCCAGGATGCGGCCTAGAAGCGCATCATCGGTAGCGGGCGCAGCGGATGCCGCACCGCGTAGCCGGTCAGGCCTTTGGCTAAAAATGCGTGAAAGCCGTTATAGGGCAATGCTTCGACTGCCGCGCGGACGGCTGGCCGCCCGATTCCCCGCCGCAGCACACCATGACTGACGTCGATCAGGTCGGCCTGGCGGAACGTCTCGGCGACGGGGTCATCGTCGACAGCTCGTAGCCGATGGTGTTCGGTGATCAGCGCGCGCAACTGGTTGCGGTCGGTAATCCCGAACTCGTCGGCATAGGCGGCAGCAAGATCGGCCGACGGCGCCAGGTAGTCGAAGGTGCCCGCCGTCCAGATGCCCAGATCGTGGGTGGCCCACGCCAACGCCGCGGCGTCAGGAATCGAAAAGCCGAGCAGCAGCTGATGATACGTGAGACAGCGGTAGACGTGGTTGCGGTAGGCCGTCAGGTCGTCGCCCAACGCATCGCGATGCCGGCTCAGCACCGCGTCGACGATCGGGTGCGCGGTGATGACGTTCACCGCGCCGATTCTAGGCGGCGAGCTCGTCCCCGCCCGGCGTTCGCGCGTCAGCGGCCCGCTTGTTGCGACGCCAACCCCGCACGGTGGCGATCGCGGTCTTGAGTCCGCGGCGCCGTCCGGTCGAGGAGTCCGTCCCCGCGAAACCGGGCTCCAGTTCCGCGAACATCGACTCACTGCGTGTCTCCGGCGCATTGTCTGCGGTGGCCCGCAAGTATTTGTCCGGCAGCGACAGCTTGGCGATCGTCCGCCACGTCTTGCCGTACTGCACCAGGAAAGGACCTGTGGTGTAAGGCAAGTCGTACTTCTCGCAGACCTGGCGCACCCGCACCGCGATCTCCTCGTAGCGGTTGCTGGGCAGATCCGGGAACAGATGGTGTTCGATCTGGTGGGACAGGTTCCCACTCATGAACCGCAGCGCCGGGCCGGCGTTGAAGTTGGCACTGCCCAGCATCTGGCGCAGGTACCAGTGGCCCTTGGACTCGCCCACCATGTCGGTCTTGGTGAATTTCTCGGCGCCATCGGGGAAGTGGCCACAGAAGATGACCGCGTTGGCCCACACGTTCCGGATGATGTTGGCCAGCGCGTTGGCCTTCAGCGTCGATTTGAACGACGCCCGGGGTGACAGCGACGTCAAGGCCGGGAACGCGATGTAGTCCTTGAACACCTGGCGACCGGCCTTGGCGAAGAACTCGTCGACCCGCTCCTTGGCGTCTTCGTTGTCCATCCGCCGCATGACGATCTTGCCGATCTCCACGTGCTGCATGCCGACACCCCACTCGAAACCCAGCGCCAGCATCGCGTTGTAGAAAAGGTTGAACAGGTTGAAGCGTTTCCAGGGATGGTCGCGGGTGACCCGCAACAGTCCGTAGCCGACGTCGTCGTCCATGCCGAGAATGTTGGTGTACTTGTGGTGCACGTAGTTGTGGGTGAACCGCCAGTGCTTGGACGACCCCATCATGTCCCACTCCCACGACGAGGAGTGGATCTCGGGGTCGTTCATCCAGTCCCACTGGCCGTGCATGACGTTGTGGCCGATCTCCATGTTCTCGACGATCTTGGCCACGCCGAGGGTCGCGGTTCCCGCCCACCAGGCCGACCGGCGCTTGCCGAACGCCAACATCAGCCTGCCGGCGACCTCGAGGGCGCGCTGCGCGGCGATGGTGCGGTGGATGTAGCGGGCATCACGCTCGCCGCGAGAGTCTTCAATGTCCTGGCGGATGGCGTCGAGTTCGACGCCGAGGTTCTCGATGTCGGCGTCCGTCAGATGCGCGAAGACATCCAGTTCGGTGATCGCCATCGTGTTTTTGCCTTCCTGCAGACTGCAGTTTCTGACCTACGCCATCGTAACCTACGAAAGCGTAGGTTACCAGCCGGTAGCTTCTAAACTTCCAGAGTACAGTCGCCCGACGCCGCGGAAACGCAGGTCTGCACGCGGGTTCCCGGCTCGTGTTCCGCGCCGGTTCGCAAATCCCGCACGTGGCCCTCGGTCAGCGTTACCACGCAGGACTGACAGATACCCATCCGGCAACCGAACGGCATCTGCACACCCTGCTGCTCACCGGCGTCCATCAGCGAGGTTGCCGCATCGGCTTCGGCAGTCTTGCCACTCTTGGCGAACGTGACCTTGCCGCCGGTTCCGGCCGGAGCCGCCTTCGACACCGCGAAACGCTCGAGGTGCAGCCGATCCTGCAGGCCGGCCGCCGACCAGGTCTGTTCAGCGGAACTGAGCATCGCCTCGGGCCCGCAGGCCCAGGTTTGCCGGGTGCGCCAGTCCGGCACCTCGGCGTCCAGGTGCGCCAGGTCCAGCCTGCCCTGGCTACGCGTGGCGCGCAGCTGCAGCCGGTAGCCGGGGTGCTCGGCGGCCAACCGCCCGAGCTCGGCGCCGAACATGACGTCGTCCGCGGTGGGCGCGGAGTGCAGGTGGAGCACGTCGGTGATCTGGTCGCGGCGGACCAGCGTGCGCAACATCGACATCACCGGGGTGATGCCCGAGCCCGCGGTGAGGAACAACAGGGCCGGGGGCGCAGGGTCGGGCAGCACGAAATTGCCCTGGGGAGCGGCCAATCGGACGATCGTGCCGGGCCGGACACCGTCGACCAGGTGGCTGGACAGGAAGCCTTCGGGCATCGCCTTCACCGTGATCGTCACCGTGCGGGCGCTGCGGTGCGGGCTGGAGGTCAGCGAATAGGAACGCCAGCGCCAGCGGCCGTCCATCAGCAGCCCGATGCCCATGTACTGGCCGGGCTCGTAGTCGAAGCTGAATCCCCAGCCGGGCTTGATGACCAGCGTTGCGGAGTCCCGCGTCTCGCGCCGCACCTCCTGGATGCGGCCCCGCAGCTCCCGCGCGGACCACAGCGGATTGGCCAGGCGGGTGTAATCGTCGGGCAGCAGTGGCGTGGTGATGCGATGGGCGAGCGTGCGCAGCGCATGCCAGCCGGGGTGGGTCTCCACTCCGGCCAGCGTAATGGGCCGGGTTTCGATGATGTCGGCAGCGACGCGTGACACTTTTCTGTCCATTGACGAAACTCCTGGTTGTCGTGTGGGGACAGAACCTACGGTACCGTAACCTACGGTCCCGTAGCTATGTGCGCGATGTGACTTACAGCAGCTCCAGCAGGAACGGCAGCTCCTGCGTCGCGTACCACGCCAGGTCGTGATCCTGGGCATCCCCGACGGTCAGCTCGGCGTCCTCATCACCCAGATCGGCCGCGTCGATCACTTCAATCGCAGCTTTGACCTGCGCTTCCGCGGCGGCGTTGTCGACGAACGCAGCGACCACGTCCTTGGTGGTCACCGGAGCGCCCAGGCGCACCACCGCATCGTCGAGATCCGGGCGCAGTGTGACATCGCCGACATCGGCGACCAGCACGACGCGTCGCGTCGGCAGCGCCGATTCCTGGTCGCCGTCGTCTTCTGCCGCGCCGGCCAGCAGCCGCAGCGATGCGAGCGCCGCCTCCCGCAGCGCGACTTCGCCGAGCTCGTCGTCGTCGCCTTCGGCATAGGCCTCCCGCAGCTTGGGCGTGACCGCGAAGGCGGTGCCGCTGACGGGTCGCAGCGAACCGTCGGCGACGAACTGCTGCAGCATGGCCAGCGTCACCGGGATGTAGATCCGCATCAGTTCGCGTTCGTCCTTGTCATTCGGCGTCGCCGATCAGCGTGGCCACATAGTCGCCGACGTAGGTCGACAGCTCCCGCGGTGGTCGCTGGTAGTCGCCGGTCTTGACCGGGCGCGCGGGCAGTTTCACCTTGGGTATCTTGACCGGCTGGTAGTCAATCGTGGACAACAGGTGCGCGATCATGTTCAGCCGCGCGTGCTTCTTGATATCTGATTCCACCAAATACCAAGGGCTAATTGGTTTGTCGGTGTAGGTCATCATCTCGTCCCGGGCCCGCGAATAGTCTTCCCACTTGTACAGCGCTTCCAGGTCCATCGGACTCAGTTTCCATTGCCGCACCGGATCGTTGCGCCGCGCCTTGAATCGGCGAAGCTGCTCGTCCTCGGAGACTGAAAACCAATACTTACGCAACAGGATTCCCTCGTCGATCAGCATCTGCTCGAAGATCGGGGTCTGCTGCAGGAACAGTGCATGCTCCTGCGGCGTGCAAAATCCCATCACCTTTTCGACCCCGGCCCGGTTGTACCAGGAGCGGTCGAACAGCACGATCTCTCCCTTGGTCGGCAGGTGTGCGACGTAGCGCTGGTAATACCATTCCCCGCGCTCGCGATCGGTCGGCGCCGGCAGTGCGGCGATTCGGGCATAGCGCGGGTTGAGATATTCGGTGACCCGTTTGATCGTTCCGCCCTTGCCGGCCCCGTCACGACCTTCGAAAATCACGACGACGCGAATGCCTTCCGCGCGTACCCATTCCTGTAACTTCACCAATTCCGTTTGGAGCCGGAATAATTCGGCTCGATAGACCGTGTTCGAGATCTTGGGCTGCTTCTTTTGCGCCTTGCTCACCATCGAATGGTAGGTCTACTGAGCGGCTTCCAGCAGTTCATCGAGCGATTCGGCAAGCAATGACGGCAATACGTCGACGTCGCTCATCGCGTCCCGGTCGGCGTTGATGCCGAAATACATCATGCCGTTGTACGACGTGACGCCGATGGCCATTACCTGGTTGTTCAGCAGCGGCGGCACCGCGTAGGTCTCGAGCAGCTTCGCGCCGGCGACGTACATCTGCGACTGGGCGCCGGGCGCATTGGTGATCAGCAAGTTGAACTGGCGCGACGACAAACTGGTCGCGACGCGAATTCCCATGGCGTGCAGAGTCGGTGGCGCGAAACCGGACAGCGTTGCGATGGTGCGGGCGTCGACCAGGCTGGCCGCGGTCGGATTGCTCTCGGTGGCATGCGCGATTTGCGAGAGCCGCACTACCGCGTTGCCTTCGCCGACAGGCAGGTCGACCAGAAACGGTGCGACCTGGCTGATTGCCTGTCCGCGGTTCGAGGAGTCGAAGGCTTCGTAGATTGGCAGCGGCGCCATCGCCCGCACGGTCGCGGTCGGTGCCGACGGTTCGCCGCGGGACAGCAGCCAGTTGCGCAGCGCGCCGGTAACCACAGCCAGCACCACGTCGTTGACGTCACAGTTGTAGCGCGACCGGATGGCCCGATAGTCATCCAGACGCCCAGAGGCCACCGTGTAGCGGCGGTTGCGGGACACCGCAGTGTTCAGCGGGCTGCGGGGCGCGTTGCCACGCGCGAGCGTCCGGGCGACGTCAAACATCCGGCGACCGGTGTCGAGCAGTTGGCCGGAGTTGGTCAGCAGGTCGACCACGCCGCTGTGGACGGCCTTCATTTGCGCCTGCGGGCGGGTGGCCCAGTCGCCGATCGCGCCGAACAGCAGCTTCATGGCGCCGGGTTCGCGGGCCGGCACCCAGATGTCTTCGACGAACGGTGGTGGTTGGCGGTTCCGATCGGCGATGACGTGGCTGATCTCGACCGCGCCCATGCCGTTTATCAACGCCTGATGCGACTTGGTGTACAGAGCCAGCCGATTCTTGGCCAAACCCTCCACCAGGTACATCTCCCAGAGCGGGCGCGAACGGTCCAGCGGCCGGGCCGCCAGCCGGCCGATCAGCTCGTGGAGTTGCTCGTCACTGCCCGGGGACGGCAGCGCGGAACGCCGGACGTGGTAGGTGATGTCGAAGTCGTGGTCGTCGACCCAGACCGGCCGGGCCAGCCGCATGGTCACTTCACGGACCTTCTGCCGGTACCGCGGCACTTGCGGCAGCTGGCGCTCGACAGTGGCCAGCAGGGTCTCGTAACTCAACCCGGCACGCGGTTGACGCAGGATCGACAGTGAGCCGACGTAGAGCGGGGTCGCGGAGTTCTCGAGCTGGTAGAAGGAGTCGTCCGACGCGGATAACCGGGTCACACAGCCTCTCCCCTTCACGTTTCTTGCGAATTGGTCACCGACCAATATGCCGGAAACGCTAACCGGCTGCCGGGCCCCTGCACAGCGCGAGTACGCGGAATCGGCGATTGTGCGATGATCCTCACACGCGACGATCGCAGGCGCGGCGCGAGCCGGGCGCAGCCGGTCGCCGCAACAAACTCGTCTGCCCCTCTCCAGCAGGCCAGCAAGGGTGGCCCTTCGAGTCTCGCGGGAGAGTTCAGTGTTGACGAGTTCCAGCCCAGCAGACCCAAGCACAGGCAATCGCGAGCCGTTCGCGGTCACCCCCGTCGTCGACTGCGAACCGCCGGCCCGGGATGTCCGGCAGTGCAGGCCCTCGTCGACCGTCCTGCGTAAGCGCAATCCTCATGTGCCACAACGACATCCATCGGCACCCACGATGTCGTTGCCGATGCGGCAGGCGGCCGGCTTCGCCGACGCCGCACTGCGCCGGGTGCTGGAGGTCATCGACCGTCGGCGCCCGATCGCGCAGCTGAACGGGCTGCTGGCCGCCGAACTCGTCGACTCGGTGCTGTCGGCCAATCGCCGCTGCGGCAGCCCGGACGGGGTGGCGGTGCTACGCCGGGTGCGCCTGCAACCGGTGAGCGACCTGGCCGCTGCCGAGGTGTTCGGCAGCTACAGCCGCGGGCCGCGCACGCACGCCATTGCCTGCCGCATCGAGCGATTCGCCGGACGCTGGCAGGTGGTCGCGCTGCATATCGGCTAACCCCTTTAGCGACGCTTGGGTTTGGAGTGCCTGCCTTGCCGCCGGGCAGCCTCGCGCCGCTCCCGTCGGGTGCCGCCGCCGGCGCCGGTCGGCGACGTGTCCCCATTGCCGTGCACCTGCGCCGAGCCGTCCTCGGCTGGTCCGGTGTAGGTCAGCGCGGGCGCCTCGTTGTCGATTCCCTTGGCGCGCAACGCGGGTGCCGGCTCGCGGGCCGAACCGGCCTGCTTCGCGCCGGCCGCGGCCGCGGTGGCGAACTCGGCGAGGCCTTCCGGTGCTTCGATCTCCGAAACCGGAGAAGCCTGCTGCGGCGGTACGGCCTCGACCGCGACGTTGAACAAGAACCCGACGGACTCTTCTTTGAGACCGTCGAGCATCCCGGTGAACATGTCGAAGCCCTCGCGCTGGTATTCGACCAGCGGGTCGCGCTGGGCCATCGCGCGCAGGCCAATGCCCTCCTTGAGGTAGTCCATCTCGTAGAGGTGCTCGCGCCACTTGCGGTCGATGACGTTGAGCAGCACGTTGCGTTCCAGCTGGCGCATCGCGCCCTCACCTGCCAGCTCCTCGAGCTCGGCTTCGCGCTTGGCGTAAGCCTTTTTGGCGTCCGCGACCAGTGCGTCCAGCAGTTCCTCGCGGGTCAGTTCGCCGGGCTCCCCGACCGCATCGGAGTCGATCAATGTGTGGTGATCGAGGCCCACCGGATACAGCGTCTTGAGGGCCTCCCACAGCTTCTCCAGGTCCCAGTCCTCGGCGTAGCCCTCACTGGTGGCGCCGTTGACGTAGGCGGTGATCACGTCGACGAGCATGTCGTGCGCCTGCTGCTGCAGGTTCTCGCCCTCCAGGATGCGTCGTCGTTCGGCATAGATGACCATGCGCTGCTTGTTCATCACCTCGTCGTACTTGAGGACGTTCTTTCTGACCTCGAAGTTCTGCTGTTCGACCTGGGTCTGTGCGCTCTTGATCGCCCGGGTCACCATCTTGGCCTCGATGGGCACGTCGTCGGGCAGGTTGAGGCGGGTCAGCAGCGACTCCAGTGCGGCGCCGTTGAAGCGGCGCATCAGCTCGTCACCGAGCGACAGGTAGAAGCGGGACTCGCCCGGGTCACCCTGACGGCCGGAGCGGCCACGCAGCTGGTTGTCGATCCGGCGCGACTCGTGCCGCTCGGTGCCCAGCACGTACAGCCCACCGGCATCGGTGACCTCCTTGGCCTCGGCGGCGGCCTCGGCCTTGACGATCGGCAGCTCCTGGTGCCACGCCGCCTCGTACTCCTCGGCGGTCTCGACGGGGTCTAGACCCCGGGCCCGCAGCCGCAGGTCGGTGAGGAAGTCGACGTTGCCGCCCAACACGATGTCAGTACCGCGACCGGCCATGTTGGTGGCGACCGTGACCGCGCCGCGGCGACCGGCCTCGGCGATGATCCCGGCTTCCTGCTCGTGGTACTTCGCGTTGAGGACGTTGTGCGGGATGCGCCGCTTCTGGAATTGGCGCGACAGGTATTCCGAGCGCTCCACGCTGGTGGTACCGATCAGCACCGGCTGGCCCTTTTCGTAGCGCTCGCCGACGTCGTCGACGACCGCGATGTACTTGGCTTCCTCGGTCTTGTAGATCAGGTCGGTCTGGTCGACTCGGATCATTTCCCGGTTGGTGGGGATCGCGACCACGCCCAGTTTGTAGATCTCGTGCAACTCGGCCGCCTCGGTCTCGGCGGTACCGGTCATGCCGGAGAGCTTGTCGTAGAGCCGGAAGTAGTTCTGCAGCGTGATGGTGGCCAGCGTCTGGTTCTCGGCCTTGATCTCGACGCGCTCCTTGGCCTCGATGGCCTGGTGCATGCCCTCGTTGTAGCGGCGTCCGACCAGCGTCCGGCCGGTGAACTCGTCGACGATGATCACCTCGCCGTCGCGCACGATGTAGTCCTTGTCGCGGGCGAACAGCTCCTTGGCTTTCAGCGCATTGTTGAGGTAGTTGACCAGCGGCGAGTTGGCGGCCTCGTACAGGTTGTCGATACCGAGCTGATCCTCGACGAATTCGACGCCGAGCTCGTGCACGCCGATCGTGCGCTTGCGGATGTCGACCTCGTAGTGGGTGTCCTTCTCCATCAGCGGGGCGAGGCGGGCGAACTCGCCGTACCAGTTCGACGCACCGTCAGCCGGTCCGGAGATGATCAGCGGCGTGCGGGCCTCGTCGATCAGGATCGAGTCGACCTCGTCGACGACGGCGAAGTTGTGGCCGCGCTGGACACAGTCGTCCAGGGAATGAGCCATGTTGTCGCGCAGGTAATCGAAGCCGAACTCGTTGTTGGTCCCGTAGGTGATGTCGGCGTTGTAGGCGACGCGCCGCTCGTCGGGCGTCATGTGCGCCAGGATCACGCCTACGTCGAGGCCCAGGAAGCGGTGCACCCGGCCCATCCATTCGCTGTCACGTTTGGCCAGGTAGTCGTTGACCGTGACGATGTGGACGCCCTTGCCGCCGATGCCGTTGAGGTAGGCCGGCATCACCGAGGTCAAGGTCTTGCCTTCACCGGTCTTCATTTCGGCGACGTTGCCGAAGTGCAGCGCCGCCGCGCCCATCAGCTGCACGTCGAACGGACGCTGGTCGAGCACCCGCCAGGCGGCCTCACGAGCCACCGCGAACGCTTCGGGTAGCAGGTCGTCGAGGCTTTCCGGGTTCTTCGGGTCGGTATGCCTGCGCTTGAACTCGGACGTCTTGGCGCGCAGCTCGTCGTCGGTGAGCTTCTCGATCTCGTCGGACAAGCTATTGACGTACTCGGCCACCCGCTTGAGGCGCTTGACCGTGCGACCTTCACCAACGCGCAGCAACCTACTCAGCACAGCTTTGTCCCCTAGGGCAGATCGCCCGGCTCCTCCTCATCGCGCTTCGCGCTCTGCATCGTCACCGGGCGGGATCGACGTCTTCAGCGTCCCCCATCCTAGGTGACGAGCTTATTTGGAAGCCGAACGTCGACTTGATGGGCGGTATGGCGCGAAATCTCCCAACAAGTCGACGTTCGGCGCCGCTCACATTCGGCTAGGCCAGCCGAATCAGTCCGTAGTCATAGGCGTGCCGCCGGTATACCACCGTGGGCCGCTCGGTCTGGCTGTCGTAGAACAGGAAGAAGTCGTGGCCGACGAGTTCCATCTCGTAGAGCGCATCGTCGACCGACATCGGCTTGGCCTCGTGTTCCTTGGTGCGCACAACGCGGCCGGGTAGGTGATGCACGCCTGCGCTCTCGGGGTCACCGAAGTGCGGCGTCTCGATGTCGTCGAAGGCCGGCTCGGGTTGCGGCACGACGGCGGTGGCGGCGGCCAGCGACACCGGTGTCTTGTCGCCGTAGTGGACTTTGCGGCGGTCCTTCACGCGGCGCAGTCGGCCCTCCAATTTGGCGACCGCAGCCTCGAGGGCGGCATAGAAGCTGTCGGCGCAGGCTTCGCCCCGGACGACCGGCCCGCGACCGCGAGCGGTGATCTCGACGTGCTGACAGGACTTGCGCTGGCGACGGTTGCGTTCGTGGTCGAGCTCGACGTCGAACAGATAGACGGTTCGGTCGAATCGCTCCAGACGGGCGAGTTTTTGGGAGACATAGACGCGGAAGTGGTCAGGGATTTCGACGTTTCGCCCCTTGACGACGACCTCGGCGCGCGCGGTCGGTTCGTGCTCGTCGATGTCGACCGGAGGTTCAGCCAGCAGCTGTCCGGAATCGAGGGTTTGCCTTGACATACTTGACAACTCGCCTTCTCTCGCGTTGCACGCAAACGTTGCGCGCACGGTTGTGGATGCACGCGCCGACGGGGTTGTCAGAACTGGATTGGCCGCCCGCCGATGCAAGGTGTCGAGAACTCACCCCCTACCGTTGACGGTGGCGCCTCAAGCTGCGATTTGCGCTGCGTTAAGGCGTTGTTGGTGCTTGCGATCGACGGTAGACCGTTGACGGGCAGCAGTGCCAGCGTTTGAGCCCACCTGTTGCGAGTTCTTCACAAACGCTCACGCGGCCGCTAGCGCCAGCACAGCCGACACCCGCGCGCCGGCCGCCTGCAGCACGCGAACCGATTCATGAGCGGTTGCCCCGGTCGTGACGATGTCGTCGACCAACAACAACTCGCCCACAGCCGGCAGACGACGGCGCGTCAGCAATACCCGGCCGGCGATGTTGCGTTCGCGCGCCGCGCTGTTCAGTCCGGCCGAGTCGCGGGCCCACGGCTTCATCCGCAGCGCACGGACGACGGCGATGTCTGGATGGCCGGCCGTAGCCAGCGTGGCGATTCGGGTCACCGGGTCTCCCCCACGCTGCCGGGCCGACCAGCCGCGGGTCGGCGCCGCGACGATCGTCAACGGGACGTCGAGCAAACCCCACAGCAGCAGCCGGTGCAGGCCGAGGGCCAGCGAACGGGACAGCGGCGCCCGCAGATCCGCGCGGCCGCGATCTTTGAGCCCGACGATCGCGCGTCGGCGCGCCCCGGCGTAGCGGCCGAGCGCGAACACCGGCACCTGCGGGTCGATCCGCGGAGTGACGATGCGCGGCGCATCGACATCCGGGGCGAGCTCGTCGGCGCAGGCCGCGCACCATCGTGTCGACGGCGCACCGCAGCCACCACACTCCAGCGGAAGAACAAGATCCAGCACACAGCCAGTGTGCCGAGCGGCACCGACACTTTGCTGCGGCGTCGAGAAACTCAGCCGGGCATCACCGGAATCGCTCCGCCTGTCATGAACGGCGGAACGTCCAGCCAGCCCTGGAGTCCTTCGGCGCCGGAGATCGACAGCTGCATCACGCCGCGCGGATCGGCGACGTACACCGTCGACGGGTTGGCCGCGATCACCCCGACCGGCTGCTGCAAATTGCCGCTTGGCGCATCGGAATTCACCCCGTCGATGTTGACGTAGGAAACCGGGTGCTCTGCGTCGTTGCGACTCACCGCGATGTCCTCGTCGGTGCGCCAGGCCAGCGACACCACCGACGAGCCCAACCCGAACCCGAGCCGCCGCGGATAGGTCAGCGCGAACTGGCCGGCCTGGGTCTGCTCGACGCTGGAGCAGATCACCTGCCCGTTGATCACCATCGCGGCGCGGGTGCCGTCGCGGGACAGTTGCAACTCGGCGAGGACGCCCGGAAAGTGGCTGGACACCGCGGCCGAGTCGACCGGTAGTCGGGCCGGCTGGCCGGACGCGGTCTCCTGGATGGCGCGCATTACGGTGTTGCCGTCGGCCACCACCCACACCGCGTCGTCCAGCGACCAGGTCGGCCGCGAAAGGGTATGGCCGTCAGCGGCTTCGGTCGCCTCTCCACCGAGTTCACCGATCCACAGCGACGACGCCATGTCGGGGGCCCCCGGCCGCTGCACCACCACCGAGGCCGCCTGATGCCCGTTGCGGGACAACGCGACGGAGGCCTGGTCGGTGGCCCGGCCGAAGGCGCCGGGCACCGGGTCGGAGCGCTGACCGTCCAGTGCCACCACTCTGCCGCCGATCAGCGCGTGCACCCCGGCGGCCGCGCCTTCGGCGACGCCCGGGTCGGTGGCTGCGACGTCCGTGGTGTTCCACCCGTCGGCGAACCGCTCGTCGAGCGACGCGCCGTCGGCCTTGATCACGTACGGCCCCTTGATATCCGAGCGGGCCAGCGTCCAGATGATCTGTGCGGCAACCAATTGCCTGCTGCGCGGGTCGGCGACGGTCAGCAACTCCAAATCGATACGGGCACCGCCGTAGCCGCGGCCGACCCCGCTCTTGCCGCCGTCGGCGCGGGTCACCGGGCCACGCAGCCGCACCGGCGGGGTCAGCATGTTGTGCACGCTTTTCGCCATCTCCGGGCGCGGACCGGCGATCAATTTAGACACCAGTTCGGTGGCCAGCTGATCGCGATCGGACACGGCGACGTAGCGCGGGTCCGGCACCATCGTCTTACCGGTCGGGTCGGAGAAATACAGCGTGTTGCGCTTATAGGTGGCCTGGAATTGCTGCCAGTCCAGAAACACTCCGTCGGGCAGCTTGTCGATGCGCCAGCCGCCCGGCGTCTTGACCAGTTCGATCGGGCCGGGGTCGGGCAGCTGTCCCTCGGCGGTCTCGAACACCCCTATATCGGACAGCGACCCGAGGGTCTCCGCCCTCATTGTCACCGAAACCCTTTCAGCGCTGTGGGTTTCGACGAACACGACATGATCGATCAGCAGCGCGCTACCGGCGTCGTCCCACTTGTTGGATGCCGTCTGGGTGAGGAACTGCCGCGCCGCCAGGTGTCGGTTGGCCGGATCGGCTGTCGCCTTGAGGAATTCGCGCAGCAGCACATCGGGATCCATGCCGGGTGTCGGCTTGGGCAGGTTTGCCGGCGCCGGCCGGTCGACGGTGCCGATGGCCTGGGGCGCCGACCCGTTCGGCACGCCGGCACACCCCGCCAGGACCGCGGCGAGCGTGCACAGCAATGCAGCGAACCTCTGCCCGACGACGATGCCGGCCGGAACGGCCCGAAGAGAAGTCGGGCGATCAAGCCGAAGCCCGACCATCACACGCCCCTGTCGGCGTGCTCACGTGGGCGGGCCGGGTGCTCATTGCGCTCTGGGGCAACAGGTTTCATCGGCAGCGGGCTGGTGGTCACTTTGTGCCCGCGGATCAGCGGGAGGGTGAGCCGGAAGCAGGCACCGTTGCCGGGCTCACCCCAGGCTTCCAGGCGTCCCTGGTGCAGCCGGGCGTCCTCGACGCTGATCGCCAGTCCCAGACCGGTCCCGCCCGACCGGCGCACGCGCGACGGGTCGGAGCGCCAGAAGCGGCTGAATACCAGCTTCTCCTCACCCGGCCGCAACCCGACTCCGTAGTCGCGGACGGTGACTGCGACGGTGTCTTCGTCGTAGCCCATCCGAATCCGGACCGGTTTGTGTTCGGCGTGGTCGATCGCATTCGCGATCAGGTTGCGCAGAATGCGCTCGACCCGGCGTGGATCGACCTCGGCGATGACGTCTTCTTCCGGCATGTCGACGATCATCTGCACGCCGGCGTCTTCGGCCAGATGGCCGACATTGCTCAGCGCATTGTTGACGGTGGTTCGCAGATCCACTGCCTCGACGGACAATTCGGCGACGCCGGCGTCGTGGCGGGAGATTTCCAGCAGATCGCTGAGCAGCGATTCGAACCGGTCGAGCTCGTTGACCATCAGTTCGGTGGACCGCTGCAACGCGGGGTCGAGTTCGTCGACGTGGTCGTAGATCAGGTCAGCGGCCATCCGGACGGTGGTCAGCGGGGTGCGCAGTTCGTGACTGACGTCGGAGGTGAAGCGGCGCTGCAGGTTTCCGAATTCCTCGAGCTGAGCGATCTGGCGCGACAGGCTCTCGGCCATGTCGTTGAACGCCACCGCCAGCCGGGCCATGTCGTCCTCGCCACGGATCGGAATCCGTTCGGACAGGTGGCCGTCGGCGAATCGCTCGGCGGTCCGCGCCGCCGCCCGGACGGGGACCACCACCTGGCGGGTGACCATCCAGGCGATCCCGGCCAGCAGCACCATCAGGACCAAGCCGCCGGTGGCCATGGTTCCGCGGACCAGCGCGATCGTGCTCTGCTCGTTGCCCAGCGGGAACACCAGGTACAGCTCGAGGTTGTTCACCCGCGACGTCGTGGGGGTGCCGATCACCAGCGCCGGGCCCGAGAAGCCCTCGGTGTGCACCGTTGCGTACTGATAGGCGACTTGCCCGGCCTTCACGAATTCCCGTAGCGAGTCCGGCAATTGGTCGACCGGCCCGGCCGATGCCGCCGGGCGCGGGCCCTGGCCGGGCACCACCAGCACGGCGTCGAACGCGCCGGCCAATCCGGCGCCGGAGGTGGGGTCGGTCTTCGACGTCAACGTGTTACGGGCCAGTTGGAGGCTGCTGTCCAGCGAACGGGCCTCTTCGCCGCTGACAATCCCGCTGACCGTGCTGCGGGCGCGCTCGATCTGCTCAGTGGCGGCGCGCAACTTCACGTCAAGCACGCGGTTGGTGACCTGGCTGGTCAAGACGAATCCCAGCGCCAGGATCACGGTCAGCGACATGCCGAGGGTCAGAGCGAGAACTCGCAGCTGCAAAGAGCGACGCCATGCCACACCGAGGGCACGGCTGAGAGTGCCCATACCCCGCACAACTGGGCCAGACCGGCCAGAACGACCACGAAATCGTGGTCTCGAACTCCAGATCACTCGCGCCGCTCCTGGTGATTGCGACGCCTCTCATCAATTATGCCGCTCCTCAGCATCGCTCGCGCTCTGCATCGTCGCAGGCACGGATCACGGAGGTCCGGCCTTGTAACCCACTCCTCGAACGGTCAGTACAACGGTCGGGTTCTCCGGATCTTTTTCGACCTTGGCCCGCAGACGCTGGACGTGCACGTTCACCAAACGGGTGTCCGCGGGGTGACGGTAGCCCCACACCTGTTCGAGCAGCACATCACGAGTAAACACCTGGCGCGGTTTGCGCGCCAACGCCACCAGCAGGTCGAACTCCAGCGGCGTCAGCGAGATCTGCTCGCCGTTGCGGGTGACCTTGTGCGCGGGCACATCGATGTCGACGTCGGCGATCGACAGCATCTCGGCCGGCTCGTCTTCGTTGCGCCGCAACCGCGCCCGCACCCGGGCGACCAACTCCTTCGGCTTGAACGGCTTCATGATGTAGTCGTCGGCGCCCGACTCCAGTCCGAGCACCACATCGACGGTGTCGGTCTTGGCCGTGAGCATCACGATCGGGACCCCCGAGTCGGCGCGCAGCACCCGGCATACGTCGATGCCGTTCATGCCCGGCAACATCAAGTCCAGCAACACCAGGTCGGGCCGCAGTTCGCGCACGGCGGTCAGCGCCTGGGTGCCATCGCCAATGACGGCGGTGTCGAAACCTTCCCCCCGCAGCACAATGGTCAGCATCTCGGCCAGCGACGCGTCGTCGTCAACCACGAGAATCCTTTGCCTCATGGTGTCCATGGTGTCACCAGAACGCGATAAAACGGAGCTGCCACACGCATGTTTCGCGCACCTATTACCACAGCCGCCGCACAACCGAGCCGCAACTAGGCCATTAACTGCGCCGCGAGCCCGCCAGGATCGACCGTCTCATCGACCACCAGCCATCGTCCGCCCCAGTTCGCCGCGGCCAGCTCGGCATACACCGCGCCAGTGCGCTGCTGCAATCCGGCGTCGCGTTCGTAGGCGTCTCGCGCCCGGCCGGCGTCCACGCTGGCCCGGTGCCGGGCCCGCTGATCAGCAAGTTCCGCCGAAACGCCGAGCAGCACCTGCCAATCCGGCACCGGCAGGTGCAGCCGGCCGTATTCCAGCTCGCGCACCCAGTCGACCGCCTCGCCGGCTGCCTCCTGGTGCAGGCGGGCGGCGCTGTAAGCGGCATTGGACGCCACGTAGCGATCCAGGATCACCACATCGTGGCCGCCGCAGAGGTCGCGGACCCGATCGGCCCCGCCGGCGCGGTCGAGAGCGAACAGCATCGCCATCGCATAAACCGAGGAAGACAGGTCGCCGTGTTGACCGTGCAGCGCCTCGGCTGCCACATCGGCGGTCACCGACTGTCCGTAACGCGGAAACGCCAGCGTGGCGACGGATTTCCCGGCGGCCTCGAACGCCGAACGCAGGCCGTCGGTGAGCGTCCGCTTGCCGGCGCCGTCGACCCCCTCGATAGCAATCAGCACGGCGCGAGCCTAGCCGGATGACGATGCGCGCCATGACATAGCGGGCGGAGGAATCCGGCACATCAGACTTCAGCGCGCCGTGCTGATTGTGAAGCTAGTGGCACGCTCGGTGCCGAACGTGAAGTTATCTTCACGTTCGGCGGCCGAAGCGGTGACTCAGTAGCGGTAGTGGTCCGGCTTGTACGGGCCGTCGACGTCGACGCCGATGTACTCGGCCTGCTCCTTGGTGAGCTTGGTCAGCTCGCCACCGAGCGCCTCGACGTGAATCTTGGCGACCTTCTCGTCCAGGTGCTTGGGCAGCCGGTAGACCTCGTTGTCGTACTCGTCGTTCTTGGTCCACAGCTCGATCTGCGCGATGACCTGGTTGGAGAAGCTGTTGCTCATCACGAACGACGGGTGGCCCGTCGCGTTGCCCAGGTTCAGCAACCGGCCCTCGGACAGCAGGATGATCGACTTGCCGGTGTCCGGGAAGGTCCACAGATCGACCTGCGGGCGGATGTTGGTCTTGGTCGCGCCCGACTTCTCCAGCCGCGAGACCTGGATCTCGTTGTCGAAGTGGCCGATGTTGCCCAGGATCGCCTTGTCCTTCATCGCCTTGATGTGCTCCAGGGTGATGATGTCCTTGTTACCCGTGGTGGTGATGATGATGTCGGCCTCGCCGATGACGTCCTCGACGCGCTTGACGTCGTAGCCCTCCATCAGCGCCTGTAGGGCGTTGATCGGGTCGATCTCGGTCACGGTCACGCGCGCACCCTGGCCGGCCAGCGAGTCCACCGAGCCCTTGCCGACGTCGCCGTAACCACAGATCAGCACCTTCTTGCCACCGATCAGCACGTCGGTGCCGCGGTTGATGCCGTCGATCAGCGAGTGTCGGCAGCCGTACTTGTTGTCGAACTTCGACTTGGTCACCGAGTCGTTGACGTTGATCGCCGGGAACGCCAGTTCGCCGGCGGCGGCGAACTGGTAGAGCCGCAGCACGCCGGTGGTGGTCTCCTCGGAGACACCCTTGATCGACGCGGCGATCTTGGTCCACTTGTCCTTGTCGGTCTCGAAGCGCTCACGCAGCAGGTTCAGGAACACCCGGTGCTCGGCGGAGTCGTCGTCGTCGTCCGGCGGGACCACGCCGGCCTTCTCATATTGCGCGCCACGCAGCACCAGCATGGTGGCGTCGCCACCGTCGTCGAGGATCATGTTGGCCGGCTCGCCGGGCCACGTCAGAATCTGCTCGGCGGCCCACCAGTACTCCTCGAGGGTCTCGCCCTTCCACGCGAACACCGGCACACCCTGCGGCTTCTCGGGCGTGCCGTGCGGGCCGACGACCACCGCGGCGGCGGCGTGGTCCTGGGTGGAGAAGATGTTGCAGCTCGCCCACCGAACTTCGGCACCGAGGCTCGTGAGGGTCTCGATCAGCACCGCGGTCTGCACGGTCATGTGCAGCGAACCCGAGATCCGGGCACCCTTGAGCGGCTGGACGTCGTGGTACTCACGGCGCAGCGACATCAGACCAGGCATTTCCTGCTCGGAAAGCTCGATGTCGCGGCGGCCGTATTCGGCCTGCGACAGGTCGGCCACCTTGAAGTCGAGCCCGTTCACCACGTCTGCGGTGAGCTTCTGTTCGGTCGTCGTCATCTACTACCCATTCCTGTCAACTAATTAGCTTTGTTTCATATTAATCGCGACGAGTTCTCGGGCGCGATTCGAGGTCAGTCGGCGACCCGGAGCCTATTGCTTCGCTCCTCCTCGGGCCAAGGACCCGCATCGTCGCCAAGCAGCAGCTTATTCGTTGGCTTCCTCGGCCGCGCCGGTGGGATCACCGGCGTCCCGCCGAACCACGTCGTCGCGGAGCTCACCGTAGCGTTCGGCTGCCGGCGTCATGAGTCGTGCCAGGTCAGCAGCCACGTCGTGGTCGGCCTCCGGCGGCATCGACACGTAGCTCATCGCCAGCCGGACGATGGCGCGCGCGATCATCCCGGAGTCCTCTTCGCTGGCGCGCATCCAGCTGTGCATGAACGAGGTCGTCAGGCGGGCCGAGCAGTGCGTGATGATCGGTCCGCTGTCGGTGGTGATGATCTGCAGCAGATCCGGTTTGGCCGCCCCGGTCAACAGCGAAATCACCAGCGGGTCGGCGGCCGAGTCGGCGAAGAACGCCCGAAATCCCTGCAGGAACGCGGCGTAGACATCGCCCACATTGGCGTAGATCGCATTCTCGACGGCGCTCACCAGGCGGTCGGCCAGCCGCAGCGCGTAGCCCTGGGCCAGGCCCTGCCGTGACCCGAACTCGTTGTAGATGGTCTGCCGGCTGATGCCCGCAGCGCGGGCCACGTCGGCCAGCGTGATCGCCGACCAGTCGCGGCTGCCCAGCAGTTCGCGCATCGCGTCGAGCACCGAATCACGCAGCAGGGCCCGCGACGCCTCGGCGTACGGGACCCTTCGCATATGCGCGACCCTAACGCCTGGACCGCCGCGACTGGTCATCGCGGCGGTCGGCGTTGTCGTCGAGCTGAATTGGTTCACGAGCGGGCGACTTCCACCATCTCGAAGTCGGACTTCGCGGCACCGCAGTCCGGGCAGCTCCAGTCCTCGGGGATGTCGTCCCAGCGGGTGCCGGGGGCGATGCCATCCTCGGGCCAGCCCTTGGCCTCGTCGTATTCGAAGCCGCACTGCACGCACACGAAGAGTTTGTAGTCGTTCATTTCTCAGGCCTCCTGAATTTCGAAGTCGGGCTTTTCAACGACGGCGCAGTCCGGGCAACCCCAGTCCTCGGGGATCTCGCCCCAGCGGGTACCCGCCGGAAACCCTTCCCGCTCAGCACCTTTCGATTCTTCGTAAATGTAACCACAGCCGGGGCAGCGGTAGCCGGCCATCAGGCCGCGGTCCCGTAGCGGGTCAGCACCTTCTCCCGCAGGCGCGGCTGAACGTTCACCTTGGTGATGTCGCCGCCGTAGTGCTCGATCACCCGGTGGTCCATCAGCCGGCGCCACAGCGGCGGGATGTAGGTCACCCCGATCAGCGCGGCGTAGCCGCTGGGCAGGTTCGGCGACCCGTCCATGCTGCGCAGGGTTTGGTAGCGCCGGGTCGGGTTGGCGTGGTGGTCGCTGTGCCGCTGCAGGTGGTACAGGAACAGGTTGGTGACGATGTGGTCGGAGTTCCAGCTGTGCTCGGGCGTGCAGCGCTCGTAGCGGCCGTTGTCCTTCTTCTCCCGCAGCAGGCCGTAGTGCTCGAGGTAGTTCACCGACTCCAGCAGGCTGAAGCCAAAGACGGCCTGGATCAACAGGAACGGGATCAGCGCCGGGCCGAACGCAACCAGCAGCGCGCCCCACAGCAGCACGGTGATCAGCCAGGCGTTCACGACGTCGTTGGACAGGTACGTCTTCGGGTTCCACGGGTTGCCGCCCTGCCGACGAATGCGCTGAGCCTCGAGCCGCACCGCCGACTTGGCGCTGCCAATGACGCTGCGCGGCAGGAACTCCCAGAACGTCTCACCGAAGCGGGCCGACGCGGGGTCTTCCGGTGTGGCGACCCGAACATGGTGGCCGCGGTTGTGCTCGATGTAGAAGTGGCCGTAGCCGGTCTGCGCCAGCGTGATCTTGGACAGCCAGCGCTCCAGCGACTCCTTCTTGTGTCCCATCTCGTGGGCGGTGTTGATGCCGACGCCGCCGAGCGTGCCGACCGACAGGGCCAGACCGATCTTGGCCGGCCAGCTGAGCGACCCCTCGAAGCCCAACCAGCTCAGGTTCGACGCGGAGAACAGATACGCGCCGAGGATCAGGCTGAGAAATTGGAACGGGATGAAGGCGTAGGTGCAGTAGCGGTAGTACTTGTCGTTCTCCAGCCACTCCATCGCCTCGTCGGGCGGGTTCTGTCCGTCGGCACCGAAGCGCAGGTCCAGCGCCGGAAGCAGGATGTACAGCAGGATCGGGCCGATCCAGAACCACACCTGCGAAGCGGTCTGCCAACCGGCCTGGTTCATCGCCCAGACGATCGGCAGTATCACCAGCAGCAGCGTCGGGACGATCAGTCCCATCAGCCACATGTAGCGCTTTCTGTCCTGCCACACCTTGGGACCAATTGCCTCGAGAGACCCGGTCATATCGCCAACCTCCTTGTGAGCCATTACACCTTGAGATTGGACATTAGCGCGTCTTACGTCCCTTGTCTAGACACAGAGGCGTGTTTTGTAAACCAAGCCCTCGGTTAGGCCGACGACCCGTGCCGAGCCAGCACCTTGTCGCGCAGCCGCGGTTGCACGTTGACCTGGGTGATGTCGCCGTCGTAGTGCTCCAGCACCCGGCGGTCCATCAGCCAGCGCCACAGCGGCGGAATGTAGGTCACCCCGATCAGCGTCCCGTAGCCACACGGCAGATTCGGTGCCCCGTCCCTGCTGCGCAGTGATTGATAACGCCGGGTCGGGTTGGCGTGGTGGTCGCTGTGCCGCTGCAGGTGGTACAGCAGCAGGTTGGTGACGATGTGGTCGGAGTTCCAGCTGTGTTCGGGCGTGCAGCGCTCATAGCGGCCGTTGGCTTTCTTCTGCCGCAGCAGGCCGTAGTGCTCGAGGTAGTTCACCGCCTCGAGCAGGCTGATCCCGAAGGCGGCCTGGATCAACAGGAACGGGATCAGCGCCGGTCCGCACACCGCGATCAGCGCGGCCCACAGCACGACGGTCATCAGCCAGGCGTTGAGGGCGTCGTTGAACAGGTAGGTCTTCGGGTTCCACGGGTTGCCGACCCGCTGGCGTATCCGCTTGGCCTCCAGCCGCAACGCCGAGCGCAGACTGCCGACAACGCTGCGCGGCAAGAACTCCCAGAAGGTCTCTCCGAAGCGAGCCGACGACGGGTCTTCCGGTGTCGCCACCCGGACATGGTGACCACGGTTGTGCTCGATGTAGAAATGCCCGTAGCCGGTCTGCGCCAACGAGATCTTGGACAGCCAGCGCTCCAGCGACTCCTTCTTGTGCCCCATCTCGTGGGCGGTGTTGATGCCGACGCCGCCCAGCGCGCCGATCGACAGCGCCAGACCGATCTTGGCCGGCCAGCCCAGCGGACCCTCCTGACCCAACCAGCTCAAGTTCGGCGCGACGAACGTCAAAGCGGCCATGATCAGGCTGAGGTATTGGAGCGGGACGAACGCATAGGTGCAGTAGCGGTAGTACTTGTCGTCCTCCAGCCACTGGGTGAGTTCCTCGGGCGGATTCTGTCCGTCCGACCCGAAATGCAAGTCGAGCGCCGGCATGACGGCATACAGCAAAATCGGGCCGATCCAGAACAGCACCTGGGACGCGGGGTACCAGCCCAACTGATTCATCGCCCAAATGACCGGCGTAACGGTGACGACCAGCGTCGGGAAGACCAGTCCCATCAGCCACAGACGACGCTTCTTGTCCTGCCACTCCATCGTGCTGTCGGTAGATCCCGCGGTCATGAGCGCTTACCTCCAGGCGACTCGTAGCACCCCAGGGCGCGACGGGACTACCTGGCGCCTCGGGGGATTCGAGATGGCGATATTAGTTGACTCATGTACAAGATCAAATAGCGTTATTACTCAGTTGAACCCTGCCTGCGGCCGCAACCGAACCTTTGGCAAACACCGAGTGTCGGCGCCCATAACCGAAGTAGATCGCTACTCCGATGAGCATCCACACGCCGAAACGGATCCAGGTGACGACGGTGAGGTTGATCATCAGCCAGACGCACGCGCACGCCGATGCGATAGGCAGCGCCGGCACCCAGGGCGCGCGGAACCCGCGCGGCAGATCCGGTCGGCTGCGGCGCAGCACGATCACGCCGGCCGACACCAGCAGGAAGGCGAACAGGGTGCCGACGTTGACCATCTCCTCCAGCTTGTCCGCGGAGAACACCGACGCCGTCGTGGCCACCATTAACGCGACCAGCACGGTGATGCGCACGGGCGTGCCCCGCGACCCGGTCTTGGCCAGCCGTCGGGGCAACAACCCGTCGCGCGCCATCGCGAACAGCACCCGGCAGCCGCCGAGCACGAGCACCATCACCACGGTGGTCAGCCCCGCGAGCGCGCCGACCGAAATGATCCCCGACGCCCAGTGGATTCCGTTCGCGGCGAAGGCGGTGGCCAGGTTGGCGTGTTGGCCGCCGGGAGTGGTTTTCAGTTGGGTGTAGGACACCATCCCGGACAACACCACCGACACCGCGACGTACAGCACGGTCACAATGCCGAGGGTGGCCAGGATGCCCCGGGGAACGTCGCGCTGCGGGTTCTTGGTCTCTTCGGCCATGGTCGCGACGATGTCGAACCCGATGAACGCGAAGAACACGATCGAGGCTCCGGCCAGCACGCCGTACCAGCCGTAGTGGCTGCTGTGGGCGCCGGTGAACAGCGACAACAGCGATTGGTTGACGCCGCTGCCCGACCGGTCGACCTCGGGCGGTGGAATGAACGGAGAGTAGTTCGAGGTCTTGATGTAGAAGGCCCCGACGACGATCACCAGCAGCACCACCGCGACCTTGATCGTGGTCACCACGGTGGAAAAGTGCGACGACAACTTCGTGCCGAGCGCAAGCAGGGTCGCCACCAGTGCCACGATCAGCAACGCACCCCAGTCCAGCTTGATGAACCCGAAATTGATTGTGCTGCTTGCTAATCCAAACACCGTCTGCAGGTAGCTCGACCAGCCTTTGGCGACCACCGCGCCACCGATCGCCAGCTCCAACACCAGGTTCCACCCGATGGTCCAGGCCATGAATTCGCCGAACGTGGCATAGGAAAAGGTGTAGCCGCTTCCTGCCACCGGCAGCATCGACGCGAACTCGGCGTAGCAGAGCGCCGCCAGCCCGCACGTGACCGCCGCGATGAGAAACGAGATCCAGATCGCGGGCCCGGTGATATCACCCGCGGTGGACGCGGTGACGGTGAAGATCCCCGCGCCGATCACCACAGACACCCCGAACACGCACAGGTGCCACCAGCTCAGTTCCTTGCGCAGTTGAGTGTCCGGATCGTCGGTGTCGGCGATCGACTGCTCGATCGATTTGATGCGCCAGCGACCAGCCATGTACCCGAACAGTACCGAGTACGGTGGCGACATGGGTGGGGAGAGCATGCGCGAGCACGCGGTCGTGATCGGAGCCAGCATCGGCGGCCTGTGCGCAGCGCGGGTGCTGTCGCAGTTCTACGCGCGGGTCACGGTGTACGAGCGCGACGAACTGCCGACCGGGCCTGACAACCGCACCGCCGTGCCTCAGGGCCGTCACGTGCACCTGCTGATGGCCCGCGGCGCGCACGAGTTCGACGGGCTATTTCCGGGCTTGCTGCACGACATGGTGACCTCCGGTGTGCCCATTTTGGAAAACCGGCCGGACTGCATCTATTTCGGCGCAGCCGGCCACCTGCTCGGCACCGCGCACACGTTGCAGGACGAGTTCACCGCGTACGTGCCGAGCCGTCCGCAGCTGGAATGGCAGATCCGGCGGCGGGTCCTTGAAATTCCCAATGTCGAGATTCAGCGGCGCTCGGTGGCTCAGCCACGCTTCGACGTCGATGCCCAGCGGGTCACCGGGGTACTGCTCGACAGTGCGGGCGACGAGGCCGACTACGTGGCTGCCGATCTGGTCATCGACGCGGCCGGCCGCGGCACCCGGCTGCCGGTCTGGCTGGAGCAGTGGGGCTATCAGCGGCCGCCGGAGAAGACGGTCGACGTGGGCATCCACTATGCGTCGCAACAGTTTCGGCTGCCCGAGGGCGCCATCCGGGAGCGGGTGGTGGTCTCCGGCGCATCGCGCGAGCAGCCCGCCGGCCTGGGCTTGCTCGGCTACGAGGACGGCACCTGGACGTTGACGACCTACGGTGTCGGCAAAGCCGAACCCCCGCATACTTTTTCAGAGATGCTGACGCTGGCCGACGCGCATCTGCCGGAGCGCATCACCAGCGCACTACGTCACGCCGAGCTGGTTGGCGAGGTGGCTTTTCACCGCTACCCGGCGAGCCGGTGGCGCCGCTACCACGAGTTGGATCGGTTCCCGGCCGGGATCCTGCCGCTGGGCGATGCGGTGGTCAGCTTCGACCCCACCTACGGCCAAGGCATGACGATGACCTCGATACAGGCCGGGCACCTTCGTCGCGCCCTCGCCGAGGGCGGCGATGTGGTGCGCAAGGTGAATCGTGCCACCGCCAAAACCACTTTCCCGGTGTGGATGATGACGGCGATCGGCGATCATGCCTTTCACCACGCGAGCGGCGACAAGCCGTGGTGGTTCGGGCCGGTCGGCAGCCTGTTCGATCAGTTTCTCGGCGCGGCCGAGACGGATCCCGTTCTCGCCGAATGGTTTTTGCGAAGATTCTCGTTGCTGGACAGCCTCTACATGGTTCCATCGGCGAAGCTGGTCGGTCGCACCGTTCGGCACAACATGCGGCTGTGGCTGGCCGATCGGCGCGCCGGCCGACGAGAACGCGTGCCGGCTTAGAGGCCGACGGTAGCCCGGAAGAGCTTGGTCGGCTCGTGGGCGACCAGTCGGATCGGGCCGTCATCGGCGGCCACCCATGCGGCCGCACCGCGGGTCAGCGTCAGTGCCCCGGACTTCCCGTGCACAGCCGTCGCACCCTCGATGCAGAGCAGGATCTGCGGACCGTCGTGGCGCGACGGCGCGTCCACTTCGTGGCCGACCTGGTCGTCACCGAGCGTGAGCACCGAAGCCGCGAACTCGGTAGTGGGGGTGTCGTAGAACGAAGCCAGTCCATCCGGATGAGTGTCGACGCGCAACTGCGACTCGCTGGTCGGGTTGAAGTTCAGCACTCGCAACAGCTCTGGGACGTCGACGTGTTTGGGGGTCAGACCACCGCGTAACACGTTGTCGGAGTTGGCCATAACTTCCAGGCCGACACCGCGCAGATAGGCGTGCAGGTTGCCCGCCGCCAGGTAGATACCTTCGCCGGGACTCAGCGTGATCCGGTTGAGCAACAGCGCGGCGAGCACACCGGCGTCGCCGGGATAGCGCTCCCCCAGCTCCAGCACGGTCTTGGCTTCCGCGGCGAATTCCGTTGCGCCGGAAGTCACGTAGCTGATCGCACCGTCCAGCACCGCGGTCACCAGAACATCGATGTCGGGTTGCGGCGCGGTGATCCAGGTGGTGAACAACGCC
The DNA here is from genome assembly GCA_963757215.1 of uncultured Actinomycetota bacterium. GTDB lineage: Bacteria > Actinomycetota > Actinomycetes > Mycobacteriales > Mycobacteriaceae > Mycobacterium. The sequence continues at coordinate 976,135 of CAVWQH010000002.1, read as the reverse complement.
CGCAGCCCGTCGGCGTCAGACTGGTCGTTCAGCAAATCGATGAAGGGGTCCAGATCGGACACCGCCAAAGCCTGCAACAGGTCGATGGTCTTGGCCGCGGGCCGGAACCCGGCCAGCGCCTCGAACGGATGCAACGCCACCAACAGCTCGGGCTTGTGACTGGCGTCGCGGTAGTTGCGCACCGGCGAATTCACCGGGATGCCGAGGCGCTCCTCGCGCCGAAAACCTTCGGCCGCCTGCTCAGCGCTCGGGTGCGCCTGCAGCGACAGCGGTTCATCGGCGGCCAGCACCTTGACCAGGAACGGCAACGCGTCGCCGAACTGGGCGCGGGCGCTCGCACCGAGCTGGCCCTCGGGATCGTCGAGTACCGCCTGCAGCAACGAGACTTCGCCGCCCGGCTCTTCCAGCCACGACGGGTCGCCGGGGTTGGCGCCCAGCCAGAGTTCGGCTTCGGGATGCGCAGCCGGTACCGGACGGTCAGTAAATTCCGCGATGGCGGTCCGCGACCCCCACGCGTATGTCCGTATCGCTCCGCGTAGCAACTGCACTTGCCATTACCTCAGAACCAGTTATCCCCGCACCAGACGCAAATAAACCGCCGCCATCTCCAGTCGGACAGCCAATATAGCCAGCTGCTGCTCCGCCCGTTGAACTCCGGGCCGCTCAGCGCGGCCGTCCGGCGAATCCGGCACGTCCTCGGCGCCGACCAGGTCGACGTCATGCAGCCCGGCAACCCGGGATGCCACCACTGCCCGCTCGGCGTCCAGAGTCAGCGCCAGCACACGCAGCCGATCGGTGATCGGCCCGTCGATCTCCTCGTCGTGGAACAACGACTCCGTCGGGTCGATAAAGGCAGGTCCGGGCCCGGCCCGAAGTGCGGTCAACGCGTCCGCCATCCCACTGGCGCCCACCACCTCATGTGCGACGCGAAGCAGGACACCCGACCCGTGCCGCGCCAGCGCCAGCGTCGCCGCGCAATCGCCGGCCAGCACTACACGGCGCCCGGACATTCGCTCGACCAGTGCTTTGGCCGGATTGGTGAACAGTTCGCGACTGGCGCTGTTGCGCAGCGCTTCGGCGTCCAAGTCGTCGGCCAGCGCGGCAAGGTCCACCTGCAATCGTGGATCGACGCTCTGCAGAACAGCCAGCCCGACAGCCAGGTACCGGGTCAGGCCGAATTCACCGGTGACCGCCAACCGCGGCTCCATCACCGCCACCCGGCCCGCGCTGATGTCACGCAGCGGACCCTCGTAGGGCGCGGCGACGACGACGCGCGCGCCGCGCCGCACACCGCTCGCGACGGCTCCGACCAACGCCGGGTCACCGGGGTCGTCGCCGGCCACGATCAATACGTCCAGCGGCCCGATCCACGGCGGGGCCTCGGCGGCAATCACGATCGGCGCCGGCGCCGACCCGCTCGACGTCGCCGCCAACATGCTGCCCGCAGACTCAGCGGCGCCGCGCCCGGAAACCCAGATCAGGGTGCGCGGACGGTCATGCGAATCGGCCAGCGCGTCCAGCGCGCCCTCGTCCAGCGCAGCGGCCACCGCCCGCACGTGGGCGCCGGCCGTCGATGCCGCCCGCAACAGCCCGTCGCGGTCGGCGGCGAGCAGGCCTTCGGTGTCGTCGAGGTCGATCACGGCCCGGGCCGCGTTCACGTCACCGCCTCCGGCCCGACTCGCGGGTCGGCCGGCAGCTGGATCTCGCGCGCGACCTGTTCGACGACCGCGTCGACATCCTCGGTGCACCGTGCTTCCACGTTCAGCCGCAGCAACGGCTCGGTGTTGGAGGTACGCAGGTTGAACCAGCTGCCTTTGCCGAGGTCGACCGTCACCCCGTCGAGGTGATCGATCGATTGGATCCGGCTGCCGAACGCTTTGAGCACCGCCTCGATACAAGAGGCCGAGTCCTGCACGGTGAAGTTGATTTCACCGGACGACTCATAACGCTGGTAGTCCGCGGTCAGATCGGACAGCGGGCGCTCGGAGTTGCCGAGTGCGGCCAGCACGTAGAGCGCGGCCAGCATTCCCGAGTCGGCTCCCCAGAAGTCGCGGAAGTAGTAGTGCGCCGAGTGCTCGCCGCCGAAGATCGCGCCGGTCTCGGCCATCAGCGCCTTGATGTAGGAGTGCCCGACGCGCGAACGCACCGGTGTGCCGCCGCGCTCGATCACCAACTCGGGCACCGCGCGCGACGTGATCAGGTTGTGAATCACCGTCGCGCCGATCTCGCGGCCCAACTCGCGCGCGGCGACCAGCGCGGTCACGGTCGACGGCGAGACGGGCCGGCCGCGCTCGTCGATGACGAAGCACCGGTCGGCGTCACCATCGAAGGCCAGTCCGATGTCGGCGTTGTTCTCGCGCACGAAGGCCTGCAGGTCGGCGAGGTTCGCCGGGTTGAGCGGGTTGGCCTCGTGGTTCGGGAACGAGCCGTCGAGTTCGAAGTACAGCGGCAGCAGCGTCAGCGACCCGATCGCGCCGAGCACCGCGGGTGCGGTGTGGCCCGCCATGCCGTTGCCGGCGTCGACGGCGACCCGCAGCGGACGCAAGCCGTCGGTGTTGACCAGCGAGCGCAGAAACTCGCCGTACTCGGCCAGCACATCTTTGTCGGTGACGGTGCCGGTGGTCCCGTCGTGGGTCGGGACACCGGCGATCACCTGGTCGCTGATGGCGGCGAGCCCGGTGTCCGCACCGACCGGCTTGGCTCCGGCACGGCACAGTTTGATGCCGTTGTAGGCGGCCGGATTGTGGCTCGCGGTGAACATCGCGCCGGGGCAGTCGAGCAGTCCGGAGGCGAAGTAGAGCTGATCGGTCGAGGCCAGCCCGATCCGCACCACGTCTAGACCCTGGGCTCTGACGCCGTCGCCGAACGCGGCCGCCAGCGAAGGCGAGCTTTCCCGCATGTCGTAACCGATGACGACGCTGCGGGCACCTTCGCCGCTCATCAGCCGGGCAAACGCCCCACCCACGTCTTTGACGAACGGCTCGTCGATTTCGGTACCGACCAGACCTCGGACGTCATACGCCTTGATCACACGGTGAACAGCCGCGGCGGGCCGAGACATCGAGAGGGCTCCTGAGGACGGGGACACTTGCCTGCCAAGCCTAGCTGGGCAGAGCGACGCGCCGGAGGGGTCCGCGAGCGGAGTCGAGTTGACCGCGGGCGTGCGTGTTTGTCCACGACGCGCCGCGCGGGGCGCGTACAACCGCGCGCGGTCGCGACGACGTGCTACTCGGCGGGATCGGGCAGCACCCGAAGATGACCGCGTCGGCGCCCGTTACCGGCAGGCCGTGTGGCGGCCGAGGTCAGCACGCCGGCGGCCGGCGCTTCGATCGGTGCAGCGCCGAACTGCGCGCCGGGCTCGTGAAATCCGTTGACCGTGCCACCGCCGGCGGCCACCTCACGGCCTTCGCGCACCGCTTCGGCCAACGCGATCAGGTCGTCTTCGTCGGGGTTGGTGGCGAGCGGGCCGGCATGGCGGACCAGCTCCCAACCCCGCGGCGCGGTGATCCGGCCGGCGTGGCTCACGCAGAGGTCCCAGGAGTGCGGTTCGCTGGCAATGGCGAGCGGGCCGACCACAGCCGTCGAGTCCGAGTACACGAAGGTCAGCGTCGCGACCGCGTAATGCGGACACCCTGGCCTGCAGCAGCGACGCGGAACGTTCACGATCGAGAGGTTATCGTGCGAAAACGTCCATACCTTGGCGGACACGCGCAATCGTTCGGGCCAGGATGCCCAACCGTTACCATCGCCGGGTGAGCGATTCGCGCAGCTCCCCGCGCGGCCGGCGCTCGACGGGCAAAAGGGTCTCTCGACGCGGCCGGGACATGCGCGGCCCACTGCTGCCCCCCACGGTTCCGGGATGGCGCAGCCGCGCCGAGCGCTTCGACATGGCAGTGCTCGAGGCCTATGAGCCCATCGAGCGGCGGTGGCAGGAGCGGCTGTCCGGGCTCGACGTCGCCGTCGACGAGATCCCGCGCATCTCGGCCAAGGATCCGCACAGCGTGCAGTGGCCACCGGAGGTGGTCGCCGACGGGCCGATCGCGCTGGCCCGCTTGATCGCCGCCGGCGTCGACGTCCGCGGCAGCGCCACCCGGGCGCGAGTTGTGTTGTTTCGCAAGCCAATCGAACGACGCGCTAAAGACACGGTCGAGCTCGCTGAATTACTGCATGAGATCTTGGTGGCTCAGGTGGCCACCTACCTGGACGTGGAACCGTCCGTGATCGATCCGACCATAGAAGACGAATAGCGGGCGACCGCGAGCGCGGCCAGGCCGGGCTCAGCGGGTCGCCCGCTATCCGATAACCCCTCTAGGTCAAATGATTCCGCGCTTGAGGCGACGACGCTCACGCTCGGAAAGCCCACCCCAGATGCCGAAGCGCTCGTCGTGACCCAATGCGTATTCGAGGCATTCGCTCCGGACCTCGCAGCCGAGGCAGATCTTCTTGGCCTCGCGGGTGGAGCCGCCCTTCTCGGGGAAGAACGCCTCTGGATCTGTCTGTGCACACAACGCTCGGTCTTGCCACTGATCGGTTGCTTCCTCGATGCCCTCGAACTCGTCTTCAATGGCGTCGGGAACCAAACTCAAATGGGGCCTCTGCGGTACCCCTGTCAACGGCAGACCAAGAGCGGTATGCGGGGTTCCTCCCATTAGCCCCCGAAGGTGTTCATAGGACATGCTCCGCCTCCTCACCTGGTTTCGTAGATCGCGAATGTCACCACTGTTCTGATGTCGGCCATCTCCGATTCGAACACTTGATCGAATCTCGGTCTGCGACACCGAATCCGGCCGGCCAACCGAAATGACACTGCTGTGATTACACACGGGTAAGAGACTCTTCGCAAGCTATTCGGCAGAATTCCATATCATCTCGTGACCTATTTTTTGCGACACTGAGGCCAATGAGCGTGTGGCGAGTCGGTCACACCAGTCACACAAGGCATTCCGGCACCAGTCCGGCCCGTCGGCAACCCTACTCAGCGCGGCCTGTGCGGCGTCGCCGCGCGTACTGTCAACCGGTGTGAAGGTGACGGTTCTGGTCGGTGGCGTTGGTGGAGCGCGCTTCCTGCTCGGGGTGCAGCAGCTACTCGGTCTCGGCCAATTCGCCTCCGGCTCTGCGCCTGCCGGTGAGCACGTGCTGACGGCGGTCGTCAACATCGGCGACGACGCCTGGATGCACGGGGTGCGCATCTGTCCCGATCTGGACACCTGCATGTACACCCTCGGCGGTGGTGTCGACCCAGAGCGCGGCTGGGGCCATCGAAACGAAACCTGGCACGCCAAAGAGGAACTCGCGCACTACGGCGTGCAGCCGGACTGGTTCCAGCTGGGCGACCGCGACCTGGCCACCCATCTGGTACGCAGCCAGATGCTACGGGCCGGCTACCCGCTGTCGGACGTGACCGCCGCGTTGTGCGACCGCTGGCAGCCCGGCGCACGGCTGCTGCCCGCCAGCGACGACCGCTGCGAAACACACGTCGTCATCACCGATCCCGACGACGGCGGCCGGCGCGCGATCCACTTCCAGGAGTGGTGGGTGCGTTACCGGGCGCAGGTGCCCACGCACAGCTTCGCGTTCATCGGCGCTGAGAAGGCCACCGCAACAACCGAAGCCACCGACGCCATCGCCGACGCCGACATCGTCATGGTGGCGCCGTCGAATCCGGTGGTCAGCGTCGGCGCGATTCTGGCCGTACCCGGTATCCGGTCGGCTCTGCGGTCCACCGGCGCCCCGATCGTCGGCTACTCCCCGATCATCGACGGAAAGCCGTTGCGCGGGATGGCCGATGAGTGCCTGAGCGTGATCGGTGTGGAATCCACCGCCGAGGCGGTCGGGCGCTACCACGGGGCGCGGGCCGGAACGGGCATCTTGGACTACTGGCTCATCCACGAGGGTGATCACGCCGAGATCGACGGCATCGGCGTGCGATCGGTGCCGCTGTTGATGAGCGATCCGAAGGCGACCGCCGAGATGGTCAGCGCCGGGCTCGATCTCGCGGGCGTGGCGGTATGACCGAACACGGCACCGCATCGCCGATCGAAATCCTGCCGGTGAACGGGCTTCCAGAATTCCGGCCCGGTGACGACCTCACCGCCGCGCTCGCCGAAGCCGCGCCGTGGTTGCGTGACGGCGACGTGCTGGTGGTCACCAGCAAGGTATTGTCCAAGTGCGAGGGCCGCCTGGTAGCCGCGCCCGAAGACCCCGAAGAACGAGACACATTGCGGCGCAAGCTGGTCGACGCAGAAGCGGTCCGGGTGCTGGCACGCAAGGGACGAACGCTGATCACCGAGAACGGCCTCGGCGTGGTGCAGGCCGCATCTGGGGTGGACGGATCCAACATCGGCACGGGCGAATTGGCCTTGCTGCCGGTCGATCCCGACGGTAGCGCGGCCTCGCTGCGGGCCGGCCTGCGCGAGAGCCTGGGCGTCACCGTCGGCATCGTCGTCACCGACACGATGGGTCGGGCGTGGCGCAATGGCCAGACCGACGCCGCCGTCGGCGCTGCCGGCGTGTCGGTGCTGCACGGCTACGCCGGCGCGGTCGACCGGCACGGCAACGAACTTCTGGTCACCGAGGTCGCGGTCGCCGACGAGATCGCGGCCGCGGCCGACCTGGTCAAGGGCAAGCTGACCTCGATCCCGGTGGCGGTGGTGCGCGGGTTGCCCGCAGGCGTGGTGACCGAGACCGACGCCACGGCCCGTCATCTCGTTCGCTCCGGCACCGACGATCTGTTCTGGCTGGGGACCGCCGAAGCCCTCGAGCTGGGCCGCCGGCAGGCCCAGCTGCTGCGTCGGTCAGTGCGCCAGTTCGCCGACGCGCCGGTGCCACCGCAGCTGATCGAGGACGCGGTCGCCGAGGCACTGACCGCCCCTGCCCCGCATCACACCCGGCCGGTGCGCTTCGTCTGGCTGCAGAACCGCGCCGCCCGCGACCGTTTGTTGGAGCGGATGCGCGACAAGTGGCGCGCCGACCTCACCGGCGACGGCAAGCCCGCCGACGCGGTCGAGCGGCGCACAGCGCGCGGTCAGATCCTCTATGACGCACCCGAAGTCGTGATCCCGTTTCTAGTGCCCGACGGCGCGCACAGTTATCCCGACGCCGCGCGGACCGACGCCGAGCACACCATGTTCACGGTCGCGGTCGGGGCCGCGGTGCAGGCGCTGCTGGTGGCTCTCGCAGTGCGCGAGGTGGGCAGCTGCTGGATCGGCTCGACGATCTTCGCCGCGGACCTGGTGCGCGCCGAGCTGGACCTGCCTGCCGACTGGGAACCCTTGGGCGCCATCGCTATCGGCTATCCGGTGGAACCGTCTACGCCGCGCGAACCGGTCGCGGTCACCGACCTGCTGGTGCGCAGGTGAGCGTGCGGTCGTCGGCGATCACGCTGCTGGCCGACTGGCAGCCGCCGGACCACTCGCAGGACTCGCTGCGCAACGCCGTGCTGGCATTTCTGGACGCCCGCGAGGACGCCTGCCGCCGGGCATGCGTGCCGGGCCACATCACCGCCTCGGCGCTGGTGCTCGACGACACCGGTCGCCGGGTCTTGTTGACCCTGCACCCACGGCTGGGCCGGTGGGTCCAATTGGGCGGGCACTGCGAGGATTCCGACGCCGACATCCTCGAGGCGGCGCTGCGGGAGGCCACCGAGGAATCAGGGGTCGACGGCCTGCGACTCGCCCCCGATCTGGCCGCGATCAACGTCCACGCGCTGACCTGCTCGCTGGGCGTGCCGACCCGCCATCTCGATCTGCAGTTCGTGGCCTACGCGCCGGCCGGCGCGCAGATTGCGATCAGCGAGGAATCGGTAGATCTGCGCTGGTGGCCGATCGACGGGCTGCCCGACGGCATCGACGACGGTCTGACGTATCTGGTGCAGCAGGCCGCTGCGCGAACGTGAAGCTGGCTTCACGTTCGGCGGCACAACGGTCTAGACGTCGCTGGAGTAGCGGATTCCGCCGTCGGGAATGCTGACGCCGGGCCACACCCGCGCACCGCGCAGCAACTCGCAGCGGGCGCCGATGTCGGCGCCGTCGCCGATCACTCCGTCGCGGATCAGTGCCCGCGGGCCGATCCGCGCGCCGAATCCGATGATCGAGCGTTCGATCACGCTGCCCGCCTCGATCCGCACGCCATCGAAGATGACCGCGCCGTCCAACCGTGCGCCGGGCCCGATTTCGGCGCCGCGCCCGACGACCGTGCCGCCGATCAGCAGCGCGCCCGGCGACACCGCGGCGCCGTCGTGCACCAACTGTTCGCCGCGGTGGCCGCGTAGTGCCGGCGACGGCGCGATGCCCCGCACCAGATCGGCCGATCCGCGCACGAAGTCCTCCGGGGTGCCCATGTCGCGCCAGTAGCTCATGTCGACGTAGCCGCAGACCTTGACGCCGTCGGCCAGCAGCGCGGGGAACACCTCACGCTCGACAGATACCTCGCGCCCGCGCGGGATGCGGTCGATGGTCTCGCGGGAGAACACGTAGCAGCCGGCGTTGATCTGATCGGTCGGCGGATCTTCGGTTTTCTCCAGAAATGCGGTGACGCGGCCATTCTCGGTCGGCACGCAACCGAAGGCACGGGGGTCGCTGACCCGGACCAGATGGAGCGTCAGGTCGGCCTGCTGCTCGCGGTGGTAGTTCAGGAGTTGACCGAGATCGGCTCCCGAGAGCACGTCGCCGTTGAACACCAGCGCCGTGTCGTGGCGCAGACGGCTCGCCACGTTGGCGATACCGCCACCGGTGCCCAGCGGAGTCTGCTCGGTCACATACTCGATCTGCAGACCCAGTTTGGATCCGTCGCCGAACTCCGCCTCGAAAACCGCCGGCTTGTAGGACGTTCCGAGGATCACGTGCTCGATCCCGGCCTCGGCGATCCGCGACAGCAGGTGGGTCAGGAACGGCAGCCCGGCCGTCGGCAGCATCGGCTTGGGCGCCGACAGTGTCAACGGCCGCAACCGGGTGCCCTTGCCGCCGACCAGGACTATTGCGTCAACCTGCTGTGTCATCAGCGCCGCCCTTCGTCGGAGTTCCGCGCCATCAGGCGCGACCGCGTCGCAAGCCCGGCCCGAAAGCCCCAGCGCAGCGGCGCGCGCAGGAGTCCAGAATGCCGGTCGGCGAGGTAGGTATAGGTGCTTTTGTGATGCGCGGCCAAATTGCGCGACGATTCGCGGGCGGTCGCGTGCCCTTTGTGATGCAGCACCTCCGCCGTCGGCACGTAGACATTCAGCCAGCCGGCCCGGCCCAGCCGGTCGCCGAGGTCAACGTCCTCCATGTACATGAAGTAGCGCTCGTCGAACCCGCCGATCTGCTCGAAGGCCGCGCGGCGCACCAGCAGACATGACCCAGAGAGCCAACCGACCGGCCGCTCGGTGGGCTCCAGCCGCTCCTGTCGATAGGCCGCCGTCCACGGGTTGCGCTTCCACAGCGGACCGAGCACGGCGTGCATGCCGCCGCGGATCAGACTCGGCAGTTCCCGTGCGGAGGGATACACCGACCCGTCCGGGTCGTGGATCATCGGCCCGAGGGTCGCCGCCCGGGGCCAGCGCGTCGCGGCGGCCAGCAGCGCGTCGATGCTGCCCGGGCCCCACTGCACGTCGGGGTTGGCCACGATGATCCACTCGTCGGCGGCCTCGTCATGCTCGGCGAGCTGAGCGACCGCGCGATTCACCGCGCTGCCGTAGCCGAGATTGGATCCCGTGGAGAACAGCCGCACGCCCGGATAGCGCTCGACGGCGGCCTGCGGCGTGCCGTCGGTGGAACCGTTGTCGGCCATCAGGACGCTGACCGGACGCTCGGTCGCGTGCGACAGCGAGGCCAGGAACCGATCCAGGTGTACGCCCGGCGAATAGGTCACCGTGACCACGGGCAGGACGTCACTCACGCGTCGAGGGTAACGGTCCAGGCGGCGCGAGCGCCTCAGCAGGGAACGGCGAGCGCGGCGGCGAGCGCCTCACGCCACGGCCGCAGCGGCGACAGGCCGGCCTCCTGCGACTCTCGAGGAGACAACGCCGAATAGGCGGGCCGCGCGGCCGGCCGCGGGTTGTGGGCACTGCTCACCGGCCGCACCCGCTCCGGATCCGCGCCGAGAATTTCGAACACGGCGCGGGTCTGCCCGTAGCGGCTGACCTCACCCTGGTTAGCGGCGTGAACGATGCCGTTCGGCGGGTGCACCCGCCCGTCGGCAACTTCGAGTAGCGCGCCAACCAGGTCGCCGGTATAGGTGGGTGAGCCGGTCTGGTCGTCCACCATGTCGACGGCCCCGTCGCCGGCGGCCAGCCTGCGCATGGCGGCGACGAAGTCCTTGCCGTTGCCACCGGTGTAGACCCAGGCGGTCCGCACGACGACGGCCTCTGGGAGCGCCGCCAGCACGGCCTGCTCGCCGGACAGCTTGGTCTGCCCGTAGACGCTCAGCGGCCGGGTCGTGTCGCTCGGCTCGTAGGGATGGGGGGCCGCGTCGCCGAATTCGCCGTCGAAGACGTAGTCGGTGGAAATGTGCACCAGCTGCGCCCCGACCTGGGCGCAGGCCTGCGCGATGTGTCCCGGTCCGTCGGCATTGATCGCGTACGCCCGGTCCCGGTCACGTTCCGCGTCGTCGACTGCGGTGTAGGCCGCACAGTTGATCACCACGTCGCCGGCCTGCACGATCTCACCCGCCCGTCGCGGATCGGAGATGTCCCACTGGGAAGACGTCAGCGCCAGCACGTCACGTCCCTGCCTGGTCGCCTCGGCCGCAAGGAAGCTGCCGACCTGTCCGCCTGCCCCGGCGATCACAATGCGCTGTGCCATAGGTTGCAAGTCTGGCACGCCGAGACCTGGCTACCCGAGTTACCGCTGTTACACAAGTAACCTGTTGTGATGCCTGAGCAACGGGTGACTCGTGTGATTGCGACCGTGACGGCCGCGTTGATCGTCCTCGTGACCGGGGTGGCGTGGGGCAAGGTCCGCTCCTTCGAAGACGGGATCTATCACGTCTTCGCGCCGTCGCTGGGCCATGGCGGCGACGACGGCGCACTCGACATCCTGCTGGTCGGCATGGACAGTCGCACCGACGCCCACGGCAATGCGCTGAGCCCTCAGGAACTGGCCTCGCTGCGGGCCGGCGACGAGGTGGCCAGCAACACCGACACGATCATTCTGGTACGCATCCCCGACAACGGTAAGTCCGCGACCGCGATCTCGATCCCCCGCGACACCTACGTGTCCGCGCCCGGGCTGGGCAAGACCAAGATCAACGGCGTCTACGGCCAGACCAAAGAAGAGAAGCGGGTCAGCCTGGTCGAGTCCGGCGCCGCACCCGACGAGGCCGAGCGCGAGGGCACCGAGGCCGGTCGCGAGGCGCTGATCAAGACGGTCGCCGACCTCACCGGCGTCACCGTCGACCACTACGCCGAGATTGGGCTGCTGGGCTTCTCACTGATCACCGATGCCCTCGGCGGTGTCAACGTCTGCCTCAAAGAGCCTGTCTACGAACCACTTTCGGGCGCTGATTTTCCGGCTGGCCCGCAGAAGCTGAATGGCCCGCAAGCGCTCAGCTTCGTCCGGCAGCGTCACGAACTGCCCCGTGGCGACCTCGACCGCGTGGTGCGCCAGCAGGTGGTGATGTCGTCGCTCGCCCACCAGGTGATCTCGGGCAAGACGTTGTCCAGCCCGTCCACGATGAACCGCCTGCAGTCCGCCATCCAGCGCTCGGTGGTGCTGTCGTCCGGTTGGGACATCATGGATTTCGTCAACCAGCTGCAAAAGCTGGCCGCGGGCCGGGTCGCCTTCGCCACCATCCCGGTGCTCGACGAATCCGGCTGGAGTGATGACGGCATGCACAGCGTGGTGCGGGTCGATCCGCACCAGGTGCAAAGCTGGGTCGCCGGTCTGCTGGAGGGTCAGGCCAAGGGCAAGACCGAAGAGCTCAGCTACGCGCCCGACAAGACCAGCGCCAGCGTGCTCAACGACACCGACATCAACGGCCTCGCCTCGTCGGTGTCACAAGTGTTGAGCAGCAAAGGGTTCGGCACCGGCAAGGTCGGCAACAACGACGCCGCACACGTGAAGAACAGCCAGGTGCAGGCCGCCAAGTCCGACGACGTCGGCGCCCAGGCCGTCGCCAAAGAACTCGGCGGGCTGCCCGTCGTCGCCAACGCGTCGATCCCGCAGGGCTCGGTCCAGGTGGTGCTCAGCAGCGACTACACCGGCCCGGGATCGGGCCTCAGCGACGGCGGCCCCAAGCTCGCGGCCGCCTCGCACCCCGACTCTTCCGACGCTCCCCCGCCGTCGCCGATTCTGACCGCCGGCTCCGATCGCCCGGAGTGCGTCAACTGATCTACTAGCGCGATGCAGAGCGAAGGGACGCTGAGAAGTGGCACCAATTAACCTCAGCGCCGCGATCCTGGATCCGATGCTGCGCGCCGACCCGGTCGGCCCGCGGATCACCTACTACGACGACGCGACCGGCGAGCGTATCGAGCTGTCGGCGGTCACGCTGGCCAACTGGGCCGCCAAGACCGGCAATCTGCTGCGCGACGAGTTGGGCGCCGGCCCTTCGAGTCGGGTCGCGGTGCTGCTGCCGGCGCACTGGCAGACCGCGGCGGTGCTCTTCGGGGTGTGGTGGATCGGCGCGGAGGTGGTTCTTGGCGTCGCGGACGCCGAGATCGCGTTGTGCACCGCCGACCGGGTCGACGAGGCTGATGCCACCGGAGCCGGCGAGGTGGCGGTGCTGTCCCTCGATGCGTTCGGCCGCCCGGTCCCCGATCTGCCGATCGGGGTCACCGACTACGCGACCGCGGTGCGGGTGCACGGTGACCAGATCGCCGGCGAGCCGAGACCCGGTCCGGCGTTCGACGGCCGATCCGTAGAAGCGGTGCTGGATGCCTGCCAAAAGGCCGCGACCACACAGGGTTTGACGGGGGGCGACCGGGTGCTGTCGACCGCGTCGTGGAACACCGCCGACGACGTGATCAACGGGCTGCTAGGCGTGCTGTCGGTCGACGGGTCGTTGGTGTATGTCGCCCATCCCGACCCGGCCGCGTTGGCGCGCAAGGCGGAGACCGAGAAAGTCACGCGCGGGTTATAGCCACTCCCGCCCCACCAGCTTCGCGGCGGCAGCGGTCCACTTTTCGCCCGCCTTCGAGCGAATTCGATCGGCTGAGGCTTGAATTCGCTCGAAGCCGGGCACATCGAGTGCCCCGACCTCCGTGGTACTCGTGGGGCAGTTGGGATTCCCAGACCCTCGCCGATACATGTTGATATCGCTATATATGGATGTTACGGTCGTCGCAGGCACACGTTCGTGCCGCAGAACACGATGGAGGACGTTCGCGATGGTGTTGTCAGGCCTACTGGGGAAGGCGGCCGGGACGGTGGTAACCGGCCTGGTAGGCGTCAGCGCCTACGAACTCGTGCGTAAAAGCTTGGGCAAGGCCCCCATTCACGAGGCTGCGGTGTCCGCGACCGAGTGGAGCCTGCGCGGCACCCGGCGGGCGGAGGAAGCGGCGGAATCCGCCCGGTTGAAGCTGGCAGACGTGGTGGCCGAGGCCCGCGAACGCATCGGCGAGGAGGCACAGCCTCCGGCCATCGGCGACCACGATCACGACCACGAGCACTGACCGGCTCGCTGTGCTCGATGCACCGCCTTCGCCTCATCGCGCTACACGCTCTGCATCGTCGGCGGAGGTGCTCGACATGACCGACCTACAGGTCGTGTCCGACGCCGCCGGACGCATGCGGGTGAAAGTGCCCTGGGTGCGCGCGAATTCGCGGCGCGCGGTCGCGGTGGAAGAGGCGGTGGACCGCCGGCACGGAGTGCGCGCCGTGCACGCCTATCCACACACCGGCTCTGTCGTCGTCTGGTATTCCCCGAAACGCTGCGACCGCACCGAGGTGCTCACGGCCATCGCCGAGGCTGAACACGTTGCCGCCGAACTCATTCCGGCCCGCACGCCAAGGTCGTCGGACATCCGCAACACCGAAGTCCTGCGGATGGTAATCGGCGGGGCCGCCCTGGCCCTGCTGGGCATCCGCCGTTACGGGTTCAACCGTCCCCCGCTGCTCGGCCCGTCCGGCCAATTAGTTGCCACCGGTGCAACGGTATTCATGGGCTACCCGTTCCTGCGCGGCGCACTGCGCTCGCTGCGCTCCGGCCGCGCAGGCACCGACGCACTGGTGACCGCAGCGACCGTCGCCAGCCTGGTGTTGCGCGAGAACGTCGTCGCACTCACCGTGCTCTGGCTGCTGAATATCGGTGAGTACCTTCAGGATCTGACGCTGCGCCGGACCCGGCGGGCCATTTCGGATCTGCTCCGCGGGACCGCCGATACCGCCTGGATCCGGCTCCACGACGGTAACGAGGTCCAGGTACCGATCGACACCGTGCAGATCGGCGACGACGTGGTGGTCCATGACCATGTGGCAATACCGGTCGATGGCGAGGTGGTCGAGGGCGAGGCGGTGGTCGACCAGTCCGCGATTACCGGCGAGACCCTGCCGGTCAGCATCACCTCCGGATCGGCGGTCCACGCCGGGTCAGTCGTGCTGCGCGGCCGGCTGGTGATCCGTGCCCGCGCGGTCGGCAACCAAACCGCCATCGGGCGCATCATTTCCCGCGTCGAGGAGGCCCAGCACGACCGCGCGCCGATCCAGACCGTCGGCGAGAACTTCTCCCGCCGTTTCGTGCCGATCTCGTTCATCGTCTCCGCCCTCACGCTCGCGCTGACCGGAGACGTCCGTCGTGCGATGACGATGCTGCTGATCGCCTGCCCATGTGCGGTCGGCCTGTCGACCCCGACGGCGATCAGCGCAGCGATCGGCAACGGCGCGCGGCGCGGCATCCTGATCAAGGGCGGGTCGCACCTCGAGCAGGCCGGCCGGGTGGACGCCATTGTCTTCGACAAGACCGGAACCCTCACAGTCGGCCGACCGGTCGTCACGAATATTATTGCGCTGCATGACGATTGGCAGCCCGAGCAGGTACTCGCCTACGCGGCCAGCTCCGAGCTGCACTCGCGGCACCCGCTGGCCGAGGCGGTGATCCGCTCCACCGAAGAACGACGCATCATCATCCCGCCGCACGAGGAGTGCGAGGTACTGGTCGGCCTCGGCATGCGCACCTGGGCCGACGGCCGGACGCTACTGCTGGGAAGTCCGTCGCTGCTCCGCTCGGAGAACGTGGCAGTTTCCCGAGAAGCGTCGGAATGGGTCGACAAGTTACGCCAACAGGCCGAGACGCCACTGCTACTCGCCGTGGACGAGACACTGGTCGGGCTGATCAGCCTGCGCGACGAGGTTCGCACCGAAGCGCCTGAGGTGTTGAAGCAGTTGCGCGCCAACGGGATCCGTCGCATCGTGATGCTCACCGGCGATCACCCTGATATCGCGAAAGTCGTTGCGGCCGAACTCGGTATCGACGAGTGGCGCGCCGAGGTGATGCCGGAGGACAAGCTCGAGGCGGTACGCCAACTGCAGGACGAGGGCTATATCGTCGGAATGGTCGGCGACGGCATCAACGACGCTCCGGCGCTGGCTGCGGCCAACATCGGTATCGCGATGGGCCTGGCCGGCACCGACGTCGCCGTCGAGACCGCCGACGTCGCGCTGGCCAACGACGACCTGCGGCGACTGCTCGATGTCGGTGATCTGGGCACCCGCGCGGTCGAGGTCATCCGGCAGAATTACGGCATGGCGATCGCGGTCAACGCCGCCGGCCTGCTGATCGGCGCCGGTGGCGCCCTGTCACCGGTGCTGGCGGCGGTCCTGCACAACGCGTCGTCGGTGGCCGTCGTCGCAAACAGTTCACGCCTGATTCGCTACCGATTGGACGGGCCGAGCGCGGCATCACGCTCGCCTGCCTGATCTTCGAAAGGCCGGTTACTCAGCTCGCGTGTGAGGATCTTTCCGCCCTCGTTGCGGGGCAACGCCTCGACGAAGATCACGTCTCGCGGAATTTTGAAGCGAGCCAACCGATTTCGGACGAATTCTTTGACGTCACGCTCGGTCAGCGACGCACCCGGCCGGACCACGATATAGCTGCGTAGCCGCTGCCCGAAGGCTTCGTCACAGACGCCGACGACGGCAACGTCGACGATGTCGGTCGGACTCGTACGATGTGCCCATGTCATCGACCCCGCTCGACCCTGTCGCCAGCGAACGGCTCTCGCACGCCGACCGAGTCTTCACCTCGGATCTGTCCATCAACGAATTCGCGCTCCTGCACGGGGCCGGCTTCGAACCACTCGACCTCGTGATGGGTGTCTCGGTCTACCACGTCGGCTACCAATTCACCGGTATCCGGCAACAATCCGAGCTACCGGTACTCACCGAGGCGACGTATCGGGCCCGCTGGAACGCGATGGCCCGCATGCAGGCCGAGGCCGACGCGCTCGGCGCCGACGGTGTCGTCGGCGTCCGCCTCGAATGGCGCCAGCACGGCGCTGAGGCCGAGCACCTCGAGTTCATCGCGGTCGGCACCGCAGTGCGTTACAGCCCCAAGCCCGGATCGTTCAAACGTCCCAACGGGCAGGCGTTCTCCAGCCACCTGAGCGGACAAGACCTGGCGACCCTGCTGCGATCGGGCTGGGCCCCGGTCGCGTTCGTCATGGGCAACTGCGTCTTTCACATTGCCGCGCAGGGGTTTATGCAGACCTTGCGACAAATGGGTCGCAACACCGAAATGCCGCAGTGGACGCAAGGGAACTACGAAGCGCGTGAACTGGCCATGTCGCGCATGCAAAGTGAGGCCGAGCGCGACGGCGCATCCGGGGTTGTCGGCGTTCATTTCAACATCCAGAACTACGCGTGGGGCTACCACACCGTCGAGTTCTACGCCGCCGGTACGGCGGTACGCCGCAGCGGCACGCCCGAAACCATCTCGCCGCAATTCGTGCTCGCCATGAACGACTGATGGCAGAATTCGACGCCGAACGAGTCAGCCGCACCGTCAGCCACGCGCTGGCGGGCCCGGGTGGAATCGCGTTGGTGATCAACGTCTTTTCCGGGGTTCCGGGCGTGACGCACACCGCCGCCAAGAAGGGAATGTTCTCCTCGCAACCCGCACGGCTGCACATCGGCGACTGGCGCTACGAGGTGACGCCCGACGCCAGGCTGCTGGCGGCACACGTGGTCGGCGGCATCGTGATCGGCGAGCAGGTGCTGCTGGCCGATGCAGTGGGCCCGCACCTCGCCCGTTCGCTGGGCCAACTCGTCGCCCGCCACGGTCCCGCGGTGATCCCGAACATCGACGCGGCGGTGGACGCGCTGAGCGCCGGCACCGGCTGAATCGGCGGGATGCGACAATGTCGCAGGTAAGGCGACGACGACGTAGGAGCCGGTGTGGTCGACCCCGAGACGAGCGTCTTGTGAGTTCCGTATTCGGTTGCGCGCTAACACCTTCAGTCGATCCAGGAGCGTTCGCGGCGCTCGCGGACATCCGCAAGGTCAGCCCGTATTTCGCGTTGGGCACCGGTCCACTGAACGACGGGTGGCGCCCCGTCCGGGACCTCTACCACGACACCGCGCTGCTGACCGAGACCGTCGACCGGATCCGGACCCGCATGCAGGTCACCGAGCAACGGGTAGCGGCCTCGACGTTCTTCCTCGGCTTCGCCGCACGGCTGTGGTCGATCGGCGTGGGGACGGCCGTCGGCCACGGCATGCTCGTCGACCTCCCGCCCGAGCGATTGCTGTTCCGGGAGAACGACGGGCAGATCGCGCTGCACCTCGAACATCCCGAGTCTCGTCGGTGCGACGGTCTCAGGGCGGCACTGGCCGACATGGTGATCGACCGGCATCTCGCGCCACTGGCGACGGCGCTGCGCCGATTCGGTCCGATCTCGGAGGAGCTACTGCGAGGCAACTCGGCATCAGCCTTGCTCGGCGCGGCGCAGGTGTTCGATCGCGACCGCGCCACGACGTCGGGATGGGAATTCGCTCGCGGCGTCTGTGCCGACCCACGACTGAGCAAGGCCGTCCATTTCGGTGATAACAACTACCGCAGAACCAGTTGCTGTTTGTATTACCGCACGCCTCACGGCGGCCTCTGCGGAGATTGCGCCCTTGGCCGGGTGCCGAAAAGGAGTCGCGATGATCGACTTTAGCCCTACCGTCCAGGCCACCGAAGACAACGGCCGAGAACAGGTCTGGCCATTGCCGACCGATGAGGAAAGTCTGCTCGACCTCATCCGGCTGTGCTTCGAGGAGTACTGGGACGAAATCTGGTTCGGCGTCCTGGTCGAGGGCGCGGCGTGGGAGGTCGCCGCACCCAACCCGCCCGAGCGGATCTCGATGTACGACGGGTACGCGACCGTCGACTTCGGCCGCTGGCACTTCCACCTGTGCATCGGTGAGCACCAGGACAGCGGTCCCGAGCTCGGCCGAATCCGTCGGTGCTCACGCGCCGAGCTGTACCGCCGGATCGGCGGCGACGGCTCCCCCACCTCGTGGGGCGTGCGCCTGTTCAACGGCCGTGATGACCAATTGATGACGCTGATGCTGCCCAGCCCGTTCCTGACGAATGTTCAGCAGATGCGCGACGAGCCCGCCTTCTCACAGCTGGAGCTGTGGGACCGGCTACGGTCCAGATTCCTGGGACTGGATCCCGACCCACTTGACCGTTCCGGCAAAGGCTTTCGGCACGGCTGAATCAGCAGCAGTCCTCGCCGCGCCATGATTTGACGCCCTGCCAAATCGCGGTGGCGGCAATGCCGAGTCCGATCGCCGGGTCGAACCACCAGATGCCGGGCCAGGTCGCCGCGACCGCCAGACCGACCAGGACGGCGGCCGCCTGCGCGCCGCACAGGTAGTTCTGCGTGCCCTCGCCCGCCGTGGCCGCTGAGTGCAGGTCATCGGCCAGCGAATGCTTGGCGCGGCCCAGGACGGGCATCAGCACCAGGGAGGCAGCCGTCAGCGTCATGCCGATCATCGAGGTCTCGGCATCATGCGGGTCGAGGACATGGTGGATGGATTCGGCGGCGATGTAGGGCGCAGTGAGCCAGAACGACCACGCGACGCCGATCTGCGCGCGACGCTCAGCGGTCGCCGAAGCCGTCCGCCAACCAGAGAAGCGCCAGGCGACCATCGCACTGGCGAGCGCCTCCGGAAGGCTGCCCAACGCCCAGCCGGTCAGTGCGATCGAGCGGACTTCGAGACCCTGCCAGAGCCCGATCACACCCTCGGTGAGCATCGCGGCCATGCTGACCCAGGCCAGCCGATACGCCCACTTCGCGCGCTGTTGCCATCGGGTGTCGTGCGCGACTACCTGCCCGTGTCCGTGCCCTGATTCGCAGCAGGCGTCGACCACGATCCCAGCCTGGTCGGCCGTCGAACGGGATTCGGTCACCCAGCGATGTTAGGTCACTGCGCATCGCAGGCGTGCCCGCCTCGCTGTCAAGAAGGCGGCAAGGGCCGCTTCATGGTGCAGACGATGCTCCACTCGAAATAGAATTCGCCGCCCTTGTCATAGCCCGCGAAGTGGTGCGATACCTGAACGCGTTGCACCGACGAGTTCACCACCTCCCAGCCCTGGGCGCCGTGCGAATTGAGGGCCCGGTTCGCCTCGTCGATGACGACCTGCAGGGACTCGTTCGTCACGCTGATGAAAGTGGTCTCCCACCGCGGCGGAGACCAACCCACCGCTGACGTGGGAACAGGCGAAGGTGCGCTCATAGGGCGGTACCTTATGCGGCCACGCCCCCGGAAAAGTGAATGCAGCCTGACCGGTGCGTTAAGGGATGTCGCTGAATTCGAGGCCGCGCGAATCACCCTCGGACGCAACATCACAAGGCAACTGCCAGCTTCGGATGGCTACGCTGGCGGATATGGCGCGCAGCGAGAATGACACCTGGGATCTGGCAACGAGCGTGGGAGCCACCGCCACCATGGTGGCCGCCGGCAGGGGCCGAGCCACCCAGGCGGGCCTCATCGACGACCCGTTCGCCGAGCCATTGGTACGGGCGGTCGGCGTCGACTTCTTCACCCGCTGGGCGAACGGCGAGATCAGTGCCGATGACGTCGACATCCCCGGCCACCCCTGGGGTATGCAGCCGATGACCGACCTGCTGGCGGTCCGCACCCGGCTGATCGACCAATTCCTGTCCGATGCGACCGCATCCGGTATCGGCCAGGTGGTGATCCTGGCCTCCGGCCTCGATGCCCGCGGCTACCGATTGTCCTGGCCCGCCGGGACGGTGGTGTTCGAGATCGACCAGCAGCAGGTGACGGATTTCAAGACCGCGACGCTGGCCGCGGCGGGGGCCGAGCCCACCGTCGACCTGCGCGCGGTGCCGATCGATCTGCGCGACGACTGGCCCGCGGCCCTACAGCAGGCCGGCTTCGACACCGGCCGCCCCACCGCGTGGGTGGCCGAGGGGCTGCTGGCCTTCTTGCCCCCGGAAGCTCAGGATCGCTTGCTGGACAACATTACCGAGCTCAGCGCGCCGGGTAGCCGACTGGTCGTCGAGATCTTCTTGAGCTCACCGGAGTCGCTGCAGGTGATGCACGCGTCATCGGAGAAGTGGTACCAGCACGGCCTCGACGCCCGCATCGACGACCTCTGGTATGGCGGCGAGCGTCATGACGTCGCGCCTTACCTCGATGCCCGTGGCTGGCAGACGACGCGGCACCGGTCCGCCCAATTGCTGGCCGACGCGGGTCTGCCGGTCCCGCAGCGCAACGAGGGCCAGACCGAAAACTATTACTGCACAGCGCAACTCGGCTAGGCAGGCGACAACTCGCACTGCCAGAGGCCGACGTCGTGCCAGGCGCCGTGTTTGTGGCCGGCCTCGCGCAGGCGCCCGGCGGGGACGAATCCATGCCGCTCGTGTAGCCGCACACTGGGATCGTTGGGCAACGCGATCACAGCGATGGCACTGTGAAAGCCTATGCGGCGCAATCGATTGAGCAACTCGGTGTAGAGCGCGTCACCGACGCCACGGCGGTGCGTCGACGGGTCGACGTAGATGGTGGATTCGACGGTCCACTGGTAGGCGGCGCGCTCGTTCCACGGTCCGGCGTACGCCGCGCCGACGACATCGTCGTCGATCACGGCCACCAGCCAGGGGAACCGTTGGTGCCGCTCGGCCCACAGGGCGCGTACCTCGTCGATGGTCTGCGGCTCGGTCCGGAAATTGAAGACCGAGTGCTCGATGTAGTGGTTGACGATGTCGCGGACGCGCACCAGATCGTTCTCGGCAGCGGACCGCACCCGCGGTGCGCTCGGGTTGCCCACCATCCGGTCACCGTACATTTCGAACCCCCCGGTCTCCTGGTGTGGCAAGATCCACCTGTTAGGCGATGACGACAGAGGAAGCCGGTGCGAATCCGGCGCGGTCCCGCCACTGTCATCGGGGAGCGACCCTCACCAGCCACGGCCGAAAGGTTGGAAGGCGAGGCAAGCAGCGATCCGAGAGCCAGGAGACTCACGTCGTCGCATCCTGCGAGCCGGGGCGGTCGACCCCGAAGACGGAGTCCCCTCATGACGCTGCGCGCGTTGTTGTCTTTAATTCTTGACGGCCTGCTGTGACCGCCCCGATCTGGATGGCGTCGCCTCCGGAAGCGCATTCGGCGCTGCTGAGCGGCGGGCCGGGGCCGGGGTCGCTGCTGGCGGCCGCGGACGCGTGGACCGCGCTGAGCACCGAGTATGCGGACGCCGCCGATGAGCTGACCGCCGTGTTGGGTGGCGTCCAGGGCGGCGCGTGGGAGGGGCCGAGCGCCGCGAGCTACGCGTCCGCCCACCTGCCGTATCTGGCCTGGCTGCAACGGGAGAGCGCGAACAGCAGTGTGCGGGCTGCCGAGCACCAAACCGCTGCCGCCGCCTACACCACCGCGCTGGCCGCTATGCCGACCCTGGGCGAACTGGCCGCCAACCACGCCACGCACGCGGTGCTGACCGCAACGAATTTCCTTGGCATCAACACCATCCCGATCACGCTCAACGAAGCCGACTACGCACGGATGTGGGTGCAGGCCGCCAGCGTCATGAGCACCTATGAGGGCGTCGCCGATGCATCGGTCGCGGCCACCCCGACGACGGAACCGGCACCGACGATCGTGAAATCGGCGGCGGCCGTTGACCCGAATAACCCGCCCGCGTGGTTCACCGACCTGACGAACTATCTGCAGGGGCTCTTTCCCCAGCCGTCGTATCCGAACATCGGCCCCGAGTACCAGGCGATACTGAACTTCTTCAACCAGATCGGCTTCACCGATTTCAACGATCCAATCTCGACATGGCTACAGGGACTGAACCCGTCGTGGCTGCCGCCGTACCCCCTCCCGGGGAACTGGCTGGCATTCACCGGCGACTTCTTGAGCTATCTCACCCCCGAATCCATCGCCTACGACTTGTCGGTGCCGCTGGACCCCGGGTCCTACATCGCCTTCACCGGCTTGGTGATCGTCGACGACTTCCTGGCGATCGTCTACACCGCCGCCTTCAACCCGCAGGCTCTCGTGCTGGTCGTCCCGGCCGCACTCGTCGAGATCGTCGGGTCCACGATCGGCAACACCATCCAGCTGCTGCACTACATCCTGGAATCGACGTTGCTGCCCATGCTGCCGGCGCTACTCCCAGCGGTCACCGCGTCGCTGGTTCCGTTGGCGGCTGCACCGGCCGGGTTGGCGGGCCTGGCGGGCTTGGCCGGGCTGGCCACGCTGACTCCCGCAGCGACCACGCCGTTGCTGACCCCGCTGATCGCGATGACCCCGCCACCGCCCCCTCCCCTTGCGCCGGCACCCATGCCACCCATACCTGCCCAGGCGACGGTGGTCCACGCCCCGGCCGCGGCGCCCGCCGCTCCTCCCCCGCCCACACCGGCCGGGCCGCCGGGCGTCACGATGCCGGCGTACATGTACATGGTCGGCGACCTCGGTCTGGCCGCGCAGCAGACCAGAGGCGCCGGCAAGCGAGCCACCAGAACGGCAGTCCAGAGCGACGAAATCCCTGCGGCTGCACCGCTTCCCGGCGAAAAGCAGCTCGCACCGCGGCGGCGGAAGGCCATGGCCGCCATGATCGGCCGCGGCTACGAGTACATGGATCTGGAGCCGGAGCCGATGGTAAGGGCGTCCGATAGCGCCGCCGGACCCATCGGGTTCGCGGGTAGCGCAGCGCGCGAGAGCGGAGCCGAGCCCTCCGGACTGGCCACGCTGACGCGCGATCAGTTCGGCGGCGACTCGTCCGTCCCGATGCTGCCGACAACCTGGAACACCGATCTCGACTGAGACCGGCGGCGGCCCACACCGTTGTAACGTGCACTCATGGTGGATTTTGCGCTGCGCTCGTGCGGATTGCGCGGGCACGCGACATTTGCTCCCGATGAGCCGGAGCTGCGTGAACGTCTGACGGTCGACACACCGGCCGGGACCGCCTGGCGTTGCCTGCGCTGCGAGACTTTCGTTGTCGGCCCGCCGCGACGCAGCGGACCGGCGAACACCGCACCGGAAATTCCCCACGGACGGTTCCTGCGCGACCGCACCCTGATGCGAGCGCTCGCCATCGAACGCACATTTCGCGCCGTTGTCTTCCTGCTGATGGCCGCGGGCGTGGTGAAGTTCAGCGGTTCACGCGGACGCTGGCGGCAAACGCTGGACCGCGACATGCCGTTATTGAAGCCGCTGGCCAACCAGATCGGCTGGGATCCCGAGAATTCCAGACTGGTTCACCAGATCACCCATGCCTTCGCGTTGTCGTCGTCGACGCTGACGTGGATCGCGATCGGGCTGGCCGGGTACGCGGCGATCGAACTCGTCGAGGCGGTCGGGCTGTGGCTGATGCGACGGTGGGGCGAGTATTTCGCAGTCATCGCCACCAGCGTCTTCCTTCCACTGGAAATCTATGAGCTAACCGAAAAGGTTACGGCGCTTAGGATTTTCGCTCTCATCGTCAACGTCGTCGCGGTGATATGGCTACTGTGGAGCAAGCGCCTGTTCGGGCTGAACGGCGGCGGCAAGGCCTACCGGGAAGAGCATCAGGCGGAAAGCCTGCTCAGCGTCGAGAGTGCGGGGCTACGCGGAACCACGGCCGGCGCAACGGCTTAACTACTCCGGCGACACTGCGGCCTGCTGCTGCAACGCGTGCGCTACCGCGTGGGTCCGGTTCTGCACGCCCAGCTTGGCCAGGATGGCCTCGACGTGGTGGCCGACGGTTTTGGGGCTGATGTGCAGTTCGGCGGCGATCTCGGGGTTGCTCAGCCCGCCGGCAAGCAGATCGAAAACCTGGCGTTGCCGGCCGGTCAGCGAATGCGGATCGGCCGCCTTGTCCGTCTGCCGCGTCCGGGGCGCCCGTTCGCGCAGTGCGGCAAGCCGTTGTTGCGCGCGACGAGCCGCGCCCTTGGCGCCGAGTCGACGCAACGTCTCCAGCGCCGACGTCACCGCGGAAACATCGCCGCCGAGTTCGGCCAACGCCGCGTCATACGGGCAGCCGCGGCTCGCCCACTCGTCGGCGGCGAGCCGCCACTGACCGTCGATCTCGAGATCGAACGGGGTCAGCACACCGCCGCTGTTGGCGTCAATTGTCCCGCCCGCCAGGTGAATCCAGCGGCGCAGACTTCCCTCCAACCAGGGATCGGCGCGCTGAGCAGACATGGCCAACCCCGCGCGGGCCTCGGCGATTGCCCGCTCGTCATCGCCGGCCAACCAGGCCACTTCGGCGCGCGCCGCCCACACCACACCGAGGTGGACCAGCTCACCGCGCCGGGCGCCGTCGTCGGCGTCATCGGCCGGCAACGCCACCGGCCGGCCGCGCCGCGCCCGTACCAACGTCAGCGTCACCGACGGCAGAACCCGGTGCTGCGGGCTGAGCTCCGGGCGGGTCAAGATCTGTTCGGCATCGGCGGCGGCCCGCTCCCACTCGCCGCAATACAAGGCAGCCAGGGTGGCCGCGGCATTCAGCAGCGAGCTGAACATGCCGAGATCACGGTCGTCGCAGAACGCCAATGCTTCGGCCAGATAGCCCTCGGCGCGGGCCAATTCGCAGCGCAACACCGCATACCAGTAGATCAGCACACCCAGCACGGCTGCATGTTCCTCGAGTCCCGGGGTCGACAGCGCTTCGCGCCATACCGACTCCAGTTCCTCCCAACCCGTGCCGCAGCTGAACACGGTGGTGAGCGCCGTGTAGCCGCGGGCCCGGATATCGACTGCGGCATCGTGCAACTCGCGCCCCAGGGCGTGCGCCCGGGCGGCGTAGTCCGCGCATGCCGGGTCCAGCGAGAGCGCGCTGATGTGTGCCATGTTGATCAGCGACCAGGCCAGTTGCGGCGACGGGCCGAGTCGTTCCAGCAGTCGCAGGGACGCGTGCGCCGCGTCGATGGCTTCGGCGGCGCGTCCCAGCGGCTGCAGGAGGCGCGACAGCCAGCGAAGATCGTCGCCCTCGGAGAGGTGGTCAGCCAGCGTGCGGCGCAAAGTGATCGCCTCTCGCAACGACGCGACCGCCGGTTCCGCCTGACCGCTCAGGTAACACGTGAAGGCATGCCGCTCCAGCCAGCAGACACGTTCGGTGTCACCGACAGTGCCGGCATGACGCAGCGCGAGAGCGTACAGGCTCGCGGCTTCCCGGTTGGCGCCCAGTGATGCGGCCCGCTCCGCCGCGGCTATGCCATAGCGGACGGCAGCAGCACCGTCACCAGCCTCCCCAGCGTGAAAAGCCAACGCCGACAACGTGTTCGGATTGTCCGGTAGTTCGGCCAGGGCGATCAGCGCGCGTCGGTGCAGCTCGATGCGATCGAAGTCTGCGATCTGTGCCCGGGTGGCGCGGCGGGCAAGCTCGTGCCGAAACCCGACCAGGTCTCCGTCGGCGATCAGCACCCCGGCTCCCAGGCACTCGTGCAATGCCGTCCGGGCTTCCGGGCACATCTTGTCCAGCAGGGCGACGTCGGCGCGCGGACCGCCCACCGCAACGGCATGCGCCACGTCGCGTCCCTTGGCCGACAGTCGCGCCAGTCTGCCGCACACCGCTTCGGAGATGCTGCGCGGCAGTGCATTCCGGTTGAAATCGGTCGAACCCGCAGCCAGCACTTCGGTGACGAAGAAGGGGTTGCCGTTGCTGACCTCATACAGCTGAGCCGCATTCACACCGGTACCGGCAGTCAGCATCGCCACCGCGGATAAGCTCAACGCCCGCAACTCGATTCGAGTCACGTCCGCGCAGTGCGCCAGGTGGCCCAGGGTGACAGACAACGGATGACCGGGCGCCAGCTCGTCGTCGCGGAAGGAAATCACCAGCAGCAATCGCAGCGCGCCGGCGCGACGCGCCAGAAAACGCACCAGGTCCAGGGTGGCGCCGTCGCCCCAGTGGGCGTCCTCGATCACCCACACCCAGCGACCGCCATCGCCCAACGCGGCCAACAACTGTCGATAGATCCTGGCTGTGTCACCCGAATCGACGGCAGCGCCCAGAGCCGCACCGGCGGCCGCGTCCAACCCGGACAGGGCGTCGGTGAGTGGGCCCAGCGGTCGCGGCGCACCCAGCGGGTCACACCAGCCGCGGAGTACCCGCAGTCGCGGATCGAGTTGGTCGGCGAATCTTGCGAGCAGCGCGGTCTTGCCGACACCGGCCTCCCCGCGCAGCAACACCACTTCCCCGTGCCCGCCGCGGACTACGCGGCGCGCCAGCGCATTCAGCTGCGACAGTGGCGCCTCGCGTTCCAGCAGGGCGTTCACCAGGGGGGACATGATGCAGTGTGACTGTATCGCCACCGGCACCAAGATGCGCGTTAACTACCCATTCGCTGGGAACTTGCTGTGCGACGAGCTAGCGCAGCAACGCGCGCGACATGACCACGCGCTGAATCTGGTTGGTGCCCTCGTAGATCTGAGTGATCTTGGCGTCGCGCATGAAACGCTCCACCGGGAAGTCGGTGGTGTAGCCCGCGCCACCGAAGAGCTGCACGGCGTCGGTGGTGACTTCCATCGCCACATCGGAGGCGAAGCATTTCGACGCCGCCGAGATGAAGCCCAGGTTGCCTTCGCCGCGCTCGGCACGGGCCGCGGCGCTGTAGACCATCAGCCGCGCCGCTTCGACCTTCATTGCCATGTCGGCCAGCATGAACTGCACACCCTGAAAGTCGCTGATCGACTGTTTGAACTGCTTGCGGTCCTTGGTGTAGGCGATCGCGGCATCGACCGCGCCCTGAGCGATACCGACGGCTTGCGCGCCGATCGTGGGCCGGGTGTGGTCCAGCGTCGCCAGCGCGGTCTTGAAGCCGGTGCCGGGTTCGCCGATCATCCGGTCGCCAGGAATCCGGCAGTTCTCGAAATACAGCTCGGTGGTCGGCGAGCCCTTGATACCGAGCTTCTTCTCCTTGGGGCCGACGGTGAAGCCTTCGTCGTCGATGTGCACGATGAACGACGAAATGCCGTTGGCGCCCTTGTCCGGGTCGGTCACCGCCATCACCGTGTACCAGGATGACTTGCCGCCGTTGGTGATCCAGGCTTTGGCGCCGTTGAGAATCCAGTCGTCCCCATCGGCCTTGGCGCGGGTCTTCATCGCCGCCGCATCGCTGCCGGCCTCGCGCTCACTGAGCGCGTACGACGCCATCAGCCCGTCGTTGGCCAGCGTCGGCAACACCTGCTTCTTCAGCTCCTCCGAGCCACGCAGGATCAGGCCCATCGTGCCGAGCTTGTTCACCGCCGGGATCAGCGATGCCGACGCATCGACACGCGCCACTTCCTCGATCACGATGCACGCGGCCACCGAGTCCGCACCCTGGCCGTCGTAGGCCTCCGGGACGTGCACGGCGTTGAACCCCGATGCGTTGAGCGCCTTGAGCGCCTCTTCCGGGAACCGCGACTGCTCGTCCACCTCGGCGGCGTACGGCGCGATCTCCTTCTCCGACAACGCGCGGATCGCCGCCCGCAACTCGTTGTGCTCGTCGGGCAACTGGAACAGATCGAACGACGAATCTCCGGCCCACTGAGCCATGATGGCCTCCCTCTTTTCTGCCCGACCGCGGTGCTACTCGTCGGTAACTTTACCTTGACGCTGTTTGAGAGCCGAATCCTTGGCCAGCACCGACTCGGCCAACTCCTTCTGAAAAGCCTCGATCCGGTCTCGTAGCGCCGAATCCGACGCCCCGAGGATGCGCACCGCGAGCAGGCCGGCATTGCGGGCTCCGCCGATCGACACCGTCGCCACCGGAACCCCCGCCGGCATCTGCACGATCGACAGCAGCGAGTCCAGCCCGTCCAGCTTGGCCAGCGGCACCGGAACGCCGATCACCGGCAGTGGTGTCGCCGCAGCCACCATGCCAGGCAGATGGGCCGCGCCGCCGGCGCCGGCGATGATCACCTCGATGCCGCGGCCGGCGGCCTGCTGGGCGTAGTCGAGCATCCGCTGCGGGGTGCGATGCGCCGAGTACACCCCGATCTCGTGTGCCACGTCGAACTCGGCCAACGCATCAGCGGCGTCGGACATCACCGACCAGTCGCTGTCGCTGCCCATGATCACGCCGACCCGGGGCTTGCTCATTCGTGCGGGTCCCATCCGTCCGTCCATTCCCCCTCTGACAACCAGTGTGCCGCGCGCTGGGCGCGTTCACGCAGGTTTGCCAACCCGGCCGCATCGTCACCGAGGAAGTTGATGTGGCCGACCTTGCGGCCCGGTCGCTCTTCCTTGCCGTAGAGGTGAACCCGGGCGTCCGGCATCCGCGCGAAGAGGTGGTGCACCCGCTCGTCGAGTGTCATCGCCGGGGTTTGCGCGGCGCCCAGCACGTTGGCCATCACCGTCAGCGGCGCAATGGCCTCGGTATCACCGAGGGGGTAATCCAATACCGCGCGAAGATGCTGCTCGAACTGGCTGGTGCGCGACCCGTCCATGGTCCAATGCCCGGAATTGTGCGGGCGCATTGCCAGCTCGTTGACCAGCAGCTTCCCCTCGACGGTCTCGAACAGCTCGACGGCCAGCACGCCGACGACCCCGAGTTCGGCGGCCAGCCCGAGGGCCAGCCGCTGGGCCGCCACGCCGACGTCCTCCGGCAGCTCCTGGGCGGGAGCGATCACCAGCACGCAGATCCCGTCGTCCTGGACGGTTTCCACCACCGGCCAGGCCGCGCCCTGCCCGAACGGCGAGCGCGCCACCAGAGCCGAGAGCTCGCGACGCATCGCGACCCGCTCCTCGACCAGCACCGGGACGCCCGAATCCAAATACTGACGGGCGATCTCGCGGGCCTCGGCGACGTCGGCGGCCATCTGTACCCCGCGACCGTCGTAACCGCCGCGGCCCGCCTTGACCACGAGGGGGCCGTCGACCTGCCGGGCGAACGCGTCTACGTCATCGAGGCTGTCGACGACCGCAAATCGCGGTACCGAGGCACCGAAGGCCTCCAGGCGCCGGCGCATGGCGCTTTTGTCCTGCGCATAGACCAATGCCTGCGGCGGCGGTGTGACATTGACACCCTCGGCGACCAGCTTTTCCAGCAATTCCGACGGCACGTGCTCGTGGTCGAAGGTCAGCGCGGTCGCGCCGTCGGCGACGCGGCGGAGGGCGTCGAGGTCGGTGTGCGAGCCGATCACCACGTCGGGACTGACCTGGGCGGCCGGGTCGCCCTCGGATTCGGCCAGCACCCGCAGGCTCTGACCCAGCGCGATCGCCGCCTGATGGGTCATCCGGGCCAGCTGGCCGCCGCCGACCATCGCGACCTTGGGCGCAGCGCTAGGGGTCTTCCGCACGGCAATCATGGTGTCATGGCCGCTAGTAGGGCAGCGCGACGCAGTCAGTGGATGAAGTCACAGAGCACCCTTAACCACTAATACGTAGACTGCGACATTGTGTCCTTTGCCGATGCCACGATCGCCCGACTGCCGGGGCCGATCCGCCCGTACGCCGAGCGCCATCACGAACTGATCAAGTTCGCGATCGTCGGTGCGACGACGTTCGTCATCGACTCGACGATCTTCTACACGCTGAAGCTGACGATCCTGGAGCCCAAGCCGGTGACCGCCAAGGTCATCGCCGGCATCGTCGCGGTCATCGCGTCCTACATCCTGAACCGCGAATGGAGCTTCCGCGACCGCGGCGGCCGCGAGCGTCATCACGAGGCGCTGCTGTTCTTCGCGTTCAGCGGCGTCGGCGTGCTACTGAGCATGGCGCCGTTGTGGGTCTCGAGCTACATGCTGGGCCTGCGGGTACCCGCGGTTTCGCTGACCGTGGAGAACATCGCCGACTTCGTCTCGGCCTACATCATCGGCAACCTGCTGCAGATGGCGTTCCGGTTCTGGGCGTTCCGCCGCTGGGTGTTCCCGGACGAGTCGGCCCGCAGCGGGGACAAGGCACTGGAGTCGCTCACCGCGGGCGGTATCGCCGAGGTACTCGAAGACGTCGAGGAGTCCGGCAACGTCACGCTGATGCGGGCGTGGCGGGCGCGCGGCAGCCGGGCGAATCAGCTGGGAGATTCCTCGGATCCGAGGGTGTCGAAAACTTCGTGATACAGCAGCGCGTGGACCTGTTCCACGTGCGGAATGTCGTGAAACTCCAGCGGATCTTGTGATGCCGACTCGACGATCA
Source organism: uncultured Actinomycetota bacterium (assembly GCA_963757215.1). Classification (GTDB taxonomy): domain Bacteria; phylum Actinomycetota; class Actinomycetes; order Mycobacteriales; family Mycobacteriaceae; genus Mycobacterium. Next base: position 945,670 of record CAVWQH010000002.1, on the reverse strand, counting down.
GCGTCCCGGTGCGCAGTAACCGATCGATGAGCCGATGGCGGAATTCCACGCTGTTGATCCGGGCCAGCGGGATGTCGATGCCGCTGCGGCTCAGCACCCCGTGCCGGTACATCACCCGACGGTCGGTGATGACGAAATGCGTTGTGAGCCAGTTCAGGAACGGCGCCAAGGTCAGCCCGAGGATCAGCACCAGCCAGATGGCGCCGATCACCCAGAAGACGACCTGCTTCGCGTTGTGGTCCCAGGTCGTGCCGCCGACCACCGCGCAGCCGAACGACGCCGCCGCGCTGGCCAGAATCAGAACGACGACCGGCCAGAACAGCCGTTTCCAGTGCGGATGCCGGTGCACGACGACCTGCTCGCCGGAGGCAAGTACGTTATCGGGGTAGCCCACGCTGGCACTTTAGACTCCTGGACGTAGGTGTGTGATGTCTCCGGCAGATATCGCCACCGTCTCTGCGCCGGTGTCGACGCACAGGCGTCCGGTCTCGTCGACGTAGCGGGCCACCCCGACCACCTCCCGGCCACCGGGCATGCTGGCCCGCACCCGGGAATTCAGCGTCAGGCTGTGGTGCTGGTAGTCGGCAATCAGCGCCGCATCGGCGCCGCCGGCGGTGCGCCACGCGTCGACGCGTGACGCTAATTCGCGAAGTATCCTGCGCGCCAGAGCGTTTCGATCGGTCGTCGACGCACCCAGCATCAGCAGCGAGGTGGCATGAGGATCCGGCGCTTCCTCAGCGGTCAGCGTCACGTTGAGCCCGAGCCCCACCACGATCGTCGGGGCCGGCGCGGCCACCTCGGCCAGGATGCCGGCCAGCTTGCCGCCGTCCACCAGCACGTCGTTCGGCCACTTCAGGCCGGCTTCGACGCCGATGGCCGCCAGTGCGTCGACGACGGCCATGCCGGTGGCCAGGGGCAGCCACCCCCAGCCCCCGCGCGGCACGGAGCCGCCGGCCACCCCCGCCGACAGCGCCACCTGCGCACGCGGCGGCGCCGACCAGTGCCGGCCGTGGCGCCCTCGACCGGCGTTCTGGTATTCGGCAACCAGCACCGACCCGTCGATCTCGGCGCCGCCCCGGGCGCGCGCGAGCAGATCGGCATTGGTAGAACCGGTCTCGTCGACGACGTCGAGTTCGCGCCACGGCAGGCCGGGTCCGACCAGTCCGTCGCGCAACGCCGCCGCATCCAATGGCGTCCGTGAGTCGTTGTCCATCGCCGATCAGCCTAGGCCAGCAACCGTCACCTGGCCGGCGATTCCGCGTCCAACTCGCTGTCCTGCGCCAAACGGTTTGGCCGGAAGGGTATTTCATCTTTCTGATCGCCCGGATGCGCGCCGGCCAAGGCAATCCGGTTGCCGCCGTTGCGTTTCGCCGCATACATGGTCTCGTCGGCGCAGGCGTGGATCGCCTCGAACGCCGCGACGGTGTCGACGGCGCCGGTGGCCACCCCGATGCTCGCGGTGGCTTTCGGAGTCTCCTGCCCCTCGATCGCGGCGCGCACGCTTTCGGCGACACCGGCCGCGGCCTGCAGGGTCAACAGGTCGAGGACGACGAACTCTTCCCCTCCGGTGCGGGCGACGAAGGCCGACGGGCCGACCGCGATGCGGATCTGCTCGGCGGTCCGGGCGATGACGGTGTCGCCGATCTTGTGGCCATAGATGTCGTTGATGTTCTTGAACCCGTCGAGGTCAATCACGAACACGCACAGCGGTTTTGATGACGACGACAAGGTATCGAGCTTGCGGTCCAGATAGTTGGCCAGCCCGCGTCGGTTGGCCAGCTCGGTGAGCGGATCGGTGAGCGACTCGATCGAGTTGCTGCGGATCAGCCAGAAGCCGAACTGCACGAACGGCAAGATGCCGGCCGCCGCCGTCCAAGCGATCAGCCCCTTGGCGCCCGCGACCGCCAGGGCGTCTGGCCGATCCGAGAGTGCCAGCCACGTCGTTGCGGCGAGAATCGTCACGGTGGCCAGCGTCATGTGCGCTGCGATGGCCCGCGGACCGAAGTAGAACACGATGGACACACCGGACATCGCAAACAACGGGGTTGCGCTCAGTGCCGCCAACGGATCCGCGTGCAGACCTGTCGCTACGGCAATACCGATGTCGGCGAAGACGAACAGCGCCGCCGTTTGCCAGGCCGGGGGCCACGGAGAGAACAGCCAGAACGCGATCCAGCCGATCGAACACACCAGCAGGTAGACGACCACGGCGTGGCTCAGCCAATAGGGCTCGATGAGATTTTCGAACAGCAGGCACACCAATGCGAGCACCGTGACGATGCCGCCGAAGATGTTGGCCGCCCGTAGCGCGTTCAACAAACCCCGTCGCCGGTAGAAGTCGACCACCCAGTTGTAGTCGCCAGGTTCGTTCCACCACTGTCGCAGCAGGCGTGTGCTCTCCGACTTCACCGACGTTCCTCCGGACCCGCAACCCAAGAGGACAGGCAAGCCCACCGGGACACCAAGGTGACAAGTGACGAAGATTACCTTTGCCGGCGCGGACCGGCCAACCATCCGGCCGGAGTGGACACGCCGAGTACCTCAGTGCTGGGTGCGGGTCGCAATTTAAGGGACCGCTAAGATCTTTCACCATGACGAGCACTTCGGAGACCCACGTCGAGGCGCAGGCCGAGCACGACATCGACATCCACACCACCGCGGGCAAGCTCGCCGAACTGCGTAAGCGGAGCGAGGAGACGCTGCACCCGGTGGGTGAAGCAGCGGTCCAGAAGGTGCACGAGAAGGGCAAATTGACCGCGCGCGAGCGTATCTACGGCCTGCTGGACGAAGGCTCGTTCGTCGAACTCGACGCGCTGGCCCGCCACCGCAGCACCAATTTCGGCCTGGCCGAGAAGCGCCCGCTCGGCGACGGCGTCGTCACCGGCTACGGCACCATCGATGGCCGCGACGTCTGCATCTTCAGCCAGGACGTCACGGTGTTCGGCGGCAGCCTCGGCGAGGTGTACGGCGAGAAGATCGTCAAGGTGCAGGAGCTGGCGCTCAAGACCGGCCGTCCCTTGATCGGCATCAACGACGGTGCGGGCGCGCGGATCCAGGAGGGCGTGGTCTCGCTCGGCCTGTACAGCAAAATCTTTCACAACAACATCCAGGCCTCCGGCGTCATCCCGCAGATCTCGCTGATCATGGGCGCCGCCGCCGGCGGTCACGTCTACTCCCCCGCGCTCACCGACTTCGTCGTGATGGTCGACCAGACCAGCCAGATGTTCATCACCGGACCGGACGTGATCAAGACGGTCACCGGCGAGGACGTGACGATGGAGGAACTGGGCGGCGCGCACACGCACATGGCCAAGTCGGGCACGGCGCACTACGTCGCCTCCGGCGAGCAGGATGCCTTCGACTACGTCCGCGATCTGCTCAGCTACCTGCCGCCCAACAACTTCACCGACCCGCCGCACTACCCGGTGCCGGTTCCCGAGGGCGCCATCGAGGACCACCTCAACGAAGAAGACCTCGAGCTGGACACGCTGATCCCCGACTCGGCCAACCAGCCCTACGACATGCACGAGGTGATCACCCGCATCCTCGACGATGACGAGTTCCTCGAGGTGCAGGCCGGTTACGCGCAGAACATCGTGGTCGGCTTCGGCCGCGTCGAGGGCCGGCCGGTGGGCATCGTCGCCAACCAGCCGACCCAGTTCGCGGGCTGCCTGGACATCAACGCCTCGGAGAAAGCCGCCCGCTTCGTGCGGACCTGCGACTGCTTCAACATCCCGATCGTCATGCTCGTCGACGTGCCGGGCTTCCTGCCGGGCACCGGCCAGGAATACAACGGCATCATCCGGCGCGGCGCCAAGCTGCTGTACGCCTACGGCGAGGCCACCGTCCCCAAGATCACCGTGATCACCCGCAAGGCCTACGGCGGCGCGTACTGCGTGATGGGGTCCAAGGACATGGGTTGCGACGTCAACGTCGCCTGGCCGACGGCGCAGATCGCGGTGATGGGCGCCTCGGGCGCGGTCGGGTTCGTCTACCGCCAGCAACTCGGCGAGGCGGCCAAGAACGGCGAGGACGTCGATGCGCTCCGCTTACAGCTGCAGCAGGAGTACGAGGACACGCTGGTCAACCCGTACATCGCCGCCGAGCGGGGCTATGTCGACGCGGTGATCCCGCCGTCGCACACCCGCGGCTACATCGGTACCGCGCTGCGTCTGCTGGAGCGCAAGATCGCTCAGGTGCCGCCGAAGAAGCACGGGAACATTCCCCTGTGAGCGAGGACGAGACCATGGCTCCCGACGCCCCCCAGCCGCACATCCGGGTGGTCAAGGGCAACCCGACCGACGTCGAGGTGGCCGCGCTGATCACCGTGCTGGCCGGCGCGTCCGACGGCGGCGGCGCACCGGCCGAGCCGCAGTTCTCCCGGTGGGGTCTGCCGGTCGACAAGCTTCGGTACGCGGTGCACAGCTGGCAGCGACTGACGCTGGTGCAGCGGACCCACATGCGGGGGCGATGACTCAGGCCTCCGACGACGATGGTGCCGGCGTAGCCGGGCTCGAGGAGTGCGATGTTTCCGGCGCAGCCGGGATCGAGGAGTCGGAATGACGCAGGCCCCCGACGACGATGGTTCCGGCGCAGCCGGGATCGAGGAGTCGGAATGACGCGTCTCGTCCTTGGGTCGGCATCCGAGGGTCGACGACGGGTGCTGCGGCAGGCCGGTGTCGAACCGCTGGTTGTCGTCTCCGGCGTTGACGAGGACGCGATCATCGCGGCGCTGGGCCCCGACGCCGGCCCCGGCGAGGTGGTTCGCCGCCTCGCCGAGACCAAGGCGGCGCATGTCGTCACCCTGCTCGATCCGGCGGTCGCCGCGAATTGTGTTGTCATCGGCTGCGATTCGATGCTCCACATAGACGGCCGGCTGGTCGGCAAACCCTCTTCCGTCGATGTGGCGCGACGGGAGTGGCAGTCGATGGGCGGCCGGTCCGGTCAGCTGCACACCGGGCATTGCGTGGTCCGGCTGGCCGACGGCCTGGCCTCTCAGGCATCCGAATCCTTTTTCACCACAGTCTATTTCGCCGAACCGCAATCGGTGGACCTGGATGCCTACCTGGCCAGCGGCGAATCCTTGGGTGTGGCAGGGGCTTTCACTATCGACGGGCTCGGCGGCTGGTTCGTCGACCGGATCGACGGCGACCCGTCCAACGTCATCGGCCTGAGCCTGCCGCACACCAGGTCGCTGCTGCAGCGGGTGGGCGTGTCCATTGCCGAACTGTGGACGGCCAACCCGGTCGCGTCGTGAACTGTCGTGGGCGTCAAACGCCTCGGCGCCCGTGGCTAACCGGCAGGTAGGCTCGCGGTGTGCCTTTACCCGCAGACCCCAGCCCCACGCTGAGCGCGTACGCGCACCCGGAACGGCTGGTGACTGCCGACTGGCTGGCCGGCAACCTGGGTCGGCCCGGGCTGGCCATCGTCGAGTCTGATGAGGACGTCCTGCTCTACGACGTCGGCCACATCCCGGGCGCGGTCAAGATCGACTGGCACACCGACCTCAACGATCCGCGGGTGCGCGACTACATCGACGGCAAGCAGTTCGCGGAATTGATGGATCGCAAAGGCATTTCACGCGACGACACCGTGGTGATCTACGGCGACAAGAGCAACTGGTGGGCCGCATACGCCCTGTGGGTGTTCACCCTGTTCGGCCACCCGGATGTCCGGCTGCTCAACGGCGGACGCGGCCTGTGGATCCACGACGGGCGCGACACCACGCTGGACGTTCCGCACCGGTCGTCATCGGGCTACCCCGTCGTGCAGCGCAACGACGCGCCGATCCGCGCCTACAAAGACGAGGTGCTGGCCGCCCTGGGCACCGGGCCGCTGATCGACGTGCGCTCCCCGGAGGAATACACCGGCAAGCGCACCCACATGCCCGACTATCCCGAAGAGGGCGCACTGCGTGCGGGCCACATCCCCTCGGCGCAGTCGATCCCGTGGGGCAAGGCCGCCGACGACAGCGGCCGGTTCCGCAGTCGCGACGAGCTCGAGAAGCTGTACGGGTTCATCGAGCCGGACGACAAAACAATCGTCTACTGCCGCATCGGCGAGCGATCCAGCCACACCTGGTTCGTGCTGACGTATCTGCTGGGCATCCCCGGTGTCCGCAACTACGACGGCTCGTGGACCGAGTGGGGCAACGCGGTGCGCGTGCCGATCGTCGCCGGTGAAGCTCCAGGGGCTGTCCCCGCCTGATGAGCATGCCCACGCCACTGGCCGAGGTCCTCTCCGAGTTCGCCGAACTCCAGGGCCAGGACAAACTCAACCTGCTGCTCGAGTTCGCCGACGAGCTGCCGGCGTTGCCCCCCGACCTCGAAGAGGCCGCGATGGAGCCCGTGGTCGAGTGCCAGTCGCCGCTGTTCCTGCACGTCGACGCCGCCGATCCGGATCGGGTCCGGCTGTATTTCAGCGCGCCGGTCGAGGCCCCCACCACCCGGGGTTTCGCCTCGATCCTGGCCGCCGGTCTCGACCAGCAGTCCGCCGCCGAGATCCTCGCGGTGCCGGAAGACTTCTACACCGATCTGGGCCTGGCCGAGTTGATCAGCCCGCTACGGCTGCGCGGGATGTCGGCGATGATGGCCCGAATCAAGCGCCGACTGAGCGCGTCCGCAGAGAAGTAGACACCGGGTCTTGTCGCTTACGGCGCGCCGCATAAACTTCCCCCGGACCGACTTGTAAGAATTTCTCTTAGACAACACGAAGACGTGCTCATCAGGAGGCGAAGTGGCCAGTCACGCCAGCTCGACGATCTCGAAGGTTCTAGTCGCCAACCGCGGTGAGATCGCGGTGCGGGTCATCCGCGCGGCCAAGGACGCGGGACTGCCCAGCGTGGCGGTGTACGCCGAGCCCGACGCCGACGCCCCACACGTGCAGCTGGCCGACGAGGCCTTTGCGCTGGGTGGTCAGACCTCGGCGGAGTCCTACCTGGACTTCGGCAAGCTGCTCGAGGCCGCCGAGAAGTCCGGCGCCAACGCGATCCACCCCGGCTACGGCTTTCTGTCGGAGAACGCCGACTTCGCTCAGGCGGTGCTCGACGCCGGACTGATCTGGATCGGGCCCAGCCCTCAGTCGATCCGGGACCTCGGCGACAAGGTCACCGCGCGCCACATCGCCGCGAAGGCGCAAGCGCCGCTGGTGCCCGGCACCCCGGACCCGGTGAAGAACGCCGACGAGGTCGTCGCCTTCGCCAAGGAGTACGGCGTCCCGGTCGCAATCAAGGCGGCGTTCGGCGGCGGCGGCCGCGGCATGAAAGTGGCCCGCACCATCGAAGAGATCCCGGAGCTGTTCGAGTCGGCGACCCGAGAGGCCGTCGCGGCGTTCGGTCGCGGTGAGTGCTTCGTCGAGCGTTACCTGGACAAGCCGCGTCACGTCGAGGCGCAGGTGATCGCCGACCAGCACGGCAACGTGATCGTCGCCGGCACCCGCGACTGCTCCCTGCAACGGCGCTTCCAGAAGCTGGTGGAAGAAGCGCCGGCGCCTTTTCTCACCGATGCGCAGCGAAAAGAGATCCACGAATCCGCCAAGCGGATCTGCAAGGAGGCCGGCTACTACGGCGCGGGCACCGTCGAGTACCTGGTCGGCCAGGACGGACTGATCTCGTTCCTCGAGGTCAACACCCGTCTGCAGGTCGAACACCCGGTGACCGAAGAGACCGCAGGCATCGACCTGGTGCTGCAGCAGTTCAAAATCGCCAACGGCGAGAAGCTGGACCTCACCGAGGACCCGACCCCGCGCGGGCACGCCATCGAGTTCCGGATCAACGGCGAAGACGCCGGTCGTGGCTTCCTGCCCGCACCCGGGCCGGTCACCAAGTACGAGACACCCAGCGGACCCGGCGTGCGGCTGGACTCCGGCGTGCAGGCCGGCTCAGTGATCGGCGGCCAGTTCGACTCGATGCTGGCCAAGCTGATCGTGTACGGCGCCACCCGTGACGAGGCGCTGGCACGCTCCCGCCGCGCCCTGGACGAGTTCCACGTCGAGGGTCTGGCCACCGTCATCCCGTTCCACCGGGCCGTTGTCTCCGACCCGGCGTTCATCGGTGACGGCGATGGTTTCACCGTCCACACCCGCTGGATCGAAACCGAGTGGGACAACACCATCGAACCGTTCACCGGCGCGGAGCCGATCGACGAGGACGAGACCCTGCCGCGGCAGACCGTCGTCGTGGAGGTCGGTGGCCGACGCCTCGAGGTGTCCCTGCCGGGCGACCTGGCGCTGTCCAACGGTGGCGGTGGCGGCGACGCCGGCGTGATCCGCAAGAAGCCCAAGGCGCGCAAGCGCGGTGCCGCCGGCGGCGCGGCAGCGTCCGGCGACGCGGTGACCGCTCCGATGCAGGGCACCGTGGTGAAGGTGGCTGTCGAAGAGGGACAAGAGGTTTCGACCGGCGACCTGGTCGTTGTCCTCGAGGCGATGAAGATGGAGAACCCGGTCACCGCACACAAGGACGGCGTGATCACCGGGCTGGCCGTCGAGGCCGGCGCCGCCATCACCCAGGGCACGGTTCTCGCCGAGATCAAGTAGCCCGGCCAGGCCGCCGCGGCCGAGGAGGAGCCCGACATCGATCCCATCGAGATCAACGCCGGGCGGTGGTATCTCCGTGGCCTGCGTGCCGACGATCGCATCGACGACCGTCCCGCACTGGCCGAGCTCGGTGCCACCGATCCTGATCACGTCACACGCAGCGCGACCGAATGGTCCACGGACTCGCGCTACTCCTGGGCGGTCTGCGAGCCCACGACAGGCGAGCTGCTGGCCGAGGTGACGCTTGATCCGGCGTCCGGAGACATCGTCGGCCGAGCGCGCGCCGGGCACGACGACGCGGCCGGTGCGGCGGTCGAATCCGTTCGGCGATTCGCCGCCGCAATCGTTGTGCCAACACACAATTCAGGCTGACTGTGCGCTGCTGAGCAGGCTTTCTGAGAAAGGCTCTCATACGTTGTCGGCGCCGAGTAGCCGGAGTAGTGTCTTAACAAGGTTGAGTTACCAGCCGCACGGAACAGCGTTAATTGACGTAAGGGGAGGCTCGATCTCCCGAGCTTTTCCTCACGCGCGGCTACCAAATCCGCTTGACGTGATCCAACAGAACGCTTAGTCGACTGATGGAGTCACACGATGTCTGCTGCATTTTCCAAGCCCTCCGGACCGGTTCGCGGAACCGACGCGGCACTACCGCCACCTGCGTGGGAGAACCACTCCGCCCGTTTTAGCGCGACGCGGGATACCGACCGGGTGGTCGTCAACGCCGACGGTGAACTCGACGCATCCAATGCCACCGAGTTCGCCGACTACTTCGACCTCTGCATCACCGATTCCACTCCGCTGGTTGCAGACCTCAGCGGGCTGGAATTCTTTGGCACTGCCGGCTTTTCGGCGCTGCACCTGATCAACGTCAGGTGCGCAGGCGCGAAGCTGCGCTGGGCCGTGGTGCCGAGCAAAGCGGTGAACCGGCTGCTTCGAATCTGCGACCCCGACCAAGCCCTGCCGCTGATCACGTCGGCGCGCGCAGTGCTCGACGAAGACCCGGGCCAGAGCCGGCTATTCCAGCTCGTCCCGTAGTCGCGCCAGCGATTTCGCCAGCAACCGAGAAACGTGCATCTGCGAGATGCCGACCCGCTCGGCTATTTGCGTCTGCGTCATCGACTCGAAGAACCTGAGCACCAACACCGTTCGCTCGCGCTCGGGCAGACCTTCCAGTAGCGGCCGCAGCGCCTCACGGTTCTCGATGCGCTCCAGACCGGTGTCGACGTCGCCGAGCGTGTCGGCGATAGCCCGAGCTTCCTCGTCGCCGCCGCTGCTGCCGCCGCTGTCGATGGACAACGTGTTGTAGGAGCTGCCGGCCACCAGGCCTTCGATCACCTCGAGCCGGTCCATTTCGAGTTCCTTGGCGAGCTCGGTGGCGGTCGGCGCACGGCCCAGCCGCTGCGACAAGTCCGCGGTCGCGGTGCCGAGCCGCAGGTGCAACTCCTTGAGCCGTCGCGGAACCTTGACCGACCAGCTGTTGTCGCGGAAGTGCCGGCGAACTTCGCCCATGATCGTGGGCACCGCGAACGACACGAAATCAGAACCGGTTTCGACGTCAAATCGCGCCACTGCGTTCACCAGCCCGACGCGGGCCACTTGGACCAGGTCGTCGCGCGGTTCGCCGCGACCCTCGAACCGGCGGGCGATGTGATCTGCCAGGGGCAGGCAGCGCTGGACAATTTTGTCGCGATGGCGCTGGAAATCCGATGAGTCGGCGTCGAGAGTCGCCAACTCACGGAACATGTCGGGAACGTCGGCGTATTCGTTGGGACGAGATGATTTCGAACCGCCGACAGCTCGCGCTGTCACCTCCGAGAGCCCGCCCGTCGGGTTGTCAATGCAACACCGAAAATGCCGTTGCCGTTCTGGTAGGTCTGTACGTCGTCGGCCAACGACGTGAGAACGTGCCAACTGAAACTACCCGGCGCCACCACATCTTCGGTGGTGCATGTCGTCGAGGCCTCGATGCGCAACTCGTTGTCGTGCGGGTCGATCACTATCTCCAGGGTCGCGCCGGGTACGGCCGAGCGAATCAGGCGGGTGCACACTTCGTCGACGGCAAGTCGTAGGTCGGCGACGGCGTCGAAGTCGAGATCTTCGAAAGTGCCGACCGCGCCGACCAAGGTTCGTAGGACGGCCAGATTCTCCAGCGTCGCCGCCACCCGCAACTCGATGGCGCGATCGCCGCGTTGCTGATCCTTTACCGGTTTCGCAGCAGCGGTCATCGGGCCTCCCAGCATAGTTTGACCGACAGTACCCTCGCGCTCGAGCTGGTTAGTCATGATCGCGGCCTGATGATCCTTGTGTTGATCGCAGTGGGCATCTATGTCATTGCATTGGTGTTCGGTACCCGGGTGATAGGGCAGTTAGCCCACATCAAATACCCACATCAGACGACGAATCAAACCAGACTCCCCGAACAGAAGTGCGTATGTGGTGAGTGCCAATCTATCCGGCGAACACCGGTCCCGCGATCGGGGCACCCACGGTCAGCGTGACGAACGTCAGGATCATCAGCAGCCATCCCACTCCCTGCCAGGCCCACCAGGTTCCCTCGCTGCGCCAGACGCGATACGTGCGAACGAACGCCCATACACCGGCCGCGAACAGGATCAACGGTCCGCCGAACGCAAGAATCGTCAGCTGAGGCGCGCCACATGCCGCGGTGTCGACGGACATTGCGCCTTTGCAGGTGCTGTCCCACAGTGCGGCGAGGATGAGGTAGCCGACGCCGGCCGCCGCGGCCAACAGCGCGTACCGGACGGCGTGATGCACTTCGGTGTCTACGTGTCCGAGGCGATCGCCCGTCGAGGGGTGCTGTTGAGTCTGCATCGGGAATCCTCTGTCGCTGTCACGCGCGTGAACCTGCGCCCTGGACATATACCCAGCGCAGCACCGCTGATAAACCAGCTCAGGCGTGTCCGCCGTCACCGGCAGACGAGCTGGGGGCACTGCGCCGAATCATGAATATCGCTGCGGCGATGCCGATTACCAACAGCCCCAGCGCACCAAGTTCGAACAGCAACCGGTTCAGTTCGGTGTCGGAGTGCACCTGTTCGGTAGCCGCGGTGACGATCAGGATCCGCCGAACACACGCGATGACTCCAGCCCACCTTGGTGGGTTCGCTTCTGCCGTCCATAGCGGACCCGATTCTATGGCCCCGGCCCGGCGCCGACATCGTTCGAGCATTCGCTCATTCCGCGGACACACTGACTGACCGACCAGGACGAGCTCGCGACTAGCACCGGATTCTCTGCGGGCAACGCCAGCCATGCAGCGGAAATAAGTTTGCAGGGCTTCGAGAGCGTTGCGGACCTGCAGAAAAGATCGGCAAGTACAGTCAGCTGTATGCGAACGCCAAGGCGCCGGCTGTCACCGGACGATCGTCGCGCCGAACTGCTCGCTCTGGGCGCGGAAGTTTTCGGTCAACGGCCCTATGACGAGGTCCGCATCGACGAGATCGCCGAGCGTGCCGGCGTATCGCGAGCGTTGATGTACCACTACTTCCCCGACAAGCGGGCGTTCTTTGCGGCAGTCGTCAAAGGCCAGGCCGACCAGCTCTTCGAGACCACCAACACGCCGGCCACACCCGGTCAGAACCTCTTCGAAGAGGTGCGCGGCGGCGTGCTGGCCTACATGCAGTACCACCAGGAGCACCCGCACGCGGCCTGGGCGGCATACGTCGGACTCGGCCGCTCCGATCCGGTCCTGCTCGGCATCGACGACGAGGCCAAGGACCGGCAGATGGAACACATCATGGGCCGTGTCATGGAGGTCGACGGATCGGGCAGTCCGCTCGATCCCATCGTCGAGCGCGATCTGCGGATCGTCATCCACGGCTGGCTGGCGCTGACCTTCGAGGTGTGTCGGCAGCGCATCATCCACCCGGAGACCGACGCGGGACACCTCAGCGACACCTGCGCCCATGCGCTGCTGGACGCGATCATCCGGGTGGAAAACATTCCCGACGCCCTGTCTAAGCCGATGGCGGCCGACCAGCGCTGACGGGCTCCTGTCGGACCCGGTTGCCATGATGACTGGGTGACCCCCGTGCCCGAGAACGCGCTCGCGCGGTTCAGCGCCGTCACCCGCGACTGGTTCACCGGTACCTTCGCTGCGCCGACGCCAGCGCAGGCTGACGCCTGGTCGGCGATCGCCGACGCTCACAACACGCTGGTCGTCGCCCCGACCGGATCGGGCAAGACGCTGGCCGCCTTCCTATGGGCGATCGATGCGCTGGCAGGCGCGCCGCGCAGCGAACGTGAGTCGGGCACCCGGGTCCTCTACATCTCACCGCTCAAGGCGCTGGCCGTCGATGTCGAGCGCAACCTGCGAACACCGCTGGCCGGGATGGCTCGCGTCGCCGCGCAGAAAGGGCTGCCGGCGCCGGAGATCACCGTCGGCCTGCGATCCGGCGACACGCCACCGGCCCAGCGTCGACAGCTGATCAGCAACCCGCCCGACGTCTTGATCACCACGCCCGAGTCGCTGTTTCTGATGCTGACGTCGGCGGCCCGGCAGACCCTGGCCGGTGTGCAGACCGTGATCGTCGACGAAGTGCATGCCATCGCCGGCACCAAACGCGGTGCGCACCTGGCCTTGTCGCTGGAGCGGCTCGACGACATGCTGCCGAAGCCGGCCCAGCGGATCGGATTGTCGGCCACCGTGCGCCCGCCCGAAGAGGTGGCCCGCTTCTTGTCGGGATCCTTCCCCACCACCATCGTCTCCCCGCCGGCGGCCAAGACGTTCGAGTTGTCGGTGCAGGTTCCGGTACCCGACATGGCCAATCTGGAAAACGGCAGCATCTGGCCCGACGTCGAGGCGCAACTTGTCGACCTGGTCGAGACCCACAATTCGACGATCGTGTTCGCCAACTCGCGACGACTGGCCGAGCGACTGACCGCCCGGCTCAACGAGATTCACGCCGAGCGCACCGGGTCGGAGGTGCCCGGTGACCCCAACCCCAAAGTTGCCGGCGGGGCCCCGGCCCACCTGCTCGGTAGCGGCCAAACCTACGGTGCCCCGGCACTGCTGGCCCGTGCCCACCACGGGTCTGTCAGCAAGGAACAGCGCGCCATCGTGGAAGAGGATCTGAAGTCCGGCCGGCTGAAAGCGGTGGTGGCGACCTCCAGCCTGGAACTCGGTATCGACATGGGCGCCGTCGACCTCGTCATTCAGGTGGAGGCGCCGCCGTCGGTGGCCAGCGGCTTGCAGCGCATCGGTCGCGCCGGACACCAAGTCGGCGAGATCTCCCAGGGAGTGCTGTTTCCCAAACACCGCACCGACTTGATCGGCTGCGCGGTCACGGTGCAGCGGATGCTGAGCGGTGAGATCGAGACAATGCGGGTGCCCACCAATCCGCTCGACATACTGGCTCAGCACACCGTGGCAGCGTCGGCATTGGAGCCGCTGGACGTCGACCGCTGGTTCGATACCGTCCGGCGCAGCGCGCCGTTTGCGACGTTGCCGCACAGCGCATTCGAAGCGACATTGGATCTGCTGTCCGGCAAGTACCCGTCGACGGAGTTCGCCGAACTGCGGCCACGTCTGGTCTACGACCGCGACAATGGCACCGTCACGGCGCGGCCGGGCGCACAGCGGCTCGCGGTCACGTCCGGCGGGGCCATCCCGGACCGCGGCCTGTTCACCGTCTACCTGGCTACCGACTCTGAAACCCCCTCTCGAGTAGGCGAACTCGACGAAGAGATGGTCTACGAGTCGCGGCCGGGCGATGTCATCGCATTGGGCGCCACCAGCTGGCGGATCACCGAGATCACCCACGACCGGGTGCTGGTGATCCCAGCGCCGGGCGAACCGGCCCGGTTGCCGTTCTGGCGCGGCGACGATTCGGGTCGCCCCGCCGAACTCGGCCGCGCGGTCGGCGCCTTCACCGGCGAACTGGCCGCCCTGGAGCGGGGTCCGTTCGAAAGCCGTTGCGGTGAACTCGGATTCAACTCCTACGCCATCGAGAACCTGTGGCGCCTGCTGGACGACCAGCGGACTGCCACCAACGTGGTACCCACCGATACCACGTTGCTGGTCGAACGTTTCCGTGACGAGCTGGGTGACTGGCGGCTGATCCTGCACTCTCCCTATGGATTACGGGTACACGGGCCGCTCGCGCTGGCGGTGAGCCGGCGGCTGCGCGAACGCTACGGCATCGACGAGAAGCCCACGGCTTCCGACGACGGCATCGTGGTACGGCTGCCCGACACGGTCTCCGAATCGGGACTCGAAGCGCCCCCGGGTGCCGACCTATTCGTGTTCGACGCCGACGAGATCGATCCGATCGTCACTGCCGAGGTGGGCGGTTCGGCCCTGTTCGCCTCGCGATTCCGGGAGTGCGCGGCCCGTGCACTGCTGCTGCCGCGGCGACACCCCGGTAAGCGGTCCCCGTTGTGGCATCAGCGCCAGCGGGCGGCTCAGCTGCTGGATGTCGCGCGTAAGTACCCGGACTTTCCGATCGTTTTGGAGACGGTCCGCGAGTGCCTGCAGGACGTATACGACGTGCCGACACTGGCTGGGCTGATGGGCGACATCGCCGCCCGCAAGATCCGCGTCGTCGAGACCGAGACCGCGACGCCCTCGCCGTTCGCGGCCTCACTGCTGTTCGGCTACGTCGGAGCGTTCATGTACGAGGGCGACAGCCCGCTGGCCGAACGCCGCGCGGCGGCGCTGTCGCTGGATCCCACGCTGCTGGCCGAGTTGCTGGGCCGGGTCGAGTTGCGCGAGTTGCTCGACCCCGATGTCGTCGCCGGCACCGGCCGGCAATTGCAGCACCTGGCGCCCGACCGGGCCGCCCGCGACGCCGAGGCGGTTGCCGACCTGTTGCGTCTGCTCGGGCCGTTGACCGCCGAGGAAGTGGCCGACCGCGCCGGCGGCGCCGACGTCGGCGGCTGGCTCGAGGCGTTGTACGCCGCCAAGCGGGCGCTGCCGGTGTCGTTCGCCGGCGGCAGTTGGTGGGTGGCGATCGAGGACATGGGCCGGCTGCGCGACGGTGTCGGGGTCGCCGTGCCAGTCGGGATTCCGGCCAGCTTCACCGAAGCGGTCGCCGACCCCCTGGGCGAGCTCTTGAGCCGTTACGCGCGCACCCATGCGCCGTTCACCACCGCCGATGTGGCGGCCCGATTCGGGCTCGGCCTGCGCGTCGCCGCCGATGTGCTGGGCCGGCTCGCCGCCGACGGCAAACTGGTCCGCGGCGAGTTCTCCACCGATGCGGTCGGCGACGAATGGTGTGACGCCGAGGTGCTGCGGATTCTGCGGCGTCGATCGCTGGCCGCGCTGCGGGCGCAGGTGGAACCGGTCAGCACCAGCGCCTACGCAAGATTCCTGCCGGCCTGGCATGGCATCGGCCGCGGCTCGCCGCCCAATTCCGGCCTGGACGGCCTGGTAGCCGTCGTCGACCAACTCGCCGGTGTTCCCCTGCCGGCGTCCGCAGTCGAATCGCTGGTGCTGGCGCCACGGGTGCGCGACTATTCACCCGCTCTGCTCGACGAGTTGCTGGCTTCCGGGGAGGTGCTGTGGTCGGGCGCGGGATCGATCTCCGGCAGCGACGGCTGGGTCGCGTTTCACCCCGCCGACACCGTCCCGCTGACGCTGGCCGCTGGATCGGAGATCGAGTTCACCGCGGCACATCGCGCGATCCTGGACATGCTGGCCGGCGGCGGCGCCTTCTTTTTCCGGCAACTGGGGCAGCCGGGCATCGGTGAAGCCGAGCTCAGAACCGCTCTATGGGAGCTGATCTGGGCGGGCTGGGTGACCGGCGATACGTTCGCGCCGGTGCGCGCGCTGTTGTCCGGGGCGCCGGGGCGCAAACGCTCCGCGCCCGCGCACCGCCCCGCCCGCGGTAAGCGCCCGCCGCGGCTGAGCCGCTACAGCGTGGCAAACCCACAGGCGCGGGCCGCCGATCCCACCGTCGCCGGCCGCTGGTCGGCGCTGCCGGCACCCGAGCCCGATTCCACCAC
Source organism: uncultured Actinomycetota bacterium (assembly GCA_963757215.1). GTDB lineage: Bacteria > Actinomycetota > Actinomycetes > Mycobacteriales > Mycobacteriaceae > Mycobacterium. Next base: position 929,173 of record CAVWQH010000002.1, on the reverse strand, counting down.
CCGCGGCCACCACCAGGCGGAACTGCTGTTGAGCCGGCACGGGGTGCTGACCAAGGGCGCGGTCGCCGCTGAAGGCGTGCCCGGTGGCTTTGCCATGCTCTACAAGGTGCTGACGGCATTCGAGGACGCCGGCCGATGCCAACGCGGCTATTTCGTGGAATCGCTCGGCGGCGCCCAGTTCGCGGTGGCATCCACCGTCGACCGGTTGCGCAGTTACCTGGACGGCGTCGATCCCGAACGACCGGGGTATCGCGCGGTGGTGCTGGCCGCTGCCGATCCCGCCAACCCTTATGGCGCCGCGCTGCCCTGGCCGTCGCGCTCGACGGAAGACAGCGCTGCCCGGCCGGGCCGCAAAGCCGGCGCGCTCGTCGTGCTGGTCGACGGCGAACTGGTGTGGTTCCTCGAGCGCGGCGGGAAGTCGATGCTGAGCTTCACCGACGACAGCCCCGAGGCCAATCACGCCGCAGCGGTCGCGCTCGCCAATCTGGTCGCGGCCAGACAGGTCAACTCGATCCTGATCGAGCGCATCAACAGCGCGTCGGTGCTGGCCCCGGAGGTCGCGGCACCGGTCGTCACGGCCTTGACCGACGCCGGCTTCGCCCGCACGCCGCGCGGGCTGCGACTGCGATGACGCATGCCGGAGGGTGACACCGTTTTCCGTACCGCAGACAAACTGCGGACGGCGTTGGTCGGCCATACGCTGACCCGCTGCGACGTACGGGTGCCGCGCTTCGCCACCGTCGACCTGACCGGTCAGGTCGTCGACGAGGTACGCAGCCGCGGCAAGCACTTGTTCATCCGCGTCGGGCCGGCCAGCATCCATTCGCATTTGAAAATGGACGGCGCCTGGCGGATCACCTCCAAAGGACGACGAGTCGACTACCGGGTTCGAATCATCTTGGAAACCGACGACATTCGAGCGATCGGTATCGACCTGGGCATCCTGCAGATCTTGGAACGCGACCATGACGACGACGTGATCGACCACCTGGGACCCGATCTGCTCGGCGAGGACTGGGACGCCGAGCTCGCCGCGACCAACCTCATCGCGGAACCACATCGACCGATCGCCGAGGCGCTGCTCGACCAGCGCGTGATGGCCGGCATCGGCAACGTCTTCTGCAACGAATTGTGTTTCATCAGCGGCCTCCTGCCCACTGCGCCCGTGGCTGCGATCGCCGACCCACATCGTCTCGTCCTTCGTGCGCGCGACATGTTGTGGGTCAACCGCTTACGGCAGAATCGGTGCACCACTGGTGACGCCCGGCCCGGACGGCAATTCTGGGTGTACGGGCGTCGCGCGGAAAGCTGCCGACGCTGCGGTTCGCCGATCCGCTACGACGACAGCGGCGAGCGGGTGGCCTACTGGTGCCCTGCCTGCCAACGTTGAATGCCCAGGGCATGTCCATTCGGTAAACGATGCCACTCGCCCGTGTTGGCCGCACCGCGCGCTTCAAAACTCCGGCCGTGGCATGCAATGATCGCAACGTCAGCAGTTTTGCGTGCTGCCGCAATACTCGCGCGTTCTGCTCAGCGGACCGGATGAGAAAGGACGACCACCCGAGTGCGCTTGCTCAATCCTGTGCGATCAGTAGTGACCAGCCTGGCCATCTTGGTCCTCGTGACCGCGTCGCTCGGCATCGCGGCAATCACTGCGCCCAGCGCGCACGCCGACTCCGTCGACGCCAGCTTCTTGAATGCGTTGCAGGCTAAGCAGATCACCTTCGCGTCGGGACAGGCGGCCGTCATCGCCGGCCACCAGGTCTGCGATGCGCTCGACGGCGGCAGACCCTCGAGCGACGTGGCGAATGACGTGATGCAGCAGAGCGGTCTCGACGGCTACCACGCCGGATTCTTCGTCGGCGTCAGCATCGCCGCATTCTGTCCTCGGCACACCGGAGCCTGATAGCGGATTTCGACGCTGCGGCAGTCGCTTTCGCGCACCAGTGGAAGCTCAGCCCGCTGACGGAGGCGGCTTCATCACGTTGCCCTTGAGCTCCTTGCCGATCGAAATATCTTCGTACTTCTGCGCCTTGCGTTTGCGCCAGCCGCTGCCCGGCGAAATCGGCGGTGGCATCAGCGGTGGCATCATCGGTATGCCGCCGGCTTCGCCCGCGCCGAGTGGCGTTGCCGCCGAAGCGAGTTGAACCGGGGCCTGCGACGTCGCCAGCAGTGTCCCGGCCGCCGGAGGTGCCATCAGCCCGCCCATCGGTACCGCGACACCGGTCGCCGCAGCAGCGGCGGGCGCCGAGAGCCCGGCCGCGCCAAGCGCGCCCAGTCCCCCTCCGCCACCCAGGGCCCCCAAAGCGCCGGCGGCCCCGCCGCCCAAGCTGTTCGCGGCGCCACCCAGCGCCTCCTCGCCTTCAGAGACACCCTGACCGACCTGGGCGCTGACACCTTGCAGCGCCTGGGCCGACTGGCTCTGCGCCAGGTAGCTGAGCAGGTTGATCGGGAAACCGGACGAAACGAACTGGTTGGCATAGGTATTCGCCAGCCCGACAAAGCCGACGTTGGGGTCGAAGGCAGGCGGGATGGCGTCGGCGGGAGTCGCCGCCGCGGTCGTGGCCGCCGAGGTGGCTGCCGCGGGCGACGCCGTAGTCGCGGCCGACTGAGCTGCGGCCTGCCCGGACGGGTTCGCCGTCGAGGTGGGCGACGTGAATTGCGGCAGCGTCGTGGCCTGCGCCGAAGCGGCCTGGTAGCGGGTCATCGCCGCGGCGTTGGTGGCCCACATCTCCTGGTAGTTGGCCTCGGTCGCGGCGATCGCCGGCATGTTCTTGCCAAATGTGTTGGTGGCCAGCAACTTCGCCAGCAGCGTCCGGTTGGCCAGCACCTGCGCCGTCGGAACCACCGACGCGCTTGCAGAGTTGAATGCGCTCGCGGCGGCCTGTGCCGACGCGGCGACCTGCTGAGCCTGCTGCGAGGTGGTGCGAAGCCATTTCAGATACGGCGCGACGGACTCCAACATCGCCGACGACGACGGTCCGTGCCAGGAATCGGCCATCGACGACACCGTCGCTGAGTAGTTGTCGGCGGCGTCCTCCAGATCGGCGCCGAGCTGACGCCACGCCGCGGCCGCGTCAGCCAGCGACCCCGAACCGGGTCCCGAATGAATCAGCGCCGAGATGACCTCGGGCGGCAGCATCGTGAAATCCATGATTCAACAGATTTACTACCGCGGGAAAACGCTGGGTTGACTACGGCGAAAATTACCTTGGAACATTGCGCTTGGTCGCATCACGAGATCGCGTTGATCGAGTTCAACAGCCGCGGTTTGAACTCGTCCGGAATCGGAATGTAGCCGGCGCCGAGCAAACCCTTCTGACCCGGTCCGATCGAACTCTGCAGGAAGGCTCGCACGGCCTGGCCCACCGTGGGATCCTGATACTTCGAGCAGACGATCTCGTAGGTGGCCAGCACAATCGGGTAGGCCCCGGGCTGGTTCGGCCGGTAGAACGAGATGGTGTCCAGGGCGAGGTCGTCGCCCTTCTTGATGAACCACGCCGTGGAGATCGTCTTACCCACCGACTCGGGGCTGATCGCGACCGGGTCGGGCCCGGCCGAGGTGATGATGCTGGCCGTGCTCAAGTGTTGCGACTGGGCAAACGACCACGCCAGGTAGGTGACCGTCCCCTCGGTGCTCTTGACCTTTTCGGCGGCACCGTCATTGCCCACGGCCCCCTCACCAACGCCGCCGTTGAACTTCCGCCCGGCGGGAAATCCCCAGGTGCCCTTCGACGCCGTGTCGAGGTATCGCTGGAAGTTGTCGGTGGTTCCGGACTCGTCACTGCGAAACACAACGTGGATAGGCTCGTTGGGCAGCTTGACGCCCAGATTCTGCAGCTGGATCGCGCCGTCGTTCCACATGTTGATCTGGCCGTTGAAGATCTGCGCCGCGGTCAGGCCGTCGAGGTTCAGCGACGTCACGCCGTTGACGTTGAAAGCAATCGCGATCGGGCTGACAACCATCGGCAGGTTCCAGGTGGGCGAACCGCACCTGCGCTGGGCCCTGTCGTACTCGTCCCTCGTGAGCGTCGAGTCGGACCCGGCGAAATCGGTTTTGTTTTCTAAAAACTCGTTGATTCCGGCGCTGGAGTCGTCGGCGGTGTACTCCAGGGACTGTCCCGGGCAGGACTGCGCGAAGACCTTGATGAACTCAACCATCGCGTTCTTCTGCGCGGTCGAGCCGCTGGCTTTCAGGTCCGGCTTGCCGCCACAGGTCACTTTCACCGGTGCAGCGCTCGTGCTGGTGCCGCCGCCGGAGGCATTGTTGTGGCCTCCGCATGCCGACAAGATCAGCACACCGGTCACCAGAATGCTCAGTGCGGCGCTAAATCGGTTGAGCTTCAATCGAATTCCTTCAGACGGTCAGCGGATTGAGTCGCACTGGCGTTTGTGCGCACTGCTGTGGCGCTCGCATCCATGAGGAATGGTAACAAGATTCGCACTTCGGTCATTATGCCCAGCTTCTGCTGCCGAAACGAGAGTCACGATTTCAGGCGTGGTTTCCCGGACGTTCACAATCGAAGAGACGGGTGCCGGCCGCACCGCGCGGACGGTAATTGCGTCGAAAAGGTTCACCCAGTGTTGACGTCAGCCTCCGACCCGAATGACCCGCAACGCATACCGTGGAATACCAACGGCGAGGTCGATGTTGCAGCTCAAGTGACGTGTGTCGCATGCCACGAGTGAAATGGGCTTGATCACAAAAGCCGACAGATTGAGCCGAAGAGGGCTCCCCAATCGTTGTTGTAGTGCCCGGCACTTACCAAAGGACGGACGACGTGGAAACCCTGCATGACTTCGTCAGCGCGCGCTTCGTTGACCTGACCGCCGCCACCGGCCTGACCGATTGGGCACGCCAGGTGCTCAACGCGGTCACCTCGGCGGCCTCGTCGGTGCGCCTCACGCCCACTCCGACGCCGGTCGCGTCAGCGCGGCCCGGCCACATCCTGGTCGGTCACGGCCTGCCCCTGATCAGACCCGGAGTCGAGCGCTGCTGATAGCGGCGGCCTGAGCAGTCGGCGCTCGCTGACAAACTCGCGCGCCTCGCCGCTGCGCGGATCCTGGAATTCAATTCGCTGAGCCAGCAGCTGCAGTGGCGTGGAGAAATCGTCGGCGGCGACGTCGAGTACCTCCGGATAGAGCGGGTCACCCCAGATCGGGGTGCCCAACGAGGCCATGTGCACCCGAAGCTGGTGGGTCCGGCCGGTCCGCGGCGTCAGCCGGTACAGCCCGTCGGCCGACAATAGCTCCACCAGCGTTACCGCGTTAGGTTCACCGGCTTCCTCAACTGCCTGAAAATTGCTGCGATACTTCATGATTCGACTGCGCACCTCATAAGGCAGGGCGACACCGGGGTTGACCGCCGCCCTCGCCAGATAGGTTTTACGCACCGCCCCGCGGGCGAACAACGTCTGATAGGCGCCGCGGATCTCGCGACGCGTGGTGAACAGCAACACCCCGGCGGTCAACCGATCCAGGCGGTGAGCCGGGCTCAACTCGTCGAGCCCGAGTTGTCGCCGGAGCCGCACCAGCGCCGTCTGCGCGACGTGGCGCCCGCGCGGCATGGTGGCCAGAAAATGCGGCTTGTCGGCGACCACGATGTCGTCGTCCTGGTACAGCACCGGGATGTCGAAGGGCACCTCGACCTCCTCGCGCAGTTCGCGATAGAGGTAGACGACGGCACCGGCGGGCAACACCGTGGCCGGATCAAGCACCACTCCGTGCCGGTCGACGACTTCGCCGGCGACGGCTTTGGCCGCCACTTCGGGCCCGAATCTGCTGGTCAGCTCCTCACCGAGGGGTCCGCCCCACACGCGCAGCCGCGCCGGTCCCAGTCCGTCGCGGGGCGGCAGCGGGGCTCGCCTCAATTCAAGGGCACCGGCTCGAGGATCTCCGCGCGGGCCTCCGGAGCGCTGGCCCGCAATGCATCGGCGGACGCGTCGTCGGGCTGGGTCTGCGACAGCACCTCGGCCTCCACCCGGGCCGTGTACGTCTCGACCTCGCGGTCGACGTCGGCCGCGGTCCAGCCCAGGGCGGGGGCCACGATGTCGGCCACCTCGCGAGCGCAGTCGACGCCGCGGTGGGCGTACTCGATGGCGATGCGGGTGCGGCGAGCCAGGATGTCTTCCAGATGCAGCGCGCCCTCGGCAGCCGCGGCGTAGGCCACCTCGACCCGCAGGTAACCCGGGGCGGCGGCGATCGGGGCGAGCAGATCGCGGCGGTCGGCGGCCAGCGCCAGCACCTCGTTCATCAGCGACCCGTAGCGGTCCAGCAGATGACGCACCCGGTACGGGTGCAGCCCCTCGAGCGCGCCGACGTGTTCGGTCTGGTTGATCAGCGCGAAGTAGCCGTCAGCGCCCAGCAGCGGCACCTTTTCGGTGATCGACGGTGCTACCCTGGCCGGAACATATTGCGCCGCAGCGTCAATCGCGTCTGCGCCCATCACCCGGTAGGTGGTGTACTTGCCGCCGGCGATGGCGATCAGACCCGGCGCCGGTACCGCGACGGCATGCTCGCGGGACAGCTTGGACGTCTCCTCGCTCTCCCCGGCCAGCAGCGGGCGCAAGCCCGCGTACACACCGTCAATATCGTTGTGGCTCAAGGGAGTAGCCAGCACGGTGTTGACGGTGCCCAAGATGTAGTCGATGTCGGCCTTGGTGGCGGCCGGGTGCGCGAGGTCCAGATTCCAGTCGGTGTCGGTGGTTCCGATGATCCAGTGGTTGCCCCAGGGGATCACGAACATCACCGACTTCTCGGTGCGCAGGATGATCGCGACGTCGCTGACAATCCGGTCCCGCGGCACGACGATGTGCACACCCTTGGAGGCCCGTACCCGAAATCGCCCGCGCTGCTTGGACAATGCCTGGATCTCGTCGGTCCACACCCCGGTCGCGTTGACCACGACGTGGCCGCGGACCTCGGTCACCGCGCCGTCCTCGGAATCGCGCACCCGCACACCGGTCACCCGGTCGCCCTCGCGGAGCAGCGACACCACCTGCGTCGAAGACCGCACCACGGCGCCGTAATGCGCGGCGGTCCGCACCACGGTCAGTGTGTGGCGGGCATCGTCAACGACGGTGTCGTAGTAGCGGATACCGCCGATCAGCGAGCTGCGCTTGAGTCCCGGTGAGAGCCGCAGCGCGCCGGCGCGGGTCAGATGCTTCTGCGCGGGAACGGATTTCGCGCCGCCGAGCTGGTCGTAGAGCATAATGCCGGATGCCACGTAGGGCCGCTCCCACCACCGCTTGGTCAGCGGGTAGAGAAACGGCAGAGGCTTGACCAGGTGCGGCGCCAGCGTGGTCAACGACAGTTCGCGCTCGAACAGTGCCTCGCGCACCAAGCCGAATTCCAGCTGCTCGAGGTAGCGCAGTCCGCCGTGGAACATCTTCGACGATCGGCTCGATGTGCCGGAGGCGAAGTCGCGGGCTTCAACCAGCGCGACCTTCAGGCCGCGGGTCGCGGCGTCCAGCGCTGATCCCGAACCCACCACGCCGCCGCCGATAACCACGACGTCGAACTGTTCGCTGCCGAGGCGCTGCCACGCCGCAGCGCGTTGTTCGGGGCCCAAAAAGCTCGCGGGGACGCGAGTCGGGTCGCTCACGACACCAGTCTCCTGTCGGTTACTCGCCAGTAGGTCGCAGGTCCCAAGGTTACCTGGCCGTACTAATCCAGGTCGTCGTGTGCCATCAAGCGACGCGCCGCCTCGGTGATCGAACCGGACAGCGACGGGTACACACTCAGCGTCTGTGCCAGGTGATTCACGGTCAGCCGGGTCTGCACGGCCATCGCGATCGGCAGAATCAGCTCCGAGGCGATCGGGGCGACCACGACGCCGCCGATCACCACGCCGGTTGCCGGACGGCAGAACAACTTCACGAAGCCGTGCCGCAGCCCGGACATCTTGGCCCGTGCGTTGGTGCGCAGCGGCAGCATGATCGTGCGGGCCTGCACCGATCCGTCGTCGATGGCGGACTGCGGAACTCCTACCGCCGCCAACTCGGGCCGGGTGAACACCGCGGCGGCGACGGTGCGCAGCCGGATCGGCGTGACAGCCTCACCGAGCGCGTGCCACATCGCGATCCGCCCCTGCATCGCGGCGACCGAGGCCAGCGGCAGCAGGCCGGTGCAGTCGCCGGCGGCGTAGATGTTGGACACCGACGTCCGCGACACCCTGTCGACGGTGAGGTAATTGCCGCGCCCGAGTTCGATGCCGACCCGGTCCAGCCCCAGGTTGCCGGTGTTCGGCACCGAGCCGATCGTCATCAGCGCATGGCTGCCCTCGACCGTCCGGCCGTCGGCCAGGGTCACCAGCACGCCGGAATCGGTGCGGGTCACCGAGTCCGCGCGGGCATTCTTGACGAGCCTGACGCCGCGCTCGGAGAAGATCCGCTCGAGCACCGCGGCCGCGTCAGCGTCCTCGTAGGGCAGGATCTGGTCACGGCTGGCCACCACCGTCACGTCGACACCCAATTCGGTGTAGGCGTGCACGAATTCAGCACCGGTCACTCCGGAGCCGACCACGATCAGGTGTTCGGGTAGCGCGTCCAGGTCGTAGAGCTGACGCCAGGTCAGGATCCGCTCGCCGTCGGGCCGCGCGGTCGGCAATTCGCGGGGGCTGGCACCGGTCGCGATCAGCACCACGTCGGCGTCGTAGGTGCTGGTGGCGCCGTCGGGCGCGGTGGCTTGCACGCGGTGTGTCGCCAGACCGAGGGTGCTGTCAACCAGCTCGCCCGTGCCTTGGATCACGTCGACTCCGGCGCTGAGCAGCTGCGCTTTGACGTCCTCTGACTGGTCGGCGGCCAGCCGCTTGACACGCTGGTGGATCTCGGGCAGCGAGATCTTGGCGGCTTCGATGTCGATGTCGAAGCCCAGGTGCGGCCCCCGGCGCAGCTCAGTGCGCACGCCGGTGGACGCGATGAAGGTTTTCGACGGCACACAGTCGAAGAGCACCGCCGCGCCGCCGATGCCGTCGGAGTCGATGACGGTGACGTGCGCGTCGCGCGCCGCCGCGACCAGCGCCGCCTCGTAACCGGCCGGTCCTCCCCCGATGATCACGATGCGGGTCGCCACGTCACATAACCTAGTCCGACGACGATGCAGCCGCGCAGCGGCCGAGAAGGAGTCGGACGACTCGAGACCGGAGTCCGACGACGATGCAGCCGCGCAGCGGCCGAGAAGGAGTCGGACACTCAGACCGGGCGAAGGTTGCGGATATGCGCCGCGACAACGGCCGCCGTCTAAGATTTCCCCGTGCCGCTCTACGCCGCTTACGGCTCGAACATGCATCCCGAGCAGATGCAGCAGCGTGCACCCCACTCCCCGATGGCCGGAACCGGCTGGTTACACGGTTGGCGCCTGACGTTCGGCGGCGAGGACATCGGGTGGGAAGGCGCCCTGGCCACCGTCGTCGAGGATCCGACGTCGAAAGTGTTCGTCGTGCTCTACGACATGACGTCGGCCGACGAGAACACTCTCGACCGCTGGGAAGGCTCCGAGCTCGGTATTCACAAGAAGATCCGTTGCCGGGTGGAACGACTGTCGTCGGACACGACGACCGATCCGGTGCTGGCCTGGCTGTATGTGGTGGACGCCTGGGAAGGCGGCCTGCCGTCGGCACGCTACATCGGCGTGATGGCCGATGCTGCTGAAATTGCCGGTGCACCAAGCGATTACGTGCACAAGATTCGCACCTGTCCGGCCCGCAACGTCGGCCCGGGCCACGCCGAGTAGCGCCCGCGCTAGCGGAAGGCGGCGGCCTGCTCGACGATGTTGACCATCAACCGCACGCCGATTCCCAGCGCGCGCTCGTCCAGGTCGAAGTTCGGCTGGTGCAGGTCCAGCTGCGGGCCGTGACCCGACCACACGCCGAGCCGGGCCATCGCGCCCGGCACTTCCTCCAAATACCAGGAGAAGTCCTCGCCGCCGCCGGATTGTTTGGTGTCGGCCAGGGCATCGGGCCCGATCGCCTCGATGGCGTGGGTGATGATGCGCGTCGACACTTCTTCGTTGACCACCGGCGGGACGCCGCGGTTGTACTGCAGGGTGTGCTCGATGCCCAGCGGCGCCAGCAACGCCGTCACCGTCTCGCGGACGATGTCTTCCATGCCCAACCAGGTCTCGCGACTGGCGGTGCGAACCGTGCCGGCCAGTGTGCCGTTCTGCGGGATGGCGTTTGCCACCACGCCGGCATTGACTGCGCCCCATACCATCACGGTGCTGTTGCGTGGGTCGATGCGACGCGACAGCACGCCCGGTAGCCCGGTGATCAGCGTGCCCAACCCGTAGACCAAGTCGCCCGTCAGGTGCGGCCGCGAGGTGTGCCCGCCCTGCGAGCTCAGTGCGATCTCGATCATGTCGGCGGCCGACGTGATCGGCCCGGGCTTCACCGCGATCTTGCCGACCGCCAGTCGGGGGTCGCAGTGCAGCGCGAAGATCCGGCCGACGCCCGACATCGCACCCGCGGCGATCGTGTCGATTGCACCCCCGGGCATCAACTCTTCGGCGGGCTGAAAGATCAACCGGACTCCGACCGGCAACTCCGGCGCGCCCGCCAGAGCCAGCGCGGTCCCCAGCAGGATCGCGGTGTGCCCGTCGTGGCCGCAGGCATGCGCGGCGTTGGGCATCGTCGAGGTGTACGGCGCTCCCGTCCGCTCGGCCATCGGCAGCGCGTCCATATCGGCTCGCAGTGCGACGTACGGCTCCCCATCGGGGCCGAGATCGCACGTCAGGCCGGTGCCACCGGGCAGCACCTTCGGGTTGAGGCCGGCCTCTGCCAACCGCTCGGCCACGAACTGCGTGGTGGCGAACTCCTGACGACCCAACTCCGGGTAGCGGTGGATGTGTCGGCGCCAGCCGACGAGGTCGTCCTGGTGCGCGGCCAGCCAGGAGGCGGCGATGTGACGCATGCTCATGATGCCGCCCGTTGCGCCTGAGCTGCCAGCACCCGGTCGCGTTGCTCCGGCGACTCGGCGAGCTGAACAACCGTGCGCGCCAACATGATTGCGCCATCGACGACCGCCGAATCGGCGCTCGGCCCGGCAGCGGCCGCGGTGAAGTCGGACTGGTGCAACGACGCGCCGCCGGCTTCGACGGCGACCATCGGGTGGATGCCGGGCAGGAACTGGGTGACGTTACCCATGTCGGTGCTGCCCAACGGAAGCGCCGCTTCGTATTCCGCAGCCAGCGGTGTGCGGCCGAGCCGAACCATTTCCGCACGGACGGTCTCGGCCAGCCAGGGATCGGGTTTGAGCGCGTCGTACATCGGCTCGGTGTGCTCGATGCTGTAGTCGCAACCGGTGGCCACCGCGCCGGCCAAAAAGCAGTCGCCCACTTTGGCTTCCAGGTCGGCCAGCGAAGTCGCATCGATCGCCCGCATCGTGTACTGCAACTCGGTGTGCGCGGGGATGACGTTGGCGACCTGCCCACCCTGCGAGACGATGCCGTGCATCTGCTGCCCGGGGGCCAACTGCTGGCGCAGCAAGCCGATCGCCACCTGCGCGACGGTGACCGCATCGGCGGCATTGATACCCAGGAACGGCGCGGCCGACGCGTGAGATTCCTTGCCGCGATACGTCACCCGGATCGCAGACAGCGTCAGCGAGCGGGCGGCCGCGATATCCACCGGGCCCGGATGCACCATCACCGACACAGCCAGATCGTCGAACACCCCGGCGTTGAGCAGCAACACTTTTCCGCCCCCGAATTCTTCGGCGGGAGTGCCGAGCAACGAAACCCGAATACCCAGTTCGTCGGCGACATCGGCGAGTGCCAACGCCGCGCCGACCGCCGACGCGGCAATGATGTTGTGGCCGCAGGCATGACCGATCTCGGGTAGCGCGTCGTATTCGGCGCAGATGCCGACGGTCAGCGGACCGCTGCCGTAGTCGGCGCGAAACGCGGTGTCCAAACCGCCCGCCGCCGCAGTGATCTCAAAACCGCGCTCGGCCACCAAGGTTTGCGCTTTCGCGCAACTGCGATGCTCGGCGAACGCCAACTCCGGCTCGGCGTGAATCGCGTGCGACAACTCGACGAGATCGCTGCTGCGACGCCGCACCGTGTCGTCGACGCGGTCCAGCGCCGGAATGGAAGCCATCGTCGCAGTATCTCACCGCCCGTCGCCGGCGAGCACAACGACTAGCGGCGATCAACCGCCATCACGGGTGGCTCCCACTGCGGCGAGCGGCCGAGATGGGCCAGGATGCGGTCGAGATCACCGGTCTGCCCGGGCGACGGGATCGCCGGGCCGAACGGCGCGTTGTCGACAGCGCGGAACTCGCCGTCGGGAACGAAGAGCGCCAACGGCACCGCGGCAGCCACCACCTCGGCGGGAAGCTCGTAGGGGCGGCCCAGCGTGCGGGCCACATCCCAGCCGTGCACGACGTAGTCGATGTAGTGAAAGCCGATCGCCATCGCCCCCGGAAAGGCCGCGTCGCCACCGAGTTCCGGCAGCACGAACGGCGCCTCCAGCACATTGTCGCCCACGAAGGCGTCGATCACCGCGGCCGCGGCCGCCGCATAGGTGCCGGCGGGATCGGATGTCACCGCCTCGCCGATGGTCCCGGTCTGCCAGACCGCCTCGTCAGCGCCGTGCCCGCGGGCGGCCGCGGCGAATCCCCGGTGCTGGACGGTCATATGCGTCAGCAGGTCGGCGAGGTTCCAGCCGGCGCACGGCGTGGCCTTCGACAGGTCGTCGACAGTGACCGTGGCAACGAGGTCGACCGAGGCCAGCACCGCGACCCGGTGCCCTGCGCGGATGTCGTTATTTGTATGCATTCGCTTATCGTATGCGTACGCATATTATATGTCCAGCTTTATCATCGTGGTATGGCACGAAAGGCGGCGCGGCGGGATCTTGCGGAGATGCTGGCGGAATTGGGCCGCCAGACGGTGGCCGCCGAGATGCCGGTGCTGGCGGCGCACGGACTGTCGATGTGGGGCTACATCGTGCTCATCGCCCTGGACCGCTCACCGATCCGCACCCAGGCCGCACTCGCCGAGGCGATCGGCGCCGACAAGACGCGCATCATTTCCACACTCGACGAACTGCAGGACCGCGGCTACATCGAGCGGATGCCCGATCCCGACGACCGCCGGGCACGCCTGTTGGCGATCACCGACGCGGGCCGTTCCATCAAGGACGCGGTTCAGGCGGACATCCAACGCGGTGAGGAACAGTGGCTGGGCCAGATATCGGCCGGCGACCGTGACGTCTTTTTGCGCGTGCTGGACCAGCTCAGCCGGCGGGGAGCCGATTAGGCTGCGTCTGTGCTCGCAGACACCGCAGCGCAGTTCATCGCCGACAAGACCGGCATCGGCGGACACCACGTGGCGATCGTGCTCGGTTCCGGCTGGGCGCCGGCAGTGGCCGCCCTCGGCGAGCCGACGGCGATCGTCCCGATGGCCGACGTACCCGGATTCACCCCACCGTCGGCGGCCGGCCACACCGGGCAGGTGCTCTCGGTGGCCATCGGTGGGCACCGCGTGCTGGTGCTGGCCGGTCGGGTGCACGCCTACGAAGGCCACGACTTGCAGCATGTCGTTCATCCGGTGCGCACCGCGTGCGCGGCGGGTGCCCGCATCGTCGTGCTCACCAACGCGGCCGGCGCGGTATGCGAAGACTTCGGCGTGGGGCAGCCAGTGTTGATCAGCGACCACCTGAACCTGACCGCGCGATCACCGTTGGCCGGAGCCCAATTCGTCGACATGGTCGACGCCTACGCCCCGCGGCTGCGGGCGCTCGCCCGCGAGGTCGACCCGAAACTGCCCGAAGGCGTGTACGCCGGACTGCCCGGCCCGCATTTCGAGACACCGGCCGAAATCCGGATGCTGCGCACGTTGGGTGCCGATCTGGTCGGCATGTCCACCGTGCACGAGACAATCGCGGCGCGAGCCGCCGGCGCCGAGGTGCTCGGCGTCTCGCTGGTCACCAACATGGCCGCGGGGATCACCGGCGAGCCGCTCAGTCACGTCGAGGTGCTCGAAACCGGGGTCGCGTCGGCGGCCCGGATGGGTTCGCTGCTCGCCGGCGTGGTCGCACGGCTGTAGGAGCGGCGCCATTAATCCCGAGGAATGGATAGCGCACGATCCCGACCCGGCGACGGCTACCGAACTCGCCCGCTGCGGTGAAGCCGAACTGGCCAAACGGTTTTCCCGCCCGCTGTCGTTCGGCACCGCGGGACTGCGCGGCCCGGTGCGCGGCGGCCCGGACTCGATGAATCTTGCCGTGGTCTTGCGTGCTACCTGGGCGGTGGCGACGGTGCTCCAGCGTCGCGGCCTGGCCGAATCTACCGTGATCGTGGGTCGCGATGCCCGTCACGGATCGGCCGCCTTCGCCGCGGCGACAGCTGAAGTGCTTGCCGCCGAAGGTTTTTCAGTGACGCTGCTGCCATCTCCGGCACCCACACCGGTGCTGGCATTTGCCGTACGCAACATCGGGGCGGCGGCCGGCATCCAGATCACCGCGTCACACAATCCACCAACCGACAACGGCTACAAGGTGTACCTGGACGGTGGGATCCAGATCATCTCCCCCACCGATCGCGAGATCGAAATAGCAATGGCTGCAGCACCCTTCGCCGACGAGATCGCCAGATCGCCCGTCACGCTCTCCGATTCGGCGCTGGTCGAGCAGTACGTCGAACGGGCCGCCCGGGTGCGGCGCTCGGCCTGGGGCCCGATTCGCATCGCGCTCACTCCACTGCACGGCGTCGGCGGCGATGTCGCGGTCGAAACACTCCGTCGGGCCGGCTTCACCGACGTCCACACCGTCGCGAGTCAATTCGCTCCCGACCCCGACTTCCCCACCGTGGCCTTCCCCAACCCCGAAGAACCGGGCGCCACCGACGCGCTGCTCGCCCTTGCCGCCGAGGTCGAGGCCGACGTCGCCATCGCACTCGACCCCGACGCGGACCGGTGTGCCGTCGGCGTACCCACACCGGCCGGTTGGCGGATGCTCTCCGGTGACGAAACCGGTTGGTTGCTGGGCGATTACATCCTGTCGCAGGCCGATACCGCCAACAGCGTGGTTGCCAGCACGGTGGTGTCGTCGCGGATGCTCGCGGCGATCGCCGCGCACTGGGGCGCACACCATGTCGAGACCCTGACCGGCTTCAAATGGCTGGCCCGGGCCGATGCCGATCTGCCCGGCCACACGCTGGTGTACGCCTACGAGGAAGCTATCGGATATTGCGTCGACCCGGCGGCGGTGCGGGACAAGGACGGCATCAGCGCGGCAGTGTTGGTCGGCGACCTGGTCGCAACGCTCAAGCAGTCGCAACGCTCGTTGCTCGATGCGCTCGAGGATTTGGGTCGGCGCTTCGGGGTGCACAGCGGCGCTGCCGTCTCTCGTCCGGTGTCCGACGCCGGCGAGGCCGCGGCACTGATGTGCCGACTGCGCGCCACACCGCCGGCCACCATCGCCGGATTCGACGTCACCGCAGCGGATCTGCTGCCAAGCACTGACGCATTGATTTTCACCGGCGGTGCCGCCGGCACGACCGCACGGGTCGTCGTCCGACCGTCCGGGACCGAGCCGAAGGTCAAGTTCTACATCGAGATCCGTTCTGACGACCGGGTCCGCGCCGATGCGTTGCGCGACGACCTCGCGACCGCGGTGCGAAGCTGGTAAGTCAGCGCGGCCCGAACTGGCGATCGCCGGCGTCACCGAGACCGGGAACGATGTACGCGTGGTCGTTGAGGCCGTCATCGACGGCGGCGGTGAACAGGCGCGCCCGTGGTGCCGCTTTACGCAGTGCCGCAACGCCTTCCGGAGCCGCGACCACACACACCACGGTGATGTCGTCCGCGCCGTGGTTCTGCAACAGGCTGATGGCGTGCTTCATCGAACCGCCGGTGGCCAGCATCGGATCGAGCACGATCACCGGCCGGCCGCGCAGATCGTCGGGCAGCGATTCCAAATACGGTGTGGGCAGCGCGGTTTCCTCGTCGCGGGCAACGCCGACGAACCCCACCGACGCTTCCGGTAGCAACACCTGGGCCGGATCGACCATGCCCAGCCCGGCCCGCAGCACCGCCACCAGCAACGGCGGGGTGGCCAGCCGCGCACCGGCAGCCTCGGCCAACGGGGTACGCACCGTGACCTTTTCGCGAGGCACGTCACGGGTCGCCTCGTAGACCAGCATCAGCGACAGCTCACCGAGTGCGGCGCGGAATCCAGCGCTGTCGGTGTCCTCGTCGCGCAGCGTGGTCAGCCGCACCGCGGCCAGCGGATGGTCGATTACATGGACGTCCATCAGGCAATCCCACCCGTCTCGGCAGCGCCCGCGATATCACTCGGGCCGTAGAAACCGGTGATATCACATCTGGGCACGTTTCCGGGCAAGGGTGCACGCCCCGAGCCCGTTGCCGGTGCGACTGGCCGCTAGGCGCCGAAGAAGTTGAAGGCGTCGAAGCCGTACCCCACGAGGTCGATCAGCGGTTGCGCGGAGATCAGCGGCGACCCGTCGAGGATGGCGTCCGGAGCGAACGACGGGATGCTCGCGGTCATGTCCGTCCACGACGTCAGCAGCGATGCGTCCAACGAGTTGGTCAGGTCGTAGAGCGAGAGCGCCGAGTTGACGAACGAGGCCGGCAGTTCGGGCTGACCGGCGTCCTGCAGCAGATCGTTGATCGGTCCGATAAACGTCTGCGCCGCGGCGTATTCCACACCGGCGAGCATCTGCAGCGGATCCATCTTGTCGACGAACCCGGCGCCACCGGAGAGCACCAGCTGGCCCGTCGCATCAACCTGCCAGGGGCCCGCCACGCCGATCGGGTCAATGCCGTCGACCGGAATGCCCGCACCCGGGTCACCCGGGTTGCCGTAGCCCCAGTCGTCCAACAGCGTGGCGAACGGGCTGAAGGAGTCGTAGAAGAAGTGCCCGGCAGGCCCGCCGTCGTACATGAACGCCAGCATCGGCAGCGGCGCCGGGATCGCGTGGAAGGTGGTGTCACCGATCGTGCCGAGCGTGATCATGCCGTCGGTGTTGAGGTTCACGTCCGGCGTCGGGTCCGGGTAGTACGGGTGCACGGTTTCGATCCCGAGCAGCGCGTTGAAATCGGCCAACAGGTTACTGGGGTCTGCGGGGAAGTCGTTCCAGCCGTCGTACTCACCCAGGTAGATGTCGGTGGCGATGCCGGTGGTCGGCGTGGGGTCGGTGCCCAACGGGATGTCGAGGAACGGAACGTGCTGCGGCTCGGGGGTCACACTGAATTGCCCGACGCCGTCCGGGAAATGGAAGCGGTCGAGCATCCCGCCGATCGGGCTGTTCGGGTCGCCGAGCAGCGTCACGTGCAGGTTGTCCAGGTTCGCGTTGTGATCGGCGATCAGCTCGTTCATCCACACCGACGCGACGGTCGCGCTTTGCGAGTAACCGAGCACGGAGACGTTGTTCCCGAGATCGAGCGCCGTCGTCGGGTCGCCGTTGAGAGCGGTGACTCCGGCATTCACCGAGTCGCCGAAACCCAGGTTGGGCTCGCCGGCCGAACAGACGATCGGGCAGAACTGCTCCGGCGTGGGGAGCACCTGATAGTTGTAGCCGGTGGGGAGGTAGAGGTTCTCGACGTTGGTGTCATAACCCGCGTCGGGCAGCGGGTTTCCGGTACCGCCCATGATCCAGCCATCGTTGGCGACCAGACCGACCTCGGCCATCAGCGCGCGAACGCTGTACTGAAATGCCGGCGTCATGCTCACCGCTGTGGCACACGCGGCTGCCGCGGCCACCGCGCTCAGCGCACGAGTCCGCGCAACCGTCATCGATGACCTCCATGCCCGCGGACGGCACCCCCGACCCTGCGTGGCTGAATAGTAGGGCCTGCGTGTGACGTAACACGGCAAAGTTGTAAAAGTTTCTCAGGAAGGCGGCACACGACACGGCCCTGCGGGTCCCGACCAGCCCGTTGTGCCGCTCATATACTCCCGCCATGCAACGCCGACCGGGCCGCAGTGGCAGGCGAAATCGGGTGCTCAGCCTGTTCGGCGTGCTGACCGTCGCCACCGCGGTGATGTCCTGGCCCGCCCCTGTTCAACAACCGTCCGATCCCCGGGTCGACATCGCAGCGGCGGCCCTTCCGACACCCGCCCACGTGGTGATCGTGGTCGAGGAGAATCGCTCGCAGTCCAACATCATCGGCAACAAGGCGGCCCCGTTCATCAACCAGCTCGCCGCGGGCGGCGCGATGATGTCGCAATCCTTCGCCGAGGTGCATCCCAGCGAACCCAACTACTACGCGTTGTTCGCCGGCACCACATTGGTCAACGACAACGTCTGTCCGGTCAACGCGGGCAACGAGCCCAACCTCGGCTCCCAACTCCTCGGCGCCGGTTACACGTTCGTGGGCTTCGCCGAAAGCCTGCCCACCCCGGGCTCGGAGGACTGCCGGGCGGGCAAATACGCGCGCAAACACGTGCCCTGGGCCAGCTTCACCAATATCCCCGCGAACCGGTCGCTGCCGTTCTCGTCGTTCCCCGCGCGAGAGAATTACGACAGCCTGCCCACCGTGTCGATGGTCATCCCCAATCTCGACAACGACATGCACGACGGGTCGATCGCGCAGGGCGACCAGTGGCTGTATCAGAACCTGTCGCAGTATGCGTCGTGGGCGCGAGCCCACAACAGCCTGCTGATACTGACCTGGGACGAGGACGACAACACTTCCCGCAATCAAATTCCGACGGTGATCTACGGCGCAGGAGTGCGGCCCGGCACCTACGACCAGCCGATCAGCCACTACAACGTGCTGTCCACCCTCGAGCAGATGTATGGGCTGCCCAAGCTCGGCTACGCGGCCAGAGCACCCGCGATCACCGACATCTGGGGTGCCTGACCCCGGTCCGGTGGACGGTCGTCGCTATTGTTTGCCGCATGGCTGCTGACCTTGTGCCTATCCGTTTGAGTCTGACCGACGGCGACCGCTACACCGTGTGGGCACCGCGCTGGCGCGACGCCGGTGACGAATGGGAGGCGTTCCTCGGCAAGGACGAAGACCTGTTCACCTTCGAAAATCCGGCCGACCTGGTCGCGTTCGTGCGCACCAACACCGATAACGACCTCGTCGACCACCCGGCGTGGCAGGCGCTCACCGAAGCCAACGCCCATAAATTGGAGCCCGCCGACGACAAGCTCTTCGACTTGGTTTCGGTCGAAGATGTGGTCTCGGAAAAGCCGACCGAGGAATCGGTGGCGGCGCTGGCCAACACGCTGACGATCGTCTCGTCGATCGGATCGGTGTGCGAACTGCCCGCGGTGATGAAATTTTTCAACGGCAACCCGACGCTTGGTTCGCTCAGCGGCGGCATCGACCACTTCACCGGCAAGGCCGGACTCAAGCGCTGGCACGCCATCGCCGATATCGTCGGGCGCGGCTGGGATGACGTGCTCGGCGCCGTCGACAAGATCGTCAGCATTCCCGACGTGGACAGCAAGGTGTCGGAGGCCGCGGCGGCCGAGCTGGCCGAACCGGTCGACGAGGAAGAGCACGAGGCCGAGGCGGAAACCTCCGGCGAGGAAGTCGAATCCGAGACCGCGACCGAAGAAGACCCCGAAGGAGACCACGCAGCCGGCCACCAGGTCGTGCTCGGTGGTGACGAGGACTTCTGGGCGAAGGTCGGCATCGACCCGATCACGATCATGACCGGGACAAGCACCTTCTACACCTTGCGCTGCTACTTCGACGATCGCCCAATCTTCTTGGGCCGCAACGGAAGAATCAGCGTGTTCAGCTCGGAACGCGCGCTGGCCCGCTACCTCGCCGACGAGCACGACCACGACCTGTCCGACCTGAGCACCTACGACGACATCCGCACGGCGGCCACCGACGGCTCACTGCACGTCGACATCACCGACGACAACGTCTATGTGCTGAGCGGGCTCGCCGACGACTTCGCCGGCGGCCCGGACGCGATCGACCACGAACAACTCGATCTGGCCGTCGAATTCCTTCGCGATCTCGGCGATTACTCCGAGGACCCCACCGTCGACAAGGCGCTCGACACCGACGAGCCGCTGGGCAAGCTGATCGCCTACGCCCTGGACCCCGACTCGACGAGCAAACCCTCCGCTCCGTACGCCGCGGCGGTGCGGGAGTGGGAGGAACTGGTCCGTTTCGTCGAGTCGCGCCTGCGGCGCGAATAGCGTCGCGGCTAAGGCGCGAATAGCGCCGGACTAGTCCGGAAAGTTCACGTCTTTGGTGACGGCTTTCCACTCCTCGAGCGACGCCGACGTTGCGGCGATTTTGTCGCGCATCGCCTTGAGGACATCGCGACCCAGCAGCAACCGCAGTGGCGGCTCCTCGAGCTTGGTCACCATCAGCACGGCGTCGGCCACCCTGCGCGGGTCGCCCGGCAGGTGGTCGGCGAACTGCTTGATCAGATCCTTACGCGCCGCCACGTCTGCGTAGTCGGCGATCGGGGTAGCTGACTCTTTCATCGATCGCGAGGCCCAGTCGGTGCGGAACGCGCCCGGCTCGATCGCGGTGACCTTGATGCCCAACGGCCGGACCTCGGTGGCCAGCGCCTCGGTGACCGCCTCCAGCGCGAACTTCGTCGACGAGTAATAGGCGTTGGGCGGGTTGGCCACCAGACCCGTCATCGACGAAATGTTGACGATGTGCCCCGACCGGCGGGCCCGCATCGACGGCAGCACCGCCTTGATCATGTCAACCGAGCCGAAGTAGTTGACATCGAACAACTTTCGGACCTCGAGATCCTCGCCTTCCTCCACTGCGGACAGGTACCCATGCCCGGCGTTGTTGACCAGCACGTCGATGCCGCCGAACGCCTTGTCGGCCGCCGCAACCGCGGCGGCAATCTGGCCGGCATCGGTCACGTCGAGCGCCAAAGCCAGCGCCCGGTCGCCGAACTCGTCGACGAAGTCCTGCACGGCGTCGACCCGCCGGGCGGTGGCCACCACACAGTGGCCGTCTTCTAGTGCGGCGCGCGCGATCTCGCGACCGAAGCCGGTGGAGCATCCGGTGATCAACCAGCGCGCCATCTCAGGCCGTCCCTTCCGGCAGGCGCCGCAGGTAGGCCGACCGTCGGTCGGCCAGTTGAGTCGCCCTCTCCCCGGCGCTCACCCGCGGCAGATGCGGCACCTCGTCATCGAGCCGGTCCAGCTTGATCACCCGCCCGCGGGCGCCGAGATCCTCACGCGGCCCGTCCTTTCCGAACTCCGCCATCCGCAGCGTCAAAATGCCTTCCCGCAGCCCATCGGAGTCGATCCAGTTCGCCACGCCCGGGTCGACCGGTGAGATCACATAGGTGTAGCCACCGTCGTCGTTGGGATGAGACTGCGCCTTGTTGAGGCTGCCGGTGCGATCGACCAACTCCAGTGTGGTGCCCCAGATGTTGCTCAGCGGAACGGTGAAATATTCGGCGCCGCCGTCGCCGACGTCGACGACGAACGCCTCATCGTCGCCCAAGTCGAAACGGCCCATCACGTAGACCTGATTGCGCATGGCGCCGACCTTGTCGGCGGACCAGGCCAGGTTGAAATGATTGGGCGGCATCTTGTAGACGCCGTGGCTGAGTTTCCCGGTGAAGTTCGCGAAATGCGCCATCATGGCCGCGGTCGCTTCGGCCTGCTCGTCGATCGTGCGCGCCGCCGTTGCGGGTGGACCGCCGAGTCGGTGTATCTCAACCTGATTCGGGTCGTCGCGGCCCCAGTCCAGCAGCACGTCGCGGATGTAGAACTCGTGCGCGTCGGCGGTGCTGCGCACATGGTTGGGCCGCCCGTCGGCGGGATCGGCATCGACGGTGATGGTGAAGCTGCCGTCGGAATCCACCTGCATGGTGCGGCCGTTGAGCACGTCGACGGTGCCCATGTTCGCGTCCCACAGCGTGAAGTAGTTCTCGGTCATCCGATGCGCGCCAACCCGCCCGTGAATCTCGTACCGCTCGTCACCGGATATCGGAATGACCCGGTAGACGCTGTCGGGATTGTCGATGCCCCAACGTGATCCAGGTATTCGACGGCCGTCGACCGGATGGGCCAGCCGGGTGATGCAACTGACCTTGGGCCGCAACTTGTCCTGGTTGGACGACCACACCGCGGCCGAGAACATCACCTCGGCGAACGCGTCGTCGAACCGCTCGCGCATCGCGTCAGACGCCTTGGCCCGGCCCAGCCAGGTTTCGGCTACGGTGCGGTAAGCCGCTTTGACGGTCGGATGCTCGGTCAGTTCGAGCGCGGCCAATTCCTGTTCGTGTTGAGCTGCTGTGGCGACCGGGTCGTCGTGCATCACTGTCCTCACTTACCGATGTACTGTTCGAAATGCTTGTTGTACAACGCAAACCGTTCATCGACGTCCTCCGGCCGCAGACCGTAGTCCTCGAGGGTGTAGGCCGGACGTGTCGCCTCGCGAGGACGCTCCCTCAGCCAGCGTCGCATGGCCGACTCCGCCTCGCCGGTCAGCGGCAGGTCGATGGCGTCATAGACACGGGCAACTTGCCCGATCGGGTCTGCGATCGCATCGTCGAAGCCGATGTCGGTGACCCGGGCCGCTTGGTCGGTCCATTCATCACGGACCGCCATCGCGCGGTCGTTCGTCCAGCCCATCCGCTGCAGCCACTGCGCGCCGACTCGATGCGGGTCGACATCGTCGGCATGCATCGCGTGCAGGGTGGCGTTGAGGCTGGCACCGGAGGCAATGGTGGCGCACGGATCACGGTGCATGTGCACGATGTGAAGGTCGGCGAACCGGGCCCGCAAGGCATCGAGATAGCCGAGGTGGGCCGGTGACTTGAGCACCCAACGCTCGGCCGTGACCCCACGCTGCCGTTTCTGCCATTGCAGAAATTGCAGCATTCGATGCAGGTGGTCGTAGGCGGGCGTGAAATCCTGCCCGTCCAGCCACAACCGGTAGTTCGGCAGGTGGGCACCGGACTCCGGCACATGCGACAGGAACGCATCGGCCAGGAAGACGATCTCCTCCTCGGCCTCGCGCGCATACATCGGATGGATGACGAACAGGTCCGGCGCGAGTTCGCGGGACTTGGCTTCCCGCGCCTCGCTGACCGCGATCCTCGGATCGCTGACACCGGAACCGTCGAATTGGTAGTCGAGCCGCGGCGCCGCCTCGACCACCTCCCACCCAAAGGCACAGTTGAGGCGCGGGTCGGCGGCCAGCAGTCGTTGCAGCAGCGTGGTGCCGCTGCGCATCATGCCGACGACGACGGTCGGCGCCTCGATTCGCTCCTCCAGAATTTCGGGGTGCCGACGGATCCATTCCTGAGTACGCAGCCGCATGCGCAGGCTGTGCACGATGCCGGCGCGCAGGATGTGCACGCCGACCACATTCAAGTCGGCGACCGCGTAGTCGTCCAGAAGCACACTCAGCGGTCGCTTGAAATCCCCTGGCCCCCAGTCAGTTAGCGATTCCTTGCGCTGCGCATCGCCCAGCACCGTAGTCAGATCGAAGGGGTCTGCCACGCGCTCAGAACTTCAGGTGCTGGCTCACGTCGCCGACCTGGTCGACGAACATGATGCGACTGTCGAACCACCATTCGCCGTCCACGCGGTGAAAGGTGTCCTGGTAATGACCGGTCACGATCACCTGCAACGGCAAGTCGGGCGTGGCCTGGGTGACGGAGTAGTAGGAGCGGCTGCGCGCGGTGCCCGCGGTCTCGTCGATCCAGAGCTGCACGTTGCTGGTGTTATGTCTGGTCTTCGGGGTCCCATCCTCGTAGATCCGGGTGGCCATCTCGTACATCTTCCGCACGCCGGCGGCACCTTCGAAGACAGTCTCCGGTGGTCCATTTTCGACGCCGCAGATGCGTCCGTGTGCGAATAGCCCGGCCACACCGTCCAAGTCGCCGGCGTCCAGGAGTTCGGCGTAACGGAAAAGCAGGTTCGTGATCTCCTGTGCACTGTCGCCCACCCCGGAATCGTGTCAGACGAGTCGCGCATCCCGGCCGGTTTGCATCGAATCGCGGGGTAGGTTTCTACAGTCATGGGTGAACTCGACAACATGGTCGCCGTCATCACCGGCGCGGCACGTGGCCAGGGCCGCAGCCACGCCGTCGCGCTGGCTGAACAGGGCGCCGACATCATCGCGGTCGATATCTGCGCCGACATCGACGCGATCCCCTATCCGCTGGCAACGAAATCCGATCTCGAAAAAACCGCACGGCTGGTGCAAAAGACCGGCCGCAGGGTGGTGCCCGTCGTCGCCGACGTCCGCGACCTGTCGGCGCTGGAGGCGGGCGTCGGGGCCGGCATCGAGGAGCTGGGCGACATCGACATCGTGATCGCCAATGCAGGCGTGGTGGCGATCGGCGACCCGGACCCACGCAGCGAACCGGTGTTCACCGCCATCGTCGACACCAATCTCAAAGGCGTGTGGCACACGATGTTGGCGACGGTGCCGTCGATCATCCGCAAGGGGCGCGGTGGATCCGTTGTCCTGGTCAGCTCGTCGCAGGGATTGACCGGCCGCGGCGGCGACGGCAGTACCGCGATGTTCGCCTACGCCGCATCCAAGCACGGCGTGGTGGGCCTGATGCGATCCGCGGCCAATGCCTATGCGCCCCACAAGATACGGGTCAATTCGGTCAACCCCAGCGGCGTCGCGACACCGATGATCATCAACGACTTCGTGATCAACGGGATGACCGCCAACCCCAACCCCGCCGTCTCGCAGATGCTGCTGCCCGACGTGCCGCTGGTCGAGGCGCAGGACGTCACCGAGGCGGTGCTGTGGCTGGTCAGCCCGCGGGCCCGCTACGTGACAGGCATATCGGTGCCGGTCGATGCCGGCCACGTCGTGATGTGACGAGCGGCTAGCCCACCAGCACGGCGTAGCGCGGTTTGATCACCTCGTCGATGAGCGCCAGCCGCTCGTCGAACGGGATGAACGCCGACTTCATCGCGTTGACGGTGAACCGCAGGAGGTCGCTCCATCCGTAGCCGAATGCATCGACGAGATGGGCCATCTCCCGCGTCATGGTGGTATCGCTCATCAGCCGGTTGTCGGTGTTGACCGTGACCCGGAATCGGGTCCGGGCGAGTAGATCGAACGGATGCTCGGCGATGCTGGCGACCGCTCCGGTCTGCACGTTGGAGCTCGGGCACATCTCCAGCGGAATTCGCTTGTCCCGCAGTATCGATGCGAGCCGACCCAGCCGCATCTCACCGTCATCGGCCACGTCGATGTCGTCAACGATGCGCACCCCATGGCCCAGCCGGTCGGCACCGCAGAACGAGATCGCCTCCTGGATGGATGGCAGCCCGAACGCCTCACCCGCATGGATGGTGAAGCGGGCGTTGTTGTTTCGCATATATTCGAACGCATCCAGATGCCGGGTCGGCGGGTAACCGGCCTCCGCGCCGGCGATGTCGAAACCGACCACGCCCTTGTCGCGGAACCGGATTGCCAACTCCGCGATCTCACGCGACAACGCAGCGTGCCGCATTGCGGTCACCAGGCAGCGCACCACGATGGGACGCCCGGCGGCGGACGCCGCCTTCTCGCCGTCGGCGAAGCCGGCCAGCACCGCGTCGACGACCTCGTCGAACGACAGCCCCTCATTGATGTGCAGTTCCGGGGCGAACCGCACCTCGGCGTAGACCACCGAGTCCGACGACAGGTCTTCCACGCACTCGAAGGCGACGCGGTGTAGCGACTCGGGGGTCTGCATCACGGCGACGGTGTGTGAGAACGGTTCGAGGTAGCGCTCCAGGGATCCACTGTGCGACGCGGTGCGAAACCACTGCGCAAGCTCATCGACGTCGGTCGTGGGTAGTCCGTCGTACCCGGTCTGACCGGCGATGTCGAGCACGGTCGACGGGCGCAGACCGCCGTCGAGGTGATCGTGCAGCAACGCCTTGGGCGCCCGCGCGATCGTCTCCAGGCTCAACGGCGTCGTCATGAGGTGATCTGATCGATTATCAGGGGTCGCCCTGCCGGGGCAGTGTCGCTGACCGCAAAGCCCGCATTCAACTCGGCCGTCGCGCCCGGAAACCGTTCGGGCGTATCGGTGTACAGCGTGAACAGCGGCTCTCCGGCTGCGACCGGGCTGCCGGAACAACGATGGATCAGGATCCCGGCGCCGGGCTGGACCGTTTCGCCCGGACGGGATCTGCCCGCGCCGAGCCGCCACACCGCGAGCCCCACTGCCATTGCGTCGATGTCACCCATTGTGCCGCCTCGCGTGGCGGTGACGGTTTCGGAGTACTTACCAACCGGCAACGGTACGGATAAGTCCCCACCCTGCGCCGTGATCAAAGCCCGGAACCGATCCATCGCTGTCCCGTCCCGCAGGGTCTGCTCGGGGTCATGCCCGTCGATGCCGGCGAGTTCGAGCATCTCCCGGGCCAGCCGCACGGTCAGCTCCACCACATCGGCCGGGCCGCCGCCGGCCAGCACCTCCAGCGCCTCGGCGACCTCGATCGCATTGCCGACGGCTGCGCCGAGTGGACGGTTCATATCGGTTAGCACCGCACGGGTCGACACGCCGTGCTCGGCGCCCAACGCGACCATGGTCTGGGCGAGCTCGCGGGCCAGTGATTCGGATGTCATGAAGGCGCCGGACCCCACCTTCACGTCGAGCACCAGGGCGCCGGCCCCCTCGGCGATCTTCTTGCTCATCACCGAACTGGCGATCAGCGGCAGCGACTCGACGGTCGCGGTGATGTCGCGCAGCGCATACAGTTTCGCGTCGGCGGGCGCCAGCTGGCCGGCCGCGAAGATGGCCGCGCCGACATCGCAGAGTTGTTGCCGCACTTGCGCATTAGTCAACATACCGGAGAAGCCGGCAATCGACTCCAGCTTGTCCAGCGTCCCGCCGGTGTGACCGAGTCCGCGGCCGGAGGCCTGCGGCACCGCCCCACCGCACGCGGCGACCGCCGATACCAGCGGCAGGGTGATCTTGTCGCCCACACCGCCGGTGGAATGTTTGTCCACAGTCCGCACCGGACGGCCGGCACGTCGTAAATCGTTGAAGTCCAACCGATCACCGGACGCAACCATCGCAGTGGTCCAGCGCGCGATCTCGCCGTAGTCCATCCCACGCAGGAAAACCGCCATCAGCAGCGCCGACATCTGCTCGTCGGCGACCTGCCCGCGCGTGTAGGCATCGATGACCCAGTCGATCGCGTCGTCGGACAGCCTGCCGCCATCGCGTTTGGTCCTGATCACCGTCGGCGCGTCGAGCTGACTCATCGGCGCTCGAGATCCTCGGGGCCGAAGGCGTCGGGCAACAGATCGGCGAGGCGCCGGGGCTGCGCGGGGTGGTCGATGAGAAGGTCCGGCCCGCCGTGTTCCAGCAACACCTGACGGCATCGGCCGCACGGCATCAGCACCGCTCCCCCGCCGTCGACGCACGCCAGCGCCAGCAGCCGGCCACCGCCGGTGGAATGCAGGACACACACCACCGCGCATTCCGCGCAGAGACCCAGGCCATAGGAGACATTCTCGACATTGCAACCGGCGATCACCCGGCCGTCGTCGACCAGTGCGGCAGCGCCCACCGGGAACCGCGAATACGGCGCGTACGCGCCCTGCGCCGCTTCAGTGGCCCTGTCGCGCAGCAACTTCCAGTCGATCCCCTCAGCCACGGTATCGACACCGCGCATGACTGCAATACATTCGAGAACCTCGCTCACTGTCGACTACTTCACCGGGCCAGCCTAGATTCTGCGCGCGCAAGAGCGCCGGCCGACACGAACCTGTCACAGATTCGCGGGCTGTCTCGTCTCCAGTGGTATGACACAGAAAACCCGCATCGAATCTCTGCCGCCCGGACGCGCCGGCTGGCTCATCCGCGCAATGTACCGGTACGCCAAGCGGCGCTTCGGCGAAGTCCCCGAGCCTTTCGCGGTCGAGGCGCATCACCCACGGCTGCTGGTCGCCCATGCCGTGCACGAGGCGTTGTTACAGTCGGCGTCGCGGCGGTTACCGGCCAACGTCCGTGACTTGGCGGTGTTCTGGACGGCGCGCACCATCGGCTGCTCCTGGTGTGTCGACTTCGGCGCGATGCTGCAGCGCCTCGAGGGGCTCGACGTCGAGCGCCTCACAGATATCGACAGCTACGCCACCTCGCCGCGGTTCACCGATGACGAGCGGGCCGCGATCGCCTATGCCGACGCGGTGACCACCGATCCGCACGACGTCACTGATGAGCAGGTCGCCGATCTGCGCGCCCGCTTCGGTGACGACGGTGTGATCGAGTTGACCTACCAGATCGGCATCGAAAACATGCGTGCCCGAATGAATTCCGCGCTCGGCATCACCGAGCAGGGCTTCAACTCTGGCTCTGCGTGCCGCATCCCTTGGATGACCTAGCCCATGGATGACCTAGCTATTGGGGCCCTTGGGCTGATTCCCGCAACGGCGAGCCGGTGAACTTCTCCGGATTCGCGATATCCCAGAGGGCGCCGACCTTTCCATCGCGCACCGTCATCGCGGTGATGCGCGGCATCATCGCCTGATACTCGTCGTCGCCGGACGAACCCGCGGTGTAGGCACCGAGTTCGCCGTTGATCAGCGCCAGCTGGCTCGACGTCACGAAGGCGGGCCCGTAGCGCTTCGCGAGCCCGAAGAGGAAGCGTGCGACCTTGTCCGGTCCGTGAATCACCCGGGCCGCGGTCGGTGCCACGCGGTTTGAATCACCGGTGAACGTCACGTCCGGATGCAGGAGTGCAACCGTGGCGGCCAGGTCCCCCGAGGTGATCGCCGCCATCAGCTTGCCCACGACCTCGTTGTGCGCCGGATCGGGTTTCGGTGGCGGCTCGGCGCTCACCGCCCGGCGGGCCCGCGACGCCAGCTGACGAGCGGCCGGCGCCGTTGTCCCCAGCACCTCGGCGACATCGGCGAACGGCACCGCGAACCCGTCATGCAGAACGAACGCCACGCGCTGATCGGGCGACAGGCGTTCCAGCACCACCATTGCCGCGAACCGCGCACTTTCGTTCGCGACCACCACCGACAGCGGATCGTCGCCGTCGAACCCGGTCACCACCGGCTCCGGCAACCATTGACCCACATAGCTTTCCCGCCGGTAGGGCGCCGACCGCAACCGATCCAGCCCGAGTCGGCTGACGACCGTCGTCAACCAGGCTTGCAGATCGTCGATCTCGCCGTCGTGCGCGTCCCAGCGCAGCCACGCATCCTGCACGATGTCTTCGGCGTCGGCGACAGTGCCGGTCAGGCGGTAGGCGACCGACATGAGATGGGGCCGCAGTGCTTCGAATTCGTTGACCCGGGCGGAGGTCATAGAGCGAGCGTAACGCTCGATCGCCGGGGCCTCATCGCCGCTATTGTGGGCGGATGCACGTCTTGTCGGTCAATGTGGCCCGGCCCCGGGGAAATCCCGACCCGCGCGCGCAGTCCCCGCTGACCGGTATCGACAAAAGGTCCGTCGACGATGCCGTCCTGGTTCGCCCCCCCGGCCACGCACAGAACGATGCCAGTGGCCTGATCGGTGACACCATCGGCAATCCCAAGCTGCACGGCGGGCCCGACCAGGCGGTCTACGCCTACGCCCGCGAGGACCTGGACAGCTGGGAAACCCAACTCGGTGTCACGCTCGACAACGGAATGTTCGGCGAAAACCTCACGACGGTCGGTGTCGACCTGACCGAGACCAGGATCGGCGAACGATGGCGCATCGGGACCGGCTCGTTGCTCCTCGAAGTCTCCGCACCGCGCACTCCGTGCCGGACGTTCGCCTCGTTCCTTGACCGGCCGCGGTGGATCAAGACGTTCACCGACGCGGGCATACCCGGCGCCTATTTCCGGGTGCTGTCATCGGGTTACGTACGCGCGGGTGACGGCATCACGATCGAGCACCGTCCCGACCACGACGTCACCATCGGACTGGTCTTCCACGCCCGGATGAAAGACCCGGCTCTCGCCCCCGTGCTGCTACAGGCCGACGCGCTGTCTGCGAACCTGAAAAGCTTTGCACAGCAACGTGTCTTATGACCGATCATCTCTGGCTGCATTTCACCAAGCACGGCCCGGGCAGCACGCCTCCGGTCATCGCGCGTGGCGAGGGTGTGACGATCTTCGATGACGCCGGCAGGAGTTACCTCGACGGGCTGTCCGGACTGTTCGTGGTGCAGGTCGGACATGGCCGCACCGAGTTGGCCGAAGCCGCTGCGCGCCAGGCGAACACACTGGCCTACTTTCCACTGTGGGGGTACGCCACTCCCCCCGCGATCGAACTGGCCGACCGGATCGCCGGCTACGCCCCGGGCGACTTGAACCGGGTGTTCTTCACCAGCGGCGGTGGCGAGGCCGTCGAGTCCGCGTGGAAACTGGCCAAGCAGTATTTCAAGCTGACCGGCAAACCCGGCAAGTACAAAGTGGTTTCGCGCGCGATCGCCTACCACGGCACCCCACACGGCGCGCTGGCGATCACTGGGCTGCCGGCCTACAAAACCCCGTTCGAGCCGCTGACCCCCGGTGGATTACGGGTGCCGAACACGAACTTCTACCGCGCGCCTGAGCTATTGCGGTCCGATATCAAGGCTTTCGGGCAATGGGCCGCCGACCGGATCGCCGAGGCGATCGAATTCGAAGGACCCGACACCGTCGCCGCGGTGTTCCTCGAACCGGTGCAGAACGCGGGTGGCTCCATCCCGCCGCCGCCGGGATACTTCGAACGGGTTCGCGAGATCTGCGACCACTACGACGTGCTGCTGGTGTCCGACGAGGTGATCTGCGCCTGGGGCCGGATCGGATCGATGTTCGCCTGCACCGACTTCGGCTACCAGCCCGACATCATCACCTGCGCCAAGGGACTGACGTCCGGGTACTCGCCGATCGGCGCGATGATCGCCGCCGACCGGCTGTTCGAGCCGTTCAACGACGGCGCGACGGTGTTCCCGCACGGCTACACGTTCGGCGGCCACCCGGTGTCGGCGGCCGTCGCGCTGGCCAACCTCGACATCTTCGAACGCGAGGGCCTCAACGCGAACGTCAAGCGTCAGGCGCCGGCCTTGAGGGCCACGTTGGAGCGGCTGTACGACCTGCCGATCGTCGGAGACGTCCGCGGTGAGGGCTATTTCTACTCGATCGAATTGGTCAAGAGTCAGGCGAACCGCGAGACCTTTACGCCCGACGAGGCCGCAAAACTTTTGCCGCACATCGCATCGTCGTTGTTCGATGCGGGGCTCTACTGCCGTACCGACGACCGCGGCGACCCGGTTGTGGTGATCGCACCGCCACTGATCAGTGGGCAGCCCGAGTTCGACACCATCGAATCCATCCTGCGCAGTGTGCTGAAGGACGCCCGGTGACCAAGGAAGCCCCATGAGCAAACCGCCCATCGATCCGATCAAGTGGCAGCCGCCGCCGTCGCGACCGCTTCCCGAACCGAATCTCACTGCAGCGCTGCACATCGTCGATGTGCCGGGCACCGCCGCCGAGGACGTCGTCGCCGATGCCGACGGCAATATCTGGACCGGCGTCGAGGATGGGCGCATCGTGCGGATCAGCCCCGACGGCAACGCCGTCGAGGCGGTCACCAACACCGGCGGCCGACCGCTCGGCCTGGCGGTCGCTCACGACGGCCGACTGCTGATCTGCGACAGTCACCGCGGCCTGCTGCGGTACGACCCCGCCGGCGACTCGATGGAGACACTGGTTGCCGACATTGCCGGCCGCCCGCTGACCTTCTGCTCCAACGTCGTCGAATCTTCAGACGGCACAATATTTTTCACCGAGTCGACCAGCCGCTTCTACTACGAGTACTACAAGGGCTCGATCGTCGAGGGACGCCCGACCGGTGCGCTGTTCCGGCGTGATCCCGACGGGACGGTCACCGAGTTGGCCGGCGGACTGTATTTCGCCAACGGTGTGACGCTGACCGCCGACGAGTCGGCGGTGGTGTTCGCCGAGAGCGCCGGATGCCGGGTCTCGAAGTACTGGCTCACCGGCGATCGGGCCGGCACCATCACGCCGCTGGCCGACGAGCTGCCCGGTTACCCCGACAACATCTCCACCGGACTGGATGGCCGGATCTGGGTCGCGCTGGTCTCCGACCGCAATGCCCTCAACGAATGGCTGGGGCCGCGGGCGCCGATCATCCGCAGTGCGATGTGGCGTCTGCTGCCCTACCGGTGGCTGCCCAACCCGAAGTCGACGGTGTGGGTCGCCGGTTTCGATCCCGACGACGGACGTGTGGTGGCCCAGCTCCGCACCCAGCATCCGGACTTCGGCTTGGCCACGGGAGTGGTGGAAACCCCGGGCCGGTTGTGGCTGGGCCGCATCGCGGGACCAGGGATCTGTTACCTCAATCTGCAACATCCGTAACACCAGTCACAGCGCGGCTCCCCGAAAATGCGCCGCTGATCGCCTACTCTGCACACACATGAACTCCTTGCGGCGTGTCGTCCGCACCGCGTCGTGCCTGGCAGCGGCAGGTTTCATGGTCAGCTCACCCGCACTGCTCGGGATGCCGGTGGCATTCGCCGAGCCTGCTGTCGTGCACGACCTGTGCCCGTACCGAGTCGCGACCCCGGCTGCGGTCGACTCCTCGGAAGTCCCGCAGGCCGGCGAGCCGCCGTTGCCACTTCCGGTGCCGCCGTCGCCCATCGGCGGCAACGCGCTGGGCGGCTGCGGTGTGGTCACCGCCGCCGACACTCCGCCGGTGCCCGGCGACGTCTCGGCCGAGGCCTGGGTGGTGGCCGACCTGGACAGTGGTGCTGTCATCGCCGCGCGCGACCCGCACGGTCGTCATCGACCCGCCAGCGTGATCAAAGTGCTGGTGGCGATGGCGTCACTGCGCGAACTGAACATCAACAAGATCGTCGACGGCACGCCCGAGGATGCCACCGCCGAAGGCACCAAGGTCGGCGTATCCCCGGGCGGCACCTACTCGGTCAACCAATTGCTGCACGGGCTGCTGATGCACTCCGGCAACGACGCCGCGCACTCGCTGGCCATGCAACTGGGCGGCATGCCGGTCGCCATGGACAAGATCAACGCGCTGGCGGCCAAGCTCGGCGGCCGCGACACCCGCGCCGCGACGCCGTCGGGCCTGGACGGGCCCGGCATGAGCACGTCGGCCTACGACATCGGATTGTTCTACCGATATGCCTGGGAGAATCCGACTTTCGCCGACATCGTGCACACCGAGAAGTTCGACTTCCCCGGCCACGCCGATCATCCGGGCTACGAGCTGGAAAACGACAACCAGCTGCTGTACCACTACCCCGGCGCGCTGGGCGGCAAGACCGGTTACACCGACGACGCCGGCCAGACCTTCGTCGGCGCCGCCAACCGGGACGGCCGGCGCCTGATGGCGGTGTTGCTTCACGGCACCCGTCAGCCGATCGCACCATGGCAGCAGGCCGCCCATTTGCTGGATTACGGGTTCGCGACCGCGCCCGGCACCCGGGTGGGCACCTTGATCGAACCCGACCCGTCGCTGGCCGTGCCAAAACCAGGCTCATCCGGCGACAATGGCGCGGGGCCCGCCGCCAACGCGGCCGCGCTGATACCCGGCGTGGACGCCTTGCCGGTTAGGGTCGGTGTCGCGGTGATCGGTACGGTCGTCGTATTCGGCTTGATTATGGTGGCACGTTCGATGAACCGACGGCCGCAGCACTAAGCAACGGCGTGGAAGACCGGGGGCGGCCCACTCCGGAGGGGGGATTGTGAGCCGCATCGGCGAGTCACTGCGAACCCGACGGCGATTGCTGATCGCCGTCACCGCGGCGACCCTCGGCATCATCTGCGGCTACGACTTGTCCAACATCGCGGGCGCACTCCTGTTCATCACCAACGACTTCAGCCTCACCGTCCGCAAGCAGGAGCTGCTCACCACGATGGTGGTGATCGGTGAGATCTGCGGTGCGCTGAGCGGCGGATTTCTGGCCAACGCGATCGGGCGCAAGCGTTCGATGATGCTGGTGGCCGGCGGCTACGCGGTGTTTTCGTTGCTGGGCGCGGCCGCGGCGTCGATGCCGTGGTTGATGGCGGCGCGCATGGCGCTCGGGATGACGATTGGGTTGTCCGCCACCGTGACTCCGGTGTACATCGCCGAATCGGCGCCGGCCCGACTGCGCGGTTCGATGCTGGTCACCTACCAGGTGGCGAGCATTCTCGGGATCATCGGCGGCTACCTGTCCGCCTACGTGCTGGCGGACACGGGTAGCTGGCGGTGGATGCTCGGGCTGGCCTCGGTACCGGCGCTGCTGGTTCTTCCGCTGCTGGCCACGATGCCCGACACGGCGCGGTGGTACCTGTTCAAAAACCGGGTCGACGACGCCCGCGCAGCGCTGCTTCGGGTCGAGCCCAACCGCGACGTCGAGACCGAGCTCGCCGAAATCGCCGACGCGATGCGCGAAGAGCGGGGCGGCTCGATCCTCGAGATGCTGCGCATGCCGTACCTGCGTGCCACTGCATTCGTCGTCGGCATCGGCTTTTTCGCCGAATTGAGCGGCATCAACGGCATCATCTACTACAGCCCGCTGCTGTTCCAGGCCATGGGATTCGAAGGCAATTTCTCGCTGCTCGTGCTGCCCGCGGTGATGGAGGTGGCTTCGCTGGTCGCCGTACTGACCTCGTTGGTTCTCGTCGACCGGATCGGCCGCCGGCCCGTTCTGCTGTCCGGGATCGCCGCGATGGTGCTCGGCGACGCGGTGCTGATCGGGGTGTTCGCCGCGAAATCCGACGCGGTCTCCGGGCTCGGCTACGCCGGCCTGCTGCTGTTCACGATGGGATTCACCTTCGGCTTCGGCGCGCTGGTGTGGGTCTACGCCGGTGAGAGCTTTCCGGCCCACCTACGGTCACTGGGCTCCAGCGCGATGCTCACCGCCAATCTGACGGCCAACGCGTTGGTCGAGGCGGTTTTCCTGACCATGCTCAACTCGCTGGGCGGCGCGGGCATGTTCACGATCTTCGCGGTGCTGGCCGTCCTGGGATTCGTTCTCGTCTACCGGTTCGCACCGGAGACCAAAGGCCGACAACTCGAAGATATTCGCCACTTCTGGGAGAACGACGGCCGTTGGCCCGACGAAACCCCCAGCGCGGCAACGGATGTACCGGCATGCCGCTGATCGCGGCCGGGACCGTCGTACTCGAGAACAACCTCGCCCGGCCGGGCTGGGTGCGCACCTCGAGCGCCACCATCGTGGGCTGCGGGGCGGGCGCGGCACCGCAAGTCCCCGATGTCGATCTGCCGGATGCAACCCTTGTGCCGGGTTTTGTGGACATCCATGTACACGGCGGCGGCGGTGCCTCCTACATCAAGGGCGATGCCTCAGAGATCGTCCAGGCGAGCGGATTTCACCGCCAGCACGGCACGACGACGACGCTGGCGAGCTTGGTGACGGCGGCGCCGGGCGAGCTGCTGGCGGCGGTGCGCGGGCTCGCCGAAGCGACGCGGGCGGGCGTCATCGCCGGCATTCACCTGGAGGGGCCGTGGCTCAGTGCAGCGCGCTGTGGCGCGCATGACCTCACCCAGATGCGTGACGCGACGCCCGCCGAGATCGACGCCCTGCTGGCCGCGGCCGACGGGGCAATCCGAATGGTCACCCTCGCACCCGAGCGTGCCGGCAGCGACATTGCGATCGCCCGACTGGTCGACGCGGGAGTGGTTGTAGCGCTGGGTCATACGGATGCCACCTACGAGCAAACCCGGCACGCGATCGGCCTGGGCGCTACCGTCGGCACGCATCTGTTCAATGCCATGCGGCCGTTGCATCATCGCGAACCGGGGCCGGTGCCGGCGCTGCTGGAAGACCCCCGCGTGACTGTGGAGCTGATCGCCGACGGCGTCCACCTACACCCCGCGGTGGTGAACACGACCGTTCAGGCCACCGGCGCCGACCGCGTCGCCCTGGTGACCGATGCCACCGCCGCAGCGGGCGCGGACGACGGCCGCTATCAATTGGGTACGGTGGCGGTCGAGGTTGTCGACGGGGTCGCGCGGGTACGCGGCACCTCGACGATCGCCGGAAGCACCGCGACGATGGATCGACTCTTCGGCGTGGCGGCCCGCCTCGGCGCAGACCGCGACGCCGCGCTGATCGCGGCCGTCCAGATGACGTCGACGACTCCGGCCCGGGTCCTCGGGCTGGAGCGGGCCGGTAGCGTGCGGGTCGGCGGTGACGCTGATCTTGTTGTCCTGGAACGGGATTACACGGTGCGCCGCGTGATGGCAGAGGGCGAATGGGTCACCGGCCGTTGAGGAGGGGCGTACGATGGCGTGGCTGATCCTGCTGGCGTCGGGTGTGCTCGAAGCCGTATGGGCAACCGCACTGGATCGATCGGACGGCTTTTCCCGGCTGATCCCCTCGTTGATTTTCGCTGTATCACTGCTGTTTTCGATGGCCGGGCTGGCGTTCGCGATGCGCACCCTGCCGACCGGAACCAGCTACGCGGTCTGGGTCGGTGTCGGCGCGGTGCTCACCGTCGGCTATGCGATGCTGACCGGCGAAGAGACCGCCTCGCCGGTCAAGCTGCTTCTGATCGCCGGTCTCGTCGGCTGCATCGCGGGCCTGAAGGTGGTCGGCTAGTCCGCTTTATTGCGGCGGGTCAAGCGGGAAAGGCCCAGCGCACCAACGGCGCCCACGACCGCCGCAGTCATCGCCTGCCGGGCCCGCAGCGCGTCGGCCGGCGGCAACTTCGGGATCCTCACCGCAATCTCGGGCGCTTCTTGCGGCGGCTCGTCGCGATCGGCCGGCGGCTGGCCGGTCGACGTTGCCGCCCACGCCGTCGCGAAAAGCAGCAGTCGCGCAGTGACATACGCGAATACCATCAGGCCCAGCACCGGACCGAAGGTGGCACCGGCCGGACTGTGCAGCACCGATTTCAGGTAAAACGCGCCGACCAACTTGAACAGCTCGAAGCCGACCGCGGCGAGCAGGGCCGCCCGAACCGAGCTGCGAATGTCGACGGGATAACGCGGCAGCCGGGCAATCATCCAGCCGAACACCAACCAGGACAACAGGAATGACACCAAAAGTGAGGTCCCGCGCAGTAATGCGTCCAACACCGGCAGGTCGTGGACGCCCAGCAGGTGTAACAGCCGGGCCATCGGTGCCGCGCCGGCCAACGCGCTGAGCGTCAGTGTGGCGAAGATCGCCACGAATGACGACACCATCGCTCCGAAATCAGAAATTTTGGTACGGATGTATCCTGTCGAGCCGTCGGTCAGTTTCCAAAGTTCCGTCAGCGCCACCCGCAGGTTACTCATCCAATTGAGCCCTACCCATACCGCGACGCTCAGGCCGATCACGCCGACCGACGTCCGCGCGTCGATCGCCGAGTTCATCAGGTCGAGCATCTGCTGCCCCAGCACACCGGGGACAGCGTGCCGGACCTTCTTATCGATCGCACCCAGCACCTCGGGGTGGCTGTACAACAGGAACCCGGCAACGCTGAAACCGACCATCAGCAAGGGGAATAACGCGAAGATCGTGTAGTACGTCAAGCCGGCCGCGAAGAAGTTGCCCTGGCATTCGTCGAACCAGTCGTTGGCCCGCATCGCATGGTCGAACCATCCGTACCGCGCCCGCAACCGATCGAGGATCCCTGGCTTGGCCGGTTCGCTCACGATAACCCGCTAGGGCCGTCTCGGCAGGAACCCGAGCCGGTCATAGACCCGGTCGACCGTCTTCGCGGCCACGTCTTCGGCCCGCGCCGCACCGGCGGCCAGCACGGCCTCCAGCTCGGTTGGGTCGGTGAGCAATTCGTCGACCCGCTTCTTGATCGGGGTCACGAACTCGACGACGGCCTCCGCGGTGTCCTTCTTCAGGTCGCCATAACCGCGACCGGCGTAACCGTCGACCAGCTTCGCGATGTCGATGCCGGTCACCGCGGCCTGGATGGTCAGCAGGTTCGAGATCCCGGCTTTGGTGTCCGGGTCGTAGCGGATTTCCCGCTCACTATCGGTTACCGCTGAGCGAATCTTCTTGGCGGACAGCGCTGGTGCGTCGAGCAGGCTGATCAGGCCCGCGTCGGTGGCGGCGGACTTGCTCATCTTCGACGACGGGTCTTGCAGGTCATAGATTTTGGCGGTGGCCTTGGGAATCAGAACCTCGGGAATGACGAATGTGTCCGGGTAGCGACTGTTGAACCGTTGCGCGATATCGCGGGCCAGCTCCAGGTGCTGCCGCTGGTCTTCACCGACCGGCACCAGCTCGGCGTCGTAGGCCAGCACATCGGCGGCCTGCAGGACGGGGTAGGTGAACAGACCGACGGTGGTCGCGTCGCTGCCCTGCCGCGTCGACTTGTCCTTGAACTGGGTCATCCGCGAGGCCTGACCGAACCCGGTGAAGCAGCCCAGCACCCAGGCCAGCTGGGTGTGGGCCGGAACGTGACTCTGGACGAAGATCGTGCTGCGGGCCGGGTCGACGCCGAGCGCCAGATACTGGGCGGCGGTGACCAGGGTTCGACGCCGCAACACGTCGGGGTCCTGCGGAAGCGTGATGGCATGCAGATCGACGACGCAGAAGAACGCGTCGTGATCGTCTTGCAGCTGGGCCCACTGGGTGACGGCACCCAGCGCATTTCCGAGGTGTAGCGAATCGGAGGTGGGCTGCACACCGGAGAAAACCCGGCTGGATCCAGGAGCGTTCGTCATGATGCGTCAATCTTTTCACGCGGAGACCACCGCTTCTTGCGGTACCAGCGGTATCGCCTTTAGTGTTCCGAGAATGCCCACTCGCGCGCCCATCCATCTCGGCTCCGGCGAACCGGTCCTGATGCTGCATCCCTTTCTGATTTCGCAGCTGGTGTGGGAGAAGGTGGCCCCGCAGCTGGCCGCCACCGGCCGCTACGAGGTGTTCGCCCCGACCATGGCCGGTCATAACGGCGGACCCAGGTCAGGCACCTGGTTCCTCAGCTCCGCGGTGTTGGCCGACCACGTCGAGCGACAACTCGACCAACTGGGCTGGGACACCGCGCATATCATCGGCAACTCGCTCGGCGGCTGGGTGGCCTTCGAGCTGGAACGCCGCGGTCGAGCACGCACTGTCACCGGCATCGCTCCCGCCGGCGGCTGGCATCGGTGGAGCCCAACGAAATTCCAGGTGATCGCCAAGTTCGTCGGCGGTATGCCGGTGTGGGTGCTGGCCCACCTCCTCGGTCCGCGACTGTTGCGCCTGCCCCTCAGCCGGCGGATCGGCACGCTGCCCATCAGCGGAACACCCGACGGGATCAGCGAGGACGAGCTGCTGCACGTGATCGATGACCTCAGGCATTGCCCGGCCTACCTTCAATTGCTCCTCAAATCGCTGACGATGCCCGGGCTGTTGGAGTTGGCGGAGACCGGAGTGCCGACGCACCTGGTGCTCTGCGGCAAGGACCGGGTCGTGCCCCCTGCCAAGTTCAGCGGGCATTTCATCGACCACCTGCCCCCCGCGAACAGGGTCACGATGCTGGACGGTCTCGGGCATATCCCGATGTTCGAGGCGCCCGGGCGGGTAACCGAGGTGATCACCGGTTTTCTCGACGAGCACATCCCGCCGATCCGGGCTCTCGACCAGCCGACCGCTTAGGCGGTTGTGATGACGACGCCGGGTTGGATTGCCCGGCCGGTCCAACGGGACAGTGCTGCAAGCCATTCGGCCTTGTCGGCCGAGTCGCCGGCCCACGCGATGTAGGCGTCGGGTCGCACCAGCACCGCCGGGCCGGAATCGGCCCGCTGCGCCTGGTGCAGGTCGGTCACGGCGACGGCGGCCCGGCCGCGTTCACGGATCAACACGAAACCGGGCTCGCGTTGCAGGTGCGTGAGCCGGTCCTGGGTCAGCGGAATCTGCGTCGCGCGGGTGCCCACCAGCGCGCTCTCCCCTGACCGGTGGGCGTACCGCAGCGTGGTGCCGGCAAAACTTCCGGCTACCGCATCGCGCACACGCGGAACACGAAGCAGTTTGGGCGCCAGCATGTTTCGTATGGCTCGCGCGATCCGCGGACGCAGGGTGATGCCGCGGGCCATCATCCCGGACTGCAACAGAACCCGCTTGCCAATTGGATGGCGTTCGTCCTGATAACTGTCGAGCACGGCATCGTCGGCCCCGGCCAGCACCGCGTCGATTTTCCACGCCAGGTTCGCGGCGTCCTGGATACCGGTGTTCATGCCCTGGCCACCCATCGGCGAGTGCACGTGGGCCGCATCCCCGGCCAGGAAGACCCGGCCGTACCGATACTGCTCGACTTGCCTTTCATCGCAATGGAATCGGGATTTCCAGCCGACCTCGAGCAGGCCGAGGTCGGTCTTCATCGCCCGGGTGAGAATTCGCGCGATCTCGTCGTTGTGCACCGGATCACTCTTGGGCACTTGGTGTTTGCGATCCCACACCATCGCGCGGTACTGGCGACCGTCCCCCGCGCGACGGTCGTACGGCGCCAGGAACGCGAACTCGTTGCGCGTGCTGCCGAGCGTCAGCCCGCCGCCGGTCGGGCCGTGCGCGAGCTTGACGTCGGCCAGGACGATCGACGACAACACCGTCTTTCCAGGGAAATCCACACCGAGTAACGCGCGAACCGTGCTGTGCGCCCCGTCGGCTCCGATGAGATACTCTGCCCGCCAACAAGTCTGATCATCCGTGCTGACCCGCACCCCGTCGGCGTCCTGTTCCAGCCCAACCACTTCGACGCCGCGGCGAACGTCAACTCCTTGCGCCACCGCGTACGCGGCGAGCGCCCGGTCAATGTTGGTCTGCGGAGTGATCATCGCGAACTGGTAGGGCGAGTCGAGATGGCTCAGGTCGATGCGGGCACCGCCAAAGATGGCGACGGCCGAAGCCTTGTGCGACCGAGCCAGCACGCCGTCGGCGAGGCCGCGGGCATCCAACACCTCCAGCGTGCGCGCCTGGGTGGCGAACGCGCGACTGGACGGGTTGATCGCCGGCCGCCGCTCCAGCACCGCGACCGATCGGCCCGCCCGCGCCAGATCACCCGCGGCGGTCAGACCGGTCGGCCCCGCGCCGACCACCAGAACATCGACGTCATGAACAGTCATCAGGCCGCCGCCTCGGGTCGGCCGGGTCGCGCCCGATCTGGATAACGGTGACGGCCATGAGCGTGACCTCTCGGTGCGGTCCGGCGAAGCATTTCAACAACTGTTGAACTCGAAGCTAGGCCGTTCGGTCAGCCGTGTCAACAGTTGTTGAATACACTGTCCGCCATGCCCCCGAAACCGCGCGACGGCCAGGTGACCCGGGCCGCGATCCTCGACATTGCGCGATCGCAGTTCGGCAGCCATGGCTTCGAGCGCACCACCATTCGCTCGGTCGCCTCAGCGGCCGGTGTCGATCCAGCGCTGGTGATGCATTATTTCGGCAGCAAGGCGGGGCTGTTCGCGGCCGCCTCGCGATTCGAGATCAGCTTTCCGGATCTGTCGCAGATCGCACCGGATCGGCTCGCCGATGTCTTGCTGCCGTTGTTCGTCGAAGCCTGGAGCCCACGGGGCCCACTTCTCCCGTTGCTGCGGGCGGCGGCGACGAACCGGACCGCTGCCGAGGCACTGCTGGCGGTCTTCGTCAGTCAGGTGGCCCCCGCGCTCGCCGTCGTCACGCCCGACCGCGCTCCCGAACGGGCGGCCCTGGTCGGCTCGCAACTGCTCGGTCTCGCCGTCACCCGCCACATCCTCGGCGTGCCGCCACTGGTCGGCATGGCCGACGAGCAGCTCGTCGAGTGGCTACGCCCCGTGCTGGCGCACTACCTGACGGACCCGGCGCCCTGACGCTGCTCGACGATCACCAACGCACGGTCGGCCCACCGAACGTTCTCTTCCTCATAGGAAATCCCGCGCATCAGGGTCAGGTACGGCCCCACCCGCGGCGCCGTGGCCAAGAATTCCTGCTCACTGCGGCCGTCGAGAATGCGGGCGCGCAGTCGTTCGTAGCGTTGAACTTTCGCCTCGGCCCGGTCGCGGCGTTCGGTGATCAGGTCGCGGACGGCCGCGGCGTCGCCGACGTCGAGGGCCTGGACTTTGATCATCAGATCGTCGCGGATCGC
The DNA here is from genome assembly GCA_963757215.1 of uncultured Actinomycetota bacterium. Classification (GTDB taxonomy): domain Bacteria; phylum Actinomycetota; class Actinomycetes; order Mycobacteriales; family Mycobacteriaceae; genus Mycobacterium. Next base: position 887,263 of record CAVWQH010000002.1, on the reverse strand, counting down.
CGACGGCTTCGGCTGCCGCGCGGTGAACTCGGCGATCGCGTCGTAGCCAGCGTCGGTCAACGAGAACATCCGCTTGTTGGGCCGGCGCTCCTGCTCCACGATGCGCGCCTGAATCAGACCCTGCTCGGCAAGCCGCTCGAGCTCGCGGTACAGCTGCTGCGGGGTGGCCATCCAGAAGTTGGCCACCGACGCGTCGAAGTCCTTGGCCAGGTCGTACCCGGACGACTCACCCTCGAGCAGCGCAGCGAGCACGGCGTCATGTAAGGACATGCGCCGATGGTAGCCCACTGATAGTCAACAAGTTGATTATTCACCTATGGACTAATAGAGGTCGAACCTCTACTGTCGAGCACACCTACTCAACAAATTGACCATTCGAGGTGTCCGATGCATCCCTTCCGCAAGGCGGTCGAAGATCGCGACGAAGCCGCCATCGCGGCCCTGCTCGCCGACGACGTCGTGTTCACCAGCCCGGTGGCCTTCAAGCCCTACGTCGGCAAGCCGATCACCGCGGCGATCCTGCGCGGCGTGCTGCGCGTCTTCGAAGACTTCCGCTACGTCCGCGAGATCCACGACAGCGCCAACGGTCTGCACGCGCTGGAGTTCGAGGCAGGCGTGGCCGGTGCGCCGGGCGTCACGGTCAACGGTTGCGACTTCATCCACGTCAATGCAGACGGCCTGATCGACGACTTTAAGGTGATGGTGCGACCGCTTTCCGGAGCGACGGCGTTGTCCGAAGCGATGGGCGCACAATTTCCGAGAATTCGGACCGAAGCCGTCGAACTGGCCGACCAGTTCGCCCGGGCTTAACAGCCCACAGATACAGGGAGCAGCCAGGCATGCGAATCGGACTAGGGATCAACTATGCGGGCGGCTTCAAGGAGGTGGCGGCCGAGGTCGCCGACCTCGAGCGCGCCGGCTTGGACATTGTCTTTGTCCCCGAGGCATATTCGTTCGACGCGGTGAGCGCGCTGGGTTATCTGGCGGCGAGCACCGATCGCGTCGAGCTGGCGTCGGGCATCCTGCAGCTCTACACGCGCACGCCCACCCTGACCGCGATGACGGCTGCCGGACTGGATTACGTCTCCGACGGTCGATACACCCTGGGCCTGGGCGCCTCCGGGCCCCAGGTGATCGAGGGCTTCCACGGCGTTCGCTACGACGCGCCGATCGCGCGTACCCGCGAGGTCATCGAGATCTGCCGTCAGGTGTGGCGTCGCGAGAAGCTTCAGTACAAGGGCGAGCACTATGAGATCCCCCTGCCCGCCGGCAAGGGCACCGGTCTGGGCAAGGCCTTGAAGCTGATCAACAAGCCTGTCCGCGAACGCATTCCGATTTTGATCGCGGCGCTGGGACCCAAGAACGTGGAGCTGGCTGCCGAGCTCGCCGAGGGATGGCAACCCATCTTCTTCCTTCCGGAGAAGGCGCAGGATGTCTGGGGCAAGTCGCTGGCCGCCGGTCAGGCCAAGCGCGACCCGGCGCTGGGCAACCTCGAGGTATTCGCCGGCCCGACCCTGGCCATCGGCGAAAACGTCGAGCCACTCAGGGAAGTCGTGAAGCCGCACCTGGCGCTCTACATCGGCGGCATGGGCGCCAAGGGCAAGAACTTCTACCACACGCTGGCCACCCGATACGGCTACGGCCCGCAGGCCGACCGCATTCAGGAGCTCTACCTGGCCGGCGACAAGGAAGCCGCCGCCAAGGCGGTGCCCGATGACTTGGTGCGCGACATCTCGCTGATCGGCACGCCCGGGTTCGTCAAGGAACGGATCGCGGCGTTCCGCGAGGCAGGGGTGACCACGCTGAACGTGGTGCCGGTCGCCGCGACCGCCAACGAGCGGGTGAAACTGATCGAAACGCTGCGCGGGCTGGTCGACTGACGCCGGCTCAGTCCTCGCGGGCGGAGGCCAGGGCGGCGTTGAAGGTCTTGCTCGGCCGCATCACCGCAATGGTCTTCTCGTCGTCGAGCCGGTAGTAGCCGCCGATGTCGACCGCTTCGCCTTGCACCTCAGCGAGTTCGGAGACGATGGCGTCCTCGTCCTTGCCCAGCTCCTCGGCGAGCGCGGCGAAGTGCTTGCGCAGCTCCTCGTCGTCGTGCTGCTTGCCGAGTTCCTGCGCCCAGTACAGCGCAAGGTAGTACTGGCTGCCGCGGTTGTCGAGCTCACCGGTCTTGCGCGACGGGCTCTTGTTGTTGTCCAGCAGCGTGCCGATCGCGTCGTCGAGGGTCTTACCGAGGATCTTGGCCCGCTCGTTACCGGTCTTGATCCCGATGTCCTCGAAACACGCTCCCAGGGCCAGGAATTCGCCGAGCGAGTCCCACCGCAGGTGGTTTTCCTCGACCAGCTGGTGGACGTGTTTGGGCGCCGAGCCACCCGCCCCGGTCTCGTACATCCCGCCACCGTCCATCAGCGGCACGATCGACAGCATCTTGGCGCTGGTACCCAGTTCGAGGATCGGGAACAAGTCAGTCAGGTAGTCGCGCAGGATGTTTCCGGTGGCCGCGATGGTGTCCTGGCCGCGCATCACCCGTTCCAGCGTGTACCGCATCGCCCATACCTGCGGCATGATGTTGATGTCCAGACCCTCGGTGTCGTAGTCCTTCAGATAGGCCTTCACCTTCTTGCGCAGCTCGGCCTCGTGCGGCCGCTCGGTGTCGAGCCAGAACAGCACCGTCATACCCGAGTTCCGCCCCCGGGTGACGGCCAGCTTGACCCAGTCCCGGATCGCCGCGTCGGTCACGATCGGCATCCGCCAGATGTCGCCCTCTTCGACCTCCTGGCTGAGCAACACCTCCCCGGTCTCGAGGTCGACGATGTCCGCGACACCGGCCTCGGGGACCTCGAAAGTCTTGTCGTGCGAACCGTATTCCTCGGCCTGCTGCGCCATCAGACCGACGTTCGGCACAGTGCCCATCGTGGTCGGATCGAACTGTCCGTGCGTCTTGCAGAAGTTGATGATCTCCTGGTAAATGCGGGAGAACGTGGATTCCGGGTTGACCGCCTTGGTGTCCTTCTGGCGTCCGTCGGCGCCGTACATCTTGCCGCCCGCGCGGATCATCGCCGGCATCGAAGCGTCGACGATCACGTCGCTCGGTGAGTGAAAGTTGCTGATGCCCTTCGCCGAATCGACCATCGCCAATTCCGGCCGGTGCTCGTGGCAGGCGTGCAGATCGCGGATTATCTCGTCGTGCTGCGACGCGGGCAAGGTCTCGATCTTGTTGTACAAATCGACGAGGCCGTTGTTGACGTTTACGCCCAGCTCGTCGAACAGCTCCTCGTGCTTGTCGAAAGCTTCCTTGTAGAAGGTCTTGACGGCGTGGCCGAAGACGATGGGGTGACTGACCTTCATCATCGTGGCCTTGACGTGGAGCGAGAACATCACGCCGGTCTTGTAGGCGTCCTCGATCTCCGCCTCGTAGAAATCGATGAGCGCCTTCTTGCTCATGTACATGCTGTCGATGACGTCGCCGTCGCGCAGCGACACCTTCGGCTTGAGCACAATTGTCTTGCCGCTCTTGGTCTTCAGCTCCATTTTGACGTCGCGGTCGCGGTCTAGCGTCATCGACTTCTCACCGTGGTAGAAGTCGCCCGTCTTCATGGTCGCGACGTGCGTGCGCGACGCCTGCGACCACTCCGCCATGCTGTGCGGGTGCTTGCGGGCGTACTCCTTGACCGCCTTCGGCGCGCGCCGGTCCGAGTTACCCTGTCGCAGAACGGGGTTCACCGCGCTGCCCAGGCACTTGGCGTAACGGTCGCGGATCTCCTTGTCCTCGTCGGTCTTCGGGCTTTGCGGATAGTCCGGGATCTTGAATCCCTTACCCTGCAACTCCTTGACCGCAGCCACCAACTGTGGCACCGACGCGCTGATGTTCGGCAGCTTGACGATGTTGGTGTCGGGCTCGTGGGTCAACCGGCCGAGCTCCCCCAGGTTGTCTGGCACCTTCTGCTCGTCGGTCAGGTAGTCGGAGAACTCGGCCAGGATCCGCGCCGCCACCGAGATGTCACTGGTCTGGATCGTGATGCCCGCCGGTTCGGCGAACGCCCGCACGATCGGGAGAAACGCGTAGGTCGCCAGTAGGGGCGCCTCGTCGGTCAGCGTGTAGATGATGGTCGGCTGGTCGGCGCTCACGGTGTTTCTCCCGGTATCGGTTCGATCCTTCAGGGGTTCGCGATGAATCTTGCTGCCACGCTATCAAGCCTGTTTTCGCTGTTGTCGACCTCGATCCGACCGCTGGCACGCATTCGCCTTGATGAGCTAAGCTTCATTCCGGTCATGAGTGCCAGCGTCAAGCCCCGGCTCGCTGGCCGGCAACCCTCCAACCGCGGTGGGGTGCTCCGGGTGAAGACCAGGTTTCGTAGCCGATAGCGGCTACGCGGCAAGCGCGGGTCCGCCGTAATGGGCCCCCCGGAGTAGACAGGGAAACCTGATGCGCACCTATACGGGCTGGCCCATCGTGCGTCGTAGTTGCTGACCACGGACCGCTGGTCGACGTCGTCTTTGGCGATCACGTCCCCGGCCGCCTCAGCAACCCGACCACCCTTCCCAGAAAGCCTCGATTGTGAGTTCCGACACCAACCCTGACATCGATCCCACCGCAGCCTGGTCATTCGAGACCAAGCAGATCCACGTCGGCCAGCAACCCTGCCCGGCCACCGGCGCCCGTGCGCTGCCGATTTACCAGACCACCTCCTACGTCTTCGACGACACCTCGCACGCGGCGGCGCTGTTCGGCCTGGAGGTGCCGGGCAACATCTACACCCGGATCGGCAACCCGACCACCGACGTCGTCGAACAACGCATCGCCGCCCTGGAGGGTGGAGTAGCGGCACTGTTTCTGGCGTCGGGTCAGGCGGCCGAGACGTTCGCGATCCTGAACCTGGCGGCCGCCGGCGATCACATCGTGTCCAGCCCCCGGCTCTACGGCGGCACGTACAACCTGTTCCACTACACGTTGCCCAAGCTGGGCATCGAGGTCAGCTTCGTCGACGACCCCGACGACCTGGAGTCGTGGCGGGCCGCGGTGCGACCCAACACCAAGGCGTTCTTCGCCGAGACGATCTCCAATCCGAAGATCGACATTCTGGACACCCCCGGTGTCTCCGCGGTGGCGCACGAGAACGGTGTGCCGCTGATCGTCGACAACACCGTCGCCACCCCTTACCTGATCCAGCCGATCTCCCAGGGCGCCGACATCGTGGTGCACTCGGCCACCAAGTACCTCGGCGGCCATGGCACGGCGATTGCCGGGGTGATCGTCGACGGCGGGACCTTCGACTGGACGCAGGGCCGGTTTCCCGGCTTCACCGTCCCCGATCCCAGCTACCACGGCGTGGTGTTCGCCGAGCTGGGTCCGCCGGCGTTCGCGCTCAAAGCGCGGGTTCAACTGCTGCGTGACCTGGGCTCGGCGGCATCGCCGTTCAACGCGTTCCTGGTCGCTCAGGGCCTGGAGACGCTCAGCCTGCGCATCGAGCGTCATGTCGCCAACGCGCAGCGGGTGGCCGGATACCTTGACGGCCACGATCAGGTTCTCTCGGTCAACTACGCCGGGCTGCCGAACTCCCCCTGGTATGAACGAGGAAAGAAGCTGGCGCCCAAGGGAACTGGGGCGGTGCTGTCCTTCGAATTGGCGGGCGGAGTCGACGCCGGCAAGGCATTCGTCAACGCGCTGACGCTGCACAGCCATGTCGCGAACATCGGTGACGTGCGGTCTTTGGTGATTCACCCGGCGTCGACGACCCATGCCCAACTCAGCGCCGCCGAACAGTTGTCCGCCGGGGTCAGCCCCGGTTTGGTGCGACTGGCGGTGGGTATCGAGGGTATCGATGACATCCTGGCTGACCTCGAACTCGGTTTCGCCGCCGCACAGAGGTATGCCGGAGCCGGCGACCCGCACGCCGTGGCGGCGTTCTGAGGAGTCTGCAGGTGACAATCTCTGACATGCCGACGCAGACGCTGCCCGCCGAAGGCGAGATCGGCATTGTCGACGTGGGCTCGTTGACGCTGGAGAACGGCGTGGTGCTCGACGACGTCAGCATCGCCGTCCAGCGCTGGGGCGAGTTGTCGCCGACCCGCGACAACGTCGTCGTCGTCCTGCACGCGCTGACCGGCGATTCGCACATCACCGGGCCGGCCGGACCCGGCCATCCCACTCCGGGGTGGTGGGATGGAATCGCCGGGCCCGGCGCACCGATCGACACCGACCGGTGGTGCGCGGTTGCCACCAACGTGCTGGGTGGGTGCCGTGGCTCGACGGGGCCGAGCTCGCTCGCGCCGAATGGAAGGCCCTGGGGCGCAAGGTTTCCGGCTGTATCGATTCGGGACCAGGTCGAGGCCGACGTGGCAGCCCTGGCGGCGCTGGGCATCACCGACGTCGCCGCGGTGCTCGGCGGGTCGATGGGGGGCGCGCGAGCGCTCGAGTGGATGATCTCGCATCCCGAGGCGGTGGGCGCCGGCCTACTGCTGGCAGTGGGCGCGCGGGCGACCGCCGACCAGATCGGTACGCAGTGCACCCAGATCGCGGCGATCAAGGCCGACCCCAACTGGCAGGGCGGCGACTACTACGACACCGGGCTCACTCCCGATGCCGGTCTGCAGATCGCCCGGAGCTTCGCTCACTTGACCTATCGCGGCGAGGCCGAGCTGGACACCCGGTTCGCCAATCGACCGCAGGGGGCGGAAAATCCTTTGGATCCGGCGTCTGGTGGCCGCTACGCGGTGCAGAGCTACCTCCAGCACCAGGGCGGCAAGCTGGTGTCGCGATTCGATGCCGGCAGCTATGTCGTGCTCACCGAATCACTGTCCAGTCACGACGTAGGGCGGGGCCGCGGCGGTGTCGAGACCGCGCTGCGTAGCTGTCCGGTGCCGGCGGTGGTCGGTGGGATCACCTCGGACCGGCTCTACCCGTTGCGGTTGCAGGAGGAATTGGCCTCGCTCCTGCCGGGTTGCAGTGGCCTTCGGGTGGTCGATTCGATCTACGGGCACGACGGATTTCTGGTGGAGACCGACGCGGTCGGGGAATTGGTGCGACGAACCCTGGATTTGGCCGTGGAAAAGGGTGCGTGTTCGCGGTGACTCAGTCTTCACAGGCCCGCTCATTGTCTTTCGGCTCTGAAGCGGCCGCGTACGAGCGCGGCCGCCCGTCGTATCCGCCGGAAGCGATCGATTGGCTGCTGCCGACCGGCGCTCGCGATGTGCTGGACCTCGGCGCCGGAACCGGCAAGCTGACCAGCCGACTGGTGGAACGCGGGCTGGACGTGGTCGCCGTCGACCCGATCGCCGAGATGTTGGAGATGCTGCGGACGTCGTTGCCGGAGACGCCGGCGCTGCTTGGTACGGCGGAAGACATTCCGTTGGCGGACAACAGTGTTGACGCAGTCCTCGTTGCCCAGGCGTGGCACTGGTTCAACCCGGCGAGGGCGATCCCCGAATTGGCCCGGGTGCTGCGGCCCGGCGGCCGGCTTGGGTTGGTGTGGAACACCCGCGACGAAAGATCCGGCTGGGTAAGGGAATTGGGCAGTATCATCGGCCGCGACGGCGACCCCATGCGCGACCATGTCACGCTGCCGGCGCCGTTCACCGATGTCGATCGCCATCAGGTCGAGTGGACGAATTACTTGACGCCGCAAGCATTGATCGATCTGGTCGCGTCGCGCAGCTACTGCATCACGTCGCCGACCCAGGTCCGCACCAAAACGCTGGATCAGGTGCGTGACCTGTTGACCACCCATCCCGCGTTGGCCAACGCCGGCGGTCTTGCGCTGCCCTACGTCACGGTGTGCGTGCGGGCGACGCTGTCCTAGCTGCGGCTATTGTTCGTGATGTGAAACTGCTGCCGCTCATCCTCGCTTGCGCCCTCGCGATGGGCGCCGCACCGCTGGCCCACGCTGACGAGACCGACAACGCGTATCAGGCTGGTCTCCAGTCGGTGGGTATTCCTGCCGACAATCCCGCGGCGGCAGGGGTATACGGACGGCAACTGTGCGACCGACTTCCCGCGACCGGCTTCGATGCGCTGGTCGGCGCGGTGAACCAGGAGAACCCCGGACTCACCATGCATCAGTCGGCGTTGGTCGTCGGCTCGGCCGTTGCGAACTTCTGCCTCGCGAAGTCCAATCTGCTGCCGCACGACCTGAAGTACTAAGGGCCTACGGGACCTCATCGTCGTCGCGTAGCAGTTTTTCGGGGTGGTGGAACGTGTTGATGCGTGGTTGGCCGCGGTCGTGGTGTGGGGGTGGGATCCATTCGGTGTGGCCGCGGGTGTTTTTGCGGGTGGTCCAGCCGTGGTCGGCGAGTTGGTGGTGGGGGCCGCAGACCAGGGTGAGGTCGTTGACGTCGGTGACGGGGTGGGTGGCATAGGGCGTGCAGTGGTGGACTTCGCACAGGTAGCCCGGCGCCGTGCAGCCCGGTGCCGTGCAGCCGCGGTCTTTGGCGTACAGCACAAGTCGCTGGGCCGCCGAGGCTAACCGTTTGGTGTGATAGAGCGCCAGGGCTTGGCCGTGGTCGAAGATGGCCAGGTAGTGGTGGGCGTGGGAGGCCAGCCGGATCACGTCGCTCATGGGCAGCAGCGTGCCGCCGCCGGTCAATCCCCGTCCGGCGCCGGCTTCCAACTCCTGCAGGGTGGTGGTGACGATGATGCTAGGCGGGCAGCCCGTTGTGTTGACCCAGATCGCCGGAGGCGAGCAGGGCGCGCCCGGCGGTGAGTAGGGCGTCGTGGGTGCGCTGGGCGGCGGTGCGGGTGTCGCCTTGAATCGCCTCTTGCGAGGGGGTGCCGCTGAGGCAGGGGGTGTCGTCGGCGGGGTTGCCCATGCCGGGGGCGGCGAGCTTGGCGAACACCGCATCCCAGGTGGCGCGCGCTTCGGGGGTCAGCCACCCGCTGAGCCGCGACATCCCGTCCACATCCTGGTTGCCGAGGGTCACACCGCGGCGTTGGGCGCGATCGACGTCGGTGAAGTCGCCGTCGGGGTTCAGGCAGTCGGTCAACTTGTCGGCGAGTTTGGCGAGCTCGTCGGGGCGGTGCTCGAGACCCAGGCGGGCCAGTTGGGCTTCGGCCTTGGCCCGGGTCTCGAGGTCGACGAAATCGGGGAGCCGATGCCAAAACGCGCGGATCACCGCGACATGGCCCGGACCCAGGACGCCGTCACGCTGCGCGGCGGCGGTGGCTTCCAGCACCGGCGCCAACGGTTCGCCGTTAAGCGCGCGGCGCGCACCGAGGTCGGCGGCCTCATGCACGCGCCGCGACGCCTCGGCACGCGAAATCCGCAACCGGTCCGCCAGCACCGCCGCCGGTTTGCCACCCAGCACCGCCTGATCCTCATGCGCCAGTTCGGTGATCAGCGCGTGCTCGACGGCGGGCAGCTGCCGGCGAAACACCTCGAAGCTTTCCAACACGTTCAACCGCTCCGGGGTGGTCAGCACATCGAACGTCAGATCCAGCGCGCGCTTCACCGCAGCCCGCAGACCGTCGAGAACCTCGACGACCTCCTCACGACTACTAGAACGCATGTTCGAATAGTAGGCCCGTACGCCGCCGCTCCGCACCCCACACAACGGCATCTGTGGATGAAGTCAGAACTGTGGATAAGCGCAGTCAGACCGGCATACCCGAGAACATCACCCGGCCAGGATCGTACTTCTGCCGCACGGCATCTAGCCGCGACAGATTCGGGCCGAAATACCGCGACGCCGGTTGCCCCGCCTCGAGGTAATTCACATACCCGCCAACCGAATACGGCCCCACCGACCGATGCGCCGTCGCCAGCCAACCGATAGCGGCCGAAGGATCGCCGGGAGTCTCGACATACCACTGCACCAACGACGACTGCCGGCGCCACGGGAACGCGGACGCCCCCACCGGCACGTCGGCCAGGGCGCCGTCCAAAGCGTGCATGATCGCCAGCATGCGGCCCGCGCCCCGCGGGAACGCGTCGACCGCCGCGGCGATGCCCTGAGCCGCCGCGGGCGTAAGAGACGCGAAAACATCTGAACCGCCGACGTATCCGAGCGGCGCCGGGTTGAGGTTGTTGACCGCGAGATAATTGGTCAGGTCCAGGTAGTTGAACGTGTGGTACTCCGTGCCGCTCGGCTGGATGCCGACCGCCGAGGTGATGGCCGACGCCACACCGGCGCCCGAGCCGGCCGGGCTGGTCGCCAGGATGCGGCAGTGCGTGCCCATCGGGTCGACGGTGGCATCCGCGAGCGCCCAGCTACTCCGGTCGGCGGTCCGCAGCCAGTTCTGCCACCCCACCAGCACCTGAGCGAACGACTGCGGCGGGAAGTTCAGGTTCACCACGTCGACCTCGCTGGCCGGGAACGTCGCAAACGTCAAAGAGGTTGTGACACCGAAGTTTCCGCCCCCGCCACCCCGTAATCCCCAGAACAGGTCGGGCTGGGAATCGGCCGATGCAGTCACTGCTTGACCGCCGGGCAGCACCACTGTGGCCGACCGTAACGCGTCGGACATCAGGCCGGCGTGCCGGGAATGCGCACCGAGCCCACCCCCGAGGGCGTGGCCCGCGGCACCGACCGATGGGCAGGTACCGGTCGGAATCCCCCGTCCCGCCGCCGCCAACACCTGGTGCATCGCATACAGACTCGTCGCAGGTGGCACGGTGATCAGACCGGTCGTCGGGTCATACTCGGCGCCGCCGGGCAGTTGCCGCAGATCGAGCACCATCGCGCCGTTCGCGGTGGACGCCCCTACATAGGAATGCCCGCCGCCGCGCGGAGCGACCTTGAGGTTGTTAGCAGCGGCGAACGCCATCGCCTTCTGCACATCACCCACCGAGGTCGGAACGACGACCGCCGCCGGCGTCAAGCCGTTGTAGTTGGTATTGAAAACCGCTTTGGCCGAACCGAATTGCGGGGTGTCTGGCCGGATGACTTGGCCGGCGATGGCGAGGCCGTCCCAGCCGGAGACAACGGGTGCGGCCAGGGCGCGCCCGGACCCGACCGCACCAAAAGCCAGCGCCCCTACGGCTCCGCGCAAAAGCGTTTGACGTGAGATCTCACCCGTCATGACCGAATTGTCATGCACGCGAACCCAAGACACGCCGTCACACCGCGCGCATTACCGCGTGTCGCCCAAAACGTGCGCGAACCTTAACCCCGCCGTGTTCTCAGCGTGACTGGGGTAGAGCACAGTTCGTGGCTATGGGGATCCCATTGCTCGGCAATCAGCCGCTCGCCGTGCGCGCGTTGGTCGGTCTCGGGTGCCTCATCACGGTCGCCACCGCGTTCTCGATACCTGGCGGAGCAGATCCCAGCGATGACAACTTCATTGACGCGCTCAGCCACGCCGGCATCGAGTACGGCGAACCCGGCAATGCGATGGCGGTCGGTCAGTCCATCTGCCCGATGCTCGAACAGCCGGGCGGCAGTTTCGCCGCCGCGGCATCAGGGGTTGCGCATCGCGGCATGTCGCCGCAGGCGGCCCGGATGTTCACCACGATCGCGATCCGGACCTACTGTCCTGAGCAGATGGCAAACCTGATGGGCGGCAACGGCGTAACGGGAGTCCCGGGCGTCTAGCGCGTTCCCAGCGGATCGATGGTCCACGCGATGTAGACCATCGCCGCGGCGACCGATGCCATCGTGGTGAAGTCGATCGCCTTGCTGCGCACCACCAATAGGCCGGCACGGTCGTCGGTCAAAGTCAGCCGCAGCACCGCGGCCACGCCGACACCGATGCCGATCAGCAGCGAACCGCGGCGCCAGAAGTTGGCCGCCGCCAAGCCGAATGCCACCACGAAGATCAGGACCACCCACAGAAAAGGCCACTGCGGCCGGAGCCAACGCATACTCAGCGGCCTTCGGCCAACTCGACGACGTTGGTCAACAGGAACGCCCGCGTCAATGGGCCCACCCCACCCGGATTCGGCGAGACGTGGCCCGCGACCTCCCAGACGTCGGGATGCACGTCGCCGGTGAGTTTGCCGTCGACCCGGCTCACACCGACGTCGATCACCGCGGCGCCGGGGCGCACCATGTCGGCGGTCAGCATATGCGGCACCCCGACTCCGGCGACAATGATGTCGGCCTGTCTCGTCAGCGCGGCAAGGTCACGAGTTCCGGTGTGGCACAACGTCACAGTTGCGTTCTCCGAGCGGCGGGTCAGCAGCAGGCCGAGCGGGCGGCCGACGGTTACGCCGCGGCCAATCACGACGACGTGCGCACCGGCGATTTCGACGTCGAAGCGCCGCAGCAGGTGCACGATGCCGCGCGGGGTGCAGGGCAGCGGGGCGGGGTCCATGAGCACCAACCGGCCCAGATTGGTCGGATGCAGTCCGTCGGCGTCCTTGGCGGGATCGATACGCTCCAGCGCCGCGTTCTCGTCGAGGTGCTTCGGGAGCGGCAACTGGACGATATAGCCGGTGCACTCGGGGTTGCCGTTGAGTTCGTCGATGGTCTCGTTGAGCTTGGCCGTGGTGATGTCGGCCGGTAGGTCTCGGCGCAGCGAGGTGATGCCCACCTTGGCGCAGTCGGCGTGCTTGCCGCGGACGTAGGCCTGCGACCCCGGGTCGTCACCCACCAGCACGGTGCCCAGGCCGGGCGTCTTGCCCGCGGCGGTCAGCGCGGCGACCCGCTCCTTTAGGTCGACGAAGATCTCGTCACGTGTGAGTTTGCCGTCCAACGTGATTGCAGCCACGTGCTCCAGTTTGGCATGCGGCCGAAAAGCCGCGACATGCCCAACGAACGCCGACCCGCTGCGTTCCGCTCCGCGGAACTTGCGGTCACCGTAGTCTCCTGACCATGTCCGAAGCACCGGACGTGCTGGCACCGGCGAAGCTCGGACCCATCACGCTGCGCAATCGCACCATCAAGTCCGCGACCTTCGAGGCCCGCACCCCGGGCGCGCTGGTCAGCGACGACCTCATCGAGTTCCACCGCCGTCCCGCCGCCGGCGGAGTCGGCATGACCACGGTGGCTTACTGCGCGGTCTCCCAGGGCGGCCGCACCGAGGGCAATGGGATCTGGATGCGCCCCGAAGCCGTGCCGGGCTTCCAAAAGCTCACCGAGGCGATACACGCCGAGGGCGCGGCGGTCAGCGCCCAGATCGGGCACGCGGGACCAGTCGCCAACGCCCGCTCGAACAAGGCGAGGGCGCTGGCGCCGGTGCGGTTCTTCAATCCGATCGGCATGCGATTCGCCAAGAAGGCCGGCCGCGACGACATCGACGATGTGATCGCCGCACATGCCAACGCCGCACAACTGGCCGTCGACGCCGGATTTGATGCCGTCGAAGTGCATTTGGGCCACAACTACCTGGCGAGCGCATTCCTCAGCCCGCTGATCAACCGCCGCAACGACGAGTTCGGCGGATCGCTGGAAAACCGGGCCAAAGTTGCGCGCGGGATTGTCATGGCGGTACGACGGGCTGTCAAAGATCAGATCGCGGTGACCGCGAAACTCAACATGTCCGACGGCGTACGCGGTGGCATCTCGGTCGACGAGGCCATCACCACCGCCAAGTGGTTGCAGGACGACGGCGCGTTGGACGCGATCGAACTGACCGCCGGTAGCTCACTGGTCAACCCGATGTACCTGTTCCGCGGGGACGCCCCACTCAAGGAGTTCGCCGGCGCGTTCCCCCCGCCGCTGCGTTGGGGCATGCGGATGACCGGCACCAAGTTTCTGCGCGAATACCCCTACCGCGAGGCCTACCTGCTGCGCGAAGCCAAGCAGTTCCGCGCCGAGCTGACGATCCCGCTGATCCTGCTTGGCGGCATCACCAATCGCGAGACGATGGATGTGGCCATGGCAGAAGGCTTTCAGTTCGTCGCCATGGGTCGCGCGCTACTGGCCGAGCCGGATCTGATCAACCGGATCGCCCGCGACGGCGCCGGCGTGCGTTCCGCGTGCACGCACTGCAACAGGTGCATGCCGACGATCTACACCCGCACCCGTTGCGTTGTCACCGGCGCGCCCGACCTCTTGGCGCACTGACTGAACGACAGCCGATACAGTCGGTGCAGTGAGCCATCCAGCTAATGTGGGGGCGATGACTCAGGCCGCCCCGCCCGCGCTGACAGTCCGCTATGACGGATCTCAACGCACTTTCGCCGCAGGTCACGACATCGTGGTCGGTCGCGATCTGCGTGCCGACATGCGCATCACCCATCCGCTGATCTCCCGGGCACACCTGCTGCTGCGCTTCGAGCAGGGCCGCTGGCGGGCCATCGACAACGGGTCGCTGAACGGCACCTACGCCAACGGGCGCCGGGTGCCGGTGATCGACCTGCATGACGGCCAGATCATCACCATCGGCAACCCCGACGGTCCGCAACTGAGTTTCGAGATCGGACGCCACGACGGTGTCGCCGGCCGGCCGCCGCAGACGACGTCGATGCCGATCGCCCGCGCCGGCGCCCCCGCCCGCCCGCCGGCTCCCCCACAGCCGCCGCCACGCCCGCCGGCCGGGCTCAGACCGCAAGGGCCACCTCCTGGCCCCGGCCCCGGTCCCGGTCAGGGACCGCGCCCCTATCCCGGCGGGCCACCCCAGCCGCCATACCCGGGACCGCGTCCGCCCGCCTACCCGCAGCACCAGGGCCCGCCGCCGGTGCGGCAGCCCGCCCCGGTTGCCTCGGCTCCCCCGGTCAACGTCGCGCCGAAGACCGAGCTGGGGCCGGCGCCGGCGATCAGCCGACCACCCGAGTCAGGCAACCTGGCCACCAAAATGATCCAGGCGATCCTGCCGGGCTCGCTGACGCCGGACAAGCCGCCGGGTTCGGCGACGATCGGTCGCGCGAACGACAACGACATCGTGATTCAGGACGTGCTCGCGTCGCGCCATCACGCGTTCCTCGTCGACTCGCCGCTCGGCACCGAAATCCGCGACGCCCACAGCATCAACGGCACCTTCGTCAACGGCGTCCGCGTCGGCTCGGCGGTGCTGAACGAGGGCGACGTGGTCACGATCGGCAACATCGACCTCGTCTTCAACGACGGCACGCTGCTCCGCCGCACCGAGGCCGCAACCCGCACCGGCGGCCTCGAAGTCAACGGCGTGCACTTCCGCATCGACGGCAAGGAACTGCTGGACGGCATTTCGCTGACGGCCCGCCCCGGCACGCTGACCGCGATCATCGGCGGCTCCGGCGCGGGCAAGACCACGCTTTCGCGGCTGATTGCCGGATACACCAAACCCAGCTCCGGAAATGTCACCTTCGAGGGACACGACATTCACGCCGAGTACGCGACCATGCGCAGCCGGATCGGGATGGTGCCACAGGACGACGTGGTGCACCGCCAGCTGACGGTGAACCAGGCGCTCGGTTACGCCGCCGAACTGCGGCTGCCGCCGGACACCAGCAAGCAGGAACGCGCCCAGGTCGTCGCGCAGGTGCTCGAGGAACTCGACCTCACCAAGCACGCCGACACACGCGTCGACAAGCTCTCCGGCGGT
This sequence comes from uncultured Actinomycetota bacterium, assembly GCA_963757215.1. GTDB lineage: Bacteria > Actinomycetota > Actinomycetes > Mycobacteriales > Mycobacteriaceae > Mycobacterium. Next base: position 871,863 of record CAVWQH010000002.1, on the reverse strand, counting down.
CAGCGCAAACGCGCATCGGTCGCCCTCGAACTGCTCACCCAGCCGTCGCTGCTGCTGCTCGACGAGCCGACCTCGGGTCTGGACCCAGCGCTGGACCGCCAGGTGATGTTGATGCTGCGGCAGCTCGCCGACGCCGGCCGTGTGGTGCTGGTGGTGACGCACTCGGTGTCCTACCTCGACGTCTGCGACCAGATCCTGTTGATGGCCCCCGGCGGGAAGATGGCCTTCAACGGGCCGCCCAGCCAGGTGGGTGAAGCGCTGGGCACCACCAACTGGGCCGACATTTTCGCCAACGTCGGCGCGGACCCCGACGAAGCCAACCGTCGCTTTCAAGAGCGCGGCGGCGGCAGGCGGGAGTCGAACGCGGCGGCTTCGAGGAGCGCGGCCGATCTCGGCGACGCCGTGCACACCGACCTGGTGCGCCAACTGTCCACGATCGCGCGCCGCCAGATTCGACTGGTCATCTCCGATCGCGGCTACTCGGTGTTCCTGGCGGTCCTGCCCTTCCTGATCGGCGCGCTTTCGCTGACCGTGAAAGGCCCGAAACCTGGCCTGGGACCGGCCGATCCGCTCGGACTGGCGCCCACCCAGCCGCAGTACATCATGGTGCTGCTCAACATCGGAGCCGTGTTCATGGGCACGGCGCTGACGATCCGTGACCTGATCGGCGAGCGACCGATCTTCAAGCGAGAACAGGCAGTCGGCCTGTCGACCACCGCCTATCTGCTCGCCAAAGTCGCCGTGTTCTGTGCGTTCGCGACCACCCAGGCGGCGATCTCGACGATCATCGTCCGACTCGGTAAGGGCGCACCCACCGCGCACCCGCCGTTCTTCGACAACTCCACGTTCTCGTTGTTCGTCACCGTCGCCGGCACGTGTGTCGCGTCGGCCATTCTCGGCCTGATGCTCTCGGCGGTCGCGCAGTCCAACGAACAGATCATGCCGCTGCTGGTGGTGTCGATCATGTCGCAGCTGGTGCTGGCCGGCGGCATGATCCCGGTGACGGGCCGCGCGGGTCTCAATCAGCTGTCCTGGATCACGCCGGGGCGCTGGGGGTACGCGGCCGGGGCGTCGTCGATCGACTTCCCGGACTTGGTGAAGGTCAAGCAGATTCCGACCAACGATCCGATCTGGCAGCACTCGAAGCACATCTTCGCCTTCGACATGGCGATGCTCGCCGCGCTGTCGCTGTTCTACGCCGGCTACGTGCGGTGGAGTATCCGGCTCAAGCGCTAGCACCGTCCAGTCGCAGACCGTGGGCGGCGGCGTAAGCCAGCGCCTGCTCGACGTCGATGCGCGCCCGCGTCAACGAGGCCGTCGTCCACAGCGACGGGTCGAGGATGGCGCCACGCAGATCGGCGTCGTCCAAACGGGTTCCGGTAGTACGGGCCCCGGAGAGATCGGCGCCGCGCAACACGGTCTTGCGCAGGTCGGCCTCCACCAGGTTCGCCTCGCGCAGCCGGCAACCGCTCAGGTCGATGCCCCGCAGGTCGTTTCCGCCGAGCACGGTCAACGTGAAGTCCACCTCATCGAGGGTCAGCGGACGCAACCGGCATCGCACGAACACCGAGCCCAGCATGCTGCACTGGCGAAAGGTGCTGTGCCACAGCGTCGTCAAGTTGAATGTGCAATTTCGGAACGCCGATCCCAGATGCGCGGATTCGGCGAGATTGACCCCACTGAAGTCACATTCGGTGAACACCACCCGCTCGGTACGCAACCGACTGAGGTCGTCGTCGCGGAAGTCGCGGCCGACGTATTCGCAATCAGCCCAATCCACTACGCGGTGGACGACAAACTCGCCAGCGCGTACTCGCTGACCGCGATCAGGGCGTCGGTCGCCGACCTGCGGTCGCGGGCATCGACGTTGATCACCGGAACATGCGCGGGCAACGTCAGTGCCTTGCGCACCTCGGCTGCGGGATACCTTGGCGTGCCATCGAATTCATTGACCGCGATCAGGAAAGGCAGGTTGCGGTGCTCGAAGAAGTCGACGGCGGCGAAGCAGTCCTGCAAACGCCGGCAGTCCACCAGGATCACCGCCCCGATTGCGCCGCGCACCAGGTCGTCCCACATGAACCAGAACCGGCGCTGCCCGGGCGTACCGAACAGATAGAGCACCAGATCCTCGTCCAGGGTGATCCGGCCGAAGTCCATGGCGACCGTCGTGGTCCGCTTGTCCGGGGTGGCGTCGACCATGTCGATGCCGGCGGAGGCGTCGGTGACCATCGCCTCGGTGCGCAGCGGCATGATCTCCGACACCGCGCCGACGAATGTGGTCTTGCCCGCGCCGAATCCACCGGCGATGACGATCTTGGTGGACGCGGTATCGCGCGACTTATGCGAAGGGGCGGCCCCCGCATCAGAGCGCTCGTAGGCCACGGAGCGTCCTTCCTATCAGTTCGCGGCGTTCATCTCCGGTGGAGCGTTCGGTCAACGTCCGATTGATTCGAAGGTAGCCCGAAGTCACCAAATCGCCGACCAACACGCGCGTGACACCCAGCGGCAAATTCAGACGAGCCGATATTTCGGCCACCGACGGGCTCTTGACGCACAGGTGCACAATTTTGCCCCGCACATCGCCCCGCGGCCACCGGTGGAACATCGCCGACTGCAGAGCCTGCACCGGCGCTTCCAGCGGGATGTCAACGCTGGCCTTCGTCCGTCCCGCCGTCAGGGTGTACGGCCGGACCAGACTCGCCTCAGACGGCGGCGGCTCAGAGCCCAGCGGCTCGCGGTTGTCCATGCCGGCTCACGAGTGCTGTGCGCTCGGCGACGATGCGGGCCACGCAGTGTGCTGCGGCGGAGCCGAGTAATCAGACGCAGCGCGTCGGGTCGATTGCACGACGTTTCCCACCCGTTCGACGAGGACGGCCATCTCGTAACCGATCTGCCCGATGTCGCACGACGTCGCGGCCAGCGTGGCCAGATGCGACCCGTCGCCAACCTGCATCAGCAGCAGGTAGCCGTTCTGCATCTCCACCACCGACTGCAGCACCTGGCCGCCCTCGAACAGCTGGGCGGCGCCGTTGGCCAGGCTGGCCAGACCCGACGAGACCGCCGCGAGCTGGTCGGCGCGCTCCTTCGGCAGACGCTCACTGGCCGCCATCAGCAGCCCGTCGACGGACACCAGGATGGCGTGCGACACCCCGCGTACTTCCCGGGCGAAGTTCGACACCAGCCAGTCCAGGGAGTTCTCGCCGGACGCGGGTTGGAAGCCAGAGGTCATTCGGATCCTTGGTCGTTGTCACGGGCGTGCGAGCGCCCTGCTCGGACACCGCCGAAATGGCTGCTGATCGAGGCCCGCACCGCCTCAGGGTCGCGCAGGGGGGCCTGATGCGCGGGGGTGTGGCTTCCGCCGCCGGTGGTGCCGTTGTCATCGGCACGGTGGTGCGCGTTTCCGTTCGGCTCGCCACCGCCGGGCACCAGCCGTGCCCCGGGTTCGCGTACCGGGAGGCCCTGCTCGGTGCGCTCCTGCACGGGTGTGTTCTCCACTTCGGCGGCAGCCGACCAGCCGCGGTCCCACACCGTCTGCCAGTCCAGGTCGGGGCTTTGCGCCAAATCGTGCGGGTCGACCAGCCATTCGGAGAGCATCTGCTTGTAGATCAGATCGTCATCGGGGGGATTGCTGGACGGCGCCGCTTCGGCCGCCCAGTCGTCGACCTCCGGCTGGGCCGCGGAGGCGGCCGGCTCGGCTTCGGGCCGTTTGCGGTTCTCCCGGTTGAATCGGACCCGCGAGCCGAAGAACGACGAGGTGTTGGAAACCGGCTGTGCCACCGGCTGTTCCGGGACCGACTCAGCGGCCTCCTGCGGAGCGGCCGGCGGCTCGGGCTGTTGTGGCGGCGCGCCGGTGATACCGCTGCTTCCGGGACGGCGCCGGGGCAGCAGGCTGATCGTCGACTCGGTCGAGGGCGAGCCGTTTCGCTCCGAGCTGTCCTCGGGCTCCGACGGGAACTCGGGCGCGACGGGCAGCGGCTCGGGCGGTGCCGGGAATGACGCTGCCGCCACGGGCTCGGTTTCGTGCGGCGCCGCCGGGCCCGTGTCCGCGCCAGCCAGCACGGTCGACGGCAGATAGACCTCGGCGGTCGTACCCGACCGCGCGTCCTCGAGCGACGAGCCGCGCAGCCGGACCCGGATGGCGTGCCGGTCGGCCAGCCGGCCGACCACAAAGAGGCCCATGTGGCGGGCGCTATCAGGGCTGACCTCTCCCCCGGCGCGCAGCCGCATGTTGGCGATCCGGCGGTCGCCATCGGTCATGCCGAGCCCGACGTCGACGATCTGCAGCAGCACCGCTCCGTCGCTGCGGAACCCGGCCGACACCCGCACCGGCGATGCCGGCGGTGAGTAACGCAGTGCGTTGTCGATCAACTCCGCGAGCAGATGGACGATGTCGCCGGAGGCCGCGCCGGCAATCGTGCAGTCGGGCACCATCGACGTCTCGACCCGGCGATAGTCCTCGACCTCGGAAGTGGCCGCGTGCAGGATCGACGACAACGGCACGGCCGTGCGCTGATCTCCGCGCGAGCTCTGCGAGCCGGCCAACACCAGCAGGTTCGCGCCGTTTCGGCGCATCCGGGCGGCCAGGTGGTCGAGCCGGAACAGGCTGTCGAGCCGTTCGGGATCCTCTTCGTTGCGCTCGAGGCGGTCGATCAGCGAGAGCTGCTGGTCGACCAGTGACCGGTTGCGCCGCGACATCGTCTCGAACATGTCGTTGACCAGGTGCCGCAGCCGGGCTTCGTCACCCGCCAAAAGCAATGCCTGGGTGTGCAATTCGTCGACCGCGTGCGCGACCTGACCGATTTCCTCGGTGGTGTGCACGGGCAACGGCTCGGGTGGGGATTCATCACCGGCCCGCACCCGGGCGATCTCACGCTCGAGGTCTTCGTGGGCAACTTTCAGGGCGCCGTCGCGCAGCACCCGCAACGGCTGGATCAGCGAGCGCGCCACCAGCAGCACGATGACGAGGGCGGCGACGATGGCGGACAACACCAGGACGGTGTCCCGGATCGCGGCGTTGCGCCGGTTATGCGCCTGGTTCTCGACGGCCTTGGTCACCTTCCCGGTGATGTCGTTGATGATCTGCTTGGCGATCCCGTCGGTGGTCTGCACCGAGTGCAGCAACGCCGGGTTGTTCACCAGCCGCTGTGCCGGATCGGACATCAGGCCCATCCGGATCACCATCTGCTGCTGCAGCGTCTTGGCGTCCGGGGAGCCGACGCCCAGCACCTCGGCCATGCCGAACAGGGTCGACGGCTCGGTGCCCGCCAGGGTGATCATCGACGTCCGCAGTTCGGGCTCGGGCAGGTCGGCGCCGCGAGCGAGCAGCAGCTGCTGCATCATCATCTGGCCGCGGGCCCCGACCGCCCGGCTGAGCCCCTGCGCTTCGGCGCGGATCTGCTCGTCGTCGACGCGCACCGAGGCATCGATCGCATTCTCGGCGGTCAACAGGATGGGCGCGTAGCTGATGACGCGAGGCCGCAGTGCGAGGGTGTTCGACTCGACGTTGCCCAACAGGGCCTGCCCGCCGTCCAGCATCGCGTCGACACCGGCGGCCACGTCGGGCGCGACGTTGGTGCCGTGTAACCGGGCTTCGAGCTCACTTTTGCGGGCGTCGTAGTTTTTCTTCGCGCCGTCCGCGTCGCCTCCGGTCGAGCTCGCCAGCAATGCGACGTCGAGCGCCGACATGTATTTGGAAATGGCCGGAACCATCTCGGCACGGTCGGCGGCCAACCGGAGCCGATGCGCGTCGTTCAGCGCACCCGCAATGCGAAATCCGCCGAAAACCATTGCCAGCACTAATGGCAGGGCCACAATGGCGACGACTTTCCACCGGACCGGCCAATTTCGCATCGACCAGGTCGCCGGACGAATCATCGATGCCGACTCACCGCTGTTGCCCTCTGCGAGCTCGTTTTTCGACGACGAAATCGCCCGCCTGTTGCGGGCAAACATGGTCACCGGAGCAACGCGGTGTGAGCGTCCGCTCCGCTGAATCGCAGTGTTAGCGCGTCGTTCATGGGACTTCCTGCTAATTGCGCTCGCCCCGAGCGACGGGCAAGCCTTAAACGCCTGGCAATTCAGCGAGTATGCCAGGCTGCGGCGGCAGTGACCACAATTCTTACTGAACAGACAGAGTTCACCGACGCGCGTCGTACCCTGTTGCGGATCGGCGAGCAAACAAATCGAAAACCTCAAATGCCGCCCAATAGCGGTAATGCAATCCAGACGGCCGCGGCCACTGGAGCCGAGGCCTAGGCCGGCCGCAGGACCGCGACGAGGAAGTCGGAGTCGTCGGTGAACGGGCGCATATCCCAGGTGGAGAGCAGCAGGTCGCGCGCGAATCCGGCTGTTGCCGCGTCGTGGAGAAACTCGGCGAACGTGTATTCACGGCCCGCGCCGAAGCCGATCGCCGCTCGACCGTCGCCCGCGAGGTGGGCGCGCAGCCGGCTCAGCACCTCGACCCGGGTACTCGGAGCGAGAAACGTCATGACGTTGCCGGCGGACACGATCACGTCGAACGGTTCGGGGATTCCTTGCGCGGGTAAGTCGAGTTCGGCGAGGTCACCGACGAGCCAGTGCACGCCGGGATGATCTTGTTGGGCTGCTGTGATGAGCGCTGGGTCGACGTCGACGCCGACCACGTGGTGACCGGCTGCGGCCAGGTATCCGCCCAACCGGCCGGGGCCGCAGCCGGCATCGAGGATGCGGGCACCGCGCCGTGCCAGTGCGTCCACGAACCGAGCCTCGCCGGCCAGGTCGTCGCCGGCGCGGGCCATGGCACGGAAGCGCTCGATATACCACTGCGAATGTGTGGGATTGGCAGCAACCTTCTGCATCCAGACGCTCTGCTCGACCATGCGACCATTATCGGGTTGTGTTCAAGTTGCTGTTTTACTCACCGCGAATCCCGCCCAATACGGGTAATGCAATCCGAACGGCGGCCGCTACCGGAGCAGAACTTCATCTCGTCGAGCCGCTGGGTTTCGACCTCTCCGAACCAAACCTGCGCCGGGCCGGGCTCGATTACCACGACCTGGCGTCGGTCACTGTCCATCCGTCACTGGATGACGCGTGGGCGGCGATCACGCCGCGGCGGGTATTCGCATTCACCGCTCATGCGACGCATTTATTCACTGAGGTCAGCTATCAGGCCGGTGACGTGCTGATGTTCGGCCCCGAGCCGACCGGGCTGGACGCGGCGACACTGGCCGATCCGCACATCACGGAGCGGGTGCGCATCCCGATGTTGGACGGGCGGCGGTCGCTGAACCTGTCCAACGCGGCCGCTGTCGCCGTGTACGAGGCGTGGCGGCAGCTGAGCTTTGCCGGCTCGGTGTAGTCACCAGGTGTTCCAGTGGGTCAGCTGTTCGGCCGGTAGGCGCTTGGCCGGCTTGAAGTCGGTGCCCTTGGTGTAGGCGATCGGGAACAGGCCGCCCTGGCTGTACTTCTCGTAGGGAATGCCAACGATATCGGCGACCTTCTGCTCGCCGCCGCGGATCAGGTGCAGCGTCGTCCAGCAGGTCCCCAGCCCACGCGAACGAAGCGCCAGGCAGAAGCTCCAGACCGCAGGATGCAGCGACGCCCAGTAGCCCGCTCCACCCATCGGCTGCTGGTCCTCGCGGCCTTCGATGCACGGGATCATCAGCACCGGCGCTTCGTGAATGCGCTCGGCGAGGTACGTTGCCGAGTCCCGTACCGCCGGCATCCGCTCGCCGCGAGTGTCGCCGTCGGCGTACTCCTGGGCCGGTGCCTTCAGGTAGCCGCGGGCGTTGTCCAGGTAAATCTCACCGATTGCCTTCTTCTCGGCCTCGTCCTCGATGAAAACCCATTGCCAGCCTTGGGAATTGGAGCCGGTCGGCGCCTGCAGCGCCAGGTCGAGACATTCCATCAGGATCTCGCGCGACACCGGCTTGTCGAAGTCGAGGCGCTTGCGGACCGATCGAGTAGTGGTGAGGAGTTCGTCGACAGAGAGGTTGAGGGCCATGTCCGGAGACTACAGAGGGGTTAGATTCGGCCCCATGAGCGTCGAGCTGACACAAGAAGTCTCAGACAGGCTGAGATCCGACAACTTCGCCTGGCTGACCACGGTCGCAAAATCGGGGCAACCGGTTCCCCGGCTGGTGTGGTTCTACTTTGACGGCACCACATTGACGGTGTACTCCATGCCGCAGGCGGCAAAGGTCGGCCACATCAAAGCCCATCCCCAGGTGAGCCTGAACCTGGATTCGGACGGCAACGGCGGCGGCGTGATCGCCATCGGCGGCGGGGCGAGCATCGAGGCGACCGACGTGAACTGTCGAGACGACACGCCTTACTGGGCGAAGTACGGCAAGCTCGCGGAGGAATTGGAAGCAACCGAGGGGATATCGATGGACGCGTTCAGCACGCGGCTGACGATCACCCCGACCAAGGTGTGGACGACGCCGACGGGCTGAAAGCTCCGCGAGCGTGCGAGTCTGTACGCGACACGCCGGACGTTGCCGGCATTCTGCGCACGCTCACCGGAAGTCGCGGGACTTCGAGCCGATCTTCAGCGTGAGCGTGCCGAACCGTTCAGCCATGACGGTGACTGCGCCACTGGCATTTTGGACCTGGCCACGGACCAGCAACGCCGGAGCCGACTGGGCCAGCTTGCGGTGACGTGCCCACACCCCCGGTGTGCACAGCACGTTGACCATCCCGGTCTCGTCCTCGAGGTTGATGAACGTCACCCCCTGCGCCGTCCCGGGCCGTTGCCGGTGGGTGACCGCCCCGGCCACCAGCACCCGGTCGCCGTCGGGCACCGACAGCAATTCAGCGGCGGGTATCACTCCCATCTCGTCGAGATCCGACCGCAGGAACTGGGTCGGGTAGCTGTCCGGCGAGATGCCGGTGGCCCATACGTCGGCCGCGGCCAACTCCACCTCGCTCATCCCCGGCAGCGACGGGACATGCGACGACGAGCCCACTCCCGGCAACCGATCCGGCCGCTGGGTGGCCGCCGCGCCGGCCGCCCACAGCGCCTCGCGCCGCGATATCCCGAAGCAGCCCAGCGCGCCAGCGGTGGCCAGCGCTTCGGTCTGCGGCACGGACAGCTGAACCCGGGTCGTCATATCCAGCAGGGAAGTAAAGGGGCCGTGCACTTTTCGCTCATCGACCAGTCTCTCGGCGAGGTCTTCACCGATATGACGGACACCGCCCAGCCCCAGCCGTACCTCGGTTCCGGCGTTCTCCAGCGTGGCATGCACCACGCTGGCGGCGACACACGGACCGTGCACCGTCACCCCGTGCCGGCGGGCGTCGGCCACCAGCGACTGCGGCGAGTAGAAGCCCATCGGCTGGGCACGCAGGAGCGCCGCGCAGAACGCCGCGGGATGGTGCAGCTTGAACCATGACGAGTAGAAGACCAGTGCCGCGAAGCTCAGCGAATGGCTTTCCGGGAAGCCGAAATTGGCGAACGCCTCCAGCTTTTCGTAGACCCGGTCAATCACCCCGTCGGAGGCGCCGTGCAGATCCCGCATGCCGTCGTAGAACCGGCCGCGCAACCGCTGCATGCGTTCGGTCGACCGCTTGGATCCCATGGCCCGGCGCAGTTGATCGGCCTCGGCGCCAGAGAAGCCGGCGCAGTCCACCGCAAGTTGCATCAGCTGCTCCTGAAACAGCGGCACTCCCAACGTCTTATGTAGCGCCGGTTCCATCGACGGGTGGTCGTAGGTGACCGGGTCGAGACCGTTGCGCCGCCGGATGTACGGGTGCACCGATCCGCCCTGGATGGGTCCGGGCCGGATCAGCGCCACCTCGACCACCAGGTCGTAGAACACCCGGGGCTTCAGTCGCGGCAAGGTGGCCATCTGCGCCCGCGACTCCACTTGGAACACCCCGACGGAATCGGCGCGCTGCAACATCTCGTAGACCGCCGGCTCGGACAGGTCCAGCGTGGCCAGGTCCACCTTGATGCCCTTGTGCTCGTCCACCAGGTCGATCACGTAGTGCAGCGCCGAGAGCATGCCCAGCCCGAGCAGGTCGAACTTCACCAAACCGATTGCCGCGCAATCATCTTTGTCCCACTGCAGCACGCTGCGGTTCTCCATGCGCGCCCATTCGACGGGGCAGACGTCGGCGATCGGCCGGTCACAGATCACCATGCCGCCGGAATGGATGCCCATGTGCCGCGGCAGGTTCTGGATCTGGTCGGCCAGTTCGATCACCTGCTCGGGAATGCCCTCGATGTCCGACGGGCGTCCACTCCAGTGGCTGATCTGCTTGCTCCAGGCGTCCTGCTGGCCTTGCGAGAAGCCCAGCGCACGGGCCATGTCGCGCACCGCGATTCGGCTGCGGTAGGTGATCACGTTGGCGACCTGCGCGGCGTAGTCGCGGCCGTACTTGTCGTAGACGTACTGGATGACGTTCTCGCGCAGATCCGACTCGATGTCGATGTCGATGTCGGGCGGGCCGTCGCGCTCCGGCGACAGGAAGCGCTCGAACAGCAACTCGTTGGCCACCGGGTCGACCGCGGTGACGCCGAGCGCGTAGCAGACCGCCGAGTTGGCCGCCGATCCCCTGCCCTGACACAGGATGTTGTTCTCCCGGCAGAACCGGGTGATGTCGTAGACCACCAAGAAGTATCCCGGAAACTTCAGTTGCGCAATGATTTCCAACTCATGCTCGATCTGGGCATACGCCTGGCGCGCCTGGGACCGCCGGCCGTAGCGACGCTGCGCCCCTGCCATCGTCAACTCACGCAACCAGCTGTCCTCGGTATGCCCGGCCGGGACGTCAAACGGCGGCAACTGCGGCGCGATCAGCGCCAGGCCAAAGGCGCACTGCTCGCCGAGGTCGGCGGCGGCGGTCACCGCGTCGGGGTAAAGCGCGAACAGCCGCGCCATCTCCTCACCGGAACGCAGATGCGAACCGCCCAGCGGGGCCAGCCAACCGGCCGCCTCGTCCAGCGATTGCCTGGCCCGGATCGCGCCCATCGCCATCGCCAGTTGCCGACGTGACGGACCGGCGAAATGTGCGCCGGTGGTCGCAACGATCCCGAGACCGAATCGTTGTGCCAGCAAGGTCATTTCGGCGTTGGTCTCGTCATCGACCGGGCAACCGTGATGAGTCAGTTCGACGCTGACCCGGCTCCGACCGAACCGGTCCACCAGATCGGCCAGTGCCGCCGAGGCCGCGTCCGGCCCGCCGGTGGCCAGCGCGGAGCGGACGTGACCTTTGCGGCAACCGGTCAGAATGTGCCAGTGCCCGCCCGCCGCCTCGGTGAGCGCGTCGTAGTCGAAACGCAGCTTGCCCTTTTCGCCGCCGGCCAGATGCGCCGCGGCCAGCTGACGCGACAGCCGGCGATAGCCCTCCGGTCCGCGTGCCAACACCAGCAGATGCGGACCCGCCGGATCGGGATCCTCGGTTCGGGAGACCGAGCCCAGTGAGAGCTCGGCGCCGAACACCGTCCGCATGTCCAACTCGACGGCCGCCTCGGCAAACCGCACGGCGCCGTAGAGCCCGTTGTGGTCGGTCAGCGCGATGGCCCGCAGACCCAGCCGTACCGCCTCTTCGACCAGCTCCTCCGGCGCGCTGGCCCCGTCGAGAAAGCTGTACGCCGAATGCGCGTGCAGCTCGGCGTACGCAACGGACGAGCGACTCGGCCGGTCTCCAACTGGTGGTTGGTAGGCCATCCGCTTGGGCGACCGAGGCGCCTCGTCCGCCGGAGTCCATACCGTCGGCGTGCCGGAACGGCGCGGTTTGCCGGAGAGCACCCGCTCCATCTCCGACCAGCCCGGCGGTCCGTTGCTCCAGCCCATCTCGTCAGTGTATCGAATATACGTTCGAATGCGATACGGCGGATTGCCCTGGCCCTTCTCACTAGTCCCAAGCAAGATGTGGAGTTAATCGACTCGATAACAGAGAGGCTCGATGTGAACGAAGGCGACAAGGTCCAGGCGCGGACACTGACAACGGTCGCCGGTGACGCCATTGCACTTCCGGCCGCCGACGGACTCGTGCACCTTCAGTTCCGGCGATTTGCGGGCTGTCCGATCTGCAACCTGCACATGCACGAGGTGGCGGCTCGGCACGATGAAATCACCAAGACCGGAGTCACCGAGGTGGTGGTTTTCCATTCCTCCGCCGATCGGCTTCGCCGCTATCTGGCCGGGCTGCCCTTCGCCGTAATAGCTGACCCCGAACGCAAGCTTTACGACGAGTTCGGCGTGCATAACTCGATCCGCGGGATGCTCAGTCGCGACTCGCTGCGTGCCGCCGGCCGCGGGGTGCGCCAGAGTCGGTCAGCGCGGTCGCTCGCGGGTGCCCTGGGACCAGCGGAAAATCATCTGGGCATGCCGGCCGATTTTCTCATTGCCCCCGACGGCGCGGTGATTGCTCGCAAGTACGGCGAGCACGCCGACGATCAGTGGTCGGTCGACGAACTTCTCAAGCTGGCAACCGCATGACGGCGTCGCTGCTCGAACGACACCGCGCATCAGGCCGGTCGTTCCGGGCGGGCGGCATCGGCTCATTCGTGCTCGACCAGGGCCCGCGCGACGGCGAGCCGGTGGTGTGCGTGCACGGCGTGCCCGCCTCGGCCTACCTCTACCGCAAAGTAGTCCCCGCTCTCGCGGCCAGGGGACTACGCGGCATCGCCGTCGACCTTCCCGGGCTGGGTCTTGCCGAGCGACCCGCAGACGCCGACTACACCTGGACCGGGCTGGGCAACTGGCTCGGATCCGCCGTCGACGCACTCGAATTGGATCGATTCCATCTGGTAGTGCACGACATCGGCGGTCCCATCGGATTCGAGGTCGCCGCCACTCACCCGCACCGTGTGCGATCCCTGACCGTGCTCAACACGACCGTCGCCGTCGAGTCTTTTCACCGCCCGTGGATGATGGAGCCCTTCGCCCATCCGGTCCTGGGTAAGGCATGGCTGAAATCGACCCAGCTGCCGGGGATGTTCTTGGCCTTGATGCGTTACGTCGGGGTAACTCGACGAGTGCCGGCCGCCGAAATCGGCTGCTATATACCGTTGTTGCTCGGCGATGACGGAGGGCGAGCGTTCCTGAAGATCATGCGAGGCTTCGAGTTGACTGCCGCGAAACAACGTCGGTATCTATCTGCAGTACGCGACACGCCATATCCGGTCCAGATCGTGTGGGGGGTGCGCGACCGCGCATTGCCGTGGCGCCGGTACGGCGTGCAAGCCCAACTGGCGGCCGGACTCGATGATGCGATCCTGTTGCCCGGCAAGCACTTCCTGCAGGAGGACTGCCCGGAACAGATCGCCGAGGCGGTGCACCGGCTGGCGACGTCAGCACCTTGATATTGGTGACCGGAGCCCGCGATCGCAATTCGCGCTGATCCTTAGAAATTCTCAGATCTGTTGCGGCACTTAGTCCACGGCAACGTCGGCGAACGGCATTGCCACACAACCGACCCCAGTTGTTTACATGAATTAATGTCGTGGCCACCTCTGACCATTGGTCACCGCCGATACTCGAACACAACCCAAGCGACGATGCCCAGCACAGGCGGTGATGATTCGTGGAGCAACTCAACACGCTCGATGCAGGCTTCCTCATGGCCGAGGATGCGGATCGCAACGTCAGCTTGGCGATCGGCGCGATCGCCGTGGTCGACGGCGCGGCGCCTAAGTATGAAGAATTCAAAGCCGTTCTCGCAGAGCGTGTTCAAGCGATCCCACGATGCACTCAGATGTTGCGCACCGAACTGTTCGACGCCCGCGCGCCGCAGTGGGTCAAGGATCCGGCCTTCGACATCAGCCGTCACGTGCGGCGTATCGCGGTGCCACGACCGGGTGACGACAACGAATTGTTCCGCGTTGTCGCCGATGTGCTGGAGCGCCGACTCGACCGCGATCGCCCGCTGTGGGAGTGCTGGGTCATCGAAGGCCTGAAGGGCAACCGGTGGGCGATCTTGATGAAGGCCCACCACTGCATGGCCGACGGGATCTCGGCGACCCGCATCCTCGCCCGCCTGTGCGACGAGTTCGACGGCGACGTGTTCAAGCGACCCGTCGTCGCCAAGCGGGCCGGTCGGCGTCCGCATCTGACGCCGGTGCCGGAGAACCCGCCGCGCACCGGCCCGCTGGACAACCTCTGGCGAACCGCCACCGGAATCACCAAGACGCTCACCCGCACCGTCGGCGGTGCGACCGAAATCGCCGGCAGTCTGATGCGCCCCACCGCCGGTTCGTCGCTGGTCGGCCCGGTGACATCGATGCGCCGTTATCGTGCCGTCCGCGTCCCGCTGGCCGACGTCGAGCAGGTCTGCCAGAAGTTCGACGTCACTGTCAACGACGTCGCACTGGCCGCAATCACCGAAGGCTTTCGCTCCGTTCTGCTCCATCGCGGTGAACAACCGCGGCCGGACTCGCTGCGCACCCTGGTTCCGGTGTCGGTGCGCTCCCCCGACGCGGCCGACAAACCCGGCAACAAAATCTCGATCATGCTGCCCTACCTGCCGGTCGACGAGGACGATCCGCTCCAGCAGTTGCTCACGGTGCACAGCCGGATGGCCCGGACCAAGCAGGGCGGCCAGAAACAGGCCGGCAACATGGCCGTGTCGATCACCGGTTATGTCCCGTTCATGCTGTCCTCGTGGCTGATTCGACTGCTCACCCGCCTGCCGCAGCGCGGCATCGTGACGCTGGCCACCAATGTCCCGGGCCCACACCGTCGACTGGAGATGATGGGCCACAACGTCAGTCGGCTGCTGCCGATCCCGCCGATCGCGTTACAGCTGCGCACCGGCGTCGCGGTGCTGAGCTACGCCGACGACCTGGTGTTCGGTATCACCGCCGACTACGACGCGGGAGCCGACATCAACGAACTTGCGGACGGCATCAAATGCGCCGTGGCACGCCTGGCGATGCTCACCCAGGATTCGATCGTGCTGTTCGAGAAAAAATCGGTCTGACGTTCAGCGACTAACCTGACTATCGGCGCCGCGACGGCGGGGCCGGGAAGGCAGGGCGGTCAATGTCGGTCATCATCGACCCGCGCCGCCTGGACGCCGTGCTGTTCGACGGTGCGCCCGACGCCGCGTTGGCGGCGCGACTCCGCGACACGGGGGTACGCACCGAGCGATCGGAGGCCGCTGCTCTGGTCTCGTCGGCGGGCCGACTCGACGTGCGACCTGGACGCTGCGCCGTCGTCACGCCCACGGACGAGGGCGCGTCGGCCGCGCGGGCCGCCGGATTTGCACTGGTGATCGCGATCGGCGCGGGAGATCATGTGACCGACGCCGACGCCGTGGTCAAAGACGTCAGCGAGATCGTCGTTCGCACCGGGGATCGCCGGATGTCCGAACTGCCCGACGCTATGCGGGCGCTGAACGTCATGGCCGAACCCGCGGTGTTCTACGACTTCGACGGCACGTTGTCCGAGATCGTCAATGATCCCGGCTCCGCGCGGTTGGCCGACGGCGCGGCCGAGGCGCTGACGTCGCTGAGCGCGCAGTGCCCAGTGGCGATATTGAGCGGTCGCGACCTGACCGACGTCCGCGAGCGGGTCGGCCTGCCCGGCCTGTGGTACGCGGGCAGCCATGGTTTCGAGCTGACCGGACCCGACGGCAAGCACCACGAGAATGCGGAGGCCGCGGCAAGCGTCCCGGTGCTGGCCGAGGCGGCCACCGAGTTGGGCCGCCAACTCGGCGACATTGCGGGAGTCGTGGTGGAACACAAGCGATTCGGAGTCGCCGTGCACTACCGCAATGCCGCGCGTGAGCATGTCGGCGAGGTGGCCGCGGCGGTGCGCAGCGCCGGGCAACGAACGGGCCTGCGCGTGACGACCGGCCGCGAAGTCATCGAGCTGCGCCCAGATGTCGAGTGGGACAAGGGTAAAACGCTGCGCTGGGTGCTCGACTACATCCACGACAGCGAAGGTGGTGGCCCGCTGCTACCGATCTATCTCGGCGACGACATCACCGACGAGGACGCCTTCGATGCGGTGGCCGACGACGGCATCGCGATTCTGGTGCGGCACAGCGACGACGGCGACCGTGCCACCGCCGCGCGCTACGCCCTGGAAGATCCCGACCGGGTGCGGGACTTCACCGAACGGCTTTCCAACCGGCTCGGACGCTGATCACAGGACTGCCTGCGACTGAATGGTTTTGGCGGCCAGCTTGCCGTTGTCGCCGCGAATCTCGGTCTCCACCACGATGACTCGCCGCCCGACGTGCAACGGACGGCTGCACGCCTTGACCGTGCCGGAGCGGGTCGCGGCAAAAAAATTCGTCTTCGACTCGATGGTGGTCGTCCCACCGGCGCCCTCGGGAAGGTTCAGAAACGCGCACACCGCGCCAGAGGTGTCGGCCAGCGCCATCACGATGCCGCCGTGCAGCACGCCTCCGCCGGTCGTCAAACCCTCTGCCCAATCCAGGCTCAGTGCAACCTCTTCGGGCCCGGCCGCGTCCGCGGTGATGCCCAGCGTGACGGCCAGCGGAACCAGCCCGTGGATCATTTCTGTGGCGGCGATGTCGGTCATCGACTCACTTTCCTAGTGCCCGCAAGACCTCGGCGGTGTCCGCGTCGGCGGGATAGAACGATTCGATCGCCACTTCGGCGACCGTCACATCCAGCGGCGCTCCGACGACCGCCGTCATGCTGAAGAACGACAACTCTTTTTCGTTGTGTCGCAATCGCATTGGTACCGCGACATCAGTGGGCTGGGGGCGTTCGGTCTCGCCGCCCGGGTAGCCCGACAATTCGGACAGCAACTCGGTCAGCCGCGGGTCGCCCGTCACGCGAACTTGCCGGTGCAACCGCTCGAGCACATGCGCGCGCCACTCCGGCAGATTGACGATGCGCGAAGCCATTCCGTCCGGATGCAGCGAGACCCGCAGCGCGTTGATCGGCGGCTCGAGCAGTGCGGGGTCGCATCCGTCGATGAGGACGGCGACCGCGGCGTTGCCGTCGAGCATCTCCCACCACCGGTTGATGACCAGCGCGGGATACGGCTCGTGGCCGGCGAGGATCTGCCGCAGGGCGGCGCGCAGCCTGGTCAGCTCCGGCTCGTCAAGCGAATGTTCGGGGTAGGCGGGCGCGTATCCCCCAGCCAGCAGCAGCGCGTTGCGCTCGCGCAGCGGCACGTCGAGTTGCTCGCTGAGCCGCAGGATCATTCCCGGGGTGGGCTGCGAACGTCCGGTCTCCACGAAGCTCAGGTGCCGCGCCGAGATCTCGGCCTGGATCGACAAGTCGAGTTGGCTGATTCGGCGTCGCTCGCGCCACTCACGGAGCAACTGGCCGACCGCCGGCGTCGCCCGAGTTCGGGCCAGGGTCGTCATCGCCCAGATGCTAGCCGCGGCGAGTCGGTGCCACGATTACCTGTCAGGTAATGGGCGGCATTCAAGGTAGCGCCGAGGTGTCAGCTGTCCTCGTCGCCGTCGGACTTCTTGTCGCCGTCGGACTTCTTGTCGGACTTCTTGTCGTCGTCCTTGGCGTTGCCGGTGTCGAGTTCGAGCGTTGCCCAGTGGCTCGGGGAGATGAAGACCGTCCAATCCCCCTCGTCGCGGCCAAGCTTGACGACGCCGTCGTCGACTTCCCATTTGGTGCTGTCGTCGTAATCGGTCGATTGCCCGTCGCTATAGGTGAGTTTGAATGCCATGCCCGGGACTGCCACGTTGGCGGCCGGGTTAAACCTCGGAGTACTCCACTGCCCCGTCCTCGAGCACCAGCCGGGCGTTGCTGCCGTCCGGCCCTGCCGCTTCGGTGCGGAACACGGCTTTACCGGGCTCGGTGCGCCAGATCTGAGTGGTCAGCGTCTCGCCGGGAAACACCGGTTTGGTGAACCGTGCGTCGATGGCGGTGATGGCATGAGCGTTGCCGTTTCCGAGTTCGGCGATCAGCGCGCGACCGGAGAACCCGTAGGTGCACAGGCCGTGCATGATCGGCTCGGGGAAACCGGCCAGCTCCTTGGCGAACCACGGGTCGCTGTGCAGCGGATTGCGGTCGCCGGAGAGGCGGTAGATCAGCGGCTGGTCCTTGCGGGTGGGCAGCGCCACTTGCGCATCGGGCTCGCGATCGGGGATCTCCGGCGCGGCGGGGCGCTCGCCCGGCTGTCCCCCGAAGCCGCCCTCGCCGCGGATCACCAGCGTGGTCAGCGTTTCGGCGACCAGTGCATCGGTGTCGGGATCACTGCCGCGACCGCGCAACATGATGATCGCGTTCTTGCCTTCACCCTTGTCCTGGATGTCGACCACCTCGGTGACCACCGATAGCTTCCCCGCGGGCGGCAGCGGCGCGTGTAGCCGGATGCCCTGCGAACCATGCAGCAGCATCGCCCAATTGAACGATCCGACCTTGCCGGCCGCTCCGAACGCCGGACAGCAGATCACCGCGTAGGTAGGCAACACCTGCTGGTCGATGCCATGGCTGTTCTCGGTGGTGAACATCAAATCGTCGAGACCGGCGCCCACCCCCAGGGCATAGAGCAAGGTGTCGCGGTCGGTCCATTCGAACAACATGGGTTCGGTGGTCGCGCCGACGGCATTCGGGTCGATCGCCATGCGGGTCTCCTGTTCGGTCGGGTTTCCAGCCATTCCATCACTGGCACCGATTGTGTGATTTATTGGGCCAACCCGGGCAAACGCCCCACGTCGAGAGCCGCGGCAAGGCAGGCTGTCGCCATGCGCAATCGCACCCGCACCGTCATCTGGAAGGCCGCCGCCGTCCTGGCGGCCGTCATCACCGTCGGCGCCTGCTCGGGATCACCGCAGGTACGCAGCATCACCCTGACCTTCATCCGGCATGCCGAGTCGCAGAGCAACGCCCAGCACGTCATCAACACCGACATCCCTGGCCCCGATCTCACCGAAGAGGGTCAAGGTCAGGCCGAGCAGCTCGCTCATCAGCTGTCGCGCAACAACTTCGACGCCATCTACGCCTCCAACATGGTCCGCACCCAGCAGACCGCGGCGCCGTTGGCCCACGCGACGGGCAAGCACGTCGAAATCCTGCCCGGGCTGCGGGAGATCGACGCCGGCCGTTACAACGACACCCCGGCCAAGCGGGCCGACCTGACCTATCTGGTCGCGCCGTCGCTGTGGCTCAAGGGCGACGTGCAAGACTCCGTTCCCGGCTCGATCAGCGGTACCGAATTCAACGACCAGTTCAGCGCGGCCGTCCAGAAGATCTACGACAGCGGCAGCAGCAAGCCGGTGGCGTTCTCCCACGCCCAATCGATCATGTACTGGACGCTGATGAACGTGAAGAACCCCAAAGACAGCCTGGCGACCAGCCATCCACTGCCCAACCTGGGCCGTGTGGTGATCACCGGTAGCCCCACGCAGGGCTGGACATTGGTCGACTGGGACGGGATCAAAGACTTCAGTTACTGATCTGAGCGGCCCTGCTCGGCGGTACGGTACTGGACAGTACTGCCGACCAAGCTCTAGGGTTGTGCGCTGTGACCGGGATGGCTCAACGCGGCATGGCAACGTCACCATGGACGCCACGAGAAACCGAGTTGCTCGAGGTCACCCTGCAACTGCTGCAGGAACACGGCTACGACCGACTGACCCTGGACGCCGTAGCCGCGCGGGCCCGGGCCAGCAAGGCCACGGTCTACCGGCGCTGGCCGTCGAAGGCCGAACTGGTGCTGGCCGCATTCATCGAGGGTTGCCGCCAGAACGCGGTTCATCCCGACACCGGCACACTGCGCGGCGATCTGCTGCGCCTGGGACACGCGGTCAGCCAGCAGACGCACGAGCAAGCCGGCATCATCCGCGCCGTGCTCGTCGAGATATCACGCCACCCCGCTCTGCACGATGCCATGCAGTCGGAATTTCTGGATCAGCGCAAAGCCCTGTTGCAGGAGGTCCTGCGCGACGCGGTGGCGCGCGGTGAGATCGACGCCGCCGCCATGAGCGACGAACTCTGGGATCTCTTGCCGGGCTACCTGATCTTCCGGTCGATCATGCCTAATCGGCCGCCAACTGCTCAGACGGTGGAAGCTCTCGTCGACGAGGTCATCATCCCGAGCCTGACGCGACACCGAAAGGTTAACGGATGAAACGCTTTTCGGTTGCGGGACTGGTCAGGCGCCGGTGGATGATCCTGGTGGCCGTCGTCGTCGTGTCGCTGGCTGCGTTCGCGGTCTACCGACTGCACGACGCGTTCGAGTCCAACAAGAACACGGCGGAGGGCGGTGGGACCTCCAACGAGATCGTTCCGTTCAACCCCAAGCAGGTCGTCTACGAGGTGTTCGGAAACCCCGGCGCCACAGCGACTATCAACTACCAGGACGTCCACGCCGCGCCGCAACGGGCCGACAACGTGCCGCTGCCGTGGTCCTACACGATCACCACCACCGATCCCGCAGTCATCGCCAACGTGGTCGCCGAGGGCGACGGCAACACATTGGGGTGCCGCATCACCGTCAACGGCATCGTCAAAGACGAAAGGACCGTGCACGAATTGAGCGCCTACACCTTCTGTCTGGACAAGTCTGGATGAGCAACCACAGCGCGCAACGCCCACGCGTCCCGCACCTCATCCACCGCCTCGCGGTGCCGATCCTGTTGTTCTGGGTGGCACTGGCCGCTGTGCCGAATATCCTTGTGCCACAACTGGAAGAAGTCGGCAGGCTGCACAACGTCGGCCTGAGCTCCCCCGCGGCCCCCTCGTATCAGGCGTTCAAACACATCGGCAAAGTGTTCCACGAGTTCGACACCGACAGCTCGGCGATGATCGTCCTGGAGGGCGACAAGCCGCTCGGCCCCGACGCCCACAAGTTCTACGACGCGATGGTCCGCAAGCTCGAACAGGACAAGAAGCATGTTCAGCACATCCAGGACTTCTGGGGAGACACACTGACGGCCGCCGGATCGCAGAGCAGCGACGGCAAGGCCGCCTATGTGCAGCTTTTTCTCAACGGGGCCCAGGGCGAGGCGTTGGCCAACGAGTCCGTCGATGCCGTCCGCAGCACCATCGACCACATGCAGCCGCCGCCGGGCGTCAAGGCCTACCTCACCGGCGCAGCCCCGCTGATCGCCGATCAATTCACCGCAGGCTCAAAGGGATCCAATAAGGTCACGGCGATCACCGTCGGCGTGATCGCGGTGATGCTGTTCTTCGTCTATCGATCGTTCGCCACCACGCTGCTGGTGCTGGCGACCGTCCTGATCGAGATGGCCGCGGCGCGTGGATTCGTTGCCTTCCTTGGCAATGCCGGCATTTTGGGGCTGTCGACGTACGCCACCAACCTGCTGACCCTACTGGTAATCGCCGCCGGAACAGATTACGCGATATTTTTCGTCGGCCGATATCACGAAGCACGCTCCGCCGGCGAAGAGCGCGAAGACGCCTACTACTCCATGTATCACGGCACGTCGCATGTCGTTCTCGGCTCGGGCCTGACGGTCGCGAGCGCGGTCGCGTGCCTCGGGTTCACCCGGCTGCCCTACTTCCAGAGCTTGGGCCCGCCCGCAGCGATCGGCATCCTGGTGGCACTGGCGGCGTCGCTGACGCTGGGCCCGGCCATCCTGACCATCGCCAGTCATTTCGGTCTCTTTGACCCCAAGCGGGTGCTGCAGACTCGCGGCTGGCGCCGCATCGGCACCGCGATTGTTCGCTGGCCCGGCCCAATCCTGGTGGTATCCATCGCGATTGCCTTGATCGGGCTGCTCGCTCTGCCCGGCTACAAGACCAGCTATGACACCCGGCCGTACATCCCCGCCACGGCCCCGGCCAACGTCGGATACACCGCTGCCGAGCGGCACTTCTCCCGCGCCCGGCTGGAGCCCGAGCTGCTGATGATCGAGGCCGACCACGATTTGCGGAATCCGGCCGACATGCTCGTGCTGGACAAGGTGGCTAAGGGCATCGTGCACATCCCCGGCATCGCGCAGGTGCAGTCCATCACCCGGCCATTGGGTGCCCCACTCGACCACAGCTCGATCGCGTTCCAGATCAGTCAGCAAAGCGTCGGCCAGGTGCAGAACCTCAAGTACCAAGCGGACCGCGCGCGCGACTTGATGCGGCAGTCCGAAGAACTCGACAAGACCATTGCAATCCTGCAGCAGCAATTCACCCTGCAGCAGCAACTCGCCGGCGCGACCCATGACGAGACGCAGAAGTTCCACGAGACCCTGGCGATCATCAGCGAGGTACGGGACAAGTTGGCGAATTTCGACGATTTCTTCCGGCCGCTGCACAGCTACTTCTACTGGGAGAAGCACTGTTACGACATCCCGGCCTGCTTCGCACTGCGCAACACGTTCGAGGCGATCGACAGCATCGATCAGCTCACTGAGAAGTTCCAGGACCTAACGGTGAGCCTGGACAAGCTCGATGCAATTCAGCCACAACTCGTCGGGCTGATTCCGCAGCAGATCGCCAGCCAGGAAGTCAATCGCGAACTGACGCTGAAGAACTACGCCACCAATCTCGGAATCAACAAGCAGTCCGAGTTGGCGAACGACAACCCCGCCGCGCTGGGGCAGGCCTTCGATAAGGCCAAAAACGATGACCTGTTCTATCTGCCGCCGGAAGTTTTCACCAACCCGGACTTCAAACGTGGTCTGAAGCTTTTTGTCTCACCCGACGGCAAAGCCGCTCGCATGATCATCACCCACGAAGGCGACCCGGCCGAGCCGGCGGCCATCTCCCACGTCGACCCGATCAAGCTGGCCGCGCACGAGGCGGTGAAGAACACTCCGCTGGCGGGCTCCAGCTTCTATCTCGGTGGCACCGCGTCGACCTACAAAGACATCGGTGACATGGAGAATTACGACCTCCTGATCGTCACCATCGCCTCGCTGAGCCTGATCCTGCTGATCATGATGATCATCACCCGCAGCCTGGTCGCGGCGATCGTCATCGTCGGCACCGTGGCGCTGTCTTTGGGCGCTTCATTCGGCCTGTCGGTGTTGCTGTGGCAATACCTACTGGGCATCAAATTGTATTGGGTCATACTGGCTTTGGCGGTGATGATTCTGTTGGCCGTCGGCTCCGACTACAACCTGCTGCTGATCTCCCGCTTCAAAGAGGAAATCCACGCAGGCCTCAAGACCGGCATCATCCGGGCGATGGCCGGCTCCGGCTCGGTGGTGACCGCCGCCGGCCTGGTGTTCGCAGTGACCATGTGCGGGTTCGTCTTCAGCGGTTTGCAGGTGCTCGGCCAAATCGGAACCACCATCGGCCTCGGCCTGATGTTCGACACTCTGATCGTGCGGTCGTTCATGACACCGACCGTCGCCACACTGCTCGGCCGCTGGTTCTGGTGGCCGATACGGGTGCGCCCGCGGCCGGCGAGTCAGATGCTGCAGCCCTACGGATCCCGCCCGGCCGTCCGCCAGCTGCTGCTGTGGGATGACCCAGAAGAGCAGGATTCGGCAGCGCCGTCCCGCTGACCGGACGATCGCGTCACAGTGCGTTGACGTGCGGCCATACCGGGCGCACCATGTCTTGCATGCGCTATGTCGTTACCGGCGGTACCGGGTTTATTGGGCGCCGCGTGGTGTCCCGTCTGCTGGACACTCACCCCGACGCCGAGGTCTGGGTCCTGGTTCGCCGCTCCTCGCTGGGCCGCTTCGAACGCCTGGCCGCGAACTGGGGTAATCGGGCAAAACCGCTGGTCGGCGAGCTGACCGAGCCGCAGCTCGGGTTGAGCGAGGAGGCCGTGGCCGAGCTCGGCGCGGTCGACCACGTCGTGCACTGTGCGGCGATCTACGACATCACCGCGGGCGAAGCCGAGCAGCGCGCGGCCAACGTCGAAGGCACCCGGGCCGTCATCGAGCTGGCGCGCCGGCTCGATGCGACCCTGCACCACGTGTCCTCGATCGCGGTGGCCGGCGACTTCCACGGCGAGTACACCGAGGACGACTTCGACATCGGCCAGCAGCTGCCGACGCCGTATCACCAGACGAAGTTCGAGGCCGAGCTACTGGTGCGCTCGACGCCCGGGCTGCGGTACCGGATCTACCGGCCGGCGGTCGTGGTGGGCGATTCGCGCACCGGTGAGATGGACAAGGTCGACGGGCCGTATTACTTCTTCGGCATGCTGGCCAAGCTCGCGGTGCTACCGCGGCTCACGCCGATGATGCTGCCCGATACCGGCCGCACCAACATCGTTCCGGTGGACTACGTCGCGGACGCCCTCGTCGCGTTGCTGCACGCCGACGGGGGCGACGGACAGGCGTTTCATCTCACCTCACCGAAAACCATTGGGCTGCGCGGCATCTACCGAGGGGTTGCTGCCGCGGCCGGGTTGCCGCCGCTGCGCGGGTCGCTGCCCAAATCGGTCGCGGCGCCGGTGCTCAAAGTGCGTGGCCGGCCCAGGGTGTGGCGCAACATGGTCGCCACCCAACTGGGGATCCCCGGCGAGGTGCTCGACGTCGTCGACCTGACGCCGGTGTTCATCTCCGAGAAGACCCAGAAAGCGTTGCGCGGCACCGGAATCGCGGTGCCCGAGTTCGGCAGCTACGCGCCGGCGTTGTGGCGGTACTGGGCCGAGCATCTCGATCCCGACCGGGCCCGCCGCGACGACCCGCAGGGCCCGCTGGTCGGCCGTCACGTGATCATCACCGGGGCGTCCAGCGGCATCGGACGGGCATCGGCGATCGCGGTGGCCGAACGGGGAGCGACGGTGTTCGCGCTGGCCCGCAACGGTGACGCGCTCGACGATCTGGTCGAAGAAATTCGTACGAACGGCGGACAGGCCTACGCCTTCACCTGTGACGTCACCGATTCCAGCTCGGTGGAACACACCGTCAAAGACATTCTGGGCCGCTTCGATCACGTGGACTACCTGGTCAACAACGCGGGCCGATCCATCCGCCGATCCGTGGTCAACCAGACCGACCGGCTGCACGACTACGAACGGGTGATGGCGGTCAACTACTTTGGCGCCGTGCGCATGGTGCTGGCCTTGTTGCCGCACTGGCGTGAGCGCCGATTCGGGCACGTGGTCAACGTGTCGAGCGCCGGCGTGCAGGCCCGCAGCCCCAAGTACAGCGCCTATCTGCCGACCAAGGCCGCTCTTGACGCGTTCTCCGAAGTGGTCGCTACCGAAACACTCTCTGACCACGTCACATTCACCAACGTCCACATGCCGTTGGTGGCCACGCCGATGATCAAGCCGTCACGAAAGCTCAACCCGGTTCCACCGATCAGCCCCGAACATGCCGCCGCGATGGTGGTTCGCGGGTTGATCGACAAGCCGTTACGGATCGACACGCCGCTGGGCACGTTGTCCGAGGCCGGCCATTACTTCACCCCGAAGCTGTCGCGAAGGATCCTGCATCAGGTCTATCTCGGCTACCCGGATTCGGCCGCCGCGCGTGGTGAGGCGGACTCGGCTCCGGCTGATGTGAAACACGTTGTGGAGCAGCAGTCGTCACGCCGGCCGAAGCCGCCGGTTCGTTCCGCGGTGGCCAGAGTTCGGATTCCCGGCCCGGTCATGCGGGTGGTGCGGCTGGTTCCCGGCGTGCACTGGTAACCGCGCGCCGCTGACGATTACCCCGGGTTACCCTGAGACCGTGGGCCGCGAGGGGGACCTGGACGACACGATCGGCCGAGCCGATCTGGTCCGGCGGGCTTTCGACAGCCTCCCGTTGTTCATCGTCGCTTTCGCGGGGCCAGATCACCGCTACGTCGCCGCGAACGCGGCAACCCGGGCGGCATTTCCCGCGGTCAGACTGGGTGTTCCGGCGCGAGATTTGTTCCCCGAGTTCGAAGATCAGAACCTGATCGAGATTCTCACCCGGGTTTATCGCACGGGAGAGATTCAGCAGGGCCGTGAGTGGCGTTTCCAGTTCGACTTCGACGGATCGGGAAAACTGCAGGAACTATGCGGCGATATCGTCGTCAGTCCTCGGGTGGGCGAAGACGGCAGCATCGAAGGCACCCAGGTGATGTTGACCGATGCCACCGCGCAGGTTAAAGAGCGCCGCGCGGCGGAAGCCCGCGAAGCCGAATTGTCCGAGCGGTACACGCAAGTACGGGATCTCGGAATATTGGTCCAACGCGCCCTACTTTCACCGTCGCTGCCGGTGCTTCCGGGCGCGGACATCGCGGCCGAATATCTGGTGGCGACCCGGGACACCGGTGCCGGCGGGGACTGGTTCGAGGCGATGCCTGACGATTCCGGAGACGTATTCCTCGTCGTCGGCGACGTCGTCGGGCACGGCGTCGAAGCCGCGGCGGTGATGGCTCAACTGAGAACCGCGATCCGGCTGCACCTTCTGGCCGGCCGGGGCATCGCCGAAAGCCTCACCGCGGTAGACGAATTCAGCAGATTTGTGCCCGGTTCGAAGGCGGCAACCCTGTGTATCGGCCGACTCGACGCACGCACCGGCTCGTTCGAATACTGCACCGCGGGACACCCTCCTCCGCTGCTGATCGCCGGTGACGGCCCGCGGTTCCTGAACCCGACCGGCGCAGGTCCGCTGGGCAGCGGTATCGGTTTCGCGACGGCGACGGTAACCGTAGACGTGGGTGACGCCGTATTGCTGTACAGCGACGGCATCATCGAGCGTCCCGGGCGGCCGCTGGCGGCCAGCACCGCCGAGTTCGCCGACATCGCGACCCGCGTCCTGAGTGGCTCGGCGTTCCCCATCGAGGCGCCGACACGTCCCGTCGACCGGTTGTGCTCGCAGACGCTGGAGTTGATGCTACGCACCACCGGGTACAACGACGACGTGACTTTGCTTGCCGTGCAACGACGTACCCCCCCACCGGCGTTGAAAGTGTCTGTCGACGCCACCGTCCACGCAGCGCGAGAGGTGCGCGGGCCGTTGCGCGCCTGGCTCGCCGACATCGGCGCCGACAATGTCGACGAGTTGATCGTCGTCCAGATCTTGTGCGAATTCGTCGAGAACTCCTACGAGCACGGATACCGTGCGACATCCACCGACCGGATCGACGTCGAGGCGACGCTGGACGATCAGGGCCTGCTGCACGCCTCGGTGACCGACCGCGCCCGGTGGAAGATGCCGTCGGCGGACCCGGGCATGCGTGGCCGCGGGCTGATGCTGGCGGATGCATTGGCCACCGAGAGTCGCATCGTCGGAACCGACACCGGCACCACCGCTTCGATCACGCACCGACTCAGCCGCCCGGCGCGCATCGTCACCGAACCGAACGTCTTGCCGGTCGCTGAACCGCTCCCCACGCCGGAGTTTTCCACCGAGATCGTCGACGACTGCCTAATGGTGACGGGCGACGTCGACAACGAGACAGCGCCGGCTCTCGGCTCTCAGATCGCGCGTCAAAGCCGCTCGGGCACTTATCCGTTGAGTGTCGATCTGTCGGCGGTGACACACATGGGCTCAACGGGACTGCGGGTCTTGGCGGAGGCGAAGGAACGCGCCCACCAGCACGGCAGCGAGCTCGGTCTGATCGCGCCGCCCGGCAGTCCGGCCCACCATGTGCTGATGTTGGTGGGGCTGCCCGCTCGCGGGTGAGACCGTCGCCAGCCGGATCGACCAGGCCGAGCGGGTATCGTCTCCGCGATGGCCGCCGCACCAGTTTTCGCCGATGTCGACACCGGTGTTGACGACGCCATTGCACTGATCTACCTGTTGGCCAGCCCGGACGCAGAACTCGTCGGCGTCGCCTCGACCGCCGGAAACGTCCCGGTGGAACAGGTCTGCGCCAATAATCTCCGACTTCTCGACCTGTGTCGCGCTGAGGACGTGCCGGTGTTCAGAGGCGCCGAGCTTCCGTTGAACTCCGCGGAGCGCGCCGACAGTCCGGTGCACGGGCCGCAGGGCCTCGGTTACGCCGAGCTGGCACCGACAGATCGGTCACTGTGTGACGACGACGCCGCGACGGCGTGGGTCACAGCGGCGCAACGGCATCCGGGCGAGTTGGTCGGAGTGGCCACCGGGCCGCTGACCAACCTGGCGCTGGCGTTGCGCAAGGAGCCCGCACTGCCAAAACTGCTGCGCAGGTTGGTGATCATGGGCGGCGCCTATGACCACCGCGGTAACACCACACCGGTCGCGGAGTGGAACATCGCCTTCGATCCGGAGGCGGCGGCCGAAGTGTTCGGGGGCTGGTCGCCTTCGGAAGAATCTGCACCGCAACACCTTCCGATCCTGTGCGGTCTCGACGTGACCCGGCAGATCGCGCTGACCCCGGAAATTCTCGGCCGCTTGGCGGCCGCGGCCGATTCGACGACGACCACCCTGAGCGCCGAGGATGCCCGCGGCACCCGGTCATCGGCCTCCAACCCGCTCATTCGGGTGATCGAAGACGCGACGCGGTTCTACCTGGAGTCGTATCACGACCTGGGCCACGGCTACCTTGCGCACCTGCACGATCCATTGGCCGCGGCGGTCGCACTGGATCCCAACCTGGTCGAGATCCGGCAGACCACGGTGGACGTCGAACTGAACGGCACGCTGACCCGGGGCATGACCGTCACCGACTGGTCGGGCCGTTGGGCGCGAAAGCCCAACGCGTGGATCGCTGTTCAGGCCGACCCGGACGGGTTTTTCGACCGGTTCATCGAGCGAGTCGGATCGTTCGCCGCGTCGCTGGGCTAAAAGCTGCACTTCCCGCGGTGATCAAGCGGCTATCGTAAGCCCTCAGGGAGGTGCGGTGCTCACGATCGCGCGGCGGACGGTCAGTCTGTGGTGGCAAACCTGGCCCTGGCTTGTCGCCATCTACCTCATCGGCTGGTTCGTGAGGTACTGGGCGCTGCATCTGGCGATTCACGTCGGCCTGAGTCACGGCGACTTCTGGGGAAGCCTGATCCTCCCGCTGGCACCGCTGGTGCGACTGCTGACGTATCTGGCCATGTTCCTGGTAATCCGCTCCGTCGCACCGGGATTGCAAGGAGTCGAGACCGACGGCCAGCAGGCCAAGGGCGTCTTCGACGTGGTGATGACGGCAGTCCTGCCGTTCCTGGTCATCTACACCGCATGGAAGCTGATCGTCGAGGACTACTACATCTACGTCACCAGCGTGACTCATACGCTGCTCAACGACTGGAAAGCCGCCGCGGCCAAGGAGGTGTTCAGCCCCGACATCGGCGCCAAATTGTGGATCGCGATTCTGACGGCGTTCGCGCTGCGACAACTGATGACCCGTTTTCGTGAGCGACTTCCGCGCTGGACGATGATGCTCGCCGCCTATCTGGAGGTGGTGTGGCTGTATTTCGCCATCAAGGCGTCGTCGGTAGTCCTGTTCGGTTCGCCTCGGTGGATCCGGGAACGCCGAATCATCGTGTGGTTGAGTGGTGTTCGCGACCAGGTGTTGGCTCATGCGGCGTGGCTCGCCCACTGGTGGAACGCGGCGGGAATGCTGCTGGGCGCCATGGCGTCGGTGGTGGCGTTGGCGCTGGCCTGGTTGGCCATCGGTTCGGTGGTGTACGGAACACCGTTGACGCCGACCTGGGCCGATGCCCGTCGCGTGCTGCTGGGAGAGCGGACTGCAACGGTCTTCGAGTCGGCGATTCAACGCGGCCAGCGTGCGGCACAGCCTCGTTGGCAGCGGCTGCCGAGCGAGATCCGCAGACGCGCTACGGAGTTCGCGCGATCGCAACTGGGGCGGTTCGGGCCGATTGCGGATGCATGGCGACTGATCCTGCACGGCGGTGCGCTCCCGATTGCGTTCTTCGTGCTGGCGTACACCGCGCTGGTGCTGCTGGCGCCCGATGGCGCCTACTGGGACATGAAGGTGACCGACGGCTATCTGTGGCGTGGGGTGGCTTTGCTCATCGGCCCGCACGACTGGCCGTGGTGGCAGACCTACGATCAACTCATTCGGGCGTTGATCGGCGCGCTGGTCGATCCGCTCCGCATCGCGCTGGTTGCGGCGGCGTACTGGTTCTGTGTCGACCGGGTGCGCGCCGAGAAGGAGCGTGGCGAATCGGCCCGGGAATCAACCCGTGTCGAAGCGGACCACGAGTAGATCCGTCGGCTTGGAGATTTCCTTCTTGTTGTCCCACGACTCCGGCAGGAATTGAACATCGACCGAGGTGAGCCGGACGTCCTTCGGAACGATGATCGCGACCAGCAAGGGTTCGGTGTGCCGGGGTGAACAAATCGAGGAGACTCCACCGTAGAGTTCCCAGAACGTGACACCGAGCGCGAACGATGCCTTGGTCCATTGCCGATTGCCGGAATTAACTGTGGCAGTGCAGGACTCGTAGCCCGTCGGAACGCCGACCGGCTTACCGTTTTTGGTGCGTCGCAAGAGGTAGGTCGCCAGACGGCCGTCCGGCGGGAGGTCGTAGGGGTCGGCAGGCACCATTGACGTCCATTGGCCCAACTGACGGGTCGTGGGGGGGCTCACCGTCGCCAATTCCCAGCGGGTATCGGCAATCGCGATCGAATGCCCCCACGGCACGGTGTATTTGGGCTTCAGGTAGCCGATGTTGTCTTTCCATGCCGGGCGCGTAATCGTGATTCCGATCAGATTGACGATGAGGACGCTGATCACCAGTGCCCGCCCGTTGCGACGGATCCACGAACTCACTTGTCGCTCAGTTCGTTCAAGTTCAGCGAAGCGGCCGGCACAACATCGGATAGTGGCATGTCGACGGCGATTCGAGAATCGAGCGGCGCGAAGTCCATCTTTGCCGTGCTGCTCTCGGAGAGGGTATTGCTGACCAGCAGCGTGGCGCTCTGCGGTTTCTTCGGCAGCTCGAACGCCAGCGGACCACGCTGCGGCATGTCCGGTTGCACCAAGCGATGAAATGCGGACAGGTTGGTGTCGAACATGTTTCCGTCGGCGCTCAGGTCGAAGCGAGGCGATTGCGGGTCGTTCTTCGGCTCGTAGCTGACCATCATGACCAGCCACACGCCTTTCGAGGGGAACCTGTTCAAGCCCTTCTCACCCTTTGCGGTCACTTCACGAGCCAGGTAGGCGCGGTGGACCGTCACGATGATGTTGCGGCCGACGATGCGCTGCCCGACCGCGCCATGGACGTCGATCGGGGCCCACGACTGCAGCTTGGTCGGCAACCACGCCCACATCACGCCCGCGGTGATCAGCAGTACGGCGGCCAGCGCACCGCGGGCGGCCGGCAGGAGCGCCCTCCGTACGGTCATGACGGCTCCAGGTTGGAGACCCGCAATTCAGCGAAATGGTCGGCGTCGCCGGCCCATCGATGGCTGAGGACGAACGTGGAGATGAACGTGTTCATCTTGTGGATGCGGACAGTGACCTCGGGATGGTGACTCAGTTCGGCCCGAGAGACCGCCCACAACATCGAGTAGTCGTAGGTGAATCCGGCGTCGATGGAAGGAACGGCGATGGTTTCCTTGCCGCGAAAGGTCGCCCCGAACTGATTGGCGATACCCGTAAGCCCGAACAATTCGGCATCTGGGCGACGATGCGGTGTGCAGTCGCCGGGCCCGCCTGCCAACACACCCTGGAGCGGAAACGGGACGGACTCGTGCGTGGTGTTTTGAATCGTCACCTTCAACACCAGGTACCGGCATCCCGGCGCCAGGCCTGGCATCCCCAGCCAGTGATCGGTGAGCGAGACCGAGTGCGGGGTGACGAGCAGCGCACCGGCGTTGTACGTCTGACCCAACGAGATGGGCGTGACGTGGTGGGCGGTCTTCAGTCCACCGAATGCCGCCGTGACGACCAGAATGGCGGCGACGGCCGTCCAGCGCAGTTGTTTCAGCGTGAGCCGCTGCCAGACGGTCGGCAGCTTGTCCTCGACGACGGTCGTGTGTTCGTCGTCGACGACGGGCTTCTCGTCGTCGTCTTCGGTGTCGGACAAGACGCGTCTTCCCCTTGGGCGCTGTTGGATTGAGCCTGATCGTACCCGTGTGTAAGGGCCCGGCGACACGCATTTTTACTCGTAGATTCCCTCCAGGTACCACCTCCGTTGCCGATAGCAGAGCAGTAGCGCGGTACCGGGGTCGCCCGGCCGCTCACCTTCCAGCAGCACCTGCACCCGAGCGGTCCGGCTTGCCCCCTGACCGGCCCCATGCCGGTCGTCCCACCATCGCTCGTCGACCGGCCACGGGCCGGCCCACCAGTGCAGTCGGTTGTCGCGGCCGCGTGCAGTCAGCCGAGTCGGGTCGGCGGAGAACAACCCGCGACTGGTCACGCGGACCGAATTACCTTGGACATCAAGCAGTTCCACCGGATCGTCGAGTAGCACCGTCGGCGATGGTTCCGGCAGCTGACCGGGCCACGGCCGATTCGGGTCGGCGAGCGGCGCCGGCTCGTCACCCAGCGGGGTCAACGTGATGCGTTCGGCCGGCCCGCGACCGCCGGACAGCGTCGGCACCTGAACGGCCTCCGGCCCGAGCAGACCCTGTACCCGGACCAGCGCTCTACGGGCCCGCATCCTGTCCTCTTCGCCGAGGCCACCCCACAGCGGCAACTGCAGCGCACCCGCCGCCACCACCTCCACGGCCTGCAGCCGTAACTGAACCACCGGCGCGGTAGGCCGATCCACCACGATCCGGGTGTTCAACCAGCCGTCCAGTTGCCAGCGCACCCGATCGGCGGTGGCATCCTCGGTCAGCGGCTCGGCACATCGCCAAACCCGGGTCAGCTCTTCACCGTTGGCGGTCACGGCATGGACGGCCAGCCGGGTGCAACCCACTCCGGTGGCGAGCAACGTCTGGTGCAAGGCACCGGCCAACGAGCGCCCGGCGAATGCCGCGGCGTCGACCCGGTCGATCGGCGGGTCGCACTGCAGCACCGCATCGAGTTCGGTCGGCAGCTCGCGCCCCGACGGCCCGCGTTCCTGTTCGCCCCGGGAGAACCGGTGAGCGCTCACCGCGTCGGCCCCGAACCGGGAGGCCACGTCCGTTCGCGACAGCTCAGCGAACTGCCCGATAGTGCGAATACCCATCCGCCACAGCAGATCCGCCAAATCGGCCCGCCCGGCACCGGACAGGCTGGGCTCGGTGGCGAGTTGCCGGATCGACAGCGCCGACAGAAACCGCGCGTCCTCCCCCGGCGCTATGACACGGCCCGCCCGAGCCGCGAAGACCGCGGTCGGCAACTGATCGGCGATTCCGACCTGGCACTCGGCGCCGGCAGCCGCCACTGCATCGGTCAAACGCTCGGCGACCTGCTGTTCGGATCCGAAAAACCGGGCCGCCCCGCGGACCGGTAGCACCACCAGGCCGGGTCGCAGCACCTCGGCGCGTGGCACCACCTCGTCCACCGCCGCGACAACTCCTTCGAAGAACCGGGCATCGCGGTCGGTGTCGGCGGCCACCACGTGCAGCTGCGGACAACGGGCCGACGCCTCACGCCGCCGCAGCCCTCGACGCACGCCCGCCGAACGGGCCGCCGACGAACAGGCGATCACCCGGTTGGCCAGCGTGACGGCGACCGGGGACGTCGCCGGCAGTCCGGCGGCCGCCGCGGCAGCAACCGCGGGCCAGTCCATGCACCAAATCGCCAATACCCGGGAAGCCACACTCACCCCGTTCGAGCCTGCCTGATCGCCCGCCCCGCCGCACACACCTCGAGACGCACCTTGTTGATTCGGCCGAAACCCGGTTTTTCCGAAGTGGTTTCGTACCCGCAGACCCGGGCCTTCAGCCGTATCGACGCACCCTGCCAGTCGCCGTTGGTGACCAGCAGTGTGCAGCCTTTCTGCTGTGCCCGGGCCACCACGGCCCGGGCCCGGGTCATCGGCACCGATCGCCCGCCCAGCGCCAGCACGATCAGGTCCATCCCGTCCATGAGCACCGCGGCCACCTCCACCGGGTCGGTCCCGGGATCCGGGATCACCGCCAGCCGGCTCAGGTCGGCGCCCATTTCCACCGCGGCCAGCAGACCGACGTCCGGCTGGCCGACGATGGCCGCGTTCCCGCCGGCGGCCGTCACCGCGGCCACCATGCTCAGCGGCAACGACCGGGCCCCCGACAGCACCGCAACCGCTCCTCGTGGCAACGCATCCGGCAATAACTCTGCGAGCAATCGCGGAACCGGGAGCCTGGCCTCCGAAGCCGGGAGCAGGTCATCCACGCGAGCGTGGCCGCGCCGAGGAGCGCCAATCTTGCCGGATGCCTCGGAAATCCCCGCCATCTGCCTGCGCAGCTGTTTCAGCTGCTCAGCACGGTTATGATGCGGCTGTCCGGAAGCAAGCATCGCCGTCATCGAGCACTCCTGCGGTACGGGTGTTACTACTGATGTTCGAATGTATGTTCGATTGCCTTCAGTCAATACCCACCCACCGACAAGGTCAAGCGGAAGCCTGCCGCGCGCCCCGGCCAGCTAACTCAGCGCACCCTCCGCCACGCCGAGTCCGGGAGACCGGCGGCAGCGCGAATCTGCCGGCGCACCGCCGTCGAATCGGTATCGGGGAACATGTAATGGCTCAAAGCGATCCGCGCGATCGCGCCGGCGAGACCATGAGCACTCACCGCGGCATCGATCCCGCCCTCGCGGGCACACTCCTGAACGACCGCCGTCAATTGTTTGGTGATCATCGGCAACGCCTGAGCCATCTGTTCCAGCGCGAAGCCGGGATCCAGGTCGAGCTGACGACCGGGCGGCTGGTCCTCGACAAAACTCACCACGACGTCGATCGCGGCCTCCCATCGGGCGACGCCCGCGACTCCACTCGTCGCCTGTTCCATCGCCGCATCGAATCGGCGACGTTCCTGCCTTCCCAGCGCATCGATCAAATCCTCTTTGGACGCAAAGTAGCGATAGATGGTCGGTCGCGACACTCCGGCCAGCGTGGCGACATCGGACATCGACAATTTGCGGGCGCCCGCCGTCACGAGAAGACGTCGAGTCGCGTCGAGTATGCGGTCGGCGAGATCGCCGTACTCCGACGTGGATCCTTGTCTCAGAACGGAATTCATGCGGATACCGGATCAAGCCGGCCGAGTTCGCGCAGCCACGGGATCAGCAGCCGCAGCCCGTCGTCGAACGACATCGGTTGGTAATCAAGGCGCCGGGTGGTCACGTTGTCGCCCGTCCTGGGCTTGCGCACGTCGTTGGCCGCGGCCTTCGCGATCGCCATCAAGGTCGGTCCGAACTCCGCCGTCAGCGCCTGCGGGTCGGATCGGTAGTCGAGATCTTCGACACGGTGGTCGATTCCGGCGATCTCACAGGCCCGGTTGATGCCCGCGGCGGTGCTCAGGGTGTCACCCGGCCGGCCGACCAGCAGGTAACGTTCGCCGGAAATCCCGCGGTCCAGCGCCGCGATCGAACCCTTCGCCACGTCCTTACCCGCCACCCATGTCATGGGAAAAGCCAGATAGCGCTTGATCTTTCCGCGCATGCCGGCCAGCAGCACTCTGTTGAAGCTGGTGCGATGCAGCGCCCGCTCCACCACCAGTCCCGGGCCGAAGATCGCACCCGGGTGACAGGTCAGCACGTCTTCGCCGGCCGCGGCCCGATCGTGGGCTTCGCGGAACGCGGCGAGCTTGGTGACCGTGTACGGATCATCCGGCGGGTTCTCCAAAACGGGCGCCTCTTCGAAGTCGAGATCGGTGTTGAGGTTGATGAACGTGGCCGTGCTCAGGGCCACGACCCGTCGCATGCCGTGCCTCTTCGCCGCGTCGAGCACATTGGTGGTGCCGACCATGTTGACGGCCTTGAAGTCGTCGAGGTCCTGACTGGCTCCGCCCAGCAGCGCCGCACAGTGGATCGCCGCCTCGGCACCCTTGGCGGCGCGAAGCACATCATCGGCATCGCTGATGTCACCCTTGATCAGTTCGACGCCGATACCGCTCAGCGCACCCGCTTCGTCGGGGTTGCGCACGAGGGCGCGGACATGGTCGCCACGCTCGACCAACTGCTGGCACACGTTGCCGCCGGTCTGGCCGGTGGCGCCGGTGACGAAGATCGTGCTGGCCATCCCGGCCTCCATTACATATGCGACATAATTGGTATTTTTTGTAACGATCGAACTGCTGTTAATCTATGATGAACCCATGGCGGTCGATCCGGCAAGCATATTTCTGACCAACCGTGTCGCAGTGGTCACCGGTGGAGGCTCCGGCATCGGTCGTGGTATCGCCGCGGGGTTGACGGCGTTCGGCGCGAAGGTGGCGATCTGGGAACAGAACCCCGAGTCGTGCGCCTCGGCCGCCGACGAGATCGGCGCCCTGGGCATCCCCACTGACGTCCGAGACAGCGCTGCGGTCGACGCCGCACTCGCCCAGACCAGCGCCGAACTCGGGCCTGTCACGATTCTGGTCAACAACGCCGGCGGCGTCTTCTGGTCCGGGATCCTCGACACCAGCGAAAACGGCTGGGACGCGCTGTACAAATCCAATCTGCGCCACGTTTACCTGTGCACTCAGCGGGTGGCGCGTGAACTCGTCGAGCACAAGCTGCCGGGCAGCATCATCAGTGTCACCTCGATCGAAGGTGTCCGTGCCGCACCGGGTTACGCGACCTACGCAGCGGCCAAAGCCGGGGTGATCAACTACACCAAGACCGCGGCACTCGAACTCGCGCCGCACCACATCCGGGTCAACGCCTTGGCCCCCGACATCACCCTGACCGAGGGAATCAAGCACATCGCACCGCCGGGCTCCGAAGAGCGGTTCGGCTTCACCGTTCCGATGGGCCGGGCCGGCCACGTCGACGAAATGGCCAATGCCGCAGTATTTCTCGCATCCGACATGTCCAGCTACGTCACCGGTCAGACGATCCACGTCGACGGTGGAACCCACGCCGCCGGCGGGTGGTACCACCACCCCGAAACCGGTGCCTACGCCCTCGGACCGACCTGACCCAGGAGACCGACGATGCCTCGTATCGAACCCATCCCGATGGACCAGCTCAGCGAGCAATCCCGCGGCATCGTCGAAGCGGGAGTCGCGGCCGGCATGTACGCCACACCGGTGCCGCTGCAGATCTTCGCCTACCGCAGCGCCCAACTCGCGCAGGTGGACATAGCCCGGACCAACCTGGGTGCCGAGACCCTGCTCGGCAGAAGGATATTGGAGCTGTTACGCATCCGCAGCGCCCAACTGGGCGAATGTGAGCCGTGCAGCCAATCACGCAAGCACGACTCGATCACCGACGACGACGTGGCGTGTCTGCTGGCGCCGGGCCACGAGTCGCTCACCGCCGCGGAACGCGTGGCCGTGGAATTCCTCGACCGGTTGTCCGGCGATCACCACACGATCGACGACGACTTCTACCGCCGGTTGGGCGAACACTTCACCTCGGCACAGATCATCGAACTCGGATTCACCTGCGCCTCGACGATGGGACTGCATCGCTTTCTACACACCCTCGATGTGTACGGCGATTCGCGTCCCGTTATCGACTTCTCCCCCGACCAGGTCGATTCCGCCGGTTCTCAAGCACCGCACTGATCGCGGCCGCGGTGAGACCGAGGCCGCCCAGACAGAAGCGTTGCACACGGTCCCGGATCGCTCGGGGATCGCGAGCCGCTGTCGCCCAATGCCGTTCGACATTGGCCCACACCACCCCGTGAATCGACAGCGCTTCGACATCCGGCTCGATCTCACCGAAGATCCCCAGATCCTTTCCGCGCGTGAGCTGTTCGACCAGCGGCCGTAAGATCTCGCGATACGCGGGCGCGACGAGTTCGGGCGCCGCGAACATCTGCGCCTGCGCCTCGACGGACATCTGACGCAGATCGGAGCGGACCTGCTGATTGAAGGCGATGTCCAACCGGCCGTCGATCCACGCTGCGACCGCACGCACCGGGTCGCGGCCGTCGGACATCTGCTGTTCGAGTCGCGCTACCTCGCCGTGTGCCATCTCGAGGAACACCGCCGCGACGAGTTGGTCTTTGGAGTCGAAATGGCGGTAGAACGCCCGCGTACTGACATTGGTCATGCCGAGCAGTTGCGCCACCGAGAGCGCCTGAACACCCTCGGCACGAACGATTTCCGTAGCGACGGCAACAAATGACGCGCGTAGCTGCGGATCCGGCTCGACCTTTTTTCGACCACCGGTCCGGCCGATCTCAGCCTGATCAGGCAGACGCATCGTAGGTGGCGATGTAATCGGCAAAGGCCTCGTGCACGCGTTCCGGGGTCAGCCCGTAGTCGGCCAGCTCGTAGCTGTGGGTGCCGCGGTGCCCGGGCTTGTGTTCGTCGGCCCACTGCTGCACGGTCTTTCGTGCTTCTTCGGTGAACGTGAGGCCGAGCTGTTCGTAGCTTGCCGCGACGGTGTTGACCGAGTCGGTTTGCAGGTCGGCGAATGACACATCGACAAACCGGTCGTCGCCGAATGTGCTGCGGAATTCCATGGCCCGTCGCATGCCTTCGGCCCACCAGGCCAGCTGTTCGGCGCCGAGTTCTTCGGGGTCGCTGTGATCGCTGCTCCAGCTGCGGACGTAAGCGATCAGGCTGCACACCGAGCCCAAAACCTTGGCCGGATCACGATGGCTCCACAGGAATTTCGCGTTCGGGTAGGCCTCGACGAATGCGTCGAGCGCGAACATGTGCACCGGGGTGCGCAGATGCCACAGGTTCGGCTTGCAATGCCATTGCAGCAGTTTGAGCACATCCTTGTGAAACTCGTACGTCTCCCGCATGTCGGTGGACAGCAGCCATTCCACGTAGCTCGGGACGCGAACCACCCCGTCGAAGTGGAAGGTGCGAAAGCTCATCCCCATCAGGTCCTGGCATTCGGTCGCGGCTTCGGGCTCGGAGCTGACCATCGCCTGGAAGTCGGGGAACATCTGCGAGATCATGCCGATGCCCTCGGCGCACTGGGCGATCCGCGGATCGGTGTGCTGGGTCGCCGCCTCGGGCGGAGGGGTGGGCGCCTGGGATTCCCAGGTCCGCAACGACCTGAATTGTGAGTCTGCAGCGACCAATTGACTCAACGCGGTGGTGCCGGTGCGCGGCAGGCCGAGCACGACGACC
Organism: uncultured Actinomycetota bacterium; assembly: GCA_963757215.1. Lineage (GTDB taxonomy): Bacteria > Actinomycetota > Actinomycetes > Mycobacteriales > Mycobacteriaceae > Mycobacterium. Next base: position 833,118 of record CAVWQH010000002.1, on the reverse strand, counting down.
GGGCCGTCGATCACCTCGTCGGCGATCTCGGGGTGCTGTTTGTAGGTGTCCACGATCTTCAGCCGCTGGATCAGCGCGTTGCTGGTCGTCGCGTGCTGCATGACGCGGCCCAGATCGTTGAGTTCGGCCTCGGTGTTCAGCGCCGCGACGGTCTGTTCGAGACCTTCGCGATAGTAGGACGATCCGAAATCGTCGAGGCCGGTGGCGGCGCGCGCGCCGTCTTCGAGTTCGTCAGCGGAGAACGTCAACGGTAGAACCTTCCGTGTACGGCGCGACGACGGGCTTCGATCACCGCGGCGCGTTCCTCAGGGGTGGTCATCCGGGTGTCGGACGGCAACGACGACGTCACCTCGTCGATCGGGACGACGCGGGTGTCGGGCATCGGCGCGGTTTCCGTTCGCACGCAACGCAACAGCATTGCGCCGTTGCTGTGGCCCGCGGTGTCCAACCAGTTCGCCACTCCCGGATCCTTGGCGGCGATCACGGCGCGGAAGACGCCGTCGGCATCGATGACCGCCTGATGGCCGTTGAGGCTGGACTGATGACGCCCGTAGTGGATCGTCTCCAACCAGGGGTTGCCCAACGAGATGCTCCAGTAGACGCCTACCGGCGGTTTCACCTCGAGGACCAGCGCCTCATCGGGCGCCAGCTCGAATCGACCTATCACCGGCCGGTTTTCGGCTGCGGCGCCCATCTCGCTCATGTCCATCGGCGGGATGAATCCGTTCGCCGGCGGCATCGCACCGAAGTCGAGGAAGAACTTCAGGTTGTCGTAGACGAAGTCTCCCAACGCATGCAGCTGGCGTGACACCGAGTCGCCGGGTTCGATCGCACCCGCGTCCGACGTGACCTCTTCACCGATCCGCTCGATGCGCAAACACGCCAAGATCTCGGTTTCCCAGTCGTAGAGGAAGTTTCGTACCGTCAGAGTCGGGTGGTCACCGGCGAGCCGCAGCCAGTTGCCGTCGTGCTCATCGGCGGACAGCACCGCCTCGAAGTTGCCGTCCGCGTCGACCTCGAGATCGTCGACCAGACAATTGGATATCGCCGCGATGCCGTCCATGGTCTGGAGACCGACATACCGCGCCGTCCCGCGATTGCCGGACAGCCGATAGGTCTCCCCGGGCCGCAGGCTCGCATTCATGTACACGCAGTCCGGGCATTCCAGTCCCCAGGTAAGGATGTCGTCCATGCCGGCCCGGTTGACCGCGAGCACGGGATCCGGGTCGGCGCGCAGTGCCGCATCGGCGCCGACCGCCAGCAGCACCATCAGGTGACGCATGCCCGACGCGTAGTCCACCCGGTTCTTGTTGACCGGTGAGGTCCGGACGAGTTGCTCGGCCGCACCGAGCCTTTCCTGCAGGTGTGACCACGACTCGGACAGGTCGGGCGCAGCGTCGTCGCCCGACAGCGCCGCCTCCGCGATCGCATGTGGCAGCCACGCCATCGGGTTCTTCCAGGCTTCATCGCCCACGTCGTCGTCACTCCAGCCCGGTGCACGCACCAATTGAAAATAGCGTTTTCAATTGGTTAGTTGTTACCACGCGGCGGATCCGTCGGTCAATAGACAAGCGCGACGCGGCACGCGGGTGCGCGCCGAAATCGACGGCAGCGCGGGAAATCGCGAGTGAACCTCACGGTGGCGTCGGTTTCGCGAACCTCAGGTTCGGGCTAGTCCGATTTGCCCGACTCCTCCTCGTGCCGCCGCGGCGAACCTCAGGTTCGGGCTATTCCCACTCGATGGTGCCGGGCGGCTTGCTGGTGACATCCAGCACGACGCGGTTGACCTCGGGCACCTCGTTGGTGATCCGGGTCGAAATCCGCTCCAGCACGTCGTAGGGCACGCGCGTCCAGTCCGCGGTCATGGCATCCTCGCTCGACACCGGCCGCAGCACGATCGGATGGCCGTAGGTCCGGCCATCACCCTGCACGCCCACCGACCGGACGTCGGCGAGCAGCACGACCGGGCACTGCCAGATCTGTTGATCGAGGCCGGCCGCGGTCAGTTCCTCGCGTGCGATCGAGTCGGCCCGACGCAACGTGTCCAGTCGCGCCGCGGTGACCTCTCCGACGATGCGGATCGCCAGTCCCGGCCCCGGAAAGGGCTGGCGCGCAACGATTTCCTCGGGCAGGCCCAGCTCGCGGCCGACCGCGCGCACTTCGTCCTTGAACAGCAGCCGCAGCGGTTCGACCAGCTTGAACTTCAGATCGTCGGGCAGGCCGCCGACGTTGTGATGGCTCTTGATGTTGGCCGCCCCGGTGCCACCGCCGGACTCCACCACGTCGGGGTACAGCGTTCCCTGCACCAGGAACTCAGTTTCGGTGTCGTTGTCCCCCAGCGCATCCCGGACTGCGCCTTCGAACGCGCGGATGAACTGCCGCCCGATGATCTTGCGCTTGCCTTCTGGGTTGGTCACCCCGGACAGCGCTTCGAGGAAGGTGGCCTCGGCGTCGACGGTCACCAGGTTGGCGCCGGTGGCGGCGACGAAGTCGCGCTGCACCTGGCCGCGCTCCCCTGCCCGCAGCAGACCGTGGTCGACGAACACGCACGTCAACCGGTCACCGATGGCCTGCTGCACCAAGGCCGCGGCCACGGCCGAATCGACGCCGCCGGACAGGCCGCAGATCGCGCGGCCGTCGCCGACCTGGTCACGTACCTGCTCGATCAACGCCTCGGCGATACCGGCCGGCGTCCAGTCCGGAGCGATACCGGCAAACTCGTGCAGGAACCGCGTCAGCACCTGCTGTCCGTGCGGACTGTGCAACACCTCGGGGTGGTACTGCACGCCGGCCAGGCGCCGGGCCCGATTCTCGAAGCCCGCCACCGGGGCGCCCGCACTGGAGGCGATCACCGCAAAGCCGTCCGGCGGGGCAGTGACGGCATCGCCATGACTCATCCACACCGGCTGCGTCTCGGGAAGGTCCGAATGCAGCTCGCCACCAACAATTTTCAGCTCGGTTCGGCCGTACTCGCTGGTGCCGGTGCGTGCAACCGTGCCGCCGAGGGCCTGTGCCATCGCCTGGAATCCATAACAGATGCCGAACACCGGCACGCCCAGGTCGAACAGCGCCGGGTCGAGTTGCGGAGCGCCGTCGGCGTAGACACTGGCGGGGCCGCCCGAGAGCACGACAGCGAGCGGATCGCGGGCCTTGATCTCATCCACCGTCGCGGTGTGCGGAATGACCTCAGAGAACACCCGCGCCTCACGCACGCGGCGGGCGATCAATTGGGCGTATTGCGCCCCGTAATCGACGACCAGCACGGGACGGGGCGATGCGGACTCCACCGGCACAGTCTAAAGGCGAGCAGCGGCGCCTTCGTCTCCACCGATCAGGGAATCTCCGGGTTCGTCCGGGGTGGGCGGACGGTGCACCAGCGCGGCGGCCTGAGTGCGATTCTCGACGCCGAGCGACCGGCGCCCGAGCACCGCGACCCCGAGGCCCAACCCCACCGCCGCCATGCCGAGCCTGCGCGACGAGGCCGCTGTCACGTATCGGGCGTTTTACCTATCTTTCGACGCCGCTTGACCAAGACGTAGTCATATGTCTACACTCGCTCTCATGCAGTGTAGTCGAACGACTACACTCAGGTTGAAAGGGCCTTCCATGACAATGACCGTGACCCAACTGGGCAGCCGTATCGGCGCTCGTATCGATGGCGTGGACCTGTCCGGCGATCTCGACGCCGCCACCGTCGCCGACATCCGAAAAGCGTTGCTGCGACACAAGGTGATCTTTTTCAAGGGCCAGCACCGCCTCGACGACGCCGGGCAGCACGCCTTCGCCGCGCGCATCGGCACTCCCGTCGCGCACCCCGCGGTGCAGCAGCAGGACATGCCGGTCATCACGCCGATCAACTCCGAGTACGGCAAGGCCAACCGTTGGCACACCGACGTCACGTTCGTGGCGAACTACCCGGCCGCGTCGGTGCTGCGCGCCGTCACCCTGCCGAGCTACGGCGGATCGACGCTGTGGACCAACACCGCCGCGGCCTACGACGAGCTACCCGATTCCCTCAAGCACCTTGCCGACAATCTCTGGGCATTGCACAGCAACAGGTTCGACTACATCGCACCGCCCGAGGCGCGCACCGACGACCAGAAGTCGTTTCGGGCCCTCTTCGAGAAGGTCGACTTTCGCACCGAGCATCCCGTCGTCCGGGTCCACCCCGAGACCGGCGAACGCACCCTGGTGGCGGGCGACTTCGTTCGCGGATTCGTCGGACTGGACAACTACGAGTCGCAAACTCTGCTCGAGTTGCTGCAACGTCGAATCACCCTGCCGGAGAACACCGTTCGATGGAATTGGGAACTCGGCGACGTCGCCGTCTGGGACAACCGCGCCACCCAGCACCGAGCCGTCGACGACTATGACGACCAGTACCGGCTGATGAACCGCGTCACCGTACAGGGCGAGGTGCCGGTCGACATCTACGGTCAGCGCAGCCGGGTGATCAGCGGCGTGCCGCTGCAGGCGGTGGCGGCGGCCGCAAGCTGAGCGGTGAGAGCCCAATCACCGCAGGCGGCTCGCCCCCACGGTACGGTCGCGCCCATGATCTCCCCTGATGCCAGCACCCGCGACCGCCTGCTCGATGCGGCCATGGAGCTGTTCGCCCGGCAGGGGTACGGCTCCACGTCGATTGCCGACATTCAGCAGGCGTGCGGGCTGTCAGCGGGGTCCGGAGCCCTGTACAAGCACTTCCCATCGAAAAGGGCGCTGCTGCAGGAGGCAACGCGGCGGCAGGTGGAGCAGATGGGCGCCATGCGCGACGACTACAACCGGACGCGGCCGACAGACACCCGGGGGGCGTTGCGTCAGGGCGCCGAGCAGATCTGGGCGAGCATCGACCACAACTCGAAATTACTGCGGGTGATGTTCCGCGAGCCCGAGGCGATCGAGGACATGATTGACGATCTGTGGTCGGCCGCGACCAGTACCGCCTACCAGCGAGTCGGGCGAGCGCTGACCGCCGCCAAGGATGCCGGGCTCACCCAACCCGACGACCCCGAAGCGACCGCCACCGTGCTGGTGGCGGCGCTGGCCTACCTTCCGATTGCGCAGCTGCTGATCGGGCGAACGCCCGGCGACATCGACGCCGAGCGGTTCCGCGAGGCGTGGCTGCGGCTGGCCGAAGGCGTATTCACCGGCACACCGCCGAGCTGATTGCCCGATACAGGGGCGGGGCCGAGGAGCACCGGGAAAACAGTCGGTCAACCGGAACGTCTGGCGAACGCGCAGCGGGCATGGTGAGGTGGTAACTGCCTAAGGCAGAAACCACGGGCCGAAGTCATCCGAGAAGGGGGGGACCGCTGTGTTGGGTCTACCGGAAGCCGTGCACGCCTGCCTGTTCGATCTCGACGGCGTGCTCACCGACACCGCGAGCGTGCACACCAAGGCTTGGAAGGCGATGTTCGACGCTTTCCTCAAGCAGCACGCCGAGCAGAGTGGCGAGCCGTTCGTGCCGTTCGACCCGGTCGAGGATTACCTCAAATACGTTGACGGCAAAAAGCGCGAAGACGGCGTGCGCTCGTTTCTGAGCAGCCGTGGCATCGAACTGCCCGACGGTGACCCTGACGACTCCGCCGACAAAGACACCATCTACGGGCTCGGCACCAGGAAGAATGACGCTTTCCAGGAGACGTTGCACTCCGACGGCGTCAAGGTGTTCGAGGGCTCGCGCCGCTACCTGGACAAGGTGGCCGCCGCCGGGCTGGCCACCGCGGTGGTGTCGTCGAGCGCCAACACCCGTGAGGTGCTGGAGATCACCGGACTCGAGAAGTACATTCAGCAACGCGTCGACGGGGTGACGCTGCGCGAGGAGCACATCGCGGGCAAGCCGGCGCCCGACTCGTACCTGCGCGCGGCCGAGTTGCTGAACGTAAACCCCGCCGAGGCGGCGGTGTTCGAGGACGCTATCTCCGGGGTGCAGGCCGGCCACGCCGGCAACTTCGGCTTCGTTGTCGGCGTCGACCGCGTGGGCCAAGCCGACGAGTTGCGCAGTCACGGAGCCGATGTCGTCGTCACCGACCTCGGCGATCTGATTTAGGAGGCACGCATGATCAACGAAGACGCCTTCCCCGTCGAACCCTGGCAGGTCCGGGAAACCAATCTCGATCTGAACATGCTGGCTCAATCCGAGTCTCTGTTCGCATTGTCCAACGGGCACATCGGATTACGCGGTAACTTCGACGAAGGCGAGCCGCACGGGCTCCCGGGCACGTACCTCAACTCGTTCTACGAAGTCCGGCCGCTGCCGTACGCCGAGGGCGGATTCGGTTATCCCGAGGCAGGCCAGACCGTCGTCGACGTGAGCAACGGCAAGGTGTTCCGCCTCATGGTCAACGACGAGTTGTTCGACGTCCGCTACGGCCAATTGATCGACCACGAGCGGACTCTGAACATGAAGGCCGGGACGCTCGAACGCCGCGTGCAGTGGCGTTCGCCCGCGGGCCGGCACGTGAAGGTCAACTCGACCCGGCTGGTGTCGCTGGCCCATCGCAGCGTCGCCGCGATCGAATACGTGGTCGAGGCGGTCGACGAATTCATCCGTGTCACAGTGCAATCCGAGCTCGTCAGCAACGAGGACCAGCCGGAGACGTCGAGCGACCCCCGGGTCGCCGCGGTGTTGGACCGGCCGCTCGAGCCGGTCGACCACGAGGTCACCGACAACCGCGCGGTGCTGATGCACCGCACCAGAGCCAGCGGGCTGATGATGTCGGCAGCGATGGATCACGAGATCGAGGTCCCGGGACGCGTCGAGGTGCACACCGAAGCTCGCCCAGATCTGGCTCGCACCACGGTGATCTGCGGGCTGCGACCCGGCCAGCGACTGCGCATCGTGAAGTATCTGGCATACGGCTGGTCGAGCCTGCGCTCGCGCCCCGCGCTGCGCGACCAGGCCGCCGGTGCGCTGGCCGGTGCCCGCTACGCCGGATGGGACGGACTGCTGGAGGCCCAGCGCGAATACCTCGAGAATTTCTGGGACAACGCGGATGTCGAGGTCGAGGGTGATCCGGTGATCCAGCAGGCGGTGCGCTTCGGGCTCTTCCACCTGGTGCAGGCGAGCGCACGCGCCGAGGGTCGCGGAATCCCGAGCAAAGGGCTCACCGGCACCGGCTACGACGGCCACATCTTCTGGGACAGTGAGGGATACGTTCTACCCGTCCTCACCTACACCTTGCCGCACGCGGCGGCCGACTACCTGCGCTGGCGGGCGTCGACGCTGGATCTGGCCAGGGATCGCGCGGTCGAACTCGGTCTTCAGGGCGCGGCGTTCCCCTGGCGGACGATTCGCGGTCAGGAGTGTTCGGGTTACTGGCCGGCGGGCACCGCGGCCTTCCACATCAACGCCGACATCGCGATGGCGTTCGAGCGGTACCGCATTGTCACCGGCGACCAGTCGCTGGAAGCCGAATGCGGACTCGAGGTCCTGATCGAGACCGCCCGGCTGTGGCGCTCACTGGGTCACCACGACCGGCATGGCGTCTGGCACATCGACGGAGTGACCGGTCCCGACGAGTACACCGCGATCGTGCGCGACAACGTCTTCACGAATCTGATGGCGGCACACAATCTTCAGGTCGCCGCGGCGGCGTGCGCCCGTCATCCGGAGCAGGCCCGGGCATTCGGTGTCACCACCGAGGAAACCGCCGCATGGCGGAATGCGGCCAACGCGGCCAACATCCCGTACGACGAAGAGCTCGGTGTGCACCAGCAGTGCGAAGGATTCACCACCTTCGCCGAGTGGGACTTCGAAAACCGAAACAACTATCCGCTGCTGCTCCACGAACCCTACGTCCGGCTCTACCCCGCACAGGTGATCAAGCAAGCCGACCTGGTGTTGGCCATGCAATGGCAGAGCCACGCGTTCACGCCGGAGCAAAAGGCCCGCAACGTCGATTATTACGAGCGGCGGATGGTTCGGGACTCGTCACTGTCGGCGTGTAGTCAAGCGGTGATGTGCGCCGAGGTCGGCCATATGGAGCTCGCGCACGACTACGCCTTCGAGGCGGCGCTGATCGACCTGCACGACTTGCACTCCAACACCCGCGACGGTCTGCACATGGCATCGCTGGCCGGCGCGTGGATGGCTCTGGTCAACGGTTTCGGCGGCCTCCGCGACGACGAAGGTCTGCTGTCGCTCGACCCGCAGCTGCCGGATAGCTTTGCGCGCCTGTGCTTCCGGTTGAACTGGCAGGGATACCGACTCACGGTGTCGGTTACTCAGAAAGACGTCACCTACACCTTGCGTGACGGACCTGACGGCGAGTTGAAGATACGCCACGCGGGCGAAGACCTGGTGCTCCAGAGCAACGAGCCGCTGACTGTCCCGATCCAGGAACGAGAGCCCCTACTGCCCCGGCCGCCGCAGCCGCCGGGCCGCGAGCCGATGCACCGGCGCAGCGGCTTGGCGCAGCCGAAGATCATGGCGGTCAGCCAGTCGAGCTGACCCCGGGCCTAATGCGGCGCTCCTCAGCATCGCTGCGCTCTGCATCGTCGCCGCCGGGCCCACCGCGGCGCTCCTCAGCATCGCTGCGCTCTGCATCGTCGCCGCCGGGCCCACTGCGGCGCTCCTCAGCATCGCTGCGCTCTGCATCGTCGCCGCCGGGGGCCTCCTGCTGCTTCACCGCGTCGATGGACTCGATCGGCAGCCAGCGCAGTGCACCGGGCGCCGACTCCGGCACCACCGGGTGGGCCGGCGCAATCGGGTCCAGCCGACGGTAGGGCTCGCCCTGCTTGGGGCGAATATCGTTCTCCCCCTTGTTCGGCCACAGCGATGCGGCCCGCTCTGCCTGCGCGGTGATCGACAGCGACGGGTTGACGCCGAGATTGGCCGAGATAGCGGCGCCGTCCACAACGAACAGCGTCGGGTAGCCGTAGGCCCGGTGATAGGGGTCGATGACGCCGGCTTCCCGACTGTCGCCGATCGCCGCACCGCCGAGGAAGTGCGCGGTCAACGGGATGTTGAACAGCTCGCCCCAGGTTCCGCCGGCGACGCCGTCGATCTTCTCTGCGATGCGGCGGGTGGCCTCGTTGCCGGCCGGGATCCAGCTCGGGTTCGGCACACCGTGGCCCTGCTTGCTGACGTAGCGGCGACGGCCGAGCTTGGTTCGTTTGGTGTACGTGGTGATCGAGTTGTCCAGGTTCTGCATCACCAGCGAGATCATCGTGCGCTCACTCCAGCGGCGCGGGTTGAGCAGTCGAAGCGTGCCGCGCGGATCGTGACCGGCGTTCTCCAGCAACTGTTTCCAGCGCGGCACGTCGCTCCCGCCTTCGCCGGGTCCGTCGGTCATCAGCGTCTGCAGCAGACCCATCGCGTTGGAGCCCTTGCCGTACCGGCACGGTTCGATGTGGGTGTCTTCCGATGGGTGAATCGACGACGTGATCGCCACGCCGTGGGTCAGGTCGAGATCGTCGCTGACCTTCAAACGCCCTGCGCCGACGATGGATTCGGAGTTGGTCCGGGTCAGCTCTCCCAGGCGTTCGGAGAGCCCGGGCAGCTTGCCCTTGTCGCGCATCTTGAACAGCAGGTGCTGGGTGCCCCAGGTGCCGGCGGCCAGCACCACGTGCCTGGCGGTGAAGGTGCGCTTCTTGCGGCGCAGTGCGCGGCCGGTGCGCGCGGTGCGGACGTCCCAGATCCCGTCGGCGCGCTGTTCGAAATTCGTCACGGTGGTCATCGGAATGACTTCAGCACCAGCGGATTCGGCCAAGCCAAGGTAGTTCTTCAGCAGCGTGTTCTTGGCGCCGAAACGGCAGCCCGTCATGCAGCTGCCGCACTCCAGGCAGCCGGTGCGCTCCGGGCCGGCGCCGCCGAAGTACGGGTCGGGCACTGTCTGCCCGGGTGTCTTGGTGCCGTCCGGGCCGAAGAACACACCGACCGGGGTTTGTACGAAGGTGTCGCCGCAACCCATGTCCTCGGCGACCTCTTTGAGGATGCGGTCGGCGTCGGTGAAGGTCGGGTTGGTGACGACGCCCAACATCCGCTTGGCCTGCTCGTAGTGCGGCAGGAGTTCTTCGCGCCAGTCGGTGATGTGGGACCACTGCCGGTCTTTGAAGAATGGCTCCGAGGGCACGTACAGCGTGTTCGCGTAATTCAGCGATCCGCCGCCGACACCCGCGCCGGCCAGGATCATCACGTTGCGCAGCAGATGGATGCGCTGGATGCCGTACATGCCGAACTTGGGGGCCCACAGGAATTTGCGGAGATTCCAGGAGGTCTTGGCCATATCCTCGTCGGCGAAGCGGCGACCGGCCTCGAGCACGCCGACGCGGTAGCCCTTTTCGGTGAGCCGCAGCGCGGTGACGCTGCCGCCAAACCCCGAACCGATGATCAAGACGTCGTAGTCAGGCTCCATCGACCCAGTATGGACTTACTCACTGGTAGCAAGCCAGCGAACGAGGTCAGCTGGCCCGGCTCCTCCTCATCGCGCTCCGCGCTCTGCATTGTCGCCGGGCGCTAGCTGCCGACGGTCAGCCCGACCTTCTGGAATTCCTTGAGGTCGCAGTAGCCCGATTTGGCCATCGAGCGGCGCAACCCGCCGACCAGGTTCAGCGAGCCGAACGGGTCATCGGACGGGCCGTTGAGGACCTGGCCCATCGGCAACCGCTCGCCGACGGCGGTTTGCAGCAGGGCACCGCGCGGCAGCGACGGGTGGGCGGCCGCGGACGGCCAGAACCAGCCTTCGCCCTGCGCTTCGGCGGCCTCGGCGAGCGGGGTGCCCAGCACAACGGCGTCAGCACCGCACGCGATGGCCTTGGCGAGATCACCGGAGGTGTGGATGTCCCCGTCGGCCAGCACGTGCACATAGCGGCCGCCGGTCTCGTCGAGGTACTCGCGCCGGGCTGCGGCGGCATCGGCGATCGCGGTGGCCATCGGCACACTGATGCCGAGCACCTCGTCGCTGGTGGTCACACCCTGCGTCGAGCCGTAGCCGACGATGACGCCGGCAGCGCCCGTGCGCATCAGATGCAGCGCGCTGCGGTGATCGATCACGCCGCCGGCCACCACCGGGACGTCGAGTTCGGAGATGAAGGTCTTGAGGTTCAGCGGCTCACCGTGACTGTCGACCCGTTCTGCGGAGACGATGGTGCCCTGGATGACCAACAGATCGATGCCGGCCGACAGCAGCGCCGGAGTCAGCGCCTGCGCGTTCTGCGGACTGACCCGCACGGCGGTGGTAACCCCGGCCTCGCGGATGCGGGCCACGGCGGCACCGAGCAGGTCGGGATCCAGCGGAGCGGAGTGGAACTGCTGGAGCAACCGGATGGCCGCCGTCGATTCGGGCTCCTTGGACGCCGCCTCGATGACCTGGGCGACCTTGGCTTCGACATCGGCATGGCGGCCGATCAGCCCTTCGCCATTGAGCACTCCCAGGCCGCCGAGGCGCCCGAGTTCGATGGCGAACTCCGGCGACACCAGTGCATCGGTCGGATGCGCGACGATCGGGATCTCAAACCGGTAGGCGTCCAGTTGCCAGGCCGTCGTGACGTCCTGCGACGACCGGGTGCGCCGCGACGGCACGATGTTGATATCACCGAGTTCGTAAGTGCGCCGAGCGGTTCGGCCCATGCCGATCTCAACCATGTCACGCATGAGCGGTCCTTAAATCAGTTCACCGAGCGTAGTAATTGGGCGCTTCGGCGGTCATCGTGATGTCGTGCGGATGGCTTTCTTTCAAACCCGCCGCGGTGATTCGGACGAACTGGGCCCGCTGCAGTGCCTCGATGGTGTCGGCACCCGTGTAGCCCATCGCGGCGCGTAGTCCGCCGGTGAGTTGGTGGATCACCGACGACAGCGGTCCGCGGAACGGCACCCGGCCTTCGATGCCCTCGGGGACAAGCTTGTCTTCCGACAGCGCGTCGTCTTGGAAGTAGCGGTCCTTGGAGTACGACTTTGCTTCGCCGCGGCCCTGCATGGCGCCCAGTGATCCCATGCCTCGGTAGCTCTTGTACTGCTTGCCGTTGACGAAGATCAGCTCGCCGGGCGCTTCGCCGGTGCCGGCCAGCAACGAGCCGAGCATCGCCGTGGATGCACCGGCAGCCAGCGCCTTGGCGATGTCACCGGAATACTGCAGGCCACCGTCCGCGATCACCGGCACCCCGGCCGCGGAACAGACCGCGACCGCTTCGAGGATTGCGGTGATCTGCGGGGCCCCGACACCGGCGACCACGCGGGTGGTGCAGATCGATCCGGGACCCACGCCGACCTTGACCGCGTCCGCGCCGGCTTCGACGAGCGCGGCGGCGCCCGAGCGGGTCGCGACGTTGCCGCCGACGATCTCCACCCGGTCGCCGATTTCACCCTTGAGATGGCGGACCATGTCGAGCACCAGCCGGTTGTGGGCGTGCGCGGTGTCGACCACCAGGACGTCGGCACCCGCGTCCGCCAGCGTCATCGCCCGCACCCAGGCGTCGTCACCGACACCGACGGCGGCGGCAACCAGCAAGCGGCCGTCGCTGTCCTTGGTCGCATACGGATGCTGCTCGGTCTTGACGAAGTCCTTGACGGTGATCAGCCCGGTCAGCCGGCCGTGACCGTCGACGATCGGCAGCTTCTCGATCTTGTGCCGGCGCAACAATCCCAGCGCAGCGTCCGCGCTGACACCCTCCTGAGCCGTGATCAGCGGGGCCTTGGTCATCACCTCGGCGACGTGCTTGGACTGGTCGACCTCGAAGCGCATGTCCCGGTTGGTGATGATGCCGACCAGCTGGCCCGCGTCGTCGATGACCGGCAGGCCCGAGATCCGGAACCGGGCGCACATCGCGTCGACTTCGGCCAGCGTGTGGTCCGGGTTGCAGGTGACCGGGTCGGTGACCATGCCCGCTTCTGAGCGCTTGACGGTCTCGACCTGTCCGGCCTGCTCGGAAATCGGCAGGTTGCGGTGCAGCACGCCGAGGCCACCTGCCCGGGCCATTGCGATCGCCATCCGCGACTCGGTCACGGTGTCCATCGCGGAGCTGACCAGCGGCACCTTCAGCCGAATGTTTTTGGTGAGCTGGCTGGATGTGTCGGCAGTCGCCGGCACCACATCGGAGGCAGCCGGAAGTAGCAGAACGTCGTCGAAGGTCAGTCCCAGCATCGCGATCTTCTGCGGATCGTCACCGCCGGTCGGCACCGGATCATCCGGGAAACCACCAACCCGGGGGTATGAGGTGACGATCAGGTCGCCGCTGTCTTCGAGACGGGACAAGCCAGATGACATTGCCGGGGCCCTCCCAATACGAGCGCGGAGTGATCAGGCCATCCTATCGGCTTGCCTGGCCACCGCCGACGATGCACGCCGCGACGCGGCGTGCGAGGAGGCGGACCAACGAGCCTCAGCCGACGATGCACGCCGCGACGCGGCGCGCGAAGAGGCGGACCAACGAGCCTCAGCCGACGATGCACGCCGCGACGCGGCGTGCGAGGAGGCGGACCAACGAGCCTGAGCAACGACGCACGCCGCACGCGGCGCGCGCAGGAAAGCAGCCGATAGCGGCCTGTCAGGCACCGCCCGACCCCTGCCCGAGCGGACCGCGACATGGCAGTTGGGCTGCGGGGTAGCGCTGGCGTGATGCCCGCAGGGCTGCGTACTGTGGACCCGTGCGCGACTACCTTCCGCCCGGTCTGCCGCCTGACCCCTTTGCCGACGATCCCTGCGATCCGTCGGCGGCACTGGACGCTGTCGAGCCCGGCCAGCCGTTGGACCCGCAGGAGCGGATGGCGGTCGAGGCCGACCTGGCTGACCTCGCGGTGTACGAAGCCCTCTTGGCGCACAAGGGAATTCGCGGCTTAGTGGTGTGTTGCGACGAGTGTCAGCAGGACCACTACCACGACTGGGACATGCTGCGCGCCAACCTACTTCAGTTACTGGTCGACGGCACGGTCCGCCCGCACGAGCCAGCCTACGACCCCGAGCCCGATTCCTACGTGACCTGGGATTACTGCCGCGGATACGCCGACGCCTCGCTCAACGAGGCGACCACCGACACCGAAGGATTCCACGGCCGCCGCTAGGCGGGTCGTCCTGCTCAGCCGCCAAAGGGGTTGGGCGCAACGGTAATCACCGGAGCGCCCGGCGGTATCACCGCCGCCGAGGCTGTCGCGCCCGCCTCGGGCGGATGGGCGTTGCGGCTGACCACTTTGGCGTTCAGCCGGTTGACCTTCTCGATCAGCCCCTGCTTGCGACCGGCGTCCTTCACCGTTTGGACGTGCGCGCCGACGGTGGCCAACTTCTCGTGGGCCTGATCCCACTGACCCAAGGCGATCATTTGCTCAACCTGATCCAGATCGGCCTCGGCTGACACCGCGATCTTGTCGTCGTGAACCCAAGCCGGCTCGCCGAGCAGCGTCGTCCGGACGCCGTAGAACGCGTCGCCGGGCTCGATCTGGCCCAGCACGGTGCCAAACGCCGCCACGGCAAGGAACGCCGCAGCCGCCGCCGTGACCAGTGTCATCCGGCGGCGGGCGCGACGACGACCGGCCAGCCCGCGTTGGAGCACCGCCGCGGCGTCCTGCTCGGTGCACAACTCGGTGTTCGTGCGACCCCGCAACTCGTCGCGCCAGTCTTCCAGCAGCCCGGCCAGCTCCCTGTCCCCGGCGTCACCGTCACCGGCGAGGTCGGAGACATCGGTCGGCTCGCGATTGGCCAGGGCGTCGACGAAGCGCGCGCTGCGCGCGACCTCGTGCAGCTGGTCGAAGGGCTCAGACATAGTCGCGTCCCGCCGCGGTGATCGCGGATTTGAGTCGCGCCAGCGCGCGGTGTTGGGCGACCCGCACCGCTCCGGCGCTGCTGCCGACCGCCTGCGCCGTCTCCGCTGCGCTCAGCCCGACCACCACCCGGAGGATCAGGATCTCGCGTTGCCGGTCGGGCAGGATGTCGAGCAGCTCGCTCATCCGGGTCACGGAGTCGGCATCCATGACCGCCTGCTCGGGCCCCGGTTCAGCCGACAGCCGTTCCGGAACGAACTCGGTCGGAAAGGACAGATCACGACCAACGGCGCGGTACGCGTCGGCGACCTTGTGCGCGGCGATGCCGTACACGAATGCCAGGAAGGGACGGCCGCGGTAACGGTATCGCGGCAACGCCATCACGACGGCCAAGCAGACCTCCTGTGCCACATCGTCAGCCGACAAACCATTCCGCTCGAATGTGCCGACGCGCGCACGGCAGTATCGAGTCACGATCGGGCGGATCGTTTCCAGGACCTCTCGAAGCGCGTCCCGATCACCTGCGACGGCGTCGGCGACGACCGCATCGAGACGTTCCTCCTGCGTGGTCATCGGCGGCAACGTCTCCAGCGTTACGGGCCGGGCGGACCCGGCTCCGGGGATGTCACTTCGACAATAACGACCCGGCGAATGTCAGGGCCTCCGCCAGGTTCCGCCCCAGTGCTCGACGCGACGTGCGCAATCGTCCCGGATGTGACGCAACTCGACGATCCTGCCTGGCGTGTCGGCGAGGTCGACCAGCAGGCAGGCCAGCGCCCACCGCAATGGGATCAGCCCCAGTCCGCCGGTCAGCTCGAGCGCGGCGTCGGCGACGGTCCGCGCCCGGTCGAGTGCGCCCGCGCTGCACAGAGCGGCGGCCAACACCACCTGGCTCTTGGCGCGGTGCCGCGCTGCGCCGTCGAGGGTGGTCGCGGCCAGTTCGACCGCCAGCTCCGCGTAGCAAACCGCGGTGCGACCGTCACCGCCGGCCATCGCCAGCTCGGCGGCGACCCAGGCCCGCCGCACCGCCACCCGGGGCGGCCCGTGCGCCACGAACGGGTCCGCCCGGTGCAGCAGGGTCGCCGCGGCGGCCAGCCGCCCGAGGCCCAGCGCGTCGGCCGCAAGCCCGGTCAGCGCATCGCCGGCCGCCTCGGGGTCATCACCGGCGAGGGCCAGAGCGCGCCCGTCCCAGCCGCGGGCCAGGCGATGCCAGCCCAGCTGGCGCAGAAACGACGCCCGCGCGCTGTGGGCGAGCGACGCCGGCGTCGGAGGCGGTGCGGCGCGGATCAGAGCCGCGAGATCGGCGTACGCGCTGCCGTAGCGGCCCTGCCCCCCGGCGGCGACGGCACGTAACCAGTGCTGATCAGGCGTGGTCGCGGCACGCAACGGCCAACGGCCCGGCTGATCGCCGAAGGCGGCAGCCATCAGGTCCGGCTCGCCGGACGAGTGGTAAGAGATATGTATCACGGCGCTTTACTCGTTAAGACTTCATGGTTTCTGAGTTACACCGGTATTAAATCCGTCGACGATCCTATTCGATGTGCTGGCCGCGCTATTCGCCCGCGAGCTGCGCTATTTCTACATATCGTGCGGTCAGCACGCAAACATCGACTCTACAAACCACTCGTGTCGATGAACTCGAGGTAAATTCCCAAGCCGCACTTGAGTATTCGGCAGCCTACAGCGTGTTGACGGGAATTCCCTAGCGCCTCTACGTTTGTCGCGACGAGTAGTCACCGACGACCCGCTCGACGAAGAACATGGGCGCGTAGAGAGGGACTTCAATGCCGCAACCGGAGCAACTACCAGGCCCGAATGCAGACATCTGGGACTGGCAACTACAAGGCCTTTGCCGCGGCGTGGATTCGTCGGTGTTCTTCCACCCGGACGGTGAGCGCGGCCGCGCACGGCTGCAGCGGGAACGTCGGGCCAAGGAGATGTGCCGCAGCTGCCCGGTGATGACCCAGTGCCGCTCCCACGCCCTGGATGTGGGCGAGCCGTACGGGATCTGGGGCGGTCTGTCCGAGGCCGAACGGGAACTGCTCCTCAAGCGTGACATCGGCAGGACGCGCAGCATTCGTCGCAGCGCCTAGTCGTCAGCCAGGACGGGTCGGGCCTTACAGGATCGACCCGTCCTGCTTGTACTGCTCGATCTTGTCCCAATCGACCCCGGCGTCCAGCAGGATCTCTTCGGTGTGCTGGCCGTGTTCGGGTGCGCCCGTCGGCTGGACGTGGTGCCCGTCGAACTGCACCGGGTTGGTCGGCAGGATGTAGGGCTTGCCGTTCATCGCTTTCACCTCGGGGATGTAGCCGTTGGCGATCACGGCCGGATCCTCGTGCAACTCGCCGGCCTTCTGCAGCACGGCCCAGGCACCGGTCAGCGGCTTGAGAATCTCGCGCCACTGGTCGACGGTCTTGGACGCGAATTCCTCGTCCATGAGGTCGATCAACTCACCGCGGTTCATGAAGCGGTTGTGTCCGTCGGCAAAACGCTCGTCGGTGATCAGGTCGGTTCGACCGATGACGGTCATGAACTCCGGGTAGAACTTGTCGCCCTGCAACATCATCAGCGTGATGAAGCGATCGTCCTTGGTCTTGTAGTTGCCGACCAGCGGGTTGGGCATGTCGCGGTGGGTGAACGTCGGGATCGGGTCTCCGCCGTAGAGGTTCGCCGCCGTCACCTGCGGGGTCATCGCCCACGCCGCGAGGCCGAGCAGCGAGACGTCCACGACCGACGTCTCACCGGTCGCCTTGCGCTTGTACAGCGCGGCGGCGATACCGCCGGCGATGGTGAGCCCGCCCATCAGGTCTCCGAACGCCGGGGTCTGCATGACCGGCTCGGGTGCTTCGCGGGTCAGGGCGTCGGCAATGCCGCCGCGCGACCAGAAGGAGACCCCGTCATAACCGGGCCGGTCGGCGTCGGGACCCTCTGGGCCGTAACCGGATCCGCGGACGTAGACGATATCGGGGTTGGCGGCGCGGATCTGCTCGAGCCCGATGCCGAAACGGTCACGCCGGCTCGGCAGATAGCTGGTGAGGAACACGTCTGAGCTCTTGGCGAGTTCGTGGACGACCTCTTGCCCGCCCGGCGTGAGCAGGTCGATGCCGATGGATTTCTTTCCGCGGTTGGGCATTTCGATCATGTAGTTGACGGCGGTCGGGCCGCCGGGAATGAGGCCCATGGTGACCAGTCCACGCTGCGGGTCACCGCCTTCGCGCGGCTCGACTTTGATTACGTCGGCGCCCCACTCGGCCAGCACCGCGCCGGCGGCGGGGACAAATGTCCACGCCGCGACTTCCAGCACGCGGATGCCGCTCAGCGGCTTGGCGTCAGTCATTACGAGTCCTCCGATTTCGCAATAGTTTTCCGTTATTCGCTGATCAGTCCGAACCGACGATATGCCGCGCGGATGTCGGTGCGCGCCTGCTCGGGCAATGCAGCCTGCGGTGGCCGGGATTCCGGATAAGACCCGATCGGCAGCCCGACCACCGACGCGGCATATTTGAATGCGCCGCCCCAGTGGGTGAAATAGTCCGGCCGGCCGGGGTACCGGGTGAACC
This sequence comes from uncultured Actinomycetota bacterium, assembly GCA_963757215.1. Lineage (GTDB taxonomy): Bacteria > Actinomycetota > Actinomycetes > Mycobacteriales > Mycobacteriaceae > Mycobacterium. The sequence continues at coordinate 814,868 of CAVWQH010000002.1, read as the reverse complement.
AGCCCCGCATGTCGAGCTCGAACTGGTCGAGACCCGATTCCTTCGCGAAATCCATTGCTTCGACCAGCTTGTCGTTCCAAATCATGTCCCAGTACCGGGACAGTGCTCGTTTTTCGGCTGTCTCGAAGAGGTAGCCGGTGGTGCCGAGTTGCGCCGGGCCGACGATGCCGGATCGCAGCCAACCGGCCCGGTACACCGTCGTGTCGCACTCCCAGATCACCAGATCCGGGGCGAGCTCATGCAGCATCCGGCTTTGATGCGGACGGAAGGAACCCTCTTTGGTGGCGCATACCGCGGGAATCTCTTCGGCGATTCGGGCGCCCTCCTGCGCGGAGAGCACGTATCCCGAACTGGGCGAGTTGAACATCCCGAGCGCGATGTCGGTGCGGTCGGCGATGTATCTGAAGAAGCTCAAAACGCCTTCGCCGCCGTGCAATTCCATCATCGGGGTCTGGATGTAGACGATGTCCGCGCCCGCCTGCTGAGCGTGCCGTGTCAGCTCGAGGCAATCCTTGGCCGACAACGCCGCCGTGCACGACTGCACGATCACATCCGGGTTGATGCCGCGAGCCTCGTCAATTGCGGTCTCCAACAACTTCTTTCGCTCGGCGATGGTGAGCGACCAGAATTCCGCCACACCGCTGGTCACCCACAGCATCGGGTGCCCGAGCGTCCCCACACAGTGCCGGACCAGCGTGCGGTAGGCGTCCCAGTCGATGTCATCGCCGTCGCGTCCGCTGAACGGGGTGTACAGCGAGTCGCCGATCCCGTGCAATGAATTGCGCGCCCAATGACGAGCATCCTTGGCATTAGCCATCATTCACGCTCCACAGTTTCGAAGATCGCCGCCGCCGACGTCACCGCTTTGTCGGCGTTGCCCTCGTCGTGCAGCAGCATCCGGACCCCGACCTTGCCGGACCCGCCGACGTACGCGGTGCCGTTCACCCGGAACGGGCCGACCTTGCCGCGTGACATGAACATCACGTGCCAGCTCACCACCTGTAGCTTGCGGGTTCCGACCGCCTCGGCCGCCAGATCAACCGCCGCGGTTTCGAGCACCACGTGTTGGGGCCCGATGTGCAGCGCGGCATCCGGCGACGCCAGTTCTGCGCTGAGGGCCGGTAGTTGCCAATGGTTGTCAGGGCGTCTGGACGCGCCGAAGGCCTGCCACAGCGGCGGCAGGTCGGGTGAATCCTCGATCACCAGTTCGGTGCCCGAAACATCCATCTTGCCAAGGCCTTCGGGTGGGATTCCGATGATTGCACCTTGGCCTTCGTTGAACGCGATCACCCGGTCCGGGTTGTCGGCGTCGACGATCTTGCAACGCCCGTAACCCATCGTCCGTCCCTGGTGGACGTTCCCCGAGCCGACGATCTCGACCCGCGTCACGTCGTATCCGGGGTCGACGATCTGCACCGACGCGATCACCGGATTGGGGACGGCGACCATGTCGGTCTGGCAGCCTTCGGGCGAGGCGATGGCTAACGGCGCCACCATGATTCCGCCGGCTTCGTTACGCATGTCCCGGCGGATGACGACGGTGTCGTCGGCGTCGCCGATGTTCATCGACGAATGGTTGCGCCCGATGTAGCGGTAGCTCAGCAACCCTGTCCAGCGCCGGTGCAGCTCGTCCCGGTAGGCGTCGGCGTCGCCGAGGAATTCCCTGATGTCTCGCAGCTGTCCGGACAAACGCGTCGTTCCTCCTGAGCGAAATCTTGAGCAGACGCTCAGCTAAGGACTTTACGGCTGCCCCTGCCAATGTAAAGGCCTATCGGCGATTACTGCGGGTCGAAAAGCACCGGCAACGCCGTCGGCGACCGGAAAACCTGCCCGCGGATGTGCGGGTCACCGGCGTCGGGATCGAGCCGCAGATTGGGCAGACGGTCCAGCAACAGGTTGATCGCAGTGCGCATTTCCAGGCGCGCCAGGTGCATGCCGAGGCAGACGTGGACGCCGTGGCCCCAACCCAGGTTCGCCTTGGCCTGCCGGTGGATGTCGAACGTGTCAGGGTCGGGGTAGCGGTCTTCCTGCCGGTTCGCCGAACCCAGCATCGGCATCACGGTGCAGCCGGCCGGGATCTCGACGCCGCCGAGTTCGGTGTCGCGGGTCGTCACCCGGGTGATGGTCAGTAGCGGCGGCTCCCAACGCACGCCCTCCTCGATTGCCTGCGGCAGCAGCGAACGGTCGGCCTTGATCGCTTCGAGTTGCTCAGGGTCTGACAGCAGCCCGAACAGCAGGCTGCCCAGCGAGCGGTAGGTGGTCTCAACGCCCGCCGGCAGCAGCAGCCGAAGAAACGAGAAGATCTCCTCGTCGGCAAGCTTCTCGCCGTCGATTTCGGCCGCGGCCAGCGCGCTGATCAAGTCGTCTTTGGGCTCGGCGCGACGGGCTTCCAGGATCGGCGCGAAGTAGTCGCGCAGCGCGGCCGAGGCGGCCAGGCCGCGTTCGGGATTCATCAGCCAGCTCAGCAGCGAGATCGACCACCGCTGGAACTGCGGGTAGTCCTTCTCCGGCAGGCCCAGCAGACCGGCGATGATCTGGCTGGGATAGTCGAAGGTGAATTCCTTGACCAGGTCCGCTTTGCCGTTGGCCGCGAAGTTGTCGATCAGCCCGTTGGCCACCCGACCGACCAGCTCATCCTGCCAGCGCGCCAACGCCTTCTGCGAGAACGCTTTTGACACCAATGACCGCAGCCGACCGTGGATCGGCTCGTCCATGCCGAGCATCACGCCTTCGCCGAGCACCGGACCAAACGCCGCGATCACGGCCGCCGACGAGAAGGTCTCGTTGTCGCGCAGCATCTGCTGGACGTCCTCGTGGCGGTACACGATGAACATCGGCAGGGACTCCTCATGGGGAAGCGCGCCGGAGGTGTCGAGCCGCTGCACCGGCTCCTCGCGACGCAGCCGAGCCAGCTCGGTGTACGGGTCGCGGACATCGCCGGAGATCGCGTCGTCGAAAGCTCCGAAGTCGTCGAGGTCGTCGAAAAGCTGTTCCATACCTACCTATTCCTCATTTCACTTGCTGCGCTTGGCGGCCAACGCCACCAGGCGTTGCATCACCGGCTGCGGAATGATTTTGGTCGCGAGCATGAGCGCCTTCTGCGCGGTGGTCAGCGGCCATGCGCCGCCGCGCATCGAGCCCTGTTTGGGGATGCCGAGCACCACCCGCGACATGTGGTGCATGCCGATTGCCGGGAGAATCCGATTGAACGCCAACAACATTGACGCATCCGGGCCGACACCGCGACGGCGAAAAGGCCCGGTGTCGGCCAGCGCCTTGATCACTCCGTCGGTGAATTTCTCCGGTGATCGGGCCAACCGCATGGCGAACCGACCGCGGCTGTTCATGGTGTTGTGCAGCCGCGCATAGGGGCCGCCGAAGTCGCGGTCGTCGGTGGTACCCGCGTCGGTGATGATCTCGGTGTCATACGTGCCGGCGACCAGCACCGTGACACCGAGTCCGAACGGCGCGATCTCGACGGCCATCGACTCACCCCAGCGCTCCAGCGCGCCTTTGGCCGCCGAGTACGGCGCGGTGGCCGGCTGGCCGCGGACACCGGCCGCGCTGGACACCAGCACGATGCGACCTTCGCCAGCCGCCCGCATCGACGGCAGCAGCGCCTGGGTAAGCGCGACCGGACCGAGGACACTGGTGGCAAATAGCCGCTGCCACAACGCCATATCGGTCTCTTCCACCATCCCGGCGGCAGAGATCCCCGCGTTGTGCACGATCGCGAACGGTGCGCCGACCGCTTCGTCGATGGCCTTGGCGGCAGCAGCCACGGACGCCTGGTCCATCAGATCGAGTTGCACGCCGATCAGCCGGTCATCGTCGGCGGCGGCCCCGGTCACCTCACGCAGCAGCGGCATGCCATGTTCGGGTCTACGCATGGCCGCGACCACGCGCCAGCCCTCGCGATACAGGCGGGTTGCGGTTGCGAAGCCAAGCCCACGGGACGCGCCGGTGATGACGACGCTGCGGGTGTCAGCCATTCGTTCTCGCGGGCTCGCACCGGCCTTGACCCGGCGGTGGGGCCTGGACGTGCGGCCGCCCATTCGGCTCGCCACTCGCCCACGTCGACCAGATACCCACCGAGTACGGCCCCTGTGCACCGGCCTTCTCGTAAAAGCCCTGCGGGTCATACACTTTGGCCTCCGGGTAGGGCCAAGGGCACGCCACTGAGGTCGCGGCGTGGGAGACCTTGATGACCCAGAACCAGGCGCCGTAGGCGAAGTACGACACGTTGATGATCGCGAACATCACCAGGAAGGTGCCGAGCACCGGCCGCGTCGGGAACAACTTCGCCTTGGCCGCAAGCTTTTCCGCCACCGACTTACCGGTGTCGTCGCGATAGCAGAGGATCGCCGCCGGCACCATCACGAACGTCACCGAGAACGACTCCCAGATCAAGGGGAACTGGAAGGTCGTGCCCGTGAACACCGAGCCCCACGGGATGACCTGCGAGTAGATGTACATGCCGGTGTGGACAAGCTGAATCTCGAGCCACGCGTCGAAGACGAAACCGATCGCGCACGCCAACAGACCCAGGCTGACTAACGGATGGCGCGCCACAAAGGAAGTGGGGCCATATTTGGCCTGCAGTTTGCGCAGGATCCAGATCGCCGGGAAGTAGGGACCAAAATAGAACATCACGTAGCCGAACACCACGAACGGCTCGACCGACGGCGACAGCGACACCAAGGGCCACGATTCCGGCCAGTGGATGAGGTCGGGGTTGTAGACCGCGAACGGCGACCAGTTCATGATCGGGTCCTGCCACACGATCAGCGTGGTGCACAGGAACATCAGCATCACCGGGCTGCCCGGATTACGGCGCCAGCCCCGGATGAACACAATGAGCAGGGTAAGCAGCGCGACGCAGGTGGCCACGTCGAGGAAGCCGATGTAGTCCAGCCCGAAGATGAACTTGACCGGGCGCGGTCGACCGTGCACGTTCGGGTTGGCGACACGCGCGTCGAGTACCCAACGGCGGTTCGCAATGAAGAACAACGCAAAGGCGGCGAGCGCGGCGCCGGCGATCCAACCGCCCCATTTATGCTGCGGCGGACCGGTTTTGGCGCCTGCAGCGAGCGGCGTGGATTGGTCGGTACTCATGTCTTCCTCACCCTTCTTCTCCGAAGCGGTCGACGAGGTGGGAGTTGACGCCGTCAGCGTCCAGTGTGCGAGCGACCAGGTAGCCGGCGCCCATCCACGCGCGTCGGGTCCACTTGCCGAACGAGACCCGGGTGCCGGGTGCGCCGGAGGCGGCGGGCAACATCTTGACCCGCTCGAGTGCCTCTTTGACACCGCGCGGGCTCAACGGATGCGCATCGGTGAATGCTCGTACCAACGTGGCCGCGACATCGCGATTCACCACCGTCACGCAGAACTCGGGGCGACTCCCGTTGTACTTTTTCGCGTACGCGTCGAGAAAGTCCTGCCCGATACGGTTCGCCTCGTCATACTGGTCGACACCGGTCCAGCCCATGAACGCGTTCCACATGATCGGATTGACCCATGCGTTCTGCCAAGCGGTAGTTGTGAAGCGGGGTGGGTCCCACCCGAGGGCCTCGAGCGCAGGGTTGATGAATACGATGCCGAATCCGAAGCCGAGGTGGACGATCGCTTCGGCTTTGGCCTCATGCAACGTCTGGACCGCGGCGTTGATGTCCTGAGCGGTCTGAGCTATCGCAACCTCAGCGACGATCCGAATGCCCTTGCGACGACAGGCACTTCGTAAGTTCTTCAGGTAGCTCTCGCCGATGAGACTCTGCTCGACCAAGACACCGATCTCGGCCAGTCCGCGTTTGGCGATGAGGTCGGCCAAAAAGATCGGCTCATCGGTCATGGATCCCTGGGGGAATGCGAAGGTCCACTCGCCCAGCCAGTCGTCCGTGCCGGTCACGCTGATCGCAGGCACCTTGAACCGCTCCTCGATCGCTTCGCGCAGCGGCACACAGTTATCGGTGATATTCGGACCAAAGACCACCAGGCAGCCCTCGTCGACCAATTCTCCGTAGGCGTCGATCACCGACTTGACCGAACCCTTGGGCAGCCCCTCGACCTCGCGGTAGATCATCTGCACGGGACGATCCATCAGGCCCTGCACGAGCGCCTCTTCGAAAATGAGGTCGAATGTCTGAGTGAAAGACGCGAACAGATCCTCCGGAAACCCCGGCGGCAGCTTGAAGTCCATCAGATAGCCGACCTTGATCGGCTCAGCAGTGCTCTCGTAGGACATGGGGCCTCCACTGATACGCAGCGTCGCGTTCGTCCGCCCGAATCGGCAAACCTAATATTTGTTCAGACCCTAGTCGCGAGGTCCTGCCCCGTCAATCACCGGATACCGATTCGCTCAGGTAGACGTTGATCATTTCTTTGAGGCTGCGGCCGACCTCGACGTCGTCGGTGAGCGGGCCGGCAATCGCCGCCTCGGCCGCCGCATGCATCGGCAAGCCCTCGGCAACCAGGCGGCCCGCAGCGATGAGCACCCGGGTGGAGGCCACCTCGCGCAGGCCACCCGCTTCCAAGCGACGGATGGCCTGCCCGAACCGCACCAGCTCGGCCGCGGTAGCGACATCCACGCCCGCTTCGTGTGCGACGATTCCTTTTTCGACTTCGCTTGCCGGAAAACCGAATTCGATGGCCACCATCCGCTGCCGCGTCGAATCCTTGAGGTCCTTGAGCACGCTCTGATAGCCCGGGTTGTAGGACACCACCAGGCCGAATCCCGGTGCCGCGTCCAACGTCACCCCGAGACGCTCGATGGGCAACTGGCGCCGATAGTCCGCGAGCGGATGCAAGACGACGGTGGTGTCCTGGCGCGCTTCCACCACCTCGTCGAGGTAGCAGATGGCGCCTTCGCGCACGGCACGGGTCAGTGGGCCGTCGACCCACTCGGTCTCGCCGCCGCGCAGTAGATACCGGCCGACCAGGTCGGCCGTGGTGAGGTCGTCATGACAGGCCACGGTGATCAACTGCCGCCCCAGGTCGTGGGCCATCGCCTCGACGAAACGCGTCTTGCCGCAACCGGTCGGCCCCTTCAGCACGATCGACAGACCCTGGCGGTACGCGGCCTTGAAAACGGCTTCTTCGTTTCCGATTGCGGTGTAGTAGGGACGCGTCGCGGACGATGCGCCGTTCTGCTGAGCGAGCGTGGGCTCGGTGGCCATTACTACCCTTCCGCCAGCCGCTGCGTTGCGGTCCATGGAGCGTAGACGGAACAGATGTTAGTTTCAACAAGGCGTTGCATCACGAGACCCGCCTCTTCACTTCAGCCGAGCGGATGGCCGAACGGAACAGTGGCCCAACGACACTCGCGAGTTCGTCGGGCCGGGCGATGCTGGCATGCGCTGTGCTGCCGAATACCCGGCGCAACGATTCCACGTCGGTACCCGCCCCCACGGTCAAGCAGACACAACCGGTGCCGCGGCGACGGGCTTCGGTCAGCGCACGACGCGCATCCGCGGCGCCGTAGGCGCGTTCGTAGCCGTGGTCGTAGGCGAGACCGTCGGAGAGCACCACCAGCAGCCGGCGCGACGTTCCGCCCCGCGCTTCCAGGACCGCCGCACCGTGCCGGATGGCCGCACCGAGCCGTGAGTACGCGCCGGGCTCCAGGCTGTTCAACCGCCGGATGATGCGGCTGTCGAGGTGGTCATCAAATCGCTTGACGGGCACCATGCTTACCGCCGAGCGGCCCTGCGAGTAGTACGCATAGAGCGCGACCCGGTCGCCTAGATCGTGCAGCGCGACGGTGAGGTTGGCGACCGCGGTGCGCTGTTGCTGGTGCACGGTCCGTCCCACCGTGCCGGCTTCGGCCGCCGAACCCGAGATGTCCAACAGCAAAAGCACTGACAGGTCCCGCCGCCGCCGCAGGCTATCCAGGTACACCGCCTCGTCGGGTACTGATCCGGCGATCGCCTCGACATGCGCTTCGACGACGGCGTCGATGTCGATGTCGTCGCCTTGGGCTTGCCGATGCCGACGGTGCAGGCCCATGCCGAGCCGGGCCAGCGGGCGTCGCAGACCGATCGCGTCGTCGATCGCCGGGCTCGCCGATACCTTTGTCGTCGAATCGATTTCGAGCACAGTGCACCAATCGGCACGGTAGACCTTTCGGTTCACGTCCCACTCCGGGTACTTCACCCCGCGGGTGCTCAGGTCGGCCGCGTGGTCGATGACGTCCTCGCTTGTTGCGGACGCCAGCGACGACACCGCAAACGCGCCGCGTTTCCCGGCGTTGGTCCGGTGGGTCGGGTCGTCCGCGCCGGGCGGGCCACCACCGCTGCCGGTCTTTCGGGTTGACGACAGCATCTTCTTGAGCCACTTGCCGATGAACCCGCCGCCGCCGACCGGGCTGGTGAACAGGTCGGGATCGTCGGTGTCGTCGACGTCGCCGTCGCCGAGCTCTGCTGTCTCCTGCGGCTGTCGGCCGCGCGGGACGTGTGCGGGCTCCTCCCGACCGGCCTGCGTGGTCGGGCGCGCGGATGCGGCGAGCAGCTTGCCGGCGCGGAGGACACCGAACTCCAGTGGCGGATCGTCGATCGCCGCCTTCGCCGACGCCAGGCTCAGCGACTCGGCGGGCGAGCCGCTTCGCCGAGCGATATCTGTGCTGCCGAGCGACCCGAGCACCCGCGGCAGCACAGCCGAATTGGCGACCACCGCCCGGTGACCCTCGATCGCCAAATAGCGCTTGGCCAAACGGGAATGGCGAACGAGCGGACGCATGAGGTCGGGATCGAGACTGCCCGCGGCGATCATCGACGCCTGGACGGCAACCGCCGCGAGCTGTGCCCGAGCCGGCTCTGCGGGATCGACGAAGATCGTCTGGCCGTCGGTCCACGGCGGGTCGCCGGGGCGCTGCGCGTCGACTGCCACCGCACGTCCGGCGAAGGCGGAGGCCAGCATGGCCAGCGCGGGCATCCGTGCGGCGCCAGCACTGTCCGCCACCTGCACCTCCGCAGTATCCCCGTCTGAGCGACCAAATATCTGTTCCAGAGTACGGCCGTGCTTCAGTCGCCGTCAACGAAGCCGCGGGCGCGAACTGAGACTAGTAGCCGCAGCCCGACGGCATCATTGCCTACAGGGATGTGCTAGTTGAATTTGAGGTGTGATTGCTGCACGTAGCCGCGGCCGACCTCGATTTCCTTCGAAATCACTTGGCACCAGCCGTTATTGCACGGTGTATCCAGCGTCACCTGGGTACCGTTCTTGAGTGAGCCGATGGTCCAGACGACGTGATTGGCCGGATCCGGAACGATGTCGTGCGGGTCTTTATAGACGTCTGCATTCCCGACCACGGTGGCGAATTTCTCGTACGGCAACCCTTGCCCGAGGGCGAGTGAGACGGTGTCGCGCTCTCCGACGCGGACGAATCCCACACCGTAATCCTTGTATCGGCAATCTCGAACGTATCCGCCGGCACCGCTCATCAGTCCGTCGATCGCCGCACTCTGTGGATCGCCATACCCGTCGAGCAGTTGGATATCGCCTCCGGCGTACCCGGGCCACTTGATATTTCTGATGCTCTTGTCGTTCCTGGCGAACTGCTGCGCGGCGTTCTCCAAGTCAATGTTGTAATTCAAAGGCGCACAGGTTGACTGGGCCCGAGCCTGCTGAACGGCCGCGCGAGGGCCGTCGAGCGGGTCGGCATGCGCGACCGGCGTCATCGCAATTGTGCACAGCACGCCGAGGGCGGCTGCAAAAGCCAAAGATGCCGATGCCCGGTTCATCGGAGCCGAATCCTCGCGTGCGCGCATGCGCTACGCCGCCCTGCCGAACACGATCGTCACCACGTCGACCGACCGGTCTTCGTGCCGCACGAAGCCCACCCCGTAGTCGGTATTGCTGCAATCCTCAATGCCGGGTTTGGCCTTGGATATGGCGCTGTCGGTCGCCTGTTGCGCGGGGTCGCCGGATCCGAGATATCCGGTCGTGTAACCGTGGTAGCCGCCGCTGAGCGACGCCACGTTTTCAGTTCGTGCGTAATTCTGCGCCATGTTTTCCAACGCCATTTGGTAGGTCAGCGGTCGGCACTGGGTGCCCCCGGCCCGGAGGTTCGCGACGTAGTTCCTGGGCCCGTCGAGCGGGCTGGCGTACGCAGTCGGTGTTCCCACCGCACCGACGAACGTGCCCGTAATCACGCCGACAACGACTGTCGCAGTGGCGAATGACGCGCTGACTCGTGTGGTCATCGGGGCGATCTCCTTCAGCCTCGGATGGACGCAATCGGAATCCTCCGAATACCGTCCTTCGTCCGCCTTGAAGCTACCGCCGCGGGGACGGTGAGGATATAAGTGATTTCCCTACACTTTTGAGGGCGGCGGGACCATCTGCCGCAGTCAGTGCAGAGTGAGAGCGCTCCGCGGGGACCGTTCCCGGAAGACTCCAGCACCTCCACTCGCCGCCCGGCTCATCCGCGCCATCTACCCGAAATCCGCTCGCGGGTGACCGTAAACGGCATTTCGCGAAGCCGGCCCGGGCGCAGCCCGTCAGATGGCTACCATTCGGCCTATGCAGACGCTGCTGTTCAAGCTCGGGCTGATCCTATTCCTGATCGGCTTGCTCACCGGGTTCGCAATCCCGGCAATGAAGAACCCGCGCATGGGCTTGAGCAGTCATCTCGAGGGTGTCCTCAACGGCATGTTACTGGTGCTGCTTGGACTGCTGTGGCCGCATGTGCACCTCCCCCACGTCTGGGCGGTGACGGCGGTCGCACTGCTGGTGTACGCCGCTTACGCGAATTGGCTGGCGACATTGCTCGCCGCTCTGTGGGGCGCCGGCCACACACTCACGCCCATCGCGGCGGGCGAGCACGAAGCATCAACAGCGAAAGAGACCCTCGTCAACATCCTGCTGGTGTCTCTGGGGGTGGCGATCGTGATCGGCGTGGTCATCGTCATCGTCGGTCTCTAGCCGCTGGGGCCATTTGATCAACGCGGCGGGCCGAGAATGATCTGCCCGTACATGTCCGCCCCCTCGGCCATTCGTTCGGGCGAGATTTCGAAACCCTTCGGTCGCGGCGTCGCCTTATCACGTCCGGCGTGACGGAACATCCCTTCGATGCCCGCCGGCGTGTTGATCATCAGCAGATCGGCCTTCTTTGACGTGATGCGGTACGCGTGCGGAATGTTCTTGGGCAAGAACACAATTCCGCCTTCCGAGAGTTCCATCTCCTGGTCGTCCAACCACAGTAACGCGGTGCCCTTGATGAGCATGAAGACCTCGTCTTCGCGCGTGTGTTTGTGATACGGCGGCGCTTCGCCCTCGCTGACATCGAAACGTCCAACCATCAGTTGGCCGTCGGTTGCCTTGCCGTCGAGCAAGATCGCCAGCGTGCCGCCGTCGAGCCATTCCAGTTGCTGCTGCTGATCGGGTTGGGCGAGGTAAGCCATGCTCATAAGTCGTCCCTCTTCGTTGTCGGCGGAACATGGTGGTGCTTGCGAGTCAACCAGCTGGGCGACGTCGCTGCCGGGTAGCTTCAGTCAGAGCGGATGGTCGTCATCGGCTATCGGGTGATGTCATCGCCGGGTCGAGGCCGAAAACCTCTGTCAGCGCTGACTTCCCCTTCAGGGCGTGCGAACCCCGGTCGACAAGCCCGGACGGCCGAGACGCCAAGGCCTCGACGCATTGCTGAGTAAGAAGGATCGCGTCACCGGTCGTCTTGGTGAGCTGCTCGACGCGGGCCGCGACGTTGACTGTGTCGCCGATCAGCGTGAACTCGAGCTTGCCGCCACCGCCGATCGTGCCGGCGATCACCACACCGGTGTTGATGCCCATGCCAATTCGAAGCGCGCCGTCAAAATGCGCAGCGACCAGGCGGTGGATCCGAACTGCCGCGCTCACCGCCGCGTCGGCATGATCCGCTAGATCGTTAGGAGCACCGAACACCGCCAGCGCGCCGTCGCCGAGGAACTTGTTGACGTGTCCACCCGCGTCGACCACGGCGGGCACCACGATCTCGAACAGAGCGTTGAGACGTGCGACCGTGTCCTCGGCGCTGTTGGCCTCGGCGAACGGGGTGAAGTCGCGGATGTCGACGAACATCACCGTGACCTCGCGGCGCTCACCGGTGAACACATCGTCGCCCTGCTCGAGTAGCCGCGCCGCCAAGGCCGGGTCGACGTAGGTTCCGAACGCGACCTGAAGTCGTTGCCGCTCAGTCAGACCCGCTTGCATGCGGTTGAACGACGCCGCCAGCGCGCCGAGGTCGTCATCTTGCACCACCGGCAGCCGCTGGCTGTAGTCACCGCCCGCAACCCGTTCAGTCCCTGCGGCGAGATCGCGAATCGGTTGCAGGAGTGGCGAATAGCCGGCCCACAGCGACGGCCCGATGACGAGCACCAGCACACCACCGATCACCATCGTGAGAGCGGGCCCGTGCCTGGCTGTGTCCAACACGGCTCCCAGAATCGCGCCCGCGGTGGCAAACGCGAAGCCCACCGCAAGCATGGCCATGTTGGTCCAGGTGGCGAACGCCGGTCGAGAGCGAGGCAGGGAATCGCCGATTCCCCCATCCGAGGCGATCGCAGCCCGGGCGGGCCGCAGGGTTGATTCGACGTAGCTGTGCACAGTGATCAGCTGGCCCGCCGTTGCGGCGATGGCGCCCAGAATCGCGTACTGGATAAGCCGTGACCCGCTCGCTCCGGCGATCATCCCGATACCAACGAACAACGCCGCGATCCAGACACAGGTGAAGACAAGCCCCTTCGTAATCAGTTTCCGGCCGTAGCTATAGCTGGCGCGCAATGCGCCCTCCCGATCGACGTCGTCACCGGCGGCCCACCGCTCAATGCGGCGGGCATCCCGTCCGCCGGGAGCTACCAGCACATAGAGGTACGCGAGCACGGCGACCACGGTCACCGCGGCCGCCTCGGTGTAGCGATCAGACCTCTCGAACGCGACTATGCCCATCGTCCAGGCGAGATAAACCGGGAGTGCAAGGGGCAGAGTGAGCGCCCAGACCGCCCACGAATACCGGGATTTGTACCGATCCCATGCCCATTGCCAGATGCGATCCATGGCAAAACGAAACACCCCCGGGCGATTGACCGGGGGTGTTTCGAACTACTGCCAAGCGCTCACTCTTGGTCCTCGACAATCGCAGCGACTTGAATCTCGACGCGCATGCCGGGACCCGCCAGCGCCGCGACGCCGATGCATGTCCACAACGGTGCGCGGTCACCCGTGCGCAGTCGGAGTTGTTCGACCATGGTGTCGACGTGCTCAGGCCCGATCTGGCCGTTCGCATCGGGCAGGTGGTACGAGTGCACAGCGATCACGTGACGCCATGATGCTCCTGCCGTTGCCAGTGTCCGTTCGACGTTGTCGAAGGCCTGAATGACTTCGTCGCGAACTGACTCCGGATAGCACCAGTCGTCATCCCAACCTCCTTGACCGGCGGTCTCTACCCGGTCGCCGTACCGGACGACCTGTGAGTAGTGAAAATCGCGCAGCTGGCGTTCCCCGTAGCCAGGAGTGAGGGAAAATATCGGCTTGTCCATGTTTGCCATCTTCGTGACTGGCGCCAGTCAACGCCTATGGCCTCAATGCTGTCAGCCGCCGAGACCCTTCTTGATGGCCGCGTCTTGCTTCTGGCCGACATCGGTGACGAAGTCCGGCGGCGGCGGGGGCGAGTCGGACCCGCCGACAAACTGCAGCGTGACGAAACCGCGGCCTTCGGTGAACATCAACACCGTCAGGTCTTTCGAACCGTCCGGTGACGTGCCCGACAGTAGGGTTCCGCCGGTGCCGACGGTGGACGTATCCATTTTCGGGTCTTTCACCAGACCCTGACCCGTCTTTGCGGTGTTCAGTGCGCTCGTGGCGGCGGCGGCATCCGGCAGGACTTGGATGGTGTCGATGATATGGACGTCCTTGACGGTGACGCCGCTCTGATCTTCGGGGTGGGGTTGGCTATTGAAGGTGATCGAGGCGCCCGGTTGGCCATTGGGATTGTTTGTCGGCGGGTCGGCGACGAAGGGCATCGGCGCATCGAGATCTGTCGCCTGGATCAACAGTGAGGTGTAGCTGCTTGGCTGTGCCGGCGGCGACGAAGTGGGACCTGGGATTCCGGTTGCGGTAGCTGAGGTGGCCGATCCCGACTTCGTCGTCGATGGCGACGTACTGCTACTGCAGCCGGCCACCGACGCTGCCAGCATCGTCGCCGCCAGTGGGGCAGCGAACATCATCTGGGAAACCCTCATCGCGTCTTGCTCCTTATCGAGTCCCCCGATGTGCGGGCCCCAATGTTAGCCGGTGCAGCGGCCTGAAACGCGGCACAACCGAGCAAAACACCCCCGGGCGTTGTGCCGGGGGTGTTGGGTGCAAGCCACTTCAGCCGATGGGAGTCACCGTTACGTCGAGGCCGAAGACCTGCACTGGGGCCGACTTTCCCTTTAATTCGTAGGATCCGCGGTCGATGAGTCGGGGCGGTCGAGAGATCAGCGCGTCAACACTCTGCTGCGTGAGAAGGATCGCGTCACCGGTGGTCTTGGTGAGCTGCTCGACCCGGGCAGCAACGTTGACGGTGTCCCCGATCAAGGTGAACTCCAGCTTGCTTGCTCCGCCGATGGTTCCGGCGATCACCACACCGGTATTGATCCCGATGCCGATACGCAGCGCCCCGCCGAAACGCTCACTGACCAGATGATGAATCAGCGCTGCCGCGGTCACCGCGGCCTCGGCATGAGCGGCGAGATCGTTGGGTGCGCCGAACACGGCGAGCGCGCCGTCACCGAGGAACTTGTTGACGTGCCCACCGGCGTCGATAACAGCCGGCACCACGATGTCGAACAGGGCGTTGAGACGTGTGACGGTGTCCTCGGCAGTGTTCGCCTCCGCGAACGGGGTGAAGTCGCGGATGTCGACGAACATTATCGTCACCTCGCGTCGCTCACCGGTGAACACGTCGTCGCCCTGCTCGAGCAATCGCGCCGCCAAGGCTGGGTCGACGTAGGTGCCGAATGCAGCCTGAAGTCGTTGGCGCTCAGCCAAACCCGCTTGCATGCGGTTGAACGAAGCCGCCAGCGCACCGAGGTCATCATCCTGAACGACCGACAACCGCTGGGTGTAGTCGCCGGCCCCCACCCGTGCGGTTGCTTCGGCGAGGTCGCGAATGGGACGCAAGGACGGCGAGAGCATCACGCCGATGATGATCGGCGCGAAGCCGAGCGTCAAAGCACTCCCGATGACGATGGCAAGCACCGGGACCCCACCGGCCCGATCCAGTACGACCCCCAGCACCGCACCCATAGAGGAGAACGCGAACACGGAGGCAAGCATCGAGATGGTGGACCACACGGCAAAAGTCGGGCGAGAACGGGGCAGGGCATCGCCGATCCCCGTATCCCCGCCGAGAGCGACCCTGGCCGGTCGCATTGCTCCTTCCACAAACGGATGCATACCGACCAGATTGATGGCGATTCCTATGCTGAAACCCACGGTCCCGTACTGGACGAGCCGCGAACCGCTGGCTCCCACAATCACATCGACGACCACCAAAAGCAGTAGGCCCGAAACAGGCATGAACCCCAACCCTCGAACACCCGTGGCGTGAGCCCAGGAGTATGTGTCTTGGAGCGCCGTTGCACGATCGACATCGCGGCCGGCCGCCCACCGTTCGGCCGGACGTAACCGTCGGTTACCGGGAAGAGTCACCACAAACGCCAACACCACCACGGCGACGCTGGTGACGACGGCCGCCTCGGCGAACTGACTCGATTTCTCGTACGCGACAACGACAAGCGACCAAACGAGGTAGGGCGGCAGCAACGAGGCGACTAGGGCTACCCAGATCGCCCACGAGTACCTGGTCCCGTGTCGATCCCACGCCCACTGCCAAATGCGCTCCATGCCGGGAGACTAACCGCCCGAGGCCCTTGGACTGCGACCCTGCGAGAGTCATGTTCTCCTCATTTCGTGAGCAGTTGACGCGTGAGCGTGCAGTTCGATTCGCTTCGGGCTTGGGCATTCGTACACGATGGCTCTGACGGATTACCGCCCGGTCGTGCGGCCCGGGGGTGGGGGTTCCCCGGTGGGCCTGTTGGCCGCACCGAAGAGTGGCTCCGTTGGCTATTGCCAACGAGGGCCAGCAGCGTGGGAGCGCGCACAATCCAGGTGCCCAACGAGTGTTCGAAGCGAGAGCAAGCAAGCTAGTGCTGATCGCGACGCACAAATAGCAGTGCACATAAGCAGCGGAGCTGCGCCCAACCCCAATGACCACTGCTTTCCAAAAGTTAATTAGGCGTTATTACTCAACACATATCTAATTATTATTAGATGCATATCTAATTCCTAATTATTTCAGCGGATTTTCTAATCTTCGTTTAAGGTTTATCGCGAAGTGCCGCCGAACACATGGCGCATGCGTCAAACAGTCGGCGCGCCGATCCGAAGGAGATCATGGTCATGCAGCAAACATTGCGTCTTTACACCACCGCAGCCGTCGCACTGACAGGCGCAGCCCTCGTCGCCGTTGTACCAACAGTCCCAAAGTCGGTTCAGCTGCAGCATGCCGCCGTGCACCTCATCGACTTCACGTCAGCCGCTTCGGCCGCCGCGGAACCGGCCGACACGTCGCAAGACGTCGCCAACCTGGGCCAATCGGAGATCAGCGAGGGCTTGACGCTCTATAACCAGGGCGATTTCCCGGACGCCTTGGAGAACATCGTCAACGGCCAAAACAACCTCTACATCGCCGCACCTCAAGACGCGCAACTAGAGCTAACTGAAGTCCCGACCCAGCCATCCGAGTTCGTGTACTTCAACCCAGCCCTCCAAGTCCCTATCCCCACAGACGAGAGCCAGCTGACCGCCGACCTTCAAGAGATTCAGCAGATCGGCCAGAATCTCGTCAATCAAGGCAGTAGTGACACCGCCGCTGGGCTGGTGAACCTCGGAGCAGCGGAAACCCTCGAAGGCAACGACGACCTCGAAGTCGTCTACCCGGAGGAGGCGCTTTACGGCCCGCTGTATATCTCGGCCGCGTCCCAGCAGCTCACCGACACCGTCGCGAGTTACGAGCAACAAGATATTGAGAACATCTTCCAGATTGCCATCAATTCCGCCACGCCCCCGCCAGCCCCACCGGTGCCTCCGGTGCCCTCTGTGCTACAGGCGGACCTGGCTAAGTTGAATAGCGATCTCGTAACGCTGCACCACGAGTTAGCGACCAACGACATCTTTCCCGGGATTCCCATCACGGATGAGACCGCTCTCGGTTACGCGGGGGGCGGTCTTGAGGTGCACGCGATCGAGGGCATCAGCCTCCTTGGAACCCTGGTTGATCCGAGCATCGATCCAACCGACAAGATCACCGAAACCGTGTCCTTCTTTCAATCGTTACTTCCCTGAGGCGTACGTGTTCTACTACGCGATCAACCCGCCCCGGAATTCATTCCTCGTCAGCGCTGAATGCTGCGTGCAGCGGTGGTGTTCGCGTAGTTACGTCCGTTGATGTTCGCCTTGTTTCGCGATCCTCAAGTCGATCTACGCAGAAACACCCCCGGCCGACTGACCGGGGGTGTTTCGTCAAGAGCTAACTAGTGAGCGTGGCCGTGGCCATGACCGTGGTCGTCGACCGCCTCGGCAGGCTTGTCGACAATCGCCGTTTCCGTGGTCAAAACCATCCGGGCCACCGACGCCGCATTGAGCACCGCGGACCGGGTGACCTTGACCGGGTCGATGACCCCGTCGGCGGCCAGGTCGCCGTACTCCAGCGTCGCAGCGTTCAGGCCGTGTCCGACCGGCAGCTCGCTCACCTTGCTGACCACCACCGCGCCATCGAGCCCGGCGTTGGTCGCAATCCAGAACAGCGGTGCGCTGAGCGCGTTGGAGAACACCTCGACGCCGCTGGCCTGGTCGCCGGACAGCGACTTCTGCAGCTTGGCGAGCGCCTTGCGGGCATGCACCAGCGCGGACCCGCCGCCGGGCACGATGCCCTCCTCGACCGCGGCTTTGGCCGCGGCGACCGCGTCTTCGACGGCTTCCTTGCGCTTCTTCAGAGCGGTCTCGGTCGCGGCACCGACCTTGATGACCGCCACGCCGCCGGCCAGTTTGGCCAGCCGCTCCTCCAGCTTTTCGCGGTCCCAGTCGGAGTCGGTCGACTCGATTTCGGCGCGCAGCTGCTTGGCCCGGTTGGCAATGGCCTCGGCGCCGCCGCCGCCTTCGACGATCACGGTGTCGTCCTTGCTGACCACCACGCGCCGCGCGGAACCGAGCACGTCGAGACCGACCTCGCGTAGCGCGAGCCCGACGTCGGGGTTGATCACCTGGGCGCCGGTGACGATGGCCAGGTCCTCCAGGAACGCCTTGCGGCGGTCGCCGAAGAACGGCGCCTTGACCGCGACGGCTTTCAGCGTCTTGCGGATCGCATTGACCACCAGCGTCGACAGCGGCTCACCTTCGACGTCCTCGGCGATCACCAGCAGCGGTTTGCCCGCTTCGGCGACCTTTTCCAGCAGCGGCAGGAGATCGGGCAGCGAGCTGATCTTGTCGCGGTGCAACAGGATCAGGGCGTCCTCGAGCACGGCCTGCTGGAGATCGAAGTCGGTGACGAAGTAGGCCGACAGGAAACCCTTGTCGAAGCCGACGCCCTCGGTGAAGTCCAGCTCGGTATTCAGGGTCGACGACTCCTCGACGCTGACCACGCCGTCGTCTCCGACCTTGCTGATGGCCTCGCCGACAAGTTCGCCGACCTCTTCGTCGCGTGACGAGACGGTGGCGACCTGCGCGATGCCCTTCTGGCCGGACACCGGGGTGGCCGCGGCCAGCAGCGCCTCGGAGACGGCGTCGGCGGCTTTGCCGATGCCCAGTCCCAGCTCGATCGGGTTGGCGCCCGCCGCGACGTTGCGCAGTCCGTGCTTGATGATGGCCTGCGCCAGCACGGTCGCGGTGGTGGTGCCGTCGCCGGCAATGTCGTTGGTCTTGGTGGCCACCGACTTGACCAGCTGGGCGCCCAGGTTCTCAAACGGGTCTTCCAGGTCGATCTCGCGGGCGACGGTGACGCCGTCGTTGGTGACCGTGGGCCCGCCAAAGGCTTTGGCCAGCACCACATTCCGACCGCGCGGGCCCAGCGTCACGCGGACCGCGCCGGCGAGCTTGTCCACGCCGGCTTCCATCGCCCGGCGCGCAGTCTCGTTGAACTCAATCTGCTTGCTCATGAATGTCCTTATCGCTGGCGAGTGCCGCCCCGGAACTCACCCGTCGAAACGGGAAGCTCCGGGGCGGGACACGGGTGCTTACTTGTTGACGACTGCCAGCACGTCGCGTGCCGACAGGATCAGGTACTCCTCGCCGTTGTACTTGATCTCGGTGCCGCCGTACTTGCTGTAGATGACGGTGTCGCCTTCGGACACGTCCAGCGGAATCCGCTTCGAGCCGTCCTCATCCCACCGGCCGGGGCCGACGGCGACGACTTTGCCCTCTTGGGGCTTTTCCTTAGCGGTGTCGGGAATGACCAGACCGGATGCGGTCGTGGTCTCGGCCTCGTTGGCCTGTACGAGGATCTTGTCCTCGAGTGGCTTGATGTTGACGCTCGCCACGATTGGAGCCCTCCACTTAGTTGGTGACAGGTCCGGGGCGGTTGCCCCGATTTACCAGGTGTTTTTTTGACTTTCGCCCGTGCCTACGCGTCGTCGTCGCGGGAGCCGACGCCCGGGTTAGCCGATTGCCACCTAGCACTCTATACATGCGAGTGCTAGCACTCAAGGCTGGGCTGATGCTTCCTCACCTGCCGCATCGGGCGCACACAGCCTGCTGACAGCAAACCGGCTTCATACTGGGCAAATGTTCACCCACCGAGCGGGCTCGATCCGGACGAGCGTGGTCGCGACGCTGCTGACCCTGGCTAGCCTCGCGACGACCGGGGTCGCCCAGGCTCAAATGTACGGCGACCCCCAGGCCGCGGCGCAATACTGGCGCTACCAACATCAGGAAGACTGTGGGTTGATGGCCGTCGCGGATGTGGTCGGCCAACTCACCGGTCGCGAACCGCATCAATTGGGCATCGAGCTGAGGGGCGTCTTCACCCCGAGCGAATCCCACAGCGGCTCGGTCTACGCGTTCGACGGCACCTCTCCCCAGGACATGGTCATGCTGCTGCAGCACTACGGCGTCGCGTCGGACGTGACCACCGGCAACACCACGCCGGGCCTGGAGCAGGATCTGGCCGCCGGTCACAAGGTGATCGCCGCGCTCAACGCCGAGACCATCTGGAATGTCGCCGGCAAACGCGGCAACCCCGACCACGCCGTAGTCGTCACCGGGGTCGACACCGACCGCAACATCGTGCACCTCAACGACAGCGGCACCCCGAATGGCCGCAACGAGCAGATCCCGCTGAACACCTTCAGTCAAGCCTGGTCGACCAGCCAGAACCTGCTGATCGTCACCGAGCCGACCGGCTACGGCACCGTGCAGCGGGCCCACCACCATTTGTAAGGGGCCTTAGGGCAGGCTGCCCCGTACCACCGGCAGGCCCGGGTCGCTCGCCACGTCCAGCGGGGACGGCGACGCCCCGGCGGCCAGCAGGTGGGCGGCGAATGCCGCGATCATCGCCCCATTGTCGGTACAGAGCCGCAGCCTGGGGATACGCAGCGTCAGGCCGGCGGCCTCGCAGCGTTGCGCCGCGAGCTCTCGCAGGCGCGAATTGGCGGCCACGCCGCCGGCCACCAGCAGGGTGGACACGCCGAGCTCGGTCGCGGCGCGAACGGCTTTCATGGTCAGGACATCGGCCACCGACTCTTGGAATCCGGCGGCGATGTCGGCGGTCGAGGCGTCCGGATGGCTTTCGACATAGCGCGCGACCGCGGTCTTGAGCCCGGAGAAACTGAAGGCATGCGGCGCGTCACGCGGCCCGACCATGCCGCGCGGAAACACGATGGCCTCGCGGTCGCCGGTCTGCGCCAGGTCGTCGAGTACCTTGCCGCCCGGATAGCCCAGCCCCAGCAGCCGGGCCACCTTGTCGTAGGCCTCGCCGGCCGCGTCGTCGACGGTGCTGCCCAACTCGACGATCGGCTCGCCGAGCGAGCGCACGTGCAGCAGGTGCGTGTGACCACCGGACACCAGCAGCGCCACGCTCTCCGGCAGTGCCCCGTGCTCGTAGACGTCGGCGGCCAGGTGACCGCCCAGATGGTTGACCGCATAGAACGGCACGTCCCACGCGGCCGAATAGGCTTTTGCCGAGGCCACTCCGACCAGTAGCGCGCCGGCCAAGCCGGGCCCGATGGTGGCGGCGACGATGTCGGGCTTCTGCAAGCCGGCGGTATCCAGTGCGCGGCGCATCGCCGGACCGAGCGCCTCCAGGTGAGCCCGCGACGCGACCTCGGGCACGACCCCGCCGTAGCGGACGTGTTCGTCGACGCTGGAAGCGACCTCGTCGGCCAGCAGGGTCACGGTTCCGTCATCATCGAGCCGGGCAATGCCGACACCTGTTTCGTCACAGGATGTTTCGATGGCCAGGATCGTCTTCACGGTGCTGTTGCCTCCCGTCGCATGGTGTAGGCGTCGGCGCCGCTTATCCGGTAGTAGCGCTTGCGCAGGCCGACTTCGGTGAATCCCACGCTGTGGTACAGCGCGATCGCCGTGTCGTTGTCGGTGCGAACCTCGAGATGCACCACGGAGTCCGCGGCGATGTCGAGCAACGCGTCCAGCATGCGCCGCCCGATGCCGCGGCCCTGGTAGGCGGGGTCGACGCCGATCGTGTGGATTTCGTATTCGAACGGTGGCGTGCGGCCCAGCCGGGAAATCCCGCCGTAGCCGATCAATGAGTCGTCCTCGCGCGCAGCGACGTAGTGGTTGTGGTCGGCAGCGAGCTCACGCACGAATGCGACTGTCGGCCAAGGGTCGTCGCCGGGAAACAGAATCGCCTCCAGCTCGGCACACCGGTCGGCGTCGGCTTCGGTCAGCCCGTCGATGGTCACGGTCACTGGCCGGCCCGCTCGGCAAGCGTCTTGGCGTCCGGTCGACGCAGGTACAGCGGCACCAATGCCTCCGGCGGCTGCGACCAGTCCACGGCCGCGACCAAACCAATTGAGTTGGGGTATAGCGGTTCGACACACGGCAGCCCGAAGAATGCCGCATGGTCGGGCGAGCCCGCGACCGACTGCGCCGGGCCTGCGTCGACGTCGGCCGGGGCGCTGACCTCCGGACCACCGACCCGAACGCCGTCGCGGTAACGGGCCCAATAGATTTCGCGCCGGCGGGCGTCAGTGACCACCAACGCCTCGCCGCGGGTCTGCCCTCCGATGGCATCAAGGCTGCAGACCCCGAACACCGGAATGTCCAGCGCGTGCCCGTATGCCGATGCGGTCGCCATTCCGACCCTCAGCCCGGTGAATGGGCCGGGGCCGCAACCCACCACCACCGCATTCAGGTCGGCCATCGATCGGCCCGCATCGGCCAACGCGGCCAGCACATTCGGGGTGATGCGTTCGGCGTGCGCGCGCGCGTCGACGCTGACGCGCTCGGCCAGCAGTTCACCGTCGGCGACGACACCCGCCGTTACCGCGGGAGTCGAGGTGTCGATGGCCAGCACGAGTCTCATGGGCGCCGCTCCTCCCCAGTGGCACCGCTCATGCGTTGCCATTCGAGCTCGTCGACGGCGCGTCTCATGGACAGCTCCACTGCCATGTCGCAGTTCGAGTGTCGGAGTTGCTGATTCGCTCCAGGCGGACGTCGAGGTGCCGGTCGGACAACCGTTCGGCAAGGCCTTCGCCCCACTCCACCACGACGACGGCGTCGTCGAGTTCGGTGTCGAGATCCAGGCTTTCCAGCTCGTCGAGCAGATCGGCACCGGTGTGGTCGAGCAACCGGTAGACGTCGACGTGAATCATCGCGGGGGCACCAGTCCGGCGTGCCGGATGCACCCGCGCCAGCACGAACGTCGGCGAGGTCACCGGCCCGTCGACATCCATCGCCGCCGCAATTCCCTTGGCCAGTAAGGTCTTACCGGCGCCGAGCGGCCCGGATAAGACGACGACGTCACCGGCGCGCAACTGGCCGCCGAAGTGCGCGCCCAGCGCAACGGTGTCGTCGACACTCGGCAATGTCGCGATGCCGGCCCGTTCGTCAGTCACGGCGCATGACCCGCTCACGCAATCGCTGGCCCAGCATCGTGAATCGACCGGGGCTGGCGTGCCTGACCAGTCGCACCAGGCCGTCGTTGACCGAAGCCGGCTTGTCCAGCAGCACCAGATGCCCTGCCCTGGCGACGATGACCAATTCGGAGTCCGGCAACACCTCCGCCATTTTCCTCGAGTATTCGGCGGGCGTGACCAAATCATGATCGCCGCAGATGATCAGGGTCGGAATCTTGGCCAGTGTCGGCAGCGCCGCGGTTTCGTCGTGCACCTGTAGGGCATGCAGAAATTCGAGCATGGTCGGGATAGGGGTGCCGAGCATCATGTCCTCGGAGAACGCCACAATGCTCGGGCTGACCCGCTTGTCGGTGTACGACGCTGCCCGCAGGATCGGCCCGATCACCGATCGCGCGGCGGTACGTCCGCGATCCACCAGCTTGGGCGCGGTGCGTGCGGCGCGCCGAACAGCTTTCAGCGCAGGATTGTTCAGGACCTCGCCGAGCGGTGACTGCGCGACGCCTTCGGCGGCCGACGAGATCAACGCCGCCCCGGTGATGCGGCTGCCGTAGTACTCCGGGAATTGACGTGCATGCGAAAGCACTGTCATTCCGCCCATCGAATGGCCGACCAGCACGATCGGGCCGCGTGGCGCGATCACCTGCAGCACGGTCTCGAGGTCTTTGCCCAGCTGCGAGATCGTGTAGGTCTCCGGCGGCGCTTCCCCGGAGCGGCCGTGGCCACGCTGGTCATAGAAGATCATCCGGACCTGCGCACCCCACTCCTCGGACAGCCTCATCCGCTGAAAATGGAAGGCGCCCATCCGAAGACAGAAGCCGTGGGCGAATACCACGGTCAGCGGCGCGTCGGTGGGCCCGACCTCACGCACCGAAAGGTGCACGCCGTCGGGGGTCGTCACAAGATAGCTGCGATCGCCGTCGAGCGTCCCGAAGTCTTCGTACTGAAACGGATCGTCCACGACCGCACGCCGATTGAGCATCTGGCGGGCCACGGTGGCTCCGGCGATGGTGCCGACCGCGCCGACTCCGGCGGCACCGGCCAGCCAGCGTCCCCGCCCCGGCTTGCCGACGTGCAGGCCATCGAAATGGTGGTCGCTCAATGCTTTTCAGCCTCGCGATAGGTTCTGACGATACGACCGCGCGGGCTGGTGACGACCTCGTAGTGGATCGTGTCGAGCAGGTCCGCCCAGTCCTGGGCGGTGGACTCGCCGCGGGTGCCGGGCCCGAACAGGATCGCCTCGTCGCCTTCGGCGACGTCGACGTGCCCCGGCCCGAGTTCGACCAGGAACTGGTCCATGCAGATGCGCCCCACCCCGGGACGACGCCGGCCGTTGATCAGCACCTCCAACCGTCCGCCCAGCGAACGGAAAACTCCGTCGGCGTAGCCGATCGGCATCAGCGCCACGGTGGTGTCCTGCTGCGCGATCCAGGTATGTCCGTACGACACTCCTTCGCCAGCGTGAATTGACTTGACCAGTGCGACAGAGCATTTCACCGTCATAGCCGGGATCAGGCCCATGTCGCCCAGCGTCGGTACGGGGCTCAGGCCGTACAGCGCGATGCCGGGGCGGACCATGTCGAAGGCGAGTTCGGGTCGCGACATGGTGGCCGAGGAATTCGACAGATGGGCGACGTCGAATGGCACCTTCCTCTCGCGCGCCAGCGCTACGATATCGGTAAAGCGTTGTGCCTGAATGTTATTGACCGGGTTGTTGGGCTGGTCGGCGTACACCATGTGCGACATCAGGCCGCGTAGGTGGATGGCCTCCTCGGCGATGGCGGGAGCCAACGCATCGAGCATCGACGGGTACTGCGCCAGCGGGACTCCATTGCGATTGAGGCCGGTGTCCACCTTGAGGGTCACGTCCGCGCTGCGGCCGGTGCGGCGGACCGCGCCGAGGAGCTCGTCGAGTTGGCGCGCCGAGGACACCGCGATCTGCACGTCGGCCTGCAGCGCCGGACCGAAGTCGACCCGCGGCGGATGCAGCCAGGCCAGCACGGGCGCGTTGATACCAGCGGCGCGCAGCGCCAGCGCCTCGTCGATGGTGGCGACCCCGAGTTCGGCGGCACCGGCGGCCAGGGCGGCCCGGGCCACCTCGAGGGCACCGTGGCCGTAGCCGTCGGCCTTGACCACGGCCATCACCTGCGCGCTACCGGCATGCTCGCGCAGCACCTGCACGTTGTGCCGGATGGCGCCCAGGTCCACGACCGACTCGGCAAGGACACCGGGCGTCAAAGAGATCGGCGTGGCGGACACGGCCGCCATTGTCCCAGAAGCGCGGAAAATGCTGCGAAAGTGCGGTTACCGACGCTATTGCTCGCGAAATGTGTCGCCAGTCGCACTCTCGCGGAAATATCAGTGCGCGAAGTGCTCGGCCTGGTAGTGACCTCCCGGCTTCAGCTTGTCCAACGAGGCCAACGCGCTGCGAGCATCGTCGTGCAACGCGCGGGCCAGGTCGGCGGAGAGTCCTTCCCGCACGACGACGCGCAGCACCGAGACGTTCGTGGCGTTGTCGGGCATGGTGTAGGCCGGCACCTGCCACCCGTATCCGCGAAGCTCGTGCGACAGGTCGAATTCGGTATATCCGCAGTCCCTGGCGAGCCGGAAGCTGATCACCGGGATGGCCGATCCGTCGGAGATCAGCTCGCAATGGTCCCCCATCCGCAGCTGCTCACCCAGCCACCGCGCCGTCTGCGACAACGTCTGCATAACCTGGGTGTAACCCTCGCGGCCCAGCCGCAGGAAGTTGTAGTACTGGCCCACCACCTGGTTGCCGGCACGGGAGAAGTTCAGCGTGAAGGTCGGCATGTCACCGCCGAGATAATTGACGTGAAAGACCAGCTCCTCGGGCAGGTGCTCTTGGCTGCGCCACACCACGAAACCCACGCCCGGGTAGGTCAGCCCGTACTTGTGCCCGCTGACGTTGATCGAGACGACCCGCGGCAACCGGAAGTCCCACTTCAGCGCGGGGTGCAGGAACGGCACCACGAACCCGCCGCTGGCCGCGTCGACGTGCACAGGGACGTCCACGCCGCCGCCCGCGGCCAGTTTGTCCAGTGCCGCGCAAATCTCGGCGATCGGCTCGAGCTCGCCGGTGTAGGTGGTGCCCAGGATCGCCACGACGCCGATGGTGTCCTCGTCGACGGCGTCGATCACCTGCTCGGGGGTGATCACGTAGCGGCCCTCCTCCATCGGCAGGTAGCGCGGCTCGACGTCGAAGTAGCGGCAGAATTTCTCCCAGACGACCTGGACGTTGGAACCCATCACCAGGTTCGGCGTCCGCTTCTTCCAGTCTTCGCCGACCTTCGCGCGCCACCGCCATTTCAGGGCCAGCCCGCCGAGCATCACCGCTTCGCTGGAGCCGATGGTCGACACGCCGACGGCACTTGAGGGGTCGTCGTCGCGCAAGTTTTCGGCGTGGAACAGGTCGGCCACCATGCACACGCAGCGCTGCTCGATGGCCGCGGTCGCGGGGTATTCGTCCTTGTCGATCATGTTCTTGTCGAACGTCTCTGCCATCAGCTTGCCGGCCTGAGGGTCCATCCAGGTGGTGACGAAGGTCGCCAAGTTCAGACGCGAGCTGCCGTCCAGCATCAGCTCGTCGTGGATGAAGCGGTAGGCGGCCTCGGGGTCCATCGACTCCTCGGGGAGCCGCAGCGCGGGCACGGGAGTCGTGAACATCCGGCCCGTATAGGCAGGGGCGATCGCGTGCGCAGGCATCGACGGGTGTTGCGGCATGGGCAGATCCTTTCGAGGAAGTGGCTTAGAGGCTCGCTACGGCGGTGCGGATGTGGGCGAGGATGCGCGACGCCGAGGTCGGCGCATCGCCGGGCCCCGGGTCGGCGGCCGACAGCGCCGCCGCGCGGGCGTGCACGAACGCGGCAGCGGCCGCGGCTTCGGCCGCAGGCAGACCCGCGGCCAGCAGCGCGCCGATCATTCCGGACAGCACATCGCCGGATCCGGCGGTCGCCGCCCAGGACTGCCCGGCCGGGTTCAGATAGACCGGCCCGCCCGGGTCGGCGACGACGGTGACGTTGCCCTTCAGCAGCACCGTGGCACCCATCGCGTCGGCGAGTTTGCGGGTGGCGGTGACGCGATCGTCGCCGGGTGGGGCGCCGGCCAATCGGGCGAACTCTCCGGCATGCGGCGTCAGCACCGTCGGGGCGCGACGGGAGGCGAGCATGTCGGGATGCGCGGCCAGGATGGTCAGCCCGTCGGCGTCGATCAACACCGGCAGGTCGGTCTCCAGCGCGAACCACAATGCGGCAGCACCGGTTTCGTCGGTGCCCAGCCCGGGTCCGACGACCCAAGCCTGCACGCGACCGGCCGCCGCCGGGGTGGGCGACGCGATCACCTCGGGCCAATGCGCCAACACTTCGCTGTGTGCGCTGCCGGCGTAGCGAACCATGCCGGACGTCGCCGCGACGGCCGCGCCGGTGCACAGGACCGCGGCGCCCGGATAGGTCGACGAGCCGGCCATCACCCCGGTGACGCCCTGGGTGTACTTGTCGTCGTGCGGCCCCGGGATCGGCCAGCGCGCCGCAACATCGGCCGCGTCGAAGCCGAGGATGTCGGTGTGGGGCAGGTCGAGGCCGATGTCGATCAACTGCACCCGCCCGCAGTCGGCCAGCGCGTGCACCGGCTTGAGGCCACCGAACGTGACCGTCAGTGCCGCATCCACGGCCGGGCCGTCGATGGCGCCGGTCGCGACGTCGACGCCGCTGGGGATGTCGACGGCCACCACCGGAATCCCGTGCGCATGCACGGCTTTGAATACTTCGGCCGCATCCGGCCGCAGCGGTCCCGAACCGGAGATGCCGACGACCCCGTCGATCACCAGATCGGTCCACACGTTGACGGTGTCGACGATCCGCCCCCCGGCCGCGCGGAAGGCGGCCAAGCCCTTCTGGTGGGTGCGCTCCGGCTTGAGCAGTATCGCGTCGGCGGCCACTCCGCGACGCCGCAGGAACGTCGCCGCCCACAACGCGTCGCCGCCGTTGTCCCCGGAACCGACCACCGCGCACACCCGTCGTCCCGTCAATGCCCCGGTGCGGGCGGTCAATTCGGCGATGATCGCGGTCGCCAATCCGTAGGCGGCGCGGGCCATCAGTGCGCCGTCGGGCAGGCTCGCCAACAGCGGCGCTTCGGCCTCGCGGATCGCATCCGCCGAGTAGTAGTGCCGCATTGTGCCCAGGTTACGGGTCCGCCGTCGTGCCGGAGGGCTCTTGATCCGGTGAGGGCCCCCGCGTATCGTTGACTCCCAATTACGAAACTACGCGTATCGTAATTGGAGCCTCCACCGCAGGCGCCCATCGATGATGCGAAAGGATCCCCCTTGGTGCGCAGCCGTTACGCGGGCCAACCTTTCACCACCTCCGACGCCGACATTGCCGCCGCAGTCGAGCAGGTCAGCATCCCCACCTTGCTGCTGTCGCTGGTGCACATCACCGGCGACGCCCGCTTCGTGCGCGACTTCAAGCCGGCTGGGATTTTTCTCAACGAAGTCCAGGGCTTCATGTCCGAAGAGGACAAGACCCGCGCGCGTGTTGCGGCGTTGCCCGTGATCGCCGACTACCGCGACCGCGGTTGTCCGGAGCCGGCCCCGCTGCCGCCGGAGCTCATCAGGGAAATGATGGACTGGGCGGTCTGCGAGAGCGTGCCGGATGACTATCTGCCGCTGCTCGCCGAGGAGATGGATCTGGACGGCGTCGATCCACGACGACCGGCGCCGCTGGACTCCGACCGCGCCGCCCAGGTTCCGGTGGTGGTGATCGGCTGCGGCGAATCAGGGATCCTGGCCGGAATTCGACTGCGGCAGGCCAACATCCCGTTCACCATCCTCGAGAAGAACGCCGGGCCCGGTGGCACGTGGTGGGAGAACAGCTACCCGGGGGCGCGAGTCGACGTCGCCAACCATTTCTACTGCTACAGCTTCGAACCCAGCAACGACTGGTCGCACTTCTTCGCCGAGCAACCCGAGCTGCAGAGCTACTTCACCCACGTGATGGACAAGCACCATCTGAACGATCATGTGCGCTGGCAGTGCGAAGTCGTGTCGGTCGAGTGGGACGACGAAGACGGCCTGTGGACAATCACCTCGCGTGAAGACGACGAGGGCCTGACCACGATGCAGGCGCGCGCCGTCATCACCGCAGTCGGCCAGCTCAACCGCCCACACGTACCAAAGTTCCCCGGCGCGAAGACTTTTCGAGGTCCGTCGTTCCATTCCGCGACGTGGGACCACTCCGTCGACGTCACCGGCAAGCGTGTCGCGGTGATCGGCGCCGGCGCCAGCGGCTTTCAGATCGCACCGGCGATCGCCGACGACGTCGCGCACCTCACCGTCTTTCAGCGCACCGCGCAGTGGATGTTCCCCAACGCGATGTACCACGACGAGGTCGGCGACGGGGTTCGCTGGGCGATGGACCACCTGCCCTATTACGGCCGCTGGTATCGATTCCTGGTGCTCTGGCCGGGATCCGATAAGGGCCTGGACGCCGCGCGGGTCGACCCGGACTACGCCAACCAGGACTACGCGGTCAGCGAGATCAACGCCATCGCCCGGTTGATGTTCACCGACTGGATCACCGGTCAGGTCGACGGCGACGAGGAATTGCTCGCCAAGGTGCTACCGGACTACCCGGCCACCGGCAAACGAACGTTGCAGGACAACGGCATCTGGCTGCGCACCCTGCGACGCGATGACGTCGAGCTGGTGCGCACACCGATTCAGAAGATCACCGCCGACGGTGTCGTCACCGATGACGGTACCGGCTACGACGTCGATATCATCGTGTACGCCACCGGTTTTCGTCACACCGATGTGTTGTGGCCGATGACGATCACCGGCCGCGACGGCGTCGACCTGCACGATGTCTGGGGGACCAGGCCGTTCGCTTACCTGGGCATTACCGTTCCGCAATTCCCTAACTTCTTCGTCCTCTACGGGCCGGGTGCGCATCTCGCGCACGGCGGCAGCCTGATCTTCAACTCCGAACTGCAAATGCGCTACATCAACAGCTGTTTGGCGAAACTCGCCGAGACAGGAGTGCACTCGATCGAGCCGACTGCCGAGGCGGCAGCGGACTGGCATCAGCGCACCCAGCACGAGATCAACCAGATGGTGTGGGCGCACCCGAAAGTGAAACACTCCTACTTCAAGAACGCCGACGGTGAGATTCACACGGTCAGCCCGTGGCGCCTCAACGAGTATTGGGCGGCGACCCGCGAACCGGACTGGTCGGCGTTCGTCACCCGAACGTCTACTCGACGGTGACGGATTGTCTCGCTCCTCCTCGCCGCGTTGCGCGGCGCATCGTCACTCGACGGTGACCGACTTGGCCAGGTTGCGCGGCTTGTCGACGTCGTAGCCGCGGGCCTGCGCCACCGAGGCCGCGAAAACCTGCATCGGAATGGTCGACAGCAATGGCTGCAAAAGCGTTGACACTGCCGGTATTTCGAATAGGTGATCCGCATACGGGCGAACCGTGTCGTCGCCCTCTTCGGCGATCACGATGGTGATCGCGCCGCGGGTCTGGATTTCACGGATGTTGGACAGCAGCTTGCCGTGCAGCATGGCCGAGCTCTTCGGCGACGGCATGACCACGATCACCGGCAGGTCGTCCTCAATCAGCGCGATCGGGCCGTGCTTGAGCTCGCCGGCGGCGAATCCCTCGGCGTGCATGTAGGCCAGCTCCTTGAGCTTCAGCGCGCCTTCCAGAGCGACGGGGTAGCCGACATGGCGACCGAGGAACAGGATCGTCGAGGCCTGCGCGAACCTATTGGCCAGTGCGGCAACGGGTTCGATGTCTGCGATGACGCGGGCCACCAGATCCGGCATCGCTTCCAGGTCGCGGTACTCGCGCTCGACCTCGTCGGGGTACTTGGTGCCGCGCGCCTGTGCCAGGGCCAGCCCGACCAGATAGTTGGCCGCGACCTGCGCCAGGAAGGTCTTGGTCGACGCGACCCCGATTTCGGGTCCGGCGCGGGTGTAGAGCACCGCGTCGCATTCGCGCGGAATCTGCGAGCCGTTGGTGTTGCAGATCGCCAACACCTTGGCCTTCTGCTCCTTGGCGTGCCGGACGGCTTCCAGGGTGTCGGCGGTCTCCCCCGACTGCGAGATTGCGATGACGAGCGTGCTGCGGTCCAGCACCGGATCGCGGTAGCGGAATTCGCTGGCCAATTCGACCTCGACGGGCAGGCGCGTCCAGTGCTCGATCGCGTATTTGGCGAGCAGCCCCGAGTGGTAGGCGGTGCCGCACGCGACGATGAAGACCTTGTCGATCTCGCGGAGTTCCTGATCGCTCAGGCGCTGCTCATCTAGCACGATGCGGCCGTCGACGAAGTGCCCGAGCAGCGTGTCGGCGACGGCGGTTGGCTGCTCGGCGATCTCCTTGAGCATGAAGTACTCGTAGCCACCCTTTTCGGCGGCAGCGACGTCCCAGTCGATGTGAAAAGGTCGGGCACTGGCGGTCACATCGTTGCCGTGGAAGTCGGTGATGCGGTAGCTGTCGGCGGTGATCGCGACGGCCTGGTCCTGACCGAGTTCGACGGCGTCGCGGGTGTGGCCGATGAACGCGGCCACGTCGGAGCCGACGAACATCTCGCCCTTACCGATGCCGACCACCAGCGGTGTCGACCGACGCGCCGCCACGATCGTGCCCGGTTCGTCGGCGTTGGCGAACACCAGGGTGAAGTGGCCTTCGAGGCGGCGCAGCACGGCCAGCACCGACGCGGTGAAGTCGCCGGCGGTTTCGCCGTGGTGATAGTTGCGGGCGACGAGGTGGACGGCCACTTCGGTGTCGGTGTCACTGGCGAACTCGACACCGGCGTTTTCGAGTTCCTGACGCAGCGGCACGTAGTTCTCGATGATGCCGTTGTGGACGACGGCGATCCTTCCGGCAGCGTCGCGGTGCGGATGCGCGTTGCGGTCGGTGGGACGTCCGTGCGTCGCCCAACGGGTGTGTCCCAGGCCGGTGGTACCGCGCAGCGACTCGGGGTCGGTCTCGGCGAGCGCGCTCTCGAGGTTGGCCAGCCGGCCGGCCCGGCGACGCACCGTCAGGGTGCTGTCTCCGTCAACCAGCGCAACACCGGCCGAGTCATAGCCGCGGTACTCCATCCGGCGTAGCGCGTCGACGACGACATCGAGGGCAGGCTGGTGCCCGACGTAGCCGACGATTCCGCACATAGCCCGCCAGGATAGTGCAGTTGCGAGCCGTTGCGCGCCCGCGCGGACCCGGTAGACAGCAGTGCAGCCGCCCCAATCGGGACGGCTGCACGCCGCTGACCTGCGAAGGTCGGATATTTGTGAACTTTTCCGGGACTCAGCAGGCTCTAGTGCTGCCAGCCGTTGTTGCCGTTCCAACCCGGGCCGCCGGGTCCGTGGTTGTCCCAGCCGGGTCCGTGGTTGTCCCAGCCGGGTCCGTGGTTGTCCCAGGGGCCCGGGCCGTCCCCGTGCCAGGGGCCCTGGCCGTGCCAGTGGCCCTGGTCACGGGGTTCCCCATCGAAGTAGTTGTCGTCGTGGCAGCGGCCCTGGTCCCAGTTGTTGCCCCACGCCGGGTCGTACCACTGGCCAGGACACCAGTGGTAGTCCGGCATGGGAGCCATCGGCATGGCCTCAGCGACGCTCGCCACGCCCACCCCGGCGAGTCCGAGACCCGAGGCGATTGCTGTCGCAGCTGCGATTCGTTTGATGTTTATCACCCGTTGTTGGTACCACTCGGGCATGCCCAGCTAAACCCTTAGCCTGCAAAATTTGTTATGAGTTGCTGTGAGTAACGTTGGTATTGAACAAGATTCAATAAGGACTCAATCGGCATTGACGGTAATGCGAGCGCCCTGGTCTGCGACGGGTCACGAAGTCAGCCGCCCCGAATACGACGGCTCTGATTTCCTGGCGACTTGCTGTCAACAAACTTGATATCGGCTGATTGGCTCTGAGTACGAGGTATCCGAGGCCGCGTCGGCGTGCGCTACCGTCATCGGGTGGCAAAGACCAGCACGCTGATCGGCCCCTTGAGCCGACGCGGTCCGCACAAGGTTTTGCGCGGCGACCTGGCCTTCGCCGGATTGCCCGGTGCCGTCTACACACCCGAGGCGGGCTTGCACTTGCCCGCGGTGGCATTCGGGCACGACTGGCTGACCGGCGTCGCGCGCTACGCCGGTTTGCTGGAACACCTGGCGTCGTGGGGCATTGTCGCGGCGGCCCCCGACACCGAACGCGGGGTGGCGCCCTCGGTGCTGAACCTCGCCTACGACATGGGTACCGCGCTGGACATCGCGGGCGGAGTGCGGTTGGGCCCCGGCAAGATCAGCGTTCATCCCGACAGGCTCGGCGTGATCGGGCACGGCTTCGGCGCCTCGGCCGCGGTGTTCGCCGCCGCCGGGATGACGGTCAAGCCTCGAGCGATGGCAGCGATATTCCCGGCGGTCACCACCCCGCGGGCCGAACAACCTGCCTCGGCACTGCGGGTGCCCGGCGTGGTGTTCAGCGCCCCGGGATCGGCGAAGGCGCTGCGCTCCAATGCGATTGAACTCTGGCAGGCCTGGGACCCCGCGACGCTGCGAATCGTCCGCAAAGCCAAGGCCGACGGGCTGCCCGAAGGTCGACGACTGGCGACGGCTTTCGGGCTGGGCAGTCCGGATCGCAAGACGCAGAAGGTAATTCGCGCGCTGCTGACCGGCTACCTCCTATACACGCTCAGCGGCGACAAGACCTATCGCGACTTCGCCGACCCCGACGTTCAACTGCCCAAGACACTCCCCGTCGGCGACGAGGTCGCGGCGCTGACCCCCGAAGAGAAGTTCGTCGCGTTGATCAAGGGCTGACTCGACTCACTGCCCGGCCTGCGGCAGTTGATCCTCGGCGATCTCGCACGGCGTCGATCCTTCAGCCGTGGGCGCCGCCGCCGGTAAAGACGGATCGTCGGGCGGCGCTGGAATGACCGGTTGCGATGCCGGCTCCGCAACGGCTTCGCTTGCCGGCGGCGGACTTTCGACGGTGGGTGCTTCGGGTGCGACATCCTCGTCGACAGGGGCCGGTTCGAGGGCCGCCGCGACCTCGTCGGGTTTGTCGACGTGATCGAGGGCCGCATGATTATCGTCGTCGAGGTGGTCTAGCGGGTCGCTGTCGGGGCCGTCGCCCGACCCGCCGGCCAGTGAACCCAGCAGGCTGCCGATGCTGTCGACGAGGCTCCCGATCACGCCGCCGATTCCACCGGTCACGCCGCCGAGCCCGCCGAGACCACCTGCGCCCGTGGATAATCCGGCCGCGTCGCCCAGTGCAGTGGTCGGGTCCGGCGGCACCGCTTCGGGCTGGTCTGCTGAAATCCTCTGCGGTGCGGCGGGTGTCGGTGGCGGTTCGGGCGCGGAGGCCGGCATGGTCGGCAGTGGACTGCCGGGCAGCGACATCACCGGCGGCGCAGCCGGGACGGGACGGTCTGCCGGCTGCCAACGCGGGCCCAGGTCGCCCGGGATGTCGAACCGCACGTCGCGCGTCGAGGCCAATGCGTGGATGGCCGTATCGTAGGACGCCGCCACCGATGCGTTGGCTGCGCTCATGGCCGCGAGCCAGTCGTTGCGAATATCGTTGTCCACGAACGGCATTACCTGCCGATGGATCACGACTTCGGCCGCCGATCGATCCCCCGCCGTGACCGCCTGCGCGGCGGCGAGCCAGGTCGAGCGCTCCGCCGCGCTGCGTTCGTCGATCGCGACGGTGGTGGCGACCTTCCCGTCAATTGCCTGCCACACGTCGTCGCGTAGTGTGGCGCACTGCTCGGCGGCGGCGCGAACATGTGCGGCCACCTCCTGGGCGGCGTCGCAATGCCGCTGCAGAAAAAGTGCGGCCGCCTCGGCGCCCGAACCTCGCCACGCCGCCGCAAGTTCGGTCACCTGTGTGCGCTGCATCCAGAGCGCCTCGTCGATCGCGGTGGCCGCGGTCCGAAGCTCGGCGGCGTCACCGTCGAGTACCCGGAGGTCGAGGCCCACTTCGGCGTCATACCAATCCCCCACCTGCGACGCGTGCGCGGTGAGGTCGGGCTGCTGGTAACCGAGCGCCTGACAGGCACGCACATAGGTCTGGATGTGATCGATCGCGGGCCTACCCTCGTCGAGCCGGGCCGCCACGTCGTTTCGGTTCGCCATCAGCCGATCCGCGCGGCGGCGAGTTGGTCCGCGTCGGCGTAGCGGTCGATATCGGCCCGCAGCGCGGCCGCGACCTCCATGCTGGCCCGCGCCCACTGCGTAAGTTCGCCGCCGAGCCGATGCAGCGCGAACCGCAGCGCGTCACCCTGGCCGATGTAAGCGCGCCCCGCGGTTGTCCCGTCGAACGCCAGCCGGCCGAAGTGGGCGCGTACCGCGCCGTCAATGAGATGTGCTGCGTCGTCGAATCGGTTCGCCACCGCATGTACCGCCGCAGCGTCGACGAATGCGTCCCGTTGTGCCATAACAGATTCGACGCAACGAGTGGCGTGAAGGTTCCACCCTTTACCGGGTGGCGCGCACGGTGTCGGCGACGTGGGCCGCGAGCCGGTGCGCGACGTGTTCGTCGTCGGCTTCCACCATGACCCGGATCATCTGTTCGGTTCCCGAGGGCCGCAACAGGATTCGACCGGTGTCGCCGAGTTCGTCCTCGACCTCCTGCACCGCGGACTGCACCGACGGCGCGGCGACGGCGGCCGCTTTATCGGCGACGTCGACGTTGATCAGTACCTGCGGCAGGGTGTGCATCGCCGAGGCCAGTCCGGCGAGCGAGGTGCCGGTCTGCGCCATCCGCGACATCAGCCGCAGCCCGGTCAGGATGCCGTCGCCGGTGGTCGACAGCCCGGGCAGCACGATGTGCCCGGATTGCTCACCGCCGAGGCTGAACTTGCCAGATCGCAACTCTTCCAGCACATATCGGTCGCCGACGCTGGTGGTGCGGACGTCGATGCCGGCTGCCCGCATCGCCAGGTGCAGCCCGAGATTACTCATCACGGTGGCCACCAGAGTGTCACCGGCCAGCTCACCGGCCTCCTGCATGGCCAGCGCAAGGATCACCATGATCGCGTCACCGTCGATGACCTCGCCGGCGGCGTCGACGGCCAGGCAGCGGTCGGCGTCACCGTCGTGCGCCAGACCGAGGTCGGCGCCGTGCTCCAATACCGCCGCCCGCACCACATCCAGATGTGTCGAGCCGCAGCGGTCGTTGATGTTGCGGCCGTTGGGTTCGGCGTTGATCGCGATCACCTGCGCGCCGGCCGCCCGGTAGGCGCGCGGCGCGGCGCTCGAGGCGGCGCCGTGCGCGCAGTCGACCACGACAGTCAGTCCGTCGAGCGGGACGGTGCCGGCTTTGCCGACCTGACGCAGGTAGCGGTCCAACGCATCCTCGGCGTCGACCACGCGGCCGATGCCGGCGCCGACGGGTCGCAGACCCGGCCCACCCGCGACCAGATCCTCGATCTGATCTTCGGTGGCGTCGTCGAGCTTGTGTCCGCCCGGCCCGAAGATCTTGATGCCGTTGTCGGGCATCGGGTTGTGCGAGGCGGAGATCATCACGCCGAAGTCGGCGTCGTAGGCGTGGGTCAGGTAGGCCACCGCCGGGGTCGGCAGCACGCCGCAGCGCAGCGCGTCGACACCTTCGCTGGTGAGCCCGGCGATTACCGCGGCTTCCAGCATTTCGCCGCTGGCACGCGGGTCGCGACCGATCACCGCGACCCGTCGGCGTTCGCTGCCCGCCCTGGTCAGCCGCCGGGCGGCGGCGGCACCGAGGGCCAATGCGAGCTCGGCGGTGAGCTCGCGATTGGCGACTCCTCGGACGCCGTCAGTGCCGAATAGTCGACCCATGCGGTCAAACCTCTCACAGTTGGTGACCGCGCACACAGACGACATGAGGATTAGCCGGAGTGCCACCCAACTGGTACGCGGCCGTGATCGCCGCCTGGATCAGCGCTTGCTGTACTGCGGCGCCTTACGGGCCTTCTTCAGGCCGTACTTCTTGCGCTCGGTGGCACGCGGGTCACGGGTGAGGAAGCCGGCCTTCTTCAGCGCCGGCCGGTCCTCGGGCTGGACGATGATCAGCGCCCGGGCGATCGCCAGCCGCAGCGCGCCGGCCTGGCCGGACGGGCCGCCACCATCAAGGTGGGCGAAGACGTCGAACGCGTCCACCCGGTCGACGGTCACCAGCGGGGCCTTGATCAGCTGCTGGTGCACCTTGTTCGGGAAGTACGCCTCCAGGGTGCGGCCGTCGAGGTCGAACTTGCCGGTGCCGGGCACCAGACGGACCCGGACGACGGCTTCCTTGCGGCGGCCGACGGTCTGGATTGGGCGCTCGATGAGGATGTGGTCTTCGCGCGGCGCCGGGGCTGCTTCCGCCGCTGGGGTCTCGACGACCTCTTCGACCTGGTCTACAACGACCTCGGCTTCGGTTGCTGCGGTCTCAGTCATTATTGGGCCACCTGCTTGATCTCGTACGGGGTCGGCTGTTGCGCGGCGTGGGGGTGCTGCGGGCCGGCGTAGACGTGCAGCTTGCGCTGAATCTGACGGCCCAGCTTGTTCTTCGGGATCATCCCGACGATGGCCTTCTCCACGACACGGTCGGGGTGCTTTTCCAGCAACTCGCCGATCGTGCGGCTCTTCAGCCCGCCCGGGTAACCCGAGTGGCGGTAGGCCAGCTTCTTGTGTTCTTTGTCGCCGCTCAGGGCGACCTTTTCGGCGTTGATGATGATGACGAAGTCACCGCCGTCGACGTTGGGGGTGAATGTGGGCTTGTTCTTGCCGCGCAGCAGGTTGGCTGCTGCCACCGCAAGGCGACCGAGCACCACGTCCTGGGCGTCGATGACGTACCACGTCCGCGTGGTGTCACCCGCCTTCGGCACGTAAGTGGACACGCGCTTACCTTCTCTTCTCTCGGGTTTTTCCCGGTGACCCGGGTGCCGGTCAGACGCCTGCGGAGGGGATGATCTCGGCGACCGACGTTGACCCGAGTCCCGGCGTTCCGCACGCCAACGCAGCAGCTTACCGGCGGATATCCGCGCAGGTCAAAACGCGTCCCTGGGCGACGGGCCGGAACCTCAACCGACCCACCAGCCCCGGCGGCCACCTGAGCGGGTGGGCACTCTTTTTTCGTTTCGTGTCCACCGGCGATATCACGGTACTGCTGTGACTGGGGAGACTGAAATGACTGCGCGGTCCCGCCGGTCTCTCCTACCGACTAGGACAGATGCGATTCCCAAGCCCCGTAATCTGCCCTCGTCCAAACGTTGGGGCTCGCCAGCAACAGATGGATGCCCAGCGACCGGCCCAACCGGCCGATGGCGACGAAGACGTCAGCGAAATCCGGATGTTAGCTGAGCAATTCGGAGAACTCGTCCACGATGACGAACAGTGCCGTCGGCGGGGGTAGCTGGGCATCCGACTGCCGCCAGCGTTGGTAGGCCGCGACGCCGTCCAGGTTGCCCGCCTCGCGCAGCACCTCTTGACGCCGGTTCATCTCGCCCATCAAGGCGTCGCGCATTCGCACCACCAGCGCGGCTTTGTAGGCCAGGTTGGTGATCACAGCGGCCGCATGCGGCGCCAGTTCGAGTCCAAAGAATGTTCGCTCTTTGCACCTTATCCGGAACGTCACAACTCAGCCGTCGGACCGCCGTCACGACGGCTGAGTTATGACCGCCGTCACCGGCGCTGCCGCCCGGTCTACGGGGCGCCGGCACCACCGGTGCCGCCGCTGCCTCCGCTACCGCCGGCGGTGGTGCTATCGCCAATGGTGCTGCTGCCGGCAGTGCCCGCAGTGCCCGCAGTGCCCGCAGTGCCACCGGAGCTGCCACCGTTCCCGCCGGTGCCGCCGGTCCCGCCGTGGCCGCCGACGAATGTGTCGCCAGTGGGGATGCCCGTCCCGCCGGTGCCGCCGGTGCCGCCGGCGCCGCCGTCCGCGCCGTTTGCGCCGTTCCCGCCCGGGCCGCTCACGGAATCCCCGCCGTTGCCACCAAAGCCGCCCTGGCCGCCAGCGCCGGCAAAGCCGGCGTTGCCGCCAGGGGTAGTCCCAGTGATGCTGGCGCCACCCGTACCGCCGTTGCCGCCAACACCCCCGACACCGGCTTCGCCGCCGTTACCACCATGGCCGGACCCAAGGGCCTCGCCTCCGACGCCACCGTAACCCCCGGTGCCGCCGGTACCGCCTAGGCCTGCGTTGAACGCGCTGAAACTACTGCCGGTGCCGCCATCGCCGCCGTCCCCGCCAGCCCCGCCCGCGCTTCCGGCCCCGCCGTCGCCGCCGTTGCCTGACCCGAGAGCCTCGCCGCCAGCTCCACCTTCGCCGCCGAAGCCGCCGGTCCCACCGCTACCGGTGGCCAATCCTGGGCCGGAGCCCGAGCCACCATTACCGCTTTGGCCTCCGGCACCCGCAGTTCCCGCGTTACCGCCGTCGCCGCCGTTGCCTGACCCGAGAGCCTCGCCGCCCGCTCCACCATTACCGGAGGCGCCGCCGGCACCGCCCCGGCCACCGCCGCCCGAGCTGTTGGTGCCGCTTCCAGCGCCGCCATCGCCTCCGTTGCCGCCGGTGCTCCCGTTACCTCCGGCGCCACCTTCACCTCCATTGGCCGACCCGACGCCCTCACCGCCGACCCCACCGGTGCCGCCGGTGCCGCCGGTGCCGCCGATGCCGCCATAGCTGCTTTCGCCGCCGGTTCCGCCGTTGCCGGCCGTTCCGGCGTTACCGCCAGCACCGCCCTCGCCGCCGTTGCCGTTCGCACCTGCGATGCCTGACCCAAGGGCCGTGCCGCCGCTACCGCCGGTGCCTCCATTGCCGCCGGAAGCGCCATTACCAGCATTGCCTCCAGCCTGGCCGGTTCCGGTCGCGCCATCGATGCCGTTGCCGCCGTTACCGCCTGTTCCGCCTTCACCGCCGAGCCCGCCGGCGCCGCCGTTGCCGGATATTGAGCCGCCTTCGCCACCGTTGCCGCCGGTGCCGCCGGTGCCGCCGGCTACGCCGCCGGTCCCGGATGCGCCTGGAGCGGTCCCAGTGGCCCCGTTGGTGCCCGGCGAACCGATGCCCCCAGCCCCGCCAGAGCCGCCGTTACCGACCGCTCCACCGTTGCCACCGGTGCCGCCGTTGCCGGGGGTCGGGTTAGCGGCGGTGGCGTTGAAGCCCTGTCCGCCGTTGCCGCCGTTACCCCCGCTGGTGACCGAGGCGCCGTGACCACCGGCGGCACCGACGCTTGCCCCAGTGCCACCGGCCGCACCCCCATTTCCACCAGCGCCCGCGGTACCGGGATTACCGCCATTGCCGCCGGTCCCCCCTTCAGGGCTCTGCGCCGTGCCGTCGGCGCCCACTCCGCCGTTGCCTGGCGCGCCCGCGTTGCCGCCGCTACCGCCAGCGCCACCGTCACCGTTGGCGCCAGCCGAGCCGTCGACGCCGGCGCCGCCGCCAGCCCCACCGGTGCCTCCCTCACCGCCAGTGCCGCCGTTACCGCCATTGGTGCCATTGCCGCCGGTGCCGGTGCCGCTGTTCGCAAAGCTCCCGGCTGCGCCCTGGGTCCCGGACGCGCCGGTGCCACCCTCACCGCCGACCCCACCAGTCCCGCCGTGGCCGCCTACGCCGAATAGACCGCCGGTGCCGCCACTACCAGCATCGCCGCCGTTCGTGCCGTCGTCGCCCAAGCCGGTGCCGCTGACGAAGCTGCCGGTCGCGCCGGTCGCGCCAGCACCACCGTTGCCGCCCTCACCGCCTTGGCCGAAGAACGCATACGTCCCGGCGTTGCCGCCGTCGCCACCAGTACCGCCATCGACACCGGCATTGCTGCCGCTAGCGGCGACGCCAGCGCCACCGATGCCACCTGCACCGCCGTTGCCGTAATACTCACCGCCGTTGCCACCGTTGCCACCAGCGCCGCCGTCAGCACCTGCACCGCCTTCACCGCCATAGCCGAAGTAGCCGGCGTCACCACCGTTACCGCCTTGGCCCGCGGCGTCGGTGGCGCCGGCACCACCGTTACCGAAGAAGATGCCGCCGCCTTGGCCGTCAGCGTCGGCGAGCGAGCCGCCACCGACACCGTCGGTGCCGTTGCAGACGAAGCCGCACGCACCTGAGGCCGAGGACGCCGCCGGCTCGGCCTGGTCGTACCAGGAGTTTAGTGAGCTATCGATCTGCTGGCCGAAGGGTGAGTTGATCCAGTCCTGCTCCAGGCCCTGCCAGAAGGCGCTGGTGGAATCGGCCGCAGAGGCTGCCGAGCCGGCGTCGCTGACGGGGCTGCCTAAATCGCCGAACAAAGATTCCCAGCCCGATGTTGCCGTCGCGGCGTCTGTGGCTGGCATGGCCAGCTCACCAAAGGAGCTCGGGTCTATACCCAGCGTTGCATCAAAGCTGGTCACCGATCCCAGGACCGAGTTGATGATCGGATCGACGATTGCATCTAACCCATCCGCGTGCGCCGGCGGAACACCGGCCAATGGGGTCAACCCGAACGCCAAAAACGCGCCGGCACTCGTCCCCCACCCGACCGTATAACGAAGGCGATGGGCCTTGATGTTTTGCGACTTACGACTCCTGCTGTTGCGACGCCGACCAGCCATTTACTGCATTCCCCCTGCTTAGGAGCCCCTCCCCGAAAGGGCGTGATCACTCAGACTGGGCCAAGTTAGTACTTATCCTCTTCTTAGGGGCATCAAATCGATTTCAAATCAACCGAACGGCGGACTGCGCGCCCGTCTCTAGGGGCCAACCCGGCAAGTCGACCGCGAAGCGCCTTGGCCGGCACGGTCATCGCCTAGCCTCGACCACATCGTGCCGCTCGCCCTCGGTGGCCCGCACATCTACACGAACGTGCAGTGCGCACACTCGGGATGCAACCTGCTCAAGAACGACCGACGAAAATGCGACAACGCTCTTGCAAGCCGATCATCGACAGTCGTAGCGGCCGGTCGGCACCCGATCACCGGCCCACTCCGTCGCCGAGTCGTCTGGTTCGCATTCCCGCAAGTAAAAATCCTGCGACCAAGTCATTTGGTTGAGCAATAAGGACTCTGCCCGTCCACAAGGTCGTCGGATTAACGAGCCTTGTTTGACGCCGCCGACTACGTCCCGTATCGCTTTTGGCGATTCGCTTGACTAACGCTGGCCAGACTCATCCGCTTGCTGTCGCGCCAGTCTGGCGGCTTCGACCGCGGCCGGCAGAGGCCAGGTTGAGCACTGGGTGCAGCGTGTCACCCAGCCGGACGTAAAGCGCTCCCGACTGTCGCTCCATCACAATCGGCGCGGTCTCCGCACCCGGTTGGGGGCGCAGCAGGGCCAGTACCAGGCACCCGGCCAGCACGACAACCGCGACTACCAGGCCGGCCGTCAGCGACCGCGCGGGCGCACGGATCGACTCGTTGACGGCGCGCAGGTCGATGCCCAGCAACGCGCACTCAGTGCGTCGCCGCAAGAACCGGTGACCACTGATCTC
The DNA here is from genome assembly GCA_963757215.1 of uncultured Actinomycetota bacterium. Lineage (GTDB taxonomy): Bacteria > Actinomycetota > Actinomycetes > Mycobacteriales > Mycobacteriaceae > Mycobacterium. Next base: position 772,354 of record CAVWQH010000002.1, on the reverse strand, counting down.
CAGCCTCGTCGTCGGGTGCCACGCCATTCCACGTCACGATAGGGACCGGCGACTCTGCGGTCTGCCCGCGATGCACAGGCGGGCGCCGAGACCGTAGATGTGACCGGCGACCCAAAAATCCGTAGAATCACCTGGTGAGCATTAACTGCATGAGCCGTTTAGCGTCGCGTCGTGGCTGGTCACGCCATTTGAGCCTGACCGCCGCCGCATTGCTGGGCGCGGGCGTACTGCTCGTCGCACCCAGCTCCGCCCCTTCGGCCAAGGCCGACAACTGCCCCGACGTCTCGGTGACCTTCGCCCGCGGCACCGACGAGCCCAAGGGTCTGGGCCGCGTCGGTCAGGCCCTCGTCGACGGCATCCGGCAGAACACCGGCAAGAATGTCGACGCCTACGCTGTCGACTACCGCGCCACCCTGCTGCAGATCCACGGCAACGACGGCGCCAAGGACGCGATCAAGCACATCAAGGAAGTGGCCGACAAGTGTCCGGCCACCCCGCAGGTGCTCGGCGGGTATTCGCAGGGCGCGTCGGTGGTCGACATCGTCACCGGAACGCAGATCGGCGGCGTCGGCTGGGGCGACTCGCTTCCGCCGCAATACGCCAGCCACGTCATCGCGGTCACCACGTTCGGGAACCCCGCCGACCGCAGCGGCGGATCGATCGCGGCGCAGAGCGCGATGTTCGGCGCCAAGGCGGTCGACTACTGCAACCCCGAAGACCCGATCTGCCATGCCGGCCAGGGCAACGAGTGGAAGGGCCACACCGACGGCTACGTGCCCACCTACACCAACCAGGCCGCCAGCTTCGTGTCCACCCGACTGCTGTCGGTACTGCCGTCGACCAGTCCCGACGGGCCGATGGGTCCGCTGGGCGTCCCGCCGGGCCCCGGCGCTCCCGGACCGTTCGGACCCGGCCAGGGTCCGGCACCCGGACCCGTCCCCGGTGAGCCCGGCCCGACCGTGGTCGACCAGACCCGGCCGGCGTCCTTTCACTGACCGCTCGCTCACCGCGCCATAGGATCGGCCCATGACAACCACGCGTGCGATCACCGCCGTGCTGGCCGCGGTATCGGCACTCGCGCTGGTTTCGGCCCCGGCGACGATCCCGACAGCATCCGCCGCCTGCCCCGACGTCGAGGTGGTGTTCGCCCGGGGGCGTCAGGAATCGCCCGGCGCCGGAGCTATCGGCAACGCCTTCGTCAGCGCGCTGCGGTCCAAGGTCAACAAGAACGTCAGCCTGTACGCGGTGCGCTACCCCGCCGACACCGAGGTCGATGTCGGCGCCAACGACATGAGCTCGCACGTGCAATCAACGATCAACGGCTGCCCGAATACCCGCATCGTGCTGGGCGGCTACTCGCTCGGCGCGGCGGTCACCGACGTCGTGATGGCGGCTCCAATCTCGGCCTTTGGCTTCAACAATCCCCTGCCGCCCGGGTCCGATCAACACATCGCGGCGGTCGCACTGTTCGGCAACGGCACCAACTGGGTGGGGCCGATCGCGAACCTCAACGGTGCCTATGCCGATCGGACCATCGACCTGTGCCACGGGGATGATCCGATCTGCAAACCGGGCGACCCGCACACCTGGCAAAACAACTGGAGTCAGCACATGGCCGGTGGCTACATCCAAAGTGGCATGGTCAATCAGGCCGCCGACTTCGTCGCCGGCAAGCTCGCTTAGCCACATTCGCTGGGCAAACGCACAGGTCGGTATCAGCGGGCAAATAGTTTTACCCGCTAATTTTTTGCTCATGCACTCCGGATTGCTTCGTTTGGCAGCGGTGGCGTTGTTCGCTGCCGGTTTGCTGACCGTCCCCGCGTTGGTGCCCCGCCCCCTGACGTCCATTCCGGCCGCCACGGCGGCCTGCCCTGACGCCGAAGTCGACTTCGCCCGCGGCCGCGAGGAGGCCCCCGGCGTCGGCGCCGTTGGCCAGGCATTCATCAACTCTCTGCAGAAAAAGGTGCCGCACAAGACAATTGGCGCCTACGGCGTCAACTACCCCGCCGATGTCAGCGTCACCAAGGGCTCTAACGACATGAGCGCGCACGTGCAGTCGATGGCGGCGAGTTGCCCCAGCACACGACTGGTGCTCGGCGGGTATTCACTGGGCGCCGCGGCAGCCGACGTCGTCGTCGCGATGAGTCAGCCCGGATTCGGCTACACCAATCCTTTACCGCCGGCGATGGATCAGCACGTCGCCGCGGTCGCCCTGTTCGGCAACGCCACCCAGAAGGTGGTGGGTGCCGTTCCCGGCCCCGGCCCGGGCTTCGCCGGCAAGATCATCGACCTGTGCTCGCCCGGCGATCCGATCTGCACCGGCGGCATCCAGGATCTGCACTGGCACTCGCACCTGCAGCCGTCCTACATCGACTCGGGCCTGGTCGATCAGGCCGCCAACTTCGTCGCGGGAAGGCTTTAGTCGCGAGTGCGGAGGTCGCGGGTGATCAATGTGCGCGCCTGTAACTCGCTGTCAGGCGGGTAGTCCACGCCGACCAACGTCAGACCCCGCGCCGGTGCGGCGGCGTAGTCGCTGGAACGCTTTGTGTCAGTGAGCAACTCCGTGCACCAGTCCGCTGTACGCCGGTGCTCGCCGACCGCCAGTAGCGCCCCGACCAGCGACCGCACCATCGACCAGCAGAATGCGTCGGCGGCGACGTGGGCGGTGATCAGATCGCCGTCGCGCTCCCAGTCGAAGCGCTGCAGGTCACGAATCGTCGTCGCACCTTCGCGGTGCCGGCAGAACGCGGCGAAGTCGTTGAGCCCCAGCAGGTTCTGCGACGCTGCAGCCATCGCGTCGACGTCGAGCGGTCGCGGCCAACTGGTGATGAAGCGGGCCTGATGCGGATCCACGCCGTAGTCGGCGGTGGAGATCCGGTAGACGTAGTGGCGGCGCAGCGCCGAGAAGCGTGCGTCGAAACCGGCTGGCGCGCGCACGATTCGGCGGACCCGCACGTCGGCGGGCAGCAGCCGGCCCAGCCGGCGGACCAGCGGTTGGAACTCGGGCTGGTTCGGCCGCGGAGTGCGCGGATACACGTGGGGCAGCGCGTCGAGGGGAACGTCGACGTGCGCGACCTGACCGGTGGCGTGCACGCCGGTGTCGGTCCGGCCGGCCGCACGTAGTCGCAGTGGGTTCCGGAACACCGTCGACAACGACTCCTCGAGAACACCCGCGACGGTGCGCTGCCCCGACTGGATGGCCCAGCCGGCGAAGTCCGTTCCGTCGTAGGCGATATCGAGCCTGAGACGAACGAGCCCGCCATCGGTGTCGATGGCGGGCTCGTCGTCCAACGTTGAATCGCTACTCAGCGTCCTTGGCTTCCGTGGGGTCAGCTTCGGCAGCGTCGACGTTGTCAGCAGCCTCGGACTCGACGTTGTCGGCTTCGGCCTCTTCGGCTTTCGGCTCTTCGGCTTTCGGCTCTTCGGCTTTCGGCTCTTCGGCTTTCGGTTCCTCGGCCTTGGCGACCGGAGCCTTGGCGGCCTTGGACGCACCCACCCGACGCGCACGGTCGGCCTCAGACGTCACCGTCTTCTCCTTCACCAGCTCGATGACCGCCATCGGGGCGTTGTCGCCCTTGCGGTTCTCGACCTTGATGATGCGGGTGTAGCCACCATTGCGGTCGGAGAAGTGCGGCCCGATCTCGGCGAACAGAGCGTGCACGATGTCCTTGTCGCGGATCTTCTTCATCACCTCACGCCGATTGTGCAGCGTGCCCTTCTTGGCGTGGGTGATCAGCTTCTCGGCGTAGGGCCGCAACGCCCGCGCCTTCGGCTCGGTGGTCTTGATCCGGCCGTGCTCGAACAGCGCCGTCGCCAAGTTGGCCAGGATCGCCTTCTGGTGTGCAGACGACCCGCCGAGACGAGGACCCTTAGTGGGCTTGGGCATTGCGACTTCTCCTAATTGGGGCCGGCCCCCGTATCAGGTAGGACCGGGACGGACGTTGGTGCATGTGTCCGGTTCCTCAGCGGCCGCTGCACGGCCGCATCGTCACCGGACGGCGCGTTACAGCTGTTCGGTTTCGGCGTAGTCCTGGTCGTCGTAGGCGGCTGCCTCGGCGGACCAGGTGCCGGTGGCGACGTCGTAGCCGGCCACCTCCGACGGGTCGAAGCTGGCCGGGCTGTCCTTGAGCGACAGGCCCAACTGGTGCAGCTTGACCTTGACCTCGTCGATCGACTTCTGACCGAAGTTGCGGATGTCGAGCAGATCGGACTCGGTGCGCGAGACCAGCTCGCCGACGGTGTGCACGCCCTCCCGCTTAAGGCAGTTGTACGAGCGCACGGTCAGGTCCAGGTCGTCGATCGGCAGCGCGAACGACGCGATGTGGTCGGCCTCGGCCGGCGACGGGCCGATCTCGATGCCTTCGGCCTCGACGTTGAGTTCGCGTGCCAGACCGAACAATTCGACCAGCGTCTTACCCGCGGACGCCAGCGCGTCACGGGGGCCGATCGAACTCTTGGTCTCGACGTCGAGAATCAGCTTGTCGAAGTCGGTGCGCTGCTCGACACGGGTCGCGTCCACCTTGTAGGTGACCTTGAGTACCGGCGAGTAGATGGAATCGACTGGGATGCGGCCGATTTCGGCACCCGACGCCTTGTTCTGCACGGCCGGGACGTACCCGCGGCCACGCTCGACGACGAGTTCGATCTCGAGCTTGCCCTTGTCGTTCAGCGTCGCGATGTGCATCTCGGGGTTGTGCACGGTGACGCCCGCCGGCGGCACGATGTCACCCGCGGTGACCTCACCCGGACCCTGCTTGCGCAGGTACATGGTGACCGGCTCGTCCTCTTCGGAGGACACCACCAGGCTCTTGAGGTTCAGGATGATGTCGGTGACGTCTTCCTTGACACCCGGCACGGTGGTGAATTCGTGCAGCACTCCGTCGATGCGGATGCTGGTGACGGCCGCGCCCGGAATCGAGGACAGCAGCGTGCGCCGCAGCGAGTTACCAAGCGTGTAGCCGAAACCCGGCTCCAACGGCTCGATGACGAACTGCGAACGGCTGTCGCTGATGACCTCTTCGGACAGGGTCGGTCGCTGTGAAATCAGCATGGTGTTTCTCTATCTCCTTCTCGGCACCCGCTATTTGATGCCGTTCAGACCTGAGCCGGCTGACTCAGGGTGTTACTTCGAGTAGTACTCGACGATGAGCTGCTCGGTGAGCGGCACCTCGATCTGGGCGCGCTCGGGCAGCTGGTGGACCAGGATCCGCTGCTGCTCGCCGACCACCTGGATCCAGCTGGGGATCGGACGGTCGCCGGCGGTCTCGCGGGCGATCTGGAACGGCACGGTGTTCAGCGACTTGCCCTTGATGTCGATGATGTCGTACTGCGACACCCGATAGCTGGGGATGGTCACCTTGACGCCGTTGACCGTGAAGTGGCCGTGGCTGACCAGCTGGCGGGCCATCCGACGGGTCCGGGCGATGCCGGAGCGGTACACGACGTTGTCCAGCCGGCTCTCCAGGATCTGCAGCAGCTCGTCACCGGTCTTGCCGGGGCGGCCCGCCGCTTCTGCGTAGTAGCGGCGGAACTGCTTCTCCATGACGCCGTAGGTGAAGCGGGCCTTCTGCTTCTCCTGCAGCTGCTGGCGGTATTCGCTCTCCTTGATCCGCGCGCGGCCGTGCTGGCCGGGCGGGTAGGGGCGCTTCTCGAACGACTGATCTCCGCCGACCAGGTCGACGCCGAGGCGGCGCGACTTGCGGGTGATGGGTCCGGTGTAACGAGCCATTTCTTCTTACCTAGACCCTTCTGCGCTTGGGCGGGCGGCAGCCGTTGTGCGGCTGGGGGGTGACGTCAGAGATCGCGCCGACTTCGAGGCCGGCGGCCTGCAGCGAGCGGATCGCGGTCTCGCGGCCCGAACCCGGGCCCTTCACGAACACGTCGACCTTCTTCACGCCGTGCTCCTGCGCCTTGCGGGCGGCGTTCTCGGCGGCCAGCTGTGCGGCGAACGGCGTCGACTTACGCGACCCCTTGAAGCCGACGTGACCGGACGACGCCCAAGCCAGGACATTGCCCTGCAGGTCGGTGATCGTCACGATCGTGTTGTTGAACGTGCTCTTGATGTGCGCGGCGCCGTGCGGGACGTTCTTCTTTTCCCGCCGCCGGGTCTTCTGACCCTTCTTGGGCGCCGAGGCAGCAGCCTTCTTTGCTGGGGGCATGACTTACCTGGCCTTCTTCTTGCCGGCGATGGTGCGCTTCGGACCCTTGCGGGTACGCGCATTGGTCTTGGTGCGCTGACCGCGCACCGGCAGGCCGCGGCGGTGCCGAAGGCCCTGGTAGCAGCCGATCTCGATCTTGCGGCGGATGTCGGCCTGCGTCTCGCGGCGCAGGTCACCCTCGACCTTGAGATTGCTTTCGATGTAGTCGCGCATGTGGGTCACCTGATCATCGGTGAGGTCCTTGGTGCGCAGATCCTTGTCGATCCCGGTAGCGGCCAGGATTTCGTTGGAGCGGGTTCGGCCGATGCCGAAGATGTACGTCAACGCGACCTCCATGCGCTTGTCGCGCGGGAGGTCAACGCCCATTAGTCGAGCCATGGGGTGGCATTCCTTCTCTATGCGGAGGTCTCAGGTCCCAGCCCGTTCCCTGGCCCAGAAAACAACTCGGGGCTCCGGGGTCCGGCCTCCGTTCCGGACGTGGCTGAACTGCCCCATCTCTAAAGATGCCAAGCCGTTCAGTGGTGCTGGGAGGTCTTCATTCAGTTGTAAGCGCCTGAATCGCAGCGCGGGTGGTTAGCCCTGACGCTGCTTGTGGCGCGGATCAGAGCAGATCACCATGACCCGTCCATGCCGACGGATCACCCTGCACTTGTCGCAGATCGGCTTGACGCTCGGGTTCACCTTCACGGCTGTTCAGATCCTGTTCTGTCTTCTCGTCGGTTGGTTGTTCGGGCTGTTACTTGTAGCGGTACACGATGCGGCCCCGGGACAGGTCGTAGGGAGACAACTCCACCACCACCCGGTCCTCGGGCAGGATGCGGATGTAGTGCTGCCGCATCTTGCCGCTGATGTGGGCAAGCACCTTGTGACCGTTCTCCAGCTCAATGCGGAACATCGCATTGGGCAGGGGCTCGACCACGCGGCCCTCGACCTCGATCGCGCCGTCCTTCTTGGCCATGACTTCTCTTCGAATCCTCGTTGTTAGTTTCGTAGCTATTGCGCCCGGATCAGCGCAGCATGCGTTGGCCCTACAACGTGAGCCAGTGACAGGAAATTCCTAAGACAGGGCACGCGAGAAACCAGCGCGATGAAGCACCGTTGCTCCACGATACCCGCTGATACGTGCTGGCCAAAATCGCTGTCAGCGTATTCCGGGGGCACCACCGTCGCCTCACGCGCCAGCTCTGACAAGCGCATACTTGACGCTGATGACTAGCCCCGCAAGTGCTGATGCCGTCTCTCGCAAACCGGTGATGCTGACCGTGGACGACGATCCCGCGGTGTCTCGGGCCGTTGCCCGCGATCTGCGCCGCCGCTACGGCGACGCCAACCGCATCGTCCGAGCCGAATCGGGGCCCGACGCGCTCGACACCCTCAAGCAGCTCAAGCTGCGCGGCGAGACGGTCGCGATGCTGGTCGCCGACTACCGGATGCCGCAGATGACCGGTATCGAATTCCTCGAAGCGGCGATGGACCTCTACCCGGCAGCCAAGCGGGTGCTGCTGACCGCCTACGCCGACACCCACGCCGCCATCGACGCGATCAACGTCGTCGACCTGGACCATTACCTGCTCAAGCCGTGGGATCCGCCCGAGGAAAAGCTGTATCCGGTCATCGACGAGCTGCTCGAAGCCTGGAAGCTGACACCGGAGCGCGCCATCCCGCATACCAAGCTCATCGGGCACCGCTGGCATGCCCGGTCCTGGGAGGCCCGCAACTTCCTGGTTCGCAACGGCCTGCACTACAAGTGGTTCGAGGCCGACCAGCCCGAGGGCGAACAACTGCTGCTGGCCGCCGGTGAGGACGGCAAGCGCCTTCCGGTCGTCGTCACCGAGAAGGGCGACCCGCTGATCGAACCGAGCGACGCCGAGCTGGCCGACACCCTGGGGTTGACGACCTCGCCGTCGCAAGACTTCTACGACCTGATCGTGGTCGGCGGCGGGCCCGCGGGACTGGCCGCCGCGGTGTACGGCGCGTCCGAGGGTCTGCACACGGTGTTGATCGAATCGACCGCGACGGGCGGGCAAGCCGGCCAGAGTTCCAAGATCGAGAATTACCTGGGCTTTCCCGATGGGGTGTCCGGTGACCAGTTGGCCACCCGGGCCCGCCGGCAGGCCGAGAAGTTCGGCGCGGAGCTGATCACCACTCGGACGGCCACCGACCTGGAAGTCAGCGGATCCAGGCGCACCGTCCGGTTCGACGACGGCAGCTCCATCGACGGGCGCGCGATCATCGTTGCCACCGGCGTCGCGTACAACCAATTGAAGGCCGACGGGTGCGAGGGCTTGTCCGGCCGCGGCATCTACTACGGGGCGTCGGTCGCGGCGGATTGCGACGGCGACGAGGTCTATGTCATCGGCGGCGCCAACTCGGCGGGCCAGGCGGCGATGCATCTGTCGACCCGGGCGAAGTCGGTGACGATCCTGGTGCGCGGGCCGTCGCTGGAGGCGTCGATGTCGCACTACCTGATTCAGCAGATCGAAGCCCGGCCCAACATCAACGTCCGCACCTGTACCGAAGTGCACTGCGCCACCGGTGACGAGCACCTCGAGACACTGACCCTGATCGACAACCGGACCGGCACCACCGAGGACGTCCCCTGCGCGCGGATGTTCATCTTCATCGGCGCCGCGCCGCGCACCGATTGGCTCGACGGGGTACTCGCCCGCGACGATCACGGCTTCATTCTCACCGGGCCGGATCTGCGCAACGTGTGCGGCTGGTCGCTGGACCGTCCCCCACATCATCTGGAAACCAGCGTGCCGGGCGTCTTCGTCGCCGGCGACGTGCGGTCCGAGTCCGCCAAGCGGGTCGCGGCGGCGGTCGGAGAGGGGTCAATGGCAGTCATGCTGGTACACCGTTATCTGGCGGAATCATGACCGTCGAAAAGAGTTGTGATGCAGACGAACTGCGCACGCTGTTCCTCTTCGAGCATCTCAACGACGAGCAGCTTGCGACGTTGTGCGCCGACGGGGAGATTGAGCACTACGAGCCCGGGCCGATCTGCGTCGAAGGCGAACCCGCGACGTGTTTCTACGTGCTCATCGAGGGCGAGCTGGCGATGTCCAAGCTCTCCGGGGGCCAGGACATCGAGACCAACCGGACGTCGCACCGAGGCGTGTATTGCGGTGCGTGGCAAGCGTTTACCGGCGAAAAGCAGCAGCTGTACACCACCTCGGTGCACGTGACCAAGCCGTCGCGGTTCTTCGTGATGGACGCCCCGGCATTCGCGGCCTTCATGAAGGACCAGTTCCCAATGGCGGTGCACCTGCTCGACGGCATTGCCGTCGGCACCGAGCGGACCCGCCGCCTGATCGACAACCGCGAAAAGCTTCTGGCGCTCGGCCAATTGTCAGCCGGGCTGACTCATCAGCTGAACAATCCGGCCGCGGCCAGCGTTCGCGCTGCGGCCGCGCTGCGCGAGCGGATTGCCGGAATGCGGCAAAAAATGTTGATGCTCGCCGACGGCACCATTACCCCGCAGGCATTGCGCGGTCTGGTGCGACTCCAGGAGCAGATCGCCGATCAGGTCGCAAAGTCGGCGTCGCAGCACATGAGCGCGATGGAAACCGCCGATTGCGAGGACGCCGTCGGCGAGTGGCTGGAAAGCCGGGGCATCGAGGACGCCTGGGATCTGGCGCCATCTTTCGTCGAAGGCGGCATTGATGTCGACTGGTTGGAGCGGATATCCACGACTGCCGAAGAACTCGGCATCTCGACGTCGTTACAGCAGGCGATCCGCTGGCTCAACGCCACCATCGATGGCGAACTGCTGCTGAACCAGATTTCGGAAGCGAGCCAACGCATCTCGGCGCTGGTCGCCGACGCCAAGCAGTACTCGCAGATGGATCGCGCCCCCTTCCAGGTAGCCGACGTTCACGACCTGCTGAAGAGCACGGTGACCATGTTCGCCGATCGACTGGGCAAGGAGAGCGCGTGCCACATCAAAGTGGCCAAGGACTTCGATCGCACTCTTCCGGAGATCCCCTGCTATCCAGGCGATCTCAATCAGGTGTGGACGAACATCATCGACAATGCCATCGCAGCGATGGGGAGCGCCGGGGGCACGCTGACGATTCGCACCTGCCGCGAGGCCAACGAGATGCTGCGCGTCGAGATCTGCGACACCGGTCCGGGTATCCCCGAGGACGTGCGGGAGCGCATCTTCGAGCCGTTCTTCACCACCAAACCGGTGGGCGAAGGCACCGGGCTGGGTCTGGACCTCGCTTGGAAGATCGTCGTCAACAAACACCATGGCGATCTGCGGGTCGAATCGGCGCCCGGTGACACCCGGTTCATCGTGCTGCTTCCACTGGAGATGCCACCCGTCGTCGACGTGGCGCTGCCGCAGGACGGCGACGCAGCCGAATAAATTATCGAAAGCGTAAAAAACCACCCATCCGCGGCTACCCGGGCGTCGAATGACTGATGGTGTGGCCGGTGGTCTTATCGGGTACGCCGCATGAAGGCGACGCGCGGGGACGCCCCAGGTGGGGCGGCGTGACGGGAGTAGTCCGATGACTTTGACGGCTCTCACCGAGTCTTTCGACATTTCGGCCTGCACGCATTTCGCCGAGTCCTCCGCACGCGCCAGGGGCAACGACACGGGGGTGCTAAGCAGATGGACACGGACCAGGAAACGTTTTCGGTAACCGGCGACATCTCGACAGATGTCAGCGAGCGGGTCGCAATGGCGCGACACTTCACGTCGATCGGGCAGATGCCCTTCTTTCAGGAGATCAGTTCGGTTCATCCACCGCGCGTGGGTGTCCGGGGCCATGACTGCGTGCTGCTGGGCTCGAACTCCTACATCGGGCTGTCGACGCATCCGGACGTGATCTCCGCCTCGGTGCGCGCGACCGAGGAGTTCGGTGCCGGCACAACGGGCAGCCGTCTGCTCAACGGCACCTACAGCCTGCATGTCGCGCTGGAGAAAAAGATCGCGGACTGGCTCGGCCATGACGACGCGGTGGTGTTCACCACCGGCTATCAGACCAACGTCGGCACCATCCAGGGGCTGATCGGCTCGGACTGCCTCGCCGTGGTGGACTCCTACGCACACGCCTCCATTCGCGACGGGGTGCGGCTGAGCCGGGCGGTCGAGGAACGATTCGACCACAACGACGTTGCGTCACTGAAGGACGCGCTGCAACGCCACGCGGGAACGGAGTTTCGGCGGACCCTGGTCCTCGTCGATTCGCTGTATTCGATGGAGGGCTCGACCGCCCCGCTCGAACAGATCATCAACGTGTGCAAGGACGCGGGTGCACTGCTGATGGTCGACGAAGCCCACGGCATCGGGGTGTTCGGTCCGACCGGCGGCGGCTTGTCCGAACTCGTCGGCGTCAGGCAGGACATCGACGTGTTGATGGGCTCGCTGTCCAAGGCGATCGGCGGACTGGGCGGATTCGTCGCCGGCTCGCAGGACATCATCGACGAGATCCGGTTCAGTGCGCGCTCATTGTGGTTCAGCACGTCCGGGACCCCGGGGGCAATGGCCGCCGCCGCGGCGGCGATCGACGTGATCCGCAGCGACGAAGGGGCGCAACGCCGTAACCAGTTGGAGCGCAACGCCCGTCTGATGCGTGCGTCCCTGAGGCCGCTGGACGTCGAACTCAACCGGCCGGACGAGCGCAGTCCCGACTGGTCGCCGATCATTCCGATCCGGTTGTTCGACGAGTTACGGACGGTGTTGAGCTGGAACAACCTCAGTGACGCCGGTGTCTTCGTCACCCCGGCGATCTATCCGGCCGTGCCCGTCGGCAAGCCGGTGCTGAGGGTCTGCATGACCTCCGAACTCAGCGAAGACGAAATCCGCTGGTGCGCAAAGACGCTGTCGGCCGAGCTTTCGTGGGCCTTGGCCGCTGCATGAGGGACGGCTTCCGTCTGGCCATTACCGGCGCGACCGGAGACTTCGGCCGTGCCGTCATGCAGTGGGCGTGCGGCAACAACGACATCGCCGAAGTCACCGCGCTGGGCCGTCGGCCAACCGGCTTGCAGCACAGCAAGGTACGGGAGACGTTCCTCGATCTGAGCGGCAACGTCGACCTCGAGGCGGTGCGCGGCTACGACGCGTTGATCCACCTGGCTTACTGCGTCGAGGAGCCGCATGACAAGCAGCGTGCCTACCAGGTCAACGTCGCGGCAACCCGCGCTTTGATCGAGCGGGCCCGCGAGGCGGGAATCGGGCAACTGGTTTTGACCTCCAGCGCCAACGCCCTCGGCGTCACGGCGTGCGGCACGGGAGAGCAGTATTCCGAAACCTGTTACCCCGCGGGCGATCAGGACACCGGCCACTACTACTTTCAGCACAAGGCGCTGCTTGAGCATCTGGCCAACTGGTACTGGACGCACCTCGACGACGGCAAGATGACGTTGACCGTCGTGCGGCCCTGCTATGTCGTCGGCGAGCACTTCGACAACTCGGGCCTGCAGACCATGCTGTCGAAATCGGTTCTCTACCCGAAGCCTTTGCGATCGTTCTATCAATTCCTCTGGGATACCGATCTGGCGGATGCCTACGCCACCGTTCTCACTCAGAGAATGAGCGGGCTCTACAACGTCGCACCAACCGATCAGACCAGCGTGAGGGAGATCTGCACGATCACCGGCGCCCGACTGATTCCGGGCCCGCTGCGACTTCTCAAGGTCGCGTCGGATCTGGCTTTCCGGCTGCGGCTTTCGCCGTTCTCCGGGCACTGGGTGACGCTCGGAGACCCGCTCCTGAACTCTGGCTTATTGCAGTCCACCACCGACTGGCGGCCGTCGATGAGTTCTGCCGACGCATTCACGAAGTATCTGGCCGTTCGAGACAGATAGGGGCACAACACATGAAACGCACCGAACTGGAAGCGCGACTCTCCCACGTCGCGGCCGTAAAGCGACACCTACCCACCCTGGCCGACCAGTTGGAGAAGCTGGGCCTGATGGCCGTCGAGGACCCCACGAGTGGCGTCATCGACCTGTGGAAGCAGCACGACGGACCACGCCTGACCGCGCCCAAAGACCTCAGCGGTCTCGGCGCGACGTGCGTGGAAACCGTTGAGCTGCAACGCGGTGTCGGCTACCTCAGCCCGTCACTGGCGGCGGCGACCACCATGCATTACCTGTCGGTGGCCGGTCTTGTCGACTTCGCCGAAACCGCGGATAAGGCGACAGTGGGCCTGGTCAAGTCGCTGATCGAGAACAACACCGTGTTCGCCTCGGGCTTCTCGGAGGGCACCATCGAGGGCAGCGTGTTTCGCCCGACCATGAAGGCCGAACCGGCCGACGGCGGCTACACCGTCACGGGTAGCAAGAAGCCGTGCAGCCTCGCCGACAGCATGGACTGCGTGATGGCCAGCGTCGTCCTGTCCGACACCGATCAGCGCGCGATCACGCTGATCTGGAACGGCAGCGAAGGGCTGTCCGTCAGCCCGCTGTGGACTAGCTCTGCGCTGGGCGCTGCACAAACCCACGCAGTGAACTTCGAAAACGTCTTCGTGCCAAGCGATTTGTCGATGGTCAGCGACATCGAGGATCCTGATGGTCGTAACGAAAAGTCGGGCTACGTGCTATTCGGCCTGATCATCACCGCGGGCTACATCGGCGCCGCGACTCGACTCGCGCTCAAACTCGTCGATCGGCCCAACTTCACCGAATCCGATCTCGTCGAACTGTTCTCACCGATCGAGGGTGTCTGGCGGGCACTGCGGATGATCGCGGCCCGCTACGACGAGGGCGATCGCAGCGACGCGTTGTTCGCCGACCTGTTGTGGATCCGACTCGGTCTGCGTGACCAGTTACAGAGCAGCGTGGCGCGTATGGTGTCGCGGATCGGCGGTGTCGGCTTTGCCACCGACCCCGAAGTCGCCTATCTGGTCGGGTGTATCGGCGCCTATTCGTTCCATCCGCCCAACCTGCGCGAGGCGGGGACGTTCCTGATCGACCACGAGTTGGCCGGCCAGATCGATTTGACCCGCAGCTAGCTTTCGTTAACCCCAACTACGGCATGGAGTTTGGCCAGTGGCGCGGGGGCCCACCAGTTCCAGCGGCCGACCAGCTTCATGAACGCGGGCACCAGAACCATCCGCACCAGCGTGGCGTCCACGATCACGGCAAGCGCCAGGCCGACGCCGATCATCCGCATGAACGACACTTGGCCGGTGGACAGCGCGGCGAAGACGATCACCATCAGCAGGGCGGCCGCGGTAATGACCCGGCCCGCCGTCGCAATGCCCATTGTCACCGCTTCGGTGTTGTCCTCATGCCGCTGTAGAGATTTGAGCCAGTGCTCGCGGATCCGCGACAGCAGGAACACCTCGTAGTCCATCGACAACCCGAATGCGGTCGCGAACAGGAACACCAGGACATCGGCGACCAGAGTGCCGGTCGCGGTGGTGCCCAGCCCACCGAGCTGGCCTTCCTGGAACACGTACACCAAGGCACCCAGCGTCGCAGACAACGACAGTGTGTTGAGCACCAGGGCTTCCAGCGGCAGCACCAGGCTGCCGGTCAACAAGAAGATCAACACGAAAGTCGTTGTGGCAACCAGCAATAGCACGATTGGGAGGCGTCGGACGATCTCGTCCACCGAGTCCCGGTTCAGCTGATCGGCTCCGGTGAACAGCGCCTCGGCATTGTGTGGCACCGGGACCCCCCGAAGCTGGTCGATCGCCGTCCGGTAGCGCGAGTCGAGCGACGAGCCCGGGACCGACACCGACAGCCACAGGCTGCCGTTCTTCTCCGCGGTCGGCGCCATCGGTGGCCCCACGTCGTTGCCCTGGACGTACGAACCACTGGGCGCCGCAACGGCTTCCACGCCGGGTACGTTCGACAGTGCCGTCGCGTAATCGGCGATATCTCCGGCGGTCAAGCTGCGCGCATCGGGGATCACGATCGAGGCGGCCATGGCCGGGTCGGCCGGAAACTCGCTGCGCACGATATCGCCAACCTGCCGGGACTGTGCGGACGTCGGGAGAACCCGGTCGTCGGGCAGCCCGAAGCGGGCACGCGCGAACGGCGACCCGAGCAGAAGCAGCAACGCCACCACCGCCAGAGCGCAAGGCAGCGCGTGGCGCATGACAAAGATCGCGACCCGATAGAGCGCGCCGCGCCGCACATCCCGGTCCGGCTTCGCGCGCTTGAACAGTGCCCGGATGTTGAGCGATTCGATCCGGTCGCCGAGCAGCTTGATCACCGCCGGGGCGACCACGACGGCGTACAGGCCGGCGAGCGCGACCACCCCGCAACCGGCGTACGCCATCGACCGCAGGAAGTACATCGGGAACACCGCCAACGCACTGACCGCGAGGAACACCGTGCAGGCGGAGAACAGGATCGTCCGCCCCGCCGTCGCCACCGCCCGGCGCAGCGCGACGTCGCGGTCGCCGGCGTCGGCGTATTCCTCGCGATACCTGCTGATGAGCAGCAACGTGTAGTCGATCGCGAGCGCCAGGCCCATGGCGGTAGTGAGGTCGAGCGAGAAGATCGACACGTCGGCGAACAGCGTGATCACCCGCAGCATCCCGAGCGTTCCGATGATCGCCAGCCCGCCGACCACCAGCGGCAGCAACGCGGCGAACAGCCCGCCGAACACCCAGATGAGGACAATCAGCGACAGTGGCAGCGTGATGGCCTCGGCGGCCAGCAGATCTTTCTCGGATTGGTCGTTGATCTCCGATGCGACGGTTGCCGTTCCACCGGCCAGCACCTGCACCCCGTCGCGAGTGCCGGTGAACTTCTCGGCAATTGCCTTGGCGTGCTTGGGTGCGTCGTTCTCCGATCCGGTGATGCCGGTGACCACCAGCCCGGTCCTGCCGTCCCTGCTGACCAGACCGGCGCTCTGCGGCGAGCCGTCCCACGGCGATTCGACGTCGTTGACGAATTCGGATCGACGTAATTCGTCGACGAGCCGGCGACCGGCCGCGGCGGTCACTGGATCCTGGACGCCGCCCGGGGCGCGGACCACCAGGGTGAGATCCAGGTCGCCCTGGCCGAACTCGGTGGTGAGCACGTGCATGCCACGCGCCGACGGCGAGCTCGGATCTTGAAACCCCGCAGCGCCAAGATGATCCGTGACGGTGACACCGAACGCGGCGGCGACAGCGGTGAGCAGAAGCACCACGGCGAGAACTCGTTTGGGGGCTGCAATAACAACACGTGCCAGCAGCGAAAGCATTGAGGCGATGCTACCCAGCGCAGTTGAGTACTAAACCTGGAATAGCGGAGCGTGGGCGGTAGGTTGGAGCCACCATGACCGATTCAGCTGCGAGTAAACCCAACCTTGGCCGGTTCGGATCGTTCGGACGCGGCGTCACGCCCGAGCAAGCCAAGGACATCGAGGCCCTCGGTTATGGGTCGGTCTGGGTCGGCGGTTCGCCGGCCGCCGAACTGGCCTGGGTCGAACCCATCCTGGAAGCGACGACGACGCTGCAGGTGGCCACCGGCATCGTCAACATCTGGTCGGATGCGGCCCAGCCGGTCGCCGAGTCCTTCCACCGCATCGACCGCGCCTATCCCGGCCGGTTCCTGCTGGGTATCGGCGTCGGACATCCCGAAGCGATCACCGAATACCGCAAGCCCTACGACGCGCTGGTGGAGTACCTCGATCAGCTCGACGAGCACGGCGTCCCCGCCAACCGTCGAGTGGTCGCGGCCCTGGGACCGCAGGTGCTGAAGCTGTCGGCGCGCCGCAGCGCGGGCGCGCACCCCTACCTGACCACCCCGGAGCACACCGCGCAGGCTCGCGAACTCATCGGTCTGTCGGCGTTCCTGGCTCCCGAGCACAAGGCGGTGCTGACCACCGATGCGGAGCAGGCCCGCGCCATCGCCCGCAAGGTGCTCCCGGTGTATTTCAACCTGGCCAATTACCGCAACAACTGGAAACGGCTCGGGTTTTCCGACGAAGAGACCACCTACCCGGGCAGCGATCGCCTGATCGATGCGCTGGTGGCGTACGGCACCCCCGAAGCGATCGCGGCGCGGCTGAAAGAGCACCTGGACGCCGGCGCCGACCACGTGCCCGTGCAAGTCCTGACCAAAGATGAAAACCTGGTGTCCGCGCTGGCCGAGCTGGCGGGGCCGCTCGGGCTGACACCGGCCTGACGAATCAGAGAGGGATCTCGATGACCGAGGGCGTTTCGCTCATACCCGACTTGGGTCGATACGGCGTCTGGCTTCCCAGTCGTTCCGTCAGCCCCGGCGTCGCGAAGCAGATCGAAGCGCTGGGCTACGGCGCGGTCTGGGTTGGGGGGTCTCCCGACGCCGACCTCAGCTGGGTCGAGCCCGCCCTGGCGGAAACCTCCACGCTGCAATTGGCCACCGGGATCGTCAACATCTGGGCATCGCCGGCCGCTCAGCTGGCTGAATCGTTCCATCGCATCGAAAGTGCCTATCCGGGAAGGTTTTTGCTGGGTATTGGGGTGGGTCACCCCGAGCACACCGACGAGTACAAGAAGCCCTACGACGCGCTGGTCGAGTACCTCGACGAGCTGGACAGCGCCTCGGTCCCCACCAGCCGACGGGTGCTCGCGGCGCTGGGCCCGAAGGTGTTGGCGCTCTCGGCCGAGCGCAGCGCCGGCGCTCATCCGTACCTGACGACGCCCGAGCACACCGCGCAGGCGCGCGAACTGGTGGGCAACACGGTGTTCCTGGCCCCCGAACACAAGGTCGTATTGACCGAGAATGCGAATGAGGCCCGCGAAATCGGCCGCCGGACCGCTGAGTTCTATCTCGATCTGAGCAACTACGTGAACAACTGGCTTCGGCTCGGCTTCACCGACAGCGATGTGCGTAAACCCGGCAGCGACAAACTGATTGACGCGGTGGTGGCTCACGGCACCCCCGAGCAGGTGGCCGCGAGGCTCAACGAGCACCGAGAGGCCGGGGCCGATCATGTCGCGATCCAGGTGCTCGGCGGACCCGACGGCAAGCTCCTGGGTGCGCTGGAAGCGCTGGCCGGACCTTTGGGTTTGACGCCTGCCGGCTGACCGCAGGGCTTAGGGTGTTTCCCCATGCGGCTGCTGATTACCGGTGGCGCTGGATTCATCGGCGCTAATTTCGTGCACTCCACCGTGCGCAACCATCCGGAAGACACGGTGACGGTACTGGACGCGATGACGTATGCGGCAAGCCGTGAATCGCTGGCTCCCGTTGACGACGACATCAGGCTGGTGGAGGGCGATGTCACCGATGTCGAGCTGGTGTCGCGGTTGGTGGCCGAGTCGGATGCGGTGGTGCACTTCGCGGCCGAAACCCATGTCGACAACTCGCTGGCCGATCCGGGGTCGTTCGTCCACGCCAACGTGATCGGGACGTTCACCATTCTGGAAGCGATACGCCGGCACGGGGCGCGGCTGCATCACGTGTCCACCGATGAGGTCTACGGCGATCTGGCGCTGGACGATCCGCAACGGTTCACCGAGTCCACGCCCTATGACCCCTCGAGTCCCTACTCGTCGACCAAGGCCGCCTCCGACCTACTGGTGCGCGGGTGGGTGCGGTCGTACGGGGTGCGCGCCACAATCTCCAACTGCTCCAACAACTACGGGCCCTACCAGCACGTGGAGAAGTTCATTCCCCGCCAGATCACCAACGTCCTCACCGGACGGCGACCGAAGCTGTACGGCAAGGGCGCCAACGTCCGCGATTGGATTCACGTCGACGACCACAACGACGCAGTGCGCCGCATCCTGGACGGCGGCCAGCCCGGGCGGACCTATCTGATCGGTGCCGACGGCGAACGCGACAACCTCTCGGTGCTGCGAACCCTGCTCGAGTTGATGGGGCGCGATCCCGACGACTTCGACCACGTTGCTGATCGAGTCGGCCACGACCTCCGGTACGCGATCGACCCGTCTCAGCTGAGTAACGAATTAGGCTGGGCGCCAAAGCATACCGATTTTGCCGAAGGGCTTCGCACCACGATTGAGTGGTACCGCAACCACGAATCCTGGTGGCGGCCACTCAAAGACGCGGCCGAGGCGCGCTACGAACGACAGGGTCACTGACATGGAAGTCCGAGAACTCGACATCGCCGGCGCGTGGGAGATCACCCCTCGAATACACGCCGATTCACGTGGCCTGTTGTTTGAATGGCTGACGGACCGCGGATTCACCGAGTTCGCCGGTCATCGGCTGGATGTCCGGCAGGCCAACTGTTCGGTGTCGGCGGCCGGAGTACTGCGCGGACTGCATTTCGCCCAGCTCCCGCCGAGTCAGGCCAAATACGTGACCTGCCTGTCGGGTTCGGTGTTCGACGTCGTGGTTGACATCCGCGTGGGCTCACCGACGTTCGGCCGGTGGGACGCCGTGACGCTAGATGCCGATAATCACAAGTCGGTGTACATCTCGGAGGGACTCGCCCACGGCTTTCTTGCACTGCAGGACAATTCGACATTGATGTATCTGTGCTCGTCGGAGTACAGCCCGGGGCGCGAACACACTATCGCCGCCACCGACCCGGCCCTGGCGATCGAATGGCCGAGCGGGCACGAACCCGTCCTGTCTGACCGGGACGCCGCCGCGCCGAGCCTGGCCGACGTGCGCGCCGCCGGTTTACTGCCGTCGTGGGATGAGGCCCGGGCCTTTGTCGAGGGCCTGCGCAACGGCTAGCACGGTTTGCGGTACCCGCTTTTTGGGTATCTCCGAAGGACTTTTCAGTGTTGAGGAGGTCAACATGCTTCACCAACTGTTGCTGGCGAGCTATGTTCAGCCAGAGGCCGCGGGCATTATCGTGGGCGGCATCAAGTGGGTCTTCTACACCATCGGCGGCGTCATCGCGGCGATTATCAGCGCAGTAATCGCAGGGACCAAGGGCCGCAATCCATTCGGATGGGGCATCCTCGGATTCTTCTTCAGCATCCTGACGCTGATCGTGGTGATCTTCATCCCGTCCAAGAAATAGCTCGTCACCTAGAAGGGTGGCGGCTCGTCGTTCGCGACAGTCGGGACTTGCGCTGACTCCCTTGGCTTCCGGTTGCGGCGGCGCTCGGCGGCGATGTATGTGGCGCGGTTGTCGGCCCGGGTGTTTCGCCGCTTGGGCATCATCGCCGTCCGGCCGGCGCAATACGGACGGTCTGCGACGGCGGCGAGTGTCGCCGTGGGTGCGCACAGTTGCGGAAACAGCAGGGCGCTGCCTGGGACGGTGACGTAGGTCTGCCCGGAAGGTGAGTTCCAGATGAGGGTGCCGTCGGGCAGTTGTTGGTCGCGCCAGCCCCAGAAGGTCTTGAGCAAATGGTGACGCCGGCAAAGGCATTTCAGGTTGGAGGCATGCGTGGCACCGCCGTCGCCGAAGGGCACGGTGTGGTCGAGGTCGCAGCGCATGGCAGGTTGGTCACAACCGGGGAATCGGCAGGTCAGATCGCGGCAACGGACGAAGTCAGCCAGCGCCCGCGAGGGAGTGTAGCCCGACTCCGGGGGTGCGTCGGCGGGATGAATCAGCGGCCGCAGTCTGGCTGATTGTGCCAACTCGGCAATCAACTCAGCAGGGATGAGCGCGTCGGTACCGAGCATCGACCCCGGCTGCCCTGCACCTTCGAGCGTCGCCTCGTTGGCGATCACATGGATGACGACGGGCGAGGGGGTCGGAGTGGCAGCAGCAGCAGCGCAATGTTGTTGTCCGCAAAGGCAACTCAGCCGATCCGCTCCCATCGCCAACGCGCCAAGGGCGTCAGCGCGGCGCTGGTTGCGGGTGCGTGGGTCAGCGTCGCACACCGTTGCCGCCAACGCATCGAGGCGGGCGTCGACAGCGTGGGCGTCGGCGCTGACCAGCCGTCCGAACATCTCGGTCAATCCGTCGGCATTACCCCAGAATGCGACTTCGCGATCGCCGCGGCGCTCTCGGCGGCGGCGAACCGCGTCCCGATCGACGCGGGCCACGATCCGGTCGACATGTCCGGCCAGCCGGGCGTGGGTGATGCCCGTCCACCGGGCCACCTTCAGCGCCAGTTCAGCGTCCACCGCGGCCAGTACGTCGGCGTCGGTGATCAAGTCGGTGCGATAGACAATCGTCTGAAACGTCCGGTATGCAATGTCGCCGCCAACCAGCAGCGCGCCCACCTGTGGCAGCCGTAGTCGCAAAGCCCGCGCGTAGTCCAGATAGCTGTCCGCCAAGCCGTCGGTGATGCCCAGCGCCGCCGCGATCTCCGCGGTGATCGCGTCGTGGGTGTCGGTGCCCCAGGTCTCTCGCTCACCAAAGCGCCTGAGCCACAACAGGTCCAACTCGCTGATCACCGTCAACCGCTGCCCCGCGGCCCGGTTCTCCGCTCGCGCCGCTTCGTGCAGCCGACTCATTACGGAATCGAACATACATTCGATTATGCCAGAGGGGTCCGACAGCTTTACTGGGTCGGCGCGGCCGGCCTACTGACGTAGGGCTCCTGTCGGTTGTCGAGGACCCGCCCGCGCCGCCGATGACCGACGACGTAGACCGCCCACAGCCCTACCGTCAGCACTTCGGCGATCACGCTGATCGCGGCGTGCGGCGACGGCTGCCATCCCGTTTCGGAGAAGCCGAAAAGTCCGACGGTGCGCGACAACGCGAATGCGACCAACGCACCACCGGCCAGCGCCGCCGCGGCCCACTGCAGCCATACCGGCCCCCCGAAGAGGATCAGCAGGGCCAGCGCGAACGAGACGCCCGCCTGCACGACGAACGCCGTGCCGATCATCGGAATATGCTGGTAGCCATGGATATACAGGTAGGCGTGGCTGATACCGCTCGTCGCCACCGCCAGGGCCATCGATAACCTGATCGCCATCATTGGAGTGTCTTCTCTTTCAGCGCGAGCGTGGTTTGGCCCCGGTTATAGCTGACCTCGCGGATACCCAGCGCATCCTGCAGCTTTCCGGCCGGCAGGGTGACCGGCTTGGGCGCCGGTCCGTCGCCGGGATGCGGCAACGGATACGCCGTCGTCGTTCCGCTGTGGAAGGTCACGTTGCCTTCGGTCTTGGAAAACAGTTGATGCACATGACCATTGAGGCATGTGACTGATGAGAAGCGGCGCAGGTAGCTCAGCGCCTGGGCGGAATCATCAGTCCCCCAGCCCCAGTCCGGGTACATGGCGAACAGCGGGATATGGCTGAACACGATGATGGGTGTGTCGCTGGGCAGCGGCGCCACGTCTTTCTCCACGAACTCGAGCTGCTCAACGCCTAGGTGGCCGAGCTTTTTCAGGTTCAGGGTGTTCACCAACGCGATCACGTGTACACCGGCGATGTCGAAGCTGTACCAACCGTCACCGCGGGTTCCGGCGCCGAACGCACTGCGGTATTTCTGGCCGCCGTCATCGATGGAGTCGTGTTCACCGGGAACCGTGAAGACGTGCTGCGTCCGCAGGCCCGACATCATCTGCTTGACTTGGTCGAATTGCTCCGCTGTGGCCAGATGGGTGAGATCGCCGGTGTGGATCACGAAGTCCGGTTCATAGCCGAGGTTGTTGATTTGGTCGATCGCGTGCGTAAACGACCTCGCGACATTGGGATTGGCCTTACCCAGGAAGCCGATGTGGCTGTCGCTGACCTGGGCGAACCGCAACGCGGGCCGACTCGGGCTGCGCGCGGCGTCTGCGCTGCCGGCGACGTGGGAGACGACCTCGCCGCCCACCACCGCCAAACCGACCGCCGCTCCGAACCAGGCGCTGTGCCGGATCAGTTGGCGCCGGTTCATTGCATGCGGCTGGTCGCTCATTGCGTCACCACCACGGTCGCGCGCATGAACGGGTGAATCGAGCAGACGTAGTCGAACGTGCCCACCTTCCCGAAGGTGAAGGAAAACGTTGCCTGCGAACCCATTCCGGGTGAGTGGAACGACCCGTCGTTGGCGACGACGGTGTGCGGTTCCTCGTCCCGGTTGGTCCAGGTGACGGTGCTTCCCGCCGGCACCGTCAGCTTTGCCGGAGCAAAAGCGAAGTTGTCGATGTAGACGACGTTGCCGGCCACCGGAGCCGCCGAGCCGGCCGAAGGGGCGGGCGGACCCGCCGGCATGTTCGGCATCGACGACATGCCGCCCATGCCCGGCGTGGTCGCCATCGGCCCGAACGTCACCGACGGCGCCTTCACCGACGGCGGCGCCGAGCATGCCGCCACCATCGACACCAACATCAAAATGCCTGCGCCCCACGTTCGTACGCGCATAGCCGTGCACCTCCATCATCGGCGGGGATAGTAAGCCTCGCCAAGAGATAGGGCGGCGGGTTACACGACCTCAGGCCGGCTGATTCGGTGAGGCAGGGACGAACACCTCGATGGAGCCGGCTTGCTCGCGAACCATCAATGTGGGCAACGGTTTCGGAGCGATGGGCAGTTGATGCGTCAGCACCCGGCCGGCCGGCGTGAACGACGTCGAATGGCAGGGGCAGCGCAACCGGTCGTCGGGCGCGTCGAACCACAGGCGGCAGCCCTGATGGGTGCACACTCCCGACACGGCTTCTGGCTTGCCGTCGACCCGGCGGACGAACCCGATCACCGAACCGACATCGAACGGCTGCATCACGCCGCCGGTCACGTCGGTGCTGGCCGCCACCCGCACCCAGCGACCGGTGTTCGGGGTGAGCTCCTGAGATCCGGTGTCACCGCCGTCGGCGGCCTGACCATCGATCAACGTGCGGTCGATCGACACCGCCGCCACCGCGGCGGCCGCGGCAGCCGACGTACCGACGATCACGGTGCGGCGGGTCGCATGCGACCTCGGCGCCGGCCGTTCGGCGCTGTCCTGCTGCGCTGCAAGCCTGCGCCGCAGATCGTCGAGGAACTCCGGACGCGGAGTGTCGCTGTCCTGCCGCGCGGCCTGTAAGTCGATCGCCGTCCTGATTTGCGCGGCCTCGAAGTCGTCGGGCCGGAACGGCTTTGGGCGTCGGCCACGCAGCAGGTCGTCGATGTATCTGCGCAATGCACGCGTGTTCATGATTCGCCCTCTTCGTTGACCTGCGCGGCCAGCCGCAGCGCCCGATGCTGAAGCACCTTGGCATTGGCGACGGTAACCCCTAGTTCGGCCGCCGACTCCTTGATCGAACGCCCTTGCAGGAACCTCAGTTCCAAAATTCGCCGATAGTTGTCCGGCAACTGTTCCAGGACCCCGGCCACCCGCTGTGGGGCGGTGCTGATCGCCTGCTCGCTCTCGGGCGGTTGCTCGATGTCGTCGATCGAGGTGATCTCACGGCCCAGCGTCTCGCGCCAGTGCGCGGCCAACACGGTTCGCGCAGTGGCCCGCAGATAGCCGCGAACCTCTCCGACACTGGCCGTCAATCGAAGCGGTCGCAGCGCCGCGAGGAAGACCTCGGCGGTGAGATCCTCGGCGTCGGCCCGATTCCCGACCCTCGCGTAGATGGTGCGGTAAACCCAGGTGGCGTTGTCTTGGTAGACCGCGTCCCAGTTCGGATAGCCGTCGCCGGGCACCAGCCGCAAGGGCCGCGGGGCGGCGGAATCGCCATGTGCCGTCACATGCTGCCTGCCTGTTGTAGAGCGTGGCTCCGCTGATCGATTTTGCCGGTCAGAGGTCCATAGCGTCGCGGGTTACGCAGAGTCCGCGGCGGGCTGTCCCTTTCGGCGGCGAAACAGGATGGTCACGCTGCGTCGCCGGTTCTCGAATCCGGGCTCGAAGGTGAAGTCGTCGGTTTTGTGAAAGAGATGTCCCTCGAACAGGACTGCGCGGTTCGACCGGTAGGGGATGACGGTCGACTCGGCACTCTGCTCTTCGAGATACCGCCTGACCTTGTCGCCGCCGGAGTTGTACTCGTCGTAGCTCCACTCGCTGGGCGCTTTCTTGTCCCACATGACCAGGCCGCCGCTGTCCGGATCGAGGTTCGCCGAATCGGGCGTGATCCAGACGTTCAGCGAGTAGTCGGCGTCGTCGCCGTGGATGTCGGTGCCGGGTAGTTTGGCGTCGTAGACGAAGGCCCACCAGGCGGCCAGCTGGAAATCGGAGAGTACCTCGCCCATCGCCGCCAAGAATTCTTCGGCGATCGCGAACAGTGACACGCTCGCGAACCCGTGCTGCGGGAAGGCACCGACATAGCCGAATGGGTACGGGTGACGCCAGACCGTGGAACCCAGGCAGAACGCGCGCAGCTGGTTCAACGCGTCGGGGGTCAAAAAGTTATCGATGACGTGGACTTGTTCACCGGCAGTGAGGGCTTGCCGCAGCGAGGCGTAGTCCACGTCCGGGTTCAGGTAGGCCGGTAACCGCTCCTCGGGGACCTTCACATACGGCGGGTCGGCGAGCATGCGGCCGTTGATCGGGTTGATCGATACCCACGGCGCTTCGCCGTTGGCTGCGTTGATGACGTCGACCAGGCCACTCCGCAGGCCTTGCAGTCCACCGATCAGCCCGGCGGCGGACTGTTGCTCTGCTTTGTTGCCGGCGAGGATGTGGTCGAGTTGTTCGACGTTGTGCAACGCGAAATGGGCTGGGACCGAGTACTGAGCGGGCTGCGATGCAAGTCGCTCTTCACGAGCGAGGGTGGCGACGGCTTCCAGCTCCGCCAGCGCCAACGCAAAATTCTCTTGCGCCACATACACTTTCGAAAGCACATCTCGGGCCGGCGGCGACGAGGGATCGGTGTCTACTGCGCGTGTGGCGTAATGCAACGCCTTGTCGTGATGTCCGAGTTCGAGATTTGTCGAAGCGAGTAGATAGAGCACAGCGATAGTCGGCTCGCGATCGACGACGCCCTCAAGAATCTGCACCGCTGCCGGAAAGTCGCCGGCCTGCACCAGGCGTTCGGCTTCACTCAGGGCGGCGGTCGCATCCAGTACGGGTTCCGCCACCGGGTTTCCTCACTGTCGGGCGTGGTCGATTCGCCGTGCAGCCTACGCGGACAAAAAGATGTCGGCCGGGCACCATCACGATGCCCGGCCGACGGAGAGTTACTGGTTTAGAGCGCGGACGCGGCGTTCGCGGCCTCGGTAGCCGCGTACGACCCTGCGCTGGTGCCCAACGTGTTCACAAACTGCTCGTGGATTGCGGCGGCCTGTGCGGCGACGGCCTGATACAGCTGCGCGTGCGCAGCGAACTGCGCGGCGGTCAGGGCCGACACCTCGTCAGCGGCAGCGGGAACGACACCGGTCGTCGGCGCCGCCGCGGCGGCATTCTGCGCGCTGAAAGACGAGCCGATGCCGCCAAGGGCAGTTGCCGCCGAGCTCAGCGCCTCGGGCTGGGTGGTCACGAATGACATGTGATGTCTCCTCAAGTACGAACATCGCTTCTGAGACGACTGTAGGCCTGTTAGGCAAGTAGCTCATTTTCCGGCGCGCACGTATACCTCGAACAGCTCCCCGTGTAACCCCGGCCGGCATCGGCAAAACCCGCTCTGGCGTGCTTAAACGTCCGCAAACCGAACGCGCGAACAGGCGCCGGAATGATCTAGGCGACTTTTTGATTTCCAGATTTTTATTCTCCGACACTCGTCGTTCACCTCACCGCGCGTGTTCAACAGTCAACCGTGACATCGATGTCTGCCCAGCTCAGATGTCATTTTCAGGCTCGATTCACGGCCGCACGGAGAACGAGAAGAGCCGTTCCAGACCGCGCCGGTCGGGCCGCTGCGCGGGCTGGGCAAAACACGGCTGTCGCGAACCTGGATAGCCTTTCGCCACCGGGAAAATCCAGCTGACTGCCAGGCAATTCGCACCGAATTGTCAGCGTTGAAGGACGCCCCCGAACAGGCACTTCCCGCCCTAGCGCTGGACACGCGACGGGCGCTGACCACCCACATAGCCGAGCGAGGGATACGGATGGTTTTCGACTTTGGAGCGCTACCGCCGGAGGTCAACTCCGGCAAAATCTATTCGGGTCCGGGGTCGGCGCCGCTACTGACGGCCGCAACGGCCTGGGCCGCCCTGGCCAGCGAGTTGCAAACCACGGCGGCGGGTTACGCCTCCACGATCACGGAGTTGGGCTCGAACTGGCAGGGACCGTCGTCGACCGCCGCTGCAAGTGCGGCAGCGCCCTTCACCGAATGGCTGAGCAGCACCGCCGCGCAGGCCGAGCAGACCGCAGCCCAGGCTCAGGCCGCCGCAGCGGCTTACGAGGCCGCCTTCGCCGCCAGCATCCCGCCACCGGTAATCGCGGCCAATCGGACTTTGCTGGCGGCGCTGGTCGCGACCAACTTCCTGGGCATCAACACCCCGGCGATCGCCGCCACCGAGGCCACCTACGCCGAGTTCTGGGCTCAGGACGCGGGAGCGATGTATGCCTACGCCGGCGCCGCAGGGGCAGCCACCCAGCTGCCGGTGATCACCGAGGCGCCGGCCACCACGACCGACAGCGGGCAGGCGAGTCAAGTGGCCTCCACCGCGCAGGCAGCGGCAGCCCAGCCTGCTGACGCCACGAGCGATCTTCTGGCGTTCCTGACGCAGATGAACACCCAGCTGACGACTCTGAACACCGACATCACCAGCTTCGGCACACAGTTGACGGCCGCTCAGACCGCGTTCATCAACTCGATGGGAATACCGGCCCTCACGGCGACTCTGCCGCCCGACCTGACGGGCGGGGTGTCGAGCGTCTCGAAGTTGATCAGCGCGTTCAACACCAGCATCAGCACCTTCCTCGCCGGGCCGTTCAGCCCATTGGGGTATGCCTCCGGCGCGATCCGAAGCTTCTACCAGGCGTCTATCAGCATCCCGGGCCTCGGTGTCGGCATTCAGGGCATCGGGCCCCTGCTGCACCCGACTCCCGTCACCGGGGCGCTGTCGCCGTTGTTGCACAGCGGGCTGCTGAGCGGTTCGTACTCCGGCGCGGGTAGCGCCGAGACGCTGGCATCGGTCGGCCGGGCCGGCTACATCGGTTCGCTCTCGGTACCGCAGAACTGGGCGGCCGCGACGCCGGCCGTCCGTACGGTGGCCGCCGAGATGGAACTGGCCTCGGCGGATGCCGCTCCCGAGATGGGACTCGCCCAGCCCGGCATGTTCGGCCAGACGGCGCTGTCGAGTCTCGCCGGACGGGCCATCGGCGGTACCGCCACCCGGGCAGCCGTCGGGCAAGGCTATCGCGTCCCCGGCGCGGTGGCGGCGGACGAGATCGCCACCAGCGCCACCATCATCGTGATCCCGCCGAGCGCGGAATAAGGAGAGTCAGCAATGGTTTTCGATTTCGCAGCCCAGCCCCCGGAGCTGATTTCGACCAAGATCTACTCGGGACCGGGAGCGGAGTCGTTGCAGACCGCCGCGGCGGCCTGGGACGCGTTGTCCGGCGAATTGCAGTCGACCGCAACCCAATTCGAGTCGACGATTGCCGGCCTGGTCGGTGGTGACTGGACCGGCCCGTCCGCAGACGCCGCCGCCGCGGCTGCCGCGCCATACGTGTCCTGGTTGAGCACGACGGCAGGCCAGGCTGAGCAGACCGCGGGCCAAGCCCGGGCCGCGGCCAGCGCTTACGAGACGGCGTTGGCGGCGACCGTCCCCCCGGCCGAGATCGCGACGAACCGTGCTCAATTGCTGACGCTGTTGCAGGCCAACATCTTCGGTCAGTACAACGCGGCGATCGCCGCCCTCGAGGCGGAGTACGAGCAGTTCTGGGCCCAGGATGTCGCGGCTATTACCGGGTACTCGGCATCGTCGCAGTCGGCGACGTCGGGGTTGGGCTCGTTCACCGAGGCGCCGCAGACCACCAACGCCAGCGGGACGGCCGCTCAGGCGGCCGCGACACAGGCCGCCGCAGCGGCACCGTTGGATCCCTCGGGAATCCTCACTGCGATAGAAACCGACCTGAACTCGTTCTCGTCAGCCGTGACCAACTTCAACACCACCTACACGAACTTCTTCACCAATGCGTTCGGCCTCATCCCGGGCGGCTCTAACCTGCAGTCGCTCTATTCGGGCGTGTTCAGCTTCGCGAACAGCGTCGGCAGTCAGGCGACGTACACCAACGTCGTCAACAGTTCGACCAGCATGGGCATCTCGCAGTGGAAGAACTTCTTCGTCTACCAACCGTGGAGCCACGGGATCGGCCTCGGATCGCTGGGCGCCGGGCTCTCGTCGCCAGGGCATGGCGGCGGCCTCGGTATCGCGCCGAAGGCCGCGGCAGCGGCCATCGGCGGCGCGCACACGATCGGCAAGCTGTCGGTGCCGCCCAGCTGGGCCGGTGCCACCCCCGCGATCAGGCTCGCCGCAACGTCCTTGCCGGACGGGGCTTTCGCCGCCACGGCCGCTCCCACCATGGAGGTGCCGCTGAGCGCGCTACACCAGGCCAGCCTGGGCAGCTTGGCCGGCGGCGCGCTGGGTAGCCCCGCATCTCGCGTGGTCGCCTCGGCGGGTGTGCGCGCCAAGGTGGTGACACCGACGCGCTCGAAGGGTCCGGTCCCGTTGGACAAGGTCATCGCGAAGTTGCAAGAGGCGCCGGACGAGGTGCAGCACTGGAACGTCGACGAAGCCGGACTCGACGACCTGGTCGCCAAGCTGTCGACCAAGCCAGGTATTCACGCCGTGCATCTGACCGACGGCAAAGCCACGGCGGCGGTCCAAAAAGCCGCAACGGAAACAGGTTAAGGAGGATTGATGAAACAACTACTCGCTTTGCTCGGCATATCGCTGGGTCTCGCGCTGGCCGCGCCGGCACACGCCGAACCCGGCGTCGACGAGCCGGCCACCGACGAGAACAACGGCTCGTTCCTCGCCGACTTGAAGAAGGTCGGGATCGGCTTCTCCGATCCGGGACAGGCCGTCAGCGCGGGCCAGGCCGTGTGTGGCGCGCTCCACAACGGCATGGGCGGCCTGCACCTGATCCAGCACCTGCAGGAGAGCAACCCGGCCCTTACTGAGAGCGGCGCAGCTCAATTCGCGACCATTTCGGCGAAGGCTTACTGCCCCAAGCAGCTCGACGAGAGCAGCGAGCCTGCCAAGAAATACCTGAAGGGCAACGCCCCCGGTAAAAGCGCCGGAGAGGAAGAGAAGACCGTGCCGAAATCTGAAGACCAGAGCAAGAGCACCGCCAACCACACCGGCGGCGGCGACTGAGCAGGGGGCGGCCAAACCATCAGCGGCGGCGGTTCGAGTGCTGTGCCACGGGCAGATGACG
This sequence comes from uncultured Actinomycetota bacterium, assembly GCA_963757215.1. Lineage (GTDB taxonomy): Bacteria > Actinomycetota > Actinomycetes > Mycobacteriales > Mycobacteriaceae > Mycobacterium. The sequence continues at coordinate 742,201 of CAVWQH010000002.1, read as the reverse complement.
AAAGTTGTTGCGAGCGCGCAACGGCGGGCACAGCGGTGGGCCGCTGCGACGATGGCCGGGGTCGTGTTGTTCGCCGCTCCCGTGGCGCATGCCTCGCCGGAAGACGCCTTGCTAACCCAACTCAAGGCTGACGGCATCACGGGGCCGTCCGATGATGTCCTACTGACGTCGGCCCACAGTGCGTGCGATTTGCTTACCACGATGAACGGGGACGAAGTCGGCACTGCCGTTCACGAGCAAACGAGGCTGGACGACAACCAGTCGACGGTGTTCGTCGCGGACGCAATGCACTACCTGTGCCCAGATCGCGACCACTCCGGCGGGCAGATCTGGCAGACCACCCATCCGGGAGGACAAGCACTGAAATGAAACCCTCGCCAATGATCGGTGTGGGCTTCGTTTGTGCTGCAGTCGCGTTGGCGCCCCGGGGCTTCGCCACTCCTCAAGACGACAACTTCCTGGCCATGCTGGACAATGCGGGCATCCCTGCCTACGACGGCATTCCCAGCGTCATCGCGGCCGGTCATCAGGTGTGTGCGGACCTCGGCAGGGGGGAATCGGCCGCCGAAATCGCGGACAATCTCGCGGACGCCGCTTACGCAGATGCCCCGGTCAACCCGCTCGACCAATACCAGCGCTCGATGGTCCTGTTTGTTCAGGTGTCCACTCAAGCTTTCTGTCCTGGACATGTGGGCCGCGCAGCCTGGCGTGGCGGTTCCTAAGGCCGCCGGTCGTCGTGGCCAAGCCGTCCTGATTCCATGAGTTCGGGTTGGGCCCGTCTGTGTGTGTACTTGCCAGCACCGCGCCCCAGTTACTAGGATGTCCTAGTAAAAGATCTGCTTACTTTCTATGTCCGAGGGACACCATGACTTACAAGATTCCGCACTTCATCGACGGACGCCGCAGCAACCTCTCCTCCACCCGCACCGCTGACGTGCTGAACCCGAGCACCGGTCAGGTGCAGGCGCAGGTGCTGTTGGCGTCAAAGGCCGACGTCGACACCGCGGTGGCCTCGGCGGTGAAAGCCCAGAAGGAATGGGCGGCGTTCAACCCGCAGCGCCGTGCGCGAGTGATGATGAAGTTCGTCGAGTTGGTCCACGCCAACATCGAAGAGTTGGCCGAACTCCTTTCCCTGGAGCACGGCAAGACGGTTCCCGACTCCAAGGGCGACATCCAGCGCGGCATCGAGGTCATCGAGTTCGCGATCGGCATCCCGCATCTGCTCAAGGGCGAGTTCACCGAAGGCGCCGGCACCGGCATCGACGTCTACTCGATCCGCCAGCCGCTGGGCGTGGTCGCGGGCATCACCCCGTTCAACTTCCCGGCGATGATTCCGCTGTGGAAGGCCGGTCCCGCGCTCGCATGCGGAAATGCGTTCATCCTCAAGCCTTCTGAGCGTGACCCGTCCGTGCCGCTGCGGCTCGCCGAGCTGTTCGTCGAGGCCGGCCTGCCCGCCGGTGTGTTCCAGGTGGTCCAGGGCGACAAGGAGGCCGTCGACGCCATCCTGCACCACCCCGACGTCCAGGCCGTCGGCTTCGTCGGCAGCTCCGACATCGCGCAGTACATCTACGAGACCGCGGCTGCCAACGGCAAGCGCTCGCAGTGCTTCGGCGGTGCGAAGAACCACATGGTCATCCTTCCCGATGCCGACCTGGACCAGGCGGTCGACGCGCTGATCGGCGCCGGCTACGGCAGTGCCGGCGAGCGGTGCATGGCGATCAGCGTCGCGGTGCCAGTCGGCGAGGAAACCGCAAACCGACTGCGCAACAGGCTGGTTGAGCGAATCAACCAACTGCGGGTCGGGCACAGCCTCGACCCGAAGGCCGATTACGGCCCGCTGGTCACCGAGGCCGCGCTCAAGCGGGTGCGCGACTACATCGGCCAGGGCGTCGAGGCCGGCGCCGACCTGGTGGTGGACGGCCGCGACCGCACCACCGATGAACTGACCTTCGACGACAACAGCCTGGAGAAGGGCTTCTTCATCGGCCCCACGCTGTTCGACAACGTCACTCACCGACATGTCGATCTATACCGACGAGATCTTCGGCCCGGTGCTGTGCATCGTCAGGGCCCACGATTACGAAGACGCGCTGCGGTTGCCCAGCGAGCACGAATACGGCAACGGCGTAGCAATATTCACCCGCGACGGCGATGCCGCCCGCGACTTCGTCTCCCGGGTTCAGGTGGGCATGGTGGGCGTCAACGTGCCGATCCCGGTTCCGGTGGCGTATCACACCTTCGGTGGCTGGAAGCGGTCCGGCTTCGGCGATCTCAACCAGCACGGTCCGGCGTCGATCCAGTTCTACACCAAGGTCAAGACCGTCACGGAGCGCTGGCCGTCGGGCATCAAGGATGGCGCGGAGTTCACCATCCCGACGATGAAGTAGCGCGCGTCATGCAACTGTTTGGTCTGGACGACGACGAACGCGTCATCACCGAGACGGCCGCCGCGTTCGCCGCCAAGAAACTCGCCCCGCACACCCTGGAATGGGATGCCGCGCAGCACTTCCCGGTCGACGAACTTCGCGAGGCGGCCGGTTTGGGAATGGCGGCGATTTACTGCCGCGACGACGTGGGCGGCAGCGCGCTGCGCCGGCTGGACGGGGTGCGGATCTTCGAGCAACTGGCCACGGCCTGTCCCACGATCGCGGCATTCCTGTCGATCCACAACATGTGCGCGTGGATGGTCGACGCGTTCGGCACCGACGAGCAACGCAAGGACTGGATCCCGCGGCTGGCCTCGATGGACGCCATCGCCAGTTACTGTCTGACCGAGCCCGGCGCCGGCTCGGATGCCGGGGCGTTGAGCACCAAGGCCGTTCAGCAGGGCGGCGATTACGTCCTCGACGGTGTCAAGCAGTTCATCTCGGGTGCCGGCACCTCGGACGTCTACCTGGTGATGGCCAGAACCGGATCCGAGGGTCCGCGTGGCATCTCGGCGTTCGTCGTCGAAAAGGGCACGCCGGGACTGAGTTTCGGCGCCCACGAGGAGAAGATGGGCTGGCACGCCCAGCCGACCGCCCAGGTCATCCTCGACGGGGTGCGGGTGCCGGCCGACGCGATGCTGGGCGGGACGGACGGCGAGGGCGGCGGCTTCGGGATTGCGATGAACGGCCTCAACGGCGGCCGGATCAACATCGCCGCCTGCTCGTTGGGTGGCGCGCAGGCCGCCTATGACAAGGCCGCAAGCTATGTCGCGCACCGTGAGGCGTTCGGGGCTCCCCTGCTCGACGAGCCCACCATCCGGTTCACCCTGGCCGACATGGCCACCGCGCTGGAGACGTCGAGACTGCTGTTGTGGCGGGCGGCCGCCGCGCTGGACGATGGCGCCGAGGACAAGGTCGAGCTGTGCGCGATGGCCAAACGGTATGTCACCGACTCGTGTTTCGACGTCGCGGACTCCGCACTGCAACTGCACGGCGGCTACGGCTATCTGCGCGAGTACGGTCTGGAGAAGATCGTGCGCGACCTCCGGGTGCACCGCATCCTGGAGGGCACCAACGAAATCATGCGAGTGGTCATCGGACGGGCCGAAGCCGCCCGGGTCCGCGCCAGCGCCTAGGAGGCTCGAAGGCATGTCCACCGTTGCGTTTCTGGGGCTCGGCCACATGGGTGGCCCGATGTCGAAAAACCTGGTCGCCGCGGGCCATACCGTGCGGGGTTTCGACCCGGTTCCCGCGGCAGTGGAAGCCGCGAAGGCCAGTGGCGTCGTGGTGCTGGACAGCGGCGCCGCGGCCGCCACCGGCGCGGACGTGGTGATCACGATGCTGCCTAACGGCGACCTGGTGAAGCGCTGCTACGCCGACCTCCTGCCCGTCGTCCGCGAGGGCGCGTTATTCATCGACAGCTCAACCATTTCCGTCGACGATGCCCGCGAGGTCCACGCGCTGGCGGGTTCGCACGGCGTGGCCCAGCTCGACGCACCGGTCTCCGGTGGCGTCAAGGGCGCGGTCGCCGGCACGCTGGCCTTCATGGTCGGCGGCGACGCCGCGGCGCTGGAGCGGGCCCGCGCCGTGCTGGAACCGATGGCGGGCAAAATCATTCACTGTGGCGATGCCGGCGCGGGCCAGGCCGCCAAGGTCTGCAACAACATGGTGCTGGCCGTGCAGCAGATCGCGATCGGTGAAGCGTTCGTGCTGGCCGAGAACCTCGGCCTGTCGGCCCAGTCGTTGTTCGACGTCATCACCGGCGCTACCGGAAACTGCTGGGCGGTCCACACGAATTGCCCGGTGCCAGGACCGGTCCCGACGTCTCCGGCCAACAACGAGTTCAAGCCGGGGTTCGCTACCGCGCTGATGAACAAGGACCTCGGCCTGGCAATGGATGCGGTCAACTCGACCGGCTCGACCGCGCCGTTGGGCAGCCACGCCGCCGATATCTACGCGAAGTTCGCAATTGCCAACGGCGACAAAGACTTCAGCGCGATCATCGAGACGCTGCGCCGCTAGGCAGCTTGGCGAATCCACCAGCGGCGATGCGCCTGCTGACAGCTGGCCGCTGACAGCGGCTCAGCGATGACTACCGCGGGCAAACCCGCCGCGACCGCCGCGCGCACCCCCGCCGGAGTTGTGACGGCCAGCGCGGCGCGGGCCGTTATTCCCATCTCCCACAACGCCAGCCGGTAAAGCTCTCCCCTGCTCGCCAGGCCCGCATCGACTTCGGTCACGTCGTCGATGGTCACAGTCGTCTCGACCACGCCGTCGCCGAGCAGGTTACGCACCAACGTCTGCACCTCAACCCGGGGTCGCGCGCTCACTACGCTCACCCAGATGCCGGCGACAAAAAGGCTCATCACCGCATCGATCAGCTCCGTTCGGGCTGCCCCATCGGTGTCGCTGTCGATTCCCGCAAGCGCGGAATCGGCGTCGAAGATCACCGCGCGCAATTCGTCGGTGCCGGTCCGTGACTCCCGGTCCCACCAGAACGTCCGCGTCGGACGAGTCTTCCCCTTGGCTCGCACGCTAGCCAGGGTGCCCCGAATCGCGGCGCCCTAGCCTCCCCCATTAGGGGGATTCGGGTGGCCAACCGCGGGCCGCTGCGTGGGTTGCGACGATCAACGGCTGCTGGCATCGGGGCCGGGCCGGGGTTGGCCGCGGCCGTCGGTGACGCTGTCGCCGCGGTCGCCGGGTGGCTGATCAAATGAGCGAAGATGACGCCGAGTCTGGTGATCCGGCGCCCCGGTCCCGCCGTCGGTGTGCACGCCGCGCGTGTAGTCGGCTTGCCATTCCACGCCCTTGCCCGCGGCAACGTTGGCCACCTGCTCGATTTGCTTGGACGCGTCGCGGGAGCGCAGGAACGTCTGATGTTTTCGGTGCAGATCCTCGTCCGACTCGACGGGCCGAAGCTCCGGGACAAATTCTTCAAGTTCCGCTCGGCGCTGCGGGACGATCATGCAGATCGGCTCGTCGACCTCGAAGCGCACCGGCATCAGTTTGCGGGTGAGTTTCCAGCTCATACTGAAAGTTGCGCTTGCCCAGTCTGTTTCAACGACACCTTCGAGTGGAGAAACCGCATCTTTCGGATAGTTCGCCGGTCCGCGGACCAGCAAATTGTAGCCGGGTGGAGTGCGAAAGAGGATCCGCAGATTCCACGTCAAGATGCCGTTACCAAAATGGCTGAGTGGCAGCAGGTGATTGGTGTTGCGCTCGTCGGGCGTGATCATTACGTCGGCGCCAGTCGCCTGACCGGTCCACGTTGCGGTGAATGCGCAGTTGTTGCGCAACTCCCAACCGCTCTGATTCGCGATGAGCATCGGCAAACATCGATTCGGCCATCCCATGCGTGTCTGCGACATCTGCGACATCCATCCCCGGTTGATCGGCGCGGGGGTGATCCGCGGCGCGTCCGCGCGGGTTACGTATCCGATGAGCGGCCGCGCCGGGCCGCCGAGGTCGTCAGCCATCAATTCTCCGGCTCGGCAAAAACACGGTAGCGCCAATCACCATTCATACCGTCCTGGGATCTCGGGGCAGTGAGTTGAAGCCCTAGTGTTTATCCACTCCCTGGACAGACCCAGTTTGACCGGCGGATTTCACGATGACGCGCTGACCCAGTTCGAGGCCATCGCCGGGAATAGCCTGGTCTGCCAGCGGTTAGGTCGGCCTGGAGCGGTGCCTCGATTGGATGTTCGATATAGGTTCACGATGAGTTCAATAGGCGGAGTGGTCGCCGAAACCCCGGTGCGGGGGTCTGCACTCGGCTACGACGTGTCGGCCATACTGTGAGGCAATGGCGGCCCCGGTGCGACTTGTTCTGGTCGATGACCACGAGATGGTCATCGAGGGCCTCAAGGCGATGCTGACCTCGTTCAAGGACCGGGTTCAGGTCGTCGGCCAGGCCGTCGGTGTCGAGCGTGCCGTCGAGATTGTCGACGAGCTGCGGCCCGACGTGGTGCTGTGTGACGTGCGCATGCAGGGTTCCAGCGGATTGGACCTGTGCAAGATGCTGCGCGAGCGCGCGTCCGACCGCAAAGTCGTGATGCTGTCGGTTTACGACGACGAGCAGTACCTGTACCAGGCGCTGCGGGTGGGCGCCAGCGGCTACCTGCTGAAAAGCATCAGCAGCGACGACCTGGTGCGACAGCTGGAATTGGCGCACCAGGGCGACACCGTCATCGATCCAGGGATGGCGGCCCGCGCGGCCGACACCGCGGCCCGAATGCAGCGGGACGAATTCTGGCCCGGTGCCCGGCAAGGGCTCACGCAGCGCGAGAGCGAGATCCTGTCCTGCATGGTCAACGGGCTGTCCAACCGCGGCATCGCCACCAAGCTGGTGATCGGCGAAGAGACGGTCAAGAGCCATCTGCGGTCGATCTATCGCAAGCTCGGCGTCAACGACCGCACCGGTGCGGTGGCAACAGCGCTGCGCGAAGGCATCTACCAATGAGCAGCGCGCCCCGCGGGTCGCGCGCAGTACACGACCTCGTCGACACCGACCGCGAATTGGCCTTGCTGCGTGAACTCATCGAGGCCGCCTCGACCGGGCCGGGAGTGGGACCCTTGGCCGCCGCGGCGGCGCGAATGATCACCGCGGCCACCGGAACCGACGTGTGTTTCGTGCACGTCCTCGACGACAGCGACCGTTCGTTGACGCTCGCCGGCGCGACGCCGCCATTCGACGGCCAGGTGGGAAAGATCCGGCTGCCCTTGGGATCCGGCATTTCCGGCTGGGTCGCCAAACACCGCGAGCCGGTCGTCATCACCGACGACAAGGAAGCCGATCCGCGCTACCTGCCGATCCAGTCGTTGCGGGGTCGCGACTTCACCTCGATGGTGTCGATGCCGATGGAGACCGACCCGGGCGGTCTGGTCGGCGTGCTGAACGTGCACACCGTCGCCCGTCGCGAATTCACCGACGGCGACGTCGAACTCCTGCGCGTCATCGGCCGCCTCATCGCCGGCGCCATGCATCAGGCGCGACTGCACCGGCAATTGGTGGCCAGGGAACGCGCCCACGAGTTGTTCGTCGAGCAGGTGATCGAGGCGCAGGAGATCGAACGTCGCCGGGTGGCCGGCGATATTCACGACGGCATTTCGCAGCGCCTGATCACGCTGTCCTATCGACTCGACGCGGCCGCCCGTGCGGTCGGCAGCGATCCCGCCGAGGCCTCCTGTCAACTCGCCGAGGCCCGCGAACTGGTCGGCCTGACGTTGGGCGAGGCCCGGGTCGCGATCAGCGGCCTGCGGCCCCCGGTGCTCGACGACCTGGGTCTGGCCGGCGGGCTGGCCAGCCTGGCCCGGTCCATCCCGCATCTGGACACCGAACTCGATCTCGCCGACGTCCGGCTACCCGAACACATCGAGATCGCGCTGTACCGGATCGCCCAAGAAGGGCTGCAGAACATCGTCAAACACGCGAACGCCTCGGTGGCAAGGCTAAAGTTCGCAATCGAAGCTGGACCCATTGCCCGACTCGAAATCGTGGACAACGGAATAGGTTTCGATACTTTCGAACATCCGCTGGGCAGCGACGAGATGGGGGGCTACGGTGTTCTGTCGATGGCCGAACGGGCCGAACTGGTGGGCGGCCGGCTGAACATTCGCTCGCGGCCCGGCTCCGGCACCACGGTCACGGCGACGATTCCGGTGCCGTCTCTCGTCGGCTAGAAGTCGCCGGCGTTGCGCCGCAGCGTCTCGATCGACGACACCAGCGCCTGCGACTCGCGCTCGGAGATACCGATGTCGGCAAACACCTGTTCGTTGAGGGTGACGGTGGCATCCTCGACGGTCGAGCGGCCCAGGTCGGTGATCTGGACCAGCGTGGTTCGTCCGTCGGTTGGGTGCGGCACCCGTTGCACCAGTTTGTTGGCTTCCAGCCGGCGGATGGCGTGGGTGACGCTGGTGACGTGTACCTGCAGTCGATCGGATGCTTTGGTGATCGGTAGCGCTCCGCTGCGGCTGAACGCCAACAGACGCAGGAGCTCAAACCGAGAGAAGCTCAAATCGTAAGGCCGCAAGGCATTTTCGACACGCGCCAGCAGAATTTGGTGGGCGCGCATCACCGAAGTGACCGCGACCATTCCTTCGGCGACGCCGCCCCATCCGGCCCTTTCCCAGTTCGCACGCGCGACCGCGATCGGGTCGCGTGAGTCGGACGGGCCACGCTCATCAGATAGAGCCACGCCCTTTCATACCAGGAAGGAGTCGCTCGCAGCCCTAAGCCAGCGACTTTTCCACCGCGGAGAGGACGGCCAGCGTCGACGGCAGTTCGCCGACGGTGATCCGAGCACCACCGTCGGGATAGCAGCGGACCTGCAGGCCGACCTTGGCGAACACGTCCCGCCAGGGCCGCCGCGCCTTCGGCAGATAGACGAAGTTGGCGTGCGAGTCCATGCTGTGGACGCCCATCGCCATCAGACGGAGCCGCAAGTGGTTGCGCTCGGTGACGATCCGGCGAATGCGCTGTGCCAGCTGGTGTTCGGCGTCGTAGGAAGCAGCGACGGCCGCCACCGTGGCGTTGCTCATACCGAACGGCAACTGCATGGCCGCCACTGTTGCAGCCAACTCAGCCGCGGCAAAGCCGTAACCGATGCGCAGTCCCGCGAGGCCGTAGGCCTTGGAGAACGTGCGTAGCACAACAACATTCGGGAACCTGCGGACCAGGCTCGGCCCGTCGATTCGGTATCGTGCCGAGACGAACTCGATATAGGCCTCGTCGAGCAGCACGATGGTGTCGTTGGGTATCTGCCGCAGGAACCATTCGACCGACGAGAGCGCCTCCAGTGAGCCGGTCGGATTGTGCGGACGGCACAACACGACCACCTTCGCGTCCGCCGCCGCTTCGGCCATCGCCACCAGGTCCTGATACCCGTACTGGTCGAGCGCGATGCTGACCGGCGTCAGCCGGGCCATCCGCGCGAATATCGGGTAGCCGTCGAATGTCGGCGTACTCATCACGATCCGGTCGCCGGGCCCGGTCACGGCGTGCAGGACCTGCATCGCCACCCCGGATGCCCCCGCTCCGAGCACCACCTGTTCGTGGTCCACTCCGATCCGGTCGGCGATCATTCGGGGCAACTGGCCCGGCAGGAACTCGGGATAACGGTTGGCCGCGTCGACACAGCGCACCAGCGCCGAACGCACTCCGGGCAGTGGCGGGAACGGACTTTCGTTGAGCGACAGCGCGAACGAGTCGACCGCCGGTGGCAGCGAGGCGACAACCTCGGCGGTCACCGACGTTCCGAACGCGGGCTCGGCCATCAGTGCCGACCACCCCAGCGCACCGCCGCGGCGCCGGCGAAGTCACCGGCGTGCGCGAACGCGGCCATCATGACCACATCGCCGGCCCCGACTTGCCCTGACGAGATCGCGCGATCCAGATTCAGCGGAATACCGGCTCCGAACAGGTTGCCGCATTCGTCGTAGGTGTCGAGGTGCCGCGACGCGGGTAATTCCAACGCCTCCCGCCAGTTGCGCAGGAACACCCGGTTGGGCTGGTTGGTGACCAGCAGGTCAATGTCTCTGGGCTTGAGCCCGATTCGGTCACACACCGCGTATGCCACCTCGGGGACCTGACGGTTCCCCCGGGCCAGCACCTTGGCGATCTTGGTTTCGGTGAACCCGATCGAGCCCTCGCCGGATCCGGCCTCCCAGTACTTGCGGGGCGGATCCATGGCGATCGTCATGTCGCCGGCGTATTCGCCATAGGTGCGGCACTCGATATCGAGAATCGGTGATTGGTCACTCAGCGATACCAGGCCGACCGCAGCGCCGTCACCGGGAACCGCTGACTGCGCCTTGCGGCGTACTCCTGGCTGGTCGAAGACCTGCCCCGCCGTATTCTGCGCGACCGCGATCAGTGCGGTCTGTCCTTCACCCGACGCGATCAGCCGACGGGCTACGTTGAGCGCCAATACGAACGCCGCACATCCGCCGTTGTGCAGATCGAGCACCCAATTCGGCCGCATGCCGAGCCGATGCGCGATGCCACCACCGGCGCCATAGAACGGCACGTCCGGCAACTGAGTGTGGCTGATCAGAATGTCGACGTTCTCGATGACATCGCGACCATGCCGCTCGATCAGTCCGTGCGCGGCACGCTCGACCATGTCGATCGCGGTCTCGTCCCGGGCGACGTGATGACGGAATGAGGGCGCGCGGAACATGACGTTGTCACGTAATTCGTCGGAATCGGCGAACTGCGCGTAGTAGTCGGCACCGATCGGATCGCCGGGCAGATAGCTGGCGACGTCGATTAGGCTGACGCTGGGCTGCGTGGTCATTTCATCCACGCCGGGGTGATCGGGAGCCCGTGCCGGTGGCGGTACTCGGCAATGCTTTTGAGGTTGTTCAATTCCAGCGCGTGGCCGGGACCGAACAGATCCCAGAAGTCACCCACCCAGCCGGTACGACCGTCCGGTGCCGTCTCCGGATAGGGGTTGGCATCGTAGAACGGATGCCGGCAATTCGTCCACAGCACAACAGAACCCGGCTTGTCCAGAATCACCTGTGCGTCGAGGACACGCATCAGGTAGATCATCCACAAGTGCCTGCCCTGATCCCACGCACAGTGATAGTCGACGGTGCGCGCCTGGGAGTTGGCGTAGGTACGGGTGTAGATCGTGGTGTCCGGCAGCAGCCGGTCGTAGGCCTCCCACAGGCCCGGTTCCTCGGTCGGGGCGAAGCCGCGCAGGGTGTAGGTCCATTCCTCCAGACTTCGGGTGTCGGACAGATACTCGAACAGCTCGTCGGGTGGACAGTCCACGTAATCGTTGACAGTGCAGTAGTTCCCGAACACCTCGCTGTGTGGATAAACCGAGCGCAGCTGCGAGAAGAAAGTTCCGGCCGTCTCCTCCAACGGGGTCGTCTCGATCCGGACCACGCCGTCGATCGGCTCGGTGGTTCCGGTGTGGGTGGCGATGTCGTCAAGCGCTGGCAGCGACATGGGCGTGATCCTCCTGTGCGTGTGAAACATGTTGACTAGTGGCGCGGTTGGTTACAGCTGTGTCCAGAAACGGTGCGAACGGCGGAATCTCGTCGGCAGCGCATTCCACGCTGACCACCGACGGACCGTCGACGTCGAGCGAGGCACGCACCGCGGCGGCCAGTCCCGCCGTGTCGCTGACGTCGGTTGATGTCAGCTTGGGGAACATCGCGGCGAGGCCCGCCCCGAGATTGCTGGGCGAGAAGCGGTTGTAGCTGTAGAAGTCGTTGTAGTACAGCTGCTCACGCGTCACGCACATGGCGTGGGCGTTGTTGTTGAGCAACACGAACGTCACCGGCAGCCGGTAGTGCACCGCGGTGTGCACCTCCATGCCGTGCATGTAGAACGCGCCATCGCCGGCGATCACCACGACCCGTTGGCCCGAACCCCGAGCTTTCCTGCGCGCGAACGCCATTCCGATACCGGCTCCGAAGCTGTAGCCCATGCCGCCCATGCCGAGGGCGACCGCGAAACGACCTCGACGACGCACCGGCAGGTAGTGAACGGCTGCTGCGCCGGTGTTTCCGGCATCGACGACGATGTCGACCCCGGCGGGCAGCGCCTGGTCGAGTTCGGCCATCGCGTCGCGGTAACGGACTCCCGGACCGTCGAAGATTGGTGGCGCCAGCTCCGTGTGCGGAACGACGTCGGGCACCCGGAGGCCGGCCGGCCGACCCGCGCCGACGAGTGCCTCGGTCAACATGCGCAGCGACGCTCGCAGATCGTCGGTGTGAACGTGAGTGCACGCGAGGTAGGGGGGCGCCGATCCGATGGACATCGTCGGCACCGCGGCCAGCGCGTGGTCGAGACCTGTCCGGGCGGTCACCGAGAGCCGGGTGCCGACCACCAGACAGAGTCCGCTGTCGGCCACCGCCGTCGCCACTCCCGGGTGGCCCATTACCCCGGTGACGCCCAGCGCCGAAGACGATCCGAAACCAGGCGTTCCCGCGACGTCCTTGGCGTCGGGCACGCAGGCCACTCGCGCGCGCAGGACACCGCGAAGTTCCGCGAGCTCGGCGCGCGCGTCGTCGCGGGCGACCTGCTCGCCGGCGATGATCGTGACCGGCCCGGCGGCTTGGCGCAGCGCACGCGCGATCGCGTGCGGGTCACCGACCGAACGAGGCCGGCCGGCGTCCAACGAGCATCGGCGGTCGATCACCGCCTGCTGAATGTCTTTGGGCAGCAGCAACACAGCCGGTCCCCCGGCGCGTGCGGCGGCAATGGCGGCCGGTAACACGGACACGATGTCCGCGGCGTTGCGAACCCGTTTGCAGAACACCGAGACCTGCGCAAACAGCGCCTCGGCGTTGAGGGATCCGTTGCGTCCACTGGTGTCCTGAAAGCTGCCGCGGCCATCCATGGTGGTTGCCGGTTGACCAACCAGTGCCAACACCGGTATCCGGCTGGCGAACGATTCACCAAGGGCCGGAACAAGATTCAACGCTCCCCCGCCGGACGTCGCGGCGACAACACCCAGACCGGCACCGCTGCGGCAATAACCGTCGGCCATCGTCGCGGCGGAAAACTCGTGCTTGGCCAGCACGGCCGTGATGTCCGGCCGGAAATATGCGGCGTCGTAGAGGTCCTCGATATTGGCACCGTCGACGCCGAAGATGTACTCCGCCCCGGTCCTCGCTAGATGCCCGACGATGTGATCGACCACCCGGTACTTCCTCGACATACCAGGGACACGATGTACACCCAACTTCGGTTCAACGCCTCGGGCCGATGAACCAGACGTCACCGACGGCCGTGTTATCACCGTGCAGGACGTCATCGTGGTGGGCGCCGGGCCCGCCGGCCTGGCCATAGCCCGTGAGCTTGGGCATCGTCACTCGATCTCGGCGCTGGTCGTCGAGAAGGCAGCCGCTCCCGCGGTGTCATGGCGTAATCGCTACGACAATTTCCGGCTCAACACCAACGGCTTTCTGTCCCACCTTCCCGGACAACGGATTCCACTGCGCTCCGGCCGGTGGCCGACCAGAGACGACATGGTCGGATATTTCGACAGCTACGTGCGGCGTCAGCACATCACGCTCGAACTGGGTTGCGAGGTCAACCGGATCGACCGGGCCGGCGGTTGCTGGCGGGCGGACACCGCACGGGGCGACATCTGCGCGCCGGCGATCGTGCTGGCCACCGGCCGCTACCGCACGCCCGCCATTCCGCCCTGGCCGGGCCTGGACGGCTTCGCCGGCGAGGTGGTGCACTCAGTGGACTATCGCAACGCATGGCCATTTCGCGGCCGCAACGTGCTGGTGGTGGGCGCCGGCAATTCAGCCGCCGACATCGCGGTGCAACTTTCGGCCAACGGGGCCGACAAGGTTTGGCTGGCGGTGCGCACGCCGCCGCACCTGGTCCGCCGGGCGATCGGGCCGATACCGTCGGACGTCTTTCTGGAATTGTTCGCCCGGGTGCCCGCGCGCCTGATCGATCCGGTAGTCGCGCGACTCAATCGGCTTATGCTGGGCGATCTTTCGCCGTACGGCTTCGGCCGGCCGCCACTCGGACTGAAGGCGACCGTGGAGAGCCGGGGCCGCATTCCCACCCTGGCCGACGAGCTCGTCAGCGTCGTGCGGGCCGGCCGAATCGACGTGGTGGCCGCGGTGACGGGGCTCGAACGCAACCGTGTCCTGCTGGCCGACGGTAGCGGCATCTCGCCGGATGTGATCATCGCGGCCACCGGATTCGATCCCGATTTGGGCGGTCTGGTCGGCCACCTCGATGTTCTCGACGACCGCGGCAATCCGCTTGGCGGCTTCTCCTCGGATCTGGGCGGCGGAATGTTCGCGATCGGTCACGGCATTCCACCCAACGGCCCGTTACGGGCGATCCGGCTGGCGGCGAGGCCGCTGGCGGCTCACATCGCGAGCTATCTGACGACGACAGAGGGGAAGCAATGGCAGTACTCACCGCAAAGCGGTTCTTCCACCGCGGGGTAGCCGGATACGAGGCAGCGCGCCGCGCCACGGTGTGGAATGGCATTGTGCCCGAACGTTTTCCCGATGTGATCGTGCAGGCGTGCGATTCCGATGACGTCGTCGCCGCGATCCGCTACGCGCGGGCACACCATTACCGGGTCGGTATCCGATCCGGCGGACACAGCTGGACGGCAAGCCATCTGCGTGACGGCGGCATGCTGCTCGACGTCAGCCGACTCGGGCATTGCACAATCGACGCCGACGCGATGACGGCCCGGGTCGGGCCGGGCGTCATCGCCAGCAGCTTTGCCACCGACCTCGACGCGCAAGGTTTCTTCTTCCCGTCGGGCCACTGCGAAGGCATTCGGCTCGGCGGTTATCTGCTGCAGGGCGGCTACGGATGGAACAGCAAGGTCGTCGGACCGGCGTGCGAGAGCGTGCTCGGGTTGGAGGTCGTCACCGCTGAAGGTGACAGGCTCTACTGTGACGCAAGCCGTCATCCCGACCTGTACTGGGCCGCTCGCGGCAGCGGGCCGGGATTCTTCGGCGTGGTCACCTCTTTCACTCTGAGGCTGCACCCGCGTCCCGCAGTCCTGGGAACCTGCCTGTACATGTATCCGATCGAGGTCGCCGACGAGGTGTTCGGTTGGGGCCGCTCGATCAGCGCCGACGTCGACGATCGGGTCGAGTTGCAAATCCTGACCTCTCGCAATGCCCCGGAGGTCGGGCCCGACGTACCCACCATCGCGATCGCGTCGCCGGTGTTCGCCGAATCCGATGAAGAGGCGGCGAAAGCCCTTGCGATTCTTGGCACCTGCCCGGTGATCGATCACGCCATCGCCAGCCTTCCCTACCTGCCGACCACGCTCGCCAACTGGTATTCGGCGGTGATGATGAAATATCCTGCGGCTCATCGGTATAGCGTCGACAACATGTTCACATCGGCCTCGGCCGAGCAACTGCTGCCAGGCATTCGCGGAATCATCGAGACTCTGCCGCCTCATCCGTCCCACTTCGTCTTCGCCGGCTGGAAGCCGTCGGCGGACCGCGCCGAGATGGTCTACGGCGTGGAAGACGAAATCTACCTGGGGCTTTACACCGCCTGGAGCGACCCGGCCGACGACGAACGCTACGCCGACTGGGCTCCGTCAAACATGGCCGCGATGTCGCATCTCGCGACCGGCATCTCGCTGGCCGACGAGAATCTCGCCCGACGGCAAGCCACGTTCATCACCGAGCCGAATATGGCTCGCCTGGAACAGGTTCGAGCCGCCTACGACTCCGACGGCATGTTCCACAGCTGGATGGGAAGCTAACGGCTGCGCCGCGGGCATCCTCGAGATGCAGCAATCGACGGCGGTGATGGCTCCATCAACGGCGATCGGTCTCGATCCGAGATTCATTGAGAGTGATTGGCTGCGGCGAGCAATATCTTGGTGACGCTATCGGGGTCGGTCAGCATCGGTACGTGGTCGGCGTCGACGGAGTGAATGGTCGCGTTCATCCGGGCAGCGACGAAGTGTTGGGTTTCCGCGGCGATCATGCGGTCGTGTTCAGCGATGAGGAACCAGCTCGGGCGATCTTTCCAGGCGGGCCGCGGGGCGGGTGCGGAGATGCACGATGGTGAGAGGGGCCGCTGGACTGCGGCAAGCATAGCGTGTTGCTCGGGGGTGGCGTCCTGCGCGAACGCTGCCGCGAAAGCGCTGTGCGGCAACCAGATCAAGCCGTGACGATCGGGCTCCAGAGCTGGGGCGAGACGATGGGCGGGAGCGCGATGAAACAGACTGGCGACCGTTTCACCTTCGTCGGGTGCTATCGCGGCGACATAGACCAGTGCTGTCACCGGATCGATATCGGCTGCTCCGATGACCGCGCCGGCGTACGCATGACCGCCGAGAACGATTGGGCCGGAGGCGCGTTCGAGGACCCGGTTGAGCGCTGCAATGTCCTCGGCGAACGATGTCAGCGGCAGCGGGGCTGCGATGACGTCGTGACCGCGCTGCTGCAGCCGATGGATGACTGGTGCCCAGCTCGAGCTGTCGGCCCATGCCGCGTGCACCAAGACAAAGGTTATGTCGGTTGTCATGTGGATTCCGCTTCGAAGGTGGAAGCCATCAGTTTGTCCGTGTGAGCGGCGATTTCGTCGACTTCTTCTTCCAGTGCGAAATGGCCGGTGTCGAGCAGCACAACTTCGGCGCCGGGCACGTCGTTGCGGTAGGCCTGGGCGCCGGCTGGGATGAAGAACGGGTCATTTGCTCCCCAGATCGCCAGCAGCGCTGGTTGGCGGCGGCGCAGCCACTCCTGCCACTGCGGGTAGCGGGTCGGGTTGTTCTGGTAGTCCCACAGCAGGGCCTTCATGTAGGCGGCGCGGCCGGGACGATCCAGTACGAGCTGATCGGCCAATGCCTGCTCGGGGTCGATGTGTTCGACGTCGCGGGCGCCGGCCTGCCACTGATGCTGAGTCCCGGCCAGGCTGACGAACCAGTCGACGGTGGCCTCGCCGGCGGCTTTGTCGGCCCACCACTCCGCTAACGCCGCGACGCCTGGTCCGAAACCGTCGGTGTAGGCGTTGCCGTTTTGTGTGATGACCGCGCGGACCCGCTCGTCGTGGTCGAGGGCGACACGGAATCCGACCGGTGCACCGAAGTCGAACATGTACACCGCGTATTCGCCGACGCCGAGCGCGTCGATGGTGGCCGCGGTGACGACCGCGAGCTGGTCGAAGGTGGGCTCACCGGGCAGCGGGTCAGACGATCCGAAGCCGGGATAGTCGATCGCCACGACATGCCAGCGGGTGGCCAGCCGATCGATGAGCCGCACGTACGCGCGGGTGCTCGACGGATAACCGGGCAACAACACCAGGCTCGGTCGCGATCGATCACCGGACTCACGGACAAAAACGCCGACACCGTCGATATCGATCCTCTTGTGGCTAATCGCACCCATCGCAGCCGTACCCCAATCGCCGTTATGTAACTATTGAAATAGTATTTCAGAGGTTACGCACGCACTTGTTAACCTGTCAAGCTGTAGCTGAGTGGTTACCCAATGTTGCGGTGTTCCGCCCGGGAGGTGAGGCCGATGGAGCCGCTCGACGTCATCGTCGGCCTCGCAGGACACCAAGCCCTGGAACTGCTGAACAGCCGGGCCACGCCTTCCCCAGCTGCAGAGCCAGTCGAATTGATCGGAAACGGGGCCGACTATCTACGGTGGCTCGCCCGCACGGAACTCATCGACGAAGATGACCTCGCGGTGCTCGAAAATTTGTTCAGCGCTGAACAACTCGACGGTGCCGCCAAGGATGCCCGTACTCTTCGGGAAAAGCTGAGGCCGATTCTGCTGGAGTGGGCAGGCGAAAAGCCGATGCCGTTCCCCGTTGATGTGATCGATGAGCTGAATGCGCTGCTCTCCGAGGATCGGCGATACACCCAACTCAACCCTGACGACGAGCCTCTGATGCTGCATGAGCGGCGGCATTGGGAACAGCCCGAACAGCTCCTGGTCCTCTCCGCGCAAGCGTGGGCGCATCTTCTGGTCGAAGGAGACCCGACCCTGATCCGGCAATGCCCAGGGTGCACCGTCATTTTCTACGACCGCACCAAAGCCCACCGCCGACGCTGGTGTTCCATGGCGCTGTGCGGCAACCGCGCCAAAGTACGGCGCCACCGATCAACCGCGAACTGAGGAGAACGGGACAACGTGAACCGTAGCCGTCGGCGACCCAATCGTCGCTGCTGGTTTACGTCAGATGCTGGCCGCCATCGACTTTGAGCGTCACACCGGTCACGAACGTGTTCGTCATCGCGAAAAGCGCGGCGTTGGCCACATCTTCGGCTGTCCCTAAGCGGTGCGCCAAGTTGGTGCGGCTGACGTTCTCGAAGTGGTCCCGCTTACCCTGCTCGCCCAGCGAATCCCACGCGCCGGAGTCAATGACACCCGGAGAGATCGCGTTGACTCGGACCGGAGCAAGCTCAACTGCCAGCGCGCGCGTCAAGAAGTCGACCGCACCGTCGACGGTGGCCACCCCAAGAAAACCGATGTTGATCTTGAACGCGGGAAATCCCGAGAAGAATACGAACGACCCGCCCTGATTGATCTGTGCTGCAACGTACTTTGTCAGCATCAGCGGCCCAATTACTTTGGTGTCAAACGATTTCAGCAGACTCGCGCGCTCCAACTGGTCAAGCCTTCCCCGTGCCCGGGCCGACACCGCCGACACGACATGGTCAACAGGACCCAATCGTTCAGCAAGGGCCACAATCGACGAATCATCGGTCACATCAACCACCTCGGCTTTAATGCCGGTGTCGTGGTACGCGGCCGCAAGTCGCGCCTTGTCGCGGCCCGCGACAACCACTCGAGCGCCCTCAGATCGAGCGGCTACCGCGACAGCACGCGCAATCCCACCCGCCTGCCCTATCACAACGACGGTCTTACCCTGCAAGGCTTCACCCATCCCGTGACCCCCGGTTCTGCTGCGCCAAACCCAACAGCGCGATGTCCTTCATCAGGCATTCTCCCGTTGCGGAGAGCACGGGGAACCCTCAGCCCGGATGGCGCGCCGGCTCTATCTTGCCGGTGTCGATGAATTGACGGTGCCGTACTATCTTGTGGCCCTTCACTTCCCAGATGTGAGAGTAATCAACCTCTACGTGCTTACCGGTCGCACGGTTCGTTCCGCTGAACCGCCCAACCGATACGACTTTGCCGCCGTCGCAGATGAATTCGTGCGGCGTCAGCGTGTACGGCTCCCACTCTTCCATTGCGGGTATCAGCATGCCCTCAAGGACTTTTTGCGGGCCACGGCCGTCGACGTTGTAGTCCATCATCGTGATCCACTCGATGTCGTCAGACATCAGGGCGAGAGCGCCGCCGGGATCCCCGGCAGTCAACTTTTCGTAGAGTTCCTTGACGATCTCCAACGGCGCCTGGTCGGTCCCAGTCTTAAGCTGGCAATCCAAGTTCGGTTGTGCGACCGGTTTGTCCTCGCGCGTCACAGCTTCACGAACCTCCCGCGAGGTCCGGTCGATATCGATCCTCCCGCGGCTGTTGAAACCCAACGCACCTCAACCTCCTGTAACCTTTGATAGTCCATTACAAGGGTTACGCATAGTTGTATCGGCTGTCAAGAGCCAAACCACGAGTTGGGCGGGCGGGCGCTGGTCGCAGCTCGAATGCCATGCCAGTCGCAATCAGCAACGGCGACAGGCTTTTACAGCGAGCGTTGCAGCAGGACCTGGCCGCTGTCGGCGGAGACCACCTGCACCTGCGAGATCTGGTCGACCGGCGTCCAGGTGCTGCCGGCCAGCTTCGCCGTGTGGCCCGGGTCGGCGATCCAGGTGGCCAACTGGGTGTGGCTGCCGTCGCGGCCCACCACCACCATCGCCAGCTTGTCGTGGTGCGCGGTCACCGGGGCCAGGCAGACGCAGTTGAGGTCGATGTAGGTGCCCCACTGCCGGCTGCTCAGCGACACCGTCGAGGCCAGCGCCTTGGTGCCGACCTGGTCCATCTGCAGCGCCGAAACGGTTGCCTGCGGCGGCGTCGACGTGGAGTGGTGCGTCCAGACGCCGACAAACAAACCGACCGCCAGCAGCACGGCCGCGGCCGCCCCGGACGTCCACGTCACCATCCGCACCCGGCGCCGGCGGCGGCGCACCTCGGTCATCAACGACGGCAGCAAGTTCGGTGGCTCTTCGAGTCGGTCGTCGGAGTCCATCGCGGCCACCGTGCCGGCGTCGAGCTTCGACAGCAGCGCGGGGATACCGCCGAGATCGCCGACGGACTGGCTGCACCGCGGGCAGGCGCTCAGGTGTGTCTCGTATTCGCGCCGATCGGCGGGCGACAGCGCGCCGAGCACGTAGGCCGCGTCCCAGGTCGCGTACTCGTGACTGTCTCCGGCGGTCATGTCACTGTCACCGGGATGGCCGAAACCCCCGATAACCCTCATCGTGACTCCCCAATTACTGCCATGAGCAGGTATTCGTAGCGGATGGCGGCCCGGATGGCCGGGCACATTTTATTGTTATGCGGGGTCGTCATCGGGTCACCCCCATTTCCTGCAGACTGAGTCGCAGGGCCCGCACCGCGTAGTGTAACCGCGATTTGACCGTCCCCTCGGCGATGTCGAGATCCGCGGCGATCTGGGCGGTGCTCCAGCCGCGATAATAGGACCGCTCGATGACGGCGCGGTGGTCCACCGACATCTGGGCCATGGCGTCTGCGATCAGTAACCGGTCCAGCGCCGAGTCGACCTCGTCGGGCGTCGACCGCTCCGGAACACCCGGTTCATCCAGCGAGCCAACGACTTTACGGAACTTCGGGCTGCGCCGCTCGTCGATGATCATGTTGCGGGCAACGGTGAAAAGCCATGCGCGCGATGAGCGTTCGGTATCACCGATCACCTCGGGGTGCTGCCAGGCCCGCAGCAGCGTCTCCTGGACCACATCTTCGGCCCGGGCCGCATCGCTGGTCAGCCGCAAAGCATAGCGCCACAACGGCGCAGCGTGCTCGTCGTACAGGCCCTTCATCAACGCGGCCTCGTCGTCCGCGTCGGTGACTCGACTCACTCGATCACCTCCTGACAAGTGATACGAGTTGCGCCCCTTCCCAGTTCACCGCAGGAATCCAACATCGTGGCCTCGCTCAGTCCGGGATCCAGTTGCCGTGGAATCCATGCGGCACGCGGCGCGGCATTCGGATCCGGGCCACCGGCTCACCCTCGAAATCCGAGGCGTCGATGATCACCAGATCGCTGCTGTCGGTGGCCTGATCGTAGACATAGGTCAAATACCAGCCGGCCAGTTCATCGGGCCGCCCGTTCGCGGGCGCGAACACCGCCTCGCTGGGCATCCCCGGCGCGCCCCGGCCACGGCCGCCGAATCGGTGCTCGACCGCGGAATCGCCGCGCAGGTCATAGCGGACGAGTGCGCCGCTGCCGACGGCGACCGAGTAGCGCGCGGCGGTACCGGCCAGTCGGTCGTCGACACGCGGGAACTCCACGCCGCGGTCGTCGAGCTGAGTTTCTTCGACCACGCCGGTGTTCAGGTTGATCGTCCAGCGCCACAGGGCCGCGTCGGCACTGAAATTGCTTGATTTCCTCCACATTTCGTCGTACTTCAGCACCTCCAACACGATGGAGTTTCCGCCGGAGTAGGCGTTGGCGACGTGGAAAACGAAGCACGGGTCGATGTCGAACCACCGCAATTGTCCGTACGGGTCGTCGCGGCGCAACACGCCGAGGCGGGCCGGATACTGGTCATCCCAGCGATACGGCAGGTCACGCTCGTAGGGTCGGGTGAGCGCAACATCGAGGTTGAACAGCAGCGGCAGGTCCAGGAACACAACGTATTCCGCGGTCAGCGCGAAATCGTGCATCAGGGTCAGCGCCGGCACGTCGATTGGGCGACTGATTGTCAGCCGGCCGTCCGCATCGGCGCGGTGATAGTTGACGTGCGGCTCAAAGATGTTGCCGCATCCGAAGAAATGCAATTCGCCGGTCTTCGGGCAGATCTTCGGATGCGCTGTCATCGAATCGTTCAGCAGACCGCCGAAGTCGTGGACGCCCAACGTTTTCAGGTCGTTGCTGATCTCGTACGGTAGCGCGAATTCCATCAGTGCCAGGGTTTTTCCCGCGTGCCGGACGACATGGGTGTTGGCGATGCTGGAGTGCAGGTTTCGGCTGCCGTCTGGGTTATATGGGCCGCTGTGGGCCGGCCTCTCGAAGCTCTCGGTGCGTACCCAACGGTTGCGATACCAGGCCGCGCGACCGTTCTCCAGTCGGACGCCGTGCACCATGCCGTCACCCACGCACCAATGACCTTCGCCTGAACGAGGATTGGGTCCGTTGCGCAGATACCAGCCGTTGAGCTCGACGGGGATGCTACCGACGACCGGTAGGTCGAATTCCGTCAGCTCGTCGTGGACCGGCGCGTAGTTGCCGGTGCGGAATACCGGGAAGACGGTTTGCGGCTCGACGGTCGTCGCCGTCAGGAGCTGCAGGTCGTCCGCCACCGCGGCCACCCGCTGGTCCGCCTTGGCCAACAGCCCCGCCAGCAAGTCCGGGCATGGTGGCACCGCTTCGTCGTCGCCCGCCGACGACAGCAGCGGCGTGAGGACGGTCAGTTCGGCCACCGCCTCCCGACAGGGGGCGCAATCGGACAGATGTGTCTCGAATTCGCGACGGTCGGCATCGGAGAGTGACCCCAACACGTAGGCGGCATCCCACATTTCGTACTCGTGAGATGCACCCGGCACGTTGCCATTCCGGTACTCCGTCATTGCGTCACACCCATTTCCACCAAGGCCTGGCGAAGTGCCCGCAGCGCGTAATGCAGCCGCGACTTCACCGTGCCCTCGGCAATCCCGAGATCGGCGGCAATCTGCGCGGTCGTCCAGCCCTGGTAGTAGGACCGGGCGACCACCGCCCGGTGTTGCGCGGACAGCTGTGCCATCGCATCGCCGATCAGTGCACGGTTCAGCGCCGCTGAATCTTCGGCCGGCCCGGTGGCTCCGAACGGCTCCGGCGGACCGGAGCCGTCCGCCGGGATCACCTCGTGTCGAAATCGGGCGCTGCGTCGATCGTCGATGACCATATTTCGGGCAACGGTGAAAAGCCACGCCCGCGGGGACTGTCCGTTGCGCAGGACGTTGGGGTGTTGCCACGCCCGCAGCAAAGTTTCTTGCACTACGTCCTCGGCATGGGCGTGATCGCCGGTCAGCCGCCACGCATAGCGCCACAAAGCAGCGGCGTGTTGGTCGCACAGCCGCTCCAGAGCGTTCACATCCGCGCCGGTGCCCGGAATGTCCATCACCAGCCTTTCGGTGATGACACGGTGTAGGTGCCCGTTCGGTTCAGCTCCGCCGCGACGATGTCAGCCGAGAGTCAGGATGCGAGGCCCGTCCTCGGTGGCAGCCACGGTGTGCTCCCAGTGTGCGGCGCGCGAGCCGTCGACGGTAGTGACGGTCCACTGATCGTCGAGCACCTTGGTCTTGCGGGTGCCCAGCGTCAGCATCGGCTCGATCGCCAGCACCGACCCGGCGGCGAGCAGCGGACCGCGACCGGGGGCGCCCTCGTTCGGCAGGAACGGGTCCATGTGCATCTGACGGCCGATGCCGTGCCCGCCGTAGCCCTCCACGATGCCGAACTTGCGCCCGTAGCGGGCCTCGGCCGCGTGGGTGCCGGTTTCGATGGCGTGCGAGACGTCGGTCAGCCGGTTGCCCGGGATCATCGCCGCGATCCCCGCTTCCATCGACTCCTTGGTGGCCTGGGACAGCAACTCGTCGGCGGGGATGAGTGCGCCGACACCAAAGGTGATCGCGGCGTCGCCGTGCCAGCCGTCCAGAATCGCGCCACAGTCAATCGAGACCAGATCGCCGGCCATGAGTTCGTCGGCCGTCGACGGGATACCGTGCACGACGCGGTCGTTGACCGACGAGCAGATCGAGGCCGGATAGCCGTGGTAGCCCAGGAATGACGGTGTCGCACCGGCGTCGCGTATCACCGACTCGGCGATCTGGTTCAGGTCGTGCGTCGTCGCTCCGGGAACCGCGGCCTCGCGTGCCGCGGCCAGCGCGGCGGCGACCACGGCGCCGGCCGCCGCCATCGCGTCGAGTTCTGCCGCACTCCGCTGCGGCACCACCTTGCGACTGCGCAGGCCGGCCAGGCCGATCACCGTTACTTCCCGAGGGCCTGCAGGGCCCGCGCGAACACCTCGTCGACAGAGCCGACAGCCTCGACGGTCTTCAACTCGCCGCTGCCGCTGTAGTACTCGATTAGCGGCGCTGTCTCGGCGCGGTAGACGTTCATCCGATTGTGGATCACATCGTCGGTGTCGTCGGCGCGGCCGCGGGCTTTGAGTCGCTCGAACAGCACCTCCTCGGGAACCCGCAGCTCCAGCACGACGTCGAGCGCGGTTCCGCGGCGCTCGAGCATGTCGTGCAGCGCCTGGGCCTGCGCGACCGACCGCGGGTAGCCGTCGAGGATGAAACCGACGCCGGTGTCGGGATTGCTCAGCCGGTCGTCGACGAGTTCATTGGTCAGCTCGGACGGCACCAGGTCGCCGGCGTCCAGATAGCTCTTGGCCTTCAGCCCCAGCTCAGTGCCGTTTCCGATGTTCTCCCGGAAGAGGTCTCCGGTGGACAGGTGCGGTAGTTCGAGTTTCTCGGCCAGCTTGACGGCCTGTGTGCCCTTGCCTGCTCCGGGCGGCCCCAGCAACACAACTCTCACTTCAGGAACCCTTCGTAATTGCGTTGCATGAGCTGACTTTCGATCTGCTTCACCGTATCCAATCCGACACCGATCGCGATCAGCACGGCGGTACCACCGAACGGCAGGTTCTGCACCGTTCCCGTGGTACCGATCTTGAGGAACAGGTTGGGCAGCACCGCGATGAGTCCCAGGTAGATCGAGCCCGGCAGCGTGATCCTGCTCAAGACGTAGCGCAGATAGTCGGCGGTCGGCTTGCCCGGTCGAATGCCGGGAATGAACCCACCGAACTTCTTCATCTCGTCAGCACGCTCGTCGGGGTTGAACGTGATCGACACGTAGAAGTAGGTGAAGAAGATGATCAACGCGAAGTAGATACCGATGTAGACCGGGCTGGCCGGGTTCGACAAGTAGTTGCCGACGAACTTGTCCCACCAGCTGTTGCCCAGACCGCCGGTCCCGCTGCGGACCAACTGGGTGATCAAGTGCGGGATGTAGATCAGCGACGATGCGAAGATCACCGGGATAACACCGGCCTGGTTGACCTTCAGCGGCAGATAGGTCGATGTACCGCCGTACATGCGGCGGCCCACCATGCGCTTGGCGTACTGCACGGGGATACGTCGCTGTCCCTGCTCGACGAACACCACGCCGACGACGATGATCAGCGCCGCCACGCAGACCGTGGTGAACACCACCCCGCCGCGGCTGTCAAGAATGCTCTTGCCTTCGCCGGGGATGCGGGCGGCGATGCCCGCGAAGATCAGCAACGACATGCCGTTGCCGATGCCTCGTTCGGTGACGAGCTCACCCATCCACATCACCAGTGCCGCGCCCGCCGTCATCACCATCACGATGACGACCAGTGTGAAGATGCTCTGGTTGGCGATGATGTCGAGGTTGCAGCCCTGCAGCAACCCGCCGTTGGCGGCCAGCGCCACGATGCTGGTGGCCTGCAGGATGGCCAGCGCGATCGCCAGGTACCGGGTGTACTGCGTCATCTTCGCCTGGCCGGCCTGGCCCTCTTTACGGAGCTCTTCGAACCGTGGAATAACGACAGTGAGCAGCTGCACGATGATGCTCGCGGTGATGTAGGGCATCACTCCGACCGCGAACACGGTCAGCTGCAGCAGGGCGCCGCCGGAGAACAGGTTGATCAGCGAGTAGATCTGGCCCGCGTCTCCACCGCTGACTTGCGCGATGCACTTCTGCACGTTGGGGTAGTTCACGCCGGGCGACGGCACCGTCGCACCCAACCGGTAGAGGATGACAATGGCCAGCGTGACCAGGATCTTCCGTCTGAGGTCGGCTGTTCGCAGCGATGAGATGAAAGCCGAAAGCACTCTTCCTCCTGCGCAGCCGGTCTTTGGTCGCGGCATGCCTACTGGCTGGTGCATCCAGCCGGACTGTCCCGAAAACGGTCTCGTGGTTCTGCGTCGCGCGCCAAGCACATGCAGGCAGGACGTGTTCTGGCGCGCGTCAGACAGTCTACGAGACTAACAGCGCATGAAGCGCCCGCCCGCCAACGGGTGGGCTGCAGCGGGCAGGTGCGGCCCTAGCCTCCGCACAGTAACGAGGCGTAAGGTTTCACCGGATCTTTACCTTGGCTAAATATCAAACGACTACAGCTGAGTGTGGACGGAAAGGGTGAGCATGACGCGCAGCGACACCGACACGTGGGACCTGGCCTCCAGCGTGGGCGCCACCGCGACCATGGTCGCGGCCGCCCGGGCACTGGCCAGCAGGGACACCGACCCCATCATCAACGACCCGTTCGCCGCCCCGTTGGTCCGCGCGGTGGGCATCGACTTCTTCACCCGGGTGGTGGATGGCGACATCGATCCAGTCGATGCCGGCGAGAACGGGACCACCGAACTGCAGACCGAAACCGACTCGCTTGCCGTACGCACCAGATTCTTCGACGACTTCTTCACCGGTGCCGCCGCCGCGGGCATCCGTCAGTCGGTGATCCTGGCGGCCGGCCTGGACTCGCGGGCCTACCGGCTGAACTGGCCGCACGACAGCATCGTCTACGAGGTCGACCAACCCCAGGTCGTCGCGTTCAAAACCGAGACCATGGCCAGCCTGGGCGCCGAACCGACGGCGCAGCGCCGCACGGTCAGCATCGACCTGCGCGACGACTGGCCGACTGCGTTGCGCGAGAACGGCTTTGACGACACCAAGCCGTCAGCGTGGAGCGCCGAGGGGCTGTTGATGTACCTCCCGCCGGAGGCGCAGGACCGGCTCTTCGACCACATCACCGCGCTCAGCGCGCCCGGCAGCCAGATCGCCACCGAGTATCACCCCGACAACGGTCGGTCGATGGCCGAGCGCGGCAAGGCGATGAGCGACCGGTGGGCCGATATCGGCTGCGACGTCGACCTGTCCGGCTTGTTCTACGAGGGTGAACGCAACAATGTCGCCGACTATCTCACCGACCGCGGCTGGGACGTGCTGGCGCGCAACCGCCGAGACCTGTTCGGCGAATACGGCCGCGCCTACCCGGCGGACGAAAAACTCGCCGCATTCCGAAACATCGTGTCCGTCATCGCAACCCGCCGGTAGGAGGCCTCGACATGTCTGCAAGCGACACCGTTCGACACGACGGGGACAGCTGGGATCTGGCGTCCAGCGTGGGCGCCACCGCCACCGCGGTGGCCGCGCGACGCGCGATGGCATCCAAAGGCCCTGACCCGCTGATCGACGATCCGTTCGCCGAGACACTGGTGAACGCCGTCGGCGTCGAGGCCTTCATCAAGATGATGAACGGCGAGATCGAGTTGACCGACGGCGAGCATCCGGCGGACACTTCGCGCCGGCTGGCCGAGGGGATGGCGGTCCGGACCCGTTTCTTCGACAACTTCTTCGCCGACGCAGCAGCGGCGGGTGTGCGCCAGGCCGTCATTCTGGCCGCCGGGCTCGACACCCGTGCCTACCGCTTGCAGTGGCCGGCCGGCACCACCGTTTTCGAGGTGGACCAGCCGCAGGTGATCGAATTCAAGACCCGCACCCTGGCCGAACTGGGCGCGGTCCCGACCGCCGACCGCAAGGCGGCGGCCGCCGACCTCCGCGACGACTGGGTGGCAGCCTTGCGCGACAACGGGTTCAACTCCGAGCGGCCGACGGCATGGATCGCCGAGGGGCTGCTGGGTTACCTGCCTCCGGAGGCGCAGGACCGGTTGTTCGACACCATCACGACGCTGAGCTTCAGCGGCAGCCGCATCGGCACCGGGTACGTGCCGGATATCCACGATCGAATTGCCAAGCGGGGCAAGCAGATCAGCGAGCGCTGGCGCCGGCTGGGACTGAACATGAACTGGTCTGAGCTGGTCTACGACGGTGAGCGCAACGATGCCGTGACGTATCTGGCGGAGTGCGGTTGGCAGACAGAAGTTCACACCACGCCAGAGTTGTATGCCGTCAACGGCTTTGAGTTTCCTGACGCCAATTCGTTGGAAGGCCTGGGCGACATCCGATACGTCTCGGCCGAGCTACCGTAGCGACGCCAGCTCGAGGAACCGGCGGTAGCGCTCCTGCACCGGAGCAATCCACGCCGGACTCGGGTCGACCGTCCGTCCGGTGGCGGCCCAGCGCGCGGCATCGGTCAGCGTTGACTCGCGGCCGATCGCCATCCGGGCCAGGAAGGCCGCTCCCAGCGCGGCTCCCTCGGCCACCCCGGACACCTGCACCGGCCGGCCGGTGGCGTCGGCGATGGCCTGCAGCCAGGGTTGTACCCGAGTGCCGCCACCGGCGACCACGATGCGCGACACGTCCGCGCGTGAGAGGTCGATCAGTTGGCGCACAACGAATCCCGATGCTTCGTAGGCGGCCCGCCGCAACGCGGCCGCGTCGTGAGTCAGATCCAGACCGTCGAGCAG
The DNA here is from genome assembly GCA_963757215.1 of uncultured Actinomycetota bacterium. Taxonomy (GTDB): domain Bacteria; phylum Actinomycetota; class Actinomycetes; order Mycobacteriales; family Mycobacteriaceae; genus Mycobacterium. The sequence goes on along the minus strand of CAVWQH010000002.1, from coordinate 713,777 downwards.
CCCGCGACGGTCGGGGTCGTGCAACGGCGTGCGCTCACCGCGCAGGTACGGCGACCACACCGGCACCCGCCGCGGGTCGGCCGCTGCCGGGTCACCCGGACCCAGGACTCGATCGACCCAGCCGAGGAACAGGCCACCGGCGTTGCTTGCCCCGCCGATCTGGCTCTTGCCGGTCATGGTCGGGATGGTCCACAGTCCCGGGACTTGCCGCGCCTCCGGAATCGTCACCCACACGATCAGCGTGGTGCCGCAGAGCACCAGCACATCGCCGACTTCGTCGGCGCCCGAGACCATCTGCTCGCACACCGCGTCGATGGCGCCGACACCGAGGACCGCGTTGCCCGCCTGCCCGACCGCGGTGCCCGGCGCCGCCACTCTGGGCATCTGTTCGGACGTCGCTCCGCGCTCCGCGCAGGCTGCGGCGTTCCAGCCGTCGCCGTCGAAGAGCGGCGAGGCGGTGAATGCGGTGGGAAAATCGACCACCGCCTCGCCGGCCAGCGCGTGATTGGCCACCGCCGGCGCCGCCCAGTATCCGGCTGCGTCGGGCGCTTGCGCAGCGGTCCAGCGCAGGAACTCGGCCGCTTCGCCGACCGGGAACGGCCCGTCGGCGACGAGTCCGGGAACGCGGCCGCGGCCGTCGCCGTAGAGCAGCCCGGGCGTGATCGGTATGCCGGCGGCGTCGACGGCGGTCAACGAGGGGACCATCGCGGATACGGCGAGAGCCGACGCATCGGGGCGGGCCAACTGCTTCAGCGCCGTCAGCGGGCCCTGCCGCCACGCCTCGTCGGCGTTGTGCTCCAGACGATCCGGCGCCGGCGCCCGCAGCGCGTGCGGAATGCGGGCCCGCGCGACCACCCGGCCGTCGGCATCGGCGGCCACCGCCTTGACCGCGGTCGTACCGATGTCGATGCCGATTGTGACCTCTGTTGCCACGCGCGTCACCGTACGCCAGCATTGGCACTCGTGACCCGTGCTTTGGTGACGGCCCCGCTGCGTGGTGCGGGATTCGCTAAACTGCGCCGGCTGGCCGACGTGGTCTACGACCCGTGGATCGAACACACTCCACTGCGGATCTACAGCGCCGAGCAGCTGGCCGAACGGATCTCCGCCGAAGGCGCGGATATCGTTGTGGTGGAGAGTGATTCGGTCGGCGGCCCCGTATTCGAACTGGGCCTGCGGGCCATCGCATCCACCCGCGGCGACCCGAACAACGTCGATATCGCAGGGGCGACCGCGGCCGGTATCCCGGTGCTGAACACCCCGGCACGCAATGCCGACGCGGTCGCCGAGATGACGTTGGCGTTGCTGTTCGCCGCCACCCGGCAGGTGCTGAGCGCCGACGCCGACGTGCGCGCCGGACAGGTGTTCCGCGACGGCACGATTCCGTATCAGCGCTTCCGGGCCTGGGAGCTTGCCGGACGCACGGTCGGGCTGATCGGCCTCGGCGCGATCGGGCAGGCGGTGCGCTGGCGGATGGTGGGGCTCGGGATGCGGGTCATCGCCCACGACCCGTACAACGACGAGGCGCAGCACAGCCTCGAGGCGCTGCTCGGTGAGGCCGACATCGTCTCGCTGCATGCGCCGGTGACCGCTGACACCGCGGGGCTGATCGGGGCCGAGCAGTTTGCGGCGATGCGTGACGGCGTCGTCTTCCTCAACAGCGCCCGGGCGCAGCTGCACGACACCGACGCGCTGGTCGAGGCGCTGCGCAGCGGGAAGGTCGCCGCCGCGGGGCTGGACCACTTCGCCGGGGAATGGCTGCCGACCGACCACCCGCTGATCGCGATGCCCAATGTGGTCTTGACGCCGCATATCGGCGGTGCGACGTGGAACACTGAGGCGCGCCAGGCCCAGATGGTTGCCGACGACCTCGACGCGCTGCTATCCGGCGGGACGCCGGCCCACATCGTCAACCCGGAGGTGCTCACCTCATGAGATCTGTCCCCCATGCAGAAACCGCGGTCTTGGCCGCGGCCAAGGACATGCTGCGCCGCGGGCTGGTCGAGGGCACCGCGGGCAACCTCTCGGCCCGCCGCGAGGACGGCAACCTGGTTATCACGCCGTCGTCGGTGGACTACGCGGACATGACGCTCGACGACCTGGTGGTGGTCGACCCCGACGGCGCGGTGCTGCAGGCCGCTGACGGCCGTTCGCCGTCGACCGAGATGAAGCTGCACCTGGCCTGCTACCAGGCGTTCGACGACATCGGCAGCGTCATCCACAGCCACCCGGTGTGGGCCACCATGTTCGCGATCGCCCACCAGCCCATTCCGGCCTGCATCGACGAGTTCGCGATCTATTGCGGCGGCGACATCCGTTGCAGCGAATACGCCGCATCGGCCACACCCGAAGTCGGCACGAATGCGGTGAAGGCACTCGAGGGCCGGGCCGCGGCGCTGATTGCCAACCATGGCCTGGTGGCGGTCGGCCCGCGACCGGACAAAGTCCTGCACATCACCGCACTGGTGGAGCGGACCGCTCAGATCGTTTGGGGGGCAAGGGCTCTCGGTAGCCCGGTGCCGATCCCCGAGGACGTCAACACCAACTTCGCCGGCGTCTACACCTACCTTCGCGCCAACCCGATGTAGTCCCGGGGCGACATGCCGTGCGTTCGGCGGAACAACCGGCTGAAGTACCCGGGATCGGACATACCGACCCGCCGAGCTACTTCATGTATTGGAATGTCGTTCTTCGTCAACAACTTACGCGCCTCCACCATTCGACGTTCGATAATCCACTCCTGCACGGTGCGGCCGGTGCGCCGGCGCACCACGGTGGTCAGGTGTCCCGGCGTCATCCCCACCTCCCGCGCCACATCGCGCAGCGACAACGGCTCGCCGAGCCGCCGGTCGATGACGGCGAAGACGTCGGCGAGCAATGGCTCGCCGCTGCGGCGCAGATCGTCGACGACGTCACGGGCCAGCCGCGCAACGTCGATCAGCAGCAGGGTGAGATGCGCCAGCGCGGCCTGCTGGTAGCCGTCCCGACGCTCGGTCAGTTCCGTCTCGATCGACTCGATCGTGGAATTCCAGTACGGCCGGCGGGATTTCGGTAGCTCCAACCGCAACAACCCGCCGGATTGCCCGTGCAGAAACGGGAACAACAGCGGATGCGTCCGCCATGCCGGCCACGGCGATCGCCCGTCCTCACCCAGGGCCACCGGATCGAACAACACTCCGAGTCCACCCTTGAGATCGACCAGACCCTCCGGGTCGAGCACCGCGCCGGCGGCGACCACGTACACCGCGCCCACCGGTGGCCGGTACCACACCGCCGGAAAGTCGTGAATATGGCGGCCCTGATTACGCACCTGCCCGCCGCGACGGATCACCGACAGCGGAGGCGTGTGCGGATCGGTCCGGTACTGGTAGACGGGCACTCCCCCGTCGTGCCGAATCAGGCGGGTCGGGGTGCTCACAGAACAAAAGATAGTCCTAGTTTCGCCGAAGATCGCTCAAACGTATTCGGAGGCAGCGATAGATGATGGTCATCATGACCAAAAATCATCGGCAACACGACTATCTGCCGGGGGCTCAGTACGACGCATTGCTGCCCGCCTACGACCTGCTGTCCCGCGTACTGGGCATCTCGAAGGCCCATCAGGCGCTGATCGCGCAGGCCGAACTCGCCGACGGCCAGCGCGTGCTGGAAATCGGCAGCGGGACCGGCAACCTGACACTGCGCGCCAAACGCACTCATCCCGGAATCGACGTGATCGGCGTCGACCCCGACCCACTGGCGTTGACCCGAGCACGGCGAAAGCTGAACGCAAAGACTGGGATTCGCTTCGATCATGGCTACGCGCAGAAGCTGCGGTACGCCGACGGTGAATTCGACCGGGTGCTCTCGTCGCTGATGTTGCATCACCTGGACAGCGATGCCAAAGCCACCGCGCTGGCCGAGGCGTTCCGGGTGCTGCGTGCCGGCGCCCGGTTGCACCTGGTCGACGTCGACGTCGACGCGACCGGGCACGGCGGCCCGCTGGCGCGGTTCTTCGCACGACGCCGTCACGCCGCGGCGCACTTCGGCGACTCGATCCCGCATCTTCTCAGCGCGGCCGGATTCGACTGGCGCGAGGTGAGCAGCCGACGGCACCCCGTCATCGGACACCTCGCGTTCTTTTCCGCCACCCGACCGGCTTAACGCTGGTCGAAGGCCACCTTGACGGCACCGCTGGCACCCTGGTTCGCGATGGCCAGGAAGGCCTCGCGCCACTGCTCCAGACCGAACGTGTGAGTCAGCATGGGACGCAGGCCAATTCGACCGTCGACCACCAGGTCGAGGTAATGCTCGATCGCGTGCCGGCGCTTCCCGTCGACCTCTTCGACACCGAACGCGTTGCTGCCGACCAGGGCAATCTCCTTGAAATACAACGGGCTCCACTCCCACCGGCCGGGCGCGTGCACGCCGGCCTTCACCAACGTCCCCCGGGCGGCCAACACGCGGACTCCGACTTCGAAAGTCTCCGGCTTTCCCACGGTGTCGTAGACGACATCGACCGCACCCGGATGTGCCATCGGCAACCCCTGCATGGGCTGCCGCAACCGGCCGCCGCCCCAGGCCACCAACTCTTCGATGACCGCCGGCCTCGGCTCGTGCGCCAGCACGAGTTCGGCCCCGAACCGGCGGGCCAGCGCGGCCTGGGCGTCGAACCGGGCCACCACCGCGACCGCCACGTCCGGATAAAGCGCCCGCAGAATTGCCAACGCGCACAAGCCCAATGAGCCCGCACCGTAGATCACCACGCGACCCGAGCGCGGCGGCGGATGCCGGGTGATCGCGTGCAGCGACACCGAAAACGGGTCGGCGAACACCGCCAGCTCGTCGGGCACCGAATCGGGCACGGGAAAGAGCATGCTGTCGTGGGCCGGCATCAGCTCGGCGTAGCCGCCGGTCACGTCGGCCGATACGCCGGTGTGTATGCCCGGTTTGATATCGCCGTCGGAGAAGCTCCAGCAGAGGCTGTAGTCGCCGCTCTGGCACGCCGGACAGGGCGGGTCGATCCCGCGGGGCCCGCAGGACAGCCACGGGTTGAGCACCACCCGCTGGCCGACGTCGAGACCGCGGGCCTTCGGCCCCAGCTCGACCACGTCCGCGACCACTTCGTGACCCATGACTTGCGGAAACGAGCAGAAGGCCGCGAGCGCGTTGTCGGCATCCCCCTCGCCGAAGTCCAGCAGAATCTGCTTGGAGTCCGATCCGCAGATGCCGGTCAGCCGCGGCCGGGTGATCACCCAATCATCACGCAGCAGTGGCGGATCAGGTACTTCGCGCAGCCCGACCGGGCTGTGGGTCAAAGCATTCTCCGGGCCCGCCAACGGCTCTGGAGGCACACCGAAGACCAGCGCTTGCATGCTCACAGCGTCGCGGGAATGACTCCGATCGGCATGTGTTTCAACAATATGCCTGCACAAGCGGCCATTCGACCGCATGATAGGCTCGTTATATTGGCTAAGTAATCACCTGGTTTTCCGGCGAAGGGATCGCGATGGCACGCACCGACGACGACACCTGGGACCTCGCATCGAGCGTCGGCGCGACCGCCACGATGGTTGCGTCGGCCCGCGCGATGGCCAGCAAAGCCGACCATCCGCTGATCAACGATCCGTACGCCGAGCCGCTCGTGCGAGCCGTCGGTCTCGACCTTTTCACCAAACTGGCCAGCGGCGAGCTGTCCCCCGCCGACCTCGAGGACGACAACGACGGTGCGCAGGCCGGCGTGCAGCGGATGACCGACAACATGGCGGTCCGCACGAAGTTCTTCGACGAATTCTTCATCGATGCGACGACCGCGGGTATCAAGCAGGCGGTGATCCTGGCATCGGGTCTGGATGCACGGGCCTACCGGCTGCCCTGGCCCGACGGCGTCACGGTCTACGAACTCGACCAGCCGCAGGTGATCGAGTTCAAGTCGCGCACGCTGGCCGGGTTGGGCGCCGAGCCCACCGCACACCGGCGCGCGGTCGCGGTCGACCTTCGCGACGACTGGCCGTCCGCGCTGCAGGCGGCCGGCTTCGACCCGGCCCAGCCCAGCGCGTGGAGCGCCGAGGGCCTGCTGGGGTACCTACCACCGGAAGCGCAGGACAGGTTGCTGGACACCATCACTGAGCTCAGCGCGCCCGGCAGTCGGATCGCCACCGAGAGTGGGCCCACCCGCGACAAAGACCACGAGCAGCGGGTCAAAGACCGCATGCGGACCGTGTCGCAGCGGTGGCGCAAGCACGGCCTCGATCTCGACATGACCCAGCTGGTCTACTTCGGCGAGCGCAACGAGGCGTCGCCGTACCTCGCCGATCGCGGATGGGAGATGGGCGGCAACACCATCCGAGAGTTGTTCGCCGCCAACGGTCTTGCGCCGATTCTCGAGGACGACCTGCCGTTCGCCGACCGCCTCTACGTCAGCGGGACGCTGACCGACAAGAAATAGGAGCCTTCGATGCCCCGCACCCACGACGACAGCTGGGATCTGGCCTCCAGCGTTGGAGCCACCGCGACCATGGTAGCGACTTCGCGCGCGATGGCTTCGCGCGGACCCGAGCCGCTGCTCGACGACCCGTTCGCCGAACCACTGGTGCGCGCGGTGGGCCTGGCGCCCTTCGTCCGGATCCTCGACGGCGACACCAGTCTGGAGTCGGACCCGTTGCTGAATCGCAAGACGCGCACGGAGCAGATGACGGTACGCACAAGGTTTTTCGATGACTTCTTCACCGATGCCACCGCAACGGGTATCAAGCAGGCGGTGATCCTGGCGTCGGGTCTGGACACCCGTGGCTACCGGCTGCCGTGGGGCGACGGCGTGGTGGTCTACGAGATCGACCAGCCCGAGGTGATCGAGTTCAAGACCCGCACCCTGACCGGCCTCGGTGCCTCACCTACTGCAGAACTGCGGAGTGTCGCCATCGATTTGCGCGACGACTGGCCGGCTGCACTGCGCGCCAAGGGTTTCGATGCCGGACAGCCGACTGCGTGGAGCGCCGAGGGCCTGTTGCCCTATCTTCCCGCCGACGCACAGGACCGGCTGTTCGACAACATCACCGCGCTCAGTGCACCGCATAGCCAACTCGCCACCGAACACGTCCCCGATCCGAATGCTTTCACCGACGACCGCCTCAAGCAGATCAGTGAGCGGTGGCGCAGCTTCGGTTTCGACCTCAATGCGGAGGATCTGTTCTACGTCGGCGACCGTGCCATTGTCGTCGACTACCTCACCGAGCACGGCTGGCAGGTCGACGCACATCCGTCGAAAGAGCTTTACGCCCGCAACGGGTTTGAATTCCCCGAAGAGTCGACGATGAAGGTCTTCGGCGAGCTCAGCTACGTCAAGGCGACGCTGAAATGACACGTACCGACGACGACAGCTGGGACCTGGCTTCCAGCGTGGGCGCCACCGCGACCATGGTCGCTGCGGGTCGCGCGATGGCGACCAAAGATTCCCGGGCACTGATCAACGATCCGTTCGCCGAGCCGTTGGTCCGAGCCGTCGGGTTGGACTTCTTCGTCAAGATGATCGACGGCGAGCTCGACTTCTCTGGTATTCCGGACTCGTCGCCGGACCGAATGCAGGCGATCATCAACGGAATGGGCGCGCGCACCAAGTACTTTGACGACTATCTGCTCGACACTGTGCGTGATGGCGTGCGGCAGGTGGTGATCCTGGCATCCGGACTGGACTCCCGCGCCTACCGACTAGACTGGCCAGCGGGCACCACGGTCTACGAGATCGACCAGCCGCAGGTGATCGAGTTCAAGACCCGCACGCTTGCCGGTCTCGGCGCCGAACCCACCGCGACACGTCGCACCGTCGCGATCGACTTGCGTTACGACTGGCCGGCCGCGCTCCGCGAGGCGGGCCTGGACACCAGCGCACCGACCGCCTGGCTGGCCGAGGGGCTGTTGATCTACCTGCCGTCCGAAGCGCAGGATCGGCTGTTCGACAACATCACCGCGCTGAGCGTGCCGGGCAGCGCTATCGCCACCGAATACGTGCCGGCTCTGAAGGATCTGGACCCCGAAGAAGCCCGCGAACGGACTGCGCTGCTTCGCGAGCACGGTCTCGACCTCGATATGCCGTCGCTGATCTACGCCGGCGAGCGCAGCCATGTCATCGACTACCTGCGCAGCAAGGCGTGGGGCGTCAACGGGACGCCGAGAGCGGAGCTGTTCGCCGACAACGGGCTACCGCTTCCCTCTCCCGACAATGATGATCCGCTCGGGGAAATCATCTACGTCAGCGGGAAACTCGGAAGCTAGAAGCGGGACTCCCCCAGCCACAGCACGTTGGCACCGGTCAGCGACCGTTCAGCCTGCTCGACGATGCCGACCATCGACCGAACGATCAACGCGCCCAACGCATCCGACAGCGATGCCGCCGCCGGCTGTGACGACGCTCGTGGCCGCAGATAGTCCCACACCGACGAACCCGGGTAGCCGATAAGGCGGACCTTGTCGTCTTCGTCCAGGCCGGCGAGCACCTTGGCCTTGCGGATGGCGGCGCGCAGACCGCCGAGCTCGTCGACCAGGCCGTGTTCGAGGGCGTCGGCACCGGTCCACACCCGTCCGCGGGCAACCGCGTCGACCGCGTCGACACTCATGTTGCGGCCGTTTGCGACGCGCTCGACGAAGTCGGTGTAGAACAAGTCGGCCTCGGCCTCGACCTGTGCCTGCTGCTCCGGAGTGAACGGTGCATTGATCGACCACGCATCGGCATTGGCGTTGGTGCGCACCGCATCTGAGCCAACACCCAACCGGTCTTTCAGTTCGCGGGCAACCAGTTTGCCCGTCAGCACTCCGATCGAACCGGTGATCGTCCCGGCGTTGGCCACGATCGCGTCGGCGCCCATCGAAACGTAGTAACCCCCGGACGCGGCAACCGCACCCATCGAGGCAACCACCGGCTTGCCGCGCTCACGAGCCTTCGTGACTTCCCGCCAGATGGTTTCCGACGCGGTCACCGAGCCGCCGGGCGAGTCGACCCGCAGCACGATCGCCGACACCGAATCATCGTGTGCGGCTGCGCGTAGCGCCGCGGCGATGGTGTCGCCGCCGGCGTTGGATGAACCGAAGGGCAGCCGCGAACCGCCGCGGCCGTCCACGATGGGGCCGGCGACGGTGACCACCGCGACCGTCGCCTTGGGTCCGCGCCCCGGCATAGCCGGCCCACCCGACCCGGTCGCCCGGGCGTACCGGGAGACAAAAAGCCTCGGCGGAGCGTCATCGCCGTCGGCATCGCCCGACTCCGGCGAAATACCTTCGGCGCCAACCAGTTCAGCAATTCGTGCATACGCCTCATCGCGGAAACCGACGCGATCGATCAGCTTCGATTGCACGGCAACGTCGCGCAACAGCGGCGCGCGATCGGCCAGACCGTCGATGCTGTCGCGGCCGATGTTGCGCGACTCGGCGATCGCCTGCCACACCTGGCCGCGCAGGCTCTCCAACAGCCGGGTGTCGGCTTCCCGGTGTGCGTCGGTGTAGTGGCTCTGCGTGAAAAGGTTTGGCGCGGACTTGTATTCGCCGCGAGTGACGAACTGTGCTTCGATGCCGGCCTTGTCCAGCGCGTCGCGCAGGAACAGGGCGTTGGTCGCGAAGCCGATCAGCCCGACCGTCCCCGACGGTTGCATCCACACCTCGCCGAACGCCGACGCCAGGTAGTACGACAGCGTGCCAGGATACGTCTCGGCCCAGGCCAGCGACGGCTTCACGGCGGTGAACGCCGCGATCGCCTCGCGCAGTTCTTGCACCGGGCCTGCCGCGGCGGCCGGTAGCTGGACCCGCGCGATCAGGCCGGCTACGCGGGAGTCCCCGGCGGCCCGGTGTAGCGCCGCCACGGCTTCACGCAACACCAGGGGCCGACCACCGCCGGTGATGATCGCCAGCGGATCCAGGCCGCTGGTTTCCGGGGGCGCCACCCGCAGGTCGAGTTCGAGCACACAGCCGTTGGGAACACCGTGGTGTCGCGCAGTGTCCACCCGGCGGGCCAGCGCACGAACGTCGTCGATACCCGGCGGATCAGGCAGGAAAGAGAACATGCGACGAGCCTACCGATGGCCCGCACGGCCCGGCCCGACCGTACGGTGAGCGGGTGCGATTCTCCATCTCGATCCACCAATTCGACGCGACCCGCTTCGACGCAGACGGTGTGCGCGCCTATCTGGTTCGCGCGGAGCAACTCGGCTTCGAGGCGGGATGGGTGCTCGAACAGGTCATCGGGCCGGCACCGCTGATCGCTCCGCTGGAACTGCTCGCCTACGCGGCCGCCTGCACCGAGCGACTGCGGCTCGGCGTGGGCGTCCTGGTCTCCTCACTGCACGACCCGCTGCAGCTGGCGTCGTCCATCACCGCGGTCGACCGGCTCAGCCACGGCAGGCTGGATGTCGGGGTGGCACCCGGCGGCGGCCGGCGTCAGTTCGCCGCATTCGGAGTGAATGCCGACACCTTCATCAGCAGCTTCACCGAGGGGCTGCAGCTGATGAAAGCGGCCTGGTCCGACGAACCGCGCATCACCTTCGACGGACGGTTCCGTCAGGTCCACGATCTGCCGATCATGCCGAAACCCGTGCAGCGCCCGCATCCGCCGATCTGGTTCGGCGGACAGGCACCCAAGGCTCTCGCCCGCGCGGTGCGGCACGGCGACGCGTTTCTGGGCGCGGGTTCTTCGACGACCGCAAAGTTCGCCGAGGCGGCGCGGGGCGTGCGCCATGAGCTTGCCGAGCAGGGCAAGGATCCCGCGACGTTCCCGATCGGCAAACGGGTTTATCTGATGATTGACAACGACCCGGCGCAGGCTCGCGAGCGAGCGCTCGACGGGCTGCACCGCATCTACGGCTCCATGCCCGGCATCGACGACGTGCCGGTATCCGGCACCACCGACGACGTGGTCGCCGGGCTGCGCGAGGTGATCGACGCCGGTGCTGAGACGATTCTGCTCAATCCGGTCGGCCGGGATGTCGGCGAGGATCGCGAACAGATGGAACGCCTTGCCGCAGAGGTGATTCCACACCTGACTTGAGCCGCGACGGTCCGGGCACTCAGGGCCTCATCCGTCGCTGTCCGAGGTGGCTCTCTTTTTTCGTTTTGGGACCACGGGCGATATCACCGGCCTGGGTGATATCGCATGTGGGCACGATTCAAAAAACGTACAGCACCCGGGAGACGGTGCTGGTGTGACTCATGGTGTTTTCACTCAAATGCGGCCGCACCCCGGTATAACCACCTCATGGGCAGCAAAGTCGCAGCACCACCGGACCTGATCGCGGGCGACGCCGACGAGGGGTACGGCAAAGTCGCCGACGCCTTTCGCGCCAACTTCGCCGCGCGCCGCGACGTCGGCGCCGCGGTGGCGGTGTACCGCGACGGGGTCAAGGTCGTCGACATGTGGGGTGGCTACCGTAACGGCTTCACCAAGACCCCGTGGCAGCAGGACACCATGGTCAACATGTTTTCCACCACGAAAGGTGTTGCCTCCCTTGCTGTCGCGGTGGCAGCATCGCGCGGGCTCATCGACTACGACGCCAGGGTCGCCGACTACTGGCCGCAATTCGCGCAGGCGGGCAAGGCCGAGGTGACCGTGCGACAGCTGCTGTCGCACCAGGCCGGGCTGTCGGCGATCGACGCCCCGCTGCTGCTGGCCGACCTCAGAGATCAAGACAAGCTGTCGGCGGTGCTGGCCGCGCAGGCGCCGGCCTGGCGGCCGGGCAGCAGGCACGGGTATCACGCGCTCACCCTGGGCTGGTATGAATCCGAACTGATCCGGCACACCGATCCGGCCGGCCGGACGTTGGGCCGGTTCTTCGCTGACGAGGTCGCCGCCCCACTGGGCCTCGACCTGCACATCGGATTGCCGGCATCGGTCGACCGCGACCAGGTCGCACACCTGCACGGCTGGCGACGGGCCAGGGCCATCCTGCATCTGAACTCGATGCCGCCCCGGCTGACGCTGGCGCTGCTGAATCCCCGCGCCCTGACCGGGCGATCGGTCAACCTGCCCAACGATGTCGACGCCATGCAGGACTACAACCGCGAGGACATCCGCACCGTCGAGATACCCGCGGCCAATGGCATCGGCACGGCTCGCTCGGTGGCCAAGGCTTACGGGTGCGCGGCCACCGGCGGACGCGAACTCGGTTTGACCGCAGACACTCTCGCCGCCGTGACCAAGTCAGCCGTCCCACCGACCGGCGGGATACGCGACATGGTGCTGCACGTCGACTCGATGTTCTCGTTGGGTTACTGCAAACCGGTGCCGCACTTCAACTTCGGGTCGTCCGACAAAGCCTTCGGCACACCGGGACTCGGCGGATCCTTCGGGTTCGCCGACCCCGATACCGGGATCGGCTTCGCCTACGTGATGAACCGCCTGGGTTTTCACCTGTGGAGCGACCCGCGTGAGCTGACGCTGCGGCAGGCGTTGTTCCGCGACGTGCTGGGCGCACGGCCGCAGAAATAGCGAGCTGTTTTACAGCTCGGTCGCCGAACCGCCTGCCGCGGTGATCTTCTCCCGCGCGCTGCCGCTGAACTTGTGAGCGCTGATGTCGACCTTGACCGCCAGCTTCCCGTCGCCGAGAACCTTGACCAGGGTGTTCTTGCGAACCGCACCCTTGGCCACGAGTTCGTCCAGCCCTACCGAACCGCCCTTGGGGAACAGCCGATTGATGTCGCCGACGTTCACGACTTCGTACTCGGTGCGGAACCGGTTACGGAAACCCTTGAGCTTGGGCAGCCGCATGTGAATCGGCATCTGCCCACCCTCGAAGGTGGCCGGCACGTTCTTGCGAGCCTTGGTGCCCTTGGTGCCTCGACCCGCGGTCTTACCCTTGGAGCCTTCACCGCGACCCACCCGGGTGCGCTTGGTCTTCGACCCGGGCGCGGGGCGCAGGTCGTGCAGTTTGATGGTCACTTGCTACCTCCCTCGGCCGGCTCGACCTCGATGAGATGCCGGACGGTCGCGATCAAGCCACGGGTCTGCGCATTGTCGTCGCGGACCACGGACTGACGGATCTTCCGAAGTCCCAGTGTGCGAAGGCTTTCCCGCTGCTTCCAGCGAGTGCCGATGGTGCCACGCACCTGAGTGATCTTCAGCTGGCTCATGATTACGCGTTTCCTTCACGAGCGGCGCTGGCGGCCAGCGCCTCGCTTTCGCGGCGGGCGCGCAGCATGCCGGCCGGGGCCACATCCTCGAGCGGCAGCCCACGTCGCGCGGCGACCTCTTCGGGCCGCTGAATCATCTTGAGCGCGGCGACCGTCGCATGCACGACGTTGATCGCGTTGTCGCTACCCAGCGATTTGGACAGGATGTCGCGCACGCCGGCACATTCCAGCACGGCACGCGCCGCACCACCGGCAATCACACCGGTACCGGGACTGGCCGGACGCAGCAGCACAACGCCGGCAGCGGCCTCGCCCTGCACCGGGTGGACGATGGTTCCGCCGATCAGCGGGACGCGGAAGAACCCCTTACGGGCCTCTTCGACGCCCTTGGCGATCGCGGCCGGAACTTCCTTGGCCTTGCCGTAGCCGACACCGACCATGCCGTTCCCGTCGCCAACGATGACCAGCGCGGTGAAGCTGAAGCGCCGACCACCCTTGACCACCTTGGAAACGCGGTTGATGGTGACAACCCGCTCCAGGTAGTTGCTCTTGTCGCCGTCACGGTCGCGACCACCGCGGCCGCCACCGTCCCGGCGGCCCCGGTTGTCACGCGAGTCACGACGGTCGTCGCGGCCCTCGTTCGTCGGGCCGGCCGTTCCAGCCGGTTGATCCGCCATTATGCGGTCCTTCCGCTCAGGTTTGATTCCCCAAGATCGTTGCTTGCCATCAGAATTTCAACCCACCCTCGCGGGCGGCGTCGGCCAGCGCCGCGATCCGCCCGCCGTAGGTGTAGCCACCACGGTCGAAGACAATCTCTTCGATGCCGGCCGCCTTGGCGCGCTCGGCGATCAACTGGCCGACCCGCACGCTGTGTGCCTTCTTGTCGCCGTCCACGCCGCGCACGTCCGCCTCGATCGACGAGGCGGCGGCCACGGTCGTGCCGTTGAGGTCGTTGACCAACTGCACGTGGATGTGTCGCGACGAGCGGTGCACCACCAGGCGCGGACGCTCCGCGGTGCCCGAGATCTTCTTACGCAGCCGCGCGTGACGACGCAGCCGCTGCTTACGCCGGACGGCAGATACGCTCTGCCCGTGCGGCTTCTGCGCGGTACCAACTTGTGTTTGCGCCATGACTACTTACCTGTCTTTCCGACCTTGCGGCGGATCTGCTCGCCTTCGTAACGAATTCCCTTGCCCTTGTAGGGATCGTTCTTGCGAAGGCGGCGGATGTTGGCCGCGATCTGGCCGACTTTTTGCTTGTCGATACCCGAGATCGAGAACTTGGTGGGCGTCTCGACCGCGAAGGTCACCCCGTCGGGCGCGGTGATCAGCACCGGGTGGCTGTAGCCCAGGGCGAACTCGAGGTTGCTGCCCTTGGGCTGCACGCGATAGCCGACCCCGAAGATCTCCATCTTGATGGTGTAGCCCTGCGTCACACCGGTGACCAGGTTGGACACCAGGGTGCGGGACAGCCCGTGCAACGAACGGTTGTGCCGGTCGTCGTCCGGACGGGTGACCACGATGGCGCCATCGTCGTTGCGCGCCACGGTGATCGGCTCGGAGACCTTCAAATCCAGGGTGCCCTTGGGACCCTTCACCGAGACCTGCTGGCCATCGATGGAAACCTCGACACCTGACGGAATCAGGATCGGTTGCTTACCAATACGCGACATAGTTTTTTACCGTCCTCTTCCCGCTACCACACGTACGCGAGGACTTCGCCGCCCACGCCCTGTCTGGCGGCCTGACGATCGGTGAGCAGGCCCGAGGAGGTCGAGATGATCGCGACGCCCAGTCCGCCCAGAACACGCGGCAGGCCGGTCGACTTCGCGTACACCCGCAGACCCGGCTTGGACACCCGGCGCAGGCCGGCGATGCTGCGCTCCCGGCTCGGCCCGTACTTGAGCTGAACGGTCAGCGCCTTGCCAACCCGAGCATCCTCGGTGTGGTAGTCGGTGATGTAACCCTCCCGCTTGAGGATCTCGGCGATGTTGGCCTTGATCTTCGAGTGCGGCAGCGTCACCTCGTCGTGGTACGCCGAATTGGCGTTGCGCAGACGCGTCAAGAAGTCTGCGATGGGGTCAGTCATCGTCATTGTTAGTTCTCCTGCCCCGTCACCAGCTGCTCTTCTGCACGCCGGGCAGCTCGCCCGCGTGCGCCATTTCACGCAGGCAGATCCTGCACAACCCGAACTTGCGGAACACCGCATGCGGACGGCCGCACTTGTTGCAGCGGGTGTAGGCGCGCACCGCGAACTTCGGCTTGCGCTGGCTCTTGTTGATCAGAGCTTTCTTCGCCATCAGATCAGTTCTCCTTGAACGGAAAGCCGAGGCCGCGCAGCAGCGCCCGACCTTCGTCGTCGTTGGTCGCCGAGGTGACGACGGTGATGTCCATGCCGCGGGGGCGGTCGATGTTGTCCACGTCGATCTCGTGGAACACCGACTGCTCGTTGAGCCCGAAGGTGTAGTTGCCCGAGCCGTCGAACTGTTTGGGCGACAGGCCGCGGAAGTCGCGGATACGGGGTAGCGCGATCGACACGAGCCGGTCGAGGAACTCCCACATCCGGTCGCCGCGCAGGGTGACCCGTGCGCCGATCGGCATGCCCTCGCGCAGTTTGAACTGGGCGATCGACTTGCGGGCCTTGCGAATCTCCGGCCGCTGTCCGGTGATCAGCGCGAGGTCACTGACCGCGCCGTTGATCAGCTTGGCGTCGCGGGCGGCGTCGCCGACACCCATGTTGACCACGACCTTCACCACGCCCGGGATCTGCATGACGTTGGCGTAGGCGAATTCTTTGTTCAGCGCGTCACGGATCTCTTCGCGGTAGCGCGTCTTGAGCCGGGGCTGAACCTTCTCTGTCGTTGTCATGCCGAAATGTCCTTGCCGTTGCGCTTGGAGATGCGAACCCGCTTGCCGGTCTCCTCGTCGACCCGGTAACCGATCCGGGTGGGCTGGCCGTCGGAGTCGACCACCATCACGTTGGAGACGTGGATCAGCGCTTCCTGCGTGACGATTCCGCCCGACTGCGCGCCGCGCTCGTTGGTCGAGACCGCGGTGTGCTTCTTGATCCGGTTGACGCCCTGGACGAGCACCTTGTTGCGGGCCGGGAACGCTTGAATCACTTTGCCTTTGGCGCCCTTGTCCTTACCCGAGATGACCAGGACGGTGTCGCCCTTGTGCACCTTCATTTACAGCACCTCCGGGGCCAGCGAGACGATCTTCATGAAGCGCTTCTCCCGCAGTTCGCGGCCGACCGGCCCGAAGATGCGGGTTCCACGCGGGTCGTTGTCGGGCTTGATGATCACAGCCGCGTTCTCGTCGAACTTGATGTAGCTGCCGTCCGGGCGGCGACGCTCCTTGACGGTGCGCACGACGACGGCTTTGACCACGTCGCCACGCTTGACGTTGCCGCCGGGAATGGCGTCCTTAACCGTCGCCACGATGACATCACCGATGCCGGCGTAGCGCCGCGACGAGCCGCCGAGCACGCGGATGCACAAGATCTCCTTGGCACCGGTGTTGTCGGCCACCTTCAGCCGCGATTCCTGCTGAATCACTCGATCTCCTGACCTGGTTCACGTATGCACGCCCGCGCGTAAACGAGCCGGCAGACATGATCCGCCAGACCGGTCGTGCATGGTCTTCGTTGTCGAAACGCACGCGGGGCTGACGGTAATGCTCGAGATGCCAGCCGAGGTCTGCCCACGGCAACCCCTAGAGTCTAGGTGAAGACCTGCTCAGAGCAAAATTCCTGCTCGACGGGGCCGCGCGCTGGACCGTTACTTCCAGAAGGCGTTCATCGGTGTGGCGTACATGTCGTTGGCCGTGAGCGGAGGCAACGTTCCTGGCGTAGTACGCAAAGCGTCTTCGATCGTGGCCATCAGGCTGTATTCGTTGGCGTACTGGTCGGTGGTGAAGGGGCCGGCTTCCATCCCGGATGTGACGGCGCCGCCGTTCGGGATGATGATCATCGGAACGTTGTTGCCTTCATTGCCGAGGCCCAGTGACAGGTTGTTGTTGTCCTCGTCGAACGTGATGATGATCGCGTCCTTCTCACCCGAGTCAGTCCACGTCGGCGAGTTCTCGATGGCCGTCACTTCCTGCTGGGCGAACTGGTCGGCGGCCGCGACGTTGTATTCATGCGTCGGCGTGAGCTGACCGTAGATGAAATTGGCGATGCCTTGGAGACTGTTGACCGGGCCTTCCCCGTTGTTGGCCTCATTGGCGGCGATCCAGCTGAATTCCGGGAAGCTGCTTGGGTTTTGGAGATCGGTGGACAAGTTCGTCAGCGGGAGCAGGTGCTCCTGAAGGTACGCGGGCGTGTTGTCGAAGACGTAGTTGAATTGCGCAAAGGGCAGTTGGTCGGGAGAGTAGTCACCCGATGGCACGAGGTCACCCGGGGTGGGCATGCTCTGCGCGTAGCCGGCCCACGATATGCCCGCCTGATCCATTTCCTGCATGAGGCTGTTCGCGTTGATGACGTTGCCGGTGGGGTTGTAGTCGAGGCCGAAGTCGGATCCGCCCACGGGCCGGATGTAGTTGGGGTCGCTGGGGTGGCCCAGCGCGTAGTAGTTGGAGTCATAACCTTCGGTGTTGATCAGCTGGTTGAGGTACGGCGCGTTGGGGCTGCCGACGATGTCGCCGACGCCCTTGTTCTCCAGGTAGATCAGGAACACGTGGTCCAGCTGGCCGACATTCGACGTCGGTGGGGTGAGCGGCGCCGCGGTGAGGCTCGGATCGCCGACAGTCAACGATTCGTTGTCGGCGTAGGCGCCGTTGTAGTTACCGAGGACCCAGTCTTTGTCGGTGAAGGTCGTGGTCACCTGCGCGGAGGTGGTGCCCTCCGGGAGCGTTCCCGAGACGTCGCGCTGCTCAAACCCGGTGGTAAATAGGCGATCCCATACCGTCACGGGGGCGAGCGAGTTGGTGCCCAGAACGTTCCCGTGGGCGTCGAGGAAGGTGATCTGCTCGGAGGCGTAGGACGGGTCCCAGCCCTGGCCGCCGAGATCCGCACTCAACGTGTACGGGTCTCCAGCCGCGCCGGTGAGGTCGACGGTCTGGCTGATGCTGGACGTGGCCACGGGTCCGCCGCCGGCGAAGTTGTCGCCGCCGCCCACGGGCGCGGTCTGTGGAAAGTCGAAGAATTTCGGCAACGGAGTCGAGAACCCGAACGGGTAACCGCCCTGCGTGCCGTAGGCGATCACGGTCGGGGTGCCGCTTTCCGTCCAGCCCGGGATGGTCACCCCGCTGAAGCCCGACCCGGACGGGTCGGCCGTTTCAAAACCCGGGTTGACCAGCAAGTTCTCACTCATTGGCTGCGCAGCGGCAGTGACATCGGCGGTGGGACCGACCTGGTTGAACCAACCATTGAGCGCGGTGTCGACCTGCTGACCGAACGAGCTGCCGATCCAATCCTGCTCGAGCCCCTGCAACCAGGCGTCCACCGGATTGGCCGCAGCTGCCGAACTCAGATCAGAAAGCGAACCCAGGCCCAGACTGCCCAGATCCGGAACCGCGGCCGAACCGGCCGCCAGATCGCCCAGCGAGCCACCGATCGCGTTGAGGACCTGGTCGATGACGGCGTCAAACACATCGGCCTTGGCTTCCGGCAAATTGGCCAGCGGCCCCATCCCGACCATCAGGAATGCGCCGATCCCGCCGACGAGACCGACCGCACGCTGACGGCGGCGGATCATCGCCGTGCGCGAACGCGAATTTTGCTTCCTGACGGGTCGAATTGTCATCGTCGGCACTCCCGTACGCACACTTATATTGGTCTCAGGTGTACTTAAGGTAAGCCTTCGGGTTTTGTTTCAGTCAAGAATCTCCGAAAAATTTCTGGGCAATTCCGTTTCTCTTCCATCTAGCCGGTTCCCGGCATTGATGCTGTTCAGCGGGCTGGCCAGAAAATCGGGCGGATCGGCGCGACGCAAACAGCGACCGAAAGGCAATCGCCCCGGGTTCGCTCAGCATCAGCTAAGGCGTGATGCCGATCGCGGATACGTGGGTCGTCAATCCCCTTGCCGGATGTAGGAGTAGACGTAGAGCGCCATCGCCGTCGCCAACGCCAGGAGCACCCACTGCACCAGCGCCTGGTCGATCATCGAACCCGGCGGTGGCGCACCCGGCAGGATATTTCGTAGCGGGACGATCGCGAACAGGTTCGCCGCATACCAGGTTGCAAAGGGCGGCACAAACTTTCGCCTACCCATCGCCATCGGAATGGCGACCACCAGCGCCAGAGTCGGCAGGCTGATCAAGACCAGGATGATGCCAAGGTCGAAGATCAGCGGTCCCTTCGCCCGCTGCAGCGTGACGACCACATTGCTGCTGTTGTGACTGCCGGTCTCGCTGGAATCGCTGTTGCGCTTGACGGTGGCGTCCCAGCCGTCCATGGATCCGGTGACTTGCACGTGGGCGGGAAGGCGCTTGCGTTCACCGCCGTTGCCGACGAAGACATCCGCCGAGATCGGTTCGGTGCGATACGAGTCGAAGGGCCAGTTGCCGGGATCACCGTGCGCCTGGATCGTGGTGCTGACCTGGGCCGGCGCTTTCCCTTTCGGGAATTGCAGGTCGCCCAGATCGTTGGGCGGATACAGCCGCACGGCGATATCGGTGCTCAACTCGTCAAAGCGCCTGTCCTCCAACGACTCTCCCGGGTAGATAAGCACATTCACCGTGAGGCGGTTGGTCGTCGGCTTCAGCTCCTCCAGTCGGATCTGTACCACCGTTTCATCCGGCCCCGCCTGGCTCAGGTCCAGCGCCGGCAGCGGGCCTTCGGACTTTTGCAACAAGTGAACGCCGAACAGCGACAGCCCGTACGCGGCCAGCACCACCATCATGATCGCCACGCCGATCACGATGCGCGGGCGACGCCGGTCGTCCTCCGGTGTCGCCGGCGAAACCGTCGAGGGCGTTTGAATGGTCATTGCCGGCCGCCGTTCCGGAAACTCAGAACCGCGTGCCTGAAGCGGACGGGCACGGGGCGGTGTACGTCAGCCTGTGGGGGCAACACGCGCGTCACGTTAGCGAAATCGGGTACCGATCGCGCGGCGAAAGAACGATCCCGGGAAGGACGCCCGAATCTCGTCACCCGTCGGCCACCCGGCGGTAACGCGCAGTTCAGGAACACTAACGGTAATCATGAATTCGCCCCTGGGACGGGACAGTTCGGCCCTCGACCCGTTAATCTAGCGACGGTTCACGTGCTCGATTCGCGAGCCGTAAATGTCAACAAGGTATCGACGTCCGGGGTGAGGCAATCAACATGAAGCACAGACGACTGGCCGCCGCCGTGAGTTTGCTGGCCGCGGGAGCGACCGTGCTGTCCGGGTGCGAGGTGCCGCACACCAGCATGGCCTACGCGAGCGAGGTCGTGAACTGCGGCGGCAAGCCGGCGATATCCGCCAGCGGCTCCACCGCGCAATCCAACGCGATGAAGCGCTTCGTCAGCGCCTACAGCAAGTCGTGCCCCGGACACGACCTGAACTACACGGCCAACGGCTCCGGTGCCGGTATCACCGACTTCCTTTCCGGCAAGAGCGATTTCGCCGGGTCGGACACTCCGCTCGGCGACGACCAGTACGGCCCCGCCAAGCAGCGCTGCGGCGGGAACGACGTCTGGAACCTGCCGGTGGTCTTCGGTCCGCTGGCCATCACCTACAACCTGCCGAATGACTTCCTCGTCCTCGACGCGCAGACGGTGGCCGGAATCTTCAACGGCAGCATCACCCGCTGGGACGACCCGCAGATCACCGCGTTGAATGCGTCGATGCCGTCCGAAGACATCCACGTCATCTACCGCAGCGACAAGTCGGGCAGCACCGCCAACTTTCAGGACTACTTGAAGGCCGCCGCCGGCAACGTATGGACCCAGGGCACCGGCAAAGAGTTCAAGGGCGGCGTGGGAACCGGCGCCAAGGGCAACGACGGCACGTCGTCGATGGTGAAGAACACCGAAGGCGCGATCACCTACAACGAGCTGTCGTTCGCCATGGATCAGGGCCTCTTCGCCGCCGAGATCAAAACCCCGGCCAGCCGCAAGACGAGACGGCCGGTGCGGATCGGGACGGACTCGGTGGGCAAGACCATCGCCGGCGCCAAGATCGTCGGTAAAGGCAACAACCTGGTGCTCGATCTGTCGTCGTTCTACAACCCCAGCCAGGACGACGTCTATCCGGTCGTGATGGCGACCTACGAAATCGTCTGCTCGAAGTACCCCGATCCGCAGACCGGTATGGCGGTCAGGGCCGCGCTGCAGGCCACCCTCGGACCGGGCCAGATCGACCTGGACAAGCACGGTTACATCCCGCTGCCGCCGGATTTCCAGTCGAAGGTGATGGCGGCGGCCACCGCCATCAGCTGACGCACCGAAACCCGATGTGGGTGGTCGCGGTGTCCTGCGACTGCGGCGACCGTGCCGCCGGCCGGTAGCGGTGGCAGTATTCGGGGGCGCAGAGGTGTGAGCCGCCTTTCAGCGTCTGCATAATCGTTGGATCGGCGGGTCCTGTTGGCGCGCAACAATTCTCGGTCGGTTGATCCAACCGATGATGGGCGGAGAACTCGGTGGTCGTCCATTCCCAGACGTTGCCGATCATGTCGAAGAGTCCGAACCCGTTGGGCGGGAACGTACCCACCGGTGACGTTCCCGACCAACCGTCGTTGCGGTAGGGGAAGCGACCCTGCCAGGTATTGGCCATCGGTTTACCGTCGGGCTTCTCCTCGTCGCCCCACGCGTACGTGGTGGCGGCTCCGCCGCGCGCGGCGTACTCCCATTCCGCCTCGGTCGGCAATCGCCGGCCCGCCCAGCGGGCATAGGCCCGCGCGTCGGGATAGGCCACCTGCACCACCGGATGGTCGGCCCGGTCGGCGATGTCGCTGTCCGGACCGAAGGGGTGGCGCCAACTGGCGCCCGGAACCCAGACCCACCACTGCCGCCAGTCTCGCAGGTCGACCGGACCCGCCGTTGGGCGGAATGCCATTGCGCCGGAGACTAATTCGCCTACGTCGGCACCCGGATACAGAGCCGGATCGATCGGCTGCTCGGCAACCGTGATATAGCCTGTCGCAGTAACGAATTCGGCGAACTGAGCGTTGGTGACGGGATAGCGTTCGATGGCGAAGGCGTTCACGCTGACCGTGTGAATCGGCGCCTCTTCGGGATAGAAGCTGGTCGAACCCATCCGGAATGTTCCCGGCGGCAGGTCGACAAGCTCGGTAGGCATCAATTCAGGGTATGACGACCGCGAAGTCCTGCATCAGCGCGGCTTTCGCGGCGACGAACCCGGCAGCATCCTCGGGCCCCTCCATGTGGATGGTGACCAGGTAGTTGTCGGTGTTGGTCCAGATGTGGGTGAGGCGATCGGCGAACGCGACGACACCCGAGGGTCCGGTGAACGTCCCGGTCAGCTTCTGACTGCTGTAACCGCAGAACTTCGCGCCGACAGTGTCGACCTGCAGTTCAGTCTTGGAGCGAGTGAGCGCGTCGGCGTATTCGGAGAACGCCGCGCCGGGATCGAGTTTCGTCGCCGCAATCGTCACCGTGCCCGTCATCGAATCGGGACCGCTCAGCGACAGCGCCAGGTCTTCGTGGCCCGGCTCGCTGGTCCACCCGTCGGGCAGCGTGACGGTGATCCTCGGCGCGGCCGCGGCGACGACCTGAGCGACCGTGCCGACGCCGCCCGCTGCCGGCCCGGGGAAGCAGAGGAATGCGTTGGGCGGAATCTGATCCGGCACGGTGGTCTCGATCCCGGGGACCGGTGCCCCGTGACTCTTCCGGTGTGGACGCGACGGCGCGGCGGACCCCGCCGACCCGCCGGTCCACGCGGCTACCCCGTCGATGTTCCGGACGCAGCCCGACAGCACGCCGATCGCCATCAAAGCGGCACACAGCGCTCTCGGCGGCACCTCAGTCACGCGAAAAGGCTAGCGCCAATTCCTTTTCCACGTCCTGATATGGCCGCCCGCTCAGGTCGACGGTGACCTGCGCGATAACGCCACCGGTGAACGCGAACGGCGCCTTGTAGCGACTGGACACCGCGGAACCACCGTTGCGGCCGACGGTGATGCCGGCGCTGGCCAACCCGAAGGTCCCCGGATGCGATTGCACGCCGGTCAGCGTGCCCACTGTCGCGTCGTCGATGTACAGCGTGATCTCACCGAGGGGCGTGTGGCTGTTTTCCACCGTGCCGGTGCGGGTGTAGCGGGCGCCGAACAGGTGCCGGCCCAGCGGCACCGCCTCCGACGACGCGACTTCGTACTGATGCTCGCCCAGGAAGTTGTAGACGTAGTGCAGCCGACCGTCCTGGATGAACAGCACGTGGCCGCCGTGGGCGCTGCCCTGTTTGAACAACACCCCCTCGGCGCCGGTGCTGTCGACGGTGACCTCGGCGAGGACGGCGAAGGATCGGCCGCGCAGTTCGGCGCCTGCCCCGATTCCGACGTCGGCGCAGTTCGGATAGTAGGTGTAGCTGCTGCGGTCCCCGCTCAACATCGGTCGCTGCCGCATCAGCGTCTCCATGATGTTGAGATCCGACAGCGGAAGACCGTTGTATTTCTCGGCTTCGGAGAACCACAGCGCCTTGAGTTCTTCCAGCTTGTCGGGGTGCTCGGCAGCCAGGTCGTGGCACTGGCTGCGGTCGGCCTCGATGTGGAACAGCTCCCAGCGATCGGCGTCGAAATGCCCCCAACCGGAGGGGGTTGCGGCGTGAACGGTGTTGGCGAACCAACCGTTGTGCCAGATCCCCCGGGTTCCCAGCATGGTGTAGAACTGGGTTTCCTTGCCGTTGTCAGCGGCCGAATCGGCAAGAGCGGCCTTGAAACTCACGCCGTCCAGCGGCTTTTGCGGAACCCCCTTGACGGTTTGGGGCGGCTCAATGTTTAGCAGGTCGTACACGGTCGGGGTGACGTCGCACACGCTGACGTAGTTATCCCGCACTTCACCGTGCGCCGCAATTCCTTTGGGCCAGGACACAATTGCGGTGTCGGCAATTCCACCTTCGTGGGAGGCGTATCTCTTGTAGAGCTTGTAGGGCGTATTGAAGGCCATCGCCCACCCGATCGGGTAGTGGTTGTAGGTCTGCGGCCCGCCGAGCTGGTCGAAGAGCTTCATGCTCTCTTCGACGGTGTCGATGTAGCCGTTGAAGAACTTGCCTTCGTTGACCGACCCGTTGGGGCCGCCCTCGCCGCTGGCCCCGTTGTCGGAGATCACCACGATCAGGGTGTTGTCCAGCTGACCCGACTCCTCGAGATAGTCGAGGATCCGGCCGATCTGAGCGTCGGTGTAGCTCAGAAACCCGGCGAACACCTCCGCCATTCGGCTGAAGAGTCGTTTCTCCTCGTCGTTGAGCGAGTCCCACGGCCGCACGGTGTCCTGCAGCGGCCAGGGCTGACCGTCGGGCCCCTTGACGTCGAGGTAGGGGTTGACCGGCGACAGCTCGGTGTCGTTCGGCACGATGCCCATCGACTTCTGCCGCTCGAGCACGATCTCGCGGTAGCGCTCGTAGCCCATGTCGAACTTGCCGGCATAGCGGTCCGCCCACTCCTGGAAGACGTGATGCGGGGCGTGGCCCGCACCCGGGCACACGTAGCTGAACCACGGCTTGTCCGGCGCGATCACCTTGGCGTCGCGGATGAACTCAATTGTCTTGTCCGCGATATCTTTCGACAGATGGTAGCCGTCTTCCGGGGTACCGGGCGGGTTCACCGGGTGGTTGTCGTACACCAGGTCCGGGTACCACTGGTCGGTCTCGCCACCCATGAAGCCATAGAAGCGCTCGAAGCCACGCGACGTCGGCCAGTGCCGCTTGGTCGCGGCCAGATTGGATTCTTCGAGCGGGGTCAGATGCCACTTGCCGACGCAGTAGGTGTTATAGCCCTGCTCGGCCAATACCTCAGAGAGCAGGGCGGTTTCAAAGGGGATGCGTCCGCATGTGTTGGGAAAACCTTCGGTGAATTCCTCGATCATGGCCATACCGACCGTGGTGGCGTTGCGACCGGTCAGCAGCGATGCGCGGGTCGGCGAGCACAACGCGGTGGTGTGGAACTGGGACAACCGCACGCCGTGCTCGGCGATGCGCGTCATCGCGGGCATCTCGACCAGACCGCCGAAGCAGTCCCAGGTCGCGATGCCGGTGTCATCCCACACCAGATAGAGCACATTGGGCGCGCCCTCCGGCGCGGTCGGAGCGGCGAACGGACCCCAATCCGGTTCCGAATCACGGATATCCAGTGCGATCTTGCCGTTGAACTCGCTTACCATCCTGGCCTCACTCTCGTAGTGGCCCCCCAGGATTCCGGATGCAGATTACACCGCTGCGCCGAACAACCGACCAACTTCGCAGCCGCGGTCGGGTGCAGAAATGCCGCTGCGGCGGCAAACCGTAGACTAGCTATCTACCGCATCGTCGCGCCGTCGCCTCCCCGCTCTCTCCACCAGCGGGCGCGTGCGCCGAACCAGCTTGGAGTTTGATGGACAACCGGTTCCTGCCGCTCGTCGTCGGCGCGGTCATGCTCGCGCTCGGGCTCACGCTCACCGTCGCCGACTTCCGCCGGGCCGCCACGGTGCGACGCCCACTTCTGGTCGCGCTGCTGTGTCAGTCGCTGGTGTTGCCCGCGCTGTGCCTGCTGATCGCCGAGCTACTGCACCTGTCGCCGAATCTGGCCGTCGGTTTGATGCTGATGGCCGCCACCCCCGGCGGCATGCTGGCGAACATCGTCAGCCACCTCGCCAACGGCGACCTGGCACTCAATCTCACGCTCACCGCAATCAACGCGGTGCTGTCGATCTTTGCGATCCCTGCGATTCTCGCGGTGTCGCTGACGTGGTTCCTCGGCGAAGGACGTTTCATCCCACTGCAATTCGACAAGTTCTTCACGGTGTTCGCCATGGTGCTGATACCGGTGGCGATCGGCGTCGCGATCCGGCACCGCTTCCCGGATTTTGCCGGGCACCTGCAGAGGTTCGTCAGGATCGCCGCAGCGGTGTTGCTCGTCGTCGCCATCGTCGGGGGAATCGCCGGCGGCCAAAAGACGCTGTGGAACAACTTCGGCGTGCTGAGCACTGCTGTCGCGTGTTTCTGCGCGATCAGCCTGAGCGTCGGCTACCTGGTATCCCGCTGGATGCGGTTGGGGCCCCGCCAAGCCACCGCCGTCAGCCTGGAGATCGGATTGCACAATGCGGTGGTGGCGGTCGGCATCGCGCTCAGCCCGCAGCTGCTGAACAATGCCGAAATGGCATTGCCCGCAGCGGTTTACGGGATTATCGGACCGCTGATCGCGCTGACGTTCATCGTCGCCGTGCGCCGCCTGGACCCCGCGTACCGTGAGCTGTCGCGCGCACGGGCAGGTGAGGTTACTTAGCCTTCTCGAGGATCTCGACGAGGCGCCAGCGCTTCGTCGCGGACAGCGGGCGGGTCTCCATCAACGAAACGCGGTCGCCGGTGCCGGCGTCACCGTGCTCATCGTGCACCTTGACCTTCTTCGTGGTCCGGATGATCTTGCCGTACTTCGGGTGGCGCATACGGTCTTCGAGCTCGACGACGATAGTCTTTTCCATCTTGTCGCTCACCACGTAGCCGATACGGGTCTTACGACGGCCGCGCGGCTTCGGGGTGGCCGGAGTGCGCTTGGGCCCCTTGGCGGCAGCGTCTTTCGGAGCAGCCTTGGCCGCCTTCGCGGGGGCGGCCTTCTTCGCCTCAGCCATTACGAGTCACCACTTTCTGCACCCAGAGGCCCCGATGCCAGGCCGAGTTCACGTTCACGTAGCACGGTGTATATCCGTGCGATTTCCTGACGGACCACACGGAGCCGACGGTTGTTGGCGAGCTGACCGGTCGCCATCTGGAAGCGCAAGTTGAACAGCTCTTCCTTGAATTCGCGCAACTTCTCGATCAACTCTTCGTCGTTGAGCTCGCGCAGTTCGCCCGGCGAAGTTCCCACTGCCATCAGAACTGATCCTCTCGGGTAACAATGCGTGCCTTGATCGGCAGCTTGTGGATCGCCCGGGTCAGCGCTTCCCGGGCGATCTGTTCGTTGGGAAAGCTGAGCTCGAAAAGCACTCGACCCGGCTTGACGTTGGCGATCCACCACTCCGGCGAGCCCTTACCCGAACCCATCCGGGTCTCGGCGGGCTTCTTGGTCAGCGGACGGTCGGGGAAGATGTTGATCCACACCTTGCCGCCACGCTTGATGTGCCGGTTGATGGCGATACGAGCGGACTCGATCTGCCGGTTGGTGACGTAGGCGTGCTCCAGTGCCTGGATGCCGTAGTCGCCGAAGCTCACCGACGTGCCACCGCTGGCAATGCCGCGCTGACGCGGGTGGTGCTGTTTGCGGTGCTTGACTCTGCGGGGAATCAACATGGTTTAGCTCTCCGTACTCTGCGCCTCGGCCGCGGATGCCTCGACAGCGGGCGCCTCGGCCAGCGGCGTCGCTTGCGGCGCGGATGTGGTCTCTTCGGCGCTCGAGGCGGCGCGGCCGGCCTCGGTACTGGTGGCCGTCGTGCCCGCGGATCCGCTACGACGCGGGCGGGTGCCCGACGGACGTTCGCGGCGCGGACGCTCAGCGCCAGCCGACGGCGCAACCAGCTCGCGCTTGCCACCGACGATGTCGCCCTTGTAAATCCAGACCTTCACGCCGATGCGGCCGAAGGTGGTCTTGGCCTCGTAGAGGCCGTAGTCGATGTCGGCTCGCAGCGTGTGCAGCGGCACTCGACCTTCGCGGTAGAACTCCGAGCGGCTCATCTCGGCGCCACCGAGTCGGCCCGAGCATTGCACCCGGATGCCCTTGACGTTGGGCTGGCGCATCGCCGACTGGATCGCCTTGCGCATCGCGCGGCGGAACGCCACACGGTTGCTCAGCTGCTCGGCCACGCCCTGGGCCACCAGCTGCGCCGTCGACTCGGGGTTTTTCACCTCGAGGATGTTCAGCTGAACCTGCTTGCCGGTCAGCTTCTCCAGGTCGGCGCGGATGCGGTCCGCCTCGGTCCCACGGCGACCGATGACGATTCCCGGGCGGGCGGTGTGGATGTCGACCCGAACCCGGTCACGGGTGCGCTCGATCTCCACGTCGGCGATGCCGGCGCGCTCCAAGCCGGTCGACAGCAGCTTGCGGATCGCCACGTCTTCCTTGATGTAGTCCGCGTATTGCTTGTCGGCGTACCACCGGGACTTCCAGTCGGTGGTGATACCGAGGCGGAATCCATGCGGATTGATCTTCTGGCCCACTAGTCCGAGCCCTCCTTCGTCTCCGAAGTCGCTTTAGTCCCAGTGGACTTCGCGGCGGATGCCTTCTTGGCTGGCGCCTTCTTGGCGGGCGCCTTGTCAGCGGATGCTTTCGTGGCCGGCGCCTTCTCGGCGGCTGCCTTCTTCGCGGGAGCCTTCTTCGCGGGAGCCTTCTTGGCGGGAGCCGTGCCCGCGGCCTTGCTGGCCTGGGCGCGACGCGCGCGGGTGGCGCTCGCGGACTGCGCGCCCCGCGCGTCCTTGCTCGGACGGCTCTCCACGATCACGGTGATGTGGCTGGTGCGCTTACGGATCCGGAACGCGCGGCCCTGTGCGCGCGGGCGTATCCGCTTGGCGGTCGGCCCGCCGTCGGCGTAGACCGTGGCGACCACGAGGGTCGCCGGGTCGAGGCCATTGTTGTTCTGCGCGTTGGCCGCAGCGCTCGCGATGACCTTGGCCACCGGCTCGCTGGCCGCCTGCGGCGCCCAGCGCAGGATGTCCAGCGCTTCGGTCACCGACTTACCGCGAACCAGGTCGATGACCCGGCGCGCCTTGGTCGGCGACACCCGCACGAACCGGGCGACCGCGGTCGCCGACGGGAATTCAGTAGCCGTGCTCATCGCCGCTTGGCCTTCCGGTCGTCTTTGATGTGTCCCTTGAAGGTGCGCGTCGGTGCGAACTCACCCAGCTTGTGGCCCACCATCGATTCGGTGACGAACACCGGCACGTGCTTGCGACCGTCGTGGACGGCGAAGGTGTGACCGATGAAGTCAGGAATGATGGTCGATCGGCGTGACCAGGTCTTGATGACCTGCTTGGTGTTCTTCTCGTTCTGTACGTCGACCTTCTTGAGCAGATGGTCGTCGACGAACGGACCCTTTTTGAGGCTGCGTGGCATGTCTGTTTCTCCTGGCTGCCGCTAGCGAGACTTCTTGCCGGTGCGCCGGCGTCGGACGATGAGCTTGTCACTGGGCTTGCTGCCCTTGCGGGTACGGCCTTCGGGCTTACCCCACGGGCTGACCGGGTGACGACCACCGGAAGTCTTACCCTCACCACCACCATGCGGGTGGTCGACCGGATTCATCACGACACCACGGACGGTGGGGCGCTTACCTTTCCAGCGCATGCGGCCGGCCTTGCCCCAGTTGATGTTGGCCTGCTCGGCGTTGCCCACCTCTCCGACGGTGGCGCGGCAGCGCACGTCGACGCGTCGGATCTCACCACTCGGCATACGCAGCGAGGCGTATGTGCCTTCCTTACCCAGCAACTGGATGCTGGATCCGGCTGAGCGGGCCAGCTTGGCTCCACCGCCCGGGCGCAGCTCCACAGCGTGGACCAACGTACCGGCCGGGATGTTGCGCAGCGGCAGGTTGTTGCCGGGCTTGATGTCGGCGTTGGCACCCTGCTCGATGACGTCGCCCTGCTTGAGACCCTGCGGCGCAATGATGTAGCGCTTCTCGCCGTCCAGGAAGTGCAGCAGCGCGATGTTCGCGGTGCGGTTCGGGTCGTACTCGATGTGCGCGACCTTGGCGTTGACGCCGTCTTTGTCGTGGCGACGGAAGTCGATCACCCGGTAGGCACGCTTGTGGCCACCACCCTTGTGGCGGGTGGTGATGCGACCGTGCGCGTTACGTCCACCCTTGCCGTGCAACGGCTTGATGAGCGACTTCTCCGGAGTCGAGCGAGTAATCTCGGCGAAATCGGAGACGCTGGCACCGCGACGACCGGGGGTCGTCGGCTTGTACTTGCGAATTCCCATGTCTGTTAAGTCCCTCTATGCCGTAGCGCCGAACAGTTCGATCGGCTTGCTGCCGGGCGCCAATGTCACGATGGCGCGCTTGGTGCTCTTGCGTTGTCCGAATCCGGCCCGGGTGCGCTTGCGCTTGCCCTGGCGGTTCGCGGTGTTCACCGCGGCCACCTTGACCGAAAAGATCTTCTCGATCGCGATCTTGATCTGCGTCTTGTTCGAGTCGGGGTGCACCAGGAACGTGTACACGTTGTCGTCGATCAAGCCGTAGGACTTCTCCGAGATGACCGGGGCCAGAATGATGTCGCGTGGGTCAGTGACGGTCGCCATCAGGCCGAAACCTCCTCAGCGGATTGGGTGTTGGCGGTGATCCAGGCGTTGAGCGCCTCCACCGAGAACACCACGTCGTCGGCGTGCAGCACGTCGTAGGTGTTGAGCTGGTCCGGCGAGATGGTGTGCACACCGGGAAGGTTGCGCACGCTCTTGGTGCCGGCCTCGTCGCTACGTCCGATGACCACCAGCACCTGCTTGCGCTCGGTGATCGTGGCCAGAAACGCCTTGGCGCTCTTGGTCGACGGCGTTTGGCCCTCCACCAGCTCGGTGATCGCGTGGATGCGTCCGTTGCGAGCCCGGTCCGACAACGCGCCGCGCAGTGCGGCGGCGATCATCTTCTTCGGGGTGCGCTGGCTGTAGTCGCGAGGCTGCGGGCCATGCACGACACCACCACCGGTGAACTGCGGCGCACGCGTCGAACCCTGACGTGCGCGGCCAGTGCCCTTCTGCCGGTATGGCTTTCGGCCACCACCACGGACCTCGCCGCGGGTCTTGGTCGCATGCGTACCCTGGCGCTTTGCAGCCAGCTGCGCCGTCACCACCTGGTGTAGCAGAGCGATATTCGCCGGAGCGTCGAACAGCGCGGCCGGCAGCTCAACTGACCCTTCGGTCTTACCGCCGGGCGTCTTGACGTCGATCGTGAGGGCTTTCGCCGTCTTCTCGGTAGCCATTACTTCTCACCTCGTTTGATCGCGCTGCGAACCACGACGAGTCCGCCGGTGCGTCCGGGCACGGCACCCTTGATCAGCAGCACGCCGTTCTCGGCATCGACCAAGTGCACCAACAGGTTCTGGGTGGTCACCCGGTCGTGACCCATCCGGCCGGACATCCGGGTGCCCTTGAAGACACGCGCCGGCGTGGCGCAACCACCGATGGATCCGGGACGGCGGTGGACCGCCTGCGCGCCGTGGCTGGCGCCCTGTCCTTTGAACCCGTGTCGTTTCATGGTTCCCGCGAAGCCCTTGCCCTTCGACGTCCCAGTCACGTCGACATAGGTTCCGGCAGCGAAGATTTCGGCCGTCAGCTCTTGACCAACCTGGTAGTCGGCCGCGGCGGCTTCGTCGTCGAGACGGAACTCGGCCATGTGCCGGCGGGGGTTGACCCCGGCAGCGGTGTACTGGCCCGTCAGCGGCTTGTTGATCTTGCGGGGACTGATCTCGCCGTAGGCCAGCTGCACCGCGCTGTATCCGTCAACTTCCGGAGTACGGATGCGCGTCACCACGTTCGGCCCGGCCTTGACCACCGTCACGGGGACGACACGGTTGTTCTCGTCGAACACCTGCGTCATGCCCAGCTTGGTGCCCAGAATGCCCTTTCTCGCCATTGCTCGCAGCTCTCCTACTGGATGTTGACGTCGACGCTGGCAGGCAGATCGATGCGCATCAGCGCGTCAACGGTTTTCGGGGTCGGGTCAAGGATGTCGATCAGGCGCTTGTGGGTGCGCATCTCGAAGTGCTCACGCGAGTCTTTGTACTTGTGCGGTGAGCGAATAACGCAGTACACGTTCTTTTCAGTAGGCAGCGGCACTGGGCCCACCACGCTGGCGCCGGTACGGACGACCGTCTCGACGATCTTGCGCGCCGAGGCGTCAATGGCCTCGTGGTCGTAGGCCTTGAGCCTGATGCGGATCTTCTGTCCCGCCACGCTTCCTCACTCTCCAGGTCGAGACCCGGTTTCCTGCCGGGTCCCCTGACCGATGTCATCGATCAGGTAGTGGCCCGGTTGTTGCGCCGCTGTTTACCTGTCTTGGTCCACCGGCCCCCGCGGTCGGGTGTGTCGCCCTCACGCAGCCTGGTCCGCGACCGAAATTGGTCACGCTCCAAATTGGGACCGGACGCGCCCGTGTGGGCGCTGGTCGTATGCCCGGCCAGGCGTGAACCCGGCTCAAGGCAACCCGAACAGTATGCCCTAGATCGCGGTATCGGCCAAATCTGTCCGGGACCATCTCCCCGACCCCGATCAGCCAATTCTTACTCCAGAGTAAGGTCAGTCCGTATGACGGGTTCGACCAGCACGTATGCGGCGTGGGAGCGGCTTTCCGGCGCCCCGGGAGGCAGCCGGCTGTTCTCGATCGCGGCGATGGCGCGGGTTCCGTACTTCGCCTCGGTGCTGCCGCACGTGGTTCGGATGGAACCAGGCCTGGCCGAGGTTCGGGTGCCCAAGTGGTTCTTCGTCTACAACCACCTCCACACGGTGCACGCGATCGCGTCCTGCAACGCCGCCGAAGTGGCGAATGGGGATGCTGATGGAGGCCACCATCCCCCGCAGCCATCGGTAGGAATCTGAAGGCTCCGAAAGACCGACGGTTCAGTACCTCGGGAAGGCCACCACGTCGTTGCGGGCCCTCGCCGAACTGGACCCACCCGACTTCACCCAGATCATCGAGGGTGTGGAGCGCGTCGTGCCGGTCAGCATCACCGATCGCCGCGGGGAGGAAGTCGTGCATGCCGAGATCACCACCTGGGTGACGCCCGCAGGTTAGTGCCCGGCCAGATACGTCCCGTGGCCGCGGCGCACCAGATCACCGTCGAACTCCAGCACCTCGTTCACCAACCCGCCCTTCTGGTTGCGGTAGTTGATGACAAGGACCGACGGGCCGCCGTATATCCCGACGATGTCGAAGTGCAGGTCGGGCACGGCCGCCAGTGCGGCGCACCAGAATTCGCGCAGCGCGGCTCTGCCGCGCACGACTCCTACTGAGCCGGGGACTATTTCGGCCGCGACCGGCGAGGTGAACACGACGTCGTCGTGAAAATGCGCAAGCACGGCTTCGACGTCGCGGCGGTTCCACGCCGCTACCCACTCCTCGGCGAAGCCGGCCGGGTCGGGTGTGCTCACGATTCCCGCTTCATCGTTGCCCAGAAAGGGCACTGGTGTTCGGTCTCGAAGTCGGTGCCGACATGACTTCCGCCGGGCCGCAACGACATCCAGAAGTTGTGCTCCGGGTCGCCGTCCTGGGCCGGCCAGTCGGGCAGGCCGGCGGTCTTCGGAGCGCCGTTGGTGACGAAGCGGCTCCAATAGCTCATCATTTGGTCGGACAGGATCTGCTGCGCGGGATCCAGCGCCGGCGCGCCGCCCATGCTGAACAGATATCTCAGCTCCAGGGAGTGGCTGGCCCCCACCGGAAAGGGTGCACGCCGCATGAAATCGGGCTCGGGCGCGTGCGGATCGTCGAACTCGTAGGCGTACACCGGCGCGTTGCGGCTCAGTGAGTCGGCGAATCTGTCTGCGGTACAAGCAAAAACGCCGTCGGTGGCCGCAGCGGAGTAAGCGAGCGACGCATCCCCGCCATAACGGTCCGGGGAATAGTGCGCCAACACTGCGGTGCTGTCGTCGCCGAAAATGTCGGCAAGCACCCGCGGATATTCGATCGCGCTGACTCCCCGATGCAGCTTCGACGCCCGCAGCGCCGCGAACAGCGTGAACTCGTCGTGGTTGACGCCGATCAGCACCGGAACGCGCGCCGCCTTGTCGGCCGCGAACGCCGCCATCGGATTGTCTGGCAGCGCGGCTGTTCCGGTCACCGGACCGGAGAGCGCATCGGAGTCGCCGAGGAAGGAGTACCAGGGTGGGCGTTCGAGCTTGGTCGCCGGCAGGGCACGCAGGCACCGCGCCGTGGTGGCGGGATTGCGGCAACCGGCCGCGATCGCGTAATCGGTGCTCTGCCGTTGACCGAACGGCAACTCCGCCTGCGCCTGGCATGGCGCGCTCTGAATGATCGCGGCCCGGAACAGTCCCGCCGACTCCGGCGCGATCAGGTGGTCGCACACCGACATGCCGCCGGCGGATTCGCCGGCGATGGTGACCTTCTTCGGATCGCCGCCGAACGCGGAGATGTTGTCGCGAACCCAGCGCAGCGCGGCCTGCTGGTCGGCCAGTCCGTAGTTGCCGACCGTTCCGGGTGGACCGAGCGCCGGATGAGCCAGGAATCCCAGCGCACCCAACCGGTAATTGATCGTGACGACGACGATGTGGCCCCTGGCCGCCAACCAACGCGAGTGGTAGATGTCACCGCTGCCGTTGACGAACCCTCCCCCGTGGATCCACACCATCACCGGGCGCTTCTCGCCGTGTTGTGGGCGCGGCGGAGTCCAGACGTTGAGCGTCAGGCAGTTTTCACTGGTCGGCTTGCCCACTCCCGGTTTCAAGCCGGTGTCTTGCATGCATTGCGGACCGGCTTTGGTGGCGTCCAACATCCCCGACCACCGCGCCGCCGGACGCGGCAATTGCCATCGCAGCGGCCCCACCGGTGGCGCCGCGTACGGAATGCTCTGGAACACACGGTAATCCGAGGCGACCTGACCGCGCACCGATCCCATCGAGGTGCGTACGACGCCGGCGTCCAGCGGGCCCGCGTAGGCCGGTTCCGCCTTGTGCGGCTTGACGACAGCATCCTGCCCGCAGGCCGCGACCAGCAGAGCCGTCCCCAGGAAGACGGCCCAGGCTCGTCGTCGACGAGGCGATCGGATCGGCACAACACGACAGCCTACGGATTATCGGAAAGCGGTCATCGAGGAATCCGCGATCGCACAGACTGTGTGTGACACGTGTCAAAAAAGAGTTGCGAGCAAACCCGTCGGGAAAGAGGGCAGATGAGCGCACCGATCGTCGACGAGGCCGCACAGGTTTTCGTCGATCCGACGTCGTACACCGACGAGCCCCGGTTGCACGCGGCGCTCACTCACCTGCGCGCGCACGCGCCGGTGTCGCTCGTCGACTCCCCGCCCTACCGGCCGTTCTGGGCCGTCACCAAGCACGCGGACATCATGGCGATCGAGCGGGCCAACGACTTGTTCATCAACGAACCTCGTCCGTTGCTGGCTACCGCCGAAGCCGACGACCTGGCCCGCCGGCAACTCGACGCCGGCATGGGCTTGCGCACGCTGATCCACATGGACGACCCGCAGCACCGCGTGGTGCGCGCAATCGGCGCGGATTGGTTCCGCCCGAAGGCGATGCGCGCGCTCAAACTCCGGGTCGACGAGCTGGCCAAGATCTACGTCGACAAAATGGCGGCGGCCGGTAACGAGTGCGATTTCGTGCAAGAGGTCGCGGTGAGATATCCGCTGTACGTGATCCTGTCGTTGCTCGGACTTCCGGAATCGGACTTTCCGCGCATGCTCTCGCTGACCCAGGAGCTGTTCGGCGGCGATGACGACGAGTTCAAGCGCGGTGCCACCCTCGACGAACAGCTCCAGGTTCTGCTCGACCTCCTCGGCTATTTCACGGCGTTGACCGCATCGCGTCGCGCGCACCCGACCGAGGACCTGGCCTCCGCGATCGCCAACGCCCGTGTCGATGACGAACCGCTGTCCGACATCGACACGGTGTCCTATTACGTCATCGTCGCCACGGCCGGTCACGACACCACCAGCGCAACGATCGCCGGCGGACTGCAGGCGCTGATCGAACACCCGGACCAACGAAAGCGGTTGTCCGACAACCTCGATTTGATGCCTCTGGCCACCGAGGAGATGATCCGCTGGGTGACCCCGGTGAAAGAATTCATGCGCACCGCCACCGCCGACACCTCGATACGCGGCGTGCCGATCGCCGAAGGCGAATCGGTGTACCTGTCCTATGTTTCGGCAAACCGTGACGAAGAGGTATTCGCCGACCCGTTCCGCTTCGACGTGGGCCGCGACCCGAACAAGCATTTGGCATTCGGCTACGGGGTGCACTTCTGCCTGGGCGCCGCGCTGGCCCGCATGGAGGTCAACAGCTTCTTCACCGAACTACTACCGCGGATGAAATCGATTGAGCTGAACGGAAACCCAGAGCTGATCTCGACGACGTTCGTCGGCGGTCTCAAGCACCTGCCGATTCGCTACGAGGTTCGTTGAGCGATTTCGCCTGCGCGCGCTGAACATGCAGGAAGCCGTCGACAGCGGCTTGGGCGCATTCGCGGTAGTCGAAGTCGGGCAGCGTGGACAGCCGGCCCAGCACCGCCGGGCCGATCAGCAGCGCGATCGCCCGGGGGCGGTCGATGTCCCCGAGTTCTGCGGCGTCCGCGCTGTCGAAGATGGCATCGAAGGGTGCGGCGTATTGCTGAGCGATGCGTTCGCGCAGCGTGCTGATCGCGGGGCTGTCGGACGTGCGGGTCCGCGGCGATTCCGGCAACTGCTCCAGGTCACGCCCGAGCGCCAACCAGCTCATCGCCATCACCATGCCGGGGCTCTCGGCGATCGACTGCCCGAATGCCTGAACCACCGCGATCAGCCGTTCGCGCAGGATGCCTTCCTCGGACGGCATCGGCGCCGGCGGGATCAGCCCACCGAAAGCCGCTGCCAGTAAGTCATTTCCGCTCGGAAAGTGGCGGTACAGGGTGGCGCGGGCGACATTGGCGCCGCGCGTCACCGCATCGACGGTCACCGCACTGGGCCCCCCGGCGCGAAGCAGCGCGGTGGCGGCCTCCAGTAACCGGGCCCGGGAACGTGCCGGGCGCGGATCGGTCTTATCGGCGATGTGGACCACCTCCTCGTGTCCAACCTAGTCAGCGTACACAGGCGACTACGCGAATCGTCGTGCCCTGGTCAGTCGACGAACTCCGAGGCTCGATGCGCCACCATGGTGATGGTGGCGTGCGGGCCGCGACTGGTGATCGCCGGCAACACCGACCCGTCGATCACCCAAAGCCCGTCGACACCCTGCACCCGGCACTGGTGATCGACGACTGCTGCCGGGTCCCCTGCGCCGCCCATCGGGGCACTGCCGCACAGATGCTGCGATGTCGACCAGACCGGTTCACCGATTTCTGTTGTCTGCCCGGCTATTTCACGAGCCAGATCGCAGCCTGCCTGCAGTGCGGCCAGATCGGCGGGCTCGCTGTCGTAGTGGTGCTCGATGACGGGCGGCACCATCGGGTCGGCCGAGACCAGCGTGAGGCGCCCGCGGGCCCGCGGGCGCATCAGCGCCACCCCGAGATGCGGCCAGTCCGGGTGCCCCGGCGTTCCGTCTCCGATCATCGCGACGAAGCCACCGGTGTACGGACGTATCTCGACGTCCTGCGTGGTGCTGAGCACAACCTCGAGCACGGGCCGGCCCGGTTCGACCGCCCAGGTGGTCGGCAACACCCATTCGGGGTGGTCGCTGCAGTTCAGGCCGACCGGCAGCGGGGCGATCACGTCCGCCCCGGCGGCGCGCAACATCGCCTCGTCGCCGATGCCGGAAAGCATCAGCAGATGGGCCGACTCGATCGCCCCCGCGCAGAGAACGATGCGATCGGCGGTCACGGTGATCGGCCCGCCCGGACCGACGGCGTCGACGCCCGCGGCCCGCCCGCCGGCCACGCGGAGGCGCAGCGCGCGGGTCTGGGTCAGCAACGACAGGTTGGCACGGTCGAGCACAGGCAGCAGATACGCGGCCCCGGGCCCGATGCGTGTTCCGTCGACGATATTGAGTGGAACCGCCCCGACCCCGGACGGCATTCCGTCGACGTCGGCAACATCGTTGAGATCGGGCAGCCAGCCGAACCCGTGCCGCTCTGCTGCCTCGACGAACGTTGCTGTGCTGCCGACGATTTCGCGCGTGCGCTGAATCAGGATGGGCCCCGAGTCACCGTGCGCCGGCCCGGTGAAGTCCAGATCGGTCTCGATCGCGCGAAAGTGCTCGACGACGTCAGACCAGCCCCAGCCCGGCAATCCGAAGCCGTCGAAGTCGCGGCGTAGACCCCGGCAGAAGTAACCCCCGTTGACGGCGCCGGATCCGCCGACCGTGGCGCCCCGCATGATCGTGGCCTGGCGGGACGGGTGGTCGGTGAGCCGGGTCTGGTAACGCTGGACCAGCGGACTGGCCGCGCCGATCGGCAACCGAAGTCCGTTGACCGTCTCGGCACGCACTACCGGATCGCCCAGGCCGGGGCCGGCCTCGAGTACCGTCACCGATCGGCTGGGATCATTCGAAAGACGATTTGCGACAACGGATCCAGCACTTCCCGCACCGATGACCAACACATCGCTGTGTAGCGCAGCTACGGTCAGGAGTCAGACCCGAATCTGCGGCTTGAGCGGGCCGACATTGCGTTCCCGCAGCACTCCGTACCACAGGCCCAGGCCGTAGGCCAGATCATCGATCCGCTTGAGCACCAGGTACGTCAACAGTCCGATCGGCCGGGCATCCTCGTCGGCGGTTTGCCGTCGACTGGCCCAATCCACCACGCCGTCAACGACGGCGGCGACCACCACGACCCGACGACACGAGCGGAACAACAAGGCCGCCAGCAGTGCGACCGGCCAGTAGTGCCGGCAGATCGCCGATGCCAGCTGCAGCGCCGCCGACCAGAGGCTGCGGGCAGCCACCGTCACGACGTCCCACATCTGAGTCTCGGTGCCCTGCATGCTCTTGGCAACACGGCGACCGGTGAGTGCAGCAACGAAGAGCGAGGCCAGGTAGCCGAAGCTCGAGCCGAGCGCCATCAGGATCCAGGCCGTCAGCGCCCAGCCGGAGATCATCAACGGCGCGATCTTATCCGGGTGGCGAACCGATAGCGGGGCGGCCGAACCGCCGTAAAACGCTTTGCGCGCAACCCAATCCCGCAATTCGGTCCGATGATCATGCCCCACTTGGGCGATCGGCTCGTAACGTAGCCGAGCGCCGGCTTCGACGAGTCGCCAGCACAGATCGACGTCTTCACCCGATCGCAGGGTTTCATCGAAGCCACCGATGTCGCGCAAACTCGAAGTGCGACAAACGATTGCGGCGCTAGGCACATAGGAGACAGTGGTGTAGGGAATCACCGGAGCTTCCCGCTGACCGAGATCCAGCGACGAACGCACTGCCTCGTAGCGGGCAACGAAATGGTCGGTCTGCGCGAGCCCGACGATTCGCGGGGCGACCAGTGCCACGGTCGGGTCGCAGAAATGCCCGAGTAGCACTTCCAGCCAGCCACGGCGAGGCACGACGTCGGAGTCGAGGAACGCGACGTAGTCCGTCTTGCAGACGGCCAGGCCAGTGTTGCGGGCCGCGGCCGGGCCGGTGCTCTGCACATGCCGCAGAATCTCGATGTCGGGGTGCACGCCGGCGAGATCTTCGCGGCGGATCGGCGTCGACGAGCCGTCGTCCACGATGACGATATGCAATCCGCGTAGCGCCGCGACCAGACGCTGTAAGCCATATAGGTTGTCCCGCACCGGAATTACCACCGTTACGTCGCGGTGCGACGGTCCGCCGGCGGGCCGTGGGTGCGCGACGGTCGCGTCGAGCAGCGTCCGGGCCAGCTCGGCGCTCAGCGCGTCGCGGACTTTGAGGCGTCCGTCGGCCAACATGTCCTGGGCGGCGGGCGCCAGCCGCAATATCCGGGTTGGCGATCCGCCCAGCAAAGCCGACCCCTGGCCGAGCACCCTGACCCGACGGTCGACCTGCACAGCAAACCCGTCGGGCAATCGCGCCTGTGTCATCAGCGCCGCTCCTCGGCGCCGGCGGAGGAGGTCACGCCAGCAACCCGTCGGCCGCTGGCGCCCAACGCCGGATCCGGCGCAGGCAGTCATCGACCATCTCGGTCAGCATCCGCTCGCCGTCCTCCGCGGTCGCGGTGGTCGGGTCGCCCAGCACGCCGACCTCGCTCACCGCGGCCACTCCCCCGCTGCGCATCGACGGCAGCAGCTCGGCCAGCGGCGCGCCGTTACCCGCTCGCCACCGGTCGGTGCGGACATCGGACGGTGAAATATGGAGTAATACTGAAGTTTCGGTGTGCCCGGCGTGGGCATCGCCGCCGGCCACCACACACGGGCTCCACGCCGCATCGCGGCCTTCACGCCGCAGCAGACCCACCGCCCGGGTCAGCGCCGCGATGTTGCCGCCGTGGCCGTTGACGAAGAGCAGCCGCTGCGCCCAGCAGGTCGCCGACCTGCCGTACTCCACCAGCAGTGCGGTCAGGGCGTCGGTGCCGATCGAGATCGTTCCAGAGAAGCTTTGGTGCTCGCCGCTGGCGCCGTACGCGATCGCCGGCGCCGCCAA
This sequence comes from uncultured Actinomycetota bacterium, assembly GCA_963757215.1. Classification (GTDB taxonomy): domain Bacteria; phylum Actinomycetota; class Actinomycetes; order Mycobacteriales; family Mycobacteriaceae; genus Mycobacterium. The sequence continues at coordinate 673,439 of CAVWQH010000002.1, read as the reverse complement.
CCAGGTGAGGTCGGGATGCTCGGACAGCCTCGCCGCGACCACACCGGCGACCGCTGTCGCGATCCGGGTGTCGGTGTCCAAGGGCAGGTGAGGCCCGTGCTGCTCGGTTGAGCCAACGGGTATAGCCAGCCCCACTGGCACACCTCGCAGCTGGCTCGACGTAGAGCCCCCGAGTTCGGGCTGGACTACCACTCGGTGATGGTAAGCCGAATTCACCTGCAGTGCATCGGTTGTTGGCGCTATCGAAAAATTTTTTCCCGCGGCCCGTTCACTAAAATCGGTCACCGGCGCCCCGTCAGCCCCGTGGGCATCAAAATACCCGCTGGTCTCGCGCTCTCGACGGCTGAGTTCAGCCGGCGTTCGCCCCGAGCGTTCGGGTGAAGCCGTCCGGGACGAGAACGTCGTCGCGGTTGAGGTCGTGCACCGAAGCTCGCCCGAGGCCCATCAAGGCTGAGTCGATTCCGCCGTGCATGATGTCGAGCACGTTCTCGACGCCCGGCTGTCCGGCCGCGGCCAGACCCCACAGGTAGGCCCGCCCGATCATGACGGCGCGGGCGCCCAGTGCGAGCGCCTTGACAACGTCGCTGCCCCGCCGGATGCCGCCGTCCAGCAAAACCTCCACCTGGTCGCCGACCGCCTCGGCGACGGCGGGAAGCGCGCGAATTGACGCCGGCGTCCCGTCCAGGTTGTTGCCACCGTGGTTTGACACCGAGATCGCCGAAACTCCGCTATCCACAGCCCGTTTCGCGTCATCGACGCGCATCACGCCCTTGAGCATGAAAGGTCCGCCCCACAACTCGCGCAGCCACGCGATGTCCGCCCACGTCGGCGGTGGCGTCGACATCCACTCTCCATAGGCGGCGAAGAACGGCGGACCGGCCTCGCCTCGACCGGCCAGGTTGGGTACCCGCAGATCCGGCGGGCGCAGTGTCTTGCCAAATCGCCACAGCCAGCCGGGTCGGGTGATCACCTCCGGTGACATCCGCAGCATGGTGCGCAGGTCCATCTGCTCGGGGATCTTCGGGCTACCCCAGTCGCGGCCGTGCGAGAACGACCAGTCGGTGGTCACGATCAGCCCGACCGCGCCGGCTTGCCGGGCCCGCTCGACGCGCGCCGCGATCACGTCGCGCCCACCCGACCAGTAGACCTGGAAGAACAGCTTGGGGTTGGCGGCGATCACGTCCTCGACCGGCTTGCTGGCGAACGAGGACAGTCCCATCGCCGTCCCCCGCGCCGCGGCACCTCGAGCCACCGCAATCTCGCCGTCCGGGTCGACGGCCTGCACACCCGTCGGGGAAATAATCACCGGAAGGGAAATCTCTTGCCCCATAACAGTTGTCGCCAGATCACGCTTTTCCAGCGCGCCGACGACGTGGGGTGCGAAACCCAGCTCGCCAAACGCCTCGACGTTGTCAGAAACCGTCAGCCCTTTCTCGCTGGCGGCTACCAGCGCGGCATAGGACGACTTCGGCAGTCGCTTCTTGGCGCGCTGCTGGGCGATGGCGACTGTCTCGAACCAGACGTCACGAGCCACGGCTAGACCGGGCTCTCGTTGCAGAGTCGCTGCGGCGGCGTCCGCGAGGGCACCGTCAGCGTCAGCGGGACGGGCCCGCTCTTGCGCCGGCCGTGAGAATGGTCGCCGGCCGGACGCGGCTTGTCGCGCTCTTGTGCCAGCGCCGGCATGCCGTAGCCCTGGACGCATTCCGGGTCGGGGCCGTCGAGTGGTAGGCCGGTGAAGAACTTCGCCGCCATGCAACCACCCCGGCAGCTGTCGTAGTGCCCGCAGCTTCCGCAGGCCCCCGCCGATTGCGGCTCGCGAAGCTCGCGGAACAGTGGCGCGTCTTTCCAAACTCGGTCAAAACCGCCGTCCGACAGGATGTTTCCAGCCAGGAAACGGTCATGGATGGCAAACGGGCAGGCGTACACATCGCCAATCGGGTCGATCAGGCACACCACCCGCCCGGCGCCGCACATGTTCAAACCGGACAGCGCACCGGGCTCGCCCAACCCCGACAGGTGGAAGAAGGAGTCACCGGTGAGCACCCGTTCGCCCTTGGCCACCAGCCAGTCGTACAACTGCACCTGCTGCTCGGCGGTCGGATGCAGGTCGTCCCAGACGTCGGCACCGCGACCGGACGGCCGCAGCCGGGTGATGCGCAGGGTGGCGCCGTATCGGCTTGCCAGTGAAGCGAATTCATTGAGCTGGTCGACGTTGTGGCGGGTCACCACGACCGAGATCTTGGCGTCCTTGAAGCCTGCCGCGGCGAGGTTCTCCAGCGCGCGGATGGCCATCGCGAAGGATCCGGAGCCGCGGACGGCGTCGTTCACCTCAGCGGTGGCACCGTCCAGCGAGATCTGCACGTCGACGTAGTCGCTGGCCGCCAGCCGGGCGGCCACCTCGGGGGTGATCCGCACACCGTTGGTGGAGAATTTCACGCCGACGTGGTGGGCGGTCGCATAGTCGACCAGCTCCCAAAAGTCCGGCCGCACAGTCGGTTCCCCGCCACCGATGTTGACGTAGAACACCTGCATGCGTTCCAGCTCGTCGATGATGTCTTTGCACTGCCGCGTGGACAGCTCACGCGGGTCGCGCTTGCCCGACGACGACAGGCAGTGCACGCATGCCAGATTGCACGCGTAGGTCAGCTCCCAGGTCAGACAAATCGGCGCGTCCAGTCCGTGTTCGAACTGCTCGATGAGCCTTGGCACTGTCGACGTCATGAGCGCCGCTCCTTCTTGTTCCGTCGCGCCGCACGGTCGCCGGCGTTGGTCACGCTGCCTGCTCTTCAGCGCGTATCAGCATCCGGGAGCCGGCCAGGACTCCGAGCGCATGCAGATAGGGACCCTGCTGTGAATCCTCGACGCCCGCCGCGCGAAGGGCGGCCCGGACGTCGGGGTGGTCGTTCAGTGATTGCACCACCTCGAGGATGGTGCGGTTCTTCAGGAACGAGAGCTTGCGAGTTCCGAAGTGATACAACAGCGCACCGAAACTCTCGGGACGCACGGCGACCTGCGGATGCAGGCGCCATGCGTAGTCGGGATCGAACTCGGTGCGCCCCGTGACGGGGGCGCTCACGATCAGTAGACCCCGCACATCCCGTCGATGGACACTTCTTCGACCAGCGTCTCGGTGACGAGCTCTGGGCTCGATGCCGCCGACGAAGCGGCTCCGGCGGCGCTGTCCGCGTTGTGGTTCGGCTCCATGACGTTGCCTTTCGTTCGGTGGGACTCGACAAGTCGCGTCGATGTGATCAGAATCTCGGTCAGGATATGGCATCGAGTGCCGGAATGGAAGGGTGGGGTTGATGGCGCAGCACCAGCCACGGGTCGGCCGCCGCCGGTCTACCACGCCCGAGCACATTTCCGACGTCGCGATCGGGCTGTTCGCCGAGCGCGGATTCTCCGAGGTGAGCGTCGACGACGTGGCGCAGGCGGCAGGCATCGCCCGCCGGAGCGTATTTCGGTACTACGCATCGAAAAACGCGATTCCCTGGGGGGACTTCGACACTCACCTGCAACACCTGAGCAAGCTGCTCGGCGACGTCGATCCCGACATCCCAATCGGCGACGCGCTGCGGGCAGCGCTGTTGTCGTTCAACACATTCGACGAGTCCGAAACCGTGCGGCATCGGCAGCGGATGCGGGTGATCCTGCAAACAGCTGAGCTGCAGGCATATTCGATGACCATGTACGCGGGATGGCGGGAAGTTATCGCGGATTTCGTGGCACGTCGGAGCGGCGTCACGACGACAGCCCTGCGACCGCAGACCGTCGCCTGGATGATGCTCGGCGTGGCTTTGGGCGCCTACGAGCACTGGCTGGATGACGAATCGGTCTCGTTACCGCAAGCTTTGGGCGATGCCTTTGACGTTGTGCGCGCCGGGCTGAAGGATTTATAGCCATGAGCCGTCTGCTGCAGACCATCGACATGCAAGGACGGGTCTGCGCTGCCATGGGTTCGGCGATGTACGGCGATCTGCTACCGCGGATAGGCAGCGATGTCGAGTCCCACGGCATCTTCGCCCGGATCTTTTCCGGGCACGAAAACGATTCCGGTCGTTTGGCTTTACCGCTGCGACTGCTGGGCGGACTGCATCGGCTGGCTCTCGACGGTCGCGCACCTGCGTTGCGCCGCTGGTATCCCAGTGTCGGCGGAGCATGGAACGCGCAGGCGGCGTGGCCCGACATTCTGCAAGCCGCTTCCGATTTCGCCGAGTACCTGCGCGCCGCCCTCGACCAACCACCGCAGACCAATGAGGTAGGCCGCTCTGCCGCACTGGTCGGTGGGCTGCTGACGCTGACCGAACGATTCGGTTTGCCGGTCAGAATTTTCGAGATCGGCTGCAGCGCCGGGCTGAATCTGAGAGCCGACCACTACCGCTACCGCCATCAGGGTGGCGACTGGGGCCCGGCCGACTCACCCGTGACGATCGACGACGCCTGGCGCGGCGACCTGCCTCCCGCCGCGGAACTGATCATCGTCGAGCGTCACGGCTACGACATCGCGCCACTGGATGCCGCCGACGCCGCGGGCGAGTTGACACTGCTGAGCTACGTCTGGCCCGACCAGCAAGCCCGGCTGGATCGGTTGCGCGGCGCGATCAGCGTCGCCCGTCGGGTGCCGGCGACGTTGCACCGCCGCAACGCCACCGAAGCCGTCGCCGGGCTGGAACTCGCCGACGGCGCGCTGACCGTGCTGTGGCATTCAATTATGTGGCAATACCTTTCACTGCCCGAGCAGTCGACGATCGAGGCCACCATCGAGGAGATCGGAGCACGAGCGACACCCGAATCGCCGTTCGCGCACCTGACGCTGGAACCGCATCGGCGGACCCGCGAGGCTGTCGTCGAGTTCGTGGTTACTGCCCGCTGGTGGCCCGGCGGACATGATCGGCTGTTGGCGGCGTGCTCGCCGCATGGGCCACCGGTCGTCTGGGAATAGTCACGTCGAGTCCGCGACAGCGCTTCCGGACCTGCGCGAAGCCCTCGAGCGGTTTGTGAACTAGCCGAGAACTTCCGAAATCGGCACCGCGGCAGCGATTTTGGCCCGGGCCTTCATGACCTTGCCGGGCATGCCGCCGCCCACAACGCCGGCTACCGCGCCGTCGCGCTCGTAGTAGGCGAGAAACTTGCGGCCGTCGTCCTCGACGACATGGACGGTGTCGGTGGCGACGGGCTCTCCCAGGCACTGGATCTTGACGTCGTACTGATCGCTCCAGAAGTACGGGACGACCACACTGGACGGCGCATCCTGGCCGAGCATTGCGGGCACCACGGCGCGGGCCTGATCGGCGACGTTGCTCCAATGTTCCACGCGCACTTGGTGTCCGCCTGCGTCCCGCCAGGACGCAACATCACCGAGGGCCCAGACGTTCGGGGCGCTGGTCCTCCCGGCGGCGTCGCAGATGACACCGTTGTCGACTTCGATACCGCTGCCCTGCAACCAGTCGGTCGCCGGCCGCGACCCGATGCCCACCACGACAAGGTCGGCGTCCAGCTCGGTGCCGTCGGTCAACAGCACCGACTCGACGTGCGTGTCGCCGCGCACCTCGGACACCCCGATGTCGGTGCGCACGTCGACCCCTTCGTCACGGTGCAGCCGGGCCACCAGTCCGCCGATCTGCTCACCGAGGACCGCCGCCAGGGGTGCGGGCTGCGGCTCGACCAGTACGACATCGACTCCCAGTCCACGCAGGCTGGCCGCCACCTCGCAGCCGATGAATCCGGCACCGACCACCACCGCGCGCTGCGCCTGCGACGCGTGCCGGCGCAGCGCGAGACTTTCGTCAAAGGAGCGCAGTACCCGGATGCCTTCGAGGTCGGGGAACGCCGGAATGCGCCGCGGCACCAGGCCTGTTGCGATGACGAGTTCGTCGTAGCCAAGCGTTGATCCGTCGTCGAGCGTCACGGTCTGCGCCGCGGTGTCGATGCCGGTCGCGGCCGAGCCCAGCCGCAAGGTGATGTTCTGCTCGTCGTAGAACTCACGCGGCTTGAGCGTCACGTCATCGACCTCGCTGCGCAACACCTCCTTGGACAGCGGCGGGCGGTCATAGGGCAGGTGGACCTCGTCGCTGACGATGGTGATCGGACCGGTGAACCCGGCCCGGCGCAGTTGCTCGGCGGTCCGGGTTGCCGCGAGTCCTCCGCCGACGATCAGAATTCCGTTGTCGCCAGGGCTGGTGGTCATTTGGAGTTCATACACGATTGCGGTGGCGAGGAGTTGCTCACCCCTGCGCGCGTGACCGATCGATGAGGTTGGACAGCACGACGATGCTCTCGCTGCGTTCGACGGCCGCGCTGGTGCGAATCCGCTCCAAGGCGTCCTCGAGATGCCCCATGTCGCGCGCCAGCACCCGCAGGATGGCGTCGGCGGTGCCGGTAACCGTTGCGGCGCTGACGACTTCGGGGATATCGATCCAGGCGCGACGCAATTCGCTCGGCGAGATTCGGCCGTGGCAGAAGACCTGCACATAGGCCTCGGTGTTCCACCCCACCGCGTTGCGGTCGATCACAGTGGTGAATCCGCGGATCACTCCGCTATCCAGCATCCGGTCGACCCGCCGCTTGACCGCCGGCGCCGAGAGTCGCACCCGCTCGCCGATTTCAGCGAAGGTCGCCCGCGCGTGCTGAGCCAATTCGGCCAGAATCTGCTCGTCGATCTCATCCAAACGGTCCATCACCCCTCCAGAAACAACATATCGCCGTATTATCCCATTTAGCGCAATAAATACTGTGTATAAACGCAATAGTCAGCGATGAGTTGTGCGGCAGGGTCCCATACCGTTGATTCATGACGACCTTCGCGGATTCCGGGACCGAGGCGAGGCGTCAGACCGTCGAACGCAAGTCCACCGTTCGGCGCTATGTGATGACGCCGCCGCACTTCTTTGCGGTCGATTACGCGATCAATCCGTGGATGGACACGACGACTCCCGTCGACGCGGCGGCCGCGGCGGCCCAATGGCAGCAGTTGCACGACGTGTACCGGCGACTGGGGCATACCGTCGATCTGGTCGAGCCGGTACCCGGTCTGCCGGATATGGTCTTCGCCGCCAACGGTGGGCTGATCATCGACGGCACAGCAACAGTTGCTCGTTTCAAATACGTGGAGCGCAAACAGGAGTCGGTTGCGTACGCGGCATGGCTGTCATCGCACGGTTACCAGCCACGCCAGACCCGCCACGTCAACGAGGGCCAGGGCGATCTGCTGCCGGTGGGTGGCGACATCCTGGCCGGCTACGGTTTCCGGACCGACCTGCGGGCACACGGCGAAATCGCCGGGATCTTCGACCGGCGGGTGATCAGCCTCGAGTTGATCGATCCGCGTTTCTATCACCTCGACACCGCGCTGACCGTACTCGACGACACCACCATCGCCTACTATCCCCCGGCCTTCTCTTACGTCTCCCGGGCGCACTTGGAAACGCTGTTCCCCGGCGCGATCCTGGTGGACACCGCCGACGCCTACGCATTCGGCCTCAATGCCGTCTCCGACGGCCGCCACGTCGTACACCCGGCCGCGGCTGTTGGTTTCGCACGGCAACTGGCCGACGCCGGCTTCGAACCGATCGGCGTCGACATGCCGGAGTTGCTCAAGGGCGGCGGATCCGTCAAATGCTGCACGCTGGAGGTGTATTCGTGACCCTGCTGGCTAACGTCACCGGCGCGCTGACCGCGTCAGCGATCGCCATTGACGAGCGCCACACCGCACACAACTATTCGCCGCTGCCGGTGGTGGCGGCCGGCGCCGAAGGGTGTTGGATCACCGACGTCGAGGGACGCCGCTACCTCGATTGCCTGGCCGCGTATTCGGCGGTGAACTTCGGACACCGCAACCCGGAGATCACCGCAACCGCGCACGCCCAACTGGACGTCCTCACGCTGGTCAGTCGCGCGTTCCACGCCGAACCCCTGGGCCGGTTCTGCGCCGCGTTGGCGATGTTGTGCGGCAAAGACATGGTGCTGCCGATGAACAGCGGCGCCGAGGCGGTCGAGAGCGCGCTCAAGGTGGCCCGCAAATGGGGTACCGACATCAAGGGCGTGCCTGCTGGTCGGGCCAATATCGTGGTTGCCGACAACAACTTTCACGGCCGGACCATCAGCATCGTCAGCTTCTCGTCGGACCCGACGGCGCGAGCCGGCTTCGGGCCCTTCACGCCAGGCTTTCGCTCGGTGCCGTTCGGAGACGTCGCGGCGCTGGCCGACGCGATCGACCAGCACACCGTCGCCGTGTTGCTGGAGCCGATCCAAGGCGAGGCCGGCGTCATCGTGCCTCCGGATCACTACCTGCAGGCGGTGCGTGAAATCTGCACGGCCCGAAGCATTCTGATGATTGCCGACGAAATTCAGTCCGGCCTGGCCCGCACCGGGCGCACGTTCGCCTGCGATCACTGGGACGTGGTGCCCGACGTCTACCTGCTGGGTAAGGCCTTGGGCGGTGGTGTCGTGCCGCTGTCGGCCGTGGTGGCCGACCGCGACGTCCTCGGGGTGCTGCATCCCGGCGAGCACGGATCGACGTTCGGCGGCAACCCGTTTGCCGCCGCGATCGGCAGCACTGTGGTGTCGATGCTGTCCCGCGGCGAATTTCAGGAGCGCGCGACGCGACTGGGACACCGACTGCATTGGCGGCTCGGCGCGTTGATCGGCCAGGGTGTGCGCGAAGTGCGCGGGCGCGGACTTTGGGCGGGCGTCGACATCGACCCGGCGCTCGGCACCGGCAAGCAATTCAGTCTGCGATTGGCCGAGCGTGGCGTCCTGGTCAAGGACACCCACGCCTCGACGATACGGATCGCTCCACCGATGGTGATCACGACAACGGAAATCGACTGGGCCGTCGATAGATTCGCCGAAACTCTGACGGATATGGCGAGCTAGTACTTCAGCACACCCTTGTCGACCGGGATCTGCGCTCCGGTCATCGTGCCGGAGCCGTCCCCGGCGAGGAACGCCACCACGTCGGCCACCTCGTCGGCGCCCATAAAACCCTTGGGCTGCAAAAGCATTGGACCGAAACTGTGCATGTAGTGGGGGTGCTGGCCGAATATCTGCATCATCAACTCCGGCTCGATCATCGGCGTCTCGACCGAGTAGGGATGGATGGAGTTCACCCGGATGCCGAATTCGCTGAGCTCGATGGCCAGCGAGTTGGTCAGCGCAGTGAGTCCGTGCTTGGACGCTGAGTAGTGTCCGTTGCCCGGCGTGGCCTTCAGCCCGGCAGACGAACTGACCACGATGACGGACCCGCCGTTACCGGCCTCGATCATCGCGGGCAGCGCCGCACGCAGCGTGCGAAAGGTACCGGTGAGGTTGACGCCGATCACCGTGTCCCATTGCTCGTCGGTGAGCTCCCAGATCCGTCCCCAGCTGAGCACCCCGGCGTTGGCCACCAGGATGTCGAGGCGGCCGAACTGCTCGACGCAGTCGGTTACCAGTTGCCGCATCGCCGCATCGTCGCGAATGTCGGCCTCGCGGGCCAACACCTTGCGCCCTTCGGCTTCGACGGCTCGGACGGTCTCCGCCAGGTCCTCCGGCGAAGCCGCCGGGTAACCGATGCACTCGGACACCGGTGCGCAGATGTCCATGGCGACGATGTCGGCGCCCTCCCGCGCGAGCCGGATCGCATGAGCGCGGCCCTGGCCGCGCGCGGCACCGGTGATGAAGGCCACCCGCCCCTGCAGTGGTCCGGACACAACCGCCCCTTTCGCCGACTGCCGATCAGGCTAGCAGCGAAACTGGAACGTGTTCTATTCGCCCGGTAACGATGCAGAGCGCGCAGCGCGAACAGGTGGGGCTCCCTCCCAGTCGCGGTGCGGCGAGGGGGCGAGGCGGGCAATTCAACCCCGCCTCTGCGGGTCAGAGGTCGGCGATGATTTTCTGCCGCGCCGCGGCGTACTCGGCCTCCGAGATCGCGCCGCTGGCATGTAGTTTCTCCAGCTCGTCGAGTCGCTGGCCGGTCGATGGCTGTGCCGGCGCGGCAACACCTCCACCGGCGGTGGCGGGCATCGGCTGCGCTTCGGCGGCACGCCGGACCACCGCCATGATCTGCTGGCGAACCGCCGGGTAATTGCGGACGTCGACGGTGCCGCCGATTGGCAGGTTGTTCGCTTTGTAGATCTGCAGGATCTCCATCAGCGGACCGGCCTGCCCGCTCAGGTCGTAGGTCTTGTGGTCCTCGGTGCTGGTGAACTGCGCGGGTACCACGCCGGCAATCAATGCGCTTGCCTGCCAGTCGATTTCGTACTCATGCGTGTTGGGGTCCACCAGCACGACCAATTTGCGGGCAGTGACGATGGCCTGCTGTGAGATGCCGACAGTTACTCGCTTGCGATCGTCGAAGCCAAACCCTGGTCCACTGATCCGCAAGTCCAGGTTGACGACCGGACGCTCGTTGATGCGCATTCCGGTTTCATTGAGCCCCATGATCTGCGCCATGGCCAGCACGCCGGTCTGATTCAGCTTCGCCGTCTTCGCCGCGGACTGGGCGCCTCGGTTGGCCAACCACACCGCCACGACTACATCGATGATTGTGATCAGGAGCCCGACCCACAGCAACCACGAGGTGTTGTCCTTGATCGCGCTGGAGATCGAGGAGTCGACGGAGTCGAACTGATCGCCCATCAGCCCGGGCAACACGAAGTAGGTGATCAGGAAGATCGGCCCGACCAGACCACCGCAGACGAGCACGATCAATTGGGCTTTGAGGTAGCGCGCAAGCATGGTTGCTCCAGTCGTGAACAGGATCGATTGCGCGGGACAACGCATCGCTCGGCGAACCGAAGCATAACGTGCGCAGACACACTGAGACGCGCAACGGCGCCCATCCCGCGGGATGGGCGCCGTTGTCGGCGGTGCGAACTACTTGATGATCTTGGTGACCCGGCCGGCGCCGACGGTACGGCCACCCTCCCGGATCGCAAACCGCAGACCGTCGTCCATGGCGACGGGCTGGATCAGCTTGACGACGATCTCGGTGTTGTCACCGGGCATCACCATCTCGGTGCCCTCCGGCAGCGTCACCACACCGGTCACGTCGGTGGTGCGGAAGTAGAACTGCGGACGGTAGTTGTTGAAGAACGGCGTGTGCCGGCCACCCTCGTCCTTGGACAGGATGTAGACGCTGCCCTCGAAGTCGGTGTGCGGAGTGGTGGTGCCGGGCTTCACGACGACCTGACCGCGCTCGACGTCCTCACGCTTGATACCACGCAGCAGCAGACCGACGTTGTCACCGGCCTGACCCTGGTCGAGCAGCTTGCGGAACATCTCGACGCCGGTGACGGTGGTCTTGGTGCTGGCCGGCTTGATGCCGACGATCTCGACCTCTTCGTTGACGTTGATCACGCCACGCTCGACACGGCCGGTCACCACGGTGCCACGACCGGTGATGGTGAACACGTCCTCGACGGGCATCAGGAACGGCATTTCGGTCTCGCGGACCGGGTCCGGGATCGACTCGTCGACCGCGTCCATCAGCTTCTCCACCGACTCGACCCACTTCGGGTCGCCCTCGAGCGCCTTGAGCGCGGACACCTGGATGACCGGGGCGTCCTCGTCGAACTCCTGGGCGGCCAGCAGCTCACGAACCTCGAGCTCGACGAGCTCCAGCAGCTCTTCGTCGTCGACCATGTCGGCCTTGTTCAGCGCGACCAGGATGTAGGGCACGCCGACCTGACGGGCCAGCAGCACGTGCTCGCGGGTCTGCGGCATCGGGCCGTCGGTGGCGGCGACCACCAGGATCGCGCCGTCCATCTGGGCGGCACCGGTGATCATGTTCTTGATGTAGTCAGCGTGACCCGGGGCGTCGACGTGCGCGTAGTGACGCTTCTCGGTCTGGTACTCCACGTGGGAGATGTTGATCGTGATACCGCGCTGACGCTCTTCGGGCGCGTTGTCGATCTGGTCGAACGCACGCGACTCGTTCAGTGCCGGGTACTTGTCGTGCAGCACCTTGGTAATAGCCGCGGTCAACGTGGTCTTGCCGTGGTCAACGTGACCAATGGTCCCGATGTTGACGTGCGGCTTCGTCCGCTCGAACTTCGCCTTCGCCACTTCTGTGTCCTCCTGGACTGTTGGTGCTTGTTAAAGCAGTGTTGTTATTTCCGTTGTGCCGCGGTCGTGACCGGGCAAGGTTACTCCGTCGGCTTCCTAGCTCACTCGCCGGTCGCCTTCGCCCCGGCCAATTGCTCGGCCGCCGGGCTCGTGAGTTGCACTCACTCGCCCGTCGCCTTCGCCCCGGCCAATTGCTCGGCCGCCGGGCTCGTGAGTTGCACTCACTCGCCCGTCGCCTTCGCGATGATCTCTTTCGACACGTTCGCCGGAACTTCGGCATAGGAGTCGAAGACCATGGAGTAGTTCGCCCGGCCCTGGGTCTTCGACCGCAGGTCGCCGACGTAGCCGAACATCTCCGACAGCGGCACGTGGGCCTTGACCACTCGCGCACCGCTGCGTTCCTCCATGGCCTGGATCTGGCCACGGCGGGAGTTCAGGTCGCCGATCACGTCACCCATGTAGTCCTCAGGCGTGGTGACCTCGACCGCCATGATCGGCTCCAGGATGACCGGCTGCGCTTGCGCCGCAGCCTTTTTCATCACCTGCGAACCGGCGATCTTGAACGCCATCTCCGACGAGTCGACGTCGTGGTAGGCGCCGTCGAGCAGCGTCAGCTTGACGTTCACCAGCGGGTAGCCCGCCAACACGCCGTACTGCATGGCGTCCTGGGCGCCGGCGTCCACCGACGGGATGTACTCCCGGGGGATGCGGCCACCGGTGACCTTGTTCTCGAACTCGTAGGTCGCGCCGTCTTCGCCGGTGAACGGCTCGAGGCTGACGAGGACCTTCGCGAACTGGCCGGAGCCACCGGTCTGCTTCTTGTGGGTGAACTCGACCTTGTCGACCGTGCGCTTGATGGTCTCCTTGTAGGCCACCTGCGGCTTGCCCACGTTGGCCTCGACCTTGAATTCGCGGCGCATCCGGTCCACCAGGATGTCCAGATGCAACTCGCCCATACCGCCGATGACGGTCTGGCCGGTCTCGTTGTCCTGGTGCACCTTGAAGGTCGGGTCCTCTTCGGCGAGCTTCTGGATCGAGAGGCTCAGCTTCTCCTGGTCGCTCTTGGTCTTGGGCTCGATCGCCACCTCGATGACCGGGTCCGGGAACGTCATCGACTCCAAAACGACCTGGTCGTTCGGGTCGCTCAAGGTGTCGCCGGTGGTGGTGTCCTTCAGCCCGATCACCGCATAGATGTGACCGGCCGACGCGGTCTCCACCGGGTTCTCCTTGTTGGAGTGCATCTGGAACAGCTTGCCCAGCCGCTCCTTCTTGCCCTTGGTGGAGTTGATGACCTGGCTTCCGGAGTCGACCTTGCCGGAGTACACCCGGACGTAGGTGAGCTTGCCGAAGAACGGGTGGGTGGCAACCTTGAACGCCAGCGCCGAGAACGGCTCGTCGGTCGACGGCTTCCGGATGACTTCCACGTCCTCCTTGCCGGGGGCGTGGCCCACGGCCGGGGGCACGTCCAGCGGCGACGGCAGGTAGTCGATCACTGCGTCCAGCATCGGCTGGACACCCTTGTTCTTGAACGCGCTACCGCACAGCACCAGGTAGGCCTCGGAGTTGATGGTCAGCTTGCGCAGCGCGGCCTTGATCTCGTCGACCGTCAGTTCCTCGCCACCGAAGTGCTTCTCCAGGAGCGCTTCGTCGGTCTCCGCGACCGCTTCGAGCAGCTTGTTGCGGTACTCGTCGGCCTTTTCCTGCAGGTCGGCCGGGATGTCGATGGTCTCGTAGGTCTCGCCGAGCTTCGTCTCGCCACGCCAGACCTTGGCCTTCATCTCGACCAGGTCGATGACGCCCTCGAAGTCACCCTCGGAGCCGACGGGCAGCTGGATCGGAATGACATTGGCGCCGAGCCGGTCTTCCATCGTCTTCACCGAGAAGTAGAAGTCCGCGCCGACCTTGTCCATCTTGTTGACGAAGCAGATGCGGGGGACGTCGTACTTGTCGGCCTGTCGCCAAACCTGCTCGGACTGCGGCTCGACACCTTCCTTGCCGTCGAAGACAGCAACGGCACCGTCGAGCACGCGCAGGCTGCGCTCCACCTCGACGGTGAAGTCGACGTGGCCGGGGGTGTCGATGATGTTGATCTGGTTGTCGTTCCAGAAGCAGGTGGTCGCCGCGGAGGTGATGGTGATCCCGCGCTCCTGTTCCTGCTCCATCCAGTCCATGGTGGCGGCGCCGTCGTGCACCTCACCGATCTTGTAGCTGATACCGGTGTAGTAGAGGATGCGCTCCGTCGTCGTCGTCTTGCCGGCGTCGATGTGCGCCATGATTCCGATGTTGCGGACCTTGGTGAGGTCGGTCAGCACGTCCTTCTGTGCCACGGAAGTCTTCCCACTCTTTCGATTGCTTGGTTATTTCGCTGTCAGTGCGCCGGTAGCTCTGCCTTCGGAGCCGGCCCGGCCACTACCAGCGGTAGTGCGCGAAGGCGCGGTTTGCCTCAGCCATCTTGTGGGTGTCCTCGCGTCGTTTGACGGCGGCACCCAGGCCGTTGCTGGCATCGAGGATCTCGTTTGCCAGCCGCTCGATCATGGTCTTCTCACGACGCTGCTTGGAGAAGCTGACCAGCCAACGCAGCGCCAGCGTCACCGAGCGCTCCGGACGGACCTCGACCGGCACCTGGTAGGTGGCACCACCGACACGGCGGCTGCGCACCTCGAGGGCGGGCTTGACGTTGTCCATTGCGCGCTTGAGCGTGATCACCGGGTCGGTGCCGGTCTTGTCGCGAGCTTGTTCGAGCGCACCGTAAACAATGCGTTCGGCCAGCGATTTCTTCCCATCCAGCAAGACTTTGTTGACCAGCTGGGTGACCAGCTGCGATCCGTAGACCGGGTCGTTGACCAGCGGACGCTTCGGCGCGGGCCCCTTGCGCGGCATTAGCTCTTCTCCTTCTTGGCGCCGTAGCGGCTGCGAGCCTGCTTGCGGTTCTTGACACCCTGGGTGTCCAGCGAACCGCGGATGATCTTGTAGCGCACACCCGGCAGGTCCTTCACCCGACCACCACGCACCAGCACCATCGAGTGCTCCTGCAGGTTGTGGCCTTCACCGGGAATGTAAGCGGTGACCTCAACCTGGCTGGTCAGCTTCACACGCGCGACCTTCCGGAGCGCCGAGTTCGGCTTCTTCGGAGTCGTGGTGTACACGCGGGTGCACACGCCGCGGCGCTGCGGGCTGCCCTTGAGAGCCGCGGTCTTGACCTTGGTGACCTTGTCTCGGCGACCCTTACGGACCAGCTGCTGAATGGTTGGCATCTACCGGCTTCCTACTTAGTTCTTGTGTTGCTGTTTGATTCTGCTGTCGTTAAGTCTCTGTAGTGCAGTTATGCCCTGTCGCGGTCCCCCGCGTCCGGGTGTGTCGCGTGCGCCCGCGCCGGAGTCAATCCGTTGCGTGGTTGGCATGCGAATTGGCCCGGCGTGCGCGTCTTAGGTGAAGCGCCTAAAACCGCCAGGCACGAGCCACCACAATACCCGCCGCGAGCAAGGCAGGTCAAAGCGACGACGTCGGCGTCCGATGGACCAACTTACCGGGCGACGTCAGGGGGCCTCACGGGCACTGGACCCGGTGCGCATCTCCATGCCCGCGGCCAGTCGCAAGACCATGTCTGAGAACACCGAGTCGGTGTCGATGTCGTCCATCACGCCGGTCATCTCGAGCAGCACGAAGCCGTGCATGGCCGACCAGAATTCCAGTGCCGCGTAGAACGCCTGCTCGATGTCGAGGCCGTACGACGACAGCACCGCGATCACCGGCGTCGCGGCGGCCCGGGTCGCGGCGGTGTATTCGGGATCGTCGCCGCCGCCGAGCGGCATCCGGGTGAAGGCCGAATAACGGCCGGGGTGGTGATGGGCGTAGCTGCGGTAGGCGCTGGCCATGACCAGCACGGCGTCGTCGCGCGCCCGGCCTTCGCCGACCCGGTTGAGCATCCCGATGATGTCGTCGATGACCCGGATCCGCACCGTGCGGCGCAGGTCTTCCAGGCTGTCGACGTGGTTGTACAGCGAAGGGCCCTTGGTCCCGAGTTGCATGGCCAACGCGTTGATGGTCAAAGCGTCCCAACCCTCGCGGTCCAGGAAGGTGAGCGCGGCGCTGACGATGATCTCGCGGCTGAGCCTGGCCCCGCGCGTTCCGGATTTGGCGCCACCCGAGCGGCCGGCCGATGATTCCGGCCCAGCTGGCATGGCGGTCGCCCTTCGGTTGCACAAACGACGGACTCTAGTTACGGGTCCCCGGAACGAAGAACTCTAGTCTGCCGGTGACGCGAGCACGTAGGCTCCTTTCCAGCAGATTGCGCCCGATGGCGAGAGGAAACCGTGATGAATTGGTCGATCCCCTGCCGCGTGCTCGCAGCCAGCGCCATCGCGATCGCCTTCACCTCCGCTGCCGGTGCGCCGAGCGGGCACGCCAAGAACGGTGACACCCACATCACGGGCGAGGGCGTCGAGCAGACGATCGACTGTAATGGTGCGACGCTGCTGGTTGACGGCACCCGCAACACCGTCAACGCGCTGGGGACCTGCTGGGCGATCTCGGTGATGGGCTCGGGCCACACGATCGTGGCGGATAACGTCATTCACGACATCACCGTCTACGGCTCCAACGAATCGGTCTTCTTCAAAAACGGCGACCCAGCGGTCTGGGACCGCGGTCGCGAGCTCGGTATGACTAATCGCATCAGCCACGTCGGGAGTTAACCGCTTGCGTACCAACAACTCTCGTAGCATAGCCGCGCTGGCCGGCCTCGCAGCTTGCACCGCCGCCGTATTCGCACTGGCCGGTTGCGGACAGCACAATAACGGCACGGTTCCGTCGAGCGGCTCGTCATCGACCCCGGCACCGTCGACCACCAGCACGGGTGCCCAATTCGACATCGGCAACACGATCAACTACGTATCGACCGGCACGACAACCACTCTCGACTGCGGCGACGGCAAATCACTCAACGTGGGCGGGTTCAACAACACACTGACGGTCAGAGGCACCTGCGGCACGGTGAGCGTCGGCGGCGGAGACAACAAGATCACCGTCGACAAGATCGACAAAAGCGTCAACGTGGTCGGCTCCCATAACGCGATCAGCTACAAGGACGGCGAGCCCAAGGTAGAGAACCTCGGCAGCGGCAACACCATCAATAAAGCCGGATAACATTCGACAGCAATGCCTTTCGACATTCTGATCAGTGGTGGCGGTATCGCTGGTCCGAGCCTGGCCTATTGGCTCACCCGGCAGGGCCACGCCGTGACGATCATCGAGCAGGCTCGCGAACTGCGAACCGGCGGGCAGGCCGTCGACTTTCGCGGTCCGGCGCTGACGGTGCTCGAGAAGATGGGCGTCCTCGAGAAGGTGCGGGCGGGTGCCACCAGCATGGGCGCGCTGATCCTGGTCGACGGCCGGGGCAAAGAGGTCGGCCGGTTGCCCGCCGAGGTGATCAGCGGCGAAATCGAGATTCACTGGGGCACGCTCACCCGAATCCTGTACGAGACAGTACGTGACGACGTCAATTATCGCTTCGGCGTTCGCATTACAGCGATTGATGATGATGGCCAGCGGGTCCGGGCGACCTTCAGCGACGACTCCACGGCCAGCTACGACCTCGTCATCGGAGCCGACGGTCTGCACTCCGGCATGCGCCGACTGGTGTTCGGCCCGGAGGACCAGTACGTCACCCAGTTGGGGCAGTGCTTCGGGTTCTTTGACATCGACAACCGCCTGCGGATGGACCATTGCGGCATGGCCTACATCGACGCCGGCCGAACCGTGGCGCTGCAGGCCGTCGATTCCGACAAGCCGGCGCGGGCGAGCCTGTTTCTCAGCGACCCCGAGATCGACTTCGACTATCGCGATACCGAGGCCAACAAGCGGCTGTTCGCGCGCAGATACGGGGGCATGGGGTGGGAGGTTCCGCACATTCTCGACGGCCTCGCCAAGACCTCCGAGGTGTACTTCGATTCGATCGCGCAGGTCCATCTGGACTCGTATGCGCGCGGTCGAGTCTGCCTGACCGGCGACGCGGCCTGGTGCGCCTCGCCCCGTTCCGGCATGGGCACCACTCTCGCGATGGTCGGCTCGTACGTGCTGGCTCACGAAATACACTCGGCCGGAGGCGATTACGCCGTGGCTTTTGGTCGATACCAGCGGCTGATGGCACCCTATGTCGCGCGGTGCCAGAAGCTCGCCGTCGATGCTCTGAAAACCGACCGCTTCTCCTCAGGCTGGCGCGCCACGCTGCGCAACCTCGCGCTGCGGACGCTGCGCATCCCGTTGGTCAGCAGGCTGGTTGCCCGGCAGTCGCTTTCGGTGGCGCGCTCGTTCACACTGCCGAATTACTGAGCCGTGGCGCCGTGGCGTCCGGCGCCGGCAGCGAAACGCCCGGCACCCTCGTTGGCTTCGGCGGCGACCCGGGAGATGCTCGCGAATTCGTAGTCGAGCGCATCGGCTTCGGGCAGACCCCACTGATGCAATGCCGACAGCCGGTCCGACCGCAGGCACTGCTGAGGCAATGCCGACAGCTCGAGCGCGAGCTTCTCCGCTGCTTCGCGGGCCTGCCCTTTGGGCACAACACGATTGGCCAGTCCGATCGCCAGCGCTTCGGTCGCCTCGACCGCGCGACCCGTGAGGATCATGTCCATCGCGCGACTCTGCCCGATCAGGCGGGGCAGCCGGATCGTGCCGCCGTCGATCAGCGGCACCCCCCACCGACGACAGAAGACCCCGAACACGGCGTCCTCTTCGGCGATCCGCAGGTCGCACCAGAGTGCAAGCTCCAGGCCACCGGCCACCGCGTAGCCGCTGACCGCCGCGATCACCGGCTTGGACAACACCATTCGACTCGGGCCCATCGGGCCGGGGCCGGTTCGATGCACCGCGTTGGCGTCCGGTGTACCGAATGCTTTCAAATCCGCGCCGGCACAGAAGGTTCCGTGATCTCCCCAGAGCACCGCCACCGATGCGGAGTCGTCGCGGTTGAACTCGTCGAACGCCTCGAAGAGTGCGGTCGCGGTGGGACCGTTGACGGCATTGCGCGCCGCGGGCCGGTTGAGAATGACGGTGGTCACCGGGCCGTGACGTTCTACCCGCACCGGATCGCTCATGTCGCCTCCACTAATCGGATGTCATCGCGCCGCGCGAGCAGTTCGGCGGCGAAGTCGTTGTAGGCGACGCGTAGTCGCGTGCCCGGCCAGTTCGACGGCAGCAGCTCGTCGGGCAGCACCGGATCGGTCAGCAAATGGCGCACCATCCCGGCGGCTGTCACGAACCGGTCGGGCACGTCGGTCGCCGCCGCCATGTCGTCGAGGAGTCGTTGCCCGGTGCGCACCCATGACGGCAGGTCCCACAATTGGCCGGCCAACTCGGCTGGGTCGTCGTCGCGGGCCTGCACGATCCGTACCCGATCGCGGACATCGGCGTCCAGGTCGAGCTCGAGGTTGTCCGGCCTCATCCAGACCCCCTCGCGGAGCTCGCCGAAACGCTTGTGGTGCAGCGTAGTTCGCAAGGCCGCCCGGGTGCGGGCATCGGTGCCGACGCTGGTGACGATCAACGTCGTCCAGTTCCCCTGCCAGGGTCGCAGCTGGGGCCGCATGGCATCGTCCTGGCGGCGTTGGCGGCCCAGCAGTCGATCGGAGAGCCGGTAACCGTCGGCGGAGCGAACCAGGTCGCCGGCGCTGACCATGCGGGTGAGTGCCACCCGAAGCGTGGCCTCTTTGATGTCGAAGTCTCCGGTGAGCCGGATCAAATCGGCCGAGCTGGCCCACGCCGGATGGGCGCCGAGCATCACACTCAGCACCACCGACCGAGCGGTCATGCGGGCCAATGATTTTGGCATCAGATCAAACCTGCGACGCTCGCCGGCCGCTGTCACCGAACGGTTCGTCGCGATGCTTGACCGCCGCACGGAAGCCGTGCTCGACCGCATCGGCAACGAAGGCGTGCCCTTCGGGCGTGTGCCTGGCGACGCCGTCGAACACCGTGCTCACCATTCTGCTGGTGGCCACACCCTGCTGCAGCAGTGCGGAATTGAGCGCGAGCTTGACCATGATCAGCTGGTTGACCGGCACGGCCGCGATCCGTTCCACCAGACGTTCGGTGCGCTCGTCGAGGTCCTTCGGGTCGGGCGCCTCGACGGCCAGCCCCCATTCGGCGGCTTGGGCGCCGGTGATGCAATCCCCGGTCAGCAGAAGGCGTTTGGCGCGCTGGTCGCCCAGCCGGTGGGCCCACATGCCGGCCGCCGGCACACCCCAGACGCGGGTCGGCGGGTAACCGATCTTGGCGTCCGAGGCGGCGATCACCTGATCGGCGTGCAACGCGATGTCGGTTCCGCCGGCCACGCAGTAGCCGTGGATCTTGGCCACCGTCGGCTTGTCGGCGTGCAGCAGGCTGGAGAAGCCGCGCACGAATCGGCTCATCATCTGGTAGTCGATCATCGGATCCCACGGCTGGTTCGGTAAGTGGTTGACCGCCTGGGTTTTACCGTCCAGAGAGGTGCCGTGATACGCGCCCGTGCCGCCCGCCGAGCCGGTCCGATCGGCGTAGGCGCTCAGGTCGAAGCCGGCGCAGAACCCCTCGCCGCGACCCGAGACCAGGATGACGTGCACGCCCGGGTCGAGGTCGGCGCGCTCCACCAGAGCCGAGAGTTCAAGCGGGGTGTCGGCAATGATCGCGTTGCCCTTGTCGGGCCGGTTGAAGGTGATTCGCGCAACTCTGTCGGTGACCTCATAGGTCATCGTTTTCAAGTTGTCGAAATCAACCGGCCTGATCGCGTGGGTCACTGGCGCCACTCCTCTGAGTCCTTCGGGTCGAACTGCACCGTCTATCGTCGTCGGCGCGTGTCATCCCTTTACTAGAGCGCGCTCGATAATCGGCGCGAGATCCAACCCGGTGGGCATGGTCCCAAATGCGCCGCCCCACTGGCCTTCTAGCCGGGTCGCCAGGAACGCCTCGGCGACGGCCGGATGCCCGTGCCGCACCAGCAGCGAACCCTGCAGCGCCAGGCAGATGTCCTCGGCGACCTTGCGGGCCCGGTACTGAATCGTCTCGAGCTCTCCTAGTTGCGGGCGCAGTTGCTCGACGTGGCGATCCAACCGCGCGTCCTGGCCCGCGCTCTTGGCCAGCTCACCGAACAGCACCTCGACACATTCGGGGCGAGTTGCCATGGCGCGCAATGTGTCCAGCGCGCTGACGTTGCCCGAGCCCTCCCAGATACCCATCAGCGGGGCCTCGCGATACAGCCGCGGCATGCCGGATTCTTCGACGTAGCCGTTGCCGCCCAGGCATTCCATCGCTTCGGCGGCGTGCGGAGTCGCACGCTTACACACCCAGTACTTGCTGGCGGCCAGCCCGATGCGACGCAGCAGAGACTCGGTCTCGTCGCCACGCACCGCATTGTCGGTGGCACCGGCCATCCGCATCGCGATCATCGTGGCGGCCTCTGCCTCGACGGCCAGGTCGGCCAGCACGTTGCGCATCAGCGGCTGGTCGATCAGATACTCGCCAAATGCCTTGCGGTGCTGGGCATGATGGACGGCTCGGGTGAGTCCGGTGCGCATGCTGGTGGCGCTGCCCAGCGTGCAGTCCAGGCGGGTGAGGTTGACCATCTCGATGATGGTCGGCACGCCCCGCCCTTCCTCGCCGATCAGCCACGCGGTAGCTCCGTCGTACTCGACCTCGCTGGACGCGTTGGCGTTGTTGCCGAGCTTGTCCTTGAGTCGCTGCAGGCGCATCCGGTTGAGGCTGCCGTCGGGCAGCACCCGGGGCAAGAAGAAGCAGGACAGCCCTCCCGGCGCTTGGGCGAGCACCAGAAAGATGTCGCACATCGGGGCGGAGGTGAACCATTTGTGACCGACCAGGCTGTAGGTGCCGTCGCCGTTCGGGGTGGCCTCGGTGTTACCGGCGCGGACGTCGGAGCCACCCTGCTTCTCGGTCATCGACATGCCGGCGGTGATACCGACTTTGGTTGTCGCGAGCTTCAATTCGGGGTCGTACTCGCAGCTGGTCAGCAGCGGCTCGTAGATGGCGGCCAGTTCCGGGTTGAACCGCAGCGCCGGGACGACGGCGTACGTCATCGAAATCGGGCACATGTGCCCGGGTTCGGCGGTCCACACGCTGGTTTTGGCCGCGCGCACCACGTGCGACCCGCGACGGTCGTCGGCCCAGGGCGCCGCGTGCAGCCCGTGCTCGATCGCCACCCGCATCAGCTCGTGATACGCCGGGTCGAACTCGACCTCGTCGATCCGGTTGCCATAGCGGTCGTGGGTGCGCAGAATCGGCCGGTTGCGCTGCGCCAGCTCGCCCCAGCGCTGGGTCTGCCCGGAACCGGAGATAGCGCCGACGGCGGTCACGTCGTCCAGGCCCCACTGACCGCCTTCGCGGATCAGCGCTTCGATGAGCACCGGCGACGAGGCCGGGTTGTGCTCCTCCAATGGCGGCACCTGGTTACTGACGACATGGGTATCTGACATGGGAGACAATGTTACATTTTTTCTACAACCGCACAAGAGGTGTAATGCTCAGCGGTGGTGGCTGTCGAAAAAATCCCAGAGCTTGGCGGTGGCGAAGTCGGGCCAACGGTGGCCGCCGTCGGTCACCGTGACCAGGGCAACGCCGCGACCCTGCGTACAACCGGCGGTCGAGATGGTGACCTGACCCTCGGTCGACTCGGTGGGGGGCTGGCATTGGTCGACCTTGCGCCACAACGCATTCAACTCCGGTATCGCCGGACCGTCGATATGGGCGAAGCCGTGGCCCGGGCCGCCGCCGTAGGGGACGTTCGGGTCGGCGGTGCCGTGAACCGCCATCACCGACACCGGATGTGGCGTCCTGCACGGGTCCAACTGAGTGCCCGCCACCGGGCCGATCGCCGCGAACAGCGTGGTGTTGCAGGCCAGCGTGTACGACATGATGCCGCCGTTGCTCATGCCGGTGGCATATACGCGCGCGGCGTCGATACCGATGTGCTTGGCGACGTCGGCGACGACGGCGCTGATGAAAGCGATGTCGTCGATGTGTTCGCGGGCCGGTTTGCCACAGCAGCCGCCGCCGTTGACGTTCCACGCCCGTTTCACGCCGTCGGGATACACCGCTACGAACTTGGCCGAATCGGCCAATTGGTCCCAGCCATAGCTTCTTTCGGCTTGCTCAGCGCTACCGAAGCCGCCGTGCAGCACCACGACCAGGCTTGCCGCGGCAGGCAAGCCGGTCGGCTTGTGGAGCCGATAGACCCGGTCCTGACCGCCGACGCTGATGGTGTGGATGCTGGCGCCGTCGACAAAGCCGGAGGGTGGCTTCGGATGCAGGACGCCACAGCCCGCAAGAACCAGCACGACACCGAGCAGCATCGCGATCCGATGACGCATGTCAGGCGCTCGTCTTCTCCCGCAGGAAAGCGATGTCGTCTTTGCGGCCCTCTTCGGCCGTCTCGCAGATCACCGGCGCACCCGCGGCCTTGACCACCGCCACCAGCAACTCGGGGTCGATCTGCCCGGTGCCGAAATTCGCATGCCGGTCGCGCCCGGAGCCGGCCGTGTCCTTGGAGTCGTTGCAGTGCACGAGGTCGATGCGCCCGGTGATGGCCTTGATCCGGTCGACCGCGTCGATCAGTCCCTCCCCCGCCGCCCAGGCGTGGCACGTGTCGAGGCAGAACCCGATCCCGGCGTCGCCGATGTGATCCCACAGCCGGGCGATGGTGTCGAAGTGCCGGGCCATCGCGTGATCGCCACCGGCCGTGTTCTCCAGGTAGACAGGGACTTTCGTCTCCAACTGGTCGAGCGCCTTGCGCCAGCGCTGGAAGCCCTCGTCGAGGTCGTCGTCTTCGGTGACGTGCCCGCCGTGCACGATGACCGCGGCGGCACTGATGTCGGCTGCCGCGTCGCAGGTCTGCTGCAGGATCTTGCGCGACGGGATCCGTACCCGATTGTTCGCCGAGGCGACGTTGATCAGGTAGGGCGCGTGCACGTAGATCGGCAGTGCTGCCGCCCTGAGTTCCGCGGCGTCCTCACGCGGTTTGGGGGCCTTCCAGCTCTGCGGGTTACCGAGGAAGATCTGCACGACATCGGCGTTCTCGGCAGCGGCGGTGGCCAGCGGATCCTGCGGGCTGATGTGTGAACCGATAAGCACGTCGGCCAGTGTAATGAGGGCCGCCGACGGGCTGACGAGTTCTCGGGAGTTACGGACAGATCCCGCGAATGTGAAGCCAGCCGCACACTCGACGCCGAACGTGAGCCAGCCGCACACTCGGTGGCCCGGGCCGCTAAGGGCGCACGAAAAAGCCCCGGGGATGAACCCGGGGCTTTTTCGTCGCTCGCCGATAGCGGGGACTACCGAAGTCTTGTCCAACTCCTCAGCGGCGAGTGCCTCGCCGCATCGTCGTCGAACTCCTCTTGTCCAACTCCTCAGCGGCGAGTGCCGCGCCGCATCGTCGTCGAACTACCGGTAGTCGGAGTAGCCATAGTCGTCCAGCGGAACCGCGGCTCCGGTCGCCTGACCGAAGTCCGGGCTGTAGTACTGATCCTCGTAGGACGGGATCGTGTACGCCGCAGCGCGGGCTTCCTCGGTCGGCTGAACCTGGATGTTGCGGTACCGGTTGATGCCGGTACCCGCCGGGATCAGCTTTCCGATGATCACGTTCTCCTTCAGACCCTGCAGCTTGTCGCTGCGGCAGTTGATCGCCGCATCGGTCAGCACGCGCGTGGTCTCCTGGAACGACGCCGCCGACAGCCACGAGTCGGTGGCCAGCGACGCCTTGGTGATACCCATCAGCACCGGACGTCCCGCAGCGGGCTCGCCGCTCTCGGCCACCACGCGACGGTTCTCCGCCTCGAAGTCGGCACGGTCGATCAGCGAACCGGGCAGGAATTCCGTCGAGCCCGAGTCGATGATGGTCACCCGGCGCAGCATCTGCCGGACGATCACCTCGATGTGCTTGTCGTGGATGGACACACCCTGGGCGCGGTAGACCTCCTGGACCTCCTTGGTCAGGTGGATCTGCACCTCGCGGGGGCCCTGCACACGCAGCACCTCGTGCGGGTCGGCCGAGCCTTCCATCAGCTGCTGACCCACCTCGACGTGGTCGCCGTCGGTGAGCAGCCGCTCGGAGCCGTCCTCGTGCTTGAACACCCGCAGACGCTGACGCTTCGAAAGCTTGTCGTAGACAACCTCTTCGCCGCCGTCGTCCGGAATGATGGTGATCTTGTAGAAGCGCTCGCCGTCCTCCAGACGCACCCGTCCGGTGACGTCGGCGATCGGTGCCTTACCGCGCGGCACCCGGGCCTCGAACAGCTCCTGCACACGAGGCAGACCGCCGGTGATGTCCTCACCGACACCACCCTGGTGGAAGGTACGCATCGTCAGCTGCGTGCCCGGCTCACCAATCGATTGCGCGGCAACGATACCCACGGCCTCGCCGATGTCGACCAGCTTGCCGGTGGCCATCGAGCGTCCATAACAGGTCGCACACACGCCGGTCCCGGTGGTGCAGGTCAGCACGGAGCGGACCTTGACCTGCGTGATGCCGGCCGCCAACAGCGCCTCGATCTGCGGGTCACCCAGGTCTTCGCCGCGAGCGACGACGACGTTGCCAGCCTCGTCAGCGGCATCGGTACCCAAAGTCCGCGCGTACGCCGACGTTTCGATGTGCGGATCACGGATCAGCACACCATCGGCCCCACGCTCGGCCAGCTCGACGAGGATGCCGCGCTCGGTGCCACAGTCGGTCTCGCGGACGATGACGTCCTGGCTCACGTCGACCAGACGACGGGTCAGGTAACCCGAGTCAGCGGTACGAAGTGCGGTGTCCGCCAAGCCCTTTCGAGCGCCGTGGGTGTTGATGAAGTACTCCAACACCGTCAGGCCCTCACGGAACGACGACTTGATCGGCCGCGGGATGAACTCACCCTTCGGGTTGGTCACCAGGCCTTTCATGCCGGCCAGGGTCCGCGTCTGGGTGAAGTTACCGGTCGCACCCGATTCGACGATCGTGATGATCGGGTTGTCGGCCGGGTAGTGCTCACGAAGAGCCTCACCGACCTCGTCGGTGGCTTCCTTCCAGATCTCGACCAGTGCCTCGTTGCGCTCGTCCTTGTTCAAAGCACCACGCTGGAACTGCTTTTCGACCTTGTCGGCGCGGCCTTCGTAGGCGTCGAGGATCTCGGCCTTGTTCGGCGGCACCAGCACGTCGGCCATCGAGACCGTGACACCCGAGCGGGTGGCCCAGTGGAAACCGGCGTCCTTGAGCTTGTCGACGGTCTGCGCGACCACGATCATCGGGTAGCGCTCGGCCAGGTCGTTGATGATCGCAGCCTGCACCTTCTTGTGCATCTGCTTGTCGACGAACGGGTACCCGACGGGCAACAGCTCGTTGAAGATCACCCGGCCCAGCGTCGTTTCGGCAATCCAGGCATCGCCTGGCTGCCAACCGTTTTGACCGAACCGCTCGGCCTCGATCTCGGCCGGCGGGCGCAGCTGCGTCAGCCGGATTTTGATCTTGGCCCGCACGCTCAGCGCGCCGCGGTCCATCGCCATGATGGCCTCGGCCGGCGAGGCGTACACCCCGGACTCCGGCTGATCCTTGGCGGCGGGCGTGTATTCACCCTTGTCGCCGGCGATCTCGCTGGTCAGGAAGAACAACCCGGTCACCATGTCCAGTCGCGGCATGGCCAGCGGGCGACCCGAGGCCGGCGACAGGATGTTGTTCGACGACAGCATCAGGATGCGTGCCTCGGCCTGCGCCTCGGCGCTCAGCGGCAGGTGCACGGCCATCTGGTCACCGTCGAAGTCGGCGTTGAACGCCTCACACACCAGCGGGTGCAGCTGGATGGCCTTGCCCTCCACCAGCTGTGGCTCGAAAGCCTGGATACCCAGCCGGTGCAGAGTCGGTGCACGGTTCAGCAGCACCGGGTGCTCGGCGATGACCTCTTCGAGGACATCCCACACCTGCGGACGTTGACGCTCGACCATGCGCTTGGCGCTCTTGATGTTCTGCGCGTGGTTGAGGTCAACCAGTCGCTTCATCACGAACGGCTTGAACAGCTCGAGGGCCATCAGCTTGGGCAGGCCGCACTGGTGCAGCTTGAGCTGCGGGCCGACCACGATGACCGAACGGCCCGAGTAGTCGACGCGCTTACCGAGCAGGTTCTGACGGAATCGACCCTGCTTACCCTTGAGCAGATCCGACAGCGACTTCAGCGGGCGGTTACCCGGTCCGGTGACCGGGCGGCCGCGACGGCCGTTGTCGAACAGCGCGTCGACCGACTCCTGCAACATCCGCTTCTCGTTGTTGACGATGATCTCGGGGGCGCCGAGGTCGATCAGCCTCTTGAGCCGGTTGTTGCGGTTGATCACACGGCGGTACAGGTCGTTCAGGTCGGAGGTCGCGAAGCGGCCACCGTCGAGCTGAACCATCGGACGCAGTTCCGGCGGGATCACTGGGACGGCGTCGAGCACCATGCCCATCGGCGAGTTGCGGTTCGTCTGGAAAGCCGCGACGACTTTCAGGCGCTTCAGGGCGCGAAGCTTCTTCTGCCCCTTGCCGTTCTTGATGGTGTCGCGCAGGATCTCGGCCTCGGCGTCGATGTCGAAGGTCTCGATCAGCTTCTGGATCGACTCCGCGCCCATGGCGCCGGTGAAGTACTCGCCGTACCGGTCGATGAGCTCCCGGTAGAGATTCTCGTCGACGATCAGCTGCTTGGGAGCCAGCTTGGTGAAGGTGGTCCAGATCTCCTCGAGCCGGTCCAGCTCACGACCGGTCCGGTCACGGAGCTGACGCATCTCGCGCTCGCCGCCGTCCCGAACCTTGCGCCGCGCATCGGCTTTCGCGCCCTCGGCCTCCAACTCGGCCAGGTCGGCTTCCAGCTTCTGCGCACGCGCCTCGAGGTCGGCGTCGCGCTGATCCTCAATTGCCTTGCGCTCCACCACCATCTCGGCCTCGAGCGTGGACAGCTCGTTGTGCCGCATCTCGTCGTCGACCGCGGTGATCACGTAGGCGGCGAAGTAGATGATCTTCTCGAGATCCTTCGGCGCCAGGTCGAGCAGGTAACCCAACCGCGAGGGCACACCCTTGAAGTACCAGATGTGGGTGACCGGCGCGGCCAGCTCGATGTGGCCCATCCGCTCACGACGCACCTTGGCGCGAGTCACCTCGACGCCACAGCGCTCACAGATGATGCCCTTGAAGCGGACGCGCTTGTACTTACCGCAGTAGCACTCCCAGTCGCGAGTCGGTCCGAAGATCTTCTCGCAGAACAGGCCGTCCTTCTCGGGCTTCAACGTGCGGTAGTTAATTGTCTCCGGCTTCTTGACCTCGCCGAAGGACCAGTTGCGGATGTCCTCTGCAGTGGCCAGGCCAATACGGAGTTCATCGAAGAAGTTGACGTCTAGCACGTAACTCCCTTTCCCCTTGCGGGTTTAGTAACTAAAACATTTAGCGCCGCGGCTGCGCCGCGATCAGGCAAGGTCCTCGACGGACGCAGATTCGTTGCGAGACAAGTTGATTCCCAGGTTCGCCGCAGCGCGCTCCAGGTCCTCGTCGTCACCGTCGCGCATCTCGATGGCCGCACCATCGCTGGAGAGCACCTCGACGTTGAGGCACAGCGACTGCAGCTCTTTGAGAAGCACCTTGAACGACTCCGGGATGCCCGGCTCGGGGATGTTCTCGCCCTTGACGATTGCCTCGTACACCTTGACCCGGCCGACGGTGTCGTCGGACTTGATGGTCAACAGCTCCTGCAGCGTGTACGCGGCACCGTAGGCCTGCATGGCCCAGCACTCCATTTCACCGAACCGCTGACCACCGAACTGCGCCTTACCACCCAACGGCTGCTGGGTGATCATCGAGTACGGGCCGGTGGAGCGAGCGTGGATCTTGTCGTCCACCAAGTGGTGCAGCTTCATGATGTACATGTAGCCAACCGTCACCGGGTACGGGAACGGTTCACCACTGCGGCCGTCGAACAGGTTCGCTTTGCCGTCCGCATTCACCATGACCTCGCCGTCACGGTTGGGCAGCGTCGAGGCCAGCAGACCCGTCAGCTCGTCCTCCTTGGCGCCGTCGAACACCGGCGTCGCGACGATCGAGTCCGGCTGTGACGTGTGCAGTTCCTCGGGCAGGCCGGCAGCCCACTCGGGGGAACCTTCGATGTTCCAACCGGCCTTGGCGACCCACCCGAGGTGAGTTTCCAGGATCTGGCCGATGTTCATCCGTCGCGGCACACCGTGGGTGTTCAGGATGATGTCGACCGGAGTGCCGTCCGGCATGAACGGCATGTCCTCGACGGGCAGGATCTTGCCGATGACGCCCTTGTTGCCGTGGCGTCCGGCCAGCTTGTCACCGTCGGAGATCTTGCGCTTCTGGGCGACGTAGACGCGGACCAGTTCGTTGACACCGGCCGGCAGCTCGTCGTCGTCCTCGCGCGAGAACACCCGGATACCGATCACCTTGCCGGACTCACCGTGCGGCACCTTCAGCGACGTGTCCCGGACCTCGCGGGCCTTCTCGCCGAAGATCGCGCGCAGCAGGCGCTCCTCCGGGGTCAGCTCGGTTTCACCCTTCGGGGTGACCTTGCCGACCAGGATGTCGCCGTCGCGAACCTCGGCGCCGATCCGGACGATGCCGCGTTCGTCGAGGTCAGCGAGCACCTCATCGGAGACGTTCGGGATGTCCCGAGTGATCTCCTCGGCACCCAGCTTGGTGTCGCGGGCGTCGATCTCGTGTTCCTCGATGTGGATCGAGGTGAGCACGTCCTCTTCAACCAGGCGGTTGGACAGGATGATGGCGTCCTCGTAGTTGTGGCCCTCCCACGGCATGACCGCGACGAGCAGGTTCTTGCCCAGCGCCATTTCACCGTTGTCGGTGCATGGCCCGTCGGCGATGACCTGGCCGGCTTCGACCCGCTCACCGGAGTCCACGATCGGACGCTGGTTGGCGCAGGTGCCGTGGTTGGACCGGGCGAACTTACGCATCCGGTAGGTGTGCCGGGTGCCGTCGTCGGCCATCACGGTGATGTAGTCGGCGGACACCTCCTCGATCACACCGGCCTTGTCGGCGACGACGACGTCGCCGGCGTCGATCGCGGCGCGCAACTCCATACCGGTACCCACCAGCGGCGCCTCGCTGCGCACCAGCGGAACCGCCTGGCGCTGCATGTTGGCACCCATCAGGGCACGGTTGGCGTCGTCGTGCTCGAGGAACGGAATCATCGCGGTGGCCACCGAGACCATCTGCCGCGGCGAGACGTCCATGTAGTCGACCTCGGCCGACGACACGTACTCGACCTCGCCACCCTTGCGTCGAACCAGCACGCGGTCCTCGGTGAAGTGGCCCGTGTCGTCGAGCGGCGAATTGGCCTGCGCGACGACGTGGCGGTCTTCCTCGTCGGCGGTCAGGTACTGGATCTCGTCGGTAACCACACCGTCGGAGACCTTGCGGTACGGCGTCTCGATGAAGCCGAACGGGTTGACCCGGGCGTACACCGACAGCGACCCGATCAGGCCGATGTTGGGACCTTCCGGGGTTTCGATCGGACACATCCGGCCGTAGTGCGACGGGTGCACGTCACGAACCTCGAGTCCCGCGCGCTCACGGGACAGACCACCGGGGCCCAGCGCCGAGAGGCGACGCTTGTGGGTCAGACCCGACAGCGGGTTGTTCTGGTCCATGAACTGTGACAGCTGGCTGGTGCCGAAGAACTCCTTGATCGCGGCGACCACCGGGCGGATGTTGATCAGGGTCTGCGGCGTGATCGCCTCGACGTCCTGGGTGGTCATCCGCTCGCGGACCACGCGCTCCATCCGGGACATACCGACCCGGATCTGGTTCTGGATCAGCTCGCCCACGGTACGCAGACGACGGTTGCCGAAGTGGTCGATGTCGTCGGTCTCCACCGGCACCTCGACGCCGCCGGGAACGGTCATGACCGCGGGCTGGCCACTCTGGGCGGCGTCATGCAGACGCACCAGGTACTCGACGGTGGCGACGACGTCGTCCTCGGTCAGGGTGGTCGACGACGTCTCGGTCGGCTTGGCGCTCAGGCCCAGCTTCTTGTTGATCTTGTAGCGACCGACGCGGGCCAGGTCGTAACGCTTCTCCTTGAAGAACAGGTTCTCCAGCAGGGTCTGCGCGGACTCCTTGGTGGGGGGCTCGCCCGGACGCAGCCGGCGGTAGATCTCCAGCAGCGCCTCGTCGGAGTTCTGGGTGGGGTCCCGCTCGAGGGTCTGCATCATGATCTCGGAGAAGCCGAAGCGCTCGCGGATCTGCTCGTTGCTCCAGCCCAGGGCCTTGAGGAGCACGGTGACCGCCTGCCGACGCTTGCGGTCGATGCGCACACCGACGGTGTCGCGCTTGTCGATGTCGAACTCCAGCCACGCGCCGCGGCTCGGGATCACCTTGACGCTGTGCAGCACCTTTTCGGTGGACTTGTCGATGGTGTCGTCGAAGTACACGCCGGGCGAGCGGACCAGCTGGCTGACCACGACGCGCTCGGTGCCGTTGATGATGAACGTGCCCTTCTCGGTCATCATCGGGAAGTCACCCATGAACACCGTCTGGCTCTTGATCTCGCCGGTGTTGTTGTTGATGAACTCCGCGGTGACGAACAGCGGGGCCGCGTACGTCATGTCTTTGTCTTTGCACTCATCGACCGGGGCCTTGACCTCGTCGAATCGTGGGTCGGAGAACGAGAGCGACATGGAACCCGAGAAGTCCTCGATCGGCGACAGCTCCTCGAGTACCTCTTCGAGACCGCCCTTGGGCGCGACCTCGCCGCGCTCCACGGCGCGCTCGCGCCAGCTGTCCTTGCCGATCAGCCACTCGAACGAGTCGGTCTGCACGTCCAGTAAGCCCGGCACCTCGAGAGGTTCGCGCAGCTTGGCGAACGAAACGCGGTCAGGCGCCCCGGGTACAGAACTATTCGAAGAGGCAGAACTTGAGGTAGTAAGTGGGGTTTTCTTGCTCTGGCGCGAGACTGCCAAGATGCATTCCTTCCAGCACCTCATGCGACTAGAGAGTCCGGAGGCCACCGGAGCCGTTCGCCGCTATCACTTTGTCGGTTCGGCTGGCGGACGATCTGCCCAATTCTCACGCACGCAGCTAATTCGCTTAAATCAGCGATAGCTCAAGCTAGGACCACTGTGTCTGGTGGCGGGTGTGAGGTGGGCAGGAGGCAGCCAGCGCAACGTCCAACAATAGCGCAGGACGGCGCATTCCTCAACTACCGTGCTCGGGGGTATCCGCGCTGGCTGGCGTGTCGAAATTCCCGTGCATTCATTCTGCCCAACAGAGTGACCCCTCGGGACGCTTCAGTCAAGAGGTGACGCACCTTGCGTGTGGAAAACTCCTTCCGTGGGCGATCGCGCTGTCAGCGGCGCTGCGTCGGGATTGAAGCGGTGTCGGGGTCGTCGTCGCGGTGCCGGGAATGCTCGTCGTAGTCCCGGGCGCCGTTGTGCTTGTCGTTTTCGAAGGACTCGAGGATGGCTTCCTGAGCGTCTTTGGGCAGCAGGTGCAGGTTTTCCCGGACGCGGGCCTGACGGCGGGCGGCGGCCTTGCGCTCGGGCATCCCCGGAGTCGCGGTGACCTGCGGGGGCACACCCTCGACTTCATCGGTGCCACCGTCGTGGTGGCCGGCCTCGATGTGGGCCTGCTCCTCGGCCATGGTGGCCTCGTCTTTTTCCTCGCTCATACCGATCGGGCCGATACGGCGACCGTTGAGGAACTGTTTGACGACCGGCTCGTCGGAAGTCAGCAGCACCTCACGCGGGCCGAACATGACCAGCTTGCGGCGGAACAGCATGCCCATGTTGTCGGGCACTGTGCGGGCGATGTTGATGTTGTGCGTGACGATCAGGATCGTGCAGTCGATCTGGGCGTTGATGTCGATCAGCAGCTGCGACAGATAGGCGGTACGCACCGGGTCCAAACCCGAGTCGGGCTCGTCACACAGGATGATCTGCGGGTCGAGCACCAGCGAGCGGGCCAGCCCGGCACGCTTGCGCATACCGCCGGAGATCTCACCGGGGAACTTCTTCTCATCACCGGTCAAACCCACCATGTCGAGCTTCTCCATGACGATGTCACGGATCTCGCTCTCCTTCTTCTTGGTGTGCTCACGCAACGGGAAGGCGGTGTTGTCGTAGAGGTTCATCGACCCGAACAGCGCACCGTCCTGGAACATCACCCCGAACAGGGTTCGAATGTCGTAGAGCTCTTTGGCCGAACACTCGGTGATGTCGGTGCCATCGACCACGATCGAGCCGCGTTCGGGACGCAGCAAACCGATCAGCGACTTCAAGAAGACGGACTTGCCCGTACCCGAGGGACCCAGCAGAACACTGACCTCGCCCTCTGGGATCTCCATCGTGACGTCTTCCCAGATTCGCTGGGAACCGAAAGACTTTGTCAGTCCCTCTACCGAGATACCGATACCCACGCGAAACCCTCCCGCTGATGTTGCTGACCGCAGCCCAAGCCCAGCTTGTGGCTTGAGTCACTGTAGCGCACAGGTGGGTCAGATTTGATCAGTCCTGCGGCGCCCAGTTCCCGTGAAATCCCATTGGTACGCGTTGCGGTAAGTGGACTGTCGCCACCGATTCGCAGGTTTGCGCGTCGAGCAGGAGCAGCTGGCCTTCGTCACGTCCGCGGTGATACCCGTAACCGATCAGGATTCCGTCGTCCTCAGACAAGCTAGCCGAGTCAGAGGTCGGGCGCGGGATGAACGACATCTCGCCGATCAGCAACTCCGGGTCGAGCGGAGCGATCATGCTCGATCCGGTCGCAAAGTCGTGCTTGTAGAGCGCCGACGTCATTTTCGATCTGCCTGAGTCCACGAAGCCGCCATCAAGGCCGACGGTGTAGCCGAAGCGGTGCTTGCCGCCCAGCAGCGTCTCGTTGATCCGCGGGAATTCCTGCGAGCGGTCGTCGAGACGGTCGCTGGTCACCGATCCGGTGGTCAGGTCGATGGTCCACCGGTCCAGCGTCGGCGTGGTGTCGCCGGGGCCGCGACGGTCGCGGTCGAACATGCGCTCGTAGCGCACCACGTCCATGACCAGCACTTCGTGGCCGCCGCGAACCTCGGAGAAGGCGTTCAGCGGGTGATAGACGTAGCAGGGTTCGATGTCGAACCACCGGACGTCGTTGTTGCCCCCTTCCCGCGGCATCACCCCGATCCGCGCCGGGTACTTCGGATTCCACGCGTACGGAAGTTGATATGCCGGCTTCTCGTTGCGATTGAAGAGCGCCGCGATCGGCCCGGGCACCGGCACCTGGCCGACGACGGCCTCGGCCACGATTTGAGCCGGGCGCCGCATCCACCGGGGCATCTTCCTCGGCAGCAATTGCATCGGGTCGAGCGTCACCGGTAAGTCGTAGAGCACGACATATTTGTCGGTCAACGAGAAGTCATGCATCATCGGCGACCCCGAGACCTTGATGTCGACCGTGCGACGGGCATGGCCGCTGCTGTCGATGACGGAGTACTGCACGGAGTTGCCGCGGGCAAAGGAATAGGACACCGCGTGCAGTTCCCCGGTGCGCGGGTCGCGGTGCGGGTGGGCGGCGTAGCCGCCCGTGAGGGTGCCGTCGAAGTCGCACGGGCCGACGGTGTCGAGTTCGTCGGTGAGTTCATAGTTGGCCACGCCGCCTTCGACCAGCGCCAGCGTCTTGCCGGCGTGAGCCAGCACGTTGGTGTTGGCGCCGAGGGACTGCATGCCGGCCTTGAGATTGCGCGCCGTCGTCGCGGCCGACTCCCCCAATGCGTTGCGCACGGCGGCGGTGCGCACCCAGCGGTTGCGATACCAACCAGCCTTACCGCCCTGCAGCGATACCCCGTGAACCATGCCGTCGCCGGTGAACCAGTGATAGGTGGCCGGGTCGACCTCGGCAACCGGGTTGGGCCCGTTGCGCAGGTAGCGACCGTCTAAGAAGTCGGGGATGTGGCCGGTGACCGGCAGGTCGTGGGCGGTCACCTCGTGGCTGACCGGGGCGAGGAAATCGTCGAGATACGGATTTGCTGGTGGTGTCGTGACGGCGCTATCCACTTCTGGCTCCTAGCAGCTATAACATTGATATTCCATCGTTATACCGATTCAGGGACGGGTATGTCAAGATGTCTGCTGATGACTTCTTCGACCCCCGACCCGCTACGCAACGTGCGCGACGAGCTGCTGCGCGTTGCCGTGGACATCCTCAACCAGGACGGCCCGGACGGATTGCAGACCCGCAAGATCGCCAGCGCCGCCGGAACGTCGACGATGGCGGTCTACACCTACTTCAGCGGGATGCCGGGGCTGATCGCCGCGGTCGCCGAAGAGGGCCTGCGTCAGTTCGACGCCGCGATGACGATGCCGTCGACGTCGGATCCGGTCGCCGATCTGATGGCCACCGGAATCGCGTACCGGCGCTACGCGATCGAGTGCCCGCACATGTACCGGTTGATGTTCGGGAGCACCAGCGCGCACGGCATCAATGCGCCGGCGCACAACGTCTTGACCTTGACCTTGGCCGAGATCAACGAGCACTACCCCAGCTTCGCGCACGTGGTACGGGGCGTGCACCGCGCCATGCAGGCCGGGCGCATCAACGGCTCACCCGACGACGACGCCGCAGTGGTGGCCACCGCCGCGCAGTTCTGGGCGGCGATTCACGGCTTCGTCATGCTCGAACTGGCCGGCTCCTACGGCGAACAAGGCAGCGCGGTCGGGCCGGTGCTGGCCGCATTGACGACGAATTTGCTTGTTGCGCTTGGTGATTCGCCGGAACTGGTGCACAAGTCGCAGCTGGCCTCGGTCCAGCGCTAGATACGCGAAACCCCCGGAACCTGGTCGGCTCCGGGGGTTTCGCGTTACGACTACTTGACGGTGACGGTGGCGCCGGCGGCCTCGAGCTTGGCCTTGGCGTCGTTGGCGGCTTCCTTGGGAGCCTTCTCCAGAACCGGCTTCGGCGCGCCGTCCACGAGGTCCTTGGCCTCCTTCAGGCCCAGACCCGAGACGATCTCACGCACGACCTTGATGACGCCGATCTTCTTGTCGCCGGCGGCCTCGAGAATGACGTCGAACTCCGA
The DNA here is from genome assembly GCA_963757215.1 of uncultured Actinomycetota bacterium. GTDB lineage: Bacteria > Actinomycetota > Actinomycetes > Mycobacteriales > Mycobacteriaceae > Mycobacterium. The sequence continues at coordinate 637,359 of CAVWQH010000002.1, read as the reverse complement.
CTGCTCCTCGGCGGCCTCGGCGGGGGCACCACCGGCGGCGGGGCCGGCAGCAGCCACGGCGACCGGAGCGGCCGCGGTGACCTCGAAGGTCTCTTCGAACTTCTTCACGAACTCCGAGAGCTCCAGCAAGGTGAGTTCCTTGAAGGCGTCGAGCAGTTCGTCAGTGGAGAGCTTGGACATGGGGTGGGTCCTTCCTGGGTGTTACGGGGTTATTCGGTGGGTTCGGCGGGTGTTTCCGCAGGTGTTTCGGTTGGCTCTGCCGCGGCGGCCTCGGCGACGGGGGCCGCAGCTTCGGCGGGGGCCGCAGGTTCTGCGGGAGCCTCGGCGGCCATTTTCTCTTGCAGTGCGAACGCGAGCCTGGCCATCTGCGAGGCGGGCGCGTTGAACAGCCCGGCCGCCTTGGACAGGTTGGCCTTCATCGCTCCGGCCAGCTTGGCCAGCAGCACCTCGCGCGACTCCAAGTCGGCGATGCGCTCAACTTCGGCGACGGTCAGCGCACGACCGTCCATGTAGCCGCCCTTGATGACCAGCGCCTTGTTGTCCTTGGCGAATTTCTTGATCGCCTTGGCGGCGTCGACAGCCTCGCCGCTGACGAACGCAATCGCGGTCGGCCCGACGAACAGCTCGTCGAGACCTTCGACGCCGGCTTCCGACGCGGCCCGCTTGATCAGCGTGTTCTTGGCGACCGAGTAGGTCGCCGAACCAGCCAGCGAGCGGCGCAGTTCGGCCAGGTTAGCGACCGTCAAACCGCGATAGTCGGTGATCACGGTCGCCGTTGAGCTCTTGAACTGCTCAGCGATGTCTGCAACGGCGGTGGCCTTGTCAGCCTGTGCCATGCATTCCTCCTTGGGTTCTTCAGCCCGGAAACGACGAACGCCCCGACGCAGGATGCGGTCGGGGCGTGAAGATGGCGACGTCTGGCGGCGCCTTGCCTCGTCCTCCTGCGTGGGCCGCCCGGGAATTCCCGGACCTTCGACCGATTGCTCGGTGACCGACGGTCTTCGGTGGATCGCGGACCACCATACCGTGCACGGCCGCGATCAGCCAAAACGACGACGAGTCACACCCGTCACGGCTCGGGAGCGGACATCGATGTGCCCGCCTTCGAGCGAATTGCCCGAGCGCGAAGCGCCAACTCACGCTGGCGAATCCGGTGCTCAGTGCCGCGCGGCATTCCACCGGGGCCATACACGCCGTGTCCGATATGGCGAACTCTCCCGCGCCGGCACTCCCACCGCAACGCGTCCGACACCGATTTGTTGGCCGGTCTGCCAGCCGTAAACCCGTGGTGAGCGAGCGCGTCGACAAGTTCTCGGACGGTTGCCCGGCCATGCCTCGCGAGCTGCATTGTCAGGACGTAACGCAGCTCGATACCGCGCAGCATCATCATCGTCGGAATTTCGCACGTCGGTACGACATCGTCCGAGAATTCGCTCGAAGGCGGGCAGAACGGCACCTGGTCAGGCCCGGTGACTCATGTGACGGACGAGACGAGTGCGGCGGCTCCGATCAATCCGGCGTCGCCACCCAGGGCGGCCGGCACCGCCCGCAGGCCGCGGATGAAACTGAGGCCCGCGTACTCGGCCAGCGCCGCCCGCAGTGGATCGAACAGCAGCGGACCGGATCTCGCGACTCCCCCGCCGATCACGACGAGGTCGAGGTCGCACACCGCGCCCACCGAGGCGATCATCGCGGCCAGCGCGGTAGCGCTCCGGTGAAACGCCTTCAGCGCCACGGGCTCACCGCCCGCGGCCGCTTCGGCCAGTGCCACGGCGTCCGCGCCCGGCGGCCCGTCCCAGCCGTTGGCCAGTGCCCACCGCGTCATCCACGGCCCGGACGCGACGGTCTCTACGCAGCCGCGGCCGCCGCAGGTGCAGAGCTGTCCGTCGGGCTCAACCACGACATGGCCGACGTGGCCGGCGTTGCCGGTCCGCCCGTGATAGGGCTTCCCGTCGAGCACCAGCCCGCCACCCACACCGGTCGAGACCACCATGCCGAGCATGAAGCGGGCGCCGCCGCCGGCCCCGCGCCAATGCTCACCGAGGGCCATGCAGACGCCGTCTCCGGCCAGCTGCACCTGGACGTCGGGCATCGCGGCCATCACCCGGTCGCGCAGTGGAAAACCTTGCCAGGACACGATATTGATCGGGCTTGCCGTTCCCGCGACCACATCGACGGGGCCCGCCGAGCCGATGCCGACCGCGCGGATCGCGCCTTTGGCAGTCTTGGCCGCGTCGGCGATCATGCGCGCAATGACATCCCAGACACGTTCTGCGTCATGGCCTTTCGGCGTGGGCTCAGTAAAGGTGTGCACCAATTCGCCCGCCGGGCTCACCAGGCCGACGGCGATCTTGGTGCCGCCGATGTCGAGCGCCAGGGTCAGCATTGTTCAGTGCCGATGGGTGTTGTCGGGTTGACGCGGGTCCCCGGGATGCTCGTAGCCGTGCGCGAGCTGCACAAGTGCGGCGCGGCGTTGGTCGAGCCAGATCCGGAAGGCCCGCCGTCGGGCGGCGCCGCGCAGGTGTTCGGCGATCGCCGAACGCACCTCCGCAAGCGGTGGGACGGTGGCCGTCGGGGTCCGCCAGCCGTGGGCCCCGCAGTGAGAATCGGCGAACCGCAATGGGTTTCGGTGGTGATAGGCGGCGATGTCGCCGTCGCTGACATCGACACCGGACGTGACGCGAACAAACAACGCTCGCGCGCGCGGGTCGGCCAGTGCCGCGGCCGCGATGCTACCGATCTCCAGCCGAGCCGTGATACCGGGCAGCAGCTCGTCCTCGGCCGGAGCGCTCTCGGCGTTCACACCGCGGGCCTTTGCCTCGACCGCGATCACGCGTTCGGTCACGATCAGCTGCGTGAGCCAACGCCGCAGCTGCCTGCCCTCGCTAGTGCCGACGGCCGGCAACGCGGAGGCCTGCGCACCGCCGCGCAGTAGCGCCTCCCGCGCATCCACTTCGTCGACCGGCACCGGCACACCGTCCACCACAGCGACGTTCATCGCACGCTCACCTTCACGGCGGGCGAGTAGACCAGTCGGCCCACACAACCGATCCGGATCAGCGCCCACCACTGGCCAGGCCCTACCCATGCGGGCGGGTTCACGTCGAAGCCGATGTCGACGGTGCCGCGGGCCGGCACTACCGCGCCCAGCGCCGCGGGGCCGATCCACTCCCACGTCCCCCAGGGGCTGATCAGGTGTGCCTCGAGACTCAGGTCGGCGCCCGCGTCGGTGCCCACGGTGGCGGTCAGCCGGGCCGAATCCCCAGCGGCGACAACGATATCCGCGGGCTCACGGATCCAGTGCACCAGACCGCCGTCACCGGCCCCACCGACCGAGACAAGCGCGACGTCCTCGACCACCTGACGCCAGGAGGCCGGAACGCCGGTGCCGGTGACCGCCAGCTGCGCGCGTACCGGATACACCCCGGGCTCGACGGCCGCGGGCGTCTTGACCACGACGTCAGCTTCCAGGTGATCGCCGGCCGGAAGGGTGAAAGGCAACGTGGCAGGGCCGGCCGACCAGCCGGGCGGGCAGATCAGCGTCACCGTCCCGGCCAGCGCCGCATCGGTACTGTCGCTGGCCAACGTCAGGCGCAGCGGCACCGCGGAATTCGGCTCGGCAGTGAGCTGGTGCGGATGCAGGTGCGCGACGACCGGCAGGCCCCCCAGTGGCGCCGGCCCGCGGTTGTGCAACCAGTAGCGCGCGTACAACGGCTGCGCGATCTCGGCGTCCGGTGCCAGCGCGCTGATTTCGGCATCCAGCAGCCGGGGCAGGTCGAATCGCGCGAGCGCGGTGCCGATCTGGTGGCCGTGCAACGTCGTCAGCTGGTGGCGGCCGTGCGGCTGCTCCAGCAGATCGGCCGACCGGAGCTCGGACACCGTCCCCAACGGCGAACGCACGCCGACTTCGGCTTTCCCGCCGCGGGTTTCGACCAACCGGATCGCGACGCGGCCCGGGTCGACGCGCTGGGCGCTGCCGTGTGCCAGCGGGTTGCCGGCCGCCTTGAGTGCGCCAAGCTGCACGGCGCCGACGGGTTCGACCTGCAGTAGCGACCCGGTCGCGGGCAGGCCGCCCAGCGAACCCGACGACGTCACCGCCAGCAGCGGATGCGAGAACTCGGCGCTTCGCTCGGGCACCTCGGCGCGGCGCCAATCACCGCCACCACAGACCAATGCGTAGTCGAAAGTGTGGGTCCAGTGCTGCAATTGGAAGTTCGAGCCGTCGGGCGCGGTGCGACGCGGCTCGTCGATCCAAATGCCCGACGGCCAGCCGGTACACGACCGCATCAGCGCGGTGTGCAGGGTGCCGTCGGTCTCGACGGCGAAGCTGGGCACCCCGCGGTTGCACAGCGCGACGGTGCGCGATTCGAAGTCCCGCAGCCCCGGCGGGGCATGCTGTTTGACGACGATCTCGGCGTCGGCGAGGTCGTCGACCACCGACGCGATGGCTTTGGCGAGGTGCGTGTCGTCGCGTCCGGCGATGACCAGCACCGGCAGCGCCCTGGCATCGCGTAGATCGGCGTTCGGAATCCAGGCTTCGGCCAACGGGGTGGCGGCGGGCACCCACACCCTGGCACAGCCGGTGTCGGCCAATTGCCGCTCGACCTCGCGGGCATATGACGGGTCGGCGGCTGCCAGCACTGACTCGGTAAATGCATTCTGCCCTAGTGCAATCCGGGTGTCGGGCAGGTTGGAGTCGACGCCGAGCAGCCCGTAGCGCGGCCGGTCGGCGCTGCTGCAGGTCGCCGTCACCCCGGCCCGCACCAGCGCCACCACCAGCTCGCGGGCCAGCGAACCGCCCTGGGCCTCGGTCGCCGCGACCACCTCGGCCACCGACACCGCCCGCGCGCTGTCCCCGACCCGGACCCGCGCCGCCGAGGACAATCCGAACCAGCCGTAGGCCGGGTTGTCCAGCGTCCAGGGATGCTCGGCGGTATCGACCGACCTAGAGTTGTTGTGCAGCAGCGCGAAACCGCGCCCGACCACGGCGTCGCCGACTTCGCTGACCGGCATGGCGCCCGGCACCGGGCACGGCCAGCGCAGCCGCAGCAACCTGTCTTCGCCGACGAAGTCGTGAATGGTGGTGACGCAGTCGACCCGGTCGACGCCGCGCCACAGCGTCAGTGTCTGTGTGTAGCTGAGTAATTCGCCGATGCGGCCGTGGACAATCAGCCGGCGGCCCACCGGGCTGCGGTAGGCCTGCACCTCAGCCAAGCACTCCGACGAGCCGACCACGGGGCCCTTGGGCAGCAGATGCCAGGGCCCCTCGCCGCCGGTCGGATGTGCCGGGTATTCCTCGTAGACGGCCAGCTCGTTGCCGACCCGGCCGTCGGCGATCAGCTGTTTGCCGTCGCGCACCAGCGAGACCACTCCCCCGCCCCGCGCGGGGTCCACCGACAGCCGGTAATGCTCGTTGGCAATCTCGGTGCCTTGCAACAACTCCCATCCACTGTCCACGTCACCCTCGGCAACCACCCGATACGACCGCCAACCCAGTGACGGCACGTCGCGGGCCAGCCAGCTGACCGACGTCCCGCCGTGCTCGACCACCGCGGGCAGCGCGACGCCGTCGTGATCCAGCACCTGGACCGGGCCACCCAGCGGGTCGGCGAACCGGGCGGTGACGATGTCGGTGCGACTGTGCGCCAACGTGTTCCATACCACGAGATCACCGTCGACCGCGCCGGACAGCAGCGCCAGTGAGTTGTCCCGGGCCGCGTGGCCCAGCTCCCACGCATCGCGCCAACCGGTCAGCAGGTCCAGGTAGACCTGGTCGGATTCCGAACCGGTGATCGCGTCGTGGTGGGCGCCGTAGGCCAACTGCACCCATGCCTTGGCCAACGCGGCCTGCGGATACTCGGCGCCGCCCAAAACACCGGCGAACACCGCGAACTTCTCGGCATCCAGCACCGCATCCTCGGCGGCGCGGTTGGCCTGCTTGGTGTCGATATACGACACGTCTTTGCCGGTGTAGATCGGGTTCATGTCGCGGGTCTGCGGCGACGGCGTTTCCCCGCGCTCGTCCAACTCAGCACGCACCGCGGCGAAGAACTCGCGCGGCAGCGCACAGGCGAATCTCGGCCAGGTGTACCGCGCGGCCCAGTCGCGGTGAATCTCGGTGACCCACTTGTTCGGTGGCGTGTAGTCGGTGCCGACCGGCAGCAACACGTTGCGGGTCAGCGCGACCTTCTTCAGCTCGGTGAACAACTCAAAGCAGGCCTGCTCGGCCTCGGTCACCGTGGTCGACTCGTCCATCCACCATCCGGCCGAATAGTGCGCGGGCATGTAGTGGGTGAGCAACCCGCGGCCCGACGGCGAGATCCACTCGAACTCGCTGCTGAACTGCATGCCCGACACTCCGCCCTCGCTGTGCATCGGGCCCCACTGGTGATGAGGTCCGCGGGCCCACGAACTCGAGGTGAGCCCGGCGTCGGCGGCCATCCCGGGAAACTGCGGATCGTGGCCGAACACGTCGAGCTGCCACGCGGTTTCCGGGTCACCACCCAGCACGTCACGCTGAAAACCGATGCCGTGCACGAAGTTTCGGATGGTTGTCTCGGGGCTGGTGAGGTTGGTGTTCGGTTCGTTGTAGGTGCCGCCCATGATCTCCACCCGGCCCTCGCGGATCAGGCGGCGTAGATCGGCACGGTCCTCGGGATGGGTGTCCCAGTACGGCTTGAGGTAGTCGACCTCGGCGAGGACGAACTTGTATTCGGGCTCGCGGCGGGCCATCTCCAGATGAGCGTGGACCAACTCGAAAGCGTTGGTCTGACGGGCCTTTCCGGGCGGGTCCTCGGTCCACAGGCTGGTGTAGGCGCCCTGGGTGTTCCACCACACCGGGTCGTAGTGGAAATGACTGATCATGAACATCGTCCAGCCCGGCTCGGCGACCACGAAATCGAACGTTGCCGCCGAAGAGCCCGCGCGCACCGTCGCGGGCCGTCGCTCCCCGACCACCGGACGCTCGACCGAAACCGGCACTTCGACCACGTCACGACCGGAAGCCGAACCGCTCAGCCCGTCACCGTCGACACGAACCTGCACGGGCTCGGCCGAGCCCTCCAGCGTCACCCGAACCAGCTGCACCGGGGCGTCCGGCGGACCAACGAAAAGATCCGTCGACTCCGCCGAAATCACCTGCATTCCCGCACCCTACGACGCCGATGTCGGACAGGGGTGGAAGGCTTGCGACACGTCAGGAGAAAGGAACGCCGATGCCTGCTCTCGCCCCACCCGTCGCTGATGAACGCAGCGCCCTGCGCGAGTACCTGGCCTATCACCAGAGTGCATTTTTCGCGGTGTCCTACGGCCTCACCGACGAGCAGGCCCGCTCCTCACCCTCGGTCAGCGAATTGTCGATCGGTGGACTGATCAAGCACGTCACCGCGATGCAGCGCACCTGGATGTCACGGGTCGCCGCCGCACCGGAGGCCCCGCCGCGCGATCCACGGCCATTCGACGAGATCGCTGCGGATTTCGCCGACCAGCATGTGATGCGTGCCGACGAGACGCTCGAAGGGCTGCTCGACGCCCTGAAGGCCGAGAACGAGACGTCACTACATCTGGTCGAGACGGCGGACCTGGGTGCGAAAGTACCAGTCCCGCAGGATATTCCGTGGTTTCCGAAGGGTATCAGAGATTGGTCGGTGCGGTGGGTGATCCTGCATGTGATCAACGAGCTGACCCGGCATTCCGGCCACGCCGACATCGTCCGCGAAAGCATCGACGGCGCCACCATGTACGAACTGCTCGCCGCCCTGGAGGGCTGGTCGATCGACGGCTGGGTGCAGCCCTGGAAAGCCGAGGATCGGAATGCAGGCTCGTAGCGGGCTCGCGCACAACGGCGCCATCGAGCTGTATTACGAAGACCTCGGCGACATCGACGATCCGGCTGTCCTGTTGATCATGGGCCTGGGCGCCCAGCTGCCGATGTGGCCGGACGGCTTCTGCGCCCAACTGGTCGACGCGGGGTATCGGGTGATCCGCTTCGACCATCGCGACACCGGGCTGTCGGCCAAGATGCACGGGATGCGCGCGGCCGGCCCGGTGTACCGCCGGGTTGGGCGCTATCTGGTCGGCCGGCGCAGCGACGTTCCTTACACCCTCGAAGACATGACGGCCGACGCGGTCGCGCTGCTCGACCACCTGGTCATCGACCGGGCGCACATCGTCGGCGCGTCGATGGGCGGGATGATCGCGCAGATCCTGGCCGCCACCGAACCGGACCGGGTCGCGTCGTTGGCCGTCGTCATGTCCACCACCGGCAAGCCGTTCTCACGGCTGCCGGCCTGGCGGGTGATCCGGCTGGCGTTCAAGGCGCCCGCCGACGACGCGACCGATGAGGAGAAGCTCGCCTTCGAGGTGCGCAACGTCGCGGTGTTCAACGGCCCCAACTTCCTGCCGCCCGAGCCTGAGCTACGCCGTCGCGTTCAGGAGCTGGCCGAGCGGTCCAGCTATCCGCCCGGCATGCTGCGGCAGCTCGACGCCGTTCTGGGCACCGGCAGCCTGCTGCGCTTCAGCAAGGCGATCAGCGCGCCGACCGTCGTGCTGCACGGCTCGCACGACCCGATGGTGCGGCCGCGCAACGGCCGCTCCGTCGCCGCCGCCATTCCCGGCGCCCGCTACGTGGTGATCGACGGCATGGGCCACGACCTCCCCGAACCGGTGTGGCGGCCGATCGTCGAGACGCTGACCGAAAACTTTGCCAGGATCGACGGCCCGTGAGCGGGCTCACAGGAATTGTGACTTGTCTCTGCCGTTTTGGCAGACTGCACCAATGAGTTCCAACAACCACCGCGGGGTTGCCAGGCTCGACCGGGTGCCGCTACCGGTCGAGGCGGCGCGCATCGGCGTCACCGGTTGGCAGCTCACCCGCACTGTCGCCCGCATCCTGACCCAGCTGCCGCGCAAGGGACCAGTGCAGCAAAAGGTCATCAGGGAGCTTCCACAGACCTTCGCCGACCTGGGCCCGACCTACGTCAAGTTCGGCCAGATCATCGCGTCCAGCCCCGGCGCCTTCGGTGAGCAGCTGTCCCGCGAGTTCCGCGGCCTGCTCGACCGCGTGCCGCCAGCCGACTCAGTCGCCGTGCACAAGCTCTTCAAGGAGGAGCTCGGCGGCGACCCGTCAGAGCTGTTCGCGCACTTCGACGAGGAGCCGTTCGCCTCGGCCTCGATCGCCCAGGTGCATTACGCCCGGCTGCACAGCGGCGAAGAGGTCGTCGTCAAGATCCAGCGGCCGGGTATCCGGCGTCGGGTGGCCGCCGACCTGCAGATCCTCAAGCGCTTCGCACAGGCCGTCGAGCTGGCCAAGCTGGGCCGCCGGCTGTCGGCGCAGGACGTCGTCGCCGACTTCTCCGACAACCTGGCCGAGGAGCTGAGCTTCCGGCTCGAGGCGCAGTCGATGGAGGCCTGGGTCTCCCATCTGCACGCGTCGCCGCTCGGCAAGAACATCCGGGTGCCGCAGGTGTATTGGGACCTGACCTCGGAGCGGGTGCTCACGATGGAACGGATACAGGGCATCCGCATCGACGACGTCGCCGCCATCCGCAAGGCCGGCTTCGATGGCACCGAGCTGGTCAAGGCGCTGCTGTTCAGCCTCTTCGAGGGCGGGCTGCGGCACGGCCTGTTCCACGGCGACCTGCACGCCGGCAATCTCTATGTCGACGACAAGGGCCGGATCGTGTTCTTCGACTTCGGCATCATGGGCCGCATCGACCCGCGGACCCGCTGGCTGCTGCGCGAACTCGTGCACGCGCTGCTGGTGAAGAAGGACCACGCCGCGGCCGGCAAGATCGTCGTGCTGATGGGCGCCGTGGGCACCATGCGGCCCGAGGCCGAGGCCGCCAAGGACCTGGAGAAATTCGCCACCCCGCTGACCATGTCGACCCTGAGCGACCTGTCCTACGCCGACATCGGCAAGCAGCTGTCGACGCTGGCCGACGCCTACGACGTCAAGCTGCCGCGTGAGCTGGTGCTGATCGGCAAGCAGTTCCTCTACGTGGAGCGCTACATGAAGCTGCTGGCCCCGCGGTGGCAGATGATGTCCGACCCGCAGCTCACCGGATACTTCGCCAACTTCATGGTCGAGGTCACCCGCGAACACAACGAATCCGAACTAGAGGTCTAAAGCATGCAAATCCGCACCGGCACAGCACGTTCGGGCGATTTGGACATCTATTACGAGGACATCGGCGAACCCGGCGATCCGGCCGTCCTGCTGATCATGGGCCTGGGCTCGCAGCTGCTGCTGTGGCGCGACGGGTTCTGCGAGAAATTGGTCGCCCAGGGCCTGCGGGTGATCCGTTACGACAACCGCGATGTCGGGCTGTCCAGCAAGACCGAACGGCGCAGTAGCGGCGGCGCGATGATCCCGAACATGATCAAGTTCTTCGTGGGCATCCCCGGGAAGGCCGACTACCGGCTCGAAGACATGGCCGACGACGCCGCCGCGATCCTCGATCATCTCGGCATCGACAAAGCCCACATCGTCGGCGCCTCGATGGGTGGCATGATCGCTCAGATCTTCGCGGCGCGATTCAAGCAGCGCACCCGCTCGCTGGCGGTGATCTTCTCCAGCAACAACCGGCCTTTCCTGCCGCCGCCGCACCCACAGGCCCTGCTTGCGGTGCTGCGGGGGCCGTCGCCCCATTCGCCGATCGACGTGATCGCCGACTACTCGGTGAAGGTCTGGCGGATTATCGGCAGTCCCAAGTACCCCGCCACCGAGCAGCGCCTGCGCGCCGAGGCCATCGAGGGTTATGAGCGGTGCTATTACCCGTGGGGCACGGCCAGGCATTTCGGTGCGATCATCGCCAGCGGCAGCCTGGCGAAATACGGCCGGCAGATCACTGCGCCGACCGTCGTGCTGCACGGCAAGGCAGACAAGCTCCAGCGTCCGTTCGGGGGCAAGGTTGTTGCCCAGACGATCCCGGGCGCGCGCCTGGTGTTGTTCGACGGCATGGGCCACGACCTACCCGAAGAGCTGTGGGACGACATCACCGGCGAGTTGACCACCACGTTTGCCGAGGCCTGATCCACGGCTTTTCCGATTCGGCCTGACCAGGCCACGTCGACTAGGCTGACCATGGATCGCCCGGGGGGCAGGTATTCCCGACACGGGTGATTACCCAAGAAAATCCAGGAAGGCGCGCTGCGCAATGGCCCAGAAGCTAAGGCCGCATTTCGAAGACGTCCAGGCCCACTACGACCTCTCTGACGAGTTTTTCCGGCTGTTCCTCGATCCGAGCCAGACGTACAGCTGCGCTTACTTCGAACGCGACGACATGACGTTGGAGGAGGCCCAGCAGGCCAAGGTCGACCTGGCCCTGGGCAAGCTCGGCCTGCAACCCGGCATGACGCTGCTGGACGTCGGTTGCGGCTGGGGCAGCACCATGCGCCGCGCCGTCGAGAAGTACGACGTCAACGTGATCGGTTTGACGCTGTCGAAGAACCAGGCCGGACACGTTCAGAAGACGCTGGACGCGCTGGACAGCCCCCGCACCACGGAAGTCCGCCTGGCCGGCTGGGAAGAGTTCAACGAGCCCGTCGACCGGATCGTGTCGATCGGCGCCTTCGAACACTTCGGCCACGACCGCTACGACGACTTCTTCACGATGGCCAACAACTCCCTGCCCGACGACGGGGTGATGCTGCTGCACACCATCACCGGCCTCACGCCGGCGCAGATGACCGAGCGCGGCATGCCGCTGACCTTTGAGCTGGCCCGATTCATGAAGTTCATCGTCGACGAGATCTTCCCCGGTGGCCGGTTGCCGTCGATCGAGATGGTGGAGGATCGCTCCTCGAAGGGCGGCTTCACGCTGACCCGTCGGCAGTCGCTGCAGCCCCACTACGCCCGCACATTGGACTGTTGGTCCACCGCGCTGGAGGCGCACAAGGATCAGGCGATCGAGATTCAGTCGCAGGAGATGTACGACCGCTACATGCACTATCTGACCGGCTGCGCGAAGGGCTTCCGGGTCGGTTACATCGACGTCAACCAGTTCACGCTGGAGAAATAGTCTTCACGCGCAAGGCAAAACAAGCATGTTGCTGCTTCGGCGACTGGTCGAGCGGGTATGGTGCTCACGCAACTGGGTGCGGCATACCCCAGGCAGTAGGAAAGGGCTGACACACGCTGATGTCTGAAACGCAAGATGGTTCCATTCAGATGAGGACGCGTCCGGAGGACATCCAGGCGCACTACGACCTGTCCGACGACTTCTTCGGGCTTTTCCAAGACCCGACACGGACCTACAGCAGCGCCTACTTCACCCGCGACGACCAGTCGCTCGAGGAAGCACAGATCGCCAAAGTCGACCTGAACCTCGACCAGCTCGACCTCAAGCCCGGCATGACGCTGCTCGACATCGGCTGCGGCTGGGGCACCACAATGCGCCGCGCGGTGGAGAAATACGACGTCAACGTCATCGGCCTGACGCTGTCCAAGAACCAGCACGCCCGCACTCAGAACGTCATGGACAGCCTCGACACCAACCGCTCTCGCACGGTTCTGTTGCAGGGTTGGGAAGACTTCCACCAGCCGGTCGACCGGATCGTCTCCATCGAGGCGTTCGAGCACTTCGGCTTCGAGAACTACGACCACTTCTTCAAGAACACGTTCAGCATCATGCCCGACGACGGGCGGATGACGGTGCAGAGCAGCGTCGCGTACCACCCCTACGACCTGAATGCGCGTGGCAAGAAGGTCACCTTCGAGACGGCCCGGTTCATCAAGTTCATCCTCACCGAGATCTTCCCCGGCGGTCGCCTGCCGTCCACCGGCATGATGGTCGAGCACGGCGAGAAGGCCGGCTTTATTGTGCCCGAGCCGATTTCGCTGCGCGAGAGCTACATCAAGACCCTGCACCTCTGGGGTGACGCGCTGGAGGCCAACAAAGACAGGGCCATCGAGATCCAGTCCGAAGAGGTCTACGAGCGGTATATGAAGTACCTCCGCGGCTGTGAGTTCTACTTCTCCGAGGAGATGCTGGACGTCAGCCTGGTCACCTACCTGAAGCCGGGCGCCGCCGCTTAGTCTGTCGGATTTGCGTCGCCTCGTTCGTCGTACGAGTAGAGAGTGGAACAACCGGTTTCGCTCACTACCCGGAGGTGACCAGACATGCAGTACTTCGCCTTGTTGATCGGCCCTGAGCCGAAACTCACGCCAGAAGAGGGTGCCGCCGAGATGGCGGCCTACCAAAGCTTTCACGCCACGGCCGGATCAGCGATTCGCTCCGGCGACGCACTAGGGTCCGCGGCCGACGCGGTACGCATCAGCGGCGGCCCGGACGCACCAGTCATCACCGACGGCCCGTTCGCCGAAGGGGCCGAGGTCGCCGGTGGTTACTACGTGCTCGAGGCCGAGAACCTCGACGACGCGCTGGCCCTCGCGCGCAACATCCCTGCTGCCAAACGCGGCGCCGTAGAAGTCCGGCCGATCTTCCACACCAAGGACTCCGAGTGGTCACGTTCCGACGCCGGGTGGCTGGCACTGCTGCTCGAGCCGCCGGCCGCGGTCAACACCCCGGGCACGCCGGAGTGGGAGGAAGAAGCGGGACGACACGGCGAATTTGCCGCCGCCGCAGGCGATCACATCGTCGCCGGGGCCGCGCTGCACGAGCCGGCGACCGCCACCACGGTGCGTGTCCGCGACGGCGAGGTGCTGCTGACCGACGGGCCCTACGCCGAGGGAGCCGAGATCGCGACGGGCGTCTACATGCTGTCCGCCGCCGACCGCGACGAGGCGGTCAAACTGGCATCCATGATCCCCGCTTCCACTGTCGAGGTCCGGCAGTTGGCTGGGGTGTCGGGGCTCTAACCCACGAATGGCCAATCTGGACGGCGTCTTTCGGCGCGAGTGGGGCCCGACTGTGGCCACGCTGGCCCGGTGGTCGGGCGATCTCACCGTCGCCGAGGACGCCGTCCAGGAAGCCTTCGCCGAGGCGCTGCGGGTGTGGCCGCGCGACGGCATGCCGGACAATCCCGGCAGTTGGGTGCTGACCGTGGCACGTAACCGTGCCCGCGACCGGTTGCGTCGCGAATCGGTGCGCCCGGGAAAGGAATTGGGCTACGTGGTCGAAGAAATTCGCGCGCGCACCGATCACGTCGAACCGCATCCGGTTCGCGACGACGAGCTGCGGATGATGTTCACCTGCGCGCATCCGGCCCTCGACCGGCTATCGCAGCTGGCGCTGACGTTGAGGCTGGTGTCCGGCCTGACCGTCGCCGAGATCGCCCGCGCGTTGCTGCAGACGGAAGCGGCTGTCGGCCAACGCATTACCCGCGCCAAGACCAAGGTCCGGCACGCCAATATCCCGCTACGGGTGCCACCGGCCGAGTTGTTGCCGCAGCGCACGCCGCATGTGCTCAGCTGCATCTATTCGGTGTTCACCGAGGGTTACTGGTCCACGGCCGGACCGTCGGCGATCCGCGACGAGTTATGCGACGAGGGTGTCCGGCTGGCGTCCGAACTGTGCACGCTGATGCCAACCGAACTCGAGGCCCATGCCCTGGCCGCCCTTGTGCTGCTGCACGATTCGCGACGAGCGACCCGCGTCGACGCCGACGGCACGCTGGTACCGCTCGAGGAACAGGACCGCCGCCGCTGGGACCGCGGCCGGATCACCCGCGGCCTGGATCGGCTGAAACTGGCCCACGGCTCCGCCGGCCCCTACCTGCCGCAGGCGGTGATCGCTGCGCTGCACGCGACGGCGCCATCGTGGGAGCAGACCGACTGGCGCACGATCTGCGCGGCTTACGACCGCCTGGCGACGATGACGGATTCGCCTGTCGTGCGGGCGAATAGGGCCCTCGCGGTGGGTTTCCGCGACGGCCCGGACGCCGGCCTGGCGGCGCTGGATCAGGTCGCGCACGACCCACGGCTCAAGCGATCCAACCTGGTTGCCTCGGTGCGCGCCGACCTGCTACGCCGCGCGGGGCGGCCAGACGATGCGCTCACCTGGTATCGAACGGCGTTGGAGTCCAACAGCTCTGACCCGGGCCGCGAGTATCTGCGCCGCCGGATCGTTGAGTGCGGCGGTTAGCTCAGCCTTCGGAGAAGTTGCGGGTGACCGCCGGATCGACCGGAATGCCTGGTCCGGTCGTGGTCGACACCGTGATCTTCTTCAGGTAGCGACCCTTCGACGACGACGGCTTGTGCCGTAGCACCTCGTCGAGCGCAGCGCCGTAGTTCTCGGCAAGCTGCTTATCGTCGAAAGAGGCCTTACCGATCACGAAGTGCAGGTTGGCCTGCTTGTCGACGCGGAAGTTGATCTTTCCGCCCTTGATGTCGTTGACCGCCTTGGTGATGTCCGGGGTGACCGTGCCGGTCTTCGGGTTGGGCATCAGACCACGCGGGCCGAGGATACGGGCGATCCGGCCGACCTTGGCCATCTGGTCGGGCGCCGCGATCGCGGCGTCGAAGTCGAGGAAGCCGCCCTGGATCTTCTCGATCAGGTCGTCGCTACCGACCACGTCGGCGCCGGCCGCGGTGGCCTCTTCGGCCTTCTCGCCGACCGCGAAGACCGCGACGCGAGCCGTCTTACCGGTGCCGTGCGGGAGGTTGACCGTGCCGCGGACCATCTGGTCGGCCTTGCGCGGGTCCACTCCGAGCCGGATGGCAACCTCGACCGTCGAGTCCTGCTTGGTCGACGATGTCTCCTTGGCCAACTTCGCGGCCTGCAACGGGGTGTAGAGGCTGTCGCGGTCGATCTTCTCCAGGGCCGCGCGATATGCCTTGCTGTTCTTGCTCATTCGTTCATCCAATCGGGTGTTGGGTTGTGGTTAGAGTCGGGCCGAAGCTGGCCCTCCCACTTTTTTTCTGAGGGGGGAACCGCTATTTGACGGTGATCCCCATCGACCGGGCGGTCCCGGCGATGATCTTGGCGGCCGCGTCGATGTCGTTGGCGTTGAGGTCGGCCTTCTTCGTCTCGGCGATCTCGCGAACCTGATCCCACGTGACGGTGGCGACCTTCTCCTTGTGCGGCTCGGGTGAGCCTTTCGCGACCTTGGCGGCCTTGAGCAGCAGGCGGGCGGCCGGCGGCGTCTTCAGCGCGAAGGTGAAGCTGCGGTCCTCGTACACGGTGATCTCCACCGGAACGACGTCGCCGCGCTGGCTTTCCGTCGCGGCGTTGTACGCCTTGCAGAACTCCATGATGTTGACGCCGTGCTGGCCGAGCGCCGGACCGACCGGCGGAGCAGGATTGGCCGCACCGGCCTGGATCTGCAGCTTGATCAGCCCGACGACCTTCTTCTTCGGGGCCATGAGTGTTTGTGTTCCTTCCGGTTAAATCTCTAGAGCTAAATCTTGGAGACCTGGGTGAAGCCCAGTTCCACAGGTGTTTCGCGGCCGAAGATGGACACCAGCACCTTGAGCTTCTGTTGTTCGGCGTTGACCTCGTTGATCGTCGCCGGCAGCGTGGCGAACGGGCCGTCCATGACGGTGACCGATTCGCCGACCTCGTAGTCCACCTCGACCACGGGACGTTCCAGACCGCCTTCGGCGACCGCGGCCGCAGCGGCGGCAGTGCCCTTGGCGGCCTTCTTGGCGGCGCCTTGCGGCAGCAGGAATTTCACCACATCGTTGAGCGTCAGCGCCGACGGCTTGGAGGTCGCCCCGACGAACCCGGTGACACCCGGGGTGTTGCGCACCGCGCTCCACGACTCGTCGGTCAGGTCCATCCGCACCAGGATGTAGCCCGGCAACACCTTGCGGTTGACCTGCTTGCGCTGACCGTTCTTGATCTCGGTGACCTCTTCGGTGGGCACTTCGACCTGGAAGATGTAGTCGCCGACGTCCAGGTTCTGCACACGGGTCTCGAGGTTGGCTTTCACCTTGTTCTCGTAACCGGCATAGGAGTGGATCACATACCAGTCACCAGGCTTGGAACGCAGTTCGGCCTTCAGCGCGACGGCCGGGTCGACGTCCTCGTCCTGAGCCGGTTCCTCGGGTGCGGCAATCTGCTCGACAGCCTCGTCGGCGGCCACTTCAACGTCGGCCGCCTCGGCTGCGCCGGCCTCTGAAACCGCTTCGGCCGTCGGTTGTTCCAGTGACTCGGCGGTTCTGCTCGCAATCGTGGTCGCTGGATCCGCGGCCGCTATGCGCGCGTCGGACACTTCCGAGGCCGACTGGCCCTCGAAGGAAGTCACTTGTTCCGTCCTCTCATCACAGCTCAGCCGAAGACCAGTAGCACTAGTTTGGCCAAGCCCACATCCACCAGGCCGATCAACGTCACCATGAACACCAGGAACGCCAACACCACCGAGGTGTAGGAGGTCATCTGCTTGCGGTTGGGCCAGATGACCTTGCGCAGTTCGCCGACCACCTGCTTCAGGTAGGTGAAGACGAAGACGAACGGGTTGCTCGACGGCTCGTCGGACTTCTTGGCCTTGCCGGCTTTCTTCGCCTTCTTGGCCTTGGTGCCACTGTCGTCGGCGTCGCTCTCGGTGAGCTCGACGGCGCCGGATTCGTCCGCGCCGCCGTCAGCGTGGTGACGGGACCGCTTGCCGGTGGGCCGCTGCGGACGCGTCACGACTGCCGTACGACCGCCTTGCGCATCGTTGTTGCCGTTGCCGTTGTCGTCGGCTGCGGCGTCGGCATCGTCGCGTTCGTCGCTCACCGCATGCTCCTTCGTTCAATCGTGTACGTGGTGTTCACCTTCCAGTGTCCACCATTGCAGGGGCGACAGGACTTGAACCTGCAACCTGCGGTTTTGGAGACCGCTGCTCTGCCAGTTGAGCTACGCCCCTTCGCTGGTTGGCAGGCCAACCTGCGCGTGTCGGGGTCTTCCAGGACGCGCGCTTCGCCCACTGAAGGGAAAATACGCTGGTACTGGGAAAACCCCGAGGTTCGAGTGTACAGCGGAGCAGGTGTCAGGTACTAATCACGCGGTCCTGACGATCTGGCCGCTCTCCTTGTCCCATTTGAGGTTGACGGAGTCGTCGCCTTCGTGACCCATCACCGTGGTGTACGCCTCCAGCACAACTTCGCCGGACGCGTTGGTGCAGGTGTTCTTGGTGACGACGATGTCGGCGCCGAATCGCTCGGTGACCGAGTGAATCTCCATCTTGGCGTGCAACACGTCGCCGGCCACGATCGGCTTGTGGAAGACGAATCGCTGATCGACCTGCACGATCTGCATTGTGTCGTAGCCGGTGTCGACCTTTCGCATGAAATCCGCCTGGACCAGCTGCCCGAAGATCGTGACGAACGTCAGCGGCACGACGACATCGTCATAACCGAGCTCGGCGGCCGCCGCCGCATCCAGACTGGCCGGGTCGACGGCCTTGACCGCTTTGGCGAATTCGCGGACCTTCTCCCGGCCCACCACATAGCTGTCCTCGTATTCCCAGACCATGCCCAGGATGTCGGTGTTGATCGCCACCGTTAGGCCAACTTCGCCGCGGCGATCGCCCGACCGAAGATCTTCTTGCCGTCAGTGGTGGCGGTCAGCGCGATCGTCACCGACTTGGTCTCCGGGTCGACGGACTTGACCCGGCCGCTGAACACGATCTCGGCGCCCTTGCCGTCGTTGGGCACCGGCACCACCGCGGTGAACCGCACGTTGTACTCGGTGACCGCCCCGGGGTCACCGACCCACGACGTGACGAAGCCACCGCCCAGACCCATCGTCAGCATGCCGTGGGCGATCGCGGTGTCGAGTCCGACGACCTTGGCGATCTCGTCATCCCAGTGGATCGGGTTCAGGTCACCGGAGACGCCCGCATAATTGACCAAATCCTGACGGGTCAGCGGATAGATCTTCTCCGGGAGCTGGTCACCGACCTTCACCGAATCGAACTCACGCAGTGGCATCCTTGAAACCCTCTTCTCCGTCTTCACCAGCACGGCCTGCCAGGGTCGTGTAGGTCTCTTGAACCACATCACCAGCTTCATTAGTGATGGTCTGCTTGGTCATGATGATGTCCGTGCCGTGGGCCCGGCGGATCGACTCGATCTCCACGTCGCAATAGAGCCGATCGCCCACCTGGATCGGCGTGAAGAACTTCAGCGACTGATCGACCTGTACGACCTGTGCGTCGTGGGTGGCGATGTTGGCCCACTCGAAGAACGCGGCCACGGCTTTGTAGCCGAAAATCGAAATGAAGGTCAGCGGCGCGACCAGCCCGTCATAGCCTAGCTCTGCGGCGGCGCTGTCCTCGTGAAACGGCGGATCTTCATTCTTGACGGCGACCGCGTACTCGCGAATCTTTTCGCGCTCGACGACGTAGTGATCGGGGTAGCGGAATCGCTTACCGATGGCGTTATGGCCCAGCGACATGGCTTCTGAATGTACCTAGTCCGTCTGAGTAGATAGCTGACAGCGGTGCGTCAGCGCGTCTCGCGGTGCGCCTGGTGCTTGCCGCAGTTGGGGCAGAACTTCTTCAGCTCCAACCGGTCCGGGTCGTTGCGGCGGTTCTTTTTGGTGATGTAGTTGCGGTGTTTGCACACCTCGCACGCCAAGGTGATCTTGGGCCGTACGTCGGTACTGGAGGCCACGTCGGTTCTTCTTTCCGGTCTTCGTTGTTGTCTTGTAGCGATGGCCGGACTCGAACCGGCGACCTAACGATTATGAGTCGTTCGCTCTAACCAACTGAGCTACACCGCCCCGTCTGCGCGCCACCTGCCTGCTCGGCGTCCGCCGAGCCCCCTAACGGAATCGAACCGTTGACCTTTTCCTTACCATGGAAACGCTCTACCGACTGAGCTAAGGGGGCCGCACCCGAAATGACCATTTAGGTCATGCCTCGGGCCTAAAAGAGGGTACAGCCTGGTCCGCGGGGGCACCAAACGGTGAGGTTTACCCCTTGTCGCAAGCCCGCCTAGGCTGTCCGAGTGCCCGATACCGACCAGCTGTACTTCCGCCAACTCCTCTCCGGCCGCGACTTCGCCCAGGGCGATGGCATCGCGGCGCAGATGCGCAACTTCGCCTATCTGATCGGCGACAGGCAGACCGGCGACTGCGTGGTGGTCGACCCCGCCTACGCGGCGGGCGAGCTGGTCGACACGCTGGAAGCCGACGGCATGCGCCTGTCCGGAGTGCTGGTCACCCACCACCACCCCGATCATGTGGGCGGCTCGATGATGGGTTTCGAACTCAAGGGGCTGGCCGAACTGCTCGAGCGGGTCAGCGTTCCCGTTCACGTCAATTCCCATGAAGCGCTGTTTGTTTCGCGCATCACCGGCATTCCGATGGGCGATCTCACCTCGCACGACAACGGCGACAAAGTCAGCATCGGCAATATCGACATCGAACTGCTGCACACGCCCGGGCATACGCCTGGCAGCCAATGTTTCTTGCTCGACGGACGGTTGATCGCCGGCGACACGCTTTTTCTGGAGGGTTGCGGTCGCACCGATTTTCCCGGCGGAGATTCCGATGAGATATTTCGCAGCCTGCAAAAACTTGCACAGCTATCGGGTGATCCGACAGTATTTCCCGGACACTGGTATTCGGTGGAACCAAGTGCCTCGTTGTCGGAGGTCAAGCGTTCAAATTACGTTTACCGGGTCGCCAACCTGGAACAGTGGCGAACGCTGATGGGCGGATAGCGGTAACGAATGCCGGCGCTCTAGCGAATTTTCACGCGGCCAAGCGTGTGACGTAGGGGAAAGCGATGGGTTCTTCGATGGAATGGATCCGCGATCGATGGCATGACGTGGCGGGCACCGGCTCCGCTACCTGGTTGGCATGGGCGGTATGGGCGTTACTCGCGCTCGGCGTGATCGCGCTGATCTACGCGAATGTCCACCTCCGCCGGAATCGTCGACTGGCATCGGAAGAAACCCGCCCGCACGTCAATATGTTCATGGAGCCGCACGCCGCCGACTGGCACGTGATCGAGTTCGTCGTCCGCAACTTCGGCAAGACCCCCGCCTACGACGTGTCGTTCACGTTCCCGCACCCGCCGACCGTCGCCGAATACGAGAACGCCACCGACGGCTACGCCGATGTCGTTGAGCTGAAACTCCCCCGTCAGCTGCCGACGCTGGCCCCCGGCCAGGAATGGCGCACGGTGTGGGACTCCGCGCTCGACCGCGCCGAGCTCGGCGAGGGCATCGAGTCGCGTTTCCCGGGCACGGTGACCTACTACGACCGCGCCGAAGTCCCCCGCGGCTGGAAGTTCTGGCAGCGTCGCCGCCGTCCGCTGGAGACCAAGGCGGTGCTCGACTGGGCGTCGCTGCCGCCGGTGCAGCGCATCGAACTGATGACCAACCACGACCTGGGCAAGCGGGAAAAGCAGAAGTTGGAGCTGTTGCGCAGCCTGCTGACCTATTTCCACTACGCCACCAAAGAGACTCGCGCGGACGTGTTCCGCACCGAGATCGAGCGGATGAACCGCGCGGTCGACGAGACCAAGGACCGGTGGCGCACCCGGCAGATCGACGCGCCGCCGACCGACGTCAGCCTGCGCTGGGGTGACGCCCAGGAGGAACTCGGCAAGCACCGCGGCGAACGGGTCTAGCTACGGTCTGATTCAATCGCTGCTATGAGCGGTCCAGTCACTTATCGTCTCGACGATTCCATCGCGTTCCTCACCATGGACGACGGCAAGGTCAACGTCCTCGGCCCGACCATGCAGCAGGCGCTGCAGGAAGCCCTCGACAACGCCGACCGCGACGACGTCGGCGCTGTCGTGATCGCGGGAAACCACCGGGTTTTCAGCGGCGGATTCGACCTGAAGATCTTCAATTCCGGCGACGTCGCGGCCTCCATCGAGATGCTCAAGGGCGGCTTCGAGCTGTCACACCGCCTGCTGTCGTACCCCAAGCCGGTGGTGATGGCCTGCACCGGCCACGCGATTGCAATGGGGGCCTTCCTGCTGGCCAGTGGCGATCACCGAATTGCCGCGCCCGGCTACAACATTCAGGCCAACGAGGTCACGATCGGTATGACGATCCCCTACGCGGCGCTGGAAGTGATGAAGCTGCGCCTGACCCGGGCGGCGTTCCAGCAGTCGGCCGGGCTGGCGAAAACCTTCTTCGGTGAGACCGCATTGGCCTCCGGGTGGGTCGACGAGATCGTGTTGCCCGACATGGTCCTTCGCCGCGCCGAGGAAGCCGCCCGGGACTTCGCCACGCTCAAGCAGCACGCCCATGCCGCGACGAAGCTGCGGACCCGGGCCGAAACCCTGACCGCCATTCGCGCCGGAATCGACAATATGGCAGCCGAATTCGGGGGTTAGCCGGCCGGCCGGCGGAATCGCTGGAGGTATTCGTCCCAGTTCCACGCCGACAGGAATGCGATCGCCTCGTTGTAGCCGTTCTGATAGAGCTCCTGCTTCTGCTTGTCCTTGATGCCGAAGTCGAGAAACCCGACTTTCGACGAGTCGACGCGGATCGTCCGCGAGTCGACCCAGGGCTGGTTCAGGTATGCCTGGTCGCGACCGACGATCATCGTCGTGATCAACGCTTCGATCAGGGGCGGACCACCGAAGAGCCAATTCACCGGCGCCAGAGCCGGAATCGCCTTGTCGTTGCCCTGCGGAAGGTTGGGCAGCAGGGTGACCCCGAAGGTGGGCCAGCGGGGAAGCTTGCCGTCGCACCGGTCGAAGGAGTCGATCGGGAAGTTCGACAACATGCCGCCGTCGACGAGCGTCGAGGTCAAGCCGGTGGCGCTGGTCAACTTGGCGGTCCGGAAAAAGAACGGGATCGACATCGAGGCCCGCACAGCGTCGGCGACCGGTTGGTCGTCGGGATCGAGACCGTAGAGCCGGCGGTAGTCCCACGGAAACCGGACCAGCTGGCCGGTGGTCACGTCGGCGGCGGTGACGACCAACCGGTAACGCTGTTCTTGCGGCAGGTGGGGGGCGTCGATGGCCAGGTCGCCGAACGTGTGCACGCCCAGATCGGCCAGCTCAGACCGAATCCAGTCGTGCGCGAAATCGCCTTTGTAGATCCCGGTTTCGCTCACCACACCCCACGCCGGGCCGAGCAGTGGAATGCCGGTGATCCACGTCGGGTCGAGAAATTTCTTGTACGGCAGGCCCATGGTCAACCGCTCGACGTCCTCGGGGCCCAGCTGATCGGCGCCGGCCGCCAGGATGGCGCCCACGACCGAACCGGCCGAGGTGCCGGCAACCCGCTGGATCGCATAACCGGCTTCGAGCAGCGCGACGGCGGCGCCGGAAAGTCCGATGCCCTTGACGCCGCCGCCCGAGAGGACAAGGTCCGCCTTGAGTTCGGAGGTCACGCCCCCACGGTAGCGGCTGGGGTGATCAGTGCCATGACCGCCTCGAAGCGCTGCGTGACGTCGTCGCGGTCGGATGCGTCAGGAACGGTGGCGAGGTTCGACCGTTGGATCGCCTCGGCCTGGCGGATCAACGCGGTCCGCCGCTTTCGGTCCGGGACTTGTTCGATCACCTTGGCAATCGCATCGAGTTGCCGAATCATGATGGCGGGCATGCCGATTGCGGCCTGACGGATCGTGTCGAAGGTTCGCTCGACAAGCCGGTCGAAGCTGGGCTGGAAGGCGATGACGCGAATGTAACCTTCGCCGTCGCGGCGGATCCGGTGCGGATGCCAGAGCGGGGCGATCCGGCACAGGCAGTCAGCGATCCAGTCGACGCAGGTCATCCCGGTGAAGGTGTCGTTGACGGCCGGCGACAGGGCGCGCAGGGCGATCTCGACCAGCTGGTCGAACCCGAACGAAACATCCTGCGGCAGAGTGCGATACGCGCCCGCAACGTGCCCGAGCGCAAGGCGTTCAGCCACCGATTCGGCCGCTTCCGGCGGCCAGACTCGGGCGATCACCTGTCCGGCAACCATGAAATGCCCAGGGCGATGCGGCAACTGGACGACCGCGTTGGCCTTCGTCGCGATCTTGACCAGCACATCGTGCCGGATGACCTGCAGGTAGCCGCTGCGCGGTGTCCGGATGGGGGCACCGGCCTCGGCGAACCGGGCCAGCAGTTCCTCATGTGAGAGACCGCGGGCCGCCCCGACACCGAACGCGTCGGAGCTCTCCATCGCGGTGACCTCGTTGACCAGGGTGGTGGCGATGTTCGCGATCACCACCGGCAGCTGAATCATCGTCGCGATGTGGTTGAGGAAGTAGATCAGCACCGCCACATCCAGCAGCGTGAACACCAGGGTCACGGTGATCGACAAGTGCGGTACGAAGTCACCGTGCGGGCCGCCGCCAACCGAGACCAGCGCGATCATCGCGTAGCAGAAGCTGGCCACGAAGGTGCCCAGGGACGCCTGTGTTCCGGGATCGCGGACGAAGTTGCGCAGCATCCGCGGACCAAACTGCGTCGAGGCCAGCGTCAGCGCGACGATGGTGATCGAGAAGACGATGCCGACCACGGTGATGATGGCCGCCGCGACGGTGGCCAGCAGAACCCGAGCCACGTCGGCGGTGCCGCTGAGCACCCAGGAGGGAAGCGTGATCAGCCCGTCATAAGCCGACCGGTCGACGGTGTACGTCACGCCGAAGAGCACCACGATGACGATGGTCGCGAGCACGGGAACGAGCCACAGATTGGTACGCAGCGCCTCGCGGCGCCAATCGGCCTCGGTGTATGGACCGCGCATTCGACGAAACGTTAGGCGCTATGCGCTCTTGGCGTTGCCTTCTTGACGAATTATTTACGCCTCCGCCGAAACCCAGTCGTAGGGAAGGAATTTGCCGTCGAACGTCACCACGACGCGATCGCCCGACGGGTGCGGCTTCTTCTGCAGGTCGATGCTGAAGTTGATCGCGCTCATGATGCCGTCGCCGAAGTTCTCATGGATGAGTTCCTTGAGCGCGGGTCCGTAGACCTGCAGCGCCTCGTAGAAGCGGTAGATGGTGGGGTCGGTGGGCACCGCGGTCGGCAGGCCGCCCCGCATCGGCACCGCGGCCAGCACCGGAATCGCCGACTGGTCGAGACCCAGCATCTCGACCAGCACGGTGCCGGCCTCCGCGGGAATCGGGTGCTGACCCAGCAGGGCAGACGTGGTCCAGACCACCGGTTTGTCGATGGCGTCGGCCAGCTGCTGCCAGGTCAGGCCCTTGCGCAGCCGGGCGATCACGATCTGTTCGGTGAGCTCGTTGCGACTCATGGTGAACAGCATGCCCGAAAAAGCCGTGGGCGCAACCTGATTCAGTCAGTGGTGTGCACGATCAGAACGTCGATCTTGGCCCTGTTCGCGATGGCCCCCGGGACGGAGAACACCCGGCCAACGAGCGCGGACCGTGCGTCCAGCCCGACATGTCCCACGACCAACAGGTCGGCCTTCTCGGTCTCGGCGAGCTCGATCAATGCATGCACCGGACCGTCCTTGATGGGCCGGTCCTCGATCTTCGTCGCCCCGGCCGCTTTGGCCCGGTCGTGGGCATCGTGCAAGATCGCGTAGACGGGGGCGTCGCCGCGCACCTTGTACCCCTCATCGCCGAGCACGTCGGCGGCGCGTTTGTCGTCGGGGTGGCTGAAGTAGCCGGTCGCGATGATCAGCTTGGCGTCCGACTCGGCGGCGATCTTCGCCGCACGGTCGACGGCCCGCAGCGACGACTCCGAGCCGTCGGTGCCGACCAGAACTGTCCGATAGGCCGTCATATGTCCTCCGCAGCATCGTTCTCGTTGGTCGGATCGGCCGTCAGGCTGTCCTGCGGTCATCGCCGGCGGCCGACACGATGCGGGCAACCATCTCGCCGCCACGAACGACCTCGATGGTCGTGCCCGTCGCAACCCTATCGAAACAACGCCCGGCACACTTGCGAAGTTCGTCAAGCCCGACCCAATCGCCGGCTTCTGCTGCCCGGGCCGTTCGCTGCGGGATCGACCCCACCCGGCGGTCACCAACCGACTCGATCCGCGCCACCAGCTTGCCGCGCCGCACGATGTCGATCGTCGCACCCGCGCCTACCCGATCGAGATATGTACACGCGTCACTTCGGAGTTGGCCTAAGCCAATGACTTCCCGCATTTCGCTCCGATCCGTAGGGCGCCACGAGGCCACCTCGACGAGTATATGACTGTACGTGCGGTCAGTGTCAACAGATGAACTGGTTGGTTCACCCGGTCGGTGCCAGCATGTCCTTCCATCCGTCGTCCCCTGTTGTCCGGGAATCTTCGATCCCGTACCTGGCGCCGTCGGGCCCTACCAGCTCACCGCTCTGCGGGCTGTAGGAAGCCACGGGGGGCCCGCCCGGGATGTAGACGCAGGGGTTGGGCTGTTGACCGTTGCACTGCACGCTTCCCGTCCCCGGTCGCTGCAATGGATTGCTGATGGGAGGCGGCGTCTGTCCCCCTGGCGGCAGTCGGTCGGCAGGCGCCGGATTTTGACCGTTGTTGATCGACGGGGCGGGTATCACAAAGCCCGGTTTTACCGCTTGATCGCAGCGCGCCCCGGGGGCCGGGCAGTTCAGGATCTGGTTGGGATCGCCGTACCACGGGTTGGTGCCCAGCGGAACATACGGCTTGGGGTCACGGCACTCACGCGGCGTCGCAGCGCGCTTTCCGGGGACATCCACACACGGAATGTTGCGCGCCCCGCGCACATTGTTACCCGAAGCGTCTTGCGGGACTTTGCAATACGTTCCGGACGGCAACGGCGACAGGCTGGTGTCGGCCGGCGACCGCCACTCCGGCGCGGGGAGAAAGCCGGTCATGCACGGTGGGGGCTGGTTGATCGTCAGCGCGGTGTCCAGCGAGGCGTAGCCCGGGAACGCCACCGTGGCCGTCTGGGCGGCCGCCGCGTTTTGCGGCAGGAACACCAGCAGTTGCTCGACGCCCTTGTGGTAGCGCTTGAGCATGTCGAGCACGACCTCGAGATTCGCCAGCGTCTGCGGAAGCGACTCGCGGACATCGCTGAACACCGAGTTGACCTGATCGGCGGTCGCCGCCCCCTGGCTGAGGACGCTCTGCACGTGCTGGTCGTTGTCCGCGGTCTGGGCGAACAGCACATCCAGGTTGTGCGACCAGCGCCGGATCGCCGCGCTCGAGTTGACCTGGCTGTCCAGGATCGGCGCGGAGTTTTCGATGATGTCGTTGATATCGGCGATGTTGCCCTTGAAGTCGCCGGCGATCGCCTGGGTCGCGTCGACCAGCCGTTGCAGCGCGGGCCCCAGCCCGCCGACCGCTTGGGCCGTCTCGTCGAGCAGGGCGGCGATCTTCTCCTTGGGTAACACGGCCAGCCCGCGGTTGGCGGCATCCAGCGTCGGCCCGATCTCAACGGGCACAGTGGTTTTGGTGATGGTCTCGCCCGGCGAAAAGTATGCCCGCTGATTGCCTTCCGACACGAGATCCACGTACTGCTCACCGACCGCCGACACCGAATGCACGTTCGCCGACGCGTCGATCGGAATCTTGAACTGGTTGGCGATGCTCATGGTCGCCAGCACACCGGCCTCGGTCGGCTCGACGGCGGTGACCTTGCCGATGGTTTCACCGCGATAGGTCACGTTGGACGTCTTGTACAGACCACCCGAGGTGGGTAGGTCGAGCTTCAGGGTGTACTGGCCGATCCCGACGGCGGTCGGGATCCGAAGGTAGTACCAGCCCAACGCGATCGCGGTGACCACGCTCAGCATCGTGAAGAGAATCAGCTGTCGCCAGATGAATCGGGTCAGCATTGCCGGTCCGCCCGTTCGACCAGCGGGCCGCCGGGGACGTCGTTGGGGTTCGGCGTGTACCGGACGTCGGGAATCATGGTTCCGGGGTCGCGGCCGTAGGACTGCTCGAGCGCACGCAGCGCCCCGGAGAACCCGGTCCCGGTGAGCACCGCGTTGTCGACCGCGCTGAGCGTCAGGTCCAGCGTGAGCGACAGGTTGAAGTAGTCCCCGCGGAACGACTTCGGCACGGCGTCGAGGTCGAACGGCTGGACCATGATCAGCTTGAGCGCGCGGATCAAATACTGTGAGGCACGGCCGAGTTCACGCAATGGGCACTGCAGCGCCAGCAGGTCCTGATGGAGGTCGCCCCTCGAGGCGGACAGGTATTGTTCGGCAACTCCGCTGAGCCGCCCGATCGCGTCGATCGCATTGATCAAGAGATTCTGCTTGTCGGCGAAATGCTTGATCAGGGGCGGGAATTCGGTGAGGACGCGCTCCAGAACGTCGGAGCGGGACGCCACGTAGGACAGTAACCGGTTGGTGGAGTCGATGGCGTGGGTGATGTCACTGCGTTGCTCGTCGATCCGGGCCGTGAAGGTATCCAGCTTGCCGAGGAATGCGTGGATCTGCTCGGCGCGTCCGTGCACGACGTTGTAGATCTCGTTCTGCAACGATTCGAGGTTCGGGATGCCGCCGCCGCGCAGGATCAGGGCGAGACTGGCCAGCGTCTGCTCGGTCGAAGGGTACGCGGACGCGTTCTGCAGCCGGATGGTGTCGCCGTTCTTCAACCGCGTCGGGGACGGGTTGGGTGGCGCAGCGAGCTCGACATGCTGCGAACCGAGCAGGCTTGTCTGACCGATCTTCGCGGTAGCGTTACTGGGTAGTTTGACGCTCTTGTCCAGACTCAGCCGCAACGTGGCGACCCAGTTCTTCAGCGTGATGCCCCGCACCGTGCCGACGAAGACATCGGCCACCCGCACCCGGCTGTTGTCGTTCAGGGCCAGCGTGTCGGGCATCTGCACGTAGACGATGTAGGAGCCGGCGCCGCTGCCCGGGCCGCCCGGCATCGACACGTTCGCGATTCCGTGCCAGCTCGCGCACGAGCTCAGCACCACCCCGGCCACCAGCAGCGCCAACCCCTGCCGGGCCCGGCAGATCAGCCGCTTCACGAGCCGGGTCCCGTCGGAGCGCCCGCCTCAGCGGGCAGCGCCGGCCCGGGTAGCGCCGGCCCGGACACCGGCATCGGCGCGACGGGACCGGGAATCACGCCGGGCGCCGGCGGCGGTGGTGGTATCGGGGCCGGATTTCCGGGCACGCCGATGAAGGGCGCCGGACCGGGCTCCTCGTTGTACGCGTTCGGCGGTCCCGGCGGGGTCTGCAAATTCGATTGCACCGGTGCGATGTCCGGGCCGCCCATCAGCTCGGCGAGCGACTCGGGGGTCAGCAATCCCGTCGTGATCGGCCCCACCTGCACGCCTTGCATGCCCGGCGCGGTGATCCAGCCGTGCTGAGTGTTTTTGTGGGACAACGGCGTATCGGGTACCCAGATTCCGGGGACCGTGGTGTCCTTGAACCCGTTCGGCGGGTGCAGCCGGTCCTCGGAGTATGCGACTTCCTTCGGTAGCACCTCCGAGGTACTGAACAGGTTGAGCCCGAACGGCAAATAGTTGAACTTGATCGCATCGAGAATCGGTGCCAGGTATTGGGCGCAGAGTTCGGCGGATTCTTGATAGCCCAGCCGGCTGCCGGCCTGAATCATGCTGCACAGGAACTGCATCGGGTTGGTGAAGTTCGGGATCGCCGGAATGGACATGACCGCGCCGTGCGACGGGTGGTAGATCTCGCTGAGGTTTGCGGCCAGCGTCGGCAATACGTGCAGGCCGGTCTCCAAACCATTGAGCGGCTCGGGCTGCACCAGTGTGGTGGTCACCTCGGCAAGGTTGTTGATGTCGTGCGTCAACACCTCGCGGTTCGCGTCGAGGAAAGGGCGAACCGTCGTGAGCAGCCCGTCGAATTGCTGTATTGCGTTGGCCAGCTCCTGATCTGAGTTGGTCAGATTGTCGGTGAAGGTCGCCAGGTTGGTATTCAACGCGACGAACTGTCGGTCGTCTTTGTGCAGCGCGTTGACGAACAACGCCAAGCTGTGTGCCACCGCGAAGAAGTCGCCGCGGCCTTTGTTCAGCGTGGTCAGCGCCCCCGACAGGCTGTTCAGCGTGGTGTTGATCTGCCCGCCCTTGCCGGCCAGCCCGTCGGCGTAGGACTCGATGACCTCGCCGAACGGCCCCTTCGGCTGCTCGGGCGTCGGGCCGAGTTTGGAGATGATGTTGGCGACACTGCCGCGAAGCTGGTCCCACTCGGTCGGCACCTGAGTGCGTTCGATGGGGATCACCGCGTTGTCGGACAGCACCGGCCCGCCCGTGTAGGGCGGCTCCAGCTGAATGTTCCGCGACGACACCAGCGTTGGGTTGAGAACCACCGCCGATGCGTTGGCGGGCACCTTGTACTTGTTGGCGTAGTGAAAGGTGATCTTCATCTTGTCGCCGGCTGGTTCGATCCGGTCGACGGACCCCACCCGGATGCCCATGATCTCGACCCGGTCGCCGACATAGAGGGCGTTGGCAGCCGGGAAGTACGCCACCACAGTGTTATTCGTGAACTTCTTATACAGCTGGAACCCGACGAAGGCGAGGGTCAGCGCCAGCACCGCGGCGAGCGCCGCGATGATCACCGATGCTCGGGGCCGCTTGAAGGAGATGCCGCTCAACTCTGGTCACCTCCATGCATGTCGCTGCCGATGAACGGAGGCGCCGCCGCGGGATTCGCGGGAGCGGGACCCGGGAGCGGTCCGAGCGGCTCGGTGCGAGCCCCGGGCGGTCCCGGCGCGATCGGAACCGGCGTGCCTGGTACATCGGGCTGCACCTGCCCGGGTCGCCCGGCGATCGGAATCCCCGGTGTCGGCGGCAGACCGCTCGCGTTCGGCGGCGACGAGACGACGTCGGGTAAGGCCGGGTACGGCCCATTGGGCCCGAACGGGCCTTGTCCCTGATCGACATTCGCGCACGGCATCGGATTGCCCGGGCGCGGCAACAACTCTGGCGGCGGGGCGTACGAGCATGGCGATCCGGGCGCCACGGCCGGCGCCGGGTGGTCCGGGGTTCCCTCGAGCACCGGCGGCGCGGGCGGCGGCGCACCATTGGAGAACCGGGTGCCGTTGGGGTCGGGGAACTTGAAGGCCGGCAACCCCGCGCTGCGCCAGAAGTCCTCGGGATCGATACCGCGCTTCTTGAACGCGGCATCGACCCATGGCTGCAAGATCCAGTACGGCAGCAGATTGGACAGGACAATCTTGAAATACGGTCCCGACGAGACGGTTTCGCCCAGCGATGCGGCGAATTGGCCGACGTACTTGAGGCTTTGAGCCAGGTCGTCCTTGCGGGCCACCAGCACGTCGCTGATCGTGCGCAACTGCTCCAGCACCGGATTCAGATTCGGGTTGTCGTTGATCAGGTTTTTCACCTGGGCCGAAAAGGCGGACACGTTGCCCAGCAGCGCGTCGATGGCCCGTCCGCGTTCGTTGAACGCGGACAGCAGCGACTTCGCGTTGACCAGCAGCCGGTTGATCTGTGCGCTGCGATCGCCGAGCACGCCGGCCACCTTCTCGGCCTGTGCGAGCAGGTGGGTGATCTCCTCGTCGCGTTTGCCGATGGTGTCGGAGAATCTGGCCAACCCGTCGAGGGCAGGGCTCAGGTGCGAATACGTCTGATTAACGGTCTGTGACAACACATTCAGCGATTGCTTGACGGTGTCGATGTTCCAGCCCGACGCGGCCTTGGTGATATCGGTGGCCGCGTCGTAGAGCTGATAGGGGGTGCTGCTCTGGCTCAGCGGTAATACCCCCCCGGGCCGCAAAGTCTGCGATCCCCGCGGCTCGATCTCGAGCACCTTCTTGCCCAGAATCGTGTCGGTCTTGATCGCCAGTCGACTCTCGGTGCCCACGGTGTTGCCGCCGGTCGAGAACTTGATCACGATGTGGTCGCCCTCGATGTCGAGCCCCTCGACCTTGCCGACGACCACGCCGGTGATGCGGACCTTGTCACCCTTGTTCAGCTGACCGGTGTTGGCGAACTGCCCGTAGAAGCTGGGCTGAGCGAAAAGCATTGGGGCACTGGTGAAGCTCTGGCCCACGACGACGATCAGCGTCAAGATGAGCGTGCCCATGAATCCGATACGCACCCGGTTGGAAGGCTGCAGCGACCTCATTGCGGCGTGCACCTCCCCGTGGGCTGCTGCCAAAGCCTGACCGTGCGCACCGGTCCGCCCGCTTGCAGCCCGTTCCACTTGATGGTGAGGTCGCAGAGGTAGAAGTTGACCCAGTCCCCGTAGAGGCCGATGCTGCGGCCGATCAGGTTGAACGCGGTGGGCGTCTTGTGGATCAGATCGCCGAGCTGTTCCCTCTGGTCGACGAGCGGCTGCTGAAGGCCCTGCAAATAGCCGAGTTCCTTGTGCAGCAGAGTGCGGTTGTCGGCCAACAGTTCTGACACCGTTCCGGCCGCGTCGCTGATGTTCGCGGTGCCGGCCGCCAGCGGGTCGGCGTGGTTATTCAGCCCGGTGATCAACCTCTCGAAGTTGTCGACGGTCTGATCGAACTCCTGTCGGTGTTGGGCCGTGATATCCAGCACGGTGTTCAGGTTCTTGACCACTTCGCCGATCGCCTGGTCGTGGTCGGCGATCTGGCTGGTCGCCTCCGCGGTCTGGTCGAGGATGTCGTTGATGGTGCCGCCCTGACCCTGGAAGACGGTGATGATTGCCGACGCGATGGTGTTGACCTTCTCCGGATCCAGCGCGCGGAACAGCGGCTTGAAACCACCAAGCAGCGCATCGAGATCCAGCGCCGGTGAGGTGTGCGACAGCGGAATGAATCCGCCCGGCGGCAGGACCCGGTCCGCGCCCTCGCCCTCGCCGCGGGTGAGTTCTACATAGCGGTCACCGACCAGGCCGAGGTAGCGGATCTCCGCGGTGGTCGACTGATAGAGCGGCACCGAGCGGTCGACGCTGAAGTCGACCCGCACCCGATGGCCGTGGTCGACCAGCTTGATTTTTTTGACTTTGCCGATCTCCACGCCGGAGGCGCGGACGAACTGGCCCTCGCGCAGCCCGCTGCCGTTGCTGAACTCCGCTGAGTAGCCGTTGGTGCTGTTGAACCGCATCTGACCGAACACCACGACGATCATCACAGTGAGGAACAGCAGCACCACCGAGATGATGCCGAGTTTGATTGCAGCGCCTGTGATTTTCATGGGTTGATCGTTTGATCCCCCATTTGGCGGCCCCAGACATATTCGACCGCCCAGGGCGAGCCGACCTCGATGTGGTTGTAGGGCGCGAGACTCGCGCCGGTGTCCATCACCAGAGTCGGTGCCGGCCAGAGATCACGGGTGATGGGTTGCCAGCAACCCGGCGCTCCGCCCGGTCCGCCGCGGGCGTTCACCCGGGGCAGATTGTCGGGATACACATAGGGATTGGGCGCCCCACCGACCAGGCCGGCGATTCCGAGGAGTCCCCCTGTGCCTATCACACCGGCTAACCCGGGGAGAGTCAGGATGCCGCCCAATCCCGACATCAGCTCGGTCATGGTTCTCAGCGCGTAGCCGTTGCCGCCGCCGACCGTGTCGTACGCCGCGGGTTCGGCGTCGTGGTAATTGCGGATGGTGCAGAAGATCTCGGGACTGTAGGTGTCGAGCAGTTGGGCGGTGGGCAGCAGGTCGGCGACTCCCCGCTGGAAGTAGGGCCCGCCGCGCCGAAAGATGTCTTCACCGGTGTTGCCCAAGCCGGCACCCGCCAGCAACGCGGCATCCAGGTCGGCTTCCTGCCGGTGCAGCGTGCGCGCCGTGACCACCGCATTTTTCAGCGAGTCGAACAGATCCGGTGCGGCACTGGCGTAGGTGTCACCGAGTGCCGCCAGCTGCTGAAAGTCGTGACGGATCTGTGGCATCTGCGGATTGACGTCGTCGAGGATGGCGTTGCCATTGACGATCGACTGCCCGAACTTGTCCCCCAAACCGTTCAATGCCTGCGCGGCCGCGGCCAAGGTGAGATTCAGTTTGACCGGATCGATTTTCTCCGAGATCGAGGTGAGGGTTTCGAACAACGTGTTGAACTCCGTCGTCACCGACCTGGCATCAATCACATGTAGTGGTGAGATACGCTGCGGCGTAGGATTTTTCGGTGATGTCAACGACACGTACTTGTTGCCGAAGACGGTGGTCCCTTCGATATTGGCATCCACGTTGGCCGGAATCAGGCTGATGTACTTCGGTTTGACATCCAAGACGAACTCGGCTGCCGGCGTGCCGTCCCGCTGGATCTCCGAAATGCGGGCCACCCGGCCGACTTCCACTCCGTTGTAGGTGACCTTCGAACCCGGATCCATCACCAGGCCCGCCCGGGCGGCCACCATGGTCAAGGGCGTCTTCGACGTGAACTCTCCCCGGAACTGCAACCAAAAGGCCGCCAAGCCAAGCGCATTGACCAACAAAAACACCACGGCCCTGGTCTTGTACCGCGGAATGCGGGGCGGGTTGATCTTTCCGGTCGGCGGCATGAGCGCTACACGGTGAGGTTGAAGTTGGGGTTTTTGCCGTAGACCGCCATCGCGGTCAGCACGACCACGACCACGATCGTGATCAATGACAATCGCATCGACCGGCCGACCGCTTCACCGACGCCCACCGGGCCGCCGCTGGCGTGGTAGCCGTAGTAGCAGTGGGTGGTCATGACGACCACCGCAACGAGGATCACCTCGGCGAATGACCAGCCGACGTCATTGAGGCGCAGGAATGTGTAGAAGTAGTGGTTGTAGGTACCGATCGACTGCCCGTACAACCCCACCGTGGTGAGCTGCGCGGACAGGAAGGCGAGCGTGATCGCCAGCCCGTAGAGCGGAATGATGACGATGAAACCCGATACCACCCTGGTAGATGCCAGGAAGGCGATGGAGCGGATGCTCATCACCTCCAGAGCGTCGATCTCCTCGCTGATGCGCATAGCGCCCAGTTCGGCCGTCGCGCCGGCGCCGACCGTGGCCGCCAGTGCCTGACCGCAGGCCACCGGCGCCACAAACCGCACGTTGACCATCGCGGCCAGGAAGCCGGTGAACGCCTCGACCCCGATGTTGCCCAGCGACGCGAAGCCCTGAATGGCGACCAGTGATCCCGCGGACAGGGTGATGAATCCGACGATCGCGGAGGTGCCGCCGGCCACGGCCATCGCGCCGGTGCCCATCCCCATCTGGGCAACCATCCGCAGCACTTCTTTGGGATAGCGGCGAACTGCGAAGGGAATCAACCCGATTGCCGTCAGGGCGAACGAGATCATCTGTCCGATCTCGACCAACACCCCGCCGGGGGCACGGACGTACCGGCCAAGGGTGGAGCCTGGTCGAAACACGTGGGCAAGCGGTAAGGCAACTGTCGCCATGTCAGTGCCCCGTCCCGAACCGGACACCGATCGTCGTCATGACGGCATTCACGGCGAACAACGCGATGAAACACAGCACCACGGTCTCGTTGACCGCAGTGCCCAGCCCTTTGGACCCGCCGCGGGCGATCAGTCCGCGGTAGCAGCCGACCAGCCCGGCGATCAGCCCGAACACTGCGGCCTTGACCAGCGCGATGATCACCTCGGGCAGGCCGGTGAGCACCGTCAGCGTAGAGAGGTAGGCACCGCTGGAGACGTTCTGCAGGTACACGCTGAACAGGTAGCCGCCGGTCAGGCCGACCGCAATGACCAGGCCGTTGAGCAGCACGGCGACCACCGTGGAGGCGATGACGCGGGGCACCACCAGTCGGTGGATCGGGTCGATGCCGAGCACTTCCATCGCGTCGACCTCCTCGCGGATGGTGCGGGCGCCGAGATCGGCGCAGATGGCGGTTGCCCCGGCACCGGCAACGACGAGCACCGTCACGATCGGACCGAGTTGGGTGACCGCGGCGATTCCCGCACCGGCACCGGAGACATCGGCGGCGCCGAATTCGGCCAGCAGGACGTTGAGTGTGAAGATGAGCAGCACGGTTTCCGGAATCGACACGGCGATCGTGGGTAGCAGCGACACCCGCATCAGGAACCAGCCGGTCCAGATGGTCTCGCGCCATTCCAGCGGCTTGAACAGGGCTTTGCCCGTCAGCGCGCACATCCGGAAGAATCCGCCGACCACTTCTGCGCCCGGCCGGAGCTGGTTGCCGATCTTACTGGCAATCACGTTTGACGTCGTCATGGGTACAGATCCGGCCCTGGGTCGCGACGGCCTGCAACGGCGCGATCGCGCCGGTCGGCAGCCTGGGCCTGGGCCTGCCGCCTCCGCGTCGCGCACGTTTGCGTCACCCGGCAAATATTGCACTTGACCGTCCGTACAGTCAATAGTGCTGGAATCGGTTGCACGCTGCGGCAAGCGTGTCCGACCGCGCGGCGTGGAACTGATGGCAGCAGTCTGACAGGGCCGCCCAGGCTGGTGTCCGGGAAATCGGTTACGAGCTACTCGGGCAACGCATTCGGTCGCTAGCAGGTCAGCTTGTCGCACCTATCACAGCGGCCAGGCACTCCCGCACCACCGACACCGCGTCAGCGGAAGGGTTCGCCCACTTCCTGAGCTCCAAACGGTCGAGCAGCAATCCGCCGAGAAACACGTCGACGAAGGCGGCTCCGACCTGTTCGGGTGTCCGGGAGCCGGCGGGATCGAACCACACCCAGAGCGACTGCAGCGATCCCCACAGTTGCAGCGCGGCCAGTTCGATGTCCACGGTTCGGAAAACGCCGGCCTCTACGCCATTGCTGATTTCGTCAATCACGAGCGCCTGCAATTGATCACGTAGCTTCTGTACGTGCTGCATCGCCGGGTCATCGGACAATTGAACGACCTCGCGGTGGCTTGCCACCGTCGCGTCCCGGTCGATCACATGGAGCAGTGTGGCGGTGTAGATGATCGCAACGATGCGCTCATGCGGCGCGTCCAGGCGCTCCCACGCCATCCGCAGCACATCGAGCTGACGGGTCAAGTGGGTCTCTTCGAGCTCACGCAACATCTGCGATTTGGTGCCGAAGTGATGGACGATGGTGCCCTTGGACATGCCCAATTCGTCAGCGATATCGCCGATATTGGTTCTGTCATAGCCACGTTCGGCGACATAGCGCACAAACGCGTCGAGAATCTCGCCACGCCTGCCGGGCGATCTGGGCATCTCACACCTTCGGACGAAACTAACCGTACGAACGGTCTACCATATCCTCCGCGGCGTAGGTATCCCTGAAACGACGCGACGATGCTCATCCCGCCCACCGCGGAATCCGCGAAGCGGTCCTGCCCGAGACGCTCAGGGTCGGCGCTCGGCAGCTGTCCGGTGGATCAGAAGGACCTACAACGCCCGACGGCCACTGAACCCGTCCGGTGCCGTCAACACGTACATGTTTGCACCAGGTACTGCTCTGATTTCACCGGTGGTGTACATGGTCATGAGCTCTCTGCCATCGCTGTCGGCAACGCACACGAAGGTGTCGGACTCCGCGTCGTAATCAAAGCTTTCCCACGCCAGTACGAATGCCAAGCAGTTGCCGTCGCGGTCGGCGATGACGAGCTTGTGGGCTCCAGACTCCTTCAAGAGCGCGGCATCCTTGGCGCGGTGCTGATCGTCGCCGCTATGGACCGGTACGCTTTTTAACATCGATCACTCCTTTGTGTTGATCCGTCCGATCCCTTACCTGCTCTCGGTGCCGCGGAATGCAGCTGCGCCGCCGACGGCAAACGCGGATCGATTGAGGGGGCGCTGGGGCAACCGGCCGGATTCCGGACGGTGTAAACGTTTGCCGCCGGGTGCCTGCCCGTAGCGGATCGTCGTCCCGAACGGCTGCAGCGTCGGCATCAGCGACACGCGTGCAACGGACCAGGACTGAGCGGAGAACTCGCGAAAGGCGAAGGGCGGCTTGAACATTGCCACAAACGCGGTGAGAGCCACCGCGTAGGAGCCGCCGAAGGCCCGAACGGGTATGTCAACAACGTCGGACGCAACCACTACTGCTACCTCCCTGCCCGCTCCTCTCCCCCCAACCCCTCCACCAGCAAAAATGTTTGAGTGACGTTACTCCTGCGAAATGCAGCGGGACGGTCGTTGAAACATTTTCTGCGGCGCGAACCTGCTCTAATCCCGATGACAAAAGACCCTTGCCCGTAGTGCCGGAAAGTTAGAGCGACAAGCCAAATTTGGGCGAGACTACCCTTCGTTGTCCGACAACCCCAGTAACCGTTCGGCATTGCCGTGTGCGATTTTTTCCCGATCCGTCGGCGGAATTGGCATCTGCTCCAGGAACTTCCGGCCGGCTTCGGAGTTGGCGAATGGGTAGTCGGCGGTGAACTCCTTGACGGTCCGCTTCAGGCCGCTCTCGGTGGTCGGGATACTCGGCCGCGGCGGCGACCACGGCGTCATTGGCCTGCGGCAGCCCGACCGCCTCGACGCCGGGCACGTTGGACAGAATCTGCACGTCAATGCCGGCGGCGTCCATCGCCGCGATCCGGCCCTCCCCCAGGTCCTCGATGCCCGGCGGGGCCAGTGGGTCTCGTCGAGCAGCTTGGCAGGGCTGTTGGGGTTGGCCTCCGCGATGGCCGGCAGCGTGTAGTGCTCCTCGAACGCGATGATCTTCACCCGCTCACTCATACCGAATGCATCTGTGAGCCGGCTGCTGGCCGCCGGCCCTTGTCGGAAAAGGGACTTTGGACTCTGGGCCCAGGGCATTGCGGCGCTGAATCTGATCTGAACGGCCCTCGCGGACGTGCGTGCCGAGGCGAAAGATCGGTAACAGCATTCCGAGTCAAGCGCAGGGAGTCCGTCATGGCCAGATACAGCGGCCGCGGCCCGATGCTCGTCGCTACCGCTTACGGAGCCGCGTTGCTGGTGGCCGTCGGCATCTCGGCCAGTTGGGCTCACTACCGTCTCGCGACCGCAGCCCCGGCCCAGCCACCGGCGGTTGCCCTTCAGCCGGCCGGTGCGTTGCCGCCATCTCTGCAGGTGCAAGCGCGCGCGTGGCTCCGCGAGGCCCAGCCGTCGGTCCACGACCTGTTCGTAGCGGGTGACTACGCCGTCATCGACGCGTCCGACGGTGACTTCGCCGGGGCAGGCGTTGCCTGCAAATCCGCCAGTGTCGCCGCCGCCCGGCTCCAGCAACACACGCCGAGTCCGGATTCGTGGGCGAACCTTCTGTTGCAGATGGCAATTGGCGATTATCGGGCGGGCATCCACCGCTGCCGGTCCGGAGCCGAAGACAGCAACACCGCCCGCCTGGGCGCCTCGATCGCCGACCTCAAACGCGGCGGCGCCGAACTTCAGGATGCGATCGAGATCCTGATCACCGA
Organism: uncultured Actinomycetota bacterium; assembly: GCA_963757215.1. GTDB lineage: Bacteria > Actinomycetota > Actinomycetes > Mycobacteriales > Mycobacteriaceae > Mycobacterium. Next base: position 598,428 of record CAVWQH010000002.1, on the reverse strand, counting down.
TGAGCACATCAAACCTCCCGACCATCGCGTACTGACTGTGTAGCTCGCCTCCGGCGCGTACCGTGAGCCCGTGGCCGCCATTGACCGCAGCCGGACCATCGCGGCTGATCCTCATGCCGTCTGGGATGTCCTCGCCGACTTCGGCTCGATCAGTTCCTGGGCGGACAACATCGACCACTCGTGCATCCTCGTTCAGGGCCACGAGCCTCGTGGCACCACGCGGCGGGTGCAGATCGGCCGCAACGCCCTGGTGGAGACGATCACCGAGTACGACGCGCTGCATGCGCTCGCCTATGACATCGACGGTTTGCCGAAGCCGGTTCGGCGGTTCAACAACCGCTGGAGCCTGCGGCCGACCGGCAACGGCACCGCCGTCACCCTGACCAGCACGGTCGAAATCGGTTCCGGTCCAATGCACAAGCTCGCCGAGCATGCGTTGTGCCGCATGCAGACCCGACAGTCCGACGTCATGCTCGCCGGCCTTGCGCACCGATTGGAGAAGCCCGATGGCTAGTCAACCCGACGTCATCATCGTGATGACCGACGAGGAACGCGCAATCCCGCCGTACGAGTCGCCCGAGGTGCTCGCCTGGCGTCAGCGAACCCTGCACGGCCGCAAGTGGTTCGACGACCACGGTATCAGCTTCACCCGGCACTACACCGGGTCGCTGGCCTGCGCACCCAGTCGCCCAACGATTTTCACCGGGCACTACCCCGATCTGCATGGCGTCACTCAGACCGACGGCCTGGGCAAGATGCCCGACGACTCGCGGATGCGCTGGCTGCGCCGAGGCGAAGTGCCGACGATGGGCAACTGGTTCCGCGCCGCCGGTTATGACACGCACTACGACGGCAAGTGGCACATTTCGCACGCCGATCTGCACGATGCCGACGGGACCGTGGTGCCGACCAACGACGCGGACGGCGTCGTCGACCACGACGCGGTGCAGCGCTACCTCGACGCCGATCCCCTTGGACCGTTTGGTTTCTCGGGATGGGTCGGACCGGAGCCACATGGCGCGCTGCCGGGCAACGCCGGTGTGCGCCGTGACCCGCTGGTCGCCGACCGCGTCGTCACGTGGCTGATCGACCGTTACGCGCGGCGCCGCGCCGGCGATCCTTCCGCGCAGCGCCCGTTCCTGTTGGTGGCCAGCTTCGTCAACCCGCACGACATCGTGCTGTTCCCGGGCTGGGTGCGGCGCAGCCCGATCAAGGCGTCGCCGCTGGATCCCCCGCACGTGCCCGCGGCACCGACCGCCGACGAAGACCTGGCAAGCAAGCCGGCCGCGCAGATCGCGTTCCGTGAGGCCTATGCGACCGGTTACGGGCCGGCGCCGGTGATCGAGCGGGCCTATAAGGGCAATGCGCAGCGCTACCGCGACCTGTACTACCGACTGCACGCCGAGGTCGACGGGCCGATCGACCGGGTGCGCCGCGCGGTCACCGAGGGCGGGTCGGACAACGCGGTGCTGGTGCGAACGTCTGATCACGGCGATTTGCTTGGGGCACATGGTGGTTTGCACCAGAAGTGGTTCAACCTCTACGACGAGGCGACCCGGGTGCCGTTCGTCATCGCACGCATCGGGGCCGGGGCGACATCGGCGCGGGAGGTGTCGGCGCCGACGTCGCATGTCGACCTGCTGCCGACGCTGCTGGCCGCGGCGGGCGTGGACGTCGAGGCGGTCGCCGACGACCTGTCCGAGTCGTTCTCCGAGGTGCATCCGCTGCCGGGCCGGAACCTGATGCCGGTGGTCGACGGCGGGCCGGCCGACGAGGATCGCGCCGTCTACATCATGACCCGCGACAACATCCTCGAGGGCGATACGGGTGCTTCTGGGGTGGCGCGGCGGCTGCGGCAGACGACGAATCCGCCCGCGCTGATCCGCATCCGGGTGCCCGCGCACGTCGGGTCGAACTTCGAGGGCCTGGTGGCTCGCGTCGATGGTCAGTTGTGGAAGTTGGTGCGGACATTCGACGATCCGGCCACCTGGACCGAGCCCGGTGTGCGTCATCTGGCGGCGAACGGGCTGGGCGGCGAGGCCTATCGGATGAGTCCGCTCGACGATCAGTGGGAGCTCTACGATCTCACCGACGATCCGGTCGAGGCCCGCAACCGGTGGGACGATCCCGATCTGTACGAGCTGCGCCAGCACCTGAGAAGCCAGCTGAAACAGGCGCGCGCCGGCGCGATCCCGGAGCGAAACCGGCCGTGGCCCTATGCCTCTCGGCGCGAGTACTAGGTGACATAGTTGCGTCGGCCCACGCCAGGTGCCTAGGCTCAGTTTTCATGCCTAGGGAACCACAGCTTGCGCGGCGCTTACTGGATCGCTTCGAGCCCATTCACGGCGTGACGTATTTCGCGCCCGAGGTGCGCGAGGCGTTGGACGGCCTGGGTTACAAGGGTTACTGGATGGGTTATTTCGCCGCCCGCTCGGCACCGCTGGGCACGGTGGCGCCCGAGGTGGTGACGGCGATCTTCTACAACTTCGCTCCGTCGCGGGTGGCCAAGGCGCTCCCCGCGGCGTGGGATATCGCCGGCCCCGAGGAGGCGTTACGCGTCCGACTCGACACGGCCGTCGCGGTGCTGCGCCGCTACGGTCTGGGCGACGACGACGAAAATGTGGTTATTGCAGCCGAATTGCTCGGCAAGGCCGCGAAGAGCGCGCCGATCTGCGGGCGGCCGCTGTTCGCCGCGAACCGGGCGCTCCCCTGGCCGGAGGAGCCGCTGGCCGCGCTGTGGCATGCCACCACGCTGCTACGCGAACAGCGCGGCGACACCCACAGCGCGGTGCTCAGCGCCGCCGGCGTGACGGGCCGGGAATCCAACGTGCTGCATTCCGCCGCGGGCGCCATCCCCCGCGACTACATCGCCAGCACTCGTGATTACGACGACGAGGAATGGCACCGGCACGAGCGTCAGCTGGCCGAACGGGGTCTGCTCAACGACGACGGGTCGCTGACACCGGCCGGGCAGGAGTTGAAGGACCACATCGAATCCACCACCGACGCGCTGTCGCTGTCGGTGCTCGACACCTTGAGCGACGACGAGGTCGAGAAGTTGTTTCAGGCGCTCACACCGATCACCCGGACCGTTGTGGCCGGTGGCGATATACCTGCGATGACCCCGATGGCGTTGCGCCGCAACGAGTTAGACGACAGCAGCGCGCATCTGGGCGGCTAACTCTCGACGGAGCGTCCGAGATAACCCATGAGCCGACACGTCGGTGTGGCGTCCGCCGGCACGGGTTGGGCCGGGCCGAAGCCACCCGGGCGCCGCAGCATGTCTTCCGGCAACGACTCCAACAGTCCACGGCAGAACCCGAGAAGTTTGTCGGGCATCTCGATCAGTCGGCCCTGGGAGCGGTGGACGTCCCAACTGTGCATTGCCACGTCGGAGACGGGGAACGTCAGTGCCCGCCGCAGCGGAACCTCGCCCTGCGGCGACGGCCGCATCGCATCGAAGTCCGCGCCCGGCAGTGCTGTCTGCAAGCGGGCGGCCAGTTCGCGCAGCCGCGCCGCCGGGTCGTCACATTTCCAGTCATCGGGCTGAGAGGGCTTCTGCCGGATCTCGCCGCCTTCGATCAGTGCCACGACTTTGTCGGTGCTCCCGGTGACGTGGCCGACCAGATCTCGGATACTCCAGCCGTCGAGATTAGACGGCTGATCCCAACTCTCGGAGGGGATCTGCTCCACCGCGTCGATCAGCAGGTCCACCGCCTCGACGGCTCTCGCGCCGACGTCGTTCACCGGCCCAGCGATTTGTAGAAGACGATGCCGTTGCCCTTGTTGTCGTAGACGACGGCCCTGCGCTCATGGGCGTCGTCGTACGGGCCCTTGACGATGCCGCCGCCGCTGTCTTCGACGGCTTTTGCCGCGGCGTCAACATCGTCGGTCTTGATACCGACGACGACCTGCCCGGGAATGGGATGGTCGACCTCGGTCGCCAGCGCGAGGGTGACCGGTCCGCCGTCCAGGGCGGCGAAATGGGCGCCGTCTCGGAACTTCAGCGCCATGCCGAGGGTCTCGCTGTAGAACTTGATCGACTCGTCGAGGTCGTCGGTCGACAAGATGACCATTTTGACTTGCTGCTCGCTCATTGCATCAGGCTAAGGCGCGTGGCCGATACTGAACAGATGCTTAGGCACATCGGAATCAAGCTCGAAGCCGTCTGCCACGACGACCGTGACTAGGGGCCCTGCCTGGCTGGTCGGCGCGCTGACCTATCTGACGCTGGAAGCTGTTGCCGCAGCTGCCTTTCGGCCGCACTACAGCTATGCCCATAACTTCATCAGCGATCTCGGCGTGCCGGGCCTTCGGTCGCCCTTGGCGTGGCTGATGAACATGGGCTTCTGTGTGAACGGCTTGCTGTTTCTCATCGGCGCCGTGGCGGTCAGTAAGGCTCGGCGCTTTCTCGCTCTTGCCGCCGCGAATGCCGTCGGCAATGTGCTGATCGCTCTCTTTCACAGCGGATCCGCCGCGCATGCCCTCGGCGCGGTGTTGGCGATCGTGGGCGGGAATGCGGCCATCCTCGCGGGGTCGTCGATCGTCGGCGGTTGGCACCGCACGGTGTCGATCGGGCTCGGCGTGTTCGGGCTGCTCAGCTTCGCGCTGTTCGTGATCGACCTGAAGAGTGCGCCTGTGCCGCTCGGAGTGGTGGAGCGATGCAGCGTCTACTCGATCACCGCGTGGCAGTTGCTCACCGCGGCCGCGCTACTCAGCCGCCGGCCCACTCCTTGGCCTTATCGATCTCGTCGAGATGGAAGGTCTTGAGCTCGCCGGGAATCATCCACGCCATCGCGTGAACGGTGTGCACGACCCACGCCTTGTCCGACACGATCGCGATGCGTTTGAAATTCGCATGGTGCGGCCAGACGGTGCTGAGACCGAGCCTGAGATCCTCGAACAACCCGCCGGGCCCGAAGCCCTCGTAGTCGTTGCCGATCACCTCGACGATCCTGATCTCGTTGGTCTTCAGCATGTCCTCGATGTTGGGCCTGAGCTCGCGCAGCTCGTCGCCGGCCAGATGGCCAGACACGCGAACACCGGTCACTCCGTTGGGCATATCCGGTAGTAGCTCGATCATGACGTCCACTATCCGCATTTCCGGTTCGTGAAGCCATCGATAGTCAAGACTGGACTGATGACAGATGCCGACGCCGACCGTGTTGCGGTGTACCTCGACTTCGACAACATCGTGATCTCGCGGTATGACCAGGTCAACGGCCGCAGCTCGTTCCAGAAAGACAAGGCCAAGGGCCTCAAGGAGGACCGGCTGGCCAAGGCCACCGTCGACGTCGGCGCGATCATCGACTTCGCCTCGTCGTTCGGCACGCTGGTGCTCACCCGCGCCTACGCGGACTGGTCGTCGGAGGTCAACAACGGCTACCGCGAGCAATTGGTCGGTCGCGCAGTCGATTTGGTGCAACTGTTTCCCGCGGCGGCGTACGGCAAGAACGGCGCCGACATCCGGCTGGCCGTCGACGCGGTCGAGGACATGTTCCGCCTGCCGGACCTGACCCATGTGGTGATCGTGGCCGGCGACTCCGACTACATCGCGCTGGCCCAGCGCTGCAAGCGACTCGGCCGCTACGTGGTGGGCGTCGGGGTGGCCGGTTCGTCGAGCAAGGCGCTGGCCGCGGCGTGCGACGACTTCGTCATCTACGACGCCCTGCCCGGGGTCCCGGTGCCCGAACCCAAGGCGCGGCGCACGAAGGCTGACGAAGACGAGTCGCCCTCGGGCCCGGATCCGCAGGCCGCCACCGCGCTGCTGATCCGCGCGCTGCGGATCGGCACCGAGAAGGACGACGTCGACTGGCTGCACAACTCCGCGGTCAAAGCCCAGATGAAGCGGATGGACCCGTCATTCAGCGAAAAGTCTTTGGGCTTTCGGTCTTTCAGCGACTTCCTGCGGTCGCGCTCGGACGTCATCGAACTGGACGAGAGTTCGACGACGCGGATGGTGCGGCTGCGCTAGGCGCGCTGTCCCGAGATGAACCAGTGCGTCGGCGAGGCCTCTTCGAGGCCTTCCGGTGACGGGCGGCCGTAGCTGGCCATCAGCTCGTCGGACGGGGTTGCGGCGACCTCCCAGCCGTGGCCGCGCAACCAGTCGCTGACGTCCTCGCGTTCCTCGAAGTACCACAGCTCGTCGGTTTTGGGCACCTCGAGCGGCGAGCCCGCCTCGGCCATCAACTCCCGGACCCGATCCATCCGCTCACGCCGCACATCGCGGAGTTCGGGGACGGCGAACTCGGGTCCCAGGCCCTCGACCGCGATCCGGCTGCCGGGTGCGGCGAGCTCCTGGATGCGCTCGAGCAGCAGGTCCTGGGCCGCGGCGGGCAGATACATCAGCAGGCCTTCGATCGACCAGACGCTCGGTTGCGACGGGTCAAAACCGGCCTGCCGCAACGCTGTTGGCCAGTCTTGGCGCAGGTCCACCGCGACCGGAACCCGGTTGGCCGTGGGCTCGGCGCCGTGTTCGTGCAGGGTCTCGAGCTTGAAGTCGAGCACCCGGTCCTGGTCGAGCTCGTAGACCGTGGTGCCGTCGGGCCACGGCAGCCGCCACGATCGCGCGTCCAGACCGGCGGCCAGGATCACCGCCTGACGAACGCCGGCATTCGCGGCATCGATGAACGCGGTGTCGAAAAACCTTGTCCGCGCGGCGAAGTAGCTGACCAGCGACTGCATCCGCTGCGGCATGTCGGGCTCGGCCTGCACGACGGCGGCGGGAAGTTCGGGGCCGCCGTACCAGTCCCACACACCGTGGCCGACGCGGTCGAGGAAGACCCGTGCGAACGGGTCGTTGATCAGCGGGTCGCTGCTCTCGGTGTCGGCCGCGCGCGCCGCGGCCACACCCAGCGCCGTCGCGCCCACGCTCTCGGTGATTTCCCAGCTGTCGTCATCGGTTCTCGCCACGTCCCGACCCTACGTGAGCCGGTGATACGGAAGAATCACGGTCACCATGACCTCCCCATCCGCCTCCCGTCGGCCGCACATCATCCGGCTCGCGGTGTTCGCCGCGTTCCTGGTGGTGATGTTCTACCTTTTGGCCGTCAAGCGCGTGGTGAACATCGAGGACGTACGGGGCTGGGTGAAGGCGACGGGTCCGTTGGCGCCGTTCACCTACGTCGTGCTGTCGGCGGTGCTCGGCGCGATCTTCGTGCCGGGCCCGATCCTGGCGGCGAGCAGCGGGCTGCTGTTCGGGCCCGTGCTGGGCGTGTTCGTGACGCTGGGCGCCACGGTCGGCACCGCCGTCGTCGCGGCCTTCATGGGACGTCGCGCCGGCCGCGACAGCGCGCGAGTCCTGCTGGGGACCGACCGCGCCGACCGTCTCGATGCGCTGATCCAGCGACGGGGGCTATGGGCGGTGGTCGGTCAGCGCTTCATCCCCGGCCTGTCGGATGCGCTGGCTTCGTATGCGTTCGGGGCGTTTGGAGTTCCGTTGTGGCAGATGGCCGTCGGCGCGTTCATCGGCTCGGTGCCGCGAGCGTTCGTCTATACCGCTCTGGGTGCGTCGATCGGCAACAAGTCACCGGTGCTGGCGTACGCGGCGATCGGGGTGTGGTGCGCGACGGCGGTGGTGGGCGCGTTCGCCGCCCGTCAGGGGTTTCGCAAGTGGCGCGGCGATAAGGAGGCCGAGGTAACAGAAGTCCCACCAGTCACGCCGCCGAAGCAGTAGTCGATGTGCCCGCCTTGGAGCGAATTTTAGAGCCGCAAAGCCTCGGCCGCCGCAGTGGCCACGTCACCGCGCAGACCCGAGATGGGTGCACTGCCGCGCAGATGAATCGCGTTCGTGAGCAGGACGACGTAGGTATCCGAGCCCGGGTCCAGCCATAGCGAGGTTCCGGTGAAGCCGGTGCCGCCGAAGCTGCCGACGGGAAAGATCAGACCGCGCGGCTTGGAGAACGCCGTGTCGATGTCCCAGCCGAAGCCGAACAGATCCTGCCCCTCGATTGCCGGATAGTGCGGGGCGAGCAGCGGGTCCGTGGTGTTGGGCGTCGTGGCGACGGCTTTCCGGACCGCATCGTTCGCCGCTTCGACCTGTCCCGCCCGGTGTCCGGGCTGCTGAGGAGTCGTCATCTCCGCCAGGGTCGCTCGTTGCAGCGGAAATCTGCTGGGGCGGTTGGCAAGCCGGTCGACCAAGGCCTGCGCATAGCGGCCGACGTCGTGCGCCGTGGAGAACACCCCGGCGTGCCCGGCCACTCCTCCCATCCGCCGAGCGGTCGGGTCATGCACGGTGCCCCGAAGCAGACGACCGAAGTTAGGGTTCCTACCCGGATCTGCGCTGCTCTCGTCGTCGACGGCGGTCGGCGCGATGCGCGGCAACAGACTGGCCGGCGGCAGGTAGCGGGTTTCGGTCATCCCGAGTGGCGCAAAGACATTGCGCTGGACGTATTCGTCTTCTGGTTCGCCGGTGAGCTTTTCGAGCATCGCGCCGAGCAGGATGTAGTTGATGTCGGCGTAGCGGAACATCTCGCCGGGAGCCGACTGAAGCGGCGCGCTGAGCGCACGACGGATACCTTCGGTTTTGTCGGCCCTGTCCAAACCCCACGGATCGTCGAGGTTGACGTCGATCGGTTCGCCGGATGTGTGCGTCAGCAACATACGAACCGTGACCTGTTGGCGCTCTGCGTCGTTGGCGGCGTTGAAGTCGGGCAAGTAGCTTTGCACGGGCTCGTCGAGTGCGACCTGGCCGTGTTCGTAGAGCTGCAGGATGGCGGTCGCGGTTGCCAGGGACTTCGTCAGCGACGCGATGTCGAAGATGGTGTCTTCGGTCATCGGCTCGGCAGGTGCGGGCGATCCGTCCAGCCCCTGTTCGCCGGCAAGTTTGCGCGAGCCGTAGGCCCGGTGGAAGACGGTCTTGCCGCCGTGTCCGATCTCCACCACCCCGCCGGGAAGCTTCTCGGCCGCGATCGCGTCGTTCATCAGCGTGGAGATCGGCGCGAATTCAGTTGCGGCAGAATGTGTTCCCGCACGACTCACCACGTATCTGGCCGAGGACGCCGCCGCCACGAGCATCAGCACGGCAATCCCGACGGCGACGGTTATCCGCACGCTGCGCCCGGCACGGGTGCTACTGGTGCAGCTCGGCGTAGTCGATGCCCTGGGTGACTTCGTCGATCGCCAGTCGAACCATCTCGATGGCCTGTTCCCGGTGACCACCCGAATCACCCGGGTCGGCCATCTGCAACTCCGACAGGGTCTGGTTCAGGTGATCTTTCGCGCTGATCATATGCGGCTGGATGGCGTAGGCCACCCCGGCGCCGGCGAGGCTGAAACCGGCCGCGGTCACGACGCCGGCGACCGCCAGCCGAAGCTTCGAGATCTGCATGTTCGTCCTCCTCGGAAAAGACCTGGGTACTGCTCGCCGAAGATAACGCAGTCAAGCTTGGCAGGGGTGAATCTGGACAACCGCCCAGGATCATGACAGGTAGCGGTGTCGCCACCGGGTCACCCGGCTCGTCGGCGCCTGGATCGCGGCCATCACCGCGCTCATCGGTGACGCCACCGACTTCGGCGGCGCCTTCGGCCTGGCGACCGGCGGACCGTCGCCCTCCCACCACGTCGGCTGCAACAGTGCGGTCGTCAGGGGGATCGCCTGGTCGACGCTGTTGCTTCCCCACCGACTCGCGCGGTCGATGGACCCCGCGGACGGTGCCAGATTCACCGGCGACAGAGTCGGCCCGAATCGGACGAGATGGTCGGCGTAGGGCAGGTTGCGGACCATCTGCAGCTGGACCGCCTGGGTGATCGGCACCAGCCAGAGGTTGCGCGGATCCCATTGCGGGTGAAAGCAATCGAAGGCCAGATAGCAGGCGTTGCGGGTACCCAGCCGGCCGTCGCGGACGCGCTTCCACGCCAGTTCGATCGGGACGTTGCTGGCGGTGCCGCCGTCGACGAGGGCCGCGATGTCTTCCTCTTCGAAGAGCTCATCGAGCAGGGAAAGCATCCGCGGATCGGTCGTCTCATGATGCAGCACACCGGGAATGGCCGCCGAGAACGACGCCGCGTCGACGACGTCGAAGTCGCGGGTGTCGGCGCCGATGATGAGGGGTTTGACGACCCGCAGGTCGATGAACGCCGCCACCTGCCACATCCGGGTGCCGACGACCGGGCCGATGCCGATCGGGCGGAACGGGACCGAGCGCATCTGCAGTGCCGCCAGTGCCGGACGCCGAAACCGCGACGGCAGCGCCGTATACGGCTGCTTGCGCACTCCCGCGACCACGACGTCGAACGGAATAGCCAAGTCCGACATGCGCATTCGCTGGCCGTCTTCACGGCTGAGCAACGCGTGGGCGAACTGATCGAAACGCAGCGCGAACATGCCGGCCAGGCCGTGGCGTCGGCGGAGCCGTTCGGGCCCCAGGATGGCGCGGTAGGACACGGTTTTCGCCCAGGCCACGTATTCCTCAATGGGAACGGGCAATTCGCGGCTCACCAGGCTGCCCAGGATCGACCCGATCGATGCGCCGACCAGGTAGTCCGGTATCTGGCCGGCCTCCAGTAGCCGCTGCATGCCACCGATGTAGACGAAGCCCGCGCCGCCACCGCCGCCGAGCACCGTGACCAACTTCTTGTAGCCGACCTCGGCGTCCAATTCCGCTGCGGAGAAGTCGTTTCCGTGTCGTTCGAGCAGCACGTGTCGCTGGTCGTCCTGGTCGGCGGCCAAACGGTTCAGCGCGTCGCGTGCGGTTTGCAGCGCGGTGACGGGATCGGCCTCCTCGCGCAGCGGCCCGAAGAGGGCGTCGGCGACCCGCGATCGCCACGGCGCGATCTCCGCGCCGATCGAGACGTCACCGCGTCCGCGGCTGCCATCCGGTCCCGCAGCGCCCGGCTCGAAGTCGGCGAGCTTGGCGAAGTTGAGGATGTAGCGCAACTGGCGGAGTTCGTCGGCGCTGAGCACCTCGGGTTCGGCGAGGTGGTGGCGGACCAACCGGTTTTCCATCCGCTGCAGCAGCAGGGTGGGCTCGGCGGAGAGCAGGTCGGCGGATTCGACCGGCTCGTCCTGTTCGATCTCCTCGATCAGCTCGAGCCCGGCATCACGGCGGCCCAGGCGATTGAGCACCGCGTCGGCGAACGGGACCTGCATGGGGATCAACCTACCCATGCCGGTGGGCAGCGCGGCGAATCAGAGACCCGGGATCAGGTCCACCACGTTGATGAGCGTGCCCGCCACGGCCTCCAGGACCGGCGCGGCCGCCCCGTAGCCGAACGCGAACGGAATCAGCGCAATGTCGGCTGCGATCGGGTCCCCCACCGCGGCAAGCACATTGCCGGCTTCGAGTTGGTCGGTGAACAGATTCACGTCGTAGGCGGGCAGGCTGGTCAGCAGCGCGTTGATGGTGTCGGCGACGGGGACCAGCGTTGCGTAGTCCGCGGACACGGTTGCGCTCAGATCGTTGAGCAGGTCGGTCGGTGACGAGAGCAGGTTCGCCGTAGAGATCGGGAAGTTGGAGAAGTCGGTCAACGCGGTTTGCGCCACCCCGAGCAGCGCCGGGATGGTCAGCATCTGCTGCAGATCCGTGGCGTCGGTGAAGCCCATCGTGTGGCCGATCTCGATCAGCTGATTGGTCAGCGGGTTGTCCAGGATCGACGAAATGACTTGGTAGTTGGCCGGATCCTGCAAGTCCTTGATCGCGGCGCTGAGGCCTTCGGGGATGCCTTTGACCAGTGCGGTGAAGACATCGCTCAAGCTGAGGTCGGTCGGCAGCAGTCCCATCGGGCTGGCGATGTCGGCATCGCCCGGGCTCCATCCGTCGGCGATGCTGCCGTAGCCGTAGTTGACCAGCACCGACAGGTCGGGCTGGAGCAGATCCGCCAGTGGATTGCCGATCACCGGGACGAACCGCAGCAGATCCGTCAGCGGCAGGTCCTCGGGAACCATGTAGTAGTTGGTCAGCGTGTCGGCCACCGACGTCGGCAGCTGGATGGCGTCGGCGAGTTGCCCGGGTTCGGGGTTCAGGTAAGTGATGTGGTCGAACAGGATGCCCAGGAACGCGTTGACGTCGGACAGGAAATCGATGGGGTACTTGGGGAAGTCGGCGAAGCCGTCGTATTCGTTGGTGTAGATGTCGGTCGGAAAGAAGTCCGACGGGGTGGCGCCGTCGAAGGTGAGGCCCAGGCTGGGCACCGACGGTTCGGTGCCGACGGGGAGATCGAAACGTTCCAGCAAGCCGCCGTCGGGATTGCTCGCGTCGCCGACCAGGATGAAGTGCAGGTCGTCGCTGGGCACGCCCTCAGCGGCCAGTTCGGGCATGGTCAGTCCGGAGAAGTCGGCGCTCTGCGACCAGCCGAAGACCACGATCGGGTTCGCGGCATCCACTCCCCCGCCGGCGATTTGGCCGTGCACCAACGAGTCCAGAATCTGTTCTTCCTGCGCGAAGGACGTGTCGACGGGCAACGAGTGGACCCCGGTGACGGGATATAAGCCTTCGGGCGTGAAGGGTGCCTGCACGGTGCCGTCGAAGCCGCGCGGCTCCAGGTAGTACTGCTCGACGGCCTGCTGGTAGCCGCTGCTCGCGACCTGCGTGCCGCTGGTGCCGAAGATCAGCGCCACGCCGTCGCCGAGCGGCGAATCCGCGTCGTCGACGCTGGCGAGGCGCACGTCGTCGTGGCGCATAGCGGGCACAATCGCGACCAGGGCGGCGACTGCCGCGACGGTGACACCGACGACTCCGCGACCGGGCATGGCGTCTCCCCTGCTTGAGCGACTGTGACGGAAATTACAACACGCTGGCCGGTTAGAAACAAGAGCCCTTGCTGAAAACGTCGCCGCGGCTAAGATTCGACGTCATGGCGGCACCCTCGCAATCTAGACCGCGAACGATCCGCGGCATGGACGCCGAGCAACGGCGCGCGCATCGCCGGGAGCAACTGCTGGACGCGGCGTTCGAGTTATTCGCCCGCGACGGGTACGCCAACACGTCGATCGAGGAGATCTGCCAGACCGCGTACGTCGGCAATAAGGCCTTCTACGACCTGTTCGACAGCAAGGAAGACTGCTACATCGCGCTGCTGCGCCAAGTCTCGGAACGGATCGAAGACCAAGTGGCGCAGGCGATGCGCGAATCAGGCGATGCCGACGACGATGAGATCGTGCGCGTGCTGTTGTCGGCTTTCGCGCACACGCTGGTCGACGACCCGCGGGTGGCGATGGTGACTTTTGGTGTGGCTGCAGGCATTTCGCCGAAGGTCGAAGTGCAACGACGGGAAAACCGGCGCTGGGCGGCGGCGTTCATCGAGACGTTTTGGCGGCGCAATCAGTCCGGTGATGGGTTCGACTATCACGCGCTGGCGGTCGCCACCGTCGGCGGGTTGTTCGAGACCGTCGCCGACTGGATGCACGAGACCGATCCACCGCGGGCACGGACGTTCGACGATCTGATCGGCGATCTGACGACGTTCATGTCGACGGTCGAGGCCGGGATCCGCTTTCGGACGCATTGACCGTCACATCTCGCCGAGCGCGTCGCGCACGCGGCCCCGCGCCCGCTCCAGCCGAGCGGCAGCCTCGGCCGCGTCGATGCCCCCGAGCAGCGCGACGATCGCGGTCTTGGCATGACCACCCGCCTTTGCGAGTGCCGCGACCGCTACGTCCTCGTCGACGCCGGCCGCGTCGCGCACGATGCGCACCGCGCGACGGCGCACCTTCGCATTCGTCAGCTGCACGTCGACCATCCGCGGCCCGTAAGCCTTGCCGAGCGCGATCATCACGCTTGTCGACAGCGCATTCAGCACGACCTTCTGCGCCGTCCCGGCGGTCAGCCGGGTAGATCCGGCGAGAACCTCAGGGCCGGTGAGCAATTCGATCACATGGTCGGCGGACGCTTGGCTGCCGGCGTTGTTGACGATCGCGACGGTCAACGCGCCCACCGCGCGGGCGTGGTCGAGCGCCCCGAGCACGTACGGCGTGCGGCCCGACGCCGTGATCCCGACAAGTGCGTCGGCGGCGGTCAGGTCGGCGAGATCGGCGGGGTCGAACGCGTCCTCCGCGCCCTCGATCGCCTCGGTCAAAGCTGTTGGGCCACCGGCGATCACGCCGCGCACGAGATCGGTTCCGAACGTGGGCCCGCACTCGGCCGCGTCGAGCACACCGAGCCGGCCGGGTGTTCCGGCGCCGGCGTAGATCAGGCGACCGCCGTGCTCGAGCCTGATGGCAATTGCCTCTGCCGCCGCTGCGATGCGCGGGACCGCCGCTTTTACCGCTTGGTGCGCCTCGCCCTCGGCGGCGATGAGCAGTTTTACCACCTCGGGGATGGGGCGCGCGTCGAGGTCGTCGAGATCTGGCCTGACGGCTTCGGTGGACAGCGCGTCGAGGCTATGCGGTGCAACGGTTTTGGCTTCCATACGGACGAGGTGCGGCTCGTGAATCGCACCGAGCCGCAGTGCGCCGTCGAGCGCGTCGCCGGCGGCCGGGATGAGGTCGAGTTTGGCGCGCAGCGCTTCGGCGCCGGCGAGGCCACCGATCATGGCTAACGGACCGTCACCCAGCGCGCGGGCGGTCGCCGCGACCGCATCAGCGGCTTGGTGCACGATCTTTCGTGCCACAGCGTCAGTCTCCGCAGCCAGGACGTCGGGCGCGAAGGACGCGAGAGCGGCCGCATCGTCGAGCTGCGCGGGCCACGTCCGCGGTGGGCCGAAGCGGGCGCGGGCGGCGTCGAGCAGCGCGGTGGACGGGCCGCGGCCGTCGTGGGCGCGCAGTGCCGCACGCAGCCCGGCGGCGCCGATCCACGCGCCGCCGCCTTCGTCACCCAGCCACGGGCCCCAGCCGTCGCCGGTCCGCATTGTGCCGTCGGCGTCGATGGCGAGCGCTGCCACGCCGGTGCCCACGATCAGCACGACGCCGGGCTGTCCGTTCAGCGCGCCCGCGTGTGCGGTGACGGCGTCGCTGGTGACCGTGATGCGTTCTGCGCGCAGCGAGGTCAGCAGCGCCTGGCCCAACGCGCGGGCCGCGTCCGGTGCAGCCAATGCTCCGGCGGCGCCGATGATGACCTCGTCGAACGGGCCGAGCTCACGGACGACCGCCACGATCGCCGCTTCCGCGGCCCGCACGCCGCCCGGTGTCGCAAGCCCGGGTGCGCCGGCGCCCTCGGCCCTGCGGCCGTTTGCTGCGGCGCGGCAGGAGGTTTTGCCGAGGTCGACGGCGAGGATCATCAGGGCTGGCCGAGGTAGCGTCGGGCGCCCCAGTAGTCGCCGTCAAGCCGGGCCGGGGTGATGCGTACGGGTACCGACTTGTCGAATGCCTCGATCATCTCGCCGTTCCCGGAATACATGGCCACGTGGTAGATCGCGTCGGGATCGGCGGGGTCCTTGCTGGCGTCCCGGTAGAAGAGCAGATCGCCGGGTTGCAACGCGGATTTGTCGACCGCGCGGCCGCGGCTGTCGGCGGCTTGCGGACCGGCATCGCGCGGCAGGGTGATGCCGTGCAGCTGGTAGGCGGCGGCAGTCAAACCTGAGCAATCGATTGCGAACCCGGAAACGCCGCCCCACACGTAGGGGATGTTCACGAACCCGGCGGCGGTGTGGACCACCTCGGCTCCGCTGGGATGCGGTATGTCCGTTGGTTTTTCGTAGACCGCGACCGATCGTGCGTCCAGCCACCTCGGTCCGCGATCCGGAGTGGCCACCTGAACGGCCTTGTCGGTGCGGCTCAGGACGGGAAGCCGGGTGTTGGCACTGATCTCGAGGTCTTTGTTAGCGAGGCCGGAGTCGCGGTACAACCAGGTGGTGATGCCGCGATCCGCCAGCGCGAAGGGGCCGTAACCCTTCAGTGCGCCGTAGCCCGCGTCGATTGTCAACTGAGACTTAGGAATCCAGCCGGGGTATCCCTGAGAATTCTTCGGCGTGGCTTGGTCGGGGACCCGTATTTCGTCCCAGTCCCCCTGTTCCCGCACCACAATCACGCGGTCGCCGAAGAGCACTTGCGTCTGGTCGATGTTGTCCTCGGTGAGCGCTTCCTGCTGGGCCAGCGACATGGCGGACACCCAACCACGGATGTCGGCGGGATTTGTCAGGGCGGGGTGGTCGACGGGGCGGGGGCTCTGCGGTGTGGTCCACACCGTGGCCACCGACACGGCGACATACGCATCCTGGGGCGGCGCCGCGATGGCTTCAGGGGCTGCGATCAGCCCGAAGAACAACACGCCGGCAAGCGCTATGCGGGTCATCGCGCCGGTCATGTCTGTCGACGTTATCCGAGCGTGCGGCGCAGCCCCCGGTCGGCGCGCGGCGATTGAGTTGAATCGGCCGCTGCGACGCCTCATCCGTCACCTCTCCGAGGCGACTCTCTCCTTTCGTTTTGTGACTACATGCGATATCACCGACCCGGGTTGATATCGGATGTGGTCACGATTGCAAGAAAGGTTGCCACCCAGCTGACGGTGCTGGTGTGACTCGTGAATTCGAGTCTTTCTGCGCTGGTGCGCCGGCTACTGGGCGACCGCGGGGAGGTCGGTCGCTCCGTTGATGAGCTGCGCGCGCATGTGGACGAGTACGTCCTCGGTCATGGCGAAGCCGCCGAGGTGGCTTTCGGAGCGCACGACAAGTTCGGCGTCCTGCAGACGGGTGACGGCGGTGTGGACGCCGGCGATCGGGACGACGTGATCGGTCTGGCCGTGCCACCATCGCACCGGCACCTTGACGTCGACGAGCCGAAAGCCCCAGTCACGTCCCAGAAGTCGCGCGTCGTCGACCATCGCCAGGCAGCGACCGCGGAATGCGTTGACCATGTCGTCGACGAAGATCGCCTCCACTTCGGGGTCGTTCAGCACCTGCCGGTCGACCTCGGGCCACATCCGCATGTACACGCGATAGGCGTAGTGCGCGAACGGAATCAGCGGTGCGAGCAGGATGGTGGCGATCACCGCCAGCGGCCGGCGCAGCTGGGTGAGGACCGGGCCGAAGCGCCGCGCGATCTCGGTGGCGCCCGCACGGGTGGCTTCGGGACCGACCGCCGGGACGGTGCCGTCGAGCACACCGACAGCGGCCACGCGATCGACCATGGGAGGCAGCGCACCACAGGCCAGCGCGTAGGGGCCGCCGCCGGACATGCCCACAACGCCAAGCTTTTCAGCGTCGAGAGCGTCGGCGACCTGTGCCATGTCGGCGACCCACTCACTCACCGAGGTGTAGCGGTGCGAATCGGACAGGCCGGTGCCCGGCCGCTCGATGACGATGACACGCAGGCCGAGCTGTTCGGCGGCACGCCGGCCCTTGGCGAGGAACTGGCGCCGCGCGCCGAGTGTGCCGTGGAACCACAGCACCACCGGGCCGTCGGGGTCACCGAATTCGGCGTAGCCCAGCCGGCGGCCGTCGGTGAGATGGAACTGACCTTCGGCCCGCGGCTTTTCGACGCGCGGTACGCCGGGCGGGTGGTGCAGTGGGTTGTCCATCACGCTTCACAGTAGGCGACCGTTTGACCGACAAGGGACCGCCAAATGCCCAGTTACGCGCAGTGTTCGGCAGGTGTTCCGGCGTGATTCATCGCGGCTTTGTCGCGGTGACAAGATGTGTCGGTGTCCACGGGCCGCCGTACCACATGCGCCACCCGACACTTTTCCGTTCGACCTGCTGCCAACCCTTGGCTCTCAGGTGCTCGGCGTGCTGTTTCGTCTCCCACAAATCGGCGATGGCGAGGCGCCCGCCGGGCTTGAGGACGCGCATTGCTTCGTTGAGTGCGGTACGTCGGCCCGCATGGCCCGGGATGTTATGAATGGCAAGGCTGCTGACGATGACGTCAAAGCTGTTGTCGCCGAACGGAAGAGCGGTCATGTCGGCGGTGTGTAATTCGATACGGTCTTTGACGCCTTCGGTTTCCGCGTTGGCCAGGGTTGCCGACGGTGAGTTGTCGGTCTGGTCGGCGTGCCACAGGTCGACGCCGACGGCGCGTCCGTTCGGGAGTCGCTTTGCGGTAGCCAGCAGCACCGCACCGCGACCGCAGCCCATGTCGAGCACGGTCTCGTCGCCTTCGAGCACGAGTTCGTCGAGGATCCGCTGCCAGACGTGGAACTTTCCTTTCTTGGTCGCGTAGACGTAGAGCGCGGTGCTTGCGGTGAGGCCGAGGGACGAGGCGCCGGTCAGCGCCGCGGCCAACCGCTTACCTTTGGAGGCGCTGATTGCCGAGCATGCAGCGAGGGCGGCGGATGTCGCGCCAATGGTGACGGCCTGCCCGCGCGCGGAGATGACTTTGAACGAACCGTCGATTCCATAGTCGCCCTGATGATCTGGCGGCATCGCATGTTCGGCCATCGACTTCCTTCTCCGCTGTCTGCCCGGTGCTGCTCGTTCAGACTAAGCGGGTGACTGGTTGGCGAGTGGCGCCGCGCCTAAACTCCGGCCTGTGGAACTGCGGGTAGACCCTGCCGGCGTGCAGGTGATGGCCGCCCGTTGGGGCATTTCCGCCGGTGAACTGCACCGGACGGTGGCGCCAACCGGGCTCGGATTGTCGTGCCAGACCAGCGCGGCGGCGGTCGAGGCCGCCCACGCCGATGTCGCGGCGTTCGTCGCAGGCCTGGCTGCGCGGGTTAGTGGGCGCGCCGGCGGTGTTAGCCAGACCGACGCGAGCTATCTCGCCCTGGAGGCCGAATCGGCGTCCGCGTTGTCGGCGGTCAGCGAGTAGGCCATGGCAGCGGTCATTCCTAATCTGTCCGCGCTGCTGGCGTGGCCGACCGAGCACCTGACGAAGGCTGCCGGCCATTGGCAAGCCGTCGGTGAGCGTAGCTACGGCCTGGCCCACGGGGTCTGGAGCGACGCGCTGCAGTCCGATTGGCGCGGCGAGGGGGCCGACGCGCTGCGGACCGCGACTCATGGCGACATGCTGACCACCAGTGGTGTGGTCGATCAGTTGCAAGACGCCGCGAGCGTCGCGCGCAGCGGGGCCTCGGAATTGGAAGCGGCCCGCTCGCAGGTGCGTTACGCCGTCGAAGATGCCCAAGCCGCGGGATACAAAGTGGGCGAGGATCTTTCGGTCACCGATCGAATGACGGGCGGATCAGCCGCGCAGCGCGCCGCTCGACAGGCAGCCGCGCAAGCCTTCGCCGGTGAAATCGGCGGGCGGGCAGCGCAGTTGGTGAGTGTGGATGCTCAAGTCGCAGGCAGGATCACGGCGGCGGTGGCCGGTGTCGGCTCGACGTTCCCGAAGGCTCCGACGGGTAATGGGCAGGTTCAGGCCGTCGACAACCGGACGCTTAAGGAGAGCCCTGGGAAACCGAAGGGGCCGAGCGCCGACGACATCCGCAAGGTGTTGGAGAAGCTCGGCAAAGGCACTAGGCCGAAATACAAAACGGTCACATCCCCCGAAGATCTGCGACGCTTGAAAGATTGGATGACTGAGCATGGCGTTGACACCGACAGTCATTACGACCTTCCAGAAGAGGGCAACTGGAAACGCCTGCCGGACGGCACCGAGGTCGGGAATCGCGCAATCGCGGATTCAACCGGGAAGAACGTGCTGGATATCGACTTCCCGAAGCCGGGAGGGGGAACCGAGCACTGGAAAATCCACATCAATCCGAAGACTGGAAGAGTGCCTGAGATTCCGGGGCTCGAATCAACCCCCGGTGAATCGGCACCTGGAGAGGCCGCGCCGGCTGAGCTGGTGCCCGAGGAAGGCTTGGAGGCAGGAGGCCCTGCGGGCATACCGGTCGCGCCTCATTTCGTGCGCCCACCAGGCACCGTAGATCACGGAATTCCAATTATTGGTGAAGACGACCCTGGGGAGGATGTCCGTGACTTCAGACGCTGAGTCGACAACGCCCTCTAGCACAGAAGCGAAAAGACCATGAACGATCCAATATCCAATGCTCAAGACACGCTGCGCGGCGAAATCCTGAGGGTCGGCGTCGACGACTTCGTGTCCATGGCTGCTGTGCACGGGATCATCGACGAAGACGGCCTCGCCGGTTCGGCAATTGAGCTCCAGCGACTTGTGGTGGAAACCGTTCGATCGTTGCTCGAGGATGGCCTGATCGAAGTCGGCGTCATAAGTCCCAGAAGCCCGGGTTTCAAGGCTTGGCCGGGGACGCTCGACGAGGTGATGACGAGGTTTGCCGACCGCTTCGTTGCACACTATGACGACCGATATGAGTGGGCCTACAAGATTTGGCTCAACCTCACCGCGAAAGGGCGCCCGGTCTCGGCGGACTCTGCAGACCGTGGATGAGGAGCCGCGGCAAAGCCGCTCTGCCAAGCAACAACTCGACCACTGGATCCGGGTGGGCCGCGCGGTGTCGACGCAGCAGACGGCTGCACGACGGCGAGTGCATCGCCCCGATGGCTCCTCGGTTGTGCTGGGGAGTCGACGTTCGTCGGACTGAGGCTTCGAGATTCACCCACCAATATCGTTGGTGGGCAGTCGTACCGGGGTGAGAACATCTGAACATGGCGTCAGCTGACTGGTTCGAAAAGCTCACCGGCTTTGTCGAGCGGGATTACGCAAGCACGCAAGAGCGGCTTGTCATCGAGGGTGACCAGTTGGTGTCGACCGCCAACGGCAAGCGCTACGGCGTCGGCAATCTAGCTCTGGAACCAATAAGCGAATTGCGACAACGAGTCAGCATCCCCGACGGCAAGCGCACATCCGTCCAGTGCATTGCAGCCGACGTGGGCGAACTCCACACCCTGCCGGAATACCGCGGGGCGTTGTTCCAAGTCGCCTCGCAGTTCAACCTGCTGGAAATGGTCGACCCGGCGGTCACCCCTGAAGATGGGGTCACGCAGTACGCCTTCGACCACACCCAGGGCCCAACCTGTGCCATCGCGGCGGGAGCCGCCACCATCTACCGCAACTACTTTGTCCCCGTCGATGGGCAGGTGGGCCAGGCACACGATCGACAACTCGACGGCTTGGCCGAAGTGGGCAGCGCGTTGGCAGCCGCACTCGATCGGCCTGTCACCGCACTGTGGAGCATGCGCAACGGTTATGCGCTGGGCACACAAGCAGGCTTGTCGGCGATCAACGACCTGATCGTGAACAGCGATGAGCGAAAGCGTGACGACGTAAGGAGCAAGCTCGCGATCGGATTGCACCGTGACGTCGAAGTCACCAGAGTCGGCGCGCCTCGCGCTCAACGGGTTTCGCAAGCGTTCTGCTCTGCCTTACCTGTCGCCTACAGCGATTTACCGTCGTCAAGCTGGGAGGCGTTCGCCAGGCTGATATTGGAAGCTGCCTACGAAGCGACGATGCTGGCCGCGGTGGAGCAGGCAGCATCGGGTGGATCGAACACGGTGCTCCTGACTCGCTTGGGTGGTGGCGCCTTCGGCAACGACGACGCCTGGATTGACGACGCGATCGTCCGGTCGCTACATCTCGTCGAGCATGCGGGCCTCGACGTCCGACTGGTGAGCTACAGAAGCGTCGAGACATCGATGCAAGCGATCGCCGACAGGTGGCACCGTTGATTCACCAATGTCCTTGGTGCACAACCTCTTCAAATGGCCGACGACTTGGTTTGCGGATCGGCTTGAGCGGCCGGTCGGCCGGATACCCAACGCCCATCAGGTAGGCCACCTGATACCCCTCGGGAACACCGAGGATCGCACGCGCCTTGTCCTGGTCCCCCACCGACGAGTGGCCGGTGCCGATGCCGAGGTCGGTGGCGGCGATCATCATCGCCATCGTGGCCTGCCCGACGTCGTACTGGTCGGTGACCCGTCGTCGCTCATCCGGCGGCTCGGGGATCACGAACGCGATCGCCGCGGCTGCACCGGCGATGTGTCCCGCGCCCTGCCAGACCGTCGAAAGTTCTTGCAGCTGTGCCTTATCGGTGACGATCACGAAGTCCCAGGCCTGCCCGTTCTTCGCCGACGGCGCCCGCCAGCCGGCTTCGGCGATGCGGTTGAGATCCTCGTCCGACACCGGGTCCGGCGTGTACTGGCGGACGTTGCGTCGGGCGGTGATCGCGTCCCAGGTTTCCATGAAGTTTGCTCCCCTCGGGTGTGCGGTTGCCTACCCCAAGCTAAGCCCATGAAGCAACGACGGCTGGCGGTCAGGGGTTCGGCTGGGGGGTGCTTGCGGTACTGACGCCGGTGGTCGCGATGAAATCCTCGATCAGCTCGACCACCTCGTTGGGCGCCTCGACTTGAGCGAAGTGGCCGACGTTAGGCAGCAGCTCGAGTCTGACGTCGGGTCGGACTTTGTGCGCGGCGTGCGCGTGATCGACGGGAATGATGTCGTCCCGCTCACCCCAGATCGCCATGATCGGCAACTGCTCGCGCAGACCCAGCTTGCTCACCGCGCTGACCGCCTGCCCGCGGTAGTCGACCACCGATCGCAGGGTCCGCAAAAATGATTGCCGCGTCGCGGGATCGGATAGCGATGAGTAGGCGCTCCAGATCTCGGCGCCTCGCGGCGACTGTATACCGGCTGCGCCCAACCACGACCTGAGTTTGTTGCCCGCGGTAAGCACGAACTTCGGGGCGACGACGGGCAACACCAGCTCGGCCCCGGGCGCCGAGAGCAGCCGCAAGATCAATCCGACGTCGGGACCCAAGCCGCCGCTACTGATAAGGACCAGTCGCTTGACGTAGTCAGGGTGTTGGTAGACGAATTGCATGGCCACGCCGCCGCCGAGTGAGTGGCCCACCACGGTGGCTTGGCTGACGCCCAGTTCGTCGAGCAGATCGCGGAGCCAGACCGCGAACGCGCCCAGCGAATAATCGCTGATGCGGGGCTTATCCGATTGGCCGTGACCCAGCAGATCCGGCGCGATCACCCGATATTTCTTCGACAGCTGCGGTAACACCGACCGCCAGCTGTCGGAGCTGCCGGCCATACCGTGGATCAGCAGCAGGGTTTCCCCGTCCCCTTCGTCGCGGTAAGCCACCTTGTCGCCGTGCAGCTCGAGAAATCTCAACTCATTCATTGGCCAGGTATACCCGTTCTGGCCGAAGACCCAGCGCAGCTGGCGCGATCATGACCGAGGACGCATTGACGCGCTCTTGCATCGTTGGATCACAATTTGCTGCGCCCGGCCGAGAAATAGTTAGCCCTGCAGCTTCCGCGGCGGTCATCCGCCATAGTGTGACCGACTCCAGCGGGCGAGAGCAGGCGCGAATTTTGTCACACCCTCATACGACAATCGAGTCATGGAGGGTTACGACATCATCGGCGACATTCACGGGTGCGCCGACAAACTGAAAAGCCTGTTGAGCGCTCTCGGCTACCAACAGGACGAGCGAACCGGCGCGTATAAACACCCGCAGCGGCAGGCGGTCTTCGTCGGTGACCTGATCGACCGCGGATCGGATCAACTGCGCGTGTTGGAGATCGTCAAAGCCATGGTGGATGCCGGCTACGCGCAGATGGTGATGGGCAACCACGAGTTCAACGGAATCGCCTACAACACGGAGTATCCGGTCGGCAGCGGTCAATATCTGCGACGCCACAATGACAAGAACACTCGCCAACACCAAAGCTTCCTCGATCAGGTCACCGGCGCCGAGCGCACAAAGTACCTCGAGTGGTTCAAGACTTTGCCGTTGTGGCTCGACCTGGGTGAGCTCCGCATTGTGCACGCGTGCTGGCACGACGCTTCGATGAATGTGATTACCAAATCGATGGGTTCAAACCGCTTGGGCACGCTGGATGATCTCGTGCGCGCGAGCACGAAGGGCGATGCGCTGTACGAAGCGGTCGAAATTGTTCTCAAAGGTCCGGAGATCAGTCTGGTCGATCACGGGCAGCCGCCATACGCCGACAAGGACGGCCACCTGCGCGAGAACGCCAGAATCCGCTGGTGGAACGGAAACGCGACGACGCTGCGCGAAATCGCCGAAATCAGTGGCACTTTCACGACTGAGAGCGGCACGCCGTATCCCGAGTTGCCGGGCATCGACGTAACGCCCGATGACCGGTCGTACGTGTACACCGGAACGGTTCCGGTCTTCTACGGACACTACTGGCGTCAAGGGGACCCGCAGCACCTTCGGGACTGGAACTCCCTCAGCGCTTGCGTGGACTTCAGTGCGGTGAAGGGTGGAACGTTGACGGCCTACCGCTGGTCAGGCGAAAGCCGAATTGATCCCGACCATTACTTCCCGCGAGCAGCCTAGGCATCATGTCGGAGTCCGAAACTGCTGCACGATCCGCAGTTATTGCGGCATCCGCAGTTTCTGCGGTACAGTGGTCCAATGTCCGATCCGTACAAGCTGATCCGCAAGCATCTCGACCAGGCAGAGTCATCCGACTCCGCAGCCGAAGTGCTGCAACACCTTCGGCTTGTGCTGACGGAAGTCGGGCGACTTCTCGACGAAAAACTGGCCAGTGCCGTCGTCGACGACGAACTGTCGCTGGCCGCGGCCGGCAAACACGCCGGTCTCACCGAGAACGCGGTGGGGCCCCGGTTGGCCAACACGGCAAGGCTGGCGCCGTACGCCACAAGCGGAGGGCGCGTGACAGCTGAAGATGTCAAGCGTGCCCGCCAACACAAGTACGCCGACCAACCGCTGCCGCCGGCGGCGGCCGCCGAGCCGATGCGGTTCAAACCGCGCCGAAAAAGCAACCCGTCCTGAACTTTTCGAAAGGATTATTCATGTCGAATCAAAGTCTCACCCAGCTAGTATTCCTGCTCGACCGTTCCGGTTCGATGCAGTCAATCAGTCCCGACATCATCGGCGGTTTCGAAGCATTCATCGCCGACCAGCGTGCGGGCGAAGGACTCTGCACCGCCACGCTGGCGCAGTTCGACGACGAATACGAGGTCGTCTACCGCAGTATCGCAATCGGGCAGGTTCCCCCGCTGGCACTGTTTCCGCGCGGTCGCACGGCCCTGTACGACTCGATGGGCAAACTGATCACCGAGACGGTCGCGGAGATCAATGCGAAGGCCGAAGCGGACAGGCCCGGCACGGTGATCGTCGGGATCATGACCGACGGCCTGGAGAACGCCAGCCGTGAATGGAAACAAGCCGACATCAAGGCCCTGGTCGAGCAGCAAACCAACGACCATGGGTGGGAGTTCTTCTACATGGGCGCCGACCAGGACGCCGTCGAAGTCGGCACGGGTCTCGGCGTCAGGGCTGAACAGGCCATCACCTATGCGAGGGGAAAGTCTCGCGACGCGCTGAGGACGGTCTCGAGCAACGTCCGGGGCTATCGCAGCGCCAAGCTCGTCGATGCGGCCGCCGCAATGCCGGCGTTCACCGCTGCGCAACGAGAAGAACTGGCCGAGGAGTAATCGGCGCTACTACGTTCGTACGAGAAATCGCCCGAACCGGCCAACGGTACGTGCGTCCCGTTTTAAGGTGGCGACGATGGCACTCCACGCCCACCGTGCCGAACGCACCGACCTGCTGGCCGACGCGTTGGGCGCGCTGCTGGCCGAACCGCTTCCTGACCCGTTCGCCGAAGAACTCGTCCTGGTGCCGGCCCGCGGTGTCGAGCGGTGGTTGAGCCAGCGGCTCTCCCACGTGCTCGGCGCCGGCGGCAGCGGTGACGGAGTGTGCGCCGGGATCGCGTTCCGCAGCCCCGGCTCGCTGATCGCGGAGATCACCGGCACGGTCGACGACGACCCCTGGTCACCGGACGCGATGACCTGGCCGTTGCTGGAGACGATCGACGCGTCGCTCGACCAACCGTGGTGCGTCATTTTGGCCAGGCATCTGGGTCATTTCGAAGCCGGCGACGAAGCCGAATTACGCAGAGGCCGAAGGTATTCGGTGGCCCGCAAGCTGGCCGGTCTGTTCGCTTCCTACGCCCGGCAGCGTCCGCAGTTGCTGATCGACTGGCTCGACGGCAGCTCAGCAGGTCTCGACGACGATCTGCGGTGGCAGTCCGAATTGTGGCGGGCACTCGTCGCACGCATCGACGCCGATCCCCCGCACATCCGCCAGCAGAAGACGGTCACGCGGCTGCAGGAGGGTCCGAGCGACCTGCCGTCTCGGCTGTCGCTGTTCGGGCACACCCGGCTGGCGTGCACCGACATCGAATTGCTGCAGGCATTGTCGACGCATCACGACTTGCACTTGTGGTTGCCGCACCCCAGCGATGCCTTGTGGCAGAAGCTGTCTGCCGACCGCGGCGGTATCCCCCGTCGCGACGACACCAGCCACCGTCAGGTGGACCATCCGCTGCTGGCCACGCTCGGACGCGACCTCCGCGAACTGGAGCGCAGTCTGCCGACCGCGCTGCAGACCGACGAATACCTCCCTACCAAGGATCGTGCGGACACGCTCCTCGGCTGGCTGCAAGCAGATATCGCCGCCAATGCCGTTCAGCCACAAGGCCGTACACTCGCCGATGGCGATCGATCGGTGCAAGTCCACAGCTGCCACGGCCCGGCCCGTCAAATCGATGTGCTGCGCGAGGTGCTGCTCGGCCTGCTTCAAGACGACTCGACGTTGGAGCCGCGCGACATCCTGGTGATGTGCCCGGACATCGAGACGTATGCGCCGCTGATCGTCGCCGACTTCGGACTCGGCGAGGTGGTGCACGGCGCGCATCCCGCTCACCGACTAAGGGTCAAACTCGCCGATCGCTCGCTGGTTCAGACGAATCCGCTGCTCGGGCTGGCCTCGCAGTTGCTCGCGCTGGCCGACGGCCGCGTCACCGCCAGCGAGGTGCTCAACATCGCCGAGACCGCGCCGGTGCGAGCACGATTCGGCTTCACCGACGACGACCTGGAGTCGATTACTCGCTGGGTGCGGCAGGCCAACATCCGGTGGGGCTTCGACCAAGAACACCGCAAGCCGTATCACGTCGACTTCGTCCACAACACCTGGCGTTTCGGCATCGACCGGATCCTGGCCGGTGTGGCGATGTCCGACGACGCCCACGCCTGGATCGACAACACGCTGCCGCTGGATGACGTCAGCAGCAACCGCGTCGAATTGGCCGGGCAGCTCGCCGAATTCGTCTGCCGCCTCGAAAAGGCCGCCGACTCGCTGTCCGGCGCGCAGCCGTTGGGCGCGTGGCTCGGCGCGTTGAGTGACGGCATCACCGCGTTGACCCGGATCAGCGACGACGACGCCTGGCAGTCCCGGCAGATGCAGCGCGAGTTCGCAGACGTGTTGCAGCAGGCCGGCACTCGGGCCGACACCGAGCTACGGCTACCCGACATCCGGGCGCTGCTCGATCAACACCTCGCCGGGCGGCCGACGCGGGCCAATTTCCGCACCGGAACTCTGACGGTCTGCACCATGGTGCCGATGCGCTCGGTGCCACACCGGGTGGTCTGCCTGGTCGGACTGGACGACGGCGTGTTTCCGCGGATCGGTGTCATCGACGGCGACGACGCGCTGGCCCGCGACCCGATGACGGGTGAGCGTGACATCCGTTCCGAGGACCGGCAGTTGCTGCTCGACGCGATCGGCGCGGCCACCGAGAAGCTGATCATCACCTACACCGGCGCCAACCAGTACTCCGGTCAACCCCGCCCGCCCGCGGTGCCTCTCGATGAGCTGCTGGACGCCCTCGACGCCACCACTGCCGCGCAGATCCGCGACCGGATCGTAGTCCGACATCCGTTGCAACCGTTCGACATTCGTAATGTCGAGCCCGGGAAGCTCGTCCCGAAAGTCCCGTTCAGCTTCGACCCGACGGCGTTGCGCGCCGCGAAGGCCAGCGCAGGTGACCGCCGCGAACGCCCTAAGTTCAATTCCGGACCGTTGCCCGCGCAACCCGTCGAGGACGTCATCCTGGCCGACTTGATCGGCTTCTTCAAAGACCCGGTGAAAGGCTTCTTCCGGGCGCTGGACTTCACGCTGCCGCGCGACGTCGACGGTGTCGACGACGCCATGCCCGTCGACCTCGACAACCTCGAGGAGTGGTCGGTCGGCGACCGGATACTGCACGACGTTCTGCGCGGCATGACCGCTGCTCAAGCGCGCGAAGCGGAATGGCGGCGCGGCACACTGCCACCGGGAAAGCTGGGCTGGCGCAAGGCCACCGAGATCCGCGACCAGGCCGTGTTGCTGGCGACCGAGGCGCAGCAATACCGCGCCGGGGACCCCAAGCCGTATGACGTCGACATCGAACTCGGCGGCGGGCGCCGTCTCAGCGGCACCGTCCCCGCTGTCTTCGGACAGCGACTGGTGTCGGTGACCTATTCCAAACTGGACGGCAAGCATCTGCTGGAAGCGTGGATTGCGCTGCTGGCGTTGTACGCTCGCGACTCGCGCCACGACTGGTCGGCGGCGTGCATCGGGCGGCCCAAGCGCGGCCACACGCCTCGGGTGGAAGAAATTGGACGGCCGGACGGCGACGCTACCGAGGCGCTGCGCGAATTGGTTGCTATTTACGACGCGGGCCGTCGCGAACCACTCCCCTTGCCGGTCAAGACGTCCTACGCCTGGGCGGTCGCGCGGCATTCGGGCGACGACCCGGTCAGCGCCGCGGGGTACCGCTGGACTGGCGTTTTCGGGGAGAGCGACCAGCCGGCACACGTGCGGGCATGGGGCAATGACGCTCGGCTGTCCGACTTGATGACACCGCTGCGGGCGGGTGAGGAGTTCGACAGCGAAGACACTCGCCTCGGCGCCTACGCCTGCCGGCTCTGGCTGCCGATGCTGCGGGCCGAGAGGATCCCGGTCTGATGCAGCCTTTCGACCTGCTCGGCCCGCTGCCGGCCGAACGATCCACCACCGTCCTGCAGGCCAGTGCAGGAACCGGCAAGACGTTCGCGCTGGCTGGGCTGGTGATGCGCTATCTGGCCGACGGCCTCGCCACGCTGGATCAGATGTTGCTGATCACGTTCAGTCGATCGGCCAGCCAGGAGCTCCGCGAGCGGGTACGTCGCCAAATCGCCGACGCCGTGGCCGCTTTCGACGATCCGTCGGCAGTCGGCGACAACCAGTTGGTGCGGTGGCTGGTCGACGTCCCGGACGATGAGCGCGCGAAGCGCCGGCAACGGTTGCGCGATGCGCTGGCCGGTTTCGACGCGGCGACCATCGCCACCACGCACCAGTTCTGCCAACTGGTGCTGAGGTCGCTGGGCGTGGCCGGGGACACCGCCTCCACCGTCACCCTGCTGGAGAGCCTCGACGACCTCACCACCGAGATCGTCGACGATCTGTATCTGGCTCACTTCGGTCAGGAGCGCGACGATCCGCTGCTGCAGTACGGGCCGGCGCTGAAGCTGGCGCGCGAGGTGGTCAACAACCCGGCCGCCGAGCTGCGCCCCGTTAGCCCGGACCCTGGTTCAGAGGCCGCGGCCCGCGTCGACTTCGCGAAAGGCGTTCTGGCCGAACTGGAAACCCGCAAGCGGCGCCTCGGCGTCCTGGGCTACGACGACCTGCTGAGTCGGCTGGCCACCGCGCTGGACATCGACGACTCTCCCGCCCGGCGACGGATGCATCACCGTTGGCCGATCGTCATGGTCGACGAATTCCAGGACACCGACCAGGTTCAATGGCAGGTGATCGACCGCGCATTCGGTGGCCGCTCGACGGTGATCCTGATCGGCGATCCGAAGCAGGCCATCTACGCGTTCCGCGGCGGCGACATCGTGACGTACTTGGAGGCGGTGACGACGGCCGGCGAGCAGAAGACGTTGGCCACCAACTGGCGCAGCGACTCCGCGCTGTTGAACCGGCTGCAGGCGCTACTGCGGGGCGCCCAGCTCGGTGACGCCGCGATCGTGGTGGAGGATGTCACGGCTCACCACCAGGGTCACCGGCTCGCGGGCGCACCTCACAACCACCCGTTCCGGCTGCGGGTAGTTCAGCGAGAGATGTTGGGCCGCAGAGGCGTCCAGACCCTACCCATCGGCGAGATACGGGAGCACATCGGCGCCGACCTTGCCGCCGATGTCCGTGCGCTGCTGGCCGGCGGCGCGACGTTCGACGGAAAGCCAGTGCGGGCCCGCGACATCGCGGTGATCGTCGAGCGGCACCGCGACGCCGAGGTCTGCTTCCAGGCGCTGTGCGACGCCGGCGTCCCCGTGGTGTACACCGGCAACACCGACGTGTTCACCTCCAACGCCGCGGCGGACTGGCTGTGCCTGCTGGAGGCCTTCGACCAACCGCATCGCCCCGGCATGGTCCGCGCGGCTGCGGCCACGGTGTTCTTCGGTGAGACCGCGGAAACCCTTGTTGCGGGCGGGGACTCGCTGACCGATCGGATTGCCGACACGCTGCGCGAATGGGCCGCCCACGCGCGGGAACGCGGCGTGGCAGCCGTCTACGAAGCCGCCCAGTTGCGCGGGATGGGCGATCGGGTGCTGTCGTGGGACAACGGCGAACGGCAGATGACCGATCTTGCGCACGTGACCCAGCTGCTGCAGGACATCGCGCACCACGAACGATTGGGCCTACCGGGACTGCGCGACTGGCTGCGCAAGCAACGCGAGGAGCGCAACGGTGCCGCTGAGCGCAACCGTCGACTCGACAGCGACGCCACCGCGGTTCAGGTGATGACGGTGTATGCGGCCAAAGGGCTGCAGTTCCCAATTGTCTACCTGCCGTTCTTGTTCAACCGCAACGTCCAGGACCACGACCTGGTGGTTTTTCACGAGGATCGAGTGCGCTGCCTCTATATCGGCGGCCCGGACGGCCCCGGTGTCGCGCATGCGAAGCAGCAGGGCCGGCTCGAAGATGCCGGCGACGCGAGTCGACTGAGCTATGTCGCGATGACGCGGGCCCAGTCGCAGGTGGTGGTGTGGTGGGCGCCGTCCTGGGACGAACCGAACGGTGGTGTCTCGCGACTGTTGCGTGGCCGTCGCCCGGGTGAGTCTTGCGTGCCCGATCGGTGCGATCCGGTGAAGATCAGCGACGACGACGCTTTGGCGCGCCTGCAGGAGTGGGAGGCCGCCGGTGGCCCGGTGATCGAGATGGCGGTGGTGGCTGAGGCGCCATTAGCGCCCTCTGCGGCGGCGCCGTCGGATCTGGAGATCCGGCACTTTCACCGCAGTATCGACACCGGATGGCGGCGCACGTCGTACTCGGGTCTGGTCCGAGTCGCCGAGAAGGTCGGGGTTACCAGCGAACCGGAGACCACCGAGAAGGACGATGAGACCGGCGAGATCCCGTTGACCGAGAACGCTTCCGGGCCTTCCGTTTTATCCTTGATGGCTTCGTTGCCCAGGGGCGCGACGTTCGGATCGCTGGTGCACGCGGTGCTGGAGAACGCCGACCCAGTTGCGGCGGACCTCGCTATCGAGCTCGAGACTTGCGCCCAGCGGGAGTTGAACTGGTACCCGGTGGACGTGACGGCTTCTGACTTGGCTGCGGCGCTGGTGCCTCTCAATGACACGTCTTTGGGCCCGCTGGCTTCTGGCTTGACCCTGCGGCAGATTGGTCTGCGGGATCGTTTGCGAGAGCTGGACTTCGAAATTCCGCTGGCCGGCGGCGACGTGCGCGGCGCTGCACCGAATGTGTCGGTGGCTGACGTCGGTGAAATGTTGGGCGCTTTCCTGTCGGACGACGATCCTTTGGCGCCTTACGTCGATCGGCTGACGTCGGCCGCGTTGGGCAACCAGTCGCTGCGGGGGTATCTGTCCGGGTCGATCGATGCGGTGCTACGCCTGCCCGACCAGCGCTACCTGGTGGTGGACTACAAGACCAACTACCTCGGCGACAACGCCGCCGATTACGGGCCCGCGCGGCTGGCCGAGGCTATGCTGCAATCCGACTATCCGCTGCAGGCGCTGCTCTACACCGTTGTGCTGCATCGTTTTCTGCGGTGGCGCGCGCCTTCGTATGACCCCTCGCAGCATCTCGGCGGCGTGCTGTACCTGTTCGTGCGGGGCATGTGCGGCGCCGATACCCCGGTGATCGACGGTCAGCCGTGCGGGGTGTTCAGCTGGCAGCCGCCGTCTTCATTGGTAGTTGCGTTGTCGGACTTGCTGGATACAGGTAGGGCTGCAGCATGACAATTGAACTTGCTATGAATGCAACCGGTTTGTTGCAGACGTTCAACGAAGCTGATGTGCTGGACGTTTCCGATGTGCGGATTGCGGATCGGATTTGTCTGCTGGGCAAGGAGTCTGACGAACACGTGGCGTTGGCGATAGCGCTGGTGGTGCGCGGACTGCGCGGCGGATCGGTCTGTATCGAATTGGAGTCGATCGCATCTGCTATCGGTGTTGAAGATCTGCCGTGGCCCTCGCCGGATGCTTGGCTGGCGGCGGTGCGGGACAGTCCGTTGCTTGGCCAGGTTCTGCACCTCTACGACGACCGGTTGCTGTATCTCGATCGGTATTGGCGTGAGGAGAAGCAGGTCTGCGACGACTTGCTTGCGTTGCAGGCGTCTCGACCGGTCAGCGATGTGCCCGCCTCCGAGCGACTTTTCCCGGAGGGCTTCGAAGAACAACGCGAGGCGGCGAAAATCGCTCTGACGCAAGCAGTCACAGTGCTCACCGGTGGGCCTGGGACCGGGAAGACCACCACGGTCGCGCGGCTTTTGGCGCTGCTCGCCGAGCAAGCCGGTGCGTCTCGGCTGCGAATTGCACTGGCCGCCCCGACGGGCAAGGCGGCGGCCCGGCTGCTGGAAGCAGTGCAACTCGAGGTGCGCTCGTTGGACCCCGAGGACCGGGCGAGGCTCGGCGAACTGCAGGCGATGACGTTGCATCGACTGCTGGGTAGCAAGCCGGACACGTCGTCTCGTTTTCGGCATAACCGCTCAAACCGGTTGCCGCACGACGTATTAGTGGTCGATGAGACCTCGATGGTATCGCTGACAATGATGGCGCGACTGCTCGAGGCGGTGCGCCCCGATTCCCGATTGATTCTGGTCGGCGATGCCGACCAGCTTGCGTCGGTGGAAGCCGGTGCGGTGCTGGCAGACCTGGTCGACGGCATTTCGTCGCGCAGCGATATGCGGGTTGCGACGCTCAAGACATCGCACCGCTACGGCAAGACAATTGGCCTTCTGGCTGAAGCGATTCGAACCGGTGATGCGGACCAGGCGGTAAAGCTGCTCAAGGTCGGCGGTGAGCACATCGAGTTCATCGAAGACGCCTCTAACGCTTTACGTTCGGTGCTACTGCCGCACGCGCTGCGCCTGCGCGAAGCGGCGATGTACGGCGCTGCTGACGTTGCTTTGGCGATACTCGATGAGCACCGACTGCTGTGCGCGCACCGGTCGGGGCCGTATGGGGTGCGGCACTGGAACCGTCAGGTCGAGCAATGGCTTTCCGAGGCGACCGGCCAGCCGCCTTGGTCGGAGTGGTATCCAGGGCGACCGCTGTTGGTGACCGCCAATGACTACGGGCTGCATGTCTATAACGGCGACACCGGCGTAGTCGATCAACGGGCCCGACGGTCTGCGGGCCGTTATCGCGGCTGCCGGCGGCCCGCTGGAGTTCGCCACCAGCCGGTTGTCCGATATCGAAACGATGCATGCGATGACGATTCACAAGTCACAGGGCAGCCAGGCTGACGAGGTGACTGTGCTTCTGCCGGAGGAGGATTCACGGTTGTTGACGCGGGAGTTGTTCTACACGGCCGTGACTCGCGCGAAGACGAAGGTGCGGGTGGTGGGGTTGGAGGCGTCGGTGCGGGCAGCCATCGAGCGGCGAGCTGTGCGAGCGACTGGGCTCGCAATCCGATTGCGCAACTCTGAAGTGCGTCCAGCTGCACAATGGACCATCTAGGGCAAGTTCTTCGCCGACGGTGCCCGCCAGCCGGCCTCAGCGATACGGTTCAAGTCCTTGTCCGATACTCGATCGGACTTGTATTGACGGACGTTACATTTGGGCTGTGATCGCTTCCCAGGTTTCCATGTCGTTCCTTTCGGCTATTTGTTGCCTCTCCCGCAAGCTAGGCCGTCTGGCGTGACATCGGCCATTACGACGCGTGCCCGCGATGCATTTTAAGCAGCGGCACTTACGCGGCGCTGGACTGATTTAGTCAGGCGGTCTGCCGTGTACCGCGAGGCAGACAACCTCGGCAACCGCTTCGGGCGATTCGTGCTCCCAGAAGCGAAGCACGGTCCAACCCGCGGCGGCCAACATTTCGTCGGTGGCAGCGTCGCGGGCTCGGTTGCGCGCGACCTTGGCACTCCAGTAGTCGGCATTTGCTCGGGGCAGGCGATGGTGCGCTGCGCAGCCATGCCAGTAGCATCCGTCGATGAAGACCGCGATTCGCCGACGTGGGAAGACCAGGTCGGCAGTGCGGCGCAGTGTCGGCACTGGTCGCACATTGACGCGGTAACGCAACCCCATTGCGTGCACCAGACGGCGCACCGCCAATTCCGGCGCGGTGTCGCGCGACCGGTTGCCCTGCATCGAGCGGCGCGCGTGGTCGCTGGTGGCCCATGATTGAGTCACATTCCGAGGCTACCCATCGCGACCCGGCTCAGCCTCACGCATTGTGTCTGTGCCAAGCGCTACGGTGACGCTCGTGGGAGATGTCACGCCGATCCGTCCAGTTAAGGCCAGGCCAAAGGCCATGGAGTTTTTTGCTGGTATCGGCCTCGCCCGCATGGGACTAGAGCGCGCCGGTTTTCAGGTGGCGTGGGCCAACGACTACGAGCCCGACAAGCGCGACATGTACTCCGCGCACTTCGGCGAGTCCGACGGTCATACATTCGCGCTCGGCGACATCAGCAAGATAGACATGACCGACCTACCCACTGACGCGGCACTAGCGTGGGCGTCGTCACCGTGCACCGATCTGTCGCTGGCCGGTGGCCGCGCGGGCTTCGCAGGCGTCGAATCCGGTGTGTTCTGGGAGTTTGTGAAACTCATGGAGCAGCTAGAGGAGCACCGCCCTCCAGTTATCGTGTTGGAGAACGTGACGGGGCTTGCCACCTCCCATGGCGGCGATGATCTGACCGCGGCCATTACTGCGTTCAACGGCCTAGGCTATTCGGTTGACGTGTTGGCGCTCGACGCGCGGCGGTTTTTGCCTCAGTCGCGGCCACGGATGTTCGTCGTGGGCGCGCAGCAACCGCCTGCCGACATCGCCGAGCAGCGCAGCGAGTTGCGACCCGACTACCTGCAGTGGGTTTACGGAGACGGCAGCCTTCGTACACATCGCGCGCACCTGCCCGCGCCTCCGGAGCCGCGCATCACGGGACTGTCTACGCTCATCGAAGAGGTGCCGGAGACCGATGAGCGGTGGTGGGACGACGAGCGCACCGCGGCTTTCGTGGCGTCTCTCTCGCCCATGCAGCGTGCACGTGTGACAGAGCTCAAGCGGGGCGGAGGAGTCATCTACCGCACGGCGTATCGCCGAACGCGTGCGGGTGTGGCGGTCTGGGAGGTGCGCCCTGACGATATTTCCGGATGCCTCCGCACTGCGCGGGGCGGGTCATCCAAGCAGGCTGTCGTGCGGCTGGCCAACAAACGCCTTCGAGTCCGGTGGATGACCCCGCTCGAGTATGCACGGCTGATGGGCGCTGGCGACTACAACCTCGGCGGTGTGCGAATTAATCAGGCGCTGTTCGGGTTTGGCGATGCAGTGGCAGTTCCGGTCGTGACTTGGCTCGCCAAAAACTACTTAATGCCGCTGGTGCGCGGTGAGCTGGCTACACCGCCGGTTGATATGGAGACCGTCGGGCGTGTCCAGTAAGGGCCGTTCGTCCCCGAACCCGACACCGAGGAGGCCGCGCAAGGGTTCGCTCCCCGCGGATGACGTTCAGCGGTTCCGCCGAGAGTTACGAAATTTTGTCGCTGCCAAAGACGAACAGGGCCGCAAGTGGGCGGGAGCGCAGTGGGGTGTGTACGCCTTCTACGACTACGACGGCGAGCCGATTTACGTCGGACAAACCAACGAACGGCTCAGTGGCCGGATCGGCCGGCATCTGACCAATCAGCGCACCGACGTCGTGGCGATGCGCATCCTGGATCCGTTCGAGGTCGCCGAGGTCGAGGTGTGGCCGCTCTGGGAGTTGGAGGGCGTCAACAGCAGGAGCGCTTGCTATGCGGACGCTAGGAAGCGCCTAGATGCCTGCGAGTACACCGCCTACATCAACGCGATCGAAGAGTCGCGATTCAATGCCATCCTTAACGAGAAGATCCCGCCTATTTCCGACACGCTCCAACTGCCGCCGTCGTTGCGCTGGAAGGTTGTTGACGACGAGGTACGCAAAGAACGGGGCCACCCAGATATCCGCATCGCGCGCCGCGCTGAGACGATCTCGCGGCTCGCGGCGGTGGCCCGCGAGCGCGGGGAGGTATCCGAAGGCCTTCGCCGAGTCTTAGTGATCCAGGCCGTCCGTCTGGCCTATATCTCGGCGGAGCGTCTAGCGTTCGTCGCAGGTCGCGATATGCCCGACCCGACATCTATCGCAGTAGAGCGCCTAGTCGGCTCCGTGCTCTACGAATTCACCGATCCGTACGGCGAGGACAACCTTGGCGATGACGACAGCGACGCGTGGGATGAAGAAGAGGGCTAATCACCCGAAGCGGTGTGATGCACTTACGCCACCTATCGGGCCTTGCTCATAGATTTCGACCATTGCTCCTGGATCGACTCCAGCCGCCTACCACTTCCATAACGTCGTATTCCAGGCGGCGACGGCGGACGATGCTCGCCCTGCAAAATTGGCGGCAGCCCAAAATTCGCCGTCGGCTGGGGTGCGATCGAACGGCAACCCGAGCAAGTGCACGTGCTCTCCTGAACGCCAATGCGGCAGCAGCACAGACGCTTCCACGCTGTATCCGTGGTTAGAGTCGCTGACTGACTCGACTCGAAAGAGCAACACGTGCGCGATCGGCCATGTCTCATCGTAGGCTTCGAAGAATGGACGACAAGCTGGGCGAAATGCGCACCAGCCACAGGACTCCGGCGATGGCGCCGCCAGCGACTCGTTAAGACCCTCGGCGGCTTGAGTGTTTATCGATGTAAGTAAGCCAATACCCTCGCCTACCACACGCTGAACTTCCGACGTCTCTACAGCGAACGAGTGCCGTTGATTGCGTGTGGTCTCGACAGCGGCGTACGACGGCAATTGGCCCAAAGTCGCCTCTACCAGGGCGCAGTAAAACAGCAGTTGCCTGCGTTGAGCCGACGTAGGTGCGCCCTGCCGCAGCCCCGTTTTGAGATCTACAACCCACAGGTTATCTTGCACGCGTTCAACCAAATCGGGCTTGCCCGCCAACGGCAAATGAGGATGCCGCAACCACCTTTCTCGCCACGGCAGCCGTGCTGCCAGGGGTCTGCCACTGACGGCATAGCCAGGATGGGCGGCGTACGGCTCGAGAGGTGTGCTGTTGCGCTCCCACAATTTTCGCATCCGGACTTTGGTCAACGACCATCCCGGCCAATTTTCCGGCGATGGAACCGTCGAGGGTTCCCAGTCTTTGGCAAGCTTCGACTGCGCTCTAAAGACCGCCGCATCCCAAATTGACTCGAAGTCGTTCGACTGGCCAAATCTTTTCATCACCTCGTGGGCTACTAACCCGAGCGCGCTCGCGGGGCTCGACCGGTCCAGCATTGAGACCGCGGGATCGCGACTGAATCCGAGACGCCACGGGCAAGCATCACCGTCGACCAGCTGAGTAGCGGTGATGTAGTCAAGCGGCGCGGGCCGGGGCCGTCTAAGAGCATGGCTCACTGCAGGTCAGACCAGACCACCAGCGGGTTGCGCCTGAAGGAGCGAATGTCTTCCAAAGCAACACTTTTGAATCGTTCTTCGGCTTCACTGAATGCTGCTGCCTGCGTATCGGTAAAGAATGCAGGCTCCACTCGCCACAAAGGGTGGCACAACATGACGCATCTGCCGCTTCGCGTAATCACCGGAACACCACGTATCTGCTCAGTCTGCGACTCACCCAGAGCCTCAGCGGCTGTCTCTATCCACTGTGCCGCCGGCGGGAGCGAACGGGCAATCGTCAACTCAGAGCCTGTTGCCAATTCCAGCATGTCCAGCGCAAGCCGCCAGTCGAGCAGTGCGTGCTTCCGCGAATTGTCATAGGACGAAGACAATCCGGGCAAGACGTATCGCAGCGCTCCGTGTGGCCAGCGGAATCCCACATTATTCGCAGATCATTTAGAGTGCTCTTCAACATCCGCTCGAACTGGTCGGCTCGGCCCAACTCCACCGCGTACCCAGCCCCGTTCGCGGCGGTGTCGGCGAGGAACAATGCTGCTGCAACTTGAGCCTTCGCATCCGGCGTTTCGGCCCCAAATAGCGGTAGCCGTAACGGCGTAACCCGTCAGTTCGCTCGGATCGAGATCAAGGTAGACCTCCGCGCCCCGTCTGAGCGCCTCACCAAGCGATGTGTAAGCAGCCCTTCCGGAGGGCTGATCGTAAAGCGCGACCGCACCCGTTTTGACGTCGAGCCTCTTGGGAGTGACAAGCAGGGCGTCTGTTACGCGAATTTCGC
The DNA here is from genome assembly GCA_963757215.1 of uncultured Actinomycetota bacterium. Taxonomy (GTDB): domain Bacteria; phylum Actinomycetota; class Actinomycetes; order Mycobacteriales; family Mycobacteriaceae; genus Mycobacterium. Next base: position 560,224 of record CAVWQH010000002.1, on the reverse strand, counting down.
CGATGACGTCGAAGGTAGGAGATCCGCCGGTTGCGTTGTCGGCAAGCACAGTCCCATCCGCCTCCAAATTGAAGGTGTACCCGCGGCCAAGATTGTCGTTGATCGACACGAGTCGGCTTTGTGAATAGAGGTCGAGATCGATTCGGTCCAGCTCGGCGTGCTCTGTTGGAAGCACGCTGAGCGTGAGCGCCGGACTGCCGGCACCTCGCAGAATGTCGAGATCGTCGTCGAAGGGCCGCGGGCGATAGTCGGTACGGAAACCGCGAGGCTCATAGAGCGAAACCCGTTGCAGTGTTTCGTGACAAGCGCCGCAGATCGCTGAGTTGCCGAGCTCGGTACGGCCGCATTTCGGGCAGCGGCCTATGGAGTAGGGCGCGCCGAGTGGGTCACCGTCTCTACTGTGTTCCCTCTTGGCACATAAGCTGCGAAGCCGGCGACTTTGTGAGCGAACCCGTCCTTGACGACTTGGGCTCCCGGCGTGAACGAGCTGATGGCCATGTCGAGCGAGCGGTCGCTGACCACTTCGTTGCGCATCGCCGTGACGTTCCTAATCGGCGCATTCCACAAATTACGTACCCGGGTCGGGAATCCGAACATGGGCAGAACGCCATTTCGCGCGAGCGCGGCGCTGAGCTCGGTATCCGTTGAACCGCCCTCGCGCTCGACGATCTTGTCTATGTCTTCACCGAGGCGACTTTCAACCACTGCTTGATTTCGGCGATTGCCGTGAGCCCAACCGGGGTGTGCGCCGTTAAACGATCGACGATCTCGTCGACTCGATTCGCCGAGGCAAGCCACTGCTCGATGACCGGCCGGAAACTTGGCCAGTCGGTGATCTGGCCGAAAGTCCCATGGCTGCTTTGGGGCTTCCATTCTGGTCCGTGCTGGAGAGTCGAAAAAGCTTCGAAGAGGCTTTCGCTGGCGGCAACTCGTTGAATAATGCGCTTCCGCTTCAGATCCAGGAACGGCTGAGGCGGATTATCGCCGGTGATGCGGTCGGTTCGATTGAAGTAGTACTCGTCGTGGGTTCGATCGCGACATCGTCAAGGCAAAACTCAGTGCTTGACCGGATCGCCCCGCACGACCAACGCGCTGCTGGTAGTTAAATGGTTGAGGAGGAACGTTGGCCATCATCGTCGAGCGTAGGGAGCCGATGTCGACGCCGACTTCCATCGTGGTGGTGACAGAGAGAACATCGAGCTCGTCGGTGAGATCGTTCTCCGTTAGGGTTAACGCGCCCTTGAACGAACGTTGCCGATCACGTTGCGCTGAAAGCGGTTTAGTCTGTCCAGTTAATTCTGAGATGGCAAGCCGTCTTGGCACCTGATGCGCAAGCCACGCGTAGTAGTCCTGGTCTCCGGACGCGGCTACGTCAACCTCAATGAGCTCGCCGCCGAAGCATTGCCTGTTCGCACAGACGCCAAGACTTGGCTGGAGATGGTTGAAATTTCATCGCGCGCAACGCCACATCTTCTTCACGGCGTCGCTCCAACGCCTGAGGAGCTTGGAATCAGCGGATCCCGTCTTTAACAACCAGCCTGCGATCGCTCGGCTCACTGCTGGGTCAGATGTGATGCTCTCCAGCTGTATTTCGAGAGAACCCGCGTCGTGCCCCAGCTTGGTGGCCACTGCAGCAAGATATTTCTTAATTGGTGACGGCGTCAGGGCCTCCGGCCGGACGCCTCCACGTTCGCTGTTCTCAGTGCGGCCAAGGAGACCGAGGATCCGGAGCACACTTGCGAGTAATTCGGATTGCTGCTGGTAATCGAGCGGCCCGGCGACTTGCTGCCGCCCGGCAACTGTAATCGATGCTATGCCAACCGATTCGAGATCGCGGCGGGCCCGATCGAACGTCGCGTCAATGACCGATGTTCGGAGTGCCGCCTTTAGCTTCGCCTGGCCTTGCTGCAGCGGTGGTTCGGCCCGCGGCCCGGGTGTCGGTGGGCGGAACGCGCGCAATACCGCCGAGTAGCGCCGTCGAAGCGGTCTTCGAGATTCTGGTTATACGGATTTGTCCCACCCGGATTTGTTCCCAACGAGACGAAGACATCCATTACGCGCTCGCCGTCGGTTCATTGAACGGGGTGCTTCGCGCGCCCGCGAGTTCATCCAGGGCAGCCACCAGGGCCGCCTTATCCGACTCGTCCAAGGGCACGCCGTATTTCTTTCCTTCAAGCGCGCAATGGCCACACCAGCGAAGCCGCGCTCCTGCACAGCGGCCATGTTGTTCGCGATCAGATTGTCCAGCACTACTAATGGATCTGGACTCGCGTTGATCTCTTGGCGGACGACCTGGCGGACGAGGTCCCGATGGTGGTTCTTGGCAACGCCTGCCGATGTCCGCGCGGCGTCGTCTCGACTGTCAGTGAACACAATTGTCTTGGCGTCGCTAATCGATTCACGGCCTGAACGTCCCAAACTCAGGTTGTGAATGAGTTGCGACGAGTAGAGCTGGATGGCGGCCGTGGGGCCGCCTGAATGGCCACGGATAGGGGAAAAGAGTTCTCCGGCACGGTATTTTGAAGGTACTCGCGACACGAAACCGCATGCCGGGCAGCGATCTGGGAGCGCCGGGATCCGATCCTCGGGAATGGCGCCGCCGGCGATCAAAAAACTCACTCCGGTTGCGTCCCCGCCGTTGACATCGGCCAGGCCGAGCGCAGGGTTCCACGCCGTGGGCGCAAACGCCAGTTGCACACCGTCCTTGGTCCAAGGGCGGTGACTTGCCGTTGGCACTCCTGGCCGATACCAGAAGAAGTCGGTTGCGGGTCGGAGGAAAATCAACTTACCGCTCTGCTCCTCCGTGACGGGTCCAGGCGCGAGCAGAACCTGAGTTACCTTTCCCGAGTCGTCACTGCGGCCGACGATAAATCCACCGAGGCTAATGTCGCCGCATTCAGTGTAGCAATAGAGCAGCTCCAGCACACGGGAACCGCACGAAGCGCACGCACTTAGTGGAGTGTTATAGAGCCGTCCGATCTTTCGGTCTTCATTACCCCCGCTGACACCAGGGCAACCGGCATTGCTGCACGCCCAGATGCCGCGGGGGCTCCTGACAAATACATGGCCGCGCAGAGGAATTGATGAGGAGGATGGGTTGGATTCCGCGACCTGTTCAAGCAGGCGGTTTGTCAGTGCAAGGCGTTCGTCGACGCCAGGAAATACGCGCTCAGCAATCGTGTCGACGGATGTGGCGCGTATCCGGCCTTCATTCTGGTCTAAGCATGCCGCGCTTAAAAGGTGCGAGACGGTTGCAGGTTCCAAAAGTCCATCCTCGACCTGGTCCGCTGTGACGCCCTGAGGAGGCTCGAGCGCGAGCTGCCGGCCCGGCTGAATAGTAAAGGTCTTCTGATCGAGGCCGAAGAACTGCTCGAGGTAGTCAAGCCCGCTTGCAGACTCGGTGAGCGACGCCGACGTTGAGATCACCCGGAGTTGCGGGCTTTCCGGAAATAGTCCGAGGCGCCGTAGCAAGGCGCGGACGATCATCGCCACTTCGCTGCCTTGCGTCCCGCGGTAGAGGTGCAGCTCGTCGACGACCAAGGTGAATACATGGTCGGCGTCGTCGGATAGCCACCTAGCCGTTTGCTCGAATATCGCGTCCTCGAAATGCCGCATCATCATCGTGTTGAGCATCGAGTAGTTGGTGACCAAGAGGTCGGGCGCGTGGGCGATCATGTCCCACCGCGTCACCATCTCGCCGGATCGCGGATCGGTGAACTGGCTTAGGTCGATTTCGCTGCGTCCATTGGCACGCGCTGCAATCAAGTCCGCGAATTCCCGTTCGAATTGCCGTATCTCGGCGGCGACTTCGCGGCCGGCAGCTGCGGACCCAGGCCGCCTTTTAGACCCGAGCGTGCTTCCGGTATAGCGCCCAAACCAGATCGGCTTGTCTGGGCGGACAGTGCGGAGTTGGGTGACTGCGCGCCTCAATCGCGTCATCTGATCCTCGACAAGAGCATTGGTCGGATACAAGATCAGGCCCCTCACGCCGGATGCGCGCGTTTCCGGATGGCGCAAGGGCTGCCAACCTGAGGCGTCCGACTTCCACCACCAATGCGCCTGATGCTGTGGCTGCCAGGTTTCAGACTCGCGGATTAGCCGGAGCAAAAGCGGAAGGAGGAAAGCCTCAGTTTTTCCCGAGCCGGTCCCAGAGGTGACGACGACATTTCGCCCCGGTGCCGTGCCATCCAAGAAGTGATGCTCGATCGACTGCGCTTGATGCTCGCGGAGCCTAAGGGCCTCGGTCGGGACGTTGGGAAACAGTGCGCTGCCGACGGCCCGGGTAGCGGCGTCGGAGATGCCCAGCTTTGCCGAAACATCAAGCAGCCGATCCGTATTGGTGTACGGGATGACCGGCTCGATCATGATCTGGCCGACCAGCGCCTCGCTTTGCTCGAGAAGAGAACGGCGTTCGCTCATCACCGAGTCATCGTTAAGCCAGAAGGCGGTGTCGAAGTATCGGATGTAGGCCTCTCGGAGCGCATCGGCCAAAGACACCGGCGTTATCTGTTTCATATTTTGATTTGGTCCTAGGTAATCAGGAGGGTGGCGAGAAGGTCAGCGCACGGCTGGTCAATTTCCTCATAAAGCAGGCAACGTCGCTTCGGCCCGTCTTTCAGGCTGAGCTTTTTGGTGGCGGGGGGGCGGCCAGACATCGCGACGACAGCCCGGCCGTAGAGCCCGGGAAGATCGCTGCCTTGCGGTAGCAGAACGGTTTTGGTGTTCTTCTGGTAAATGGCCAATGTCTTTCCAACACCGTTGGCGGCCAGATGCTTAACGAGGTGCACAGGAGCGACAGCCGCCGTGCCTGCTGCCACGTCGTGTTCTGCGCGGTAGATGTAAACTGACTCGAATCCGCGACGAAGTCTATAAGCCCCCGGATTGTAGAGATCGCCCGTCTCCATCCAACTCGCGGTTTGCACGTCGAATCGTTCTGCCGACTGGAAGCCCGGCATCGGGGTCCGCGGCAAACGTGTGCCGACAGATGACAACCGCGGAAGTGCCTGCAGCATCTGCTCCCCCGCTGAGGCAACAACGGTGATGCCAGATTCGGCCTCGCTCAGCTCAATTGCATCGTCATCGCCAAGATCAGAAATTATCTGCCTTGACGGGCCATCCTCGCCAGTTTCTGTCTTGATTACCGCGCCGCGCTCCGAAGCCTGCTCCACCACGCCGCGAACCGTGTCAGGCGGCCAGAAGCCTGCGAAACGATAGCGGCCGTCGGATGTCTGCGCTATGCACGATGGTGAAATCTCCCAGCGGTTCGCCCGAAAGAAGTCGTCGCGCTCAACAGCGATGTGGCCCAACGCTTCAAGAGTCCGGATGAAGTTGTCCACAAACAAGGACGAGCCTTCGAGTTGCGTGGCTATCGACTCCAGTGAGCTGATTGGGCCACCTCCGAGGTGCATGAGCGCGTCGAGCGCGACGTCCCAATTCGGAGCTGCCTGTTCGTCAACAGCGTCAAGGTCATGGACGGTGACGGACTCCTCTGATCCGTTCACGGTCGAAGCGCTCCGACCATACCTGGACAGCCACCCCGGATAGCGCTTGACCAAACCGCAATATTTGCATTCGCCCTCAATGAATTTCGGGGCGTGCCCACCCATCCAGGTCGGAAGTTTGATGTAGTGCGCGCCGGTGACGATACACGACTGCGGATCTGGTGTTCCGATCTGAATTGCGACACTTTTGACGACCGGTCGATTACCCGCCCAGGTAACCTTGGCTTTTGCATGTTCTGTCGGCTCGATCCTAGAGTCACCAACTGTGGTCGTTCCGTCGACTAGATCCGTTTGGGCATCATTGGATTCGCTCGCAGAGATGACACCCCGGGGGTCGGCAAGGTCGTATACCAGCCTGGGCGCACTACTCCAAAAGACGTCAGGATTCACGCTAGACCGAAGTCTGATAGACGATTGCTGTACTGGGTTCGATTTGTTACCCGTGTACAGCGATACGCGATAGTCTCCGTCGGCTAGATCAGCATCGGCAAGCGGCGCCACAAGAGCACCGCTATCGGACTTCCATTCGTGAATTAAGTCGTCAGTCCGGGAATCCGCGAGCGTGACGCGTAAATTTCGCTCGCTCTGGACCGCAGCCCGCACTTCTGGTGGGCTCAGTGTCGACCATTTCCGGATCCGTGATGGAATCCTCAACCCTCCCGCAATCGTAAGCTTGTTGCGGGCCAAAGGGATTAGTTCGTTGAGCCGCGTCGTCGTCGGGGCACCGAACAGCTGAACATCTTTGAACAAGACCCACCCTGGCGGCAGACCGCTAAGTTTGTCGACTTTTTGAAATCCCGGTCGCGCGAACCCATTCAGAATACGTTCGACTTCGTCAACAACGTTGGTCTTAACTCTAGTCTGCGCAACGGTCCTCACGAGCAGCAACGAGTCCGCGCCAAGTTGTAGGCGCTCCGATTCGACGTACGCTGACTGCAACTCGTCGTAGATCAACGGGATGAGGGTTCGCGGAAAATGCTTGTACTCCAATGCCTCATCGCCGCCGGCATGGCGGATCCGCACTGCGCCCTCAAACATCGAGCCGAAGTCGATCGCTTTGGTGTATGAGGTCCGCCAAAGACCCGCCGTTCCCGGTGCGAAGCCAATGTCCAGCCACTCCCCGGTGGTCGATCGGACTTCCATCTGGCCGTGCATATCGGATGTCAGCGGGCGAATACCTAACGAGATGTCAAGCGACGATTTAAGGAAGCCAGTCCTGAGGTTTACCACGATCATTGCGCGAGTGGCTAACGTGGTACCCCCGACGGTCAGGGCCGAGCCATCTTCGAGGACTCCATCCCAGTTTGCGAGCTCGACGGCCGCCACCGTGGCAATGCGCTCGCGGGCGGGTTGCTGCGCCCACAGCCGACGCAAGTAGGTGGACGCGGGCGAGCCTTCGTTGCTCAGCCAATGGTCGAGGTAGCTGACGAGATCTTCGGGCGCGATCTGCATGCCTGGGCTCAGGCCGAATTGAGCGAACATCGCGGGGAACTTGCGGCGATCGCCTTCCCTCACGAGCGCTTGCGAAACAGGAAGTCCCACGTAACGGTGAGTCAGCGCGTAGGCGGTCGGAATTCCCCGCTCGCCGTCGAGATCTTCCAACCAGCTGTTCAAGCAGCGCCACAAGAACTCGGCATATCTCGGGTACTGATGCCTCAAGTTGGTGTCGTCGTCCGGGAGCTTAAGCAGTCGAGCGAGCCGCGCATAGTAGGCGTGGCTGGCAATGTCCTTCTCAGACTTGCCCATATCCTCGGCGGCGAGGACCGTCGCCGCTAGGAAGGCTAGACATGGCGGCGGCTCGTGCCTTTTTCCGGACGACCAAGCTCTCGTTCTACTCGCTATTAGCGCTAGATCGAACTGCTTGTACGAGTCAACAGTGACCGCTCGTACCGATTCGGCCAGCGCCATACCTGGATCTTGGCCGAAGTGACCTGCGCGCTCGGCAATGCGGTCGAGCTCCGAGTCATCCATATCCATGTAGGCTGGCGGCGCTTCTTGGCCGACCGGATAGACCACCTCTGCGACGGCATCGTTCCATCGCAGGTATTGAACCCATGCCTGAGTAACTTCTCCCACCCTGCCCATCCGCCCCCCGAAGATCTCTAATCAACCTCTCGCCGCCACGATGTGGTCTTGCGCAGCCGAAGATTAGCGAAGGAGTCCGACAGCGAAAGGCGAAACGGGCTGAACCTCGTGGAGATGCATATGCCGTTCAGCCGTTCGGACGACGTCGCCCTAGGATTTTTAGCGACCGCCTCGGCGAATCGTCCGCTAACAGGAGCAGGTTTCACCTTTCAGGAAGCGTTACTTGCGAAATTCTGCGGTTCAAAAGGGCCTTGGCGTCTGAGGAATCATCTTGAACAAGTGGGCCCCTTACGAACCGTCAGGACGATATGGTGACCACTCATTCAAGATCATGGGGAGGCTGAATGGCATTCGTAAGCGAGTTCCAGCAAGTTGAATCCGACAAAAACGGTCGCCACAAGCCCGTGTTATGCGGCTGGCGGGCATTCGATGCCGAGGGACAGACCATACTGCAGCTGGATACCTACGGCTCCGCCGAGCGACAGATACCGAACAAGGTCTCGCAGTCGCTGCAAGTCGACCGCGAAGGCGCCGCCGCCTTGCTGCAGCTGATCCGCACAACCTTTCACGGACTCTGACGGGGAACACCAATCGCCCACCGCAACAGCCTAATTGGCTGTTCTTCGCCACGCATAAGGCTAGTTTGATACTCAAAAACGAAAGCCCTCGCCTTGCAAATGACGCGGAGCGCAGGGTTTACCGAACCCTCGATACCCAACTTCAGCCGAACGACCTGCTCATTCCAGGCCAGCGCGTCACTGATCACCTCAAAGATCACGAGGTGGACTTCGTCGTCGCAATCGAAGGCGCAGGCATCATCTGTCTCGAAGTCAAAGGTGGTGAGGTCTGGCACAACGGCAAGAGTTGGTTGCAGCGTCGAGGCGGGGCCGATCACGAGATCGATCCGGTGCGCCAAGCCCGCGAGGCCTGCTACGCATTGCGAGAGTTCGTTGAGGCCGACGACCGCTGGACTCAGGGTCGATTACGCTGGGACCACGTCGTCCTGCCCAACGCTGAAATCGGTGACGACTTCGCACTGCCCGAATGTCCGCGATGGAAAGTCATTGACCGCAACGACCTTCCGAAGCTGGTCGATAAGCTCAAGAGCATTCTGCTGCGACAGGAGCTCGACCGGCCGCTTCTGAGTCAGAATGGCATCAGCCAACTCTCAACCACGTTGAGCGGCAGAGGATTACCGCAACGAGATGTCGTCGCCCGCGCGCTGGCCGGCGAGGACGCGGCCGACGCGCTGACCGAACATCAAGCCGTCATACTTGATGCCATAAAGCTGCTGCACCGGGTCGAGATCCGCGGCGGCGCGGGAAGCGGCAAGACCTTTCTGGCGGTAGAGCAGGCTCGTCGGCTTTCGGCGCAGGGCCAGCGGGTTGCGCTGGTCTGCTATTCCCATGGCCTTGCCTCGTACTTGGAGCGAATCACAACTAAATGGCGACGCCGACAGCAGCTGGCGTATGTCGGTGAGTTTCACGCTCTTGGTGTGCAATGGGGAGCACCCGTCGGTCCCGACGAGTCGTTGCGCACCGAGGAATCCGCGCAGTTCTGGGAGCGCGACTTGCCACTCCAAATGGCGGATCTGGCAGCGCAACTCGAGCCAGGACACCGATTCGATGCGATCGTCGTTGACGAGGCTCAGGATTTCGCTGACACATGGTGGGACCCGCTCCTGGCAGCGCTCAAAGACGATGAGAACGGCGGCCTCTATGTTTTCAGCGACGAAGGACAGCGCGTGTTCAGTCGACATGGCTCGCCGCCCGTCCCGCTCGTGCCGCTGATCCTGGACCACAATCTTCGTAATACGCGTCAGATCGCGACCGTGTTCCAGCCACTGGTCGATCACCCCATGCGGCTGCTCGGCGGCGACGGACCCGCTGTCACCTTCATCCCATGCTTGCAAGGGGAGGCGATGAATGCTGGCGACGATCAGGTGGAGCGCCTACTGGACGCGGGGTGGCGTCCGGAAGATGTTGCTCTACTGACGACTGGCACCCGCCACCCCGAACAGAAGGAACGCCAAGCAGCGGGAAGCGCTGCCTACTGGGACAGCTTTTGGGACGCCGACCAGGTTTTCTACGGGCACGTTCTCGGCTTCAAGGGCCTCGAACGACGCGCCGTGGTGCTCGTCGTTAACGAGAAGAACGCAATGGAGCGATCGCGCGAACGCCTCTATGTCGGGTTGTCGCGGGCGCGTGATCAGCTCATCGTGTGTGGCGACCCGAACTTCATCGCCGAGGTTGGCGGCCCGGATCTTGCTCGTCGCTTACGGCTCGGCTCAGCGGGGTTTGAAGTGCGTTAGCCCCCGTTTCACGCTGTCAGCAATGCCTTCTGAGGCGGCTTTAGCGGTCGGCCGTCGGCGCCGTCCGCCGGACCTGTTCGATAGCCATGGAGACTTTCCGGTTAGAGCTCGCTGGCGGCACGATGCCCTGCATCTACCATGGTTGTAACCTCCTGTGCGGCTGCTAGATTAGCGAGTGATTTACCCGACCAGTTCCATACATCTGCGCCGGGTATCGCATCTCGCAGCTGACCTGTCGCCTCCATGATCACGTGTTTCGCGAGGCCGGTTGGTGTGAACAACTCACCGGATCCGGCATTCCATTGCAGTGGGCGTTCTCGGTCGTTAATCCACGTAGCGCTGCCGCGTCCGGGGTTCTCGGCAACCCAGGCGTCGACGGCCGCAGCCAGATCGGCGTCAATCCATGTGTGCAGATCGAGCGAGATCTGTTCGCCCTCGGGTATCACTGCATTGTCGTAGAGGGTGTAAGTCGAACGGATTCGGCGCTTCTTCTCTGCGATCTTGTTGGCGACCGATGCGGGCCCGGCCGCGGAGAGACCTGGTGTAAGCACGCGGGTCGAGGGATCTACGACTGGGAAGAGCCGCCGGAAGACTACGCATGGTTGCTGCTGGTCGAGCACGAAGGCGTTCACGGTGTGCATCTCGATGCTCAGACTCGGCATGAGGCCTGAAAGCCATGTGACGGTCGTGTAGGTCTGAGCCGTGAAATCCTCGGCCAGCAAGACAATCTTCGGCACGGTGAGAACGTCTTCCTCCCAGACTCCGTCAACATGCTCGGTTAGGAGTTCCGCTGCCTCGCCGACCGAGATTTTCTCAGTCCCCGCTCTGCGGTTGAGAAAGTCCGCGTGGGCGCCGGCGAGGGTTGTCTTGCTGAACCCCGCCACCAGCGCAGCGTAGGTGATGGCCTGCATGTGCACGTTCGGGTCGACGCCGCGTTTAAGTTCGACGACCACCAGTTGGCCCGAGCTGTCGAGGCCGAGGATGTCGAGTCGCTCTTTGGCGAGGTCGCCGGAATCGGAGGACCATTTGTCGTATTGGGTGGTGACGATTCGAACGTTGTCGCCGAGTACTTCTGGGTGATCGACAATCCATCGCTCCAAGTGCGATGTTTCAAGGATGCCGAGGCTGGCGAGTCGTGTAGCAGGCATGGGTTCACACGTCGTTCGATCCGCAGTGACGGCGAACACCAACATCTCCAATGGCATGGTCGCCAGTATCTCAGTCCTGCGGCCGAGGGCTTCGGCTCCACCTCAGCGCAAGCCTCCAAAGAGCAATACTTCAGCTGAACTTGATGTCGCGGTGTTGCTCGTACCGCTGACTTGTGTAACTGCTCAGCTCCGGCAAACGTGGTGTGTGAGTTCACGACATAGGTGACAGATGAGTCGCGTCATGGGTTACACCTGCGATGACCGGTGATGAGGCGGGTCATAAGTGACAGTCATGGCTCATGTCCAAAGCGCGTGTGGTCGTCCTGGAAGTCATCAGCGGTCATCTATCGGTGAGCGCTGCAGCGCGCGCCTATGGGATGTCGCGGCAACACATTTATCGACTGCTCGACCGCTATCGGCAGGGCGGTTTGGACGCGGTCGACCCGCGGTCCCGGCGACCCCTCAGCAACCCTCGCGCGGTCAGCGACGAGGTCATCACCGCGATCGTGCTGCTACGAGAAGAGCTGGTCGGCGAGGGCCTCGACGCCGGCCCCATCACGTTGCAGCACCATCTGGCCAGCCAGGGTCTGGCGGTGCCGGCCGCCTCGACGATTCGGCGCATCCTGGGCCATCACGGCCTGATCACCCCCCAACCACGCAAACGCCCGAAAAGCTCCTACCGCCGCTTTGCCGCCGACCAACCCAACGAATGCTGGCAATCCGATTTCACCCATTGGCGATTGGCCGATGGCAGCGATTTCGAAATCTTGAACTGGCTCGACGACCACTCCCGATACCTGCTGTGCTGCACCGCCTATCGGCGCGTCGGCGGCCCTGACGTCGTGGCCAGCTTCACCGTAACCGCCACCACCTACGGACTGCCCGCCTCCACGCTGACCGACAACGGATCGGTCTACACCTCCCGATTCACCCACGGCCACAACGACTTCGAACGCCTCCTGGCCAGCATGGGCATCACCCAGAAAAACGGCCACCCCGGACATCCCCAAACACAAGGCAAAATCGAACGCTTCCACCAAACCCTCAAACGCTGGCTGGCCTGCCGGCCCCGCCCAGCCACCATCGCCGCCGCTCAAATCCTGCTCGATGACTTCGCCGCCGTGTACAACACTGAGCGCATCCACCGCGCCCTAACCGCAGGCGCTACACCAGCCCAGGCCTACTCCGCCCGCCCCAAAGCCAGTCCACCCCACACCGCCCACGGACACTTCCGCATCCGCCACGACACCGTCGACCAATTCGGCAAACTCACCCTGCGCCACGCCAGCCGCCTCCACCACCTCGGTATAGGCCGAACCCACGCCGGAACCGCCGTGCTCATCCTGGTCACCACCACCGCCGTCACCGTCATCAGCAAAACCGGCCACCACGTCCTCAGCAGCCACCACATCGACGCCGACACCAACTACTGGCCCAACCAAAACAAAAACCCCGGCCAAAGACCGGGGAATCTGTAACCCAAGACGCGACTCATCTGTCACCTATGACTCGACTCATCACAGCTCCGGCAAACGTGGAACTTGAACCCGCGACTTAGCCCAAGATCGCCCGGCGGCAGTTAACACCAGCCTGAAGCCGGCATTCCACCGCGGGCGACGGTAGAGCAGCGCTACCGTGTCCCCCACCACGCCGGAGAGGTCGGGGTCTGCGATGGACCTGCTGGAGCCCTTGGATGTGGCGATGATGACGGCGGAGCTGCTGTCCGACCCGCTGCACGTCGCCGCGTTGCTGATCCTGTCGCCTCCCGCCGACGCGGGCCCCGACTATGTCGACGAGCTCTACCGCGACGCGCTGAACAGCACCGCCGAGCTTGACCCGCGATTTCGCCGGCACCCGCACGTCGGCGTCGACACCGCGGGCCTCTGGGTGTGGCGCAGCGACAGCAACATCGACATGAGCCACCACCTCCAGCGCCGCACGCTGCCTGCGGGCGCCGATCGCGAGGCGCTGGGGACGCTGATCAGCGAGCTGCACAGCGAACCGCTGGAACGCTCGCGACCGATGTGGACGGCGTATCTGATCGACGGCCTCGAAGACGGCCGCTTCGCGTTGTATCTCAAGGTGCACCACACCGTGGTCGACGGCGTCGCCGGACTCACGATGATCGCCGACGCCATGACCACCGACCCCGATCGCCGGTCGATGCCGCCGCTCTACACCGTCCCGCCGGGACAGCCCGCTGAGCGGAACGCCAAATCACGCGGACTGATCCCCAACCCCTTCTCCCTGGCGCGCTCGGTCGTGAACGCCGCCGCATCAAGCGTAGGCTTCCTCGGCCAACTCGCCCTGGGCGAACTATCCACCGTGGCAACAAGTCTCACGTCCGGAAACACCGTGCTGCCCTTCGGCGCCCCCTACACCAGGTTCAACGGCCGGCTCGGCCGCGAACGCGCCTTCGCGGGAGCCAGTTGGCCGAAATCGCGCATCCGGGCCGTGCAGAACGCGGCCGGGGTCAGCGGCAACGATGTGGTGACCGCCGTAGTAGCAGGAGTCTTGCGGGAGTGGCTCACCGCGCACGACGAGCTGCCCACCAAGCCGCTGGTGGCCATCTGCCCGATCACGGTGCGCAGCCGTGAGCACGCCGACAACGAGGACCAGCACGCGAACTTGTTCGGCATGGAGTTGTGCCCGTTGGGCACCGACTCGGCCGACCCGGCCGAGCGACTGGCCGGCATCCACCGGGCAATGGAGTGGGCGAAACAGCAAGTGGCCAGCCGAGGTTCGGCCGCGACAACGCTGCTGCTGGCACCAAGTATCGGGCCGACAGTGCTGTTGCCGATGGTGCCGTTCGCGCCGCGCCTGCGCCGCGGCTACAACCTGGCGATCTCCAACGTGCCCGGCCCACGGGCCGACTTGTACTGGAATGGCGCGCATCTGGAGGAGATCTATCCGGTGTCGACGGCCATCGGCGGACAGGCGCTGAATGTGACAATGTGCTCTTACGCCGACCGGGTGACGTTCGGCTATGTTTCGGGACGCGACATGATGCCGGACATCGAGTCGCTCATATCGCTGACCGAGAACGCGCTCGTCGATCTGGAGACCGCGGTCTGCTGATCGACGGAGGAAAGAGATCTCATGGGTACGTACGCCGTCACCGGATCCGCCTCCGGCATGGGTCACCAGGTCGCGCAGAAACTCCGCGACGCCGGCCACACCGTCATCGGCGTCGACATCAAGCAGGCGGACATCGTCGCCGATCTGTCGATCGCCGAGGGACGCCAAGCAGCCGCCGCCGGCGTTTTAAATGCGTCGGGGTCCAGGTTGGACGGCGCCGTGCTGGCCGCGGGACTCGGCCCTACTCGGGATCCGGGCCGTGCGCGGCTGATCGCCCAGGTCAACTTCTTCGGTGTCGTCGACCTGCTTGCCGCCTGGCGGCCGGCACTGTCCGCCGCTGATCGCGCGAAAGTCGTTGTCTTCTCCAGCAATTCCACGACGACAACACCGACCGTTCCCGCTCGCATGGTGCGGGCCTTTCTTACGCATGACGCCGAGAAGGCGGTTCGCTCCGTGCGGTTTTTGGGCAAGAACGCTTCGGTGTTCGTCTACGCCGGATCCAAGATCGCGGTGAGCCGGTGGGTTCGACGGGAGGCGGTCAAGGCCGAGTGGGCGGGTGCCGGCATACGTTTGAACGCTCTCGCTCCGGGGGCGATTATGACCCCTCTCCTGGCGGAGTCGCTGGCATCGCCGAGGGAGGCCAAGCGCATTCGGTCGTTCCCCGTCCCGATCGGCGGGTTCGGCGACGCCGGGCAGCTGGCCGACTGGGTGCTGTTCATGCTGTCGGATGCAGCCGACTTCTTGTGTGGGAGCGTCGTATTCGTCGACGGCGGCTCGGATGCTTACTTCCGCGCTGACGACTGGCCGAGCAGCGTGCCCGCGTATCGACTGCTGTCTTACCTCAAGCGCTTCCGCGGGTACTCCGCGTCGGGCTGAAAGCGACGTCGCGCGGCCGGCGCCTGCATCGGTACGCTGGTGTCAGTGGCCGCTTCGCGTTGGGCGGCGCATTGGAAGGTTTTCACATGTTCACACCGTCATTGAGCCCATTGTTCGTCGCAACGGGCGCGCTGGCATTCCTGCTCACCGCCGGCGTCGCGTCCGCCGATCCCGACCTGAGCCCGGCCTTCAACACCACATGCACCTACTCCCAAGTGGTTTCGGCCCTGAACGCGCAATTCCCGGCAGCTGCCGCCCAGCTGAACGCGTCACCGTCGGCGCAGGCTGCGTTGCGCGGATTCCTCGTCTCATCGCCGGATCAGCGTCGGCAAATCGCGGACGAGCTGGAAAGCAAGCCAGGAGCTCAGCCCTACGTCCAGCAGGTCGGCGCCTATGTCGTGCAAATCGCGAACACCTGCAACAACTACTGAGCAGAAAGTTCGCCGGCCACGCTCATGAAGTTCGGTAACGCGCCGCACGCCCCCACTTCATCCACGGGTGAGCCGCCGAACCCTCACTCCCCCACCACCCCGCCCTCGCCGACCACGACAAGCAACATGAAGGTCCGCTCCCCTTTGCCGGCTTTGACCGTCAACTCCACCGGGTAGTACCCGTCGTGCACCGCGTCGGCGACTTTGACCGTCACCGTCGACGTACCGGACCCGTCGTCGCCGAACTTTCCTGGCACCGGCTCCGCGGAAATCCCTTCGGCGGAAGTCTTTCCGGAGATCTCGTAGTCCTCCGGTCCGTCGAGCATCCGCTGCACGTTGACCGTCACCTCGGTCTCTGTCCCGGCGTCCATCGCAACCACCGACGGCGAGACGTTCATCGTCACCGCCAGACTTCCGGTGCCGAATGACGGCGGCACCGAATCTACCGCTGTCCCCCACGACTTGTTCGGCTTGGATGACAAGGAGAACGCCAACTCGCCGCCGCCGGCCAGCACCGACTCCGGCAGATACGTCTTGTTCGTCGGCTTGCCGTCGATGTGCAACCCGTTGATGTTCTGCATCCGATGATGGCCGGACGCACCGGGTGCGGAGATCCGGATGAATTTGTCTGCAGGTAACGCGATTTCGATGCGATCGAACAACGGTGTGTTCACCGTCAGCATCGACGTCCCCGGAAGGGTCGGATACAGACCCATCGACGCCCAGACGAACCACGCCGACATCGCACCGAGGTCGTCGTTGCCCGGCTCCCCGTCGGGCGTCGGACTGAACAGCGTGCTGCGAATCCGGTCGACCAATTCCTGTGTCTTCCAGGGCTGCCCGAGGTAGTTGTACAGCCACGGCACCGAGAAGTTCGGCTCGTTGCCCGCCCACAAATACGGATCGACCGGGCCGACATTGAGCTTGGACGTGAATTTGTCGAGTCGGTGGATCACCGCATCCCGTCCACCCAGCGCGGTCACCAGGCCGGCGATGTTCTGCGGCACGTACCAGACGTACTGCTCGGCGTTACCCTCGTCGAACCCGGCCTGGCTGAAGCAGTCCTTGCCGGGCGGCACCACCGCGGGCCCGGCACGGAAGAAGCCGAGCGCATTGCGCGGCGAGATGGAGTGCGTCGTCGGGTTGAACAGGTTCTGCCAGTACTGCGCGCGATCCTGAAATTCATGCGCGGTATCGGGATCACCGAGCGCAGAGGCGAACTGGGAAATCGCGAAGTCGTCGACCGACCACTCCAGCGAGATCGACGCCGCCGGGAACGATCCGTGGCACGACGACGACGGCAACGGCAGATACCCGCGCTTGCGGTACGTGCCGATCGTCGGTCGCTCCACGTACCCGTTGCGGCCGACACCGCCCTCGGTCGCGGCGTCGAGCATGAAGTGCAGTGCCCGCTCGGTGTCAAAGTCTTTGGCGCCGAACGCATAGAAGTTCGCGATCAACGGCACCACGCTGTCGCCGGTCATCTCCGCGGTCGCGGTGTTGGCCAGCGCCCACCGCGGGAACGATCCGCTCTGCTCGGCATCGTTGACCAACGACTGGGCCATATCACTGGCCTCGCGCGGAAACACCATCGCCTGCAGCGCGGCCACGCCGCGGTAGGTATCCCAGTCGGAGTAGTTGGCGTACTGGGTATGCCCGGGCGCGATGGTGTGGATGTTGTTGTCGAAGCCGATGTAGCGCCCGTCGACGTCGTTGAATGTGTTGGGGTTCAACAGCGAATGGTAGAGCGCGGAGTAGAAGGTGACGATGTCGTCCTCGGTGTAGCCGGCCACCCGGATCCGCGACAGCGCGTCGTTCCACTGCTTCGAGGCGGCGGCGCGGATGTCGTCGAAACTCGATGCCGCCTCGTCGAGATTCTTCTGCGCACCGTCAATGTCGACGTAGGACAACGCCGTTCGCACCTCGAGGTCCGCCCCGGCGGGAAACTCGACGTATCCCCCGCTGGACCCCTGGTAACTCGAATAGGCGCTGCGGCCGTCGGGGTAGACCGCGAAACCGTCCCAGGTGCCGAACGCCGTGAACGGCTGGCTGAACTTCATCGCGAAATACACCGTGTAGACGTTGTTCTTGCCGCAGAACCCGCCGCTGGTGGCCGATCCGGTGATCATGGTGTTGTCGCGACTGATCTTGATACTCGCGGCCGACGTCCCGCCCAGCGATCCGCCGGGCCGGATGAAGAACCGCGCCGCGCGGTCGCCCGGATAGTGGAAGCGCCCGACGCCGGTGCGATTGGTCGCGGTCAGCTCCGCCGTCACCCCCGCCGACGGCAACCGAACCGTGTAGTACCCCGGCACGCCGCGCTCGTTTTTGTCGTGGGCGATCTCCTCGGAGGCGTTCCAGGGCTCGTCGCCGACCGAGCTCGTCGTCGGCATCATCGAGATGTCACCGAACGCCGGGCAGCCCACCGAGGCGTGCGTCATGCTGAACCCGGTCGAGCGGTTGTTGGAGTGGCTGTAGCCCGCATAGTTGCCGACAGTGTCCGGCGAATACTGGACCATCCCGAACGGGACCGACGGGCCGGGAAAGTTGTTGATCTCGCCGACGGTCTTGCCGCCGTTTCCGGTGCCGACCAGGGTGTCGACGTGCTCGACCGGGTTGGTCACCATCGGCGGCGGCTCGTACGACGTGGGTGTAGCGCTGACCAGCATCGCGCTGACCAGCAGAGCTGCCGCGATGAACGCCACGGCACCCCGTCGTGACCGCATAGTCGAATTTTGCTCCTCTGGGGTCAATTCGTGTGGGAGGCAGACCGCCGCGCGCCGCACGGACGGCGTGAAGTATCGTTCGCGACAGGCAGCGCCGAGCAAGTGATGGGCGCCCACCTCACCTCACCACCACCACGCCCAAGTGTCGCAAACCATTCTGTGCCAACATCTTTCGACGATGTTGTAGCGCGCGGAATGGCCAAGGACCCTGACGACCGATACGGCAGCGCTGGCGCGCTCGGACGAGGCGCCCGGCGCGCGCTCACGACCAATTCAGCCATCGCATCACAAGCGGACACCATGCTCGCGCCCAGCTATCCGCCCCTGGCCGTGGGGCAGCAAATGTTTACCGGTCCACCGAGCGGCCCCTTTACTGGCCCGACGCACGTGCAGTACTCGCCGCAACGCTCGCGTACGTGGGTGTTGCCGACCGTCATCGCGGTCGCGGCCGCCCTGGTGTTGAGCGCTATCGGCGTCGTGATTGGCCTCCTGGTGCATCAACAGTCCGAACGCACGGCGACTCCCGCCACGGCGAGCACTTACCCTCAGCCCACCTATTCTCTTCCTCAAACCAGTACCGAAGACGTCCACGCTCCGTCGTCGCCGAGCAGCACCGAGACGACCCCGAGCGAAGATTCGGAAGCGGAGAGCGAGCAACGTTTGCGGCAACTCGCCGCCTCAGACCGCGCCTATGTCGGCGCGGTTCTCGCGGATCGTTGGGTGCCGCAGATCAGTTCGAAACGACCCGGGGTCCATGACGATGGTGTGGTCTGGGACAACGCGCGAACGCTGCAGGAGCACCTTCGGCTGCGCAGCCGTTACCCCGGGGTGAGACTGCTCTGGTCAGGTGATTGGTCAACCTTCTCGGATTCGGATTTCTGGGTCACCATCGTGGGGCTTACCTTCCCCGATTCCTCGGGCGCCCTGGCTTGGTGCAGAGTCGAGGGATTCGACGCCGATCACTGCGCCGCCAAGGTCGTCAGCACGACTATGCCGATCGAGGGCAGCACCGCCTATAACTGATCGCTCAGCGCTGCGGCGAGCGGCGTGACAAATCCGCGAACGCGGGGTCGACGCCGCTAAGCGTCCAGTCGAGATTTCCGCCGCCGTCCGCCGAATGTATGAAGACCGCCTGAATTACCACAACAGGTCCTCGAGGGCGCGAAAATAACTCGGGGGAAAGCGAGCACCGCGATCAGGTCGCGGGCCGCGAATTTCCCCAGACCCCAGGTGTTGTCGGGGTCGTCGCTTAATATCTGCATCGCCGTTGACAGCTCGAATTCAGGACGCCCACATGACCTACTCCGCCCCCACCCCACCAGCCGGCTGGTACCCCGACCCGTCCGGCGGACCAGGCCAACGCTATTTCGACGGACGGGAGTGGACCATTATGGCGCCGCCGCCTCCGCCACCGCCGTCGGTCGTGATCAACAACAACAACACCGTCGGCGCTCCCTCGGTATTCGTCCGCACCGGCCCCAGCCACGGCCTACACCTCGTCCTTACCTTGCTGACCTGCGGGATGTGGCTACCGATCTGGCTGCTGATCACGATTTTCAGCGGTCGGAGCGTGCACGTTTCCGGCCAGCAAACCCGCTCCGGCGCTGCGGTCGCGGGTGCCGTACTGGGCGTCCTTTTCCTGCTCGGTCTTGTCATCCAGCATTGGCAGGTATTCCTCGGTCTGGGCGTGCTGGCGGGTCTGGGTTACCTCGGATATCTCGCATACCAACGCGAGATGGCACGCCGCGCGGAACAGGCTCAGATCGCCGGCCGCGCCGAGAGCCAGAACCGGGCCTACATGTCCGGCGACGACGCCTCGGGCGTCTACGGGCAGTACCCACCCGCACCGCCGCCCCCACCTGGCAGATAACCATCGACGCGCGGCGTCCATTGCGCCGTGAAAGTATCGCGACATGCGATGGAGTCTCAAACGGGCCGGCATACTGCTGGCCACCTTGATGATGATCACGTCGTGCGGCGGCAACGATCAGCCCGCCCCACCGCCGAAAACGACTGCGACGCCGGTCTTGTCGCAGTCCGAGGCCACCGACATCGCGACCGAGGCCTACGCCTACGCCTATCCGCTCGTCACCATGGAGTACACCCGCCGCAGCTTCACCAACGTCCCCGCGCCCGAGGACACCAAGGCTCCGATGGGGCAGTTCGCCCGGCTGCGCACCTACCCCAACGCCGCGTTCCGCGCCGCGACCGCCCCGAACGCCGACACGCTCTACACCCAGGCCTGGTTCGACGTGTCGAAGGAGCCGTGGATCGTCACCGTCCCCGACATGGGCGATCGCTACTTCCTGCTGCCGATGCTGGACGCCTGGACCAACGTCTTCTCCTCCCCGGGCAGCCGCAACGGCGGCGGCAAGCCGCGCACGTTCGCGATCACCGGGCCCAACTGGCACGGCTCGCTGCCGCCCGACGTGCTGGAGTACAGGTCGCCGACGGCGCTGGTGTGGCTGCTGGGCCGCATCTACTGCTCGGGCACCCCGGAGGATTACGACGCGGTGCACAAGCTGCAGGACCAGATCACCGCGACGCCGCTGTCGTCGTTCGGCAAGCCCTACCTGCCGCCGCTGGCTCCGCTGACCGCGTCGATCGACATGGTGACGCCCGCCCGCAGACAGGTGAATGCCCTTGGCGCGCCGGAGTTTTTCAAGCTGTTCGCCCGCCTGCTCAAAACCAACCCGCCGGCGCAGGCCGATGCGCCGATCGTGGCGAAGCTGGCCAGGATCGGCATCGTCCCCGGGCAAGACTTCGACCCGTCGAAACTACCGGCCGCCGCCAACACCGGAATCGCGATGGCGCCGAAACTGGGACAGGACAACATCTCTAGCTGGCGCGAAGACGGCGTCACGGCCGGCGACTTCGTCTCCAAGAACGGCTGGGCTTACACCATCAAGGCCGGCAGTTACGGCACCAACTACCGGCAGCGCGCGTTCGTCACCGAAGTCGGCGTGGGCGCCAACCTGCCCGAGGACGCCGTCTACCCGACCTCCGACGGCACCGACCTCAAGCAGAAGTACAGCGGTGCAACGAAATACACCATGCATTTCGACAAGGGCCAACTGCCACCGGCGCGGGGCTTCTGGTCTCTGACCATGTACGACGCCGACTACTTCTTCGTCGACAACCCGCTGAACCGCTACACGCTCAGCGCGCGCGACAAATTCGTCGAAAACCCCGACGGCTCCACCGACGTCTACATCCAGGCCGACTCCCCCGGCCCGGACAAGGAAGCCAACTGGCTACCCGCGCCGAAGGACCGGTTCTCGCTGATGCTTCGGCTCTACTGGCCGAAGGAGAAGAAGCCGTCGATCCTGGACGGGACCTGGCACATCCCGCCGGTCAAGCCGGTGCCCTAAACCCTTCGGGCGAAGACGAATTCGTTGCCGGGCACCAGGTCTTTGACCTTCGGGTCGGCGCTGCGACCGAAGCCTTCCATCAGCTCGGCGGCCGGGGTCACCGTCACCTCGAAGCCGTGCCGGGCGAACCACTCGCCGACCGGTTCGCGCTCCTCGAAGTACCACAGCTCATCGGTCCGCGGTATGTCACGATCGGGATCCGCGTCCGCCATCAAGCGGCGCACCCGCTCCATCCGCTCGCGCCGCTTGGAGCGCAGCTCCTCATCGAGGAAGGTCGGCCCCAGCGCCTCCACCGCGATCCGGCTGCCCGGAGCCGCCAGCTCGTCGATGCGCTCGAACAGCAGGTCCTGCGCGGCGGAAGGCAGGTACGGCATCAAGCCTTCGGCCGACCAGACGCTCGGCTGCGACGGGTCAAAACCGGCTTCCAGCAACGCCTTCGGCCAGTCGTGGCGTAGATCGACCGCCACCTCGACCCGATTGGTGGCGGGCTTTGCGCCGTGATTGTCCAGCGTCGAGAGCTTGAAGTCGAGCACCCGGTCCTGGTCGAGCTCGTAGACCGTCACGCCGTCCGGCCAGGGCAGCCGCCACGACCGCGCGTCGAGTCCCGCCGCCAGGATCACCGCCTGCGTGATGCCGTCGTTGGCCGCGGTGGTGAAGAACGAGTCGAAGAACTTGGTCCGCGACGCCATGTAGTTGACCATCCCTTGCATCTGCAGCGGCAGCTCGGGTTCGGCTTCGACAATCTCGGCCGGTAGTTCCCGCTTGGCATGCCAGTTCCACACGCCGTCGCCCGCGGCATCGAGGAAGACCCGCGCGAACGGGTCTTCGATCAGCGGGTTCTCGCTCTCGGTCTCGGCCGCGCGGGCCGACGCCACGCCCAAAGCGGTCGCCCCCACACTTTCGGTGATTTCCCAGGAGTCGTTGTCAGTTCTGGTCATAACCCCGAAAGTACGTGAGTCGGCTTGGTACTAGCTGTGCGTCGTCTGCTCAGCCTCTCTTCGGCCTCGTCATCCGCGCCCGATACGCAACCACCCATCCGCAATATCGAGCGATACTGCGTGGCGAGGGTGTATCCGAGGCAAGACTCAAGCCATTCGGGATCACTCAATGCATTGAGAATCTGGCGCGAGAACCCGCATATCAGGACGTCTCAGAACGCTACGACATCCTCTGCGACTTCGTGCACCACAACATGTCGAGCTCGTCGGTCGCCAACTCCGGCAGCGGAGTCGTCGACGCCGTGCGATCGGCGGCCGGAGGCGAACTGCGATCGACCCAAGGTGAACTGACGGTCACTCAGTACGAATACCCGGTGCGCGGCAAGACTGAGCGCGCCGTCAACGAACTCGCTCCGGGCTTTCTACGCGACGCCAGTGCCTGTGTGGGCTGGATCAACTTAATCCCCGGCAGTCCGTTCCCCTTGCCAATGGTCGAAGCCATCACCGGCACACCTCTTGGGATACCGCAACTTGACCAATAATGCGGTGATATCGCATACGCCTCGTTTTCGAAAAGGCATCTAGGCCCCGGAAACTGGGACGCGGGTGACAGCTGTGACTCATGACGGCGTCGAAGCAGGCACAGAGCCCCGGCAATCCGGCTATCGACTGAGGTCACCGGTTATGTTGTCCGCGGAACGCTGACACCCGCCGGCCGGAGGTTGATTGGAGCATGCTCGTTGACGGTCGCGACATCAGGGTTTCCGGCAGCTTGCTGCAGCCCCTGACTCGTCGCACCAACGACATGCTGCGGGTCGCGCTGTCGGGGGCGCTGCTGGCGGTCGTGATCACCAGTTCGCTGATCACCCGCACCCGGTGGGACGGGCTGGAGATGTCCATCTCGCGCATCGTCGGGGTGCTGACACCGACCCAGTCCGACGTGGTCTACCTGGTCTACGGCCTCGCGGTGCTGGCGCTGCCGTTCATGATCCTGTTCGGCCTGATCATCGCCCGGCAATGGCGCCTGCTGATCCCCTACGCCGCGGCCGCGCTGCTGTCGATCCTCGCGTTGTCGATCAGCGGTACCGGCATCGCGGCGCCGCAGTGGCATTTCGACCTCAACGACCGCCTGCGCACCGTGCTGTCGCAGTTCCTCGACGACCCGCGCTGGATCGCGATGCTCGCCGCGGTGCTCACCGTGTCGGGCCCGTGGCTGCCGGCCCGCTGGCGGCACTACTGGTGGACGCTGCTGCTGGCGTTCATCCCGATCCACCTGGTGGTCAGCGCCATCGTGCCGGCCCGGTCGCTGCTGGGCATCGCGGTGGGCTGGTTCGTCGGCGCGCTGGTGATCCTGGTCA
The DNA here is from genome assembly GCA_963757215.1 of uncultured Actinomycetota bacterium. Lineage (GTDB taxonomy): Bacteria > Actinomycetota > Actinomycetes > Mycobacteriales > Mycobacteriaceae > Mycobacterium. The sequence goes on along the minus strand of CAVWQH010000002.1, from coordinate 536,401 downwards.
GCGGCACCCCCGCACTGGAGGTGCCGCTCGACGGCGCAGTGCGCCTGATGGCCAAACGCGGGTTCGCGGTCACCGGGCTCCGGGTGGTCCGCCCCGCCGGATCGGGGCCGTTGATCCTTGCGGCCGTCACCGACGACGAGAACGAGAACGCCGTCGTCGAGATGTACGGGCCGCATCAGCGCAGCGGTGGCGCGCTGCGGCAGGCGTGGCGGATCCTTCGGTTGCGCGAAGCCGAGACCGCACCCCTGCAGGCGTCGATGCGCCGCGCGGTCGAGCACCGGGCGCTGATGGCCATCGCGATCGGCGACCTGGGTATCGCCAATACCGCGACGATCGCGGTCGGCGTCCTCGACCGCGGCTGGACCATCTACGCGCACAAGCGGATTCGCGGCGAACCGCTGAAGAGATGCCACGCCTCGACGCCGGTCGCCGAAGTGTGGGAGTCGCTGCGCAAGCTGCAGGACCACCAGATCGCGCACGGCGATCTGCGCGACAAGGAGATCACCGTCAGCAACGGCGCGGTGTTCTTCGGCGGGTTCGGCAGCGCGGAATACGGCGCCACCGACAACCAACTGCAGGCCGACATCGCCCAGCTGTTGGTGACGACGTCGGCGCTCTACGGCGCGGACGAGGCCGTGGCCGCGGCGATCGGGGTGCTCGGCCGCGACTCCGTGCTGACCGCCTCGCGCCGGCTCACCAAAACCGCTGTGCCGAAACATATCCGGGACTCGGTCAACGACGCCAAGTCGGTGATCAACCGCAGCCGCGCGGCGGTGATGCGCCAGACCGGTGCCGAGAAGATCCAGCCGGAGTCGGTCACCCGGTTCAGCCGTAGCCAGCTCATCCAGCTGCTGCTGCTCGGTGCCCTGGTGTATGTCGCCTATCCGTTCATCAGCACGGTGCCGACGTTCTTCAACGCGCTGGGCAAGGCCAACTGGTGGTGGGCATTGCTGGGCCTGGCCATCTCGGCGTCGACGTACGTCGGCGCCGCGGCCGCGCTGTGGGCCAGCGCCGACGAATCGGTGAACTTCTGGCGGCTGTCGATCGCACAGGTGGCCAACACCTTTGCCGCGACCACCACCCCGGCCGGTGTCGGCGGGCTGGCGCTGAGCACCCGGATTCTGCAGAAGAGCGGGCTGAGCACCACGCGTGCCACCACCGCGGTCGCGTTGCAGCAGTCGATGCAGGTGATCATGCACATCGTGCTGCTGATCTTTTTCAGCACCGCCGCGGGTGCGGCGACCGACCTGTCGCACTTCGTGCCGAGGTCGTCCCTGCTCTACCTGATTGCCGGTGTGGCACTGGGCATTATCGGCATCGCGCTGCTGGTGCCCAACCTGCGACGCTGGCTGTCGACGTCGGTGACCCCCAAGCTCAAAGAGATCATCACCGACATCATCGAGGTCGCCCGCGAACCCAAGCGGATGGCGTTGATCGTCTTGGGTTGCACCGGAACGACTCTGGGCGCGGCGCTGGCGCTGTGGACCAGCGTGGAGGCGTTCGGCGGCAATGCGACGTTCGTCACGGTCACGGTGGTGACGATGGTCGGCGGCACCCTGGCCTCGGCCGCACCCACTCCCGGCGGCGTCGGCGCCGTCGAAGCCGCGCTGATCGGCGGGCTGGCCGCCTTCGGTGTTCCGGCGGCCGTCAGCGTGCCCTCGGTGCTGCTATATCGGGTCCTGACCTGCTGGTTACCAGTTTTCATCGGCTGGCCGGTGATGCAGTGGCTGACCCGCAATGACATGGTCTAGCTCACACCATGACGGGAATTCTCAGTTCGTGAGCTAGGCTTGGGCAACGTTGGTATTTCGACTAGCCAATACGTCGTGGACTGCTCCGACATCCATTCTCAAGCTTTCTCGCGGCGATCGATTTTGCCCACCGGCAATCTCGCCACCTTGATGCCTGAAAGGCACCACACCACATGACTTCTGAGTCCTTTGCTGCACTCGGCGTGCCCGAGCGACTGATCAGCAACCTGTCCGCGCGCGGGATCGCCGCGCCCTTCCCGATCCAGATTGACACCCTGCCCGACACGCTGGCTGGGCGCGACGTGCTCGGCCGCGGTAAGACCGGCAGCGGTAAGACGCTGGCCTTCTCAATCCCGTTGGTGGCCCGCCTCGCAACGGCCAAGCGTCGGCCCAAGCATCCGACCGGTCTGGTGCTGGCCCCCACCCGCGAGCTGGCCACCCAGATCACCGCGACGCTGGAGCCGCTGGCCGCCAGCTACGGCCTGAAGGGTCACCACGATCTTCGGCGGGGTGTCGCAGTCCCGTCAGGAATCCGCGCTCAACGGCGGTGTCGACATCGTCGTCGCCTGCCCGGGCCGGCTGGAAGACCTGATGCGCCAACGGCTGATCGCCCTCGACTCCGTCGAGATCACCGTGCTCGACGAGGCCGACCACATGGCCGACCTCGGCTTCCTGCCCGGCGTCACCCGCATCCTCGCGGCCACCCCGCCGACCGGTCAGCGGCTGCTGTTCTCCGCCACCCTGGACAACGGCGTCGACAAGCTGGTCAAGCGGTTCCTGCGCAACCACATCATGCACTCCGTCGACGAGGTCAACTCGCCGGTCCCGGAGATGACGCACCACGTCTTCCACGTCGAAAGTGTCGGCGCCAAAACCGAATTGGTACACCGGTTGGCATCCGGCACCGGTCGCCGAATCCTGTTCATGCGCACCAAGCACCAGGCCCGCAAGCTGGCCCGCCAGCTCAGTGACGCCGGTGTGCCGTCAGTCGACCTGCACGGCAACCTTTCTCAGCCGGCCCGCGACCGCAACCTGGCCGCGTTCTCGTCCGGCGAGGCGCGCGTGCTGGTGGCCACCGACATCGCCGCCCGCGGCGTGCACGTCGACGACGTCGAGCTGGTGGTCCACGTCGACCCGCCCGCCGAGCACAAGGCATACCTGCACCGCTCGGGCCGTACCGCCCGGGCCGGTAGCTCCGGCGACGTCGTTACCGTCGTGCTGCCCGAGCAGCGCCGCGACACCTCGGTGCTGTTGAAGCGGGCCGGTATCACCGCGCGCCCGCAGCAGGTCACCGCGGCTTCCGAGCCCGTCGTGCTGCTGGTCGGCGAGGTCGCGCCCTACCAGGCGCCGGCCCCCAGGCCCGCTACCGCGCCGCCCAACCGGGCCCCGAGGCGCCGTCCCAACCGTGGTGGGGAGCACGCCAAGGCGGCTGCCCGCAACGGCCAGCGTTCGCGGAGGCCCCGCCGCTCCGCCTAGCGCGAACAACGCTGGCGCTGGGCGTTTGCACCCTCGAAGACCTAGCTGGCGGTAGGGACTCGGGGGTGAGCCTTGGCCCAGGCGGCCAGAAACCTGCCCGCCGCGTCTTGTCCGTTGGCGAACAGCTTGTCGCGCTGATCAGTCGTCAGCCCGAAATCGGTGCTGGCGATGCCCATCGTGTCGACGAACACCGTCCGGGCGCCGACACCCTCATCGGCCAGCGGGTAGCGGTTCCACTCGCCTAAGGCCGTGTGCGCGATCGAGACGACCTCGCGAAGATCGCCCTGCACCGGCACGTCAGGGGTGTTCAGCGCCGGCCGCGACGAAAGCTTGATCCCGAACGTCGGCCACCGGTTAGGCCGGCCGTCAGTCCGGTCGAACACCGTTACCGGGAAGTTTTGCAGCACCCCGCCGTCGACCCACGTGCAGGCGCCCAAGGCAGTCTTCAGCTCGAAAGGCTGGAAGAAGAACGGGATCGACATCGACGCGCGGACTGCGTCCACGATCGGGTAGCTGTCGATCACCGCGAGCTGCCGGGCCGAATCAGCCTGGTCCTTGCCGCTGAGCAGGTAGTAGGGCAAGTCCCACGGCAACCGGACCAGGGCGCCCCGGGTCAGGTCTGAGGTGTGGGTGACTAGCCGGTAGCGCTGGTACGGCGCCAAGCAGGTGCCGTCGTCTCCTGAAATCTTGAGGTCGGCGAAAGTGCGGATGCCCAGCGGCTCCAGCTTCGAGGTCAGCCAGTCGTGGACGTAGGAGCTGGCGTACAGGCCCTGGTCGCCCACTAGCGCGGCCGCGTCCCCGATCAGGCCCAGGTGCTTTTCGGCCCAGGTCTTATGCATGAACTTGGTGTAGTCCAGCTCGGCCATGTCCGTCTGAAGCTGAGCAAGCGGGACTTCGGCGACCTGATATGCGGCGATCAGGGCGGCCACGATGGCGCCGGCGGACGTGCCACCAATCCGGGGAAAGACAAAACCCGCTTGATGCAGGGTCAGGACTGCCCCGACCAGGCCGATCCCCTTGACTCCTCCGCCCTCGAGAACGAGATCCGCGCCCGGTCCGGCCTGCGCTTGCTGTTCCAGCGTCATGCCCCGTCACCTGCCGTCTTTCCGCCCGCTATCTGGTAGGCATTCTGCGAGTGTATTCCGCCAAACCCAATGTAGACGTCACCACAAGTAGCGTTGATTGTTTCGATTGTTTCGATCGAATGCCGGTGCTGGTAGCCTGGACTCATGTCCACTACCGTCGCCGAGCAGGTTGCCGCGCGCGCTCGCACCGAGCCTGGTTTCGCGGAAGTATTGGAAGCCGTTCTCCACGCGCCGATAACGCCGCAAGGAACCCTGGAGCGGGTCGCCGCCCAGAGCCTGAACGAGGAACGTCGCGGCGCGTTGGTGCGCGAGTTCGTCGAGGGCTCACTGGCAACCCCGAAGGTGCAGCAGCGACTGGCCCTGCACTCGCCGCAGGCGGTGCACCGGCTGCGCAGCCGGGGCAAGCTGCTGGGCTCGGCGGTCGGTAACCAAACTTATTTCCCGGCTTGGCAATTCGATGCCGACCGGGTTCGGACCGATCTGCCGCGGATTCTCGGGCTGCTGACCGAGTTCACCGCCGACCCGCTGGCCGCCGACCGGATCATGCGGCTGAGGCACGACGAATTGGGCGGCTCGTCGATCGCCGAGGCGCTGCGCCGCCCGAAGACCGCCGACGCCGCGTGGCGGATGCTCGCCGGCATCGGTGCCTGAGCTTCCTCCCGGCTACCTCAAGCCGCTTCCCACAGCGCGACCCGTGGGTTTGCGACGGCGCCGAGTCGATGCCGGCACCGAGCTGTGGCGAGTCGAGGCGGCGCCACCAGAGCAGTGGACGTGGGCGGGATTTCCGACGGCTCGCTACCGCTTCGACCCGGAGTCCGGTGCCTTCCGAACCCGTTACGCCGCAAGCGCTCTGGTTGGCGCCTTTCGCGAGCGCTATCGGCCGACCGGGCTGATGATCCCGGCCGACCACGCCGAGCACCGCCTGGTTCGGCTGGTCGCCGCGCGGCACCTGCGGGTCCTCGACCTGCGCACCGAGGCCAACCTCGACGTCCTGGGCATCGACGACCAGATCAACACCGGCCAGCACGACGACGTGTGGGCCACCTGCCATCGTTTGGCCGACGCCGTGAAGCGATGGTGGCCCGCGACCGACGCGCTGGACGCGATGGTCTACCGGCCCCGCACCACGCCGGAGACCTCGATCAACTACGCGTTCTTTGCGCTGGAACCGTTCACGTTCGAATCGTGGCCGCTGGCCGAGCGCGCCGATGTGCTCACCGAGCTGATCCTGCGGCACGGGTTCACCGTCGGCTGGGCGCTATCGTGAGGCCATGACTGAAATGTCGCCCGCAATCACGACCTCCCATCCGCCGAGAGCCCTGATGCGGATCGGCAACCCGGTGATCATGCTGCTAATGCGTACCCCATTCGCCGGCGCGGCGCGTACCCGGTTCATGGGGGTGAGCTTCACTGGTCGTAAGACCGGCCGACAGTTCTCGATACCGTTGAGCGCCCACGTTGTTGACGGCGCCTTATACGCCCTGACTCCCGCCAAGTGGAAATACAACTTCCGCGGCGACGGCGCCGCCGCTCGAGTTCGTTACGACGGAAAGACGACGACGATGCGCGGCGTGCTCATCGAGGATCGAGCGCTGATCGCGGACCTCTACTCGCAACTCGCACAGTCATATGGTGTCAAGCTCGCCGAGCGCTCGATGGGATTGGCGTTCCGCGACGACCAGATGCCGACCCGCGATCAGTTCGCCGAAGCCGTCGCAGAATTGGGCTTGAGGGCGATTCGTTTCACTCCCGCACCGTGAGCTGACCGGGTACCTCTGTGCCCGCCTTCGAGCGAATTCAGGCGGGCGCAGCGGAAATTCGCTCAGAGGCGGGCACATCGAACTCCCCGGCCCTGCTGTTACTCATGTGGCGGATGCGCCGTCTGCGGCGTAGGTCCGCGTGATCGCCGGTTGGTCGGTAGCGCAGGCCTGCACCGCTCCGCGGACGGCAGCGACGCGGTCGGCGGGCACCAGCGCGATCACGCAACCACCGAATCCGCCGCCGGTCATCCGGGCGCCCTGGGCGCCGGCCTCCACCGCGGTGTCGGCGATCCGATCGATGTGCGGCGTGGTGATCGCGAAATCGTCCCGCATCGACGCGTGCGACGCGGTGAAGATCCGACCGGCCGTCACGTAATCGGAATCACCCAGCGCCGCAACGAAATCGAGTACCCGCTGGTTCTCGGTCAGCACGTGTCGGGCGCGACGGACGTCGACGGGATCGGCGACCCTGTCCAGGGCCGAGACTTCGGCGACCTCGCGCAGCGACACCACGCCCAGATCCGCGGCCGCCCGTTCACACGACAACCGCCTGGCCGCGTACTCGCCGCCGACATGCCCGTGTCGCTCGCGCGAGTCGATCAGCAGCAACTCGACACCCGACGAGGACGGGTCGAAGCCGACCGGTTTGACGCTCAGCTCGCGAAAGTCGATCAGCAGTGCCGTCGACGGCGCGCCGAACAACGACGAAATTTGGTCGAGCAAACCCGTTGGTGCGCCCACATATTCGTTCTCGGCACGCTGGGCCAGCCGGGCCTGGTCGAGGCGGTCCACGCCAGGACACAAAGCGCCCAGCACCGCGCATTCCAGCGCCGCCGATGACGACAGCCCCGATCCCATCGGAACGTCGCTGCTGATCCTCATCGAACCGCCGGGTACCCGATGTCCGGCCGAACGCAACGCCCACACCACACCGGCGACGTAGGCAGCCCACCCGGTCACCTCACCGGGCTTGGTGGCCAATGGGATTCGCACGGAGCCGTCGGCCAGGTCGCTGGTGACGGTGAGAGCGTCTGCGTCGGAAGGATCGAAAACCACGGATGTGCGCTGCGGCAGCGCGATCGGCAACGACCAGCCGAGGTTGTAGTCGGTGTGCTCGCCGATCAGGTTGATCCGCCCGGGAGCCGAATAGCGGATCGTCACGCCAGATCTCGTAAGCGTTGCGCGACGGCTTCGGGCACCACGTCGGTGATGAACGCGTCCATCGCCGACTCCGACGCCGCCAGGTATTTCAGCGCCGTGGCGCTGCGCCGGATCGACATCAGCTCGACGTGGAAGTAGCCCTCGCGCAACGAAGGAGTGTCGGCGTATTGGTGTAGCGCCGAAATGTAGGGCAGCGGAGCGGAATACATCCGGTCGAAGCGGCGGAGCACGTCGAGATAGATCGAGGCAAACCCGTCCAGCTCGGCCTCGGAAAGGTCAACAAGGCTGCGCGCGAACCGATTCGGATAGATGTGCACTTCGACCGGCCATCGCGCCGCGAACGGCACGAACGCGGTGAACAGGTCGGTGCGCGCGACGATCCTTCTGCCGTCGGCGATCTCGGCGGCCAGCAGATCGGCGAACAGGTTCCCGCCCTGATGCGCGGCGGCCTGCGACATCATCGCCGCGGTCCGCGGCGTCAGGTAGGAGTAGCCGTAGATCTGACCGTGCGGGTGTGCCAGCGTCACGCCGATCTCTTCGCCCCGGTTCTCGAAGCAGAACACCTGCTGCACACCGGGCAGCGCCTGCAGCGCGCCGGTCCGGTCGCGCCAGGCGTCGACCACCAGCCGGGCGTGCGGCACCGGAAGCTCGGCGAACGATCCGGTGTGGTTGCTGGAGAAGCAGATGACCTCGCAGCGTCCGACGCCGGGCAGCGGCACGAAGCCGTCGGGAACCGACGCGAACGACCCGGCACCCGACAGCGACGGGAACCGGTTTTCGAAGACGACCACGTCGTAGTCGGGTGCGGGCACCTCACTGGTCAACCCGGTGGGGCCGGGGCACAGCGGGCACTGGTCGGGCGGCGGCTTGTAGGTGCGGTCCTGGCGGCGCGCGGCGATCACCACCCACTGCCCGGTGGTCTGGTCGAACCGCAACTGTGACTGCCCCGGCTGATGAGGCGGCAACGGCCGCTGATCGGCAACCGGCGCAGGGGTATGCCCGGGAAGTGAGAAGAACAACAGCTCGCGGCCATCGGCCAGCGTCGTTCGCGTGCTCATCGGGTCCCATCTTGGTCGCTGTGCCAGAGTCGGTGACAACAGACACGCAATTCGCGCGAGAGAGGCTGGCCACGAGTGTTGGGTGACGCAGCCGCGCTGTACGCCAAAGCGCGTAACTGGACGATCGGATCCGACCCCGGCCTGCTGCGGCTGCGGATGGCCGTCCGAACCACGGGCGCGTTGGCCACCGCGCTGGCGGTCCTGTTTTCGCTGACCAAGGCCACCGGGCAGCCGCTGACGGTGGCGCTGCTGGGCGCGCTGATCACGATGGTGTCGGCGCGGTCGGTGAACGAACCCGATCCACACCGCCAGCGCGTGACGATGGCGCTGCTGCCGCTGCCCACCGCGGCGGCCATCACCGCGGCCGCTCTGGTGACGCCGTACCCGGTGATCGGCGACATCCTGTTCGTCGCCGTCGTTTTCATCGCGGTGTACGTGCGACGGTTCGGGCCGCGCGGAACCACGCTGGGCATGGTCACCTTCATGGCGTACTTCTTCTCGCTCTATCTGCGGGCGCAGTTCTCCGAGTTGCCGTGGCTGATCGGCGCCACCGTGATCGGTACGCTGTGCAGCTTCGTCTGGGCGACGTTCCTGATGCCGGACCGGCCGGAAAGCGTTCTGCGCGCCAACATTCGATCGCTGCGCGCGCGGATGGCGATCGTCGTCGACACCACTGCCGAGGCCGTGCGGCGGGGCTCCCTCGACGAGCGCCAAGCGCGGCGGCTGCGCATCCGGGCCGTCAAGCTCAACGAGACCGCGTTGATGGTTCAGACCCAGATCGAGGAGCGGGTGAACACCGGCGCGCTGTGGCCGGGCGTCAGCGGCGACGACCTCGCGATGTGGCTGTTCGACGCCGAGCTCACCGTCGAACGCCTCGCGACGGCCGGCGGCCGCGCCGCACAGGCGGACATCCCCGCCGCCACCCGCACCGAGCTGGCCGACACCGTGGCCATGCTGTCGCGGGCGATCCGGGTACCGCGCGGCCACCTTCTGCGCCAGACCGCCGAGCGCGCGCAACGACTGCTGGATCAGTGCCCCGACGAGTTGGCCGTCCGCCGGCTGGCGCTGGCGATTGTCGACACGGCCAAAGCGACCGCCGAAGTTCGCGCGCGGATCGAGCGCGTCGCCGAGGTGGCGCAGGAACCGGCCGGCCCCACGCCGCCCGAGCAGCCCCCGCAGACCGGCATGCTGGCGTCCACCCGGCAGGCCGTCCAGGTGGCGGTCGCCGCGGCGCTGGCCATCGTTGTCGGCGAGCTGCTGTCCCCGTCGCACTGGTACTGGGCGGCGATCGCCGCGTTCGTCATTTTCGCCGGCACCAACTCGTGGGCCGAGACGCTCGACAAGGGCTGGCAGCGACTGCTCGGCACGGTGCTCGGCGTGCCCAGCGGCGTGCTGGTGGCCACGCTGGTGTCCGGCAACAAGATCGCCTCGCTGGCGATGATCTTCGTCTGCCTGTTCTGCGCCTTCTATTTCATGAAGGTCACCTACAGCCTGATGACGTTCTGGATCAGCACGATGCTCGCGTTGATGTACGGACTGCTCGGTGAATTCACGTTCGGCCTGCTGCTGTTGCGGATCGAGGAGACCGCGATCGGCGCGGTCATCGGGATCGCCGCGGCGATGCTGGTGCTGCCGATCAACACCCGCACCCACATCCGCCACGACGCGCACACGTTCTTCCTCACGCTGGCCGACCTGGTCGAGGAATCCGTCGACAGCCTGCTCGACGGTGAACCCGCGACCAGGTTGACCGAGACGGCCCGCCAGCTCGGCCGCGACCTGTCGCAGTTCCGGATCACAGCCAAGCCGCTGAGCGCCGGCATCGCCGGCCTGGCCGGGCGCCGCACCATGCGACACGGTCTGCGGATGCTCAACGCCTGTGACCGCTACGCGCGAATCCTGGTCCGCAGCAGTGAAACCCGCGTCGAGACCGCACCCGAGCTGGCCGATGCGATCAAGGCGACCGCGACGCAGATCCGCCGCAACATCGACGTGCTGATCACCTCGCTCGAATTCAACCAGCCCGCAAAGGTTTTCCCGTCGACCGACTTCATCGACGCCGCCGAGTCGCTGGCCCGCCAGAGCGGTGACACATCGGAGCGAGCCCGGCTGATGTCGGCTTTGCATGCGCTGCGTCAGATCGACCGCGTCGTGATCAACGCCGCGATCGACCTCGGCGCCGACAGCGGGGTGTTGTTGCCCAGCTAGCCTTGGCGGCCAAGGAAATCCAGCACCGCATCGGCGAACAGGTCGTTGCGGTCGCCCGCGACCATATGCCCCGCGCCCTGCACGTCGACGAACTCGACGTCGGGGAAGCGGGCCAGGAACTCGTCGGCGCGGCCCTGGCTGACCAGGTCGCTCACCTGACCGCGGACCAGCAGCATCGGCACGCCGCCGGCCAGGATCGCCTGAACCGCCGAGTTCATCCGATCGACGTCGGACACCTCGCTGGGGGGACGAGACGCGGTCTCGCTGATGAACTTTGGATCCCAGTGCCAGTACCAGCGGTCGCCGCGTTGCCGCAGGTTGGTGCGCAGACCGTTGAGGTCGGACGGTCGCGGTCGGTGCGGGTTGTACTCGGCGATCGCGTCGGCGACCTCGTCGAGGGAGGAGAACCCGGTCTTCATCCGGTCGGCCATGAACTCGTGAATCCGGTTCGCGCCGGACTGGTCCATGTTCGGCACGATGTCGACCAGTACCACCGCGCGGGCGATGCCCGGCGAAATCTCACCTGCCAGAAGCATTGTGGTGAGCCCACCCAGCGACGCACCGACCAGGACCGGTTGCGCAGGAAGGTGACGCAGTACTTCCTGCACGTCGCCGGCGAAGCTGCTCAGGCGGTAGTCGCCCTCTTCCGACCATTCCGACTCGCCGTGTCCGCGGAAGTCGACGGTGACGGCCTGCCAGCCGCGCTCGGCGACCGCGGCGGCGGCCTTGCCCCACGAACGTCGGGTCTGCCCGCCGCCGTGCAGGAACACCACCGCCGGCAGGTCGGGGTCGCCGAGCCGGTCGGCCACGATGCGGGTTCCGCCGACGCCGCGGGTGGTGAAGGTTTCAGGCGTGATGGTCACTGCGCGCCTCCTCGTTGTTCAGCTGGTAACCCAGCGCTCGGATCTCGGCGCGAAGCTCTTCGATGTGCGCGACGGTGACCGCCTGGATGGTGCTCTCTTCTTCGGCGACCCGCTCGATGATCCACGAGGCGAGGGCGGCGGTGACGACACCGACCAGGCTGATGCCGCCAATCATCAACAGCACAGCGATGACTCGACCGGTGTCGGTGATCGGGTACACGTCGCCGTAGCCGACCGTGGTCACCGTGGTGATCGACCACCACAGGGCCTTACCGAAGGAGTTGATGGTCGATCCGTGCAGATACCGCTCCTTGTCGAACACGGCGAGCGACGACGTATAGATCAACAGCACCACACCGGACACGGTGTAGACGACGATGCGGCCGCGGAATGCGTCGCCGATTGCCTTCTGCAGCAACTCAATCAGGATGAGCAGACGCAACAGCCGAAGTGGCCGCAGCAGCGGTAGCGTCACGATCGCGAAGTCGAGCAGGTGGCGGAAAAACCAGTGCCCCCGGCGGGGTGCCAGATACAGCCGCGCGCCGTAGTCCAGCATGAACAGCCCCCAGATGCCCCAGTCGACCAACCAGAACGTGTGCGCTACGGGCCCGGGCCGCGGGGCGAGCACCTGTACGGAGAACAGCACCAGAAAGGCGATGGCGGCCGCGGCGAGCGGCCACTCGGTATACCTTTCGAACCGCTGCAGGTTAGCTTCGCTACGCATCCCGTCAGTCTTATGGTTGCGCTGGGCTTTTGTCCGGCTTTTAAGTGATGGACACCAGTTGGTCGATCGAGTCGATGGGAAGATCGCCATCCACGATCGCGGTCACGTTCAGCCTGTTGAGCGAAATAAGTCCGCGGTGATTATCCAGAAAGGCGATGTCGGCGGCATCGCGACCGGTAGCAATGCGAACCAGCGCCTGCCGCGGCGCCAGCAGCGTGCCGTCGACGACCCGCCATTGGCCGCCGACGTACGCCTCGGCCACCGCGTGAAAATCCATCGGGTACAAACCCGGGGCGTACACCGAGACGGCCCGGGCGGGCACCTTGACCGCGCGAAGCAGAGCGACCACCAGATGGGCGAAGTCGCGACATACCCCGGCACCGGCGAGCATCGTCTCGACGGCGCCGTCGATCGGATCGCTCGAGCCCGGGACGTAGTTCAGCCGGGTGCCGACCCACAGCGAAACCCGTTCCAGCAGTGTGGTCGAGTCGACGTAGTTGCCGAACTCGGTTCCGGCGAAGCCGTAGAACTTGTCGGCCTCGGCGTATCGACTGGGTCGCAGATACATCGACAAGTCGTGTTCGGTCACCGGTGCCGGGTCGGTCCGGCCAATTACCGTCGCGGCGTAGTCGACGGCCAGGTGACCGGCCGGGACGGCCAGCTTGTGAATCCGGTTGCCGTGGGTGCCGCTGATCTCCATCGGCTGCACCGGTTTGTCATCCAGCATGAACGACAACCGTTCGAACACTTGGGCATTCGGATGCGGCGCAACCGCAATTTGAAATTCCAGCGTCGTGGGCTCGATGATTTCGACTTCGAGTTCCGCACCCACCTCACGCTTGAGGGGACTACTGGGCACTGAAAACTCCTTGTTTCGCGGTCGACCCGGAGCCAGTGCCGGCTGACGAACGTTCCATGCCGACGGTACACCGGGCACAGCGCAAAAGCTCAGGCTGCGACGCCTCTACTCCGCGCGCGTGTAGTGTCGACCGTATCGGCGATCTTCGCACGCAACCGTTTGACGTTGTGTCGTTGCCGATGTGAGCAATCTGGTCGATTCCCGACCAAGGCAGGAGCGTCTCATGACGCTGAATCGCGCAGTCGATCCTTCTCAATCCCAGCGCCCGACGCCCAAGATCCGGCCGCGTTTGCGCTTGAAGCCCAAGGCGCCCGCCACGGGTTATGTCGACGGGGCATGGTGGCCGCGCAGTGACGAACTCGCGCTCGAGCTGCCCGATTTGCTGATGGTGCTGTCGGTGCGGCTCGGACCGATCGAACAGGTGATCTTCAATCTGGGCGGCTGGGCGAAAGCGCCGACTGACATTGCAGTGAGCGGTAAACCGGTTCGACTCGGCGGCAGCACCGGCCAGCCGGTCGACACCATCCAGGTCATCGGCGACCAGCACAGGCTCATCCTGCTGGTGATAGCTCCGGGCAGTGATCAGAAACTCGCCCACGACGCGATGATGTCGGCTGCCGCCCCCGACGACGCCTCCACCATCGAGGACCTGCTGCGGGAAATGATCGAGAACGACGGCTAGAGAAACGAGTTCTCCGCGGTCAACCCGCGCTCCGGGAAGGCGCCCATCGCAAAGGTCTCGGCGTTGCCCAGCCCGGTGCCGCCGCCGACGGGGTCGTCGATGCGTACCAGCAGGTCGCGCAGCTGGTGTAGCTCGCGCGCCTTTTCCGGCTGGTCGCAATCGGTCACGTGGCTGCCCTCGACCTTGAGGTCGCCGACCCATTGGCCGTACACCCAGTCGTTCCAGCCGTAGTAGCCGGCGGTGCCGAGGTGGAATCCACCGGGGCCGGCCGCGGTGACCGTCAGCGGCCTCCTGGATCCGTCGGTGTCGATCAGGGTGACCGTTCCATGGGTGAAGCGGCGGTTGGCGTCCTCGAAGTGCATGTCCTGCTCGACCGACGGGAACCGGTGCGACGTACCGTCGGGATTCTGTTGCTCAGCCTGACAACGGATTTCGGTGAACCCGTCGCCACGCTCCTCCTGATACATCACGAACAGCGCGTAGGCCGATCCGTCCGGCCGGGTCAGCGTCATCGGCATCCAGGTCATGAACATCTGCTTGATCTTGCGGCTGCCGCGCGGCAGGCCTGGGATCGGCTTGCCGATACCGGGACGCAGACCCCAGGAGTGGTCGCGGATCGAAATCCATTGATCGTCGGCGATTTCGGTCCGCTCACCCTCGACTTCGACCCAGCCCGACGCCACCCCGACCTGGTGGTAGCGCAGGATGTTGTGCGTCACCCGGTACCCGTCCGGGCTGCGGTCCGGCCACGGATCTTCCAGTGCCGCGTCGAAACTTCCGCGCAGGACCACGTCGAAAGCGATCGGCTGGTGTTCGTTGTGGTCCAGGCTGATCCGGATCGCCCGCAACGGCTCGACGACCTGGTAGTGGACCGGCCCCACGTCCGTGGCGGCCGGAGCAGAGGACAGCCGTCGGCCCGCGCGCACGGTCCACTGCTCGGTCCCGCGACATACTCCGCCAGCGCCGTCGAAAACACCTCGGTTGGTGTACTTTCCGATGCCGAGGACGACCTGCAGCGAGTTGTCGCGGGCGTGGGCGATCGTCCAGATCTTCTCGGTCCACGACGGGTCCGACTGGCTGACCGTGGCGAAGGTGTCAACGATCTGATGGGTGAGCAGCTCATCCTCCGGCACCAGGGCGCCGTAATTCGTTGACAGCAAATCAATTACCTCTCGGCAGCGGGAAAAATGTGGTCATGTCGACGCCCTGATCGTATTCGCGCATCCAGGTGTCTGCCCAATCCGGTAGCGGCTGGTCGGCCGGGTCGTGGTGCGGGGCCTGCGACAACAGCAGCCGCCACGCCATCGCCAGCAGTTGTCGGGTCGAAACGTCGCTGAACAGCGTCGGCGGGCCGCCGCGCCGGGCGCGTCGCCGCCTGCCGCCGGGTCCGCGAAAGATGAACTCGCCGTACAGCAGCGAGATCGACAGCAGCTCCTGCGCCGAGGCGCCGCGGTCCTCGAACGGCACGACCTGGTCGAAAACCTTTGCGATCTCCTGGGATACCGCGCCGACGTGGTTGAAGGTGGCGCGGATGTGTTTGGTCCGGTACCACGGGTCGGGGCAGATGTGTTGGTAGAGAATCAGCCCGGAGCTTCGGTGTTCGATCTCTTCGACGAAGTGCCACATCATCAGCGAGGCGACCCGCCGGTCACCGGCGCCGAACAGTGAATCACGGTTGTCCAGCATCACTTTGAACAGCGGGGTGAACGTCGCCTCCAGGTTGGCGATGTAGGCGACGTGGAATTCGATCGGCTGCTGGTCCAGCAGTTGATCGTAGGCGCGGCAGGCGTCGACGTAGCACTGCTCGAGCTCGGGATAGCGCGCTACCAGCGCCAGCATGTGTTTGCGGTGCGCGGATGCGTGTTGCGCCTCCTGCCGCAGGAACGCCTCGGCTTCGGCGGCGACGTCCGGGTCCCGGGCCAGGATGTCCTGGGCCCTGCGCACCACGTTGACGATATAGCGCTCGAACGGGACGGCGATGAACGTGAACGCATTGCAGAACAATCCGAAATTCGGGTTGTCGGGCTGCCACATGAACGGCACGCTCGCGGCCTCAAATTCCCACGGGATCTTGCGGATCACCAGGTTGGTCACCGTCGCTACCTTTCAATCGACCAGGACCGGCGGTAGGCTCAGTGTGACATTTGACCCCTTAGATGTAAAGGACGCGATGGTGGCCTCCGCGCACGCGGCCGACGCCGAGCAATCGACGCGACGACGGATTCTCGCCGCCACATTCGTCGTGCTGGCGCGCGACGGACGTCGCCGACTGCAGCTGTCCGACGTGGCCGCCCAGGCCAACGTGTCACGCCCCACGCTCTACCGATACTTCGGTTCGAAAGAGGGACTGCTCGAGGCGTTCGGCCTCTACGAGCAGGACAACTTCGATGCCGGCATCGCCACCGCGATCGCGGGGTTGAGCGGGGCCGAGCGACTCGACGCCGCGTTGCGATTCGTCGTCGACTTTCAAAGCAGCTACTCGCTGGGCTCACTGGCCGAGGTCGAGCCCGAACACGTTCTGCAACAGATGAAACGGGTGCTGCCGATCATGCGTGAACGCATCGCCCGCATCATCGGCGGCGAGCAGGCCCACATTGCGGCGTCGGCCGTGGTGCGAATCGCCGTGTGCCACTACGTGATCAGTGACGCCACCCCGGACGGATTCCTCGCCGAGCTGCGGCACGCCGCGGGACTCAGCCGTGCGGGCCTAAACGCCTAGCCAGTCAACGATTTTCGCCGCGACCAGTTCCGGCTTTTCCAGATGCAGGAAATGTCCGACGCCGTCGAGAATCTCGAACGCGGAGCCCTCGACCGGTAAGTGCGGGCCGAGGTCACCGAGCAGGTCGGCGCCGATCGCCCCGTCGTTGGCGCCGTGCAGATACAGCGTCGGCACCGGCGGGAGTTGCATGGTGGCCAGCGCCTCGGCCTCGGCGTCCGGGTCGGCGAATTGCGGGTTGAACGAAGCACGATACGGCCCAACGACATTGGCGATGTTGTCGGCGGTGACGTGTCGCCGTAGTTCGGCGATGTCGGCGCCGGCGTCGTAGCCCGGCGACCAATCGGACCACAGCGATTCCCAGAACCCCGGCGCCACCAGCGCCACCTCGGCCATGCCGACCTGCTGGATGAAGTAGATGTAGAACGACCGCTTGAGCTGGGCATGGGTGAACAACCCCGCGGCGAGCGCGGCCACCGGCGGAACCGCAAGTGCGACAAAGTGACTGAATGCCTCCGGATCGTTGGCGACAACGCCGTATCCGGCCTGGGCTCCCCAGTCGTGCCCGACCAGCACCGCGCGGTCGTCACCGTCGTACTCGCGACGGACGTCGAGCAGGCGGCGCACATAGGTTCCGACGCTGATCGGCCGCTCGGTCGGCGCGTCATAGCCGGGCAGCCACGGCGCCACCACCCGGTAGCCGCGCCCGGCCAGGTCGGGGCCGAGATGACGCCACGTGAACGGGGTGTCCGGAAAGCCGTGGGCGAGCACCGCCAACGGCAGCGACGTGTCGTCGATCGCACCGAAGGTGAGCGGCTGCGGCGAATTCATCTCACGGAGCCTAACGGATCATTTACATCGGACCCGCCATATGTAAATCTGTCTGGCATGGCGGGAATCGCGCTCGTTCAACGCGACCTGGCGGACACCAGGGCAAGGCTTGAGACGTGGTTCAGCCACCGATTCGGCGCCGAGGCCGCCGTATCCGAGCTCAAGGCGGCGAACCGGGCCGCCGGCTGGTCGAGCGAGAGCCTGGTGTTTTCCGCCGACGTCGACGGCCAAAGCAGCGAATACGTGCTCCGGATCCCGCCCACCGGCGGCGGCATCTACCCCGAGTACGACCTGGAGGCGCAGACTCGCACCCAGGAATTCCTGCACCAGCACGGCATCGCCACACCGTCGCCGATTCTCTACGAGCCCGACGAATCGTGGATCGACTCCAGGTTCCTGGTGATGCCGCGCATCGTCGGGCACACCCCGTCGGACACCACCTACGCCACCCGCGGCTGGTTGCACGACGCGGGCCCGCAGGTGCAGCGGCGGGCGCACGATTCGTTCGTGGAGACGCTCGCGGCGTTGCAGCGGGTACCCGTCGACGACGCGACGTGGATGCATCGGCCAACGGGCACAGGCGTTTCCGCGGAGCTGGCGTGGTGGCAGGAATACGCGGCCTGGGGCACCGACAACCAGATCCCGGACGTGATGACCGAGGCATTCGACTGGCTGCACCGCCACCAGCCCGAGGACACCGGCGGCGTGGCGGTGTGCTGGAACGACGCCCGGCTGTCCAACGCGATCTTCGGCGACGACGGGCAGATCGTCGGGGTGCTGGACTGGGAGCAGGCCTGCCTGTGCCCGGCCGAAACGGATTTCGCGTGGTGGCTGGCCACCCGTCGACAAATGTTGGAAGTCAACGGCATTGACGCCGACCCCGAGCTGCCGGGGTTCGACAGCCGGGAAACGGTGATCCGCCGCTTCGAGGAGATGATCGGCCGCGAGCTGGTCGCCCTCGACTGGTACGAGATCTTCGCGATGGCGCGAATGGGCTGCTGCATCATGCGCACCCAGGCGCTGCTGCGCAGCATCGGCCAGGGCGACCACTTCCTCACCCGCGCACCGATTCTGCCGACCTGGACGATCTCAGTGGTGCGCGGCTAGCGGCACGTCACAGGGGCCACATCCGTATCTGCTCCAGGGACACAACCTTTTTCAGAAACGTGACCGCATGCGATATCACCGCGGGCGGTGATATCGCATGCGTCGTCAAAACAGAAAGTCATTACATCCCGGCTGCCAGGTGCTCCTGGGCCTCATGTGACTGCTGCCTACAGCCAGGGCGGCACAATCCATTCGCCGTAGGGGGCGACGGCGAGCCGATCGAGAATCCCGGACTCGTCGAACGCGACACCGACTTCGCCGACTCCCTCGCTGAAATGCGCCCACCCGTCGACGTGGGCCGGGATGACGAGCCGGGCGCCCAGCACTTCGGCGGCCGCCGCGGCCCGCTGGCCCGTCATCGTCAGCGGGCGTCCGCGCTCCTTGGCCGGGACCCGGGCCGCGCCGGCGAAGATCACCGCGACATCGACGCTGCCGACCCGGTCGGCGATTTCGCTGACCGCCGCGATCGACGCGTTGTCACCGCTGAGATACACGGTCGGCAGGCCGTCACCCGACAGCACGAAACCCGTCACCTCGCAGTTGACGTGACCGCCGGCGTCGCGCTGACCGTCGGCCGGTCCATGCACCGCCGGAACCGCTTGCACCGTAATGGCTTTGGCGCCGTCAGTCGCGGGCAGCTCGAAGGTGTGGAATGGCTCGAGCCCGACCGCCGGCGGGCCTAACCGGTCCGCGGCACCCGGATTGGTCAGCACCAGCGGCGCGGCGAGCGCCACCCGCCGGCCTTCGTCATCGAAGTTGTCCGGGTGATTGTCGTGACTGACCAGCACCGCGTCGAGGGGCCCGAGCGCATCGGCGGGGATCGCCGGCCCCACCAACTTCTTCAGGTAGTCGTGTGGACCGGGCTCGTCGAACGTCGGATCGATCAGGAAACGACGGCCGCCCAGGTCGACCACGGTCGTCGGGCCGCCCAGGACACTGAATGCGACGTCACGCCGCCGGGCGTCTACGCGGTTGCTCATCAGATGGACTGTAGATGGCCGGTTTGCTGTTCCGGTGCCCGCGCTGACGAAAAGGTGGCAAACTTTGCCGGAGTTGCACACCCTGCGGGGGCAGAGCGAGGCACCAGATGACCGGGACACCGAATGAGATGTCGCAACCGGTCGGCCTGCTGTCACCGAGCGAGCCGAAATCGCTTGACTACGACGCGTTCTTGTCGTACACGCATCGGGATCGACCGGTTGTATCCGGAATTCAAAAGGGCCTGCACCACATTGGGCGTCGGGTGGGGCAGTTGCGGGCGCTACGCGTGTTTCGCGACGACACCGATCTGACGGCCAGCCCGGACTTGTGGGGCCGCATCACCGATGCGCTGGACCGATCCCGCTTCTTCATCGTCACGCTCTCTCCCGTTGCGGCCCAATCGTATTGGGTCAATCAGGAGATCAGCTACTGGCTGCAGCACCGCGGCCGCGACAACATGCTGTTAGTGCAGGCGTCCGGGCAACTGCATTGGGATCCAGACCAACGGAGTTTCGATCCACAGACGTCCGACGCGGCGCCGCCGGCGCTGACCGAGCCGGGATCGTTGCCGTCCGAACCGCTGTACATCGACGTCAGCGCGGACACGCCCTGGGACGACCGGGGCCCGGTGTTCCGGGAAAAGGTCACCGCGCTGGCGGCGCCGATCCACGGTAAGCCGAAAGACGAACTGGCCCATGATGATCTGCGTGAGCAACGCCGGTTCCGCCGGTTGCGCGCGGCGGCCGTCGCCGGGTTGGCGGTCTTCACCGTCGCTGCAATGATCGCCGCGACGATGGCCGTGGTGCAACGTCAGCACGCCATCCAACAACGGAACGCCGCCATCACCCAAAAACTCGATACCGAAGCGCGGTCGATGCTCGCCGGCACCATCGCCGGCGGCGATATCCGTGCGTTCCAGCAACTGCTGGCCGCGCGGACGCTGGTGCCGCACCCCGATGAGGGCGCCCTGCTGCATGCCGCTGCAACCCGCTCCACCACTGCCAAAGTCATTGACACCGGCACTGTCCTGCGCAAGGTGGCCGCCAGCGCCGACGGGCACCGGCTCGCCAGTGCCGGCGACGACCACAAGGTCCGCATCTGGAACGCCGACACCGGCCAACCGATCGGACAACCGCTGACCGGACACACCTTTCAGGTGCTGTCGGTGGCGTTCAGCCCCGACGGACACCGGCTGGCCAGCGCCAGTTTTGATCGCACCATCAGGTTGTGGAACGTCGATACCGGCCAGCCCATCGGCGAGCCGCTGAACGGCCACGACAGGCCCGTGTTGAGCGTGGTATTCAGCCCCGACGGCCATCGGCTGGCCAGCGGAGGCGACGACCACAAGGTCCGCATCTGGAACGCCGACACCGGCCAACCGATCGGACAGCCCCTGACCGGTCACACCAACACCGTCACGACTGTGGCGTTCAGCCCTGACGGACACCGGCTGGCCAGTGCCAGTTACGACCAAACGCTGCGGTTGTGGAATGCCGACGACGGCCAGCCCATCGGCGGCCCGCTCAACGGACACACGTCGGCGGTGTACGACGTCGCGTTCAGCCCCGACGGGCGCATGCTCGCCAGCGCCTCCGCCGACCGCACGTTCCGGGAGTGGAACGCCGACACCGGCGAACCAATCGGCAAGCCCCGTCAGGCTCTGGGCTTCGGTACGCCGATGACGTCGGTGGCCTTCAGCCCAGACGGCCGCGATGTGGCTACCGGTGGTGCGGACGGCAGGGTGCTGCTGTGGGACATCGACACCAATCAAGACCTCGCGCTCGCGTCGCTTCCCGGCCACGCCGGCCTGATCCAGAGCGTGCTCTTCAGCTCAGATAAGCGCCGGTTGACCACCGGTGGCGACGACCACACCATCCGCATCTGGGACACCAGCCCAATCCTGATGGGGCACATCGACAATGTGCGTACCGTCGCCTATCGCCCAGACGGGCGACGGCTGGCGAGCGGCGGCTGGGACAAGGTGGTGCACCTATGGAACCCGGACACCGGGCAACCGGTTGGCCGACCTTTTGTCGGACACACCGGTGGCATCAATGGCGTCGCGTTCAGTCCCGATGGGCACCGACTGGCGTCCGCGAGCGCCGATAGCACCGTGCGGTTGTGGAACGCCGACACCGGCGAACCGATCGGCGATCCCCTGACCGGGCATACCGACGCCGTGCGGGCCGTGGCCTTCAGCCCCGATGGGCACCGAATCGCCAGCGGAGGCAACGACGGCACCCTGCGGTTATGGAATGCCGACACCGGCGAACCCATCGGCGTCGCAATGCAGGACCTCGAAACGGTGACCAGCGTGGCCTTCAGCCCCGACGGCCATCGGCTGGCCCTGGCGGACGACAACAACGACGTGATCCTGTGGAATGTCGACACCAAGAAACCGATCAGCCCGTTACTGCGGGGCCACAGCGCGCCGGCGTACGGATTGTCGTTCAGCCCCGACGGGCATCGCTTGGCCAGCGGCGGCCTCGACCGAAGCATCAGGTTGTGGAACGTCGACAACGGTCAGCCCATCGGCTCCCCGCTCCTGGGGCACACCGAAGCGGTGACGGGCGTCGCATTCAGCCCGGACGGACACCGGCTCGCCAGTGGAAGCTCGGATCACACGGTGCGGCTGTGGGACGCCGACACCGGCCAACTCGTCAGTCCCCCCTTCACTGGAGACACGGCGCAGATCCAAAGTGTTGCTTTCGCGCCGGACGGTCGCCATGTTGCGAGCGCCAGTGCAGACCAGACGGTGCGGATCTGGCCCACGGCGGCCACACCGCAGACGCTGTGCGACAAACTCGCCACGAACATGAGTCACCCGCAGTGGCACGACTGGGTCTCCCCCGAGATTCCCTACAGCGCAGTATGTTCCGGCCTTCCCGAGTCGTCACGATGACGCAATCGCTGGAGTACGACGCGTTTCTGTCCGCCACCCGCGGGGATCGATCAGTGGCGTCGGGCATCGAAAAGGGCTTGCACCGCATCGGTCGGCGGATGGGTCAGTTGCGGGCACTTCGGGTGTTTCGCGACGATTCCGATCCCAGCGCCGGCCCGGATTCGTGGGGCCGCCGCACCGACGCCTTGGACCAGTCGCGCTTTTTCATCGTCACGCTGTCACCGGAAGCCGCGCAGTCTCAACTGGTCAACCAGGAGATCACCCACTGGCTGGCGCATCGGGGTCTGGAGCAGTTGCTGTTGGTGCTCGCCGAAGGACAATTGACGTGGGATCACGCCGCGCAGAGTTTCAATGCCGAATTGTCCAGTGCGGCGCCGCCGGTTCTCACCCAGCCCGGATCGCTGCCGGCCGAGCCGTTGTTCATCGACGTCAGCGAGGATGCCCCCTGGGACTTTCGCGGTCCGGTCTTTCGGGAAAAAGTGACCGCGCTCGCCGCGCCGATCCACGGCAAACCCAAAGACCAACTCGCCAGCGATGATCTACGCGAACAGGGACGGTTCCGACGCCTGCGCGCCGCGGCCCTCGCCGGCTTGGCAATGCTGGCGGTGACGGCCGTTGGCGCGGCGTCCATCGCGGTGGTGCAGCGCCAGCACGCCATCCAACAGCGAGACGGGGCCACCTCCCAGCGGCTCGACGCGGAATCCGCCGACATGCTGGCCAGCACGATCGCCGGTGGCGACATCCGTGCATTCCAGCAACTGCTGGCCGCACGCACGCTAGTGCCCCACCCCGACGAGGGCGCCCTGCTGCACGCCGCGGCGACCCGCTCCACCACCGCCAAGCTCATCGACGCACACTCCAATGTCTACGGGTTAGCGTTCAGCGCTGACGGTCACCGGCTGGCCGCCGGCGGCGACGACGACAGCATCCGAATCTTCAACGCCGACAGCGGCTTACCCATCGGCCGGCCGCTCACCGGACACGTCGGCCCGGTGTTGTCGGTGGCGTTCAGTCCGGACGGGCATCGACTGGCCAGCGCCGGCGACGGCAGCATCAGGATCTGGAACGTCGACACCGGCCAACCCATCGGCAAGCCGATCACCGGAGACACCGGATTTGTGTTCAGGGTCGCCTTCAGCCCCGACGGACACCGACTGGCCAGCGGCAACAAGGACCACACCGTCCGAATCTGGAACGCCGACAACGGCGAACCCATCGGAGTGCCCCTGACCGGACACACCGACGAGGTGCACTCCGTCGCATTCAGCCCCGACGGACACCGACTGGCCAGCGGCAGCAACGACCGCACCATCAGGTTGTGGAATGCCGATACCGGTGAACCGCTTGGGGATCCGCTGACCGGACACACCGACTCGGTAAACGGCGTTGCCTTCAGCCCCGATGGGCACCGGCTGGTCAGCGGCGGCGATCGCTACGTACGGATCTGGAACGCCGACAACGGCCAACCCATTGGCGAACCGATGCCCGGTCAGTACGGCGTGATCCTCGCGGTGGCCTTCAGCCCCGACGGCCACCGGGTAGCCGACGGCGGCTCCGACGGCGTCGTGCGGGTGTGGGACCTCGACAGTGGCCGACTCCTCGGCACGGATCTGTCCGGGAAAAGCGGCGTGATCATGTCTGTCGTATTCAGCCCCGACGGACACCGGCTGGCCAGCGCCGGCCTGGACAATACCGTGCGGATCTGGGACACCTCTAGTGTTCTCACCGGGAACACCAACGTCGTGTTCAGTGTCGCGTTCAGCCCGGACGGGCACCGGCTGGCCAGCGGCGGCGGCGACAACACCATCCGAATCTGGAATCCCGACACCGGCCAACCCATCGGCGAACCGATCACCGGGCACACCGACCCGGTGCTGAGCGTCGCGTTCAGCCCCGACGGGCACCGCCTGGCGTCAGCGAGTCGCGACGGCACAGTGCGAATCTGGAATGCGGACAACCACCAACCTCTGGCCGTAAAGCAGTTACACACCAAGGTGAACCAGCTGGCCTTCAGCCCGGACGGGCGCCGCCTGGCCGCAGCCGCCTTTGACCAAACGATCCGGATATGGAATTTGGATACCGGCGACGAGCTCAAACCACTGACCGGACACGACGACGTCGTGTGGAGCGTGGCCTTCAGCCCCGACGGACACCGACTGGCCAGCGGCGGTTTGGACAACATGGTGCGGCTGTGGAACGCCGACACCGGCCAACCCATCGGCGAACCACTGCGGGGACATGAGTACCGAGTGACCGGCGTGGCGTTCAGCCCCGACGGACACCGACTGGTCAGTGGCAGCTACGACCGCACGCTAAGGCTGTGGGATGTCGACAGCCGCCAACCCATCGGCGACCCGCTGACCGGCCACACCGACTCGGTGTACGGCATCGCTTTCAGCCCAGACGGACACCGGCTGGCCAGCGCCAGCGCGGATGACACCGTGCGGCTGTGGAACCCCGACACCGGCCGGCCCGTTAGCGAGCCAATCACCGGGCACGGGGACGGCGGCGTCTTCAGTGTCGCGTTCAGCCCGGACAGCCGCCGTATTGCCAGTGCCGGCGCTGACTATTCGGTCCGGTTGTGGCCCAACATCGCTGAACCGCAGATGCTGTGCGACAAGATCAGCAGCAACATGAGCCGCGAGCAGTGGCGGGACTGGGTATCCGCCGACGTTGGATTCGCCGTCGCATGCCCGGGGCTCGCCGTCGCACCAGACGACCCAACAACCGCTTCGGGCAACACAATTCAGCTTCCCTTCGCCGGACTCAATCATCCCCAGGCCGTCGCCGCAGACCACGCCGGCAACATCTATGTGGCCGACACCAACAACAATCGCGTGCTGGAATTGGCCGCCGGGGCCCATCAGGCCCGCGAGCTTCCGTTCATCGGACTCAGCCGCCCCGACGGTGTGGCCGTCAGCAAAAATGGCGACGTTTATGTGGCCGACGGACACAACAACCGAGTGGTCGCATTGCCGGCCGGCTCCGACAGCACCAGCCAGCTGCCGTTCGGCGATTTGGACAGCCCAAGTGACGTCGCGGTGGACAGTTCAGGCAGCGTGTACGTCGCCGACGCGCATCACAAACGTGTGCTCAAACTCTCCCCGGGCGCAACAACACCCGTCCAGCTACCACCGGTCAGCACCCCGAATTCGATGACAGTGGATACCGCCGGAAACGTCTATGTCGTTGACGCCCGATCGACCCACGTGTTCGAGCTGCTGGCCGGCTCGGGTGAGTGGTCACAGCTTCCGTTCAATGACTTGTATGACATATCCGGCGTCGCCGTCGACGCAAAAGGCAACGTCTATACCGCCAACGCAACCACGCACGCGGTGGTCGCGTTGCGCCCAGGTTGGCATGTCTCCGACCAACTTCCGTCGTTGGGCCTCGTCGACCCCGAAGCGGTGGCGATCGACGCCGACGGCAACCTGTACGTTGCCGATTCCAACACCAATCGGGTGCTGAAACTGCCGCACAGCTGAATAGTCCACTATGGACGAGTGGACCTATACGACGTCATGCGCACCACCGCAGCCGTGCGCGACTACACCGACGACCCGCTACCCGACGACGTGCTGGAACGGATTCTCGACAACGCGCGGTTTGCGCCCAGCGGCGGTAACCGTCAGGGCGCTCACATCATCGTGATCCGTGATGCCGTGACCCGCCAAGCGCTGGCCGAGCTGACCAAGACCGGCGCCCGGCGCTACGCGGCCCAGTCGGCCAACGGCGAAAGTCCGTGGAACCCGCTCCATCCGCCAGGCCCCAGCGCGGCGCAGATCGCGGATACCGATGTGCCAGAACAATTCACCGCACCTCTGCACAACGCTGCGGTGGTGCTGGCGGTCTGCGTCAACCTCGAGGTGGTCGCCGCGCTCGACCAAGACCTCGACCGGATCGGCGTGATCAGCGGCGCATCGGTCTACCCGCTGGTGTGGAACATCCTGCTGGCCGCGCGCAACGAGGGCTACGGCGGCACCCTCACCACGATGGCGGTCGCGGAAGAGCCGCGGGTGCGCGAATTGCTCGGCATTCCAGACACTTACGCGCTCGCCGCGGTGCTACCACTCGGCAAGCCGCCCAAGCAGCGCACCAAACTCAGGCGCATCAGCGTCGCCGACCTCGCCACCCGCGAACGCTTCGACGGCGAGCCGTTCGGCGGCTAGTTAGCGGCCGCTGCCGCGGTGAATTCGCCCAGATCGGCGCTAGCGTGCCGGTCACTCGAACTTTCGCTCGCTACCGTCGATTTCGACGACGCTCGGCGAGCCGTTCGGCGGCTAGTCGGCGGTCAGCGCGTCGCCGGGCTGCTGCTGACCGAGCAACTCGTCCTGGCCGACCTCGGGCAGGTCGTGGCCATTACCGTTGCCGGATCGCTTGGTCGGCTTCTTCTTCGGCGACGCTTTGAAGAGTCGGGCATCGAATGGTGGCCGTTGGTCGGCACACCCGCGGCGGCCGCGACTCCCTCGATCGACTTCTCGGTGTAGACCCGGTAGCCGAAATTCGGCTCGTAGCCGTGAATCTCCTTGGTGTCCAGATCGCGCATGAACTGCAGGATCTCGCGGCTGAACACCTGACCGGGCACCAGCACCGGAAAGCCCGGCGGGTAGGGCGTCACATAGGTGGCCGACACCACATCGATTCCGGCATTCAACTTTTCGTCGATCTGGTCGCCCATCAGGTATTCACAGTTCGTGTCGTCGTACGACAGATAGAACGCGCGCCGGACGTCACCCTCGGGTGTCGGCTCGGAACCGCTGTGGTCCCGGAACGCCGGATGGAATCCGCTGAAGTTGCACAGCGGCACCGGGCGTTCGGTCAGGCCCCACACCGCGCGCTCGAAGTGCTCGCGTTCGCCCAGGCTCATCTCGGAGATGGCCTGGTCGAGTTCGGCGGCGATGCTGACCAGCACCTCGACCAGGAACGCCACCGAGCTGCGGGTGGTGCCGATGTTCGTCATGAACAGCACGCTGTTGCGCGAGGTCTTGTTGATCTGGATGCCGTAGCGGTCCATCAGCTGCTCGCGCTTGAACGTGTCGCCGTCGTAGCCGGTTCGCCCGATGGACAACGTGATTCGCGACGGGTCGAGCACGAACTCGTCGTCGTGCCAGGCGGCCATCATGTTGCGCAGACCGGAACGCAGCGGTTGATCGATGGCCGTGGGCCGGTACTCGTTCGGGATGAGATGTGACGTGCCAAGGCAATTCATGTATT
Source organism: uncultured Actinomycetota bacterium (assembly GCA_963757215.1). Taxonomy (GTDB): domain Bacteria; phylum Actinomycetota; class Actinomycetes; order Mycobacteriales; family Mycobacteriaceae; genus Mycobacterium. The sequence continues at coordinate 509,023 of CAVWQH010000002.1, read as the reverse complement.
TGCTCAGCAGCGGATGGTTGTCGATCGCGTCGCGCAGCTGCATCGCGTTCTCGATCTGGCGCTGCACCAACTCGGCGCCCTCGAGCGCAACCTGACGACGGCCCAGGTCCAGCGACGCCAAAATCTGGTAGTTGGGCGAAGTCGAGGTGTGCGCCATGTAGGCCTCGTGGAACGACACCGCGACCTTCTGGTCGAAGTCCTGGTCGTAGACGTGGATCATCGACCCCTGCCGCAGCGAGGTCAGCGTCTTGTGGGTGGACTGCGAGGCGTACACCCGCACCCGCGCGCGGGCCGGGTCCGGCATCAGGCGGCGGTTCAAAAGGTCTTCGTCGCTGGGCTTTTCGGCGGCCAGCGCGGCCAGGTACTTCTCGTACGCGGCCTTGTACTCCGGGCTGTGCAGCCGCTCGCGCACCGCGGCCGCGGACGCCATCGCGGTGCGGCTGCGGTACACCGGGTGGAAGCGGGCGAACGCGAACCAGGCCTCGTCCCACAGGAAGACCAGGTCGGGCTTGATCGCCAGGCACTCTTCCATGACCCGCTCGACGTCATAGACGATCCCGTCGAAGGTGCAGTTGGTCAGCGACATCATCTTGACCCGGTCGAGTTTGCCGGCCCGCTTGAGCGCCAACAACTTCGACTTGATCTCGCGTAGCGGAACCGCGCCGTACATCGAGTAGTCGTTGAGCGGATATGCCTCGAGGTAAACGACATTCGCGCCGGCCATCATCATGCCGTAGTGGTGCGACTGGTGGCAGTTGCGGTCCAGCAGCACGATGTCGCCGGGGGCCACGACCGCCTGGGTGATGATCTTGTTGGCGGTCGACGTTCCGTTGGTGACGAAGTAGGTGTGCCGCGAGCCATAGGCTTTCGACGCCAGCTGCTGGGACTCCCGCAGCGGGCCGGTGGGTTCGAGCAGCGAGTCCAGACCCCCACAGGTCGCCGAGGTCTCGGCCATGAAGACTTCCAGGCCGTAGAAGCCGACCATGTCTTTGATCCAGTGCGAGTTGACGATCGACTTGCCCTGCGAGATCGGCAGCGCGTGGAAGACGCCGGTCGGCCGGTGGCTGTACTGCTTGAGTGCGCTGAAGAACGGGGTGCGGTAGCGCGCCGCAACACCGTGCAGGATCGACAGGTGCAGTTCGAGCATGCCTTCGCGGGCGTGGAACACCCGGCGGAAGTATTGGCCCAGCCGGCCGGCGATGTCCTCGACCTCGATCTCGGTCATCAGGTACAGATCGAGTTCGGGGCGAAGCTTGGCCAATGACGTGGCGAGGATCTGCGCGCGCTCCTCGGGCGAATAGTGATCGGCCAGCTCGTTCGACACCCCGGTGTCGACGAACTCGGACAGCGACGACAGGTCCCGGGTCGACTGGTGCGAGAAGCGCCGCCGGATGACGACCGCCTGCAGGTTCACGTTGAGCCGGGCCGCGATCAGCGCCTCGTCACCGCTGGCGACCACGACCAGCTCGTAGACGAATTCGTCGTCGGGGCGGCGCCATTTGCGGACCTCGTTGCGCAGCGCGCGTTCCTGGGCTTCGGTCATCTTCTCGACGACGAGCACCTCGAAGTACGGCCTGTCGCGTTCGGCTTCGGACTGACCCTCGAGCTGCCGCGGATCGGACGGGAACATGTCGAGCTCGTCGGCGCCGGCGTTCTCGACATCGCCGGTGCGGTACGACTCCTGGGTCAGCGCCCGGTTGATCCGCGCGACCGCCTGGCAGAATTTATCGTAGCTGCCCGCGGTGAAAAGCCTTTGCACGCGCGCAAATTGGAGCGATCCCGGGTAGGCCCAGTAAGGTTCCAGGGTGCTCAGGCGGGCCAGCAATTCCCGGCACGCCGCAATGCAGCTCTCCTTCAGCTCACCGGCGGTGTCCGGGCGGGTCAGCCGATCGGCGGCCTCCTCCAACCGGCACCAGGAGTCGCTGCGGACCTGCCACAGGCTGTTATAGGCACGCAAATGTTCTGTCATCGCTGACCCCTTCCCGCTGCGTCGTCGTCAAGGTTCGCAGACCCAGCCCGCCCGCCGGTGGCCAGCAAACAAACACTGGGCGTCCGTCGCGCGATGGTGGCCCGGGTGAGGGTTATGGTTCTGGCGTGGGCTACCCGCAATTACCGCAGCGTCCGATCCCGCCGGTGCATCACGTGTGGGTGGCGTCCGCCGGTGACGGCCGGCGGTTGTACCGCAGCACGGTGTTCCACACGCCGGGGCTGCGGCGGCTCGGCATCGTCTGGGCGGTGTGCCTGACACTGCTGATCGCCTCGGCGGTCCTCGACCCGTCGCACAACGTGGTGTGGGTGGTCGTCGCCCTGCTGTTTCCCGTTTTCCTCATGCTCTCGCTGTGGCGACGAAGCATGGCCCAGGCGGCGATGATGACGCCGGGATCGGTGTGGGCGACCGGCATCGGCGCCAACGAGCTGCTGATCGTCACACCCGTCAGCACGGTGGTCCTCGACTACGCGGCACTGCGCCCGCCGCGCGTCATCGGATCGGCGGTGCTCATCCAGACCAAGCGGCTAGGGGGTACGACATCGCTTCCCCTGGAGCTGTTTCCGCCGGATGCGCTGGCGTTTCTTCACCAGCACACCATGCAACCATCCTGAGGCGGCCGGCGATGGATGTCTGGGAGCTGGTCGCCCGCGAGCACGTCCGGGACACCCTCGCGCGCTACAACTGGTCGGGTGACGCCGGGCGCCTAGACGAGCTCGCCGACACCTTTTGCGCGGACGGCGTTTTGGAGATCCGCGGCCTCCAGCCGCTGCGCGGCCGGCCCGCGATCGTGACATTTCTCGGCGGCGTCAAGGGGAACATTGCCCTGAGTGCCGACGTCAGGCCGATCGTGCGGCACAACGTCGCCAATGTGTTGTTTCTCGACGTGACCCGAGACCGGGTACAGGCGACGTGCTACTTCAGCGTGGTGACTCATATCGGCCTCGACCATGTCGGGCGATACCGGGACACGCTGGTTCCCGACGGTGACGTCTGGCGAATCAGCCATCGCAAGGTCTCCACTGACTGGGCCGCTGCGAATTCGGTGATGGCTCAGACGTCGTGAATGCTGATCAGGCCGTCCTGCACTGCCCGCGCGAACAGCGCCGCTTTGGACGGGGCCGAGCGGTGAATCTCGCTGTAACGACGTCGGATTCGCTGCAAGTGGGTCCTGACCGTGCTCGGCGCGATGTGCAGCTTCCTGCTGACCGACTCCTTGTTGTCGGTGAGTAGCCACTCGATCAGGACACGCCGCTCCTGCGCGGTGAGTTCCGGGCGTCCATGCTGTTGGGCGCCCCGAACCGCGGCCTCGGCGAGCGGACCGCGAGCTGTCGCGCCGTTCTGCGCGGCCGTGATCGCTTGGATGAGATGCTGTGGCGCTTCTGATTTCACGATGTAGTTGGCGGCGCCCGCGTCCAGGCATTTCAGGATGATTTCCGAGGACGAGATGCGCGAGTAGGCGACGACACGATGCTTGAGTTTGCACAGCTGTTGCAGGCCAACATAATCGGGCCGTTGCTCGCCGAGTTCAGGGTCGAAGACGATCACCTCCGGAGCGCCGGAGTCACGCGGATGCTGGTCGAGGAATTCAGCCACCGAGCGATAGGCCGGCACGGTGCCGGTCGGGATGGACGCTTCCGCGACCCAGCGCACGACACCGGTGTGGACGATCGGGTGATCGTCGATCACCACCAGCGGGACAATGCGAGTCATCTGATACCTCGGACTTCAGTTCCACTTATCCGGTACATCTTGTACCTTTGTGAGATTAGCGGGACAACACGTACCATGTAAAGCATGAGTTCGACTGTGTCGCCGGACGGGGCCGTCGATGGGCGGGCGGCCCGTTGGTCGGGGCAGCGGGAGAAGCGTCGCGCGGAGTTCGTGGAGGCTGCGCTCGAGGCAATCGCCCACTACGGACCGCAGGCATCGATCGAACAGGTGGCCGACCACGTCGGGGTGACGCGCACCAAGCTCTACCGGTATTTCGACGGCGCGGCCGACCTGCATCACAGCATCGCCCGACGAGCCGGCGAGATGCTCACCGCCAAACAGACGGTCGTCTGGGATGGGCCGATCAGCCCGATGCAGGTGGTCACCGGCACCGTGGCGATGCACGTGCGATGGCGGATGGAGCACCCCAACCTCTACGAGTACCTGACCCGCCACCCGCTCAGCGATGACGCGCGCGGTGTCGCCGCCATCCACAACGTCAATCGCGCGGTCGCCGCGAATCTGGCCGAGGTGATCGCGACGTTCTACCGCACGCTTGGGATCGACGAACGCCCCGCGATGCCGCTGAGCATCGGGGCGGTCGGCTTCGTCGAGTCCTCGGTGACGCACTGGCTCAGCGACCCGGAGCCGTTGCCCCGCAGGGAATTCACCACCCAGCTCGCCGAATGGATGTGGGCACTGCTGAGCACCGCGCCGATGAGGGCCGGGATTCAGATCGACCCGCACGAGCCGATCGCTCCGCGGAGCTCGTGAATTGGACGGGTCCCGCAGCTAGAGCGCTGCGGGACCACGTACCTCTTTCGGTGGCAGATCCAGGATTCGAACCTGGGTAGGCGTTAGCCGACGGATTTACAGTCCGCTCCCATTGGCCGCTCGGGCAATCTGCCGTGTATTACGGGTAGTTAGCCTACAACGAAGATGTACTCAGACAACAAACGGCCAACACCGATGAAAGGAGACGTATCCGATGGCGGATTCATCGTTCGACGTCGTGAGCAAGCTTGACCGGCAAGAGGTGGACAACGCGCTCAACCAGGCCGCCAAGGAACTCGGCACCCGCTACGACTTCCGGGGCACCGACACCAAGATCGCCTGGAAGGGCGACGAGGCGATCGAGCTGACCAGCTCCACCGAGGAGCGGGTCAAAGCCGCCGTCGATGTGTTCAAGGAGAAGCTGATCCGGCGCGACATCAGCCTCAAGGCGTTTGACGCCGGCGAACCGCAGGCTTCGGGCAAGACGTACAAGGTCTCCGGCACCCTCAAGGAGGGCATCACCAGCGAGCACGCGAAGAAGATCACCAAGCTGATCCGCGACGAGGGACCCAAGAGCGTCAAGACCCAGATCCAGGGTGAGGAAGTCCGGGTCAGCAGCAAGAGCCGCGACGACCTGCAGGCCGTCCAGGCACTGCTCAAGGGCGCCGACCTCGAGGTGGCTCTGCAGTTCGTCAACTACCGTTAGAGCGATGAGCATCACAGACGTCGACGTCGTCATCATCGGCGCGGGCATCTCGGGGCTGGGCGCGGCCTACCGGATCACCGAGCGCAACCCGGGGACCAGCTACATCATTCTGGAGCGCCGCGAGCAGATCGGCGGCACCTGGGACCTGTTCCGCTACCCGGGCGTGCGGTCCGACAGCAGCATCTTCACGCTGTGCTTCCCCTGGGAGCCGTGGACCAAAGAGGAGCGGGTGGCCGACGGCGGGGACATCCGCGAGTACCTGACCGCCACCGCGCACAAGTACGGGATCGACCAACACATTCAGTTCGGCACCCACGTCCGCTCGGCGGATTGGGACTCCTCGACCGACACCTGGACCGTCACCGCTTCGCAGAACGGCGCCGAACGGACCTACCGCGGCCGCTTCGTGTTCTTCGGCTCCGGCTACTACAGCTACGACGAGGGCTACACCCCGGATTTCCCCGGGTTCAACGAGTTCGGCGGCACCGTCGTTCATCCGCAGCACTGGCCCGAGGACCTCGACTACCGCGGCAAGAAAGTCGTGGTGATCGGCAGCGGGGCGACCGCGATGTCACTGATTCCGTCGCTGGCCGAGAAGGCGTCGAAGGTGACCATGCTGCAGCGCTCCCCCACCTACCTGTTCTCGGCGGCCCGGAGCAGCGGGTCGACCAACTTTGTGCGAAAGATTCTGCCGCGCAGGCTGTCTCATTCGTATGCACGCCAGAGTAACGCCCTGATGGAGGGCGTGATCTGGTTTCTGGCCCGTTTCGTGCCGAGCTTCGTGAAGTGGTGGATCCGCCAGATCGCGGTGCACTATCTGCCCGAGGGCTACGACGTCGACACCCATTTCAAGCCGCGCTACAACCCATGGGATCAGCGACTGTGCCTGATCCCCGATGCCGACCTGTATGTCGCGATCGGTGAGGGCCGCGCCGAGGTAGTGACCGATCACATCGACCACTTCGATTCCACCGGAATCGCTTTGAAGTCCGGTCGGCATCTCGACGCCGACGTGATCGTCACCGCGACGGGCCTGCAGTTGCAGGCTCTGGGCGGGGTGGCGGTATCGATGGATGGCGCGGAAATCAAGCCGCAGGACCGGTTCGTCTACAAGGCGCACATGCTGGAGGACGTGCCGAACCTGTTCTGGTGCGTGGGGTACACCAACGCATCATGGACGCTGCGGGCCGACATGACCGCCCGCGCGACGGCGAAACTGTTGGACCACATGGCCTCTCACGGCTACACCCACGCCTACCCGCATCTGGCCGGTGAGCCGATGCCGGAGAAGCCGGCCTGGGACATTCAGGCGGGGTATGTGCTGCGCGCCCCGCATGCGTTGCCGAAGTCGGGTATCAAGCGGCCGTGGAACGTGCGGCAGAACTACTACGCCGACGCGATCGACTACCGGTTCGACCGGATCAGCGAAGCGATGGTGTTCGGCCGCGTCGAACAGAAGTCCGCGCTGACCGGATAACGGCGCATCTGACCAACCGCCGGTAAAGATCAGGCGACGGCAATACGCTGGCGCCATGGCAGCTACGCGCGAACCGAAAGTCGTCGTTCTGGGTGGGGGCTCCTGGGGCACCACCGTCGCATCGATATGCGCGCGCCGGGGGCCGACGCTGCAGTGGGTGCGTTCGGAAGAGGCCGCCAAGGACATCAACGAGAACCACCGCAACACCAAATACCTTGGCGAAGACCACGTCCTGTCCGAAAGCCTGCGCGCCACCACCGACTTCGCCGAGGCCGCGCAGTGCGCCGACGTGGTGGTGATGGGCGTGCCGTCGCACGGATTCCGCGGGGTGCTCACCGAATTGGCGGCCGAACTGCGGCCGTGGGTACCGGTGGTGTCGTTGGTCAAGGGCCTCGAGCAGGGCACCAACATGCGGATGTCGCAGATCGTCGACGAGGTGCTGCCGGGCCACCCGGCCGGCATCCTGGCCGGACCCAACATCGCCCGCGAGGTTGCCGAAGGCTACGCCGCCGCGGCGGTACTGGCGATGCCCGATCAGCATCTCGCCGCGCAACTCGGTCAACTGTTCAGCACCAAGCGTTTTCGGGTCTACACGATCGACGACGTGCTGGGCGTCGAGATGGCCGGCGCGTTGAAGAACGTGTATGCGATCGCGGTCGGGATGGGCTACTCGCTGGGTATCGGGGAGAACACCCGGGCGATGGTGATCTCGCGCTCGGTGCGCGAAATGTCGAAGCTGGGCGAGGCGATGGGCGGGCAGCGCGACACCTTCGCGGGTCTGGCCGGGATGGGCGATCTGATCGTGACCTGTACCAGCCAGCGCAGCCGTAACCGGCATGTCGGCGAGCAGCTGGGTTCGGGTAAGACCATCGACGAGATCATCTCGTCGATGAACCAGGTCGCCGAGGGCGTCAAGGCCGCCAGCGTGATCATGGAGTTCGCCGACAAGTACGGGCTGAACATGCCGATCGCACGCGAGGTCGACGGGGTGATCAACCACGGCGCAACCGTGGAGGACGCCTACCGCGGGCTGGCGGCCGAGACACCCGGCCACGAGGTGTACGGCGCGGGCTTCTAGTCACAAATCGAGCAGACCGATGGGCGGCCGATCCGCCAATTTCTGCACCACCCACTGATTCAGTGACACGTTCTGCTCGGCTGCATCGACGGTAAGTCGTGCATGCAGCATCGGCGACGTGCGGACCAGGAACTGGCCGCTGAATTTCCGATCGGTGAGCGGCGGCGGCCCATCTCCGTCGCGATCCGCGAGGTACTCGTCAACCGCATTCTCGACGGCGGCGATCGCGTCTCGCATCGTCATCGCACGTTGGGTCAGCCACGGCAGTTCCAGGCAGCGGGCGATGTATTCGCGGAATTCTGACGACCATTCGGCGCGGTAGGTGTAGCGGTTCACCACACGGTGATATCACCCGTGGATCTGATTCGGGATTCAGCCTGTGGACAGTCACAGTGGCCCCAATGGCACCGAGTCCGAGGGCACAAAGCTTTTTGGAAAACGACTCGTATGCGATATCAACTTCGCGTGATATCGCATACGAGTCGATTTCAAAAAAGGACCACCTCCCCCAGACAGAGACTGCTGGGGCGGGTGTGACTAGTGGCCTGCCATCTCCTCGAGCCGGCGGATGCGGTCGGCCATCGGCGGGTGGGTGGAGAACAGCGCGCCGATCTTCTCACCGGCGCGGAACGGGCTCGCGATCATCAGGTGCGCCTGCGCGGCCAGCTGCGGCTCGGGCGGCAGCGGCGCGGCCTGCACGCCGCCGGAGATCTTGCGCAACGCCGACGCCAGCGCCAACGGGTCGCCGGTCAGCATCGCGCCGGACTCGTCGGCCTGGTACTCGCGCGACCGCGAGACCGCCAGCTTCACCACCGTCGCCGCGATCGGCCCCAGCAGCGAAACCAGCAGCAGCGCAAAGGGATTGCCGCCTTCACGATTGTTGCCACTCATCGACCCGAAGATGAACGCCATGTTGGCCAGGGCGCTGATGACCGAGGCCAGCGCGCCGGCCACACACGAGATCAGGATGTCTCGGTTGTAGACATGCGACAGCTCGTGGCCCAGCACCGCGCGCAGTTCACGCTCGTTGAGGATCTCCAGGATCCCGGTCGTGCAGCACACAGCGGCGTTGCGCGGGTTGCGGCCGGTGGCGAACGCGTTCGGCGCGGCGGTGTCGCTGACGTAGAGCCGCGGCATCGGCTGGTGGGCGGTGGTGGCCAATTCGCGCACGATCCGGTAGATCATCGGCTCCTGCACTTCGGACACCGGCTGCGCGTGCATCGCCCGCAGCGCGAGCTTGTCGCTGTTGAAGTACGTATAGACGTTCATGCCGATGGCGAACAGCACGGCGACGAACATCACGCCGCGGCCGAACAAACTGCCCACGAACACAATCAGCGCCGACATGCCAACCAGCAACGCGAACGTCTTCGCCGTGTTGTGATGCGGATGCCAGGTCATCAAAAAGTCCTCCTACGGTTCTCCCCATTTAACGCCGAGAAACCGCAGCAGAGTTCCGCTCGACTAGCCGTGTCGGTGGATCGTGTAGTCGACCAGCGTCGCGAGTGCTGTCCGCCCCGGGCCTTCGGGCAGCGCGGCGAGTTCTTCGCGGGCCTGGGCCGCGTACTGCGCAACCGTCTCCTTGGCCTTCGCCATGCCGTTCGAGGCGCGCAGCAACCCCAGTGCCTCAGCCAGCGCGGCGTCGTCCTCGATCGGCCCGGCCAGCAGCTCCCGCAGCCGGTCAGCATCGGGTCCGCTGTCGTGCAGCGCGTAAAGCACCGGCAGCGTGTGCACGCCTTCGCGCAGATCGGTGCCGGGCAGCTTGCCGGACTCGTCGGGGTCGCTGTCGATGTCGATGATGTCGTCGGAGATCTGAAACGCCGTGCCGACCAGGTCGCCCAGCCGACTGAGCCGCTCGGTCTGCTCGGCGTCGGCGCCGGAGAACATCGCCCCGAATCGACCGGCCGCGCCGATCAGGCAGGCCGTCTTCTCGTGGACCACCTTGAGATAGTGCGCGATCGGGTCGGCTTTGTCGGCCGCCCCTTGGGTTTCGCGCATCTGCCCGGTCACCAGCTGAGCGAAGGTCTCGGCGATGATCCGCACCGCGTCCGGGCCCAGCCGCGAGACCAGCCGGGACGCCGTGGCGAACAGGTAGTCGCCGGCCAGGATCGCAACGTTGTTGCTCCACCGCAGGTTGGCGCTGGGCGCACCGCGGCGGACCTGCGCCTCGTCCATCACATCGTCGTGGTAGAGCGTCGCGAGGTGCACCAGCTCGATGACGGCGCCGGCGATCGTGACGTCGTTGCTGTCGGGGTTGGGCCCCAGTTGCGCGGACAGCACCGCGAAAAGCGGCCGGAATCGTTTGCCACCGGCCTCGAACAGGTGCAGCACGGCGTCCGTCATCAGGTCATCTGACCCACGCAGCTCGGTTTCCATGAGTTGCTCGACGCGGGCCACCCCGTCACGCACGCTGGTGGCGAATTCGGCGTCCCCAAAATCCACGCCCGCTACCACTGTCGCAGGAGTCCTCACAGAACCAACATACTGGTGAGCATGGACTCCCATGCCGACGTGGTGGTCGTGGGCGCCGGACCTGCCGGCTCGGCGGCCGCCGCTTGGGCCGCGCGGGCCGGTCGCGACGTGCTGGTGATCGACGCGGCCAACTTCCCGCGCGACAAGGCCTGCGGTGACGGGCTGACGCCGCGGGCGGTCGCCGAACTGGAGCGGCTGGGCCTCGGCGAGTGGCTCGACGCCCGGATCCGGCATCGCGGCTTGAGGATGAGCGGGTTCGGCGGCGAGGTCGAAGTGACGTGGCCCGGCCCGTCGTTTCCGTCGACCGGCAGCGCGGTGGCCCGCGTCGAATTGGACGACCGGATCCGCAAAGTCGCTGAGGAATCCGGCGCACGCATGCGGCTCGGAGTCAAAGCCGTTGGTGCTCAGCATGATTCATCGGGTCGAGTCACGTCGGTGACGCTGTCCGATGGCAGCCGGGTCGGTTGCCGCGAACTGATCGTCGCCGACGGCGCCCGCTCGACTCTGGGCCGGGTACTGGGCCGGCGCTGGCATCAGGAGACGGTGTACGGAATTGCGGCGCGCGGATACCTGACCACGCCGCGCAGCGAAGACCCTTGGCTCACCTCGCATTTGGAGTTGCGCTCTCCTGACGGCGCGGTGCTGCCCGGCTACGGGTGGATCTTCCCGCTGGGCAACGGCGAGGTCAACATCGGTGTCGGCGCGCTGTCGACGATCAAACGGCCGGCCGAGCTGGCCTTGAGGCCGCTGATGTCGTACTACACCGACCTGCGTCGCGAGGAATGGGGTTTCGAGGGCCCGCCCCGCGCGATGTCGTCGGCACTGCTACCAATGGGCGGCGCGGTGTCCGGTGTGGCCGGCCACAACTGGATGCTGATCGGCGACGCCGCGGCCTGCGTCAACCCACTCAACGGCGAGGGCATCGACTACGGGCTGGAGACCGGCCGCCTGGCGGTGGAGATGCTGGGCTCCGGCGACCTCTCGAAAGCATGGCCGGACTTGCTCCAATCTCATTATGCGCGTGGGTTTTCGGTGGCCCGCCGGCTCGGACTGCTGCTGACCTTCCCGCGGTTCCTGCCCGCCACCGGGCCGCTCGCGATGCGCTCCTCGACGCTGATGAGTATCGCAGTCCGGGTGATGGGCAACCTGGTCACCGACGAGGACGCGGACTGGGTCGCGCGAGCCTGGCGCGGCGGCGGGCGGTTCTCCCGGCTGCTGGATCGCCGAAAGCCGTTCAGCTGACCGGTAGTAACGGCAGAATCTGCTCGCCGATCCGAATGCGAGTGAAAGTCAGAGCGCTTTGTAGGCGGCGTGCAGGGCGACGATACCGCCGGTCAGGTTGCGCCAGCGCACCGCCGACCATCCGGCGGCCGATATCTGGTGTGCCAGATCAGACTGGTCGGGCCAGGTTCGAATCGATTCCGCAAGGTAGACATAGGCTTCCGGATTGCTCGACACCGCGCGGGCCACCCGCGGCAGGGCCTTCATCAGGTATTCCTTGTACGCCGTGGCGAACAACCGGCTGGTGGGAGTGGAGAATTCGCACACCACCAGCCGCCCGCCGGGCCGCGTCACCCGGGCCATCTCCCGCAGCGCGTCATCGCGCTGGGCGACGTTGCGCAACCCGAAGCTGATCGTCACCGCGTCGAAGACGTTGTCGCCGAACGGCAATCGAGTCGCATCGCCGGCAACCTTGGGAACCATGCGGGCGTGGCCGGCGCTCAGCATCCCGACGGAGAAGTCGGTCGCCACGCACCACGCCCCCGAGGTGGCCAGCTCGACCGTCGACACCGCGGTGCCGGCGGCCAGGTCGAGCACCTTGTCCCCCGGCGCGATGTCGAGCGCCTTGCGGGTGGCGCGCCGCCAATATCTGTCCTGACCCAGCGACAGCACGGTGTTAGTAATGTCATACCGGCGCGCGACGCCGTCGAACATCGACGCAACCTCACGGGGGTCTTTGTCGAGCGTCGCGCGATTCACCCCATCGAACTTACCCGGCGCGACAACCGCGCGCGGGCAGCAGGCGAGAGCACGGCTTCGTAGTGGCCGAGCAGCTCGTCGCAGATGGCCGGCCAGCTGCGCTCGAGGATGCTTTTGCGGGCGGCCACCGAGTAACGCGGCCGCTCTGCGACCAGGTGCGCGACGGCCTGTGGCAGCTGTGCTTCGAATTCCTTGACGGGAAGCAGCAAGCCGGTGCGATACGGCGTCACCAGGTCGCGCGGCCCGCCGGCGTCGGGAGCGATCACCGGCAACCCGGATGCCAGCGCCTCCTGGACCACCTGGCAGAAAGTTTCGTGCTCGCCGGCGTGGACGAAGACGTCCATGCTGGCGTACGCCCTGGACAGTTCGGCGCCGTAGAGGGCACCGGTGAAAATCGCTGTGGGCATTGCCGATTGCAGCTTGGGGCGGTCGACCCCGTCGCCGACAACGACGACCTGAACGTCGCCGGCGGCGGCCAGCGAGGTGAGCCGCTCGACATGCTTCTCCGGTGCGAGCCGGCCCACGAACCCGACAATCGGCCTGCCGTCCGGCGACCAGTGCTGCCGCAACTCCTCGTCGCGCGCCGACGGGACGTAGCCGATCATGTCGACGCCGCGTGCCCACTTGTGCACCCGTGGAATGCCATGCGCGATAAGCGATTCCATCGTCGCGGTGGACGGCGCCAATGTGCGGTCGGCAAGCTTGTGCAGGTGGCGGAACCATGCCCACGCGGCACGTTCGGTAGGTCCGATGCCGTAGCTGGCCGCGAAGCCGGGCACGTCGGTCTGGTACACCGCGACGGTCGGTACGCCGAGGCGGCGGGCCGCCTTCACACCGCCCCAGCCGAGCAGGGCCGGCGACGCCAAATGCACGACGTCGGGCTCGAACCCGCGCATCACCCGCAGGATTCGCGGCAGCGGCAATCCCAGCGGCAGGGTGGTCACCTTCGGAAACATCCAGGACGGCACCCGGTGAACCCGGATACCGTCGTAGAGGCGGTCCGCGGGCTCCTGGCCGTGTGGAGTGTCGGGCGCGATGACGAGCGCCTCGTGGCCGGTGCGGCGCAAATGCTCGAGTGTTCGGACGACGGAATTGCTCACGCCGTTGACGTGCGGGAGAAAGGATTCCGCGACAATCGCTACTCGCACACCATCACGGTGGCAGCGCCGCCTGTCGATATGGTTACGCACTGGCGTACTCGACACGAACTCTGACCCAAAGGGGAATCTGACAATGCGGTCCTACCTGGGCGTATTGGCAACGACGCTGGCCCTGGTGATGTTCACCACCACGACCGCGCAGGCCGACGTGCCGCGAACCCTCGATGCCGACGGCGTCCGGGTCGGGTCGTGGTTCGCCCCGGTGCAGTTGGAGATCTTCTGCGAGCCGCAGTGCCCGTACTGCGCGGAGATGGAAGCCACCGACGGAGACAGGCTGGCCGCCGCGGTGGCCGGCGGCCGGCTGGCGATCACGTATCGGTGGCTGACGTTCCTGAACGCCAGGCACCACAACGACGTATCCACCCGGCTGGTCAACGTGCTGTTTCTGGCGGCCGACCCGGCATCGACGCCGCCGGCGTATCAGGCCTTCGTGCAAGACCTTTACCGCCACCAGAGCAAAGAAGGACCGACCAACGAGGCGGTCGCGGCGATGGCCCGCGAGAGCGGACTGCCCGACGTGGTGGCCGACCGGATCGCGACCGCCGACGACGCGGTGGATGCCATCGCGGTGGGCGATGCGAACAAGGCGCGGCTCAAGGACGAGAACCCGGTCAACCCGGGCACGCCGACGATCTACGACCTGAACGCCAGAAGCGTTGTCGACACTCAAGATCCGGGCTGGCTCGACGCGCTGACCAGCTGACCGTCCAACCGCTTGTCCATCCACGCCAAACCGGCCAACGCGGCCGCGGCGATCAACCAGCCCATGACAGCGATGGATCCCGCCGGGATGATCGCCAGCTTGGCGTTACGGTGTTGTACCCGAACCAAATTCGGGTTGCGTTTGTCGTACTCCACGTAAATTCGCATGCCCGTTGCCAATTCGGACGGGTATAGCACGCCGAGCTCGGGCCGGTAGGTGATCCGATCCGGGGTGACGAACTCGATGGTCGAGCGACGCGCACCCCCGTCGAGCACTTCGGCCTCGGCGACCCCCATGTTGTGGGTGATCGCAAAGTCGTCCCGCACCGCCCCGGCCACCAGTAACACCGACTGCAGTGTGACCAGGCCCGCGATGATCAGCACCGTGATGCGCGCCAGGCGCACCGCGCGATGCCCTCGGGTGTTGGGGAATTCGCCGCTGCGGCCGTGAATCAAGATGCGGGCCCACATTTTCAGCGCCGCGAGTGCGTCGGCCCGACGCGTCACAGAGCGGCCTTGATGGCGGCATGCAGCTGCCGCAGCGACGACCGGTCCGCCTTGACCTCGAGCACCCGCAGGCCGGCCGCCGGCTCGTCGAGGGCGGCGGCCAGGTCGTCGAGCTCGATCTGGCGGCTGTCGATGTGGTAGGCCCGGCACAGCGCGCCTACGTCGACGTCGTGCGGGGTGCCGAACACCCGGGCGGACACGTCGGAGAACCGCGGGTCACCCTGCTCGAGCAGCTCGAAGATGCCGCCGCCGTTGTCGTTGGACACCACGATGGTCAGGTCGGCGGGCACCGGCTCGGTCGGCCCGATCAGCAGGCCGGAGCTGTCGTGGACGAAAGTCAGGTCGCCGATCAGCGCGACGGTTCGGGGAATGACGTCGCCGCCTTCGCGGCTCCGGCCACCGGTCCTTTCATGCGCCAGCGCGGCGCCGATCGCCGTCGACACCGTTCCGTCGATGCCGGCGACACCTCGGTTGGAGCGCACCTTGATCCCGCGCGAGTTCAGGCCAACCAGGGCGACGTCCCGCACCGGGTTGGACGCGCCGAGCACCAGCTGGTCCCCGGGTCGCAGCGCGTCGGCGACGGCGGCGGCCACATGCAGTCCGGTGGTCAGCGGGTGCGCGGCGAGTTGCTCGCGGACCGCGGCGAAGGCGTGCCGGTTGAGCTCGGCGCAGCGCTCCAGCCAGGCCGGGTTCGGCTCGCCACTGGTGACCGCGCGGGTGCCGGTGGCCTGCGAGTTACCCGAAACGTCGGGCCAGCGCGGCCCGGTGGTCAGCGCGTACACCGGGACCGACGGGTCGGCCAGCAGCGCCGACACCGGCCGATGCAGAGTGGGCCGGCCCAGCATGATCACCTGCTGCGGGCGCAACCCGGGCAGCGCGAGCGGGTGCAGCGGGTTGACCGCCGCCGGTGCGGTCGGCTCGGCGACGGTTGGCAGCGCGGCCAGCTCCGGGCGCTCGCCCGCGCCGTGACCGGCGATCACGACGGTGTCCAGGCTCACGTCGATGTCCAGCGGCTGGTCGAAGGTGACCGTCGGGGTGTAGGTCCACGGTCGGCCGTCCGGCCGTCCCGGCGGGATCGGCCCGGGCTCGATGTCGGGCACCAGCGGCTCGCGCAGCGGGATGTCGAACTGAACCGGACCCGCATTGGCGGTGCGGTCACCGGTAGCGGCCACCAGCACGCGGCACGTGGTGGACCGCCAGGTCGCGTTGAACGTGTCCATTCGTTCCGGAGCGTCTTCGGCCAGGCCCAGGCTGATGGTCGCGCGGACCTGGGTGCCGAAGTAGCCCAGCTGCTCCATGGTCTGGTTGGCGCCGGTGCCGAGCATTTCGTAGGGCCGGTTGGCCGACAGCACGATCAGCGGTACCCGCGCGTAGTTGGCCTCGACGACGGCGGGGCCGAGGTTGGCCACCGCGGTGCCGGACGTCATCGCGACGCAGACCGGGGCGCCCGCGGCGATCGCCAACCCGATGGCCAGAAAGCCCGCGGTCCGCTCGTCGATGCGGACGTGCAGCCGCAGCCGGCCTTCGCGGTCGGCGTCCTGCAGCGCAAAGGCCAGCGGGGCGTTGCGCGAGCCCGGGCACAACACCACGTCGCGGACACCGCCGCGAACAAGTTCGTCGACGACGACGCGGGCCTGAGCCGTCGAGGGATTCACCAGACCAGACTAGTCGGGACGACGATGCGGGCTCTTGGCCCGCTGAGGAGCCCGACAATCAGACCCTGTAGCTGCTCAGAACCCCATGCTCTTGAAGAACTTCAGCACCGCCGCGTTGACCACTTCGGGCCGCTCCAGGAAGCCGAGATGCCCGGCATCGGCGATCAGCTGGTACCTGGCGCCCGGGATGGCGTCGGCGACCTCTTTGCCCAGTTGTGGCGGCGTCACCACGTCGTCGGCGAAGCCGAGCACCAGGGTCGGCGTGTGAATTCCTGCGTAGGAGGGCAGGTGGTTGCCCTGCGGTGAGATCCAGCCCTGCCGGACCATGCCGGGCGTGATCTTGATCGGCCAGATGGTGAACATGCTGATCCACTCGGCGACGGCCTCGTCGTTGCTGAGCGTCTTGGGCGAGAAGCTCTCCAGCAGCCGGATCTTGGCGTCATACGCGGTCGGGATCTGTACCCCGGAGGCGGCCAGCTCGTCCTCGGCGGCCCGGAAGAATTCGCGCGCCTTGTCCAGCCGGCCGCGAGTGGCCATCAGCACCGTCTGGCTCACCAGATCGGGCCGGGACAGCATCAACTCCTGGGCGATGAAGGAGCCCATCGACACCGACACAATGCGGACCGGGCCCACGCCGAGCGATTCGATCAGCGCTGCGGTGTCGGCGACCATGCTCTCGGTGGTGAACTGGTCGGCGCCCGCCGTCGCACCGACGCCGCGGTTGTCGAAGGTGATGACGCGGTAGCCGGCGTCCAGGAATGCCGGGACCTGATACAGGTGCCAGGTGCGTCCCAGTCCGCCGCGGCCGGCGATGAAGAGGACGGGCTCCCCCGTCCCGTTGTCGTCATAAGCCAGGTTGATCACGACGACGAACCTACGCGACACCGGGGCGCTGGCAGTATTTGGCAGTCCGCGGCGTCGAGGTGGCAGCGGGTTTGGGCCTTGACTGTCCTCATGACTCAATTGGCGCTCAGGCAGGCAACCATCGACTATCGCGAATACGGCCCGAAGGACTCGGCGTATCCGCCGGTGTTCTTCGTTCACGGCGTTCTGGTCGATGGCGAAATCTGGCGCGAGGTCGCCGAAAAGCTGGGCCGCCTCGGCTACCGCTGCATCGTGCCGACCCTGCCGCTGGGCTCACACACCATTCCGGTCACCGACGCCGATGCGTTGTCGCTCGACGGGGTGGCCGGGATCGTCAACGACGCGATCGAGGCCCTCGACCTGACCGAGGTGACGCTGGTCGGCAGTGACACCGGTGGCGGGATCTGCCAGCTCGCCGTCGACGCCCGCCCGGACCGGATCGGTCGACTGGTGCTGACCAACTGCGATGCCTTCGACCAGTGCCCGCCGTTCCCGTTCAACGCGGTGTTCGGTGTGCTGCGCGGCCCGATCACGATCAAGGCGATGATGGAGCCGATGCGACTGGGCGTGCTGCGCAATTCGGCGGCCGGTTTCGGTCTGCTGATCACCCGGCCCGACAAGCGCGTGACGGCCACGTGGATCAAGCCCTGCCTCAACGACTCTCGGATCCGCCGCGACCTGGCCGCGCTGCTGCGTCAGATCGCGGTTGCCGATCTCACCGACGTGGCGAACCGGCTGACGCGGTTCGACAAGCCGGTCACGCTGGTCTGGGGTCAGGGCGATGTGGTGTTCAAGCCCAGCCTGGGCCGTCGACTTGCCGCGGTGTTCAGCAACGCCAAGCTGATCGAGGTACCGGGGTCACGGACCTTCGTGTCGATGGACGAGCCCGCCGCGGTGATCGACGCGATCGCCGGCTAGCGACGGGCCTTGGACCGCACCGCGCCCAGCGCGCGATCCCACAGCAGCTGCGCGCCCGCGCTGAGCGTTGCCGGTAGGGCGACGTCGCGCGCCAACAACGCAGTAGCGGTCGCCTTGGTCTTCGCCGACGCCTTCGACATGTGGCCGGAATCGAACGGCGGCTGCGGGTCGTATTCGATCCCCAGCTGGATGGCCTTCGCGCGCTCTTCGCCGCCGATCTGGCCGGCCAACCACAACGCCAGGTCGATACCGGCCGACACCCCTGCGCTGCTGACGATGTTTCCCTCGTGCACCACCCGCTCGTCGCCGACGGCGTTGGCGCCCAACGTTTTCAGCAAGGGAAGCACGCTCCAGTGCGAGGTGGCGCGTTTGCCGTCCAGCAGACCGGCGGCGGCCAGGATGAGCGAGCCCGAGCACACCGACGTGGTCCAGGTCGCGGTCCGGTGCGCGGTGCGCACCCAGTCGAGCAACTTCTCGTCGCGGGCGTGTTCGACGGTGGTGATCCCGCCCGGCACCAATACGACGTCCGGCGAGGGAGTTTCGTCGAACGAGTGGGTGGCGCCGATGACGAGACTGGCGGAATCGGCGGTGATCGGGCCCGGCTCGTGCCACAGGAACCGGACCTCGGTGTCCGGCAGCCGGTGCAGCACCTCATAGGGACCGATGAAGTCCAGGGCGGTGAATCCCGGGTAGACGACGATCGCGATCTGGGTCATGCGAATGCCTTTCGGTATTGGTCGGGTGAGACGCCGACACGACGAATAAAGTTGCGGCGCATGGTTTCCGCGGTACCGAAGCCACAGCGGGACGCGATGGTCACGACGGTGTCGTCGGTCTGCTCGAGCTGACGACGGGCCGCCTCGGTGCGGACCCGTTCGACGTAGGCGCCCGGGGCTTCGCCGACTTCGTCGGTGAACACTCGGGTGAAGTGCCGCGGACTCATCGCGGCGAGACGGGCCAGATCGGTGATGCTGTGCGCGCCGCCGGGTTCGGCCTCGACCGCTTCCTGGATGGCGCGAATCGGCTGACGTTTGGCGCGGGCCACCCAGACCGGTGCGGCGAACTGGGTCTGCCCGCCGGGCCGGCGCAGATGCAGCACGAGCCAGCGCGCAACGGTCTGCGCGACCTCGGTGCCGTGGTCTTCCTCGACCAGGGCCAGCGCCAGGTCGATGCCGGCGCTGACGCCGGCGGCGGTCCACACCGTCGACGAGCTGCGGATGAAGATCGGGTCGGGATCGACGATGACCGCCGGGAATTCGCGGGCCAACTGATCGGCGTAGGCCCAGTGCGTGGTGGCCCGGCACCCGTCGAGCAGGCCCGCCTGCGCAGCCAGGAAAGCGCCGGTGCAGACGCTGACGACACGACGGGCTTGCGGTGCCGCGGCGACGATCCAGTCGATGAGCCGCGGGTCGCGCCGGTCGCCGCGTGCGCCGCTGCCGCCGGGCAGCAGCACGGTGTCCACGGCGACGGCGGGGTCGGGCAGCGGCCGGGCGCCGAAACTGAGACCGGTATCGGTACTCACCGACAACCCGTCGAGTGCGACCACCTCGGGTGCGTAGCCCTGTTTGGACTGCGCCGCCAGCACCCGCGACGCCCCGGCGAACACCTCGAAGGGGCCGACCAGATCCAGCGCCTGCACGCCCGGGAACCCGACGATCAGGACGTTTTGCGTCATAGCTGTCAGTGTCGGCGATCAGACCCCATGTCGTCTACGCCATGTATCCCACAGATCAGGACATCAGCGGATAGCAGGCCCTGACCCGGTCGATCCACCACTGCCGCCGCTCCGGCGGCGCGGCCAGCGCCTGCAGCCGCGCCGGGTCGGGCGTCACCGGCCCGACCGGCAGATAGCTGTCTTTCGCTTCGACCGGATCCGTGACGTCCTCGACGAACAGCCGGCCGGTGGCCAGGCCGCAGGCATGGTCGAGTTGCGGCAGCGCCGACGCCGCGGCCAGACCGGTCGCGATGCCCACCGCCGAGTCCAGCGCACTGGAGACGACGACCGGGATGTCGATCTGCGCCGCAATGGTCAACAGCGCCGAAATACCGCCCAGCGGAGCGACTTTCAGCACCGCGATGTCGGCGGCGCCGGCCCGCACGACGGCCAGCGGGTCGCTCGCCTTGCGAATGCTTTCGTCGGCGGCCACCGGCACGTCGACTTGGCGGCGGACTTTCGCCAATTCTTCGACGGTGGCGCACGGCTGCTCGATGTACTCAAGGGGGCCAAGCGCTTTCGCGGCCTCGATGGCCTGCGCGGGCGTCCAGGCGCCGTTGGCGTCGACCCGCACGATCGGCACCAGGGCGCGGACCGCGTCGACCCGGGCGACGTCGTCGTCGAGGGTCTGGCCGGGTTCGGCGACCTTCACCTTGGCCGTGCGCGCGCCCGGGAAGCGGGCCAGGATCTCGGGCACCTGCGCGGCGGGGACGGCCGGCACGGTGGCATTCACGTCGATGCGCGTCCGCAGCGGCGGCGGAGGCATCCGGTAGGCCGAGTCGAGGGCGGCCGCCAGCCAGTACGCGGCCTCGGCGTCGTCGTACTCGAGGAAGGCGCCGAACTCACCCCAGCCGGACGGGCCGTCGATCAGCGCCACCTCGCGAGTCGTGATGCCGCGGAAGCGAACTCGCATCGGCAGCGACACGATGTGCAGTCGATCGAGGACATCGTCGAGCGTCGCGGTCACGCGGTGTAGACCTGGCGGCCCGCCAGGAACGTCGCACGCACCTGCAGGTCGGCGATGTCTTCGGGCGCGACCGCGCGCGGATCCGCCGACAGCACAACCAGATCGGCGTACTTGCCGACTTCCAGCGAGCCGATGATGTCGTCGGAGAACAGCTGCCAGGCGGCGTCGATGGTCTGTGCGCGGATCGCCTGGTCGACCGTCAGCCGCTCCTCGGGCCCCAGCACCCGACCGCTGGGCGCCGTGCGAGTCACCGCCACGCTGATATTGCGCAGCGGCTCCTCCGGCGTCACCGGCGGGTCGTTGTGCAGCGATATCCTCATGCCGGTCGCGACCGCGGAACCTGCCGGCATCCAACGGTTTCCGCGCTCTTCACCGAACAGGCCGTCGACAATCACGTCGCCCCAGTAGTGGATCTGGTCGACGAAGATGCTGCAGGTGACTCCGAGGTCGTGGGCGCGCTGCAGTTGCTCGGGCCGGATCGCGCCGACGTGCTCGAGGCGCAGCCGATGGTCGTCGCGCGGGTTGCGCCGCAGCGCCTCCTCGTACACGTCGAGAATGGTGTCCACCCCGGCGTCGCCCTGTACGTGGCAGGCCATCGGCCAGCCCAGCGGGTAGTAGGCGCCGACGATCTCGGTCAGCTGTTCCTTCGTGTAGTTCGCACACCCGCAGGAGCCCGGCGGCACGCCGATCGTCCGGGTGGCCGCGGTGTCGAGATAGGGAAACGACAGGTCGATGTTGCCGATCCACGGCGAGCCGTCCACCCAGATCTTGATGCCGACCTGCTTCAGCATGTCGTCGCCCTCGCCGGGGGTGGCGTCGGTCGTCATGTGGGGGTTGGACATCTCGTAGGTCCGCAACCGGACGGTGAGCGCTTGACGCAGCCCCTCGACAAGGGGCCGTAGCGAGGGATCGAACGCCATTTCCGAGCAGGTCGTCAGGCCGGCCTTGTTCAGCCGGGCGCACTCGGCGAGCAGCATGGCCGGGTAGTCGCTGGGCGAGATGGCCCCGTTGAGCAGCGGGAACACCGCGCCGGTTTCCTCGGCGCTGCCGTCGAGGTCGCCGTTGGCGTCGCGACCGTACTTGGCGCCCTTCGGATCGGGGGTGTCGCGGCTCAGGTCGGCCCGGCGCGCGGCCGGCGAATTGAAGTAGGCCTTGTGACCGGAGTTGTGGATGATGACAAGCGGATTCTCGGGCGCGATCTCGTCCAGCCAGGCCAGCGTCGGCTCCGGCAGGCCGTCCTGCAGCAGCGGATCCCAGCCGATGACGTAGGCGCCGTCGGGTCCGCGGCGGGCCACCTCGCGCCGGATGGCCTCGACCACCTGGTCGGCGTCGCGCACGGTGACCGGCCGGATGTCCACCAGCCGATCGGACAGCGCGATCGCCTCCATCAGCGGATGGCCGTGCGCTTCAACGAAACCCGGCATGACGCAGCCGTCGCCGACGTCGATCGTCCGGGTCGAGGGGCCGACGAACGAGGCGACGTCGGACCGCTCGCCCACCGCGACGATCCGGCCGCCGGCGATGGCCAGCGCCCCGGCGGTAGGCCGGGCGTCGTCGACGGTCAGGACGGTTCCGTACATGACGACATCTGCGGCGGCCATGCTCAGAGATGCTAGTGATTCCCGGGGGCTGCTGACACGAATTGGAACACGTTCTAGTCTGGCTTTCATGAGTGACGACCTGTTGCGCAATCCGACCCACAACGGCCACCTGCTCGTCGGCGCACTCAAGCGCCACAAGAACCGGCCGGTGCTGTTCCTCGGCGACACCACGCTCACCGGCGGACAGTTGGCCGAGCGGATCAGCCAATACATCCAGGCGTTCGACGCGTTGAACGCCGGCAGCGGCGTCACCGTCGGCCTGCTCTCGCTCAACCGGCCCGAGGTGCTGATGATCCTTGGCGCCAGCCAAACTCAGGGCTACCGCCGCACCGCGCTGCACCCGCTGGGCTCGCTCGACGACCACGCCTACGTGCTGTCCGACGCCGGCGCCACCGCGCTGATCATCGACCCCAACCCGATGTTCGTCGAGCGCGCGCTGGGCCTGCTGGACAAGGTCGACTCGCTCACCCAGATCCTGACCATCGGCCCGGTCCCCAAGGAGCTGGAAAGACTGGGAGATCAAGCCGTCGACCTGAACGCGGAGGCCGCGAAGTACTCCCCGCAGCCGATCACCGTCGCCGACCTGCCGCCGAGCCACATCGGCGGCCTGACCTACACCGGCGGCACGACCGGCAAGCCCAAGGGCGTCATCGGCACCACCGGGAACATCGCCACGATGACGCAGATCCAGCTCGCCGAGTGGGAGTGGCCGGAGCACCCACGGTTCCTGATGTGCACGCCGCTGTCGCACGCCGGTGCGGCGTTCTTCACCCCGACCGTCGTCAAGGGCGGCGAGATGGTGGTGCTGAGCAAGTTCGACCCGGCTGAGGTGCTGAAAGTCATTGAAGAACAACGCATTACGGCGACCATGCTGGTGCCGTCGATGCTGTACGCGCTGATGGATCACCCGGACTCGAAAACCCGCGACCTGTCGTCGCTGGAGACCGTGTACTACGGCGCCTCGGCGATCAACCCGGTCCGTCTGGCCGAGGCGATCAAGCGGTTCGGCCCGATCTTCGCCCAGTACTACGGGCAGTCGGAAGCCCCGATGGTGATCACCTACCTGGCCAAGGCCGACCACGACGAGAAGCGGTTGACGTCCTGCGGGCGTCCCACGCTGTTCGCGCGGGTGGCGCTGCTCGGCGACGACGGCAAGCCCGTCGCGCAGGGTGAGCCCGGCGAAATCTGTGTCAGCGGGCCGCTTCTGGCGGGCGGCTACTGGCATCTGCCAGAAGCGACCGCCGATACGTTCAAGGACGGCTGGCTGCACACCGGCGACATGGCCCGCGAGGACGAGGACGGCTTCTATTTCATCGTCGACCGGGTCAAGGACATGATCGTCACCGGCGGCTTCAACGTCTTCCCCCGCGAGGTGGAGGACGTGATCGCCGAGCACCCGTCGGTGGCTCAGGTCTGCGTGGTCGGCGCACCCGACGACAAGTGGGGCGAGGCCGTCACCGCGGTGGTGGTGCTGCGCTCCGATGCCGCGTCTGACGAGGCCGCGATCGAGGCGATGACCGCCGACGTCCAGGCCGCGGTCAAGGACCGCAAGGGCTCGGTGCAGTCACCGAAGCGCGTCGTGATCGTCGAGGCGTTGCCGTTGACCGGGCTGGGCAAGCCGGACAAGAAGGCCGTGCGGGCGCAGTTCTGGGAAGGCGCCGGCCGAGCCGTCGGCTAATTTTGTGCTCGAGTGTGCGGCTGGACGCACACTCGGCGCCCCATGTGCGCCTGGACGCACACTCGGCCTACGCCCAAGCGCCGACGCCGCCGACCTTGTCGATGCGGATGTGGGTGACGTAGCCAGGCGGTGTGTCCTTGGGCGGAAATACCTTCGGGTCGAGCAGGGCCTCCGACAGCTCGGTGAGCAGTTCGGGGGCGCCGCCTTCTTCGACCCGGGCGGTCCCTTGAATCGTGAGGTAGGACCGCAGTGTCCGGCCGATATCGCCGGCCTCGACGATCGTCACTGCGACGCGGGGATCGCGACGGACGTTGCGCACCTTCTGATGCACGGAACGATGCGCGGTCACCAGCTCGTCGCCGTCGGGCGTTGAACGCAGCCCTACCCAGACCAGGCTGACCTGCGGGCTGCCGTCCGGGTTGATCGTCACGAGCGTGGCGTCCTTGCCATTCCCGATGAATTCACGTGCCGCGTCGTTGAGTTGCATGACTGCTCCAAGCGTTTTCACCGATCGGCTATTCCAGCCACCAGCAGGTCCAGCAGCCGGGCGGTCTGTTCGGGCGACCCGCTGGCCAGAAAGATCCCGATCAGGCTGGACACCACATCGTCGGCCTGGACGTCGGCGCGCAGGCTGCCGTCATCGGCGCCGGCCCGCAACAGCAGGTCGACGGCACCGGAGATGCTGGCGCGCGTCTCGTTGGGTTGCATCGCACCCGAGTCGAACATCGCGTGCAGCGATTCCGCCATCCCGCGCTTGGCGGCGACGAAGCTCGCGTAGCGGTCCATCCAGCGGCGCAACGCGATCTTGGGCGGGTGTCGCTTGAGGAGTCGCGCGGCCGTCTCGGCCACTTCGGCGAGCTCGGTCCGGTAGATCGCCTCGACGAGCGCCTCGCGGTTGGGGAAGTGGCGATACAACGTGCCGATCCCGACGCCGGCCTCGCGGGCGATCGACTCCAGCGACACCGGCTGCCCGTCGGCGGTGGCGAAGGCCGCCGTCGCCACCTCGAGGAGTTTCTCCCGGTTACGCCGCGCATCGGAGCGCACACTCTCGGCCAAAGCGGAGGAACCTCCGGTTCTGCTACAGTCGGATCAAACGGAGGGACCTCCGTATTTCTCCCAGTGTCTCACGAACTTCAGGAGCACCATGACGAACAACCTCGGTATCCACACCGTCGCCCGTATCGGCTACGGCGCCATGCAACTGGACGCGACCACGCTCGACGATGCCGTCGCCGTGCTGCGTCGCGCAATTGAATTGGGCGTCAACCACATTGACACCGCGTCGTTCTACGGGCCCGGCGAGGTGAACCGCCGGATCCGCGCAGCGCTGGCGCCCTACCCCGACGATCTGGTCATCGTCAGCAAGGTGGGTGCGCGCTTCACCGGCGACGAGCCGATCCCTCTGGGCCCGGCGCAAAAGCCCGCCGAACTGCGCGCGGCCGTCGAGGACGACCTTGCCCAACTGGGCCTCGAGCAGATCCCGGTGGTGAACCTGCGGCGGATGGACGTCGGGATCGGAGTGCAGGCCGAGGGCGACCAGATCGTCGACCTCGACGACCAACTGGCCGAGATGATCGCGCTGCGTGACGAGGGCAAGATCGGCGGAATCGGGATCAGCAGCGTGCCGCTGGAGATCCTGCAGCGCGCGCTGCCCGCCGGCGTCGTCTGTGTGCAGAACTCCTACAGCCTGATGGACCGCTCACAGGAGGAGATGCTCGACGTCTGCACGGCCGAGGGGATCGCGTGGGTGCCGTACTTCCCGCTCGGCTCGGCATTCCCCGGCTTCCCGAAGGCGTCGAACGACCCGGTGGTGATCGACATCGCCGGCGAACTCGGCGTCACGCCGTCGCAGGTCGCGTTGGCGTGGTTGTTGGCGCATGCGCCGACGACGCTGCTGATTGCGGGCACGCGGTCGATCGCCCACCTCGAGGAGAACCTCGGCGCCGGCGACGTCACGCTGAGCGCGGATGCGTTGGCCCGACTCGACGCCATCACCGCACCGGGGACCAGTGCCATGCCCGATGGCATCGAGGGGTTCGTCGGCCGGGACTAAGCGATCGCGGCGCCGACCAGATGACCGATCAGGTAGGTGACCGCGAGAGCCAGCCCACCGCCGACGAAATTGCGAAGTGCCGCACGGTGTTTCGGCGCTCCGCCCAGACCCGCCGAGGCCACCCCGGTGACCAGTAAGGCGAGCAGCACAGCCACCACCGTGACCGGGATCCGCGCGGCGACGGGTGCTGACAGGATCGCGATCAGAGGCAAGAGGCCACCGACGGTGAAGGCGGCCGCCGACGACAGCGCCGCCTGCCACGGATTGGTCAGCTCAGCGGGATTGAACCCCAGCTCCACTTCGGCGTGCGCGACGAGTGGGTCGTGGTCGGTGAGTTCCTCGGCGACGGAGCGGGCCGTCGCCGCGGACAAGCCCTTGGCTTCGTAGAGTTCCGCAAGTTCGTCCAGCTCGGCGTGCGGGTCCTCGTGCAATTCCCGGCGCTCCTTGTGTAACAGCGCCTGCTCGGTGTCGCGCTGGGCGCTGACCGAGACGTATTCGCCCAGCGCCATCGACGCCGCGCCGGCAGCCAGGCCGGCGATCCCGGCGGTGATGATCGGACCGCGCGCCACGGTCGCCGCGGCCACGCCGACGACAATGCCCGCGGTCGAGACGATCCCGTCGTTGGCGCCCAGCACCCCCGCGCGAAGCCAGTTCAGACGCGCGGAAACCGAACCCAGATGCGGCTCATGAGGATGGGACACGGCACAAGACCTTAAGCAGTCGAGACCCTCGCCGCCAGGAAACATAGCCTTGCCAAACCGCCGCGGAGCCGACGAGTACGGTCGCCGTATGAGCGGCAGCAAACCGGTTCGACCGCCGTGGTGGCTCAAACCGGCCAACCAGGTCTTCATCCGAATGTCGCGCCTGGGTATGAATTTCGGCGGCGAGAGCCCGGTGGTGTTGACGGTCGTCGGCCGCAAATCGGGTCGCGAGCGATCGACCCCGGTCACACCGATGGCCGTCGACGGCAGGGAATACGTGGTCGCCGGCTTCCCCGGCGCCGACTGGGTGGCCAACGTCCGCGCCGCCGGCGAGGTGACGGTGGCGCGCGGACGTAGCGTTCGGCGGATCAGAATGGTCGAGTTGTCCGCCGA
Source organism: uncultured Actinomycetota bacterium (assembly GCA_963757215.1). Classification (GTDB taxonomy): domain Bacteria; phylum Actinomycetota; class Actinomycetes; order Mycobacteriales; family Mycobacteriaceae; genus Mycobacterium. The sequence goes on along the minus strand of CAVWQH010000002.1, from coordinate 481,923 downwards.
CGATGCCCGCCCGCTGCTGCGGCTGTTCCCCGAAAAGGTGCCCACCGGTGTCGGCTTCATGAAGCGGGCCGGCCTGGTCACCGACGGCCGGCCGGACGAATTCGAAGCGCTGGCCGGCCGCATCGCGGTCTTCCGATTAGATGGGATTGAATAGCGTTGAGCGACAACCCTTTTCACGCTGATCAGTGGAAGCCGATCGACGGCTTCGGTGAGCTGACCGACATCACCTATCACCGCCACGTCTCCGACGCGACCGTCCGGGTGGCGTTCGATCGGCCCGAGGTTCGCAACGCGTTCCGGCCGCACACCGTCGACGAGCTGTACCGCGTGCTCGACCACGCCCGGATGTCGCCGGACGTCGGCGTGGTGCTGCTGACCGGCAACGGGCCCTCGCCCAAGGACGGCGGCTGGGCGTTCTGTTCCGGCGGCGATCAGCGCATCCGCGGCCGCAGTGGCTACCAGTACGCCAGCGGCGACACCGGCGACACCGTCGACGCCGCCAGGGCCGGCCGGTTGCACATCCTCGAGGTGCAGCGGCTGATCCGGTTCATGCCCAAGGTGGTGATCTGCCTGGTCAACGGCTGGGCCGCGGGGGGCGGGCACAGCCTGCACGTGACCTGCGACCTCACCCTGGCCAGCCGCGAGCACGCCCGGTTCAAGCAGACCGACGCCGACGTGGGCAGCTTCGACGGCGGCTACGGCAGCGCGTACCTGGCCCGTCAGATCGGCCAGAAGTTCGCCCGCGAGATCTTCTTCCTCGGCCGGCCCTACACCGCCGAGCAGATGCACCACATGGGCGCGGTCAACGCCGTCGTCGACCACGCCGAGCTGGAGACCGAAGCGGTCCAGTGGGCCGCCGAGATCAACGCGAAATCGCCTCAGGCGCAACGGATGCTGAAGTACGCCTTCAACCTGCTCGACGACGGGCTGGTGGGTCAGCAACTGTTCGCCGGTGAGGCCACCCGGCTGGCGTACATGACCGACGAGGCGGTGGAGGGCCGCGACGCGTTCCTGGAGAAGCGGCCGCCCGACTGGAGTCCGTTCCCCCGCTACTTCTAGGGACCTGCGGCGTCGAAATCGACGCCAACGCGGAAAAGGTCGAGAAGGCTGTACGCCAACGTCGATCTCGGTGTCCAGGACCGCCACCTAAACTCCTGACCGTGAGTAAGAACCCGCTTCGCTTCCTGGCCGAGCAGATCACGCTGAACTCGATGCGCCCGCCGCTGTTGCCACGTCTGCTGTCCAACCCCGGTGCCACCAAGATCGACCTGGCCGGCAAGCGCGTCGTACTCACCGGCGCCTCGTCCGGGATCGGGGAATGCGCCGCCGAGCAGTTCGCCCGCCGCGGCGCCACCGTGGTCGCGGTGGCCCGCCGCCAGGATCTGCTCGACGAGGTCGTCGGCCGGATCACCGCGAGCGGCGGCGACGCGATCGCCATCCCCTGCGACCTGTCCGACCTCGACGCCGTCGACGCGCTGGTCGAGGATGTCGAAAAGCGCCTCGGCGGGGTGGACATCCTGATCAACAACGCCGGACGGTCGATCCGCCGGCCGCTGGCCGAGTCGCTGGAGCGCTGGCACGACGTCGACCGGACGATGGTGCTCAACTACTACTCGCCGCTGCGCCTGATCCGCGGCATCGCGCCCGGGATGATGGAGCGCGGCGACGGGCACATCATCAACGTCGCGACCTGGGGCGTGTTCAGCGAACCGTCGCCGCTGTTCTCGGTGTACAACGCCTCGAAGGCCGCGCTGTCGGCGGTCAGCCGGGTGATCGAAACCGAGTGGGCGACAAAGGGTGTGCACTCCACCACGTTGTACTACCCGCTGGTGGCCACCCCGATGATCGCGCCGACCAAGGCGTACGAGGGATTACCGGCGCTGACGTCGGAAGAGGCGGCGGGCTGGATGATCGACGCGGCGCGCAACCGTCCGGTCCGGATCGCCCCGCGGATGGCGATCGCCGCGCAGGCCATCGACACCGTCCTGCCCGGAATCGCGACCACGGCCATCAGGCGCCAACGTATGCAGCCCAACGCGTGATAGACACGTGGGCATGGAGATCCTCGCCAGCCGGATGCTGTTTCGGCCGGTGGACTACCAGCGTTCGCTGATCTTCTATCGAGACAAGCTCGGGTTGGCGATCTTCCGCGACTACGGCGCGGGCACCGTGTTCTTTGCCGGCCAGTCGCTGATCGAACTGGCCAACCACGGCGCCCCCGACCATCGCGCGACGGACTTTCCCGGCGCGCTGTGGCTCCAGGTTCGTGACGTCGCCGCTACGCAAGCCGAATTGGAAGGCCGAGGCGTGCAGATCGCCCGCGAGGCCCGCCAGGAACCATGGGGGCTACACGAGATGCACGTCGTCGATCCCGACGGCGTTCTGCTGATTTTCGTCCAGATTCCGCCGGAGCATCCGTTGCGCCGTGACACCCGCGGTTAACGCCGCGAGCTGCCAGGTAAACCCCAGACGAACATCTGACTACTAGTGCAATTTACCTTGATCTAACGACTCCGTTCTTTCGACAACCACGCCCACATACCCTCAGAATTAGGCCCGTGAACCTTCAGTTGTTCCTTCTGATCATTGTCGTGATCACCGCCCTCGCTTTCGATTTCACGAACGGCTTCCACGACACTGCCAACGCCATGGCCACGTCCATCGCGAGTGGAGCACTCAAGCCGAAAACAGCGGTATCGCTCTCGGCCGTGCTGAACCTCCTCGGAGCGTTCCTGTCCACCGCCGTCGCGGGCACCATTGCGAAGAACCTGGTGGACGCCCACCTGGTCAAGCCGGATCTGATTTTCGCCGGGTTGGTCGGCGGAATCGTCTGGAACCTGCTGACCTGGCTGCTGGGTATCCCGTCCAGCTCCTCGCACGCGTTGGTCGGCGGCATCATCGGCGCGATGATCGCCGCGGTCGGCGGGCACGGAGTGATCTGGACCGGCGTCGTTTCGCTGGTGCTGATCCCGGCCCTGGTCTCGGTGATCCTGGCGGGAGTCGTCGGCGCGGTCGGCACCTGGCTGGTCTACCGGTTCAACCGCGGTGTCCCCGAAGAGCGCAGCGAATCCGCCTTCCGCCGCGGCCAGATCTTCTCGGCGTCGCTGGTCTCGCTGGCACACGGCACCAACGACGCGCAGAAGACGATGGGCGTGATCTTCCTGGCGCTGATCTCCTATGGCGCGGTCAACCGGACGGACCACGTCCCCCCGTTCTGGGTGATCCTGGCCTGCGCATGCGCGATGGCGCTCGGGACCTACACCGGCGGCTGGCGGATCATCCGCACCATGGGCAAGGGCATCGTCGAGATCCGGTCGCCTCAGGGCATGGCCGCTGAATCCTCTTCTGCTGTCATCATTTTGCTGTCGGCTCACTTCGGCTACGCGCTGTCCACCACGCAGGTGGTCACCGGCTCGGTGCTCGGTAGTGGGGTTGGCAAGCCCGGCGCCGAGGTGCGCTGGAGCGTGGCCGGCCGGATGGCCGCGGCCTGGCTGATCACCCTGCCGTCGGCCGGCCTGGTGGGTGCCCTGACCTACTTCGTGGTGCACGGGATCGGCGGCTACCCCGGTGCGATCATCGGCTTCCTGTTGCTGGTGGCGGTGGCAACGGCGATCTACCTGCAGTCGCGCAAGAGCAAGGTCGATCACACCAACGTCAACGCCGAGTGGAAGGGCGACCTGACCGCCGGTCTCGACGAGGAGGGCCACCCGGGTCTCGCCGGCGCCCCCTTCCGCAACGGCGAGGCTCCCAGCGCCGCTGTCCCCACCGAGAGCAAGAAAGCGGGCACGCTATGAGCCACTGGTTCAACTACCAAGCCTCACTGAAGATCCTGCTGTTCGGTCTGATCTTGGGCAGCGGACTGCCCGCGCTGTTCGCGTTCGCCGTGAAGGTGGGCGCTGCGGGCGCCGGCATCCGGGGCTCGGACGGCGCGGCCGTCGCGCACAAGAACCCGGCCCTGACCGCGATCAGCTACGCGTTGTACGCGTTGGCGCTGTCCGCGGTCGTCGTCGGCGTGCTCTACGTCGCCCGGGACGCCATCGGCGCGTGGACTGGCACTTACCTCCTCGGAGCCAAGCCCGCGTAGCATCGGAACCTGGTTCCGAAGTTTGGCATATCGAGCGTCCGGCGGGGGAAGTGCAGAAACCGTGAATCGATTCCTGAACTCGGTGGTCGCCTGGCTGCGTGCGGGCTACCCGGAAGGCATTCCGCCGACTGACTACTTCCCGGTGCTGGCCCTGCTGTCGCGTCGGCTGAGCAACGACGAAGTCAAGGCGGTGGCTCGCGAGCTGATAGATCGCGGCGACTTCGACCACGTCGACATCGGCGTGCTGATCACCCAGCTCACCGATGAACTGCCGTCGCCCGAGGACGTCGAACGGGTGCGAGAGCGGTTGGCCGCCAAGGGCTGGCCGCTGGAAGACGCCCGCGACGGCGAGGACACCGCATAGCCGTCCTGCGCGCGTTCGCCGTCACGCAGCACACCTCGGCCGGGCCGCTGCTGGCGGCGCTGGAGCAGGTACTGGACGGCGAGGCGCCCGCACTCGTCCCAGTTGGTGGCGACACCGACCGCTCCGCGCTGGAAGCCCTGCGGGTCGACGAAGCGATCGACGACGACGTGGCGCTGGTGGCGACCACGTCGGGGACCACCGGCGCACCCAAAGGCGCCTTGCTCACCGCCGCGGCGCTGACCGCCAGCGCGGCCGCCACCCACGAGCGGCTGGGCGGGCCGGGCCGATGGCTGCTGGCCCTGCCGTCGTATCACATCGCCGGTATCCAGGTGCTGATCCGCAGCTTGTTGGCCGGCACCACACCCGTCGAGCTGGACGTCTCGACGGGCTTCGATGTCAGCCAATTGCCTTCCGCCGTCGATGAACTCGGTTCGGGTCGGCGATACACCTCGCTGGTTGCCGCGCAACTGGCCAAGGCGTTGGGCGATCCCGCCGCCAGTGCGGCGCTGGCCGGGTTGGACGCGGTGCTGATCGGCGGTGGCCCGGCGCCGCGACCGGTCCTCGACGCGGCCGCGAGCGCCGGTGTCAATGTGGTGCGTACCTACGGGATGAGCGAGACCGCCGGCGGCTGCGTCTACGACGGCGTACCTCTCACCGGCGTCGAGTTGCGCATCGACGACGGCCGGATCGTGATCGGCGGGCCAACCCTGGCCAAGGGCTACCGCAATCCACCGGACCCCGACCCGTTCGCCGAAGCAGGCTGGTTTCGCACCGACGACGTTGGCGTCGTTGACGATTCAGGCGTGCTCAGCGTGCTGGGCCGCATCGACGACGCGATCAGCACCGGCGGGTTGACGGTGCTGCCACAGCCGGTCGAGTCGGCGTTGCGGACCCATCCCGCGGTCGCCGACTGCGCGGTGTTCGGGGTGGCCGACCAGCGACTGGGCCAGCGGGTGGTGGCCGCCGTGGTGGTCGCCGACGGGGCCAGGCCACCGTCGCTCGAGGAGTTGCGGACCCACGTGATGGGGACCCTGGCCCACACCGCCGCGCCGCGTGAACTGCACATCATGGACGCGCTGCCCGTGCGCGGCATCGGCAAAGTCGACCGGCCGGCGCTGGTGCGGCTGGCCGAAAAGAGCCTGTCGTAGCGATGCGTATGCGCCTCACTGGTCACACTGGATGACATAATGCCCTGGTGAACCGGCCCGGCGTCTTCAAGCGTTCGGCGCCGAACGGGCTTTCGAGCAACGGACGAGACCATGCAGCGCCACATCATTGTCAGCGGTGACGATGCGCTGGCGACCACGATCGCCGACGAGCTGAAAAACGCCGGGGCCACGGTGGTCCGGCTGGTCAATTCCGATCAGTCCGAGGCCGGCGTCGCCCGCGAACTCGTGCTCGCCGACGTCTCCCAGGCGGGCGCCGTCGTCTGCGCCGGCGATGACGACGCGGTCAACCTCGAAATCGCCTTGCTCGCAAGGAAAGCCAACGCAACCGTGCGCGTCGTGTCGCGAGTGGCCAACGACGTACTGCGTGAGGCCGTTGCCACCGACAACGGGCCCGGCGCGATCCTCGACGTCGCCGATCTCGCCGCACCGGCCATCGTCGAAGCCTGCCTGTCGCAGGCCACCCACGACTTCGAGGCCGCCGGGATGAAGTTCCTCGTCTCGGGCAAGGCCGCCTCCCGCGAAGCCACGCTGCGGGAGCTCTACGGTGACCTCGCCCCGGTGGCGGTCATCCAGAGCGACAAGTCGCCCGACCCCGGCGAGGTCGAGATCTGCCCCGGCCGCGATCAGCGGGTGCGGGCCGGTGACTGGACGATGATGATCGGCACCGCCGAGGAGTTGGCCGCCCAGGGCATCAAGGTCCCCGGCTCGTCCAGATCACGCTCGCGCCGCAACATATTCCGGCGAGCGGTCGACGCGGTGCGGGGTGTGATCAACGACTTCAACCCGACCTTCTATCCCGTCGCGGCCGCGACGTTGGTGGTCTTGATCACCGCCACGTTCGTGCTGCGATTCGGCTACCGTCCGCCGCCGAAGATGGGCTGGGTGGACGCGTTCTACTTCACCGTCGAAACGATGACCACCACCGGGTACGGCGACTTCAGCTTCGTCAACCAGCCCACCTGGCTGCGCACCTTCTCCACGCTGTTGATGTTCAGCGGGGTTACCACCACCGCGCTGCTGGTGTCATTCGTCGCCGACGTATTGCTTTCGCGGCGTTTCATTTTCGCGTCAGCGCGACCACGGGTGGGGCATCTGCGCAACCACATCGTCGTCGTCGGGCTCAGCGGGCTCGGCATGCGGGTAGTGCAAGATCTGACCAACGCGGGACACGACGTCGCGGTCATCGAACAAGACGAGGAGAACCGCTTCCTGTCCGCGGTGCGCGACCTCGACGTGCCGGTCATCTTCGGAGACGCCACCCTGCGCCAGACGCTGCAGTCCGCCCGGGTCGACCGTGCCCGGGCCGTGGCGGTGCTGACTCGCGACGACATCATCAACATCGAGACCGGCATCGTGTTGGCCGAGATGCTCGGCAAGAAGACGGCGACCCGGGAACACTGGACGGATATCCCCCTCGTGTTGCGGGTCTACGACCGCACGCTGGGTTTCGCGGTGGCGCAGCGGTTCGGCTTCGAGAACGTCCGCTCCACCGTCGAGTTGGCGGTGCCGTATTTCATCGGTGCCGCAATCGGACTCAAGGTGCTGGGCACGTTCTCGGTGGGCCAGAGCTCGTTCGTGGTCGGCGGCATGCAGGTGGCCGCCGGCAGCGAGCTGGACGGCCTGCGGATGTTCGAGCTGTCCACCCAGACCCGGGTCATCGTGATCGTGACGTCCAACGGGCTGCTCAAGCTGCACCCGCGGCGCGACGCGCGACTGCACGCCGACGACACCGTCTATCTGGTCGGCCCCTACCGGGAGTTGATCGACACGCTGCGACGGGGCAGGCCGCCGCGCGAGCCCGGCACCGACGAGAGCCGCAAAGCCGGCTGAGCTGCTCTCACTTCTCGTCGAACGGCAGCGGCATCCCGGTGTGCGACAGGCACTCGGTGCAGGTGTGCTCGGTACCGACCCGGCCGACCGCTTCGCGGACAAGCCCTTTGAACGACTCGATGTTCTTCGCGAATTCGCCGATCACGTCGACGACCTTCACCCCGGCGCCCGTCTCGATGCCGGCATCCAGGTCGGTCACCAAAGCGATTGCCGCATAGCAGATGTCGAGTTCACGAGCCAGCACCGCCTCGGGATAGCCGGTCATGTTGATCAAGGTGAAGCCCGCGGCGGCGAACCATTGACTTTCCGCGCGGGTGGAAAACCGTGGCCCCTCGATCACGACCATGGTTCCGCCGTCGACGACCCCCGCCAGCCCGGTGACCGCCGATCGCAGCGTCGGGCAGTAGGGATCGGCGAAGGCCACGTGCGCCGCGCCGGTGTCGAAGTAGGTGTCGGCGCGACGACGGGTGCGGTCGACCAGCTGATCGGGAACCACCACCGCGCCCGGCTGGTGGTCGGTGGTCAGGCTGCCGACCGCGCACGGCGCGAAGATCTGCCGGACACCGAGCGCGCGCAAGGCCCACATGTTGGCCCGGTAGGGCACCCGGTGCGCGGAATAGCGATGGTCGACGCCGTGGCGGGGCAGGAAGGCCACCTCGTGCTCCCCGATCGAGCCGACGGTGACGGGGCCGGCGGGCTCACCGAATGGCGTGTCCAGGCTGACGCTGCGGGCGGCCGAGTCGAAAAAGCTGTAGAAGCCGCTGCCGCCGATCACTCCGAGCATGTGCTCATTGTCGCCGACCCGCATGAAACGATTGGGGGGTGGCCAGTCTTTCGCAGTGGATCGCGGGTGCGCGACCACGCACCCTCCCCAACGCCGTCGCCCCGGTGATCGCCGGTACCGGCGCCGCCGCGTGGCTGCATTCCGCGGTCTGGTGGAAGGCACTGTTGGCGCTGGCCGTGGCGATGGCCTTGATCATCGGGGTCAACTTCGCCAACGACTACTCCGACGGCATCCGCGGCACCGACGACAACCGGGCCGGGCCGCTGCGGTTGGTCGGCTCGCGGCTGGCCGCACCGCGGTCGGTGCTCACAGTGGCGCTGGCCAGCTTGGCGGTCGGCGCGGTGGCCGGGTTGGCGCTCGCGCTGACCAGTGCGCCCTGGCTGATTGCGGTGGGCGCACTGTGCATCGCCGGGGCATGGCTTTACACCGGCGGCTCGAGGCCTTACGGCTACGCGGGCTTCGGCGAGGTCGCGGTGTTCCTGTTCTTCGGTCTGGTCGCGGTGCTCGGCACCCAGTACACCCAGGCGCTGCGGATCGACTGGGTCGGCGTGGTGCTGGCCGTGGCGACCGGCGCACTGTCGTCGGCGGTGTTGGTGGCCAACAACCTACGAGACATCCCCACCGACGCCGAGTCCGGCAAGATCACGCTGGCAGTTCGGTTGGGCGACAAGGGAACACGCATCTTCTACCAGGTGCTGTTGGCTCTTGCGGCTGCCCTGACTCTCGCGCTGACCGCGGCGACGCCGTGGTGTGCGCTGGGCCTGCTGGCCGCCCCGTTGGCGGTCCGGGCCGCGGGGCCGGTGCGCTCCGGGCAGGTCGGTCCCGCGTTGATCCCGGTGCTGCGCGACACCGGGCTGACGATGCTGGTCTGGTCGGTCGCGGTGGCCGTCGCGTTGGCGCTGACGGGCTAGTCGGGTGGCTCCTCGCCGCGCAGCCGGGCCTGTAGCTGTTCGCGGTCGTGACGGCGGCGCGCGGTGGCCTCGTCGAGGCCGGCAGTTGCCCGTCGGCGCAGCGGGGCGAACAACCAGATGCCCAGCGGCATGGCGATGACCAATGCGAACAGCAGCGCGACGACGATCGGAAACTCGTGCACACCGGACGCTCGACCGATCCCGTAGATCACCGCGGCGAGGGCGGCCACTAACGCCAACCGCGCGACGACGTACAGCAACACCGCGACCACTGCGCGGCCGGCCGGGCTCTCTCCGTTTGACACACTGCGAGCCTAAGTCGCCGCGTATATTCAGACCAAGGAGGTGTTGAGTGCTCTACCTGCTCCTGGTTGTCATTCTCGGATCGTTGGTCTATTTCGGCGTGCGCGTGGCTCGGGCTCAGCTCAACCGCTCGAAGAGCCGCGTCATCGGACCCGACGACGATCCGGATTTCTTGTGGCGGTTGAGCCACGGTGACAACAACCCTCGTTAGTTAGATGAAGTGCTCGTTGGACCGACGCTGATCGCTCGGAAAGCCATCGGCGACAACGGCTGCCAGCTCAATGAGCGCCTCGCGGGTATCCCGTCTGAGCAGATCGAGGTCGATCTCAGCGCCTTCTTCGAGGTGCGGGTCGAACGGCACCAAACGCACTGCGCGACAACGCCTTGAGAAGTGGTCCACCACTTTCTGCATGTCGACCTTGCCCGACCGCGGCCGCACCGCGTTGATCACCGCGATCGAGTTGCTGACCAGGTTTTCATGGCCGTGCGCGTCGAGCCAGTCCAATGTGGCTGAGGCGCTGCGGGCCCCGTCGATCGAACCCGAGCTGACCAGGACCAGCGCGTCGGCCTTGTCCAACACCGCCGTCATCGCGGAGTGCAAAAGCCCGGTGCCACAGTCGGTGAGCACTAAACCGTAAAACCGCTCGAGGATCTCCAGGGTCTTGGCGTAGTCGTCGGCGCTGAACGCCTCCGACATGGCCGGATCGCTTTCCGATGCAAGCACTTCCAGTCGGCTGCGACCCTGCGAGGTGTAGCTGCGGACGTCGCTGTAGCGTTCGATGCCTTCGGCGTCGCGCAGCAGATGCCGCACGGTGGCCGGTGTCTCCAGCGGCACCTTCTGGTTCAGCGTGCCGCGGTCGGGGTTGGCGTCGACGGCCACCACCCGGTCGCCGCGGATCGAGGCGAAGGTCGCGCCGAGCGTGGCGGTGATGGTGGTCTTGCCGACGCCGCCCTTCAGCGACAGCATCGCGATCCGGTAGCACCCCCGCAGCGGCCTGTTCACCTGGACGGTCAGGTCGTTGTAGCGCATGGTGCGCGGGCTCTCGCCGACGTTGATGAGTTGCCCGGACAGCCGGTACAGCAGGCGGCGCCAGCCCTCGGTCGGCGCCGGCTTGACCTGACGCAGCAGGGTGCTGGTGGACAGCTCCGGGTACCGCGACGGCGGGAGGTTCAGCTGTGAGCCTGCGGCGTCTACCGGCGAGCCCACGGACGGTCCGCCGTAGTTGCCGTAGACGCGTCGCGGGGCATCCGGGGATTCGACGACGCGGGGCAGGCCCTGGTACGGCGTCTCCGCCCAGGCGCGCGGTTCGACGCGGGTTTCCGGAAGCGGCGCGTTCTGGGTCGAGTTGTCGCCGAACCGGCGCTCGGTGCGGAATCCGGCAAACGCCCGCGTCGCCGGCTCGGCGGCCGGTGGCGGCGCGTGCGGTGGCAGCTCGGTTGTCGGATGGTCTCCTCGGCGGCCTGCGTTCGCGTCGTGCGTCGGATGGTCAGACACGTGAAATATCCCCTCGGTGCAACACTCGGGTCGCTAGTTGTCGAACATTGCTCTTGCTCGAACATAGCTCAGCGCCCTTAGAAGCCGCTGAGCTGCGCTTATCCGACTCCGGCGTAGGAGTGCAGGCCGACGGTGACCAGGTTGACGAAGAACAGGTTGAACACCATGGCCACGAAGCCGATCACGTTGATCCAGGCCGCTTTCCGGTCCCGCCACCCGGCCGTCGACCGGGCGTGCAGGTAGGCGGCATAGATCACCCATGCGATAAACGCCACAGTTTCCTTGGGGTCCCATCCCCAGTACCGGCCCCAGGCCTCCTCGGCCCAGATCGCCCCGAAAATCACCCCGAAGCCGAAGACCGGGAACCCGAAGATCGTGGTCCGATAGGCGATGCGATCCAGCGTCTGCGCATCGGGCAGCCGGTGCACGAGCTGGGCAAACCTGCCGGTAGCGGCCGGCTCGCCCAGCCGGGAGGTGCGCAGCAGGAACAAGATGCTGGCCACCCCGGCGACCATGAACACACCCGAACCGAGGCTGACCACCGACACGTGGATCGGGAGCCAGTAGGACTGCAGCGCGGGCATCACCGGGGCGGCGTTGGTGTAGAGCCAGCGGCCGGACACGGTCAGCAGAATCAGCACCGGGAGCAGCAGGAAGACCCACAGCGGGCGGTATTGCGGGCGGCGCAGCACGATCGCGCCGGCGACCAGCCCGCAGAAGCAGGTCAGGTTGATGAACTCGTACATGTTGCCCCACGGCACCCGCTGGGTGGCCAGACCGCGGAGCACGATGCAGGCGAAGAGCAGCCCGATTCCGGCGTAAACCAGGATCAGACCGGCCCGCCCGGCGCGTTCGTCGAGCGGCCGTCGCGGCGTGTCGGTGACGACGCCCGGGGTGGCGCTATCGGCACCGACGCTGACGAGTTCACGGTCGGTGTCGCGGCTGCGGCTGTAGGCGAGTTCGACGGCCAGCAGCAGCAGCGCGACGACCATGATCACCACCGCCGACGTGAACGCCCAGTCGGAGTTGCGCGCCAGTCCGAGGTGGATGTGGGTCGTGTTCACGGGTTGCTCCTTCCGGTCGCGATCGGCTCGGCCGTCGACATGCTCAGCCCGGCCTGCAATCGCTCGACGAGCCGCTCGAATTCGTCGCCCCAGCCGGCGTTGTCGGTTCGCGCCAAACCGCCTACCTGGACATTCACCGTACCTGGCGTCGTGGTCTGCAGCCGAACCCAGATCCGTCGCCGCCGCACCAGCAGGGACACCACGAGGCCGGCCATCATCGCCATCGCCGACACCAGCACCCACACCTGCCCGGGGTCGTGGGAGACCTGAAGGTTGACGAACGGCACCGCGCCGTCGAAGCGCACGACGGTGCCCGCCGCGGGCCCCTCGTCGATGCGCACCTGCTGGCCGATGCGCAGGTTGACGCGTTTGACCCGGGTGATCCGGTGCTGGTCGATGAGATGCGGATCGAGGCTGTACAGCGACTGCGGCCGACCGCTGTCGAGACCGGTATCGCCGGAGTAGATGTCGACGGCGACCGCGGGCGCGATCAGCGCCGGAAAGCTCGACGACAGCAGTTTGCCTTCGAGTTGCTCGGTCGGTGCCAGCAGCCCGGTGATCGCGATCTGGTGTTGGCGACGCTCGGCGGCGTTGGGGTACGTCCCGGCGGGCGGATCGATGCGCGCGACGCCGGAGGACAGCAGGGTCCGCGGGTTGTCGGGCCGCCACTGCACGGTCGAGGTGCGGACCTGGCCGTCGGGGAACATGACGCTGAATGTCGGCGCGTAGCCGTGGCCCTGCAGGTACACCCGGTCGCCGCCGACCCGCAGCGGGTGGTTCACCTCGAGCCGGTAGGGCCGCCAGCTGCCGCCGGTGAGGTCGCGACCGGACTGGTAGTCGATGTCGGCGGCGAACGACGTGGCCTGCCCCGACGGCAGGTACTTGGCTTTGAAGTCGTTGACGCGCAGGCAGATCGGGTGCAATGAGGTGCCGTCGACGGTGTTGCCGGCCCGGAAGGAGTCGAATGCCGCGGGCGATGCCGAGCAGAATCCCGGTCCCCCGTCGGCGATGACAACGACGTTGCCTTCGTAGCCGAACAGCTTGCCGGCGGCGACTGCGACCAGCAGACCCAGCAGTGAGAAGTGGAAGACCAGGTTGCCGAATTCGCGCAGATAGCCTTTTTCAGCCGAGATTTCTATGGCGTCGCCGCGGCGGACGGTCGTGCGCCAGCCCCGCAGTCGTTCGGTCATCGTGGTCGCCACGTCGTCGGCGTCACCGGAGATGGTGGCGACGGCATGCTTGGGCAGCCGGGTCAGGTTGCGGGGTGCCGGTACCGGGGTCGCGCGCATGCTGCGGGCATGCTCGATCATCCGCGGGGTGAGGCAGCCCAGCAGCGAGATGAACAGCAGCGTGTAGATCGCGGTGAACCAGAAGCTGCCAAACACGTTGAACGCCTGCAATTTATCCAGCAGCGGCCCGATCTTCGGGTGGGCGGCGAGGTAGTCGCCGACCTTGCCGGCGTTGAGGCTGCGCTGGGGCAGCAGCGCGCCCGGCATCGCGCCCAACGCCAGCAGGAACAGCAGCACCAGCGCGGTACCCATCGACGTCAGGGCCCGCCAGGTGTTGCGGGCGTAGGCGATCACACGGCTCAAATCGGCAACCTCACATCCGAGACGAACCCGTCGCGCAGCCAGGACACGAAGTCGTTCCAGCCGCCGCTGACCAGGGCGACCCCCACGGCGATCAGCAGGACGCCGCCGAAGATCTGCAACGCCCTGGTATGGCGGCGCAGCCAGCCGAGCCCCGCGACGGCCGACGCCGATCCAAAAGCCAACAGCACGAACGGGATTCCCAGGCCCAGGCAGTAGGCCATCACCAACACGATCCCGCGGGCCACGCTCGCACCATCGGTCGCGGACGCGACGGTGACCACTCCGGCCAGCGTCGGGCCCAGGCACGGCGTCCAGCCCAGCGCGAACACCGCTCCCAGCAGCGGCGCACCGGCCAGCGTGGACAACTGCCGCGGAGCCATGCGGAACTGGCGTTGCAGCGCGGGGACGTATCCCACGAACACCAGTCCCATCAGCATCGTGAAGACACCGCCAACCCGTTGCAGCACAACCTGATTGGTGATCAGCGCGGTGGTCATGCCCAGGACGGCGACCGTGCCGAGCAGAAACACCACGGTGAACCCCGCAACGAACAACGCCGCCGACCCAGCCACCCGCCACCGCGCGTTCGGCGGAGCGTTGTCCGCTTCGTCGACTCCGACGACAGCCGCCAGATACGACAGGTAGCCCGGCACCAGCGGCACCACACATGGTGAGGCGAACGACACCAGCCCGGCCAGCACCGATACCGCCAGCGCGAGCAGAAGCGGTCCGGCAGTGGCGGTTTCGGTGAAACTCATTTCTCGGCCGCGATCCGTTCCACCACCGGCTGGAGATCCTCGGCCAGCAGTTCGCGCAGGAACACCGCGGCCACCCGATGGCTGCGGTCCAGCACCACCGTGGACGGAATGACCGATGTCGGGTACTTACCGCCGAACGCGATCATGGTGCGCATCGCCGGGTCGTAGATCGACGGGTAGGTCACCTTGCGATCCGTGACGAAGTCCTGGGCGGCTTCGCGGTTGTTGTCGCGGACGTCGATGCCCAGCATGACCACCCCGTCGGCGCGGGTGGCGTCGTAGACCTTTTGCAGCGCGGGGACTTCGGCGCGGCACGGCCCGCACCACTGACCCCAGACGTTGATGATCACGAGCTTGCCGACGAAATCATCGACCGACACGGTGCGAGTCGGGTCCATCAGGTCCGGGCCGGAGATCAGTCCGGGCTTGCCGCGGCGGTCGGGCGGGTTGTAGAAGATGTCGGTTTTGCCTCCGGGAGAAACGAATTCGAAGGTGCCCCCTTGGGCGACGGCGTCGTGACCGGTGGAGCAGCCGGCCAGCAGGGCGGCCACTGCGACGGCGACGAACACCAACTTGGTCAACTGAGTGCCGGCTCGGTGTAGAGCACATCGACCAGCCGATCGCCGTCGTACACCAGCGACGTCACCGACCCCACCGCGCACTCGCGGCGGCGCGGGTCGTGCCACAGCCGTTTGCCGGTGACCGACAGCCGGCCGGTCCACACCGGAAGCTGGTGACTGACGCACACGGCCTCCCGGCCCGCGGCCCGCACCCGGGCTTTGTCGATCGCGCTCGTCATCCGCGCGGCGATCTCTTTGTACGGCTCGCCCCACGACGGGGTGAACGGGTTGCGCAATTGCCACCAGAACCGCGGGTCGCGCCACGCGCCGTCGCCGGGGCCCACCCGCTTGCCCTCGAAGAAGTTCGCCGACTCGATCAGGTCTGGATCGGTGTCCACGATGAGGTTGTGACGGGCGGCAATCGGCGCGGCGGTCTCTTGTGCGCGTTGCAGTGGTGAGGCGATGACGGCGACGATGTCGCGGCCGGCCAGCACTTCGGCGGCCGCATGCGCCTGCCGATTTCCTTTGTCGGACAGGCGGAATCCGGGCAGTCGTCCGTAGAGGATGGCGTCGGGGTTGTGCACCTCGCCGTGCCGGATCAGGTGGACTCGGGTCTGTTCGGCCATCAGGGCGTGGCCTCCTTGGCAGCGGCCGCCGCGTCAGCGGCCGCGGGCAGTGCGTCGGCGATCCGGGCGAACGCATCGTCATCGAGTGCGGCCGAGACGAACCAGGCTTCGAAGGCGCTGCAGGGCGGGTAGACGCCGCGGTCGAGCAACGCGTGGAAGAACGGCGCGAAGCGCCAGGTCTCGCTGGCCCGCGCCGACGCGAAGTCGGTCACCGGCGCATCGCCGAAGAACACGCTGAGCATGTTGCCGGCCCGCGGGATCTGATGCGGCACACCGGCTTCGGTGAGGGCCAGCGACAGCAGGCCGGCCAGTCGATCGGCGTTTTTGTCGAGCGCGGCGTATACCGCGTCATCGGCGGCACGGAGGGTGGCCAGGCCGGCGGCGACCGCCACCGGGTTACCCGAGAGCGTGCCGGCCTGATACACCGGCCCCAGTGGTGCGAGCCGTCGCATCACCTCGGCCCGGCCGCCGAACGCCGCGGCGGGCAGGCCACCGCTCATCACCTTGCCGAAGGTGAACAGGTCGGCGTCGACGGGATCGACTCCATACCAACCGCTTCGGCTGATCCGGAAGCCGGTCATCACCTCGTCGACGATCAACAGCGCGCCGTGCTCGGCGGTGATATTTCGGAGCCCTGCGTTGTAACCGGCCGCGGGTGGGACGACACCCATGTTGCCCGGGCTGGCCTCGGTGATCACCGCAGCGATCTGATCACCGAACTGCTCGAAGGTCTGGCGCACCGCGTCAATGTCGTTGTAGGGCAGCACAATCGTGTCAGCAGCGGTCGCACCGGTGACCCCGGGCGACGACGGCAGGCCCAGCGTGGCGACCCCGGAGCCGGCGTCGGCCAGCAAGGCGTCGACGTGGCCGTGGTAGCAACCGGAGAACTTGACGATCTTGGCGCGGCCGGTGAAACCGCGGGCCAGTCGCACCGCGCTCATGGTGGCCTCGGTGCCGGAGTTGACCAATCGGATCAGGTCAACCGGCGCCACCCGGTCGATGATCTCGGCGGCCAGTTCACTTTCGGCGGGGGTCGGGGCGCCGAACGACAGGCCGGCGCGGGCGGCCTTGGTGACGGCGTCCACCACCGACGGGTGTGCGTGGCCGAGGATCATCGGTCCCCACGAGCAGACCAGGTCGACGTAGCGGTTGCCGTCGGCGTCGGTGAGCCAGTAGCCGTTGGCCTCGGTGATGAAGCGCGGGGTGCCGCCGACGGCGTTGAAGGCCCGGACCGGCGAATTGACTCCCCCGGGGATGACGGCGCTGGCGGCGTCGAACAGCTTCGACGAGACGTCCGTGCGCTGCGACGATGCAGGGCGTGCAGCGGCCCGAGGAGGAGCCGCGCGATGTTGTCCGGGCACGTCCTCCAGTGTCCCAGCCGCGGGGAATGTGTCGACTACAGGGTGTAGTTGTCCAGTCGGTCGTCACACCCGCCACATCTGCCCCGTCACCGCAGGGGTGGCCGTTTTTCGAAACACGACCACCGGCGATATCAGCCGACGAACGGCCCCTCGTGCCGCGCCAGGCAGGCGAGCCGCCGCTCCTCGCCGACGATCGCCTCCGCCTTGGCGTCGATCGCCGCCTGGATGAGCTCGCGGCGACAGAGGTCGGCGATGATCAGCCGATTCATCCGGGTGCACCACGCGACGACCGATTCGTCCTCGCTGGCTTCGGCGCCGGCCAACAGCAGTGCGTGCAGACCGTCCAACTCCGCGGCGTCGAGCATCTTCAGCGGACGAGGTTCGCTGGTGGCGCCGTCGACGTGAACGCCGGTAGTCACCGCCACCAGGCGAACCAGAAGCGCGTCGGATACCGCGGCGGCCCACCGAGCCAGACCTGGGTGTCGAGACCGCGACAATTGTGCGCAGACCCCGAGCAGCGTGGAGGTCGCCTCTTCAGGCAGGTCGTCGACGGCGGGATAGGTCACGTGATCCTCCTCATACTGGTGAAGAGGGATTCGGTGCCGGCCTTGCCGCGGTTGGGTCGAATTGAGTCAGAACAACGACGCGAGATTCAGCCCCGCATCGCCCGCCGCCTGTGCGCTGGTCTCGGCAGCGAGATTCTGCGACGCGTCGATGATGTCGGTGACCACCGATTCGGGGAACTGAAGGAGCGCGGCGCCGACGCTTTGCACGCCGCCTTCGAGCGCATTCGCGAACGCTGTCGGATCACCGCCAAGAGCGGCCTCGTAGATGCTCCAGGCTGCCGTTTGCGGCGCGATGATCACGTCACGCACATCCATCAGGATCTGCGTCAGCAATCCCGGATCCGCCGGAACGGGTTGGCCGTCCCAGCTGACCAGCGTCCAGCCGTCGGTCGGGTTGCCCTCGATTTGGACCATACCGCCGCCGGGCAGCAGAGCATTCCCGTCGCCCTGCGGGTTGAGAAGCTGCTGAATGGTTCCGGTCAAAAGGATGGGGATATCGGGGTTTTTGACGTTCAGGGCCACCCAGGCAGCGACGTCGGCCTCGTTGTTGAACGCCACGTCGGTGATCTGGCCGTCCGCACTGACGACCGGGTTGGCCATCGCGGCGTTGTACATCGCATCCACCGCGTCGGTGAAGTGGTTCTCCGCGACGATCCCGTTGACGTCACTGGAGCCAGGTATCGGTACCGAAACCAGACCGAACGTCGACCACAGAAACGGGGTGAATTGGTAGAGGAAACCGCCAAGGCTGTCGAGCGGGTCACCCGCATAGATGCCGCTGTCGATCTCGTTGAGCCCGGGCAAAACCTGCACCGCATCGCTCATGTGCTCGAGCGTGGCGAACGGCGCCGCAGTCTCCAGGTCCCTCACGGACTGGCCCGAGAAGATCCCGGCGACGTGTTGACCCAGATCGTTGAACAGTTGGTTGCCCACGTCTTGCGCCTGCTGCTGACCGAGCTCACTGATCGGGGGTCCCGGGTAGTCGGGCGACGGGGTGACGACTTCGTTGAAGGGCGGCAGTCGCTGCCCGTGACGCACGATGTCGATGACGATGTCTGTTGCATCCCCCGAAGTCAGCTTTACGTTGGCGCGCACCTCAGGCACGGGCGGCGCCGTCGTCGGCGTGACGACGATGACACCCGCGCCGATCAGGACGGCGCTTGCGACGACGCGGTAGCGATACATGGCTCAGAACAGCGTCGCGTTCTGCACAGCATCGACGAAGGAGTTGACGATCGATTCGGGGAATTGGGCCAGCGCCGCGTCGACTTGGTCGAATCCGGTCTGAACCGCGTTGATGATCGTCGCCGGGTCGCCGCCGACAATGGCCTCCCAGATGTTCCACTCCGCCGTCTGTTCGGGCAGGGCGACGTCGCGCAGGTCGACGAACAGCGACGACAGCAGATCGGGATTCTGCGGAATGGCTTGCCCGTTCCAGCTGACCAGTTCCCAGCCGTCGGTGGGGTTGCCCTCGATCTGGACTACGCCGGTGTTGGGCAGCAAGACCGTGGAAAGCCCGTTGGGGACGGTGTGCGCCTCGACGATCTGCTGAAGGAAGAACGGGAGATCGGGATTCTTCACGTTGTCCAGTGCCCAAACGAAGATGGACGCTTCGCTGTTGAACGCGACGTCGGTGACGTTGCCGTCCGCGCTGACGACCGGGTTGGCGACGGCATCGCCGTACATCGTGTCGATGGCGTCGGTGAACCTCTGGTCGAACACGATCCCGTTGACGTCGGAGGAGCCCGGGGCCTCGATCAGTGCCCCCCCAAACGGCGCTCCCAGCGACCACGCTCCAGCGGTCAGAAACGCGAGCTGGCCACCGGTGCTATCGATCGGATCGAACGCGTAAGCGCCACTGTCGATCTCGTCGAGTCCCGGCAATATCTGCACGTCGTTGGTCATGTTCTCGAGCGCGGCAAACGGCGCCGCGGTTTCCATCTCCCGCAGGCCCTGCCCCTCGAAGATTCCGGCAACGTGCGAGCCCAGCTGGTCGAACAGTTTGGTTGCGAGGTCCTGTGCCTGCTGCTGACCGAGATCGCTCAGCGGAGCGCCCGGATAGGCCGGAGAGCCGGTGAGCTCGTCTTCGAATGGCGAAATCATCTGTGCGTGCCGAATCACGTCGATCACGACGTCCGGGTCCCCGCCGGAGGTGAGCTGGACGTCGGGCAGATAGACGCTCCGCGGGGCCTCTGTCGTCGGGGTGACCGCAATGAGGCCGGCGCCGACGAGTGCAATACCTGCTGTGACGTAGGGGCGATACCGGAGCCGCACGATGCACCTACCTAAAAATAACCTGATAATTCAGTTACACCAGGCTTAATGGTCTGCGGTTGAGCGCTCGAGAACAAGGGCAATTAGCACCAATAGCAAATTCTGGCAGTGCATAGTGCACCAGCGGAGATACCCTCGGCCGATGCAGTGGGAAAGGCCGTCGAGGCGGGTCTGCGAACTGATCCAGCTGGGCGCCAAGATCGTCCTCGAAGCTCCCGAGGATCCGCCGCTCGATCAGCTGAACAAGGCCACGCTGACCCCGGAGTACATGCGGACCGTTGCCGGCGATCCGGTGCTCGCCGAGGCGGTACGCAAAAGCAACCAGTCGAACCGGCTGCACTGGGCGGCCGCCAACGTCAGCCACCCCGGCGAGCCGGTGCAGCCGAATCTCGGGCCGGAGTCGCTCACCATTGCCCGCTATCTGATTCGTCGCGGGCTGGACGAGTCGACGGCCATCGACGCATACCGGATCGGACAAAACGTGGCATGGCGGGCGTGGATGCAGATCGCGTTCGCGCTGACGTCCGACCAGGACGAACTGCATGAGCTGCTGGACATTTCGGCGCGTTCGATCGCCTCGTTCATCGATGCGACCGTCGCCGGGATCTACCGTCAGCTGCAGATCGAACGCGACGCGCTCACCAGCGGGACGCACGCCGAGCACCGCGAGATCGTCGCGCTCATCCTCGACGGGGCGCCGATCACTCGACAGCACGCCGAGAACCGGCTCGGCTACCGCCTCGGGCAGGACCACACCGCGGTCGTGATCTGGGGCGACGAATCACACACCAGCCTCTCCGATCTGGACCGCGCCGTGGAGGCAGTGGCGCGCAATGCCGACGGGCGCCGCCCGCTGTCGGTGCTGGCCGGCGCCGCCACCCGATGGGTCTGGCTGCCTGGAACCGAACGTCCGGACCTGTCCGGAGTCGGCCCCGCGGTGAGTCAACTGGTTGGCGTGCGAGTCGCCCTGGGGCCCACCGCAACCGGCATCGAGGGCTTTCGGCGCAGCCACTTCGACGCGATCACCACTCAGCGCATGGTGATGCGACTGGGCTCGGCGCAGCGGGTCGTCAGCTTCACCGAGGTCGAACTCATCGCGCTGATCACCGCGGATTCCGAACGTGCGGACCGATTCATCAAACACACCCTCGGCGATTTCGAATCCGCAGACGCCGAACTCCAGCAGAGCGTCCTGACCTTCGTGCATGAGCAGTGCAACGCCTCACGGGCGGCGGCGCGGCTGTTCACGCATCGAAACACGTTGTTGCGCAGGCTCAGCCGTGCCGATGAGCTGCTGCCGCAACCCCTGAGAGATTCGAGCGTGCACGTGGCGGTGGCGCTGGAGGCGTTGCGCTGGCGCGGTGCCGCCAGTCAGCCGGTCAGGACGTAGTCGCGGTCAGCGCGAACACCGGATGATCAGCCGGGTCGGGCAGTTTTCGGAAGTACCCCTCGACGGCTCGGCCCGCTTTCTTTTGATATGCGGTCAGGATCGGCTCGCGCTGCGATGTTGGAGTTTCGTGCGCGTGGTAAGTCACCGCGCCGGCTTTGCTGGTCAGGGTGACGGTGGGTTGGGCGCGGACGTTCTTCACCCACTGCGATTCGCCGCGAGTGGATACCAGGTACCGAGTGCCGTCAAGGCTCACGGTGACGACGGGAATGTGCTGCTTTTCCTTGCTGCCCCGCTTTATGACGGTGAGGGTTTCGGTGTTGCTGATGCCGGTGGCCATCGCGATCCGGTTGAAGACCTTGGCGGTGAACCACGGAGGCTTGAGGTAGGCCATGAAGTAAGAGTTTGATAGCGGTATGCAACTACCGCAACGGCTCGCCCGGTTCAACCGGCATGTAACCAACCCAATTCAGCGGATGTGGGCCGGCTGGGCCCCGTCCTTCGGCATCCTCGAGCACGCCGGCCGCAAGTCCGGCAAGCCGTACCGCACCCCCTTGACGGTGTTCAACGCCGAAGTCGACGGCAAGCCCGGGGTGGCGATCCTGCTCACCTACGGGCCGGACCGCGACTGGTTGAAGAACCTCAAGGCGGCCGGTGGCGGCACGATGCGGCGCCACGGCAAGACGTTCGGCGTCAGCAACCCGCAGACCGTCAGCAAGGAAGAGGCGGCGACTCACGTCGGGGGCGCGGCGCACCGAGTGTTCGCCCGATTGCCCTTCGAGCAGGCGGTACTACTGACCAAGACAGGCTAAAAAGCCCGGGCTGCAACGCGTTTGGTGACGAAGTACAGCCCGACCGTGACGGCCCAGGAAAACAGGCTCAGCCAGAACTGGGTGCGAGCGCCTGCGTCGAACGCCATCTGCACCAACACCGCGGCGATCCCGGCCACGGTCAGGATCGACAGCGCGGGGAAGAACCACATCTTCACCCGCAGCTTCTCCGGCGGCGTGCGACGGCGTAACACGATCTGCGACAAGGCAATCAGCAGATAGACCAGTAGCACGATGGCACCCGAGGAGTTGAGCAGGAACTGGAACACGGTGTTCGGCGCGACTGCGGCCATGATGACGCAGAGGAACCCCACCACCGACGATGCCACGATCGCCAGGTAGGGCACCCCACGGGAGCTGACTTCGAGCATCCGGGCCGGCGCCTCGCGTTGACCGGCGAGCACGAACAGCACCCGGGACGCGCTGTAGAGACCGGAGTTCAGACAGGACAGCACCGCGGTCAACACCACCGCGTTCATCACATGGTCGGCGCCGGAAATCCCCATCTGCTTCAGCGCGCCGACGAACGGCGAGGCACCGGATTGCGCTGATTTCCAAGGCATCACGACCGTCAGCAGGAAGACCGAGCCGACGAAGAAGATCGCGATGCGGGCGGCCACCGCGTTGGTCGCGCGCTGGACCGCCCGTTCCGGATCGGGGGTTTCGGCGGCGGCGATGGTGGCGACTTCCGCGCCGACCATCGAGAAGATCACCACGACGATCGCGCCGAATGCACCATGCAATCCGTTGGGGAAGAAGCCGCCGTGGGCGTAGAGGTTGGAGAAGTCCGCGTGCCGGTGGGGCCACAGTCCGAATGCATACAATGTGGCGAGCAACAGAAACAGCACGATCGCCGCGACTTTGATTCCGGCGAACCAGAATTCGAATTCGCCGTAGGACGACACCGACAACAGGTTGGTCGCCGTCATCAACAGCATCAAGCCAAGCGACAGCAGCCACAGCGGGGCATGAAACCAGTAGGTGATGACCTTCGCCCCGGCTACGGCCTCGAAACCGACGACGATCACCCAGTAGTACCAGTACAGCCAGCCCACCGAGAATCCGGCCCAGCCGCCCAATGCTTCTCGGGCGTAGTCGGCGAACGAACCCGTGGAGGGATTCGCGGTGGCCATCTCCCCCAGCATGCGCATCACCAGGATGATCAGCACGCCGCACAGCGCATAGGTCAGGAACGCGGCGGGCCCGGCCTTGCCGATGACGACGCCCGAGCCGACGAAAAACCCGGCGCCGATGATGCCGCCGATGGCGATCATCGTCAGCTGACGCTGCGACAAGCCCTGCCTCAGTTGCGGTGTAGCGCTCATCGACAGCTCAGGCCGAGCTCAGAGCCGATTGGCCGGGCACGACATGGATGACCGGGATCGGATACGCCGCACGCACTCTGTCGACCAAACCGAGCCGCAGCCACGCCGAGCGGGCCTCGGCGATCACCAGTTGATCGGGCCGGAATCGCCGCACCGCAGCATCAAGGGCGCGCAGCGGCCGGTAGTCGCCGAGCTCGCCGTCGACGCTGAGTCCGGCGTCGCGCAACGCGGTCAGGATCGCGTCGAGTCGCGCGCGGGCGGCGGTGACGGTGGCGTCGAGGACGAACACCGGGCCGGTGCGCTCGGCCTGTCCGGTGTCGACCGGGTTGACCGGAACGCAGATGAAGTAATCGGCGCGCCGCTGGGCGTCGACGCGCTGCAGCACGTCGAAAAGCTCAGTTGTGGAGACGTTTTTGTTGGCCAGCACCAGCACCCGGTCGGCCTTGCCGGTCGGCTGCACAGCCTGCTCGAGCTTCCCAGATCCGCGCCAGCGACGCGGCACGAAGTACAGCGCCAATACCACCACCCAGGACAGCATGCCCAGCCACAACTCCATGCGGGCACCGGCGTCGAACGCCATCAGCACCAGCACGCCGACCAGCGCGACCGCGGTGAGCACCGACAGACCCGGGAACAACCACATCTTCACCCGCAGCCGCTCGGGCGGTGTGCGGCGGCGTAGCACGATCTGCGACACCGCAATCACCAGATAAACCGAAAGAACAAGGGAACCAGATGATTTCAGCAGGAAAGTAAACACCGCCCCAGGGGCAACCCACGCCATCAGCACACAGATGAAGCCCACGATCGACGACGCCAGGATCGCGGCGTACGGCACCCCGCGGCGGCCGACCTTGACCAATTCCACCGGTGCTTCGCCGCGGGCCGCCAACACGAACAGCATCCGCGACGCGGTGTACAAACCCGAGTTCAGACACGACAGCACTGCCGTCAGCACCACCGCGTTCATGATGTGACCCGCGGCGGGAATCCTCATCTCCCCCAACGCCACAACGTACGGCGAAACACCTGGACGCTCGGCATTCCACGGCACGATCACCGCGAGCAGGAACACCGAACCCAGGTAGAAGATGACAATCCGCACGACCACGGACCTGGTCGCGCGTTCGATCGCCCGTTCGGGGTTCGCGGTCTCGGCGGCCGCGATGGTGGCCACCTCGGCGCCGACCATCGCGGAGATGACGATCGAGACCGAACCGAAGACCGTCCCGACGCCGTTGGGGAAGAATCCGCCGTGCGCGGTGAGGTTGCTGAAGTCGATGCCGTGCTGCGGCCAGAAGCCGAGAACGAACATCGAGCCGAGCGCCAGAAACGCGACAATCGCCGCGACTTTGATTCCAGCGAACCAGAATTCGAACTCGCCGAAGGCCGCCACCGAGAACAGATTGGTCGCCGTCATCGCGATCATCAGGATTCCGGACAGCAGCCACAGCGGCGCGTTGATCCAATACGACAACACCGAGCCGCCGGCGATGGCCTCGAACCCGACCACCACGACCCAGAAGTACCAATACAGCCAGCCGACCGAGAATCCCGCCCAGCCGCCGAGGGCCTGGCGGGCGTAATCGGCGAAGGAACCGGTCGACGGGTTGGCGGTGGCCATCTCACCGAGCATCTGCATCACCAGCACGACGAGCACGCCGCAGACCGCGTAGGTGATGAAGGCACCGGGCCCCGCCTCGCCGATGATGACGCCGGACCCGACGAACAGGCCGGCGCCGATGACGCCGCCGAGCGCAATCATGTTGAGCTGCCGCTGGGAGAGCCCACGACGCAGCGGGGTCGGGTGGGTCTCCGGCATTACGGGACGCTAACACCGACGCGCAGGGCCGCGCTCGATTCAGACCGGTACGGCGCGCAGCGCGGCGGGCAGGCTGGGCAGGAAGTGGGCGGTGGCGAAAGCACGAATGTCGTCTTCGTCGACCATCGGCTGACGGGCCGGCAACACCAGCAGCATCGCCGCGTAGCGCAGGATGGTGTCGGCCAGCTCGTCGACGGCGTCCGCCCCGATCTGCTCGGCGAACCCGTCCGGGAAGATGACTCGAAGCGCGGCCGCCATCCGCTCGACGGCGGCCCCCCAGTGCCGGTGTGCCAATTCGATCATCAGGCCGGGTTCGTCGGCGAGCATCCGGGTCAGCACCCGGTGCTGACGGAACCGCACCATCGACAACGTGAATGCCTCGACGTAGTAATTCGATTGCGGACGGCGGCTTTTCAATTCTTCGGCGATGTTGGCGAACAGGACCGCGTTCTCCCGGTCGATGACGGCGGAGACCAACTCGTCGCGGTTGGCGAAGCGCCGGTAGATGGTGGTGCGGCTGACCCCGGCGCGTCGGGCCACGTCGTCCAGGGCGACCCGGCGAAAGCCATGTTGCTGGAACTCGACGACGGCCGCGTCGAGAATCGCAGTGGTGGCCGCATCAGCCCCGGGCATAGCCGTCACGAGCAAAACCGTTGTAGCGCAATCGCATCGGCAGATGGTCCCACAGCCAGTTCACCGGCCGCGACCGCCACACCGCGGCGAACCGCTGATAGCGGCGCTCCTGGCGGTCGCTCCAGGGCAGACCGAGCAGTTCGCGGCCCCGGGGCGGCATGCCGCCGGTGGTGAGGAAGGCCGCGACGTGGTTGAACGCCGGCGACGCCAGGCGCCACGCCAGCGGCGACACGCCCTTGGGCCGCGGGAATCCTTTAGTCACATATCCCACACCGTATTTCGCGGTCGGGTGGGCGACCATGACGTCGTTCATCATGCGAGCCCAGTATTTCTCGAACTCCCGGTAGTCGGCGGGCATCGGTCGCTCGCTGACGCCGTAGCGGCGATACCAGGTCTTCGATTCCAGGTAGATCTGCTGCTTCTCCGCATCGGTCAGCCGCTTGACGAAGGTGTCGGCGAAGTAGAGCACCTGCTCGACGAAGGTGGCGTGCGCCCAGAAGTAGGTCTCGGGGTCCAGCGCGTGATAGCGCTCCCCGCTCGGCATTTCGCCCTTGATCTGGTGGTGGAAGTCGCGGACCTGCTGGCCGGTGTTGTCTTCGTCGGAGCCGTAGACGGTCTTGAAGATCGGCGGCAGCGAGCGTTTGATCCGCGCCGAGGTGTCGCTGAAGAACACCGAGTGGTCGAGCACGCCCTGCCCGAGCTCGGCAAGCATGTTCTGCAGTACCGCGGGACGCGGCCCGATCAGGAACATCCGGTTGTCGCCGAAATAGCGCCACACCAACGATTCCGGCCCCAGGGGCAGGGCGTCCGTCATCGCTTCCGGGTCGCGTAATTCGGTCACGTGGGACAGTGTTACAGATTTCGCACTTTGTATCAATCGGAGCGGTCATCACGCGTTGATCACGGTGCGCTACCGATCTGGCAGGGCCCTGGTAGCAGCGCTGTGCAATCGGCAATATGACGCTGGTGCCTGACCTGTCACGCCGTGCTTTACTGCGCCTTGGAACCGGTGCTGTTGCGGGAGCCGCAGGGATCTGGTCGTTGGACGCCCTGTTCGACCCGACACGGGCGGCGGCCGATCCCGGCCCGATTGGGCCCGACGCGCCGGTACCCCCTCCGCCGCCGGTCGCCGCGCCCGTCCCGCTGCCGACCAACGTCTCGGGCTCGTTCGTCTCGGCGGCCCGCGGGGGCGTGGTGACGAACTACATCATCGCCCGGCCGCCGGGCATCACCGGGCCGCTGCGACCGGTGATCGCGTTGCACGGCGTGCGCGGCAGCGCCAAACAGGTGATGAGTTTCGGCGTCGAGCAGGTACTCGCCGAACTGGTCGCTGCGGGCCATCCACCGTTCGCAGTGGTCGCCGTCGATGGCGGCGACACCTACTGGCATCGGCGGGCCGGCGGCGAGGACGCGGGTTCGATGGTGCTCAACGAACTGATCCCGATGCTGTCGACGATGAGCCTGGACATCGCCCGGGTCGGCTTCATCGGCTGGTCGATGGGCGGCTACGGCGCGATGTTGCTGGGCGCGCGACTGGGTCCGGCGCGCACCGCCGGGATCTGCGCGGTCAGCCCGGCGCTGTATCAGTCCTACACCGCCAGCACGCTCGGGGCTTTCGACAGCTACGACGATTGGACACACAATACGGTCTTCGGATTGCCTGCGCTGGCGTCGATTCCGCTGCGGATCGACTGCGGCAACGACGACCGGTTCGCCCCGGCCACGCACCAATTCATCGGCCAGCTGCGCACGCCACCCGCGGGCGGATTCACGCCCGGTGGACACGACGAGGCGTACTGGCGTCAGCAGCTACCGGGCGAGCTGGCCTGGCTGGCTTCCTGAAACTGCTTGAGCCGCAAGCTGTTTGTCACCACCAATAGCGACGAGCAGGCCATTGCCGCACCGGAGATCATCGGGTTCAGCCAGCCCAGAGCCGCCAGCGGAATCGCCGCCGCGTTGTAGGCGAACGCCCAGAACAGGTTCATCCGGATGGTCCTCAGCGTGCGCGCCGACAGCCGCAACGCGGTTGGCACGGTGTGCACCTCGGTGCGCATCAGCGTGAGATCGCCCGCGTCAATCGCCGCGTCGGCGCCGCTGCCCATCGCCATGCCGATGTCGGCGACGGCCAGGGCGACCGAGTCGTTGACGCCGTCGCCGACCATGGCCACGGTCCTGCCCCGAGCCTGCAGATCCCTGATGGCGTCCGCCTTTTCGGTGGGCAGCACATCGGCGATCACGTTGTCGGCTGTGATGCCGACCTGTTCGGCGACGTGCCGGGCTACCGCCGCGCTGTCACCGGTCAGCAGCATCGGCGTGATGCCCATACCCGTGAGCTCGGCGATCGCCGCGGCGCTGTCGGGCTTGACCTGATCGGCCAGCGTGATCACGCCGCGGACCTGTCCACCCCACGTCACCTGCACGGCCGTGTGACGGGCCGGCGCCAGCAGGTCGATGCCGGCCAGTGACCCGGCCCGCGATACCGCCACTTCGATCCCGTCGACCACGCCGACGACACCGGTGCCGGGGTCGTTGACGAATTGTGCTGGGCCGGTGCCGATTTCCAGTCTGCGAGCACGGGCCGCCGCCACTATCGCCGCCGCAACCGGGTGCTCGGAGCCCGACTCGACGGCGGCCGCGCGAGCCAGCACGAGGTCGGCGTGTTCGCCGGGCCGGGCTTCGACATCGCTGACGGTCATCGCGCCGGTGGTCAGGGTTCCGGTTTTGTCGAAGACGACGGTGTCGACGGCCCCGACGGCCTCGAGCAGCTTCGGGTCCTTGATCAGGATGCCGAGCTGGGCGCCGCGGCCGGTGCCGACCAGGATCGCGGTCGGGGTGGCCAGTCCGAGCGCGCACGGGCAGGCGACGATCAGTACCGCGACGGCCGCGGTGAACGCCGACGCCGCGGGTTCTCCGGCCAGCAGCCAACCGGTCATGGTCGCCGCCGCGATCAGCAGCACCGCGGGGACGAAGATCGCCGAGACCCGGTCGGCCATCCGCTGGACCGGGGCCTTGTTGTTCTGGGCGTTGCTGACCAGCGTGGCCATTCGGGCCAGTTGGGTATCGGCGCCGACCCTGGCGGCGCGCACCAACAGCCGGCCGTAGGTGTTCAGCGAGCCGCCGACGACGGTGTCGCCGGCCGTCACGTCGACGGGCACCGGCTCGCCCGTCATCGCCGAGGTATCCAAAGCCGTTGCGCCGTCCTCGATGACGCCGTCGGTGGCCACCCGCTCCCCCGGTCTCACTACGACGACATCGCCGACCCGCAGCTGCGAGACCGGCATCCGCACCTCGTCGCCGTCGCGCAGCACCACCGCGTCCTTGGCGCCCAGACTCAACAACGAGCGCAGCGCCGCTCCGGACGCCCGCTTGGCGCGCGCCTCGGCGTAGCGGCCGGCCAGCTGGAACACCGTGACGGCGGCGGCGACTTCGAAGTAGACCGGGCCGGTGAAGGGCACAGCCGCGCACGCGGCCGTCGACCAGAGGTAGGCGGCCAGCGTGCCCAACGAGACCAGGGTGTCCATCGTCGAGGTGCGATGCCGGATGCCGAGTAGCGCCGCGCGGTGGAACGGATAGCCGCCCCACGCCACCACGGGTGTGGTCAGCGCCAGCGCCAGCCATTGCCACCCGGCGAACTGCCAGCCCATCACCATCGACACCGCGACCACCGGGATCGCCAGCAGCGTCGACCCGATCAGCCGCGGGCGCAGCTCGTCGTGCGGGGAGTCGTCCGCCGGCCCGAACGGATCGACGACAACCGAGGCCTGGTAGCCCGTCGACTCGACGGCACGGATCAGGTCGCCGGTCGACACCGCGTCCTCGTGCTGCACGTGGGCCCGTTCGAGAGCGAAGTTCACCGCGGCTCGCACGCCGTCGAGCCGGTTCAGCGCGCCTTCGATGCGGACAGCGCACGACCCGCAGCTCATGCCGCGCAGGTCGAGATCGGTGATGGTCATGCCATCGTGGCGCGGCCGGTCCGCCGCAGCCGGGCGATGCCCACCACCGCCAGCATCCCGGCAGCCGCGGCCAGCAGCAGCGTCACCAGCAGCATCGACGGGTCATAGACCACCGAGGTGCTGGCCGGCTGATCCTTGAGGACGGGCGCGACGGTCACGGTGGTGCGTACCGCCGACCAACTGGCGGCGCAGCCCACCGCCGCGGCGCAGGCCAGCAGCAGTTCGACCACAGCGCGCAAACGGGCCATCACCAGCGTGAATTCTCGTTGTCGTCGTCCGGCGGCTCGGTGGGCCCGACCCGCTCCTCGACCAGCGGAGTGAGCAGATTCCGCAGCTGGCGGTGTCGCCGCGCCCACGCCTGGGCGGTGCGACCGCCGGTGAGCCGCAGCCCGATGCCGGTTCGGCCCTTGGGCACACCGAGCAGTTCGCCGAGTGCGCGGGCGGACTGCCAGCGTTCCACGTCTCTCGGCGCGGTCAGCGGGCTGTCGGGTTCGGGGTACACCTGGACGATCTCGGACACCTTGATCGTCTCGGTGCCCTGCGTCAACGTCTGCGGGGTGAGGATGACCGACGTGTGAATGCGCGCCGCTTTGACTTGCAGCGCAATAAAACTCGACACGATCACCAGGAAGAACAATGGAACCGAGAGCTGCCAGCCGTTGCCGTTGGACTTCTCGATCCAGAGCATGATCGCGGCCGAGATCGGACCGGCCAGCACCCAGTACCAGGTAGCGCCGACCTCGCGAAAGATCGGCGCCGCTTCGGTGTCCGTGCCGGCAGTCACGCCATTCATCATCCCCTGCGCGACCAGCGGCCAAACCACCTGGGGTGGTTACCGCCCGCAGGCCTAGGGCGTCGGCGTCGGCGTCGAGTCCCAGGGGCCGGGGCCCGGTGCCGCGTGATGGCACCCGGTCTGGCCCTCGACGGTCATCAGCGCGGGCGCCGGCGTGCTCGGGGTGCCGATGGTGAGCCGCGGGTGGCCATGGTCCTGCGGCAGTTCCCCGCTCACCGACTGCCCCTTGGCCACGTTGATCTTCTCGGCGTGATGGGCGCGCAGGACGTCGGCCGCCGCCGCGACCACAGCCTCGCGGTCGGCGGGCGACGACGGCGCCGGGGCGTCATAGTGCGGTATCTGATAGACCGCTCCGCTGAGGAAGGTGAACGGGGGGTCGCAGCCGGCCTGGCCACCGTGGGTGCCGGCCGACCAACGCGCCTGTGGGTAGACCCGCTGCACCGCATCCCGCATTTCCGCAGCGACCGCGATCAGGTCGTTGGCCGCATCTTGCAGCGAATCACGTTGGCTGAGTTGGTTTTCCAGCGGCGTAGCGGATGGCTGGCCCGGGCGAGGCCACGGGTAGGGGTCGTAGTGACAGCCAGAAAGCAACGCCGCGGCAACGACGGCGATCGCCACCCGCCCCCGGCGAGATGTCATCTCAGTTTCCTGTCTTGGTCGCATGCGGCACCCCCGACAACACCGCCGCCAAGTTATATCCCGACATCCGCAGCGTGCCGTCGACCGCCCGCGGGTAGTCGGCGTGCACGTCGGCGGCGGCGCGGCTGATGCCCAGGATCGGATCCACGCCGGCCGACGTCGACAGCGGAACGACGCCGGCGACCTGGTTGGGGGTGTTGCCGAACCATTGGTCGTTGACCCCGCTGCCGCCGAGCACGTCGACCAGCCCGAGCACGCCGAGCGGCATCAGCGGCGGCACGGCGAGCGCGGGAAGCAGCGCCTGCCCGATCTCCGGGGCCTTTTGAATCAGCGCGATCGGGTCGTGGGCGGCCTGCTCGAAGAACGCGTGCCCACCCGCCGCGAGGTGCAGGTCGCCGACGTTGTTGAGCTCCAGCCCGGGCGAGCCGTAGAACACGACGTCATGGACGTGGCTGTCACCCTGCTGCAGCGCCAGGCTGGTGACCAGCGAGCCATAGGAGTGCCCGAACGCGGTGATCTGCTGCCCCGGGTTCTCGCTGGTCGCCGCCAGGCCCTGCCAGAAGCTGTTGAGATGCGGCGCGGCCGCCTTGGCGCCCGCGTCACTGGCGACGCTGAGGTCGGTCATCGACGCGGGCGGCTCATAGCCCACCCAGGCGACGGTGGCCACCGAGTTCGGGTTGAGGTCCCCGGCCTGCTTGAGGATGTCGGACGTCGTGTGCCGCAAGTTGGTGGCCTCGTCGACCATGCCGGGCAGGCTGGTGGCGTTGGTCCCGACCCCGCCGGTGGTGACCCCCAGATGTGCGGCGCCGTCGACGTCGCCGATGCCGATCGCGCCGAGGACATGGTTCGGGTTGGATGCGGTGTCCAGCATGATCAGGCTGCGACGGTCGGCGGGATCGATCGCCCGCGGTGTCCCGTTCGAGTTGGTCGGATACAGCGTGCTCTGGATGGCGAGCAGGTCGTTGTAGCGGGTCTGCGCTTTGACGAGCGCTTCGGCGTTGGCGAACCCGGTTCCGCCGCTGGAGTGCATGGCGTCGTCGTGCGCCCGGTCGAGGGTCTGCTTGGCCACGCCCAACTCGTGCGGCAACCGGATGCGGTTGCCGGCGTCGCGGATGTCGGACGGGATGCCGTCGCGGTCGAGCGCGGCCGGATCGTTGGCGAGGTAATCGGTCTGCTGCTGCGGAGTGAGGCCGTCCCACCATTTCTTGACGTCGGTCGGCTTTGCCGACTTGTCCGGTGGCTTGGGCAGATTCGGCTTCGGGGCATTCGGTGCCGGTCCGGTCGCGGCGCCGTCGGCGGTTTTGATGGCGGTCGCCAGATCGCGGTCGACGCCGTCAGCGTCGGCGACCAGCTGACGGATCCGGTTTTCGACATCCGCCTTGACAGCGTCCTGCTGCTTTTTCATCGCGACGGTCAGCACGGTCGCCTTGGACGACACGGCGCCGGTCTGCTCGTTGATGCTGAGCTGGGCGGCGTTGGCCTCGGCCTTGATCGCCGACAGCCGGTATTTCAGGTCGGCGACTTCGGCCGACGCCTTATGCGCCGCGGCTGCCACCCGCTTGCACTCCTCGGCGTGGTCGCTGAGCGTGACTTTGATGCGGTTGGCCGATTCGCGGGCCGCTTCGGCCGTCGCGCCATCCCATGTGACGAACGTCAGCAGGTCGCCGACGGTGTTCCCGGTGGTCTCCGCACCCTCGGCCCGCAGTGTCGCCGCCGAGAACACCTGCTCGATAGCGGCTTCACTCCACGTCTCGATGTCGGCCAGCGACAGCGTCATTGAGTGAGTTTCAACCGTTGGCCGGCGTGTTGGTCCATCTCCGTGAAGGTGGTCGCCGCGGCGTCCAAACCCTCGTGGTGATCGTTGAGCATCCGATGGTGATTGCCGGCATGGGATTGCCAACGATCCAGCAGCCCCGACAGCGCCGTGCCTGAGGAGCCGACCCAGCCGGGCTCGGCGTCCCAGCCCTGCGACTGCGTGGCCGCGTAGGTGCCGGCCAACTCTTCATGCTGATCGCGGCCGACCGTCGCGGCGTGGAAGACCTCTTCAGGCTTGATGCTGAGGTTGTCCACAGCCACCCCCGTTACCGACTCGACTCACTGGTCGAAATCGTATATCGCACCGGGAGGGCTGACACTTCACCTTTTTCGGGGCTCACCGGGTGAAGTAGTTGTGGGCGTCGCTGCGGTGCAGCAGGAACATGCCCCCCGCGATCAGCACCGAACCGGTGATGCCGGCGGCGCCACACGCGACGGCGTACAGCGGCGGCCAGGTCTCGGTGAAGAGCCGAATCGCGACGTAGACCACGGTGGCCGTCGCCCCGCCCGTCAACGTTGTTCGCGCCCAGCGGTATCCGGCCCGCATCAGGATCAGGAATGTCACGACGATCGCGCACAGCACCGCAGTGAAAAGCCCGGACGCGAGGAGCAGTGGGGTGGCTCGGGGTCCGTGCGACGAGCCGACGACATCGGCCGTGTAGCCGATCACCATCAGCGGGAGCGCCACCAGCCATAGCCAGAAGCCGGTGTCGACGTCGACCGGCCGCTTCGGCTGCTCGTGCTGGACCGGGTCGGTCACGACAGCCAGTTCGCCGCCTGAGCGGCCCAGTAGGTCAGCACGATATCGGCGCCGGCGCGCCGGATGCTGGTCAGCGACTCGAGCGCGGCGGCGCGCTCGTCGATCCAGCCGTTGGCGGCGGCCGCGGCGATCATCGCGTATTCCCCCGACACCTGATACGCGGCGACGGGGACGGGCGAGATCTCCGCGGCGGCGCTGACGATGTCCAGGTAGCTCATCGCCGGCTTGACCATCACGATGTCGGCGCCCTCGTCGAGGTCGAGCCGCACCTCACGCAACGCTTCGCGGGCGTTGCCCGGCTCCTGCTGATAGGTGCGCCGATCGCCAATCAGGCTGGAGCTCACCGCTTCCCGGAACGGGCCATAGAACGCCGACGCGAATTTGGCCGCGTAGGCCAAGATGATGACTTGCGCGTGACCGGCGGCGTCGAGGCCGTCGCGGATGGCCGCCACCTGGCCGTCCATCATGCCGCTCGGTCCCACTACGTGGGCACCCGAATTCGCTTGTGCGACAGCCAGTTCCAGATAGCGCTTCAGGGTGGTGTCGTTGTCGACGCGGCCGCGCTCGTCGAGCACGCCGCAGTGGCCGTGGTCGGTGAATTCGTCCAGGCAGGTATCGGCCATCAGCACCGTCGAGTCGCCGAGGTCCCTGCTCAGGTCGCCGAGCGCGACGTTGAGGATGCCGTCGGGGTCCGTTCCGGCCGACCCGGCCGCGTCTTTGTCCTCGGCGCGGGGCACGCCGAACAGCATCAGCCCGCCCACTCCGGCGGCCACGGCGTCGTGCGCGGCTTTCCGCAACGAGTCGCGGGTGTGCTGGTAGACGCCCGGCATAGAAGGGATGGGGCGGGCGTCCGTGATCCCGTCGGCGACGAACATCGGCAGTACCAAATGCCTTGGCTCCAGCGAGGTCTGCGCGACCAACCGGCGCATTGCCGGGGTCGACCGGAGTCGGCGCGGACGCTGCCGCATGCTTAGCGCCTCATGTCGCGCGCGTTGACTCTGCATACAGGGCCGGCGTTACTCGCATTTTCACGCCGTGGGAGCAGAGTCAACGTGCGACAGGTCATCGCCTGCGGCTCTTCTTACGCGGCGGCGGGAGCGCACCCTCGGCGCGCAACCGGGCGGCATGCTCGGCCAGCGCCTCGATCAACGGACCGACCGCTGCGGTCTCGGGCTGCACGTCGACGCGCAGACCGAATTCGGCTGCGGTCTCGGCGGTTTTCGGCCCGATGCACGCGACGATGGTGCGCGCGTGCGGCTTGCCGGCGATGCCGACCAGGTTGCGCACCGTCGAGCTGGAGGTGAAGCACACCGCGTCGAATCCACCGGTCTTGATCATCTCGCGGGTGGCCGCGGGCGGCGGGGCAGCCCGGACGGTCCGGTAAGCGGTGACGTCTTCGATCTCCCAACCGCGTTCACGCAGACCCTCGGCCAGCGTCTCGGTGGCGATGTCGGCGCGCGGCAGCAGCACCCGGTTCACCGGGTCGAAAATGCTGTCGTAGTCGGGGAATTCGTCCAGCAGACCCAGCGACGACTGCTCGCCGGAAGGCACCAGCTCGGGGCTGATCCCGAAGGCGCGGACCCGGTCGGCGGTCGATTCGCCGACGCAGGCGATCTTCACGCCGGAGAATGCGCGGGCGTCCAGACCGAATTCGCCGAACTTCTCCCACACCGCGCGGACCGCGTTGGTGGAGGTGAACACCACCCACTGGTAGCGCCCGTCGACCAGACCCTTGACCGCGCGCTCCATCTGCGCGGGGCTGCGCGGCGGCTCGACGGCGATGGTCGGCACCTCGATCGGCAGCGCGCCGTGCGCGGTCAGCCGGTCGCTCATCTCGCCGGCCTGATCCTTGGTACGCGGCACCAGGACGGTCCAGCCGTACAGCGCACGGCTTTCCCACCAGTTCAGCTTGGCCCGGTTGGCGACCGTCTTGCCAATGGTGACGATCACCGGCGAGGGGGCGGCGCCGTCCGCGGCGAGCAGCAGCGTCGAATCGGTCAGCCCACCCAGCGTCGACTCCACCGAACGCTGCTGGCAGGTGGTGCCCGACGAGGTGACCACGCAGGGCGTGGTGTCGGACAGGCCGTACTCGATCAGCGTGCGGGCCGCGTCGGCCACATGGGAGGAGGTGGCCTGCAGGATCAGCGGACCCGGTCCGGCGGCCAACGCGCCCCAATCGACATCGGGGTCACGAACATCGGCAACGGTGTGCGACGAACCCAGCGGCAGACCGGCGTAGGTCGGCACCGCATCGCTGGCGGCCAGACCCGGCACGATCTCGAAGTGCAGGTGGCTGCGGGCCACGGTGTTCACCTCGGTGATCACCGAGTCCACCGACAGCGGGTCACCGGAGACCAGGCGCACGACGTCGGCTCCGGTGCGGGCTTCGGCGACCAGCGTCTTGGCCACTTCGGCCGGATCACCCAGAGCGGGCCGGACGTCGGGTCCCACCGACACCACGGCCGCGGGTTGATCGCCGGCCTCGGCCTGCCCGTCCGTGGCGCTGCTGTCCGCCGACTCCGCCTGTGCAGGCCCGGAGACCGGCGGCAAGTCCTTGCCGATCAACGCCAGCACCCGCTCGGGCACATCGGGGTCAATAAACACCAGGGGGGCATTGGCCAGCACCGTTGCGGCCCGCGTCGTCAGCAGGGCTGGGTCGCCTGGACCCGAACCCACGAACATGATGCGGCCGGGCCTCGGCTTGCGCCCTCGCGTCGTCATCGTCGCTCCTACCTACCTCGTTGGCGCACTTGCCTTATCGCGCGCTCGACATGACTTCCCGTGCACCCAGCTCGAACAGCTCGGCGGCCACCGAGAGCCCGAGCTCTCGTGCCCGCTCCGGACTGCCGATCCCGGACGCGCGGATCACGTCGGATCCGTCCAGCGCCGCCACACAGCTACGCAGCGACAGCTCCTCGAAGATGTGGCCGTCCTCGTCGATGGACTCGACCACTTCCGCGATCGCCCCCACCGGCGCGGAACAACCCGCCTCCAGTTCGGCGAGCAGGGCACGCTCGGCGGTGACTGCCGCGCGGGTGTCGGCGTCGTCCAGCTCTGCCAGCAGAGTTGCGAGCCGAGAATCCCCAGCTCGGCACTCGACGGCGAGAGCTCCTTGAGCCGGCGCCGGCAACATCTGCACCGGCTCCAGCGTCTCGGTGACGGCGTCGAGACGTCCCAGCCGGGTCAGACCCGCCCGGGCAACCACGATCGCGTCCAGATCACCACTGCTTACCCTGTTCAACCTGGTGTCTAGGTTGCCTCGTAGGGGGCGAATTTCCAAACCGAGACCCAGTGCTCTAAGCTGCGCCGCCCTGCGGGGGGACGATGTGCCCACGATTGCGCCGTTCGGCAGCTCTCCCAGCACCAACCCGTCGCGGGCCACCAATGCGTCTCGGGCGTCTTCGCGCGGTGGGACGGCGGCGATCACGAACCTGTCGTCCCGCGCGGTCGGCAGGTCCTTGTAGGAATGCACCGCCATGTCGACCTCGCCGGCGGCGATGGCTTCCCGCAACGCGGCGGTGAAAACGCCGACCCCGATATCGGCGATCGGCTCTTGCGACTGGTCGCCTGCGGTGCTGATGATCACCAGCTCGGCCTGGTGGCCGTTGGCCAGCAGGGCATCGCGGATGCCGCCGGCCTGGGTGGTGGCCAGCAAGCTGCCACGGGTGCCTATCCGGATGACGTCGGGCAAGCGGCTACTCAGCTGAATCTGTTGGCAGAGCGGGCAATTCGCCCGCGTTGGCGACCGCGTCGACCGCGGTCTGGTCGAGTTCGAAGAGCTCTCTCAACGCCTCGGCGTAGCTGTCGCCGCCGGGTGCGCTGGCCAGCTGCTTGATCCGCACGGTGGGTGCATGCAACAGCTTGTCGACGACGCGGCGCACTGTGCGGGCGACCTCGTCGCGGTGGGTGGCTTCCAGGCCGGGCAGTCGGTTGTCGAGGCGCAGGAGTTCGGCCTCGACGACGTCGGCGGCCCGCTGGCGCAGCGCGGTGACGGTCGGGGTGACCTCGGCCATCCGCTGGCCGGCCAGGTAGGTGGCGACCTCGCCCGCGACCATGTGGCGGGCGGCGTCGGCGTCGGCCGCGGCGGCTTTGGCGGACGGTTCGCGCTGGATACGGTCCATGTCGACCACCCAGACCCCGGGCAGCCCGGACACCGCGGTGTCGACGTCGCGCGGCATGCCGAGGTCGCAGATCACCAGCGGCTGGTCGCCGCGCCGGGTGGCCGTCAACGCGTTGTGCACGTCGGCCAGCGACACGACCGGGCGCACCGCGCCGGTGCAGCTGACCACCACGTGGGCGTCGGCCAGTGCGGCGGGCAGCTTCTCCAGGCTCAATGCCTCAGCGGCGGTGCCGGATTCGCGGATCTTGCGGGCCAGTCGCTGAGCGCGGGGCAGCGACCGGTTGACGACGTAGACGTGGCCGATGCCGGCGCGGGTCAGGTGGGCCACCGACAGGCCGCCCATCGCTCCGGCACCGATGACGACGGCGGTCTTGCCTTGCAGGCCATTGAGTTTGGTGTCGGCCATGCCGAGCGCGACCGAGACGACGGAGGCACCGGCGGCATCGATGCCGGTTTCGGAGTGCACCCGCTTGCCGACCGCCAGTGCGCGCTGGGCCAGCTCGTGCAGGACGCGACCGACCGTGCGGTTGGTCTCGGCGGCGGAGTACGCGCGGCGGACCTGGCCGAGCACCTGCTGCTCGCCCACGACTGCGGAATCGAGGCCGCTGGCCACGGCGAACAAGTGCTCCACGGCCGCCTCGCTATAGCGGACGTAGGCGTACTTGGTCAGGTCGGGCACCGTCATGCCGGAATGGTCGGCGAGCACCTGGCCGATGGCCGACAGGCCGCCGTGGAAGGCGTCGACGACCGCGTAGACCTCGACGCGGTTGCAGGTGGAGAGCACCATGGCCTCGGTCACCAGCGGCGACTGCATGATCCGGTCGACGAGCTTGACTTGCTCGGACTCGTCGGTGCTGAGCTGCTCCAGAACGGAGACCGGCGCGCTGCGGTGCGACACACCGAAGAGCAAGACGCTCACGGCTGAATCACCTGGCCTGCTCCCTTGCTACCACCGGTGAATTGACTGGTGTCCACCGTAGACGGTCACCTGATAGGCCACCAAATTTACGCCGAAGTCACCCGCTGGCCAGATCCTTGCGCAGCCGGGGCTCGTCGAGCTCCCAGTAGCTGTGCTCGCGGCCGTCGAGCAAGACGACGGGTAGCCGGTCGCCGAATTCGGCTCTGAGCTTCGTATCGCCTCTGTTGGCCTCGACGTCGACGTCGGTGGTCTTTAGGTCGAAATCCAGCTCTGCGGCGAGCTGCGTGAGTTGCGCGTGGACGCCGTCGCAGATCGTGCAGCCCGCGCGGGTCAACAGCTGGACGTGACGACGGTTCATGGGCCCAGTGTGTCAGGGCGGGCAGCGCGGGGGAAAAGGGCGAAAAGCGAATCCGCCGACGAGGTTCGGCGGCCAAAAGCTGAATACCGGAATCCTTGATCGGCGATAACATCGCACCATGTCGGAAAATCCGCCAAGCGGGCCTTTGCACGGGCAGGGAACCAGTGGGTTTCCGCCTGCGCCGACTGGGTTCCAGTCGGGACCGCCGGCGTGGCAACCTGCGCCGCCTCGCGGACAGTCGCGCGGGCTGACCTATGTCGCGCTTGCGATTGCGGTGATCGCGACGATTCTGGCGATCGTCGGGTGGTTCCGGCCTTCACCACCGCCTCCGGCGCCGCACGCTGGGGCTCCGACGTATACCGAGCAGCAGATAGCGGATGCGAAGACAAAAGCGTGTGCGGCGCTGGATGTCGTAAACAAGGGTTCAGTACTACATTCAGGCACCGGCGCGCCCGCCCAGCAGAGCAGCGATCCTGCCATGGCCGAAGCGCAAGCGGCGGATTCGCGGCTCTCAATCATTGCGGGTGGCTGGTACCTACGCGATCACATAGGTCCGGCTACACCCCCAGACCTTAAATCGACAAGTCGAGCAT
The DNA here is from genome assembly GCA_963757215.1 of uncultured Actinomycetota bacterium. Lineage (GTDB taxonomy): Bacteria > Actinomycetota > Actinomycetes > Mycobacteriales > Mycobacteriaceae > Mycobacterium. The sequence continues at coordinate 442,235 of CAVWQH010000002.1, read as the reverse complement.
CTGTCGGAAGTGGCACTCGATATGGGGCAGAACTACCTCGCTGGTGTTCAGAATAACGATTCCGCTCAAGCTGCACTTGATAAAAGAAGGTAATTCTACGTTTGCTCACGCTCTGGAGCTTTGCAAGTAATGGCAGCAAATAGCGGTGATCCCTGGTTCAAGCTCATGGTGGGCCATTGGTGGACGCCAGAGATAGATCTAGGGGTCGTGAGCGCTGCCGCAACCAAGCGGCAAATGAATTCCACTGCGTGGCATGACTTCTCCGATCAACTACGCAATCAGTTAACAGGGTCGCTCAGCCCCGACGTCCAGAAAGGCATCACAGCTGACAATCTGCGCGACACTTTTACATGGGGTGCCGATCAGGCAGGTGGCGTTGCAAAAATAAATGAAGTGATCCACGAATCTCACAGCTCAGCTCACCGATGCGCGAGCGAACTGAATTCACGACTTGAGACGATCGCTTCTGAGGGAAAGACGGAAATAAATCAAATCCAGGCGTCAAAAGACTTGCCGCCGGTCAAACTAGGCAGAATTGTTGAGGTCGTGATGCGTTCCCAGCAGGACGCAAACGCCGCCGCAGCGCCAAACACCCAGAACGTCTTCGAGGCGATGCAGAACATCCTCGACCAACGTGGCGTTCCCATGAGCGCTCGCCAATTCGCCCAAAACCATGGTATCGACACCACCCGTTTACTCGGCTCCCCCAGCAAGGAGTCGATTACGCAGCAGGTGAAAGGCCTTCTCGGCGAAGGTGACTCTTTAAAGTATACCCGCCCCCCGGCGCCGCGAACCAGCCGTATGGGAACCCAACGAGCCAGGGGCTACCACCTCCCCCTTCCTCGGCGCTCGGCGATCCGGCCGAGCCGTACTCTGCGCCCGGACCGCAGGCTCCATTGGGCCCCGCCGCCCCCCCACCCGCCGGCCCACCTCAGCAATATTCGGCGCCCCGGTACCGCAAGCGCCGGTTGCCAACGGCGCCTCCACCGGGCTGGGCAAGGCCCCGCTTTCCGGTCCATCGAATTTGCCCGACCTCCCCGGAACCGGCTCCCCATTGCCGATGTCCGGCCTATCAAACGGACTGCCCACCAACGCTTTTAGCCCTTCAGGCATGGGCTCCGTCCCGCAGCCAAGCGCCTTGGCGCAAGGGCTGAACCCAGCCCTTGGCCAGGGCACGCCGATGTCTGGCGCGTTCAACAATGTGCCGCCGCTGACAAGCCCGGTCCAGCCTCAGGTACCGGCTCAGGCAATGTCGGATTTCCCGGCGTCGACAATGCCGTCGGCGGCGCATGCACCTGCATTCGAAGCGCCCCCACCGCCCGCCGCGCCACCGGCCAGTAGTACCCCTAGCCCTGTAATGGATTCGGGTGCAACGTATATGGCCGGTCCAGCCGCCGCCCAAACAGCCGCCGCCCCACCCGTTGGTCCCCTGCCTAGTTACGGCTCGGACATCCGACCGCCCACGCCAATCGCGTCCACGCCGACGATGCCTTCCAGCCCGGTCACGACGCCTTCCGGCCCGTCTACCTACTCCCCCGCCTCGGCGCCGGTCGGCTCATCCGCCGGAACCAGCGGGCTGTCCCAGCCGGCAGTCATTCGCCAACCCGCCGGCGCGCCGACCGGGCACCCGGCACCGGCCAGCATCGGTGAGCAGGCCATCGCGGCGACCGCCGGCGGAGCCGCCGCTGGCGCCGCCTCGGCGCAAGCCACCGCGAAGGCCCGTCTTCAGCGACTGGTTGACTTCGTCGCCCGCCAAGAACCGCGCCTGCGGTGGGTCGCCGGTGACCGTGCGGACGGAACGACGGTGCTGATGACCGACCTTGCGAGCGGATGGATACCCCCGGGCATCCGGATTCCATCCGTTGTCTCGCTGCTCGACCCGGGTGACCGCCGCGGCGACATCGAGGCATTGCTGGGCCAGGTGGAGACCTCCGCCAGCTACACCCCGCTGCACTACCTCCCCGAGGCCGACGGTGAAGTCGAGCCCACCCCGACCTCGTTGCGGCCCAGACGGGTTACTGCCGTCGAGGATCTCGGCTGGGAGCTGAGTCAGGCCACCAATTACCGCGACGGCTTGCCACAGATGGCACACACCATCGCCCGAGCCGCGTTCGCGAGCACCGGCCTGCTCGACGTCGAAATCCAGCTCCTGGATGACCATCTCACCAAACTCCGCGAGGATGTGATCGCCTCCTACCCTGACGATGTGAAGGCCGCTGCGGTGTCGAATTGGCAGCTGCTGGCCGCGATCGACGCGTTGGCCGCGAAGGACGCGATCGGCGCCAACTATCACTTCGCCTGGTTCCAGGCACTGAATCGCGTGCCCTAGGAAGAGGATTCGATGGACCCGCAGCAGTTGCAGATCGTTCTCAGTCAACTCGCGCAAGCGTATGGCATGCCGCCGCCACCACCGTTGACGCCCGACCAAATCGCCTCGGGAAGCTCGCTGATGAGTCAGCTGCTCGCGACCCTGGGACTTGCCGGCAACTCCGGCGACCCAGCGGACGCGGCCACCGCAGCCGCTCAGCACGCCCAGCGCGGCCAGCAGACCGGCGATGCAATGACCAAATTTCCTGCAAACGAGGAAGATTCGAGCAAGCAACTCGAGTCACTCATGGGCACCGTCCAGCAAATGCCTCAGCAGGTTATGCAGACGTTCAGCGGCCTCTTTCAGGGACTGTCACAGCCACTGAACCAAGCCATGCAGCAGGTCTCGCAAATCAGCTCTCAGTTGACCAGCACTCTCGGCAAGGCGGGTCAAGGCACCGGTCTCGCCGCATCGGTGCCGGCCGACGCGCTCGGTGACGCATTGGGTGCGGGCGGTGCGGGGCTGGGCGCCGGCGGAGCCGGAGCGGGAGCCGCGCTCGCCGGCGGCACGACCCCGGCGGGAACCCTTGGGCCACCGCCGACTCCGTCGGCCGCAACCGTGCCCGCCTCGTCCCAGATGCCCGTCGCACCACCAGGCGCACCCGACTCGGCTGCGGGAGCGCGGGGAACGATGGGTGGCGGAATGCCGATGATGCCTCCCGGCGCGGCGCACGGTGCCGCGAGCGGAAGCGACAGCAAGGCCGAGACAAAGCGGATAGTTCCGCCGACCGTGAAAAACGGCGCACCCGTGCAAGGCCGCATCGCCACTCCACAAGCGGCGCCTGAAGTCGTGAAGCGAGTGGCCGGAAAGCCGGTGGCCAGTCGGCGTCTTCTCGTCCCTGACGACAAACGCGACGACGACGACGAAAGCGCTCGCAAGCAGCCGTAGCCCTTTCCACCCAGGGTGAATTGTGCCCACTGCCCGAGGCCTTTAGCTTTACGGCTATGGCCGAACGTTCACTCTTGCGGGTTCAACCAGAGGCCATGCATGTTGCGTCACAAGCGTTGTCAAGCGCGTCGACAGATCTGCGCAGCCGACTTGCCGAGCTCGACGGCCAGGTCCGTGAATTACTAGCCGGGTGGCAGGGCGGCTCAGGCAGCGCCTACGCCGCGGTGTGGGATTCGTGGCATCGCGGCGCTGGTGAAGTCCAGCTGGGCTTGTCGATCCTGGCCAGGGCCATCGGTGTCACCGGTAGCGAATTCAACGCCGAGGAGGATGCCTCGGCCCAGGAATTGGATGACGTTTACCGTGGCTGATGGCTTCAGCGTAAATCCAGAGGCGCTTGCCGACGCAGTCCAGCGAATGGACGAGTACGTGCAGCACACCGAAAGCATGATGGCTGAAATCGATTCTCTGGTAACGCATCTGCACCAGACCTGGTCGGGCCAGGCGGCCGAAGCTCACGCCGAGGCACACCGACACTGGTCGCACGGCGAAGCGACGATGCGGGAGGCACTGAATCAGCTGAAGACAGCCGGCGGCAACGCACATCACAACTACACCCAGGCCATGGCGACGAATTCTGCTATGTGGTCGTGAGCTGATGCCCCCGCTTGCGGTCGACCCAGAGGCGTTGAATAACGCTGGCGCTGCGGTTATTTCGGTCGGAGAAGGTCTGGGTTCCACCGTCTCGGCGTTGACCACTGCGCTCACTGGATGTCGGGGGATGTCTGGCGACGACCCGGCGGGCACGGCTTTTGGCCATAGCTACGACAACTCGTCGGCCAAACTGCTCGAGGCGATGACGACCACCCGTAATGGCTTGTGCCGCCTCGGTGACGGCGTACGGGTATCCGCGCACAATTACTCCGGCGCCGAAGCGCACTCAAACATTACGGCTCACGGCCAGGCGCTACCGAGCCCGCACCCCACCGGGGCGATCTCGGCAGGATCGATACCGTCGTCCGTCGGCCGCGGCTTCGCCGTCCCGGCAGGTTGGGGTTGGGTGGCCAACTACATCGGGATGATCTGGCCGACGGGAAATTCAGCGAAACTGCGCGGCGCGGCGGCGGCATGGACAAATGCCGGTACGAACTTTCAGGTCGGCGAGATACTCGGTTCGGTCGGCCCGATGAGCAGCATTGGTGCTCAACAGATTCCAGAAGGCCCGGCGATCGCCGCGGCATTCGCAGAAACCAACCGCTGCGCGGCGGGCATTCTGCAGCAGTGCATGACCGTCGCGACGCACCTGACCTCCTACGCGGGCAAGATCGACACGGTCCACGCGGCGATCATCGACCTGCTGTCGCGTATCTGCAATCCCGTGACCGGGATCAAAGAGGTCTGGGAGTTCCTCACCGATCAGGATGAGGACGAAATCAAGAAAATCGCCAACGACATTCGCATCATCGTCGACCAGTTCACCGCCGAAGTCGATGCGCTTGGTCAACAGATCGCTACCGCGCTCACCGAAGCGAAGACGATTCTGTCCACGATGGCCCACTATGCCGAGAAGGAGTGGGACCACTTCTTGCATGCCACCGAAGTCGGCCGGGCCCTGGACAACCTCGGGCGGATTTGCGGCGGCGTCGTTACGGAAGCGGAGAGCGCCGTCAAAGGCGTGTGGGACCTCAACCCGCTACGAGCCATCGTCGATCCAAAAGGGTTCTGGCACTCCTTAACCGGCGCACTCGAACATCTCGAAGCCCTCAGCGGGCTGGACGGTGATCAGAAGGCGGAAGAGTCGTGGAAGGGGCTCGGCAAGGGGCTCGTCCACTGGGACGAATGGCGTACCGATCCGCTCACGGCGACGGGCGAGACACTTTTCGACCTCGCAACAGTAGCGCTCCCCGGCGGTGCTCTTTCGAAGCTGTCCAAACTCGGCCGCCTCGCGGAAGACGCGGCCGAGGCGCCCAAAGGATTTCACGTCCCGAACCCCGGCCGGCTACCCAATTCAGCACCAACCGACAACCCGCCACCACGCAGCGAACCGCAGCGAAGTGACGCGACAAAGGGTGGGCAGCCTGCACCGCCGCCGACTTCCAAGAGGGCGCTACCGCCATATGGCTCAACCGAATCAAAGAATCCGGCGACTCCAAAGCCGGCACCGGTCGCCGAACCCAAGACCACGAGCGCACCGTCGACGGAGACCGCGCACGCACCGCCTTCAACGCATGCGCCCGCGGTTCCTGGCACGCCGCCGGCGGCTCTTCCTCACACTCCCGCCAACGCGCTGCCGCCTGGCGGCACACCGGGCTCACACGCGTCGGCGCATGACCATTACGGACCTGTGGCGCACACTCCCCCGGCATTGACGTCCGAGAATCTATCCGCTCTGAACAATTACACTGGGCTAGGACACGATGATCTGAACGACGCGTTGAGGACTGGCAAGATGGACGCAGATCAACAGGCTCGTGTTGAAGCGCTCAATAGGGCGTTGGAGAAATTGCCCGCATACTCCGGCACAGTCGTACGTGGCACCGACCTGCCATCCGACGTACTGGCTCAGTACAAGCCGGACACGATGATAACTGAACGCGCATTCCTCAGTACTTCGATGGAACCCGCCGTCGCCCAATCCTCTGCATTTTCAGGCAACGTCGAGTTCAGAATCCTGTCGAAGACAGCCCGGGACATCTCGTCGTTCTCGCTTTTTCCCAGCGAGAAAGAAGTTCTTTTCCCAAACGGCACACAGTTTTACGTGCTTGATCGAAGACTCGATCCACTGACAGGCATAACGATCATTGAAATGATCGAGCGATGAAGGAGTTGATCGATGGCTAAAAAGATTGCCGGAAAAATATTCTCGACACCCGAAGAGGCGGGCGTAGCTCGCCCGACCGAAGCAGAATTAGCAGAGGCACGCAGACTATTCGACGAGTTTCAAGAGCGGGTTGATCGTGTGCCTGAGGCAGAACGCTGGACCGAAGTCCCTTCTAAATTTTGGAATGATACCTCCGGCACCGAGTTCGAGGGGTGGCGGGACAAGGACGAGTGAGACGTGGCGTTCGACTTCAGCTATTTCTGCATGAAGCACAACTTTTGGCTGGGCATAGATCCCAAGTCGGAGCGGCACGTCCTCGGCATTCCGGTCTCGAACCCGATGGTGACCACGTCGACACCTGCTGGCTGGAAGCAGAGCAGTGCGTACCCTTGGTCCAGCAGGCCGAGTTAGCGATTGAATTCGCAGATGCTTGCCGCAGGCGCGAGCATGACGACGTATTCACGCACAAACCAGGCAGGCGTCGCGGCACTCCTAGATAGTCGGCGTTGAATTTAGGTCGGCTACTAGTCGTCACCGGAGCACCAGCCAACCCCGACCCAACACCGCGCGGCCCGATAGTGTGAAACCGTGACCGCTCCCGGCGGCCCGGGCCCTGTCGAACCCGGCCCCCACGCCGAACCCGACCCCGCTGATCAGCGATTCGAAACGGCGGCCGCCAACGCAAGCGCCGAGCGGGCGCTAAAAGATGTCCAGACCGACGAAGAACTGCCTGGCCCCGAGCAGCCGCCCGTCGACCTCACCGCCGCCGCGTTCTTCGATGTCGACAACACTTTGGTGCAAGGCTCGTCGCTGGTTCACTTCGGCCGCGGCCTGGCCGCCCGAAAATACTTCACCTACCGCGACGTGCTCGGCTTCGTCTACGCGCAGGCCAAATTTCAAATCCTCGGCAAAGAGAACAGTGATGACGTCGCCGCGGGCCGTCGTAAAGCGCTGGCCTTCATCGAAGGTCGGCCGACCGCCGAGCTGATGCAGCTCGGCGAGGACGTCTTCGACGAGATCATCGCCGACAAGATCTGGGAAGGCACCCGCGACCTCGCGCAGATGCACCTCGACGCCGGCCAGCAGGTCTGGCTCGTCACCGCTACGCCATATGAGCTGGCGATCACCATCGCCCGCCGCCTCGGGCTGACCGGTGCGCTGGGCACCGTCGCCGAATCGGAGAACGGGGTGTTCACCGGCCGCCTGGTCGGCGACATCCTGCACGGCCCGGGAAAGGCGCACGCCGTCCGCTCGTTGGCGATCCGTGAGGGCCTCAACCTCAAGCGCTGCACCGCCTATTCCGACAGCTATAACGACGTCCCGCTGCTGTCTCTGGTCGGTACCGCCGTAGCGATCAATCCGGACGCCGCTCTGCGCGATTACGCCCGCAAACGCGGCTGGGAAATACGCGACTTCCGCACCGCCCGCAAGGCGGCCCGCATCGGCGTACCGTCGGCTCTGGCACTAGGCGCGGCGGGCGGCGCACTGGCTGCGGTGGCATCTAGGCGACAATCTCGCTGATAAGCTGCGCCGTTGAGCACCCGCACGAGTGGAGAGCAGCGCATGTCATTGCCCGCAGGCACCCAAGACCTGATCGGGACGCACTACCGGTACCCCGACTATTTCGATGTGGGTCGCGAAAAGATTCGCGAGTTTGCCGAGTCCATCAGCAACGATCACCCGTCACACCACTCCGAGGAGTCGGCGGCCGAAATCGGTTACGACTCCACGCTGGCGCCGCTGACCTTCCTTGCGGTCGCCGGACGGCGCGTCCAGATGGACGTCTTCACCAAGTTCGATATTCCGATCAACATGGCCCGGGTGCTGCACCGCGACCAGAAATTTCTGTTCCACCGGCCGATCAAGGCCGGTGACCGGCTGTACTTCGACACCTACCTGGACTCCGTCATCGAGTCCCACGGCACCGTGATCGCCGAGATCCGCAGCGAAGTCACAGACGCCGACGGCGGACCCATTATTACCAGCATCGTCACCATGTTGGGCGAGTCGTCCAACCCCGACGCGAACGCCGAGGCGACAATCGCCGCAATTGCTTCTATCCGCGCCGGAGCCTAGTCTCAGCCCGAGCCTTTAGGGGGGATCCCAACCAATGAGCACCGACCTCACGCCGCATTTCGAGGACGTTCAGTCGCATTACGACCTGTCCGACGAGTTCTATCAACTTTTCCTCGACCCCAGCCAGACGTACAGCTGCGCGTACTTCGAGCGCGACGACATGACGCTTGAAGAAGCGCAGCTGGCAAAGGTCGACCTGTCGCTGGGCAAACTGGGCTTGGAGCCCGGCATGACGCTGCTCGACGTGGGCTGTGGCTGGGGAGCCACGCTGCGCCGCGCGATCGAGAAGTACGACGTCAACGTCATCGGTCTGACGCTGTCCAAGAACCAGGCCGAGCACGTACAGAAGTCGTTCGACGCGCTGGACACGCAGCGCTCGCGGAAAGTGCTGCTGAACGGCTGGGAGCAGTTTCACGAAAAAGTCGATCGGATCGTTTCGATCGGCGCCTTCGAGCACTTCGGTTTCGAGCGCTACGACGATTTCTTCAAGATGGCATGGGACGCCCTGCCTGCCGGCGGAACCATGATGTTGCACACCATCGTCGTCCCGACCGATCAGGAATTGGCAGATCGCGGCATCAAGATCACCATGACGAGGGCACGATTCGCCCTGTTCATGATGCGGGAGATCTTCCCCGGCGGCCGACTGCCGACGGTCGAGATCGTCGAGGATCACGCCACCAAGGCCGGCTTCGAAGTCGCCCGCGTCCAGCCTCTGCGGGAGCACTACGCGCGGACCCTGGACTTCTGGGCGGAGGCGCTGGAAGGCCGCAAGGACGAGGCCATCAAGATCCAGTCCGAAGAGGTCTACGAGCGCTACATGAAATACCTGACGGGTTGCGCCAATTTGTTCCGTGAGGGCGCGTGCGACGTCGCCCAGTTCACGCTGGTCAAGCCGGCCGGATAATCAGCCGAAGAACATATTGCGGCGGCCCGCCAACAGCTGATACAGCGTCTGCTGGATGGTCTCGCGTACCTGGTCGGTCAACTCGAAGGTGACCATCGGGTCTTCGGCGTCCGCGCCCTCGTACTGTGCGGTGTCGATCGGTTCACCAAAAGCGATGTGCCACTTTGATGGCAACGGCACCAGCCCGGCCGGACCGGCGAGCGGGAACAGCGGTGTGATCGGAAAGTACGGAAGTCCGAACAACCGCGCCAACAACCGCACGTCGGTCAGCATCGGGTAGATCTCTTCCGACCCGACGATCGAGCACGGAATGATCGGCGCCTTGGCGCGCAGCGCGGCCGCCACGAAGCCACCGCGACCGAATCGCTGCAGCTTATAGCGATCCTTGAAGCGCTTGCCCAGACCCTTGTAACCCTCGGGGAACACCGCGGTCAGTTCGCCCGCGGCCAGCAGTCGGTGTGCGTCGGCAGTGCACGCCATCGTGTGGCCGGCCTTACGGGCCGCCGTGCTCACCCCGGGCAGATCGAACACCATGTCGGCGGCGAGCAGGCGCAGGTCCCGGTGCGCGGGATGTTTGTCGTGCACTGCCACCGAGGCCATCAGCCCATCGAACGGCAGCACGCCGGCATGGTTGGCCACGACCAGGCCGGCGCCAGTGTCGGGCAGGTGCTCGATACCGCTGACCTCGACGCGGAACCACGACTTGAAGAAGAACCTCAGCAGCGGCCGGACGATCGCCTCGTTGAAGTGCGGGTCGAAGCCGAACTCGTCGACGGGGTAGTCGCCGGCGAGCCGCTGCCGCAGGAAATCGGCGACGCCGCTTAGCTTCTGCGCGATCTCGTTGACCGGCTGTTCGATGGCCTGCCGGTGGGACGCGCCACGACGGTGCTGGTCAATTTCCCGGACAACGGCGGCGATCTCGTCGGCAGAGGCCCGGGAATCAGGCTCGGTGAGCAGGGAGGGATGTTGGCGAGTGGCCTGGGCGCGTTGCCCGGCACGCCGTTGCGCCGCCGCACGGCTTGAATTACCGTGCAGCGGAATGACTTTCGCTTTCGAATCGCCCGGCATAAAATTACCCTCCCCTCGCGTCAATTGATTTGGCTCGAGGACCAAAGCGCTGCACTGCTGCGACGGCCCGACCTTCAATGGAGCGTACCCACTCGGGATCGATAATGGGAGTCAAAGCTCGGCCGCGAACATAATCGTCGAAAGCCTCCGCAGTGGACCACTTAGGGTGGTATCCGAGTTCCTGCTCCATTCGCGTCGTATCCATCACTCGGCCATAACTCAGGTAGTCGAGTTGTTCGCGGTTGATCTCCCGGTAGCGGTTGGCGCGGCGCAGCGAATCCAATGCCGCGAGCCCAAATCCCGGTACCGGCAGCGCAACTCGGCCCGCACGGCGGATCGCTTGCGACAACATGATGATCCCGCTGGCGCCGATGTTGAACGTGCCGGGCTTGCCGGCCATCACTGCGCGCTCCAATGCGCCAAGCGCATCCTGCTCGTGCAACAGTTGCAAGCGCGCATCGCGGCCGAACACCGTGGGGACCAACGGCCCGGCCAGATAGCGCGACAGCGTGGTCTCCATCGCCGGACCGATCATGTTCGCCAGCCGCAGGATGGTCACCGCGATGTCAGGCCGACGCCGGCCGAGGCCGCGCGTGTAGCCCTCGATGTCGAGGCTGTCCTTCGGGAAGCCTTCCCGGAAGGGACGGCGGCTGCTGCTGTCCTCGGTGAACATCACCGGGTCATGCGGGCTGGAGCCGTAGACCTCCGACGTCGACTTCAGTACGACGCGCCGCACCGACGGCGCCTTCTGGCAGGCGGCGAACAACTGCATCGCGCCGAGCACGTTGATTTCCTTCAACGCCGCTCCGCCGCCGGACCGCGGCGCGAACGATGCCGCGGCCGCGTGTACGACGGTGTCGACGTCGCCGTTTCGGATCACTTTGGCGACAAAGGGATTGCGGATGTCGGCACGCACAAACTCGGCGCGGCCCATCCGGCGCAGCATGTCTTTGCTCGGTGCGACGGCGTCGACGGCGATGACCCGATCGATCGTCGGGTTCTGCGCCAACCGCGCCGTCAGATAGCCGCCGAGAAAACGGCATGCGCCTGTGACCAGCACAACTTTCGGGTAGTGCGCGGTATCGGTGCCCGCACCTGATTGACCGCCCGACGAGTCCACGTGGCCAGCCTAGCGACGGCAGCGAGCGATTACTTACCGAGTTTTCTGCGCTGGACCCGCGTGCGGCGAAGCAGCTTACGGTGCTTCTTCTTTGACATCCGCTTACGCCGCTTCTTGATTACTGAACCCATAACTCCGCTATCTGTGCTGGATTGCCCGACTTCTCCTCAGGACGCTGCGCGTCCCGCATCGTCGTCGTGCGATGTGGCGGCCCGAGTCCGCCGTGGCCGGGCATACGTGGTAACCCACACACTCTACCCGGCAGGGCAGGTCGAACACCAAAGCGCACCAGTGGGCTCCTATGCCTCACTGGTGCACCTGTATAGCCGCGAGTTGTAAACGGCTGCGACGCCTCGCGGCGTGTCGTCGCAATGGTTTACGTTTCGCGGCCGAAACTGCGCGGGCCGACTAGCCGGCGTCGAAGTACGAGCTCTCCAGCATGTCGTGCACGGCTTTGGCGTGCACACGGAAGGACCGGCCGACGCGGACCGCGGGCAGTTCACCGTTGTGAACCAACCGATAGACCGTCATCTTGCTGACCCGCATCAGTGCTGCCACCTCTGCAACGGTCAGGAATTGCGTCCGGGGCTGCTGGCCGTCGACGGAACCCGTGTCTCGTCCCGATTTCCCGCCAGCCGATGGCCCGTTCATAGACGTCATCGCAACCCAATCAGTCAGGCTCCTGCAGTCCCAGCGGCTTCCCCTCCGCTGGCACCCACAGGTGCATACCAGTAAGGAGAATAGCGGGACTAGTGTGGTTATTGCGACGGGTGATGGCAAATAAATAAAATTCTATAAATTACTCAGATGTAATTCTTAGCTGCTCAGAGCGTGTTTTTGCGGCCCGAACCGCCGCGTCGACGGCCGCCCGCAAACCGCCTTTTTCCAATTCTTGCAGCGCAGCGGCGGTCGTACCACCGGGCGAGGTAACAATGGCACGCAGCCGTGCTGCGGTGGTGTCCAGCGACAGGTCGCGTCGCGAATCCGGGCCCGTTTCGCGGTCTTGTTCCATCCGGTCCAGCAACAACGCCGCCGAACCGGCAACTGTCTGGGCAACCAGTTCGGTCGAGACGGCCCGACTGAGCCCCGCCCCGACGCCGGCGTCCACCAACGCCTCGATCAACAAGAAGAAGTAGGCCGGACCCGAGCCCGAGACGGCCGTGACGGCATCCATGTGCTCCTCTGAGACGGTCAGCACCGCTCCCACCGAGTCGAACAGCGCCGCGACCTCCTTGAGCTGCTCAGGGGTCGCAAAGCGACCCGCAGCCATGGCGCTGATGCCGGCTCCGACCAAAGCCGGCGCATTGGGCATCACCCGCACCACCGGCGTGCCGGCCAGCAGCTTGGATTCCAGGTATGCCGTCGTCACCCCGGCCGCCACCGTGATGAACACCTGATCGGGGCTGTCGTGTGCCGCGTCCGCGGCGACCTTGCCGATCTCACCGACCACCGAGGGCACATCGGACGGCTTGACGGCGATGATGACGAAGGTGGCGTTTTCCACCGCATCGGGCAGCGAGGTGACCTGCACGCCGTAGGTGTCGGCGAGGTAGCGGGCGCGGTCGGGGCTCTTCTCGGCCACCACCAGGTCCTTGACCTGTCGCCCGGCCCGCAGCAAACCCGATAGCAGGGCTTCGCCCATGCTTCCCCCACCGACGAGCGCGATTCTGGCCATGTCGCTCAGCATGGCAGATGCGTACGACTTTCGTCGCTAACGGGCGGCCAGGGCGATCGCAAGCGCGGCGCCGCCGGGCGCAGCGGGCCTTTGGCCAATGCGCTTGTTGACGCGGTGGCTGCTGATCACTGTCACACAGCGATCAACCTGTCGTCTGATCACGCGCGACCACGGGCAACGCTGCGGTGTGATCCGCGTGGGGAACCTATGCTCCGTAACCTTCGACGACCTCTTTGACGGGCCGCTGCAGAGTACCCGCTGAGCCGCGGGACGTTTTCTCCTTCGCCCGGGCTTTCTCATCTCTCCCGTCGACGATGCTTCCGGCGAGCATGATGACGATAATCCCCGGGAAACCAAGCGAGACAACGATGACCAACCAGGAAACTACATGAGACGGTTCGATTCGAGCAGTGAAACCGGTTAAAGCCGTTCCGGCAATTCCAAAACCACCTATGACATATACGGCCCGCTCAATGTGTTTATCCCTACGCAGCCGTCGGCTGGGGCCCCGAGATGCGATGAAATTAATGGCGGCGACCGATAAAACTATCAGGATTGCGACCACAATGAACGTCCAGGTGGCTGATTTGTTTGGACTGTCCAGTAGCACCTCATAGAAGTTCATCGAGGTGTACAGCATGAAAACGGTGCCAACCAGGACGCCCGCAGCCGTCGCGGTGGCCAGCCTCTCCAAATAGCGCCCCTCGGATTCAGTGTCGTAGGCCACCAGCACGTAGCCCAAACCCACCATCATCGCTGCGGCACCGACGATCAGCATGGCAATCGCAATCATCCCCGCCATCCACGCCGCTCTGCAGGCATGTGCGATGGCGTGAAGGTCAGCAGTTGATTGCACAGAGAAACCGGAAACGCGACTAAACAAAAAGCTGGCAAACGCCAATACGATAAAACTAGCGGTAAAAAGCAATACTACTTCTTCACGCTTTTCGCTTCTACCCAAAAGATAGATAAGTCCAAAAAATATGAAACCAGCCAATATGCCCGCGAAATTTGAATTCGCTTGAGCCGACGCTATTATGCTCCACCCGTTCGATCCGCAATCGGCCATGCCGCATCTTCGCACACGTCGGTTCCCCGCAAGCGTCGGTGCGCTGTACTGAATTGACGAAGGTTTTGAAACAGGGGGTCGGCCTCATTACGCAAGCGCGGCGCGGCCGGGCGCAGCGGGTCGCCCTCATCGGCTAGGGCGCGGGCACCATCGCCAGCTGGCGGCTTTGCACGATGATGCGCCCCGTTGAGTCGACGACGGTGTGGTCCTCGTCGAACCAGTCCTGGCCGATCTGCACGCAGGTGCAGATCACCCGCAGCCAGCCGTCGGCCGGCAGCCCCCGCAGGTAGGCGGTGAGCTGCACGGTGGGCGCCCAGCCGGTGCGGTTCACCGCGAAGCTGACCGGCGCCGAAATGTCGCCGCACATCAAGGCGAACAGCACATCGGGGGCCACGTCGCGCGGACGCACCCAGTTCTGGATCACCGGCGGCCGCCCGTCGGTGGAGAGGCCCAGCGTCGAGGTCAGCGTGCGCACCTCGCAGCCCTCGGCGAGGTTCACCAGCCCGGACAGCCGGTGGCCGGGGGCGATCGGCTGTACATCGTCGGGCGGTTCGGGATCCATCAGGCCCACCGCGGGATTGGCCGACAGCAGCGGTGGCGCCATGTGCTCCGGCTCACCGAGGGTGACGACGGCATGCACGGCGGCGCGGTCCCCCTGGATCAGCTCGACATCGACGACGCTGATCCGGCGGCCCCGCTTGCGCATCGAGGTGACCAGTCGCATCGGGCCGGGGTCGGGCGCCGACAGGAAGCTGGCCGAAATCGCAACCGGCTCAACGGGTCCGCCGTGCGCGGTGCGAGCGGCGTTGGCGCACAACGCAACCATGGCTCCGCCGTGCACCTTGGGCCCGATGGTCCAGATCTTGTTGAGCTCGCCCTCGTAGACGCTGTGAACGCCGTCGGTCTCGATCTCGCGAAGCTCCATCGCCTCGGTGAACGACGCGGTCAATGGCGGCTCCTCCTTGTCTGTCATCGCAACAGGTGGGTGCGGGCGAATTGCAGTGACTCGGCCAGCATGGCTTCGCGCTCGTGCACCGACCGCGCCGACGACGTGGACACCTCCAGCACGACGTGGCCGGCGAAGTCGCCGGTGGCCAGCATCTGGCAGACCTCGACTACCGGTTGGGTGCCGCGGCCCGGCGTCAGATGCTCGTCGGCGGGCAGGCCGGTGCCGTCGCACAAATGCAGGTGCACCAGACCCTCACCCATCCGCTCCGCCATGTCGATCGCGTCGGTGCCCGCGGTCGCCGAATGCGACAAGTCCAGCGTGTAGTGGGCGTGATTGCCGTCCAGCGGGTCGTAGGACGGCGCGAAAGCCGAGATGCCGGGCCCGGGTCCCCCGCCGCGGCGGCGCATCCGCTCTATCGTCTGCCCCGGGAAGAACCGGTCGGTGCGGAACGGGAACATGTTCTCCACGGCCACCAGCACGTCGTTGGACGCTTCCAACTCCGCGACCTGCTCGGTGAAGCCTTCGACATAGCGGCGCTGCCAACGGAACGGCGGATGCACGACGACGGTCTGGGCACCGAGTTTCTCGGCGGCCCGCACGCTGCGGTCCAGCTTCGCTATCGGGTTGGCGCCCCAGACCCGCTGCGAGATCAGCAGGCACGGCGCATGCACCGACAGCACCGGCATCCGGTACTTCCGCGAGAGTTTCGCCACCGCGGCGATGTCTTGGCTGACCGATTCGCCCCACACCATCAGCTCGACGCCGTCGTAGCCGAGGTTGGCCGCGAACTCAAAAGCGGCCTCGGCCTTCATCGGATAGACCGAGGCCGTCGACAGACCGACCTTGATTGCGGGGCGCACGTGGATTCTGTTGCAGCTCAGCCGGACTGCAACAACGCCAGGGGCCCAAGCGTGACCAGTGCCCCCACTGCCACCGCGATCAGCGTGCTGCCGATGTCTTCGGTCTTGCGCACCACCCGCACACCGAGGACCAAGAAGAGGATGACGAGCACCGACAGGACCAGCGCGACGATGTTGTTCCAGCGCCACAGCTGATCGAATGCGATGAACAGGCCCGCACCGAATCCGACGGCCACCAGCGACTGCAGGACCACCATTCCGCCGAACCGCAGGCTGTCGGATCGCGACCAGGTGTGCGGCTCGTCGGAATCGCCGTACTCGGGGTATTCCTCTTCCTCGGCGACATCGTCGATGTCGTGGTAGCCCGCGTCGGAACGCGATTCGAGGTCGCCCTTGCCGGTGGACGCCCGCAGATACGAGCGCACGTAGGCGGAGTCTTCGATGGCCGGCTCGGCATCACGCACGTCGGTGTCCATCACGTCCACCGACATGCCCGCATAGTCCTCGAGCGGATCCGGGATCATGCCTTCGGCACCGGCCCGCTCGGTCGACTTGTCCTCGCGCGGCTCTCGGCGATCGGCCTCCGGGCGGACCTCGTTGCGCACCGGGCGCGGGTAGGCGCTGCGCTGCGGCCGTTGATCCCTCGCCGCCGCCGCCTCGTCACGCGGACGGGGCGGCGCGGACGCCGGCCAGCGTGGTTCGGGCTCGGACCAGAACTTTTCGACCGGCGGCTCGTCGGCGGGCGCCTCGACCACCTCGTGCTCGACTCGGGCCCTGCCGTTGGCGCGGTGTGCGCGTGATTCGGGGGTCGGCTGCTCGTCGGCGTGGGGATCGGTTTCGTCGGTGATGATCGGAATTTCGCCGGTCAACTCGGCGACGGTCACTGCGTCGGAGTTCCCGCGACGACGGCGACGGCGGGCCGGCGCCGGAGCACCGTGCGTGCCGTTCTTGGCAAGCAATTCGGCAACCGAGATGGGTCGGGTGGTTTCGTTGGATCCGCTCATTTTTTGCCGCCATTCCGATTGGCTCGCTGACTTCCAGCATCCCGCACGGACGTCTCGACGAGGGCGGTTCCGTCAGCTTCGCTATCGAGTTTGCGCAAAATGAGACCTTCTCTCAGCGCCCACGGGCAAATGTCCACCGTTTCTATCGACAGCGCTCGCATACTCGCCTCTGCGACCAGAGCTCCCGCCACAATTTGCGGCGCTCGCTCGGCGCTCACCCCTTCCAGTTCTGCACGGTCAGCGGTCGTCATCCTAGAGATGAAAGATATGAGTTGTCTGAGGCCATTCGCCGTTAGCGTCCTCTTCACGCGGGGCCCGGCGGCCGACGGCGCGGCGCCCGTGAGCCGGGCCAGCGAGCGGAAGGTTTTCGAGGTTGCCACAGCCAGATCGGGGCTGCCGGCGTCCAGCATCTTGGTGGCGGCGTCAGCCAATTCGGCGTCCAGCCAGTCGCGCAGCATGCCGACCCGGCGGCGGCCCGGCGGGTCGTCGGCAAGCCATTCGCGGGTCAGCCGTCCGGCGCCCAGCGGCAGCGACATCGCGACTTCAGGCTCCTCGTCGACGCCGTTGGACAGCTCCAGCGAGCCGCCACCGATGTCGAGGTTGATGATCCGGCCCGCGCTCCAGCCGTACCAGCGGCGCACCGCCAGAAAGGTCAGCCGCGACTCGTCGACACCGCGCAGCACCTGCAGCTGCACTCCGGTCTCCTTGCGGACCCTGGTCAACAGGTCGTCGGAGTTCTTGGCGTCACGCACCGCCGAGGTGGCAAAGGCCATCAGCTCCGCGCAGCCGGAGTTGTCGGCGATCTTTTCGAACTCCTCGATCGTCTCGATCAGCTTGTCCGCGCCCTTGCGGGTGATCTTGCCGGAGTTGTCGATCGACTCGGCCAGCCGCAGGGTGGCCTTGGTCGAACTCATCGGCGTCGGGTGCCCGCCGCGGCGGGCATCCACCACGAGCAGATTCACCGTGTTGCTGCCGACGTCCAGAACACCTAATCGCACGAGACACAACCTAGCGTGTGAGCAGCCTGGCCACGGTTTGGTCTACCGTGAAAACCGTGGCAAGTGCGCAACCCGACCATCCCGGCGAAGTCGAATTGGACTTCGCCCGTGAGTGGGTCGAGTTCTACGACCCGGACAATCCCGAACATCTGATCGCCGCCGACCTGACCTGGCTGCTGTCGCGGTGGACGTGTGTGTTCGGCACGCCTGCGTGTCAGGGCACGGTCGAAGAGCGCCCCGACGACGGCTGCTGCTCGCACGGCGCGTTCCTGTCCGACGACGACGATCGGGCCCGCCTTGACGACGCTGTGTCCAAGCTCACCGACGCCGACTGGCAGTTCCGGGACAAGGGTTTGGGCCGCAAGGGCTATCTCGAACTCGACGAGCATGAGGGCGAAGAGCAGTTCCGCACCCGCAAATACAAGGGTGCTTGCATCTTTTTGAACCGCCCGGATTTCCTCGGCGGTCCGGGCTGCGCGCTGCATTCCAAGGCCCTGAAGATTGGCGTGCAGCCGCTGACGATGAAGCCGGATGTGTGTTGGCAGTTGCCGATTCGCCGTAGTCAGGAATGGGTGACCCGGCCGGACGGCACCGAAATCCTGAAGACCACGGTCACCGAATACGATCGGCGCGGCTGGGGTGCCGGTGGCGCCGACCTGCATTGGTACTGCACCGGCGACCCGGCCGCTCACGTCGGCGCCGAGCAGGTCTGGGTGAGCATGGGTCCCGAACTCACCGAGCTGCTCGGCGAGAAGGCCTATGCCGAGCTGGCCGCAATGTGCAAGCGGCGCAGCGGATTAGGACTCATCGCCGTGCACCCGGCCACGCGGGCCGCCCAATAGCGGCCCGCCTGCGCCTCAGCCTTCGAGCTTGTAACCCAGCCCGCGCACCGTCACCAGGTGGATCGGGTTGGCCGGGTCGGACTCGATCTTGGAGCGCAACCGCTTGACGTGCACATCGAGGGTCTTGGTGTCACCGACGTAGTCGGCGCCCCACACCCGGTCGATCAACTGCCCACGGGTCAGCACCCGGCCGCTGTTGCGCATCAGGTACTCGAGCAGGTCGAACTCCTTGAGCGGCAGCGTAATTGCCTCGCCGTTGACCGACACGACATGGCGCTCGACGTCCATCCGCACCGGGCCGGATTCCAGCACGCCGTCGGTGACCTCAGAGTCGTCGTCGCCGCCGCGGCGCAACACCGCCCGGATCCGCGCGATCAGTTCGCGCGCCGAATAAGGCTTGGTGACATAGTCATCCGCACCCAACTCGAGCCCGACGACTTTGTCGATCTCGCTGTCGCGGGCCGTCACCATGATCACCGGCACGCTGGAACGTGACCGCAGTTGCTTGCACACATCGGTGCCCGACATACCCGGCAGCATCAGGTCGAGCAGCACGATGTCGGCGCCGGCCCGATCGAATTCGGCCAATGCGCTCTGGCCGTCGGTCACTACGGTGGCCTCGAACCCCTCCTTGCGGAGAAGGAACGCCAGCGGGTCAGCCAGCGATTCCTCGTCCTCCACGATCAAGACACTCGTCATCGGTGTAGTTCTTCCTCTCGTTGGGGCTCCCGTTGGGGCTTCATGGTGCGCGATTCGCGCTCGGGTGGCACGTCTTTGGATTCGGGTTCGCCGGCATAAGCCGGGATCGACAACGTGAACGTCGACCCGGTGCCCAGTTGGCTCCACAGTCCGATGCTGCCGCCGTGGTTGGCGGCGACGTGCTTGACGATGGCCAGGCCGAGACCGGTGCCGCCGGTGGCTCGCGAGCGGGCTTTATCGGCGCGGAAAAACCGCTCGAAGACGCGCTCCTGGTCTTTGCGGTCGATGCCGATTCCGCGGTCGGTGACAGCGATTTCGATGTTGTCGCCGCGGCGGCGACGGCTGATCGACACCAGCGAGCCGCGCGGCGAATACGCGATCGCGTTGGAAACCAGGTTGGCCAGCGCCGTGACCAGCAGGGCCTGCTCACCGTGCATTCGCAGACCGCTGGCATCGTCGGTGCGCACAATGATGTCGGCGTTGTCGGCGGGCACTTTGTGGCGCGAAATCGCTTCGGAGACAACGGAGTCAACGTCGACAGCACCCATGTCGGGCATGGCCTCGGCACCCTGCAGCCGGGACAGCTCGATCAGCTCGCTGACCATGCTGCCCAGCCGGGTGGCCTCGACGAGCACCTTCTCGCCGAACCGGCGAACCGTCTCCGGGTCGTCGGCCGAGGACAGCAACGCCTCGGCCAGCACCGACATCGCACCCACCGGTGTCTTGAGTTCGTGGCTGACGTTGGCCACGAAGTCGCGGCGGGTCGCTTCCATGCGGGCGTATTCGGAATGGTCGTAGACGAAGACTACGGCGAACCGGCGATCTTCCTGGCTGAGCAGCCGTGCCTGGCCGTGCACCGAAAGACCCGACCGGCCCGGCACCTGCCGTTTGCCCGGCAGCAGGTCGAACTCGACGTCGGAGCCGTCGGCCAGCGCCTTGCGGGCCGCGTTCCAGGCTTCGTCGTCGAGCTGCCGCTCACGGACCAGGCCCAGCTCTTTGGCCCGTCCATTGTGATAGACCACGTCGCGGTGCCGGTCGACGACAGCAGCTCCCAGAGGCATCAGCGCGACGATGCGTTCCAGCATCTGAGCAACGGTGATTCCGGCCGCTTCGACCGCCACGCGTTGCCGTCGCTCGATCGCCCGCGGCGCCCAACGGGCGCCGACGGTTATTCCCACGGCCAGGGCCGCGAAAAACAAGACCCCGGCCAGTGACAGGGCCGAGAACACGGTCACGTGAAAAGCTTACAAATTCGGTGAACGCCAACCCAGCAGCACAAGGCCGAAATCGGTCATGTCACATGCCACAAGACAGGTGTTCGGGGGCCGTTCACCTGGCGTTAGCCGAGTTGCTGAGAAAAGTCGATCATTTTGCGCCTTGGCTGGCCACCGCCGCCGCACCGGCGGCCGCCGCCTCCGGGTCGAGGTAGCTGCCGCCCACCACCAGTGGACGCATATCGGCATCCAGGTCATAGCGCAAAGGAATTCCGGTCGGGATGTTCAAACCGGTGACGTCGTCCTCGGACATGCCGTCGAGGTATTTCACCAGCGCGCGCAGCGAATTACCGTGTGCCGCGATCAGCACCGTCTTGCCGACCCGCAGGTCAGGCACGATGACATCGGTGAAGTACGGCAGGAAGCGGGCCACCACGTCGGCCAGGCATTCGGTCAGCGGGCCACCGCCGATGTCGATGTAGCGCGGATCGGCGTCCTGGCTGTATTGGCTGCCCTTCTCGATGGGCGGCGGCGGCGTGTCGTAGCTGCGCCGCCAGGTCATGAACTGCTCGTCGCCGTAGCGTTCCTTGATCTCGGACTTGTCCAGGCCCTGCAGGGCGCCGTAGTGCCGTTCGTTGAGCCGCCAGGTGCGGTGCACCGGGATCCACAGCCGGTCGGCGGCGTCGAGCGCGATGTGCGCGGTGGTGATCGCGCGACGCAGCAGCGATGTGTAGAGCACGTCGGGCAGCAGGTCGTGTTCGGCGAGCAGTTCGCCGCCGCGGACCGCTTCGCGCCGGCCCTTGTCGGTCAGGTTGACGTCCACCCAACCGGTGAACTGGTTACTGGCGTTCCATTCGCTCTCACCGTGGCGGAGCAGAACCAGCGTTGCAGCAGCGTCTCCCATGGCGGAAAGTATTTCACCCTGGCTCCCGGGACCGTCGCCGAGCGTAACGCTACGGCGCGATCTGACTGGATATTGCGCGATGGCGTTACGTTCGCGACGCGGGCGGTGGCTCTCTAGTCGTCGTCGTCTTCGATCAAGTGCGCGAAGGCTTCGAGGTTCTTCAGCGACTCACCGCGCGAGACGCGCCACTCCCATTCCTTCTGGATGGACGAGCGAAAACCCAACTCCAGCAACGTGTTGAAGTCGTTGTCGACCGCCTCGAGCACCTGGCCGAGCACCCGGTCGATCTCGGCGGCGTCCACCGATGCCAGCGCCATCCGGCCGACCAGATAGATGTCGCCGACGTTGTCGAGGGTGTACGCGACGCCGTACAGCCGCCGGTTGCGTTTGAGCAGGAACTTGTAGACGCCCTCGTGGTTTTCGTCGGGCCGGCGGCAGACGAAGGCCTCGACCCGGACCGAATGCTCGCCGATGCTCAGGATGGTGTTGGTCTTGAGCCGACGCTCGCCGGGCAGGGCGACGATGAGGCCCGGCAACCCACCATGCGCGCCCTCGTGGCGGCTGTACTCCAAGTCGTTGGTCTCCAGGGTGTCTTCGATCAGCCGTTGGACGTGGGTGATCGGCGCACCGCTGTCGCCGTTGCTGCCGCTCATGCCCAGGCCCTCCGCCGCGACGGCCGCCGCCCGGCCCGCCGCGCCGACGGGAGCCCGCGAACCGCCCGGCGGGCGGTGAAGTCGCCGATCGCACGGCGGTAGCTGGCCAGCAGCGAGTCGACGGTGTTGTCCCAGGAGAAGTCCGCCGCATGCTCGACCGCCGCGCAACTGAACGCGTCGGAACCGCGCAGCAATGTCTCGTCGATGGCGTGTGCCCACTTCTCGGCGTCGTGGCCCGCCACCAGCGTGCCGGTCACACCGTCGCGCACCGCGACCGGCAACCCGCCGACTGCGGCGGCGACAACCGGTGTGCCGCATGCCTGCGCCTCCAGGGCCACCAGACCGAACGACTCCGAGTAGCTCGGCACCGCCACCAGGTCGACGGCCCGGAACACCGTGGCGAGATTTTCCCGCGACTGCGGGGGTAAGAACGTCACCCGATCGGAGATACCCAATTCCGCCGCGAGCCGAACCAGGCCGTCGGGAACAGCCAGCCCGCTGCCTGACGGTCCGCCGGCCACCAGCACGTGCACCCGCGGCAGCTTGGCCGCCGCACGCAACAAGACGTCGGGCCCCTTCAACGGCTGGATGCGCCCGACGAATGCCACCACATCCCGGTCGGCAGGCAGGCCGAGCTCGGCGCGCGCGGCCCGGCGATCACCGGGACGGAACACCTCCACATCGACACCGGGATGCGCGATGTCGATACGAGCAGGATCGGCGTGGTGCAGCGAAACCAGTTGCGCCGCTTCATCATCGGTGTTGGCGATCAGCCGGTCGGCCTCGTCGATGACCTGCTGCTCGCCCACCATGCGCAACGGGGGCTCGGGGGTGTCGCCGTCAGCGAGCGCAGCGTTTTTGACCGCGGCCAGGGTGTGCGCGGTGTGCACCAGCGGCACCGACCACCGGTCGCGTGCCAGCCAGCCGACCTGACCCGACAGCCAGTAGTGCGAGTGCACGACGTCGTAGTAACCGGGCTCGTGGGCGGCCTCGGCCCGCAGCACACCGGCCGCGAACGCACACAGCTGCGTCGGCAGGTCGTATTTGTCCAACCCCTCGAACGGCCCGGCTACCACGTTGCGCACCAGCACGCCCGGGGCCACCCGCGCGACGGGCGGGTCGGTGGACGCGGTGGCGCGGGTGAAGATCTCCACCTCGACTCCACGGCGGGCCAGGTGTAGCGCGCTCTGCAGCACGTAGACGTTCATCCCGCCGGCATCCCCGACGCCGGGCTGCGCCAGTGGCGAGGTGTGCACCGCTAACACCGCGACGCGGCGCGGATTGGTCAGATCAGAAGGACCCACTCCGCCATCTTTGCAGGGCCGCTCAGAGCCCCAGGTCAGGCGGGTGTCTCGACGTCGACTTCGTAGACGGGCGCCGGCGGGGCGGCACGGCGCATGGCACCCAGCGGATCGGCGTAGAGCCCGGCCAGCGAGACGATGCCGGCGCCGGATTCCTGCACCCGATTACCGAATGCCGTCATCCGAATGTCGCGCGGCGGCAACACCAGGCGGGCCTTGTAGGCCTCCTCCACCCGCTGCATGCCTTCGGGATATTCGGTGAACGCCTGCCCGCCGACGACCAGGTCATCGGGGTTCAGCAGATCGCGCAGCAGTGCGACCGACTCGCCGAGCACGCGGGCCCGCTCGTTGAGCAACTCCTGAGCCTGCCGGTTCCCGCCGCGGGCGGCTTTGAGCACCTCGGTCACCGTGCCGCCCTGGGGCGGCAGGATTCGCAGCCGGCGCGCGGCGACCACTACGGCCTCGTCGCTGACCGTCGACTCCAAACGGCCCGAGCCGCCGAGCAATTCGGACTGCGCGGGCAGATTGGTGATCGTGCCGGGTCCGCTCGCCGGGCTGTGCACCCGACCATCGATCATCAGCGCGTAGCCGACGGTCTCGCGGGCATAGACGTACAGGCTGGTCGAGGAGTTGGGCCCGAACCGGCGCATGCCGAGCAGCAGTTCGGCGGCGGCCATCGCGTCGACATGCGAGGCGACCGAAACCGGTAGCTCGAGGGCCTCGGCCAGCACCGGGCCGACTGGCGCGTCCCGCCAGCCCAGCCGGGAGTGGTCGACATGGCCGCTGGCGGCGTCGACCGTGCCACCGATCGCGACGCCCGCCCACAGTGCCCGGCGCCGGTGCCAGCGCTGCAGGTAGCGCTTGGCACCGTCGGCCAGCGCGGCGAGCGCCGGGCCCTGCGCGGTGCGCGGCGTTGGGGTCTCGACGGCGTCCAGCGTGCGGCCGAACAGGTCGGTGGCCACGATGCTGGTGGTCCGGGCCCCGACGTGGATGCCCAGCGTCAGGAACGGCTCGTGGTTGACCTCGACCGGTACCCGGGGACGCCCGATCGCGCCGGAGACGGCCAGATCGGCGCGCTCCCGCAGGATGCCGGCGTCCAATAGTGCGATGACCTGGCGGTTGACCGTCGCGATCGACAGCGAGGTGATCTTGGCGATGACGTCGCGGCCGATCGGGCCGCGCAGCCGCACGGCCCGGAAGACCGAGGACGCGGCGGCGTCGGAGACTTGCAGCGAGGGTGCGACCACGCGGTGGCGTGCGGGTCCCCGACGGCGGGCAGCCGCGAGGGGATTGTGCTGATGGGAGGTGAAAGTTGTTGAACGCATTTGCGATTCCTTGTCCGAGGTCCGATGGCGGTCTGGGAGCCGCACACCGTCGCGAGCGCTTTAGCGCTTCAGCTCAGGAGCGGCTGGTGGCGCGGCAACAACACGCGCAGCCCGCGCAACAACACGCGGACAGACTGCCGAACAGGGTGCTCGAGTACACAGAGGGAATTTAGCACGATCACTAGAGTCGTTCAGATGAGTTCCCCAGATCCGCATTCGAGGCCGTCGGACCACCGGGCAAACGAGCAACGCGTCGCGGTAGTCACCGGCGCCAGCTCGGGCATCGGTGCGGCGACCGCGAGAACCCTTGCCGCGCAAGGTTTTCACGTTGTGGCGGTGGCGCGCAGGGCCGACCGGATCGACGCGTTGGCCGCCGAGATCGGCGGCACGGCAGTTATGGCCGACGTCACCGACGATGCGGCAGTGGACGCCCTGGCCGCCGGGTTGGCGCGGGTCGACGTGCTGGTCAACAACGCGGGCGGCGCCAAGGGTCTGTCGCCGGTGGCCGACGCCGATCTCGAGCACTGGCGCTGGATGTGGGAGACCAACGTGTTGGGCACGCTGCGCGTCACCCGCGCGCTTTTGCCCAAGCTGATCGACTCCGGCGACGGCCTGATCGTCACCGTGACGTCGATCGCGGCATTGGAGACCTACGACAACGGCTCGGGTTACACCTCGGCAAAGCACGCGCAGGGGGCGCTGCACCGCACGCTGCGCGGCGAGCTACTCGGAAAGCCGGTGCGGCTCACCGAGATTGCGCCCGGGGCGGTAGAGACGGAGTTCTCGCTGGTGCGCTTCGACGGCGACCAGGACCGCGCCGACGCCGTCTACCAGGGAATCACGCCGTTGACGCCCGGTGATGTCGCCGAGGTGATCGGTTTCGTGGCGTCCCGGCCATCGCACGTCGACCTGGACCAGATCGTCATCCGGCCGCGCGATCAGGCGCCCGGGAGCCGGTTCAGCCGCCGGGCCCCGCAGGACTAGTCGTCGTGGTCGGGGTGCCCGACAGCGTCGGAGCATCGCGCGGCGTGGCCGGCGCACTGCGTGGAATCGACACCGGTGCCGGCTTGGCGTCGCTGGGCGGCGGCAGCGCCGACATCCCGACCCAGGTGTTCCAGTCGACCGCCCAGTCCCAGATGTCGCCGTCGGCGTAGGACAACTCGATCCGGCTGCCGGTCACCTCGACCGGGTCGCCGTAGATCGCGCTGCCGAAGTACTGCTCGGCGTCGGCGGTCGACAGATTGACGCAGCCGTTGGTGACATTGCTGTTGCCCTGCGCGCCGGCGCTCGACGGGTTGGCGTGGATGAACTCGCCATTGTTGGAGATCCGCACCGCCCAGCGCTCATGCACGTGGCTGTAGCCGGCGGCCGGATTGGACATGTAGAAGTCGGAGTACTTCTCGCTGACCACGTGGATGCCGTTGCGGGTCACGTTGCGGGCCTTGTCTCCCTCGCCGTAGCTGCAGGGGAAGTCCATGATGACGCCACTGTCGCGGACCACCTGGATGCGGTGTGACGAGATTTCGGCCTTCACCACCTGACGGCGGCCGATGTCGAACTTCAGGCTCATGTCCTGCTTGCCGTAGGCGCCGTCGCCGAAGGCCAGCCCGTAGAGCTTGGCGTCGACGCTGACCTTGGTGCCGGCCGGGTAGTACTCGCGGCTGCGCCAGTGCACGCGGGCGCCCTGGGCCTCGTCGGGCAGCCACGCCCAGCTGCCCTCCACGGGCGGTTCGGTGGTGATCTTCAGCGCCCGCTCGACGGCAGCCTTGTCCGCGATCGGCGCGTCGAACTGGATGATGATCGGCGCCGCGACGCCGACGGTCTGGCCGTCGGCGAGTTGAAACCCGCCGTCGATCACCTTGGTGGGCGCGATCGTGGTGATCTCGCCCTTCACCGGCAGGGCTTTGCCGTCGTGGCCCACCGCCGACCCGCTCCAGGTATAGGTCGCGTCGTAGCCCAACGGCTCGGTGACCGTGTACATCGTCCGGTCGCGGTTGAGACTGCCGGCCACCACCTTGCCGTCCGCATTGGCCAGCGCGACGTGCTGGAACCAGCCGTCGCGGACCTCGACGCTGATCCGAGCGGTCGGGAGCACCTTGGTGGTCTTGTCGGCGGGCCGGAACGTCAGGGCGGCTTCGGCCGGGGGCTTGGCCTTCTCGGCCTCCTTGGACGAACCGCCGGAGCAGGCCGCCAGCACGCTGGGCGCGAAAACCCCGACCGCGAGGGTTGTCAGGGCCCGGCGCCGGGTCACCGGCAAGTTGCCGCGCTCTGAGTCCACGACATCAAGATACCGGCGGCACGGAGCCTCTCCCGCGCGTGCGCGTTACAGCGAGCACCCGACCAGCACGGGTTCGGGCACGAGTGTGACGCCAAACACATCACGCACTCCGTCGCGCACGGTGCGGGCCACCGCCAAAACGTCGTCGGCGCCGGCCGCGCCCCGATTGGTCAACGCCAGGGCGTGCTTGGTGGACAGCCGGCAGCGCGCGCCGTCGACGTTCGGATAGCCCTTGCCGAAGCCGGCCTGCTCGACCAGCCAGCCCGCGGCCAGCTTGACGCCGTCCGGCGCCGGATAATTCGGCACCGGACGATCGGCGCGGTCGGCCAGCTCTTGATAAAACTGCTGTGTGACAACGGGATTGGTGAAGAACGACCCGACGCTCCAGGTGTCGTGGTCGGCGGCGTCGAGCACCATGCCCTTGCCGGCCCGCAGGGCGAGCACGGCGGTCCGGACCGCGGCGGAGTCGGCGCGCTCGCCGGCCTCGCCGCCCAGCGCCGTGACCAGCTCGCCGTAGCGCAAGGGCGCACTGCGGCCCGTGGTGTCCAGCGCGAACTCCACCTCGAGAACGGTGGCGGCATCGGAATGTTTGAGCACGCTGGTCCGATAGCCGAAACCGAGTTCCTCGGCGGCCGCCCAGCGCACCTCGCCGCTGGACCGGTCCAGGAGTCGAACCCGGGTGATCGTGTCGGCCACCTCGACGCCGTAGGCGCCGACGTTCTGCACCGGGGTGGCACCCGCCGACCCGGGGATCCCGGACAGGCACTCCAGTCCACCGAGGCCGGCGTGTTGGGCCGCTACCACGACGTCGTCCCAGACCGCACCCGCCTCGGCACGCACAGCGTTGCCCTCGATGCGAATGGCGTTGTTGGCCAACCGAATCACCGTCAGATCGGTGAGCGTGTCGGCGATCACCACATTCGAGCCGCCGGCCAGCACCAGCAGCGGCCCCGAACCCTCCCCGTCGAGATGCCGTAGCGACGCGACCACCTGGTCGGTGCTGGTGCACGTGATCACCCGCGACGCGACCGGTCCCACCCGCAGCGTGGTCAGCGGCGCCAACGGCACGTTCTCCTCGACACGCGCACCAGCGAAAAGCGTTCCCACGTGGCCCCTTCAAACCCGATTACCTGATTCTTGACGGTAGCCTGACCTGCTATGCCGCGATCGTTCGACATGTCCACCGACTACGCGGAATCCGTCGAATCGGTTCTCCGGGCGTTCAGCGAAGAGCAGTACTGGCTTGCCCGGCTGGACGATTCCGGCGCCGACGATGCGACGCTGGATTCGATTCAGGTCGGCGCGGGCGTCATCGATGTGGTCACCACCCAGGTTCTGCGTGCGGATCGCCTGCCGGCTGTGGTTACGCAGTTCCACCGCGGCGACCTACTGATCCGCCGCGAGGAGCGCTGGGAACCGATCGTCGACGGGTCCGCAACGGCCACGATCAGCGGCTCGATCCTGGATTCACCGGCCTCGTTGAGCGGCACCGTGGTGCTGGAGCCACTCGAGGACGGCGGCGCGAGGCTGAAATTCCGGGCCACCGTCGAGGTGAAAATCCCGCTGGTCGGCGGCAAGCTGGAGAACTTCATCGGCAGCCAGCTGGTCGAGCTGCTGATCCGCGAGCAGCGCTTCACCACTATGTGGATCGGCGAAACCGCCTGAGCGCTCAGCTTTTTCGCTCGGCGGCGTCAACGGCGCCGTTCAGCAACTCGCCGATGACCCGCTTCATCACCGGGGTCACCAGCCAATCCAGGCCGGGGATCTTGGGCTGCGAGCGCAGGTGCCAGCTGACCTCGGTGCCGCTGCCCGACGGGCGCAACGTGACCGTACCGACGTGATCCCGGACCGGGGCACCGGCGAGCATCTTGTACGCGTAACGCGTCGGGCGCTCGTAGTCGATGATCTCCTCGACGAAAGCGGGGCCGATTGCTTCGATGCGCCGAACCGCGCCGACGCCGTTGGGGGCGGGGGTGCCCTCGCGGTCCAGCGTGCTGCGGCGCGCGGCCCGCACGTAGTTCGCGATGCCGCGGTGGTCGGTCAGCGAGTCGAACACGGCCTCTATTGGCGCGGTCGTGGTGCGCGTGAGAGTGAACTCAATCATGTGAGGATTCAAGCATCCGACACGACCGGCCTGATTCCCGGCAGTGGCATTCCGGAGAGTCACAGCAAAGGCACGTCAAAACCGCCAGGGATCACGTCGAGCGGGCTCAGGGGTACGGCGGCGTCGAGTGACGGGATGAGGAACTCCACGAGCGGCCCGGCCGGCGACCACAGGGTGTCGGTGACGGTACCGCTCGGGTCGCCCTCGTAGACGTTTTCGAAACCGCCGCCAAAATTGAAGACGTCGAAGACAGTGCCGTTTGCCGGCGCATCCGTACAGATCACGCTCGCACAACCGGTGACGGTGAAAGACGCGTTGCTGAACCACAACACGTCCAAGACCGACATGCTGGTTGCCAGCTCCCCCTCTTCGTGAGCGCTGGCACCGGTGCCGGCGTAGTAGAAGAAATCTTGCGGCGCGAGACTGATGCCCTCAGCCGAGCCGCCGAAGGCGGCGACCCACGGCGCCGCGCCCAGCGTTTGAGCGACGTTGTTGTAGCCCTCGGTGAGTAAAGACGTTTCGGGGTAGAACGTCGTCTGGCCGATGCTGAAAGCGTCGGTAGCGGGGGCCTGGAGTAAGGGCGGCGGAATGCTGGCGTCCTGGGGCTGCTCCGCAGCCAGCGAGGCGAAGATACTGGCCGGGTTTATCTCCGCCGTGCCGGCCGAGTCGAGGTTGAACGGGGCAGCATTGGTGAAGCTGCCGCCCGCCGTCACCGTGGTGTCGGTGGCTGATGTTGTTGGCGTGGCGAGGTAGACCTCGGCCTTCCCGCCGTCGTGAAACGGGGCCAGGTTGGTGACGCTGAACACCGTTCCCACTGCCGGCAGGTTCGCGTCGGTGAACCCGAGTTGCGGGAGTGCGCTGGTGACCACTTCCTCCGTGCTGGTCACGCCCACCGCATTGACGACGAATTCGTCGGCTTGGACGCTGCCGACCTCGGTGCCGCCGGCGTTGTAGACGTTGAAACCTTGGGTATCAACGGATATCCCGATGAAGTCGGCACCGCCCGCGGCGAAGAACGGCGGAAAGCCCGCGAGGGGGGACACCGCGTTGTACGTGTCCGGGGCGAGCAGAGTGCTGACGGGGTCGAGTGTGTAGTCGAAGCCAGGGACGTTGATCGTGAAGGCGTCTGGGCCGATGCTGGCGTCGGCCGGTGTCGCCAGACTGCTGAAAGCGTCGCCCGGTTGCAGATCCGCGGCGTAGTTCGTCGTCAACAGCGGCGCCAGGTTGAGTGTGCCGACGTTGTCCGGCAGTGGAATGGGATCGGCCAGGTTGTACTGGCCGCTGGGCTCCACCAGGTAGTCGGTGACGGTGCCGCTCGGGGTGGCCTCGTAGGCATTCTCGTAGGTGGTTGCACCGGTGGGCCCCACGCCGAGACCCTTGAAGATGTCGTAGACCGTTCCTACTGCCGGCAGGTTGGAGGCGCTTCCCAACAACACGGGAGTTGAGCTGGTGACGGTGAACTCGTAGCTGCTCTGCCCGAGGACTTGCAATATGGTCCCCGCGGTGCCAACGGTTCCGACTTCCTGGCCGCTGGCGTTGAACACCTCAAAGTTTTGCGAGGCGAGGGCGAGACCGTCCAGATTCCCGCCGGAGATATTGAACACCGGCGGACCCGGGAAGACTGGAGCAGGGAAGGTGGCCCAGCCCTCTTGGGGGAGCAGCAGCGGGGTGGTGTAGGGGTCAAAGGTGTACGGGCCGAGGGTAAATGCGTCGACGCCGGTGTCGCTGGGACCCGACAGCAGATGTACCGGGGCGGTCGACGGGGGTACGACTGCGGATTGATGGGCTTGGCTGACCCCGATCCCGACGGCCGCGGCCAAGGCCGCACCCGCGCACCCTGCAACGTCCCCTGGGCGGGGCTTTCGACGAGTCGCGCGATGCATGGCCATCGGACGCTCCCAAGGTCTCCTCGATGACTGACCACAGCCCCAGGTAGCCGTCTATTGGATGCGTGTCGAAGAGGCTACCGCTCGCCAACGGCGCTGACATAGTTTTGGCGGAGACACTTCCGAGGAAAATCTGCCGACCTTCTAGGCTGGCGATCATGCGCGTTGCGGTGGCACAGATTCTCAGTGGCACCGACCCTGCCGACAACCTGCAGATCGTGCGGGACTACACCGGGCGGGCCGCCGACGCCGGCGCGACGCTGGTGGTTTTCCCGGAAGCGACGATGTGCCGGTTCGGGGTTCCGCTGGCACCGATCGCGGAACCGGTCGACGGGCCGTGGGCCGACGGGGTGCGCCGGATCGCCGCCGACGCCGGCATCACCGTAGTGGCCGGCATGTTCACTCCCGCCGATGCCGGGCGAGTCCACAACACGCTGCTGGCGGTCGGTCCGGATGGCTCCGACACCAATGCCCACTACGACAAGATCCACCTCTACGACGCGTTCGGGTTCACCGAGTCGACCACCGTCGCCCCCGGACGCGACCCGGTCGCGGTCACCGTCGACGGGGTCGGCGTGGGGCTGACAACCTGTTACGACCTTCGCTTTCCCGAACTGTTCACCGTGCTGGCCGCCGGCGGCGCCCAGCTGATCGTGGTCAGCGCGTCGTGGGCCGCCGGGCCGGGAAAACTCCAGCAGTGGACTTTGCTGGCCCGTGCCCGCGCCCTGGACTGCACCAGCTGGGTGGTCGCGGCCGGACAGGCCGACCCGGGCGAGCCGCTGGCCTCCAGCGCACCGACCGGAGTCGGCGGAAGCCTGGTGGTGTCGCCGTTCGGCGAGGTGGTGGCCACGGCGGGCTCCGCGCCGGAACTGTTGGTCGCCGACCTGGACCTCGAGCAGGTGACCAAGGCCCGCGAGACAATTGCGGTGCTGCGCAACTACACAGCGTTTGCTCATGGTGATAAGGCAGAATCGCCCAGGTGACGAATCCTCAGGGGCCCCCACACCAGGACCCGTCCTCGCCGTGGGCTCGCCCTGGCGAGCAGAGTTCGCCCACCCAGCCGGGGCCGCAGGCCGAACACTCCTATCAGCCGCCGACGCCACCGTCGTACCCGCCGCCGGTCCAGGAATACCCGACCACCACGGCATTCGAGCAGCCCGCGTCGAACGACACTGCCGAGCACGTGAAACCCAAGCGCCGCTTCCGCTTCCGCGGCGACCCGGTGTCGATCGTGCTGGTTCTGGTCATCGTGGCCGCGCTGGGCATCGCGGGCCTGGTCGGCGGCGAGTTGTACGCCCGCAACCGCGCCAACAACGTCGTGGCCTCAGCGACCCAGTGCGTGATCCAGGACGGCGCGACCGCGTCCTTCGGGCCGAGTCCCTTCCTCTTGCAGCACGTGATGGGCCACTACAAGGACATCACCATCCACACCGCGGGACATAACATCCGCAACGCCAAGGGCATGAAGGCCGACATCGAGATCGACGATGTCGACCTGCACGGCAACGCCGACTCCAAGGGCACCATCGGCAAGCTGGACGCCAACATCACCTGGACGTCGGACGGCATCCAGGAGACCATTCAGAACTCGCTGCCGTTCATCGGTGGCCTGGTCAACAGCGTCACGACCGACCCCAGTGCGGGCACCATCGAGCTCACCGGGGCGATGGGCCTCGGCGGCGTCACCGTCAAGCCGCAGGTCTCCGACGGGCAGCTCACGCTGCAGGTCTACAAGGTCAACGCGCTCGGCGTGCTCATCCCGCACGAGACGGCGCAAACAGCGCTCAACACTTTCACCGCGGCACTGCTCAAGCAGTACCCGCTCGGCATCAAGGCGGACAGCGTGCAAGTAACCAATGACGGTGTGTCAGCGCATTTCTCAACGCAGAACGCGTCGATACCGGCGGCCCAGAACGACCCCTGCTTCGCGCATGTCTAACCCGCCTGGCCCCCCGGACAACGAGCCGCAGCGCGGCCGGCCGCCCCGTCCGGCCGGTCCGCCCAACCGCGGCTTCCCGCCGCGCCGCGTGCCGCCGCCGCCGTCGGAATCGCCGACCCGGCACATTCCCCAGCCGGGCCGCCCGCAGCAGCCGTCCGCCAGAGACGTGCCGCGCCCGCAGCAACCCGGGCGCCCGCCGGGCCGTCCGCCGCAACAACCGGCACCCCCGCCGAATTACCCACCGCAGCAACCGAACTCACCACAGCAACAGGTACCGCCGCAACCCGGCCTGCCGCCCAACCCGCGGGCGCAGCAGCCCGGTCCCCCGCCGCCGGCTCATGAGAACCTGACCACCCGGATCTCGATACCGACACCTCCCCCGCCGGCGGCGGAGCCCACAGGCGAAGGCCGACGACGTTTCTTCGCCAACCGGTCCTCGCTGCTGTTGATCCTGCTGATCGCCGCGCTGGTGCTGATCGCGGTTCCGGTCGGCGGTGAGCTGTACGCCCGTCACGTCGCGAGCACCAAGGTGGCCAACGCGGTCCAGTGCGAGGTTCAGGACAGCGCCAAGGTGTCCTTCTCGCCGGCCCCGCCGGTGTTGTGGCAGTACCTCAACAAGGACTACAGCGACATCTCGGTGCAGACGGCGGGCAATCAGATTCGCTCCGCCAAGGGCATGAAGGTGAACCTGGACATCCGCGATATCAAGTTGAACAACAGCAACAACTCGCAGGGCACCATCGGGTCGATCAACGGCACGATCACCTGGTCGACGGACGGCATCAAGCAGTCGATCCAGGACGCCATCCCGGTGCTGGGCAAGTTCGTGTCGGGTGACGTCACCACCGACCCCGGCGCCGGCACTGTGTCCATGAAGGGCGCGTTCGACAGCGCCACCGTCCAGCCGCAGATCGTCAACAACGGACTGTCGCTGCACGTGGTCAGCCTGACCGCGTTGGGTTCCAGCATGTCGACGACGTCAGTCCAAAAGGATCTGGACGACCTGACGTCGAAAGCGACCCAGAACTATCCGCTGGGAGTGCACGCCGACAGCATCAAGGTCACCAGCAGCGGTGTGGAGGCCACGTTCTCCAGCACCAACGCGACCATTCCCGCGGCGGGCGGCACCCAGGACCCCTGCCTGGCCAATCTCTGAGCCGGACAGTCAGCCCCGCCCGGCGACGATGCCGGGCACTCAGTCCAGCGCGTCGAGCACGGCGCGGGTGCCGGACAGTCCCAGCCGGGTGGCACCCGCGTCGAGCATCGCCAGCGCAGCCTCTGCCGTGCGGATGCCGCCGCTGGCTTTGACTCCGAGCCGGCCGCCGACGGCATCGGCCATCAGCGTGACGGCGGCGACTGACGCCCCGCCGGCAGGGTGGAAACCCGTCGACGTCTTGACGAAGTCGGCGCCGGCGTCCTGCGCGGCACGGCACACCGCGACCAGTGTCTGTTCATCGGCGAGCGCCAACAGCGCGGCCGACTCCACGATGACCTTGAGCACCGCGGTGGGAACCGCCGCGCGCACGGCGGCGATCTCCGACTGCACCGCGTCGATGTCGCCGGCGATAGCGGCGCCGATGTCGATCACCATGTCGACTTCGCTGGCGCCGAATGTCACGGCCAGCGTCGCCTCCCCCGCTTTGATCCCGGGCATGTGCTTGCCCGACGGGAATCCGACCACGGTGGCCACCGGAAGCCCGGCCGGGGTCGCGTGCGGCACCATCGACGGCGAGACGCAGACGGCGAAGGCGCCCAGCGCCGCAGCCTCTTTCGCCACCGCGGCAACCTCGGTGGCGGTGGCTTCGGGCTTGAGCAGGGTGTGATCGACCAGGGCGGCGACTTTCTCGCGGGTCCACGCCATCAGAACGGCTCCTGCGCGCCACCGGGGTTGCAACCGGTGGAGACCATCGTCGCGTCGTCGACGACCGGTCGCCACGGCTCCAGATTCCAGCTGGCCTTGCCGGGCTGGACATTCTCGGCGAAGTCCCAGTGGCAGCGGAACTGCTCGCGCATGCCGGGTGCACCGGCCTCCGGTGCCAGCCTGAGCACTTCGGCCCAGGCCTCGTCGGCCTCCGGGCTCGGCGACCCGAGTTGCTTGGCGGCCGCGCGGCCCGACGTGGTCGGGTACACCCGCAGGCTGGACAGCTGGCTCCAGTGCGTCCACTGAACGTGATCGACGAATGGCGGCGAGTAGGAGCGGGCGCTCACCGGGCCCGGGTCGGCGGACGCCGGAGCTGCCATGCAGAGCGTGCCGATCAACGCCAGCGCGAAGCTTGTGACTCGCATGCCGCTATCGCGACTTGCCCTGAATCTCAAGGAGTTTGGGCCGCACGTCGACCCAGTAGACACCGGCGGCGCAGGCGGCCGCCACCGCACCCATCACGTTGAGGACGTAGGCGAGCGGAAAGGCGACGCCCAAGATCACCAGCCACACCGGCTTGGTCAGCTTGTCGGCAGCCGTGTAGGCATCGGGTCGCTGCATCGCCGCGTGCACAAACGCGTAGAGCGTCATCAGCATGACGCCAATTTGCAAGTAGAAAACGACGACATTCACCAAGTCCACCCACTAAGCGTAAGCGGGCGCCGCCAGAAACGTCGACTCCGAGCCACCCTTGCGGGCGACTCGGAGTCGAATCGTCGAATCGGACTACTTCTGGGTGACCTTCTTGGCCGGAGCCTTCTTGGCCGGAGCCTTCTTGGCGGGCGCCTTCTTGGCCGGAGCCTTCTTGGCGACGGCCTTTTGGGCCTTCTTGGCGGCCGCGTCGGCCTTCTTCGGCAGCTCGATGCCGACCAGCTTGGCGGCACGCTCGCCGACCGCGCGGGTCTGCGACGCAACGGTGCCCAGCGCTTCCTGGGTCAGCTCGACGGCCTGGTCGACGTAGCCCTGGGCATTCGCCGAGACATCGTCGACACCGGACTGGCTGCGCAGGCGCTCCAGAGCGGCCTCGCCGCGCTCGACCAGCTCGTTGTAGCGCGAAGTCGCGGCCTCGACGTAGCCCTCGGCCGCGCTACGCAGCTCGTCGGCGGTGAAGCGGTCGCGCAGGTCGCGCAGCTGCTCGGGCAGGTCCTCCTGCAGCTTGGTCAGGCGAGCGCGGCTCTCCTCGACCCGGCTGCGGGTGTCGGTGCGGGTCTCCTCGGCGCGGTCACGCAGCTCGGCGAGCAGGTCGTTGACCGTGGCCAGGGCCAGGTCGGCGGCACCCAGCGCGGCAAGCAGCGGGGCCTTCAGGTCGTCAAGGTTGGGGTTGTTGTCTGCCATGGTGGTTCCTTTCGTAATTCTCAATGTGCGTCAGGGGTGGGGCTAGCTGCCCGGTTTATGCAGAGCTGTTCTCCTCCCGGGCGGCCCCGTTTTGCTGCGCGAAGGACGTGTAGATGTCCAGCAGAACCTGCTTCTGCCCTTCGGTAATCGTCGCGTCGGCCACGATGGCGTCGCGGACTTCGCTCTTCGGACCGGGCTCGAGCATTCCGGCTTGGACGTAGAGCACCTCGGCGGAGACGCGCAATGCCTTGGCGAGTTGGTTGAGGACGCCGGCTGAAGGCTTGCGCAATCCGCGCTCGATCTGGCTGAGATACGGATTGCTGACGCCGGCTTTTTCCGCCAACTGCCGCACCGATACCTGGGCCGCTTCACGCTGCGCTTTGATGAAGCTGCCGATGTCCGACGCAGCAGTCGTCACCACTGCAGCAAGGTTCTCATCCTGCGGCACGGTCACCCCTTGCGTCGGCTGGTCGGTGCTGACGCGCCCACGGTAGCTAACAGGTGCTAGCTTTTGCAAGCACTGTTAGCTGACCGAAGAACTTTTGCAAGCACTCTCAGAAGAGCAGTTGGGCGATCGCGTAGATGATCAGCCCCGCCAACGACCCCACCACAGTTCCGTTTATCCGGATAAATTGCAGGTCACGGCCCACATGCAACTCGATGCGCCGACTGGCCTCTTCGGCGTCCCAGCGTTCGATGGTGTCGGTAATAATCGCTGTGATCTCGACCCCATATTGCGCGACCAGATGCTCTGCACCGCGCGTGATCCAGTTATCGACTTTGTCGCGCAATTCCGCGTCATCGCGTAGCGATTCTCCGATCTGGACTACCGCGTCAGCAATGCGCGTGCGCAGTGCGCTGGACGGGTCGTCGACGCCTTCGAGCACCAATCGTTTGAGCGTCTTCCACGCCGTCCCCGCGGCGTTGGTGACCTCTTCGCGCGACATCAACTGCTCTTTGACCGCCTCGGCGCGTGCGATCGTGGCGTCGTCGTTCTGCAGGTCGTCGGCGAACTCGAACAAAAACCTGGTCGCCGAACGGCGCAACTCATGTTCGGGATTGCGGCGAACCTTGTCGGTGAAGTCCATCAGCTCGCGGTGGATGCGGTCACCGACGAGGTGGTCGATGAATCGCGGCGACCACGTCGGTGAATCGCGCTCGATCACCCGCTGGATCACCTCGCCGGCATTCAGCGACCACTGGAATGCCCGGTCGGCCAGCAGCTGGATCAAGGCTTCCTGCCGGTTCTCGGCCAGCAGCGTGGAAAGCACCCGCCCCACCGGCGGTCCCCACTGCGGTTCGGCGATGCGCCGCACGATCATCCGGTCGATCACGTGCTGGACGTCCTCGTCGCGCAGCATTTCCACCACAACCCGCGCCACCGTTGCCGATTCGGCGGCAACCCGCTCGGCGTGCGACTGCTCCGAGAGCCATTTGCCCAACCGGCTCGGGATCTGTGCGTCACGGAGCTTGGTGCCGACGACCTCCGGCGACAGGAAGTTCTCCCGCACGAAGGTGCCCAGGCCCTCGCCGAGTTGGTCCTTCTTGCGCTTGATGATCGCGGTGTGCGGAATCGGGATGCCCAGCGGGTGCTTGAACAACGCGGTCACCGCGAACCAGTCCGCGAGCGCGCCGACCATCCCCGCTTCGCCCGCGGCCCCCACATAGCCGATCCAGGCGGCGGTCAGTCCGCCGGCCTGCGCCCACCGGCAACCGAGGAACACGGCGGTAGCACCGACCAGAAAGCTCAGCGCCACGACCTTCATCCGGCGCAGTGCGCGCTGTCGCTCGGCGTCGGCTTGCGGGTCGGCGCCGGCGAACGACTCGGCGAAGGACGCCGATTTACCCGTGTCGTCCAACGGCAGAGGCGCCCGGTCCGTCGGCCCCGGTTGCGGGCGCTGCGGATCGGCTCGGTGCCTGGGCCCCGAAGCGGGTTCCCTGTTCAGTCCGACTACCACTTCACCATCATCCGCTATCGACGACGGTGCTCGTTGGCGACGCTCTGCGCCGGAGCCTGCGATTTTGCGCAGTAACTGTTACCGCCTCCATGGCCTCGCGCTGTTAATAGAGGTCCAGACAAGAAATTCTCCGAGATAAGCCCTACTATGCAAAGGAACGAGGGGATAGGAACTGCATAGTGGCAAAGCAGGCCCTGGCCGCAACGGTCAAATCCGATGGTCGTAAGCGACGTTGGCACCAGCACAAGGTGGAGCGCCGCAATGAGCTGATCGACGGGACGCTCGAGGCGATTCGGCAGCGCGGCCAATACGTCAGCATGGACGAGATCGCGGGCGAGATCGGCGTCTCCAAGACCGTGCTCTACCGCTACTTCGTCGACAAGAACGACCTGACCACCGCGGTGATGATGCGGTTCACCCAGACCACGCTGATCCCCAACATGGCCAAGGCCCTGTCGTCGAATCTGGACGGCTTCGACCTGACCCGGGCAATCATTGAGGTCTACGTACAGACGGTGGCCTCCGAACCAGAGCCCTACCGCTTCGTGATGGCCAACAACTCGGCGGGCAAGAACAAGGTGGTCGCCGACTCCGAACGCATCATCGCCCGCATGCTCGCGGTGATGCTGCGCCGCCGGATGCGGCCGGAGGGGATGGATCTCGGCGGGGTGGAGGCGTGGGCCTACCACATCGTCGGCGGGGTGCAGCTGGCCACGCACTCGTGGTTGCTGGATCCACGCATGAGCGCCGACGAACTCATCGACTACCTGACCATGCTGAGCTGGAGCGCGCTGTGCGGGATCGTCGAGGTCGGCGGCTCGCTGGAGAAATTCCGCGGCCAGCCACATCCCTCGCCGATTGTGCCGCCACTGCGGGACTAGCGGACTACGTTGCGAAGATGAGCGACGTCAAGTCCCGTTCTCGCCTCAGCTCTTGGGCCTACGCCCTACGCACCACCAACCCGCCGCCAGATGCACCGGTCGACGCCGTCACCCGATGGCTGGTCGTCACCCGCGCTGCCGTGCTGCCGATGACCCTGTTCGCCGGTCTGGTCGCCGCCCTTCTTGCGGTGGGACAGCCCGGATTCGATTGGCGCTGGCTGACTCTCGCGATTGTCGGAATCTTGTTGGCGCACACAGCGAACAACCTGATGAACGATCTCTACGACACCCAGACCGGCCTGGATAGCGCGACCTATCCGCGGGCGCTTTACGCCCCTCATCCGGTGCTCTCCGGTCTGGTCAGTCGTCGTACCTTGCTTGTCGCGATCGGGCTGGTGAACGTCGCCGATCTGGTCATCCTGATCGTGCTGACCTCGGCGCGCGGCTGGCCGGTGGTGGCGTTCGCCCTGTCCGGGTTTGTGCTCAGCTTCGCCTACACCGCACCGCCACTGCGGCTGAAGAAGCGCGGCCTCGGCGAGCCGGACGTGTTCGTGGTCTGGGGCCCGCTGATGGTCTGCGGCACCTACTACTCCGCGGTCGGTCACGTCGGCTGGCCGGTGCTGCTGGCGTCGCTGCCCTACGGCCTGCTGTGCACGACCGTGCTGATGGGCAAGCACACCGACAAGATTCCCTACGACGAACCGCTGGGCATCCACACGCTGCCGGTGCTTTTCGGCGAGAGACGAGCCCGCGCAATCACACTCGCGATGATGGTCGGGTTCTATCTGCTGGTGCTCGCCGCGGTTCTGGCGAAGGCCATGCCGTGGCCGGCCCTGATCGTGGTGCTGGCGTTACCCCGACTGATCAAGGTGTGGCCGTACTTCCGCCGCCCGCCGCCGGCCGAGCCGCCGGCCAATTTCCCGGTGTGGCCGCTCTGGTACGCCGCCCTGGCCTGGCTGCATGTTCGTCAGGCGGGCGCGTTGCTGGTGCTGGGTCTGGCGATCGGCGCGTACGTGCCCGGCCTTCCGGGTCGTTAGCTCTTCACCAGAGTGAATTGACCGACCTCAGAAACGTTGCGTTGGAAGAAGTCCGAACAACCGATCAGGTACCGCATGTAGCGGTTGTAGGTCTCCTCAGAGGTTGCCGCGATGGCTTCCTCGCGCGCGGCCTCGAGCTTGGTCGTCCACGTGTCGAGCGTCCGCACATAATGCGGGGTCATCTTCTGCAGGCGCTCAACCGAAAACCCCGCGTTGGTGGCGTACTCGACGACATCCTCGTCGCAGGGAACCGCGCCGCCGGGGAAAATCTCGGCCGCAATGAACCGCATGAACCGGAGGTCGGACATCGTGATCGGGATGCCCATCTCCGGCCAGCGCTTGAGGGGGTGACCCATGATCGTCTGCAGAACCATCCGGCCGTCGCCCGGCATGATGCGGTAACAGAGATCGAAGAACGCCTTATAGCGCGATTTGGGGAAGGCCTCGAACGCCTCGATACTGACGATCCGATCGACGGGCTCGTCGAACTCTTCCCACCCGCGTAGCAGAACGCGCCGCGAACGGCTGCTGTCGACCTGATCGAGAATCTGTTGCCCCAGCGAGTGCTGGTTCTTGCTCAAGGTCAGCCCGACGACATTCACGTCGTATTGCTCGACGGCGCGCTTCATCATGGCGCCCCAGCCGCAGCCGACATCGAGCAACGTCATCCCGGGCTCGAGATTCAACTTCGCCAGGGAGAGGTCGAGCTTGGCGATCTGCGCCTCTTCCAGCGTCATGTCGTCGCGCTCGTAGTACGCGCAGCTGTAGGTCCGCGTCGGGTCCTGGAACAGGCCGAAGAATTCGTTGGAGGTGTCGTAATGGGCTTGCACGTCTTCGTATGCCGGCCGCAAATTCGACGATTCCTCCGACCCGTTGTCGGTCATCTGCGATGAGCCTTTCACAATGAATCTCGTTCAGGTCGTTAGGTTCTGCTGTTTAGAACGATCTGTATAACGCACTTTTATCGATTCCTCTACACGGGGGCTTTTTCGCAGGTGTATTGACAGACGTCGGTATAGCCGTCGCGGAACAGGTCGGCGCAGCCGGTCAAGTACTTGTAGAAACGCTCGTAGATCTCCTCGGACGTGATCTCGATCGCCTCGGCCTTCTTGGCTTCCAGGTTGCTCGCCCAAGTGTCCAGCGTGCGGGCGTAATGCGGCCGCAGCGGTTGCTTCTTGGTGATCGTGTAGCCCGCCTTCACCGCGGCGTCCTCGACCTGTGCGGACAGCGGCAGGCGACCGCCGGGGTAGATCTCGTCCATGATGAATTTGATGAACCGCACCTTTGACATCGTCAACGGCAGCTTGCGTTCTTTGATCTCTTCGTCACTGGGAATGATGATCGTGTGCAGCATCATCACGCCGTCGTCGGGCATCAGGTTGAACGTCTTCTTGAAGTAGTCGTCGTACTTGTTGAAGCCGAAGTGCTCGAATGCGCCGATTGAGACGACGCGGTCGATCGGCTCGTTGAAGTCTTCCCACGGCTGCAGACGCACTTCCATGCTGCGGTTGGTGTCGATGTGCGGGAACCGGTTCTGCTCGATGTGCTGCTTCTGGTTCTCCGACAGCGTCAGGCCGATGACGTTGACGTCGTACTTCTCGACCGCGCGCTGGATCGTGGATCCCCACCCGCAGCCGATGTCCAGCAGCGTCATGCCGGGTTGCAATCCCAGCTTGCCCAGCGACAGGTCGACCTTGGCCAGCTGCGCCTGCTCGAGGTTGTAGTCGTCCTTCTCGAAGTAGGCACAGCTGTAGGTCTGCGACGGGTCCTGCCACAGCGCGAAGAAGTCGTTGGAGATGTCGTAGTGAAACTGGACTTCTTTCTTGTCTGACCCGCGTGTTTGCGCCGCTGACTTGGACAACCACGTGGACTGGGCAGTGGGCGTTGCGCTTGAAGTATCTGACACCGTTCGTCCTGACAATCGAAAATGGATTTCACATGGAGCTGTGCCGGGCGCTCGACACGTGGACCGAGACTACGCCTCACCCCGGGGAAACGAGCTTAGGCACTGGCGCAAGTCTAATGCCGGCATAAAAATCCGCCGAACGCGAGTGCCACGTCGTCGCCACCGATGCCGACGCCCCCGCTAGTAAGAGTAAAACCCCTTACCGGATTTCTTGCCGAGCTGGCCGGCCTCGACCATTCGCTGCAGCAGCGGCGGCGGGGCGTAGTGCGCGTCTTTGAGTTCGTCGTACATCGCGTCGGCGATCAGCTTCATGGTGTCGAGCCCGATGAGGTCGGACAGCCGCAGTGGACCCATCGGGTGCGACAACCCCGCGACCACCGCGGTGTCGACGTCTTCGATCGACGCGACGCCCGACTCGACCATCCGGATGGCCGACAACAGGTAGGGCACCAGCAGCGCGTTGACCACGAAGCCGGAGGTGTCGCCGCAGCGCACCACCTTCTTGCCGAGCACCTCGCCGGCGAAGTGCGCGACGCGGTCGACCGCCTCGTCGGAGGTGACCAGCGTGCTGATCAGCTCGACGAGCGGCAGCACGGGCACCGGGTTGAAGAAGTGCAGACCGAGCACACGGCCCGGATTCTTCGTTGCCGCAGCGATTTTCATGATCGGGATGCTCGAGGTGTTGGATGCGAGCACCGCGGCAGGGTCGGTGACGATCTCGTCGAGTTCGGCGAACAGCTTCGCCTTGACGGCCTCGTTCTCGACGATCGCCTCGATGGTCAGTTGACGGTCGGCGAGGTCGGACAGCGTGCTCGTGTAGCGCAGCCGCTCCGACGTCGCATCGCGCTCGTCAGCGGACAGCTTGCCCTTGCTGACGGCCCGCTCCAGCGACGCCTCGATCCGGGCCTTGCCCGCGGCGGCCAGTTCGTCGGTGGGCTCATAGACCACCACGTCGGCGCCCGCCTTCGCCGATACCTCGGCGATGCCGGCGCCCATCTGCCCGGCGCCGATAACGCCAACGCGCTCAATCGCATTGCTCACTGCTCAGAAGTCCTCTCGATATGCGTCAGGCCCCGCCCAGGGTTTCCGGGCGGGGCCTGCGCTGTCAAGCCGATCGCTTGTGGCTACGGCCTGGTTCTAGTGGAACTGTCCCTCTTCGGTCGAGCCCGCCAGAGCGGTCGTCGACGAGGTCGGGTCCACGGTCGTGGCGATCCGGTCGAAGTAGCCGGCGCCGACCTCCCGCTGGTGCTTGGTGGCGGTATAACCGCGCTCCTCGGCAGCGAACTCGCGCTCCTGCAGCTCGACGTAGGCGCTCATCTGGTTGCGGGCGTAGCCGTAGGCCAGATCGAACATCGAGTAGTTCAGGGCGTGGAAGCCGGCCAGCGTGATGAACTGGAACTTGAAGCCCATCGCGCCGAGCTCCTTCTGGAACCGGGCAATGGTCGAGTCGTCCAGGTGCTTGCGCCAGTTGAACGACGGCGAGCAGTTGTAGGCCAGCAGCTGGTCCGGGAACTCGCTCTTGACGCCCTCGGCGAAGCGGCGGGCCAGGTCGAGGTCCGGGGTGCCGGTCTCCATCCAGATCAGGTCGGAGTACGGCGCGTAGGCCTTGGCGCGGGCGATGCACGGCTCGAGGCCGTTGCGCACCCGGTAGAAGCCCTCGGAGGTGCGCTCA
Source organism: uncultured Actinomycetota bacterium (assembly GCA_963757215.1). Taxonomy (GTDB): domain Bacteria; phylum Actinomycetota; class Actinomycetes; order Mycobacteriales; family Mycobacteriaceae; genus Mycobacterium. The sequence goes on along the minus strand of CAVWQH010000002.1, from coordinate 398,580 downwards.
CCGGTGACGAACGGACGGTCGCGCTCGTCGACGTCACTGGTGATCAGGGTGGCGGCCTCGGCGTCGGTCCGGGCGATGACCACGGTCGGCACGTCAGCCACGTCAGCGGCCAGGCGGGCCGAGGTCAGGGTGCGGATGTGCTGCTGGGTCGGGATCAGCACCTTGCCACCGAGGTGGCCACACTTCTTCTCGGACGCGAGCTGGTCTTCCCAGTGCGAACCCGCGACACCGGCCGCGATCATGGCTTTCTGCAGCTCGTAGACGTTGAGCGCACCACCGAAGCCGGCCTCACCGTCGGCGACAATCGGGGCCAGCCAGTTCTCGATGGAGGTGTCGCCTTCGACCTTGGCGATCTGGTCGGCGCGCAGCAGCGCGTTGTTGATCCGGCGGACCACCTGCGGCACCGAGTTGGCCGGGTAGAGGCTCTGGTCGGGGTAAGTGTGGCCGGACAGGTTGGCGTCACCGGCGACCTGCCAGCCGGACAGGTAGATGGCCTTCAGGCCAGCGCGGACCTGCTGGACGGCCATGTTGCCGGTCAGCGCGCCGAGCGCGTTGACGAACTCCAGGTCGTGCAGCTGACTCCACAGCACCTCGGCGCCGCGGCGGGCCAACGTGGACTCCTCGACGACCGAGCCCTGCAGGGCCACGACGTCGGCGGGGGTGTAGGTGCGGGTGATGCCCTTCCAGCGGGGGTTGGTGTCCCAGTCCTTCTGGATCTCTTCGGTGCTCTTCGGCTGGCCAACGCTCGACATAGCGTTCTCCTCAAGGTTGTGATCTGAGGACCCGAGATTTCCAGAATTTCCAGGCTTGCTAAGGACCCCAGCATCGTTGCTGACTTGCTAACACGAAGATGGCACAGGTCAGCGGCCCAGGTCCACCGATTTTTGTGCCAACTTTGGCTAGGGGTCGCCCGGATTTTGCAAAGCTTGCGAAGATAGGTATCAGCTGAAACGGTTCAGTTTCTACCAGCCGGTAACTTGAATCCGCAGGTCAACCCGGCGGTTTGCATAACGCTCGTACGGTTAGAGCGGGAAGATGGCGGCGAGCGCTTTGACCTCATCGCCGACCGCATATGTGAGCGTTCTAACAGTGCGGTCGGAGAGGTTCTCGCCGAATCGGTCGGTGGACCCGGCCGGGTGCACATGCGAGATGATTTCCAGCTTGTCGCCCAGTGCCACCGGCGCTTCATGCTCGATGGCCACCCGCAGCGGCGCCTTGAGCAGTTCGGGGAACGACCAGAGGTAGTCCTCGATCACGCTCCAGTACACCGAGTTGTTCATGTGGTCGAACAGGTCGATGTCGGTGACCCGGACTCCGAACTCGTGGACCTCGGCGGCATCCTCGCGGCTACCCGCCTTGAGATAGCCCTTCCAGCGCAACCGCTCGATGTCGGTGGTCTTGCGCAGGCAGTCGAGGAAGTCGTCGGAGATGCGCGACGGCATCTGGGTATCGCGGTTGATGTTGATCCAGAACGCCTCAGATTCAATGAGGCCGCCCTTGCGCCCATCGATGCGGACCCGCATCTCGCACCAGCGATTCGAGGTGCCCGAGCACCAGCGGCGCATCCGCAGCATGTCGCCGAACTCGACGGGGCGAATCAAGTCGACCATCGTTCGGCGCACGATCCACAGCGGATGGGTTTCCTCAAACCCCATCTCCCGCAACTGATCCTGGCCGATGTCCTGGATGTGGCGGGCGCCGGCATCGAATCGGAGCCGGCCTTCGCGATCGATATCGGCAACGCGCAGCGGCCACTCCCGATCGAAGACGTCGGGGTGCCCGTCGGGCACCGGCATCATCACTTTGTCCAAGCTCACGGCTTTACTCCCACATTTGCTAGGCGCCCTAGCTGATGTGCGCATGATGCCAAACGACCTCGCCGCGGCGCCAATCGCCATTTTCGCTGCAAATTTTGCTAACCCAACCTTCGCAACACCGGTACGCTGGCCGGATGGCCAAGACATTCGTTGGCTCGCGGGTCCGTCAGCTCCGCAGTGAGCGCGGATTCAGTCAGGCCGCGTTGGCGCACATGCTCGACATCTCCCCCAGCTATCTCAACCAGATCGAGCACGACGTCCGGCCGCTGACGGTCGCGGTGCTCGTACGCATCACCGAGGTTTTCGGCGTCGACGCCACGTTCTTCGCCTCGCAGGACGACACCCGGCTGCTCGCCGAACTGCGAGAGGTCACCCTCGACCACGACCTCGGCGTCGAGGTGGATCAGTCGGAGCTGGCCGACGTCGTCAACGCGCACCCGGCGCTGGCGCGCGCGCTGGTCAACTTGCACCGGCGCTATCGGCTCACTACGACCCAGCTCGCCGCGGCCACCGAAGACAGGTTCTCCGACGGCAGCGGCAGCGGGTCGATCACCATGCCGCACGAAGAAGTCCGCGACTACTTCTACGAGCGGCAGAACTATCTGCACGAGCTGGACACCGCTGCCGAGGAGCTCACGGTACGGATGCGCATGCACCGCGCCGATCTGGTCCGCGACCTGTCCGACCGGCTGACCTCGGTACACGACGTCCGCATCAAACGAATCGACTTGGGCGACAACGTCCTTCACCGCTTCGACCCGCAAACCCGGACGCTGGAGATCGGCGGGCATCTGCCGTCGGGCCAGTATGCGTTCAAGCTGGCCGCCGAGCTGGCCTACCTGGAGCACGGCGACCTGATCGACAGCCTGGTCGACCAGGGCAGCTTCACCAGCGACGAGTCCCGCACGCTGGCCAGACTCGGGCTGGCCAACTACTTCGCCGCCGCAACGGTGTTGCCGTACCGGCAGTTCCACGAGATCGCCGAGAACTTCCGCTACGACGTCGAGCGACTCTCGGCGTTCTACACGGTCAGCTTCGAGACCATCGCCCACCGGCTGTCTACCCTGCAGCGGCCCTCGATGCGAGGTGTTCCGCTGTCGTTCGTCCGCGTCGACCGGGCCGGCAACATGTCGAAACGCCAGTCCGCCACCGGGTTTCACTTCTCGTCAGCGGGCGGGACGTGCCCGCTGTGGAACGTCTACGAGACGTTCGCCAACCCGGGCAAGATCCTGGTGCAGATCGCCCAGATGCCCGACGGACGCAGCTACATGTGGGTGGCCCGCACCATCGAGCGCCGCGCATCGCGATATGGTCAGCCCGGTAAAACCTTCGCGATCGGGCTGGGCTGCGAACTCCGGCACGCCCACCGGCTCGTCTACTCGGAAGGACTCGACTTGTCCGGCGACGGAAACCTCGCAGCCACACCGATCGGCGCGGGCTGCCGGGTCTGCGAACGTGACACCTGTCCGCAACGAGCCTTCCCCGCGCTGGGTCGCGCCCTCGACCTCGACGAGCATCGCAGCACGGTGTCGCCCTACCTAGTGAGGCACGCATGAGCCAACACGTAGGCCGTATCCCGCCCGGCCGATTCCGCGAACTCGGGCCCGTCAACTGGGTGCTCGCCAAGCTGGGCGCCCGCACGGTGAACGCTCCGGAGATGCATCTGTTCACCACCCTCGGTCAGCGTCGACTGCTGTTTTGGGCCTGGGCGATATACGGCGCCCGGCTGTTGCGTGGCCGCATACCGCAGGTCGACACCGAACTGGTGATCCTGCGCGTCGCGCATCTGCGCAAGTCGGAATACGAACTGCAACACCATCGCTGGATCGGTCGGCGTCGCGGCCTCGACGACCCGACGCAGGAACTCATCTTCGCCTGGCCCGAATCGGCACCCGACGAAACGCTGACAGACCGGCAGCGAGCGCTACTGCGCGCAACCGATGAATTCGTGTTGAACCGATCGATCAGCAACGAGGTCTGGCAGCAGCTGTCGCGTCATCTCGACCGGCGCCAACTCATCGAATTCTGTTTGCTGGCAGGGCAATACGATGCCCTCGCGGCGACGATGTCGGCGCTGGAGATCCCGCTGGACAACCCCGGGAGTCACAAGTAGCTGTCGGCCACGACGAGCAACGACAGCAGCACCGGGAGGACCGGTAGCGCGACCGCGAACGCCGCCACCGTGCGATTTCCGGCGGCCCGCAGCCGCGCCGCCCACAGCATCGCACCCAACGCGAAGACCAGCGATACCGCCAGGGTGATCGGGCCCCACAGGCCCGCGGTGGTGACGAAGTTGCCGATCGAGATCGCGATCAGCCACAGCACGTAACCGGCGAGAGCACCGCCGAGCGCGGCCCAAATCGAGTCGGCTCGCACCGCTTTCAATCTGGCCACTTCGCCTCCAAGCAGTCGGGGTCAGAAGTTGATCATGTGACCGGTCAGGCCGTGGAAGCACTCCTGCATTGCCTCCGACATGGTCGGATGGGTGTGGACGTTGCGCGCCAACTCGTTGGCGGTCAGGTCCCACTTCTGGGCCAGCGTCAACTCGGGCAGCAACTCGGCCGCGTCATGACCGACCAGATGTCCACCCAGCAATTCGAGGTGCTTGGCGTCGGCGACCAATTTCACAAAGCCACTCGGGTCGCCCACGCCGTGCGCTTTCCCGTTGGCGGTGAACGGGAATTTCGCGACGACGACGTCGTAGCCCTCGTCGCGAGCCTGCTGCTCGGTGAGCCCGAAACTCGCCACGTTCGGCTGACAGAAGGTGGCGCGCGGCATCATCCGGATATCACCGAGGGCCAACGTCTCTGCGCCGGCGATGGTTTCAGCTGCCACCACCCCCTGCGCCTCGGCGACGTGGGCCAGCTGTAGCAACCCGGTGACGTCACCGATCGCGTAGACGTGGTCGACGTTGGTGAGCAGGTAGTCTGTCACGCCGATGGCCTTGCGGTCGGTCAGTGCGACGCCGACCTTGTCGAGGCCGAACCCGTCGACATTGGGCGCAAAACCGATGGCCTGCAGAACTTTCGCGGCCTTGAGTTCTTCGGTCTTGCCGTCTTTGCTGACGGTCACAGTCACCACCGAGCCGTCGTCATCGATCGACTCGACCTTGGTGCCGGTGAGGATCTTGACGCCGAGTTTCTTGTACTGCTTCTCGATCTCCTTGGAGACGTCGACGTCCTCGTTGGGCAGCGCCCGCGGTAGGAACTCGACGATGGTCACGTCGACGCCGTAGTTCTTCAGCACGTAGGCGAACTCGATACCGATGGCCCCGGCACCGGCGATGATGATCGACTCGGGCAGCTCACGGGTCAGGATCAGCTCTTCGTAGGTCACCACGTTCTTGGACAGCGAGGTACCGGGGACCAGTCGCGTGCTGCTGCCGGTCGCGATGATGACGTTGTCGAAGGTGACGGTCTCGGTTCCGCCTTCGTTCAGGTCGACCGCCAGGGTGTGGGCGTCGGTGAACTTGCCGTAGCCGTGGATCTCGGTGATCTTGTTCTTCTTCATCAGGAAGTGCACGCCGGCCACCCGGCCCTCGGCCACCTTGCGGCTGCGGTCGAATGCGGCCCCGTAGTCGAAGCTCACCTCGCCGTTGATGCCGAAGACCTTGGCCTCCTTGTTGAAGATGTGCGCCAATTCGGCGTTGCGCAGCAATGCCTTGGACGGGATGCATCCGACGTTGAGGCAGACGCCGCCCCAGTACTTCGGTTCAACGATCGCGGTATTCAGCCCCAGCTGCGCGGCGCGGATGGCCGCTACGTATCCGCCGGGTCCGGCTCCGAGGACGACAACGTCATAGTGGGTCACGGCACTCACCTTAGTGGCTGCTGCCAGACAGAACTCAGGGTCGTGATTTCAGCGCGATCGCAGCCGCGGCTCCTGTTTTGCGGCACTCAGTACGGCAGGACGCCGGCGACGCAGTGGCGTTGGCTGTGCTGGCAGTAGAACTTGCCGTAGACCGGGGCAGCGCCGACAACGGATGCAAACACCGCGGAGAGCAGCGCGATCGAAAGCGCCGCTACCAGCGGCCGGTCAGACACCATGGCCAGGATCAGCCCGGCGACCGTCGTCGCGACGACGTAGGCCAGGACGACGAAGACGACAGTGGTCTTGTGCTTCGAGGGGTCGTGGCTCCACCAGTAGAACAGTCCCGCCCCGGCCGCGCCCGCGGGAACCCAGACCGCGAGCAGCATCAAGACGAACTTCCACCATTTCAGATACAGCTGGCCGACGGTCGTGGCCACCGGAAGCGCCTCGGACGGAGGTGCTTCGGTCTCGGTGTATGCCGTCGGGATGATGCCACTCGCGGGCCGATCGTCGATGTCGGCCGACTTCCGACGCAACCACCCGTGCCGGCGAGCCGGCGCCTCGGGCTCGATGACGGCGGGTTCGGCTCTCGGCTGCATCCCGGTGTCGAACGTCGGCTTGTACGGCTCGGTCAGCGGCATCGACTCGGTCTCCACCCGTTCATGGTCAGCCACGGGTCACGACCTCGACCAGGGCGAGCACTCCGAACCAGCCTGGTGCCAACGCCAGGATGAACGCGCCCAGCGCGGTCAGCCATCCGCGTCGGGCCATCAAAACCACCAACAAACCGACGGTGCTGGGAAACCCGACCACCAACGCGATGGCGACGTCGGGACGCATCCGGGCGTGCTCCACGGTCAGCGCCGCCGCGCCGCCCAGCAGTCCGGTGGCGACGCCGAGCAGCATCGCACTGGTCAACAGCCAGGGCCGCGGCAGCGGAATCACGATTCAAAGATACTGCCGGGGCTGCCCGCTACGCCTTTACCTGCGCGGCGCGCCTTGCCGGGACTGGGCACGCGTCCGCGGCGGCCGCGACCACCGGGGCGCGGACCGACAGCCGCTCACCGCGCTCGTAATCGGCCCCGGTGACCAGCGAAGTCGCAGCCAGCTCCGCATTTTCGCGGTCGGTGAACGCGCGCGCGCGAGATAAAAACCGCTTGCCCTCGGGCGCTTCCAGGCTGAAGCCGCTGCCGCGGCCGGGCACGACGTCGATGACGAGCTGGGTGTGTTTCCACGCCTCGAACTGCGGCCCCGAGATCCACACCGACACCCCGTCGTGGCCGACGTCCAGCACACCGAGCAACACGTCGCGGTCACCGACGATGAAGTCGCCGTCTGGGTAGCACATCGGTGACGATCCGTCGCAGCAGCCGCCGGACTGATGAAACATCAACGCGCCGTGCTGTTCCCGCAGCTGATCGAGCAGCGCCGCCGCCTTGGCAGTGACGACCACACGCGGTGGATTCATCAGAAGAATCCTTGGGCCTTGTCGCTATAGGAGACCAGCAGGTTCTTGGTCTGCTGGTAGTGGTCGAGCATCATCTTGTGGTTTTCCCGGCCGATCCCGGACTGCTTGTAGCCGCCGAACGCCGCGTGTGCCGGATAGACGTGGTAGCAGTTGACCCACACCCGGCCGGCCTGGATGTCGCGACCGGCCCGGTAGGCGGTGTTCCCGTCGCGGCTCCACACGCCGGCGCCCAGTCCGTAGAGGGTGTCGTTGGCGATCGAGATCGCGTCGTCGTAGTCGGAGAACGACGCCACCGACACCACCGGCCCGAAGATCTCCTCCTGGAAGATCCGCATCGTGTTGTTGCCGGCAAAGATGGTGGGCTGCACGTAGTAGCCGCCGGACAGGTCGCCGCCCAGCTCGGCGCGCTCGCCGCCGGTGATGACCTTGGCGCCTTCGTCCTTGCCGATCTCGATGTAGGACAACACTTTCTCGAGCTGGTCGTTGGAGGCCTGCGAGCCCACCATGGTCTCGGTGTCCAATGGATCGCCTTGGCGGACGGCCTTGGTGCGGATCGCTGCAAGCTCGAGGAATTCGTCGTAGATGTCGGCTTGGACCAGGCTGCGCGACGGACACGTGCACACCTCACCCTGATTCAGGGCGAACATGGTGAACCCTTCCAGCGCCTTGTCCTGGAAGTCGTCGTGGGCCGCCATCACGTCGGAAAAGAAGATGTTGGGGCTCTTGCCGCCCAGTTCCAGGGTGACCGGGATCAGGTTCTGGCTGGCGTACTGCATGATCAGTCGCCCGGTGGTGGTTTCGCCGGTGAAGGCGACCTTGGCGATCCGGTTGCTCGACGCCAGCGGTTTGCCGGCCTCGGCCCCGAACCCGTTGACGACGTTGACCACCCCGGCCGGCAGCAGGTCACCGATCAGCGACATCAGATACAGCACCGACACCGGTGTCTGCTCGGCGGGCTTGAGCACCACACAGTTGCCGGCCGCCAACGCCGGCGCCAGCTTCCAGGTGGCCATCAGGATCGGGAAGTTCCACGGGATGATCTGCCCGACCACGCCCAGCGGCTCGTGGAAGTGGTAGGCCACGGTGTCGTCGTCGATCTGGGACAGCGAGCCTTCCTGGGCCCGGATCGCCCCGGCGAAGTACCGGAAATGGTCGGCGGCCAAGGGGATGTCGGCGGCCAACGTCTCGCGGATCGGCTTGCCGTTGTCCCAGACTTCGGCCAGCGCCAGCGCGTCCCGGTTCGCGTCGATCCGATCGGCGATCTTGTTCAGGATCGCCGCCCGTTCGGCCGGGGCGGTCTTGCCCCACGCCCGCGCGGCGCCGTGGGCGGCGTCGAGCGCCTTCTCGACGTCGTCGGCGTCCGAGCGCGCCACCTCGCAGAACGGCTGCCCGATGACCGGGGTCAGGTTTTCGAAGTACTTGCCCTTCGACGGCGCCACCCACTCGCCGCCGATGAAGTTGTCGTACCGCGATTCGAAGGACATCAGGGCCCCGGCGGTACCCGGTCGTGCGAAGACGGTCACTGGATCAGCTCCTCGTTCGACGGTGTTACACAGCTCACAGTACCGTCGCGGTAACAATGGGATCCATGGCCGAAGACCGCTATCTCTGGCTCGAAGACATCCTCGGCGACGAGCAGCTCAACTGGGTGCGTAACCGCAACGACCCGACGGTCGCCCAGTTCGCCGGCGACGAGTTCGAGCGGATGCGCACCGAGGCGCTCGAGGTGCTCGACACCGACACCCGCATCCCCTATGTGCGCCGCCGCGGCGACTACCTGTACAACTTCTGGCGCGATGCCGCCAACCCACGTGGACTGTGGCGGCGGACCACCCTGGACAGCTACCGGGACGACGCAGGCGACTGGGACGTGCTGATCGACGTCGACCAACTCGCTCGCGACGACGCCGAGAATTGGGTCTGGGCGGGCGCGATCGTCATCGAACCCGAATTCGACCGCGCCCTGATCAACCTGTCGCGGGGCGGCGCCGACGCGGTGATTGTGCGCGAATTCGATATGCAGACACGCGAATTCGTCGACGGCGGCTTTGAGCTACCCGAAGCCAAGACGCAGATCGCCTGGGACAACCACGACGCCGTACTGGTGGGCACCGACTTCGGACCTGACTCACTCACCGAATCGGGCTACCCGCGCATCGTCAAACGGTGGCGGCGCGGTACATCGTTGGCCGAGGCGGAACTGGTCTTCGAAGGCGCGCGCACCGACGTCAGTGTCGGCGGATCCACAGATCGGACACCAGGTTTCGAGCGCACCTTCGTCTCCCGATCCACCGACTTCTGGAACAGCGACCGCTACGAATTGCGCGGTCCGGAATTGATCCGCATCGACGTGCCCTCCGATGCGAGCAGCGTCTCGATTCACCGTGAATGGCTGCTGATCGAACCGCGCACCGACTGGGAATTCGGCACCACGATCTATCCGGCCGGTTCGCTCCTGGCGGCCAACTACAACGAATTCCTCAGCGGTGGGCGCGAATTGACTGTGGTCTTCGAACCAGACGCGCACACCTGTCTGCACCAGTATGCCTGGACTCGCGACCAACTCCTGTTGGTCACATTGGCCGACGTGGCGAGCCGGGTCGAGGTCGTCACACCGGGCAATTGGGAGCGCACACCGCTGGCCGGCATCCCCCCGGCCACCGAGAGCGTGATCGTTGCCGCCGACGACACCGGCGACGAGTTTTTTCTGGACTCCAGCGGCTTCGACAGTCCGTCCCGGCTGCTGCGCGGAACAGGCAGCGACGCACTCGAACAAATCAAGGCCGCCCCCGGCTTTTTCGACGCTGAAAACCTCTCCATCGCACAATATTTCGCCATATCGAAGGACGGCACCGCGATTCCCTACTTCGTCGTCCGACCCGGCGACGCCGACGGGCCCGGGCCGACCCTGATGTATGGCTACGGCGGGTTCGAGAACTCCTACACCCCCGGTTACAGCCCGGTGATGGGCCGGCTCTGGCTGGCCCGAGGCGGCACCTACGTGTTGGCCAATATCCGGGGCGGCGGCGAGTACGGACCGAACTGGCACACCCAGACCATGCGCGAAGGCCGTCACCTGGTTGCCGAAGACTTCGCCGCTGTGGCAGAGGATTTGGTCGAGCGCGGCATTACAGAAGTCTCGCAGCTCGGCGCTCAGGGTGGCAGCAACGGTGGTCTGTTGATGGGCATCATGCTGACCAAGTACCCGGAGCTGTTCGGTGCGCTGGTGTGCCAGGTGCCGCTGCTGGACATGCGGCGCTTCCACCTGTTGCTGGCGGGTGCGTCCTGGGTCGCCGAGTACGGCAACCCCGACGACCCTGACGACTGGAAGTTCATCTCCGAATACTCGCCGTATCAGAATGTTTCGGCAGATGCCGACTACCCGCCGGTGCTGATCATGACGTCCACCCGCGACGATCGGGTACACCCCGGGCATGCCCGCAAGATGACCGCGGCGCTGGAGGCCACCGGCCATCGGGTGTGGTACTACGAGAACATCGAGGGCGGGCACGCCGGCGCGGCCGACAATGCCCAGACTGCGTTCAAGACGGCGCTGGCCTTCGCGTTTCTATGGCGAATGCTGGGTACTTGACAGCAAAAGTAACGAAGGTGTGGTGTGGTGCGATGCGCGTGCCGTACATGTTGTGTGCGACCGTCACCGCCGTGACGGTGCTGGCGGTGCCGGGCTGCTCGAAGGTCGTCACCGGAAACGCGGCCCGGGATCCTCATGTGCCACCGCGTAAGCCCACTGACTGCGAACAGGTTTCGGCTCCCCTGACACCCATCGATCCGCGCGCCGCGGGCGAGCCGCAGCTGAAGATTCCACAGCCGCCCGGATGGGAACGCGCGTCGATGCTCGACTCGGACGTCATCCGCTTCACCATGCGGAACAAGGACCTGGTGGCGAACGCCTTCACGCCGACCGCAGTCGTGACGCTCGAAACCGTGCCCGACGATGACGCCGACATCAAGGTGATCTTCGATCAGGAACGGGCCGCCCTGGTCGACCGCCTCGGCGCCACCGGCCTGCAGGTCGCCGAGACGACCCGCTGCGGGGACGCGGCCGAACTGGTCGACTACGACGCCCCGAGCATGGGCCAAATCCCCCCGCGCAAGATCAGGACTCTGATGGTGGCCAGCGCCTTCAGTGGCGCCACCTACGTGGCGACGGTCACGGTTCAGTCCACCGATCCTGACAATGCCGTCTACGCCCGGGACACCGGGACCGTCCTGACCGGATTTCAGATGCTTCCTCCGGAGCCGAATTAGTCATGTCAACAACCGATTTCGAGACCTTGCTGTACTCGACGGCCGGGCCCGTCGCGACCATCACGCTGAACCGCCCCGATCAGCTCAACACCATCGTGCCGCCGATGCCCGACGAGATCGAGACGGCCGTGGGACTGGCCGAACGTGATCCGGCCGTGAAGGTGATCGTGCTGCGGGGGGCCGGGCGCGCATTCTCCGGCGGCTATGACTTCGGTGACGGCTTCCAGCAGTGGGGCGAGGCGATGAACACCGACGGCCGCTGGGACCCGGGCAAGGATTTCGCCATGGTCAGCGCCCGCGAGACCGGTCCGACGCAGAAGTTCATGGCGATCTGGCGGGCCTCCAAGCCGGTGATCGCGCAGGTACATGGCTGGTGTGTCGGCGGGGCAAGCGATTACGCGCTGTGCGCCGACATCGTCATTGCCAGCGAGGACGCCGTGATCGGCACTCCCTACAGCCGGATGTGGGGCGCGTACCTGACCGGGATGTGGCTGTATCGGCTGAGTCTGGCAAAGGTGAAGTGGCACTCGCTGACCGGCCGGCCGCTGACCGGCGTGCAGGCCGCCGAGGTGGAGTTGATCAACGAGGCGGTCCCCTTCGAGCGGCTGGAGGCCCGCGTCGCCGAAATCGCCGCGGAGCTGTCTCGAATCCCGTTGTCGCAGTTGCAAGCCCAGAAACTGATCGTCAATCAGGCCTACGAGAACATGGGCCTGTCATCAACTCAGACGCTGGGTGGCATCCTCGACGGCCTGATGCGCAACACCCCCGAGGCGCTCGGCTTCATCGAGACTGCCTCCAACCAGGGCGTCCGCGCCGCCGTCGAGCGCCGCGACGGGCCGTTCGGCGACTACAGCCAGGCACCGCCGGAGTTGCGACCCGACCCGTCGCACATCATCACGCCGTAGCAGCTAGAGCGGGGCACCACGCAAGCGCAGCGGCACCAGCTTTAGAGCCGCCAACGGGAAAATTGCCGATATCGCGAACGCCAACGGATAACCGGACACCACGATCACCTCGGCGAAGAGCGGGGGCGCGGCCGCCACCACCAACCGCTCGAAGGTGTTCTGCGTGGCCAGCGCCCATCCGCTCCAAAACGGTCCGGCAAGTTCGGGAATCGTGGTGAACGGCAACCCATTATCGCCGGCCAGGGCCGAAGCGATCACCATCATCGGGATCGCGGCGAACCCCCAGCCCACGTCATCGGTGACGGCGAGCAGCACCATGACTGCGGCGGTCGCGACAGCGATAACGCGCATCGGCCGCATCCGCGAGCCGATGCGATCAGACCACCGCCCGGCCAAGACGCGGCCCAGAGCGCCGAGCAGTTGCGAGATGCCCACCAGAACGCCGGCCCACACCATCGGCAGTCCATGCCGGCTGATGAACCACACCAGCATGAACGTCAACACCACCGGCTGGGGCACCATCAGCAGCGCAGAGGCAAGATGAATCCGCCACAACACCGGGCGCCGGTAGAGGTCGCGCAACTCCTTGAAATTGACCTCGGTTCGTTCGGGACGCGGTGGATCGTGCACGCCCAACACGCACGCCACTGCCGCCACCGCGCATAGGACGGCAGGAAACAGCAAGGCCAGAGCCAAGTTTCGCTTCGCAAGCTCCGGGATCACCAGAGCGGCGACAGCGATGCCCAGCGGTTGTGCGGTCTGGCGGATCCCCATCACCTGAGCCCGCTGATCTGGTGCGAACCAGCCGGTCACCAACCGGCCGCTGGCGGCCAGGGAGCTGGCCGCCGCCATTCCGCCGAGGACAAGAAAGGTTCCCACTGCCGCCATCGAATGTGACGAAGCCGCGGCGAAGCCCGCCGCGGCGGTCATCGCCAGGCCCAGGGTGAGCACGATGCGCTCCCCCACCCGGTCCAGCAGGTACCCCCACGGGATCAGAGTCAGCATCATGCCGACATTGGGCATCGATGCAACCAGGGCCGCTTCGGCCAACCCGGCGTGATGTTTACCGACCAGCGCCGGAATCAGGAAGGCGGCGCCGTTGATGAACACGTTGGCGCACAACGTCGCCGCCTGCGAGACGAGCAACATCGACCATCGCCGTGTCGTGCTGGCCGATTCGACCTCGAACGCAACTTCGTCTTCGGTGCTCAGCTCATCGTCCTTCCGGCGTCAGCGCACGAGCAGAATCTGGTCGACGCCCATCCGGCCCTGGTCGAAGGCCAACCGACCACCCGCCAGGTACAGTCGCCACACTCGTGCGGCTTCCTCGCCGATCAGCTCCACCGCAGCGTCCCAATGGTTTTCGAGGTTGTCGATCCAAGCGTCGGCAGTGCGCACATAGTGGTGCCGCATGGCCTCGACCGAAATCATCGAAAGACCGGAATTCTCCAACAGCGCGATGGTCTGGCCGATCGGACGCATGTGCATGTCCGGAGCGATGAACGATTCGATGAACGGTCCGCCGCCAGGGTGACTGCCACGCCGCGACATCTGCTGAACCAACACCCGGCCACCGGGCCGCACGCTGTTGTGCAGCACCCAGGCATACGTCGGATAGTTGTCCTCGCCGACGTGCTCACCCATCTCGATCGACGCGACCGCGTCGAAGGGTCCGTCGGTCAGCGCCCGATAGTCCTCGACCCGGATCTCCACCCGATCCTGCAGACCGCGCTCGGCGAGAACCCCATCGATGTAGGCCTTCTGCTCACCCGAAAGGGTCAGCCCCACCACTTGCGCGTTGTAATTCTCAGCCGCGTGCAAACTCAAAGAGCCCCAACCACATCCGACATCGAGCAGCCACATGCCGGGTTGCTCGTGCAGCCCGATCTTGCGGCAGATACGGTCAAGCTTGTCGTATTGCGCTTGCGCCAGCGTGAGATTCGGTCGTGCGCCATCCCAAAAAGCGCAGGAATACGCCATCGACGGATCGAGAATCAGACGGTAGAAATCGTTGGACATGTCGTAGTGGTGGTGAATCGCGTCTCGGTCCCGGGACAGGCTGTGCGGCCGTCCGCGCATCCGAGCCTGGGTGGCGGGCGTCGGGGGTGGCATGCCGAGGGCACCCAACCGCGTCGCGATGGCACACAGTCGCACCATCGCCGCCGGCGATGGCTTGACCGGTTGGAGTTGGCGCTCGGCGGTCTGCGACCACACCTCACTCAATGCGGTCACCAAATCGCCGTCTACGTCGATCTCGCCAGACACATACGCCTGGGCCGCACCGAGCTCGCCTGGGTTCCACAGCATTCGGCGAAGCGCCACCGGACTGCGCAGCCAAATCACTGGCGCCGCTTCGGGGCCGGCGACACTGCCGTCCCAGGCGATCACGCGAAACGGCAGCTCTCCACCGATGAGCGGCTCGACAGCCGAAGCCAGTGCGGGGGCGACGTCGGTCACCGCGCCCGTCAGCGCGGGGCCCGCCAGCCTCACTGGCCTGGCGGCATCAGCACCGTGTCGATCATGTAGACCTGCGCGTTGGCCGTCGGCACGCCACCGCAGACCAAGCCGGCGTTGTTAACCTTGATGCCGTCGCCACTGCCCATCACATTCACCGGTGCGCCCTGCACGGTGTTGTGCGATCCGTCCACCTGGCCGGGGCTCAGCTGACCGGGAACGACGTGGTAGGTCAAGATGCTCTTGAGCATGTCCGAATTCGTCTTGAGCTCGTCGATCGTGGAAGCCGGCAGCTTGCTGAAGGCGGCGTCGGTCGGCGCGAACACTGTGAACTGGCCGCCGTTGAGGGTGTCGACCAGGTTGACGTTGGGGTTGAGTTGGCCCGAAACGGCTTTGGTCAGCGTGGTGAGCTCAGGGTTGTTAGACGCCGCGGTCGCTACGGGCACCGTCGACATGCCGGTGACCGAAGCCGGACCACTCGGGTTCGACGCCACGTAGCCTGCGCAGCCCGAACCGACCGGTGCGGCCGCCGCGGGCGCTGAGGTAGCGATGGCGAGACCGACGATGGTGGCCGCCGCGAAACCCATTGCTGGGGTCGCCTTGATGTGCGTGTTCATCGTGCCTGGACTCCTCGTAATTGACGAATGTCTGTCATGGGTACTTCGGAGCCGGTGCGGCGGTGGATGGAATTTCAGCCGTAGGTGAAGGAGAACACCTGCAGGCCCGGGCTGGGATGAACCTGCAACGCGCCCTTGGCCACGTCGTTGCCGGCGGCAATCTGATGCGATTGCGGCGGCCCGTCGATCGGTAGCTCTGTGGTCTTGCCGTTATGGGTCACTTCCAGGTTGCCCGACCCGCCCACCACGACGAAGACGTTCTTGGCGTGATAGTTGAGCTCGATGTTTGAAGCGTCCCCATCGGACGTCGCGCCCTGGTAGTCGAGCTTCCACGGACCCTGCAGCGCGAACGAGTCATCCGGCAATGACGGCGGGTAGGCAAAGGTCGCCTGGCCCTCGTCGTAGGTGCCGCCGCCGGCATAGTTGACCACCTTGCCCACACCGAAGTACGTCTCGCGGGTGAGCCCCTGCTGCGGGGTGGTGTCGGGCGCATCGACCGGCGGTGGCAGCGCGACTCCAGGGTGGGCGTCGGCGATCAGGTCACGGATCAACTTCTCGGTGCCGTTGTAATCCCCCTCGCCGAATTTGGTGTGGCGCACCGTCCCGTTGGCATCGATCAGGTACTCGGCGGGCCAGTACTGGTTGCGGTAATTGGTCCAGGTCGCAAAACTGTTGTCCTGGGCGATCGGGTACGTGATACCGAGATCGGCCGCGCCCTTGGCGACGTTGCCGGCTACTTTTTCAAAGGCGTACTCCGGGGTGTGCACGCCGATGACCTCAAAACCTTTGTCGCGGTATGCCTTATACCAACCTTCGACGTGCGGTATCGCGCGCTGACAATTGATGCAGGAGTACGCCCAGAAGTCGATCAGCACCACCTTGCCCCGCAACGAATGCAGATCGATCGGCTTGTCACCTGGCGTGTTCAGCCATCCGACGATGCCTTTGAGATCAGGTGCGGTGCCGCAGTTCTGCAATTTCTCCGACTGGTTGTAGCAATTCGCCAGGTCTTTGTTCTGATCGTTAACGATGCCGCCGAGTTGCTGTTGAACCTGCTTGTTGTTGCCCAGCTTGTCCTCCAGCGAGTGGGTGTAGTCCGGGACGGCCCGCTGCAGGACCGCGGGCAGATTGAACACGAGTGCGACCGCCAGCAGGATGGTGACGACGCCGGCAACTATGCGAATCCCACGCTGACGACGCCGAAAAGCGCTGATCCGCTGAGCAACCCGCTGACCGGCCAGTGCAAAAAACAACAGCGGCACCGCCGTGCCCACCGCGAACGACAGAGTGAGCAGCACGATAGGCAGGCCGATGTTCGCGGTCGCCCCGGCCACTACGATCGCGGCCAAGACTGGGCCGGCGCACGGCACGTAGAGCACACCCAACGCCAGACCGAGGCCAAAGCCGTTGGCGCGTTGCATAATGCGCTTCTGCGGTATGCGCGAAAACGGCTTTTCCAGCAGCTCCTCGATCTTCGGAAAGATCAAGCCCAGCCCGATCGCGACCAGCGCAACCAGAGCAACCCAGCGGATCGCGTCCTGCGGCAGATGCAGCAGGGACAGCAGCGCCGAACCAACCAGGGTCACCAGACTGAAGCTCAGCACCAGTCCGCCGATCACCCGATATGGCCGAGATACATCGCGTTTCGGCTTGACCGCGAGCCCACCGTCACCGTCGCCCGGCGCGCTATCGGTGTCGCCCTGTGCTCCGGAGAAGAAGATCACCGGCAAAACCGGGAGTATGCACGGCGAGATGCCGGTGATGAGGCCACCGACCAGACCAATCAATATGAGCGACACCATGATCATTATTCGCGGCCGGGATCGGGTCGGACGGGTACCCCGTCCGGAAAAGCGATAAGGCAGTCCGGAAAACCGAACTGCCTTATCTCGCGACGGATGACCGTCTTCTAGCTGGGGGGAACCAGCACAGTGTCAATCATGTAGACCGTCGCGTTAGCGGTGTGCACCCCTCCGCACACCAAACCTGCGTCGTTGACCTTCAGGTCGTTGCCCATGCCGGTCACGTTCACCTCGGCGCCCTGCAGGGTTTTGTGCATCCCGTCGACCTTGGCGGGGCTCGCCTGGCCCTGCACCACGTGGAAGGTCAGGATGCTCTTCAACTTGTCGGCGTTCGTCTTGAGTTCGTCTAGCGTGCTCGCCGGCAGCTTGTCGAACGCCGCGTTGGTCGGCGCGAAAACCGTGTATTCGCCGTTGTTCAACGTGTCGACCAGGTTGACGGCCGGGTTGAGCTTGCCGGACAGCGCGTTGGTCAGCGTCGACAATAACGGGTTGTGCGACGCCGCGGTCGCCACCGGGTCTTGCGCCATCCCGCTGACCGAGGCCGGGCCACTCGGGTTTTGCGCGGCATAGTCCGCGCAGCCGGAACCAATCAAATCAGATGCCGGAGCGGCCGGAGCACCGGTCATCGCGGGCGCCGCACTGCTGCTGCTTGCCGGACTCGAGCTGGTCTGCTGCGCTGAGTCCGACTTGTTACTCGAGCACGCCGAGAACCCCATGACCGCAACGGCCGCCAGTCCCACCGCCAGCGATTTCGTCTGAACGTCTTTCATTCCGCCTTGGCTCCTTTGCCCTGTTCGTCAGCGACGGCGGACACCGTCGCTTACCAGCCGATCACTTGCTATTCGGAGCGGCGGGCGCAGTGGTTGGCCAGTAAAGCTGACGTCACTCCCGGGCATCCTCTCGGGCCCCCGCTCCGAATATCTGATGTGCTCAAGAAGATGGGTCGTTCGGTTGCCGTGATCGGAAGTGGTGTAGCCGGTCTGACGGCCGCGTATGTCTTGTCCGGCCGTGACCAGGTCACGCTCTACGAGGCGGATGCGCGGTTGGGTGGTCACGCGCATACGCACTTGGTCGATCACACGGACGGCAGGATCGTGGGCGTCGACACCGCGTTTTTGGTCCACAATGACCGCACCTACCCGACTCTGTGCCGGCTGTTCGAAGAACTGGGCATCCACACCCAGGAATCCGACATGTCGATGTCGGTGCGATCGGACATCACCGGTCTGGAGTACGCCGGAGCTCTGGGAGTCAGCGGCCTTTTCGCGTCGTGGCATTCGGCTCGGCCAAGATACTTGCGCATGCTCGGCGAGATCATCCGATTCCACCGGGCCGCGCGCCGACTGCTCGACGACGACAACGCCGAGGAGGACGTCGAAACGCTCGGTGAGTTCTTGCACAAGCACCGGTTTTCGGCGTTCTTCGTCGAGCACTTCATGACGCCCCTGGTGGCCGCGGTGTGGTCATGCAGCAGCGTTGACGCGCTTCACTATCCGGCGCGCAACTTGTTCGTCTTTCTCGAACACCACGGCATGCTGTCGGTCTTCAATTCACCGACGTGGCGCACGGTGACCGGTGGTTCGGCGCAGTACGTCCTGAAGGTCGCCGGTCTGGTGCACGAAGTCTGCCCAGGGCGGCCGGTGCGCTCATTGCTGCGGGTCCCCGAGGGAGTGCAGGTGGTGGCCGGTGACGCACCGCCGCGAATGTTCGACGCCGCCGTGGTAGCCGTGCACCCTGACCAAGCATTGTCGCTTCTCGACAAGGCCACGCCCCGCGAGCAGTCCATACTCGGCGCCATCCCGTACTCGAGTAATACCGCGCAACTGCACAGCGACGAGTCGGTGCTACCGCGCAGCCCGCGTGCCCGCGCCTCATGGAACTACCTGATCACGCCGAACAGCGACCAGGTGCTGGTGACCTACGACATCAGTCGGCTCATGCGCATCGACGGCGACTTGCGCTTTCTGGTGACACTCAACGGCCACGATCGAGTCGATGCAGGGTCCGTGATCGCCGAGATGTCCTACAGCCATCCGCTGTACACCGCGGAATCCGTTGCTGCACAACGCTTGTTACCGACTCTGAACGACGATCGCATCGTTTACGCGGGCGCCTATCACGGCTGGGGCTTCCACGAAGACGGCGCCGCGTCCGGGCTGCGGGCCGCGCGGCGACTGGGCGCAGACTGGCCTTCGGCATCGGCTCTCGCGGAGGCAGTGGCATGCTGACGCCGGCGATATACCGCACCACGATCACCCACGACCGGCACGCACCGGTGCGGCACTCCTTCCAATACCGCAGCTACAGCTGGTATGTCGATATCGACGAATTACCCATGCTGCCTTGGTGGTTGAGAGTGTTCGCCCGGTTCGACCCGCGAGATCACCTGGTCGGCAGCCCGGGTCAGTCTCTGCGCGAACGGGTTGACACCTATCTCGCCCATCACGACGCGGCGCTGCCCGGTGGCCGCATCACCGCGCTGCTACAGGCTCGCGTACTCGGGTATGTGTTCAATCCGATCAGCGTGTTCTGGTGCCACGATCACGCCGGCGTTCTGCAGCACGTTATCGCCGAAGTCCATAACACCTACGGACAACGTCACGCGTATCTCGTGCCGCCGTCGAACAGGCCGCAGCTGATCTCCAAAAAGCTTTATGTCTCACCGTTCAACGGAGTGGACGGTCACTACCAGGTGCTGGCGCCGCGTCCGGACCAGAAGCTGGACCTAGTGGTGTCACTGCACGACGGAAGCAAACCGGCCTTCGTTGCGCGACTGCGCGGCACCCAGCGGCCGGCGACGCTGCGCCACATCGCCCGGATGCAGGTCCTCTCGCCGCTGGCGCCACTGGTGGTGTCGGCACGTATCCGGTTGCAGGGCATCGCCCTGTGGCTGCGTCGCGTCCCGGTGGTCCCACGACCTCTCCAGATCGACCGAAATGCCTGCCCCCCAAGTGATCCCGGTCATTCGCCGACCGTACCGGCAGTGCCGAGCGGCCCACGGGCCGCGATATCGGCGATCGCCGCCCAGCGACTGTTGCACCGCATCGCCCGCCGGTCGCCCCTGAGGTTCGCCTTCCCAGACGGAACGGTGATCGGCGCCGGCGACGCCGAGTCGCCGGTTTTGACCATCACGGAACCGGACCGCCTGTATCGCCGGATCGGACGGCACGGGCTGATCGGCTTCGGCGAGTCCTTCATGGCGGGTGAGTGGAACTCGGACCGCCTGACCGAAGTGCTGACCGTGCTTGCGTCCGACATCGCGAACCTGGTACCGCCGGCGCTGCAGTGGCTGCGGCCCATTGTCGTTGCATCCCAACCGGGTCCGGCGCGACCGAACCGAGCAGAGGCCCGTCGTGCGGTCTCGAGTCACTATGACAGGTCCAACGACCTCTTCAGTGAGTTTCTCGACGAGACCATGACGTATTCGAGTGCCCTGTTCGACCGCTTCCCGGCGACGTGGCCGGACCTCGCCGATGCACAACGACGCAAGATCGACCGGTTGCTGGACAAAGCCGGAGTGGGTCCCGGCACCCAAGTGCTGGAGGTCGGCACCGGGTGGGGTGAGCTATGCATCCGTGCGGCCGCCCGCGGAGCTCAGGTCCGCTCGTTGACGCTCTCGCAGCGTCAGGCCTGGTTGGCCCGTCAACGGGTCGCGGCCGCGGGACTGTCCGACCGCGTGCAGATCGACCTGCGCGACTTCCGTGACGTCGGCGGTAACTACGACGCCGTCATATCGGTCGAGATGATCGAGGCGATCGGGTATAACGCCTGGTCCGAGTACTTCCGCGTGCTGGAGCAACTGCTCAAGCCCGGCGGGCGACTGGTCATCCAGTCGATCACCATGCCGCACGACCGGATGCTGGCCAGCCGTAAAAGCCACACCTGGATCCAGAAGTACATCTTCCCGGGCGGGTTGATCCCGTCCACCAAGGTCATCGCCGAGACCACCGAACGCGAAACTAGCCTGCGGACGGTCGACATTCTGGCGCTTCGGGAACATTACTCGGAGACTCTCCGGCTGTGGCGCGACCGATTCCTGAATCGCCGGAGAACACTGTCACACATGGGCTTCGATGACGTATTCGCCCGGATGTGGGAGTTCTACCTGGCGTATTCGGAGGCCGGGTTCCGGTCGGGGTATCTCAACGTCTATCAGTGGACATTCGTGCGCGAGGCGCTGCCATGATCGCCGACCTCGCCATCGTCTCGGCCGCCTCAGCGGCCGCGATCGTCGTGGTGTTCGCGATCACGTTCGGCGTCGCGCGCCGGGTCGGTCGCTACAACGTCGTGGACGTGGCCTGGGGTGTGGGCTTCATCGCCGTGGCGGCGGTTGCCGCAATCCTCGGCCACGGTGACCCACTACGTCGAGGGCTGTTGCTGGCGCTGGTGACGGTCTGGGCGCTGCGGTTGAGCTGGTATATCCATCGGCGGTCGTCGGGCAAGGGCGAGGATCCGCGCTACGCCGACATGCTGCGCGGCGCGAGCGTCGGGGACGTGATCCGAAAAGTGTTCCTGGTGCAGGGATTCGCCACGTGGTTCATCTCGATGCCGCTACAACTCTCGGCAGTCATCGGCCCGACTCCCCGGCCGCTCCTGGCGGTCGGTGCCGCAGGGGTGCTGGTGTGGCTGATCGGCGTCCTCTTCGAAGCCGTCGGCGACCGCCAGCTGCGGGTGTTCAAAACCGATCCGTCGCACCGCGGCCTGGTGATGGACACGGGCCTGTGGGCGTGGACGCGTCACCCCAACTACTTCGGCGACGCTTGCGTCTGGTGGGGGCTGTGGTTGGTGACGATCGCCGGCCCCTGGTCGCTGTCAACGGTGCTCTCTCCGGCGCTGATGAGCTACTTCCTGGTTTCGGTCACCGGAGCCCGGCTGACGGAGAAGTACATGCGGGACCGACCCGGCTTCGCCGAATACCAACAACGGACATCGTTTTTCATCCCCCGACCGCCCGGATCGGTCCGAAAATGACGACCGCCTTTGCCGAGCCGTTAGGCTACCGAGCGATGACCGAACTCAGGGACGGCGCCGACCTGGACTCGTTGTTGCGCCGGGTGGCGCGGGGCGACGCCGAGGCGTTCGCCGGCTTCTACGACCACACCCGGGCCCGGGTCTACGGGTTGATCACGCGCGTGCTGCGCGACTCGGGCTACAGCGAGGAGACCACCCAGGAGGTCTACCTGGAGGTGTGGCGCACTGCCGAGGCCTACGACTCGGCGAAAGGCTCGGCGCTGTCCTGGCTGATGACCATGGCACACCGCCGGGCCGTCGACCGGGTGCGCGCCGAGCAATCCGCCGGCCAGCGGGAGTCGCGGTACGGCGCGGCGACGGTCGAACGTCCCGGCGATCTGGTCGCCGACTCGGCAATCGCCGCCGATGAGCGGCGTCGGGTGGCGGCCTGTCTGGACTCGCTCACCGACGTGCAGCGCCAATGCATCGAGATGGCGTATTACGGCGGATTGACCTACGCCGAAGTCTCACAGCGGTTGGCGGCCAATCTGTCGACGATCAAGTCGCGGATGCGCGACGCGTTGCGCGGTCTACGCGGCTGCCTGGGGGTGTCATGACCGGACCCGCCGAATTCGACTTGCTGGAACTGGCCACGCCGTACGCGCTGAACGCCGTCTCCGAGTCCGAACGCGTCTCCATCGACCGGCAACGCGCGACCGCCCCGGGCGCGATCGCGGGCGCCTTCAACGACGAGGTGCGCGCGGTGCGGGAAGCGATGGCCCTCGTGTCGGGCGCGACCGCCGCCGAACCGCCCGACCGCCTGCGCGCAGCGATCCTGGCCGGCATCCACGATGGCAAAACGCGTCCATCCCGTTGGCGCACTGCGATATTGGCAGCAGCCGCGGCGATCGTGGTGGCGTTGGCGGCCTTCGGCGCGGGGATCGCGCTGCGACCGGCACCCGCCCCGACGATGGCCGAGCAGATCATGTCGGCGCCCGATATGCGAACAGTCTCGACCCCGTTAGCCGGTGGAACGGCGACGGTCGTGTTCTCGCGCGACATGAATGGCGCTGTGCTGCTGATGAATAACGTGCCGCCGCCGGCGCAGGGCACCGTCTACCAGATGTGGCTGGTCGGCGATAAGGGCCCGCAGTCGGCGGGCACCATGGACACCGCTGCCATCACACCGTCGATCACGCATACGTTCACCAGCCTGGAGCACTCCAGCGTGCTCGCCTTCACCGTCGAACCCGGCGACGGGTCACCACAACCGACCGGAAAGATCGTCGCGAAACTATCGCTGACCTAACGGCGGATTGGGGACTCCGTTCGGGTTGCCGGCAAGGGGAGGATTCGGCGTGACAACGATTGACACGGACTACCTGGTGGTCGGTGCCGGCGCGATGGGCATGGCGTTCACCGACACGCTGGTGACCGAGACCGACGCGCAGGTGGTGATCGTCGACCGCGGGCATTCCCCGGGCGGCCATTGGAACAGCGCATACCCGTTCGTCCGGCTGCATCAGCCGTCGGCTTACTACGGCGTCAACTCCCGCGGACTGGGCAGCGACCGTATCGACCAACTCGGCTGGAACGAAGGGTTATACGAGTTGGCCACCGTCGGCGAAATCTGCGCCTACTTCGAAAAGGTCATGCACCAGGACCTGCTGCCGAGTGGGCGGGTGTCCTACTTCCCCATGGCCGAGTATCTGGGCGATGGCCGGTTTCGCTCGCTGGCCGGCGGCGAACACACCGTCAATGCCCGCACCCGGATCGTCGACGCGACCTACCTGCAGACCACGGTGCCGTCGATGCGGCCACCGTCCTATGTCGTCGCCGACGGTGTCGACTGCGTGCCGCCCAACGGCATGCCGGCCAACGCGGTCGGTCGTGAACGCTTCGTGATCGTCGGTGCCGGCAAAACCGGTATCGACGCGTGTTTGTGGTTGCTGCGCAACGGTGTTCCGCCTGAGCGGCTGACCTGGATCATGCCGCGCGATTCGTGGTTGATGGATCGCGCCAACATCCAGCCCGGCCCGCAGTTCCTCGAGCGGTTCCAGGCGGGCTTCGCTCAGCGGCTGTTCGCGATCGGGGCGGCCACCGACGTGGCCGACTTGTTCGACCGCTTGGAGGAGTGCGGCAATCTGCTGCGGCTGGATCCGGCCGTGCAGCCGACGATGTATCGCTGCGCGAACGTGACGACGACCGAGCTCGATCAGCTACGGCGGATCGGCGACGTTGTCCGGATGGGCCACGTGCAGCGCATCGAACCGGGCCGGGTCGTGCTGGACGACGGCGAGATCACCGTCGACGGTTCGGCGCTCTACGTCGACTGCAGCGCCGACGGCCTGGAAAAGCGGCCGACGGCAACGGTGTTCGACGACCACCGGATCACGCTGCAGAGCATCCGCGGCTGCCAGCAGGTGTTCAGCTCCGGGATGATCGCTCATGTCGAAGCCGCATACGACGATGACGAGACGCGAAACCGGCTGTGCCAGCCGGTGCCCCACCCCAACACTGATGTCGATTGGCTCACCACGACACTCGCCGAGCAACGCAACCAGATCACCTGGTTCGAAGATCCCGAGCTGATGAACTGGCTGTGCAATGCTCGGCTGGACCTGATGCGGCACATGTACGCACCGCTGATCGGCCAGCCGGAAAAGGTGCGCAACAAGGTCTTCGGCCTGATCACCGGCGGATTACGCTCGGCCAACGAGAAGCTGGACACCCTACTGAGCGAACACCTTTCAGCCCTTCCGCAGCCCGCCGAGGCCAGCCACTAGCACGCCGAGCAGCACCAGCCCGCCGCCCGCAGCGAGGGCGAAGTCGAGCCAGTCGTGCAGACTGCTCTCGGCCTGGCCCACCATCACGTCGGCGATCCCGCGGATACCTCCGGTGGTGTGATTCAGCGTGTCGTTGAGCGGGTAGCGAGCCAGCTCGATCGCGATCCAGCCCGCGGCTCCGACCACCAGCGCCGAGATTCCGAGACCGGCCAGACCCCGGCCACGACTGCGCACGGCGACCAGCGTTAGCAGCGCGAAGAACCCGGTCAGCGCGACCACGCCGATGCTGGCCCACCGGCCCCAGGTTGCCAGCGGCCGTAACTGACCCGGCTGCAACGCTTTTGGCGTTGACACGGTTACCGGAACTCGGACCGTGTCGGGCACCTGCACGTTGTTGCTCGACAACAGTTTTTCGAACGCGGAGTCCTTGAGCATGCCGGCCAGGTCGACGACCCACTCGTTGCCGTCGGACTGGGTGTGAGCGCCGGTGAACATCCAGTCGTGCGCCAGCCGGTTGGCGTCGGCGAACTGCGCCGGAAAGTCGGGGCCGGCAGTGTACCCGGCTGCGACACCGTGGACCTGCGCGGAGTCGACGTGCCCGTTGTGCTGGTTGATCAGAACCGTTGCCCGGGTTGCGAGTTCAGCCGCGACGGCGGACTGCAGTGCCTTGTCGCCGGCCGCCTTCCGTGCCATCGCGGTGTAGCCGTTGACGTCGACGATGTGAGTTTGAGTCCACACCGTCGGCACGGCCACGGCGAGCGCGACCGTGGTGCACAACCACAGCAGCGCCGCCAGCGCGAATCGCACTACTTGGCGACGCGACGCGGGCGCGACAGCGCCATCTTGGTCATCATCTTGTTCATCCGCTTCAGCGCCTTGAGCGAATTGTTGTAATAGTTGCCGCCCGCACCGACATTGGTGCGCGGCGTGACGACGGTCTCGACGCGACAGAACTTGCGCAGCCCGTCGGCGCCACCGAACCGCGCCCCGATGCCCGATGTCTTCCAGCCACCCATCGGCGCCGTGGTGCACATCAGGTTGGTGATCACGTCGTTGATGTTGACCGCGCCGCAATCAAGCTGCAGCGCAACCTCTTCGGCCCGCTCGAAGTCTTTGGAGAACACCGAGGCGCTCAGCCCGTATTCGCTGTCGTTGGCCAGCCGGATCGCTTCCTCGACCGAGCTCACCTTCATGATCGGCAGCGTCGGGCCGAAGGTCTCCTCGGTCATGCAGGTCATCGAGTGGTCGACATCGACCAGCACCGTGGGCGGGTAGAAACTTCCCGAGGTGTCGGTGCGCCGACCACCTGTCAGCGCCTTGGCGCCGGCCGCCAACGCCTCGCGGACGTGGCGCTCGGTGACCGCCAACTGCTGCTCGTCGATCAGCGCGCCGAAGGTGTTGCCCTCGCCGGCCCCCACCTGCAGCGACCGCACGTCGCGCACCACCGCGTCGACGAACCGGTCGTAGATCGAGTCGAGCACGTAGACGCGCTCCACCGAGACGCAGGTCTGCCCGGCATTGAACATCGCGCCCCAGACCGCGGCATGTGCGGCGAGGTCGACGTCGGCGTCCTCGAGGACGATCATCGGGTCCTTGCCGCCGAGTTCGAGGCTGACCGGTGTCAGCCGCCGGGCGGCGCGTTCCATCACCTTGCTCCCGGTGGCACATGAGCCGGTGAACTGGATGTAATCCGAGTTGTCGATCACAGCCTCCGACACCGCGCGGGCGCCCTGCACCACCGCGAACACATCGGGAGCGCCGGACTCCAGCCAGCCGCGGCGCAACACCTCGGCGGTCAGCGGGGTGCGCTCGGACGGCTTCAGCAGCACCGCGCAGCCCGCGGCCAGCGCACCGATGCCGTCCATCAAGGCGTTGGCGACCGGGTAGTTCCACGGCGCGATGATGCCCACGACGGGGCGTGGGCGGTAGTGGACGGTGACCTTCTTGATCGCCATGAACGGCAGTGCGGCCGGCCGCTTCTCGGGCGCAAGCGCCTTGGCCATGGTCCTGACGTAGTACGACAGGATCATGATCAGCATCGGCACCTCTTGCGCGGCATCGACGGCGGATTTGCCGGTCTCCTTGATCAGCAGCGCTTCGATTTCGCCCCGGTGGTCGGCGAGCCAGATCGCGAACCGGGCCAACGCTTTGGCGCGGCCGTCGGCCCCGCGGTGCTCCCATTCGCGCTGCGCGGCGCGCAGTCCGGCGGCGATCGCGGGAACATCGGCGGCGTCGGTCCACTCCACCTGCCCCGCAACGGCGCCGGTCGCGGGATTGTGGATGGTGCCGGTGCCGGAGAAATCAGTGCTGCTGGGCGCGGTCTCGGGAGGCTTGATGGCGGTCATAGTGGCCATCGTAGACGCGTCAGTGTGACGTGGGTCGCACGGGTTCGACAGGTGTCAAGTTCGCTGTCAGGGCGCGATGCCGCGCAGATAGGCGGCCTGGCCGAGGTGCTGCGCGCAGTCGTCGATGATGCTGACGATCCGGGCGCTGGCTGTCACCGGCGGATCCCAGTGGCGGTCGACGATGCGCGACAGGTCCTCGGCGGTGACACCGGCGACGAACGTCAGCGTCACGTCGTGCAGGGCGTGGTAGTAGCCCGCCAGCAGTTCGATCGGTGCCCGCACCTTGGCCACTTCCGCAGGCCCGTGGCCGTAGCCTGAGTCGTCGCGCGGCAGATCGAGACCGAGCCGGTCGACCCATCCGCCGGCCGTCCACACCTGCTCGATGCCGGCGATCGGCGCGAGCTGGATGTCCTGCACCCGTGCGCTGTGCCAGATCAGCCAGGCAATGCTGTTGGCCTCCGGTGTCGGCTGGTAGGTGGCCTGCTCGTCGGTCAGGCCGTCGGCGATCTCGTCGACATGCTCGATCAGCCGGGTGAACGAATCGCGAAGCAACTCCCGGGCTGCGGCGTCGGGGTCAGACATACCTTCATCCTGGCATGAGGCACCGACACGGTCGTAGATTATCCAGATGACCTACGACCTGATCATCCGCAACGGCACCATCGTGGACGGACTGGGCGGCGAGCCGTACGTCGGTGACGTCGCCGTGCGCGACGGCGTCATCGCCGCTGTCGGCAACGTCAACGGCGCCGATGCCGCGCGCGAGATCGACGCGTCCGGGCTGCTGGTCACGCCGGGCTTCGTCGACTTGCACACCCACTACGACGGCCAGTCGATCTGGTCGGAACGACTGACGCCGTCGTCGGCGCACGGGGTGACCACCGTGGTGATGGGCAACTGCGGGGTGGGCTTCGCGCCGTGCCGGCAGGAGGACCACGACGTTCTGGTCGACGTGATGGCCGGGGTCGAAGACATTCCCGGTGTGGTGATGACCGACGGCCTGCCGTGGAATTGGGAGACGTTCCCGCAATACATGGACGCGCTCGACGCCGGCAGGCGCGATATTGACGTGGCGGCCTACCTGCCGCACTCGCCGCTGCGGGTCTACGTGATGGGCCAACGCGGCGCCAACCGCGAGGCGGCCACCGCCGAGGACCTGGCCATGATGCGGAAGCTCGCCAAGGAGGCGATCGAGGTAGGCGCGCTAGGCTTCGCCACCTCCCGCTTCACCATTCACAAGACCGAAAGTGGTTCTCCGATACCAAGTTACGACGCGGCCCGCGAGGAGATCGAGGAGATCGCCCGCGGCGTGGTCGACGGCGGCGGTGGCCTGCTGCAGTTCGTGCCCGACATTCCCGCCGGCGGCTATCAGGCGGTGCTGCAGACGGTCTTCGACGTGGCCGAGGACGTCGGGCTGCCGGTGACGTTCACCCTCGTCGTCGCCAACGCCGGGGACCCGACCTGGCCGGACGCGATCAACATGATCGAGAAGTCCAATGCCGCCGGCGGCGACGTCACGGCGCAGCTGCTGCCGCGTCCGATCGGTTTGATCATGGGGTTGCAACTGAGC
This sequence comes from uncultured Actinomycetota bacterium, assembly GCA_963757215.1. Taxonomy (GTDB): domain Bacteria; phylum Actinomycetota; class Actinomycetes; order Mycobacteriales; family Mycobacteriaceae; genus Mycobacterium. Next base: position 369,787 of record CAVWQH010000002.1, on the reverse strand, counting down.
GCCAACCCCTTCGTGCTGTATCCCAGCTACCGCGAGATCGCGCACCTGCCGCTGGCCGAACGCGTCGCCGAGATGCGCAAACCCGAGGTTCGCGCCCGGATCCTCGCCGACAAACCCGGGGTGGGGCAACCGATCCTCATCGTGACGCAGATGTGGGACTGGATCTTCCCGCTGACCGACAACCCCAACTACGAGCCGGACCCCAAAGACAGCATTGGTGCCCGCGCCCGCGCCAAGGGCGTCAACCCGATGGAAGAGGCCTACGAGCGGCTGCTCGACGACGACGGCCGCGCCATGCTGCTGGTCGCGACCAGCAACCTGGAGAACAACTCCCTGGACACCGTCGGTGAGTTGCTGCATCGCGACGACGTGGTGCTCGGACTGGGCGACGGCGGCGCACACTACGGAATGATCTGCGACGCAAGCTATTCGACGTACTTCCTGGCGCACTGGGCACGCGACCGTAAGTCCGGCCGCTTCGAGGTGCCCGAAGCCGTGCGCCGGCTGACGTCAGTGCCGGCCCGCGTCGCCGGGTTGGCCGACCGGGGCCGGATCGCCGTGGGATACAAGGCCGACCTGAACGTGATCGACCACGCGGCGTTGCAGTTGCACAAGCCGGTGATCATCCACGACCTGCCCGCCGGTGGGCGCCGGCTCGACCAGACCGCGCAGGGCTACGTGGCGACAATCGTCACCGGTGAAGTGATCGCCGAAAACGGTGTGCCGACCGATGCGCGGCCGGGCAAGCTGATTCGCGGCCGGCAGTCAGTGCCCGCCTGACCTTTCGCGCCGTCCGTGTGACGAAAGGCCCTTTGGCGGCTGTTTCCCGGAACTTACCGTCGATCACATGTCCGCCGATACGCTCAACCAGGTCCGTCCCAAAGGCGCATTCACCGGTCACGTCGACGTGCTCATCGTCGGCGCCGGAATATCCGGGATCGGGCTCGGTCACTACCTGGTCGACATGCAGCCCGACCGCACGTTTGCCATCGTCGACAATCGTGAGGCCATCGGCGGAACCTGGGATCTGTTTCGCTACCCGGGCATCCGGTCGGACTCGGACCTGCACACGTTCGGCTATGAATTCAAACCCTGGACCGCCGACAACGCCATCGCGGACGCGCACGAGATCCTCGACTACTTGTACGAGGTCATCGAAGACGACGGCCTGGACAAGCGGATCTACCTGCAGCACAACGTGATCGCGGCGGATTTCAGCACCCGATCTGCGCAGTGGACGGTGACGCTCGAACGCGACGGCAAGCAGTGGCAGGTCACCTGCGACTGGTTGTTCGGCGCGACGGGCTATTACGACTACCGGACCGGATACACGCCGCACTTCGCGGGCCAGGAGGACTTCGAAGGACAGATCGTGCACCCGCAGTTCTGGCCTGAGGACCTGGATTACCGGGGCAAGCAAGTCGTGGTCATCGGTAGCGGGGCCACCGCGGTCACCCTGATCCCGGCGATGGCCGACGACACCGCACACATCACGATGCTGCAGCGATCACCCACTTACGTGATACCGCTCCCGCGCAAGGATCCGATCGCCAACGGGTTGCGAAAAGTGTTGCCGGACAAGACGGCTTACCGGATCACCCGTGCGATGAACAAGGCCCGGCAGCGGCTGATCTACGCCATGGGCCAGCGCCACCCCAAGGTGGTACGGCGATTGATCCGCGGCCTCAACGCCTGGGCCCTGCCCCGCGATTACGACCTCGACACGCACTTCAACCCCACCTACAAGCCGTGGGACCAGCGGCTGTGTGTGGTGCCCGACAATGATTTGTTCAAGGCCATCAGCGCGGGCAAAGCCTCGGTGGTCACCGACAAGATCGCCGGCTTCACCAAGACCGGCATCAAGCTGGAGTCGGGCCGCGAGCTGAAAGCCGACATCATCGTGACGGCGACCGGCCTGAAACTGCTTCCGCTCGGCGGGATCCGGATTTCCGTCGACGGGGAGGCGAAAGATCCCCACGAATGTGTGGTCTACAAGAGCTTCATGGTGTCGGGCATCCCGAACTTCGCTTTCGCATTCGGCTACACCAACTCCTCATGGACGCTGAAGATCGACCTGATCTGCGAGCACCTGTGCCGGCTGCTGACCTACATGGATCGGCGCGGATACACCACCGTCGTTCCGATTTGCGACGACCCCAACATCGAGAAGCGCCCGATGCTCGACTTCCCGGCGGGCTACATCCTGCGCGCGATCGACCAATTCCCGCAGCAGGGAACCACCGGTCCGTGGACGATGGAGATGAACTTCCGCGCCGACGAGGCACGGCTACGCAAGGGCCCCGTCGAGAATTCCGCCCTGCAGTTCAGCACTCCCGCCCGCACTGTCACGGCCTCCGGAGTTGCCTGAGACGGCGAACATCTCAGTTGGCGGACAGCGCGTCGAACAGGGCCGCCAACTGGTCCGGTGACACCGACGCGTTACAACGGCCCTTGAGATCGAGCAACGGCTGGGCGATGCCCTTGAGTTCCAGCGCCTCGCCGACGTGGCTGAGGAAATAACCCCGCACCGAGGACTTGGCGTCGGCCGGTGACTGGTTGACCGCAGTGGTCAGCACGTTGTTGACGTCCGGGTGGCCGTCGAGGTATCCGCTCGCCGAGTTCAGCACCCCGCTGGCGGTGGCTGCCACTCCACTGGCCGAGCACGGATCGGGCGCGGCACCGGCGGTCGGCGCCAGGATCAGGCAGGCAACGCAGCTGGGGACTACTCCAAAAAGTATGCGTCGTAATGAATTTCCCATGATGTCGTCCCTTCGTTTCCACCTGTTCGAATATTCAGTAGATCAGTTACCCAAAACCAGGAAAGACTCCGGCCTCACAGCGCGGCACCTATCCTCGGCCATATGAGCCGCGTCGAACCGCTCGCCGAGCCGTGGAGCGAGCAGGACACCGCAGGCATCAACAGCTGGGGGCACCCGGACCGCACCTATGAGCCGCTGCTGCTGGTTCGCTGCCTGCAGCGCCACCCGGTGCTGGCCGGCCGGTTGCGCAGGCTGGGCGAATCGCTGTACACCGCAGCGCTTCTGCCGCCGCGCGCCCGGACCATCGCCATCCTGCGGACCTGTGCACTGGTGGGTTGCCGGTACGAGTGGGGCGGGCAGGCGGCATTCTGGGGTCCCATCGCGGGCGTCAGCGATGACGAATGCGATGCGTTGGTCTGCGGCGGCCCGGACGACCCCCGGTGGAGCGCGGTAGACCGGACCGTGGTCGAGGCGGTCGACGAGCTGGAAAACACGGGTTCGTGGTCGGACGCGACCTGGACCGCGCTCGGCCGGCACTTCGACGACGAGCAACGGATCGAACTGCTCACGGCCGTCGGCTGGTACCGCACGGTCTGCACGCTGTGTAACGCCCTGGCGTTGCCGGTAGAGGGCTGGATGCGCCAATGGCCCGCATCAGCCGGCTGATCGGTCCCTGCGCAGTCCCGGATGCTGGCGTTTCAGCAGCGGCAGCAGCAATCGTCGAGGCATGAATTGCAGGAGCCGGGTGCTGAACCGGCTCGGCAGCCCGGCGATCACCGTTCCGCGATCGCCGTCGAGTGCGTCGACACCGATGCGTGCGACGTCGCGCGACGGCATCCACAGGAACTTCGGGAACGCTGCCGCAAAGGCTCGCTCGTCCATGCCCGCGCTTTTCAGGAATCCGGTTCGCACCGGACCCGGGCACAGCAATGCCACGGTGACGCCGGTGCCGGCAAGCTCGCCGCGCAGCCCCTCGGTGTACGTCCTCACGAAGGCTTTGGTGGCGCTGTAGCCGACCTGGCCCGGGAACGGGTGGAAGCCCGCGGTGGATCCGACGTTGAGGATCGCCCCACGCCCGCGCGGCACCATCTGCTGGACGGCGCGGGTCGTCAGATCGATGACGGCCTCCACGTTCACCCGCACCTGGGCTACCTCGTCGTCCACGGAGGTCTTGGTCACCGACCCGATGGTGCCGATCCCGGCGTTGTTGACCAGGATGTCGACGGTCAGACCCCTACTGGCCACCTCGTCGAACAGCCGTGCGCGGGCCTGCGGAGCAGCGACGTCGCAGGCGATCCACTCGACGCGAACGCGGCCCGCCAATTCGTCGGCCAGCTCGCGCAACGTGTCCTCGCGCCGAGCTACCAGTGTGACGCCGTGGTTGCGGGCGACCAGTTCGCGGGCGATGTCGAGGCCGATGCCCGACGAGGCACCGGTGACGACGGCCGTGCTGGTGGGCGATGGCGGAGGAAGGGACATGGTTCGAACGTACAGACGTCGAACGTGAAGCCAACGTCACGCTCGGCGTTGGGAGTGAAGCTGACTTCACGCTCGGCGGATTGAGATACGAAAAACCCGGCCCCCACGAGGGGAACCGGGCTTCTCGTCGAACAGAAGGACTTAGAAGTCCATACCGCCCATGCCACCGGTCGGGTCGCCGACGGGAGCGGCGGCCTTCTCCGGCTTGTCGGCCACGACGGCCTCGGTGGTCAGGAACAGCGCCGCGATGGACGCCGCGTTCTGCAGCGCCGAACGCGTCACCTTGACCGGGTCGGCGACGCCCGCCTTGAGCAGGTCCTCGTACTCACCGGTGGCGGCGTTGAGGCCGACGCCCGGCTTGGAGTTGGCGACCTTCTCCGCGACGACGCCGGGCTCGAGTCCACCGTTGAACGCGATCTGCTTCAGCGGAGCCGACAGTGCAACGCGCACGATGTTCGCGCCCGTCGCCTCGTCGCCGCTGAGCTTCAGGTCATCCAGGGCAGGAGCCGACTGCAGCAGGGCCACGCCACCACCGGCGACGATGCCCTCTTCGACGGCCGCCTTGGCGTTACGCACGGCGTCCTCGATGCGGTGCTTGCGCTCCTTGAGCTCCACCTCGGTGGCAGCTCCGGCCTTGATCACCGCAACACCGCCGGCCAGCTTGGCCAGGCGCTCCTGCAGCTTCTCGCGGTCGTAGTCGGAGTCGCTGTTCTCGATCTCGGCCCGGATCTGGGCAACCCGTCCGGCGATGGCGTCGGAGTCACCGGCGCCCTCGACGATGGTGGTCTCGTCCTTGTTGATGACCACCTTGCGGGCCTGGCCCAACAGCGAGATGTCAGCGGTCTCCAGCGAGAGGCCGACCTCTTCGCTGACGACCTGGCCACCGGTCAGGATCGCGATGTCCTGCAGCATGGCCTTGCGGCGGTCACCGAAGCCCGGCGCCTTGACGGCGACAGACTTGAAGGTGCCGCGGATCTTGTTGACGACCAGGGTCGACAGGGCCTCACCCTCGACGTCCTCGGCGATGATCAGCAACGGCTTGCCGGACTGGATGACCTTCTCCAGCAGCGGCAGCAGGTCCTTGACCGTCGACACCTTCGACGACACCAGCAGGATGTAGGGGTCCTCGAGGACCGCTTCCTGACGCTCAGCGTCGGTGACGAAGTAACCCGAGATGTAGCCCTTGTCGAAGCGCATACCTTCGGTGAGCTCCAGCTGCAGGCCGAAGGTGTTCGACTCCTCGACGGTGATGACACCCTCGTTGCCGACCTTGTCCATGGCCTCGGCGATCAGCTCGCCGATCTGGGTGTCACCGGCCGAGATGGCCGCGGTGGCAGCGATCTGCGCCTTGGTCTCGACCTCTTTGGCCGACTTCAGCAGGGTTTCGGTGATCTTCTCGACGGCCTTCTCGATGCCGCGCTTGAGGCCGAGCGGGTTGGCGCCGGCCGCCACGTTGCGCAGGCCTTCCTTGACGAGCGCCTGGGCGAGCACGGTCGCCGTGGTGGTGCCGTCACCGGCAACGTCGTCGGTCTTCTTGGCGACTTCCTTGACCAGCTCGGCGCCGATCTTCTCGTAGGGGTCCTCCAGCTCGATCTCCTTGGCGATGGACACACCATCGTTGGTGATCGTGGGAGCGCCCCACTTCTTCTCCAGGACGACGTTGCGGCCCTTGGGCCCCAACGTCACCTTTACCGCGTCGGCGAGGGCGTTGAGGCCCCGCTCGAGGCCGCGACGGGCCTCTTCGTCGTACGCAATTGTCTTAGCCATTGCGAAGTGATTCCTCCGATAGGGGATGACACGTCTATGGTCGGGCGCAGTGCCCGCGACGGACGACCGTAGCTGTCTTAACTTGGTCTCACCGTCCCGACCTAGCACTCACCGGTCGGGAGTGCCAATGTCATTTTTAGCACTCGCCTATATCGAGTGCAAGATCGCCCCGCGACGATGGGCGCCGCGCAGCGGCGGCAGGAGGAGCGGGGTCATGGACGGAGCCCCGCGACGATGGGCGCCGCGCAGCGGCGGCAGGAGGAGCGGGGTCATGGATGGAGCCCGGCCTCATCGCCCCGGGCGTAAACCGTCGATGACGACGTCGGTCACCCGCGCGGCCCGCGCCTTGTCGTAGCCCTGCATGGCCTGGCACCCGACCATCAGCGCCTTGATCTCCGGCACGTCGACGTCGAGGCGTACGGTCCCGGCGCCTTGTGCGGCCGCAAGGAGCTCGCCGAGCAGAGCGCGGAACGCGTCCTCGGCGTCGGGTGCGGCGGAGTCGATCTCGATACCCATTCCGCCCAGCGCGTCGACCAGGCCCTGGTCGGTGGCGCCGACGTCCAGCACCATCGACCGCAGGAAGGCGAACAACGCCTCGTCCGGCCCCGGATCGTCCAGCAGTGCCCGGCCGGCCGTGATGATGTGCTGCAGCCGGCTTTCAACGACCGCCGCGAATAGGTCTTCTTTGGTCGGAAAGTGCCGGTAGACCGTGCCGGCGCCGACGCCCGCCCGCCGGGCGATCTCGTCGATCGGCACTGCCAGGCCCTCGGCCGCGAATGTGTCGTACGCCGTTTCCAGCACGCGGGCGCGGTTGCGGGCCGCGTCTGCGCGAAGCGGTTTAGCGGGTACAGACATGGATCACCTACCGTGTTGACAAAGCGGGGCGTACGTTCCGTATAGTCGACAAGATCAAGCGGGGCGCACGCCCCGTTTACCTTACAGCTCAGGGAGCAATCCATGGCCAAGTGGACAACCGCCGACATCCCCGATCAAACCGGCCGCATTGCCGTCGTCACCGGGTCCAACACCGGGCTCGGCCTTGAAACCGCCGCGGCGTTGGCCGCCAAGGGCGCGCAGGTCGTGCTCGCGGTGCGCAACCTCGACAAAGGCAAGGACGCCGCGCTCGACATCCGCAAGCGCTCCCCCAACGCAGACGTGGCCCTGCAGGAACTCGACCTGAGCTCCCTGGAGTCCGTCCGCGCCGCGGCAGAACAGCTGCGCGCCGATCACGACCGCATCGACCTGTTGATCAACAACGCCGGGGTGATGTACCCGCCGAAGCAGACCACCAAGGACGGCTTCGAGATGCAGTTCGGCACCAACCACCTGGGCCACTTCGCACTCACCGGGTTGCTGCTGGACAAGCTGCTACCGGTGGCCGGCTCGCGGGTCGTGACGGTCAGCAGCGTCGGTCACCGCATCATGGCCGACATCCACTTCGACGACCTGCAGTGGGAGCGCAGCTACAACCGGGTCGCGGCGTACGGACAGGCCAAGCTGTCCAATCTGCTGTTCACCTACGAGCTGCAGCGACGGCTGGCGCCGCTCGGCACCACGATCGCCGCGGCCGCGCACCCCGGTTTCTCCGACACCGAGCTGATGCGCCACCTGCCCGGGCCGGTGGAGTCGGTCTTCCGGTTGGCCGCGCCTCTGGTCACCCAGGACGCGGCCGGCGGCGCGCTACCCACGCTGCGCGCCTCGACCGACCCGGGGGTGCAAGGCGGCCAGTATTACGGCCCGTCCGGCTTCGCCCAGTCGCAGGGTGCCCCCGTGATCGTCGGCTCGAGCAAGAAGTCGCATGACGCCGAACGTCAGCGCAAGCTCTGGGCCGTCTCCGAAGAACTGACCGGGGTGACGTTCCCGGTCTAAGCCAGATCACCGTCGACGTAGCGCTGCAGGTTCGGGGCGATCGCGGCGATCGCCGCGTCGTCCGGCATCGACGCGACGGGTTCGATCTTCCAGACGTAGCGCATCAGCGCGAACCCCATCATCTGTGACGAGATGAGCCCGCTGCGCACTAGGCGATCGTGGTCGTCCTGGCCCAGTTCCGAGACACCCATCAGGCTGCTCTCCACCACGCGCCGCAGCTTCTCGCGAGTCGACGGTTCGTGGGCGGCGGTCTGCAGGATGGCGCGCAGCGTGGGCCCGATATCGTCGTCGGCCCAGCTGGCCAGCAGCAACGTGATCAGCGCGGTACCTAGTCCGTCGGTCGGCGTGGTCCACATGTTCGCAATGCTTTCCAGCCATTTCTGCGGCGGGTTGGTCGCGGCGTCGAGCAGGCCTTCCTTCGACCCGAAGTAGTGGTAGACGAGGGCTGGGTCGACGTCAGAGGCCCGCGCAACCGCCCGGATCGTGGTGCCGGCCCAGCCGTGTTCTGCGAACTCGATACGGGCGGCGGCAACTATTCGGGCCGACAGCACCCCGCGTTCGTCGCGCGGACCTGGGCTTATCGCTTTCCTCCCCATGAGTTTCATCATAGCGTGAATTTCTTCTTGCGTTGAGACTCAACTCAACGTACCGTGAGACTTGTGCAAGTTTCAACGCAGCGTGAAAATCAGGAGCAGCGATGACCACCAACCCGGACATGCAAGTCCTCGTCGTCGGCGCCGGCCCCGTGGGCCTGGTCGCCGGGGCCGAACTCGCCCGCCGCGGTGTCCGCGTGCGGGTGATCGACAAGCTGACCCACCCGACCGACCAGTCCCGCGCGATCGCCGTCCACCCCCGCAGCCTGGACATGTTCGATCGGATGGGCATCGTCGACGAGTTGGTGAGCACTGGCATCAAGGCGATCGCCATGCAGCTCTACGCAGGGCACACCAAATTGTTCCGGGTCCCCCTTGGCGAGGTCGACAGCGCGTTTCCGTTCACGCTGAGCACGGCACAGACCGAAACCGAGCGCGTGCTGAACGACCACCTGGAGTCGCTCGGAGTCACGGTCGACCGCGGAGTCGAGCTGGTCGCGCTCACCCAGTCCGAACAGGATGTGCACGTCACCCTCCGGCGCGACGACGGCTCGACCGAGGAGGTTTGCGCTTCGTGGGTGATCGGGGCCGACGGCGGCCACAGCGTTGTGCGGCGGATGGTCGGCACGAAGCTGGCCGGTTCCTTCGTCGGGCAGCGCTTCCTACTCGCCGACGTCGACGCCGAGCATCAGCTCGATCTCGACGCCATGCACACCTTCTTCGCCCCGGACGGGCCGGTGGTCGTGCTGCCGATGGCCGACGGGCGAATGCGGTTTCTCGCCGAGGTACATGACGCGCAGTTCAACACGAATCCCACTCAGGACGAACTGCAGGCAATCCTCGACCGGCGCATCGGCGGCATCCGGGTGCTGCGGTCGCACTGGCTCACGGGCTTCGAGATCCACCACGCTCGGGTGCCGGCCTACCGCTGGGGCCGGGTCTTCCTGGCCGGCGACGCCGCCCACATCCACAGCCCGGCCGGCGGCCAGGGCATGAACACCGGCATGCAGGACGCGTTCAACCTGGCCTGGAAGCTGGCGGCGAGGATCAACGGTGAAGCCGGCAACACCCTATTGGACAGCTATGAGGCCGAGCGGCTGCCGATCGCCGATGCTGTCATCACCTTCACCAACCGGCTCACCCGGGCGGGCACGCTGTCCGGCCTGCCGCGGCGGATCCGCGACGTGGTACTCCGGATGGTCGGGCGAGTTCCCGCGGCGCGGCGGTTCATGGCCGAGACCGCGACCGAGGTCAACATCAGCTACAAGAACAGTCCGATTGCGGTGGGCGGGATTTCGGGGCACGCCAAAGCTTCTGCTGGCGAACACCTTCCGCACGTCGCCGACGCCAAGGTGCAAGAGCAACTCGGCGCGGTGCTGGGCCGGCACACCCGCCACGTCATCCTGACAGTCGCCGACGCACAGGTCGCCCCCGCGCCGGACGACCCCAGCCACACCCAGGTGCTGGTCACCACCGACTCCACGCCCGTCGCCGGCTACGACGCCGTGATCGCCGATCCGGAAGGTGTTGTGGCACAGCGACTCGGTATCAACGACGGGGCCCGCGTCGTGATCCGCCCAGACAGCTATATCGGCGCCATCGCCACTCTGCACGACACCACAGCCATTGCCGACTACTTCGCCACAGTGAGGAGCTGAAACCCATGTACACCTACCAAATCTCCGCCGCGGACATGTTCGAAGACCGCACAAACCAATTCGAGAAGTTCGGCATCCCGCCCGCCGACATCCGACAGGTAGGGGCCGCCGTCACCGACATGTGGGCCGACACTCCCGGCGGCTGGGTTTACGAATGGTCAAAGCTGGCTGCACAATACGCTGCCCGCAGTGACCACTACCTGGCGTCGCTGGCCTACGGCTGCGCCAAGTTTCCCTGCCTGACCGACGCCGCGCGGGAGCGCGCCCTGCACAATCAACTCGAACAATTTCAGCTGGCGGCCAAGGATTTTCCGGTGACCTTCGAGCGCCGCATCGTCACTGTCGGATACCGCGACGGCAGCGTCGACGTACCAGTCCACCTGTACTCAGTCGACGGCGACTACGCGGCCCGGCCGGTGCTGCTCGCCAGCGGCGGCGTGGACACCTGGAAGATGGATATCCACCCGTGGTGGGTCGGGTTTACCAAGGGCGCCGGGGTGACGACGATGGCCTTCGACCACCCCGGCACCGGCGAGACCGCGATCCCGCTCGACGAACACTCCGACGACGTGATCCGCGGGCTGGCCGATTACGCGCGTACGCTCGGCAACGGCAAAGTCGGCCACTTCGGAGCGTCGTTCGGCGGCAACTTCTCTGCGATGTCGGGGCTGGCGGCATTCGTCGACGCCGCCGTCGATCAGGGCGGCCCCGTTGCCGACTCGTTTAAGCCGGAGCACCTACAGCACCTGCCCTTCGGCATGCACGACATCATCGGCAACGCCATGCACTGGGACCACTCACCCACCCTCGACGAGCTAAGCGTTGGTCTCGGGAAGCTGAACCGGCGGGATCTGCTTGCCCAGCAGCGCAATGCGAACATGCTCGTGGTCAACGGCGCTGACGACTACTTCATCCCGCAGTCCGACACACTGGTCTTCGAAGGCCGAGCGAACACCGAGGTACACCTGATCGAGAACACCGGGCACGTTGCGATGAGCAAGGCGAACGAGGTGGTGCCAATGGTCATCGCCTGGCTGCGCGCCCAGCTCGTTCCCGACGACCGGCCGTCACCGTCGACAATCGCTCCGATTCCTCAGGCCAGATCGAGCAGCTGCTCGTAGAACCCGCCGAAGCGGCGTTGCGGGTCGATCAGGTGGATCTCGAGGATCCAGTGACACCGCCGGCCGCTCGGGTCGATGCGCCGCATCGGCTTGGTCGAACCGGGCATGATGTACCACTCGGTCTCGGTGCCGGCGATCTTCTTGTGCGGGAACTCCCCGACCAGATGGCCGGCGATGTGGCTGCCCCAGTCGAACCCCTCGGCGCGGGCCGCCTCCACGGCTGCATCGAACAATTCGGCGCCGGTGACGTCCGGGTGGCCCTCGAAGTAGTCGCGGCCGGCCTGCCACACCCGCGGCAGGGCGTCGCGCACGGCGAGCTTGCGCGGGTCGTCGCCGAGCACATAGGTGCGCCCGAAGTCGGCTTCCCACTCTTCGAATATCGGCCCGAAATCGAGGAAGACGATGTCGTCGTCGACGACGAGCCGGTCGGGTGGACGTTCCTTGAAGGGCTGCAAGGTGTTCTCGCCGGCCCGCACGATCCGCCGGTGCCAGTGCCGCTTGACGCCGAACAAGTCGGCCGCCAACGCGTTGATCTCATCGGAGAGGTCCTTCTCGCCGACACCGGGTCGGATCAGGCCGCGGCTTTCGATCTCGCCGAACAACTGCGCCGCCTTGGCCTGTGCGTCAAGAAGCCGTTCAGCGCGGGCGTTTTCGTCGACGATCGGCGTTGTCACGACACCGATGCTACGGCCGCGGCACTTCACCCCACTGCGCGAAGTATGGGCGCCCCGGCTTGCTCTTCTCGACCAGGATGAACACCACGCCCCATGGATCGACGAACCACGTCGTGCGGACTCTCGCCACGTCGGCGATACTGTCGACCAGAAAGTTCACCCCGTTCGCCTCGAGCTCGGCCCGGGTCGCGTCGAGGTCCTCGCAGATCAGCCCGACGTGCGACAAGCCGTGGTCGGTGAGGGCCGCGGCGGTTCGCTGATCGCCGCCGTCAACCCCGAGGTACTCGATCACCTCGAGGACACGATCACCGTCGTCCTCAAACCCCACGATGGCCGCTTTCATGGTCGGGTCCGAGACCATCTGCCCCATGTCGTCGCGGATCGCATCGCCGCCCATCACGTAGGGCGGCGAGAGCACCCGCATGCCCAGCACGTCCCGATAAAACGCGACCGCAGCCTCGCAGTCGGGCACGCACACCCCGCTGTGCGCCAGTCCGGTGATCATCGGTCTGACGATGTCAAAAGTTTGGCCGTCACACCAGAGCGATGCCGCGACTCGCCGCCGTCCTGCGGAGATGCGTGCCCCGATGTCCTTGCCCTAGACTGCATCTCGATCAGATTGGAGTTCGGGTGCGGGCAGTAGAAGCGCCCAGCACCCGGGCTTTGCGGGGCTGGCAACGTCGGGCATTGGTGCGTTATCTGAGCGCCAAACCGCGTGACTATCTGCTGGTCGCCACCCCCGGCGCCGGCAAGACCGCGTTTGCGCTGCGGATCGCCGGTGAGTTGCTGGCCGACCGCACCATCGACGCCATCACCGTGGTGGTGCCCACCGAACACCTCAAGGTGCAGTGGGCGTCGGCGGCCGCCGTTGACGGCATCGCGCTGGACCCGAAATTCAGCAACAGCGCAGCACATACCTCGGCGGAGTACCACGGCGTCGTCGTCACCTACGCACAGGTGGCCAGCCATCCCAGCCGTCACCGCGTGCGCACCGAGGGCCGCCGGACGCTGGTCATCTTCGACGAGGTCCACCACGGCGGCGAGGCCAAGAGTTGGGGCGACGCCTTGCTGGAAGCATTCGGCGACGCCACCCGTCGGCTGGCGCTGACCGGCACGCCGTTCCGTAGCGACGACTCTCCGATCCCGTTCGTGCGTTACGAACCGGACGCCGGCGGATGGATGAGGTCGCAGGCCGATCACACCTACGGCTACACCGACGCCCTTGCCGATGGCGTAGTGCGTCCGGTGGTGTTCATGGCCTACTCCGGCGAGACCCGGTGGCGTGACAGCGCCGGAGCGGAATACGCCGCGCGGCTCGGCGAACCGGCCAGCGCCGAGCACACGGCGCGGGCCTGGCGCACCGCTCTGGATCCGGCCGGCGAGTGGATGCCCGCGGTGGTGACCGCCGCCGATACCCGGTTGCGACAGCTGCGGGCCGGTGGCGTCCCGGACGCCGGCGGCATGGTGATCGCCTCGGACCAGCAGGCCGCACGCGCCTATGCGGTTCTGCTGAAACGGATTACGGGTGAAGAGCCGACGGTCGTGTTGTCGGACGACCCTGGCGCGTCGAAACGCATCGCGCAGTTCGCTGCCTCGGACACCCGCTGGCTGGTCGCGGTGCGGATGGTGTCCGAGGGCGTCGACGTGCCGCGACTTGCGGTCGGCGTCTACGCGACCAGCGCATCCACGCCGCTGTTCTTCGCTCAGGCCATCGGCCGGTTCGTCCGGTCCCGGCGGCCCGGCGAGACCGCGAGCGTCTTCCTGCCGTCGGTGCCCTCACTGCTGCTGCTGGCCAGCGAGTTGGAGGCGCAGCGCAATCACGTTCTCGGCCAACCACATCGGGAAAAAGACGAACTTGCAGAGGCCCAGCAGCGCAAAGACGAGCCGTCCGAGATGGACAACACATTCGAGTCACTGGGCGCCGACGCCGAACTGGACCAGGTGATTTTCGACGGCTCGTCGTTCGGCACCGCGACGCCCGCCGGCAGCGACGAAGAAGCCGATTACCTCGGCATCCCCGGCCTGCTGGACGCCGTGCAGATGCGAGAGTTGTTGCGCCGCCAGCAAGAAGAGCAGTACGACCGCCGCACTCGCGACGGCGTGGCCACCGCCGAGCCGGTCACCCGGCACGGCCAACTGCGTGACCTCCGCCGCGAACTCAACGCGCTGGTGTCGGCAGCGCACTATCGACTTGGCAAGCCGCACGGCTGGATTCACAACGAACTGCGGCGGCTCTGCGGCGGGCCGCCGGTGGCCGCGGCCACCAGCGAACAACTCGCGGAACGCATTATCGCGGTGCGCGGACTGACTGCGTAGCGGGCTTGGCGCCGACGATCAACGGCGGGCCCAGATGCTGTCAGCCACCCACGGCGACGCCTCGGCCGCGATCGACCACACGACGTCATCCGGCACATCGATCAGCGGATAACGCTTGACACCCGCGGCGGTGGCCGCCACCAGAGTCGCGACCTTGGCCCGCCGCTGAAACGGCGTCTGGCGCACCGTCCAGCCGATGATCCCCGCAGCGGCCAGGCAATCGCGGCGTCGTTCGACGCTGCCCGATCGCATCACCAGCCAGCCGTCGTGGACCTGGTGACCGAGCGCGCCGATCCGGTCGACCGCGAGCAGCGCGCACCACGCCGTCACCGCGATCCAGGCAGGCCAAATCCACACCGGCACAACGGTTTTACCGGCAAACAGAACGGCTGCTCCCAGTCCAACACCGGCCAGCAACGGCAGGCCGAGCGCCCGCGTCCATCGTCGGGTCGCGGCCCGGCGGCCGTGGCCGCGCAGCGGTCCGGAGACCACCGCACGGTCGCCGACCAACTCGGTCAGCACCGACTCCGCGGTCGCCGCCGGACACGGCGGCAGTAGCACCGACGCCTCTCCGGCGCCGTGCACACCGGTCATCACCGCGTCCAGCCGGGCACCGCCGAACATCCGCACCAGCAGCGGTTGCCGCAGAGTTGCGCCGCGAAGCCTGCTCATGTCGTAGGCCCGCTCGCGAAGCCGCAGCAGTCCGTGCCGCAGGTGCAGGACGTCGGCCTGACGCAGCAGTACCAGGTTGCCCCAGGTGAGCAGCGAGCGGACCACGGCGAGGATCATCGACGCCACCACGATCGCGCCGACGACGACCAGGACGGTACTGGCCGCCCCCAGCCGCCGGGCCTCGGCGAGCACCGACGTCACGATCTGCGAATGCTGCAGCGGCCCAGCGAATCCGTACTCGTACACCACACCGGCCGCCGCGCCCAACGACAGCAGCCCGGACACACTCAACGGTGAGTACCTCAGCCACGCCGGCTGCCAACGGGCCAGCACATCATCCGGCTGCGCCGTTGTGATCTCATCCGGCTCGGTCGAATCGGCCAGCAGGATCGCCTTCAACTGCGGCACCTGGCCAACCTCGACGGCGTTGAGTTCGAACACTCCAGATCCGTTCTCGCCCTTGGCTTCCTGACCGGTACTCACCCGCACCATCGCCAAGCCCATCAGCCGGTGCAGCAGTCGCGCGTCGCTGCTCACCGACCGAATCCTGTTGAGCGGCAGAGACAAAACCTTGCGCTGCAGCAGACCGGTACGCAGCTGCAGCTGGCCGGCGTCGATGCGGTAGCTGGTGGTGATCCAGCGCGCCACACCGATCACGACGGTGTAGGCCACCACTGCGACCGTCCACAGCTGGTTCCCGGTGGTCGTGCCCAGCACGATGGCGCCGATCAGGAACGGCAGTTCGCGCAGCAGCTCGTGAATCGGGTGGACCAGTAGCATCCTGGGACTCAGCCGCTGCCAAGCGGTTTGACTCACGTCGCGTCCTCGGCACCGATCGCCGCGATGTCAGTCAACTGGGCCACCAGATGGTCGGCGACATCGACATCGAGCGCGGCGATGTGTACCGCGCCGGCCGACGAAGCCGTGGTGACGGTGACGTTGGCCAACCCGAACAGTCGATCGACCGGGCCGCGATGGGTGTCGACGGTTTGCACCCGCGAGATCGGGGCGATGCGGCGTTCCTGAACCAGCCACCCGGTGCGGGTGAACACCGCCTGTGGGCTCAGTTCCCAGCGGTGCACCCGGTAGCGCCACATCGGCACCACGGCTGTCGAGATCACCACGCCGAGCACCGTTGCAGCGCCGGCCACGATGTGCAGCCACGGCATTCGCTTGTCGAACTCGAACCAGACGACCTGGCCGACAGCCAGCAGCAGCCACGGAATGACACCACCGACCGCCCACCGCAGCGGCGCGCGCCGACTCGGCCGATGCGCGGGATCAACCATTTCCACGCCTTCAGACAATGCCACCGACGCCCACCCGAATTGCACCGACACGGCGAGTCCGGGACCGGATGGGTATCGTTCTCTGCGATGAGTTCCGACGGCAAATGGACCACCGGCGACATTCCCGATCAGAGCGGCCGAGTCGCCGTCATCACCGGCGCGAACACCGGTCTCGGCTATCACACCGCCGCCGCGCTGGCGCAGACCGGCGCGACCGTCGTCCTCGCTGTGCGCAACCTGGAAAAGGGCAATCTCGCGCTGGCCCGCATCGTTGCCGCCCATCCGGAGGCCGACGTGACGCTGCAGGAGCTCGACCTCAGCTCCCTGGCCTCGGTGCGCGCCGCGGCGGCCGCGCTGCGCAAGGGTTACCCGCGCATCGATCTGCTGATCAACAACGCCGGGGTGATGTGGACCCCCAAGCAACTCACCGACGACGGCTTCGAAATGCAGTTTGGCACCAACCATCTCGGCCACTTCGCGCTGACCGGGCTGCTGCTGGACAACCTGCTGCCGGTGCGAGGCTCGCGGGTGGTGACCGTCAGCAGCACGGGCCACCGGCTACGCGCCGCGATTCACTTCGACGATCTGCAGTGGGAACATCGCTACGACCGGTTCGCCGCTTATGGCCAGTCCAAGCTGGCCAATCTGCTGTTCACCTATGAGCTGCAGCGCCGCCTGGCCGAGCACCACACCAACACCATCGCCGTCGCGGCGCACCCTGGCGCGTCCAGCACCGAGCTGGGTCGCAACGCACCGACGCTGGTTAGACCGCTGTTCGCGCTGGCCGGCCCGCTGCTGTTCCAGGGTGCGGCGATGGGCGCCCTGCCGACGCTGCGGGCCGCCACCGACCCGGCCGTCGAGGGTGGGCAGTACTACGGACCCGATGGGCTCGGTGAGCAGCGCGGCCACCCGAAGCTGGTCTCGTCCAGCGCGCAGTCACACGACGAGGACCTGCAGCACCGGCTGTGGTCGGTTTCCGAGGAACTGACCGGCGTCACGTATCCGGTCTGACATCGTTCGCGCCTTTCGTAAGATAACCGCGTGGCACGACGTCCCCGCTCGACCGCCGAGAACCCGACGATCAGCCCGCAGCATGTGCTGTCCCTGCTGCGGCAGACCGTTCCGCCCGTGCATCCCGCGGGGCTCCCGTTCATTTCCGCCGGATTGGGCCTGGCCCTGGTGGGCCGCCGCTCCCGCTGGCTGCGCCGAACCGGCCTGCTAACCGCCGGCGCCTGTGCCGGCTTCTTCCGCCACCCGCCGCGAGTGCCGCCGACCCGACCCGGCGTCGTCGTCGCTCCGGCCGATGGCCAGGTCTGTCTGATCGAGTCCGCCGCGCCGCCACCCGAGTTGGGGATGGGCGATGCCGAGCTGACGCGGGTCAGCATCTTCCTGTCGGTGTTCGACGCCCACGTGCAGCGTGCCCCGGTGAGCGGTGAGGTGATTGACGTGCAGCATCGACCCGGTCTGTTCGGGTCGGCCGACCTGCCGGTCGCCAGCGAGAGCAACGAGCGCAACAGCGTGCGGATCCGCACCGAGGACGGGGTGGAGATCGTGGCCGTGCAGATCGCCGGCCTGGTGGCCCGCCGCATCGTCTGCAATGCGCGGGTGGGTGACAAGCTGTCGATCGGTGACACCTACGGCCTGATCCGATTCGGGTCACGGCTGGACACCTATCTGCCCGCCGGCGCCGAGTTGTTGGTCAGCCTGGGCCAGCGGGCGGTCGCCGGCGAGACGGTGCTGGCGCAGCTGTCGTGATCACCAAAGCGCCACGACGATGCAATGAGGAGGAGTGGCGCTGATTACTAAGCCGCGCGGCAAGCGGGTCGTACCGCTGCGCATCCTGCCCAGCTCGATGAGCGTGCTGGCGATCTGTGCCGGGCTGACCTCGATCCGGTTCGCCTTGGAAGGTCAGGCCTACGTCGCGATCGCGCTGATCGCCGCGGCGGCGATTCTTGACGGGCTCGACGGCCGGGTGGCCCGCGCGCTGGACGCGGAGTCGCGGATGGGCGAGGAGATCGACTCACTGGCCGATGCGGTGAACTTCGGCGTGGCTCCGGCGGTGGTGATGTACGTGTCCATGCTGCCCGCACTGCCGGCCGGCTGGGTGGTCGTCATGCTGTACGCCGTGTCAATCGTGTTGCGGCTGGCCAGGTTCAACGCGCTGCTCGACGACGTCAGCCAGCCGCCCTTCGCCCATGAGTTCTTCGTCGGCGTGCCGGCACCCGCCGGCGCCATCTGCGCCCTCGGCCCGCTGGCCGCCAAGCTGCAGTTCGGCCCGGGCTGGTGGACGTCGCCGTGGTTCGTCTGCGCGTGGCTGGTGGCCTGCTCGATGCTGTTGGTGAGCCGGATCCCGATGCGCAAGATGCACGCGGTCTCGGTGCCACCGAACCTGGCCGCGCTGCTGCTGGCCGGGTTGACCATCGTCGCCGCCGCCGCGTTCCTGTTCCCTTACATCCTGATCATGGTCGTCATCGCGGCCTACCTGTGCTACATCCCGTTCTCGGTCCGCAGCCACAAATGGCTGGCGGCACATCCCGAAGCGTGGGGGGAGAAACCCAAGCAGCGGCGGGCCACCCGCCGCGCGATCCGCCGGGCGCAGCCCAACCGCAGGTCGGTGGCGCGGCTCGGACTGCGCAGGCCGACCGGCCGGACATGACCTCCCCGGCTCAGCTGACCCTGACCGCGCGACTGAACACCTCGGCGGTCGACTCGCGTCGCGGGGTCATCCGGCTGCACCCCAATGCCATTGCCGCCCTTGGTATTCGGGAGTGGGATGCGGTGTCGCTCACCGGGTCGCGGACCACGACGGCGGTGGCCGGCGTGGCAGGCCCACAGGTGCCGGTCGGCACCGTGCTGCTCGACGACGTGACGCTGTCCAACGCGGGACTCAGCGAGGACGCGGCCGTCATCGTGGTCGCCGCCACGGTATACGGCGCGCGATCGGTGACGCTGAGCGGCTCGACCCTGACCTCTCAGTCGGTACCCCCGAGTACGCTGCGACAAGCGTTGCTGGGCAAGGTGTTAACCGTCGGTGACGCGGTGTCGCTGTTGCCCCGCGATTTGGGACCCGGCACCTCGACGTCGGCCGCTGCCACTGCGCTGGCCTCCGCGGTGGGCATCAGCTGGACGTCGGAATTGCTGACAGTCACCGGCGCGGATCCCAAAGGGCCGGTGAGCGTGCAACCGAATTCCTTGGTGACGTGGGGCAATGGCGTGGTGGCCGGCTTTACCGAGGCGCCGGTCACCGTGAAGGCGCCGCAGCTCACCGTGAACGACCTCAAGGGCGTCAGCGTGCAGGCGGCCAAGTTGACCGAGTGGCTCAAGCTTGCGCTCGATGAGCCACACCTGTTGCAAACCCTCGGCGCTGCAACCAATTTGGGTGTTCTGATATCGGGGCCCGCCGGTGTGGGTAAGACGACGCTGGTACGGGCGGTGTGCGCCGACCGGCGACTGGTCGAACTCGACAGCCCCGAGGTGGGCGCGCTGTCCGCCGAGGACCGCCTGCAGCGCGTGACCGCATCGGTGGCCAAAGTGTGCGACGGCGGCGGCGTCCTGTTGGTCGCCGACATCGACGCACTGCTACCCGCCACCGCCGAACCGGTTGCGACGCTGATTCTCTCGCAGCTTCGGGCGGCGGTCGCCGCGGAGCGCGTCGCGGTGACGGTCACATCGTCGGTCCCGGATAACATCGACCCGCGACTACGCGCTCCCGACCTGTGCGATCGGGAGCTGGTGCTCAGCCTGCCCGACGGCCCGACGCGCGCCGCGTTGCTGCAGGGCCTGCTGGACCGGGTACCTACCGAGGGTCTGGATCTCAACGAGATCGCTGATCGCACACCCGGTTTCGTGGTGGCGGATCTGGCCGCGCTGGTACGGGAGGGGGCCCTGCGGGCGGCGGCGCGAGCCAGCGCCGACGGCACTGCACCGAAACTCACCCAGGGCGATCTGGTCGGCGCGCTGACCGTGATCCGGCCGCTGTCGCGGTCAGCCGCCGAAGAGGTGACGCTCGGCTCGATCACGCTCGACGATGTCGGTGACATGACCGAAACCAAGCAGGCGCTGACCGAAGCGGTGCTGTGGCCGCTGCAGCATCCCGACACCTTCGCCCGCCTCGGTGTCCAGCCGCCCCGCGGGGTGCTGCTGTACGGCCCGCCGGGCTGCGGCAAGACCTTCCTGGTCCGTGCGCTGGCCAGCACCGGGCGGCTGTCCGTGCACGCCGTCAAAGGCTCTGAGCTGATGGACAAGTGGGTCGGCTCTTCGGAGAAAGCGGTGCGCGAACTGTTCGCCCGGGCCCGCGATTCGGCGCCGTCGCTGGTGTTTCTCGACGAGATCGACGCGTTGACGCCGCGGCGGGGGCAGAGCTTCGACTCCGGGGTCACCGACCGAGTGGTGGCGGCCCTGCTCACCGAACTCGACGGGATCGAGCCGATGCGCGACGTGGTGGTTGTCGGCGCCACCAACCGGCCGGATCTGATCGACCCGGGACTGTTGCGGCCCGGCCGCTTGGAGAAATTGGTTTTCGTCGAACCACCCGATGCGCACGCACGAGCGGAAATTCTGCGCGCCGCGGGTAGATCGATCCCGCTGCACGACGTGGATCTCGACGCCTTGGCCGCAGACCTGGACGGCTACAGCGCCGCCGACTGTGTGGCGCTGCTGCGCGAGGCGGCGCTAACGGCCATGCGTCACTCGGTCGACGCGGCCGAGATCACCGCGGCCGACGTCGCGGCGGCGCGCGAAAACGTCCATCCCTCACTGGATTCCGCGCAGCTGGCCAATCTGCGGGCATTCGCCGCGGAACGCTAGTCGGCCCGCCGTAGCGAGAACACCTGCGGCTCGATCATGGAGTCCGCCAGGAGCCGGCCGATGCGCGCCGTCTGCTGTTCGGCCACCTGCCAATCGCGATCATCGCCATGCCTGCGCTCCAATTCGGCTTCGACGGCCTTCACGCGCTGCTGCCATTGCTCCGGCGGCTCCCAGATGTCGCCGACGCTGCGGCACGTGTCGATGCGCAGGCCCGCCCGGGGCAGCAACGAGCTCAACGACTGTCGGGTCGGGAAGAAACTGTCCTCGGGCTCCCCCGGCGGTGACAACTCCCGGGCGACCAGGACCAGCAGCCCGATCCGACCCGGTGGTCGCACCACCCGACGAAGCTCACGCAGCAGCTCCACTTTCGACTCGGTGGTGCAGAGGACGCCCAACGCCCACGCCGCGTCGAACGCCTCGTCGGGGAAGGGCAGCTCCGACGCGTCGGCCTGCAACGCGGGGAAGCCGAAGAGCTCCCGCGACGCACTGCAGCCACCGGCCTGCGGCTCGACGAGGATCGGTTGGACCCCGCGTTGCTGCGCCGCATAGGCGGCCGGACCACCGACACCGGCGCCGCAGTCCAGTAGCGTCTCGGCGGCTTTGAGATCCATCAGATCGATCAGCAAGTCGAGCACCGCCGGGCTTCCGCTGCCCCGGCAGCCGGCCGGCAGGTAGAACTCCTCACCCAGGTCTGTGGCGACCTGCGCGGTCCACTCGGCCAAGGTGTCGAATTCAGCGGCCGCCTCGTCGCTCATGCGGCCTGCTCCGCCCGAATCCGCGCGCCCACCTCGGCCTTGATCTCCGCGCCCCGCCGGGTCCCCGACGCCGATGCCAAGCCGGACAGATTCACTCCGTCAATACCGTTGATAGCCAACATCTCTCGCGCCTCAGCCACGGCCGCCTCGATGCCGGCCTCGATGGGATCGGTGGCGTTGACCACCTCGTCGACCAACGTCGGCTCCAACTCCAGCCCGGGCAGGCCCTGCAGCACTGCGGCCGAGATCACGTCGGTGAACACCGCGACCGCCGCCAGCACCGGGATTCGCAGACCGGCTGACCGCGCGTCCTCCATGAATGACGACAACGCCGTCGCCGATGACACGTGATTGAGAACTGCCAGGCTCGCACCGGCCCGCTGCTTCTCGACCAGTCGAGCCGCCCGCACGTGAGTTGGTGGCGCAGTGGGTGTTTCGGGCACGGCAGCGACCATGTCGAGCGACGCAGCCAGTGCGACCAGCCGCGGACCGTCCAGGTCGAACGTCTGTGTGACGTCGGGACGCACGTCATAGCCCCGTCCGTCGCCGGTCACGCAGAGCACCGTGGTCGCGCCGTTGTAACGCAACCCGCGCAACTCCTGCTCCAGCACCACGCGATTGCGGTCCCGGCAGGACAGCGTGATCCACGGCGTCACACCTTGACCGAGGATCATCTGACTCATCAGCGTCGGCGGGAAATCGGGCCGGTTCTGGTGCTCTCCGACCAGCACCGCATCGCAACTCGGCGCCAGCGTCGCAGCCGTGGCGGCGACATCCGCGGCATCGAAGGGTGTGCAGCTGAAATCCGTCAGGATCAATGGCGCCGCTGCCGTTGGAACCCGGGCCGGAGCTTCCGGCCATGGCACGACGTCGTCGAAAGTGCAAGGCCCAGAACGCATTTCGCATTGACCATTGGGCCTGACTCCCCCGCACGGGCCGTATTCCATGCGTTTGGGACAGTTGTGGTCGACCATTGATTCACCGCCTGTCCATGTCGCTCCCCGCTGCTGACCAGATACCCGATAGCACCGGCCCAAAACACAGTCGACCCGCCGGCACGTCAGCGTGCTTCATACCAGCGATCGATCGTGCCGAGGTGTAACCAGGTCGGCTATGAGAACCCGTAGCCCGAAAGGATTCCGCGGTCGAGAGGAAGAGCGCATGAACAACGAGCGGCCGAGATGATCACCGCACATCACGCTCCGGGGATCGGTATCGCGAAATTCCGCGATACCGAACAGACGACACGGGTCATGGTGCTGGCGATCATGGTGTCGACGGTCGTCTTCCTCGATGGCACCGTCGTGAATCTTGCCCTGCCGGCCACGGAGCGTGACCTCGGCGGCGGCATGTGTGCACAGCAGTGAGTGCCGCCGGCCTGACCATCCGAAACTCGCCTGAGCGCGAGCAGGCTGCCCCCGACCAACGTCTGCTCACGGCTCCGGGATCGGGGCCCACTCGGTCGACAGCTTCGCGCTGAATCGCGGCGCCCGCCGCTCCCGAAACGCATTGACACCTTCGCGGGCATCGTCGGTGCCCATCACGCGGCGGTGCAGCTGCGTCTCCAGCGACGCGACCTGCCGCGGCGTGTAGCCGTTGATGGCCGTATCCCACAGCAGCCGTTTGGACAGCGCCGCCGACATCGGCGCGACGTTGGTCGCGATGTCGCGGGCAACGTCCATCGCCTGGTCGAGCACCTCTGCCGCCGGAAGCGCGCGGTTGGCGATACCCCACGCGACGGCCTCGGCGCCGCCAAAGGTCCGTCCGGTGAGCAGGACCTCGGCCGCAACTCCGAGGTTGGTCAGGTGGGCCAGCGTCCAGTGCGCCATGCAGTCGGCTATGACACCCCGGCGTACTTGCACCACACCGTATTTCGCGCCATCGGCAAACAGCCGGACGTCGGCCTGCAGTGCGATCGTCAACCCGATCCCGATTGCATGACCGTTGACCGCCGCGATTACCGGCGTGCGCAACTCGAAGGCGGGCGGGTCGATCGGCGACGCGGAGAACTCGCCATTCGGAGCGGCGAACGGTGACGTGGTGCCGGAAAAATCCGCGCCCGCGCAGAACGCCCGGCCCGCGCCGGTGACCACGATGGCCCGCACGTCGTCGGCCGCGTCGCAGTCGCGGTACGCCCGACTCAACATCACGCCCATCTCGGCGGTGTAGGCATTGAGATGTTCCGCCCTATTGAGCGTCAGCACGGCCACACCCGCATCGACATCCACAGTCAGATCGGTGCTCATCGCGTCGAAGTACACCACGCGACCTGCCGCTCAGCAGGGAGTTCGAAATTTCACTAGCCTTGACCTGTCCGACAATGTCGTCGCCTATTCAGCACTGCCGCGAAAGCGAGATGAGCCATGTCCACGGCACGGACCGGTGACGACAGCTGGGACATCACCGAGAGCGTGGGCGCGACCGCGCTGGGTGTGGCGATGGCCCGCGCGGCCGAATCCAATTGCGACTGCCCGCTGTTCATCGACCGGTACGCTCAACTCTTCGTCGATGCGGCCGTCCAGCGCGGCTGGGATTCCACGGGTATTGCCCGGCACCTGCCGCTGGTGCAGAACTACGCGGCGGCGCGCACGAAGTGGTTCGACGAATACTTCATCGCCGCCGGCGCGAACGGCATCGACCAGGCCGTGATTCTTGCCGCGGGTCTGGACGCCCGCGCCTGGCGGCTGCCGTGGGTCAGTGGCAGCGTCGTCTACGAGATCGACCAACCGCAGGTGCTGGCCTTCAAGGCGGAGACGCTGGACGCCCGCAGCGCCCGCCCCGCACGCGGGTATCGGGCGGTGCCGATCGATCTGCGATCCGATTGGCCAACCGCGTTGCGGGAAGCCGGTTTTGACCCGTCCACGCCCACCGCATGGTCGGCCGAGGGCTTGATGCCCTACCTACCACCGGCCGATCAGGACCTGTTGTTCGAGCGGATTCTCGAGCTCAGCGCCGCCGGTAGCCGGATCGCGGTCGAAGCGTTGAGCCCGAGCGCGTTTGAGCCGGACTACCTCGAGCGGGGTCGTGAATTCCTGGGGGGCGACGGGCCTGACCTTTCCGAACTCCTGTTCACCGAACATCGCGCCGACCTCCAGCGATGGCTGGCGGACCGCGACTGGGCGGTCACCGCGGTGGAAGGCCTGGATCTGATGCGTCGCTTCGACCGGATGCCGACCGCCGACCTGGTGGATCTCGCACCGCGCAGCGTATTCATCGAGGCGCGCCTACCCGCGGTCCCGCCGCTGCGTTACTGCGAGAGCTGAAATTCGATGATTGCGGCGACGGAGTCGACCGCTTCACCGAGCGCTGTCAGCCGCTCGTGCGCCGTCGGCGAGGACAACACGGAGTAGCGATCGGCCGGACCGATCGGTATACGAGATGCCAACGCGTACAACCGTTCTCCCGCATCGGAGAAGTCGAGGCTGGAGCCCAGCACTTCCTCTCGATCCGGCACCGGGAAATCGCGTGCCTCGGCAATACGGGCGAACAACGCCATCATCCGGTCCTCGAGTTCTTCCAGTTGACCGGCACTGACCGACTCTCCCGACTCGTCGGGCCACTCCTCCACCACGGCGCGCGGGTACGGGTCGTCGGGCAACCACTCGCAGACCTTGATCCGTTCGGCGGTCGTGCAGTGCAGCATGAATCGGCCCGAACCGGCGATCTCCACGCATTCGGTGATCCTGGCCACCGTACCGACATCGCAGCGCATCTCCCCGCCGCCGACTTCACGCCCCTGCGAGATCAGCACCGTCCCGAACCGAGGGTTGTTGTCTTGCAAGCAGTCTCGCACCATCTGGGCATAGCGTGGCTCGAAGATCTGCAACGGCAGGTCCTCCCCGGGCAGCAACACCGATTGCAGCGGAAACATTGGCAGACGGCCGAATTCAGCTGAGGGCGCCATCAGATCTCCAGTTCTTCGACCAGTGCGTCGACGACTGCGATCAAGTCTCCGTCGTGTTCCTCGGCTACCCGACGCTGCCGTTGGTACGACGCCCCGCGTCGCGGAATGTCGGCCACCGCTCTGAGCTCGTCGGCGCAATCCAGCGATTTGGCGATGGGTTCGAGCCGGGTCAGAACATCGTCGAGGTCCTCGGTGACCAGACGCTCGTTACTGTCGGAATCCAGGATGATGATCGCGTCCAACCCGTAACGGGCTGCGCGCCACTTGTTTTCCTGGTTATGCCATGGCGGCATCGACGGCAACGTTTCTCCGGCATCGAGGCGACGTTCCAGATCAACCACCAGACAATGCGTCAACGCGACCAACGCGCCGAGCTCGCGAAGATTGGAGACCCCATCGCAGACCCGCACCTCGAGTGTTCCGTTGCGCGGCGAAGGCCGAACGTCCCAGCGCACCTCGTTGACGTCCTCGATGATCCCCGTCTTCTTCTGGTCGTGGACGAAACGCTCGAACTGGTCCCACTTTTCGAACTGGAACGGCAGACCTGCGGTGGGAAGCTGCTGGAACATCATCGCCCTGTTGCTGGCGTACCCGGTGTCGTCACCGACCCACCAGGGCGACGACGCGGACAGCGCCAGCAGATGTGGATACCAGTTGAGTAAGGACGACATCACCGGCATGACCTTGTCCGGCGAGGAGACTCCGACGTGGACGTGGACTCCCCAGATGAGCATCTGACGACCCCACCACTGGGTGCGTTTGATCAGCTCGGCGTATCGCGGCGCATCGGTCAGCTGTTGCGACGACCAACTCGCGAACGGGTGGGTGCCCGCACCGAACAACTCCATGCCGCGCTGGCGGACGATCGGCAGGACCGACTTCAGCGTGGTCTGGAGATCGTCCATCGCCTGTGCGGTGTTCTCGCAGACGCCGGTGACGACTTCGACGGTGTTGCGCAGCAATTCCTTGTGCACACAAGGGTTTTCGCCGATCTCGGCGAATACCGCGGTGGCCTCGTTACTCAGGTCGCGCGTCTGGGAATCGACAAGCGCGAACTCCCATTCGACTCCCAGGGTCGGGCGGGGTGAGGACGCGAAGTTCACCCTGATAGCGGTACCCCTGTCCGACGACGAACTAACCGGAGCCGATCACACCGCAGGCCACCCGCTTGCCGGCATCGCCAGTCGACATCGTCGTCTGGTCGGCTCCGGGTGCGCCGTTGACCTGGTTGTAACGGTCCGCCGGGATGTTGCCGAAGTTGTCGGCGCCGGCGTGGATGACGATCGAGGTTCCCGCACCGGCCAACAGGTCGGCCCTGGTGAATCCGTCGGTGGTGGTCTCGAGCAGAGCCCCACCGTCCTTGCGCACCTGCAGGGAGGTCAGGTCGCCGCCGCCGTGCTCGCCGCGCGGCATGAAGTGCCCGCCCGCCGAGAGGAAGTCGCCCGGCTCTCCGCCGGTCGGTGCCTCCGAGTGGGCCTCGCACTTCGCCACTGAGTGAATGTGCACCCCGTGGAAGCCCGGGCTCAGCTGACCCGTCCCGGTGGTCTCGATCGTGATAGTCACGTACCCCTGGTTGAAGTCGAACTTCGCGGTGGCGACCTTGGTGCCGCTGGCGTCCTTCAGTTGCGCGGTGAGGCTGTCCGTCCCGCCCTGCTGGCCGGTCGGCTCCGCACTCGACGGCGCCGGCGAGCCGGTCCAGATCGGGGGCTGGGTGCCGGGCGAGGTCGCCGGGTATTGGGGCGCCTTGCACGCGCTCATCAGCGCGGCCGATGCGACGAGCGGAACGAGTGCAGTGGCGGCGGCAAATGTACGGCCGCTGGCTGGCTTGAGCATGGGGAGAGCCTATCCCGACGACGACGACGCGCGGAGCGGGATCGACGACGAAGCGGGTCGAAACGACCCGCGCAGGAGCGGGACCTGCCGAGGCCCGGTCGTGTCGGTGGGAGATGGCATAATCGCACACATGTTCGAACCAACTGGACCACGGTCGCGCGCGGCGGTGATAGCTCGGTTCGACGAGCTGTTCGAGCGGCGCTATCCGAGCCGCACACCGGAGTCGGCCGCGCTGCTGGACCGGATCGGCGCGTCGTGGCGCGAGCAGAATCGCGGCGCCGCCGCGGCACTGGCGGCCATCGGCGAATTGTTCGCGTACCGACTGACCCGCTGCTCTGACACCGAGGACTGGGCGGTCGACACCGAAGCGGCGGTCAGCGCCGAGGTGGCAGCCGCACTGCGGATGAGTCAGGGCTCGGCCGCGAGCCAGTTGCGGTATGCCCGCGCGATGCGCGAGCGGCTGCCGAAGCTGGCGGACATCTTCAAAGCCGGCGACATCGATCAGCGGACGTTCGCCACTATCGTCTATCGCACCGATCTGATCGACGACCGCGATGTGCTCGCGGCGGTCGACGAACAGCTGGCTGTCATTGTGCCGCGGTGGCCGTCGATGACCCGGGGCCGGCTGGCCGGACAGATCGACAAGATCGTCGCCAAGGCCGACGCCGATGCGGTGCGCCGCCGCCGGGAGCGACGCGCCGAGCGGGCGGTCTGGTTCGACGAATTCGGCGAAGGCCTGTCGGAGATTCGCGGCAGCATGCTGACTGCAGAGGCAAACGCCTTGGACAAATCACTCACTGCGTTGGCCCGCACGGTGTGTGAGCACGACCCGCGTACTCATGAGCAACGCCGCGCCGACGCTCTGGGTGCGCTCGCGGCGAGGGCCGACCGCCTGAGCTGTCGCTGCGGGCGTGGCGACTGTGACGCTCGAAAGCGGCCTGCCGCAACATCTGTGGTAATTCACGTCATCGCCGAACAGGCCGCGGCCGGCGCATCCGCATCCGAGGTAGGCGCCGACGGACTCGTTGGACCCGAACTCATCGCCGAGCTCGCCGCCGGCGCGAAGTGCGTGCCGCTGGTCCATCCGCTCGATGCTGCACCCGAGCCCGGATACGTACCGTCGAAGACACTCGCCGACTTCGTCCGATGCCGGGACCTGACGTGTCGTTGGCCCGGTTGCGATCACCCGGCGTTTGACTGCGACATCGACCACACCATCCCCTTCGGCGAGGGCGGGCCTACCCACGCTTCGAACCTCAAGTGTTATTGCCGTACTCATCACCTCGTGAAAACGTTCTGGGGTTGGCAGGATCAGCAGTTGCCCGACGGCACAGTGATTCTCGGCTCGCCCGCCGGCAAGGTCTACGTGACCAGCCCGGGCAGCGCGCTGCTCTTCCCAAGCCTGTGCCGCCCCACAGGGGATCTACCCGCCGCACAATCCGTTGCGCAGTGCGAGAACCGGACCGCGATGATGCCCCGGCGGCTTCGGACTCGTCGCCAGGACCGCGCGCGCCGCGTCGAGACTGAGCGACGTCGAAACCACCGGGCCCGCACGGTCCGTCGCTCTCAAGCAATGAGCCGACTGGGTCCGGCCCCACCCGGCAGTGACATGGACGATCCACCGCCTTTCTGAACGCGGGAATTACCGCAAGAACGCATCCACGGTTGACGGATCTGGTTGAGAATCGAGGGATGCGTCCCCTGCGATCGACGCGCAATGCGCGCCAGGTCCTTGTCGTCATCGGTGCGGTACTCGCGGCCGCGGTTGCGGGCCTGGGTGTGGCAACCGCCGACGGCCCGGTGGTGTTGAAGAGCCGATTGGGCGATTTGTGCCTAGACGGTCCCAGCGACGCCTGGCCCACTCAGGTGGTCGTCAACCCTTGCAACGGCAGCGATTTCCAGCGTTGGAATGTCACCGGCGACCAAAGACTCGAGAGCGCGGCCTTTCCGGGGAAGTGCCTGGCGATGCCGAGCGACACGGCTGCGGTCTCGCGCCTGCAGTCGTGCTGGAACAGCCAGCATTGGATCGTGCAGCCCGACGGTCGGATCACGACCGTGTTCGGCCCCTGCCTCACTGTGCTGGGCGGTCCGGGCGCTTCGGTCGCCGCCCGCATCTGCACCGGCGGACCCGAGCAGGGCTGGGACAGCGCCCCGTAGTCGGGCGACTTTCTCCGCGAGAACCTAGTATTCCGAGCAGCATCGCCCTAGTGCCATGGCCTTCTGGAGTAAAGGAATCCCGACATGAAGACGAGAGCATTGATGGCGACCGTCAGCGGCGCAGCGGCAGCCCTGGCCGCCGGCGTCATGTGGACCGCACCATCGGCCTCGGCCGGCAGCGACTTCTGCAATTCGCTTCCGCCCGCGCAGGTTCACGATTGCAGCTGCGGCGCAGACAACGTTCCGGGTACTCCGGAGTATCAGGATTGCCTGCATCCAGGTGCGGCCCCGAAAGTACCGGCCACCCCGGCCCCCGAGCCACCCGCGCCTAGTCCCTGACGCGCTCGGGCGACGCTATCCGGTGACGACGACGATCACGCCGGGCGGCTGATCGGCAACATCTTTGGACCGCGGCGCAACCGGCGCTTTGAGCAGCTGGCCGACCGCGTCAGCGGTTTCGTGCTCGCCGGGCGCGTCGGTGTAATACACCGTGGTCTTCGAAACGTCGGGCAGCGTCAGGTTGTCAATCTTGGTGACGTTGAAACCACCCTGCTTGATCTGGTCGGCGGCCTTGCCCGCGACGCCCTTGGAGCTGGAGATGTTGAAGACGAGCACGTCGGCTTTCGGCGCCGCCTTGGCCGAGGTTTTGGAGGCGGCGGCAGTGGTCGTCACGCTCGATACAGCCGAGTCGTCGTCGGTGTTACTGCCCGATCCCATGGCCTGGAACCCGACCAGCAAAAAGATGACACCAAGAAACAGCAGCACCATCACCATGGCCCGTAGTGGAAGGCCGGTCGAGTCGGGAACGCGCTCATTCATCGAAGTCACTGTATCCAGGTGCGCGGGAAAACCCACACTGACGCCCAGTGAGCAGGCAAAATTCTCAGGTGAGCTCGAAGCCCAGCCGTCGAGCGGCCCGCGCCTTCTGACGGCTGGCCCGCAGTCGGCGGAGTCGTTTCACCAGCATCGGATCGGCGGCCAAGGCCTCGGGTCGGTCGACCAACGCGTTCAGCACTCGGTAATACGCCGTGGCTGACATTCCGAACAAATCTTTGATGGCTTCTTCTTTGGCTCCGGCGTATTTCCACCACTGGCGCTCGAACGCCAAAATGTCGTGTTCGCGGCGGGTCAACCCATCGGCGAGTTCAGAGTCGTTCCCCGATCGATTAGCCCGCGCCATAGCGCTGTCCATATCGCTTCCTCGACCCTTTCGGCGAAATCTCGAATGCTCGCTGCTCCGGCGATTATTCAACCACGTCGACAACTGTTGACCTGGAAGCCAGACCCGCGAGTCGGCTGACTAGGTGAGGTTGCCTGCCGCACGCGCACTCCGCAACCGGGGCAGCTGGACTCGGGCTTAAGCTTTGCGGTCATGGCAGTAGTACCCATCCGCATCGTGGGAGATCCCGTCTTGCACACTCCCACCCGGCCGGTGCCCGTCGCGGCGGACGGATCGTTGCCGGCCGATCTGGGCGATCTGATCACAAACCTCTACGACACCATGGACGCCGCTTTCGGGGTCGGACTGGCGGCCAACCAAATCGGCGTGAATCTGCGGGTCTTTGCCTTCGACTGCCCCAACGAGCGTGGGCAGCCGGCGCGGCAACGCGGCGTCGTGGTCAACCCCGTGCTACAAACCTCCGAGGTACCCGAGACCATGCCCGATCCCGATGACGACGACGAGGGTTGCCTGTCGGTGCCAGGCGAGTCGTTTCCGACGGGACGGGCCGCTTACGCGAAAGTCACCGGGCTCGACGCGGACGGAAATCCAATAACCCTGGAAGGCACAGGGCTTTTCGCGCGCATGCTGCAGCACGAGACCGGTCACCTCGATGGCTTCCTCTATCTGGACCGCCTGGTTGGACGCCACGCCCGCTCGGCCAAGCGAGCGGTCAAGTCACACGGCTGGGGCGTTCCGGGATTGTCGTGGACACCGGGTGAGGGCCCGGACCCGTTCGGCCACTGATGATTTCGTGGCCGGAGCACGGCACCCGGGTCTCGGTGCGTTACCGCCGGCCCGCCGGGTCGGTGCCGCCGCTGACCGACGTGATCGGTCACCTGGTCGAGACCACACCGCTGGTCCGCATCCGGCCGAAGACGGGCGCTGTGGCGCAATTCGCACCCGATGATGTGGTCGCTGTGCGCATACTCAGCGATAAACCAGTGCGCGCGTCGGAGATTCGCGCACTCGAGCATGCAGATGCTTTGGCGTGGCCGGACGTCGAAAGGCAGTGGCTGGACGGCTGGCTGCTACGCGCCGGATCCGACGACACATACGCCGCCAATTCCGCTGTGCCATTGGACATCTCTGCGACCCAGTCGGCGATACCGTCGATTGTCGACTGGTATCGACGCCGTGGCCTGGTTCCGCGGTTGGCTGTCCCTGATCGCCTGCTGCGACTTCCCGGCCACGGCGAGCAGGCCAACCGGGTGATGGTCTGCGAGGTGCCCGCCGCGCACGCCGACCCCGAACGGTCCGATGCCGTGATCGCGGATGCTCCCGACGGCACCCGTTGGATCGGCCTGTCGCGGCTCCGGCAGGGCTCCGAAGCTCAGCTCGCCTGGGGCGCGTCCCAGGGTGCCACCCGCGGTTACGTCCGGCTTCCCGAGGGTGATCGCGCCACCGCCGAGCGGGCCCGGTCGCTGGGCTTCGCCCTGCACCATCACGCGCGCTACAT
Organism: uncultured Actinomycetota bacterium; assembly: GCA_963757215.1. GTDB lineage: Bacteria > Actinomycetota > Actinomycetes > Mycobacteriales > Mycobacteriaceae > Mycobacterium. The sequence goes on along the minus strand of CAVWQH010000002.1, from coordinate 337,457 downwards.
CACGCTCACGTAGGGTCTCAGCCATGCCCGACGGGTTGCGCCTGGCCACTTGGAACGTCAACTCGATTCGCACCCGACTGCCCCGCGTGCTCGATTGGCTGGAGCGCGGCGAGGTCGATGTGCTCGCCATGCAGGAAACCAAGTGTTCCGACGCACAGTTCCCGACCATGCCGTTCCTCGAACTCGGCTACGAGGTGGCGCACTGCGGGTTCAACCAGTGGAACGGCGTGGCGATCGCGTCGCGGGTGGGCCTGGACAACGTCGAAGTGGGCTTCGACGGCCAGCCCACCTGGAGCAGCAAACCCGACCTGGCCGCCGCGGCGGAGGCGCGCGCGCTCGCCGCCACCTGCGCCGGCGTCCGGGTCTGGAGCCTCTATGTCCCCAACGGTCGCACGCTGGACGACCCGCATTACGCCTACAAGTTGAATTGGCTTGCCGCTCTGCGTAATACCGCCGAAGGCTGGCTACGTGACGACCCGTCGGCGCCGATAGCTCTGGTCGGCGACTGGAACATCGCTCCAACCGACGACGACGTCTGGGATGTGAACTTCTTCCGGGGCGCCACCCACGTCTCCGAGCCGGAGCGCAAAGCGTTCGACGCCATCGTCGACGCCCAATTCTCAGACGTGGTAAGACCTTTCACACCCGGTCCCGGCGTCTACACCTACTGGGACTACACCCAGCTGCGATTCCCGAAAAAACAGGGGATGCGCATCGACTTCATCCTCGCCTCCCCCGCGCTCGCCAACCGGGTGGCCGCCGCGCAAATCGTCCGCGAAGAGCGGAAAGGCAAGGCACCCAGTGACCATGCGCCGGTCGTGGTGGATCTGCGCGCCGTTTGACGCATAAAAATCAATCGCGGGGGTATTCATCAGCTGTTCATTTACCAATCAAGGTCATAGGATTGCGGACATCAGATTTCGGCCTACATATCCAAGTGCCAGGGAGTCATCATGGGTGTCGTTGACGGCGCCGTACGCAACGTAAGTCGAACGGTCAGCCGCGCCGCCTCGGCGACCACCGCCGCGGCGGGCGCCGTCGGAGGCGCAGCGGTCAACGGCGTCGTCGGCGCCGTAACCGGCGCGGCCGCCGGCGTACAAAAGGGCATAGACAGCGGCAGCCACTCCACCCCCGCGGCCGCGTTGACGCTGGGTGCGCTCGGTGTCACGGGCCTCGTCGAGTGGCCGATCCTGCTGGCCGTCGGCGGCGGCGCATTGTTGCTGAGGCGGCTGAACAACTCGCACAACGACGGTCCGCGCATCGCGTCGGTGACCTCGGTCAAGGCAGCGCCTGCCAAGTCGACCAGTTCCGCGCGGCCGCGCAAGACGCCGGCCAAGCGGACACCGGCGCGGCAGTCCAGTGGTGCACAACCGCGCACCCGCCGCTGACTTTGACGAGAGCACCGTTTCCGCTGCGCGCGGTCACTTCACTAATTGAATCGCTCGGCACGGCAGCCTCGACCGGCCTGACGATGGCCGCAATCCCGGTTCGCGAGGGCGCCCGGGCGCTGTCGATCAGCGTGCCCGCACCCACGTTGACCCGCCACAGCTGGCGCGGGCGTGGGCGCGCGTGGGTCGAGGTCCGCGGCCTCGACGGCCCGGACGGCGCCGAGCTCGGCCGCTTCGTGGTCGACGCCGTTCGCGCGCGATCGGCAGTGAAATCGGCCAGCGTCAATCGACCGCTGTCGCGCATCGTGGTGACCCTCACCGGAGAAATCTCACTGCGTGACCTCTGCCGCGATGTCGACGACGCCGAAAAGCGTTGGCGAGCAAGCGGTACCGTCGACGTAGAACGCAACGACACCCGCCCGAAACCGCTGCCGGGCGATGGCTTGCTGCTGGCCACCAACGCATTGGGAGTGGGTGCCACCGCGATCGGCGTCAGCGCCGCGGTCGTAGGCCGGGCCCTGAGGTGGCCGCACTTGTTCGACGGCGTCGAAGCGTTGGTGGTGAGCGTCGACTACCAGCCGCGACTCCGCAAGCTCCTCGAGGACAACATCGGCCACTCGGCCACCGACGCTGTGCTCTCGGTGGCGATGGTGGTAGCGCACGTCCTCGAGCTGTCACCGGCGTCGCTGGCCGTCGACCTCGCGATGGAAATGCTGAAAGCCGCCGAATTTCAGGCCGAAGCGCAGGCCTGGAACCGCCACGAACCCGCTTTGGCCCGCCACGCCGAACATGTCGATGTCTACCCGCCCTCGCGACCGGTGCCACCGGCCGACGGCCCGGTCGAGCGACACGCCCACCGCAGTGCGTGGGTCCAACTGGTCGGCAGCGCAACCGTCGGAGCATTCACCCGGAATCTGGCGACGGCCTCCACCGCGACGCTGGTCACCACGCCGAAAGCCAGCCGCACCACCCGCGAGTCGTTCGCCGCAGCTCTCGGCCAGGGCCTGGCCGATCAGCACCAGGTGCTGCCGTTGCGTCCGGAGAAGCTCCGCTGGCTGGACCGCGTCGACGCGCTATTGGTCGACCCCCGGGTGTTGTGCACGAACACCCTGCGCGTGGTGCGCGTCCGCGGCGCCGACGAAGACGAGCTGACACCCGCGTGGAACCGCGCCCAGTTGCTGCTGGAGAAAAGGGGCCTCACCGTCGGCTGGCACCCGGTCGACGCGAAGATCGAGGCGCTGATCGGTCCGACGCACGACCCGTTGGCGTCGGCCGTGCTGGCCGAGGCGCGGCGCGCGGGCCTGGAGCTGATCTCGGTCGAGATCGACGATCTCGGCGAGCTGCATCCGGCGTTCGACGACCTCCGACCTCTGCAACGGGCGTCCATGGACATCGCCCTGGCCGCCACCCTGGCCGATCTGCAGCAGGCGGGTCACACCGTTGCGGTCATCTCATCGGCTGCGGCGCAAGCACTTTCGTCGGCCGACGTCGGGCTCGGTCTGATGCCCAACTCTGACTCCGAGCCGCCACCATGGACCGCGGATCTGATTCTGAGCAACCTCGACGGAGTGTGGCGGCTGCTGCACGCCATCCCGGCTGCCAGATCAGCCAGCCGGCGCGGCATCGAAATATCGACCGGTGCAACGGCACTGGGGGCGCTGCTGATGGTGCCCGGCGTGCGCGGGCGTGGACCCGGCCCGGTGACGACGGGCGCGGCCGCCGGTCTGCTGTCGGGCTATCTGATGGCGCGCCGGGTGCTACGCGAACCGACCCCGCTGCCGGCCCCGATCCACGAGTGGCATGCGATGTCCATCGAGCAGGTCCGAAAGATGCTGCCGCCATTGGATGCTCAACAGACAACCGAGCCCCGCCAGGGCATCGCGATCCGGGCGCTGGAGACGGCTCACCGCGGCGCCGAGTTCACCGATCGTCCGCGCCAGGCGGTCTGGCAGTTTGTCAAAGCGGTGCGCGCCGAGTTGTCCGACCCGCTGACCCCGGTGCTGGCTCTGGGCTCGGCGGCCAGCGCGGTGCTGGGTTCGCCCGTCGACGCGGTGCTGGTCGGATCGGTGCTGACCGGTAACTCCATTCTGGCGGCCAGCCAGCGACTGCGCGCCGAGAGCCGACTCAACGAGCTACTGGCCCAGCAGATTCCGCCGGCCCGCAAGGTCGCGTTCGCACCCGACGGCTCACCGGTCTACACCGACGTGCTGGCCGCGGACCTGCGACCCGGCGATGTGATCGAGATCCGCACCCACGAAGTGGTGCCCGCGGACGCCCGACTGGTCGAAGAGGAAGACCTCGAGGTCGACGAATCCACCCTCACGGGCGAATCGCTGCCGGTGGAAAAGCAGATCGATGCCACGCCGGGCGCCGAACTGGCCGAGCGCCGTTGCATGCTCTACGGCGGAACCACCATCGTCGCGGGCACCGCGGTGGCGCTGGTGACTGCCGTCGGCGCCGATACCCAGGCCCGCCGCGCCGCCGAATTGGTCTCCAGCGATCTTCCGCAGATCGGTCTGGAGCATCAGCTCAGCCAACTTACCAATCGGGCCTTCCCGGTCAGCGTCACCGGCGGGCTGCTGGTCAGTGTGCTGGGTTTGTTGCGCCGCAAGGGTTTACGCGAAGCCGTGGCCAGCGGGATCGCGATCACGGTGGCGGCGGTGCCCGAGGGCATGCCGCTGGTGGCGACCCTGGCGCAGGCCGCGTCCGCCCGGCGACTGACGAACTTCGGTGCGCTGGTGCGGGTTCCGCGGTCGGTAGAGGCGCTGGGACGCATCGACGTCGTCTGCTTCGACAAGACGGGCACGCTGTCGGAGAACCGGCTGCGGGTGTCGCAGGTGCATCCGGCAGCCGGCTACTCACGCGACGACGTGCTGCGGTGCGCGGCGAGCGCGGCCCCCGACGCCAACGGCGGGCCGCAGGTGCACGCAACCGATCGCGCGATCATCGAAGCGGCGAAATCGGTCGACGACCCGGCCGCCGCGGACACCGAAACCACAGCGCATCTGCCGTTCCGGTCCGGCCGGTCATTCTCGGCCTCGGTCGTGGGCGACGAATTGGCCGTCAAGGGTGCGCCCGAGGTGGTCCTGGCCGCCTGCGGCGGCGTCGGACCCGACATCGACGCGACCGTGCGTGAACTGGCGGCGGAGGGCCTGCGCGTCATCGCCGTAGCGCGCCGCAGGCTGACGCCCCAACAGGCCCAGCTGGTCGCCGAGGACGAGGACGCGATCGCCGACCTGGCCCGCGGCGAGCTGTCGCTGGCCGGCTTCCTCGGGCTGTCTGACACCCCTCGGGCCGAGGCGCCTGCGCTGCTGGCGGCGCTCACCGAGCGCGAGATCGGCATCCGGCTGATCACCGGTGACCACCCGATCACCGCCGCGGCGATCGCGCGGGAAATGGGCATGTCGGTGACAGCAGACCAGGTCATCAGTGGCACCGAGTGGGACGCCCTGTCCCGCAAGGATCAGGAACGCGTGGTCACCGAGCGGGTGATCTTCGCGCGCATGTCGCCGGAGAACAAGGTCCAGGTCGTGCAGACGTTGGAGCGCGCCGGGAAAGTCTGCGCGATGGTCGGCGACGGCGCCAACGACGCCGCCGCGATCCGGGCGGCCACCGTCGGCATCGGCGTCGTCGCCCGCGGCAGCGACTCATCGAGCGTCGCGGCCGACGTGGTGCTGCTCGACGCCCGCATCGAAGCACTGCTGAACGCGATCGACGAAGGCCGCGAGCTGTGGCGGCGGGTTCAGGCCGCGGTCTCGGTGCTCCTTGGCGGCAACGCCGGCGAGGTGGCGTTCGCGATCATCGGCAGCGCGATCACCGGCAGTTCGCCGCTCAACACCCGCCAGCTGCTGCTGGTCAACATCTTCACCGACGCGTTGCCGGCGGCGGCGCTGGCGGTCAGCAAGCCGAGCTCTCCGGTGCAGACCGAAGGCCGCGGCCCTGACCAGCAGGCACTGTGGCAGGCCGTCGCGATCCGCGGCGCGACCACCGCGGCAGCGGCGACGGCGGCGTGGACGATGGCCGGATTCACCGGGCGCCCGCAACGGGCGTCGACGGTGGCGCTGGTCGCGCTGGTCTCGGCGCAGCTGGGCCAGACGCTGCTGGACTCGCGCACTCCGCTGGTGGTCCTGACCGCGGGCGGCTCATTGGCGGTGATGGGGACGCTGATCAGCATCCCCGGCGTCAGCCAAGTGCTTGGCTGTACTCCCCTCGGCCCGCTGGCCTGGGCGCAGGCGCTGGGCTCAGCCGGGGTTGCGACCGGCGCGGTGGCCGTTGCGACCCGTGCGTTCGCCGATAAGCCTTCGCCGGGGGCCGCCGGTCAGGCTGGGGCCGAGTCGCCACCACCTTCACAGCGCCGAGGCGCCACAGAACGGCGTACAACTGGGTCAACGGGACGGTCAGCAGGCCAGCCACAGCTCCGCCTAGTGGGTCGGCAGGAGAGTCGGTCATCGACATAGTTCCGACGGTGACCGCATCACCAGTCCCAATGGCAACGTCAACGTTACTGAAAGGCAAATGATGGCCGAAAAGAAGGCGCAGCGCGGAACTTCCCAGGCAGAAGCGGTCGCACATATTCGGGAAGGCGAGACTTTCGCGGTCAATCTGCCCATTTTCGGGCAGGTCGAGATTCCACGACCCGAAGTGCTGGCTTATTACGGAGGTCTGGCCGCGTTGGCCGCGTTCGAGCTGATCGACTGGCCGGTCGCGCTGGTCATCGCCGGAGGTCACCTGCTGGCCAGCAATCACCACAACAAGCTGCTCGAGGAACTCGGCGAGGCCATCGAGGACGCCGAGTAGCGAGTTTCAGCCGGCGTCAGCCGCGCGTTGTGCACAGGCTCGCATCAGCGTCGCTGATCGCTAGATAGATTCTCCTACGGCAGCATAAAAAACGAATAGCACGCTATCTGCCTTGGTTGAGTGCAGGCAAATAATGCAGATCAGCCATAATTATTCTGCGGTCGCGCGCAGAGGTTTGCGGGTTTGCGGCGGCGAGCCACGATTGGCCGGCACATTTATACGGGCGCAGCAACGCGGGCACCGCAGAAGGAGATCTTGATTTTCCAAATCTGTTTGGTGCTCGAATAATCCACATTATTTTCGAATAACTCGTGGTGCGCGGCCGATAAAATGTGATTGCGGGTGGGAGAAAGCCGATAAATGTGGACAGAGGAGCGTACATTAAACCTTGGGGTTGGAAAATCAGCCTTTATGCCGCGCTGACGAAGTCGTATTAGGTTCAGGCCTGTTTCGCGCGCTCGGCTATTCCGCCCATCCAAGTAGCAGGTGCAGAGCACATTATGTTTAATGATTTTAAAAAAATTCACCGTGTGTCCAGTGAAAACGGCGCCACCCTAATTGGCCGGCGCGAGCCCTGTGTCTGGATTCGCACCGACGCCACACTCACCGTGGCCACCATCAGTGGCCCGTTCGACGCGGGCGACGTCGAAAGCCTGAGCCCATATGCCCGCCGGGTGCTGCGCAACTGCGACGAACTGATCATCGATCTAAGCGGCAGCGACTTCCCAACCGATGACGGGCTGCGTGCGCTGTTAGCGCTCTGGTCACCGGATCGAGTTGCAATCGAACGACCTCGAGCACGTGAGGTGCAAATCCGCTCCGAACGCCTGACGGTCATAGTCCGCTGCGGCGGATAACGAACCGTCACGAGCAGCGTGGGCACGCCGGCCCGGGCCCCGACGGAGTCTCACAGCGCGGGATCAGTCGATGTTCGATCCGAGCATGCCGCGATCAGCCCCCCAGCTTGACCGCCCAACCGAGGCTCGCGTTTCAACAGGCACCCTGAGCTGCACAGATGTTGACAGCGACGCCCGTTTGAAAACTTTGTTAAAACTTTTCAAAAGTTTTTTTACTTTTTCACTTCTCAAACGCTACTTGAGGGTTACCTTAGCGAGACCTGAGACTTCTCAGCGTCTACCAAGGGGATGACATGGCTAGTCGGCATAACAGCAAGCGCATTCAGCGGTCACTCGAGGCCAAGGCGCGCCGCCGGCGTCGGATGCTCGGTGCGGGCACGACCGCGGGTGCATTCCTGGCGTTCGGACTGGCCCCACTGGCGAGCGCACCAGCCGCTCGCGCCGACGTGTTTGACGTGGTTGTCGACCCCATCGTCAACTCGATCCTCAGTTCGATCACCAGCCTGGACGCGCTTGCCGGTATCGATCCGTCCGCGGTCATGGATCTGGGCAGCCTCGCGTTGCCGGCCACCGATGTGGCGCTCGCTACCGATCCCCTAGCGGCCATTGGGTCGTCCACAGACGCCTTGGCAGCTGCGGCATCGTCTACCGATGCACTGAGCGCTGCCGCGCCGGCGGCCGATACCTCTCTCGCTGAGTGGTTTCAGACGGCTTTCTATGAGCCGCTTCACGCGGCCGACCAGGCCTGGATTAATAGCCCGACCGGCGAGGCGTTCGACAACGCAATCAACCCGTATTTCGCGACAGGCGACTTTTGTGGCCTGATCTGCAACGGCACCGACGGTACGTTGACAGACCCCACTGGCGGCAATGGCGGGTTCTTCTTCGGTGACGGCGGGACCGGCTACGACGCGGCCACTGATCCCGGCATGGCCGGCGGTGCCGGCGGGGATGCGGGCGGAATCGGTAACGGCGGCGACGGCGGCGACGGCGGACTCAGCGCCGACGGCGGGGCCGGCGGCGCCGGCGGCGAAATGTTTGGCAACGGCGGACTCGGCGGTAACGGCGGAGCCGGTGTGATCGGTATCAACGACGGAGCCGGTGGCAACGGTGGGGCCGGCGGCGGCACCGGCCAAGTCCAAGACCTCTTCGGCTTTGGCGCGCTCGGCAACGGCGGCGATGGTGGCAACGGCGGGGCTGGCGCAGTCGGTGCCAACGGCATCACCACCGACACCCCGGGCGCATCGGCTAACGGCGATGCCGGCGGGGCCGGTGGCAACGGCGGCGCCGGGGGTGTTGGCTCGCAGTTCATCGGCGATGGCGGGAACGGCGGCGACGGCGGGATCGGCGGCAATGGTGGCAACGGCGGCGTCGCCGGCGACGGCGCCCTGGGAGTCTCGGGCGTCAACGACGGCGCCGGCGGTAACGGCGGCGATGCCAACGGCGGTATCGGCGGTAACGGCGGCAACGCCGGGGTCGGCGGGCACGGCGGCGTCATAAGCGGTACCACGGGCACCACTGGAATCGGTGGTAATGCCGGTAACGGCGGCGACGGCGGCACTCCCGGCGACGGCGGCGACGGCGCGCTCGGCGTGATTGGCGTGGCCGGTTCCGGCGGCAGCCTCGGCGCCGGCGGCGACGGCGGCGACGGCGGCGACTCCCTCGGCGCGGCTGGCGGCACCGGCGGCCTCGGTTCCACCGACGGTAATAACGGCGCGGCGGGCATCACACCGACCGTCCCGGCCGGCAACGGCGGCGACGGCGGGAACGGCGTCAACGGTGTTAGCGCGGGTGACAGTGGCGGAAACGGCGGGGCCGGCGGAAACGGCGGCGACGCAGGCAACGGAGGCCTCGGCGGCAACGGCGGCAACGGTGTGGCCGGTGGAAACGGCGCAGCCGGCCCCAATGCCACCATCCTGGGCGCGAACGGCGGTGACGGCGGGGCCGGGCAGGCCGGCGGGGCCGGCGGCAACGGCGGGGCCGGCGGCAACGGCGGCTCGCTCTTGGGTAACGGCGGCAACGGCGGCAATGCCGGCAACGGCTCTAACGGCGGCGACGGCGGGATCGGCGGAAACGGCGCTGTCGGCACCTTCGCGAACGGCGGTAGCGGTGAGGGCGGCGAAGGCGGTACCGGTGGCGACGGCGGCGCCGTGGGTGCCGCTGGTAACGCTGGGGCAGGCGGCACTGCTGCCCATGGCACCGCGGGAGCTGATGGAGCCGGTGGCACCGGTGGTACCACGGCCGGCGACGGCGGAGTCGGGGGCACCGGCGGCAACGGTGCTGCGACTATTGTCGGCGATCCCGGCACGGCGACAGTGACCGCTGGCGCGGGCGCGGCGGGCGGCGCAGGCGGCGCAGGCACCGGCACCACACCCGGCTTCGGCGGCGGTGGCGGCGGCGGTGGCGGCGGTGCAGAGGTCTCCGCAACCGATGGGGGGACCGTCACCACCGGCACAGCCACGGGCGGGGTCGGCGGAGTCGGCGGCGCCGGCACCGGCACCTCCGCCGGCGGAGACGGCGGCAGCGGCGGCAACGCCGTTGTTTCAGCCGATGACAGCACCGTCACCACCGGCACAGTCACCGGCGGGGCGGGCGGGGCCGGCAGTAACGACGGCGCCCTAGGCGGCACCGGCGGGGACGCCGACGTAACCGCCACCGATGGCAGCACCATCACCACCGGCACAGTCACCGGCGGGGTCGGCGGGGCTGCCAGCAACGGCGCCGACGGCGGCATTGGCGGCACCGGCACCGTGAGCGCCACCGATGGCAGCACCATCACCACCGGCACCGCCGTCGGAGGCGTCGGCGGCGCGGCCGGTGGCGGCATTGACGGCGGCGCCGGCGGGAACGGCGGGGACGCCAGCGTTACCGCCTCCGGTGGCGGCACCATCACCACCGGCACGCCCACCGGCGGCGACGGCGGCGCCGGCGGCGGCAGCGGCACCAACGGCGGCGCAGGCGGCACCGGCGGGAACGGCGGTGACGCGTCGGTGACGTCGACCGGTCAGACGATCGGCACCGCCACCACCAACGGCGGGGTTGGCGGAATCGGCGGCGCCGGCGGCAACGCCGTCAACGGCACCAACGGTGGTGACGGCGGGGCCGCCGACCTCACCATCGCCGGCACTCTCGTCGGCCTACCCGGAACTCCTGGTACGCCCGGTTAACGGTTGACATCGGCGAACACCACAATCGCGGCCCGGAGAAATCCGGGCCGCGATTGTGGTCTAGGGGCAGGCACCGTGTCGCTGATGCCTACTCGGCCCGACGCACCTGCGCTTTGCTATTTCGCTGACGTCGACATTCAGCTGAACATGTCAGTGGAGGCCTGCCCATGCGCTCGTAAGTGAACGTTTTGCCGCAGGCAACACACTCAGTCTCATTGATCCGGTCACCCCTTTGTAGCCACGCCTCGCAGAACTGCGCGAACCGCTCGGGCGTCATTGTCTTGAAATCCTCGCGGTGGGCGCCGCGGGAGACCAGGTCATCGATCGTCGCGAGCTGGTCGTCTGACCAGCGCGTGGTCCCCGTCCCGCCTACTGCCCGCGCTGCCATAGCCCGAAGGAGAGCGCCATTGTCGTCGCTGCGTCCCGCCTCCGGTTGGTTCGGGTCCCCGTCCTGCGTCGAGTCAGTCGCGAGTGCTGATGCGAGTGCGACGAGCACCTTGCCCAGCTTGCCGGCGTTGTCGATATCCAAGCGCAGATGGTTCGCGGCCGCGTCGGCCGCTTCTCCGTCGGAGATAGTGATCGTGCCGTCGTTAATCAGGATCAATATCGTACGGCCGTTTTCTGCGGAGCTGCCCATTGTCCGGATCGCGTCTTCGGTCATTCTTCTCCTCAGTGCGGGGCGACCCGCTGCGTCGTCGAGGACCTCACTGAAAGGGCGCCTGCTCCCCGAAACATCCTCAACGCGCGTGCATGTCAAGCTTAAGTCTTCTCGTGCCCGTAGCCCAAGATCTTCTGAACTCCGTGATTTGCCTCATTTGCCTTCGGTTAGTATGGAATCGTACACTTTCCCAATCTTTAAGTATATCGGCGTAGCTGCCCGAAGAGACCGCCGCACAGGCTTGAATCGAAATATCGCATCCCGTAGGTAGACGCGCAGTATGCCGAAGCCGCAAGGGATTCGACTCTCGGACGAAGTAATCGCGCTCAGCCGCCACCTTTTTGCAGCGCTTTGCGCGCCGCCTTCGCATCATGATGAAGCGGCATGCACATCAGCTCGGCCACCCGGTACATGAAGCTGTTGGGCGCCAGCACGATGACGATCTTGTCGTCTGCGAGCAGTCGATCCAGGGCTGAGAAGCCGGCACTGTCCAGGTACTTGACGCCACTGAGCACAAGGATGATCGGCCGCGCCCGGGAGAGTTCGCGCACCGATCGAGTAAAGTCGACGACGTTGGAAGCATCGACCTCGCCCGTGACGGCCACCTCGGCTGGTGTCGACGCGCCGTGGTCCTTCAGCTTTTCCAGCTGGAACTCGGCGCGGCTCATGTCGTGCGGCCTTCCACCAGACCAGACTCCGGCAAAATCGCGCCCTCGAACGTCAGCGTCACTCGCGTGCCGGCACTGGTTCGCACCGTCTTCACGTCGTCGGCGAGACCGTTGATCATGGTCAGCCCTCGCCCGCGCTTCTGGCTGCGCTGGCTGGCCGACGAGTCGCCAGACCATTGACCTGCATCGCTGACCGTCGCCGTGACGGTCTGACCCCGGACGAAAGCTTCGATGGAAACCGTCTTGCTGATATCGGCACCACTGCCGTGCTCGATCGCATTCGTCACCGCCTCCCCAGTGGCCAATAGGATGTCGGATTCCCGTCGCGGATCTATAGCGAGGCCGGAAAGCCAGTCGCGCAGACGATGTCGCGCATCGGCGATCTGGTCCAGGGACGCCGAGACCACGGTGGCGAAGCTCCGGGCGGAGCTGTGGCACGGACGCAGCGCCAGCACCACGACGTCGTCGGTGTAACCGCCGGGCGGCGCCATCCGCTCGAGCAGCTCATCGCACAGGTCCCCGACCGGAAGGTCGGCGCGGTACGCCGCGGCGCCGAGCAACCGATTGAAGCCATGGTCGAGTGCCTCACCCGGCCGCTCGATCAGACCATCGGTGTAGAGCAGAACGACACTGCCCGTTGGTAATTCGTGCACCGCGGTGTTGCGCTTCAGGGCGCTTTCCGAAGCGGCCACCGGGGGACGCCGCCCGTCGGACAAGTAGACCGGCGGCTGGTCCGGCGCCACCAGTAGCGGATAGGGATGTCCTGCGCACGAATACCTGATGCGGGCGACTCCGTCGCCGGTCTCAGGGTCGGAGCCGTCGTCGATCACCGCGTAACTGACCGTCGCACAGCGCGCGCCCGGCACTTTGGCCGCGTACCGGTCCAGGTTCGCCAGTACCGCGCCCGGGTCGGCGTCGGTCAACACACTGGACGCCAGGCCGGCCCGCAGCCTGCTCATCGCGATTGCGGCGGGCAGACCGTGCCCGACCACGTCGCCAACCGAAATCGCAATCTGCCCTTGGTGTTCCAACGGCATCACGACATACCAGTCACCGCCGACACGCATCGCCTCACCGCCGGGCTGATAGACCGCGGCGACGACCGCCGCCGTCGACCCGTGGTCGAGGTCGAGCAGGTGGTCCTGGAAGTCGACGGCGATCTGGTGCTCGCGTTGCACGTTGCGGATGCGATCGACGGTCGACTCAGTAACCCTGGCGACCTCTGCGGCCCAGTCGAGTTCAGCGCGATCGAACTCTCGCGGCATCGGCCAGAGCATCCCGAGCGAACCGATCATCTTCCCGTCCGAACCCCGCAGCGGCTGGCTGATACACGACCGCACCGCGTACGCCGTCTCGCCTACCACATGCCGGTAACGAGGGCTGAGATTCATTGTGTCGGTGATGATCATCGTCTGACCGGTTCTGATCACGTCCACCGGAACGATCGGGGTGTCCATCGACGCAATGTGGTACCGGTCGCGGATTTCCGGCGGCACCGGAGCACCGTATTCGAATCGGAGATTTTTCGCCTCGGCGTCGAGCAGCCCGAGGCAGATGATCGGCGGCTCACCCGTCACGAACGCGGCGCCCTGCAGCGCCCGGACGATCGCGACACCCGAATCGGCGGCTTGCAGGGCGGCATCGAGTTGAGCGAAATCGAGCGCCGTCTGCGCCTGGGCATCACTGGTTCGCCGGCTGACACGTTCGCGCGCCGCGGCCGACAGACGCGCCGCGACGCGGTCGATCAAATCCTGTGACCCGAACGGCTTTGGCAGGTAGTCGTCGACCCCGCCGGCGAATCCTTCGCTGATCGCTTCCGCACCGGCCCTCGCCGAAAGCATCAGCACCGGGGTGGCTGCCAGCGCCGGGTCGGCCCGGATGGCGTCGACCAATTCGAATCCGTTCATTCGCGGCATCATCACGTCGGTGACAATGGCGTCGGGTCGCAGCTTGCGGGCGGATTCGAGGGCTTCCCGACCGTCTTTGACGAGAACGGTCCGCCAACGTGTTGACAGCACGCGCTCCAAATGTGCTCGCATATCAGCGTTGTCGTCGGCGATAAGCACCAGCTCGCGGCCCTCGGACGCGGGTAGCGGGTCGCTCGCCGGCGCCACTCGGGGCGTGACCCACTGCTCGGCCTCGATGACGTACGGGTTCTCCAGCAGTCCCACACGCGAATGGTCGCCGGGCTTGCCGCCTGCCGACCGGGGCAACCGGATCGTGACCGCGGTGCCGCGCCCGAGTTGGCTGTCGAACTCCACGGTTCCGTGTTGCAGGTCGACGAGACCCTGCACCAGCGACAAGCCGATTCCGGTGCCCTCGACGCTGCGCCCGTGTGCGCTGTCCGCGCGAAAGAACCGTTCCCCCAACCGCTTCAGGTCATCCTCTGCGATGCCGACACCAGTGTCGCGGATCATGATGCGGCAGAAGGCTTTATCGCTGTGGGTAGTGACGGTGATGGAACCGGCCATGGTGTATTTGACGGCGTTGGACATCAGGTTCAGGACGATGGTTTCCCACAGCCCGGGGTCGATGTCGGCCAGCGCCGGGCGGCAATCGAGCACCAACTCGAGGTCGGCCCGTTGACACAGTTCGGAGAACGACGACGCGATGTGCGCCGTCAGCGCACCGATATCGGTACACGTCAACGTGGCAGTGGCCCGGCCTGCTTCGATGCGCGAGAAGTCCAACAGCGAATCGACCAGCCGCTGCAGGCGCCCGACGTTGCGTCGCGCCGTAGTCAGTCGATCCGCCATCGCACTGTCAGCACTGGTTTCGGACAACGCATCATCGAGGGGACCCAGCACCAACGTGAGCGGGGTGCGGAATTCGTGACTCACGTTCGTCAGGAAAGCGGTCTTGGCGTGGTCCAATTCGGCGAGCGCGTCGGCCCGTCGCCGCTGTTGTTCGTAGGACACCGCCGAGGCCATCGCCGAGGACAGTTGGTCGGCGAGCAATTGACAGAAGCCGACGTACTGGTCGTCGAGTTGGCAGAGCGGATTCGTTCCGACCAGCATGGCCCCCGCGGCCGGTCCCTCGCCCAGCGGTAGCAGCAGCGCATGATCCGGGCAGTCGCTGCCCAACGCTTCGTGCATGCCGTCGATCAATGCCGAGACGTTGTCGAACACCCGCGTCTCCGACCGCGTTCGCGGCACCGCGCGAGACTTCGTCAACTTCGCCAACGTCGGCGGCAGCAGCGGCAGCACCGCGGGCGTCGCCGCACGCAATGTCACCTCGGATACCTCTGGGTCACCGACGTACATGGCGACGAATGGCACGTCGGCGAGACGTTCGGCGCACGCGTCGACAGCCGCCTGCAGGGCGCCGTCAATGGTATTGGTGTCCATCACCGCCGAGGCCACGTCGTTGAGCAACTGCAGCCGGCGCTCGCTCAGTACCCGGTCGGTGGTTTCGAACGACGGGCAGATGAGCCCGAACGTCGTGCCGTCATCGCGGACCAATGGGCTGTAGGTGAAGGTGAAATACCGCTGGCGGCGTCGGCCCTCGGTCACGATCGGCAGCATCAAGTCGTAGGACCAGGTTGCTTCCCCGGTGGCGATCACGCTGGCCAGCATCGGACGAACCGGCTCCCACACATCCCACCAGGCGTACTGCCCGCGCTGACCCAACGCGGCCGGATGCCGGTCGGCGAGGATCGGGATGTAGGCGTCGTTGTAGATCAGAAACAGCTCGTCGGTGTCGAGCCACAATACGATCGGGAAACTCGACGTCAGCACCATCGCGACCACCGAGCGCATTTCGGTCGGCCATGCCTGCGGCGCTCCCAGTGGGTGCGCTGTCCAATCGAATTCGGCGAATCGCCGTCCCATCTCACCGCCGAGCGCTACTGCGGCGGCGAGGTCAGGTGGCAGAACTTTCGGATCGCTGGGCCAGCCGCGGCGTTCGTGCCCGCTCACGACCCCTGCTCGGAATCACGGCCTTCCAGTGCATCCGGCAGCGACGGGTAGAGCTCGAGCAGGCTGTCGAGGTTGGTCACCTCGATCGGGCGGACGACCAGGCCGTTGTCGGCGACCAGCCGGACCGATGTGCCGGCCCGGAGACCCTGCTTGTGAACGTCGAGCACCGCGTTCAGCCCCGCACTGCCGAAGTACGTCACACCGTTGAGATCGACGATGAGTAGCCGGGAATCCTGGCCGCCGGCCTGCCGTAACGCGGACTCCAGCTGCGACCGGAGCTCGGGCGCTGAGCTGGAATCAATCTCGCCTGAGACGTGCACCAGTACAGCGTCGGGCCGAACCTCGGATTCGACCACCAACAGTTCCATCGCGTTCACCCGCTTCGACGCATTCAGATTCTTCAGCCCGGAGCCACGGGTATTGGTCCAGACCGCTGAATACAACGACTGCCACCTACCATTCGGACGAGCCTATCTGGCACGACGCCTACGCGGTGGATTCACCCGGAATACGCAGATGCACGGTCAGCAACAGGTGGTCGAACTCGGCCTGGGTTTCCGCCGACGGCGGTGGCTGCGTGGCGATTTCGGTGATGAGTTGCTTGGCCAGTGAACGCAGCTTCGTGTTCGTTTCCTGCGATCGCCACTTCAGCACGCCGAACGCCTGCTCGGGGCTGACCCGGTACATCGCCATCAGGATGCCTTTGGCCTGCTCGATGATCGCGCGGGCCTCGAACAGATCGGGCAGGGCCTCGTCGAGTGCGTTCTGGCGGTTCTCGACGAAGGTCGCGGTGAGGTCGAGGTAGTAGCCGGCGGTTCCCACCACCGCGCCGGTCTCGTCGGACATTCGATCGGCCACCACGATCGCGTCGTGCACGGTGCCGGCCGTGTCGACGAACCGGTGACGGCCGGAGAACGAGCCCTGGGACAGCAACGCCCGGTCGAGCAAATCCTGTACATGGCTGCGGTCGTCGGGGTGCTTGTGCGACATCAGCAGTTCGGTTGTCGGCTCGGCGGTCCCCGGCTCGTAACCGTGCATCCGGGCGAGTTCGTCGGACCATTCCCAGCGCTGCCCGACGAACCAGAAACGGAACGCGCCGACGCCCGGCTTGTCGGCATCGACCACCGGCCACCTGGAAGGCCAAATGTCGGCGCCGGCGCTCGTTTCGGCCCGCTCCTGCACCCTGACCATCCTTGCACCGATGCCACAGCTTGCCTACCGATTAGCCGGCAGCTGATTGGGTGGGAATAGCTCGACTCCGTCCGCGATTTCCGCCGCGCCTGCGCACCGCCGTGTTGCTGCGCTAGCGTGGACACTGATCGAGAAGCGGGAGCGCACGCCCGGTGCGCTGAGAGGACGGCTCGGGGCCGTCGACCGTAAGAACCTGACCGGGTAATGCCGACGTAGGGAGAGAAAGATGACTGATTTGGCAGTCGAACCGACCGTGACCACCGGCCCGATCGCCGGCAGCAGCAAGATCTACCGCGACCTCGCGGTGTCCTCCGGCGGGCCCTCCGCCCGGGTGCCGTTCCGGCGGGTGAACCTGTCCAACGGCGAACACCTCGACCTCTACGACACCTCGGGGCCCTACACCGACCCCGACGCGGTGATCGACGTGCATGCCGGCCTGCCGGCCCGCCCCGGTGTGGTCCGCGATCGCGGCACGCAGTTGCAGCGGGCCCGCGCCGGTGAGATCACCGCCGAGATGGCGTTCGTCGCCGAGCGTGAGCAGATGCCCGCCGAACTGGTTCGCGACGAGGTGGCGCTGGGCCGCGCGGTGATCCCGGCCAACCACAACCACCCCGAGAGCGAGCCGATGATCATCGGTAAAGCGTTCGCGGTCAAGGTCAATGCGAACATCGGCAACTCGGCGGTGACGTCGTCGATCGCCGAGGAGGTCGACAAGATGGTGTGGGCCACCCGGTGGGGCGCCGACACCATCATGGATCTGTCCACCGGCAAGGACATCCACGCCACCCGCGAGTGGATCATGCGCAACTCGCCGGTTCCCGTCGGCACGGTGCCGATCTATCAGGCACTGGAGAAGGTCAACGGCGACCCGACGGAACTGACCTGGGAGCTGTACCGGGACACCGTGATCGAGCAATGCGAGCAGGGCGTCGATTACATGACCGTGCACGCCGGAGTCTTGCTGCGGTACGTGCCCCTGACCGCCAAGCGGGTAACGGGCATCGTCTCGCGCGGTGGGTCCATCATGGCGGCCTGGTGCCTGGCCCATCACCGGGAATCGTTCCTGTACACCAACTTTGCCGAGCTGTGCGACATCTTCGCCCAGTACGACGTGACTTTCTCGCTGGGTGACGGCCTGCGTCCCGGATCGATCGCCGACGCCAATGACGCCGCCCAGTTCGCCGAGTTGCGTACGCTGGGTGAGCTGACCAAGATCGCCAAAGCCCATGGCGCACAAGTGATGATCGAGGGCCCGGGCCACGTCCCGATGCACAAGATCGTCGAGAACGTGCGGCTGGAAGAGGAGCTGTGCGACGAGGCCCCGTTCTACACGCTGGGACCGCTGACCACCGACATCGCACCGGCCTACGACCACATCACCTCCGCGATCGGCGCGGCGATCATCGCGCAGGCCGGTACGGCGATGCTGTGCTACGTCACGCCCAAGGAGCACCTCGGCCTGCCGGACCGCAAGGACGTCAAGGACGGTGTGATCGCCTACAAGATCGCCGCACACGCCGGCGATCTGGCCAAGGGGCATCCGCACGCGCAGCAGCGCGATAATGCGTTGTCGCAGGCGCGTTTCGAGTTCCGCTGGCACGACCAGTTCGCGCTGTCGCTGGACCCCGACACCGCGCGGGAGTACCACGACGAGACACTGCCGGCCGAGCCCGCCAAGACCGCACACTTCTGCTCGATGTGCGGCCCGAAGTTCTGCTCGATGCGCATCACCCAGGACGTCCGGGACTACGCGGCCAAGCACGGACTCGACAGCGAGGAAGCCATCGAGGCGGCCATGGCGGAGAAGTCGGTCGAGTTCGCCGAGCACGGCAACCAGGTGTATCTGCCGCTCGCCCAGGCGTGATGCCGCGGACGCGGCAGTGAGCTACTTGCCGCTGGCGCCGCCCGGTGCGACGCCAGCGCGAGTCCTGACCATCGCCGGGTCCGACTCCGGCGGCGGCGCCGGCATGCAGGCCGACATCCGCACCTGCACCCTGCTGGGCGTCCACACGCTGTGCGCGGTGACGGCGGTGACGGTGCAGAACACAGTGGGCGTCAAGGACTTTCATCCGGTCCCGCCCGAGGTGGTGGCGGCTCAGATCGCCGCGGTGAGCGACGACATCGCGATGCAGGCGGCCAAGACCGGGATGCTGGCGACGGCCGGGATCATCGAGGCCGTTGCGCAGAGTTGGCGTGAGCACGGCGTGGGCGTGCCCCTGGTTGTCGACCCGGTGTCGGCGTCGATGCACGGTGATGCGCTGCTCGACGGTTCGGCGCTGAATGCGCTTCGCACCGAACTCTTTCCGCTCGCCACGCTGGTGACGCCCAACCTGCACGAGGTGCGGTTGCTGGTGGACATCGACGTGGTCGATTCAACGACACAGGCCGAGGCGGCCCGCGCGTTACATGCCCTCGGCCCTCAATGGGCAATGGTCAAGGGCGGACATCTGGAGGGATCGGCCAGCAGCACCGACTTACTGTTCGACGGCAACGACTTTCACTCCTTCGAGTCGCCGCGGGTGAATACCACCCATGACCATGGAGCCGGCGACACCCTGGCGGCGGCGGCGGCGTGCGCCCTGGCGCATGGGTACTCCCTGCTCGACGCGGTCGGATTCGCCAAGGGCTGGGTGACCGAAGGGTTGCGGGCGTCGTATCCGCTCGGGCACGGCCACGGTCCGGTCTCGCCGCTGTTCAGGCTGCAAACGTGACCTCGGGCCTCGATGGCATCGCGGGCGTCGTCCATGAACCCGCCGGCCCGCCGGCCGGTGTGGTGGTGCTGACGCATGGCGCCGGTGGCAATCGGGAATCGCCTATGCTGCAACGACTTTGCGACGAGTGGGCCCGTCGCGGCTGGCTGGCTGTGCGCTACGATCTGCCGTTCCGGCAGCGACGGCCCAAAGGGCCGCCGTCGGGTTCGGGAGCAGGCGACCGCGCCGGCATCGTCGAGGCCATCACCGTGTGCCGAGGCCTTGCCGGCGGGCCCCTGATCGCCGGGGGGCATTCCTACGGCGGCCGTATGACGTCGATGGTGGTGGCCGCGATGGAAGCGAGCGTCGACGTGCTCACGCTGTTCTCCTACCCCGTGCACCCGCCCGGCAAGCCGGAACGGGCCCGCACCGAACACCTGCCCGACATCACGGTGCCGACAGTGTTCACCCACGGCACGTCGGATCCGTTCGGCTCGCCGAAGGAGGTGCGGGAGGCTGCCGCCCTGATTGCCGCGCCGACCCAGATCGTCGAGATCGCGGGGGCGCGGCACGACCTCGGCTCCACAACTGTCGATGTGCCCGGCCTGGCGGTAGCGGCAGCGTTACGCCTGCTCGGCCGCGGATAGCGGAGTAGAGCTGGCCGCCCTTCGGCTCTGGTCACCGATGACCGCGGTCGCGACATCGGTGATCTTGACATTGGTGTTCTGCGACATCCGGCGCAGGATTGCGAAGGCCTCGTCGGCAGAAACATCGTGGCGCACCATCAGCATGCCGATCGCCGTGCCGATCACGCGATTACTGGCCAGCCCACGTCGCAACGTGGCCGCCTCCTCGACGTGCCGCACGGCATTGGTGGCGACCGTGGCGAACGACGCCAGCAGGACAGCACGCTGCAGCGCCTCGCGGTTGAAGGCGTTGCGCCGGTCGGAAAAGAGACCGAGTGCGCCGACTTTGCTGCGGTCGATCGGCAGCTGAACGCTCATCGCACCTCGCACCGGCGTTTCGGCCACGACCCGCTCCGCTAGCTCCGGCCACCGATGACCGCTGGTGAGATCCGATTCGATTTGCGCGCTTTGCTTTTCGATGGCATCGATGCAAGGCCCGCTCCGCAGAGCCACCTCGAGCGAATCAACCTTGCGCGCAATGAGATCGCTCACACCCACGGTGCTGAACGTACCGTCACGACAGATCATCAGGCTGGCGTGGTCACATTCGGGGACGGCTACCGTCGCAGCAACACAGATCGCGGCGTAGACCTCTTTCGACGTCTGACTCTGGCCAACGATGTCGGCCAGCGAACTGAACAAGCGTGCCGAGTCGGCACTCAGGCGTTGCGGCACAGCGCCCTCCTCTGCGGGTGAGAGGTTCGATGGGCGGCAGCTGCGGACGCCCCGCCTGCTGCCGCCCATCGAGCGATTACGCGTTGACCACTTCGGGTGTAGCGGCGTTGCGGAGGGCTTGAGCCCCTCCGCCGCGGCCGATCGAGATCTTGCGCGGCTTTGCCCTTTCGGACACCGGGATCCGCAGTCGCAACACGCCGTCGTCGTACGACGCGTCGATCCGTTCGGTATCGAGGTTGTCGCCGAGGACCAGCTGCCGGCTGAACACACCGCGTGGCCGCTCGGTTGCCAGCATGTCCCGATTCGGGTCGACACCCCGACGCTCGGCGCGAACCGTGACGACGTTGCGTTCGATATCGAGGTCGAGCGATTCCTGGTCGATGCCGGGAAGGTCGAACTCGACGAAGAACGCATCACCTTCGCGCCAGGCATCCATGGGCATCGCTGCGGGTCGTGCGGCCGTGCCCAGCACCTGCTGGGCGAAACGGTCCAGCTCCCGGAACGGGTCGGTACGCATCAGCATGGTGGTCACCTCTGATCTCCAATCCTTTCGAACTGCCACCTATAACCTGTGCTTGCTAGCACAGATTTGGTATAGCACCCGAGCATGATAGGTGCAAGTATGGTACAAATATTTCCTGTACGCAGAGCCAAGGATGCTTTCATGATCAATCAATCGGGCAGTGCAGCAACGCCGTCCGGGGATCGCGGCGTCTACGGGATCTCGGTCGCGGCTGAGCTTTCCGGCGTCGCGGTGCAGTCGTTGCGTCTCTACGAACGGCACGGCCTGCTCAGGCCGGCCCGCAGTGATGGCGGGACCCGCCGCTACAGCGCCGATGACATCGCCCGGCTGCGGCGGATCAGCGATTTGGTCGAGGCCGGGGTCAACCTCGCCGGCATCGGTCGCATCCTCGACCTCGAGGACGACAACGCCGAACTCCAGGCCGTGAATCGCGCGATCGGCGCCAGGAAGAAAACCGCGCCCGGGTAGGGCCCGCGGGTTTACCGGTACCGTGGGTACTGCGTATATTGTCGTGCCATGACTTCGGAGCGTGTCGAGGCCCTCATTGTCGGCGCCGGCTTCGGCGGTATCGGTGCGGCTATCCAGCTCAAGCGCATGGGTATCGACGATTTCGTCATCCTCGACCGGGAAGACGACCTCGGTGGAACCTGGCACGTCAATCACTATCCGGGCCTGGCCGTCGATGTCCCCACCACCACGTACTCGTATTTCTTCGAGCCGAACCCCAACTGGTCGCGGCTGTTCACCCCGGGTCCGGAGATCAAGCAGTATGCGGCGGGGGTGGCCGACAAGTACGACGTGCGCCGGCACATGCGGTTCAACACCGTGGTGGAGTCCGCGCGGTGGGACGAGGAAACCCGGCATTGGCAGGTGGCGCTCTCCGGCGGCGAGGTGTTGTCGGCCCGTTACTTGATCACCGCGACCGGGTTCCTGTCCCAGCCGAAGACCCCCGACATCCCGGGTATCACCACATTCGAGGGCAAGGTCATCCACACCACCGCGTGGGAGGACGATTTCGACCCCACCGGCCACCGGGTCGGGATCATCGGGACCGGCGCCACCGCGGTTCAGCTGATTCCGAAGCTTGCGGAGAAGGCTGCCGACCTGACCGTGTATCAGCGCACCCCGATCTGGGTCGCACCGAAAATCGACCTCAGTTTTTCAGACGGCGCCAAATGGCTTTTCGCGCGTTTCCCATGGACACAGCGGCTGATCCGAACGGTGACCGACACCATCTACGAGATGATGATCACCGTTGGCCTCGTTCGCTACCGGGTTCCGCTGTTCAAGCGGCTCAACATCTCGGCGATGGATCTGTGCAAGATGAACCAGTTCGTGGCGATTCGCGACAAGGAATTACGCCGCAAGCTCACCCCCGACTACGACCTCGGCTGTAAGCGACCGACGTTCTCCAACACCTACTTCCGCAGCTTCACCAAGCCGCACGTGCATCTGCAGGCTGACGGTATAGAACGCATCGAAGCCGACGGCATCGTGAACGCCGACGGATCGAAGACACACATCGACACGCTGGTGCTGGCCACCGGATTCGACCTGTGGGAGGCCAATTTCCCGGCGATCGAAGTGATCGGCCGCGACGGCCGCAATCTCGGAAAGTGGTGGCGCGACACCCGTTTTCAGGCCTATCAAGGCGTGTCGATGCCCTTCTTCCCGAACTACCTGAGCCTGGCCAGTCCGTTCGCTTTCCTCGGTCTGAACTTCTTCAACACGATGGAGTACCAGATGCGTCTGATGGAGCGGCTTTTCACCGAACTCAAACGCGCACGCGCAGACACGTTCGAGGTGACCGAAGAGGCCAACGCGCACTACCTCGATCGGATGACCGAGTTGCTCGGTGACTCGCTGTGGATTCTCGGCAACTGCGCCACGTCACGTTCCTACTACTTCAATCCCAGCGGGGAGCCCTCTCTGCTGCGTCCGATGGCCACCGCGACAGCGATCGACGAGGCGTCGAATTTTCCGCTGAGCGACTACACGATCAGCTAGGGGGAACAATGTCTCGCAAAAGCAACCGCATCGCCCGCTTTTCAGGTCTGGCGCTGGCCGGCGCGGGCCTGGCCCACTTCACCAGCCCGGGGTTGTTCGAGCCGATCACGAAGTCGGCGTTCCCGCGCAACACCCGCCAGCACGTCTACACCAACGGCAGCATCGAAACGGTTCTCGGCCTGAGCTTCGCGAGTCGGCAGACCCGCAGCCTCGGCGTCGTGGGAATCATCGGATACCTCGCCTACCTCGGTGGCAGCGCTATCCATCAGTCCCAAAAGGCTTAGCTTTCATCAGTTTTCGCATACACGCCTGCGGGTAGGATGGGTTACCTTCGTGCGCCTGCCGGCCGACGTCGACTACAGCGTCACCGAGCCACCTGATACATTAGACAGCTATACCTGTACAGTTTTAGCTGTCTAATGTACGGTGGAACGGGTGGACGGGATCAGCGAATCGGCGGTATTTGCCGCACGTGATCTACGGGTGCTCTTCAGTCGGTTGCGGCGTCGACTCAAAAGCGTCGCCACCGGCGGCGGTCTGACGCCGTCACAGACCGCGGTGCTCACCCGATTGTGGAAAGACGGCCCATCCTCGACCAGCGCGTTGGCCATCGCCGAACAGGTGAGGCCGCAGTCGATGGCCACCATAGTGGGTGCGCTGGATCAGCATGGGCTGATTCAACGCATGCCTGATCCTGATGATGGTCGGCGACAAGTGATTTCGCTGACCAACCCCGGACGGCGCCGCGCAGAAAGCGATCGTCAGGTCCGCGAGGAATGGCTGGCCCGCGCCATGCAGGAGTGCTACTCGGAGCGGGAACGCCGCGTCATCAACGACGCGTTGTCGCTGCTTCAGCGCTTAACCGACTAACGAAGGGACCTACCCGTGGAATTGGGCATACACTTCATCGATTTTTTGCCGGGCGACGCGGCCGCGCTGACGCCGACCCTGCTGTCGACCGCGACGGCCGCCGAGGACATCGGCGCGACGCTGTTCACCCTGGCCGACCACTTCTTCCAGATGGAAGCCGTTGGGCGGGCGGAAGATCCGTTCCTGGAGGGTTACACGTCGCTGGGTTACTTGGCGGGCCGCACGACGACAATCGATCTCGCCCTGCTGGTGACTGGGGTGACCTACCGGCATCCAGGGTTGCTGGCCAAGACGGTGACGACGCTCGATGTGCTCTCCGACGGCCGGTCGATGTTCGGCATCGGGGCCGCGTGGTACGAGCGCGAGCACCTCGCCCTCGGAGTTCCGTATCCGTCGGTGAGTACCCGGTTCGAGATGCTCGAAGAGACGCTGCAGATCTGTCAGCAGATGTGGAGCGACAACAACGGGCCTTACGACGGCAAGCACTACCACTTGGCTGAAACTCTGTGTGTGCCACAGCCGATTCGGCACCCGCCGGTGCTGATCGGAGGCGGGGGTGAGAAGAAGACTCTGCGACTCGTCGCACAATACGCCGACGTCTGGAACTCCACCGATTCCGATATCGACGTGCTCACCCACAAGATCGCCGTATTGACCCGCCATTGCGACACCGTGGGACGCGATGTCGGCGAAATCCGCAAAACGGTTGGCTTCTTTGAGGACCCGTTCGACGATGTCGACGCATATCTGACGAAACTCGAGCGGATGGCCGGGCTCGGTGTCGACATGATCAACACCGGCCCGATACCGGGCTCACCTGATCCGGTCGGCTTCGTGAGGCGCTTTGGCGACGAATTGATGCCGAAGATTGCTGAGATCGGTGGAGATTGACCAGATTCAGATGCTGGAGATGATCCGGGCCCGTTCAGCTGTGTACTCGCCTTCGGTCATGGCCCCGCTGGCATGCAGCTGGTCTATCTCCTGCAGTCGCTGCGCTCGCGTCGGCGCGGGTCGGGCGGGCGTCATCGCGCCGAAGCTCTGAGTCACGTTGTTGAGCAGGCCGATTCGCAACAGTAAGAAGAGCAGACCGATACCTCCAGCCGGCAGGCAGAACAACAGCGTCCACCCGCCCGGCATACCGAATTGACTCAGCGCGACAAAGCGCACCACGAACGAGACCGCGAACAGCGCGGCGATGCCTCCGGCCAGGATGACGGCCGGCTTGTTGTGGTTGTTCATTGGACCTTCCTTTCGTGAGTCCGAATGCCGTTCGGCCAGCGAGCCCGCTGGCCGAACGGACTCGTTGTCAGGGGCAGGCGACGTCGAGTTCGAACGATTTGCTGACCGGGCCACCCATCGGGTTGGCCATGTCCACGCCGGTGGCGGTGCCGGTGATCTTGTAGGAGCTGCCGTCCTTGGTGGCGTCAGCCTTACCCGTGGTGCCGCCGACGCCCAGCGTGACGCCGTTGACGTTGCCCAGCGCAACGGATTTCACGACGGGAGGCGTGGCATCGGTCAGTACCGCACCAATGCCGGTGGCGCCGGCCGATCCGGTTCCGCCGCCGATGGCGATGTTGACCGTACCGGCGGCCTTGGTGCAGGCCACCTGGCCCGTCACATGCTGGTCTTTACCGTCGACGACCACCTTGGTGTTGGACGCACCGGCGGGTGCGACGGCGGCGTTGCCGACACTGACTGCCCTGTCGTGATGCGAGCAACCCACCATCACGGTGGCGAGGGTCGCCGCCGTACCGGCCATGATCAGAACGTTGCGTTTCATTGAGGAACTCCTTGCTTGCGTTGTTGAGGTAGTGCGTAATTACTTTGCGGGAGTGGACTTTATGGATTCTTAATGCGGCAGCCGGCTGCCGTCACGTCGAGGTATCGGCCGACATGTCCAGGTACATCGACTGAAGTCCGACGCGACCGGGACCGGTGAATCGATTGAAGATGAGATTGCCGGACCCACCGAACATTCCGGTGCGAAGCCCGTAGACTTTCGGCTCCATCCCGACACTTTCGTCGCGGTAGACCCAACTTCCCGGCTCCACGTCGATCTGCTCACCGGGTGCGAGAACCTTCTCGAACACGTTGCCGTAGCCGTGCAGCCACACCACCCCTTCCGACTGGGTTGCGGCGAATCGGTCCACGAAGAATCCGGTCGCGCCGAACAGCATGTTCCGGATTCCTTTTTGGCGGGTGTAGCCGTACTCCAAATTGCCGGTGGCCGCGAGGTATTGGTGCTCACGCACCTCGACGGCGGCACCGGGCCTCAGGTGCAGCGGAAAGACGTGGCCGGCGCCATCGCGGGAAAACGCGACCTGTCCCGGACCCCGCGCCTCGGTCATGAGCAGCTGCATGCCGGCGACCATCCGCTTGAGCGCACCCTTGCCCCTGAGCCCGATGTCGAGCCCTGGGTCCTTCCACAAGATGACGTGGTGCTCGAAAAACACCGGGACACTGCCGTCGAGCCAGATGTGCAGCACCGGCACCAACTCTCCATCGATGCGGTAGTACACGCCCGGTGCCCGACCGTCGACGACGGTGGTGGGCAGCAACTGCGGGGGCTCGGGCCGGTAGGCGGAGGTGGTCATCGTCCCGGCTCAAGGTCGCTTGGCGTAGCGAGTCAGGAAGCCGCCCGCGGCTATCCCCGCGACGACGCCGATCACGCCCCACAGGACGATGGAGAACACCAGCGAACCGAACAAGAAGTCGTAGGTCAGTGAGAGGTAGATCGACCACAAAACGCGGTAGACGCACCAAAAGGCAATCAGGCCTGCGCTGATCCCGATGATCAGGCTTCGGCTGCGATCGACGCGGTCGATGTGTTCCTCGATGCCGGCGGGCAGAATTTTCATGTGCGTTGTCCTTCCGTGAGGTTGCGATGCCGCTGTGCGACACCTGCGCCCGCTCACTGTGGGGGACAGCGCTTACTGGATCCTTAACGCGGCGACGAACCGGTTTCGAGGGTGAATTCCTGGTCGCCGATCCGGATTCGATCACCGTCGTGCAGTTGCGCGCTGGGATCAATTCGCTTCCCGCCCACGCGGACTCCGTTGGCCGACCCTAAATCGGTGATAAGGGTTGTCCGACCGTCGTCGGCGATGACGGCATGGTGGCGACTGACCTTGGCGTCGGAGAGCACGATGTCGTTGTCGGGACTTCGGCCTATTCGGGTCGCCGAACCGGCCAACGCATAACGCCGCCCATCCACACCGACCAACGCGGCGACTGCAGGACCCCGGACGCGAATTGCGTTGTCCGACTGAGCCACTATGGTGTCCTCGGCGTGCGACTGGGCGACCTTACGGACATCCAGCGGCTCTTGGCGAAGGATCCGCTCATACAACTCGCGGACGGTCCACCCCGGATCGATGCCCAGATCATCCGCCAGTAGGGCTTTCAGCCGCAGGTACGCATCCAAGGCGTCCGACTGGCGGTCGGCTAAATAGTAGGCGGTGATCAGCTGCGCCCACAGCGGTTCTCGATAGCCGTGGCTCGCGGTCAGTGCCTCGAGTTCCGCGATCACGGCATGCGGTCGACCGCAGGCGATTTCGGCCTCGGCGCAGGCGATGTAGACCAGTACCCGCTCCTCGTCGAGGGCAGCGGACAGGGTCTCCACGAATTGAAAGTCGCTCAAGTCCTCCAGAACAGGACCGCGCCACTGCCCGAGCGCCGCCCGCAGATGCCGGCTGGCCTGCTCGAACTGCGCAGCGGCCGCCGCCTGGACTCCGGCGTTTTTCTCGGCGATGAAGCGGCCAAAGTCGTACTGATCGTCGCTGATCGACAGTTGATAGCCCGGCGGCCTGTTGGCCAGCATCGAACGGTCGATGCCGGCATCGCCCATCACCCGGCGCAGATTGGAGATGTAGGCGTGCAGCGTTGCTCTCGCCCCCGGCGGCGGCCGCTGATCCCAGGCAGCGCCGATCAGCGAGTCGATGCTCACCGGTCGATTCGCGTTGACGATCAACATCGCCAGCACCGCGCGCTGCTTCGGCGTGCCCAACGGTACCGATACATCACCCATGCGGACCTGCACGGGCCCCAACACGCCAAATTGGGCCGCCGCAAAGGACGGCCCGGTGCCTAACCCATCGGCCATCATGATGTTTCTACGCTCACCAGGTTCGCCAGCTAAACAAATCCCAGCTTAGCTTCCCGCTAAGATCTGCCCATGCCAGTGTCGGTGGGCGAAACATTCGCGGGATTCACCATCCTGCGCGTGCTGGGTGCCGGCGGCATGGGCACCGTGTATTTGGCCGCGCATCCGCGGCTGCCGCGGCAAGATGCGCTGAAGGTCCTACCGGCGCAGTGGACCGCCGACCCGGAGTATCGGGAGCGGTTTCTGCGCGAAGCGAATCTCACCGCGAGCCTGTCGCACCCCAACATCCTCGGCGTCCACGACCGCGGCGAATACGACGGGCAGTTATGGATCTCGATGGACTATGTCGGGGGAACCGACGCGTCCAAGCTGGTCCGCGAACACCATCCCGAAGGATTGCCTGCCAGCCAAGCCCTGGAGATCGTCACCGCTGTCGCCTCGGCTCTGGACTACGCGCACCAGCAGGGTCTGTTGCACCGCGACATCAAACCGGCCAACATCTTGCTGGATCCAAAAGCGCACCGAATATTCCTGGCCGACTTCGGTATTGCGCGCCTCATCGACGACCCGGCGGGTCTGACGGCGACCAACATGGCGGTCGGCACGATGGCCTACGCGGCACCGGAGCAGTTGAGGGGCGAACCGCTCGATGGGCGGACCGACCAGTATGCGTTGGCCTGCACAGCTTTTGACCTGCTGACCGGATCGCCACCCTACGTCGACTCCAACCCGGCCGTGGTGATCACCAAACACGTTGCGGCGCAGATCCCGTCGGTTGGTGAGCGCCGGCCGGAGCTGGCCGCCCTGGATCCGGTGATGGCGAAGGCGATGGCCAAGACCCCCGCGGACCGGTATGCCAGCTGCGGGGACTTCGCCCGGGAATTGAATTACGCCCTCAACCCGCCAGCTGGCCACGTCCGGCAGACTCCCCCGCCGCTGCCGCCGACCCGACCCGAGCCGGCACCCACACTCATGTCGCCGACGCGCCGGAGGCGGCGTCCCACATTGATTGCGGCGCTGATATTCAGCGCAGTGATACTCGCGGGCGCCGTGTTCGCGGGTGTCACGCTGGTCGGGCGACACCGTCACCCGGCCCCCACCGCCGCCACCCCCCATGCGTTCTCGGGTACCTACCGTGCCGACTACGGCCCAGGCACCGACCTCGAGGGCAAGCCTGCCATCGGCGCGCCTCCGATGACCGGGACCTGGGACGTGCGCTCCGCCTGCGGCGCGGCCGGCTGTATCGCGACGGCGTCCTATACCGGCGGCAGTGGAATCGTGCTCGTGTCGAATCTGGTGTTCGATCAGGTGGGCGCCACCTGGGTTGCGGTGGGGCTCGGTTCGACGCCCTGCAATGACGCGCCCACCGAGGTGTGGGTGGTGTTCACCCTGCAACCTCAGCCCGACGGCACGCTGACCGGTGACACCACCCGGTCGACGATCAACAGCTGCAGCGCGGCGAAGCGCACCGTAACCTTCACCCGCACCGGCGATCCCGACCTCGCCAAGGTCCCCGACCCGGCGTCCCTACCGCCGCGCGCGGCGTCACCGTCGACCGCACTGCACGGTCGCTACCACGAGACGATCACCTACGCGAACGGCGGTTCGGCGCCCGGGCAGGACGATTTGGTGGTCCGCACCGTATGCCTGCGCACCGGTGAGCGGTGTATGAGCCTGTTCCACGCGATCGACGGGGTGGTGCCACTGGTGTTCAGCGGCACCAAGTGGACCCGCGACGACGAAGGCACCGTGCCCTGCAATCTCGGCGGCACCGTGCACATCAAGCTCACCGCGGAGTATCCGCTGCCCGATCCACTGCAAGACCCCATCCCGCTACTCACCGGTCACGGTCACAATGAGACCACCGGAAGCGCCTGTGCCGGTGGCGCGTTCGAGGACAAGTTCGAGCGAACCGGGGACTAGCCGCATTAAGAATGCATTCAGCGACGCGTCCTACCGTGATCGCCATGAGCATCACACCCACTCCGAAGCGCCTTCTCGCCGCCGCAGTGCTGTCGGGTGCCGTGGCGGTCGTCGGCATGGGAGTCACCATGGCCACGGCGCAAGCCGCGCCCGGCGATAACTTTTCGCAGCCGCACCAATGGTGCCCCGGACAGCGGCTGCCGATGGACGATGTCCGATGGGACAACAACATCTGTCACACCTGGTACTGGGTGCCGGTGGGCGGCATGGGCAACGTCGGCCAATTCGTCTGGGACGGAGCGACACCGCCGCCGCACGGCCCAGGACCTTGCTATGGCGCGCCGATCTGCCTGCCCGGGCTGTAGGCGCCGGCTTACTTCTTGTTGAGCTGGTGGCGTGTCCGGTCCTCGCGAACCGGAACGCCGTTGCGTCCCGAGAGGTCCTGGGCGTAAAAACCTGTCGCATAAGCGACTCCGCCACCGTTGATGCCCAACTCGGCACGGTCGATGTGTTCCAACGTGTCCGTGGCTTTGTGGTAGTTAGGGTCGAACGGTTGATTCGCGGGGCCGCCCCACAGCTTGGCTTCATCCTCGGACTTCTTGTTCTCGGCGCCGGAGAACAGCCCACCCGCCGGAATGCCGGCCTGGGCGAAGCCGTCGTAGTCGGACCGGCCGTCGAACGACGTGTCCTGTGGGGTCTTCCCGGCGGAGTTGAGGTAGGCAGCCAGCTCCCGCTCGATACCGGCGGACCCCTCGGGCACCACTGGGCTGCCCCTCTTGTCGGCCGGCAGCGACTGATCGCCGTCGTAGGTGAAGTACCCCGGGTTCGGTGAGGCG
The DNA here is from genome assembly GCA_963757215.1 of uncultured Actinomycetota bacterium. Classification (GTDB taxonomy): domain Bacteria; phylum Actinomycetota; class Actinomycetes; order Mycobacteriales; family Mycobacteriaceae; genus Mycobacterium. The sequence continues at coordinate 306,502 of CAVWQH010000002.1, read as the reverse complement.
AGCATGTCGAAGTTCATATACAGCGCAATGTCTTTCAGCGCGTTCAGATCCAGTGACTCCACGTACTTACGGGACCCGATCAGGCCCAATTCCTCGGCGCCCCAGAATCCGAACCGCACGGCGTTGTGAATTCCCGGCGAAACGCCTAATTGCAGCGCGGTCTCGAGCACCGCGGCCACACCGGATCCGTTGTCGTTGATGCCGGGCCCCTCCGGGACGCTGTCGAGGTGCGCTCCGGCCATCACCACGTCGCTGGTCGAGCCGGTCTTGGTCTGCGCGATCACATTGCGAGCCGAGATGGTCTTGGTGTCCGCGGACAGGTGCACCGTCGCCGGCCCCACGCTCGAGCGGAGCAGCGCCCCATCAGATTTGGAGACACCGACGACCGGGATCTTGACGCTGTTGTTCTCGCCCAGGGTGCCGGCAACGTGCTCCTCGACAACGTTGTCCGCAACGACCATCGCCAATGCACCGTGTTGCGCCGCGGCGACCGCCTTCTGTGTGAACGGGCACGTGCCCCGATCCACCATCACGACGGCACCGTTGACCGGAAGGTGGTCATAGTCGGCGGCGGCACAGCCCGGGCTTCCGTCAGACGGGAAGGCGACCAGGGGACCCGTCACCCCTTCCGGTGGGGCGCCGATGCTGTACTCCAGCGCCCGCGCGTCGAACTTCCTGTCGCCGACGGTCACATCGCCGGGCTCGGCGTGGAACACGTGCGCGTCGAACTGCATGGTCTGGACGTCAAAACCCTTGTCCCGCAGCGTTTTAACGACATAGTCGACACTGGCGTCGTAGCCCGGAGTGCCGACTGCGCGGGTATTGTTGTTGGCGTTGGCAATGTCCTGCAACTTCGTCAGGTGGGCCATCATCGCGTCGGTGGTGACCCGTCCGCGCAGCGACGCGGCGAAATCCGGGCCCGAGACCTGCTTCAGCGAGTTGGCATTGTCTGACGAAGCGCAACCGCCGGTTGCCAGCACCAGAGTCGCTGCCGCGACCAGTATCGGTATTGATTTGATAGCCATCGCGCCCCAGGTTAGACGCACTCGGCCTCTTCTGAGGGATCGTCGCGCAGCAGGTACGCGTGGATGGTGGTACCGGCAGGCGTCGCATGGGTGCGCAGTAGGTCGGCGATCGCGTTGACAACGAACAGTCCATAGGGCCCGGCACCGCCCCCGGCCGGCTGCCGGCGGCCGGCGAGCGGGTCCGCCCAGTGACCCATGTCGCGGGCCTCGCAGACCACGAACCCGCCGTCGTACCAGAACGCCAGGCGGCACGGGCCGCCGGCATGGTCGAGGCTGTTGGTGGCCAGCTCGGTGGTCACCAACAGGAGGTCGGCGATCCGGTCCGCGCTCATGCCGACCAGTCGCCCGTAGCGTTCCGCGCACCTGCGGGCACCGGCCAGGTCCATGGCGTGCTCGACGGTGTGCGTCACCGCCGCGGGGTTGCTCGCCAGCGGTTGGTTGCATTTGTCCAGGGCGGCGTCAACGGCGTATTCCGGGCACTGTCGGAGCGACCCGCCCTGCCACACCTGCGGATGGGTGAGGCGGACATGGCCCAGCACGCTGGAGTCCAGACCCGATACGTCGTAGGGGCACAAGCCCGTGACCGCCAGGCCCGAGAAAGCGATGTTGGTGAGCGCCTCGTGTTGCATGCACGCAAGGTATTCCGACTCCGTCCGCCCCACCCAGGCCGGCTCGGCGATCACGCGCACGTGCTGGTCTGGATGCGCGTCGATGAATGCATGCTGGCCCGCAATGATCCGCCCGGGGTTGCGGCCGAAATCGGTGATGTCGGACATGGTCACCTTGTCCGCGGCGCCCCCCAGGGCGTGACGCAGTGATGCCAGCTTCTCCCTCGGGACCGCGACCATGACGGGCTGCAATTGCCCCAGTCCGTCCTCGATGAATTGCACAAGCGAATCGACGTACTCGCGCTCTGATTCGTAAAAGAGCGCCGAATGGTCGAATCCGCGACTGTGCACGTGTGCTTTCAATGTCATGTCGACGGACAAATCCCTCGGCAGTTTTTGCTGCATGGCCGTCACGTTGAATTACCCAGGCGTCATAAACCTAATCAGCCTGGACCGATCTGCTCGAGAATCAGGTCGGCGGCAGCGCGCATACCTGCGGCATTGGGGTGAAAGGGCGCGGGACGCCACGGCAACGGCCAGCCCGCGCCGACCGTCCAGGGGTCCCTCGACCAGGCGTGATGCTCGCGGCTGGCCCGGCCCGCGCACACTACTTCGCATCCGGTGGCGCGCGCGGCCGCCGCGGTGGCGTCCTCCAGCCGCTCGGCGATCGACCGGCCCAGCTCGGCATGCTCGGCCGTCAGCGGCGCGGCCGCGACACCGGACGGCGGCAACAGGGTGAGGTAGTCGACGAACATCACCCGGGCCCGTGGGGCTCGCCGGCGCACCGCGGTTCCGACGGCCTGCAACCTCTCGCCGATCCCGTCGAGCGCTTTTTCTCGCGTGTCGCGGTCGAGCAGATCACGGATAGACGGCAGTTTTCGAACCAGTGCGGGCAGCGCAGCGCCCATCAACAGCGGCACGTATCCGACGTCGTTCCCGCCGATCGTGATGGTGACGAATTCCTCGGTGCCGTCCAGGGCCTCGATCTGGGGCGGGGCGCTGCGCTGCCGCTCGGCGAGCACGTTGGCGGTGGTGGCACCGGAGAAGGTGGCGTCGACGAGGTCGATGCTCAGCCGCTCGGCGACCAGATGTGCGTAGTTGCGCGCCGAGCGGCCGGATCCGAACGGCGCACCCGGGGCGGATGGCTTGATACCGGGCCCGGCCGCCATCGAGCTACCCAGCGCCACATATCGACTCACAGGTCCGGACTCGAAGCCTGTGCCCAGAATCGTTTCGGAATACGGCCGGCGCGCCGCGCGAGATATCCCGCCGTGACGGCCGACGCCATCGCGGCGGCCATCGCCGGCGGATCGGCGGCACGGGTAACCGCGGTGGCCAATAGCACTGCATCGCAGCCCAATTCCATCGCGAGCGCGGCGTCGCTGGCGGTGCCGATACCCGCGTCGAGCACGACGGGGACGCCGGATTGGGCGACGATCATCTCGATATTGTGCGGGTTGGCGATTCCCAGGCCGGTGCCGATCGGCGAGCCGAGCGGCATCACCGCCACGCACCCGGTGTCTTCCAGCCGTTTGGCCAGTGCGGGATCGTCGTTGGTATAGGGCAGCACGACAAAGCCGTCGTCGACCAATTGTTCTGCGGCCCGGACCAATTCGATGGCATCGGGCAACAGGGTGCGCTCGTCGGCGATCACCTCCAGCTTGACCCACTCGGTGCCGAGCGCCTCGCGGGCGAGCTGCGCGGTGAGCACCGCTTCGGCGGCGCTGCGGCAACCCGCGGTGTTGGGCAGCGGCGTGATGCCCAGCCGGCTCAGCAGATCGAGCATGCCGGTGCCGCCCTCGGCGTCGACGCGGCGCATCGCAACGGTGGTCAATTCGGTCCCGGATGCGATCAGCGCTTCTTCGAGGACGGCCAGGTTGGCCGCTCCCCCGGTGCCCATGATCAGTCGCGAGGCGAAGCTGCGCCCGGCGATGGTCAGTTTTGTTGACCCGCCGCGACGATGCGGGTCGGAAAGACCCGTTGAGGAGTGGGAACTTTCAAAGTCAGCCACCCTGAACCGCCGTGACGACCTCGATGGTCGCCCCATCGGAAAGTGTTGTGGCCCAGCGTGATCGCGGTAATACGGCCTGGTTGACGGCGACAGCGACACCGCGGTCGGGGTAACCCAGGGACTGCAGCAGCGCTGCGACCGTCATCTGGTCGTCGACCACGAGGTCGTCGGCATTGACACGGATGATCATGCGCTGCTCCTCCTCATCGCTTCGCTCTGCATCGTCGCCAGCGGAAAATCATGCGCTGCTCCTCCTCATCGCTTCGCTCTGCATCGTCGCCAGCGGAAAATCATTTCAAGGCTCCCGCTGGAATGAGTTGGGACGCAATTTGTTCGGCCGTCCACGGCGCCAGCAGGAAGCCGGAACGGCCGTGGCCGGCGGCGATCAACGTCCGCGGGTCCAGGCGTCCCACCAGCGGCAGGTTGTCCGGGGTCATCGGTCGCAGACCGGCGATGCATTCGGCGAACTCGTATTCGCCGAGCGCCGGCATCACCGTGCACGCGTCGTCGAGCAGGTCGCGCACGCCCGACACCGTGGGCGCGGTATCGCGGCCATGCTCGTACTGGGTAGCGCCGACCACCACGCCGTCGGCGCGCGGCACCACGTACACCTGACGCCCGTGCACGCGAGCACGAATTACCCGTTGCGGCAACGGCATACATCCTTTGCGCCAGCGCAATCTGAGCACCTCGCCCTTGACCGGCCGAATCTGCAGACCCGGCCACAACGACGGGGCATCGACGCCGTTGGCGATCACGACCGCATCAGCCCGTACCGAAGCCAGGTCGGTCACCGGGCCGCCCCACGTGACGCCGAGTTGTTCGCACGCCGTCGACAATCCATCCAGCAGCGCGCGATTGTCGACCGCCAGCTCGGTCGGCGCCCGGAACCCGTGCCGGATGCCCTGCGCCAGCATCGGTTCCACGTCGCGGACCGACGACTCCCAGACCACCGGATGCCCCTGCGTGGACAGCCAGTCGGCGACCCTGCGCAGATCGGCGACGTCGGCGCGGTCGACGGCGACCACCAGCGACTCGTGCGCGGTGATCACGTCCGCGGGCAGCCCGTCGGTGAAACCGGCCTGCCACAGCCGCAGGGACGCCAGGCCCAGCTGCAGTAGTCGCTCCTCGCCGGGCCAGCCCTCACTGTGCGGGGCCAGCATCCCGGCGGCCGCCCACGACGCACCGGGTTGCCCGGCGCGGTGCACCCGCACCGACCAACCGGCCTGGGCCGCGCGGCGTGCCACAGACAGCCCGATGACACCGCCGCCGATGACGGCGAGCGTGCCCGAGTCCGGTGGCATCCTCGCTCCCTTCGCCGGCATGATCCGGATCAGGTGTGACGGTAAGGGCCGACGCGCCCATTCTCAGACCCCGTACGCGGGACTCCCGTGTCGACCCACCACGGTAGTCGTTAGCGTCGCGGTGTGCATCAACCACATGGTCGGCTCGCCAGCGCGCGGCTCTACCTCTGCACCGACGCCCGTCGCGACACCGGTGACCTGGCCGAATTCGCCGACGCCGCGCTGGCCGGCGGGGTCGACATCATCCAGTTGCGCGATAAGGGGTCGGCCGGCGAGCAGCGGCTGGGGCCGCTGGAGGCGCGCGACGAGTTGGCGGCGCTGGAGGTGCTCGCCGACGCCGCCCGCCGGTACGGTGCCCTGCTGGCCGTCAACGACCGCGCCGACATCGCCCGCGCCGCCGGAGCCGATGTCCTGCACCTGGGCCAGGACGACCTTCCGCTGAACGTGGCGCGCGACATCATCGGATCCGCTCCGGTGATCGGCCGGTCGACCCACGATGGCGCCCAGGTCGCCGCCGCGGTCGCCGAGGCCGTCGACTATTTCTGCGTCGGGCCGTGCTGGCCGACGCCCACCAAACCCGGACGCCCGGCCCCCGGGCTGTCGCTGGTGCGCTCCACCGCCGGACTGGCCTGCGATAAGCCATGGTTCGCCATCGGTGGTATCGACGCCGGACGGCTGGCAGAGGTGCTGGAAGCGGGGGCACGGCGGATCGTGGTCGTCCGCGCAATCACCGCGGCGGAGGATCCGAGGGCCGCGGCCGAACAGCTCAGTTCGGCACTTGCAGCAGCGAGCTGATCCGCGAGCTCAGCTGCGACGGTTCCTGATCGGGATGGCCGGCGGTGCACCACACGAAGATCCCTTCCTCGATTTCGATCGTGCGCGGCAGACTGCCCCGCAACTGATCGTCGTGGCCCAGCGGCAAGACCTCGGGAGCCGTCCGCAGCCGGTGCCAGCTGGCCGCGAACGCGGGGTGCAGCGGCAGCTCGTCGACCTCGTCCTCGCCGACCCAGCGCATCTCCGCGCTCTCGAAGTTGGCCACGGTGTGCAACTGCTCGGGGGCGTCGGCGACGACGGTGGTGTAGGTCCACGTGTGGCCGTTCGCCGCAGAAACTTGCGCGGTGATCACGCTCGCCCGCACCGAGACGAACTGGCTGATCAGGCCGGCTTCTTCGTGCGCTTCCCGAACGGCGGCCTCTTCCGCGCTCTCGTGACTGTCCCGGGCACCGCCCGGCAGGCCCCACGTACCGCCCTGATGGCTCCACGGCGCACGGTGCTGTAGTAACACCGCCGGCGACCCGTCCGATCGCGGCGCTCGGAGCAGCAGACCGGCCGCACCGAATCGACCCCAATGTGGGCTGCCGGTGTCAGACACCACCCATCCGTCACCGTCGCCGCGCACGCGTTCATGTTAAGCGCGCCTCGGCGACGATGCGGGTCGCGTCGCGGCCCGAGGAGGAGCCGGCAGATAAGGATGGAGCATGAATGGCGTTACCTGTGTCGCGGACTGGTAACGAGTCGGGAAATCTGAGTAGGCAGGTCCCCGCATCTGAAGGAAAACACTCTTAGACTTCACTTAATACCGTTCGCGACATGCACGCCGGAGAAATGAGGTCCGAACAAACGTGACCGTTGAGTTGGCGCACCCGTCGACAGAGCCGCTGGGTTCACGGTCGCCGATCGAACCGGCCCACCCCCGCTGGTGGTTCGCGGCGACGACGCCGGGCCGCATCCTGTCCATCGGTCTGGTGCTGGCCATCCTCGGCGGGCTCACTGCATTCGCCACCTCCACCACCATCAACCAGCGGCAAGGCGCGCTGACGACGGTGCTCAACCACACCGAGCCGCTGGCGTTCGCAGCCGGACGGCTCTACACCACGCTGTCAGTAGCCGACGCGGCCGCCGCGACCGCATTCATCGCGCAGGCCGAGCCGCGGACCGTCCGCCAGCGCTACGAGCAGGCGATCACCGACGCGGCGGTGGCGGTGACCCGGGCCTCGAGCGGGCTGACCGACGAGCCGCTGGTCCAGTTGCTCGGCCGGGTCAACGCCGAGCTGGCGGTCTACACCGGGTTGATCGAGATCGCCCGGACCAACAACCGGGCCGGCAATCCCGTCGGTTCGTCCTACCTGTCCGAGGCATCCACGTTGATGCAGTCGACGATCCTGCCCGACGCCGCGCGGCTCTACAGCCAGACCTCGGAGCGGGTGGACACCGAAACCACCGCCTCCACCCAGATCCCCGCACCCGTGATCCTCGTCGTCTTGGCCACCGCGATCTTCGGGGCGTTTTCGCACCGATGGCTGGCCCGTCGCACCAAACGCCGGGTCAACCCCGGTCTTGTCGCCGGTGCGCTGGCAATTCTGGTTATGGTGGTCTGGGTGGGCACCGCACTCGCGATCTCCACCAGCAGCAGCCGAACCGCGAAAGACACTGCGGCAGAGTCATTGAAGACGATCACGAATCTGTCCATCAGTGCGCAGCAGGCACGGGCGGACGAGACCCTGTCTCTGATTCGGCGTGGGGACGAAGAGGTCCGCAAACAGTCCTTCTACGAACGCATCGACGCCATGCACAAACAGCTCGACGAGTATCTCGCCCGGCGCGACGCCGTCGACAAGACCGATCTGCAAGGTGCCGACAAGCTGCTGAATCAGTGGCGTCGAGCCAATGACCGGATCAACGCCTACATCGCGGTCGGTAACTACCGCGCCGCGACGCAGGTGGCACTCGGTAGCGGCGAGGACGACTCCACCCCGGCCTTCGACAAACTCGACCGCGCACTCGTGAAGGCGATGGAGCAGAGTCGACACGAGTTGCGCGACGATATTCTCAACGCCCGACGGGGAATGTCGGGCGCCACCGTGGGTGGCATCGTGCTCAGCTTGGGCGCGGCCGTCGCGGTCGCTCTCGGGCTGTGGCCCCGGTTGGTGGAGTACCGATGAGGACGCGGCCGTTCCGGATGCTGTGGGCCACTGCGGCCGCGGCCCTGTTGCTGGCCGGCTGCAGTGAGTCGGGGTCGATGGTCGTCGCGCCGGCGCCGACACTGCCACCACCCACGCCGGCCGGTATGCAGGAGATGCCGCCGCAGCCACCGCTGCCGGCGGACAAGACCGGCGACGACTGCGACCCCACGGCGAGCCTGCGCCCGTTCGACAACCCGGCCGACGCCGACGCCGCGGTTGCCAACATCCGCGCCCGGGGCAGGCTGATCGTGGGCCTGGACATCGGCAGCAACCTATTCAGCTTCCGCGATCCGATCACCGGTGAGATCGTCGGCTTCGACGTCGATGTCGCCGGTGAGGTGGCCCGCGACATCTTCGGCAACCCGTCGCAAGTGGAGTATCGGATTCTGTCGTCGGACGAGCGGATCACCGCGCTGCAGAAGGGTGACGTCGACGCCGTCGTCAAGACGATGACCATCACCTGCGACCGGCGTAAGCAGGTCAACTTCTCCACGGTGTATCTCGATGCCAGGCAACGGATTCTGGCTTCGCGCGACTCTCCGATCACCAAGCCGACCGATCTTTCCGGTAAGCGGGTCTGTGTGGCCAAGGGCACCACGTCGCTGCAGCGGATCCGCGAGATCGCGCCGCCGCCCATCGTGGTCGAGGTGGTGAACTGGGCCGATTGCCTGGTGACGTTGCAGCAGCGGCAGGTCGACGCGGTCAGCACCGACGACTCGATTCTGGCCGGGCTGGTGTCACAGGACCCGTATCTACACATCGTCGGGCCCAACATGGACACCCAGCCCTACGGCATCGGGGTCCAGTTGAACAACACCGGGCTGGTGCGGTTCATCAACGGCACCCTAGAGCGGATCCGACGAGACGGAACCTGGAATACGTTGTACCGCAAGTGGTTGACTGTTCTGGGCCCGGCTCCGGCACCGCCCAGTCCGAGGTACGTGGACTGATGACCGAGCAACCGGTGGAACCGGAAGGCCACGACGCGGACGACATCGGACCGGGTACCCAGCCGGCCGATTTCATGGTCGACTCGTCATCGCAGAGCCGCCCGATCGCCACCCAGGCGATCTTCCGGCCGGACTTCGACGATGACGACGACGATTTCTTGATGCACATCGGCGACACCACGCCGACGGACCTGACAAAGTCAGCCACCCGGGCCCCGGTTCGCCGGCTGGGCGGTGGGCTAGTCGAGATTCCACGCGTGCCGGACATCGATCCGCTCGAAGCGTTGATGCCCAATCCGGTTGTGCCGGAATCGAAGCGGTTCTGCTGGAACTGCGGACGGCCGGTGGGTCGATCCAGCGAAAGCGAAAAGGCGCGATCAGAGGGCGATTGCCCGTATTGCGGAAGCCCGTATTCTTTTCTACCGCAACTCAATCCTGGCGATGTGGTGGCAGGCCAGTACGAGATCAAAGGCTGCATCGCGCACGGCGGACTGGGCTGGGTGTACTTGGCACTGGACCGCAACGTCAACGACCGCCCAGTGGTGCTCAAAGGTCTGGTGCATTCCGGTGATGCCGAAGCACAGGCGATCGCGATGGCCGAGCGGCGATTCCTCGCCGAGGTGGTCCACCCCTCGATCGTGCAGATCTTCAACTTCGTCGAGCACACCGACCAGCACGGTGAACCCGTCGGGTACATCGTCATGGAGTACGTCGGTGGACAGTCGCTCAAGCGGCGTAAGGGCGATAAGCTGCCCGTCGCCGAAGCGATCGCCTATGTGCTGGAAATTCTTCCGGCTCTGAGTTATCTGCACTCCATCGGCCTGGTCTACAACGACCTCAAGCCGGAGAATCTCATGCTCACCGAGGAGCAGGTCAAGCTGATCGACCTCGGAGCGGTGTCGCGGATCAACTCCTTCGGCTACCTCTACGGCACCCCGGGTTACCAGGCGCCCGAGATCGTCCGGACCGGTCCGACCGTGGCCACCGACATTTACACCGTCGGGCGCACACTGGCGGCCCTGACATTGAAGTTGCGCGCCCGCGGCGGCCGCTACGTCGACGGCCTCCCCGAAGACGATCCGGTGCTCGCCCAGTACGACTCGTTCGGCCGATTGTTGCGCCGCGCAATCGATCCGGACCCAAGCCGACGGTTCGTCAGCGCCGAAGCGATGTCCGGGCAGCTTTCCGGTGTGCTCCGGGAGGTGGTCGCGCAGGATACCGGGGTGCGGCGGCCTAGCCTGTCGACCATCTTCTCCCGCAGTCGCGCGACATTCGGCGAATCCCTGCTGGTCGCCCACACCGACGTGTACCTCGATGGCCATGTGCACTCCGAGAAGCTGACCGCCAAGGAGATTGTCACCGCGCTGCAGGTGCCGCTGGTCGACCCCGCCGATGTCGCGGCGCCGCTGTTGCAGGCGACCGTGCTGTCGCAACCGGTCCAGACGCTGGATTCATTGCGCGCATTCCGGCACGGCGCCATGGATTCCGACGACATCGACCTGTCGGATTCGGTCGAGCTGCCGCTGATGGAGGTTCGCGCGCTGCTCGATCTCGGCGACGTCGCCAAGGCCACCCGCAAACTCGACGACCTGGCCGAGCGGGTCGGCTGGCGCTGGCGGTTGGTCTGGTATCGCGCTGTCTCTGAATTGCTCACCGGCGACTACGATTCCGCCAGCAAGCATTTCAGCGAGGTGTTGGACACCTTCCCCGGTGAGCTGGCGCCGAAGATGGCGCTGGCGGCGACGGCCGAATTGGCCGGCAGCTCAGACGAACACAAGTACTACGAAGAGGTGTGGAAGACCGACGACGGGGTGATATCGGCGGCCTTCGGGCTGGCCAGGGCGCAATCGGTCGAGGGTGATCGCGGCGGCGCGGTGCGCACGCTCGACGAAGTCCCCGCTACGTCAAGGTATTTCACCACCGCACGGCTCACGAGCGCCGTAACGTTGCTGTCTGGACGCTCGGCTATTGACATTACCGAAGACCAGATCCGCGACGCCGCGCGCCGGGTCGAGGCGCTACCGCCGACCGAACCGCGGGTGCTGCAGATTCGCGCACTGGTGCTGGGTAGCGCGCTGGACTGGCTCGGCGACCATGAGGCCAGCACCAACCACATCCTCGGTTTTCCGTTCACCGAGCACGGTCTGCGGCTCGGTGTGGAGGCGTCGCTGCGCGGGCTGGCCCGAGCGGCACCCACCCAGGCGCACCGCTACAAGTTGATCGACATGGCCAACCGGGTTCGGCCCACGAGCACGTTCTAACTGGGCCGCAAGCGGATCGCAAGCAGATTCCGGCACCGTTGACTTATGGCCGGCCAGTCGGATGGGTGGATCACCACCGCACGCCTGTTGCGCCGCGCCGGTTTCGGGGTGACCGGTGCCGAGGTCGATGCCGTGGCCAAGAAAAACTGGACTGACTACGTCGACTCGGCCCTGCGCGCCGACCCGGAGGCCGACCCGGGCGCTGTCGCGACGCCGATGCCCTCCCTTCCCGACGGGCACCGACCTCCTAAGGGGGCATCGGCCCAAGTCCGCAAAGAGTTCCGCCGCGAACTCTTCGGTCTGATGTCGGGGCTTTCGCAATGGTGGCTGCACCGCATGGTGGCAGTCGAGCAACCCGTTCACGAAAAGCTGACTCTGTTGTGGCACAACCACTTTGCGACGTCTGCAAAGAAGGTGATCTTCCCCGCGCAGATGGCGTCGCAAAACCAGAAGCTGCGCAGCCTGTCGCTGGGAGATTTCCGGACGCTCGCCTACGCCATGCTGACCGACGCCGCCATGCTGCACTGGCTCGACGGCGACAAGAACACCGTGAACGCCAATAACGAGAACCTGGCCCGCGAATTCATGGAGTTGTTCGCACTAGGACACGGCAATGGCTACACCGAGGACGATGTGCGTGCCGGTGCCCGGGCGCTGACGGGATGGGTGGCCCGGCCAGGCGCGAAGACGGTGCTGGTGACCCATCGTCAGGACCGGACCGCGAAGACATTGTTCGGCATCATAAGTGATTTCGACGCAAGCGGGTTCTGCGACGTCGTGTTGTCCCAGCCGAAGTCGGCCTCCTATGTTGCCGCCCGGTTGTGGCGCCAGTTGGCGTCCGATACTCCGGCGTCACCGGAACTACTCGATCGTCTGGTGACGGCGTACGGTCCGGGTCGGGACCTGCATGCGTTGACCCGGGCCATTCTCACCGACGACGAGTTTGTCCATGCCCGGGCGGGAATCGTCAATACGCCGGTGGAGTGGCTGGTCGGGACGATGCGCAGCTTGCGGGTACCGGCCGGCCGGCCGGCGCGGATAACGATGGCCGACGACACCCTCAAGGCGCTGGGGCAGCGTCCATTCTATCCACCGGATGTCGGGGGCTGGCCGTACGGCCGGGCCTGGATGTCGACAGCGAGCGCCGACGTGCGGATGCGGGCCGCCACCCAGTTGGCTCGGGCGGGCGATCTGTCGACCGTCGAGGACGCCTCCGGCAACGACCGCATCGATGCTGTCGGTTATCTGATCGGCATCGGAGCGTGGTCCGACCGAACGGTGGCAGCATTGAAGCCGTTGCTGCGCAGACCAGTTCAGCTGGTCGCGGCCGCCGTCAATACACCGGAGTATCTGACGTCATGACGGACCTGAGTCGCCGAAGATTTCTGATTGCAAGCGCCGGCCTCGGCGCCGCCGGTTTGTTGTCGGGCGCGGTCAGTTGTAGCTGGCCGGACCTGATGCAGGCGGCTCAGGAACATCCGCTCGCCGAAGGTACCGGGGTGCTGGTGATCGTCACGCTCTACGGCGGCAACGACGGCATCAACACCGTCATTCCGTACGCGGACAACGCCTATCACGATCTGCGGCCTCAATTGGCTTATGCACCTGCCGATGTCCTCCACCTCGATGACCAACTAGGCCTCAATCCGGCGCTCAAAGGTCTCCAGCAGATGTGGAACGATCGGAAGCTGGCCATCGTCCGCGGTGTGGGCTATCCGCGGCCTGATCACAGCCATTTCCGTTCGATGGACATCTGGCAGACCGCTTCCCCGTCCGAGCCTGTGCCGACGGGATGGATCGGTCGATGGCTCGACGCCACCGGCAACGACCCGCTGCGTGCCGTAAATATCGGCTCGGTGTTACCGCCGTTGGCCGTGGGCGAAAAGAATACAGCTGCAGCACTTTCGACATCGAAGGAGATGCAGTCGGCGGAAAGGTTCACCGCCACGATGGACGCGCTGGGCGTGGACGACCCTAACGACACGCCGGCGATGGCGGCGGTATGCGACGCCTACCGCGCCACCCGGAACACCGATGCGACGTTCCGCTCGATCAAGCCTTCGGGTGCGAAATCTCGGTCGCTGGAAGGCCAACTGGCCATGGTGGCCGCGGCGGTCAAGGCCGCCGTGCCCACTCGGGTGTACTCGGTGCAACTGGGCGGATTCGATACTCATGTGGTGGAGCGCGGAATCCAGCAGCCGCTGCTGGAGAAGTTCGACCACGCCGTCGCCCCGTTTCTCAAGGAAATGGCCGGCGACAAGTACGGCAAAAACGTTGTGCTGTTGGCGTATTCAGAGTTCGGCCGTCGGGTGAAGGCCAATGGCGCAGGCGGCACCGACCATGGCACGGCCGGACCGGTGTTCGTCGCCGGCGGGCCGGTCCGCGGTGGCTTCTACGGCGACGAACCCAGCCTCACCAACCTCGACAATGGCGACCTGAAAGCCACCACCGATTTTCGCGACGTCTACTACGAACTGCTGACCAAGACGCTGCGGACCGATCCCAGTCCGTCAGTGGGGGTCGGTCGGCAGAGTCTGGGGTTCCTGTAGCAAACCGGCTAGCCGGAGGGACCCGTGGGGCCGGTCGGGCCGGTCGGGCCGGTCGGCCCCTGCAGGCCGGGAGTACCGTCGTGCCCGAAGAGCCCGCCGTGGCCCGCGGCACCGCCCGGACCGCCGAACCCGCCGAACCCGCCGAAGCCGCCTGGCCCGAAGTCGGGGCCACCGGCGCCACCGGCGCCACCGGGACCGCCGGCACCGCCGTTGCCACCGTCACCGCCATCACCGAACAGGGAAGCGCCGCTTCCGCCGGCGCCGCCGGCGCCGCCGTCACCGCCGGTTCCGCCCGTTCCGCCCATCTCTCCTGGGAGGGTTCCGGGGGTTCCGGGGATTCCGGCCGCGCCGGACCCGCCCTGTCCGCCGTCACCGCCGTTGCCGAACCAGAATCCGGTCGCGTCGCCGCCGGCGCCGCCGTTGCCGCCGTCAGTCCCGATCGTGATGGCGTTGCCGCCATCTCCACCGTTACCGGCTATGCCGTAGCCGCTGTCACCACCGGCACCGCCCATGCTTCCTTCGAAGCCGTCGCCACCAGCACCGCCGTTGCCGTCATACGCAAGGCCGCCGGCACCGCCGGCTTCACCGGCCACCGTGCTGTTCCAGCCATCGCCGCCGTCGCCGAACCACAAGCCGCCCGCGCCGCCGGTGGGGTCTAAGGCGGTGCCGTCGGCACCATTGCCGATCAACATGCCCTGGCCGCCGATGTCGCTCCAGAACGTGTTCAGCGCGTTATCCCACTGGACGGTGAGATTGCCGAGGAAGGTGGTCCCGTGGATCCACTCTTGGTCCCAGGCGTGATTCGGTGCGTAGAACCACTGGTCATACAGCTGCGCGAGGCTAGTGTCCGAAGCCGGCAGAGCTGCGGGATCGGCGGCTGAATTTGAAGCCGCGGACAGCGCGGAATCAACGTCGGGCGTCGTGCTGATCAAGCTCGACGAGTCGAGGGCGCCCGACGGGTCCAACGCGCCGGACACAGTCGAGGGGTCGACGATGCTCGACGGGTCGAAAACGCTCGACGGGTCCAAGGCACCGGCCACGCTCGAGGGGTCAAAAATGCTCGACGGGTCTAAAGCCCCGGCCACAGCCGAGGGATCAAAGATGCCGTCCAAACTCGACGGGTCGAAGTTCGCCGCACCCTGCAGGGCGGCATCGAGGCTGGAGAGCCAGCTGCTTATGTCCAGTGCCGCAGTGGGATCCACGGCGGACAATGAATTGATGATCTGATCGATGATGACGTCTTCGCCGTCGGCCTTTGCTACAGGCGTGACGACGATCGGCGACAGACTGACGGTTAGGAATGTGCCAGCTGCGGCGCTGAGCCGAATAAGTCGCAAACCGTCTCGACGCTCAGAGCGGTGCTTCCCAGATCGCCGATCTACCATCGGTCTCGCCTTCCCCTGGGCAGTTCGTGTGATCTCTGTGGGCGTCGGTAAGTACTGACTTAGATCTTCTATCTACTTTCTGAGATATTCTCAGGTAGCACTAAGGTAAGCCTTGGACAGGCTTTTAGATTCTAAAAATCGGAAAGATTTTCTGATTTCCGGCAATCTCTTCGTTTGGACCAGTTCAAAGGCCATTTCGCGAAGCGCCACCCCGAGGCGCCCACTGGGGGTTGATATAGGGCGCCAAATATGGTAAAAGATTCCATCGTCAAAGGTTAAAGCCGCCTTGACCAGGCGAATCCCGTGAGAGTGCCAGGTGTGAGCGTCGGCCCCAGGAGATCAGCCACCACCGGGGACTTCGAACGCAGGCTTAGAACATGACCTCCGAGGCCCAGTCCCACCCCGGCGCACGCGCCGGATAGATGCTCGCTGCCCGCCCGACCCCGTCTGCCTTGGCGGTATTCGAAAACGATCTTGATCTGAACCGGGGTCTCAGACTTCGCTATTCGCCGTGCATGGTCACGATCGACCACCTACGCAACTTCGCTATCTCGGTGGCGTGCCTTGCAACATCCGCCACAAATGCATGCATGCTGACCCCGCCGCCGACCCATAAGGCATCGAGATCCTGAATTGCTATGTGGGCGCGGTGTCGCCGAGATACGAAGGCCGGCAGGTGGTTGGCAACGTGAGCGTCGATACCCCGTCTACAACACCGGCAAGCAATCGACTGTCGCGCACCTGGCGGTCGTTGCAACGCGGATCTACGACGACTGAGAATGGGCGACCGTCAACGACGTTTCGTCTGACCAGATCAGACCAGAGCCGCTGTGGGACATTCGGGCGGACCCTCCTTGCAGAGATCCGGTTAAGTCGTTGACAGATCGCTTCCTCCTGTACTCTGCACGCATGCAATTCGCCGTTGCGATTGCCTCGCCGCCGAATTTCCAGCACAGCAACGCTTTTCATGAAGTTGCGGAGGCATTGCACCGTGGTCTTCTAGCGCTCGGCCATGACTCAGTGCTGACCAATCGTCTTGATCTGGACGAGCGCCGAACCATAGTGCTTGGCGGAAACGTCCTCATCCGGCACGGCTTGAAGCCGCCCAAAAATCCCATCTTCTACAACCTCGAGCAGCTGGGCGACGACCTGCCGTCGACGACGTTGCCTGCGTTTTTCGAGCTCTTCCGGCGCTATCCGACGTGGGATTACAGCCAAGCCAACGTCGAATACCTCGCCGCTCTAGGACTGCCCCGGCCCACCCACGTTCCGATCGGATACGTCCCTGAGTTGACCCGTATCCCCCCAGCCACCGAGGACATCGACGTGCTGTTCTACGGCGCGTCCTACGAGCGCCGGTACGCCGTTCTCAAAGACCTGCGCGACCGTGGGCTTCGAGTCAAATGGCTGTCGGGCGTCTACGGCGCGAGCCGGGATGCCTGGATCGCACGCTCGAAGATCGTCCTCAACCTGCACTACTGGGACGCGAAAATTTTCGAAATCGTGCGTGTCTCTTACCTTCTCGCCAACCGACGGGCGGTGGTCTCTGAGCGTGGCGCCGATCCGGCGCTGGAACGCGAAGTGGAGTCCGGAGTTGCGTTCGCGAACTACGACGAACTGGTCGATCGCTGCGTGGAGCTGCTCGGCGACGAGCGCGCGCGACGCGAACTCGCCGAGCGGGGCTATCAAGCGTTCTCCGCTTGCGACCAAGCCGCCATCCTGAAACGCGCGCTCTCAGACCTAGAGGATTCCGCGCATAGAAGGACCGCTCAGGACGACCCGTGCATCGACCGGCAGCTGGGATACCACGACCACAGCGCGGAGCTACAGCTGCGCGAGCGCCAATTGTTCAGGCATAAATTCGCGCCCGACCGGGATCTGTGGCTGGCCAAGGTCGAGCGCAGTCCCGATGACGCGCGGTCGGTGTTCTTCCTGGCCGAAACCTCGTTCCAGTTGGACGATTTCGTTGACGCGCGCACGTGGTATGCGCGGCGGGTTGAGATGGGCGGCGACGATGAGGAGGTCTATTGGGCGAAGTACCGGCTCGCGGCCTCAATGGCGGAGCTCGGCGAACCGTGGTCGGATGTTCAGGACGCTTACCTCAGAGCGTGGGAGTTTCGACCCAGCCGCGCGGAAGCGTTGTACGCCATCGCCTTTCGATATCGCAATGACGAACGCTATGGGCTCGGGTATCAGTATGCCCAGCGCGCCGCCGACATCCCGTTTCCCGAAGACGACCTCTTCGTCCTCGGATACTTCGCGGAGATCTATGCCTGGCGCGCCAGTGATGAGCAGGCAACGTGCGCATTCTGGATCGGAAGGCGCGCCGAGGCGTTTGAACTGTGCCGGCGCTTGCTGGCCCGCCCCGACATTCCCGACCCTGACCGGCAACGGATCGCGACCAACCGCGACTTTTCGGTGCCGGCCATGATCGACGCGGCCGCCCCTTACCCCGAGACCCTCGCCCACTCCCTGACCGCCGACCCCGGCAACGCCGAAGTCACCGTCTCCCTCATCGCCGGACCAAACCTCCACAGCACCGAACACACTCTGAACTCGTTTTTGAACTGCTGCCTCGATGTCTCTCGGGTCGGAAGCTTCGTGGTACTCGACACCGGCCTCTCCGCCCCCGACCGTGCGACGCTCCAACGACGCTACCGATTCCTCGAGTTCGCCGACGGGAACCCAGGCGACAGGCCCACCGCCCAACTGGCGGTCCTGCGCGCTCACATCGGCGGACGGTTCTGGCTGCATTTAGGCGAAGGCTGGCGGTTTTTCGCCCCCGAGAACTACATCACCCGCCTGATCGCGATACTCGACAATGAACCACAGGTGTTCCAGGTGGGCATCAACGTCGCCGACGCCGCCAAACTCAACAACATCAGCGCCCCCGAACACGCAGTACGTCGAACACCTGCCGCCGGCCGCTACATCCTGACCGAGGCAACAGCCCGCGGCCCAGCGATGTTCGACACTGCACGCCTAGATCGAGCCGTCGGTGCGCAGGGCAGCGGGACTGGGCACCCCGGCGAGCGTCCGCGACCGACTGCCAACGCCGGGCTGCGAACTGCCAGCCTCGACGAAGTGCTCTGCGTCTACGGTTTCTAACGTAAACCGCGTGATGAATCGGCGATTGGCTTAGATTTCGATTGGTAGGTCGAGGTCGCGCCGCTGCAAGATTCCCGGCCTGAGTACCGCAAGAAGGGCAGGTACGCCGCGGTGAAAAACGCACGGCAGAGTCCGATCGCTGTGATCGGCATGGCGTGCCGGCTTCCTGGGGGAATCGACTCGCCCGACCTGTTGTGGGAGGCGCTGCTGCGCGGCGACGACCTGATCACCAAGATTCCCGCCGACCGGTGGGACGCTGACGAGTATTACGACCCGGATCCCGGTGTGCCCGGTCGGTCGGTGTCGCGATGGGGCGGGTTCCTCGACGATATTGCGGGTTTCGATTCCGAGTTCTTCGGGATCGCCGAGCGGGAGGCAACCGCGATCGATCCGCAGCACCGGTTGTTGCTGGAAACCTCATGGGAGGCAGTGGAACACGCTGGTTTGGCGCCAAAATCGTTGGGCGGCACCCGAACAGGTGTGTTCGTGGGATTGGCCCATGATGACTACGCATCCGTTGCTGGCGACGCGGGTGCGTTAGGCGATGCATACCTCTTCACCGGAACCCCGTTCAACATGGCGTCTGGGCGGATCGCATACGCGATGGGACTGCGCGGTCCGGCGATGACCGTGGACACCGCGTGCTCCTCGGGGCTTACCGCCGTTCACTTGGCTTGCCGCAGTCTGCAGGACGGCGAGAGCGACCTGGCCTTAGCGGGTGGCTGCATGGTGATGCTGGAACCGCGCATCTCCGCGTCCGCGTCCGGGCTGGGTATGCTTTCGCCGACCGGGCGCTGCCGGACGTTCGACGTCGCCGCCGACGGGTTCGTCCGTTCCGAGGGTTGCGCCGTGGTGATGCTCAAGCGGTTGGCGCTTGCGCTCGCCGATGGCGACCGGATCCTGGCCGTTTTGCGCGGCACGGCCGCCAACCAAGACGGTCGCACCGCCAACATCTTGACGCCGTCGTTGGATGCGCACACCGCCTTGTATTGGGCGTCATTGGCTGCCGCAGGCGTCGACGCCGGCACCGTCGGCATGGTTGAGGCGCACGGCACCGGCACCCCGGTTGGTGACCCTATCGAATTCCGGAGCCTGGCAGGGGTTTACGGCACGAACGAGACACCCTGCGCGCTCGGATCGGTCAAGAGCAATGTGGGACATACCGAGTCCGCGGCCGGCGCGGTGGGGTTGATCAAGGCGATCCTCGCGCTGCAGCATGGAGTGGTACCGCCGATGGTGCATTTCACCCGCCTGCCTGATGACCTTGCCGGCATCGAGACAAAACTCTTTGTGCCGCAGGAAATTACGCCGTGGCCCACCGACGGGCACCCCGCACCCCGGCGGGCGGCGGTGTCCTCGTTCGGAATGTCGGGAACGAATGTGCACGCCATTGTGGAGCAAGCTCCCGAGACCGTTGCCGAGGAGAGCGGGGATGCCGCATCCGGTATAGCCTCCCCGCTGTTGTTTGCGCTGTCGGCCACCTCCCCCGACGCGCTGCGGCGAACCGCACGTCGGCTCGGCCAGTGGGTGGCGGAACACGAAGACTCCATTGTGTTAACGGATCTGGCTTATACGCTGGCGCGCCGCCGTTCCCACCGGCCGGTCCGCACGGCCGTCATCGCCGCTGGTCGTGAGGAGCTGGTCGAGGGGTTGCGTCAGGTCGCGGAGGGGGATGTTCTGCATCAGGGCGCGGTGGGGCAGGACGACCGGGGTCCGGTATGGGTGTTCTCAGGGCAGGGCTCGCAGTGGGCCGCGATGGGTGCCGACCTGCTCGCCAACGAACCGGTGTTCGCCGCCACTGTCGCGGCCGTGGAGCCGCTGATTGCCGTCGAATCCGGGTTTTCGGTGACCGAGGCGATGACCGCGCGTCAGACCGTGACCGGAGTTGACCGGGTGCAGCCGACCTTGTTCGCCATTCAGGTGGCACTGGCGGCCGCGATGAAATCGCACGGGGTCACCCCGGGCGCCGTCATCGGGCACTCCCTGGGGGAGGTGGCGGCGGCCGTCGTCGCGGGAGCGTTATCGATGGAAGACGGGGTGCGCGTCATCTGCCGCCGGTCCCGGCTATGCGCAAGACTCGCCGGTGCCGGCGCGATGGCGTCGGTGGAACTGCCGGCTCGGCAGGT
This sequence comes from uncultured Actinomycetota bacterium, assembly GCA_963757215.1. GTDB lineage: Bacteria > Actinomycetota > Actinomycetes > Mycobacteriales > Mycobacteriaceae > Mycobacterium. The sequence goes on along the minus strand of CAVWQH010000002.1, from coordinate 286,212 downwards.
GCGTGCGGAGCTGGTGGCTCGCGGCGTCACTGACGTCGTGGTCTCGGTGGTGGCCTCTCCGCAGTCCACGGTGATCGGCGGAGCGACCCAGACGGTTCGCGATCTCGTCGCGGCATGGGAGCAGCGGGGGGTGATGGCCCGCGAGGTCGCCGTCGATGTGGCATCGCATTCTCCGCAAGTTGAGCCAATCCTCGACGAGATCGCTGATGTGTTGGCCGAAATCACCCCGATGGCACCGCAGGTTCCGTTCTACTCCACGACCCTGCTAGACCAATGTGATCGACCGGTGTGCGATGCCGGTTACTGGGTGGATAACCTCCGCCACACGGTGCGGTTCGGCGCGGCGGTGCTGGCGGCGATGGAGGACGGGCACCGAGTATTCGCCGAGCTGGCACCGCACCCGCTGCTGACCCGCGCCGTCGAGCAGACCGCTGCCGGCCTCGACATGCCAGTAGCCGCCTTGGCCGGCATGCGGCGCGAGCAACCGCTGCCGCACGGGCTGCGTGGCCTGCTGGCGGATCTGCACAGCGTGGGCGCCGCAGTGGATTTCTCGGTGTTGTATCCCCGTGGGCGGCTCGTGGACGCACCGCTCCCGACATGGACGCACCGTCGCCTGCTTCTCGCCCCGGATCGCAACACGCACGACGCGAATACCGTTGCGGTGCATCCGTTGTTGGGCGCGCATGTGCCCCTGCCGGAGGAGCCGGAGCGGCACGCCTGGCATTCCGATGTGGGCACCGCCGCGCTGCCCTGGTTGGGCGATCACCGGATTCATGATGTGGCCGCGCTTCCGGGGGCCGCCTACTGCGAGATGGCGCTGGCCGCCGCTCGCACGGTCCTCGGCGAAAGGTCCGAGGTCCGCGATATCCGCTTCGAGCAGATGCTGCTGCTCGAAGACCAGACCTCGGTTTTTGCCCACGCATCAGTGGCATCGCGGGACGTCGTCGACTTCGCTGTGGAGACCCTCCAGGACGGTGAGCGCATTCAGCGGGCCGCGGCGGTGCTGCACGCGAACGAAGATCAGGACCAACCACCGCCCTACGACATCGCCACTCTGCGGACGGGCTATTCATTCGAGTTGAACTGGGCCGGAATCAGGCAGTGGTTCGACGACCATGGCCTGCACTACGGGCCTGCTTTTTCCAATGTGACGGCCGCACACGCCGCAGACAGCACGGTCACCACGACCCTGGCTGACGTCGCCCTGCCTGGTTCGATTCGCTCACAGCAGAGCGGCTTTGGGATTCACCCCGCCCTGCTGGATGCCTGCATTCAGTTGGTGTATGCCCACCCCGCCGTCCAGGGCAGCCGAGATCTGCTGCTGCCTCTGGGTGTACGACGCCTACGCGCCTACGCGCCTACCCGCAACGCCCGGTACTGCCACACGACGGTAACCAGTGCTGACGCTGCCGGGGTCGAAGCCGATCTCGATGTGCTCGACGAGCACGGCACGGTGCTGCTTGCCGTGCGTGGACTGCGACTGGGATCCGAAGTCACCGAGCAGGCAAGCCGCGATCGTGTGTTCAGTGAGCGGCTGCTGACCGTCGAATGGCAACAACAAGAGCTGCCCGAGCTGGACCGTGCCGAATCCCAAACATGGCTGCTGATAAGCGCTTCCGCCGATGCCGATGTGGTGGCCACCGAAGTTACCGACGCGTTGAAGTTCCACGGCGCGCAATGCACCGCCATGTGCTGGCCGCAGCATGCCGACCACGTGGCCAGTGCCGAACGGCTGCGCGGTCAGCTCGCGGCTGGCGGGTTCACCGGCGTGGTTGTGCTGACCGGTCCGCGCACCAGCGAGCGGGACGAAGAGAGCGCCGAGCGCGGCGCTGAGTGCGTCAGGCATATGGTGCGCATCGCCCGCGAGCTGCCTGAAATCGCGGGCGAATTGCCGAGGCTATGCGTCGTGACCATGAACGCGCAGAGGGTGCTGGCCGATGATGTCGTCAATCTCGAACAGGGCGGCCTGCGCGGTCTGCTGCGGACGATCGGCGCCGAGCATCCGCAGCTGCGCCCCACGCAGATCGACATCGACGGGCAAACAGACGTTTCGTGGGTGGCGCGTGAACTGCTGGCCGGCTCGGACAACGACGAGACTGCCTGGAGACACGGCGCGTGGTTCACCGCGCGCCTGCGCCCCTCTCCGCTGAGCCCCGAGGAGCGACGAACGACCATCGTGGACCACGAGCGCGACGGCATGCGCCTGCGGATTCGCACCCCCGGTGACCTGCAAACAATGGAGTTCGTCGCGTTCGACCGAGTCCCGCCCGGTCCAGGACAGGTCGAGGTCGAGGTCAGCGCATCCAGCATCAACTTCGCCGACGTCCTGGTCGCGTTCGGCAGATGCCCCAGCTTTGAGGGACAACTGCCGCAGCTGGGGATCGATTTCGCGGGCGTGGTGACCGCGGTCGGCCCGGATGTCACCGAGCACCGGGTAGGCGACCATGTCGCGGGCATGTTCCCCGGCGGTTGCTGGGGCACTTTCGTCACCTGTGACGCTCGCCTTGCCGTGAGGTTGCCGCCGAGCCTGACCGACGCCCAGGCCGCTTCGGTGACCACCGCCTACGGCACCGCCTGGTACGGCCTGCATGACCTGGCCAAAGTCAGAGCTGGTGACAAGGTGCTGATTCACTCCGCTACCGGCGGAGTTGGGCAGGCAGCAATGGCGATAGCCCGGGCCGCCGGAGCCGAGATTTTTGCCACGGCAGGTAGCCAGGAACGGCGAAATCTGTTGTACGACATGGGTGTTGAGCAGGTCTATGATTCACGCAGCACCGAGTTCGCCGAGCAGATCCGGCAAGACACCGAAGGCTATGGCGTGGACATCGTGCTCAACTCCCTGACCGGCGCCGCGCAACTCGCCGGCATCAACCTGCTGGCGATGGGCGGACGGTTCGTCGAGATCGGTAAGCGCGACATCTACGGCGACCGCAAGCTGGGGCTTTTCCCTTTCCGTCGCAATCTGTCGTTCTACGCCGTCGACTTGGCGTTGTTGTCGGTGACCCACCCCGCTCAACTTCGCGAATTGTTGAGCACGGTGTATTCGCTGACCGTCGACGGCTCGCTGCCGATACCGCATAGCACCCATTACCCGCTTGGCGAGGCGGCCAACGCAATTCGGGTGATGAGTGCGGCCCAACACACGGGCAAACTCATCCTCGACATCCCGCACACGGGGCGTAGCAGCGCAGTGCTGCCCCCGGATCTGGTTCAGGTCTTCCGTGGCGACGGCGCATACATCATCACCGGTGGTCTGGGTGGGCTGGGGCTGTTCCTTACCGAAAAGATGGCCAAGGCCGGCTGCGGACGGATCGTGCTCACCTCGCGCTCGGCACCTGACCAGAAGGCGCTGGAGACAATCGAACTCATCCGGGCGAGCGGATCCGACATCGTGGTGCAATGCGGCGATATCACCGAACCGGGCCTGGTCGACCGGTTGGTTTCCGTGGCCACCGCCACCGGGCTTCCTCTGCGCGGTGTGCTGCACGCGGCGACTGTGGCCGAGTACGCCACCCTGAGCAACACCACCGACGAGCTGATCGAGCGCGACTGGGCGGCCAAAGTCTACGGGGCCTCGCACCTACACCAGGCCACAGCCGGACAGCCACTCGACTGGTTCTGCTCGTTCTCTTCGTCAACCGCCCTGCTGGGCGCGCCGGGTCAGGGTGCCTACGCCGCGGCCAACAGCTGGCTGGACGCCTTTACCCACTGGCGACGGGCTCAAGGCCTGCCGGCCACCGCGATCGCGTGGGGCGCGTGGGCCGAGATCGGCCGCGGCGTAGCGCTGGCGGAAAGGGGTGACACCACGATGATCACTCCCGACGAGGGCGCCTACGCGTTCGACGTGCTGCTGCGCCACGACCGCGGGTACACCGGCTATGCGCCGGTCGTCGGCGCACCATGGCTGACTGCCCTCGCGCAACGTAGCCGGTTTGCTGAGCTGTTCCAATCCACGGGGCAAACACGTTCCGGCACAAGCGAATTGCGCAGGGAGCTGAATGAGCTGCCGTTCGACGAGTGGCCGGCCCGGCTTCGTCGTCTGGTTTCCGAGCAGGTCGCCCTGATTCTGCGTCGTGCCGTCGATCCAGATCGTCCACTCTTCGAGTACGGCCTCGACTCGCTGGGCAATCTAGAGCTGCGTACCCGCATCGAGAGCGAAACTGGAATACGCATCGGTCCCACCCACATCGCCACCGTGCGGACCTTGGCCGAGCACCTGTGCGACGCGCTCGCGGCAGAGGCCTTACGGGAAACCTCGTGATGACCGGTCGCCTACGCCGAAGGTTCGCCGATACTTCAGGCACTGAAGCGCAGGAGCAAACGTGATTCGTCTAGGAAACATGGCTTTTGCATCAATCGAGGACTCGGCTCCCGCCCCAGGCTCTGTGGTGTCGTGGCAACCGTCCCCTGCATCACTCGCTAAAGCGCGGCAAGCCCCGATAAGTGCGGTGCCGGCTAGCTACATGCAAACCGTCTACCTTGATGTCTTTCGCACAAACGGCGAGGCACCAGCACTAGTCATCAGCTCCTGGGACATAGCCGGTCAATGCGATATCCGTGCCATGACGTACGCCATCAACGCGCACCTTCGTCGCCATGACACCTACCGCAGCTGGTTTGAGTACACGGATACCGACCACATCGTGCGGCATGCCATTTCCGACCCCGCCGATATCGAGTTTGTCCCGACCTCGCATGGGAAGATGACGCCGGCCGAATGGCCCAGCTACATACTGGCCACCCCGAATCCGCTGCAGTGGGATTGCTTCCGCTTCATGCTTATTCAGCGCTCCAATCACTTCACGTTCTTTGTGTGTGTCGATCATCTCCACAGCGACGCAATGTCCATATGTATGGCGTTCGATGAGATCCATATGATGTATGCCGCCCTGGTGGATGGCGGACGACCCGTCCGGTTGTCGGAGCCGGGCAGCTATGACGACTATTGCGTCCGGGAGCGGGCATTCCTTTCCGCGTTGACGTTAGAGTCTCGGGAGGTGCGCCAGTGGATCGAGTTCGCCGAATACAATGGCGGCACCTTTCCGGGTTTCCCGCTGCCACTCGGCGATGAATTTGCGCCTGCTGATACGGTGAGCACCCAGCTAATGGACGAGCGGCAAACAGCCGCATTTGAATCCGTCTGCATAGCGGCAGGGGCCCGTTTCAGCGGTGGTGTGTTCGCATGTGCCGCGCTCGCGGAACACGAGTTGACCGGCGCTGAAATATATTGCGGACTTACTTCTGTGGAAACCCGCCGCACCCCGGCAGACTTCAGGACGGTAGGTTGGTTCACCGGCCAGGCTCCGGTCGTCATCCCGATCACCGCATCTTCCTTTGCTGCCACCGCAAGCGCCGCGCAAGCGTCGTTTGATTCGTGCAAAGAAATGGCCAACGTGCCATTCCTATTCGCACTGGAACAGGCGCCTTGGCTGAGGACTCCTGGACTAAACCAAATGATGCTGTTCTACTTTGATGCCAGCGTTCCCCCTCTTTCTGCAATCTTCGACTCTCAATCGGACGGGTTGAATTTCAGATTTTGGTTTAACGCGACCGCGGCCGATTTCAACATACGTGTTTGGCGGCTTGCGAAGGAGACTCACGTCATGGCGCGGTACCCGAACAATCCGATAGCCCGCGATTCAATTACCCGCTATATAACGGCTCTGAAATCTGTGTATGCTCGCGTCGCCGAGTCCCCCGGGTCAGTCGACGTGAACCTTATGCGTTCCGTGGGCTAGGCGACTCACGCTCGCGGCCTTGACCGCGATTACGACGTCCTGCCCACTCATACCGTCCGCTCGGCCGCACCATTTCCCGTAGTGCAACGGTTCCCGGACCTCGAGGCCGCATTCCTCATACAGATTCCTGACGAAGGCTTCCGGATAGGCGATCGCCGCTTCAGGATCATCGACGTTGGCCATTCGTACACCTTGTATCTCATGCTCGAACGTGATTGATCCCCTCCCCTCATTGCTGAGGGCTGACGACTCCTCATTGAGCAGGAAGAAGGAGATCAGACTTCGCCCGCCCGGCTTCAGCACACGAACGATCTCCTCCACGTAGTGCTTCACGTCCGCCGGCAGCAGGCGCGTGAATTCCGAGGCAACCAGCACTACGTCGAATGACCCGTCGGGATACGGAAAACGGAACTCTGACGGCTTGTATTTCCCTGTCGGGTTGTACCTTTTTCTCTGAACATCTGCCACTGTGAAATCGAAGTTGGGACGTGATCTCGAGATGTTCTCCGTGCACCACGCGATTGCTTTCCGTGCGATATCGAAGCCGGCGTAGCGGCCGTCGCGGTTCAGGTAGCCGGCGAGCGGCAGAGCCGTTCGCCCTGAGCCGCAACCGATGTCGAGCACTGCATCACCTGGTTGCAACCCACATAGGTCAACCAAATAAACCAAGAATTCATTGCTCTTGGTAGAACCTTCATGTGTTCGCCTCGTGCCAGACGTTTCGACGCGCGGCCTATTCGGCGAATTTGTAAGCTCCGGTCCGTCGGCAAAGCGGACCGAAATCTTGTCGAGCGGGGCGATTGGTGCATCGAAAACGAATTTGAAACCTGCTTTGATCGGCAACCCGTGCGGCACCAGGTCAGGGCGGTGCCAGTGGCAACTGATCCTGGCGATCGTCCGATCGTTGACCATGACGTCTAGCTCGGCGGGCATGCCGTTCCTTACGCCCCACCCTTCCAGGCGCGTAAATGTGCACAGGTCAAGCGTTCCTTGGTACTCGTCGGGCAGCGGCATCGTGTTGTCGGACGACGTCGAGCGTTCGGCCAGCTCGTTCCTACTGCGGTCGGCGGGTGGGTCCGCGCTCGCTTGATGCTGGGCTGCGGCCTCAGCTCCTGCTTGTGATCCCTCGGATGCTGCCGAGGACTGTTCCATGAGTAGGGCGGACGCTTGCGCACCAGTGCTGGTCTCGGATTCGCCGGGAGTCCGTTCGCTGGCAGCTTCAGCCACGCGACCTTCCGCCAGACCTTCTACAATAAAGTGAACATAGCCATTCCAATAATCGCCGCGTTGCACAGCTGACGCAATGTCAGGATATCTCTCCAAATAACGCGTTTCGGAAAAGTCAGGTGACGGATCAAACCTCGTCGGCGTATCATTCGCAAGATAATGATGCAATGCGCAGCGCCAAGCACCCTGTTCGATAGCGGACGCGACTTCAGGATAGCGAAGCAGATACCAGGCGGGATCAAAGTACTGCGACGTGCGCAACTCATATTGGCCAGTTTCGATCCGGTCGAGGAAGTGGTGGAAAGGGCCCGCATCAACGCACGCCCGGGCCGCAGCGGGACCAAGCCCGGCCTGGTAGATGACTGGATCGAAGAATGGATGGGCTCTGCGGCATTCGTGCGCGCCCCAACTGAGAAAGTGATCGTAACCATTAGCGACGTTAGCCTCGTCGAATATTTCTACAGTTAAGTCGGGATTCTGGTCGCGATAATATTGCTCGACTTGGAAGAGCCAATGTGGTGCAAGGGTCCGGTAGCCGATGCGACAGTAGTGATCGAAGCCGGACGAGCATCGACCATCCTGCAAAGCAGGAACGATGTTTGGGTACGCTATGCGATACCACGTTTCGTCGAAATATCGGTTGGGAGAATGCCCTAGCCCCTGTCCCGTCTGCAGGTAAAAGCTTAGAAGCGCCGTTGGGCCGGCATCACCAAGTATTTCGTACACAGTCGGGTAGGCATGCAAATACCACGAAGGGTCGAAGATAGCCCAGGAGGGCGAGGCCTCTCCCGGCAGCTTAAGCAGCTCTGCCACGGACAAACCAGCTGGTGGCATTCCCACTCTTTTCTTCCGAAGTGTCGCCTACACCACTCCGCTGCCCAGGTTATACCAGCGATTCGCCTGGGTGCAGAAGCGCCTCCACACTGCCAACTCACTCCTTTTGATCCTAGACGGTCGGCGATTTCGAACCGCACGTCTAAGCTGAGGTCAAGCGCCGCAAAAGATTTGAGCTCATGTCGGCACCTTCAACTCTTTGTCGGACCCCGAAGTGATGCTGGGAGACTCATCGTTCCGCCATCACTTAAACGTGGGCGCACCGTGAACGTGCTTTCAGGGGTTTCTGACAGACCGCTTGGCCAATGTCGACCGGTGAACGGTCCCCATCTATGCCTCGGCAGGATGTCGAAGCTCTCGGGTTAAGGGACAACAAACCGAGTGCGCGGTTTGGTTCGATAAACGGAGAGATCGTATCCCTAATTCGGTACCCGTACCGTCCGGCGGGACGATCTTTGCGCTTTCATTGGCGCATCGGTGGGTTTCGTGACTTTTTCCGGCTCGACCGGTCGCTGCGCTGATGAGTGCTTTTGGGTGAGGCCGTACACCTCAAGAAATCCCTCTACCATTGCTGCGAGAGATGGTGGTTCAGGAACTGCGTTGGAAAAGCGCTCCCAAAGGCCGGTTTCGGTCGAGGCTCGCAGTATGGCTGCGGCCAGGGCGTCGGGGTCGCCCCGGGTGAAGTGGAGGCCATCGACGTCGTCGGTGACGCGCTCGGCAAGCGCCCCAATATCGGAACAGATGACCGGACGGCGGAACGCCCACGCCTCCGATACCACGAGGCAAAAGGCCTCTTCCCAGACGGACGGCACAATGCACCAGTCAATGCGTGCCATTCGGCTCGGTAATTGATCGACGGGGTAGGACCCGTTGTTGTATACGATGCGCTGCGCGAAAGGGCGCTCATTCTCCTCGGCGAAGAAATCCTCGATCTCCTTTCTGATAGCCGGCGAGGCATGTTGGAGGTTGTCGCCGTTCAACTCGACCTTGAAGTTGGTGAAACCCTGTTCGCGAAGGATTGCCACCGCCCGAAGGATGATCTGAATACCCTTGCTGTCGACCATCTGCCCAAAAAAGCCGAAGCGGTTCTTGGGACCGTCAGACGCGGGAGGCGCTGACCCGTGCGCGCAGTCAGGCAGTCCGTTCGTGACGTGATGAATCTTTCGCGCGTCGAGTCCCCACGTCACGTAGCGGTCGATCATGAAACTGCTGGGGCAGGTGAATACGTCCACGTCCTGCAGGTGGCGCATGAACCACATCTTCCGCAACGAAAAGTGTTCGGGCGGAAGGTGGGGGAAGCACTGATGACAACGAACGGAGCTCGCTTGCGAGCACAGCGACTGATCGGTCCGCCGCACCATGTGTCCGTTCGCGTCGCAGATGCTGAGAAATTCGTGAAACGTAAAGACCAGGCGCGCATTCGGAAGAATTCGCTTAGTCAAGCTGAGCAAATCAACGCCATACGTCAGGAACTGATGGAAATGAACGATATCGGGGCGGACAGTCTCCAGGAATTCGCAGTAGGCCTCGACCAGGCGAACTGAGGACGTCGAATGCCATGTACCGTTATATTCAGTCGGCAGGAACAGGAATTCGTTCGGCCGGTGATCGAAACCCGTGATGCAGGCACCGGATTTATACAATGCTGGATACGCATGGTCGGTCGACGCCAGCAGCACCGCTTCGATGCCGGGTTCGTTCTGCAACCCCTGGAATAGTTCATAAGCGATCTGCTGCGCGCCGCCCCGCATCAGTTCGGGATGGTGGTGGCTGACAATGAGAACTTTGGTGGGGCTCTGCGCGTCGGTCATTTCCCGTCTCCACCTATCCGCGGTGATCGCTCAGCCGGCGTCAGGAACGTTTGAGGCGCAGGACCGTGGATGCGGTCCTTCACGATGTCGCGAACTTCCATCATCGCCGGTGCCGCGGGCAACAGAGGGAAAATTTCACAACCGTTCGGGCGTCGCATAATCCTTAACATAAGCACGCGACATCCGTCCCTTTCTCCTGAAGCGCCGTTCGGCCAATAGGTTATATCGAAAGTATTATGCAGACGAAGGTTTGTTGATCCGAGAATACGAAGCCTGAAAAGCTCTTATGAGCTCGCATTCCTCCGTAAAACGCAAGTTATAAAGATGGGTCGGTTCAGAATGCTGTCCAAGATCCGTCGCAAACATAGTCAGGCAGTCTTCCGGTAGAGTGCCACTCCAGGTAATCACTTCTTGGACGAGAACCCGTCCGCCGTTCTCAACAATGAGTGCCTCGATATTTTGCCGCGATACAGAAAGAGAGCGAAAGTGGGGGTTCTCAAAGCCACTTCCGAGCGCGCCCATGTTTGAGTGATGGAGGAACGCAACGCCGGCGTTGTTCAGCTTCTGCAGAATTTGCGGTATATAGCTCGTAAATACCTCAAATTCGGCGTGCACGAGCGAATCAAAGGAAAAAACTAAGTCGACGCTATTGTCCTCAACTTCGCTCAGCGAACAACCATCGTTGTGTACGAACCGGGCATGGTGGGCGTTGGCAAAGATCTCCTGGCATCCGCGGACGCATTCCGACGAGATATCGACCCCAACGTACTTCTGACACAATGGAAGCAAAAATTTCGTCCACCGACCCATGCCTGGCGCTATTTCAAGAATGCTGCTTGCAGGCAGGACCCGGTGTAAGCGAGGATATAGCGCACCGAACCACTGCGGCTCACTACCGCCCCAGGCGGCACTCCACTCCTCTCCCTGGGCTGCCCAATTGAAATCTCCGTCCCATAGTTGCCGGTTCCAGTTGGTGTCCTGCATTTGCGACCCCGAATACTTTGCTAGCGCGGTTGCGCTCTCGGCGGACATCATCCCACGTGGAGTGAGGCTCTCAGCGGTGCCAGTGCCCTCCGTCGCGAGCGGGCGACTTGGCCCGCCGCCGCTGCGTTCCTCGTTCACCCCCGCTTCGGTACGCCTCGCCATCGCCCCTCCACTTCTTGCTATTCCGCGGTGTGGCTTGGCCTCGTAGACTGTGAGAAAGCCGCTTGAGCATGCTACCGGTTTTTATGCGACGAGTCCCCGGGACTCGTGCGCAAAGGACCTCGGTTTTTAGGCGCACATGGTTTTTTGTTCGGGATCACAGCGCGCCGTTGGCCACGAACGGAGTTAATCGCTAATTCAAAATTCCCGCCGTCCGGCGGGACGGTCTTTGCGCTTTTACTGGTGCATCGGTGGGTTTTGTGACTTTTTCCGGCTCGACCGGTCGCTGCGCTGATGAGTGCTTTTGGGTGAGGCCGTAGATCTCAAGGAATCCCCCTACCATTGCTGTGAGAGATGGCGGTTCAGGAATTGCGTTGGAAAAGCGCTCCCAGAGGCCGGTTTCGGTCGAGGCTCGCAGTATGGCTGCGGCCAGGGCGTCGGGGTCGCCCCGGGTGAAGTGGAGGCCATCGACGTCGTCGGTGACGCGCTCGGCCATAGATCCAATGTTGGAGCAGATTACTGGGCGGCGGAACGCGGCCGCCTCCAGCAGTACAAGCGGAAAACCCTCGGTCCAGAGGGACGGCACAATGCACCAGTCAATGCGTGCCATTCGGCTCGGTAATTGATCGACGGGGTAGGATCCGTTGTTGTATACGATGCGCTGCGCGAAAGGGCGCTCATTCTCCTCGGCGAAGAAATCCTCGATTTCCTTTACGAGCGCCGGCGTACCCAGGCGGAGGTTGTCGCCATTCAACTCGACCTTGAAGTTGGTGAAACCCTGTTCGCGAAGGATTGCCACCGCCCGAAGGATGATCTGAATACCTTTGATGTCGACCATCTGCCCAAAGAAGCCGAAGCGGTTCTTGGGACCGTCAGACGCGGGAGGCGCTGACCCTTGCGCGCAGTCAGGCAGTCCGTTCGTGACGTGATGAATCTTTCGCGCGTCGAGTCCCCACGTCACGTAGCGGTCGATCATGAAGCGGCTGGGGCAGGTGAATACGTCCACGTCCTGCAGGTGGCGCATGAACCACATCTTCCGCAACGAAAAGTGTTCGGGCGGGAGGTGCGGGTAGCACTGATGACAACGAACGGAGCTCGCTTGTGAGCACATCGATTGATCGGTCCGTCGCACCATGTGTCCGTTTGCGTAGCAGATGCTGAGGAATTCGTGAAAAGTGAAGACTAGGCGCGCCTGGGGAAGAATTTTCTTGGTCAAGCTGAGTAGATCCACGCCGAACGTCAGGAAATGATGGAAATGAACGATGTCGGGGCGGACAGTCTCCAAGAATTCGCAGTAGGCCTCGACTAGACGAACTGAGGACGTCGAGTACCAGTAACCGTCGTATTCAGCCGGTAGGAACAGGAATTCGTTTGGCCGGTGATCGAAGCCGGTGATGCAGGCACCGGATTTATACAATGCTGGATACGCATGGTCGGTCGACGCCAGCAGCACCGCTTCGATGCCGGGTTCGTTCTGCAACCCCCGGAATAGTTCATAAGCGATCCGCTGCGCACCGCCCCGTATCAGTTCGGGATGGTAAAGACTGACAATGAGAACTTTGGTGCTGCTCTCCGCGTCGGTCATTTCCCGTGTCCTCCGGTCCGCGGTGATCGCTGAGCCGGAGTCAGGAACGCTTGAGGCGCAGGACCATGGATCTTTTCCTTCACGATGTCACCCCAGAGCCTGGTGAAATGCCATCGATTCACCAGACCTGCGCCTCCGAACGCTGGACGATATGTAGACCCCTTGCCCTCGAAATGCACGAACGGCAGGCAATGCAGCCACGCCGGCTTGCCGGCGCCGAGGCTCTTAAGACACAGATCAGCATCCTCGTACTGCCCGTAGATATATTCCGGCGAGAACCCCCCCAACGACTCGAACCACTTACGGTCGACGGCCATGAAGGCCCCAGTCACGGCCGGAACCGGGCGCGAGACAAGAAACGGGTTCGTATCCGGCGGCGCTCCCTTGCCGTAGTGCTCCACTCGGAGCATCTCGCAACGTGTGGCTTGCTGATCCCGAAAAGAGAACTCTGCGTCCACCTCAAAATACATACCCCCGTGCATCAACGACCCGTCGTCGTAATACAACGGTGCACCAAACAGCGCAACCTGCTCGGGGGGCAGATCGTTCACGATCCGGCTATGCTGCGATGGCCAGTCCGGATTCATCGGGAAAACGTCCGGATTCACTATCAAAAGGCGCGCACTGCGCGCGGCGTTGGCGGCAACATTATTGGCAACACCAAACCCTGCATTGCCCGGCAGAAAAATCAGCGTGATCGGCATCCCATAGATCCGGTTCACGATAGTAGCGTCCTTGATCAACTGCTCTGCCATCTCAGGACTGTTCGAAACATAGATGAATTCATAGTTTTCGATGCCACGGCACTCCGAGAAGAGAGCACACTGAATCCTGAGCAGTTCCGGCTTACCGTACAGACATACGATGACTGATGCTTCTGGGCGAGCCGGCGCCACACCAATTTGAACCGTTTGCGCGCCCAAGGCCATCCGCTTTGAAACCTGGAGATTCAGCGCAATCAGCGAACGCCCCAAGCCGGCGTCCAACGAGAGAAAATTTTCCACGAGTGCACGCGCGACGGTTTGGCTCCCCAGATGCTCAAGAGCAAGCTCCATAAATCGTTCTTCAGCCATCAGACGCATCGGACACCGAAATGTCTTGCGTTCGGCTCCCACCGAAAGGGTCACGTCGATGAGCGGCGCACTCATCCGTTCGGACCCATCGATCGCCACAATCGCCCAGAACGCAAGGGCTCTGTCCTCCGGCAAGCCCAGATGGCTTGTCACATCCGCGCGGCGGTACCGATAAACCGCCGTGGTGACACCCCGCAATCCAAGGGCATTACGCAGCACCAGTTTGCTAACCGGATCCTGCCCGTCGTCGTTTACCCAACCCACGACCAGGCACTGCCCGCTGTCTTTGCAACCGTAAACCGTATCCACGCACGCAGCGGGAAATCCGTCCGTATCAGCGTGAAGGAGCGCCTCGTAACGAGGATCCGTGAGACGGCCCTCACGCCGACCATAAGACTCATAATGGTGTAACGCCGAAGGAAAATCCCCACCCCTAATCGAGCCCGCAACATCCGGAAACGCTGCCAAATAGACCAACTCGTCAAAATCTTCCACGGCAATCTCAGCAGAAATCACCGTCCCAACCCGATTCGTGGACGACGTCGCCGCGCCCATAGGCCCAACCCGATTCGCAGACGACGACGCCGCACCCACTTTCGGCCGACTCTGATCTGCCGAAGCGTGCTTGCCGGCACCCCCAACGGTGCTCATAAGGTCATTTCGGCGAACACTGTGAGCGATCGAGACGGAATGGCATCCCTACGGAAATTTGGCTCTTGTGTCGAACTCAGCCTAAACACGCGACATCCGGCCCCTTCTCGCAAAGCATCGGTTGGGCCAACAGGTTATCGGGTCAGCCGGTTGCCGGTCGGCCATTTCAACACATTCACCAGTCTGCTGTTCAGCGCCTTCGCGGATAACGCGCGCCACCACGTACTAGACGACTTCGACCTTTACTGAAACCGACCAAAGCAATAACGGCCGTTTGGCACGTATAGTGCCCTCGGATTAGACCTGGCACACTACGGAACGTCCAAAAACATGACAATCAAATCCGAGTGGGCCTGGTGGCTTCGACCTGCCTGGTGACCACCGATTTTACGTACCACCTGACGAATCCTGTTCACAACGACGAGCCCGCGCTCGCCAGGCTATTCTCACTCTTGCTCGGGTGGTCAATAACGTCACGGCAGTGCGCTGTAATGCTCGTCCATGGTGTAGCCGAATTCTTTCATTTCGATCTCGCAATGTTTGAGGAACATCTCCGTCTGTTCTTCTGTCCAGCCGGATTCAGCGAGCGACAGTGTCTTGGAGGCGCTTCCTTCTGAGCTTTCCTGTGGGCGTTGAGTACTCATGACGTAACAAACGTCCGGAACCACGCTCTCCGGGATCTGTAGCAGTGCGCACAGACTTCGAGCGGTGCGTTCCGGTTGCTGAATCATGTCGCGCTGCTCGACTTCAATGAAACAGTCCGGCGGCAGCTGCTGCCGAATATGCCGCCACACGGCCATGTGCCTGGCCCAATCGTGACAGTGGTATTCGAACGACTCATTGGGGAATTTTTTCGAGCGCGAGATTACGTTTTCAATACCGCGACGCTTGGCATATATGAAAACCGAGCCCGGCCATAGTTCCCGAACGATTGGGATCGCCCAGATCATCTCCCGACCCCCCGTTTTGTCGAACCACGGCTCTGCTGGATTTAGATCGTTCACCATCGTCCGAAACGTCTCGAAGAGTCTGCGCTTCAGATCACGCTTGTCGATGTTTGCCAGCATTACGTTTTCGTCGGTTTCTGGAACCCAACTAAAATACTCATCAACTTTGGAATCGATGTGGTGAAGCAAGGCGAGGAAATTCCCCTCGAGAAAACCGTGGTAGCCGATGTAATTCAGCACGCTGACAAGCGCACTGGTGCCGGAGCGCGGGGACCCCACGATGAACACTGGAGAGCGCATTGAATCGAACCTTACGTTTGGAGGAGTTCCAAGACTCTACATGGTCGGCTGCGGAACTGGGCTTTTCGATGAGGACGGAAAACGTTCAGCGCATGCTCCCAACCATGCCTCCCTATAAGGACGCTTCGGCCTATTCCGAGGACCATCCGATCAATGCTGAATGTCTGCGGCTCGGGCTCGTAGCCAGATCGAACTGCCGGGGTATTTGAGGAACAGTGGGTTGGTCTGGTGAACTAGCTCTGGGTGTCGTTGTGCGAACATGCCGTTCCAGAACACCACTTCGAACGCCGAGTTATACATGAGGAAGGCGTGCAGAGCATAGATTTCGTTCCATGAATAGTTGTCGTCGAACAGCCATTTCCGCGGATACTCGAACGGGTATTGAATGTCGTGAACATGTATCAGCACGCCCTTGTTGAGGCTGGGCAGGATGGAAAACAGCTCGTAGTGCACATCGCTGGCGGTCTTGAGGACGTGCGTGGAATCGATGAACAGGATGTCGTTCTCATTGAGTTTGGAGAACGTCGACACCGGCACGTCCTGAACCAGCCCCTCGATGATATCGACCCGGAAATGGTCTTCCTCACGAAGCCGGCTGCGAAGGCGATCGGCGTCGGGATCGATGCATGTCAATGCGAAGTCGCTGAGGCCGAAATGATCGGCGGCGTCGAGCATGCAGGCCGTGGAGAATCCCGATCCAATTTCGATAACGTTCTTCGGCTTAAATTGGGCGATCATTGCGCGCAGCGTCGCGGCGTCGCCATACGGATAGGCGCCGTTATTGTAGTAATAGCGGTTCGTGCCGTCGTCATGCTCGCTGAACGACGCGTCCTTGATAGATTGTGCGTTTTCTTGCCAGAACCGCACCATGGCGTCTTCATCGAAATGGATGCCTTTGATGTCGCCAGGTTCCTGGGAATATTGCTTCTCGACGTACGCGCCGATGGTCGATGGATCCACGACGGGTGAATGATAATGACCAGCCGCAAACATGCTCGGCACCGACGTCTCCTGCCGACGCTTGTACTCTTCCGAATTGACGAAAGCGAAATAAACTTGCTCGGGCGGCAAGGCGGCGGCGTTATCCACCCAGGCAGCGAACTCCTCCGGTGTGGGATCTCGCTTCAGGAGGGAGGCGTAAAGGCTCGCGACATATTCCTCAGCGGCGGCGGGGCTCAGGCTCGGCATGCTTTGTAGGTGCTCCTGACGCGGGTGTAGTGGACCGGCTCTCCCAATGGATGTCGCAGCCAGAGAACTAGCCTGCTGGGCGGCGCAACACTACGTAGTCCTGCGCGAAGTGATGTCCCATGACGATCACGTCGATGATCTCGAGATACCTGGACCACGCCTGCTGGATATTGGAGCGCGAGTTGTAGGTCGCACGATAGTACGTGCTGCGGTCTTCGCCGATGGCTTCGTCGGCGATGCTGTCGAAGAATCCGAAGCGCTCGACGAACGGGGCGAAGAGGGCCTGAGGCTGCCGGTAGTACTGGCCTTCCCCATTAATCGAGAGGACCGCAAGCCCGCCCGGCTTGAGGATCCTGCGGATCTGATCCAGCCACATGAGCTGATTGTGCTCGGTCAGATGGGTCATCACCGAGATGCCATACAGAAAATCGACGGACCGTTCCTCGAGCTCGAATCCATCGAGCGAGAGGACCCCGAAATCACCATGCGCGGCTAGATTTTCGGCGCACCAGCCGACATTCACTTCATCGATATCCAGGCCGATCGTCCTTTCGGCCCGTCCCTCTCCCGACTCGCGGATCTGGCGCAACACGCGTCCGCAGCCGACGCCCCAATCCAGAACCGTTCCAAGATCGGCGATCGGCCGCCCGGCGTAACGCCGTGCGATGAGATCGAGCTGGTGGAACGTCGTGGCTCCGAAGACGAGGTACTGGAAGGCATCCGCCGTAGGACCCGAGACGCGGTGGATATTCGCGACGTCGGGAAGCGGCGCACTCAGCATCGAGGCGTCGAACACCGTCTTTGGGATCCAAAGGCTGCGCAGCGATGACTGGAACTGCGACCGCGAATCCCCCGATTCGCTCGAGTCGACGCCGATGCGCAGATTCGCACCGGGTGTCGCCATGAGCTGGGATCGCGGGATGCGCACACTCCCGTACTGAGTTTCCTTTCCGAGCACGGACCGCGACCCGGAAACCTGGGGAATGCTCGCCTCGGATCGATCGAAAATTTTGACCGCCACTTCGCCTGCGGGACTGGGCTTTTCGATAACCACGGAAACTTCCAGCGCATCTTCGAGACGGGCGATTGTGGGCGTTAACAGGACGGCTTCGTCAAGGTCAGCCCGCGCCGCGGGATCGATCGACTGCATCGTCGCAAGCCGAACGCCCTCACCCAACGCCAGCGGCGCACCATTGTCGCGGAAGACGATCGAGAACGGAACATCCGGCTTCAAGCCGTTGGCAAGGGGCATCCACAGCCGCCAGTGGTACATCGGTTCGGCTGGCGAGGCAGGCAGGTTGAGGGCCGCCCGCAGCTGCGGAGCCGGGAAGCAGGGCCGCAAGGTGATCAGCACCTCGCCGCCTTGCACGAACTGGATCTCAGGCCGCTCCGCCGGCTCCTCCTGGCACAGCGCCCACCCGGCGATGAGGAACTTATCGACCCGGCCGACGTGCCCGCGCAGCGACCGTTTGCCGTCGACACCAACGGCGTCCGCCATCGGTCCCTTCACGAAAGCGGGAGCTGGAATGGAGTCGTCTTCTTCAGGGTGATCCATAGCGCCAATCTGATCGTGCTGCTGAATGTCTACGGCTCGGGCTCGTAGCCAGATCGAACTGCCGGGGTATCTGAGGAACAGTGGGTTGGTCTGGTGAACTAGCTCTGGGTGTCGTTGTGCGAACATGCCGTTCCAGAACACCACTTCGAACGCCGAGTTATACATGAGGAAGGCGTGCAGAGCATAGATTTCGTTCCATGAATAGTTGTCGTCGAACAGCCATTTCCGCGGATACTCGAACGGGTATTGAATGTCGTGAACATGTATCAGCACGCCCTTGTTGAGGCTGGGCAGGATGGAAAACAGCTCGTAGTGCACATCGCTGGCGGTCTTGAGGACGTGCGTGGAATCGATGAACAGGATGTCGTTCTCATTGAGTTTGGAGAACGTCGACACCGGCACATCCTGAACCAGCCCCTCGATGATATCGACCCGGAAATGGTCTTCCTCACGAAGCCGGCTGCGAAGGCGATCGGCGTCGGGATCGATGCATGTCAATGCGAAGTCGCTGAGGCCGAAATGATCGGCGGCGTCGAGCATGCAGGCCGTGGAAAATCCCGATCCAATTTCGATAACGTTCTTCGGCTTAAATTGGGCGATCATTGCGCGCAGCGTCGCGGCGTCGCCATACGGATAGGCGCCGTTATTGTAGTAATAGCGGTTCGTGCCGTCGTCATGCTCGCTGAACGACGCGTCCTTGATAGATTGTGCGTTTTCTTGCCAGAACCGCACCATGGCGTCTTCATCGAAATGGATGCCTTTGATGTCGCCAGGTTCCTGGGAATACTGCTTCTCGACGTACGCGCCGATGGTCGATGGATCCACGACGGGTGAATGATAATGACCAGCCGCAAACATGCTCGGCACCAACGTTTGCCGCTTTCGCTTGTACTCAATCGAGTTGATGAAAGCGAAATAAACTTGCTCGGGCGGCACGGCGACGGCACCCGCCACCCAGGCAGCGAACTCCTCCGGTGTGGGATCTCGCTTCAGGAGGGAGGCGTAAAGGCTCGCGACATACTCCTCTGCAGCGGCGCGGCTCATGTGCGGGTGGATGGCGGCGGCCCTTGTGGGGCGTTCGGTATTCATCGTCCGCGCTACTTGAGCTACGCGATTCCTGCTCGCGGTCTTGACCGCGATCACGACGTCCTGCCCGCTCATACCGTCCGGCCGGCCGCACCAGTTGCCGTAGTGCAATGGTTCCCGAAGCTCGAGGCCGCATTCCTTATATAGATCCCTGACAAAGGCTTCCGGATACGCGATCGCCGCTTCAGGATTGTCGACATTGGCCGTTCGTGCACCGTGCACCTCATGCTCGAACTTGATATGCCCCATTCCCTCCTCACTAAGGGCTGACGACATCTCATTGAGCAGAAAGAAAGTAATCAGACTTCGCCCGCCCGGCTTCAGTACCCGCACGATCTCCGTCATATAGTGCTTCACGTCGGCCGGCAGCATGTGAGTGAATACTGAAGCCAGCAACACGACATCGAACGACTCGTCGGGATACGGAAAACGGAAATCTAGCGGCTTGTATTTTCCTGTCGGGTTGTACCTTTTGCTCCGAACATCTATAACTCTGAAGTTGAAGTTAGGGTGTGTTGCCGAGATGTTCTGCGTGCACCACGCGATCGCCTCTCGTGAGACATCGAAGCCGGCGTAGCGGCCCTCGCGGTTCAGGTAGCCG
Source organism: uncultured Actinomycetota bacterium (assembly GCA_963757215.1). Lineage (GTDB taxonomy): Bacteria > Actinomycetota > Actinomycetes > Mycobacteriales > Mycobacteriaceae > Mycobacterium. The sequence goes on along the minus strand of CAVWQH010000002.1, from coordinate 266,473 downwards.
GTCAGCGGCAGAGCCATCCGCCCTGAGCCGCAACCAACATCGAGCACCGCATCACCTGGCTGCAACCCACAAAGGTCAACCAAATACCCTACGAACTCATTGCCGGTGGCCTTGTACACGGCGGCGCCACCAAGACCCACCCAATCCTGAAGCTCCGGAGGCGGTAGCACTTCGCCGGCCAAGCCGCGGTTCGCTGACAAAGCGGCATTCGCGGCTGGCGAAACACTCCCGGTCATGATGCCGCCTCACGATTGTCAGCCAAAGTAGTGCGCCCGCTCAACCAGGCATTACTATATGGGCTTTCCGGTCTGTTCGAGGGCTATCGGGGCTGTCCGCTCAGTGGTAGGTATCGCCCGTTGACAAGCCTCCGACCCGGAAAATCGCAAAAACAGGTGACAATTAAATCAGGCTGACCTCGCCCCATCTATTTACATACCGTCATTCAAGTCCGAGGCAACGAGCTCTCATCCGCTAAGATATTTCCGCAGTTGCCCCAGTGAGTCGAAAGTGTCACAAAGTTGCGCTGCAATGCTTATCTATGGTGTAGCCGAATTCCTTCATTTCGGTCTCGCAACGCTTGAGGAACATCTCCGTCTGTTCTACCGTCCAGCCGGATTCAGCGAGCGAGAATGTGTCGGAGCGCTTTCCCTTGCGCTCTCCTGTGGACGCTGAGTTCGTATGACATAGCAAGCGTCTGGAACCACGCTCTTGTGGATGATTAGCCGAGCGCGAACAGGCGCTTTTCATATTCGTCCAACATCAGTGCGCCATAAGCGGTGTTCGCATGTGTCGCATCCTCGGCCCAGTACTCGGGCCGCAGGTACCCCTCGTCGTTCATCGCCGATGGGCTCACCGGCCAGAAGTCGACCCCGAGGCGCTCCGCAGTCTCGCGCATCATCTGCTGGAGTAGAAACCACAGCTTCAGGCGGAGGTATGGGGGCGCTAGCTCCGCCTTTTCGTAATCCAGGCCGCGGTCCGAGGCAAACTTGGTGAAGAAATCGGCATGAACATCCAAGCCGCGCCGGATGGCTTCGTTGTCCGCTTTCGGGGGTGGCGTACCCAGGACGATCGGCCGCGGCCCGCCGGTATCCAGCATCCGTGTCAGGACATTCTCGAGGGGGCTCAGCGAGGGCTGCCAGACGTCGCGCAGCATCAGCTCGGGGACAAGATCGACCCCCTCGTCCACGACCAGCCCGGGGTGCGACGCCAGAGCGAAATCGAACGGCTTCTCGAGGAACATGAAGAGTGCGTGCTGGTTGCCCTGCCAGCAAACGGCCATGCGGCAAGTCTTGGCGAGCTCCACGGCCGCGTCCCAGTAGCCCTGATTGTCCGGGCTGCCGCCGATCCTCATGAATCCTCGACTCTCGTCGATGGGTTTCATCTCGTAGTCGTCGAGTGACCGGCCGAATTGTCCACCGTAGCACCAGGTGTGGGAACTCCCGACAATCACCAACTGCATCTTTCCTTCGCAGATGCTCATGCCGGAATATCCTTCAGGCGCCGCTTGAACTCGTCCGACGCGACGAACAACTTGACGAGGTCGATCACCGACATATCGCGTGCGGCACCGATACAGCCCTTCAGCTCCTGCTCCCCGGGCGAGCGCGCCAGCAGCTCGGAAAAGAGGTTCTTGACGGTCTCTTCCGTGACATCGCCGACCTGCTCGGTCGGGGCGTCGGCCATCGCCTCCTCGCATTCCGCCTGGCTCACCATCCGTGAGAGCAGGCGCGCCGAACCTCCCTCCTCGCGCGGCGCGTTCACCACGTGTGGGGCTTCGGCCGGGGCCTCGCAGGCCGCAAGGAATGCGGTCATCACGGTGGCGATGGCCTCCTGTGTGAGACTGCGCCGATCGGCCTCCCAGTAGGCATCCGGGACGTGTGACCCCGTGACCATCTCGAAGCCCGGAAAGTAGGAGACGCAGGCGTGGCGTCTCACGATTTCCTCCGCGGACACCCGCAGGACGGCCTTGGTGTAGGTGGACGACGGGAGCACGTGCTTCCCAGTGGCGGTGGCCACCATCGGCACCGGCGAGACCGTGAGAATGATCCGAACCCCGCAATTCAACGCGCGAAGCTCGGTGACGAACGCGTCGAGATCCGAGGTGACCTCGTCCACTGAAAAATTGACGAACGCATGGAGCGCCTCGTCGAACGTGCCGGCAACCGTCCCGGGACACGCGGGGAAAACCGCCCCGTCGAGCCGCGAGACCCACGCTTCGGTCAGGCCGAGCGTGAAGATGAAGACCTTGGCCTCCTCGAACACCCGCCGGACCGCGCGCAGATGCTGCGCACTGAGCAGGTCGAACTCGCGGTCGGTGAGGGCGTGATAGCGAAGTCCGGGACGGAAGGGGTCGATCACGCCGGCATCCGTGTGCCAGCGGTCTTCGACCGGTTTGAAGGATCTCAGGCAGCGGCGCAGGAGCTGGAGTAGATGCCGCGGCGTGTAGATATTGCCGTACGCCGCGCTGAAGTCGTCGTAGCCGAGGTTCTCCGGCCGAATGTTCGAGAACGCGGGGTTACGCCTCTCGGTCCGAAGGTATTCGAACTGCGCCTCCAAGTACGGCACCAGCCTGGAGGCGAAACAACTCCCAGCCGACGCGACAGGTTCACCCGGTCGGATCAGCGGCCCATCATGATCCACGAGTTGGCGGACATCCAAACCCGAAGATACCGATCGCCTAAAGAAGGAGCGGTCCGGCGCGTTCTGGTACGGATGCATGAAATTCCTCCGACAATATCGACCTCCAGGCATGGGCGCCCGAGCTATTCGCAGAGTTAGCGCTCGACCAGCATCCCGAGCGTACGACAGGGAAAACAGCCACGCGGCTTTTTGGCCTCGGCAAGGGCGGCGACGACGTTTTCCAGATCCGCTCCGATCTTGGAGTGAATGCGCGGATCAGCATCAGGTCGCTGGTGCATCGCGCACCCAATACCGTCCGCTCGTCCTGGCTGTTATCGTATCGGCTCGTGGTCAACACGCCAGTAGGTACCCATTCCGTCGATTGGCAGTATGGGCGATCCGATTGCGTGACGTTCACGGAAATCATGGATGGCCTTCGCACATTGCTCTATTCCAAAATCATCCACGATCACGAAGCCGCCGTACGACAGCTTGTGATAAAGCGCATCCAGTGCCTGCATTGTCGATTCGTACATATCGCCGTCGAGCCGCAATACAGCTAATTTATCGATCGGGGCGTCTGGCAGCGTGTCCTTGAACCAACCCTCAAGGAAGACAACCCGCTCGTCGAGTAATCCGTGACGACGGAAATTGCGTTCGACTTCCTCGCGAGGTACTTTAAGTTTCTCATAACTTTCAGGCAGCAATCCTGGGTCCAGGGTTCCGCCATCTCCCATAGTGGGGAAATTCCCAGCAAAGATATCGGCCACGAAGACACGTCGCGTGTCGTCGCCGTATGCCTCCAAAATACCCTTCATCATGATACAAGCGCCGCCCCGCCAAACGCCGGTCTCTATGAAGTCGCCGCGGACACCATCCAGCACTACGGTCTCGCACGCGTAGCGCAAGTTACGCATGCGGACGCCTCCGATCATCGAGCAGGCGAGGGACGGCCAGTCCCCTCCCAAAAGGCGCCTGTGCGGATGGAACTCGAGAGTCTCCGGCCGCCAATCATCCGATGCATCTTCGATAAGCATGCCGGTCAGCGACGCCTCAAGCAGATTGAGGTATCGCTGGACCAATCTGCCGCGACCAGATCCTTGGTATGCCGTCACTTGTCTTGCACCACCTTGATCGTCGATCGCCCGCCCAGCCATTCGCTCGGGGTTTTCCGCTCAGTGTTGCGTCCCTTTTCGTTGATGGCAAGGTCGTGGTGGACGCCGGTGACCGTCAATTCTGTCAGGAACGGTTCACAATCGCTGCGGCGAATCTGCTGTTTATGGTTCAGGCCGTCGAGCAGACTCTTGACTATGGCCATGGAGGTTCCTTGAGCCGACGGATCGGAATCGAGAACGCGTGGCCGCAGGTGCGGGAGTAAGGCGTTGAAAGAGGCAACTAACGTGGCGGGGAATATGGCGCCCGTCGTCGATGACAATATCGAAGGATTCGAATCGACGGGCCATCGAGTCAAGAAAGTACCCATCCCTTGGAGGTCGTCCACCTGGCTCGACATTCGGTCAGTAAAGGGTGAACAGCTCGGTCAGGCGGTCGGGTTCTTCGCAAAGCGGTCGCGAAGCGGTTAGTTCCAGTTTGTCCCAGAACGCCCTCAACCGGTCATCGTCGAGGATGGATGCGGCGTGCTGATCGACGATCTCGTAATAACGATCGGCAAGAACGCTTGATGCTGGATCCAGCCGGGTGATCGCGACCAGGCCGGTAGGCGGACAGTCCAGCACGTGTATCCGCAGGTCCGGACGGTACTCGCGCAGAATCGGCAGCAGCTTCCACACATCACCGGTCCACCAGCCGGCGGTGTCTCCTTCGGAGGAATCGCCAAGCCGGGGCTGCCTCAAGGCCATCCGCGTGTTCGACGGCACGCAATCATGCAGCAGGATCAGTGAGCGGGGATGACAGGCGGCCTCCGCGCCGATGAAATCGCGCAGCAGGTATTCGAATCGGTGCATGCCGTCCAAGAAAGCCATATCTACTGGCCGTCCCAGCAAGGCGGGTACATTTTGTGTCGCGAAGAAATCGTCTGACGTCATCTGAAACAGCAACGTGCGTGTCCGATTGCCGGTGGCGGTAACCTCAATTTGGAACTGAGGGTCCACCGCGATCGTGTCGCAGCAAGCAATCGCCAGCGACATCCCTTTCGAGGTGCCGACCTCTAGATAGCTGCGCGGTGTCAGGTGGGCGTGCAGCGCCTGGAGGAATTGGATGTAGACGACGCCGGATAAGGAAAGCGTTGCAGTCGCGTCGCCATTCTCGTTCATCGGGCCGGCCCTCTCGTCGCATTAATTGATCTGTCCGGCAGCGGGGCAACCCCACGTAGTACAGCAACAGCAGATCTGGATCGTTGATACCGCCGCGTCTCTAAGGTCGAGGCGGAGACTGCGGTATTGTTCGGAGTTTGTGAACACTTCTGAGTAAGCCACGGTGCACGTAATATACCTTGATCGGGTGGCAGAGGGGTAGAAATTTCAAAACCTGTGGACTGGCGATTTTCAAGCGTCTCGACAGACAGCTTAGAGAAAAATGCCGTGATCTGATTTGAAATCGGGAAAGTACTCAAAGAATCTCCCGAATTGCCGCGCGGGCACGCTGCACATCAATGGTCCAACGCTTGTGCACCAGCGTCGGATCGGCGGGGTCTTGCTGCCCAAAGATTACGCCAAAACGATGTCCCATTGAGCTAAGCATCATGGAGTGTATGCGTATAAAATGATCACTCGATTCGATGTCCACTACAGTGGTGCCGGGCGGGCAAAAACGAAGGCTAAAGAGAGCCGCTCCGCCCAAGGCGACGACGCATTTGGCTCTCGCGAACATTCCAATCTGCTCTTTAATTGGCAGCTGCTCCGGTTGAACCGTTTTGAAACCCAATTCGTCCAGCGCCGCGATTAGCTCGCCTTCATTCTGCAACGCGCGGTACCCAGGGTGCTTCGCCGAAAGGGAAAGACGCGACACGAAGATTCGCTCGCCAAAAGTGTCCACTGAACCTCGCAGGCAAGAATTCGCTAAGTCGGCGTAAACCTGCTTTTCAGCCTCGCTGACCGACAATTCTGCGGACGAATATTCCACGGTCTGAGCGTCGCGGCAAAAGTATGTTTTGCCCGGATCGTGTTCCAGCACTTGCGCTTCCTTGATGCCCAATAGCTGCAGAAGGTCCCACTGCCAGGGATGCGAAGCCCGGCAAAAGAATTTTCGTCCGTTTCCGAGTTCCTTGAACTGAGCGCATTTGGGGAGGACTGTAGCGAGCCATCTACCCCAATTGTCGGGTTCTAGAGGAGTTGCGAGGAACACCGGTTCGGTGATTGAAGTGACATCGTTCTGGCTTAGCGTGTCGCAATCGAGAACAATCTCCTCGCCCTCAAATTCGATGCCGGGCCTTACGCCGAAATGTCTTCGGGAAAACCCACCAACTGCTACATGTTCCATGTATTGCTTTTTGAACGCCCGCGTTTCGCACGACCAGAGCCCGGAGCGATTCACCATGTGATTGGGCCCAAATAGAAGCACGTCGGGTCGCGACACCAGGTAACTTCCATGGATTTGAGCGCGCGTAATTACCCAGTCGGGTATCTCCTCACCGGAGAGGTTGCAAACAAACTCAGGCGGCCTCAATTGCTCTACCCTTGGCGCTTCGATGACTTTAAGCGTGCCGTCCGATGGCGGCCAGTCTCGGAGCGGGAATCTGCCTCGGGGCAGCAAATCCGGTCCTGACTCCGAGGACGCGCGAACTACGGGTTCTTCGTGCTCCGTCTCTTTAATCTCATGCTTCACGCGCCTCTTGAATTCGTCCGACGCGACGAACAACTTGACGAGGTCGATCACCGACATACCGCGTGCGGCACCGATCCAGGCCTCCAGCTCCTGTTCCTCGGGCGAGCGCGCAAGCAGCTCGGAAAAGAGGTTCCGTATGGCGTCTTCCGCGACATCTCCGACCGGCTTGGCCCGGCTGCCGGCCATGTCCTCCTCGAATTCCACCTGGCTTGGCATCCGTGAGAGCCGGCGCGCCGCGTCTTTTTCCTCACGCGGCGCGTTGACCACTCGCAGCCAGATCGAGCTGGTGCCCCATAGGAACCGCGGGTTGGTCTCAAGAATCAACTCACGCTGTTGTTGCGCGAACAAGCCGTTCCAGAACACCACCTCAAACGCCGAGTTATACATGAGAAAGGCGCGCAGAGCATAGATTTCGTTCCACGACGGATTGAGCTCTAAGAGCGGTCGCCGTGCATATTCGAAGGGGTATCCAATGTCGTGAACATGTATCAGCACGCCCTTGTTGAGGCTGGGCAGGATGGAAAACAGTTCGTAGTGCACATCGCTGGCGGTCTTGAGGACGTGGCTCGAGTCGATGAACAGGATGTCGTTCCCATTGAGTTTGGAGAATGTCGACACCGGCACATCCTGAACCAGGCCCTCGATGATATCGACCCGGGAACGGTCTTCCTCACGAAGCCGGCCGCGAAGGCGATCGGCGTCAGGATCTATGCACGTCAATGCGAAGTCGCTCAGACCGAAATGATCGGCGGCGTCGAGCATGCAGGCCGTGGAGAATCCCGATCCGATCTCGATGACGTTCTTCGGCTTAAAATGAGCGATCATCGCGCGTAGCATGATGGCGTCGGCATACGGATACAATCCGTTGTTATAGTAATAGCGGTTCGTGCCGTCGTCGTGCTCGCTGAACGGCGTGTTCTTGATTAATTCTGCGTTTGCTTTCCAGAACCGCACCATGGCGTCTTCATCGAAATGAATGCCTTCGATATCGTCAGGCTCTTGGCGGTACTGCCTCTCGATATATTCGACGATGGTCGATGGATCCACGATCGGTGAATAGTAGTGACCGGGCCGAAACATCGTCGGCACTGAATTTTCCTGCCGAAGCTTGTATTCCTTCGAATTGGCGAAAGCGAAGTAGACTTGCTCGGGCGGCAAGGTGGTGGCAGCGTTCACCCAGTGAGCGAGCTCCTCCGGCGTGGGATCTCGCTTCAGGATGGTGGTGTAGAGGCTGCCGATGTATTCCTCGGCGGCGGCGGGGTTCATGTGCGGCATGCTTTCCGATCCTTCTGACGCGGGTGTAGCGGCGGCACTGACGGCCATGGTCTCGGGCAGGCTAGTCGCCCCTTTGGGTCGTTCGACGACATTCATTTGCGCCACTCGGTCGTCGAGACCATTTCTGCTCGCGGCCTTGACCGCGATCACCACGTCCTGCCCGCTCTGAAGCCAGCAACACGACATCGAACGACTCGTCGGGATACGGAAAACGGAAATCTAGCGGCTTGTATTTTCCCGTTGGGTTGTATCTTTTGCTCTGAACATCTGCGACGCTAAAGTCGAAGTTGGGGTGTGTTGCCGAGATGTTCTGCGTGCACCACGCGATCGCATCCCGTGAGACATCGAAGCCGGCGTAATTTCCCTCGCTACTTAGATAGCCGGTGAACGGCACAGCCATCCGCCCTGAGCCGCAACCAACATCGAACACCGCATCACCTGGCCGCAACCCACACAGGTCAACCAAATACCCCAAGAATTCAGCGCCGGTTGCCGTAAACACAGATGGGCCACCAAGACCCACCCAATCCTGAAGCTCCCGGGGGGGCAGCAACTCACCTAGCAAGCCACAATTCGCTGTCGAAGTGCGATTCGCGCCGGGTGAAATACTCCCGGTCATGATGCCACCTCACTGTAATCAGCCGAACTTGTGCGCCGTTCAACCACGCCTCACCATAACGGCTCTTTCGGCCTCTTCGAGGCCTATCAGATTAACGGCGGATCCGACCTTGGCGTGGGTTAATTACGGGTGGGGTGATCCGGCCGTTGAGAATGATCGCGCAAGCGTTGAGCGCCGGTCTAAACGTCATTGCCCGTCGTGCCCGCACTACAGACGGTGGGGCTTCGGGAAGAAGTCACGAGATAGAGGTACTTCATCGCGGCATGCTCGGTTGGGGAAAATGCCCTCTGCCACGAATTGCGCGCCGGCAGCGGGCATTGAGGGATTCGATGTCTATCTGGAGCGCCGGGCACCCCTACCCGATTGATCATGTAGGTGCGTTGCGGCGGGTGTCCTTGAGGCGCCTAGGGTAAATGCTGTTTGACGGTCAGCACGGCCCGATCGTTACCGAACCGCGATGCGCCAGTTGATGGTCTCGCCCGCTGTTGGCACGGAGTTGGCCGAGTGCGCACGCGAGTTGGCGGCATAGCCGCCGGTTCGCGGGCGAGTCCGCCTTTCGGCGGTTGGCGATCTCGCGACGCTGCCGCAGGGAGCCGTCGCTGCTGCGTTGTCGGCCGGGTAACGGTGTACTGCCTCGGGGCTCGACTCAGAGCCGGCGAATCTCATCTTTAAGTCGGCGTGGGTGTGGCCGACGGTGAGCCAACTGCCAGCTGCCAGTGTCCGACTTCACCGAATACACTGACCACAATGCGCATTGGAACCCGTAGCTGCACTGGCTCGAGCGCGCGGATGGCCTCCTGCAAGGGCCCTCTGTGCGGCACGTTCAGCCGTGAGGCGGTCGCCGACATTCTGCGCTCCTTGATTCCGCTCCTGCCGTTCGACGAGGTCTGGGACCGCCGGTGCAATCCTGATATCGCCGCCGCGGAATGCTGGGTCATTGACACCGGGCACCCTCATTTAATCGACTGCGGGTTCTTTGAGGGAAGCACCCCGGCGCCGCCGACGCCCGCCCGGCCGGCGGACCGTGTCCCGGCATGACGCGGTTTCGCGAGGCGGATGCACGATGCCGTTTCGCGCAGATGCCGTGGCAGCCGGACGAGCAATGCCGCGCTCCTTTCCGGTGCGCGTCGTGGAAGGTGTGAGCCCGTGCTTGCGGCGGATCACCTGTGGGCGCCGAGTGGCAACCGTTCTCATGCTCATCGCCGTCTTGACGCGCGCCGGCGATGTGGACGCCGGGGCGCAGGCACCGAAAGTGTTGTTCGAGCAGGCCGCCGTTGATGATCTAGCGCGGTCTTTTGTGGTTCCGCTGGCGGACCCGCTGCACCCCGTTTCGCCGCCGGCGGACCAGTTGGTCCTGGTTCTTTGGCAGCCCAATCCGAAACGGTCTGACGGGGCACTGGTTCCCACGTCGTGGACCGCCGGCGACAAGACCGGCTTTTACCCCACGCCGCCACTGGAACATCAGCTTGGCTTCGAGGACCGCGCCGGAACGACCACGGTCCAGGCCCAGGGTGGAGTCGTCGGCGCCTACCTGAACGCCCAGGAGGTTTCGCCGGCAACCGACTCCGGCAAGCTGATGATCACCCCGCAGTTCCGTTGGAGCGATGCCTCCGCGGCACACCCGTTTGCCGACCCCGGCCAGGCGATGTTGGTGTCGCTTGAGCTGCAGGTGCCCACGGCTTCCGACGCGCACCGGCCCGGGAGTATTGCCTACGTCGTGGCCGGCCTGGAGTTCGAGGACCGGGTATCGGGGACGAAGCTGTCCTACGGCTCAGAGCTGTTCAGCCAGGGAATTGGGCGCGGGCGCCCGCCCCAAGGGGTGGGGCAGTTCAGCGGCTATGCGGATTCGAACGGCACGTACATCGCCTACGACGCGCCGTCCCGAAGCATCGGGGTCGCCGCCCCGGACGACGACGGAAGTCCTGTCCTGCGGCCGGCGCCCGGGTCCGATCACTTCACCGGAACGCCCTGGCAGGGCTGGCGCACGTTCTCTTATGCCATCACGGGGCGCAACTTCAGCTACGCCCTCGACCGGGTCAGGGAGCGGTATCCGAATGCGCATGCTTCACAAGATCCGGCCGACTACCGGCTGATCATGTTTCACCTGAACGCCGAGGTCCAACACGGAGGTGGTCCGGTCGAGCTGGGCTGGTCGATGAAGAACGCTAGGGTCGTTCTTCAAGACGACGGATCGTAATCCAGGTCGGGGCGCCGCCCTTCGGGCCGGTGTCGCCACCGGGATCGGTCAGGCGGCCTTCCTTCCGCTGCCGGGCCATTCAGAATTGGCAGTTGTTGAGGCTGAACCGTTGGGCATGCAAAAGCCATCCAATAACGGACCCGTTGGGCGTCGGAACAATCCGACTCGTTACAGGGCGTCTTTCGCGATGGCGAAGGTTCCGGGTTCTTCCGTCGGTTGGAAGCCCGCGCGCAGGAAGATATCGCGGCAGGGCGTGTTAACGTCGGTCGGGATCACTGTGCCGACGAAGAACGGACCTTCATCCTGGTCGCGCACGATCTCGAGAACCTGTTTCATGACATCGACTTCGATGTTCATGCCGAGCACTCGGCAACTCATCACGTATTGGCGCACGATGCCGGCACTGACGAAAATCGCCCCGACCAGACCGTAATCGGCGAACTTATCCCGCACGCTGAAGATGAACAGTGCGCCGCGGTTCTCGATGAATGAGGTCAGTTCCGGCAGCGTCCACTTCAAGCCGGTCGTGTTGAATTGATTAGTTTTGTTCGCCAGCTCTAAAACGCGTGGTAGGAACGGCGAATCGATGTTGGTGATGTGATCGACCTCGACGGCCGTCTGCAGGTTCTGCAAGAAGGTCTCGCGATCCACCGATGCCGATTCCGCATTGCGGTCGACGATGGCGCGGTATGAAGTCTCACGCTTCGCCGATTCTGTGGTCATCAGACTGCGCTGCGTTTCGGCCGCCCACAACAGGATCCGCCTTGTAATATAAGGATTGCCGCCGATCGCGCGAATGCCGGGCACACCATTCAGTACCTCGCTCCGCTCGGCCGGATTGTCGTCGACGAATACCGCGCTTTTGGCGCTTAGACTCAGCTCAGACAAAATGGCCCGTACGTTTTCCGACTTATGATTCCAGTTGATCTTGGGCGCGATGAAGTCGTCGAGCGAGATCCAGGGCAACTGCACTGCGCGCGACCAACGCTCACGCACCACGTTCTCGTCATTCTTCGAACACACAGACACGACGATGCCGCGCCGCCGCAGATGGTGCACCGCCTCCCAGATACCGAGCGCCCAGGCTGCGCCGGGCTGGCCAATGCCCGGCCACTCGCGCCCGGTTTCGTAGTGCTCGGCGATTTGTCCGGGCCACAGAGTGTTATCGAGATCGAAGATGACAATTTTGACCTGGTCGGCTTGCAAGACGACTCGATGCAGATAGCGGATCTGCTCGAGTACCAGCCGAATGAATGGTTCGGCTTGCAGCTGGTATAGCGCGGTGAGGTCGGGCACCGCTTCGATGCGCGCGGGGTTCGGCGCCGACCAAACTGGCCAGTTGTCTTCCGCCGCCGTGGTCCAAACGCGGTCCAGGATGTGACCGTGGGCGTAGAAATGGGTGATGTCGTCGAGGAAGTAGCGCTTGCCGTACGAGTTCGCCAGACCATTCACATCCGCGACATAGGCATTCTGGTAGTTGCGCACTATGCCTACCAGTGTGCTGTTTAATTCGGCGATTAATGCGGATAGGTCGGATTCGCCACCGAAATCGGCGAGGCTTGGCGCCGCATTACCCTGAGGAACGAAAAAGTTGCTTACCAGCGTTAGCAGCCCATGCTGCATATTGTATTCCATCGCCGCATCGAGCATCGCGGCCAGCATGGCGCGCGCGTCCGTGAGAACTTCGTTAAAACCTTCTGCACGATCGATATCGAAAATCTTCACGACGCGGTCGGTCAGCACGTGTCGTAGCGGGATATGGACGTACTGCAGCTGATAGCTGTCGATCTGGATCGTACTCAACGGGGGCAGTTGCTGAACGTAATTAAACGGCACATAGTCGATCTCAAGCTCGGGGTCACAATCGCGAAACCACTCTTTGTATGCAAAGGCTAAGCAGGAGCCGATCATGAGAATTTTCTTCAAAGGGACATCGTTGACGCGCAACTCGTTCGGGAACAGATAATTCGAAACGTCGATTGGCTTGAGGGCCGCCGTTGCCGCCGACACGGTCGGCACGGACCTTTCCTGCTGACGCTTGTACTCTTTGGAATTGACGAAGGCGAAATAGACTTGCTCGGGTGGCGTATCAGCGGCGGTGCTGACCCAGCCAGCGAACTCCTCCGGTGTGGGATCTCGCTTCAGGATGGTGGCGTAGAGGCTGGCGATGTATTTCTCGGCGGCGCCTGGGCTCATGTGCGGCATGCTTTTGGATGTTTCTGACACGGGTGCCGTGGCGGAATTGACGACCCTGGCCACGCTATTGCGTCCCCTAAGACATCGAAGCCGGCGTAGCGGCCCTCACTCCTAAGGTAGCCGGTGAGCGGCAGAGCTATCCGACCTGAGCCGCAACCAGCGTCGAGCACTGCATCACCAGGCCGCCACCCATACACGTCGAATAAATAAGCAAAGAACTCATTGGCGGTTGCCTTAAACGTGGATGGGGCACCGACCCTGCCGCAGTTCCCTGCCGAATGGTGCTTCGCGCCGGGCGAAACATTCCCGGTCATTACCCCACCTCGCCGAATAAGCCGAACAAGTGCGCCCTCTCAACCACGCCTCACTATAGGGGCCCTTCAACCACTTGGAGGTCCATCCCGTGAACCGCAGGGGCCGCCCCCGGTGTCGGCGCGGGAGTCGCCCAAAAGCACACCCGAGTTGGCGGAGTAGCCGATCCGACCCCTGGGCGCGGAGATCCGCCAGTCTTTGGATGCAGACGTTCGAGCAAGCTGTAGAAAGCGAGAACAAATTGCTCAGTGACAGAGCCCCCGACAAGCTCTACATCACCACCCTAAATTGACAGTATGCGAACAGCAACTTGCATGTCTCCCGGGACCAACCCTAAATACTCATACTTAACCTGACGATAGGCTACGTATTCTTGAAAGGCGGCATATTCGTGTCGCTGCCAAGTCGGATAATTAAAGTATTCGTCGAAAACAATTATTGTCCCGGGGACGATTTTTTTATGTAAGTAGCCGAAAACCGATTGTGTCGATGAGTAGAGGTCACAATCTACATGGAGTAGCGCTATCTTTTCGAATTCATGCGTATTCAAAAAGGGTGCAAGAACTTGGTCGAACCAACCTACTACTAACTCGACATTTTCCCGTACCTGCGGCAATTCACCACTCCGTGAAAACTGACCAATTCCTCCTGCTTTACCAAACCACGCCTCAGGCAACCCGTCGAACGAGTCAAAGCCATACACTTTCGAGGAAGGTAGAAGAGAGGCGATCAAATTGACGGAGTTGCCCGACCAGACACCAAATTCGAGGCTAGGCCCGTCAACGGTAATGTTTTTGCAAGCAAAGTTAAGTAAATCATTTCGATTTTGAAAGCGAGGAACACCGACCATTTTCTGGGATGCGTAGCGGTGACTTTCAATCGCTGCAGCAAGGCGCCCTATTTCCCAATTGTCGATGTTATATGCGCGGTTCGTACTCGCGTGCTTCTCAAGGAAGGCTGAGTACACCGCCTCGACAAATAATTTCCTGCCGTCCCCATCGTCCAACAAAGCGGTCAATGTCTGTATTGCGGCGGGTGCGAGAACTGATTGATTCATGGCAAGCTCATTCATGTGTTGGGTTTCATTGGGTCGCATCGTCCCAAGGTGCCAGCTGGTTTGTGCCGCCGTCGCTTGTTGCCGCGACTCACGGCGAGGGCCGCGTGGGAACGACGGAAGCACTCGTCGGCTGTAGCTCAGCCATTTTCGGCGGTGTGTTCTTTAGTTCTTCGACAATCGCTTCGGCCATCCGAAGGTAAACCGTCCTGTGATAATGATTGCCGCCGATCTTTATCTCCTCTTCATTTTGTATATGGTCTTTGAAGGACACCACGCGGACAAACGGGTACGGGGCTGCGATCGCCGTGATCGCGCTATGGTGGGCCGCGGAGCCTGGCCAATCCACAACTTCCCTGTCGGTAGCGCGCACTCGAACATGGTCCGTTATCAGCGCGAGCTTCGATCCCTGGGGGACACGGCTGAATATCTCTTCCATCGCCGGGCGCAGGTCTCGCTCCTGGCTGAAAGCGGCACTCTCATAGTTGTCATGAATATGCAGCGCTATCTTGGCGATATTTTCTTTGCCGGCGTCTGGATAATCCAGCCCTTCGACACGAGCAAGGATGTCTTCCCTGGCGGTGGCGACCAGGTCGACGCCGTACAGACCTACAGGTTCCACACAAATTTCCCAGCCATGCTGTTTGTGGCGATAGCGGAGCGACCCATTTTTGTCCTGCTGCCCGCCAAACACGAAAGCTGCCCCAGCGGGAATGCTCTGAAAATAATCGCTCACCAGCATGTCTTTTGGAATACCGAGTGCATCGGCCTCGGATTCCAACGATGGCTCAGATCGGTCGCAAGCTGATAGCAAAAGAGTAGAGCCATTAACCCGGCAGAAGGTTTGACCAGCGTTAAAATTCCCGGTGACAGTTATGTGATCGGTGTAAGGCGTAAGATAGTGCGCAATAGCATTAGCTTCACACCCGCCATACACACGAATCTCTGGGAAGATTTTATGAGCCGCGCCCGTGCGCGTGCCACCAGCTGAAGCAAGCCGGATCCAGTCGACCGGGCGGGCGACTGTGATGTCCGTCAGAACCTCGCCCACGATCTTGACGTGCGGGCGCTGCAGATAGTCATAGACCCATGCCTCGACCGACATGCCAAGCGTGCGGCAGGAGAAGCAGAAATGATCGAGCCGCGGGACGAGGCGCCCACTTTGCGGATCAACTACGCCGCTGGCGTTGGCACCCGTGACCACATATAGCCCGACAAACCCGTAGTCTCCATATTTATCCACCACCCTGATCAGGCCGCCCTGTCGGAATGGGTTACGCAGCAGCGTTAATAATTCTTCCCGCGCCTGCTCGGGGTCTTCTGGCAGCCGCACCTTGGTGAAATTGAGCTGATTGGTGCGATTGATCAACTCAATGGCGCGGTCAATATATCTCTCTAGGTCGTACTCGATATACACGCGCACGTCACAGCTGCGGAGAAACTCCTCATTGTTGCCCTCCGCCTTGACTTCATCCCGCTTACGCTGCTCCAGCACTTTGTATTGCGCGAGGCGAGTAAGGCTGCTGTCGTCCCTGCCCTGAAAGCGGGGATCCGATAGCACTCGCTTAAGGAATGTCTCGTCCTCAACCTGCAGATCCGGCATCAGGTCGACAGCTTCTGCACGGTTGAGGTGGTTGTCATCAATGAACATGACGCTGGCCGGACGGAGCTGGGCGGCTTCAATGATCGAAGCGAGTCTGGTGGCTTTCGGCCCCCAAGAAACACTCGGGAAAATGAAGTAGTCGGCGATTCCTTCGCGCTTGAGGATCTCCATGACTTTCACGTCGTCGTTCTTCGAGCAGATAGAACTTATGATCCCGCGCTGCGCGAGTTCGATCACGATGTCATGATGCTCGCGCACGTATTCGGTGATGCCGCCCTCGGTGAGAGTTCCTCGCCAATAAGTGTCATCGAGATCCCAGATGAGGAGACGGACTGCTTCGCTCATGGCCTCATTCCGGGTACTTGTCGGACGGACGCCGGCGGCATACTCCGCGGCTGCGAGGTCCATTGAGCGTGCCGCGTTTGCAGAATGTCCACGGACCGGACTCGCAGCGAGATCGAGCCGCCGGGGTTTTCAAGAAATAGCGGGTTGGTCTCGTGAATCAACTCACGCTGTCTATGAGTCGAGCCGGGCGAAGTGCTCCCAGTCATGGTGCCACCTCACTGTCGTCAGCCGAACTTGTGCGCCCTCTCAGCGACGCCTCACTATATGTTCTATTCGGCCTCTTCGAGGCGTGTCCGATTAATGGCGGGGTGTTGCCCGGTATCGGCGCGGAGTCGGCCAAGAGCGCACGCGAGTTTGGCGGAGCAGCCGCTGGCTCAACACGGGGAGTTCCCGATTGCAGTGGCTGGGCGCTGAGCCGGCGGACCTCGTCTTGGAGGTCGGTCTGGGCTTAGCACAGGCGTACTCGTGCCGCGGCTCCAAAAAATAGATGAGGTGGATACTGTTGTCAGCCAGCATGTTTGGCCTTCACCCGTTCTGGATGACCACGACGAGATCCACGGATTTCAGAAGTCCCGTTAAGAGGAGGTGCCGCCAAGTTCATCGAGCAACCCATCAAACGCCTCGTCGCACATCTTTTGGACCCTTGGTTCCATGTCCCGCTTCCAGCGGCCGATCGATGACCCGACGTCAGGCGATGTTCGATGCGCATTCACGTCAACGGTGGCTTCATTCCCGGCTTCTACCATCGCGCCAACGATATTCGCCGACGAGGCCAGCTCCAGGGTGTCGAGCATTTTGCGTATGTGTTCGGTTGGCGAACGTATTAGTTCCTCGTAACGAACAAGAGTGCCGTATCGAGATCGGCTTTTCCACAGACGTGTGAGATCCAGTACGCTATCGCGGATCATGCCGACAAGTTGTTCATCCGATTCAACTAATTGGCCGGCGAATTCGCCTCTCCCCCTTTTGTTGTCGAATGCCCGTACCGAGACCAGGGTGTCCCTTGGATCCCGGACGAGGAATATCTCACGCATCCGCGGGTAAAGCTGCAGCATTATCGAGCGGATGTGGTCTGCCGGGGCGAACTTCTCCGCGAAGAATGCAGGTGGGGCGCGTTTTCGCCCGCGGGCGTGCTCGCGGTAGAACGACTCGACGGTGGCCTGCGCCACACGGACGAATTCCTCGACCTGATCGGAGCCGTACCAACGGTCTTCGGTTGCACCCACTGAGTCCGCAAATACCGGGTCGAGAAAGAAAGAAGGGAACGGAACGAGCCGTTTTCGATCCGTCCAAAACTCGAACGATTCTGCCTGCGAGGTGTCCACGGGCGTAGCCAAGACTTGTACGAACTGCATCCAGTAACTGCAGACACGCTGCTCGTAGGGAAATCGCTCGTGGACGATGATGTCCGGATGCTCCGCGAGCATCCTCATCAGCAAGGTGCTACCAGATCGGCCGGGGCTGATAACCGTGATTGGCTGCATGGTCGGAGTGAAGGCCGATGTGAGCTGCTGTGTACCGCTTATTTCCGCGATCTCGCGTCGGCGTCCATCCTGGAAGACAATCCTCACGCCAATGGCGAATGCCGTTGCGAGGCCGACCGTTCCGATCGCCTTCCAAAACCCCACCCGTGACGAGCTGCCAAATTTTGCGGCCACATCGGGCCGCTGAACTTCTAGGCCGCAGCGCGCAATCACGATTCCCTCGTGAACGAACTCGACCTCGGCTACGGGCTCTGCGGCGAGGACCCAGCCGTAGGCATCGAACGCGTATCCGTCAATCGGGCCCGTCCGAGGGAAGTCCAGGAAGGCACCGGTGATGATGTCGTTGCTGGGGCACAGGGTGACCCCGGATATCTCCAGCGTCATGCGGCGATCCCGCCTCTGCTCGTTCGAGCGCGCAGCCACAGCCATGCACTCGTCGGCAATGCCGGCGTCCCCTGGTACCGCAACGCGGTCGGCGACGCCATCTTCTCCATTGCCAAGGATTCGAAACATGACACCATTTCACAAATCCTGGTGTCAATACGTCTGGCTCTAGGGACGCCGTAGGGCTTCATATTTCGCGGCAGCAAAAGTATCTCGCCGGCTGAGCGTTGCACACGAACGCGAAAGGCGGCCCAGTGACCAATTCGCATAACGCAGCGCTCTTCTTCTACTACGCTGCATCCGTGCGGTTTGCCGTCGCAGTTGTGTCACCTCCTAGCAATCCAACCGTCGGTGGAGGATTTCGCGAGATCGCGGAGGGATTGCATCACACTCTTCTGGCGCTCGGCCATGACTCGGTGCTGACTAGCCGTCTCGACCTCGACGATCGCCGCACCATAGTGTTCGGCGCAAATCACCTCGTCCACTACGGCCTCGAGGTGCCAGAAGATCCGATCTTTTACAACCTTGAGCAATTAGGTGACGATTCGCCGTGGATGGCGATGCCTGAATTCATCGACCTTTTCCGGCATCACCAGAATTGGGATTACAGTCAAGCCAATATCGAGTATCTCGCCACCCTGGGACTGCCTCGGTCTACCTACGTTCCGATCGGATACGCCCCTGAGTTGACTCGGATACCCCCAGCCGCTGAAGACATCGATGTACTTTTCTACGGCGTGCTTAGCGAGCGCCGATACGGCATTCTCAAGGACCTGCACGACCGAGGTCTTCGTGTCAAATGGCTATCGGGCGTTCTCGGCGCGAGTCGCGATGCTTGGATCGCGCGCTCGAAGATCGTTCTCAACGTCCACTATTGGGAAGCGAAGATCTTCGAAATCGCGCGTGTGTCCTATCTTCTCGCCAATAAGCGCGTGGTGGTCTCTGAGCGTGGTGCCGATCCGACGTTCGAGCGCGAATTTGAGTCCGGCGTTGCGTTCGCGGACTACGACGATCTGGTCGATCGCTGTGTGGAGTTGCTCGGCGACGAGCGCGCGCGACGCAAGCTCGCAAAGCGGGGCTATCAAGCGTTCTCCGCTCGCGACCAGGCTGCAATTGTGGTCCGCGCCTTAGCAGACCTCGAAGGTGTCGCCCACGAGACGCCATCGCGCGACGATGTGCGCATTGATGTGCGCCCCGTGGACCGCGACCACAGCGCCGACGATCATCAGCTGCGCAACCGCAACCTGCTCAGGCATAAGTCTGAGCAGGAACGCGATCAGCTGCAGGCCAAAGTCGAACGCAATCCCGAGGATGCGCGGTCGGTTCTATTTTTAGCCCAGACCTGCTTCCAATTGGGCGACATCTATATCGCGCGCAAGTGGTACGCGCGGCGGGTCGAGATGGGCGGCTGCGAGGAGGAGGTTTACTACGCGCTGCTTCGGCTCGCGGAATCGATGCAGCAACTCGGCGAACCGTGGGCCGACGTGGAAGACGCCTACTTGCGCGCCTGGTATTTTCGACCGACCCGCGCCGAGCCGCTACTTCCCATCGCCACCGCATACCGGCAATCGCAGCGCTATCGTCTCGGCTACCTGTTTGCAAGGCGGGCCGCCGAGATCCCCATTCCAGAAGGCGACCTACTTCTCCCCGCAGAAATCGCACAGGTTTACGCGTGGCGCGCAGCCGATGAGCAGGCGGTGTGCGCATCCTGGATCGACAAGCACGCTGAGGCATTCACCCTGTGCCGGCGCCTGTTGGCCCGCCCCGATATCCCCGACCACGATCGGCAACGGATTGCGGCCAACCGTGACTTCTCGGTGCCGGCCATGCTCGAGGCGGCCACACGCTACCCCGAATCCTTAGTGGGGTCACTGACCAATGACCCCGACGAGGCCGAGATCACCGTCAGCCTGATCGCCGGACCAGACCGCCACACCACCGAACAAACCCTGAACTCGTTCCTGAACTGCTGTCGCGACGTGTCACGCGTCGGGCGCTTCCTGGTGCTCGACGCCGGACTGTCCGCCCGCGACCGCGCGAAGCTGCGAAAGCGTTACGCGTTTCTGGAGTTCCCCCGTCGCAGATCCGGCGACGGGCCCGCAGCTCAGCTCGCGCAACTCCACTCCAAGGTCAACGGACGCTTATGGCTGCACCTCGGCGAAGGCTGGCGGTTCTTCGCCCCGGAGCGTTTCATCACCCGATTGACTGCGGTGTTAGACGCCGAACCGCACGCGTTCCAGGTCGGCATCAATTACGCCGACGCGGACAAGCTGACCGGCAACAGCGCCGCCGAGCACGCGATACGCCGGGCACCCGACGCCGGCCGCTACGTGCTGACGGAGGCGATGGCCCGCGGTCCGGCGATGTTCGACGTCGCGCGCCTGAACCGGGCCATCGGTGTGCAGAACTGCGACCCTGATTCGCTCGCCCAAACCGGGACACCGGTCGCCAACGCCGGGCTGTGCACCGCCACCCTTGACGAAGTTCTCTGCATCTCGAATCCAGGCCTCTAATGCGGCGACGTACTGCGCGCTGAGCCAACTCGGTCGGGGAGAATGTGAACGAACCGCGTGGCGAATTCGAGACTCGGTGACGTACCTCGATCGGTCGTTAGTGCGCTTGCCCCTTAACGCCAAATTGAGGGCATCCGCCGTTGTTGGAGGGGGTCAATATGACAAGAGTCGCCTGCAGCGGCCCGCTACCATCCTTGGTCCCTGTTGCGTTGATGCACTTGCCTTGCGCGATGGCCTGCGCAGGTACAGGAGCACCCTTGGTGTAGTGCGTCTGGTCGTTGACCGTCAATTCGGTCTGCGAGGGATTGCCGTTGGTGTCGGTACCCGCCACGTTGATGGTGTTACCTGCCACCGAAGCAACCGTGCCGATCATCGCTTGGACGTCGCCCGCCGGCAGCAGAGCGCCAGGCGAGCCGGATGCCACGGTCTTGGGCTGTGGGCACTTGCCGTCACCCCCCGGCGGGTTCTGTTGCACAGCTACGGCCGTGCCGGGGCCAGGGTTCGGGGCGGGTTTGAAATTCACTCTCACGCAGTTGCCCGCAGCGAAATCGGTCAGTTGAGCGTTGGTGTACTCGCTGATCTTGGCCGAGGGGCTGACGTCGACGGTAGCCGTCTCGGACTTCCCGGTGACCTGGACCGAACTGCCGGACACCGAAGCAATCAACCCTGCAACCGAACCTGGGTTGCCGGCGGGCGCCGATGACGACGAACCTGGTGACGACGTAGCTGGCGACTGCCCATTCTTCGATGAACTGCAAGCGCCCACGGACAGCGCAGTTGCGCTCACGACCGCGAGAATCGCGAATCCAGTTAGCCGGGCGGGCTTGAAGTTTAATTGCATCGAGATCCTTTCAAATGCCAGCCGCTTTGGCCGGATCAGCTAAGCAACCATTCGGCCAGCGGCGAAACTGGTACCGGCTATGGCCCGGCCTCACACTACTGTGTTTTATCGGGCCGTCATGCCCTTTTGGGGGACTCATGCGGAATTGTCTGACCGGCAAATCATTCAGAGTGACCGGAAATGATGAAGCCAGTAGACGTCGGCACTCAGTTGAGTGAATGAGTTGTGCCAAATAGTATGTTGCAGGCGTCGATGACCGGACGCCGTCGCCGTCACTCTGGGCTAGAGCCGCAGCGCGGGCTATCTTGGGAATCGCCAGACCACGGTCACCCGATCAAGCGCAATCGAGCAGAATCGAAACAATGTGCGCTGGTGGGATTACCGCCACCGCGACCGGTGAGATTTCGGTCGGAATGCGTCGGACACCGTTGCCGGACTTCGCGTTTCGCTGCTCGCCGATTTCGATGCTCAGCGCTTCCAGCCCGCACGGCGCATCCCGCCGCCCGGTCGCGGCGTGCTCGCGATGCCCGCAGTGAGGGTCACCACTTCAGTACACCGAGCACCGCCCAGCGCACCGACGTATTTGCGCAGCCAATTCCTGGAGAAAGCCCAAACGCGTTGCCCGCCGCGCGTAGCCTCGCCGCAATGGAGAGATCATTTCCATTCGCTGGTGCGGCGATTTTGAGGCCGGCACCAGCCGCAACTGACGCCAGCCACCTGCGGTACCTGAGGTCCGAAGACGTCACCAAAGTTTCTTACGGTACGCAGGAATGTCAGATGCTGCATTCTGGTATCAAAGCTGATTCTAGCGTGGGTCCGTCGGACTCCCGCGGAATTGTTGGCGCGACGCAACACAAGTTCTGCGCAGGCGCGTTGCGGTGAGCGATCCCAACGACACCCAAGCCGCTCCAGATCTGAATGCCCTTACGGAGCAAAGCACCGAGATTGCGCCTGCTGAGGCTGAGACGGGTCAAGCGGCGTCGGCGCGGTCGCAGGAAGACACCGACGACATCGTCCCCTACATCCCTCACAGCCCCATTTGGCAACGCTTACTGCTGGCAGCAACATTAAGCGCGCTTGTATTCGTGTTCCTCGGCGGGAGCGTTTTAACGCTCATCACCACATTCACGCACTCGGCGCGTCCGCCTGCGCGAACGCCTGTGAAAGGCCTCATCGATGGCACCTATCGCGTTGACCGATACCGAGGCGAAGACACCACCCGTATGCCGGACGGGAAGATTTCGGCCGCCGCTCCCAAGAACAGCACTGTCGAATCAGAATGGTGGGCTTTCCAATCAGCCTGCCCACCGCCATCGTGCATTGCGGTCGGCGCACGGCTCGACAACACGACCCACACTCAGATCGCGCCTCAACTCGCGCCGGGCGTACGTAGCAACCAAACGACGCAATCGCTTCGTTTGGTTAATGGGCAGTGGGTCAGTGATCCCCCTGACCGCGTGCCGCAGGGTTGTGCAGCCGGCAAGCCCGGAAATGACGTGTGGCGCTCCACCATGGAATTGATGCCGCTCGCCGACGGCACTCTCAAGGGCCAGGAATCCGATTTGATCGAATCGAACGAATGCGGCCGTGCCGGCACTGTGGTGACGACACCGATTGTGGCGACGCGCATTGGCGATTTACCCGATGGGCTTCCACCGTTGAAAACAAAGTAGGACGCGGGCGAGTCCTCGGGGTGAACGGTTTGACGGACCCGCCAGGCGTAGCGATCGAGCTCTAACAACTCGCATCACTTGATCGCGAAATAATGCGCAAGTTCTTGGAGTACTACGTGTTTGACCTCGCGGCGTAGTCGTTCAGCGTCGCCGGCAGCGAGCCTCGTGATCGGCCCGCGAAAGATGCAGACCTTGGCGGGAAGGGCTCCGCCAAGCCCAAATAGACCAAATTGTCGTGCCGCCCGCGGCAGGCCGCTGTATAGGCTGAGCAGCCGCCCGTCCGGTGGCTCGTCCTCGACGACAATCGCGACATTGCTCACCTCCGCACGAAGCTCGGAGGGCAAGGAGCTCAGCGCCTCGTCAATCGCCTCTTCGAATGGATCTTCGAGATCGGGCTTCGAGTGCGCACCCATTCGCGCAACGATGCCACAGGGCGCGGCGGCTCCCGCGGGTTTTCCGCCGGAGCCGTTCGCGGAAGAAGCTAGCGAGTCGGCGCCGATCACAGTTGTCGGCACCCGGGCGCTGGGAGGACCGTTCGTGTCCGGGGTGCGTGAGACCTTTAAAAAGTTAACTGAAAAATATCTGTGCGAAACGTCGATTCGCTCAGGTTAACCTCAGCTATAGTCCATCCGAATAACTGGACTAGGCGTCCAACGAAGACGGCAGTAACGGGGCATCGATCAGCTCCGGGAGGAGGCGGGTGCTCCGGCGGATTGCCGCCGGAGCACTTTCCCCTCAGGCCCCGACCGCCTGTAGGCAATCACGGGCGATCGCCAGTTCCTCATTGGTCGGCACCACCAGGACAGCGATCGGCGAGGCCTCGGTGGAGATTCGCCGGACACCCTGAGCGTGCTGCGCGTTTCGCTGCTCGTCGATCTGGATGCCCAGTCCCTCCAACCCGCTCAATGCGTCCAGACGCACCGCGGTCGCGTTCTCCCCGACGCCGGCGGTAAAGCTGATCACATCGGTGCGACCCAGTATCGCTAGATAACCACCCACATACTTGCGCAATCGATGAATGAACACGTCGTAGGCCAATTGCGCTGCGCTGTCGCCCGATTCGATCATCTCGCGCAGGCGCCGGAAATCCCGCTCGCCAGCCAACCCGAGCAAGCCGGAACGTTGGTTGAGCATCGATTCGATGGCCTCAACGCTCATGTCGGCTTCGCGGTACAGATAGCTAACGACGCTCGGGTCGATGTCACCGCTGCGGGTACCCATCACCAGGCCCTCCAACGGTGTCAGACCCATCGAGGTGTCTTTCGCCCGGCCGCCGGCGATCGCCGACGCGGATGCACCGTTACCCAGATGCAGCACAATCTGATTCACCCGCTCCCAAGGCCGGCCCAGGAAGGCTGCGGCCTGTTCGCTGACGTAGCGATGCGAGGTGCCGTGAAATCCGTACCGCCGAATGTGCCACTTCTCGGCCAGTTCGCGGTCGATCGCATAGGTCGCCGCCGCGGCGGGAAGGTTGTGGAAAAAAGCGGTGTCGAACACCGCGACGTGCGGCACACCCGGCAACATTGCGCGCGCAACCTCGATGCCCGCCAAGGCGGGTGGGTTATGGAGCGGGGCGAGCATGGACAGTTGCTCGAGTCGCGCAATGACCGCGTCGTCGATCAGGGTAGGTCGGTGAAAGATCGGACCGCCGTGCACGACCCGGTGCCCCACTGCCGCCAACCCGCAGGCCTGCAGGTCGATACCTTCGCCGGCCAGCGCCCCGAACGCGGCCTGCAGCGCCGAGCGATGGTCGGCGACCGGGGACGACGGCTCACCAATCTGCTCGACCGTGCCGTCCGCCAGGGAATCACCCGAATCAGGTTCGATGAGTTGGTATTTCAGCGACGACGAGCCGGCATTGAGCACCAGAACCGTACGCCTAGTCATTGGAGCCCTGCGCTTGGATCGCGGTAATCGCCACCGTGTTGACGATGTCTTCGACCAGCGCACCACGGGACAAGTCGTTGACTGGCTTGTTCAAGCCCTGCAGCACCGGACCGATCGCGATGGCCCCCGCGCTGCGTTGCACCGCCTTATAGGCGTTATTGCCGGCGTTCAGGTCGGGGAAGATCAACACGGTGGCCTTGCCCGCCACTGGTGAGTCGCGCATCTTGGTGGCCGCCACGGACGGTTCGACGGCGGCGTCGTACTGGATCGGTCCTTCGACCTGCAGCTCCGGGGCTCGGCGGCGCACCAATTCGGTTGCTTCCCTGACCTTTTCGACATCGGCGCCGGTACCGGAGTCCCCCGTCGAGTACGACAGCATGGCCACCCGCGGTTCGATGCCGAATTGCGCCGCGGTCTGCGCGCCGCTGATCGCGATGTCGGCGAGTTGTTCGACGGTCGGGTCGGGAACGATCGCGCAGTCTCCGTAGGCCAGCACCTGATCCGGCAGGCACATCAGGAAGACGCTGGAGACCGTGGATATGCCGGGAGCGGTACGGATGATCTCGAAGGCCGGGCGAACCGTGTGAGCCGTGGTGTGCACGGCACCCGACACCATGCCGTCGACCATGCCGTTATGCACCAGCATGGTGCCGAAGTACGACACGTCGTGGATGATCTCGTGGGCCTGCTCGACGGTGATGCCCTTTGTGGCGCGCAACTGCGCGTACTGTTCGGCGAATTGGTCGCACAACTCGCTGGTGTGCGGATCGTACACAGTTGCGCCATCCAGGTTGACACCGAGTTCGGCTGCGCGGGCACGGATCTGGCTCTCGTCACCGAGAATTGTCAGGTCGGCGATGTTGCGTTGCAGCACCCGGCCTGCGGATTTGAGAATGCGATCGTCGTCGCCTTCCGGTAGAACGATGCGCTTGCGGTCCGAACGGGCCCGTTCACGCAATTGATAGGTGAACATCTGCGGCGTGGTCACCTTCGGGATCGGAATCGCCAACTGCGCCAACAGGTCCGTGAGATTCACGTGACTCTCGATCAGTTGCAGCGCCGTGTCGACCTTTCGCAGCGACGTCGCGGTGACCCGGCCACGGACTGACCCGACCGCGGTCGCGGCGTCGAAGGTGCCGAGCGTGGTGGCCAGGATCGGCAGACGAAGCCCCAGGCCGGCAACCAGAGCGCCCGTGGCCGGATGCATCTCGAAGCCACCGTTGAGGATCATGCATGCCAGCGACGGAAATCCCTCGGCGGCATGCGCGCTCGCCACCGCGAGCACCACGTCGGAGCGGTCGCCGGGCGTCACCACCGCGGCGGCCTCGCCTAGGCGTTCGAGCACGTGGTCGGCCGTCATCCCGGCCACCACCACACCCATCACCTCGCGGCTCATCAGCGCGGCGTCACCGCTGACCACGGTGCCGTTGACGGCGGCCTGCAGTTCCGTCACCGTCGGGGCTGCCAAAATCGGCTCGTCGGGCAGTGCGTAGGTCTTCGGTGCCAGGTGTTGTAAAGCCTCGGCAATCGCGGCTAATTGTGTTGGCTCGCAACGGTTGGCGATGACGGCCGCGGTGTGGGCATGTTGCGCGTTCAATTCAGCCAGACACACCTCAGCGGCGTGCACCACCTGCTCGGCGTTACGGTCCTTGGCGCGGATGGCAAGCACCACCGGCGCGCCGAGGTTGACCGCGATGCGCGCATTGACACCCAACTCCGCAGGGCTGGCCACGTCGGTGTAGTCGCTGCCGACGATGACGACCGCGTCGCACTCGTCGGCCATTGCGTGATACCGCTCGACGATCTCTTCGATGGCGGCATCGCGGTCGGCGTGCAGTTGCTGATAGTCGACGCCGATGCAGCGTTCATAGGGCAGATCGGCGGTGGCGTGCGCCAGCAGCAAGTCGACGATGTAGTCGCGATCGCGGCCGGCTGTCCGCGTAATCGGCCGAAAGACACCGACTTTGGCGACGGCGGCGGTCAGCCGATGCAGGATGCCAAGCGCAATCGTCGACTTGCCGCTGTCGCCTTCCGGCGCGGCGATGTAGATACCGGCAGACACGGCCGCGGGTCAGCCGAGCCGTCGCAACCGGGGCTCGAGGTCTTTCTGAAACAGTTCCAGGAAGCGGCGCTGATCATGACCGGGTGCGTGGAAGACCAGGTGGTTGAGGCCCCAATCGACATAATCCTTGACTTTGGCAACGGCCTCGTCGGGATCCGACGCCACGATCCAGCGCTTGGCGACCTGCTCGATCGGCAGCTCGTCGGCGGCCTTCTCCATCTCCAACGGGTCGTGGATGTTGGTCTTCTGCTCGGCGGTCAGCGACAGCGGCGCCCAGAAGCGGGTGTTTTCCAGCGCCAATTCCGGGTCGGTGTCGTAGGAGATCTTGATCTCGATCATCCGGTCGACGTCATCGGGATTCTTGCCGGCGGCCTCGGCACCCTCGCGCATGGCGGGAATCAGCTTGTCCTTGTAGAGCTCCTCACCCTTACCGGAGGTGCAGATGAAGCCGTCGCCCGCACGGCCGGCGTACTTGGCCACTTGCGGCCCGCCGGCGGCGATGTAGATCGGGACCCCACCCTCCGGCACGTCGTAGATTGAGGCGCCCTTGGTCTTGTAGTACTCGCCGTCGAAGTCGACGCGGTCGCCCAGCCACAGCTCGCGCATCAGCCGCACCGACTCACGCAGCCGCGCGTAGCGCTCCTTGAACTCCGGCCACTCCCCCTCGTACCCGGTGGCGATCTCGTTGAGCGACTCACCCGTGCCGACGCCGAGGAAGATCCGGTCCGGGTACAGGCAGGCCATGGTCGCGAAAGCCTGCGCGATGACGGCCGGGTTGTAGCGGAAGGTCGGGGTCAGCACCGACGTGCCGAGCTGCAGCCGCTTGGTGCGCTCGCCGACCGCGGTCATCCAGGCCAGCGAGAACGGCGCGTGCCCGCCCTCGTGTCGCCACGGCTGGAAATGGTCGCTGACCGTGGCGCTGTCCATGCCGTGCTCCTCCGCGGCGACCGCCAGCTCGACGAGTTCCCGCGGGGCGAATTGTTCTGCCGACGCCTTGTATCCAAGTTTGAGTTCAGCCACGCTGTCGTTTCTACTCCCTCTTCGTGACCCACCTAGACTCCGGGATATGGCACCGGTCGTGAAAGCCGTCACCGAACACGTGCACCTCGCCCAGGGTGGGGCGGTCAACTGGACGCTGGTCACCGATGAACGTGGAGTCATGCTCATCGACGCCGGTTATCCGGGCGACCGTGACAACGTGCTGGCTTCGCTGAGTCAGCTGGGATACCAGCCCGGCGACGTCCGCGCGATCCTGCTGACGCACGCCCACATCGACCACCTGGGCTCGGCGATCTGGTTCGCCAAGACCCACGGCACGCCGGTCTACTGTCACGCCGACGAGGTGGGCCACGCCAAGCGGGAGTACCTGGAGCAGGCGTCGCCGATCGATGTCGCGATGAACCTCTGGCGCCCCCGGTGGGCCCGGTGGACCGCCCATCTCGTCCGCGACGGCGGGCTGAGCCGCGAGGGCATTCCGTCCACGCAGCCGCTGACCGCCGATGTGGCCGCGGCGCTGCCCGGCACTCCGATGGCCATCCCGACTCCCGGCCACACCGGCGGGCACTGCTCGTACGTGGTCGACGGCGTGCTCATCAGCGGGGACGCACTGGTGACCGGACATCCCTTGCTGGCGAAGAGCGGACCGCAGCTGCTGCCCGAGTTGTTCAGCCACGACCAGGACGGCTGTATCCGCAGCTTGGCCGCACTCGCGTTGCTCGACACCGAGATTCTGGTGCCCGGCCACGGTGATCTCTGGCGGGGCCCGATCCGCGAAGCGACCCAGCGGGCGACCGCGCTGGCGCGGTAGTGGGTCACGATCGGGTCACATCCGCATCAGGAATCTTTAAGAGACGCCGGCGTAGTCTAAGAATTTGGTGCCTCGATCTGCCCCAATCGCAACTTGGTTCACATCGCTTACTCGAAGCGCCTATCTCGCAACCATTTCCGACCGATTTGGCCCGCTGCGCTTCACGTATCTTGGGCATCGGGTCTCGGCAACCTGAATCATAGTGCGATTTCAAAGGACTCACGTAACGATGAAAATCAGTGGTAATTCCACGCGCCGAAACGCGGTCGCTTGCTCACTAATCGCCGGAGTGGCTGCGAGCATGGTTGCCGCACCAGCGGCCTGGGCTGCACCGGACTGCAGTCCCGCGGGCGTCTCTGACACGGTCAGCTCGGTGACCGGATCAGCCAGCCAGTACCTGGGCAGCCACCCGGGTGCCAACGCGGTCGTGTCGGCTGCCCGAAACGAGCCCCGCGGCCAAGCGGCAACGGATCTGCGCAATTATTTCACCGCGCATCCGCAGGAATACGTCGAATTGCGAGGCATTCTCGCCCCCATCGGGGACACCCAGCGCCAGTGCAACACCAGCGTGTTGTCACCGGATCTGGAGTCGGCCTACAACGAATTCATGGCCGGCTAGCTGGCTGGGCCCGGCTACCAAAGGGCGGTTAGCCACAGTGGCCACATGCGCACCTGCTCCAGGGACACAACCCTTTTCAGAAACGTGACCACATGCGATATCACCCCTCAGCGGCCACCGGTCGTTGATATCGCATCCGCGTTGAAATCAAAAAGCAACTACATGCCGACTGGCAGGGATTCCTGAGCCGGATGTGATCCCTGGGGCTAACGCTCGTTCGCCAGCCCGAGATGGTCGCGCAGCGTGGTGCCGCTGTATTCGG
Organism: uncultured Actinomycetota bacterium; assembly: GCA_963757215.1. Classification (GTDB taxonomy): domain Bacteria; phylum Actinomycetota; class Actinomycetes; order Mycobacteriales; family Mycobacteriaceae; genus Mycobacterium. The sequence continues at coordinate 236,938 of CAVWQH010000002.1, read as the reverse complement.
TACGGTACCCCGAGCGTTCCTGCAGCAGCGGCACCACGTGGTCGACGAACTCGTCGAGACCGTGCGGCGTCAGGTGCGGCACAAAGATGAAACCGTCGCAGGCGTCAGACTGGATGTAGCGGTCGATTTCCGCCGCGACGTGCTCGGCGGTGCCGACGAACTGCTCCCGGCTGGAGACCTCGATGATCAGCTCGCGGATCGAAAGATTCTCGGCATCAGCGCGTTCGCGGTAACGGCGGGCCACCTCGACCGGGTCGCCGTGGCGGACGCGGCCCCGCGTGATGCTGGTGTCTCCGGTCGGATCGTCCTTGGGTAACGGACCGTCCGGGTCGTAATCGGAAAGGTCGCGGCCCCAGACTTGTTCGAGCATCGCGATCGCGGTCGGGCCGCTGACCTGTTGGCGCCTGACGTAGCGCGCTTTTTCGTCGGCCTCGGCGGCGGTGTCGCCGAGGACGAACGTCGCGGCCGGAAAGACCTTCAGCTCGTCGGGGTTTCGCCCGAACGAGGCCGCGCGGCCTTTCACGTCGGCGTAGTAGCGCTGACCATCCTCCAGCGACCCGTGCAGGGTGAACAGCGCGTCGGCATGGTGGGCGCCGAAGTTGCGGCCGTCGTGAGAGTCGCCTGCCTGCAGCAGAATCGGATGTCCCTGTGGCCCGCTGGGCAGCGTCGCCACCCCCCGTACGTTGAATTGCGGGCCGTGATGCTCGACGACGGCGATCCGGTCGGGGTCGGCGTAGATGCCCTCGTCGATGTCGGCCCGCACGGCATCGGCTGCCCAGCTGTCCCAGAATTCGCGGGCCACGGCGAGAAATTCCTCGGCCCGCTGGTAGCGGTCGGCGTGGTCAAGGAAGCCACCGCGCCGGAAGTTCTCACCGGTGAAGGCATCCGACGAGGTGACGATGTTCCAACCGGCTCGCCCGTCGGACAGGTGGTCGAGGGTGGCGAATTGCCGTGCCACCTCGAAAGGTTCGTTGAAGGTGGTGTTGATCGTCCCGGTCAGGCCGAGTCGGTCGGTAACCGCGGCGAGTGCCGCGAGCACGGTGAACGTGTCAGGCCGGCCCACCACGTCGAGGTCGTAGATCTGTTCGCGATGCTCGCGCAGCCGCAGCCCCTCGGCAAGAAAGAAGAAGTCGAACAGTCCACGCTCGGCGGTGCGGGCCATGTGCTCGAATGACTCGAACTCGATCTGGCTGCCCGACTGTGGATCGGTCCACACCGTGGTGCTGTTGACTCCCGGGAAATGCGCAGCCAGGTGGATAGGCTTGCGGTGCCTACCTTCTCGGATGCCCATCAGCCGATGCCCCAGCGCTTGGCCAGCAGTTCGTGTGAGCGCAGCCGGGCCCGGTGATCGTGGGTCACCGACGTGACGACCAGTTCGTCAGCGTCGCTGAGACGTTGCAGTGCGGACAGGCGCTCCGCGACCTCGTCGGGGTCGCCGACCAACTGGGTCTCCAGCCGGTCTTTGACTACCGGCAACTGCTCCTGGGTCACGGGCTGCGAGTCGCCCGGGGCGGGGTAGGGCACCGCGCCCACCCCGGTACGTATCGAATACACCCACTGCCCGTAGCCCGATGCAAGTTCGCGCGCAGTGGAACTGTCTTCGGCGACAACGACATCCGCGGACACCACCACGTAGGGCTCCTGCAGCGTTGCCGAAGGGACGAATGTGTCCCGGTAGGCTTCGATGGCCTCCAGCGCGGTCGCGGGGGTGATGTGGTAGCTCGCGACGAACGGCAGACCATGGGCACCGGCCAGTCGCCCGCTTTGTCCCCGCGTGCTGCCGAAGATCCACGGCGCCAACCCCGATCGCTCCCCCGGCACCGCGTGAACGTCGAATCCCCCGGCCTCGAAGCTGCCGTCGAGCATCGCGAGGATGTCGGCCAACTGGTCGGCGAAGTCGGGCGCCACGGCCTCGGGCTGCTGCAGGATCTCCGCGGTCGCCATCACGCGTTCGGTGTCGAGCAGGCCGCGCAGGTCGAATGGCAGCGGGATCACCACGCCGTCGACTTCGCGCCACTGCCGGGGTGGACGATTCTTGGTCGACGGATGCTTCGGCTTGAATCCCGTGTCGCGGCGTTGCCCGCGGCCGAGGCCGAGGTCGATGCGGCCCGGGTAGAACGCCTCGAGCATGCCGAAGCTCTCGACTACCGCCGCGGCCGTGGTGTGACCCAGTTGGACTGCCGCCGATCCGACGCGAATGGTGTTGGTGGCGGCGGCGATCTGTCCGATGAGTACCGCGGGCACCGAGCTGGCGACCCCGACGAAGTGATGTTCGGCGATCCAGAATCGGCGATACCCCCACCGCTCGGCGTGCTGCGCCAGATCGATCGTATTGTGCAGCGCTGTCGACGCGTCGCTGCCGGCGCTGATCGGCGACAGGTCCAGGATCGACAACGGAACGTTCATGAGTTCACCTTCGCATACCTGTTGAGCGAGACGGGCAGCCCGAGTCGTTGCCGCAACGTCTCCCCTTTGGTGTAAGCAGTGCGAAATCGTTTGGCCCGCTGCAACAGTGGCACCACCTGGTCAACGATCGCCGGAAGGTCGGTGGCGTTCACCGCGGGGCGCAGCCGCACGCCGTCGATGCCGCGCTGTTGCCAGCCCAGCACCAGGTCGACCAGGTCCGAGGCGGTGCCGTCGAATATCAATGCGTCTGAACCGAACTCGGTATCGCCGCCGAAAGTGACCACCACGTCGGCAAAGACCTTCAGCTGCTGCCCACCTGCCGCCTTGACCTCGTCGAGAATCGCATCGAGCGATTCATCGTCGGTGGGGGTGATGAAGACCAGATCGGCGCTGGTCGCGGCGAATTCGTAGATGCGCGGTCCATGCGCCAGGGCCGCCACCACCGGTTGGCCCTGAGGCGGCCGCGGGGTGATCGACGGGCCCTTCACCGAAAAGTACTTGCCGCGGAAATTGATGTAGTGCAGCTTGTCTCGGTCGATGTAGCGCGCGGTCGCAGCGTCGCGGATGATCGCGTCGTCCTCCCAGCTGTCCCACAACCGGCGCACCGTCTCGACGACGTCGGCCGCCTCGTCGAACAGCTGATCGCCGTCGGTGGGGGCATCGCGACGACCGAACAGAGCGGCCTCGTGCGCCGTCGAACTGATCCGCGGCTGCCAACCGGCGCGTCCGTGCGACACGTGATCCACGGTGGCGATGGCCTTGGAGATGTGAAACGGCTCGGTGTGGGTGACGGTGGCCACCGGGATCAATCCGATGTGCTGGGTGACCGGGGCGATCCGAGCGGCGACCAGAACGGCGTCGGCGCGGCCGGCCAGCCGCCGGGGGCTGATCGCCTCGCTGCGACCGGGCTGCGGCGTCAACGCGTCGTCGATGGACAGGAAATCGAGCAGACCGCGCTCGGCGGTGGCGGCCAAGCCGGCCCAATATCGGCCGCTGAGCACCGATTCCGTGGCGGGAGCGGCGGCCAGCGTCGTGCGCCACGCCTGACGGTGCCAGCCGTAGCCGTCGAGGGCCACGCCCACATGCAGGTGGTCACTCACGGCAATTCCTTCACGAACGCAATCGGGAAGACCGGCCCGCGCGAGGGCAGCGGCTCCGAAAGCCGCGCGTAGCCCGCCGATTCGTAGAGCGCCTCGGCCTCTGGTTGGCGGTTACCCGTGGTCAGGTACACCCGCTTGTAGCCCCTTCGGGCGATCACGCTTTCCAGTTCGACCAGCAGGGCGGTGGCGTAGCCACTTCGACGGCGCTGTCGATCGGTCCAGATTCGCTTGAGCTCCGCGGTCTGCGCGTCGAATCGCTGGAACGCGCCGCCGGTGACCGGAACCCCGTCCACCTCTCCGATCAGAAAGCCGCCGTCCGGCGGTGCGAATTCGGACGTCGGCACCGACTCCATCCAGGCCACCACGGTCGGCAGCGTGCTCTCGTAGCGCTCGGCGTATTCGACGGCCAGTTCGTCCAGCAGCGGTTTGGCCCTGGGATCGTCTGCGGTCACCGCGACGAAGCGGACCTGCTGCGCTGCGGCGGGTTGACTGGCTTGGGGCATCACTACATTTCTAACGTCTCGCCATCGGCCGCATTCCGGCGCTACTACGCCAAAACTGCGCGAACATAGCGGCCCGCCACCGGCGCGCCGTTTAGATCCTGGCGACGTAAACCCGGCAGCCCGGTGACGGTGAACAGCTTTTGGATTTCCGTCACCACGGTTCGCCAGCCCAATGCGGCCAGGGACTGGGCGGGATCGCGGTGCTCTTCTGGATAGGTCAGCTCTGCCATGTCACCGCTGAATCCAAACTGTCGCCAGCGGTTCGCCAGCGCGTGTTCCTGGTCCAGGAAGGGTGTCTGCCGCTCCGGAAAGTAATCCGCCGCCGCGCGGCTTCCGGGCGCACTCAGCGCAGTGACATTGTCAAGTAGCCGGTCTTGAAGGGCCGGCGGGAGAAATCCGATAAACAGGCCTTCAGCGATCCAGACGGTGGGCTGGTCGACGTCGAAGCCGATCCGCCGCAGCGCCTCCGGCCAGTCCCGCCGAAGGTCGATCCCCACCGCGCGCCGGTTGGCGGTAGGGGTGGCGTCCAGCCCGCGCATCGTCCGGGTCTTGAAGTCGATCACCTCGGGCTGATCGATTTCGTACACGGTGGTGCCGACCGGCCACCACAACCGGTACGGCCGGGCGTCCAACCCCGACGCGAGGATGACGGCTTGCCGGATCCCGGCCCGGCATGCATCGGTGAGGAAGTTGTCGAAAAATCGGGTTCGCACCGCCAAAAGGTCTGTCAGCAAGGCTAATCCGTTGTTATCGCCGACTTCGCTGAGCGCCAGCTCCCCGTTGGCCACTGTCGAGAAGAAGCTCAAACCGACGGCGTGGACCAACGATTCGGCGAACGGGTCGTTGATCAAGCCCGCCCGGTGCGCCAGGGCCCGCGCCGTCGCCACCAGCGTGGCGGTAGTCCCGACGCTGGTGGCCGGACCCCAGGTGTCGTTGTCGGTCCGCTTCATGGTCACGCCGACCCTGCGCCGCGGCGTCGCGGCTGCGCGATCGCCCGCCAGCCGAGCAGCAGCAGCGCGGTGACCGTGGATGCGACCACGATGAAGCTGCCGGCCACCCCGGCAGCGGTGGCCTTGCGTAACACCATCCCGGTCGTGATCGTGCACAACCACACCACCACGCCGGTGGGGTACACCGCCGTCGGGCGGCGCCAGGCCCGCGACGCCAACCACCCCACCGCGGTCCCGCTCAGAAACGGCCACGCGGTGGTCGCGATGCCCGCGACATTGAGCCCCTCGTCGTGGCTGCGCCGCCCGATGGCGCAAAACACCAGCACACAGGCCACATCAATGCCCAGCCACCCCGGGCTGCGCTGCGGATGATCCATCGGGTGAGGCTACCGCTCGCGTCGATCCGGTGGCGGGGGCTGACGACTCGGCGCCGGGCCGCGAGGTGTTCGGGGTGTGAATCACCGTCAGCCAGGCGATAAAAGGCTGCTGAAGTGTTGTCTCGCAGCGGCGCGACCAACCGATGTCAGCGCCCGCCCGCTTATTGTTGAAAAATGTGACCATTGCAGACCAACCGCAAGAATCGCTGATCTCGGCGATGGCGCAGGCGCGCATCCCGACCGAAAATCATCAGTTCATCCGCCGATTCACCGCCGCTATCGGCATCACCGAGTTTGAGGCGGTGGTGCGTACCAGCAAGCCGTACGTCATCGCCAAAAGGCGCGACGGACTCCCAGATCTGCACATCTACCACGGCTACACGACCGGCTTCACCACCGAACAGGAGCTTGTGGCCGTCGCGGACAGCAGCGCCGAGCACGGCCCCAGTTCACGACAAGGCACCTGGTATGTCGAGCATCCCGCGAATCGGGTGCGGCCCGGCAGCAGGCGGTCCGCCGATGTCCGTCGCGAGGGGAAATTCTGCGGTTGCGGTATGCAGTTGTCACTGACCGGAGTCTGCGTCAACTGCGACTAGGGCTGTGGCCGAACGACTTACGGGACGCGCGTCCACGGTTGACAATTCTGCGACTCGAAAGCCTTGACGCCGTTGTTGATGTTGGCGAACATCGGGCCGACCGACTGATTGGTCTGCAAGACATGGTCTTTGGCCGCATCGGGCGTGCTGTAGGTGAACCAGGAGCACATCGAATCCTGCGTCGGCACATTGTTGATCCAGACGCCGAAAGCCGATCCCGACCCGGCCGTGTGATACAGCCCCGGGGCAATGTCAGGTCCGACGACAAAGACACCATTGCCGGGAATGGGGTCGAGCGGATCGGCGATGGCCGGCGGGGCGAGCGCGACCGCTGCCAGAACGACGGCTGCAACGCGAAGTAGTGAGGGCATGCCTGGTTCCCTTCCTGCTTCCCCCACCGGCAGCCTAAGCCCAAAAACCGCTGTACGCGGCGGCTAAAGCAACGACGTCGATATGGCTCTCCCGCGATGGCAGGATGTGGCCATGAGTACCGGCACACCTCCCGCCTTTGACCCTGCGGATCCGCTCGGCCTGGATGGTTCCCTATCCGACGACGAGATCGCGGTCCGAGACACCGTTCGGCAGTTCTGCGCCGAACATGTCATCCCGCACGTCGCGGAGTGGTTCGAGATCGGTGATCTGCCGGTTCGCGACCTGGCTAAACACTTCGGCCAGCTCGGATTGCTCGGTATGCACCTGGAGGGCTACGGCTGCGGCGGCGCGTCGGCCGTGCACTACGGTCTGGCGTGCACCGAGCTGGAGGCCGCGGACTCCGGCATCCGTTCGATGGTGTCGGTGCAGGGTTCGCTGGCCATGTTCGCGATCTGGCGTTTCGGCTCCGAAGAGCAGAAGCAGCAGTGGCTGCCCGGCATGGCCGCCGGTGAACTGCTCGGCTGTTTCGGGTTGACCGAACCCGACGCCGGATCCGACCCGGCGGCGATGACCACGCGGGCCAAGCGCGACGGGTCGGACTGGGTGCTCAACGGCCGCAAGATGTGGATCACCAACGGGTCGGTCGCCGACGTGGCGGTGGTCTGGGCGACCACCGACGACGGCGTGCGCGGCTTCATCGTCCCCACCAAAAGTCCGGGCTTTTCGGCCAACACCATCCACCACAAGCTGTCGCTGCGGGCCTCGATCACCAGCGAGTTGGTCCTCGACGACGTCCGCGTGCCCGACGATGCGCTGCTGCCCGAGGTGAAAGGCCTCAAGGGTCCGCTGTCGTGTCTGTCCGAGGCGCGGTACGGCATCATCTGGGGCTCGATGGGCGCGGCGCGCTCCGCATGGCAGGCCGCGCTGGACTACGCCGGCGAACGCACCCAGTTCGGTCGGCCGATCGCCGGATTCCAGTTGACCCAGGCCAAACTCGTCGACATGGCCGTCGAATTGCACAAGGGTTTGCTCCTCGCGTTGCAGCTGGGACGGCTCAAGGACAGCACCGGTCTGCGTCCCGAGCAGGTGAGCTTCGGCAAGCTCAACAACACCCGCGAGGCGATCGAGATCTGTCGGACAGCGCGAACGATCCTGGGCGGCAATGGGATCTCACTGGAGTATCCAGTGATTCGGCACATGGTCAACCTGGAGTCGGTGCTCACCTATGAGGGCACCCCGGAGATGCATCAGCTGATCCTGGGCCAGGCCTTCACCGGTTTGGACGCCTTCCGGTGAGCGCGCGGCTGGAGTACACCTCCGAGCATCGGCAGTTCCGCGAGATGGTGCATGACTTTGTGCAGCAGACCGTGGTCCCGGCCCACGAGGAGTGGGAGAAAGCCGGCTGCGTGGATCGCTCGTTGTTCACCGAAGCCGGCAAGCTTGGGCTGCTGGGTTTTTCGGTTCCCGAGGAATTCGGCGGACCAGGGGTTGAGGACTTCCGCTACAACGCGATCGTGGTCGACGAACTTCAGCGGGCCGGCGCGGCGGCGGAGGCTGTTGCTCTGTCGGTGCATAACGACGTGACCCTGCCTTATCTCACCGATCTGACCACGGTTGAGCAGAAGCAGCGCTGGTTGCCCGGTGTGGCCACCGGGGAGACGGTGATCGGTATCGCAATGACCGAACCCGGCGCCGGCAGCGACTTGGCCGGGATCCGCACCACCGCGGTGCGCGACGGCGACCACTATGTGGTCAACGGCGCGAAGACCTTTATCTCCAATGGGCAGAACGGGAATCTGTTCGTCGTCGCCGTGCGGACCTCCCCCGATCGGCACAAGGGCCTGTCGCTGTTCGTCGTCGACCCGGATACCCCGGGCTTCAGCCGCGGCCGGAATCTGGAGAAGATCGGGCTGCACGCCCAGGACACCAGCGAGCTCAGCTTCACCGACATGCGGGTGCCCGCCGCCGCTCTGCTCGGCGACGAAGGCCGGGGCTTTTATCAGCTGATGAACAACCTTCCGCAGGAACGGCTTTCACTGGCGGTCGGTGCGGTTGCCGCCGCCGAAGGTGTGCTCGCGGAGACGCTCGACTACGTCAAACAGCGCAAAGCTTTCGGCTCCCCGATTTCAGGACTGCAGAACACGCAGTTCGTGCTCGCCGAGTTGGCGACGGAAATCGATGTCGCGCGCACCTATCTCGACGATTGCCTCGCTGAGCATCTGGCAGGTGGGCTGACGGCGGCGCGGGCCGCTCGGCTCAAGTGGTGGACGACGGAGCTTCAGGTGCGGACCGCTGACCGCTGCCTGCAACTGCACGGGGGGTACGGCTATATGCGGGAATATCCGGTCTCGAGGGCCTTTGTCGACGCCCGGATCCAGACCATCTATGGCGGGACCACCGAGATCATGAAGACGATCGTCGCCAAAGATCTCGGAATCTGAACAGGCTCAGGCGCTTTCGCGGGATATCATCGACATCCCGGCGATGCCGGACACCGGCTGGGCTTCGAGCGGACCGGGCATCCGGACGGCCGCGCCGACGAGGATCATCGCCGCTGCAGTGGAGGGGTCCACCTCCCACTGCGACCCGCTGCCGTATCTCAGCATCTTGTCGCGGGTCTCGGTGTCGGTGACGAACATGATCCATACGGGCTCGTTGCTGTTTTCCATTGCTATACCTCCGCAAGTTTCGGTTTGGACGTGGTGAAGGAAGGCCGAGGGAGCGTCGAAAGTTTGGCGGGAAGCAGACCGGCAAGGTCGCTGCCGATCTCGCCGCGGCGGAATTGCTCATGCAGCAATTCCTTTGTCTCGCAGACAATCTTGGCCAGCTGGCTGGGCTGCGCGTGACCGAAGAAGTCACGCCTGTTCCACCAGAGCAGCTTGGTTAGATAGCGTTCAGTGGGGTATGGCGTCGCCGGGATGGGCGCGACCACGGATCCAGATGACCGCCAGCTGTCGAGCACCGTCGTGGCGGCCGTGCACATGGTGTACTGGAAATCCAGCATGACCATCATGTAGAAGCAGCCGCGCGCCAGGGCGGTTGTGAGAAATGGGTTGCGGCCGGCCGCGTCAGTCACCCAGCCGGCCTTCATCTCCAGCACGCCATACGGCACGCGGTCGGCGATCATCTGTCGCACCGCCCGCTGATCGGGCTGGCCCGCCCACTCATCGACAGCGTGGGAGTCCTCGGCGGCCTGCAGCGCGATCGCACGGTAACCGCCGACCACCTGACCGGAGTCGCCAACCACGGCGCAAAACATGATCGTGTCGTCGGCGTCGCGGAGCGCATCCAGGTCGAGTGCGCATTCCACGCCACGCTTGCGGTAGCTGCGCACCGCGCCCGCGGCGTATTGGGACCAGAGTTCCGGATCGACAGCCGGCTGCGACACGACGAGCGTGCCCTCGACGTCGGGATCCGGCCAGCTGAAGCCGCGCCTGAGGGAGAATGTTCCTGCGGCGGCGCCCACTGATGGAGGTCTCATCAGGACTCCTTCCCGCGGTGTCAGACTGCCGTTCGGTAAAACGAGCTGTTTTCGTTCGTTTAGTATCGTTTGATGGTTTAGGAATACCAGACGTTATTTTCGAAAGCAATAGGCAGTCTTTCCGACGGCTCATACGAACGAAAGCTGAGAAATCGGTATGGAGATCGGCCTATTTGCCGCCCTCAGTTCCGCTCTTCGGTGCTGACCTGCGACGGACATGCCGCGAAGCCCCGTCTACCGGGCTCCCGACGGCCTCCCCCAACCCGCCTCGCAGGTCTGTTTTCCGCAAGACTTGACACCTGTAAAGTCCGACGGATGGACAACATCAGGGGTAAGACGGTCGTTATCACCGGCGCTGCCCGCGGCATCGGGTACGCGACCGCGCAAGCCCTGCTGGCCCGGGGTGCTCGCGTCGTCATCGGCGATCGGGACCTCGATGTGCTCGAGAGCGCGGTCGCCGGTATCAGCAGCCTCGGGCAGGTGAGCGGTCATCCCCTCGACGTCACCGATAGGGAGTCGTTCGCGGCTTTCCTCGAAAAGGCTCGCGCCGACGGTGGCGGCCACATCGACGTGCTGATCAACAACGCCGGCGTGATGCCGGTGGGACCGTTTTTGGAGCAGTCGGCGCAGGCTATCCGCTCGTCGATCGAGGTGAACCTCTACGGCGTGCTGACCGGTTGCCAGTTGGTCCTGCCGGAGATGGTGAAGCGTCGCGCCGGGCACATCGTCAACATCGCCTCGTTGGCGGGCTTGGTGGCCGTACCGGGCCAGGTCGTGTACGCCGCAACCAAATTCGGTGTCGTCGGGCTGTCCAGCGCGATGGCCGATGAATTCGCCCCGCAAGGCGTGAAAGTTACCGCGGTCCTGCCGACCTTCACCAACACCGAATTGATCTCGGGCACGTCGCCGTCGTCGGCACAGAAGCCGGTCGAACCGGCGGAGATCGCCGCGGCCATCGTCAACGTCCTGAACAAGCCGAAATCCCGTGTGTCAGTGCCCGCTTGGGGCAAGTCGTTCGCCGCCGTGGCCACACTGCTGCCGGATCGCGGCCGCCGCTGGCTGAACAAACAGATGGGCAACGACACGGTGTTCCTCGACTTCGACACCAGCGCGCGCCGCAGCTACGAAGACCGCGCGCAGCACGCCACCGGGGTCATCGAGCACAAGGAGTGATCAGCGCCCGCGCGGCGCGTACATGATGACGCCGACGCCGGCCAGGCAGACCGCGGCCCCGGTGACGTCCCATCGGTCTGGCCGAAATCCGTCGAAGACCATGCCCCATGCCAAAGATCCGGCGACAAACACGCCGCCGTAGGCGGCCAGTACCCGCCCGAACTGCGCATCAGGCTGAAAGGTCGCGACGAAACCATAAGCGCCCAAGGCGATTACGCCGAACCCAGCCCAGGTCCAGCCGCGATGCTCGCGGACGCCCTGCCACACCAGCCATGCGCCGCCGATCTCTAGCAGCGCAGCCAGCCCGAACAACAGGATCGACTTGGTGACTGTCATCGCTCAGCCGTATGTCGACGCGCTCAAGCTTCTGATGGTTTGGGATTCGGTGTTGTCGAACGCGGTGCCATCCGGCCGCAGCAGATCGTGGAACCACACCCTCGGGACCGCCGAGTATGGGTGGTTCCAGGAATCCCACGGGAAGTAGGTCTGCGTTTTGCCGGCCACCAGCCCCCAGTTGATCGCACCGACGTTGTGCCGCTTGGCAACTGGCAGAATCGACTCGACGGTGCTGCCCTGCGGTCGGGCCATGTACTCGGTGCACAGAATCGGCCGGCCGTGTGGCGTCAGCTGGTTGATGCGCGACTCGAAGGTCGAGGGACCGGCGTAGGAGTGGAAGCTGACCACGTCGGAATTCGCCAGCTGGATATTCTGAATCGTGGTACGGCTACCTGCATCCGCCCACTCACCGTCCCACACCCCGCTGGTCAACGGCTGGCGCGCGTCGACCGAGCGCGCCCAGTTGAAGACCTGCGGAAGCAGGTCGGCCACCCGGTCCAACTTGTCGGGGCGCTCGACGCGGGCGTATTGCGGAGCGGGGTTGTCGGGCTCATTCCACACATCCCATCCCAGCACCCGGTCGTCGTTGCGGAATTGGGTCATCACCCCGGTGACGTAGTCCTGCAGGGTGCGGGTGTAGCGCTTATCGTCGATCCGTTCGGCGCCGGGGCTCTGTACCCAGCCCGAGTTGTGCACTCCGGGCGTGGGCGCGCGCTGCTGACCCAGTTTGGGGAACGGGTCCCAGCACGAGTCGAACAACACAAACAGCGGTTTGATGCGGTGCCGCGCGGTGATGCCGACGAACTGTGCGAGGCGGGTCTGGAAGCCGCGCGAATCCTGAGCCCATAACTGGTCGTGCAGGAACACCCGCACCGAGTTGAGGCCGTGTGCACGGGCCCAACCGAGTTCGGAGTCGATGCGGCGCGGGTCGTAGGTGCCCGGCTGAAACATCTCCAGCTGGTTGATGGCCGTGGACGTGACGAAGTTCGCGCCGACCGGCCAGCCCTGGGCCTGGTACCAACGGTTGGCTCGATCTGAGGACCACCGGCTCGACTCGGCGGAGGCTCGTGGTGGATCAGCGGAGGCGCGCGGCGCTTGAGCCAAAGCCGTGCCCGCCGCCAACAACAGCGGCAATTTGAGAACAGTACGGCGGTACACAACGCGACGATAGGTTGCGCACCGCGGCGTTCCCGGTATTCGGCCAGCGCGTCGCGCGACTTGTTATCTCGCCGTCACCAAGGGGATCAGCGCGCCGCGGCCAGCGTTCGTTCCATGGTCAGCGCTTGAGCGCCGGCCGCCAGCGACGTCGCCGCCGACGTGGCGATCATCGCCCACCGGCCGGGCACGACACCCACTTCCTCGCAAGGCCATTCGGCGGTCGAGCATTCCGCGACCAACTCGCGGATCCGCTGGGCGCTTTGCGTCGCGTCCGGACTCAGGACACGGGTGGCAGCGCCGGCACCGACCTCGGGATGGCGCGCCATGAACTCCCGGAGGAACAGGGCACCGGTGACTTTCGGATTGATGTCCTGGACCGCTGCCATCACGGTGTCGCCGAACACACCGCCGACCGTGCCGACGGCAAAGTCGATGCCGCAGTGCAGCAAGCCCAGCCGCTGATGCAGTTCGGTCATGGTCGCGCGAAGCGTTGCGTACACGCCCGTGTCCAACCCCAGGCGCTCCCAGTCATCGGGGCCGACGTAGATGTTGCCCTTCCACGACGTGCCCCGCATGAATTGGAGAGTGAGCCCGTCGAGCAACTCGCCCGAGCGCACATGCGCCGACGGGGTGGTCATGACACGCTCGCCGCCAACCTCTCGTTCGAAGTAGCTGACGTGCGCCTCGAGAACCTGGTCACCGCCCAGCCTCCAGGCACTGACCGCGAGTTCCTGGAGACGTGCGGTGTCGTCGAGATCGATAGCGGGCGTGATGCGTCCGCCGTTGCCGCCGTCGGACGGCTTCAGGCAGGCGTGCGTGAGGCCGTAGCGACCCTGCAGAAGTGCACCCGCCCGCAGTAGATCGCGGCTGAAGTCGTCGCGGTGGTCCCGCCAGGGCACCGCGTAGCCCGGGAGCACGGGAATGGGCGTCTGCAGCTGGGCGAAAGCCTCGCTGGCCCGGTGCTCGCGCTCCAGTATGACGGCGCCCGGCCGGCCATCCACCTGGCTTTCCAGACTCAGCGCGGCATCGACCGTCGGATGTAGCATGCGCTTGCGGTTCCACACCCCAAGCCGAAAATCGTTGGCGTCGACTCGGATTCGACCCAGTCCGGTTGTGCGGGCCAGCCACGTCACGAACAGCTGAAATTCGGGCTCAAAGTCGTAGGGGCACACCACCGTTGACGGATTCGCTCGCAGGAACTCGATGATCTGACGCATCACCGGATCGCGATCGCCACCGTCGACCGCACGGCGCAGCAACGCCTGCGACATGTAGTAATAGTCCGCATCGGGAAGCACAAGGCGCTCAACGCCTTCCGCGGCAGTCCCGCAACGCCACGGCTGCGTGCGGCCGACGACGAGATCGCCGCTACGGGCCAGGTACAGGCCGCGTGTCTCCACGTACGTGGTGAGGTCCAGGACGGGTCGGCCTTCGACCATTGCGGTGAGGTCGGTCTCGAAGCTGCTGGCATACGGCGTTGTCGAATGCACCATCAGGCGTCGTTGCGTCTGGCTTGGTGAGGCGAATTCAACGTGCTCTGCCACCAGTTCGGGGAGTTCGCCGGGTTCGATCGACAGCAATTTCCGGGTCGCAATGGCGAAGTCGGTTTCGTCGAATCTCAGCGGGCCGGCATAGCTCTGCCAGGTGATTTCATTGCCGTCGACGATGACAGCCCACTCATAGAAATCGCCGGTCAGCGGATGAGGCGATGTCCGCGGCCGGCTGATGCTCGATATCACTCAAGTCTCTCCATTTCGGGCCCGACGCAGTCAGGCAGGTACGACGCTGCGATTGACGCACCGTCGTAAAGCTATCGAACACTTTCGCTACGGCGTTACTATTGCGCCGAATATTCCTGCCAACGCAAAAACCATACGACGGTTAGATGAATAGCCGGGTAACGCGCGTGACGCACCGCGGCAATATCCGTTGTCGGACATGTCGATTGCCGACGGCCAGCAAATTCCCAGCAGACTCCTAGCCTAAAGCCCTGTCGAGATCGGCGATGAGGTCTTCGGTGCCCTCGAGGCCGACCGAAATGCGAACAACGCCGTCGCCCAACCCAATAGCAGCGCGGCCTTCCGGACCCATCGCACGGTGGGTTGTCGTCGCCGGATGGGTGACAAGGGATTTCGAGTCACCGAGGTTGTTGGAGATGTTGATCAGTCGCAAGCCGTCGACCACCTCGAATGCACGTTGCTTGGCAGAGCCTTCCGGGGCGTCGAGTTCGAAGGTCACGACGGTGCCGCCGCCAGACATTTGGCGCTTGGCCAGGTCGTACTGCGGGTGCGACGGCAGGAACGGGTAACGAACCCAGCGTACGCCGGAGTGACCCTCCAGGTATTCGGCAATGCGTTGTGCCGAGTTGTTCTGATAGTCCACGCGGATCGCAAGAGTTTCAAGGCCTTTGAGCATCACCCAGGCGTTGAAGGCGCTCATCGCGGGCCCGGTGTGGCGCATCAGCTTCTGCACCGGTCCGTCGATGTACTCCTTGTCGCCGAGGATGGCGCCACCCAGCACGCGGCCCTGCCCGTCGATGTGCTTGGTGCCCGAGTAGACCACCACGTCGACGCCCAGCGGAAAGCCTTGTTGCAATAGTGGCGTCGCAAAAACATTGTCCAGCACAACTTTTGCCCCGGCGGCGTGGGCGAGTTCGGAGACCGCGGCGATGTCGACCAGCGACTGCATCGGGTTGGACGGGGTCTCGAAGAACACCGCCTGAGTCGGTACCGACAGCGCCTTTTCCCACTGGGCCGGGTCCTCGCCGTCGACGAACACGGTTTCCACACCCCAGCGGGGCAGGATTTCGCTGCACACGACGAAACATGAGCCGAATAGGCTGCGAGAAGCGACAAGTCGATCGCCCGCGCTCAGCAGCGCCCCCAACGACGTGAAGACGGCCGCCATTCCGCTGGCGGTGGCGAATGCCGCGGGGGCACCCTCGATCAGGCGCAGGCGCTCCTCGAACATGCTGATCGTCGGATTGCCGTAGCGCGAGTAGACGTAGCGATCGACCTCACCGGTGAATGCCTTTTCGGCCTCGGCCGCGGAACCGTAGACGTAGCCCGACGCCAAATACAGGGCCTCGCTGGTCTCCTCGAATTGCGACCGCAGGATTCCGCCGCGCACACCGATGGTCGCCTGGCTGACACCGTCAGGCAGCGGGTCGGGGATGCGGACCGAAGGCACGTCGCCGCCGCCGGAGCTCATGTCTGCGTCCACGGCAAACCGACTGCCCGCCAGCCCCTTCCACCGCGGTGACGATGGTCGTCGAGTTGACCTTCGAATCCGTCGAGCACGTTGTACGACGGCGAGACACCGGCCTTGGTGGCCGCCTCGGCCGCGCCGATCGAACGATTACCGGAACGACACAGGAACACCACCGGACGGTCGCCGCCGGCCGGGACATGCTCGAGCAGATCGGCGACGAAGTTTTCGTTGGGCCTACCGTCGGTGTCATTCCACTCGATGTACACGACATCGCGACCCAGGCCGGCCAGGTCGGGTACCCCGACGAACCGCCACTCGGCGTCGGTGCGGACATCGACCAGAACGGTCTCGGGGTTCTCGCTGAGCAGCTTCCACGCCTGCTCGGGGGTGAGATCTCCTGCGTATGAATGCTCTGACGCTGTGGTCACCTGCGATTTCCCATGCTCGATCGACGACGTTGCAGTCGACAATATCCGTGCGGGCGGATCGCCTGAAATTGGCCGCCGGGTGCGGGGAGGGACCGAGCGGAAAACCAGAACAGCGGCAGGGACTGCTTGTCTGAGCCCTGAAACGATTGCAGTTGACAACGAAGACTCGGCCCCTCCGAGCCAACGTTCCCACGCGGCTGAGCGGTATCCCTACCTATCGGGATCAGCGTTCGCATTCCGGATAGTCGCGGGGCCGCTGGCCCGCCTGCAATTCGGCTACCAGAGCCGGCGCAGTGCGGCCGACGCATCGCGGGCTCGCCCGCGGGCCGTGGTCACATCCGCCGCGGTCACCACGGCCGCTCCCAGCGGCCCCCGGGGCTGCGACTCATCCCGAGCGAATACCCGTACATCGCTTTCGGTGGTCCGCAGCGCATCGCCCAACGCGCCAGCGCGGCGCGGTTGCGGGACCCCGTCGGCGCCTGCATAGATCACTCCGGCCGCACCCGGCGAGATCATGATGGTGTCGGTCGGCAGACCGAGGATGGCCCGCGCCTGCAACTCGAATTCGGAGAGCCGTTGAGTGCGGACGGTGACCAGCCCGCTTTCGAATGGCCGCGCGGTCACGTCGCTGAAGTAGACCTCGTCGCCGCGAACCATCAGCTCGACCCCGAACAGCCCGCGCCCGCCGAGCGCCTTGACCATGCGGGCGGCGATCGACTTGGCGGCGTCCAGCGCGGCCGGGCTGAGGTCCTGCGGCTGCCAGGATTCCCGCACGTCACCGACGGCGTCGCCGTGGCCGATCGGCGCGCAGAAGTCCAGCGACGGCCCCGACGGGCCGTCACCGCGAACCGTCAGCAACGTGACGCGGAAGTCAATCTCGACAAGGGTCTCGGCGAGCAGCCGGGGATGACCCGGCCGGCCACCCGCGGACACCGCGCGCTGCCAGGCCGGTTCGAGGTCGGCCGGCAATAGCACCACCGACTGTCCCTCCGTGCCGACGGCGGCGACCGGCTGGACCCGCAGCGGGTAGCCGGCGTGGTCGGCGATCGCGCGCAGCTCGTCCAGCGAGCCCGCAAACCAGAACGGCGCGGTGGGCAGGCCGAGCTCATCGGCGGCCAGCCGCCGCAGGGCCTCGCGGTCGGCGGTGAGCCTGGCGCAGCGCGCGGTGGGGACAAACTGCGCGGGCCCGGCGTCTGTCGCGCCCGTCAACGCATCGGCGG
Source organism: uncultured Actinomycetota bacterium (assembly GCA_963757215.1). Lineage (GTDB taxonomy): Bacteria > Actinomycetota > Actinomycetes > Mycobacteriales > Mycobacteriaceae > Mycobacterium. The sequence goes on along the minus strand of CAVWQH010000002.1, from coordinate 219,628 downwards.
CCACCGCGTCCGACGCCGTCACCACGAAGTCCGGTTGCAGCCGCCTGATCGTGGCGTTCAGCTCTTCAGCGTTGGTCAGGTCGATCAACAGCGATTCGTCGGCCGGGACGTTCGCATCGGGCTGTTGCGCGGCAACGATCACGTGGGCACCCAGACGCCTCAGCGCGGTCGAGAGTTCGCGGCTGAACTCCCCGGCCCCCAACAACATCACCGTCGGTCCACCGGAGTCGCCGGCCTGCTGGGTCGATTCGTCTTGCGGGGTGGTCACGGTGCTCAAGGATAGGTGGGGCGTTACGGCTGGCCGGGCAGCAACCGGATCATCAGGCCGTTGGCCTCCGCCAGCAGGGTCTCGCCGTCGAGCAACTCGCCGCGGACGAACGCCTTGCGGCCCTCAGTGGCAGCGACATGACCGCGCACCACCAGCGAGGTGTCGATCGGGGTGATCTTGCGGTAGTCGACATGCAGGAAGGCGGTGCGACTGATCGGCCGGCCGGCGGCGTGCACGACCATTCCGAAGACGTGATCGAACAGCAGCGGGAGCACACCGCCGTGCACCGCGCCGTTGCCGCCGACGTGAAACCGGCTGAAGTGGCCGCTCATCTCCACACCGTCGGGGTCGTACCGGCTCATCGTCCACGGCGGCAGCAGCAGGCTGCCCATGCCGGGCAGTTGCGGCGATCGGCCCGCCGGGGCCTGACCTTCGGGCGCCGTGAACGGTGCGAGCTGGGCCGCCAGCTCTTCGGCGTGCCCGGCGGCGTCATTCCAGAGTTCGTCGCCGGGGTCGGCAGATACCGAAAGGTCCTGCAGTCGCCGCATGGCCGCGACGAACCGGCCGAAGCCCGGGCCCGGGCTGGCGGCGCCGTATTCGGGGAAGCCGCCGTGATGGTCGTAGTCGGGGTCGAGCTGCTCCGGTGATTCGGTCACGGTCTGATCGGTTCGCGACCCGCTGCGCCCGGCTTCGCCGCGCTTGCGATCGCCGGTCTGATCGGTTCGCGACCCGCTGCGCCCGGCTTCGCCGCGCTTGCGATCGCCGGTCTGATCGGTTCGCGACCCGCTGCGCCCGGCTTCGCCGCGCTTGCGATCGCTCATCGGGCCGCCAGCACGTCGCGGCGCACAATCGTCTGGTCGCGACCCGGGCCCACGCCGATGCACGAAATATGTGCTCCGCCAAGCTCTTCCAGCCGCAGCACGTAGTCGCGGGCCTTGGCCGGCAGATCGTCGAACTCGCGCGCTTCGGAGATGTCTTCCCACCAGCCGGGCAGTTCTTCGTAGATGGGTTCGGCGCGGTGCAGATCGCTCTGCGTCATCGGCATCTCGGAGGTCTCTTTGCCGTCGACGCGATAGCCGACACAGACCGGAACCGTCTCGAGGCTGGACAGCACGTCGAGCTTGGTCAGGAAGTAGTCGGTGATCCCGTTGACCCGGGTGGCGTAGCGCGCGATCACGGCGTCGAACCATCCGCAGCGCCGGCGCCGTCCGGTGGTGACACCGAATTCACCGCCGGTCTTCGACAGGTATTCGCCGTTCTCGTCGAACAGTTCGGTGGGGAACGGGCCCGACCCGACGCGGGTGGTGTAGGCCTTCAGAATTCCCAGCACGGTGGTGATCCTGGTCGGGCCGATGCCGGATCCCACGGCCGCGCCGCCGGCGGTCGGATTCGACGACGTCACATAGGGGTACGTGCCGTGGTCGACATCGAGCAGCGTGCCCTGGGAGCCTTCCAGCAGAACGGTCTCGCCGGCCTCCAGCGCATCGTTGAGCAGCAGCCGGGTGTCTGCGATGCGGTGGGAGAAACTCTCCGCCTGCTCGAGCAGGGCGTCGACCACGTGGGCCGGATCCAGAGCTTTGCGGTTGTAGATTTTGACCAGCACCTGGTTCTTGAACTCCAGGGCGGCTTCGATCTTGTGCGTCAACTCCTTCGGGTCGAGCACATCGGCGACCCGAATTCCCTGTCGCGCGATCTTGTCCTGGTAGCAGGGCCCGATGCCGCGGCCGGTGGTGCCGATCTTCTTGTTGCCCATGTAGCGCTCGGTCACCTTGTCGATGGCCACGTGGTACGGCATCAGCAGGTGCGCGTCGGCCGAGATCAGCAGCTTGGAGGTGTCGACGCCGCGCTCCTCGAGGCCTTTCAGCTCGTCGAGCAGAACGCCTGGGTCGATCACCACCCCATTGCCGATGACGTTGGTGACGCCGGGCGTCAAGACACCCGACGGGATGAGATGCAGGGCGAAGTTCTCACCACTGGGCAACACCACGGTGTGCCCCGCGTTGTTGCCGCCCTGGTAGCGAACGACCCATTGCGTGCGGCCGCCGAGAAGGTCGGTGGCCTTGCCCTTGCCTTCGTCGCCCCATTGGGCGCCGATCAGGACGATTGCCGGCATGGTGATTCTCCACTCATTTCTGCCGCTTATTGTGGTCCAGCCGGTGACCCACACTATCTCAGCCGTTTGCGAGGACGCCCTGAATACTCCAGACATCGCCGTAGTGATGTTCGATGGCCGTCACACACCGCAATCGCTGACGGGGCTGAGGGTCATTGATCTCGGCGACATCGACGCGGCGATCGCCTCGACGCGCCGGCTGGTGGTTGTCGGTGCCGATGCCGACCTCGCCACGGTATTGACTCGGCTGCTGCGCGCGGAGCTGCTGAACGTCGAGGTGGCCTACGTTCCACGCCACCGCACGTCCGCGACCCGGGCCTACCGCCTGCCGACCGGCCGCCGGGCCGCTCGGCGGGCGGTGCGCGGTTCGGCTCAGCGGATGCCACTGATCCGCGACGAGACCGGATCGGTCATCGTCGGTTCGGCCGTCTGGCGGTCCGCGGACGGGGACCGACTGCTGCACGGAGAGGCCGTCGTCGACGACGCGGTGCTCTTCGACGGCGACGTCCGCGAGGCGACGGTCGAGCCAACGGCTGCGCTGCCCGGTCTGCGGGCCCGGGTGGCGGGCACCCGTCGCTGGTTGACCGGCCGGTCCGCGCAACTGGGCGGCACCGGGATCTCGGTCGTCCGCGACGGGGTCGCCGCCCCGCGGCCGGTACGCCGCTCGACGCTCTATCGGAATACGGAGGGGTGGTTAGCCGTCCGGTGACGCGTGCCGCCGGGCGCGAGGATCCGGCGCCGTGATTCCGTCCGGTAGTTTCGTCCCGTGAGCGCCCGCGACTTGCACCGGACGGTGCGACCCAGCCCGGTCTTCTGGGCCATTGTCGGCCTGTCCGTGCTCGGTGGCGGCCTGGCCTATTGGGTGGGCGAGGACGTGACGCCGCTGGCCTACGCCGCGGTGTTCGTGATGGTGATCGCCGGCTGGGTGGTGTCGCTGTGCCTACACGAGTTCGGCCACGCGTTCACGGCCTGGCGATTCGGCGATCGCGACATCGAGTTGCGGGGCTATCTGGACCTGGATCCGCGGCGCTATGTGAGCCCGGTGTGGTCGATCCTGGTACCAATCCTGATCACGGCGATCGGTGGGATCGGCCTGCCGGGCGCCGCGGTGTATGTCCGAACGTCATACCTGACAACCCGACAGCGCACGCTGGTCAGCCTGGCCGGCCCGGCGGCAAATCTGTTGCTGGCCGTGCTGCTGCTCGGAGTGACCAACCTGTACTTCGACCCGAAGCACCCGGTGATGTGGGCCGGGGTGGCGTTCCTGGGCTTCCTGCAGATCACCGCGCTGCTGCTGAACCTGCTACCGATCCCCGGCCTGGACGGCTACAACGCTCTGGAGCCACACCTGAGCCCGGAGACTCAGCGGGCGCTGGCGCAGTTCAAGCCGTACGGCTTCTTGCTGCTGTTCATGTTGTTGTTCGCCCCGATAGTGAACCAGTGGTTCTTCGGTCTCGTCGACAACGTCTTCGAGCTGTCCGGCGTACCCCGGCTGCTGTGGCAGCTCGGTGCCGGACTCACCCAGTTCTGGCGGCACCTGCTCTAGTCTTGCAATACATGCGTGAATGCGCATATATTGCTGGCTATGGGTGCCGGCCACGACCACGCGAGCCCGGGCACCCCGGCGCCGAAACTGGCGATCGCCACCGCAGCACTCGGCGCGTTTTTCGTTGTCGAACTGGTCACGGCGCTGCTGATCGGCTCCATCTCGCTGCTGGCCGACGCCGGCCACATCCTGACTGACGTCGCGGCCACCTTCATGGGACTGTGCGCGGTCATCCTCGCCCAGCGCGGCAGCACGTCACCGGCCCGGACCTTCGGCTGGCATCGCGCCGAGGTCTTCACCGCCGTCGCCAACGCCGTGTTGCTGATCGGGGTGGCGACGCTGATCCTGCGCGAGGCGATCGGCCGCATCGGCCAAGCGCCCGACGTGCCGGGGATTCCGATGATCGTCGTCGCACTGACCGGGCTGGCCACCAACATCGCGGTCGCGTTGCTGCTGCGCTCGCACTCCTCGCAGAGCCTGGCCGTCAAGGGCGCCTATATGGAGGTGGTGGCCGACATGGTCGGCAGCGTCGGGGTGCTGATCGCCGGCGTCGTCACTGTCACCACGCACTGGCCTTACGCCGATGTGGTGGTCGCCGTCCTTGTCGCGCTGTGGGTACTCCCCCGGGCGCTGTCGCTGGCCGCCGGCGCGCTGCGCATCCTGTCCGAATCGTCGCCCAGCCACATCGACGTCGACGAACTGCGCACCGCGCTGACGGCGATCGACGGCGTGACCGAGGTACACGATCTGCACGTCTGGACGCTGGTGCCCGGCAAGGACATGGTGACCGCGCACCTGGCCAGCTGCGACAACTCGTCGCGGGTGCTGCGCGAGGCGCAGACGGTGCTGGCCGCACGCGGACTCGACCACGCGACCATCCAGATCGAGCAGCCGGACGAGGTCAGCGACTGCGCGCCCGGCTTTTAGCTCAGGCCGAGGGCTTCGCGGGCAGTCGGGTCGCAGTCGTCGAGCAGATCCAGACACCGGGCCTGCTCGTCGGTCTCACCGATCGCGTCGGCCGCCCGGGCCAGTGCCGCGACGCACCGGAGGAAACCCTGATTGGGCTCGTGCGAGAACGGCACCGGGCCGAAACCCTTCCAACCGTTGCGGCGCAACTGGTCGAGGCCGCGGTGATAGCCCGTGCGGGCGTAGGCGTACGCGGTGATCGCCTTGTCATCGGCGAGCGCGTCTTCGGCCAACGCCGCCCACGCCACCGACGCGGAGGGGTGCGCGGCCGCGACGGCGGTCGGGTTGTCGCCGGCGTCCAACTGAGCCTCGGCGTCGGGGTCACCGGGTAACAGGGTCGGATCGGGTCCCAGCAGATCATGCATCGGCGTCATGGGGATATTGTGCCGTGCTGCGTCTTTTCCACCGATGCCGCCACCTACAACCCCGTGTCGGGTCGCTAAGCTGCAATAGGGATTTCGACACCGAAGAGGACAGCTGCGCCTATGCCCAATCCGTCAGGGTCTGACCGCGACAACACGTCCGACGCCACCGATCGAGATCCGGTGGAATCCGAAGCCGATACCGCTGTCGAACCGACGGCCGGCGCCGACGAAAAGACCACCGAGACCCGTCGTGGAGCGGATCCGGCGACCGAGGTGATCGGCACGTCCGGGGAAGAGCAGCAACCGCCGGTGCCTGCGCTTCAACCCGGCGAACGACGTTTTACCGCGCCGGGGTTCGACGCCAAGGAAACCGCGATCATCAACGCGGCCAATGAACCCGCCACCGAGGTCTTCGCGCCGGGCCGGCCGCCAGCGGATGGTCCGGCGGGAGCGAGAACCGCTACCCCCCAACTGATTCCGCCTCGACTGGGCGCCAAGCTCCGCCCGTCGGGCCAGCGCAGCTGGGGTTGGGTGCTGGCGCTGATCCTGATCATCTTGGCGTTGGCCGCAATCGCGGTGCTGGGCACCGTGTTGCTGACCCGCAATGACAGGAAGCCGAAGGCGTCGCAGGAAGACCAGGTGCGCAACACAATTCAGCACTTCGACGCCGCGGTGCAGACCGGTGATCTGACCTCACTGCGCAGCCTGACCTGCGGCAGCATGCGCGACGACTACGTCAACTACAACCAGAACGAGTGGAACGACGTCTACCACCGCGTCGCAGCGGCCAAGCAATATCCCGTCGTCGCCGACATCGACCAGGTGGTCGTCAACGGAAACCACGCCGAAGCCAACGTCACCGCGTTCATGGCGTACGCCCCGCAAACCCGGTCGACGCGCAGCTTCGACCTCCAGTACCGCGACGATCAATGGAAGATCTGCGAATCCAGTTCCGGCTGAAGCCCTTTGGCCCCCGCCGAACGTGACGCCGGCTTCACGTTGGACATCGAACGTGACGCTGGCTTCACGTTCGAGCCCTCAAATCAGGCCGAAACCGACTTGCCGTTGCAGTGCAAGTCGTTGCAAGCCTCGATGACCCGCTCGGTCATCGCAGCTTCGGCCTTCTTGAGGTAGCTGCGCGGGTCGTAGACCTTCTTGTTACCCACCTCGCCGTCGACCTTCAGCACACCGTCGTAGTTGGTGAACATATGGGCGGCCAGCGGACGGGTGAAAGCGTACTGGGTGTCGGTGTCGACGTTCATCTTCACCACGCCGTAGCGCAGCGCCTCTTCGATCTCGGACTTCAGCGAGCCGGATCCGCCGTGGAAGACGAAGTCGAACGGCTTGGACCCGTCGGCCAGACCCAGCTTGGCCGACGCGACCTTCTGGCCTTGGTCGAGGATGTCGGGGCGCAGCTTGACGTTGCCGGGCTTGTAGACGCCGTGGACGTTGCCGAAGGTGGCGGCCAGCAGGTAGTGGCCGTGCTCACCGTGGCCGAGTGCCTCGATGGTCTTCTCGAAGTCCTCGGGGGTGGTGTAGAGCTTGTCGTTGATCTCGGCCTCGACGCCGTCTTCCTCGCCGCCCACGACGCCGATCTCGACCTCGAGAACGATCTTGGCGGCCGCGGCCAGCTTCAGGAGCTCACGCGCAATTTCCAAGTTCTCGTCGATCGGCACCGCCGAGCCGTCCCACATATGCGACTGGAACAGCGGGTTTTTGCCGGCCGCAACCCGCTCGGCCGAGATGGCCAGCAGCGGACGCACGTAGGTGTCCAGCTTGTCCTTGGGACAGTGGTCGGTGTGCAGCGCGACGTTGATCGGGTACTTGGCCGCGATGACGTGGGCGAACTCGGCCAGCGCCACCGCACCGGTGACCATGTCTTTGACGCCGAGGCCGGAAGCGAATTCCGCTCCGCCGGTGGAGAACTGGATGATGCCGTCACTGCCCGCGTCGGCGAAACCCTTGATGGCGGCATTAACCGATTCGGAGCCGACGCAGTTGATCGCCGGAAAGGCGTACTCGTTCTTCTTGGCGCGTTGCAGCATTTCGGCGTAGACGTCTGGCGTCGCGATGGGCATGAGTTCTCCTCCTGAGCAGGTGTTGCGCTGAGCCCGGTGCCCATCAGTATCGCAACAGCCTCAGGACGGGCGCAGGCCAGCCCGGAAGGCGGCTGGTCAAAGCCGGGTCGAACCGCCGGTATCTTGAACACCGTGATCACCTCGGTGGTGGCTATGCCCAACATCCTCGACCCGATGTACTGGATCGGTCCCCAGGGACTGTTCGCCTCGGCCGTTCTGCCGACGATCCTGGCCATCGTCTTCGTCGAAACCGGTCTGCTGTTTCCCCTGCTACCCGGTGAGTCGCTGCTGTTCACCGGTGGCCTGCTGGCGGCCCACGGCACCCTCGACATCTGGGTGCTGGCACCGGCCGTGGCGTTGACCGCGATCGCGGGCGACCAGACCGGGTACTTCATCGGCCGCCGGATCGGGCCGGCGCTGTTCAAAAAGGAAGACTCCCGCTTCTTCAAGCAGCACCACGTCACCGACTCGCACGCGTTCTTCGAGAAGTACGGGCCGGCGGCGATCATCCTGGCCCGGTTCATGCCGTTCGTCCGGACGTTCACGCCGGTGGTCGCCGGTGTGTCCTACATGCGCTACCCGGTGTACCTGGCCTTCGACATCGTCGGCGGCATCCTGTGGGGTGGCGGCGTGACGGTCGCCGGCTACTTCCTGGGCAACATTCCGTTCATTCACCAGAACCTGGAAAAGATCGTGCTGGCGATCTTGTTCGTATCAATGATTCCCGCGTTCATCGCTACCGGCCGGGCGTACCTGCGGCGCCGTCGCGCCGCCAAGAACGACGAAGACGAACTGACCGTCGCCGGCTGACGGCTTATCCGATCGCAGCAGGGAGCCGTGGCCGGCTCACGTCATCGCGGTGAATGCCTGGAACAATTCGATAATTCCTTGCAATGCCTCTGAGGGCGTCGGGTCTGGCGTGGGCAGAAACCCGTAGAGGTATCCCGCCTCGGCGACTTCAGTCAACGACGGGTTCTCCAGCAGCGGAATGATCTTGTAGGTGTCGGGGTTCGCCAGATCGGCGAAGAAGTTGTTGACCCCGGTCTGCAGTCCGGTGCCCAGCGCGGTGGAGAGTTCGCCGAGATTGATGTTCGGGAGAAAACCCGAGGTGCTGACGACGTCGGCGTCGCCCGGCGCCCATCCCTGGTCGATGCTGCCGTAGCCGAGGTTCACCAGAATTCGAGTATCAGGTTCGAGCAGGTCATACAGGGGCTGTCCGAGGATGGGGATCAACCGCAGGGGATCCAGCAGCGGCAGGCTCTCGGCTGGAATGATGTAGTAGTTGACCATCGTGTCGGCCGCCGAGGTCGGCAGTTGGATGGCGTTGCTGATTTGGTCCGGGGTAAGGCTCAAGTACGTGCCGTGCTCGTAGATGAACCCGAGCGACGCGTTGAGATCCGAGAGCAGATCGATCGGATACTTCGGGGAATCGGCAACACCGTCGTACTCGGCGGTGTAGACGTCGGTCGGGTACAGATCGTTCGGGGTCGCGACGTTGGCCTGCAGATACGCCGCGGATAAGTTGCTGGTCACGATCTCCGAACCGCCGTTCGGGTTGTCCGGATCGCCGATCAGCACGAAGTGCACGTCGTCGCTGGGCACACCCTGGCCGGCCAGCTCCCGCATCACCTCCGACGAGATCGAGGCGCTTTGCGAGTAGCCGAAGACGACGTCCGGGTTTTGCGCGCTCAGGTCTCCGTTGTTGTAGTTCTGCAGGATAGTGGCGTCGAGAATCTGCTCGCCCCGCGATTCCGATGTGGGACTTGCGTTTTCAGGGGTGAACAGCGACTGCAGGGTGCCGGTGAAGCCGCGCGGCTGCAGATACAGCGTGTTGGCGGCGTCGAGATAGAGCTGACTCGGTTGCGGAATGCTGGTTCCGCCCATCAACAACGCCGTGCCGTCCCCAAGCGGCAGATCCGCACTGGTATCGGCCAACTGCACCGCATCCGTCCGGGTGGGGATTGACGTTGCTGTCGAGGGTGACACGCCGGCTAGGACGGCGGCAAAGACACACCAGAGAAAACCGAGAGCCCGCATGTCGGGACAGTACTACACGAGTTCAATATGGCGTCGACGATCAAGGCGCGTCCGGTCTTTCGGCCGGCGACGATGTCAGGCGGGCGTGAAGCCCATCGCCACGCCGTTCATGCAGAAGCGCAGTCCGGTCGGCGGGGGTCCGTCGTCGAAGACGTGGCCGAGGTGTCCGCCGCAGCGGCTGCACAGAATCTCATCGCGCGTCATTCCCAGGCTGTTGTCGCGTCGCCCCAGGGTGGCGTTGTCCAGAGCTTGGTAGAAGCTGGGCCAGCCGGTGCCGCTGTCGAACTTGGTCGCCGACGCGAACAGGGGCTGGCCGCAGCCGGCGCAAGTGAAGGTGCCGGAGCGATGTTCGTCGTTGAGCGGGCTGCTGTAGGGCCGCTCGGTGCCGGCGTTGCGAAGCACGTCGTATGCCGCCGGTGACAGCATCTGGCGCCACTCGTCGTCGGAGTGATTGACCTGGAAGGTGTTCGTCTGGCCGCTCGGGGCGCCGGTGGCGTTAACCGCGGTCAAAGCCCCGGCACCGGCGAGCACACCGAACGCGGCGCCGAGCAGGACGTTACGTCGGGTAGTCATGGTTTCCACCATACGGCCGCTTTTTCAGACGGCGACTGTGAAATCGCTGCCGGTCTTGGCGCGGACGTCGTCGACCGTGACGCCGGGGTGCAACTCGATAAGCGTGAGACCGTGTTCGGGCTTGACCTCGAAGACGCACAAGTCGGTGATGATCAAGTCCACCACCCCTTTGCCGGTGACGGGCAGCGTGCATTGCGTGAGGATTTTCGGGCTGCCGTCTTTGGCGGTGTGATCCATCACGACGATGACCCGCTTGACGCCGGACACCAAATCCATTGCGCCGCCGGGCCCTTTGACCATCTTGCCGGGCACCATCCAGTTGGCGAGGTCGCCGTTTTCGGCGACCTCGAGGCCCCCCAGGATGGACAGGTCGATGTGGCCGCCGCGGATCATCGCAAACGAGTCGGCGCTGCTGAAGAAGCTGGAGCCGGGCAGGCTGGTCACGGTCTGCTTACCGGCGTTGACCAGATCGGGGTCGACGTCGTCCTCGGCCGGGTAGGCACCGATGCCCAGTAGCCCGTTCTCGGATTGCAGTGTGACGGTGATGTCGTCCGGGATGAAGTTGGCCACCAACGTCGGGATGCCGATACCCAGGTTGACGTAGTAGCCGTCGCGCAACTCCTTGGCCGCACGCCGCGCCATCACTTCACGAATGGGGCTGTCTTTCTTGACCGCGGCGCCGCCGCTGGTGGTGCGGAACTCGATGCGCTTCTCGTAACCGGGGCCCTCGATGATGCGGTCGACGTAAATTCCCGGCGTGTGGACCAGATCAGGGTCGAGATCGCCGACCTCGACGAGTTCCTCCACTTCGGCGATGGTCACCTCGCCGCAAGTGGCGATCATCGGATTGAAGTTGCGGGCGGTCTTGCGGTAGATCAAATTTCCCGCTTTATCCCCCTTCCACGCCTTGACGATCGCCACGTCGGCCCGAATGCCTTCTTCCAGAACGTATTCCGTGCCGTCGAAAACCCGGGTGTCTTTACCCTCAGCGAGGTTGGTGCCGAAAGCGGTCCGAGTATAGAAGCCGGGAATGCCTGCGCCGCCGGCACGCAACTTCTCCGCAAGAGTGCCCTGCGGGGTCAACACCAGGTCGAGTTCGCCGGCCAGCACCTGGCGTTCGAACTCCCTGTTCTCACCCACGTAGGAGGCGATCACCTTGGCCACCTGACGCGCCTTGAGCAGCAGCCCCATGCCGAAATCGTCGACACCGGCATTGTTTCCGACGATGGTGAGATCCTTGACACCACTGTCGACCAATGCCCGGATCAGGTTTTCCGGAATGCCACACAGTCCGAAACCGCCTGCGGCGATAGTGATTCCGTCTTTCAGGAGACCGTGCAACGCCGACCCGGCATCGGCGTGAACTTTACTCATTGCTGATCCCTTCATAGGACGCCACCGCGTGGGCGGCCTCCATCAGTGTCCAGCCCGAGAGTTGCACGGACAGGTCTCGCTCGGGAATATCCGACCCGTTCACCGCGCCGCCGACGAATTGGGCCTGCTCTCCACTGACCGTCGGGAGCGCGGCGGACTCGTCCCACGACGGTCCGAACAACGGCAACCCTTCGACGGTCTGGCGGTTGTCCCACGCCGCCTGGGCCGACTTGAGCACGATGCTGCGTGCGGTGTCTCGGGCCTTGACGTCGTCACCGGCGTCGCCCGGCAACGTGGTGGCGACGAAAGCGAGGTAGCGGGCGGTGATGCCGGCGAACAACCCGCCGTCGCCGCCCCCGGACCCGCGCAGCACACCGCCGGGTGCCATGTGCTCGTCGACGGCGGCCACCAGGCGATGCACCCGCGGCGCATGCCGGTCGTCCTGGGTGCGGGCGGCCAACTCGGTCTCCAGACCGAGCACGACACCCTGGCAGTAGGTGTACTGGGCCCGAACCAGCGAACCCGCCTTGACGCCGTCGAAAACGAGGTGCGTCCCGGGGTCGATCAACGTCTCGTCAATCCAGTCGGCCATCTGCTGGGCGCGCCGCAGACGATCGCCGTAGCGGGCCAGGAAGATTCCGGCCGGCCCGTTGGCCGGGGCGTTGAAGAACTGGTCCTGCTTGCGCCAGGGGATACCGCCGCCGTCCTCGGGTACCCACGCGTTGACCAGTTGATCGTTCAGCTTGCGCAGTGCGCGCGGACGATCTATGCCCGCGATCCGGGACGCCCGCTCCAGCGCGAGCGCCAGCCATGCCATGTCGTCGTAGTAGCTGTTGACCCAGGATCCGTTGTTGCGCAGTCGGTGTCCGCGGATCTGCCGCGCGATCTTGATGCGCCGCGCTTCCTGCGGGTCGCGCAGCTCGGCGTCGACCAGGCAGTCCAGCAAGTGCGCCTGCCACCAGTAGTGCCAGCCGCCGAACCATTTGTCGCGCCGGGTCGCGGGCCAGCCCACCACGCCGAGTTGGGTGCCGGGCAGCGCCCACAACTTTTTCAGATGGCGACCAGCGACAGCGGCCTCGGCGCTGACCGCACGGTTGACCCATACCTGATCCATGCCTGCAGATCCTGCCCTATGAGTCAGGCGCACAAGCGGGCATCCTTCCGGGAACTTGTCAGCCCCGGAAGGATGCCCGCTGAGGGTGCGAGCCGTCAGACCGTCACAGACGCTCCATCGCCCGCGCCATAGCTGCGTTCTCCAGGAACGCGTAGTGCTTCGGGTATGCGCGCCGGACGGGACGCTCATCGTGCGCCGGTGCGGAAAGCGAACGCCGCACGGCGGCCCACAGGCCTGACGTGGCTTCCACCCAGCGACGCCGGGCCGAGGGTCGCGTTCGCAAGGCGGCCGCCGTAGCGAGCGCGACCTCGTGCTCGCTGATCAGCACCGTCGGCGGGGAGGCCAGACACTCCTGGGCCTCGTCAGGGGTAATGACTGCGCGGGTGTCGGTGAGCATTTCAGTCCTCCGTCGGTGAGATCCGTTACTGGAATCGTCGATTACGGGGGATTCGTCGACGTCAGTGGCGCACTACTGATCTTTCGCAGCGTTGCGGCGCGAGACCACGGACAGATCGAACACAGCCAGATTCAACGCATGGTCGACAACCACACGACCGCCGGGAATCCGCGACGGCTTGATCAGTCGAGCTGACGCGGGCCGCCGTCATGGTGACGGATTCGAGGCAATAGGGCCGCAAGTGCGTCGCGGCTGGACGTGCCGGTTTTGGCCATCGCCTTGTAGATGTGACTTTCGACGGTACGGACCGACAACGTCAACCGTTGGGCAATGTCGCGGTTGGACAAGCCTTGGCCGATGAGCATCACGATTTCACGTTCGCGGTCCGTGAACGGCAGTCGCTCGACGGCCTTGCGCAGAGTCGGGGTGCCCGCACCGCCGCATCGATCGGCCAGCGCCTCCGCCCGTGCCGAGCAGCCCAGGGCCGACCCGCGTAAATCGTGATGCCGGTACGCGATCGCTGCCTGCGCCGCCGCATCAACCGCGGCAATGAGGTCGCCCATGTCCTCGAATTCGGCTGCTACCACTGACAATTTGGCGCCATCGCCGTCGTGCAACGCTTCCGCGAACCGAGCTGCCACGGTGGCGCGGGGCCCCTCGACGACTTCGGCAAGCTCCCGCAGTCGAGGCCCGCAGGACCGCTCCCCGAACTGCGTGGCCGTCTGCAAACACATCACTTCAGGAGCGAATTGCTCTCTTCCCCTGGCCGTTTCGGCCGCTGCGAGTAAAAGCGAAATAGCTTCACTGACGGCACCCTGCCCGGCGGCCACCCACGCCTTGGCGATCGCGTACTCGTAGTCGAGGTACCGCCAGCTGGGATGACGGTGGTCGTCGAGTCTGACCAGCGAGGCCGCCGCCTGGTCGTTCGCGCCACGCATGGCAAGCGCCGTGGTCAACGCCAAGCGACATCGATAGCTCCACCCGTTCGAGTCGTTGGACGTGTGCACATCTTCCAGGGCCTGGTTCAGCTGAGCAATTGCGGTGTCAAGGCAGCCGGCGCCCAGGGCCGCCCGGCCCACCGCGACAGTGCCGACCTGAAAAAACTGAAATGCCCGGAACTCGACTTGGTGCTGCCGGATGGTCTCCGCCGGTGCACCGGCTTCGGCGACGCGGCCCGCCAACAGCAGGGCGCCGATGTGGGCGTCGGTGATGATGACGAAGGAGCGGATGGGAACGGGGTAGCCGGCGTGTGCCGCCGCCACGGCGTCGTCGGCGCGACCGATCTCTCCGAACGCAACGGCGAGCGCCCAGGCGGTCACCCGCTGTGCGACCAGATCCGGCAGTTCTTTCCAGGTGAAGTTCGCGGACGCCTCGATTGCTCTGTGCGGCTCGCCCATCGCCGCCCAGTACACCGTCAGAAAAGCATCAATGCAGCACCGGGCCTGCGGGTCCGCCTGGCGGGATGCGGTATCGATGAGCGCTTTCGCACCCTCCGGGTCGGCCAGCGTGAAGAGTCGATTGGTGGCCCGGAGAAAGGCCACCCGCCCGTGCATTGCTCCGGCCATCTCACTCTGCTGGACGTCGGCGAGTTGGGCGTCGGCTTCCTGCCCGCGACCGGTACACGAAAGCGCATACGCGCGAATGAGTTTCGCGTCTGCGGCACCTCCCGCGAGCAAAGCTGCTGCGGCAAACCGGTCCGCCAGCGGGAACTCCCAGAGCCACACCGCGCCGCGTGCTGCCCGAACAAGCAACTCCGCATCCGGCTCGACATCGGAATCAAGACACAAGGCCGCGCGCCGCACCACCATTCGTAGGTCATCTTGATCGCTCGATGCGGCGAGTTCGGCAGCGACCAGGCCGCGCAATCGCCGCAACCTCATGGTGGCTGCACGATTTCGTCGGACCTGCCCGTACAGCGGGTGCGCCAACCTCGCCTCTACCCGATCGCCGACTTGGTCGAGAGCGATGAGACCGCGAACGTCCGCTTCCTCGACAGCGGCCGGACCGGTTATCCGGCTCAGCGATGCGAGTTCGATGGGCTCGCCGACGGCGAGGGCGTCGATCACGTCACTGACCGAACTGGGCAACCCTCCGATCCGCGCCTCGATCAGTTCGATCAGGCTGGGGGGCAGGACCGGATCCCCCACCCACCACCAGCAGTCGTCCCGCATGACCAGCCGTTCATCGGCCACCTCCTGCTCGACGATATTTCGCAGGTACAGCGGATTGCCCCGGGTCAACATCCACAACCGGTCGGCGGCCTGCCGATCCACCGGCCCGCCCAACGCTGCCGACACCAGCGCAGTCGTCTCGGCTTCGGACAACGGCTGCAAGTCGAGACGGTCGAGCTGTCCGCCGTCCCACAGCTCGCGCACCCCGGCCGGAATGGCCTCGCCCTGGCGGATGGTCAGCACGACCTTGGCGCTGCGGCGCTGAATGATCTGGTGCACAACGAATGTCGACAAGTCGTCGAGCAGGGTCACATCGTCGACGCCAAGCACCACGGGCTTTCCGGAGGGCGAGGAGGTCAGCGACCCGATCGCGCCACGGATCAACTCGAGGTTGGCATCGTTGGCAGGCTCGGTCCACGACGACAACGCCCCCAACGGAATCGAGCGGGCTGAGGAGGTGC
Source organism: uncultured Actinomycetota bacterium (assembly GCA_963757215.1). Lineage (GTDB taxonomy): Bacteria > Actinomycetota > Actinomycetes > Mycobacteriales > Mycobacteriaceae > Mycobacterium. Next base: position 204,165 of record CAVWQH010000002.1, on the reverse strand, counting down.
CGACGATCCAGCGGACTTCATATCCCCGCGTCCCGGCAGCATTCAGCGCTTCACGCGCGACCCGGCTCTTTCCCACGCCGGCAGCCCCGCAGATCACGATGCCGGACAGGCCCGAGTCGAACACAGCGGCTTCGATGAGTCGCTGTTCTTGTGAGCGGCCAGTCAGCGGCCACGTCAACCGCACGCGTACAGCCTAGAAGCGCGCATACGCAGATGAGAGGAAAGATCAATATCTGTCTACCAGGCGCGGGCCAGGTCACCGTGTTGGGTGATCCAGGTATGCATGGCAATGCCGGCCGCGACGGCGACGTTGATGCTGCGGGTCGACCCGAACTGCGCGATCGAAATGGTCAGCGCGGCGCCGTCGCGGGCGTCGTCGCTGATGCCGGGTCCTTCCTGACCGAAGAGCAGCAGGCAGTCCCGCGGCAGCGTCGTCTGCTCAAGCCGTGCCGCCCCCGGGACGATGTCGACGGCAACCGTCGTCAGGCCCGCGCCGGCGGCGAAACTCAGCAGTTCGGCGGTGTCGTCGTGGTGCATCAGTCGCTGATAGCGGTCGGTGACCATGGCGCCGCGCCGATTCCACCGGCGACGGCCGACAATGTGGACGGTGTCGACGGCGAACGCGTTGGCGGCGCGCACCACCCCGCCGATGTTGGCGTCCTGACCGAAGTTCTCGATCGCCACGTGCAACGGGTGCCTGCGTTTGTCGATGTCGGCGACGATCGCTTCCCGCGTCCAGTACCGGTAGGCGTCAACGACGTTGCGCGCATCGCCGTCGCGCAACAACTCTGGGTCGTAGCGCGGGTCGTCGGGTAGCTCCCCCTGCCACGGGCCGACGCCGGCCACCGGGACGCTCCACTCCGTGGGGCCCGCCTCACGACGATCCGGACCGGAACGGTCCGGGGAGGAGAGGGGCGCATCAGACCTGTCGCTCATTTGATGGTCCACACCGCGGCGTGGGTGCCGACGATCGCGATGGTGGCGTAGAGCAGCGCGTTGTTGAGATCCCCCTGGGTGCACAACGACGCGTTGACGTGCACCGCATCCAGCGAGGCCTCGGGCAGCACCAGCACCGAGGACCCGTAGGCCGTGCAGGCGGGATTCAGCCCGGGCGGCGGCAGCGTCGGGGAGGCGAGCAGCATCATCGGCCCACCGCGGCGGGCGGAGTCGTCGCGGTACTTGGCCGCGATGGTGTCGGCCTGCAGACCGAGCAGCATGTAACCGCTGCCGGTGAAGGCCGCCGGATCGCCGAGCGAGGACTGGTGCAGCGGAGTGCCGTCGGCCCGCCACGCCGCGACGCTGGTCGTTCTGACCACCATGCCGGTGTCGTTCTCCTTGGTCGGCAGGAGCCCGACCGGGAACGCCGCCGGGTACGCCGCCGCGGTGTCGGCGATGCGGTCACGCGGCGAATACAGGTACACGCCGCGGACTGCCGCGCGGTCTTTCAGCGGACCCAGACAGACCGTGCCGGTCAGTCGCGTGCTGCCGGGCGCAGAAAGCGATTGCACGACCAGATTTTTGACCCCGTCGCAACTGCCGATGCCGGGCGCTTCCATCGGATGCGCCAGCGCGCCGTACAGCCCGAATCGGATGTCCCGCGCGTCGGCATGCGGCTTCGCCGGGTCGGTCGGGGCCGCGTCGACGTCGACAAGCACGTAGTCGTCCTGCCAGCGCAGGTTCGATATCGACGTGTTCCAGCCCAGCACCGCGAGCGACTCGCCCACCTTGGCAACGCCCGACCCGTAGACCTGTTGTCGCACAGCAGAATTCGAGCATGAGCAGATCAACGTCAACGTCGCGATCATCGCGAGGATAGTGCGCACGGTGACTAAGCCAGCCCGAGGTCCGCCAACCCCAGCACGCTGCGGTACGGAAAACCCTCTGCCTCAATGGCTTCGGCTGCACCGGTGGCCCGATCGACGACCGTCGCCACGCCGACCACCTCGGCGCCGGCCTCCAGCACCGCTCGCACCGCGGTCAACGCCGACCCGCCGGTGGTGCTGGTGTCCTCGACCACCAGCACCCGCTGGCCGGTGATATCGGGTCCCTCGATAAGACGTTGCATGCCATGAGTTTTCACTGATTTCCGTACAACGAAGGCGTCGATCGGACGGCCGGGGGCGTGCATGACGGCGGTAGCAACCGGGTCGGCGCCCAGGGTGAGGCCGCCGACCGCGGCATAGTCCCAGTCGGCGGTGAGCTCGCGGACCAGTCGGCCGATCAAGGGCGCCGCCCGGTGGTGCAGGGTGGCCCGGCGCAGGTCGACGTAGTAGTCAGCCTCTTTGCCCGACGACAAGGTGACGCGCCCATGCACCACCGCCAATTGTCTTACCAATGACGCTAATTCGGACAGTTCAGGTGCGGCCACGGCCCCGCCCAAAGACACTCGTGGCGGCGCGCGACAGGGTTCGCGGCACCATCCGGGTGACGGTGGTGATCGTCTTGTACTGCAGCCCCGGGATGATGAGCACGCGGCCGCGGGAGACCTCGGCGAGCGTCTCACGGACCACGTCGTCGACCTCGAGCCACATGAATGACGGCAGCGACTTCATGTCGATGCCGGCTCGGTCGTGGAATTCGGTGTGCACGTAACCCGGGCACACGACGTGGATCCCGACGCCGGTGCCGCGCAACCCGACCGCCAGGCCTTCGGTGAACGACACCACCCACGCCTTGGATGCCGAATAGGTCGATCCGCGACCCGACAACAGGCCCGCCACGCTCGAGACGTTGATGATCGTGCCGGCGCAGTTGTCGATCATTGGTGGCAACGCGGCCCGGGTGAGCTGCATGATCGCGTTGACGTTCACGTCCAGTTGGCGCTGCAGCAGAGCGGGGTCGGCGGTCCAGAATTCGCCCGAGGTGCCAAAGCCGGCATTGTTCACCAGTACGTTGATGCCGCCGGCCGCCAACCGCTCGGCGACGGCTTCGCGGCCGGCCTCGTCGGCGAGATCGGCGGGCAGCACCTCGACGTGGCGGCCCCCCTCGTTGGACAACTCGGCGGCCAGTGCTTTGAGACGCTCCGCGTCGCGGGCCACCAGCACCAGGTCGTAGCCGTCGGCGGCATAGCGTCGCGCAAAGCCTTCGCCGATACCGGAAGTGGGCCCGGTGATCAGGGCGACGAGGCGAGGCACGGCGTCAGTGTACTTAGCGCCCGTGCGGCTCAGACTCAGCGTTGGTGGTGCGATGCCTGATGGCCGTTGCGACCGGTCGGCGGCCGGCGGACCGGCTCTTGACGCGACGGCGGCGGACTTGCGGCCGCGCGCGTCGTCGACCCGCTTTCGCGGGAGACGGTCTCGGGCTGGCGCTGCGGGGCCTCACTGCGGCCGGCCGTGGCCAGCGGACGGCTGGGCGACGCGTTGCGGCGGCTGGTCGCCTGCGGCGTGTCTGATGATCCGGCCGACTGCGGCACGGGTGGCAGCACCCGCAGCAGGTCGTTGAACTGGCGCACGGTGCGCAGGCCCTCGTCCCATTGGGCGCGGGTGCTGCCGATAGGCATGCTGACCAGCGTCCAGTTCTGCTCGTTCCACATGATCTCGGCGCAGTCGGGCGCGGTGTGGGCGAACGTGACCATGCGGCGGTCGCAGGCGCGACGGGCGGCGTCCAGGTTGGTGGAGTACACCATTCGCGGCCCGATCGCCCCAAGCAGCCAAATGTCGTTCTCGCGCGGCTCTTTGAGACCTTTGAGCCGCACGTCGACGACGACGTTGGTGCCGACCTTGCGGTGCAGGGCGATCACGGTGGCGACTTCTTCGAGGTCGAAGATGAAGACCGCCTCACCACGGATCTGGCCGAGCACGACGTTGCGGGCCGGGATGTTGCTGCCGACCGTCGACATCACGCCGCGCTTCCAGCGCTTGAGGATCTCGGTGGATTCCTGCTCGTAGTCGAATCCGTGCGAGCGCGCCCACGACTTACGGCGCCGTCCTCGTCCCCGGCGGCGGTCGATGTCGACATACAGCAACACCGCCGCACCGACGAAGCACAGCGCGGAGAGCGTGAACCAAAGGGGCACCATCGCCACGTAGCCTAACCGCTGTGACCCCCGGACCGGGAATGCGAGCAGGTCACAACAGAATTAAAGTTTGCTACCGCTTCGATTCCGACGCCGAACGTCGACTTGTTGGGTGGTTCCTCGAGGAACGCCTGCAACAAGTCGACGTTCGAGTACGAAATCAGCCAGCGACGAACTCAGCCCAGCACCAACGAGTCGCCGTCGGCGCTGACGTTGACCGGCACCACGTCGCCGTCGTGCACGTCTCCGGCCAGCAGCATCTTGGCCAGCTGGTCGCCGATGGCGTGCTGCACCAACCGCCGCAATGGACGCGCCCCGTAGACCGGGTCGAACCCACGCTGCGACAGCCACTCCTTGGCCGCCGCTGACACCTCCAACTGCAGCCGCCGTTGCGCCAACCGCTTGTCCAGCTGCGCGAGCTGAATGTCGACGATCCGCACCAACTCGTCGGGGTTGAGGCCCTCGAAGATCAGCACGTCGTCGAGCCGGTTGATGAACTCGGGCTTGAACGCCGAGCGCACCGCGGCCATTACCTGCTCCTCCGTACCGCCCGAACCGAGGTTGGACGTCAGGATCAGGATCGTGTTGCGGAAGTCGACCGTGCGGCCCTGTCCGTCGGTGAGCCGGCCCTCGTCGAGAACCTGCAGCAGCACGTCGAACACGTCCGGGTGGGCCTTTTCCACCTCGTCGAACAGCACGACGGTGTAGGGCCGGCGGCGGACCGCCTCGGTCAGCTGACCGCCCTGGTCGTAGCCGATGTAGCCGGGGGGCGCACCGACCAGGCGAGCCACCGAGTGCTTCTCGCCGTATTCGCTCATGTCGATGCGGACCATCGCCCGCTCGTCGTCGAACAGGAAGTCGGCCAGCGCCTTGGCCAGCTCGGTCTTACCGACACCGGTCGGCCCAAGGAACAGGAACGAACCGGTCGGGCGGTTGGGGTCGGCGACCCCGGCCCGGGTGCGGCGCACCGCGTCAGAAACCGCAGCGACAGCCTTCTTCTGCCCGACGACCCGCTTGCCGAGTTCATCTTCCATCCGCAGCAGCTTGGCGGTCTCGCCCTCCAGCAGCCGCCCGGCCGGGATGCCCGTCCACGCCGACACCACGTCGGCGATGTCGTCGGGACCGACTTCCTCCTTGAGCATCACGTTGTCGCGCGCCTCGGCGTGCGGCAGCGCGGCGTCGAGCTTCTTCTCGATTTCGGGGATACGCCCGTACCGCAGCTCGGCGGCCTTGGCGAGGTCGCCGTCGCGCTCGGCGCGCTCGGACTCACCGCGCAGCGTTTCCAGCTGTTCCTTGAGCTCGCGGACGACGTCGATCGCGCTCTTCTCGTTCTGCCACCTGGTGGTCAGCTCGGCCAGCTTTTCTTTCTGGTCGGCCAGCTCGGAGCGCAACTTGTCTAGCCGCTCCTTGGACGCCTCGTCGTCTTCCTTGGCCAACGCCACCTCTTCGATCTCGAGGCGGCGCACCAGCCGCTCGACCTCGTCGATCTCGACGGGCCGGGAGTCGATCTCCATCTTCAGCCGGCTGGCGGCCTCGTCGACCAGGTCGATCGCCTTGTCCGGCAGGAACCGTGCGGTGATGTAGCGGTCGCTCAGGGCGGCAGCGGCCACCAGTGCGGAGTCGGTGATGCGCACACCGTGGTGCACCTCGTAGCGGTCCTTGAGTCCGCGCAGGATCCCGACGGTGTCCTCCACCGACGGCTCGCCGACGAACACCTGCTGGAAGCGGCGCTCCAGCGCGGCGTCCTTCTCGATGTACTTGCGGTACTCGTCGAGCGTGGTGGCGCCGACCAGCCGCAGTTCGCCGCGGGCCAGCATCGGCTTGATCATGTTGCCGGCATCCATCGCGCCCTCGCCGGTCGCGCCGGCTCCGACGATGGTGTGCAGCTCGTCGATGAAGGTGATGATCTGTCCGGCGGAGTTCTTGATGTCGTCGAGCACGGCCTTGAGCCGTTCCTCGAATTCGCCGCGATACTTGGCGCCGGCCACCATCGAGCCCATATCCAGGCTGATGACGGTCTTGTCGCGCAGGCTGTCGGGCACGTCGCCGGCGACAATGCGTTGCGCCAGGCCCTCGACGATCGCGGTCTTGCCGACGCCGGGCTCGCCGATCAGCACCGGGTTGTTCTTGGTGCGACGGGACAGCACCTGGACGACGCGGCGAATTTCGTTGTCACGGCCGATAACCGGGTCGAGTTTGCCTTCGCGGGCGCGGGCGGTCAGGTCAGTGGAGTATTTCTCCAGCGCTTGGTAGGTGGCCTCGGGGTCGGCGCTGGTAACCCGCGCGCTGCCGCGTACGTTCACGAACGCCTCGCGCAACGCCTGCGGCGAGGCCCCGTGTCCGGTCAGCAGTTTGGCGACGTCGGAGTCGCCGGTGGCCAGCCCCACCATCAGGTGCTCGGTGGAGACGTATTCGTCGTCCATCTCGACCGCCAGGTGCTGCGCGGTGGTGATGGCAGCCAGCGATTCGCGGGACAGCTGCGGTTGCGAACTGGCACCGCTGATCTGCGGCAGCCGGTCCAGGATGCGTTGTGCTTCTGCCCGGACGGTGGAGGGCTCGACGCCGACCGCCTCCAGCAGCGGTGCGGCGATCCCGTCGTTCTGCGTGAGCAGGGCTAGCAGCAGGTGAGCCGGCCTGATCTCGGGGTTGCCGGCGGCGGATGCTGCCTGTAGCGCCGACGTCAGCACCGCCTGCGTTTTGGTGGTCGGGTTGAAAGAGTCCACGACACCTCCGTTCAGAGTTCGACAGGCCTGCAGTGGCCTGCAGGTGCCTGAGAAAAATGCTTGTCGCGTTTTTCAACGCGGTCAAGGTTGAGTCTGTTCCGCTCAACTCTAACCAATTTCGCGCTGGCGCTCTAGTGGCTTATGGCCCTGATCGGATCGTCCGCCACCGGGCATCGGGGCTTCGGCTGTCGCGGGCTCGGCAAATCAGACTTGCTTACCAAGAATTTAGGTTACTTTCAGGTAACCCACGCCCACCTGCGACGCCCGAAGGACATGACCATGGCCCGCGCGTCTCGTTTCCTGCTCACGGCCGGCATTGCCGCCACCGGAATGGCCCTTTACGCGGCGATCGCACCGGCGCCGGAAGCTTCCCACGTGCAGACCCGCGCGGTGCAGCTGACCAGCGGTGACACCGCGGACTCCCCGCTGGGCGACGGCACGGTGCTGATCGTCGGCCCCAGCTTTCTGTCGACTCCGAGTCAGGAGTACGCGAACCTGTTCGCGTCGCAATACCTCGAGCCCCGCGGCTTCACCGGCACCACCGAGATCCTGACCACGCCGGAAGGGCTGTACCCCTTCAGCGGCCCCTTCACCGAGGAACTGGACCCGTCGGTGGCGCAGGGGGAACAGGTCGTCGACAAGGCGATCGTGGACCACATCGCCGCGGGCAACGTCGATGCCGCCAACCCCATCGTGGTCACCGGCTACTCCCAGAGCTCGATCATCGCGTCATTACTGCAGCAGCAACTCGCGAGCCAGGGCGTGCCCAGTGACGACCTCCACTTCGTCCTGGTCGGCAACGAAAGTGTGCCCAACGGCGGCATCCTGGAGCGGTTCGACCTGCCGTCCGGGGCGGAGCCGACCATTCCGAGCCTCGGCCTGACGTTCAGCGGGCCCGAATCCTCCGACCTCTACCCCACCGACGTGTACACCGCCGAATACGACGGATTCGCCGACTTTCCGCAGTATCCGATCAACCCGCTGTCCGATCTCAACGCGCTCCTGGGGATCGCGTTACAGCACGCCGCATACCTCGGCCTGAGCGACCAGCAGATAGCCGATGCCATCCAGCTGCCGACCACTGCGGCCGACACCTTGACCAACTACTACATGATTCCCGACACCACGCTGCCGCTGCTCGAGCCGCTGCAGCTGATCCCCTTTGTCGGCAATCCACTGGCCGATCTGCTCAATCCCGACCTGTCGGTATTGGTCAACCTGGGCTACGGCAACGTCGCCGACAACTATCTGGGCGGCTGGAGCCAGGGTGCTGCCGACGTCGCAACGCCGTTGGGTTTCTTGCCCAGTTCGACTGTGCTCGAACAGGTTCCGCAGGCTTTGCTGAACGGGCTGCAGCAGGGCGTCACCGATGCGCTCAAGGATCTGGCCAGCCCGAGCAACTACTCGTACACACTGCCCACGTGGGCCGACGAGCTTCTGCAGGCGGCCAATGTGATTCCCGGAACCACCTTCACCGGTGTCGTGCCGACGACCCTGACCGACCTTTTCGACACCTTTCCCCCGCACACCGGTCTGCCGTTGCTCGACGTCGCCAGTGCGTTACTGATCTCACTCCCCCAGATCGATTACAACTTCTTCGTATCCGAGATCGCCACCAACCCGATCGATGCCATCGGCACGCCGATCGCCGCCGACATCGGCATCATCCCGCTGGCTCTCCTCGGGGCGATCATCCCGATCCCGTTCTGAGAAGTTTCGGCTGCCGTGCCCGCCCCGACCGCCCTCTTCGAACGTATGATCGAACAGTGGGAGACCTCGCGTCGATCGGATACAACGGGCAGCCGGTGCGCAACCCGTTCCGGGTGGTGCGGCCGCCGGTCACCGTGCTGATCGATCTGACCGTGCTGTTCCCCCGCGAGCCACACCGCTCCGGGCGGTACTACGCCAACGGCCTGCAGCTGCACAAGGTCGTCGAGGGTCGGCTGAGCTGCTGGGGCATCTGCGAGCAGGGCGACTGGTGGGGGCTGGTGACCTATCCGATCGCCTACGGGGCCAAGCGCAAGACGGTCACGCACTGGGTGCCGGCTTGGACACTGCGTCGCCACGATGCGGGCCCGCCAAGGGCCCGCTGAGGCGCGGCGCCACCAGACCTGCGTCGCAACGATGCGGGCTCGCCAAGGGCCCGCTGAGGCGCGGCGCCACCAGACATCCGTAGGCGGTAACGCCAACGATCACCCACTGTTGGCCTGTCAATGCGAAGATTCAGCCCGTGACGCAAAGTTGGGTTTCCCTGCTGACGACGCTGATCCCGCTGGCGCTCGTCGTCTCGATCTCGCCGCTGTCGGTCATCCCGGCAGTGCTGGTACTGCAGACGCCGCGACCCCGGCCGACCGGCCTCGCCTTTTTCGGCGGCTGGTTGCTGGGCCTAGTTGTCTTGACCGCTGCATTCATCGCGTCCTCCGATGCGCTCAGCGGCCTGCACAACAAGCCACCCATGTGGGCGTCGTGGACGCGCGTGGTGCTGGGGCTGGCGCTGATCGGGTTCGGCATCTACCGCTGGCTGACCCGGGAAGGCCACAGCGAGTCACCCAAGTGGATGCGATCGTTCGAAACGCTCGAGCCCGCGCGCGCGGCGGCCTTCGGCGTGGCGTTGACCGTGGTGAGAGTCGAGGTGCTGACCATGTGCGCGTTGGCCGGTCTGGCCATCGGCAGCGGCAACCTCGGCCGGACAGGCGAGGTGCTGTCCGGAACGATTTACATCGCCGTCGCCGCGTCCACCGTCGCGATCCCCGTCCTCGCTTACGTGGCCGCCGGTCACCGGCTGGATGCTCCCATGGCGCGGCTCAAAGAGTGGATGGAAAAGAACAATGCCGCCATGCTCGCCGCCGTCCTGGTGCTGATCGGCGGGATGGTGCTCTACCACGGCGTCAAGGCGCTCTCCTAGGATTCCGGCCCGCCAGGCATAAAATCGGCGGCCGTGAGCCTCAACGACCGGGATGCGCTGGCGGTATTGCACGCTGCCATCGACCCGGACGACGGCAACGGGCTCATCGGCCGGTTCTATACCCGCTGGTTCTCCTTCGACGCGTCGACGCGCGACCTGTTCCCGCCCGACATGGCGGCCCAGCGGGCCGCGTTCGCGCACGCGCTGAAGTGGATCTACGGCGAATTGGTGGCTCAGCGCTCGCAGGAGCCGGTCGCGTTTCTCGCTCAGCTCGGCCGCGACCACCGCAAGTACGGGGTGTTGCCCGGGCACTACGAAACCCTGGCCCAGGCTCTGTATGCGACGCTGCGGCATGCCGTGGGCAATGCGTGGACCGAGTCCGTCGACGCCGCCGCCCAGCAGTCGCTCAACCTGATCGCCGGGGTGATGAGCGGGGCCGCCGAGGCTGAGCAGGGGCCGGCGTGGTGGGACGGCACGGTGGTCGAGCATCTGCGGGTGTCCCGCGACTTGGCGGTGATCCGACTGCAACTGGACAGCCCGATGTCATATCACGCCGGTCAGTACGTCAACGTCGCTGTGCCGCAGTGCCCGCGGCGGTGGCGATACCTGACTCCGGCCATCCCGCCCGACGACGCCGGCGCAGTCGAGTTTCACGTCCGCGCGGTGTCCGGTGGCCTGGTCAGCAACGCGATCGTCAACGAGACGCGGGCCGGCGATCGGTGGCGGCTGTCCAGCCCGCACGGCGGCCTGCAGGTTGATCGCGACGGCAGCGACGTGTTGTTGGTGGCGGGCAGCACCGGGCTCGCGCCGCTGCGCGCGATCGTCATGAACCTCACCCGCTGGGCCGAAAACCCGCGCGTACACCTGTTTTTCGGCGGCCGCTACCCCTGCGAGCTCTACGACCTGCAAACGTTGTGGCATATCGCGGCGAACAATCCGTGGCTGGCGGTGACACCGGTCTCCGAGTTCGCCGCCGATCCCGCGTGGGCCGCGGACTATCCGGACGTGACGCCGCCGCGTGGGCTGCACGTGCGCCAGACCGGCAAGCTGATGGACGTCGTCACCAGATATGGCAACTGGGGCGACCGCCAGATCCTGATCTCCGGCGGGCCAGAAATGGTGCGTGCTACCAGAAATGCGCTGATCGCCAAAGGTGCGCCGGCTGAGCGCATCCAGCACGACCCGTTGTCCCGCTAGGCGCCGACGATGCAGAACGCGGAGCGTTCTGAGGAGGAGGTGGCTACTTTGACCCGGCGCCGACGATGCAGAACGCGGAGCGTTCTGAGGAGGAGGTGGCTACTTTGACCCGACGCCGACGATGCAGAACGCGGAGCGCTCTGACATAGTCTCGGGTCGTGCGCATCGTCACGCTGAGCGACCCGTCATCTGAGGTAGAGGCCCAGTTCGTCCCCGAGGCCGGCATGATCGGTATTTCGCTGAGCGACTCGGGCGTCGAACTACTCGGACAGCGCCGCGGGCTCGACGCGTACGTGGCCAACGGGAAGACGATGGGCATCCCGCTGCTGTATCCGTGGGCAAATCGCCTGGGCGCCAACACATACGAAGCCGAAGGTAAGACGGTCACATTGACCGACGGTGAATATGGGGTACGGACGGATCCCAACGGACTGCCGATCCACGGCGTGCTCGCCGCGTTCCCGAACTGGCGGGTGACGCACGAATCAGGTCATGAGCTCACTGGCGAGGTGGATTTCACCACCGATGAGGAGCTGCTGGCCAGCTTCCCGTTTCCGCACCGGCTGTCTCTCAACGTCACGCTGGTCGAGCGAACCCTGCGGCTGCGCGTAGCAATCACCCCGACCGGCGAATACGCCGTGCCGCTGTGTTTCGGCTTCCATCCCTACCTGCAGCTGCCGGGAGTGCCGCGCGAACAGTGGGTGATCGAGACCCCGGCACTGCGGCACTTGGTACTCGACGACAAGGGATTGCCCACCGGCGATGCCTTCGTCCAGCCCGCCCTCAGTGAACCGTTGGGCGACAGAGCTTTTGACGACGGGTACGACCAGGTGGCAGACGGGTCCGCGTTCGCGGTTTCCGGCGGCGGCCGCCGCATCGAGGTTCATTTCGAAGAGGGCTATCCGGCCGCGCAGATCTTCGCGCCACTCAGTGAGGACGTGGTGTGCTTCGAGCCGATGGCAGCGCCCACCGATGCATTGCGCCGGGGCGGTTATCCGTCGGCTCAGCCCGGCGACTGGGGCATCGCCCAGTTCTCGATCCAAGTCAGCTGACCGTTTCGACTGTTAGACTCGCGCCGGTAAGCGCAGTTCCTCCGGTCGAAGTAGGCGATTGTGGCTGACATCGTCCTCGTCAATCCTCGGTTCGAGGTGTCCTACTGGGGCCTCGAACATGCCCTTCCGCTGCTCGGTAAGAAGTGCAATCTGCCGACCGCGTGCATGCCGCTGCTGGCGGCGTTGACTCCCGCCGGCCACTCGGTGACCCTCGTCGACGAGAACGTCGAGCCCATCGACTACGACCGCCTGGCGCGCGCCGACATCGTGGGGCTCACCGGCATGACCGTCCAGCGCGCCCGAATGCTCGAGATTCTGCGCGAGCTGAAAACCCGCGGTGTCTTCACGGTCGTCGGGGGTCCGTGGGTGACCGTGCAGGAAGATTATTTCGAGGGCCTGGCCGACGCGATCTTCATCGGCGAAGCGGAAACCACCTGGCCGCAGTTCCTCGACGAGTGGGCCGAGGGACGGCATCAGCGCCGCTACGAGCAGGCCGAGCCGACCGACATGACGCAGATGCCGGTGCCGCGCTACGACCTGCTGAAGACCAAGGAATACCTTTTCGGCAGTGTGCAATTCAGCCGCGGCTGTCCGTTCCAGTGCGAATTCTGCGACATCATTGTCACGTTCGGCCGACGGCCGAGGCTGAAGACCAGCGCTCAGGTGATCGCTGAGTTGGAAGCGATGCGCAAGCAGCACCTCAAAATGGCCTTCATCGTCGACGACAACCTGATCGGCAACAAGGCCGCGGTCAAGGAGTTGCTGCGCGACCTCATCGAATGGCAGACCGCCGAAGGGTATCCGTTCACGTTCTTCACCGAGGCGTCGCTCAACCTCGCCGAAGACGAGGAGCTGATTCAGTTGATGGATGCGGCCAACATCGTGACCGTGTTCATCGGCATCGAGAGCCCGAACGAGGAATCGCTACGCGAGACCAAGAAGTACCAGAACGTCAAGAAAACCGGGTCGATCGTCGACCGCGTCCGGACAGTGCAGGACTCCGGCATCGAAGTCTGGTGCGGCATGATCGTCGGCTTCGACCACGACGACACCCGGATCTTCAAGGCCCAGCACGAATTCCTGCGTCAGACCGACATCATGCACGCCATGGTCGGCATGCTTTCGGCGATCCCCAAGACGCCGCTGCACGCCCGCTTGAAGAACGAGGGCCGCCTCGATCTCGACGACGAACAACCGTTCGGCACCAATGTCATTCCGCTCGGTATGACGCGCGAGGAGTTGCGCGACGGGTACGTCGATCTGATGCAGGAACTCTACGATCCCGACTTCTACTTCGAGCGGCTCGAAAACTTGTTCCTGACAAGGAAATTCGATTGGGCTCGGGCTCGCAATGCCTACTGGCGCAAACACCCGTGGCGGAAGTTGAAGTCACAATCGGTCGATGCCGTGCTGGCCACCGGCCTGTTCCTTCGGTTGATGAAGAACATCCCCGACCCGGATTTGCGCCGGGTCTATCGCCGCCGGATGACGACGATGGCGCTGAAGCGGCCCGATCCGAGCCTGCTGTTCATCTGCGTGATCAAGTGCGCGATGCACTACCACCACTACACGATGTCCCGGCAGATGGCTGAACAGCACAAGCTGGTCAACACGTTCTGAAGTCCCGTTCGGGGCGAAGGGTCAGCGCCGACGCGGTTTCCACACCACCACGGCGGTGCTCTTGGGCACCACCGCGATGTCGCGGCGCTGGTTGGCTCGCAACACCTCGATCTCGGCGACCATCTCTTTCAATCGGGACTGCAGAGCCTCGACCTGATTGGTCAACTCGATAATCCGTTTGATACCAGCTAGATTGACGCCTTCATCTTGAGAGAGACGCTGCACCTCGCGGAGCAGGTCCACGTCATGTTGCGAATAGCGCCGTCCCCCACCGGAACTCCGGCTGGGGCTGACCAGCCCGAGCCGGTCATAGGTACGCAGTGTCTGGGCGTGCATACCGGCCAGCTCGGCGGCTACCGAAATCAGAAACGTCCGGGCCTCGTCCTTCTTGGCCATCAGTGGTTACCCGCCCATCCGGCCCGGGGATCGAATCCGCTGGACCGCTCCGCGACCGCGTAGGCCTCGAGTGCTTCTTTCGCGGCACCCTCCAGGTTCGGCGGCACAGCAACTTTCACGGTGACGAGAAGATCGCCCTGGCCACCGGATCGTTTGGGCACACCGCGCCCACGGACCCGTAGGATCCGGCCGTCAGCCGTCCCCCTGGGTACCCGGACCCCGACCTTGCCATCCAGCGTCGGCACGGAAAGTGTTGTGCCCAGCGCTAGTTCGCTGAAGGCAACTGGCACGGTGACGGTGAGGTCGTCGCCGTCACGGGAAAACACCTTGTCGGGGCGCACATGCACGGTGACGTAGAGATCGCCCGACGGAGCGCCGCGCAGGCCGGCTTCGCCCTGGCCGGCCAACCGGATCCGTTGCCCGTCCTGCACGCCCGGCGGGATCCGGACGTTGATGGTGCGGCTTCGGGTCGTCACACCGGTTCCCTTGCATTCGTCGCAGGGGTGCTCGATGATCGACCCGCTGCCGCGGCATTCGGTACACGGCTCGGAAAACCCGAAAGCGCCTTGGTTGCGGTTGATTACGCCCGCGCCGTTACAGGTCGGGCAGACCTTAGGGCTGGTGCCCGGCCGCGCGCCACTGCCGTGGCAGTTGGTACACGGCGCCGGACTGGTCAGCCGCAGCGGCATCGCGACACCTTTGGTGGCTTCCAGGAAATCCAACTCGGTTTCGGTTTCCAGGTCGTTGCCGCGACGCGGCCGGCTCGGCCGCGGCTGAGCGCCACGGCCGAACAATCCGCCGAACAGGTCGCCGATATTGCTGCCACCGCTGCGGCCGGCCGCGTCGAACAGGTCGTTGAGGTTGAATTCGGCGCCGTCTCCGCCGAAGCCACCGGTGAAGTCACCGGCGCCACCGCCGCCATTGAAACGCCGACCGAATCCGCCGCCGGCGAAGAGCCGACGGGTCTCGTCGTACTCCTTGCGCTTCGCCTCGTCGGACAGCACGCTGTACGCCTCGGAAACCGCCTTGAACCGTTCGGCCCCGTCCGGGTTTTTGTCCGGATGCAGGTCCGACGCCAGTTTGCGGTACGCCGTCTTGATCTGTTTGGCGCTGGCGTCAGAGGAGACGCCCAGCTCCTTGTAGAAGTCCTTTTCGACCCACTCGCGTTGAGCCATGTTGCGTCACCCCCTCCGCCTTCCTGTTTTCGAACCGATCGTTATTTCTGCGACGATTCTGATTCTGCGTGCTGCTCACCCTCGTTCGCGTCGTTATCGCCGGTGTCGGAGATGTCAGCGCTTTCCGCGACGGTGTCCACCACCCCGACCAGCGCGTGCCGCAGCACCTGCTCGCCGAGTTTGTAACCCTGCCGCATCACGTTGCCGATCACCGGCTTGGAGCCTTGGCCGCCATCGCCTTCATGCTGGACGGCTTCGTGCAGCGCCGGGTCGAAGTCCTCACCCTCAGCTCCGAAGGCCGCCAGGCCGAGACCGGTCAGTGCGCCGACCAGCTTGTCGGCCACCGCCTTCAGCGGGCCCGAATCCAGGTCGCCGTGACTGCGCGCACGCTCGAGATCGTCGAGCACGCCCAGCAATTGGCTGACCACTGCGGCCTTGGTCCGCTCGGCACTGGCCTCCTGTTCGCGCAACGCGCGCTTGCGGTAGTTGGCGTAGTCGGCTTGCACCCGTTGCAGATCGGCGGTCAGCTCGACGACTTTGTCGGCTGCAGCACCCGCCGATTCCGGAATCGCCGCCGCCCCCGGTGCCGCCCCCGCAGGGGCGGCGCCGGCAGCAACGTGGCGTACCTCGCCGGTCTCGGGATCTATCCGTCGCTTGTCAGTGACGGTTAACGGTTCTTCCGGGTTGCCTTCGGTCACTGGCCCTCCCGGTCATCGTCGACCACCTCCGCGTCGACGACGTCGTCGGCTCCCGCAGTGCTGCCAGCGCCGGAAGCGCCGGGAGCGCCGGCGGCCTGCTCGGACTGGGTGGCCTCATAGATGGCCTGACCGAGCGCCTGCGACTCCTCGCCGAGCTTCTCCATCGCGGACTTGATGGCGCCGATGTCGGTGCCGCCCAACGCCGTCTTGGCTTCCGCCACGGCGGCGTCGACCTTGTTCAGCGTGTCTTCGGGAACCTTCGATCCGCCTTCGGCCTCGCGCTGCTCTTTGACGAATTTCTCCGTCTGGTAGACCAGCGTCTCGGCCTGGTTGCGGACGTCGGCCTCCTCGCGACGCTGACGGTCTTCGTCCGCGTGCGCCTCGGCGTCCTTGATCATCCGGTCGATCTCTTCCTTGGAAAGGCCGGAGCCCTCCTGGATCTTGATCGTGTTCTCCTTGCCGGTGCCCTTGTCCTTGGCCGTCACGTGCACGATGCCGTTGGCATCGATGTCGAAGGTGACCTCGATCTGGGGGACGCCGCGCGGAGCCGGCGGGATGCCGGTCAGCTCGAAAGAGCCGAGCAGCTTGTTGTGCGAAGCGATTTCGCGCTCACCCTGGAAGACCTGGATCTGCACCGACGGTTGGTTGTCGTCGGCCGTGGTGAAGGTCTCCGACCGCTTGGTCGGGATGGTGGTGTTGCGCTCGATCAGCTTGGTCATCACGCCACCCTTGGTTTCGATACCAAGGCTCAGCGGTGTGACGTCAAGCAGTAGAACGTCTTTGACCTCACCTTTGAGCACACCGGCCTGCAGCGCGGCACCAACGGCCACTACCTCGTCGGGGTTGACGCCCTTGTTGGGCTCCTGGCCGCCGGTCATTTCCTTGACCAGATCCGACACCGCGGGCATACGGGTGGAACCGCCCACCAGCACCACGTGGTCAATCTCCGACACCGCGATACCGGCGTCCTTGATCACCGACTGGAAGGGTTGACGCGTGCGGTCGAGCAGATCCTGAGTGATCTTCTGGAACTCCGCGCGGGTCAACTGCTCGTCGAGGAACAGCGGGTTCTTGTCGGCGTCCACGGTGATGTACGGCAGGTTGATCGACGTGCTCTGCGAGCTCGACAGCTCGATCTTGGCCTTCTCGGCCGCCTCGCGCAGCCGCTGCATCGCCATCTTGTCCTTGGTCAGGTCGATGCCACTGGTGCCCTTGAACTTCTCGACCAGCCAGTCGACGACGCGCTGATCCCAGTCGTCGCCACCGAGGTGGTTGTCACCGGAGGTCGCACGGACCTCCACGACGCCGTCACCGATCTCGAGCAGGGACACGTCGAACGTGCCACCACCGAGGTCGAAGACCAGGATCGTCTGTTCCTTCTCGCCCTTGTCCAAGCCATAGGCCAGTGCGGCCGCGGTCGGCTCGTTGACGATCCGAAGAACGTTCAGGCCGGCGATCTGGCCGGCTTCCTTGGTCGCCTGACGCTGGGCGTCGTTGAAGTACGCCGGAACCGTGATGACGGCGTCGGCGATGTCCTCACCGAGGTAGCTTTCCGCATCGCGCTTCAGCTTCTGCAGAATGCGGGCGCTGATCTCCTGCGCCGTGTAGTTCTTACCGTCAATCTCCACCGACCAGTCGGTGCCCATGTGCCGCTTCACCGAACGAATGGTCCGGTCGACGTTGGTCACCGCCTGGTTTTTGGCGGGCTGGCCGACCAGCACCTCGCCGTTTCGCGCGAACGCGACGACGGATGGGGTCGTCCGTGCACCTTCTGAGTTGGCGACGACAACGGGGTCGCCACCCTCGAGAACCGAGACGACAGAGTTGGTGGTCCCGAGGTCGATACCGACCGCACGAGCCATAGTGAATCCTCCTGATAAATCGAGCTTCGTATGCACTACGCTGCTGAGTGAACCGCGCTCAACATTGCCTCCAGCGGCGCACCGCTGTCAAGTCGTTGTTGAGTCTAGCTCGCTCAAGTTTGTCATAGGGCCCAACGGGGTCGCCCCAGACTTTGTTCCCCAACGGTTGAGGCGGACATCACACCGTGGGATAGTTTCGCCATCCAGCCCCCCAGCGGTCGTGCCCGGCGCCGCAGCATTGCCCCACGACGATAGGAACTCAATGCCACCGCCGCCCAGCGCGCCCGGCCCCGCCGCGGGCGGATCCTCCCAGTTCGCTCGCGAGGACGAGGGCTATCACCACGACCTCAGCAACCGGCAGATGCAGATGATCGCGATCGGTGGCGCGATCGGCACCGGCCTATTCATGGGTGCCGGCGCGCGACTCGCGTCCGCCGGGCCCGGCTTGTTCCTGATCTACGGGATCTGTGGCGCCTTCGTGTTCTTGATTCTGCGCGCACTCGGCGAACTCGTGCTGCACCGCCCCGCATCGGGCTCGTTCGTCTCCTACGCCCGCGAGTTCTTCGGGGAGAAAGCGGCTTTCATCGCGGGCTGGATGTATTTCCTGAACTGGGCGATGGCGGCGATCGTGGACAGCACCGCGATCGCGAGCTACTTCCACTACTGGACCGCCTTCCAGTCCGTCCCGCAGTGGACGCTCGCCCTCGTCGCCTTGGCCGCGGTGGTGTCGGTCAACCTGATCTCGGTAAAAGCCTTCGGCGAGTTCGAGTTCTGGGCGGCACTGATCAAGGTGCTGGCGCTGACGACGTTCCTCGTCATCGGCATCATCTTCCTGGCCGGCCGTTTCAAGATCGAGGGCAAGACCACCGGCCCCAGCCTGTGGGCCGACCACGGCGGATTCTTGCCGACCGGCCTGCTGCCGCTGGTGCTCGTCACGTCCGGGGTGATATTCGCTTATGCCGCAGTCGAATTGGTGGGCACCGCGGCCGGGGAAACCGCAAACCCCGAGACGGTCATGCCGCGGGCGATCAACTCGGTGATCGCCCGTATCGCGGTATTCTATTGCGGTTCAGTGCTTTTGTTAGCGCTGCTGCTGCCCTACACCACCTACAAACACGGCGAGAGCCCCTTCGTCACTTTCTTCTCGCACATCGGTTTCAGCGGCGCCGGCTCGCTGATGAACGTGGTGGTGCTCACCGCCGCGTTCTCCAGCCTGAACGCCGGACTGTATTCCACCGGCCGAATTCTGCGCTCGATGTCGGTCAACGGCAGCGGACCGAGATTCACCGCGCGGATGTCGAAAAACGGTGTGCCGTATGGCGGAATCCTGCTGACCGCTGTCATCGGCCTGTTCGGTGTCGTGCTCAATGCGGTCAAACCCAGCGAGGCCTTCGAAATCGTGCTCAACATCGCCGCGGTCGGCGTCCTGGCAGCGTGGGCCACGATCGTGGTCTGCCAACTGCGGTTCTACAACCGGGTAAAGGCCGGGACTCTGAAGCGCCCCGACTTCCGGATGCCACTGGCCCCGTACAGCGGCTACGTGACGTTGGCGTTCCTGGTGGGCGTGCTGGTGCTGATGGCGCTCGACCCCGAGAAGGGACCCTGGGTGATCGCAGCGCTGGTGGCCGCCGTTCCCGCCCTGATCGGCGGCTGGTTCCTGGTTCGCGACCGCGTCACCCAAACGGCCGAATACGGCGAGCACTCGGCCGACGTCCCCGAGCTGGCGCAGGAGTAATAGAGCAGCCGCTCTGTTATTATTCTCCGGGTGCCCCGCCCCCGCGTATATGAGCCCGACCGGGTCCTGGATGCCGTCGAGTCGTTGACGGTGGCAGCCGGGCCCGCCGCGGTCACCATCCGCGCGGTCAGCGCCGCGGCCGGTGTGTCCAACGGCGCGCTGTACCACACCTTCGAATCGCGACCGGGTCTGATGGGTCGCGCCTGGATACGCGCCGCCCGGCGGTTTTTCCGCCTGCAAAACGCGCTGGTCGACCAGGCACTGACGGCGGGCGACCCGCAGGCCGGGGTAGTGGCCGCCGCGGAGGCGCCGGCCGTCTTCGCTGAACAGTCCCCGGAGTCTTCGGCGCTGCTGTGGGCGGTGTCGCGTGAGGAACTCCTGGATGCGGACGTGCCGGACGACGTCGCCGCAGAACTCCGTGAGCTCCACCGATTGCTCATCGGCCTGATGATCCGGCTCGCGGAAACGCTATGGAACCGCGCGGATTCGCGCGCCGTCGACACGATCACCACCTGCATCGTCGATTTGCCGACCGCAATCGTATTGAGCCGCAATCGAATCGCCAACCCTACCGCCCGTGAGCAGCTACGGGCATCGGTGCGCGCAGTTCTCGGTGTCGGACCACCACCCCTTCGGAAAGGAAATCCATGACCATCAACCTGACCTACGATGACAAGGTCGCCGTCCTCGACCTCGGCGACGACGAAAACCGTTTCTCACCAGAGTTTCTCGACGAAATGGACAGCCATCTCGACGAGTTGGTCGCCTCCGATACCCAAGGGCTGGTGACCACCGGTGGCGGCAAGTTCTACTCCAACGGGCTCGATCTGGACTGGCTGACCGCGCACGGCGATCAGACGACGTGGTACGTCGGACGGGTGCAGGGCATGCTGGGCCGATTCCTCACCCTGCCGATGCCGACCGCAGCGGCGGTCGTAGGCCACGCATTCGGCGCCGGCGCGATGCTGGCGATCGCCCACGACTTCCGGGTGATGCGGTCGGACCGCGGCTACTTCTGCTTCCCGGAAGTCGACATCCGCATCCCGTTCACCCCCGGCATGGCCGCGCTGATCCAAGCCAAGCTGACCCCGCAGGCGGCCGTCGCCTCGATGACCACCGGGCGACGCTTCGGCGGCGATGACGCGGTGAGCCTGGGCATCGTCGACGCCATCGCGGGCGAGGGCGCCGTGACGGCCGCGGCCGTCGACCTTGTGCGACCGCTCAACGGCAAGGACCGGGGCACACTGGGCGCTATCAAGCAATCGATGTTCGGACCCGCGGCGCAGACACTGACGGTCAGTAGCCAACAGCCGCAGGGCAATTAGCGTTCGGCCGATTGTTGCAGATCCGTACCGCACCACGAACTCGCAGTGGGGCGCGTCTGGATTACGTTGGTGGCATGGCTCCCAAGATTGCGACAGCCGAGACCGTCAGTCTCTCGGAATTGCTCGACTTCGTCCGGCCGCGACACCGGATGGTGGTGACCACTTTTCGCGCGGACGGCTCTCTGCAGAGCTCGCCGGTGACCGGCGGCGTCGACGAGCAAGGCAGGCTCGTCATCGCGAGCTATCCCCAGCGCGCCAAGAGCGCCAACATCCGGCGCACCCCGAAGGCGAGCGTCGTGGTGCTCTCCGACGAGTTCAACGGCCCCTACGTGCAGGTCGACGGCGACGCCGAGGTGATCGACGTTCCTGACGCCGTCGAAGGGCTCGTCGATTACTACCGCGCGATCGCCGGCGAACATCCCGATTGGGACGAGTACCGCAGCGCGATGCTCAGTCAGCGCAAGTGCCTGATCCGGGTGACACCCCGCAGCTGGGGTCCGGTGGCGACGGGTGGCTTTCCGCCGCGTTAGCCGACAGGTGAGCTGTGTGACAAACCGGCTCGCGGGCGCGTCACTGCGGTCGCTGACGCCGTCTTCTGCGTACGCTGCTTCTGCGATGTCTCCGCGCAAAGTGCACGCCCACCCAGGCGGCCGGCTACTGGTCGGCCTCGTGCTGAGTGCTGCGCTGATCAGCGGGTGCCATTCGACGACGCCTGGCACCCCGACCGCTTCGCCGGGTGCGGGACCCACCGAACCGTCGTCCCCCAAGCCCAAGCCGTCCATCTCGTCACCGACGCCGTCGCCGCCCGCTCCGTCGAGTGGCGCCCCACCCGCCGGCGCGATCCCGTTGTCACCCGACGCAAACGGCCGGGTGTTCATCGAGACGAAGTCCGGTCAGACGCGCTGCCAGATCGACAGCGACAGCGTCGGCTGCGAGGCGCCGTTCACCAATGCGCCGATGCAGGACGGCGAACGGGCCAACGGCGTCAACGTCACCGCCGCGGGTGAAGTGCAGTGGGTGGCAGGCAATCTCGGTGACATTCCCACGGTGCCCATCGATTACCAGACCTACGACGCCGTTGGTTGGACGATCGCGGCCACCGTGGGCGGTACCCGGTTCACCAACCAGCGCACCGGCCACGGCATGTTCGTCAGCATCGAGAAGGTCGACACCTTCTAGATCTTCGAGCCCAGCCCTGCGATCAGGTTGATCGTCACGGCCAGAACCACCGCGCCCAGCAGATAGGACAGCAGCGCGTGGCGCAGCACCGTCGCCCTGATGGCGGTCAACCCGATCTCGGTGTCGGAGACCTGGAACGTCATGCCGATGGTAAACGCCAAATAGGCGAAGTCCCGAAAGCGGGGCGGGTTCGGATCGTGAAAGTTGATGCCGCCCGGTTCATCTGAGTAGTAGAGCCGCGCGTAATGGACGGTGTACAAGGTGTGCACCGCGCACCAGGACGCGCCGACGGTCAGGACCCCGACAAAGGCGGCTTCGATTGCGCCGCCGCCGGACAGCTTCGATCCGGCAGCCACCACATAACCGACACCGCCGAGGCTGGCGACGCTCGCCGTCAGGATGACCACGTCGGCAAGCCAGCGGGTCGGATCCTCGCGTGTCACCCACCGGCACGTCTGTTCGGCATCCATTCCCACCAGGATGCGTTGAGTCCACACCACATACAGCGCCGCCGTCGCCACCCAGCCGGCAAGCGCGAACCGCCAGCCGACCGTGTTGCCCACGGCGAGAGCGACGACGACACCGACCGCCACCGAGACCAGGATCCGCACTGCGACGGTGTCACGGATCAGCTTTGCGAAGGAATCCACGCTGCTGACCTAACCACTGGCCGGCCGGCTTGACTCACCGAATGACGCGGTAGCGCAGGTGAACCACGCCCGGCGCTTCGAGCACCCGGTCGAGTTCCAGGGCGGGCTCGCCCGCCTCCAATCCGTCGAAAAGCCGCTCACCCGAGCCGAGGATCAGCGGACTCAGCTGAAGGTCGATCTCGTCGACGAGGTCGGCCGCGAGAGCCTGCCGGGCACACGACGCTCCCCCCGCGATGGAGATCGGCGCGCCATCCGCTGCCTCGAGGGCCCGGGCATACGCGGACTCGATCCCGTCGGTGACGAAGTAAAACGTCGTCCCGCCCCGCAACTCGATCGGGTCATGCGGGTGATGGGTCAGCACGAAGACCGGGCAGTGGTAGGGCGGCTCGCCGCCCCACCAGCCCTGCCAATCGGAGTCGCCCCACGGCCCTCGGATCGGCCCGAACATATTGCGGCCCATGATCGTTGCACCCATGCCGTCGAGCATGTCGGAGGCCACCTGCCGGTTGACCGGATGGTCCGCGGCGGGGCCACGGTGCCAATGGTGCAGGGCTGGGCCGCCCACGCCGCCTGGGTGTTCCAGACACTGGCCCGGCCCCGCGACGTAGCCGTCGGCCGATATCGACATCGAAAGGTTGGTTCTGCTCACGGCGGGACAGACTCCGACCGCACTTGATACTCATCGGCGGCTCTTAGCTACGCCGCCTAATGTGGCGCTCGTGGACTTTCGGGTATTCGTCGAACCCCAGCAGGGTGCCAGTTACTCCCACCAGCTCGCGGTCGCGCAGGCCGCGGAATCGCTCGGGTACTCCGCGTTCTTCCGCTCCGATCACTACCTGGCGATGAGCGGTGACGGGCAGCCCGGCCCGACCGACTCATGGGTGACGCTGGGGGGAATCGCCCGCGAGACGTCGACGATCCGGTTGGGCACGCTCGTCACGTCGGCGACGTTCCGCTATCCGGGCCCGCTGGCCATCGCGGTGGCCCAGGTCGACGAAATGAGCGCCGGCCGAGTTGAATTCGGGCTCGGCACCGGCTGGTTCGAAAAGGAACATCTGGCCTACGCGATACCGTTCCCGCCGCTGCGCGAGCGCTTCGCCCTACTCACCGAGCAACTCGAGCTGATCACCGGCCTGTGGACCGCGCCGACCGGCGAGACATTCGACTATGCGGGCGCACACTATGCGGTCAACGATTCGCCGGCCCTGCCCAAACCGGTGCAGCGCCCACACCCGCCGATCATCATCGGCGGATCGGGCGCCAAGAAGACGCCGCGTCTGGCCGCCACGTTCGCCGACGAATACAACGTGCCGTTCGCGCCGATCGAGACCATCAGGATGCAGCTCGAGCGGGTCCGCGAGGCCGTCGATGCGGTCGGCCGGCCCGCCGATTCGATGACCTACTCGGCGGCCTTCGTGGTGTGCGCCGGACGCGACGACGCCGAGATCGCCAAGCGGGCCGGCGCCATCGGGCGTGAGGTCGACGAGCTGCGGTCGAATTCGCCGCTCGCCGGCACGCCGGCCCAGATCGTCGATCAGCTGGGTCCGTACGCCGAGATCGGCCTGCGACGGGTTTACCTGCAGCTGCTGGACCTGTCCGACATCGACCACCTGCAGCTTTTCGCCGACGAAGTGCAGCGACAGCTCTGACGTAGCATCGGAGCGTGACTGGCTTGCCAGACGACCCGAGCGATCGGCCAACGCAGATGGCCGAGTACGGCGTCGGCGAAGCCGAACCCGATGTCGCACCAGCCCCGTGGTATCGAAATCGCGTGCTGCTGGCCCTGTGGGCGCTACTGCTCGCGCTTCTGCTCGCGCTGATCATCTACGGCACTGTCGAGCTGTCGCGCGGCGGCGGATCCAGCATCCCGGCGCCGCACACGTCGTCGACCACACCGACACGGTCATCCACCACTTCACCGTCGCCGACGACGACCACCCCGACGACGACCGCCGAAGCGCCGTCATCCGAGACATCGGAACAGGCCCCCGCACAGGCGCCGCCACCGCCGGCGAACAACTCCCCTGCACCCGCCGAGC
The DNA here is from genome assembly GCA_963757215.1 of uncultured Actinomycetota bacterium. Classification (GTDB taxonomy): domain Bacteria; phylum Actinomycetota; class Actinomycetes; order Mycobacteriales; family Mycobacteriaceae; genus Mycobacterium. Next base: position 179,594 of record CAVWQH010000002.1, on the reverse strand, counting down.
CGCCGCATCACCACCATCACTGGCACTTGCCGCATATTTTCTGAGCCGCCGCCGCCGCCAAGCCGCCAGGTTCCGCGGCTAGGATCGGAGCACGTGACGGGCTACGGACCTCCAGACGACCCCAGCGAAGCACCGACCGGCTACTACGACTACAGCGCCGCCGGTGACCCGCCGCCACCGCAAGGTGGCGGACCTTGGTACCGCAATCCGATCATTCTGGTCGCGTTCGGTTTATTCGTGGCAATCCTGCTCGGACTGGCGTTCTACCTGCTCGCCGACCAAACCAGCGGTCACAGCGGCACTACGCAAACCCCGACGTCGCCGACAATCTCGACGACTTCCGCGGTCACCACGACCACCGCACCGGTCGCTCCGCCGGAAACGACCACCGAACCGGTCGCTCCGCCGGAAACGGCCACGACGGAGCCGACGACCGCGGCGCCGACCACCGCCGCGCCAACGACAAGCGCCGACGAAGGACACCATCACCACCATCACCACGACGGCGGGACGCCCTAGCCGTGAACGGCAACCGGCCGCCGTACGACGGTCCCCCAGGGGGTGCCGACGAAACAGAGCACTTCGACGTCGTCCGAGATCCGTCGCCGTGGTACCTCAAGCGGTGGGTCCTTGCCCTGTGGGGCCTGGCGGTGGTGATCTTGATCGCCGCCATCATCTACGGCCTGGCCATTTTGGCCCGGGGCAACGACGGCAGCGCTCCCGCGCCCACCATCACGCGGACACCGACCACCACTTCGGAACACACCATCACCACCTCACCGGTCCCGTCTACGACCGAGCCGACCACCACGACCCCGTCCGACGACACCACCATCGATCCGTCGCCCACCGCGACGTGGACCCCGCAGCATCCGCGGCGTCACTGGTGGCGCAGCAATTTGCCCCCGATACCGCCGATCCCACACTTCTGAGTTCAAGCCGGTTCGCCCGCTCAACCACCCCGGCAGCAGCCAGGTTAGGGCAGCCTTCGTCGCGGCACCCCCGCCAGAGATGTCACTATGAGTCAGGCTTACGTGGCTTGAGCAGCGGCAGTAGTTAAGTTACCGGCGAGTAGCATGTCCCTAGTTACCCGCTAGTAACATGATTCTTTGGGGAGACGCTCCGTGCATACGCAGATGCTGATCAGACTGATTGTCGGACTGAGCGGGACGGCGATCATCGCTTTGCTCGCTGTTCGCCGCGTCCTCTGGCTCTTCAAACTCACCATGTCCGGGCAACCGGTCAGCGGTCGCACCGACGACGTCGGCTCCCGAGTGTGGGCACAGGTCTCTGAGGTGTTCGGCCAGCGCAAGCTGCTGAAATGGTCGATCCCCGGCGTCGCCCACTTCCTGACCATGTGGGGCTTCTTCATCCTCATCACGGTCTACATCGAGGCCTACGGCGCGCTGTTCGACGATCATTTCCACATCCCGATCGTCGGCCGGTGGGACGCGTTGGGCTTCCTGCAGGACTTCATCGCGCTGGGCGTGCTCGTCGGCATCACCACGTTCGCGATCATTCGACTGCGCTCCGAACCCAAGGAGTACGGGCGCTCATCACGGTTCTACGGATCGCACACCGGCGGCGCCTGGCTCATCCTGTTCATGATTTTTCTGGTCATCTTCAGCTTCTCGCTGTTCCGCGGCGCCGCCGCGAACACCGGCACCCTCCCCTATGGCTGGGGCGCGTTCTTCTCGCACGGCATGGGCGTGCTGTTGCACCCGCTGGGCACGACCGCCAACGAGTGGATCGAGACCGTCGCGCTGCTGGCCCACATCGCCGTGGCGCTGATCTTCCTGGTGATCGTGCTGCACTCCAAGCACCTGCATATTTTCCTGGCACCGATCAACGTCACCTTCAAGCGGCTGCCCGACGGCCTGGGCCCGCTGCTGCCCCTGGAGTTCGACGGCAAGCCGATCGACTTCGAGGATCCGGCCGAGGACGCCGTGTTCGGCCGCGGCAAGATCGAGGACTTCACCTGGAAAGGCAACCTCGACTTCGCCACCTGTACCGAGTGCGGGCGCTGCCAATCGCAGTGTCCGGCCTGGAATACCGGAAAACCGTTGTCCCCCAAGCTCGTCATCATGGACCTGCGGGACCACTGGATGGCCAAGGCCCCGTACATCCTCGGCGAGAAGAAGGCCGAGCCGCTCGAGGGGCTCGACCTCGAGACCGAGCACGAAGAGGGCCACCACGTGCCCGAGTCCGGCTTCGGCCGGGTACCCGGACACGGACCCGAGCAGGCGGCCCGCCCGCTGGTCGGGACGGCCGAACAGGGCGGTGTGATCGACCCCGACGTGCTGTGGTCGTGCGTGAACTGCGGCGCCTGCGTCGAGCAGTGCCCGGTCGACATCGAGCACATCGACCACATCGTCGACATGCGCCGCTACCAGGTCATGATGGAGTCCGAGTTCCCGTCGGAGCTGGGAGTGCTGTTCAAAAACCTTGAGAACAAAGGCAATCCGTGGGGCCAGAACGCCTCCGCGCGCACCGACTGGATCAGCGAAGTCGACTTCGACGTACCGGTCTACGGCGAGGACGTCGACAGCTTCGAGGGCTTCGAGTATCTGTTCTGGGTCGGCTGCGCCGGCGCCTACGACGACAAGGCCAAGAAGACCACCAAGGCCGTCGCCGAACTGCTGGCCACCGCCGGCGTCAAGTACCTGGTGCTGGGCACCGGTGAATCCTGCACCGGTGACTCGGCCCGCCGTGCCGGCAACGAGTTCCTGTTCCAGCAGCTGGCCGCGCAAGCCAAGGAGAGTCTGGACGACGTGTTCGAGGGCGTCGAGACGGTCGACCGCAAGATCGTGGTCACCTGCCCGCACTGCTTCAACACCCTGGGCCGCGAGTACAAGCAGCTGGGCGCCAACTACTCCGTGCTGCACCACACTCAGCTGCTCAACCGGCTGGTGCGCGACAAGCAACTGGTTCCGGTGAACCCCGTCTCGGAGGACGTCACCTACCACGACCCCTGCTTCCTGGGCCGGCACAACAAGGTCTACGAAGCGCCGCGTGAGCTGATCGGCGCGGCCGGGGCGAAGCTGGCCGAGATGCCGCGGCACGCCGACCGCAGCTTCTGCTGTGGCGCCGGTGGCGCGCGAATGTGGATGGAAGAGCACATCGGCAAGCGGATCAACCACGACCGCGTCGACGAGGCGTTGGCCACCGGCGCGAGCACCGTTGCTGTTGCGTGCCCGTTCTGCCGGGTGATGGTCACCGACGGCGTCAACGACCGTCAGGAGGCTGCGGGCCGCGAGGGTGTGGACGTCCGCGACGTGGCGCAGTTGCTGCTCGAGTCGCTCGATCGCAGCACGACCACTTTGCCGGAGAAGGGTGCCGCCGCCAAGGCGGCCGCTGAGCGTGCGGAAAAGGCCGAAAAAGCCGAGCCCAAGGCGTCTGTCGCCACCGCGACCGCCCCGCCCGAGGAAGCCGAATCGCAGGCCGCCGCGCCGGCCGAGGAGAAGGCTCCCGAAACCAAGGCGGCTGCCGCACCGGTCAAGGGACTCGGCATCGCCGGTGGCGCCAAGCGACCCGGCGCCAAGGCAGCACCCAAAGCCGAAGCAGCACAAGCTCCGTCGCCATCCGAGGAGAAGGCTCCCGAAGCCAAGGCGGTCGCCGCACCGGTCAAGGGGCTCGGCATCGCCGGTGGCGCCAAGCGACCCGGCGCCAAAAAGACGGCCGCAAAGCCGGAAGCCGCCACCCCACCCGCGCCCGCTGCCGAGCCCGAGACCACGTCTGAGCCGGCCGCGGAGGCCAAAGCGCCGGCCGCACCGGTCAAGGGCCTGGGGATCGCGGCCGGGGCAAAGCGACCCGGCGCCAAGAAGTCCGCCGCGCCGGCCCCGACCCCGGCCTCGGCCCCGGAGCCTGCGTCCACGTCGGAGCCCGAGGCGAAAGAGGAGCCGCACTCCAAGCTCGCCGAGAACAGCGGCAATGGCGCCGAGGACGCTTCGACGGCGGCTCCGGTCAAGGGTCTGGGCATCGCCCGCGGGGCCCGTCCACCGGGTAAGCGCTGATCAGGCGATCGAAAAAATTATTAATTAGATAGACAACCGTGGCACCATGAGTGGTGTGACCACTCACCAGCTGCCATGGCAGAGCGCGGGGCACCAGCCGCGGCAGCGCACGTTTGCGCAGTCCTCGAAGCTGCAGGACGTGCTCTACGAGATCCGCGGCCCGGTGCACGATCACGCTGCGCGGCTGGAGGCCGAGGGGCACCGCATCCTCAAGCTGAACATCGGCAACCCCGCGCCGTTCGGCTTCGACGCCCCCGACGTCATCATGCGCGACATGATCCAGGCGCTGCCGTATGCGCAGGGCTACTCCGATTCCAAGGGCATCCTGCCGGCACGGCGCGCGGTGGTCACCCGCTACGAACTGGTCGAGGGTTTCCCCCGGTTCGACGTCGACGACGTCTATCTGGGCAACGGGGTCTCGGAGCTGATCACGCTGACCCTGCAGGCCCTGCTGGACAATGGCGATCAGGTGCTGATTCCGGCTCCGGACTATCCGCTGTGGACCGCGTCGACGTCACTGGCCGGCGGCACACCGGTGCACTACCTGTGCGACGAGACCCAGGGCTGGCAGCCCGATATCGCCGACATCGAGTCGAAGATCACCGAGCGCACCAAGGCGCTGGTCGTGATCAACCCGAACAATCCGACCGGCGCGGTCTACAGTCGCGAAATCCTCACGCAGATGGCCGATTTGGCGCGCAAGCACCAGCTGCTGTTATTGGCCGACGAGATCTACGACAAAATCCTGTACGACGATGCCGAACACATCAGCCTGGCGTCGGTGGCACCGGATCTGTTGTGCCTGACGTTCAACGGGCTGTCGAAGGCCTACCGAGTAGCCGGATATCGGGCCGGCTGGCTCGCCATCACCGGCCCCAAGGACCATGCCAGCAGCTTCATTGAAGGCATTCACCTACTGGCGAATATGCGGCTGTGCCCGAATGTTCCTGCGCAGCATGCGATTCAGGTAGCGCTGGGCGGCCATCAGAGCATCGACGACCTGGTACTGCCGGGCGGACGACTGCTCGAGCAGCGCGACGTCGCCTGGTCCAAGCTCAACGAAATCCCCGGCGTGTCCTGCGTCAAACCCGCCGGCGCGCTGTATGCGTTCCCGCGGCTCGATCCCGAGGTGTACGAGATCGTCGACGACGAGCAACTCGTCCTCGATCTGCTGTTGCAGGAAAAGATCCTCGTCACCCAGGGAACCGGATTCAACTGGCCCGCACCGGATCATCTGCGGATCGTCACTCTGCCATGGTCGCGCGACCTGTCCCGGGCTATCGAGCGCCTGGGCAACTTCCTGGTCAATTACCGTCAGTAACCCCGTCGGCTGAAAGTCTTCACCCACTTTGCTGCCGGTAATCAGTGAGAAAGCTGTGAGCGAGAAACGCCGCGGCAAAATTTGAAGTTTCTATGAATTTGGCCACTCGTCGCGCGCCACGGTGAAACTTAGGCGCACTATGGGTTACATCTATGCCAATGCCTTTATTGGCTTGCCACACAGAAGTGGATACGCCAGAGGTTCTGCGGTGCACACGACCTGATCACGGGGGGTGCGGCGGATCGACTAACAGTTGATACCCCAGCAATTTCGCGCAACCCCGCGCTTCTAGCGCATCAGACAAATCTGCATCAGTGGATCTGGATAGATCAGCTTTTATCGAAAGGAGAGTTGCGATGTTCTCTGTTGCAAAGCAGGCACAGTCGCCCGCAGCAACGGCCGACCGCAACCGATCGTGTACCTCGACGACTCCGAGTTCGGACCGTTGACCATGGACTTTGGCGCTCTACCACCCGAAATCAACTCTGGGAGAATGTATTCCGGGCCCGGCTCGGCACCGATGCGTACCGCGTCGGCAGCCTGGAATCTGCTCGCCGCCGAACTCCATTCGGCCGCGACCCAATACCAATCGACAATCGACGTCCTGGACGACGAGTGGCTCGGCCCGACATCGGCGACAATGGCCGCCGCCGTCGACCCCTACATCGCCTGGATGACCACGACCGGCGCGCAGGCCGAGCAGACCGCGGCCCAGGCGTCGGACGCCGCGAGCGCCTACGAGACCGCGTACGCAATGACCGTCCCCCCGCTGGAAGTCGCCGCCAACCGCGCGCAACTGGCGATGCTGGTGGCGACCAACGTCATCGGCCAGAACACCCCTGCCATCGCCGCCAACGAGGCGATGTACGGCGAGATGTGGGCACAGGACGCCGCAGCGATGTACGGCTATGCCGGGAGCTCGGCGGCGGCGTCAACGGTCAAGCCGTTCACCGCGGCGCCCGAGACATCCAACCCCGCCGCGCAGGCGACGCAGGGTTCGGCGGTCAGCCAGGCCAACACCGCCAGTACCGGAGCCGGCGTGCAGTCGCAGCTGCAGCAGATCACGTCGTCGATCCCGTCGTCGTTGAAGCAGCTCACCTCGCCGATGTCGGCGGCATCCACGAACCCGCAGGGTTGGTTCGGCCAACTCCTCGACTTCTTGGACGGTCAGGACGGGAACTCCCTAGGAATCTTCCTGAACTCGAACCTACTGAACGGTTTCACTTCGGCCGGATACGTCAGCCCCGCGATCATCACGCCCGCGATCACCAGCGGCCTCGCCGACATCAACTCGTTGAACCCAAACGTCGAGTCGGCGCCTGGCGGCGCTGGTGTGACCGGGTACATCGCCCCGCCCGCCCCGGTTGCGGCGCCCGCGGCCGTGCCGAACGTGGGCGTCTCGGTGAACACCTCGGGCAGCACGCTGGTCGGCCGGTTGTCCGTGCCGCCGGCGTGGACCGCGACCGCGCAGGTCGCCAACCACAGCGGTGTCACCTATGCCGGCGGCGGCTGGACCAACGCGGTGGGCCCGAGCGGCGGCGGCACCGGAGCCGTACCGGCCGGGATGCCCGGTATGCCAGGCGCCTCCGCCGGTCGCCAGGGCGGATTCGGCCACGGCCCCCGCTACGGAAACCGCCTGACCGTCATGGGGCGTCCGCTGTCGGGTGGCTGAGCGTCAGCGTCGTTCCAGCAGCTGCAACAGGTAGGTGCCGTAGCCGGATTTCAGCAGGGTCTCGGCTCGGCGGGTCAGCTGTTGGTCGTCGATGAAGCCCATCCGCCAGGCGACTTCTTCGGGGACACTGACTTTCAGGCCCTGCCGACGTTCGAGGGTACGAATGTAGTCACCGGCATCGGCCAGCGAGTCGAATGTCCCGGTGTCCAGCCACGCGGTACCTCGGGCGAGCACGTCGACGGTCAGTCGACCCTGATTGAGGTAGGTCCGGTTGACATCGGTGATCTCGTATTCGCCACGTGCAGAAGGTTTCAGGCTCCGCGCGATTTCAATCACGTCGTTGTCGTAGAAGTACAAACCCGGCACCGCGTAGTTGGATTTCGGTGTGGCGGGTTTCTCTTCGATCGACAGCGCGATGCCGTCGGGGCTGAAGTCAACGACGCCGTACGCGGACGGGTTGGCCACCCAGTAGGCGAAAATCGCTCCGCCGTCTATTTCTTGGTGACGGCGGAGGTTGGTGCCCAACCCTGGTCCGTAGAAGATGTTGTCGCCCAACGCCAAAGCCACCGAGTCGGATCCGATATGGCCAGCGCCGATCGTGAATGCCTGGGCCAGACCCTCGGGGCGACCTTGTACCGCGTAGCTGATGTTGATGCCGAATTGACTGCCGTCACCGAGAAGTCGTTCGAATGCGGCCGCGTCGGGAACGGTGGTGATCAGCTGGACGTCGCGAATCCCGGCCATCATCAAGGTGGACAGCGGATAATAGATCATCGGTTTGTCATAGACCGGCAACAACTGCTTGCTGACACCCATCGTGATCGGGTGCAGCCGCGTACCCGCGCCGCCGGCCAGAATGATCCCGCGCATCTACTACTCCTCAGTCGACAAGATCGGCGTCGGTCAGATCGGTCGCGGCCAGCGCCGCGGCCACATTGTCATGACGGAACACCGAAGTCACGTGATCGTGCACGACGCGGAACGCCGACGCGACGGTTTGGCCGGATTCGCCTGGGCCGCCGATCTTCTGTTCGACCACAACGACACCATCGTGGACGAAGGTCCGTCCCACTTCGGCGTGACGCGGGTGGGCGGTCGCCCACTCCTGCAACGCGGCATGGCCCTGGGCGGCGCCATGTGCGTCGCCGACTTCGATGTCGTCGCTGGATAGGGCCAGAAGCGTGTCGGTGTCGGCCTCATTCAACGCGTCGTGCCACGCCAATACCGTGGCGATCTCCGATGTGGTCATGCAAAGGAAGGTACCGCGTGCGGCGGAAAGGTTTACGCGGTTAGGCTACGCGGCGTCCCAGGCAGTGCACGCGCCAACCGGCCTGCTGCCAGCGCTGCACGTCGAGGCAGTTGCGACCGTCGACGATCACGCGGGACCGCACTCGGTCGGCGAGCACGGCGGGGTCGAGATCGACGAATTCCGGCCACTCGGTGAGCACCAGGACCGCATCGGCGCGTTCGCACGCTTCCTCCACCGAGACCGCGTAGTTCAGTGTCGGGAAGAGCCGCTGCGCATTCTCCAGCGCCTTGGGGTCGTAGACGTTCACGGCGGCCCCATTGAGCTGGAGTTGGCCCGCCACGTTGAGTGCGGGCGAGTCACGCACGTCGTCGGATTCGGGCTTGAATGCGGCACCGAGGACGGCGATGTTCGCGCCCAGCAGCGAGCCGCCGCACGCTTTGGTAGCGAGTTCAACCATGCGGGTGCGCCGCCGCATGTTGATGTTGTCGACTTCCCTTAGGAAGGTGAGCGCCTGATCGGCGCCCAGTTCACCGGCTCGGGCCATGAACGCGCGGATGTCCTTCGGCAGGCAGCCGCCGCCAAAACCCAAGCCGGCGTTGAGGAATCGGCGCCCGATCCGCGGATCGTGGCCGAGTGCGTCGGCCAGCAACTTGACGTCGGCGCCGGCGGCCTCGCACACCTCGGAGATCGCGTTGATGAACGAGATCTTGGTCGCCAGGAAGGCGTTCGCGGAGACCTTTACCAGTTCGGCGGTCTGTAGGTCCGTCACCAGGAACGGCACGCCGTCGTCGAGCATCGGTGCGTACATCTCCCGGATCGCCGCCTCGGCACGCACCGAACCATCCTGTACGCCAAGCACAATGCGATCAGGGTGCAGTGTGTCGTGGATCGCGAAACCTTCGCGCAGGAATTCCGGATTCCAGGCCACTTCGATGTCCACCCCGGGCCGTGCGGCCCCCCGCACCCGCCCGACCAGGTCGGCGGCGGTCCCGACGGGGACGGTGGACTTTCCGACGATCACCGCCGGCCGCGTCAAACGCGGTGCGAGCGTGTCGATTACGGCATGAACATGACTCAGGTCGGCTCCGTATTCGCCGCGCTTCTGCGGGGTACCGACTCCCAGGAAGTGCACGTCGGCGAACTCGGCAGCCAGGTCGTAGTCGGTGCTGAACCGCAGACGGCCCGCTTCGATGTTGTCCCGCAACATCTTTCGAAGGCCCGGTTCATAAAATGGGACATCGCCGGCGGCCAACTTGGCGACTTTACCAGGATCGATGTCGACACCGACGACCTCGTGTCCCAGGTCGGCCATCCCAGCTGCGTGGGTCGCACCCAGATAGCCCGTGCCAAAAACGGTGCACCTCATACACCCGTGTGTAAGTCGCTGCAATGAGCTAACGGCATCGCTCTTCTGAGCGGGGGTCAAACGTCAGGTGACGGTTTCGTGTCGAGGGTTGAATGCGCAGGTCGGACGGGCCGAATCAGTGGCCCCAGCCGCCGTGACCCCCGCCACCATTGCTTCCACCGAAGCCGCCGCCGCCGCTGCCGTGACCGCCACCGGGATAGCCGCCACCACCGCCCGGGTAGCCGCCTCCACCGCCACCGGGGTAGCCGCCGCTGCCACCGGGGTAGCCGCCACCGCCGCCCGGGTAGCCGCCGCCGCCCGGACCCCACTGGCCCGGCCGCGGGCCGCCGAAGATCGGTGGGACGCCCGGAATCGGGATGGGAACTGGCACCACCGCGGGAGGCGGTGCCGGAGCGGGTGCCGGTGCAGCCGGTGGCGGAGCGGGAGCGGGCGCCGGGGCCTCGGGTGCCGGAGCGGGCGCCGCGGGCGCGGGCGCCGGTGAGGCCGGAGCGGGAGCCTGGACGACCGGCTCAGGAGCCGGTGCTTCGGGAGCCGGAGCGGGTGCTTCCGGCGCGGGCGGCGCTGCGGGGGCAGGAGCCGGAGCAGACGCCGGGGCCGGGGCCGCCGGCGCTGCGGGCGCCGGTTTGGCGTTATGACCCGGGTCGGGGCGGGTGGCAGCGGTCGGCCGCATGCTGACCGCCAGCGCGACCAGCAAGGCCGCCGCACCCACCACGAACAGCGCGGCCACCGCGCTGGCCACCAGGACGAGCGGCCGGCGGCCGCCTTCGGATTGCGCCTCGGCGACACCGGTGTAGGCGGCACCGGTGTAGAGGCCGGTCTCCGATTCGCTGTCGTCGGCGAGCGCGGTGTAAGCATCGCCGTCCTCGTCGGGGACGGCGCTGTAGGCCAGGGCCTGCTCACCGGTCTTGCCGTCGGTGGCGACGTCGAAGTACCCGGGGGCGACGGCGTACGGGTTGATGTAGCCGGTGCCGGGATCTTGGGCGTAGGCCAGCGCGGCGGTCGACGACGAAAACAGCGGGGCGTTGGCCGAGGCCAGCGCTGCGCCGCGGGCCAGCGCGGTCGCGGGCTCCTCGGGTGCGCTGATGATCAGCCCCGTCGCGGCCTCCAGCTGCGGCTTGAGGCTGGCGATGTCCACATCGCCGGAGCCGACCAGGAATAGCCCGTCGGGCTGGGCGCTCAGCGACCCTGCGCCCGACACCAGTGCGGCCAGGTCGCCGAAGGAGTCGCGGCCCGGCGTCAACGGCTGGCGGTGTACGTCGGTGATCGACCCGTCAGAGGTGTTCACCACGGCCAGCGTCGCGGTGTCGGCCTCGACGAACAGCAGGCCGGTCTGGGCGTGGCCGACGGAGCTGCCTACCACCTGGGCCAGCGCAGCGGCGGCCAGAAACGACGACACCAACATGACGTTCTCGACCTTGCGGGCAGCAAGAGCATCGCGCAGTGCCGCAGCTTCGATGGGATCGGTCCAGGTCACACCGATCGAGCGCAGCTGATAGCCGCCGTCGACGGCGCCCTCTTGGGTGCCGAGGATCGCCGACACCACCTGGTCGGCCGCGTTGATCGTCGGCGCGTCGGCGGCCGCGTTGACGTCGAAGCCGTCTTCGTCGACGGTGACGCCGTCGGCGTTTTCGCCTTCCACGAGAACCATGCGGACCGCCGTGGGTGCCATCGACACGCCAAGTACGGTGTCCACTTCTCCTCCAAGCTGCGCGCTCGTTATCGGGGTACGGAGCGGCACGCGTTGATCGCCGAGTTAGTTGCTATTACGACGATACCGACGGGTCGGACCCGGCGGCTATGGGTTGTTTTTCCTCTGGTCCGGGCTGGTCAGCGGCCGTGGCCGAAGCCGCCGTGACCCCAGCCGCCACCGCCGTGACCCCAGCCGGGTCCGCCGAAACCGGGACCGCCACCGTGACCCCACGGTCCAGGCTGGGGGCCGCGCGGGGGACCACCCCACGCCGGTGGCGGCGGGGCAAGCCCTGGAATCCCCGGAAGGATCGGCCCAAGCGGTATCGGTATCGGCGCAATCGCCGGTGGCGGCGCCGGTGCCGGCGCGAATATCGGCGGCGGCGCCGGCGCCGGAGCGAACACGGGCGGCGGCGCGGGGGCCGGCGCGGCAGCGTGGATCGGAGCCGGAGCGGCCGCCGGAGCCGGTGCCTGCACAGGTGCGGCCGCGGGCGCGGGCGGCGCTGCAGGCGCAGGAGCCGGTACGCGCGCCGGTGCTACGACGTTGTGGCTGAGGCTCGGCCGCGTATCGGCCGACGGCCGGATGCTGAACGCCAGCGAAATCACCAGGCCCATCACGCCGGTGACGAAAATGAGCAAGACGCCCATCGCCACCAGGAAAGGTTTGCGCGTCTCGTGTTCCTGCTGCAACCGGTCGAAGTCGGGATACATGCCGGTAGTGAAGTCTTCGGGCTCGTAGGCGTCGGGCCCCAACTGCGTGTAGACCGCGGCCGACTCGTCGGCAATGGCGCTGTAGGCCAGCGCATCCGGACCGGCATCAGGGCTCGGGACCGCTGCTTCAGCGACGGCCAGATAGCCTGGCGCGTCGACGTGCCGGCTCACCGAGCCGGTGCCCGGGTCCAGCGCGTAGGCCAGCGCCGCGGTCGACGAGGCGAACAGCGGCGCGTTGGCCGAAGCCAGCGCCGCGCCGCGGGCCAGCGCGGTCTCGGGGTGGTCGGGCACGCTGAGCGGCAGCGAGGTGGCGTCTTCCAGTGCCGGCTTGATCAACGGAATGTCGACACCAGACCCCACCACCAGCAGACCTTCAGGCTGCAGATCGAGGCCTTCGGCAGCAGACACCAGGTTGACCAGCGTGGCCACGGCCTGCTCGTCGTCGTCGGGCAATTGCTCCCGCTGCACGTCGATGATGGAGCCGTCGGCCGTGTTGACGACCGCCAGCGTGGCGGTGTCCGGCTCGACGTAGAGCAGCGCGTTGCGCACGTATCCGGTTGCGCTGCCAAGCGACTGCGCCAGGGCGGCCGCCGCCAGGAACGACGACACCAACATCACGTTTTCGACCTTGCGCGCGGCCAGGGCATCGCGAAGCTCTGCGGCTGCCCGCTGGTCCGTCCAGGTCACACCGGTCGAACGCAACTCGTAGCCGGCCTCGTCAGCGCCCTCTCGGGTGCCGAGAATTGCCGCCACCACCTGATCCGGCGCGCTCAATGTTGCTGGATCTTGGTCGCCGGTGACCGCGAAATTGTCCTCATCGACGGTCAGGCCGTCGGCGTTCTCTCCCTCAACCAGCACGATGCGGACCGTCGTGGGCGCCATCGATACACCTAGTACGGTGTCCACAAATCCTCCCGCCACTCAGCTAGTTGTCCGCGGGCCATTTGAGATCGCAAACGTTCAGGTTGCCAACTCAAACGTTATCGCCGCTTCGGAACGCGGCGTTACTACCGCGGACTTGAACTCACGAAGACGTGACCAGGAGCAATGGTCGTGCGATGCCCCCCGGCCGACCCTTCGGAAACGATTTTACCCTGCCGCGCAACCTTCCCAAGAATTAGTGGTGCCCGCCGCCACCAAAACTGTGGCCGCCCCCGCCGAACCCGCCACCGCCGAAACCGCCGCTGTGACCGCCGCCGAAGCCACCCAATCCACCACCACCGAAACCGCCGCTGTGACCGCCGCCGAAACCACCTGGACCACCAAAGCTGGGGCCGCCCCCGAAACCACCGAGGCCGGGTTCACCGCCGCCGAAACCACCGGGACCCTCAGGGTGACCGCCGAAGCCACCCGGACCACCGCCGAAGCCGGGGTTACCGCCCCCGAAACCACCGGGACCCTCAGGGTGACCGCCGAAGCCACCCGGACCACCGCCGAAGCCGGGGTTACCGCCCCCGAAACCACCGGGACCCTCGGGGTGACCGCCGAATCCGCCGCTGGGCGCATTAACAGACGGGCCCTGCGGCGGCCCGATCGGAATCGGCAGAGCGGGAATACCGAGCCCCGGAATTCCGGGAAAAGTCGGTGCCTGCGGAGCGGGCATGTGTACGGGTTCGGGATCTGGGAGGTGTACGGGCGGCTGCGGAGTCCCGATCTGGACAGGTGGTGACGGCAGATGCACAGGGGGCTGCCTCACCGGCCAGTGCACCGGCGGCTGTTGAACCGGGACGTTGACCGGCGCGGGCGGCGAAATATGGACCGGCGCGGGAGCGGGCAGGCGCACCGGAATCGGCAGCGGTACTGCGACGGGCGCGGGGACCACGACTGGCAGCGGGGGCGCAGCCGGAATCGGCACTGGCGCAGCGGGAATGGGCGGGCGAGCGAGCGCCGGTATCGGTGCCGCGGCAGGCGGAGCCGGAATCGCGGCGTGCACGGGAGCAGGTACCACCGCCGGGGCGATCATGTGATTGACCCCCGGCGCCGGGGCGCTCGCCTGAACCGGGGCCGGGGCGGGTGCCGGCGCCTGGATGATGAGGTCCTGCAGCGGACGCGGCAGCAGCGCGACGCTTGGCCGAATGCCAAGCGCCAGAGCAACTTCCAGTGACAGGGCGGCAGCGACGAAGAGCACCGCGAGGATACTTCCGACCAGGACAAGGGGTCCGCGATGGTGTTCGCCTTCGACGTCCTCGACGCTCGTCGCCTCCTGCGCAGCGGTGTGGACGTCGGCTTCCTCGTCAGGAACGGCGCTGTAGGCGAGGTCGTCTTCGCCCAACGTGGTGCCGAGTGGAACTTCCGGTGCGACAAGGTATCCCGGCGACACTGCGTACGGGTCGACTGCACCGGTACCGGGATCGAGCGCGTACGCCAGCGCCGCGGTAGACGAGGCGAAAAGCGGAGCGTTCGCCGAAGCCAGCGCCGCACCCCACGCCAACGCAGTCTCGGGTTCCTCGGCCGCGGTCACCGAAAGCGTCGTCACCGCCTCCAATTGCGACTTGATGGTGGCGACGTCGACGCCGGCACCGACGATGAACACACTCTGCGGGCGGGTCTCCAGCTCGGCCAAACCCTCAACCATCGCGGCCAACTCGGTGACGCTGTGGCCGCCGGACATCAGTTCTTTGTGGACGTCTGTGATGGATCCGTCGGCGGAGTCGATGACCGCCAAGGTCGCGGTGTCAGGTTCGAGGAAGAGAAGGGCGGTGTGCGCGTCACCGACAGTGCAACCCACCGTCTGCGCCAGGGCGGCCGCGGCCATGAAGGACGACACCAACATGACGTTCGCGATTTTGCGAGTGGCCAGCGCATCGCGCAGGGCGGCGGCGTCGACCGGGTCCGTCCACGTGACGCCGGTCGAGGTCAGCGCGTGGCCCGCCTCGGCGGCGCCTTCACGGGTGCCCAGGATGGCCGAGATCACCTGATCTGCAGCACTCAGAGTCGCCGCGTCGTCGTCGGTGGTGATGCCAAAGGAAGAGTCCTCGACCGTCACACCGTCGGCATTTTCGCCTTCGACCAGCAGCATTCGGACCGATGTGGGTGCCATTGACACCCCGAGCACGATGTCCACCGCGCCTCCAGAGCCATGTGTAGCGCGCCACGGTTTAAGGCGGAGGGAATACCGCGTCCGGCGCTACTCCTGCATAGTGTTCGCGCGAGCTGTGCGGGGCCGCAGTCAAAGTTAAGTAGACCTTATGAAATTCAAATAGGACTTCGACGGCGTCGGCCCGCGCTGGCCCTGGTACTTCGATCCCACGGTTGCGCTGCCGTATGGATGCTCGGCCGGACTGGTCAGGCGCAGGATGCACAGCTGACCGATCTTCATCCCCGGCCATAGCGTGATTGGCAGGTTGGCGACGTTGGAGAGCTCCAGGGTGATGTGCCCGCTGAAGCCGGGATCGATGAAGCCGGCCGTCGAATGAGTCAGCAGCCCCAGGCGTCCCAGCGACGATTTGCCTTCCAGACGCCCGGCGAGGTCTTCGGGCAGCGTGCAGGTCTCCAGCGTGGACCCGAGCACGAACTCGCCGGGGTGCAGCACGAACGGCTCGCCCTCGGTCGGCTCGACCAGGGTGGTCAACTCGTCTTGTTGCTGCGCGGGGTCGATGTGGGTGTAGCGGGTGTTGTTGAAGACCCGGAACAGGCTGTCGAGGCGGACGTCGACGCTGGAGGGCTGAACCAGAGCGTCGTCGAATGGATCGATTCCCAACCGGCCGGCGGCGATTTCGGATCTGAGATCGCGATCGGATAGCAGCACGCGACGAGCGTAGCCGCTCGGTTGTAGGTGCTAGCCTTCCCAAGCAACATCGCCGATGTAGTTCAATGGCAGAACATCAGCTTCCCAAGCTGAATACGCGGGTTCGATTCCCGTCATCGGCTCCACAGTTGAGCTGGGCCAACAACAATCGAACGGTTCGATCACACCGCGGCGCATGACTCTGTTGACACCGGCTGACCATGACGACCCCGGCCGTGCGATCGGCCGGTCGCGCAGCACTGCACGCTGAGGTGCGCATCGAACTGCGGATCAAGTACCGAGGCGACACCATCAACCCGGTTTCTTGATTTTGGTCATGTCCATCGCCCGCGCTGCCGGATCAGGACGCAGGTGGCTGCAGGATGGGGAGTAGCACGTGCTTGACCAACGCACCCATCGAGTCGGGGTCATCGAGACTGATGGCGCCGTCGCGGGTGAGCACCAGTGAAAGGGCAAGGCGTGCAATCACTTCGGCGACCCGGTCGGGGTCGGTGGCTGCGGCGCGGCCGGCCTTGATCTCGCCGCGCAGGAGCTCGGCGATCAGCGACCGGTAAAGCGCGAGCGCCGGGGCCCCGTCGACGGTGAGCAGGGGCAGGAGAAGCTCGGGCTCGCTGCGCAGCAGGCGGTCGAACAATGGGTGATCGCTGACGAAGCTGACCGTGAACGAGAGGCCGTGCAGCAAGCGCTCCTCCAGAGACTCGCCATCCTCCCATGAGCGGGCCAGTGCTGCGACGCCGCGTCGGATCTCGCGTGCCACAACCACTTCAACCAGACGCCGCTTGTTCTCGAAGCGACGGAAGACGGTCACGCGGGAGACGCCGGCGCGGCGCGCGACATCGGCGATGGTGGACCGGCGTATGCCGAACTCGGCGAACTGGGCCAGCGCAGCCGCTGCGACACGATCGAGCAGTTCGTCCGTGCCGGGCTCGGGGCCGGCGTCGATGACGTCGACTATTGACAGCATAGTGATGATGATACTAGAAACGTAACTCAGTATCTCACGAAGGGTGGAGGCGATGACAAGGACCCGGCTGGACGTACCGGGTCTGCGCCGCCCCGCATCTGTCAACGCAGCTCAGTATTGGCTGGCGCCCGACCGCTTCGCCCACAGCTGCGAGCGCCTTGGCGACCGGTTTCAGGTCGCAATGCCCACAACCGGACCGTGGCTTTGCCTGACCCACCCCGACGACATCAAAAGGGTGTTCCTGGCCGACCCAGATGTGCTGCGCATGGGGGCGGCGCTGGCGAAGCTGGCGCCGCACCCCCTCGTGCTCGGACCGACCGGGCTCACCAATCTCGACGGGGCCGAGCACGCGCGCAGGCGGCGCGTGCAGAACCACCCGTTCAACGGCGCGGCGCTCACGAAGTATCAGGAGACGATGGAGCAGAAAACCAACGAAGTCCTTGCGCACTGGCCTTATGGGCGGTCAACGCCTGCTCAGCCCCAGATGCAGGCGATCACGTTGGAGGTGATCATCGCTGTGGTCTTCGGGGTCACCGATCCCGGCCGGGTGACCCGTCTTCGAGAGGCCACGCTCGCGCTCATCCGTGAGGCATACTCGCGACACTTTCTGCTGCAGACGATCATCGCCACCTCCCGTGAGAACGGCTGGGACCGGCCATTTCCCAGGATGCGCCGGACTATGGCCGCCGTGGATGCGATCGTGCTCGAGGAGGTAGCCCATCGGCGCGATGCTGGTGACCTTGAGCGCGACGACGTGCTCGGCATCTTGTTGCGAACCCTCGACGATGACGGTGCTCCGATAACCGATGACGAACTGTGCGATGCCATGCGCACGCTTTTGCTGGCCGGTCACGACACCACGGCGTCGACGCTGACCTGGTTACTCGAACGGATCACCCGCCATCCGCAGGTGCTCGCCAGCACCGAGGCCGCGGCGCGCGACGGCGACGACGACTACCTCGACGCTGCCATCAAGGAGGCGATGAGACTGCGACCGGTCGCGCCGATGACGTGCCGCCTGGCGACGAAGGACTTTGAGATGCCCGGGCTGACGATCCCGGCGGGCACGATGGTGGTCCCCTACATCACCCTGGTGCACCGTCGATCCGACCTCTGGGAAGACCCGCTCGAATTCCGCCCGGAACGCTTCCTCAACACCAACCTCAACACCTATACGTGGATACCGTTCGGCGGCGGCCGCCGGCGCTGCCTAGGCGCGGCCTTCTCCCTCGTCGAGGCCCGCGTAGTGCTCCGCACGCTGCTGCGCAACGCCAGACTGGCGCCGAGTTCCCGACGGCCAGAGCGCATCGGCAGAAGTAACGTGCTCGTCGTACCTGCCGGCGGTGGGTCGATCCGACTCGACCGCCGAAAGACAACGACCCCGCGTGCACACACCCACCCATCTCCCAAACTGCGGGCGCGATAAGCGCCGCGACCACTCCGGGTGGGTAGCCGCGCCGTCCTCGATCGGCGACCGCGGCGGTTAGTCGACTGAGAAGGCGCGCGCTGCTTCCTTCTCGATGTCCAGGTAGGACTGCTCGCTGACATCGACTGCGACACCGAGAATGGTGCCGCCCGTGAAGGTGCCGGGGTTCTGGTAGTGCTGGCTGACGTTGTCGCCGCTGTCGAATCCGATGCACAGGCCGTCGCCGGAGAGTGTGAACTTGCCCGACTGCGCTCGCATCGGCCCCTTGGCCGCGACCAGGTCGTCGACGTAAAGCGTTGTCGTTCCCAGTGATTCACCGTGCTCGCCGGCGTCCTCGCGGACGAACTCCATACCGAGCGCATGCTTACCGGGAGTCAGTTTCTCAGAGACGAACTCCTGCTCGGGCTTAATGCCGAGGAAGTTGTAGACGTAGTGCAGCTTGCGATCCTTGATGAACAGCGCGTGGCCGCCAAAGCGTGAGCCGTGCGCGAAGAGCACCCCGGTGGCGTTCTCGGTGATGTCGACGTCGGCGATGATCTTGTAGGACCGGCCGCGGACGTTGACGGCTACGCCTTCGGGTATGGGGGCCGTTCCGGGGTAGTAGACGTATCGGTTCCGCGCCGGCTCGGACTGCGGCCGCTCGGTGATCAGCGCCTCTCTGGGGGTGCGGTCGTCGAGCGGCAGGACAAAGTTCTTGTCGGCTTCCTCGAACCAGGCGTCGATGAGCGCCCTGAGCTTGTCTGGGTGCTCCGCGGCCAGGTCTTTGGACTCCGAGCGGTCCTCATCGACGTGGTAGAGCTCCCATCTGTCGTGCTCGTAGTGGCCGACGCCGCTCAGGGGCGCATGCAATGCCGCTGCCTTCCAGCCTTTCTCCCATATCCCGCGGGTTCCCAGCATCGTGTAGTACTGCCGCATCTTTGTGGTGGGCGCGTCGGCGTTGTCGAAGCTGTAGCGCATCGACACACCGTTCAGCGGATACTGCTCGACCCCTCGGTAAGTGGTCGGCATCTCCAGACCTGCCACGTCGAGGATGGTGGGCACGATGTCGGTGACGTGGTGGTACTGGTGGCGGACCTCTCCCTTAGCCTTGATGCCTTTGGGCCAGTGGATCACCAGCGGATCGCAGGTTCCGCCTGAAAATTGGGAATACCGCTTGAACATCTGAAACGGCGTGGAGAACGCGACAGCCCAACCGGTCGGGTAGTGGTTATAAGTGTCCGGGCCACCAAGCACGTCAAGGTATTTCAGGTTCTCCGACAACTCGTCGGGATAGCCGTTGAAGAACTTGTTTTCGTTCACCGACCCGTTCGGGGAACCTTCACCGGACGCACCATTGTCCGCGCAGTACATGATGATCGTGTTGTCGAGCTGGCCGGTGTGCTCCAGATAGTCGACGATGCGTCCGACTTGGGCGTCGGTGTACTCGGAGAAACCCGCAAACACCTCGGCCATCTTCGCGAATAGCCGCTTCTCGTCGTCGTTGAGCGTGTCCCACGGGCGCACCGCGTCACCGGCATAAGCGACATCGTCGGGCATGGGATTGATCGGGGTCAGGGCGGTGCCCTCTGGAATCACGCCCTTCTCGATCATTCGTACGAGCACCCACTCGCGGTAGGCCTCGTAACCGTCGTCGAACATTCCTTTGTACTTGTCGGCGTACTCTTTCGGGCTGTGGTGGGGGGCGTGGTTCGCCCCGGGGCAGAACCACATGTACCAAGGCTTGGACGGGTTGGTGCCCTTCTGATCGCGAAGCATCCTCAGGGCTTGGTCGGCGAGATCTTTCGACAGGTGGTAACCGTCTTCGGGTCCGTAGGGCTGTTCGATGAATCGGTTGTCTTCGACCAGGTCGGGATACCACTGGTTGGTCTCTCCGCCGAGGAAGCCGTAAAACCGGTCGAAGCCTTTCTGCAGCGGCCACTCCGACTTGCTGCCGCCACTGGAAACGTCTTCTTCGGGCACGTTGTGGTTTTTGCCCAACCAGAATGTGCTGTAGCCGTTGTCCTGCAGTACCTGCCCGATCGTGGCGCACTCTGCCGGCAGCCGGGCAGCGGCCCCAGGGAACCCTGCCGATGCTTCCGTGATCGAGGCAGAGCGGTTCACGTGATGGTTGCGGCCGGTCAGTAAGCACGACCGCGACGGCGAGCACAGTGCCGTGGTGTGCCACTGCGCATACGTCAACCCGTTGTCGGCGAGCCTCTGCAGCGTCGGCATGTTGATCCGACCGCCGAACGGCGACCACGACGCGGACCCGGTGTCGTCGTAGAGGACGACGAGAACGTTCGGCGCTCCCTCGGGTGGGCGCTTCAATTCGTACGGCGTCCAGTCGGGCGTGGACTCCCGAATGTCAAGCTTGATGACGCCGTTGAAGTCCTCATTCATGACAATTCTGGTTCGCTTTCTTCGTTCCGCGTGGGTGCCTCAACACTGTGGTCCCCTGTCGAGAAGTCAGGAAGAGGCGTAGGTCCCTCGATTCCAAGACCCCTCAACGCTCGGTTCCGGCGCCTGGTTTCCCGCACTGGCGGAATACATCGTCAAATTGCCGCATGGAAGGGGGGTGTTGCGCCCTTCAGGCTCCGGTGCGCGTCCCGGGGCTGTCGCATGTACTGCCGATCACTACGGACAACGATGGACTCGTCAGGACGAGTTTCCGCAGTTCGCCTTTACCAGACGCTTGGACTGCCGCCGACGCCCTAGATCGACTCTTAAGCTGAATACGCGGGTTCGATTCCCGTCATCGGCTCCACAGTTAAGCAACGCCGCGTTCGTGGGTTCAACTAGTCAGCCATTGCGATACGCCGCCATGGCCGGAGCAGGTCCCTGAGTGATGCCGGCTGTAGGAGTAGTCGCCGTCTCGGCACCTCGCGGTTGCGTTCGGCGGCGGACCACCTGGGCTGCCGCCACCGATGCCAGGACCACTCGGAACGCCGGGGCCAACGAAGCGGGGAGCAGTGACTAAGCCTGGGGCGTCGTCTGCGGGCAAATTCAACCCCGGATCCTTGGACGGGTCTGGGATGCATTCCCCGTCTGAATTTCGGTAAAAGCCCGACCCGCAGCTGCTCAGATATGTCGGCGGCTCACTGAGCGCCACTGGAGCCGCATACAAACCAACCGCGCTGACGGCGATCGAGACAAACAACGCAATACGAACGCGCACAACCCACCCCGTACAAATTTGAATTCCTGCGAACGAGCAGCCGACGCCCGGCGCACAGCGTAAGGGTTACTCAATCTCTGACGCTGCGTTTTGGCGAAGCAATTTCGCCTTCCGACGCGGGCTGGCGACTCTGAGCTCCGCCGAGGCTTTTCGCGAAACCGCTGAGATCGCGCACGCCGAATCTACGATTCTTTGATCAACGGCCGACCAGACCGAAGGGAGCTCGTGCCGGACCGCAGGAAGCTGTCGACCATCGGACAGCGATTCGAGCACTCGCGAGCCGGCGAGGTGGCTATCAGCGTTGTGGTCGTGCTCGCACTGACAGTTGGTGTGGTGTGGAGCCTGCCCGACGCCGAAATCAAGCGGCGGCTCGTACCGGTGCTGCAACCGTTCGCTGTGGCGACGGGGCTCGAGCAGGACTGGCGGATGTACGCCCCGGAACCGCTTGCGCGACTGGAATTCGTCGAGGTGCGGGTCACCATGACCAATGGCGTCCAGCGGGTGTGGACCCCGCCCCGCGGCGACCGACTGGTGGGAGCGTTCGCCTGGTATCACTGGCAGAAGCTGAAGGAGAATCTTGTGCGGGTGCCGGAGATCCGAGTTGATTTGGCGCACTGGGTAATTCGTCAGGTCACCGAACGCTCCGACCGCGCCGCACGGGTGCAAATGGTGCTACGCACCGAGTTACTCCCGGCCCCGGGGACCGACAGCCCCCACACGGTCACCGAGGAGATCCTGTACGACGAAATCTTGGCCGGCCGGCAATGACCGAGCCACCAAGCCGCCGGCGTCGCTGGCCGACGACCGCGGTGGCGACCTGGCGGACGTTTTGGTTTCGACCGCAGCCGGCATACACCCTCGGTCTCATCAGGATGGCGTTCGGAGCGGTGGCGATCGGTTGGGCGGTCTCACTGCTCCCTGATCTGTACGCACTGTTCGGCCGGCACGGAGTCGAGCCGCAGCAGCCTGAAAGCGTCTACCAGTGGAGCATTTTCGCGATCTGGACCAGTGACCATGTGCTGCTTAGCGGATGGATCCTGCTGTTGTTGTCGTCGGTCGCGCTGACGATCGGCTGGCACAGCCGAGTGGCCGCTGTGGCGGTGTTCGTGCTGATCTTGTCGTTCCAGCACCGCGATGTGTGGGTGTTCAACTCCGGTGATCTCGCTATACGCATTGAAGCCTTGTTCCTTGCGATCTCGCCGTGCGGGGCGGCGCTTTCGCTCGACCAAGCATGCAGCGCCGGCAAGTTCTGGTCGGCGCAGCAGCGCCCGCAATGGCCGGTGCGGTTGATGCAAGTGCAACTGTCGTTGATCTATCTCGCGTCCGCGCAGGCCAAGCTGAATGGCAATGCGTGGCCGCGGGGCACCGCCGTGTCTTATGCCCTGCGGCTGCCGGACATGGTCCTGCTGCCCACGCCGCACTGGTTTACGACCAGTGCGCTGCTGATCAACGCCGTCACCTGGGGCACGCTCGCCATCGAGCTGTCCGTTGGGATTCTGGTGTGGAACAAGCGATTACGGCCATGGGTCCTGGCCGCGGGCGTGGCGATGCATACCATCATCATGGTTACCCTCACGGTCGGATTTTTCACCTTGGCCGTGTTCGTCCTCTACCTTGCGTTCGTCCCGCCCGACATAGTGGAGCATCTTCCGGGCAGCGCTTCAGACATGGCGAGGAAGCTGCTTTCCCGACGCCGACCGAACTCGACGGCCATCGCAGAGTCGGCAGAGGGCGACACGTCAGCCGAAAGTTCAACTGGCACTGGCGCTACCACTGACGGATAGGCGGGCCGGCACGCGGCGCCTCAGTGGTGACCCCCGGTGGTCAAACCATGACCCGTTCCGCCGCCAGTGGTTCCGCCACCCGTCGTCGCCGTACCCGTGCTACTGCCTGTCGAACTACCCGTCGTACTGCCGGTCGTCCCACCGCCGGTGGTTCCGCCGCCGGTGGTCCCGCCGCCCGTCGTCGCCGTACCCGTGCTACCGCCTGTCGAACTACCCGTGGTACCGCCGGTCGTCCCACCGCCGGTGGTTCCGCCGCCGGTGGTTCCGCCCGTCGTCGCCGAACCCGTGCTACCGCCTGTCGAACTACCCGTCGAACTGCCCGTGGTCCCGCCTGTCGAACTCCCCGTCGTGCTGCCTGTCGAACTGCCCGTCGTGCTGCCCGTCGTCCCGCCTGTCGAACTCCCCGTCGTCCCGCCGGTCGAACTGCCGGTCGAACTGCCCGTCGTCCCGCCGGTCGTACTGCCCGTCGTCCCGCCGGTCGTACCACCGGTCGTGCCGCCCGTCGTGCCGCCCGTGGTCCCACCCGTCGTGCCGGGGTGGAACGGGAACGGGATCGGAACGGGGATCGGAATAGGTATTACCGCCGGCGGAGGAGGCCCGACGGCCGGCGGTGGCACGGGAGCCGGTGGCAGGCCTTGATCGGGGGCACTACCACCTCCAGCTGCGGGCTCCGGAACACCCTGAGGGACACCAACATCCGGAGCCGGTACTGGTGGCGGCTGCACATCCGGCGCAGGCTGAACATTCTGCGCCGGCAAGGCGGGCACGAAGTTGCCCGGAACCGACTTCTGCTGCGCGGGCGGTGGCGGTTGCGGGTGCGAAGCGGCGGTCGGGCGTACGCCGATCGTCACTGCGACGGCCAACGCCGCAATTCCAGCGACCAGCATTCCACCGGCCGCACTGCCCACCAGCAAGGCCCGGCCGGCTGGTGCTGCGGCAGCGTCTAATTCCTCATCATCATCGCCGCCGTACTCCATCGGGAGCAGTTCGGAGTCGTCGTCCTCCAGCGAGTACGCCAACTGCGGTTCCAGCGCCGCGACCCTCGTCGCGTCCTCGGCGCCCGTAAACGCCTGGGTCATCGGCGCCGCCGCTGACGCCATGGTTTCGTCGCCGGTCGGCGAGGACAACGGGCCGGTCGGCGGCACAGGCGCCAACGCGGTCGCGTCGCCGGCGGGGTAGGAGAACCGGCCAGTCGCCGCATCCAACGCTGCGCCGCGGGCGACCGCGAACTCAGGGTCATCCGGCACCGCCAGCGGCAGCGAAGACATCGCCGTCGCTGCCTCAGAGTCGGACACCACCGCAACGTTCTGAACGCCGGAATCGTCCAACAGCTGCCTCAGCTGGTTTGCCAGGTCCGGATCCGACCAGCACAGCCGGGTAGCGACCAGCCGGTGAAATTGGTCCTCCAGCGACCGGCTTGTACCGACCACCGTCTCGGTCAGTCTCGCGATCGGATCCTCCGCGAGGTCGACGACCGACTCGTCGATGACTCCATGGGCACCGTCACCCGTCTCGATAAGGGCCAGGCGGGCAACCGGACCGTCGACTGCGACCCCCAGAGCCAGGTCCACCGCGGACCTCCTCTCCACCGCTGCCGCATCGACACGGTCGCCGGTCGCTGACACTCATCGGGGCAAGCCCGCGGCGTGAATGCCGCGCGTCGGCCACACCCCGGCGATTATCAGTCATCGGTGAGGGAATGCCGGCGCATTTGTCACATTATGCTCCGCCTGAACAGCGTGCCGATTTGCCGTGCAACCTCGTGCTGGATCGCCGCTCAGCAGATACCGTCACAGACGAGCCGAGCAATTGACCGAGCAGCCTGTCAACTCCGCGCACAACTGAAACGGTTCGAACCGCAGTCTCACATTCCAGGGAGATCGAGTGAGCCAACGGCACGATGACCCGGCCACCCAGGACTTCGCCGCCCAACGCCTCCCAGCTGGGCCGGGCGCACCGCCGCCCCCGAGACACCCTGCTGCGGAGGAGCCCTTGGCGAAACGGTGGAAAGTCGGTCGCGACGTCGTTGCCGGCGTGCTGTTGATCGGCGCGCCCCTCTTCCCGTGGAACGTGTACTTCGGTGTCGGCGTCCCGCGTAGCAGCGGTGCCGTGTTTGCGCTGCTGGGTGTGGTGACGGTGCTTTCGCTGGCAGCTATCGCACTGAGCTATGTGGTCGGCGCACGTCCGGGCGATAGCCTCGCCGATCGACTCCGAGTGGCGCTCAACGCGCCATACCTGTTGCTGGTAGCGGGCTTCGTCGGTTTCGACGTCGTGCAAACCATCCGATACGGCGGCAGCGGCAATGTGCCGGGTGGCGTGGGTCCCGGCGCATGGCTTGGAATCAGCGGCGCGTTGTTGGGTGCGCAGCCGACGATCACCGGCACAGCCACCGACGACGGCAGCCTTCGAAAGTGGCCGATGTCGGCTCGAATCGTGGGCTACACGTCGATAGCCCTTGCGGCGCTGGCTGTTTTGTTCAACTTGTTCTGGCGGGCAAAAGCTGCGTTGCCAGGCTCGGCCGGCTTCGGCAAACAGAGTGCGGCGATCATTGCGACGGCGTTGGTGTACGGCGTTGTCGCGTTGGTCCCTGTCGTTGTGGCAGCCAGATGGATTCTGCAGAGCGGCAGCAGGTCGTCTCGGCTGGCGACCACAGCACTCGGAGCGTCCGCACTGACCGCTGGTGTTGTCGTCTGGATTCTTCCCATCGGCCGCGAGATCGACGGATTTCATGGCATCGCACAAAACACGTCAACAGCGGGGGTGGGATTCGAGGGCTATCTGGCTTGGGTTGCGGCCGCAGCCATATTCGGGCCGCTGACCCTGCTCAGTGTGGCAACCAACCAGCAGATCGACCGAGGTGTCTGGCGAGAAGCCGCACGAAAAGGCTTGCTACTGATCGCTGTTTGGTGTCTGGCTTCCGTGCTGATGAGAGCAACCGATGTGATCGTTGCCGCCGTTTTGCATCTGTCCCGCTCGCCGTACGACAGCGCGGTGACGGCCACCTTCGATCTAGTGACCGCGGCGCTTGCGATATGGCTTCGCAGGAACCTCGTCAACCGCTCTCTCCCGGTCGCCGTCCTCTCATCGCTGTGCGGAGTTCTCCTGGTGCTCAGTGTTTCTCGCATCGTGCTGGGCGTCGCTTTGGCCCCCCGAATTGCGGGTACGCCGGCCGGGGCCGGCAACCCGGTATATGGCAGCAATCTCGCCCAGCAGATAACCAGCACATTCGATGCGGCGCTCAGCGGGCTAGCCCTGTGCATTCTTGTGGTGGCCATCATCACCGCCCGCTTCGTGCAACATCGCCCACCCGCTAAGGGCAAGGGACACAACCAGGTCCGGCCTGAAGTCGTGGACGTGGAGACAACGCGTTTCCGCACCCCCGGCGCAGCGGAATCAACCGCCCCACTACGGCAACAGTCAACTCCCCCGCCGCGGATCCATCGTCCAGCGGAGCAGCCCATGCGCCGGATAGACGTCGGGCCCGAGCGTGAGGACGCGACACAACAGTTGTCCACCCGGGCGCCCCGAATATTCCGGTCCGACGAAGCAAGGCAGGGCCCTACCGCCCCACCACCCCACCGTCCCGGGCAGCAATCACCGACCAGCGCACCGAAAATTCATCGGGCCCAACCCGATCCGAGAGAACGCCCTGCCGGTGGGCCGACGCGGGAAGTCTGACGCAACGAGACCTGCCCTGGCGTTACCGGTCAGCCGAGGCTTTTCGCGAAACCGGTGAGGTCGCGGATGCTGGCGGCGAACACATCGGGCATCACGCCCGGGAACAACAAGTCGCCGCCGTGACAGGTACCTGCGACCACTCTGCCGACCGCCGGCACGCCCGCGCGCACCAGGCGCCGATAGTAGTCGAGGCCCTCGTCGCGCATCGGGTCGAGTTCGTTCACCGAAATCACATGCGGCGGTAGACCTCTCAGGTCGTCCTCGGTCGCGACGCCGGCGAAACAGGTGGGGTCCTTCGAGTGCACACCGTCCGGGTCGTAGATCGAGCCGAGCAGCTCCGCCTGCTGAAGGGTGAGGAAGTAGCCGTCGCACTCGCGCAGCGAGGGGAACTCGTCGGGCACCTCGTGCCACCGGTTCGAGATATAGGGGCATTGCGCGTAGAACCCCGCGATCTCGTGCAGCCACCCTTCGCGCTTGGCCTTATGCGCGACCGTCAGAGTGAGATTGCCACCGCCCGACTCCCCGGACACGATCACATGGCTCACACCGAGCTCGTCGCGGTGAGCCGCGACCCAGCGCACGCCCGACGCACAGTCATTCAACCCGGCCGGAAACCTATGCGGACCAAGCTTTCCCCCGGAGTTGCGGAACTCCACGCCGACGACGACGAGTCCTGTCTCCGCGATATGCTCCCGAATTCGCGAATACATCGCGTCGGCCGCGCTGGCGATCGCCATGCCGCCACCGTGAAGATGCACCACCGCTGGCAGCGGCCCCTGCACGTCCGGTCGACTGATGAACAGTGTGACGTCGTTGCCGTCTTCCCCGGTGATCGTGCACGTCGTGGTGGTGACTCCCCTCGCGTCGGGAACCCCGGGCGCGAAAGCGTCGAGCACGGCACCGATCCCCGCCTCGCACATGTCGGCATAGGCGAGGCGTTCTTCCAGCGGCGCGTCGATGGTGAGTGGCACGAGTGGCAGGTTGCCGTCGAGCCCGAGTCGGGCCATCGCTTCGACCATTCGCGGGTCCGAACGAGGGTCGGTCCCGAGCGAACAATCCGGATTTGCCAGACGACCTTGAGCCATGGGGTGACGCTACCGCGCGCCGTCAACGCGGATGCCCCGGTTCATCAGGGTCGAAAGATAGCTCCCAACTACCCACCTGCAGGTGCACACTCGTGACATGACGGAATCTAATCCGGCCGGCCAGCCCGAGCCTCGTCGCCCGCTGAGCGGCCTGTCAGATGTACGCGCTTTTTTTCACACCAACAAGGTGCCGCTGTTCTTCATCTCGCCCACCCCGTTCAATCTGCTGGGCGTTGACCGCTGGATACGAAACTTCTTCTACCTCACCTACTTTGACTCGTTCGAGGGAACGCATTCGCGCGTCTTTGTGCCTCGGCGCCGCGACCGCCTCGACTTCGACTCCATGGGCGACGTGTGCAACCACCTGCTGACCGACCCGGAGACAGTCGAATTCATCGCCAGCCGAGGCCCCGGCGGCAAAGCCTGCTTCGTCATGATGGACGAAGAAACGCAGAGGCTGGCGCGTCAGGCGGGTCTCGAGGTCATGCACCCCCCGGTGCAGTTGCGCGAGCGCCTGGGCTCCAAGACCGTCATGACGCGCCTGGCCGACGAGGCGGGCGTGCTCAGTGTGCCGCATGTGATGGGGCGGGCCGGCTCCTACGACGAACTGCTCGACCTCGCTCGGGGCGCCGACTTGGGCGACGACCTCGTCATCTCCATTCCCTTCGGCAACGCCGGCAGCGGGACTTTCTTCGTGCACGGTCAGGCCGACTGGGACGAGCATGCCGCAGAGCTGACCGCGCAGTCGGAGTTCAAGGTGATGAAGCGCATCCGCAACGTCGAGGTGTGCATCGAAGGCGCCGTGACCCGGCACGGCACCGTGATCGGTCCCGCGATGACGAGTCTCGTCGGCTATTCGGAGCTGACGCCATATCGGGGCAGCTGGTGCGGCAACGACATCTGGCGCGAGGTCCTTCCACCGCACCAGACACACACCGCTCGCGAAATGGTCGGCAAGCTGGGCGACATCCTGAGCCGCGAGGGCTACCGCGGCTACTTCGAGGTCGATCTGCTACATGACCTGGACTCCGACGAGCTCTACCTCGGCGAGGTGAACCCGCGACTGTCGGGTGCGAGCCCGATGACGAATTTGACCACCGAGGCTTACGCGGACATGCCGCTGTTCCTCTTTCACCTGCTCGAGTACATGGATGTGGAGTACGAGCTCGACGTCGACGAGATCAACGCCCGCTGGGAGCGGGGCTACGGGGAGGATGAGGTCTGGAGCCAGGTGATCATCAACGAGACCTCAACGGAGATTGAGCTTTTCACCGCGACGCCACGCACCGGGGTATGGCGCATCGACGACGAAGGCCGCACCTCCTTCGCGCGGCCCGCCAACGATTGGGCGACACTGCTCGACGGGTCCGAGGCCTTCTACATGCGGGTGGCAGCGCCCGGCGATTTACGCTCCGAGGGCGCCCAACTCGGCGTGCTCGTCACCCGCGGACACCTGCAGAGCGACGATTACCGTCTCACCGAACGCTGCCAGCGCTGGGTCAAGGGCATGAAGGCAAAGTTCGTCTCGACGCCCCTGGTGCCGGCCTCGCCGATCGTCTCGCGGCTCGTCGCACGAGCGTGAGCGGCCGCACGAGCACGAACTATGTCCCCGCCGGGATCTCGCTGGAAAACTGGCTGGCGCCGCCCTACTCGCACTGGTCGTTTCAGCACGTCGAACATTTCGTGCCAACAGAGGCGATTTCGCGCGGCAGCGATCCGGTCGCCGAACTGCCGGTGACCGAGACTCCCCTGGCAGAAATCTCGGTGACAGACACCAGCGGACGGGCAACCACCGTGGGAGCGGTCATGGCAGCCACCGCGACCGACGGGTGGGCGGTCGCCTGCCGCGGTTCGATCGTGGCCGAAAAGTACTTCGGCGAAATGGGCGCGGACTCCCGGCATTTGGTGTTCTCCGTCAGCAAGTCGCTGGTGGCAGCCGTGGTCGGCGCCCTGCACGGGGGCGGTGTGATCGACCTTGACGCGCCGGTCACAACTTACGTTCCCGCGCTGTCGAACTGCGGCTATGCCGGTGCTACCGTCCGCAACCTGCTGGACATGCGGTCGGGCATCGCGTTCTCGGATGACTACCTCGACCCGGCTGCCGAGATACACGCGCTCGAACAAGCAGTCGGGTGGCAGCCCCGAAGCGATGCGGATATCCCTTCCACGCTTTATGACTATCTACTGACCCTGCAACGGAAGTCGGCGCACGGTGGCCCGTTCGCGTATCGCTCGTGCGAAACCGACGTCCTGGGCTGGATCTGCGAGGTCGCGGGCGGTCAGCGGATGCCTGAACTGATGTCGGAGCTGCTGTGGCAAAAGATCGGCGCGCGATGCGCCGCCACGATCGGCGTGGACTCGGCAGGCACCGCATTTTTCGATGGCGGCATCAGCGCCTGTCTCATCGACCTGGTCCGGTTCGGCTCGCTGTTTCTGCGGGACGGTGTCTCACTGACCGGCCGGCAGGTGGTGCCGGCGGCCTGGGTCGCGGACACTCTCGCCGGTGGGCCCGATTCGCGCCAGGCGTTCGCCGCCTGTCCGGACAACACCGACTTGCCGGGCGGCATGTACCGGAATCAGATGTGGCTGCCCTACCCGGGCGACAACGTCGTCATGTGCTTGGGCATGTGCGGTCAGATGATCTACGTCAACCGCGCCGCGGAGACCGTCGCCGTCAAGGTATCCGCCCAGCCGCCCTCGGCCGAACCGCATATGGTGAACACGCTGCGCGCTTTCGACGCGGTAGCGCGGGAACTCGTCGAGTGACAACGAAATAAACGCCACTGCAACCGATTACCCGACTGGTAACTTCGTCCGCTATGGGTGCTTTGGATGGACGCGTTGCCTTGATCACCGGTGGAGCCCGTGGGCAGGGTCGCGCGCACGCGCTGGCGCTGGCCGCCGAGGGAGCCGACGTCGTGGTCGCCGACGCCCCGAACGCGATGGCGGACCTGACCTATCCGCTCGGCACCGAAGACGACCTCCGCGAAACCGCGAAGCTGGTCGACGAACTGGGCCGGCGCTGCGTGCCGTTGACGCTCGACGTGCGCGACGGCGCCGCCGTCGACGCCGCGGTCAAGCAGACGGTCGGCGACCTGGGCAGCCTCGACATCGTGGTGGCCAACGCGGGAATCGTCAGCACTGGGCCGCTGGACGAGGTCAGCGACGGGGTGTGGCAGCAGTTGATCGACACCAATCTGACCGGCGCGTTCCACACCCTGCGCGCGGCCATCCCGGTGATGCGACAGCAGCGGTTCGGCCGGATTGTCGTCACCTCGTCGATGGGCGGCAGGATGGGCATCCCCGACCTGGCCGCCTACAACGCCACCAAGTGGGGCGTGATCGGCTTGGCGAAGTCCGCCGCGCTGGAGGTCGCCAAGGACGGGGTGACGATCAACGTCGTCTGCCCCACCACCACGCAGACTCCGATGGTGCAACCCGCCGGCGGAGGCGACATCCCGGACGAACTGGTGCGCCGGATGATGAGGGCCAACCCCATCCCGCAGCCGTGGCTGCAGCCCGAAGACGTCAGCCGCGGCGTGCTGTATCTGGTCACCGACCCCGGGGTCATCACCGGCAGCGTGCTCGAGATCGGCCTCGGCGGCAGCGCCCGCATCCACTGACGCGGAAGACCGTGACTAAGCCGCGGACTTCTCCAGAATGTGGACGCCGCAGGCAGAGCCGAGGCCGATCACATGGGCCAGGCCGACTTTCGCGTTCTCGATCTGCCGGTCACCGGCTTCGCCGCGTAGGTGGTGGCAGATCTCCCAGATGTTGGCGATTCCGGTGGCCGCAATGGGATGTCCCTTGGACTGCAGCCCGCCCGAGACGTTCACCGGTGTCGATCCGTCGCGCCACGTCGCGCCGGTGTTGAAAAAGTCTGCGGCGCCGCCCTTTTCGCACAGCATCAGGTTGTCGTAGTGCACCAGCTCAGCGGTCGCGAAGCAGTCGTGCAACTCCACCAGATCGAGATCGCTCGGCCCGATGCCGGCCTGCTCGTATGCGGTCGCGGCGGCGTTGCGAGTCAGCGTGTTGACGTTGGGCAGCACCTGACAGCCGTCCTCGAACGGGTCGGTCGTCAGGATCGAGGCCGCAACCTTCACGGCCCGCTTGCGCTGCTGCAGCGACAGCGACTTCAGCGTCTCGCCGTTACACACCACCGCGGCCGCGGCGCCGTCGCAGTTGGCTGAACACATCGGCCGCGTGTTCGGGTAGGCGATCATGACGTCGTTCATAATCTGCTCGAGGGTGAATTTCTTCTGATACGCGGCCAGCGGATTCAGCGTCGAGTGGGCGTGGTTCTTTTCGCTGATCTTGGCGAACAACTCAAAGCTGGTGCCGCCGTACTTGTGGCCGTATTCGGTGCCGATCTGAGCAAACACTCCCGGCATCGACTCGGTGCCGATCCGCCCGTCGATCGGGGCGACCGCCCCGTAGCGCCCTCTCGGTTCCCAGAGCTCGGCATCCTTCTTTTTCGTTCCGGCACCGCCGAGCAATCCGGCGCCGGACAACTTCTCCACGCCGACGGCCAACCCGTACTTCACCTCACCGGCTTTCACGGCCATGATCGCGGTCCGCAGCGCGGTGGCACCGGTGGCACAGGCGTTGGCCACGTTGTATACCGGGATGCCGGTCTGGCCGATCTGCTTCTGCAGTTGCTGCCCGATCCCCGCGTTGGCCGCCATCAGGTTTCCCGCGGCGATCACGCCGATGTCGGCCATCGTCACCCCGGCGTCGGCGAGCGCGCCGGTCGCGGCCTCGGCCGCAAGGTCCACGGTGTCTTTGTCGGCGTGCTTGCCGAATTTGGTCATCCGGATGCCGAGGATCCAAATGTCTTCGCTGGCGCTCATGGGGCTTCTCCTTCTATCTTGCGACTGGTCAGTTCACGGGCTCGAAGCCGAAGCCGACAGCCTCGGTGCCCGCGGAGTCGGTGCCGATCGGGAATGTCGCCAGCCGCACTTTCATGCCATCGCGAACATGCTCGGGATCAGGGTCGACGTTAACCAGATTGGTACGCACCTGAGTGCCATCGCAGTCGACGACGGAAGCGACAAATGGGGTGGGAATGCCGGGCGCGGCAAAAGTGACGATGGTGAAGGCCCGCACCGTACCCTCGGTGGGCACCGCAACCGTGTGAAATTCCGAGGCGAAACAACTGGCGCAGGCGTTGCGCCGATCGAAGAACCGGGCGCCGCAGTTGTTGCACTCCTGCGCGACGAGGTGCGGATCGCCGTCGTCGAGCACCAAATAGTCGACCATCGGGATCTTGCCCGTCATAACACCTCCATTGTCTGTAATGTCGACCGTAACCAGTTCGGTTCAGCCACAGATGCCGATTATCAAGATCAGATCTAGCGAAAACGAGACTTCAGCCGCGTGAAGCGGTGTGCGTACCCTCCTCGCAGACGTTAGTTACAAGACACCACGACACTATTTAGGTCGATTTTGGTTATTCGCAATGCGGCTGCGACAGAGGTTGAGAACGGCCACGAATCGCTGTGGACTTACGTCTCTTGCCCGACTCTCGTTGTCGACCAGACCGGAGTCATCAGTGCGCTGAGTGCGTCGGCTCACGAGCTCTTGCCCGCAGCCACACTGGGCACTCGCCTGGAAACCGCGCTCGACTGGCTATCGCCGGTCCACATGCGGCTCGTCGCGCCGTCGACGATGCCCGACAGTCGGGAATCGTTCAATGCCGGCGGCACGGTGGGAGACCGCAAGTTCAAAGCCCACCACGCAACACTTCCCAGCGGAGAAGTGGCGTGGTCGCTGGTCGAGGACACCGGACAGGTGCTGCGCGAGGCCCAGCATGCGCTGACGCGTGAGCATGAACGTGCCGAGTTTCTCCTTGAAGCCTCTTCGGTACTGATGGCGTCGCTGAACATCGACCGCTGCCGCGAGGCCACGGCGTTGTTGGCCGCCCGGGATCTGGCCGATGCCGCCGTCGTCGTCGCACCTGCCAGTCGCGGCCGACGGATGGCGATTTTCTACTGCGACCACACCGGCACGGTGGAGCAGCGCAGCGTCGATGCGGACCCCGGCTCGGTGAGTGGCCTGAGCGAGGCGCTGCGGGGCTTCCCGCCGGTGCCGTCGCGCTGGATCGACGCCGCGACGTTGCCGGATTGGCTCATTCCGACGGGCTTTCCGCGGCCGGTGCGTTCGGTGTTGATCACCCCGCTGCCGGGCCATGGCGTCTCGGCGGGCGCGCTGGTGCTGCTGCGCCATGCCCAGGAACACGAATTCAACGAGGGCGAAGAGGTGCTGGCACGACTGTTCGCGGCGCGGGCCGGCGCGGCGTTGTCGGCCGCGCGACTCTATGCCGAACAAGCCGCCATCACCCGCACGCTGATGCGAGACCTGTTGCCGCCGGAGTTGAAGCCGGTCAACGGGATCGAATTCGCCGGCGCCTACCGGGCATCGGAGGACTACGAGGTCGTCGGCGGCGACTTCTACGACGTGCACCCCGCGTCGACCCCTGACGGCGAGACGCTGGTGGTGCTCGGCGACGTCTGCGGCAAGGGCCTCGAAGCCGCCATGCTCACCGGCAAGATTCGCAACACGCTGCAGGCCCTGACGCCGTTGGCCTCCGACCACCAGGGTGTCCTCGAGCTGCTCAACAGCGCCCTGCTGTCCACCGAGCACGCCCGGTTCACCACGCTGGTGCTGGCGTCCGTCGCCAACCGGGACGGCGCGGTTTCGTTGCGGCTGACCAGCGCCGGCCACCTCCCTCCACTGATCGTTCGCGACGGCGGACGGGTCGAGCAGGCCGACACCTACGGCACGCTGATCGGCGCGCTGCCCGAAATCCGCGCGCAGTCGTATGAGACGACCTTGGCGCCCGGCGAGACCTGCCTGCTCTACACCGACGGCGTCACCGAGGCCCGCGGCGGACCGCTGGGCGGCTACATGTTCGGCGAGGAGCGCCTCGCAGCCGCACTGGCCGAGTGCGCCGCAATGCCCGCCACCGCCGTGGTCGAACGCGTCATGATGCTCGCCACCGAGTGGGTCGGCCAGCAAGTTCACGACGACATCGCCGTGGTGGCCATCACCGCCCCACGCCGCACGCATCTGAGCGCCGTCGACGGCCATACCCGGGGAAGGTTCACGGCTTGAGCGTTCCCGACGTCGACACCGCCAACTCCCGGGCGATAGGTGCCGCCGACCAGGCGCTGGTGCGCGACAAGCTGTGGGGCGCAGTCGCGGATTGCGACGAATATGCCGCTGTCACAACAATTTTCGCTGCGGTGGATGCGGGCATGGAGCCCGAGGACATCTTGCTCGACGTTGTCGCTCGGGTGCAGCACAAGGTCGGCACCGAATGGGCCGCCAACCGCATCACCGTCGCCCAGGAGCACGCCGCCACCGCGATCAACGACCGGGTGATCGCGGCGCTCGCACAACACCCCGCCAGCCGTTCGACCGTGCGAGCCGGCCGGGTGACGGTAGCGTGCGTCGATGGCGAGTGGCACGCGTTGCCGGCCCGGCTACTGGCCGAGACGCTGCGCTTGCGCGGATGGCAGGTCGACTTCCTCGGCGCGCAGGTACCCACCCCCCACCTGATCGCGCACCTGCATCAGAGCGGCCCCGATGCCGTCGCGCTGTCCTGCTCCATCCCCACCAGACTGCCGACGGCGCACGCGGCTATCACCGCGTGTCAGGCCGCCGGTGTCGCGGTGCTGGTGGGAGGCGCCGCGTTTGGGGCTGACGGTCGCTATGCCCGCCAGCTCGGTGCCGATGCATGGGCTCCCGATGCCCGCGCCGCCGCGGCGCTGCTGGCCGAGGGATTTCTCTGCACGCACCTTGCGACCAGTCGGCAGCCGGTCGACGACCTGCCACACCTGATCGACCAGGAATACACCACGGTCAGTCAGACCGCGAGGCGGCTGGTGAAGGAGACCTTCAACACCCTGGAGCACCGCATCCCGGCGATGCGCGACTACAACGAGGCGCAGCGGCAGCGCACTGCCGAGGACATCGCCCACCTCGTCGACTTTCTGATAGCCGGCCTCTACACCGACGACGACGAGCTTTTCAGCGGTTTCGTCACCTGGACCGCCGACATCCTCGCCGCCCGGAGCGTCCCCGCGGCAACGTTGTTTCCAACCCTCGACATTTTGGGTAAACAGCTTCATGAGTTTCCACGGAGCCAACGCATGTTGAGCGCCGCTCTCACCGCCCTCGCCGACAAGAAGGGTTCGGCGACCGACCCCCCACCACACACATGACCTATCACCTGACGATCACCACCGCTCCACGGTCGACCTCCGTACGAATCAGCGGCGACCTCGACTACGAGACCAGCGACGATCTGGTCGAGGTCGCGTCGCAGCTACTCACGCAGCAAGATGCGCTGAGCGCCCTGCACCTCGACTTCAGCGAAACGATGTTTCTGGACTCTGCGGCGCTGTCGGGTCTGCTTCTCCTACACCGCCGCGCCACACAAGCGGGCATCGAGTTGCATCTCGACCACCGCCCGCCGTTTCTCGACCGTATCCTGCAGGTCACCGGGCTGTTCAGTCACTTCGTGCCCGAGGGCGATGCCGCGGGCTCCGGTGATTCAAACCTGTTGGGCCAGGCCAGCTCTGCAGAGTCAGCCGCTCGCTAACGCGCAACTTCAGGGGCCCGGTCCTCGTACGCCGTAGCCGAAACGTGACCGAGCCTTTACCGAATTGCTAACGCGCCCTTACCGGTCCAAGATTCCGGACATGCCTAGGATCGCTATTACAACTTGTCTACTAAAGGAATTGGTGGATGAACGCGGTCTTTCGGTCTGTTCTGATGGCGGCAGGCACCGCCGCATCGGTCGTTGCCGGCCCTTCGGGTGTCAGCCTGGCCGCGTCGGATCAGTCGTTCCAATTCCCGATCGCCTCGGTCGGGCCGACCGCCAGTGAGGTGGTGGGGGTTGCCCACCCCGTCCTCATCAGGTTCCGCTCGCCCGTGGCCAACCGGAGCGCCGCGGAGCGCGCCGCTCGCGTGACCTCGTCACCGCCAATGACGGGAAAGTACGAGTGGCTCAACAACGAAGTCGCACAATGGGTTCCAGACCGGTTCTGGCCGGCCCACAGCGCGATTCCATTATCGGTGGGCGGCGCCTCGGCGGAGATCAGGACCGGGCCCGCAGTGCTCGGAGTCGCCGACATCTCCGACCACACATTCACGGTCAGCGTCGACGGGGTTCCGAGTGGACCATCCCAACAGCTGCCGACACCGCACCACCAACCACACCACGGCGAACCGGGCGTCATGCCCGCCTCGATGGGCAGACCACACTTTCCGACGCCCGTCGGCGTCTACACGGTGTTGTCGAAAGAGCGCACAGTGATCATGGATTCGAGCAGCGTCGGTGTTCCGATCACCGATCCCGAGGGTTACAAGACCCCGGTGGAGTATGCCACCCGATTCACCAACCGAGGGCTGTTCGTGCATTCGGCCCCGTGGGCCATCAACGCCCTGGGCCGCGAAAATGTCAGCCACGGCTGCATCAGTCTGAGTCCTGCCGACGCCGAGTGGTATTTCAACAACGCCAACATCGGCGACCCGGTGATCGTCAAGGAGTAAGGCGCGCAGCGCTTTTCACGCAACGCATGAAAATGCCCCCCGGTCCTGAACCGGGGGGCATTTTCTTTGTGTCTCAGGAGGCAGGGCCGGCCGGCAGCGGGTCGCCGGGCAGTGGGCCGGTCGTCGGCGCCGGACCCGTTGGCGCACCTTTACCGCCGGCGACACCGGCCATGTCTGTGATCGGCGCACCTGGCACGCCGCCCAGCGCAATCAGTGGAGCGCCGGCCGGAACGGCAACGGGCAGTGGTGCACCCGCGGGCACTGGCGCACCGGCCGGGAACGGAAGGCCGGCCGGAATGGGCGCCCCACCAATGACGGGGGCTCCGAAGGGTAGCGGCGCGGCCACGGGTGCGCCGGCCATGTCGGTAATCGCTGCGCCCGCAGGCGCGCATCCGGCGCCTGCTCCAGCGGCACCGGCGGCCGCTCCGGCGCCACCGGCGACTGCCGGCGCACCGACTTCACCGGCCGAACCGTACATGCACGCGGCGCCGCCCGTTTTCAACGGGGAGGCTCCCGCCATTGGGCTCAGCGCTATCGCGGCACCGCATAACCCAACGCCAGCAACAATTTTGATGCTGAATCGGTCTGTCATCGACGTCAACTCTCTCTAACACGGCCAGGCGGAGGCCCGCAGATCAACACCGGTGCAGGGGCACCGCAACCGCGCTTCTTGCGGCCAACTCATTTTTAGTGGACCCGTGTTAAACACGCACCACGACGCTCCGGACTGTTTCCAAATAGAGACGTTTCGTCCGGTTTATCAGACCGGCGAATAGAAGAATGCCCCGCAAGCATAGCTGTCGGCCGAAACCTGCACCAGCCCTTGATGTTTGAAGCGTTACATCACGAAATGATATCGAAGACCTTGCGGGCCTGGGGTTTTGACGCGGGAGTCAGCGAATGTAAACTTCGCCGCCGGTCGGATATCCCCCACCGTGCGTGGTGATGTGCACGTGGTCGTAATGGCCGTAGCCGGATCCCGACGGACCGCTGGGCGTGTAGTACGTCCCACGCCAGATGCAATCCTGCAGCGCGAACTTGTCTGCATTCTTGAGAGCGAACGAAACGATCTGGTTGCCGAGCGCGATGCCGGCCGCGCTGGAGGGGTTGGGGATCATCACGTCGAGCGCCAGACCCCGAGGGTGCCACGGAAGCGCGTCCGGCCGGACGCCGCCGATGTTCTTGATCTCCGGGAAGATGGCGCTGATGGTGCGGGCCACCAGGATCGTCTTGACCTGCAGCCCGTGTTCCGGGGCGATATCCGCAATCAGCACCTGCGGCGCGTTCTGGGAGGCCACATGCCAGCGCGACGCACGCGATGCGGACGCCGTCTCAGCAGCAGGGCCCTCGGCCTGCACACCGGACATGGACCACGACGATGCCATCGGCATGCCGGCCGTCATCTGCAGATGGCAACAGGTCGCCGCGTCATCAGCGGGTGAGGCGGCCTTGCCGTGATGGTCCTCGGCCTGAGCGCTCCCACCGAGGGCAAAGATCGCGGCGAGCGGGGCGGCAACCGCAGCCATCACAACCGGCGATTTCCGCGCTCTGTTGGCTAACTTGTGACGAGGCACCGCAGCAGCTTACGAGGAAATCGCGAAATAGTCACGATCAGATAACGACGCCGCAGATAAAATGGCGTTACATCCCAGTTCAGGCACCTTTTCGATCCATTGAGCAGTTGCTCGGCACGGGCGTGAATCGCCGTCTAGCCAGTGCCGCTGCCCCTGGGCGCCCGCTCCGGCCGGATGACCCCGCGAAGGGGCATCAACCCCAGTTCGTTGTGGCTCATAAACCCCGGCGGTGCATCCACGACAGCCGGTATCGCATTGGCAGGACCCATCGCGGTCCAGGTGTAGCCGGGCAACGCGTATCCGCCGTCGGGGTCCTTGGCCCCCTGCAAGATGAGCTCGGTGGACGAATCACCTTCGATCACGATGCGGTAGTGGTAGTGCTGCGGCCAGTCCTCTTGCGGCTCGATAGCGTCGAATGTGTCCATGGTGTAGATCTCATGGAAGATGACCAGCGGCTTGTCGTCCACCCACGAAGTCCACTTATGGTGCTGCCGTGCAACGGTTCCCGCCTTGATCACACCTTTGAACCCCGGCATGTCGCTCGTCTCGCCACCTTCGAACGGGATGTCGCGGGTGGCGACACCAAGCTCGACCTCGGTGGTGTATCTGTCGACCGTCTTGCCCATGCCCTCGACGATCATGGCCATCGACTGCGCGAATAACGGCCATGCCTGCCCGAGCAGGTTGGGACCTTCCTCAAATCCGGCCGGATCACTGCCCATGCCCATCTCATGCAGGTACTTCAGGGTGTCCCGGCCAAAATTCACGACCTCGTAGATGTGAATGGTGTCGATCTGGCTGACGATTCGGGCCAATGTGAGAACGAGCAGGTCTCCAGCGAAACCCGGATTCACACCACCGGCGTGGAAGGAGGTGCCGCCCTCCAGGCACGCGGCGTGGATCTTGTCGATATCCGCTTGGCTGTGTTCGGTTCGGTACCACCACGCACCACCCGACGCGACGACGTTCTTGCCGCCGCGGAGCAGACGGCAGACCTCGTCGGGGTCAGACCACAGCGGCGCATAAAAGACGCAGTCCGCTTCCAGTGCCTCTATAGCGTCCTTGTCGGTGGTGGCGAACACCCCGGTCGGCGCCTTGCCACAGAGCTCGCCGGCATCTTTGCCGACCTTCTCCGGACGGTTGCAGAGCACCCCAACCAACTCGTAGGCGGGGTTATGGGCGAAATGGCGCAGCGCTATCGTTCCGACGTTGCCGACGCCCCACTGGATTACGCGATATTTCTTGTCGACCGGCGACTTGGTTGTCGTCGCGTGACCTTGCTCGACCGTCGTCATTATCTCTCCTCGATTCCGCTACCTCTAGTTGATCGTCACCCCGGCATCGACTTTGAACTGCAGTCCGGTGACAAAGCGCGACTCATCCGAGACCAGGAACAGCACTGCGTTGCTCACGTCTACGGGTTCGATGCAGGGTGTTGGCATGGCGTTGACAAACATCGGTATCAGGTCCGCACGTTCTTCACCGAGAGTGACGCCGAACGACGGTGGAACCATTCCGGTGGGCGTCCCGGTGGGGTGAACTGAGTTGACTCGGATGCTCTGTGCAGCAAGCTCATTGGCCAGCCCAATCGTGAGGCCTGTAACGCCGTATTTGGACGCGGTATACGGAATTTGGAGCGGGAACCCCTTCATCGCTCCGGCGGAGCTGATATTGACCAAGCTGCCGCCACCTTGGGCCAGCAGATGCGGGATAGCCGCCGCGCAGGTATTCCACGTCCCGATGAGGTTCACATCGACCACGGTTCGCCAGTGATCGGACGTTGTTCTGTCCCAGGGAGCGACGGTCAGGACACCGGCGTTGGCGACGGCGCTGTCCAACCCGCCCAGTTCGTCAACACCGTCGTCGACGGCCGAACGCAATGCCGCTTCGTCCCGGACATCAGCGACGCGGCTGACGCAACGGCCGCCGTGTTCGGTGACCAAACGTACCGTCTCGGCCAAGTCATCCGGAGTAGCCAAGTCGTATTCGATGCCCGGCAGTGACTCGCAGAGGTCAACGAGAATGAGATCCGCGCCCTCCTCCGCAAGCCTGAGCGCGTGACTACGGCCCAAACCGCGCGCCGCACCGGTGATCAGCACTCGTTTGCCGGCGGCCCGCCCGCTCGACGGTATCGCGGTTGTCACCACATCAGTCCGCGAATGATTTCTGCGGGAGGGATGTCCTCGACGGCGATCAGGCCTGCGGGCGCGCGGCACACCCAGTCGATCGCATTGACCACCCGAGCTGCGGTAGCAAGGCATCCCGCCTCGGTGACGTCCAACCCCGGGTGGGACACGCTCGTGTTCAGCTCGACGCGAGGATCTCCGTCGACCACGACTCGATGAACGCCAGTAAGGCCGTCGGGCGGATAGAGCCATTCCGGGGCCGAGTCGGCGGTGAGCCGTGTGATGTGTTCCATGGTGATCACCGGGATTCCGTCGCGGACGCCTTCCACCGCGAACTTCACAGCGGCCATTTGTCCCGGCTGCACCGTCGCCATCTTGCATTCGATCCGTTTGTCGGTGTACCACGGCTCGATGCGTTGTCGAACCTCATCGAGCGACACTCCGAGCTGATCCGCAAGGTTGCGGACCGCGCCGCCCCACATCGTGGTGAGAACGCCCGGCAGGAACAGCATCGGCGTCTCGTCTTCGGCGCTGACTCCGAAACCCATTTGTTTGCCGGTGAACTCGTAATCGTCGTAGTTGGCGTAATCGAAGATCTCCTGAACGGTGATCGTTCGTGCACGGGTGACCAGGCTCAGTGCGGAGTGCACTTCGGTGTCGCCGGAGTAGCCGGGATCGATGCCGTTGACATATAGCGAGGTGTTGCCGGCCGCGCACGCCTGTTCCAGCGGCACTCGCAGCCAGTCGTCAGCCTGGCGCGGGGTCACCAGCCACACCATCGATGTCGCGACGATATTGATGCCCGCGGAGAGGAACTTCGTCATCTGCTCGATGACTTCCATGGGCCGTGTCTCACCTTGTGCGGTGTAGACCACGCAGTCCGGCTTCAGCGCTATGAGCGCGTCGATATCGT
Organism: uncultured Actinomycetota bacterium; assembly: GCA_963757215.1. GTDB lineage: Bacteria > Actinomycetota > Actinomycetes > Mycobacteriales > Mycobacteriaceae > Mycobacterium. The sequence goes on along the minus strand of CAVWQH010000002.1, from coordinate 137,566 downwards.
CGGTCGCAACAATGCCGGTCGGATCGGTCAACCCGCATAGTTCGGCGGCGTCACGCCCGATCTTCTCCGCACTGGCGGCGTGCACACCGACCAATTCCAGATCGGGGCGCCCGATGATCGCCGGTAACGAATGAATCCCGACGTTGCCGGTCGAAAACTGCACTACTCTTCGCATCCCGCGTCCGTCCTTGATCAGTAGTCGGGAATCGGCAACGGCGAGTTGTTGGAGTCGATCCCGCCGTCCACATGGAAGATCGCGTTGGTCGCGTAGCAGTCCCGCGTCGACAGGTACACGCAGAGTCGCCCGAGGTCGGCGACGTCGCCGAGGCGATGCAGCGGTGTCGACTCCTGCATTTTCTCTTGCGATCCAGGCATCATGTCGAGACTCCCCTGTAAGCCATCGGTGGCGAACGAGCCGAGGGCGATCGCATTGACGCGGATCTTCGGCGCGAGTTCCTGCGCCATCGCCCGGGTCAGGGCCTCGAGACCGCCCTTGGCGACGCAGTATGCCGTCAGCGCGCGGATACCGAAACGGGCTGAGCCAGAGGAGATGTTGACGATGTTGCCATGGCCCGCCTCGATCATGTGGGGCGCAACCAACTGGCTCATGATGAACGCCGATGTCACACACCAGTCAAAGGTGTGGCGGAAGTCTTCGTCGGTGATGTCGAGGAAGCGCGCGTATGTCGATCCGCCTACATTGTTCACCAAGATGTCGATGCGTCCGAAGCTGTCCATGGTAGCAGCGACAACCCGCTCACTGTCCGGACGACTCATGGCATCCGCGACGATCGCCAGTCCTTTACCGCCCGCATCTTCGATACCGGCAATCGTTGCGCGAATATCGGATTCCGTACGCGCAGTGCCGATTACGGTTGCGCCCGCCTCTGCCAACACCTTGGCGATACCCTGCCCGACGCCCTTCCCGGCACCGGTGACAATTGCGACATGGCCCTCGAGATTGAATTGTTCCAGCGCCATCGCAGTCCCTCTCACCGGATCGTGTGTGCTCATCTAACAAACAAAACTGACTAAAGTCAACGAAACGGGCTGGGCGGGCGGCCGCCTCGCGGGCTATTCTGCACACTGGGCGGGGAACCTGGACCAGAGGAAATGCACAATGGCAACGGTGGAAAAGCCGTCGGCGCGTGAGACAAAGCGCTTGCAGACCCGAGAGCGCCTGCTGGGAGCTGCTATCGCCGAATTCAAAAGGGACGGTATGGCAGACGCCGACGTGGGCTCGATCGTCACGTCAGCCGGAGTCGCGCACGGCACGTTCTTCTTTCATTTCCCGACCAAGGAACATGTGCTGCTAGAACTCGAACGACGCGAAGAGGAACGAATCGCCAAACAGCTCGACCGCTACGTCGGCGCAGCACACGATCTGCGCTCCACGCTCAAAGAGTCAGTTCGACTCATCCTGGGGCTGGAGCGCCGGCTAGGTGCGAATCTCTTCAAAGACTTTCTCGCTCTGCACTTCTCTCAGACCCGTCCAGCGGACGAGAGCAAGGAGCATCCAGTCATCGTGCGGGTCGCCCAGGAAATCGAGCGAGCCCAGCGTCTGGGTCGCGTTGCACCGGAAGTCGTTCCGGTGAACAGCGCTGTGTTCTTCCTGCTGGGCCTTTACGCTCTGCTGACCACGACGCACGAGTGGCCTACCCAGAGCGCGATGCTCGACGACTACGTGGCCAGCACGCTACGCAGCCTCCGTCACGTCGACTGATTGACGACAGTCAGTCTTTTCAGGCAAGATCGGGCCAGCCGATCGGCAGGAGGAGCCATTGAGTTCGTCCATCTTGACCACCACCAGCCAGCACGACGAGCACTTCGAGCAGTCGCATCTTGCCCAGAAGCGAGCCGATAAGTGGCTCATCTCGGGCAGCATCCTGATCGGCACTGCGGCCCTCGGCGTCTTCGGCCTCCCCCTTTTCCTCCGTGGGGTGTGGTTGCTGCGCAAGGCGCAGCGCGACGGCCTGTCAGTCCGCCCGATGCTGGTGACGTTGCTCGGCTATCTGGTCATCATCGACGCCGCCATCAATACGGTGGGATGGGCGCTGGACCTGGTCGCCAACCACACCATCCTGGCCCGAATCCTGTTGAACGGCTGGGGCGCGATGTTCGACGCCGGCTACTTCTGGCACTACAACGAGCTGTGGGTCGGCGGTGCGGCCGGGCCAGGTGAGAAAGCCCTCGAAGTGGGTCTGATACTTACGGTGTTCACCATGCGGATCGCGGCGGCCATCGGCTTTCTGCAAATGAAGCGATGGGGTCAGCAATGGATGGTGATCACCTGCTGGATGGGCGTACTGATCTGGTGCGTCTACGTCTTCAACATGACGATGTTCGCCGACGTGCGCTACGCCGGGGTTATTTTTCCGGTTGTCGGCTGGTGGCTGTACGACATCTTCTACATCACCCCGTTCCTGGCCATCCCGTATCTGCACACGGTCAACCGCGAAATCTTCACCGACTGACTCGCCGCTACTGACCTTAATCATTGACTCTAGTCAGTAAAACCGCTACAAAGGCTAGACCATGACGCCACCGGTCAAAGCCACGGCACGCGAGACGCGTCGGCGGCAAACCCGAGAGCGCGTACTCGGCGCAGCGATCGCTGAGTTCAGACGCTCGGGCATGGCCGGCGCCGATGTGCACGCGATCGTCACGGCCGCGGGCGTCGCGCACGGAACGTTCTTCTTCCACTTCCCCAGCAAGGAACACGTGTTGCTCGATCTGGAGTCCCGCGAAGAAGCACGCATGGCAACGGAATTCGCCACGTATCTCAAGGACGCCCACGGACTTGCCGCCGCATTGACCGAGGTGGTTCGCCTCGTCACCGGGCTGGAGCAGCAACTCGGAGCGCTGCTCTTCAAAGAGCTGTTGGCGTTGCATTTCTCGCCCACCCGCCCGAACAAGGACGACTGGAGCGATCATCCCGTGATCGTCCTGCTGGTCGACGAGATCGAGCGGGCGCGTGGCGACGGTGAAGTGCATCCGGAAGTGGATGCCTTCTATAGCGCGACGTTCTTTCTACTCGGCATCTACGGCGTCTTGACCACAACCGACAATGCCACCAGGCGCGACACGATGCTGACGAAGCTGATTGCTACCGCGGTGCGCGGGCTAGAGGTCCGATGACGCGATCGGTTGTGCCACAACCTATCAACGAGGAGGTCTGAGGTGGATTGGATATGGGAGATCCTGCGCTACGTCGCAGCGTGGGGAGGTACAGGACTGGTTATCTGGTTCTGGTACTGGATGTTCTCGAATCTCGGCACGTTCTGAGCGTCGATGATCGAGCTTTCCGATCCACACGCAATGGCGGTCGAACGCAGTTGCGCCGTCACGGCCGTCGCCTTCAGCGGGCGACGGCGCGAGGGTGTGCGTCTGGTCACCGGCGGGCAACGTGAATTCAGTCTGAGTCCGCAATTGGATTTCGTGAACGTTCCGTATCCATCGATCGCGAGGGATTGGACCCGCCGGACCCTGACGTGCGGTGTGGCACTTCAATGTTCACCGTCCAAGGAGCGGCTGGCGACATTTAGGCTGAACGAGCTGACGGCCCGTGAACTGCGTGCGATCACTCTCGTCGAAGCCAGCGTGGCGCTGGGATGGATCGCCTCGAACTGGCCCGGACTGCTCGTCGAAGCGCGCCGTGTACTGCCGGACCTCCCCACATTGCCCGCCGATACGGATGCCGCCGAGATGGCCAACCGGGCGATCTCGATGTCGCGTAGCGCTGCACCGCTGAGTGTTCACCCGCTCCTAGGCCGATTGCCGCTGGCCTACACCGCGCCTCAGGGTCTATCGGACAAGTTGCGACGCAGCTTCGGCAGAATGCCTTGGACCACAACGCAGAAACGCCTACCACGTCCGTATTCGGTCCCGGTCGGCGGCGACGGCGGCGTGCGCAATCCCAACTTGCCGCCGCCCAGCCGGCCTCACGACAACGACTTCGACATCACCCCGGAGCACCGGCCGGGAATCCCTTATCCCGAGTGGAATTCCTGGACAAACAGTTTCATGCGGGACCACGTTGCGGTTCTCGAACGTGCGCATGCCACACCGGCGCGGTCCCCGGAACCGGCGTCCGCGGAGCTGCGGAAATGGTTCGAGGAACACACCCACCGGGCGATGACGAACCGGCTCGAGGATGGCTCCGACCTCGACGTCGAGCAGTACGTGCGGCACTACATCGACCTCGCGACCGGCGACGCGGTCGAACCGCGCATCTTTCGAGACGTCCTGCCCGCCAGCCGCGACGTCACAACGGCGCTATTGCTGGACGGCAGTTCGTCATTGGGTGTGCACGGCGGACGGATCTTCAAGCTGGAGTTGGCCTGCGCCGACGCCCTGTCGAAAGCGTTGACGCTCGCGCGGGAGCGCCACGGCATCTTCGTCTTCACCGGCAACACGCGACACCGTGTCGAGGTCAGTTGCCTCAAGGACTTCGAAGATCGGCGATTCGTGCCGCCGGGCAAACTTGGTCTGGCCACCGGCGGCTACACCAGGCTCGGTGCACCTTTGCGTCACTTGACCAATCGACTTCTTGCTCAGCCCTCCGAACGCCGGTTGCTCATCGTGATCGGCGACGGCCTGATCTCCGACGAGGGCTATGAGGGGCGTTATGCGTGGGCGGACGTCGCCCATGCGGTCGAGGAAGCGAACGACGCGGGCGTCTCCATCTACTACCTGGGTGTCGGACCGACTCGCGTTGACCCGCTGCCCGAGACGTTCGGGCCCCTTCGCTCCCAACGCATCCGGCGGGTCGAGGAGCTCCCGCGAGTCTTGGCCCACGTTCATCGTGAGCTGGTGACCGTATGACCACCGAGACCTATTGCTCGAACGGCAACGAGGTCCAGCTGTTCGAGCAGGCCTATCGGCAACGGCTACCGGTCATGCTGACCGGCCCCACCGGCTGCGGCAAGACACGACTGGTCGAGCACATGGGCCTGTTGCTGAGCCGACCCGTGGTCACCATCAGCTGCCACGACGACCTCACCAGCTCGGACCTGGTCGGCAGGTTCATGGTGACCGGTGGAGACGTGGTGTGGCGCGACGGCCCACTCACCCGGGCCGTGAAAGCCGGCGCGATCTGCTACCTCGACGAGGTCGTCGAAGCACGCCACGACTCGCTGGCGATCCTGCATTCGCTGACCGACCACCGACGCGCTCTTTACCTTGACCGCGCAGACGAAGTCGTCATGGCACCGGAAACTTTCATGCTCGTCTGCTCCTACAACCCGGCCTACCGCAGTTCCCTGAAGGAGCTCAAGCCGTCCTTCCGCCAGCGGTTCGTCACGCTTCCGATGAGGTATCTGCCCGCGGAGCGCGAAGCCGAGGTGATCGTCACCGAAGCGGGCGTCGAACTCTCCACCGCCAGAAGGCTGGTCGCCTGCGCGGCCGCCATCCGGACTGCCGACCACGCCTTCCACTTCGAGCCGCCATCTACCCGCGTCCTGGTTACCGCCGCACAGCTGATTGCCTCCGGCGCAAGTGAATTGGAGGCAGCCGAAGCCTGCGTCCTTGCACCCCTGTCGACGGACGGCGCCATTAATGACGGCATACGCGAGGTCGCGGTCGCCAGCCTTGCCGCCTCCGACAGCTCGCGCACGTCTCACTAGCAGCACCGCCGAAAGGAGTCACAACCATGGATCAGAAGGAGCGACAGCGCAAAAAGGCGCTCATCATCTTGCAGATCGTCATCTACGGCTACCTGCTGCTGATGTTCGGCATTCAGCTCTACATGTCCTTCGCGCGCGGCTGGTGGGAATTGTGAATCTTCCGTCGGTAGCTCCAGTCGGCGGCGCCGTCAGTCTCGAGGACCATCACGACGAATCCCGTCTCGCGCAGCGCCGGGCCGACAAATGGATGATCGTCGGCGCCGCGCTGATGGGTATGTGGGCACCGGGCCTGATCGGCTTTCCCATCTTCATGCGCGGAGTCTGGCTGCAGCGCAATGCTTTACGGGCAGGCTTGTCGGTGCGCCCGATGATCGTCACATTGATCGGTTACCTGGTGCTGATCGACGGTGCGCTCAACAGCCTGGGCTGGGCGTTGGATCTGGTGGCCAATCACACGCTGATCAACCGGGTGTTGATGGTCGGCTGGGGCAACATGTTCGACGCCGGATACTTCTGGCACTACAACGAACTGTGGGTCGGCGGCGCCGCCGGCCCCGGGGAGAAAGCGTATGTGGCGGGGCTGATCCTGACGGTGTTCGCGATGCGCTGCGCCGCGGCGATCGGCTTCTTGCAGATGAAGCGGTGGGGCCAGCAGTGGATGGTCATCACCTGCTGGATGGGCGTGGTGATCTGGTGCGCCTATGTGTTCAACATGACCATGTACGCCGACGTGCGCTACGCGGGCGTGGTGTTCCCCGTCATCGGCTGGTGGCTCTACGACATCTTCTACATCACGCCATTTTTGGCCATCCCGTATCTGCACACGGTGAACCGCGAAATCTTCACCGACTAAACAGTTTAGGAGCACCGCTGTGACTTCACCCTCGTCCACGCCGGCATCCACCGAAGATCAGGACCCGGCCGAGGACCTACCCCCCGGCACCACGCCGTACTACGCCAGGATGCACAAGTACATCAAGCGGGCGGTCATCGTCTGTCTGGTCGCGCTCGTCATCGAGGGCGCTTTCACGCTGCCCTTCATGGCGGTCTACTACGGCTATCCCACTCTGAGCCTGACCCAGATCTGCAGTGAATTGCTCAAAGTGCGCTACTCCGACGACACCTTGGAGTGCAAGGTCCCTTATCCGATGTTGGGACCGCCGGAGGGCGCCGAGGGCAAGGACACCGCCCGGGACCAGTGGGGCATCCAGCCGGTTCCGAAATATCATCGGCTGAAATTCCGTGAACTGGTGCGTATCCACGACGCGCGGGTGGCCCGGCAGCACGGCGATTCTGCCCCGTGACAAGGACCTATCGAGTCGTTCAGTGGACGACGGGAAACATCGGCACGAAGTCGGTACACGCAATCGTCGAGAACTCACTACTCGAGCTTGTCGGGTGCTTCGCGTGGTCGCCGGACAAGGTCGGGCGCGACGTCGGTGAACTGTGCGGCATCGAGCCACTCGGCGTGCTGGCCACCAACGACATCGACACCCTGATCGCGCTCCAACCAGATTGCGTGGCGTACAACCAGATGTTCGCCAATGTTGATGATCTGGTGCGCATTCTGGAATCAGGTATCAATGTCGTCACCACGTCGGAGTTCATCACCGGCCATCGGCTCGGCAATGGACGAGAAAGAATCGTGAAGGCGTGTGAACGCGGTGAATCGACAATCTTCGGCAGTGGCTTGAATCCGGGGTTCATCGAACTCTTTGCGATCGTTTCGGCGGGGCTCTCGGACAGGATCGATCGGGTGCGCATCGTGGAATCGTTTGACACCACGATCTACAACTCGCCGGAGACCGAGAAGATCATGGGATTCGGCTACCCGATCGACCACCCCGACCTGTTGACGATAACCGAGGAGGGTTCGGGTATTTTTCGTGAGGCCGTTCTGATCGTCGCCGACGCGCTCGGCGTTGAACTGGATGATATTCGTTGCGACGCCGAGTATGCCCAGGCAACCAAAGACGTTTATCTTCCGGGGGATTGGGTTATTGCGAAAGGTTGCGTGGCGGGTATCGACGTCACCTGGACGGGCTATGTCGGCGAGCGTGATGTCGTCGAGGTACGTGGGGTGTGGACCAAAGGCCAATCGCTGGAGCCTACGTGGGAGATGGGTTTCGGATACCACATCACCGTCGAAGGCCGGCCGACGATCAAGACCACGCTGGCGTTCGAGCCGCCCGCAGATTTCGTTGCGGAGACGATCGAAGACTACATCTTGCTCGGACTGACTATCACTGCTGTTCCGGCCATTACCGCGATACCCGCCGTCGTCGCCGCGCCACCCGGCATAGCGACATATAACGATCTGCCACTACTGCTTCCGCGTGGAGTGCTGACCGCCAGCTGAAAGGACGTTGGTCCAATGACCGCAACAACCGCCGCGCCCAGCGTCTTCGAGGCGGATCTACCGCGACTTGAATACGACATCGCCGAGTCGCCGCACGATGTTTACGAACGCATCCGAGAAGCGCAGCGCGGTGGCCCGATCGCCATCGGCCCGTTCGGGCCCGAAATCATTTCTTACGACCTGGCGCGAAACATCCTGCGCGACATAAGATTCGTCATACCCCCAGGCCTTCATTTGGCCGCCCAAGGCATCACCTCAGGTCCGCTCTGGGACAAAGTGGTCGGCAGCATCATCTGCGCCGAGGGCGCCGAACACCATCGGCTACGCAGCCTGGTGTCACGAGCATTCACACCGCGCGCTACCGCCCGTCTGCACGACACCATCCATGAAGTCGTCAACGAACTGATCGACGACATCGTCGACTCCGGGGGCTGCGACTTCGTCACCGACATTGCCGTCCACTATCCGATCCCAATCATCTGCGCACTGCTCGGCGCACCGCGAGGAAGCTGGGCGCAATTTTCCCGATGGGCTGAGGCCATCTTCAAGATGGCCAACTTCGCAGTCGACATCACCGCAGAAACACCTGCGATCCTGCAAGGCTGGGGCGAACTCGACGCCTATGTCGACGCTATGGTCGCCGAACGACGACACCACCTTACCGACGACCTACTCTCCGAACTCATCCGCGCTGAAGACGACGGCGATCGTCTCAGCACCGACGAACTGCGAATGACTGTGGCCGGGTTGCTACTTGCAGGAACCGACACCACTCGCAATCAACTCGCCGCGTCCCTACAGGTGCTCCTTGACCACCCGGACCAGTGGGCAGTGCTGCGCGAGCACCCCGAACTGGCCATGTCTGCAGTCGAGGAAAGTATGCGTCACTCCCCCGCTGTGTGCAACACCATCCGCACGGTCGCCGACGACGTCGAATGCGGCGGATACACGTTCCCCGCCGGCTCACACATTTTCGTCAATTCCTATGCGGCCAACCGAGATCCCGCCATCTACCAGGATTCTGACCGATTCGACATCACCCGCCCGGGCGCGCCGGCTGTGCTGACATTCGGCGGTGGGGTGCACTACTGCCTCGGCGCGAACCTGGCCCGCCTTGAACTCGCCGAAGGACTCAAGGTCTTGGCTCATCGACTACCCGGCGCCCGCCGTGCCGGCCCAGCACCATGGAAGCCGATGCTTGGCATGAGCGGACCAACTACTCTCCCAATCGAATTCAGCCGCTCATGACACATGTCGACGTGCCCGAACTCTCTCCCAATCCCGCTCGGAGGTCAGCGATGAACGACTCACCGACGCGGCTGCATCACGTCGTCTTCGCCACTACCCGCGAACGACACGACACCGTGGGCAAACTCTTCACCGAGGTGGGCTTCCGCTTCGACGAAGTCAACTTGGACGAACTCGGGATTCGGGTGCTCCTGGATTGGAATCGAGGTATCGAGCTGATCAGCCCGAATCCCGGATCCGACGCCGAGGTGGCCAGCTCGGTCACCGAGTTCCTCGCCAGTCACCCCGAAGGTGGCATCTTCACCGTCGTCCTGCAGGTTCCCGACGCTGGGGACGCCGAAAACATCGCCAGCCGTTTCGGATCGATCATCCGTTTTCGACAGGGCTTTCAAGGCGAGGGCAATTATCTTGAGGAAATCGACCTATCGGTGCTCGGTCTGCCGCTGACCTTCTTGTCCACCAACCTGCCCTGACACAGCGCGAAAAGGATTGCCATGAGCGAACTTCGCTTCGACGGCCGGGTTGCGATCGTCACCGGAGCCGGCGGGCAGAATCCGAGCCTTGGCCGCTCTCACGCAACCCTGCTGGCCGAGCGCGGAGCCAAAGTCGTCGTCAATGACCTTGGCGTAGGTCCGGACGGCCGCGGAATCATGCGGGCCAGCGCAGAACAAGTTGTCGATGAAATCCGCGCCGCCGGCGGCCAAGCAGTGTGCGACCAACACAGCGTGGCCGACGAAGACGGTGCCAGCAACGTCGTTGCGACGGCTCTGAACACCTGGGGACGCCTCGACATCGTGGTGAACAACGCTGGTGTCTGCGCAATGGCGCATTTCGACGAAATCTCCAGCACCGACATCCGCCAAATCGTCGACGTCCACCTCATGGGAACCCTGTGGGTGTGTCGCGCCGCATGGCCTCACATGCGCGACATGGGCTACGGACGGATCGTGAACATCACATCGGGCGCGATGTTCGGCATCGAAAACCTTTCCATCTACGGCGCGGCCAAAAGTGGAATCTTCGGGCTGACCCGTGGCCTCGCGGTGGAGGGCGCGGCACTCGGAATCAAAGTCAACGCCCTGGGTCCGGCCGCGAACACCACCGCAATCCGCCATTTCAACGAAACTTCACCTTTCACTTCATTGATGGAGGCGCATTTTCCCACCAGCTTGGTGTCGCCCGTGGTCGGTTACCTGGCTCACGAGACCTGCGAACTCTCAGGTGCGAACCTCGAGGCGGCTGCCGGGAATATCGGTCTGCGCGTTTTCGGCCAGACCGCCGGATACACCGATACCGACCTCTCAATCGAGAAAGTGCGCGACCATCTCTCAACCATCATCAATACGAGCCGAACGACGATGATCCCCGACCCCGGCGCCCTTCCCGCAGGACCCACTGGCGCAGGGCAGCTGGGCGCCATTCTCAAGCCTTACCAACCGATTTGAGCATCGCATGACCACAACGAGTGAGACATCATGAAGACTGGAACGGTAAAGCCCACTGTCTTCGAGGCCGGACTACCCACCCTGAGTTATGACCTGACCGACACCCCGCAGCAGATCTATCCACAGTTCCGGTCGGCACAACAATCTGCGCCGATCGCACTGGGACCCATTGGCCCCGAAATACTTTCGTACGAACTGGCCCGGACGGTGCTTCGGGATCCACGGTTCGTCATCCCGCCGGGAATCCACCTCTCCGCCCACGGGATCACGTCGGGACCGTTGTGGGACAGAGTGACCCGCAGCATCCTGAACATGGAAGGCGACGAACACCGCCGACTCCGCGGCTTAGTCTCCAAAGCTTTCACGCCGCGCGCGACGGCGGGCATGGACGACACGATCCACGCGATAGTCAACGAGCTCATCGATCGCGTCGCAGGCTCGGGCCGATGCGAATTCGTCGCGGACATCGCTAGGCCATATCCGATCCCGGTCATCTGCGCGTTGCTCGGCGCACCTCGTGAGGACTGGCAACAGTTCTCACGATGGGCCGAGGACATCTTCAAGATCGTCAGCTTCGACTGCGATCTCACCGAGGAAGAGCCCGTCATCCTCAAGGCGTGGGGTGAGTTCGACGCCTACATCGACGACATGGTCGCGGATCGGCGCCGGCACTTGACCAAAGATCTGCTGTCTGAGCTGATCGGTATCGAAGATGCGGGCGATCGCCTCGATGCGGGCGAGTTGCGCATGTTGGCGTTCAGCATTTTGGTGGCCGGCACCGACACCACACGCAGCCAATTGGCGGCTTCCATGCAGGTGCTGTGCGATCACCCCGAGCAGTGGGCGCTGCTGCGCGAGGAACCCGAGCTGGCAATGCGCGCCGTCGAGGAAACCATGCGACATTCGCCGTCGATGTGCAGCACAGTGCGCAGCGTCACCGACGACGTCACGATCGGCGATTACACCTTCCCCGCAGGCACTTTCATCTTGGTCAACACCTACGCGGCCAACCGCGACAGCACCGTTTACAACGATCCGGCCCGCTTCGACATCACCCGCGACGCGCCCCCGCCGATCCTGACGTTCGGCGGAGGGGTGCACTACTGCCTCGGCGCCAATCTGGCGCGACGCGAACTCGCCGAAGCGCTCAAGATCCTCGCCCACCGCCTGCCAAATGTGCGGCGAATTGGATCGCCGCCGTGGAAGCCGTTGCTCGGGATGAGCGGGCCCACCAGCTTGCCGATGCAGTTTGGCTGATGCCCTACGGCCGCGCCCCGTCGATCGGCCAGGCAGTCGACTCGGGCGCGTAACGAAGCCTCGCGGCCGGGGGCAACGGTCGACGCCCTTCCGCCGAGATCGCGTCCAGTACGAGCGCGACGTAGCGACGCCAGCCGTCGCTGTGCGAGTCCATCGTCCACAGCACACTGTGCAGCATCGCGATCAGGCGCGGCAGATCGTCAGCCACCAAATCGGCCCGCACGACACCGGCCTGCTGGCCGCGACGGGCGAGCTCAGTGAGCGCCTTGTTCAGCGAGGCCGAGATGTCAGAAGTCAGCGACCCGACTCTGCGTGCCGCAGTCAACAGGTTGTGTTCGCGCGCGCCCAGCGAGATCGCCGCCTCGATCAGCCGGGCGATACCTTCCATCGGATCTTTGGCGCCGCGTACGGCCTCGATCGTCGGCGTGAGGTCCTCGGCGATGCATTGGTCCAAGGCGGCCCGGACCAGTACTGCCTTGGTCGGAAACCTGCGGTAGAGCGTGCGCTCGCCGACCCCGGCCCGACGGGCAACCGTTTCCATCGGCGCCTCCGGCCCGAGCTCGCCGTAGACATCCCGCGCGGCACGCAGGATGCGCTCAGCGTTACGCGCTGCGTCAGCGCGCAGCGGCCGGTCAGACACCGCGGTCATGGCCTCAGCGTAACTGACTGTTGACTGCCATTTAGGTGCGCTTTACGCTCGTACAACTGACAGCCAACTGACACTTAATGGGAATGCCGGTGACCTCAACGACCTCCGATCTGCCTGTAATTCCAGCGCGCCGCGAGGCGCACTGCCCGCTCGCCCCGCCCACCGAATTTGCCGATTGGCGAAAAGAGTCCGGCCTTCAGCGGGCGATGTGGAACGACCAACCAGTGTGGTCGGTGAGCCGCTATGAGGACATCAGGGCCGCGCTAGTTGATCCGCGGTTGTCCGCACAGACTCTCCCGGACCTGTTCGATGCCGCCAACGACAGCACGGCGCCCCTAGTTTTCGCACGTATCGACGATCCCGAGCATCATCGGTTGCGGCGCATGATGACCAGCCAATTCACCTTCAGGCGTTGCGAAGCGATGCGGCCGCAGATCCAAGAGCTGGTCAACCACTACCTGGACGCGATGATCGACACCGGGCCGCCCGCCGACATCGTGCGCGATTTCGGTCTACCGGTTCCATCGATGGTGATTGCACTGCTGCTGGGCGTCCCCCCCGACGATCTTCAACTCTTCCAGCACAACACCGCCGCAGGACTAGACGTGAACTCCACCGACGAAGAACGGGCGCGGGGCTTCATCGAGATGTACGCCTACATCCAGGAGTTGGTCGCGCGAAAGGAGCGCGAGCCCGGCCACGACCTGATCAGCCGGCTGATCACCGACTACGTCGCGACCGGCCAGCTCGACTACAACACCGTCGCGGTCAACGCGGTGATCATGATGCAGGCGGGCCACGAAACTACTGCCAACATGATCTCGTTGGGAACCGTTGCGCTGCTGGAACATCCGGACGTCTTCGAACGTCTCGGGCAGACCGACGATGCCGCCGTTATCGCCAACGCCGTCGAGGAGCTGATGCGCTATCTCTCGATCGTGCACGCCCAAGTAGACCGGATCGCCACCGAGGACCTCGTTCTCGGCGGTCAGCAGATTCGCGCCGGGGACCGATTACTGATGAACCTGCCCGCCGGAAACTGGGACACCGCGTTCGCCGCCGAGCCCCACAAGCTCGACATCGCCCGAAACGTTCGCGGGCATGTGGCTTTCGGCTACGGCACCCACCAGTGCATCGGCGCCAACCTCGCGAGAGTCGAGATGCAGGTGGCATTTTCGACCCTGGCCCGCCGGCTCCCCGGGCTGCGGCTCGCGGTGCCCGCGGACGAGCTGAAGTTCAAGGATGCCGACATCTATGGCATGAAAGAGCTGCCGGTCACCTGGTGAGCGACGACATGCGGTTCGACGATCAGGTCGCCGTGATCACCGGCGCCGGTGGCGGTTTGGGCATGCACCACGCGCTGCTGCTGGCATCGCGGGGCGCGCGGGTCGTCGTCAACGACACCGGCGGCTCGGTGACGGGGGCGGGCGCCGACAGCGACGCGGCCTCAGCCGTGGTCGAGGAGATCCGCCGGCGCGGTGGCCTGGCGGTCGCCGACACCCACAGCGTGGCCACACCCGAAGGGGGACAGGCGATCATCGACTCGGCACTCAGCGCGTGGGGCCGGGTGGACATCCTGATCAACAATGCCGGCATCGTGCGCGATGCGGCGTTCGAAGACATGACCGCCGACCGCCTCGATCCGTTGATCGATGTGCATCTGAAGGGCGCGTTTCACGTGACCGTGCCCGCGTGGAAACTGATGCGCGAACAGCGTTACGGACGAATCCTGCACACCTGCTCGGCCGCCGGCCTACTGGGCGCCGAACGGATGAGCAACTACGGCGCGGCCAAGACCGGTCTCGTCGGCCTCACCCGGGTGCTGGCCGCGGAGGGCGCAGATCGCGATATCAAGGTCAACGCGATCGCCCCGATCGCCTATACCCGGATGCTTGCGCAGTCGCTGGAGGGAGCCGGAGCACAGGACGACCCGGCCGCGCAGGCTATCCTGGATGACCTTGTCGTGCAGTATCTTCAGAAGCTCGACCCAGCGCTTGTCGCCCCGGTGGCGGCATTCTTGACGCATCGGGACTGCCCGATCTCTGGTGAGATCTATACCGTCGGTGCCGGACACGTCGCCCGGTTCTTCATCGGCAGGACGAAGGGCTTCTACAGTCCTGCACTGTCACCCGAGCAGGTGCGCGATCACCTCGACGAGATTCGCGACGAGACAGGCTATTCGGTGCCTGCCGGACCCGGGGACGAGATGGCTGAACTGTTCGCCACGCTGATGGCGAGCCGGCCGCACTGACAGCTACAGGTGACTGGCGGCGAAACTTGCTGCCTGCTGGGTCATTCCGTTCGCCGGGTAGGAGGCGTGCGCAAAACTCGGCAGCCCACCCGGATCGCCATTGCAGATCGTGTCGCCGTCGGCGCACAGGTCGTCGGTCTTGGGCACATAAAGCGGCCCGATGACGACCTGCGGTGCGCCGTAGTTCTGCAACCACTGCGCCGACGGTTTCCCGAAGAGCGTGACCGCCGCAACGTGGTTGGCGATCTCGGGCGGCATCGGCTTGGGCAGGAACGACACGTATTCGGCGGGTATCCCCGGCGGGACCGACGCCGAGGTGGTGAAACCGGCCACGACCGCGCCCTGGGAGTAGCCACCGAGCACGATCCGGGTCTTGGGGCAGGTGGCGGCGGTGGCCTCGATGTGCTTGCTGGCGTCCGTGATTCCGTCGACGACACTGCGCGCGAACTCGATGCGGTCGTTGAAGTTGCTGCTGGCCTCGTAGTTGACCGGATACACGTCCAGCGATTTAGGTCCGACCGCGGTGCGCAACTCGTTGATGAATGACTCCCCGATGCCTCCGACGCCGGCCGGCTCACCTGTGCCGCGGGCGAACACCGCTTCAACATCGGGACATGGCTGCGCGGCGGCGATTGATAGCGGGGCATTCAACAACGCGCCGGCGGTTACCGATGCTGTGAAAAGGACACGGCCGATCAGGCTTGGGGACATGGTTCCCATTGTGGCGTAACGAACGCGAACGTGCCGCAGCGACGTCGCCGGTGTCGCGGCGCTCCGGTGCGGCGGTTTACGAGGCGTCGCGCGAATCGTCGAGGACGCTGACCGCGATGCCGTAGGGCAGGAAGCGAACTTTGCGGGTGATGTCGGTGGTGTTCTGGTTCGCGCGCAAGGCGTCGAGTTCGGTGGCGTAAACCTCCTCGACACGGGCACCGCCGTCGGCGCTTACCGTATAGATCGCCCACACCCCGTCACCGGCTTCGCCGGTGGTTTCCGGCCTGGTCCGGGTGCGCCGCGCGAGGTCTTCGAAAACCGACGCCCACCCGGACCGGTCACCGGGGAAGGTCAAGAACCGGCCGACTCCCTCGAACGCCTCACGCAGACCCTCGGTCGCGTCGCGAAGTATGTGCTCAAAATCTTCCGGTTCGAACCCGAACCGACCGTTGTCGTCCATTGCGGCCTCCTGGCTGCTCACACCGAATACACCCAGTGTGCGCATTTCTCTGGGCTGGCGCCACGCCCTAGTAGCCGTAGCCCGGACCCGCGTAGGGGTTCTGTGGCGCATACGGGTTCTGTTGGTAGGGATTCTGCTGGTAGGGGCTCTGCTGATACGGGTTCTGCTGCTGATACGGGTTCTGCGGCTGCTGCTGCTGGTTCGCGCCGCCCTGGCCTTCGGGAACCTGGACCGGGATCGGCACCGGCACGAACGGCAGATTCAGGTACGTCGTCGTCATCGCCGGCGCTGTCGAAGTGCTCGGTGGCGGGGGTGGCGGTGGCGGCGGTGTCGTGCTGGGGGTGGTGCTCGTCGCGGCCGGCGTGGTGGTCGTCGGCTGGGGCACCGTGGTGGTGGCCTGCGCGGTGGTGGGTGGCGGAGGCGGGGGCGCGTACGTCTCAACCGGGGCCGGAGCCGGAGCCGGGGCCGGGGCCGGCGGCGGAGGCGGGGGTGCCTCGCTCGGCGGAGGCGCAGGCACCGGGCTCGCGGACGGTTCCGCGCTGGCCGGCGGTGGCACCGGACTCGGCGACGGTGGCTGCGAGCTCAGCGGCGCAGGCGGCGCCGTGGTGCTGGTGCTGGGCACCGTCGGCGCTCGGTTGCTACTGGTCAACGTGAAGGCAACCCCACCGATGGCGACCATCGACACCACCGCGGCCAGTCCCAAGAACAGCTGCGGCAACCGTGTTCCGCGAAGCCGCACCGGGTCGATCGACTCGACCCTCGGTAGCTGCATCAGCTGCGACGGCGTCGCGCGGTTGACGTCGGTGTCGTACGGATCGCCGGTGTATACCACCGGCTCGTCGTCGGAATCGTCGGCCTGCGACCAGGCCAGCTCCGTAAGCCGTTCCGACGGGTCGTCGAAAAGTGCCTCAGCGGTTGGGATGTCGAAGGTGCCCGTCGACACGCTGAAGGCGCCGGTGGACGTGCCGAGTGCATCAGTGGGTGCGATGAATCGCCCGGTGGTGGCCAACCCGCTGGTCGAGGCCGCGAAACTGCCGGTAGTTGCGCCCACCAGGGCCGCGATCGTCGTCTCCTCGCGTGCCCGGTCTTGCTGCGCGATGGGCTGGCGGGCCGAGAGCTTCACCGCGCCAACGGCCGTCGCGAGGGCGGGCTGTACGGCGGTGATCACCGAAGCCTTCGTGTGTACCGAAAGACGTTGGGCAACAACGGGAATCTTGGCTGTGCCACCGGCCATCGCAACGGCCGCAAGATCTTTACTTCGAATCCTGTTGCGGCGCAACATCTCGTCGAATGCTGCGAACAGCCCGTCGAGGCGCTCTTCGATCAGGCTGTCGAGTTCGGCTCGGCTGATCTCGAGACGGCAGCGCTGACCGGGCAGGTCGAGGGCCAGTTCGGTGGTCTTTTCGCTGGACAGCCGCTCCTTGGCCAGTTGGCATTCGTGCCGCAGGCCGGCGAATTGCCCGACGACCGCGGTGCCGGCCGGATCGACGGCCCCGTGGCCGGTGTTGTCGAGTGCGTGGACCATCAGCGCCTGGTCCACCAGGTCGCCGGAGAAGTCTTCGTAGCGAAGCGTGTCGGCGATCGGAGTGAACTCCGACGCGGCATCGGCAAGGGTGATGCTGGTACCGCTTCCGCCGAAGTCGAGCAGCGCGACGACGCCCTTGGCGGGCAGTCGGGAATCGGAGTTCAATGCGGTCAGCGCGGCAACTGAATCCGGCACCAGCCGCGGCGCGATACCGCCGTGGACGAAGTCTGCGTGGGTGTTCAAAGCGGCTTGCATGCTCCGCAGGGCCTTCGGACCCCAGTGCGACGGGATGGCCATCGTGATGTTCGAGGTCGCGGCTTCTCCCCCGGCCTCGGCGATCAGTGCGTCCAGGGCCTCGACGAGCAACAGCGACGGGTCGTGTATCGATCCGTCAGCAGATTTCAGGAGCTTTGAGCCACCGACCCGCTCGACGAAACCGGTCATCAGCGTGCCGGTATCGTCGGCATCCGAGTCTTGTTCGGGCACACCGAGTTCCGGTGCACGGTCTGGAAACAGCGTCAAGATGGCGCGGCGCGAGACAGGCGGATTACCGTCGCGGACCGCGACTAAGTTTGTGGTCCCGATCGATAACCCCAGCGGGTCATACATAACTCAAATACTTTCGTCGACAGCATTCGGTGGCCAGCGTCAACGATAGTGGCGGGCCGCGCTACGACCATCGGGCACAACATCATCGGTATCCGGTCGATGCGGTTGCGTCACCGAAGTGAGACAGCCCACGGCTTGACAGATCGAGTCGCGTCAGACCACGGTCAAGGGCAGCGATTCCCGCGGCTGAAACTCAAAAGACGCGCCTCCGCTGACTTTGGCGACGGCGACCTCGGGCAACTCTTTTGCCGCGGCCTCGGTTTCGGCTAATTCGGCAGTCCAGTCGGTGCTGGTGCCGGTGATCCGGACTTCGATGTGGGGGTCGATGGCGGTGGCGATGGCCTGGAGCGGCTGGACTGAATCCGGTGCGCACAACGAAATCCAGGCGGCGTCGTCGTGCGCCGGCGACCGGTGAACGGTCAGATCGCCGCCCTCGCCGGTGTTGACGTAGCCCAGCGGATTGATCAACGGGTGCAGCTCGAAAACCTTTCGTATGCCGTCGATCCCGCCGGCCAGGCTCAGTGCCTTGTGGATACGTTCGGCCCCGAGGCCGGCGACACCGATCAGTTGGCGGGTGCAGATCGAGTCGGCGAGCTCGACGTCGGATCCTGCACGGGCGCGCACCGCAATAGCGAACGACAGATACAGCAGATGCATCTGCAGGCAGACCTCGTCGGCCATCCGCACCAGGGCCGAGTGCGAGTAGGCGCCGAAGTCGAAGTCCGACACCACCGGGCCCGAATAATCGGCCAGACCTTCGTCGGAGGGATCGATCGCGTCGAGTTCCCAGTTTGCAGCGCGGGTTTCGGCCACGATGTCCAGTGCGGGAATGCCCTCGACCGGCGGATAGGACTCGTCGATGATGACGGTCCACGCGCAGTGCGGGTGCCGGTCCGACGGCACCCGGGGCGGGCGGTGGATGGGCCGCACCTGCGCGCGCGCATTGGTGGCGACGGCGGTGGCGTCGAACGTCGGATCCTCGATGGTGTGGCACATGCCGAAGACGTAGTCGTGCCCCATCGGCTCGACGTCGATCAGGGCGCCGCAGTGGTCGAGGTGGAACTCGCCGTGCCACCGGTCGTGAATCGTGTAGCGGAAGTCCATGAACTGGGGCGGAGCGCCGATGTCGAGCTGCAGGCCCTTGAAAATCGTTGGTACGTCCACACCTTCGTAGTTGAGTGCGCGCTGCATGCGCCGGGTGTAGATCGGGCTCGCGCCGGCCCACTCTTCGATGGCGATCTGCACCATCTCCTCGCGCCCGAATTCCTGGATGCACCAGGCCATGCCGGAGCGGTCGATCATCTGCCCGATCAACAGCAGCTCGGGAAGCAGAACGGCGAGCTGCTCGCGGGACAGCTGGGCATAGCGGGAATGGCTCACCGCACAAAAATAGAGCCGACTATGTTATAAAGTCAACAATGTCTATTGTCGCAGGCCAGAAGGCCCCCGCCAGTCCCACCCGGCGGACCAGTGCGCCACGCAAACGCGGCGACGACACTCGCGCGAAAATCATCGACGAAACCGTCTGCTGCATCGTGGAGGAAGGTTTTGCCGCCGCGACCGCCAAGCACGTCGCCGAGCGGGCGGGCGTCACGTGGGGCGTGATCCAGTACCACTTCGGCGACCGCAACGGCCTGCTGATGGCCGTCGTGGACGACGGGGTGGCCCGTCTGGTGGACAGTCTCTCCTCGGCCGAGGTCGCCGAACTGCCGCTTCGGGACCGCATCGAGGTCGTCGTCGACATCGCCTGGAGTTGCTACAGCAGCCCGACGTCGATGGCGGCCTTCGAGATCTTGCGGGCCAATCGCGACGGCCCATCACGGCGTCACCTGCTGGAGATGAACGAGGCGATAGGTCAGCTCGGCCGCCTGATCACCGAAGACCCCACCAATGCTGGTGTAGCCGAGGTAATTTGGGCGACGCTGCGCGGTGTGGTGTTGGCGCAGATGATCATCGGGACGCCGATCGAATGGCAGCAGGAGCGGCAGGCGCTCATCGACATGGTCACCCACTACCTGAGCTGAGCGCTAGTCGTGGATCCTCGCAGCGATCCCGTGCACGATGTCGAGGGCCTGCTCGGCGATGTCGTAGCGGCACGCCGAGACATCGACTGCGACGTTGTTGCGCACCGCCAGCGCGCGCTGGCACTGCATACCTCCGCCATCTTTCATGGTCTGCGTCATCGTCATCGTGCCGTCCATGTCGGCGGGTGTGCCGACGGCCCACAGTTGCGGGGTCGGGGGCTCGGGAAACGCCACGGTCAACGTGCGGCCGGAGCAACTGGCCCACTGCGACTGTTGTTCGGCGAGAAGCTTTTTCGCGGCGTCGGCGGACGGGAAGCTGATCACCGCCTGGATGACGGCGTAGATACGCGGGCCGTCGCCGGCGTTGCGTAAAGCCTGCGATCGCACCCCGGTCCACCCGGCGTCGGCGTACACCAGGTGCTGCGCCGGCGCCATCACACCCACACAGTCCTTCTGCAGCAGCTTGGCCGAGTCGTCGATCACGGAGTCGGCGAACGACTCCTGAACCAACCCGGCGGCTCCGACGATCCCGGCGACCCGCTCGGGCGACAACAACAGCCCCGACAACGCCGTGCTGTCCAGCGGGCCGGTGGGCGCGGTCGTCGTCGCTGCACTGCCGGACGCCGGTGGCGATGACGGCGAACGGGGTGTGGTGGCCAACACCGCGACCACCGCGATCGCGGCAACCACGATGACGACGGCGCCGACCACCGCGGCCAGACGCGGGCCACGCCTGGGCGGCGGGGCAAGCTCCGGAGCCCGGCGCAGCCCGAGCGGAGCCGTCGCGGCGTAAGGGCCCGGCCCCCACGGGGCTCCACTCTCGGTGGGTGGCAGCGGGGTGGTCACCTGCCAGGGCGCGGTCGTCGAGCCCAGCTGGTCGTTGAGAGCCTCGGTGGCCGCGTCGGCGAAAGCGCGCGCCGAGGCGTACCGCCGGGACGGTTCCTTGGCCATCGCGGTGGCGATCACCTGATCCATCTGCGCCGACAAGCTCGGCACCAGATCGGTGACCTTGGGCGGCGGCGCGTGCAGATGCGCCGCAATCACGGCAGCCGATCCGTCGGCCGTCGGGTAGGGCACCCGTCCGGTCAACAGCCGAAACAGGCTGCACGCCAACGAATACAAGTCCGCCCGACCGTCGAAGGGCTGGCCGGCCAGCACCTCCGGCGCCGCATACGCGACCGTCGCCGTCACCGATCCGGTGGTCGTCAGCGCTGCGTCGTCGAATGCACGCGCAATCCCGAAGTCCCCCAACAACACTCGCTCGTCAGGACCGATCGGACCGGACAGCAGGAAGTTCGCCGGCTTGATGTCGCGGTGCACCACTCCGCGCTGGTGCGCATAGTCCAGCGCCTTGGCGACCTCGCCGAGAATGTGCGCGGCGCGTGCCGGGGTCATCGTGCCGGCCTTCAGGGCGGCATTCGCATCGGTGCCGTCCACGAACTGCATCGCGATCCAGAGCTGGCCCTCGAACTCACCGCGCTGATGGATCGACACGATATTGGGATGATCGAGTGCGGAGGCAACTTCGGCCTCCCGGATGAACCGGGCACGGAAATCCTCGTCGCTGGACAGCTCGGCATTGAGCACCTTCAGCGCTTCGCTGCGCGGCAGGTCAGGGTTGCGCGCCAGATAGACGGTGCCCATGCCGCCGCCGCCCAGCACCCGTTCGATCTGGTATCCGGCGAAGATCGAACCGGGGCTCAACATGGTGGCGTGTGTCCTTCGTTCGACCCGGGCGCGTGCAGATGGCCGAAGATAGTCTCCGTTGCCCGGAGAATACCCGCCGGCGTGTGCTGCAATGACGAGATGAGCTCCCAAGGACACGACGCCTGGCTCGCCGACGTCGCTGCGATAGAACAGACCAAGTACCGGTATCTGCGTGCACTGGACACCAAGCACTGGGACGACTTCGCAAACACCCTGACCGACGACGTCATCGGCGATTACGGGTCGTCGATGGGTGAGGAACACCATTTCACCAACCGCGCCGACCTCGTCGAGTACATGCGGTCGTCGCTGCCGTCCAACGTGATCACCGAGCACCGCGTCACCCATCCGGAGATCGAGGTGAACGGCGACGAGGCGACCGGCATCTGGTATTTGCAGGACAAGGTGATTGTGGCCGAGTTCGACTTCATGCTGATCGGCGCGGGCTTCTATCACGACAAGTACCGCCGCACCGCCGACGGATGGCGGATCAGCACGGTCGGCTATGACCGGACCTACGACGCCACCTTGTCGTTGAAAAACCTCGATTTCAAGGTGACCCCGGGTATCGCGCTGGCCCTTTAACTCAGAACCATTGGGGCGCAATCACTTACTGGGTGATCGCTATCACTGCGCCGGGGCGCAGCCACTGGATCACCTGCACCAGCTTCGCATCGTCGATCGCGACGCAGCCCTCGGTCGCGCCGCCATCGGTGGTGTGGAAAAAGAATGCCGCACCCTTGCCCGGCTGTCGGTCCGGGTTGACGCCCATCACCACCGCGTGCTTGTACTGCGGGATTTGAAGGTTTTCGCTGGCATTGGTGTCGAACGGGCACTGGGCCTTATGACAGACCTGCATGGTGTTGAAGGTGGCGCTGCCGTCATCCCCGTTCCACCAGTGATTCGAGTCGACCTGAACGTATTTCAGACCGCCACCGGGGTTGGGCGCGGTCCCGAATGCGAACGGCAGGGTGTAGACACCCATCGGCGTTGCGGGGTAACCGCTCTTGGCTTGGGGCGCAAGGCCTGCCGATCCGATATGCGTCGGGATGCCGGCCTCGACCGGTTGCCAGCCGGCAGCGGTGCGTTGGTAGATGTCCATCTTCGCGTTCGAACCGCCAGTTCCGACAACGGAAACCACCTGCGTGGCGTTGCCTACCGACGGGGCAAACCAAGGTGCGCCGACTGCACCCCCCATCGGAGCTGTCGCCACGGGTACAACGGCTGCGCACACCGCAGCGCACAGTAGACCCAGCAGTCGGCGCACCGTCTTATCGTCGGCGCAGTTCGATCGACCGGTCAAGTCAAGGTTTAGCGTCGATCAGGTCACCGCAAGGCCGCGAGGTAACGCTCGTCACCTGTTGTCGCTGGTGCACCGATATGTTCGTAAGCGTTGCCCACCGGATCCCCGGGTATAGAAAGCAATAGATGTCACCGACAGATCGCAGCCGTCCGCCCGCCGACGATGGCCGTACGACCCAGCTCGCCGCGGCGGGCGGAGTCAACGTGCCCCCGTTGACGGTCTGGCTCGGGTCGGCGATGTACACCTTCCCGCACGACCGCGACGTCGTCGTCGGCCGTGACCGCCAATGCGACATCTGCTTCCAGGACATCAACCCCGAGGATTTGACGCTGATATCGCGGGTGCACGCGATCCTGCGGTTCGACGGCCGCTACTGGGTGGTGGTGGACAAGAGCCAGAACGGCATCTTCGTCGATGGTTCACGCGCCAATCTGATCCCGATCCGCGATCGGGTGAGCGTCGCGCTGGGTAGCCCACATGGCCCCGAGCTGACGTTCCGGGTGGCCACCCCGGCGTCGCCGTCACCCCCCGGTGACAGCGCAGCGACGACGATGTTTCGCCCTGCGGGCCGGCCGCCGGTACCCGCGCCACCGGCGCCCCCGACTCGCGCGCAGTCGCGGCCGTCACCACGGCCGGCACCGCCGCCGCCGAGTCGTCCGACGCCGGTCCGTTCCCAGGGCTCGGCGACGATCGGGCGGGCCAAAAGCAACACCATCGTCGTGGAGGACGCGCTGGCGTCACGCGTACACGCGACGCTGCAGTTCACACCGGCCGGACTACAGATCCGCGACAACAACAGCAGCAATGGCACTTTCGTCAACGGCACCCTGATCAACAGTGCGGCGCTGCGCGACGGCGACGTCGTCACGATCGGTAACACCGACCTACTCGCAACCGGCAACACGCTGGTCCCGCAGCCCGCGGCCGCGCGCACCAGCGGCCTGACCGCGCACGGGTTGGCGTTGACGATCGACGGCCGCCAACTGCTGCAAGACGTGTCCTTCACCGCCAAGCCCGGGACGCTGACCGCCGTGATCGGGCCGTCCGGGGCCGGAAAATCCACGCTTGTAAAGCTGATCGGCGGGGCGCTGCCCCGCAGTGCGGGCCTGGTCGCGTTCGACGGGCACGACGTGCACGCCGAGTACGCGTCGATGCGCTCCCGGATCGGGATGGTGCCCCAGGACGACGTCGTACACCGTCAACTGACCGTCGAGCAGGCTCTGAACTTCGCGGCCGAACTGCGGCTGCCGCCGGACACCAACGCCGACGATCGTCGCGAAGTCGTCGAGCGGGTGCTCGACGAACTGGAGTTGACGCCGCACAAAAACACCCGCGTCGACAAGTTGTCCGGCGGTCAGCGCAAACGCGCGTCGGTGGCGATGGAATTGCTGACCGGGCCGTCGCTGCTGATCCTCGACGAGCCGACGTCGGGTCTCGACCCGGCGCTGGACCGTCAGGTGATGACGATGTTGCGGCGTCTCGCCGACGCCGGCCGGGTGGTCATCGTCGTCACGCACTCGCTGACCTATGTCGGCATGTGCGACCAGATCCTGCTGCTGGCGCCGGGCGGCAAGACCGCGTTCGCCGACCCGCCCGCGGACATCGGGCCGGTGATGGGCAGCACCGACTGGGCCGACATCTTCGCCCGGGTCAGCACCGATCCCGACGGCGCGCATCGCGCCTACCTGTCCCGTCACCCCGCGGTGCCGCGCCGCCCGTCGCCGACCGCCGGAGCGGCTCCGCTCGGGCAGCCACCGCGGACCAGTTCGTGGCGGCAGGTGTTGACGCTGGTTCGTCGCCAGACCCGGCTGATCACGTCGGATCGCGGATATTTCGCGTTCTTGGCGGTGCTGCCGTTCGTCCTCGGCGTGCTGTCGCTCGCGGTGCCCGGCAACACCGGGCTGGGACCGGCCGGCCCGACTGAAGAGCCAATCGACATCCTGATTCTGCTCAACATCGGCGCGGTCTTCCTGGGCACCGCGCTCACGGTCCGCGACCTCGTCGGCGAGCGGATGATCTATCAGCGCGAGCGGGCCGTGGGCCTGTCCGCGTCGGCGTACCTGATCGCGAAAGTTGTGGTGTACAGCATCGCGGCGCTGATCGGCACCGCGGTGATGGTCGCCATCATGACGATCGGCAAGGGCACGCCCGCGCACGGCGGCGCGCTGTTGGGACACGGTGTGCCGCAAGGTGTTTTAGAGCTGTATCTGGGGTTGGCGCTCACGGCGATCACCTCGGCGATGGTGGGGCTGACGCTGTCGTCGTTGGCCCGTTCCACCGAGCAGGTGCTGCCGATGCTGGTGGTGACCATCATGGTCTCGATGGTGCTGGCCGGTGGCCTGATTCCGGTGACCGGACGGCTGGTGCTCAATCAGCTGGCCTGGTTCGTGCCGGCGCGGTGGGGCTTCGCGGCCTCCGCGTCGACCGTTGATCTGAACAGCGTCGAGGCCGGCTTGCCCGCCGATCGGCTCTGGCGACATGCGGCTGGGCCCTGGCTGCAGGACGTCGGCATGCTGGCGCTGTCGGCGGTCGTCCTCGCCGGCGTTGTCCGCTACCGGCTGCGGCTGGGAAGGCGCGCCGGCTGAGTGAACCGGCTTCGGTGGCCAACCTAGTTGTTTGTCGGAGGCGGCTGCGGCTGGAACGGTTCGTACCACCACCAGTCGGCGCGCTCGCCGGTCGGTCCTGGGTAGGGCGGGACAGCGGGTGGGGCCTGGGTGGGTGGGCGCGCCAGTGATGCTGCGCTGAGTTCGCGGCCGTCGTCGTCGGTGACGGTGAGCGCGTGTGCGGGTCCGGTGATGTTGATGACACCGCGATGGTGCAGCCGGTGGTGATAGGGGCATAACAGGACCAGGTTGGCCAACTCGGTGGGGCCGCCGTCTTCCCAGTGCCGGATGTGATGGGCGTGCAGACCGCGGGTGGCCCCGCAGCCGGGAACCACGCAGCTGCGGTCGCGGTGCTCCAGCGCGCGGCGCAGCCGCCGGTTGATCACCCGGGTCGCCCGGCCGGCGCCGATCACCTCACCATTGCGCTGGAACCAGACTTCGCAGGTGGCGTCACACGTGAGGTAGGCGCGTTCGGCATCCGACAGCAGCGGACCCAGATGCAGGGCGGCGAGTGCGCTGGGCAACGTCGACGTGCACCACCACGGTGGTGTGCTGCCCGTGCGGGCGTCGGGTCGCCTCGGCGTCCCAGCCGGCCTCAACCAGGCGCATGAACGCCTCGACAGTGCCCGGAAACGGGGGCCGCTGATCGGGGTCACCCGCGCCGCTGGCCTGATCGTGCTTCCACTCGGCACACAGGGCGTCACGATGAGAGGCCAGCGCCGCGTCGAACTTCGCGGCGTCATGGTGGCCCAGGCGGATCCGGTAGCAGCTGCCCTGTTCGTTTCCGGTTTTAATGATCGAGGGCTCGGGCTCTGGCCGAGGATCCGGTTCGGGTCGCGGCTCCAAACTCACCGCAGTACGCAACTGGTTCACCGTCGCAACGCCGGCCAACTGCGCGTAATGCTCATCCGAACCCGCACCGGCCCGCGCGGCGATGACCCCGACCTGATCGGCCGACAACCGGCCCTCCCGCATACCCGCCGCGCAGCGCGGGAACTCCGCCAGCCGGCTCGCGATCGCGGTCAGCGAGTGCGCGTTGGCCGACGAGCAACCCAGCTTCCAGGCCACCAACCCCGGTATCGACCGCGCCCCGGTAGCACCCCACAGTCCGTCGCCGATCGATCTCCGCGACGATCTCCACGATGCGCCCATCAATCGCATTACGCTGACCAGCCAACTCCGACAACTCCCCGAACAACACCTCAAGACGCGCAGCCGGACTCACCATCACGGCAGGCGAAGCGGTCAAGGACATAACTTCATCTTGGCAACCGGGTACGACAAGTTTCCGTTGCCGATCCGGTGGCGGTAATACTGGAGTGATGCCGGTCTTCGTCCGCAGGCTCTTCGGTATCGGCAAGCTGCCCGCCGACGTGCGCGCCGAGGTCGAGGCCGAGGGCCTCATCTACCTCGCCGACTTCGTCCCCGTCACCCGTCGGTTCAGCGGCGCCATCCCCGGCCTACGGTCATCGCACAGCGTCGCCAGCTACGTCGGCTCGGTCGTGTTCACTTCGCAGCGCGCCCTGGCCACGCTGTCGTCGTTGCCCAAGCTGGCCGGACCCACCGTCGATATACGTTGGGATGCAACGCAATCCGGCGTCGCAACGGTGGAGATCACGTCGACTGGGCTGCAGGTCGAAACCGACGTCGATGAGATGGACGAGACCTTCTCCGGCCACCTCTCGTTGCAATACAAGCTCGACATTCCCGATGACGTACTGACACGACTGCCCCGCCGGTCGCTGACCTTCGACATGCCGCCGGATTACGTCCTGCGCGCGGTCGGCGTCACCTACCGGCCCTAGGGTGCCCCCACGCCAATGACGTAGCCGACAGGTCGGGCCAAGGCGGGCGACGAAGCACGGCCAGACTGCCCAGCGCCGCAGCGATCAGCCCGGTGACGACTCCGATCAGCGCGAGCCGATCCGAATCGACGGCTGCGACCCACTGGGTCGTAGCGCCGTGGATGACGAATATGCCGACCGGCGTCGACGAGCCGCCGCGCACTTTGGAAACCGGAATCACGGTGGCACCATCGGCCGTCCGGTAGGGCTCGCCGTACACGCGCGAGCGAGTTCCGTTTGTGGGCAATTGTTGCAGCGAATCAGGGATTTCCATGGGGCCGTCCCTCCTGTGGGTTCTCCAGCAAGTCTGGCCGCCGCGGCCCGCCGCGTCGAATGTGCGTCGTTGGCCACCTCGCTTCCTACGATGGCGGTGTGGACGATCACGCATTCAGCACGCCCGAGCGGCAGGCGATCTACCGCGTGATCGCCGAGCGTCGCGACATGCGGCGGTTCGTCCCGGACAGCAAGGTTTCCGAGGACGTCCTGGCCCGCTTGCTGCAGGCGGCCCACGCGGCGCCCAATGTCGGCCTGATGCAGCCCTGGCGATTCATCCGGATCACCGACAGCGAGTTGCGGCGACGAATCCACGCGGTGGTCGACGAGGAGCGTCAGCAGACCGCGCACGCGCTGGGTCCGCGCGCACAGGAATTTCTCGCCCTCAAGGTCGAGGGCATCCTCGACTGCGCGGAGTTGCTCGTGGTGTCGCTGTCCGATGGCAGAGACAGCTACGTGTTCGGCCGGCGCACCATGCCGCAGATGGATCTGGCGTCGGTGTCCTGCGCTATCCAAAACCTTTGGCTGGCAGCACGATCCGAGGGCCTCGGAATGGGCTGGGTGTCGCTGTTCGATCCCCCGAAGCTGGCGTCACTGCTGAGGATGCCCGCCGATGCCGAGCCGGTGGCGATCCTGTGTCTCGGCCCGGTGCCCGATTTTCCCGACCGGCCGTCCCTGGAATTGGACGGCTGGGCGCTGGGACGCCCGTTGTCTGAATTCGTGTCGGAGAACCATTGGGGACAGCCGCCGCAGCCTGCGGAGTGACCTCAGCTCATCGCGAGTTGGGCGATGAGTGTGTTGATCGCCGCGACGGCATCGGGCGGTACGGGGCGCTCGGATTCGGCATCCAGCAGTGTTTCGGTGGGAATTCCCGCGGCGTTGGCGGCCTCCTCGAGGCTCAGTTCGGCGCTATGGCGCGCGCCGTAAACCCGCTGTCCCAGCGTGGCAGACGGCGACTTCGCGGCCCTTAGCATGAGCTCGTTGTAGCGCCGACGGACTGCGCTGAGGGCTAGCGCCACCGACGGAGTGCCGCGGGCATTGCGTGCGGCATTGGCGGCAACGGTCTCGAGTTGGCGCAGGTTGGCCAGGATGGGCGTGGCTCGCTGGGTGAAATCCGGGTCCGAAGCCTCGGGTAGAGCAGTTACTGCGGTGCCGATGCTGTGCATGGCCAGTTCGACCGCCTCGGCCATCAGCGGGGCCTGAACGGTGTCGGTCAGCACCTCGGTGATTTCGTTGCCCGTTGCGACCGGGCCGCCGTTGCGGATCCGGGTGATGGTGCCGGCCGGCCAGCTCAACACCTCCTCCAACTTGGCCAGGGTCCCGCGACGTGGCCAGCTGCGTCCCTTCTCGAAGGCAATCAATGTGCCCGCGTTGATGACCTTGTCCCTGGCCAGGCTGCGCTGGGTGATGTCGAGTTCGCGCCGGCGGGCAGCGACCGCGCGACCGGCCCGGGCCACGTCGGGATCGGTTTCGGCCAGTTCGTCCCAATGGTCGTTGTCGTCTGCGTCGTCCTCCTCGAGGTCGACGGTGGTCCGCACGGTCGCGTCGCGTGGGCCGCCGGGGACGAGCGTCAGCGGAATCCCCGCCGCGTCGCCCAGATGCACCGTCAGGGGAGTGGTGATCAGCGCCGAGTTCCGCCGCACGCCGTCGACGAACATCCCGTTGGTACTCGTGTCGATGACCTGCCAGCCGTTGTGGCGGGGCTCGAGCCGGACATGCGCACGGGAGATCCGGCCGTCGTTGACCCGTACGGTCGCCGATGGATCTCTGCCGATGACGGCGACGCCGCTGTCGGCGCTCAGCGAGTGCGACTGTGCTCCGATGCGAACCGTCAAGTCGGGTATCGGCGCCGCCGCGCTGCGACTAGTCGTCATGCATACTCCAGTCGAATTGGTGCTACGTCTTTGCTGCGAAATCAAGTCCCGGACTCTTGGCGATCGCTTCGGTTCACTCGCCGATTTGCCGCGTTTCTCGCTACGGTTCTCGACCTTATCAGACTCTTAGCCGGTCTACCGTAGCATCGCCTTCGATTCGTTTAAGCACGTCAATGGCACGTCAACCGCCCTCGACCGCGGTATACAGCGGGTTTTGAAGCATTGCTCCGGTTTAACTGTTGCACTCTTCATTGGCAGTCCCTAAAGTCGTAGCAATAGCGATGCAACGGGCATCGCAACAGGAGGGGTACAAGCTATGACCGCCACCGTGGTAACGCTCACCACGCCGTCCAACGAATTCGTGCCGGTGTGCACCACCGACCCGGAGCGTTGGACCACCCACCCGGACGAAGAGGCCAAAGCGCTCTGCCGCGCCTGCCCACTTCGCTGGCGGTGCGCCCGCGAAGCCTGGGAGACACCGGGTTCCGAAGGGCTGTGGGCCGGCGTGGTGATCCCGGAATCCGGCCGGGGCCGCGACTTCGCGCTTCGCCAACTTCGCTCACTGGCAGCGCACGGCGGCTACCCGGTTCGACCGGGATACCGGGCCCGGCGGCGCATCGTCCTGCCCGGCGCATAGCGCAGCGCACATCCTGAGCCAAGGGCCCGGTGGCGGTTACGATGCCGGGGTGCAACCACCGCCGCCGGGTCCTCCGCCACAGTGGGGACCCCCACCCGGGGATCCCTGGGAGCACGCAGGGCCTGATTCCGGAAACCAGCCTGGCCAGGAAGGGTACGGCCAGCAACTGCCACCGCCCGGATATGGCCCGCCACAGTGGGGCAACTACGGCCCACCGACGCCGCAGCAGACCTTCGGCTGGATCAGCCTGGCCGCCATCGGATTGCTGGGGTTGCTCGGTGCGATCCTCACGCTCACACTCTGGATCAACCTGAACAGTTCGGTCAGCCGGGCCGCGGACATGTGCAACAGGTTCGGCGGCGAGTACGCCAACATGTGCCGACAGCAGATCGGCAAGATGGTTCCCACAGTTCCGGTGGCGCTGGTCGTTTGCCTGTTCCTGATCATCGGGGCCTGTCTGGCCGTCGCCGCCGGCGCGGTGATGCTTTTCGTCAAAAGACAGACCGGGCAGTTCCTGATCCTCGGTGGCGGCATCGTCATGCTCGTCTTGTCCATCGGTGTCGAAGCGCGCTACGGCGCGACGAGCCGGGTGACCTACGACCTGATTGCAGGTCTGGTCATCGCGGTCACCGGGGGTCTGATGTTTGTGCCCGCCTTCCGGGTTCTGCTGGGATTGCCGCCGCAACTGATGGGCAACAGACCCACGCCCGGCGGTTATCCGGGAGGCGGACCGTGGCCGCCCGGACCGCCTCCGCCGCCGCAGTACGGCCCGCCCAAGCAGTGGTGAACCCGGCCCTGCCGACAACCGCGCGTCGCGGGAGCCGATAACGTCTACGTGCCCGGCAAAGCTTGAGGAGGTGGCGGCGATCGGCGGTACCGAAGCACGCCCAGACACCCAGCGTGACAACCTGCTGCTCGTGCACTGGCACGACCTGGGCCGGTACCTCGGTGTCTACGGGCATGCCGATGTCGCGAGTCCCAGGCTCGACCAGCTGGCCGCCGAAGGCATCTTGTTCACCCGAGCGCATGCCACGGCGCCACTGTGCTCACCGTCGCGCGGATCGCTGTTCACCGGCCGCTACCCGCAGAGCAACGGCCTGGTCGGCCTGGCTCACCACGGTTGGGAGTATCGTCCCGGTGTTCGCACACTGCCCCAAATTCTTTCCGAATCTGGTTGGTATTCCGCTCTTTTCGGGATGCAACACGAGACGTCGCATCCGGCTCGGCTCGGCTTTGACGAGTTCGACGTATCTAACTCGTACTGCGAGTATGTCGTGGAGCAGGCCCAGCAGTGGCTGCGCAACCATGACGCCGGCCAACCCTTTCTGCTGACGGCCGGATTCTTCGAAACGCACCGGCCCTACCCGCGGGAACGCTACGAGCCCGCGGATGCCGACGCCGTCGAGACACCCGACTATCTGCCCAATACCGTTGAGGTACGCCAGGATCTGGCCGACTTCTACGGATCCATCACAACCGCCGACGCAGCCGTCGGCCGGATACTGGACACGCTTGCCGACACTGGGATGGACGCCAGCACCTGGGTGGTGTTCCTCACCGACCATGGCGCGGCCTTCCCGAGGGCCAAGTCAACGTTGTACGAGGCGGGCACCGGAATCGCCATGATCGTCCGGCCGCCAACGCGAATGAATCTGCCGCACAAGGAATATGACGATTTGTTCAGCGGCGTCGATCTGCTGCCCACATTGTTGGAACTGCTCGGCGTCGCGGTGCCGTCCGACATCGAAGGTATCTCGCACGCGCAAGCTTTGGTTGCTCAGGATCAGGCCGAACCGGTGCGCGACCATGTCTACACCACCAAGACCTTCCACGACTCGTTCGATCCCATCCGCGCGATCCGCACCAAGGATTTCAGCTACATCGAAAACTACGCACGCCGGCCGCTGTTGGACCTTCCCTGGGACATCGAGGAAAGCCCGTCCGGGCACGCCGTCGCACCGCTGGTCACCGCCCCGCGACCGGAACGCGAACTGTACGACCTGCGCGCGGACCCCACCGAAACCACCAACCTGCTGACCACGGACGGCGACGACGCTGCCGACCGGATCGCCGCTGATCTTGCTGTCCTCCTACATGATTGGCGCCAGCGGACCGGGGATGTCATACCCTCCGATTTCGCCGGCACCCGCATCGCGGCACGCTATACGGAAACCTATCTGCAGATTCACGAGAAGGCCCCCACCAGTCGGTCCGGGATCGCCACGGACCGAGGAATCGACGGCGCGATTCGTCGGACGGATCCGTAAACGCGACCGCCCGTCGTCCGGTTAGGCTCTCTCGGTGCCCGCGCATCCGACGTCCTATCTCGTGCTCGCTTCGCAGCGCTGCGGTAGCACATTGCTGGCCGAGTCGCTGCGGGCCACCGGCAGCGCGGGCGAACCGCAGGAGTTCTTCCAGTACCTGCCGACCACCGGCATGGCCCCGCAGCCCCGTCAGTGGTTTGCCGATGCCGAGGACGAGACGATCCTGCACCTGCTTGACCCGCTGGATCCCGGCACGCCGGACACAGCGTCATCGATCGCCTGGCGTGAACACATCCGCAGTTCGGGCCGCACACCGAACGGCATCTGGGGCGGAAAACTGATGTGGAACCAGACTCCGTTGCTGCAGCAGAGGGCCTCATCGCTGCCGGATCGCTCGGGTGACGGTCTGCGAGCGGCCATTCGGGACGTCATCGGCAGCGAACCGGTTTTCGTGCACGTCCACCGCCCCGATGTGGTGTCGCAGGCGGTGTCGTTCTGGCGGGCGGTGCAGACCCGACTGTGGCGTGGCCGTCCACACCCTGATCACGGCACGCGGGCCACCTACCACGCCGGTGCGATCGCGCACACCGTCGCAATGCTGCGCGAGCAGGACGAGTGCTGGCGCTCCTGGTTTGCCGAAGAGGGCATCGAACCGATCGACGTGCCCTATCCGCAGCTGGGGCGCAACTTGTCCTCGACCGTCGCGACGGTGCTGAAGGCGATCGGTCAAGATCCCCGCTTGGCCCCCGAGCCCGGGCCGGAACGTCACGTCGACGAGCACTCGGATGAGTGGGTGGATCGCTATCGTGACGACGCGCAGCGACTGGGATTGCCCGTGTAGGTCAGCCGCCGACTTGCGCGACGAAGAATACCCGTCGGAATGGGTAGAACGTGGTCCCGTTCGGTTGGGCCGGATACGCCTCGGCGAGCAGCGGGATGAGCTCATGCCGAAATCGTTGGTAGTCAAGCTCATTGAGCTGTTCTTTGACGACTGTCAGGGCGGTCCCGCTGATCCAGTCCAGCACCGGGTGCTCGCCGGTGAGCTGATGGATGTAGGTGGTTTCCCACGCATCGACGCTGCACCCGGCGTCGATGAGTAGCCCGGCATAGCGGCTCGGCGCATCGACCACGGTTCCTGCCCGAAATGGGATGTCCCGCAATAACTCTGCGAACCCCTTACGATTGGCCACCGCACGGATAGCCGCATGCGACGGCGACTCGAAATTCATGGGCATCTGAATCGCAAGCCACGACCCGGCAGCCAACTGACCGGACCATCTGACGAACAACTCGCGATGCTCGGGAACCCAGTGCATGGCGGCGTTGCTCAGCACCACATCGGTATCAGCCTGCGGCGTCCAGGTTCTCACGTCACCGACCTGCGCCCGCACACCGCGTGCACGGGCCGCGTCGACCATCTCGGGCGAGCTGTCGATGGCCTCGATGACGGCCTCCGGCCAGCGGCGGGCCAGCTGACCGGTCAGGTTCCCCGGGCCACAGCCGAGGTCGACCACGCGACGCGGGTCCCTCGCGCCGACACGGGCGAGCAGGTCGTAGAACGGGCGGGCGCGATGATCGGCAAAGCCGAGATAGACGTCCGGATCCCACATGGTGGTCCTCCTGTTCAACCGCGACCGGGCCGACTGATATAGACAAACGGTATTACCTACCCGACCAGTCGAGGATGGACCATGGCCGATCAGGACGAGACCGCCGAGGTACGGCAGGTCTGGTCGGCGCTGGGCCTACCCGGCATCATCGACGTGCACACCCACTTCATGCCGAAATCTGTGATGGACAAGGTGTGGAAATACTTCGACTCGGCCGGACCACTGGTGGGCCGCGAGTGGCCGATCAACTATCGAACCGCGGAATCCGAACGCGTCGAGACGCTGCGCCGGTTCGGGGTCCGCGGCTTCACCGCGCTGGTGTATCCGCACAAGCCACAGATGGCCGCATGGCTCAACCAGTGGGCCCTGCAATTCGCCCGGGAGACACCGGATTGCCTTGCTACCGCGACGTTTTACCCCGAGTCCGAGGCCGGGGATTACGTCACGGCGGCCATCGAGGCTGGCACGCAGGTCTTCAAAGCGCACGTCCAGGTGGGCCGCTACCAGCCAAACGACCCGCTGCTCGACCCGGTCTGGGGTGCCATCGAGGACGCGCGGATACCGGTCGTCATCCATTGCGGGTCCGGTCCCGCACCCGGCGAGCACACCGGACCCGAACCGATACGGCTTCTGCTGCAACGGTTCCCACGGCTGCGGCTGATCATCGCGCACATGGGCATGCCCGAGTACGTCGACTTCATGGACATCTGCGAACACTCCGCCGATGTCCGGCTGGACACCACCATGGCATTCACGCCATTCGTCGAGGAACTCATGCCGTTCCCGTCCTCGCAGCGCAAGCGCCTGCGCGACTTGGGAGATCGCATTCTTTTCGGCAGCGATTTCCCCAACATTCCCTACAGCTACGCCGGCGCCATGCGATCACTCTCCCGGTTGCCGGGCATCGACGACGCGTGGCTGCGCGGCGTCTATTACGACAACGCCGCGGCCCTGTTCGGCTAGTTACGCAACCGGTTGCGGCGCGGCGGTGCTGGCCCAGCGAAGCCGCTCGAGCAGCAGCGCCTCGGGGAGCACCACGTGGCTGTCGAGTCGCTCATTCGACAGCGGGTCCAACGCTGTCAGCGCCGCACGCTGGATGCCGGACTTCGAAATCAGCCCGGGCAGTGGACCGGTCGAGCCGGGGCGGGCGTCGGTGCGGAACGCGCAGGCGACCGCGAGGGTCTGGTCGGCGCCCGAGCCGGAGACCTCGGCGGCCGTCCAGACCTCGCGGACCGGGTAGGACCAGATCGCCGCAAGTGTGTTGGGCAGCGCGGTGTCGACCTTGACACCGTACGCGGCGACGTGGGTCGAGTCGCCCTGACTGACTCCGGTCCACGTCTCCCGGGCCGACTGCGGGAGGGGCGAGGGAACGCCGTCGGGATTGGCGATGGCCGCGGTCCAACCGCTCTCGCGCAGGTGATCCGCCAGCCGGCGCGCCGCCACCTCGGCGGTCTCGTGCAACGGGATCTTGGGCGAACGAGCCTGCAGCGCAGCCAGATTGTCTGCGGCAGAGAGCGTCACACCGATCCAGGTTTCACGTTCCCGGGTGCCGACCTCTGAGGTGCTGTCGCGGCTGGTGAGGCGAATGGCATCGGCGCGCAGGCCGTAGCGCTGCGCGTAACCGGCAATCAGCGGTAGCGGCAGCGAATCGGTGTCGCCCAGCGGCGGCGTCACCCGCAGTAGCGCGGTGGTGCGCACATCGGTGACCGACTCCTCGGCCCGCCGCACACCACGGTTGGGACGCAAGATCGCCAGCCGACGGTGCAGGATCGTGGTGGCGGGCAGCCCCCGCCACCGCGCCAGCAGCACGATCACCGCGACGATCGCGATGCCGAGCACCCAGCGCTCACGCACCGAATGCCACGGGAAGGCGACGGCTGCGGCGACAACAGCCAACATCACCAACGTGATCCGTCCGGTCGGCGGCGAGCTGGATTGATGCGCGCTCACAGTGCGGGTTCCTTTCGTCGGCGTGCGGCGATCGCGGCGGCGGCCACGACAGCCAGAACGAGAGCGGCTGTGCCGCCGAATGCGACGATCCGGGGCCACGGACTCTTCGGTGCGGGTTCCGGCGGCGCCGCAACAGGTTTCACGGGCGATTGAGCACCGTTGGCGGCGGCGGGAAGCTCCCAGGTGAGGGCGGCCACCGGGTCCACGGCACCTGCTCCGACGACGTTCGACGGGGCCCGGGCGCCGTTGTGTGCGGACGCGGTGATCCGCTGGATCACCTGGGTGGAGTTCAATTCCGGGTATTTGCTCCGTACCAGTGCTGCCACACCGGAGACGTATCCGGCCGCGTAGCTGGTGCCGGCCAGCGGCACGAGTTGCTGGTGGTCGTTCGGGAGGCCGTTGGCGAGTCCGCCGTCGTCACGGTTACTCACCGAGACGATGCTCTCGCCGGGTGCGGCGATACCGACCCACGGCCCGGCCATGGTGAACTTCGACGGCTGGTCACCGGGCGTCAGCGAACCGACCGACAACACGTACGGCTGCCACCACGACGGGACGGACACCGACGTGACGCCCGCCCAGTTGCGCGGATCGTCGGGGCGGCTCACATCGGTGAGCGGGTTGGAATCACACGCCGCTCCGCCCGCGGCACCGACGTTGCCGGCCGCGGCCACGATCACCGCGTCCTTGTCGACGGCCGCATACCGGATCGCCGCTCCCAACGCCCCCTGGTCGACGTTGTGATCGGCGGGCACACAGGTGATTCCCGAGATGGTGATGACCCGGGCGCCGAGGTCGGCGGCGTGCACGATCGCGCGGCCCAGCGCGGTCACGTCGACGACCGCCTTCGCCAGGCTCGGGTCGCCACCCGCGCCGCGGGCCGCAAACTTCGACGAGGTCACCCGCAGTGACACCAGTCTGGCGCCCGGCGCGATACCGGCGAACCCGTCGTCGCCGGGTTGGCCGGCGATCAAGCCTGCGACCGCGGTCCCGCGCCCGTCGCAGTCGGTCAGCCCGTCTGTCGACTCGAGATAGTCACCGCCCGGCTGCACACCGGGAAGCCGCGGCCCCGGCCGCACTCCGGTGTCCAGAACAGCGACCAGTTGGCCGTCACCGCGCGAAAACCGCCACGCCGCAGACGAATCCAGGATCTGCTCGCTCGGGGGCACCGCTTTGAAATCGGTGCCCGAGATGACGCCGGTGACGCTGCACTCGCCACTCTTCTCCATCGGTGCCACCGGACCCGGCGCACCGGGAGGTGGTGGTGCACCGGGGTCGACCTGAGGGCGGTCGACGGCCAGCGCGGGCGGGCAGGCCCACAGCATGGCGACGGACACCGCTGCGAGACAACCGAACCGCCGAGCGCGGGCAGAACTCATCGATTGAGCACCCATTCGAATAGTCCGACCAGATAGGCGATCACCGGGATCAGCGATGCGTCGAGTCCGGATGCGACGAAGCCGACCAGCCGACGCAGCGGCAGCGAGTAGGTTTCCGGCGACGCGATGGTCGGGCTCAGCGCGACCACGACCCAGGCCAGCACCAGGACCGCCAGCACCGCCGCGATCACCAGCGCGGTCAGGTACTGCGCCGTCGCGGTGTAGAGCGCGACCAGTCCGACGCCCACCAGGAACGGCTGGGCCAGCAGCCACGCCTTGCAGGCGGCCGAATCCCAGACCCGGGCCCGCAGCGCGGACGCGGCGGCGGTCGCGGCGATCGCGTACCAACCCCAGGGCGACAACGTTTCTGGCCGCCATGCAATGGCCAGCGATCCGGTCACGCTGAGCAGCACGGCGCCGGCGATGAAGCCAGTCTGGTGCGCGTCGCTGATCCGAACCCGGCGCGGCAGGTCCGCCAGTACCCGCGAGGACGGCGCCGCCGGGGTCGGGTCGCCGGGAGCGGGAATGACCGGCAGCGGGAAGCGTGCCCACAGCGCGGACAGTTGCGGGGCTTCGACGGTCACCAGCAACGCCACCACGAGCAGACCGGCACCCAGCGTCACCAGCGGCAGCTGCCACAGCGAGCTCGCACCCGCAGCCAGCAGCACGCCCACACCCAGCACCGCGGTCGCGGTGAAAAAGCTGATGAAGCCGTGGCTTTCGCGGTGGGGCAGGATCAGGCCGATCAGCGACCAGGCGGCCACACCGGCCGCTGCCAGCGTCACCTGTGGCGCGCCGAGTTGACCCGGCACGGCCAGAGCCAACGCCGCGGCGAGCGGCACCAGGGCCCCGGCGGACAATGCCCCTGAGACCCGCGGTGAGCGCACGAGCAGGCCGGCCACCACCGCGAGCAGCGCGATCGCACCGACCGCGATCAGCCCGGCCGGCGAGCCGGTAGCCGCCCGGTGGACGACGCCCAGACCGGTTGCCGCCCAAATCAATCCGATGAGAGCTAGGACCGCACCGCGCTGGATGTGCGAGGTGTCCCATGGCTTCAGTCGCGACGTCGAGAAGATGACGGCGGCGTCCGCGATGTCTTCGACGATGCCCGGCGCGGCCGGCCCGACCGGTACCGGTTGCAACGCCAACAGGTCGCCGTCGACAACGCCGACGGTTCCCAGGCTCGCGTCCAGGCTGAACGGCGCACCGCCGATCGGGGCGAGGCTGAGCCGCGCGGGAGTGGCCGGCTCGGCGGCCGCAGCGTCGTCTCCGGCGGGGATGACCAGACGTTCGACAGCCGGCAGGATTTCGCGCAGCGGTAGGTCAACGGGCAGGGCGATCTCGGTCAGGCGACTGTCCGCAAGGATGGCGACCCGCACGATGGGTATGACAGTGCTGGACATCACCGACTCCTCAGGATTCTGCGGAACATTGCTCCTCTTTCTCTTTGTGAATCAGACAGTTTGCGGGTTGGGGCTGCTGAAGTCTCGGGAGAGCCGACTGCCCTCGAACCAGTGTCCCTCTGGCAGTTGGCCGGTGAGTTGTTCGGCCGCGACAGCGATCGCGAAAGACGTTCCCGGGCTGAAGGTGGAAATCCATTCCCCGTCGAAGGCGCGCGACGGGCTGACCAGAACTCTGCCGAGGGCCGTGTCGACGATGCTCACGCCCACCTCGGTGGTGGTGTGCCTACCATCGTGGTGACAGCCCGCGACGATCTCCACGTAGCTGCGTGGCCCGTTGAACACCGACTCGACCACGGACCGCGCCGACTGCGGGATACCCAGGTAGTCAAGGACTTCGGTGAGCGGCGCGCCGTTACGCAGCCGCTCGTCGGCCCGCGCCCCGACCTGGGCGGGCAGGCTGAATTCGTCGAATCGCGCCGGGGGGCGCTGCGCCAGGCCGACACCGAGAATCGGCACCAGCGCCCGGGAGTCGTGAATATCCATCGCGGTAAAGGTGACCAGCTGCGCGTTGCGCAGTGCCACAATAGTTTTTGAGGTTGTACCGCCACGACGGGCGATGACGCCGCGCAGCAGATCGTCGCCGCCAGAAGCGGTGGCGGACCCGACATAGCGCAGGTCCAGCCACCGTTCCGGAAAGCACACCACCCGAATCCAGTCGGCGACCGCCGCATTGATGGCACCATCGGCCGACACCAGGCCCATACTGGCCAGTTCGGCGGTCCGGGCTGCGAGAAACGCACCCCGTTCGGCGGCATCAGTGTATGGCGTGGTGATGGCCAAGACCCATGGGAACGTTCCCGCTCCGACGGTTTCAGCTATGCACCACGCCTGCTCGACGGTCAACTCGACGGCGTTGGGCTTGTTGGTCATCGACGTTGCGGACCTAGCCGCCCCACTTGGCGCCTTCGGCAGAGTCGCGGGCCAGCATCGAGGTGGTGTTGGTCTCATGCGTGCTCGCCATCGCCCGATACGACAACACCAACTGCTCAAGTGCCTGATTCCACTGCGCCTGCCACGCCTGATAACTCAACCCGGTGTCACCCTGCCACCCCGACTGCAACGCAGCCTGCTCGGCGGAGATATCGGCACCCAGGCTCTGCATCGTGCCCGCATAGCCCGCCATATCCGCCGAATGCGCCAGCATCGCCGGGTAGTTGTACATGATCTGCGACATCACAAACCCTTTCGATTAAGGAGGTAGCGGCTCAAAAGCCCGGGTAACTGCTCGCCGCAGCACTGTCCGCGGCCACATACGTACCCGCCGCATCACCCAGATTCGCCTGCGCAATATCCAGCAACGAATTCACCTTCGCCGCCGCCGCCACAAACCGGGCATGCGCCGCCTGAAACGCCGCCGCGCCATCACCGACGAAATACGCCTGCGACGCCATCGCCTCCTGCTCGGCCTGACCAATCGTCGAGCGCATCAACCCCGCCTTGGCACCGAACGCCGACTGCGACGCCACCAACTGCGGAATGTGAGCATCCAACAAACTCATCCCAAAAATCCTTTCCTCATTTGACTACCGTTGCCACCCGAACTCACGCTCAGCTCTGGTCCCCCTCCCCTTCCGCGCTTTCTGATGCCTGCGGCTCCCAGGTGCCCGGCACCATCGGCATGCGCGGGCCACTGCCAAATCCGTTGCTGGTCAGCGTGGCTAGTCCCGACGCTTCGGCAACCCTGTCCTTTTCGACTGTCCCGGTGAATCCCAGTGCGCCCGAGCCGTTTCCCGACGCTGCGGCTGCCCCCATACGCTCACGGTCGTCGTGGGCACCCCAGTCCGGGGTCACATCGACGTTCATGTCAGCGAATTCGTCTGCGTGGTCGTGGATCTCGGCCTTGCGCCGTCGGCGTGTGCGCGACTTGCCCCGACTCGCCGCGGCGACGGCGGCCGCTGCGGCGATCGAACCGGCCGGGGCCTTGTTCTCGTCGCGGTCGATCAATGTCGGCCCGGGGTCGCCGTCGGGGTCGATTCCGCCCACCATGTACGGGAAGCCCGCCGGAGCCGGCGCGGCAGCGGGGGCAACGGCGCCCCCCGCGCCTGAGGTGGATCCGGGGCTGGCGGACGCGGCGCCCCCTCCCGCCGGCGTGATCGCCGCGGCGGGCATACCGCTCGGCTGACCGGACCGAAAGCCCGGCGCACCAGCCACATTGGGAACCGGCTCGGCCGCGGCCGGGGAATTCATAGTGCCCAGCGCCAGCGCGAGGATGAGCGGAAGGAAAGCCGGCGCGCTGAGCAGCACCGACCAGAAGGTGGTTCCGAACGGAATGAAGAATGCCTCGTAGGCGATGAAGAACACCAGCGGGAACCACTGGCTCGGGTTGGCCAGAATCGCGCTGAGGGTGCCGGACGGGTCCTGGAGCAGCGCCACGAACTGGTTGTAGATGTCGGTCAGGAAATTTCCCGACGACGGCGGAGCGACTGCGGCGGCCGACGGATTGCTGCTCTTGAGCACCGGCGGTGCCGCCGCGGTGCGCGGAGCGGACGCCAACGCCGAACCCGACACGGCCTGATAGGTCGCCATTGTGGTGGCCGCCTGGATCCA
Source organism: uncultured Actinomycetota bacterium (assembly GCA_963757215.1). Taxonomy (GTDB): domain Bacteria; phylum Actinomycetota; class Actinomycetes; order Mycobacteriales; family Mycobacteriaceae; genus Mycobacterium. The sequence goes on along the minus strand of CAVWQH010000002.1, from coordinate 95,950 downwards.
CATCCGGGCGTAGTCGGCCTCGTTGAGCGCGATCGGAATGGAGTTGATGCCAAAGAAGTTCGTCGCGATCAGCACGCCGTGGATGGCGTGGTTGGTGGCCAACTCGGGAAGCGTCGGCATCGCGGCCAGCGCGGTGGTGTAGGCAGCCGCGGCGACCTCGTGTTGGGCCGCCGCCCCCGCGCTGTTGGCGCTGGCCTCGGTGAGCCACGCCAGGTAGGGCAGGTGCGCGCTCAGATATTCTTCGCCACTCGGGCCTTCCCATGCCCCTGCTTGTACCGCGCCCAAAGTCGACGTGAGATCGCTTGCAGCCGAGGCATACTCAGTGCTCAGCGCGGACCAGGCCCCGGCGGCCGCCCACAGCGACCCAGGGCCCGGACCGCTGCTGAGAAGCACTGAATGCACCTCAGGCGGCGAAGCCATCCACACCGGCGCGGTCATCGTTTACAGGCCGGCGCCGTATGTCGCTGCAGCGGCGGCGTCGCCGGCCGCGTAACTGACACCGGACTCACCGACGCCGACACCGGCGCGGCCGAGCTCCTCGACGCCCTCGGCCGCGACCGCCGCGTGCTCGGTGCCCTGAGCGCTGAAGCCGGCCGCGGTCTGCAGCGAGACCGGGTCGGCCGCGGACGGCACCACAGCCGTGATGGCCGGCCCAGCAGCTGCATGCGCGGCCGCGAGTCGGGCCGTGATCGCCTCGACCGCGGCGCCCGCCGACGCCAAACCTTCTGGAACAACTCGCAGTGTCATGTCGCTACTCCTTTGGTTGAGACTCACCGACCGCCGTCGGCGGTCACACTTTCGTCGACGAGCGGATTGACCAATTGCACGTACGTCGGGGTGTCGCTGTCGGTCAGCAGGATCGCCCGGCCCGCCGGCAGCCGGTCGAATCGCTGACCGCGAATCTTCCCGCCGTCCACCGGATTACCCGACAGCATCAACGTGCTGGCCTGCAGGTCGTTGAAGCGGCGCAGCAGCGGGCTGGTCATCAGCGCATGCGCGGCACCGCTGGCGCGGGCGGTGACAATGACCCGCAGGCCCAGATCGCCGGCCTGCGCCAACAGCCCGATCAGCGGCGTCCAGGGACGCTGTCCCACATAGGGTCCCGTCATCGCCGGCGTATCCGGAATCTGGTCGACGTCGTCGATGATCAGGTAGTGGGTGTGGCCCTCGAAAGACCAGCCGGTCAGCTGCGAAGCATCCAGACCTGCCGGCGGCCGGCGCTTTTCGATGAGCCCGGCCAACCCGAGCATCGCCGGGGTCACCCGGTCGATATTCGCGGTGTACTCGTTGTCCGGGAACAGCGGCTCGTCGACCAGGTGCAGTCGGCGATCCAGCACAGTGAATGCGACGCGGTCCGGTGTCGAGTTGTCGCGGATCGTCCGAATGATGTGCCGCAACAGGGTCGTCTTGCCGGTCCGGGTGTCGCCCAACACCATCAGCAACGGGTTCTGCGCGAAGTCGAGTTGGACTGCGGCCAGGTCTTCTTCGCGCTGACCGATCACGATGCGGTCGGCACCGCCGTAGACCGGTTCGAGCGTGGCGGGATCCAGGTTCTTCGGCAGCAGCCGCACCGGTGGTGCCGCGATCCCCTCGTGCAGGGCGTTGATCGCGGGCACGTGGTTCAGGTCGGGTGCCGCGATCATGAAGTGCTCGGCGGCCATGGTCAGACCGCGACCCGGCTGGTCGGCGGGCACACCCTCGGCTGGGCGGTGCAGTGCACCGACCACCCGGACGTTGCTGTCGCGCGCGTCGTGCAGCTTGAGCTCCAGTCGCATACCGAGGCCATCACGCATGGCCAGCGGCACCTCGAGCCAGCTCGGCGTCGTGACGACCACGTGAATGCCGTAGGCCAGGCCGACGTTGACGAGCTCGGTCACCTTGCTCAGCAACGGGTTTCGTGTGTTGAACTGGTCGGTGTTGTCTCGGCTGAACGCGTACAGGTTGTCGATGACCAGGAACACCTGGCCCAGCCCGTCGTCGGGCCCCTGCTTGTCGCGGAAGACTTCCCGCTCCTGACGGACACGCAGCAGCTGCTCGAGCTCACCGAAGGTCCGGCGGATGCGTTCCGGTTCCAGCGAGGACGCCACACTGCCGACGTGCGCCAGGTCTTCCAGCGCCCGGAGCTGGCCGCCGCCGTAGTCCAGGCAGTAGAAGCTCACCTCACGCGGCGAGTGCAGGCTGGCCGCCGACATGATGAACGTCTGCAGCGCAGTCGATTTACCGGATTTCGCGCCACCGTGGATCAGCAGATTGCCGGCCGACGAGCGGGCGTCGAACACCAGCGGGTCGCGGCGCATCTGGAACGGCCGGTCGATCTCGCCCAGCGGCCACCGCCACTCGCCGCGCGGCACAGATGCCCGGGCCAGCGCCGCGCTCAGCGGAATGACCTCGTCGAGCGGCGGCAGCCACAGCTCCGGCGCCCTCGGGCCGAAGCGGGCGAGCTGGTCGCCGATGGTGGCGATCAGCTTGCGTGACGGAGCGATCGGCTCGTCGTGCCCGTTCTTGGCGATGACCGTGGTCTGGTCCGGTTCGACACGGCCCGCGGTGAACAGCTTGGGCTCGGGAACCGAGTGCACGACAAGCGTTTTCGGGGTTTGCGGCGGGTCGTAGATGCCATCGACGTAGGTGCTGCGGAACTTGATCGGGGCGGCCCCCGGCGCAGGCACCAGGAAGCCGACGCCCTTGTGCTCCTTACCCGCTTCGATGTGGTAGGCGTCCTCCACACCGATGATCGACCGCGACACCGCGGGGCTGGCCACCTTCAGGCCGATCCGGTACGAGGTGTTCTTGTCGATGTCCTTGATCTTGCCGACATCCAGCGTCTGCGACGCGAACAGGATGTGGATCCGGAACGAGCGACCCTTGCGGGCAACGTAATCGAACAGCTCGGCGTATTCCGGGTGGTCGGAGAGCATCAAGGTGAACTCGTCGGCGACGACGAACAGCGTCGGAATCGGCGGCAGGTCATGCCCGGCCGCGATCGCGTTCTCGTATTCGGTCACCGAGTTGAAGGCGCTGCCCTGCACCTTGCGGCCGGCCTCGCGCAGCATCATCTCCCGGCGGGCGACCTCGCCGCGAAGCGTGTCGGCGAACCGGTCGGCCAGCGACTTCTTCTCGGCCATGTTCGAGATCACCGCGACGACCTGGGGGAAGTTGCGGAAGATGTCCGCGCCGGCCTCACCCTTGAAGTCGGCGTAGATCACGATCAGCCGATCGGCGGAGTGAGTCGTCAACAGCGACAACAGGATCGACATCAGCGTCTGCGACTTACCGGCACCGGTCATACCGATCATCAAGCCGTGCGGTCCCATGCCGCCTTCGGCTTCGTCTTTGAGGTCGAACATCAGCGGTTCACCGGTCGTGGTCACGCCGATCGGCACCCGCAACTCGTCGTCGCGGTGCCGCGGTGCCCACATCGTCGGGACGTCCAGTCGCGATGCGTCCGGAATGTCGAGCAGTGTCGTGAAGGTGGCGCCGCGGGTGGCAGTCGACTGCAGGCCGCTGTGCGTCGGGTTGGAGTCCCACCGCGAGAGTCGGCGTGCGATGTGCACCGTGTCGTCGACGCTGAGCGAGTCGGCGCTGTCGATGTAGCCCTGCCAGCCGCCGGTCTGCCAGCGCTCGATCGCGCCGTCGGCCAGCCGCAAAATCGGGCGCTCGGGATCGGAATACTGTTCGCGGTGTGGAGCGGTGGTCGATCGGCACACCACGGTCACCCCGGCCCGGCCGGCCGCCAGCGGTGAGGCGCTCAGGTCGAAATCCGGGTCGTCGACGACGATGAGCAGGTGCCGCAACGCATCTGCGGACCCGCCGGCGAATGCCGGGCGGTCGGACAACGTCGTCCCGAGCAACGCAACAAGTTCGTCGGGGTTCGTCGACAAGTAGCGGGCCGGGCCCACACCGTCGGCTTCCGCGGGGATGTCGACGTGTGGCAACCACTTCAGCCATGACCAGTCCGGCGACTCGAGGTCGGGCGTGGCGACCGCGACACCGAGCACCGTCGGGTCGTGCCAGGTCACCGCCTGGGCAACCCACGCCCGCAGCGCGCCGCGCACCTCGTCTTCGTCACCGAGCACGGTGATGCGTGACAGCTTGGTCAGGTCGATACCGGTCGGGACGTCGCGAACCGTGCGCTGGGTGTCCAGCAAGCTACGTAATGCGCTGTGCGACACCGGTTCCAGGTCGACCTCGTCGGCGGTGTCGTTGACCCGCAGCGCGGTGTCCAAAGCCGTCGAGTGAATGCCCGCACGTACCACCAAGAAATCGCCGTCCTGGGGGTCACGTTCCCACTGCCGTCGCGAGCCCGGGATGGCGGACAGGTCAGCCGGCGCCGGGTGTGACCACTGCGCGGCGGCGCGTTGCGCGGCCGCCTGCGCCCGGATGTTGTCCCGGACCACCGACAGATACCGCAGATAATCAGCTCGTTCGGCGTCGATTTCCGCGGTGCTCGACTTGTTGTCTCCACGGAAGAACGCGGTGGCGGCCAGCAGCAGCACGAACGGGAAGAACAGCGTCTGCGGTGAGATGAGCCGCATTCCGGTGGCGACCATCGCGACGATCATTCCGACGATCAGTAGCACGATCACCACCGGCAGCGCGCGGCGCAGCAGCGACGGCGGGATCACCCGCGGCAATTCCGGTGGCGCTTCGATGTTGATGTTGCCCTTGCGGGTTACCGGCGAAGGCAGCCGGCGGCGTGCCTCGAAGATCAAGCGGCTCATCGGTTTTGCCCTTCGGCGGACGTACGGCCAGGTCGAGAGTCGGGTGCGAGTCCGTCGTGCGCGAGTAGCGCGTCGGCGCGCGACAACGTCGGGCCGGGGGCGTACAGCGACAGGACCGACCACGGAATCGGCGTTGCCGGCGGCGTCAGCCCAAGCGCATCAGCGGTTTTCGTATTCCCGGTGACGCCGGTTTCGTTGTCGATGCCGTACCGCACGCCGGTGTCGGAAATCCAGAACAGCGACCCGGCCGCCGGAGACGACGCATTGTGACCGACAGTCTGGGCGAAGTACCCGGTACCCGGGGCCATCGCGACCCGGCTGGCGGTTCCGCCCGCACCGGCCCCGACCAGATCCTCGGTGTGCACCGAGTCGGGAATCGGCAGCGCCGAACCGGCCAGCAGCGTCAGCGAATTCGTACTGGCGCCGGATGCTTTGCTCCAGTGCGCACACGTCACCGGATCGTGCGTGGCGTCGAGCAGGCTGATCCGCTGGTCGGGGTAGCGACTGGTGTCCAGTTGCCGCGATACCGGCAGCTTGGCCACCTTGTCGGCACCCAGGTGCGGCGGCTGGTCGAGACCATAGGAGTTGGCATTGCGCAGGATCGCGGCCAGTACCGGCGATACCTGCTGCAGGCCGTCCGGCAACACCGCGTAGTAGGTGGGTGAATTGGTCTCCAGCCCATGAGATTCCACGACGCCACCGATAGGTGCGGGCACCGGGAACTTGGCGGGGCCACCGGCGTCAGGAATCCCGGGGGCGGCCAATGGCGGCGACTCGGGGATCGCGTTGAACAAGCCGGCGGCGATCGGCCGCGGCATGTGAACGTCATTACCGAAGCCCAGCGCGCTGGTCACACCGTGGTCGGCGAGGTCGACACGACTGCGCCGGCCGTCCCACAGCAGCCAGGCGCTGGTGGGGTTGCTCACCAGCACGGCCTTTTTCGCGTCGATCACCGCGGCCCGAGATCCTGAGGTGTCCGGAACACCGGCGATCACCGTGACTCCGGCCGCGGCACCACTGGTGGCGTCGCAGACCGTCCAGTCGGCGTCCTTGCGGGTGTTCTGCACCATCCGCTCGGGTGCGCCCGGGATGCCGATCAGGTTGCCGAGCGGAAACTTGTCCAGCTCAGTGCTTTTCACCATGGTCGGGTTGTCGGGCTTGCCGGCGATCAGCCGGGCCGACGCCAGGTTCAGGACCGGGTGCAGTTGATCGCCCACCCGCACATACAGCGCGGCGGTCGACCGGTCCGCCAGGATCGCGTTGTTGGCCGCCGAACCGTTAGGCCGGATCAGCGAGAACACAAAGCAGCCCACCAGGGCGGTGACCAACACAACGACACCCATCAGGACCGCGCGCGTCTGGGTGCGCAACGGGTCGACGAGCATCCGGGTGTCGTGCAGCGCGACACCAGAAGCGATGCGGCGCATGACAAATCGCCAACCGGTCACCTGATGGCGGGTGACGAAGCCGCGGCGGTAGGCGACCTTTTCCGGGTTGTCGTTCACCGGGGTGCGCGACGCGAACGAGCGCCGGTCGTCACCGGACTCCGCGCCGGTCACGACGGCATCTCCAGCCTCAGGCCTTCCAGCAACGGCGGCACCGTGTTGGCCACGTCGGCGGCGGTGATCGTCATCAGCTCCTCGTCGGTGAATTCACCGGTCTGCGCGTGTTCGGAGTGGTCCAACCGGAATTCCCGTTCCTCTTCTGACTTTTCGACGACGTTACGAACGAATCGGCCGTTACCGGCGATGTCGAGGCCGCGCCGCTCCACACCCACCGAGTCGGCCTTGGTCGTGGCGGCCATGTGAGCGAACAGCGCTTCCAGATCGGCCAGCGCCTGCGGTTCGAACGCGCTGTCGCGCCGCGTCGCCATGAAGTTGGCGATCTCGATCAGCTCGGCCGGCTGATACGACGGGAAGTCGATGGTCCTGGTGAACCGCGATCGCAGACCCTGGTTGGTGTCCAGGAACCGATCCAGGTCGGCCCGGTAGCCGGCGATGATGACCACCAGCCGATCGCGGTCGTTTTCCATCCGGGCCAGCAGGGTGTCGATGGCCACCAAGCCGAAGTCGTTCTTGGCACCGGTGGCGACCAGGGCGTAGGCCTCGTCGAGGAACAGCACACCGTCGAGCGCGCTGTCGATGATCGCGTTGGTCTTGGCCTCGGTCTCGCCGATGTGCTGTCCGATCAGGTCGGCGCGGTGGACCTCTTTGATGTTCTCTTTCTTCAGGAGCCCGAGACCGCAATAGATTTTTGCGACGACCCGGGCGATCGTGGTCTTACCGGTTCCGGGCGGACCGGTGAACACCAGGTGATGGGTGCGCTGAGCGACTTCCAGGCCGCGCTCTTTGCGGACCAGCTCCATCGCCACCGCACTCTTGAGTCGCGCGACCTGGTCCTTGACCTTCTCCAGGCCGATGAACTCATCGAGCTCGCGTTCGGCTTCGGACAGCAGAACGGCCTTACGCTCCTGTGCTCCGGGGTCGACGAAGTCGCCGGGCTTGGGCTCGGTGCTGACGTCCCAGGGGTCCATCCGCGCGTCGATACGGTCGGCCGTGGTGGGAACGATCCCGAAGCTGGTATCCGTCAACGCCTCCTCGACCTGGGCGTTTTCCGGGTTGGCGGCATACAGGTCCTGCAGTACTTCGCGTGCGGTGTCCTCGTCGCCGTCAGCGCGCAGCGACAGCGCCCGGGCCAACGCCCCGTCGACCGCGGCCACGGCCACCGGGCCGTCCGGATCTTCGAGGTAGGACAGCGCGGCAGCAAACATACCCAGGCGGGCCAGGGAGACCCCGAGCGCGATCTTGACCGCATGTGCGAAGGCCGGCTCGAGATTGGTGTCGTTGACGATAGGCGACAGCAGTTTGACGACGTCAGCCCACCGCTCGGCGCGGTAGTGAATCGTCGACATCACCCAGCGGGCTTCCCGCGAGCTCGGTCGACGCCGCGTGACGTCATTGGCCAGTTGATATGCCGCCGCAAACCTGCCGTCGCCCGCGAGCCCGGCGGCATACGCGAGGTGGTAATCGTCCGGCCCAGTCGCCCGGAACTTGAGGTACAGGCCGGTGTCATAGCGGAAGCCCAGCGCACCCTCCGCCAACTCGACCTGCCGCTGCAGCACCCCGGCCGTGGCAGTGTTGTGCGAAATCGCCTCCAGCACAGGCAAAGACGTATCGCCGGCGGCGGCCAACCCGACCCACGCGTCGGCCTGGTCGTGCGCAATGCGGACCAGGCCGGTGAAACCGGACCGGGCCGCGGTCAGGTCGGCCGGACGCGTGCGGTCGTAGATCGTCAGCCCGAGCGCGCGGCAGCAGGTCGCGAATCGACTCGTTACGTCGTCATCCACCCTGACCGTCGTCGCCCGGGTCGCGACACTGCCGGTGTCAACGATGTCCACGCCTCAGTCTCCCCTTCGGAGGTAGTGTTGCCTAAGCTAACTTCGGGCGAAGTTAGCATTGCATAAGCTGGGTGTCGAGACGCACGTAACCCCTGGATGCGTGGCTTCGATCTCTCGGTCGCCAAAGGGCAAGCGCCGCACGTCAAACCGCGTGTCGGTGCCGTCGGCGGCCTTTTTGCACGCAACGCGACTGGCGGAGCGGCCCGCCGCCCCTCGCTGCAGCTTAATGAAAATGAAAGTCATTAGCGCAGAACTCTACGCCATCGGGATCTCACGTCTTGACCGCCCTGACCAAAGTGTTGCGGGCGATCATCGGCCCGGCCTCGGTGTCCGGGCCGGGCACCGGGCGACCCACCTCAAGCAGGTAGTCGGCCAACGGCGTTGCGACCGCGTCCCAGCCGTGCTCGCCGAACCACTGCTCCGCCGGCGCGTGCCGCTCGTTGTAGACCAGCTGGAAGAACAGCCGCTCGTCGCCCTCGGCCTGAGCCTTGCGCTCTTCTTCGACGGCAGCGTTGAACGCCTCGGCCGGCATCGGCGCGCCGTCTTCGACGGCGACATGACTGCCCGAACTGGCCAACGCGTCGATGCCGGCGAATAACTGCTCCTGCGCGGCGGCGGGCAGATAAATGAGTAGGCCTTCGGCAATCCACGCCGACGGTCGTGACGCGTCGAAGCCACTGTCCCGCAATGCCTGCGGCCAGTCATCGCGGAGGTCGATGGCGATCTCGCGGCGTTCGGCGCCGGGCGTGGCGCCCTGTCCGGCCAGCACCTGACGCTTGAAATCGAGCACTTGCGGCTGGTCCAGTTCGAAGATCGTTGTCCCGTCGGGCCACGGCAGCCGGTAGGCGCGCGAGTCCAGACCCGCCGCCAGGATCACGATCTGACGGACACCGGCCTCGGCGGCCTGGCGGAAGTAGTCGTCGAAATAGCGGGTGCGAGCACCCTGGAAGTTGACGAAATGCTCACCGAAATCGGGTGTTTTGAGTTGGTGGTCAGGATCCGTACCGTCCAGCACGGCCGCCGCCGGGCCGCCCACCGCGTGGCAGAAAACTGCGGCGAACGGGTCATTGGCCAACGGATCCGGTTTTTGCGCTTCCAAGGCTCGGGCGGTCGCCACGAATAACGCGGTCGAACCGACGCTTGTAGTGATGTCCCAGTTGTCGTCGTCTGTACGCACGTCAACCGACCCTACGCGCGCTCAACTGCGCCGTTGCGCCTCCCGATTCAGCCACGACGGCATTTAATACGACGTTGCGTCGTAGGTACAAGACCCCGATCGGGTAGGGGGTATTTGCCGCTATACCAATGGACGGCCGGCTTTGATCCGCCGGTCGAGATCCCACAGTAGGAGATTGAACGGGAACCGCCGAACGAACCGCGGCATCGCATTGTTGATGGTGCGGAGCACGGTGATCACCCGGTCGAAGCGACGTTGCGTGGCGGCGTTCCAGTCGAATTGCATCTCGTCGCGGAAGCGTTGCGGCAGAAAGCCGGCGGTCAGCAGCAGCCCGAGCTTCTCCGGCTGACGCCGAACGACGTCGGGCAGTCGCAGCTTCTGAATCCGGCCCACCGCAATCGGATACAGGTATTCGCGGACCGCGTCGTCGATGTGCACCTTGTCGAGTTGGTCGTTCCAGTAGCGGTCGAACGCGGCCCGGTCCGCGGGCCACATCTCCGGCGGCACCTGCAGGGTCGACCCGAGCACGACGGCTTCCTTGTAGTGCCGGTCCGCGTCTTCGTCCTCCATCTCGCCGATGAACATGCGGTAGAAGTCGACCCCGCCCTTGTAGAGGCAGGCCGCCACCCACAGTTGCAGATCGACGTCGAAGGCGTTGTATTGCACCGGGCTGTCCGGCGTCGAATACACCTGGGCGTGAGCCCGATTCACCCCGCGCCGAAACGCCTCCTTCTGCGCGTCGCTGCCCGCCATGGCGACCGCGAGGTAGGTGAGCGTGGTGCGGGCCCGCTTGATCGGGTGCAGGTCGACGCGGCCGCTTTCGACCCGGCTCTCCATTACCCCGTAGCCGACGCCGGGGCGCGCCAGCTCCATGATCGTGTTCGCCGGGCCGAGCAGCAACGCCATCCCCATCAACGTGTCGTCGAGCTGAGGCGTGCGCCGGGGCCGACGGCCGCTGATCGGCGGCTCGCTCACCGTGCGCTCGACATGCCTGATCGGTTCGCTGACCGTCATTGCCCACCTGCCCGACTAATTGTGAGAACGCGTGTTTCCTGATATTGCAGCGCGCGTGGGCCAGTGTCAAGATGGGATTCATGACCACGTCGACGAACGCGCGGCCATACCGCGGCGTCGACGCCGCGGAACGGCTGGCGGGCCGCCGGGCCAGCCTGCTGGAGGCGGGCCTCGATCTGCTCGGCGCAGACGATCCGGCGGAGTTGACCGTCCGGGCCATCTGCCGCCAGGCCGGCGTCGCGGTTCGCTACTTCTACGAAAGCTTCAGCGACAAGGACGAATTGGTCGCGGCCGTGTTCGACTGGGTGATCGCCGACCTGGCCGCCACCACGCAGGCCGCGGTCGCCGCTGCGCCGCCGGAGGAGCAGACCCGGGCCGGTATGGCCAACATCGTCCACACCATCGGCGGGGATCCGCGCGTCGGGCGGCTGCTGTTCAGCGCACAACTGGCCAACGCCGTGTTGGTGCGCAAACGGGTGGAGTCCAGCACCCTGTTCGCGATGCTGTCCGGCCGCTATGTCGAGGATGCGTTGCGGGTTCCGGAGAACGACCGGATCAAGGCCGCCGCACACTTCGTGGTCGGCGGGGTCGGGCAGACGATCAGCGCCTGGCTATCCGGCGACGTGCGGCTGGGACCTGGGCAACTGGTGGATCAGCTGGCGTCACTGCTCGACGAGCTGTCCGATCCGAGCCTGTATCGCGACTGACGCTAGTGGGCGGCCGGGACGCGCCGATCGGCTGCGGTCTTGGGTACGGTCTGCGTGTCGTCTGCCCCGAATTCCTTGATCCAGCAGGCGAACTCGAGAGTGACCCCGTCGGGGTCCTGGAAGTAGAACGAGCGCACGTAGACCCCGGGATGCAACGTGGCCGCGACCTGGCGCTCGCTCTCGTCATGGTTCAGGATCGGCCCCACCCGCACGCCCTTGTCCTTGAGCCGCTGCCGATACGCGTCGAACTGCTCGGCCGGTACGTGAAACGCCAGGTGATTCATGCTGCTGACGGCACTGGTTATTTCGCCGATGCCCGGAATGGCGGCCGGCGACGAAATGCCCGGCACCCGGTCGGGCGCGTCGGCGAACCAGAAGAACGCCACGCAGTCGCCATTGCCGGCGTCGAAGAAGAAGTGCTGTCCGGCTCCGCCGGGCAGGTCCAGCGACTTGATCAGCGGCATGCCCAGGATGTTGCTGTAGAAGTCCACGGTGCGGGCCATGTCCGAACAGACCAGCGCGACATGGTTGATGCCGCCGAGCTCGAATTCGGAATTGCGGTTGTGCGGCTTGATCATCCCCGGGCTCCCATTCCGTGGCGGAGATTCGAATCTGAACCTAACATCAGATTCAGGTCTATTCCAGAAAAAGCGCCGTTCCCGGGATCGAGGGCATCCCATGGTCACGACGAAGGAGGCCCGTCGGTGTCTACCGTGTCCGACTCGCCGTCCCGTCGTGCTCCGCTCCCGACGAATCGTGGCCGCCAAACGCAGGCCGCGATCGACGCCGCCGCCCGGACGGTGATCGCCCGCAAAGGTATCTTCGCCACCACCATCGCCGACATCACCACCGAGGCCGGCCGATCGACGGCGTCGTTCTACAACTATTACGACTCCAAAGAAGCGATGGTCCGCGAGTGGGCCCTGCGGTTCCGCGACGAGGTCGGTGAGCGGGCCAAACCCGCTACTCAGCAAGGTCTTTCGGCGCGGGAGCGGACGTACCAGTCCGCCGCCGCGCACTGGCATACCTACAAGCACCGACTGGCGGAGATGGTCGGTGTCTCACAGCTGGCGATGGTCAACGAAGATTTCGCCCAGTATTGGGCTGAAATATGCGCGATTCCAACCTCATTCATCACCGAGACGGTACGGCGCGCTCAGGCCGGGGGCTACTGCGCAGGTGACGACCCGCGGCTGATCGCGATGGCGATCGTCGCCATGCTGAACCAGTTCTGCTACCTGCAACTGACCGGCCCGGCCTCGGCCGAACCGCCCGACGACGACGCCTGTATCGCCACACTGGCCAACATCTTCTACCGAGCCATCTATTACAAGGAGGGCCACTGAGGTGACTCGCACCGTCGGCACCCCCGGAGTCGTGCGCGAATTCATCGGTCTGCCGTCGCCGACCGCCCGACGTTCCGGCGCGGGGGGACACCCGTGCCAGGGGCTGTATTACCGCGGCGTCGGGCGAAAACCGAAAGTCGCGGTGATTGCCACCCACTACCAAATCGACTTTTCCGAGCATTACCTCGCCGACTATCTGGCCACCCGCGGCATCGGGTTCCTCGGCTGGAACACCCGATTCCGCGGATTCGAGAGCAGCTTCCTGCTCGACCATGCGTTGGTTGACATCGGCGTCGGGGTGCGTTGGCTGCGCGACACCCAGGCGGTGGAAAAGATTGTGCTGCTGGGTAATTCCGGTGGGGGCTCACTGATGGCCGCCTACCAGGCGCAGGCGACCGACCCGCACGTGACGCCGGTTCACGGGATGCGACCCGCGGCCGGACTCACCGAGCTGCTGCCCGCCGACGGCTACGTGGCGAGTGCGGCGCACCCGGGCCGCCCGGATGTGTTGACGGCGTGGATGGACGGCGCCGTGGTGGACGAGAGCGATCCGGTCGACTCCGACCCCGACCTGGATCTGTTCGACGAGCGCAACGGGCCGCCCTTTTCGCCGGACTTCCTGACCCGCTACCGCGAGGCGCAGGTCGCCCGCAACCACGCGATCACCGACTGGGTCGAGACCGAGCTGAAACGTGTTCGCGCGGCTGGCTTTTCGGATCGGCCGTTCAGCGTGATGCGAACGTGGGCCGATCCACGGATGGTCGATCCGACGATCGAGCCGACTCAGCGTCAGCCCAACATGTGCTATGCCGGGTTGCCGGTCAAGGCGAACCGGTCGGCGCACGGCATCGCCGCGGCGTGCACATTGCGCAGCTGGCTGGCGATGTGGAGCCTGCGCACCGCCCAGACCAGGGCCGAGCCGCACCTGGCCCGGATCAGCTGTCCCGCGCTGGTGATCAACGCCGACGCCGACACCGGCGTGTTCCCGTCGGACGCCAAGCGCATCCACGACGCACTGGCCAGCAGCGACAAATCCCACTGCTCGATCAACACCGACCATTACTTCACCACCCCTGGTGCGCGCAGCGAGCAGGCTGACACGATTGCCAAATGGATAGCCAAAAGGTGGCGCTGAGGGTCCTCGCTCACTTCGCTCCCGGCCCCAAGGTACTGGATTTCCTTGCAGCGGAAATGGATTGGCTCGACATTCGCTGGTGCGGGGACTCTCCCGAAGACGACGAGACGTTCTACCGCGAGTTACCCCATGCCGACGTGATCTGGCACGTGCTGCGGCCGCTGTCGGAGGCCGACGTCGCCCGCGCCACCCGCGCGCGGCTGGTGCACAAGTTCGGGGCGGGCGTGAACACGATCGACGTCGAGGCCGCCACCAGACACGGTATCGCCGTGGCCAACATGCCGGGCGCCAACGCGGCGTCGGTTGCCGAGGGGACCCTGCTGCTGATGCTGGCCGCCCTGCGTCGGCTGCCGGTGCTGGATCGCGCCACCCGCGACGGTGCCGGCTGGCCGTCGGATCCGCAGCTGGGTGAGACCGTCCGAGACATCGGCGGCTGCACGGTGGGATTGGTCGGCTACGGCAACATCGCCAAAAAGGTCGAGACCATCGTGGCCGCGATGGGCGCCACCGTGCTGCACACCAGCACCGGCGACGACGGGTTGCCGGGCTGGCGTCCGCTGCCGGCACTGCTGACGGACAGCGACATCGTCTCGCTGCACCTGCCGCTGACCGCGGCCACCGACGGGCTGATCGATAGGGCCGCGCTGGCCGCAATGAAACCCTCTGCCGTGCTGGTCAATACCTCGCGGGGGCCGATTGTCGACGAGGTGGCGCTGGCCGAAGCCCTTCGCGAGGGACGGCTGGCCGCCGCCGGCCTGGACGTCTTCGGCGCCGAGCCGGTGCAGGCGGACAATCCACTGCTCAGCCTCGACAACGTCGTGCTCACACCGCATGTCACCTGGTACACCGTCGACACCATGCGGCGTTATCTGGCTGAGGCTGTCGCCAACTGCCGTCGGCTCCGCGACGGGCATCCGCTGGCCCATGTGGTCAACCAACCCACCGGTTGTTAGCTTGGAAGTCGAGCTGTCACAGGCCCCGGGAATTCCAAGGAAGGCGACCAATGCCGATCGCAATCAACCCTGAGCATCAAGACCTGGCCGACTCCGTACGGTCTCTGGTGGCGCGGGTCGCGCCGTCGGAGGTTTTGCACGCCGCACTGGAGACGCCGATCGACAACCCGCCGCCGTATTGGCAGGCCGCGGCCGACCAGGGACTGCAGGGCGTTCATCTCGCCGAATCCATTGGCGGACAAGGGTTTGGGATCCTCGAGCTGGCGGTCACACTTGCCGAGTTCGGCTACGGGGCGGTGCCCGGCCCGTTCGTGCCGTCGGCAATCGCCAGCGCGTTGATTTCGGCGCACGACCCCGACGCCAAGGTGCTGGCCGACTTGGCGTCCGGGTCCGCGATCGCGGCATACGCGCTGGATTCCGGGTTGACCGCGACGCGACAGGGCAGTTCCCTGGTGGTGCGCGGCGAGGCCCGCGCAGTTCCGGCCGCCGCGCAGGCGTCGCTGCTGGTATTGCCGGTCGCGATCGACGGCGGTGAAGAGTGGGTGGTGTTGCAGGGCGGCCAACTCGAGATCGAACCCGTCGCCAGCGTCGACCCGCTGCGGCCGATCGCACACGTGCGAGCCAACGCCGTCGAGGTCTCCGACGACGTCGTGCTGAGCAACCTCGACGCGGTGACCGCTCAGGCGCTGATCTCCACGCTGCTGTCGGCCGAGGCCGTCGGCGTCGCGCGGTGGGCCACCGACACCGCCTCCGAATACGCCAAGATCCGTGAGCAGTTCGGGCGGCCGATCGGCCAATTCCAGGCCGTCAAGCACAAGTGTTCCGAGATGATCGCCGACACCGAGCGCGCCACGGCTGCCGTGTGGGATGCGGCGCGCGCCGTCGACGAGGCCCGCGAAAATGGCTGGGATACACAGGCTTCCAAGGTCGAGTTTGCCGCGGCGGTGGCCGCGACACTGGCACCGGCCGCCGCGCAGCGCTGCACCCAGGATTGCATCCAGGTGCACGGCGGAATCGGGTTCACCTGGGAACACGACACCAACGTCTACTATCGCCGGGCGCTGGTGATCGCCGCCGGCTTCGGGCGCAAGGCTGCCTACCCGCAGCGGGTGGTCGACACGGCCACCAGCACCGGGATGCGCACGCTCGACATCGACCTGGACCCTGACACCGAGAGGCTGCGCCAGGAGATCCGGGCAGAAGTGGCCGGGCTCAAGGAGATTCCGCGCGAGCAACGCACCACCGCGATTGCCGAGGGCGGCTGGGTGCTGCCGTATCTGCCGAAGCCGTGGGGGCGCGACGCCAACCCCGTCGAGCAGATCATCATCGCCCAGGAGTTCAACACCGGGCGGGTGAAGCGCCCACCGATCGGCATCGCGGCCTGGATCGTGCCGTCGATCGTCGCGTACGGCACCGACGAGCAGAAGCAGCGTTTCCTGCCGCCGACGTTCCGCGGCGAAATGATCTGGTGCCAGCTGTTTTCCGAGCCTGGAGCGGGCTCCGACCTGGCCGGCCTGACCACCAAGGCGACCAAGGTTGACGGCGGCTGGCGGATCACCGGGCAGAAGATCTGGACCACCGCGGCGCAGTTCTCGCAGTGGGGGGCGCTGCTGGCCCGGACGAACCCCAGCGCTCCGAAACACAATGGCATCACCTACTTTCTGCTCGACATGAAAAGTGAAGGCGTCGAGGTCAAACCGCTACGAGAGCTCACCGGCGGCGCGATGTTCAACACGGTGTTCATCGATGACGTGTTCGTGCCTGACGAGTTGGTGCTCGGCGAGGTCGATCGGGGCTGGGAGGTCAGCCGTAACACGCTGACGGCAGAACGGGTTTCGATCGGCAGCAGCGAAGCTCCGTTCCTGGCGAGCCTGGACGACTTCGTCCGATTCCTTCACGACGGTCAGTTCGACCAGATCGCGCAGAACCGGGCCGGACAGCTGATCGCCGAGGGCCACGCCGCCAAAGTGCTGAATCTGCGTTCGACGCTGTTGACGTTGGCCGGCGGGGACGCGATGCCGTCGGCGGCCATCTCCAAGCTGTTGTCGATGCGCACCGGCCAGGGCTATGCCGAGTTCGGGCTGTCGTCGTTCGGGGCGGAGGGCGCGATCGGCGACACCGAGCAACCGTCCGGGAAGTGGGCGGAATACCTTCTGGCCAGCCGGGCGACCACCATTTACGGCGGCACGTCGGAGGTCCAGCTCAACATCATCGCCGAGCGCCTGCTGGGCCTGCCACGCGATCCGTAAGGCCTGATACCAAAGAGTTCACGCCGACCTGACGGAGCTCAGGCCGGCGTGAACATCTCTGTGGTCGGGGGCGGCCGGCCTCGTTTGTCCAAGAACGAGGCCGGCCTTATTCCCCCTGGTTACTGAGGCTCACCACCAACCGCGGTGGCCACCCCAGAAGCCTCGGTGCCCCCAGAACCCGGCGCGACCGAAACCGTGGTGACCCCAACCCCAGTGGTGACCCCAACCGCCGCGACCGAAACCGCCGTGGCCCCAGCCGCCGTGGCCGCCGCCCCAACCGTGCCCACCCCACTCCGGCGGGGCAACGTGCATGGAGCCGACTACCGCCGGAATCGGTGCTGCCGGGGCAGCGTTAGCCGCGGGAGTGGCACCGAAAAGCATTGCGCCCGCCACCGCGCCCGCGCCGACTGCGCCAGCGGCGACACGGCGGGCGGAAGAAAGTGAAAACGACATCTTGACTGCTCCTTCGTCATCTGGTGACCGACATAGAGAACGCTAATTACCTTTCCTTAGCAAACACTAAATAGGACTATTAATTGGCCTGAGAATGTATTTGTTGGCTCTGATCAGCTAATTCTCTGAGTGAAAGAGTCAGCCTTGATTTCGGCCATTCCCACTTTCCTGAAGTAAGGAGGTCATGAGGTCCGCCACTACTGGTTTCAGTAAGCACTGACCGGTGAATATTTGCTGCTTATAGCCAATTTATACACCTACTGAGATCAGTATCGCCGTAAGTTCGGCGATCAGGAAATACGCGTCGAAGTAACTGTGTAAATTCGCCTATTCACTCCACTGCGAATCGATGATAGCGAATTGCTGCTGACTCTCGTTCAGCCTTGCTATCGTCTGTGCCTACAATCGACAGCAATCGGACTCCATCGACCCGTCGCGTCCGTCGCCGGCGTCTCAGCTCCGGCGCCGGCATCTCCGCGCGGCGTGCCACCACTGCGGGTGGCCGCTTCGGGCGACATACTTGAGTCCTGATCTACTGAAGTTCCGGCCAACCCGAAGGTCGCCAGCCGCATGAATCCCAGCACGCCGTCGTTTCGAGCCAAGCCGCCCGCGCGCGCGGATGGCTCGGCGCAGACCGAACGCCTGTCGAGCATCCGGAAGAACAACGACCGCCAGAAACCCGATACGCACGCGCGTGCCCAGCGCACCCGGCGCACCGTCGATCTATCCCCGGCCACCCACCGCGCGCTCGACATCTGGCAACGCGACGCCGCCGACCGCCTCGGGTACGCCCGGGTCACCGGGCAGGAAGTGATGAGCGCGCTCATCGAGCTGTTACTGCGGGACGCGAAGCTGTCCGCCGAGGTAACCCGCAGCATCCGCGAGCGCCGCTGATATCGGCTGCCGGCCGGCAGTGCTAGCTTCGCCCGTATGTCAGAGACGCAGCGCCCCAATCGACGCGAGCGCGAGGTTACCGGCGAGCGGGCCACCCTAGAAGCCTTCCTCGACGACTACCGAGACATCCTTGTACGCAAGGCTTCTGGGCTGTCCGACGCCGACGCCCGCCGACGCCTCGTACCGTCGCCGACGACGGTAGGCGGCTTGGTCAAGCACCTGCGCTGGGCGGAATATGGCTGGTTTGAGCAGTTTCTGCAGGGACGGCGCGACGACAACCGTCGCACGCACGAACGCTCCTGGGAGTTCGAGCTGCAGCCCGACGAACTACTGCCGACCCTGATCTCCGAGTACCGGGCGCAGTGCGAGGAATCCCGCCGAATCGCCGCCGACTATCCGCTCGACCACGAGCTGTGGCACGGCCGGCTCGCGACGACGGTGTCGCTGCGCTGGATCTACCTGCACATGATTCAGGAGACCGCCCGCCACACCGGGCAGATCGACATCCTGCGCGAACAACTCGACGGCGGAACCGGTTTCGACGGCTGAGTTCCGCGAAACAGAACGCAGGGCTGCGGTTTCCGGGAAATCGCGACCGTGGCTTCTGTCTCGTGGACGGCTGACTACTCGGCGTCCATCTCGCGCAACTCGCGCTTGAGGATTTTCCCGGTCGGGTTGCGCGGCAGTTCGTCGAGGAAGACCACTTCACGCGGCACCTTGTATTTGGCCAGCTGATCTCTGACGTGCTTCTTGACGGTGTCCTCGTCGAGGTTCGCGTTGCCCTTCTTGACCACGAAGGCGCGCAACCGGTGGCCCCATTCTTTGTCCTCGACACCGATCGCGGTGGCCTCCACCACGTCGGGGTGCGCGCTGATGCAGTCCTCCACTTCGGCTGGGAAGACGTTCTCGCCGCCGGACACGATCATCTCGTCGTCACGTCCGCTGATGTAGAGCAGGCCGCGCTCGTCGAAGAAACCGACGTCACCGGAGGACATCAAGCCGTCGATGATCTGCTTGTGGCCGCCGCCGGTGTAACCCTCGAAGGGGAAGCTGGTCCCGACGAAAATTCGGCCGACCTCGCCCTGCGGCAACTCCTTGCCGTTCTCGTCGAAGATCTTGACCTTCACACCCTTGACCGGGGGCCCGGCCGTCGTGGAGTTGAACTTCAGGTGTTCGGGCCCGGCGATCGTGGCGAACGAGATCTCGGTGGAGCCGTACATGTTGTACACCACCGGACCGATGTCCTTGAGCGCCCGCTCGGCGACGTCGGCCCCTAGCGCCGAACCCGAGGCGAAGATGATCCGGAGGCTGGACAGGTCGGGTTTCTTGTCCATCTTCTCCAGCGCATCGAGCATGCGCGACAGCATGACCGGCACCACGACAACCGCCGAGACTTTGTGCTTTTCGATGTCTTCGAAGACCTGCTCAGGCTTGAACTTGCTGTGTAGCACCAGCGTTGAACCCAGGAACATCCCGATCGTGGCATGCAGGAAGCCCAGCGCGTGGAACATCGGCGCCGGCAGCGACGTCACCTCGTTGGCCTTGAACGGCACGTGGGACAAGATCCCGCCGATCGGCGCCAAGGTCGGTGGGGTACTGCGGTTCGCGCCCTTCGGGGTGCCGGTGGTGCCGCTGGTCAGGATGATGATCGACGAGTGCTTGGAAGCCTTCGGAGCCGGCGACTTGCTATGCGCGGCGACCAGGTCGGCCAGCGTCTCGTCGGTACTGCCGGAATCCTTGCCGTCCGGGTTGGTGTCCAGCGCCCGCAGCTTGCCCAGCGGCGGGTCGGCTTTGCTCACGTCCTCGGTGTATTCGTCGTCGTAGATGATCAGCTTGGCGCCCTCGCGCTCGGCCACCTCCTTGATCTGCGGCCCGGAGAACGAGCTGTTCAGCAGGATGATGCGAGCGCCGACCCGGGCGCACCCGAACTCCGCGATCGCGAACCAGCGGTGGTTGCGCGCCAGGATCGCGACGCCGTCGCCGCCTTTCACGCCCTTGGCGAGTAAGCCGTGCGCAACCGCGTTGGCGGCCTCGTCGAGTTCTTTGTAGGTGAGCTCACCGGCGTCGTCGATGATCGCGGCCCGGTCCGGTGTCCGCCGGGCGTTGAACGACGGCAGCATGCCGATCTCGCCCCACTTCGCCATCTCGGCGGCCATCGCGGCGTAGTTCAGCGGGTTCTCCAGCCGGAACGTTCCGGATTCGATGATCTTGCGGAGATAGTGCAGTTCGGACATACCGCGCTCGGCATACTGCTGAACTTTGGCTGCCGCCTGCCCGGGAAGATCGAAAAGATTAGGCATAGCCCCACACTATGTGACGGACGTCGCACCGTGGCGCGGACTGATTGCCGAATTACCATCGATCTCATGGCCCCGGTGTCGTTGGACGTGGGCGGACGCCGAGTCGACGTCACGCATCCCGACAAGGTGGTCTTTCCCGCCTCGGGCGGCCACGCTGACCTCACTAAACTCGATGTGATCCAGTACTACCTGGCGGTCGCCGATGGCGCGCTGCGCGGAGTGGCCGACCGGCCGATGATCCTGAAACGGTTCGTCAAAGGCATCGATCAGGAGGCCGTCTTTCAGAAGCGCGCGCCCGAGAAGCGGCCCGACTGGATCGACGTCGCCGAGCTGCAGTATGCGCGCGGCACGTCGGCGAAAGAGGCGGTCATCCACGACGCGGCCGGTCTGGCCTGGACGATCAACCTGGGCTGTGTCGACCTCAACCCGCATCCGGTGCGCGCCAACGACCTTGATCACCCCGACGAACTTCGGGTCGATCTCGACCCGATGCCCGGAGTGACCTGGTCCCAGATCGTCGACGTCGCCCAGGTGGCGCGCGAGGTACTCGAGGATCACGGGCTGACGGCGTGGCCGAAGACGTCTGGTTCGCGCGGCTTCCACATCTACGCGCGCATCGCGCCGCACTGGTCCTTCCGGCAGGTGCGACTGGCTGCGCAGACGGTCGCGCGTGAGGTGGAGCGACGCGCACCCGAGCTGGCCACCAGCCGCTGGTGGAAAGAAGAGCGCGAGGGCGTGTTCGTCGACTTCAACCAGAACGCCAAGGACCGGACCGTCGCGTCGGCCTACTCGGTGCGGGCCACTCCAGATGCGCGGGTGTCCACACCGCTGCGCTGGGACGAGGTCGGCGACTGCGACCCCGCCGAATTCACTATGGCGACGGTGCCGCAGCGCTACGCCGACATCGGTGACCCGTGGGCCGGGATGGACGTCACCTCCGGCGGTCTCGACCAGTTGCTCACGCTGGCAGAAGAACTCGGCCCCGCGGAGCAGGCGCCGAAGGGGGCGCGCCGGGACGGGAGCGGACGGCGGCAGTCGGTGATGCCGCTCATCGAAGTCGCCCGGACCAAGACCAAGGACGAGGCACTGGCCGCGCTGGACACCTGGCGCGAGCGTCACCCCGCGGCGGCCGAGCTCCTGGAACCCGCCGACGTACTGGTCGACGGGATGCGCGGACCGAGTTCGATCTGGTACCGGATCCGGATCAACCTGCAGCACGTGCCCGACGGGCAGCGGCCGCCGCAGGAGGAGTTGATTGCCGACTACAGCCCGTGGATGAACAAGACCAATAAGCCGACCCGCTGACCGCGCTAGGCTCACGCCGTGGACCAGCACTGGAATCGCCGGGGGTTCCTGCGCGCCGGCGCGGCTGCCGGGCTGCTCGCACTCGCGGGCTGCTCATCGGACAAGGCGCCGCCCGCGGCCGGCAGCGGCAGTCCCGGCGGGCCGGTCACCATCACCCACATCTTCGGTGAGACGACGATCGCCCAGCCGCCCAAGCGGGTGGTCAGCGCGGGCTTCACCGGACAGGACGACCTGCTGGCGCTCGGGATCGTGCCCGTCGCGGTGACCAACTGGTTCGGCGACCAGCCTTTCGGGGTGTGGCCATGGGCCCAGCCCAAACTCGGCGCCGCCAAACCCGTTGTGCTGAATCTGGACAACGGAATCCAGGTCAACCAGATCTCGGGCCTCAAGCCCGATTTGATCATTGCCACCGACGCCGGTCTCGACCAGGACACCTACCAGAAGCTGGCGGCGATCGCGCCGACGTTGGCGCAGTCCGTGGGTGACGCATTCTTCGAGCCTTGGAAAGATCAGGCGAAAGCCATCGGTCAGGCGGTCTTTCAGTCCGGCCAGATGGCCACTCTGATCAACGGTGTCGACAAGAGCTTCACCGCCGTCGCGGACAAGTACCCGCAGTTCAAGAACAAGCGGGTGCTGCTCCTGCAGGGCAAGTTGCATGACGACAACGTGGTGGCGACCACCGGGTGGCAAACCGACTTTCTCAAGCAGATGGGTTTGGGCATCCCGGAGAGCCTCGCAGCACTGGCCGTCGATCAGCAGCGCGCATTCATCTCGCACGACAAGATCAAGTCGGTCCTCGGTGACGCCGAACTCTTGATCTGGACCACCGAGAGCGAGGTGGAGCAAGCCGATCTGCTCGCGAATCCCGATGTGGCGGAACAGCGTTCGCGTAGCGTTTTCACCACCAAGGACCAAGCCGGAGCGATCGCCTACGCGTCGCCGCTGAGCTACCCGTTGGTGGCGGACCAGCTGCCGCCGCTGATCGCCAACGTCCTGCACTAGCGTGACGGTCCTCGACTACGGCGATCAGGCCCTGCTGCTGCAATTCGACAGTACCGCTGAGGTTTTGGCGTGGTCGGCTACTTTGCGCGATGCCGCGATGCCCGGCGTGCACGACATCGTCCCGGCCGCGCGCACGGTGCTGCTCAAACTCGACGGGTCCGGCCTGCAGGGCGCCGTTCGTCGTCGGCTCCAAACCCTGGCGGTGGCCACCGACGTGGAAGCAGCGGCCACGGTGGTCGAGCCGCTGGTGATCGACGTCGTCTACGACGGCGATGACTTGCGCGAAGTGGCCGAACTCACCAGACTGACCCCCACCCAGGTGGTCGACGCCCACACCGCCACACCTTGGACCGTCGGATTCTGTGGTTTCGCACCGGGTTTCGCGTACCTGGTTGACGGTGACCCCTGCCTGCACGTGCCGCGTCGGTCCGACCCGCGGGCCTCGGTCCCGGCCGGTGCCGTCGGATTGGCCGGGGAGTTCACCGGTATCTATCCGCGCCGCTCCCCCGGCGGATGGCAGCTGATCGGCCGTACCGAGGCCGTCCTGTGGGACATCGATCGACCCGACCCCGCGCTGCTGACGCCGGGCACCCGGGTCCAATTCCGATCGGCGTAGCGCATGCCGAGCCTGGAGATTCTGCACACCGGACCGCTGGCGCTCGTCCAAGACCTCGGCCGGGTCGGCTTTGCCCACCTGGGCGTCTCCCGGTCGGGCGCCGCGGACCGGCGCGCGCACACCCTGGCCAACCGACTGGTGGCCAACCCGGACGACCGGGCCACCATCGAGGTGACCATGGGCGGTTTCGCGGCGCGCGTCCGCGGCGGCGACGTCGACATCGCCGTGACCGGCGCTGACACTCGTGCCGCTGCTGGCTCAACGCTGTTCGGCGCCAACAGCATTCAGCATCTCCATGACGGCGAACTGATCTCGCTGGGTGTTCCGAACTCCGGGTTACGCAGCTATCTGGCGATACGCGGCGGCGTCGCCGTGTTGCCGGTACTCGGCTCGCGTAGCTACGACGTGCTGTCGGGTATCGGCCCGCCCCCGCTACAACCCGGCGATATCCTGCCCATCGGCGAACACACCGAGGACTATCCCCAGCTCGATCAGGCTCCGGTCGCTGCTATCCCCGGCCAACTCGTCGATCTGCTGGTGGTGCCGGGCCCCCGTGACGACTGGCTCGCGGATCCCGACGCTCTGGTGCACACCGTCTGGACGGCCTCCGATCGCAGCGACCGGGTGGGCATGCGCTTGCAGGGACGCCCAATGACCCACCGCGATCCGGGCCGCCAATTGCCCAGCGAGGGCGCTACCCGTGGCGCGATCCAAGTGCCGCCCAACGGATTACCGGTGATTCTCGGCCCCGATCACCCGGTCACCGGCGGCTACCCGGTGGTGGGCGTAATCGCCGACCGTGACATCGACAAGGTAGCCCAGGTTCGCCCCGGCCAGCCCGTGCGCCTGCACTGGTCACGCCCGAGATCGTCGCCGACCTCTGCGACCGCTTCGGTAGCGGCGGAGTAGCCGACCTGGTAGACCAGCAGTGTGCCCACCCAGGTTCACACCGCACGCCTGGTCCACACCGCCGATCTGGAAAGCGACGCGCGGCAGCGCGCCCACGACATGGTTTGTGAGGCCTTCGGCGGCGACTTCACCGACACCGACTGGGAGCATGCGCTGGGCGGCATGCACGCGTTGATCTGGCATCGCGGCGCGATCATCGCCCACGGTGCGGTCATCCAGCGGCGTCTGCTGTACCGCGGCGCCGCGCTGCGCTGCGGGTACGTCGACGCTGTTGCCGTGCGCGAGGATTGGCGCGGGCAGGGTCTGGCGATCGCGATACTCGACGCGTGCGAACAGGTGATCCGCGGCGCTTACCAACTCGGCGCGCTGAGTTCCTCGGACCGCGGCCGGCGGCTGTACACGCTTCGTGGCTGGCTGCCGTGGCGCGGGCCGACGTCGGTGTTGGCGCCCACCGGGCCGACCCGAACTCCCGACGACGACGGCTCGATTTTCGTTTTCCCACTCGGGGCCGATCTCGACCCCACCGCGGCGTTGGCGTGCGACTGGCGCGACGGGGACGTCTGGTAGCCGCGTGACCCGGCCGGGCCGGGAGCAACGCCGCGGCAATTAGCCGGTAATCGCGCCGACATTCGGCTGGCATACACAGTCGGTATGAATCAACCCGGGGAACCGTCACTGACCGGTTTCCGGGTTGCGGTCACCGCGACGCGTCCCGCCCACGAACGGTGCAGCCTCAGTGCGGCCGGGCATCGTATCGAGATCTGCGGGTCTCACGTGACGGTTGACGGCGCGGCGCAGTCGATGTCGGCGGCGCCGTTGGCGATTCTGCGGGCGCTGGCCCTGCGGCCCGGCTCCGTCGTCGCCCGCACCGAACTGCTGCGCGCCCTACCGGGCAGCGCCGCGGACCCGCACGCCGTTGACACCGCCGTGCTGCGGTTGCGAAAGGCACTGGGCGACAAGAATATTGTCGTGACGGTGATCAAACGAGGGTATCGCCTGGCAATCGACGAAACGTTCGGGGCAGCATAGTTCGCTGACAGCGAAACAGCTGCTGGAACTTTAGCGTGGTCGACTCATGTTTGTACCTGTAGAGCCGGCAGGTCGTCGGCGAAAACAGGCACGTACAAGAAAGTGGGAGCCACACATGAGCAATCTGACCCTCTGGTCACGCCCCGCGTGGGATGTCGACCGCTGGCGGCGCGAATTCTTCGGACCGGCTGCGGCAACCGACTGGATCAAGCCGGTGGCCACGGGTTTCAACCCCGCGGCTGAGATCGTCCGGGACGGCGATGACGCGGTGGTCCGGCTCGAACTCCCGGGCGTGGACGTCGAGAAAGACGTCAACGTCGAGGTCGAGCACGGCCGCTTGGTCATCCACGGCGAGCGTCGCGACGAGCGGGCCGGCGAAGACCCCACGAAGGACGGCCGCACGCTCCGCGAGGTGCGCTACGGCTCGTTCCGCCGTTCGTTCCAACTGCCCGCGCACATCACCGGCGAGTCCGTCTCGGCGTCCTATGACGCCGGCGTGCTGACCGTCCGGGTAGCCGGCGCGTATGCCGGAACCCAGCCGCAGCGCATCGAAATCACGAAGTAACACGCGAATCCGGTGGGGCCCAACGGCTCCACCGGATTCCTCGTCAGCTGAACGCCTGCCCGACCTCCACCCCGGCCACGCGAAGCAGGTTGATGACTTTGCGATCAAGCGCTTCACCGACTTTGGACACTTCGTCGATGCCGAGACTGCCGAACGCCGGACTCGGTTGATCCATGGTGAAGATCGCATTGCCGTCGCCGTCGCTGTAGACGAGCATCCGCAGCGGGGCGTACAACAACGCCTTCGGATCGTGGCGAAACATCGTTTCGGCGATGACATGGTTGCCGATCAGGTATTCGATCGACTTGGTGTGATGTCCTGCGACACTGAACAACTCCGTGCCATCGATCTTGGCATAGACCATCAAGTCGTTCGGCGCGTTGTCGGCCGCGGCCGACAGGACGTCATCCCAGTCGCCACCGGATTCGACGATCTGCGCGAAAGCCGCCCGGTCGAACGGCGGCGCCGCCTGCTCCAGCGCCGCTACGAAGTGATCGAAGGGCACGCCGGTGGCGATATCGACTCGGGTCATGCCGTGCTGTTCGCGGTGAATCATCGGGTCCACTTCCTGTTGGTTCATTGACCGAACTCTCTAGCCGCGAGCATATGGTTCGGTGAACGAACTTGCAAGGATAGGATGTCGTCGTGGCCCTGCCCCGTGAATACACCGCAGAGAGTTGCCCGATCGCCCGATCACTCGAGATCGTCGGCGAGCGGTGGACGTTGCTGGTGATCCGCGATGCCTTCTATGGCGTGCGCCGCTTCAGCGACTTCCGCGCTCACCTGAGCATCCCGAAAGCGGTTCTCGCCGAGAGGCTTTCCCTACTGGTCGACGAGGGCGTGTTTGCCAAGGTCGCGGGCAGCGCCGGCCGCGATGAGTACGTCCTGACACTGAAGGGCCGCCGGCTGTGGCCGACGATCTGGTCACTGATCAATTGGGGCAACGACAACTACGTCGACCAGTCGCACCGGCGCAGCTATCGGCACGCGGACTGCGGCGGCGCCATCGGAGCCGACCGGGTGTGCCCTAAGTGCGGCCAGCTTCCCGACGTCGCCGATCTCGACCTGCACCCACCACGGCGCCCACGCGATGTCCGCGACGACGCGGTCAGCGTCGCGCTGCGTCAGCCGCACCGAATGCTGGAGCCGATCCACCGGTGATTTAGTCCGGTGATCCGCGGCACCATCGGCGCCGGCGACAGTGTGTGCGGTTTCACTAATGGCGCGTTACCGCGATGCGTCGAATTACTTGACACTGATGTGCCCGAATTGCACTCAACGCGCGCCACCGTGCAGCAATCGGGTGAACGGATCGCCATTCCGGACCAGTTGCTACCGCGACTTTTGACGCGACGTCGACCGAGAATGAGGTGGGGGTCACAGCCGGTTCGGACAATTGAAGCCCCGCCGAGAATCATCGGGCTGTGTCTGGGTACTCTTCGAACAACAGCCCGTTCGAAGAGGAACATTTGATGAGCGCACCCACCGCGAACCATCCTGCGTCCGGTGTCTTTTCACCCACGCGCGCACAGATCCAGCAGAGAACGCTACGCACCGACCGGTGGTGGCTGTCGCCGCTGCGAATTGACTTGGGATTCGCTGCATTTGTCATTTACGCGACGGTGCGCGCGTTCCTGCAGAACAAC
Source organism: uncultured Actinomycetota bacterium (assembly GCA_963757215.1). Taxonomy (GTDB): domain Bacteria; phylum Actinomycetota; class Actinomycetes; order Mycobacteriales; family Mycobacteriaceae; genus Mycobacterium. The sequence continues at coordinate 68,535 of CAVWQH010000002.1, read as the reverse complement.
TACTTCGTCCCGCAATATCACTACCTGACGCCGTTCTACTCGCCGTGCGTCAGCCAGGGATGCGTGAAGGAAGCCAGCGACTTCTGGCCGCAGGTTCTGCCGGACGTGTGGTGGCTGCCCTACGCCGCGCTGACGCTGCCGTTCCTGTTGCTGTTCCGGCTCACGTGCTACTACTACCGCGGCGCCTACTACCGCACGGTGTGGCAGTCACCGACTGCCTGCGGAGTGGCCGAGCCCCGCGTCCACTACAGCGGTGAGACCAAATTCCCGCTGATCGTGCAGAACACCCACCGGTACTTCTTCTATGCCGCAGGCATCATCTCGGTGATCAATACTTTCGACGCGGTGGTCGCATTCCACTCCGACCACGGGCCGGGTGGATTCGGATTCGGACTCGGCAACGTGATCCTGGTCGGCAACGTGATCATGCTCTGGGTCTACACGCTGTCCTGCCACTCGTGCCGGCACGTCACCGGTGGACGGCTCAAACACTTCTCCAAACACCCTGTGCGGTACTGGATCTGGACCCAGGTCAGCAAGCTGAACACCCGCCACAAGCTGTACGCGTGGATCACGCTGGGCACGCTGATGCTCACCGATTTCTACATCGCGCTGGTGGCCAGCGGCACCATCACGGACCTGAGATTTGTTGGCTGAGAAGCCATTTCACGGATATTAGAGAGTTGAGCGAGGTCTTATGACTGAGGTCGAACGACACTCCTACGACGTCGTCGTCATCGGTGCCGGCGGCGCCGGTTTGCGCGCGGTCATCGAGGCGCGGGAACGCGGCCTGAAGGTTGCGGTGGTGTCCAAATCGTTGTTCGGCAAGGCCCACACGGTGATGGCCGAGGGCGGCTGCGCGGCGGCGATGGGCAACACCAACCCCAAGGACAACTGGAAGACCCACTTCGGCGACACCATGCGCGGTGGAAAGTTCCTCAACAACTGGCGGATGGCCGAGCTGCACGCCAAGGAAGCCCCCGACCGGGTCTGGGAGCTGGAGACCTACGGCGCGCTGTTCGACCGTCTCAAGGACGGCAAGATCAGCCAGCGCAACTTCGGCGGGCACACCTACCCGCGGTTGGCGCACGTCGGTGACCGCACCGGCCTGGAACTGATCCGCACCATGCAGCAGAAGATCGTCTCGCTGCAGCAGGAAGACCACGCCGAGCTCGGCGACTACGAGGCCCGGATTCGGGTGTTCGCCGAGACCACGATCACCGAACTGATCAAGGACGGTGACGCGATCTCCGGAGCCTTCGGCTACGTGCGCGAAACCGGCAAGTTCATCTTGTTCGAGGCGCCCGCGGTGGTGCTGGCCACCGGCGGCATCGGCAAGTCCTTCAAGGTCACCTCGAACTCGTGGGAGTACACCGGCGACGGCCACGCGCTGGCGCTGCGGGCCGGCGCGACGTTGATCAACATGGAGTTCATCCAGTTCCACCCGACCGGGATGGTCTGGCCGCCCAGCGTGAAGGGCATCCTCGTCACCGAGGGCGTGCGCGGCGACGGCGGGGTGCTCAAGAACTCCGACGACAAGCGGTTCATGTTCGACTACATCCCGGGAGTGTTCAAAGGCCAGTACGCCGAGTCGGAGCAGGAAGCCGACCAGTGGCTCAAGGACAACGACTCCGCGCGCCGCACCCCCGACCTGCTTCCCCGTGACGAGGTCGCCCGTGCAATCAACTCCGAGGTCAAGGCCGGTCGCGGCACCCCGCACGGCGGCGTGTACCTCGACATCGCCTCACGGCTGACGCCCGAGCAGATTCAGAAGCGACTGCCGTCGATGTACCACCAGTTCAAGGAACTGGCCGGAGTCGACATCACCAAGGAACCGATGGAGGTCGGGCCCACCTGTCACTACGTGATGGGCGGCGTCGAGGTGGACGCCGACACCGGCGCCGCCACGGTTCCCGGCCTGTTCGCCGCGGGCGAATGCTCCGGCGGCATGCACGGCTCCAACCGGCTGGGCGGCAACTCGCTGAGCGACCTGCTGGTGTTCGGTCGTCGCGCCGGCCTGGGCGCCGCCGACTACGTGCGGGCGTTGAGCAATCGGCCCAAAGTCGCCGAGGACGCCGTCGACACCGCGGCCAAGCGTGCGCTGGCGCCCTTCGAGACGCCCGCGAGCGGGGCAACCGCGGAGAACCCCTACACACTGCAGCTCGAGCTCCAGCAGTCGATGAACGACCTGGTGGGAATCATCCGCAAGTCCGAGGAGATCACCGAGGCCCTCGGACGACTCGACAAGCTGCGCGAGCGTTTCAAGCACATTCACGTCGAGGGCGGCCGCCAGTACAACCCCGGCTGGAACCTCGCACTCGACCTGCGCAACCTGCTGCTGGTCAGTGAGTGCGTGGCCAAGGCCGCGCTGGAGCGCACCGAGAGCCGCGGCGGCCATACTCGCGACGACCATCCCGGAATGGACGCGTCGTGGCGCAAGGTGCTGCTGGTCTGCAGTGCCAGCGGCGACGACCCGATCGTTCCTGATGTCTCGGTGGTGCACAAAGACCAGGTTCCGATGCGGGCTGACCTGCTCGAGGCGTTTGAAATCTCGGAGTTGGAGAAGTACTACACCGACGAAGAGTTGGCCGACCACCCAGGACGGAGAGGCTGATGACGTACAACGCGACCATGCGGGTATGGCGTGGCGACGAGGCCGGCGGTGATCTACAGGACTTCACCGTGGAGGTCAACGAGGGTGAGGTGGTGCTCGACATCATCCACCGCCTGCAACAGACGCAGACGCCGGACCTGGCGGTCCGGTGGAACTGCAAGGCCGGCAAGTGTGGCTCCTGTTCGGCTGAGGTCAACGGCAAGCCGCGGCTGATGTGCATGACACGGATGTCGACCTTCGCCGAGGACGAAGTGGTCACCGTGACGCCGATCCGGACCTTCCCGGTGATCCGCGATCTCGTGACCGATGTGTCGTTCAACTACGAGAAGGCCCGGGAAATCCCGTCGTTCGCGCCGCCCAAGGACTTGCAGCCCGGTGAATACCGGATGCAGCAGGAGGACGTCGAGCGTTCGCAGGAGTTCCGCAAGTGCATCGAATGCTTCCTGTGCAACAACGTCTGCCACGTGATCCGAGACCACGAGGACAACAAGGAGAACTTCGCCGGCCCGCGCTACCTGATGCGGATCGCGGAGTTGGAGATGCACCCGCTGGACACCCGTGACCGGCGTGACGAAGCGCAGGAAGAACACGGCCTCGGCTACTGCAACATCACCAAGTGCTGCACCGAGGTCTGCCCCGAGGGCATTCATATCACCGACAACGCGCTGATCCCGATGAAGGAGCGCGTTGCCGACCGCAAATACGACCCGGTCGTCTGGCTGGGGAACAAGCTCTTCCGCCGGTAAAAGGCCGGGTGTTCAGTCACCGCCGATCCGCGTACCGTCGACTACGACCGGAAAGGCGGTGACCAATGACGATCCGAAAGCCCACCAGCGTCAACGATATTCGCAAAGCGATCGGGGAACTGACGGCCCGCGCCGAACTCGCGCACAAAGAAGGCCGTGACGAGGAAGGCGCCGAGATCGAGAGTCGAATTCGGGCTTACCGCGAGGAACTCGGCCGTCGTCCCTAGCCCGCTGACGATGCCGACCGCGATGCGGTCTCAGACGCCGAGGCGGCGAAACACGCTGCGGTGAAACACGATCGGCGCGATTTCTGGGTCGACTCGCACGTCGCTGACCCGTAACACCACGATCGTGTGGTCGCCGGCCGGGATGAGTTGCTCGATCGCCGTCTCCATCCAGAGGCTGGTGCCGTGGATGAATACCGCGCCGCTGCTATAGGACATCGTTTCCAGGTCAGCGAACCGATCGCCGGTCTTGGCCGCCAGAGCGCGCGCGGCGCCGTCGTGCGATTCGCCCAGCACGCTGATACCCAGCGCCGCTACGTCCTTGAGTTTTGGCCAGGTCGTTGAGGTGTTCTGCACACAGAACGACACCAGCGGCGGATCCAGCGACACCGGGACGAACGTGCTGGCGGCCAATCCCTCTCGGACACCGTTGACTTCAGCAGCGATCGCGATAATGCCGGACGGGAAATGGCCAAAGGCCTCACGCAGGGAGGTAGGCGTCAGCTTGTCAGGAGAATTCACCGGGCTTCACTCGCGTCGACGGAATTTCGTAGTGAGACCCTACCCGGCGGGCGTTACAACTTGCGCGCTGCCCGTCACGTAACCGTGCGTGGCTGCGACGTCCGGATGGGCCCGTAGCCTGCTCTTCCAGGCGTTGCGGCCGTACACCGAGTGGATCGGGTCGGACGGGTCCACGCGCCGCTCAGCCCGCCGCGCCAAATCCGCGGGCAGCGACAGCGTCGGGATCTGCGCGTCCAGTCGTGGGTTGAAGAAGTAGGGCACCGAGATGCGGTCCGCCGAACGTCGCAGATTGACTCGGTGCTCGGTCGCGCGCAGATAGCCATCGGTCGCGAACTCCAGCAGCTCACCGATGTTGACGATGAACGCCCCGTCCAGGGCGGGCACGTCCACCCATTCGCCGTTCCGAGCGCGCACCTGCAACCCTTCACTGCCCGGCTCGGCGAGCAGTAGCGTGAGCACGCCCGAATCGCGGTGCGCGCCAACTCCCTGGGAACTGGGCGCGGTCGCCGGGTAATGCACGATCTTGATCAGCGTCGCCGGGGTCCGATCGAACGCGCCGTCGAAGACATCGGCCGGGCTGCCCAGCGCTGCCGCCCAGTGCCTCAGCAGGCTGCGTGACACCGCTGCCAGCGCCGCATCCCACTCCCCGACCACGCCCGGTAGCTCCGGTAGATTCGCGGGCCATTGATTGGGCCCCTGCAACCACAGGTAGTCGGGTTTGTCGGGGCCGCCGATCGACTCGCGCTCCGGGCCGATGTCGATCTGTTCGCGCCAGTCGACTTCGCCTCGGGTCAGTTCGCCGCCGAGTCGGGTGTAGCCCCGGAAGTGCGGGCTGCGAACCATCGCAACGGCATCCTTGTCCGCTTGCGGCAGCGCGAACAATTGACGCGCGGCGGCCAGCATCCGACGGGTGAGCGACTCCGGGACCTGGTGTCCGGTCACGTAGAAGAATCCGACCTCGTGGGCCACCTCGCGCAGCTGGGTCCGCAGTTGGTCGACGGGGTGGCGCAGGTCTACTACCGGTAGCGCGGTGACGCTTGGCACAATCGACACCCATTCATCATTACCGCAGCTAGACAAGCATGCCACCGTCTCGATCGGCAGGAGGCCAACTGGTTGGTTGATATTTAGCTCACAGTCGCTTGCAACCGGTTACCCGCCGGTATAGTTTTGACGTGTTACTGGTGGGTAACTTAGCCCAAAGTACCCAACCTGAAGTGGCGTTCTCATCGAGGAGGAACTAGTGAGCCACTATAAGAGCAACGTTCGCGACCAGGTCTTCAACCTGTTCGAGGTATTGGGAGTCGACAAAGCCTTCGGTGAAGGCGACTATGCCGACCTCGATGCCGACACCGCCCGCGAGATGCTCACCGAAATGAGCCGACTGGCCGAAGGGCCCGTCGCCGACTCATTCGTCGAAGGTGACCGCAACCCGCCCGTATTCGACCCCGAGACTCACACGGTGAAGCTGCCCGACGCGTTCAAGCAGTCGGTGCACGCCGTCATCGAAGGCGGTTGGGACAAGGTAGGTCTGGACGAGGAACTCGGCGGAATGCCGATGCCCAAGGTCATGCTGTGGGCGCTGCACGAGCACCTGCTCGGCGCGAACCCCGCTGTGTGGATGTACGCCGGCGGTGCCGGTTTTGCCCAGATCTTCTACAACCTGGCCACCGAAGAGCAGAAGAAGTGGGCCATCCTGGCCGCCGAACGCGGCTGGGGTTCGACGATGGTGCTGACCGAGCCGGACGCCGGTTCGGACGTCGGCGCCGGTCGCACCAAGGCTATCCAGCAGGACGACGGCTCCTGGCACATCGACGGCGTGAAGCGATTCATCACCTCGGGTGACTCGGACGACATGTTCGAGAACATCTTCCACCTGGTACTGGCCCGCCCAGAGGGTGCCGGACCGGGCACCAAGGGTCTGTCGCTGTTCTTCGTGCCGAAGTTCCTGTTCGACTTCGAGACCGGCGAGCCGGGCGAGCGCAACGGCGTCTTCGTCACCAACGTCGAGCACAAGATGGGCCTCAAAGTCTCCGCGACCTGTGAGCTCACCTTCGGCCAGCACGACGTGCCGGCCAAGGGCTGGCTCGTCGGCGAGGTGCACAACGGCATTGCGCAGATGTTCGAGGTCATCGAGAACGCGCGCATGCTGGTCGGCACCAAGGCCATCGCGACGCTGTCGACCGGTTACCTGAACGCCCTGGCCTACGCCAAGGACCGCGTGCAGGGTGCCGACCTGACCCAGATGACCGACAAGACCGCGCCGCGGGTGACCATCACGCACCACCCGGACGTGCGTCGCAGCCTGATGACCCAGAAGGCCTACGCCGAGGGACTGCGTGCGCTGTACCTCTACACCGCGACCTACCAGGACGCGGCGGTGGCCAAGGCACTGCACGGTGTGGACGCCGACCTGGCGGTGAAGGTCAACGACCTGATGCTGCCGATCGTCAAGGGTGTCGGCTCGGAGCAGGCCTACGCCAAGCTCACCGAGAGCCTGCAGACCTTTGGCGGATCCGGCTTCTTGCAGGACTACCCGATCGAGCAGTACATCCGTGACGCCAAGATCGACTCGCTCTACGAGGGCACCACGGCCATCCAGGCGCAGGACTTCTTCTTCCGGAAGATCGTCCGCGACAAGGGTGTGGCGCTGGCCCACGTGTCCGGGGAGATCGAGGAGTTCATCAAGAACGAGTCCGGCAATGGTCGCCTGAAGGCCGAGCGGGCACTGCTGTCCACCGCCCTGGCTGACGTCCAGGCGATGGCGGCGACGCTGACCGGCTACCTGATGGCCGCTCAGGACGACATCGCCAGCATCTACAAGGTCGGCACCGGCTCGGTGCGCTTCCTGATGAGTGTGGGCGACCTGGTCCTCGGTTGGTTGCTGCAGCGTCAGGCCGCGGTGGCCCTGGAGGCCCTGGACGCCGGATGCAGCGACGCCGACCGCTCGTACTACGAGGGCAAGATCGCCGTGGCATCGTTCTTCGCGAAGAACTTCCTGCCGCTGTTGACCAGCACCCGCCAGGTGTTGGAGACGATCGACAACGAGATCATGGAGCTCGACGAAGCCGCGTTCTGATCACTCGGCACCACAGCGAAATCCCCCGCCCTCTGATGAGACGGGGGATTTTGCTGTCCAGGGCATGAAAGGGGCCGCCGCGGGATCCCCTCATTCCGTGGCGGCCCCGGTCAACGAGGACGCCCCGCGTTGCCATCGGGTCGGGGGTCTGATAGCAACGCGGAGCCGTCCGGGTGCAGGGCTACCCGGGGGTTGTCGTGGTTAAACTCCTCCGCGCGATGATCAGGCCTCCAAGATCGCGGCGACACCCTGGCCGCCCGCGGCGCAGATGGAGATCAGACCGCGCACCGGTTTGCCGCCGTTCGCGCCCCTGGCCTCGTGCAGCTGCTTGGCCAGTTGCGCGAGGATCCGCCCACCGGTGGCGGCGAAGGGGTGTCCGGCCGCCAGCGACGAGCCGTTGACGTTGAGCTTGGACCGGTCGATGGACCCCAACGCGGCGTCCAGACCGAGCCGCTCCTTGCAGTATTCCTCCGACTCCCAAGCCTGCAGGTGGGCGAGCACCACGGATGCGAACGCCTCGTGGATTTCGTAGAAGTCGAAGTCCTGCAGGGTGAGCCCGTTGCGGGCCAGTAGCCGCGGCACGGCGTACGTCGGCGCCATCAGCAGCCCGTCGGCGCCGTTGACGTAGTCAACCGAGGCGGTCTCGGCGTCGACCCAATAGGCCAGTGGAGTGACCGAGTGCTCCGTGGCCCATTCGTCGCTGGCCAGCAGCGCCACCGAGGCGCCGTCGGTCAACGGTGTCGAGTTGCCCGCGGTCATCGTCGCGTCGCCGGCCTTGACGCCGAACACCGGCTTGAGCTTGGCGAGCTTCTCCGCCGACGAGTCCGGCCGTAGGTTGTCGTCGCGGTAGAGGCCCAGGAACGGGGTGACCAGATCGTCGAAGAAGCCGCGGTCGTAGGCCGCTGCCATGTTGTGATGGCTGGCCGCGGACAGCTCGTCCTGGTCGACCCGCTTGATGCCCATCTGCTTGGCGGTGATCGCCTGGTGCTCGCCCATCGACAGCCCGGTGCGCGGCTCGCTGTTCACCGGGATCTCGACGCCGAGGCTGGCCGGTAGCTTGCCGACCAGCTTGAGCCGGTCGACGTTGGACTTGGCCCGGCGCAGCCCCAGCAGGGTGTGGCGCAGGTTGTTACCCAGTGCAATCGGCGCGTCGGAGGTGGTATCAACTCCTCCTGCCGCCGCCGACTCATAGCGACCGGCGGCGATACCGTCGGCGGCGGCGATGGCCGCCTGCAACCCGGTGCCGCAGGCCTGCTGTAGGTCGAAGGCCGGGGTGTAGGACGAGAGCGCGGAGCCGAGCACGGATTCGCGCATCAGGTTGAAGTCGCGGCTGTGCTTGAGCACCGCGCCGCCGATCACCGCGCCGAGGCGTTCACCGGACAGGCCGAACCGGTCGACCAGCCCACCCAGGGCCGCGGTGAACATGTCCTGGTTGGACGCCTGCGCGTAGGCGCGGTCCGACCGGGCGAAGGGGATCCGGTTGCCACCCAGGACCGCGACGCGTCGCTTGGCGGCGGTCGCCTGGGAACTCGCAGAGGCGCTTTCAGAAGCCACGGTTATCTCCGTCAGTTGATGGTTATCCGGTGTTGGGAGCCATGCTACCCACAGTTCTTACTCTGGAGTAAGTTAGCTCTCGACTACCGTACAGATACCCGACAGCAGGGAAGGCAACCCAGTGGCACCCGATCTATTCTCCCAAGTCGTCAACTCCGGGCCCGGTGCGTTTCTCGCCAAGCAACTCGGCGTGCCGCAGCCCGAGAAGCTGCGACGGTACCGCGCAGGTGAGCCGCCGCTGGCCGGGTCGTTGCTGATCGGCGGCGACGGACGGGTCGTCGAGCCGTTGCGGGCCGCGTTGGACACCGATTACGACGTGGTGGGCGCCAATCTTGGTGGGCGCTGGGCGGATTCGTTCGGCGGGCTGGTGTTCGACGCCACCGGCATCACCACGCCGGCCAAGCTGACGGCCCTGCACGAGTTCTTCACGCCGCTGATGCGCAACATCGGCCATTCCGGTCGCGTTGTCGTCGTCGGCACCACACCCGAAGACGCCGAGGGCAGCGACGAGCGGATCGCCCAGCGCGCGCTGGAGGGATTCACCCGCTCGCTGGGCAAGGAGTTGCAGCGCGGCGCCACCGTCTCGCTGGTCTACCTCTCCCCCGAGGCCAAACCCGCCGCCACCGGTCTCGAGTCGACACTGCGGTTCCTGCTGTCGGCCAAGTCGGCGTACGTGGACGGTCAGGTGTTCTATGTGGGAGCCGCCGACTCCACCCCGGTCAAGGACTGGGACCGGCCGCTGGACGGCAGGGTCGGCATCGTGACTGGCGCCGCCCGCGGCATCGGTGCGACGATCGCCGAGGTGTTCGCGCGTGACGGTGCCCGCGTGGTGGCGATCGACGTGGAGTCGGCCGCCGACGCGTTGGCCGAGACGGCCACTCGCATCGGCGGTACGGCGCTGGCCCTCGACGTCACCGCCGACGACGCCGTCGACCGGATCACCGAGCACCTGCGCGACCGCTACGACGGCCACGCCGACATCCTGGTCAACAACGCCGGGATAACTCGCGACAAGCTGCTGGCCAATATGGACGACGCACGGTGGAACTCCGTGCTCGCCGTTAACCTGCTTGCGCCGCAACGCCTTACCGAAGGCCTGGTCGAGAACGGCAGCATCGGCGAGGGCGGTCGCGTGGTCGGCCTGTCGTCGATGGCCGGCATCGCAGGCAACCGCGGACAGACCAACTACGCCACCACCAAGGCCGGCATGATCGGGCTTACGCAGGCGCTGGCGCCGAAACTCGCGGAGAAGGGCGTCACGATCAACGCCGTCGCGCCGGGCTTCATCGAGACCAAGATGACCGAGGCCATCCCGCTGGCCACCCGTGAGGTGGGCCGTCGGCTGAACTCGCTGTACCAGGGCGGCCAGCCGGTCGATGTTGCCGAGGCGATCGCCTACTTCGCCAGCCCCGCCTCTAACGCGGTGACCGGCAACACGATTCGGGTGTGCGGCCAAGCCATGCTGGGAGCGTGATGTGACCCAGCCAAGCGGTCTGCGGAACATGCTACGCGCGGCGGCGGGAGCCCTGCCGTTCGTGCCACGCGGCGGCCAGCTGCCCGACCGGAGGGTGACGGTCAAGGAGCTTCCCATCGACCGCGCGAACGTAGCCGAGTACGCGGAGGTCACCGGACTGCGTTTCGGTGACGCGGTGCCGCTGACCTATCCGTTCGCGCTGACCTTCCCGTCGGTCATGTCGCTGGTGAGCGGGTTCGACTTCCCTTTCGCCGCAATGGGATCCGTGCACGTGGAAAACGAGATCACCCAGCATCACCCGATCCGGGTCACCGATACGGTCAACATCGCGGTGCACGCGGAAAACCTGCGCGAGCACCGCAAGGGGCTGCTGGTGGACGTGCTGACCGATGTCAGCGTCGGCAACGAGGTGGCCTGGCATCAGGTCACGACTTTTCTGCATCAGCAGCGCACCAGCCTGTCCGACGAACCCAAGTCGCCGCCGCAGAAGCAACCCAAACTGCCTGCGCCCAAGGCGATCCTGCGGATCAGTCCCGGCCAGATTCGCCGCTACGCGGCGGTCGGCGGAGACCACAACCCGATCCACACCAGCTCGGTCGGGGCAAAGCTGTTCGGGTTCCCTACCGCTATCGCGCATGGAATGTTCAGCGCAGCAGCGGTATTGGCCAACCTGGAGGCCAGCCTTCCCGATGCGGTGACGTACGCGGTGCGATTCGGCAAGCCGGTGCTGCTACCCGCCAGCGTCGGGCTGTACGTCGACCAGGTTCAGGACGGCTGGGACCTCAGCTTGCGCAACATGTCCAAGGGCTACCCCCACCTGACCGGGACGCTACGCGCGCTTTAGCGGACCGCGTTCCACCAGGCGCCCGATTCCGTATGAGCTGAGCGCGGCTATCAGGAAAACCAGCAACAGCCAGATCGGCGGCCGGGCAAGTTCCCAAACGAAGATCGCGGCCCAAAACGGCGTGCGTTGTGTGACAGCGAGCACGCCGGCCGCACCTGCCAGCGACACTGCTTGGACATGAAAATGGGTTCCGGCCAACGTGTTGATGGTCAGCACGAAGAGCGTCCCGGCTGCCGCGCCAGTCGCGAGCGCGGGGGTGAGAAGCCCTCCCGTCGCCCCGGCACGCAGAAACACCGCCGTCAGAAGGGGTTTGAGCAGTAAGACCGCTGCGGCGGTGGTCAGGGTCATCCCGCCGGCGAGGGACGCGGTCAGGACCGATTTGCCGTTGCCCGGTAGCTCTGGCCACCAGTGGGAGCAAACACCGATAAGCAGACCCGCGCCGCCGATAGCGGGAATCAGCAGCCATGATCGCGTCAGCGCGGCCCGATGTGCCGCTGCCATAACGCGATCGAAGCCCAGACCCACAACGAAGGTCAGCGGGGTCAGGAGCAGTACGTAGACGATCAGCCGGTAGGAAATGTGCAGGTTCGGCCACAGCAGATTCGCCTGATTATGGGTGGCATATGAGGCAACCGAGACAGCCAGGCTCGAGGTGACCAACGCGGCGCCCGCCGCCCTGGGATGCCAGGTTTTCAGCATGATCCGCAAACTGAACAGGGCGCCGCCGATCGGTACCGCATAGACCGCGCCGAGCCCAGCGCCGGCCGCACATGCCAGCAGGATCTCGCGGTCGCGGGGCGAAAGGCTTTTCAGCCATCCGGTTGCGAAGTTGCCCAGTGCCACGGCCAATTGACGAGGAGCCACTTCCCGGCCCAGCGACGCGCCAGAGCCGACAACGACTACCTGCAGCGCGGCGTCGGCCGCAAAAGGCAGCAGGCGTATCCGCGCACGATTCTCGATCGCCGTAGACAACGGCGGGACGTCGGATCGCGGCCGCAGTATCCACCAACCCAGCCCTGCGAGGGCCCCGCCGACCATCGGCCCCAGTGCTCGACGGACTGGGCTGCTACCGGTCACCCCCTCCAGCAGCGATCCGAATGTGTACCGATAGGTGAGGTGTTCGAGGAAATGCAGCGACAGCGTCGTCGCCAACCCGGCGACCCCGGCCAGCAGCCCGACAATCACCACCGCACACGCGAAATCAGCGTTGCGGCTGCGCATTCGACTAGTCGGCCTCGGCGACGGGTTCGGCAGCGTCTTTGTCGGCCGGTTTGCCCTTCAGGCCGCGCCAGAACAGGTTGATCATCACCTCGGCCGCGCCGTCGACGTCGGTATCGCCGGTACTGAGACGGGTGGCGATCGCCTCACCGGCGCCCACCAGAGCGGCCGCGATCATCTCGAAGTCGGTGTCGGGTTCGGGATTCCGCGTGCCTGCCTGCAGGACTCGCACCACCAGCGCGATGATCCGCTCGCGCCCCTCCCGGACGGTGTGGGCGAATGCCTGCGAGTTGGTGGCCTGGGCATACATCACGATCCACGACGCTCGGTTGGCGTCGATGTAGCGCATGAACGCGACAATGGTGTTGTGCAGCAGATCCCGCGGACTCTGGTCGAGGTTGATGTCCTCGCGCACCCCGTCGATGAATCGCGCCAGTTCGCGGTCCAGACAGGCGCCGAACAGTTCCTCCTTGGAGCCGTAGTAGAGGTAGAGCATCGGCTTGGAGATCTCGGCCTTCGCCGCGATGACGTCCATCGAGGTGTCGTGATAGCCGTTGATGGAGAACATTTCGACCGCGGCGTCGAGCATCTGTTGTTCCCGGACAGCACGAGGCAACCGCTTGGTACCACCTGCCATGCTGTCCCCTTCTGGCTACGCGCCCGTTCAGAGTAAGCAATCTGCGGGCGCACCGCCGAATTACGGTCCGCAGTCGGACTTGGGGCCCTTGAACTTCGCGATCCGTTGCACCGACGCGTCGATGTTCGGCACCGTCAACTCCCCTGCGGCGACGGCCTTCTCCAGCCGATCCAAAACCGCGGGCACTTCGTCAGTGGTGACCCACAGCGCGACGTCGGTGCCGGCCTGCAACGTCTTCAGCACGGCGTCGGGCACGCTGTAGCGGTCCTTGATCGCGAGCATGCTGGACAGGTCATCGCTGAAGATCGGCCCGTCGAAGGCGGGCGCCTGGTAGCCGGCGCCGGTACGCAGCAACTGCACCGCCGCCCGGTTGACGCTGGCCGGCTCGTCGCCGGTGAGCCCGGGAACCTGCAGATGGCCGACCATCGCCCCGATCGGCGCATCCGTCACCAGGCTCCGGTACGGAATCAGGTCGTCGGTCTGCAACTGCGCCAGCGGCGGCGTGCTGACCCCGCCGGTGTGCGAGTCGCCGGAGCCGTGCCCGTGACCCGGGAAATGCTTGATCACCGGCAGCAACCCGGCATCCCGCAGACCCCGGGCGTACTGGCGCGCGTATTCGGTGACCTTCGCCGGGTCCGAACTGAACGACCGGTCGCCGATCACCGTGTCGTCGGGGGCGTCGGTGACGTCGACGTCGGGCGCGAAGTCGACGGTGATGCCGAGCCCGCGCATCTTGTGCCCGCGGTTCAGCGCCAGGCCGTAGACCTGATCTGGGGTTTGCGTCTGGGCCAGCACCCGGGCCGATGGCGCCGGGCCGATCAACTTGGACAGCCGGGCTACCCGGCCGCCCTCCTCATCGACACTGATCGCCAGCGGCAGCGCGGTGCTGGCGCTGAGGTCCTTACCGAGGTTGGGGCCCAACATTGACATGTCGGTCCAGCTGCCGATGAAGATGCCGCCGACGTGGTAGCCGGTCACCACGGCTTTGGCGTCGTCCCCGTTGCGGACACCCACCATTAACAGCTGGGCCAGCTTGTCGCGCAACGGGATGGCGGCGGGATCGCCGCAGGCCGGTTTGGCCGGCGGTAGCGCCTTGACTGTCGGCGACGCTGGCGCCGGCGCGGGCTTTTGCGGGGCGTGGCTGCACCCCGCCATCAGCGCCGCGACGGCGGCGAGCACGACCAGGACGCGTGGCAAACCCATCGGGCCATGCTGTCATGTGCTCAGGCCGGCCCTGCGGTGAGGAGGCCCCGACCTCGTCTTCTGCTAGGTTGGGCAGCTATGAATCGCTTTGTTGCGCCCGCCGCCGCCAGTGTCGTGGTCGGCCTGCTGCTGGGCGCAGCCGCGATCTTCGGGATCACCTTGATGGTGCAGCAGGACACCAAGCCGCCGCTCCCCGGAGGCGACCCGCAGTCGTCGGTGCTCAACCGGGTCGAGTACGGCAACCGCAGCTAGTCCGGCGACGATGCCGGTCGGAGACCGGCCCGCTGATGTGCGAGAGGAGCCGGGCAGTCAGACAGCCGCTGTGCCGTTGTCGCGACGGTGGCTGTGGCTGGTCGCCGCGGTCGCGCTGGCCCTGAGCTTCGGCTCGTCGCCCGGCCGGATCTCGCCGGACACCAAGCTCGACCTGACCATCAACCCGCTGCGCTTCCTGGCCCGCGCCACCAATCTGTGGAACAGCGAGTTGCCGTTCGGGCAGGCGCAGAACCAGGCCTACGGCTATCTCTTCCCACATGGCACCTTCTTTGTGGCCGGTCATCTGCTGGGGCTGCCGGGTTGGATGACGCAGCGGTTGTGGTGGGCGTTGCTGCTGACCGTCGGCTTCTGGGGGCTGCTCCGTGTCGCCGAGGCGCTGGGCATCGGCACCCCGTCGTCACGGGTGGTCGCCGCCGCGGCGTTCGCGTTGTCGCCGCGGGTGCTGACCACGTTGGGGTCGATCTCGTCGGAGACCCTGCCGATCATGCTGGCGCCCTGGGTGTTGCTGCCGACGATTTTGGCGCTGCGCGACGGGAGGTCGGTGCGACGGCTGGCCGGTCAGGCCGGGGTGGCCGTCGCGCTGATGGGGGCCGTCAACGCGATCGCGACGCTGGCCGGCTGCCTGCCCGCTGTGATCTGGTGGGCCTGCCACCGGCCCAACCGGCGGTGGTGGCGCTACACCGGGTGGTTACTGCTCGCGGTGACGTTGGCCGTCACCTGGTGGCTGGTGGCGCTGATATTGATGGCCCGGATCAGCCCGCCATTTCTGGACTTCATCGAATCGTCCGGGGTGACGACGCAATGGTCGTCGGTGGTCGAGGTGCTCCGCGGCACCGACAGCTGGACACCGTTCGTGGCGCCGAACGCCACCGCGGGCGCCGCGCTGGTAACCGGATCGGTGGCGATTCTGGCCACCTGTCTGGTGGCGGCGGCCGGGCTGGCCGGGCTCGGGATGAGCGGCATGCCGGCCCGTGGCCGGTTGGTGACGATGCTTCTGCTCGGCATGACGCTGCTGGGCGTCGGATACAGCGGCGGGCTGGGTTCGCCGGTGGCGCAGCAGGTTCAGGCGTTCCTGGACGCCGGCGGCGCACCGCTGCGCAACGTGCACAAGCTGGAGTCGCTGATCCGCATCCCGGTGGTGTTGGGCCTGGCCCAGCTGCTGGGACGGGTTCCGTTGCCTGGTTCAGCGCCGAAACCTGTGTGGCTGAACGCGTTTGCCCATCCGGAACGCGACAGGCGGGTCGCGGTCGGGATCGTGGTGCTGACGGCGCTTTCGGCTGCAACGTCGTTGGCGTGGACGGGCCGGATCACCCCGCCCGGCACGTTCGCCGCGATACCGCGGTATTGGCATGACACCGCCGACTGGCTCACTGCACACAACGCAGGCTCGCCGGCCCCCGGCCGCGTGCTGGTGGTCCCGGGCGCGCCGTTCGCCACCCAGCTGTGGGGCACCAGTCACGACGAACCGCTGCAGGTGCTCGGCGACAGCCCGTGGGGCGTACGCGATTCGATTCCGCTGACGCCACCGCAGACGATTCGCGCGCTGGACTCGGTGCAACGCCTGTTCGCCGCCGGAACACCATCGGCCGGACTCGCTGACACCCTTGCCCGCCAGGGTATTTCGTATCTGGTGGTGCGCAACGACCTGGACCCGGACACCTCTCGGTCGGCCCGCCCGATCCTGGTGCACCGGGCGATCACGGGATCGCCCCGGCTGCAGAAAGTTGCCGAATTCGGCGGACCGGTCGGACCCGGTCCGGTCTCGGGCTTCGTCACCGACAGCGGTCTGCGTCCGCGCTATCCCGCCATCGAGATCTACCGCGTGGATGTACCCACCGACGGTCCCTATCTGGCCGATGTCGACCAGTTGCCTCGCATCGCCGGCGGCCCCGAGGCGTTGCTGAGGCTCGATGAACGCCGTCGGCTCTCCGGTCAGTCGCCGCTGGGTCCGGCGTTGATGACGGCCGATGCGCTCGCGGCCGGACTGCCGATGACCGCCGGCACTGGGGTCACGGTCACCGATACCCCGCTGGCCCGCGAGACCGACTACGGCCGGGTCGACGACCACTCGTCGGCGATCCGCGCCGTCGGCGACGCCCGGCGCACCTTCAACCGGGTGCCCGACTATCCGGCCCCGGGCGCCGAAACCGTCTACGGCGCATGGACCGGCGGCCGCCTGACGGCATCCAGCTCGTCGTCCGATTCGACGGCGCTTCCCGACGTCGCCACCGCCGCATCACCCGCCGCGGCCATCGACGCCGATTCGGCGACAGCCTGGGTGTCCAACGCACTGCAGTCGGCCGTCGGCCAATGGCTGCAGGTCGATTTCGACCACCCGGTGACCAACAGCGTCATCACCATCACCCCCAGCGCAACCACGGTCGGCGCCCAGGTTCGCCGCGTCGAGATCGAAACCATCACCGGCACAACGACACTGCGGTTCGACGAAGCGGGTAAACCGGTCACCGCGGCGCTGCCTTACGGCGAAACTCCGTGGGTACGTATCACGGCCATCGGCACCGACGACGGATCACCCGGCGTGCAATTCGCGATCACCGACTTGTCGATCACCCAGTACGACGCCAAGGGTTTCGCGCATCCGATCAACATCCGCCACACGGCCCTGGTCCCCGCCGCACCACCGAATACCGCTGTGGCGCAATGGGATTTAGGGGCTGAACCGCTGGGCAGGCCAGGCTGCGCGATGGGGCTGACCAACATGCAGTGCGCGCCGTCGATGGCGTTGACGGCCGAATCGCCGGCCACGTTCAGTCGCACCCTGAGCGTGCCCGCGCCGATGTCGGTGCTGCCGAAGATCTGGGTGCGGGCCCGATCGGGACCGAAGCTGGCCGACCTGGTGGCCGAACCCGACACAGCGCAAGCCCACGGCGATGCCGATTCGGTCGACGTCCTCGGTGCGGCCTACGCTGCCACCGACGGCGACCCGGCCACCGCCTGGACAGCACCGCAGCGGGTGGTGCAGCACAAAACGGCCCCGACGCTCACGCTCACCCTGCCCCAGCCCACCGAGGTGACCGGGCTACGCCTCACACCCAGCTCGTCTCAGGTGCCCACCCACCCGACCATGGTGGCCGTCGACCTCGGCGACGGTCCACAGACTCGAACGCTGGAAACATCTGGACCACAGACCCTTTCGCTGAAATCTCGCATCACCGATACCGTCACGATCAGCTTGTTGAACTGGACGGACGTCATCGATCGAACCGCGGTGGGCTTCGACCAACTCAAACCGCCCGGCCTTGCCGAGATCTCGGCATTGGACACCGAAGGCCGACCCATCGCCGCCGCCGACGCCGGCCGTAACCGGGGTCGCGGTATCGACGTCGACTGCGAACACGGTCCGATCATCGCCATCGCCGGCCGGTTCGTGCACACCGAAGTCCACACGACCGTCGGCACGCTGCTCGACGGCGCTCCGGTCGCCGCCCAGCCGTGCGACTCCCAGCCGATCGAGCTACCCGCCGGCCAGCAGGAGTTGGTGATCAGTCCCGGGCCACAATTCGTCATCGACGGTGCCCAGCTGACCGGTCCTGCCACCATTCCGTATGCCGCTGTCGCACCGGCGCGTGCCGGCGCTTGGGGCCCAGCCCGCCGTCAAGTCTCTGTGGCAGAAAAGAATACGGCCCAGATACTGGTCGTGCCAGAAAGCATCAATCCCGGGTGGGTGGCGCGCACCAGCACCGGAATCCGGCTGAAGCCGTTGGCTGTCAACGGATGGCAGCAGGGCTGGATCGTGCCGGCCGGCACATCGGGAACTGTCACGCTGAGCTTTGCCCCCAACTCGCTGTACCGGGTCGGACTGTCCGGCGGATTGGGGCTGCTGCCGCTGTTGGCCCTGCTTGCGTGGTGGCCACCACGCCGTCGCCCGGACGGTCCCGCAACGACGGACGTGGTCGCCCGGACTCTGGGCCACGGTCCCGATACTGGCCGCCGGTGCGGCGATCGCCGGGGCGGCGGGAGTCGCGCTGTTCGGTGCCATGTTGGGCGCGCGGTGGGCATTGCGCACGCATCCTCACCGGCGAGACGCCGTCACGGTGTGGCTGAGCGCCGGCGGACTGATCCTGGCCGGTGCGGGACTGTCCCGCCACCCGTGGCGGTCGGTCGACGGTTATGCGGGCCATTCCGCCTGGGTGCAACTGCTTGCCCTGATTTCCCTTGCCGCGGTGGCGGCCTCGACCGTGGCGCGTAACCCTGAGCGCTAACACACCGCTGTGCATACGCGGCCCGTTCCAGGGACTGTGCGCCGGCAGGTGACTTGCAGGGCCGCTGCGCTGCTGTTAGGCGGATAGGCAACGCTTTTCCTGTGAGGTGGTGAGACATGGCGGTCTTTCGAGTCGACCTGGAGGCATTGGCAGGCTCGGCGGCGCACATCGCCGGGTTGGGTGACGACCTGGCAAGTGCGCACCTGGCTTCGGACAATCGAGTAGCCGACGCCGAGCCCGGCTGGGTCGGTGTCTCCGCCGCGGCGCTGAACGCGACGGCCGAGATCTGGTCGCAGACCTCGCGCCGACTGCTGACCCGCGTCGGCGATCACGCACTCGACCTGACCAACGACGGAATCGGCTTTGCCGCAATGGAGAACGCGAACGCCGTGTCGCTGGGTAAGGCCTGAGCTGTGACACTGACGGTGGCCGACATCGATCGGTGGAGCGCCGATGCGGTGCGCGAAGTGTTTCACGCGGCGGTCGCGCGTGGCGAAGCGTCGTTGGACGCTGCGCGCCAGTTGAATTCGTTGGCGGTGTTCGACACCTGGCAGGGTCTGACCGCGCAAGCCCGGCGGCACACCAACACGTCGATACGACTCGACCTCGATGCGCACGGCAACGAGTCGCTGGCGGTGGCGCGCGCGGCCGGTAAAGCGGCCGACGACATCACCCGTGTTCAGTCGGCGCTCAGCGCGCTGCGCCGCGACGCCGCCGAGCTACAGATGACCATCGACACGTCCACCAACACCGTGGTGCCCGGTGCCAACTTCGGCGGACCGCCGGTGGCGGCGTTGATCGCCGAGATGCAGCTACAGAATCGACTCAATGTGATTGTAGCGGAGGCTGATTCGACGGACAGCGAGCTGGCTCGTGCGATCGACATGGCCGATGGCGATCGGCCGATACCGCCGGGCCCGCACGACAACCGACCGCACATCCAAGAAGCACTGTCCGCGCCGCTGCCCCTCGATCCGAGGCAATTCAACGCGCTCTGGAACCAGCTCAGCCCCGAGGAGAAGGACTGGCTGTATCGCCGAGATCACGGGGTCGGCAATCACCCGGGGATGCCGTGGGATCCACCGGACCACTTGGGCAAGGACCACTACAACCGGCTGCATCTGGACGAGTTGGAACAGCAGTGCCGATCCGACGCCGACCGGATACAGCGCAACCTCGACGACGTGATGAGCTCGCCACATGTCGACGACGGCGCGGTTTACGCATTGCGGTGGCAACTGAGCGCCGTCGACAACCGCCTCGCGGGTTATGCCGCGGTGCGTGCAACCCTGGCCACCAAGCCGGCGCGGTATCTAGGGGTGCTGGACGAGTTCGGCCGCGGCGCGGTGTCGATCGGGAATCCGGATGTCGCCCGCCGCAACGCGGTCTTCGTACCGGGCACCGGACAGGGCCTGGCCCGGCTGCGGTTCAGCGACGACAAGGCCATGTCGATGTACGCCACCGCGCTGGTCGCCGACCCCGGCCTTCGGCCCGAGGAGGTGGCGGTGACGACATGGATGGGTTACGACCGCCCAATGGATCTGAGCCGCGCGGCTTTTCCGCAACCCGCCTACGGCGGCGCGGACCGGCTGGACGCGTTCGAGAACGGGCAGCGGGCGTCACACCTCGGCCCGCCGTCGGTCGACACCGTCATCGGCCACAGTTATGGTTCGACGGTGGTAGGCGCTGCGGCCTCGCGTGGGCACCACCTCGATGCCGACAACGTCATCGCGGTGGGTAGCCCCGGCATGATGGTCGATCGCGCCAACCGGCTGGATCTGCACAGCGGTGCCCACGTCTACGTGATGCGGGCCCAGAACGACGCGATCAGCATGGGCGGCCTCGTCACCGACTGGACGCTGGGGGTCGACCCCGTCGCGCCGGGCTTCGGCGCGCAACGACTGGCGGCCGACCCGGGTCCCCCCGGTCCGCTGGGTCTGCCCAGCGTCGCCGCGCACAGCAGCTATTGGCAGGACGGGAACATTGCGCTGCGGAATTTCGGCGCCGTCATCGCCGGCTTGCCGCCGCTCGGGCAGCGATAAGTTTTTCGGCCGGACTGACGGGTACGCGCGACAGCATGACCTGGATGAACGCACCGGAATATTGGCCGAGCAGGCTGATACTCGAGCGCGGCATCGCGATCATCTACGTCTTCGCCTTCATCGCGGCCGCGCGACAATTCCGCGCTTTGATCGGGGAGCACGGTCTGTTGCCGGTGCCGGAGTATCTGGCCCGGCAGTCGTTCGCACGGTCCCCGAGCATCTTCCACTTCCACTATTCCGACCGTTTTTTCGCGGCTGTCGCATGGTTGGGCGCGGCATTGTCGGCGGCGATGGCCGCGGGTTTGGTCGACGTGATGCCGCTCTGGGCGGCGGTTCTGGCGTGGCTGCTGCTGTGGAGTTTCTACCTGTCGATCGTGAACGTCGGCCAGACGTGGTACTCGTTCGGCTGGGAATCGCTGATGCTGGAAACAGGTTTTCTGGCAATGTTTCTCGGCAACGACCGGACCGCGCCGCCGGTAGTGGCGATGTGGCTGGCACGACTGCTGTTGTTTCGGGTCGAGTTCGGCGCCGGCCTTATCAAGCTCCGCGGCGACTCCTGCTGGCGGGATCTGACCTGCCTGTACTACCACCACGAGACGCAGCCGATGCCCGGGCCGCTGAGCTGGTTCTTCCATCACCTGCCTAAGCCGCTGCATCGGGTGGAAGCCGTCGGCAATCACGTTGCGCAGCTGATCGTCCCGTTCGGTTTGTTCGCCCCGCAGCCGGTGGCCGGTATCGCCGGGGTGATCGTCGTGGTCACCCAACTGTGGCTGGTGGCGTCCGGCAATTTCGCGTGGCTCAATTGGTTGACGATCCTGTTGGCATTCAGCGCAATCGACGCGGAGTCACTGGCATCGATATTGGCCATCCCACAGCAGCCGCCGCTCGATGATCCTCCGCGTTGGTTCACGGCATTGGTCGTCGTGTTCGCTGCTGTGACGCTGGTGATGAGCTACCGGCCGCTGCGCAATATGATCTCGCGTGAGCAACGGATGAATATGTCGTTCAATCCTTTTCACCTGGTCAACACATACGGGGCGTTCGGCACCGTCGGGCGTACTCGCCGCGAGGTGGTGATCGAGGGCACCGACGAAGCGCTCATCACTGATCAGACGGTGTGGAGAGAGTACGAATTCAGGGGTAAGCCGGGGGCGGTGCGGCGACTCCCCCGCCAGTGGGCGCCGTATCACCTGCGGCTGGACTGGCTGATGTGGTTCGCCGCGATCTCGCCGCAGTATGCCCACTCGTGGTTTCGCCCATTCATCCTGCGGCTGCTGAATAACGATCGGGCAACGCTACAGTTGCTGCGCCACAACCCTTTTCCTGACGCTGCGCCATATTACGTGCGCGCTCAGCTGTACCGGTACCAGTTCAGCACCGCTGCGGAACTGAGGCAGGACCACGCCTGGTGGCGTCGCACGTTGGAGGGAAGCTACCTGCCGCCGATGTCGCTGGAGTCATGACACCATGCGGTTAAGTGACACTCGTTGAGATTCACGTTGGCGCGAAGAATCGCGAGTGATCAGCACGCTGACGTCGATTTGGGCGGTAACTTTTACAGCGTTTCATCGATTTCGCCGAGACGGTCGGTCAGTCGCAGGTTTTCGGAGTAGTCGACCGGGCAGCAGATCAGCGACACCCCGTCGTCGGCCAGGGCGGTCTGCAGGGTCGGTAGCAGTTCGTCGGCGTGAGAGATCCGGTAGCCCTTGGCGCCAAAGCTTTCCGCGTACTTCACGATGTCGGGGTTGCCGAACTTCACGTAGTGGTGCTCACCCAGTTCGAGGTCCATCTTCCACTCGATCAGGCCGTAGCCGCCGTCTTCCCAGATCAGCACCACCAGCGGAATCTTCTCTCGGACGGCGGTCTCGATTTCCTGCGAGTTCATCAGGAATGCGCCGTCACCGGCCACCGCCAGCACCTTCGAGTCGGGTTGCGCCAACTTGACCCCCATTGCGCCGGGCAACGCGAAGCTCATGGTGGACAACCCATTTGAGATCAGGCAGGTGTTGCGTTCGTAGGTGGGATAGAGCCGGGCCATCCACATCTTGGTGGCGCCGGTGTCGACCAGCACCACGTCGCTGCGGCCCAGCGCCGCACGCGTGTCGGCGACCACCCGCGCCGGCGCCAGCGGGTAACGCGAATCTTGTTGACCACGAGCGAATTCTTCGCTGAGCAGACCCGCACCCGGGATGTCCGGGTCGGCCTCGAAGACGTGATCGTCGAGCGCATCGCCGAGCGCGTCGAGGGAAGCGCTGATGTCGCCGATGATTCCGACGTCGACCGAGTAGTGCGCGTCGACTTCGGCCGGGAAGCGGTGGATGTGGATGATTTTCTTGTCGGCCTTGGGGTTGATCCGGACCGGGTCGAACTCCTGCAACTCGTATCCGACCGCGATGACGGCATCGGCATTGTCGAAGCCGAAGTTCACGTAGTCGTGCCGCATGAACCCCAGGGCTCCGATCGCGTTGGGGTGGTCGTCGGGCATGACGCCTTTGCCGTGGAAGGTGTTGGCCACCGGGATGTCGAACTTCTCGGAGAATCGGACCAGCGCATCGGTCGCGTCGGCGCGGGCGGCGCCGTGTCCGGCCAGCACGACCGGTCGCTTGGCTTGGCGCAGGATGTCGACCGCGCGTGCCACCTGACGAAATGCCGGCGCCTCGGCACGAACGACGTTGCGCGGCAACGGCCCCAGGTCGTAGTCGGCTTCGTCGGCATCGATGTGCTCGGGCACTGCGAGGTACACCGCGGCCGGGCGTTCGGTCTCGGCCAGCTTGAATGCCTTGCGCACCATCTCCGGTATCGCATGCGCGGTCGGGATGTCGGCGGCCCAGCGGGTGATCGGCGCAAACATCGACACCAGGTCGACGTACTGGTGCGATTCCTTGTATTCGCGGTCCTGGCCGACCTGAGCCGAGATCGCGATCATCGGCGTGCTGTTGGTGGTGGCGTCGGCCACGCCGAGTTGCATGTTGATCGCCCCTGGGCCCAGCGTCGCGGACACCACCGCCGCGCGCCCGGTGACCCGGCCATACATCTCGGCCATGAAAGACGCCGCCTGCTCATGCCGGGTGAGCACGTAGCGGATCTTCGACGAGGCCAACGCCGTGACGAACCGGATGTTCTCCTCACCCGGCAGCCCGAAGACCACCTCTACGCCCTCGTTTTCCAGGCACTTGACTATCAGCTCGGCGGCTTTGCTCATCGGCCTCTCCCTTGTTGGGAACGTTAGTGGCAGGCTAGGTGTTGGAACGTCCAACAACTATCGCAACCGAAGGATGCCAGCGTGCCCATCGCCACCGTCAACCCGGCCACCGGCGAGACAGTCAAAACCTTCACCCCTGCTACCGACGCCGATGTCGAGGCCGCGATCGCTCGCGCTCACGAACGGTTTCTCGACTACCGGCATTCCACTACGTTTGCCCAGCGCGCGGAGTGGGCAAACGCCACCGCGGATTTGATCGAGAAAGAAGCCGACGAGGTCGGCGCGATGATGACCCTCGAGATGGGCAAGACCCTCAAGTCCGCCAAGGCTGAAGCGCTCAAGTGCGCCAAGGGTTTTCGCTACTACGCCGAGAACGCCGAGAAGCTGCTGGCCGATGAGCCGGCCGAAGCGTCCAAGGTCGGCGCGAAGCGGGCCTACACCCGCTGGCAGCCGCTGGGCGTGGTGCTGGCCGTCATGCCATGGAACTTCCCGCTCTGGCAGGCCGTGCGGTTCGCCGCCCCCGCGCTGATGGCCGGCAACGTCGGCCTGCTCAAGCACGCCTCCAACGTGCCGCAGTCGGCGCTGTATCTCTCCGACGTGATCGCCCGCGGCGGGTTCCCGGAGAACTGCTTCCAGACGCTGCTGGTGTCGTCCAGCGCGGTCGAGGCCATCCTGCGTGACCCCCGGGTCAAGGCGGCCACGCTGACCGGTAGCGAGCCGGCCGGCCAGTCCGTCGCCGCGATCTGCGGTGACGAGATCAAGCCCACCGTGATGGAACTCGGCGGCAGCGATCCGTTCATCGTGATGCCGTCGGTCGACCTCGAGGAGGCCGTCAAGACCGCGGTCACCGCCCGGGTGCAGAACAACGGCCAATCCTGTATCGCCGCTAAGCGATTCATTGTGCACACCGACATCTACGACGCGTTCGTCGACAGCTTCGTCGAGAAGATGAAGGCGCTCAAGGTCGGCGACCCGACCGACCCGGACACCGACGTGGGTCCGCTGGCCACCGAGTCCGGCCGCGACGAGATCGCCAAGCAGGTCGACGACGCCGTCGCCGAGGGAGCGAAAGTCCGCCTCGGCGGCACGGTGCCCGACCAACCCGGTTGGTTCTACCCGCCGACGGTGGTCACTGACATCACCAAGGACATGGCGCTCTACACCGAAGAGGTGTTCGGTCCGGTCGCCTCGATGTATCGCGCGTCCGGCATCGACGAGGCGATCGAGATCGCCAACGCCACCACGTTCGGTCTCGGGTCCAACGCGTGGACCAACGACGAGGCCGAGCAGGAGCGCTTCATCGACGACATCGAGGCCGGCCAGGTCTTCATCAACGGGATGACGGTGTCCTACCCCGAACTCGGATTCGGCGGTGTCAAGCGATCCGGCTACGGCCGCGAACTCGCCAACCTCGGAATCCGCGCGTTCTGCAACGCCAAGACGGTCTGGGTCGGCTGAGCGTCGGATCGAGCCGCTAGACCGCGGCCAGCGCCTTGGCGTCCTCGTCAGCGAAGGTGTCCTCCAGCTGAACCGGCGAGTAGTCGAGGTCGATCTCGCCGAGCGGACGGCCGCGCGCGCTGGAGATGGTGCCGAATCGGCGCATCCCCTTGTCGGCGGCGTACTGCATGAACTCGTCCTGAACCAGGTCGAACGGCATCACGTCGAACAGCGCAAAACCCTGCACGGTGGCCTCGAGCGCGAGCGGCATCAACTCGTTCATCCGGTTTTCGAAGACCGTCCAGTTGGCATCGTCGGCGGCGACGTGGCGGCGGCAGGTGAACGTTCCCCACGCCATGTGCCGCCGCTCGTCGTCACCGATGCGACGCACCAATTCCTGCATCCCCGGCAGGATTCCGCGTGCCACGCAGATCTTGTGCCAGGCGTAGTAACCAGTCAGCGCGAGCATGCCCTCGACGACGTGGTTGTAGGTGACCGACGCCCGGATCTGGGCGGCCGGTGACGCGTCGGACGACAGCGCGTTGAGGCAGTCCGGCAGCTCGTCGTAGAACATCGTCCGATAAGCCGGCAGCGGCTCGAGGTAGCTCTGCAGCTCGTTAGTCATCCCGACGGCGTCGAGCCAGAGCCGGAAGACCTGGGTGTGCTTCGCCTCTTCGAAAGCGAACTGGGTCAAATACATTTCGTCGCCGAGCCGACCCTCTTCCCGCATCGCGGCCATGAACGGCTGGATGTCCTCGGTGACCGCCTCCTCGCCGGCGATGAACTGCGCGCACAACCGGGTGGCGAAATCGCGTTCGTCGTCGTTCAGTTTTTCCCAGTCGGCGCGGTCGCGGGAGAAGTCGATATCGGCGGGATTCCAGAACTTGGCGTTACCGCCGGCAAACAGCTTGAGCGGCAAGCTGTCCCAGTTGAGTCCGCCGGCGGCGAGTGAATTGGAACCAGTGCGTGTCATCAGACCTCCTCAGATCTTATGCGGGAGAACATTTTTGCTGTCTACGGTGGCGAAGGCAGCCGCCAGCACGGCCACCAATCGCCGTACTGCCAGGGCCGGCTGTTCGGCGCTGGGCTCGTCCAGACCGAGGATCGGGTCGAGTCCACGCATATACGGCGCCAATGCCAGGTGCGGAAAGATCAACAGCAGCAACGACATCAGCGCCTCGGTATCGGCGTCTTTGCTGAAGTCGCCCCGCAATTGCGCCTCGCGGACCAGTGGCCGCAGCACTTCCAGGTAGTGGCGATGGATGACGCTGCGCACGCTGATCCGGGCGTCGGTGTCGACCTCCAGGCTGGCCGCCGCGTGTAGCGAGCGCTCGTGTGGGTGGTCGGCGAAATACGCGATCCACACGTCGAGCCAGTCGGTCAGGAATTCGAAGAACGGCCGGGTCGGGTCGAGTTCACCGATGCGGGCCTCCATGTACGCCCGCACCCGCTGGCTGACGACGTCGGTGATGAACGCGTACAAATCGCGCTTATCGGCAAAGTACTGGAACAGGCTGCCTTTGGCGACGCCCGCGCGCCGCGCGATCACGTTCAGGCTGCCGCCGGAAAAGCCGTGCGCACCGAACTCCGCCTCCGCGGCCTCTATCACTGCGGCGCGGCGGGCGGGGTCCACGCGGGCCCAGGTGACTGTCGGCATCGCCCTCCTCCGTTGGATGACCACTGGTCACTCTACTGTGAGCCACGTCACTGCACAAGGGTCCGTGGCAGATAATCCGGGCAAGGCGCACACCGCACACCACCTCCGAAACGTCCGAAATCGACTCGTCAGACGGCAATTCCCGACATACTGCTGCGCGAGGAGGGTCCCATGGGGCATTACAAAGCCAATTTGCGTGATATCGAGTTCAACCTGTTCGAGGCGCTAGCCCTTGGCGAGGTGCTGGACTCCGGAGCGGTCGGCGAACTCGACGCCGCTACCAGTAGGGAGATTCTTGCCGAGGTAGCCCGCTTTGCGCAGGGTCCGGTGGCCGAGTCGTTCGTCGCCGCCGATCGCGAGCCGCCGGTCTTCCTGCCGGACCAGCACACGATCACGGTGCCCGATCCGATCCGCAAGACGGTGCAGGCAATTTGGGATGCCGAGTGGTGGCGCCTCGGCGTCGCGCCCGAAATCGGTGGCACCGCCGTCGCGCGCACGGTGACCTGGGCGGCGCTGGAGATGATCATCTGCGCCAACCCCGCCCTGTTCTTCTTCTACGCCGGCCCGCCGATGGCCGACATCCTCTACGAGCTCGGCAACGAC
The DNA here is from genome assembly GCA_963757215.1 of uncultured Actinomycetota bacterium. GTDB lineage: Bacteria > Actinomycetota > Actinomycetes > Mycobacteriales > Mycobacteriaceae > Mycobacterium. Next base: position 40,983 of record CAVWQH010000002.1, on the reverse strand, counting down.
AAGCAGCGCGAACTGGCCAACGCGGCGATCGAACAGCGCTGGGGCGCAACGATGGTGCTGACCGAACCCGATGCCGGCTCCGACGTCGGAGCCGGGCACACCAAGGCCATCGAGCAACCGGACGGCTCCTGGCACATCGAAGGTGTCAAGCGTTTCATCTCCGGCGGCGACCTCGGCGACACCGTCGACAACATCTTGCACCTGGTGCTGGCGCGTCCGCGGGGAGCGAGCGCCGGCACCAAGGGGCTGAGCCTGTTCGTCGTGCCGAAGAATCTGTTCGACTGGGACAGCTTCGAAATCACTGGTCGCAATGGGGTTTTCGCGACCGGGCTCGAGCACAAGATGGGCTATAAGGCGTCACCGACATGCGAGTTGACCTTCGGCGCGCACGGTATCCCCGCCAAGGGCTGGCTGGTCGGCGACGTCCACAACGGCATTGCGCAGATGTTCAAGGTCATCGAGAACGCGCGGATGCTGGTCGGGATCAAATCGTCGGGCACACTGTCGACCGGTTACCTGAACGCACTCGAGTACGCCAAGACGCGTCTGCAGGGCGCCGACATGACGCAGATGCTCGACAAGAACGCGCCGCGGGTGCCGATCACCCGGCACCCCGACGTACGCCGCTCGCTGATCATGCAGAAGGCCTACGCCGAGGGTTTGCGGGCGATCTATCTCTACACCGCGGCGCATCAGGATACTGCTGTGGCCCAAGCGGTTTCGGGCGCCGATGCGGAAACCGCGAACCGGGTCAACGACCTGCTGCTGCCGATCATCAAGGGCGTGGGGTCGGAGCGGGCGTACCAGTACCTGACCGAGTCGTTGCAGACACTCGGTGGGTCTGGCTTCCTGCAGGACTACCCGATCGAGCAGTACATCCGCGACGCCAAGATCGACTCGCTCTACGAGGGCACCACGGCCATCCAGGCGCAGGACTTCTTCTTCCGAAAGATCGCGCGCGACAAGGGTGTGGCGCTGGCACATGTCGCGGGTCAGATCCAGTCGTTCGTCGACAGCGACGCGGCCGACCAACGACTGAAGGTGGAGCGTGATTATTTGCGCACCGCCCTGGAGGACGTGCAGGCGATGACCGCCACCCTGACCGGTTACCTGATGGGGTCGGCCGAAGCCCCCGGTGATCTGTACAAGGTCGGACTCGGCTCGGTGCGCTACCTGCTGGCCGTCGGTGATCTGCTGATCGGCTGGCAGCTGCTCTGGCACGCCGAAATCGCCTTGCGTGCTTTGGATTCCGGCGCCGACGGCAAGGACAAATCGTTCTACGAGGGCAAGATCGCCGCGGCTCAGTTCTTCGCCGGCAATGTGCTGCCGGAGATCACCGCGACCCGCGGGATCCTGGCCCGCACATCGACGGCGCTGATGGATCTCGACGACGAGGCCTTCTGACCCCCACATCCCACGAAGTGCCCACGGGCGCTGATCGGTCGTCCTAGAGTCGGCTACGTGTCTTCAGTGAATACCGCCTCCGGAACTGTCAGCACCACTGATCTCGGCGTCACGCTCATGCACGAGCACGTGTTCATCATGACCACCGAGATCGCGATGAACTACCCCGAAGCGTGGGGCGACGAAGACAAACGGGTGGCCGATGCCATCGACCGGCTCAACGAACTGAAGTCACGCGGCGTCGACACCATCGTCGACCTCACCGTGATCGGGCTGGGCCGCTATATCCCGCGCATCGCCCGGGTCGCCGCGGCCACCGACTTGAACATCGTTGTCGCGACCGGTCTGTACACCTACAACGACATCCCGTTTCGCTTCCACTACGAGGGTCCCGGCGGATTGCTGGGCGGCCCGGAAATCATGTCCGACATGTTCGTCCGCGACATCGAGGAAGGTATCGCCGATACCGGCGTCAAAGCCGGAATCCTCAAGTGCGCCACTGACGAACCCGGTGTGACGCCGGGTGTCGAGCGGGTGCTACGCGCGGTCGCCCAGGCGCACAAGCGGACCGGAGTGCCAATTTCCACCCACACTCACGCGGGGCTGCGGCGCGGTCTCGAACAGCAGAAGATCTTCGAGGAAGAGGGCGTCGACCTGAGCCGGGTGATCATCGGTCACTCCGGCGACAGCACCGACATCGGTTACCTCGAAGAGTTGATCGCCCCGGGCTCCTACCTCGGCATGGACCGATTCGGCCTCGACCTGATCTCGCCCTTCGAGGACCGGGTCGACATCGTCGCGCAAATGTGCGAGCGCGGGCACGCCGACAAGATGGTGTTGTCGCACGACGCCAACTGTTACTTCGACGCGCTGCCCGAAGAGTTGGTGCCACAGATGGCGCCGAACTGGCACTACCTGCACATCCACAACGACGTGATCCCCGCACTCAAGGAGCGCGGAGTCACCGATGAGCAATTGCACACCATGCTGGTCGACAACCCTCGCCGGATTTTCGAGCGGCAGGGCGCCTACTCGTGACGGCGCCGGTCCCGCCGATCGGCACACAGATCTCGGCGCTGGCCGCGCTCGCTCCCGACGAACCGGCCGTGACGTGCGACGGGCGCACGCTGACCCGCGGCGAACTCGACCGCTCGACCAACCGGCTGGCCCGGGCCTACGCCGAGCGTGGGGTCGGAGTAGGTGACTTCGTGACCATGGTTTTGCCCAACTCGATCGAGTGGATTCAGGCGGCGGTGGCGTGCTGGAAGCTGGGCGCCGTGCCGCAGCCACTGTCGGCGCGACTACCCGACGCCGAGCTCGCCGGGTTACTCGAACTGCGGCCGCCGACCTTGCTGGTCGGCCGGGAGCACCCTGAAATCGCCAGCGTGCCAGCCGGTTTCGAGCCCGAAGCGTCGCTGTCCGACGAGGCGCTGCCGGAGGCGGTGTCGCCGGTGTGGAAAGCGATGGGTTCGGGCGGCAGCACCGGCCGTCCGAAACTCATCGAGTCCGGCGGCGACAGCCGCATCCCGCCTGCCATCGGTTACCCCCTGGGCGCCCAAGAAGGCGACATCACGCTTGTCCCAGTTCCGTTGTCGCACAACACCGGATTCACCACCGCGACCATCGCGCTGCTGATGCGCCACCACCTGGTCCTGATGAGCCGGTTCGAGCCGGCGACGTTCCTGCGGTTGATCAGCGATCACGGTGTCACGTTCTTGACCACGGTGCCGACCATCATGCAGCGCTGCCTGCCGGTGTATCACGAGAACCCCGACGCCTTCGACTTGTCGTCGCTGCGGAGGTTCTGGCATCTGGGCGCGCCGTGTCCGCCGGTCATCAAGCAGGCCTGGATCGACCTGCTCGGCCCGGAGAAAGTCTGGGAACTCTACGGCGGCACAGAATTACAGGCGCTGACGTTCATCTCCGGCGACCAGTGGCTGGCGCACCGCGGCTCGGTCGGCATCGTGGTGGCGGGCGAGATGAAGGTGCTCGACGACGACGGAAATCCATGCCCGCCGGGCGAGGTGGGCGAGATCTACATGCGGCCGAGCCCAGGCAGCGCGCCGACGTACCGCTACGTCGGTGCCACCGCGAAATCGCGCGACGGCTGGGATTCCTTGGGCGACCTCGGTTACTTCGACGACGACGGGTTCCTCTACATCTCCGACCGCCGAGTCGACATGTTCACCGTCGGCGGCCGCAACGTATATCCTGCCGAGATCGAGGCCGCGCTGTCCGAGCACCCAGATGTGCTGTCCTGCTTGGTGGTTGGGGTGCCACATGAAGATCTGGGTCAGGTCCCCTATGCCATGGTCCAGCCGGGGGCAGCGCTGGACGAATCCGCGGTGCGGGAGTTCCTGCGCGATCGCATCGCCGGGTACAAGGTGCCGGCGACCGTCGAATTCGTCGACACTCCGCTGCGCGACGACGCCGGCAAGGCCCGCCGCTCCGCGGTGCGCGAGGAGATCATGGCGCGACTGCGTCTTCTTGACGCGGGCTGACGGGCTCCTGGTGCCGTAGCTCCCAGCGCCGCAACGCTTCCCGGCATGGTGATTCGACGAGCGCGTAGCTCACCGCGGCAATGGCGATGGTGAACACCAGCGTCAGCGTCAGCACCTCGGGCATGTGGCCGTGGAAGGCGAACTGACCGATCACGGGGAACACCATCGTCAGCGCCGCGAGATGCCAGATGAAGATTCCGTAGGACCAGCGGCCCAGCGTCACCATCGCAGCGCTGCCCAGCAAGCGGTGGCTGTCGTCGGGCCGGTCGAGCACCAACGGTGCGACCAGCCCCACGGCCACCAGAGCGCCCATCGCGGTCTTGACGGTGAATTGGGCGTTGCTACTCGGGACCAGCCCGGCCGGCCCGGCCAGTGGTGAGGCCGCAACAAGGTAGGCCACCAGCACGACGGCGACCATCAGCAGCCGATGCCGCGCCAGCCGGTGCGGCCAGCCGGTCGGGCTGTGGATCCACTCGGCAAGCAGCATGCCCGCGGCGAACCACGAGAAGAACGCGGGCGGCCACGTCAACGGGTTGAGCCCGGGCGGAGCATGGAAGGGGATCCACCCCCAGAACCAGCTCACGACGGCGAGAGCTCCGATGGCCGGCACCCGGGCGCGAACCGGCAGGCGGGCGGCGAGCAGCGCAAGGATCGGCAACGCCAGATAGAAGCTGACCTCGACCGACAAGCTCCACATCTGGGTCAGCCCGGCCGTCAGCGTCAGCGGGACGTAGACCTGTGTAAGCGACAGATTCGCCAGCCACACCGTGAGATTCGGGTGGTTGCCGTCCGGCAGCAGGGTCAGAATCACCACGACCGCAACCAGGTACGCGGGCATGATGCGGACCACCCGGGACCGCAGATAGTGACCGGTGGCCGGACGCGGCGCGAGACCGCGGGCCGCTGCGGCATGACTGCGCCACAGCAGGAATCCCGACAACGCGAAGAACACAGCGACGGCGAGGTCGAAGCGGCCGAACAGCCGGCCGTCGAATCCTCGTGCGTGCCCGGTATCAAACGCCACGTGGGTGATGACGACCCCGATCGCAGCGCACGCCCGCATGCCTTCGACGGCGGGCAGAAATGTGCGAGTCCCGCCAACCGGCCCAACGTCACGCATGACAACAGTCTGCCCGGAACCCGATTTGCCCACGGCTTTCCATATAAGGACACGTCAATCCCGACCTTAAATAATGCTGTTAGGGTCGAACGAGTTTTGCTTCGCGGCAGCGCGGTGGGTCGATGTAACCCCAGGTAGCCGGGGGTACAGGTACCGGACGAGACCAGAAGGAGGTCACGGCAACGTGAACCGAGCAGTCATGTTGCGGATGGCCGCGTGCGGGATCATGGGACTCGGAGCCGCGTTGTTGATCGCCGCGCTGCTGCTGTGGACCTACACCGGCAGCAGGATCACCAAGATTCCGCTCGATCTGGACGCAACGCTGATCGGTGAGGGCAACGGGACCGTGGTTGACCCGGCTTCGCTGTACAGCCCGAAGCTCGTCGTCGACAAGAATGTGCCTGTCGTGGCCCAGCAGCAGATCGACGTCGAATCCCCCGCCAACGCCGACGTGGTCACGTTCCAAGTGGGTAGCTCGGTCCGGCGCAGCGACAAGCAGAAGGATTCGGGCCTGCTGCTCGCTCTGGTCGACACGGTCACGCTCAACCGCAAGACGGCATCCGCGGTATCCGACGACACCCATCCCGGCGGCGCGGTGCAGAAGCCGCGCGGATTCAAAGACGAAAGCCCGGCCACCAACATCGCACTGCCGCACGAGGGGCTGTCGTACCGATTCCCGTTCCACACCGAGAAGCGGTCCTACGCGTATTTCGACCCGATTGCGCAGAAGGCATTCGAGGCCAACTACAACGGCGAGGAAGACGTCAACGGTCTGACCGCCTACAAGTTCACCCAAGATGTGGGCTACGACGCCGACGGCAAGCTGGCCGAGCCGGTCCGGTACCCGTCGCTGTACGCCGACGACGCGGACAGCAAGGTCACCAATACCGCGTTGATGTGGGGCCTGCCGGGCGATCCCGACGAGAAGATCACCATGACCCGCTACTACGCCGCGCAGAAGACGTTCTGGGTGGACCCGGAGTCGGGCACGATCATCAAGAAGCAAGAACGCGCCAACCACTACTACGCGCGTGATGCGTTGAAGCCAGAGGTGACGCTGGCCGACTACAAGATCACCTCCACCGAAGAGACGGTCGAGTCGCAGGTCAACGCCGCCCGTAACGAACGCGACCGGTTGGCGCTGTGGTCTCGGGTGCTGCCCATCACTTTCACCGCGGCGGGCGTGATCGCGCTGATCGGTGGACTGCTGCTGGGCTCGTTCAGCCTGCGGACCGAGACAGCGTTGAACGAAACGGACTCCGAGAACGACGATCACGGCTTCTTCGGGCGTGGTGAGCCGCCGCCGGCGCGGGTACCCGGCGCCGAGGCCGAGACGGAGAAAATTCCCACGCCGCCCAAGGACGTCAAACGAGACGGCCCGTCGAGTTCGGGGGGTCCTTCGACGTCCGGGCCGCCCGATCTCCCCTAGCTAGTTCACCGCGTGCGCTGGTTTCGGCCCGGGTACGCGCTGGCGTTGGCGCTGCTGGTGCTGGCGCCGCTGCTGAGCCCGGGCTATCTCCTGCTGCGCGACGCGGTGTCCACTCCGAGGTCGTATCTGACCGATAGCGCGCTCGGTCTGGTCGCCGCTCCCCGGGCCACGCCGCAGGACTTCGCGGTCGCGCTGACCACCAGCGCTGTCGACGGCGGCGTCGTCGTGAAGTCATTGCTCGTCCTCGCTCTCTGGCTGGCGGGCTGGGGCGCCGCCCGGCTGGTTGCTCGGCTGGTGCCAGAATCCGGTGCCGGAGGCCAATTCACGGCGACCACGTTGGCGATCTGGAATCCCTACGTGGGAGAACGACTGCTGCAAGGACATTGGAGCCTGCTGCTCGGATACGGTTGTCTGCCCTGGGTTGCGACGACAGTGGTGAACTTGCGCTCGGCTGAAAAGTTCTCGAGGACGGGTATTTTCGGCCTGGCGTTCTGGATTGCGCTGGCCGGCCTGACGCCGACCGGGTTGATCCTGGCGGCCGCGGTCGGCCTGGCGTGTGTCGCGGTCCCGGGTGACGGTCTGTCTCGCCGACTTTGTGCCGCAGTCACATTGGCCATTGCCGTGTTGGGTGCTCTGCCGTGGCTGACAGCGTCGGCCCTGGGCGTGTCGTCGTCGGATACGTGGGCGCGCACGCCGGGCATCGCCGCGTTCGCGGCGCGTGCCGAACCTGGCCTCGGCACGCTGGGCAGCCTCGCCAGCTTGGGCGGGATCTGGAATGGTGACGCGGTACCAGCCTCGCGTACAACGTATTTCGCGTTGGTGTCCGCTTTCGTACTGTTCGCGGTGGTGACGGCCGGCTGCGTCGCGCTGATACGGTCACGCGCGGTGCGGCCATTGCTGGTGCTGGCGGCGGCGTCGGTGCTGATTCCCGCGGTATTGGCCACCGGCCCGGGTTTGACCGTTCTGCACGACGTGGTCGAGGCCGTGCCGGGTTTGGGTGTGTTGCGCGACGCCCAGAAGTGGGTCGCGTTGGCGATGCCTGGCTACGCGGTCGCCGGTGCGGGCGCGGTGCTCACGTTGCGGCGCTGGCTACGGCCATTTTCGGCGGCGCTGCTGTGCTGCCTTGCTCTTGTCTTGTCATTGCCCGACTTGGCTTGGGGCATAGGAGGAAAGGTCGTGTCGGTGCACTACCCCGGCGACTGGGCGGCCGTCGCGGCGGCGATCAACCGTGAGCCCGCGGATGTTGCGGTGTTGCCGGCCGACACCATGCGACGATTCGCCTGGTCTGGTCCGGCCCCGGTGCTGGATCCGCTGCCGCGCTGGCTGCGCGCCGACGTGCTGGTCACCGGCGATCTGACGATCTCCGGGGCGACGGTGCCCGGCGAGGGCGAGCGGGCTCGCGCGGTTCAGCGGCTCCTGCTGGCCGGCGCCGACCCCGATCAGCTACGAGCCGCCGGCGTGGGCTGGCTGGTGGTCGAATTGGGCACACCCGGCGACATGACCACGGTAACAACCACTTCGGCGCACCTGCCGGTCGCGTATCGCGGGCGCGACCTGATCCTGTACCGCGTCGGCGGGGTTACCACAGGGGCGTCGGAGGGTCAGCGAGCGATGGTGATCGTCGCGCATCTGGCCTGGTTGGCAATGTTGATCGGTGGAGCGGTCGGCCTGGCGGTCGGTGGTTGGCGCGGGCGGTCGCGAACGCCCGGCTAGCGGAGCTCTCGGCGTTACACGACGCCGGCGACCCGCTCGCCGGCGGCAACCGCCTCCAGCACCGAGCGCATGGCTTCGGTGCTTGTCCGCCAAGAGAATTCGCTGCTGCGCACCTGGGCTTTGGCGCCGAGCTGATCGCGCAACACCGGATCGGCCAACAGCTCCTCGAGCCGGCTGACCAGCTCGGCATGGTCGTCGACCAGCACACCGGTCACCCCGTCGATGATCGAGTCCGCCAGCCCGCCCGATGACCGGTAGCCGATGGTGGGCACCGCGTGCTGTGCCGCCTCGACGACCGCCAGCCCCCAGCCTTCTTTCCGGGATGGCAGCACGTGCACCCAGGCCCGTTGCAACACTCCATGTTTGGTCTCGTCATCGATATGTCCGTGAAACGTCACCGCATCACCGATGCCCAGTTGCTGCGCGTGGCCGGTCAGCCGTTCACGCCACCAACCGCCGCCGACGACGTCGAGATGCACATCGGGGATCGACGTCCGCAACTGCGCGACGGCGTCGAGCGCATCCTCGATCTGCTTGTGGGGCACCAGCCGTGACAGCACCACCACGCGCGGTGTCGAAGCGCAGGGGCCGGTCAACGACGCCGCGGGTGCCTCGTCAAGCCCGTTGCGCACCACGGCAATTCGGTCATTGCCGACACCGAGGCCGACCAGATCGCGGGCCGACGGGAGCGACACCGTCACGTATTGGTTGCGGCGATTCAACTTTGGCGACAGCCACGACTCGACAAACCAGCCGACTCGGCTGAGCAGCCAGCCGGCCACCGGCCACTGCTCACGATGACAGTGGTGCACCAGCACCACCACGCGCGGGCCGTAGATCAGCCGGGCCAGGAACGGCAGGCCGTTCTGGGTATCGACGACGACGTCCGGTCGTACTCGCCGCAGCGGCCCGACGCCGAGCCTGGCCGCCGCCATTGCCAACATCGCCCAGATGTAGACCGTGTACCGGCCGCCGACACGATTGATGTGGACGCCGTCGACAACTTCCCGTCGCGCCGAGCCCGGATACCGCGCAGTACGCAACGTGACCTCGACGCCGGATGCGGCCAGTTGCGCGCCGATGCGCTGCAGGTAGGTTTCGCTGCCGCCGCCCTGCGGGTGGCCAGTGTCGCGCCAGCACAGCAGCAGCACTGAACGCACATCGGGCATCCGGTCAGCCTAGCCGGGCCACCGTGCCCGTTGCGAAGTCGAAGCAAGACCGTGCCTGGGCTTTAGGGTTGGCCGGTGGCCGTGACCGAGGTGTTTGCGCGGCGAGCGACCCTGCGCCGCTCGGTACGACTATTGGCGAGCTTTCGTTACGAGCAGCCCGATCCGCCGCGGTTCTACGGCCCGCTGGCCGTCGACACGGTCGCCATGGTCGGCGATCTCTGGCAGGGCATCCACGGCGAGCGGCCGGTCGGTCGCCGGGTGCTCGACGTGGGCGGTGGGCCCGGGTACTTCGCCGGCGCGTTTACCGATGCCGGATTCAGCTACATCGGCGTCGAGCCCGACCCCGACGAAATGCACGCTGCGGGGCCGGTTTTGACGCGCGAATCCGGGATGTTCGTCCGGGCATCGGGCATGTCGCTGCCGTTCGCCGACAACAGTGTCGACATCTGCCTGTCGTCGAATGTCGCCGAGCATGTACCGCGGCCGTGGGACCTCGGCGCCGAGATGCTGCGGGTCACCAGGCCCGGCGGCTTGGCGGTGCTGTCGTACACGGTCTGGCTCGGCCCGTTCGGCGGCCACGAAATGGGCCTGACGCACTATCTCGGTGGGGCGCGGGCGGCCGCACGTTACGCCCGCAAACACGGTCATCCGGCGAAAAACAACTACGGGTCGTCGTTATTCGCGGTGTCGGCGGCCGAGGGCCTGGAATGGGCGGCCGGCACGGGCGCGCTGATCGCCGCGTTCCCGCGCTACCACCCGAAATGGGCGTGGTGGTTGACCGCTCTACCGGTGGTGCGCGAGTTCCTGGTGAGTAATCTCGTGTTGGTGCTGCAGCCGCAGTAATGAAACGTGTTCTCGTTCTGGCCCCGCTTGGGTAGGGTGGCGGCCATGCCCGCCGGCGACGATGCAGAGCGGAGCTATGAGGAGGAGCGGCGGAATATGACTGACGTCACAACGAAGCAAGCGACAACGGAGTACGACAAGCTTTTCATCGGCGGCAAGTGGACCGAGCCGTCGACGTCCGAGGTCATCGAGGTGCACTGCCCCGCCACCGGCGAGTACGTCGGCAAGGTGCCGCTGGCGGCAGCGGCCGACGTCGACGCCGCGGTGGCCGCGGCGCGGGCCGCGTTCGACAACGGACCGTGGCCGACCACGCCGCCGAAGGAGCGCGCGGCGGTGATCGCCACCGCACTCAAGCTGATGGAGGAGCGCAAAGACTTCTTCGTCAAGCTGCTCGGCGACGAGACCGGCCAGCCGCCGATGTCCGTCGAGACGATGCAGTGGATGAGCGGGGTCGGGTGCTTGAACTTCTTCGCCGGACCGGCCGTCGATCAGGTCAAGTGGCAGGAAGTTCGCAACGGCGGCTACGGCCAGACCATCGTCCACCGGGAGCCGCTCGGCGTGGTGGGCGCGATCGTGGCCTGGAACGTGCCGCTGTTCCTGGCGATCAACAAGCTCGGCCCGGCCCTGCTGGCCGGCTGCACGGTGGTGCTCAAGCCGGCCGCCGAAACACCGCTCAGCGCAAACGCTTTGGCGGAGGTTTTCGCCGAGGCCGGCCTGCCCGAGGGCGTGCTCTCGGTGGTGCCCGGCGGTATCGAAACGGGCCAGGCGCTGACGTCGAACCCCGACATCGACATCTTCTCGTTCACCGGAAGCTCGGCCGTCGGCAAAGAGATCGGCAAGCGCGCGGCCGAGATGCTCAAGCCGTGCACGCTGGAACTCGGCGGTAAGTCGGCCGCGATTCTGCTCGAGGACGTCGACCTGGCCGCAGCGGTCCCGATGCTGGTGTTCTCCGGAATCATGAACACCGGGCAGGCCTGTGTGGCGCAGACCCGCATCCTGGCGCCGCGGTCCCGCTACGACGAAATCGTGGAAGCCGTAGGCAATTTCGCGGCCTCGCTGCCGGTCGGTCCGCCATCGGACGCGGGCGCGCAGATCGGTTCGCTGATCTCGGAGAAGCAGCGGGCCCGCGTCGAGAGCTACATTGCCAAAGGCGTCGAAGAAGGTGCTCGACTGGTCACCGGCGGTGGGCGTCCCGAAGGCTTGGACAACGGTTTCTACGTGCAGCCCACCGTGTTCGCTGACGTCGACAACAAGATGACGATCGCGCAGGAGGAGATCTTCGGCCCGGTGCTGAGCATCATTCCTTACGAGACCGAAGAGGACGCGATCAAGATCGCCAACGACTCAGCGTACGGCTTGGCCGGCAGCGTGTGGACCACCGACGTGCCGCACGGCATCAAGATCTCCGAGCGGATCCGCACCGGCACCTACGCGATCAACTGGTACGCGTTCGACCCGTGCTGCCCGTTCGGCGGGTACAAGAACTCCGGCATCGGTCGCGAGAACGGGCCCGAGGGTGTCGAGCACTTCACTCAGCAGAAGAGCGTGCTGATGCCGATGGGTTACACCACCGACGCCTAAAGCCCGGCGCTGCCACCGCCCGATGAGTCGCCGCCGAAGCCGCCACCGCTGAAGTCGATCGACGGGGTGGGGTCCGGAGTATAAATCGGAGCCGACGCGCCGCTGCTGAAGTCGGGCGACGAGGCGTAACCCGGTGTGTAAAGGAGAGCCGATGCGCCGCCGCTCCTGTCACCGTAGGTGTTGCCGACGACGACGTCGGCGGGGGTCCATGTCCAGCCCCCAGTCCAAAACATGTAGGGATACCACCCAGCCGGGAACGGGACACCGCCGCACGTGCCGCCTGAGTAGTAGTTGCGGTAGCCCGACTCGGAGCGCTTGCGGTAGTCGGTGTTACTGATTGAGACGCGCTTGCCGTGCGGGCTGGTCGCGATGACGTTGGTGCGGCGGCGTTTCGCCTTCGGCATACGGTCGTGCGCGAAAACGCGGGCGCGTCTTGGGATGTGCCGGCCGGGGTCGATCACCTCGTAAGCGGCGTCGATGTCGGCTTCGGCGATACCGACATGGGATCGGGCGCTTGCGATGTCGCCGCGTTTAAACGCCTCCTCCGCGCTGCCAACCGACATCGTGGCGCTGTTTTGCTCGGCGCTGACATCCTTGCCTTTCAGCACCTCGTGGGCGAGGCGATCGACATCCTTGCGGGCGCGATTGATTCTGTCCTGCAGGAGTTCTCGGTCCTTTGCCTTCTCGCTGCGTCCCGCCGCGATGGTGTACACGACAACGATAGTCATGCCGAGAACGACCAATCCGACGAACACATACAGGAACGCCCAGGCGAGCGTGTAATTCCTCGGCTGTGGGTAGTTCGTCGGGCGCGGCGGGACGGTGTCGCTGTTTTCCGAGACGGGGCCGGAGACCTGGGTGCCTGCAAGCAGGGAGATGAAGTTGCTGATTGCTCCGTTGATGTCACCGTGGTGTGCGGCCGCCGCTTGGATCATGTCGGGTCCGGTCGCCGCGGCGATCGACGCGCTGACGTCGTAGGAGTAGGCGTGATAATTCTTGCTGTCGACCACCAGGATGATCAGCGGCGGCTTGTGGGGTTTCCCATCGACCTCGATGTCCTTGGCGAGCGGATTGTGCGTCTCGTACAGCGCGATATAGAAGGGGTCGGTGGACTGCTTCGGCGACGCGTCGGTGGCCGTCGTCTGGCCCGCGGCGACGTTGACGACGATCATCGGCAGGCCGGATTGCAGGATCCGATCGTTAATCGCCTGCGGGTTCGGGAGTTTCGGAGCGGCCTCGGGGTCGACGTAGACGTGCTGATTGGTGTTGAGCTGGGTCACGATGTCCGTCGGTGTGGGCGGCCCGGCCCACGCGCTGGGCGCGAAGAACGCAAACAGGATCGTCGCTAGCGACGGTACAACCAGTCTTACGGTCATGATTGATTGTCACCCGTCTCTCGGGGTGGTGTCCGCAGCAATTCGTCTTCGAATGTGCGGCCAGCGGAGCGCTCGAGTGTGCGGCTGGCCGCACGTTCGGCCTCGAGTGTGTGTCTGGACGCACTCTCGGGCTAGAACGCCTCTTCGCGCAGCTGCATGACCGCCAGATCGGTATTAGCCGCGATCTCACGTTCGGCGGTCAACCGCGGCAGCACGTTCTTGACGAAAAACTTTGCGCTTACGACCTTTCCGGCATAGAAAGCACTGTCGGCCGGTGAGGGGTCGCCGTCGAGCGCCGTCAACGCGATCTCGGCTTGACGCAACAGCAGCCAGCCGATCAGCACGTCACCGACGCCCATCAGGAACCGCACCGACTCCAGGCCGACCCGGTAGAGCTCGGTGGCGCTCTGCTGGGAATCGACCAGATACCCGGTCATGGTGGCGACCCAGCCCTGCAGGTCGTCGACAGCGGTGGCCAACTGCTTGCGGGCCTCGACCAGTTCGGGGCGAGCGTCCTCGGAATCGATGAACGCCTCGATCTGCGTGACCAGGTGGGCCAGGGAAGCGCCGTGGTCGCGGACGATCTTGCGGAAGAAGAAGTCCTGGGCCTGGATCGCGGTGGTGCCCTCGTACAACGAGTCGATCTTGGCGTCCCGGATGTACTGCTCGATCGGATAGTCCTGCAGGAAGCCAGATCCACCGAACGTCTGCAGCGACTCGGTCAGAGTTTGGTAGGCGCGCTCGGAGCCGACGCCTTTCACGATCGGTAGCAGCAGATCGTTGACCCGCTCCGCTAAATCCGCGTCGGCCCCCGACACCGCTTCGGCGACCGCGGCGTCCTGATGGGCGGCGGTGAACAGATACAGCGCACGCAACCCCTCGGCGTACGCCTTCTGCGTTAGCAGTGCCCGTCGTACATCGGGGTGGTGAATGATCGTGACGCGCGGCGCGGTCTTGTCGGTCATCTGGGTCAGGTCGGCACCCTGGATCCGGGTTTTGGCGTAGTCCAACGCGTTCAGGTAGCCCGTCGACAATGTGCCAATAGCTTTCGTGCCCACCATCATTCGGGCATATTCTATGACCTTGAACATCTGCGCAATCCCGCGATGGCTGTCGCCGACCAACCAGCCGATCGCCGGGGACCCGTGCTGGCCGAAGGTCAGTTCGCAGGTGGCCGAGACCTTGAGGCCCATCTTGTGCTCGACGTTGGTGACGAATACACCGTTGCGCTCACCCGGCTCACCGGTCTTCGGGTCGAGCAGGAATTTGGGCACCAGGAACAGGCTCAGACCTTTGGTACCCGGTCCAGCGCCCTCCGGCCTTGCTAGCACCAGATGCATGATGTTTTCGAAGACGTCGTCGCTGTCGCCACTGGTGATGAACCGCTTGACGCCGTCGATATGCCAGGTGCCATCGCCCTGGTCGATCGCCTTGGTCCGGCCGGCGCCGACGTCGGATCCCGCGTCGGGCTCGGTGAGCACCATCGTCGCACCCCAGTTGCGGTCGATGGCCATCGACGCCCAATGTTGTTGTTGCTCATTGCCAATGCTGTAGAGGATGTTGGCCATGATCGGGCCGGCCATGTACATGAACACGGCCGGGTGGGCGCCGAGCACCAACTCGTTGATCGCCCACTGCACCATCGACGGCGCGGGTATGCCGCCGACGTTCTCGTCGAGCCCGACGCGGAACCATTCGCCTTCCGCCCAGGCACGTAGCGACTTCTTGAACGGCTCCGGCAAGGTGACGACGTGGGTGTCGGGGTCGAATGTCGGTGGGTGGCGGTCGCTCTCGGCGAACGACTCGGCCACCGGACCCTCGGCCAACCGGGCGGCCTCGGACAACATCTGCCGTACCGAGTCGCCGTCAAGATCTCCGAATGCGTCGTCGGCGAGCACTTCGTCCAACTTCAGCAACTCGAACAGGTTGAACTCGAGGTCGCGAACGTTGCTCTTGTAGTGGCCCATCGCTGATGCCTTTCAATCGCCTGCGCCGAGCCTAATCCTGTGACGGTGTCCGGCGCGGCGGGAATTGCGGCTTGTCGGCTACCCGATGCGCGGCGGTGCCCAAGGTTCCTTCGCCAGTCACTTCGGGACCAATGACCCTAGGGCCGATCCGATGCCCAGCAAATGCTTAAGAATATGGGCGTATTGGATTATGACGGCGGATTGAGTGTGGCCCGCGCCGCTGTCGGCGCCCAGCGTTTGAGCGAGGCCGAAGCGATGCGACTGCTGGCAAGCGCCAGCTATGGGCGCGTTGTCTTCTCGCTCAACGCGCTCCCGGCGATACGCCCGGTGAACCATCTGGTTGACGACGGCACGGTGGTCATCCGCAGTCGGCTGACCGCGGCCATATCGGTTGCCGCACGGTCCAACGATGGCGTCGTCGTCGCCTACGAAGCCGACGACATCGACCCCGTAACGCGAAGTGGCTGGAGCGTGGTCGTCACCGGGCGCGCATACACAATCACCGATCCCGATGAAGTGGCGCGCTACGAGCAGTTACTCCAACCATGGGTCAATCATGCCGACACCGTCGTCGCCGTCGAACCCACCATCATTACCGGCCTCCGCCTCGACGGAGTTTCGACAACTCGCCCGTTCCCGCGACCCGAGATCTGAGCACCAGTCGCGGATCCAGAGGCGCGCAAAAGCAGGCAGAATATGTGTCAGCCCATAATCTATCCCTTGCGAGGCGGCCTGAACCTAACTTCGCGCTGCGCACTCAGATGCCATGTTTAGGTCGCTGTCCAGCGGGGAACAGACGTCCCGGCTTGCTTGGTGAACGTGAGTCTTATATGGTCTCTTACATAGTCCTCAGGAGAAGATCATGCTGATCGTCGAACTCAACGTCGCCGGCTACCGGTTGAGCGGGGAATGGGCCGGCCTGCGCCGCAGCACTCTGCGGCCTGCGCGGTTCAACCCGCGCACCCTCCACTGGCGGATGCCGCAGCTTCGCCAGACCCCTGCCGCCTGACTCCCGACCCGCGACATGTCTCTCGTAACTAAAACGCGCCGCACGCGCGGCAACACCCGGACCAAAATGCTGATCAGCGCCGCCGAGGTGATGCGTGAACGTGGCGCCGCCGGCGTCACCATCGACGAGGTGCTGCACCGCAGCGGCGCGCCACGCGGCTCGGTGTACTACCACTTCCCCGACGGTCGCAATCAGATTCTCGCCGAGGCGCTGCAGTTCGCCGGGGACGCGATCACCGCCGACATCGACGATGCCGCCGGCCGCGGTGCCAAGGTATTGCTACGCCAGTTCGTCGACTTCTGGGAGCGGGTGCTGGCGGAAAGCAATTTTCACGCCGGCTGCCCGGTGGTCGCCGCGGCCATCGGTTCATGCGACGACGAAGTCCGGCTGTCGGCGGAGGCCGCACGAATTTTCGCGCATTGGCGTACCGCGCTCACGTGGGCTTTCGTCGCCGATGGATTCGAGGAGTCAGAGGCCGACTCACTGGCGGTGATGTCGATCGCCACGCTGGAAGGCGCTGTAATCCTGTGCCGGTCCAGCCACAGCAGCGAACCGCTGCACAAGGTCTACGAGCAGCTCGAATTTCTAGTCAAGGCAAGGGAATTCGTCCGGCGCAACGGCGTGCCGGGTCAGAACTGATTCACCGCCTCAGTCGCTGGCCGGCAACGGCTTGGCTTCCTTCAAGCTCAGCGCGGTCTCGCCGACGGCCAGCGTTCCGGCACCGGCCTTGGTCACCAGCACCTCAGCGCCGGCGTCGTCGACGTAACGCTTGCCCATGATGGCGCCGTCGGAGAACGCCGGATCCAACTCGCCCGAGCGGTCGGCACCCAGTTCCACCATCGGCGCCCCACCGCAGCGCAGGTCGTCGAGGCTCTCGGAGCTGCGGACGACGATCACCTGGGTGTCGCAGACCTGGCTGGCCAGACGGGTTCCGTTCTTGATCATGATTTCGATCCTCGGTTCGATTACTGCTCGGCCGGTGCGGCGCGAAGCTCTTCGACGATGTCGCGGCGAAGCACTTTGCCCGTCGCGTTGGTGGGCAGCTCGTCGCGAAAGACTACCCGGTCAGGGGTGCGTGACCCTCGCAAACTCTTGCGGACGTGTTCGCGCAACTCCTCGGGGTCGGGGTCGATCCCGGCCACCGGCACGATCACCGCGACGATCGCCTGTCCCCACTGCGGATCCTCGACGCCGACGACGGCGACGTCGCGCACATGAGAGTGCTCGATCAGTACGTCCTCTAACTCGGCAGGTGCGATGTTCTCCCCGCCGCGGATGATCGTGTCGTCGCTGCGCCCGCCGATGAACAGGTAGCCGTCGCCGTCGAGCATGGCGATGTCGCGGGTAGGGAACCAGCCATTCTCGTCGAGCACCGAGCCGATGCCGGTATAGCGGCCCGACACCTGCTCGCCGCGGACGAACAATTCACCGGTCTCCCCCGGCCCCAACACGGCGCCGGTCTCGTCGCGGATCTGCACCTCGATACTGGGCACCGGTTGACCGACCGAGCCCAAGCGCTTGACCACCGCCGGATCGGTGGCGCCGTGTGCGTCGCGGTGGTCGTCCGGGGTCAGCACCGCGATCGTGGAACTCGTCTCGGTCAGCCCGTAGGCGTTGACGAAGCCGACGTGCGGCAACAGCTCGAGAGCGGTACGCACCAGCGGCAGCGGCACTTTCGACCCGCCGTAGGCCAGGTTTCGCAGCGACGACAGCTGGTGCCCGCCCTGCTGCAGCACGGTGATGATGCGGTCCAGCATGGTCGGCACCACGGTCGCGCTGGTGACGTGCTCGCTCTCGACCAGATCCACCCACTCCTGGGGGTCGAAGACGGGCAGGTAGACCATCTTGCGTCCGGCGTACAGGTTCGACAGGGCCGCGCTGACCCCCGCGATGTGGTAGGGCGGCACGCAGATCAGCGCCGCATCGGTCGGCTCGGCCGACGCGAATTCGACAGTGCCGGTGACGTAACTGGTCAGGTTGTTGTGCGTCAGCTCAACGGCTTTGGGCTGCGAGGTGGTGCCCGAGGTAAACAGCACGATGCCCACCGAGTCCGGGTCGGCGAACTCGACGGCCGCTTCGGCCTCGCGGGCCTGCGCCAGGAAGTCGTCGGACACCAGGACCTGCTTGGCAATATTTGCCAGGCCATCCGCCCCCCCCAGCTCGTCGAGGTAGCGGCTGTCCGCGACCACCAGCGCGTCGGGCAGCCGGGCGATCAAAGCTTTGATGCCGTCGGCCGAGAGCCGGTAGTTGATCGGCGTGAATGCCACCCCGGCCCGCGCAGAGGCGAAGATCAGCAGCGGCAACATCGCCCCGCCCACCCCGACATAGGCCACATGCGATGCCCCCGAGGCGGCGATGACGCCGGCACCGCCGTCGGCGAGATCGCTGAGCTGCTGCGTCGTGAGCCGGACATCCCCGGACACGACGGCCGTCCGCTCGGGAGCGCTCGAGCTGGCCATCTCGAGAAGAAGCGAAATACTCACGCTCGCACTTTCTGTGGAGTCGACACGTTACAAAGCTGGGCAGAAGTGTCATGCCAGTTTAGATGACGTCACATTCCGCTCGCGTCGTGGCCGACGTCACGGCCCCAGCCCCGTTTACCTCGAGACCGAGGGGTTATCCCGCTGCGAGGCCGCCAGTAGTTGACCAAGCAACCACGAGCGAGTTGGGAACATCGCATTGACGACCTTCGCAGCAGATCCCACCCATTCCACCTCCACCCGATTGCGCGCCGGGATCGCGGGCGCGATGCTCGCCGAATTCTTCGGCACCTTCGTGCTGTTGCTGCTCGGCCTGGGAACGTGCGCCGTCAACACCGTCGGCCTGCCCGGGTCGGGCCGGCAGACCGTGCCGTTCGGCCCGGACAACTGGCTGATCAACATCTTCGGCTGGGCGTTCGCGGTGACGCTGGCGGCGTACGTCTCCGGCGGTATCAGCGGTGCGCATTTCAACCCGGCGGTCACGCTGGCCTTCGCCGTGGCGCGAAAGTTCGACTGGCGCAACGTGATTCCGTACTGGATCGCACAAACCGCCGGCGCCTTCTGCGGGGCCGCGGCGGTGTATGCGGTCTACCGGCCGGCGATCGAGGCACACGACGCCGGCATCGCCCGCGGGGAGGCGATGGATACCTACGGGATTTTCGCGACCTCGCCCGCACAGTATTTCCACGGCGGCTACGTCGGACCGGTCATCGACCAGCTGGTCGGCACCGCGATCCTCGTTGTGCTGATCGCGGCGCTGATCGACAACCGCAACCAGGCGCCGGCCGGCAACCTGGCACCGCTGTTGATCGGTTTCATCATCGCGGTGATCGGCTGCTCCTACGGCACCAATGCCGGCTACGCGCTCAACCCGGCTCGCGAACTCGGGCCGCGGGTATTCGCGTGGCTGGAGGGCTGGGGCACGTTGGCGCTACCCGGCAATTACGGGCAAACGGTCAACTACTGGTGGATCCCGGTGTTCATCCCACTGTTCGGCGCCGTCGCCGGGATCCTGCTGTACGACTTCTTCATCGGCCACGTGCTGGACGCGCGCGCGGCGATGATGCGCACCCCGGAGCCGGGTCTGGCACCGGTACCGACCACCGACGCCGCGGCCGGGGTAGCCGGCCCGGTGACCGCCGAGGACAGCGCCGGGGCCGACGAACTAGACCAGGACCGGGCCGCCTGAGCTCAGGTTCCGGTCCACTTGGCGGGCCGCTTCTCGGCGAACGCGATCGCGCCTTCCTTCGCATCGTTGGAGCCGAACACCGGCATCAGGATGTTGTTCTGCTTGCCGAACCGCTCGTCCGGGCTCCAACCACGGGACTCGACGACGATCCGCTTGGTGGCCGCCACCGCCAGCGGGCCGTTGACCGTGATCCGCTCGGCGAGCTCGATCGCCGCGTCCAGCGCGCCGCCGGGTTCGGCGAGCACGTTCACCATGCCCAGGGCGTGCGCGCGCTCGGCGGAAAAGCTCTCGCCGGTCAGCGCCAATTCCATCGCGATTGCGGGCGGAATCCGCTCGGGCAGCCGTAGCAAGCCGCCGCCGCCGGCCACCAGGCCGCGCTTGACCTCGGGGATGCCGAACGACGCGTCCTTCGACGCCACGATCAGGTCGGTGGCCAGCGCCAACTCGGTACCACCGGCCAGCGCGTAGCCTTCCACCGCCGCGATCAGCGGCTTGACCGGCGGGCGCTCGGTGAAGCCCATGCCGCGACCCTCGACGATCGGGACCTCGCCGCGGGCGAACGCCTTGAGATCCATGCCCGCGCAGAACGAGCCACCCGCACCGGTCAGGATGCCGACCGAGAGTCCGGGGTCTCCGTCGAGCTTGTCCATCGCGTCGGCCAGGCCGTGGGCCACCGCGGAGTTGACCGCGTTCTTGGCCTTGGGCCGGTTGATGGTGATGATCAGGATCCGGTCCCGCTGCTCGACGAGGACTTCGGGTTCTGCGGCTTCTTCAGTGCTCACGACGTTGTGACGCTCCTTTTGAATTGACGGTCGAAGAGATCGTATCGACCCGTTCTGGCTCGGCTAGCATCACTGCCAAATGGCTGCCACCGATATCGAACCAACGGAGCTCTCCAAGTGGGACCCCGGGCTCACCGAACGCGTGATGGGCTGGCTGCGTCCGCTGATCAAGGGCTACCACCGCGCGGAGATCCGCGGTCTGGAGTCTTTCCCGCCGGGCGGTGCACTGGTGGTGGCAAACCATTCCGGCGGGTTGTTCGCAATGGACGTGCCGGTGTTCGCCACCGGGTTCTACGAGCAATTCGGGTTTGACCGCCCTGTCTACACGCTGAGCCACGACCTTATCTTCACCGGACCGACCGGCGACTTCTTCCGCCGCACCGGCTTCATCCGGGCCAACCACGAAAATGCGGACGAGGCATTGCGATCCGGCGGAGTGGTGGTGGTGTTTCCCGGCGGTGACTACGACGTTTATCGACCGACGTTGTCGGAGAACGTCATTGACTTCGACGGGCGCACCGGTTATGTCCGGGCGGCGTTGAATGCCGGCGTTCCGATTGTGCCCGCAGTGTCCATCGGCGGTCAGGAGAGCCAGCTGTACCTGTCCCGCGGAATGGGGCTGGCGAAGGTGCTGCGGCTGGACAAGCTGCTGCGGGCCAAAATTTTGCCGATCTCGATCGGGTTTCCGTTCGGACTGTCCGCGGTGCTGCCGATCAACGTGCCGCTGCCGACCAAGATCGTCATGCAGGTGCTCGAACCCATCGACGTGACAGCCGAATTCGGCGACAATCCCGACATCGACACCGTCGATGCGCACGTCCGGCGCGTCATGCAGAAGGCGCTCGACGGGCTGGCCAAACAGCGACGCCTGCCGGTAATCGGGTAGCCGTGGCCTTCGGTCTGCTGGGCAGTATGGTCCGGGCGGGGATCATCGCCCCGATGCGGCCCGACAAGTACGTACGCATCATCGGGGTAGTTCGCCGCGAGGGCCTCACTGTCACAAGCGGATTCGCAATGTCCGCCCAGCGCTGCCCGGATCGTGCCGCGCTGATCGACGAACTGGGCTCGCTGACGTACCGCCAGCTCGACCGGCGCGCCGACGCGTTGACGGCCGCGCTGCAGGGATTGCCCGGCGGAACGCCGGAGGTGGTGGCGATCATGTGCCGCAACCACCGCGGCTTCGTCGAGGCGCTGATCGCCGCGAACCGAATCGGCGCAGACGTGTTGTTGCTCAACACATCCTTCGCCGGCCCGGCGCTGGCTGACGTGGTCAAGCGCGAAGGCGCCGAAGTGGTGATCTACGACGAGGAGTTCACCGAGTCAGTCGATCGCGCACTGGCCGACAACCCCGACACGGTTCGCGTCGTCGCGTGGACCGATGATCCGGACCAGCACGACGTCACCGTCGAGGATCTGATCGCCGCTCACCTCGGTGAGCGGCCGGCCAAGGCGAGTCGCAAGGGCAAGATGATCCTGCTGACCTCGGGCACTACCGGAAACCCGAAGGGCGCCAAACACTCCGGAGGCGGGACCACTGAACTCAAGGCGATCCTCGACCGCGTGCCATGGCACACCGAGGAAACGACTGTCGTTGTCGCGCCCATGTTTCACGCCTGGGGTTTCTCCCAGTTGATCTTCGCCGCGTCGCTCGGCTGCACGGTGGCCACCCGGCGCAAGTTCGATCCCGAGGCCACCCTGGCTCTGATCGACCGTCACCAGGCCACCGGATTGTGCGTGGTGCCAGTGATGTTCGACCGCATCATGGACCTGCCCGACGATGTACGGCGGCGCTACAGCGGTCGATCGCTGCGGTTCGCCACCGCTTCGGGGTCGCGGATGCGGCCCGACGTCGTCACAAAGTTCATGGATGAGTTCGGCGACATCCTCTACAACAACTACAACGCGACCGAGGCGGGCATGATCGCCTCCGCGACACCTGCAGACTTGCGGGCCGCGCCCGACACCGCGGGGAAACCCATCCTGGGCACCGAGATTCGCATTCTCGATTCCGACCATCGGCCGTTGCCCACCGGTGAGGTGGGCCAGATCTTCGTCCGTAACTCCAACCGCTTCGAGGGTTACACGTCGGGCGGCAACAAGAACTTTCACGACGGCTTCATGGCGTCCGGTGACGTCGGACGGCTCGACGAGGCCGGGCGACTGTATGTGGTGGGACGCGACGACGAGATGATCGTGTCCGGCGGCGAGAACGTCTACCCGATCGAGGTGGAGAAGACGCTCGGACTGCACCCCGCCGTCGCCGACGCCACCGTGCTGGGCGTCGACGACGAACAGTACGGGCAGCGGCTGGCGGCGTTCGTGGTGCTGACCCCGGCCGCCTCTGCCACCGTCGACGACCTCAAACAGCACGTCCGCGAGAACCTCGCGAATTACAAAGTGCCGCGCGAAATTATCGTGCTGGATGAATTACCGCGCAGCAGCACCGGCAAGATCTCGCGCCGCGACTTGCAGAGTCATATCGGTCCCGGCAGCACCTGAGCAAACTAAGACTCAGGCAGGAGCCAGCGCACCCTCGATCACCGTCAGCGTCTCGGAAAGCCCAGCCGCGCGCCGAATTTCGACGAGCTCCTCGACCACGGCCTGGGTGACCTCGTGCGGGTCGTCGACCGTCGCGCCGTCGGCGAGCACCGAAACGTTCAGCTGGTCAACGTAACTCCACACGGTGATGTTCAGGCCGCTGCCCGTGGTCAACGGGCCCACCGAGTAGATCTCGGTGACCAACGCGCCGCCGACCCGCCCGTGCTCGCGTGGACCCGGGACGTTGGAGATCGGCAGGTTGAGCACTTTGTTCTGTCCGTCACGCCCTGCCAGCCAACGGAACAGCGACTCCGAGGGGCCCGGCGGGAAGTAGGCCGCCCACCGGCTGATCAATTCCGGGCCGAGCAGGTGGTGGCTTTCCTTGGCGTCGACCGCGTAGTCATGCGAGTGCCGGACCCGCTCCAGGGGATCGTCGATGTCGGCGGGCAGCGCCACCATCATTCCGGTGAACAGGTTGCCCGACACCCGATCCGGTGAGAAGTCGAAACTCACCGGCACGGATGCGAGCAATGGGTGGTCGGAGTCGCCATCGTAGTGAAGCCTGAGCTTGCGCAGCGCACCCGCCGACAACGCCAGCACCATGTCGTTGATGGTAACGCCGAGTGCCTTGCCGGTCTCCTTGACGTCGCTGAGCGCCAATGTGGCTGTAGCGAAACGGCGTTCGGGGGTGAGCATGTGGTTCATGAAGGTCGGCGGTGGGGTGAACGGCATGGTCAACTCCGGCGACAGCTTGCGGCTGCTGCGTCGCACCCGGTTGATGCCCTTCGCGGTGTAGCCGATGGTGCCCGGGATCCGCCCGATATGCCGCATGTGATCGGCGAACGCTGACCGCACCAGCTCTCCGGTCGACGGCGCCGGATCGGGTGCGTGCCGGACCTCACCGCTTTGCGGCCCGGGTGCCAGATCCATTCCACGGGCCAGCAGATTCGCCGCCGCCACTCCGTCGGCCAGCGCGTGGTGGATCTTTCCGACCACCGCGATTCGGTTGTCGGCCAGCCCCTCGACGAAATACATCTCCCACAGTGGATAGTCGCGGTCCAGCGGAGTGCTGGCGATCTGCCCGATCGCCTCATCGAGCTCGCGACGACCGCCCGGCGCGGGCAGCCGCCAAGGCCGCACGTGATAGGTCAGGTCGACGTCGCAGTTCTCCCGCCACATCGGATGGTGCAGCTTGAGCGGAATGTCAACCAGCTGATAGCAAAACGGCTCCAGCTTGTAGAGCCGACTGTGGATCACCCGGCGGAAGGCGTCGATGTCGAAGTCACGACGGTCTTCGGCTAACTCGATCACGGCGACCTTGAGCGTGTGCATGTGCACATTAGGTGTCTCGCTGTACAGCAGTACCGCGTCCCAACCGCTCAGCCGCTTCATGGGAGGGACCTTACAGTCGGGCGGCGGCCTAAATAACTTCTTTGGCAGCGATCATCCGGCTGCGATGAATGTGGCCGAGGAACAACCCAATCGCAGTCGACATCGCGCCGGTGCGCGCGCCGTCAATCATGTCGAATCCGTGTCCGGCGCCGGGCAACTCCACGTAGCTGACCAACGAACGGGACACCGACCTGAGCCGGTCGACGAAGCTGCGCGCCTGTTCGACCGGGATGACCTTGTCACCGCTGCCATGAATGACCAAGAACGGCGGGGCATCTGGATGTATCCGAGCGACCGGCGAGGCGTCGCGGAAAACGTGCGGGTGGCGACTGATCCTGCGCTTGACCACGACTCGCTCGAGGAAGTCGACGAACTGTTCGCGCTCGGGTGTCGAGCGATCCTCCCAGTCGTATCGGCCATAGATACCCACCACGGCGTCCACCGAGGTGTCCGACCCGGCCGGCAGATCGGCCTGCATCTCCGGATCGTTGGCGGTCAACCCGGCCAATGCCGACAGATGCCCGCCAGCCGAACACCCTGCCACCGCAATGAAATTGCGGTCGCCGCCGTACTTGTCCACGTTCGCTCGCGCCCACGCGATCGCGGTCTTGACATCTGTGATGTGCGCTGGCCAACGGTGGTGCGGCGACACTCGGTACTGGGCCGACAGGCACACCCAGCCCATCTCGGCCAAATGCGACATCAGCGCATAGCCCTGAAGTTGACGGCCGCCGTGCACCCAGGCGCCGCCGGGAACAAAGATCAGCACGGGCGCCGGCCGGACCGGCAGATCTCTGCGACGCCACACGTCCAGCAACTGCGTCGGTTGGCTGCCGTACCTGACCGATGTGCGGTGCAGGTGGCGACGGTGATGCCTGGCGCGCCAGAACGGCGGCGTCCGCTCAGGTGCCGGCCATTCGATGTCCAGGTCTTTGCTCGACACCACACCGCGCAGCGCCGCCTCGGACACCGCTTGGGTCTGGTCGCGCTCGGCCCTCTTGAGCTCGCCGATGCCGGGGGTCAGCCACGACTTGGCCGACGAGGACATCATCGCCGGTGCCAGCCGGGAGCCCCAGATGCCCATCGCGGTCACTCCGCCGAGCGGTTCCAGATGCCTACCGATCACCGGCAGCGACGCCATCGCATCGCTGGCTGCCAGCATGTAATCGCTGGGGCGGGCCCGCAGCAACCATCTCGCCCTGGAAATCATCGTGCGCCCAGGGGAACGCGGCGCCGGTCGAACCGTCATCGGGGCAGCGTACCCCGCGGTTCGGCGGCCAAACCGGAAACTCATCCACTTTGTTCGTGGTCAGCGCCGTCCGCACCCATCGACGCGAATCGGCGTACCGTCGGAGATATCGGGCAGCTCGTTTTCGAGCAGACATGCTTGATTGAAAAGGAAAAGCTGATGGCTTCACCGACGACACTCCGCTCGCCCTACATCCTTCGTCTCGAACTGGTCAGGGACACCATCATGTCTCACTCCAAGCTCAGTAAGGAGAAGGCCAGCGAACTGGCGGAACATGTTCTGCAGGCGCTGAATTCAATTCCTGAAAAGATGCGCTGAGCTCGGATCCGCCGCGATCCCACACTTGCTGACCACGCGGTCTCCCCTCAATGAGATCCGCGACGTATTCGCTTGCGAGACAGAAGGTTTGAGTCATGACCGTTATCGTGACACTACAAAAGGGCGACACCGAAAAATATATGCGCTCCGGTGACACCTACATCAAGCACAACGACGGCACACTCGACGTCCTCCGCAACGGCGCCAAAGAGCCACACAGCTACGCCCGGGGTGCCTGGACCAACGTGGAGGGCGACGAAAAGCAGTTGAAGCGGGGCCGCTTCGAGGGCTGGTTCAAATAGGGCGGTCGCGCCAACGTAAGTGGCGGCAAACCTTGGCGGGTTCGGGAGCCTAGCGACTTTGATCGCCTGCGCGCGGCGCGGTCGGTTGTCGACCCTACGCCCGGCGACCGACGAATGAACCCTTGATTCTGCTCAGCCAAGTCGTGGGCAATTCCGAGTCCACCGTTGAGCCTGCGGCCGACCCGACGGGTCGGCTTTCGACGTCGCGGTCGCGGTGGACAAATTCCGCTTCGCGCTGAGACCGTTGAAGTTCGCGGCGGGCATCGCGCCCACGACGCGCGGTGCGGCTCACACCGGCCAGCAACACACTCATACCGAGCATCGCCAGCGCCCCGATCATGATGCCGAACAGGAACAAAGTGCCAGTCGACCCTGTGACGTGATAGCCCAACACCGAGAAGTTCTCGGTCAGAGCGTGCGCAGCCCCCGCATTGTTCAGCACGCCGGTGAACCCGAGGATGACTGCGACGAGCAGAACAACTAATCCAAAGATGACAACCATGTCGAGTTCTCCGATCTTAGTGAGTGATCTCTATTGGCAAACTGCACGTCGAGGTCCGTATCGCTGGGAGTCATGATCTGCCGTCGAAGTTATGTTGTTCAGTCATGGTCTTGTCCATCACCGTGGTTGCCCTGACTCGTGTCCGGGATCTGGGCTTCATCATTCGGCGCCCACCCGGCCTCCCTTAGCATCCGGCGCAGGTCGACAGTCACCTGCACATCGATGTCTTTGCCTCGCGGAGCCTCGAATAGTTGTGTCTCGGATCCCAGGGTCACAGTGAATTTGCCGTTGTGTTCGTGCTTTACGGACCCGAGGTCCTCGAGCAACGACAGGACCTCGCGCCACTCGATGTTGCTGCCCGCCGGATGCCTGAAGATCTTCTCGATCGTCAGCCGATGGTGACCGCTCAAGTGTGAGTTCACTAGTTCGTCCTCTCCTCGTTGTCCCACTGGATCATTCGTTTCACCCAGGCGCGAGGGCTAGGTCGCGAACTGGTTCGGACTTTTTCTTTGCCGCCGTTGCCGGGTCGAGGATGCGGTAAGCCAGAAGTTTGATGCGGTCGCTGACGAGGAACCAGATGAGGGCGTATCCCCACACGGCGGCTGCCCACGTCCAGCCGAGCGGCGTCATGAATAGCCCGTAGACGGCAATGAATGTGGCTATGGCCTGGGTGCCGAACACGGCGATCAACAAGATGCGGGCCGGGCGGATAGACCAGAACGGGCCGCGGGTTCGGGTCAAGAAGATGGTGAGGTGGCCGGCGACTGACAGCATCAAGTACATCAGCGTCTGGACACGCGGGTGGCCGAGGTCGAAGACGCGGTCGCCCAGGTAGAACAGGCCGAACGCGGCGATCGGCCCGACGGCACCCAGCACGGTGGAGATACCAAGCACCAGGCGCATGTTCCACGCTTCGGGTTCATCGCGGTAGCGGACGTTGTCGTAGGCGATGGACAGGATGGCGCCGTCGTTGAGCAGCGCGAGCATCACGATCATGATGGCGGTGAGCGGGTAGAAGTTGAAGACCAGGATGGCGAAGGTCATGAATAACAAGACGCGCAGCGTTTCGGTGATGCGGTACATCGCGTAGCTGTTCATCCGCTGAAAGATCTTCCGGCTCTGCTTGATGGCCTCGATGATCACCGAGAGGCCGGGGGTCAGCAGCACGATGTCGGCCGCCGCGCGCGCGGTGTCGGTGGCTCCGGAGACGGCGATACCGCAATCCGCCTTTTTCAACGCGGGGGCGTCGTTTACCCCGTCGCCGGTCATTCCGACGATGTGGCCGTGCTTCTGTAGTACGTCGATGAGGTGGTATTTGTGCTCGGGAAAGACTTGGGCGAAACCGTCTGCGGCCAAGATGGATTCGGCCGCCGCCGTCTCGTTCTTCGTCGCATCACCCAACGCTGCGGCGTCGAGGATGTCAGCGCCCAGGCCGACCTTGGCCGCGGTCTCCTTCGCGATGGCCAGCGCGTCACCGGTGACCATCTTGACGGTGACGCCCATCGTTGCGGCGGTCGCGATGGTCGTTGCGGCATCGTCGCGGGGCGGGTCGAACAGCGGTAGCACGCCCACGAACTGCCAGTCGCCGTCCCCGTCAGCGCGGGCCACGCCTAAAGACCGGAATCCGCGGGCGGCGAAGTCGTTGACGACGCTATCGGCGGCGGTTCTGATCTGCGTGGCGTTCGCGGCCAGCGCGAGGATGACCTGCGGGGCACCCTTGGTGACCTTGAAGGTGGTCCCGTCGGCGGCGGTGACGGTGGCCTCGGTGCGTTTATGCACCGGGTCAAAAGGTTTGAAGTGTGTGACGGTGTAAGCCTGCAGGACCGTAGCGTCCTCTACGCTGCCGAGCACCGCGCGGTCGATCGGGTCGTCGTTGTCCGCGCGGGAGGCCAACGCGCCGTTCAGGATTACGGTCGCGGGTGTGACGCCGTCGATGCTGAACGGGACGCCCAACGTCAGCGAGTTCTGAGTCAGGGTGCCGGTCTTGTCCGCGCAGAGCACGTCGACGCCGGCCAGTTCCTCGATGGCAACCAGCCGGCTGACAATGGCCTGCCTCCTGGCGAGTAGCCGTGCGCCGACAGCCATCGTCACCGACAGCACGGTGGGCATCGCCACCGGGATCGCGGCGACGGTCAGAACAAGGGCGAACTGCAGAGTCGTCAGGATCGCATCGCCGCGCAGGATCGCCGTGACGACGATGAGGGTGACCAGCGCGACCGCGAGCACGATCAGATAGTTGCCGATCTTGAGCACGGCGCGCTGGAAATGGCTGACGGTGTGCGCGTCGGCCACCAACTCGGCGGTCTTACCGAAGTAGGTGCGAGTGCCGGTCGCATAGACCAAGGCGCCGATTTCACCTTGCCTGACAATCGATCCGGAGAACACCGCATCGCCTGCCAGGCGGGTGGCGGGCAGCGACTCCCCGGTGAGCGCGGACTGGTCGACCTCGATCTCGTCGCCGTCCAGCAGCCGGGCGTCGGCGGGCACGATGTCACCCAGGCGCAGCCGGATCACATCACCGGGAACCAACTCCCGCGCCGGTGCGGTTTCCCACGCGTCCTCGCGTTTCACGCGCGCATTAATCGCCAGTTTGGCTTTGAGTGCTTCAATTGCGTTGCCGGCCTGCCGTTCCTCGGTGTAGCCGACGACGCCGTTGGCCACCAGCAGCAGCAAAATGATAAAGAAATCCGGCCAGTGCCTCACCGCGCCGGACAAGACGACGGCGATCTCGATCATCCACGGAATCGGGCCCCAGAAGTAGCCGAGGAACTTCAGCAGCGGGTTCGTCTTGTGCTCAGCGATCTCATTCGGCCCGTACTGCGTTAACCGCTTCGCCGCCTCGGCGCTGCTCAGCCCTTCCGGCGAGTAGCCCAGCTCCTTTTCCAGCTCGGGCATGGGCGCCGATTTCAAGTCGTCGGCTTTGCCCGTAGCGGAGGAGGGCACGACATGCGGTGTGTCAGTGGTCATGGCGTCCGGTCCAAAGCATTAAGTCGGCGGCCGGTTCGCAGCATAGGTGATCTGGGCGGTCGCGCTGGAGCAGACACAAGACGCGATCGATCGCAAAGTACTGTGCCGGAGCCGGTTTCGGTATCACCCGTGTGGTCATGGTGATCCCAGGTGTGCGGTTGTCACCGGAACGTCCGGCACGAGCGGCTGCTCTATGAGAGCAGCGGCGGACAGCCACCCTCATCCCGGACTGGTTGAACTCCCAACGTGGTTGACGCTACACCGTGCGGGCGGGCCCTGCCGCGCCGTTACCCGGGGGACGCGACCTCGCGCCTAAATCTGTCGACCACCCAACGTGGCAAGTCCTGCAAGGGCGCGCCCCGAACGGGATTCAACGGGTGAGTCCCACGGGTGTAGCCACGGAGGTGCTGAGAATTTCAGCTGGTTCGGGATGACTTCAGCTGTCCGCTGCAGAACTTGAGGTTCATTAGCTCCGAGGCCCCTACGCCCCGGTGATCGTCCGCACATCAGAATCACCATGATTGCTCCACAGAACTTCTCCACTCGACCGGCTACCTTGAGGCCCTGGCGACGCCCCCGAAAAACGACTGCTGCGGAATCTCGACCCGCAGTATCCGCAGTTCGACGCCACCGCCAAAGCTGAGCTGGCACAGGCAAAGAAGGAGTTGGTGGGCAACGACGGTGACACGGCCGCACAGTCGTCGTGATCTGCGGCGGATCCTCTACGCGGGCAGATCCACCCGCAGCGCCAGGTGCTCATCGAGAATCCGGCGCAGCGCGGCGTCCATCGGATGCGCAGATGCGAGGTCACGGCCGAACTGGCTGTCGACCACGACTACCGCGCCCTCATGCAGTTCGACGCTGTCGACCTGATCGACGAACGGATCGAACAACACGGGCGGCGTGGCCAGGTAATACAGCGCCCGACGCGACTCGGTCGACCCGGCGGCATACATCAGTCCATGTTGGGTGATCACAAAAAGTTCCGAGGTGATCCGGGCGTTCGGGGTCTCAGCTTCGGCCCACGCCCTTGCGGCGCAACGGGTCTGCGCCAATTTGTCGGGGACGTCGTCCGTCAGCCTGAGTAACCTGTCGACGAGTGCGCCACCCATTCGCGGATATGCGTCGATCGCCGGTCTGAAGTACCGCTGGAAGATCTCACCGAAGAAGTCGTACCGTTGCTCGCTCATCGCAGCTCCCCGCGTTTCAGACGGACATCTCAATTGTGCGCCCGTGTGTCAAGACCGTGTCCAGCACATCGGTCCCGGGTTTGAAGGCGATGATTGGTCGATGCAGTCGGTAGCAGGCTTCACGGCGCGGGTGCTGGGGGCGCGGTCGATGCTGTTGTCCTCACTGCACGGCTACCGATCGTCGTGGGTGATCGGCGACCTGGTCGCAGCGCTGACGTTGCTGGCGATCGCGGTGCCTGAGCAATTAGCCACCGCCCGGCTGGCCGGCATGCCGCCGATCACCGGCTTCTACGCGTTTGTCGCGGGCAGCGTGATGTTCGCGCTGTTGGGCTCGAACCCGCAGATGTCGGTCGGCGCCGATTCGACGATCGCCCCGCTGTTCGCCATCGGCATCGCCGCCGTGGTGTCGGCCGTCGCCCCTGGCTATGTGTCGTTGATCGGAATCCTCGCGGTGATCGTCGGTGTGGTGGTGGCCCTGGTTGGACTACTGCGGCTCGGGTGGATTGCCGAGTTTCTGTCGGCGCCGATCATCAGCGGATTCCTTGGCGGGGTTGCGATCATCATCGTGGTACACCAGCTACCTGATCTGCTCGGCCTGCCCGGCGCCAGCGGCAGCACACTGCACCGGGTGGGCGTCACGCTCAGCAGCCTGCATTCGATCAACGGGTGGGCGCTGGGCATCGGGGTCGGCGTGTTCCTCATCGTGGTCGTCGCCGAACGCATCGATCGCCGGCTTCCGGGGGCGTTCGTCGGGCTGATCGGCTCGACGATCCTCGTCGCCGCGATGAAGCTGCACGCCCACGGGGTGATGGTGCTGGGTGCGGTGGCCCACGGCGCGCCGCACCTCGGGCTGCACGGGCTGTCCTGGTCGGCGCTGGGTGCGGTGGCGCCGATCGCCGGCGTGGTCGCCCTGGTGATTGTCAGCCAGACGGCGGCGACGACCCGCGCGTTCGCCGACCAGGGCGGATACGAGGTAGACGTCAATCGCGACTTCCTCGGCGTCGGAGCCGGCAATATCGTCGCCGGGCTGGTCGGCGCCTTCCCAGTGAACGCAAGCCCGCCGCGAACCGCCGCTGTGGTCTCGGCCGGCGGCCGGACCCAGGTGGCCGAACTGGCTGCCGCCGGCGCCCTGGTCCTGTTGATCCCTGCCGTCGCTCTGCTCGAGGACCTGCCCTTGGCGACCCTGGCGGCGATTCTGATCTTCATCGCCACCCGCATCCTGCACATCCAGGATCTCGTCGACATCGCCCGCTACGATCGCTTCGAATTCGGACTGGCTCTGATCACCCTGCTGACGGTCGCATTCGTCGGCGTCGAACAGGGCATCACCGTCGCGGTCGCGCTGGCGATCCTCGACCGCACCCGCCTCACCGCCCGCCCGCACCTACACGTCCTGGGCCGCATCCCCTCGACCACCAGCTGGGCCCCCCTTGACGGCAGCGAACACGCCGTCGCGATTCCCGGGGTCCTCGTGGTGCTGTTCTCGACACCCCTCTGGTATGCCAACGCCGGTCGTTTCAGAACCGACTTGACTGCAGCGGTCGACCGCGCAGGTCACTCGCTTGGGCTCGTCGTACTCGACGCGATGGGAATGACGGACCTCGATTACACCGGAGCGCGCGCCTTGCGCGAGATGCTCGACCAACTCGACCACAGTGAGGTGTCTTTCGCGATGGCAAGGACCAATAAAACGGTCCGCGCCGGCTTGGCGCGAAGTGGCCTGCTGGCGCGGATCGGCGAGGACCACTTGTTCGGCTCCGTCGGCGAAGCAGTCAGCGCGTTGCACCATTGAGCGGCCTGCGCTACCGCGGTGTCGACAAGAACTCCAGTGATTGGCTGAGGTTCTGTTGCGCGGGGCTGGTCAGTCCGAGCTGGAGTTCCCACTCGTAGCCGCGGATCGCCAGCAAGTAGGCCTCCGGAACGTGTTCGAAGCACTGCTGAGCGGTCGCCAAGATAGACGGCACCGAGATTGCGTGCGAGGTGAAGCTGAAGTCCAGTTTCGGCTCCGGAAGGCTCAGGTTAAACGATTCCACCGCAGTATCTTTCGTAGCATCCACGAACAGCACCCGGGTGTATCGGCTGATCAGATCCGCGTCTTCGAGACCCAGCTGGTAGGTACGGCGCAGGCGTGCGCGAGGCCGAGGATGGATCTGCTCGAGCCGGTCGATGAAGGCCCAGCCCAATCCGTCGTCCTGACGTCCGTCGTTGCCGATGCCAAAGATCAGCGACGTGGAGTTGTCGAAGAGCCCGAGCGTGACACGGTGCGGTTCAGCGCGCACGCTCATCGAGCACCCGCCCCTGCGTGTCCAAAACGGTTACTATCAAGGGCATCTGCCCGAGGGCGTGCGTGGCGCAGCTCAGGCAGGGATCGTAGGCACGGATCCCCACCTCGATGGCGTTCATCATGCCCTCGGTGATCTCAGCCTGGCCGCCGAGATAGTCCTCGGCGACGCTGCGTACCGTTCGGTTGAGCACCTGGTTGTTCTGTGTGGTGGCCACGATCAGGTTGGCGAACGTGATATTGCCTTCGCGATCGGCGCGGTAGTGGTGCAGCAGGGTCCCCCGGGGGGCTTCCACCACACCAACCCCGTCCCCGGTCCAGGCGTCGGCACCGGGCGACACCACCAGGTCATCCTTTTGGAGGTCGGGGTCGTTGAGCAGGTCCCTGACAACCTCTGCGGCGTGGATGATTTCGATGGTGCGCGCCCAATTGGTGTGCAGCGTCATGTTATTGGCGCGACCAGCGGTGTAAGCGTGAAACTTCTCCAG
Organism: uncultured Actinomycetota bacterium; assembly: GCA_963757215.1. GTDB lineage: Bacteria > Actinomycetota > Actinomycetes > Mycobacteriales > Mycobacteriaceae > Mycobacterium. The sequence continues at coordinate 7,193 of CAVWQH010000002.1, read as the reverse complement.
CGCTTCGGCGGCGATCGGGGTCGACAGGCTCCGGGTGACGTTGAGTCGGCCCAGCGGGCCGACCCGCACCGAGCCCGCGTCGCGGCCGAGGTTGGTGAGGAACGGAAACTTCATGTAGGTCCACTTCTCGACACCCTCGGAGAAGTGGTCGAGATAGTCGCGGTAATCGAACTCGCGGACGAGCTTCTTCTGCTCGTCGACGACTCTGAGCCGCCCGTCGTAATAGTCGACGTTGCCGTCATCGTCCACCAGACACATGTTCAGCGCCGGCACGTTGGCGAAGCCGTCGACTTGGGCACGATGCTCATCGTGGAAGTCGTAGAACATCTGCAGACCCATCTGGGCGTCGTCGATGACCTCGTCGATGGACGACAATCCGTCATCGCCGCGCAGGAACCGGTCGACGTCGGCCGCCGTGAGGCTCTTGTTCACGCCGCCGGGCACCGCGGAGAGGCCGTGCATGCGTTTTCCGAAGACGGCGGCGATGACCTCTTGGCCCCACTTACGCAGCCGGACAACGCGTTTCACGAGACCAGGATTGGCTTCGATCAGCCCGATGAAGTTGCGCTGCTCGGGTGCGGCGTCGATGCCGAACAACATCTCCGGCACCACCAGGTAGAAGTAGGCGGTGACGTGTGACTGCAGCATCTGTGCGTAGTGACCCAGCCGGCGCATCTTGACTGCCGTCGGGGTGAGATAAGTGCCCGAGGCCGGCCCGACCCCGATCATCTCGTCGAGCGCCTTGGCCCCGCCGAGGTGGTGGCTGACGAAGCAGATCCCGCAGATCCGCTGCATGAGAACTGGCGCCTCCCAGTACGGGTGGCCCTGGATGAACTTCTCATAGCCCCGGAACTCCACCACGTGCAGCTTGGCGTCGATGACGTTGCGGTCGTCATCGAGTTCGATGACCACCTTTCCGTGTCCCTCGATTCGGGTGACCGGATCGATTACGAGTGTCGTTGCCACAGCGGCTATTCCCCGATCAGTCGAAACGGTTGAGAGACTTGGGCAGATTCACCGGACGTCCGTCGACAAGGTCCTCCAGGACGTCGAGGATCGCGTCCGCCCCCGGCGGGCAGCCCGGGAGGAAGTAGTCCATCTGCACGACCTCGTGACACGGGTAGACGTTGTTGGTGAGGATCGGGATCCGATTGTGATAGGGCACCACCGGGCCGGCAGCGGGCGCCGCCGTCGGGGAGTTCGTGTAGGCCTCGGCCAGACAGTCCTTGAGCCCCACCAGGTTACGCAGCGCCGGGACACCACCCCAGATCGCGCAGGCGCCGACCGAGATCAGAACGTCGCAGTTGTCCCTGAAGTGCCGCAGCGTCTCGATATTGTCCTCGTTGGCGACCCCGCCCTCGATGAATCCGATCGCGCACCGCTCCGGAATGCGCTTGATATCGGTGAACGACGATCGCAGGATGGTGATCTTGTCCAACAGGGCGATCATGCGTTCGTCGATGTCGAGCAACGACAAGCTACATCCCCAGCAGCCGCACAGGCTGATCATCGAGACCTTGATCTTCCCGGCGCGCTTGGCCGCCAGTTCAGGGTCGAGCGGGGTGGCCGGAAGTTCGTGCGAGGCAACCTCATTGGCTTCGGGCGTGTTCACTTTCGTTGCCTCCGCGATGGTTCCAGTGCCCGGTCCTTCACCGATTCTACTTCGTAGCGCCGCTCGCCGATTGGCTCGTCAAAACCCACCCCTTTTTCGAGTATCGTTCCCACGGGACAGATGTCGACGGCCTCGCGGACCTGTTCAGGTGGCATCTTGTTGGCCAGTTCGACATCGATCTCGATGCGGGCATCCGCTCCGCGTCCGCTGATGCTGAAGATCTTCTTGCCGGTCTCGCGATCCTTGACGAACTCCACACAACGCTGGCAGAAGATGCAGCGGTCGCGCTCGAGCCAGATCGTGTCCGCCGCATGGTCGGCAACGCGTTCTGGGAACTGGTACGGGAAACGGGACACCGTCATGTCGACCTCGTAGCCGACCGCCTGCAGCGTGCAGCGGCCGGACTTCTCGCAGCTGGGGCAGTTGTGGTTGCCTTCGGCAAACAGCATCTCCACCAATGCCTTACGCGCGTCGGTGGTTTCCGGGTCGGTGACCTCCACCCGCATTCCGTCGCGGACCTCGACCGCACAGGCGGGGGCGACCGCGCCGTCGACCTTGACCGCACACACCCGGCAGGTACCCAGGACAGGATGGTCGGGCAGATAGCACAAGGTCGGGATGTAGACGCCCGCCGCCGCGGCGACGTCGACGAGCGTCGCGCCGTCCTTGCAGGTGACGGTTTCGCCATCGATCTCGATGCGGACGCTCACCGCGACTCCTGGGGTGCGAGCGCGGCGACGGCTTGGGCGTAGCCAGTCAACTCAGCTTCCGGGTCGAAGGACGGCAGCAGGTCGCCGTTGTTCTCACGAAGCCGGGCCGCATAGATGTCCGGGAATTTCTTCAGCGTGCTCAGGATGGGGTTGGGCGAGGTGGCACCGAGCCCGCACCGGCTGGTGTGCGCGACGATCCCACCCCAGGCAACCATGTCGTCGAGATCGGATCGGACCGCCCGACCCGCGGCGACCAGTCCGATCTTCTGCCGCAGCAGTACGTTGCCCGCACGACAGGGCACACAGATGCCGCAGGACTCGTCGACGAAGAACTGCATGAAGTCCCTGACGATATCGATGAGGTCGCGTTCGTGGTTGAACACCATGAAGGAGCCGTTGCAGGACAGGTCGTCGTAGGCGAGCCTGCGGTCGGCGTCGGCGGCCACCGAGAGCATCTCGCCGGAGGGACCGCTGATCTGTACGGCCCGCGGGTTGTCGGCGCCGACCATGTCGAGCACCTGACGCAACGTCACCCCCCACTCCGCCTCGTAGATCCCGGGGGCGGCGCAGTCGCCGGCGACGCTGAGCAACCGGGTGCCGGTTGAGCCTGGGACACCCATTGCCGCGAACCACTCGGCACCCTCCTGCATGATCCGGGTCACCGCGGCGAAGGTCTCGACGTTGTTCACCACCGTCGGCTCGCCCAGGAAACCGTGCTCGACCGGGAAAGGTGGCTTGAGTCGCGGTGTTCCCCGCTTACCCTCGCAGGACTCGAGGAGCGCGGTTTCGTCGCCGCAGATGTAGGCGCCGGCGCCCAACTGGATGCGGATGTCGAACCCCTCGCCGAGCACTCCATCTTTGCGTAGTTCCGCCAGCTGCCGGGCGAGGTAGTCGCGCAGATACGCGTACTCCGCGCGAAGGTAGAGTATGCCGTGGCGGGCCCCTACGCCGTGGGCCGCGATCGCCATGCCCACGACTACCTGCTTGGGGGAATAGGTCAGCAACGCCCGGTCCTTGAAGGTCCCGGGCTCGCCCTCATCGGCGTTGCAGATGATGTATTTCTCGTCTCCGGTGGCCGCGCGGCAGAACCTCCACTTGTTGCCGGTGGGGAAACCCGCGCCACCCAGTCCCCGCAGGCCGGACTCGGAGACGGTGGCGATCACGTTCTCAGGCGTCATCGCCAGGCAGCGCCGCCACAACGCGCTGTAATCGGTGTCACCGCAAAAGAACACCGGTCCAGTCGTATGCACGGTGGTGCGTGTCAACGCATCGACGTACGCCACGTCGTCGGGTGGTAGGCCGGCCGGATTGGCGATCTGCGCGGCTGATTCACCTCTTTTCAGTCCCCCGATGATCTCGCCGACCGAAGCCGGTGACAGGTCTGCGAACACGACACCGTCGATGAGCATCGCCGGTTCGTGGTCACTCATCCCGATACACGCTGTTTCGAACAGCCCGAAATCGTCCGACCCGGGGCCACCGAATCGGGTCCCGGTCTCGAGTTCCAGGGCCTGATACACCTCGCGAAAGCCGTGCATTTTCGCGATGACGTTGTTGCTCAGATAAATTCGGTGACGACCCGACGGGGTGGTGTGGAAGAAGTGGTAGAAGGTCGCAGTCTCCAGAACATCCTCGACGGACAGCCCGAGCCAATCGGCGATCCCGGCGGCCGATTCGGCGGAGATGTAGCCGGATTCGCGTTGCACGTCCCACAAGATGTCGATGAGCCCGGCACGGTCACGCTCGTGCCGATTGAGAATCGTCGCGATACCGGAAGTCATCGTTGCTGCACCACCCTGTCACTCAGGGTATCCGGTAGTCGGCGCTGCTGGCTTGTTGTAGCGCGCTGACGTAGTCCCAGCGTTCGCGGGAGCTTTCGTCGGCGCCGACGGGTTCCGCGAGCAGCCCGCGCAGTTCCTCGACGGCGGTATATCCCTTGCGCCCCATCCATTCACACAAGCCGTCGAGCAGCACGGCGGCGTGTTCCGGACCGTGGCGCAACAGAGCCGACGCGGTCATCACCACATCCGCGCCGGCGAGCAGGTATTTGATCAGCTCCACTGCGTTCTCGACACCGCTCGTCGCGGCGAGCGACGCGCCGACCCGTCCGCGCAGTAACGCAATCCAGGTCAGCGGCAACCGAATCTCCGCCGCAGTCGACAACGACACCCTGCGCACCACGGAGAGGGTCTCGGGGTCGATGTCGGGCTGCAGGAATCGATTGAACAGAACGAGCCCGTCTGCTCCGGCCTCATCCAGGCGCCGCGCCATTTCGCCGGTCGCACTGAAGTACGGGCTGAGCTTCACGGCCACCGGTACGGTCACCGCGTCCTTGACCCACGCCAAGATGTCGAGGTGACGCTGCTCGACATCGCGGCCACAGATCTGCGGATCGCCGGGCAGGTAGTAGATATTCAATTCGATTGCGGCCGCACCACAGTCCTGCATTGACCGGGCGTAGCGGGCCCAACTGCCGGGCGTGACGCCGTTGATGCTGCCGATCACGGGAACTGAGACCGCACCGGCCGCGCGTTCGAGCAGGCTCAAGTAGCGGCGTGGGCCGTGGTCCTCGTCGGCGGCTTGCGGAAAGTAAGACAACGACTCAGCGAAGCTCTCGGTGCCCGCCTCGGCAAGGCGTGCGTTCTGCTCGGCCTCGCGGCGCAGTTGCTCTTCGAACAGCGAGTAGAGCACGACCGCACCGACACCGGCGTCGGCGAGGCGGCGGATGCCGTCCACGGTCTGCGACAGCGGAGATGCCGCCGCCACCAACGGGTTTCGCAATGTGAGGCCCAGATAGCGGGTCGACAGCTCCATCAGCGTTCCCTGCGGGCGTCGGCGTGAAAGTGCTCGGGACCGCGGGAAGCCATCTCCTCGTAGGTATTCCAGCGCTGTTCGATCGCCTGTTCTGCCAGCCCGAGCAGCCGTTCGGCTTCGACCGGATCGGCGTTGGCCAGTGAGCGATACCGCAACTCCCGGTAGACGTAGTCAGCCAGCGGGATCCGTGGTCGATGCGAATCGAGCAGGAACGGATTGTGGCCGGTGGCACGAAGTACCGGGTCATAACGGAGCAGCGGCCAATGTCCGCTGGCGACCGCGCGGTACTGCTGATCCATCCCCAGGCGCATATCGATGCCGTGCGCGATGCACTGGCTGTAGCCGATCACCAGCGACGGACCGTCGTAAGCCTCCGCCTCGCGGAAGGCCTGCAGGGTCTGCTGCGGGTCGGCACCCATCGCGACCTTGGCGACGTAGACGTTTCCGTACGCGATCGCTTGCAGTGCCAGATCCTTTTTCGGGACCGTCTTGCCGGCGGCGGCGAACTTGGCGGTTGCGCCCAGCGGTGTCGACTTGGACATCTGTCCGCCGGTGTTGGAATAGACCTCGGTGTCGAGCACCAGCACGTTGACGTTACGCCCGGTGGCCAACACGTGGTCAAGCCCACCGGACCCGATGTCGTACGCCCAGCCGTCACCGCCGACGATCCACACGCTGCGCCGGACCAGGCTGTCCAGCACGCTGCGGAGGTCGGCGGTCACCGCGGGATCGAGGCCCGTGAGGCGGTTCTTGAGCTCGGCCACCCTTTCACGCTGGGCCGCCAACTCCGACTCCCGCTTTTGCGGTGCCGCCAAAATGGCGTCGACGAGTTCGGTGCCGATGGCGTCGCGTAATTCGGCGAGCCGGCGCCGGGCCAGCGCGACATGTCCGTCGCTGGCCAACCGCAGGCCGAGCCCGAACTCCGCGTTGTCCTCGAACAGCGAGTTCGACCAGGCGGGCCCCCGCCCGTCCGCGTCGGTGGTCCACGGCGTGGTGGGCAGGTTGCCGCCATAGATCGACGAGCAGCCGGTTGCGTTGGCGATCATCAGTCGGTCCCCGAAAAGCTGCGAAAGCAACTTGAGGTACGGAGTCTCGCCGCAGCCCGCACAGGCGCCCGAGAACTCGAAAAGCGGCTGCAGGAATTGGGTGCCGCGCACGGTGCCGAAATCCACCCGGGAGCGGTCATTGGTCGGCAGAGTCTCGAAGAAGGCGATGTTCTCGCGCTCGCCGATCACCCGCGGCTCGCTGGGAGCCAGATTGATCGCCTTGGTCCCGGTGGTGCCTGGAATGACCACCGGGCAAGCCTCGACGCACAGGCCGCACCCGGTGCAGTCCTCGACGTACACCTGCAACGAGAACCGGGCGTTTGGGAGGCCGACGGCGTCCAGGGGTGCGGAGTCGAATTGTGTTGGTGCTTTGGCCAGCTGGGACTGGTCGTAGAACTTGGAGCGGATCACACTGTGCGGGCAGACGAAGCCGCAGTTGCCGCACTGAATGCAGCTGTCGGCGTCCCAGACTGCGACCAGCTCGGAAATGTTGCGCTTCTCGTATGCGGTCGTGCCGCTCGGGTAGCTGCCGTCCACTGGAAGTGCGCTGACCGGCAAGGCATTTCCGCGGCCGGCCATCATCTCCGCGGTCACGGTGCGGACGAAGTCCGGCGCGGACTCGGGCACGGTCGGCCCCGGCATGCGGGTGGAGGTGACCAGGGTGGGCACCTCGATCCGATGTAACCCGGCCACCGCCCCGTCCACTGCGGCCAGCTCTTTCGCCAACACGTCGGCCCCGCGGTTGCCGTACATTTTCTCCACAGATTCCTTGATGCGGGCGATCGCTTGTTCGCGAGGCAGTACGTCCGAGATCGCGAAGAAGCACGTCTGCAGCACGATATTGATTCGTCCCGCGAGCCCGGCTTCTCGAGCGATCCGGTCGGCGTCGACGGTGTACAACGTGATTCGCTGGGCCAGGATCTGTTCCTGAACCTGCCGGGGCAGCGTGTCCCAGACCTTGTCCGGCTGATGCCGGCAGTTCAGCAGCAGTGTGGCGCCCGGAGCCGCTCG
>CAVWQH010000001.1:0-1138561 GCA_963757215.1 uncultured Actinomycetota bacterium | reverse complement strand
CCCTTTCGGCCCTTCGAGATACCACGGGTTGGCCCGTGCCCACGCGATGGTGCGGCGAATTCCTTCCTCGACATCCACCTGCAGGCGCCAGCCCAGCTCACGCTGTGCCTTGGTCGAGTCGGGAATACGGCGAGGGATGTCCTCGTAGCGGCCTCCGTAAAGCGCTGCGGTGTCAACAGTTTCGGCACCCGCGACCGAGTCGACATCGGCTATCTTGATGGCCAGCTCGACTGCATCGCGCATCGTCGTCTCGGTCATGCTGCCGATATTGAAGGCCTCTCCGACCGCCTGGCTGCTTTCGGACGCGAGCAAGGTGCCGGCGACGGCGTCGTCGACGTAGGTGAAGCACCGCGACTGGTCACCGGAGTCGTAGAGCAACGGCGGCAGGCCGTTGAGAATCCGGTGAATGCTCTGCGAGATGACGAATATCGGATTCTGGCGCGGGCCATACACATTGAAATAGCGAACTACCGTCACCGGCAATTCATATGCATCGTGCATCGCAAAGACGAGATGTTCGGCCATCGCCTTGCTGGTGCTGTAGCTCCAGCGCGCCGTCCTGGTTGAACCGACAACGCGGTCGTCATCCTCGGCGAATGGCGGGTTGGGATTCTTGCCGAAAACCTCAGAAGTACTGGCGAACAGCACGCGTGTCCCATGCCGTTGGCTCAGCTCCAGCACGTTGCGAGTCCCCGTCACGTTGACGTCGAGCACCCGCAGCGGATCGTTGAGATAGTTCTTGACGCCGACTACTGCGGCCAGATGGAAAACCGTGTCGACGCCGGGAGTCAATGCTGCTTCGAGTGCAGTCACATCGGTGACGTCGCCTTGCACGAATCGGAAGTTGGGGTACCGGTCGAAGTCGATGCTGATGTCGCGGGCGTTCTTCGCGAAATCGAAGATCGTGACTGAGTCTCCGCGATCCAGCAATGCGGACACCAAGTGTGATCCGATAAAGCCGTAGCCGCCTGTGACGACGACATTGCTCATGAAAGTTCTTCCATTCCTTGGGGTTACGTTCGCCGATCGACCGTCTACCGGCCGATGCCCTTGTAGACAAACCCGGCGGCGCGCACGGCCGCCGGATCGAAGCTGTTGCGCCCGTCGAGGAACACGCACTTGGCCGACGCGAGCTCCGCGAGTCGGGACAGCGGGGTTTGGTGGAACTGTCGATGGCCCGCGAGTACTACCAGGGCGTCGGCACCTTCGACGGCGGTCTCGATGTCGGCGGTCAACGGCACATTTGTCACGGTGGCGGCATCTTCGACGCCCACCCACGGATCATGGACCGTGATTTCGCAGCCGGATTCTTCGAGTAGCTCGACGACGAATTTTGTCGGCGTGAGTCGGCAGTCACCGGTGTTGTTCTTGAACGCGATGCCCAGCACCGCAATTCGGCTGGTCTCGATTGCCTTGCCCTGGGCGGCGAGTAAATCCTTGAGCAACCCGTAGGTGTAATCCGGCATCGTGTCGTTGACGGTCCGTGAGGTCCGCGGAATCGCGAGGTCCAGGCCGAGGGAATCGCCTAGGTGGTTGACGAACCACGGATCCTTGGTCAAGCAGTAGCCGCCGACACCCATGCTTGGCCGCAAGATGTTCACAGGGTTGCCGCCCTTCGGCATGGTGTTGGCGGCCTCGATGACTTGCAGCGCATCCATGCCGAGGCGGTCGCACACCTTGGCCAGCTCGTTGGCCAGTGCGACGTTGAGGTCGACCCAGAGGTTGTCGGCAAGTTTGACCATCTCGGCGGTCCGCGGATCCTCGACGATGACGGAGTCCACTCCGAGGGCGTGTCGCCACAGGGTTGCGCAGGCGCGAGCGCTGCGTTCGTCGACGGCGCCGACCACAACGGGGATCGACGTCAGTTCATGGATGGCCTGGCCTTCGGCAAGGCGCTCGGGGCAAAATGCCAGGCCGAAGTCGACCCCGGCACGAAGCCCTGAGGTCTCTTCGAGGATGGGCCGAACGAGGGTCTCGGTGGTGTCGGGCGGCACCGTGCTCTTGAGGATCACGACGTGGCCGGGGCGTAGGTGCTCACCGAGGGCTCGCGCGGCCGCCTTGATGTCGTCGACGATCGGCTCGTAGTCCGGACCGAGCGGCGTACCGACGTTGACGATGACGAAGTCGTTGTCCACGATGGCGCTGAAATCCGTTGTGGCCCGCAGTCTGCCGACTCTCACGTTGTTGGCCACCAGCTCGCTGAGTCCGGGTTCAGCGACGGTGGTCTTGCCGAGGTTGATCTCGTCGACGACGCTCTGTCGCACGTCGATGCCGGTGACAGGCCACCCGCGGTCGGCCAGCACGGCGCCGATCACCGTGCCGATGTAGCCGAAGCCAACGACCGCGATCCCCGATCGCATGCCGCGCACCAAGAGGTCGATCTCAGCGTCGCTGCGTCCAAACGCGCCTTCACGCATCGCGGAACCAACCTTTCAGTCCCCCGTGCGCGTTTGTGACATGCAAGCGGCCCCCCAGGCCAACTTGCGGGCAGTCTATCCAACACCCGTCTAATAGATCTCTGATTCCGGAAGTTCTGATCAGGTGGCCGGACATCGTCTTCAACGAGACTTCCGGACGGCCCCGCCGTCGCTGATCAGGGCGACGCACCGCGGTCGGGCGAGGCTTTCAGCACCATCCAGTGGTGTTCATTACTTGCGCCATAGGGCACCAAGCCCGTCTATGTCGACGATCTCCGCGGATACTCCGTGTTTCGCACGGTAGTCCGTGACAGCTTGCCGACACCCCGGAAGCGCGTAGTCATCAATGATGCAGAAGCCCCCGGGGGACAGTCGCGGGTAGAGCGCGTCGAGCGATTCCATCGTGGATTCGTAGAGGTCGCCGTCAAGCCTCAACACAGCGATGCGATCAATCGGGGCATTGGGCAGCGTGTCTTTGAACCAGCCCGGAAGAAAGCGGACCTGGTTGTCTAGCAGCCCGTAGCGCTCGAAATTTGCCCTGACCTCTGTTTCCGGCACCGCCAGGATGCCCGCGTAGATCTCCGGCACTAGCAGCTTATTGATTTTGGCGAGCAGGCCAGGGCTTTCGATTGCGGGGTCCGGGAGTGGCACGCCCTCGAACGAGTCGGCTAACCACACGCATCGCGTCTCGTCCTCATAGGCCGACAGGACCGCGCGCATCAGGATTGCAGCCCCTCCGCGCCACACTCCACATTCGACCAGATCACCCGGGATGTCGTCGGCCAGTACCGTTTCGACGCAATGCTGCAAACTGGTGAGTCGCTGCATCCCGATCATCGTCTCGGCCTCCGCGGGCCAGTCCAGGCCCAAGTCGCGCTTGCGCTCACCGAACGGGTTGATACGCATGACGATAGGCGCAAGGGTGCCATAGGTTTTGACAAGCAGGCGTCGCCGCAGTGACCACTCAGCGGGCATTCGCTCTCGCATCCCGTACCTGGTGAGTTCGCGTCGGATCCGGTCGAGGTACAGCGATGGGGCCTCGCGATCGGTCACGGCCAAAACGGGTCCTATCTCTACGCCGGTTGTCGCGTGCCCGGTAACCGTTCCGGGGATGAAAGCGGGACCTTCCCGTCTCCGGCAATCCGCCCGGGAGTCTAATGCAACACCCGTACAATAGGCCCGCGATCCAGAAGTTCTGACCGGCGATGGGCCGGGCCAGGATCTGACGCCGGGAGGAGCCCGCTTTTGGCTGACGGCCAACTGACCGCGCGCGAGGCAGAACACGTTGTGTGGGACGTGATCGTGGTCGGCACCGGCATGGGCGGCGGGATGCTCGGCTATTCGCTGGCTCGGTCGGGCCGCAGGGTGCTGTTCGTCGAAAAGGGGCGCTCGACGCTGCCCGGCGCCCCGGGGACGATTCGCGCTGAGATGCCCGAACTGGCGGAGCCCCAGTCGGCCCGTTCCGCGGAGGCTTATTACAACGCGTTGGCCCGGGCCGGGCGCTCAACCGACGAGATCGAAGACATCAGCGGGCGCTTCCCGAAGCGGTTTGTGCCCTTCATCGGCAGCGGCACCGGCGGGTCGTCGGCTCTCTATGGCATGGTCTGCGAGCGATTTTTCGCAGCCGATTTCACTCCTAGGCAGAACTTTCGCGACCCCGGCGATTCCACCGTGCCGGAGGCCTGGCCGATCAGCTATGACGAGATGCGGCCCTGGTACGCGGAGGCCGAGAAGCTGTTGGGAGTCCGTGGGCAGCCCGATCCGCTGCGCCCGGAGGCAGCCGACGTGAATCTGCCTGCGGCACCACCCTTTTCGACGGACAACCAGCCGCTGGTCGACTATTTGACAGGTCGCGGATTACACCCCTATCACCTGCCGATGGCCTGCGATTACGCCGAGGGGTGCACCACGTGTCAGACCTACCTCTGTCCGCAATTGTGCAAAAATGACGCCGCCCGAAACGGCGTGCAGCCGGCCATTGCCGAGCACGGCGCCGAGCTGTTGACGGATTGTCAGGTTGTGCGTCTGGACGCAGACCGCACCCAAGTCCAGCAGGTCATCTGCGAGCATCACTCCGGCATCGTGACCCTGAGGGCCAAGGTGGTGGTGCTGGCCGCCGGCGCGCTGGCGACCCCGGTGCTCTTGCTCAATTCCCGCTCCGGCGATTGGCCGCGCGGATTGGCCAATCGCTCGGACTGGGTCGGGCGCAACTTCATGCGGCACCTGCTCGACACGATAGAGATCTGGCCGCAAGCCGACTCCACTATCACGGCCGCGAATAAGGAGATCGGGCTGAACGACTTCTACTTCAGGGACGGTCAGAAATACGGCACCGTGCAGTCGTTCGGTGCGATACCGCCCATGGAGTGGCTCACCAACCGCCCCGGCCGGCGGGGGAAGGCGCTGCGCCTCATGAGTCCAGCGGTGCGCCGGATATACGAGCGGTTCTTCACCGGCGGGCTGGTACTGGCCGCGATGACCGAAGACCTCCCTTATCTGGACAACCGCGTCCTGCCGAGCGACCGTCCCAGCTTGGACGGCCGCCAGCGGCTGCGAATTCACTATCGCTTACACGCCAGTGAGATCGAGCGGCGCACGGCGTTTTTACGGCAGCTGAAAGAAGTCTTGGATCCGTTTCGCACAATCACCCTTGGAAGCGGTAAAGGCAATGCGAACCTGGGCCACGTTTGCGGCACCTGCCGCTTCGGTACGGATCCCACAACCAGTGTGCTGGATCCCCAAAACCGCGCTCACGAACTGGACAACCTCTACGTGGTGGACACCTCGTTCTTTCCGTCCAGCGCCGGTTTGAACCCGAGTTTGACGGTAGCGGCCAACGCCTTGCGGGTGGCCGCGCACGTTAACCAGGTGCATTTCGCTACCTGACCCGATCGATCAGCTCGGCTTGCGGAGCGGGAGGTCGGCGGCGCGATAGATCGCGTCGATGACGGTCATGTTCTCGACCGCGTCTTCGGGCGTCGTCTTGACCGGTTCCCCGCGCAGCACCGCCGCGGCGAAAGCGTCAAGCTGGTATGCGTAGGTGGCGCGACGCGAGAAGCGCTCCACACGTTTTCCGTCGGCTGAGCGGATAGAGAGCCGAGGGAAAAGGTGAGGTGCGGCGGGGCTGAGCACACGCAGCTCGCCGCGGTCGCCAACCACTTTGGCCTTCGCCCGAAACAGATCTGACGACCATAGCGAACAGCGCACCCTTCCCGTGTGTCCACTTGCGAACCGCAACTCGGCCGTCATGGCCCGGTCCACCTGAGGATTACGCAGTTTCGCCCGTGCCGTAACAACTTTCGGAGTCGAGCCCCCGAAAGTGCGTGCCATGTTGACTGCATAGCTGCCGGCATCCATCAGCGCGCCACCGGCATACGTGTAGTTGTAGCAGTTGCCGGCAAACCTTGGCATCAGCACGCACAGGGCGATGTCCACCTGTTCCAGCTTGCCCAGCTCTCCGGAGGCGATGATTTCTTCGGCACGCATAGTCAGCGGATGGTGGCGGTATTGGATTGCCTCCATCACGATTCGGTCTGATGTGGCGGCCAGTTCGGCGATGTCGCGGGCCTCGGCGGCATTGGCGGTGAACGGTTTTTCACACAGCACGTGTTTGCCTGCGGCCAGCGCAGCTCCGGTCCATCTGCCGTGGAAACTGGTCGGCAACATGACGTAGACAGCATCCAGGTCGGGATCGGCGATCAGCGCCTCGTAGCTGCCGTACGCTCGTGCGATGCCGTGTTTGGCGGCAAAGGACTCGGCACTGGACATGTCGCGGGCCCCCACCGCGGCCACCACGACTTCGTCATTTCCCCGAGCCGGGTTGATGAGCGTCATCGGTGCGTAACTCGAAGCGCCCAGGATTCCGATCCGGACCGGGGCTTGACACTCAGGCATAGGCGGGATGCTACAACCCTGTTATACGTATGCCTAACAAAGTCTGTATGTCCATCTCGAACGGGTGGGACCCGATTCGCTCAGCCGATCGCAGCTCCCACGTATCGAGGCGGAGCATCGTGCATGGTGTGAATTGCGTTCGTGTACTTGGCGATTCCGGCTTATCGAAGCCAAATCCATTATCGCACAGGTGGACTCTTCGGCAACTCCTCGATACCACCCCTACTCGGCTCTCAGCCGCCGTCGCCGCCGCGCCCAGGTTCTTTCCAAGCGCATTCGGCGTAAGCAGATACGATCGCCGCCATGGATCTGTTCGTGCGCGAATACGGTCCGGTCGGTGCGCCCGCCATCGTCTTCCTGCACGGCGGCAAGATGAGCGGCTGGTCCTGGGAGCCCGTCGTCCAACGAATGCAGCAATACCACTGTCTAGTTCCCGATCTTCCCCAGTACGGCAAGAGCTTTCAGCATGGGCCATTCGAAATGGGCTCGGCCGCCGGTGCGATAGCCGAGCTCATTCGCTCCCGGGTGATCAGCGGTCGGGCGCACGTGGTGGGCTTCTCCCTTGGGGCCCAGGTGGGGGTAGAGCTGTTGGCGACCGAGCCAGATCTTGTCAACCGGGCGGTGCTATGCGGGACCCTGATCAACACGACGTCGTGTGTACGGCTGACGCAGTTGACGCTGGGGACGATCGCTCGCAATCCAATTTACCGTTGGGCGGTCCGCCGCTATCGGAATGTCCGCCACGCGCCGATTCCGCCGGCCAACATCGATGACTATCGCGAGGATGTACGTCTCATCAAAGGCGGACAGTTCGCCAATATTGTCGTGGCTTCCTCGGGCTTCACCTGTCCCGAGGGCCTCGGCAAATCCGATTCGCCCACGTTGTTTCTCACCGGCGGCAAGGAGGCGGGGCTCGTCCGCCGCTGGGCCGCAGCACTCGCGCAACCAATGCCCAACGGAGTCGATAGGATCGCAGTCGGTATGCGCCACGACTGGCCTTTGCGTTATCCAGACCTGTTCTCGCGCACCGTCAACGGCTGGCTCACCGACGGTGTACTACCTCCGGAGATCGCGCTTCCGAAATCGGGCCGACGCTGATCGCTCGCAAACGTTCCGTGGTCAGGTCTCAGCCCCCGGATTCGGCTGCGGCCCGATAACCACGGACGGCTAGTGGCCCAATCACTGCGCCCAGGCCCAGCGCCCACACAAGACTCATCAGCAGCGGCCACACCGCGGGAACACCCTGGGCCAGCGCCCGCATGGCCTCGATCGCCGGCGACATCGGCTGCAGCGGTATCAGTGGCCGGATCCACGATGGCAACATTCCAACGGGAGTAACACCAGAGCTGGAGAACACCAGGGTGATGGACGGCACCGAGAGAAAGACAAGCAGGGCACTGCTCTTCGACCGCACCGCGATCGCGATTACCGCCGTCGAGAAGACGAGAACTACCAGCACCGGGACCAGTACAAACGGGATCGCGGCGAGCCAGCCGCCTTCGAATCGAAGTCCAAGCGCAACGCCGACCGCTGTGATCAGCACCGTGCCCGCCAACGTGCGCGCAGCTTCCGCGAGCAGTCTGCCGATCAGGGCGCTGGACCGATTGACGGGCAACATCCACAGTTGACTGAGCAGACCGGTATCGCGTTCGGCGATGATGCTGAGACCGGCTCCAAGCGCCCCGAACATCGCGCCAGCCACCGCGCACATCGGCACCAGGCCATAGAGACTGTTGTGCCGGTGATTCTCACTATCGATTTGCCGACCACCAATTGGTAGGTGATCAGGAAAAAGGTCGGGAACAGCAGAGCCTGTATCGGCACTGTTGGCGCGCGCCGCCAGCGGGTGAATAGCCGGCCGGCGAACAGCAGACTTTCGCCTACAAGTGAACTCCGCGTCGGTGCGGGTGCGGTCATTGCGTCCGCCGTTGCATCCGCAGCGCGAGTGCGCCGAACACCACCAGCAGCCCAAGACACCATGCCGAGGTGGTCGCTAAATTGCTGAGCACGACATGGCCGTTGGCGAGCCCACGCATGGTTTCCGTCACCTGTGAGACAGGCTGGTTATCGCACGAATGGAAGCAGCCAGTCGGGGAATGCGTCGGCCGGCGCCATCCCCGTGGACAGCATCACCAACAGCAGTTGGGGAACGATCAGCAACTGACTGGCCGCCCCGCTGCTCCCGATCTCGGCACCTGCGATTCCAGCACCTGCGATCCCGATGCCGGCCGCATCCGCGCCGAGCGACAGTGCCAGCGTCAACGTCAGGACAAGGACGGCGAAGGCGGCTGCGTAGAAGAACCCGCCGACAATACGAAAGCCGAACAGGTAGCCGACCGCGACCGCGGCGAGCAGGGCGACGGCACCACGAAACAGGCAGTACAACATTCGAGCCGCCAGCGGCACCACTGCGGCAATGGGAAGTGTGCGGAGCCG
This sequence comes from uncultured Actinomycetota bacterium, assembly GCA_963757215.1. GTDB lineage: Bacteria > Actinomycetota > Actinomycetes > Mycobacteriales > Mycobacteriaceae > Mycobacterium. Next base: position 1,129,814 of record CAVWQH010000001.1, on the reverse strand, counting down.
TACCCCAAAGTCGGACCCCTGGTCTCGGGCAGCCCGGTCAACCGTTGTCAGGGCGCCGAGCAGCATCGCCTGGACGATGATGACCGGTAGAAGATACTGGGGGTAGCTCACCTGACCGGTGTCGATCACATTGCGCAGCGCCAAGTTGAAGACAACGAAATAACCGGCGGGCGCCAAAATCGCGAACGGCAGATCGTCGTATAGCGCGCCGAGGACCATACGCTCGGTCAATGCGATAACCGCCGTCACGCGGTGACACTTCCCGTGAGGTGCAGAAACGCCTCGTCCAGCGACGGCTTGCGCAGCGATATGTCAGCGAGCTCGACGCCGAGCTGGTCGACCCGGCGAAACACCTCGCTGAGGGTCGCCACGCCGTTTCCGGCTGCCGCCAGCACCGACACCGTATTCGCATCCTGATCAAGCTGGGCGCCGTCGAGATCGGCGACCACGTCGTAGATCCTGCACAGATCGGCCGGATTCGCCGGGCTCACCGCGCAGTAGCTGAATCTCACGCGTCCCTTGAGGTCTTCTGCGGTCCCGCTGGCGATGACACGACCTTCGTTGATGACGATGATCGAATCGCTGAGCACGTCGGCTTCTTCGAGATACTGCGTCGTGAGCAGGACCGTAACGCCCTGCGCTGACAACGATGACACCAGATTCCACAAGTCGCGTCGGCTACGCGGGTCCAACCCGGTGGTCGGCTCGTCGAGGAAGAGGACTTTAGGCGGAACCACCAGGCTGGCGGCAATATCGATGCGGCGCCGCATGCCAACCGAATAGGTGCCCACCCGCCGATCGGCAGCGTGCGACATATCGAACTGATCGATCAGAGCGTCGGCTCGCAGGCGCGCAGGCTTGCGCTTCATGCCCCGCAACCGGCCGAACAGCACCAGGTTCTCCCGCCCGGTGAGCTGCCAATCGAGCGCAGCGAGCTGTCCGGTGGTCCCGATGCTGGCGCGCACCTGGGCGGGGTGTCGGACGACGTCGTACCCGGCCACAGTTGCCTGGCCAGAGGTAGGGCACAGCAACGTGGACAGAATCTTGATCGTGGTCGTCTTACCGGCGCCGTTATGCCCGAGCAGAGCGCAGATTGAGCCCGTGGGAACGGAAAACGTCACGTCCTGCAGCGCGTGTATGGACCCGTCGAACGTCTTGGCTACGCCATCTAGCTCGATCACGAGTCAGATACTACGGTTAGTTAGACGGGTGTTGAACAGGAATCCGGTAGTCATCCGCCTCCCACCTCAGCCGACTCGCCGCGACTTGGCGAAACCCTCCACGCGATCAGCGGCGGCCGCAACGCTTTCGGTAGGTGTGGCCATCCGGGTGGCGACCTCGCGGGCTCGGGCCGCGTACTCCGGGGCCAGGATGGTGCGAAGGTCCGCGACCAGCGATTTCTCGGTAGCGGTCGAAAAGCGCCGGGCGGTACCCACTTTCAGCCGCTTGACCGCCGCTCCCCATATCACCTGGACGTCGGCCATCCAGAGGATCAACGTGGGGACGCCGGCGCGCAGACCCGCGGCCGTGGTGCCCGCGCCACCGTGGTGAACAACCGCGCGGCAGGCCGGAAAGACCGTCGCGTAATTCATCGTCCTGACGACCTTGACGTGGTCGAAATTCGGGACGTTGCTGAAGTCGGTTGCGGCGGCGCACACCAACGCCCGCTCGCCTAACCGCGAGCAGGCCGCGGCGATCATGGCGATCATCTCGGTTGGAGATTCGACCGGGATGCTGCCGAACCCGAAGCAAATCGGTGGAGTTCCCGCGGCAATCCACGACGCAACCTCGTCATCGGCGGCGGTCGGCGACTCCATCGTCAAGGTGCCGACGAATGGGCGTTGCCCCTCCCACTTCGCCCATTCGACCGCTAATCCGGGGAAGCACACCTCGTCGTAGGCCTGAACTTCCAATGATCCGCGTTCTGCTATCCGCCGCGGCACGGGCCCGGTGGCCCTGGGTAGGCCCAGTTCACGGCGCTGGGCGTCGTCGACTTTTCGCACTCCGCGCCAAATCAGTCGCTCGTAGATGGTCATTGCGAAGCGGATCAACGGCGCCGGCAGCATCGGCATGACATGACCGTTGACCCGTATCGGGAACCAGAGCAGCGTGGCCAACGGAACGTGGCGATACTCTGCGACGGTGGCGGCGAGTTCTTGGTAGCTCATGCCGGTGAGCAGCAGATCGGCCTCGTCCGCCAGCGCGGTCAGCATCGTGCTCATCTCCGCCCAGCGCTGGGTGCCGGGTTCCCGAGCTTCGCGCAAAAACCGCCGCACATCCCGGACCCGCCAGAAGTTGCGGAAGAAATACGCCCAGAAGTTGCGCGTCGCTTCCAGCCATTCATGGATGTCCGGTCCGTAGGGGACCGCGGCCAGCCCGGCCGCTTCGGCGAAGCCGACCAGGTCGGGCGGGACGGCGATGCGCACGTCGTGCCCTCGCCGCAGCAGTTCCCGGCCGACAGCCACGCCGGGCTCGACATCACCGCGGGTCCCGTAGAACGCCAGCACAAATTTCATCGTGTGGCCGTGCCCTCAGGCCCACGTGCCTCTGCGCCGATGGGCCAGTGCGAGGCCCTCGAGTGCCAGCTTCACGAGGGGCGCCAGCAAGAACCGGTCGAGATTGAGGTAGCGCTGGGAATCCTTCAACGCGGTCCGGAAGCCACGTTCGCTCGCCCGATACGCCTCGAAAACGTGATCCAGCGCAGACTCGTTCCAGGGCTCGTCTCTCGCGGCCGCGCTCAGTTCTTCGTAGACCACGGACATCCAGTCCGTGCCGAAGGGCTCCGGCACCGAACCGCCATACCGGTGATGCCGAAGCGTGGGCGTGAGAAACCCGTCGATTGCGCTCTCATCCGGGATGCTGAGATCGACCTCCAGCGCCGCGGAAATCCGTTTTACCTCTCGGCGCCAGTCTTCGAGGAGGTTGGCGTAGTCAACAAAGACGCGTGGCACGCCGCGCGAGTTTCTCTCGGCCAGCAGCGTGTTCTTCAGCCACCCGGCACACGTGAGCTCCGGCGAGGCTCGAAGGTAAGGCTGGCGGCGAGTGCGTTGTGCAAGTGAGCCGATGACCTCCTGCGGGTGGCGCACGGCAATCACCGACGCGATGTCGAATCCGGCTTGACGCGCCGCCTCGAACCAGAGGTCGGCTACCGGCGTCAACTTCACTTCCTTGATGACGATCAGCGGCGCCGGCGGCAACGTGGTCAGATATGCCTGAATCTTGGCGATGTCGGCGGCGTTCTCTTTGGCGTCTAACGAATCCTTCTCGTGCATCCGCAGCGTCACGTCGTATCCGGAGCTGCCATGGCGATGCAGGATCGCTTGGTTGAGATGGATGGCCGCGCGCGGCTCCCAATAGCCGCGCGGATTCGCCCCGGTGGCACCCAACATCCCTGCCGGAAGTGCGGCACCGCTCAGCGCGAGAACTCGCGTAAGGGCGGACGTTCCCGACCGGCCAAAACCCAGCACGAACAAAGCGACGGGCTTCTGGGTAGCAGGTCGGGAGGCAGGCATGGCGTCGGCTACTTTACATGTGATTAATTAGCCGGCCGAGCGAGTGTCAGCGGAGTTCGACCTGACTGGACAGATCGACCGACGAATTCGCCGCAGCGTCCATCGCCTTCTTGATTTTCTGCGTATGCGCCACCTGCTGTGCGGTGTAGCCGATCAGCAGCCCCACCCCGCAGAGCAGGACGACCACCAAGGCCAACCACAGCAGGCCGTAGGTGTAGCCATGCTCCAGCGCACGCAACTGGGCGGCATTCATTGCCTTTACTGACCCGCCGGTGCCGCCGAGTTGCAGTGTGCGCGACGTGATGACTACCTGAATGACGACCAGCACGAACGGCCCGCCGAGGCTCTGCAGCATCACCGCGATCGCCGAGGCGGGGCCGATGCGGTCGATGCCGACGCTCGCGTACAACGACAGCCCGAGCGGCACATTGATCACGCCGAGAGCGATAGCGCCGACGACCAGAGGCACCACCAGGTTGGGGAAGTACGGGACGCCGGCGTTGAGCGTCGAGACGTACAGCGTCGAGCCGAGCAGCAGGATGCCGCCCGCAATCACCAGCACTCGCGGCGAGAACCAAACCACCAGCCGCGACGACACGGCCGTCGCGATGGCCATCGCGACGGCGAACGGGATGAATCCGATGGCTGCGTGCAGCGGGCTGTAGCCCATGATGTTCTGCACATACATGGCGAGCAGCACAGTCACGGTGAAGCCGATCCCACGGGATAAGAACATGGCCACGAACATGGCCAGCCGGCTGCGGTCGGAGAACAGGGTGAAAGGAACGATGGGGTTCTTGGCCGTGCGTTCCATCGCGAGAAACGTCACGCAGGCGGTCATGGCCACCAGGCTTGCTCCAAGGACACTGACCGACAGCCAGCCCTTTTCCGGCCCCATCGTCAAGCCGAAAACCGTGGCGGTACAGGCTGTCGTTGCCAGCAGCGCCCCAGTGGCGTCGAGACTGGTTCGCTCCCTTTGGGTTTCGGGCAGTGTGGTCCGGGCCAGGTAGATCACCAGCAGCCCGAGTGGCACGTTAACCAAAAAAGCCAGACGCCAGGACACCCCGGTGAGCGCGCCGCCGACCACCAGGCCCACGACCGCGCCGAGGGCGCCCATTGCGCCGAACACCGCTGTCGCCGTATTGCGTGCCGGGCCCTTCGGGAATGTGGTCGCGACCAGCGCCACACAGGTCGGCACCACGATCGCGGCGGCCGCGCCGTGCAACAGCCGGGCCGCGACGAGAGCGCCGCCATCCCAGGCGATGCCGCAGATGGCCGAGGCCAGCGTGAACAGGGCAACCCCGGCCAGCAAGGTGCGCTTGCGGCCGAAGGTGTCGCCGAGGCGGCCGCCGAGCAGTATCAGGCCGCCGAAGGTCAGCGCATAAGCGGTGACCACCCAGCTGCGCGCGGCGTCCGACAGGCCGAGCTCGTTCTGGATTTTAGGAAGCGCGAAGACCACAACGGGGCCATCCATCGACGCCATCAATTGGATGCCGCCGATCGCTATCAGGATGCTGATGTATTGGCGAGATGGCAGCCGGTTCGCTTCGACGGGCGTCGAGTTCGCGCATCCTGCGCTGTGCGTCGTCCAAGGAGGAAAAGCCCGCTCCGTGTGGTCAAGAGCCGCCATAGCGCGACACCCTACCGTACGCGTGTATAACAAGGTGGTGCTGCGCGGTCTGTAGGAAGTCCGGCGAGCTGAGCCCGAGGTTCGGGTCCCGGAATCTTTCGCCGGTCCGCAAGCTGATTTTGCCGAAAGACTGGATCAAGCTGGTAACCGGTGAGTATGGTTTGGAGCTGTTCGACTCGTGTCGAACAGCTCCGTCTGTCAGAACGAATCGGTGAGCATCAACCCGTTGACAGCGAATTTGGTCTGGGTCAACGGGTGAAAGGTTGGGCGCGGTGATCGAACCTGGCGTGCGCGACATTGACGTCGCGGAAGCCTGGTCCGATGTCGCCGCGGCGGACCTCCGAGACGTCGGACGCAGCCTTGGACGCGAAGTCGCTCCTCTGCCGGCAGCCCGCAAACCTTCGCCGGCACTTCGACCGCAGGGCAAATCTCGAAAGAGTCGGCGACTCGAGGGATTTGCGATTTTCCGCGCTCTGCGGCGGCTGTGGATTCCACTGGTCATCCTGGTGGTGGTCGGTGCCGGAGCTTTGACGGTGGCGCGGCTGCACGGCATCTTCGGCTCCGAGAAACTCCTCACATATGGCGATACCAAAGTCGACACCAAGCCCTTCAACCCCAAACACCTGAGATACGAGATCTTCGGACCCGGCGGGACCGTTGCCGACATCAGCTATTTCGACGCCAATGGTGACCCCGCGCACGCCGACGGAGTCAGCCTGCCGTGGTCGCTGGAGTTCGCGATGACCCCGCAAACGGCCGCCGGAGATATCGCGGCGCAGGGCGATGGCGACAGCATCGGTTGCCGCATCCTGCTGGACGGTGTGGTCAAAGCCGAGAAGATCACGCATGGCCCGAGCGCGTTTGCCTCCTGTTTGCTGAAGGCCGATGAGTAACCATCAGCTGCGCGACAGTGCGCCATTCTCAGCCCGGACCATTCGCCGATTTTCGGTGCCGATCATCCTGGGCTGGCTGGCGGTGATGGTGGGGTTGGGGGTCGGCGTCCCGCCACTGGAACAGGTCGAGCAAGAGCATTCAGTACCGCTGAATTCAGCCGATTCGCCGACGTTCAAGGCCGTAACGCGCATGACCGAGGACTTCAAGGAATCCAGTTCCGGCGGCGGTCTCGCGATGATTGTCTTGGAGGGCCAGCAACCCCTCGGCGCCGATGCGCACAAGTACTACGACAACCTGATACGTAAGTTCACCGACGATCCGCAGCATGTGCGGCACATCCAGAACTTCTGGGGCGATCCACTCACGGCGGGCGCCGCGCAAAGCGCCGATGGTAAGGCCGCATATGTGCAACTGAATCTCGCCGGCGTCCAGGGCACCAGCTTGGCTACCCAATCGATCGAAGCCATTCAGCGCATTGTCGACCAGACACCGGCGCCACCGGGTGTCAAAGCGTATGTCACCGGCCCTTCGGCCATCGCCGCGGATATCGGCCACAGCGGCGACCGGACGATACTCACAATCACGGCGGTAAGCCTCGCGGTCATCTTCATCACTTTGCTTTTTGTCTACCGCTCGATTGTGACGGTAATTCTTTTACTGCTCGTGGTCGGAATGGAATTGCAGGTGGCTCGAGGGATAGTCGCATTCCTTGGCCATCATGGGTTTATCGGGCTCACCACGTTCGCCGTTAATCTGCTGGTATCCGTGTGCCTGGCCGCTGGAACCGACTATGGGATATTTTTCATCGGGCGATACCAGGAGGCACGTCAGGCCGGCGACAGTAGGGAGGTGGCGTACTACGCCGCTTACCACGGGGTCGCCAAGGTCGTCCTGGCTTCCGGTTTGACGATCGCCGGTGCCTGTTTCTGCCTGAGTTTTACTCGGCTGCCCTTTTTCCAAGTTCTCGGCGTCCCGTGCGCGGTGGGCATATCGGTCGCGGTCGCGGTAGCGCTCACGTTGGTTCCGGCAGTTCTCACTGTTGGAAGTCGTTTCCGCCTATTCGAGCCGAAGCGGAAAATCAAGGTTCGCGGATGGCGCCGGATAGGCACAGCAACCGTTCGGTGGCCAGCGCCGATTCTTGTTGCGACGTTGGCGGTTGCGCTGGTTGGACTGTTGACGCTGCCGGGATACAAACCCAGCTACAACGACCAACAATATCTACCCAAGAATATCCCCGCCAATGAAGGGTTTGAGGCCGCAGCGCGACATTTTCCACAGTCGGCAATGATGTCGCCCGAGATTCTGTTGGTCGAGGCCGATCACGATCTGCGCAATCCGGCAGATTTCCTGGTATTGGACAAACTGGCCAAGGCCGTACTCGCTGTCCCGGGCATTTCCAAGGTGCAGGCCGCAACTCGCCCCGAGGGAACCCCGATCGCGCACACCACGATTCCGTGGATGCTGAGCATGCAAAATGCCGGTATGCAGCAATCGATGCATTTTCAGAAACAACGCATGAATGACATGCTCAAGCAGGCCGAGATCATGTCGGAAACCATCAACCTCATGCAGCGCATGTCTGACCTCATGCAACAGTTGGTCGCCACCACTCATCACATGGTCGGCGAAACGCACGCAATGCAGGAGGTCACGAATGAGTTACGGGATCACATTTCGGATTTCGAGGATTTCTGGAGGCCGATCCGCAGTTACTTCTACTGGGACAAGCATTGCCATGACATTCCTATTTGCTACTCGCTGAGAAACATCTTCGATACCCTCGACGGTGTCGACGAGGTCACCGACAGGCTGGGGGACCTGGTAGCAAATCTCGATCAATTAGATGTGATCTTGCCGCAGCTGATCGCGCAGTTCCCGCAGATGATCGCGATCATGCAGAGCATGCGGACCATGATGCTCACCATGCATAGCACCATGGCCGGGGTCTTCAACCAGATGGACGACAATAGCGGCAATACGACCGCCATGGGCAAGGCATTCGACGCAGCGAAAAACGACGATTCGTTCTACCTGCCGCCGGACATTTTCAAGACCAAAGACTTCAAACGGGTCCTGAACATATTCCTGTCGCCGGACGGAAAGGCCGTCCGGATGCTCATTTCGCAAAAGGGCGATCCGGCGTCGTCCGAGGGAATCTCGCGGGTCGAACCGATAAAATCCGCGGCCGAGGAGGCGCTCAAGGGAACCCCATTGGAAAACGCCAATATCTACCTGGCCGGCACCGCGGCGGCGGTAAGGGACGTCGTGCAGGGTTCCACGTACGATCTCGTGATCGCGGGAATATCCGCGCTCTGCCTTATTTTCACGGTCATGCTGATCATCACGCGTAGTTTTGTTGCCGCACTGGTGATCGTGGGTACGGTATTGGTGTCGCTGGGCGCGTCCTTCGGACTTTCCGTATTCGTGTGGCAGTACCTGGCCGGCATCCAAATTCACTGGGCTGTGCTGGTGATGTCGGTGATCATGCTTTTGGCGGTGGGGTCGGACTATAACTTGTTGTTGGTCGCCCGGATGAAAGAAGAAGTAGGCGCCGGCATAAAGACCGGCATCATTCGTGCGATGGGTGGCACGGGCAAGGTCGTGACAAACGCCGGGCTGGTATTCGCGTTCACCATGGGGTCCATGATGGTCAGCGACCTGCGCACGATCGGTCAAATAGGGTCGACGATCGGTCTGGGTCTGCTGTTCGACACGCTGGTGGTGCGCGCGTTCATGACGCCGTCTATCGCCGCGCTGCTGGGTCGCTGGTTCTGGTGGCCGCTGCAGGTGCGGCCTCGCCCCGCCAGCTCCTTACTTCGGCCGACTGGACCCAGGCCGGTGGTACGCGCCCTCCTGACGACACAGCAGCGGTAACTGGCGGATCTCAGTGAGTCCCGAACACCCTCGAGTTCCCGTGGTAGCGCGGTCGATCCGCAAGCTTTCGGTCCTCATCATCGTGGGCTGGGTGGCGCTGACTCTGGTGGTGACTTTGGCAGTCCCTTGGCTGGAGCAGGTCGGCCGGGAACATTCGGTGCCACTGAGTCCCCGCGACGCGCCGTCGGTACAGGCCATGACCCGCATGGGGAAGGTCTTCAAAGAATCCGATTCGGACAGTTTCGCGATGATCGTGCTGGAGGGACAGCAAAAGCTCGGGGACGACGCCCGCACTTACTACGACGAATTGGTCCGCAAGCTGAGAGCCGACCCCCGGCATATCGAGCACGTGCAGGATCTATGGGGAGATCGCCTCACCGCGACCGGCGCGCAAAGCCCCGATGGCAAGGCTGTGTATGCACAGTTGTACCTGGCCGGAAACCAGGGCACCACTTTAGGGCAGGAATCCGTCGCGGCGGTCCGGAACATTGTGGAGCCGATGACGCCGCCGCCCGGTGTCAAGGTGTATGTCACTGGGCCGTCATCCCTCGTTACGGATATGCAGGGCGCGAGCGACAGATCCATCCTGAAAATGACCGTCATAGGTGCCGCGATAATTTTCGCAGTGCTGCTCCTCGTCTATCGTTCAATTACCACCGTGATAATTTTGTTGATCACGGTTGCGGTCGAGTTGTTTTCGGCTCGGGGTATTGTCGCCTTTCTCGCCGATAAAAATATTGTCGTGCTGTCGATGTTTGCCATTAATCTGTTGGTGGCTCTCGCAATGGCTGCGGGAACTGATTATGGGATATTCTTTTTCGGCCGATATCAAGAGGCCCGTCAAGCCGGCCAGGATCCGGAAACGGCCTACTACACCACCTACCGCGGGGTCACTCCTGTTGTGTTGGGTTCCGGGTTGACGATCGCCGGAGCAATGTTGTGCCTGAGCTTTACCCGCATGCCGATGTTCCAGACCATTGGTGTGCCGTGCGCGGTAGGCATGCTCGTCGCGGTCGCGGTCGCGGTCACACTGGTTCCCGCTGTCCTGACCGTGGGCGGTCGTTTCGGGTTGTTCGATCCCACGCGCAGCATCTCGACCTATCGATGGCGACGGGTCGGTACGGCGATTGTCCGCTGGCCCGCACCCATCCTCGTCGCGACATTGACAGTCGCGCTGATCGGTCTGGTCACGCTGCCTGGCTACAAAACGAGCTACAACGACCGGTTCTATGTGCCCCAAAACATTCCGGCCAATTTGGGATATTCGGCCGCTGATCGGCATTTCTCCCAGGCGCGAATGATGCCAGAGATTCTGATGATCGAATCCGACCACGACATGCGCAACCCCGCGGACTTTCTTGTGTTGCATAAACTGGCCAAGGCGATCTTTCGAGTCAAAGGGATTTCTCGAGTACAGGGCATAACCCGGCCCGAGGGAACGCCCATTGAGCACACCTCGATACCGTTCCTGATCAGCATTCAAAATGCCGGCCAGATGCAAGACATGAAGTACATCAAAGGCAGCACCGACGATCTGCTCAAGCAGGCCGATATGTTGACCACGCAAATCGAACTGATGAAGCGCATGTACGAATTTCAGAAGAAGATGACTGAAATTACCCACCAGACATTCGCCGAGACAAAAGTCTTGACAGTCGTTGTCGAAGAGTTAAGGGAGAATGCGTCGGACTTCGAAGATTTCTGGAGGCCTATTCGAAGTTACTTCTACTGGGAAAAGCACTGTTACGACATACCGATATGCTGGTCGCTCAGGTCGGTATTCGACTTGTTGAACGGGATCGATGAGCTCAGCGATAAGTTGCTGGACCTCATGAAGGATCTAGACAAGATGGACCAGCTGTTGCCGCAGCTACTTCAGCAGATGCCACTGATGATCGCCAACATGGAATCCATAAGGAGCCTGCTGCTGACGATGCACAGCAGCATGGCGGGGTCCTTCGGCGATATGGACAAGTCGAGCCAGGACGCCAACGCGATGGGGCAGGCTTTCGATGCCGCCAAGAACGACGACTCCTTCTACCTGCCTCCGGAGATTTTCCAGAACCCGGACTTCCAGCACGCAATGAATTCCTTCCTGTCTCCCGACGGGAAAGCGGCTCGATTCATCATTTCGCATCGGGGAGATCCTGCTACTTCCGAGGGCATAGCGCGGATCAATCAGATAAAGACCGCGGCGGCGGAGGCGCTCAAGACCACGCCGCTGGCTGACGCCGGGATTTACATCTCCGGCACCGCGTCGACCTTCAAAGACTTCCGTGACGGCTCCAGATACGATCTACGGATCGCACTCGTTGGCGCGCTTTGCCTCATTTTTATCATCATGCTCGTCATCACGCGAAGTTTTGTGGCCGCACTGGTTATCGTGGGCACCGTTGCGCTTTCATTGGGTGCGTCATTTGGCCTTTCGGTTCTGATTTGGCAATACATTTTGGGTATGCAATTGCACTGGATGGTGCTCCCGATGTCCGTGATCGTCCTTTTGGCAGTGGGGTCGGACTACAATTTGCTTTTAGTATCTCGGATGAAAGAGGAAATTGCCGCGGGTATCAATACCGGTATCATCCGCGCCATGGGGGGTACCGGGAAGGTGGTGACAAATGCGGGCCTGGTGTTCGCATTCACCATGGCCTCGATGGCCGCCAGCGATTTGCGAATTATCGGTCAAGTTGGCACCACGATCGGCCTGGGCCTGTTGTTCGACACCTTGGTCGTGCGCTCGTTCATGACGCCGTCTATCGCCGCGCTGCTTGGACGTTGGTTCTGGTGGCCGCTGATTGTTCGTCCGCGACCGGCCAGTCACATGCTTCGGTCCGAACCACCGCGTCCGGTGGTTCGTGCCCTCTTGTCGAGTCAGCAAAAAGTAGGCGGTGGACCGTCGGAGACGACTCAGCCCCGCGACGATGACACGCAACCGCTCCTCGTCGCCGGAAGCGGTCACCGCCAGCAGGTCCGGGTGCCTGGTAGGTTCGCCGACGCCCACCGTCGGCAGTTCCGCGATGGCGACACATAGCCTTCCCGCGCAGAACCTGAGAAGTTATCGATAATTCCGGGAACCCATTTTGTTATTCCACACGCGTCAAGTAGCTTCCGTAGGCGGGGGTGCGGCGCTTGTTTCGGCGTCGGCATCGAGTAGAAGGCTGGACGGTGGCAGGTCGGCACGCAACATCAAAAACACGCTTACGTGACTTCAGGCCCTTCCGTCGTGCGGCGATCGGTCTGTCCGGGACCGCTGGGGCGGTCTTGGCGGCCGCGATTGGCCCGGTAGTCAGCGCACCGCAAGCCAGGGCCGATTTTGGCATCGAAGATCTGATCATGAATTTACTCGACCCGGGCTTGGTCTCGGCCGCCGCCGAGCCCGCCGCGACCCTGGATCTGAGCACTCTGCTAGCTGACCTTTTCAACGGCACTGGGGCACCCGATGCTGCTGCTGCTGCTCTCGCTCTCCCCGACTTGCCCGACCCGAGCGTGGCGATGGCTTCAGCCGCCGACCCGGGCAGCGGTTTCGATTTGAGCGGCCTGCTGGCCCAGCTTGGCTTGATTGGCAACGGGACAACCGACAACACCGCTCTCGCGGAGTCCTTTCAGGCGGACTTCTATCAACCGGTGCATACGTTCATCGAAAACTGGATCGCAAGTCCAGAAGGCCAGGTCGTCGACAACGAGCTCAATAGCCTTTTCCAGACGCCGAGCAACATCTGCGGCCTGATTTGCGACGGCGCACCCGGAACAGTGGCCGACCCCCTGGGCCAGGATGGCGGCCTGTTAGCCGGTGACGGTGGCGCCGGCTACGACGCGGCCGCCGACCCCGGCATGGCCGGGGGTAACGGCGGGGATGCCCTGGGAATCGGTAACGGTGGCGCAGGCGGTGACGGCGGGCTCGGGGCCGACGGTGGTAATGGCGGCGCCGGCGGCTGGGTCATGGGGAACGGCGGCGTCGGCGGTGCCGGCGGCGATGGGACCGCCACCTTGGCCGCAGGCAACGGAGGTGCCGGGGGCAGCATCGGCGACAACATCACCAACGTGAGCGCGCTCGGCAACGGCGGCGACGGCGGAAAGGGCGGGACCGGCTACACCGGCAGTACCGGCACCGCCGGTACTGCACCGGGCGGGGCCGGCGGTGTTGGCGGGACCGGCTATGCGGGCGGCAACGGCGGTGCAGGGGGTACCGGCTCGACGTTGATCGGTTACGGCGGTACCGGTGGCGCCGGCGGAACCGGTGGAACCGGCGGCGTCGGCGGTGTCGGCGGGGCGGGCGACGCGACCACCCCCACCGGCGGGCTCGGCGGGCCCGGTGGACCCGGCGGGGCGGGCGGCACAGGGGGCGTTGGCGGTTACAGCGGAATCGGCCAGGCGACAAGCGGGCTTGCGGGCCAGACCGGCGCGACCGGTGCCTACGGCGCCAACGGCGGTAACTACGTTGCGGCGGCAGGGTCCGGTTAGGGCTCACGTCTGTAACTGGATGGAAGGAAACAGCATTGAGTGCATTGCCATCGACGTTGACTGCAGTGGTCGCGAGTCTGACGTTGTCGTTGACCGTCAGCACCGGGGTCGCGTCCGCCGATCCCGACCTCGGCCCGATCGTCTCCACAACCTGCAACTACTCGCAGGTGATGGCCGCGCTCAACGCCCAAAGTCCAGCAGCTGCCGGGCAATTCAGCAGATCGCCGATGGCGCAGTCGTATCTGCGCCAGTTTCTCGCCGCTCCGCCGACCCAACGCCAGGCTATGGCCGAGCAGGCCATGAGCACGCCAGGGGCCGCGCAGCAATTCGTGCTCGTCCAGCAAGTGGCTGCCACCTGTAACAACTTCTAGCGCCCGTATTGCGACACGGTCACGGATGCATACCTATTGACGACTCGGCCGTTTCAACCGCCACATTCGCCTCTATCGTCACACCAGTAACTGCGAACGTCAATGTGATCCACGTCTTCCCACAGCGACGGCTCGCCCCTGGAGAGGTGGGACATGTCGGCGACTCGTCGAATTGTTTCGGTACCCGTGGCCCTGGTAACCGTCGTGGGGCTCATCGTGCCGATCAGCTACGCACCCCCCGCTTTCGCCGTGCCCTGCAGTGCCCCCGAGGCGAATGTCCCTCCGCCGGCGGGGATGCCGACGATGCCGTCGCCCGGCCCGGTGGCACCACCGACGGGCCGTAGGCCACGCGGCACCAACGACAACGCGCCGCTTCCCAAACTGGGTCCGCTGATCTCGGGCCTGCTCAAAGCCATTCCCCAGCGGCCGGCGCAACTGCAGGCGGCGGTGACGCCCGTTCCGCCGGTTCCCGGGGCCGCCATTCCGCAGTCGCCCAACGCCAATCAGGCTGTCCCAGAAGCAGTTCCGGTGCCGCCGTCGCCGCCGCCCGCCGGGGTCGCGGGTGCGCCGACTTCACTCGTCGAATATGTGACCGGGCCGAACAGCCCGAACCGCACTCTGGAGCGGTTCGGCATTTCTGGCACCGACCTCGGGATTCCTTGGGACAACGGCGATCCCGGGAACCGTCAGGTGCTGATGGCGTTCGGTGACACCTTCGGCTATTGCGCCGTGCACGGGCAGCAGTGGCGCTACAACGTGCTGTTCCGCAGCCAGGATCGCGACCTTTCGCACGGCATTCACGTCTCCGACGGCGTCCCCAACAACCCGTATTCCGGCTCACCGGTGTGGGCGCCGGGCCTGTCCAAGCAGGTGCTCAACAGCATTCACAAGGCCAGCCACGAGACGGGCATGATCCCGACGTCGGCGATCTCGCTCGGTAGGACCCAGTACATGAGCTTCATGTCGATCAAGAACTGGGGCCGCGACGGCGAGTGGTCGACGAACTACTCGGGTATCGCGCGTTCGCTGGACAACGGGCAGTCCTGGGGCATCTACCCCACCAGCGTTCGACTGGCCGGGGCGGACACCGTACCGGGTGGACGCTTCGTACCCGGCAACGAGAACTTCCAGATGGCCGCATTCATGCGCGGCAAGGACGGCTATATCTACAACTTCGGAACGCCATCCGGCCGCAGCGGCGCGGCGTTCCTGTCCCGGGTTCAACCGAACGCGTTGCCGGATGTCGGCAAGTACCAGTACTGGAACGCCGACGGGCGCCGCTGGGTCGCGGCCGACCCGTCGGCGGCCACCCCGATCTTCCCCGGTCCGGTCGGCGAGATGTCGGCGCAGTACAACGACTACCTGAAGCAGTATCTGGTGCTCTACACCAATGGCGGCAGCAACGATGTCATCGCCCGTACCGCACCCGCGCCGGAGGGGCCGTGGAGCCCCGAGCAGCCGCTGGTGTCGTCGTTCCAGATGCCGGGCGGCATTTACGCGCCGATGATCCACCCCTGGTCGAACGGTAAGGATCTGTACTTCAACCTGTCGCTGTGGTCGGCGTACGACGTGATGTTGATGCACACCGTGCTGCCGTAGCAGTGGGTCGCGCTATCCGGCACCCAGGCTGAAACTCATATCGACCGTGGTTCCCTTTGGTGTGCAATCCATTTCAAGCCAGTCGCTCACCGCGCGTATCAGCAGCAACCCGCGTCCACGGACGCCGGGATCGGTGGCCGCCGGCTTCCATGACCCTTTGTCGCTGATCTTGATGCGGACCCGCGCGCCGTCGTTCTCTGCTTTGAGACGGATCTTTCCCGTCTTGCGCCCCTGATATCCGTGCTCGATGCTGTTCGCGACGGCTTCGTTGACCGCCAGCACGATGTCAGCCACCTTCTCCTCGCGGACTCCGGCGTCTCCCAGCCACTTGGCGAGTTGGTGCCGAAGGTCGCCGAGTTGATCGACGTTGACCACCCGGTGGATGACGAGCGGTGGGTATGGCCGGCGATACACGACGATGGCAATGTCGTCGTCGTAGCCGCCGGGTGGCGCCAGTTCGGCAAGGGCAGCGTCGGCGACGTCGTCGACGGTCTGATTCATCGTGCGGGCCACCGTCGCACTGAGGCGGGCGATCCCGTCGTCGAGGGTGACGTCGCGCCGTTCGACCAGACCGTCGGTGTAGAGCATCAACGTCGATCCGGGCGGTAGGGTAATCGACGCTTGCGGGCGAGACCCCTTGCGCTGCACGGCTAATGGAACCGAACGAGCGTTGGTGATCAACGTGTGCGCTTTTCCTGGCGCGGCCAGTATCGCCGGGGGGTGGCCGGCGCAGCTGTAGGACAATTCGCCGGAGTCGGTGTCCAGGATGGCTAGAAAAACCGTGGTGCAGAACGCATTTGGAATCAGGGCAGCTACCGCGTCGAGCTCCTCGAGCAGCTTTGCCGGCTCGGCCCCGGTGAGCAGTAGAGCGCGTGCCGAGGCGCGGAGCTGACCCATCACCGCCGCGGCCGACAGGCCGCGGCCCACACAGTCGCCGACAATGATGCCGATCCGATGATCGCCGATCCGTAGTACGTCGTACCAGTCGCCGCCGATTTCGAGCGGCGTGACGGCCGGCTCGTAGCGAACCGCGAAGCCGGGTGGCAGCTTGGCGGGTGCGAGCATCGCGTGCTGCAGCGTCAGCGAGGTCTCGCGGGCGGCCTCGAATTGGCGCACGTGCTGAATCGCCAGCCCCAGGTGACCGACCAGCACCGTGATCAGCAGGCGATCCTCGCCGCTGATCCGCCGCGGCACCCGAAGCTCGAGCCACAGTGCGACGCCGCCGCCGCCGGTGAGGACCGCGACGACACCCGTCGATTGGCCCGGGGCATCGGGACTTTCGACAGGCTGAACGGTCAGCGGCAGTTGGCGGCGAGCTTGCTCGAAGATCTCCCGTAGCCCCGGTTCAAGGTGGCGCCAGTCCGGCGAAATTCGTTCTCCGGCAACCTGAATGGCCGGCTCGACACCGTCTGCCGGCCACACCGCGGCCACCACCCGGTGCACGTCGAGGGCCAGCCGGCACTCATCGAGAGTGATCGTCAAGACGTCCGACATGCTCTTGGCCACGCTGACCGCGGTGGCCAGCCGCAGCACAGCGCTCTCCCGCGCGGCGAACGCGCGCTCGGCGGTGATGTCGCGCAGGGTGCCGACGTAAACGTCGCCATCGGTGGTATCGGCATCGACCCGATTGACATTCGCTGCGACCCACACCAGCCGGCCGTCGCGATGTCGGATCGGGGTCTCGTACTGCACCTGGGCTTCGTCGCTCAGCCGGTGCCGTTGTAGCCGCGCCGCCTTCTCGTCGACCAGCCACGGATGCGGCCACCGATACGGCAGGCCCGGGGCCCCGTAGCCGGTGAGTTTGGCGAAGGCGTCGTTGAGTTCGATCACGGCGCCGGCGCGATCGGAGACGAAGAAACCCTCCTGCAGCGAGTTCACCACGGCGTCGCGGAACTCGTCGCGGTCGGCGAGATCTTCCGCCCGGGCTCGCTGTTCCTCGGATCGGCGCGTCGCCGCGTCGAGAGGGGCGAGGGTGTGCAGTAGGAAGGCCAGCGCCTCGGCCCCGTCGAAGTCTGGAATGTCTTGCGCCAGTTGGTGGACCAGCCCGGAGTGTTCCTCGACGATCTTCAGCATGCTGATGTCGTTGTGCAGTGCCTGACGGCCAAGCTCATTGCCCACGCCGAGATTGCGCGCACCACTCGCCTGCAGGTAAGCACGCAGCGCTGCCGCGTACTGGAGGAGGAAATCGTCGGATTTCATGCGGTGGACACCGGCGCGGTGATCACTAGAGCCGGAACGGCGACGTCGACACTGATCCTCCCGGTTCTCCGCGGCGGACATAAGTCTCGGCCCAGACTAACCGAGCCACACGGTCGCTGACCGTGCAGTACTATTTTGGCGAATTTGTCCGGCGTCCCGGGTCGGCACGGTCGCTGCCAGGAACGACAAGACTTCAGATGAAGGAATGGCCGTTGTCAGCTGCCGATACCATCACCACCTCGGTCGCGCATCGGGATGGCGCCGCCGTGGTCAGCATCGGCGGCGAAATCGATTTGAGCACCGCGCCCGCCTTCGAAGCGGCGATCGCGCAGGCTCTTGAAGTAAGTCCCACCCTGCTGGCGATCGAGCTGTCCGAGGTCACGTTCATGGCGTCGGTCGGGCTGCGGATACTGGCAGCCACCAACGAGAAGGTCGGCGAGTCGATCCGGATCGCGGTAGTGGCCAACAGTCCGGCCGCCAGCAGGCCGATTCAACTGACGGGTCTGGACACGGTGGTCGCGCTGTACCCGACGCTGGATGCCGCGCTGAGCGCGACGGATGTCTGACGCCTAGGGCCGCAACACCTGACGCGCGATTGCGTATTTGTGCACTTCGGTCGGGCCGTCGTAAAGCCGGAAGGCCCGCATGTCGGAGAAGATCATCCCCACCGGCGTCTCGTCGGAAATGCCTATTCCGCCCAGGATTTGAACGCAACGGTCGGCAACCTTGAACAACTCCTCGGACACGTAGGCCTTGACCATCGAGCTTTCATGCCGGCCGGTACCCCGATCGCCCATGTCCAGCGTCCAGCACGCCCACCAAATCGCGAGTCGGCACTGCTGCAAGGCGATTTCGTTGTCGGCGATCATGAAGCTGACGCCCTGGTGTTCACCGAGCGTCTTACCGAAAGCGGTCCGCTCGCGGGCGTGCCTGATCGCGATCGACTGCGCGCGGGATGCGGCACCGAGCCAGCGCATGCAGTGCGTGAGTCTCGCCGGCGCCAGCCGCAACTGGGCGTAGCGCAGGGCCTGACCGACTTCGCCCAGCACCGCCGAGGCGGGTAGGCGCAGGTCGTTGAACGCCACGACGCCGTGTCCCTCGACATAGTTGCGGTCCATCGTGTTCATCACGCGCTCGATCTCGATACCCGCCGTGTCGCCTTCGCACAGGAACAGGGTCGGCCCGTCGGGACCGTGCGGGTTCGGCGCCACCCGGGCCATGATGATCCAGGTTCGCGCGCCGTTGGCTCCGGTGATCAGCCACTTGCGGCCGTTGATGACGTAGTGGCTACCGTCGAAGTCGGCGGTTGTGTTGAGCTGGTTGGGATCTGAACCGGCACCCCCGGGTTCGGTCATCGCGAACACCGACCGCTGTCGTCCGTCGATCACCGGGGTCAGGAACTGTTCCACCTGCTCGTCGTTGGCGACCCGCCCCAGCAGAAACATGTTGCCCTCGTCCGGCGCGGCGCAATTGAGAGCGATCGGGCCCAGCGTCGACCAGCCGGCCGCTTCGAACAGCACCGCCTGCTCGCGGTGTGACGGCTCACGTCCGCCAAAACGCTTGGGCGCCTGGAAGGTCAGCAGCCCGGCGTCCCGTGCCAGCCCGACCAGCTCGGTGCGCAAATCGTCGTCAGGACCGTGCCGGGTGAGTCGGGGGTCGGTTTCGTAGGGGACGATCTTGTCGTTGACGAAGGCGCGGATCTGGTCGCGCAGCGCGGCGACGTCGGCCGGGATGTCGAAGTCAATCATCGGGTGTCCATCAGGGTCAGGGCCTGCTCGAACAGGCGCACGGTGGCATCGTGGAGCAGATCGCCGATTTCCTTGGGGGCCTTGCCCGCAAAGGCGCGTGCGTGGGTGCCTTCCAGGACGATGCCGAGCTTGAAACAGGCCAGCACGGTGTACCAGGTGACGTGCGACAGATCGCGGGTGGTGTTGCGGGCGTACTGCTCGACGAGGTCGCTGGGCGCGGCCATCCCGCCGTGCTCGAACAGCTGGCCGCCGAAGGCCGGCGACAGTCCCCAGGTGGCCAGCAACCAGCCGAGGTCGAGCAGGGGGTCGCCGATCGTGGACATCTCCCAGTCGACGATCGCGACGACCTCGGGGCCGGTGTGGGAGAACATCACGTTGGCCGCGTGATAGTCGCCGTGCATGATTCCCGGCGTCCACTGTCCCGGGCGGCCCTCGTCGAGCCACGTGGCCACATCGTCGACGCCGGGAATGTCCGGGCCCGGGTAACTGTCGAACTCCCGATACGACTCCAGCTCTGAAAGCCAGCGTGGCACTTGACGTTCCAGGAATCCGTCCGGCTTGCCGTAACCGCTCAGGCCCACCGCGGCGTAGTCGACCGCGCCGAGGTTGGCCAGCGACTCGGCCATCGACAGTCCCATCCCGAAACGCACCGCCGGGTCGCCGGCATGCAACTCCGGCATTTCCTGGCCGGCGTTGAACCCGTCGATCGGTTCCATCAGGTAGAACACTGCGTCGCCGAGCACGTCGGGGTCGGGGCAGCTGGCGATCAGGCGAGGATGCGGCACATCGCTTCCGGCAAGCGCCGCCAGCACCTCGGTCTCGCGCATGATCACCACATTGCTGCGCGGGCGCAGATGCTTGGGTCCGCGACGCAGCACATACTCCCGCCCGGAGCGGGTGAACCGCAGCATGATGTTCTGGGTGCCGCCACTGATCTTGGCCACGTTTTCCAGCGGGCCATCGCCCAACCCCTGGTCTGACATCCACTCCGCGAGGCCGTCCGGGGCGTTGAGCTCCTCCACGAAGGTGAAGCTACTACTCGGCCCAGCGCCCCCACAGGCGGCCCGCGTAGTGTCCGATGCTGGCTACTAACGGGAGGACCGAAGATGGCGCGGACCGACAACGATTCCTGGGAGATCACCGAGAGCGTGGGGTCGACCGCGCTCGGTGTCGCTGCGGCCCGGGCCGCCGAAACCGTCAGCGATAACCCGCTGATCCAGGACCCTTTCGCGCAGGTATTCCTCGACGCCGCCGGTCCGGGCATGTGGAGTTTGACGTCGGACCCGCAACTCTCGGCGGCACTGACGGATCTCGAGCCCGACGTGGGCGCCCACCGGCAGGTGATGGTCGACTTCATGGCGGTGCGGACCAAGTGGTTCGACGATCTGTTCCTCGACGCGGTGTCCGCCGGCATCCGGCAGGTGGTGATCCTGGCGTCCGGCCTGGACTCCCGCTCCTGGCGGCTGCCGTGGCCGGACGGCACCACGGTGTACGAGCTCGACCAGCAGAAGGTGCTGGATTTCAAGTCGGGGACGCTGGCGCGTCACGGCGCGCAGCCGGCCGCGCGACTGGTGAGCGTGGCGGTCGACCTGCGGGACGACTGGCCGAAGGCCTTGCGAGAGGCCGGTTTTGACGCATCCGCACCGACGATGTGGTCGGCCGAGGGGTTGCTCCGCTATCTGCCCGCGGCGGCGCAGGATCTACTGCTCGAGCGGATCAATTCGCTCAGCGCTCCCGGCAGTCGGTTGGCCACCAACGGGCCGTCCAAGAAGGCGGTGAACCCGGATCTGCTGGCCCGCCAGCGCGAGCAGGCGACGCGTTTCCGCGCTGCGGCCGCCCAGGTACTCGGCGCGGAGATCCCCGACGTCGAAGAACTCTGGTACCCGGAGGAGCGCACCGAGATCGTCGACTGGCTGGGTGAGCACGGCTGGGAATCCGCGGCCATCGGGATGGCCGATCTGCTGGCCCGGCACGGACGCACGGTCCCCGCCGACGATGTGATGCCGCACGTCGTCTTCACTTCTGCGCGGCGCCCCTGATTTGCTGACGCCGCGAAACTGCTTGCGGCTGCGCATGGTTCACGTCGCGACTTTGTAGTACCCAAGTACCGATACTGCGCCTCCGTTGCGAGAAAGCCGCTGCTTAACCGTAGCGTCGGAAATGCCTCCGTCTGTCGGTATTTCAGATGTTGAGTCCGAATGTTTGGACGCCGGTCGGCCTGGGTACCTTAGCTTCTGCTCTGCGGTTTTGCCCCAACGATGGAGGACAGGATGCGTGGCGGAGGTCTTATCAGTGCGATTGTGGTGGTTTGGTTGGTGATCGGCGTCATTGCCGCTTTCCAGCGGGACTACCTGAAGAATACCGAGCAGAATTGTGCCAGTTTGGGCACGATCGCGGTCACGGTGCTGGCGGGTCCCCTGAATTATGCGGGTGTCAATCCCAAAGTCACCGATTGCCATCTGCCGCAACCCAGCTCGATGCCCGCTCTGGACGTCGACCGCTTGATTGGAACGGAGGCGTCATGATCGGTCTGGGCATCATTCTGCTGATCTTGGGATACGTCCTGAAAGTTGCTGTGTTGCAAACGATCGGCATTATCTTGCTGGTCATTGGCGCTGTGTTGTGGGTTCTGGGCAGCGTGGGACGCCCGGTGGGCGGCCGGCGCTATTGGTACTGAAATCCGTTAGTGCCAGACAATTCTCGATAGCTATTTCAACAACTTCGATAACCGCCTCAACAACTGAAAAACAGGAGTCATCATGATTGTGCTCGGAATCGTTCTGCTCGTCATCGGATACTTTGTTCCAAGCCTCAGCATCTTGTACACAATCGGCGGAATCCTCATCGTGATCGGTGTGATCCTGTGGATTCTCGGTGCCGTCGGACGTCCGGTGGGTGGCCGAAAAGTCTGGTTCTAGCCCCTCGAGGTTGGCTCACAGCTGGCGCATAGCAACGCCATAGCAGGACCTCATCGCTGTGCGCATACTAGGTAGTTGTGAGCCAACCCCAAGCCCCCGTCGAGCGCGTGGTCATGCGACGCGCCGACGGAAATCCGATCAATGTGCTGGTGGTCGACGACGAACCCGTGCTGGCCGAGATGGTTTCGATGGCCTTGCGCTATGAGGGCTGGAACATCGCGACCGCGGGCGACGGCGCGTCGGCCCTGGAGTCGGCGCGCGCGCAGCGACCGGACGTCGTCGTTCTCGACGTGATGTTGCCCGACATGAGTGGGCTGGACGTCTTGCGCAAACTCCGCGAGGAGACGCCCCAGTTGCCGGTGCTGTTGCTGACGGCCAAGGATGCGCTCGAGGATCGCATCGCGGGCCTGACCGCCGGCGGCGACGACTATGTCACCAAACCGTTCAGTCTGGAAGAAGTGGTGCTGCGGCTGCGCGCCCTGCTGCGGCGCACCGGGGTGACCACCGAGGACAGCGGCGCACAGCTGGTGGTCGGGGACCTGGTGCTCAACGAGGACAGCCACGAGGTAACTCGCGCGGGGGAGCCAATCTCGTTGACGTCCACCGAATTCGAGTTGTTGCGCTTCATGATGCGCAACTCCAAGCGGGTGCTGAGCAAGGCACAGATCCTCGACCGGGTATGGAGCTACGACTTCGGCGGCCGGTCCAACATCGTCGAGCTCTATATCTCCTACCTGCGCAAGAAAATCGACAGCGGGCACGAGCCCATGATCCACACGCTGCGCGGCGCCGGATACGTCCTCAAGCCGGCCCGCTAGTCATGGGTGGGGCCTGGTCCCTTCGGTTTCGCCTACTGGTCGGTCAGATTCTCATTCTGGTCATCGTCTGCGTCGGTATCGGCGCAGCGACCGAGCTCGCCCTGTACAAGTACCTGGTAGCGCAGCTCGACACCCAGTTGCATGACGCGTCGCAACGGTCGGTGCGGATATTGGCCGAGCCGATGGCGCCCTGGCGGCATCATTCGCGGCCGTTCCCGCGACCCGGGCCCGGTCCGGTCTTCTTGGACGCTCCGGCGCAGCCAGTCGGCATGGCGGGGGTGGTGGTCAGTCCGAACGGGACGATCGAGGCCGGTTACCTGACGGCGGCCGGCGGGCGTGCCGGTCTGACCGATGCCGCCCGGGCCGAGTTGGCCTCGCTGCCCGCGGACCGGCGCCCGGTGACGCGGGATCTCGACGGACTCGGCCGTTATCGGGTGGCCGCCGCAACGGTCCGCCGCAACGGCGACGTGGTCGTGACCGGCCTGTCGATGTCCGACGTCGACGCGACGATGATCCGCGTCCTGCTGATCTTCGGCGTCGTCACGGTGATCGCGGTGGTGGCCGCCACCACGGCGGGCATCGTGATCATCCGGCGGGCTCTGGCACCGCTGCGTCGCGTCGCTCAAACCGCCACGGAGGTCGTCGATTTGCCGCTGGACCGCGGTGAAGTCGCGCTGCCGGTGCGGGTACTCGAGTCAGATGCCAACCCGCGCACCGAAGTCGGCCAACTCGGGTCCGCGCTCAACCGGATGCTCGACCACATCGCCGCCGCATTGTCGACGCGTCAGGCCAGCGAGACGCGGGTGCGGCAATTCGTCGCTGACGCCAGCCACGAACTGCGCACCCCGCTGGCCGCGATCCGTGGGTACACCGAATTGGCGCAGCGCGTAGGCGACGACACCGACGCGGTGGCGCACGCGATGAACCGCGTGCAGTCCGAGACCGAGCGGATGACGCACCTGGTCGAGGATCTGTTGCTGCTGGCCCGCCTCGATTCCGGGCGGCCCCTGGAACGTGAGCCGGTCGATCTCTCGCGTGTCGCGGTGGACGCGGTCAGCGATGCGCACGTTGCCGGACCAGACCACCAGTGGGAGCTGGACCTGCCCGAGGAGCCGGTCATGGTGTCCGGGGATGCGGCGCGACTGCATCAGGTGATGACCAACCTGCTGGCCAACGCCCGCGTTCACACCGCAGCGGGCACGGTGGTGACCACTCGTCTGGAATCCGACGGCGCGCATGCCGTGCTGAGCGTCTGCGACAACGGCCCCGGCATTCCGGAGCAGCTGCAGTCAGAAGTGTTCGAGCGGTTCGCCCGCGGCGACACGTCGCGGTCCCGCAAAGGCGGCAGCACAGGATTGGGTCTGGCCATCGTCTCCGCGGTGGTTAAGGCACACCACGGCACGATCGCGCTGCAGAGCGCTCCGGGCCACACCGAGTTCACGGTCCGATTGGCGCAGTTCCATGAATCGTGAAAGCCCTTGTGTATCTGGTGAACTGGCATTCTCCACACGACGGCGGCGCCGGGTCGTCGCTGTCGTGTGGAGTCCGCTGGGCCCGTGCTAGGGGCAGGTCACATCGATTTCGAAGGACTTGTTCACGGGTTGCATCGGGTTGGCCATGTCCACCCCGGTCGCGGTGCCCGAGATCTTGTACTTACTGCCGTCCTTGGTCGCGGTGGCGTTGCCGGCGCCGGGTACGCCCGGGGTGTAGCCAAGCGTCACGCCGTTGACGTTGCCCAGGCCGACCGACTTCACCGACGGCGGGGAGGCGTCGGTCAGCACGGCGCCGATACCGGTGGAGGCTCCACCGATGGCGATGTTGACGTTGCCGGCAGCGGTCGTGCAGGCGACCGTGCCCTGGATGTTCTGGTCCTTGCCGTCGATCGTGACCTTCGCGGTCGAAGATCCGCTCGAGGCCGTGGCGCCACTACTGCCCGACGACGCGCTCGAACCACCCGACGACGACTTGTTGCTCGAACAGCCAGACAGGCCGACGACGACTATTGCCGTCGCAGCGGCCGCGACCGTTACTGAACGCTTCACCCGGTTCTCCTTTGTTTCGTGGCGGCCCGTCGACAATGACGAGCCGTTTCGGCAGTATGCAGCTTTGCTGAAATGGCGGATAGTGATTTCGGCAAATTCGAGCTGCCTGTTGAGAGCCGTGCACGCGGTTTACCCGACATTTGCCAGTTGGCTTCCTGTGAACCCTCACGGCCGGCAGGGCCAGGTTTGCGATCCACACCTGGGCCGTCGATCAGGGCCGATAGCGCGCCCCGGGCGTTCGCCAACTCGTCTCTTCCAACACCGGTGTAATAGTGGCAATCTCGACGCCGTGGATCACAAACCGCCGACAGCCGTCATCGCCTCCGCACACCAGAACCGGCACCTCCCGCTCGACGACACCGCCGACTTCGCCGACGCCGACCGGGGATTCATCGGCGCGTTGACGCCGTGCGTCGTCAAGGCCGCCGACGGCAGGGTCGTTTGGGACAACGACAAGTACGCCTTTGTCACCGGCGAGGCGCCACCATCGGTGCATCAGAGTCTGTGGCGACAGTGCACGCTGACCGCGAAACAAGGCCTGTACGAAGTCGTGCCGGGCATCTATCAGGTTCGCGGGCTGGACCTTTCGAACATCAGCTTCGTCGAGGGCGACACCGGCCTGATCGTGATCGACCCGTTGGTCTCCACCGAGGTCGCGGCCGCCGCGCTGCAGCTGTACCGCAGTCACCGGGGCGATCGACCCGTCGTCGCGGTGATCTATACCCACAGCCACGTCGACCATTTCGGCGGCGTGCTCGGAGTCACCTCGCAGGCCGACGTGGATGCGGGCAAGGTGGCGGTGCTGGCGCCCGAAGGCTTCACCGAGCACGTCGTGCAGGAGAACGTCTACGCCGGAACGGCGATGGCACGCCGGGCCAGCTACATGTACGGCACGCTGCTCGAGGCCGGGCCGCGCGGCCACGTGGGTTGTGGTCTGGGGCAGGCGGCCTCGCAGGGGGAGATCGCGCTGATCGTTCCGACCGTCGACGTGCAGGCCACCGGCGAGACCCACACGATCGACGGCGTCGAGATCGAGTTCCAGATGGCGCCCGGCACCGAGGCGCCGGCCGAAATGCATTTCTATTTTCCGAAATTCCGGGCGTTGTGCATGGCCGAGAATGCCACCCACAATCTGCACAACCTGTTGACGCTGCGCGGTGCGCTGGTCCGCGACCCGCACGCCTGGTCCGGGTACCTGACCGAGGCGATCGACTCATTCGCCGACCGCACCGATGTGGTGTTCGCTTCGCACCATTGGCCGACGTGGGGCCGCGAGCGCGTCGTCGAATTCCTTTCGGTGCAACGGGATCTGTACGGGTACCTGCACGACCAGACACTGCGGATGCTCAATCAGGGGCACACCGGCGTCGAGATCGCGGAGACGCTGCAGATGCCACCGGCGTTGGACAAGGCGTGGCACACCCACGGGTACTACGGCTCGGTCAGCCACAATGTCAAGGCGGTCTATCAGCGCTACATGGGCTGGTTCGACGGCAACCCCGCCCGGCTGTGGCCACACCCCCCCGAGGCGCTGGGCCCACGTTACGTCGACGCGCTCGGCGGCATCGACCGGGTGATCGAGCTCGCCCGGCATGCCTTCGATGGCGGTGACTACCGTTGGGCGGCAACGCTACTCGACCACGCGGTGTTCACCGACAGCGACCACGCCGGCGCCCGCGCGCTGCTGGCGGATACGTTGGAGCAGTTGGCCTATGGCGCGGAGAATGCAACGTGGCGCAACTTTTTTCTGTCCGGGGCGACCGAATTGCGCGACGGCAACTTCGGCACCGCGGCGCAGACGGCGTCGCCGACCCTGATGGCTCAACTGACACCGGAGCAGATCTTCGACGGCATGGCGATCAGCGTGAACGGGCCGCGGGCATGGGACCTGGATTTGGCGGTCGACGTGACCATCGCCGGCTGCAATTACCGCCTGGCCCTTCGCAATGGCGTACTGGTCCACCGCAAGGTACCGGCGGACTCGGCGACAGTAGCTGCAACTATCAAGCTGGACAATGCTTTTCGGCTGATCCTACTCACGGCCGGCGACTTCGACTCACCGGGTCTTGCGATCTCGGGCGATCAGGCGGCGTTGCAACGGTTCGTCAGCGTCTTCGACCGGCCCGATCCGTCGTTCAACATCGTCACCCCGTGACGGGCCGCCCTTTCGCCGCGAGACAGCAACGAGGGCCGCGATTGGGTGAAATTCAAGACCCCACGTTCCGTCTCGCGGCTTCACATGACGTCGATGAGCACCTTGCCGATCGCCTTGCGATCGGCCATATGCCTGAGCGCCGCCGCAGTGTCGGCCAGCGCAAACCGGGCGCCGATGTAGGGCCGGATCACGCCCGAGGCGAACATCTCGGTCAACTCCCGCATGTCACGGGCGGAGTCCTCTGGCCGGTCGGTGACAAACGTGCGGATCTCCATACCGCGGACCACGATTCCCTTGAGTAACACCAGGTTCAGCGGAATGGACGGGATGGCGCCTGCGGCGTAGCCGAGAGTGAGGAACGTTCCGCCGCGGGCAAGCCCGCGCAGTGCCGGTTCCGCATAGGGTCCACCGACCGGGTCGAGCACCACCCGCGCGGCGTCGCCGGTCAGCTCGCGGATCCGGATCTTCAGGTCCTCCCGGTCGTAATCGATCGTCGCTTCCGCGCCGCGCTGCCGGCACAGCTCGAGCTTCTCCGGACTCGACGCGGCGGCCAGCACCCGAGCCTTCATGGTCACCGCCAGATCGACGGCCGCCAGACCCACGCCTCCGGCGGCGCCCAGGACCACCACCCAGTCGCCCGGCTCGACTGTGGCGACCGATCGCAGCGCGTGATAGGCAGTGCGGTAGGTGACGCCGAAGGCCGCGGCCGATGCGAAGTCGACGGTGTCGGGTATCGCGGTCACCATCGCCTGGTGCAGCAGCGCCTGCTCGGCGAACGCCCCGACGAACGTCGTCGCCGAAACCCGTTGGCCGGGGCGAAACGACGTGCCCGCACCGACCGCGAGCACCTCGCCGGCCAGCTCGCTGCCGGGGGTGAACGGGACCGGAGCCTTGACCTGATACTTGCCCTCGATCATCAGCACGTCCGGATAGTTGACCGCCGCCGCGTGTATCCGCACCACCAGCTGGCCCGGCCCGGGCACCGGATCGACGGCCTCCTCGATGACGAGGTCTTCCGGCGGGCCGTATGCCCGGCAGACAACGGCGCGCATCAGCCGACCCCCAGTCCGCGCAGGCAGAATTTCACCAAATGGTTGACGTCGTCCCGCCCAGGGCGCTGCGCGGAATCCAGGTAGCGGCGCATCGCCGAGACCGTGCAGAGGAACACGGCATCGACGTCGCGCTCGATGTCTCTGCTGCCCAGCGCGGCAACAGGTTCGGTCAGCAGGTCGCGCAGCGGCCGCATGATGGCGTCGTCGGCAGCCCGCCAGTCGGTTGCGGCCGAAACCTGGCCGGCCGCAGCACGACTCATGCTGATCAGATGCGGATCGGCGACCTGCGCGAGCGCACCCTCGACCCACCGCCGCACCCGATCCGCCGGCGTGCGCTCCTTGGCCATCTGATGTTGCAGGTACGACACGACGATCGCGACGCCGCGTTCCATCACCGCGAGAATCACGTCGTCTTTGCCGGCGAAGTAGCGGTAGAACGCCTTGTTCGACGAACCGGCTTCGGCGACGATGTCGCTGACCCGCGGCGGTTCGGGCGCTACCCGTTCCATCACCCGAACGGCCGCGGCGAGAATACGTTCGACCTCTTCGGTCGCCTCCCGCTGACGGTCGTCGAGTGCGCGTTCGACGGCCGCGGTGACCCTACTGGTCAACGAGGGCACCGTATTTGGCGCGGACGGCCTCGCGGCGAACGTCGAGCATCTCGCTGGGCCACTCCGGACTCTCGGCCTCGACGTTCTTGAGCAGCATCCGGGCCAGGTTGACCTTGTGCGCCTCCGTCGGTCCATCGGCCAGGCCCAGTGCGATACCGCCGATGAGGACATTGACCAGCGGCAGCTGGTCGGTCAGACCCAGTGCGCCGTGCACCTGGATCGCCCGCAGTGCAATGGATTTCAGCACCTGGGAGGCGAGGATCTTGCAGATCGCGATCTCGGCGCGAGCACCGTGTTCGTCGCCGCTGTCGATCAGCCACGCGGCATGCAGCACGGTGAGCCGAAACGGCGTCAGCTCGGTGTGGGAGTCCGCGACGAACTCCTGCACCAACTGTTTGTCGGCCAACAAAGTACCTTGGGTGAAGCGGCTTTTCGCGCGACGGGCCATCATCTCGACGGCCCGCTGCGCCATTCCGATCGAGCGCATGGCGTGATGCAGGCGGCCGCCGGCCAGCCGGGTCTGCAAGATCAGGAAGCCCTGACCGGGTTCGCCCAGCAATGCGGACGCCGGCACCCGAACGTCGTCATAGTGCACCAGCGAATGGCCCGGTTCGTGCGGGTCGGCACCGACCAGATGGTGGTTCGCCTCCACCTTGAGGCCGGGGGTGTCCGCCGGGATCAGGAACGTCGACGCGCCGTGATGCACCGCCACGTCGGGATTGGTGATCGCGACGACGATGAAGAACGATGCGACGGAAGCGTTGCTGGAGAAATACTTTCGTCCGGTGATCACCCAGTCGTCACCATCGGGCACTGCGCGGGTGGTGAAGACGCGGGGGTCGGCGCCGCCCTGCGGCTCGGTCATGGAGAAGCACGAGAAGATCTCGCCGGACAGCAAACCGGCCAGGTAGCGGTCCTTCTGCTCCTGGGTGCCGAAACGGGCAATGATCTCGGCGTTGCCGGTGTCGGGCGCCTGAGTGCCGAACACGATGGGCGCCCACGGGCTGCGGCCCAGGATTTCGTTGATCAGCGTCAGCTTGACCGCGCCGAAGCCCTGCCCACCGAGTTCAGGGCCCAGGTGGGGCGCCCACAGACCCTGGTCGCGGACCTGCTGTTTGAGCGGGTCAACGATCGCGCGCCGCTGCTCGTTCAGCGGCAGAAACTCACAGCCGGGGAACAGCACCTCCAGCGGTTCGACCTCTTCACGGACGAACTCGCGAATCCAGTCGAGCTTCTTCTGGAATTCAGGTTCGGTGGAAAAGTCCCACGCCATATCGAATGCTCCTTCGTTGAATTACGGGATACCACCGTCGGCCCGCAGAATCGAGCCGGTGGTGAAACTGGATGCCTCCGATGCCAAAAACAGTGCTGCGCCGACGATTTCGGACGGGTCGCCCGCTCTTTGCAGCGACAGACCGGCGAACGGGTTATGCTCGGCCGCCCCGATATTCCAGGACTTGCTGACGTCGGTGAGAAAGGGCCCGGCCATCAACGTATTGACCCGGACCTTCGGCCCGAGCGCGCGGGCGAAGCCTTCGGTCATCGCGTTGAGACCGGCCTTCGACGAGGCGTACGGGATGATGTCGGGCGCCGGGCGCAACGACCCGGAGGTGCTGACGTTGATGATCGAGCCGCGACCCGCCGCGACCATCCGCTCACCGACCAACGCGGACAACCGAAATGGACCCTTGAGGTTGAGGTTGACCACCGCGTCGAACAGCTTCTCGGACACGTCGGTCAGCTTGTCGTACACCGGCGACATGCCCGCGTTGTTGATCAGTGTGTCGACCTTGCCGAACCGGTCGTACACGGCCTCGACGAGCCCGTCGAGTTGATCCCACCGTCCCACGTGCACCTGATACGGCATCGCCGTGCGACCGGTCTCGCTCACGATCTGCTCGGCGACGGCGACACAGTTGTCCATCTTGCGGCTGGCGATCACCACGTCGGCACCACAGCGCGCCACCCCGAACGCCATCTCCCGGCCCAGCCCGCGACTGCCGCCGGTGATCAGCACAACCTGGCCGGTCAGGTCGAAAAGCTGTTCGGCATAACTCATGTCAGTGATCCTGCCAAGCCGGCGGCAGTGCTGATCAGTTGGGGAACCATCGCGCCGAACGCATCCTGGATCTTCGGGTCGACCTTGCCGCTGCGCGCGCCCGCAGCGTAGGTCTTCTCCAGCACGATGCCGAGCTTCCAGTTGGCGAGCACCAGGTAGTAGTCGATGTTCTCGGTCGACAGCCCGCTGACCTCCTCGTAGCGCTCAAGCAACTCACTGCGCGTCGGCATCCCCGTCATGTCGAGATAAAACCCGTCCTCCTTGGGGTTTTCGCCGTCGTAGCCCAGCAGGCACCAGGCCAGATCGAGCAGTGGATCACCGACCGTGGTCATCTCCCAGTCCACGATCGCGGCCAGTCGGGCCGGGCCGCCGTGGGCGAACATCACGTTGGCGAACTGGTAGTCGCCGTGCATGATTCCCGGTCGGTAGTGGGCGGGCCGGTTGGCGCGCAACCACTCCGCAGCCTCGTCGAGCCCGGGCAGCTCGCGCACCTTGTAACTGTCCAGGAAGGCCAGCCACCGATCGACCTGGCGTTCGTGGAAACCGTCCGGACGGCCGAAGCCCGCCAAACCCTGTGCCTGCCAATCGAGGCGGCCCAACTTGGCCGCGCCCTCGACGAGCTGGAACGCCAGGCCGCGGCGCGCCTGCAGATCGTCGTTGAATGGCGCCTCCCAGCCGCCATCCATCGGGCTCCACCCGTCGATCGCCTGCATCACATAGAACGGCTTGCCGAGCAGATCACCGGCGTCGTCGGCCGCGATCAACTCGGCATGCGGGACGTCGGTGCCGCCCAGAGCACGCACCAGCCGGATCTCGCGCCGCAACCCGTCGATCCGGGCGGCGTCGGCGCGGTCACCCGGCATGCGCAGCACCATGCGCTCGTCGCCGCGATGAATCAGATACAGCATGTTCTGCGAGCCGCCCGACAATGTCTCGAGAACCGGTTCTGCACCGGCTCCGGGAGCGTCGTTCGAATCCAGCCAGCGTCCAAGGACCACCGCGTCCAACATCTGCACACCCCAATCTCCGTTCGGAGAATAGCATTCTCCGGCGGGCGGGCAAGGGGGTCCGAGCGCGTGAAAGGCTGTCCGGATGCAGTTGCTTCTGGTCCGGCATGCGTTGCCGCTCCGCAGCGAACCCGGTCCCGCGAACCAGGGGCGGGCCGACCCGGACCTCTCCGACGAGGGCCGCGAGCAGGTGGCCCGGCTGCCCGAGGCGCTGGCCCGATTCCCGGTCACCAGGGTGATCAGCAGCCCGCAGCGGCGCGCCGTGCAGACCGCACAACCGGTCGCCGCGGCACGGGGACTGGAGATCGAAATCGACGACCGCTTTGCCGAGTACGACCGCGAGTTGCCGGTCTACATCCCGATCGAACAGATCCGGGCCGAGAACCCACAGGAATGGGCGCGGATGGCGCAGGGGCATCTGCCCAGCACGGTTGACGAGAACGCGTTCCGGGCGCGGGTGCAGGCCGCCGTCGACCACGTCGTCGCCACCGCCGAGCACGACGACACCGTCGTGGTGTTCAGTCACGGCGGGGTGATCAACGTCGTGCTGCACGAGATTCTGGGCACCCGGCGGATCTTGTCGTTCCCGGTCGACTACGCGTCGGTGACGCGGTTGCTGTTCTCCCGGTCCGGTCAGGCCAGCGTGGTGACGGTGAACGGCACCGAGCACGTATGGGACCTGCTGCCTCGAAATCGGCGGTGATAAACAAGTCCCGTGACCCTCGAAGGCCTCGACCTCGCCGCACTCGACAAGCACCTGCGATCGGCCGGCATCGCCCGCGCCGGTGAGCTGACCGCTCAGCTGATCTCCGGAGGCCGCTCCAACCTGACCTTCCTGGTCGCCGACGACGCGTCGAGGTGGGTGCTGCGCCGGCCGCCGCTGCACGGGCTGACGCCGTCGGCGCACGACATGGCACGGGAGTACACCGTGGTCGCCGGGCTGGCCGACACCGACGTTCCGGTGGCCCGCGCGGTCGCACTCTGCAACGACGACTCGGTGCTCGGCGCGCCGTTCCAGATGGTCGAATACGTTGCCGGACAGGTGGTGCGCAGCCGGGCCGAACTCGAGGCGATGGGCGATCAACGGGTCATCGACGGCTGCGTCGACGCGCTGATCAAGGTGCTGGCCGACCTGCACGCCGTCGACCCGGCCGCCGTCGGTCTGGCCGACTTCGGTAAGCCCGGCGGGTATCTGGAACGCCAGGTCCGGCGGTGGGGTTCGCAGTGGGAACACGTGCACCTGCCCGACGACGACCGTGACGCCGACGTCGCACGGCTACACGCGGCACTGCAGGACGCGGTCCCGCAGCAGAGCCGGACATCGATCGTGCACGGCGACTACCGGATCGACAACACCATCCTGGACGCCGACGACCCGACGCAGGTGCGTGCCGTGGTCGACTGGGAGCTCTCCACGCTCGGCGACCCGCTCAGCGACGCGGCGCTGATGTGCGTTTACCGAGACCCGTCGCTCGATCTGATCATCAACGCGCAGGCCGCCTGGACGTCGCCGCAGTTGCCGGTCGCCGACGAGCTGGCCCACAAGTACTCGGAGATCTCGGGGACCGCGTTGGCGCACTGGAACTTCTACATGGGGCTGGCGTACTTCAAGCTGGCCATCATCGCGGCCGGCATCGACTTCCGCAGGCGGATGTCGCGTGGCGCGAACGATGCTGTAGAGGCGTCCGACCGGGTGGGTGAGACGGTGGCGCCGTTGATCGCCACCGGGCTGGCCGAGCTCCGGAAGGCCTGAAGGATTACCGGCCGGCGAAGAGGTTCTTTTTCGCGGCGCGGCGCAACTGGTAGATCCGCGCGGTACCGGCCAGGAACGTGATCAAGCCGCCGCTTACGGCCGCCAGCAGGATGGCCACCCCCAGCGGCAGGGTCCAGTGCCAGCCGAGGAACGCGAAATCCCCCGACGCTGTGTTCTGCGTGATGAAGATCAGCAACACGATCAAGACCAGGAAACCCATCGCCAGAAACGACCACAGGCCGGCCGTACGGGTGAACTTCACCGCGGATTCGGGCGGGGCTGTCTGGTCGGGGACCGGCGCCGGGCTTGCCAATGACTCTTCGGGTGATACAGGCGGCTCGCTGCTCATGGAGCCATCTTTACCCGTTGCGGGCTTAAAGGTAACCAAACCACCGGGAAAGGTATGCACGGCTAGTGTCGGTTGCTATGAGCAGGTGGCGCCGGGCAGCCTTCTGGTTGTCGGTCGTGACCTTCGCCGCGACGGCGTGCGGCAGCGCGAACCCGCTCGGCGGGGCATCGGGTGGTCCCAACTCGATCGTGGTCGGTTCGGCCGGGTTCCCCGAGTCCAAGATCGTCGCCGAGATCTATGCACAAGCGCTGCAGGCCAACGGTTTCAACGTCGGCCGTCAGATGGGTATCGGCAGCCGGGAGACGTATGTCCCTGCGCTGAAAGATCATTCGATCGACCTGGTGCCCGAATACGTCGGCAACCTGTTGCTCTACTTGGAACCGGACGCCACCGCGACCATGCTCGACGACGTCGAGCGGGAGTTGAGTCGGCGCCTTCCGCCGGACCTGTCACTCTTGACGCCGTCGCCGGCGTGCGACACCGACACCGTGACCGTCACTGCCGACACCGCCACCAGATGGCACCTCAAGACGATCGCGGACCTCGCCCCCCATTCACCCGAGGTGAAGTTCGCCGCGCCGTCGGATTTTCTGGTGCGGCCCTCGGGCTTGAAGGGGCTGCAGCAGCGTTACGGGTTGAACGTCGCGCCCGGTAATTTCGTAGCAATCAGTGACGACGGGGGCGCCGTCACCGTGCGCACCCTGATGGAGGGGAAGG
Source organism: uncultured Actinomycetota bacterium (assembly GCA_963757215.1). GTDB lineage: Bacteria > Actinomycetota > Actinomycetes > Mycobacteriales > Mycobacteriaceae > Mycobacterium. Next base: position 1,095,045 of record CAVWQH010000001.1, on the reverse strand, counting down.
TCAACGCGGCCAACATTTTCAGTACCTCGCCTGCGATCCTGCAGGGCAACCTGGTGGTCCTCGACGACCCGCTGCACAACTTTCTGGCCGGCAACATCGTCCCGCTGGTGAATTCGCAGAAGAAGTCCCCACGGCTCACGAAAGTGCTCGATGCGGTGTCGGCCGAGCTGACCAGCCGCGAGATGGCCAACCTCAACGCCTCGGTGGCGGGAAACGACGGCGTCGACCCCGACCAGGCTGCTCGGAAGTGGTTGCACGACAAGAACTTCGACCATCCGATCGAGAGCGGACCGTGATCAGCTTCCGTGACGTTCACAAGATCTATGACGACGGTACCGTCGCCATCGACCGGCTGAACCTGGAGGTGCCGCCCGGAACTCTGACGGTCTTCGTGGGCCCCTCCGGATGCGGCAAGACCACCTCGATGCGGATGATCAACCGGATGGCCGAGCCGTCGTCGGGAACGGTCGTCGTCGACGGCGCCGACGTCGCGGGCGTCGACCCGGTGCGGCTGCGCCTCGGCATCGGCTACGTGATCCAGGGCGCCGGTCTGATGCCACACCAGCGGGTGATCGACAACGTGGCAACCGTTCCGGTGCTCAGAGGCCAGTCGCGCCGGGAGGCGCGCAAAGCCGCCTACGCCGTGTTGGAGCGGGTCGGCCTGGACGCCAAGCTGGCCGAACGCTATCCCGCTCAACTGTCCGGCGGCGAGCAGCAGCGCGTCGGTGTGGCGCGCGCGCTGGCCGCTGATCCGCCGATTCTGTTGATGGACGAGCCATTTTCGGCGGTCGACCCGATTGTCCGGCACGAACTGCAGCACGAAATCCTGCGACTGCAAGCCGAATTGCACAAGACCATCGTGTTCGTCACGCATGACATCGACGAGGCGATCCGGCTGGCCGACCGGGTGGCGGTGTTCGGCCGCGGCGGGGTCCTCCAGCAGTACGCCGAACCGGCGCAGTTGTTGTCGCGTCCGGCCAACGATTTCGTGGCCAGAATGATCGGCGCCGGTCGCGGATACCGCTGGCTGCAGTTCTTGGACGCGACCAACTTGCCGCTGCGCGACCTCCCCACCGTCAACGACTCGTCGGCCGTCAGCGAGGAGGTGCTGCGCGACGGCTGGGCGTTGGTGGTCAAACCCGATGGCGCGCCGTTGGGTTGGATCGATGCCAACGGGGTGCGCAAGCATCGCGGCGGCGCATCGCTGCGTGACAGCGTGACGTCGGTCGGTGCCTTGTTCAGGCCGGGCGCCAACCTGAGCCAGGCACTGGACGCGGCGCTGTCGTCACCGGCGGCGATGGGGGTGGCCGTCGACAACGCGGGAAGGGTCACCGGCGGGATCAAAGCCGCCGATGTGTTGGCCGCCCTGGATTCGTACCGGCGGAACTAGCCGTGCACTATCTGCTGCATCACCTTCCCACGGCCTGGGCGCTGACCGTGATCCACCTGCGGCTGTCACTGGTGCCGGTGCTGGCCGGCCTGGTGCTCGCGGTGCCGTGGGGCGTGCTGTGCTGGCAGACGCGCCCGCTGCGACGATTCACCACGGTGGCCGCCAGCGCGATATTCACCATCCCGTCGCTGGCCCTGTTCGTGGTGCTGCCGCTGATCATTCCGACCCGAATTCTCGACGAGGCCAATGTCCTTGTCGCACTGACGCTCTACACCTCGGCGCTGTTGGTGCGGGCGGTGTTCGAGGCGCTGGATGCGGTGCCGGCGCAGGTGCGCGACGCGGCCAGCGCCGTCGGCTACCGTCCCATCACCAGGTTGATCAAAGTCGAACTGCCACTGTCGATTCCGGTGCTGGTTGCGGGTCTGCGGGTGGTGGTCGTCACCAACATCTCGATGGTGTCGGTGGGCGCGGTGATCGGGATTGGTGGCCTGGGGACCTGGTTCACCGAGGGCTATCAGGCGAACAAGAGCGACCAGATCGTGGCCGGCATCATCGCGATCTTCGCGCTGGCCGTCGTCATCGACGTCGCGTTGATGCTGGCCGGCCGGCTCGCCACCCCGTGGGAGCGGGTGGTGCGGCCGGGCCGGCGGCTGCTGACCGCTCCGGTGGTGGGTGGCTCGCGATGAACTTCCTCGCCCAGGCGTTGTCCTACCTGTTCACGGCCGACAATTGGTTCGGTCCGGTTGGCTTGGCGCAGCGGATCGTGGAGCATCTGGAATACACCGCGGCGGCGGTCGCGGTCTCGGCGCTGGTTGCCGTCCCACTGGGATTAGTGGTCGGGCACACCCGTCGCGGCACGCTGATGGTGGTCAGCCTGGTCAATGCGCTGCGTGCGCTGCCGACGCTGGGGGTGCTGCTGCTGGCCGTGCTGCTGTGGGGCCTTGGCCTGATACCGCCGATCGTCGCCCTGATGCTGCTGGGTATCCCGCCGCTGCTGGCGGGCACTTACGCGGGGGTGTCGGCGGTGGATCGGACGGTGGTCGACGCGGCGCGTTCGATGGGGATGAGCGAGTTGCGGGTGCTACTGCGGGTCGAGGTGCCCAACGCGCTGCCGTTGATTCTGGGAGGGCTGCGGACCGCGACGCTGCAAGTCGTCGCGACCGCGACGGTGGCGGCGTATGCCAGCCTCGGGGGGCTGGGGCGCTACCTGATCGACGGCATCAAGGTGCGCCAGTTCCACATCGCACTGGTCGGTGCGCTGATGGTGGCGGCGCTGGCGCTGATCTTGGACGGCGTGCTGGCGTTCGCGGTGTGGGCGTCGGTGCCCGGTACCGGGCGACTGCGCCGAACACCACACCACCAGGCGTCGAATTCTCTGCAGCCGTCGCCTAACGTAGACGCGTGAGCCAAACCCTGCCCGACCCGACGAAAGACGCGTGGTCGGCGATCCTGACCTGGCGCTCACATGATCACCGACGGATGGAATCGGTGCGGGTGCAGTTGTCCGGCAAGCGAATCAAGGCCAACGGCCGCATCGTCGCCGCGGCGACCGACACCAACCCGGCCTTCGCCGCGTACTACGACCTGCTGACCGATGAGACCGGCGCGACCAAGCGGCTCGGCATGACGGTGACGCTGGCCGAGCGGGAGCGGCAACTCGTCGTCGCCCGCGACGACGAGAATGTCTGGCTGGTCACCGACCACCAGGGCGACTCACGCGCGGCCTACGAGGGCGCCCTCGACGTCGACGTGGTCTACAGCCCGTTTTTCAACACGCTGCCCATCCGCCGGATCGGCCTTCATGAGAACGCCCACTCGGTCACGGTGCCGACGGTCTACGTGAAATTGCCGGAGATGAGCGTGGCCGCGGCGGCGGTCAGCTACAGCAATATCGGCGACGGTATGAAGGTGCACTCGCCGACCTCGGACACCACGCTGGGCGTCGACGCCGACGGGTTCGTCACGGATTACCCAGGCTTGGCAGAGCGGATCTGATCACCCCGCCGGCGCGTCCGGCGGCGGCCAGCTCGCCCCGCCAATTCTCTTCGCCGACGAACACGCCGACGATCTCGGGCCGCGAAAAGCTGTCATAGCGCGCCCGGGCGGCATGCCCACTCTCGACCAGATCGGCGACGGAGTCGTTGTGCATCAACGAGTTTCGAGCCTCGCTGAGTAATTCGATGGCCCGGTCCACCCGTGGCAGCAGTTGACCCGCGTTCGCTTCGCACATGGCCCGCACCAGATCCGGCGCGCTGCCCGCGACCCGGGTGCCGTCCCGGAACGAACCGGCGGCCAGCGCAAACGCCAGTGGCACTTCCGCAGCCGTCACCGCCAGGGCCTCCGCGAGCAGGTGCGGCAGGTGCGAGATGGCCGCCGCGGCGGCGTCGTGCTCGTCGGATCGGGCCGGCACCACCACCGACCCGCAGTCCAGCGCCAACTGCAGCACCGTCAACCACACGGCCGGGTCCACATGATCGTCCACGCTGATCACCCAGGGGGCTCCGACGAAGAGCCGGGCACTACCGGCCGCCCAGCCGGAGTGAGCGGTGCCCGTCATCGGGTGTCCGCCGACGAAGCGTGCCTGCAGGCCCGCGGCAATGACCTCGTCCAGCACCGCGCCTTTGACGCTGGTGACGTCGGTGAGCGGGCAGTCGGGTGCCGCCTGGCTGATATGGCTGAGCAGGATCGGCAACGCCGGCACCGGTACCGCCAGCACTATCAGCGCGCCCTCGTCCGCGGCGCGTTCCAGGACATTGTGCAGGTCCGTCGTGGCGTCGAACCCGTCGAAGCGGGCCGCTTGGGCGCCCTCGACCGAGCGGTTGTACCCGAAGGCTTCGCGACCCGACGCGGTGGCGGCCCGTAGAAGTGAACCGCCGATCAGCCCCAGGCCCAGCACGCACACGGGTGTATTCGCCACGCGTCAAGGTTGGCATATCCGGCTGCGAACGCGACACCGGTTTGCTGGGCATGTGCTGGTCAACGGGCTTCGGCGCGACTAGCGTAGGCGCCCATGGGAGCACAGCGGGCGTCCGCGCAGGCCGATACTCCGGACGGGTTCGGTGTGGCTGTCGTGCGCGAAGACGGCAAATGGCGTTGCTCGCCGATGGGATCGAAGGTACTGGTCAGTCTATCCGCGGCCGAGACGGAGCTGCGTGAATTACGCAGTGCCGGAGCAGTTTTCGGACTCCTCGACATCGATGACGACTTTTTCGTGATCGTGCGGCCGGCGCCGTCCGGAACGCGGCTGCTGCTCTCGGACGCGACTGCGGCGCTGGACTACGACATCGCCGAAGAAGTGCTGGACAACCTCGACGCCGACATCGAGCAGGACGATCTTGAAGACGCCGACCCGTTCGCCGAGGGCGATCTCGGGTTGCTGTCTGACATCGGGCTGCCCGAGGCGGTGCTCAGTGTGATCCTCGACGAGACCGACCTCTACGCCGACGAGCAGTTGGGCCGCATCGCCCGTGAGATGGGCTTTGCCGATGAGCTTGCGTCGGTGCTCGACAAGCTCAATCGGTGATTTCCGACGACGATCTGATCCGTGCCGCGCTGGCGGTCGCCGCGACGGCGGGCCCGCGGGATGTGCCGGTGGGTGCCGTCGTGGTCGCGGCCGACGGAACGAGATTGGCCAGCGCCGTCAACGCCCGCGAAGCACTCGGTGATCCGACCGCGCACGCCGAGATCTTGGCGATCCGCGAGGCCGCCCGGGTATTGGACGACGGCTGGCGGCTGGAGGGCGCCACGCTCGCCGTCACCCTTGAGCCGTGCACGATGTGCGCCGGGGCGCTGGTGATGGCGCGGGTCGGGCGGGTCGTGTTCGGGGCCTGGGAGCCCAAGACCGGCGCGGTGGGCTCGCTGTGGGACGTGGTCCGCGATCGCCGGCTCAACCATCGGCCTGAGGTGCGCGGTGGCGTGCTGGCCCAGGAGTGCGCCGCCTTGCTGGAGGATTTCTTCGCCAGCCAGCGACTGGGATAGGCCAACCGCGCCGTCGGTATGTTGGACGACAGCAGGAAGGAGCGTTGCCATGCTGAAAGCGGCTATGGGAATCGCCAAGTCACTGGTCGAAGCCGGCGGGTCGGTGGTGGGATTCCGCAGCTTGACCGAGGAGCCGGCCTACACTGCCGAACCGCTCGGCGACGGTGTCGAGATTCGACGCTATCCGGAGCGCTTGGCGGCGCAGACAGCCGTTGACGCCGGCGAGGTCGCGGCCCGGCAAATCGGTTTCCGGCGCCTGGCCGGCTACATCTTCGGTGGCAACCACCCGGGAGTGGTCGAACAGTCTCGCGGCCGAGCCGGTGAAAAGATCGCCATGACCGCCCCCGTTGAGCAGTCTCGTGGCGGGAGGGGGGAGAAAATCGCCATGACGGCGCCGGTGGCCCAGCAGGCCGACGCCGACGGACAGTGGGTCATCCGTTTTTTCATGCCTTCCGAGAAGACGCGCGAGTCGCTGCCCGAGCCAAACGACCCCGCAGTCAGTCTCGTGACTGTTCCGGCGGAAACCGTTGCCGTCAAACGGTTTACCGGGAGTACCGATCCGCGGGCGGTCGAAGCCAACGCCGCGGAACTGCTGCGGACACTCGACAAGCAGGGATACAAGCCCCTCGGCACGCCTGCCGCGTGGTTCTATGACCCGCCGTGGACCGTGCCCTTCCTTCGCCGCAACGAGGTGTGGGTAACTGTCGAACCCCACGACTGAGCCGGGGCGGTCGCCTCTCCGGTCGGCCGCGATTGGGATAGTGGCGCAGCCAATGGGTAAGCTCACCGGCGGTGGCGTGTCCGAGCGGCCTAAGGAGCACGCCTCGAAAGCGTGTGACGGGTAACCCCCGTCCGAGGGTTCAAATCCCTCCGCCACCGCCAGAGTTTCGCCAGCCAGATGGCCCGGCGTTCCTGACACGGGCCAGCAATCTGGGTATCGATGCCATGTCTGCCCGCGCTGGGGTGCCGTCCCGGTGGCTGACACCGACTATTGCAGAGTGCGGCTTGGGTCCCGCCCGCCACTAAGTCTGGCGCTTGTTGACTCGATACAGTTGATAGAGGTTCACTGCCGCCAAGAACATCACGAACAATGGGATAAACGGTGGTTTTATCCCTAGGGGTAGTACGTTTGCCGGCACTTCCGGCCGCAAATGCACGTAGGTCGCTACCCCCATGTTGACGATCAGAGCGGACGAGGCGGCGAACACGATCGGGCTATACAGGCTCGGGACCTTCCGTCCGAAGCTGGAAGCCGAAAGCAGGCCGAGGCCGATGGCCATTTCCCCGGCTTTACCCAGGGGAATGCTGAATCGCGGCATGCCACTCTTGGTTATCTGGATATCGAACCACGAACGAAATGGCTCAAATAACTTCAAGAAGCCAAATGAGAACATAAACACGCCCAAAAAGATCGAATTGTATTTCAAGATCTTGTTAACTTGCTGCGGCAGCACCACAAGGTCCCCTTTTCGTGTCGGAGCTATTTTCGACATCATGCTGCGACAAAAGTGGACTGACAAGTCCAATTCAGGTAGTGTCCGGTCGTGCCGTCAGACAAGGGTCGTCCTGCTCCGCGGTTGACGGCCCGCGGAGCGGTGACAAAAGCCCGCATCGTGGCTGCCGCGGCGTCACTGGTCCACGAGCGCGGGGTGGCCGGCACGAGCCTGGACGCCGTCATGGCAGCAACAGCCACTAGCAGATCGCAGCTCTATCACTATTTCGCCAACAAAGACGCGCTCATCAGCGAGGTGATCAAGACCCAGCTCGGCCGTGTGATCGCCGCTCAGCAGCCGCGGCTACGCGAGGTGTCGTCGTGGGAGGGGCTGCAACGCTGGTGCGATCATCTCGCGGCTATGACACGCGCGACCCAGGGTGTCGGCGGCTGCCCACTCGGCTCGCTGGTGGGCGAGCTCGCCGATCGATCCGACTCGGCGCGCCTCGAGCTCGCGCGGTCCTTTGCCGAATGGCAGTCGTACCTGTCTGACGGCTTCGCGGCCATGCGTGACAACGGCGAACTCGTCGGCGAAGCCGATGTGGACGAGCTCGCGTTGACGATGATGAGCGCACTGCAGGGCGGACTGCTGTTAGCGCAGACCACCCGGAGCGCCCGTCCCCTCGAGCTGGCCCTCAACATGGCACTCGGGCACATAGCCGGATACCGGCCCAGCCCGATCGAAGAGCCGTCGCACTAATCGCTGTGGCCGGCGGTTCAGCCGCCGGGGTGCAGGCTGTCGCTGATCCCATCGAGGTCGCGGTTGATGCCCTGCAGGTCCCCTTGGACGGCCTTCAGGTTGGTCAGCGACTTCTCGAACGTCTGCTGCAACTGGTCGTTGTTCGTGGACTCGAATTGTGGGCAGTAGGTGACGACGGCGGCCGCGGTGAAATCGGCGCTCTGGTGGGCATCCCAAATCGTGGACCGTTGCACGAAGGTCGTGGCATCGGCGAAGTTGGGTTGGCGTCCGAGGAAGTCGCACACCGCGTGCCCCTGCGTCGCAACGTAGTCGCGGTTGGGCACCGTCACGCCCTCCTGCTGCAGGACGTCGATCATCGCCTTCTCGGCGATTTCGGCTGGCGAGGGGGGCGTGGGCGGCGCGAATAGCGGTGGGCTGGAGACCGGCGTCATCCGCTCATCCGACGCTTGCGTTGCCACCGGCTCGGACGGCCGATGGTGGCGGTGCAGCATGAACATCACCACCAGCACCGCGGCGATGGCGAACACCGACAGCGGAACCGCCGCGCGGAGTGCCAGACGCAGCAGCCGGCCCCGGCGACGGCGGCGCGGTCGCTCGAAAGTCTCGTCGAAGGGCGCCAGAATTTCATCCAAAACCGCGGTGTCGCACAGTACTTCGACGGGGTGGCCCAGACGTTCATCGAGAAGCGCGTCGACCTGTTGACTGGACGGCTCCCCACCACGCTCGCGGATCGAGCGAAGCTCGGCTGCCACGCGGCGTAGTTCGGAGTCGATCGTCTCCCGATCGCGCATCCCAAGAGCTTAGGGCCAAGCGGCGTATCAGATTATCGATACCGCCCGATCTCGTCGCATTTCGTTCGAGGCGCCGCGCACACTGCAGAATGGGGAGCGGGCCCACCGAACACCTCGGTCCCGCGGCGCTTGACCCGGACACCAATGCATCACCGCCGGTGTGCGGGCTTCGCTCGTGTAAAGCGCGGCGCTGCAGCAACATCGAATGTCCCGGGCGGTCGACTGGCCACGGCGGCCGTCGCGGCAGAATCTGCTCGATCCGGTCTTCGGGCTGGTCGCAACCATAGGCGGAATGTTCACGAGTTGAACTGATTCGCGGATTCGGGCGCCGCGCCTTGCGGCAGCGCCTTAGATGGTCACATGGAATTGATGAGTCCACTCGACTCGGTCTTTCTGACGATCGAATCGCGCGAGCATCCGATGCACGTGGGCGGCCTGCAGTTGTTCGAACCGCCGGAGGGTGCGGGGCCAGAGTTCGCCCGCGAGATCCGTGACGCGCTGGTGACCAACACCGATTTCCAGCCCACCTTCCGCAAGCACCCGGCCTGGACGTTCGGCGCAGTGCCGAGCGTGGCGTGGACCTACGACGACCCCGGCGATGTTGACGTCGACTATCACGTGCGGCGCTCCGCGCTGCCGACGCCGGGACGGGTCCGCGAGCTGCTCGAGCTGACGTCACGGTGGCACAGCGGCCTGCTCGACCGGCACCGCCCGCTCTGGGAAGCCCACTTCGTCGAGGGGCTCAACGACGGCAGGTTCGCCGTGTACAGCAAGTTCCACCACTCGCTGATCGACGGTGTCTCGGCCCTGCGGCTCATGCAGCGGACGCTGTCGCCCGATCCCGATGAAACGGAGATGCTGGCGATCTGGGACCTGCCGCGACGCAAGCGCGAGGCCGAGACGTCCAAGCGGCCCGGCCTGACCGATATCGCGAAATCCATTGCGGCATATGGTCCGTCGACATGGTCGCTGGCCAAGGCCGCGTTGCTGGAGCAGCAGCTGACCCTGCCGTTCGCCGCCCCGCGCACCATGTTCAACGTGCCGATCGGCGGTGCGCGGCGGGTGGCCGCCCAGTCGTGGGGCATCGATCGGCTCAAGAGCGTCAAGACGGCCGCCGGCGTGACGTTCAACGACGTCATCCTCGCCATGTGCTCCGGCGCGCTGCGCTACTACCTACAGGACGAGCACGCCCTGCCCGACACTCCGCTGATCGCGATGGTCCCGGTGAGCATGCGCTCAGAAGAAGAGGCCGACAGCGGCGGCAACCAGGTGGGCGCGCTGCTGTGCAATCTGGCGACCGATGTCGAGGATCCGGCCCAACGGTTGGAGACGATCAGCGCCTCGATGCGCGGCAACAAGAAGGTGTTCTCCGAGCTGCCGAGGCTGCAGGCCTACGCGCTGTCCGCCGCCCTCATTGGGCCGCTGGGGCTGTCCGCGCTCCCGGGCTTCGCCTCCGCGGCACCGCCGCCGTTCAACATCGTCATCTCCAACGTGCCGGGTCCGAGGGAGCCGATGTACTGGGGCGGCGCCCGGCTCGACGGCAACTACCCGCTGTCGATCGCACTGGACGGGCAGGCGATGAACATCACGATGGTCAACAACGCGGACAACATCGACTTCGGCCTCGTCGGATGCCGGCGAAGCGTCCCGCATCTGCAGCGCATGCTCGGCCACCTGGAAACCTCGCTCAAGGATCTGGAACGCGCGGCCGGAGTCTGACTACGTGCCCAAGCTCAGCGCGGGCCTGCTGCTGTACCGGGTGCGTGACAGTGTCGTCGAGGTCCTGATCGCGCATCCGGGCGGGCCGTTCTGGGCACGCAAGGACGACGGCGCCTGGTCGATCCCCAAGGGCGAGTACACCCACGCCGAAGACCCCTGGGCGGCCGCGCAACGCGAGTTCGAAGAAGAAGTCGGCTCGCCGCCGCCGCCCGGCCCGCGCATCGATCTGGCCCCGGTCAAGCAACCCGGCGGCAAGGTCGTCACCGCCTTCGCGGTCCGTGGTGACCTCGACGTCAAGGGCGCTCGCAGCAACACTTTCGAACTGGAATGGCCACCAGGCTCAGGGCAACTCAAATCGTTTCCCGAGGTCGACCGGGTCGAGTGGTTCACCGTCGTGCGGGCCCGGATCAAGCTGCTGAAAGGTCAGCTGCCACTGCTCGACCAACTGATGGCCGACCCCGGGTTGGCGGATCTGCGAGAAGGCTGATCGGCCTGGCGTATCTTCACAAGCATGCAGACCCTGCGCACACCTGACGACCGCTTCGCGAATTTGCCCGAATTTCCTTACCCTGCACACTATTCCGATGTATCCGACGGTGAGGGCGGCACGCTTCGAATGGCCTGGGTGGAAGACGGACCCGCCGACGCCGATCCCGTGCTGATGCTGCACGGCGAGCCGTCGTGGTCGTTCCTGTATCGCAGGATGATCCCGGTAGTCGCCGCGGCCGGACACCGCGTGGTCTGCCCGGACCTGGTCGGCTTCGGGCGCTCGGACAAGCCGGCGCGCATCGAGGACCACAGTTACGCACGTCACGTCGAGTGGGTGCGCGAGTTGGTGTTCGACAAGCTCGACCTGCAACGGGTGACGCTGGTCGGACAGGACTGGGGCGGGCTGATCGGACTGCGGCTGGCCGCCGAACATCCCGAACGGTTCAGCCGGCTGGTCGTCGCCAACACCGGGTTGCCCACCGGCGACATACCGATGCCGGAAATCTGGTGGCAGTTCCGGCAAGCCATCCAGACCGCGCCGTCGATCGACGTCGGCCGGTTCGTGCAGGGCGGCTGCCGTCGGCCGATGAGCGACGAGGTCCGTGCCGCCTACGATGCACCGTTTCCCGACGACACCTTTTGCGCGGGGCCGCGCGCAATGCCGGGTCTGGTGCCGACATCACCCGAGGATCCCGCCGCCCCGGCCAACCGGGCCGCCTGGGCGGCGTTGACCGCGAGTGCGACGCCGATGCTGGTGGCGTTCAGCGACGGCGACCCGATCACCGGTGGGATGGCCCCGATCCTGCAGCGTGAGATGGTGGGCGCGCAGGGGATCGACCACCCCGTGGTCGGCAATGCCGGTCACTTCCTACAGGAGGACGCCGGCGACGAACTCGCCGGCTACGTCGTGGAGTTCCTCAACACGACGCCGTGATGGTGAACGTCTCAGCCTTGAGCCGAGTCGGCTGCGCTTTGTTGAAACCCAGTGCGGCGCCGGTGATCTGGTAGGTGGCGCCGGTCATCGTGACCGATGCCTCGCCCTGCAGCGCGCGCTCATAGGAGCCGGTGAACCCGCCGACGTCGTGCAACCGGACGAACTCGGCCGTCGGCTTGTCGGGGTTGGAGAGCATCGCGTCGACGTCCGCTCCCGGCAGTTCGGCGTGGATCTGCGTGGTCCACTCAATCGGTTGGCAACGCACCGAATAGGTGGTTCCCACCTGCCTGCCGTCGACGGCGACCCTCGCGGTGCCCGGCGCCAACACCCCGGACCCGGGCACCGCGGCCTGGCCGGATGCGCAGCCGCTGACGAGCAGCGCCGCCGCGACGGCGCAGGCACGCTTGTTCACGCAGGCAACCTAACCCTCCGCGCCGCCACCGTCGGGTGACCGTTTTCGCGCGACCGTCGCTACCTGCAATTACTTTCACACCTGCACAATGCAAATATGTCTGCCACGTCTAGTGTCGCCGGGCCGCAGGAACTCCTGCTGCAACTTCTGGACCCGGCCAATCGGGCCAATCCGTACGCGGTGTACGAACAGTTCCGCGCGGCCGGCCCGATGCAGGTGCCGGAAGCGAACCTCACGGTGTTCTCCGCGTATCGCGACTGCGACGAGGCGTTGCGGCATCCGGCATCGTCGGTCGACCGCGGCAAGTCGACGATGGCCCAACGCATGGTGTCTAACGGCAGCACGATGCGACCGCAGGGTCCGCCGATGTTCCTGTTCCTCGATCCGCCCGATCACACCCGACTGCGCAAGCTGGTCAGCAAGGCGTTCGTGCCCAAGGTGGTCAACGAATTGACGCCGCACATCACCGAGCTGGTCGACGGGATGCTGGACCGCATCGCGGACCAGGGACGGTTCGACGTAGTCAGTGATCTGGCCTATCCGCTGCCCATGACGGTGATCTGCCGACTGCTCGGGGTCCCGATGGTCGACGAGCGAGAGTTCAGCCGCGCCTCGGCTTTGCTTGCGCAGGCGCTCGACCCGTTCTTCGCCGTCACCGGCCAACCGGCCGAGGGCATGGACAAACGCATCGCGGCCGCGCAGTGGTTGCGGGGATACCTGCACGACCTGATCGCCCAGCGCCGCGCGCAGCCGGGCGACGATCTGATGTCGCGGATGATCGCGGTCGAAGAATCTGGCGACCAGCTCGCCGAAGACGAGATCGTCTCGACCTGCATGTTGTTGCTGATCGCCGGTCACGAGACCACCGTGAACCTGATCGCCAACGCGATGCTGGCGATGTTGCGCGATCGGCGCCAGTGGACAGCGCTGGCCGCCGATGCGGAGCGGGCACCGGCGGTCATCGAGGAGACGCTGCGCTACGACCCGCCGGTTCAACTGGTGGTCCGAATCGCGGCCGACGACATGACAATTGGCGATACAGCGATCGTCAAGGGCGACACCATGGTGCTGCTGCTGGCCGCCGCTCAGCATGACGAGAGCGAGTTCGATCGGCCGGAGCAGTTCAATCCCGATCGGAAAGCGTTCCGGCACTTGTCTTTCGGACGTGGGCTGCACTACTGTCTCGGCGCGCCGCTGGCCCGGCTGGAGGCGGCCGTCGCACTGTCGGCAGTCACGTCACGCTTTCCCGACGCGTGTGTGGCCGGCGAACCGGTGTACAAGCCCAACGTCACGCTGCGCGGACTGGCGTCGCTGGACGTGGTGGTCTAGTCACTCGCGTGGTCGCGCCGGACCCGTCGGGGTGAGCGCGACGACCGGGATGACCCGCGACGTCTTGGTCTCGTAGTCGGCGAATCCGGGATAACGCTCGGCCTGCAGCGCGTACTTCTCGTCGCGCTCGTCGCCTTCCAACTCCGTCGCGTGCACGTCGATGACGTCGTCGCCGACCTCGATGCGGGTGTCCGGATTGGCTTTCAGATTCCAGTACCAGGCCGGGTTCTTGTCGGCGCCGGCGTACGAGGCGAAGATCAGATACCGCTCGCCGTCGGCCTGATACATCATGATGTTGGTCCGCGGCTCCCCGCTTTTCGCGCCGACGGTGTGCAGGATGACCAGCGGAGCACCCTCGAAGTTGCCACCCACCCGACCATGATTGGCGCGGAACTCGGCGATGTTGCGTTCGTTGAAATCGTCACTCATAGGGATCAGTCTTCCCGCTCGCGCCGAGACCCGGAACGATATCGCCGAGGCTGAATGTCACCGGGGTCTCGAGTTGGGCGTAGGTGCACGACGCCGGCTCGCGATCCGGGCGCCACCGGTTGAACTGGGCGGTGTGCCGGAACCGCGCACCCTCCATGTGGTCGTAGCGGACTTCGACGACGCGCTCGGGTCGCAGCGGCACGAACGACAGGTCCTTGCCCGCATTCCAGCGGGAGAACTCATTTTTACGCGGCGTGCGGTCACCCGCCTCGTGGGCGGCCCAGTTCCACGGGTGATCGTCGAAACTGGTTACCAGCGACTGCAATTCAGCGAACAGCCGCCGCCGTTCGGCCATCGGGAATGCGCCGATCACCCCGACCGACGCCAGCGTGCCGTCTTCCGCGTACAGCCCGAGCAGCAGCGAGCCGATCGCATCGGCACCGGACTTGTGCACCCGGTAGCCGGCGACCACGCAGTCCGCCGTGCGCTCGTGCTTGATCTTGAACATGATGCGCTTGTCCGGCTGATAGGTGATCGACAACGGTTTGGCGATCACGCCGTCGAGTCCGGCTCCTTCGAACTCGTCGAACCAGCGTTGCGCGACAGCCGAATCCGTCGTCGCAGGCGTCACGTGAAACGACGGGCCCGCACCGCCCAAAGCGTCGACCAACGCCTCGCGACGCTCGTCGAAGGTCCGGCCGGTGTAGTCGTCGTCGCCGAGGGCCAGCAGGTCGAAGGCAATGAATGCGGCGGGTGTCTTTTCGGCCAGCATCCGCACCCGTGAATCGGCCGGGTGGATGCGCTGCTGCAGTGCCTCGAAGTCCAGGCCGTGCTCGCCGGCGATCACGATCTCGCCGTCGATCACGCACCGCTGCGGCAACTCGGCGATGGCCGCGGCGACCAACTCGGGAAAGTACCGCGTCATCGGTTTCTCGTTGCGGCTGCCGACTTCGACGTGATCGCCGTCGCGGAAAAGGATCGACCGGAACCCGTCCCACTTCGGCTCGTAGCAGGCATCCGGCGGGATCGACTTCACCGATTTGGCCAGCATCGGCGAAACCGGCGGCATGACAGGCAAGTCCATCTCCACATTGTGGCCGAAGCCTGTGCTGGAATCGGAAGATGGCATCGCCCGCGGAGGAAATCGACGTTGACGGCATCGCGGTCCGGTTGACCAACCCGGACAAGGTCTACTTTCCGAAGCTGGGATCCGACGGCACCAAGCGAAAGCTGATCGACTACTACCGCGCAGTTGCCGCCGGTCCCATGCTGGCATCGCTGAAGGACCGGCCCACGCACCTGCAGCGGTTTCCCGATGGCATCGACGGCGAGGAGATCTACCAGAAGCGCATCCCCAAGCATCACCCCGACTACCTGGAGACCTGCACAATCACCTTCCCGTCCGGACGGACCGCCGACGCCCTGATGGTGACGCACCCGGCCGCGATCGTCTGGGCGGCGCAGATGGGCACGATCACGCTGCACCCGTGGCAGGTCCGCTGCCCGGACGCCGAGCATCCCGACGAGTTGCGGGTCGACCTGGACCCGCAGCCGGGCACCGGCTTTGACGAGGCGCGCATCGTGGCCGTCGACGTGCTGCGGCCGCTGCTCGACGAACTCGGGTTGGTGGGCTATCCGAAGACGTCCGGTGGTCGTGGCGTTCACGTGTTCCTGCGGATCAAGCCCGAGTGGGATTTCGTCCAGGTGCGTCGCGCCGGCATCGCGCTGGCCCGCGAGGTCGAACGTCGCGCACCGGATGAAGTCACGACGTCGTGGTGGAAGGAGGAGCGGGGCAAGCGCATTTTCATCGACTTCAACCAGAACGCCCGCGACCGCACGTTCGCGTCGGCGTACTCGGTGCGGCGCACCCAGATTGCGACGGTGTCGATGCCGCTCACGTGGGAGGGCCTCGCGACCGCCAACCCCGACGACTTCACGATCGCGACCGCGGCCGATCTGGTGGCCGGCCGCGACGATCCGTGGGCCGATATCGACTCTGTCGCTCAGTCCATCGAACCTCTGCTGGAGATGGTCGCCGCCGACGAGGAGAACGGTCTCGGCGATCTGCCGTACCCGCCGAACTATCCGAAGATGCCGGGCGAGCCGAAACGTGTTCAGCCGAGCAAGGATACGGATCGCAAGAAAAAGTAGCGCTAGAGCCTGGCCGCCACGAATGTCGCGGCCTGGGTGGTCATTCCGGTGTCGATGTACTGATGATGTGCGTCCCAGTTTTGGCCATCGGAGCAGACCGGGTCGTCGGTAACACACAGGTCGATGGTCTTGGCGCGGTACAGCGGACTGATCGCAGCTAGCGGGCCGCCTGCCATCTTGCTCGCCAATTTGCTTTTCGGATTGCCGAAAACGGCAACGGCGGCAACATGATCGGCCACCTCGGGCGGTAGCTGATCGGTGATCGTATCGATCACGGCCGCGCCCTGCGAGTATCCAGTGAGCACCATCCGGGTGTCGGGGCAGTTCGCGACCGTGGTGTGGACGTGAGCGCGCGCATCCTGGGCACCGGCCGAGACGCTCCTGGCGAGATCGTCGGTGGCGGGGTAGTCGACCGCGTAGATGTCGACGGACCGCCCGGCGATTTTCGGCGAGAGCGCATCGATGAACGCTTGGCCGACGTAGCCGACGCCGGGAGAATCATCGGTGCCGCGAGCGGACACCACCTCGACGTCGGGGCACGGCCCCGCAGAGGCGCGAGCGGGGCCGGCGGATGTGCTCAGCGCCCACACCATCACCACCGCCCCCCCGATGCTGCGTGCCCGCATGGTCCGACGCGCTACTGCAGCTTCTGCGCGACGAAGGTCGCGGCCTGGTTGGTGGCATCGGGCACGTAGCCAAGGTGGGCGATGATGCTGCCGCCCTCGGCGCAGATGTTGTCGTTGGGCAGGCAGATGTCGATCGCCTTCGAGGTGTAGCTCGGGTTGAGTGCTGGAATCTGGTTGTCCGCCAGGCCTTTTGCGTAGCTACTCTGCGGGTTGCCGAACAGGGCAAGCGCGGCGATGTGGCTGGCGTCCTGCGCGGGCAGCTGCTGGCTGGTCAGATCCGCCACCCCCGCACCCTGCGAATAGCCGCCGATCACCACCTTGGTCTTCGGGCAGTTGGCGACGGTGCCCTGGACGTGGGCGACCTCGTTGGCGGCTCCGACCTTGGCGCTGTTGGCGTAATCGGTGGTCGACGGGTAGTCGACGGGGTACAGGGTGATCGTCTTGCCGGGCAGCTGTGAGGTCAGCGAGTCGAAGAAGGCCTGCCCCGGCCCGCCCGGGCCGACCGGCTCACCGGTGCCGCGCGCGAACACCACTTCGGCGTCCGGGCATCCATCGGCGGTGGCTGCAGGCCAGCCGGCCCCGACAGTCACAGCCGGAGCGGCGAGAAAGGCAAAAACCATCAGTGGCGCTCCGGCAAGAATGCGGGCCATGCTGCGACGTGTCATAGAAGGAATGTTGCCATCCCCCTGCAGGCGGCGTGTGCGCTACCGGTCGTCCAGCAGTCGAAGCGGGTGCAGACCGTCGACCGCGCCGACGAACGGCGGGTGGATGCTGTAGCCGAGCATGCGGCGGATGTCATCGGACACCGAGCGGGCGATATCGCGGGATACCGACAACGTGAAGGCTTCCATCGGCCGCAACCACGGCTGGCAGTACTGGGCGGTGACGGCCAGTCGGTCGGCGGTGGTGGTGTTGGCGCCGCCGCCGTGCCAGAGCGTGCCGACGAAGAACACGCACGAGCCGGCGGGCATCACGACGGGCACCGCCTCATCGTCGGGGCCGGGCCGGCGTTTGCCCCAGGTGTGGCTGCCGGGGTAGAGCACGGTCGCGCCGTTCTCGGCGGTGAAGTCGTCGATCGCCCAGATCGTCGCTGCGGCCAGCGGCTCCCTGGGCCGCGGGATCGGGTAGAAGCCGTCGTCGTGGTGCGCCAGTTGGGCCGCCTCGCCGGGCTGGATGTTGATCGCCTGCAACGCCGACAGCAGATAGTTGGGCATCAGCAGTCGATCCAGCGCGGCCAGCACCCGCGGGTGGTCGACGACGGGATCGCACACCCGGGTCCGGCTCAGCACGCTGTAGATGCGCTGGGTTCGGCGTCCTTCGAAGGAATTGCGTCCGGTGTGCCCGAGCCAGGGCTCCACCTCATCGCGAATCTGGCTGCACTGCTCGGGGGTGAGCAGGTTTTCCCAGATGACGTAGCCGTCGCGGGCAAGCGCCGCGGCGTCGGCTTCGGCGACTTCCTGGTCGACCGCGGAGCCGCCGCTGGGCGTCCATCGGTAGCGGAGCGCGAGATCGCCGCGTAGGTCTTCGAGAGTGGTGTCGGCGTCGTTGCCTGCGTTCATTCGCACACGTCCTTGGCTATCAGCACACAGTAAGCCGACCCCGCGCGGACGTCACGCATTCAGCGGGTAGTTCAGTTATTGGCTATAAATAGGGGCGTGGCCGCCACCTTTGCGGACGTCATCACGTCCAAGTACCTGCTCCTGACCACCTTCACCAAAGACGGTCGCCCGAAGCCGACGCCCATCTGGGGTGTGCCGGAGAACGGGAAGCTCCTGGTGATCACCGACGACGGGTCCTGGAAAACCAAGCGGATCAACAACACCCCGAGGGTGACGATCGCCAAGAGCGGATCGCTGGGCAAGCCCAAGAGCGACGACGTTGAGGGTGTCGCCCGGGTGCTGCCGAAATCCGAGACCCGTCGGGTCTACAACGCGGTCCTGCGGCGGTACTGGTACCACGCGCCCTGGTTCTACGTGCACTCGATCGTGCGGGGTGGAATCGACAAGGTTCACGTGGGTCTGGAGATCACGCCGCCAACTGGTTAGCCAGGCTTCCCAGGGGCTGGGCGCAGCCGTAATCGGAGCGTTATAGTGGCCGCATGCGTCTTCACCGTCTGAGCCTCGCCGTTCGCGCCGGACTCTTAGCGCTCGCGCTCAGTGCCACCGTCTTCGCTCTGCCTACCGCGTTCCCGCGGGTGGCCGCGGCCGATCCGGGTCCGGGGTTCGCGCCGTGCGATGGCTGCTCGCAGAACGACTCCACCGAGGATTTCCCGATCCCGCGGCGGATGATCTCGACAACCTGCGACGCCGAGCAGCTGATGGCCGCGGCGCGCGACTTTGCACCGGTGTATTACCAGCGCTACATGATCGACTACAACAACCACCAGAACGTGGCTCAGGACGTCCAAAACAAGGTGCACTGGTTCTACTCGTTATCCCCGGCAGACCGCAGGGCGTACTCCGCGAACTTCTATGCTCCCCAGATCAATCCGCTGAACTTGGCCTGGCCCAACCACATGAAGCTCTTCTTCAACAACAAGGGTGTGGTTGCCAAGGAAACCGAGAACTGCCAGAACTACCCCAAAGGTGACATGTCCCTGTGGAACTGGTCCTGAGGGCTCCCGGGTCCCGGGTCTTCAGTTCTGATCGGATTCGGCCAGTAGGCCGACGCACGTCGCTTTGATCAGCCGCGTCAACGCGGTGGTGAAATCGATCTTCCAATCGGGCGGCACGTCCGGCCGCTTCGCGTACTCGTCGGCGAGCCGCTTCGGCGGGTTGGCCATCTGCCACATGGGCGCGGCGAGCGCGTACGAGGCAAGCAGGACGTCGAAGGCGCCCGAGCGGCCCAGCCCGGGCAGCGCGTCTTCGATCGCATCGGTCAGCGAGATCACGGCGGCGTTGCTGACTTCCTTGAACTCCAGCACCCGCTCGAGCTCGACCTCGTGCTCGAGATGCAAATGCAGGTTCGCGAGCAGGTCGCAGAACAGCGGGTCGTCGGCCAAACCCTGAGCCAACGCGTTGGCGACCCGAGTTGGCGATCTCGGACCGGGCTCGCGCAGGCTTTCGCACACGGTGTCGGAGAAGCGGGCCCAGCCTTCGGCGGCCAGGTGCAGCATCACCTCTTTATGTGAGGTGAAGTAGCGGCGCACCCCGGAGTAGTGCACGCCGGCGCGATTCGCGACATCGGTGAGGGTCACCGACGCGACGCCGGATTCCACCGCCAACGAACGCGCGGCTTCGACGAGCGCTGCGGCCCGCTGCCGTTTCTTGTCCTCGGTGCGGGCACGCTGGAACGTGAGCTGCGGCACCGCGCGAGGATAACGCACACGGAGGCATTGCGGGCATCTGTAGAAGCCGGTACCGTCCGTTTACGCACGTAGCATGCGTTATGTCCTAATTGCAGTTCCACCAGGGTGAGGAGTCGACAATCCGGGGAGCGGGCGTGGTTTACTCGTCGTGGCCCGGCGGTGCCGTGAAGCCCATGCAAGCGCCCAAGACGCCACCGGCGATCGACGGGCGAATATTCTTCGAGTAGGCAAGCCGTGGCCGACCGGACCGGCGGCAGCGGGTGAAAGGGTTTTCGATTATCAGGGTGCTGGAGCGGGCGTGGATTCCGCTCGTGATCGCGATCGTGGTCGGGCTCGGTGGTTTCACCGTGTTCCGGATCCACGGCATCTTCGGCTCTGAAAAGCGGCCCTCCTACTCCGACAGCGCGACCGACGACAGCAAGCCGTTCAACCCCAAGCGGATCACGTACGAGGTGTTCGGCGCGCCGGGGACCACCGCCGACATCAGCTACTTCGACACCAACGCTGATCCGCAGCATGTGGACAACGCCCAGCTGCCCTGGACCCTCAATATGACGACCAAGGCCGCGTCAGTCGTGGGAAATATTGTGGCGCAAGGCACCGGCAACACCCTGGGCTGCCGCATCATCATCGACGATGTGGTCAAGGCCGAGCGCGTCTCGCATGAGGTGAATGCCTTCACCTACTGCGTTCTCAAGGGCGCATGACCGGCCACCAGACGAGCGTCGCGGGCACCACACCGCCGCGGGGGCCGCGACTGATCCGTCGGTTCGCGGTGCCCATCATCTTCGCGTGGATCGGTCTCGTGGTCCTGATGGCCGTGGCCGTTCCACCGCTGGAGAAGGTGGCCGAGGAGCGCCAGGTTTCCCTGAGCCCCAAAGACGCACCGTCGGTGCAGGCGATGGAGGAAACAGGCAAGAAGTTCAAGGAGTCCGACTCCGACAACTTCGCGATGCTGGTGCTGGAGAGCGACACCAAGCTCGGCGACGACGCCCACCGCTACTACGACAGCATTATCAAACAATTGCGGGCCGACCCGGGGCACATCCAGCACGTGCAGGACTTCTGGGGCGATCCGATCACCGCGCCCGGCGCCCAAAGTCCGGATGGCAAGGCGGTTTACGTTCAACTCAACCTGGCGGGCAACCAGGGCACCACTCTGGCGGAACAGTCGATCAAGGCGGTCCGCGACATCGTGGACCGGACACCACCACCCAAAGGTGTCACGACGTATGTGACCGGTCCCTCGGCGCTGGTGTCGGACATGCACCACAGCGGCGACAGAACGCTGGTCAAGATCACCATGGTCACGATGCTGGTGATTTTCACCATGCTGCTGCTGGTGTACCGCTCGGTGTGGACGGTGGTGCTGCTGCTGATCACGGTCTTCATCGAATTGACCGCGGCCAGAGGAATAGTCGCGTTCCTCGGCTATCACCAACTCATCGGGCTCTCGACGTTTGCGGTGAACCTGTTGGTGTCGCTGGGAATTGCCGCGGGCACCGACTACGCGATCTTCTTCTTCGGCCGCTATCAGGAGGCGCGCCAGCACGGCGAGACTCGTGAAGAGGCCTTCTATACGACGTATCGCGGCGTGGCCCATGTGGTGCTGGCCTCGGGTCTGACGATCGCGGGCGCGACGTTCTGCCTGAGCTTCTGCCGGATGCCGTACTTCCAAACCATCGGTGTCCCTTGTGCGGTCGGCATGATCTCCGCGGTCGCCGTCGCGCTGACATTGGTGCCGGCCGTGATCGTGGTCGGCGGCCGCTTCGGTTTGTTCGACCCGCAGCGGCGGATCTCGACGCGTGGCTGGCGGCGGGTCGGCACTGCCATCGTCCGCTGGCCGGTGCCGATCCTGGCCGCGGCGTGCGGGGTCGCACTCATCGGCCTGCTGACGCTGCCGGGGTATCAGACCAGCTACAACGACCGGCTCTACATCCCGCACAACATCGCCGCGAACAAGGGATACGACGCCGCGGAGCGGCACTTCTCCCAGGCCCGGTTGATGCCGGAGGTGATGACGGTCGAGGCCGACCACGATCTGCGCGATCCGGCGGACTTCCTGGTACTCGACAAACTGGCCAAAGGTATCTTCCGGGTGCCCGGAGTCTCACGCGTGCAATCGATTACGCGCCCTGAAGGCACGGCGATGGAGCACACGTCGATCCCATTCCAGCTCAGCATGCAGAACGCCGGGCAGGTGCAGACGATGAAGTTCCAGAAAGCCCGCATGGAAGACATGCTCAAGCAGGCCGACGAACTCGAAGACACCATGAACCGCATGCGGCGGATGTACGGCCACATGGTCGAGCTCAACACCATCACGCACAAGATGATCGGTGAGACACGGGAAATGCAGGCTGTCACAGAGGAATTGCGCGACGACGTCGCCAATTTCGAGGACACCTGGCGACCGATCCGCAGCTACTTCTATTGGGAGAAGCACTGTTACGACATCCCGATCTGCTATTCGCTGCGGTCCATCTTCGATGCGGTCGACGGCATTGATGAGATCGACGACAAGTTCCAGATCCTGACCAACGACTTCAGTCAGCTCGATGCCCTGATGCCCCAGTTGATCGCGGAGTTCCCGCCGATGATCGACAGCATGGAGAACATGCGGACCATGATGCTGACGATGCACAGCACCATGTCCGGGATCTTCAATCAGATGGACGATATGAGCTCCAACGCGAACGCGATGGGACATGCGTTCGACCAGGCGAAGAACGACGATTCGTTCTACCTGCCACCAGAAGTGTTCCAGAACAAGGACTTCAAGCGGGCGCTGAACAACTTCTTCTCACCGGACGGCAAAGCGGTGCGGTTGATCATCTCCCACCGGGGAGATCCGGCGTCGCCGGAAGGGATCGCGCGCGTCGAGAAGATCCGAGAGGCCGCTGAGGAGTCGCTCAAGGGCACCCCGCTGGAGGATGCCAAGATCTATCTCGCCGGCACCGCGGCCACCTTCAAGGACTGGAAGGACGGCTCCAAGTACGACCTGATGATCGCCGGAATCGGTTCGCTCTGCCTGATTTTCATCATCATGCTGATCATCACCCGAAGCCTGATCGCTGCGTCGGTGATCGTGGGCACGGTGGCCGTATCGCTCGGCGCGTCATTCGGGCTGTCCGTGCTCGTCTGGCAATACCTCCTTGGCTTCAAGCTGCACTGGATGGTGTTGGCGATGTCGGTGATCGTTCTGCTGGCAGTCGGATCCGACTACAACCTGCTGCTGATCTCCCGGTTGAAAGAGGAGATCCCGGCGGGACTGAAGACCGGGATCATTCGCGCGATGGGCAGCACCGGCAAGGTGGTGACGAACGCCGGTCTGGTGTTTGCGTTCACGATGGCCTCCATGGTCGTCAGCGACCTGCGCATCATCGGTCAGGTCGGTACCACCATCGGTCTCGGATTGTTGTTCGACACGTTGGTGGTGCGCTCGTTCATGACGCCGTCCATCGCCGCAATACTGGGTCGCTGGTTCTGGTGGCCGATCAAGGTACGGCCGCGACCGGCCAGCACGATGCTGCGGCCCAGCGGGCCTCGGCCGGCCGTGCGGTCATTGCTCGGTACGAGTTTCGGCGAAGCCGAACAGGCCACAACCGGGCCGCTGCCGAAAACGACTGTCTGACAGTCTTTTTGGACTGTTACGACGAACCCTGTGGCAGGTTCAGGATTCGGGCCGCCTCGGCAGGCGTTGCCACCGGCCGGCCGAGCTCGGCGCACAGACTCGCGGCTTCGCTGACCAGCTCGACGTTGGTCGGGGTGCGTTCGCCGCGGTAGAACTCCAGGCCAACGTGAAGGTGTCCGCCGCGTTCGAGCGCCAGTTTCGCGATTCGGTTGGCGCACAAGTCGCCCCCGACGACGGACACGGCCCAGGGCAGGTCACATCCGTCAAGCAATTCCAGGTAGGCGTCAAGCGCGCGCTCTGTCGGAGGCAACCCGAACGGCGCTCCGAGGTAGCCGCGTTCGGTGGAGAAGTAAAGCTTGACCATCGCGCCCTGCGGCAGCCGGCCCGCACGCCACCACGCGAGGGTGGCTCGCAGGAAGCCAGGTTCATAGATGGCCAAACTCGGACCCAGTTTTGCCTGGTGACAAATGTCGAAGGCCCGGCTGATCGTCTCGAAAGAATTGCGGTAGACGAGCGCTCCCACGGGTACGCCGTCGTCGTCGGTGCCGCCGAGGTTGACTGACCCGGGGTCGGTGAGCCCCACCCGTATACCGGCGGCGGCCAGCGGGATCAGGTGCTCATAGGAGATGGAAAACCTCTCATCGAGGTGGATCGTCGGATACAGCAGGGCGTCGGATCGGGCGGCGAGTACCGGCCGCCACGCTTCGAGGTAGCGCTCGGCCGCCTGCTCTACAGTCACGCCGTGCAGGTCGATGTGATTGTGGATAATCGCCGCACCCGCCTCCATGCAGGCCAGAGCGTCCGCGACGATCTCGGACGGCACGATGGGCACATGAGGATTGGTCGTCTTCGACGTCACGCCGTTGATTGCGCATTCAATGATGACGGGATTCATCCGCCGGCTCCTGTCAGATTGCCTGGGCACTGTGATGGGCTCCAGCCATCACCGCCGTGAGGTCAGGACCTTGTCGAGCCTCTCCCGCCGCACAAGGCACCTAGACCTTTTGAACGACCCCGGCTTCGGTCTCGTCTTCGATATCGCGGTGAATCAGCTCACGCACCGCGGGACGCGATCCGTACGGCTGCAGCATGATGCTCGCCGGCCGCGGGCGGACGTGCTGCGGCCACCAGAACCAGCGTCCGAGCAGAGTCGCCACCGACGGCGTCATGAACGACCGCACGATCAGGGTGTCGAACAACAGGCCCAGCGCGATCGTGGTACCCACCTGGGCCATCACCTTCAGCGGACTGAAGGCGAACGTAGCCATGGTTGCGGCGAACACCAGACCGGCGGAGGTCACCACCGAACCAGAGCCGGCCATCGCGCGAATCGTGCCCGTCTTGAGACCGGCGTGAATTTCCTCTTTGAACCGGGAGATCAGCAGCAGGTTGTAGTCCGAGCCGACCGCCAACAGCAGGATGATCGCCATCGCAAGCACCATCCAGTGCAGCTTCAGCCCGAGGATGTATTGCCAGAGCAGCACGGAGAGTCCGAATGAGGCGCCCAGCGAGAGCAGCACCGTGCCGACAATCACGAACGCCGCCACCACGCTTCGGGTGATGACCAGCATGATGACGAAAATCAGTGTGGCAGCGGCAATTCCGGCGATCAACAGGTCGATGTTGGAGCCGTCGTGCATGTCCTTGTAGGTCGCGGCGGTGCCGCCGAGGTAGACCTTGGCGCCTTCCCATGGCGTGCCCTTGATCGCCTCGTGCACGGCCTGCTTGATCGGCGCGATGTGGCTGACGCCCTCCGGGGTCGCGGGGTCGCCTTCGTGCGAGATGATCAACCGAACGGCATGGCCGTTGGGTGAGATGAACTGCTTGAGGCCGCGCGCGAAGTCGGGGCTCTTGAACGCTTCCGGCGGAAGGTAGAACGTGTCGTCGTTCTTTGCCTTGTCGAAGGCATCGCCCTGGGCAGTGGCGTTGTCGGACTGCGCCTTCGCCTGTTCGTTGAGACCGTTGGTTGTCGCGTAGTTCGACATGATCGTGTCGAGGTTGTGCTGCTGGCTCTCGATCTGCGGCGGGATCAGTGCCACCAGCTTCGGCTGGATCTGGTCCAGCTTGTCCAGGTTCGCGCTGAGGTTCTCGATGTTCTCGCTCACCTGGTCGATGCCGTCGAGCGCGTTGAAGATCGACCGCAGCGTCCAGCAGGCCGGGATGTCGAAACAGTGCTTCTCCCAGTAGAAGTAGCTGCGGATCGGCCGGAAGAAGTCGTCGAAGTTGGCGATGTCGTCGCGCAATGCCTCGGTGATCTTCACGGTTTCTTTTGTGAGCTTGGTGGTTTCGTGCGTGGTATTGCTGAGATCCTGGGTGACCTGCATCTGCTCGTGCAGCGTCGCCATCGTCTTGCGCAGCTCGTCCGCCTGCTTGAGCAGGTTTTTCGCCTGCTCCTCCTGGTAGTGCTGGGTCTGGATGCGGCCCGCGGCCTGGGCGCCCATCTGGAAGCCGAGGGTGCTGTGGTCGAGCGGTGTGCCCAGCGGCCTGGTGATGGTCTGCACCCGGCCGATGCCGGGGATGTGGAAGACCGCTTTAGCGACCTTGTCCAGGACGATGAAGTCGGCCGGATTACGTAGGTCGTGATCGGTCTCGATCATCAACAGCTCGGGGTTCAGCCGGGCCTGGTCGAAGTGCCGGTCAGCGGCCGCATAGCCGACGTTGGCCGGAGTGTCCGGCGGCAGGAAGTGGCGGCTGTCGTAGTCCGTCTGGTAGCCGGGCAGGGCGAGCAGACCGATCAGCGCGATCGCGATCGTCACCGCGAGAACCGGTGCGGGCCAACGGACGATCGCCGTGCCGATCCGACGCCAGCCCTGGGTCTGCAGCTTGCGCTTCGGGTCGAGCAGCTTGAAGAAGCTGGCCACCGTCAGCACCGCCGGGCCCAAGGTCAACGCCGCCAAGACTGCGACCAACATGCCGACGGCGCACGGCACGCCCAGTGACTGGAAATACGGCAGGCGGCAGAAGCTCAGGCAGTACATCGCGCCGGCGATGGTCAGCCCCGACCCCAACACGACATGCGCCGTGCTGTGGAACATGGTGTAGAACGCTTCTTCACGCGTCTCGCCCAGACCACGTGCCTCGTGGTAGCGGCCGACGATGAAGATCGCGTAGTCCGTTCCGGCGGCGATCGCCAACAGCACCAGCATGTTGTTGGCGAAGGTCGACAGACCCATGACGTTGTAGTAGCCCATCGTTGCGACCACACCGCGGGCCGCGGCCAACTCGATGAACACCATGGCCAGCATGATCAGAACGGTGCTCACCGATCGGTATACGACCAGCAGCATCACCAAGATCACCAGGATGGTGATTAAAGTGACCTTCGCGACGCCCTTTTCACCGGCGTGCGACTGGTCGGCGATCAGCGGACCCGCACCGGTGACGTACGCCTTGATGCCCGGCGGCGCGGGCACCGAGTCCACGATCTTGCGGACGGCCTCGCTGGACTCGGAGCCCAGACCACTGCCCATGTTGCCGGCGAGGTACACCTGGACGTAGGCGGCCTTTTGGTCGTGGCTTTGGGAACCCGCCGCGGTCAGCGGGTCACTCCAGAAGTCCTGGATGTGCTGAACGTGCTTCTTGTCCTGCTCCAGGCGCTTGACGATCTCGTCGTAGTAGTGGTGGGCTTCCGCGCCCAGGGGCTTGTCGCCCTCGAGCAATACCATCGCCGAGTTATCGGTATTGAACTCGTCGAACGTCTTTCCGACGCGCATCTGCGACTGGAACGAGGGCGAGTCTTTCGAGCTCTGCGACACCGAGTGGTTCTTGGAGACGACCTCCAGCTGCGGCGCGACGGTGTTGGTGACGAAGACGATCCCCAGCCACACCAGCACGATCGGCAACGCGAGCCGATGAATCCACTTCGGCAGGAACGGCGGAATCAGCGGCTGGTCGACGGGCGGCGCAGCCTGCGTGGTCTCGCTCATGCGGCCTTGTCCAGGCAGTAGACGAAGGCATTATTGGTTTCGGCAGCGTCCGAACGATTGGGGGTCTTGATGACGTCACCGCTCCCGTCGTGCTTGTTCACCACGAACTGGCAGGCGATCCAACTGCCGTCTCCCTGCGCCACCAGGTTGGCCGGAATACCGGGTTTCGTTGAACTCAAGACTGTGCTCCAGGGCAAAGGCACGTTAAGCGCCTGCTGCGGATGGGATTCCGCGTCGAGGTAGTTGATGGTTGCCGTACTGCCCGGTGGGCCCCAGACCTGGAGGGTAATGGTCTTGGCGTTGAACGAGTCGAGTACCTCGCCCGAGGTGCCGCCACCGAACGTGCCCTTGTGGATGCCGAAGACACCGTGCAGTCGGTGGACGACGAATCCTGATAGCGCAATGACGGCCGCGAGCGTGAGGATGAGCCAGTATCGGGAAAACAGGCCTGACAGGCCCTTCCGCTTGGTCGGTCGGGCAGCGTTCTTGCCCTCGCTGCCGGCGGAGCCCTGGGTCTTCAACGGCTCGGTCCTCGGCTCAGTCGTCGTCACGGGTGATTCATTCCTTAACCATGGGCGAAGGCGGCTCAACTAATTAGCCTATGTGTAACCTTAGCTACTCTAATCTGAATAGGCGACCAGAAAGAAACTGGGCATGACGGTTGTTGAGACCGTAACGCGAGTCCGGACTTGTGGCTCGGCGGGTGAAGGAGAGCAGTGACGATGAGCGGACGCGGGTTCAACAAAGGTACGATGCAGCGCGTGAAGCTCACGGGTATTGCGGTCGCCGCGGTCGCTGCGGCAATCAGCCTGTCCGCTCCGGCATTCGCCGACCCGGACACCGACTTCGACAACCAGCTCGGCCGGTTCGGCATCTACGGGCCGCACGACTACAACCCGTATATCGCCAAGATCGTCTGCCACCGGCTTGCGGCGGGAGTCGACCCCGACGCCACGGCGTCGGCCAAGTTCCTCTCCCGCAACCTTCCCCGGGGCACGACACAGGTCCAGACCTACCAGTTCCTCGGTAGCGCGATCGCGCAGTACTGCCCCGACCTGCAGGGCAAGCTGCAGAACATCCCCGGCGCCTAAACGCTTCGCGTTTTGACGAAGCCGCGCGGCAGTGTCAGCGGCAGATCCGCGTACGTCGCAATCCCGGGCGCTGCGGCGACGACGGCGGGAATCGCATTGATGGCGGGCACCGCCGTCATGATGTGCCCGAGATCCATGAACTCCTCGATCGTGGTGGCCTCGAAATACGGCGGCGGCAGGAAGCCGACCTTGGTGGTCACCGTCGGCTGCCCGTCGACCTGAATCACCCAGCCGTCGCCGTCGATCTTCCAATCCGGTTCCAGCGTCTGGCCTTTGCGCCACCGAACGTTGAGGTCGATCACTGTCTTGCCGTCCAGGATTCCCTGCCAGCTGATGTACACGCCTGCCACGCATCCGGCGGGGATGGTCCACGATGCCATCTCGAGATCAGCTGTGGTTTGGGCGAATTCGGCCTCACACCGGATGTCTTCGAGTTCGATGCCGAGCGCATCGCCGACCAACGCGACCGCCTCACCGAAGATCGCGGTGCCCTTGGCCGCCATGGCCGGTAGGTCCGGGTGGTCTATCGGCTGACCGAAGCCGACCGGCTTCTCGGTCTCCGGGGAGTCGTAGAACGTGGTGTCGGCGGCTTCGTTGACGGTCACCTTGTCGACCCGGTTGCATACCATCGCGGAGACGATTGCCAGCAGCTCGGCGAAGCCGGGGCTGACGCCGGAGCCGAACATCGTCGAACCGCCCTTTTCGCAGGCTTCGATGAGCCGGTCCCGGCCGTCGCCGAGGTTGCGCCCGGTGATGAACGACGCGGTGGTCACGACGTTGACACCCGCGGACAGAATGCGGACCAACTCGTCGACGTTGATCCACATCGGGTTGTAGACAACGCAATCCGGCTTCAGCGCGAGCAGAGCGTCGATGTCGTTGGTGGCGGCGATCCCCAGCGGCGCGATGCCGACCAGCTCGCCGGCGTCACGCCCTGCCTTCTCCGGCGACCACGCGTAGCAACCCACCAACTCCAGCAAGGGGTTGTCCGCGATCGATTTGAGGGAGCTCTTGCCGACGTTTCCGGTGTTCCACTGAACTACGCGATAGGTGTTTGGCACTCGCTCAGCATAGGACTCGGTTGATCTCGCCGGGAGGGCCAACCGGGAATGGCATTTCAGGGGTTTGGTCGGCTCACTCGTCGACGGCAACGCCGCGGCGCGGACGCCGACGACGGTGTGACACCTTGCCGGACGGGCGCCGGTTGCGAAGTCCGCCGGACTCGGCCGCGACCGTGTCCTCCGAGTCTTCGACCGCAGGAGCCTCCTCGGCCGTCGACTCGGGTTCATCGGCTGTCGCCTCGACTTCGGGACTCTCGTCGCTGTTTTCGGCGTCTTCGTCGGCCTCGGAGTCGTCGGCGTCTTCGTCGGCCTCAGCATCCGTGACGTCGTCGGCCTTGTCGTCTTTGTTGCCGCGGCGTCGCGGCCGCTTCTCTTTCTTGGGCTTCAACGGTTTCGGCGGTGGCGGCGGAGACTCGGCGACGAATGAGAGGTAGAACCCGGCGATGCCGAGCAGCGCAACCGCTGCCGCGGCGCCGTAGACACCGAACAGCCACTGGCCCACGCTGTCCAGGCTCAACCAGATCTCGCTGATCGCCGCCGCGACGATCAGCACACCGGCCGCCACGTGGGTCACGACCGACCAGGTTCGGAGCGTCAGCGCCAGGGCGGGAGTGCCGAACTCGGGCTTGCGCGACTGCAGCAGCGTGAACACGACCGGAAGCGCGGCCAGCGCGATCAAGATGCCGGCGGCGATCCGCGCGACCGTGCCCAGACCGTGCGACGTGTCGCCCATCAACTCAGGCCACCGCGGTAGCACGAAGAAGAAGTAGAGGACGCCGGCAGCGACCGAGAGCGCCGCGTGCCAGAAAAGAGCGGCCCTGCGTCCCATGCTCCTCCTTGAGCTGATGATCCAGAAGCGACCAGACCCTATCAATCGGGCCTGGTCGTCCTCTGGACTTAGCGCGGAGGATGCGGGATTTGAACCCGCGAGGGCTATTAACCCAACCCGCGTTCCAGGCGAGCGCCATAGGCCACTAGGCGAATCCTCCGTCGGCAATGGTAGCGGAGCGCCGTTCGGCGACGATGCAGGCCAGTGGCCTGAGGAGGAGCTGGACTATTGAAGCGCGGTCAGGCTCTGCGGGTCGTCGCCTCACGCCCGGGTACTAGACTCTGGTTGGACCCCGCGCGGCGTCTATCCTGTGAACTCCCCCAGGGCCGGAAGGCAGCAAGGGTCAATGGGCTCTGGCGGGTGCGCGGGGTCCCCTTTTCAAGCCAGCAGTGAAAAATCGTCGGAAGGCGGATGGTGTCGTACGGCTCGTTCAGTTCCCTAGGCCGTGACGATCTCGAGGCAGTGCATGCCCGCCACCGACAGGATTACGCCGACCTGCAAGCCAAGAAGCTCGCGCTCGACCTCACCCGCGGCAAGCCCTGCAGTGAGCAACTGGACCTGTCGAACGCGATGCTCAGCCTGCCCGGACCGGACTTCCGCGACGGCGACGGCACCGACACCCGTAACTACGGCGGGCAGCACGGCCTCCCCGAACTGCGGGCGATCTTCGGGGAACTGCTCGGCATTCCGGTGCAGAACCTGATCGCGGGCAACAACGCCAGCCTGGAGCTGATGCACGACACGATCGTGTTCTCCATGCTCTACGGCGGAGTTGACTCGCCGCGGCCTTGGGCAAAAGAGCAAGACGGCATTAAGTTCCTCTGCCCGGTGCCCGGCTACGACCGGCACTTCGCGATCACCGAGACTCTAGGCATCGAGATGATCCCGATCCCAATGCGCGAGGATGGGCCCGACGTCGACCTGATCGAAGAGCTGGTCGCGGTCGACCCGGCCATCAAGGGCCTGTGGGCGGTCCCGGTGTTCGCCAACCCCACCGGCCTGAGCTATTCGTGGGAGACGGTTCGCCGTCTTGTCCAAATGCGCACGGCCGCCGACGATTTCCGGTTGTTCTGGGATAACGCCTACGCGGTGCACACGCTGACGTTGGACTTCCCCCGCACGATCGACGTGCTGGGTCTGGCCGCCGCAGCCGGCAACCCCAACCGGCCCTACGTCTTCGCGTCGACGTCGAAGATCACCTTCGCCGGCGCAGGCGTCAGCTTCTTCGGCGGATCGCTGGGCAACATCGCCTGGTACCTGCAATACGCGGGGAAGAAATCGATCGGCCCGGACAAGGTCAACCAGCTGCGCCACCTGCGTTTCTTCGGCGACGCCGATGGTGTCCGGCTGCAGATGCTGCGTCACCAGCAACTGCTGGCGCCGAAATTCGCGCTGGCACTGGAGATTCTGGACAAGCGGCTCGGCGAGTCCAAGATCGCATCCTGGAACGAGCCCGAGGGCGGCTACTTCATCAGTCTCGACGTGCTGCCCGGCACGGCCAAACGCACTGTCGCGCTGGCCAAGGACGCCGGTATCGCGGTCACCGAGGCAGGCGCGTCGTTCCCGTACCGGAAGGACCCGGACGACAAGAACATTCGGATCGCTCCGACATTCCCTCCCGAGTCGGATCTGCGCGACGCGATCGACGGCCTGGCGACCTGCGCCCTGCTGTCGGCGTCTGAGTCGCTGCTGAATTGATCCCGCCCGCGTTGACTGTGCGCTGAGGGCGGGAAAGTGCGAGTGATCCGCACCGTCGACGCAGAGTCAACGGCGTCCGGGTTCGCATCGTCAGTCGGCGTGAGTAGCCTCTGACCGTGGCTCTCTACCGCAAGTACCGCCCCGCGACCTTCGCCGAGGTGGTGGGGCAGGAGCACGTCACCGAGCCGCTGTCGACGGCGCTGAATTCCGGGCGAATCAACCACGCTTACCTGTTTTCCGGCCCGCGCGGCTGCGGCAAGACCTCGTCGGCGCGCATCCTGGCCCGGTCGCTGAACTGCGAGCAGGGCCCGACCGCCACACCCTGCGGCGTCTGCGACTCCTGCGTCGGCCTGGGCGCAGGAGGTTCGGGCACCATCGACGTCGTCGAACTCGACGCGGCCAGTCACGGAGGTGTCGACGACACCCGCGAATTGCGGGACCGGGCGTTCTACGCGCCGGCCCAGTCGCGCTATCGGGTGTTCATCATCGACGAGGCGCACATGGTGACCACGGCCGGTTTCAACGCGCTGCTCAAGATCGTCGAGGAACCGCCCGACCACCTCATCTTCGTATTCGCCACCACCGAGCCGGAGAAGGTCCTGCCGACCATTCGTTCGCGGACCCATCACTATCCGTTCCGGCTGCTGGCCCCGCGGACCATGCGTGGGCTCGTCGAGCGGATTTGCGCGCAGGAGGACGTGGTCGTCGACGACGCCGTCTACCCGCTGGTGATCCGGGCCGGTGGCGGTTCGCCGCGCGACACCCTGTCGGTGCTCGACCAGTTGCTGGCCGGCGCCGAAGGCAACCGGGTCAACTACCAGCGGGCGCTGGGGCTGCTGGGCGCCACCGACGTGGCGCTGATCGACGAGGCCGTCGACGCACTGGGTGCCGGGGACGCCGCGGCGTTGTTCGGGGCGGTGGAGTCGGTGATCGATGCGGGCCATGATCCGCGGCGGTTCGGCACCGACCTGCTGGAGCGCTTTCGGGATTTGCTTGTGCTGCAAGCAGTTCCGGATGCCACGACCCGGGGCGTGGTCGACGCCCCCGAAGACGTGCTGGACCGGATGCGGGAGCAGGCGGCCCACATCGGACCGGCGACGCTGACCCGCTACGCCGAGGTGGTGCACGCCGGTCTGACCGAAATGCGCGGCGCGACGGCACCCCGCCTGCTGCTCGAGGTGATCTGCGCGCGGCTGTTGCTGCCGTCGGCCAGCGACGCCGAATCGGCTCTGCTGCAACGGGTTGAGCGCATTGAGACGCGCCTGGACATGTCCATCCCGGCCGGGGAGCAGGCGACACCGCAACCCGCCTACGTACGCCCATCGGCCGCGCCGCCGATGCCCGCACCGTCGCCGGCCGTCGAGGCCGAGCCACCTCGCGAACCCGAGCCCGCGCCGAGCCCACCCGAGCCGGCCCCGGTTGAACCCTCTCCGGTCGAACTGGCCCCCGTCGACGCTGCTTCGGCCGAACCGAACGCTGCCGCGGTGCGGACCCTGTGGCCGACGGTCCGCGACAAGGTCCGCCAGCGCAGCAGGACCACCGAGGTGATGCTGGCCGGTGCGACGGTTCGCGCGGTCGAGGGCAACACGCTGGTGTTGAGCCACGAATCGGCGCCGCTGGCTAAGCGGTTGAGCGAACAACGCAACGCCGACGTCATCTCCGAAGCGCTCAAGGACGCCCTCGGCGTGAATTGGCGGGTGCGCTGCGAGGCCGGCGGATCGACCCTGGAGGCGGTACCGGTAGCCCCGGCCGTGCCGTCGCCCACGATCGAGCGTCCACGTCGGGTGGTCCCGCCACCGGCCCCGCCCGCCGAGCCGCCCGCTGACAAGGAGTCGGATCAGCGGGCCGAAGAGGAGGACATGCTCGCCGAGGCCAATCAGGACGACGGCTCGACTCCGCGCCGCGATCCCGAAGAAGCCGCTCTCGAGCTGTTGCACAACGAATTGGGCGCACGCCGCATCGACAACGGCTAGTCAAAGCCGCATCGTGCCGAAAAGTCGTCCGTCGCCTGACAGACCTCGCACATATCAAATTCCTATAAATCCAAAATATCGGATTATTTAACCCGTGGAATAGACTACAAGTAAATATCTAAGCCAGAAACAAGGCTAAAAGTATGTAATACTGCGTTAATGACCACGCCCAGTATGCGGTCTACCGAAGCGGCGACCGCCATTGCCTCCGTTCACGAACTGAACCGACGCGACGTCCTCGACACCCGTGATCTCCCCCACCCGCCCTATCGGCTGCCATTCCTGGGCGACGTCCTGGGTCTCAACCCCCGCACCCCGTTCCAATCGTCATTGCCACAGACGAAGAAGTTGGGCCCGATCTCGGCGCGCAAGATGCTCGGCACCGAGATGATCGCGGTCAGCGGACTCGATCTGGTCGCTGAAGTGCACGACGAAACTCGTTTCGGCAAATACGTGGGTCACCACCTGACGCCCCTGCGCGAGGTGATCGGCGACGCGCTCATCACGGTCGAGACCGACAACCCGCAGTGGAAATTGGCCCATGACATCCTCAAGCCGGCGTTCAGCCGCGAGGCGATGCAGGGTTATCACGCGATAATGGTGCAGGCGATACGGGAGATGCTCGATCACTGGGACGGCGCGGCGGACACCGGCCGCCGGGTCGACGTCACCGCGGACACGACGCGGTTGGCGCTGGAGTCCATCGGGCGCGCCGGATTCGGCTATTCGTTCGGCTCCTTCGATCAGCGCCGCCCGCACGCGTTCATCTCGGCCATGAACCGGATGCTGAAGTACGCCAGTTGGTCGACGTTCCCGCTGCTGACCAGGCCGCTGCGGCCGGCCATCCGGCGCTCCGGTGCGGCGATGGGTCGCGTCGTCGACGACGTGATCCGGGACCGCCGCGACGGCGCCGGACCCAGAACTCCCGACCTGCTCGATCTGATGCTGAGCTCCACGCACCCCAACACCGGACGTCGGCTGGACCCGGCCAACATCCGTCAGCAGGTCATCACTTTCATCGTCGCAGGGCACGAGACCACCTCGGGCGCCGTGTCCTTCGCGCTGTACTACCTCACGCAGAACCCGGAGGTGCTGGCGCGGGCCAAGGCGGAAGTCGACGCATTGTGGGGTTCATCGGAGCACCCCGAGCCGGCCTACGGCGACATCGCGAAGCTGCGGTACGTGCGTGCGGTGCTCGACGAGGCGCTGCGGCTGTGGCCGACCGCGCCCGGTTATCTGCGCGTCGCGCGCAAGGACACCGTGCTCGGCGGGCGCTACCGCATCAAGAAGGGGCAGTGGGTGCTGGTGGTGCTGCCGCTCGTGCAGCGCGACCCGATGGTATGGCCGAATCCCGAGGAGTTCGATCCTGACCGTTTCGCGCCCGGCCAGATGAAGGGCCGCGCGCACGCCTACAAGCCGTTCGGGACCGGCCAGCGGGCCTGCATCGGTCGACAGTTCGCTCTGCACGAGTCGGTATTGGCACTTGCGATGATTCTGCATCGCTACGACCTGGCCGCCGACCGGGGCTATCAACTGCAAATCTCCGAATCAATCACGCTGAAGCCCAGAGGTTTTCGGCTCGGACTCACGAAGCGGGCCGCGGCGTCGCGCGTGCCGGCGGTCGACACCGACTCGAGCCGCCTCAGCGCCTAGGGCCCGAGTGGCCACCTATACGCTGGTCGGCGAGATCACGTCCGCGCAGAGGAGCTACGTCTAATGGGACACGTCAGTGCAGCCAGCACGATCCTGATCAACGCTGAGCCCGCCACCGTGCTGTCGGCGGTTGCCGACTACCGGGACGTCCGGCCCAAGATTCTGTCGTCGCACTACCACGATTACCGGGTGATCGAGGGCGGGCAGGGCCAGGGAACCGTCGCCGGCTGGAAGCTGCAGGCCACCAAGTCGCGGGTGCGCGACGTGAAGGCCAGTGTCGACGTCGCCGGTCACGCCGTCATCGAAAAGGACGCCAACTCGACGCTGGTCACCAACTGGACGGTGGCTCCTGCGGGCCCCGGGTCCAGCGTGACGGTGACCACCACGTGGAAGGGTGCCGGTGGCGTGAAGGGCTTTTTCGAGAAGACGTTCGCCCCGCTCGGACTGAAGAAGATTCAGGGCGAGGTGCTGGCCAACCTGAAGCGGGAAGTCGAAAGCTAGCGGGATATCGCCTGGTTGCCCAGGAACGCCGTAACGCCCCGCACCACCGCATCGGCGTACTTCTGCCGCCCCTCCGGGCTTTCCATCAGTCCGGAGTCGACCGGGTTCTTCATGTTGCCGCACTCGACCAGGACCGACGGATACTGCGCCAGATTCAGGCCGGCCAGATCCGCGCGCCCGTACAGGCCGTCCTGGCCGATGTAGCTGGCCGGCGGGATACCCGAGGCCTGCATCTGGTCGCGCATCACGCGCGCGAACTGGACCGCGGGCCCGGCCTGGGCCTGGTTGAGCGGCGGCGCGGAGTAGTTGACGTGAAAGCCCCGTCCTCCCGACGGGCCGCCGTCGGCGTGAATGCTGACGATCGCATTCGGGTGAAGCGCGTTGGCCATCGCGGCCCGCTGGTCGACGCAGGGCCCGACCGTGGAATCGTCGCCGCGCGACATGGCTGTTCGGGCACCCAGCGCGTTGAGTGCGGCGCGGATGCGCAAGGTGGTGTCCCAGGTGAAGGTATGTTCCGGGTAGCCGTCGTTGGTGGTCGTCCCGCTGGCCTG
Source organism: uncultured Actinomycetota bacterium (assembly GCA_963757215.1). Lineage (GTDB taxonomy): Bacteria > Actinomycetota > Actinomycetes > Mycobacteriales > Mycobacteriaceae > Mycobacterium. The sequence continues at coordinate 1,058,381 of CAVWQH010000001.1, read as the reverse complement.
GCAGTCCTTGGTGCCACCCCGGCCGGTGGGGACCTGGCGGCTGATGGATGCGTCGTTGGCGCCGTTATGACCGGGATCGAGAAACACGATCATGCCGGCGATGCTGCCAGGGGCCGCGATCGCGCTCGGCGGTGCCGGCATCATGAGCGCGGCGACGGTGATGACGCCAACCGCGACTAACGCGGCAGCAGACCCGACACGCAGGCAACACAACCTTTGAGGAACGCTCACGTGCGCCACGGTAGCCCGGCGCCGTCTACGCTTGGAACTCTGAACCGCCCGCGCGACGCAGGCGAAACCAAGTCGATACCAATACGCAAGGGGACCGTCATGCAACCCGGAGGCCAGCCCGACATGTCGGCGTTGCTCGCCCAAGCTCAGCAGATGCAGCAACAGCTGATGGCCGCGCAACAGAGGCTGATCAACACCGAGGTACACGGAGAGGCCGGCGGCGGCTTGGTGGAGGTCACCGTCAAGGGCAGCGGCGAGGTCGTGGCAGTGAAGATCGACCCCAAGGTCGTCGACCCCGACGACGTCGACACGCTGCAGGATCTAGTCGTCGGCGCCCTCGCCGACGCCGCCCAGCAGGTCGCCGACCTGGCGCAGGAGCAGCTCGGTCCGCTGGCCGGTGGCATGGGCGGCGGCGCACTGGGTGTTTGAGGGACCGGTCCAGGATTTGATCGACGAGCTCGGCAAGCTGCCGGGTATCGGGCCAAAGAGTGCCCAGCGCATCGCCTTTCACCTGCTGTCGGTTGAGCCGCCGGACATCGACCGGCTCACTGCGGTGCTGGCCAAGGTTCGCAACGGTGTGCGGTTCTGCGCCGTGTGCGGCAATGTCTCCGACGACGAGCGCTGCCGCATCTGTGCGGATCCGCGCCGCGACGGGACGCAGGTCTGCGTCGTCGAGGAACCCAAGGATGTCCAGGCTGTCGAGCGCACCCGCGAATTCCGCGGGCGTTACCACGTTTTGGGCGGCGCACTGGATCCGCTGTCCGGCATCGGGCCGGACCAGTTGCGGATTCGCGAGCTGCTGAACCGGATCGGCGAGCAGGTCGACGGGGTCGACATCACCGAGGTGATCATCGCGACCGACCCGAACACCGAGGGTGAGGCGACCGCCACCTACCTGGTCCGCATGCTGCGCGATATCCCTGGGCTGACAGTGAGCCGAATCGCGTCCGGGCTGCCGATGGGCGGGGATCTGGAATTCGCCGACGAGCTGACCCTGGGCCGCGCGCTCACCGGCCGCCGCGCAATGGCCTGAAGGTGTTGTCGCACAGGTAGTCACAGGAGTAACTCCGGCACCTGTCTCTGACCATCAACCCTTACTCCGAATTGTGACCACCCGCAATATCACTCGCCGCGCTGATATCGCCGGTGGTCATGAAACGAAAAAGGAGTGCACACCCATAGCGGTGACGTGTGGGGCTGGTGTGAAAGGACTAAGCCCGCAGCCGTTCACGTCGCAGCAGCTCCACTTCGGGCAGATCGAGCGGCGCCAGTTCGCCGACGACCTTGCCGAGCAGTAGGTCGGCGAACTCCGGATTGCGGGCCAGGCATGGCCCGTGCATGTAGGTCGCGAACACACTGCCCTGCACCGCGCCGTCAATGCCGTCGCCCAAGCGGTTGCCCACGCCCCGCTTCACCGCACCCAGCGGAGACGCGTCAGAGCCGAGAACCGTTCCACCGCGGTGGTTTTCGAAACCGGTCAGCGGCGCTGTCAAACCAGCGAGCAGCGGGGAGGTGACCAGTTCGCCGATCGTGCGCGCCGGCTGCGGCGCCGTGGTCAGGTCGAGCAGTCCGACGCCGTCGACCCGCTCACCGGCCGACGTTTCATACCAGTGGCCCAACACCTGGATGGCCGCGCAAATCGCCAGCACCGGCGCGCCCCGGCCGGCCGCGCGTTGCAGCCCCGGGTACTGGATGAGGTGTTTGGTGGCCAGCCGCTGCGCGTAGTCTTCGGCGCCGCCCAGGGTGTAGAGGTCGAGACTGTCGGGCACCGCGTCGGCCAGCGTGATCTCGACGATCTCCGCGGCGATACCGCGCAGTCGCAACCGCTGTCGCAGCACCGCGGCGTTGCCGCCGTCGCCGTAGGTGCCCATCACGTCCGGCAGCACCAGGCCGATCCGCACCACCGAGTCAGGCACGGCGGGCCAGCCGTCGTTGCAACTGCAGGAACGCGGTGTAGTTGGCCACCACCTCGACGGACCCGGGTGGGCAGGAGGCGATCGCGGACAGGGTGTCGTGCACCAGCGTGTGCTCGACGTCCGCGTAGCCCAGCCGCACGGCCAGGTCGGTGCCGCGTTCGCCGGCCGCGACGACGGCCGTGTTTTCGAAGTGCTCGAACCGCACGTCCCACAGCCAGGACAGATCCTCGCCGTCGGGCACCTGCCCGTTGACCGCGATCACCACCCCGGCCGCGTCCTTGTTGACCATCGACAGGGCCTCCTGCCAGCCGGCGGGGTTCTTGGCCAACAACATTCGCACGCTGTGCGCGCCGACCTGAATGGTCCGGTAGCGACCGGCGACCTCGTCGACACCGGCCACCGCCGCGACCGCGTCCGACGGATCGGCGCCCAGGGCGACCGCGGCGGCCACCGCCTGCGCGGCGTTGCCGCGGTTCACCGCGCCCGGCAGGGCCAGCGTCATCGGCAGCACCAATCCGTCTGGGCCATAGAGCTTTTCGTCATCGAACCACCACTGCGGACTCGGCCGTTTGAAGCCGGCGCCGGTGGAATACCAGTGGCCTTGGTCGCGGACGATCACCTCGCCGCTGCGCGGACAGCTCACCGAGTCGGCCGCCCAGCTTCCGCCCGCCGCGACCCAGACCACCTGGGGGTGGTCGTAGGCGGCAGACGTCATCAGCACGTCGTCGCAGTTGGCGACCACGATCGCCTGCGGGTGCGCGGCGAGGCCCGCCCGCAGCCGACGCTCGATCACGTTGATCTCACCGACCCGGTCCAGCTGGTCGCGCGACAGGTTGAGCAGAATCAGGACCGCGGGCTCGACCGCGTCGGAGACGTGCGGCACATGCATCTCATCGACCTCGAGCACCGCCAGCGGGGCGGACCGGTCGGCGGCCAGCGCCGCCACCAGACCCGCGTCCATGTTGGCGCCTTCGGCGTTGGTGGCCACCGAGCTACCTGCGCCCACAGTGCGCAGCGCCGCCGCCGTCATCCGGGTGGTGGTCGACTTGCCGTTGGTGCCGGTGACGACAACCGTGCGACGGCCGGTGCCGAGCTGCCGCAGGATCGACCGGTCAATGGTCATCGCGACGAGGCCGCCGATCATCGCGCCGGCCCCGCGGCCGGTCACCCGGGACGCCCAGCGCGCGCCGGCGCCGGCGGCCAGGGCGAGTCGTCCTCGGGCGTTGATCACCCCGAGAGTTTAAGGGTGATCGCAAGCTCGGTGCTTTTCCGAGCGCAGCGGGTCACCCGCATAAGATCGGCTGTGCGACACGGCGCGCAGCGACCCGGTGATGTCGGCTCGACGTGAAATCCTCGGGTCATGCGGGACAGTGCGGTGGCGGTAAACGCAACGCCCTGGGGCCGGCCGGTCACCGAGGCGGGCGCAGGCTGGGCCGTGGTCGACGTTGAGACCTCGGGCTTCAAGCCGGGCAGCGCCCGCGTCATCAGCCTCGCGGTGCTGGCCCTGGACGCCGAAGGCCACGTCGAACAGTCCGTGGTCAGCTTGCTCAACCCAGGAGTGGACCCCGGACCGACCCATATCCACGGCCTAACCGCCGAGATGCTGGAGGATCAGCCTCAGTTCGGCGAGATCGTCGGCGACGTGGCCGAGCTCGTCCGCGGCCGGACGCTCGTCGCCCACAACGTGGCCTTCGATTACGGCTTCCTCACCGCCGAAGCCGAATTGGCCGGTGTCGAGCTGCCGATCGACAGCGTGATGTGCACGGTCGAGTTGGCCCGCCGGCTGGAACTGGGCACCGACAACCTACGGTTGGAGACCCTGGCGGCGCACTGGGGTGTGACACAGCGGCGGGCGCACGATGCGTTCGACGACGCGGTCGTGCTGACCGATGTGCTCGCCGCCTCGCTGCGACGAGCCCGCGAACGCGACGTCTGGTTGCCGGTCCGGCCGGTCTCCCGGCGGCGCTGGCCCAGCGGCAAGGTCACCCACGAGGAGTTGCGCCCGCTGAAGGCGCTGGCCTCCCGGATGGCCTGCCCGTACCGCAACCCCGGGCCGTACGTCCGCGGCGGCCCGCTGGTGCAGGGGATGCGGGTGGCGTTGGCGGCCGAGGTCGTGCGCACGCACGAGGAGTTGGTCGAGCGGATCCTGCACGCCGGGCTGGCATACGCGGCCGACGTCGACCGGGACACCTCGCTGGTGATCTGCAATGAACGCCGTCCGGTGCAGGGCAAGGGCTACCTGGCGCACGAACTCGGGGTCCCGCTGGTGTCCGACTCGAAATTCATGGATCACGTCATGGCTGTCGTCGACGGCACCGGTGTCGACGCCGTCGCCGAGGGGTCGTGCGCAGGCGAGCAGTTCGCTTTGTTCTGAGAAGCCGGGCGGGTGCGCGCCAAGCGTGATGCCGCGACAAATAGGGTTGCCTTCTATGCGACGAACACGGGTGGGGGCGGCCGTCGCGGCTGCGGTATTGACAGTGGGTGGCTGTTCGCACGACAACGGTTCAGCGGCAAGGACTTTCGGCGTCCACGTACCCGACAACTTCTGCAGCCTGCTCAGTGCAGCCGAGATCAGCAAGGTGATGGGCAGTACGTTCCCGGCGGCCGAGGGCAGCCAGTCGCCGAGCGAAGCGCAATGCACGTCGATCCCGACGGCCGGCAACGACGTCAGCTTCAAGATGTACTGGAACAACGAGTACTGCATCGACGGCCGGCCCGTCGACAAGAAATGCCTCGACTCCCAGTCCAAAGGATTCGCCGTCAACAAGCAGAGCGCCGGCAATGTCCAGGGCGTCCCGGGCCTGGGGGATCAGGCATTCTGCTTCGTGGCTCCCCCCGCCACCGTCGACGTGCTCAAAGGGTGGATCTATCTGATCGTCGGCGCCGACAGTTGCGTGCACGCTGAGACCCTGGCCGGGATGCTGCTGGCGAAGGTGTCGGCCTGAGCGCCGCTCTCAGTGTCGCGCGGCCCGGTTGACCGCCGACACCACGGCACGCAGCGACGCAGTGGTGATCGACGGCGCGATGCCGACACCCCACACCGTGGTGCCACCCACGGAGGCCTCGACGTAGGCGGCGGCCTGGGCGTCCTCCCCACCGCTCATCGCGTGCTCGGAGTAGTCCAGTACCGCCACGTCGAAGTCGATGGTGGCCAGCGCGTCGACAAAGGCGGCGAGCGGTCCGTTGCCCGAGCCGTTGATCTCGGTCTCGACGCCGTCGACCTTGACCGTCGCGGCGATCCGGGTGACGCCGTGATCCTCTTCGGAGGCGTCGACCCGCTGCTTCATCCGCTCCAGCGGCCGGATCGGCGCGATGTACTCCTGGTTGAATGCGTCCCACATCTCCTTGGGCGTGACCTCGCCGCCCTCACCGGCTGTACCCTCCGCGATCGTCTGGATCACGCGGCTGAACTCGATCTGCAGCCGCCGCGGCAGCGCCAGCCCGTGGTCGGCCTTCATGATGTAGGCCACCCCGCCCTTGCCGGACTGCGAGTTGACCCGGATCACGGCCTCGTAAGTGCGCCCGACATCGCGCGGGTCGATGGGCAGATACGGGACCTGCCACAGCATGTCGTCGACGTCCGAATCCGCTTCGTCCGCAGCGACTTTCATCGCGTCCAAGCCTTTGTTGATGGCGTCCTGGTGACTGCCGGAGAATGCGGTGTACACCAGGTCGCCGCCGTAGGGGTGACGTTCGGGTACCGGAAGTTGGTTGCAGTATTCGACCGTGCGACGGATCTCGTCGATGTTGGAGAAGTCGATCTGCGGGTCGACGCCGCGGGAGAACTGATTCAGGCCCAGGGTGACCAGGCAGACGTTTCCGGTCCGCTCGCCGTTACCGAACAGGCATCCCTCGATCCGGTCGGCCCCCGCCTGATAGCCCAATTCGGCTGCGGCGACCCCAGTTCCGCGGTCGTTGTGCGGGTGCAGGCTCAAGATCACCGAGTCGCGCCGGTTCAGGTTGCGGCTCATCCACTCGATCGAGTCGGCGTACACGTTCGGCGTCGCCATCTCGACGGTGGCCGGCAGGTTGAAGATGATCGGGTTGTCCGGTGTCGGTTGAATAATGTCGCCGACGGCGTCGCACACCTGCTTGGCGTACTCGAGTTCGGTGCCGGTGTAGGACTCCGGCGAGTACTCAAAACGCCATTGTGTGCCAGGGTATTTGGCGGCCTCCTCGACGCACTTGCGGGCGCCGTCGGTGGCGATCGCCTGCACCGCGGGACGGTCGGCTCGAAACACCACCCGGCGCTGCAGGATTGACGTCGAGTTGTAGAAGTGCACGATGACGCGAGAAGCGCCGGCGCACGCCTCAAATGTCCGTTCGATCAGTTCGGGCCGGCATTGCGTCAGCACCTGGATCGTCACGTCGTCGGGGATCGCGCCTTCGGTGATGATCTCGCGGACGAAATCGAAGTCGGTCTGGCTGGCCGACGGGAACCCGACCTCGATCTCCTTGTAGCCCATGCGGACCAGCAGGTCGAACATGCGGCGCTTGCGCGCCGGGCTCATCGGGTCGATCAGTGCCTGGTTGCCGTCACGCAGGTCGACCGCACACCACTGCGGTGCCCGGTCGACGACCCGGTCGGGCCAGGTGCGGTCGGCCAGCCTGATCGGCTCGACCTCGGCCGCGAACGGTCGGTACCGGGCGACCGGCATCGACGATCCGCGCTGGGTGTTCCATCCGGGCTGGCCGGGATTGGGCGGGCCCGCGGGCTGGGTGATGGTTCGGCTGGAGGTGAATGCGTCGGGGGAGTCGGCAACATCGGGTGGTGAGAAGCTGAAATTGTCGTTCACGGTGATTGCTCCGGTTTTCGAGGGCGGGGCCGCAGAGGGCCTCTCAAGATTCGTAGACCGGCGCATCGCGAATACCCGCGACGGGAGGCCGGTCTGGATCAGGCCCCGCCGCGGCGTCCGAGAAGGAGCACCCGCTGCACGTCAGGTACTTTACCGCGCCGGCGGGGTTGTCCATAACCCCCGGTGGTTACTTCGTTGCTGGAACGATCCGCACCGGGATGTCGGTGTTCTCGTCAGTGTAGTAACTCGCACAAACCCGGTGGTAGCCGTCGGCGATCTGCATCGCCACCCCGGTATCGAGGGTTCCGCGCACGGCGAGGATCGGGGAGAGCCGCTTGCCTTTCTTGATCTTCGTCAGGTCCCGCTGCACGTGGGGGTTGTCCTTCGGCAACAGGGCCAGCTGTGAGGCCCGCAGCAGATCTTTGGCCTTTTTGTGCACCACCGGGGACTGCTTCAGGGCCGCCACGATCTCGCTGATCTGCGCCGCCGGGGCCAGCAGGGCGAGGTAGTCAGCCGCCGCCGGGTAGTCGTGCTCGTCGGGCTCGTCTCCCCACAACACCTCAGAACCACTGGCCATGGCTGTCGCCTTTCGTCGTAGCGTCGGCCTTCTGCATATCAGACGCGACGGCGACGCGGCCGCGGCTCCTGGATCAGTCGGTCGGCGGTGAACGCCCGACGCCGTCACACGTATTCTGTCTTCGACCTATTACTTGCCCGTACTCATACCCGAGAGAGCAACAGTGGCGCTCGTCGTGCAGAAATACGGCGGATCGTCGGTGGCCGACGCCAACCGGATCCGTCGTGTCGCCGAACGCATCGTCGAAGCCAAAAAGCAGGGCAACGATGTCGTCGTGGTGGTCTCCGCGATGGGCGACACCACCGATAACCTGCTGGATCTGGCCCAGCAGGTGTGCCCGGCCCCGCCCGCGCGCGAACTGGACATGCTGCTGACCGCCGGTGAGCGGATCTCCAACGCGCTGGTCGCGATGGCCATCGAGTCGCTGGGTGCGCAGGCCCGCTCGTTCACCGGCTCGCAGGCCGGCGTCATCACCACCGGCGTGCATGGCAAAGCGAAGATCATCGACGTCACCCCGACCCGGTTGCGGGCCGCCCTCGACGAAGGCCGGATTGTGCTGGTCGCCGGGTTCCAGGGAGTCAGCCAGGACACCCGCGACGTCACCACCTTGGGCCGCGGCGGCTCAGACACCACCGCGGTCGCGCTGGCCGCCGCGTTGCACGCCGACGTCTGCGAGATCTACACCGACGTGGACGGTATCTTCAGCGCCGACCCGCGCATCGTTCCCAACGCCCGGCGGCTGGACACGGTCACTTTCGAGGAGATGCTCGAAATGGCCGCCTGCGGAGCGAAGGTGCTGATGCTTCGCTGCGTGGAATACGCCCGCCGTTACAACATTCCGGTTCACGTCCGCTCGTCGTACTCGGACAAGCCGGGCACCATCGTCACCGGATCGATCGAGGACATACCCATGGAAGAACCCATCCTGACCGGCGTCGCCCACGACCGCAGCGAGGCCAAGGTGACCGTTGTCGGCATCCCGGACCACCCGGGCTACGCCGCGAAGATCTTCCGCGCCGTCGCCGACGCCGACGTCAACATCGACATGGTGCTGCAGAACGTCTCCAAGATCGAGAACGGCAAAACCGACATCACCTTCACCTGCCCGCGCGACGCCGGTCCCGCCGCGGTGGCCAAGCTTGACTCGCTCAAGACCGAAATCGGTTTCAGCTCAGTGCTTTACGACGATCACATCGGTAAGGTGTCGCTGATCGGCGCCGGTATGCGTAGCCACCCCGGCGTCACCGCCACGTTCTGCGAGGCGCTGGCCCAAGTGGGCGTCAACATCGACCTGATCTCCACCTCGGAGATCCGGATCTCCGTGCTGTGCCGCGACACCGAACTAGATAAGGCCGTTGTCGCGTTACATGAAGCATTCGGCCTCGGCGGTACCGAGGAGGCCACGGTGTACGCGGGGACAGGACGCTAAATGGTTTCAATAGGCGTAGTGGGCGCCACCGGCCAGGTGGGCCAGGTGATGCGCAGGCTGCTTGACGAGCGGGACTTCCCGGCGACCGATGTGCGATTCTTCGCCTCGGCCCGCTCGCAGGGCCGCAAGCTGCCGTTCCGGGGCCAGGAGGTCGAGGTCGAGGACGCCGAAACCGCCGACCCGACCGGTCTGGACATCGCGTTGTTCTCCGCGGGCGCGACGATGTCGCGGGTCCAGGCGCCGCGATTCGCGGCGGCCGGTGTGACCGTGATCGACAACTCGTCGGCGTTCCGCAAGGACGACGAGGTGCCGCTGGTGGTTTCCGAGGTCAACTTCGCTGACGCGCGCAACCGGCCCAAGGGCATCATCGCCAACCCCAACTGCACGACGATGGCTGCGATGCCGGTGCTCAAGGTGCTGCACGACGAGGCTCAGCTGGTCCGCCTGGTGGTGTCGAGCTACCAGGCCGTGTCCGGCAGCGGGCTGGCCGGGGTGGCCGAGTTGGCGGACCAGGCGCGCGCCGTCATCGACGACGCCGAGCAGTTGGTGCACGACGGCGGCGCGTTGCAGTTCCCGGAGCCCACGACCTACGTCGCGCCCATTGCATTCAACGTCGTTCCGCTGGCCGGCAAGCTGGTCGACGACGACTCCGGCGAAACTGACGAAGACCAGAAGCTGCGCAACGAGAGCCGCAAAATTCTCGGCATCCCGGACCTGCTGGTCAGCGGCACCTGTGTGCGGGTGCCGGTGTTCACCGGTCACTCGCTGTCGATCAATGCTGAATTCGCACAACCACTTTCACCGCAACGCGCCCGTGAAATCCTGAGCACTGCGCCGGGGGTGAAGGTCGTGGAGGTGCCGACGCCGCTGGCTGCCGCCGGTGTCGACGAGTCGCTGGTCGGCCGGATCCGTCAGGATCCCGGTGTGCCCGACGGTCGCGGACTGGCCCTGTTCGTCTCGGGCGACAATCTGCGTAAAGGCGCAGCTTTGAACACTATTCAGATCGCCGAGTTGCTCGCCGCCGAGCTGTGATTCGCGGGTGAGCCCTGCCCGTCGCTCACTTCTAGCTGCAGCTTTGCTTGCCTGCCAAGGGGTTTGGCCCGCCCGCGCCGATCCGCCGGCCCCGATGCCACAGCCGGTGCTGCAACCGCTGGCGCCCGGCGAGGTGGTCCGCATCGGCCCCGCCGCCGGTACCGGCACACCCACCGGTGACTACGGCATCGGCGCCACCGACCTGTGCGTATTCCTGGAATTCCCAACCGACGTGGTGCAGGTGTGCGGCGACAGCTTCGCCGGGCAGGGCGTCGGCTTCGGTGGCTACTACTCACCGGTCGCGCTACGGGTCGACACGTCGTCGGTCGACGATCCGGACGGAGTGAAATACACCGGGGTCACCGGGATCGGCGAGCCGCTGCTGGCCGACCCCACCCCGGCGGGCGCCTCCCAACTCCCGGCCGGCGTCGTGCAGATCAACCGGCAGAACTACGTTTTGATCACCACCACCAAAGACCTGGTTCCGCAGACCTCACGCTTGGTGAAAGCCGAACCGGTGCACGGGCTTTGGCGGACAGTCCCGGGATCGGTCCGCGACGCCGACTATGCCCGCGGCCAGCAGTCCCAGATCAGCGGGTACTACGACCCGATACCGACTCCAGAGTCACGAACCGGCTGGGTCTACATCGTCGCCGACAACTTCGACCGCAGCCAGCCGATGGTGCTCTACCGCGTCGCGCCCGAGAACTTCGACGACCGGTCCCGCTGGCAGGGCTGGGCGCCCGGACCCGACGGGGGATGGGGCAAGACCCCAACGCCGTTGTGGGGAGACCAGATCGGCGAGATCAGCATGACCCAGATCGACGGCAAAGCGGTGTTGTCGTATTTCAACTCGAGCACCGGAAACATGGAAGTGCGGGTGGCCGACCACCCTGAGGCGCTGGCCACCGCACCGGTCACCACCGTGGTCCAGCACGACGACTGGCCCGAGCCCGCCGAGAGCCTGCCGCTACCGCGCGACAACCGACTGGCGCAGCCGTACGGCGGTTACATCTCGCCGGGCTCGACGCTTGACGAAGTACGGGTGTTCGTCAGCCAGTGGCACAACACCGATCCGAGGGCCCGCTCGCCGTACCGGGTGATCCAATTCGCCGTCAACCCGCTCAAACCGTGGTCGGAGCCGTAACACCGGATCGGCAACGGAAACTTGTCGTACCCGGTTGTGATGATGCGGTTATGTCGTCGACCGCTTCGCCTGCCGTGATGGTGAGTCCTGCCGAGCGTCTTGAGGTGTTGTTCGGGGAGTTGTCGGAGTTGGCTGGTCAGCGTAATGCGATTGATGGGCGCATCGTGGAGATCGTCGCGGAGATCGACGGTGATGGGCTGTGGGGTGCTACCGGGGCGCGGTCGGTGGCGGGGTTGGTGGCCTGGAAGCTGGGTTGCTCGTCGGGACATGCCCACACGATCGCCACGGTGGCGCGCCGGCTGGGGGAGTTTCCCCGCTGCGCGGCGGGCTTGCGGCAGGGAAGGCTGTCGCTGGATCAGGTCGGGGTGATCGCCGCGCGGGCCGGTGCGGGATCGGATGAGCACTACGCGCAGCTGGCCGCGGTTGCGACGGTGAACCAGCTGCGCACTGCGGTGAGTTTGGAACCGCGACCCGAACCCCAGCCCCGGCCGGAGCCCGAGCCCTCGATCATTAAAACCGGAAACGAACAGGGCAGCTGCTACCGGATCCGCCTGGGCCATCATGACGCCGCGAAGTTCGACGCGGCGCTGGCCTCTCATCGTGACGCCCTGTGTGCCGAGTGGAAGCACGATCAGGCCGGCGGCGCGGGTGACCCCGATCAGCGGCCCCCGTTTCCGGGCACCGTCGAGGCGTTCATGCGCCTGGTCGAGGCCGGCTGGGACGCCGAGGCGACCCGACGCCCGCACGGGCAGCACACCACGGTGGTGGTGCACGTCGACGTCGAGCAGCGAGTCGCGGCGCTGCATCTGGGTCCGCTGCTGTCGGATGCCGAACGCGCCTACCTCACGTGTGACGCCACCTGCGAAGTCTGGTTCCAGCGCCACGGCGAGCCCATTGGTGCCGGCCGCGCGACCCGGGTGATCAACCGGCGGCTGCGCCGCGCGCTGGAGCACCGCGACCGCAGCTGCGTGGTTCCCGGCTGCGGGGCCACCCGCGGTCTGCACGCCCACCACATCCGGCACTGGGAAGACGGCGGCCCCACCGAGTTGGCCAACCTGGTCCTGTTGTGCCCCTATCACCACCGGCTGCACCATCGCGGTGTCATCACCATCGCCGGACCCGCACGACGCGCTCACCGTCACCGACGACGACGGCCACGAACTAACCCCGGGATCACTGGCCCGCCCACCCACCCAGCCCCCACCCGCTGTCCCGCCCTACCCAGGGCCGACCGGCGAACGCGCCGACTGGTGGTGGTACGAACCGTTCCAGCCCCAACCACCACCAGCAAACAATTAGCCGCTGCACCGCAGCCCAAAACCGTTCAGGCACAGGCAAAGTGGATCCCGACACGGTACGACGACCAAGCCCGCAATTCCGCCGGCACACCAGCGTTCGATGTGCAGCTACTTCAGGCATTGGCCGGCATCAACCGGCAGTGTGACACCGGTGATGTAGCGGGCCTCATCGGAGGCGAGGAACAGCACCGCGTTGCTGATGTCCTGCGCCTCCACCCATGGGATCGGCAGGGTGTGGAACGTCTGGCAGAACGGGGCCAAATCGTCGGGGCCGGGATTCGCGAGATCGGGGCGGACCAGCCTGTAGAGCCCCTCGTTCAGCACCATCGGAGTGTTCACGAAGGTGGGGTGCACCGAGTTGACCCGGACCATGTGCTGACCCAGTTCGACCGCGAACGCCCGCATGAGGCCGACGACACCGTGTTTGGAGGCCACGTAGTGACCGAGATGAAGATTGCTGTAAGCCTTGAACCCGTTCACTGAGCTGGTCAGCACGATCGAACCCCCGCGGCCGCCCGCCAAAATATGGGGCACACCGGCTTTCACGGTCTTCCACACGCCCGACAGGTTCACGTCGATGATGTCCTGCCAGTCGCTTTCGCTGACTTTGTCGAGCGTGGCACCGTCGTCGCTGCCGGCGTTGCTGATCCCTGCATTGGCCACGATGACGTCCAGTCGGCCCAGCTGAGCCACGCCTTTGCCCACTGCGGCCTTGAGGGACTCAAAGTCACGCACGTCGACTTCGGCGGTGACAACGCGGCGGTTGTGTTCCCGCACCAGATCCGCGGTTTCGGCCAGGTCCTCCGGCGTGGCCGGCGGGTTCAAGAATCCCTCGATCGGCTTACAGATGTCGATGGCGATGATGTCTGCACCCTCTTGCGCCAGCCGCACCGCATGCGCTCGGCCCTGACCGCGGGCCGCCCCGGTGATGAACGCGACCTTGCCTTCGACTCGCCCCATCATGACTGACTCAATTCTCTTTCCCTACAACCAGATTCATGTCACGAACGTCACCACCCCGAAGGAGTAGCCGCCGCGGACGCGCTCATCAGGATTTCACAACGAGCACACGGTCACTCGGCGAACCGCAACTGACTTCCAATCGATAATCTCAGTAGTCGACTACTTACTCCGGCAGCGCGGCGCGGACACAAACTTGAGGCGCCTGCGAGGAAAGGTCGTCTGATGTCCGCACCCCAGCCTCCAACGATGGAAACCTGCGACGTGTGCATCGTCGGAGCCGGCATCGCCGGGCTGAACGCCTTATTCGCCGCGAGCCGATACCTGTCCCGGGACCAAAGGGTGATCCTCATCGATCGCCGAGGGCGCGCCGGCGGCATGTGGGTCGATGTGTACTCCTATGTGCGGCTGCACCAACCGCATCCCATGTTCACCGCGGGAAATATCGAATGGACGCTGGGCAAGGATCGCGGCTACCTGGCCACCAAGGGCGAGGTGCTCGACCATTTTCAGCACTGCGTCGACGTGATCAGCGAGCGCGTGCACGTCGACGAGTACTTTGGCTGGGAATTCGAGTCGGACGACCAGGTGGATGGCGTCGTCCGCGTCCGGTGTCGGGCTGCCGACGGCCGAGTGCTCGTCGTCGAGGCCAAGAAACTGATCAAAGCCTCCGGTCTGGCAGTCACACCGAACGAACCGCTTGACGTATCCAGCAAGCGGGTCCATTCGGTGTCGCCCGACTACTGCGACGTCCGGGTGGGCGAAATCAGCGAAAGCGATGCGCCGGTGTGGATCATCGGCGGTGGAAAAACCGCGATGGACACCGCACACGCACTGATCACGGCTTACCCCGGTCGCGAGGTGAACCTCGTCGCGGGGCGAGGGACGTTCTTCTCCAGCCGCGACAACCTGTTACCGACGGGGGCCCGCCGTTGGTGGACGGGCACACCGCTGGGCACCGTCGCCGCACAGATGGGTCGCCGGTATGACGGCACGAACGAATTACAGGTTCAAGATTGGTTTCGCGCCACCTATGGCACATTTTTGACTCCCCACGCGGACAACTTCGTATTGGGAGTTCTGTCTGAGGCCGAGAATCGCGCGATCTCCGCCGGCTTGAACGATCTCGTCATGGACTATTTCGAGGATGTAGTCGATCGAAATGGCAAGACCGAGTTGGTATTTCGGAGCGGAGCGACCAAAGCCATCCAACCGGGCAGCTGGGTCGTCAACTGCACGGGATACGTCCGACTCACCGGCGAATACCCTTACGAGCCGTACGTTTCGCCCAGTGGCGCAGTCGTTTCGATCAATATGCGGTCGGCCGTCTTGCACTTGCCCGGGTTCATGGGGTACTTCCTGGGCCACCTGCTCTTCTTGGACAAGCTCAGGGGGATCCCGCTCTACGAACTCGACTGGCAGCAGCTGAGGCACAAGTCGCCGGTGGCATTTCCGTACGTGCTCTTCGCCCTCGTCCAGCACAACATCAGCCTGATCTACGACAGCGTGCCCAGTCACGTCTTCAAGGAAAACGGCCTCGATTTCGAGAAGTGGTACCCGCTGCCGCGCCGCCTGCCGGGCCTGGCGCGGTTCGTGCTCACGCATCGTCAAGAACGCGAGCGCCAGCGCCGCGTCCTCGACACAGTCCGGGAGCGTTTCGATATCCGCTGCGGTCCCCTGAGCGAACAGCGGATACCCAGCGCGACCGGGCTTGGTTGACAGCATCGCCCCGGCTCATAGCTGTTTCATAACCTGCACCCAGCAGCACCTATTCGCAGGTCCGCATTATTTCGGGTATGAGCGAAACACCTGACACCCCAACAACACCGACCACAGTCGCCACAGAGCCGGCTGCCGTGGCGGTCAAACCGTACTGGCTCTACCGACTCGCGGCCTGGGTCGGAGTTGTCGCAGGCATCGTGTTCATCGTCTTGAGCATCTTCTTTGCCGGCTTCAAGATCGCCCACCTGGGTGGTCACCACTGCCATCACCACGGATGGAAGCACCACCACTCGATGATGCAGGACGGCCCGCAGCACCACGGCCAGGGCGCCGAATTCCACCACGGGTTCGGCGGTCCCGGACCGTCGCACGTGCCGGAATCGGTCACTCCGTCGTTGGCTCCGGCGCAGCCGTAACCACCGATTTCCACCGGCCCGGCGTCTCCCAAAGGGGCGCCGGGCTCCCTATTTGGGTACCCCACCCCGGTAACGGACCTGTCGCGGACACTCCTGACCTGAGGCATTATGCGGGTATGAGCGAGACTTCCGAGCCCTCTACCCCGCCGTCACCGGTCGCTCCGGCGCCCATGCTGGCTCCGGCACCGCAATCCGAGAGGCTGTATCAGGCCGCCGCGTGGGTGGCGATCGTCGCCGGAGTCACGCTGATTGCTGTCGTCATCCTCAAATTCGCCTGGGTGCTCGGTTATTAGGGCGCCCTTCGACGTGGCAGGTGAGCTGATGGCCCGACTCGCGCGCGGCGCTGGTTGATGGTCGGACCCTGCCTGGGCATGATCGACACATGACCCAAGCACCCGAACCCCCGATCCGGCCGACTGCTGCCCCGCCTCCGGCCGCCTATGCCGCCGGTCCCCCGCTCGTAGCAAGGCCCGCCCGGCTTTATCAGGCCGCGGCATGGGTGGTGATCGTGGCCGGCATCGTTTTCGTTCTGGCGGTCGTCTTTTTCGCCGGCGCCGAGTTGACCGGGCATGGCCCGCAGTATCGCCATAACCACCACGGGATGTTCGCGCCGGACGCACCGGGTGGCCCCGACGGCCCGCCGCCGTACGTCGTCTTCCCGGGCGGGCCCTTTCCGCCGGGTTCGGGCCCGTGGGGTCCATGGGGACCGGGCATGGGGCCGGGTGGGCCGGGTGGTCACGGGGGACACGGCGGTCCCGACGAACCGCCGCCACCGCCGCCCACCTACACCCCGTAGCGGCAAACGGTGACGAGGCGGGTCGCGGCTGTTGCTCTGGCATTCGGGTGTGTCGCGGCCGCATTGAGCACGCCGGCCGCATCGGCTCGGCCGTCGGATCCCGGCGTCGTGAGTTATGCGGTCTTGGGCAAGGGTTCGGTGGGAAACATCGTGGGCGGCCCGATGCGGGACGAGACGCTGTTCACCCAGCCGTTCCAGGGCTACTTCGTCGACAATCCGGTGTGCAACAACTGGGCCGACATCGGGTTGCCGGAGGTCTACAACGACCCGGACCTGGCGTCGTTCAACGGCGCCAGCACGCAGACGTCGCCCACTGACCAGACGCATCTCGTCAAGCAGGCGGTCGGGGTGTTCGCCACCGGCGCGGCGGCCGGTGCCGCGTTTCACCGGGTGGTGGACCGTACGGTCGGTTGTTCCGGCCAGACCACGCCCATGCATCTGGAAAACGGCACGACACAGGTGTGGTCGTTCGACGGTGGCCCGGCGGGCGCCGCCGACGCGGCCTGGAGCAAGCAGGAAGCCGGCACCGACCGGCGATGTTTCGTCCAGACCCGTCTGCGGGAAAACGTCGTGCTGCAAGCCAAAGTCTGTCAGTCCGGCAACGGTGGTCCGGCGGTGAATGTGTTGGCTGGCGCAATCGAAAACGCGCTCGGTCAATGATCCCTCACCGCAGTTGGTCCGAACCACTCCAGGGAATATGTCGGTGCCCACTGGTAGATGAAGTCATGTGGTTATCGTGAGATAGCCGCGCGTAACCAATGGGCTCAATCTTTTGGGACCGTCGTCCCGAGGGCCGGAGGGGTCGAGATCATGGCGTTTGCCGCCGCGTCGCAGCTGGATCCCGCGCGTTTGGCAGACGGTGAATTCGCCAGCGCCGCGGCCGCGGCGCAGTTCATCGCGGAGACCTGCCTGACCGACGGTCCGGTGGGTCGGGTCGGTCTGGAGATCGAAGCCCATTGCTACGACCAGTCCGATCCGCACCGCCGACCGGCCTGGGATGAGATCACCGAGGTTCTGGAGTCGCTGCCGTCGATGCCGGGCGCGAGCGTGGTCACAGTCGAACCCGGTGGCGCGGTGGAACTCTCCGGCCCGCCGGCGCTGGGAGTGGCGGCCTCGATCGAGGCGATCGCCAGCGACCAGGCTGTGCTGCGCAAAGCTTTCGACGCCGCTGGTCTGGGCCTGGTCTCGCTGGGCGCCGACCCCCTGCGGCCGGCCAAGAGGGTCAACCCGGGAGCGCGCTACCGCGCGATGGAACGGTTCTTCACGGCCAGCCACACCGGTGAAGCGGGCGCGGCGATGATGACGTCGACCGCGTCCGTTCAGGTCAACGTCGACGCCGGACCGCAGGCCGGGTGGGCCGACCGGGTTCGGTTGGCTCATGCGCTCGGGCCGGTGATGGTGGCCATTTCGGCCAACTCGCCGCTGCTCGGCGGCGAATTCTCCGGCTGGCGCTCGACCCGGCAGCGGGTCTGGAGTCAGCTCGATTCGGCACGCTGCGGCCCGATCCTGACCGCCAGCGGGGACGATCCCGGCACTGACTGGGCGCGCTACGCGCTCAAGGCGCCGGTGATGCTGGTGCACAGCCCCGAGCCGGTGCCGGTCACCCATTATCGGCCGTTCGCCGACTGGGCCGACGGCCGCGAGCTGCTCGGCGGACGCCGGCCCACCCGCTACGACCTGGAATACCACTTGACCACGCTGTTCCCGCCGGTGCGGCCGCGGCAGTGGTTGGAGATCCGCTACCTGGACAGCGTCCCGGCCGATGTCTGGCCGGCGGTGGTCTTCACGATGGTGACCCTGCTCGACGACCCGGACGCCGCCGACTTGGCCGCCGAGGCGGTCGAGCCGGTCGCCACCGCGTGGGACACCGCCGCCCGGATCGGCCTGGGCGATCACCGGATCTTCAGCGCCGCCAACCGGTGTGTGGCCATCGCGGCGGAACGCGCACCCGCCGCGCTCAGCGACGGGATGCAACGGCTGGCCGATGCGGTCGCGCAGGCCCGCAGCCCCGCCGACGATTTCGCCGACCGGGTGGTCGAAAGCGGCATCGCGGCCACCGTGACCGCCCTCGCGCTAGGGGAGCAGTGACGTCACGCGAAACGCTGGTCCGCGATATGGCGCGGGCGCGGGAGAGAACCCTGCGCCTGGTCGATTTCGACGATGGCGAGCTCTGCCGTCAGTACGACCCCTTGATGAGCCCGCTGGTGTGGGACCTCGCGCATATCGGACAGCAGGAAGAACTGTGGCTGCTGCGCGGCGGTGACCCGGACCGGCCGGGGATCCTGTCCGGCGCCGTGGAAAGCCTCTATGACGCGTTCGTGCACTCGCGCGCCAGCCGTGCCGATCTGCCGTTGCTGTCCCCGGATGAGGCCCGCAGCTACTGCCGGACGGTGCGGACGGCCTCGCTGGATGCCCTCGACAAGCTACCCGACGAACCCGACCAGAACTTCGTCTACGGACTGGTGGTCAGCCACGAGAACCAGCACGACGAGACCATGCTGCAGGCGCTGAACCTGCGCCGCGGGCCGGCCCTGCTGCAGGATGCCCGGACCCGGCCGACCGGCCGGGCCGGGCTGGCCGGGACGTCGGTCGAGATACCCGGTGGTCCGTTCGTGCTCGGCGTCGACGGGGTCGATGAGCCGTTCTCGCTGGACAACGAACGGCCGGCCCACATCGTCGAGGTGCCTACTTTCCGCATCGGCCGGGTCCCGGTCACCAACGGCGAGTGGCGGCAATTCGTCGACGACGGCGGCTACGGGCAACCCCGGTGGTGGTCGGCGCGCGGTTGGGAACATCGCGCAGCCGCGGGGCTGACCGCGCCGCAGTTTTGGAACGCCGACGGACAGACCCGCAGCCGGTTCGGCGTCGTCGAGGAGATCCCGGTCGACGAACCCGTCCAGCATGTCAGCTACTTCGAGGCCGAGGCTTACGCGGCCTGGGCCGGCGCCCGGCTGCCCACCGAACGCGAGTGGGAGAAGGCGTGCGCGTGGGACCCTCGGCGGGGTGCACGCCGGCGCTATCCATGGGGAGCCGACGAGCCGTCGCCGGCACTGGCCAACCTCGGGGGCGATGCACTGGGCCCTGCGCCGGTCGGCGCGTATCCCGGCGGGGCGTCGGCCTACGGGGTCGAGCAGATGCTCGGCGACGTCTGGGAGTGGACCAGCTCCGCGCTCGAACCCTGGCCGGGCTTCACGCCGATGATCTACCAGCGCTATTCGGAACCGTTCTTCGGTGGCGACTACCGGGTGTTGCGCGGCGGGTCGTGGGCCGTGGAGTCGGGCATCGTGCGGCCCAGCTTTCGCAACTGGGACCACCCGTACCGTCGGCAGATCTTCAGCGGCGTCCGCCTCGCGTGGTCCGTCGGCGCCGATCCGGGGAGGCACCCCTGATGTGCCGTCATCTCGGCTGGCTGGGCGGCGAAATCTCGGTCTCCGCACTCGTGCTCGACCCTCCGCAGGGGCTTCGGGTGCAGTCGTACGCCCCCCGCCGGCAAAAACACGGACTGATGAACGCCGACGGTTGGGGTGTGGGCTTTTTCGACGGCGCGACGCCGCGGCGCTGGCGCAGCGCCGCCCCGCTGTGGGGAGATGTTTCGTTCGATTCCATCGCACCGGCGCTGCGCAGTCACTGCATGGTAGCCGCGGTGCGTTCAGCTACTGTCGGGATGCCGATCGAAGCCAGCGCGACGGCGCCGTTCTCCGACGGTCAGTGGCTGCTATCGCATAACGGGGTTGTCGACCGCGCTGCGCTGCCGCTCACCGGTGCGGCCGAATCCACGTGCGATAGTGCGATTCTGGCCGCGCTGATCTTCGATCGCGGACTCGACGCGTTGGGTCAGACGATTACCCAGGTGGGCGCCGCCGACCCGAATGCGCGGCTGAATATCCTGGCGGCCAACGGTTCTCGGCTGTTGGCCACCACCTGGGGTGACACTCTGTCCATACTGCGTCGAGACGACGGCGTGGTACTGGCCAGTGAGCCATATGACGACCAGCCCGGCTGGGAGGACATCCCCGATCGCCACCTCATCGAGGTCACTGCGCAACAGGTGACCATGACCGCGCTGCACCCAACGAAGGGATAGTGATGACGCTGACGTTGTCCAACCACCTGGCTTCCGACTCGGCCTTCGAGGCGTTGTGCCGTGATGTACGCGCAGGATTGCGGAATTCACCGAAATCGTTGCCGCCCAAGTGGTTCTACGACTCGGTGGGCAGCGACCTGTTCGACCAGATCACCCGGCTGCCGGAGTACTACCCCACCCGCGCAGAGGCGGAGATCCTGCGCGCCCGGGCCGCCGAGATCGCATCGGTCACCGGTGCCGACACGCTTGTCGAACTGGGCAGCGGTACTTCGGAGAAGACCCGGGTGCTGCTGGACGCGCTGCGCGATGGCGGCGCCCTTCGCCGATTCGTCCCGTTCGACGTCGACGCCAGCATGCTCTCGCTTGCTTCGAAAGCAATCCAGATCGAATATCCCGGCATCGAAATCGCGGCCGTCTGCGGCGATTTCGAGGAGCACCTGGCCAAGATTCCGGCCGGCGGCCGGCGGCTGTTCGTGTTTCTGGGGTCGACGATCGGCAATCTGAAGCCCGGCGCGCGCGCGGAGTTCCTGGCCGGACTGGCCGATGCGCTGCAACCCGGTGACAGCCTGCTGCTGGGCACCGACCTGGTCAAGGACAGCACCAGGCTGGTGGCTGCCTACGACGACGCCGCCGGCGTGACGGCCCAGTTCAACCGCAACGTGCTGGCGGTGATCAACCGGGAACTCAACGCCGACTTCGACGTTGACGCGTTCCGCCACGTCGCCACCTGGAATGCGGCGCAGGAGCGGATGGAAATGTGGCTGCGGTCCGAGCGGGCTCAGCGGGTGCACATTGCGGCGCTGAATCTGACCGTCGAATTCGAGGCCGGAGAACAGGTTCTCACCGAGGTGTCGTGCAAGTTCCGGGCCGACGCGGTGGGCGACGAACTCGCCAAGGCGGGGCTGCGGCTCACCCAGTGGTGGACCGACGCCGCCGGCGATTTCGGGTTGTCGCTGTCGGCCAAGTGAGCGCAAGCCTGGGTGAGACCTGGCAGGCCGCCCGGCCGCCGGTCGCCGGGCTGCATCTGGACAGCGCCGCGTGCTCGCGGCAGAGCTTTGTGGCGCTCGACGCCGCGGCCCGGCATGCCCGACATGAGGCCGAGGCCGGCGGATACATCGCGGCCGAGGCGGCCCACCCCGTACTCGAGGCGGGCCGGTCCGCGATCGCAGCGCTGGCCGGCATGCCCGACGCGCAGGTCGTGTTCACCACCGGGTCGCAGCATGCGCTGGATCTGCTGCTGTCCAGTTGGCCGCCCGGTGGCCGGACGCTGGCCTGCCTACCCGGCGAATACGGACCGAACCTGGCGTTGATGGCCGTGCACGGCTTCGATCGCACGACGCTGCCGACGGACGGCGCGGGACGGGTCGTGGTGCAGGAGGCGGCGATCAGCCTGGCCGCCGATCCGCCGGACCTGGTCCACCTGACCGCGGTCGCCAGCCATCGCGGCGTGGTGCAGCCGCTGCACGAGGTGGCGCAGCTGTGCCGGGACCTGGGCGTGCCGCTGATCGTCGACGCGGCTCAGGCACTCGGGCACGTCGACTGCGCGGTGGGCGCCGACGCGCTCTACGCGTCGTCGCGCAAATGGCTCGCCGGACCGCGCGGTGTCGGCGCGCTGGCGGTTCGGCCGTCGTTGATGCAGCGGCTACAGCCGCGACTGCCGCCGAAAGAGTGGGTCGGGTCGTTGTCGGTAGCCGACCGACTTGAACTCGGCGAAGCCAATGTGGCTGCACGAGTCGGCTTTTCGGTCGCAGTTGGCGAGTACGCGGCAGCGGGCCCAGTCGTCGTGCGCGCGCGGCTTGCCGAGGTCGGTCGAGCCGGCAGGACCGCGCTGGCCGACGTGCCGGGCTGGCGGGTGGTCGAGGCGGTCGACGAGCCCAGTGCCATCACGACGCTGGCCCCGCTCGACGGTGCCGATCCGGGGAGGATCCGCGAGTGGTTGATCGCCGAGCGCGGGATTGTCACGACGGCGGTGGTGGTCGCGCGGGCGCCGCTGGAGTTGACCGCACCGGTGCTGCGGATCTCGCCGCACGTCGACGCCTCGGTTGACGATCTGGTCACCTTCGCCGCGGCGCTCGCCGACGCGACGGTGGCCGTGGGGTGACGCTCAGCCTTTGTGCGCGCTGAGCAGGAAGGCGGGCAGCTTCTGTCGACCTTTCTCGTCGCGCTCGTGCTCGGGCATCGGAACATCCGAATCCTGTGGTGCGGGCGGCATATTGGCGTGAATGAACGCCGGCCGGATCTCATCGATCTGCCAGTGCCTGCTGACCGCGTCGCGTAACTCGCCCTCGTCGACCTCGTTGGGCTTCTGCTCCCATTCGGCGGGGAATGCGCCCCTGGCGAACACCAGCACGAAGTAGCCGGCGCCATCGGCGGCCGCACGATGAACAGCCCGCAGGTAGTCGTCGCGGCCCTCGATCGGCAGCGAATGGAACAGCGTGCTGTCGACGACCGTGTTGAACCGACCGTCGTGTCCACTGAACGTGGTGATGTCGGCCTGCTCGAAGGTGGCGGTGCGCAGCCCGCGCTCCCGGGCGGCCGCGGTGGCGGCGGCAATGGCCGTGGGGGTGAGGTCGACGCCGTGCACGGTGTAGCCGTCGGCGGCCAAGGACAGGGACAGCTCTGCGTAACCGCATCCCGCGTCGAGCACATCGCTGCGGAATTTCCCGGCCGCCGCCAGCGCGGCCAACTCCGGCTGTGGCTCACCGATGTTCCAGGGCGGTGGGCCCTCGAAGCCGTCCGCTTGGCGGTATGCGCTGTCCCAATCCATTACTTCATTTGCCATGTGCTCCAACCTACTCCGGCGCGTCCCAGCTATGGACCGGCTCGTTGATGTGCATGTGCTCGCAGTACAGCCGCAACATCTCGGCCAGCGCCGAGGGCCTGTCCAGCCCCCGTCGCTCCAGCGCTCGCACGGCCGATACCTGCCAGGAGGCGCCGTTCTGGCCGGCGCGCGCCCGGCCTTCGATCACGCCGAGCAGTCGATCACGGATGTCGGCGGCCACACCCCAGCGGTCGAGCCCCGCGTAGGCCATCGGCAACAGTTCACCGAGCACCAATTCCTCGGCGCTGACCACGTCCAGCCCCGGCCAGTACAGCCGCGCGCGCATGCCACGGCGGGCGGCTTCGGTGAAATTACGTTGCGCTGCAGCGAAATCCATTCGCGTCCACACTTGCCGGTCCTCTTCGGACAGCGTGCGCAGCATGCCGTAGTAGAAGGCCGCGTTGGCCAGCATGTCGACGACGGTCGGACCGGCGGGCAGGACGCGGTTCTCCACCCGCAGGTGCGGTCTGCCCGCCACCACGTCATACACCGGGCGATTCCACCGGTAGACCGTGCCGTTGTGCAGTCGCAGTTCCGCCAGATGCGGGGTCCGTCCGGCTTCGAGTTCGGCGATCGGATCCTCGCCGGACACCTCCGGCAGCAGCGACGGAAAGTAGCGGACGTTTTCTTCGAACAAATCGAAGATGGAGGTGATCCAGCGCTCGCCGAACCACACCCGCGGCCGCACCCCTTGGGTTTTCAGTTCGTCGGGCCGGGTGTCCGTCGACTGCGCGAACAACTCGATACGGGTTTCCGACCACAACTGATGACCGAAGAAGAACGGGGAGTTGGCGCCGAGCGCCAGCTGCGGGCCGGCCAGCACCTGCGCGGCATTCCAGTTGGCGGCGAATTCATCCGGTGCGACCTGCAGGTGCAATTGCATGCTGGTGCAGGCAGATTCAGGGGCAATGTCCGGTGACAGCAGGGCGAGTGGCTCGGGCCCGTCGATGTCGATGGGAATGTCCTCGCCGCGGGCGCTGAAGATCGAGTCGTTGAGCGCCGCATAGCGTGACGATTCGCTCATCCAGTCGCTGGCCAGGTGTTCGGGCATCAACGTCGGCAGGATCCCGATCATCACGATGTGGGCGCCGCCGGTACTCGCCTTGGTCTCGGCGGCGTTCAAACTCGCTCGGACTTCCTCTTCTAGTTGCGTACCGGTGTTCCCGCCGAGTGGGCGGGGCGGAACGTTGAATTCGATGTTGTAGGCACCCAATTCGGTCTGATATGCCGGATCGGCGATGGCGGCCAGGACATCGGAATTCGTCATGGCCGGTTGGTATGCGTCGTCGACCAGATTGCACTCGATCTCCATTCCGGTCAGCGGGTGGTCGACTTCGAAGCTGGACTGGGCGAGCATTTGCTCGAAAACATCGAGGCACACCTGCACCTTGCGCCGGTACTCCTGCCGGTCGACCGGCGCGTATGTGGTCCGCTTGACGTCGTCGCCCATCACGCCGATGCAACCGCTTTACCCGCAGTGGCGCAATAGATCAGCCAAATGGGCCGACGTGACGCCGAATTGCAGGTGTGTGCACCTTGGGTGAAATAGCCTGCACCGTATTGACGCCGGCGTAGGTCACTTGCAACAATCTCAGCCTGGTCTTACGTGATTCACAGGGAATCGGGGGTGACTGATGAGTCGCACATTCCGCAGGGTTGCCGCGGTCGCGATCGGTGCGGTGATCGCATCGCCGGCGCTGGCACTGGTGGCCGGATCCGTCGCTCGTGCCGACGACCTGGCGAGCATCGGACCGATCGCGATCGGCGGTTACACCGAGGCCATCACCTACAACAACGTCACGGGGGCCTTCGACAACTACCTCGCCGCGCCGGTGAACGGCTACCCCGCCGACCTCGACCTCTACTTCGATCCCGCCGGTTCGGGCAATAGCGAAGTTCTGCTGACTATTCCGTTCCTGTTTCAGGGCGGCTTCACCGACATCGACGGGAAGATCACCCCGATCTTGTCGGTCAACCCGGCCGACTTCGTCAACTCCGATATCGGCTTGATCACCCTGGGCGGTACGCCCGATCCCGCGTTGAATGTCGTCTCGTTCCAGCCAATCGATCTGGGTGGATTCCAGGACGTGTTGAGCATCAATCCAACGACCTTTGCGATTGACAACTATCTCACCGGACTCTCCAACGGGCTACCGTTCGACCTCGACTTCGCCACGGGCGCCCCAGGATCGGATTCCGCGGACTTCGTGTTCACGGTTCCGCTGCTGCTCCAGGCCGGTTTCACCGACGTCGCCGGGGCTATCACGCCGATCTTCTCGATCGATTACACCAGTTTCCTCAACACCGACCTCGGCCTGGGCGCTATCGGCGGTATCTGATAGTCCGCTTGCCGCGTAGTCCATGATGGACGTCACGCGCGGGAGGAAAGCAGTTGGCCGAGTTCGTCGCTTCTATCGACCAGGGCACCACCAGCACTCGGTGCATCATTTTCGGCCACGACGGCGGCGAGGTGGGCCGCCATCAACTTGAGCATGAGCAGATCCTGCCCCGTGCCGGGTGGGTGGAGCACAACCCGGTCGAGATCTGGGAGCGCACCACGTCGGTGCTGATGTCCGCGCTGAACTCGACGAACCTGTCGTCGAACGACATTGTCGCTCTGGGCATCACGAATCAGCGCGAGACGACGCTGGTGTGGAACCGGCGCACCGGCCGGCCGTACCACAACGCGATCGTCTGGCAGGACACCCGCACCGACCGCATCGCCTCGGCACTGGACCGTGACGGTCGCGGCGACGTCATCCGCCACAAAGCGGGCTTGCCGCCGGCGACGTACTTTTCCGGCGGCAAGTTGCAGTGGATTCTCCAGAACGTCGACGGCGTGCGCGCGGCAGCCGAGCGCGGCGATGCGCTATTCGGGACCACCGACACCTGGCTGCTGTGGAATCTCACCGGTGGCACGCGGGGCGGGGTGCACGTCACCGATGTCACCAACGCCAGCCGGACCATGCTGATGAATCTCGAGACATTGGACTGGGACGACGAATTGCTCTCGTTCTTCGACATCCCGCGCAGCATGCTGCCGGCGATCGCGGCATCGTCGCCGCGCGACCCCTACGGCGTCACGTCGGCGGACGGTCCGCTCGGCGGCGAGGTGCCGATCACCGGAATTCTCGGGGACCAGCACGCGGCCATGGTCGGGCAGGTCTGCCTGCGGCCCGGCGAGGCCAAAAACACCTACGGCACCGGTAATTTCCTGCTGCTGAACACCGGTGAGAACATCGTCCGATCCGGTAACGGCCTGCTGACTACGGTGTGCTACCAATTCGGCGACGCCAAACCTGTTTATGCCCTTGAGGGTTCGATCGCTGTTACCGGCTCGGCCGTGCAATGGCTGCGGGACCAGCTGGGCATCATCAGCGGGGCGGCGCAGAGCGAGTCGTTGGCCCGGCAGGTCGACGATAACGGCGGCGTCTATTTCGTGCCGGCATTCTCGGGTTTGTTCGCGCCGTACTGGCGCTCGGACGCGCGCGGCGCGATCGTGGGGCTGTCGCGGTTCAACAACAACGCCCACCTGGCCAGAGCGACACTGGAGTCGATCTGCTACCAGAGCCGCGACGTGGTCGATGCGATGCAGGCCGATTCTGGTGTGCGGCTTGAGGTTTTGAAGGTCGACGGTGGGATCACCGCGAACGACCTGTGTATGCAGATCCAGGCGGACGTGCTCGGAGTCGAGGTGGTGCGTCCGGTGATCGCCGAGACGACGGCGTTGGGCGCCGCCTACGCGGCCGGCCTGGCGGTTGGCTTCTGGTCCGGTCCGGACGATCTACGGGCCAACTGGCGCGAGGGTAAGCGCTGGACACCGCAGTGGAGCGAGGAGCAGCGCTCGGCGGGGTATGCCGGATGGCGGAAAGCCGTGCAGCGCACGCTCGATTGGGTTGACGTCTCCTGACGCGAGCGGTGAGGACCGGCGTATGCCGGCCCCCACCGGGTTCGTCGACGATCAGTCGTCTTCGGCGAGGATCGTGTAGATCTCGCGGCGAGCGTTGTTGACGATGTCGAGGACGCGCTGCTGTTGCTCCTCGGTCGCGGCGTGCGCGGATTGCGCTACGGCACCGAACAATTGGCCGACGGCAGTGCGCAGGTTGAGGTGAGCCGGATCCACGCCGTCGGCGATCTCCTCCCACGGCGGGGTGGCGACCTTCTCGGCGGCTTCCTTACCGGCGTCGGTCAACGCGAACAGCTTCTTGCTGCCCTCGGATTCCGTGCTGACGATCAAGCCCTCGTCGACCAGCAGCTGCAGGGTCGGGTACACCGATCCGGGGCTGGGCTTCCACAAATCCTGGCTGCGCTCGGCGACCTCCTGGATGATCTCGTAGCCGTGCATCGGTCGCTCGGCGAGCAGCACCACGATGGCCGCACGGACGTCACCTCGACGACCGCGCCGGCCGGGACCGCCGCGGCGTCCACCGCGTCCACCGGGACCGAAACCAGGACCGAAGGCGCCGGGTCCGAACCCGCCGGGACCGAAACCGCGTCCGAAGCCTCTGCCGAAGGGACCGTCATGACCGGCGTCGTGACCCCGAACGTAGTCGCGGAACTCCCGGCGGGCCTGCCTGCGCTGTTCGTGCAGGGCGCGGCGGTCCGGGGGTGCGAAACCAAAGCCTGCTGGTCGACCTGTCAACGGCCCGCCTATCTGGGGCCCGTGTGCATCAAAAAATGGGTTGTTCATCTCAGTGATCTCGTTTCTGGAAAGGCAGCGCCGAGTGCGCTACCGATACGACGACGATATATCGGTAACTATCGTTAACGCAAGGGCGGGTTTTTTCGAGGGCGGTTTGCGGCTATCGGCCGTGGGGTAGCACCCAACACATGAGCCAGAAGGCGGACGTGGAAGATCAACAGGACCTCGACCGATCGCCGTCGGAGAGATCCGCGCGCGCAAACCGGCTGCGACTGTGGCTGAACTGGGCGCTGGCGCTGCTGACCGTGATCGGCGCGGGCGTGGCGATGGCGGTCGCGTTGGGCGCGGTGATGAGCACGGCGGCGTGCAACGACAAGTCCTGCCCCAATCTGGGTCCGCATGGAATCAGCTTCGACACGTTGTATTACGGCGCGCCCGCGGTCGCGGTCGTAACTCTCGTGCTGTCCTTGTTCACCGCCCGCCGCCGGTGGGGCTTCATGGTCCCGGTGGTGGCGTTGGCGCTATTGATTGCCGACGTCGCGATCCTTGCCATCACGGTCGCGCAGTAACGGCACTAGCGGTAGGGGTAGGGCCGCAACCGGACGAGTTCCCGGCGATGGCGTTCGGCCAGTACGGCGGCCAACGCGAGTTGGGGCGGGGTACCGGGCGGGGGTGGTGGAGCCACCCGGCTCAGCACATCGGTGGCGATCCGGTACGCCATCTGGTCGCGCAGCTGTGGATCGAGCTGCGTTGCCCGGGAAAGGAATTGGCGTGCAACGTCGGCCTGCTCCGCGCTCAGATCAGAAAGTTGCAGCGACGAGGCCCACCATGCCAGCTGCGGCGGCATCATCGGCGGCGGCCCCAGCTTCGGCCCGCGTTCGCTGATCACGATGGTGCCGGCGAAGATGTCGCCGATCCGCTTGGCCCGCGGCGAGAGCATGCTGCAGATCACCGCCGGGCTGCCCAGCAACATCCAGATCTCGACGATCGAGGCCAGCGCCCGAAAGAGCGCCTGGCGGAAGCGTTCCGGGCCGCCGTCGTCCGAGACGACGCGGAGACCCATCACCATTTTGCCGACCGTTCGGCCCCGCGTCGCGGTTTCGAGGACCAACGGATAGCCGACGAATACCAGCACCGTGAAGATGACCATGAGCGTCGACACCGCCGCCTCGTCGAAGTGGCCGAGCGTGCCCGCCCACAGCATCAGTGCCATCAGGTAGCCGATGATGATCACGGTGATGTCGATCAGCGCACTGACCGCCCGTACCGGCAGTTGAGCCACCCGCACGTCGAGCACCACGGCGTCCCCGGTCACCACCTCCGACATAGTTCGCACGCTACCCTCGGTCCGGTGGATGTCGATGCGTTCGTGCTTGCGCACCGCGACAGCTGGGATCGCCTCGAGCAGCTGGTGAGACGTCGCAACCGGCTCGGTGGTGCGGAGATCGACGAGCTCGTCGAGCTCTACCAACGGGTATCGACGCATCTGTCGATGCTGCGTTCGGGGTCGTCCGATTCGGCTCTGGTCGGGCGGCTTTCGAGCCTGGTGGCGCGGGCCCGGGCCGCGGTCACCGGCGCTCACGCGCCACTGTCGAGTGAGTTCACCCGATTCTGGACGGTGTCGTTCCCGGTGGTGGCCTACCGCGCCTGGCGGTGGTGGCTGGGGTCGGCAATCGTGTTCTTCGCCGTCACCGCGGCGATCGCGATGTGGGTGATCGGCAGCCCGGACGTGCAGTCGACGATCGGAACACCCAGCGAAATCGACGAACTGGTCAACCACGACTTCGCTTCCTATTACCGCGAACACGCGGCCGCGGCGTTCGGGCTGCACGTGTGGGTGAACAACTCCTGGGTGGCGGCCAAATGCATCGCATTCTCCGTCGTGCTCGGTGTGCCCATCCCGTTCGTGCTGTTCGCCAATGCAGCCAACCTCGGCGTGGTGGCCGGCCTGATGCTGCAGGCCGGCAAAGCCGATGTGCTGTTCGGCTTGCTGCTACCGCACAGCCTGCTGGAGTTGAGCGCGGTATTCCTCGCGGGTGCGGTCGGTATGCGACTGGGTTGGTCGGTGATCGCGCCGGGGGATCGGCCGCGCGGCCAAGTGCTTGCCGAGCAGGGTCGCGCGGTGATCTCGGTCGCCGTGGGTTTAGTTGTGGTGCTGCTTGTTTCGGGTCTGATCGAGGCGTTCGTCACGCCGTCTGCGCTGCCGACGTTTGTGCGCATCGGGATCGGGATTCTCGCCGAGGCCGGCTTCCTGGCCTACATCGGGTATTTCGGCAGTCGTGCGGTTCGGGCGGGCGACACCGGTGACATCGCTGATGCCCCCGATGTGGTGCCGACGGGTTAGCACTCGGCTCTTGGCTAGAGCCGGCCCGCGGCTTTCATCGACAGGTAGCGGTCGGCCAGTGCCGGCGCCAGGTCGGCCGGCGCCGCATCGACGACCTCGATCCCGCTGTGGCGCAGCCGGGTAGCGATGGCAGACCGCTCGCCGCGGGAACGTTCGGCGGCCGCCGCGTCGTACACCTCTGCGGCATCGGAGCGGCCGACGGCCAACTGGTCGACGCGCGGATCGGCCACCGCGGCGACGATCACCTGATGCCTGCCCGAGAGCAGCGGGAGCACCGGTAACAATCCCTCGTCGAGGGCGCTGGCGTTGAGGTCCGTCATCAGCACCACCAGGGCGCGCCGCCGGGTGCGCCGCACCACTGCGGAAACCATTGCTGTGGCGTCGGATTCGATCAGGGCTGGCTTCAGCGGTGCCATCGCCTCGACCACCCGGCCCAGTAACTCGGTTCGGGATGCGCCGAAGACGGCGGCTCTGGTGATCCGGTCGTGGGCGAGGAAGTCGACGGTGTCACCGGCCCGCGAGGCGAGCGCCGCGAGCAGCAGGGCGGCATCCATCGACCAGTCCAGCCGCGGCCAGCCGCCAGGGTCACCGGCCGTCGGGTCGACCCCGACGCGTCCGGCCGCGGTGCGTCCGGTGTCGAGCACGATCACCACCCGTCGGTCCCGCTCGGGCCGCCAGGTGCGGACCACCACGTCGGCGCGACGTGCCGTTGCCCGCCAGTCGATCGAGCGGACATCGTCGCCGACCACATACTCCCGCAACGAGTCGAATTCGGTACCCTGGCCGCGCGTCAGAGTGGGCAGGAGCCCGTCGATTTCGCGCAGCCTGGCCAGCCGCGACGGCAGGTGCTTGCGCGACAGGAAGGGCGGCAGCACGCGTACCTCGGCGGGCACCGGACGCGAATTCTGCCGGCCGGCCAACCCGAGCGGGCCGATCGAGCGCGCCGTGATGGCCGCCGACTGCTGGTCGCCACGACGGGTCGGCAGCAGGTCGGTGTCCACCCGATTCGTGTGCCCGGACGCGATATCGAGCGCATGGCTCGCCGGGGTGGCCTGGGTACTGGGTGGCCACGCATCGCGGACGCGGCCACGGAATCGGCGTCGGCCGGCGTTGTGGATCAGCAGTCCGAGGGTGATGCGTTCACCGAGTCGTACCGAGCCGTTGGCAAGCCGGATATATTGCAGCTGAGCGGGATTGGCCGCCAAGGCGGCGTCAAACAGCAGTGTGACAGCCAGCAGCGCCAGCAGCACGGTGAAAGTTGCTGCCGGCCAGGGTGATACCGCGACGGGAATCGCGGATAGTAGTGCGATCAGCCCGGTGCGCCCGGTCAGGACCACTAGCGTGGCACCGGAACCGAGGCCAAGATGCCGTCGAGGACGCCATCGGTGGTGGCTCCCTCCAGCTCCGCCTCCGGACGCAGCATTACCCGGTGCCGCAACGTCGGTCGAGCCATCGCCTTGACGTCGTCGGGCGTGACGTAGTTGCGTCCGGACAGCCACGCCCACGATCGCGCCGTAGCGAGCAGGGCAGTTGCGCCACGCGGCGATACGCCCAGCTGAAACGCGGGCGAATGCCTTGTCGCACCGACGATGTCGACGATATAGCCGAGCACCTCGTCGGCCACCAGCACACGGCGCACCCCCTCGCGCCCCGCGGCCAACTCGGCCGGACCGGCCACCGGTCGAATTGCCGAAAGGTCGCGCGGGTCGAAACCATGTGCATGCCGGCCGAGGATGGCGATCTCGGCGTCGCGCGGAGGCAGCGGCACCTCCAGCTTCAGCAGAAATCGGTCCAGCTGAGCCTCCGGCAACTGGTAGGTGCCTTCGTATTCGATCGGGTTCTGGGTAGCGGCAACGATGAACGGCTCGGGCAGCGGCCGGGCGTCGCCGTCGACGCTGACCTGACGTTCCTCCATCGCCTCCAGCAGCGCCGCCTGCGTCTTCGGTGGTGTCCGGTTGATCTCGTCAGCCAGCAGCAGGTTGGTGAACACCGGTCCACTGCGGAAAACGAATGCGGCGCTGCGGTTGTCGTAGACCAGCGATCCAGTGATGTCGCCGGGCATCAGGTCAGGGGTGAACTGGACGCGCTTGAAATCCAACCGCAATGCCGCGGCCAGAGCCCGGACCAGCAGCGTCTTCGCCACGCCCGGAACGCCTTCGAGCAGCACGTGCCCGCGGCACAGCAGCGCGATCACCAGCCCCGTGATCACCGCCTCCTGGCCGACGACGGCCTTGCCGATCTCACCGCGCAGCGCGAGCAATGCATGCCGCGCCGCTTGGTCCGACGGCGGCGTAGCGGAGCTATGGGGCGGTTGAGTCATGAACGTGCGACCTGCCTTTCGATGTCGTCGAGTGCACGACTGAGTTGTACCAAGTCGGTGTCGGTCAACGGGAGAGGTCCAAACAAGATGTGCCCCAGCATCTCCGGAGCTGAGCAGCCGCGCGATGCGATCGCCTGAACGACTGCGGCGTCCGGGGCCTCGATGCCAAGGCCGAGTCGGGGCACCAGGCGCTGCAACGTCGCGGCGCGCAATGCTTCTGCGGCCCGATCGCGAGCTCTGTGCGACCGATACAGGCGGCCACGGCCTTCGACCGTCTCCGATGCGCGGACCACCACCGGAAGGTCCTCGGCCACCAGCGGGCCGATTCGGCGCCCCTTCCAGAGGGCGAGAAGGCCGACGGCAAGCCATAATTGGACGACCATCCAGCTCGCGCCTTCGGGAATCAGGTCTAAGATCGTGCCTTTGGCCGACGATCCGCCTTCGATGTGCTGCGGGGCAAACCAGACCAGACGGGGATGTTCACCGGCCAGGTTCATCGCCAGCGCGGCGTTGCCGGCCCGCAGCAGTCCCCCGTTGGTCATGAACTCCGTACCGCCGATCACCGTGATGGTGCGACCGCCTTGCTGGTAACGGACCAGCGCACCGCCGTAGCAGCTGGTCACCACTTGGTCGCCGACGGCACGGAATGCGTTCGACGGGCCGAGATCCACCGACCCGGCCTGATTCGCTTCTCGCAGCACGCAATCCGGGTCATCGGTGGGTGAGTCGCTGCCTGCATTGCGGATACCCGGAGACAGCGCGGCGCGTGCGCGCGAAGTCGGCTCGACCAGCAGCAGATCTCCGGGAGAATCGGCGAGGCGTTTCAGCAACGGCTCGGTGGTGACCCGCTGGGTCTGGCCGAACAACAACAGCGATCCCGGACGCGCCGCGCTCACCGCCTCGTCGAGGCTGTTGGCGACGACGACCGTGACACCGTGGTCGCGTAGCAGGGTGACCAGTGCATGCGCGCCGTCCGGACCGGTCGCTTCGGGGTCCAGCTGCCCACCCGGGCGCGGGGCGGTCAGATAGGTGCTCAGCACGGCGACACCGCAGACCGCAACCAGTGCTGCCAGCAGCCACCATGGCCGTCGGCGCACCCGTCGCGGTGCCTGCAGCGTCAACGGACCGCAGTCCATGGGTTGGCTACCACCGCGTCGGCAGGTCCGAATGGATCAGCGGCGGAATGGTATTGGAGATGATTGTCGAGGTCGACGATCAGTTGGTAGGCGGCCTGGGTGCCGGGTCGTCCACCATAGGTGACGTCGTTGAACGCGGTCGCCGATCGCGATAACTCGGCGGCCAGCGCGGGCAGTCGTTCGGCGGCGTCGACCGCCAACTCGTTGGCGGTACGGCCCGGGACCGAGCCCAGGGTGCCGCTCTCCTCGAGCCCGCGGGCCACGGCGCGCAGCCGATGTCGAATCGCTGCGGTCCAATCCTCCTCCGTGGCACAGCGCTCCGCGATTGCCCGGTGCTGCTCAGCAGTGAGCTGACCGGCGTCGAACAGCTGGTAGTCGTCGTCGCGACGGGTCCGGATGGTATGGCGTGCAATGCGAACGGCGATCACCACCGCGGCAATCGACAGCATGAGTAGAACGGTGATGGTGAGCCACCCGCCCGGCATTGATGAGCCCTTCTCGATGATCCGGTACAGCAGCTCGTGAATCCATTCGTGGACGCGTTGCGAGACCGAACCCTTGGGATATATCGGCTTGTCGAGTTCACGCTGGGCCGCGTCATGGGCGGTAGTGCGGTCGATGTCGATAGCTGGCATCCTCGTCGCTGTTCCTAGACCGGCCGCGTCAGCCAGAGGTAGTCGGTCGATGCGGGATGTGCGGGTGCGCCGCTCTGCAGGACGAGATCGAATGCCTCGCTGCGGATTCGGCGGTCGGTGTAGAGCAGGGCAACCACCCCGGCTTCAAAGGGCGTGGTGATGATCCGGCCGATCGCGGCTCCGACCGACCCGACCGTCGCGGCGGCCAGCAGCGAGCCGGACCCGCTGACCAGATGACCGAGGAACTCGAACGGCACCGCGACAGCGCCGGCGATCAGCGACACCACCAACCACGTCAGCATCCGGATGCTGAGTATTCGCCAGAAGCTGTTGTGCACCAACGCGAACGACCGCGTGATCGCGTCGAATACCGGAAGCCGCTCCAGGACGATCAGAACCGGTGCGAACGACAACGCCACGTAGAGGTACAGCACCGCCGCGATGGCGGTCAGCACCAGCGGAAAACCGAGG
This sequence comes from uncultured Actinomycetota bacterium, assembly GCA_963757215.1. Classification (GTDB taxonomy): domain Bacteria; phylum Actinomycetota; class Actinomycetes; order Mycobacteriales; family Mycobacteriaceae; genus Mycobacterium. The sequence goes on along the minus strand of CAVWQH010000001.1, from coordinate 1,023,608 downwards.
AGGACCGCGGCCGGCACGTTACCGGCCGCGACGGTGGCTCCGATGATCACGCCTATCCCGCCGGCGAGCAGGATCAGCCCGACCGCTTCGAGCGCCACCAGTCCCAGTAGCGCGGGCAGGCGCCCGCGGATCCGGTCCCACGTTTCGCGGACGCCGATGGTGCCGCCGAACACCGCGCGTCCCACGACGACCGTCAGCATCCCGGTGAGCAGCACGCCGCCCAGCCATCCGACCACCCCGCTGAGTCCGGCCGAAGCCAACCACGCCCCGACGTCGCCGCCGGTGAGCTCGTCGGTCGGCGCAGTCCGCAGACGGCTGGCTGCGGCCAGAGGTCCGACGGAGGCGGCCAGTGAAATGAGCTGAGTGATCACCACGACGATCGCCGTCAAACCCAGCGTGGCGCGGAGATTGGCTCGAATGTAGACGGCCGCGCCGTTGAAGATGTCGCTGAGGCTCAGCGGACGCAGCGGGATGATTCCCGGCGCCCACGGTCGACCAACCGGCGGCGGCGGGGCACCGTACCCAGGCCGTGGTGGGTAACTGGGCTGCCAGGTATATGGGGGCTGCCATCCGTAGGCCGGCGGCGGGTAAACCGGCGGGGGATAGGCGGCCGATGGATAGCCCGGAGGCGGCGCGCCCATCGGCGGATAGCCCACCGGGGGATAGGCCGGGGGCGGACACCCGGGCGGACGGCTATATGCCGGCTGGTACCCGCCGTAGGGGTAGTCCGGGTACTCGGGAGGCGGCGCGCTCACCAAACGGAGCCGCCGTCGAGGGCTGCCAGACCGCTGTGGACCGTGCGGCGCTCCTCAGCATCGCTGCGCTCTGCATCGTCACCGCTGTGGACCGTGCGGCGTTCCTCAGCATCGCTGTGCTCTGCATCGTCACCGCTGTGGACCGTGCGGCGCTCCTCAGCATCGCTGCGCTCTGCATCGTCACCGCCGTGGACCGTGCGGCGCTCCTCAGCATCGCTGCGCTCTGCATCGTCACCGCCGGGCATGGCTCCATAGTGTCGAGCACCCGGCTATTTCTCAACGTGACACCGCCCGGCGCGTTAGCGTCTCCGGCATGGCCGAACTCAAGTCCCGACTGCGAGCCGACCTCACCGATGCAATGAAAGCGAAGGACAAGCTGCGCACAGCGACGCTACGAATGCTGCTGGCCGCGATCCAGACCGAGGAGGTCTCGGGCAAGCAGGCGCGTGAACTCTCCGACGAGGACGTGCTCAAAGTGCTGGCCAAGGAGGCCCGCAAGCGCGGGGAGGCGGCCGAGATCTACACCCAGAACGGCCGCGGTGAACTCGCGGCCAACGAGCACGCCGAGGCGCGGGTGATCGACGAATACCTGCCGACCCCGCTCAACGACGCGGAGGTCGCCGACGTCGCTGACACAGCGATCGCACAGGTGGCCGAGGAGTTGGGGGAGCGCCCGGGCATGAAGCAAATGGGCCAGGTGATGAAGGCCGCCACGGCGCTGGCAGCCGGTAAGGCCGACGGGGCGCGGCTGTCGAAGGCGGTCAAAGACCGTCTTTAACGGGGCCCGATCGGCGCAGGTCGTTTGCCGCGGCAGGGCACGGGTACCCGAGACGCATGACCCGTTTCGGCTATACCCTGATGACAGAGCAGAACGGCCCCAAAGAGCTTGTCCAGAATGCGATTTCGGCCGAGCATCGAGGCTTCGACTTCGAAGTCGCCAGCGACCACTTTTCGCCGTGGCTGGTGTCGCAGGGTCACGCGCCCAACGCGTGGGCGGTGCTGGGAGCGGTTGCGCAGGTCACCGACCGCGTCGACCTCTATACCTACGTGACATGTCCGACGATGCGCTACCACCCGGCGATCGTGGCGCAGCAGGCGGCGACGGTACAGATCCTCGCAGATGGGCGGTTCACCCTGGGCCTGGGCAGCGGTGAAAACCTCAACGAGCACGTGGTCGGCAAGGGTTGGCCGGCCATCACGCAGCGCCAGGACATGCTGCGCGAGGCAATCGAGATCATTCGCAGCCTCTTCGGCGGCGATCTGGTGGATCACCGCGGCGACTTTTACCAGGTGGACTCCGCGCGTCTGTGGGACCTGCCGGATGTGCCGGTCGGCATCGGGGTGGCCGTCGGCGGGAAAAAGGCGATCGAGAAGTTGGGTCTGCTCGCCGACCATCTGATCGCCGTGGAACCGGACGGCGACCTGGTGCATGACTGGCATTCCGTACGGCAGGCGGGCGGTGTTGCCGGAGGCGGTCGGGTCGTCGGGCAGATCCCCATCTGCTGGGACCCCGATCGGGATGCCGCCGTCAAGCGCGCGCACGAGCAGTTTCGCTGGTTCGGGGGCGGCTGGAAGGTCAATGCCGACCTGCCCACCCCGGCCGGATTTGCCGGCGCCACGCAATTCGTCCGGCCCGAGGATGTCGCCGACAGCATTCCGTGCGGCCCGGACCTCGACGCGATTGTCGACGCCGTCCGGCCCTACTGGGAGGCAGGCTTCACCGATATCGCACTGGTGCAGGTCGGTGGCGACACCCAGCAGCAATTCTTGAAGGAGGCCGCCGAGCCGTTGCTGGCGGCGCTGCGGTCCGAGGGTGGGCGGTGATGTCAAACTCGTTGCAGGGCAAAAAGATAGCCGTACTGGCCGCCGACGGTGTCGAGAAGGTCGAACTCGAGACGCCGCGCGCCCGGCTGGTCGAGAACGGCGCCCAGGTTCAGCTGCTGTCGATAAAAAGCGGCGACATTCAAGCGCGCAATCACGATCTGGAGCCGGCCGGGACGATTCGCGTCGATCGCGAGGTGTCCGAAGCCTCCGTTGACGACTACGACGCCCTGGTGTTGCCGGGCGGCACGGTCAATCCCGACAAGCTGCGGCTCGACAGTTCTGCCGTCGCGTTTGTGCGTGACTTCGTGAACTCCGGCAAGCCGGTGGCGGCAATCTGCCACGGGCCGTGGACCTTGGTGGAGGCGGGCGTCATCGCGGGCCGAACGGTCACGTCGTATCCCAGTATCCGCACCGACCTACGCAATGCCGGCGGCAACGTGGTCGACGAGGAAGTGGTCGAGGACGGAAACTTGATCACCAGCCGATCGCCGGATGATCTGCCGGCCTTCTGCGGGCGCCTGATCGGCCAGCTGGAGCAAGCGAGCCCGGTCCGGTAGCTGAGCACTTCGCTGGTAAACCCGGTTTCGAGACGGTTAATTCTGGGCATCAGTCACAACAAGCCGTAAGCAGGACGGCATTCATCATTCCCGAAAGGCCAACGTGACTACTGCTTACTCTGCGCCGACCCATTCGCTCGATATCGATGGTGTTTACCCGCCGCAGCAAGATTCGCTGCTGCTGATCGACAGTCTTCTCACGACCGGGTTGGCCGGGGGGCGAAGGGTATTGGACATCTGCACGGGTAGTGGCGTCGTAGCTATCGCCGCCTCTGAATATGGCGCGGCCAGCGTGGTGGCGTTTGACATCTGCCCGCGAGCGGTGAGCTGCTCACGGGGCAACGCGGTCTACGCGGGTGCCAATGTCGACGTTCGCGAGGGATCGTGGTCCAGCGCACTGGATTACGCGCCATTCGATCTCATCGTGTCCAACCCGCCCTACGTTCCCACCCCGCCGGCAGGTGACACCAATGTGATCCCACTGACCGCGGGACCTGCCCGTGCATGGGATGCCGGTGTCGACGGCCGGATGGTGCTCGACCCGTTGTGCGAATCCGCGGCCGGACTCCTGGACGTCGGTGGCTCGCTGCTCGTGGTGCACTCGGAACTGGCCGGAGTGGACAAGTCGCTGAAAACATTGCGATCGACCGGTCTGAATGCCGAAGTGATTGCCTCGCAGCAGATCCCATTCGGGCCCGTGCTGTCGGCGCGCGCTGGTTGGCTGGAGGTAACCGGCCAGATCAAGCGGGGCTGCCGTACCGAGGAATTAGTGGTGATCCGAGCGGACAAGCCGTGACCGAACCGACTCGCGTGCAAGTGATTCCGAACGGTCCGGTCTTGGTGGCCGGTCCGGTTCGCATCGAGACGACGAACGGTGAGGTGGTCGAATCCGACCGCTTCATGGTGGCCATCTGCACGTGTCGCCGTAGTAAGAACTATCCTTTGTGCGACACCAGCCACCGTCGGTGTAGACCCGCCCGATTGCATGCGTCCAGCGACACTGTCGCACAGTAAGATTCAGTCAAGCGGTTGGCGTAGCGACGATTCGCCCGCGTTCCACGACGTCATGATCACGTCGGCCAGCCGATCCTCGACGGCGGCGTGGGCGCGGATACCGAATACCACATCGCGATCCAAGTGAGGTTCGCGCGCAACCAGCGCGCCGACCACGTCGTGCCGCACCACCTGTTCGTGCACCGCGTCGGCCTCGACGTGTTCGCTATAGAAAGCCACGCATTCCGGCGGCGCGTCCAGCCGTCGCAGCGCGTCGACCAGTCGGCGTGAACCCGGCGACGAGGTGATCTCGGTCGAGGCGAAGTGTCCGATCGCCGCGCCGCGGAACTGTCGGTGTAAACCGAACAGCGACATCAGGTTGACCACCGCCAGCGCTTCGGCGGGAACGGCGTCGAGGTAGGCCAGATATTCGGCGTCGAGCCCAGCCGCGGTCAGCAAATCGGCGAAAAGTTGCTGGTGCACTTTGGCGCCGTGTCCGGCACCGTACTCGTCGAACTCGATGGCAACGAATGACGCCTTGGCCTGCCCGGTGAGTCGCGGGATGGCGAACGCGTGGGGGTCACCCTCTTTGAGGTGATACAGCGAGCGATGAACGAAATACTCGCGCATCTGTTCCCAGGTTCCGTTGTCGCGCAACCAATACGACGGCCCGGTCCCGCCGGGTGCCTCGATCGAGAGGTCGTCCATTTCGGCTCGAGCGGTTCGGCCCGGCTCAATAGGGCCCACGTCGTGGGTCACGGCGGCCAAGAACGAACGCTCCAATTGTGCTCGCAGGTGCAGTAATCCGGGGTTCCACTCCCAGCTGGGGTCGACGCCGGCAAAACCGCGGTAGTGCAGCTCGTAGCACATGTAGAGCGCAAGCTGCAGATCCAGACCGTAGGGGTCGGAGTCGCCGGCCGACGCGACGATGCCCGTCAGCTCGTCGCGGGGCGCCGGCCCGGTGAGGCGGCGCCGGACAGCGGACGACAGCAGCCCCTGCGCAGCGGGCAGCGGGGCTTCGGCGATTGCATGAGTCACGGGGGTGTTTACCCGCCAATCCGCACCCGTCAAACGGGCCAGTCGCAGCCGGTCAACTGGACGGACAGATCCCAGAGCCGACGGGCCGTCGCGGCATCGCGCGCCTTGCTGCGTGGCGTGGTCACCTTCGGCCGGCCCCACTGGTTGAAGCGCGGCGCGAGGTAGGTGCCGCTGGGCAGGTCGGTGGTGACCGCCCGGAGGGTCGACCGCGCACCGACCTGCGCACTGTGCGCGGGGAATCCGCGAAAGGTGTGATCCCGTATCCACGGAACGATGCCGGAGGCGTCCCGACTGATGTCGGTATTCGTCGCACCCGGATCGGTCATGTAGGTGCGCACGCCGCGACCGGTGAGCTCGAGGTTGAACAGCATCACGGCCAGCTTCGATTCCCCGTAGGCCGACCAGGTGGAGTATCTGCGGCGCTCCCAGTTCAAGTCGTCGATGTGCAGGCGGCTCCAGGCATATGCCGAACTGACCACCGAGATGACCCGGTCGGAGATCCGGTCGCCTAGCAGACAGGTCAAGGCGAAATGGCCGAGGTAGTTGGTGCCCATGTGGGCCTCGAAGCCATCCGCGGTGCGCGTCAGTGGCAAGCCCAGCACGCCGGCGTTGTTGATCAGCACGTCCACACCGTCGACCGAGTCAGCGAATTTGCGCACGCTGGTCAGATCGGCCAGATCCAGGTGGGCGACGGTCACGTCACCACTCATCGCGGCGACGGCACGCTCCGCTTTCGCAATGGTGCGGCAGGCGATCACGACGCGGTGCCCGTCGGCGGCAAGGGTGGCCGCTGTGGCCGCACCGACACCGCTGTTGCCACCCGTGACAATGACTCTCACCCGTCGATCATGCAGTGCTGCGGCACTCGCGCAGTGGATTTGGATCAACCAATCGACCCTGAAGTCATTAAATGCGCGACTCTTTCACAACACCACGGAAGTCGCGTCCGGGAGCGCATGGCTACCCTCACACACCTCGGAGTATCCGACGCTTAGCCAGCACAATGTGCCCCACATTAAGAGAATCTTGTGCCGTGGCAAATAACTCGTAATCGGGATACTTCAAGATCACCCGCGAGGTACGCTCTGCGGATTCGGAACTGTTGCACGTGTATGCAACTACCACTGGGGGGTCGAATGTCGCAACAACGTCGTCTTCTGTCCGCAATCGGTGCGGTCGCCGGCGGCCTTGCCGCGGCCGCGGTCGTCCCTGTCGCGCTCGCGCACGCCGACGATGGCTTCAGTGACAACGGCCTGTCCCTGGTGTCCGCGGGCCCGGAGGTGCCGTATACGGCACTTGGGCCAGACGGGTATGTGGGGTTCCAGCCACTTTTCACCGAGTGGCAGCAGTACCAGCCGACCGGTGTGGAAATAGGTGGCACGAGCGTCGGCAGCTATAACGTGTTCGAATCCGACTATGCGACGCCGTGGACTGATGAGTCGATCTATCACTTTGGCGCAGCCACCAGTGGTGGTACCGACCCCGGTGGTCTGGCCGGTGCGACGGTGACTGATTCAGCCTTCTACCCCAGCTTCAACGCCGCCACCGAGCAGTTCCCGCCGGCCGACGTCACCGCCGCGCTCCATGACATCAACGTGATACTGGGCAGCGGCCAAGTGGACAATCTGCTCAGTACGGCGTCGGGCACCTATTTTTCCGTGGATGACCCGGGGGTTGGCTCAGCGCTCTGGTTCGAAGCACCCGGGGCCACCGACGCGTCGCTGATATGGAGCGGATTGGCTGACACGTCAGCGGCGCTGGCCGCCGTCGAGAATCTGTCTAGCCTGTTGCCGCCCGATGTGTGGTTCCCCGGTATCTGAAGTGGGCTGAGCTGATACCGCCATGAGGATCGTGGTAATCGGCGGTACGGGTTCTCTTGGGTCGAAAGTGGTTGCAGCACTGAGAGATCGGGGCCATGACGTCGTCGCGGCCTCCCGTCGAACCGGCATCAACGCCTACACCGGCGAGGGGCTCACCGAAGCCTTCACCGCCGCCGACGCGGTCGTCGACGCGGCCAATCCCCCGACGTTCGAGGACGATCCGGTGATGGACTTCTTCACCACATCGACGGCGAATCTGCTTGCCGCAGCAAAGGAAACCGGACTCGCTCACTACGTGGCGGTATCGATCGTCGGCTGCGACCAGCTGGCCGCCAGCGGCTACATGCGCGCGAAGGTCGCGCAGGAGCAGCTCGTCGAGCAGGGCGGAACGCCTTATTCGATCGTGCGGGCAACTCAATTCGTGGAGTTCACCGAGACCATCACGGCGTCGCTGACCGTGGGTGACGAGGTGCGCGTGCCGGACGCGCTGATCCAACCCATCGCCACCGAAGATCTCGCCGTAGCGATAGCCCGAGTTGCGGAAGCTACGCCCATCGACGGCGTCGAGAATGTCGGTGGGCCCCAAAAGATCACCTTCGAACAGATGGCCCGCGATGTGCTGACCGAGCGGGGCGAAATCAGGACAGTGGTCGTCGATCCGCAGGCGACCTACTTCGGGACGCCGCTGTCAACCAGCAGCCTCGTCGTCCCGTAGCCGAGTACAGCTAGCCGCTCTTGCGCAGTTGCGCGTGGATGGGCGGTCCCTCACACGAATCGGTCCAGATGAGTCTGGCGTCGAGCGTCGCTGAGCACGGGTGACCGTCCGGCGTGGTTGTTTTGCCGGTCCAGGCCCCGTCCTGCAGGCGCAAATCGAATGCGCCTACCGGCCCCACCACGTGTGTGCATTCTGGACCGCACGCCTGGAACGTCAAGGTGCTCGTCTCCCCGGGCACTTCCTGTCCAGATGAGGCGTCGATCTCTGTAGCGGTGTACCGCCCGATAGGCGGTTCGCCTGCCGCGTGAAATGCCAATCCGATAGCAACGGCGGCGAAGGTGCCACCTGCTGCCAGTCCTCGTGCAACGCCCATGACCCGCTCCCCAGCCCCCAGTGAATTTCAGTGCTACTGAAGATAATGAGCGTGCGACGTCGGCGATTCACGGGTTTCTTCTGAATCTAAAGCTGAGAATATGCGACAAGGCAGCGGGCGAGTTTTGGCGTGTACCTCACCGCTGCCTTGCCATCCAAATGCGAGTCGGGGTGGCGGGATTCGAACCCACGACCTCTTCGTCCCGAACGAAGCGCGCTACCAAGCTGCGCCACACCCCGATTGAAGCCTCGACAGCGTATCGCACCGACCCGGCAGCGTCCTAAAGCGCACCGCGCCATCGACCGTGGTGAGCGATCTGCGCCACACCCCGGCGTGGAATAACTCGGAAGTGGGCACCGCTAATTAGACTGATCACGCACGATGTGCAATGGAAGCAGGTAAATCATGACGGTGTTAGGCGCCGTGGTGTTCGGCGGACTCTTGGCCCTCGGGGTGTTGTGGCTGCTGTTTACCGCTCCCGACAGCGATGTCGATCAAGCGTGGAGCGACACCCAAGGGAGCGATCCCGCAACTGCTCCGGCGAGCGCAGTACTGACCAGCGTCCGGTAGCTCAGCCCACGGAGTACGTGGGTTGCGACCGACTCAGGTCGTAGTGCGATTCGCGCCCGCCAGTCGGCGCCGCAATCAACGTCAGCAGAGTGGCCTCGGGTCGGCAGCAGAAACGCACCGGTGCGTACGGCGACGTACCGATCCCGGCGGACACGTGCAGCCGCATCTGAGCACCCCACAGCGACGGGCCCTTGGCGCGGGACCGATCCAGGCCCGAGTTGGTGACCAGCGCGCCATAGAACGGCAGGCAAAGCTGCCCGCCATGGGTGTGGCCGGCCATCACCAACTGGTAGCCGTCGGCGGCGAACCGGTCCAGCACCCGGGGCTCCGGTGAGTGGGTCAGGCCCAGTCGCAGGCTCGCGACCGGACTGGCCGGGCCTGCGATGGCGTCGTAGCGGTCCCGGGCAATGTGCGGGTCGTCGACGCCCGCGGCCGCGACGTGCAGACCCGCCACCTCGAATTCGCGGCGGTTGTGCGTCAGATCGAGCCAGCCGCGCTCGGTGAACGCGGCCCGCAGGTCCTGCCAGGGGAGCGGCTGGCCGTGTATCCGATGGCCGGGGTTGGTCAGGTAGTTCAGCGGGTTCTTCGGTCGCGGGCCGAAGTAGTCGTTGCTGCCGAAGACGAAAACGCCGGGCACCGAAAGCAAGTCGCCAAGGCTCTGGACCACGGCGGGCACCGCCTTGGGGTGTGCCAGGTTGTCGCCGGTGTTGACCACCAGGTCGGGTTCGAGACCGGCCAGCTCACGCAGCCACGCCTGCTTGCGGCGCTGGCCGGGACGCATGTGCAGGTCGCTGATGTGCAGCACCCGCAATGGCGTCGAACCCGGGTCCAGGACCGGGATGGTCAGCTCGCGCAGCACGAATGCGTTGCGCTCGATCAGCGAGGCGTAGCCGAGTCCAGCGAAGGCCGATCCGAGCGCAAAGGCGCCGGTACTTTTCAGAGCGGACAGTCCAGTAGTGGCCACAGGCATGCAGGCCAGAATACTGCCGGTTGGTGAGTGCTGGCGCGTCACACACCAGTAGCCGCGCTAGGGAGGCGGCGGTGCCAGGATCGGAATCGTGATCGGCGGTAGACCCGGAATCTCGATCACCTGCGAGCCGACCGGCGCTGGAGGTGCGCCTTCGGGTGGGGGCGGCGGGGCCGGTGGAATGCCGTTGCTGGTCTGAATGGTGATCACCGCGCCCGGAATCGTCTGCCCGTTGGGTGTGGTCCCGACGACCTCGCCGTACTTGGCGCTGCTGTTGACCGAAGAGGCCTGCTCGGCAACCTGGAAGCCGGAGTCCTTCAAGCGTTGGCGCGCGGCGTCGACATCGAGACCGGCAACACTCGGCACCCGGGACCCGGGTCCGCCCTCGACGTACTCCCGGTCGGTCGGCGGCATCTTCACATCGCCGAACAGGGTGGCGATCGGCTTCATCGCGGTGAACCACGTGCGGGCCGGCTCGTTACCGCCGTACAGGTTGCCGTCGCCACACCGCCGCAGCGGTGACGAACATAGATCCGACGGCGCCGTGGAGTCGTCGTAGATGTAGTTGGCCGCCGCGTACTGATTGGTGAAGCCGACGAAACCCGAGGATCGGTGCGCCTCGGTGGTCCCGGTCTTGCCCGAGACCGGCAAGCTCCAGCCGGCGGCCCCGGCGGACCCGGCCGCGGTGCCGCCGCCGAGGGCGTCCTTGCTCATCGCGTTGGCCAGGGTGTTGGCCAATCCTTCCGGTACCACCTGGTCGCACGCCTCGGTGGTGACGGCCACCTGGTTGCCATTGCGGTCGATCAGCTTGTCGATCGGGTTCGGCGGACACCAGGTGCCGCCCGATGCCAGCGTGGCCGCGACGTTCGACAGTTCCAGCGCGTTCAGTGCGAACGGGCCCAACGTGAACGACCCGAGGTTCTGCCGCTTGATGAAATCGGCCAGGCTCTCGTTGCTCTCCGGGTCGTAGTCGCGGGCGCTGCCCGGTTCGGCGTAGGACCGCAAGCCGAGCTTGACCGCCATGTCGACCGCGCGCTGAACCCCGACCAGCTGTATCAGCCGGGCGAACGCGGTGTTGGGTGAGGTGGCCAGCGCGTCGGTGACACTCATCGACCCGCGATAGTTACCGGCGTTGATCACGCACCATTGCTCTTTGGGGCAGCCCTTGGCCCCACCATTTCCCATACCTTTGGCCTGGAATCTGCCTGGCACCTCGAGCTGGGTGTTGATGCCCATCCCCATCTGCATGGCCGCGGCGGTGGTGAAGATCTTGAAAATCGATCCGGCACCGTCGCCCACGAGCGAGAACGGTTGCGCGCGCATGGTTTCGCCGGCCTCGGTGTTCAGACCGTAGGTGCGGTTACTGGCCATCGCGATGACCTTGTGCTTGTCTTTACCGGGCCGGATCACGCTCATCACGCTGGCGATGCCCTCGAGCGTCGGGCTGGCGAACTGGTCGATCGCGTGCTTGACCGGCTCCTGCACATCGGGGTCGAGGTTGGTGCGGATCAGGTAGCCACCGCGAGCGAGCTGTTCCTTGTTGATGCCGGCGCGCGACAGATAGGCCTGCACGTAGTCGCAGTAGAAGGCGCGATCGCCGGCGGCGATACAGCCCCGCGGTAGCTCCTTGGGCTGCGGCAGAATCCCCAGCGGTTCGGCCTTGGCGGCGCGAATCGCGTCAGCTTCGTTAGGAACATTTTGGACCATGGTGTCCAGCACCAGGTTTCGCCGCGCCAGCGCCCCATCCGGGTTGGTGTAGGGGTTGAGCGCGCTGGTCGACTGGACCATGCCGGCCAGCAACGCGGCCTGCTGCCAGTTCAACTCCGAAGCGTTGATGCCGAAGTATGTCTGTGCCGCGTCCTGCACACCGAAAGCGTTGTTGCCGAACGACACCAGGTTCAGATAACGGGTCAGGATCTCCGGCTTGGTGAAGGTCTTGTCCAGGGTCAGGGCCATCCGGATCTCGCGCAGCTTGCGCGCCGGGGTGGTCTCGATGGCCGCGCGCTTCTCGGCGTCGGTCTGTGCGATCACCAGCAGCTGGTAGTTCTTCACATACTGTTGTTCGAGCGTCGAGCCACCTCGGGTGTCGGCGTCGCCCGAGGCATAGCCGGCCAGGCCGGTGAGCGTGCCTTTCCAGTCCACTCCGTTGTGCTCGGCGAAACGCTTGTCCTCGATCGAGACGATCGCGAGCTTCATGGTGTTGGCGATCTTGTCGCCGGGCACCTCGAACCGGCGCTGCGAGTAGAGCCACGCAATGGTGTTGCCCTTGGCATCGACCATCGTGGTCACGGCGGGGACGTCGCCCTCGAGGAGTTGCGCCGACGCGTTGCCGACGACCTCGGAGGCGCGGTTGGAGACCAACCCGATTCCGCCCGCGATGGGAAACAGCAACGCGGCAACGATGACGCTGGCGAGTAGGCAACATCCGGCGAGCTTGGCGATGGTGACCGCAGTCGCGGGCCGCTCCGACATGGCTACTACACTAGCGGCGCTGCGGCAGACCTCAGCGCCAGCGGTTGTCGAAAAGTTTTTCGCCGGCCCAAACGCCTCAGGTTTCTCTCAGTCGCAGCTCAGGCCGCTGTTAGTCGCCTGGTTCGCCGGTTTCTGGCGCGTCTTCATGATCGGACTGCACGGTCGTCCCAAAAAGGCGTGTCCAGAATGTTGCGTAATTGGTACCTGACCACGTAGCTTATCCACACAATGAGATACAGGTAACACCGAGCGCCACAGTGTGGCATAGATCGCATCGGGGTTACCGGTGGCAAGAGCGAAGGGGAATCGCTGGTGTCAGCTATACGGACCGCGCCGCGGAAGACAGCGGCGGCACCGACGACGGCTGTGCTTTACGGAGCCGAAGCGGAGTCAAGAATCACTTGGGTTGCCAAGGCGCTGTGCCGGGCCGCTGACCCCGACGAGCTGTTTGTGCGGGGGGCTGCACAACGCAAAGCGGCGGTCATCTGCCGGCACTGCCCGGTGATGTTGGAATGCGGTGCGGACGCCTTGGACAACCGGGTCGAGTTCGGCGTCTGGGGTGGGATGACCGAGCGTCAGCGGCGTGCGCTGCTCAAGCAGCACCCCGAGGTGGTGTCTTGGGCTGAGTTCTTCAGCACCCAGCGCAAGCACCGCAGCGTCGGCTAGACCGACCGCTCAAACCGTCGCCGTCATCTGGTCGGCGATCGCGCGCAACGCCTCCAGATCTGACACATCGAACGGCAGCGACGGGACTCCCACAATTGCGACGTGGGGATTCGCGCCCGTGAACCGCGACAGCAGCCTGATCTCTCGCTTGGACGTCGCTGCCCGGTCGGCGTGAATCTGTAGGACGGCCTTGGTCAGAGCGTTGGCGCCGTCGCTCTCGAACGTCTCCGCGCCGTCGATGGCACGCTCGACGGGCAGCGAACACAGCATCGGGTGCGTCCGGTTCAGGATCAGCCCCGCAAGCGGCATCCTCTCCTCCGACAGCCGGTCCACGAAGAAGGATGCCTCACGCAGCGCGTCCGGCGCCGCAGCCGACACCACGACGAACTGGGTGCCGCGCCGCTTGAGCAACGAGTAGGTGCGGTCGGCCTTCTCCCGGAAGCCGCCGAAGGTCGCGTCCAGGGACTGCACAAAACTTGCCGCATCCGAGAGCATCTGCGAACCCAGGACCGTCGACAGCGCCTTCATCGCCAGGCCGACCGCGCCCGTGACAAGTCGCCCGATGCCGCGGCCGGGGCCCAGCAACAGCTTCCACAGCCGGCTGTCCATGAAGCTGCCGAGGCGCTTGGGTGCGTCCAGGAAGTCCAGCGCATTGCGTGACGGCGGAGTGTCCACGACCACCAGATCCCAGCGGTCCTCGGCCAGCAACTGGCCGAGCTTTTCCATCGCCATGTACTCCTGCGTGCCGGCCAGTGACGTGGCGACCGTTTGGTAGAACTGGTTGTCCAGAATCGCCTGTGCGCGATCGGGTCCGGAATACTGCATCACCATCTCGTCGAAGGTGCGGCGCATGTCCAGCATCATCGCGAAGAGCTCGCCGGGCACCTCGGCATCCAGCGGCACGCGCTGCGGGCTGTTCCCGAGATCGCTGATCCCCAACGCCTGCGCCAATCGTTTCGCCGGGTCGATCGTCAGGACCACCACCGTGCGGCCGTACTCCGCTGCGCGCAGCGCCATGGCCGCCGCGGTGGTGGTCTTACCCACCCCGCCCGCGCCGCAGCACACCACCACCCGGTTGGAGGTGTCGGAGAGAATGCCGGCGATGTCGAGGGCCGGAGGTGTCGTGCTCATCGAACTCCCTGCTGGGCAAGCGATTCGGACAGCTCGTAAAGGCTGCCGAGGTCGACGCCGTCGGCGATGGTGGGCAGCTGCAGGCGCGGCACCTTCAGCTCGTCGAGCAGCTCGGCGGTCGCGGCCCGCGCCGTGATCCGGGTGGCGTGCTGGATGGTCTCGGTCAATAGGCCGGCGAAGTCTTCGTCGCCTAGCTTGATCCCGGCGGCGGCCAGGCCGGTCCGCACCACCTCGGCGTCGACGTCGCCGTCGGCGGCCTTGGTGAGATCGTCGGGTTGCAGGTAGGTCGGAATGTTGCGGTTCACGATGACCGAGCCGATCGGCAGACCCAGCTCCTGAAGCTCGTCGATCGCTTCCTTGGTCTCCTGCATCGGCAGCGCTTCCAGCAGGGTGACCAGGTGGATGGCCGTCTGGTCGGAGTGCAGGATCTTCACCACACCCTCGGCCTGGGAGTGCACCGGGCCGCCCTTGGCCAGGTCGGAGACCGCGCGGGTGACGTCGAGGAAGCGGGCGATGCGACCGGTTGGGGGAGCGTCGACGACGATCGCGTCGTAGACCGGGGCCTTGTTCTTCTCGACGCGGATCACGGCTTCCTTGATCTTGCCGGTGAGCAGCACGTCCCGCAGGCCCGGTGCGATCGTCGTCGCGAACTCGATCGCGCCGATCCGTCGCATCGCCTTCCCGGCGAGGCCGAGGTTGTAGAACATGTCGAGGTATTCCAGGAAGGCGGCCTCGATGTCGATCGCCAGTGCATTCACGTGGCCGCCCTGCTCGGCGCTGGCGATCTTCAGCTCTTTGTAGGGCAGCGGCGGTACGTCAAAGAGTTGTGCAATGCCTTGGCGCCCTTCGACTTCGACGAGCAGCACCTTGCGTCCGCCGGCGGCCAGGGTCAGCGCCAGCGCAGCGGCAACCGTCGATTTGCCGGTGCCGCCTTTGCCGGTCACGAAGTGCAGACGGGCCTTCGACAATCGCGATGGCCAGCCGACGTTGCTGCCTCCGCTCGATGTGATCCCCACCCCTGCATGCTAACCAGAGAGCTCGATCGCGCAGCCGATAAGCTCGGGATATGAGCCAACCCACAACCTGGGAGTACGCAACCGTCCCGCTGTTGACCCACGCCACCAAGCAGATCCTCGACCAGTGGGGCGCCGACGGCTGGGAGCTGGTCTCCGTGCTGCCCGGTCCCACCGGCGAGCAGCACGTCGCGTATCTGAAACGCCCGAAGTGACGGCGTCGGCCCGGCTCAAAGAGCTCGGTATCGAGTTGCCGGTCGTCGTGAAGCCGTTGGGTTCCTACGTGCCGGCTGTGCGCAGCGGCACCCTCGTCTACACCTCCGGGCAGCTGCCGATGCAGGACGGCAAGCTGGTCCAGGCGGGCAAGGTCGGCGTCGCCGTCACACCCGAGCAGGGCAAGGGACTCGCCCGGGTCTGCGCGCTGAACGCGCTGGCGGCGATCGACTCGCTGGTCGGCATCGACTCGGTGACCAGGGTGGTCAAGGTGGTCGGATTCGTCGCCTCCGCGGCCGGATTCAACGGCCAGCCGGGCGTGCTCAACGGCGCCTCCGATCTGCTCGCCGACGTCTTCGGGGAGGCCGGCGTCCACGCCCGCTCGGCGGTCGGGGTTGCCGAGCTGCCGCTGGACGCCCCGGTCGAAGTCGAGCTGGTGGTCGAGGTCGGGTAGCGGGAGTGACCGAAGTCCTCGCGCATCCGGCCTACGGCCAGCTGCGGCCGGTCACCGACACCGTGTCGGTGGTGTTGGCCAACAACCCGGGCAAGATGACACTCGAAGGCACCAACACCTGGGTGCTGCGAGCACCCGGCAGCGACGAGGTCGTGATCGTCGATCCCGGACCCGACGACGACGCGCACATCGCCGCCGTCGCCGGCGTCGGCCGCATCGCCCTGGTATTGATCAGCCATCGACACGGCGACCACACCGACGCCATCGACAAGCTGGTCGACTGCTCCGGCGCACCCGTGCGATCGGCGGGCAGCGGATTTCTGCGCGGTCTTTCCGGCGAGCTCACCGACGGCGAGGTGATCGACGCTGCGGGACTGCGGATCACGGTATGGGCGACACCGGGGCACACCGCCGACTCGCTGTCCTTCGTGCTCGACGATGCGGTGCTGACCGCCGACACCGTGCTGGGTCGCGGAACGACGGTGATCGACAACGAAGACGGCAGCCTGGCCGCCTACCTGGATTCGCTGCAGCGGCTACGCGGACTGGGCCGGCGAGCAGTGCTGCCCGGACACGGGCCCGAGCTGCCCGACATCGAAGCGGTCGCCGACGAATACCTTGCTCACCGCGAGCAACGGCTCGATCAGATCCGCTCGGCATTACGTGAACTCGGCGACGAGGCCACCGTGCGTCAGGTCGTCGAGCATGTGTATGTCGACGTCGACAAGGAGCTGTGGGACGTCGCCGAGTGGTCGGTGCAGGCCCAGTTGAACTACCTGCGGCGCTAGCGGAGGCGAGACAGAAGCCAGGGTCGAAAGAGCGCGCTTACCTCGCTCGGCGGGCCAGCCGCTCGGAGTCCGAGATCAGCACGCTCTTGCCCTCCAAGCGAATCCAGCCGCGGTGGGCGAAGTCGGCCAGTGCCTTGTTCACGGTCTCGCGGGAGGCGCCGACCAGCTGAGCGATTTCTTCCTGGGTCAGGTCGTGGGTGACCCGCATCGCGCCGCCCTCCTGGGTACCGAACCGCTGCGCGAGCTGCAGCAGCTGCTTGGCGACCCGGCCGGGGACATCGGTGAAGATCAGGTCGGCGAGGTTGTTGTTGGTGCGGCGGAGCCGGCGGGCCAGCACCCGCAGCAGCTGCTCGGCGATCTCGGGCCGGTCGGCGATCCAGGCCCGCAGCGCGTCGCGGTCCATCGACACCGCGCGCACTTCGGTGATCGTGGTGGCACTCGAGGTCCGCGGCCCAGGGTCGAAGATCGACAGCTCACCGAACATGTCGGAGGGCCCCATGATGGTCAGCAAGTTCTCCCGACCGTCCGGCGAGCGACGGCCGATCTTCACCTTGCCGGAAATGATGATGTACAGCCGATCACCCGGCTCGCCCTCTGCGAAAACTGTGTGTCCGCGCGGGAAGTCGACAGGTTGCAGCTGCTTGGTCAGCGCGGCGACGGCGCTCGGTTCGACCCCCTGGAAGATTCCGGCCCTCGCCAGGATCTCGTCCACGTTGCCCCTTTAGTTATTCAGAAGAACTCCGGTAGGCACAGCTGTGCATGCGAGTCTAAAAGGTAGGCGTTCGACTCGACGTGCCAACGCTACACACGATTGGCATGCTGACGCGGCGCAAATTGCCGATTCGCCCGCGAATGCTGATGCCGTTGTCCGGATAAGCCCGGTTGAGTGCCCGCCAAGCCAATGGCGGCCATCAGCAACGGATCAGTTGCCGGCTCGTCGCGGCTGGGTAGGTAGGGCGCCTCACCGGCGGTTCGGGCCATCCGGCGGTGCAAACTGTCCAGCGCCTCGGGCATTCCAACCCGGGCCAATGTGCGCACATCTACAGGCTCGGCCTGCTTGAGAAATTCAGCGACATCAGTTGCGCTAACTGTGCCTTTCTCCAAGCCCGCCTCGAGCCGTTCAAGCCCGAAAGTTGCCAGCATTAGCAACCCCGGGGTGAACGCAACTAGCAACCAGGACACAAGCAGCAAGTAAACACGGCTAAGGTCTCAGCGGGATCACGAATCAGTACTCTGTCGGGGTGACCATCGGCAAGCCTTCTCGCGCAAAAACCACCGGCGCCAAAGGATCGCCAAGCCCCGCATCGGCCGTTGCCCGCCGCTTCGCATCCGAGACCCGAACCGGTCTGGTGCGTCGCGCCCGGCGGATGAATCGCAAACTGGCAGAAGCGTTTCCAGATGCCCACTGCGAGCTGGATTTCACCACACCGCTCGAATTGGCGGTGGCGACGATCTTGTCGGCGCAGAGCACGGACAAGCGGATAAACCTGACCACCCCGGCGTTGTTCCTCCGTTACCGAACGGCGGTCGACTATGCGCAGGCGGACCGCGAGGAACTCGAAACGCTCATTCGGCCGACCGGTTTCTATCGCAATAAAGCGACGTCGCTGATTGGTCTCGGCCAAGCGCTGGTGGAGCGTTTCGACGGCGACCTTCCCCATACGATGGACGAGCTTGTGACGCTGCCCGGAGTGGGTCGCAAGACGGCCAACGTAATCCTCGGCAACGCGTTTGACATACCCGGAATTACCGTCGACACGCATTTCGGGAGGCTGGTTCGGCGGTGGGGCTGGACCACCGAGGAGGACCCGGTCAAGGTCGAGCACGCGATCGGTGAACTGATCGAGCGCAAGGAGTGGACGCTGCTCAGCCACCGGGTGATCTTTCACGGTCGCCGGGTATGCCATGCCCGCAAACCGGCCTGCGGCGTGTGCGTGCTCGCCAAGGACTGCCCGTCATACGGCACTGGGCCCACCGAGCCGGAGATCGCCGCCGCGCTGGTGAACGGCCCGGAGACCGAACACCTCCTGGCGATGGCCGGATTATCAGAAATCCCGCGCTGACTACCCGAAACGCCCGCTGGACCATCGCGGTCCTGATGGCGGTCGCGGCGCTGATCGTCGGGTTGGTGATAGCGCTGCGCGACGCGTCGCATCGGTCGACCGTCCCGGCGGACGGACCGGCCCGCGACCACCGCGACGCCGACACTCCCGCCGCACTGGTCGGGCCGCGCCAACGCGCCGACCTGGCGCCCTGTCCGCGGTCGGGCGGACAACCCGGCTCCCAGGCGCTGCGCGGTGTGACGGTCGAATGCGCCGGTGACGGCTCGGTCGTCGACGTCGGACCGGCGCTGGCCGGCCACCGCGTCGTGCTCAACCTGTGGGCATATTGGTGCACGCCGTGCGCGGCCGAGCTCCCGGCGATGGCGGAGTATCAGCGACGGGTCGGACCCGCTGTGCTGGTGGTGACCGTTCACCAGGACGAGAACGAGACCGCGGCCCTGCTGCGGCTGGCCGATCTCGGTGTCCGGCTGCCGACGCTGCAGGACGGCGGCCGTCGCGTCGCCGCGGCGTTGCGGGTGCCCAACGTGATGCCCGCGACGGTCGTGTTGAACTCGGACGGTAGCGTTGCCAAGACGCTGCCCCGCGCTTTCGCGACTGCGGGCGAGATAATGGATGCGGTCGGGCGGCAGGATGCGTAAAGGGGGGCGCCGGTGACCGGAGGCGGCACTCCCCAGCGCCTTGATCGCTTGGCTGGGACGGATCTGCTGACGCCCGAACTCGGCCCACCCTGGCTACAACCGCTCGTCGACAACGTCGCTGAAATTCCCGACGCCTACAAGCGGCGCCTGCCCGCCGATGTTCTCGCGATGGTGACCGCCTCCAAGACGTTGACGGGCAAAAAAGGCCGCGAGGCCGCGGTGTTGGTGTTGTTCTCCGGCCCGTCGGCGTCCGAGTCCGGCGGCGCCGCACCCGGTTCCCCGCCCGGCGACGCCGACCTGCTGCTGACTGTTCGGGCTGACTCGTTGCGCCACCACGCCGGTCAGGCGGCCTTTCCCGGCGGTGCGTCCGACCCCGGCGACGACGGGCCAGTGTCCACCGCGTTACGCGAGGCGCGCGAGGAGACCGGCATCGACACCAGCCGACTGCATCCACTGGTCACGATGGAGCGAACCTTCATCGCGCCGTCGGGCTTTCACGTCGTCCCAGTACTGGCCTATTCGCCGGATCCGGGGCCGGTGGCCGTCGTGGATCAGGCGGAGACCGCAATCGTGGCCCGGGTTCCGCTCCGGGCCTTCATCAATCCCGCCAACCGGCTGATGGTGTACCGCCGCACCCTCAGTCGCCGCTTCGCCGGGCCGGCATTTCTGCTGAACGAGATGCTGGTCTGGGGTTTCACCGGTCAGGTGATTTCCGCGATGTTGGATGTCGCCGGCTGGGCAAAGCCCTGGGATGCCAGCGATGTTCGCGAGCTGGACGAAGCGATGGCACTGGTCGGCGACGGGGAAGATGCGTGATGAGCTCCTCACAGTGGTTGGACATCGCGGTGTTGGCCGTTGCGTTCATCGCGGCGGTTTCGGGATGGCGTTCGGGTGCGCTCGGCTCGCTGTTGTCGTTCGTCGGCGTGCTGCTCGGTGCGATAGCCGGTGTGCTGCTGGCCCCGCATCTGGTCGCGCATGTCGCCGCGCCGCGGGCCAAGCTGTTCGCCGCGCTGTTCCTGATCCTGGCGCTGGTCGTCATCGGCGAGGTGGCCGGTGTGGTGTTGGGCCGCGCGGTTCGCGGTGCAATCCACAGCAACTCAGTGCGGTTCTTCGACTCGCTGATCGGGGTCGCGGTGCAAATGGTGGTGGTGCTGGTGGCGGCATGGCTGCTCGCCACCCCGTTGACGTCGTCAGCGGGTCAGCCCAGTTTGGCTGCGGCAGTGCGGGGTTCGCGGGTACTCGGCGAGGTCAACGACTACGCACCGGACTGGCTCAAGACGGTGCCCAAGCGGTTGTCCGCGCTGCTGGACACCTCGGGTCTGCCGCAGGTGCTCGAGCCGTTCAGCCGCACCCCCGTGGTCGCGGTCGCGGCCCCCGACTCGGCGTTGGCCAAGAACCCGGTGGTCGCGAACACCGAGCCGAGCGTGGTGAAAATCCGTGCGATCGCACCGAGCTGCTCGAAGGTGTTGGAGGGCAGTGGATTTGTGCTCTCGCCTGATCGCGTCATGACCAATGCACACGTCGTCGCCGGATCGAACAACGTCACCGTGGAGGCCAGCGGCAACCCCTACGACGCCACCGTCGTGTCCTACGACCCGACCGTCGACATTGCGATCCTCTCGGTGCCGCACCTGCCGGCCGGACCGCTGGCATTCGCCAGCGCGCCGGTGACCTCGGGCACCGAAGGCATCGTGATGGGCTACCCGGGTGGGGGTGGTTTCATGGCGACGCCGGCCAGAATCCGCGAACTCATCGAGCTCAACGGGCCCGACATCTACCGCAAAGCGACCATCAACCGTGAGGTCTACACCGTCAGAGCCAATGTGGAGCAAGGGAATTCGGGCGGGCCGCTGATCAACCTCGACGGGCAGGTGATCGGCGTGGTGTTCGGTGCGGCGGTCGACGACAACGACACCGGCTTCGTCCTGACGGCCAAAGAGGTGGCGGCTCAGCTCGCGCACATCGGTGACACCGCGGCGGTGCCCACCGGCGAGTGCGTCAGTTGAGCGGCGAGCGGTAAACCCGATCGAGAAACCGCGACAGGTGGCCGTTGACTTCGTCCGGGTTTTCCTCATGACTGAAATGTCCTGCGCCGGATACTGATACGTAACGGCCATGCGGCGCATAGCGCTGTGTCCGCTCAACCGGGTCGGCCAGTACGTAGGGATCGGCGTCGCCGTGGATATGCAGCATCGGGATGCCGAACGGCCGACTCATCAACCGCATGAAGCGCCGGCCCTCTTCACGCAACTGACTGCGTACCGCCCAGCGCTGGTACTCCAGTGCGCAGTGCGCCGCGTAGCGGATCTGGATGGCCTGGCGCAGGTGGCCGATGGTTTCGGAAAAGTCTTCCGATGCAAGCCATTTGGCACCGGCACGGGTGCGGATCAGATGCTCGAGCTCCGCGCCGTGATGACGGGTCAAGGCGCGCTCCGGCCAGATCGGCACCTGGTAGCGCAGCATCGACGGCAACAGTGCCCGGCCCTGATCGCGGCGGGTCAGCGCCGAACGTCGCAGCGCGGCCGGGTGCGGCGAGCTGATCACCGCGATCGCGCGGACCTGCCGTGAGTGCAGCACCGAGGTGGCCCAGCACACCAGGCCGCCGTCGGCGTGACCGACCAGCGTTGCCGACGAGTGTCCCAGCGCGCGAATCAACCCCGCGGTGTCGCCGGCCAGCGTCCAGCCGTCGTACCCGCGTGGCGGTTTGTCGCTGCCGCCGTAACCGCGCAGATCCACCGCGACCACCCGCGCCCCGGTGAGGCCGCGCAACTGATGACGCCACGACCACCAGAACGACCCGAAGCCGTGCAGCATGATGACCAACGGTCGGGCGGTGGCCGGGGTGGTGTCGTCGTCCCGAATGGCCTCGACGACATGGAACCGAATGCCGTTGGCGTGCACGTCGAGATGACGCCATGGACCGTCGATGCGCGTGACCGACGGATCTGGTGGGGCCATCTACCAACCCGAGGGATCGGCGGGCGTCCCGCCCTGCTTCAGCGCCGGCGCTGCGGGCTTGTCGTGACCGGGTGTGAGGGCCGAGCGGGCTTCCTTGACGGACTCGATGGTCTGCTGGGGGCCGCGGATGCGCCGGACCTTGAGGAACCCGAACAGCGCCAGCGCCCCGGTCACCACCACCATGATTCCGAAGACGATCAGGAACGCCGCCCAGCGCCACAGCCAGGTGTCCAGCAGCTCGGCCAGGAAGAAGAAGAAAAAGAACGTCGAGTAGAACAGCACCACCAGCGCGGCGATGAAGAAGACGCTGCCGGTCAGACCCTTCTTGACATCGCGGGTGATTTCGGCGCGGGCCAACTCGACCTCGGCGCGAACCAGCGTCGACATCTGCGCGGTGGCATCTTTGACCAGCTCGCCGATCGACGGCTCGGCGGACAGCGCGTGCGGATCGGTCAGCGGGATGGTGGTCAGCGTGCTGGGAACGCCATCAGCGCGCTGGTTGCCGTTCTTTCGATCTGACTTGCTCACAGGCGGTCCTTCCGGGCTGGATCTGCTGGTCCGGTTCCTCCGCATCGCGCTTCACGCTCTGCATCGTCACGCGCGGTCGTCGCGGTTCATGTTGCCATGCAGGCCGATGCCAGACGAGGCTAGGCGGTTTGAGGACTGGCGCCGGCGGGCATTGATGAGGCTAGACTTGCGCGTCGATCGATGACGCGCGCCTTCATGCTGACGGGAGAAAACCGCCTTGCGGAGTATCAGCCGTCGGCTGTTCCGGATCGCGACGGCCATGGCCGTAGCGGCCGCGGTCGGCCTGGCCGCCGCGCCGGCCCGCGCTGATGACCGGATCCCGCTCGGTGGCGGAGCGGGCATCCTCGTCAACGGCGATGCGCTGTGCACGTTGACCGCCATCGGTACCAACCCCAAGGGCGATCTGCTCGGCTTCACCTCGGCGCATTGCGGCGGCCCGGGGGCGGTGGTGGCGGCCGAGGCGGCCAAGGAGCGGGGCAACGTGGGAACCATGGTCTCGGGCAACGACGGGCTCGACTACGCGGTGATCCAATTCGACAAGACCAAGGTGGCACCGCAGGCCAACTTCGGTGGTTTTCTGATCAACGGCATCGGGCCGGACCCAACGTCCGGTCAGGTCGCCTGCAAGCAGGGCCGCACGACCGGCAATTCGTGCGGGATCACCTGGGGTCCGGGACAGGAGCCGGGCACGATCCTGATGCAGGTGTGCGGCCAACCGGGTGACTCCGGCGCGCCCGTGACGGTCAACGATCAACTGGTCGGGATGATTCACGGCGCGTTCAGCGACAACCTGCCGGTCTGCGTCATCAAATACATTCCGTTGCATACACCGGCGGTGGTGCAATCGATCAACGCCGACCTGGCCGACCTCGCCGCCAAGAATCGCCCCGGCGCCGGATTCGTCCCCATCGCCCCTTAATTACCTTCGGCGCCCGCCCTCGTCACCGGGCGGCTATCGATTGCCCAGCTCCTCCTCATCGCGCTTCGCGCTCTGCATCGTCACCGGGCGGCTATCGATTGCCCGGCTCCTCCTCATCGCGCTTCGCGCTCTGCATCGTCACCGGGCGGCCCGGATCGCGTCGAACACACCCGGATCCAGCAGCGTGGAAGTGTCGCCCAGATCGCGCTTTTCGGCGATGTCGCGCAGCAGCCGTCGCATGATCTTGCCGCTGCGGGTCTTCGGCAACTCGGGCACCACATGCAGTTCACGCGGCCGCGCGATCGGTGAGATCGTCCGGGCCACTTCGCCGCGCAGTTCGTCGATGATCTCAGGGCCGGTGGTCTCGGCATGGTCGGCTTGCAGGACAACGAACGCGCAGATCGCCTGACCGGTGGTGGCGTCCGTGGCGCCGACCACCGCGGCTTCGACGACCGCGGCGTGGCCGACCAACGCCGACTCCACTTCCGCGGTCGAGATCCGGTGCCCCGACACGTTCATCACGTCGTCGATGCGTCCCAGGATCCAGATCGCGCCCTCGGTGTCGTAACGCGCGCCGTCGCCCGCGAAATACCAGCCCTGTTCGGCGAACTTCGACCAGTACGTCTCGCGGAAGCGGTCTTCGTCGCCCCAGATTCCGCGCAGCATCGACGGCCACGGCTGATCGAGCACAAGGTAACCGCTGGTGTGCTCGCCCTCGTCGGATGACGGCGGCGCGAGTTGATTGCCGTTGTCGTCGACGATCCTCGCCGAGATGCCGGGCAGTGGCGTCATCGCCGAACCCGGTTTGGCCGCGGCGACGCCGGGCAGCGGGGAGATCATCGCCGACCCGGTCTCGGTCTGCCACCAGGTGTCCACGATCGGGACGCTGTCGGCGCCGATGACTCGGCGGTACCAGCGCCACGCCTCCGGATTGATCGGCTCGCCAACCGTGCCCAGCAACCGCAGGCTGGACAGATCACTGGCGTCGGGGATCTCATGACCCCACTTCATGAAGGTCCGGATCATCGTCGGCGCCGTGTAATAGATTGTCACGCCGTACTTTTCGATGATCTGGAAGTGTCGGTGCTGAGTGGGCGTGGACGGCGTTCCCTCGTAGATGACCTGGGTGACGCCATTGGACAGCGGACCGTAGACGCCGTAGGTGTGGCCGGTGACCCAGCCGATGTCGGCGGTGCACCAGAACACATCGGTTTCCGGCTTGATGTCGAAGACGTTGTAGTGGGTGTAGGACGCCTGGGTCAGGTAGCCGCCGCTGGTGTGCACGATCCCTTTGGGCTTTCCGGTGGTGCCGGAGGTGTACAGCAGGAACAGCGGGTGCTCGGCGTCGAATCCCTCGGCGCTGTGCTCGGCCGACGCCGAGCCGACGACGTCGTGCCACCACACGTCGCGGCCCTGTGTCCAGGGGATGTCGCTGCCGGTCCGCTTGACCACCAGGATGTGTTCGATCGTGCCGGTGTCGGCGGCGGCCTGATCGGCGGCTTCCTTCAACGGCTCCGCCTTGCCGTGCCGGAACTGCCCGTCGGCGGTGATCAGCAGTTTGGCCTCGGCATCGGCGATCCGGGCGCCCAGCGCGGTGGCGGTGAACCCGGCGAACACCACGCTGTGCAGCACGCCCAGGCGCGCGCAGGCCAGCATCGCGACGATGGCCTCGGGGATCATCGGCATATAGATCGCGACGCGGTCGCCGGCGACCAGGCCGAGCCCGGTCAGCGCGTTCGCGGCCTTACTCACCTCGGCCAGCAGATCGCTGTAGGTCAGGGTGCGGTCCTCGCCGACCTTCTCGCCCTCCCAGTGGATCGCCACCCGATCGCCGTTGCCGGCTTCGACATGTCGGTCGACACAGTTATAGGTGACGTTCAGTTGGCCGTCAGTGAACCATTTGGCAAACGGCCGTGCCGACCAGTCCAGCACCTCGGAAAACGGTGTCGTCCACGACAGTCGGTTGGCCTGCTCAGCCCAGAACGCCAACCGGTCCTGCTCGGCCTGTTCATACAGGTCATCACCGGCATTGGCCTGCGCGGCAAACTCTTTCGACGGTGGGTACGACGGTGTGTGCGTCTGCGTCTCGGTCACGCGCACGAGCCTAGTCAGGTTGGCTCAGCTTGTGAGCGGCTGTAGGCAATACAGTCGCGCGGGCTTCCGATAGAAAACCGGAGAGTTCGGTGACAATCACGCATGGAAGTCTGTTACGGATCAGAGGAGGGCGGCTTGCATCAGTTTCGCGTCCTCGTGGTGATCGCGCTGCTGGCTGCCGCATCTCTGGCGGGATGCGGGATGGGCAGCGTCCGGACCGACGTGGTGATCGTCAATGCAGGCGAGCCGCAGAACCCGCTCCTCCCGACCAACACCAACGACACCAACGGCGGCCGGATCGTCGACCGGCTGTTCGCCGGCCTGATGTCGTATGACGTCAAGGGCGCGGCGTCGTTGGAGGTTGCGAGCGCGATCGAGACCACCGACGATGTCAACTACCGCATCGTGCTCAAACCGGGTTGGACATTCAGCGACGGGTCGCCGGTCACCGCGCACTCGTTCGTCGACGCGTGGAATTACGGCGCGCTGGCCACCAATGCTCAACTACAGCAGAGCTTTTTCTCCCCCATAGCGGGTTTCGACGAGGTGGCTGCGTCGAAACCGGCCGCGAACACGATGTCGGGCCTTCGGGTCGTCAACGACCGCGAATTCACCGTTCGGCTCAAGGGGCCGACCATCGATTTCAAGCTGCGGCTGGGCTTTTCGCCGTTTTATCCGCTGCCCGATTCGGCGTTCAAGGACATGGCGGCGTTCGGCCAGCGACCGATCGGCAACGGACCGTACCGTCTCGGCGATCAACCGGGCAATCCGGCCTGGCAGCACAATGTCAAGCTCGACCTGGTTACCAACCCCGGCTACCACGGCAACCGGACGCCGCGGAACAAGGGCCTGCGGTTCGTTTTCTATGCCAATCTCGACACCGCCTACGCCGATCTGCTGTCGAGCAATCTCGATGTGCTGGATACGATTCCGCCCAGCGTGCTCACCGTCTACCGGCGCGACCTCGGCGACCGGGCGGTGACCGCACCCGCGGCCGTCAACGTGACGCTGGACACTCCGTTACGGCTGCCGCACTTCTCCGGCGAGGAGGGGCGGCTGCGACGCCTTGCGCTCTCGGCCGCGATCAACCGAGATCAGATCTGCAGCAAGATCTTCTCCGGTGCCCGCTCACCGGCACGCGACTTCACCGCGAGTTCGCTGCCCGGATTCGACCCCCACATCGACGGCAACGAGGCGCTGAACTTCAACCCGGACCGGGCCCGTGAGCTGTGGTCGCAGGCCGACGCGATCACTAAATGGTCTGGTACATATGCCATTTCCTACAACGCCGACGGGTCGCATCAGGAGTGGGTGGACGCGGTGGCCAACAGCATCAAGAACACACTGGGCATCGTCGCCGTCGGGGCGCCGCAGCCCACCTTCGCCGGCTTCCGGACTCAGATCACCAGCCGCACGATCGGCACGGCGTTTCGCGCCGGGTGGCAGGGCGACTTCCCGTCGATGCTCGAATTTCTCGAACCGCTGTTCGTCACCAATGCCGGCGCCAACGACGTCGGCTACTCCAATCCGCGGTTCGACGCCGCAGTCGCCGCCGCCGAGGCCGCCCCCGACCTGCCACAGTCGTTCAGAATTGCCAATGATGCGCAACGAATCCTGTTGCAGGACATGGCCGTCGTGCCGCTGTGGTACACCGTTGCCGTCGCGGGTCGATCGGCCGCGGTCAGCCACGTCGCGCTGACCTGGAACGGGCTGCCCGATTACGAACACATCGTGAAGGCCTGACATGGGCTGGTATCTCGCCCGACGAGTCGCGGCCATGATCCCGGTGTTCCTGGGCGCGACCCTGCTGATTTACGGCATGGTGTTTCTGCTACCCGGCGACCCGATCGCGGCACTCGGCGGCGACCGTCCATTGAGCCCGGCGGTGGCCGCCGCCCTGCGTGCGCAGTACCACCTCGACGACCCGTTCTGGTTGCAGTACCTGCATTACCTCGGCGGCGTGCTGCACGGCGACCTCGGGCGCGCCTACTCCGGTCTACCCGTCAGTACCGTTCTGGCGCAAGCCTTCCCGGTGACATTCAGGCTTGCGTTGGTGGCGCTGACGGTGGAGACGGTGTTCGGTGTCGGGTTCGGGGTGATCGCGGGCCTACGCAAGGGCGGGTTCTTCGACGGCGTGGTGTTGATCGTCAGCCTGGTCCTCATCGCCGTGCCGATCTTCGTGCTGGGCTTTCTCGCGCAGTTCGTCTTCGGGGTTCGGCTGGGTCTGGCCGCGGTGACGGTCGGCGATCAGCCCACGTTTGCCCGCCTGCTGCTGCCCGGAATCGTGCTCGGCGCAGTCTCATTCGCTTACGTAGTGCGGCTCACCCGATCCGCCGTCGCGGATAACGCCTACGCCGACTACGTGCGTACCGCGACCGCGAAAGGACTGTCGCGCCCGCGCGTGGTGGTCGTACACATCCTGCGCAACTCGCTCATCCCGGTGGTGACGTTCCTCGGCGCAGATCTCGGCGCGCTGATGGGCGGTGCGATCGTCACCGAGGGCATCTTCAACATCCATGGTGTCGGCGGAGTGCTCTACCAGGCGGTCACCCGCCAGGAAGCGCCGACCGTGGTCTCGATCGTGACCGTGCTGGTCGTCGTCTATCTCGTCACCAACCTGGCGGTGGATCTGCTCTACGCGGCACTGGATCCCAGGATCCGTTATGGCTGAGGCACTTCGGCGCATGTGCCGGCGGCCGCAGTTTGTGATCAGCGCGGTGCTGATCGCAGGCGTCGTCGTGGTTGCCTTGTTCCCGTCGCTGTTCGCCGCCGCCGATCCCGGCTACGCCAACCCGGACCAGAGCCTGCTCGCGCCCTCGGCTGCACACTGGTTCGGCACCGACCTGCAGGGCCACGACATCTACGCCCGCACCATCTACGGGGCGCGCGCCTCGATCACCGTCGGCTTGGGCGCCACACTGCTGGTAATCGTCGTCGGCGGCGCCCTGGGGGCGCTGGCCGGTTTCTACGGCGGCTGGCTCGACGCCGTCGTCTCTCGCGTTGCCGACGTATTCTTCGGTATCCCGCTGCTGCTGGCCGCAATTGTGCTGATGCAGGTCATGCATCACCGCACGGTGTGGACGGTGATCGCGATCCTGGCGTTGTTCGGCTGGCCGCAGATCGCCCGGATCACCCGCGGGGCTGTACTTGCGGTTCGCGGCAGCGACTATGTACTGGCAGCGAAAGCACTGGGATTGAACAGGTTTGGGATCCTGGTGCGCCACGTGCTGCCCAATGCGATGGGCCCGGTGATCGCGGTGTCAACCATCGCGCTGGGTCTGTTCATCGTCACCGAGGCCACGCTGTCCTACCTCGGGGTCGGATTGCCGCCGACGGTCGTGTCGTGGGGTGGTGACATCAATGTCGATCAGATTCGGCTGCGTGCCGGCTCGCCGATCTTGTTCTACCCCGCCGGCGCCCTGGCGATCACCGTGTTGGCGTTCATGATCATGGGCGACGTGCTGCGTGACGCCCTGGACCCGTCGTCACGGGCGTGGCGCCTGTGAGCACTCCGCTGCTGAGTATCACCGGCCTGGAGGTCCGCTTCGGCGACGAGCCTGCCGTCCGCGGTGTCGACCTCGCGGTGGGAGTAGGCGAGACCGTGGCGATCGTCGGTGAATCAGGGTCGGGCAAATCGACTACCGCCGCAGCGATTCTGGGGCTCCTCCCACCCGGCGGGCGAATCACCGCAGGCCGCATCGAGTTCGACGGGGTCGACCTCGCCAACGCTACCCAACGACAACTCCGCGCCGTCCGCGGCAACGGGATCGGTTACGTGCCACAGGATCCGATGACGAACCTGAACCCTGTCTGGCGCATCGGCTTTCAAGTGCGAGAAGCATTGCGCGCGAACAATATCAACCGCAGCGCCGTCGAGTTGCTGGCGGACGCCGGCATGTCTGAGCCGGTGCTGCGGGCCCGGCAGTACCCACATCAACTGTCCGGAGGAATGTGCCAGCGGACGCTGATCGCCATGGGGCTGGCCGGGCGGCCCCGGCTACTGATCGCCGACGAGCCGACGTCGGCGCTGGATGTCACCGTGCAGCGCCGGGTGCTCGATCACCTCGAGGAACTCGCCGGTGAACTCGCCACGGCGGTGCTGCTGATCACCCATGACCTGGCCCTGGCCGCTGAGCGAGCCGAACGGCTCGTCGTCATGCACCAAGGTCAGGTCGTGGAATCCGGTGCAGCCCAAATGATTCTGCATCAACCACAGCACCCCTACACGCAGCGCCTGGTAGCAGCCGCGCCATCGTTACGGAAGGCCCCCGCCCCACGACAGGTCACGCCCGGCGACTCACAGGACGTGATCGTCGCCGCCGGGCTGACCAAGATCTACCGGTCTTCGCGCGGGAGTCCCTGGCGCGCCACGGAGGTCCGCGCCGTCGACGATGTCTCGTTTCGACTGCGGCGAGGCACCACGTTGGCGGTCGCAGGCGAATCCGGATCCGGCAAATCCACCCTGGCCCGGATGGTGCTGGGCCTGCTCGAACCGAGTTCTGGCACCGTACTTTTCGATGATCGCGACACGGCTTCGCTGAGCCGACGCGAGACGTCGGCCTTTCGTCGCAAAGTACAGCCGGTATTTCAAAACCCCTACGGCAGTCTGGATCCGATGTATTCGATAGCCCGAATCATCGAGGAGCCACTGCGGATCCACCGGATCGGGGATCGTCGCCAGCGCCGGCACGCGGTCCGCGAGCTGGCCGAGCAGGTCGCGCTTCCGTCGTCGCTGCTGCACCGGCGGCCCCGTGAGCTGTCCGGCGGCCAACGCCAGCGGGTGGCGATCGCCCGGGCGCTGGCGCTGAAGCCCGAGGTCGTGGTGTGTGATGAGGCCGTCTCCGCGCTCGACGTCGTGGTGCAGGCACAGATCCTGGACCTGCTGGCCGAACTGCAAGCGGACCTCGGCCTGACCTACCTGTTCATCAGCCACGACCTGGCCGTGATCCGGCAGATCGCCGACGAGGTGATGGTGATGCGGGCGGGCAAGGTAGTCGAAAGCGCGACCGCCGACGACATCTTCACCAGCCCCCGGCATGAGTACACCCAGCAGCTGCTGGCGGCGATTCCCCGCGCCCGCGACGATGCAAAGCGCGGCGATGAGGAGGAGCGGCGCCACTGACACGCGCCGGCGCTGGCTAGTGTGACTGGTCGTGAGTCCTGATCCGCTTGCCCCGCTGATGGAGCTGCCCGGCGTCGCCGCGGCCAGCGACCAGGCACGTGAGGCGCTCGGCCGGGCACACCGCCATCGCTCCAACCTGCGGCGATGGCCGGTGACTGCCGCTGAGGCGGCACTGCGGTCGGCGCGAGCCTCAGCGGTGCTGGACGGCGGCGGCCACAAACTCGAAGACATCGACGCCTCTGCGATCAGCGACCCGGTGTTCGCCGGCGCCTTGCGCGTCGCCCAGGCGCTCGAGGGTGGCGAGACCAATTTGGTCGGGGTGTGGCAGCGCGCGCCGCTGCAGGCGCTGGCTCGGTTGCACATGCTGGCCGCGGCCGACCGGGTCGACGAGAGCCGGCTGGGCCGGCCGCGTCCCGACGCGGACGTCGGACCGCGTCTGGAACTGCTGGCGCAGATCGTGTCGGGTGGCACGAAGGCACCGGCCCCCGTGATCGCCGCCGTCGCACATGGTGAACTGCTGACCCTGGCGCCGTTCGGCACCGCGGATGGTGTGGTGGCGCGCGCGGTGTCGAGGTTGGTCACCATCGCGACCGGACTCGATCCGCACGGGCTGGGCGTACCGGAGGTGGGCTGGATGCGTCGCGCCGCGGACTACCGGGAAGCCGCGGCCGGGTTTGCGTCCGGAACAGCCGAAGGTATGGCGTCCTGGCTGGTGCTGTCCTGCCGGGCCATGCGGACCGGCGCGCAGGAAGCGCTGACGATTGCTGAAACCCTCACTGAACAGGGTGGAAGCGGACACTGAAACTGATAAAGCGGGCGGCGTACCGAAGGTTTTCGGCTCGCCGCCCGCTAGCACGGATCTCGGTTACCATGCGTGCACCTGTGGGCTGCGTGGGATGGCCTCGGCGTTCTTGCGACGCTTCCGGTTGCAACCCCACCCAAAGGGCTGCCCAAACCGTTCACTGTTCGCAATTACGCAGGCCCGCAACACTTCTGCCATTATCGCGGCTATGACTCCGCGTGGGTGCCGGGAACCGTGCTCGGTTGCCTCGTCCGGGAGATCGGCCCTTCTCTTCTGGATCGACCTTGGCCGTACCAGGCTTCCGTGAGTCCTTTGTACTCCGTGACCCCGGTCACATCAAGGGGCAATTCTCATGTCAACGCCAAAGCGATGCCGGGCCGTGATGTCGAAAGTTTGCTGTGCGTGGTTACAGCGAGAAGCGACGCAGCAGCGAGTAGGTCAGCGCGCCGGCCGCCAGGGCGCTGATCCCCACCGCGGCCGTGGTGGCGACCGCGGCTCCCGATGGCGCCGGGATGCGGTCGCGCAACGACACCGGTCGGGAAAACTCCAGCACCGGCCAGTCGCGGGCGCTCGCCTCGCGGCGCAGGGCGCGGTCGGGATTGACCACGCTCGGATGCCCGACCACCTCGAGCATCGGCATGTCGGTGATCGAATCGGAGTAGGCATAGCAATGCTCGAGCGGATAGCCCTCGCGCGCGGCCAACTCGCGGATCGCCTGCACCTTGCCTTCGCCGTAGCAGTAGAACCCGATGTCGCCGGTGTACTTGCCGTCCTCAACCACCATCCGGGTCGCCATCGCGTGAGTGGCTCCCAGCGCCCGCGCGATCGGCGCGACCAATTCCTCACCGGATGCCGAGACCACCACGACGTCGCGGCCGCACAGTTTGTGGCTGGCGATCAGGTCGGCAGCCTCGGCGAACACCAGCGGCGTGACGATGTCGTGCAGCGTCTCGTTGACGATGGACTTGACCTGCTCGACGTCCCATCCGCTGCACATGTTGGTCAGGTGGATCCGCATCCGATCCATCTGGTCGTGGTCGGCACCCGAGAGCAGAAACAAGAACTGCGCGTAGCTCGATTTGAGGACGGCGCGGCGGTTGATCAGCCCCTGCGCGAAGAACGGTTTACTGAACGCCAGCGTGCTCGATTTGGCGATGATCGTCTTGTCGAGATCGAAGAAAGCCGCCGTGCGCGGACTGGGACCGGTGGGCGTCGGCGATGTTTGCTGGTCAGCGGCCGAGTCGGGTACGGTCACCGCCCCAGCATAGGGCGGTGCGGGGGCAAATCGCGACGACGTCGGTAAAAGCGCCGGTCAAAGGGAGTCCCGATACCCGTGGTACCAGCGAGACGTTTGGTTCAGCTACTGAAAGGTTATACGTGTGTTTCGAACGCAACCCTTGCGCTGCGTGACACTCTCGTGTGTATAGTAAGTGTCACTCGGCTTTGCCGAGGGTGTCTCAGCCCGACCCCCCGGGGCTGATACACGACGACCCTCGCCTCCTCCCCCCCTGGCGGGGGTCGTCCCTTTTCTGGGGTGATTCTTTCGTTTTTCGGCCGGTGTGAACAGTCCCGGTGTTATCCACAAATTCCGGTATCGCGACTGGCGACGCCGACCTGCCGGCGGCACGGTGGGCCGATGCCGACCACCGATGCGCGCGGAATTCTGGCGGTCCTCGCCGACCCGTTCCTGCGCGATGAACTGGACCGGGTGGCAGCGGCCGTGGGCGTGCGGGTGGTTCACGCCGCGAGCGCGTTACCGGTGAGTAGAAAAGCGTGGTCGGCAGCGTCGGCCGTGGTGCTCGACGAAGCGGCGGCACTTGGTTGTGCACTCACCGAACTTCCGCGGCGCGCGCACGTGATCGTCGCGACGGGCGACGATCCGCCGCCCGCCACCTGGGCGGCGGCCATCGAGGTGGGTGCCCGGCACGTGCTGAGACTGCCGGCGCAAGAGCATGATCTGGTTCGCGAGCTCGCCGACGCCGCCGAATCGGCCCGCGAAGACGCCGCGCACGGCGCGGTGGTAGCGGTGATCGGCGGGTGTGGTGGAGCGGGTGCGTCTCTGTTCGCGGTTGCGCTGGCGCGAATGGCGACCGATCCGCTGCTGGTCGACCTCGACCCCTGGGCGGGTGGCATCGATCTATTGGTCGGAGCGGAGACGACGCCTGGCGTACGGTGGCCGGACCTCGCACTGCAGGGCGGACGGTTGAGCTGGTCGGCCGTCCGCGACGCGCTACCGCAGCATCGCGGGATGAGTCTGCTGTCGGGCACCCGGCGCGGCGACGAATTAGACCGCGGCGCAGTGCAAGCCGTGCTTGACGCGGGCCGCCGCGGCGGGGCGACGGTGGTCTGCGACCTTGCGCGTCGGATGACGGGCGTCGTTGAGACCGCTTTGGACGCAGCTGATCTCGTGGTCGTCGTCAGCCCGTGCGATGTGCGGTCTTGCGCGGCGACCGCGACTATCGCACCGGTGCTCGCCGGGATCAATCCCAACCTGGGCCTGGTGGTCCGGGGTCCATCGCCGGGTGGGCTGCGCGCCGATGAAGTGGCGACCATCGCGTCCGTGCCGCTGTTGGCGGCGATGAGACCGCATCCGCGGTTGGCCGAGCAACTCGAACGCACGGGCCTGCGGCTGGGGCGCCGCTCCGCGCTGGCCGCGGCGGCCCGCAAGGTGCTGGCCGTGTTGCCTACGCATCGCGCCGAAAAGCGTGCGGCATGAGCGGCTCCCTGATCGACCGGGTGCGCGAGCGGCTGGCGGCCGAGTCGCTTCCGCTGCGACCGAACGTGGTGGCCGACGCGATCAGGGCCGAATCCGGCGGGGTGCTCGGTGACACCGAGTTGCTGAGCAATCTTCGGATACTGCAAACGGAGTTGACCGGTGCGGGAATCCTGGAACCGCTGCTGTGTGCCGACAACACGACCGACGTGCTGGTCAGCGCGCCGGACGCGGTATGGGTCGACGACGGAAATGGGTTGCAGCGCACCGATATTCGCTTCGAGGACGAAGCATCGGTGCGACGTTTGGCGCAGCGGCTGGCGCTGGCGGCGGGCCGGCGTCTCGACGATGCGCAGCCATGGGTCGACGGCCAGCTGACCCGAACGGGAAGTTTCGCAGTCCGGCTGCACGCCGTCCTGCCGCCGGTCGCGGTGGCCGGCACCTGCCTGTCGTTGCGGGTACTGCGGCCGGCCACCCAAGATCTTCCGGCGTTGATCACGGCGGGCGCCATCGCGCCCGCGGCCGCGGAGTTGATCGACGACGTGATCGCCGCCAGGCTCGCATTCCTGGTATCCGGCGGGACCGGCGCGGGCAAGACGACGCTGCTGTCGGCCATGCTCAACGCGGTCGCCGCTGACGAGCGGATCGTGTGTGTGGAGGATGCCGCCGAGTTGGCGCCGCCGCATCCACACCTGGTGCGACTGGTGGCCCGGTGCGCCAACGTCGAGGGCGTCGGTGAGGTCACCGTGCGGCAACTGGTCCGACAGGCGTTGCGGATGCGGCCGGATCGCATCGTGGTCGGCGAGGTTCGCGGCGCCGAGGTGGTCGATCTGCTGGCCGCGCTGAACACCGGACACGACGGTGGTGCGGGCACGGTGCACGCGAACAACCCCGCCGAAGTCCCGGCTCGTCTCGAGGCTTTGGGTGCTCTCGGCGGTCTGGATTGTGCTGCGCTACATAGCCAATTGACCGCAGCGGTCCAGGTGCTGCTTCACGTCGCCCGCGACCGGGGCGGGCGACGGCGGCTCGATGAAATCGCCGTGTTGCGCCGCGCCGAACAAGGGGTTCGCGCGGTCACGGTGTGGCACGCGGATCGCGGCTTCACCGCCGAGATCGCAGGTTTGAGGGCGCTGCTGCGAAACCGGAAGCCGGCATGACCGGGCCGGTGATCGCGGCAATCGCGTTATCCGCCGCGGCACTGATGCTTCCGTCGTCGCCGAGGCGGCGGCTGACCCGCGACAGCCCCAAGACCGTGCCGCCGCAGGTCATGCCATTGACGACGGTGTGCATCGTGGTTGCGGTCCTCGTATCGCTGTCTTTGACAACGGTTTTGGGGCTCGCCGTGGTGGGCGCGACGATGTCCCTTCGCCACCGGCGTCGACGTCGCAGCGATCGCGGAATAGACGAAAGCCGCTCGATGGAGACCGCGATCGACGTGCTGGTGGGCGAGCTCCGGGTCGGGGCCCATCCGGCGACCGCGTTCGCCGTAGCGGCCGACGAGACAGCCGGACCGGTCGCCGGCGCATGCCGTGCGGTCGCCGCGCGCGCCCGGCTCGGCGCCGACGTCGCCGCGGGTTTGCGCGGCGTCGGGGAGACGGCCGCACTGCCGTCACAGTGGGAGCGGCTGGCCGTGTGCTGGCAGTTGGCCGCCGATCATGGGCTGGCGATATCTGCGCTGATGCAGGCGGCGCAACGCGATATCGTTGAACGACAACGGTTCTCGAACCAGGTGCGGGCGGCGATGGCGGGTGCCCGCGCGACCGCGACCATCCTCGCCGGACTTCCGGTGCTGGCGGTGTTGATGGGCCAGGCGATCGGGGCGAACCCGCTGTCGTTCCTACTCGGCGGAGCGCCGGGCGGCTGGCTACTGGTTGCCGGGCTGATGCTGGTCTGCGGCGGGCTGTTGTGGGCCGACCGCATCACCGACAAGGCGGCGGCGTGACCGCCACCGCGGCAATGCTTTTGGCCGCAGCCTTGCTGAGCGCCGGCCGGTTGACGGTGAGCGCCCGCGCCGCGATGCCGGACCGCCACCCTCGCGCGACGCGGCCATCGGCACGGGGGCCGGATCCACTGGCGGTGGCATCGACCCTGGACGTGCTCGCGGTCTGCCTGAGCGCCGGAATGGCGGTGTCGACTGCCGCGGCGGCAACCGCTCCCTCGGCACCGCCGCGGTTGGGCCAGGTATTGCGGCGCGCAGCCGACCTGCTGGCGTTGGGCGCCGATCCGGCGAACGCCTGGTCCACGCCGCCTGGTGCCGCAGATCCGCAGATCGACGCGTTGTTGCGGTTGGCTCGCCGGTCGTCGGTGTCGGGAGTGGCACTGGCCGGCGCGTTGTCCGGGCTCGCTACCCAGTGCCGGCAGGACGCGGTCCACACCGCCGCCGCAAAGGCCGAACGAGCGGGCGTGCTGATCGCCGGTCCGCTCGGGCTGTGCTTTCTGCCCGCATTCGGCTGCCTGGGCGTTGTCCCGGTGATCGCAGGTCTTGCCGGTGACTTTCTGCAAACCGGTCTGTTCTGAGAGTGTCATGTCGAGAAGAGAAGGAGGGCAACATGATTCGCGCATTGAAAGCACGACTCACGCTGCTGGTGGCAGACGAGTCGGGGATGTCGACGGTGGAATACGCCATCGGCACTATCGCGGCGGCGGCCTTTGCCGCGGTCCTGTACGCGGTCGTCACGGGCGACTCCATCGTTTCGGCGCTCACCAACATCATCGCCCGCGCGCTGAACACCAAGACCTAGCCGACGATGCCGGGGCGACCACAGTGGAGGCGGCGTTCGGGGTCGCGACTCTGGTCGCGGTGCTCATGCTCTGCCTGGCCGGCATCACCGCGGTGTCCATGCAAGTCCGCTGCATCGACGCCGCGCGGGAGGCTGCGCGGCTGGCGGCACGCGGTGACGAGCGGTCGGCGATCGCAGCAGCCCGCGGGGTCGCTCCCGGTGGTGCCGCCGTCGAGATTCGCCGCGACGGTGGCTTCATGGTCGCGACCGTTACCGCCAAGTCGACGCTGCTCGAGGCGCTGCATGTCGCGGCCACCGGAGTGGCGGCAGTCGAACCGCGGTGACGAGCGGGGATCGGTCACCGTCGTCGCCGCGGCGATGGTTGTCGTGCTGCTGACCGTGACCGCCGGCAGCGCGTACCTGGGTGCCGCCGTGGTGGCACGGCACCGGGCACAGGCGGCAGCAGACCTTGCCGCGCTGGCCGCAGCGGCAAGATTGCCGGCCGGAGCCGAGCAGGCCTGCGCCCAGGCCACCACCATCGCCCTCGCGATGCAGGCCGCGTTGACCGGCTGCGTCGTCGAGGATGTGGACGTAGTGATCTCGGCCGAGGTCGCCGTGGGCACGTGGGGTAAGGCGCGGGCGGCCGCCCGTGCGGGTCCGGTCTAGTCGGGCAGACCCGCGGCGGCAAGCTCCGCCACGGTCGGCTGCCGCACCGAGACCAGGCCGGCGGAGGTGTCGTCGTCCAGCTCCACCCGGTTGACAGTCACGTGCACCGGCACCCACCCGCCGTCGTTGGCCGGCAGCCGCAGCACCGCACACGCGGCCCCGGCGGTGAACTGGGTGCGCATCTCG
Source organism: uncultured Actinomycetota bacterium (assembly GCA_963757215.1). GTDB lineage: Bacteria > Actinomycetota > Actinomycetes > Mycobacteriales > Mycobacteriaceae > Mycobacterium. The sequence continues at coordinate 985,850 of CAVWQH010000001.1, read as the reverse complement.
GCCCTCTTCGCCTCGTCATCGGGGTGGATCCGCGGGCTGTCGGCGGCGATGCGGCGCCAGTCGTAGAACGGGCACGGGGCGTCGAGCCATTTCAGCAGCGTCCAAGTCTGTGGTTCGAACAACGCCCGGTGCACCCCGGGCTGGGCCAGTCCACGCAGGATCTGCTGGGCAAGCCGGTCCGACGGCGTCGTCTCGTCGGCGGGTTCGGCGCGCCAGTTCATGCCTCGCGCGATCATGTGTTCGCGGCCGTCCGCGCCCTCTTCGAGCCCGTTGCGCGTTACGAAGCTCACCCGGATGGGGTTGCCCTGCCAGTCACGCCCGTCCCAGGTGTCGCACATGGTGTGGCCCGGTTCGAACCTGACCGCCGCCGCCAGCGCCCGGCCCTCGTTGGGCTTGAGGTCACCCGAGGGCCAGCATTCGGCGAACGCCCGCTCCTCGGGGTCTTCCATCTCGACGTTGCGGCCCATGTTGGTCAGCGACTCCGCGGTATCGGTGGCCACCCCGAGAGTCATGTCCCATTTCAGCGGGCCCGGGATCGGCCGCTCCGGCGGCTCGTGGGTGGGCGGCCCGCTCCAGACGTGCACGCCGTGGATGCGGCCATCGGTCATCACAACCGGCTCGGTGCGGATCACCCGGGCCTTCTTGGGAGTGATACTGACCAGCCCTTTGCTGGTTTGTATCGACTCCGCGATCGCGGACTGGATGGCGGCGCGACCGTGGGTGCGCTTCAAAAACGTCGTTATCGGAATCAGGTCCTGCAGTTGACGGCCCACCGCCACCACGGCCGGTTCTCGGCCCAGCGTCTCCACTAGCAGCCAGTCGTCGGTCATAGGTCAGCAGTTTAGCGGCGACACGATGGATAACCCGTTGCGTCAGTATCGAATCCACGGGGCATTCCCTGAGATCAACCTGTGGGTCTTATTGACATGCGAGTCATCAACTTGCACAGATTGATGGCCGAAAGGTATTTTTCAGCTGCGCCCATCTGTGAACGGCTTACGCTGTCCAGTCGTTCTCGGCGTTCGTGTTTCCGCCAGGCGCATCTTTCTTCAGCAGTGAGGAAAGCGTTTTCGAAGCGGCTGCTGCGAAGACATCGCCATATGGAGGTCGACCGTTCGAGGGGTCGGTCGTCATCCGTATGACTGAGTCCCGTTCGCCAGCGCGCTGAGAACCACTTCCAACACCCGCACCGCCCCGGCCTTGTCCAACGGTTCGTTTCCGTTGCCGCACTTGGGTGATTGCACACACGACGGGCATCCCGCGGGGCACTCACACGCCTTGATCGCCGCCACCGTCGCGCCCAGCCAGGTGTGCGCCTGTCGGAAACCCTGTTCGGCGAAACCGGCTCCCCCCGGAAATCCGTCGTACACGAAGACGCTTGGCAAACCGTCGGATTCGGGTCCGACGGCGGTCGACAGTCCACCGATGTCGCCGCGATCGCAGCTGGCCACAAGCGGAAGCAGGCCGATCGCGGCGTGTTCGGCCGCGTGCAGCGAGCCCGGTACTTGCAATAGGTCGATGTCGTTGTGGTGCAATGCCTCTGACGTAATCGTATACATCACCGCGACGGTGTCCAGGGTGTGCGGCGGCATGGTCAGTTCGACGAAGTCGATCACCTCACCGTTGAGGCGGCGACGCAGATAGCCCACGATCTGATGGGTCACGCTGACCGGAACCAGGCCCAGGGTCACCGGACCGAAATTCTGACGTTCACCGCGCCCGGTCACGGCGATGTCGGTGAGTTCCCTTGCAAACGTCGCGTATCCGGGGTCTTCGGCGTGCACGAAAGCCATGCCTTCTTCGAAGTCCAGCGAATCGACCAGATAGCTCTCGCCCTGGTGCAGATACACCGCGCCCGGATGCACCGAGGCGGCAGCGCGGCCGGTATCGGCCGTGCCCAACAGTCGGCCGGTGTCGCTCTCGACGATAACGACCTGACCGCCGGAAGACCCCCGGATATCCACTGCGGGATGGGGATCCACACCTGGGGCCGGATAGTACTTGCCGGCGCGCCGTCGCAGCAGCCCGTCGTCGACCAGTGCACTAGCCACCTCCTCGGCGCCCAGCAAGCGAATCTCGGAGTCAGCGACGGGCAGTTCCGTTGCGGCGCAGAGTAACTGCGGGCCGAGAATATAGGGGTTGGATGGGTCGATCACCACCCGCTCGATCGGCTTGTCCAGCAGCGCTGCGGGATTGTGCACCAGATAGGTGTCCAGCGGATCGTCCCGGGCAACCAACAGCACCAGCGCGCCCTGTCCGCGCCTGCCGGATCGGCCGGCCTGCTGCCAGAACGATGTGACCGTGCCGGGAAAGCCGGCCAGGACCACCGCGTCCAGACCCGCGATGTCGATGCCGAGTTCCAAAGCGTTGGTGGTGGCCAGGCCGCGCAGCCGCCCGTCGAGCAACGCTTGCTCCAGGGCGTTGCGATCCTCGGGTAGATACCCCGCGCGATACGACGCCACGGTCTCGGTGAGTTGCGGAGCGACGTCCTCCAGTCGCGCTCGGGCTGCCAGGGCCGTCAGTTCCGCACCACGTCGTGATCGGACGAAGGTCAGGGTGCGCGCGCCTTCGGCGATCAAATCGGCCATCACCCGCGCCGCCTCGCTACCCGCGGACCGCCTTACCGGGGCGCCGTTTTCGCCCACGAGGTCGTCGCGCAGCGCCGGCTCCCACAACGCCACGGTCCGAGCCCCCTGAGGCGAGCCGTCGTCGGTGACTTCCGCGACGGGTTGGCCGATGAGTTCGGTGGCCGTCGCACCCGGTGCTGAGGTTGTCGCGCTCGCGAAGATCACCGTCGGCAGCCTGGTGGGGTCGGCGGAGTAACGAGCGCACAATCGGAGCAGACGACGCAGCACCATTGCCACATTCGATCCGAAAACGCCCCGGTAGTAGTGACATTCGTCGACAACGACAAAACGGACATTGCGTAGGAACATCGCCCAACGAGCGTGATTGCGCAGCAGCGCCAGATGGACCATGTCCGGATTGGAGAACACCCATCGGGAACGCTCTCGGGCGAAACGGCGTATCTCGCCTGCGCTGTCGCCGTCGTAGGCGGTCGGCGCTACGTCGCCCAGTCGCGGAATGGCCGCCGTGAGCGCGTTGGCGGCCCGCAACTGGTCGTGGCCAAGCGCTTTCGTCGGCGAGATGTACAGCGCGCGGGCCCGGGGATCGATAGCCAACTCGTTGAGGATGGGAAGCTGATAGGCCAGCGACTTGCCGGATGCCGTGCCAGTACTGATAACAACGTGATGCCTGGTGTGAGCGAGATCAGCGGCCTGAACCTGGTGCGTCCACGGCGAAGTGACGCCTCGATCGGTGAATGCGCGCAGCACATCGGGTTCGACCCATGTGGGCCAAGGCTGTTGGCGGCCATGCCGTGCCGGCAATTCGGCGACATGACGCAGCGGATGTTCGCCCGCCCCGATACCGGCGATCGCAGCGGCGAGCAACTCGCTGCCGAACGTCACCACGATTAAGTGCCTCCTGATCCGAACTGATCTCCCGAAACTGCGACCGATTGCCCCTTTGCAGCCAGGGGTTTCGGCGTCGCTATTGAATTGTTTACCCAGTGGTAGCTCAAAAGCTCATCTGAGGCTGTCGCTCAGGCGATGAACATGGTTGACTGTTTGCGGTCGCAGCTTCTGTGTTCGTGTCAAACTTTCGCAGGATCGACGTTGCGGTCGCGGTTCCTGCGTTGTAGGTCGGGTGAAGTTCCGACGACTCAGCAAGGTCTAGCGGTCGGAACGGGCCCGGAGTATCGAGGTGATGCTCCGCACCCGAGTAGTAAAGGAAATATCGAGAAATGCCACAGGGAACTGTGAAGTGGTTCAACGCGGAAAAGGGATTCGGCTTCATCGCCCCCGAAGACGGTTCGGCCGACGTGTTCGTCCACTACACGGAGATCCAGGGAAGCGGATTCCGCACCCTCGAGGAGAACCAGCGAGTCGAGTTCGAGGTCGGACAAAGCCCCAAGGGTCCCCAGGCCACCGGCGTTCGCGCCGTCTGAGCATCCGTTAACGACAACCCCCCGCGCGATTCGGAATCACCGGATTCGGACGGGGGGTTTTCGCTGTTTGCCCAACGCCTCCCGCCGCGTTGCGGCGCGCATCGTCGTCGGGCGGTGTTTGATGGCCCAACTCCTCCTCCCGCCGCGTTGCGGCGCGCATCGTCGTCGGGCGGGCGCTTAATGTCGTTGTCGTGAGCCAGCTGTCATTCTTCTCGGCTGAGTCGGTGCCGCCTGCGGTCACCGACCTCACCGGGGTGCTCGCAGCGGCCGGTCAGATCGTGACGGTCGGCAGTGGGGCCCGGCTGTCAGTGGTGGTCGATCAGGCCTGGCGAGCCGAAGCGCTGGGCCAGATGATCGACGAGGCAGGTCTGACGGCGGAGATCACCGAGACCGACGAACACACCCCGCTGGTGCGCACCGAGGTGGACGCTCGACTGCGTGCGATGGCAGGCGAGTGGACGCGCGGCGCCGTGAAGACTGTGCCGCCGCTGTGGCTGCCCGGCCCGCGCGAATTGCGCGCCTGGATCTTGGCGGCGGGAAGCCCGGATGCCGATCGCTATCTGTTGGGGCTGGACCCGCACGCGCCGGACACCCATTCACCCCTGGCGTCGGCGTTGATGCGGGTCGGGATCGCGCCGACCCTGATCGGCACCCGCGGGGCCCGGCCCGCACTGCGAATCAGTGGCCGTCGCCGGCTATCGCGCCTGGTAGAAAACGTTGGGGAACCGCCTGAGGTCGCTGAAGCGTTACCCTTCTGGCCGCACGTCTAGCGGTAATAAGTCGGCTCGCGAACGGGGGGTCGGTTTGCGTCGGCCCATCTCGGGTGCCACATTGTCAGGTGTCAACAGGGGAGCAGGACACCGTAGATTGACGCTGGCCGACCGCGGATCCAAGCATTCATCGAGCCGGCCGGGGAACCAGAAGTAAGTGAAAGCGAGCGTAAGTACAGGTGGCTGACAGCGGCGGGAATGGCGCCACACGGCGACTCGTCATTGTCGAGTCGCCGACCAAGGCGCGCAAATTAGCCGGCTACCTGGGCTCTAACTACATCGTCGAGTCTTCTCGCGGCCACATTCGTGACCTGCCGCGGGCGGCGGCCGACGTGCCGGCGAAATACAAGTCGGAGCCCTGGGCCCGGCTCGGGGTCAATGTCGACCACGACTTCGAACCGCTCTACATCATCAGCCCCGACAAAAAGAGCACGGTCACCGAGCTCAAGGGCCTGCTCAAAGATGTCGACGAGCTCTACCTGGCCACGGATGGTGACCGCGAGGGTGAAGCGATCGCCTGGCACCTGTTGGAGACCCTGAAGCCGCGCGTGCCGATCAAGCGGATGGTGTTCCACGAGATCACCGAGCAGGCGATCCTGGAAGCCGCCGCCAATCCGCGCGACCTGGACATCGACCTCGTCGACGCCCAGGAAACCCGCCGCATCCTCGACCGGCTGTACGGCTACGAGGTCAGCCCGGTGCTGTGGAAGAAGGTGGCGCCGAAGCTGTCCGCGGGCCGGGTCCAGTCGGTGGCCACCCGCATCATCGTTCAGCGCGAGCGCGACCGGATGGCGTTCCGCAGTGCCGCCTACTGGGACGTGGTCGCCGAACTCGACGCCAGCGTGTCCGACCCCAAGGCGTCACCGCCGCGGTTCACCGCCCGGCTGACCACGGTCGACGGTCTGCGCGTGGCGACCGGTCGCGACTTCGACTCCCTCGGCACGGTCCGCAAGCCCGACGAGGTGACGGTGCTCGACGAGGCCGGCGCCGTGTCGCTGGCCACCGGTCTGCGTGGACAGCAGCTGACGGTCGGGTCGGTGGAGGAAAAGCCCTACACCCGTCGGCCGTATCCGCCGTTCATGACCTCGACGCTGCAGCAGGAGGCCGGCCGCAAGCTGCGGTTCTCCGCAGAGCGCACGATGAGCATCGCCCAGCGGCTCTACGAGAACGGCTACATCACTTATATGCGTACCGACTCGACGACGCTGTCGCAGTCGGCGATCAACGCGGCCCGCACGCAGGCCCGTCAGCTGTATGGCGAGGAGTACGTCTACCCGTCGGCGCGTCAGTACACCCGCAAAGTGAAAAACGCGCAGGAAGCACACGAGGCGATCCGGCCGGCGGGCGAAACCTTTGCCACTCCCGACGCGGTGCGGCGCGAGCTCGACGGCGACGAGTTCCGGCTCTACGAGCTGATCTGGCAGCGCACGGTGGCCTCGCAGATGGCCGATGCCCGCGGGACCACGCTGAGCCTGCGGATCAACGGCACAATCGATGCGCCGGAAAAAAGGGAAGTCCAGTTCAGCGCCAGCGGTCGCACCCTGGTCTTCCCCGGGTTCCTCAAGGCCTACGTGGAAACGGTGGACGACCAGGCCGGTGGGGAGGCCGACGATGCGGAGAGTCGGTTGCCCCAGCTGACCCAGGGACAGCGGGTGGACGCCACCGAGCTCACCCCCGACGGCCACTCGACCAACCCGCCGGCCCGCTATACCGAGGCGTCGCTGATCAAGGCGCTCGAGGAGCTCGGCATCGGTCGGCCGTCGACCTACTCGTCGATCATCAAGACCATCCAGGACCGCGGCTACGTCCACAAAAAGGGCAGCGCGCTGGTGCCGTCCTGGGTCGCCTTCGCCGTCACCGGTTTGCTGGAGCAGCACTTCGGTCGGCTGGTCGACTACGGGTTCACCGCGGCGATGGAAGACGAGCTCGACGCGATCGCCTCCGGCCAGGAGCGTCGGACCAACTGGCTGAACAACTTCTACTTCGGCGGCGAGCACGGTGTGGCCGACTCGATCGCCCGTTCCGGTGGCCTGAAGAAGTTGGTCGGCGTCAACCTCGAAGGCATCGACGCCCGAGAAGTCAACTCCATCAAGCTTTTTGACGACTCCGAGGGCCGCGCGGTCAATGTGAGGGTCGGCAAGAATGGGCCATACCTCGAGCGGATGGTGGTCGGCGACGACGGTGAACCGACGCCGCAGCGCGCAAACTTGCACGACTCGCTGACCCCTGACGAGCTGACTCTCGATGTCGCCGAGGAGCTGTTCTCGACGCCGCAGGAAGGTCGGTCGCTCGGGATCGACCCGGAATCCGGGCATGAAGTCGTCGCCAAGGACGGCCGTTACGGCCCGTACGTCACCGAGGTGCTGCCCAAGCCCGACGACGACGACGGCACCACCGGGCAACCGGCGAAGAAGGGCAAGAAGCCCACCGGACCCAAACCGCGCACAGGATCGCTGCTGCGCAGCATGGACCTGCAGACGGTGACACTCGAGGACGCGCTCAAGCTGCTGTCGCTGCCGCGGGTGGTCGGTATCGACCCTGGCACCGGCGAGGAGATCACCGCGCAGAACGGTCGTTACGGCCCATACCTCAAGCGCGGCACCGACTCTCGCTCACTGGCCACCGAAGACCAGATCTTCGAGGTAACTCTCGAGGAGGCCTTGAAGCTCTACGCCGAACCGAAGCGGCGCGGCGGGCAAGGTGCTGCGGCGCCGCCACTGCGCGAACTGGGCACCGACTCGGCGTCGGGCAAGCCGATGGTGATCAAGGATGGTCGATTCGGCCCGTATGTCACCGACGGTGAGACCAACGCGAGCTTGCGCAAGGGCGACGACGTCTTGTCGATCACCGATGCGCGCGCTTCCGAATTGCTGGCCGACCGGCGCGCGCGTGGTCCGGTGAAAAAGAAGGCGGCGAAGAAGGCGGCAAAGAAAGCTCCGGCCAAGAAAACGGCCGCCAAGAAGGCCGCCAAGCGCAGCTAGCAGGCGTTTTCGCCAGAGCTGACCGGCTGAGCGGATCCTCAGCGAAGTTTTTTGCGGGTTTTTAGAATTAAGTGGTGATTCTCAGCCAGTTCTCAGGTACAGTGTCTGCTAATACGTCGTGCACAAGGCACACGTCCCAATGGGGAGAGACATGCGACCGGCCGTCCGATACTGCATCACCGCTGGTGTTGCGCTCGGCGGTGTCAGCATTCTCATCGCCGCCCCGTCGTCGCCGCCATTGCGTGACGTCGAAGTGCCCGCGATGCAGCTCTCCAACAACTCACACGAGAACCCGGACGCGAACACCCCGTCGATCGCCGACCTGCTGCAGACCATGGGCGGACCGGAAAGCCCCGTCGTTGTGCAGAACATCATCGAGTCCGACGCCGGAGTGCTCCGGGGCAGTCAGCCGTCGAACATCCCGGGTCTCAGCGACCTGCTGAACCTGGGCAACGACCCGGTCGGCACCCCCGACCCGCAGGGTAAATCCTTCATCGACATCGGGCCGCTGCTGCCCAGCGATCTCACTCTCACGCCCAACGGCCGTTAACCGCGGGCTTCTTCGCTGATCACTTCCTCCGGCGCGGCCAGATTGAGTGGCCGGGCCAACTGAGTGGGTGCGGTCCGTCCCCGCAATGCCACCACCTCGGCCACGTCCCAGCACAGCGCTTCGGCATCCAGGGCGCCGCTGACCGCGACCGACGAGGCCAGCACGTGGCCGTCCTCGAGCTTGGCCAACTCGGTGAGCCGGGCCGCCTCGTTGACCGGATCGCCGATCACGGTGTACTCGAAACGGGCCAGCGCGCCGATGTGCCCGGCGATGGCACGGCCCGACGAGACGCCGATGCCGAATTCCGCCGAGCCGATCACCGGCAACAGTTCGTCGTGTAATTCGCGGGCCGCAGCCAGTGCACCGCCGGAGGCATCGGGGTGCTCGATCGGGGCTCCGAAGATGGCCAGCGCGGCGTCACCCTGGAATTTGTTGACGAATCCGCCGTGGCGCCCGACGGTGTCCACCACGACGCGGAAGAACTCGTTGAGCATGCTGACCACTTCGGCCGGCGGCCGGGTCGACGCCAGCTTGGTCGAACCGACCAGGTCGACGAACAGCACCGCGACATCGCGCTCCTGGCCGCCCAATTCGGTGCCCCGCTCCAGCGCGCGCCGGGCGACGTCTTCGCCCACGTAACGCCCGAACAGGTCGCGCAGCCGTTGCCGCTCGGACAGGTCACGAACCATGTCGTTGAAGCCGGCCTGCAGCAGGCCCAGCTCGCTGGCGTCGTAGATCTGCATGTGCGCGTTGTAGTTACCGCGCTGCACCTCGCCGAGCGCCCAGCGCAGCTGGCGCAGCGGGTCGGCGATCGACATCGCCACCAGCAGCGTGCTGGCGAAGCCGATGCCCAGGGCCAACAACGCCAACAGCAGGACGGGGTTCAGCAGCTTCTCCGGCGGCCCGTGCAGGTATTCAGCCTTGTCGCCGACGACGGCCAGCACGATGGCCAGCAGTGGAACGCCGGTGGACAGCGCCCAGGCCAACATCTGGCGGCCGATCACGCCGGAAGCGCGGATGTTCTCCGGCAATCCGCCACGCAGGGCGGCGACCGCCACCGGACGCAGCACGCGTTCGGACTGCAGGTAGCCGATGATCGCGGTCGCGGCGGCGCCCAGGCCGGTCGCGACGGCCACCACCGGCGCCGCGTGATGGGCGACCGGCCAGCTGGCGATGATGAACACCACGCCGCCGACGAGCCAGGACGCCAGGTTGATCACCGTGCGGTGGAACGGGGTTCGCAGTGCGCGGCTGCGGGCCAACTCGGTAGCGGCCGGATCGGAGTCGGCGAGCAGAGCGTCGCGGCGCTGCCACCGGAACACGGGTATCAACAGGCGCGCGCTGATCGCGGTTCCGACCGCGAACAGCACCACGATCGACGCGACGAACGTGGCCAGGTTGACCGCGGGCAGCTTCTGCAACTCGATGCGGTCTTCCGGCGGTAGTCCGTAACGCAGGAAGCCCAACACCAACAGCGCGCCGATGATGTCGGCCTGCAATTGGCTCAGCGTGAACACCGGCCAGGGTGTGCGCACAAACCATTGGACGAATCCCTGGATTCGTCTCGGTAGTGCCCCTGCCACGCCCACCTGCCCACCGTATCGGTCGGCGGGGACCTAAAAGTAGCCAAAACGGCAGTATGCGGTGGCCGATCGCGCGGGCAGGTCGGTGACGACCACTACTCTTGCCGGTGATGTCACGGGTATTCGCGCGGCTAGTAGGCCAGGAGTCGGTCGAGGCCGAATTGGTTGCGGCCGCGGCCGCGGCTCGCGGTGATACGACTCACAGCGCCGCGATGACGCACGCCTGGCTGATTACCGGCCCACCCGGTTCGGGTCGCTCGGTGGCCGCGCTGTGCTTTGCCGCGGCGTTGCAGTGCACGTCGGACGGATTGCCCGGCTGCGGCGAATGCCGCTCCTGCACAACGACGATGGCCGGCACGCATGGCGACGTGCGCCGCGTCATCCCGGAGGGGCTGTCCATCCCCGTCATCGAGATGCGCGCGATCGTGCAGACCGCCTCGCGGCGGCCCAGCACCGGGCGGTGGCAGATTGTCGTGATCGAGGATGCCGACCGGCTGACCGAGGGCGCGGCGAACGCGCTGCTGAAGGTGGTCGAAGAGCCGCCGCCGTCGACGGTCTTTCTGCTGTGTGCGCCGTCGGTGGACCCCGAGGACATCGCGATCACGCTGCGATCCCGGTGCCGGCACATCGCGTTGGCCACGCCACAGCCGGATGCGATCGCCCAAGTGCTGATCGACGGCGACGGGCTGTCGGCCGAGACCGCGAGCTGGGCGGCGTCGGTCAGCGGCGGCCACGTCGGGCGAGCTCGGCGGCTGGCCACCGACCCGGAGGCGCGTGAGCGGCGGCTGCAGGCCCTGGGTCTGGCCCGCGATGCCGCGACCCGATCGAAAGCGTTTGCTGCGGCCGAGGCACTGGTATCGGCCGCCGAGGCCGAAGCATCGGTGTTGACGGCCGACCGCGACGAGGCCGAGACCGAGGAGCTGCGAACGGCGCTGGGCGCCGGGGGCACCGGTAAGGGCGCCGCGGGCGCGTTGCGCGGATCCGCTGGCGCCCTCAAAGACCTTGAGCGACGGCAGAAGTCGCGTCTGACCCGGGCGTCGCGTGACGCGCTGGATCGTGCGCTGATCGACCTGGCGACCTACTTTCGCGACGCGTTGCTGGTCGCGGCGAAGGCGTCGGGCCCGCGGGCCAACCACCCCGACATGGCCGAGCAGATCGCGTCGATGGCCGCCCACGTGCCGGCCGATCGACTGCTGCGCTGCATCGAAGCGGTGCTGGAGTGCCGCGAGGCACTGGCGATCAACGTCAAACCCAAGTTCGCCGTCGACGCGATGGTCGCCACGATCGGTCAGAACCTGCGCGACTGAGTTTGGGTGCTCAAGTGGCGCTGTCGTAGACTCGTCCCGCCCGTCAGGGCACGCCACCTTAGCTCAGTCGGTAGAGCGGCTCACTCGTAATGAGCAGGTCAGGAGTTCGATTCTCCTAGGTGGCTCCATTTCGCCGAGCGTGCGGCCAGACGCACACTGGGTCTCGAAAGTGCGGCCAGACGCACACTCGCCCGATCACTTCGGCAGGACGTATCCCACCGGTCCGGCGGCGATACACACGCTCAGTGCCGCGGTGTTGGCCCGCACCCAGACGGCGTTCCCCGCGCCGGGCAGTCGGACGAAGACCCGGTTGAGCCCCGGATGCACCGGAACCCGGGTGGCCACTCCGTCCGACAAGGACACCGTCACTGAGCCATCGCTGTTGGCCAGGTAGTTGATCTCGGCCGTCCAGTCCGTCGGCAGCAGTGGGCCGTCGAGACCGATCTCGATCGGATGGTCGGGTTGCACGAGATACCCACACTGCGGCACCGGGCCGGGCGCCATGGCGCGCACCCACGTCACCTGCGCGTCGACCAGCCGGCCTTTGCTGTCAAGTGTTCTCAATTGTGTTGTGGTCGAGCTAAATTCGGGCCGGTCACGGATGAGCGCGAACAGATGGCCGGCCAGGTTCTCGGGCCAGGCCACCCGGCCCAGGATCAGCGGGTCGACCTCCTGGTCGAGTAGCGGGGCACTCGACCGTGCATGCGCGGTGGCCAGGTCACGAAGGGCGTTCTGCACGTAAGGCTCGGCGGGATTGTCTTGCCACGACGTCAAGAACGTCGCTGTCGAATAGCAACTGCTCGTCACGAACGCCGTCGCCAGCACGACTGTGACCGTCGTGCGCCGTGCCGATGCATCCAGCCATCGGGACGACGGCCGGTTGGCCGCACAGAACACCACCGCCGCCAGCAGCGCCAGCACCACGACGAGATCCGGTAAATAGCGCAAGGTTTGGGCCAGCTCCAGCGCAGTGAAGCGCGACGAGCGCATGAGGTAGATCGGCACCTGGCAGGCGACCACGTAGCCGACAGCGGTCAGCCACACCGGCACGATGCGTTGCTTGCGAACCAACGACAGCGTCAGCACCGAAGCCAGCACCAGCCAGCCCATCGCCATCACCGAAAGCGGCGGCGTCGCCCACGGTGAGGCCGGATCCCACCTGCCCCACTCCCACGGCCCCCCGGCCAAGCCCGGGACGATGCCATGAGTGATGGAGCGGCGCAACAGGTCCCATGTCATTGCCAGGTCCGAGCTCCATCGACGCTGGTTGACCACGGTCAGATAAAGGGCGATCCATGCGCCGGTCATCGCCAGCGACGCTGTCCACAATCGCAGTCCGCCGCGCCATACGGTGCGCACGGGAGAGCGTTCCCTCCGCACATGGCAGAGCAGCGCGGCAATCGCGAACGCGACGAACGGAATCACCGCAGACTTCTCGAAGAACAGCAGCCCGCCGAGATAGACCAGCACGCCGGTCAGTGCATACCGCTGATTGCCGGTGCGAACCAGCATGATCGCGTCGGCGCAGACCCATGCCAGCGCGGCCAGCATCGGCAGCGAGTTCAATGCGGCCGCCCACCAGGCGAACCCGGGCACACCCAACGGGGCGAACAGCGCGAAGGTCAGCGGCACGAGCAGCACCGGTCGCCAGCCCAGGATGACGTACAGGACGCGCAGCAGTGCCAGCGAGGCCAGCAGCTGCAACACCACCAGGCTGATCGCCGGTCCGACCCAATTCAGCGGCGCCAGCCGGGTGATGGCTCCCGAGACCAGAAAGGCCGCCGGCATGACGTGGCCGTCGTGGTCATCGAACAGAAACGCCGGCGACAGTAAACCGTGCGTGCCGGCCCGGCTGACCAGAATGAAATCGTCCCAGTAAAAGTAGCCGCGAAACGCCAGGACGCCGCGGATCACCAGCTGAATCGCGACGAGCGCCGCAGCGGCCAAAGCCACGTTCGGTAACCGGCCGCCGCGTCGGTATGGTGAGCCGGTGCGCGCACTGGTCACCGGGGCTGCCGGGTTCATCGGGTCGACGCTAGTCGACCGGTTGCTGAGTGACGGTCACGCCGTCGTCGGGCTGGACAACTATGCCTCCGGGCGGGCCACCAATCTCGAGCATTTGGTGGACACGGCCGAGTTCGCTTTCGTCGAAGCCGATATCGCCACTGCCGATCTGTTGGCGATCTTCGGCGAGCACCAGCCGGAAGTGGTGTACCACCTGGCCGCTCAGATCGACGTGCGCCACTCGGTCGCCAACCCGCAGTTCGACGCATCGGTGAATGTGATCGGCACCGTGCGGATCGCCGACGCCGCGCGGCAGACCGGTGTACGCAAGGTGGTGCACACCTCGTCCGGCGGTTCGATCTACGGGACGCCCCCGACCTACCCGACCAGCGAAGCGGTGCCCACCGATCCGGCCTCGCCGTATGCCGCGGGCAAGGTGGCCGGCGAGATCTACCTCAACACGTTCCGCCATCTCTACGGGCTGGAGTGCTCGCACATCGCACCAGCGAATGTGTATGGGCCACGCCAGGATCCGCACGGCGAGGCCGGTGTGGTCGCGATCTTCGCTCAGGCGCTGCTGTCCGGTAAAACGACCAAGGTGTTCGGCGACGGCTCCAATACCCGGGACTACGTGTTCGTCGACGATGTGGTGGATGCATTCGTCAAGGCCTCAGGTCCCGACGGTGGCGGCCAACGTTTCAACGTCGGCACCGGTGTGGAAACCTCTGACCGCGAACTACATTCGGCGGTCGCGACGGCGGTCGGCGCACCCGACGACCCGGAATTTCATCCACCGCGCCTCGGCGACCTCAAGCGGTCCTGCCTCGATATCAGGTTGGCCGACCAGGTGCTGGGCTGGACTCCGCAGGTGCCGCTCGATCAAGGGGTGGCCCGTACGGTGGAGTACTTCCGCAAGACACACTCCCGCTAGGGACGTGAATGCTGCTGTGAAGCAGCGGCTTCACGGTATCGACGTTGTCTGAGCCGGAGCCCACTGGTCGACCTCGCGGTGGTGTTGGTGGCCGTTCACCGCGCCGAACACGATCATCAGCGCAATGAACGACCCGGCGACTGCCAGCGGTAGCCACAGCCACCATTTGCGTCCCGCAGGTTGTGGCGGCGGCGGCGTCCAGACCGGGTATCGCTGCGGGCCGCCACCGTAGTAGGTGACCCACCACATTGCGTAGTCATGAGCTTGTTGTCCCTGCAGGCGCAGATTCCGGCGAGCACTTGCGTTCTGCGCCAACGAGATCGGATTCCACAGAACCGACGCCAGACTCCACCATCCGGCCAGCATGCAGTGCTGCTGTGCCGCGTCGACGGCCGCTTCGCACTGGGCATAGCTCCCGGTTGTGGTGGAACGCTGATTCATCCAGAAGATCAACGCGCCAGTGTGTTTGACGGTGCGCACCTGAAAGGTCGGCTCCACCGGCGGCGGTGGATAGCCGGGTTGCTGCTGAGGCTGCGACAAGTCTGCTCCCGGATCGTGTTCCCGTGTCAGCAGATCGTAACCGCGCTCGAGCACGGTATTGGACACCAAATTCGAGGGACGCCCTTGTCTCAATCAGTACGAGCCAACCGGTTGGCGACCACTGGTGGTGGCAGTTCGCCCACTGGTCACGGCCAGCGCTTGAAGCAGCCGTCCTCGTCACCCAGCACGCCGCTTCGGAAGGCGTCCACTCGCGCGAAGACCGATGCCGCCGACTGGCCGTTCACGTCGCCGGCGACCTGACCGTTGGCCAGGATTCCCGCCACCGCCTCGTCGAGATCACCACCGCTCAACGCAATGCTGGCACCATTTGAGATAGTCACCGGCTTGGCGAATTTCGTGGTGAACACTCCGGTCAGGCATGCCGTGCGTAGCCCGGTGTTGGTGTTGTCCAGCGGCAGTCCGCCGTGCTGGTTCTGCACCGCGAGCATGTACCGCGACGCCAGGACCGAGAACGCGGTGTAGTCGCCGAACAGTGGCCCGGTGCCCTGGAAGGGTGCGCCGCGCGCCAAACTCGTGCCCATCACTATCAGCCCGGGCATGTCGACGGCGATGGTGTTGGTCGACGGACAATACGACGCGGTCGGGCTCGGTCGGGCTTCGGGGCAAAACGCCGGATCGAAACTGAGCTGCGGGGACTTGGCGAGCGGAAACAGCTTGCCCATCACGTCGATCAGGGTCTTCGCCGAGTCCGGGCTGATCAGATATTCACCGGTCTGGCCCTCTTCGACGAACTCCTTGGGCAGATTGCCGCGCCGCTGCTTGATCTCGTTTTGATCGATACCAGCGCATGCCGACACCCCGTCGTCGAATCCGAACTGGAAGGCCGTCACGCGCTCGAACGCCGAGCCGTGTACCTGTCGCCGCTTCATCCGCTCCGAAACCGCGGACGTGACAAGCGAATCGCTGATGCCGATCATCACCGACAGCAGCTTGGTCAGGCCGTCCCCGGTACTCAGTTTGAAGCGTTTGGATTTGCCGTCGGCGACCCAGCGCATGTAGACACCGGCGTAACAGTCGGCCTGCTGTTCGCCCACCGTCTGCGACGCCTGGTCTCTGATCTCCAGACCCGCCATCCGCTGGACCGCGTGACCGTATTCGTGGGCGAGCACCACCACCACCCCCATGTCGCCGCCGGAGCTGCGTTGCTCGGGTAGCAGCACGCCACGATCCCAGCCGATGGTGTTGTACGAATTCGTGCACTCACCGGGCGGGCTGGGCCGGTCGTCGGGGCAGTTGGTCCCCTTGATCGGGCAGTAGAACGCGTTCGGTACCCCGTGGGTGTCCGACGCGCAGAACATGCCGTTCTTGTATCGGGAGTCGTACGAGAACAAATCGTTGACGGGGGCGAACTTGCCCTTCAGCGGAGCGCCGTAGGCGCCGGTCCAGAACTGCTCGATGTCGGACACGGCCAACGCGGCCAGATTGTCGATCTCGCCACCGTCACCGTCTTGTATGGGGCGGGTTGGTGGCGGTGCGTCGGGCACCAGTCCCGAGAACCCGTTTTCGACGGGTTTGTCGGCCACCTTCGACGGGTTGGGCGGCGTAAGGGTCGGGGCGGTCACTTGCGTTGGCGCCGAGGGCTTTGAGCATGCCAGAACCAGAAGGGCGACACTGGCCAGCACGATGGCGGCGCGCAGGACACGGTTCACTGGACTACCCCCACTGACGTCGGCGACAAGACCCGGGCGTGTATCACCTAGACGGCGCCAGTGCGCCTAAGACGGTGTCGGCGCTGGACAGGTGTTGCTCTGCGTCCCGCGAACGTGACCAGAAATCATTGAGTTTGGCGTCGTCACCCGCACCGAAATAGGTGTCGCAGGATTCCGATGCGGTGTCGAAGTTGTCGATGGCCTGTTGTACCTCCACCGTCAATTGCGGGTTCGGAGTGGGCATTACGCCACGCAAAGCCTCGTTGGCATCGTGGAGTTGACCGCAACTGGCCTTCAGCTTGTCGTCGTCGATGGGGCCACGCTTCGCGATGACGGTGTACGCATCGCTCTCCGCTTTGTGGATCGCCTCGATGTGCACCGCGGCCCGGGAAAGCCAATCGGCCAGGTCGGTCTGGCCAGTCCCTGCGGCGTTTGGACAACTGGCGAGCAGGGCGGTGGTGCTCGCGGAAGCCGCAATTGCTATCGAAAATCGCCGCATCGCAGCACCTTTCAGTAACTCAGGGTGAATCGGGAGTTTGGGCGCCATCAAGTGCGATGGCGCGAGCCAGTCGCGCATAGCGCAATTCGAGATCCTTGAACCGCAGGTAGGTGCTCAGTGTGCTGAAACTGAACGCGATGATCAACGCGTACAGCATCAGGTCGGTGCCGCGCGCGACTCCGAGCCAATGCGCCACCACCGTCGTGTCATTGGGACGCAGCACTGCGTACACGCCGGCCAGGACGAACAGGACGAAACCCACCTTGGCCCAGGCCTGCGTTTGAGCACTGCGGCGGGAACGCACCAGATAAATCACCAGCGCGACGATCGAGGCGATCAGCAGGCCCTGAATCCAGTTCATCGCGGCATCCTTCCTCGCAAGAACCCGTCGACGATGATGTTGACCCCGTTGAGCAGAGGTTGCCCTTTGGACGAGGAGTACTCGGTGTAGAGCACTTCGACGGGTTGTTCGGCTACCCGCCAATGGTTTTCGTCGATCAACATGATGAATTCAGTGGCGTGGCCCATCCCGTTCATGGTGATGTCCAGCCGATCGGCAACGGCCTTGTTGAAGACCCGCAAGCCATTGTTGCTGTCCGTCAGACCCAGCCTGCGGCCGCGTGGGCTCAAGGCCGCCGCGGTCTGCAGCACAACGCGTTTCAGCAGCGGCGGGCGGCTGACGCCGGGACCGAATCGAGTGCCGATGACGATGTCGGCGCCCTCGGAGTGCAGGCGGTCGATCATCGCGAGGACGTCGCTGACGCGGTGCTGACCGTCGGCGTCGAATGTGACGAAGATCTGTGCGCCGGGCCGGCTGCGGGCGTATTCGACTCCGGTCTGGATGGCCGCGCCCTGTCCGAGGTTCACCGGATGCCGCACCAGATGGGCCCCGGCCCGCAGCGCGATGTCGCCGGTGTCGTCGGCGCTGCCGTCGTCCACACACACCACGTTCTCGAACACCGAGCGCAGCTGTTGGATCACATCGCCGATGACGCCCGCTTCGTTGTAGGCGGGCACCACGATCCAGACGTCGCGCATTTCAGTGGGCATGTCAAGCCCACAAGGTACACGCAGATCAGCGGCCCGCACGTGCAAGCGCGACCAGGTGTACGCCGATACCGACCAGCGGACCGCACAGCAGCGCGACTACGGTGCGCGTCGACAGCGGTAGCGGCAACAGCAGGAGCAGCGCCGCCGCGACCGTCGCGCACACCCAGCCGAGCGCGTAGGACCGGTGCAACGCGGCCGCCACCGTGGCGGCACCGGTGAGCGTCAGCAAGGCGATCGCCGCGGCGGCTGCGGTCAGCCAGGCCAGCAGCGCGCCCGATGCGTGATAGTCCGGACCGAAGCCGGCCCGCAGCAGCCACGGTCCCAGCAAGCCCGCGGCCAGCACCCCGACCACGCCGACGGTGCCGACCAACGCCGCGGGTGCGAGCAACGCCCGGAGCCGGGCCGTGCGCTGATCGACGAAGTGCGCGATCAGATTGCCCTGCATGGCGGTCAGCGGTACCAACAGCGGCGCGCGGGTCAGCGTGACCGCCAGAATCACCACCCCGCCCTGGGCGCCGAGCTGGCTGGAGGTGACCTTCAGCAGCACCGGGAAGCCCATCACCAGAATCGCGCTGGCTCCGGCCGCGGTGATCGAGTGCGCCGCCCCGCGCAGAAACGTTGCGGTGCTGCCCGGCGTCAGCAGACGCGCCGCCGCACGGGTCACCGGCGAGGCCGCGATCATGATCAGCCAAGCCAGCGCACCGGCGACCGTGGCCCACAAGAATCCGACCAGAGCCCAGCCGGCCACCACCGCGGCACTCGCGACGGCCACCCGAATGACGGCGTCGGTGACCATCAAGGCCCCGTACTGCGTCCAGCGATTGGTGCCGGCCAACATGCCCAGCAACGTCGCATGCAAGCAGAACCCTGCGAGCCCCACACTGAGCAGGCCCACCGAAAGCCAGTGGGCCTGCACGAAGACGCGGCCGCTCCACAGCGGTGAGCTGACGGAAATCACGACCGCCGCGCCAATCCCGACCAGGGCCGCCACCCGCAAGGGATGCGTGCGGGTGCCCGGCAACACCTCGGCGTATCCGGCAGCGCGAACTTCGCGGGTGGTCTCTTGGAGTAGGCCGTTCGCCGACCCCGTGACCAGCCCGAACGCTCCCCAGAAGACCGCGAAGACCGAGAAGCCGGCCGGTGCCAGGTCGCGGGCGGCCAGGTACACCACGGCATACCCGCACACCGCGGTCATCGCGGTCGCTGCGGCAACCCGGGCCACGCTGCTGCGGGCGATCGGGCTGGCGAAGGCCCCGACTCCTGGGGTGCCGCCCACTTCGGTCACTGTTCGAAAATACCCACAGCCCGCACCTACCCCCGCATGCTGCGACGGCCCCGACCTGACAGACTGCGGGCGGAGGGGAGTATTCCTCGGCCGCGGAGTCGTCATCACGTCGCCCACCATCGGGTGACCGGCCCGCGGGCCGCCACGGCGGTGGAAGAGACCTCTGGTTGTCAACGACCGGAGGTATCCCTATGCACGTCCACCTGCTCGAGTGGGTCCTCACCCTGGTGGTGACCGTCGCGGTGCTGCTGTTCGACGTGTCGGTGATGGCCCGCCGATCGGGGGAACCGACGATGAGCCGATCCGTGCTCGGCTTGTCGGCTTACATCGGGCTCGCCATCTGCTTCGGGATCTGGACCTGGTTCTTTCACGGCCAGCAGTACGGCATTCAGTTCTTCGCGGGCTGGCTCACCGAGTACAGCCTGTCGGTCGACAATCTGTTCATCTTCGTGATCATCATGGCGAGCTTCGGTGTGCCCCGGGTCCATCAGCGCCAAGCCCTCTTCATCGGCATCGTGATCGCGCTGATCTTCCGCGGCATCTTCATTGCGTTGGGCGCGGCGGCGATTCAGCGGTTCACGTGGGTGTTCTACATCTTCGGCGCCTTTCTGGTCTACACCGCGGCGCGACTGGCGCGCGGTGCCACCCACAGCGCCGACACCGAGAACACGTTGGTCCGGTTCGCCCGCAACCACATGAACGTCACGGATACCTGGCACGGCAGCAAGCTCGTCGTGAAAGAGGGTGCGCGACGGTCGATCACGCCGATGGCGCTGGTCGTCATCGCGCTGGGCGCCACCGATCTGGTCTTCGCGCTGGACTCCATTCCGGCGATCTACGGACTGACGTCGGAGCCGTATCTGGTGTTGGCCGCCAACGTCTTCGCGTTGATGGGTCTGCGGCAGCTGTACTTCATCGTCGAGGGCCTGCTGCAGCGACTGGTCTACCTGTCCAAGGGGCTCGCGGTCATTTTGGTCTTCATCGGCGTCAAGTTGATACTGCACGCGCTACATGCCAATGACCTGCCATTCATCAACGGCGGCAGGCAGATTGACGTCCCCGAGATACCGACTCTGCTCAGTCTCGCGGTCATCGCAACGACCCTCCTGGTCGCTGCGGCAGCCAGCATCATCGCCACCCGCGATCGCGGTTAGGCCTCGATCTGGGCGGCGATGCGTCGCTCGATGCCGGCTCGCGCGGACGCGGGCAGCGCGATCAAACCGTCGAGTTCGCGACCCGCCCGGGCGTAGGCGCTCTGCCGTTCCTGCGGCGACGCGGCCTCGTCCTGGGCCAGTCGCAGCAGGTTCTGTGCCCGGGCCAACCGCTGTTGGTCGTCGTCGGAGAAGTCACTGCGGCGGCGGCGAATCGCTTCGGTCTCGGCGACTTCGAATGCGCTGACGTACTCGTGAACGGCTTCGCGGTATTCGAGTTGTGCGCTGCGATCGCTGAGCAGATCGTCGGGCCGTTCCGGCCGCAACAGGTCGGCCCGCTGCTTGGCCCGGTGGAACGCGACGGTCAGCGGGTCGCGCATGTCGGTCATCAGCGGAAAGTCGAGCAGCCTCGCGACGTCGACCTCGTAGTCCAGCCAGCGGGTGTCGGTACGGTCATGTGCGGCAAGCAGTTTGACGATCTCGCGCCGCTGGCCGTCCTCGCCCGCCCGCCCGCGCGCTTCGGCGATCGCGATCTTGGTCTGCTGCTTGAGCCGGTACCGTTCAAGTCGGCGGTCGGCCCGCCGTTCGTTGGCCGCGGCGATCGTGCGCACGGCGCCGAAGATCGTCCCACTGAGCGGGAACAGCAGCCACCAGAACTCTGCGGCGAATCGAAGCGGGCCCACCTAGCCAGAATGCCACCGCTGCGGCGTCCGCGCGTTCGCCCAGAGCCGAATGCTCAGCGCCGGTGGCCCTCTTTCTGGAACCGCTCGATCGAGCGACGCACCTCGGCTTCGGCCTCCTCGCGGCCCACCCAGTCGGCGGCCTTGACGAACTTGCCCGGCTCGAGCGCCTTGTACTGCGAGAAGAAATGCTTGATCTCATCGAGTTCGTTCTGCGGGACGTCGACCAGGTCCTGGATGTGGTCCCAGCGGTGGTCCTTGGCGGGCACGCACAGCACCTTGTCGTCGCCGCCGGCCTCGTCGGTCATCCGGAACATCGCAACGGGTCGCGCCTTGACCACGACGCCGGGGAACACCGACTGGGGCAGCAGCACCAGCGCGTCCAGCGGGTCGCCGTCCTCGCCGAGGGTGTCGTCGATAAACCCGTAGTCGGTCGGATAGACCATCGACGTGTAGAGGTAGCGGTCCAGGAAAACCCGGCCCGTCTCGTGGTCGACCTCGTACTTGTTGCGTTGACCCTTGGGGATCTCGACGGTCACGTCGAATTGCACCGGCCCGGCTCCTTCGCCTGAAGAATTGTTGCTTGGCGTTGATCGTAGGGCTCCCGCGTGGCACCGGTCCGCGGGGGCTTGACGCACAATAGGCGCAAGGAAGTCAGGAGAGTCATGCGTCCCACTCGGTGGCGAACCTCTACGCACCTGATCGTGGGAGCGGGCGTAGTGGCGATCGTTGCTGCCCTGGTGGCCGCGGCGGCGCTGCTCACCTCCGGCGGCCGGGGTGCCAGCGCGCATGTTCCGCCCCCGCCGCCGGCCGTCACGGCCAAGCCAGGCGTCGTCCCCGTGGCGGCCAGCGCCCCGGTGCCCAGCCCGTCGGCGCTGGCGGCGGCGCTGAATCTGGTGGCGGCCGATCCCAACCTGGGCAAGTTGGGCGCTCGGGTCACCGACGCGATGACCGGCGAAGAACTCTGGCAACAGTCCGATGACGTGCTTCTACAGCCGGCGTCCACGAACAAAACACTGACCAGCGCCGCCGCGTTGTTGGCGCTGGATCGCAACGCCCGGGTCACCACCCGCGTGGTTGCCGCCAACCAGTCCGGAACCATCGTGCTGGTCGGTGGTGGCGACCCGACCCTGTCGGGCGCGGCCCCGGGTCAGGACACCTGGTACCACAACGCCCCCCGGCTGAGCGACCTCGCCGATCAGATCCGTCGCAGCGGCGTCACACCGACCGCCGTCGAGGTGAACACCTCACTGTTCACCGGCCCCAGCTTCGCTCCCGGCTGGGATCCGGCCGACATCGAGGGCGGCGACATCTCGCCGATCGAGTCGGTGATGCTGGACGCCGGACGCATCCAGCCGGCCACCGACGAGTCGCGACGATCGCCGACGCCGGCCCTCGACGCGGGCCGCGCGCTGGCCATCGCGCTGGGGGTCGACCCGCAGCGCGTGACCCTCACCAATGCGCCCGTCGACTCCGGCGCGCGGCAGTTGGCCGCGGTTCAGTCGGCGCCGCTGATCGACCGGCTCAACGAGATGATGAACGTCTCCGACAACGTGATGGCCGAATGCATCGCCCGTGAGGTCGCCGCGTCGATGCAACGGCCGCTGAGCTTCACCGGCGCCGTTTCAGCGGTGACCAATCGACTGGGCACCGCGCACATCGACACCGGCAGCGCGATACTGCGCGACTCCAGTGGGCTGTCCGTCGAAGACCGGCTGACCGCGAAAACCCTTGACGCCGTTGTCCAAGCCGCGGCCGGACCCGACGAGCCCAAGCTTCGACCACTGCTGGACCTGCTACCAATCGCCGGTGGCAGCGGCACGCTGTCCGACCGCTTCATCGACGGCACGCCCGCCGGTTCCGGGCCGGCCGGATGGTTGCGCGCCAAAACCGGTTCGCTGACCGCGATCAACGCGTTAGCTGGGGTGGTGACCGACCGCAGCGGACGGGTGCTGACCTTCGCGCTGATCTCCAACGACGCCGGGATGTCCGGCCGAACCGCGATCGACGCGCTGGGCGTTGCCCTCTGGTCGTGTGGATGTGTGACATGACCGCCGCAGCCGACGTCAACGTCGGGCGTGCGGTCGACTGGGGATTCGCGGCGACGGTCGGGCAGCGGCTGGCCCGCCCGGCCCCGCCGTCCACCGACTACACCCGGCGCCAGGTGATCGAAAACCTCACCACCGCAGCCAAAGCCGCCGAACCACCGGTGCGTGACGTCACCGGTCTACACACCGAAGCCGCGGTGCCCGAGGCCCGCATCATCGATCGGCCCGCGTGGATCCGGGCCGCCGCGGAGTCGATGCGTGCGATGACCGGCGGAACGGACAAGCCACGCGGCGCGATCAGCGGGCGGATCACCGGCGCGCAGACCGGTGCGGTTCTGGCGTTCGTATCGATGGGTATCCTCGGCCAGTACGACCCCTTCGCCGACCCCGACGACGGCGGAGCCTTATTGCTCGTCTACCCGAATGTCATTGCGGTAGAACGCCAATTGCGCGTCAAGCCTGCGGATTTCCGGCTGTGGGTCTGCCTGCACGAGGTCACCCACCGAGTTCAATTCACCGCCAACCCGTGGCTGTCGGGATACATGTCGCAGGCGCTCGGGGTGCTGACCACCGACGCCAGCGACGACGTGACCGAGGTACTGGGTCGGCTGGTCGAATTTGCCCGCGGCCGCGGCGACTCGGCACCGTCGGATCCGAACTCCACCGGCATCCTCGGGCTACTGCGCGCCGTGCAGTCCGAGCCGCAACGCGAGGCCTTGGATCAGCTGCTGGTGCTCGGCACGCTGCTCGAAGGTCACGCCGACCATGTCATGGATGCCGTTGGGCCCGTTGTGGTTCCGTCGGTAACCACCATTCGTGCCCGCTTCGACGAGCGACGCAACCGCAAGCAGCCGCCGCTGCAGCGTCTGCTGCGCGCCCTGCTGGGTATCGACGCCAAACTGAGCCAGTACACCCGGGGCAAGGCATTTGTCGACCACGTGGTGGACCGCGTCGGCATGGCCCGGTTCAATGCCGTCTGGACAAGTCCGGACACCCTGCCCCGGCCGATCGAGATCGAATACCCGCAGCGATGGATCGATCGGGTGCTGTAGCCGAACTCCGCGCAGCGATGGCGGCGTTCGCGAAGGAGCATCTCGGCACAGCCGACCACTGGTGTGTGGCGTTGTCCGGCGGCCCGGACTCGTTGGCGCTCACCGCAATTGCGGCGTCGCTGCGGCCTACCACCGCACTGATCGTCGACCACGGTCTGCAGCCTGACT
Source organism: uncultured Actinomycetota bacterium (assembly GCA_963757215.1). Taxonomy (GTDB): domain Bacteria; phylum Actinomycetota; class Actinomycetes; order Mycobacteriales; family Mycobacteriaceae; genus Mycobacterium. The sequence continues at coordinate 961,572 of CAVWQH010000001.1, read as the reverse complement.
CGGCCGCGGTGGCCGCCACCGCGCAACGGCAAGCCGAGCAGGTGGGATGCGTTGACGCTCAAGTGCTTTGCGTCCAGGTGGGAGGTGAGGGGGGACCGGAGGCCGCAGCCCGCAGCGCGCGCTACCGCGCCCTGTCCGCTGCTCGTGACGACCGGCCGGTGCTGCTGGCCCACACCCTCGACGATCAGGCGGAGACGGTGTTGCTCGGTCTGGGTCGCGGCTCGGGTGCCCGGTCGATCGCGGGCATGCGGTCCTACGACCCGCCCTGGTGCCGCCCACTGCTGGGCGTCCGGCGCGAGACGACCCACGCGGCGTGTGCGGAACTGGGACTGAGTGCCTGGCACGACCCGCACAACTCCGATCAGCGATTCACCCGCAGCCGGCTGCGCCATGAAGTGCTGCCATTGCTGGAAGAGGTACTCGGCGGTGGAGTGGCCGAAGCGCTGGCCCGCACGGCGACCGCGCTGCGCAGTGATACCGGCCTGATCGATTCGCTGATCGACCAGGCGATGAGCACCGCGGAGACCTCCGACGGGCTCGACGCCGACGTGTTGACCGCACTTCCCGACCCGGTCCGCCGCGGTGTCATCCGTCGCTGGCTGATCTCTGGAGGCGGTATCAGCTTGACGGACAAGCAGATCCGCGGCGTCGACCGGTTGGTCACTGCTTGGCGCGGCCAGGGCGGAGTGGCGGTCGGGTCGACGTTGCGCAATCAGCGGTTGATCGCCGGCCGTCGTGGCGGGGTGTTGACGCTGCACCGGGAGCCGGTCTAGTTCTCGGCGACACGACGTGGCACGCTGTGCTCGTGGCAGCGGAATCGCCGGAGCTGTACCCGGGGGACATCAAGTCGGTCCTGCTGCGCGAAGACGAGATCAAGAGTCGCATCGCCGAGCTCGGTGCCCAGATCGGTGCCGAGTACCGCGACCGGGCCGGCATCGACGGTCGCGACCTGCTGCTGGTCACCGTGCTCAAGGGCGCGGTCATGTTCGTCACCGATCTGGCCCGCGCCATCCCGCTCCCGACACAGTTCGAGTTCATGGCGGTCAGCTCGTACGGATCGTCGACGTCGTCGTCGGGCGTGGTGCGGATCCTCAAGGACCTCGATCGCGACATCAACGACCGCGACGTGCTGATCGTCGAGGACATCGTCGATTCGGGGCTGACCCTGTCGTGGCTGCTGCGCAACCTGGCGACGCGGCGTCCGCACTCGCTGCGGGTGTGCACGCTGCTTCGCAAACCCGATGCGCTGCGCGCCAACACCGACATCGCCTATGTGGGCTTCGACATTCCCAACGAGTTCGTGGTGGGCTACGGCCTGGACTACGACGAGCGCTACCGCGACCTGCCCTACATCGGGACGCTCGACCCGCGGGTCTACCTGGACTAGCCGCTCAGTCCCGGTACGGCTGCAGCGGGACGTCGAAGGCGCGTCGATCGCCCCCTATTTCGAGGACTCCGCGCCGCATCGGGTGGAACGCGTCCCGAGACCGTCCGCGGTGGACGTCGACCGCGATGTCGGCAACGGAGCTGTTGACCACCTCGTGGCGGTGGCCTGCCGGGTCGGAGTACTCCCAGCCGACCGTTGCCGCGAGTGAGACGTCAGCCCGGATGCGTACTGAGAGAGCGGAACCGGCGAGCCCGATGGTGGCGCCGCTGTCGGACAGGACGACGGATGTGCCCCTGGCGAACAGCCCGCCCAGGTGGTGGCGCGTGCCGTCGATCTCGAGGGCGCCGAAGGCGGTCCATGGCGCGAGTACCGGGCCGACACGCACGCGGCCGAGAACGGCGTCGAGCCAGCCCGTGCCGTCGTCGCCGAGACCGCATGCCCGCAGCCAGATCCATCGTGCCGCGTGCTCGGTGCCCCAGTTGTGCCCGAGCATTCCAGTCCACCCGGTCAGGTCGACGGGTGTGCCGTCGAGGACCACGGTTCCCGTGACGTCGAGGTCGGGCACGGGCGACGTTGCCTTGGTGCGTGGCAGTGGCGCGCGGTAGAGGAGGCGGGAGCGCAGGTGCTCGAGACCGCGTGTCCGGGGAGCGAAGGCAAGGTCCCACTGCGCTGCGAGCTGATCGGACTCGATCGACCCGCGCGTGCCGGCCGGTCCTTGCGAGGCAGGCCCGCAGCTGAGTCCGTCACTGCTGGGGCTGACCGGAAGGTCGTTGATCTTCGCAGCACGAACTCCCGTCGGGCTGAACCAGGTGACCCAGAGGGCTCCGGTCGGTTCCCTGCCGGGGCGTTTCTGCACGGTGGTCCGGATCCAGAGGGCTTCCGGCTCGGTGGGGTGGACGAGCGTGCAGTAGACGCTCTCGTAGTGAGGTCGGGCCTTTTCGACGTCAGGGAAACGGACGTGCATGACCCCTCCTAGCGCAGCTCCCAGACCGCGGTCACCGAGAAGCTGACGGTCTGTTGACCGGGCTCCAGAGGAACGCTCGCCTGCATCCCGGCTCGCGGAGCCGGCATCGGAGTGGACGCTCCGCCGGATGCCTCCGAGATCGAGATGATCTTGCCCAGCCCGAGCCCAGATAGCTCGGCGTATTGGGCGGCACGGTCCTTGGCGTCCTGGAAGGCGCGCGAACGCGCGTCTTTCACCAACTGAGAATCATCGGCGATCGAATAGCTGACCGAGTTGATCCGGGTGGCGGGGCCGCCGGTGCCGACGACCACGGCCAGCACGCGTGAGGCGGAGTCGGCGGGGTGGATCTTGATCCGGATCGAGTTGGCGGCCCGATAGCCGGTGATAGTGGCGCCGGTCGGGTCGTACTGCGGTTGCAAGGTGACATCGGTGGTGCTGATGTCCTTGCGGTCGATCCCGGCGCCGGCCACGGCAGTGATGACGGCCTGCTGGCGGTCGTTGGTCTGGTTCATCGCCGCGGTGACGTCCGGCGCGACGAATTCGATGCTGACGTCGGCGGTGAGGGTGTCGGGCACGCCCTGCACGTGGCCCGAGCCGACGACGGTCACCTGGCGCGGGCTCCCGCCCACCTTGTCGTGGTCGTGGTCGCAGGCCGACACGACGGCGAGCGCGAGCCCCGACATGAGCGCGATACGCAAAGGCAATCTGGCACTTCTGCGGGCAGGCATGCTGGCACCCTAGCCGTTTCTACGGCCGACGATATCCAGACGACCGCGGAGGCTGACGTCTTGGTGGTGGTTGCGACGCGGTCACAACCGGATACCGATCCAACGCATCACTGAACCCAATTCTCACTGTAGTCACTATCGTCACAGTTTCTGATTCCCTCAGCGGCCGTTGTGACGGCCAACCCGAAGTCCACGCGCCCATCGGAGGTTTGACGTGTGGGTATCTGCCCGACTCGCACCGGCGTCGGTGGCGTTGGTGGTCGCCACTGGGCTCATCGCCCCGGTAGTTGTGGCACCTCCCGCGGCAGCCGCGCCGTGCTCTCCAGCGGCTTCCACGGCGCCGGCCAACAGCGGTCGGGCGCTGCCGGGAGAGGCGACGCCGCCGGTGGAACACGTGCCGACCGGCCGCATGCCCCGCGGCGCACAGGACCGGGCAATGCCACTCGGACCGGGTCCGCTCCCGGCTGCGGCCTCAGACCCCGCGGCGCCGGGTGCCGTGAACATCGCGCCGATGCAACAGCAAGGCGCGGTGCTGCCCCTGCCCGTGCCAGGGCTTCCCGGTCCGGCAGGCCAACAGGTGCCGAACCTCACGGGCCCCACGACCGGGGCCCCTGCTGCGGCGGTCGCGGCCCCGACAACAACGATCGTCAGCTGGATTGACGGGCCCAACAGCCCCAACAACACTTACGCACGCTTCGCCATCTCGGGCGCCGATCTCGGGATCATCTGGGACAACGGGCAGACCGGCGCGAACGACCAGGTGCTCATGGCATTCGGCGACACGTTCGGCAATTGCAGTGTCGCCGGCCAGCAATGGCGGAGCAACACCTTGTTTCGTAGCGCGGACCACAACCTGGCCGACGGAGTGTCGGTGCCCGACCCCGCGTTCGGCAACGTCTACGCCGGCTCACCCGTCCTGTCGGCGACGCCCCCGGGATCGAACTTCTCAAGACAGATCATCGCCAGTCTCAATCTCGCCCCAACCGAAGTGACTATCATCCCAACCGCTGGAATCTCAGTGGGGACAACGCAGTACGTCAATTTCATGTCGGTGAAGCAGTGGGGTAATCCGGGCCAATGGACCACGAACTTCTCGGCGATCGCGGTTTCCACCGACAACGGCGAAAATTGGACCGCCGGCCGTGGAACCGTCCGCCCGAGCTTCTTTTTCAGCGTACCCAGCGTCTGGTTCAACTGGGGCAATCAGAATTTTCAGCAGGGGGCGTTCGTCCGACGCGACGGTTACCTGTACTCATACGGGACCCCGTCCGGACGCTCGGGCTCGGCGTACGTGTCGAGGGTTCCCGAGAATGCTGTGCTGGACCTCAGTCAGTACCAGTACTGGAGCCAACCGTGGTGGAATTTCTCCGGAGCAGGATCGTGGGTCGCAAACAGTCCCTGGGCCGCCACGCCGGTCATTTCGGCTCCGGTGAGCGAGATGTCGGTCCAGTACAACGATTACCTCAACAAGTACATCGTGCTCTACACCGACGGCTCGAACAGCGTCGTGATGCGGACATCGGACAATCCACAGGGACCGTGGAGCGCAGCGCAGCCCCTTGTGACATCGACACAACTTCCTGGCGGCATCTACGCCCCGTTCATCCACCCCTGGTCGACCGGCCCCGACCTGTATTTCAATCTCTCGCTGTGGTCGACCTACAGCGTAATGTTGATGCACACCAAGCTGCCCTAGCCGCTCCTCGAAGGCTAAGCCCATCATTAGACACACCGCGACGATAGTCCTGACGACGCTGGCCGAAGCCTTCGCAATGCTTCTCGCTCCAGCAGCGGCGTACGCGAATCCCATTGCCCCGCAACCGGACACACCTTGTTCGTCCACCCTCGCACATGCGATGACTCGGCTTCCGGATCAGAACATGGACCTGGTGTGCGTGCAGCAGGCAAACGAGGACTACCGATGGACAATCGTCAGCTCCGATTACCCGAGCAGTGATGGTTGGTTGACCTATGGACCCCGACTGACACTGCGCGGCGAGGGAACCCGCAACTACAACCTGCGGTCAGGCGACTGGATCGCCCTCCCACAACACCCCGACAGCCAGTGCGTCGAGGAGCAGGTAGCCGTGGTCAGTGCAGGAGTTGTGAGTTCGCCCCAAGTAGAGGCCGGGGCGGCAGGGCAACAGCTCTCGTTCCGGGTGTTACCCAATCTGTTCTCGATAATGCTGGAAGGCCAATGTCTTTGGAGGAGGGTGAGCTCCTGATCAAGTGCGGCGGCACCACTTCACAGCGATGTGGCGTCGCCGTTGAGGGCGCTGTGCCTGCGGCCCCACACCAGGTAGAACGTCAACGCGACCGCTACCCAACCGCTGAACGCGACCCAGGTGTACCAGTGCAGGCTGAACAGGATGTAGGCGCACGCGGCGATGGACAGGATCGGCGTCACCGGATAACCGGGTACCAGGAAACCGCGAGGCAGATCTGGTTCCTGGATGCGCAGCACGATCACGCCGGCCGACACCACGATGAACGCCGTCAACGTCCCGATTGAGACGATTTCGGCCAGCCGGTCCAGCGGAACAAATGCGGCCAGCAACCCCACCGCAAGCGCCACGATCAGCGTGTTGCGAACCGGCGTCATCGTGCGGGGATTCACCTTCGCGAACGCCGCCGGCAGCAGCCCGTCGCGACCCATGGTGAACAGGATGCGGGTCTGGCCGTAGAGAGTCACCAGCGTGACGGAGAAGATCGAAATCACTGCGCCCGCAGCGACAATGGTGCTGCCCGCGGTATTGCCGGTGATGTGGTCGAGGATCACCGCGAGCACTGCCTCCTCGCCCTTGAAGTCCTGCCAGCGCTGAGCGCCGATCGCGGCAATCGACACCAGAACGTGGATGGCGGTGACGATCAGCAGGGCGGCGATAATTGCCCGCGGCATCGTGTGCTGTGGGTCTTTGACCTCGTCGCCGGCGGTCGACACCGCGTCAAGTCCGATGTAGGCGAAGAAGATGGTGCCCGAGGCCAGACTGATGCCGGAGACCCCGAACGGCGCCAGATCTTTGAAGTTGCCGGCGTGAAACGCAGTGAACGCGATGGCCGAGAAGAGCACCAGCACAGCGAGTTTTATCACCACCATGACGGCGTTGGCCTTGGCGGATGTGCTGGCGCCGCGGATCAGCAGCAGCGTGCACAACGCCACCAGAACGACTGCCGGAAGGTTGACCAGGCCGCGCGCCGGATCCCACGGCGCAGCTGAAATATACTGTGGGATAACAAATCCGAATACATTATGGAGCAGCTTGTTGAGATACTGGCTCCAGCCGACGGCCACTGCGGCAGTCGATACGCCGTATTCCAGCAGCAGGCAGGCCGCAACGCCCATCGCCGCGAACTCGCCGAGGGTTGCGTAAGCGTAGGAGTAGGCCGATCCCGAGACGGGTACCGCCGAGGCGAGTTCGGCGTAGCAGATCGCGGCCAGGCCCGCTGCGATGCCGGCGATCACGAACGAGATGACCACGGCCGGGCCGGCCTGCGGCACCGACTGCGACAGCACGATGAAGATCCCCGACCCGACCGTCTCGCCGACGCCGAACATGGTCAGCAGGAACACGCCGAGGCTGCGTTGCAGTTGAACCGAGGCGCCCGCGGCGACCGGTGCACCGCTGACGGGGCGGCGGCGCAGCATCTGCCGTTGCAGACTGAGCGCCGGCGTGGGCATGGCGCCTCCTCGGTAGCATCCCTGGTCGCCACGCCGGGACGGTCGACAGCTGAGGCCTAACAGCAAACCAACATATACCAACGGAACGGCTGAGGGTTGCTTTGACGCGGTCTGCCGGCATAGCGGCCGCGCGGGCGGCGCAGGACGGCTCATACGCCTTCATAGTGAAAACAGATGGTAATAAGTGTTATTCGGCATTCGCTGTCCGAATTACATTCTTATTCAACGATATTAGCGTCGAATGCCCGTCACGAGGGCGCGGCGGTCATGGTGAAGGTGCGGCGAGCAAAGTTTACCGTGTACTGTGGCAACCATCGAAAAGCTCATAGCGACTTCTAATAACATTGAATACCAATAACTTTCATGTCTAACTCCTAACTTCCAGCTTATTTCGACAGCTAAATGAATAGTCATCGACTCGACGGTGAACAGGGTCCATGGGGGCTGTGTTCGCGCGCCGCCGCTGGCTTAACGTGTCGCAGGATCCGCTCCAGTCGCTGACGACGCCGGCTGAAGCTGTTGGGTACTAGCATTTTTCGGAGGAACCATGTCAAACGTCATCGCGCAGCCGGAAGTCCTTGCTGCGGCCGCGGGCAAACTGCGCACCATCAACGAGGCTCTCAGGGCCGGAAACGCGGCCGCAGCCGCACCGACGGTCGGGTTGATGCCCGCCGCGGGTGATCTGGTGTCGGCGTTGACCGCCGCGCAGTTCGCTGCCCACGCGCAGCTCTACCAAACGGTCAGCGCTCATGCCGCCGCCGTCCAGGACTTCATGGCGACCGTGTTGGGCGCCAGCTCCAGTTCGTACGCGGCCACCGAGGCCGCCAACGCCGCAGCGGTCGGATAGGTCGCCGGCATGCTGGATTTCGCATCGCTACCGCCTGAGGTCAACTCCGGGTTGATGTACGCCGGGCCCGGCGCGGGCCCGATGCTGACGGCCTCGTCGGCCTGGGCGAGGCTGTCCGCGGAGCTGACCACGATGGCGTCCGCGTACGAAGCGGTGGTCGACGCCCTCACCGACGGGTCGTGGCTGGGGCCGGCCGCTACCTCGATGGCCACGGCATCCCAGGCACAGGTGGAGTGGCTGGCCGGCACGGCCGTGCAGGCTGACCGGGTCGGCGCTCAGGCAGCGGCCGCCGTCAGCGCCTATGAGACAGCCTTCATCGCGATGGTGCCGCCGCCCGAGATCGCGGCCAACCGCGCGTTGTTGCCGGCGTTGATTGCGACGAATCTGTTGGGCCAGAACACGCCCGCGATTCTGGCGACCGAAGCGCAGTACGCCGAGATGTGGGCGCAGGACGCCGCCGCGATGTACGGCTACGCTGGCGCGTCATCTGCCGCGGCGACGCTGGCGCCATTCGCCACGGCGGCGGACTCGGCCAGCCCGGCAGGCTTGGGCGCGCAGGCGTCCGCAGTCGCACAGGCGATCGGATCCAGCGGCGGACAGTCCGCGGTGACCGACTCCTTGGCCGCCCTGGCCGGCGAGATGCCGGCACCGCCGTGGATGGGGAACCTCGACAATTTTCTGAATGCGCTCGGACTGACCGGTCACGTCTGGAACTCCAACGGCGACGGCGTCGTGGTAGGAGGTGTGGTGGGCGACCTCCTGGAAGGACTGACCGGATCGCAGACCCTGGATGCCAGCACCGGGTTCGACGCTTTCATCCGGTTGATTTCGCCCACAAGACTTTTCACCACCGCGTTCAAAGACGTCGACGGCCTTGCGCACAGCGTCCTGCCAGCGGTGAGCAAGGCGGGCAGCGTCGCGGAGGTGATTCCACCGAGCCGCCCCACCGGAGTCCCGGGCGGGGTCGCGGGAGGGCTCGGCAAGGCGGAGTTGGTCGGACGGTTGTCGGTGCCGCCGAACTGGGGCGGTGTGGCTCCGTCGGTGAGTCCCGCTGCCACCTCGGTCGGCGATCTCGGCACTCCGGTGTCGTCACAGCCGTTGACCGCGCAGCCTGTCACCAACAGCATGGGCGGCGTGCCGGTCATGGGCGGTAACGGCGGTCGTGGCATGCAATTCGCCGCTCCCCGTTATGGTTTCAAACCGACCGTGGTTCCTCGTCCAACCGTGGGCGGCTAGGGTATGACGACGATCTTGCAGTGCCGTTCAGGGTCCGCGAGATCGTCGAACGCCGTCCCGACGTCCTCGAGGCCGACATTGCCGGTGATCATTGGGGCGACGTCGATGTCGCCCTCTGCAATCGCCCGCAAAGAATCACCGAATTCGTTCGGGTCGTAAGCGAGAACGAACTGGACGCTAATCTCCTTGGCGATCGCGAAGAACGGGTGCACGGTGTCGGCCTGCATGCAGACACCCACCACGACCAACCGCGTGCCGTGCCGCGCGCGGCGCATCACGTCGTCGATGATTCCGGGAACGCCGACCGCGTCGAACACCACTGCCGGCTTCGCGATGTCGAACGCAGACCCCAGCGCCGGATCGATGGTCTGATGGGCACCCATCGTCGTGGCGAGTTCGCGCCGCTTCGGTGAAAAGTCTGCTGCCGCAATGGTCTCGACGCCCCTCAATCGCAGGGCGGCGATGACGGCGATGCCGATCGGGCCGCACCCCAGCACCAGGGCGGGCTCCCCCGGCTGGATGCCGGACTTGTTCACCGCATGTAGTCCGACCGCCATTGGCTCGGCGAGCGAGGCGTGTTGCGGATCGAGGCCATTGGGAATTGGCAGCAAAAGCGGCGCCGACAGCAACATCCGCTCGGCGTAACCGCCCACCGTCGCATTGCTGTAGACGATCGCCTCAACGTTGTTGCCTGACAACAGAACCGGGATCGATGTGACCAACGTCCCGGCCGGGTGAGTGTCGGTGGCGGGTCCGGCCTCGAGAACTTCGGCGCTGAACTCGTGACCCATGAAGACGTCGTGGCTCAAGTCGACGCTCATTGCGCCGGCCCCGCTGGCCATCTCGTTACTCAGCGACAACACCTCAGTGCCGTGCGAGGCGAAATGCAGGTCCGAGCCGCAGATTCCGCACGAACGCACCGCGACCAGCACCTGGCCCGGGCCGGGGACGGGTTCGGGCACGTCGTCGCGGTATACCATTCGGCCGTCCCGCAGCACCGAGGCGCGCATCAGTTGGCGCCCGTCTCGGCGACGTGCTCGGTAATCGCCTTAACGACAGCCTGCCCCGCGCGTCCGATCAGCTCGTCCCGTTTTTCTTTGGCCCATTCGTGCGAGGATCGGGCCGCCTCGAGTTGGCCCTTGAAATGCGGAATGACCTTGCGGGCCATCAGTTCGTAGCAGTGGTAGGTCGCCTCCGGGGAGGCCCAGTCATGGCCGAGCATCAGCAGTGTCCCGAATCCGCCGGACCGCTCGAGCAGATCTTCGATGTGCACGATCGCGTCGTCGGGGCTGCCGATGCAGCAGTTGCCTTTGGCCGCATAGTCTTCGACGAATTCGTGCGGCGTCTGCGCGCCCTCGACTTCGTTGGACAACGGAACAAACCCGGCCGCGCCGAAGTAGTTCGCAAAATCCTGCAGTCCGTACGTGCAGTCGTCGATCGCCTTTTCGCGGGTATCGGCGATGTGCATGATCGACAGCACCCGCCAGCCGGCACGATCCGGACTGTCTCGTCCGGCCTTGGCGGCCTGCTCCTCGACCACTTGCCAGGTGTTGTCCAAGGCGGCGTAGCCGCCGGGAACCGACATCGACAGGGAAAGCAGCGACGTACCCATCGTGCCGGCCAGGCGCGGTCCGGACGGTGAAATCATTGCCGCCGTTGATATTTCGGGGTAGGGCCAGGTATAGGGCCGGATATGCAGTTGCGCGTCACGCAAGGTGAACCAATCCGAGTGCCGGCTGATCCGCTCGCTGGGCGCGGCGCGGAACAACGCCAGGATCGCCTCCAGCGATTCCTGCATCATCCGGCGCTGCTCGACCGGATCGATCCCCATCATGTAGGCGTCGGACGGCAGCGCGCCCGGTCCGGTGCCGAACATCACCCGCCCGCGGGTCAGGTGATCCAGCAGCACCCAGCGATCGGCCACCATCAGCGGATGGTGGTAGGGCAGCGACACCACCCCGGTACCCAGCCGGATGTGTTTGGTCCGTTCGGCGGCCGCGGCGATGAACACCTCCGGGCAGGCGATCAACTCGTAGCCGCCGGAATGATGCTCGCCGAACCACGCTTCGTCGAAGCCGAGGCGGTCCAGCGACACGACCCGCTCCATGTCGTATTCCAGTGCCACCGTGGGGGATTGGCCGGTCGGATGGAACGGCGTGACGAACACGCCGAAGTTCAGCGGCCGGTTCACAGTTCGGCGCCGGTCTTGAGGCTCGACAAGAAGTCGAGCAGCAGTTCGTTGACCCGGTCCGGCTCCTCCTGCTGCAGCCAGTGCCCGGCACCCTCGATCAGCACCTCGCGGTAGCGGCCCGTCACTATCTCAGGCGCCCGGTCGGGACGCATGAAACTCAGCACCGGATCATCGGTGCCGCCGATGAACATGGCCGGCACGGCGATGGTGGCGGCCGGCGGATCGGCCATCAGCTCCCAGTTGCGGTCGAGGTTGCGATACCAGTTGAGACCGCCCGTGAAACCGGTCCGGGTGAACTCGGCGACGTAGTGGTCGACCTCGTCGGCGGTGATCCAGTCCGGCAGCCCGTCGGCCTCCGGCAACCGGTCAATGAACCCGGCCGGCCCGGGCCTGATCATCCGGATCGCGGCGGCCGGATCGTCGGATCGGGTTAGCCCGTTCAGCATCCGCGTGATCGTCCGGCGCGGGTCGCCGCCGAGCTCGGCGTCGGCCACTCCGGGTTCCTGGAAATACAGCATGTAGAAGAAGTTGTCGCCGAAGATGCCCCGGAATGCCGTGGTCGGGGGCACCTGCGAGCGGGGCACCGGTGGAACGCTCATCCCGACGACCGCCGCGACCCGCTCGGGATGGAGCTGAGCCGTACTCCACACCACCGGGGAGCCCCAGTCGTGACCGATGAACACCGCTTTGTCGGCACCCACGTCATCGAGCAGGCCGATCAAGTCGGCGGACAGATCGGCAACGTTGTAGGCGGCAATCTCTGCGGGGCGGGTGGTTCGGCCATAACCGCGCTGATCGGGGGCCAGGACGTGGTACCCGGCAGCGGCCAACGCCGGGATCTGGTGACGCCAGGAATAGGAGGTCTCGGGGAAGCCGTGAGCCAGCACGACGACAGGTGCGCCTGGCTCACCCGCTTCGACGATGTGCAGTCGCACGCCGTTGGTGTCGATGGTGCGTTCGGTGATCGGCTGACTGTCAGACACAGGTTCACCAAAGCACACGCCGGCCCTGGCCGCCGAAGGTGTCGGGAACTTCGATTCGTTGGCAATACCGAGGTGTTTAGGAGCTTGCCCGCGTACGCCTGGCTCTGGCCGGGCGGGAAGCTGTGTCGACCTGCTGCGCCCGGCGCCCTGCGCCGCGCTGGCAGTCGACACGGGGCGGTAACCTGGACTATTCCAGCTGCGTGTATAGGGAAGGACCTGGCCGACGACGGCCGATGATTGATGAACCGCAAAAACGTGATCCGCACGCTCACGGCCATCGCAGTCGTGCTGCTGCTTGGTTGGTCGTTCTTCTATTTCAGCGACGACACCCGCGGCTTCAAGCCGGTTGACACGTCGGTGGCGACGGCCCAGATCAAGGCCGGCAACGTCAAGAGCGCCCAGATCGACGACCGCGAACAGCAGGTTCGTTTGACGCTGAAGAGCGCTGCCACCGGTACCGACGGCTCCGACAAGATCATCACCCATTTCCCGACCGGCTACGCCGTCCCGCTGTTCGATCAGCTGAGCGGCAAGGACGCGCAGGTCAGCACCGTCGTCAACCAGGGCAGCATCATCGGCTCGCTGGTGGTTTACGTGCTACCGCTGCTGTTGCTGGTCGGTTTGTTCATGATGTTCTCCCGCATGCAGGGCGGCGCCCGGATGGGATTCGGCTTCGGCAAGTCGCGGGCCAAGATGTTGAACAAAGACATGCCCAAAACCACGTTCGCCGACGTCGCCGGCGCGGACGAGGCGGTCGAGGAGCTCTACGAGATCAAGGACTTCCTGCAGAACCCGTCGCGCTACCAGGCGCTCGGCGCCAAGATCCCCAAAGGTGTGCTGCTCTACGGCCCACCCGGAACCGGTAAGACCCTGCTGGCGCGGGCCGTTGCCGGCGAAGCCGGGGTGCCGTTCTTCACCATCTCCGGTTCCGATTTCGTCGAGATGTTCGTCGGCGTCGGTGCCTCCCGGGTCCGTGACCTGTTCGAGCAGGCCAAGCAGCACAGCCCGTGCATCATCTTCGTCGACGAGATCGACGCCGTCGGCCGTCAGCGCGGCGCCGGTTTGGGCGGTGGACACGACGAACGCGAGCAGACGCTGAACCAGCTGCTGGTCGAAATGGACGGCTTTGGAGAGCGGCAGGGCGTCATCCTGATCGCGGCGACCAACCGGCCCGACATCCTCGATCCGGCGCTGCTGCGTCCCGGTCGCTTCGACCGCCAGATTCCGGTGTCCAGCCCCGACCTGGCGGGCCGGCGCGCGGTGCTGCAGGTTCACGCGAAGGGCAAGCCGTTCGGTCCCGACGTCGAATTCGACGGGCTGGCCAAGCGCACCGTCGGCATGACCGGCGCCGACCTGGAGAACGTCATCAACGAGTCGGCGCTGCTGACTGCCCGCGAGAACGGCACGGTGATCACCGGTGCGGCCCTGGAAGAGGCGGTCGACCGGGTGGTCGGCGGCCCGCGACGCAAGGGCCGGATCATCAGCGAGCAGGAAAAGAAGACGATCGCCTATCACGAGGCCGGACACACGCTGGCCGGTTGGGCGATGCCGGGTCTGGACCCGGTGTACAAGGTGACAATCCTGGCCCGCGGCAAAACCGGCGGACACGCCTTGGCTGTGCCTGAGGACGACAAGGGTCTGCACACGCGCTCGGAACTGGTCGCCCGGCTGGTGATGGCGCTGGGTGGCCGGGCAGCCGAGGAACTGGTCTTCCGCGAGCCCACCACGGGGGCCTCGTCTGACATCGAGCATGCGACCAAAGTGGCTCGGGCAATGGTTACCGAATTCGGGATGAGCTCCAAGCTGGGTGCCGTCAAGTATGGGACTGAGGGCGCGGATCCCTTCCTGGGCCGGACCATGGGCACCCAGCCCGACTACTCGCACGAGGTCGCCCGCGAAATCGACGAGGAAGTGCGCAAGCTCATTGAGGCTGCGCACACCGAGGCCTGGGAAATCCTTACCGAGTACCGAGACGTGCTGGATGCGGTGGCCGGTGAGCTCCTGGAAAAGGAGACGCTGCACCGCGCTGACCTGGAGGCGATCTTCGCCGACGTCGAAAAGCGGCCGAGGCTCACCCTTTTCGATGACTTCGGTGGTCGCATTCCGTCGGACAAGCCGCCGATCAAGACGCCGGGCGAGCTCGCCATCGAGCGTGGCGAGCCATGGCCCAAGCCGGAAGCGGAGCCGGCCTTCAAGGCGGCGATCGCCGCGGCATCGCGTGACGCTGCCCAGGTCGAGGCCGAGCGAAGCGCCAACGGCAACAACGGTTCTCACGCCAGCCCCAACGGTGGTCAGCAGAGTTCGACGCAGCCCGACTACGGTGCACCGGCCGGCTGGCACGCTCCGGGATGGCCACCGCCGCAGCAGCATCCAGGCCCGCAGCAGTCGGGCTACTGGTACCCACCGCCGCAGCAGCATTGGCCGGCGCCCCCCCATCAGCATGCGGGCCAGCCCTACCCGCCCTATCCGCCGTATCCTCCGCCCGGTGCACCCGCACCGGAGGCAGGCCAGGCCGCCGAACCGCCTAGCGGCGGCCCGGGTCCGTCTAACCCGTCGACACACGGCTGACACGAACGGAGACTGCGATGGCGCAGCCGAATTCCCACACCGCGACCCTGACCAAACCGGTGTTCGACCAACCGCGGGCCGAGGCTGCGATTCGTGAATTGCTCCATGCCATCGGCGAAGACCCGGACCGGCACGGTCTGGTGGACACGCCGGCCCGGGTGGCGCGCAGTTTCCAGGAAATGTTCGCGGGCCTCTACGCCGATCCGGACACCGTGCTGGACACCACCTTTGACGAGCAGCACGACGAGTTGGTGCTGATCAAAGAGATCCCGATGTATTCCACCTGCGAACATCATCTGGTGGCGTTCCATGGCGTGGCGCACGTCGGGTACATCCCCGGCCATGACGGCCGGGTGACCGGGTTGTCGAAGATCGCCCGGCTTGTCGACATGTACGCCAAGCGGCCGCAGGTACAGGAGCGTCTCACCGCTCAGATCGCCGATGCGCTGATGCGCAAACTCGATCCTCGCGGCGCCATCGTCGTTATCGAGGCTGAGCACCTCTGCATGTCGATGAGAGGCGTGCGGAAGCCGGGAGCGACCACCACGACGTCGGCCGTGCGCGGACAGTTCAAGTCCGACAGTGCATCTCGAGCCGAAGCGCTCGACCTGATCTTGCGCAGGTGAACAATACGCCCGTCCAGGTCATGGGGGTGGTGAACGTCACCGACGACTCGTTCTCGGATGGCGGGCGCTATCTCGATGCCGATCGTGCCGTTGAGCAAGGGTTGGCGCTGGCCGCCGACGGCGCAACGATCATCGACGTCGGAGGGGAGTCGACCCGACCCGGCGCACAGCGTATCGATCCGCGGGTCGAGGCAGCCCGAATTGTGCCCGTCGTCAAAGATCTTGCTGCCCAAGGCATTACCGTGAGTATTGACACCATGCGGGCCGCCGTGGCCCGGGCGGCGCTGGAAAACGGTGCAGCGATGGTCAACGACGTCTCCGGCGGTCGCGCCGACGAGGACATGGCGGCCCTGCTGGCCGAGGCCGATGTGCCGTGGGTGCTGATGCACTGGCGATCGGTGTCGGCCGAACAACCGCATCAGGTACCGCCGTACCGTGATGTGGTCGCCGAAGTTCGGGCCGAGTTGATGGCCTGCGTCGACAATGCCGTTGCCGCGGGGGTGCATCCGGCCAAGCTGGTTATCGACCCCGGCCTGGGCTTCGCGAAGTCCGCCCAAGACAACTGGGCGTTGTTGCACGCTCTGCCGGAGTTGGTGGCTTGTGGGCTTCCGGTGCTGGTCGGTGCATCACGCAAGCGGTTTCTCGGGAGGTTGCTGGCCGGTGCCGACAGCGCGGTCCGACCACCCGATGGCCGCGAGACAGCGACCGCGGTGGTGTCGGCGCTGGCCGCGTTGCATGGTGCGTGGGGAGTCCGGGTACACGACGTGCGGGCCACGGTCGATGCCGTCAGAGTCGTCGAGGCATGGACAGGGGCTGGGGCGATGGAGTCCGATGACTGATCGAATCGAGTTGCGCGGCTTACACGTTCGAGGAAATCACGGCGTCTTCGACCACGAGCGGGCCGATGGTCAGGATTTCATTGTCGATGTCACCGTATGGATAGACCTGGTGGATGCCGCGGCCAGCGACGATCTGGCGGACACCTACGACTACGGCGTTCTGGCCGAGCGGGCGGCCGCGATCGTCGCGGGGCAGGCCCGTAATTTGATAGAGACGGTTGCCGGCGAGATCGCCGAGGACGTGATGAAAGACCATCGCGTGCATGCAGTGGAGGTGACAGTGCACAAGCCGCAGGCTCCCATTCCGCACACCTTTGACGACGTTGCCGTCGTGGCACGCCGGTCCCGCCGCGGCGGACGGGGGCAGGTGGTTCCGGCGTGATTCCCGCCGACGACGATGACGCCGGCGTAGCCGGGGTGGAGGAGTGGCGCTGATGACTCCCGCCGACGACGATGACGCCGGCGTAGCCGGGGTGGAGGAGTGGCGCTGATGACTCGCGTGGTGTTGTCGATCGGATCCAACATCGGTGACCGGCTGGCCCGGCTGCAGTCGGTGCTCGACCGGCTCTGCGGTGCAGTGCAAGCCGTTTCGCCGGTATACGAGACTGCGGCCTGGGGTGGGGTTGAGCAGGGCCCGTTCCTCAACGCGGTACTGATCGCCGAAGACGCGACGCTCGACGGCCAGGGCTGGCTGCGCTGTGCGCAGCAGATGGAAGTCGCGGCAGACCGCGTGCGCGGGCAGAAGTGGGGCCCGCGCACCCTCGACGTCGACCTGATCTCCTGCCACTTGACGTCGCTGGAGGGCGACAGCGAGCTGTTCTCCCTGGAAGACGGGTTGACCCTGCCGCATCCGCTGGCCCACCTGCGCGCCTTCGTGCTCATTCCCTGGTTGGCTGTCGACCCGGACGCGACGTTGACGGTTGCGGGTGGGAAGCAATCGGTCGCCAGGTTGATCGCCGAACTGGATCCGACCGATCGCGCGGGCGTGCGGCACACCCACTTCGTCCTCGAGCCGCGTACCGAAGGCTAATGGGCCCCACCCGCAGACGAGATCTGGCGGCCGCGGTGATCGGCACCGCGGTCGCGGGTTATCTGCTGGTCACAGTGATTTACCGGTGGTTTCCGCCGATCACGGTGTGGACGGGTCTGTCGCTGCTTGTGGTCGGCGCCGCGGAGGCGATGTGGGGGCGTCACGTGCGGGCCAAGATCGCCGACGGCGAGATCGGCGATGGGCCGGGCTGGCTGCACCCGCTCTCGGTGGCCAGCAGCCTGGTCATCGCTCAGGCCTCGGCCTGGGTCGGGGCGGTTGCGATGGGCTGGTGGGTGGGCGTGCTGGCGTATCTGCTGCCGCGGCGGTCATGGCTCAGGGTCGCCGCCGAGGACACCCTCGGCACGGCGGTGGCCGCTCTGAGCGCGCTGGCTTTGGTGACAGCCGCGCTGTGGTTGCAACATTGCTGCAAATCTCCGGGAGACCCGACCCAGAACGGCGAGGGCGCCGAAAATTAGCCCGCTCCGACGACCACCCGATTTTCGCGATTAGTCCAGGTGAGAAACGCCGGAGGACGACGACACGCGGAGCGACCCAGGGCCGGTACAGTCGGGCCATGACCGATCTGCCGCGCGGCGCCCGGGCGCGCCGCGGCGGCCGCAGACCGGGTTGGGTGCTCCTGACAGCGTTGCTGGTTCTGGCCATTGGCGCCAGTTCGGCACTCGTCTTTACCGACAGGGTGGAGCTCCTCAAGCTCGCGGTGATTCTGGCGTTGTGGGCCGCCGTCGTGGCCGCTTTCGTCTCAGTGATCTACCGCCGGCAGAGTGACGTGGATCAAGCCCGGGCGCGGGATCTGAAGCTGGTGTACGACCTGCAGTTGGACCGGGAAATCTCGGCCCGCCGCGAATACGAGCTCACGGTGGAATCCCAGCTGCGTCGCGAGCTGGCCACCGAGTTGCGTGCGCAAGCCAACGACGAAGTGTCGGAGCTGCGAGCCGAGTTGGCCGCGCTGCGCACCAACCTCGAGATCCTGTTCGACGCCGAGCTCAGCGACCGCCCCGCTCTCGAAGGTGAACGCAGGGCCGTCCGCGGCTACAGCGAATGGGAGCGCGACAACGAAAGCGCCCGCGAGCGCATCAACCGGGTGCAATCAGTTCGGGCCGAAGAGCCTGCTCGGCAGGCTGACGACTCGATCATCGACGTGCATGAGGAACCGCTGGTCCCGTCTCCGCCGCGGCAGCCGTCCGCGGAGAGCTACCAGCCGAACTACGCGCCGCAGCCCTACGAGGCGTACGCGCCACCGCGACAGAGCCGCGCCGCCGACGTCTCCGAGCCGGATCGCGGTTCGCATCGGCGTTCCAGCGACCAGGAAACCCCGGCCGGCCGCAACCAGCCTGCGCCGGCGGCGGCCTGGACTCCACCGCAGGCACCGGCCGCGCACCCAAGCCCGGGGGAACGTTCGCAGGAAGCCCGCAACTGGGCTCCGCCGCCAGGCCAGCCCGGCGGATGGCCCGCGACTGGCGTGCCGCCGACCAACGGACCCGAACGGGTCGAGCCCGGCCCGCGGCGCTCCCACCGGCGAGCTGAACCTTTCGTGCCCGAACCGCGCGAGCCCAGGCCACCGCAGCAGCCCGAACCGCAGTTCGCTGCGCCGCAGCCTGAGCCGCCTGCGCAGCACCCGCGGATCCCGTGGCCGCCACCGGCTGAGGCGCCGCGGCAGCCCGAGCAACCGGCCGATTGGCAGCCGGTCAGCCCCGAGGGACAGTGGCTGCCTGCGGGAACTCCCGGCAGCAACTGGAATTCCGGTCAGCCGCAAACCCCCGCACCAACGTCGTGGGCGTACGACAACGGGCCGTCCCGGGACCAGCCTCTCGTGGAGTCGCGGCCCGAGCGGCGCGGACGCCACTCCAGCTCGGACGCCGACCCGTCCGCAGGTCAGGGCGAACCGGGCGGCGACCGTGGCGACTCGGGTCCTCGAGCACGATCCCGCCACTCCACCGACTACCCCGAGCAGGGCACCGCCGGATCGGCCCCGGCTCCGGCGATGTCACCGCCGCCGCCCCCACCTCCGCCGCCCCCGCCGCCGACCCAGGACCGGGAGCCGGCGATGTCGCCGCCGCCACCGGCCAGCGCCCGCCATCGCAGCACAGACGCGCCATCCGAAGCCGAGGAGCCGCAATCAGGCGGTCAGTCGGTGGCGGATCTGCTCGCGCGGCTGCAAAGCGCCCCGTCCGAGGGCGGCGGGCGTCGCCGGCGCCGCGAAGACTGAGGCGAACACCACACCGTTTCGACTGCATCGTCGCGACCAGGTTGAATGACCGCGCTCCTCCTCGCGCCGCTTCGCAGCGCGCATCGTCACGCGGTACAGTCGTAGCGACCGTCCGGTACCCGCATCGCGGGACTGGAACGAAACCAAAAGGACTTGTGAGGGTCGTCTGCGATGGTGCAGTTCGACGGATTGCGGCCGGCTCGGCTCCAGGTGGGGATCATCTCCGCCGGCCGGGTGGGAACCGCATTGGGTGTGGCGCTGGAGCGCGTCGAACACGTCGTTATCGCCTGCAGTGCGGTGTCCCGCGCCTCCCGGCAGCGCGCCGAGCGCCGGCTGGCCGATACCCCGATAGCGCCGGTGCCTGACGTCGCCGGCAACGCCGAACTTCTACTGCTGGCCGTGCCGGACACCGAATTGCCAGGCCTGGTTTCGGGTTTGGCTGCCACCTCCGCCGTGCGGCCGGGCACCATCGTCGTCCACACCTCGGGGGTCAATGGCATCGACGTACTGGCGCCGCTGAGCGCCTTGGGTTGCATTCCGTTGGCCATCCATCCGGCGATGACGTTCACCGGTTCCGACGAGGACATCTCTCGGCTGCCGGACACCTGCTTCGGGATCACCGCCGCCGACGAAATCGGCTACGCGATCGCGCAATCGCTGGTGCTCGAGATCGGGGGTGAGCCATTCCGCGTTCCAGAGCACGCGCGCACGCTGTATCACGCGGCATTGGCGCACGCCGGCAATCACATCGTCACCGTGGTCACCGACGCGCTAGATGCGCTGCGAGCCGCGGTGTCGGGTACCGAGCTGCTCGGCCAGCAGCTCGTCGACGACCAGCCCGGCGGCATCGCTGAGCGCATCCTCGGGCCGTTGGCCCGCGCGGCTTTGGAGAACACCCTGCAGCGTGGGCAGGCGGCGCTGACCGGCCCGATCGCCCGCGGCGACGCCGGCGTGGTTGCCGGGCACCTGCAAGCGTTGCGCAGTGTCGATCCTCAACTGGCACAGGCCTACCGGGCGAATGCGATCCGCACCGCCGAGAAGGTGCACGCCCCCGAAGAGGTGCTCGAGGTGCTGACCCGATGAGCATCCAGCGGCCCCCGAAGTTCAACGCCGGCGAACTCAACGTCTACGCCAATCCCCGCGAAGTCAGTGACGTCAGCCGGGCGTTGCGGCATACCGGTCGACGGGTGATGCTGGTGCCGACCATGGGCGCTCTGCACGATGGACACATCGCGCTGGTGAAAGCCGCCAAACGGGTGCCCGGTTCGGTAGTCGTGGTCTCGATCTTTGTGAACCCGCTGCAGTTCGGCGCGAGTGAGGATCTCGACGCGTACCCGCGGGTCGTCGAGGCCGATCTGGAGTTGTTACGCGGTGAAGGGGTTGAAATTGCCTTCACCCCAAGTGCTGCGGCGATGTATCCGGACGGCACACGTACCACCGTGCATCCCGGCCCGCTCGGAGCCGAGCTCGAGGGCGCGGCTCGCCCCACTCATTTCGCGGGCATGCTCACCGTCGTCTGCAAGCTGATGCAGATCGTCTCGCCTGACCGAATCTTTTTCGGCGAGAAGGACTATCAGCAGCTGGTGCTCGTCCGCCAGATGGCCGCCGACCTCAACATCGACGTCCGGGTCGTCGGCGTGCCGATCGTACGCGAGACCGACGGTCTGGCGATGTCGTCACGCAACCGCTACCTCGACGCCGCTCAACGCGAGCTGGCCGGCCTCTTGTCGGCCGCGCTGCTGGCCGGCTCCCATGCTGCGCCGGGCGGCGCGGGCGCTGCACTGGACGCGGCACGCTCGGTGCTCGCCGCGGTGCCCGCCATCGTCGTGGACTACCTCGAGGTGCGCGACGCCGCGCTGGGACCGGCCCCCGCGACCGGTGCCGGTCGGCTGCTGGTTGCGGCCCGGCTCGGCCGGACCAGACTGCTCGACAACATCGCCATCGAAATCGGAACCACCGTAGGCGTCGACGGGCGAATGCCCGCGGCGTCTGCTGAATCCCTCGAATCACATTGGAGGAATTGATGTTACGAACAATGCTCAAGTCGAAGATCCACCGGGCGACGGTGACGCAGGCCGACCTGCACTACGTCGGGTCGGTGACGATCGACGCCGACCTGATGGATGCGGCCGACCTGCTCGAGGGCGAGCAGGTGACCATCGTCGACATCGACAACGGCGCGCGTCTGGTCACCTATGCGATCACCGGGCAGCGTGGCAGCGGCGTGATCGGGATCAACGGCGCGGCAGCGCATCTCGTGCATCCCGGTGATCTGGTGATCCTGATCGCCTACGCCCAGATGGAGGACGCCGAGGCGCGCGAGTACCAGCCCAAGATCGTATTCGTCGACGCCGATAACAACGCGATCGACCTGGGCAACGATCCGGCGTTCGTGCCGGCTGATGCGGGTGAGCTGGTCTCGCCGCGATGAAAGCTTTCTAGCCGTGCTGCTGGCCATCGACGTTCGCAACACCCACACTGTCGTCGGATTGCTCTCCGGTGCCAAGGAGCACGCAAAAGTTGTGCAGCAGTGGCGGATTCGAACCGAATCCGAGATCACTGCCGACGAGCTCGCGCTGACCATCGACGGCCTGATCGGTGACGACTCCGATCAGCTCACGGGCGCCTCGGCACTGTCCACGGTACCGTCGGTGCTGCACGAGGTGCGGGTGATGCTCGAGCAGTACTGGCCCACCGTGCCGCACGTTCTGATCGAACCCGGTGTCCGAACTGGCATTCCGCTGCTGGTCGACAATCCCAAAGAAGTCGGCGCTGACCGAATTGTCAACTGCCTGGCGGCTTTTCAGAAGTACAACACAGCTGCCATCGTCATCGACTTCGGCTCGTCGATCTGCGTTGACGTGGTTTCTGCTAAAGGCGAATTCCTCGGCGGCGCGATTGCGCCGGGCATCCAGGTGTCGTCCGATGCTGCTGCCGCCCGCTCGGCAGCTCTGCGGCGGGTCGAGCTGGCCCGGCCCCGCTCGGTGGTCGGCAAAAACACCGTCGAATGCATGCAAGCCGGTGCCGTGTTCGGCTTCGCGGGTCTGGTGGACGGCTTAGTGGGCCGGATCCGCAACGACGTCGACGGCTTTTCCGGAGATAACGTCACGGTGGTGGCGACAGGCCACACCGCCCCGCTGCTGCTGGCCGAGCTGCACTCCGTCGACCACTACGACCAGCACCTGACCTTGCACGGGCTGCGGCTGGTCTTCGAGCGCAACCGGGACAGCCAACGCGGTCGGCTCAAGACCGCGCGCTGAGCATCCCTTCTCCGCGAAGCGGAAGCCAGGGTTGCCGCTTGGGCCTTGATCACGACCTCTGCGTCTGTTTCACGGGTTCGCCTCCTTTAAGCTGGCAGGTCGTGAATGCCGCCGATCAGGACCCTCAGGACCTCCCCGAGCAGTTCCGGATACGCCGGGACAAACGCGAGCGGCTGGCGGCCGAGGGCCGCGATCCCTATCCCGTCGAAGTCGCGCGCACCCATACCCTGGCGCAGATTCGCGCCGCCTATCCGGATCTGCCGGCCGATTCGACCACCGGTGACGTCGTCGGGGTGGCCGGCCGGGTGGTGTTCGCCCGCAACTCGGGCAAGTTGTGCTTTGCCAGCCTCCAGGAGGGCGACGGCACCCAACTGCAGGTCATGCTCAGCCTGGCCGGCGTCGGCCAGGAAGCTCTCGACCAATGGAAGGCCGACGTCGACATCGGAGACATCGTTTTCGTGCACGGCGAGGTGATCAGCTCGCGACGCGGTGAGCTCTCCGTCCTCGGCGACCGCTGGGAGATGGCGTCCAAGGCGTTGCGGCCGCTGCCGGTGGCACACAAAGAGATGAGTGAAGAGTCGCGGGTGCGGCAGCGCTACGTCGACCTGATTGTGCGTCCGGAGGCACGAGCGGTCGCCCGCCAGCGAATTGCGGTCATTCGGGCATTACGCAACGCGCTCGAGCAGCGCGGCTTTTTAGAGGTCGAGACACCGATGTTGCAGACTCTGGCCGGCGGCGCGGCGGCTCGTCCGTTCGTTACGCACTCCAATGCGCTCGACATCGATCTCTACCTGCGGATTGCGCCGGAACTTTTCCTGAAGCGCTGCGTCGTCGGTGGGTTCGACAGGGTCTTTGAACTAAACCGAGTGTTCCGAAACGAAGGTGCCGATTCCACACATTCGCCTGAATTTTCCATGTTGGAGACCTATCAAGCGTATGGAACGTATGACGATTCTGCCGATGTAACCCGAGAGCTTATTCAACAGGTGGCAGATGAGGCGATCGGTACTCGACAACTCTCTCTACCTGACGGCAGCATCTATGACATCGATGGAATATGGGCTTCGATAGAAATGTATCCATCTCTATCTGAGGCTCTTGGCGAGGAGATCAGACCAAACACCAATGTCGATCGCTTGCTCGCTATCGCTGCGTCACTTGGCGTTGAGGTTCCGGCCGATCGTGGGTACGGACATGGCAAGTTGGTCGAGGAACTGTGGGAGCACACCGTCGGCTCGACGTTGACAGCGCCCACGTTCGTCAAGGATTTTCCGGTCGAGACAACGCCATTGACGCGTCAACACCGCAGCATTGCCGGGGTGACGGAGAAGTGGGACCTTTATATCCGGGGATTCGAGCTGGCCACGGGATACTCGGAATTGATCGACCCGGTCGTGCAGCGGGAAAGATTCGCTGAGCAGGCGAAGGCCGCGGCCGCCGGCGACGATGAGGCAATGGTGCTCGACGAGGACTTTCTCGTAGCGCTGGAGCACGCTATGCCGCCCTGCACGGGAACCGGAATGGGCATCGACCGCCTGCTGATGGCCTTGACCGGGCTGTCAATTAGAGAGACGGTATTGTTTCCTATTGTGCGTCCACATAGCAACTGAGCCGTTCTGTGTCGCTGTATTGAATTACTCGGCGGAATATGGCAGATTATCCGACGGGGGCGGTCCGAGCACGTGTCTTGTACGGCAAGTGTCTGAGAAGAAAGCGTGAGGCTTAGCCAATGGCGAAGAAAGTGACCGTAACCCTCGTCGACGATTTCGATGGCGAAGGCGGGGCGGATGAAACCGTCGAATTTGGCCTTGACGGGGTGACCTATGAGATTGATCTTTCGGCCAAGAATGCGACGAAACTCCGTAACGATCTGAAGCAGTGGGTGGAGGCATCTCGCCGGGTGGGAGGCCGTCGGCGCGGACGCTCCGGCTCTGGCCGGGGCCGTGGCGCCATTGATCGTGAGCAGAGCGCGGCGATCCGCGACTGGGCTCGTCGTAATGGTCACAACGTCTCGACCCGCGGTCGTATCCCGGCCGACGTCATCGACGCATTTCACGCCGCGACCTGATCGGGGGCGCGGCGGCCGCGCTTTCGCTGGTGGCGAACTGATCTTCACGCAACGCGGGAAACGATTCACTGTTTTCCCGCGTTGCTTTATTGCAACTGCCTTACGGCCGGTAAGTCCCCGGTGGGCTCGGCGATAGCAAGGTGGGAAGCCCGGCCGGTTGACCACTACAGTGGACGGCAGGTACGCGGTGTCGGCGCAGAAGCCGACGATGACGAAGTACCGATGGTGAGGAAGAGCAGGTAACCGCCAATGTTCGAACGTTTTACCGACCGTGCCCGCAGGGTGGTCGTCCTGGCGCAAGAAGAGGCCCGGATGCTCAACCACAACTACATCGGCACCGAGCACATCCTGCTGGGCCTCATTCACGAGGGCGAAGGGGTAGCGGCCAAGTCGCTGGAGTCGTTGGGCATCTCTCTCGAAGGTGTCCGCAGCCAGGTCGAGGAGATCATCGGCCAGGGTCAGCAGGCGCCGTCCGGGCACATTCCGTTCACCCCGCGCGCCAAGAAGGTCCTCGAGCTGAGCCTGCGCGAGGCGCTGCAGCTCGGCCACAACTACATCGGCACCGAGCACATTCTTCTCGGCCTGATCCGTGAGGGTGAAGGTGTCGCGGCCCAGGTTCTGGTGAAGCTGGGCGCCGAGCTCACCCGGGTCCGCCAGCAGGTCATCCAGCTGCTCAGCGGCTACCAGGGCAAGGAGACCGCAGAAGCCGGCACCGGTGGCCGCGGCGGCGAGTCCGGCAGCCCGTCGACGTCGTTGGTCCTCGACCAGTTCGGTCGCAACCTGACGGCAGCGGCCATGGAGGGCAAGCTCGACCCGGTCATCGGCCGCGAGAAGGAAATCGAGCGGGTCATGCAGGTGCTGTCCCGGCGCACCAAGAACAACCCGGTGCTGATCGGTGAACCCGGTGTCGGCAAGACCGCGGTCGTCGAAGGCCTGGCGCAGGCGATCGTGCACGGCGAGGTCCCCGAGACGCTCAAGGACAAGCAGCTCTACACTCTCGACCTGGGTTCGCTGGTGGCCGGCAGCCGCTACCGCGGTGACTTCGAGGAACGCCTCAAAAAGGTGCTCAAGGAGATCAACACCCGCGGCGACATCATCCTGTTCATCGACGAGCTGCACACGCTGGTCGGTGCCGGAGCGGCCGAGGGCGCGATCGACGCGGCGTCGATCCTCAAGCCGAAGCTGGCCCGCGGCGAGCTGCAGACCATCGGCGCGACGACGCTCGACGAGTACCGCAAATACATCGAGAAGGACGCCGCTCTCGAGCGCCGGTTCCAGCCGGTGCAGGTCGGCGAGCCGACGGTGGAGCACACCATCGAGATCCTCAAGGGTCTGCGCGATCGCTACGAGGCGCACCACCGGGTGTCGATCACCGACGGTGCGGTGACGGCTGCCGCCACGCTGGCCGACCGCTACATCAACGACCGGTTCTTGCCGGACAAGGCAATTGACCTGATCGACGAGGCCGGCGCGCGGATGCGGATCCGCCGGATGACCGCTCCGCCAGACCTACGCGAGTTCGACGAGAAGATCGCCGATGCCCGCCGGGAGAAGGAGTCCGCGATCGACGCGCAGGACTTCGAGAAGGCGGCCAGCCTGCGCGACCGCGAGAAGCAGCTGGTTGGCCAGCGTGCTGAGCGGGAAAAGCAATGGCGTTCAGGCGATCTCGATGTTGTCGCCGAGGTCGACGAAAACGAGATCGCCGAGGTGCTCGGCAACTGGACCGGTATCCCGGTGTTCAAGCTGACCGAGGCCGAGACCACCCGATTGCTGCGCATGGAAGATGAGATCCACAAGCGGATCATCGGCCAGTCGGATGCCGTCAAGGCGGTCTCGAAGGCGATCCGCCGTACTCGCGCCGGGTTGAAGGACCCCAAGCGCCCGTCGGGCTCGTTCATCTTCGCCGGCCCGTCCGGTGTCGGTAAGACCGAGCTGTCCAAGGCGCTGGCCAACTTCCTGTTCGGCGACGACGACGCGCTCATCCAGATCGACATGGGTGAGTTCCACGACCGCTTCACCGCGTCGCGGTTGTTCGGTGCCCCTCCGGGATATGTCGGTTACGAAGAGGGCGGGCAGCTGACCGAAAAGGTGCGGCGCAAGCCGTTCTCGGTGGTGCTGTTCGACGAGATCGAGAAGGCCCACCAGGAGATCTACAACAGCCTGTTGCAGGTGCTCGAGGATGGTCGTCTCACCGACGGTCAGGGACGCACGGTCGACTTCAAGAACACCGTGCTGATCTTCACCTCGAACCTGGGTACCTCGGACATCAGCAAGGCGGTCGGGCTCGGCTTCACCCAGGGTGGTGGCGAGAACAACTACGAGCGGATGAAGCAGAAGGTCAACGACGAGTTGAAGAAGCACTTCCGCCCGGAGTTCCTGAACCGTATCGACGACATCATCGTCTTCCACCAGCTGACCAAGGAAGAGATCATCGAGATGGTCGATCTGATGATCGGCCGGGTGGGCAAGCAGCTCAAGGCCAAGGACATGGCGATGGAGCTCACCGACAAGGCCAAGGCTCTGCTGGCCAAGCGGGGCTTCGACCCGGTGCTGGGCGCCCGCCCGCTGCGCCGGACCATCCAGCGGGAGATCGAGGACCAGCTGTCCGAGAAGATCCTGTTCGACGAGGTCGGTCCGGGTCAGCTGGTTACCGTCGACGTTGACAACTGGGACGGCGAAGGTTCCGGTGACGACGCGGTCTTCACCTTCCACGGAGCCCGCAAGCCCGCCGAGTCTGATCTGGCGAGTTCCGGTGCGCACTCTGCCGGTAGCCCGGGGACGACGACGCCGTAGTGCATCTCGAAAGACCGGCTAGCGCAACGCGTTAGCCGGTCTTTTCGTCTATTCAGCGGCCTCTGCGACCTGGTAGCGGGCCTCGACGTCGGCCAGCTTCCAGTAGGTGACCGCACCGATCCAGGTGACGGCGAACAGCGCCACGATCGCCAGGCCGGCGTTGTTCAGGTCGATGCTGCTGATCCAGCTGGTGATCGGATCGTTCCAATCCATGTTGTCGTGGAGTATGGACAGCAGCTCGATCGATCCGACGAGCAGTGCCACCGCAATGGACAGCCCGGTTACGGTCAAGTTGTAGAAGATCTTTCGCACCGGCTGCATGAACGCCCAGTCGTAGGCGACCGTCATCAGCAGGCCGTCCAATGTGTCCATCAGAGTCATGCCGGCCGCGAACAGCAGCGGGACCACCAAGACGGCGTACCACGGAAGTCCGGCCGCCGCGCCGGTGCCGGCGAGCGCCAGCAGCGCCACCTCGGTGGCGGTGTCGAATCCCAGACCGAACAGCGCGCCCACCGGATACAGCTGAATCGGACGGGTGATGCGATTCATGACCGGACGCAGCAGACGGGCGAAAAATCCCCGATCATCAAGGGCCGCTTCGATTTCGTGCTCGGAATACGAGCCGTGCCTGAGTTTGGCGAACGCGCGGTAGATCCCGACCATCGCGATCACGTTGATGATCGCGATCAGATAGAGGAACAGCCCTGAGGCCAGCGTTCCCACGATTCCGAGCACATGACGCGTCGGCGATTTCTCGTCGGCCAGTGTGCCCACCGCTCGCGCGCCGACCATGATCAGCACGGCCATTAAAAGCACCAGAGTTGAATGGCCCATGGCGAACCAGAAGCCCACCGCCTTCGGCTTCTTGCCGTCGGACATCAGCTTGCGGGTGGTGTTGTCGATGGCGGCGATGTGGTCTGCGTCGAACGCATGCCGCAATCCGAACAAGTACGCGGTTGCGCCCAACCCCACGCCGAAGATCTGCGTGCCGGCCCGGTAGTGATGCGGTGCGATCGCGAACACCAGCACCGCGAAGCCGACCACATGCATCAGGGCGATAAGACCCAGCAGCACACCGATCTCGATGTAGTCGCGGCGATTCCAGCTTGCCAGCAGGCGACGCAGAAGCGTGGGCACCGAGCGCCGATCAATGTTGTCTGAGCAGCAGTGCGAACACCTGCTTGGCAATCTGGAGCATCCAACCGGTGATGGCCGGGCCGTGATCGCGTGGCCAGTTCAGCTGGAAGCTGACCACCCACGGCTGCCGGGCTTTGTCGACGGCGTACCAGCTGAACGTCAGATCACCGGGCAGGCCACCGGCTTTCGCGGCGATGTAGGGCCACTCGTTGCGATCCAGATTGACCCCGGTCGCGGCGTCGAGGATTGTCTTCACGGGTTCGGCTGCGCCCACGGCGCCGGCCTGCAGTGCCACGTGCACCCGACAGATATCTTCAGCGCTGCCATACCATTCGGCGCCGGAATCGGAGGCCGGCACATGTGCGCGGAACGGGTCAGGTTGGTAGGTGGCCGAATCGGCTCGACGTAACATCTCTGCGCGGTCCTGCGGCGTGCCGTGCTTCCATTGCTCGCGCAGGTCAGGGCGACCCCATGCGACGGTGAACAGTTCATACATGGTCGGGAACGGCGTCATCGCGGCCGGGTCGTGGTGGCCCGCGGCGGCCAGTGCGGCGTCCACGGCTTGCGGACCGACCCTTTCGATGAGCATGTCGGTCGCCATGTTGTCGCTGGTGGCGATCATTTTCTCGGCCGCGGTCCGCACCGAAATCTGTGCTCCCACCGGCAAATCCATGCTCGAACCGACAGCCTTGCCCTGTTCGGTGACCGCCAATTGGTCGTCCCAGGACGCCGTCCCGGCCTTGATCGCGTCGGAGATGGCGTAGAGCACGTACAACTTGAAGATCGACGCCAACGGCAGCGACAGGTCGGTGTTGGTGCCTGCCACCCGATCACAGTGGCCGTCATCGACCTTGGTGGCCTGCCATGAGTAGCGCGCCTTGGTCTTGCTCAGCACTGCGTCGACGTCACTCCACGACGAGATTTTCGGGGGCAGCGTGGTGAGGTCGAACCCATCGACCAGGGTGTCGTCATTGGTGTGGATCCGAATCTCCTGCTGCGCACCGTAAGACGTCGTCAGATCCAGCGTGGCCGCGCCTGCTTTGATGTCGACGCCGTGCAGCGTGAACGGCCGGTCCCACCACAGCTTCTCCATCATGGTCTGGATCTGGGTGGCCATCTTGGGGGCCGCCAGGGTGCCGACCCCGACCGGGCCGATCGGCCATTCAGAGTTCAGCATGTCCAGCGTCTGTTGCGCGCGCAGCCCGGCCGGAGTCCGCATGTCGATCTGGCGGCCGGTGCCGGCGGCGTTGGCCGCGGGTGGACGCGGCGGTGCGCAACCTGGTGTGAGAGCGGCGACGAGCGCGGTGGCGGCCGCCATCGTGGCGATCCGGCGCCGACGGGGCTTACTGGCCTGATCCGGCAACGTCTAACACAACCTCGAATTCCAGCAACGACGCGCCGGTCGCCACCGGATTCTGCCGCTGGCCGGCATGCGCCTCGATGGCGGGACCGGTCGCCCACGCCTGAAAGGCCTCTTCGGACTCCCACTGCGTCACCACAAAGTACCGGTCTTCACCCTTGATGGGCCGGAGCAGCTGGAAGCCCAGGAAACCTGGTGAGTTCTCGACTGCGTGCGCGCGGTGGGCGAACCGCTTCTCGAGCTCGGGACCTGCGTCGGCGGGCACCTCGATTGCGTTGATTTTCACCACTGGCATTGCGCAAGGCTACCGCGCCAGCCTCGGCCGACGATGCGGGCCGTGAGCGGCCCGAGGAGGAAGCCGAGCATTCGGTCCAGCCGCCGAGGTACAGCGCGCAAAGATAGGTGAATGGCCGCTGAACTGCTGACCCATCGTGGTGGGCACGGTGCACCGGTGGTCCTGGTGCACGGCTTGATGGGCCGTGGCAGCACCTGGTCGCGTCAAGTTCCGTGGCTGACTCAGCTCGGCACCGTCTACACCTACGACGCACCTTGGCACCGCGGCCGCGACGTCGATGATCCGTTCCCGATCAGTACCGAACGCTTCGTGGCCGACCTCGGTGACGCCGTAGCCGCGCTAGGCACCGCGGTCCGGTTGGTCGGGCATTCGATGGGCGGTCTGCACTCCTGGTGTCTGGCCGCCGAGCGGCCGGAACTGGTCTCGTCGCTGGTGATCGAGGATATGGCGCCGGACTTCCGGGGCCGCACCACCGGTCCGTGGGAACCGTGGTTGCATAGCTTGCCGGTCGAATTCGATTCCGCTGAAAAGGTATTCGCTGAGTTCGGCGATATCGCCGGCCGATACTTCCTGGAGGCCTTCGACCGAACCGAAACCGGGTGGCGGTTGCACGGATACCCATCGCGGTGGATCGAGATCGCCGCCGAGTGGGGGACCCGCGACTACTGGACGCAGTGGCGGGCGGTTCGGTCACCTGCGCTGCTCATCGAGGCCGGTAACTCGGTAGCCCCTGCCGGTCAAATGCAGACAATGAGCGAGAACGGTTATCGCGCAACATATTTGCAAGTTCCCAAGGCCGGGCACTTGGTTCACGATGACGCGCCGCAGGCTTACCGTCAGGCGCTGACGTCGTTTCTGGTCTAGCCGCCCTCTTCGCCGGCCAGCGCGAATCGTCCGTCGCTGGTCTTGGCCACCAGACCGTCGGCCAGTAAGGACTCCAGTGCGCGGTCGCGCTGCACGGTGTCGCGCAGCCATACCACGTCGAGCTGGTCGCGCGTGACTGGTAAGTCGTTGCCGCGCAACACGTCCAGCAACCAGCCGCGGACCTGCCGGTCCGTCCCGGCGTAGCCCTGGGGTCGACGGGCCGGGCCTTCCGACGGCGGAAAACCGGCCTGGCGCCACCGGCAGACACTTAGCGGACACAGGCCGCACTTTGGCGTTCGAGCCGTGCATACCGTGGCGCCCAATTCCATCAGAGCCGCGGAAAACGTGTGTGCCGTGCGGTCTTTCGGCAACAGTGCCGTCACGTCGGCGTGATCGCGGACCGCGGATGCCGATCCGGCGTCCGCCTTGCCGTGCACCACTCGGGCCACTACCCGGCGGACGTTGGTGTCGACCACGGGCACCGGCTGCTGGAAGGCGAAGCACGCGATCGCGCGGGCGGTGTAGCTGCCGACCCCGGGCAGGGTCAACAGGACCTCTACGTCGTCGGGAACCTCGTCGCAGTGATCGCGCGCGATGACGATGGCGCACTCGTGCAGGCGTTTGGCTCGTCGTGGGTAGCCGAGCTTTCCCCAGGCGCGCACGATGTCGCCCACACCGGCCGCCGCCGTCGCAGAGGGCGTCGGCCACCGCGCGATCCAGTCCCGCCAGATCGGTTCCACCCGAGCTACCGGTGTTTGCTGCAGCATGAATTCGCTGACCATGATCTGCCACGGCGTCACATCGGGGTCACGCCAGGGGAGGTCGCGTCGGGACCGGTCGTACCAGTCGAGAAGTTCACTCGGCGTTAGGGCGAGGGTCATGGCCGACTACGGCAGAATGAGCGCCATGCCGAATACTGATCCCGTAACCGCGTGGAAAGCACTCAAAGAGGGTAACGAGCGCTTCGTGGCGGGCCAGCCCGAACACCCCAGTCAAAGCGTGGCGCATCGGGCCAGCCTGGCCAAGGGCCAGAAGCCCACGACCGCGATCTTCGGCTGCGGCGACAGCCGCGTTGCCGCCGAGCTCATCTTCGACCAGGGACTCGGGGACATGTTCGTGGTCCGGACCGCCGGCCACGTGATCGACTCGGCGGTTTTGGGATCACTGGAATTCGCAGTCGCCGCGCTGGGCGTATCGGTGATCGTGATCCTCGGTCATGACAGCTGCGGCGCGGTCAAGGCGACGCTCGAAGCGCTGGACGACGGGGCATTGCCCGGTGGCTACATCCGTGACCTGGTCGAGCGGGTAACTCCGTCCATCCTGCTCGGTCGCCGCGAGGGCCTCAGCCGGCCCGACGAGTTCGAGGCCCGCCACGTGGTCGAGACCGGGACCCAACTGGTCGAGCGCTCGGCGGCTATTGCGGCAGCTGTCGCGGCCGGTGATCTGGCGATCGTCGGAGCCACGTATCACCTCGCCGACGGGCGAGTCGCGGTGCGCAACATCATCGGCGATGTCGGCGATACGGTCGACGCCTAGAACGAGTTGGTGAAATACAGCTCGAGGGAGTTGAACACGCTCTCGAGCAGTCCGCTGTTGGCGGCGCCGCCCTCGAACACCGCGGTGAGCCATGCGGTGGTGTCGTTGAAGTTGTCGGGGATATTGACCAAGGTCAGCATGTTGTCGACCGTCGTTGTCGCGTTGGCGATTTCGTCCGGCGTCAACCCCAGGTACTCGACATGCGTGGTGAACAGCCGCACCAGCGGCTCCAGCAGGCCGCCCTGTTCGAAGTCCGGTTGGAAATCCGCCACTCCGTCACCGGCCAGCGTGTAGATCGTCGTGGGATACAGGTCGTCTGGCGTCACGTTGCCCAGGACGCCATTCAAGCCCACGTCGGTCAGCAGAGTGTTGGTCACACTGGTCCC
The DNA here is from genome assembly GCA_963757215.1 of uncultured Actinomycetota bacterium. Classification (GTDB taxonomy): domain Bacteria; phylum Actinomycetota; class Actinomycetes; order Mycobacteriales; family Mycobacteriaceae; genus Mycobacterium. The sequence continues at coordinate 928,568 of CAVWQH010000001.1, read as the reverse complement.
GAAGAGCCCGTCCATGTCGGCGACCAGATTCGGCCACAGGCCGGTATCGGCAAGGGACGGGTCACCGATGAACACGAAGTGCAAATCTTGGGTGGGAATTCCGTCGGCTTGCAGTTGAGTCATCGCGATCGACTCCGCGGTAGCGCTCTGTGAGTAGCCGAAGATCGTCAGCGGGTGCTCGGCGCTGAAGGCTCCTACCGCGTATTCATTTCGGACGGCAAGGACGATATCGTCCGCGCCGGTCAGACTGCTCGGGCCCTGCTGGATCAGTTCGGGTGTCGTCAGCACCTGCAGCGGGGCGGCGCACGGATCGGTCGCAATCATGTCGCAGACCGTGGAGCCGGTCGCGCCACCGTCGAAGCCCAGCGCGTGCAGGTAGAGCTCCTCGGCGGTCTGCGCGAACTCGGTCGATGGTGTCGGCTCGGTGGTCCCACCGAGGATGAGCGCGGTGTCGCTGGCCGCGAGCGGGCCGAGCAGTGTGTCGTCAGCCTGAGCGGCCTGACTGCTCAACAGCCCTGCGACACCAGTCATCAGGCCGACGGCGGCAAATTTCGCGAGCACCCCGTATCCGTTCACCGAATCTTCTTATCTGAAGTTAAGCCTGGATTTGGGAAGTTCTTCATCTTGGGCGCGGAAAGCGGGCCAAAGTAACAACTCGGCCTCAGTTAACTGGGCGACACGCCGAGCTGGGTCGGCGCTGTCGGTGTGACCTGGCCTTACCGTGGAAACGTGCTGGATCTGGAACCGCGAGGCCCGCTGCCGCCGGAGATCTACTGGCGACGCCGCGGATTGGCGATCGGCGTCGGGGTTGTGGTCGTCGCCATTATCGTCGCGATCATCGTCGCAGTGATGGGCGGGAGTTCCGGCGCCAACACCTCGAACGCCGCGAAGAAGCCGACCCAAAATGCACAGGGCGCGAACCCGGAGGTCAAAACCCAGGTCGAGCCGCCGGCGGCCGGTGAGGAACCCGGCCAGCCGCCCGAGACACCGACTGCCGCCGTGCAGCCGCCGCCGGTGCTCAACCCGGGCGACGACTGCCCCGATTCGACGCTGGCCGTCAAGGGTTTGACCAATGCGCCCCAGTACGCGACCGGCGATCAGCCGAAGTTCGTCATGGTCGTGACCAACATCGGATTGGTGGCCTGCAAGCGCGATGTCGGAGCCGCCGTGCTGGCTGCCTACGTCTACTCACTGGACAACAAGCGGTTGTGGTCGAACCTGGACTGTGCGCCGTCGAACGAAACCCTGGTCAAGACATTCGCCCCCGGCGAGCAGGTCACCACCGCCGTCACCTGGACGGGTATGGGATCGGCGCCGCACTGTCCGCTGCCGAGGCCGGCGATCGGGCCCGGCACTTACAACCTGGTTGTGCAGTTGGGAAACCTTCGCTCCCTTGCGGTTCCGTTCATCATGGCTCCGCCGCTGCCTCCGGGCGCCGCGCCGCCTCCGCCAGCACCCGGCCCGCTGCCCGGACCAGCGGCATCTGGACCACTGCCCGGCCCGGCGCCCGCTCCCGGCGGCTGACATCGCCGCGTCTAGCTGAGCGGATCGCCGATCGTCGATTCGGCCAACTGCGACAGCCCTTCTCGGACATGACGGGCCCAGATCTCGCCGATCCCCTCGACAGCTTCCAGGTCGCCCGCGCTGGCCGCCAGCAGGCCTTGCAACGAGCCGAACTCGCGGACCAGTCGGTCGGCGTGCGCAAACTGCAGCCGCGGGATCTCCGACATCGCCCGGTAGCCACGCGAGCTCACGGCCGAATCCTGCGCCTCCGCCGTCGACGGGTAACCGAAAACCCTTGCCAGCGTGGTGAAGTCGAGCAGCTCGGCGTCGGACATGGTGTCCAGTTCGTCGAGCGTGGCGGCGACCTCCGCCTTCGACAGCGGTTCGGGGTTGGCGTGGTAGTCCCGTACCACGAGCTCGCGCGAGGCTTCGTTACCGCCGAGCAGCTCTTCCAGCTGCAGTCGCAGCTGTCGGCCGTCGGTACCCAATTCGACGACTTCGTAGTCCAATTCCACGCCGATCCGGCGAACCAGCTCGAGCCGTTGCACCACCGTCATCACGTCACGCAGCGTGACGAAGTCCTCGATCTCGGCGCGGGACAACTGACGGCTGACCTCGTCGAGCCGGGCCTTGTAGCGCTCCAGCGTGGCGATGGCCTGATTGGCCCGCGACAGAATGGTCGAGGAGTCGGCCAGCACATGCCGCTCGCCGCTGAGATAGACGGTCACGATGCTCATCGAGTGGCTGACCGAGATCACCGGATAGCCGACCTGGGCGGCCGCCCGCTCGGCCGAGCGGTGCCGGGTCCCGGACTCGTCGGTGGGTATCGAGGGGTCGGGCACCAGTTGCACGTTGGCTCGCAGGATCCGGCTGCCGTCGGTGGACAGCACCACCGCGCCGTCCATCTTGCACAGCTCCCGGAGTCGGGTCGGGGCATAGCGCACATCGAGTGAGAACCCGCCGTCGCAGATCGCTTCCACACTGTCGTCGTAGCCGAGGACTATCAGGGCACCGGTCCGGCCACGCAGGATGCGTTCCAGGCCGTCGCGCAGCGCCGTACCCGGCGCCAGCCGCGCAACCGCCTCACGCAGGGTGGGTCGTTGCTGCGGCGCCGAGCCGTTCGAGGATGTTTTGCCTACCGTCATCACCACTCATTGTGCTCCGTGGGCGCCCAGTCCTGCCGATGCGGTGGGGCGGGCCCGGTGTCGCGACGCTCGGCGATGTTGAGGACGTGCTCCAACGCGGCACCGATATGCGGCGCCTGCAGCGTCTTCAGGCCGGGCGGCACGCTGCCACTGCCCGACGGGATCAGCGCCGTGGTGAAGCCCTGTCGGGCCGCTTCGGCCAGTCGACGTTCCATGCCGCTGACGCGCCGCAGATCACCGGCCAACCCGACTTCGCCGATCATCACCGCGGTGGCCGGCAGCGGCAGGTCGGCATATGCCGACGCCAGCGCCATCGCGACCGCCAGATCTGACGATGGATCGGTCAGCCGCATGCCGCCCACGGTCGACAGATACACGTCGTTGACGGCGATCCGGAGCCGGGCGTGCTTTTCCAGTACCGCGGCGATCATCGCGGCGCGCGCATGGTCGATCCCGCTGACCGCGCGGCGCGGTGAGCCACCCGACGGCGTCGCCAGCAGCGCCTGGATCTCGCCGACCAACGGTCGCTTGCCGTCGAGGGTCACCGTGATCGCGGTGCCCGCGACCGGCTGTGGCCGCTGGTCCAGGAAAAGTCCGGAAGGGTCGGTAACCCCCTCAATTCCATTGTCCTGCAACAGGAAACAGCCAACCTCGTCGGCGGCGCCGAAGCGGTTCTTCACGCCGCGAACCATCCGCAGCAAGGAATTGCGGTCGCCTTCGAAGTGCAGCACCACGTCGACAAGATGCTCAAGTGAGCGCGGCCCTGCGATGGCTCCGTCCTTGGTGACGTGGCCGATCAGAATCAGCGGTATGCCAGTGGTTTTCGCCGCGGCGGTCAGCGCGGTGGTGACCGCGCGCACCTGGGTGACGCCCCCGGCGACACCGTCGCTGTCGGAGCTGGCCATGGTCTGCACCGAATCGACGACCACCAGCGTCGGCTGTACGGCCTCGATGTGGCCGAGCACGGCGTGCAGATCCGAGTCGGCGGCCAGGTAGAGCTCGTCGTCGCTGCAGCCGGTCCGGTCGGCGCGCATCCGGATCTGGCCGCGCGACTCCTCGCCGGACACGTACAGCGCGCGCCGCCCGGACGCCGCCCACTGGTGGGCGACCTTGAGCAGCAGCGTCGACTTCCCCACCCCAGGATCGCCGGCGAGCAGCGTGACCGAACCCGGCACCACGCCGCCGCCCAGGACGCGGTCGAGTTCCTCAATTCCGGTGGGGCAGTGGCGCGTTCCGTCTGACTCCACTGAGCTGATCGGGACGGCGGCCGACGACGGACTCACTATGGGGCGGGCACTGCCCCGCACCGCGCTGAGCACCGTGACCTCGTCGACGGAGCCCCAGGTGCCGCATTCCAGGCAACGTCCGACCCATTTGGCCGTGACATGGCGGCACTCCGAGCAGCGGTACTGCGAACGCGCCTTGGCCACACCGTGACGCTATCGGTCTGGTGTGACAGATCAGCGGAGGTTAACGCTGCGAGCCTTCTGGCGCCGAAATCGGCACCGCAAGGCTCACGCTGCCCGCTTTCTCGAAGTTGAAGGTGAAGTCGTAGTTCGGTCCGTTGGTGATCGGCCGGCTCAGCGCGATGGTCGCCTTGACCGTGTCGGCGTTCTCGATGGCGTCGTCGGCCTTCTTCGGCTGGCCGTTCTGCGCGCCGACGAACAGCACACCGCTGGCGTGCAAGGTCGGATCGCCGGTGACGGTCACCTTGCCGATGTCGGTGGTGATACCGACCAGCTTGTCGGTGATGTCCGGTGACTGGTTGACCGCGACCAGCACCAGATCGACCGTGGCTCCCGGGCGTAGATAGTCACCGGTCTGCACTGCCTGAATGTGCACATTGCGCAGAGCGACGTTCTTGACCACCGCCTGGTTTCCGTCGACGGCGGATTGCTGCATGGCGGTCTGTGAGAGCTGGCCGGCGCCGCAGCCGGAGAGCGCGACGGCGCCGATCGCGGTGCCCGCGACAAGCCCAGCGAGCTTTGCCGAGCGACGAGATCTCGGGACGCGGTAGTCGAAGCGGTTCACTCAAAGCCTCCTGCTCGGCCCTCGAACGCCTGCGGTTCGACTATGCACAGTAGTAGGTCGGTCGGGTGGGCGGAAGCTGAGGGCGGAGATGGCGTGGGCAGGCGGTCAGAGCAGCGCAGTAACACGAAACCTGAGACGAACAGCACGCCGCAAAGGACTTGCGAACGCAGCCGAACTGGTTCTCAATCGGTCGTCGTGCTGCACGAATTCTGCGGTCTGTCAACCCCCTCTCCGCGCGCGCCGTGCCCCTGACCTGCATCGTTGTTCTACACGCGTCGGCGCGGCGTGTTACTATGGAACGACGAAAGGGGCTCGAAACTGATGAATTTTGAGGTCGGAGACACCGTTGTCTATCCACACCACGGTGCTGCGTTAATCGAGGCGATCGAAACCCGAACCATAAAAGGGGAACCGAAAAAGTATCTCGTCTTGAAGGTGGCGCAGGGAGACCTGACCGTTCGAGTACCCGCGGAGAACGCCGAATACGTCGGTGTCCGCGATGTGGTCGGCCAAGAGGGCCTCGACAAGGTGTTCCAGGTGCTTCGCGCGCCGCACACCGAAGAGCCGACCAACTGGTCCCGTCGTTACAAGGCCAACCTGGAAAAGCTGGCCTCCGGCGACGTCAACAAGGTTGCTGAGGTCGTCCGCGACCTGTGGCGCCGCGACCAGGAGCGCGGCCTGTCTGCCGGCGAGAAGCGCATGCTGGCCAAGGCCCGTCAGATCCTGGTGGGCGAATTGGCGCTCGCGGAGAGCACGGACGACGCCAGGGCGTCAATCATCCTCGACGAGGTTTTGGCCGCCGCTTCCTGAATTTCCTGACGCACGAGGACCCGCATTGACCAGCACGGTCGCGGTCGTCCCAGCCGCCGGCTCGGGCGAACGGCTCGCTGCCGGTGTTCCCAAGGCGTTTTACCAGCTCGACGGGCACACGTTGGTCGAGCGCGCGGTCGCGGGCCTGCTGGAATCCGGCGTCGTCGATCGCGTGGTGGTCGCGGTCCCCGCTGACCGCACCGACCGCGCCAAGCTGATCCTCGGCCGCGACGCGACCGTCGTCGCGGGCGGCGCCAACCGGGGTGACTCGGTCAGCCGGGCTCTCGCTGCCGTGGGAGATTCGGGCAAACCCGACTTCGTGCTGGTCCATGACGCTGCCCGCGCCCTCACACCTCCCTCCCTGGTAGTACGCGTCGTGGAGGCGTTGCGGGCCGGCCATCCGGCAGTGGTGCCCGCCCTGCCGGTGGCAGACACCATCAAGGCCGTCGACGCCAACGGCGTCGTGCTGGGCACGCCCGAGCGGGCGGGCCTGCGGGCCGTGCAAACGCCGCAGGGATTCACCACCGAGCTGTTGTTGCGTGCATATCAGCAGGCCGGCACGGCTGAGTTCACCGACGACGCATCCCTGGTCGAGCACGTCGGGGGGCAGGTTCAAGTCGTCGACGGTGACCCGCTGGCCTTCAAGATCACCACTCGGCTGGACCTGCTGTTGGCCCAAGCGATCGTGATCCAGTGAACGCTCGCGTCGGCGTGGGCACCGACGTTCACGTCATCGAGGCCGGCAGGCCGTGCTGGTTGCTGGGCCTGCTGTTTCCTGACGACGACGGCTGTGCCGGGCACTCCGACGGCGACGTTGCCGTGCACGCGCTGTGCGACGCGCTGCTGTCCGCGGCGGGCCTTGGCGACATCGGCGAGGTGTTCGGCGTCGACGACCCGCGCTGGGCCGGCGTCACCGGCATCGCGATGCTGCGTCACGTCGCCGAGCTGCTCACCGAGCACGGCTTTCAGGTGGGCAACGCCGCGGTCCAGGTCGTCGGCAACCGCCCCAGGGTCGGACCGCGCCGCGCTGAGGCGCAGACGGCGTTGTCCGAGGTGCTGAGCGCACCGGTGTCGGTATCGGCCACCACCACCGACGGGCTGGGCCTGACCGGACGTGGCGAGGGCCGTGCTGCAATCGCGACGGCTTTGCTGATCACCGTCTGACGGGCGGCGACCTTTTGCATCTTGGTGATCGTTTCCGTTGTCGACAAATGCGCGTGTGGTACCCGGTGCGCTGGTCATCGGGGCCATATTCGGCCAGGTAAGCTGGCACGTCGTGACCGATTGCGCCGACCTGCGGCTACACGACACGGCATCCGGTGCCGTTCGTGATTTCGTTCCGCTGCGGCCCGGTCACGTTTCCATTTACCTATGCGGCGCCACCGTGCAGGGGCTCCCGCACATCGGCCACGTGCGCAGCGGGGTGGCGTTCGACATCCTGCGCCGCTGGCTGACGGCGCGCGGCTGTGACGTCGCGTTCGTCCGCAACGTCACCGATATCGACGACAAGATCTTGAGCAAGGCCGCCGCGGCGGACCGGCCGTGGTGGGAGTGGGCGGCGACCTACGAGCGCGCATTCTCCGCCGCCTACGACGCGCTCGGCGTCCTGCCGCCATCGGTCGAACCACGGGCCACCGGCCACATCACGCAGATGGTGGAACTCATCGACCGACTGATCGAGTCCGGCAACGCGTACGAAGGTTGCGGCGACGTCTACTTCGACGTGTTGAGCTATCCCGACTACGGCCAACTGTCGGGTCACCGGATCGATGACGTGCACCAGGGCGAGGGTGTGGCCACCGGTAAGCGCGATCAGCGCGATTTCACGCTGTGGAAGGGCGCCAAACCTGGCGAGCCCTCCTGGCCCACACCTTGGGGCCGTGGCCGGCCGGGCTGGCATACCGAATGTGTGGCAATGGCGCACGAGTATCTTGGACCGGAGTTTGATATCCATTGTGGTGGAATGGATTTGGTGTTCCCGCACCACGAGAATGAGATCGCCCAGAGTCACGCGGTCGGCGACAAGTTCGCCAGGTACTGGCTGCACAACGGCTGGGTGACCATGGGCGGCGAGAAGATGAGCAAGTCGCTGGGCAACGTGCTGGCGATCCCCGCAATGCTGGAGCGCGTCCGCGCCGCCGAATTGCGCTACTACCTGGGCAGCGCGCACTACCGCTCCATGCTGGAGTTCTCCGAAGCGGCGTTGAAGGACGCGGTCAACGCCTACGTCGGCATCGAGGAGTTCCTGCACCGGGTGCGCACCAGGGTCGGTGCCGTCGAGCCGGGCGAGTGGACGCCGCGGTTCGCGGCTGCGCTGAACGACGACTTGGCAGTTCCCACCGCTCTGGCAGAAGTGCACCGCACCCGCGCCGAGGGCAACCGCGCGCTGGACGCCGGCGACCACGACGGCGCACTGGCGGCGGCCAGCACGATCCGGGCGATGATGGGGATCCTCGGCTGCGATCCGCTCGACGAACGCTGGGAGTCGCGCGACGAGACGTCGGCCGCGCTGGGGGCGGTGGACGTGCTGGTGCGCGCCGAGCTGGAACGGCGCCAACAGGCTCGCGTGCAACGTGATTGGAAGCTCGCCGACGAGATCCGCGACCGGCTCAAAGAGGCCGGCATCGAGGTCACCGACACCGGTGACGGACCACAGTGGTCGCTGGAGGCGCACGCCGATGGCCGGTAACTCGCAACGCCGCGGCGCAATCCGCAAGACGTCCAAGAAAGGCCCGACGGTCGGCTCCGGCGGTCAGCGCCGCCGCGGAGTTGAAGGTCGCGGTGCGACCCCGCCCGCGCATATGCGGCCCAACCACCCGGCCGCCAAAAAGGCCAAGGCGCAGGCGCGCCGACCCGTGAAACGCAAGGACGACGGCCCCGAAACCGTTCTGGGCCGCAATCCGGTGCTGGAATGTCTGCGCGCCGGAGTTCCCGCGACGGCGCTGTATGTTGCGCTCGGCGCCCAGGCCGACGAACGCCTCAGCGAATCCGTAACGCTGGCAGCAGATTCCGGGATCGCGATCCTGGAAGTGCCGCGCACCGACCTGGATCGGATGACCACCAACGGTTTACACCAGGGCATCGCACTCCAAGTGCCCCCGTACAACTATCTGCATCCCGACGAGTTGCTCAACACGGCGCTGAACAATCCGCCCGCTCTACTGGTCGCGCTCGACAACATCTCCGATCCGCGAAACCTCGGGGCCATCGTCCGCTCGGTCGCGGCGTTCGGTGGACATGGCGTGCTGATCCCGGAGCGCCGGTCCGCGTCGGTGACGGCGGTCGCATGGCGCACCAGCGCCGGCGCGGCCGCCCGGATTCCCATCGCGCGCGCCACCAATCTCAATCGCACGCTGAAGGATTGGGCCGACAAGGGAGTGCAGCTCGTCGGGCTCGATGCCGATGGCGACACGATCGTCGATCACGTGGACGGCGAGGGCCCGATCGTCGTGGTGGTGGGATCGGAAGGCAAGGGGCTGTCCCGGCTGGTGCGCCAGGCCTGCGATTCGGTGGTATCAATTCCCATGGCCGGCGCGACCGAGTCGTTGAATGCGTCGGTGGCCGCCGGGGTGGTGCTGGCCGAAATCGCCCGCCAACGCCGGAGCTGACATGGCCGGCCAGTGGCTGTGTCGCCACAAGATCCTCGCCGCATCCGGTGTCTTCGTGGCCTATTCCGCGGTCATGGCGGTTTTCGAGCGTCGCATGCGAGTCACTGGCGGTCCTGGGATCATCGCATTCGAGTTGGCCGGCAGTGGCTTTCGCGCCCAACAGATCATGACGCAGTGGGGCCGCGACGGTCAGCGGGCGGCACGGGCGTCGACGTGGCTCGACTTCGGATACATGACGACGTACGGCGTTCTGCTGGCCCTGCTGATCGATCGCGCACGAGGCCGATGGGGGCATCCGCGCGCATTGATTTCCGCCGCGATGGTGGCTCTGGCCGGCGATGCGGTCGAAGGGGCTTCGTTGCTCAAGGTGCTCGACCGGGAACGAGTCGGCGTCCATGCCCGCCGGGCGAGGACCGCCGCGATGGTCAAATTCTCGGCGTTAGCCGCAACTCTCGGCTATCTCATCTCGGAGCGGCTGACTCGTTTCAAGAGACCACGCGCTCAGCAAATCGACAGCTGATCTCGGCACTTTCACAGTGTTCTAAACGTTGCAGAGCACCGCTGGTTTTGTACGCTTGCCGCAACGTGAATGAATGTTGTACGGCTAAGTCTCGCCGGCGGCAGCACGCCGCGGCAGTTGCCGGCGCGCTCAGCCTGTTCGTTGCGCTGGTCGCCGGATCCGCGTTGCGCCCGCACTACAACACGGCGGCCTTGCCGGAGCCCCTGGCGTGGACGCAGACCACGCAGGTAAGCCAGGCGAGAGGCCTACGCGTCCTCAGCGGTCCGGAATTCGTCTCACCGTCACGTATAACCCCGGCCAGCCGGAAGCCGTTTCGCAACGTTTGGATGACCCGCGACGTGCCGTGCGATTGGACCCCGGTATCGCCGCAACGGGATTGGTCAGAATTGCCGACGTCGTTTCTCACGAGTAAGTATCAGCCCACCGGTGCCCAGCGGGCTTCGCCGGCAACCACTTCGACCAATCGAGATACCGCGATCCTGTTCTGCGTCAATCGCTGCTGAGGACCGCCGCGCGGTTTTCGTGCCGATCGTTCGCCTCGGAGCAGCAAACAGCGAACTCACCTTGCGCTGAGGCTGCCCCTCGCTTGCCGCGCTGAACCGCGCGCATCTTGGCGACCCGTACGACACGAAAAACATTACGCCAGCTGTTGTCTCCGTCGCTATTCGCCGGAGTGCTGCACCGCTGCGCGTCGCGTTCGTCGATGTTGCCCGTCCCAACCCGAAGCGAGAAGACCGTGAGCGATTCTGCCCGAAAATCATTTCCAGAGTTCGATATTCGTACCTATAACCAAAGCACTCCAGCGACTTTTCACTTGCCGCGTCTGGAATTCACCACGCTCCCAATGGCCGCCGACCGAGGAGCCGGCTGGAAGATGTTGCGTGACGCCGGACCGGTTGTGTTCATGAACGGTGCCTACTACCTAACTGACCGTAAGGACGTCTTGACCGCGCTTAACAGCGCCAACCTGTTTTCCGCGCATCTGGCGTTACAGCCTCCCGGCAGCCCGGTGCCGGTGCTACCTTCCGCCTTCGACCCGCCTGAGCACACCCGTTACCGCAAGATCCTGCAACCGTATTTCGGCCCAACAGCATTGAGTAAGTCCACCCCGATCATGCGGAGATACGCTGCGCAAATCATCGAGGGGTTCGCCTACCGAGGCGAATGCGATGTGGTGGCCGACGTCGCCAGATGCTATCCGTTCGGGGTGTTCCTGGAACTCAACGGACTGCCGCCGGAAGACCGCGAAAATATGATCGCCTGGAAGGACGCGGCAGTCGACGGCAGGCCCGACGGCAACAAACTGCTGGAGTATTTCGCCCGAGTCATCGAAGAACGTAGGCTCCGGCCCGGAACCGACATGTTGTCGACGATCATGGCGGGACCGGGAGATCTGACGGACCTCGAATTACTCGGCATGATTCATCTGATCGTGCTGTCTGGCCTGGACACGGTGGCGGCGGCAATCGGCTTTTCGCTGTTCGAATTGGCCCGTCGACCGAGTCTTCGCGCGAAGCTTCGCGAACAGCCGGAATTGACGAGGGCTTTTATCGAAGAGATTGTCCGGCTGGAACCTGCGGCACCGATGGCGGCCAGGGTCACCACCGATTTCGTCAAGGTCGGCGGCATGACGCTTCCTCCCGGCTCACCGGTGCGACTGTGTACTGCTGCGATCAACCGCGACGGCACCGACGAGACGTTCACCGACGAGCTGAACATGGACGGAAAGGTTCACCGCCACTGGGGGTTCGGCGGCGGCCCCCACCGTTGCATAGGATCTCACTTGGCTCGGATGCAGCTGACTGCGGTCCTCACCGAATGGCTCAGCCAGATTCCCGAATTCGACATCCCAACGGACTATGTCCCCGAGGTGAAGTTCCCCTCAACATATTTCGCACTCAAGGCGCTGCCGCTGAGTTGGGGCTAAATGCCCAGCAGTCGGGCACCGGCCCATAACGCCAGCACTGCCGTGACCAGCGAGGTGGGCACGGTGAACATCCCGAGCCTGGTGTATTCGCCGACGCTGGCCTCCACGTCGTATCGCCGTAATACGCTGCGCCATAACAGGTTCGATAGCGATCCCACGTAGGTCAGGTTCGGGCCGATGTTCACCCCGATCAGCACCGCGAGCACCGCTGCGGGGCCGGCCGGCGCCACCAGTGGCACCATGACCAGGGTCGCCGGCAGGTTGTTGGCGATGTTGGCCAGCACCGCAGCCACCGTGGCGTAGCCCAGCAGGGCGAGCAGTCCGGAGCCGGACGGGATCAGCGCGCCCATCCGCTCGGCGACGCCGTTGCGCATCACCGCCTGCACGACCACGGCCAACGCCAGCACGAACACCAGAAATGGCACATTGACCGCGCGGACGATCTCCACCGCCGAGGAGCGCCGGCTCGCGAGGTTGCGTACCGCCAGCACGACCGCTCCGGCGAGCGCGGCCCAGGCCGGCGCCACGTCGACCGCCTCGGCGACGACGAAGCCGGCCAAGGTCAGCGCCACCACCACCAACGCGAACACCGGTGTCCGGGGTGCGGGTTCGTCTTCTTGCGGTCGCGGAGGCACCTCGAGATCGCGACGGAAGAAGACTCGGAAGACCACATAGACCGTTCCCACCGCGGCCAACCACGGCAACGTCATCAGCGCGGTGAACTTGATAAACGACAACTTCGTCGCGTTAAAGGCAAGCAGGTTGGTCAGATTCGACACCGGGAGCAACAGCGACGCGGCATTGGCCAGGTGGGCCGTGGCGTAGGCGTGCGGCCGCACCGGCGCCCGCAGACGCCGAACCGTGGTCAGCACCACCGGGGTGAGCAGGACCACGGTAGCGTCCAGGCTCAGCGCCGCGGTGATGATCGCCGCGATCGCGAAGACCTGCCCCAGCAGGCGCCGTGAGCCGACTCGGCCACGCGCCATCGCGGCACCGGCCGCCTCGAACAGTCCCTCGTCGTCACACATTTTCGCCAGCACCAGAACCGCACCCAGGAACGCGACGACGGGGAGCAGTCGCCCGGCCTCAACCATCGCGTCGTGCACCGAGATCGCGCCGACGGCGACCAGCAGCACCACGGCGGGCACCGCCGCCAACGCCTCCGGCCAACCCCGAGGGCGGGCAACCGCGAACGCGAGCACGGCAGCCAGCGACACAACCGCCAGAAGGAGCGTCAAATTCGGGCCCAGGGGTCTTCGCGCCGCCAGACCGTCGGCATATCCAGTGCGACACCGTCGCGTTCGGCCAGTCCACTCAGGATGCGCAGCGACGCATCCAGGTCATCGGCCAAGTACGGTAAGGCTCGCAACGGTTTTGACAGCGGGCGGAAGAAGTCGTCCCAGTGCACCAGGACTACGCGGCGCGCCCCGACGGTTTGTACCGTCTCCGCCCAGTAGTCGAGCACATACGACTCGGGTTGCACACCGAGCTGTCCCACGCCGAGGTAGACGACATCGGCCCGCTGGTCCGCCAGCTTGCCTTTCACAAAACCGGCGCTGCCCTGGATCAGCAGCCGCCGGTCTGACGGACGGTGGTGGACAAACGTCGACCAGGCCTCGCCGCACCGGTAGGCCGCAGCCTTCACCGGCGGCACGACCGGCTGATCGATGGTGCCGGGGAATCGGTCAGGCGGGCTGTGCCGCGACCCTACGAGCGTTATATCGAAGGCGCCCAGCCGAATTGGCGCACCAGGGTCGGCGACCACGAGACGATCCTTGTCCAGCCCGTAGCCGCGGCCGACGTTCGCCGCGGACTCGCCGCCGACCAGCAGGGCGCCGGTGCGATCGGCAACGAGCGCGGAATCCAGTGCGTGGTCGAAATGAGTGTGCACCGGCACGACCGCCGCGAGTTGCTTCACCCCGACGCGTGCAAGAGATCCCTCGACGCGGGCGGGTGACGGCGCGACCTTGCCCAACCCGACGCGGGTCAGGCTGGGGCGGGAGAAGAACCCGTCAGTCATCAGCGCCGAGGAACCGTCGTCGATCAACAGTGTCGAGACGCCCAGCCACGTGACTGTCAGCGGTGCGTCGGAGCCGGCGGCCGGCACGGTGAATCGGTGGGCATGCCGCGCAAGGTCCGGACGCCCTGGACGCAGCCGCATCAGCAAAAGGCTTTCAGGTCGATACCCTCGGTTGCCAGACGCTCGCGGACTGCCGTCGCGATCCGTACTGCGCCTGGCGAATCACCGTGCACACATACCGATTCGACGGCCAGCGACACGCTCGATCCATCGGAGGCGGTGACGGTTCCCGACGTCACCATCGCCAGTACGCGGTCGGCAATCGCGGCCGCGCCGTCGAGCACCGCCCCGGGCTCACGCCGCGAGATCAGTTGCCCGTCAGGCTGATACGCGCGGTCGGCGAACGCCTCACCCACCGTGCGCAGGCCGCGTTCGCCGGCTTGATCGAAAAATGCCGAGCCCGGCAAACCCAGAACCGGCAGGCCGGGGTCGACCTGTCGCACCGCCTCCGCGACTGCGGCAGCCTGCTCGTGATGGGTCACGATTGTGTTGTACAGCGCCCCATGTGGTTTGACGTAGGACACCGAGCATCCTGCTACCCGGGCCAGCCCATCCAGGGCGCCGATCTGATAGATCACGTCGGCCAACAGGTCCTCCGGCGTGACGTCGATGAAGCGGCGGCCGAAGCCGGCCAGGTCGCGGTAGCTGACCTGCGCGCCAACCCGTACGCCGCGTTCCGCGGCCAGTCGGCACACCGCCAGCAGCTTGGCCGGGTCGCCGGCATGGAAGCCGCAGGCGACGTTGGCGCTGGTGACGATGCCGAGCATGGCGTCGTCGTCGCCGAGTTGCCAGACGCCGAAGCCCTCGCCCAGGTCGGCGTTGAGGTCGATGCAGGCCACGTGCGCTAGCTTAGGCGCGCGTCCGCGGATGCCTTCCGGCCCGTGGGCGTTGACCGCGAAGTTGTCCGTGAAGAGCCGCTGACCGGGGCAATTCCCGGTAATCTCACAGGTCATGAGCCCCTTGCCGAGACGCCGGGCGACCCTGGCGTCCCTGGCGGCCGAGCTCAAGGTGTCGCGCACCACGATCTCTAACGCCTACAACCGGCCGGATCAGCTTTCGGACGCGTTGCGGGAACGCGTGCTTGCCACCGCCAAAAGACTGGGTTATCCCGGACCGGATCCGGTGGCCCGGTCGCTGCGGACTCGCCGCGCGGGTGCGGTCGGTCTGGTGATCACCGAGCCGCTGACCTACGCGTTCAGTGATCCCGCGGCGCTGGATTTCGTTGCGGGACTTGCCCAATCGTGCGAAGCGCGTGGACAGGGGCTGCTACTGGTGGCGGTCGGCCCGAGCCGCAGCGTCACCCACGGGACAGCGGCGGTGCTCGCCGCGGGCGTCGACGGCTTCGTGGTTTACTCGGCAGCCGGCGACGATCCCTACCTTCAAGTGGTGCTGCAACGGCGGCTGCCGCTGGTGGTGGTCGACCAACCCAAGGACGTGCCCGGCGCATCGCAGGTGGGTATCGATGACCGCGCCGCGATGCGCCAGATGGCCGACTACGTGATTGGTCTGGGGCATCGCGAGATCGGACTGCTCACCATGCGGCTGCTGCGGGACCGGTATCAGGGCCTGGTCGACGCCAGACGCTTGCGCGCGTCGACCTTCCACGTGCAGAGCGAACGCATCCGCGGTGTGCGCGACGCGATGACCGCGGCAGGCCACGACCCGGATTCGCTGACCGTCGTCGAAAGCCATGAGCACACTTCGAAATCCGGCGGCGTGGCCGCCCAAATCGCGCTCAAGGCCAACCCCCGGATCACCGCGCTGGTGTGCACCGCCGACGTTTTGGCGTTGTCGGCAATGGATTATCTGCGCGCCAACGGCAAGTTCGCGCCCGGCCAGATGACCATCACCGGCTTCGACGGCGTGCCCGAGGCGATGAACCGCGGCCTGACCACGGTCGCGCAGCCAAGCCTGCAAAAGGGCCGGCGCGCAGGCGAACTGCTGCTCAGCGGTGACATCACGCCGACAATCGAGGTGCTCGACACCACGCTGATCCGCGGACGCACTGCGGGCCCGCCGGCCTGAGGGGTCGGCTCGACTCCCGAATCACACCGTGGCGATGTCGCCGTTGCCGATCAGCAGCCGAACCGCCAACTCCAGCCGTTTGCTGACGTCGGTCGCCGAGGCCCGCCGGGTCAGCCAGGCCAGCAGGTTGTTGGTCCACACATCCGAGATCACCCGGGCGATGTGGTACTGCTCCTCGGTCGGTTCGCCGTCGCTCATTGCGCGGGCGAACATCGAGTCGATCAGCTTCTCCACCTGATCCACCTCGCCGGCCGCCGACGCGTCGGCGAAGACGTAGGCGCGGGTCATCGCCTCGGTCAGCAGTGGATTGCGCTGCATAGCGCGGTTGAGCTTGCTGATCATGAAGTTCAGGCGTTGGCTCGGTGTTCCGCCGACCAGCGTGGAGCGGTCGGTTTTGGCGTCGATGCGTTCGAACTCCCGGCCCAGCGCGGACACCAGCAGGTGCACCTTCGATGGGAAATACCGGTACAGGGTGCCCACGGCGACGTCTGCCCGGTCGGCCACGGCGCGCATCTGGACGGCCTCGTAGCCGCCCTTGGAGGCGATCGCCATCGTCGCATCCAAAATGCGTTTACGGCGCTCACGCTGCGCTTCGGAGCCGAGTTCTGACTCGGCCAGTACGGCCACGTTCATCACCTCACGAGGTTGCGCAGAAGGCGAACCCGAGGACTGACCCGAGTTGGCGTGTGCTGGCTCCGAAGCCGAACGGGTCATCTGACGGACAGCTCCTTTTCCTGCGCGCTCGCCCGAAACGATACGCATGCCGAGCGCGAATATCCCACCTCCGTGCGGCCGGGACACCAGGATGTCCTGCTGCGATGGCATTCGACTTGACGATCGAACACTGGCACTATTAGAACACGTTCTAGTCCCGTGTGTTGCGTCTCCGGCAACGCCGCTGCCCGTCAATCGAGGAGTTCAGGTCGCATGACCATCACCGACGAACAGTTTGCGGCGCGGGAGTTGGTGCGCGACTGGGCAGCCGGCTCCGGCGCGACGGAAGCGGTCCGGGATGTCGAACAGGGTGAGCCGAATGCCTGGCAGCCGGTGTTCGGCGGCCTGGCCGAACTGGGCTTGTTCGGCGTCGCGGTCCCCGAGGACTGCGGTGGCGCCGGCGGCAGTATCGAGGACCTGGCCGCGATGGTCGAAGAGGCCGCCCGGGCCTTGGTGCCCGGCCCGGTGGCGACGACGGCGTTAGCCACTCTCGTAGTGACCGACCCGGAGCTGCGCGCCGCTCTTGCGGCGGGGGAGCGCACCGCCGGGGTGGCGCTGGACAGCGATGTCGAGTTAGACGAGACGTCCTCGAAGGTGTCAGGAACCGTGCCGTTTGTGCTCGGCGGCGTGGCCGAGGGCCTGCTGCTGGTGCCGTCCGGCGACACCTGGCTGCTTGTCGACGGGGCCGCCGAGGGCGTGTCCGTCGAGACGCTGCAGGCCACCGACTTCTCCCGGCCCCTGACGCGGGCGGTGCTCACCTCGGCTCCGGCGACCGTGATCGACGCGCCGGTGAGCGACCTCACCGCGACGATGCTGTCCGTGGAGGCCGCCGGGATCACCCGATGGGCACTGGACACCGCCGTGGCGTATGCCAAGGTCCGCGAGCAATTCGGCAAACCGATCGGCAGCTTCCAGGCGATCAAGCACCTGTGCGCCGAGATGCTGTGTCGCACCGAGCAGGTGGCCGTCGCCGCCGCCGACGCTGCCCGCGCGGCTCACGACGGCGACACCCGGCAGCTGTCCATCGCCGCGGCCATCGCGGCCGGTATGGCCATCGACGCCGTCAAGGCGAACACCAAGGACTGTATTCAGGTACTCGGCGGCATCGGGATCACCTGGGAGCATGACGCGCATCTCTACCTGCGCCGGGCCTACGGGATCGGGCAGTTCCTCGGCGGGTCCGCCCGCTGGCTGCGCCGGACCGCCGAGCTCACCCAGGACGGCGTCCGCCGCGACCTCAGCATCGACCTCAGCGAGGTCGCCGACCTACGGCCCGAGATCGCCGACGCGGTCGCCGGAGTCGCCGCGCTCGCGGGCGACGAACGGCAGGCCGGACTGGCCGAAGCCGGGCTGCTGGCGCCGCACTGGCCCGTGCCGTACGGGCGCGGCGCCGGGCCGGCCGAGCAGCTGCTGATCGACCAGGAAATGGCGTCGGCCGACGTGACCCGGCCCGACCTGGTGATCGGCTGGTGGGCGGCACCGACCATCCTCGAACACGGCACACCCGAGCAGGTGGAGCGGTTCGTGCCGGGCACCCTGAGCGGTGAAATCTTCTGGTGCCAACTGTTTTCCGAGCCCGGAGCCGGCTCGGACCTGGCGTCGCTGCGCACCAAGGCAATCCGGGTCGACGGCGGCTGGGAGCTGACCGGACAGAAGGTGTGGACCTCGTCGGCGCACAAGGCGCAATGGGGTGTCTGTCTGGCCCGCACCGACCCCGACGCCCCGAAACACAAGGGCATCACCTACTTCCTGATCGACATGAGCTCGCCCGGACTTCTGATCCGGCCGCTGCGCGAGATCACCGGCGATGCGTTGTTCAACGAGGTCTTCCTCGACAGCGTGTTCGTCCCCGACGAGATGGTGGTCGGCACGGTCAACGACGGCTGGCGGCTGGCGCGCACCACGCTGGCCAACGAACGCGTCGCGATGGCCGCCGGCACCGCGCTGGGCAACCCGATGGAACAGCTGCTCGCCGAGGCGGCCAAGGCGAATCTCGATGTCGCACAACAGGATCAGTTGGCAAAATTGATCATCACCGCGCAGGTCGGCTCGTTGCTCGACCAGCGCATCGCCCAGCTCGCGGTCGGTGGTCAGGACCCCGGTGCGCAGTCCAGCGTGCGTAAGCTGATCGGGGTGCGCTACCGGCAGGCGTTGGCGGAGTATCGGATGGATCTGTCCGAGGGGTCGGGCCTCGTCGAGGACGCAAAGGTCAAGGACTTCCTCAACACCCGCTGCCTGACGATCGCCGGTGGCACCGAGCAGATCCTGCTGACACTGGCCGCGGAACGGCTTCTCGGCCTGCCGCGCTGACTGATGAAGATCGTCGCGACCGTCGCCTGCGTGATGGGCGTCGTGGTCGCGCTGTGGTTCGGCCTGCAAGCCGTCGGGGATCTTGCTCTCACCGGTTTTCCCGATAGTCATTTCACCGACTACGACAAGGCGGTCGAACTGCCCAAGCGGATCCTGATGTGGACGGAATTCGGCTTTGTTCCGCTGTTCCTGCTCCTTGCCGTCCCTCGGATCAGTGCACGAACGCGGCGGCTCGGACCGTTCGTCGCCCTCGCGGCGCTAGGTGTTGTGATTGTGGTCCAACTGGTCGGCGTCCCTTGGTATTTCGGCAACCATCTCGCTCTCGACAACGGGATCGGCGGATAGTCGAGGCGCGCGAACAAGCCTGCAGTTGTACCTGTTTCGTCGATTGCGGGTGAGATCGGAGTAGGGTCGAAGGTAGGCGGCATTTGAACGTGAGCACGACGAGGTCGTTTGATCGCCGGCCCGGATTAATTCCGGCTTTCGGCTTGAGATAGGAGCGTCTCGAATGGCGCCGGAAATCGCAGTTCGATGCCCGGGGCATCATGCGCCGATGTCACCCCGGAATCCCAGACGCGACATCTATTCTGCCGCCCACTCGTCCGGGCAGTCGTGACAATCCAGCAGGAGCTGCGCGCCGCGGTCGAAGGCCAACGTGGGGCGAAAGCCGCGGACCGACTGTGCCAGGCCTGTGTCGCCCTCTTTGACGTCGACGCCGCGGCCATCTCCCTCATCCTCGAGGGGTCGACAGCCGCAACCCTCGGCTCGAGTGACGCCACCGCCCGCACACTCGACGAGCTGCAATTCACCCTGGGGGAAGGCCCTTGCCTCGATTCGGTTGCGCAACGAAAGCCGGTCTTGGTCGTCGATCTCGCCGATCCCGATGACCGACGCTGGCCCGCTTTCGGTCCCGCGATGCTCGCGCACCGAATCCGGGGCGTGTACGCCATGCCGGTGGTCGTCGCTGGTGAATACGTTGGAGCCCTTGACCTATTTCGCCGGCAACCGGGCCAGCTCGACCGGGAGAATTTGATCGGTGCCATCGCCGCCGCCGAACTTGCCGGCATCCCGCTGTTGGATCTTCTCGACGGAGACCTTCAAGCCGCCGCCACCGACCCGACCAGCAATGCGTGGGCCGAACTCAACGCGCTCTCGCGTGCTGAGGTCAGTCAAGCCACCGGCATGCTCGTTGCCCAATTGGAGATCGACCCGGCCGAGGCGCTGGTGCGACTTCGCGCGCACGCCTACGCTACCGGCCGCAGCGCCACCGATGTCGCCCGTGACATTCTCGATCGCCGACTCAAGCTGGAATCTGATTGATAGGCCGAGGAGGCCCATATGACTGATACCCCCCGTGAAGCCCGCGTGCTAGCCGCGGTGGTCAGCCTGGTCGACAGCCTGCTCGATGACTTCGACTTGGTTGACCTGCTTACCCAACTCACCGAACGATGCGCCGAGCTTCTCGGCGTCGAAGCCGCCGGCTTCCTGCTCGCGGACCCTATGGGGCAGCTTAGGCTGCTGGCCGCCACATCCGAACAAGCTCGCGACGTCGAACTGTTCCAGCTGCAGGCCGACGAGGGCCCCTGTGTGCAGTGCTATGTCACCGGCCATCCCGTTTCCGTTGCCGACGTGAAATCTGACACCGGTCGATGGCCGCGGTTCGCGAGCGCGGCGCACGACGCCGGGTTCGCGGCGGTGCACGCCGTTCCGATGCGTGCGGCGGGCGCGGTTCTCGGTGCGCTCGGCCTGTTCGGCAGCAATCCCGGCGTGCTCGACGACGCCGATCTGCTAGCTGCGCAGACCCTGACGCACATTGCCTGTGTTGCGATCATCCAGGAGCAGTCACCGACACCCTTGACTGTGCTCCCGCAGCTGAAAGCCGCGCTTGCCAGCCGCGTTGTCATCGAGCAGGCGAAGGGCTTCCTTCGCGAGCGGCTCAACGTCGAAGTCGAAGTGGCCTTCGGTCTCCTGCGCGCCTACGCGCGCAGTCGGAAGGAGCACCTCACCGATGTGGCTGAGCGGCTGATGGTGGACGGCGTAGGTCGTGCCGGGATTCTCGTGGCGTTGTCCGAGCTGGCGCGTTAGCCCCGACGCTCTCGAGCCCGTCGGACAGCCGCCTCCACTAGCTGCTCGGCCAGCAAATGGAGCTTGACGTTTTCCTTTTGACTCATTCGTGTGAGGCGGTCGAAGGCTTCTGTGGAGTTGACGCCCGAGCGACTGCGGATGATTCCAATCGCCTGATCGATCACCGCTCTGCTCACCAATGCCCGCTGGAGACGCGCTGTCCGTTCGCGCGCAGCGTCTAACAGTTGGGCGTGATACACCGACACCGCCGCCGGGCCCGCGAACTGCGATCCGAGTTGCACAGCATGATCTGCGAAGGCGTCGCGAACATATGCGTAGGCGTTGATGGCGCCTATGACGCGCTTGTCCACCATCAGCGGCAGGGCGAGCACGGAGTGCACACCCATCCGGGCCACCCGTCCGCCGAAATGCGGCCAACGCGAGTCGCTTCCGAGCGACCCGCTGATCGCCGGTCTTTGTGACCGCATACATGTGAGGCAGGGTCCCTCATCGAGATCCTGGTACTGAGCAGTGTCGATCTCCTCGATGAACGGCGCCGTCACCGCCCAAGCCTGAACCCGCGTGGCGGGATCGTGTGAGTTGATCAGTGTCACCCCGGCACCGTCCACGCCGGGAATCGCCCGCGACGCGAAAGTGGCTACTTCCCTGAGGATCTCGCTGACCGGGCGCGCGTCGGCCACGATCCCGGCGACTCCGCTCAGTCCCGCGTTGAGGTCGAGGTCGTCCGCGTCGAGCTGCGCCCGCGAGAGCGGGCGGTAGGCGGGCTCGCGACCAGCTTGGGCATCGTAGTCGGGCATCGTGCGACCAGCGTAGGCCTGTCGATGCCAAGTCGTTCAGTTGACCAGCGCCCGCGCGTGCGCCCGCCGCAGCTTTCCCGATGGTGTTTTGGGGATCGTCCCGGGCGCCAAGACCACCACGTTGCGAGGCCGGACATCGACCTCGGCGAATACCTCGTGGGCCACTTCACTTTCGATCCGGTGGACTTCGGCGGGCAGCTGCCATTCCTTCGACTCGACTGCCACGGCGAAGGTCTCACGAGACCGGTCGGCGTCCAACCGCACCGCCACGGCGCAACCCGGCCGCACCCCCGCCACCCGGGCACCCGCACGCTCGATGTCGGTGGGGTAGATCTTGCGGCCGGCCATGATGATGACGTCCTTGAGCCGGCCACAGATCACGATGTTGCTTGTCTCGGTCAGATACCCCAGGTCGCCGGTGTCATACCAACCGCAATGGTCTTGCGCGGCAACCACGCCCGCCGCGGTCGCGTATCCATGGGTGACCGAATTGCCACGTACTTGAATCACGCCGACCGTGCGGGTAGGTAGCACGTTGCCAGCGTCGTCGACGATTCGCGCCTCCATCCCTTCTAGCGGCCGCCCGACACACGCGAGTCGTCGTATCCGTCCCTTGGTCGCGGGTACTGCCCGATGCAACACCGCCAGCAGGTCGGCATCGACATTGTCGACGATCATTCCGTTGCCGCAATCGGCGAACGAGACCGCCACCGTGGTCTCCGCCATCCCGTAGGCGGGAATGATTGCCTCTGGCCGCAAGCCGAACGGTGCGCCGGCGGCGCACAGATCCTCTACATCGGACGGGTCTACCTGTTCGGCGCCGGAGAGCGCCCACCGTAGCGACGACAGATCGAACTGTCCCGGTGTGGCCTGTCGACGCAGCCGGCGAGCGAACAAGCTGTAGGCGAAGTTGGGCGCCGCCGTCATCGTCCCCTTGTACTTGTCAATTAGCTTGCCCCACAGCAATACATCCCGCATAAAATCGATGGGAGTGATCTTGATCAGCTCGACACCGAAATACATCGGCACCGTCAAATAGCCCGTCATACCCATGTCGTGAAAACACGGAAGCCAGCTCACGATCACATCGTTGTCGATGTCGACCATCGCGCCGGCGAACATTGCTTCGGCGTTGGCGACGAAGTTCGCATGGGTAATCCGGACCGCCTTCGGAATCCCCGTAGAACCAGAAGTCAGCTGCAGAAACGCGATGTCATGCTCTTCGGTGCGCACTGGCTGCGTTGCCCGACCCTGCTGCAGCTCCGCAATGGTCAACACGTTCACGCCCAGCTGCGCCAGCAAAGGGGCCGCTGCCAGGAACGGCTCAGAGATCACTACTGCCTTTGCCTGAATCATTTCAGTGACAGCGATGGTCGTCTCGGCCCACCGCTGTAGGTCCGTTCGTGGGGTCGGCTGATGCAACATCGTGAGGCTGGCGCCGCGCAGCCAGATGGCTTGCGCGGCCGGGGCGATCTCGACCGGAGCCCCGGCCAGCATGGCTACTGCATCGCCGTGGCCGACACCCGCTGCGGCCAGGCCGCCCGCGACGTGGCAGGCCCGCTGGTGTACTTCGGCCCAGGAATGCCGTACCGGAGCCAGCGGCTCGCCGGTGACCATGCCGTTGCAACTCCAGAGGGCGTTGTTGACCATCGACTCGGTAAAAGTGCTCACAGAATTTTCCTCTTGTTCGAACGCTCGGCGTTCGGCTCTGGCGAGCAGCCTGTGTCGCGGAATCTTGCACACAGATGGAAGGTGTGGAAGACGATGGATGGACGACAACCGCCTACGGCGAAAAGGGTTGCTCGAGAACACGTTCATCACACGCGGCGGGGAGATTGAGATCGCCGCCGTGACGTTTCCGATGGCTGGAAGGTCAACCAATAACACATCCTACCGTCCGCCCCGATCAGATTGCGGCAATAGCGGCAAGAGATGCCCGGCCTGTCGTACCTTTCGCTCCTCGTGGAGGTCGGTATACGCTGAATGGAGCCGCGGAGGCCGGGCCGGTTGCGTTCAATGTTCCGCGGTCAGATGACCGTTGGTGCAACTGTGGTGTTAAGCAGCAGCACCAGACTGGCCGTTGTCGATATCGCTGTGTGCACCAACGCAGCAACGCCGAAATGGCGGTCCACTCAGCGGAGCCAGGCCGTAAGCTCAGCCCTACTGATGGGTACCGTGCTGATCCCGATTCCCGACCGCGACTTCGACCCGACCGAGGTGGCGGTCAGCTGGCAAGTGTTGCGCGCCAACGGACACCGCGTCATCTTCGCCACCGAAAGCGGCGCACCCGGGATCGCCGACGACATCATGGTTACCGGGCGCGGACTCGACGCCTGGTCAGCGCTCCCGGTGCTGGGTGCGATCACCGTCGTGGGCCGGGCGCTGCGGGCCAACCGAGACGCGCGCAACGCCTACCACGAAATGCTGAACTCGCCGGAATACCAGAACCCGACCAGCTGGGCGGATGCCACGCTCGACGGCATCGATGGTCTGTTGCTACCCGGCGGCCACCGCGCCCGGGGCATGCGCTCCTATATCGACAGCGAGACCCTGCACCGGCTGGTCGTCGACGCCTTCCACCGCGGACTGAAAGTCGCCGCGATCTGCCACGGCGTGCTGCTGGCCGCTCGCAGTGTCGATCCCGCGACCGGTCACTCGGTGCTCTACGGACGGCGCACGACGGCGCTCACCTGGGCGCTGGAGCGCACCGCGTGGCGCCTGACCAAGCTCACCCGATTCTGGGATCGCGACTACTACCGCACCTACAGTGAGGAGCCCGGACAGCCGTCGGGGTACATGTCGGTGCAGTCGGAAGTCACTCGCGCCCTGCAGAATCCGGAAGACTTCTGCGATGTCGAGAAGGGCTCGCCAAACTGGCGGACGAAAACCTCCGGAATGGCCCGTGATACCGCGACGGATTCCCGGCCGGCGTTCGTCGTCGACGACGGGGACTATCTGTCGGCGCGCTGGCCGGGTGACACCCACACGTTCGCAAACGTGTTGGCGCACAAGCTCTGACGGCTTTCCGCGGGACAGAAGCCAAGGTCGCAAAACCGCGAAATCAACAGCCCTGATAGCTGTTTCGCGGACAGGCTAAGAAAAATTGGCCTGGGCGCAGGTGCTCGGCGAGGTGATGTTGTTTCCGCCGTAGACCACCTGGATGTGGGTGCACATGATGACCGGCACGTTGGTGCGCGGTTGGCCGGTGTGCCAATCGGTCGCATCGATCCGCCCGGTGGTCTGGTACTTGTCCGGTCCACCCTCGCCCGTGTAGATGGTGGTGACGTTGTCGTTCCCGCCTTCTTTGAACACCCGGTCGTACTGCGCGGTGGCGTGTACGTCGAGGTACAGCGTGCGATCCATCGAGCGGATGTCGGTGCTTTGCCGCGACCACAGGTCGTGCGGGAAACCGTCGATCGCATCGCCGGTCCTGCGGTCGGCGCCGACGGTGAAATCGCAGCTGCCATTCGCGGCGTGACAGTCGAGCGTGGCGCGGGTTTCCAGCTGGCTGCCGTCGTTGAGCGGTATCAGCGAGGTGGCGGTGTTGCCGGCCGCCGGGGCGATTGCGGGCGGAGTCAACACCAGCATCAGACCGGCGCCCGCCAGCGCCGTGACCAGCCGCATCATCTGCCTCGTCCTCCGTCTCGCTACGCCTGAGCAGAACTTACGCTGCGGCTATTCGTCGTAGGTGACTTCGACCGAATCGGTCTCGGGGTGCGCCTGGCAGGCCAGGATCAGCCCGTCGTCGAGGTCCTGTTGCTCGAGGACGTCGTTGACCTCCATGCTCACCTTGCCGACGCGCAGGGTGGTGGCGCAGGCGCCGCAGTGGCCCTCACGGCAGGAAAACGGCGCGTCCAGGCCCGCGTCCAGCAGCACGTCAAGCAGCTTCGCTTTACGGGGCCACGACACCGTGTGGGTCTGCCCGTCCAGTTCGACGACTGCGGAGGCCGGCGGCTCGTCACCGGAGTCCTCGATCGTCACCGCGGCGAACGGGTCGCTGTCGAGCGACTTGAACACCTCGAGATGTACTTGCCCCGCAGGCATTTTCAGGCTCTCCAGGGCCTCGCGTGCGGCCTGCATGAACGGCCCCGGCCCGCAGATGAACGCCTGCCGGTCGGTGAACGGCGCGGCCAGTTGTGCCAGTGCGGTTGCCGACGGCAGCCCCTGCAGCGACTCCAGCCAGTGGATGACGGTCAGGCGGTCCGGGTACTTGGCGGCCAGCTCGCGCAGCGCCTCGCCGAAAATCACCGATTGCTGATCGCGGTTGGCGTACAGCAACGTCACCCGCCCGCCGCCTTCGGACAACGCGGATTTGCAGATCGACGCGACCGGCGTGATGCCGCTACCCGCGGCCATCAGCAGGAAGTCGTCGTCGAGGGTCTTGGGCACGAAGGTTCCCGACGGCGCCAGCACATGGATGCGCATGCCGGCGTGGGCGTTGTCGCACAGCCAGTTCGAGGCGTAACCGTCCTTGTCGCGTTTGACCGTGACGGTCGGCGCCTCGTCGGCGAACGGCGAACTGCACAACGAATAGCAGCGCGCCACCGACCCGGTGCGGTCGCTGGGAATGCGCAGCGTGAGGAATTGCCCGGGGGCGTAACGCAGCCGCTCCGCCGGTATGTCCGGATCGTTCGGGCCGTCAGGAACCTTGAACACCAGCGAACGTGCGTCGTCGGTCTCGGTGACGACGTCGGCGATCTCCAGCTCCAGAACGTGGCTGCCGAGTGGTTCGTCAGGAACTGCGCCCGTCACCACCCCACCCTTCCCTCAGTCATAACTAGAACAGGTTACAGAAACCCGGTTAGGTGCCGCTACCAGCCGCAGGCATACGCTGCTCGACACAAATCGGAACGTGTTCTAGTCTTTGTCTTATACTGGCCCCTGCAAGCCACCTTTGGAGGAACCGTGACGTCCATTCAACAACGTGACGCCCAGTCGGTCCTAGACGGCATCGACGAACTACTGCCCAAGCTGCGCCAGCGGGCTCAGGAAACTGAAGACCTGCGCAGGCTGCCGGATGCCACGGTGAGCGAGCTCCAGGAGATCGGCTTCTTCCGGTTGCTGCAGCCCGAGCAGTGGGGCGGCCTGCAGTGCGACCCCGCGGTGTTCTACGAGGCGGTCCGCCGGCTGGCCAGTGCGTGCGGTTCCACCGGTTGGGTCAGCTCGATCATCGGCGTGCATAACTGGCACCTGGCGCTGTTCGACCAGCAGGCGCAGGACGAGGTCTGGGGCGAGGACAGCGACGTTCGAGTCTCGTCGTCCTACGCCCCGATGGGCATGGGCACGGTTGTCGACGGCGGCTACCTGGTCAACGGATCGTGGAACTGGTCGTCGGGCTGCGACCACGCGACGTGGGCATTCCTTGGCGGACCCGTCATCAAGGATGGCCGGCCGGTCGACTTCGGCAGCTTCCTGATCCCGCGTACCGAATACCGCATCGACGACGTCTGGCATGTGGTGGGCCTCAAGGGAACTGGCAGCAACACAGTCGTCGTCAAGGATGTGTTCGTGCCGCGGCACCGGTTCCTGTCCTACAAGCAGATGAACGACGGGACCGCCGGCGGCTACCAGAACAACACCGCTCCCGTTTACAAAATGCCTTGGGGCACAATGCATCCCACCACCATCTCGGCGCCGATCGTCGGCATGGCCTACGGAGCCTACGACGCGCATGTCGAGCATCAGGGCAAGCGGGTGCGCGCGGCGTTCGCCGGCGAGAAAGCCAAGGACGACCCGTTCGCCAAGGTTCGCATTGCCGAGGCGGCCAGTGACATCGATGCCGCGTGGCGGCAGTTGATCGGCAACGTGAGCGACGAGTACGCGCTGCTGTCGGCGGGCAAGGAGATCCCGTTCGAGTTGCGGGCCCGTGCCCGTCGCGACCAGGTGCGCGCCACCGGCCGCTCCATTGCCTCGGTCGACCGGCTGTTCGAAGCGTCCGGCGCCACCGCGCTTGCCAGTGATGCTCCGGTGCAGCGCTTTTGGCGCGACGCGCACGCCGGGCGGGTGCACGCGGCCAACGACCCCGAGCGGGCTTACCAGATCTTCGGTAACCATGAGTTCGGGCTGCCGCCCGGCGACACGATGGTCTGAGGCGTGACAGGCATCCAAGAAGAGCTCACGTTCGAGTCCACCTCCCGCTTCGTCGAAGTCGACGTCGACGGACCGTTGAAGCTGCACTACCACGAGGCCGGTGTCGGTCACGAGCAGACGATCGTGCTGCTGCACGGCGGCGGACCGGGCGCGGCGAGCTGGACGAACTTCGCGCGCAACATCCCGGTGCTGGCCGAGCGTTTTCACGTGCTGGCTGTCGACCAGCCCGGCTACGGGCACTCCGACAAGCGCGCCGAGCACGGGCAGTTCAACCACTACGCCGCCCGGGCGCTGAAGGGTTTGTTCGACCACTTGGGCCTGGGACGTGTTCCGGTGGTGGGTAATTCGCTCGGCGGCGGCACCGCGGTCCGGTTCGCGCTGGACTACCCGGACAACGCCGGCAAGTTGGTGCTGATGGGGCCCGGCGGGCTCAGTATCAACCTGTTCGCCCCCGACCCCACCGAGGGCGTCAAGCGCTTGGGCAAGTTCTCGGTTGAGCCGACCCGGGAGAACCTCGAGGCGTTCCTTCGGGTGATGGTCTACAACCAGAAGCTGATCACCCCGGAGTTGATCGACCAGCGCTTCGAACTGGCCTCCACCCCTGAGTCGCTGACGGCGACCCGCGCGATGGGAATGTCGTTCGCCGGGGCGGACTTCGAGCTCGGCATGATGTGGCGCGAGGTGCACAAACTCCGTCAGCCGGTACTGCTGATCTGGGGCCGCGAAGACCGGGTCAACCCGTTGGACGGCGCGCTGGTGGCGCTCAAGACAATTCCGCGCGCGCAACTGCACGTCTTCGGCCAGTGCGGACACTGGGCGCAGGTGGAGAAGTTCGACGAATTCAACAAGCTGACCATCGACTTTCTGGGATAAGTGATGAGCATTCGTTCCCTGGCCTACCTGCGCATCGAAGCGACCGACATGCAGGCCTGGCGCGACTACGGACTGAAAGTCCTCGGCATGGTCGAGGGCAAAGGCAGCGTCGAGGGTGCCCTGTACCTGCGGATGGACGACTTTCCCGCCCGCCTGGTGATCGTGCCGGGCGAGCAGGACCGCCTTCTGGAGGCCGGTTGGGAATGCGCGAATGCCGAAGGCCTGCAGGAGATTCGCAACCGGCTCGATGTCGAGGGCACCCCCTATAAGGAGGCCACCGCCGCCGAGTTGGCCGATCGTCGGGTCGACGAGATGATCACGTTCACCGACCCGTCCGGCAACGGTCTCGAGGTTTTCCACGGCGCGGCGCTCGAACACCGTCGGGTAGTCAGCCCGTACGGCCACAAGTTCGTCACCGGTGAACAGGGCCTCGGTCACGTCGTGCTGACCACCCGTGACGACGTCGAGACACTGCACTTCTACCGCGACGTACTTGGCTTTGTGCTTCGCGACTCGATGCGGCTGCCGCCTCAGGTGGTGGGCCGGCCCGCCGACGGGCCGCCGGCGTGGCTGCGTTTCCTGGGCTGCAACCCGCGTCACCACAGCCTGGCGTTCATGCCGGGGCAGACCCCGAGCGGGATTGTCCACCTGATGGTCGAGGTCGGCGAGGCCGATGACGTGGGGCTGTGCCTGGATCGGGCGCTGCGGCGCAAGGTACCGATGTCGGCGACGCTCGGCCGCCACGTCAACGACCTGATGCTGTCGTTCTACATGAAGACCCCCGGCGGATTCGACGTCGAATTCGGCTGCGAGGGAAGGCAGGTCGAGGACGACGACTGGGTTGCCAGGGAGAGCACCGCAATCAGCCTCTGGGGACACGACTTCAGCGTCGGCTTCAAGTAATGTCCGAGCAGATCGACGCCCGCGCCTTTCGTAGCGTGCTGGGCCAGTTCTGCACCGGCATCACGATCATCACCACCGTCCACGACGACGTCCCGGTCGGCTTCGCCTGCCAGTCCTTCGCGGCGCTGTCACTGGAACCGCCGCTGGTGCTGTTCTGCCCGACAAAAGTGTCGCGATCATGGCAGGCCATCGAGGCCAGCGGGAAGTTCTGCGTCAACGTGCTGACCGAGAGCCAGCAGCACGTCTCGGCGCGTTTCGGCTCGAAGGAGCCGGACAAGTTCGCCGGGATCGATTGGCAGCCTTCGGAACTCGGTTCGCCGATCATCGCCAATTCGCTGGCCTTCATCGACTGCACGGTGGCATCGGTGCACGACGGAGGCGATCACTTCGTGGTGTTCGGTGCGGTGAACTCGTTGTCCGAGGCGCCGAAGATCAAGCCGCGGCCGCTGCTGTTCTACCGCGGCGACTACACCGGCATCGAGCCGGACAAGACCACCCCGGCGCAGTGGCGTGATGACTTGGAAGCGTTCCTCACAACAACCACACAGGACACGTGGTTATAGTCGGCGCAGTGTCTGACCTCGATGCGGACTGCAAGGCCCACGTTCGGCAGCGGTCGCTGTGTACATGCCCGTTGTGGGTTGCGGATGTGTCCAAGACCGAGGAGAACGGACCTCGGCGTTGATCCGATTTGCTTGTGTAGCACTGTTGACGGCTGTCGCGGCGGCTTTGCTGTTCGTCGCCGGGGTCGGATGGTGGGGTTGGTGGATTCCCGCTGTTCTCGTCACGGTCACCGCCGCGGTAGGCATCTATGACCTGGCTCAACGTAAGCACTCAGTGCTGCGCAACTATCCGGTGCTGGGCCATATGAGGTATCTCCTGGAGGCGTTACGCCCCGAGTTGCAGCAGTACTTCATCGAACGTAACTTCGACGGCCGTCCCTTCGACCGCGACGTCCGCTCGTTGGTCTACGAGCGCGCCAAAGGCACAGCATCCGAACTGTCTTTCGGAACCGAGCGCGACATCGATCAAGACGGCTATGAATACCTGATTCATTCGACGGCTCCGGTCGATCCGCCCGAAGAACCATTTCGGGTTCGGATCGGTGGGCCTGACTGCCAAAAGCCGTATGACATTGCCTTGATGAACATCTCGTCGATGAGTTTCGGTGCGTTGTCCGGCAACGCGCTGCGGGCGATGAACAATGGTGCGCGCAAGGGGCGCTTTGCTCACGACACCGGAGAAGGCGGGCTGACTCCGTATCATCTCGGCGGAGCCGACGTGGTATGGGAGATCGGTTCGGGGTACTTCGGCGCCCGGAACAGGGATGGCTCGTTCGACCCAAATCAATTCGCCGACAAAGCGTCTCATGATGCGGTGAAGTGCATCTCGATCAAGCTGAGTCAAGGGGCCAAGCCCGGCGTGGGGGGAGTACTGCCGGCAGCCAAAGTCAGCAAGGAGATCGCTGCCTACCGGGGCGTGCCGGCGGGCGAGAAATGCGTCAGCCCGGCGGCGCATTCTGCGTTCAGCACCCCACGCGAACTGATCCGATTCGTCGCGCGTCTGCGTGATCTGACAGAGGGCAAACCAGTCGGCTTCAAGCTGTGCGTAGGTTCCAAAGTTGACGTGCTGGCAATCTGCAAGGCGATGCTGGCCGAAGGCGTGACACCCGACTTCATCATCGTGGACGGCGCTGAAGGCGGCACCGCCGCCGCACCGCTGGAGTACGAAGACCACGTGGGCCTTCCGCTGACTGACGGATTGATGATTGTGCACAACGCGCTGGTGGGGGCGGGACTGCGCACCAGAATTCGCGTCGGCGCCAGCGGCAAAGTCGCTACCGGCAGCGACATCATCAAACGCCTCATCCAGGGTGCCGACTACACCAACTCCGCCCGGTCGATGATGATGGCGGCCGGCTGTATCCAATCGCAACGCTGCCACACCAACCACTGCCCGGTCGGGGTCGCTACCCAGGACCCGCGCCGTGCGCGAGCCCTGGACATCGAGGACAAAAGCGAACGCGTCTACCGCTACCAGAAGGCCACCGTCGCACAGGCGATGCGGATGATGGGGTCGATGGGTGTATCGGATCCCTCGATGCTCAACCCCGAGATGTTGCACAAGCGCGTCTCACCGACCGAGCAACGTTCCTACGCCGAGCTTTACGAATGGCTGACCCCCGGAGTACTACTCGACCATGCGCCGGTCAGCTGGCGATCCGCATGGGAGTCGGCCGACGCGGACTCTTTCGCGCCTACCGGCATATCCCCATCGTCGAGGGTCTAGGAGGATCATGGCCACCGTCGCCTCCGTTATCGTCTCGGCTCTTGCCGATCTCGGAGTCCGACAGCTGTGGGGCGTCGTCGGCGATGCCCTGAACCCCGTAACCGATGCAATCCGCCGTGAGGACCGGCTCGAATGGGTCGGTGTACGTCATGAAGAGGTGGCGGCATTCGCGGCAGGAGCCCAGGCTCAACTCACCGGATCGCTGGGCGTGTGCATGGGAACCGTCGGCCCGGGCTCCCTGCACCTGCTCAATGGTCTGTACGACGCGAAGAAGTCGCATGCCCCGGTGCTGGCAATCTGTGGGCAGGTACCGACTGCGGATATGGGCAGCAATTTCTTCCAAGAGGTCGACAACGACGCAGTCTTTGCCAGCGTTAGTGAGTTCCACGCGACGGTCACCAGTCCGAGTCAGATGCCGTATCTGCTCGAGCAAGCCGTGAATACCGCACTGGCTCGCCGAGGTGTCGCGGTATTGACGATCCCTGGAGACATCGGAGAACAGAGTGTCGCGCAATCCAGTGCCGCATTCGCCCCCACCCGCGCGGGCCAGCTGCCCGACCCGGACGATATTCAGCTCGCCGCCAACACGTTGAACCAAGTCGACAAGATCGCGCTTCTGGTCGGATGCGGTGCGGCAGAGGCTCGGGACGAAGTTCTGTCAATAGCCAGGGTGCTGGCCGCTCCCATGGTGCTGACGTTGAAGGCGAAGGCTGGGTTTGACGGCGAAAATCCTTACCAACTAGGCCAAACGGGCCTCATCGGTAATCCCGCCGCCCATCTCGCGCTGCATCACGCTGATGCGTTGCTTCTCATCGGCACCGATTTCCCGTATCGCGACTGGCTTCCGCACGACAAGACAGTCGTTCAAATCGACACGCGGCCAGAGCATATCGGTCGCCGCGTGTCGGTAGCGGTTCCGCTCGTCGGAGATGCAAAGAGGACTCTGGCGCAACTCCTGCCACGACTCACCTCACGTTCGGATACCGGATTCCTGGACCGGCACCGCCGTGAGTTCGAGCTCTGGCACTCGGCGCAGCAGCGGCTTGCCGACCCCGACCACGATCGCAAACTACTGGGACGTATACGCAAGCACCTGGACAACCCCCAGGAGCTGATCCGTCCGGAATTGGTCGCCGCTGTGGTCGACGCAGCGGCCGCCGATGACGCCATCTTCACCTCCGATACCGGTATGTCCACCGTCTGGTTGTCGCGCTTTGTCGAAATGCGTGGCAGCCGTGCGCTTCTGGGGTCGTATAACTTGGGGTCGATGGCAAACGCCATGCCACAGGCGCTCGGGGCCGCGGCGCTGGACCGATCTCGGCAAGTGATCGCCTTTTGCGGCGACGGGGGCCTGATGATGCTGCTCGGCGATCTGCGTACGGCGGTCACCTATCGGCTGCCGGTGAAGATTGTGGTGTTCAACAATGGCAGACTCGGCATGGTCAAACTCGAGCAGGAACAAAGCGGATTGCCCGAGTATGGAACGAGACTCGACAACCCCGATATCGCCGCCGTGGCCAGCGCGTTGGGCTTGGAATCTCGGCTGGTTGTCCGACCTGAGGATGTATCCGATGCGGTGGCAGCGGCTTTGGCGCACGACGGTCCGTATCTGCTGGACCTGCATACCAATCCCGACGAAATCTCGATACCGCCCAAACCTACCGTCGATCAGGCCTGGGGGTTCGCAATCGCGAAGCTCAAGGAAACGTTGAACAGCCGAACGTGAAGTCATTTGGTCGAATCACGGCACACTGTGCGAGTGCCGACTTGACCGTCATGGATGTGCCGTGGTCAGTGCCAGCGGCTGTGATGATCGGCGTGGGTGCCCAGATATGCTCCGGGACCGAATAACTCGTCGTAGAAGTCGGTGTCGAGGTGCTGCGCCTGCAGGTACATCAAGACGTGGACCGTGGGCATGGTGCCGGGCAGTTTGCCGAATGTGTCGTAGATGTAGGACGCTTCGGCTGTCACGATCTCCTGGATGCCATCCGGGGGCAGGGCTGAGCCGCGCACTTTGGCGGTATCCGACCACGGGCCGGGTGTGTCAGCGTGAAATGGTCCGCCAGGAGCGAACTTTCGGGCGACCAGCTTCTCCACCCCGACCGCGATCGACGGCACATGCGGCGGGCTGAGGGTCTCGAAAAATCCCGGCAGCCCCGTCACATTGGGGAAGGGCCACCGGTCGTCGTTGTCGGCGACAAATCCCAGACCGGGGGCGCGCGGGTCACCGGAGCCGCCCAGCACCGACAACCGGTCGAGCCCGTCGTACGTCCAGCCGCCGAGACCCATCGCCTGTAGGGCCAGCACCCCGTTGTTGGTGGCGATCGCGAGTTCGGCACTGGCCTCGGTGATCGTGTACTGCTCGACGAACGACAACGGCAGCGGGTCGTCGGCGTGCGCCATCGATGAAAACCGTTCCAGACCGGGAATTTTACGTCCGTTGATGTCGTCGGTGACCGGATAGCCGTTGGCGGCGAAGAACCACAGATTCTCCATCAGGTGCTCGGCGAGATCGGCCGCCGGGAAGGCCAACAGGCTGCCCGGGTGGTTGCCGATCCAGGTGTTGTGGCCCTCCATGTACGGCTCTTCGCGGGGCAGTTCGAGGCGGGTGTCGGAGATCCGTACATAAGAATCCGCGGTGTGGCTGATCCATCCTTCGAGGCTGTCGAATTCGCGAGGCTTCGCGTCGCGGCTGGGCAGCAGGTAGGTTCCGGTGTCGTCGGTGAAAAACAGTTGGCTGGTGTGGAATCCTGCCGCCGACGGGAAGCTGCGCCCCGTCGCGCTTCCCGAGTAGTTGGGAAACGATGGCGCATAACCGGGATGATGGGTGATCCCGAAGTTCCAGCCCGTCACCCCTCCGGTCACCGAAATGAGCAGTGCTCGTTCGACTTCCGACAGTGATTGGACGGGCTGTCGACTCGTGTAAGCCAGCGCGCCGCCAGGAATCTGGCCGCCGACCGGGAACCGGCGCGACCTGCGACCAGTCATCGCGGCCATCAACGGAAACCGTGCCACGTCCGCCAGCGCGGCCCGCTCTTGGTCGGAAATAACCAGGCTCACGCCGCGATTGTCTCAGCCTGCTGCTGCGCGATCACGCCAGGGACAGAAAAAGCTTTTCCAACTCGTCCTCGGTCAGCGGTGCCGACGCGCCCGCTTCGTTGCCGGTGATGCAGTGTCGCATGCCGGATGCGATGATCTTGAAACCGGCGCGGTCCAGCGCCCGCGATACCGCGGCGAGCTGTGTGACGACGTCTTTGCAGTCACGGCCTTGCTCGATCATCGAGATGACACCGCCGAGTTGCCCCTGCGCGCGTCGCAGTCTGGTGAGCACCGCATCCATCCGGTCAGCGTCGTCGATCATTGAATCCTCCATCGCTTTCGGCCAGTGTAGCCTACCCCGGGGGGTATGTATGGCCGAGATTGCCCGCTAGGGCCGAGCGGCAGTCTTTCGTTCGGCAATCTTGGCGCGGACGACAGCCATGTCGAGCTTTTCGACCTGGCCGATCAAATCCTCGAGCGCAGGTTTGGGCATGGCGCCAGCCTGGCTGTAGACCAGGATGCCCTCGCGAAAAGCCATGATCGTGGGGATGGAGCGGATGTTCACGGTTGCCGCCAAGTCGGACTCGGCCTGCGTGTTCACCTTCGCGAATACGACGTCAGGGTGCTCCTGTGCGGCGCGCTCGAAGATCGGCGCGAATGCGCGACACGGGCCGCACCACGGAGCCCAGAAGTCGACCAGCACAATCGCGTTGTCGACAATGGTTGATTCGAAATCTGTTGCAGAAATGTTCTTTACCAACATGACAAGTCCTCTTTCTATAGGTTGTCGGTAGGCGGACGGGTGAGTGATCCTGGCCTCTACCGGGCGGTTTATTGCCCGTCACCGGCATCGGCGAATTCACAAAATGCGGTGTAGGCGCGTGCGCCGTAAATGGTGGCCGGTCCGCCGTGCATCAGGATGCTGACGCCAATCGCCTCGGCCGCCTCCTCTTTTGAAGCACCGGCGCGCGCCGCTCCCCGGGCGTGGGAGGCGATGCAACCGTCGCATCCGGCGACGATGCCGATGGCCATCGCGATGAGCTCTTTGTATCGCTTGTCCAGGGCGCCCGAAGCCAGCGCGGCATTGCTCATCTCGCCGAATCCTCGGTACACCTCCGGAATCTTCTGTCGCAGCTCGCGGTGCTGCGGGTTGAGGTCGCCAAGGACGTCGTGGTAGTGGCTGTTTGTTGTCATGCCCTATACAATAGCTATACCCCATGGGGTATTCCCATGACGCACTATGACGTAGGAGTCGCGATGACAACCGGACTGTCCATCAAGCTTGAAGTCGCATTTGACGAAGCGGTCGACCGAACGACGCAAGCGCTGGCCGAGCAAGGTTTCGGCGTCCTGACGACGATCGATGTCGCTGCCACCTTGAAAAAGAAACTCGGAAAAGACATGGAGAAATACCTGATACTCGGTGCGTGCAACCCGGGACTCGCGCATCGAGCACTGGATATCGACCGGACACTTGGTCAGCTGTTGCCGTGCAACGTCGTGGTGCGTGCCGATCCGTCTGACCCGGAAGGGACCGTGCTCGTCGAGGCGATGGATCCACAGGTGATGGTCCAGGTGGCAGGCCAGGCGCAGTCTCTGCAGGACGTTGCCGACGAAGCTTCGGCCAAGATCCGTGCGGCAATTGAGGGTATTCGCCAGACCGCAAAGGCCTAGTGGCCCCGCGTCAAGCGGTTCGATGGTTGCCGCGAACGGGGACCATTGGCCCTATAGGGGGCCGAGTCGAGGGGGCATGCTGATGACGGTGCCCGAGTTCGATATGGGTAGGAGGATCAATGGCCCGTGTTGTGATCCTCGGCGCCGGCATTGCCGGTCACACGGCTGCGCTGCACTTGCGGCGATGGCTGCCACGCAAACATGAGGTAGCCGTCATTTCCCCTGCGGCGGAATGGAACTGGATTCCGTCGAACATTTGGGTCGGTGTTGGTCGAATGGATGCATCCAAAGTCCTGATTCCGCTGCGTCCGATCTATCAGCGCAAGGGCATTACGTTCTACCAGGGACTTGCGACTGCGATCCGGCCTGAGGGAATCGGCGAAAATGGTTTGCCATCAGTAGATTTCATCTACACCGACGATGAACACAGCGGCGAGACGGGCAGTCTCACCTACGACTACCTGATCAATGCCACAGGCCCGCAATTGAACTTCGCCGCCACTCCGGGGCTTGGTCCCGACGGCCACTCCTACTCGGTGTGCACAGCCGGTCACGCCGTCGAGGCAGCTAAGGCCCTCGAACGTGTCGTGGCCAAATTGAAAACAGGCGAGCGCCAACGTCTGGTGATCGGCGTCGGGCACGGCACGTGCACCTGCGAGGGTGCGGCTTTCGAATACGCCTTCAATGTCGAGCACAAGCTGCGTGAGGCCGGTGTGCGCGACCTGGCCGATATCATCTACCTCACCAACGAGTACGAACTCGGCGACTTCGGGGTGGGCGGAATGAGTTTCGTCGATAAAGGTTTCGTTCAGTCCAGCCGGCTGTGGACGGAGTCGCTGTTCCGGGAGCGGGGGGTCAAAGCCATCACACAGGCTGCCGTCCACGAGGTGATGGACGGTAAGCTTCGCTACGAGCAACTCGACGGCAAAGAGCACGATCTGGACTTCGACTTCGCAATGCTGTTGCCGCCGTTTAAAGGTGCCACCCTCGCCGCCTACGGCGAGAGCGGCAATGACATTACTTCAGAGCTTTTCGCGCCATCGGGTTTCCTCAAGGTCGACGCGGACTATTCCGGCAAACCGTATGAAGACTGGTCGGCCGACGACTGGCCGCACACGTACGAGTCTCCGAAGTACCCCAATATCTTCGCTCCCGGCATTGCGTTCGCGCCACCACATCCGATTTCGCAACCTCGTGAAAGTTCTCGCGGCACGGTAATCACGCCAAGCCCGCCTCGCACCGGCATGCCATCGGGGATCATGGCCAAGACGGTCGCTGAGACGATCCGGGATCGCCTCAAGAGTTCCGGCGCCGTTGCACATCGCGCCTCGATGGCGACGATGGGGGCTGCGTGCGTCGCTTCAGCCGGTACCGGATTCCGCACGGGTTCGGCCGCGGCGATGACGATGTACCCTGTCGTTCCCGATCCGGTGCGTTATCCACAGACCGGTCGTGATATCGCCGGCACGTCCGGAGAGCTCGGCCTGGCCGGCCACTGGATCAAATTGATGCTGCACTACCTGTTCATCTACAAGGCGAAGGCTCGGCCGCTCTGGTGGCTGATACCTGAGTGAAAGGCATTCTCGTGCAACAGGATGAGAATTACTCGCAGGTTGATCTGAGGACCGCCGAGCGCATTGCCGACGCCCCGCTACCCACAGCGTCGACGCTGCGGATGCGTCACAACCCCTTGATCCAGTTCTGGCGTTTCTTCCGCATCAACCTCAAAATGGTTCGGATCATCGTTGGCGGTCACGAGTAGTTCTGCCGCTATCGCCTGGAGCCGTTGCCGGGAGCGTAAACCGTTGCGTGCCGCGGCTCGCCATTACTCGCTGAGCCAGTCGCGATGTCGGCTTCCTCACCCAACAGGAGCGATCGGACCAGACGACGCGGTCCGAAGGGACGTAGCATCTGGCTGGCCGGGCGCGGACGCACACGTTGAGGCCACCAGAACCAGCGTCCGAGCAGCGCGGCGATCGACGGCGTCATCAGCGAGCGCACGATCAGCGTGTCGAACAGCAGACCCAATCCAATAGTACTGCCGGCCTGGCCAATTGAGGTCAAATCACTGGCCACCATGGACATCATGGTGAAAGCAAAGACCAGGCCCGCCGATGTGACCACTCCACCGGTTTCACCCATCGAGCGGATGATGCCTGTCTTCAGCCCGGCGCCGATCTCCTCCTGAAAGCGGGAAACCAGCAGCAGGTTGTAGTCGGAACCAACCGCGAGCAAGATGATCAACCCGAACACAGGGGCTATCCAGTTCAGATCCAGGCCGAGTAGATGCTGCCACACCAACACCGAGAGCCCGAATGCGGCGCCGAGCGATAACAGCACGGTGCCGACGATCACAATAGACGCGACCAGGGCGCGGGTGATGATCACCATGACAGCGAAAATCAGTGTCAAGGCTGCGATTCCGACAATAAGCAGGTCGTAGTGTGAACCCGACTGAATGTCGCGGTATATCGCCGCCGTCCCGGCGAGATAGAACTTGGCGTCGGTCAGGTTCGTTCCTTTGACCGCCTGGTGCGCGGCGGCCAGTTCCGGTGTTACCGCGGAGATGCCTGCCGGCGTGGCCGGATCGGTGTCGTGGGTGATGATGAAACGTGCTGCTTTGCCATCCGGCGACAGGAAGAGCTTCAGGCCCCGCTGAAAGTCCGGATTTTGGAACGCTTCCGGCGGCAGGTAGAAGTAATCGCCACTCCTCGATGCGTCGAACGCCTGACCCATCGCGCTCGCCGTGTCGGTCATCTTCGCCATTTGATCGACCAGGCCCGAGAAGCTGCTATGCATTGTTTGCAAGGCTCCCTGCATGGATTTCGCGACGGCGATGATCGGCGGGAACTCGGCAACCATCTGCGGCAGGATGGCGTCGACATTGTGCACATCGGTGATCAGCGTGCTCATGTTCGCGCTGAACTTGTCCACACCGTCAAGCGCTTCGAAGACCGATCGCGCCGCCCAGCACACAGGAATGTCGAAACAATGCTGCTCCCAATACAAGTAGCTGCGGAACGGGCGCGCGAAATCGTCGAAGTCTGCTAGGTGGTCGCGCATCTCGTCGAGAGTGGCTTGCATAGTGTGCATGTCGCCGACCATCTGGTCGGTCGTGCTCCCCATTTTCGCCACCAGGTTCTTCATGCGTTCCATCGAGGAGATCATGGCGCCGAGATCGTCGCTCATCGTGAGCATATCGGCGGTCCGATCCTTCATGAACTGGAGGTTTTCCTGGATCGGGATCGATTGGGCGCTGATCTGGAAGGGTATCGACGTATGTTCGATCGGGCCGCCCAACGGCCGGGTGATGCTCTGCACCATCGCGATTCCCGGCGAACGAAAGACATCCTTGGCAAGCCGGTCAAGAACGATCATGTCACCGCTATTCCGCATATCGTGATCGCTCTCGATCATCAGGATGTCGGGATTCATTGTGGCGGCGCTGAAATGGCGCTCCGCAGCGGTATATCCAACATTCGACGGCAAGTCGTGAGGTATGTAGAACCGGTCGTTGTAACTGACCTTCATGGTCGGCATGATAAGGATGCCGCCGATCGCGATGACCAGCGACGCTGCGAACACCGGACCGGGCCAGCGCACGGTGGCCGTGCCGATACGCCGCCACCCGCGGGTCTTAATCATCTTTCGGGGGTCGAGCAAACTGAACCGGGTAGCCACGGCGACGACGGCCGGTGCCGCGGTAAGCGCCCCCGCGACCACGACCAGTAGCCCCAGCGCGGACGGAATGCCCAGCGCTTTGAAATAAGACAGACGTGCCAGGTGCAGACAGAATGTGGCACCGGCAATCGTTAACCCTGAACCCAAGATGATGTGAAATGTCCCACGAAACATCGTGTAGTAGGCCGCTTCTCGATCCTGGCCGGCCTGTCGGGCCTCCTGGTAGCGGCCGATGAGGAATATCGCGTAGTCGGTTCCCGCGGCGATCGCCAGCGAAGAGAGCATCGCCACGACGAACGTCGAAAAGCCCAATAGGTCGTAATTTCCGAGGAGAGCGACAAGCCCTCTGGCCGTGCCCATCTCGAATCCAACCATGACAAGG
This sequence comes from uncultured Actinomycetota bacterium, assembly GCA_963757215.1. Lineage (GTDB taxonomy): Bacteria > Actinomycetota > Actinomycetes > Mycobacteriales > Mycobacteriaceae > Mycobacterium. The sequence continues at coordinate 888,082 of CAVWQH010000001.1, read as the reverse complement.
ACCAACAGCATCGTGCTGACGGAACGGTACGCGATGAACAGCATGATCATGATGACCGCACCCGTCACGGCCATCATCGTCAACATGCTCTTATCGGCGGCTTCGTTCATGTCTGTGGTCAAAGCTGCCGGCCCCGTGACATACGCCTTGAGATTTCTCGGGGGCGCCGAGCGTTCGACGATCGCGCGCACAGCTTTGACGGACTCGTTGCCAAGGGTGCTGCCCTGGTTGCCGGCCAGATTCAGTTGGACGTAAGCGGCTTTGCCGTCCCGACTCTGGACGCCGGCAGCAGTGAGGGGATCACCCCATACGTTCTGGACGTGCTGAACATGCTTGGGGTCGGCCTGCAGTGCTTTCACCAAGCCGTCGTAATAATGGTGCACTTGATCGTCGAGTGGCTGGTCGCTCTCCAGGACGATCATCGCGATGCTGTCGGAGTCCGACTCGTGAAATTTTGCGCCGATTCGTTTCGCGGCGATCATCGCCGGCGCATCCTGCGGCGACATCGTCACCGCATGGTTTCGAGCGACCGACTCGATTGGCGGCACGAGCACATTCAAAGCGACGGTCAGCAAAAGCCATGCGATGAGAATCGGTACTGCGAACCGGCGGACGAACCGCATGAATTTTGGCCGGGTTTCGGTGTCGGTACTCATGCGGCCTTCACCAGGCAGGACGTTTGCGCGTGGTGCCCTAGCGAAGACTGCTCGTCCTTTACTGCGCCGTTCACAGTGATGCGGCAGCCGATGTTGTCGCTATTGCCCTGCGCCACCAAGTTGGCGATCACGGCGGGCACCGTGGTGCTGATAGTGAAGGTCCATGGCAGGCCAGTGAAGGTCGCCTGCTCCGGTTGGGCGTTCTCGTCCAGATAGCTGACGCTTCCTCCTGTCTCACTGGGGCCGAAGACCTCATAGGTCACTCGCTTGACGTGGGTCGGTTCGAGCGGTTCGGCGCTGGTACCGCTCGCGGAAAAAATCGCTTCCGAGCCAAAAGCACCGCGAAGCCGATCGACCGCGACACCACCCAGTGCGACCGCCACCAAAACAACGAGGGGCACCCAAGCCCGTTTGAGAAAGGTCAACACCGAAGGTTCCTCGATTCTTGGCTCTCCGCTGACACTTTTCCGGCTAAACCACAGACGACACAGTGCCGTTTGACCCCCTACCGAGGGCCATAGGTATTTTCCCGACTACCAAGCGGATATAAATACCCTACAGGGTATGGTAACAGCTGACGGTGAACCGTATTGAACGTATACGGTAGGGGGTATATCAAAGCACGGCGCCAATGTGCGAGAGGGAGCCCTCGAGATAGATGGCCGCCGTCGACCTTGAAGGAGTAGCTGTTGACCGACAACCACTTACAGGACCAATCCCCGGGTGCGGTGACTCTGTGGCTGGATCCGGTGTGTCCGTTTTCCTGGAACACCGCCCGGTGGCTCCTTGCTTCCGCTGACAAAGTCGGTTTCGAAATCGATTGGCGCATGATGAGTTTGGCGCTTCTCAACGAGGGTCGGGAATTGCCTCCACCTCAGCAGGCCCGCATGGAAGATTCTCGACGGGTTGGGCGACTCATGGCGGCGCTGCACCACGAGTTGGGTGCCGGCGTGCTCGGCAAGGCTTACGTCGCGTTCGCCGAGCAGTATTTCGACCATTCAGCGACTGTGGACGATGGCCTGGTCGACCGTGTCACTCGTGCAGTCGGGGCCGAGCACACCAGCGCCGCAGCTTTGCGCGATACCGCGCTAGATGTGACCGTGACGCAGTTTCACCAGGCCAGCCAGGATGCGCTGGGGGATGCCGGCGGTAGCCCGATGCTGACCATCGACGGTCATACCGTGTTTGGGCCGGTACTCACCGATTTGCCCAACGACGACGAGGCGCTGACCTTGTTCGACGCGGTGGTTGCTCTGGTCCGCGCCCCGCAGTTCAGTCAACTGACTCGCCCCCGTAACCACGCCTGAGTGAGCGATCTGTCATGTGTTACCCGGTTCGATGCCGCGCGTGCGGAAAGACAACTTGGGGTGGATGCGGGCTGCACATCGAATCAGTCAAACGTCTGGTGCCGCAAGAGCAATGGTGCGACGGCCATGCCGATCGCGACCCAGGTCCCGCTCGGGCGAGCTTCATCGCCCGCATCAAACGCAGCAGCAAAAAAGAAAGGTGAACGAATGGTGAAGAAGCTTCTCATCCTCGGCGCCGGTGTCGGTGGCTTGAGCCTCCTCGGCGCGCTAGCTGAGTCCGGTGCAGGCTCAGACGACATCGATATCACTGTCGTCGACGAAGACTTCTCTCATTTTCTAGGTTTCACCTTGCCTTGGGTAATGCGGGGTTGGCGTGATCAAGAGAGCGTCCCAGTCCGACCCAGCAACACCGCACTGGCCGGGGTCCGATCTGTCACCGGCACAGTCAGCGCCGTCGATCCCGGCGCCCGCACAGTGAATTTGGCCGACGGCACAGAATTGTCATTCGATGCGTTGGTGATCGCGACCGGGGCTCGCAACGCCGTAGACAATGTGCCCGGCTTACGTGTCGCCGTCGAACGTGGAAGGGCAGTGCACTATTACAGTGCCGAGGGCGCCGCCGAAGCTCACCGGGCGCTGCGGACATTTGACGGCGGGAAGCTGGTATTCCTTGTCACGTCGCAGCCTTACCGGTGTCCTGTCGCGCCCTACGAGGGGACATTGCTAGCCTCAGATCTACTTCACGAGAACGGGATCCGCGAGGCGACGGATATTTCGATATACAGCCCGGAAAAGCATCCGATGCCCTCTGCCGGACCGTTCGCCGGACCTGAACTGGTTGCGCTCTTACAACACAACGGGATTGAATTCTTCGGCGATCATTCCGTGGCGCACATAGAGGTAGACTACAACGAGATCCATTTTCACAACGGTGCGAAAGTACCGTTCGATCTGCTTGTGTTCGTCCCTCCGCACGAGCCTGCCGTCACACTAGACGGGACGGGCTGGATCAGCGTCGACTCCAGCACTATGCAAACAAAATATCCAGGCATCTTTGCGATTGGCGACACCACCGTCGTCACCTCGCCGTCCGGCCGCCCGTTGCCCAAAGCGGCGATCTTCGCCCGGAATGGCGCGCGTGCCGCTGCCACCAATGTCCTGCACTACTTCGGCAAGACTGAGGTTAAGGGCGCTCTCTCCGGCGAGGGGTATTGCTACGTCGACACCGGCGGCGGTGAATCGGCTGTCGGTAAAGGCGATTTCTTCACCATGCCTCACCCGGCCATCCACCTCAGCCGGCCATCGAGCGATCTGCATCACGACAAGCGGCGTGAGGAACGCGACTGGCGAGCAGCGTGGGAACTTGACCCGTCGGCAGCGGGCTGACGCTCGATCTAAGTCGAGTAGCCCGTGGTCGGGTTCAGATACTCGAATATCCGATGAACTTTCGGCCTGTGTGCCGCGTGTAAGCATCATGAGGCGCCGATGAGTCCGCTGCGGGTCCTCGTTGTCGGTGCGGGCGTGAGCGGCATCGCCGCCGCCCGCGGACTTCTGCGCGACGGCCATGATGTCACCGTCTTCGATCAGCGGCCGGACGTCACCGCCGGGGGAGGCGCCGTGACGATCTGGTCCAACGGCGCGACGGTCCTCGACCAGCTCGGCGTCGACATGTCCGGCGCCGGCCAGCCGCTGTCCGCCGTACGCGCCACGACGTCGTCGGGTCGGCAGCTGGCCACCATCGATCTGGACGCGATGGTGGATCGGCTGCATGCGCCCATCCGGATGGTTCCGCGCCGGGTCCTGCTGGAACGGCTGCTGACGGGGTTTCCGGTCGATCGCATCCACCGCCAGGCTCGCGCCGTCGGGGTCAACGGCCACGACGGGGTGCGGGTCGACATGCAGGACGGCAGTGCTGTCACCGGGGACGTGTTGATCGGTGCCGACGGCCTGCATTCGGTGGTCCGCACTGTGCTCGGTGCGCCGGCCGCCAAGCCGACCGGCTGGTGCAGCTGGCAGGGGCTGGTCACTCTTCCCCACATCGCCGAGCCGCGCGTCGCACGGATGATGATCGGCGAGCACGGGAATCTCGGCCTGTGGCCGGCCGGCGGCACCGACCTACAGTGGTGGTTCGACTTACCCTGGGCGCCAGGCTATTTACGGCCAAGACGGCCGATCGAGACGATCCGTCACCATTTCACCGGGTGGTCCGATCTTTCCGATGAGGTGCTCGCCACGCTCACCGACGAGGATCTGGTTCCCTCGCCGTTTCCGCATTACCGGCACCCCATTCCCGCCGCCGGCGAGGGCGCCGTCACGCTGCTCGGGGATGCCGCGCACACCATGCCGCCGACGCTCGCGCAGGGCACCAATCAGGCGCTGCTGGACACGATGGTGCTGCGCAAGGCGTTGTCGGATTCGAGCGATGTCTGCAATGCCCTGCGCCGCTACGAGAACATCCGCCGCCGCAGGGTCAAGGCGGTGTCGTGGGTGACCACCCAGCAGGTGTCGCACAGTGAGGCGGTACTTCGCCCCGCCGGGCTCATTCCGGACCGCGTCATCACCTGGGCATTGACCAGGTTCATCGGCTGGACGAGCCACCGCGACATCGCGGCCGCAATGAGCGCCGCGGCCCACGCCGAGGTGCGGTGATGGCCAAAGTACCGCCGATCGCCGCGGCCCGATTGGTAGAGCGGATCCGCCATCACCTGTATCGACTCAACCAGCGCCTGCTGCCCGCGCCCGCAGCGATGATGGAGATGATCGTGGCGACCTGGTTGTCGCAGGCGATCACCGTTGCCGCGGAGCTCGGTGTCGCGGATGCGCTGGCCGCCGGACCGCGAACCATGGAGGAATTGGCGGCAGACGTGGGCGCGCACCCGGATGCCCTGAGCCGACTGCTGCGCGCGCTGATCGGCCGCGGCGTGTTCCACCTCCGCCGTGATGGCCGATACGAGCTGAACTCGCTTGCGCGGACGCTGTGTTCGGATGCCGAGGTGTCGATGTCGGCAGCGGCGCAGTTCTACGGATCGCGAGAACAACGCGACCGCTGGACCATGCTGGCGGAATCGATCCGCAGCGGGCGATCCGTCGTGCCGGTGCTACACGGCAAGGAGAGCTTCGACTATTTCGACGAGGATCCCTGCCACGCCGATCTCTTCAACCGGACCATGTCCAGCATTTCCGCATTGACTGACGCAACGGTCATCGCGGCCTATGACTTCCGTTCTTACCCAACCATTGTCGACGTCGGCGGTGGACACGGTCTGCTGCTGGCCAACATCCTCGCGGCAACATCGGGCGTCCGGGGTGTCCTCTATGACCTGCCTGCCGTCGTATCCGCTGTGTCAAACATCCTGCGCTACACGAGGGTGGCTGATCGGGTTCGGATCGAGACCGGCTCGTTCTTCGACGTCGTGCCCTCTGGTGGCGACCTTTACGTGCTGAAGAACATCATGCATGACTGGCCCGACGACAAGGCGGTGCAGATTCTGCGCAACGTTCGCGTCGCCGCGGGCCCGCACGCCACGGTCCTGCTGGTCGAATTGGTGATCCCAGACCATGACCGCGACTTCCCGGGTAAATGGGCCGACCTGGAGATGCTGCTGAACCTGGGCGCTCGCGAGCGAACCGCCGCCGAGTACCGAAAACTTCTCAACCAGGCCGGGTTTGAGCTGACTCGCTTGGTGCCGACTGCGTCGCCCTTGAGCCTGCTAGAGGCCCGGGTGGCGTGACTGGGCTGCGGCTGGTCCACAATGGCCCACATGACGCTGGATCTGGCCGGTTACCTCGAACGGATCGGCTACCGCGGCTCAGCCGATCCGAACCTTGAAACTCTTCAGGAGTTGATCACGGCGCACACCCGCAGCATTGCGTTCGAGAACCTCGATCCGCTGCTGGGTGTGCCCGTCGACGACCTTGGCCCAGAGGCGTTGATCGACAAGCTGGTTCATCGGAGTCGCGGCGGTTACTGCTACGAGCACAACGGACTGATGGGTTACGTGCTGGCGGAGTTGGGTTTCGGGGTGCGTCGCTTCGCCGCCCGCGTGGTCTGGACGAATCCTCCGAGCGCGCCGGTTCCGTCGCAGACTCACACCCTGTTGGGGGTGGCGCCGCCCGGTGCGCCCCAACTATTTCTCGTCGACGTGGGTTTCGGCGGCCAGGCGCCGACGTCGCCGCTGCGGTTGGAAACCGGCAGCGTCCAGCAGACCACCCACGAGCCGTACCGGCTACAGGCCCGCGGCGACATCCTGGTGTTGCAGGCCGAGATCCGCGGCGAATGGCAGTCGCTGTACGAATTCGCCACCAGGACAGCACCACCGATCGACCTGCGGGTCGGCAGCTGGTACGTGTCGACTCATCCTTCGTCGCATTTCGTCACCAGCCTGATGGCTTCGCTGGTCACGGCCGACGGACGGTGCAATCTGTCGGGTCGCCACTTGGCCATTCACCGCGACGGCGGCACCGAGAAGATCGAATTGCCCAATGCTGCAGCGATAGTCGACGCACTGACCGACCGCTTCGGCGTCAACGTGGCCGACACCGGCGAACGGGCGACGCTCGAAGCCCGCATCGCCGCGGTGGCGCCCTAGCGACCCGGCAGCCAGTTCCCGATCCGGCGCAGCGCTTCCTCGATGTCGTGCGACGGCCCCGCGAAGGAGAGCCGGACGTAGCTGCCACCACGCTGCGGATCGAAGTCGATTCCGGGTGCGATCGCTACTCCGGTGTCGGCCAACAGCTTTGAACAGAACGCAAAAGAGTCGTCGGTGAAATCGGAGACGTCGGCGTACACATAGAACGCGCCGTCGGTAGGGGCCAGCCGGTCGATGCCGATGCGCCTCAGACCGTCGAGCAGCGTCGCGCGGTTGGCGGCGTATTGGTGCAGGTGCCCTTCGGCCTCTTGGACTGACGTCGGCGTGAACGCCACGACCGCCGCACGCTGTGAGAGCACGGGTGGGCAGATGGTGAAGTTCCCGGTCAGACGGTCCACCGCGCGCCGGAGCTCGGCCGGCACCAGCAGCCAACCCAACCGCCATCCCGTCATCGCGAAGTACTTGGAGAAGCTGTTGACCACGAACGCATTTCGAGACGTGCTCCATGCGCAGCTGGTCTGCGGAGCGCCGTCGTAGACAAGCCCGTGGTAGACCTCGTCGCTGATCAACCGCACACCCGAAGCGTCGCACCAGGACGCGATCGCCGCGAGTTCCTCGGGTGGAATGACCGTGCCGGTGGGGTTGGCGGGGCTGGCCACCACGACGCCCTTCACCGGCGGATCGAGCTCGGCGAGCATCTGCGCGGTCGGCTGAAAACGGGTCTCGGGGCCGCATTCGATCACGACGACCTCGCAGCCCAGCGCCGAGAGGATGTTGCGGTAGCACGGATAGCCGGGGCTGCTGACCGCCACTCGGTCGCCGACGTCGAAGCAGGACAGGAACGCCAGCAGAAAGCCGCCGGATGAGCCCGTCGTCACCACCACGTCATCGACGTCGACCTGCACGCGGTAGCGGTCGAGGTACGACGCCGCGATCGCCGACCGCAGTTCCGGAATGCCCAGCGCCACGGTGTAGCCGAGTTGGTTGCGGTTCAGCGCGTCGACGGCGGCGGCGCGCACCGGCTCCGGAGCTCCGGCGCTCGGTTGACCGGCCGACAGGTTGACCAGATCACCGTGGCTGCGCTGACGTTCGGCGGCCGCCAGCCAGACGTCCATCACATAAAACGGCGGAATGCCCGCACGTAGCGCGACCCCATCGGTCATGACGTCAACGTTAGAACACTTCGGATTCGAGCCGGCGCAGGTGATCGCTCGGAGAACCCAGCAGTTGTGAACTGCCATGTGCGCGTTTGAAGTACAGCTGCATGTCGTGTTCCCAGGTGATCGCGATGCCGCCGTGCAGCTGGATGCCCTCGGCGGCCACCGTGTTGAACGCCTCACTGGCCGCGACCCGGGCCAGCGCCGCCGATGTCGGCGACGGCGCGTCGGCAGCCTCATTCACCACGGCACGGGCTGCCTGGACGGCGACGTACAGGTCGGCCATCCGGTGCTTGAGGGCCTGAAAGCTGCCGATCGCCCGACCGAATTGCTGGCGTTCCTTGGTGTAGTCGACGGTCAGTTCCAAGCAGCGGGCGGCGGCGCCGACCTGTTCGGCGGCCAGCAAGATCGCCGCCGCATCGGCGACACCGGGATCGGTGCCGAGCGGCACGGTGTTCGTCGGAGTGAGCCGAGCCAGCCGCCGGGTCGGATCCATCGCAGTGACGGGTTCGGCACTGAACTCGGTCCAGCGCTCGAGGGTTCCGTTGCCGGCTTCGATCACGACATCGGCGACGTCGCCGTTGACCACGAAGTCGCGGTCGAACACCACCGCGCCGATCGCTGCGCCCTCGGCCAGCGACCCGAGCGTCTCCTCGTCCGGTTCGTCGGCGGCCAGCAGGGCGAGTTCGGCCAGAGTGGTGCCCAGCAGCGGGCTGGGCACCAGGTTCTTGCCGAGTTCTTCGAGTACGACGGCCGCGTCGCCGAGAGCGCCGCCGGCGCCGCCGAATTCCTCGGGTACCACCAGCGCGGCCGCACCCACCTGCTCGCACAGCAGCCGCCACAGCGATTCGTCGTATCCGCGTTCGGATTCCATCGCCTCGCGGACCGCGGCGGGGGAGGCGTGCTTGCCCACCAGTGCAGTGACGGTCTCGCGTAGCAGTTCCCGTTCGTCGCTAGAGCTCATAACGCCTCCAATACCCGTCGCCGGTGCGCCGCCGGGTCGCCCCACGCCGGTCGCAGCGCCTGAACCCGCAGCAGCCACAGCGACAAGTCGTGCTCGGAGGTGAAACCGATCGCGCCGTGGGTCTGCAACGCCGACCGCGCGGCCAGCAGCGCAGCATCTGACGCGGAAGCCTTGGCGGCGCTCACATCTCGTGCGGCGGCCGGTGACGAATCGGCCAGCGACAGCGCGGCGCCGTACACCAGCGGCCGCGTCAACTCGAGCGCGATGTGGACGTCGGCCAGCTTGTGCTTGATCGCCTGATACGACCCAATGACGCGGCCGAATTGGGTGCGCTGCTTGGCATAGTCGACCGCCGCGTCCAGCAGGGCCTGCCCGGCTCCGACCAGTTGAGCGGCGGTGGCCAGTGCGCCGAAATCGTAGGCGCGCCGCACATCGGCCTGCCATGCCTCGCACACCGCGTTGACGTCGAACAAGTGCCGACTCGGATCGACCGACTCGTGCCGGTCGCCGATATGTGCCTCACTGACCCAGCCGTCGGCCTCGGCGGCCAACACCAGGCCGGCAGTGTCGGCGTCGACGGCGCGGGGTACTTGCGGGGGCATGGCGACGGTCGCGATCAATTCACCCGACGCCAGGGCCGCGCTGCGTTCATCGTCAGCCAGCAAAATCGGTGCCACTGCGATGGATTCGGCCACTGGGCCGGGCACGCCCCAGCGGCCAAGTCGTTCCAGCGCGACGACGAGATCGACCGGGTGCGCCTCGATTCCGTCGAACCGCTCCGGCACCGCCAGCGCGGTGACGCCGAGGTCGGCCAGGCGCGCCCACACCTTGCGGCCGGGCCCGGTGTCACCGTCGGCCCAGGCGCGCACCGCGCCCGGCACGTCGGCCGCCGCGAGCGCCGCATCAATGCTCGCCGCGAAGTCGCGCTGCTGTTCGTCGAGGTCAAATCTCATTTGGACTTCTCCCGTGGCAGACCCAGCAGCCGCTCGGCAATGATGTTGCGCTGAATCTCGTTGGTGCCCGCGTAGATCGGGCCACCGAGCGCGAACAGCAGCCCGTCCGTCCAGCCGTCGGCCAGCTCGCCGTCGGCGCCGCGGATCTCCAGCGCCGTCTGGTGCACTGCCACGTCGAGGTCCGACCAGAACACCTTGGTCACCGATGATTCGGCACCCAGTTCACCGCCGCCCGCCAGGCGGGTCACGGTGCCGAAGGTGTGCAGGCGGTAGGCCTGCGCCTTGATCCAGGCGTCGGCCACCTCATCGCCGAAGGCGTTATCACCCTGAGCTTTCCACACCTCGGCGAGACGCTCCGCGGACGCCAGGAACCGTGCCGGGCTGCGCAGCGACATGCCCCGCTCGTTGCTAGACGTACTCATCGCCGCGCGCCATCCGTCGTTCACCGCACCGATCACATCAGCGTCGGGCACGAAGACGTCGTCGAGGAAGATCTCACCGAACCCGGTCTCGCCGCCGAGTTGAGCGATCGGCCGAACCGTGATCCCGTCGGCCTTCAGGTCAAACATGAAATACGTCAACCCGCTATGCCGCTGCGCATCGGGATCGGATCGGAACAATCCAAACGCCCTGTCGCCAAACGGAGCTCGCGAGCTCCAGATCTTCTGGCCGTTGAGCAGCCAGCCGCCGTCGGTGCGGTTCGCCGTCGAGCGGAGCGAGGCCAGATCGCTGCCGGACTCCGGCTCCGACCAGGCCTGCGCCCAGATCTCCTCGCCGCTGGCCATTTTGGGCAGGATCCGATCCAACTGCTCGTCGGTGCCGTGCGCGAACAGCGTCGGTGCCAGCATCGAGGTACCGTTGGCGCTGGCCCGCCCCGGCGCTCCGGCCCGGAAATACTCCTCTTCGTAGACCACCCACTGCAGCAGTGTCGCATTGCGGCCACCGTATTTCTCCGGCCAGGTGACCACCGACAGCCCGGCGTCGAAAAGCACTTTGTCCCAACGGCGGTGCTGCTCGAAACCCTCTGCCGTGTCATAGGAACTCGTCGGAAACGCGTCCCGATGCGTCGACAGGAAGTCGCGCACCTCCTGCTGGAAGCCCAGCGTCTCGTCGTCGAATTGCAGATCCATTTACGCCATCTCTCGCAGTAGCGGTTTGACCACCTTGCCGCCCGCGTTGCGGGGCAGCGTGTCGACAAACCTCACCGAACGTGGAGCCTTGAAATTCGCCAGATACTCGCGGGCGTAAACGATCACCGACTTCTCGTCTAGACCGGCATCGGGACGGGTCACCAGGTAGGCCCGGCCGACTTCGCCGAGCCGCTCGTCGGGAACACCGATCACCGCGCAGTCCACCACGCCGTCGAGGCGGGCCAGTACCTGCTCGATCTCGGCGGGGTAGACGTTGAAGCCGCCGCAGATGTACATGTCCTTGAGCCGGTCGGTGATCTGGAGATTGTCTGCGGCATCGAGCTTTCCGATGTCGCCGGTGTGCAGCCAGCCCTCGGTGTCGATGGCGGCCGCGGTGGCGTCCGGGTCGTCGAGGTAGCCGAGCATCACGTTCGGCCCGCGCAGCAGCACCTCGCCGGTCTCGTCGTCGATCCGCAACTCGAAGTCGGCGATCGGCCGTCCGCAGGTAGTCGCGACCGTGACCGCGTCGTCGTCGGCGCGGCACATGGTGCCCATTCCGTTGGATTCGGTCAGGCCGTAGGCGGTCAGCACGATGTCGAAGTCGAGTTCGTTCTGCATCCGCTCGATCAGTACGACGGGCACGGTCGCCGCGCCGGTCACCGCGAATCGCAGCGAGCTGAGGTCGTACTTGTCGCGACCGGGATGGTCGAGCAGCGACTGGTAGATCGTCGGCGGCCCGGGCAGCACGGTAATCCGGTGTTCGGCGACCGCGCGCAACGCCTGCTCGGCGTCGAACGTCAACTGCGGGATCAGAGTGGCACCCGTCTGCAGGCAGGCCAGGATGCCGGCCTTGTAGCCGAAGTTGTGGAAGAAGGGGTTGATGCAGAGGTAGCGGTCGTCAGCCGTGATCTTGCCGCAGGCCGCCCAGGACGCCGACCCGGCCAGCGACTGCCGATGCGCGCTCAGCACGCCTTTGCTGCGACCGGTGGTGCCGGAGGTGAACAGGATGTCGGACACGTCGTCGGGCCGGACCCTGGCTGCGCGGTCGTCCGCGGTCGCGGGTTCGGTGCCGTGCTGCATGAACTCGTCCCACGTGCCGTCATCGGCATCGATCGGGATCCGCACGATGTGCCGCAGATCCGGCAGCGACGACCGATCGAGGTCGCCGACCCTGTCCACGCCGAGGAACCGGCCCATCGCGATCAGCAGCGGTGCGCCGGTGCGGGCCAGGATGTCAGAGGCTTCGGCGGCGGTGTAGCGGGTGTTGAGCGGCACCACGATGGCCCCGGCGTAGTGCGTGGCCAGGCAGGCCACCACCCAGTGCCAGGTGTTCGGCGACCAGATCGCCACCCGGTCGCCGGCATTCACGCCCAGGCCGATCATCGCGGCCGCGGCCCCGCGCACCTCGTCCCGTAATTCGTCGAAGGTGAGCGTGCGATCCTCGGTGACCAGGGCAGGGTGGTCGGGGAGTTCGTCCGCGATGTGGTCCAACGCCGCAGGAATGGTCTGCGGATGGCTCGACATCGAACTCCTCGGCTTCAATTGCCATCGCCGCTGGCAGACGGAGTTCGCCGCCGGGCTAACAAAGCAAGTGCTTGGTAGGTTAGCCTACTAGGGTGCAAGGCGTCGAGGAGTTCCGGGCTGAGGTCCGCGACTGGCTGGCAGAGAACCTGGTCGGCGAATTCGCTGCTCTCAAGGGGCTCGGCGGCCCCGGTCGCGAGCATGAGGCGTTCGGAGAACGGCGGGACTGGAACCAGCATCTCGCAAAAGCCGGACTGACATGTTTGGGTTGGCCGGTCGAACACGGTGGCCGCGGCTTGTCGGTGGCCCACCGGGTGGCGTTCTACGAGGAATACGCGATCGCCAACGCCCCCGCCAAGGTCAACCATTTCGGCGAGGAACTGCTGGGGCCGACGTTGATCGCCTTCGGCACGCCCGAACAGCAGGAGCGTTTCCTGCCCAAGATTCTCGACGTCACCGAACTCTGGTCGCAGGGTTACTCCGAGCCCGGCGCCGGCAGCGACCTGGCCAACGTGGCCACCACCGCGGTGCTCGACGGTGATCAGTGGGTGATCAACGGCCAGAAGGTGTGGACCTCGCTGGCGCACTGGGCGCAGTGGTGCTTCGTGGTTGCGCGCACCGAGAAGGGGTCGAAGCGGCACGCCGGGTTGTCGTATCTGCTGGTGCCGCTCGACCAGCCCGGCGTGGACGTCCGACCGATCGTCCAGCTGACCGGTGACTCGGAATTCAACGAGGTGTTCTTCGACGACGCCCGCACCGAAGCAGAACTGGTGGTCGGCGAACCCGGTGACGGCTGGCGGGTCGCGATGGGAACGCTGACGTTCGAACGCGGCGTGTCGACGCTCGGCCAGCAGATTGTCTACGCCCGCGAACTCAGCGCCGTGGTGGATCTCGCCAAACAAACTGGTGCAGCTGATGATCCGCTGATCCGCGAGCGGCTGACCCGCTCCTGGGCCGGCCTGCGGGCGATGCGGTCCTATGCGCTGGCGACCATGGACGTTGAGCAGCCGGGCCAAGATAACGTGTCGAAGTTGTTGTGGGCCAACTGGCATCGCGAACTTGGTGAGATAGCGATGGACGTGCAGGGCAAGGCCGGTCTGGTGTTGCCGGGCGGCGATTTCGACGAGTGGCAACGGCTGTACCTGTTCACCCGCGCCGACACCATCTACGGCGGGTCCAACGAGATTCAGCGCAACATCATCGCCGAGCGGGTGCTCGGCCTACCCAGGGAGGCTCGATGACGCTAGCCGTTGCGCCGAAAGAAGTTGCCGGACATGGGCTTCTGAAGGGCAAGGTTGTGGTTGTCACCGCCGCGGCCGGCACCGGCATCGGCTCGTCCACCGCGCGGCGGGCCCTGGCCGAAGGTGCCGACGTCGTCGTCTCGGACCACCATGAGCGGCGGCTCGGCGAAACCCGCGACGAGCTGGTGGCTCTCGGTCTCGGCCGGGTGGAAAGCGTGGTCTGCGACGTCACGTCCACTGCGCAGGTCGACGCACTGATCGCCTCTACCACCGCCCGACTGGGCCGGCTCGACGTGTTGGTCAACAACGCCGGCCTCGGCGGCCAGACCCCGGTTGTCGACATGACCGACGACGAGTGGGACCGCGTTCTGAACGTCACTCTCACCTCGGTGCTGCGTAGCACCCGCGCGGCGCTGCGGTATTTCCGCGACGCCGACCACGGTGGCGTCATCGTCAACAACGCCAGCGTGCTCGGCTGGCGCGCGCAGCATTCGCAGTCTCACTACGCGGCCGCGAAAGCCGGTGTGATGGCGCTGACCCGTTGCAGCGCCATCGAAGCCGTCGAGTACGGGGTGCGGGTCAATGCCGTGTCCCCGAGCATCGCGCGGCACAAATTCCTCGACAAGACCAGCTCGAGTGAACTGCTGGATCAGCTGTCGGCCGGCGAGGCATTCGGCCGGGCCGCCGAGCCGTGGGAAGTGGCGGCGACCATCGCGTTCCTGGCCAGCGACTACTCCAGTTACCTGACTGGAGAAGTGATTTCGGTGTCGAGTCAACACCCATGACCGAGTCTCCGAACAGCCGTCGCGACGAGTTACTGCAACTCGCCGCGACGATGTTCGCCGAACGCGGGTTGCGGGCAACCACCGTGCGCGACATCGCCGACAGCGCGGGCATCCTCTCCGGCAGCCTGTATCACCATTTTTCTTCCAAAGAAGAGATGGTCGACGAGGTCCTGCGTGACTTCATGGACTGGCTCTTCGCCCGTTACCAGGAAATCGTTGACACCCAACCGAATCCGTTGGAGCGGCTCAAGGGACTGTTCATGGCGTCGTTCGACGCGATCGAACACCGGCATGCCCAGGTCGTCATCTATCAGGACGAGGCCAAGCGGTTGCTGCCGCAGCCCCGGTTCTCCTATCTCGAAGACCTGAACAAGCGGCAGCGCAAAATGTGGGTCGACGTGCTGCACCAGGGCATCGAGGAGGGGTACTTACGACCGGATCTCGACGTCGATCTGGTGTACCGGTTCATTCGTGACACCACCTGGGTGTCGGTGCGCTGGTATCAGCCCGGCGGACCGCTCACCGCGCAGCAGGTGGGTCGGCAATATCTCGCTATCGTCCTAGGTGGAATTACCAAAGAAGGAGTCTGACAATGTCGCAGGCGTACGTCATCGATGCTGTCCGCACCGCAGTGGGCAAGCGCAACGGGTCTCTGGCCGGTGTGCATCCCGTCGATCTGGGCGCGCTCGGCTGGCGCGGATTGCTCGACCGGGTCGACATCGACCCCGCCGTCGTCGACGACGTGATCGCCGGCTGTGTCGACGCGATCGGTGCGCAGGCCGGCAACATCGCCCGGCTGTCTTGGCTGGCCGCGGGGTATCCCGAAGAGGTCCCCGGCGTTACCGTCGACCGGCAGTGTGGCTCCAGCCAGCAGGCCATTTCCTTTGGCGCGCAAGCGATCATGGCGGGTACCGCAGACGTCATCGTGGCCGGTGGCGTGCAGAACATGAGCCAGATTCCCATCTCGTCGGCGATGATCGTGGGCGAGCAGTTCGGGTTCACTTCTCCGACCAACGAATCCAAGCAGTGGCTGCACCGCTATGGCGACCAGGAGATCTCGCAATTCCGAGGCTCGGAGTTGATCGCCGAGAAGTGGAACCTGTCCCGCGAAGAGATGGAGCGGTACGCGCTGACCAGTCATGAGCGCGCCTTCGGCGCGATCCGAGGTGGCCACTTCGACAACGAGATCATCGCCGTGGAAACCGAACACGGCGCGTTCCGCGTCGACGAGGGCCCGCGTGAATCGTCACCGGAGAAACTGGCCGGCCTGAAGCCGTTGGTCGAAGGCGGCCGGTTGACCGCCGCGATGGCCAGCCAGATTTCTGACGGCGCCAGCGCCGTGCTGTTGGCTTCCGAGCAGGCGGTCAAGGACCACAAGCTGAAGCCGCGGGCACGCATCCACCACATCAGCGCGCGCGCCGCCGATCCGGTGTTCATGCTGACCGGGCCGATTCCGGCCACCCGCTACGCGCTGGACAAGACCGGCCTGTCGATCGACGACATCGACACCGTCGAGATCAACGAGGCATTCGCGCCGGTGGTGTTGGCCTGGCTCAAGGAGATCAAGGCCGACCCGGAGAAGGTCAACCCCAACGGGGGCGCGATCGCCTTGGGCCACCCGTTAGGTGCCACCGGGGCAAAGCTTTTCACCACCATGCTCAACGAACTCGAGCGCACCGGCGGTCGCTACGGACTGCAGACCATGTGCGAGGGCGGCGGCACCGCCAACGTCACGATCATCGAACGCCTCTAGTTCGGCTTTCCCGCCTCGACATTGAACTCTGCGACACTGCGACGGCGTGTCGCGTCGCAGAATTCACACTCGTGATGGCTCAGTCGATATGCCCGGGTGGGTCGGCCATACCGGGCCCGATCGTGTCGCAGCTCTTCTCGGGTATCAGGAACGAGCTGGCGCCTTGGTAGGACAGGTGTGTCGTCATGACGCAACGCTGCCAGGTGCCGTCGGGTTGGATGGGCCCGTCGCACTTGTTGATCACGCCGGGGCTAGATATGCACCCGGCCCGGGCTGGTGGCGCGGAGTGGATTAGTCCGCCGGCCATCACCAGGGCGGCCAGTCCTGCGAAGACGCAGTGCTTCATGGTCGTGACGCTACCGCGTGACCGGCCGGCGTGGATGCACTTCACGCTCGGCGTGCAACCCCGGCGATGATGTCGTCGACCGTCCGCGCGGCCAAGGCGTCAATGTCGCGCCGACTGGCGTGACGCAGCGGACCGTGCAGCGCGAGTTCGGCGAACCCGTGTACCGCGGACCAGCAGGGCCATTCGGCTCCGTTACGGCGATCGGGCGACAGCGCCCCGGCGTCGACCATTGCGTCGAGCGCGTTGACCAAGGCCAGATATGGTGGCGCGCTCGACGTTTCCTCACTCAGCCCGATGGGATCGGCGCCGAAGAAAGCCACCGTGAACCACCCCGGCTCGTCGAGCGCGAATTTGATGTAACCCAGACCGACCATGCGCAGGCGGCCCGATGCATCCGACTCGTGTTTGCGGGCCATCCTCGCCGCCATCCGATGCTGGATCGCCGTCGCCACCGCGCCGAGCAGCGCCTCACGGTCGACGAAATGCCGGTAGGCGGCGTTGGGTGAAACCCCAACTCGCCGAGTCGCTTCCCGGATAGTAAGGGCTTCGGGCCCGCCGGTGCGGGTGAGGTGCAGACCGGCGTCGATCAACGCGGAGCGCAGATCCCCGTGGTGATAACCGGTCTTTAACGTGGCCAACGCTTGACCCTTCTCGCCGTCAAAGTGTACGGTGTGAACATTAGCATGTTGACGCCGTATACATAAGCCGGAGGGGAAGTCGTGAGCACCGCAGGATTGCCGCCCGTGGTCGATCAGAAGACATGGGAACAGGAGCTCGAAGCACTGCGCGTCCGGGAAAAGGCGGCCACCCGGGAGCTCGACGCCATCGCGGCCCAGCGGCGACGGCTGCCGATGGTCGCGATGCCGGACTACACCCTCGAGGGTGAGGACGGGCCGGTGCGGTTGGTCGACGTGTTCGCCGGCAAGTCCCAGCTGATCGTCTACAGCCACATGTGGTTTCCGGGTGAAGAGTGGCAATGCCCTGGCTGCACCGGCTTCACTTCTCAGTTCACCCGACTCGCGTTTCTCGACAACGTGGACGCCCGGTTCGTCATCGTCACTCAAGGCCCGATCGACGAGGCGCTCGCCTACAAGCGGCGGGTCGGCAATCAGATGACCTGGTACTCCAGCGCCAACAGCTCATTCGGGGCAGATGTCGGCGCCCCGGCGGGGGGTGGTTTCGGCGTGAATGTCTTTCTGCGCGACGGAGATAACGTTTACCGGACCTGGCACACCAACGGCCGGGGGACCGAACAAATAGGCCACTCTTTCGCCCTGATCGATCTGCTGCCATACGGTCGCCAAGAGGAATGGCAAGACTCGCCCGATGGCTGGCCGCAGTATCCGACCTACAGTCGCTGGGCCGGTCCGCAAGATATCGCGAAGGCCTATGGCGCGGGAAACCCTCAACCGGAAGGAGCACGATGACCATCACGACGACGGGCCTGACGACCATGAGCTTGGTCTGCCTGCCGACGCTCGAGCAGGACAGAGCGATCGCGTTCTACGAATCACTCGGGTTCGAGAAACGAACCGACACACCGTTCGGCGGCGACTACCGTTGGATCGAGGTGTACCCGCCCGAGGGGACGACCGGCATTGCCCTTGCTCCGCCCCCGCCGGATGCCGGACCGGTGCAGCCGGCCGAGACGGGTATCACGTTGACCACCAACGACATCGATGCGACCCACGCGGCGATGAAGGAACTCGGCGTTGACGTCGATGCGGACGTGGCGCGAATGGGTGAACCGGTTCCACCGATGTTCTGGTTCCGTGACCCGACCGGACACACGCTGATGGTCGTAGAGGCTTAGTTGCAGCTCTGGCCTACAGCGACGAAGGATGAGCGGCGCGTCCTCGACGGGCCGGTGGTGGCACCGCTGCCAGCCTGAGGTAGTGCTCAATGCCGAGACCGGCGAAAAGGCGTTGCCGCCGGCTCGACAGCAAGTCCATCGCCGAGGCCGCGTCGATGATCTCTGGGTGTAGGACGTTGTAGGTTTTACCCTGCCACGCGATGGTCGCCTTCTTGGCGGCGAGGACGTTCTGCAACCAGTCCACGCGTGTGCCGTAGGGGAGAGGCACGACGAAACCGCGCTCGAAGTCTTCCGCGACGATCGGTGTGGCATATGGCTTACCCGAGCGTCGGCCAGTGTGATGGATTGCGGCCGCGTACCAGTGCTTGCGACCTGCGAGCCGCAACATCAACGGATTGAGCAGGTGCCTGTTGGAAGTGCGAACCGCGTTGAGCAGCGGCGTGGGCCACGATCCTGGCGTGATAACACTCATTCCGCCAGGATGGCCGACGACTGCTGGCTGACGCTAGGGCCGTTGGTCACGCTTGTGGCTACTCCACGAAGGCCGTGGCGGCCTGCAGGTGCTTGACGGCGTCGGCAACGATCGTGTCGATCAGCTCCGCGCAGGATGGGAGATCGTCGACGATGCCGGCCACCTGGCCGGACGCCAGTACCCCGGCATCGGTATTGCCTTCGACCAGACCGGCTTTCAGCAGCATCGGGGTGTTGGCCGCCATCACCACCTGCGACCAGGTCAGCTGCTTGCCGTGCCGCATGGCCAGCCCGTCGCGAATCATCGATGCCCAGGTCATCTTCGACATCTTTTTGAATTTAGCGGCATTGCCGATCGCTGCGGTGAAACCCCTTGCCCGCGAGCCATTTTCCAACTTCTCGACCAGACCGGTGCGAAGCACCCGGTGCGGCATGCCGTCCACCCGCGTGGTGACGACGGTGCCGTCGAGCGCGGACTGCAGGTACCGCTGCTTGACCGCGTCGGGCACGGTGGAATCCGAGGTGAGCAGGAACCGGGTCCCCATCGCGACGCCGGCGGCACCGTAGGACAGCGCCGCCGCGAGGCCGCGGCCGTCGAAGAAGCCGCCGGCGGCGATCACCGGGATGCTGACGGCGTCGAGCACCGAGGGCAGCAGCAATGTGGTGGCGATCGGACCGGTGTGGCCGCCGCCCTCACCGCCCTGGACGATCACCGCGTCGGCACCCCAGGAGGCCACCTTGCGGGCGTGCTTGGCCAGCCCGACCGACGGAATCACTTTCGCGCCGGCTTCTTTGAGTTGGGAGATCAATTCCTGCTTGGGTGCCAAGGCGAACGAAGCGACCTTGACGCCCTCGCGGATCATCAGATCTACCCGGTCTCCCGCATCGCCGGCGTCGGCGCGGATATTGACACCGAACGGCTTGTCGGTGGCGGCCTTGACCTTGCCGATGGCGACGGCCAACTCGTCGAGGGTCATGGTGGCCGAGGCCAGGATGCCCAGTCCGCCCGCGTTGGAGGTGGCCGCGACGAGACGCGCGCCGGCCACCCAGCCCATTCCGGTCTGCACCACTGGGTGCTCGATACCGATCAGCTCGGTCAGCGGTGTCCGCAGCTTCGTCACCGGATCTCCCGGTCCCGCAGTGCCTTCGGGTCGATGACCTCGCGGATCAATTGCAGTTCGTCGTCGGTGGGCAACCGGGATTCGCCGGCGTCATCGAGGCCGTGGATGTCGAACGACGTGTTCTCGCGGACTTCGTCAGCGGTCACGCCCGGGTGCAGCGACAGCGACCGCATTGTGCGATCGGGGCCGCCGAAGTCGAACACGCCGAGGTTGGAGATCACGCGGTAGGTGTTGGCGAACCGGAATGCCGGGTTGTCGCTGTCGATGTGGTCCCAGCCGATGCCGCAGACCACGTCGACCGTCTCACAGAACACCCGCTTGGAGTGATTGCCGACCCAGTAGCTGGTCGCGTGATTGATGGCATTGCCGGGTGCGCCGCGGACACCGAACATCTGCCGCTTGGGCTGCTGCAGCGGCCCGAACGCCGAGATGTTCTGATTGCCATGGCGGTCAACCTGATTGGCACCCATCACGACATGCCGTCGGCCCCAGGCCAGCGTCTCGAACACCCGCCCGAACGGCATCCAGCCCTCGGTGCTCTTAGGGCCGCGCTCTTCCCCCAACGCCGGGGTGTTGGCGAGCAACTGCGCCTCGCCGTCGGTCAGCAGGATGTCGGGGGAGAAGGTCAGCCGGGCCAGTCGCGCACCAACCGACGCCATGTTCGTCATGGGGCTGACCATGATCTCGCCCGCGTCGCGGAACAGGTCGGCGCAGGCGACTGCGCACACCTCGGCCCGAGTGCTCACTTGGATGCCTCCTCAGCGAATTTGCGCACGGCCGCTTGGTATTCGGTTTCGCTACCGGACAGATAGGTCTGCACGAACGCCTGCCAGCCCTCGTCCGTGCCGGCCGCCTCGGCGTAGTGCCGCTGGAACTTTTCGTCCCGGCCATAGTCCGGCGCCGCGGTGGTGAAGTGCGAACCGCCGGGTGCCTCGACGACACCGTCAACCATCATCCGGTTCACCAGCAACGCCTGGGGTGGAACGGCTTTGACCAACTCTTCGGTGGAAACGATGCGCTCCACCGACAGGTAGCGGCGCTGCGCCGCCATCAGGAAAAGGTCGTCGAAGTAAGGGTCGATGCCGGTGTAGGCGGCATTGCCGCGCTCGTCACCGAGGTTGAGATGCACGAACGCTGCGTCCAGGTTCAGCGCCGGCATCGCGAGCAGCGTCTCGTGACCACCGCCGGGCGCCGGGTAGGGGCTGGTGACGGTTTTGAGTTCACCCTCCCAGAAATCGATCACCGAACTGCCCAGCCCGGCGCGAATCGGCAGGAACGACAAGCGTTGCGCCGCGGCCTGCAGACCACAGCGCAGCATGCCCTCGTCCATCTCGCGGGCCTCGATCGCGCCGGTCCCGCGGGCCTTGGCGAACCACGGGTCATAGAACGGCGGCGAATCCAGCGACACGAACCCGTAGTAGACCCGCTTGACCTTGTCCGCCGAGCACAGCAACCCGACGTCGGGACCGCCGTAGGTCACCACGGTCAAATCCTTGACGTCGGTGCGCAGCAGCGCGCGGACAAATGCCATCGGCTTACGTCGCGAGCCCCAACCGCCGATGCCGATGGTCATGCCGCTGCGCACCTGCGCGACGGCGTCATCCAGAGAAATGACCTTGTTGCTCACTTCTTGCCCTTGTCCGTCCCGGCGAACGCGTCGCGGTGCTCGTCAGCCACGCCGGCCAGGTTGAGTTCGAACGTAAAGCCTTGCTCCATGCGGTAACTGGCGTTGACCCGCTGAACGTCGATCAAGTTCAGCGCCTCCTTGGCCGCGCGGATCACCCGGGTGTCCTTGGCGGCTATGTCACGTGCGACCCGCAGCGCGGCCTCGTCGAGTTCCTCGCGCGGCACCACCTCATGCACCGAGCCGAAGTGGTGCAACGTGGCGGCATCGACGGTGGCCGCAGTGAAGAACAGCCGCCGCATCATGTGCTGCGGCACCAAGCGCGACAGATGTGTTGCCGCGCCCAGTGCGCCGCGCTCGACCTCGGGTAGGCCGAAGGTCGCATCGTCGGAAGCCACGATGACGTCGGCGTTACCGACCAGTCCGATGCCGCCCCCGACGCAGAATCCGTTGACCGCGGCGATCACCGGGACCGCGCATTCGTAGACGGCGCGGAAAGCGGCGAAGCAGCCCCGGTTGGCGTCGATCAGCGCCGTGAAGCCTTCGGTGCGCTGCATCTCTTTGATGTCGACTCCGGCGTTGAAGCCGCGGCCTTCGGCGCGCAGGATCACCGCGTGAGTGCTGTGGTCGTTGCCGGCGGCGGTCAGTACCTCGCCGAGTTCGAACCATCCGCGCGACGGGATGGCGTTGACGGGAGGGAAGTCGACGGTGACCGCGACTATCCCCGGTTCGACGGCGCGTGACGTGATTGTCATCGAGATCCTCGACCACTTCCTTGGGGGGACGATGGGGATGATTACCTAAGCAAGCACTTGCTTGGTACGCTAGCACAGTGACTCATGCCGACGGAGCCCCCGCGTTCAGCTTCGGGCTCACCGGCCGGGTCGTGCTGGTGACCGGTGGCGTTCGAGGGGTAGGCGCCGGGATCAGCGAGGTATTCGCCCAGCAAGGTGCCACCGTCGTCACCTGCGCGCGGCGCGAGGTCGAGGACCTGCCTTACGAATTCCACCCCTGCGACATCCGCGACGACGACGCGGTCAAGGCGATGATCGACGCGATCGCCAACAAGCACGGTCGCCTCGACACCGTGGTGAACAACGCCGGCGGTTCGCCGTTCGTCTTGACCGCGGAGTCCAGCGCGAAGTTCAACCGCAAGATCATTGAACTCAACTTGCTCGGTGCGCTGTCGGTTTCCCAGCACGCGAACAATGTGATGCAGAACCAGTCGCGCGGCGGATCGATCGTCAACATCTGCAGCCTCAGCGGCCGACGTCCGTCACCGGGCACTGGCGCGTACGGCGCGGCGAAAGCCGGCCTGGAGAGTCTCACCCAGACGCTCGGGGTCGAGTGGGGTCCCAAGGTCCGGGTGAACGCCTGCGTCGTCGGCATGGTCGAGACCGAGCAGTCCGAGTTGTTCTACGGCGACGCCGACTCGATCGCCGCCATCTCGAAGAACATCCCGCTCGGACGGTTGGCGATACCCACCGATGTAGGTTGGGCCGCAGCGTTTCTCGCCTCGGACGCGGCGTCCTACATCAGTGGCGCCTCGCTCGAGGTGCACGGTGGCGGCGAGCCGCCGCACTATCTGGCTACCACGAACGCAAGCGCGATCAAGTAGAGGAGTGAGCAGTGGGACTAGTCGACGGCCGCGTTGTCATCGTCACCGGAGCGGGCGGCGGGATCGGGCGCGCGCACGCCCTGGCTTTCGCGGCGGAGGGCGCCCGCGTGGTCGTCAACGACATCGGCGTGGGCCTGGACGGATCGCCGGCCGGCGGTGGCAGCGCGGCGCAGAGCGTTGTCGACGAAATCAACTCTGCCGGAGGCGAAGCCATCGCAGACGGCTCCAACATTGCCGACTGGAACCAGGCCGCCGCGCTGATCCAGACCGCCGTCGACGCCTTCGGTGGCCTCGACGTCCTGGTCAACAACGCCGGCATCGTGCGCGATCGAATGATGGCCAACACCAGCGAGGAAGAGTTCGACGCCGTGATCGCGGTCCATCTCAAGGGGCACTTCGCAGCGATGCGACACGCTGCGTCCTACTGGCGCGGATTGAGCAAAGAAGGCAAAACTGTTGACGCACGGATCATCAACACCAGTTCCGGTGCGGGTCTGCAGGGCAGCGTCGGCCAGGGCAACTACAGCGCGGCCAAGGCGGGCATCGCGGCGATGACTCTGGTCGGTGCCGCCGAGATGGGCCGCTACGGCGTCACGGTCAACGCGATCGCGCCGTCCGCCCGCACCCGGATGACCGAGACGGTGTTCGCCGACATGATGTCCACTCAGGACGACGACTTCGACGCGATGGCACCGGAGAACATCTCACCGCTGGTGGTGTGGTTGGGCAGCAACGAATCTCGCGACATCACCGGTCAGGTGTTCGAGGTCGAGGGTGGCAAGATTCGCGTCGCCGAGGGTTGGGCCCATGGACCACAGATCGACAAGGGTGCGCGCTGGGATCCCGCTGAGTTGGGGCCGGTGGTCACCGATCTGCTGGCCAAGGCACGCACAGCCGTTCCGGTGTACGGGGCCTGATCCCGGATCGAATGCATTTCGACTGGGAGTCATTGACCGACAGCGTGCAGCGCTGCCGCTTACCGTTCCTCGACGTCACCGTCGGTCTGGTGCAGGGCAGCACCGGGACGTTGCTCGTCGACACGGGCACCACGCTCACCGAGGCGCAGGCGATCCGCGACGACGTGCGCCAGATTGCCGGACGCGACGTGACGCACGTCGTCTTGACCCACAAGCACTTCGATCATGTCTTGGGTTCGGGATTCTTCGCAGACGCCGAAAAGTACTGTGCCCCGGAAGTTGTCGACTGCATTGCCGCGGATACCGATCAGCTTCGCGATGACGCGTTGAGCTACGGAGCCAACGAGGCGGAGATTTACCGCGCGATCGCCGCGCTAGGGCCTCCTCAGCACGCCGTCGACGACGCCGTCATCGACCTGGGTAACCGGGAGGTGGTGATCGCCCGCCCGGGGCGTGGCCACACCGACGCGGACCTCGTGGTGCTGGCGCCGGGGGTGGCTCGCGAGCGGGTCGTGGTGTTCGCCGGCGATCTTCTCGAGGAGTCCGGTGATCCGGCGATCGATGCCGACTCCGATGTGGCGGACTGGCCGGAAACCCTGGACCGGCTATTGGCGATCGGCGGTCCCGACGCCATCTACGTGCCGGGGCACGGCCGCGTCGTGAATATGGAATTCATCCGCCGACAACAGGATTGGCTTAGAGCGATCCGCCAAACGCGGTAACCAGGTCGTCGAATACCGCGACGGGGAACTGCGCCAGTGCCGCGTCGACCTGGGTGAGGCCGGTCTGAAGCGCGGCGTCGATCGTCGCCGAATTGCCGGTCAACAGCGCCTCGTAGATGTCATATCCTGCGAATTGAGGTGCCTCCATCAAGTTGCGAAAGTCGACGAAAAGCTCTGTGCCGAAGCCCGGATCGGCAGGTACGTTGACGCCGTCGTAGCTAACCAAGGTCCAGTCGCCAGGGCTGCCTTCGATGACGACCTGTCCCGTATTGGGCAGCAAGCCGCCGGTCGTCTCCAATTCGTGGAGCAGAACCGAGAAGTCGGGGTTGTTGACGTTCATCAGCGTCCACACCGCGATGGAACCCTCGCTGGAGAACGCGACGTCGTTGGTGGTCGTGGCGCTGGTCCCGACCGTTGCGGTGTAGATGTCGCCAACGGCGCCGCCGAAGGACTGGTCGAAGGTGATCCCGTTGACGCCAGGGTCGCCGAGGTCGGGCATCAACAAGTTGCCGGATACCCAGGACAGCGGACCCAGCAAGTACAGGATGCCGTCCAGGCTGGTCGTCGGCTGACCCTCGAACACGCCGGCGGGGATCTCGTTGAGTCCCGCCATGGTCTCGAGCGTGGGCGCGTTGGTCCCGATGTCTTGGATCAACGGCTCCGCGGTCTGTATTGCCCGGGTCTCCTCCGATGCGAAAAGTCCGGCGATGCTGGGGTACTCGTTGTGTATCGCGGCACCGACCGTGGTCGCCTGCACGAATCCCGTTGCGTCGAGGGGAGCTCCCGGCGGCGCCGTATCGATGATGCCGTTGAGATTGCTGAGCGTTTCCCCGTGCCGAACGAGATCGAGAACGATCGACCCGTCGTCGGCCCAGGCCAGTGCTGAGCCCATGGACAGTAGGCCACCTGACAGCAGACCGACGGCGAATGGCCGCATGGACCGTCGCGAAATCCCCATTTACTGCCCCCCGTTGCAACTTCACTTGAGCGCAATGTAGCGCAACGAAGCTGGATCTTTAAGGGAAACAGCAGCTTTGAATGACCAGATCGGCGCGCCGTCGTGGGACCTACAGGCGGCCCACCTGCTGCAGTCCGTCAATGGTGTCGGCGAGAGTCAGCGCGACGTCCCGTTGCGTGATGCCGAGGTCGCGTTCGGCAGGGGTGTCATCTGAGGGTGGCATCTGGGTGTAGTACTGCATTGCTGCGGAGTTGATCGGCGTCTCGAAGGGCAGATAGTCGCCGACGACGTCGAACAAACGCCCAAGCGCGCGAAGTCCGACATCGGGGACCGGGACCACCACCAGGTTGCGCTGAGCAGCAGCACCGATCAGTGATGCGAGGCGATCAACCGTTATGCGTCGGCCACCGGCCATGTATCGGCGCGGTCCCCGCCCCGGCTGCAACAATGCGACATGCAAGTCGGCGAGGTCGCGGACGTCCACCACAGTCCAGGCGGCGCTGCGCCCGGGCACACCACGCATCTTGATCGCTGCCTCAACTCCTTCGGCCGCCTCACCGAACTGATCGCCCGCGGGTGGTCCCAGCACCATGCCGGGGTAACTGATCTTCACCGGTGCGCCCGCGTCTTGCAGGCCGCGCGCATACGCTTCAACGATCGCCTTGGACTTGCCGTAGCCGTCTGACCCGCCCACCACCGGCAGGTCCGCGTGAAGCATCGGCAGACCTGGCCGAAACAGCGCGGTGAAACTCGATACGTGAACGATTGGATCCATTTTCGCAGCGGCTGCCCCACCGAGCACGTTGCGGGCGCCTTCCAAATTGGTCTGCAACATCTCCTCAGAGCGGGAAGGATCAGTGGAAACCATTGCTGCGCAATGAATGACGGCGTCACAACCACGTAACGCCGCTGCAGTGCTTTCTGAGTCGGCGATGTCACCAACTACGTGGTCGCTGATGTCAACGCCGATCTGCGCGGCGCTGGTGTTCAGGCGATCAGGGTTTCGCACGAGAAATCTGACAAGATGGCCACCGTGCTGGACGGCCTTCGCTGTCCAGGCACCCACGAACCCGGTGCCCCCCGTGATCAGAACCTTCATATGTCGTTACGGGTCGCAGATGACGATCGGAATCGTTCGGTCGGTCCAGGACTGGTAGTCCTCGAACGAGGAGTACATCGCGACGAGTTGCGGCCAGTACTGTGCTCGTTCAGCCTCGCTGGCGTCGCGGGCCGTGAGGTTCAGGACTTCCTTTTTGATCTGCACCGTCACCTTCGGGTTGGCCTTGAGGTTCAGGTACCACATCGGGTTGTTGGCCCGCCCGCCCTGCGAGGCCACCAGCACCACACGGTCGCCGTCGCGCAAGAACAGTAGGGGGCTGACCCGCGGCTGCCCGGACTTGCGGCCGATGGTGGTCAGCAACGCCACCGGTGCCCCCTGTAAGAACGTGCCGCCGACCCTGCCGCCGGAGACTTTGTATGCAGCGGTGTTCAGCCGCGACATCCATTTGATGAGGACGCCGGTGCCGGCGGAGTTGAGGGCGGGCGGTGGCTTGGCCATCGGTTGTTCCTATCGGCGGTGCTGGATGAAGGGGCGCATCGATGCGTTGATGTGACGGATCTTGCCGTCGGTGACGAGGAACGTCTCGTCGATGTGCGAACACACTCGCCGTCCGGCGAGCGACGGCTTGGTGATCACGTCGAACTGTGCCCGTACCCGGTCGCCGTCGACTTCGAATTTCGGCGGCGTGCATTCCGCAATAATCCGGAACTGCGGGCCGCGATTCAGGCTGCGCCGCAAGTGGTTTCCGGAAAAACCGGTCTTGATGCCCATTTCGAAACGGACGCAGTCCGGTGCGAACGGAACGTCGTCGCCTCGGTGGTTGGCCAGCGCGTCGATGTAAGCCTGCGCCGCCGCGATCTGGTCTTCGTCTGAGGCCACTGGCTAAATGCGCTCGATGATGGTGCCGGTCGACAGCGCTCCGCCGGCACACATCGTGATCAACGCGGTGGTCTGGTCGGTGCGCTCCAGCTCGTGCAGTGCGGTGGTGATCAGCCGGCTGCCGGTGCTGCCCACCGGGTGGCCCAATGCGATCGCGCCGCCGTTGACGTTGACCTTGTCCATGTCGGG
This sequence comes from uncultured Actinomycetota bacterium, assembly GCA_963757215.1. Lineage (GTDB taxonomy): Bacteria > Actinomycetota > Actinomycetes > Mycobacteriales > Mycobacteriaceae > Mycobacterium. Next base: position 860,308 of record CAVWQH010000001.1, on the reverse strand, counting down.
GTTGTGAACCCGTGCCCACGACAGCACCACGGACGCGAAGGCCTCATTGATCTCGGTGATGTCGATGTCGCCCATCTTCATCCCGGCCTTTTCGAGCACCTTCGCCGTCGACTGCACCGGGCCGTCGAGGTGGTAGTACGGCTCGGCGCCGACCAACGCCTGGCTGACGATGCGGGCCCGCGGCTTGAGGCCCAGCGCCTTGGCCTTCTCTTCGTCCATCCACAGCACGGCTGCGGCGCCGTCGGAGATCTGTGATGAGGTGCCCGCCGTGTGGATCCCACCCTCGATCACCGGCTTGAGCTGGCTCAGGCCGTCCAGCGTGGTGTCGCGCAGACCCTGATCTTTGGTGACGATGTGCCGGTCGCTGGTCGGCTGCTTGTTCTCGTCGAGGACGGGCGCTTCGATGCCGCTGATTTCGCGGTCGAAGCGGCCCTCGGCCCAGGCTTGCTTGGCCTTGCGCTGCGAGTCGAAGCCGAACTGGTCGATCTCCTCGCGAGTGATGTCGCGGCGCTTGGCAATTCGCTCGGCGGCGGTGAACTGGTCGGGCAGGTCGATGTCCCACGACGCGGGCCGCAGGATGCCGCGGTCCGGGCCGGCGTTGGCGCCCAGGCCGACGCGGCTCATCGCCTCGATACCGCACGCGATGCCGACGTCGATGGCGCCTGCCGCGATCAGACCGGCGATCAGACCGTTGGCCTGCTGGCCGCTGCCGCACTGACAGTCCACCGTCATGGCGCCGACGTGCTCGGGAAGCCCAGCCACCAGCCAGCTGACGCGGGTGATGTTGTTGGACTGCTCGCCGTACTGCGTGACGCATCCGCCGATGACCTGCTCCACCAGGCCGGCATCGATTCCGGCTTTCTCCACGAGTGCCTTCTGCGTGGCGCCCAACAGCTCGGTGGCGTGCAGTCCTGACAGCCATCCCATGCGCTTGCCGATCGGGCTGCGGGTGGCTTCAACAATTACCGGGTTACCCATGAGGTCAGGCTAGAACACGTTTCATTACCCTGACAAGCGGCGATGAAGACCTGCCTTTTATCTGCGCAGGAGCCATGTTTTACTGGCACTAGAACACGTTGCAATTAGTGTTGAAGAGGAGCGCACCACGTTATGGCACCCCCCAACATCCCCGCCGACTTCGACTTTCTCGACGCGGACGTCAACCTCGCCGGCCTGCCCGTCGCCGAGCTGGCCGAACTGCGGAAAGCCGAGCCCGTTCACTGGGTCGACATTCCGGGCGGAAGCGGCGGCTTCGAGGACAACGGTTACTGGATCGTCTCCAAGCACAGCGACGTCAAAGAGGTGTCGCGTCGCAGCGACGTCTTCTCCAGCTGGCTGAACGGCGCCATCCCGACGTGGCCGCAGGAGATGAAGCGCGAGCAGGTCGAGTTGCAGCGCAGCGTCATGCTGAACATGGACGCACCGCACCACACCCGGCTGCGCAAGATCATTTCGCGCGGTTTCACGCCGCGCGCGATCGGGCGGCTCGAGGAAGAACTGGCCCAGCGTGCGCAGAACATCGCCAAGTCGGCGGCCGCCGCCGGTAGCGGTGACTTCGTCGAGCAGGTCTCGTGCGAGCTTCCGCTCCAGGCCATCGCCGGCTTGCTGGGTGTGCCTCAAGAAGATCGCGACAAGCTGTTCCGCTGGTCGAACGAGATGACGGGTGGCACCGACCCCGAGTACGCCGACGTCGACCCGGCGCAGTCATCGATGGAACTGATCATGTACGCGATGGCGATGGCTGCCGAGCGCAACGAGAACCCGACCGACGACATCGTCACGACGTTGATCCAGGCGGACATCGACGGCGAGAAGCTCTCCGACGACGAATTCGGCTTCTTCGTGATCATGCTCGCCGTGGCGGGCAATGAGACCACGCGTAACTCGATCACCCACGGCATGATCGCCTTCGCGAACAACCCCGATCAGTGGGAGCTCTACAAGAAGGAACGCCCGTCGACGGCCGCTGACGAGATCATCCGCTGGGCCACACCGGTTTCCGCCTTCCAGCGCACCGCCAACGAAGACCTCGAATTAGGTGGCGCCCAGATCAAGAAGGGCCAGCGTGTGGTGATGTCTTACCGCTCGGCCAACTTCGACGACGAGGTCTTCGACGACCCACACTCATTCAACATCCTGCGCGACCCGAACCCGCATGTCGGCTTCGGTGGCACCGGTGCGCACTACTGCATCGGTGCGAACCTGGCCCGGATGACGATCAACCTGATCTTTAACGCCGTCGCCGACCACATGCCGGACCTGAAACCCATTTCCGAGCCCGAGCGGCTCCGGTCGGGCTGGCTCAACGGCATCAAGCACTGGCAGGTCGACTACTCCGGCAAGAGCGTGGTCGCGAACTGATGGATTTCACGCCAGATCCTGAGCAGCAGGCTGTCGCCGATGTCGTCACTTCGGTTCTCGACCGTGACAATTCGTGGGAGGCGCTGGTAGCCGGTGGCGTGGCGGCCCTGCCGGTGCCCGAACGAGTGGGCGGCGACGGCGTCGGCTTGCCCGAGATCGCCACAGCGCTGACCGAGATCGGTCGCCACGGTCTGATCAGCCCGGCGTTGTTCACTCTCGGTTTCGGTGCGATTGCGTTGCTGGACTTGGCTTCCGAGGAGCAGCAGGACCGCTATCTCTCCGGCCTGACCAAGGGATCCGTGCTCACCGCGGCGCTGAACGAGCCCGGCACCGCGCTGCCTGACCGGCCCGCGACGACGTTCGCCGGCGGTCGGCTGTCGGGGACGAAGGTCGGTGTCGGGTATGCCGAAGTCGCGGAGTGGATGCTCGTCACCGCCGACAGCGCAGTTGTCGTGGTGTCACCCAAGGCCGACGGTGTGCAGATCGCGAAGACGCCGACGTCCAGCGGAGCCGACGAGTATGTGGTGACGTTCTCCGATGTCGCAGTGGCCGACGCGGACGTGCTGGCCGGCGCGACCGCGCAGCGGGTGAACCAGTTGGCGCTGGCGGTAATTGGCTCCTACACCGCCGGCCTGGTCGCGGGCGCGCTGCGGCTGACCGCCGACTACGTGGCGAACCGGAAGCAATTCGGCAAGCCGCTCTCGACGTTCCAGACCGTCGCGGCTCAGCTCGCCGAGGTGTACATCGCCTCGCGGACCATCGATTTGGCGTCGACATCAGTCATCTGGCGGCTCGGCGAAGGCCGCGACGCCGCATCGGATTTGGACGTGCTCGGCTACTGGATCACGTCGCAAGCACCGCGGGTGATGCAGATCTGCCACCACCTGCATGGAGGCATGGGGATGGACATCACCTACCCGATGCACCGGTACTACTCGTCGATCAAAGACCTGACCCGGCTGTTGGGCGGGCCATCGCATCGTCTCGACCTGGTGGGAGCGCAATGTTCATCGAATTGACTCCGGAGCAGCGCCAGCTACAAGCTGAACTGCGGCAATACTTTTCGAATCTCATCTCGACCGACGAGATGAAGGCGATGGAATCCGACCGGCACAACGACGCCTACCGTGCGGTGATCCGCCGGATGGGTAAGGACGGCAAACTCGGCGTCGGGTGGCCAAAGGAGTTCGGCGGGTTGGGTTTCGGGCCGGTCGAGCAGTCGATCTTCGTCAACGAAGCGCACCGCGCCGACGTGCCACTGCCGGCGGTGACGCTGCAGACCGTTGGCCCGGTGCTGCAGCAGTTCGGTACTGAAGCGCAGAAGAAGAAGTTTCTGCCGGCGATCCTGGCCGGCGAGGTGCACTTCGCGATCGGCTACAGCGAGCCTGAGGCCGGCACCGACCTTGCCTCGTTGCGCACCAGCGCCGTGCGTCACGGCGACGAGTACATCGTCAACGGCCAGAAGATGTGGACCACCGGCGGTCACGATGCCGACTACATCTGGCTGGCCTGTCGCACCGACCCGGAAGCTGTGAAGCACAAGGGTATTTCGATCCTGATCGTCGACACCAAGGATCCCGGGTTTTCGTGGACGCCGGTCATCCTGTCCGACGGCGCCCACCACACCAACGCCACCTACTACAACGACGTCCGGGTTCCAGCCGACATGCTGGTCGGCGAGGAGAACGGTGGCTGGCGACTGATCACCACCCAGCTCAACAACGAGCGGGTGATGCTCGGTCCGGCCGGTCGCACCGCGGGCATCTACGACCGGTTGCACGACTGGGCTTCCAAGCCGGGCGGCGACGGCGTGACCCCGATCGACCACCACGACGTCAAGCGGGCGCTCGGTGAGATCTACTCGATGTGGCGGGTCAACGAGCTGCTTAACTGGCAGGTGGCCGCCGCCGGTGAAGACATCAACATAGCCGACGCTGCATCGACGAAAGTCTTTGGTACGGAGAGCATTCAGTACATCGGCCGTCTTGCTGAGGAGATCGTCGGCAAATACGGCAACCCCGCGGAGCCCGCGACCGCCGAGCTGTTGGACTGGCTCGACTCGCAGACCAAGCGCAATTTGGTGATCACCTTCGGTGGAGGCGTGAACGAAGTGATGCGAGAGATGATCGCGGCGTCCGGCCTCAAAGTGCCGAGGGTGCCCAGATGACGGACATTCACGACGCGCTCGAGAAGATCAAAGCGGCCGGCGGCCCCAAGCCGCGCAAGGGCCGCGACCCGGTGAACCAGCCGATGGTCAACAGCTGGGTCGAGGCGATCGGCGACACCAACCCGATCTACACCGATGAGGCCGCCGCCCGCTCCGTCGGGCACCCGGGAATTGTCGCGCCCCCGGCCATGATTCAGGTGTGGACCATGTTCGGCCTGGGCGGCGAGCGTCCAACCGACGACCCCATGGGCCCGATCATGCAGCTGTTCGACGCAGAAGGCTACATCGGCGTCGTCGCGACCAACTGCGAGCAGACCTACCACCGGTATCTGCAACCTGGTGAAGAGGTGACGATTCATTCGGAGATGGGCGACGTCGTCGGGCCCAAGCAAACTGGGCTCGGCGAGGGCTGGTTCATCAACCAGCACATCGTCTGGCGAGTCGGTGACGAGGACGTCGCCGAAATGGAATGGCGGATCCTGAAATTCAAGCCTCGCGAGCCGTCGGGTGGTTCGGTGCCCGCGGACCTCGACGCTGCGGCCATGATGCGGCCGTCAGAGTCCAAGGACACCAAGTTCTTCTGGGACGGCGTCAAGGCGCACGAGTTGCGTATCCAGAAGCGGCCCGACGGCAGCCTGCAGCACCCACCGGTGCCCGCGATCTGGCAGGACAAAGAGAAATCGACCGACTTCGTGGTGGCCGGCGGCAAAGGCACGGTGTTCAGCTTCGTCGTGCATCACGCACCGAAGGTGCCCGGTCGCACGCTGCCTTTCGTCATCGCGCTCGTGGAATTGGAGGAGGGTGTGCGGATGCTCGGCGAGCTGCGCGACGTCGACCCCGCCACCGTGGAGATTGGAATGCCAGTACAGGCAACGTATATCGACTTCCCGGCCAACGACATCGGTCCAGCCTGGACGCTGTACGCATGGGAGCCGGCGGCATGAGCGCCCCGACGGTGGAGGTCGGCACGAAGCTGCCGGAGTTGGCGCTGTACGGCGACCCGACGTTCATCATCTCGACGGCGATCGCCACCCGCGACTACCAGGACGTGCACCACGACCGGGACAAGGCACAGGCCAAGGGTTCCAAGGACATCTTCGTCAACATCTTGACCGACACCGGTCTGGTGCAGCGCTACATCACCGACTGGGCCGGACCCTCGGCGTTCATCAAGTCGATCGGACTGCGCCTCGGGGTGCCGTGGTACGCCTACGACACGGTGACGTTCAAGGGCGAGGTGACCGCCGTCGACGACGGCCTGATCACGGTGAAAATCGTTGGCAGCAACAGCCTTGGCGACCACGTCATCGCGAACGCGACTCTGACCATCGGGGGCGCCTGATGTTATCCGGTAAGGCCGCGATCGCCGGCATCGGCGCAACGGACTTCTCCAAGAACTCCGGCCGCAGTGAGCTCCGGTTGGCGGCCGAAGCGGTCCTCGACGCGCTCGGTGACGCGGGTCTGACACCTGGCGACGTCGACGGCATGGTCACCTTCACGATGGATTCCAACACCGAGGTGGCCATCGCCCGGGCCACCGGCATCGGGGACCTGAAGTTCTTCTCCAAGATCCATCATGGCGGCGGCGCCGCATGCGCGACCGTCCAGCAGGCGGCGATCGCGGTCGCGACCGGTGTCGCCGATTGCGTTGTGGCATATCGTGCTTTCAACGAGCGCTCCGGCCAACGGTTCGGCCAGGTGCAACTCCGGTTAGTGGAGAATGCCGATTCGACCGGTGTCGACAACTCGTTCTCGTACCCGCACGGGCTGTCGACACCCGCGGCGCAAGTCGCGATGATCGCCAAGCGCTACATGCACCTGTCGGGGGCGACCAGCCGCGACTTCGGAGTGATCTCGGTGGCCGACCGTAAGCACGCCGCCAAAAACCCGAAGGCGTACTTCTACGAGAAGCCGATAACCATTGAGGATCACCAGAATTCGCGGTGGATCGCCGAGCCGCTGCGCCTGCTCGACTGCTGCCAGGAGACCGACGGCGCGGTGGCTCTCGTCATCGTCTCGGCCGAGCGGGCGAAGGATCTGAAACATCGGCCGGCCGTCATCGAGGCCGCGGCACAGGGTGCCAGCCCCGACCAGTACTCGATGGTCAGCTATTACCGGCCCGAGCTCGACGGCCTGCCCGAGATGGGTCTGGTCGGCAAGCAGCTGTGGTCACAGTCCGGCCTGAAGCCGACCGATATCCAGACCGCGATCCTCTACGACCACTTCACACCGTTCACCCTGATTCAGTTGGAAGAGTTGGGATTCTGTGGTTGGGGAGAGGCCAAGGACTTCATCGCCGACGGTGCGATCGAAATCGGCGGCCGGCTGCCGATCAACACCCACGGCGGCCAACTCGGTGAGGCCTACATCCACGGGATGAACGGCATCGCCGAGGGTGTGCGCCAATTGCGCGGCACCTCAGTCAATCCCGTGCCCGACGTCGAGCACGTGCTCGTCACAGCCGGCACCGGTGTGCCCACCTCCGGCCTGATCCTGGGCTAGCTTCTGTTGCAGCGCCGAGCGCGTGTGCGGCTCGCCGCACACACGGCGTCGGCTGTGCGCCGGGCCGCACACGAGGCGCTTGTGCATTGATGAAGTGACCGTGACGGCACCGACTGCAAAACTGCCGCAATGGCGGAACCGTTTATCCGGAGCGAGGCCGTCGCGGCCGGGATTTTGACGAAGACGCAACTGGCTACGCGACACCACCGGTTGTTCCCGAGCGTTTATGTGACGCGTGGAGTCGAGGTCGATGCAGAACTTCGAGCGAAGGCGGCATGGCTGTGGTCTGGCCGGCGAGGTGTTGTGGGCGGATTCGCCGCAGCCGCCCTGCACGGGAGCCAGTGGATCGGCGCGACGCACGTCATCGAATTGATTCATGACAACCGGCGCACTCCGCCCGGAATTCACACTTATCGAGACCGGATCGATGAGGACGAGATCGAGGTAGTAGCCGGTGTACGCGTGACCTCGGCGGCGCGGACCGTACTCGACTTCGGTTGTTGGTACCCGACGATGACGGCGGTGGCCGGGATCGACGCCCTGGCGCGTGCGATTGACCTAACAGCGGCAGACATCGAGCTGCTGGCTGACAGGCACGCCGGGCGCAAGGGGATCATCCGCGCGCGTCTGGCATTAGACCTGTTTGACGCGGGCGCACAATCGCCGAAGGAGTCGTGGCTACGGGTTGTCTTGGTTCAGGCTGGTTTGCCACGGCCGCAGACTCAGATTCCGGTGCGTGATGAGTTCGGCGATGTCATCGCTTATTCTCGACATGGGGTGGGAGGACGTCAAAGTCGCTGTCGAATATGACGGCGAACAGCATCGCACCGATCGGCGGCAGTACACCTGGGACGTTCGGCGGCTGGAGATACTCGAGCGTCTTGGGTGGATCGTCATACGAGTTGTGGCTGGCGACCGCCCCGCCGAAATAGTCCGACGCGTGAGAGGGGCCCTGGCTCAGCGAGTGTGCGTCTAGACGCACCCGAGAGCCCGAGTTGTGCGGCTGGCCGCACACTCGGCGAAGCGCAAGAACCTACGCCGGGGTCAGCTCGACGCCGGTCAGCACCACCGCGTCGTCGCGCGAAGGCGCGGTGACGGTGGCCAGCAGCCGGCCGTCCTGTTTCCACACGCTGGCTCGAAGCGTCTCACCGGGGAAGGCGACGCCGGCGAAGCGGGCGCCGTAGGAGCCTACGGCGGCGGCATCGCCGTCGAGCACCGCGTCGGTCAGCGCCTTACAGGTCATGCCGTAGGTGCACAGGCCGTGCAGGATGGGGCGTGGAAATCCTGCAGCAGAGGCAAATTCGGGATCGGAGTGCAGCGGATTGCGGTCGCCGCACAGCCGGTAGAGCAACGCCTGCTGAGGCAGGATCGGGATGTCGAGCTCGAGGTCGGGCGACCGCTCGGGTGCCGCCGCCGACGACCCGCCCCCCGACGGCCCGCGGTCCCCGCCGAAACCACCCTCACCCCGGGCGAAGATCGACCGGCGCTGTGTCCACAGCAGCGTCCCGTCCGGCGCCGTCGCCGTGGTTTCGGACCAGATCACCGCGGCCTTGCCCTTGTCCCAGATGTCGGTGAACCGGGTGACCGCCTTCGCGGACCCGGACGGCGGCAGCGGTGCGGGCACGGTCACCTGCTCGCTGGCATGCAGGACCTTGCTCAGCTCGATGTCGATGCCGGGGAACTGCACGGTCGGCGGCTTGGTCATGTGGAAGCTGGCAGCCACGTTGCCGAAGGTCGGCAGCACCTGCGGGGTGTCGTCGACCAGGTAGCGCAGCTCGCGGGGATCCATCGGATCGGCACCCGCGCCCAGCCCGAGGTGGTAGAGCTGGATATCGCTACTGCTCCAGGAGAATTCGATCGGGTCAAGCTCGGCGGCCAACGCGACGTCTACATCGATGGGCATGACCTACGCCCCTTCGGCGATGTGCAGGGCGGCCAGGTAACCGAAGGTCATGGCGGGGCCGATCGTCCCACCCGGCCCGGGATAGGTGTGACCCATCACCGGAGCGCTGACATTGCCTGCCGCGTAGAGCCCTTCGATGATGCTGCCGTCGTCGCGAAGGGCCCGGCCGTGTACATCGGTGCGGATACCACCCTTGGTGCCCAGGTCCCCAGGCACCATCTTGGCCGCGTAGTACGGCGGGTGGCTGATCTCACCCAGGTTGGGGTTCGGCTTGTTGGTTGGGTCGCCGTAGTAGCGATCGTAAGCGCTCTCGCCGCGGTGGTAGTCGGCGTCGACACCGGAGCGCGCGAAACCGTTGAACCGCTCGACCGTCGCCCCGAAGGCGTCTACTGGCAGGCCGGCCTTCGAAGCCAACTCCTCCAGAGTGTCAGCCTGGATGATCACACCGGACTCCATCCACTTGCGTGGGATACGTTGTCCTGGCTGCAATCCCGCGAAGATGTAGCGGTCACGGTATTGCTGGTCGAACACCAGCCACGCCGGGATGTTCTCGCCTGGTCCGGGGCCTTGGCCGAATTCGCCGCCGTACATGTGGTGGCACGCCTCGACGTAGGGCATCGATTCGTTCATGAAGCGCTGCCCGGACATGTTGACGATGATGGAGCCGGGGGAGTTGCGCTCCGACAACGCGAACCACGGTGCGCCGACCAGTGGAACGGTCGGACCCCACCAGGCGTCTTCCATAATGTCCATTGCCGCACCAAGCTTTTCGGCGGCCAAGATGCCGTCACCGGTGTTTGCCTTGGCGCCTACTGTCCACTCGGTGGTGATGGGTGCGCGCTGGTACTTCACCCGCATCTGCTCGTTGTGCTCAAATCCGCCGCTGCCGAGGATGACGGCCTTACGGGCCCGGATTAGTTGCGGCTCAGCAGCTTCGGACTGCGTGGTGTCGCGTACATAGACCCCACGGACCACGCCGCCCTCGACGTACAGGTCGGTCAGCGCGGTGTTGAGCTGGACCGGCACGCCGGCCTTCTGTAGACCGATCCGAAGCGGGCCGATCAGGGCGCGGCCCATACCGACGAGCGCTTGCCCGGTCGCCTTCGCCCACATGGTGCGCGCTCCGACCTTCAGGCTGCGCAGCACACCGCGCGGATGGCGCTTGAGCTGATTGAGTCGCACGTAGTCCTGTTGCATCACAACGACATTGAGCGGGACCTTGCCGTACGGCGGTTCCAGCCCGGCCAGGTCAGGCCCGAGCTTTTTGGCGTTGAACGGCTTCGGCTCGATCGAGCGACCGCCGGCCCGACCGCCCGGGGCCTCGGGGTAGTAGTCGGCGTACTGCGGCACCCAGCACATCTTCAGCGGCGAGTTCTTCAGCACGAACGACAGCATCTCCGGGCCGCGCTCGAGGTAGGTGTCGATGCGCTGGGCCTCGACGACATCGCCGACGATCCCGTGCAGATACGTGCGAGCCGCTTCGGCGGTGTCCTGCACGCCGTCGCGCTTGAGGACCTCGTTGTTGGGGATCCAGACACCGCCACCGGAGCGGGCGGTGGAGCCACCATAGTGGGCGGCTTTCTCTACGATTATAGTGCTGAGACCCCGGTGGGCGGCCGCGAGGGCAGCAACCATGCCGGCGCCGCCGCTTCCGACCACGACGACGTCGAACTCCTGATCCGTCATGTAGAACACGTTATAGAATTGCCGGGGCCGGGCGCTACCGCCCCGGTCAATCGAACGAGGGGACTTCGGCTAAATGATTCCGGCCGCCACCCGTGACGCGCTGGCTGCCGATCTCGCACAGGCCGAGCGGAGCCGTCAGCCGATCACTCCGCTGACCGCCGGGCATCCCGAGATCGACGTCGTCGACGCCTACGAAATACAGCTGATCAACATCCGGCAGCGGGTGGCCGAGGGCGCCCGGGTGGTCGGTCACAAGGTAGGTCTGTCGTCGCTGGCGATGCAGCAGATGATGGGTGTCGACGAGCCCGACTACGGACACCTGCTCGACGAGATGCAGGTGTTCGAGGACGTCCCGGTCAAGTCGGACCGGTACTTGTATCCGCGGGTGGAAGTCGAGGTCGGTTTCATCCTGGCCCGCGACCTGCCCGGCGCGGACTGCACCGAAGAGGACGTCCTGGCCGCCACCGGGGCGTTCGCGCCGTCCATTGAGTTGATCGACACCAGGATCACCGACTGGAAGATCGCGCTGTGCGACACCATTGCCGACAACGCATCGTCGGCCGGCTTCGTGTTGGGCGAAGCGCGGGTCGCGCCGAGCGACATCGACATCAAAACGATCGACGCGGTGCTGACCAATAACGGTGAAGTGGTCGCGGAGGGCCGCAGCGACGCGGTCCTGGGAAATCCGGTAACCGCGGTGGCGTGGCTGGCCCGCAAAGTGGAAAGCTTTGGGGTGCGGTTGCGGGCCGGCGACATCGTGTTGCCCGGTTCGTGCACCCGGGCCATCGACGCACCTCCCGGCAGCAATTTCGTTGCCGACTTCGCCGGACTCGGGTCCGTGCGTCTGTCTTTCGAGTGAAGAAGCGATCGCAAGCGCGGCGAAGCCGGGCACAGCGGGTCGCGACCAGAGTAAAGGAGCTTCCATGCCGCAGAAGCTGAGTGTGGCCATCGTCGGATCGGGCAATATCAGCACCGATCTGCTCTACAAGCTGCTCCGCTCGGAGTGGCTGGAACCGCGCTGGATGATCGGTATCGACCCCGAGAGCGAGGGTCTGGCCCGTGCCCGCAAGCTCGGGCTGGAGACGAGTCACGAGGGCGTCGACTGGCTTCTGGCACAGTCAGAGAAGCCCGACATGGTCTTCGAGGCAACCAGCGCCTACGTGCACCGGGACGCCGCGCCGAAATACGAGGCTGCCGGTATACGGGCCATCGATCTGACACCCGCCGCGGTCGGCCCTGCGGTCATCCCGCCCGCCAACCTGCGCGAGCACCTCAATGCGCCGAACGTGAACATGATCACCTGCGGTGGGCAGGCGACCATCCCGATCGTCTACGCCGTCAGTCGCGTCGTCGAGGTGCCCTACGCCGAGATCGTCGCCTCGGTGTCGTCGAGTTCGGCAGGACCGGGCACCCGGGCCAACATCGACGAGTTCACCAAGACCACGAGCAATGGCGTGAAAACCATCGGCGGCGCGAAGCGCGGCAAGGCGATCATCATCTTGAACCCGGCCGATCCGCCAATGATCATGCGCGACACCATCTTCTGCGCGATCCCCGAAGACGCCGACCGCGACGCGATCGCACAGTCGATCCGCGACGTCGTCGCCGAGGTGCAGACCTACGTGCCCGGCTACCGGATGCTCAACGAGCCGCAGTTCGACGATCCGTCGGTGCATTCCGGCGGCCAGGCGTTGGTCACCACGTTCGTCGAGGTCGAAGGCGCCGGCGACTACCTACCGCCGTATGCGGGCAACCTCGACATCATGACCGCCGCGGCCACCAAGGTCGGCGAGGAGATCGCTCGCGAATCCTTGAGTGCCGCAACGCAAGGAGCCCAGGCATGACATCTGACATCTTCTTCAACCCGATCTGGGACGTCCGGATGACCGACACGTCCCTGCGCGATGGTTCGCATCACAAGCGTCATCAGTTCACCAAAGACGAGGTCGGCGCCATTGTCGCCGCGCTCGACAACGCCGGCGTGCCGGTCATCGAGGTGACCCACGGTGACGGGCTGGGCGGTTCGAGCTTCAACTATGGGTTCTCCAAGACACCCGAGCAGGAGCTGATCAAGCTCGCGGCCGATACGGCCAAGGAAGCCAAGATCGCCTTCCTGATGCTGCCCGGCGTGGGGACCAAGGAAGACATCAAAGAGGCGCAGAACAACGGCGGCTCGATCTGCCGGATCGCCACCCACTGCACCGAGGCCGACGTTTCGATCCAGCACTTCGGCCTGGCCCGCGAGCTGGGCCTGGAAACCGTTGGCTTCCTGATGATGTCGCACACCATTCCGCCGGAGAAGCTGGCCGCCCAAGCCCGCATCATGGCCGACGCCGGCTGCCAGTGCGTCTACGTGGTCGACTCCGCCGGAGCTTTGGTGCTCGACGCTGTGGCGGACCGGGTGTCGGCGCTGGTTGCCGAACTCGGCGACGACGCCCAGGTCGGATTCCACGGACATGAGAACCTGGGCCTCGGCGTGGCCAACTCGGTCGAGGCCGTGCGGGCCGGCGCCAAGCAGATCGACGGCTCCTGCCGCCGGTTCGGGGCGGGCGCGGGAAACGCGCCGGTCGAGGCGTTGATCGGGGTATTCGACAAGATCGGCGTCAAGACCGGCATCGACTTCTTCGACATCGCCGACGCCGCCGAAGAGGTTGTCGCACCGGCCATGCCGGCCGAATGCCTGCTCGACCGCAACGCGCTGATCATGGGCTACTCCGGCGTCTACTCCAGCTTCCTCAAGCACGCCGTCCGCCAGTCCGAGCGCTACGGCGTCCCGGCCCACCAGCTATTGCACCGGGCCGGGCAGCGCAAGCTGATCGGTGGTCAAGAAGACCAGCTCATCGACATCGCGCTGGAGATCAAACGGGAGCAGGAAAGCTCCTCGCAATAGTCTGGGCGAACGCACAGGCTGCGCATAGCCACCGCGAGTAGCTTTGCGCGCATGAAAACGACATTCACCTGGGCCGGCCGGGTCGCCGGTGGCCTGCTCGCGGCTTCGGCGGCGGCGATCATCGCGATGCCGGTGGCCGGTGCCGCCTGCAACCAGACGGTGGGTCAGTCCATCGACTCGTATTTGAGCCATCACCCCGACGTCAAGGCACACCTGTCGTCACAGTCTCAAGCCGAGGGCGGCGGTCCCGACGTCATCGCTTACCTCAACCGCCATCCGGATGTGCGACAGCATCTGATCGACCTGTCACAGCAGTGCAGGAATTAGTGAGTCGGCGTCGTCGCTGAACGCCGGGCAAATGTTCGCTTGTTGACGAAAACTAGAACACGTTCTAGCGTCAGGTGGTGTTCTCTCAGCCGCTAGTCGACGCCATTGCCGAGTCCGAGAAACTAGTTGCCGCCGCACCCCACATCGAGACCGAAGCCGATCTGCTCGAGGGACTGCAATATCTGGCCGGGTGCGTGGCTGCGTGCACGCATATGGTGTTCGACTACGACCGCGACCACCCCGTGCTGCTGTCCGGCACCGGGCCCTATACCAAGATGGGCTTGGACAATCCGGACACTCTCTACTTCGGTTGTCGGGTCCAGCCTGATCGCGACTACGTGGTCAACGGTGTTCGCGGCACCACCACCGACCTGAGCTTCCAGTTGCTCGGCGGCGAGTACACCGATGATAATGTGCCTGCCAGTCAAGCTGCCTTTGACGACCGCGAGCTCGAGATAGCCGCGGACGGCAGCTTCCAATGGAAGGTTCGGCCCACCGGTCTCGGCCAACTCGTCATTCGCGAGGTCTACGGCGACTGGGCCGCGCAGCGCGGGACGCTGTCGATTTCGCGGACCGACACCTCCGGCACCGCACCGCCGCCGCTGAGCCGGGCCACCATCGAAAAGCGTTACAGCGCAGCAGGAAAGCAATTGGTCAACCGGATAAAGACCTGGTTGCAGTTTCCGCAGTGGTTCTATCTGGATCTCCCGGTCAACACGATGGTCGCCCCACGTCTGACGCCCGGTGGTCTGGCGACCCAGTATTCCTCGGTCGGGCACTACGAACTGCGGCCCGACGAGGCACTCGTCATCACGCTGCCGGTGACCGACGCGCCCTACCTCGGTTTCCAGCTGGGCAGCCTGTGGTACATCTCGCTCGATTACATCAATCACCAGACATCGCTGAACAACGCTCAGGCGCAGGCGGATCCGGACGGCAAAGTCCGCATCGTCGTCGCCGACCAGAACCCGGGCGTCACCAACTGGGTCGAGACACTCGGCCACCGCCGCGGCTTCCTGCAGTTCCGCTGGCAGCGGGTGTCGCGTCAACTCACCGAAGCCGACGGCCCCACGGTCAAACTGGTCGACATCGACAAGCTGCCCGGCGTCCTGCCCCACTACGAGCACAATAAGATTTCCGAAGAAGACTGGCGTGCACGAATCGCGTTGCGTCAACAGCAAATTGCAGCAAGGATGCTGGGGTAATCATGACGGGTCTGCTCGACAAGAAGGTCATCGTGATCAGCGGTGTGGGTCCGGGACTGGGCACCACGCTGGCGCACCGGTGCGCCCAGGACGGCGCCGAGTTGGTGCTGGCCGCCCGCACGGTTGAACGGCTGGAAGACCTGGCCAAGCAACTCGGCGATGCCGGGCACAAGGCGCTCGCCGTGCGCGCGGACATCACCGAGGACGACGACGTGGCCGCGCTGGTGGAGTCGACGACGTCGAACTTCGGCAAGGTCGATGTCCTGATCAACAACGCCTTCCGGGTGCCGTCGATGAAACCGTTGGCCGGCACCAGCTTCCAGCACATCCGCGACGCTATCGAACTGAGCGCGCTCGGCGCGCTGCGTCTGATTCAGGCATTCACGCCCGCGCTGGAGGAATCGAACGGATCCATCGTCAACGTCAACTCGATGGTGCTGCGGCACTCGCAGGCCAAGTACGGCGCCTACAAGATGGCCAAGTCCGCGCTGCTGTCCATGTCGCAGTCGTTGGCCACGGAACTCGGCGAGAAGGGAATCCGGGTGAACTCCGTTGCACCCGGCTATATCTGGGGCGAGACGCTGCAGGCGTACTTCGAGCACCAGGCCGGTAAATATGGCACGACGGCCGATCAGATCTACCAGGCCACCGCCGCGAACTCCGACCTCAAGCGACTCCCCACCGAGGACGAGGTGGCGTCGGCGATCATGTTCATGGCCAGCGACCTTTCCAGCGGGATCAGCGGACAGACGCTCGACGTCAACTGCGGTGAGTACCACAACTAACATCATGGCTGAACGCACTGACATTGCCACCGTCGATGAGTTGCATGCCTCGGCGACCAAGCTGACCGGGCTCGACGATTTCGGGGTCGACAACGACAACTACCGCGAAGCCCTCGGCGTGCTGTTGGACTCGTACCGGCGCGAAGCCGGCCTAACGGTGTTGGGCAGCAAGATGAATCGCTTCTTCCTGCGCGGCGCGCTGGTGGCCAGGCTGCTGTCGGAGTCGGCGTGGAAGCAATACCCACAGCATGCCGACGTCGAGGTGAAGCGGCCCATCTTCGTCACCGGACTGGTGCGTACCGGCACCACGGCGTTGCATCGCCTGCTTGGCGCCGACCCGGCGCACCAGGGTCTGCACATGTGGCTGGCGGAGTTCCCGCAGCCGCGCCCGCCGCGCGACACCTGGGAATCGCACCCGCTGTATCGCCAACTCGACGACCAGTTCAGCCAGCACCACCAGGACAACCCGGGCTACACCGGCCTGCATTTCATGGCCGCCTACGAACTCGAGGAATGCTGGCAGCTGCTGCGCCAGTCGCTGCACTCGGTGTCCTACGAGACGCTGGCACACCTGCCGAGTTACTCAAAGTGGTTGTCGCAGCAGGACTGGACGCCCGCGTACCGGCGGCACCGCAAGAATCTTCAGCTGATCGGACTCAACGACGCAGACAAGCGGTGGGTGCTGAAAAACCCCAGTCACCTGTTCGCCCTCGACGCGCTGATGCAGACCTACCCCGACGCCCTGGTGATTCAGACGCATCGCCCGGTCGAGACGATCATGGCTTCGATGTGCTCGCTGGCCCAGCACACGACGGACGGCTGGTCGACGAAGTTCGTCGGTGAGCAGATCGGTTCGGACGCGATGGAGACCTGGTCACGCGGCTTGGAGCAGTTCAATACTGCGCGGGCCAGATACAACCCGGCACAGTTCTACGACGTCGACTACCGAGAGTTCATCGCCGACCCGATCGGCACGGTGACCGATATCTACCGCAAATTCGACATCCCGCTCACCGATGGGGCCCGCCAGGCGATGGAAGACAGCCACGCCGAAAGCCAAAGCGGTGAAAGGGCTCCCAGCCACAAGTACTCGCTGGACGACTACGGACTGACCGCCGACGAAGTCAAGGAACGCTTCGCCGATCTCTGATCAGCCGTCGCCGGGCGGCGTCGCGCTGGACACCGCCTCGAGGCATCCCTCGGCGACCGCGTGCTCGATGCTGTCGGTGAGTCTCGGGCAGGCCCGGATTCGCGCGCCGGGCGCGCCGCTTGCGCGGACCTCGGCGAAATAGGCGCACCGCTGCGATGCGTCGCTATTCCATTGCACCGCAGTGTGTCCGGGGCCCAGCCGCTTGACGTTGACCGTAGCGTGGCAGAACCGGCAGTCGACTGGCTGCAGGCCCGACGTCAGGTAGCGGATCTTGTCGGCCTGGGTGGCCGCCTGCACCGCCGCGACGCGACTCGGGTCGTTGGCGAACGCCGGTGCCTTGGAACGGGATTGACCGCCGACAGGCGCCGGAGTCGGCTCGTCATGGTCGTGGTGATCGCCATGCAGCATCAGCATCGACCGAGCTAACCGGTCGACGTCGGGCGGCTGGTCGGATCGACTCATGTGGCGGGTTGCTCGGCCTTCTCTTCTTCGGCCTGCTTCTGCAGGTTCTCGTCGACCTCGACATGCCACTTCTCGTTGGCGATGGTGGTGTCCACCTCGATCTCGAAGCGGTCCGTCATGTCCGGCGTGACATCGGCGACGTCGACGTAGAACTGCTGATACCACCGTCGCATCTGATACACGGCGCCGTCTTCTTCGACCAGCAGCGGGTTCTCGATGCGCGTCTTGTGCTTCCAGATCTCGACGTCCTGCAGGAAGCCCTTGCTGACGCCTTCGGTGAAGACCCTGGACAGCTTCTCGGTCATCTTCTCGTCCATGCCCTTGGGCTTCTCCACGATGACACCCCACTGCAGCACGAACGAGTCCTGGGTGACCGGGTAGTGGCAGTTGATCAGAATGGACTCGGCCTTGAAGTCGCCGTACTTGTTGTGCAGCCAGTTGATCATGAACGACGGACCGAAGTACGACGCCTCGGAATCGAGGTGCGCCTCACCATAGGAGGTGCCCATGTCGTTGACGTCCGGGCGGCCGACATTGTGCAGATACTGCGAGGCGATGTGACCCTCGAAGACGTTCTTGAAATACGTCGGCAACCCGAAGTGAATGTAGAAGAAGTGCGCCATGTCGGTGACGTTGTCGATGATGTCCCGGCAGTTGGAGCCCTCGATCAGGATGGAGTTCCACCGCCAGTCGGTCCAGTCGCCGCTGGTGAACTCGGGGATCTCCGGGATCTGCACCTCAGGGGCCGGCGGGTTGCCTTCGTGGTCATGCCAGACGAACAGCAGACCGCTGCGCACATCGGTCGTCCAGGACCGGGTGCGGGCCAGCCGCGGGGTGCGCTTGGCGTAGGGAACCAATTTGCACTTGCCGTCTCCGCCCCAGCGCCAGTCGTGGAACGGGCAGGCGATCTCATCGCCCTTGACGGTGCCCTGCGAGAGGTTGCCGCCCATGTGCCGGCAGTAGCCGTCGAGCACATGCACGTCGCCGTGCGAGTCGGCAAACACGACCAGACGGGTACCGAATGCGTCGATCCCGTGCGGTTCGCCGTCCAGATAATCCTTGACCGGGCCCAGGCAGTGCCAGCCACGGGCATACCGGTCGGGCAGGGTGCCGGCGTCGATCTCGCGAACTTCGGCGGTTTCGGTAGCCATAAGGCCTCCACTGTTATCGGGCTTCTAACTAGAACACGTTACAGTTTTTGCACTGGATCGCGCAATGACGGGGGCATCGTCGCCGGTTAACCGCCCTGCGGTATATGTGAACGATGCCGCTGTTTGCCTTTGAGGGACGCGCGCCGCGGGTCGATCCCGCCGCTTTCGTCGCACCGACCGCCACTCTGATCGGCGACGTGACGGTCGAGGCCGGAGCGTCGGTGTGGTTCAACACCGTGCTGCGCGCCGACTACGGGCCGGTGATCGTGCGGCAGGGTGCGAATGTTCAGGACGGTTCGGTGCTGCATTCACCGCCGGGGATCCCCGTCGACATCGGTCCCGGGGCGACCGTCGCACACATGTGCATCATCCATGGCGCCCACATCGGCGCCGAGGCGCTGATCGCCAACCACGCCACGGTGCTCGACGGTGCGGTGATCGGCGCGCGCAGCCTGGTTGCGGCGGGCGCGCTGGTGACCGGTGGCACCAAGATCCCGGCCGAAGTCTTGGTCGTCGGAGCGCCGGCCACCGTCAAGG
The DNA here is from genome assembly GCA_963757215.1 of uncultured Actinomycetota bacterium. Classification (GTDB taxonomy): domain Bacteria; phylum Actinomycetota; class Actinomycetes; order Mycobacteriales; family Mycobacteriaceae; genus Mycobacterium. The sequence goes on along the minus strand of CAVWQH010000001.1, from coordinate 841,182 downwards.
GTCCGATCGCCGGTACCGGTGCCGAGATGTGGGTGAAGGTGAATCCAAAGGCGTACCAGGATCTGGCTCAGCGTTATCTGACTGGGCTGGAACCTATTTAGCCGCTGCTGCTCGCCGGGGAAGATAGCCTCGATCAATATTGCGCGGTGATACCGGGACTTCGCTGACATGAATCGAGGTCGGCTGGAATCGCGCGTCCAAACTTGTCGGTGGTCGCTGTGATGATGGGGTCATGTCTTCGATCGCATCACCTCCCGCGGCGGTGAGTCCTGCCGAGCGTCTTGAGGTGTTGTTCGAGGAGTTGTCGGAGTTGGCTGGTCAGCGTAATGCGATTGACGGGCGTGTGGTGCAGATCGTCGCGGAGATCGATCGCGACGAGCTGTGGGGTGCCACCGGTGCGCGGTCGATACCGGCGTTGGTGGCCTGGAAGCTGGGTTGCTCGTCGGCCAACGCGCACTCGCTGACCGCGATCGCGAATCGGCTGGCGGAGTTCCCGCGCTGCGCGGCGGGTCTGCGGGAGGGCCGGTTGTCGGCCGATCAGGTCGGCGTCATCGCCGCACGCGCCGGTGCGGGTTCGGATGAGCATTACGCGCAGTTGGCCGGCGTTGCGACGGTCAACCAGTTGCGCACTGCGGTGAGTTTGGAACCGCGACCCGAACCCCAGCCCCGGCCAGAGCCCGAGCCCTCGATCATTAAAACCGGAAACGAACAGGGCAGCTGCTACCGGATCCGCCTGGGCCATCATGACGCCGCGAAGTTCGACGCGGCGCTGGCCTCTCATCGTGATGCCCTGTGTGCCGAGTGGAAGCACGATCAGGCCAGCGGCATGGGTGACCCGGATCAGCGGCCCCCGTTCCCGGGCACTGTCGAGGCGTTTATGCGGCTGGTCGAGGCCGGCTGGGACGCCGAGGCGACCCGACGCCCGCACGGGCAGCACACCACGGTGGTGGTGCACGTCGATGTCGAGCAAAGGGTCGCGGCGCTGCATCTGGGTCCGCTGCTGTCGGATGCCGAACGCGCCTACCTGACGTGTGACGCCACCTGCGAAGTCTGGTTCCAACGCCACGGCGAGGTGATCGGCGCCGGCCGCGCGACCCGGGTGATCAACCGGCGGCTGCGCCGCGCGCTCGAGCACCGCGACCGCAGCTGCGTGGTTCCCGGCTGCGGGGCCACCCGCGGTCTGCACGCCCACCACATCCGGCACTGGGAAGACGGCGGCCCCACCGAGTTGGCCAACCTGGTCCTGTTATGCCCCTATCACCACCGGCTGCACCATCGCGGTGTCATCACCATCACCGGACCCGCCGATGCCCTCACCGTCACCGACGACGACGGCCGCGAACTAACCCCGGGATCACTGGCGCGCCCACCCACCCAGGCCCCACCCGCCGTCCCGCCCTACCCAGGACCGACCGGCGAACGCGCCGACTGGTGGTGGTACGAACCGTTCCAGCCGCAGCCGCCACCAACAAACAACTAGCCTGGGCGACCGAGGCGGCGGCTGCCCGCCATGCGTCGAATCCCAAAGATACTGAGCTATAGGCATATTCGCTCACGCAACCGTGCCACGAGCCAACTTGGCCTTAAATCTTTCGCGCGCGGAATTCAGATCTTGCGCGCGCTCGCGGTGGCCTGGTCGACTTCCCAGAAGGCGCGTAGCGCCAGCATCTTGCCGTCGCTGTCGGCTTTGTAGGTGAAGACGCCTTCGGCAGTGACCTGATGTCCCGCCGCGGTGATCACGATGTGGCCGACGTTGGCTTCCTCGTTGCCGCACTGGTAGGTCTTGTCGAAGACGAACTCGATCTTGTCCGTTGGCGCAATTGCCATGTCCCAGAATGCCGAGATGGCGTCGCGGCCGCGGTGGCCCTTGCCTTCGGGGTCGAAATGCGATGGGCCGACCGGGTCTTCGACGATTCCGTCGTCGGCGAAGTTCGCCACCCAGGCTTCCTTGTCGCGGGCCGCGACCGCGTCGCGCGATCGCTTACCGGCCAGGTGTGCGGGGGTGTCAGTCATGTCAGTCCTGCCAGCCTGAGTGGATGTAGGTGTCGGCCCAACGCTTCAGCGAGTCTTTTTTCTTGTCCAGCGGCGCGTCGGTCCCGAGGCCGTCCAGAATCCAGGGGATCGTGATGTAGTCGGTGACCCCGATCTCGGCAAGCTCGCGATGGCCGTCCACGCCGAACTTATCGATGCAGACCGCCTGATATTCGAAAGGCACGTCGGTGCGGTCGTTTTCGGCGAGCAATGCCTGGATTTTGCCGATCGTTTCGGCCAGCTCCGCGTGCGTCATCATTGCGCTGGTCCAGCCGTCACCGACCCGTGCCGCTCGCCGCAGCGCCACGTCGGTGTGGCCGCCCACGTAGAACGGCACCGGTTCAGTGGGCGCAGGGCTCATCTGCAGGCGGTCGAAGTCATAGAATTCGCCGTGGAATTCCACCATGCCGCCGGCCAGTACCAGCTTGATGACCTCGATCATCTCGTCGACCCGCTTGCCGCGTTTCGCGTAGGGCACCCCGCACCACTCGAATTCCTCTGGCGCCCAACCAATGCCGACCCCGAAGCCGAACCGGTTGTTGGTCAGGTTGGCCACCGAGCCGACTTGGCGGGCCAGCAGCAGCGGGTTGCGGGAGCCCAGCTTCATCACGTTCGTGTAGAACCGCAGCTTCGAGGTGACCGCGCCCATCGCGCCCGCCAGTATCAGCGGGTCGACCCAGGGCGACTCCTCGTCGAACATCCGCTTGCCGTCGGCGGTGTAGGGGTAGTCGACGGACTGCTTCTCGAAATAGAAGATCGAGTCCGGCAGCGCGATCGAGTCGAACCCGACTTCCTCCGCGGTCTTGGCCAGCTCGGTCAGCTGGTCGATCTGGCCGAACGCGATACTGCAGGTGTACTTCACTTCTTGGACTCCGGTTTGCTCGAGCCGACGACCCACATCGAGTAATACTGCGAGCCGCCACCGTAGGCGTGGCCAAGTGCCTTGCGCGCGTTCGGAACTTGATGATCGCCCGCCTTGCCCATCACCTGGATGGCCGCCTCAGCGAACCGGATCAGGCCGGACGCGCCGATCGGGTTCGACGAGAGCACACCACCGGAGGCGTTGAGCGGAATCCGCCCGCCGATCGCGGTCTCACCAGCCTCGGTGAGCTTCCATCCCTCGCCCTCGGGCGCAAATCCCAGATTCTCCAACCACATCGGCTCGAACCAGGAGAACGGCACATAGACCTCGGCGCAGTCGATCTCGTCGATCGGGCTGGTGATGCCCGCGTCCTTCCACAGCGCCTTCGCGGCGTCGCGGCCGGCTTGCGGGTTGACCTGGTCACGGCCGGAGTATGCCAGCGGCTCGGTGCGCAATGCGGTGGCGTGGATCCAGGCCACCGGATGACCATCGGCAACCCGCTTGTCGGCGACATCCTCGTTGCCGATCACCACCGCGCAGGCGCCATCGGACGACGGGCAGGTTTCGTCGAATCGGATGGGATCCCAGAGCATCTGGGACGCCATCACCTTGTCCAGCGTGATGTCCGGCTGATGCAGGTGGGCAAGCGGGTTCTTGGCCCCATTGAGTCGGTCCTTGACCGCGACCATGGCCCCGATGTGATTCGGCGCACCGGATCGGCGGATGTAAGAGCGGACGTGCGGGGCGAAGTAGCCGCCCGCCCCGGCGCCGACCGGCTTGGTGAACGGTACTGGAATGCTCAACGCCCACATAGCATTCGACTCGGACTGCTTCTCCCAGGCCATCGCCAGAACGCGCCGGTACTTGCCCGACTGCACCAGGCTGGCGGCCACCACACCGGTCGACCCGCCGACCGAGCCGGCGGTGTGCACCCGAATCAACGGCTTGTTGGTCGCGCCCACGGCGTCGGCCATGAACAGTTCGGGCATCATGACACCCTCGAAGAAGTCGGGCGCCTTCCCGACCACCACCGCGTCGATGTCGTCCATCGTCGACCCGGAGTCGGCCAATGCCTTGTCGATGGCCTCGCGAACCAGGCCGTTCATCGACACGTCCGTGCGCTTGGCGACGTACTTCGTCTGTCCGGTGCCGAGCACCGCAGCCAACTGGCCCGCCATGGTTATTTCCCTTCCAGGACGGCGACGAGATTCTGTTGCAGGACCGGGCCGCTGGTCGCGTGCGCCAGCACGCGCCCCGCCGAGCCCGCGAAAATATGTTGTGCCGCAAAGCCGATGCGCTCTAGCCCGGCGGAGAACATCGGGTTCGCGGCCAACGCGCCGCCCGACGGGTTGATCTTCGTCGACGACGGCAGACCGATCGCCTCGGTCAGCAGGAGTTGCTGATGGCTGAACGGCGCGTAGATCTCGGCCACCTCGATCGAGCCGGTGTCACCGCCCGTCGCTGCCTTGGCCGAGGCCTCGGTCGACGGCGAGGTGGTCAGGTCGCGCGCGCCGAGCACCGGGGTCTCGATACGGTGCTCGATGCCGGTGATCCACGCCGGGTTCTTGCGCAGCTCGCGGGCCTTATCGCCGGCCGCCAGCACGATCGCCGAGGCGCCGTCGGTGATCGGCGCAATGTCATGGCGCCGAAGCGGATCCGCGAAATACGGCCGAGCGAGAAGTTCGTCGATGCTCTTGGCCGGCTTCTCCGAGTCGGTGCGCTCGGATGCGGCGAACGAATCCAGCGCCACCTGAGCCATCTGCTCGGCGGTCCACTTGCCGGCGTCGAGGCCCAAGCGGGCCTGCAGCCCGGCCATCGACACGGCGTCCGGCCACAGCGGCGCAACGGTATACGGGTCGGTCTGCAGCGCGAGCACGCGGCGCAGGGTGCCCGCCGATGACTTGCCGAAGCCGTAGACCAGCGCGGTGTCGACCTGCCCGGTGAGGATTTTGATGTACGCCTCATACAGCGCCCACGCGGCGTCCATCTCGACGTGCGACTCGTTGATCGGCGGCACGGCGCCGATCGAGTCGATCGCGGAGATGAATGAGAATGCCCGGCCGGCAAGATAATCGCACGAGCCAGAGCACCAGAAGCCGATGTCGGCCTGCTGCAGTCCGAGTTCTTCGTACAGCGAGTGGAAACACGGCATCAGCATTTCGACGCCGTTGGTGGTGCCGTCGGTGCGGCGCACATGCGGCGCATGCGCGAATCCGACGACAGCTACATCGCGAAAAGTCACGTCGTTCCCTTTACAGGTGGTGTTTGTAGGTGTCGTAGTCGGCGTCGGGTTCGCCGGTCGGCTTGAAGTACTCGATGTTGTCGATGCCCAGGCCCCACTCCTCACGGGGCTTCCACACCGCCTCGACCCGCATGCCCATCCGCACCTCGGACGCATCGATCTCCTGAATCAGGTGCAGGAACGCAATATCCGCGCCGTCGAGTAGCACGTAGGCCGCGACATACGGGGGCTTGATGCGCTGGCCGGCGAACGGAATGTTGATGATCGCGAAGGTCGTGACCGTGCCCTTATCCGGCAACTCGATAAAGTTGTCGAGTTCCAGACCGGTCGCCGGGTCGGCCTCCTTCGGCGGAAAGTAGACCTTGCCCGTCTCACCGGTGCGGGCACCCAGCAGCTTGCCCTCTTCGAGCCCACGCAGGAACGCGGTCTCGGGAAGTGAAGCGGTGTGCTGGATTTCGATGCTGCTGGGAATTACCTGAACCGTCACCGGTTCACGGTCATCGGATGCGTCGGGCACCGGCTCGGCCTCGTCACCCAACACGAAGTAGGCGATGTCGGTGATCGCACCGGCCGTCTCATCGGCCCAGTGGACGTGCACCCGGGCGCCGCTGCTGATCGCGTCCGACGATCCCGCGTCCACAGCGTGCAGCAGCGGTACGTCGGCACCGTCGAGTTTGATCAGCGCCCAGGCGAACGGCTTGTCCAGCGGTTGGCCCTCAAGCGGTTCGGGCTGCCAGGTCCATGACACCACCGTCCCGACGCTGCGCACCGGCACGATCTCGGTCAACCGGTCGTAAGTCACCGGGTCGAACTCGGCGGGCGGAACGTAGACCCGGCCATCCGATCCCCGGGTGCCCACGATGCGTCGCTCGCGCAGGGCGGTGAAGAACTCACCGAGGATGGGGCCGACTGAACGGGTGTAGTCGAACGACAGCTTCAGGGGCGCCGAGAGGACTGTCTGATGGGTATCGATCTGCACCGGGCTGCTTTGGCTGGTGGTCACAGTGTCGAGTAGAACAGGTTCTAAGAATGGATTCAAGATAGGGTCTAGACCTCCCACGGAAGGTAGTGCGCATGAAGCTTGGACTCCAGCTGGGATACTGGGGCGCTCAACCACCCGAGAACCACGCCGAACTCGTGGCGGCGGCCGAGGATGCGGGTTTCGATGCGGTATTCACCGCCGAGGCGTGGGGTTCAGACGCCTACACGCCGCTGGCCTGGTGGGGCTCGTCGACACAACGACTGCGACTCGGCACGTCCGTCGTGCAGCTGTCCGCCCGCACCCCGACCGCGTGCGCGATGGCGGCAATGACCCTCGACCACCTGTCCGGCGGCCGGCATATCCTCGGCCTCGGCGTGTCAGGTCCACAGGTGGTGGAGGGCTGGTACGGCCAGCCGTTCCCGAAGCCGTTGGCCCGGACCCGCGAATACGTCGACATCATCCGTCAGGTGTGGGCCCGAGAGAAGCCGGTGACCAGCGAGGGTCCGCACTACCCGTTGCCGTTGAAGAGCGAGCGCGCAACCGGTCTGGGCAAGCCGCTCAAGCCGATCACCCACCCGCTGCGCTCCGACATCCCGATCATGCTGGGTGCCGAAGGGCCGAAGAACGTCGCGCTCGCCGCCGAGGTCTGCGACGGCTGGCTGCCGATCTTCTACACCCCGCGGATGGCCGACACCTACAACGAATGGCTGGACGAAGGATTCGCCCGGCCCGGTGCGCGTCGCAGCCGCAAGGACTTCGAGATCTGCGCGACGGCCAACATCGTCATCACCGACGACCGGCCCGCTGCCTTCGCCGCGATGAAGCCCTACATCGCGCTGTACATGGGCGGGATGGGCGCCGAGGACACCAACTTCCACGCCGATGTCTACCGCCGGATGGGCTACGCCGAGGTGGTCGATGACGTGACCAAGCTGTTCCGCAGTAACCAGAAGGATAAGGCTGCCGAGATCATCCCCGACGAGGTGATCGACGACGCCGCGATTGTCGGGGACGTTGACTACGTGCGTAAGCAGATCAAAGCCTGGGAGGCGGCCGGCGTCACCATGATGGTGGTCAGCGGCCGCAGTACAGAGCAGGTCCAGGAGTTGGCCGGCCTTGTGTGACCCGCTTCTTGCGGGGAGTTAGAACACGTTCTAGCGTGGCGATCGCAAGCTTGGCGGAGCCGGGCGCAGCGGTCGTCACAAGATAGGAGTCCGGATGACAGCATCACAGCACACCATCGCGGGCAGGGTGCTCACCATGCCGGTCGAGATCCGCAAGGCAACCCAGCACATGGCGATGTTCTCCGTTGACGCCGACGCCGCCCAGCAGCTGATCGACTACAGCGGCCTGCAGGTCTGCCGCTACCTGCCCGGACGCGCAGTTGTGGTGCTGATGTTGATGCACTACATCGACGGCGATCTGGGCCAGTACCTCGAATTCGGCACCAGCGTGATGGTCAACCCGCCCGGCTCGACGGCGGGCGGTCTCCGCGCCCTGCAGTCCGCCGGCGCCTTCATCCATCACCTGCCCGTCGACCAGGAATTCACGCTGAAAGCGGGAACAGAGATTTGGGGCTACCCGAAGGTGATGGCGGACTTCACCATTCGGGAGGGCCGTCGGTTCGGTTTCGACTGCAGCGTCGACGGGCAGCTGGTGATCGGCATGGAGTTCGGCCGCGGCCTGCCATTCCGGCTGAGCCCGCGTCACCAATCGCAGTCCTCCTACTCACACCGCGACGGCGTCACCCGCGAGACTCCTTTCGAATTCACGCTGGACGGCGTGCGCACCCGATTCGGGGGAGCGCGTGTCCGGTTGGGCGATCACCCCTACGCGAAAGAGCTGGCGTCGCTGGGCCTTCCGAAGCGCGCGTTGATGTCCAGCTCAGCAGACCAGGTACAGATGACATTCGGCGACGCCCAGGAGATCTCGTGACTTCAACCATTCCGGAGACGATCGTGAACATCGACTTGGCGGACGGCAATTTTTACGCCGACCGCCACGCGTCTCGCGAGGCCTATCGCTGGATGCGGGCCAACCAGCCGGTGTTCCGCGACCGCAACGGGCTCGCCGGCGCGACCACCTATCAGGCCATCATCGACGCCGAGCGCAATCCGGAGTTGTTCTCCAACACCGGCGGCATCCGTCCCGATCAGCCCGGGATGCCGTACATGATCGACATGGACGACCCCGCACACCTGGTACGGCGCAAGTTGGTCAACGCCGGGTTCACCCGCAAACGCGTCACCGAGAAGGAGCCGTCGATCGCCCGGCTGTGCGACACCCTGATCGACGCCGTGTGCGAGCGGGGCGACTGTGACTTCGTCCGCGACATCGCCGCCCCGCTGCCGATGGCGGTGATCGGCGACATGCTCGGCGTGCTGCCCGAGGAGCGCAGCATGCTGCTGCAGTGGTCGGACGATCTGGTCGCCGGCCTGAGCTCGCATCTCGACCCGATGGGCCCAGAATTCCAGACGGTGATGAATGCCTTTGCGGGATATACCGAATTCACCATGGGCATCATCGCCAAGCGCCGCGCCGAGCCCACTGACGACCTGTTCTCGATCCTGGTCAACTCCGAGGTCGAGGGCCAGCGGATGAGCGACGACGAGATCGTGATGGAAACGCTGCTGATCCTGATCGGCGGCGACGAAACGACCCGGCACACGCTCTCAGGTGGCACCGAGCAACTGGTGCGTCACCGCGACCAGTGGGACGCGCTGCGCGCCGACCCTGATGCGCTGCTGGGCCTCGCGATCGAGGAGATGCTGCGCTGGACCTCGCCGGTTAAGAACATGTGCCGAACGTTGACTGCTGACACCAATTTTCATGGCACCGAGCTGAAGCAGGGCGAGAAGATCATGCTGCTGTTCGAGTCGGCGAACTTCGACGAGTCGGTGTTCGAAAACGCCGACCAGTTCGATATCCGGCGAGACCCGAACAGCCACGTCGCTTTTGGCTTCGGCACGCACTTCTGCCTGGGAAATCAGTTGGCCCGGTTGGAGCTGCGGTTGATGACTGAACGGGTACTCAAGCGTCTTCCCGACCTGCGATTGGCCGAGTCCGAGGACGGATTGCCTTTGCGCCCAGCCAACTTCGTCAGCGGCCTGGAGTCGATGCCGATGGTGTTCACGCCGACGGCGCCGGTTTCGTAAATTGCGCCGCCGAGCGGGTAGGTGGCTTTCCGGCTAAAGCCGCGGCGCTTTCGCGCATCCAGTGATTCCGCAGTCTATTGCGGCACCTGTGGCTTGATCTTTCGCGCCAGATCAACAGCTGCCGAATTGGCTTGATCTGTCGAGAGTTTCAGCACCGCGACCTGGACGGTGTTGGTTCGGTTGCCGGCGGCGAACTCGACCTGGCCGCCGCCCATGAACCGCATGCCATCAGGACCGGGTGTCCCCGCGCCGGGAAAGCCGGATTCCGGCGGAGGCAACGCGTTGTTGGGGGCTGTGCCCGGGTTGCCTATCTCGACAGATACCGACTCCTCTGTCGTGGGATTCTGCCAGGAGCAGTCGCCCATGTCGGACGCCTGGCCAGTCGACTTGCCCGGTACGGGAGTCCCCAGCAGAGTCGAAATATCCTGCGGTGACACCATGGAGCATGCGTCGATACGCTTGCCGGCGTGAGTGGCACCCGCACCGGCACTGGTTGGGCCGCTTCGGGAAGCGTCCTGCTGGTGACAACCCGCCACCGCACAGCCCAGCATGATGGCCGCACCCACCAGTCCGCGCATGTCGGCCCGTTTGGTGAGTGACGGTTCGTGAAATTTCAAAATGGCATCACCCTTTGATCGCTGACCGACATACCGTGTCTCGTAAGGTCATTGGTGTATTTCGTGCCGTCAGGTGTCGCTTCGATAGTCCAGCCCTGCGCGCTGTAGGTCTGATAATTCAGCGGTATACGACCCTCGAGTGCACCGAGATCGGCTACCACCCAATTGAACTCACCGTTTGCATAGATGCTGGCGGCGTGAAAAGGCCGACCGTCGGGCTTCGCGGGCCATTGGTCGGCCGAGGTTTGGCAGGCAACCAGGTCGGTCGTGATCGAACAGCGGGTCGAGCCTGACGGGAGTTCGACTCGCACGTATCCCTGGTTGTTGGGCGTCAACCGAATCGCGGGCGGTGCTGGGGGCGGGGACGTGGAGATCAGGTTGTAATCCAGTGGCGAGGTGCCCCATCCTGCTACCGCCGACCAGGCAGCGGCGGCGATGACGGCGGCCACGCTCGATGCCCCTTTTGCCATACCTGCGTGCCGCGAAATGCCGCGTGCCACTACCGGACACATATGTCTGCTCATCGAAGTTCCATCCAGGCTGGCCCTGACGAAGGCTTGGCGCCCACCACGCCGACGTTATGCGTTGGTCTCGGTTGAGGAATCAGGGGTTTCCCTACACTTCGGGCGCGCCAAGTCAACGCCTACGGCACCCGCAGGCGCGATGTGAAAACTGCCCGTGAGCTTGCTAAAAGTTGGTCAATTCGTAGGGGAAGCCCTGATTCGTTCGAGCCAATCCGCATTTAGCATCAGGGCCTGGTCACCATTCTCCAGACTCGGACGAGGAGCAACCATGAAGTTTTTGAACGCCACCTGCAAGGCGGCGTGGTCCGTTGTTGCGCTGACTGGTTGGGCGATCACCGTCGGTGTGGGGGTCGCGCAAGCAGATCCGCACCCCGTACCTGACCCGACTTGCGTGTCGGGCCTGGTCTGGCGGGCGGCCTACCCCGGGGATGCTGTTTGTGTCCGGCCACAAGACCGCGATCGCACCGCACAGGAGAACGCCGATGCCGCCGGCCGGCGCGACCCCAATGGCGCATACGGGCCACAGAGTTGCAAGTCGGGGTTCGTCTGGCGGGAGGCCTACCGAAACGACACCGTCTGCGTGTCGCCCGACACCCGACGGGAAAATCTGGATTGGAATCGCTACGAGTGCGGGACGGTGGAATCCGCGCAACAACACGCGGGATACTGCGGGCCATTCCCGCCAGCGCCCCGAGACCTCGGGTAGCGTGTCGAAACAGCAAGGGCCAAGCCGAATTCGGCGCTGGGCTTGGATCGTCTCCTTGGTGCTGCGGAGGTCGGTTCACCCGTGGGCCACATGCGATGGCCCGGCCGCGTTCTCGGCGGCAACCTCGTTGCGGATGTCGGGAGTCACGCAGACAGCGTCACCGTTGAAAGCGTTGCGCCACACAAAACCTTGCTTGCAACTGTTCGATCCATAGGCGCCATTCGGATCGCGAAGGCCGGCCGCGGCGGAGTTCTCCTGCTGGGTGCGCGAACGCACGTCGGGGGTAACGCAGACATGGTCGGACGGGATGGCTTCGCGCCATACGTAACCCTGAGCGCAGGTGTCCGGGCCGAACGGCTGGCCCTGGCCTTGCTTATTGTCGCCAGTTGACGGCTGGTTGGCCGCCGCCGCCGCGGGCTTGCCCAGCACGACGGTGACAACGCTCTGGTTGGCTCCCGAGTCCCGGAACATGCCCACGCCGAAGTCGGTATTCGCGCAGTTGTGGATGTTGTTCCTCTCCTGCTCTACGAGCTCGGAGGTTGCCTTGGCGGTGGGATCGTCGCGAACGAGATTCCCGCTGGTGAGGCCCGGGTAGCCGTGCGGATTGATGTGCAGGTAGGCGTCCGGTGCTCCTCTCGCCATCTGCTGTGCGGCGGCTTCCAGTTGGCCCGAATATGTGAGCGCCGGACACGTCGACTGGGCCCGTGCGCCGTTGACGGCGCCGCGGATCCCGTCGAGTGGATCGGCATGCGCGATCGGGGCCGCGAGGCTGGTGGCCAGCACCATGCAGCCAGCGAAGGAAGCCGTCGCGGCAAATGAGACAGGTGCATGTCTTGTGGTCACGAGGCCCTCTCCTAGGTGCAAATTGCTCGCACCGTTATCGCGATGCTAGGGCCGAAATGGCACCGGGGACATCAGGGTTTTCCCTACGCTTCCGCTGCTTGATGGCGATCGGCGAGCGCGGCGGTCAGCCGCGAAACAGGCATCCCGGCCCGCTGGCACGCCAGCGCAACGATGTCTGCCGAGCAGGCGGCGAACACACCGAAGACCACGTCGTCGGACGGCACGGCAACCGTCAGGACGCGCCGCACTGGTGAGCCCTCAGCGCGCAATGACGCCGATGATCGGTCGACTTCGATTGCGATGCTGTCGAGTTGGTGTTCGTCAAGCCCCGCGCGGTACCACTCGACGAGGTAGCACAGCAGCGGCTCTGCAGGGACGGCCATCGGCTTGACATTAGAGGCTCGGCGCCGTCGCCGAATCTGAGGTTTCCCTACGTCTCGAGTCGGTCGATCCGGCGACCGAGCTCGGCGCGCGAATGGATGCCGAGTTTGCGGTAGATGCGGGTGAGGTTGACTTCCACCGTCTTGACGCTGATGAACAGCGCAGCAGCGACGTCGCGATTGGTCATGCCCGAGGCCGCGAGCTCGGCCACCCGTCGCTCTGAAGTGGTCAGTAGGCCGGTCCGAGCCGGGTGACCGTCAGTCCGGGCCAACGAGGCCCGGGCTTTCTCCGCCCACAGCGCCGTGTCGAGTCGTTCGAAGGTCGCCAGGGACTCCGTCAAGGTGGCCGCCGCCGCATCGCGATGACGTTGCCGGTGCTGAAGCTGGCCGAGCAGCAACTGGGTGCGCGCTCGCTCGAACGGCATCGTCAACCGGTCATGCTGCGCCATCGCCTGCTGCGCGCACTCCGTGGCCGCGTCAAGGTCACCGGCTGCGGCCAACAACATGCTGCGGCCGCGGGCGCCGACGGCCGACATCCACGCGCGATCAAGACGACGGCCATTGCGCTCCAACGTCTGAATCAACTTCTCCGCTTCAGGATTTCGGCCCACGTGAATCAACGCCTCAACAGCGTCCGGCGCAAACGAGGCATGAATGATCTCGGTGCAATCCGGTGCCGCCTCAAGCGCCGATATCCGCGGCTCGAGTGTGGCGACCGCGGCGTGATAGTCGCCGAGCGAGACCTCGAGAAATCCCGCGATAGCGATGGTCCACTGCATCAGCGTGTGGGCGCTGCTGCGTAGTCCCGCCGCCAGCGCCGCCGCGATGTCTCGGCGGGCATCGTCCTCGCGGCCGCCGTACGCGGCGACCGTCGCTTGCACCGTCAGGCCGATAAACAGGGGCAGATCACCGCCGAGTAGCAGGGCCCTTTCCATGGTGTCCTCGGCAACCAGGGCGGCATCGGTGACGTCGCCACGCCACACCGCGTGCAGCACGGTGTGAAAGCCGACGAAGATCAGTTCACCCTCCTCGCCGCGTTCCATGCATTCGCGGCGAATGGACAGCATTTGCTCATGGGCGTGGTCGAGGTGGCCCGTCCAACCCAGCAGCAACACGTTCTGGATGTCGGGACGAAACGCCACCGGAACGCCGCCGCGGTGATCTTGCAGCGCGAGCGCTCGACGCATACCCGTTTCGTCGAAACCGTCTCCGCGTATGAAAAGCACCATCGCTCGCATGCCCAGCGCCAGGGCGAGCAGCCGAGAATCGCCAACCTCCTCAGCACCGGTGACCGCCTGCTCCACCGTGCGCACGGCGTCGGGCAACTGCCCTGCGTTGAGCAACGCGTAGGAAAGAGTGACCAGAATCCGTACGCGCAGCAGTGCATTCTCGGCCGCCTCGTCGAGGCCCTGCCGGAGCAGGTTCGCCGCCTCAGCCCAACTGTCGTCGTGGAGGCGGACCAGCGCCGCCGTGTGCAACGCCGTGGCGCGGGATTCGCCGGGCGGCAATCGCGGCACCGCCTCTTCAAGTAAGTGGCGCGCCCGCGCTAGGTCACCCGCCTCCAAATGATATGCGGCCGTTCGGGTGTGATATTCAAGTGTGTCACCGCCCAGGCGCATCGCCAGTTCGAGCAGCTCGGCAGCGGCCGCCGGTGCGCCGCGGGTGCGTGCCGATTCGGCGGCGGCGTCGAGCGCGTGCAGAGTCGTCTCATCGCCGTGGGTGGCCCCTAGTGCCAGGTGTCTGGCACGCAACTCGGGCTCGTTCACAACCTGTGCCAGGCGCCGGTGCATCTTGCGGCGCTGCGCCGGGGCCACGCTGTCGTAAACTCCGCGAGCCAGCAGCGGGTGCGTGAAGCGCCGACGGTCGCCGGCGATCTCGATGATCCCCTGCGTCTCAGCCTGTTCGAGTAACTCGACGAGATGATCGGAGTCGATACCGGTGGCTCGCACGAGTTGGTCTAAAGTGGCCGAAGGTTGACAGGCTATGGCCAGCAATGCATTTCGGACGCCGTCGGCCATAGTGCCGAACCGGGACTGGACTACTCCAGAGAGAGTCCGGGGAAGTGCGACTTCTCCGACGGGTGAACTGCTGTCGATCTCGCGCGCGATTTCGATCGCGTAGAAGGGGTTGCCGCGTGAAACCTCATGGATTCGCACCATCGCGGGCCGGGGAAATGATCTCGCGAGGCGTTCGCTTACCGCCTTGTGTAATGCGCCGAGGCTCAACGGGCCGAGTTGAATTCGCTCAACCGAGTCCGGTTCGGGAAGCTCGAGCCACGATAACTGCGGGTCATCGCTTTCCGGACCCGTGCGGTGGGTACAAAGCACGCCGACACCGGTGGCAAGTCGGCGCGTGACGAACGCCAGAGCAAGCCTGCTGGAGCGATCAAGCCAGTGCAGATCATCGATGGCGATCAGTACCGGCGACTGATCGCCGAGCCTCTCGACGATAGAAAGAAACGCCGCCCCCACCGCGCGTTGATCAGTAGCCGCGCTGTTTTGGCTTGTGCGTACCAGGATTTGGTCCACCGCCACCCTTTGTGGTTCTGGTAACCGATCCAATATCGCTGCCTCGACCCCGCGGACCAGATCGGTCAACGACGCGTAAGCCATACCGGATTCCGCCGCGGCCGGGCGTGCCGATAAAACCCGAAAACCTTCCTGGCGGGCCCGTTCCACAGTGTCCAACCACAGCGTGGTCTTGCCGATCCCTGCCTCGCCTTCGACCACCAAGGCGGTGGGCCTCCCAAGCGCTGAGACCAGAAATTGTGCGGCCGCCGCAGTTTCGAGTGGTCGGTTCGTCAGACCGGCCGACGGGCGAAGGTCAGCCATGGCTCGGCCGGCACCAGTCGTGGGCAGCGGCGCGTCGACAGGGACACATTCGTGCACTCCAGATATTGGGGTCAGCAAACAAAGATGCTAATGGTTCATCGGTCGTCGCGGGCGGTATCAACTTCCGGCCAGCACAATCCGGCCGACCCCCGTGTCGACCGGTGAATCGCGCGCAACTGGGTCAGCGGCCCCGGAAGACCGGCGCTCGCTTCTCCTTGAAGGCCAATGGGCCCTCTTTGGCGTCCTCGGACAGGAACACGCTGATACCCAGCTGGGTGTCGATCTTGAATGCGTCGTTCTCGTGCAGGCCTTCGGTTTCGCGAATCGAGCGCAGGATCGCCTGCACGGCCAGCGGCCCGTTGTTGGCGATCACGTCGGCGATCTCGAGCGCCTTTTCCAGCGCGGCGCCGTCGGGCACCACGTAGCCGATGAGTCCGTACGACAGTGCCTCGGCGGCGGTGATGTGGCGTCCGGTCAGCAGCAGATCAGCCGCGATTGTGTAGGGGATCTGCCGCACGAGACGCACCGCCGAGCCGCCCATCGGATACAGGCTCCACTTGGCCTCGGAGATGCCGAACTTGGCGCTTTCGCCGGCGATGCGGATGTCGGTGCCCTGCAGGATCTCGGTGCCGCCGGCGATGGCCGGGCCCTCGACTGCGGCAATCAGCGGCTTGGTCAGCCGCCGGCCTTTGAGCAGAGCGTCGATGCGTGACGGGTCGTAGCTGCCGTCTTTGAACGAGTCGCCCGGCGGTTTCGCCGTCGCGGCCTTGAGGTCCATGCCCGCGCAGAAGTAGCCACCTGCCCCGGTCAGGATGCAGCAGCGGATGTCGGGATCGGTGTCGACGCGGTCCCAGGCCTCGACCATGATCGAGAGCATCTCGGTGGAAAGTGCGTTGCGGGCCTCGGGCCGGTTCAAGGTCAGGATCAGGGTGTGTCCGCGCTGCTCAATGAGGGCGTCGGCCTTCTTTTCGGACTCGCTCACGAGTGATTGCCTTCCTGCACTTGCGCCTGAAACTTGTCAGGAAATGTAACACGTTCTAATTTAGGGTCCGTGGCCCTGAATATTGCCGATTTGGCGGAGCACGCCATCGATGCCGTCCCCGACCGTGTAGCCCTGATCTGCGGTGGGGAGCAATTGACCTACGCCCAGCTGGAGGAGAAGGCCAACCGCCTCGCGCACTATCTGCAGGAGCGGGGCGTCAAGAAGGACGACAAGGTCGGCCTGTACTGCCGCAACCGCATCGAGATCGTCATCGCGATGGTGGGCATCGTCAAGGCGGGCGCGATCCTGGTCAACATCAACTACCGCTACGTCGAGGGTGAACTGCGCTACCTGTTCGAAAACTCCGACATGGTCGCTCTGGTGCATGAGCGGCAGTACTCCGAGCGCGTGGCCAATGTGCTGCCCGATACCCCCAACGTGAAGACGGTGCTGGTTGTCGAGGACGGCAGCGACGCCGACTACACCAGCTACGGCGGAGTCGAGTTCTACTCCGCGATCGCTGGCAGTTCGCCCGAGCGTGACTTCGGCCCGCGCAGCGCCGACGACATCTATCTGCTCTACACCGGTGGCACCACCGGATTTCCCAAGGGTGTGATGTGGCGCCACGAGGACATCTACCGCGTGTTGTTCGGCGGAACCGACTTCGCCACAGGCGAATTCATCAAAGATGAGTACGACCTGGCCAAGGGCGCTGCGGCCAACCCGCCGATGGTCCGCCACCCGATTCCGCCGATGATCCACGGCGCCACCCAGTCGGCCACCTGGATGTCGATCTTCTCGGGCCAAACCACCGTTCTCGCACCGGAATTCAACGCCGACGAAGTGTGGCGCACAATTCACGATCACAAAGTCAACCTGCTGTTCTTCACGGGCGACGCGATGGCGCGGCCGCTGCTCGACGCGCTGCTCGCGCACCAGGACAAAGGTAACGAGTACGACCTGTCGTCACTGTTCCTGCTCGCCTCCACCGCGGCGCTGTTTTCGCCGAGCATCAAGGAGAAGTTCCTCGAGTTGCTGCCCAACCGGGTCATTACCGACTCAATTGGTTCCTCGGAGACCGGTTTTGGCGGTACCAGCATCGTCGCGAAGGATGCCCCGCACAGCGGCGGCCCGCGGGTGGCGATCGACCACCGGACCGTCGTGCTCGACGACGACGGCAACGAGGTCAAGCCCGGCTCCGGTGTCCGGGGCTTCATCGCCAAGAAGGGCAACATTCCCGTCGGCTACTACAAGGACGAGAAGAAGACCGCCGAGACGTTCAAGACCATTAACGGCGTCCGCTACGCGATCCCCGGCGACTTCGCCACCGTCGAAGAGGACGGCAGCGTGACGATGCTGGGCCGCGGCTCGGTGTCGATCAACAGCGGCGGCGAGAAGATCTACCCCGAAGAGGTCGAGGCCGCGTTGAAGGGGCATCCCGATGTCTTCGACGCCCTGGTCGTCGGCGTGCCCGACCCCCGGTACGGCCAGCATGTCGCGGCCGTCGTCCAGGCCCGGCCCGGCGCGCGGCCGGCGCTGTCCGACCTGGACTCGTTCGTCCGTGCCGAGATCGCGGGATACAAAGTGCCGCGCAGCCTTTGGCTGGTCGACGAGGTCAAGCGCTCACCTGCCGGTAAGCCGGACTACCGGTGGGCCAAGGAGCAGACCGAGGCGCGCCCGGCCGACGACGTCCACGCCGCTCACGCGACCGCTTGACCGACTTCGTCAAGAGTCACCCGGGCGCGCCTGCCGGCTTCTTCGAATGTGAAGCCGCTGGGCTGCAATGGCTTTCGTCGGCCGAGGGCGGTGTGCCCTGTGTGCCGGTCGTATCGGTGGACGCGACGAGCCTGACGCTACGGCATTTGGATTCGGTGCCGCCCAGTCCGGACGCGGCGCTTCAGTTCGGTCACCGGCTGGCTATGACGCATGACGCCGGTGCTGCGGGTTTCGGCGCCGGGCCGGACGGATGGAACGGGCCTGGCTTCTTCGGTCCGCTGACCCAGCCGCTGCCGATGTCGCTTGAGCCGCAACCCCTTTGGGGCAAGTTCTACGCGGACGAGCGGTTAACCCCGATGGCTGAGCTCGCGGCGCCGCGGCTGTCGGCTTCCACGCGGATTGCCGTCGAGGCGGTCGCGGAGCGCTGCCGGGCCGGGGATTACGACGACGGCGATACGCCGGCCAGGCTGCACGGCGACCTATGGGGCGGCAACGTGATGTGGACACCCGACGGGGTGAAGCTCATCGATCCGGCGGCGCACGGCGGCCACCGCGAAAACGACCTGGCCATGCTCGCCCTGTTCGGGTGCCCGCACTACGACGAGATCGTCGACGGCTACCAGCGGGCGCATCCGCTGCAACCGGGTTGGCGCGCACGCATCGGATTACATCAGCTGTTTGCGCTGCTCGCGCACGTGGTGTTGTTCGGTGGCGGGCATGCTCAGCGCACGGGAGTCTGCGCCCGGGCGGCGCTGGCCATCTGAGGCGCATCTAGAGTCGAAGCGTGAATGGCGCACAGGCTCTGATCAATACCCTGGTCGGCGGCGGCGTCGACGTGTGTTTCGCCAACCCCGGCACTTCGGAGATGCACTTCGTCGCCGCGCTCGACACCGTGCCGCAGATGCGTGGCGTACTGACCCTGTTCGAGGGCATCGCCACCGGCGCAGCCGACGGCTACGCCCGTATCACCGGGAAACCCGCCGCAGTGCTCCTACACCTGGGCCCCGGACTCGGCAACGGCCTGGCCAACCTGCACAACGCCCGCCGTGCTCATGTGCCGATGGTGGTGGTCGTCGGTGACCACGCCACCTATCACAAGAAATACGACGCCCCACTGGAATCCGACATCGACGCGCTTGCCGGAACGGTGTCGGGCTGGGTGCGGCGATCCGAGGGTGACGTCGCCGCCGACGCCGCTGAAGCCATCGCCGTGAGCCGAGCGGGCTCACAGATCGCGACGCTGATCCTGCCCGCCGATGTGTCGTGGTCCGACGGCGCCACGCCCGCTGCGCCGCTACCGTCGCAGCCGACGGGCTCGGATCCGATGCTGACGCCCGAAGTGGCCGAGCTGCTCAAATCCGGCGAACCCACGATGCTGTTCATCGGCGGCGACGCCACCCATGGACCCGGACTGAGCGCCGCCGCGCGGATCGCAGAAGCAACCGGTGCGCGTTGGCTGTGCGAGACATTCCCGGCGCGGCTCGAGCGCGGCGCCGGCGTCCCCGCCGTCGAGCGGCTCGCCTACTTCGGTGAGGCCGCGCTCGCGCAACTCGACGGCGTCAAGCATCTGGTGCTGGCCGGGGCCGCGTCCCCGGTGTCGTTCTTCGCCTACCCGGGCAAGCCGAGCGACCTGGTCCCGGAGGGCTGCGAAGTCCACATGCTGGCCGGTCCGCAAGGCGCTGCAGCGGCTTTGGCGACGCTGGCCGACGAGATCGCCCCCGGAACCGTGGCGAAGGTTGCAACATTGGCGCGCCCACCACTGCCAACGGGACCGCTGACCGCGGTGTCGGTGGCCGATGTGGTCGGTGCCCTGATGCCGGAAAACACCATCGTCGTCGACGAGTCGAACACGTCCAGTGTGCCGCTGACCGCAGCGACGGCCGCTGCGCCACAGCACGATTGGTTGACACTGACAGGTGGAGCCATCGGCTACGGCATCCCGGCGGCGGTCGGCGCCGCGGTCGCCGCACCTGACCGGCCCGTGCTGTGCCTGGAATCCGATGGCTCGGCGATGTACACGATTTCCGGGCTGTGGACCCAGGCGCGGGAGAACCTCGACGTCACGACCGTCATCTACAACAACGGCGCCTACGACATCCTGCGGCTCGAGCTGCAGCGGGTTGGAGTCGGCGCTGCGCCCGGCCCGAAGGCGCTCGACCTTCTCGACTTATCCAGGCCGACAATCGACTTCGTCAAGATCGCCGAGGGCATGGGTGTCCCTGCGCGACGAGCCACCAGTGCGGAGGAATTCGCCGATGCGCTGCGTGCGGCATTCGCCGAGCCGGGCCCGCACCTGATCGAGGCCGTGGTGCCCTCACTACTGGGCTAACCGGTCGACAACCCAATCAGCCAACGTGTTGATGACTTCGACGCCGGCTTCGTACCCGTCGCGTTCGACCTCGGCCGCAAGAGCGACACCCGCGTCAGACACGATGCCGAACTGGCGGACCAGGTAGTCGCGGTCCAGGCCGGGACCCCAACCGCCTTTGGAGGCATAGCCCCTGGCTGCCAATCCCCAGCGATGCGCGGCGCACAGGTTGCCCATCATTTCAACCACCGGCGGGGCATCGGTGACTCGCGACAGCCCGACGGCGAATCGGGCCTGATCGACCAGCGACCAGCGGGTCTGCCCGAACGGCGTGTATTCGGCTCGTAGTCTTCGTGATTCGACCGTGGTGACGGTGTCACCCGCCTCGCGGATGACGGCCTGCACGAGCCGCGCGGCTCCGTCCCCCAAACACGACCACAATTCCTCGGCGCCGTCGTTGTCCGAGCAGGTGATGACAGGATCCACCGGCGCAGTCACACCGGCGCGGATCGCCGCAATGGCCAACGGCACCTTGATGGTCGACCACGCGACACCCGACGCCCATGAGCCGAAGACGTCAACGCTGCCTTCTCTGGACGCAATCGCAATCCCGACCGTGGCAGCAAGGCCGCGCGACATCTCGTGAAAGTGGCTCACCGGGGAATCGGCACCACCGGCTCGTCGCAGTTCAAACCCTCGGCGGACAATTGCCTCTTGAGCACCTTGAAGGTCGCTGTGCGCGGCAGATTCGCGCTGACTCGGACATACGACGGCCACTGCTTGGGGCCGAGATCGGTCTGCTCGGCCAGAAATGCGCGGAACGTCTCCACGTCGAATTCCGCGCCGGGCGCCAACACCAGCGCGGCCATCACCTGATCGCCGACGGCCGGATCCGGCACCGCATAGACGGCTACCTCGGTGACGTCCGGATGGCGGGCCAACACCCGCTCGATGGGCGCTGTGCCCAAGTTTTCGCCGTCGACGCGCAACCAGTCGCCGAGCCGGCCGGCGAAATGGGCATAGCCGGCCTCGTCGCGGTAGGCAAGGTCACCGCTGTGGTAGACACCGCCGGCCATCCGCTGCGCGTTGGCCTCGGGGTCGTTGTAGTAGCCCTCGAAACGCCCTGCGCCGGTGACGTTTACCAGCTCTCCGACGACACCGACCGGGCACGGCCGCCCAGTGTCGACGTCGATGATCTGGACGTCGTCGGGCAATGGGCCCAGGGCCCCGGCCGGGGTGTCCGGCGTCCGGCCGATGGCGATCCCGCCTTCGGTCGACCCGAACCCGTCGACCACCCGGCAGCCGAATCGCACCGCGAAACGATCGATGTCCGCCGGTGCGCCCTCATTGCCGTACACCGCGCGCAAAGGATTATCGGCATCGTCCGGACTCTCGGGAGTGGCCAGCACATACGACAGCGGTTTGCCTACGTAGTTCGCGTATGTCGCGCCGTAGCGGCGGATGTCCGGAAGAAATCCTGATGCGGAGAACTTGCGGCGCAACACCATTGAGCCACGGCAGGCCAGCGATACCGCCCAGCCGACCAGCACCGCGTTGGAATGGAACAGCGGCATTGACGCGTAGCAGACGTCCGCTGGGCCGAGATCGAACCGGTCGGACATCGTCACGCCGGCGATCGCCACCTTGCCGTGGCTGCACATCACGGCTTTCGGATTGCCACTGGTGCCGGAGGTGAAGATCAGCATGAACACGTCGTCGGGTGACGCCGACTGAAACTGCACTGCGGCGTCGCGGTGCGCCGAAACCTCGGCCGCCCAATCCGGCGAGTCGACGTTGACGTGCTCAATATCGTCAAGCGTCGCCGCCGATTTCGAATCGGCCAACACCAGCTGGCAATCGGCGTGGGCGATGTCACGGGCCAGTGCCTCGCCGCGACGCACTGGATTGAGTCCCACCGGAACGATCCCCGTCATTCCCGCAGCGACCAACACCGAGGAGAAGAACGGTGTGTTCTCCAGCAGCACCCCGACATGCGGCGGCCGGCCGGAGTCGAGGCGGGCGCGCAGAGCCGACGCAACCGCGGCACCCTGTCGAAGATGGTCGCGCCAACTGACGAACGAGTCCTCGAAGTAGACGCCCCGGTCAACGATGTCGACCAGCGGTGCCAGCAGATCGGCGACGGTGGGAAGCGGGTCCACAGCTAGGCGGGAGTGTCCGCCAGTTCGCGGCCGATTTTCAGCAATTGTCCTGTCGCGCTACCCACTGCGAACTCGGTTTGCTTGGCGGCCAGGAAGTATCGATGCACTGGATGGTCGGTGTCGATGCCGACGCCGCCATGGATGTGCACGATGCTGTGCGCCACCCGGTGTCCGGCATCGGCAGCCCAGAATGCCGCGGTGGACACCTCGGTATCGGCGGGCAGGTCCTCGCTGAGCCGCCACGCCGCCTGGGTCAGCGTCAGGCGCAGACCTTTGACATCGATGTACGCGTCGGCCAGCCGCTGCCCGACCGCCTGGAAGCTGCCGATCGGACGGTCGAACTGTTCGCGCTCCCGGGCGTATTCGGCGGTCATCTGCAGTCCGCGCTCCAGCACCCCTAGCTGAAATGCGCTGTGCCCCAGCACGCCCAGGGTGCCCAGCCAGTCGACAACCTCGTGACCACCGACCACACGCCCAGGCGGAAGCTCGACGCCGTCCAACCGGAGGTGCCCAATGCTGCCCAGGCCGGTGGTGTCCAACGCAGTCACCGTGACGCCGGGGTCATTGGCGGCGATCAGGAAAACGGAAGCGCCCGAATCAGTTTCGGCCGGCACTAGGAAAGCGTCGGCCACCGGCCCGTACGCGATCTGGGTGCGCGTTCCGGTCAGCTTGAAGCCGTCGCCGGAAGACGTGGCCTGAACCGGCCCGTCGCCCATCTCGCCGTCCAAGGCAACCGCGAGGATCTTTGCCCCGTTGACGGCGGGGACGCCCCACTCCTGTTGTAGCTCCGACGATCCGAAGCGGGCCAGCGCACCGGCGGCCAGTACCACCGAGTCCAGATAGGGGACGGCCGCCAGTTGACGGCCGAGCCCGACCAGCACAGCGACCTCTTCGAGCACGCCGAATCCGCCCCCGCCCAACGACTCCGGCGCGGCGGTGGACAGGATGTCGGCGTCGGCGAGCTTGCTCCACAATTCGCGGTCGAACCGCTGCTCGAGGCCGTCGAGCTTGCGCTGGTGTTCGGGTGTGCACACCGCGTCGACGATCGTGGTGACCAGACCGCCGAGATCGTCAGCGGCTTCGGTTGTGGTGAAGTCCATGAATTCTCCGTCAGTCCGTTAGCGGTTGGCTCGGGGAAGACCGAGCGCCACCATGCCGATGATGTCGCGTTGCACCTCGTTGGTGCCGCCACCGAAGGTCAGGATCAGACACGCCCGATGCATCCGCTCGACGCGGCCGCGCAGCAGCGCACCGGGGGAGTCCTGACGCACCGTCGCGGCAGTGCCCAGCACCTCCATCAGCAACCGGTAGGCCTCGGTGGCGAACTCGGTGCCGAACACCTTGGCCGCCGACGCGTCCGCCGGCGACGGCGCGGCGTCGTCCGACGACGCCAACTCCCAGTTGATCAGCTTGAGGACCTCGACCTTGGCGTGCACGCGGGCCAGGTTGAGCTGCACCCACTCCGAGTCGATCAGCCGAGATCCGGTGTGATCCTTGGTGTTCTGTGCCCATTCGCGAACCTGGTTGAGCGCCATAATGATCGGCATCGGCGACACCAGCGCGACGCGCTCGTGATTGAGCTGGTTGGTCACCAGCTTCCATCCGGCGTTCTCCTCGCCGACCCGGTTGGCCACCGGAACGCGGACGTCTTGGTAGTAGGTGGCGCTGGTGTCCACACCGGACATGGTGTGCACCGGCGTCCACGAGAACCCTTCGGCGGTGGTCGGCATGATCAGCATCGAGATGCCGCGGTGCTTCTTGGCTTCGGCGTTGGTGCGCACGGCCAGCCAGACGTAGTCGGCGTAGGCGATCAGACTCGTCCACATCTTCTGCCCGTTGACCACATAGTCGTCGCCGTCGCGCACCGCGCTGGTTCGCAGGTTGGCCAGGTCGGTGCCGGCGCCGGGCTCGGAGTAGCCGATCGAGAAGTGCAATTCACCCGCGGCGATCTTGGGCAGGAAGAACTTCTTCTGCTCCTCGGACCCGAAGTGCATGATGGTCGGCGCGACGCTGTTGATGGTCAGGAACGGAACCGGTGCGCCGGCAATCGCCGCCTCGTCGGTGAAGATCAGCGAGTCCATCGGCGAGCGGTCCTGGCCGCCGTACTCCTTGGGCCAGTTGAGGGTGAGCCACCCGTCCTTGCCCATCTGCGCGACGGTCTCGCGGTAGACGTTGCCCTCGCCGACCTCACCCGAGGTGGAACTCAGCGCCTCGCGGCGCTCCGGGGTGACCAGCTTGGCGAAGTACGACCGCAGTTCGCGGCGGAGCTCCTCCTGCTCCGGGGTGTAACTGATGCGCATTCTGGCCGCCCTCCAGTCATCGGTGAGTTCTGCGCAGCCTGCATCGTCGGCTACCCATTCGCATCTTCAGGTTGTAACACGTTCTAGTCTCAAGCGTCCAGCGACCGTTCCGCCGGGCACGACCGGGACGGGTCGTATGGTGGGCATACCGTTTCAAGGCCAGAGTTCGGGCCTGCGTTTAAGGAGGAACGTCGTGCGGGTGAAAGTCGACCACGACCGATGTGAAGGTAACGCGGTGTGCTTGGGAATCGCGCCGGATATCTTCGATCTCGACGACGAGGATTATGCGGTGGTGAAGCTCGACCCGGTGCCGGCCGACCAGGAGGCCCTGGCGGAGCAGGCGATCGCAGAATGCCCACGAGCCGCCCTGATACGCGAAGACTAGAGGTATTCATAAATTGACTACGCCCAATGAACCGGCTACGAATCCGATCGACCTGTCCGGGAAGGTCGCGGTGGTTACCGGCGCGGCTGCGGGGCTTGGCCGCGCCGAGGCGATCGGCCTGGCCCGCGCCGGGGCGACCCTCGTGGTCAACGACATCAAGGCCGCGTTGGACGCCTCAGACGTCATCGACGAGATCAGTTCCGCAGGGTCCAAAGCCGTCGCCGTCGCAGGCGATATCAGCCAGCGGGCGACGGCCGACGAATTAGTCAGCACCGCAGATGGATTGGGTGGACTGGGCATTGTGGTGAACAACGCCGGGATCACGCGTGACCGGATGTTGTTCAACATGTCCGACGAGGAGTGGGACGCGGTGATCGCCGTGCACCTGCGCGGGCACTTCCTACTGACGCGCAACGCCGCGACGTACTGGCGCTCCAAAGCCAAGGACAATAACGGCTCGATCTACGGACGCATCATCAACACCTCGTCGGAAGCCGGACTGGTAGGCCCGGTCGGACAGGCCAACTACGGCGCCGCGAAGGCGGGCAT
This sequence comes from uncultured Actinomycetota bacterium, assembly GCA_963757215.1. Classification (GTDB taxonomy): domain Bacteria; phylum Actinomycetota; class Actinomycetes; order Mycobacteriales; family Mycobacteriaceae; genus Mycobacterium. Next base: position 815,610 of record CAVWQH010000001.1, on the reverse strand, counting down.
CTCCGCACTCACCCTGACCGCGGCACGTGCGCTCGGCCGATACGGCGTGTGCGCCAATGCGATCGCCCCGCGGGCCCGGACCGCGATGACAGCTGACGTCTTCGGAGACGCACCCGAGGTGGCCGAGGGCGAGATCGATCCGCTGTCGCCAGAGCATGTCGTGACTCTGGTGCGCTTCCTGGCATCGCCAGCGGCCAAGGACGTCAACGGCCAGGTGTTCATCGTGTACGGACCGCAGGTGACACTGGTGGCCGCGCCCACCGTGGAGCATCGGTTCGCGGCCGATGGCCAGGCCTGGGATGCGGGCAAGCTGAGCGACGCGATGCAGGATTACTTCGCCGGCCGCGACCCGGAGCGCAACTTTGCGGCCACCGCGTTGATGGAGTGATCGGGCCGCGCCGCGAGACCGCCGGTGTCGAATTGAAATCGACTAGAACACGTTTCAGAATGATCTGGGTCACAAACGCTCTGACCTGCTAAATTACTGACATTTGTCAAATTTAGCCGTTCTTTGACACGCCGAACTTGTTCTAGTTACGATTGGCGCGCTCACGCGGACGCCGCCGCTCAGAATCCAGCTAAGGCGGCGCAACCGGGGACACAACAACTTCGCTCTGCAGCTGACAGGCGCCCCGCGCGAGAAGGGAACCAGGTTGATCGAACAGCTCGCGGTTCCGGCTCGGGCCGTGGGTGGTTTCGTCGAAATGGCTTTGGAGACTTTTCGCAAGACATTTCAGCGCCCCTTCCAGTTTCGTGAGTTCCTCGACCAGACCTGGATGATCGCCCGGGTCTCCCTGATTCCCACGCTGCTGGTGGCCATTCCGTTCACCGTTCTGGTGGCCTTCACGCTCAACATCCTGCTCCGCGAGATCGGCGCGGCCGACCTGTCCGGCGCGGGCACCGCATTCGGAACCATCACTCAGCTCGGACCCGTCGTCACGGTGTTGGTGGTGGCCGGTGCCGGCGCCACCGCAATCTGCGCCGACCTGGGCGCGCGCACCATTCGCGAGGAAATCGACGCAATGCGGGTATTGGGCATCGACCCGATCCATCGTCTGGTGGTCCCCAGGGTGCTGGCGTCGACGTTCGTCGCGCTCCTTCTCAACGGTCTGGTGTCGGCGATCGGCATCGCCGGTGGCTATGTCTTCTCGGTGCTGTTGCAGGGCGTCAACCCCGGCGCGTTCGTCAATGGCCTGACCGTGCTGACCCACCTCGGCGAGGTAATGCTTTCCGAAGTCAAGGCGTTGCTGTTCGGCGTGGTCGCCGGCCTGGTGGGCTGCTATCGCGGGCTGACGGTCAAGGGCGGTCCCAAAGGCGTCGGGGTCGCGGTCAACGAGACGGTGGTCTACGCGTTCATCTGCCTGTTCGTGATCAACGTGATCATGACGGCAATCGGTGTTCGAGTGCTGGCCCGGTAACGCCGATGAGTCGCGACATCGACGAAGACGCCGGCGTGGCCGGCGTTGAGGAGTGGCGCCCATGAGCTACGACGCCACGCTGCGTATCCGCCGTTTCTTCCACCGCTTCGCCGGACCGGTCGACAGCTTCGGTGAGCAGGCGCTGTTCTACGGCGAGTCGATGCGCTACATCCCGAATGCGCTCACCCGCTACCGTAAAGAGACCATTCGGCTGATCGCTGAAATGACCATGGGCACAGGCGCATTGGTGCTCATCGGCGGAACTGTCGGCGTTGCAGCATTTTTGACGCTTGCGTCAGGCGGTGTGATCGCGGTGCAGGGCTATGAGTCGTTGGGCAACATCGGTATTGAAGCTCTGACCGGGTTCCTGTCGGCGTTTCTGAATGTTCGCATCGTCGCTCCGGTGGTCGCGGGGATTGCCCTGGCGGCGACAATCGGAGCCGGCACCACTGCGCAATTGGGTGCGATGCGGGTGGCCGAGGAGATCGATGCCATCGAGTCGATGGCGGTGCACTCGGTGTCCTACCTGGTGTCGACCCGATTGATAGCGGGCCTGATTGCGATCGTCCCGCTGTATTCGCTTGCGGTGCTGGCCTCTTTCTTCGCCGCCCGTTCGACCACGGTCTTCATCAACGGGCAGTCGGCCGGACTGTACGACCACTACTTCAGCACCTTCCTGATTCCCACCGATCTGCTGTGGTCGTTCCTACAGGCCATCGTGATGTCGATCGCAGTGATGCTGATCCATACGTACTACGGCTACAACGCTTCTGGCGGTCCGGTAGGGGTCGGCCTGGCGGTCGGTCAGGCCGTGCGCACGTCGCTGATCGTGGTCGTCGTCATTACTTTGTTCATCTCGCTGGCGGTCTACGGCGCGTCCGGTAATTTCAACCTCTCGGGGTAAGGGGGACAGTGGCAGGCACCGGTGCACAACGCACACACGTCAGGCTGGCAGCGGCGCTGCTGGCCTCTCTGTTGGTGGCGTTCGTGGTGCTGACCTACCTGTCCTACACAGCGGCGTTCTCACCGGTCGACACCGTCACACTCACCGCGCCACGCGTCGGCCTCGAGATGAACCCCGGCAACAAGGTCAAGTATCGCGGCATTCAGATCGGCAAGGTCGACGACATCAGCTACGCGGGCGAGCAGGCGCAGTTGCGGCTGGCGATCGAGGGTGGCGAGCTGCATTACATTCCCTCCAACGCCGCCGTCCACATCGCGAGCAACACCATCTTCGGCGCCAAGTCGGTGGAGTTCATCCCACCCAAGGACCCGTCGCCTGCGGCACTGCGGCCGGGCGCGCATTTGGCGGTCTCCGCGGTTTCACTCGAAGTCAACACGTTGTTCCAGTCGTTGATCGGCCTGTTGCAGAAGATCGATCCCGTCGAGTTGAACGGCACCCTGAGCGCATTGGCCGAGGGGCTGCGCGGGCACGGTAACGACCTGGGCGGTGTGCTGTCGGGTCTGAATACCTTGACGCAGCAACTCAATCCGAAGCTGCCCACCCTGCAGCAGGACTTCCGCAAGACCGCTGCCGTCGCCAACATCTACGCCGACGCCGCACCGGACCTCGTCACCGTCTTCAACAACACGCCCACCATCGCCAAAACCGTCGTGGACCAGCAGACCAACCTGAACACCAGCCTGTTGTCGGCAATCGGCCTGTCCAACAACGCTTATGACACACTGGCGCCGGCCGAGCAGAATTTGATCGACGCGATCAAACGCCTCCGTGCCCCGCTGAAGGTGACTGCGGACTACTCGCCGGAATTCGGCTGTCTGTTCGGAGCCATCAACCGCGGCATTCAAGAATTCGCGCCCATCCTCGGTGTGCGCAAAGCGGGCCTGTTCACCTCGTCGAGTTTCGTCCTGGGTGCCCCGACCTACACGTACCCCGAAAGCCTGCCGAGGGTCAACGCCTCGGGTGGCCCGAACTGCCGCGGCCTACCGGACCTGCCGACCAAGCAGACCGGTGGATCCTGGTACCGCGCGCCGTTCCTGGTGACCGACAACGCGAACATCCCCTATGAGCCGTTCACCGAGGTTCAGGTGGACGCCCCCTCGACGCTGCAATGGTTGTTCCACGGTGCCTTCGCCGAGCGGGACGACTTCTGATGGACAGCTACCAGTCCCAGCGCTCGGTCATGATCCGGGTCGGCATCTTCACGGTCACCATGCTGTTGGTGGCACTCGGGTTGGTGATCACGTTCGGCGAGTTCCGCTTCGGGCCGTCGAACACCTACCACGCCAACTTCATCGATGCGACCCGGCTGAAGGGCAACCAGAAGGTTCGCATCGCCGGGGTGCCGGTGGGCGCGGTGAAGGAAGTCAAGCTCAACCCGAACAACACCGTCGACGTGGCTTTTACGGTAGATAAGCGCTACACGCTGTACTCGTCGACGCGGGCGCTGATCCGCTACGACAACCTGGTGGGCGACCGATTCCTGGAAATCGCTTCGGGCCCGGGGGAACTGCGCAAGCTTCCGCCCGGCGCGACCATCGACCAGCGGCATACCCAGCCGGCGCTGGATCTCGACGCGCTGCTCGGTGGACTGCGGCCGGTGCTCAAGGGGCTCGACGCCGACAAGATCAACACCATCGGCAGCTATGTGATCGACCTCTTGCAGGGCCAGGGTGGCGCACTGTCGAACTTGCTGGCCAATACCAACGCATTCGGGTCGACGCTCGGTTCGCGTGATCGGGCCATCGGTGACGTGATCACCAACCTCAACGCCGTGCTGGCCACTGTCGACGCCAAGGGGGCGCAGTTCTCCGACACCGTCGACCAGTTGCAGAAACTGATCACCGGACTGGCCGAGGGCCGTGACGCGATAGCCGGCGCCATCCAGCCCTTGGCCACCACCACGTCGGATCTGACTGACCTATTGAAGCATTCGCGCCGACCGCTGCAAGGCACGATCGAAAACCTCCGCCCGATCGCCGGTGAGATCAACGACCGACTGCCGGAAGTGAACAACGACATCGAGCAACTCGGCGAGGACTACCTCCGGCTCTCGGCGCTCGGTGCCTACGGTGCGTACTTCAACATCTACTTCTGCTCGGTGTCGTTGAAGATCAACGGCCCAGCCGGTAGCGACATCCTCATCCCGCTCGGTGGTCAGGTGGATCCGAGTAAAGGTAGGTGCGCCTTTGTCAACAAGTAGCACCCACCGCCGCGACCGGGACCCACTCCGCACCGGAATCTTCGGTGTGGTCCTTGTGGTGTGTGTCGTCCTGGTCGCCTTCGGCTACACCTCATTGCCGTTCTGGCCGCAGGGCCGGCCCTACACGGCGTATTTTGCCGACGCCGGCGGGATCAACCCCGGCAACGACGTCTACGTCTCCGGCATCAAAGTCGGCAAGGTGCAAGCGGTTACGCTCGCCGGCGACAATGCCAAGGTTGCGTTCACCGTCGATCGCCACGTGAACGTGGGAAACAGCTCGTTGGCGGCGATCCGGACCGAAACCATCCTCGGGCAGCGCGCGGTGGCGATCACCCCGGCCGGGACGGGCATCGCCACCACCATCCCACTCAGCCGGACGACCACGCCGTACGCTCTGGGCTCCGCGCTGGAAGACCTGGGTCACAATGCCGGCGATCTGGACAAGGCTGAATTCGAGAAGTCGCTGAAGGTCCTCACCGACGCCCTGCACGACGCCACGCCACAGCTGCGTGGTGCACTCGACGGCATCACCTCGCTGTCACGCACCTTGAACACCCGCGACGAAGCACTGGATCAGCTTCTGGCGCATGCCAAATCAGTGACCGGCGTGCTGGCCGAGCGTGCCGGCCAGGTCAACAAACTGATCGTCGACGGCAACCAGTTGTTTGCCGCGCTCGACGCACGCCGCGCCGCGCTGGCCGAACTGATCTCCGGCATCGACGACGTCTCGGCACAGCTCTCCGGCTTCGTCGCCGACAACCGTAGGGAGTTCGGCCCGGCGCTGAGCAAGCTCAACACCGTGCTGGATGACCTCAACGACCGCCGTGACTACATCAGCGAAGCGCTGAAACGCCTCCCCCCATACGCCACCACGCTCGGCGAGGTGGTCGGATCGGGGCCCGGGTTCAACGTGAACGTCTACGGCGTGCTGCCGGCACCCATCGTCGGGATGGTGTTCGACACCGTCTTCCAGCCCGGCAAGCTGCCCGCCAGCTTCGCGGACTACCTGCGCGGTCTCGTTCAGGAGCGCTGGAAATTGAGGCCGCAATCACCATGACCCTGTCCTCTGCTATCCGGGAACGTCGCCGCGGGGTGCGGCTGGCATTGGCTGTGCTGCTTGCCGTTTCGCTCGTATTGGGCGCGTACCTGGTCTGGCCGGCGCGCACCGGCAACAAGATCGTCGCCTATTTCACCTCCGCGGTCGGGCTTTACCCCGGCGATCAGATCCGCATCGTGGGTGTGCCGGTCGGCACCATCGACTCGATCGAACCGCGAGCCGAAGACGTCAAGATCACGATGTCGGTGGACCGCGACGTCAAGTTGCCGGCGGACGCTCGCGCGGTCATCATGTCGCCCAATCTGGTTGCGGCACGGTTTATTCAGCTGGCACCCGCCTACACCAGCGGGCCGGCCTTGCCCAAAGGGGCATCCATTGCGCTGACCAGGACCGCGGTTCCGGTGGAGTGGGACGAGGTCAAAGAGTCGCTGACGGATCTGGCCAAACAGCTCAGCCCTGCGGCCGGACAGCTGCAGGGCCCACTGGGCAAGGCGATCAACCAGGCGGCCGACACGTTCAGCGGCAACGGCGATTCGTTCCGCTCCGCGCTGCGTGAACTTTCGCAAGCCGCTGGGCGGCTCGGTGATTCGCGCACCGACATCTTCGGAACAGTCAAGAATCTTCAGGTGCTGGTCGATGCGCTCTCGGCCAGCAACGAGCAAATCGTTTCTTTCGCCGGGCATGTGGCATCGGTGTCGCAGGTCCTCGCCAAGAGCTCGACGCACCTGGACAACACCCTCGGAACTTTGAACCAGGCATTGATCGATGTCAAAGGCTTTCTACAGCAGAACAACTCGACGCTGATCGGAACCGTCAACAAGCTCACCGACCTGACCCAGGTGCTGAGCGACCAGAGCGAAGACATCGAGCAGGTGCTGCATGTCGCCGGGCCTGGTATCGCCAACTTCTACAACATCTACGATCCCGCGCAGGGGACGCTGAACGGTCTCATCTCAATTCCCGAATTCGCCAACCCGGTGCAATTCATCTGCGGCGGTTCGTTCGACACCGCGGCCGGTCTGTCCGGACCGGAGTACTACAAGCGCGCCGAGATCTGCCGCGAACGACTGGGCCCGCCCCTGCGCCGGTTGACGTTCAACTACCCGCCGTTCATGTTCCACCCGCTCAACATGATTACCGCGTACAAGGGCCAGATCCAGTACGACACCCCGGAAACCCAGGCCAAGGCGCAGACGCCGATCCCGGACCTGCACTGGGTACCGGCGCCCGGTGCTAAACCGCCCAACCCGGCGGATCTGCAGGCCCTGATGATGCCGCAGGCAGCGCCCGACGGCGCAGCGCCCGGTTCACCGGCGCCGGCGAACGCACCGTTCGGTCCGCGGCCGGGTCCGGCGCCCGCAGCCCTGCCGCCCCCGCTGCCGGCTGAACAGGGGACCGGTCGATGAAGCGTTTTCTGTTGCGCGGCAGCGCATTGGCGGCGGGTAGTGCATTGCTGGCCGGCTGCCAGTTCGGCGGGTTGAACTCGGTGGCGCTGCCTGGCACTGCCGGGCACGGTCCTGGCTCGTATTCGATCACCGTCGACCTCGCCGACGTGGCAACCCTGCCGCAGAACTCGCCGGTGATGATCGACGACGTGACGGTGGGCAGCGTCTCGGGCATCGACGCGATGCAACGCAGCGACGGCAGTTTCTACGCTGCGGTCAAGTTGGCCCTGGACAAGAATGTGGTGTTGCCGGCGAACGCGATTGCCCGTGTTGCGCAGACCTCGCTGCTGGGTTCCCAGCACGTCGAGTTGGCCGCGCCGCCGAATCAGCCGCCGGTGGGCCGATTGGTGAACGGTTCGGCCATCCAGGAGGCTCGGACCAGTCGCTTCCCGACGACCGAGGAGGTGTTCTCCGCGCTCGGTGTCGTGGTGAACAAGGGCAATCTGGGTGCGCTGCAGGAGATTACCGACGAGACCTATCAGGCGGTCGCGGGCCGTGAGGGCCAGTTCAGCAATCTGGTTCCGCGGCTGGCCGAGCTCACGGGCGGGCTGAGCAACCAGGTCAACGACATCGTCGCCGCGATCGACGGCCTGGACCGCTTCTCGGCGATTCTGGCCAACAACAAGGACAGCCTCGGCCGGACGCTGGAAACCCTCCCCGAGGCGCTGCGCGTGCTGAACAAGAACCGGGACAAGATCGTCGAAGCGTTCGGCGCGCTCCGGAAGGTGGCAACGGTTGCGGCGCACGTACTCTCGCAGACGAAGGTTGATTTCGCCGCCGACCTCAAAGACATCTACGCCAACACCAAGGCGCTGGCCGACAACCGGAAGAATTTCGTGACGTCGATGCAGTTGCTGCTGACGTTCCCGTTCCCGAACTTCGGTATCAAGCAAGCGGTCCGCGGCGACTACCTCAACGTGTTCACCACCTTCGACCTCACGGTGCGACGCCTCGGCGAAACGTTCTTCACCACGTCGTGGCCACTGGACCCGAACATGCTGCACATGAAGGACATCCTCAACCCGCCGGACTTCCTGCTCGGTGAGATGGCCAACCTCTCCGGGCAGGCCGCGGATCCGTTCAAGATCCCACCGGGCACACCGGCAGGGAACAACTGATGCTGGACAGGCTCACTCGCATCCAACTGGTCATCTTCGCGGTGGTCACGGTGATCACTGTCGCCATCATGGCTGTCTTCTACCTACGCCTGCCGGCCGCACTGGGAATCGGCACCTACCGGGTGACGGCGAATTTCGTCGCCGGCGGCGGACTGTACAAGAACGCCAACGTGACCTACCGCGGAGTCGCGGTGGGCCGGGTCGACTCGGTGGGCCTGACCTCCGACGGCGTCGACGCCGTCATGCGTCTGAACAGTGGCACCGTCGTGCCGTCGAATGTCACCGCCGCAGTCAAGAGTGTGTCGGCGATCGGTGAGCAGTACATCGACCTGGTGCCGCCCAAGCATGCCTCGACGTCCAAGCTGCACAACGGGTCTCGCATCGACCGGGGCAACACCATCATCGGCGTCGACATCGCGACGCTGCTGCACCAGTCCGAGACACTGGTGAACAGCGTCGCCGACACCCGGTTGCGTGAGTTGCTGCACGAAACCTTCAACGCGTTCAACGGATCCGGCCCGGAATTGGCCAGGCTGCTCGAGTCGTCCCGGCTGCTGGTCGATCAGGCTAACGCGGAGTTCCCGCACACGTCGCAGCTGATCGATCAGGTCGGCCCGTTCCTGCAGGCCCAAATTCGTTCAGGAAACGACATCAGGGCCCTGTCAGACGGGCTGGCCCGGTTCACTTCCGAAGTGCACCAAGCCGATCCGCAATTGCGGACGCTGCTGAGCGTGGTACCGCCGGCCGTGGACCAGGCCAACGCCGCGTTCTCGGGTATCCGGCCGTCGTTCCCGATGCTGGCCGCCAACCTGGCGAACCTGGGCAGGGTGGGCGTGATCTATCACAAGTCGATCGAGCAGCTGCTGGTCGTGTTGCCGGCTCTGTTCGCGGCGATCATCACCTCGGCCAACGGCGAACCTCAGGACGAGGGCGCCAAACTCGACTTCAAGGTCAACGTGGACCCGCCGCCATGCACCACCGGATTCATTCCGCCACCGCTGATCCGGACCCCGGCCGACGAGACGCTGCGGGAGCTCCCGACCGACATGTACTGCAAGACGGCCCAGAACGATCCGGCGGCCGTCCGCGGCGCCCGCAACTACCCGTGTCAGGAATTTCCCGGCAAGCGGGCGCCGACCGTCGCTCTGTGCCGCGATCCCAAGGGCTACGTGCCGATCGGCACCAACCCATGGCGCGGCCCGCCGATCCCGTACGGAACTCCGGTGACGAACGGGCTGAACATCCTGCCGCCCAACAAGTATCCCTACATCCCGCCGGGCAACGACCCGGATCCGGGCACACCGTACGCCCCGGGGTTTGTGCCACCGGGTGCGGTAGAAGGGCCCGGTCCGGCTCCCAACCAGCCGTTCCCGACACCGCCGCCGCCCAACACCGGTGGAACCGACGGACGGCAGGCATGGATTCCACCCGCGCCCTACCCACCGCAGAACCCGCAGATCCCGTTCCCGAAGGCTGTTCCGGCGCCGCCACCGCCGGTGGGATTGCCTGGAGCGCCGTACCCGCCGGCCGAGAAACCGTGGGGTCCACCGCCCGGCCCGGCACCGCAGGCCAACGGCACCGCGTACACCACGTACGACGACGCCACCGGACAATTCCAGGACCCCTCAGGCGGCACTGGTATCTTCGCGCCCGGCAAGGTATCGACCGCGGAGAACTGGGTGGACCTGATGCGTGACCCGAGGCAGTTGTGAATGAAACGGAGCCGACCGCAAGCGCGGCGGAGCCGGGCGAAGCGGGTCGGCGACCGAAAGAAACCGAGCCGACCGCAAGCGCGGCCAACCCGGACGCAGCGGGCCGGCGACTGACCGGCTCCGAGCAAGCGACGCGACCCCCGCGCCGACGGGCTTCGCGGGCTGCCGGTCCACACGGCGGTGAGGCGGCCGCCACCACGGTTCGTGCTCAGACGGCGCCCAATCCGGTCAAGCGGCCGAATACAACGATCGGTCCGCCCCGGCGCAGGCCGGCGAACGCCAGACGTGTCGGATGGATTGCGTTGGCGGCCAGTCTGATTGCGACCTTGGTGCTTGCCGGCGCAGTGGGATGGGAGATCCACGACCAACGCAAGGCCGACGCGCGACAGGCGCGCGCCCAGCGCTTCGTCGACACCGCCACCCAACTGGTGGTGAACATGTTCAGCTACAAACAGGACGACATCGACCAGAGTGTGGCGAGATTCGTCGACAACACCAGCGGGCCGCTGCGCGGAATGCTCAGTTCCAACAACAATGTCGACAACATCAAAGCACTGTTCCGCCATACGGATTCGACATCCGAGGCGGTCGTCAACGGCGCCGCTCTGGAAAGCATTGACAATGTCAGCGACAACGCGTCGGTGCTGGTGTCGATTCGGGTCACGGTAACCAGTAGGGACGGCATCAACAAGCCGTCTGAGCCTTACCGGATGCGCGTCATCGTCCACGAGGATGAGAACGGTCGGATGACCGGAGACGATCTGAAGTGGCCGAACGGGGGCGATTGATGCGCTGGCTGATCGCCGCCGCCATTAGTCTGCTGACCACCGCCTTCGTCGGCCTATCAGCGTTGGGCGGCTGGTTCTACTGGGACCGGGTGGAAACTCGCGGGGAAGAGGCTGCGCGAGCGGCACTTCCATCGTTGGCCACCAAGGATATTCCGCGCGTCCTCGGTTATGACTTCCAGACTGTCGAGCGCAGCATGGACGACGTCTATCCGCGACTGACACCCTCGTATCGCGAGGTGTTCAAAAAGCAGGTCAATCAGGACATCATCCCTGAGGCCCGCAAGAGGCAAGTGGTGAGCCAGGTCGACGTTTCCGGCGTCGGAGTCATGTCCGCGAAACGGAATTCAGCGTCGGTGCTGGTGTACATGAACTCGATCTGGACCGACAATTCGAATTCGAAAGAGCCTGTCTACAAAGGGAGCCGGGTGCGGGTCGATTACCAGCGGATCGGCGGCTCGTGGCTGATCAACTTCATCACGCCGATCTAGCCGGTCGGCAGAGTCAGCGACACTGTCCGATCTCGTTGCAGTTCAACGGGTAACGGTCGACCGGGGCTTGCAGCGGACCCTGGAAGGCCAGCGTGAACGGCGTCTTGGTCATCGCCGGCTGCAGGCCGCAGACGTCGCCGTGGATGCTGGTGTGTGTTCCGGTGAGCGAGACGTCGTCGAAAGCATAGGTGTCCGTCGACGCAGCGGTGCTACCGTCCGGGCAGGCGACGCCGAGTTCTTTCGGGACTTCGAAAGTCCACCGATCGCTGGCCAAGCGGGCACGGCCGACGAAGTTCGCCATCTTCTCCGACCTGCTGATCACTCGGGACGTGGTGCTGCTGACGTTGAGCGCGCACAAGTCGGCGGCGATGACCGGGTCGGTGAAATCCGGAATGGCCCGCTGCCGCGACGGTGCATCGCACAGCGCCGCGATTTTCCAGGTCGCGGGCGGCACACCGGCTTCGGTGAAGGTGTACATGCCGTCCGGTGGGGGGCCGAGGGCCGCGGCTGGAACCGCGGTCCCCACAGCGACGAGCGTCATGGCTGCGGCGGCGCTCGCGCCGCGGGAGAAGATCGCCATGCGACGAGTATCGCAGTGCGCCAACGGCCGCATCAGGGAATCAGGTGTTTGACGGATGACCGGCGGCCAGCGCGTCGAGAAAAGCCCGGGCCCAGCGGTCGACGTCGTGGGCCAGGACCTGCCGCCGCAGGACCCGCATCCGGCGCCGTCCCTCCTGGTCGGTTTGTCCGAGCGCCGCTTCGATCGCGTCCTTGACACCCTCGAGGTCATGCGGATTGACCAGGTAAGCCTGCGTGAGTTCGGCTGCGGCGCCGGTGAATTCGCTGAGTACCAGCGCGCCGCCGAGGTCGCTGCGGCATGCGACGTACTCCTTGGCCACCAGATTCATCCCGTCCCGCAGCGGGGTGACCAGCATGACGTCGCTGGCCACGAAGAAAGAAATGAGTTCGTCGCGGGGGACCGGGCGGTGCAGGTAGTGCACCACCGGGCTGCCGACCTCGCCATATTCGCCGTTGATGTGACCGACCTGGCGCTCGATGTCCTCGCGGAGCTTCTGATAGCTCTCCACTCGTTCGCGGCTGGGGGTGGCGAGCTGGATCAGCACGGTGTCGTCGCCCTTGACGCGACCCTCGGCGAGCAATTCACCGAGTGCCTTGAGCCGCACGTCGATGCCCTTGGTGTAGTCCAGCCGGTCGACGCCGAGCAGGATTTTGCGGGGGTTGCCGATCTCGGCCCGGATCTCCTTGGCCCGCCGGCGGATGTTGCGGTCGCGGCCCTTCTGGTCGAGCTCGGCAGAGTCGATGGAGATCGGAAATGCGCCCACCCGGACGATGCGGTCGCCGAGGTGCACCTCGCCGAATCGTGACCGCACACCGACCGAACCGCGCGAGGTGCTCGCGCCGATCAGCCGTCGGGCCAGAATAAGAAAGTTCTGCGCGCCGCCGGCGAGTTGAAAGCCCACCAGGTCGGCGCCCAGCAGGCCTTCGACGATCTCGGTGCGCCAGGGCATCTGCATGAACAGCTCTACCGGTGGGAATGGGATGTGCAGGAAAAACCCGATCGTCAGATCGGGTCGCAGTTCCCGCAGCATCTTGGGCACCAGCTGCAGCTGATAGTCCTGCACCCAGACGATCGCTCCCTGGGCAGCCGCGCGGGCCGTTGCCTCGGCGAAGCGGCGATTGACGTCGACATAGCGGTCCCACCATTCCCGGTGGTAGATCGGCTTGACGACGACGTCGTGATACAGCGGCCACAGCGAGGCGTTGGAGAACCCTTCGTAATACTCTTCGACGTCGTCTGCCGACAACCGCACCGGGTGCAGCTGGAGGTCTTCCTCGACGATGGGATCGTCGATGACGTCCACATCGTCGTCGACAACTCCGGGCCAGCCGATCCAGGCGCCACGACGGCGTCGCAGCAACGGCTCCAGCGCGGTGACCAGGCCGCCTGGACTGCGTCTCCAGGTGACGGTGCCGTCGGGCAACCGCTCCATGTCGATCGGCAGCCGGTTGGCGACCACCACGAAGTCGGACACGCCGGAGGAAGGGCCGTTCGCAGCCTGGCCTCCCGCGCGGGGCACTTACACCTCGATCTTCGCGGGCCCAATACCAAGCATTGACAGGAACACGCGGCACTCGTCGGCGTCGTTGGCGTAGGCCGCCACCACGCGCCTGGCCTGGCTGGCGGTGTCGTCGGCCAATGGCCCCACGTCTTCGATTTCGCTGGTGTCAGATTTGGCGGGCATGACATAACTGTAGGCGACGTGCGTGATAAGCCGCACGGAGAGCCGCAACCCCCCGGTTGCAGCGTTACGGCCGGGCCGTAATGTGTAACTCCCGATCGTGTGCGAATGAGGTGGCCGATGTCAGAGTCCAACGAGTTGGTGGCTTACGAAACTCTCGACGAGGGCCGCCTCGCGCGGATCTGGTTAAACCGGCCCGAGGCGCACAATGCGCAATGCCGCGGTTTGCTGGTCGAGCTCGACGAGGCGTTCCTGCGCGCCGAGGCCGACGATGACGTGCGCGTGGTGATCCTGGCCGCGCGCGGGAAGAACTTCTCCGCCGGCCACGATCTCGGCTCGGAGTTGGCACTCGCTGAGCGCGCACCCGGGGACGCGCAGCTGCCGAGCTTCCGGATCAACGGCGCCAACCGCGACGCCGTCGCGGAGAAGACCTATCTGCAGGAGTGGCACTACTTCTTTCAGAACACCTGCCGCTGGCGCGATCTGCGCAAGATCACCATCGCCCAGGTGCAGGGCAACGCGATTTCGGCGGGGCTGATGCTGATCTGGGCGTGCGATCTGATCGTCGCGGCCGACAACGCGAAGTTCAGCGACGTGGTGGGCGTGCGGATGGGCATGCCCGGAGTTGAATATTACGCTCACCCTTGGGAATTCGGTGCACGTAAAGCCAAAGAGCTGTTGCTGACCGGTGATTCGCTGGACGCCGACGAGGCTTACCGGCTCGGCATGGTGTCGAAGGTCTTTCCGGCCGACGAACTGGCGGACAAGACGCTGGAATTCGCCCGCCGGATCGCCGAGCGTCCGACGATGGCTGCCCTGCTGATCAAGGATTCGGTGAACGCCGCGTCCGACGCGATGGGGTTCACCGAGGCGTTGCGGCACGCGTTTCACATCCACGAGTTGGGTCACGCGCACTGGGCCGCGCACAACGAGAACCGCTACCCGATCGGCCTGCCGCCCGATGTCGAGGATTGGCGCAACGCCAAGCCGACGAAGCTCGCCCGCAAGGACACCCCGTAGTCGTTGCACTGAGCGCGAGACTGGCTTCGAATCACGACCGTGGCCGCTGGCTCGCGCTCATCCCGACTGGGCAGGTGTGGTTCTATAACTAGAACCTGTTTCAGTTTCGGCGTGAGGAGCCGGCATGCAGCTCTCGTTCGAAGACCGGACTTACCTGGTCACCGGTGGTGGCAGTGGGATCGGCAAAGGGGTTGCCGCCGCCCTGGTCGCCTCTGGTGCCTCGGTCATGATCGTCGGCCGCAACGCCGACCGGCTCGCGGAGACGGTCAAGGAACTCGAGGCCGCGAAGGCCGGCGGCGGCGACATCCGCTACGAGCCCGCCGACGTCACCAACGAAGACGAGGTCGCCCGCGCCGTTGAGGCCGCGACGGCTTGGCACGGAAGACTCGACGGTGCCGTGCATTGTGCCGGCGGATCGATGACCATCGGCCCGATCACCCAGATGGATTCCAACCTTTGGCGGCAGACCGTCGACCTGAACATCAACGGCACCATGTATGTCCTCAAGCACTGCGCCCGCGAGATGGTGCGCGGGGGAGGCGGGTCGTTCGTCGGCATCTCCTCGATTGCCTCTAGCAACACCCACCGCTGGTTCGGCGCCTACGGTGTCACCAAAGCCGGCCTCGATCACCTGATGCAACTGGCCGCCGACGAACTGGGTCCGTCGTGGGTGCGGGTCAACAGCATCCGGCCCGGCCTGATCCGCACCGACATGGTCGCGCCGATCACCGAATCGCCGGAACTGTCGCAGGACTACGCGGCGTGCACCCCACTGCCGCGGGTCGGCGAGGCCGAGGACATCGCCAACATGGCCGTGTTCCTTCTCAGCGATGCCGCAAGTTGGGTCACCGGGCAGGTCATCAACGTCGACGGCGGTCATCTGCTGCGCCGCGGCCCGGACTTCACCGCGATGCTCGAGCCGGTGTTCGGTGCCGATGGTCTGCGCGGAGTCGTCTGACCGATGACCCGCTGAATGGAATCATGCCTTGCCAGTCGTCGGGTGAAAGATGGACGCTGTTCTGGTATTTGCAACGAGGCGGAGGACACGATGGCCACAACCTGGGACACGATCGATCGCTACGTCGTCATCTCAACGGACACCCACGCCGGGGCCGATATCGAGGACTACAAGCCGTATCTGCCCACGGCGCTGCACGACGAGTTCGACGCTTGGGCGCAGAACTACATCAGCCCTTTTGATGATCTGATCATCGCAACAGCTCAGCGCAACTGGGACAGCGAGCTGCGGATCGCCGATATGGACGCCGACGGTGTTGCCGCCGAAGTGCTGCTGCCCAACACGGTTCCACCGTTCTTTCCGACCACTCCCAACATCACCATTAGCCTGCCTCGGACCCGCAACGAGTTCGAAAAGCGTTGGGCGGGTGTGCAAGCGCACAACCGCTGGCAGATCGACTTCTGCTCGCTGGCCCCGACCCGTCGGCGCGGGCTGATTCAGATATTCCCGAACGACATCGACCATGCGCTCGACGAGATTCGTTGGGGCGCAGAGCACGACTGCTTCGGCGGAGTGCTGGTGCCGCCGGTCTCGCCCGGCGACCCGAACGTCGCGCCGTTGTTCCACACGCGCTACGAACCGATCTGGGCCCTCTGCGAGGAGCTCGATCTTACGATTGTTCAGCATGCGGGTGCCGGCAGCCCCGAGATGCCGATGGACCAGCCGGCCTCCAACGCGGTGCTGATCACCGAGATGGCGATGTGGGCTAATCGCACCCTCGGGCATCTGATCCTGGCCGGGGTGTTCGAGCGCCACCCGACGCTGCGGTTCGTGCCGACTGAACAGGGCACGCTGTGGGTGCCGGCTCAACTCGGCATGCTCGACGCCATGGTGCCGACGATGAAATCCGAAGCCGGCAATCGCACCTATGGAATGTTCGGTGGGTCTTCCGTCGATGAGCTGACCCTGACTCCCAGCCAATACGCCCAGCGGAACTGCTATCTGGCCAGCGAGTTGGCGCCTTTCGACTCCGGGATGATCGACTTCATGGGTCCCGAGCACATCATGTGGGGCAGTGACTATCCGCACGAAGAGGGCTTTACCCCACACTCCAAGCTGGCCATCCGCTGGGCCCTGCACAACCAGTCCGAGGATGCCTGTCGAAAGATACTGGGCGGCAACGCAGGTCGGCTCTATCGATTCGATCTCGATGTGTTGGCGACGATCGCTGACAAGATCGGGCCGACCGTCGACGATGTGCATACTCCGCTCGAAGATACTGGCTACCGGGCCCCGGCCGCATTCGGCTATCGACCGTTTGAAGGCGGACTTGCTCTGAAGCGGCTGGCGCCGGCTCGCAGCTAGGCCTCCCGCGGGTGGATGAAGACACCCTCAGCCCGGACAGTGATGCCGTGTTCGTCTGCAATATAGCCGCTGGCAAAGGTTTTGACTCCCTCAACTCGGTCGACGCGTGCCTCAGCGCGCAGCGGGCCAAGCGGCACACCCCGTAGGTAGCGGACGCTCAGCGTGCCGGTAACCGCGGGTCTGCCGGGCTGGTGCGCGGTTGCGCCCAGGACATGGTCGAGCACCATCGCGCACACCCCGCCGTGGACGTGACCGGGTGGACCTTCGTATGCCGAGCCGAGAACAAAGTCACTCCACACTAGGCCGTCAGCGTCGTGGTTGACCGATAGCGGAGGGGCGACTGGGTTGCGCAGGCCGATCATGACGTTGCCCCACACCATCGGTCGTCCATCGCCCGTTTGTTGCACACCGAACGAACCCGGCATCAGGGCGACGCTCAATTCCTCAGTGACACAATCAATCTTATTTTTCGCAGCCGAGAACGCCGCCGCGTCGATTCGTGTCCTGATAGTGGCGTCGATGAGCCGGCGCACTGAATCAGCAAACAAACGAGATTCTGTCTCGAGGTCTGCCGCCTCTTCGTTGGATGTCACGGCTAAAGCGTCCGTTGCGGCTCACGCCTGCGGCAACGCCGTCTCCCGGCCAGTGGTCACTCATCGAAAGAATTGTGACCCAGGTTGTTAACCTGGCCAGATGGAAGACAGCACGCCGCGGGGCAAGTCGAATCTTGCCGCGACCAGCTGGGCGTTGCTCGGCATGTTGTCGTATGAGCACGAGCTTTCCGGGTATGACATTCGCAAGTGGATCGACTGGAGCATGCGCTTTTACTTCGGCAGTCCGGCCTACAGCCAGATCTATTCCGAGCTCAAGAAGATGGAGACGCTGGGCTTGGTGACATCACGCGTCGAGAACACCGGCGGGACACGCAATCGAAGGTTGTACAAAATCACTGCGGAGGGTCTGGACGCGGTGACCCATTGGGCGAATGAGGCCTCGGTGGACCCGCCGACGCTCAAGCACGGCCCGCTGTTGCGGGTGACGTTGGGACATCTCACCAACCCGGAAAGATTGAAGGAAGTGCTGCAGCAACATGTGGCATTTGCCGACGAGATGCACCGCAGCGCTGCGAAAGACGCACGTTGGGCCGATGCCGACCCGTCCTGGGCATACGCCCGTGTCGCGCTGAAATGGGCTGAGCGTTATTACGCCAACGAGCGAGAGCTCGCCCTAACAATGATTAAAGAACTCGACGAGGCGGACGCCGCGTTTCCTCAGTCAGGTACGGGTAGGCCGACAAAAACCCCCTGGCCCACACCCGATTTCTGGTACGAGATTGAAAAGAAGGCAGACGCCGACGATCCAGATTGATCAGACTTCGGCGGCGTCCCGGGCCGCGACGTAGCCGTAAACGAGTCCCTGCGCGATGGTTGCGCCCGCGCCCGGATACGTGCTCCCAAATGCGTTTGCCGCAGTATTTCCGATCGCATACAAGCCAACGATGACGGTGCCGTCTTCGCGTAACACCCGCGCGCGGTCGTTGGCCCGCAGGCCGCCGCAGGTGCCCAGGTCGCTGAGTGCCATCTTCACCGCGTAAAACGGTGCCTTGTCCAAAGCACGCAAGTTGGGGTTCGGGGTGACAGTGGGATCGCCGTAATAACGGTCGTAGGCGCTTTGGCCGCGGCGGAAGTCAGGGTCGTATCCAGCCCGCGACATCTCATTAAACCGCTCGAGGGTGCTGCTGAATTGCGCTGTTGGTAAGCCGATCTTGGCGGCGAGCTGAGTTAGGTCATCGGACCGATGGGCGATCCCGGCCGCGTACCACGACTGTGGAATCGGCATACGCGGATACAGCGCGCCGCCAAAAACGTAACTGTTGCGATACTTTTGGTCGAAGACGATCCACATCGACTCCACTGGATTGCCCGAGCGCTCGCGTTCCAATAGAAGCTGTCCGAATGACATGTAATCGGTCGCCTCGTTGATGAATCGTTTGCCATCCTGGCCGACGATTAGGGAGCCCGGTAGGGACCGTTCAGCCAGTAGTACCGACGGGGCGCCTTGAGGTAGCGGCGCCACGGCCGGAAACCACCACGCCTGGTCCATCAGATCAGTTGCGGCACCGGACTCTTGAGCGGCGCGGATCGCGTCGCCCGTATTCGTCTCCGCTCCGAGACTCAAGTGCTCGCCGAGTGATTCGGACTGAAACTTCCACCGCATAGGCATGCTGTGGTCGAACCCACCGGCGGCCAGCACGACGCCGCGCCGCGCGTTGACGGTGACGTCGCGGCCATTATGGCTGACAACTGCGCCGTTGATTCGATGGCCGTCGGTAGTCAGCCGCTGCAGTTTGGTCTCGGTCCAGATCGGTATTCCCGCGCGTATGACACCGGCGAATAGTCCTGCGGCCAGGGCCTGCCCGCCCGCGACGTAGCGTCGGCCGACCAGCATGCCACCTGCGCCCTGCACCAGACGCTTGATGATCGTCGGTATACCTCTGTGCGGAACTCGGGTCACAAGATTCATCCACCGGTAGTCGGCGGTAGTGGTGGGCATGGGGATGTTGACTTCCATAACACCGGGTCGCAGCCGGGTCCGGTACGCGCCGAGGACTGATGCATTCAGCGGCCGGCACTCGCAGGTCCGACCTGCGGACGCACCACCCGGTTCTTCTGGATGGTAGTCGGAATAGTCCTTGGCCCAACGCAATCGGATCGGGGTATTGCGCTGCAGCATCGCGACGGTCGCACTGACGTTGCGAAGGTAGCCGGCTGACCGTTCGGCAGGTGCACTACCGGCCACCACCGACTGCAAATAGATCTCGGCACGCTCAATGGTGTCTCCGGCGTTCTTCTCCTCGAGGACCGAACTCGCCGGCAACCACAATGCGCCGCCCGAGCGAGCGGTCGAACCGCCGACGTAGGAGGACTTCTCGACGATCAGCACCGTTAATCCGCATTCGTGCGCCGCCAGAGCTGACGCCATCCCGGTGCCGGACCCGACTACGAGGAGATCGACCGACGTGTCGCGCAGCGGTGTATCGGCCGGGATCGTGGCGGAATGGGTTGCCGTGGCCACAATCAGCTACGCCAACTCGAAAGAACTGATCGGCGCTTCATCGGGATAGCAGGCGGGACCGCCAAGATCGTAGGCCGCATTGAGGGCACCGATGAATGCCGGATCGTGCAACGGTTCGCCGGGTATATCGATTTTGACGCCCCGCGCATTGATGTCGTCGACCATGATGTCGATCGCCTTGTCGATAGTCAGGTCGTCAGATCCTTCCATGTTCTTCTTGAGTTCGGCGTAGTCGGAAAATACCTCGGCCGACCAGTGCACCAGGAACCGCAATTGGTCGGTGTGATGGCGGGCGATCACCTCCTCTCCGTTCTTCAGCAGCCACTGATCGCGATCGTGGGGGTCGCCTCCGAATACCGTGTCGAACCCCAGGCCGGCCGGAATCTGTTGATCCAGTGGTCCGTTCGCCTCGCCACGGTGCACCATCATCTCGTTCTGCACGACTACGCCTCGGTTGTTGATCGGTGGCAGCACGCGGTTGGGCGCATTCAGCGGCCCGTCCGGCCAATAGGTGAAGCCGCTGCCGGCGTCCAGCGAAAACCAGGTGATGACCTGGGCCATTTTGATCAGATGGTCGGTGAACAAGCCGGACTTGCCCATCACGCTGGTCAGCCAGGTCGGGGCATTTTCGTGGCGAACACCGCGGAAGCTCGGTGAATCCAGGTGTCCCGGATCGCGATTGGCGCACGGCCCGTTGATGTTGAACAACATTAGCTGGGGCTTGGCGTACTCGGCGTGCCAGTAGCTTTTCGCCATCTCCAAAAACTGCGCGTTGTAGAAGCAGTCGTGGAGTTGCGGGTAAAGCACGGCTCCATAGTTGGCCAGATACCCACGGAAGGTCGGGGTAAGGAACAGGTCTAGCGACGGCGTGAAACCCTCGGGAAACATGCCGCTCATCGTCGCGAGTAGCTCATCGGCTGACGCGAAGTGTTGGGCGATGATCAGCCGCCACGGTCCCTCGGTGCGCACGACATCGAGTAGACGTTCCCGCTGCTCGTCGGTGTAGACGTGGTCGATCTCGCGAGGCGGCGCCGCCGGTCGCAACACCTGGGAAAGTTCCTTCCGTCGCCCATCGGTGAGCATCAGCTGACTCCTTCTTCCAGTTCTGCGTTGATGTGATTGTGCGCAGAGTCAGCGAGTCGCGGCCGGGTCGTGTCCAGTGATCGGGACGCTAGATGAAATCGGGTGCGCGAACTTGGCCCGCAGCAACCCGCCGATCTCGGCGATCGCCAGCCGCCCGCGTGCGGTCGCGTCAGACCGCATAAGAAACCCGTGGTACATCCCGGGGTAGCGGGTGGTCGTGGTCTGCACGCCCGCGTCGCGCAGGCGAACTGCGTAACGCTCACCCCAATCGCGGATCGGGTCGCAGCCCGCGGTGGCTACGATCGCCGGCGGTAGGCCGGACAGGTCGGCGACGTAAGCCGGGACCAGGTACGGGTCCCGGGACGGCTCTGCATCGCCATCGGCCAGCGCGTGCAGGTAATCGATGTCGTCGCGCGTCAATAGCGGCGCGTCTGCCAGCTCCGCGATCGACGGAGCTGACATGTCGCGGTCCAGACCGGGGTAGAGCAGCACCTGCGCCATCAATGCGGGTCCGTCGCGGTCGCGTGCTGCCAGCGCGACTCCGGCTGCCAGCGATCCGCCGGCGCTGTCGCCGACGACCGCAAGTCGGTTGACGTCGAGCCCGAGAGCGCCAGCATTGCGCGCCGCAAACTCGGTTGCTGTGTAGGCGTCGTCGAACTGTGCCGGCGGCGGATGCTCGGGCGCTAACCGGTAATCGACGGCCACGACAGTGGCAGCCGACGCCGACGCCAGTGCGCGGGCCAGCGGCTCGAAGGAATGGTTGGAGCCCATAACCAGTCCGCCGCCGTGGAAGTACACCAAGGCCGGTTGCGCGGAATCGGCCGTCGGGCGGTAGATCCGGACCGCCAAAGAGCCGGCCGGGCCGGGAATGGTGGTGTCGACGACGCTGGTCATGTCCGGCATGTCATCGGGCAACGGCGCCGACTCGATCGCGGCGCGCATTGCCGTCAAGCCTCGTTCGCGCATCGGTGGAACGTGGCCGAACGTCGCAATCCGTGCGGCGGCGTCGAGGTCGAGCATCAAAGTTGCTACTTCCGCGCCGGGGGTCGTTGTGCAGCAAGCACATTGGCGCGCTCTCCCATTGCCGTCCCGACCGATTCCTGGGTAAGCAGATAGAACTTGCCCTGAGCGGCTTGGTCGAATACCGTCTCGGCTGCCGCTAGCGGATCCATGGCCGAGGCCTTGACGCGAAGCATCGCGGCGCGTTGCTGTTCGGCGGCCGCGGCGTTGCCGGCGTGACCGTCAACCCCGCCCGCCGATTCGAAGATATTAGATATCACCGCGCCGGGCAGCACGGCCTGCACGTGAATGTGGTCGCCGTGACCCGCGGATTCAACGTCGAGATAGAGGCATTCGGTCAGCGCGAGCACCGCATGCTTACTGGCGATGTAGGGCGCCTGCAACGGGATCGCCACTACCCCGCCGACCGACGATAGGTTCCAGACCCACGCGTGTTCGCCGCTCGCCATCATCTTGGGCAGAAATGCCCGCACGCCGAAAAAGACTCCGCTGATGTTGACGTCGACGGTGCGTTTCCAGTTGGCAATCGGGGTATCCCACAGATATCCGAACTGCTCTACTCCGGCGTTGTTGACCAGCAGTCGCACTGGACCGACATCGCGGTACGTCCGGTTGGCGAGTTCCTGTACGGCGTCGGGATCACGCACATCGCATTCGACGTCGACTGCCGTTCCGCCAGCCGCACGGAGTTCGTCACGCAGCGTCTCCGCAGCGCGGGCGTCGACCTCGGCCAGCACCACGGTCATTCCCAACCTGCTGGCGTGGCGTGCCAGTCCTGCACCGATGCCGGAACCGGCACCCGTGATGACGGCTATGCCGCCCGCGAATGTCTCGCGTGCGCTCACGACCCGGCGGTGCTGTCGGCCGTCAGCCCGGAAAGTAGAACCGAATTCTGAGTGTCCAGAATGACTTCCATCTCGGTGAATGCTAACCCGTTCGGGCTGCGTCGCACACCGACGGTGACTACTCCGCTAGACACCGCGAAGGGCACGAAGTTGGCTATCGTGTTGACGGAAATGTAGAAGCGCGCGCGGGTGACGTCGCCGTCCGTGCCGACACGGTGGATGTCGGTGGCGTGGTGCCGCAACGGATAAGGGCTCTGTTGGCGATGCTCCGACAGCCACGCCATGACCGCTTCGCGCCCGCGCAGTTCGGGCGACATCAGTTCCTCAAATGGGCTCGCCCCGGAATCGCTTCGAGTCAGATAGTGCACGTCCTCGGCGTAGCGCGCGGCCAGTTCGCCGTAGTGCGCTTCGTCGTAGTGGTACCAGAAGCCGGCGATGAACTCTTGCAATTCCGGAAGCGTGATGTCGTGGCTCATGCTGCGAGTCAACTCCGTCGTGGTCTCGCCAAGACGGTGTATGCCCAATCAGTGGAACACCGTGTTGTGTCAACCTCCCGCTGAGTAGACAGGCCGCTGCTCGACGCGGCGGTCCGGTCGGATACTCGACGGCATGACCGCCGCAACGGAGTCGACGTCGTCGTTCGGCACCCCGCTTCCAAGCCCTGGTGAATTGCGCGACAACCTGCGGCAGGCCGACCCGGGCGTCCTGGTGGCTGTGCTGGCTCAGCTGACCGGTGACCCGTCGGTGATCGACACCTACGCATCCAAGATCTCCCATCTCCCGACCCGCCCGAGCGGGCCGGCGTCACCGATCCCGGCACCGCCGAGGTGCTGATTGACGCCCTTGTCGACGCGCTGGGTGCGCCTCGCCGTGCCGATGCGGTGCGCGCCGACGATCTGACTTCTTTGCCCGATTGCTACCGATCGCACTGGGCTCGACAGTCGACGACGAGCAGGTGGACCTGCTGCTCGAGCAAGGCGGCTTTCAGCGGTCGCAGCCGACGCTGCCGCGGACATCGTCGATCCCCGATACCGTGAACATCGCCATCATCGGTGCGGGCATCGCGGGCATCAGCGTTGCACTGGCGGCCGCCGAGGAAGGCGTCTCCTACCAAATCTTTGACCGCAACGAAGAAGTCGGCGGCACCTGGCTGACCACCACCTATCCCGGAATCGGCGTCGATACGCCTTCGGCGTACTACTCATTGTCCGCTGAAGTGAATCCGGAATGGAGTAGCTACTACCCGCAAGGCGCGGAGTATCAGGCATATTTGGTGACTTTGGCGGACAAGTACGAACTGCGCGAGCACATCCGGTTCCGAACCGAGGTCCAGGCGCTGCGGTGGGACCCCGACCGCAACCGGTGGCAAATCCACACGATCGATGCCGATGGTCGCCACGGCATCAGCTATGCGCGCATCGTGATTACTGCTGCTGGGTACCTCAATCGGCCGCGCTGGCCGGGCATCCAAGGCCGGGAATCGTTCGCGGGCCGAAGCATTCATTCGGCACTATGGGATTCGTCGCTCGACCTAGCCGGCAAAAAGGTGGCCGTCATCGGGGCCGGGTGCACCGCCGTACAGATCGTTGACGCATGCGTCGACGAAGTGGAGCGGCTAACGGTATTTCAGCGTCAGCCACACTGGGTAGCGCCACGTAAACGGCTCACCGACGAGGTCCCCGCTCATCGGCGATATCTCGGACGGCACATGCCCTATTACGCGAATTGGCATCGGCTGAAATCATATTGGGGTACGGCGGACAACAATTACCCGGTCATCCTTCATGACCCGGAATGGGCCAAGGATCACCTGTCCATCTCCGCGGCCAACGACGTGCTGCTGCAACTGTGTCAGGACTACATCGAGCGGATTTTCGGCGAAGAGACGGAACTGGCGAAGAAGGTCACACCGGATTTCGCACCGTATGGCAAGCGGATCATCCGCGATCCGGGCGGCTACTATGCAGCATTGACCCGCGATCACGTGGACGTCGAAGCCACCGAGCCTGCCGAAATCAACGCGAAAGGCATTCGCACTCAGGATGGTCGGCAGATCGACCTCGATGTCATCATCTACGCGACGGGCTATCACCTCGATTTCCTGTCCACGATCGACATCCGAGGCCGCGATGGCAAGACGCTCGGCAAGGAGTGGGGCGACAGCCCGCGTGCCTACCGCGGCGGCACCGTACCCGGCTTCCCCAACCTATTCACTATGTCGGCGCCGAACTACAGTCCGGGTCACGGAGCGGGTGCGAACTTCTCGATGGAAGTGCTCGCGCACTACATCATTGAATGTCTGCAGCTGATGGCGCTGCGCGGCGCTACCACAATGGAGGTCACCCAGCGTGCCTATGAGGACTACGTCGCTCGGATCGACGACGCGATGACTCGCACGGTGTGGTGTCACACGCCAACGGCGCACACCTACTACCGATCAGGATCGGGCAGGGTGGTGGTGGCCACGCCATATCGCCTCGTCGACATGTGGCATCACATCGCGCGCCCGTCGAAGAAGATTTCATCCTGCGATGAGCCAATTGCTGGCCGGAAAAACAGCTTTGGTCACCGGCAGCAGCCGCGGTATTGGACGCGCTATCGCCCAGCGACTGGCCGCCGAAGGTGCGACCGTCGCGGTGACGGCGCGCGCCCACCAGCCGTCGCCGTCCTTCCGGTCCGGGCTCGTATCAACAATGCCGGGAACGATCGACGAAACCATCGCGTTGATCGAGAACGCTGGCGGATCGGCCTTCGGACTGACCGCCGACCTCGAAGATGCCGTGGCACGCGATGGTTTGGTAGACGCGGTGCTGGACCGCACCGGTCGCATCGACATCTTGGTCAACAACGCCGGTTTCGCCGATTACGCACCAATCGACGAGATGTTGCTGGAAACTTTCGACCGAACCGTCGAACACTATCTGCGGACGCCGTTTGTTTTAACGAAGGCCGTTGTGCCCCATATGCGCAAGAGAGCCGCTGGCTGGATCGTCAACATCGGCTCGGTCACCGGGGTGGCTCCGACGCGACCTTATCGCGAGTACAACAAGACCGCCGGCGACGTGATCTACGCTGCGTGCAAGGCCGCGCTGCATCGCTTCACGCAAGGATTGGCCGCCGAGTTGCTGGACGCCAATGTCGCCGTGAATTGCGTTGGTCCGTCGACAGCAGTCCTCACACCTGGTGCAGCACAGCTGATTCCAGGCGGCTTTCCTACTGAGCCGGTCGAGTACCTAGCTGAAACTGTTCTCGCGATGTGTCATCTACCCGCGGCCGAACGTACCGGCCGGGTGGCGTTCAGCTTGCACTACCCGAATACGCAGCAACGGACGCTGCAGAATCTGGACGCAATTCCGAATTGCTGCCGCTGGAACCGCCGACCACCGCCAACCCGAATATTCTGGACTCAGGTGAGTGATTAACGCTACCGACATCACGTCAGGATCGACGTTGCGCAGCGACAGAAGCTGTAGCACAAACGATCCTGAACGATCACGTCTGGGCACTCAGGATCGAACCACCGATCCACCACCGCCCAGTGGATTGGATGCATCAGGTAGGAGCCCATCAGTCCCTCGACATCGGTGAACTCCTGCTCAAACACATGAGTCCACTGGGATGTGCCGATCGCATCATCGACTCGGCTGAGCTGCCAAGCTCTGATCGCCGGTATGTAGTCGGGCATTGAGCGCAACTCGCCTTCGAAGCGGGTGACGGTGCGCGCGTCGGTGTCGGGCGCTACCCGTAACAATAAGGCGCGGTGGACGGTCCCCGCGCCGACGCCGCTGCGGGTCGGGGCACCCGGGTACGTCGCTCCATTGATCCGGGTAATCCCGTTGTCTTGCATAACGTCGGCGAATTCATGGCAACCGAGAGCCATTGGCTCCGGGAGCCGAACCTCAAGGTGACCAAAACGTCGCCGCCGTTGCGCGAACCTGGCAGCGTCGGCTCCACGAGGCGGTGGTGCGCTCGGGTCGCTTCCGCCCATGAACGCACACACGCCACTACGCGGCCGCGCTCGTGCTCCGCTACGTCGAGCAACCGAAGGACGCTATACATCGCAGAGCTGGTCGACGTCATCGGCCGCCGCGGCGAAGGACCGCGAGCGCTCGACAATCAAATCGCCGATCTGCGTCCACCATTCGCCCAGCGCCGGGTCCGGTCTACCCTGCCATGTCATCTCCCACCATGACTGAACGCCGGGCAAAGTCCAGGTGATGGCGACGGTGTTGACATCGTCCTCAAACCAGATCGGCGGACTGACCAGGACATCGCGCAGCGTCATGCCGCGGTCGCGCGCCCCCGGAACATACTCCGCGAGATACCTGTCGACGAACCGACGGGCGCAACCCGGACGAGTCACTACCCGGTCGATCACGAACACCATGCCGTCAGCCATCAGCCGACTGTAAGACGGCTCGAAGTTCGGCGCACGCGCGGCGTCGGGCTTCCCGTGCGATATCCAGGCTCCGCATACTCATGAAACCATGTACAGCGCCGTCGAATTGGGCCCGCGTAACGGGGACCCCGGCCTCCTCCAGCGCGTCGGCATACGCCAAGGCTTCGTCGCGCAGCGGATCGTGCCCGGCTATCACGAAGATGGCCGGTGGAAGGCCGTGCAGGTCGGCATTGTTCGGGGCGGCGTACGGATGGGCGCGGTCAGTCAAGGACGGCACATACTGATCCCAGTACCACTGCATTGCCGGCTTCGGGTTGTAGTAGCCGCGGCCGAACAATCGGTAGGACTCAGTGTTGAAATCGGCTGCGAGCACTGGATACAGCAAAAGCTGCGCGACCACCGAGGGGTCGTCTTGATCGCGCGCCATCAACGCGGTCACGGCGGCAAGGTTGCCGCCCGCGCTATCACCGCCCACCGCGATGCGGCGCGCGTCGCCACCGATGGAGTCCGCGTTGTCGACGGCCCATCGGGTGGCCGCGTAGAAGTCGTCGGCGGCGGCCGGCCAGCGATGTTCGGGCGCTAAGCGGTAGCCAACCGAAATAACCACGGCAGGAATATGATTGGCGATGCTGCGGCATAAGTCGTCGTGGCTGTCGAGATCGCAGAAGACAAAACCCCCGCCGTGTGCGTACACCAGCACCGGGAGGTTGTCGCCGAACGGACGATAGATCCTGATCGGGATTTCGCCACCGGGGCCGGAAATCGTCGTGTCGTAGACTTGGGATACCTGCTCGGGTGGCACAGGCGCGGCGAACCGCGACCGGATCAGCGCCCTGGCCTGTGCACCCGTCATCGTATGGACCGGTGGGAAGCCGGCGTCCAACAACTTGATCATCTTCGAGATCTGGGGATCGAGCTTCACGCGAACCGCAGGGCCGGCCGCGCTGAAGCACGATGCCGGGGAAGCAGAGGGCGGGCCGGCTGCAGGGTGGGGGCGACCCGCCGTGGGCCGTCTTCGACGTTGCGCCAGATAGTCATCGCCGTCATTCGAGCCGGCGCGGTCAGTCGCTGGTCGAACATCATGCGATTCATTGGACCGCAGACTGATACGGCTGCCACTGCCTCACCCGGGTCGCCGATCGGTACGGCGACGCACCCGAAACCGATCAGGGACTCTTCGCGCTCGAACGCGACCCCGTGGGCGCGCACCTTGGCCAGTTCCACGGCTAGTTGCGATTTGCTGCAAATCGAGTACCTGGTCATACGGGCTGCCAAGTCGATGGCACTGTCGTCGCCGCGGTAGGCCAGCATCGCCTTCCCGACCGCAGTGCAGTGCGCAGGCTGACGCCCGCCAACTCGAGTGGGAATCGCGGAGCCCGTCCGGTCTCCGACCTTCTCGAGATAAACAACATCGGATCCGTCCAGAACCGCGAGGTGCACGACAAGACCTGTAGCGCTGTGTAATTCGCCCAAGAGCGGCCGGGCGGCCCGCACCAGACGGTCCTGGTTCACCGCCAACGATCCGAGCTCCACCAGACGCATGCCCAGTTCGTAATCGCGACCGCTGCGACGCAACCAGCGCAGTTGCACCAGACGTTCCAGCATCCGGTGCGCCGACGAGCGGGGGAGTCCGGTGCGCCGGACGAGTTGGGCCAGTGTCAGCCGTCCGGGGCCGTCGAACGCGTCGAGGACCAGCGAGATTCGGTCGATCACAGCGCTGGGGGTGGCAGGTTCACCGGTCGCGACCACGTGCAGGGTTTCGGTCATCGGGGCTCCCGCCTATGTTACGGACTGACATATGACTATTAGTCATAGTCCGTTTTAGCACGATGATGTGTCGCTTGTCACCAAACGCGCCATAATTAACGGGCACGAGGGACGGCGAGTTCTCAACCGTTGGCGGCAGAGCATCCCGCCCGCCTACCGTAAAAGCTGCCGTCGCCGAGCGAGACGCCGCTGGCGTAACCCCATGCGGCCAGGCCGGCGGCGGATCGGCCCGCGGCGAACAAGCCCGGGATCGGCTGACCGCTGACATGGAGCACCTCGGCGTCCAACGTGGTGGCGAGCCCGCCCAAGGTGAAGCCGCCGGTGTTCTCGCGCAGGTCGATTGCGCCGACGGGGGAGCCGATCGGCTTGAGCCACTCGGGCTTCTTGTGCAATAGCGGGTCCTCACCGCGCGCGGCCGCGTCGTTGTAGGAGGCGACGGTCGCCTGCAGCGACCCCGGCGCCAAACCAATGTCGCGCTCCAGGTCGGCGACCGTGTCAGCCACCCAGGTCGCCGGCCGCAGCATGAACTTCGGCGACCACGACGCCATCGCCTCGTCCTGGGCATCGCCGTCGATGATGAGGTAGGCGGTGTTGTCTTGGTGATACAGCGTCAGTTGCCCGACCCGGCCGGGGTAGGTGTCTTCGGCGACGTAACGCTGGCCGCGGCCGTTTACCACGATTCCGCGGACCAGTTGTTGGGGGTCGATGAAGATCGCGACCTCGGTGGCGTCCATGTGGGCCAGATCGGCGCCGAGCGCCTGAGCCATTCGGATCGCTTGACCGTCGTGCTGCTCGATCGAGGCTGCCGGGCGTCCGGCGATCCGCGGCGCGTAGCGGGACACCATCGCGTCGTTGTAGGCGAAACTGCCTGTCGCAAGCACTATCCCGGTGCGGGCTCGGATCGTCACCTCGGTGCCGTATCGGCGGCCGCGGATTCCGACGACTCGACCATCGGATTCGACCACCAGGCTTTGCACACGAACGTCGTAGGTCGCCCGCGCTCCCGCCGCTGTCGCCGCCTCGACGAGCGGCTTCATCAGCATGAAGCCGGCGCTGGCCTCGCCCTGTTTCTTGTTCTGCATCTGCGGGACATGTCCCCGCGGTGCGGGAGTGGCGACGGTGTTGAACGGGTAGGAATTTTCCCCACCGCTGTACATCAAGCCCTGGTCGCCCATCGGCTCCCAGCCCGGCTCGGAGAAGAACTCCGCCTTGAACGGCACACCGCAGCCGACCAGCCAGTCGAAATGCGCGACGCTGCCGGAGCAGTAGTCGGCGATGCGGTCGACGTCGGCGCCCGGTCCCATCGCAACGTTGAGGAACGCCGCCATATTGTCGACGGAATCCTCGAACCCACAAGCTTTTTGCAGCGCGGTGCCGCCGCCGAGGTAGATGAACCCGCCAGCCATCGCCGCCGCGCCGCCCCACGACCCGGTTCGCTCCAGGACCAGCACGTCCGCGCCGGAACGCGCCGCTTCGACCGCCGCCGCGGCGCCCGCGACGCCGTAACCCGCGATCACGACGTCAGCCTCGTGATCCCACGCAGTGATGGAGGATGCGGGGATCGGCGTGACGTCGGTGTCAGGTGTCTGGGACATCACATTCGCATGGCCGCGGGCATCTCTCCGACCCACTGGTGGCCCCAGTAGCTGTCGGCAGTGATTTCTTCTGCGGTGTAGTAGTTTTCATCGACGCGCACGCCTTCGGTGCCGAATTCGATGTCCCAGTCGCCGGGTGCGCGAACATAGAACGACACCATCTTGTCGTTGGTATGACGTCCGAGCGTGGAAGACAAACGGAAGCCCTCGGCGTTGACGCGATCCAGTGCCTGGCCCACCGCGTCAAGGGTGTCGACTTCGACCATGATGTGAACTAGGCGTGGGTCCCGCTGGTGCGCGGCCGGCACAATCGCCATGCTGTGGTGTCGCTCGTTGATGCCGAGGAACCGAACCCGAACCGGGCCAAACTCTTTCGGTAACGGCACCCGAAACGCGCCGCGGGAACGAAAACCCAAGACTTCGGTGTAGAAATCAAACAGCCCGTTTGGATCGGTAGCCGGCACCACCACGTGGCCCAATCCTTGGTCGCCGGTGACAAATTTCGCGCCGAACGGCGTGATGACCGGGCTGTGGTCAAGCACCGCACCATGGAACACTTCCAGCGTGGTGCCAGCCGGATCCTCGAACGTGATCACTTCTTCTACCCGGCGAGCCTCGGCGTCGTCGTTGGACAGTTGTTTGAAGGGCACCCCGACGCCATCCAGCGCTGCTTTGACCCGTTGCAGGGCCGGATGATCGCGCACTTCCCAGCCTACGGTGAGAACCCGGTCGGCCTCGCCGGGCACCACGATGAGCCGGGCGGCACGCTCGTCCATCCGCAAATACAGTGCTGAGGAGTCTGGTCCTTTGCCTTCCGCGAAGCCCAGAACACCAAAGGCGAACTGCCGCCACCGCTCGGGATCGTTGGTTGAAATCGTGATGTAACCAAGGCTTTTCAGATCGCTCATTGAGGGTTCTCCTAAATCAAAGCCCGCAGCGGACCTTCGGGTGGATCGATTCCCAACGAGCTCAGTGCAGATGCGTGATACGTGGTTCCGGGCATATGGATGGCGTGCAGCTGGCCGACGTGCACGTCTCGCCAGTATCTCTGCAGCGGCTTGTCCATCCGCGCCGCATTGCCGCCCGAGCGAGCGAAGATCTCGTCGACCGCCGACACCGCGCGCCAGACTGCGCGGACCTGGGTACGTCGGCCGGCCGCCCGGTCTGCGAATGACACCTCTTTGCCAGCGGCAACCATGTCGTAGATGCGGTCGGCGTTGGCCAGCAATTCCTGACGGGCGGCATTGATGTCCGCAGCTGCCTCGCCTACCGCGTACATAACATAGGGGTCGTCCTTGATCGCGGTGCCGGTGGCGCCTACCCGTGCCCGCTGGTAGTCCAGATGCGCGGCGAGCGCGCCTTCGGCGATGCCGATTGTTGCCGCGGAAATCCCGAGCGGGAACATCGTCGACCATGGCATCAGATACAGCGGTTCGGTCATGCCTGCCTCGCGCTGCGCGGTGCCATCCATCACCTTTGACGCATCCATCGTGCGGTAGCTGGGTACGAACGCATCTTTGACGGCAACGTCTTTGGATCCGGTTCCGCGCAGTCCCACCACGTTCCAGGAGTCGTCGACGATCTCGTAGTCCTTGCGCGGCAGAATCATGTGCAGCATCTGCGGCGGCATCAGCGGGATGCCTTTTTCGTCGCCGAGCATCGCGCCCAAGATGATCCAGTCGCAGTGATCGGTGCCGGAGCTGAACTGCCAGCGGCCGTTAAAGACATAGCCGCCGTCGACGGGCCGGGCAATACCTTGCGGCGCATAGGGCGAGGCCATCCAGGTGTCGACGTCGTCTGCCCAGACCTCGGCGGAGACCTTCGGGTCGGCATAGGCCAACTGGTAGGGATGCACGCCCACCACGCCGACGATCCAGCCTGCAGCCGGATCGAGTGCCGCAGTCGCCATGGTCGTCTCGGCGAATTCCCGGGGGTGAACCTCGAACCCCTGGTATTGCTTGGTCTGGAGTAACCGGATCACACCGGCCGCCTTCATCATCTTGACGGTGTCGTCGGTGAGTCGTCCGATCTGTTCCGCATTGGCGGCCTGCTCGCGCATCTGGTCGGCCAAGTCCATCACTCGGTCGAGTACACGTTCGCTCATGATGTCGTCCTCCGGTATCTAGGCTTAGTGATGGTCTACCGCAGTGCAGGGCCTGTCCGCTGCCGATCCCAATGAGCGGGCAGAAAACCTCTGCGATCGAATGCTGCCCAATCACCGGGAAACCGCCGTGACCTTCGTGCCGGCTTACCTACAGTGCTTCTGTGACAGTTGATGAACGCCTGGACGCAGTGGTTGTGGGCGCCGGGTTCGCGGGTCTGTACGCGCTCCACAAACTTCGGGCCCAAGGACTTTCGGTTCGGGTGCTCGAGGCCGCGCCCGAACTCGGTGGCACCTGGTACTACAACCGCTATCCGGGGGCGCGCTGCGACGTGGAGAGCGTTGACTACTCGTACTCGTTTTCCGACGAGCTCCAACAGGAGTGGAACTGGACGGAAAAATATGCGACCCAGGCCGAGATCCTGCGCTACCTGAACTGGGTCGCCGACAAGCTCGACCTTCGGCGTGACATCACGTTCAACGCCAGGGTGGAGGCGGCGGTCTTCGACGAGTCCGCAAAACAGTGGATCGTGACTACCGATGGCGGTGGCTCGCTGACGGCCCGCTTCTGCCTGATGGCGACGGGATCGCTATCGGCTGCGATGACCCCTGACTTCCCGGGGCTGGGTGAGTTCGCCGGCGAGATCTACCACACAGCGCACTGGCCGCACGAGCCTGTCGACTTCACCGGCAAGCGAGTTGCGGTCGTTGGCACCGGATCGTCTGGCATTCAAACAATTCCGATCATCGCCGAGCAGGCAGCCCACCTCTACGTCTTCCAGCGGACCGCTAACTACAGTGTCCCGGCCGGTAACAGCACGCTTTCTGTCGAAGATCTCGACGCAATCAAAGCGACCTACTTCGAACGACGACGGCAGTCGTGGTCAAGCGGCGGCGGATCGCCGCACATCACTGCTCCTCGACCCACGCTCGAATACGACCCGGAGGAGCGTCGCGCGGCATTCGAAAAGCGCTGGCAACTTGGCGGCGTGCTCTACTCCAAGACCTTTCCCGACCAGCTCACCGACCTGGCTGCCAATGACGAAGCTCGGAAGTTCTACGAGGAGAAGGTACGGGCCGTCATCGATGATCCCGCCCTGGCCGATCTGCTGATTCCGACCGACCACCCCATCGGGGCGAAACGAATTTGCACCGACAGCAGCTACTTCCAGACCTTCAACCGTTCTAATGTCAGCCTCGTAAGCGTCCGCACCACTCCAATCGAATGTATCGACGCACGCGGTATTCGCACCAGCGCCGCCCGTTACGATGTCGACTCCATTATTCTGGCAACGGGTTTCGATGCCATGACCGGAGCTCTGGCCCAGATCGACATTGTCGGCCGCGGCGGCTCGACACTGCGGGACGACTGGCTGCATGGGCCGCGCACCTACCTCGGACTGGGCATCGACGGATTCCCCAATCTGTTCGTGATCTCGGGGCCCGGGGCGCCCGCGGTGTTGGCGAACATGGTGCTACACGCCGAGGCGCAGGTGAATTGGATCGCTGCGGCGATCTGTTACCTCGACGACCACGGCTACGCCACCATTGAGCCGACCACAGACGCGGTAGACGGCTGGGCCGCAGAATTGGCGCGTCGGGCCGACGAATCGTTGTTTACAAAAGCTAACTCGTGGTACATGGGCGCGAACGTTCCTGGCAAGCCCAGGGTCTTCATGTTGTTCATCGGTGGCTTCGCCACATACAACGATATCTGCGCAGAGATTGCGGACTCAGGTTACAGGGGGTTCGTCCTTGCGAAGCTCGACGCGGCAGAAAGTGATTGTGATGCAGAGTAACTCAAGTCAGCTAGCGGGCAAGGTCGTGCTGATCAGCGGCGGGGCCGGCGGCCTCGGTGCGGCGTTCGCTCGGCACGTCACCGCCCGTGGTGGCAGCGTCATGCTCGCCGATCTGCTCGACGACGAGGGCGAGAAACTGGTCGGTGAGCTCGGCGCGCAGGCGCGATACACCCACCTCGACGTGACCGACCCGGAGCAGTGGGCGGCGGCGGTGCAATTCACCGTCGACGAATTTGGCGTGCTCAACGGTCTGGTGAACAACGCCGGCGTATCGACCGGACAGTTTCTCGAGCATGAGCCGGTCGCGCATTTCCGGAAAGTGTTGGAGATCAACCTGGTCGGGGTGTTCAACGGTCTGCAGGCGGTGATCAAGCCGATGCGCTCGGTGGGCGGCGGATCGATCGTGAACATCTCCTCTGCCGCGGGTTTGTTCGGCTTGGCGTTCACCGCGGGTTACGGGGCCTCGAAGTGGGGCGTGCGAGGACTCTCGAAGATCGCCGCGGTCGAGCTGGGCCCCGAGCGGATCCGGGTGAACTCGGTGCATCCCGGCATGGCCGCCACCCCGATGACCGCCAACATCGGGGTCCAGGTCGGTGAGGGTAACTATCCGAATCTCCCGATGGGGCGTATCGCGATGCCCGAGGAGATCGCGGGTGCGGTCGGCTACCTGCTGTCCGACGACGCCGCCTACGTGAACGGCGCGGAGATCGCCGTCGACGGTGGCTGGACCGCCGGGCCGACTTTGAAATATGTTATGGGACAGTGACATTGAATAGGAGCCTGCAGATGAATCGATTATCAGACAACCGGATATTGGTGACCGGGGCCGCCTCCGGGATCGGTCAGGCGACCGCGCTGCGTCTCCTGAGCGAGGGCGCGAGGGTGGTCGCTGCCGATGTCGCCGCCGACGGACTGGAGAAGACTCGCGCGAAGGCCGCGGAAGCCGGCGATGACGAGCGCGTGACCACGCTGGAAATGAACGTCGGCGACGAGCGTTCGGTGGTCGACGGGGTGCGCTCGGCGGTCGAGGCGCTGGGCGGTCTGGATTCGGTGGTGAACGCCGCCGGAATCCTGCGCGCGGTGCACACCGAGCAGATGGCCTTGGATCAGTGGAATCAGATCATCGCGGTCAACTTGACCGGGACCTTCCTGGTGGTCCGCGAGGCGCTGCCGAGCCTGCTGGCGAACCCGCGCAGTGCGATCGTCAACTTCAGTTCCACCTCCGCATCATTCGCCCACCCCTATATGGCGGCGTACGCCGCGAGCAAAGGCGGCGTTCAATCCTTCACCCACGCTGTGGCGTTGGAGTATGCGAGCAAGGGACTTCGGGCGGTCTGTGTCGCACCCGGAAGCATCAAGTCCGGCATCACCGATGCCACCGGCGGATACATTCCGCAAGACGCGGAGTGGGGCCTGTTCACCAGGTTGATGCCGATTCTGCCCACGACCGAGGAATCCAGCGGCACCGGGATGGCCAGTCCGGCGGCTGTCGCCGGCGTCATCGCCATGCTGGTGTCCGAAGACGGCGCGTTCATCACCGGCACCGAGATCCGTATCGACGGAGGCACGCACGCGTGACGCGCGGCAGCGACGATCCGGAGCGCGCCGATGGGGAGGAGTGCCGCCAATGACAACCGATTTCACGTACGAGAGCACCCTCCGTGAAATCACCACCGACGCAGGCGTTCTGCGTTATCACGAAGCCGGCGCGGGTGACGGACCGGTGTTGCTGCTACTGCACGGATCCGGTCCGGGTGTAACGGGCTGGCGCAATTTCCGCGGCGTGCTGGGCGCGTTCGCCGATTTCTTCCGCTGTCTGGTTCTGGAGTTCCCCGGATTCGGTGTCAGCGATCACTTCGGCGGCCACCCGATGATTACGGCACTGGATGCGGTGGTGCGTTTCGTCGATGCACTCGGCCTGGAAACCGTTGACATCCTGGGCAACTCGATGGGGGGAGGCGTCGGGATCAACTATGCGATCGCTCATCCAGAGCGGGTGCGCCGACTGGTCACCATCGGCGGCATCGGCCGCAATCTGTTGACCCCTGGCCCCGCGGAAGGCATCCGCCTGTTGCAGGAGTTCACCGATGAGCCGACCCGCGAGGGACTCGTCCGGTGGCTGTACTCGATGGTCTACGACCCGGCCACGGTGACCGAGGAACTCATCGACGAGCGCTGGACGCAGGCCACCGATCCGGCGACGCTGGCCGGCGCGCGGCGGATGTACGGCACGGAAGCCTTTTCACAGATGATGAAGGCGATCGAGTCATCGAAAGGACCGCAGCCGTGGGCGGTCATGCATCGGGTGCAGGCGCCGACCCTGATCACCTGGGGCCGCGACGACCGGGTCAGTCCGCTGGATATGGCGTTGATCCCGATGCGAACCATCCCCAATGCCGAATTGCACGTGTTTCCCAACTGTGGCCACTGGGCAATGATCGAGGCGAAAGAGGCGTTCGAAAGCGCGGTGTTGGCGTTCTTGTTACGTAAGTGAGGTCAGTTGACGCAGGGGACGCCGCCGCCACCGATCGGTGCACCCTGATCAGGTGCCGGATCAGTGGTAGTAGTCATGTTGGACTTCCACCCATACGTGCCGTAAAGCGTTGATGGCGTGGTGGATTCAGTGCTCGACTCGTCCTGGGCGGGCACCGAGAAGTTGTCGTCGACGACCACCTCGACGTGGCCGAACTGCAGTGTGCGGTTCGGCTTGTCGGGCGCATCGATACCCAGCAGGCTCGCGACTTCGTGGGCGTCGGAGTCGGCGCCGGGCCCGTATTCGATTGTGGTGGAGCTGG
This sequence comes from uncultured Actinomycetota bacterium, assembly GCA_963757215.1. Classification (GTDB taxonomy): domain Bacteria; phylum Actinomycetota; class Actinomycetes; order Mycobacteriales; family Mycobacteriaceae; genus Mycobacterium. The sequence continues at coordinate 778,337 of CAVWQH010000001.1, read as the reverse complement.
GTTCACCTTTGACCCGGTCGCGAATCGAGCCGGTGGTGTAGCCGTCGTGCTTCAGCGTGCGGGCGACCTTCGTTGCCAGACCCCCGACGCTGCTGGCGTTCACCACGTCGACGACGGTCGACGGGCTCGGTGCGTCGAGTGTGGTCGTTGACGTCGACGACGACCCGAACGCGGCGGCCACTTCGGCCTTGATCGCGGCCGGGTCGATGATGTTGACGTCTTGACCGTTGATGTTGTCGTAGCGCACGACGGGCAAGGTGCGGTATTCGATGGAGCCGCCCGCCAGCGCGCCCATCTTGCGGAACATGTCCTCGTCCCAGCCCGACGACAGCACCACATCCTTGCGCGCCACCGCCATCAGGCCTTTCAGCTTGCCGAGGTTGGTGAACGTGCCGCTGTCCTGAAGTTGGTGCATCACCGACGAGAGGAAGGCCTGCTGACGGTGGGTGCGGTCCAGGTCGCCGTTTTCCAGACCGTGCCGCTGCCGCACGAACGCCAGCGCCTGCTCGGCATCCAGCGTCTGGTGCCCCGCCGGGAAGTTGGCGCCGGAGTAGTCGTCGTAGACGGCGTGCTTCAGGCAGACGTCGACGCCGCCGAGGCTCTTGGTCAAGTCGTAGAAGCCGGCGAGATTGACCTCGGCGAAGTAGTCGATCGGTACGCCGGTCAGTTTCCGCACCGCCTTCAACGTGGCGGCGCGAGCGGCTTCCCGCCCTTTGGTCTCCAGCTCCTTCTGATCGCCGATACCTTTGTTGATCATTTTCTGCTCGACGTACTGCTTGGTCAGGCCGTAGGCCTCTTTGATCTTGATGTGGTCGTAGCCGGGGATGCCGTTCCACCCGACCCAGTCGTCGCGGGGGATCGAGAATGCGGACACTTTGTCGTCGGGTCCGATATGCGCCAGGATCAACGTGTTGGTGTTGTAGCCGCCGTCATCGGAGTCACCGGCGTGCAGGTGCTTCAACAGGCTCCAGGGCAGATCGTCGCCGTTCTGGTCTTTGCGCGAGTCGAGGCCGATCAGCAGGATGTTGATCCCGTTCCCACTGGACTTCGGGTCCTCGGGGCTCAGGGCCTGCGATACGGTGATCCCGCTGAGCATCCCGTGCGCCATCCAGTAGCCCGAGGCCGTGGCCAGCAGCGCGGCGATCGCGACGAACGCCCCCGCGGCGTGCGCGAATGTGCGCCGGCGCCTGGTGAGCGTCGTCGCGCGGTGGCGATGCTTGGGGTTGGATTGTTGCAGTGCTCCCACCACAATCTCGGCTTGGTTCGGGGCTAGCGCCTGACCCGGGATGACATGTATGTGCGCTGATTGGTACTTGCCGTCTAGTATGCGGCAGTTTGCTATGGACCGTTTTGTGAGCCAGCTAACCGAAAAGAATTGTCTTCAGCGTCAAAAGGGCGCTGATCAGTGACGATGCCTATTACTGCCGTTCCTGTGCGGGCGTACCAATTGTGGCCAAATCGTGCCGTTACAGGTCCAAAATCGCCCCGTCGGCGGCGGGCACCGCGGCGTCGAAGCGGGCCTGAGCGGCCGCGGCGGTGCGCTCGGCCACCCCGGGCACCGGGTGGTTATGGGTGATCAGCAGGCGTGTCGCGCCGGATTCGGCGGCGATGATTCCGGCCTCTTCGCCCGAGGTGTGTCCACGTTCGGCGCCACTAGGCTCCCAGGCCTCATGCAGCAACGTGGCCACACCCGCCACATGCCGGATGGTTTCGGGGTCGAATTCGGTGTCGGTGCAGTAGGCGACGCGGTCCCCGACGCGGAAGCCGGCCGACGGCAGGGGATGGCGGGTCTGCTCCCAGGTCTCGATTTCCTGCCCGGCGAATTCCAGGGTGTCCCAGCCGAGCTCAGCCCAGCGCGCCGACGCCAGTGGCGACGTCGTCTGAAACGGCGCGGCGAGAAGTTGATCCTCGACGATCGAGCGGGTGGGCCGGCCGTACGCCATCGAGCCCGGCCCGGCGACGGTGAGTTCCCGGCCGCCCAGCGCGCGATCGCTCACGAAGCCGAGGCCGGTCACGTGGTCGAGGTGAAAGTGGCTGAGCGCCACGGTCACCTTCTCAACTCCGTCGAGCAGCGACGGGTCGATATGCAGCGCGCCGAAACCCGTTCCGGCATCGAGAATTAAAGCCTCGGTGCCAGAGGTGATCAGATAACAGCTGGTCTGGCGGGAGCTGGTAGGGATCCACCCACCGCTACCGAGAACTGTCATCCGCATGGAAAGAGAATCTATGACGCCAACGATAGCCGCAGCGCGGCGACGGTCTCCAAATCGGTCAAGGCGGCCACGCCGCGCCGAACGCCTTCCAGCGCAATGCTTTCGTCCTGCATGCCGCCCATCCCGGCGGTGATCAACGGCGCCACGTAGGCGTAGAGCGCGCCTTGCCGGTAACGCAGCCACAGTTCGTCGGCATCCAGCTCCGGGCCCCCCGCGGCCGCCAGCGCGTGACGGTAAGTGGTCAGTAGGTCGCGCTGGCAGGACTGGCGCTCGGCGGTGGTCATGCCGGTGACGAGGGTGTAGGACAGTTCGCGTCCGGGATGGCCCCGACGCACCGCCTGCCAGTCGAGCAGCCCGGCATCGCCGTTGCGGAAGTAGACGTTGCCCGGATGCGCGTCGCCGTGCATCACCGTGTTCGGTTGTTCGTCAATGAGTTTCGCGACAGCGCGGTAATTGTCGATGATGAAGCGGCCGTCCTCGACTGCGATAGTGGTCCGCTCGGCGAGGCGTCGGGCCGCGGTGTTGAGTAGCGGGCCGGTCAGAAGTGACGTGTGGTCCGCGGACGCGGAGTACACCCAGCCGTGTGGCTCGCGACTTCCGCTGGCGGGCAGGCGTTCCCAGAACGTTGCGTGCAAGGTGGCCAGCAGTTCGACGATCTTGGCGGCCTGATCCTTGTCGAGTGGATGCAGGGTGTCCGGAAAGACGCAGGGGTCGACTGCGAGGTCTTCCAGGACCAGCACGAACCGACCGGTCAGCGCGTCGAACGCCGACCCGTAGGACGCAGGGAGGCCGGTCAACTGCGGCGCCAGTTCCCGATAGAACATCACTTCGGTGTGAGCGAGCCGGCCCAGTTCGCCCATCATGCGGGTGGCGACGGTCTCGGCGGGCATCTTGACGAAGACCGAGGAGGGGACGCCGTCGCCGGTAAGTGCCAGCCGCGCGCGCGACGAGGTCCCGGCATCGCCGCCGATGATCTGCACCGACGTGACTCGACGGCCGGTGATCCTCGAGAGTGACTGGGCGTCAAGCTCGTTGATGGATCTGGGTAGCGAGCGGAATCGACCGACCATGGCGTCGGTGGCCACCCGCTGCATTCCACGGCCCAGATGGGCGGCCAGGCCGAGGACCGACGCGACGTTGCTCACCGGTGCATCGTTACAAAGAGTGAAAGATCTGTAAAGCGACGACCGCCGCTAGGCTGGGCCGGCGGTGCTGCCCGACTGGCGCCTCAGGTGCGGGCAAACTGCGTTAGCCGGGCGGGGCTTGGTGGCTGAGGTAGGCCAGGATGCCTTGCGTGACGGCCGCGGCGTAGGCCGCGCGCCCGTCGGGGCTCTCCATCTGAGCGGCCTCTCCGCTGTTCTTCATGTTGCCCAATTCCACTAGGACAGCCGGGTTTTGGGCCAGATTAAGGCCGGCAAGGTCAGCGCGACCGTACAGTCCGTTCGACCCCACATAGGTGGACGGCTGCATGCCGGTACCCGCTAGCGCGTCCCGCATTGTGTGGGCCAACTGCATCGCGGGTCCGGACTGGGCGTCGTTCAGCGGCGGGCTGGAGTAGTTGACGTGGAAGCCGCGACCGGAGGGAGGTCCGCCGTCAGCGTGGATGCTGACGACCGCGTCCCGGTGCACGGCGTTGGCCAATGCGGCTCGCTGATCCACGCACGGGCCTACCGAACTGTCGTTGTCACGCGACATCTGGGTGCGCACACCCATCTGATTGAGCGCGGCCTGTACCTGCAGAGCGACGTCCCAGGTGAAGGCATGCTCCGAATAGCCGTCGGCAGTCGCCGTGCCGCTGGTGTCGCACTCCTTCGTCCCGCCGCGGCCGTTAGGAACCTGCCGGTGGATCGAGGAGTCCTGCGCGCCGTTGTGGCCGGGGTCGATGAACACGGACATCCCGGCCAGATTCGGCGCGGCTGACGCGGCCGGTGCGACGATGGGTAGCTGTGCGCCGACGCAGAAGGCGACCAGTGCAACGATGCCGACCCGCCTTCGTGGCAGCGAAGAGAATTTGCTGCGGCGACCGCCCGGATGGGTCATCGCGAAAGATTAGCAACGATGCCGATCCACAGGTCGACGAGAATTCACCGGCCCGGCCATGGCGGACTGACTCGCCGCGCGGTCTGGTCGACGACCTTTAGCGTGGACCACCCGGAGCAGCCGGACTCGTAGTAGTCGTCGGGGTTGTGGGGCTCGTCGGCGTCGTAGGGCTCGTCGTTGTGGCGGAGCTTTTCGGGGCCCCCGGGGGCGGGCTCGTCGGCGTCGTGGGACTGGTCGGGCTCGTCGGCGGCGCCGGCGGTGGAGCGCCCGGGGGCGTGGCTCCCAGCCCCGGCCCCACGCCACACCAACCCTGCACATCCTCCGAGTACTGCTCGAGCGGCGGCGGGCAACGGTAACCGAATGGGAAGTTGGCGCCGGCGTTGAGCAAATCGCAAGGAATCAGAACCTGCTTGCCCTTTTGGGTGTTGCTCACACACTTCACCGGCTGGCCCGGCGGCACGGATGGATCAGCGTGAGCGGGCGCGGGGATGACAGCCGCCAGCAACACAGTGCCGAGCGCCCACGCGAGATGGCGATGGGTCATGAGAACTCCTCTGGTGATGCAGAGCCCCCTGTCAGGATTGAACTGACGACCGCTTGTTTACAAGACAAGTGCTCTACCACTGAGCTAAGGAGGCCGGTTTGACCCGGTCAGCCTAACGGGTCAGTCTTCGTTCGCCGAGTCGTCGTGGTCGATCACCCGCTGCGCGCGCACCGTCCGCGTCGGTGAGCGCCGACCCGGGCGACGGCCGGGCAGCGGAATCCGCTCGGCGATACTGCTCAGCGGGTTGACCACCAGGGTCAGCGACATCACCGCATCCTGCAGCGTCGCGATGGCCGGCTCCAAAGCCTCCATTCCGGGCGCCAGCCGGGCCAGCGTGTCGGCGACGCCGGCGAGCTGCTCCAGCGGGCCGTTGCGTGCCGTCAGCTTGTCGATCAGCCCGCCTTCGGATAACAGCCGGTCTGCCAGGCCGTCCTCGGAAAGCACGCGTTCGATCAACCCGTCGTCGGCGGTTAGCTGGTCCACCAGGCCGCCCGGCTTCAGCGCGCGCTCGAGCCCGCCGCCATCAGCGGTCAGCCGGTCGAGGAGGCCGCCGTCCGCGGTCAGCATGTCGACGACGCCGCCCGGGCGCAGCAGCCGGTCTACCGGCCCGTCGGTGGCGATGGCTCGTCCCAGCGGGGTGTCGTCGTCGAGCAGCCGGGCCAGCCGGTTGGCCCGGGCCATCGCATCGTCGATGCCGAGCATGTGTGCCACCGCATTGGAGCCGCCCGCCGTCGCGGTGTCGCCGAGGCTGCGGTGCGCCATGCCGAGCGCCGTCGTCGCGATGCCCACCCCGGCGTCGGCGGCGGCAAGTCCGACCCGCACCGGCGCGGTGGCGAGGTTCACCAGACTCCTGCCCACATTCATTCCCCGAGTGTATTCAGCCCAGGTCAAATCCTGTCGTCGTTGGCCCGATCGGCCGTCCAACAAACTCTCAGCGCGGGCACAGCCGGTATGCAGACATTTGCCAGCTAGATAGGAGGGAATTGAGGTCATGTCAGCAGCAATGCCAGAAGCAGTGCCAGAGGCACGTGTCCTCGTCGTCGACGACGAAGACAACATCGTCGAACTGTTGTCGGTCAGCCTCAAATTTCAAGGCTTCGAAGTTCACACCGCCACCAACGGGGCGGCGGCGCTGGATCTGGCCCGCGACGTCAAACCGGACGCGGTGATCCTGGATGTGATGATGCCCGGCATGGACGGTTTCGGGGTGCTCCGCCGACTGCGCGCCGACGGCATCGACGCGCCGGCACTGTTCCTCACTGCCCGTGACTCGTTGCAGGACAAGATCGCCGGCCTCACGCTCGGCGGCGACGATTACGTCACCAAACCGTTCAGCCTCGAAGAGGTTGTCGCTCGGCTACGAGTTATCCTGCGGCGCACCGGGAAAGGCGTCGCCGAGGCCCACAACGCTCGACTGACGTTCGCCGACATCGAAATCGACGAAGACACCCACGAGGTGTGGAAAGCCGGCGAACCGGTTTCGTTGTCGCCCACCGAATTCACATTGCTGCGCTACTTCGTGATCAACGCGGGGACCGTGCTGAGCAAGCCGAAGATTCTGGATCACGTGTGGCGCTACGACTTCGGCGGCGACGTCAACGTCGTCGAGTCCTACGTGTCGTATCTGCGCCGCAAGATCGACACCGGCGAGAAGCGGCTGCTACACACCTTGCGCGGCGTTGGCTATGTGCTACGGGAGCCTCGTTAACGCCAATGCCGCGCCACCTTCGGCTAGAACTACCGCTACGCGTCGCGTTGGTCGCCGCCACCCTGCTGCTGGTGGCGTGCGGCCTGACCGCGTCCGGCATCGCGGTGACCTCGATCCTGCGCCAACACCTGATCGCCCGCGCCGACCAGACGCTGGAGGAGGCCTCACGCGGCTGGGCGCAGGCCCCCAAAGGTGCGCTGAAGATTCCGCACGGCGCCAACCTGGACCGCCCGCCGTCTAATTTCTATGTGCGCAGCCTGACCGCAGACGGGCGTGGCACGACGGTCATCAACGATCGTCACGCCGAACCCGTCCTGCCGGCCAACAACGACGTCGGCCCCGAGCCGACGACGGTCGGGTCCGTGGACAACTCGGGCGTGCAATGGCGGGTCGTCTCGATGCGCGGAGACAATCGACTCGTCACTGTCGCTTACGACCTCTCCGAAATACAGCACACCGTCCGCTCGCTGGCCTGGCTGCAACTCGGTATCGGGGTGGCGGTGTTGCTGGTCCTGGGTCTGGTTGGGTCGTGGGTGGTACACCGAAGCCTGCAACCGCTGGTCGAGGTCGAACAAACCGCTGCGGCGATTGCCGCCGGCCAGCTGGATCGTCGTGTGCCCGAACGTGATTCGCGAACCGAAGTCGGACGCCTTTCCGCCGCGCTCAACGGAATGCTCGCCCAGATCCAGCAGGCGCTGGCATCGTCGGAATCCTCCGCCGAGCAGGCGGTGATCTCCGAAGACCGCATGCGGCGTTTCATCACCGATGCCAGTCACGAGTTGCGCACACCTCTGACCACCATGCGCGGGTTCGCCGAGTTGTACCGGCAGGGTGCGGCGCGTGACATGGAGTTGGTGATGTCGCGCATCGAGAGCGAATCGCGCCGCATGGGGTTACTCATCGATGATCTGCTGCTGCTCGCCCGGCTCGATACCCAACGCCCGATCGAGCGCAAGCCGGTTGACCTGCTGGCGCTGGCCACCGACGCGGTGCACGACGCGCGGGCGGTTTCGCCCGATCGCACGATCACGATCGAGGTCGTCGACGGTCCCGGCACTCCCGAGGTGCTGGGCGACGAGGCCCGGCTGCGGCAGGTATTGGGAAACCTGATGACCAACGCTCAGCAGCACACCCCGGAGACCGCGGACATCACGGTGCGGGTCGGCACCACCTCCGAGGACGCGATTCTGGAAGTGGTCGACGAAGGTCCCGGCATGAGCCAGGAGGACGCGCTGCGGATCTTCGAGCGGTTCTACCGCACCGATTCCTCACGTGCCCGCAGCAGCGGCGGTAGCGGTCTGGGGTTGTCGATCGTCGACTCGCTGGTGCACGCCCACGGCGGCACCGTGAACGTGACCACCGCACCCGGACAGGGCTGCCGGTTCTACGTCAGCCTGCCGCGTGTTGCAGATGTGCCTGTGCGCCTGTTCAGGCGGGTGGCGGGTCGACGGGAGGCCGTCGAGCGGTGACGGCTCCAGGCGATCCTTAGGGCGCTGATCAGCCTTCGCCCAGTTCGGCAAGCGCCGCTTTGATTTTCGCCTGCGCCTCGTCGAGGGATTCTGGGGACGGGTTGCGGTCGACGTGGGCGAAGCCGAAGTCGCTGAGGCTTTTGGCCGGGAAGACATGGACGTGCAGGTGCGGGACTTCGAGCCCGGCGATGATCAGCCCGGCACGGTCGGCGTCGAACGCCCGAGTGACCGCCTTGCCGACTAGTTGGGCCACGGACATGACCCGGCCGAACGCGCCCGTCTCGACGCCCTGCCATTGATCGATCTCCGCGCGCGGCACCACCAGCGTGTGTCCCTGAGTCATCGGCTCGATTGTCAAGAAGGCGACGACGTCGTCGTCCTCGTAGACGAACCGCCCCGGCAGTTCACCGTTGATGATCTTGGTGAAGATAGTGCTCATGGGCTCCAGCATATGGGTCCGGGTGAGGTCTCAGACATCTCCACTGCCGAACATCGCCGACAGTTCATCGAGGGTCCACGGCGGCGAGTCGTGATGGTCGCGGTAGCCGACCAGCTCAGGCGCCGGCCTAGGGAACCGGCCCACGAAACCGCCTGAAGCGGCGACGATTTCGCCAGTCAGGTGCCGGGCATGGTCGCTGGCGAGAAAGACGTAGGTGGGCGCGGCGTACTCCGGCGGCGCGACGTCCAGCGAGCCCTGCGTCGAGACATCGTCCAGCAGGCCCCGCCGGTTCAGGTCCTTGATGTGGGCCACGTAGCCCGGCCCCGAGGACAACCGCGTCCTGGCGCCGGGGCACACCACATTGGCCCGTACCCGGTGCTCTTTCAGTTCGGCGGCGATCGCCAGGGTCAGGCTGTTGACCGCGCCCTTGGCGGCCGGATAGCCGGTGCCGCCGTAGTCGCCGATGAATGCGAACGAGCTGCTGTTGACGATGCTGCCGCCGCCCTGCGCCACCATTTTCGGCGCCACCGCGCGGCACGTTGCGAACACCGTGCCGAGGTGGGCGTCCATCAATTCGGTGAACTGCGCCGCGCTGATGTCGAGGATCGATGAGCCGGGGGGTTCGGCAATGCCGGCGCAGTTGATCAGGATGTGAATGCCACCGAACTCGTCAATGCAGTTGTCCACCAAGGACTCTGCGGTCTGTTGATCGGACGGCGAACCTGGATGGGCGATCGCTCGCCCACCGGCGGCGGTGATGGCCTCGGCGGTGGCCCGGGCAACGTCGCCGTCCCGGCCGTTCACCACTACACCGGCGCCGTGCTGCGCGAGCAATGCCGCGACCGCCGCACCGATACCTCGTGACCCGCCGACCACAACTGCGCCGCGGCCGGCGAGCGGGGAGGTCACTCCACGTTGCCGAAGGTCATCATGTCGAGGTTCCAGTAGCCGCGCATGTTCGCGATCAGCCCCGCGTCATTGACGCGGTAGGTGAACACGCCTCGCACGCTGCTGGTAATTCCGTTGTCAAACCTGCTGTCCAGCACCAAGATATGCGCGACTTCGTTGGGGTCGCTGGACGGAAAAGTCTCCTCGCAGGTGATCGTCAGATTGTTGGCGGCGATATTGGTGTCGTAGAACTCCGCGACGCCGTCCTTCCCCCGCACGCCGGTGCCGTCGGGGTTGGTGACGGATGTGCCGATCGGATCTTCGACGACCACGTCGTCGGCCATCAGGGCCAGCCAGCCCTCCCGGTCGTGCGCCTGCACGCAGCGCCAGGACGACTGCGAAGCGGCAAGTGCGGGAGACTTTTCGGCGGTTTCGGCAGACATGTTTGCCTACCGGTCGGCGTCCGTGAAGCGGATGACGCCGCGAATGTTCTTGCCGTCCAACATGTCCTTGTAGCCGTCGTTGATCTGCTCGAGCTTGTACTGACGGGTGATCATGTCGTCGAGGTTGAGCTTGCCGGCCGTGTACATCGACAGCAGCTGGGGGATGTCGAACTGCGGGTTGCCGCCACCAAAGATGGTGCCCTGCAGGTTCTTCTGCATCAGGGTCAACATCGCCAGGTTCAGCTGGACGTTGTTGTCGACCAGGCTGCCGATGGCGGTCAGCACGCAGGTGCCGCCCTTCTGGGTCAAGATGAGGTAGTTGTCGATGTCGGCGCCGTGTAGCTCGCCGACGGTGACGATCACCTTGTGGGCCATCAGGCCGTAGGTCACTTCCATCATTCCGCCCATGGCGGCAAAGATGTCCGGGTAGACGTGGGTGGCGCCGAACTTAAGGGCCTGGTCGCGCTTCCATTCGACCGGGTCGATCGCGAAGATGTAGCGGGCACCAGCCGCGACGGCACCTTGCAGCGCCGCCATGCCGACCCCACCGACGCCGACAATCGCGACGTCCTGGCCCGGGCGGATGTCGGCGGTGCGGACCGCCGAGCCGTAGCCGGTGGTGACACCGCAGCCGACCAACGCCGCGACCTCGAAAGGCACCGACGGGTCGATCTTCACCACCGAACTCTTGTGCACGACCATCCACGGCGAGAAGGTGCCCAGCAGCGTCATCGGGAAGACGTCCTGGCCCTTGGCCTTGATCCGGAAGGTGCCGTCGGAGACCGCGGCGCCGTTGAGCAGGCCGGCCCCCAGATCGCACAGGTTGCGCATGCCGGCCTGACAGGTCGGACAGTGACCGCAGGACGGGATGAACGAGAGCACCACGTGGTCGCCGACGGCGATGTCCTCAACACCGGGGCCGACTTCGGTGACGATCCCGGCACCTTCGTGGCCGCCGAGCACCGGGAAGCCGCCCATCGGGATGCCGCCGGTCACCAGGTGGTGGTCGGAGTGGCACATGCCCGCCGCTTCCATCTGGATTTTGACTTCATCCTTCTGCGGGTCGCCGATCTCGATTTCCTCGATCGACCAGGGCTGATTGAACTCCCAGATCAGCGCGCCTTTGGTCTTCATCGTGAACCTGCTTTCGTCGTTGAACGTCGGTTGAGAACGGCCCAGCTCCACGCAAGCAACCGCTTGGTTGAGTGTAGGTCAGGGGGTGATCCGGGTCACGGGCACGTCACCAGATCGGAACGGGGGCCTGGCCGAGCGGGTAGTAGCCGGGCAGCTTCTCACCGGCCACGCTGCGCTGGATTCGGTTCTGCATTCCGGTGCTCAGGTCGCCGGACTCGATCAGGTTGCCGAACATCTTCGCGACGTGGCCGAAGTCGAAGAAGTCGCGCTGCCACTCGATGAGTGCGTGGTCGTTGAGGCGGAACCAGCTGCCGCCGATGCCGTAGATCTCGTCCTGGGTGCCGTCAGACTTGTTGACGATTTGCTTCCAGAAGCCGACGATCTCACCCTGCTTCTCGTCAATCAGGACCTTCTGGTACTCGTACACCCAGTTCTCCAGGCCCTCCATCTCGAGGCCGAGCGCGACGTCGCGAATCTCGTCGACCCCGACGCACATCACGTCTTCCTTAGGCCCGATGTTCCAGCCATAGGTGGCCTCGGGGGCGTAGAAATCGCCCAAAGGCCGCCAGTCGCCGGCTGTTTCGCAGTCTTTGTTAGCCTGCAGCCAGCGGTCGACCCATTCTTCGAGGCGGGAGCGTTCGAAAGACGCCATTGTCTCAGTCCTCTTTCTCTTTGATCAATAGGGCTTGGGTTGGACACATTTCGACTGCCCGCTCGACTTCGTCGCGGGCCTCTTCACCGGGTTCGGGATCCAGGATCTCGACTTTTCCCCGTTTGGGCACCCGGAAATAGTCGGGTGCTTCCAGCTCGCACATCGCGTGGCCCTGACATAAGTCCAGGTCGGCTTGGATGCGAAAACCCATGATTCGCCTTACTTTTGACGCTTGCGGTAGCGTACTTTGGCGGGTCGGGCCAGCTGGACCACCATCTTCGAGTGATCGTTGTGGTAGCTGTCCGCAGGCTGCGCCATCTCGAAGTCGTACTCGCGCAGCAGAACCGAGAAGATCGCCTTGATCTGCATCTGCGCGAAAGCCGCTCCGACGCAGCGGTGCCGGCCCGCTCCGAAGGGAATCCAGGTCCACCGGTTGACGATGTCGGCCTGCTCGGGTTTGTTGTAGCGGTCCGGCTTGAACGCGTCCGGGTCGGGAAAGTCTTCGGGAATCCGATTGGAAATTGCCGGGGAGGCGGCCACGAAGTCGCCGTTGTGGATCGGGAAGCCGGCGACCTCGAACTCGCCCTTGGCCACCCGCATCAGGATGATCAGCGGCGGGTGCAGCCGCAGCGTCTCCTTGACCACGTTGTCGAGCTTCGGAATCGACCGCAGCGCATGGAAGCTCACTTCCTGACCGTCGGAGTACAACTCTTCCAGCTCGGCCAGCACCTCGGCGTACACTCCCGCGTGGCGGATCAGTTCGATCAGCGTCCACGCCGAGGTGCCTGAGCTGGTGTGGTGGCCGGCGAACATCAGCGAGATGAACATGCCGGTGACCTCATCGGCGGAGAACCGCGGCTGGCCTTGCTCGTCCTTGATCGACACCAGCACGTCGAGCATGTCGCGGTCGGCTTTGTCGGTGGGCGGGTTGGCGATGCGCTGGTTCATGATTTCCTGAACCAGCGCAACCAGTTTCACCCGCGCCTCGTCGCGCATCCGGAAGCTCTCGATCGGCAGGTATGGGTCGACGTAGCACAGCGGATCAGTACCCCGTTCCAGCATGTGGTAGTACTCGGCGAACCGGTGATCCAGCTGCTCGCGGAATTTCAGGCCGATCAGACAGGCGGTCGAGGTGTAGATGGTCAACTCGGAGAAGAAGTCGAGCAGTTCGATCTCGCCTTCGTCGCCCCAGTTGGCGATCATCTTCTTGACTTCGCCCTCGATGGTGGCGGCGTGGCCCTTCATCTGCTCACCGCGCAGGGCGGAATTATGCAGCATCTCCTTGCGTCGCTCGGGGCTGGCGTCGAACACCACACCCTGGCCGAAGATCGGCGTCATGAACGGGTACGCCTCGGCCTGGTCGAGATCTTCGTCGGCAGAACGGAAGAAGAACTCGTTGGCCTCGGTGCCCGACAGCAGGATCACGTGCTTGTCGACCAGCTGGAACCAGCCGACGTCTCCACATTCGTTGCGGACCCGCTGCATCAAACCGATTGGGTCGGTGCGGAATTCCTCGAGATGGCCGTGTTCTTCTTCACCGCCGGACACCCGGGGCACTGTTGCTGTCGAAGTCACTTGCTCACTCCTCCTCGGCGCGCGTTGCGCGCCGCATTGTCGTATCGCGAAGTCACTTGCTCACTCCTCCTCGGCGCGCGTTGCGCGCCGCATTGTCGTATCGCGAGGTCATGACGGCATCCCTTCTTCGCCGAGCGCGAGCTTCTGGCGCTCCTTGGTGTGTGCCAGCGGGGCCTCAGGCTGGAGTTCCATGTTCGCGATGAATCCGCCGCGCGGTGTCTCGGCGACGAACGTGATGGCGCGTCCGAGGTCGGCCGCGCGCAGGAAGTAGTCGTGGCGGGCCTGGCCCCATTTGGCCCAATCCTCAAGGGCAGGACCGATTTTCTCGGCGGGCAGGCTCCAGCCCATCGACGTCTTGGTCGGTCCGGGGTGCACGATCGACGCGCGCACACCGGTGCCCTCCAGTTCCATTTGCAGGTTGTTGACCATCGCCAGCAGGGCCGCTTTCGCCGCGCCGTAGGCGCCCATGTGCGGCCGCTGCCGCAGTGCCACATCGGATCCGACGAAGATCAGGTCGCCGCGCTGGCGCTCGATCATGCCCGGCAGCACCGCTGAAGCCAATCGGAAGGCGCCGACCAGGTGGATCTGCAGCTGCGAGTCGAATTCGTCGCCTGCGATCTCGGCCAGCTTGCCGAAGTAGGTGTCGCCCGCGCCTGCCACCAAGACCTCGATCTCACCCAGCGCATCGACCGATTGCGCGACAAAGGTTTTCACCGAGTTGGGATCGGTGACGTCGAGGTGGAAGCCGACGGCCTCGCCGCCGTTGGCGTTGATCTTGCCGACGATGTCGTCGAGCTTTTCCACCCGGCGGGCGCCCAGGGCGACGGGGAAGCCATGCGCGGCGAGTTCGATGGCGGTGGCTTCGCCGATGCCGGAGGAGGCCCCTGCGACGATCGCGGGGCGACGCTCGGGCAGTGGTTCAAAGCGGGGCATTCAGCGGACCTCCACGGTCATCGGTAGGTGAGCGAATCCACGGACATTGCTGGAGTGGACGCGGACCGAGTTGTCCTCGTCGACCTCATAACCGCGGATGCGGGTGAACAATTCGGTCAGCGCGACCCGGGCCTCCATGCGCGCCAGATGCGCGCCCAGGCAGAAGTGGGCGCCGCTGCCGAAACTCAGTAGCTTGGAACCGATCTCGCGGCCGATCACGAAGTCGTCGGGTCTGTCGAAGGCGCGTTCGTCGCGGTGTCCCGATCCGGGCAGCAGCAGCAGGACGTCGCCGTCGGGAATGGTCGTGTCGTAGAGCGTGAGCTCGCCGGCCACCGAGCGGGCCAGGATCTGGCTGGAGGTGTCGTAGCGCAGCGTCTCTTCCACCCAGAGCGGCACGCGAGACAGGTCGTCGTGGACCGACGTCAGCTGATCCGGATTGCGGTGACCCCAAAACGCGGCGTTGGCAAGCAGTTTGGTGGTGGTCTCGTTGCCGGCGATCACCATCAGGAACATGAAGCCCAGGATCTCGTCGTCGGTGAGCCGGTCGCCGTCGATCTCGGCCTCCAGCAGTGCGGAGGTCAGGTCGTCGGTGAGCTGTTTGCGGCGCTCGGCCACCATCTCCTGGTAGTAGACGATCAGGTTGAGCGAGGCCTCGATCGCCTCCGGCGGTACGTCGGTGACCCCCTCGTCGCGGTGCATCACACCATCGGCCCAGGCGCGCACCTGCACCCGGTCCGGCTCGGGTACGCCCATCAGTTCTGAGATGACGTCCATCGGCAGTTTCCCGGCGAATTCGTCGACGTAGTCGACGGTGTCACCGGATGCCGCCTTCTCCAACAGGGCATCGAGGTGCCGGGTTGCGATCTCGGTGACCCGCGGCTCGAGCTCACGAATTCGCCTGGGCGTGAACCCCTTTGACACCAGTGTTCGCAGCCGCAGGTGGCCGGGATCGTCCATGGCCAGGAACGACATGGTCTTGGAGGCGTGCGGCCCGCGCGAGGCGGGGTCCAGCGACACGCCGTACTTGTTGGACAGCGTCGTGCTGTTCCGGAAGCCCTGGTGCACATCCTGGTGCCGGGACAATGCCCAGAAGCCGAGTTCCTCGTTGTGGTAGAGCGGCGCCTCGTCGCGCAGCCGCTTGTAGTACGGGTACGGGTCTTCGTGGAAGTCGTAGTCGTACGGGTCGAGCAACGGCTTGTCGATCTGAAGGGTCATCAGGCTTCCGTCGTGACGATGAGGCCGACCGCATACGCGAGATGGTCGGCGATCTGGTGGTAGGTGTAGGCACCGCTGGCGGCGTTGACGAGCGCGCCGAAGAACGTCATCTCGAGTACCGACACGATGCGCGGCTCGGCGTTGGGTCCGATGGCCGAGGTGATGCGTTTGTGTATCTCGGCGCCGATCCGGTCCCGTACGGCGCGAACGGCCGGATCGCCGCTGCCGCCGAGCAGCGCGGTCGTGCAGGCGGCCGCTACCTCTGGCTCGTCGGCCACCACCAGTGCGAGCGCGCGCAGCGCTTTGTCCACCCGCGTCGGCATCGGCTCGTTGACGTCGGTGAAGTACGGCACCTGCTTCACCATGTCGAGGTAGACCTCGGCGATCAGATGATTCTTCGACGAGAAGTAGGTGTAGGCCGTGGCCGGCGCGACCTTGGCGCGGGCGGCGACAGCGCGGACGGTCAGGTCCGCGTACGACGTCTCACGCAGGACGTCGACGCCCGCAGTCAGCACCTTGCGGAAGGTCTCCTCCTGCCGACGGTTGCGCGGCACATCACCCGTCGGGGCGCCGGCACCAGGAGTGATGATAGCCACAGGGTCGCTGGACACGTGTCCAAGTTAGCCGATGTGGCGGTCGGCGAGCAAGTCTATTCGGTGAAATTCCAGTTAAAAGGCTATTCAACCGCGGTAGTGATCAGCTGCCCTTGCCTTTCGCGCGGCGCTGCGGCTATGTTCGGTTGGATTATTCCGGACATGTGTCCACTCAACGAGTCGCGGAGGCAGAGATGGCATTGTTGGCCGACGGCGTGAGCTCGCTGCTTATCGACGGCAAGCTGACGAGCGGTAGCCAGGGCACATTCCCGACGATCAACCCGGCCACCGAAGAAGTGCTGGGCGCAGCGGCCGACGCCGGAACCGACGACATGGGCGCCGCCATCGACGCGGCTCGGCGGGCCTTCGACGGCACCGACTGGTCGCGCAACACCGAGCTGCGCGTGCGGTGCGTACGCCAGTTGCAGGAAGCGATGAAGCAGCACCTCGAGGAGTTGCGCGACCTGACCATCGCCGAAGTCGGTGCGCCCCGGATGCTCACGAGCATCGCGCAGCTCGAAGTCCCGGTGAACGACCTGTCATTTGCCGCCGACACCGCCGAGTCGTACGAATACCTGCACGATCTCGGCGAGGCGAAGACGATGGGCATACCCACCCGCCGCACCATCGCCCGCGAGGCCGTCGGTGTGGTCGGCGCCATCACGCCGTGGAACTTCCCCCACCAGATCAACCTCGCCAAGGTCGGACCCGCGCTGGCCGCAGGGAACACCGTCATCCTCAAGCCTGCGCCGGACACACCCTGGGCCGCTGCGGTTCTCGGTGAGCTCATCACCGATCACACCGACTTCCCACCCGGTGTGATCAACATCGTCACCTCCAGTGATCACGGCGTGGGCGCCCTGTTGGCCAAAGACCCTCGGGTGGACATGGTTTCGTTCACCGGTTCAACGGCGACCGGTCGCGCCGTGATGGCCGACGGTGCCGCGACCATCAAGAGAGTCTTCCTCGAACTCGGCGGCAAGTCGGCGTTCATCGTGCTCGACGACGCCGACCTCGGTGGCGCGGTGAGCATGGCCGGCTTCTCGGTCTGCATGCACGCCGGGCAGGGCTGCGCGATCACCACCCGACTGCTGGTCCCGCGCGCGAAGTACGACGAAGCCGTCGCCATCGCCGCCGCGACTGTGGGCGGCATCAAAGCCGGCGACCCCACCGACGCCGGAACCATCTGCGGTCCGGTGATTTCGGCACGCCAGCGCGACCGGATTCAGGGCTACCTGGATTCGGCGATCGCCGAAGGCGGGACGTTCGCCTGCGGTGGGGGCCGGCCGGCCGATCGCGACGTCGGGTTCTTCATCGAGCCGACCGTGATCGCGGGCCTGGGAAACGACGCGCGTTGCGCGCAGGAGGAGATCTTCGGTCCCGTCCTGACGGTGATCCCTTACGACGGAGATGACGACGCGGTGCGCATCGCGAACGACTCGCCATACGGCTTGTCCGGCACAGTGTTCGGAACCGATGCGGACCGGGCGGCGGGGGTTGCTTCGCGGATCCGCGCAGGCACGATCAACGTCAACGGCGGCGTCTGGTATTCCGCCGATCTGCCCTTCGGTGGTTACAAGCAGTCCGGCAACGGACGCGAAATGGGCCTCGCCGGCTTCGAGGAATACCTGGAAACCAAAACTATTGCGACAGCGGTCTAGACCTCTCGAGAGGAAAACATGCGGTTTGAGAACAAAGTCGCCATCGTGACCGGATCCGGTGGCGGGATTGGCCAGGCGTATGCCGAGGCGCTGGCCCGAGAAGGGGCAGCGGTCGTCGTGGCCGACATCAACACCCACGGCGCCGAGAAGGTGGCCGACGGGATCAAGGGCGAAGGCGGCACCGCGCTGGCACTGTCGGTCGATGTGTCGGATCCGGCGTCGGCCAAGGAGATGGCCGACCGCACGCTGGCCGAATTCGGCGGCATCGACTACCTGGTCAACAACGCCGCGATCTTCGGCGGCATGAAGCTCGACTTCCTGCTCACCGTCGACCCCGAGTATTACAAGAAGTTCATGAGCGTCAATCTCGACGGCGCGCTGTGGTGCACCCGCGCGGTGTACAAGAAGATGGCCAAGCGCGGCGGCGGTTCGATCGTCAACCAATCCTCCACTGCGGCATGGCTGTACTCGAACTTTTACGGCCTGGCCAAGGTCGGCGTCAACGGGCTCACCCAGCAGCTGGCAACCGAACTCGCGGGCCAGAACATCCGGATCAATGCGATCGCTCCGGGACCCATCGACACCGAGGCCAACCGGACGACGACTCCACAGGAGATGGTTGCGGATATCGTCAAAGGTATTCCGATGTCGCGCATGGGAACTCCGGAGGATCTGGTAGGCATGCTCCTTTTCCTGTTGTCGGATGAGGCCTCTTGGATCACCGGCCAGATCTTCAACGTCGACGGCGGACAGATCTTCCGATCATGACCGACAACGTGAAGCTCGGTTACATCGGGTTGGGAAACATGGGTGCGCCAATGGCCACCAAGATGACCGAATGGCCGGGCGGTGTCACGGTTTACGACATCCGGACCGAGGCGATGACGCCGCTGGCCGAAAAGGGCGCGAAGCTCGCCGACAGCCTGGCCGACGTGGCGGATGCCGACATCATCCACATCACCGTGCTCGACGACGCGCAGGTGCGCGAGGTCGTGGTCGAATTGGCGGCTCACGCCGAGTCCGGCACGGTCATCGCCATCCATTCGACCATCAGCGACACCACCGCCGCGCAACTCGCCGCCGAACTCAAACCGCAAGGCATTCACGTCGTCGACGCCCCGGTCAGCGGTGGCGCGGCGGCCGCCGCTGAAGGCAAGCTGGCGACCATGGTGGGAGCCGACCGCGAGGTCTACGAGCGAATCAAGCCGGCTTTCAAGCACTGGGCGGCAATGGTCGTGCACGCCGGCGAGCCCGGTGCCGGTACGCGAATGAAGTTGGCCCGCAACATGTTGACGTTCACCTCTTACGTCGCGGCGTGTGAGGCGATGAAGCTGGCCGAGGCCGCGGGGCTGGATTTGCAGGCGCTCGGCCGGGTGGTCCGTCACACTGATGCGCTGACCAGCGGACCGGGCGCGATCATGGTGCGTGACAACATGAAAGACATCGAGCCAGACAACTTCCTCTATCAATCCTTTACGCATGCCCGCGGGCTGGGGGAGAAGGACTTGAGCCTGGCCTTGGAGCTGGGTGAGTCGGTTTCGGTCGATTTGCCGTTAGCGCAGTTGGCCTACCAGGGGTTGGCCGCCGGACTCGGGGTGCCGCACACAGAGAAAGAGGCGTGATGGACGAGCTGCGCAGCAAGGGCCTCGCCAAGATGAACGAGGTCTACGGCTGGGAGATGCCCAACATCGAGGGCGACGACTACTTCGACTTGACGGTCGACCATCTTTTCGGCGACATCTGGAACCGGCCGGGACTTTCCATGCGGGACAAGCGCATCATGACGTTGACCGCGGTGACGGCAGTCGGAAGCCGCGATCTGGCCGAGATTCAGATCAACGCCGCGCTGCTCAACGGGGAACTCACCGAAGACGAACTGAAACAGATGGCCGTCTTCCTCACCCACTATCTCGGGTTCCCGCTGGGTTCGGCGCTCAACGGGGCGGTCTCGGCAGTCGTGGCGAAGCGTAAGAAAGCCGCCGCCAAAGGTCAGGGCGAGGACAAGAAGGCCAACGTCGAGGGTGCGCTGAAGATGCACTCGGGCGAAACCGGTTAGCTCGCGGCTGATCGCCACGACGTCAGCCACTCCACCTGATCCGCGGCGATCTGCGTGCGGCAGTCGTTGTAGAGCGGTTCGAAGTGATCGACGTCGTAACGTTTGAGCACGGCGTTCGGGGCGTCGCTCGCGATGCGTTCGATCGCCCTGTTGGACACCGAGACGTCGCGCAGGCCTTCTTGAATCAGAGTCGGACAGTGGATTTTTCGTGCTTTGTTGACGGGCCGCCAAAAAGGCAGGGGTAACGCCAGGCCGGCATGGACTTCGTTGCGCCATCCTGGGCCGGCGGACTTGGTGAAACCGGCGTATTCGCCGGGAAATGTCATCCCACCCCGGCTGCCGGGCTCGGCGGTTATCGGAATCATCGCATCCCTGACCGCCTGTTTCGCCGTCCACAGCATGTTCCGCGGCTGTGTCATCGCGCTTCGCCGAATCCGCCACAGGCCGTCGGTGAATGGGCAGAGCAAGATCGCGCCCGCGATGCGGTTGTCGGCGGCAATGGTGTCGACCGTAGTTCCGCCGCTCAGTGAGTAGCCCCACACGATCACCTTGTCGGGGTCGATCACGTCGAGACTGCGGACGAACGCGATCGCCGACAGGCGATCGACGAGCTGTTCGGATACGCGAATCCGTTGTCGCGGCGCACCGCCTGACGCTCCGAGATAGCGATGGTCGTAGGCGAATACGGCGAAACCGGCAGTTGCCAGCGCCTCCGCGTAGGGCGCCAGGCCGTCGGCATAGGTAAGTCCGAAGCCATGGGCCATCACCACGCACGCGGTGCTTTCTGTGCCACTGGGCAGATACAGCCAGCCGGCGCAACGCGTGCCGGCGGAGAGGAAATCGACCTTCGCTGGCGCGATCACGCAATGGACTGTAGGTCAGGCGAGCTCGCCGCGCTGGCACTTCGCGCTTTCAACCGCCAGCGGCTGCCAATCTCAGTACGGCTGAACGCCTTCGGGCATCACGTATTCCGATATCGAGGCGGTGGCACCGTTGACGGTCGTCCCGCCGTTGAGAATGCCTGGAGCCATCTCCAGCATGTTGTTCGGGAACCCGAACTTCGGCTTGGTGAGCGCGTTGAGCCGGTCGAGTTCCTCGGCAGTGAGGTGTATGTCGACCGCCCGGATGTTGTCGTCGAGTTGCGACAGCCTGCGCGCACCGATGATCACCGACGAGACGCCGGGCTGTTCGTGCACCCAGGCCAGCGCGACGCTGGCGACGTTGGTGTCGTGCGCCTTGGCTATGACTTCTAATTCGTCGATAAGCGCGTAGGTCTTGTCGTTGAGGAACGCGTTGACCATTGCTCCGCGGTCGGCTTTGGCCGCGCCCATGTCGGCCCGGGTGTACTTGCCACTGAGGACGCCGCTCTTGAGCGGCGACCACGGCGTGATGCCGAGGCCGAACTCGTCGGCCATCGGAACCAGTTCCTGCTCGATGGCTCGCTCCAGAAGCGAGTACTCGACCTGCAGGCCGATGAAGCTGGACCAGCCGTGGAGGTTCGCAATCATGTTGGCCTGCACGATCTTCCATGCCGGGGTGTCGGAGACGCCGATGTAGCGAACCTTGCCGGCGGCGACGAGGTCGTCGAGTGCGGCCATGGTCTCCTCGATGGGAGTGTTGGCGTCCCAGATGTGCAGCCAGTACAGGTCGATGTAGTCGGTCTGCAGTCGGCGCAGCGAGTTCTCGCACGCGCTGATCAACGATTTGCGGCTCGAGCCGCCGCCGTTCGGATCGCCCGGATACAGGTTGCCGCTGAATTTCGTTGCCAACACCAGTCTGTCGCGACGCGGGGCGTGGCGGCCGATGTGGTCGCCGAGAATCTTCTCGGAGTGGCTGCGGGTGTAGAAGTTCGCCGTGTCGATGAAATTACCGCCGTGCTCGACGTAGCGGTCGATGATCTGTTGGGACTCTTCGACACTGGTGCCCCAGCCGAGGTCCTCGCCGAAGGTCATGGCGCCCAGGCACAGCGGGCTGACTCGCAGGCCGGACCGCCCGAGCGTCACGTAGTGATCCAGAGGCATGATGACGTCTTTCTGGTAAGTTGTTCAGCTATGCGTTTGTTCCCATCTAAACTAGTTCACATCTGAACGATCTGGCAACCTGATGTCTGATGCGGCCAAGATCTGGTCTCTGAACTACCGACTGCTGTCGTCGGTTATTGCCGGTGCCGACGCCGGCATCAGCGCGTTGGGGCTGGAGTCCAAAGAATTGTTCGTGCTGGCCGAGATCGACGACCATCCCTATCCGGCCGAACTCGCCGCCGAGTTCTGCATGCCGAAGGCGACGGTCACCGCCTACCTCAAACGACTGGAGGCGGCCGGCTTCGTGCGACGTGAAATCGATGCCGCGGATCTTCGGCGCCACCGCCTATTGCTGACGCCGGAGGGGCGGCGGGTCGCGGCCGCCGGTCTGGCGCTGCTATCCGGAGAGTTCGACAACCGCCTGGCGCGCCTCACCGCCGCTCAGCGGAAAGAGCTCAAGGGCCTGCTGGAACGAATTGTCTGAACGGCTCTACTAGAGTGACGTTCCGTGCGCGTTCTGGTGATCGGCTCCGGTGCCCGCGAACATGCTCTGCTGTTGGCGCTGCGCGCCGACCCGCAGGTCGAGGCGCTGGCCATCGCTCCTGGCAATGCCGGCACCGCGGCGCTGGCCGACCAGCACGATGTCGACGTCTCGTCCGCTCACGACGTGGTGGCCCTCGCCCGCCAGATCTATGCCGACTTGGTGATCATCGGTCCCGAAGTCCCCTTGGTGCTCGGCGTGGCCGACGCGGTGCGTGCCGCGGGCATCGCCTGCTTCGGACCCGGCAAGGACGCGGCGGAAATCGAAGGCTCCAAAGCCTTCGCCAAAGACGTGATGGCTGCCGCCGGCGTACGCACAGCCGCCAGCGAGATCGTGGACAGCCCAGCGGATTTGGACGCGACCCTGGACCGGTTCGGACCTGGGGCCGGTGACCCGGCGTGGGTGGTGAAAGACGACCGCCTGGCGGCGGGCAAGGGTGTGGTGGTGACCGCGGATCGCGACGCGGCGCGCGCACACGCGGCGAGCCTGCTGGAGTCCGGCCACCCCGTCCTGCTCGAGTCTTTTCTCGACGGGCCCGAGGTGTCGTTGTTCTGTGTCGTTGACGGTGCGACCGTGGTGCCGCTGCTGGCCGCGCAGGACTTCAAGCGGGTCGGCGACGGCGATGCCGGACCCAACACCGGCGGCATGGGTGCCTACGCGCCGCTGCCCTGGCTCCCGGACGACGTCTACCAGTCGATCATCACCTCGATCGTGGAACCCGTTGCCGCTGAGATGGTTCGGCGCGGCACCCCGTTCTCTGGCTTGCTGTACGCCGGTTTGGCCATCACGTCACGAGGGCCTGCCGTCATCGAATTCAACTGCCGCTTCGGCGATCCGGAGACGCAGGCGGTGCTCGCGCTGCTCGAGTCGCCGCTGGGCCAACTGCTCAACGCTGCGGCCAGTGGAACGCTGGCGAGCTTCGGTGAATTGCAGTGGCGCGACGGCGCAGCCGTGACGGTGGTGCTGGCCGCGGAGAACTACCCGGGCAAACCACGGGTCGGTGATGCAATCACCGGCTCAGAGGCCCGTGGCGTCCTGCACGCCGGTACGGCCCGCAACGACGACGGCGCGATCGTGTCGTCAGGCGGTCGGGTGCTGTCGGTGGTAGGCATCGGCGAGGATCTGACCGCGGCGCGCGCAGCCGCCTACGACATCATCGGGTCAATTAGGCTGCCCGGAAGCCACTATCGCACCGACATCGGCCTCGCCGCCGCCGAGGGCAAGATCCACCTCTAGGCCTTTCTCACTGCGCGGTCATCCCGGAGCGTCTTAAGCTACCTTCACTGACGCCCGTCATTGACGACTGTCAGTGAAAGTATTACCGTTATCTTGTGCCCACCCCGCCCGCGCGGTCAGACCCCGATGCCAGAGCCGGCACCGCCCGGGAGATGCAACGCGTCCGCACCCGGGCAACGCTGTTCGACGCGGCTCTCGCAGAGATCGCACGACGCGGATTGGCCGACGCCGACGTGAGCGCTATCGCTCATGCCGCGGGAGTCGCCCGGGGGACCTTCTATTTCCACTTTCCAACCAAAGAACATGTCCTGATCGAGCTCGAGCGCAACGAACAGATCAAGCTTGTCGCGGAGCTGGATGGATTGGAGATCGAGACCACCGACCTCGTGACCGTGCTCTCCACATTGGCGCGCCTCGTCCTCGCGGCGGAACGCCGATTGGGGCCGACCGTCTTCCGCGGCATGCTGGCGCTGCACTTCTCTCCGACGAGGCCCGTCGAAGACGAACTGGCGCAACATCCGTTGGCGGAGTTCCTGATCGGCGTGATCGCCAAAGCGCAAGACACGGGACGAGTCGTGACGGACGCGCATCCGGAAGAGCTGGCGACCTTCGTCTTGACTGGCCTTTTTGCGCTTCTCGTAACCGGAGCGCACGACTCCCCGGCCGCCGACGCGGTCTTGAGTCGCTACATCATGACGATTGTTCAAGGGATGGAGAAACGGTGAGCGCCAACACGATCGAAGGGTATCGGGAATTCCTGCACAAGCGTGACGGCGAAGCCGACTTGCTGAACCGGCGACTGGCGAACCGCGAGGCGTTCTTCGAGGATCTCGTTGCCAACCCCATCCGGTCAGTAAGCCCGGCCGATCGCGCGGCATTCACGCGAAATCTTCATCGCCGTGTGCCGGAGAAGGGGTTGGACGGCAAGATGCTTTTTTTGTTGGCCACCGCAAAGCTCAATCAGGCGGAACGGTTTGGTGTGGGGCTCGGTGAAACCTATGGGAAAAACAGCGACGACGATGTGCCTCCGGAGCGGGTGTACCTCGAACTCGAGGAGCACTACCACACCCGTTTGCTCGCATACATTTTGGACATGTTTGACCTGACATTCCAGGTCGTGCCCCCGCCACTTGTGATGCGCCAATTCGTCAAGATCGCGGTGTTCATCCCGAAACGGCTCGGCTTCGCTTTCGTGGGCGCCTCGGAGATGGCCGGCTGTGTGATGTTCGACGAGCTACGTCGCGTCGGCGTGACATTGTTCGCCGACGAGCCCGACGTAGCCCAACGAATCGAATCGCTGTACAGCGAGATCCTGACCGATGAGATCGGCCACGTCGGCTATTGCGCGTCGCAGTGCACATCGGGTGAACGAGCGGTGATGCGACGCGTATACCCGTTCATCGCAAAGCTATTCGCACGCCAGACCGCCGAGATTGGTCTGCTCGTCGGCTCAGACGCACTGAACCGCCGGCTCAGTCGGCCCTTCGACGTCGATGAATTGGACGCGAACCTGAAGAACGACACCTATCTCGTCACACACCCTTGACGGGGATCGCTAGAAACCGGCGGCCTGACCGTCGCGACGTGGGTCACTCACCGCGAGGTAGCCGTCATCGAGGCGCCAGATCGCCTGGCAACTGCCGAACTGGTTGTAGTCATCGGTGGAGACCAACTGGTGGCCGCGGCTCTGCAACCCGTCTAACGTCGACACAGGAAGGTCCGGCTCGCAGCACACCTGCAGGCCATGCGCCCAGCGGAACCGCGGACCGTCACACGCAGCCTGCGGGTTCTGACCGTGATCGACGATGCGTGCCACGACCTGCACATGGCCCTGCGGCTGCATCGGGCCGCCCATCACCCCGAAGCTCATCACCGGGGTGCCATCCTTGGTCAGGAAACCCGGGATGATGGTGTGGTACGGACGCTTGCCCGGCCCGACTTGGTTCGGATGTCCCTGTAGCGCAGTGAAATCCGCACCACGATTCTGCAGGGCGATGCCGGTGCCGGGCACCACGACGCCGGAGCCGAACCCCAGGTAGTTCGACTGGATCATCGACACCATGACACCCGAGGAGTCGGCGGCGGTGAGATACACCGTGCCGCCGCGCGGCGTCCCGGCCGACGCCGGCTGAGCCCGGTCCGGGTCGATCAGCGCGGCCCGCTGACGCAGGTAGTCCTTGTCGAGGAGGTCCTCCGGGGTCACTGCCATGCTGTCGATGTCGGAGACGTAGGCCTGCGCGTCGGCGAAGGCCAGTTTCACCGCTTCGATCTGAAGATGCACGCTGTCGGCGGAATCAACGGGCAGCGAAGCCATGTCGAAGTGTTCGAGGATGCCGAGTGCGATCAATGCGACGATGCCCTGGCCGTTGGGTGGTATCTCGTGCAGGGTGTAGCCGCGGTACCCGCCCGCGATGGTGCCGACCCAGTCGGCGCGATGGGCGGCAAGGTCGCCGGCGCGCATCGCCCCGCCGTTCGCCGTCGAGTGGGCTTCGAGCTTGGCCGCGAGTTCGCCACGGTAGAGCGTCTCGCCGTCGGTCGCGGCGATCGCCTCCAGCGTGCCGGCGTGGTCGGGCAACCGGACCAGTTCGCCGGCCCGCGGCGCTCGGCCGCCGGGCATGAACGTGTCGGCGAATCCCGGCTGCGACTCGAACATCGGGACCTGGGCCGCCCATTGGTCGGCGATTGTCGGCGAGAGCAGAAAGCCGTTGCGGGCATAGGAGATTGCCGGCTCGAACAGCCGCTCGAACGGCAACTTGCCGAACTTCGCGTGCAACTCGACCCAGGCCGACACGGCACCGGGGACGGTGACCGAATTCCACCCGAGCAGCGGAACACCGTTGCCGCCAAAGTACTCCGGCGTCCATGCCGCGGGGGAGCGGCCCGAGGCGTTCAACCCGTGCAGTTCGCGGCCGTCCCAGACGATGGCGAAGGCGTCCGATCCGATTCCGTTGGACACCGGCTCGACCACCGTCAGCGCGATCGCGGTGGCGAGTGCCGCGTCGACCGCGCTGCCGCCACCCGCGAGCATCCGAAGACCGGCCTGCGCGGCGAGCGGCTGCGAGGTGCACACGACGTTCGCCGCCAACACCGGCTTGCGTGGCCAGGCGTAAGGGAGTTCCCATCCGAACGGCTGCACCGGCACAGTCTTTCAGCGCGTTCTGATGTGGGCAACCACCCGATATCGTCGGCGCAACGGTAGCTGATACGATTTACGCTTTGAGCCTGATTTGTAACCCCGCCTCAGTCGAACCGAAGGTCGATCACATGCCCAAGCCCGTCATCGTCAGCGCCGTCCGGACCGCCATCGGGACGTCGTTCAAGGGTTCGCTGGTCAACACCACGCCTGAGTTCCTCGCGACCACGATCCTGCAGGAAGTGGTCCGCCGGTCCGGCGTCGAGGTGTCCGACATCGACGACGTGATCTTCGCCGAATCTCATTACGGTGGGGGGGATATGGCCCGCTACGCAGCGTCCTCGTCGGGAATGACGTCGGTCCCGGGGCAGGCCGTCAACCGGCACTGCGCGGGCAGCCTCACCGCGGTCGCGAACGCAGCGGCGCAGATCGGGTCCGGCGCCGAGAAGGTCGTCGTCGGCGGCGGCGTGCAGTCGCTGTCGATGACTCCGATGATGAACTGGCGCATCCCCGGCCCGACACTGGAGTTCGAGGAGCGGTGGATTCCGCCGACCCACGTCGAAACGCCGGATGCCCCGGGCCGCGACATGTCGATCACGGTCGGGTGGAACACCGCGCAGGCCGTCGGCATCACCCGCGAAGAGATGGACGCCTGGGCTTTCCGTTCGCACCAGCGCGCGGTCGGCGCCATCGACGGCGGCAAGTTCGCCGACGAGATCGTCCCGTTGAAGATCAAGGGCCGCGACGACGCGCTGATCGAGTTCAGCGTCGACGAGCACCCGCGCCGCGAGACCAGCCTCGAGAAGCTCGCCTCGCTGAAAGTGCTGCACCCGGAGATCGAGGGATTCTCGATCACCGCCGGCAACAGCAGCGGCACCAACGACGCGGCCGCCGCCCTGACACTCGCCGACGAGGACTTCGCCTCAGCACACGGGCTCAAGGTACTGGGCTCGGTCAAAGCCTGGGCGTCGGCCGCCGTCGAGCCGCGGGACACCGGTCTGGGCGCGGTGAAGGTGATCGGCAAAGTGCTCGATCGTGCCGGTCTGGCGCCGGGCGACGTCACGCTGTGGGAGATCAACGAGGCGTTCGCGTCGGTACCGATCGCCGCGTGCCGCGAGTACGGGCTCGACGAAGAACTGGTCAACTTCTACGGCAGCGGTTGCAGCCTGGGACACCCGATCGCCGCCAGCGGCGCCCGGATGCTGACCACGCTGGTGCACGAATTGGGCCGCCGCGGAGGCGGAATCGGCGTGGCGGCGATGTGCGCGGGCGGCGGCCAGGGCGGCGCCGTCGTCATCGAGGTCTAGGTCGCAGCTTTCGCCACGGCGTCGGCCAGTTCTGAAAGTGTCTGCGCTGCCGAGTATCTGGGCTCCCATCGCAGCTGCTCCTTGGCCTTGCTGATGTCCATCACCACCGACGTTCGACCGGCGTGCAGCCACTCCAGTGCTGATGGCACGAAGGGCAGCCGAGAAATGATCTCCGATGTCACGGCCGCGGCGGTCTGTGGAACTTTGATCGGCCTGGCGCCGAGCGCGTCGGCGACATCCGATATCGACAGCACACCGTCGCCGGCGAGGTTGTAGGCCCCGGCGGGGGCGGACGTTGTCGTCACCGCCAACGCGATGGCGCCGGCAACGTCGTCGTGGTGAACCAACT
Organism: uncultured Actinomycetota bacterium; assembly: GCA_963757215.1. Lineage (GTDB taxonomy): Bacteria > Actinomycetota > Actinomycetes > Mycobacteriales > Mycobacteriaceae > Mycobacterium. The sequence continues at coordinate 750,187 of CAVWQH010000001.1, read as the reverse complement.
GCAGCGGAGTGCCGGGGTCCGGTAACCAGGGTTTGGGCAACGGGAGTGCCTGAGTGAGTCGACGGATCGGTGTGGGGAGTTGGTTCCACGGCATCGCGTCGGCAAGCAGGGGCGCTTTGGGCCCGGCGACAATGCACGGCCGGAGAACGAAAACCTCGAGCGACGAGCCGGCGGTGATCTCGCTCAACGCGGACTCGCACGCCGCTTTCTGTTCCGAGTAGTAGTGCTCGGCCGAGCCTCGCGGCGGCACGTCCTCGGTGATCGGCGAAGGATTGTCGGCATGGTAGCCGTAGGCGGCCACAGACGACGCATAGACCAGCCGTCGCGGACGTCCCGCAGCCGCGGTCGCCTCGAACACGTTTCGGGTGCCGGCCAGATTCACCCGCGCGCTCTCCTCTCGCGAGCCCATGATGATGAAGGCGAGGTGCACCACCACGTCGGCCTCGGCGACCAGCGCATCGACAGCGTCGCGGTCGAGGATGTCGCCTTGCCGGTATTCGGTCTTCGACCACCCGTGCTCGTCCGGGTCGAACGGACGCCGCGCCATTCCGACGATCCGCTCGACGTCGGGATGACTCTCGAGCGCCTCGATAGTGGAAATTCCGATCTCACCCGTTGGCCCGGTGACGGCGATACACAGCGACATGAATATCCGCCTTCCCGGTCTTCAGTCGGGCGAAACGCAGCCCAGCGCGGTATATCACCTGAATTGAGGCCAGCCCTTACAGAGAAGCCCTGAGCCGCTTAGGAATTCGCGTCGATCAGCCGGCTGGCGTGATCGAGAATGCACGTCAGGCCGTACTCGAAGTTGATGTCGTCGGCGACACCGATGCGATGGCCCTTTTGCGTCAGTTGGGCGATCAGCGGCATGGTTTCGGGGTCGATGACCGAACTCCCGCTGCGGCGATTGGTTTCGGCGCCGTCGGATTTGTCCTGCAGCCGTTCCAGAACCGCCGCACCCTGGGTGTGGACGGAGATGCTGGCATAGGTGTCGAACGCGTCTTCCGGCGACAAGCCGGCTTCCACCAACGCCGCGATCGCCTTCTCCAGCTTCTCGAAGGCCGCCAGCGTCGCCTCGCGGCCGAAGGTGCCGCGGATCAGGATCAGGTCGCACAGGATCGGGTTGTCGCGGAACGTCTGACGCATTTTGTGGGCGTGGTCGCGCAACGAGGTCCGCCAGTCCTGGCCCTCGACAAACGGTGTCGCGAAGTCGTACTGGCCCAGCGCGCGGTCGGTCATGGCGTTGAGCAGGTCGTCCTTCTTGCGGAAGTACCAGTAGATGCTCGTGACCCCGACATCGAGGTGCTTGGCCAGCAGCGGCATGCTCAGTCCGTCGACCGATACCTCGGCGGCGACGTCGAACGCGCCGTTGATGATTTCGTCGACGCTGATCGATCCGCGTTCACGCCGTTGCCGCTTGTCTGCGACGGCCTGCCTCGCCAATTCGGGTCCCCTCCATGCACAGTGGCCATGATTCAAGGCGCGTTATCGTAACAAATATCGTAAGGCTTTTGGTAGCGCTCGCGGCCAGCATGGTCGGTGCTGCTATGCAGCGAGCAGCGGTGCCATCCAGGTCAATTCCGCGGGCAGCTGCGAGCTCCAGAACGACCCGTCGTGGCCGCCCGGAGAGAACCCGCCGGCCGGCGGAGTGGGCAGTTGCGCGACGAATTGTTTGGTGGCGCTGTAAAACGGATCGTTGTTTCCGCAGTCCACTCTGACCGGGATGGATGCCAGCGCGGGCAGACCGAAGACCGAGTTGGCCGCAAAATCGTCTGGCCCGTCGAAGGCGCCCGGGGCGGCCGCCCCCGACGACATCCACAGCGCCGGACTCACCGCGCAGATGGCAGCGGTCCGGCCCGGCCCGAGTCGGCCACCGAGCAGCAGTGCGCCGTAACCGCCCATCGACCATCCCAGGAAGCCGACCCGCGACGTGTCCAGACCTTGTCCTCCCAGCATCGGGATGAGCTCGTTCAATACCATCGCGCCGCTGTCTTCGCCGGAAGCCCTTTTGTGCCAATAACTTCCGCCACCGTCGACGGCGACGACGGCGAATGGGGGCAGGCCGGCGGCGACTGCCTGCGCCAGCCCCTGCTCGACGCCGCCCTCCATCACCGTGGCCGCGCTGCTGCCCTTGCCGTGCAGCGCGATTACCGGGCGAAGCGGTTTGCTCTGCCCCGGGGGCCGGGCGATCGCCCAGTTGGTGGCGACGCCACCGCGCGCGGCCGACACAAACGAACCCGTGACCATCGTGGGCGCCGGGGGTGTGTCGAGTGGCGGACGCGGCGCCAGCGGCGGGTGGGGCGCCAGTGGAATCCCGGTGCCGGTCATGGTGACCGGCGTGGCCAGCGGTGGGCGGCCGGGGAGCAGCTTGTCGATCGAGTAGGCGCCGAGCGCTCCGGCCGCGGCACCCGCGCCCAGGCGCAGTACGGCGCGACGACTCATCTCCGGCATGCCGGCCATCATAAAGTGCCAGCCGGTGACCTCCGTACGCCGAACGACCGACGACGGTTTATTCGAAAGCCCGATGCGGCGCCATTTTGGCTGGCACCATGGCCTAGGTGACAGCAGCAGTGGCTCCAGGGGGGGCCGTCGCTCCCGAGGTAGCCATCGCCGCCACCCGGGTCGTTCCTGCGACGGCATCGACCGCGCCGAAGGCCGTGGTGGTGCCTAAAGGAGCCGTCACGCCCAAGGGTGAACGCCGGCGGTACGCGCTGGTCAGCGCGGCTGCCCAATTGCTGTGCGAGGGCGGTTTCGAAGCGGTCCGGCACCGCGCGGTGGCCCGGCGCGCGGGCCTGCCGCTGGCATCGACCACCTACTACTTCTCCAGCCTCGACGACCTGATCGCCAGCGCGGTGGCGCACATCGGGATGGTGGAGGTCGCACAGCTTCGGGCGCAGGTGGCGACGCTGTCCCGTCGCCGCCGCAGCGCCGATAAGACGGCCGACCTGCTGGTCGATTTGCTTGTCGGCGGCGAATCAGAGCCGCAATTGATCGAGCAACTCATATCCCGCTACGAACGGCACATCGCCTGCGCTCGGCTGCCCGGGTTACGCGAAATTCAGCGCCGCAACATGCGTCAGCGGGTCGATGCAGTCGCCGAAGTCATTGAGCGGTCGGGACGCTCGGTGCGCACCGAGCTCGTCTCGGCGTTGATCTGCACGGTCGACGGCGCGGTGGTCTCGGCTTTGGTCGATGAGCTTCAGGATCCGCGGGCCGTGGCGCTATCGACGGTGATCGATGTCATTGACGCGGTGGCCCCCTTCGATCGGCGACCCGTACAGGTCTGATTCCGGGATCTGGTGACGCCTGGTTAGCCGTCGAGCTGTCGGCGGATGGCGGCCAGCCCGAGCTGCGCCTGGTCGAGAAGCGCGGCGACGTGCGCGACGCGTTCACGTAAGTCCGCGTTATTCGGTTGCGGCGCAGGGCGTTTGCGGCGGGCCGGTACAGCATCGGCAGGCAAGGTCGGCGTGACGATGTAGCCGCTTCCGTAGTCGCCGTAGATGGTCACGTCCTCGGGCCGGTGATACCAGTACAGCCCGACGTAGGCGCACAGCACTGCGTCGACCGGATCCTCGTCGCGGTCGAGTTGTACTGGCCGGGTTGCGGCTTCGACACGCTTACGCAGTTCCACCCAGGACATGTTGTGGTTCACCCGCAGCCTGGGTGTCGCGTTGTCGAGTCCCTCGATCAGCGTCATCAACTTCAGCAACTCGTGCCGACGCGTGTCGAACGACCCCTTCTTGTATTTCAGGGTCTTCTCGAGACCGAACAACGCGATGGTCGCCGGATGCGGGTAGACCTCGATCGCCCGCCGCAGCGAATTCGACGCCGGATCCATGTCGAGCGTCAGCGCGGTCGCGATGCGCGCCGCACGCGGATGCGTGAGCGCCGGGTTGGTGGTGTTGGCCGGATGTGCCCCCGCCTCGAAGGCGTGGAAGTCGCGGTTGAGCGCCGCCTCGCACGGCCGCGACCCGGTCGGATTGTTGACCACGAGCGGCGCGTCAATAGCCACCAGGCAGTCGTCGCTGACGTAGGGCTCGATCGCGGTCTCGATGCCTTCATCGTCGTGCGTGGAGCCGACGTGCAGCAACCGGCCGTTCGCGTCCACGACCGCGACACCGGTGTTGTTCTTCTCGCCCCAGGCGAGATCGAGCCCGACAAAATGCATGAGGTCACTGTGCCTGATCCATGCCCGACGCGACGCCGTTAAGCTGTGTGTTTGTGACGATCCCGAATGTGCTGGCCCACCGCTACGCCAGCGCCGAGATGGTGGCGATCTGGTCGCCGGAGGCCAAGATCGTCGCCGAGCGGCGGCTCTGGCTGGCGGTGCTTCGCGCGCAATCCGAGCTGGGTATCCAGGTGCCCGCCGCCGCGATCGTCGATTACGAGCGGGTGCTCGACGACGTCGACCTGGCCTCGATCGCCGCCCGCGAGCAGGTGACACGCCACGACGTGAAGGCGCGGATCGAAGAATTCAACGCGCTGGCCGGCCACGAGCACGTGCACAAGGGCATGACCAGTCGCGACCTGACCGAGAATGTCGAGCAGCTGCAGGTGCGTCGTTCGCTGGAGCTGGTGTTCGCGCACGGCGTCGCCGTGGTCGCCCGGCTCGCCGAGCGCGCCGCGACCTACCGCGACCTGGTGATGGCCGGCCGCAGCCACAACGTCGCCGCGCAGGCCACCACGTTGGGCAAGCGATTCGCCTCGGCCGCGCAGGAGACCCTGGTCGCGTTGACACGGCTGCGCGAACTGATCGACCGTTATCCGCTGCGCGGCATCAAAGGCCCGATGGGCACCGCGCAGGACATGCTCGACCTGCTCGGTGGCGACGCGGACAAGCTTGCCGACCTCGAACAGCGGATCGCTGAATTCCTGGGATTCGCTACCGTTTTGACCAGCGTCGGGCAGGTGTACCCGCGATCGCTCGACCATGATGTGGTGTCTGCTCTGGTGCAGTTGGGCGCGGGCCCGTCGTCGCTGGCGCACACCATCCGGCTGATGGCCGGCCACGACCTGGTCACCGAGGGGTTCGCGCAGGGGCAGGTCGGCTCGTCGGCGATGCCGCACAAGATGAACACCCGGAGCTGCGAACGGGTCAACGGGCTGCAGGTCATCCTGCGCGGGTACGGCTCGATGGCCGCCGAGCTAGCCGGCGCGCAGTGGAACGAGGGGGATGTCTTCTGCTCGGTTGTGCGACGAGTAACGTTGCCGGACAGCTTCTTTGCCATCGACGGGCAGATCGAGACGATGCTGACGGTGCTCGATGAATTCGGCGCCTACCCGGCGGTGATCCAGCGCGAGCTCGATCGCTACCTGCCGTTTCTGGCAACCACCAAGATCTTGATGGCCGCCGTGCGCGCCGGGGTGGGCCGAGAAACCGCGCACGAGGTGATCAAGGAGCACGCAGTGGCCGCGGCGCTGGCCATGCGGGAGCAGGGCGTCGACCCCAATCTGCTTGACCGGTTGGCCGACGATCCGCGACTCCCGTTGGATCGCAACGCTATCGACGAGGCCCTGGCCGACCGGAAGGCGTTCATCGGCGCGGCCGGCGACCAGGTCGACGCAATTACTGCCGAGGTCGACGCGCTGGTCGCCCGTTATCCCGACGCGGCGAAGTACACGCCGGGTGCCATCCTGTGACGCTCGCGGAGGTCGACCTCACCGATCTGGACAACTTCGCCGGCGGTTTCCCTCACGACCTCTTCGCCATCCACCGCCGCGAGGCGCCGGTGTTCTGGCATCACCCAACCGAGCACACTCCCGACGGGGAAGGCTTCTGGTCCATCGCCTCCTACGCGGAAACACTTGCAGTACTCAAGGATCCGGTGACGTTCTCGTCCGTGACCGGTGGCAGCCGGCCGTTCGGCGGGACCCTGTTGCAGGACCTGGCGATCGCGGGTCAGGTACTCAACATGATGGACGACCCGCGGCATTCGCAGATCCGGCGACTCGTCAGCTCCGGGCTGACGCCGCGGATGATCGCACTCGTCGAGGACGACCTGCGGGCCCGAACCCGTCGCCTGCTGGATGCGGTGGTGCCCGGCGAACCGTTCGACTTCCTGGTCGACATCGCCGCCGAGTTGCCGATGCAGATGATCTGCATCCTGCTGGGAGTGCCTGAATCCGAGCGGCATTGGCTGTTCGAGGCAATCGAGCCGCAATTCGACTTCGGCGGCTCGCGCAAGGCGGCACTGTCGCAGCTGTCGGCTGAGGAGGCCGGCTCGCGGATGTACACCTACGGGCAGGAGCTGATCGCCGCGAAGCGCGCGCAGCCCACCGACGACATGTTGTCGGTGGTCGCCAACGCGGACTTCGACGAGGCGCCCGCCATGTCCGACCTGGAGCTGTACCTGTTTTTCAGCCTTCTGTTCAGTGCCGGCGCCGAAACCACCCGCAACGCGGTCGCGGGCGGACTACTGGCGCTGGCCGAGCATCCAGAGCAATTACGTTCACTGCGTGATGATTTGGGTGCGCTACCCACCGCGGTCGAGGAGATGGTCCGGTGGACATCGCCGTCACCGTCCAAGCGCCGGACCGCCACCCGTGACGTGGTGCTCGGTGACGCATCGATCGCAGCGGGGCAGAAGGTGCAGATTTGGGAGGGCTCGGCCAACCGGGACGCGAGCGTGTTCGACGATGCCGAAGAATTCGACATCGCGCGAAAGCCCAACCCGCACCTGGGTTTCGGCCAGGGAGTGCATTACTGCCTGGGCGCCAACCTGGCGCGGCTGGAACTGCGGGTGCTCTTCGAGGAACTGCTGACCCGTTTCGGCGACGTCCAGGTGGTACGGGACGTCGAATGGACGCGCAGCAACCGGCACACCGGGATTCGGCATCTGGTCGTGGATTTGCGCTAGCGCGTTCTGATGGCCATTCCCGCCGAACGCAATTCGATGGCGGCCAGGCCGTGGATGGCGTGCGGGTCCCCGGCACGCCACGCCCCGACCGGATCGGGAGTGACGGCGGTCAGCCGGGCCAGGGGCCGGTTGGCCAACGCGCGCAACGCCAGCAGTTGCGCACCGGCCGGGGTGGCGGCCAGCGCACCCACCGTCAACTTGCGCCGGACGAACCGGATGCGTAACACCAGCCACGGCACCACCACCCCGAGTATCGGGGGTGCTGCCACTGCCAGCGCCAGCACAATGGCCAGCCAGCTCGCGGTGGTGTCCAAGTTGTGGCCGGCACCGGCGATATCGAGTGCGGCCTTGCCGGCGGCTTTGAGTGGTCCGCTGACGGCGCCGCCCACCAAGGGGATCCCGTCGGCGCTATGGCCGGCCGAATTGAGACTCCCGGCCACGCCGTCGGCACCGTCGCGCACCTGTCGGCCCACGTCGGCGATCGTCGAGACCGCAGTGTGGACCGCCAGGCCGACCAGCGCCCAGACAAACGACCAGATCACGACCACGGTGTCGCTGAACAACTGCGCCAGCAGCCGGCCCGGGGTGTTGGCATAGGGGACAAACCGCGAATTCATACCCCCGATCCCAGCACAGGGTCGGCGTCCTGCGGACAGCTCGGTTCGATTGGCCGGGCTCCCCAGCGGGCCTTCGGGGCCCGCACCGTCGTCCGGCTACGCTGTCCCGATGCGACCCGGTCTGTCCGACTACCAGCACTTGGCCAGCGGCAAAGTCCGCGAGCTGTATCGCATCGACGATGGTCACCTGTTGTTCGTCGCGACGGACCGGATATCGGCGTTCGACTATGTGCTCGACAGCATGATCCCCGACAAAGGGCGCATCCTGACCGCGATGAGCGTGTTCTTCTTCGGACTCGTCGAGGCGCCCAACCACCTGGCCGGCCCACCGGACGACCCGCGGATTCCCGAGGAGGTGCTCGGCCGCGCGCTGGTGGTGCGACAGCTCGACATGGTGCCCGTCGAGTGCGTCGCCCGTGGGTATCTGACCGGGTCGGGACTGCTCGACTACCAGGCGAACGGCAAGGTCTGCGGCATCACCCTGCCACCCGGTCTTGTGGAGGCCAGCAGATTCTCCACGCCTCTGTTCACCCCGGCGACGAAGGCCGAACTGGGAGAACACGATGAGAACATCACGTTCCCTCAGGTGATCGAGTTGGTCGGCGGAGTCCGCGCCAACCAATTGCGCGACCGGACGTTGCAGACGTACGTGCAAGCCGCCGACCACGCCCTGACCAAAGGAATCATCATCGCCGACACCAAGTTCGAGTTCGGCGTGGACGCCAACGGCAACCTGATACTGGCCGACGAAGTCTTCACCCCGGACTCGTCGCGATACTGGCCCGCCGCGGAGTACCGGGTCGGGGAGGTCCAGAACAGCTTCGACAAACAGTTCGTGCGCAACTGGCTACTGAGTTCTGAGTCGGGTTGGGATCGCCACGGCCCGCAGCCGCCACCGCCCCTGCCGGACAACATCGTCGACGCCACACGCGCCCGCTACATCGAAGCCTACGAACGTATTTCAGGTTTACAGTTCGACGACTGGATCGGTCCGGCCGCATGAGCGACGACGTTAAGCCGCCCGTCGCCAAGCGGGTCGACTCGCGGCGGGAGTTCCACGGCGACGTCTTCGTCGATCCCTACGAGTGGCTGCGCGACAAGTCCAGCCCGGAAGTAATCAGGTACCTGGAGGCTGAGAACGACTACGCCGACCAGGTGACTGCGCCTCTCGAGCCGTTGCGGCAGAAGATTTTCGACGAGATCAAGGCGCGCACCAAAGAGACCGACCTGTCGGTGCCGGTCCGCCGTGGCGACTGGTGGTACTACGCCAGAAGTTTCGAAGGCAAGCAGTACGGTGTGCAATGTCGTTGTGCGGTAACCGACTTCGCTGACTGGAACCCTCCGGTTCTCGACGAGAACACCGAGATTCCCGGTGAGCAGGTGCTGCTGGACGAAAACGTCGAAGCCGAGGGCCACGACTTCTTCGCACTCGGTGCGGCCAGTATCAGCCCCGACGGAAACGTGCTGGCGTACTCCGTCGACGTGGTCGGCGATGAACGATACACGTTGCGGTTCAGGAACCTTCACACCGGCGAGCAGTACCCCGATGAGATTGTCGGTATCGGCGCCGGCGTGACCTGGGGCACCGACAACCGGACCGTCTATTACGTCACCCTCGATGCGGCATGGCGCCCCGATACGGTCTGGCGGCACCGACTGGCGTCGGGCCTTGCGGCCGAGAAGGTGTATCACGAAGCCGACGAGAAATATTGGCTGGGCGTGGGACGGACCCGCAGCGACAAATACGTGATGATCGCCGCGGGATCGGCGATCACCTCAGAGGTTCGGTACGCCGACGCCGCGGACCCCGAGGCGGAGTTTGTCACCGTGCTGCCCCGCCGCGACGGCGTCGAGTACTCGGTGGAGCACGCGATCGTCGGTGGTCGGGATCGGTTCCTGATCCTGCACAACGAGAATGCGGTGAACTTCATGCTGGCCGAGGCGCCGGTTGACGACCCCGCCGCCCAGCGCACCCTGATCGAACACCGCGACGATGTGCGACTCGACGGCGTCGATGCTTTCGCGGGTCATCTGGTGGTCAGTTATCGCGGCGCGGCGCTGCCGCGAATTCAGTTGTGGCCAATCAAAAATGACGGCTACGGTCGGCCCGAGGAGATCGCGTTCGACTCGGAACTGATGTCGGCTGGACTGGGGGGCAACCCGAATTGGGACTCGCCCAAGCTGCGGATCGGCGCGGGATCATTCATCACCCCGGTAAGGATTTACGACCTCGACCTGGTCACCGGTGAGCGCACCCTGCTTCGTGAGCAACCGGTCCTCGGCGACTACCGCCGCGAGGACTACGTCGAGCGCCGCGAGTGGGCGCAAGCGGCCGACGGAACTCAGATTCCGATTTCGGTCGTGCACCGCGCCGGCATCGAATTTCCCGCTCCGACATTGGTATACGGCTATGGCGCCTACGAGATCTGCGAGGACCCCCGGTTCTCGATCGCCCGGTTGTCGCTGCTGGACCGCGGCATGGTGTTCGCGGTCGCGCATGTGCGTGGGGGCGGCGAGATGGGCCGGTTGTGGTACGAGCGGGGCAAGCTGCTCGAAAAGATGAACACCTTCACCGATTTCATCGCTGTGGGGCAGCATCTGGTCGACAGCGGGCAGACCCGCCCGCAACAGTTGGTGGCGCTGGGTGGAAGCGCCGGGGGCCTGCTCATGGGCGCGGTGGCCAACATGGCGCCCGACCTGTTCGCCGGCATCCTGGCGCAGGTGCCGTTTGTCGATCCGCTGACCACGATCCTCGACCCGTCGCTACCACTGACCGTCACCGAGTGGGACGAATGGGGAAACCCGTTGAGCGACAGCGATGTTTACCACTACATGAAGTCGTATTCGCCGTACGAGAATGTCGGCGCGCGCCGGTATCCGGCCATTCTGGCGATGACGTCCCTGCACGACACCCGGGTCTACTACGTGGAGCCGGCCAAATGGGTTGCCGCACTGCGGCATAGCAACGCTGATGGAAGCCCCGTGTTGTTGAAGACCCAGATGACCGCCGGCCACGGTGGCATCAGCGGACGCTACGAGCGCTGGAAAGAGACCGCCTACCAATACGCGTGGCTGCTGGCCGCCGCCGATCGCGACCACTACGGCAGCGGCCAGGTAGACGATCTCGTCAGCGGTGCGCGGGGGTAGTGCTCTAAACGGGCACCGTGGATTGGGCGCGGCCGGCCGGCGGGGGCTTGTTGGGCAGGAACGCCACCGGCAGAAGTGTCACCGCGACAACGATAATCGAGAACGCCAGCACCAGCGTGTAAGAGTGGGTGAGGTCGTTCATCAGTCGGGCGGTGAAATCGGCGGAGACCTCGTGATGCGCCGGAGTTGGAACGCCGTGCTTGGTGAATTTGCCCCGTAGAATCCCGAGTTTCTCAGCGGCGCCGATCGTTTCGCTGCGATTGAATTGACTGGTCAAGATCACCGACGTCAAGGCGGTGCCGACGGCCACGGCGACGTGCTGGTTGACGCTGAGCAGTGTCGAGCCGCGCGCTACTTCGTGCGGCGCCAGTGTCTGGACGGCTGCTCCCGACAGCGGCGTCAGCGTGCAGCCCAGGCCGATGCCGGTCGTCACCAGTCCTATCAGCAGGATTGGCAGATATTCCGCCTGTTGCCATGCGCCATAGGCGAATACGCTCAACCCAGCCGCGATCAGGGCGATACCGGCCAGCAGCACATTGCGGGGTCCGCGCTTGTCCATCAAGGTGCCGGCCAGTGGCATGGTCAGCATCGCGCCGAGCCCCTGCGGAATCAGTTGCAGCCCGGACTGCAGCGGTGTCTCGTGAAACAGTTGTTGAAGGTAGCTGGGAACCACCAGAACCGCGCCGAAAAATCCGACCGAGAACAAGAACATCGCGGTGTTGGCCAACGTCACCGCGCGGTTCTTGAACAACGCCAGGTCGATCAGGGGGTGGTCGGCGCGGTGCAATGCATGCAGGACGAACGCGGTGATCAGCGCGATGCCGATCAACCCCGGTATCCACACGCGGTTGTCGGTGAAGCTGTCGTGTCGAGGCACCGAGGAGATCCCGAACAGCAGCAACGCCAATCCCGGTGACAGCAACAGCATGCCGACGAAGTCGAACGCCTCCGATGGGCGCGGTCGATCCCTGGGGAAGATCAGTGCCGCGGACACCAGCAGGATCATGCCGACCGGCAGATTGATCCGGAAGATCCATTCCCAGCCGTACGCGCTGATCAGCCAGCCGCCGAGTACCGGCCCGCATATCGGGGCCAGCAGCATCGGAATTCCGAGCACCGCCATCAGGCGGCCCAGCCGCCTCGGGCCGGCTTCGCGCGTCAGGATGATCAGGGTCAACGGCACCAGCATCCCACCACCGAAGCCTTGAATGACGCGAAAGGCGATGAGCTGATTGATATTTGACGCCATTGAACACAGCAACGAGGCCAGGGTGAACCAGAGGGCCGCACCCATGAACAGCCGCTTGGTGCCAAATCGATCGGAGGCCCAGCCGGCCAACGGAATAACGGTGGCCTGCCCGAGCGTGTAGCCGGTGATCGTCCAGGCGACGATGGCCTGGCTGGAGGCGAACTCCGCGATGAACGTGCGCTGTGCGACGCTGACGACCGTGCCGTCCAGAATCGCCATCACCGAGGCGAGGATGCAGACTGCAGCGATCCTCAGCAGGCCGGCGTCGAGGGAATCGGGATAGTCGATGTCGGGTGCAGTGTCCGTCGGCGGTGCCGCGCGAGAAACCATATGCTCCAGCCTAACGACAAACTAGCTAGCTGATCAATCTAAGTTGTCGCGAGTGCGATGCAGGTAGCCTCCGACTATGACTGTGACCGAGATCGCTTTGACCGGTCTGGACGGCGGGTCCCTGTCGCTGGCCGACTTCGACGACCGTGCCGTGCTGGTCGTCAATGTTGCGTCCAAATGCGGGTTGACACCGCAATACGCTGCGCTGGAGCAGCTGGCCCGCGACTACGGCGAGCGCGGGCTCACCGTTCTCGGCGTCCCGTGTAACCAGTTCATGGGTCAGGAGCCCGGCACCGCCGAAGAAATTCAGACTTTTTGCTCCACCACCTACGGCGTGACATTTCCGCTACTGGCGAAAACCGAGGTCAACGGGCCGGACCGGCACCCGCTGTACGCCGAGCTGACCAAGACATCCGACGCTGCGGGCCAGGCCGGAGACGTGCAATGGAACTTCGAGAAGTTCCTGATCGCGCCGGGCGGGAAGGTGGTCAACCGATTTCGCCCGCAAACCGTGCCCGACGCGCCCGAGGTGATCGCAGCCGTCGAGGCAGTGCTCCCGAATTAGCTGGCAGATGCGGGGAACTGACGCTTCCTGTCCGCGTGTACGTCACTATCTGGACACCTGACATCGTCAACATTGTGGTGTGTCTGGCAAGTTGATCGTCTCGGTCTCCGGGATTAGCGATCGCACAGTGGACGATGTCGCCGAGTTCTGCGAAAAAATGGACGCCCGCTCCGTGCCGGTGTCGCTGCTGGTTGCTCCACGGCTCAAGGGCGGCTACAAGCTGGATCACGACCCGGCGACCGTCGAGTGGCTGACAGCCCGGCGTGCCGGCGGTGACGCCATCCTGCTCAATGGATATGACGACGCGGCCACCAAGAAACGGCGCGGCGAATTCGCAGCGCTGCCTGCGCATGAGGCGAACTTGCGGCTGATGGCCGCGGACCGGGTGCTCGAACACCTCGGCCTGCGCACCCGACTCTTCGCGGCACCGCGCTGGACGGCATCGCCGGGAACGGTCATAGCATTGCCGCGCAACGGGTTTCGCCTACTCGCCGACCTGCACGAGATCACCGACCTGGTCCGGCAGACGACCGTGAGGGCGCGGGTGCTGGGCATCGGCGAAGGCTTCCTGTCCGAGCCGTGGTGGTGCCGGATGCTGGTGCTGTCGGCCGAGCGGGTGGCGCGACGCGACGGCGTGGTCCGGGTCGCGGTGGCGGCCGGTCACCTGCGCAAGCCCGGTCCGCTGCAAGCCATGCTGGACGCGGTGGATATCTCGCGACTGCAGGGCTGCCACCCCACGACGTACCAGTGGCGGGCGGATCAGGCCGTTCTCGACGCAGCCTGACCTCATCTGTCGCTACTGTGTAGCGCCATGAGCGATACCCAAGCTGATGTGATCGTCGTCGGGGCGGGCCTGGCCGGCCTAGTGGCCGCCTGTGAGGTGGCCGATCGCGGCAAACGGGTGTTGATCGTCGATCAGGAGAACAGCGCCAACCTCGGCGGGCAGGCATTCTGGTCATTCGGCGGACTGTTCTTCGTCGACAGCCCCGAGCAGCGTCGACTCGGCGTGCACGACAGCCACGAACTCGCGCTGCAGGACTGGCTCGGCACCGCGGCGTTCGACCGCGAAGAGGACTACTGGCCCAAGCAGTGGGCGCACGCCTACGTCGATTTCGCGGCCGGGGAGAAGCGAAGCTGGCTGCGCGAGCGGGGCCTGAAGATCTTTCCGTTGGTGGGCTGGGCCGAGCGCGGCGGCTATGGCGCTCAGGGACACGGCAATTCGGTCCCTCGCTTCCACATCACCTGGGGCACCGGGCCGGCCATCGTCGAGATCTTCGCGCGCCGACTGATCGACCATCCGAAGGTGCAGTTCGCCTACCGGCATCAGGTCGACGAGTTGATCGTCGAGGGGGATGCGGTGACCGGGGTTCGCGGCAGCGTGCTGGAGCCGTCGTCCGAGCCGCGTGGTGTCTCGTCATCGCGAAAGATGATCGGCGAGTTCGAGTTTCGTGCCCAAGCGGTAATCGTCACCAGCGGCGGTATCGGCGGCAACCACGACATGGTGCGGGCCAACTGGCCCACCCGGATGGGCCGTGTCCCCGAGAAGATGCTCGCCGGGGTGCCCGCGCATGTCGACGGCCGGATGATCGCGATCACCGAGAAGACCGGCGCCCGGGTGATCAACCGCGATCGGATGTGGCACTACACCGAAGGCATCACGAACTACGACCCGATCTGGCCGATGCACGGTATCCGGATCATCCCGGGCCCGTCGTCGCTGTGGTTGGACGCCACCGGCACAAGGTTGCCGGTGCCGCTGTATCCCGGCTTCGACACCTTGGGCACCTTGGAGTACATCGCCAAGTCGGGTTACGACTACACCTGGTTTGTGTTGAACAGCAAGATCATCGGCAAGGAATTCGGCCTTTCGGGGCAGGAACAGAACCCCGACTTGACCAGCCGCAGCGTGCGCCAACTGCTGGCATCACGGGCCGGTTCGGGCGCGCCGGGCCCGGTGCAGGCCTTCGTCGATCGCGGAATCGACTTCGTCACCGCAAATTCGTTGCGCGAGTTGGTGTCTGCGATGAATACGCTTCCCGACGTAACACCACTGGACTACACCAGGGTCGCCGACGAGGTCACCGCCCGCGACCGCGAAGTGGTCAACAAGTTCACCAAGGACGGTCAGATCACCGCGATCCGCGCCGCCCGCGAATTCCTGGGCGACAAATTGGGCCGGGTGGTCGCTCCGCATCCGCTGCTCGATCCCAAGGCCGGTCCGCTGGTGGCGGTCAAGCTGCATATCCTGACGCGAAAGACGTTGGGCGGCTTGGAAACCGATCTGGACTCACGAGTCCTCGGCGCCGATGGGACTCCGCTGCACGGGTTGTACGCAGCCGGTGAGGTGGCCGGTTTCGGCGGCGGTGGGGTGCACGGTTACCGGGCGTTGGAGGGCACGTTCCTGGGCGGCTGCATTTTCTCCGGCCGCGCGGCCGGCCGTGGCGCGGCCGGCGACATCGGCTGAACTCCGCGCCGAGTGTGAAGCTAGCCGCACCTCCGGCACCGACTGTGCGGCCGGCCGCACGCCCGCCGCGGAAGGGCTAGAAGGTAACCCCGGTTTCCTCGGGCAGCACCTGGAAGTCGGTGCTGGTCATCTCGGTCAGCCGGCCGTAGTAGATGCCGCGCGCCTCTGGGGCGACGATGGCTTGGTGGATGGGGATTGCCCGTGCCGGGGCGACCGCCCGCAGGTAGTCGACCGCTTCGGAGATCTTCATCCAGGGCGCCGCTGCCGGGGTGGCCAGCACCTCGATCGGCTCGTCCGGGACGAACAGCGCGTCACCGGGATGCATGAAGCGGGCGCGTTGGCCGCCCTCGTCGATGACGTACGAAATGTTGTCGATCACTGGGATTTCCGGGTGAATGACGGCGTGCTTGCCGCCGAGCGCTCGGATGGTCAGTCGGCCGACCGACAACTCGTCGCCGACATGCACGGCCTGGCACGGCGCGGACAACTGCTCGGTGGTCTGCGGGTCGGCGTACAGCGCGGCGTCGGGGTTGGCGTCGAGCAGCGCGGGCAGGCGCTCCTGATCGACGTGGTCGGGGTGCTGATGGGTGATCACGATCGCCGACAAGCCGGTGATGCCCTCGAAGCCGTGCGAGAAATTGCCCGGATCAAACAAAACCGTGGTGTGGCCGAAATCGGCAAGAACGCAGGAATGACCGAAATGCGTGAGTTGCATGTCTACGATTGTGCGCTCATGGGGTGCAGGGGCATGCGCCTAGTCGTAGCGGCAATGCTGATCGCCGGCGGTCTGCTGGTCACGTGCGTGTCGCCGGCCGTGGGCCGCGCCGACCCGGAAACCTGTCCGCCGGTGTGCGACCAGATTCCCGACACGGCGTGGATCTCGCCGGAGGCGATACCGCTGAACTCGACCTACCACTGGCCTGCGCTCGCCGAGCCGGCCGCGCCGATGACCGGTGGCGCGACACCGCGATTCCGATTCGAAGAGGTGTGCGCAACGCCGGCGTTCCCGCAGGACACCCGCAACGCTGCGGTCGCCAGCCGGGCGACCGTGGACAAACCGCCCGGGCAGTGGCAGCTGCGGGCCGAGGTCGTGCACTGGCGCGGGGAAACGGGCCGCGGCGGTCAGAGCGCGACGTCGGTGTTCGACATCGCGGCGGCGGCGCTGCGCGGCTGCCAACTGGGTGTGGCCGCTGAGTCGCCGTCGATCACCGTCGACGAGCCGAACCGGCTGTCAGCCGTGGTCAGCGGGCCGACGCTGCTGCATACCTACCTGATCGCGCACCCGGAAAACAGCACGATCAGCGAGCTGACGCTGTGGGCGTCGGACCCGGTGCAGCTGCCCTGGCCGATCATCTCGGACGCCCAGGTCTTGGACGCCATGTCGTCATCGATGTGCGCGGCCTATCTCGGCTCGTGCTAACGCCACGGTAAGGGCGCTGACCGGTAGAGTTGGCGCCGAGCAGCCGGAACGGTAGGAGGAGCGCGGGTGGCCCGGGTCGTTGTGCACGTAATGCCCAAGGGGGAGATTCTCGACCCGCAGGGTCAGGCGATCGTCGGCGCCTTGGGCCGACTCGGCCATGGCGGCATCTCAGATGTTCGGCAGGGCAAGCGATTCGAGCTCGAGGTCGACGACAGTGTCGACGACTCCGCGTTGGCCGAGATCGCCGAGTCGCTGTTGGCCAACACCGTGATCGAAGACTGGACAGTTAGCCGAGAGCCGCAGTGACGGCGCGGGTCGGCGTCATCACCTTCCCCGGAACGCTGGACGATATCGACGCTGCCCGGGCGGTGCGTGCCGTCGGGGCCGAATCGGTCAGTCTCTGGCACGCCGATGCCGACCTCAAGGGAGTCGACGCAGTGGTGGTGCCCGGCGGGTTCTCCTACGGCGACTATCTGCGCTGCGGTGCGATCGCGAAGTTCGCGCCGGTGATGGGCGAAGTCATTGCCGCTGCCGGTCGCGGAATGCCGGTCCTGGGTATCTGCAACGGTTTTCAGGTCCTGTGTGAGGCTGGTCTGCTGCCCGGCGCTCTGACCCGAAATGCGGGTCTGCACTTCATCTGCCGCGACGTGTGGCTACGGGTGGAGTCCACCTCGACGGCGTGGACATCGCGCTACGAGCCCGGCGCCGATCTTCTGATCCCGCTGAAGTCCGGCGAGGGTCGTTACGTGGCCCCCGACGACGTGCTCGACGAGCTGGAAGGCGAAGGGCGCGTGGTGTTTCGCTATCACGACAACGCCAACGGTTCGCTGCGCGACATCGCCGGGATCAGCTCGGCGAACGGGCGCGTCGTCGGCCTGATGCCGCACCCGGAGCACGCCACCGAGGCGTTGACGGGACCCTCCGATGACGGGCTCGGTCTGTTCTTCTCGGCGCTGGACGCGGTCCTGACCGCTTAACGCAGCGCGTGCTCGGCCATCAAGCCGGCGGCGCTGACGCCTACTGAAAGCCCTGCAGCGCTTCGTAATTCGCTGAATGCTTCGCTGAGCGCCTGGGTCGCCTCGTGCGGGTCGTCGAACGTCTCGTCGTCGGTGAGGACCGCGATGCCGAGTTGGTCGGCGTAGCTCCACACGGTGATGTTGACCGGGGCGCCGGGCGACAGCACCCCCGTCGAGTAGATCTCGGTGACCGGGGCCCCGGCGAAGTGTCCTCGTTCGCGCGGCCCGGGCACGCTCGAGATCGCGACGTTCATCATCTTGTTCGGTGCATCGCGCTGACCCAGCCACCGGAACGCCGCCGGCGCAATCGCCGTCGGGAGATAGCCCATCAGCTGCCCGTACAAGCGGGGGCCCAGGATCTCGTGGTCTTCCTTCGCGATCTTGGTGGCCAGCGCGACCAGTGCGGCGCGTTCGGCCGGATCGCTGACGTGTACGGGCAGCGAAATCGACAGGCCGCTGATTTCGTTGCCGGTGATGCGCTCCGATTTGTCGGTCGCCGTCGGCACCGACGCGATAATCGGGCGATCGGCTTTGCCGTCGTAGCTCAGCAGCAGCCGGCGCAGTCCACCGGCGGCCGTCGCAAGTATCAGATCGTTGAAGGTGATTCCGAGGGCTTTCGCGGTGACCTTGGCGTCATCGAGTCGCAGTGCGGTGGTGGCGAACCGGCGCTGGGGAGACACCACGTGGTTGAGGAACGTCGGCGGCGCGTCGAAGGCGTCCGCGAGATCGGGATGCTCGCCGCGCTCCTTGGTCCGGCGACGTACCCGGGTGAAACCCTTGGCGGCGTCGCCGACCAGCCCGGGCAGTTGGGCGATTTGGCGGACATGGTCTCGGCCGGCGGCAACCAGCAGCCCTGCGGTCGTCGGGGTCACGCCGGCCTCGTCGTTGTCGCGCTCGTCGGTCGGGGCATCCTTGAGATCCATCGCGCGGGCGAGCAGGTTGACCGAGGCGACTCCGTCGGCCAGTGCGTGGTGGATCTTGCCGATCAGCGCGAACCGTCCGCCGCTCAGTCCCTCGGCGACGTGGAACTCCCAGAGCGGGCGGCTGCGGTCCAGCGGCGTGGACGCCACCTCGCCGATGACGGCGTCGAGTTCATTGCGCCCGCCGGGCGCCGGCACCTGGACTCGGTGCAGGTGATAGTCGAGGTCGACGTCGCAGTTCTCCAGCCACATCGGGTGGTGTAGCCGCCAGGGGATGTCAACGAGCTTGTAGCGCAACGGTTCCAGAAGGTGCAGACGCCGCCGCAGGTGGTGCCGAAAGGCGTCGAAGCTGAACTCGGTGCCGCCGGCGGGGTCGACGATCGCCACTTTCAGCGTGTGCGTGTGCAGGTTGGGTGTCTCGCTGTAGAGCAGCATGGCGTCCATGCCGTTGAGTCTTTTCACGCCCACCTCCGTGCCGACATGTTCATGCAAGCACCTAACAGGTGGCCGTTCGCCGAAATGGCGGATTCAGCCCAGGACCGGGAACCGGCGTTGTTTGGCCAACCGGTCCAGCGCGGTCTGCATCACCGAACGGACGTATTCGTCGACCTCGGCAACGTCGGGGTCGTTTCCGAACCGCGCGGTGATGTCGATCGGTTCGAGAACCTCGGTGACGACCTTCGACGGCAACGGGACGTTCGGCGGGAAAATCATGCTCAGCCCGAACGGGAAGCCGACGCTGACTGGCAGAATGTCCATGCGCGCCTTGGTGATTCCGAGCTTTTTGGCCAACCAGTTGCCGCGGGTCAGGAACAGCTGTGTCTCCTGGGCGCCGATCGACACCGTCGGGACGATCGGTACGCCGGCTTCGATCGCGGTACGGACGTAGCCGGTTCGGCCGTTGAAGTCGATGATGTTGGCGCTGAACGTCGATCGGTAGGAATCGTAGTCCCCGCCTGGAAAGACCAACACCACTGCACCCGAATGCAGTGCGACGGAAGCATTTTCGCGACTCGCTTCGATGACCCCGAGGCGACGCAGCACGCCGTCGAGCGGGCCGATGAAGATGCCGTAGTGCCCGAGGGTGTAGACGGGACGGTCGTAGCCGAACTTCGAGTAGAAGGCCGGCGAGAAGATGAAGACGTCGGGGGTGAGCATCCCCCCGGAGTGATTGGACACCACCAGGGCGCCACCGGTCGGCGGGATGTTGTCGATGTTGCGAACTTCAGCGCGGTGATAGCGCTTGAGCAGTGGTCCGACGAGGCCGGCGACCTGCCTGGTGAACTCCGGATCCCACTTGGCCGTCTCGCGATTTTTCGGCGTGTTCGCGTTGCTGCCCGCCATGGCTGAAGCCCTCAAATCGTCGCTGATCGTCGTTTTGAGCATGCTACTCTCGGTTTTAGAGAATGTCATATCCGTTTGCTGTGGACCTGGAGGGGCATGACCGGGAAGGTTCTCGTAACGGGTGGGTTCGGGCTGGTCGGGTCGCAAACCGTTTGTCGGCTGGCTGACGACGGTCACCAGGTGATCGCCACCGACCTCGGGACCCCGGAGCAACGCAAAGCCGCCATGTCGCTCCCGCCCAGCGTGGAGGCGCGCTGGGCGAACCTCACCGACACCGACGACGTCGACCGGCTCGTCGCAGAGGCGTCGCCGGCCGCAATCGTGCATCTGGCCGCCGTCATTCCACCGGCGATCTACCGCAGCCGTGATCTCGGCCGCCGCGTCAATGTCGACGCGACCGCCGCGTTGCTGCGCGCCGCGCAATCGCAGCCGAAGCCGCCGCGTTTCGTGCTGGCGTCCAGCAACGCCGTCTACGGGTCGCGCAATCCGCATCACCATCCGGAGCGGTTGACCGCGGACTCTCCGCTGCGCGCGGCAGACCTTTACGGTGCTCACAAAATCGAGGCGGAAAGACTGCTTCGCGCTTCGGATCTGGACTGGGTGATCCTGCGCCTCGGCGGAGTGATGAGCGTCGTGCCGGGCGCGATCCCGTTCAGCCGCGACGCGCTGTTCTTTGAAAACACGCTGCCGACCGACGGGCGGATCCACACCGTCGACGTCCGGGATGTGGCCGCCGCGTTCGCCGCGGCGACCACGGCCGACGTTGTCGGCGAAACGCTGTTGATCGCCGGGGACGACTCGCACCTGCACCGGCAGAAGGATGTCGGGCCGGCGTTGGCGGCGGCGCGAGGGTTGTCGAATGTGCTACCGGCCGGCCGGCCGGGGGACCCGGACAGCGACGACAACTGGTTCGTCACAGACTGGTTGGACACCGCCCGGGCCCAGGAGGCGCTGTCGTTCCAGAGTCACTCCTGGCCCGAGATACTGGTCGAGATGCGCGCGATAGTCGGATGGCGGCGCTACCCAATGGCGTTGGTGGCGCCGCTGGCTCGGATATTCCTCCAACGCCAGGCCGCGTACCGCGATACCCCGGGCCGCTATGCCGACCCGTGGGGCGCGATTCGTTCGCGGCTGGGAGACCCGAGGCCCGACTGATCGATCTGGACCGGGTAGCCGGCTTGCAGTACCGCGACGTTTGATGGCGGCGTCAGCACGGACGTGCGGCCGCGGGCCGGCCGTGGTAACCGTTGGCTGGTGTACGCATACGCCTGTTCGTCGAAGACCGCGAGGTGATCGCCGACGACGACGGCGGATCCGCCGTCGATATCGACGAACACGCCGTCGGGCAGTGAACTCCATGGTATTCGTTGCGGACCGCCGGTGCGCTCACGGTGCAGGATGCTGTCCATATCTTTTGCGTAAGGCATTGCACCACTGCAGTTTTGCTGCCATGCCTGCCGGTAGGCGTTGTAGTCGCCGCGGCGGCATTCGGCGCACGGCCGGTGGCCCGCCGCCAATGCCACGGCCTCGTCGAGAAAGAACAGCTGGGTATAGTGCGTCGGACTCCACTGCTGCGTGTACCGCCCTCTGAATTCCAGCAGGCACGTGATCCACGCCTTGCTCCGGTAGTTGCGCACGACGTCGCGGGTGCCGCTGCCTTCGTGCAGCCGGCCCCGGTTGCCCATCCACGCTCCACGTCCGGCTACCGCAATGATGTTGCCGTGCGGCGACACGCGGTTGCGTGCCGGCCTCATGCGACGCCCTCGAGATCCAGCAGCGCACGCTTGGCGGCCGGGCCGCCGCGATAGTTGCCCATCGTGCCATCGGAGCGAACGATTCGATGACAGGGCACCACGACCGGGATGGGATTCGTCGCACACGTCGTCCCCACGGCGCGACCGGCTTTCGGCGAACCCGAAAGCCGGGCGAGCGTGCCGTAGCTGGCGGTGGTGCCGTAGCCGATGTCGGCCGCCAGGTGTTCGAGGACGATGCGGCGAAATCCCTTGGAGAGCTGCCAATCCACGGGTACGTCGAAGCCGCGGCGCCGTCCGGCGAAATACTCGTCGAGTTGGCGGGCGACGGTGTCCAGCCGTGCCGGGGCGTGCAGTATGCGAGGGCTGATCCGGTCGGACAGGTTCTGCAGGACGTCGTCGTAGCCCTCGCTGCTGAACGCGACACGTACCAGTCCCGCGGGTGTCGCGGCGATCAGCAGCGCGCCGACGGGCGAGTCGAGCGTCCGATACGCAACGTCGAGCAGGTCGTCACGCTCGGCGGCCGCTTGCAGGCGGGCGTGCAGGCGGGCGATGTCGTTGTCGTCGACCGGGTAATGCGTTGTCAGGTCAAGGCTGTTCATGGTCAGACTCCGGAATGTAGGTGCGCCGCAGCGTGGCGATACCGTCGGCGGCCGCGCGGCGGGCGGCGGCGGCGGTGCCGTCGAGAAGCCGGGCGATCTCGGCGTAGGGCAGCCCCGCCAGGTAGTGATAGGCGACGGCCTGACGTTGCTTGGTCGGCAGCGCGGCCACCGCCTCGGTGAGGTCCGAGCGCGCACCGCCGGCGTACTCCGGCGACGGTCGGTCCGGGGTTTCCGCGACCGGGGTGGCTCGCCGGGCGGCGGCTCGGGTGGCGTCGATCGCCTTGCGGTGAGCGATCGTGACCAGCCACGCCTCGACATTCGCGTCGGCGGGCAGGTCGGGGTAGGCCTTCATCGCGGCCAGGAAGGTCTCCGACCAGGCGTCGTCAGCGTCGGCGTCGCCGAGCACGGCCCGCACCACCCGCAGCACGGTGGCGCCGTGCCCGGCCACGACCCTCTCGAACGGTGGCTTGGCCACGACTACCAGAGTGTTTGCGGTGCAACGGGTATCGCCTTCTCCAGCTCGAGCAGATATTGCTTGCGGTCGAGGCCGCCGGCGTATCCGGTGAGCTTGCCGGCGGATCCGACCACCCGATGGCACGGAATGAAGATCGACAGCGGGTTGTGTCCGACGAATCCGCCGATGGCGCGAGCGTTGATACCGTCGCCGATCCTGCTGGCCAGTGCTCCGTAGGTGGTGGTCTGGCCGTAGGGAATCTGGGCAAGCAACTGCCAGAGTCGGCGGGCCCGTTCGCTGCCAAGGGGATTGAGCGGCAGGTCGAAATCGCGGCGGTCGCCGGCGAAGTACTCGGTCAACTGCGTGACTGCTTCGTCGAAGCCGTGGTCGTCGCTCGGCTGCACCTGCGGCCCGAAGCATGTCTGGTCCGGATGCGTCCAGTGCTCGGGGTAGTACAGGCCGGTCAGGCCGTCATTGTCCCGCACCAGGGTCAAGGGTCCGATCGGTGAGTCGACGACGACGTGGCGGGTTGTCGCGGTCATGCTGGTCAAGGGTGGCCTCCGAGTATCGTCGTGTCTGCTTCTATCAGGTAGACGCTTACGGCGCGGAGTTTGTGAGATCGGAAGCCAATTCTCGCAGATCCGCGGCGACGACTGTCGGTTGCGGCAAGCCGGTGATGGGCAACGTCGCATTACCGGGGCGGGTGATCAGTGCACCGGCGAATCCGACAGACTGCGCGCCGATGGTGTCCCAGACATGCGCGGCAACCATCATGCAGTCCGCCGGGGCAACTGCGAGTTGCTCACACACATACAGGTACGGCGCGGGCGCGGGTTTGAAGGCCCGGCAGGCATCGACGCTGAACTGCCGCTCGAACAGGTGGCCCAGCCCGGCATTCTCGATCGGGCTCGGCGTGAACGGGCTGGGCGGCGAGTTGGTCAACGTCGCGAGACGAAATCCATTGTCGCGCAGAACTACCAACCCGTCCGCAACGTCGGGGTGGGCCGGCATGGTGAGCATCGCGTGCTTCAGCGCATCCACGTCGTCATCGTTGATGTCCACCCCGCGGACGGTTCCGAGCATCCGCAGAACTCCCTGACCGAGGGTGAAGAAGTCGACGTAGTGACCCGACGAGGTGACGGTCATCGAGTAGGTCACCAGCTGGCCGAACCATTCTCGCGTCACCCGTGGGTCGCCGAAGATGCGCTCGAAAACCGCTGCGATGGAGTCGATGTCGATGAGTGTCTCGTTGACGTCGAAGACCAGAACCGAGGGAGTCATCGTCCCATCATCTGGTGCTCAGTCGACAACCGCCACCGTTTTCCCGCCAAGTTCGCCGGGTCGGGATCAGGTTTTGACCGCAACGCAAGCGGAAGTGAGCCGCTGCCTCCTATCCGCCCAGCGCGACCGAAGCCTCGGCGGTGTAACACAGGAAGGTCAGGGTCTCCTGCAGGTACAGGTGCACGGATTCAGCGTCGTGCGACAGGTAACCGATCGACACGTCGGTGCCCAGCTGCAGATCGAAATCGCCACCCCGGGTGGTCAATACGAACGCACCGTCGATCGCGGGCGCCCAGATGATGTCACCGTTGACCAGTCGGTTGATGTGCTCGAGGATCGGATACCCGTGCTCGGTGGTCTCGCTGACCTTGGTGTAGACATCGGCCGACAGCAGCACCGAATAGGGACCGTCGACGCCGGCCAGGCGGAGTTCGGACAACGCCTGGGTGATGATGTCGGGAATGGCGCGCGGGTCCTCGGGCAGCTTCAGTGGGGGGTTGCTGCTCGAGCTCCGGATGCCTTCGATCGATGCGGCGGCGTAGCCCTCGAAGATGGCCCGGTCTTCGGCGAAGGCCAGTTTCTTGGCTGCAGCCTTCACCGGGTCCCAGTCGGAGTCCTGCGACCCGCGCTCCACGTCGTCGATCTCCGAACGGGACAGCGTGAACGGAACACGGAGGCGCACAAGCGGTTTACTGGCCCGCAGATGGCTGATGACACCGTCGGCGGGTGCCTTGACGTCGATCAGTCGTCCGGTGCTGACCGCGGCGGCGGTCGGCCCGGCCGGATCGCTGACGTCGACCACGCGGCGGCCGGCAATGTGCCGCTTGAAGGTTCGCCTCGCCTCCACTTCGATGTCGTCCCACGCTTCTTCGGTGATCGGAGCGAGATCGCGGTACAGGTTGTTCATTGCGGGGTTCCTTTCAAACTGCCGATCGCCAACGAGCCATCCGCGGACGTTTTGCGTACCGCCGGAGTCGGTGCCGGCGAGATCGGCAACGGTGGCGGGTCGTCGAGAAAGTCGACGGTGGGGGAGAAGAACAGCCCACCGGTGACCGCGGTGGAGAAGTCCAGGATCCGGTCGGTATTGCCGGGCGGATCGCCGAGAAACATGTTGTGCAGCATCTGCTCGGTCACCTGCGGGGTGCGCGAGTATCCGATGAAGTAGGTGCCGAATTCGCC
The DNA here is from genome assembly GCA_963757215.1 of uncultured Actinomycetota bacterium. Classification (GTDB taxonomy): domain Bacteria; phylum Actinomycetota; class Actinomycetes; order Mycobacteriales; family Mycobacteriaceae; genus Mycobacterium. Next base: position 724,991 of record CAVWQH010000001.1, on the reverse strand, counting down.
CTTGCCGAGTTCGCCGAACGGCATGTTGTGCCGAACGATCTGAAGTTGGGTACCGTCGTCGTCTTCGATGACGTTCAGCGCGATGTGCGCATTGGCAGGTTTCTCGTCGTCGTCGAACTCGAGATCCTCCAACTTGGTTCGACCGATGACGTGTTCCTGCTCGGTCACCGACAGCGCATCCCACGAAGCCATGTCGTGCAGATATTTCTGCACGTGCACATAGCTTCCGCCGGCGAATTGCGGATCCTCGTCGCCGATCTCGGTCGCCGCGACAGCCGGTGCGCCGGCCGGATTCTCGGTCCCGTCGACGAACCCCAGCAGATCGCGGTTGTCGAAGAAGCGGAACCCGTGCACCTCGTCGACCACGGTCACGGCGCCGGCGATCGATCGCAGAATGTTGTTGGCCAACTCGAAGCACACATCCAGCGTCTCCGCCCGAACGTGGAACAGCAGGTCTCCGGGGGTGGCCGGGGCCGTGTGGGAGGCGCCGTCCAGCTCGATGAACGGGTGCAGTTCGGCCGGCCGCGGGCCGTCGAACAACCGGTCCCAGGCGTGCGACCCGATCGAGGTGACCACCGACAGATGCTTGGCCGGATCGCGGAAACCGGTGGAGCGCACCAGCCCGGAAATCCCGGACAGCGCATCGTGCACGGTTTCTTCGCCGCCCCCGTCGATGGTGACCACCAGAAAGATCGCGGCCGGTGTCAACGACGCGAGAACCGGCTGCGGATCGGGCACGTATCCGACCCTAACGTCTCCGCTGGACCCGTGATGAAAAGATGGGTCCATGGTGGCAACCCCGCAAGGGCTCTGCGAATTCATCGACGCGTCCCCGTCGCCATTTCACGTCTGCGCCACCGTGTCGGCACGGCTGGTCGCGGCCGGCTTCACCGAAGTCGCCGAGGCCGACGAATGGCCGCAGGCAGGCAAGTTCTTCACGGTGCGGGCCGGGTCGCTGGTGGCCTGGGACAGCACGGGTGCCGCACGACCGTTTCGGGTCGTAGGCGGTCACACCGACAGCCCGAACCTGCGGGTCAAGCAACATCCCGCCCGCGAAGTTGCCGGGTGGCAGATGATCGCGCTGCAGCCTTACGGCGGTGCCTGGCTCAACTCCTGGCTGGATCGCGACCTGGGTATCAGCGGGAGGCTGTCGGTTCGTGACCGCCAGCACCCAGCGGGCATCTCACATCGGCTGGTCCGCGTCGACGACCCGATCCTGCGGGTGCCGCAGTTGGCCATCCACCTGGCCGACGACCGCAAGTCGCTCACGCTGGATCCGCAGCGACATGTCAACGCGGTGTGGGGGGCCGGCGCAGCGCCCTTTTTCATCGACTACGTCGCCCAACGCGCCGGTGTCGACCCTGCTGATGTGCTTGGCGCCGATCTGATGACCCACGACCTGACTCCCTCGAGGGTGACCGGTGTCGACAGCGAATTCGTCAGCGCACCGCGACTAGACAACCAGGCATCCTGTTACGCGGGCCTGGAGGCGTTTCTGGAGTCCGCGCCGGCCGAGTACCTGCCCGTGCTGGCACTGTTCGACCACGAGGAGGTCGGATCGACCTCGGATCACGGCGCGGACTCCGAACTGTTATTGACCACACTCGAGCGGGTCGTGCTCGCCGGTGGTGGCGGCCGCGAGGACTTTCTGCGGCGGATGTCGGGGTCGATGGTCGCTTCGGCGGACATGGCCCACGCCACGCACCCGAATTACCCGGAGCGACACGAGCCGGGCCATCTCATCTCGATCAACGGCGGGCCGGTGCTCAAGGTGCACCCGAATCTGCGCTACGCCACCGACGGTCGGACCGCCGCGGCGTTCGCGCTGGCCTGCCGGCAGGCCGGGGTGCCGCTGCAGCGCTACGAACACCGCGCCGACCTGCCGTGCGGCTCGACGATCGGGCCGATGACCGCGGCTCGGACCGGGATCGCGACAGTCGACGTCGGCGCCCCTCAGCTCGCGATGCACTCGGCACGAGAACTGATGGGCGCCAACGACGTTCCGGCATATGCAGCGGCGCTGCACGCGTTTCTGTCGCCCGACCGCTAGACGAACAGCGGGTCGTAGCGGATCACGTTCTCGACGACGATGCCGTCGCGGGTGCGGACCCGATCCAATCCGCGGATCTCGATCGGCCCGTCCGGACCGCTCGCATGTCCGACGTAGTGCAGGAAGAACAGTTCTTCGCCCGCGACGGCGCCGGCAGCGGTGGCGCTGTCGACGAGTTCGAGCCTCAGGTCCGGCGCCGCTGAGAGAATGTCGGCGATTTTCTGCGTGTAGGCCTCCAATCCGCGCACCGGCTCGCTGTCACCGGGCCAGTACCCCACGATGTCGGCGGCCAGGATGTCCATGCTGTGCGACATGCTCGGTGCCGCCCAAAACGCGGCGAAGAATTCGGGGCTGAATCTCTTTGTGGGAGAAACGGTTTGCGTGTCGGTCATGATTCCCTCCAGGTGTCGGTGGTACGGATAAAAGTCTGTCCGGTCGCGACAACGGTGCACAATTACCTCCGAGGTCATCGCGGCGGCAATAAAGTCGCGGACATGGCACTCAGCATGGAGATGGTCACCGTCGACTGCGCCGACCCGCTGCGACTCGCGCACTGGTGGGCAGAGCAGTTCGAGGGCGAGACACAGGAATTGATACCCGGGGAGTTCATCGCGGTCGTCCGCAAGGACGGGCCGCGATTGGGATTTCAGAAAGTCGACGATCCAACCCCCGGCAAGAATCGCGTGCACCTGGACTTCGGCGCCGCGGATGTCGACGCCGAAGTGGACCGGCTCAAGGCCGCGGGTGCGACCGAAGTCGGCCGGCACAGCATCGGCGACAGCTTCCGCTGGGTGGTGCTGGCCGACCCGGCCGGCAACGCCTTCTGCGTCGCCGGCACCGGCTAGCCGACCGGGCCACCTAGACTGATCGGCGTGACGTCTGGGCTCACTCACGCGATAGATACCGTCGAGCGGGCCGCGGCCACCCCTGACCAGCCGCAACCATTCCGCGAACTCGGTCTCAAAGACGACGAATACCGGCGGATACGCGACATCCTGGGCCGCCGGCCGACCGACGCCGAGCTGGCCATGTACTCGGTGATGTGGAGCGAGCACTGCTCCTACAAGTCGTCAAAGGTGCATCTGCGGTACTTCGGCGAGACCACCACCGATGAGATGCGGGCCGGAATGCTGGCCGGCATCGGCGAGAACGCCGGCGTGGTCGACATCGGCGACGGCTGGGCCGTCACGTTCAAGGTCGAATCGCACAATCATCCGTCCTACGTGGAGCCGTACCAGGGCGCGGCCACCGGGGTCGGTGGGATCGTCCGCGACATCATGGCGATGGGTGCGCGGCCGGTCGCGGTGATGGACCAGCTGCGGTTCGGCGCCGCGGACGCCCCGGACACCCGTCGCGTGCTCGACGGCGTGGTGCGCGGCATCGGCGGCTACGGCAACTCGCTGGGCCTGCCGAACATCGGCGGCGAAACCGTCTTCGACGCCTGCTACGCCGGCAACCCGTTGGTGAACGCGTTGTGTGTCGGCGTGCTGCGCAAGGAAGACCTTCATCTGGCCTTCGCCTCGGGTGCGGGCAACAAGATCATCCTGTTCGGTGCCCGCACCGGACTCGACGGCATCGGCGGGGTGTCGGTGCTGGCGTCGGAGACCTTCGGCGGCGACGAGTCGGGATCAGGGCGCAAGAAACGTCCCTCGGTTCAGGTGGGTGACCCGTTCACCGAGAAGGTTCTCATCGAGTGCTGCCTCGAGCTGTATTCCGCCGGTCTGGTGATCGGTATCCAGGACCTCGGTGGAGCCGGGTTATCTTGTGCCACATCGGAACTCGCCTCGGCGGGGGACGGCGGGATGGCAATCGAGTTGGACACCGTGCCGCTGCGGGCCAAGGACATGACGCCCGCCGAGATCCTGTCCAGCGAGTCGCAGGAACGGATGTGCGCGGTGGTGGCGCCGGAGAACGTGGACGCGTTCATGGCGGTCTGTCGCAAGTGGGAGGTGCTGGCCACCACCATCGGCGAGGTCACCGACGGCGACCGGCTGCGGATCACCTGGCACGGCGAGACCGTCGTCGATGTCCCACCCCGGACGGTCGCCCACGAGGGCCCGATCTACCAGCGGCCCGTCGCGCGGCCCGAGTCGCAGGACGCGCTGATTGCCGACACCTCGGCCGCCCTGCCGCGGCCAGAGTCTGGTGACGAGCTGCGCGCGACTTTGCTTGCGCTGCTTGGCAGTCCGCACCTATGCAGCCGGGCGTTCATCACCGAGCAGTATGACCGTTACGTGCGGGGCAACACGGTGCTGGCCGAGCATGCCGACGGCGGGGTGCTGCGCGTCGACGAGACCACCGGACGTGGCATCGCGCTGTCGACCGACGCGTCCGGCCGCTACACGATGCTCGACCCTTACGTCGGCGCGCAGCTCGCGCTGGCCGAGGCATACCGCAACGTCGCGGTCACCGGCGCCACCCCGGTCGCGGTGACCAACTGCCTCAACTTCGGCTCGCCGGAGGACCCGGGCGTGATGTGGCAGTTCTCCCAGGCGGTTCGCGGTCTTGCGGATGGCTGTGCGGCACTGGGCATTCCGATTACCGGCGGCAACGTCAGCTTCTACAACCAGACCGGGACAACGGCGATCATGCCCACCCCGGTGGTCGGCGTTCTCGGCGTGATCGACGACGTCACCCGCCGCATCCCGACCGCGATGGGCACCGAACCGGACGAGACGCTGATCCTGCTCGGCGACACCCGCGACGAATTCGACGGCTCGATCTGGGCGCAGGTCACGGGTGACCATTTGGGCGGTCGACCGCCCGTGGTCGATCTGGCCCGCGAACGTCTGCTGGCCGACGTGCTCAGCGCGGCCTGCCGCGACGGCCTGGTGTCCGCGGCCCACGACCTGTCCGAAGGCGGCCTGGCGCAGGCGGTCGTCGAATCGGCGATGGCCGGCGAAATTGGTTGCCGCATCGTGCTTCCCGAAGGTGCCGACCCGTTCGTCGCTCTATTCTCCGAGTCGTCCGGGCGGGTGCTGGTCGCGGTGCCGCGCACCGAGGAGAGCCGCTTGGTGTCGATGTGCGAGGCGCGCGGCCTGCCCGCCACCCGCATCGGCGTCGTCGACCAAGGCTCCCGCGCGGTCGAGGTGCAAGGGTTGTTCACGGTGCCCCTGGCGGAGTTGCACAGCACGTCCGAAGGGGTGCTGGCCGCCCTACTGCGATGAATGCCGAGCCTCGCGGACGTCATCCGCTGCTGGCGTGGTCGTGGGGTCTGCTGCGGCTGAAATTCACCGGTATTGCGTTCGGCGCACTGTTCTTCTGTCTGTCGTTGACGCCGTCGCTGGTACCGCGAGACTGGTTGTTCCAGGGCCTGATTGGCGGGGTGAACGCCGCCTTCGGCTACGGCCTGGGTGTGTTGATCGGCGAGGTTGTCCAGCGTCTAATGCTCCGCGGCGCCCGGTGGTGGCCACCGGCGCCGAGGGTGCTGTGGTGGATGAAGGCGGCGGTCGTGGTACTCGCCCCGACGGCGTGCATGCTGATGCTGATCCCGGCGGCGGCCTGGCAGCGGCAGTTGTCGGCGCTGATGGGTATCGAGGGGCCGACGAGCCCAGGCTATCTGCGCACGCTGGCCGTCGCCATTGTTGTCGGCGCGCTGCTAGTTGCCGCGTTCCGGGTGCTCATCGATGTTGTCAAACTGTTGGCGCGCAGGCTGATTCGGCGTTGGCATCTCCATGACGAGGTGGCCATGTTCATCGGCACCTCGATTGTCGTGGCTTTGCTGGTTCTGCTGTTCGACGGGGTGCTCGTCCGCGGCTTCTTCGCCGGCGCCAACGCGCTGTTCCAACCGCAGGACAGCGCGACTCCCGCCGGTGTCTCACAGCCGCTGCTGCCGGAAAAGTCTGGCAGCCCAACATCATTGGCGCCGTGGGACTCGTTGGGCTATCAGGGCCGCGACTTCGTCGGCACCGGTCCGCATGCGGCCGAGCTGACCAAGCTCAACGGCAAGCCCGCCAGGGAACCCATTCGGGTGTACGCCGGCCTGCACACCGCCCCCGACGATCAGGGGCGGCTGGAGGTCCTCGTCAACGAACTCGTGCGCACCGGGGCATTCAATCGCAAGGTCCTGGTCATCGCGCCGACCACCGGCACCGGCTGGATCGACCCGGTGGCCACGCGCTCACTGGAGATGATGTACAACGGCGACACCGCGATCGTCGGTCTGCAGTATTCCTTTCTGCCGAGCTGGATTTCATTTTTGGCCGACAAGCAGAAGTCGATGGACTCGGGACGCATGCTGATCAATGCCGTCCACGACCGCTGGGCGCAGTTGCCGCCGCAGCACCGACCGAAGCTGGTGCTCTATGGCGAGAGCCTTGGCTCGATGGCAGGACAGGCCGCATTCGGCTGGCTGCCCGACATCCGCCGGATGGGCTTCGATGCGGTGCTCTGGGTCGGGCCGCCGCAGGAAAGCGCGCTGTGGCACGCGCTGATCGCGCGGCGCGACCCCGGCACCACCGAGGTGCAGCCGGGTTACGACAACGGGCGAACCGTACGGTTCTCCGAGGCGAACGATCCCGCCGACGTCGCGCGTGTCACCGGTCGGCCGTGGGACGGCACACGGGTGCTGTTCCTGCAGCATCCGTCCGATCCGGTGGTCTGGTGGTCGCCGGATCTGCTGTTCGGCAGGCCCGACTGGCTGGTCGAGCCGGCTGGTCACGACCGCAGCCCGGCGATGCAGTGGAGTCCGGTGGTTACCTTCTGGCAGGTCAGTGCCGACCTGACCAACGCCGAGGGCGTCCCGGGCGGGCACGGCCACAACTACGGCAACGACATCCTTGACGGACTCGCCGCGATCGCCCCGCCGGACGGCTGGACGGCGGCCGATACCGAACGCGTCCGCGCCGCGCTCGAAGACTGAGTCATGGCACCCCGCAACCGCGCCGACCCGGCCCAGACCCGCGCCGCCGTGCACGCCGTCGAGGAATGGCTGCGCGACGAGAGTCGGACGCCGCCGCCTCGCGCCGACCTCGCGAGCGCGGTGCGACTCACCGCCCGGACCCTGGCCGCCGACGCACCCGGCGCCAGCGTCGAGGTCCGCATTCCGCCGTTCGTCGCGGTGCAGTGCATCGCCGGGCCACCGCACACCCGCGGCACCCCGCCCAACGTCGTCGAGACCGATCCCCGCACCTGGCTGCTGCTGGCCACCGGACTGCTGCAGGTTCCTGACGCGACGAGCATCGGGGCGTTGCGGCTGTCCGGTTCGCGGGCCGGCGAGATCGCGGCCTGGCTGCCCGTGGTGCGACTGGGCTAAGCCAGCGGAGCCAGTCCGGAACGAACCAGATCGACACTCGCAGCGACGATTTCGCCCAGGTCGCCGGTGCACCCGTCGTCGCCCCACTTCTGGACCGCCACCACCAGTGCCGCCGCCAGGGCCGCACCCGCGACCTCGGCGATGAGTGCGAGGTTGGGAATGCCCGCATGACGATTCTTGATGAAGGCCGTCAGCACCTCGGCGAAAGACGACTGCACCACGCGTAGATGCGCTGCGACGCGTTCGGCGGATATCAACGTCGAACGGGCCAGCGCAGCCTGGCGAACCACCTCGACGTCATGCGGAAAGCTCGCGACGCTCGCCAGCACGGCGTCAAACAGCGACTCCGAGGCAGGCCGCTGTGCCAACGCCTCGGCCAGCCACTCCAGGTGGGTGTCGTAATCCTGAAACAGGACCGCTTCCTTGCTGGGGAAGTGGCGAAAGAACGTGCGCTCGGTGACACCGGCCTCGGTGGCCAGTTGCGTCACGGTCACATTCGCGAAACCCCTGCTCGCGAACTGAGCCAGCGCGACCCGCCGCAACGCGTCGTGCGTCGATCGCCGGCGCAGCCGGTGGAGGTTGGTCGACTCCGTCATCGCGCCGATGCTATCTCCCGTCAGTACTGACCCCTTCCGAATATGTCAGTACTGACATATTCTGCCAGCCATGACTGACTTTGACGCGATCGTCGTCGGAGCTGGGCACAACGGCCTGACGGCGGCGGCGATCCTGCAGCGCGCCGGTCTGCGCACGCTGTGCCTGGAGGCCAACACCTACAGCGGGGGAATGGCCGCGACGGTCGAACTGATCGACGGTTTCCGCTACGAGATTGCCGGGTCGGTGCAATTCCCCACCGCGCCCCAGATCGCAGGAGAGCTTGGCCTGGACGCTCTTCCGACCGTGGAGGCCGACGTGATGTCGGTCAACATCGGCGAGGCCGGCGAGGAGCCGATGATCTTCTACCGCGATCCGGTGCAGCTGATGACACATCTCGGCGAGAAGCACGGCGCCGACGCGATCACGGGAATGGCCGAGCTGATCGGCTGGAGTCAGGGGCCGGCGAGAGCGCTCGGCCGATTCGAGGTGCGCACGCGGCCGAAGACTCTTGACGAGATGTACGCCTGCGCGGCCAACGAGACCGAACGCAAAGCCATCCACGAGATGCTGTTCGGCTCGGCGATGGACGCCATCGACCGTTACCTGCCGGACAAGGAAAAGCACGCCATCATGCGTGGGATGCTGGCGTTTCTGGCCGTCAACTCCACCTATCGCGGCCCCTACACCCCGGGCAGCGCGACCTGCCTGGCGTTCGCTCTGGCGGTGCCCGACGACAGCACCGCGATGATGACCAAGCTCGAAGGCGGTATCGGCGCGCTGACCGAACATCTTCGTGAATTGTTCGTCGGATGCGGTGGGGAGATCCGTTTCCGGGCCAAGGTCGAAAAGATCCTGGTGGAAAACGACCGCGTCACCGGCGTACGACTCAAAGACGGCTCGACGATCACCGCCCCCGTGGTGGTGTCCAATCTGGCGCCCGACGTCACCCTCACCGATCTGGTCGGCGCGGAGCATCTACCCGCGGATCTGGTCACCAGGCTGGGCGGTCGCGACCACCGTGCGGCATTCGTCCAGATCCATTTCGCCCTCGACGACCGGCCGGAGTTCGCACCGCCCTACGAGCTACTCAACGAACCCGGAATGCAGCAGTCCATCGGGATCTTCGGCTCACCGGAGGAACAGCAATGCCAGTGGGAGATGTGCACCCGGGGTCAGGTGCCCGACAACCCGTCACTCGGAATGCAGATCCCGTCCTGCATGGATCCCGGACTGGCGCCACCCGGAAAGCACGCTGCGAGCGCCTATGCCTACGCGTTTCCCGTCGAGGCCCCTCGTGACCAGCACGGGCATCTGAAAAATGAAATGGCGCAACGGGTTATCGACAAGATCGCCCGCTACGCGCCCAACTTCCGCGACATCGTCATCCGGCATATCACGTTCGCGCCGTACCACATGCAGACGATGTTCGGCGCCCCGTCCGGCGACTTCTGCCACGGCCTGCTGCACCCGGATCTCATGGGGCCGAATCGGCCCGGCCCCAAGGGTTTCGTCGACCTGCCGATCCCGGTCGACGGGCTGTACCTGGCCAGTGCCGGGTGCCACGGCGGCCCGGGTATCACGTTCACTCCCGGCTATAACGCCGCCTACCAAGTGCTCGACGACGCGGCCGGGGCTTCGGCGATCTGAGGCGATCCCCGTCACACGTGCCCGTGGCTGCTGTGGCATATGCGACATTTGCACTCTCATGGGGCTGCTGAGCTGCGAAAATCGGTGCAGACACGCCGCAACACGCGCACTCAATTCGTGGACACGCCGAACGTTTCCGTAGACTTCACCAAGTCACCATCCGTTCCCCGGGGAGCCGCCGCACCGTGACCGACCAGACAGCCGTTGCCTCTGAGGATGTCGAGAACCCGCCCGGCGAAGAATGTGGTGTTTTCGGGGTCTGGGCCCCCGGTGAAGAAGTCGCCAAGATGACCTACTTCGGCCTCTACGCGCTGCAACACCGTGGCCAGGAGGCCGCCGGCATCGCCGTCGCGGACGGGTCGCAGGTGCTCGTGTTCAAGGATCTCGGCCTGGTCAGTCAGGTCTTCGATGAGCAGACACTGGCAGCCATGGAAGGTCACGTCGCTGTCGGGCACTGCCGGTACTCCACCAGCGGCCAGCCGACGTGGGAAAACGCACAGCCGGTTTTCCGCAACACCGCGGCCGGTACCGGAGTTGCGTTGGGGCACAACGGAAACCTGGTCAACAGCGCCGAGCTCGTCACCCGTTGCCGCGAGGCCGGGCTGCTCAACTCACGGGTCCCGGGGGCGGCCACCACCGACTCGGACATGCTCGGCGCGTTGCTGGCGCACGGCGCAGCCGACTCGAGCCTGGAACAGGCCGCGCTGGAACTGCTGCCGACGGTGCGCGGCGCGTTCTGCCTGACGTTCATGGACGAAAACACCCTGTACGCGGCCCGCGACCCGTACGGCGTGCGGCCGCTGTGCCTGGGACGGCTGGACCGCGGCTGGGTGGTCGCGTCGGAAACCGCCGCCCTCGACATCGTCGGCGCCTCGTTCGTCCGCGAGATCGAGCCCGGTGAGCTGCTGGCGATCGACGCCGACGGCGTCCGCTCGACCCGGTTCGCCAACCCCGAACCCAAGGGCTGCATCTTCGAGTACGTGTACCTGGCCCGCCCCGACAGCACGATTTCCGGCCGTTCGGTGCACGGCGCCCGTCTGGAGATCGGCCGCCGCCTGGCCCGCGAACACCCGATCGACGCCGACCTGGTGATCGGCGTGCCGGAATCCGGCACCCCCGCTGCCGTCGGCTACGCGCAGGAGTCCGGCATCCCTTACGGCCAGGGCCTGATGAAGAACGCCTACGTCGGCCGCACCTTCATCCAGCCCTCACAGACCATTCGTCAGCTCGGAATCCGGCTGAAGTTGAATCCGCTCAAAGAGGTCATCCGCGGTAAGCGGCTGATCGTCGTCGACGACTCCATCGTGCGGGGCAACACCCAGCGCGCGCTGGTCAGGATGCTGCGGGAGGCCGGGGCGGTCGAAGTTCACGTGCGGATCGCTTCGCCGCCGGTGAAATGGCCGTGTTTCTACGGCATCGACTTCCCGTCGCCCGCCGAGTTGATCGCCAACGCCGTCGAGGACGAAGACGAAATGCTCGAAGCCGTGCGGCATGCCATCAACGCCGACACGCTCGGTTACATCTCGCTGCGGAGTCTGGTCGCCGCCACCGAGCAGCCCACCTCGCGACTCTGCTCGGCATGCTTCGACAGCAAGTATCCGATCGAATTGCCAAGCGAGACAGCGCTTGGCAAGAATGTGATCGAGCACATGCTGGCCAACGCTGCGCGTGGGGCCGCGCACTCCGAGATCGTCTCCGAGTTCTCGGCCGAGGCCGAGCAGGCCGCCGTGCTGCGGCATCCCTAGCCTTGACGATGTCTTTGCACGAGTGGGAGATACCTGTGCCGAGCGTCGACCGGTAGCCTTTAGCGCGATGACCGCCCGCGGAAAAGACCCGGCCACCCCGGGCGCGACATATGCATCGGCCGGAGTCGATATCGAAGCCGGTGACCGCGCAGTCGAACTGTTCAAACCCTTGGCGTCCAAAGCCACCAGGCCTGAGGTGATCGGCAAGCTCGGAGGGTTCGCCGGGCTCTTCGCGCTGCGCGGCGATTACCGTGAGCCGCTGCTGGCCGCATCCAGCGACGGGGTGGGCACCAAACTGGCCGTAGCGCAGGCGATGGACAAGCACGACACCGTCGGTCTCGACCTGGTGGCGATGGTCGTCGACGACCTGGTCGTCTGCGGTGCCGAACCACTGTTCCTGCTGGACTACATCGCGCTGGGCCGCATTGTGCCGGAGCGTCTCAACGCGATCGTCGGCGGAATCGCCGAGGGGTGCGTGCGGGCCGGCTGCGCGTTACTCGGCGGGGAAACCGCCGAGCATCCCGGCCTGATCGAGCCCGATCATTACGACATCTCCGCCACCGGCGTCGGCGTGGTCGAGGCCGATGACGTGCTTGGACCCGATCGGGTCAGGCCGGGCGACGTCATCATCGCGATGGGATCGTCGGGCCTGCATTCCAACGGCTACTCCTTGGCCCGCAAGGTGCTGCTGGAGATCGACCGCGGAAACCTGGAAGGTTACGTCGAGGAATTCGGGCGCACACTCGGTGAAGAGATGCTGGAGCCGACCATCATCTACGCCAAGGACTGCCTGGCTCTGGCCGCCGAAACCCAGGTCCGCACGTTCTGCCACGTGACCGGTGGCGGGCTGGCCGGCAACCTGGAGCGCGTCGTCCCCAACGGCCTGCTCGCCGAGATGGACCGTGGAACCTGGACGCCGGCACCGGTATTCGCGATGATCGCTCAGCGGGGACGCGTCTCACGCGCCGAGATGGAGAAGACCTTCAACATGGGCGTCGGCATGATCGCCGTCGTGGCACCCGAAGACACCGACCGCGCGCTGGCGATCTTGACCGCCCGGCATCTGAACTGCTGGGTCCTGGGCACGATCAACAAAGGTGGAAAAGAAGGTCCGCGAGCGAAACTCGTTGGGCAGCACCCGAGGTTCTAGATTTCGGCTCGCCGGTGAGGCGAGCGCTAGCGGCGCACGTCGCTCCAGGGATCGTCGCTCTCCGACTGGTCCGCGTCCTCACCCTCGGAACCGGACAGCTCGCGTTGTAGCCGATCGAAATCGGTCTGCGGTGAGCTGTATTTAAGGTCTCGAGCGACCTTGGTCTGCTTCGCCTTAGCCCGGCCACGGCCCATGGGGGAACCCCCTCGCGCAATAACGGAGCGGCCCAACAAGTAGGCGGCTCCGATCTCTTGTCTTTATTGTCCTGCCGATAGTTTAGCGTGCCCGCTGGCTGCGTGCTGTTGCGCCCCGCAGGGTTCGACGACGGTCATCGGGCCGTTCCGCGCAATCGCTCGACGGCCGCCCGACCGGCACCCGGCCCGTCCACCGGCGGCAGCGAGTCGGCGTCGATCACCGCCGCCACCTCGGCGTCGCGGCCGGTGCTCAGGGCGGTGTCGGCGGGGATGCCGCGCTTGAGCAGCGCCAAGGCCACCGGGCCCAGATCGACATGCTCGACGACGGTCCCGAGCCGGCCCACCGCGCGGCCACCGGCCAGCACAGGGTCGCCGGTGGCCGGCCGATCCACCGACCCGTCCAGGTGCAACAGCACCAGCATTCGCGGCGGTTTGCCCAGGTTATGCACCCGGGCGACGGTCTCCTGACCCCGGTAGCAGCCCTTGTCCAGGTGGACGGCGCCACCGATCCAGCCCACCTCGTGCGGGATGGTGCGTTCGTCGGTGTCGACGCCGAGCCGTGGACGCACGGCCGCCACCCGGTGGGCCTCATAGGCCCATACCCCGGCCGGGCGCACCCCGGCGTTGGTCAACCGTTGTCGCACATCGGCAGAGCCGGCGCGGTCGACCACCACATCGAGCTCGATCTGGCCCGGGTTGGCCTCGGTCATCCGGCGGACGAAACCGCCGCCGCGCAGCGGTGTCGCGGTCAGCTCGGTGGGCAGTGCGTCGACTCCGAGGGCGTCGAGCACCGCGGGGTCGGCGAGCCGCGGCCCCAGCAGCGACAACACCGCCAGGTCGGCCGCGGCCGGAGTCACCTGCGACCAGAACACCATCTTCTGCAGGTAGGCCAGCAGCGGCTCGCCGCGCCAGGGCTCGGTGTCGAGATAGGTGATGCCGCCGAGTTCGGTCTGGATCCAGTGGTCTTCGACCCGGCCCTGCCCGTCGAGGCTGAGGTTCTGGGCGCTGGCGCCGTCGGGGAGCTCGCTGACGTGCTGGGTGGAGATGCTGTGCAGCCAGGTCTGCCGGTCGGTACCGATCAGAGTGAGGACACCGCGATGCGACCGATCCACCAGAGCGGCAGCGGTTTCGGCGGCGCGCTGCTCGCCCAGCGGATCGCCGTAATGCCAGACGGCACCGGCGTCAGGGCCGGTCTCGGGTGCGGGAACTGCGGACACACGTCAACTCTACGGAATCCGGCGATAGGCTCTTGCTTCATGACTGGCCATCCGGGCGTGATCGTGACGCTCGACGGCGAGGTGCATCCGCCGGGCACTCCGCTGCTGTTCGCCGACGACCTCGCCGCGGTGCGGGGCGACGGCGTCTTCGAGACCCTGCTGATCCGCGACGGCCGTGCCTGCCTGGTCGAGGCGCACCTGGGCCGGCTGAGCCATTCGGCGAAGCTGCTCGAGCTGCCGGATCCGGACCTGTCCGCGTGGCGGCACGCGATCGACCTGGCGACCAAGCAGTGGCTGGGCGATACCAACGACGAGGCCGCCATGCGCCTGGTCTACAGCCGCGGCCGCGAGCGTGGCGCCGCGCCGACCGCATACGTCGCGGTGAGCCCGGTCGCCGACCGGATCACCGCGGTCCGCAGGGACGGGCTGGCCGCGATCACGCTGCCCCGCGAGCTGCCGTCGGCCGGTGCCGAGAAGATGCCGTGGCTGCTGGCCGGCGCCAAAACGCTGTCGTACGCCATCAACATGGCCGCCCTGCGGCACGCGGACCGCCACGGAGCCGGCGACGTCATCTTCGTCAGCTCCGATGGCTACATCCTGGAAGGCCCACGCTCGACCGTTGTGATCGCCGCCGCCGGCGACGACGGCAACGTGTGCCTGCTGACCCCGCCGCCCTGGTATCCGATCCTGCGGGGCACCACACAGCAGGCGCTGTTCGCTGTCGCCCGCGCGAAGGGCTACGACTGCGACTACCGTGCCCTGCGCGCTGCTGATCTGCTTGCTGCGCAGGGCATTTGGCTGGTCTCGAGCATGACGCTGGCCGCTCGCGTGCACACCCTCGACGGCCGGGCTCTGCCGCGCGCGCCCTTGACCGCGGAATTCGCCGAACTGGTTGACGCTGCAATCGTCAGCGATCGGCGAAATCAGTTGTCGGCGTGACGAGCAGCGGGTACCTTCGCCAGTACACAAGAAGGGAGGTGGTCTGAGAAATTGATAGCTTATTGGACTTGTGAGGTGGCTGCCCGCTAGCAGCACCTGGCTGGAAAGAACCAGCAGCACTGCGCTGGCGAATTCCCTGCAGTCACCCGGCCCCCGAGCCTCCCGGTTTGTCCAACCTGGAACCACGGCTCGGGGGCTGCCCATTTCTCAGGCAGCCGAACACATACTGCGCCAACCAATATCGCGTCAGCCGACGAAACGCGTCAGCCGCGCCGATAGATGCGGAATCAGTCCGCCGTCGGCATCCACCCGCTCTTCGACGTAGGCCAGATCGCCACCGTCGATGATGCCGTAAAGCCGCTTCGCGCCGCCGACCAGCACGCCCGACCGGCTGCGGGCCAGCGCGTCGGTGGCCAGCTCCCACGACGATTGATTGAGCGGGCGGCCGTAGAAGAGTTCTACGTAACCGGCGGAATGGGCCAACAGCAGTTCGATGGCCTGCGACTCCGATGGGTCGTCGGGCTCGTTGACGAAGCGCCAATACCCGGTCTCGCGCAGGTCGCTCGATTGGTACTCACCGGTGTCGGTGAGTCGCCACGAGCGGGATTCCCAGTTCAGGTAGTCGCCGCCGTCGTGGGAGACGACGATCTGCTGACCGAACCGGTAGTCGCCGTCGGGCCCACGGCCCTCGCCTTCGCCGCGCCAGACACCGACCAACGGAAGCAACGCCAGCAGGGCATCGTTGAGGTTGGCACCCTCACGCAGGTTCGCGGTATCCGCGGGAATTGGCAGGTCGTCGAAGACCGGGACATTGCGCATCGCGGTTGCCTTCGCACGTGCCGCCGCTGCGGCTACTGCGCGATCGCCGGAGCCCGGCACGCGGCCCGGGTCTTCGCCGGTTTCGTCGGCGTCAGTCACGATTCGTCGGTGATCAGCTGATACAGCGTGTACAACGCGAACCAGGAGATGGCCACAACGGCCGCGACAAGCATGATCTCGAAGAACAGAACCACAGCGACGAGTCTAGTTCTCTCGCCCGCTCAGGCGATTTTGACGTCGACCTCGTGGATGCCGGCGCCCTTGGGCTCGACGATCGCGTCGCCGTTGCCGGCGGCCGACAGCGCACGCAGCGTCCAGGACCCCGGAGCGGCGAAGAACCGGAAGTCGCCGGTGGCCGAGGCCACGACCTCAGCGGTGAACTCGCCCGAGGAGTCCAGCAGTCGCACGAAAGAACCTCCCACGACCTGACCGTCATGGTCGACGACCCGGCCGGTGATCACCGTTTCCTTCTCCAGGTCGACGCTGGCCGGCAGAGTCTGTCCTTGCTTCGGCGCAGAGCACATAATCAGCTTCCCAACTCGATTGGGGCTCCTACCAGGGAGCCGTATTCCGTCCAACTGCCGTCGTAGTTCTTGACATTCCGGTGTCCCAGAAGTTCCTGCAAGACGAACCAGGTGTGCGACGAACGTTCCCCGATTCGACAGTAGGCAATCGTTTCCTTCGAGCCGTCCAGGCCGGCGTCGGCGTAGATCGTGGCCAGCTCCTCGTCCGACTTGAAGGTGCCGTCGTCGTTGGCAGTCCTGCTCCACGGCACGTTGATCGCGCTCGGAATGTGGCCGGGTCGTTGGCTCTGCTCCTGCGGCAGGTGGGCCGGCGCCAGGATCTTGCCCGAGAACTCGTCGGGCGAGCGCACGTCGACCAGGTTCTTCTCGTTGATCGCGGCCAGCACCTCGTCGCGGAAGGCGCGGATGGTGTTGTCCGCGGGCTTCGCGGTGTAGCTGGTGGCGGGTCGGCTCACTGCGTCGGTCGAGAACGCCCGACCGTCGAGTTGCCACTTCTTGCGACCGCCGTCGAGCAGCTTGACGTCCTCGTGGCCGTAGAGCTTGAAATACCAGTAGGCGTAGGCGGCGAACCAGTTGTTGTTACCGCCGTAGAGCACCACCGTGTCGTCGTTGGCGATGCCGCGCTCGCTGAGCAGCTTGGAGAACTGCGCGGCGTCGACGAAGTCGCGGCGGATCGGGTCTTGCAGGTCGTCGCGCCAGTCCAGCTTGATCGCCCCGGCGATGTGGCCGTCGTCGTAGGCGCTGGTGTCTTCGTCGACCTCGACGAAGACCACGTGGTCGGCATCGAGATTGCTCTGGGCCCAGTCGGCGGAGACCAGGACGTCGGAGCGTGCCATATGGGGGATCCTTTCGATCGCTATGAGGTGCTGTGGACCGGCTTCAGACGCGCCACGAGCGGATAGAGCTGGCAGCCCAGGCAGATGCCGAAGGCCGCGTTAAGGAAGGCGGCAATCAGGGCCGCCCCGGTGAGCACGACCCCGAAGAGTACAGCGCCGTTGGCGAACCCGATCGCGGCCGGGGCGGCGAAGATCAAGCCGACAAGCTGCGCGAACTTCAGCGGGGGGACGGGTTCACGCTCGCGTACCGGGCTCAGCCGCGGCGCGACGAATGAGGCGAACAGCCGGCCGTAGGGGTGCCTCCGGGGGCCCGCCAGCGCGCCGATCGCGAAGACAATGGACTGCAATCCGAGGATCTCCGCGGCGCCGAAAGGGCTGACGCCGGAGACGAGGAGGGTGATGACGAGGACGGCGGTGGTGATCCACGCCGCGAAGCGCGGTCCCCGGACATCGACCTGATCGGGGGTGTTGGTCTCCGACATGATGCTGCTCCTGATTGCCTTGTGCACGACTTTTGTGGCGACGCGCCACGGGTTCTGGTTGCTCCGAGCGCGGCGCGAAAAAGCGCGGCTACTCAGCAGCTACAACAACAGCAGCAGCCCGCGACGCGGCACAGTACGACAGTGCGGCGGTTGGTGAGCATGAGCTCCACGCGGGCGGACACGCCACGCAGCTTACCCAATGTCAACGTCATAGGGCCAACAGCGGCGTCAGGGCCGATCGCAGGTCACCGGCTTTGGGCACCCCCGAGGTGCGGTAGCGCTGCCGGCCATCGGCGTCGAAGATGAAGGTCGTCGGGAGCGACAACACCGAAAGGCGCCGCGCGGCAACCGGATTGGCGTCCATGTCAATCTCGACGTGCGCAACCTGCTCAAGACCATCACACACCTGTTTGACCACGCGACGCACCTGCGTGCAGGGCCCGCACCACGATGCGCTGAAATGCACCACGGTCGGCCCCTGTGACGACAGGCCCAAGTCGGTGGTGTCGAAGTCCCGGGCGGGGTCGGTTGCGCGAACGGCGCCCGACCGGCGGGTCATCAGCCAGCCGACGATCGCGGCGCCCACCAGCGCCGCGAGAACCGCCACAACTGCGGTAGTCATCGGCGCCGCCCCTCATCGCGGCTGCGCTCTGGGTCGTCGGCGCACGTCATGCTCGGTTGAACCCGTCGAGGGTGATCGTTAATCCCGTCGTGATGCCCTCGATGATCACGTCGGAGCCACGGGCGCCCTGGGTGGTCGGCGCTACGCCGAACGGGAGCTTCTGATCGGGCAGCTTGCCGGTGAAGGCGGCGAGCACCGCGTCGCGCTTGTCGTCCGGCACGCTTTGGTCTGCGGTGTTGGGCCCGGTGAGCACGCCGGTGGAGGTGAACACCAGCGTGGTGTTGTCGTCGCCGGCCATCGACAGGTCCACGGCGACGCTGACACGTTTGTCGAAGTGGGCCGCCAGCGGGGTCCCGCTGAACACCAGGTCGTGGTTGCCGGAGATCCCCGATTCGGTGGTACCGCCGCTTGCCGTGTTGGTTTCTTTGGCCGGCGCCTCGACGATCAGGTCCCGGATGCCCAGGTAGCGGCCCAGATGCAGGGAGTCGATGATGATCCGGCTCTCCAGCTTGCCGACCGGCAACGCCGCATTTGGCCTGATCAGCCACGATGCGTCGGTCAGGTCGACGGAGTGCATCGTGGCCTCGAGCGTGGCCTTGCCGATCACCGGGCGCTCAACCGCGGTGGCTTTGATCTCCACATCCTCGTAGCGGTGGCGCATCGCCTGCGGGATGAGCGGAAAAGCGATGATCGCGACGAACGGGTCGAAGCCCAGATGGGCCGTCTCGCGTACCACCCGCGCGAGCCGGTACTCGGCGTAGATGCTGGTCCCGAAGTCCGCGCCGACGGCCGCCAGCACGACGATGAGGACGGCCAACAGCAAAGCCGCCATCGAAACGAGCGCCTTACGCATCCGCATATTGTGGCTCACCCGCGCATCCGGGTGTGCACTGTCACCGCCGTCGGCGAGCGCAAATGGATGGCCCGCCTCCTTCTCAGAGCGTCCCGGTCTGCATCGCCGTCGCGCTGTCAGCAAGCGAAAGACCAGGCTGCAAGCTATCGTTTAATGACCTGGCCGTTAAACTTCGTATCTCGCAATGAATTTTGGGAGACGCCTTTCCCACAAAAGCTGGAGGGGCTTGCTTGGACCTGCTGCTGTTAACCCCCGAGCCGAATCCGGATGTGGTTCTGCCGTCCTTGTCGCTGCTTGCTCACACCCTGCGCACGGCGCCACCGGACGTTTCGTCGTTGCTGGAGGCGGGCAGCGCTGACATCTTGATCGTCGACGCGCGGCTGGATCTGCCCGCAGCGCGTGGCCTGTGCCGCCTGCTGGGCTCCACCGGCCGATCGATCCCGGTGGTCGTCGTGGTCAACGAAGGCGGGTTGGTGGCCGTCAACGCCGACTGGGGGCTGGATGAGATCCTGCTGCCCGGCACCGGGCCCGCCGAGATCGACGCCCGGCTGCGACTGCTCGTCGGCCGGCGGGGCAACCTGCAGGACCAGGAGGGGGTCGGCAAGATCAGCCTCGGCGAACTGGTGATCGACGAGGGCACCTACACCGCACGACTGCGCGGCCGGCCCCTCGACCTCACTTACAAGGAATTCGAGCTGCTGAAGTATCTCGCCCAGCACGCCGGCCGGGTGTTCACCCGGGCCCAACTGCTGCACGAGGTATGGGGTTACGACTTCTTCGGTGGCACCCGCACCGTCGACGTGCACGTGCGGCGGCTGCGCGCGAAGCTCGGTCCGGAATATGAAGCGCTGATCGGCACGGTCCGCAATGTGGGTTATAAGGCGGTCCGTCCGACCCGCGGCCGGCCGCCCAGCACCGAGGCCGTGCCCGACAACGACGAGGCCGACGCCGACAATCTGCACGAGCCGCTGGCCGATCCGCTGCGCAGTCAGTGACTGCCCCGCTGTGGCGGGCTTCGCTCGGTGCAGACGAGCAACAGCACGTCCGTGAACTGATCACTGCTGCAACAGAAGTCGATGGGGTAGCGCCCGTCGGCGAGCAGGTGCTGCGCGAACTGCCGCATGACCGCACCGGGCATCTTCTGGTGGTCGGCGATGACTGCGTTCTCGGCTATCTGAATCTGTCCGCCGAGCCGCAGGATGGAGCCGCGATGGCCGAGTTGGTGGTTCGCCCGGATGCCCGACGACGCGGTATCGGCGCAGCGATGGTCCGGGCCGCGCTCTCCAAAACCGGTGGGCAGAACCATTTTTGGGCACACGGCACACTGGAACCGGCGCGTGCGACCGCGTCGGCGTTGGGACTGTCGACGGTCCGGGAGCTGGTGCAGATGCGCCGCGGCCTCGGCGGGATCGCCGGACCCGCAGTGCCCGACGGCGTGCGCATCCGGACCTACGCCGGTACCGGCGACGATGCAGAGCTGTTGCGGGTCAACAACTCTGCCTTCGCCACCCATCCAGAGCAGGGCGGCTGGACCGACGACGATCTTGCCGAGCGGCGGGCCGAGCCGTGGTTCGATCCCGAGGGGCTGTTTCTGGCTTTCAGCGAACAGACCGGCGCACTGCTGGGCTTCCACTGGACGAAGGTGCACGCGCAAGCGGGTGGCCTCGGCGAGGTCTACGTCGTCGGCGTTGATCCGGCGGCGCAAGGCGGCGGTCTGGGGGGCGCGCTGACAGCGGTGGGCCTGGCGTACCTGGCGCGCAGGCTGGCCGGGGAGGCGGATCCCGCGGTGATGCTCTACGTCGAATCGGACAACACCGCAGCGCTGCGGACGTATCGCCGCCTGGGATTTTCCCAGTACAGCGTCGACACCGCCTACGCGCGGGGCTGACGTGTTCACCCTGCGTTCACTGTTCCGGCGGGCAGCGTCTATGCCCTTGGCATAGTTTCGCCGGTGGCCCGGCGTCGCGGCCCGACACGTCGGCGGCGAATGGAATCCTCGAGGAAGCGAGATCGGTGAGGCTTGATGCGGTCCGCACTGTGCTGGCGACCGCAGTGATCGCCGGCACCGTGACCGCCGGCTGCGGCAGCGACAACAACCTGCACGGTCTGTCGGCGCCGTCGGGCCCGGTGAACTGCGGCGGCCGCTCCGACCTGACCGCCGAGGGATCGACCGCCCAGCAGAACGCCATCGCGTTGTTCAACATGGACTGGTCGCAGTTGTGCCCCGGCAAACAGTTGGCCTACAACCCCACCGGCTCGGGCGCCGGGCGCGAGCAGTTCATCGCCAAGCACGTGGACTTCGCCGGGTCGGACTCGCCGCTCACCCGCGAGCAGATCGATCCGGCCGCCGCTCGCTGCAACGGAAACCCCGCGTGGCATCTGCCGCTGGTGTTCGGTCCGATCGCGATCGTCTACCACCTGGACGGGGTCCAACAGCTCGTCGTCAACGCCGATGTGCTGGCCAAGATCTTCAGCGGCGGGATTACCAGCTGGGACGACCCGGAGGTCGCCAACCTCAACCCCGGCACGTCGCTGCCGAGCACCCGGATCCTGCCGATCTACCGCTCGGACTCCTCGGGCACCACGGACAACTTCCAGAAATATCTCGGCACGGCCGCCCCGGACAGTTGGATGAGGGGCGCCGGCAGCGAGTTTCAGGGCGGTGTGGGCGAAGGAGCGCAAAAGTCCGCCGGCATCATCCAGGCCGTGCACTCGGCACCTGGCGCGGTCGGCTACGTCGAAAAGGGTTTCGCCGATCAGGGCGGCGTGACCTACGCGCAGATCGACGACGGCAACGGCGCGGTGGCGCTCACGGACGAATCGGCGCGCAGGGCCATCGACGGCGCCACCTTCGCGGGGGTGGGTGACGACCTCAAACTCGATCTGAAGTCGATCTACAGTACGCAGGCCGCCGGCGCCTATCCGCTGGTATTGGCCACCTACGAGATCGTCTGCTCGAAGGGTTACGACCCCGCGACCAGCGCCGCCGTCAGGTCGTTTCTGACGGTGGCCGCCAACTACGCCCAAGGCGCGTTGTCAGGAGCCGGTTACGTCGCGCTGCCGGAGAAGTTCAGAAGACGGTTGCTCACGGCGATCAACGCGATCCGGTGAAGGAACGAATTACCCTCGTGTCCAGAGCTGCCGACTGATGGGGAACATAGTGACGACGCCGAATCCAGCCGACACCGGTTCGGATGAGATCGCCGTCACCTCGTCGCGCAGCCTGAGTGCCACCCCGCTGGGCTGGGGTGTCGTCAGGCACCGCCGCGGCGACCGGATTTTTCGCAGCTTGTCGGAGGGCTCCGGCGTGCTGGTCGTCGCGCTGATCGCGGCGATCGGGCT
This sequence comes from uncultured Actinomycetota bacterium, assembly GCA_963757215.1. Taxonomy (GTDB): domain Bacteria; phylum Actinomycetota; class Actinomycetes; order Mycobacteriales; family Mycobacteriaceae; genus Mycobacterium. The sequence continues at coordinate 702,720 of CAVWQH010000001.1, read as the reverse complement.
ATTCCTGCTGATGCGCGCGATTCCCGCGCTGGTGCGCAACCAGGTCAACTTCTTCACCTACGGCGGCAACTGGTCCACCACCAACACCGAGGCACTGCGGTTCGGGGTGTTCGACCTGGTCCAGGTGACGATCATGGTCGCGGTGTTCGCCCTGGCGCTGGCGATGCCAATTGCGTTGGGGATCGCGATCTTTCTTGCCCAGTACGCCCCGCGACGGGTTACCGCGCCGCTGGCCTACATGGTCGATCTTCTTGCGGCCGTCCCGTCGATCATCTACGGCGTCTGGGGCCTGTTCGTATTAGCGCCGCGGCTACGACCGATCGCGACGTGGCTCAACGAGCATCTGGGCGGGGTGTTCCTGTTCGCGACGGGCAACGCGTCGGTGTCGGGCGGCGGCACGATCTTCACCGCCGGAATCGTGCTGGCGGTGATGATCTTGCCGATCATCACCGCGGTCACCCGTGAGGTCTTCATCAAGACGCCGCAGGGCCATATCGAGGCCGCGCTGGCGCTTGGCGCCACCCGCTGGGAGGTGGTCAAGACCGCGGTGCTGCCGTTCGGCCGGTCCGGATATGTCAGCGGCGCGATGCTGGGTCTGGGCCGGGCGCTGGGCGAGACCATCGCATTGCTGGTCATCCTGCGCGGCACCCAGGCGGCGTTCGGGTGGTCGCTGTTCGACGGCGGCTACACCTTCGCCACCAAGATCGCGGCGACCGCGTACGACTTCAACAACCAGTACAAGGCCGGCGCCTACATCGCTGCCGGGCTGGTGCTGTTCTTGCTGACGTTGCTGGTCAACGCGATGGCGCGGGCGGCCGTCGCGGGCAAGGGCACCCGATGACATCGATCCTGGAGCGTCCGCTCAAGGCGCGCAGATTCACCGGTGTGAGTCTGCGTCGGCGGACCGCCGACGTTGTTGCCACCGTCTTGGTGACCCTTTCGGTCGGGGTGGCTCTCGGACCGTTGATCTGGTTGCTCTACTCGGTGGTGGCCAAAGGTTTCGTAACGGTCAAATCCGTTGAGTGGTGGACACATTCGCAAGCTGATATGACGGCATTCATGGCCGGCGGCGGTGCCTACCACGCGATCGTCGGCACGGTCTTGCAAGGACTGGTGTGCGCGGCCATCTCCATACCGATCGGGGTCTTCGTCGCCATCTATTTGGTCGAGTACGCCGGCGACAGCGCGATGGGCAAGCTGACCAGTTTCATGGTGGACATCCTGACCGGGGTGCCGTCGATCGTGGCCGCGTTGTTCATCTACGCGCTGTGCATCGCCACGTTCGGTCTACCGCGCTCCGCGTTCGCGGTGTCACTGGCGCTGGTTCTGCTGATGATCCCGGTAATCGTCCGCACCACCGAGGAAATGCTGCAGATCGTCCCCGTGGAACTGCGTGAAGCCAGTTACGCGCTGGGCGTGCCGACCTGGCGGACCATCACCAAGATCGTGCTTCCGGCCGGAATGTCCGGCATCATCACCGGGATTCTGCTGGCCCTGGCCCGGGTGATGGGCGAAACGGCGCCGCTGCTGATCCTGGTGGGCTATTCGCAGGCAATGAACTTCAACATCTTCGGTGGTTTCATGGGATCGCTGCCGGGCATGATGTACGACCAGACCTCGGCCGGGGCCGGCGCCAGTCCGATTCCTACTAATCGGCTGTGGGGCGCCGCCCTGACGCTGATTGTGGTGATTGCCGTCATTAACCTGGTGGCCAGGGTCGTCTCACAAGTCTTTGCTCCCGAAAGGTCAGGCAGGAGTCCCGGTGGCTAAGCGGTTGGACCTCAAAGAGGTCAACATCTTCTACGGCGGTTTCCAGGCGGTCGCCGACGTCACGCTCACGGTTCTGCCGCGTAGCGTGACGGCGTTCATCGGACCGTCGGGATGCGGCAAGACCACGGTGCTGCGGACGCTCAACCGGATGCACGAGGTGACGCCCGGTGCGCGTATGGCGGGCAGCGTGCTGCTCGACGACGACGACATCTACGGTTCCGGCATTGACCCGGTGGGCGTTCGGCGCGCGATCGGAATGGTGTTCCAGCGTCCAAACCCGTTCCCTACCATGTCAATTCGAGACAACGTGGTGGCCGGGCTGAAGCTGCAGGGTGTGCGCAACAAGAAATTGCTCGACGACACCGCCGAATATGCGCTGCGCGGCGCCAACCTGTGGGACGAGGTCAAGGATCGCTTGGACCGGCCCGGCGGTGGGCTGTCCGGCGGTCAGCAGCAGCGGCTGTGTATTGCGCGCGCGATCGCCGTACAACCCGACGTGCTGTTGATGGACGAGCCGTGCTCCTCGCTGGACCCGATCTCGACGATGGCGATCGAGGACCTCATCGCCGAGCTGAAGCAGGAATACACGATCGTGATCGTCACCCACAACATGCAGCAAGCGGCGCGGGTCAGCGATCACACCGCGTTCTTCAACCTCGAAGCCGTCGGGAAACCGGGCCGACTTGTCGAGATCGACGACACCGAGAAGATTTTCTCCAACCCCACGCAGAAGGCCACCGAGGACTACATCAGCGGCCGGTTCGGCTAGCCGTCCGACCACCTAGCCGGACTGCGCGACCGTTTCGTCTTCGGGCAGGTGACCGGTCGCCTGGAAGATGACCCGGCGTGCCACCTCGACGGCGTGATCGGCGAACCTCTCATAGAAGCGGCCGAGCAGAGTCACATCGACGGCGGCGGCGACGCCGTATTTCCAGTCCCGGTCCATCAGAACGGTGAACAGGTGGCGGTGCAGGTCGTCCATCGCGTCGTCTTCTTCGCGGATGCGGGCAGCCTTCTCCGGATCGCGCGACCGTAGCACCTCCTGCGCGCTGTTGCCCAATTCCACTGCGAGTCTGCCCATTTCGGCGAAGTAGCCGTTGACCTCTTCGGGCAGTGTGTGTTGTGGATGCCGCCTGCGGGCGATCTTGGCGACGTGAAGGGCCAGCGCGCCCATCCGGTCGATGTCGGCGACCATCTGGATCGCGCTCACGATCGAGCGGAGATCGCCGGCGACGGGCGCCTGCAAGGCGAGCAGCACGAAGGCGCTCTCCTCGGCTTGGGTGCTCAGCTCGGCGATCTTCTCGTGGTCGGAGATGACTTGCTCGGCGAGAACCAGATCGGCCTGCAGCAGCGCCTGTGTTGCCCGCTCCATCGCCGCGCCGGCCAGCCCGCACATCGCGCCGAGCTGGTCGGAGAGCTCGGTGAGCTGCTCGTGGTAGGCGGTGCGCATGAATTCAAGCGTACGTTCCGGATCTCCGGTGCGGCGTGAACCGGCACGTAGTGAAGCATGAACTCGCGGTGAATGCGGGTTGACCTGCTGATCCGTCGCGAGACTTACTCGCAGTGGGTGTCGGCGGCGTTGGTCACCGACAAGTCGTCCGGCAGTTTGCTCGGCGGGCTGCTCGCGTTGCGCTCGACCTGAAGGCTGACCGACGAGCCGACGGCGGGGGGAGCGCCTACCGCGCTGAAGTCCGATCCGAGCACCACCTGCACCACGCTCCCGGTTCCGGTGATGCGCTCGACTTTGGAATTCGGGAAGGATGCGGCGACGGTGGCCGCGGCACCTTCGTTACCCGGGGAGAACAGCACCTTGGTGGTCTTGAGCGGGCTGGGGTAGTCGTCGGGCGACTTCACCCGGAACCCGCGGCGCTTCAACTGGCTGCTGGCCGTCCCGGCCAGCCCGGATTTGGCGGTGGAGTTGGACACCTGCACGGTGACGTTCTGGGGTGCGGCGGCCACCGCCTGGAGGTGCTCGGGGTGCGCATCGGACGGCTGCGTGGTTTGGGCGGACTTGCTGTTCGCCGTCGTGGTCGGCGGGCTCGAGGTCGCGTTCATGTTGTTCTCGCCCGGCAGCGGGTCGTCGTTGATGATCGAGTCGAACAGCGCCCGCATGTCGGATGTCCGCGGCGGCTCGTCGCCGTTTTCGTCGGTGATGCCGGTGGGCACGGTCACGAATGAGACGTGGCCGGCGTTCATGCCCTGCACCGACTGACCGAGCTGCACAAGATCTTTGGTCTTGATGTTGTCGACGTAGCTGTTGCTGATGAACATGTTCACGACGCTGTTGAGCTTGCTCAGCGAGAAGAACGTCTCCTTCGAGATCAGCGAACGCAGCAGCGACGACAGGAACAGCTGCTGACGTTTGATGCGGCCGTAGTCGCCGTTGTTCTCAGTCGTGACGTTGCGGGCCCGCACGTAGTTGAGCGCGGTCTTCGAATCGATCAGCTGACGGCCGGCGTGCGCCAGCACGGTCCCCAGCTCGTAGTCCTTCAGCGGGGTGGTGCTGCACACCTCGACGCCGCCGAGCGCGTCGACCATCTTCGCGAAGCCGGCGAAGTCGACGGCGATGAAGCGGTTGATGCTCAACCCGGACAGCTTCTGAATTTCCTTCACCAGACACTTCGGGCCGCCGAACGAGAACGTCGAATTCAGCTTCGTCTCGGTGTAGACGTTCTTCGGCCCCCACTTCTTGGTGTCCGAGTCGTAGATCGGGCCGTACTCGCCGCTGTCGGGGTTCCAGGCTTCGCACTGGATCGGCGTGATGGCCAGGTCGCGCGGAAACGACACGGCGACAACACGTTTGCGGTTCGCCGGGATGTTGACCAGCATGATGGTGTCGGAACGGGCGCCACCGGCATCCTCGGTGGTGCCGACGTCCATGTTGGCGTTCGCGCCGGCGCGCGAGTCCATGCCGACGATCAGGAAGTCCTCGTCGCCGAACTGCGCGTTCGGGTCGACGATGTCGTGGGAGCCCATGTCGAGCGCGCTGATCGTGTTGAGCTTGTGGTTCTTCGAGGTGCTCCACTGGTAGGCACCGCCGGTCATCGCCAGCGCCGCCGCCGCGATCGTGGCGACCGTCATACGGCCGGCGAGCATCAGGCCGCCGCGCTTGCGGCGCCTCGGCTTCACCTTGACGTCGTCGCGATCCTCGTCCAGTTCTTCGACGGGGAGGTCGACCAGGCGGGCCGAGGCGCTCGGCAGCACCGCGGTCTGCTCAAGGTCGGCATCACTACCGAGCACCGATCTGCGGCGGATGGCATCCAGGTCGGGCAGTTCGTCGGCGTAGTCGGTCGGGCTCAGTAGTTCGTAGGCGTCGTAGTCGCGGACCGGCTCATCGGCGGGCGGCGGGGGTCCGGCGTCGAGTAAGTCGGGTTCGTCCGGAGCAGCGCGGTGATGGCGTGGCCGATCGGTGCCGGTTCCACCGATCTTCGCGATCAGATCGGCGACGCTGAGGCCGCCCTCAGCGTGGCTGCCGGTGCCCTCGTGGCTGCCATTGCCACTGCCGGTACGTTCGACCGGCCTGGTGGGCACTTCCGGTCTGCGTGGCGCGGGCTTGGCCGACGGACCGGCCCATCGATGGGCGATGGTGGCCGTCTGCGTTGTCGCCCCGAATCGTTCCCACGGCGCGGCGCCTCGCGACCCTGGCGGCGTTCCGGTAGGCCCTACGGGGTCGGAGCCGTGAGTGGCTGGATCGCCATCACTCATGTCCTACCGGCCTCCGAATCTGGATGATGCTCAACTGCGCACGTCGATGCAGCGCAACGTATCCGCGCAACCCCGGCGGTCGCGTCGTTCCCATGCAGCCGTACCGCGATGATGGCTCTGGTCTCGGCCACCGGCGCATGATGCAACAAGATCCACATCGTATAGAGACGGCACCGCAAACGCGATCTCAGGAGGGTATCGATCAGCCGCTTCCTGCTCAGGCCGTTCCGGCCGGCATCGTCGCCGGAGGCTAGCCGCCTGAGTGCATGACGTCGGCGCCGGAGGGAACCGTGCAGTCGTCGCGGTCGGCCAGCCAGCCGTCGGGCAGCGCCACCCGCGCCGGCGAACCCTGCCGGCCGCGCGGTCCGCTCGCCGCGGTCGGGAATGGTGTATCGCCGTCGAGCTTGTCCAAGAGCCGGTCCAGCTCGTCGCGAGTCTTGACCAGCGCGAGTGCCCGCCGCAGGTCCGAGCCTGCCGGGAAGCCGTGTAGGTACCAGGCGATGTGTTTGCGCATGTCACGCATGCCCTTGTCCTCGCCGAAGTGCTCGCTGAGCAGCTGGCCGTGCCGCCGGATGATGTCCGCGACCTCGCCCAGGTTCGGAGGCGTCGGCGCCGGGGCGCCGGTGAACGCCGCGGACAGTTCGGCGAACAGCCACGGCCGGCCCAGACAGCCGCGACCGATGACGACGCCGTCGCAGCCGGTCACGGCCATCATGGTCAGCGCGTCGTTGGCTTCGAAGATGTCGCCGTTGCCCAGCACCGGGATGGTCTGGACGTGCTGCTTGAGCGCGGCGATCTGCTCCCAGTCGGCGGTTCCCGAGTAACGCTGCGCCGCGGTGCGAGCATGCAGTGCAACTGCCGCCGCGCCTTCGGACTCGGCGATCTTGCCGGCTTCGAGGTGGGTGTGGTGCTCGTCGTCGATGCCGATCCGGTATTTGACGGTCACCGGGATGTCGGTGCCCTCGGTGCCGCGAACGGCGGCGTTGACGATTTGGCCGAACAGCTGCCGCTTGTAGGGCAGGGCCGCTCCGCCGCCGCGGCGGGTGACCTTGGGGACCGGGCAGCCGAAGTTCATGTCCACGTGGTCGGCGAGCCCCTCGTCGACGATCATCTTCACCGCCGCGTACGTGGTGGCCGGGTCGACCGTGTAGAGCTGCAGCGAGCGCGGCGACTCCTCGGCCGAGAACGTCGTCATGTGCAGGGTGACGGGATGGCGCTCGACGAGGGCGCGCGCGGTCACCATCTCGCAGACGTAAAGTCCGCTGACCGTGCCGACGCGCTCCTGCTCGAGCTCCCGGCACAGCTTGCGGAATGCGACGTTCGTCACGCCGGCCATGGGTGCCAGCACCACGGGGCTGGCCAGGGTGATCGGGCCGATGCGCAAGGCCGGCTACCGCCGGCTGAGGGACAAGGTGCCCGCGGTGTGGTGCAACTCCTCGGCAGTGACCCGCTTGCCCGTGCGGGCCTCGCGGTCGAGCTGACGCTGCTTGGAGATCTCGAACTTGTCGCAGGACACTTCGAGTTCCTTGATCAGCATGGCCAGGTCGTCCCGCATCGCGGCGGCCTCACCGGTGAAGTCCTCGCGCTCGAAGATGCGCCATTTCCGCAGCACCGGCATCACCACCTCATCGAGGTGAATCCGCGGGTCGTAGACGCCGCCGACGGCGATCATCACGGCCTTACGCCGGAATTCGGGCACCTGATAGCCGGGCATCTGGAAGTTGCGCAACACCTTGTGCAGCGACTTCATCGCTTGGTTGGGCGCGAGTTCGAACCCGGCCTCGGACACATCCCGGTAGAAGATCATGTGCAGGTTCTCGTCGGCCGAGATCTTGGCCAGCAGCTGGTCGGCGATCGTCTCGTTGCAGGCCTTGCCGGTGTTGCGGTGCGAGATCCGGGTGGCCAACTCCTGGAAGGTGACGTAGATGACCGAATCGAACAGGCTCGCGGCGAACAGGTCTTCGCGGATCTGCTGGTTCTGCCCCGGGCTGAACCCGCGGTTCACCACCTCGAGGCGCAGTTTCTCCAGTTCGATGGGGTCGACGGCGCGGGTCACCACGAGGTAGTCGCGCAGCGCGATCCCGTGCCGGTTCTCCTCGGCGGTCCAGCGGTTGATCCACTGTCCCCAAGCCCCATCCATCGAGAAGTTCATCGCGATCTCGCGGTGGTAGGACGGCAGGTTGTCTTCGGTCATCAGGTTTTGCACCATGGCGACCTGAGCGATGTCGGACAACTTGGACTGTCCGGGTTCCCAGTCCTGGCCGCCGAGTGCATAGAAGTTCTTGCCGTCTGACCACGGGATGTAGTCGTGCGGGTTCCAGGGCTTGTGCACGCTCAGGTGCCGGTTCATGTACTTCTCGACGAACGGCTCGAGATCGCGCAACAGGTCCAGGTCGGTTATTTCCGGCACGGCACACCTCCCAGTTATCTGTGTCTGTCGGTTTCAGCAATATATCTGTGTACATCGGTGACATCAAGTTCCTGGCCGCAAGGTACTGCGTGTCCTGCGACCGCGGTAACTAGCCCGTTGCCGCCCTGCTGAGCAGCATGTCAACGCAATAGTCGATGAATTGCTCGCGGGTGGTCGCCAGGCGTCCGTCCAGGTAAGCGGTGAAGAGAGCCGTCAGTCCGCCGATCAGGCTGGTGGCGACCATCTTCTGGCGCACCGGGTCGCCGATCTGGGTCAGCTTGCCCTGCAGCAGGTCGATGAAGTTCGGCATCCACTGCGCCCCCGAACGGACCAGCACCGGCTCCACCGCCGGGGCGAGCAGCAGCACCCGACCACGCACTGGGTCGTCGACCATCAGCGCGACGAACCTCTCGACGGCCTCACGCGGTGTCTTGGCCGACATCAGTGCCGACATCGCCCGGGCGCACACGTCGTCGTAGACGGCACGGACGAATTCGTCGCGGTCGGCGAAGCTCTCGTAGAAGTAGCGCTCGGTCAACTCGGCCTGCCGGCATACCGCTCGCACGGTCACCGAGGGACCACCGGCCCCGCCGAGCAGTTGCACTCCCGCTGCAACGAGTTCGTCGCGCCGCAGGGCCTGCCGGTCCTCCAAGGGGACACCGGACCAGCGGCGCGAACGTTGACCCGGCGGCACGACCCTCCTAGACTCCCTGACAACGCATGTAGTCATTCTGGAAATTCAAACAGGAAATTTAACTAGTGACTCAAGATACGTCTGAGGTATCCCCAGTTGCGCCGGGTTGCCCGGTTTCGCCGATGGGCTACCAAGCCCCGCCGCAGCCGCTCGGCCCGGACTCGCTGACTTGGCGATATTTCGGTGACTGGCGCGGCATGCTGCAGGGTCCGTGGGCCGGCTCGATGCAGAACATGCACCCGCAACTCGGCGCCGCGGTCATCGACCACTCGACGTTCTTCCGTGAGCGCTGGCCGCGGCTGCTGCGATCGCTCTACCCGATCGGCGGGGTGGTGTTCGACGGCGACCGCGCGCCCACCACCGGAGCCGAAGTCCGTGACTACCACCTGGAGATCAAGGGCACCGACAGCCAGGGGCGCCGTTACCACGCGATGAACCCCGACGTCTTCTATTGGGCCCACTCGACGTTCTTCATGGGCACCATCCATGTGGCCGAACGCTTCTGCGGCGGCCTCACCGAAGCGCAGAAGCGCCAGCTGTTCGACGAACACGTCGACTGGTACCGGATGTACGGCATGAGCATGCGACCGGTGCCCGAGACATGGGAGGACTTTCAGGTCTACTGGGATCACATGTGCAGCGAGGTGTTGGAGAACAACTTTGCCGCGCGCGAGGTGCTCAACCTGACGGAGTTACCGAAACCGCCCTTCGCGGAGTGGATTCCGAGCCCGTTGTGGGCATTGCAGCGCAAGCTGTTGTCGCCGTTCTTCGTGTGGGTGACGATCGGACTCTATGACCCGCCGGTGCGAAAATTGATGGGCTACACGTGGTCGCGCCGCGACGAGTGGCTGCACCGGCGGTTCGGCGATCTGGTCCGGCTGATCTTCGCGACGGTGCCGTCGCGTTACCGCAAGCATCCGCGGGCCCGGGCCGGCTTCGACCGCGCCAAAGGCCGAATTCCCACCGACACCCCGCTGGTGCAGACGCCCGCCCGCAACCTGCCGCCACTTGATGAGCGCGGCGATCCAAAGCACTACTGCCCCAACGTCTAAGGGGTTTTGCTCCCGTTGCGTTCGTACCACAGGCGGTACACGTCGATGGCTGCGTCGCGCGGTTCATAGCGCATCGGCAGGCGCCGCCGCTGCCAGTCCTTGCTGAACTCGTCGTAGAACGTGGACAGCTCGAAGTATTTCCGGTCGTCGACGTAGTACGGCTCGTATTGGTCGCGCTGGGTCAAGAACACGACCTCCTCCGGTGAGCAGTAGTACAGCGAACCCAGGCACATCGGGCACGGATGGGCCAACACATAAATAGTCGCGCCGGTGAGATTCTCGGTGCCCAGCTTGATGCATGCCGCGCGGATCGCCAGGATTTCGGCGTGCGCGGTCGGATCATGGCTCTGCGCAACCTTATTGGCGCTCTCCGCGAGTATCTCGCCGTCCCGGACGATCACCGTCGCGAACGGTCTACCGCCCTCTTCCACGTTCCGCTGCGCCAGGTCGATGGTGCGTTGCGCGAAGTCCATCACGGGTCCTCCGTCCGGGAGCCGGGCAAATAACTAGCTGCTCTATATTAATTTCTACTTCGAGAGGAGAGTTCTGGTGTCCATACGCAGTGAGAGCGACAGTTGGGATCTCGCGTCCAGTGTCGGCGCGACGGCAACCATGGTCGCCGCTCAACGGGCGTTGTCGTCCGACGCCGGTCTGATCGACGATCCCTTCGCCGCGCCGCTGGTTCGGAAGGTCGGCATCGACGTTTACACCCGGTTGGTCAACGGCGAGATTCCGGTCACCGACGAGCACGAGTTCGACCCGGCCCGGATGGCCCGCGGAATGGCGGTCCGGACGCGTTTCTACGACAACTTCTTCCTCGACGCCACCCGCAGTGGCATCCGGCAGGCGGTGATCGTCGCGGCCGGTCTGGATGCGCGGGCGTACCGCCTGCCGTGGCCGGCAGGCACCGTGGTCTACGAGGTCGACCTGCCCGAGGTGATCGAGTTCAAAACCGCCGCGCTCCGGGACCTCGGCGCCGAGCCCACGACCGAGCGCCGCACCGTAGCCGTCGATTTGCGCGACGACTGGCCCTCCGCTCTGCGGGCCGCCGGTTTTGATCCGCAGACCCCGTCGGCCTGGAGCGCCGAAGGTCTGGTTGTCTACCTACCGCCCGAGGCGCAGGATGCGCTGTTCGGCAACATCACCGCGCTGAGTTCGCCGAAGAGCCAGATTGCGTGTGAATTCGTGCCCGATACAACGATTTTCAAAGACCCGCGTTGGCGTGCTCACCACGACCGGATGGCCGAGCTCGGCTTCGAGGTCGATTTAGACGAGCTTGTCTACCACTACGAGCGCAGCCACATCATCGAAGATCTGACCAAGCGGGGCTGGCAGGTGTCGCATCGAACGGTCGCAGAGATGCATGCGGCCAACGGATTCCAGTACGCCGACGACGAGCTAGCCGAGGCCTTCGGCGACATCACCTATCTGAACGCTGTGAAAGGCTGACCTAGTCAGTCGGTGAACTCAATCCGCACCGACACAGGAGTGGTCTCCAGGGCTTTGACGACTTTGGCTCCAATGCGCCCGAACCCACGCCCGCGCGCCACCACGTCATCGTCGGGTCTGAACTGCGCGACCCCGCTGCGCCACTGATTGCCTTGTCGTATAGAGACATTCGGGTTGTCGACGATATTGCTTCCCCAACCCGAGCGGGTGCCATGCTGGGAAATGAGCCACGCCCCGTTGTCGTCGAACTGCGCTGAAACCGGCACGCGGCGTGGCTGGCCAGTCTTACGGCCCACGGTTTCCAATTCGGTGGCCAGTGCGGTTCGCAGCCCTATTCTGCTCAGCCCCTTGATCGTTGGATTGAGCAGGTAGCGACCAATCGCCCGTTCCCTGCGGAACTTCTGCAGCGTCTTCTCTCTGTTGATGTCCATCGCGCATGCCTCCGATTCGGCGGTACTGCGATGGACGCTAGTAGACCAATCGGTATAGTGCAACCCATGTCCGCGCGCGAAACACTCATCGCCAGCGTCACGAGCTTGGTTCAACGGCGAGGAGTCGCCGGTACCGGGCTCAGCGCTCTGTTAGAGCACAGCGGTGTAGCCCGCCGGACGGTGTATTTGAACTTCCCGGGGGGCAAAGCGGAACTCGTCACCGAGGCCACTCGCGTCGCCGGACTGGCCTTGAGTGCGGTGATCGGATCTGCGGACGACGACCCGGTTCAGGCCGTTCGCACCTTCATCGAGCAGTGGAAAATGCAATTGCGCCACACGCAGATGGAAGCCGGCTGCCCAATCGTGGCCGCGGTGCTCGGCCGCTCGGACGCACCTGAGGCTGCGCAGGTTGCCGCTGACGTAATCGACGACTGGCGGGCCATCCTCGCCGATCGCTTGGTCAAGGCGGGTGCGGATGCCGACATCTCGCGCTCACTGGCGACATTTGCGATCGCAAGCATCGAGGGCGCCGTCATCATGTCGCTTGCCGGTGGGTCGACCGACGCGCTTGACGATGTCGGTCGATACCTCATCGAGGTGATCGAGCTACACCTGCCTGCATCTGGTGCCCCCACTAGGACTCGAACCTAGGACCTGCGGATTAAAAGTCCGTAGCTCTACCAACTGAGCTATAGGGGCGGCGACGCATCAGGATACTGGGTGCTCGTTTGAGGATTCGGCCCCCGGTGCCCTAAGCTAGCGTGGCTCCAACGAACCACGTTGTGAGTACCCCCGAAGAAATTCGGTTCTGGCCCCCATCGTCTAGTGGCCTAGGACGCCGCCCTTTCACGGCGGTAGCACGGGTTCGAATCCCGTTGGGGGTACGCGCGGCGGCGACGCTGGAGCGAGCAGTACAGCAAGGCCCTGTGGCGCAGTTGGTTAGCGCGCCGCCCTGTCACGGCGGAGGTCGCGGGTTCGAGTCCCGTCAGGGTCGCCATCTTTTTGGTGAGGCACTCGGGTTGGACACAGTGCCTTCCGGCCAGGTAGCTCAGTTGGTACGAGCGTCCGCCTGAAAAGCGGAAGGTCGCCGGTTCGATCCCGGCCCTGGCCACCAGTACTTGTGCATTTAATCGCGTTCTGAGTACGCCCACGAGTCTGCCCGCGTTGAAGCGGTTCAACGAAACAGATTCGCCGCGGAATCTCGTACGGCGCGAGCAGTTGCTGTGGCGGCCGTCACGCGCGAATCCTGTGCTCGAGCCGAGGCGGGACCGATGTCGCTATGTGTGGGGGCGAAAGTCCTCAGTTGCCATTGAGTTGCTGATCTGGGCTCCCCGCAGTCATAGGTTTGTGTCGGAGACCAATATGACCGAATTTATGCATAACAGCGACGCTTTCACCTGGGCGATGGAAAGCGATCCACGGCTGCGTTCAACCGTGGTGAGCGTCGTGCTGTTGGAGCGATCGCCGGACTGGGACGAGGTGCGAGAGCGCTTCGACCTGATAAGCCGCAAGCTGCCGATGTTTCGGCAACGGGTCGTGACGTCGCCGCCCCCGGCTCCACCGCGGTGGGAGTACGACGCGGACTTCGACCTGGACTATCACGTCAGGCGAGCGGCAGCGCCCGGTGCCGGCACCCTCGACGATGTACTCGAGATGGCCCGATTGGCCGAGATGCAGGATTTCGACCGGGCCCGGCCGCTCTGGGAGACGACACTTGTCGACGGTATGCAAGACGGTGGTGCCGCCGTGGTCTGCAAGTTCCACCACGCCCTCACTGACGGTGTCGGTGGCGTACAGATCGCGATGCATCTGTTCGACCTGTCCGACGAGCTCCACCAGCACGAGCCGCTGCCCCCCGAGCCGGAGGTGTCCGCGCCGTCGTGGCTGAGCGGTTACCGCGACACGTGGCGGTACGACACCGCTCTGCTCGGCAGTGCCTTGACGGGGCTGGTCAAATCGGCGCCTCGATTGATGTACGGCAGTGTCCGGCGGCCCGCCGAGACATTGAGATCGGCGGCGGCGACCGCAGGGTCGGTCTACCGCACGATGCGGCCGATCTCGCAGACCGGTTCTCCATTGGTGAAGAACCGCAGCAAGATTCGGCGTCTCGGAGTGCATCAAGTGCCGATGTCGCTGATGCGCGAAGCCGCGCACCGGCATGGCGGGGCGCTCAACGACGCGTTCGTCGCCGGGGTGGCCGGCGGCTTACGCAAATACCACGAGAAACACGGCGTCGCGGTCGGTGACCTCCATTTCAGCATGCCGATCAGCTTGCGCACGGAGTCCGACACCATGGGCGGCAACAAGATCACCCTGATGAGGTTCGACGTGCCGGTGGGCGAGGCCGACCCAGCCGCCCGAATCAGGGCTATCCATGAACGCACCGGCAAGGTGCGCGGTGAAAAATCCGTGCCTTACACGCAATGGATTGCCGGCGCTTTGAACCTGATGCCGCGCTGGTACATCGGTGCGGTCCTGCGCCACGTCGATTTTCTCGCCAGCGACGTGCCGGGTGTTCCGGTGCCGGTTTTCCTGGGCGGTGCCCCGGTGCGTGCGCAGTACGCGTTCGGCCCGACGATCGGCGCGTCCGTCAATGTCACCCTGCTGACCTATGTCGACACCTGCGCGCTCGGCATCAACGTCGACACCGCGGCAATACCTGACTACGACGTCTTCTATGACGCGTTCGTCGCGGGCTTCGACGAAGTGCTGGCGCTTGCCGGCTGAGAGCTCAACGGTTCCAATGGGGTCACCAACCCCTAGCTCGCCGCGTCACAGCACGTAAGGCGTGATCAGAGTTGTGGCACCCAGGACCACCAATCCGATCACGAACGCGACAACCGTAAAGCCCATCACCTGACGGACATTGAGCTTTGCGATCGCGAGCAGGGGCAGCAACCAGAACGGCTGAATCATGTTTGCGACCCCCTCGCCGACGGCGACCGCCATGGAGATCAACCCTAGATAGGCCGGCGAGCGCTGACCGAGCGCCAGAGCCGAGTCGACCGCGATCGGGCCTTGCACGGCCCAGTGGCCGCCGCCGGAGGGCACGAACAGGCTGATGACCAATGATCCGATGAAGGTCAGGAACGGCAACGTGTACTGCGTCGCGCCGCTCACCAGCGCCTGAGCCACGATCGTCTGCAGCGGCTTGGCCGCGTGCGAGGGTGCATAACCCAGCAGGCCAACCAGCCCGCCGTAGAGCGGATACTGCAGCAGCAGCGGTCCGGACACCTTCGCGGCGCCGGTGAATGCGCGGATGAACCGGATCGGCGTGCGGTGCAGCAACGCGCCGCTGATCGTGAACAGCATGATCATCGATCCGATGTTCAGCGCAAAACCGCTGATGTAGAAGTAGGCAATGCCCGCGGCGAACACCAGAACATTCAGGATCCACAGGTTCTCCAGCCACTCGGCAAACGTCCTCTTGCCTTCAACCGCAACTTCTTTCAGGTCTTCGTCGTCGAAGACGGCGGCATCTGGCGCAAGGCTCGAAGCCGGCGCCATGCGCCAGATCGCCAGCGCGAGCAGCGCCAGTACGACGATCGCCGACAACCAGCTGTAGGGCTGGAAGATAGTCAGGTTCAGCGGCACCGTGATGCCCGTCAACTTGTGGATCACGTTGATCGGGCTGCCATTATCGGTGTTCGCCAGCGCAATCGACGACGAAAGTCCTTGCGTCCACACGATGAAACCCATGAACGCCGCCGCGATGAGGTAGCCGAAATGTGCGTCGGTGAAGCGCTTGGCGACCTGCCGGGCAACCAGCGCGCCCGCTACCAGCCCGAGTCCCCAATTCAACAGCGACAGTGAGGCACTCACACCGAAGCACAGCAGGGCTCCCTGGACCTGGTTGCTCGGCTTGCCGGCAACGGCGACGATGGCACGCTTGAGGACGGGGGCCTCGGCGAGCGTGTAGCCCGTCACCAGGATCAGCACCATCTGGAAGGCGAACGTGAAGATGTTCTGTGAGCCCCACACGCCGCCGTACCAAGCCTTGAGCATGCTACTGGGAGATGCGCCGCGCACCACGATCGCGACCAGCGCGGCGACAATCAAGGTGAGGATGACGGCAAACAAATACGGGTCTGGCATCAGGCGTTCGACGTATCGGACACACAGCGCGGTGAGCGACTGCATCATGCCTCGGCGCTTGGGTTCGGCTTCCGCGTCGTCGATCGTGGCCTGCGGGGTGTCGTTCGTGGTCATGGACCTAGCTTCGCTTACGGCACAGCGCGAAATCTGCATTTGCCCCAGAAGTTCACCCTGAACAACCGAGATATGTTGGCGCAGGCTGAAACTAGTCGAATTCGATGGGCAGAGTCTTCGGCCCGCTGAGACTCACGATCGGCTTCCAGGGCACCGGGCCGGCGATTCGCGGGTTGTGCAGTCGCGCGGTCAGAACGTTCAGCGCCTCGGCTATCTCGCGCCGGGCCAGATTTGCGCCGAGGCAGTAGTGCACGCCGCCGCCGAAGGTCAATATGGCCGGCGCGCCCTCCCTGGTGATGTCGAAGCGATCCGGGTCGTCATAAACAGTCGGATCACGGTTGGCCGCAAAGGTATTCACTAACACCATGGTTCCGGCTGGGAATAGGTAGCCGTCGATCTCGGTATCTTCGGCCGCGAGACGAAGCGTTCCGCATGCGATCGGCGAGTGGCGCATGGTCTCCTCGACCGCGTGCATGGCCAGTTCCGGATGTTCCCTGAGCAGCTCCCACTGATCCGGATGCTCACACAGCACCTGCACGGAGGCGGCCACCTGGTTGCGGGTGGTGTCCGTCCCCGCCAGCAACAGGCCGCCCGCAAGCATCTGTAGTTCGGCGGCGTCGAGCCGATCCCCGTCGTCTTCGGCGCGAATCAGATCGGAGAGCAGGTCATCGGTGAGGCTGTGGCGGCGGTCGTCGACCATGTTGTCGACGTAGGCGTCGAGTTCCCCCCACGCCTGCATGACGACGGGCTGGAGTTGGCGGATGTCGGCGGAGATGCTGAACGCCTTGAAGATGTCGTCGGCCCACGACGCAAACTGCTGCCAGTCTTCGCGGGGCGCGCCCAACAACGCGCAGATGATCGGGACCGGGTAGGGCCGGGCGAGGTCGGCGACGACGTCGCAGCGGCCCTTGTCGGCGACTTGGTCCACCAGATCGCTCATCACGCCGACCATGGCGTCGTGCAGGCGTGCCACCGTGCGCGGGGTGAACGCCTTGGAGCACAAACCGCGTAACCGGCGATGCGTGTCGCCTTCGACGCAGAGCATGCTGTTGATCACCTTGTCCCACAACGGCCCCGAGTCGACGCCCTGTGCGAGCAGGACGATGCCGGGTGGGGGCTTGAACCGCTCGTCCCGCAGAACCGAGCGGACGAGGTGGTGGGAAAGCACTTCGGGTCCAATCGGACCGATCGCGATGGGTGCTTGCTGTTGCGCCGCCCGGAATCGGGGATAGACCTGCGCGGGTGATTCGTCGGTGTCGTAGTCGAGCGTCGGCAGATCAGCGTCAAAGACACTCGGTGGAGCAGTACCGATGGTCATGACGGTCTCCTTTGACGCGTCCGACAGTTCTCCGCCAGCATAAGTCGGGCTTTCGCGGCCGCCCGAAAACGTCGGTAAACTACAGACATGTAATTCGGCGTGCCGTGGCGCAGGCCGCCCTCGCCGGCAGAAAGAACGGCCCATGGACCCACTCAAGATATGCAGTGTTGAATTCGACGATCGCGATCCTTACCGCGCAACCTTCAACGTCCACCTGTCCCGGGACATGACGGATTTCGAGCGCCAGGCGCTGCCGCCGCTGCTTTCCTCCGGATTCTGTCCCTCGGAAGCCCGCGGTTCCGCGGTGGTGGCGATCAGGAATGCGACGATCACGATGATCGAGGACCACCGAGACCTGCTCAAGCAGATCGTCGCCGAGGCCGAAACGATGGCCAAGACAATGGAACACGAGCAGCACGCGATTGCCGCTCAGATCGCGGCCCGAGTCGAGGGCGCCCGGGAGCGCGCCGCAGCCATCGACTGGAGCTGAAACAGCAGCCGCATACTGAACCCATGTTTCGGCTCGTCGTCGCCCTCGCTCTGCTCACTACGGTCAGCGGCGGTCTGCGCGCCAATGCCGACGTACCGCCGGTGAGCCCCGAGGCGCGCGCGGCAGGCTTCGTCGACGTCCGCGCGATAGTTCCGAACGCGCTGATCGACCTGCGCTATGCGACGCCGAACAACTTCACTCATACGCAGCTCTACCCCGCCAACGCTCGTTGTCTCGTCCACGAGTCGATGGCCCCTGGACTGGCGACCGCGGCGAAGGTACTCGCGGCGCAGGGCAACGTTCTCGTTTTCTGGGATTGCTATCGACCGCACGATGTTCAGGTCAAGATGTTCGACGTCGTGCCGAACCCGGCCTGGGTGGCCCGCCCCGGCAACTATTCCAAGAGCCACGAGTCGGGGCGATCGGTGGACGTGACGCTGGCCGACCTATCTCAGCAATGCCCCCGATGTCTGGTCGATATGGGCACCGGTTTTGACGACTTCTCTTCGCATGCAACTGCTTTCGCGACCGACGGAGTCAGTGTCGCACAGCAGGCGAACCGGCGCCGACTGCGCGACGCGATGAGCGCCGGCGGACTGTCGGTGTACTCCGGTGAGTGGTGGCACTTCGACGGTGCGGGGGCCGG
This sequence comes from uncultured Actinomycetota bacterium, assembly GCA_963757215.1. Classification (GTDB taxonomy): domain Bacteria; phylum Actinomycetota; class Actinomycetes; order Mycobacteriales; family Mycobacteriaceae; genus Mycobacterium. Next base: position 684,546 of record CAVWQH010000001.1, on the reverse strand, counting down.
TGTACAGCGGCCCATCATCAACGTGCCGGTCGATTAAGCGTCTCAATATCTGGGATAGATGTTTCTTATCTTGAGATAGACTGCGGTACCCTTGTCGTCTAACGGGATTCAAGGGAGGTCGTGCCATGACCGGTGAATATCAGGCCGTCTACACCCACGGGCATCACGAGTCGGTGCTGCGCAGTCACCGAGTTCGTACCGCGGAGAACTCCGCAGGCTACCTGCTGTCGCATCTGCAGCCCGGAATCTCACTGCTCGACGTCGGATGCGGCCCGGGCACGATCACCGCCGACCTTGCAGCACGTATCGCGCCCGGTCGGGTAACTGCCATTGAAATGACCGACGACGCTCTGGATTTGGCTCGCGCCGAGGCGCGGGAGCGTGGTCAGTCGAACATCGAGTTCGTGGCATCGGACGTCCATGCACTGGCCTTTCCCGACGACAGTTTCGACGTCGCGCACGCCCACCAGGTGTTGCAGCATGTCGCCGACCCGGTGCGGGCGCTCCGCGAGATGCGTCGCGTGTGCAAGCCGGGCGGTGTGGTCGCGGCCCGCGACGCCGACTACGCGGGATTCACCTGGTATCCCCAGCTTCCCGCGCTCGACCGCTGGATGACGTTGTACTCCGCGGCCGCGCGGGTCAACGGCGGCGAGCCCGATGCCGGCCGGCGATTGTTGTCGTGGGCCCAGCACGCCGGATTCGACGACATCACGCCGACCGGCAGCCTGTGGTGTTTCGCCACCCCGGACAGTCGCGACTGGTGGGGCGGCATGTGGGCCGACCGGATCGTCGAGTCCGCGCTGGCTCGCCAGTTGGTCGACAGCGGGATGGCCACCGGCGCCGAACTGGACGAGATCGCCGCGGCGTGGCGGCAGTGGGCGGACGCTCCCGACGGCTGGATTGGAATCCCGCACGGCGAAATCATCTGCCGGGTTTAGCGTATTTTCGCTGCTCAAGTGGGCGGTATTGGCATTCTCTTTTTCGGCAAGTACGTTATCGTAGATAGATAACGACACTTTGGAGGAGCCGTGCGTCTCGGAGTAATGATCGGCGCCGAGCGTGGTGATTCCGCGCGCAAAGTCAGCAGGCTGCTCGCCGACATCGAGTGGGCCGAGGGCGCAGGCATGGACACTGCGTGGATTCCTCAGGTGCCCAACGACTTCGACGCGCTGCTGGCGGTCGCACTGATGGGCACCCGCACCACTCGCATCGAGCTCGGCACTGCGGTGGTGCCCCTACAGGCGCAGCATCCGATTGCGTTGGCGCGTCAGGCATTATCGACGCACGCCGCGACCGGAGGTCGGTTGGCGCTGGGCGTCGGGCCCTCACACCACTGGATCATCCACGACATGCTCGGGCTGCCCTACGAGAAGCCGGCCGCCTACACCCGCGACTACCTCGAGGTGCTGCGCGCGGCATTCGCCGGTCCAGGCCAGATCGACGTCGAGAATGACCACTTCACCGTGCACAATCCGAACGACCTCGCCCCGGTCGGTCCGCTGCCGGTGTTCGTCGCAGCGCTCGGCCCGGTAATGCTGGCGCTGGCCGGCGAACACGCCGACGGCACCGTACTGTGGATGGCCGACGAGCGTGCCGTCGCCAACCACGTAGTTCCGCGGATCACCAAGGCCGCCGATAACGCTGGCCGCCCCGCACCGCGTATCATTGCCGGAATTCCGGTATGTCTTTGCGCCGCAAGTGAAGTCGATGCGGCCAAGGAGCGGGCCAACCGGATCCTCGGCGAGGCCGAGGTATCGCCGAACTATCAACGACTGCTGGACTACGGCGATGCCCGCGATGTCGGCGACATCTGCGCGGCCGGTGACGAGGAAGCAATCCTGGCAAGGATGCGCCGGTTCGCCGACGCCGGGGTGACCGACCTGTCAGTGCGACTGCTGCCGATCGGCGACAACCGCGAGGAACTGATCGCCTCGAAACGGCGTACCCGCGAGATGATTTCGGAGCTGGGCGCTCAGCTCCGTTAGCCTCGCGCAGGGTTGGTGTAGACGCGGGTGGGCGAGATGAGCACCGCGGTGCGACGTTGCTCGCGCATCACGCGGTCGTAGGTGTCCCAGTCGTCGTGGGTCCCGCCGGCCGCGGTGAAGATCTCGCGAAGCATCACCCGCAGTCGCTCGTCGTCCACTCCCGCGTGCGGGTCGTCGGGCCCGATCAGTTGCCCGGTTCCTTCGACGGTGGCCCACTGCCAGCCGCTGCGGGCGGTGACGGTGGTGCGTGGATCGGCGCGCAAGTGGTCGAGTTTGCGGGCGCCGCCGATGGCCACCAGCCCGACGACCGGTTCGCTGGTCAACGGATGAGGAAGCACTCCGGCATTGACGACGGACGACTGGGCGCTGCCGTCGCGGCGCAGCGTGGTGAAGACGACGAGCCCTTGCTCGGCGGCAGCGACTTCGGCGAAGACGGGCAGATCGGTCATGTGTGCTTCAGCCCCGCAACGCCCAATTCCATTCCCTACTCGTACTCCACCGTGATCGACGCGGTGTCGGGTACCGCCTGGCAGGTCAGGATGTAGCCGTCGGCGACTTCGTCTTCCTCGAGGACGTCGTTGGTGCGCATGGTTGCCTCGCCCTCGATCAGCTTGGCCATGCACGTCCCGCAATTACCGGCCTCACAACTGAACGGTGGTGACAGGCCGGCCCGCCGCGCGCTCTCCAGGAGCGTCTCCCCGGGCACCCTGGGAACCGACGCCTTCTTGCGGTTCAGCCGGATGTTCACGGTGCCGCCCGAATCCACGTCGCCGGCCGATTCCGACACTTCCGGCGCCGGCGCCTTGACCGGCGGCGACGCATCGAAGTCCTCGACGAGAACGTTCGCCGAGTCCGGCAGCGCGGCCCGCACCACAGCCATGAATCCTTCCGGCCCGCAGACGTAACAGTCGGCGCCGGTGTCGGCATCGACGAATGTCTCCACGCCCACCGAGTCCAGCAACCCGTGCTCGTCGTCGAGGTGGCGCTGCACCGACAGCCGGCCGGGATAACGCTCGACCAGGTCGTCGAGCGCCGCCTCGAAAATCGCCGAGCCCCGGTCGCGATCGGCGCACAGCAGGCGCACCGTGCGATCCGTGCTTGCCAATGCGCTTTTGGCCAGCGACAGGATCGGTGTGACACCGCTTCCGCCCGCGAACGCCAACAGGGGGGTCGAGGCAGAGCCCAGCACGAAGGTCCCCGCTGCTCTGGTGATGGTCAGCTCGTCGCCCTCGACCACGTTGTCGATGATCCAGTTCGACACCTTGCCGCCGTTGACTCGCTTGACCGTGGTCATCAGTTCGGCGTCGGTCTCCGGTGCGCTCGACATCGAATAGGACCGATACAGGTCCTCGCCGTCGACGGTCACCTTGAACGTGCAGAACTGCCCGGCGCGGTAGGAGAACGGCTGCTCAGCCGGGGCAAGCACGTAGCTACGGCTGTCGGCGGTCTCCTTGATAATCCGAGTCACTGTGGCCCGCTGAAATACATGGCGTTCCGCCATCCCCACACCCTCTACACTTTGCGTTCTTCGTCTAAGAGAATAGTATTCTCTCAAAACGATAGGATCTTCTCAATGTCTGCGCCGGCGCTGGTCTTCGAGCAGCGGCAATTCACGTTGCCGCAGCTCGAGGCGTTGGCGGGGGGTCTGGCTGTGAGCCTGCGCGAGCGGGGAGTGACGGCCGGAGACCGGGTCGCGTTGATGTCGTCCAACCGGCCCGAGTTCGTCGTCGCACTGCAGGCCATCTGGCGGCTGGGCGCCGCGGTGGTGCTGATCAGCCCGGCGTGGAAGCGACGCGAGGTGCAGCATGCGCTAGCGCTGACGAATCCGTCGCACGCCGTCGGCGACCACGAGGTGCTCGCGGATCTGATGCCGATGCTGCGACTCGACGATCCGATCGAACCGGGCGCGCCGGTGGAGTTCTCGGCGACGCCGTCTGATGCCGACGCGGTGCTGGCCTTCAGCTCGGGGACCACGGGCCTGCCCAAAGCCGTTCGGCATACGCATCATTCGCTGCAGGCCGCGGTTCGGCATTGGCGTGACGCCTTGGGTTTGTCCGCCGACGACCGCATCCAGATCGCCACCCCGCCGTCCCATATTCTCGGGCTGCTCAACATCATGACTGCGTTGCAGACCGGTGTGTGGATGCGCCTGCATCGGCGGTTCGATGTCGACCGCATGTTGCAGCACATCCAAGACGACCGGATCACCGTCGAGATGGCAGTGGCACCAATCGCTTTGGCTATTGCGTCGCATCCGCAGCTCGAGTCCTACGACCTGTCCTCGCTGCGGTTCATCATGTGGGGCGCGACCCCGGTCAGCGCGAGCGTCGCCGAAACCGTCACGCGGCGGACCGGCATCGGGTGGCTTCCGGCCTACGGCACCACCGAGTTGCCGGTGATCGCGTGTAACCCGATTGGGGGCGCCCGCCTCGACTCCGTCGGTCGCGCGGTGCACGGCGTCCGGGTGCGCGTGACGTCGTTGCAGACCGGTGAGCCGGTCGGCCCGGGTGAGATCGGTGAAATTCAGGCGCGCTCCGAGTCGCTGATGGCCGGCTATCTTCCTTGCGCGGAGACGCGGGAAGTATTGTGCGACGGCTGGTATCGGACGGGTGATGTCGGTTATCTGGATGCCGGTGGGTGGTTACGCATCACCGATCGGTCCAAGGAGATGATCAAGGTCCGCGGTTTCCAGGTGGCGCCCGCGGAAATCGAGACGGTTCTGCACGAACACCCCGCCGTCAGGGACTGCGCGGTGTTCGGGGTTCCCGACGGAGCCGACGGGGAGCTGGTCGTCGCCGCGGTGGCCACCCGCCGGCCGGTCGACGCCGCCGAGCTCAGCGCGCGGGTCGGTGAGCGTCTGGCGTCCTACAAACGTCTGAGTCGTGTCGTGTTCGTGCCCGAAATACCTCGGCTGCCTTCGGGAAAGGTGCTGCGCCGAGTTCTCAAGGAGCGCTATGGATGTACGTCTGACCGCTGAGCAACAACAGCTGCGTGATGCAGCCGCCAAGCTGGCCGACGACCTCGGTCCGGGTTCGGTGCACGATCTCGCCGACCCCGAGCGAATTGCCCGGCTCGACAAGCAGATTAAGCTGACCGGGTGGCGATCGCTGCGCTCCGACGAAGCGTCTGCGGTGGAAGTGGCCATCGTCGCAGAGGAATTCGGCCGCGGTTTGGTGGACGCCCCGTTCCTGGGTCCGGTGCTCGCCGACGATCTCGCCCGCCGGGTCGGCGACGACGGCTCCGGCTGCACCATCGCAGTGGACGGTCACGCGGTCGATGCACGCGGGTATCGACGTGCACTCGCACTCGACGGTATAACGGTGTCGGCCATCGACGTCGGCACTGCCCTCGATGCCGTCGACCTGACCAGGGCCGCCGCGGACCTCGGCGGAAACACTACGGCGCTAGGGGATCTGGACTCCGACGCCGCCCAGCGCTGGTGGGCCCTGGCCCTGGCTGCGACTTCGGCCGACCTCGTCGGCACGGCGCGTGGCGCGCACACCCTGGCTGTCGAATACGCGAAAATCCGCGAGCAGTATGGCAAGTCAATCGGCTCGTACCAGGCGATCGCGCATCTGCTCGCCGAAAGCCTGGCCCTGATCGAAGGCTCGGTGAGCATCTCCCGACACGCCGCCTGGGCAGTCGACGAGCTGGATCCGGGCGAGGCGATGCGCGCCGGCCGGTTCGCCAAGGTCTACTGTGCGCGCGCCGCACGCACCGTGTGCGAGACCGCGATCCAGGTGCACGGCGGCATCGGCAACACCTGGGAGTGCCTCGCGCACGTCTTCCTGCGCCGTGCGCTCACCTCGACCCAACTGTGGCCCGTCAAGCTGGAGGAGATCAGCGTTGGACTTCCGTGACTCGACCGACGAAGCCGCTTTTCGAGATCGGCTACGCTCGTGGCTTTCACTGCACGCCAAAGAGTTTCCCAGCTCGGGTGACGAGTATTGGGCCCGGCAGGGTGAGTGGCACCGCGCGCTCTACGAAGGCGGCTTCTTCGGGTTGTCCTGGCCACGCGAATACGGCGGCCAGGAATTGCCGCCGGTATACGACGTCATCCTCGACGAGGAGTTGGCCCGCGCTGAGGCGCCGCCGCGGCCAAGCCTGGGCTATCTGGTCGCGGGGCTGAGCCGGCACGGCAGCAAAGAACTGTGCATGCGCTTCCTGCCCGGAATGATCAACGGCACCGAGCGGTGGTGCCAGGGCTTCAGCGAGCCGGGCTCGGGCTCCGATCTCGCGTCGCTGACCACCACCGCCACCCGTGTGGGCGACAACTACGTCATCAACGGCCACAAGATCTGGACCAGCTATTCCGACGTCGCCGACTGGTGTCTGCTGCTGGCACGCACCGACCCGCAGGCCAAGCGGCACCGTGGCATCTCGGCGTTCATCATTCCCATGAAACAGTCTGGGGTGCAACAGCGTCCGCTGCAGATGATCAACGGCGTCACCACCGAATTCGGACAGGTGTTATTCGACGGCGCCACCGTTCCAGCGGAAAACATGGTCGGCGAACCCGGCGAGGGGTGGCCGCTGGCCATGACCGTCGTCGGCCACGAGCGCGAGCCGTCGACGCTGGGCTACGCCGCACGCTACGGCAAGCTGGTCCGCCAACTCGCGGCACGGGCGGATGGTTCGGTGAACGAGGAACTTGCCTGGGCCGCAGTGCAAACCGAGATGCTGACCCATCATGTCCGGCGACGGCTGTCGGAGCAACTCGACGGCGTCACGCACACCTCGGACGGATCGCTGGACAAGCTGCTGATGACCTGGGTCGAACAATCCGTCGGCCACGCCGCGCTCGCGGTGGGCGGCATCGACGATCCCAACCTGCTCGGCGCCTACCTCTACAGCCGCGCGCAAAGCGTCATGGGCGGCACATCGCAGATCCAGAAGAACATCATCGCCTCACGAATCTTGGGTTTAGGAGCCTGACATGTACGACATGCCAAAGGAAATCGACGTTCAGGCCGACGGCCCGTTGCGGATCATCACGCTGAACCGGCCCGAGTCGCTCAACGCGGTCAACGACGACCTGCACCACGGTTTGGCCAAGCTATGGCAGCGACTGAGCGATGATCTGACCGCCCGTGTCGCGGTGATAACCGGTGCGGGACGGGCATTTTCGGCTGGCGGCGACTTCGGCTATCTTGAGGAGCTGGCCAACGACGCTGACTTGCGAGCCAAGACCATCATCGACGGGCGCGAGATCGTGCTCGGCATGGCGCGCTGCCGGATTCCTGTGGTGGCCGCCGTCAACGGCCCGGCCGTCGGGCTGGGATGCAGCCTGGTCGCGTTGAGCGACATCGTCTATATCGCCGAGGATGCCTATCTCGCCGACCCGCACGTCCAGGTGGGATTGGTGGCCGCGGATGGCGGACCGTTGACCTGGCCGCTGCACATCAGCCTGCTGCTGGCCAAGGAGTATGCGCTCACCGGCGCGCGGATCCCCGCGGCGAAGGCGGTCGAACTCGGGCTGGCCAACCACGCGGTGGCCGACCCGGTCGGAGAGGCGATCAAGGCCGCGAAGAAGATCCTGGAGCTGCCGCAGCAGGCCGTCGAAAGCACGAAGCGCGTCCTCAACATCCATCTCGAGCGCGCAGTGCTGGCCACCATCGACTACGCGCTATCGGCAGAGAGCCAGTCGATGCAGACCGAGGACTTCCGGGCGATCGTCGCGAAGTTCAACGCCAACAAGAACTAACGGCAGTCACACGCGCCCCAGCTAGCTGGGGGAGTTCGACATGCCCACCTTCGAGCGAAAGTCGTTTCGATTTCGCTCGAAGGCGGGCAGATCAATGGTCGCCGATCCCAGAGACGCACGGGACTGCTGTGACCGCGACCTACTACTTGGGCGGGAAGCGCAGCGCGCCGTCGAGCCGGATGACTTCGCCGTTGAGGTAATCGTTTTCGACGATGCTCTGGACGAAGGCGCCGTACTCCGGCGAGCGACCCATCCGCTTGGGGAACGGGACCTGCGGGCCCCAGTAAGCCTCGAGTTGGTCGCCCGCCTTGCCGTAGGCCGGCGTGAGGAACGTGCCGGGCGCGATGGTGACCACGCGGATGCCGAGCGGGGACAGGTCGCGGGCCGCGACCAGCGTCATCCCGACCACGCCGCCCTTGGCCGCCGCGTAGGGCAACTGGCCGATCTGGCCCTCGTAGGCGGCGATCGACGCGGTGTTGATGATGACGCCGCGGGCGCCCTCGTCGAGCGGCTCTTGGCGGGCGATGGCCGCGGCGGCCAACCGCAGGACGTTGAACACGCCGGTCAGGTACACGTCGATGGTCGTCTTGAAACCATCCAGGTCCAACGGTGAGCCGTCCTTGCCGACCAGCCGTCCGCCGCTGGCGGGCCCACCGTGAGCGTCGACCGAGATGCGCAGCGGTGCAAGCGATTCCGCCTCGGCAAGCGCGGCGTTGACGTTTTCGGTGTTGGTCGCATCGGTGCGTACGTAGCGGGCGTCGAGTTCCTTGGCCAGCGCTTCGCCCTTCTCGTCGGCGAGGTCGGCGATGACGACCTTTGCGCCCGCGGCGTGCAACCGGCGGACAGTGGCCTCACCCAGGCCGCCCGCGCCGCCGACGACGATGGCTGAACTCCCGCTGATCTGCACCGCTGTTCCCCTTCTTGCAACTTATACTCTCGCTTTGAGAGAATAATGTTCTCACACCGCCCCGGGGCCGTGGGTCCCGGTTTGCCGAAATGGAGACAAGCCGTGAACAACGACGTTCTGGCCATCATCGGTGTCGGCGGCATGGGGGTCTCGGTGGCCCGCCGCTGTGGGGCGGGCCGCACCATCGTGCTGGCCGATATCAACGCCGACGGCCTGAACGCGACCGCAGCCGCCCTCGCCGAGAGCGGCCATCACGTCCTGACCCGTGAGGTCGACGTCACCTCCCGCAGTTCGGTCGCCGCGGTTGCCGAGGCCGCCCGGGCGGCCGGACGGGTCACCTCGGTGGTGCACACCGCGGGACTCTCACCGGTACAGGCGTCCACCGACGCGGTGCTGGCCGTCGACCTGCTGGGCGTCGCGCTGAGCATCGACGAATTCGGCAAGGTGATCGAGCCCGGCGGCGCCGGCGTCGTCATCGCCAGCATGGCCGGCCACATGATGCCCCCACCCGATCCCGAGGTCGCGCGGCAGCTCGCGAGTCTGCCCGCCGAGGAACTACTCGGTCTCGACGCGTGCTCGGCCATCACCAGCAGCCAGATGGCCTATCCATTTGCCAAGCGGGCCAACCAGATTCGGGTGGCCGCCGCGGCCGGAACCTGGGGTCAACGCGGCGCCCGGATCAACTCCATCAGTCCCGGTGTCATCTCGACGGCGATGGGTCGCCTCGAACTCGACAGCGAATCGGGCACGCTGATGCGGGCGATGGTAGACAATTCCGGACTCCGGCGCCTTGGCACACCCGAGGACATCGCCGCCGCCACCGAATTCCTGCTCGGGCCGTCGGCGTCATTCATCACCGGCACCGATCTGTTGGTCGACGGTGGCGTGGTCGCCGCGATCAGCACCGGAACCATCGATCTGGCGAAAGCGCTCGCCGAGCGCTGAGAGTTAGTCGACCGACTTCCCGGTCGCCGCGAAATGCCCGGCCCGGTAACCGAAAACCATTGCCGGACCGATGGTTCCGCCGGCCCCGCCGTAAGCCCGTCCGGTCACGCCGCCCATTGCGTTGCCCGCGGCGAACAGCCCGGGGATCGGCTCGCCGCTGACGTGCAGGACGCGACCATCGCGGTCGGTCCTCGGTCCGCCCTTGGTGCCCATCGCGCCGACCGACACCGGGACCGCGTAGAACGGCGCGGTGTCGACCGGGCCGAGCGTCTTGCCGGCCGCCGTCGTCGCGTGTTCGTCGCCCCAGTACCCGTCGTAAGCGCTTGAGCCACGGCCGAAGTCGGGATCGACGCCCTCGCTGACGTGGTGATTCCAGGCCTCGATGGTGCGGTTGAGCCCGTCGAGGGCGATCCCGGTCTTGGCGGCGAGCTCGCTGAGATCTTTGGATTCGCAGAACCAGTCCGGGACCGGACCGTCGGGTTCGACACCCAGAAACCCGTAGCGTTTGAGGTGCTGAGAATCGAACACCATCCACGCCGGGTCGTTGACGTAACCCTCGCGCGGATCGAGGTAATGGAAGGCGCCGGCCATCGAGTTGTAGTCGCACGCCTCGTTGACGAATCTCCGGCCGAGCCGGTTGACGATGATGCTGCGCGGCCGAGTGCGTTCCAGCCGCACACTGCGGCTGCGCTGGTGCCCGTCGATGGTGTCGCCCGGGATCTGCACGATCGGCACCCACCACGCCTCGCCCATATTTGCCAGGTCGGCGCCGTGCGCCATCACCATCCGTAGCCCGTCGCCGGTGTTGTTCGGCGGCGAGACGGCGCCGTGCATCGGTCCGCGCAGAAAAGCGTTGACCAGAGCCGGATCCCATTCGAATCCGCCGGTGCCCAGGATGACGCCGCGACGGGCGTGCACGCTCCGCGTCCGACCGTCAACGGAGATGCGCACCCCGACGATCCGCGCGTCGTCGGCAAACAGTTCCTCCGCGCGGGAATTGGTGTGCGGCGTGACTCCGGCATCGAGCAGGCCCTTGAGTAGTCCCGCGATCAGCGCGGTGCCGGCCACGCAGAGGTCGGCGTTCGCGTCGCTGCCCGCATAGAGGCGGGCTCGGGTCTCGGCGTCGAACCCGACATTGGACCAGTCCTGTGGAAACGCGGTGATCCGGTCGCTCCACTCGCCGAGCTGGTTGAGATCGAATGGCGCCGCGCTCAACGAGCGCCCGCCACCGGGCTGGCCACCGGGCAATTCCGGCTTGTAATCCGGGAAGCCGGCGGCGATTTCGAATCGCAGACTGCTGTGAGCCTCGATGAAGTCGAGCATCGCCGGACCGGTCCGCACAAAGGTCTCGACGAGAGCGTCGTCCAGCGATCCGAGCGACTGCGCGTGCAGATAGCTCAGCGCGTCCGCGACTGACAATTCGCCGCTGGGGGAGCGGTGGTGCGCGGGAATCCACACCACACCGCCTGAAACCGCAGTGGTGCCACCGACAGTCGCAGCCTTCTCGTAGACCGCAACCGAGGCGCCACTGGCGGCAGCGGTCAGCGCGGCGGCCAGTGCGGCTCCACCGCTGCCCAGCACGACGACGTCGACGGCCTCGTCCCAAGACGGCATCAGCTCGCCAGCTCCTTTCCGCCGGTCAGCCGAGAATTGTCGATAATTCCTTGGCTGCCTGGACAACTGCGTCTTTGCCGCTCATCACCACATCCTCGCGATGCGAGATCAGGTTGATGCACGCCGGCGGTGACGGCGGATCGCGATGCACCGGCACCGCCAAACCATATGTGTTGGGCTCGATTTCACCATGGGTGATCACCCAGCCCTGCGCTCGGGCGCTGACCACCAGATCGCGCTCGTCCGGCCTGGGCGGCAGGCTGGCCAGCAGCGCGATGCCGGCAGCTCCCCGATCCAGCGGGTAGCGGCTGCCCTCGTGAAAAGCCAGCTGGTAAGGCACCTGCGTCGGCACGATCACCGCGATGGCCACCTGCTGATCGCCCTCGGCCACCAGTAGCGAGACGGTGGTGCCCAGATCGTCGGCCAAGCTGCGCAGGATCGGCACACTGAGTTGCCGCAGGTTGCGATCGAACGAGGCGCCGAGCAACGCCAGCCCGGCGGCCGGGCGATAGCGGCCGTCTTCACCCTTGGCCACGAATCGGAATTGAGCGAGCGTGGCGAGCAACCGATACGCGATGGTTCGGTGCACGCCGACGCCGTCGGCGACCTGTTGCACGGTCATGCCCGCCGGAGCGTCGGCCACCAATTGCAACGCAGTGAGCCCGCGGGCCAGGGTCTGCGATCCGGGCGCCGTGGATGTCGGGACGTCGCCCATGTCAGACGCCCACGATCTTGCTTGACAGACACCTCGCGGAGAGTGATGCTCTATACATAGTGCACATTAGTGTGCGATTTTAGCACACATCGTTAACGGAAACGAGAACCAACTTTCCGCCCGCGCGGAGAGAGAGGAACCGGTGACCGAGCACGAGAGCGTGTGGAGTGACCTGCAGGGTGTCCCCTTCGTACAGGGCTACCTGAACGCCGGCGGCGTGCGAACGCGCTATCTGCGTGCGGGCGACGAGAGCAAGCCGCCGCTGATCCTGTTGCACGGATCCGGTGGTCACGCCGAGGCTTACGTCCGCAACCTGGAAGCTCATGCCGAGCACTTCTCGACCTGGTCGATCGACATGCTGGGACATGGCTACACCGATAAACCCGGTCACCCCTTGGAAATTCAGCACTACGTAGATCACCTATTCGCCTTCATGGCTGCGATCGGTGTTCCACGCGCTCACCTGTCGGGCGAATCTCTGGGTGGGTGGGTCGTTTCCCGCGCTGCGGCCGATCACGCCGACAAAGTCGACCGCCTGGTGCTGAACACCGCCGGTGGCTCGCAAGCCGACCCCGAGGTGATGAAGCGGATCATCACGCTGTCGATGGCCGCCGCCGAAAACCCGACCTGGGAAACCGTTCAGGCGCGGATCAAATGGCTGATGGCCGACAAATCCAAGGACTACGACGACCTGGTCGCCAGCCGGCAGCGGGTGTATCGCCAGCCCGGCTTCGTCAATGCGATGCGCGACATCATGGCACTGCAGGATCCAGAGATCCGGGCCCGTAACCTGCTCGGCGCCAGAGACTATGGATCCATCACCGCGCCCACTCTGGTGTTGTGGACCAGCGACGACCCGACGGCCGACGTGACCGAAGGCCGTCGCATCGCGTCGATGATCCCGAGCGCACGCTTCGAGGTGATGTCGGGATGTGGCCACTGGCCGCAATACGAGGACACCAAGACGTTCGACCGCCTGCATATCGACTTTCTGCTGGGTCGTTGACGATGGACGATGGGGTAGAGGCCCAAGAAGTGGATGTCGACGTGGTCCTCGTCGGCGCCGGGCCGGTCGGGCTGACCCTGGCTAATATCCTTGGGCTGCAAGGTGTCAGCACACTGGTCGTCGAAGAGCGCGACACATTGATCGACTACCCCCGCGGCGTCGGACTCGACGACGAGTCGCTGCGCACCTTCCAGGCGATCGGGCTGGTCGAGCAGGTTCTTCCGCACACCGTGCCCAACCAGATTCTGCGATTCGTCGACGCCAAACGCCGGATACTTGCCGAAATGGCCCCGCCGGACGCATGTTTCGGCTGGCCGAAGCGAAACGGGTTCGTCCAGCCGCTGGTCGACGCTGAGCTGCTGCGCGGCCTGGACAGATTCGACCACGTCGAGGTCCAGTGGAACCGGACCATGGCGTCCTACACCGAAGCGGCCGATGTGGTCACCGTCGAACTCGACGGCCGGGGCGGACTTACAACTGTGCGCGCTCAGTACGTCGTCGGCTGCGACGGTGGACGAAGCGCTACCCGCCGGCTGATGGGGGTGTCGTTCGACGGCACCACATCGCCGACCCGCTGGCTGGTGGTCGACATCGCCAACGATCCGCTCGGACACCCCAACAGCGAAGTCGGCGCCGACCCGGCCCGCCCCTACGCCTCGATCTCGATCGCCCACGGAATTCGCCGCTTCGAGTTCATGATTCACGCTGACGAGACCGATGAGCAGGCTGAAGACCCGGCGTTCCTGACCCGGATGCTGGCGTCGATGGTGCCGCACCCCGACCGCGTCGACGTGATTCGCCACCGGCTCTACACCCACCACTCACGGATCGCCGGCGCGTTTCGCAAGGGCCGCCTGCTGCTCGCCGGCGACGCCGCGCACCTGATGCCGGTGTGGCAGGGGCAGGGCTACAACAGCGGCATTCGGGACGCGACCAACCTCGGCTGGAAGCTCGCTGCCGTGGTCAACGGTTATGCCGAGGACGCATTGCTCGACACCTACGACGTCGAGCGCCGCAAGCATGCCCGCGCGATGATCGACCTGTCGACCATGGTGGGCCGGGTCATCTCGCCGACCAATCGTCGCGTCGCGGCGGCCCGCGACCTGTTGATCAAGTCAGCGTCAATTGTGCCCTCGCTCAAGCGATACGTGCTTGAGATGCGTTTCAAACCGATGCCGCGCTACGAGCAGGGTGCGATCGTGCACCCGGAACCGAGGCGCGCGGACTCGCCCGTCGGGACGTTGTTCGTACAACCGCGCGTGGATACCCGGGAGCAGCAGAACGTCCTGCTCGACGATGTACTGGGCGGTGGGTTCGCCGTCATGTGCTGGAATAACAACCCGCGGGAGATTCTCGGCGCCAAAGCATTTGCGGATTGGCAGGCTCTGGGGGCGAAGCTCGTCGCGGCCCGGCCATTGACCCAGCTGCGCTGGGACGGCGACGATGATCCCGACGTCGTCGTCGTCGGCGACCGGGTCGGTCAGCTCAAAGCCTGGTTTGACGGGCATCAGGAATCCGTGCTGTTCCTGCGCCCCGATCGCTGCATCGCGGGTGCCTGTATCGCACAACTCGCCCCGGAGTTGAGTGCCTCGCTCTTCGCCATCCTCACCTTGACACCGGGAGGGGGTGATTCTCAAAGTGCCTCTCGCCCTGTGCTGTATGTCCCACAGCCCGCTGCTCAATCTGCCCGGGCCGTCGCAGGACCTTCTTGACGATATTGACGGCGCACTCACGCAGGCAAAGGATTTCGTCGCCGCCTTCAGCCCGGAGATCGTCGTCATCTTCGCGCCTGATCACTACAACGGCTTCTTCTACCGGACGATGCCGCCGTTCTGCATCGGCACCCAGGCCCAAGGCGTCGGCGACTACGGCACCCACAAAGGCCCCCTCGATGTACCCGAAGCCACCGCGATCGGATGCGCGAAAGCCGTGTTGTCGGCCGGCGTCGATGTCGCGATCTCGGCCAGCATGGACGTCGACCACGGCACCGTGCAGCCCCTGGAGAAGCTGTTCGGTAAAGCCACCGCGCGTCCGGTGATTCCGATCTTCATCAACTCGGTCGCCACCCCGCTGGGCCCGCTGCACCGCTGCCGAACTCTCGGCACGGCGGTCGGCAGCTATCTGGCGACCCTGAACAAGCGGGTTCTGGTGGTGGGATCCGGTGGGCTGTCGCATGATCCACCGGTCCCGACGCTGGCGACCGCAACGCCGCAGGTCGTGGAGCGGATCGTGCACGGCCGGCCGATGACTCCAGAGCAGCGGTCGGCACGACAGACCGCGGTGATGGAAGCGGCCAAGACTTTCGCCGACGGCCAGAGCTCGCTGCAACCGCTGAACCCCGAGTTCGACCACAAATTTCTCCACATCGTCGACAGCGGGCAGCTTGACGAATTGGATACGTGGTCCAATGCGTTCATCGCCGGCGAGGGTGGCAACTCCGCACACGAAATCCGCACCTGGGTCGCGGCTTTCGCTGCGCTGGGGGCCACCGGTCCGTATGAGACCGACGTCCGCTACTACCGGCCGGTTCCCGAGCTGATTGCGGGCTTTGCCGTCCGAACGGCGGTGCCGGCATGAGAGACAGCTTCGACACGACCGTTGATGTCCTGGTGATCGGTTCCGGCGGCGGGGGCATGACGGCCGCGTTAGCCGCCGAGGCCTCCGGTCTCAATACGCTGATCGTCGAAAAGTCCAGCCAATTCGGCGGTTCCACCGCACTGTCCGGCGGTGGCATCTGGGTGCCGGGTGCGCCGGCGCAGCGTCGGGCCGGCTACACGCCTTCCCCGGACGAGGTGGTCGACTACCTGCGGCGCATCACCGCCGGACTGGTCAGCGACGCGCGAATCCGGCAGTACGTCGACTCGGCGCCGGAAATGATGGACTTCCTGGAAAAGCTCAGCCCGTGGCTGGAGTTCGTCTGGAAGCCCGGTTACGCCGACTACTACCCGGAACTGCCCGGCGGGTCCGAACTCGGCAGCACCATCAATGTGCCGCCGATCGACCTGCGCGTGCTGGCCGACGAGGAACAGAACCTCCTCGCGCCGCTGGCGCTGGCGCCGCGCGGAATCTGGTTGGGTCCCAAAGAACTTCGGTCGTTCTACCAAGTCCGGCAATCCTGGGCGGGTAAGGGCGTCCTGGTGAAACTGCTCTGGCGGATGGTGCGGGCCCGCGTCTTCGGCGACCGGATGGCCGCTATCGGCCAGTCGTTGGCGGCGCGGTTGCGCCTTGCGCTGAAGGACCGGGGCATCCCGCTGTGGTTGAACGCCCCGATGACCCAATTGCTCACCGATGACGACGGATCGGTGATCGGTGCCGTCGTGATGAAAGGTGGTACGCCACATCGGATCGGCGCCAACCGCGGTGTGATCGTCGCCACCGGGGGCTTCGACCACGACATGGCCTGGCGCAAAGAGCACCAGCCGACGGTGGACCAGGACTGGAGCTTCGGCAATCCGGCTGCGACCGGCGACGGTATTCGGGCCGGCCGTCAAGTCGGCGCCGCCGCGGACATGCTCGACGAGGCCTGGTGGTTTCCCGCCATCCAATGGCCGGACGGCCGAATGCAATTCATGCTCAACGAGCGAATGATGCCGTCACAATTCATCGTCAATGGCGCGGGCCGGCGATTCATCAACGAGGCCGCCCCGTACATGGACTTCGGTCACGCGATGATCGAAGGACAGGAATCGGGAGTCACCCACATACCGTGTTGGCTGATCACCGACCACCGGTCGTTCCTGCGTTACGTCGTCGCAGGCCACCTGCCGATACCCAAGATCCCGTTCGCCCCGGTCCCGACTGGCCGCAAAATCCCGAAGGCCTGGCTGGAATCGGGCGTGGTCAAGTCGGCCAAGACCTGGGAGGAGCTCGCGTCCAAGATCGGCGTCCCTGCCGATCAACTGCGCAGCACCGCAACACGTTTCAACGAGCTGGCGGACAAGGGGCACGATGACGATTTCCATCGAGGCGACAGCGTTTACGACAATTACTACGGCGACCCCACGCTGCCTAACCCCAATCTGTATCCCATCGGGAAGCCGCCCTACTACGCGTTCCGGATGGTACTCGGCGACCTGGGCACCTCCGGCGGTCTGCGCACCGACGAATATGCGCGGGTCTTGCGGGCCGACGACACCGTGGTCCGAGGGCTCTACGCCGTGGGCAATGCGTCGGCAGCGGTGATGGGGCGCAGCTACGCCGGCGCCGGCGCGACCATCGGACCGGCCATGACTTTCGGCTACGTCGCCGCCAGACACCTTGTCAGCCAAAGCTCCACGTATTCAAATGTTCCAGGAGGCACATCGTGAAGATTTCACTATTCTACGAATTCGCTCTGCCCCGTCCGTGGTCGGACGACGACGAGCACGTCCTGCTCAAGGACTGCCTCGACGAGGTCGAGGCCGCCGACAAGGCAGGCTTCTCCACGGTCTGGCTGACCGAGCACCACTTCCTGGAGGAATACTGTCACTCCACCGCACCGGAGATCTTCCTGGCCGGCGCGAGCCAGCGCACCAAGGACATCCGGCTCGGGTTCGGGATCATGCACCTGCCGCCGGCGGTCAACCACCCGGCCCGGGTCGCCGAGCGCATCGCCACCCTCGACCTGATCTCCGACGGACGAGTGGAATTCGGCACCGGCGAATCCTCCTCGATCGGTGAACTCGGCGGCTTCAACATCGACCCCGCCGACAAGCGCGCACAGTGGGAAGAGGCACTGGAGGTGTCGATCCGCTGCATGACCGAGGAGCCCTTCACCGGATTCAAGGGCGAGCACATCGACATGCCGGCCCGTAACGTCGTGCCGAAGCCGTTGCAGAAGCCGCACCCGCCGGTATGGGTCGCCTGCACCCGTCCGGCCTCGGTGCAGATGGCCGCTCAGAAGTGCCTCGGTGCACTGAGTTTCGCCTACACCGGGCCTGGTCCGCTGACCGAGCGGGTGAACGGCTATTACAAGGAGTTCGAAGAGAGCGGTGTGCCGGTCACGCCCGCCATCAACCCGAACATCCTGGCGATCGGCGGCGACCTGTCCATGATGGTGGCCAAGACCGACGAGCAGGCCGTGCAGCGCCTCGGCATGGGCGGCGGCTTCTTCTCGTTCGGCATCATGCACTACTACATGACGGGTGTGCACACGCCCGGCCGCACGGGAGTCTGGAAGCGTTACCTCGAAGAGTGCGAAAAGGATCCGACGCTGGCATACGGGCCCGGTCGTGGGGCGATCGGGTCGCCGTCCACCGTCCGTGAGTTCCTGCGCGGATACGAGGAGAGCGGCGTCGACGAAATCATCTTGCTGCTCAACCCGCGCAGCCACGAGGGCACGATGGAGTCCATCGAGCTGATGGGCAAGGAGGTGCTGCCCGAGTTCATCGAGCGCGACCAGAAGGCGGTGGCCGAGAAAGCCAAGCGCCTGGAACCGGCCATCGAGAAGATCGAGTCACGCCGTCCTGAGCCGACCGCTTCGAAGTTTGACGAAAGCTACTCTTTCGGCGGCCTGCCCACCGGCCGCGGCGGAAAGTTCACCGCGAGTGAGATTCCCGAGGCGATGGCCGAAATCAACGAGGGGCGTGTTCAGGCCGCGCAGCGGCTTAAAGACGAGTCGAAGAAGTAGTCGTTGGGGCGCATCGACGAACTGTGGCGCTACGACGGTCGGCGCGCGGTTGTCACCGGGTGTGCCTCCGGAATCGGGGCGCATCTCGTGCGGCAGCTCAGCGAGTTGGGTGCACACGTCGTCGGGCTGGACAAGCAAGAGCCAAGCGGTGACGTCGCCGAGTTCTACACCCTCGATCTGACCGATCCGGCCTCCATCGACCGCGCCGCGGCATCGGTCGGCGAGCAGGTTGACGCGCTGTTCAATGTCGCCGGGGTGTCGTCCGGCATCGGCGATCCGCTGCTGGTCGTGACGATCAACTTTCTCGGCACGCGTCATCTCACCGAGGCGCTGCTAGCTAGGATGCCGGCCGGCTCGTCGATCGTGAGCGTCTCGTCGTTGGCGGCCAAGGGGTATCGCGACAATCAACGGATCACCGCGGGGCTGCTGAACACCGGCAGCATGTCCGATGGCATC
The DNA here is from genome assembly GCA_963757215.1 of uncultured Actinomycetota bacterium. Taxonomy (GTDB): domain Bacteria; phylum Actinomycetota; class Actinomycetes; order Mycobacteriales; family Mycobacteriaceae; genus Mycobacterium. Next base: position 665,606 of record CAVWQH010000001.1, on the reverse strand, counting down.
GACTGGTGTGAGCATAATCCCGACGCTCTCGCCGACGGGGGCTACCGGTTGTCCAAAGAAGCGATCATCCTGTACACCATGAGCAAAACCACAGCGCTCGGCGGCCGCGGCATCAGGATCAATTGCACCGCACCGGGCGTCACCGAGACTCCGATTCTCGACCAATTGCGCGGCGCGTATGGTCAGGACTTTCTCGACGACATCCCTAAACCCTTGGGCCGAGTCTCCGGTCCCGAGGAACAGGCCGCTGCGCTGGTGTTCATGAATAGTCTGGCCGCCAGCTATATTTCGGGACAGATACTGTGGGTCGACGGCGGAAATCTCGGCGCCGCGGTCGCCCGCGAACTCGAGGAAGGGCAAGCATAGTGGCCAGTCTGGCCGATTTCCGCCGGGTATCCGGCGAGGTGTCCAACTGGGGCCGGTGGGGTGACGCCGACGAACTCGGCACCCTGAACTTCATCACCGCGGACAAGATCGCCGAAGCAGCCGGTCTGGTCAAGCACGGCAAGGTGTTTCCGTTGGGCGTCGACTTCGGATCGTCGGGTCCGCAGGGAGCGTTCAAGTTCCGGCACAACCCGATTCACACGATGACCGTCGACGGCGGCGATGCGTATTCGCTGCCTCGCTTCGGTCCGGACTGGGCCGGCAACCCGAGCGCTCAGGACATGGGAAATTATTTCCAGGACGACCTGTTTCGCTTCAACGACGACATGATCGTGATGCCGCTGCAGTGCGCCACCCAGTGGGATGCGCTCTCGCACGTCTATTACGAGGACAAGCTCTACAACGGCTTTCCGGCCGATTCGGTGACCAGCTTCGGTGCACGGCACTGCGGCATCGACAAGGTCGACAGCAAGGGCATCACCTCACGCGGTGTCCTGCTCGACGTGGCGCGTCATCGCGGCGTGGAGACGTTCATCGAGCTCGGCCATCCCATCACCGCTGGCGAGTTGGACGACGTGGCGCGGGCGCAAGGCGTGACGATCAGACGCGGCGACGTCGTTCTGGTCAGAACCGGTTGGTGGGCAAGATTTTTGGAGACCGGCAATGGTGGCGAACCCGGCTCGGGGTTGGACTGGCTGTGCGCGTCCTGGCTGCACGATCACGACGTCGCCGCGGTGGCTGCCGACAACCTGATGGTCGAAGACCCGGTGTCCGGGGTGAAGGGGACCTTCATGCCGATGCATATGCTGTGCCTGCGGGACATGGGATTGATGCTCGGCGAGTATTGGGACCTCAACGCGTTGGCAGCGGATTGTGCGGCCGACGGAATTTATGAGTTCCAGCTCATCGCGCCGCCGCTGAGATTCACTGGCGCGGTGGGCTCTCCGGTCAACCCGATCGCGATCAAGTAGGTGGAAATCCACAGTCGCACAACGATGATCGAAGGCCTGGTCACCCACTATCTGGAGGCCGGCGATGGCGACCCGGTGGTCCTGCTGCATGGCGGCGAGTTTGGTGTCAGTGCCGAAATCAGCTGGGAGGCAACGATACCCGCACTTGCTGAGCGGTTTCACGTCTTGGCGCCGGACATGCTGGGGTTCGGGCAGTCGGCCAAGGTGATCGACTTCAACGATGGCCGCGGGATGCGGATCCGGCACATAGCCCGGTTCTGTGACGAACTCGGGTTCGGCTCGGCGCATTTCGTCGGCAACTCGATGGGCGCCATCAATCTGCTCGTCGACGCCACCTCCGAATCGCCGCTTTTGCCGATCCGCAGCCTGGTCGCAATCTGCGGCGGTGGCGAGATCCAGCGCAACCAGCACATGCAAGCGCTCTACGACTACGACGCCAGCCTGCCGGCCATGCGCCTGATCGTCGAGGCGCTCTTCTGCGACCCGAACTATCCGGCCGACGAGGACTACGTTCGGCGACGGTACGAATCCAGCATCTGTCCTGGTGCGTGGGAGGCACTCGCCGCGGCCCGCTTCCGCCGACCGGGTGCGGCACCGCCGCCCCCACCGTCGAGCACGCGGGCCTACGAACGTGTCGCGGTACCGGCGCTGCTGGTCGAAGGTGCCGGCGACAAGCTGCTGCCGAGCGGCTGGGCAAAGGACATCGCCGATCAGATTCCGCGCGGCCGATCGGCCGTCATCGACGCGGCCGGCCATTGCCCGCAGATCGAGCAACCGGCCGAGGTCAACGCGCTCTTGCTGGACTTTCTGTCCACAAACGCGGGATGACGGACGCGCACGCAAAGCTGGCACCAAGCTGGCATTCAACTTTTATTAAGCTCGGCGCGGTTTCCTGTTAACTAAGGACAGCCCGCCGAGAGGAGTTCTGGTGAAGGTCGCCCGCTGGATCGCGGTGCTGAGCTTGCTGCTGGTCGGCGCCCTGACGCTCTCGGCGTGCAGCAGCGGCAACAGCAGCTCATCGTCCGGGTCCGGGCCGTCGTCGGTCCCCGTCAACTGCGGCGGCAAGAAAAAGCTTCTGGCCAGCGGCTCGACCGCGCAAACGAACGCGATTGAGCAGTTCGTCTACGCCTATATCCGCGCCTGCCCCGGCTACACCCTCGACTACAACGCGAACGGTTCCGGCAAAGGCGTGCAGCAGTTCGTCAGCAACGAAACCGACCTCGGCGGCTCCGACAAGCCGCTGGACCCCGGGAAGGGCGAGCCCGACCGCGCGCAGCAGCGGTGCGGTTCGCCCGCGTGGGACCTGCCCGCGGTATTCGGCCCGATCGCCGTCACCTACAACCTCGACGGCGTGAGCACGTTGAACCTCGACGGGCCCACCACCGCGAAGATTTTCAACGGCGCCATCACCAGGTGGGACGACCCGGCCATCAAGGCGCTCAACGCCGATGCCAAACTGCCGGCGACGCCGATCAACGTGGTCTTCCGCGACGACAAGTCCGGCACGACCTACAACTTCCAGAAGTATCTCGACGCCGCCTCCGACGGAGCCTGGGGCAAGGGCACCGACGAGACATTCGACGGCGGCGTCGGCCAGGGCGCGACCGGCAACGAAGGCATCTCGGCCGCGCTACGGTCCACCAACGGGTCGATCGCCTACAACGAATGGTCGTTCGCGGTCGGCCACCAGCTCGGCATGGCCCAGATCGTGACATCGGCCGGTCCCGAGCCGGTGACCATCACGACCGATTCGGTCGGCAAGACGATCGCCGGAGCCAAGTTCGCCGGGGAGGGGAACGATCTCGTGGTCGACACGTCGTCGTTCTACAAGCCCTTGCAGCCGAGTGCCTATCCGATCGTGCTCGTGACCTACGAGATCGTCTGCTCCAAGTACCCCGACGCCTCGACCGGCGAGGCGGTCAAAGCGTTCATGCAAGCCACCATCGGGGCCGGGCAAGACGGCTTGGATCAATACGGTTACATCCCGATGCCGAGCTCGTTCCAGTCCAAACTGTCCGCAGCCGTGAACGGAATCTCATGACGAGCTACAGCCATACACGTGTCGGGTCCTGGTTCGGGCCGTACCGGTTGACGAGGCTGCTGGGCCGCGGTGGCATGGGCGAGGTCTACGAAGCCGAAGACACCCGCAAGGGCCGAATCGTCGCACTCAAGCTGATTTCGCCGGAGTTCTCCGACGACCCCACATTTCGGGCCCGGATGCAACGCGAGGCCGGCGCCGCCGGCAGGTTGACCGAGCCGCACGTTGTGCCCATCCACGACTACGGCGAGATCAACGACCAGTTGTATCTGGACATGCGGCTGATCGACGGCGCAAACCTGTCCGCCCTGCTGAAGCGGACCGGCCCGATGAGTCCGCCCCGGGCGGTGGCCATCGTCCGTCAGGTCGCCGCCGCACTGGATGCCGCACACGCCAACGGCGTCACGCACCGCGACGTGAAGCCAGAAAACATCCTGATCACCGGTGACGACTTCGCATACTTGGTCGACTTCGGAATCGCCCGCGCCGGAACGGATCCCGGGTTGACCCAGGCCGGGATGGCGATGGGAACCTACAAGTACATGGCCCCGGAGCGGTTCAGCGATCACGAGGTCACGTATCGATCCGACATTTACTCGTTGGCCTGTGTGCTGGGTGAATGTCTCACTGGCGCACCGCCATACCGTGCCGACAGCATCGAGCGGCTGGTCCACGCGCATCTGCTGGAGCCCGCCCCGCGGCCTAGTCAGCTACGGCCCGACCGGGTGCCGCCCGCGCTGGATCAGGTCGTCGCCAAGGGTATGGCCAAAAACCCGGAGGAGCGCTACCGCAGCGCCGGCGACCTGGCCAACGCCGCCCTGCACGCGCTCAACGCACCCGACCAACACCAGGCCGAGAGCATCCTGCAGCATACCGAGGATACAGCCAACGCGCACACCATGATTCGCCCCGCGGAGGCGTGGAGTCGGTCACCCGTGCCGGTCGGCGGCGGAGACTGGGGTCATCACTCCCCACCCGGTGTGACACCGTCGGGCCCGTACCGCCCCGACTTCGCCGCCAACCCGCCGCCGCGCGACCGACGCAAGCTGTGGATGATCGTCGGTGCGGTCGCCGTACTGCTGGTCGCCGTTTTCGGCTACGTGGTGCGGCCGCACAGCGGACCGGCGGGCGAATCCTGCGGACAGAACATCCTGCCGTTCAACGGGCTCAATTTCCGGCTCTCGCCCGGTGGGGTGGCGGTGGATTCCGCCGGCGCCGTGTACGTCACCAATCAGGGTATGTACGGCCGGGTGGTGAAGCTGGCGCCGGGTTCGGACACGCCGACGGTGCTGCCGTTCACCGGCCTGTATCAGCCACAGGCGGTGGCCGTCGACGCGGCGGGAACGGTGTATGTCACCGACTTCAACCACCGGGTCGTGATGATGGCCGCCGGCTCGAATAACCAAACGCAGCTACCGTTTACCGGCCTCAGCTACCCCGAAGGCGTCACGGTCGACAACGCAGGCAGCGTTTATGTCGCCGATCGCGGCAACAACCGGGTGGTGAAATTACCGGCCGGCACCAACACCCCGACGGTGCTGCCGTTCACCGGTCTCAACAACCCGGACGGCGTTGCGGTCGACGGTGCCGGCAACGTGTACGTGACCGACTCCGACAACAACCGGGTGCTGCGGTTGGCGGCCGGGTCTTCAGAGCAGACCGTGCTGCCGTTCACCGGTATCAGCGTGCCGTGGGGTGTCGTGGTGGACGCCGCTGGCAACGTCTACGTCAGCGAACACGACAACAACCAGGTGCTGAAATTGCCGCCCGAGTCGAATGCCCCAACTCCTTTGCCGCTCAACGGCCTCAACACTCCACTGCAACTGGCGCTGGACAAGGAGAACAACGTCTACGTCGCCGATCGCGGCAACGACAGGGTGGCCAAGCTCCGTGTTGCCGGATGTTCGGGCTCGGCTTAATTGCCGGGCTCCTCCTCATCGCCCATCGGGCTCTGCATCGTCACCCGGCCGGCTTGATTGCCGGGCTCCTCCTCATCGCCCTTCGGGCTCTGCATCGTCACCCGGCGGGCTTGATTGCCGGGCTCAGCGGCGGCGCAGTGCGATCAGCCGGTTGGCCAGCGCCGCGGTCAGATAGACCCCTGCCACCACAATGATGAGCGTCAGCGCCGCACCCCAGACCCGCAGGAAACCAGCGTGTTCGGGGTTGTTGAGTTCGGAGTAGATGAGCAGAGGCAGCGACGCCATGTTGCCGTTGAAGATGTCGAAGTTGATCGATCGGCTGTAGCCGACCAACACCAGTACGGGTGCGGTTTCACCCATCACCCGCGCGATCGACAGGAGGACGCCGGTGATGATGCCCGGCGTCGCGACCGGAACGACGATGCGCATGATCGTCTTCCATTTCGGAAGTCCCAAGGCGTAGCCGGCTTCTCGCAGGTCTTGCGGCACCAACCGGAGCATCTCTTCGGTGGATCGCACCACGACCGGCAGCATCAGCAGGACCAGTGCGAGCGACACCGCGAACGCGCTCTGCTGAAATCCCATCGTGGCGATCCACAGGCTGAAGACGAACAGTGCCGCCACGATCGACGGCAGTCCGGCCAGCACGTCGACCATGAAGGTGGTGAATTTGGCCAGCCGGCCGGAGCGGTACTCCGCCAGGTACACCGCGGTCATGAATCCCAATGGCACAGCGATGATTGCTGCGACGGCGGCCTGCACCACGGTGCCGTACAGCGCGTGGTAGACGCCGCCGGCGAAATGTTCCGGCAGCACACCGCGTAGCGAGTGACTCCACCAACCGGGCTGGACGATGGCGTAGGAGCCACGCTCGATGACAATCCACAGCACCCAGACCAGCGGCACCAGTGCCACTAAGAACGAGAGACCGAAAAACGTTGTGGCGATGCCGTTCTCGATCCTCCGCCGGACGCTGATCGGCTGCACTGCCGAGGACTTGACCGGAAGCCCGAGCGTCGGAGTGCTCATGCCTTCACCGCCCGACCGACGATCGCACGCGCGACGGCGTTGACGACGAAAGTGAGAACGAACAACACGAATCCAGCTGCTATGTAAGCCCCGGTAGGCAGCGGCTCGCTGAATTCGCTTGCTGCGGAGGCGATTTTCGAGGCGAAGGTGTACCCACCGTCGAACAGTGACCAGTGGCCCGCGGAGGCTGACGCGCGCAGGATGATCAGCACCGCCACCGTTTCGCCCAGGGCGCGGCCCAGGCCCAGCATCGAGGCCGCAACGGCACCGCTGCGGCCGTAGGGCAGCACGGCCATCCGCACCACCTCCCACTTCGTCGCTCCGAGTGCCTGCGCGGCTTCGGTGTGACTACTCGGGGTCTGCCGGAAGACTTCTCGCGATACCGAGGTGATGATCGGCAGGACCATTGCCGCAAGCACCACGCCGGCGGTGAAGATATTTCCGCCGCCGGCCAGTGACACGTCGCCGGCCTTGAACAAAAACAGCCAGCCCAGCTTCTGGTTGAGCAGGGATTCGATCGGCGCGAGTTGCGGTGCCAGCACGAAGATTCCCCAGAGTCCGAACACAATCGACGGCACCGCGGCCAGCAGATCGACGATGGCGCTGAACGGCCGCGCCAACCGCGGCGGCGCGTACTGGGTCAGGAACACCGCAATCCCGATCGCGATCGGCACGGCCAACGCCATCGCCCAAAGCGAACTCAACAGCGTCACCATGAACAGATCGCGGATACCGAACGCCAGGTGGCCGGCATCGGCGGTCTTGAACTGCGCGCTGGTGAAGAAGTTCGCGTGGTTGGCGCGTAAAGCCGGAATGGCTTGGACCAGAAGGAAAATGGCGATCAGACCGATCACGATCGTGATCGTAGAAGCGGCGAGGGCGGCGACCGACTTGAACAGTCGGTCGCCGACCTGCGCTTTCGTTGCGTCCTCGCCGGTCCGCAGCTTGGGCTTCGTCGCTGTCGCGGTGGACATGTGGAGAGGTCAGGCTATGGCGTTGACCGCGGTCGACAGCCGGGCCTTGAAGGCGTCCGGGATCGGGATGTAGCCGTTGTCCGCCAACCCGTTCTGGCCCGGTCCGATGGTGGCCTGCAGGAATGCCTTGACCGCCGCGCCGACAGCTGCGTCCGAATACTTCGAGCAGACAACCTCGTAGGTCGCCAGCACGATCGGGTAGGCGCCGGCCTGAGTCGGCTTGTAAAACGACAGCGTGTCGAGGATCAGGTCATTGCCCTGGCCCTTGATCTTCGCGGCGGCGATGGTCTTGCCGACGGTGTCGGAGCTGATCGCGACCGGCTCGGGTCCGGCGGAGGTGACGATCTTGGCCTCGTTCAGCTTCTGCGCCTGGGCGAACGACCATTCGTTGTAGGTGATCGAACCCGGCGTGTTCTTGATGGCCGCCGACGTGCCGTCGTTGCCTTTGGCGCCCTCGCCGACACCGCCATTGAACGACTTTCCGCCGCCTTTGCCCCAGGCGCCGTCGGAGGCGCCGTCGAGGTACTGCTGGAAGTTGTCGGTCGTGCCTGACTGGTCGCTGCGGAACACCACGTGGATCGGCAGGTCGGGCAGGGTGGTGCCGGCGTTGAGCGCCGTGATGGCCGGGTCGTTCCAGTTCTTGATCGATCCGTTGAAGATCTTCGCGGTGGTCGGCCCGTCCAAGTTCAGCGAGCTGACACCGTTGATGTTGTAGGTCACCGCGATCGGCCCGAAGACGGTGGGCAGATCCCACGCCGCCGAGCCGCAGCGCTGCTGCGCCTTGGCATGCTCGTCGTCGCTCAACGCCACGTCCGAGCCACCGAAATCGGTTTGGTTGCCCGTGAACTCGTTGATGCCCGCGCCCGAACCGTTGGCGGTGTAGTTCAAGGTCTGGCCCGGGCAGGCCTGCTCGAACGCGTTGACGAAACGGGCCATGGCGTTGGCCTGCGCGGTTGACCCGCTGGCTTTCAGGGCCTTCTTGCCGCCGCAGTGCACGTCCGCCGAGGACGATGCCCCCGCCGAGGTGGTCCCACTGCCCTCGTTCGCGGAGTTGTTGTTGCTTCCGCACGCGGAGAGCACGAGTGCGCCGGTGGCCAGCACGCCCACCGCAACGCCGAATCGATTGATTCTCAAGTCAGTTCCTTTGAATGGTCGGGGCTGATGACTATCTCTGCTGCGCCACCGGGCCAGGACGGGCCACAGGGGGTTTCGGCATACCGAAGCGTTGCTGCTCTCGGCCAACGCCGGGAGTATTCCACGTAAACAAACCGGCTCACCAAGCCGAACGTAGCATCACGGTCTGACGGGTAGCTGTGGGCGTGATAAATCAATCGCTTGACTTAAGCAACGCCGCGCTTATTAACTCAGTGCATGGTCAACGAACTGCTCGGCAAGGTCGCGATCGTCACCGGCGGGGCCTCCGGGATCGGTGCCGGGATCGTCGAGAAGTTCATGGCGGAGGGCGCGCAGGTGGTGATCGCCGACGTCGATCGTGATCGCGGTACGGAGCTCGCCAGTAAATTGGGCGGCGACATCGCATTCCGGCTGGTCGACGTCTCCGACCCTGGTCAGGTCGGCGCCTTGGTGGCAGGTGCCGTCGAGACCTTCGGTGGTCTCGACATCATGGTCAACAACGCCGGGGTGTCCAGCAAGCTGCACCGCAGCTTCCTCGACGACGACCTTGCCGATTTTCAGCGCGTGATGTCGGTCAACGTGCTCGGCGTGATGGCCGGAACCCGCGATGCGGCTCGCCGGATGGCGGAGACCGGCGGTGGCTCGATCATCAACGTGTCGTCGATCGGCGGCATCCAGGCCGGCGGCGGGGTGATGACGTACCGGGCCTCCAAGGCGGCGGTCATCATGTTCACCAAGTCGTCGGCAATCGAGCTGGCGCACTACGACATACGGGTCAACGCGATCGCGCCGGGCAGCATACCGACGCCGATCCTGGCGTCGTCGACCTCGGGCAAGTCGCGCGAAGAACTCGAGCGTTTCGAGCAGAAGCTCCGCGCGCAAATGCGTGCCGACCGTCCGCTGCAACGCGAAGGCACGCCCGAAGACGTAGCGGAGGCCGCGCTGTATCTCGCCGGCGACCGATCGCGCTACGTCACGGGCACGGTGATGCGTGTGGACGGAGGGACGGCGGCAGGCAAGGTCACCCGCAAGCGAAGCGCAGACCAGAATTAAATCAATCGCTTGACTTAAGCAACGCCACGGCGTTGACTTGACCAGGTGACCACCGCGAGGGCCGCGCGCAGCGAGCGGGCCAGCACCACGCAAGAGGCGATCCTGACCGCCGCCGAGCGGTTGTTCGCCGAGCACGGCGTCTTCGCCGTTTCCAATCGGCAGGTCAGCGAGGCCGCCGGGCAGGGCAACAATGCAGCGGTCGGCTACCACTTCGGCACCAAGACCGACCTGGTGCGGGCCATCGAGCAACGACACCGGGAGCCCATCGAACGTCTGCGGGAAGACATGGTCGCGCAGACGTTGACGTCCGAGGACACCCGTAGCTGGGTCGCCTGCCTGGTGCGTCCGCTGACCGATCACCTGGCGGCGCTCGGCAACCCCAGTTGGTACGCACGGTTCGCCGCTCAGGTGATGACCGACCCTGCGTACTACAACATCGTCGTCAAAGACGCTCTGTCATCTGAGTCTCTGGTCCAGGTGATCGACGGCATCAACAAATGCCTGCCCGAACTCCCGATCGATGTCCGGATGGAACGCAATCTGATGGCGCGCAACCTGCTGGTGCACACCTGCGCCGACCGTGAGCGTGCGCTGGCCGCGGGCGCATCCGCGCCATGGACGTCCTGGGAGGCCGCCGGGACGCGCCTCATCGACGCGGTGGTCGGCCTGTGGTTGGCGCCAGTCACGTATGTGAAGAGCTGATGATGAAAGTTTCTGTGGACCAAGACAAATGCGCATCCTCAGGCAACTGCGTGATGCACGCGCCGGAAATCTTCGATCAGCGCGACGACGACGGCGTCGTCATCGTGCTCGACGAGAATCCGCCCGCCGCTCAGGCCGACAACGCCCGCAAGGCCGAAGCGGGTTGCCCCGCGCTGGCCATCCACATCGAGGAGTGAGAAGTGTCCGACACGCTCACCGGCACCACAAGCGAGGCAATCGCCCCCGACTATCCGATGGAACGCGCCGCGGGCTGCCCGTTTGCGCCGCCCCCGGAAGTGATGCAGCTGGCCGAGGCGCAGCCGTTGTCCAGGGTCACGATCTGGGACGGCAGCACGCCTTGGCTCGTCACCGGCTACGAAGAGGCGCGGACGCTGTTCGCCGATTCCCGGGTCAGCGTCGACGATCGTCGGCCCGGTTTCCCGCACTGGAACGAGAGCATGCTGTCGACCGTGCACAAACGGCCCCGCTCGGTGTTCACCTCGGACGCCGAGGAGCACACCCGTTTTCGCCGGATGCTGTCAAAACCGTTCACCTTCAAGCGGGTTGAGGGCTTGCGGCAGGCCATCCAGCAGATCACCGACGACGCCATTGATGCGATGCTGGCCGGCCCGAGGCCCGGTGAAGTCGTCAGCGCGCTGGCGCTGCCGGTGCCCTCGCTGGTGATCAGCCAGCTCCTGGGAGTGCCCTACGAAGACGCCGAGATGTTCCAGCATCACGCCAATGTCGGCCTCGCGCGGTACGCCGCCGCCGAGGACACCATGAAGGGTGCGATGAGCCTGCACAAATATCTCGCGCAGCTCGTTGAGGCCAAGATGGAGAATCCGGCCGAGGATGCGGTGTCGGACCTGGCCGAACGGGTCAAGGCCGGCGAGCTCAGCGTCAAGGAGGCCGCGCAGCTGGGCACCGGATTGCTGATCGCCGGACACGAGACCACCGCCAACATGATCGGCCTTGGCGTGCTCGCCCTACTCGAAAACCCCGACCAGGCAGCGGTATTACGCGACACCGATGACCCGAACGTCGTGGCCAACGCGGTCGAGGAACTGCTGCGCTACCTGTCGATCATCCAGAACGGCCAGCGCCGCGTTGCCGCCGAGGACATCGACATCGCGGGCGTGGTGATTCGCGCCGGCGAAGGCATCATCATCGACAATGCGCCGGCGAACTGGGACCCGAGGGAGTTCAGCGAACCCGACCGGCTCTATCTGCACCGCTCCGGCGCGGGTCAGCACGTCGCATTCGGCTATGGCCGCCACCAATGCGTCGGCCAGCAGCTTGCCCGCGCCGAACTGCAGATCGTCTTCCACACATTGCTGCGACGCGTCCCCACGCTGGAACTCGCCGTGCCGATCGAGGATGTTCCGCTCAAACACGACCGGCTCGCCTACGGCGTCTACGAACTACCGGTGACCTGGTGAATACCTTCGCCTGCCGACCCGGGCTGATCAATCTCGAATACCCGATCCGATTGGAGGGCCACTGATGTCGCCTCAAACAAGCACCCTTTCGCTGTACCCGCCCGGAGGATTCGGCGCGCCCAAGGATCGGCACGGCCACGCCGACGGCACCGACACCGGCCTGCCCGAAGGAACCGTGGTTTTCTCGGCGGACAACCACATTTCACTCGCCGACGACATCTTCTACAACCGATTCCCGGACGAGCTCAAGGACCAGGCGCCGCGAATCTGGTACGAGGACGGCGCCTATCAGGTCGGCCGCAAGGGACAGTCGTTCCTGCCCGGCGACTTCAGCGCCGTGCTGATGCAGTACGACGACCTCCCCGGCGCCGCCAGCACCAATATCGAAGCCCGTATTCAGGAGTTGCGTGAAGACGGCGTCGAGAAGGAACTCGCCTTCCCCAACGCGATCCTGGCGCTGTTCCACTACCCGGACAAACAACTGCGGGAGCTGGCGTTCCGCATCTACAACGAGTACATCGCCGAATTGCAGGAGAAGTCCAACGGCCACTTCTACGGTGCCGGCCTGATCAACTGGTGGGACCCGAAAGGTGCCAAAAAGACGCTGGCCGAGTGCAAGTCGCTGGGCCTGAAGACCTTCCTGCTGCCGCTGAACCCCGGCAAGGACGACGACGGCAATGTCATCGACTACGGCTGCGATGCGATGAAGCCGGTCTGGGACGAGATCGAGGCGGCCGGGCTGCCGATCACCCACCACATCGGCGAGACGCCGCCGAAGACACCGTGTCAGTTCAACAGCGTTGTCGTCGGCATGATGATCAACATCGACGGGTTCCGCGAGCAGTTCGCCAAGTACCTGTTCACCGGCATCCTGGACGACCATCCCGGCCTGAAAATCGGCTGGTTTGAGGGTGGAATCGCCTGGGTGCCGTGGGCATTGCAGGATGCCGAGCATCTGGTCGCGTCGTACCAGCACATGTTCAACCGGCCGCTGCAGCATGATGTGCGCCACTACTGGGACACCCACATGAGCGCGTCGTTCATGGTCGATCCACTGGGCCTGACATTGATCGACCAGATCGGTGTGGACAAGGTGATGTGGTCCAGCGACTACCCGCACAACGAAAGCACTTTCGGCTATTCGGAGAAGTCGCTGGCCGCGGTCGTCGAGGCGGTCGGCCCTGCGGCCGCCACCCACATCGTGAGTGGCAACATCATCGAGTTCCTCGGCCTATGACGTCACCCACTTCGTTCCTCGCCGCACCGACGTCTGCGCTCGACATTCCGGAGACCCCGGATCTCGAGCGGATGCGTCGGGAAACAGGTGCGCGGTTGCGGTCGGCGATGGCCGACCGTGGTGTGGATGCTCTGATCCTGTTGGGCAACAACGCCGTTGTGTACGCGACCGGCGTCAGCTGGCCCTTGGGCGATGCCGGGCTTTCCTACGTCGAGCGGCCGGTCGCGGTGGTTCTCGCCGGCGACCCGCATCCGCACCTGTTCCTACCGTTCCGGGAGGGCGCGGCATCGGAGTCGGGGTTGCCGGTCGACCACCAGCATGGTCCCGTATATCTCGAATTCGATGAGGGCGTCGAGAATTTCGCAAGGATGCTGGAGGGTCTGGTCTCGCCGTCGGCCGTGGTCGCAGTCGACGAGCTCACCGGCGCAATGCGGCGGGCGCACGACCGGCTGTTCCGGTCCGGCCGCCCGGCCGACGCCGCGCAGATCGTGGGCGCCGCCAAGCTGATCAAGACACCCGACGAGTTGTCCTGCCTGCGTACGGCGTGCCGGATCACCGACACCGCGATGGTGGACGTGCAGGCCGCGCTCGCCCCCGGTATTCGGCAGATCGACCTGTCGGCACGCTTCCTGCGTCGGGCATTCGAGCTGGGCGCGATGGCCAGCATGCTGGAGCCGATCTGGCAGGTGATGCCGAAATACAAGGCGGACGGCGTGTGGACCACACACGGCGATCTGGCGTTGCCGCTGTTGACAACTGAGCGTGAATTAGCCGCCGGTGACGTGCTGTGGACCGATGTCAGCATCACCTATCAGGGCTACTGCTCGGACTTCGGCCGCACCTGGATCGTCGGCCAGGATCCGACACCTCGTCAGAACGCCCAATTCCGAAGGTGGCGGGAGATTCTCGACGCGGTGCTCGAAGTGACGCGCAGCGGAACGAGCATTGCCGAGCTTGGTCGGACCGCGACCAAAGCCAACGGGGGTACCCGGCCCTGGCTGCCGCACTTCTACCTGGGCCACAGTATCGGGGTCAACGCCGCCGAAACACCCATGATCGGAACCGATCTCGGCGACGAGTTCGACGAGAACTTCATCCTGGAACCGGGAATGGTGATGGTGCTCGAACCCGTGGTGTGGGAAGAAGGCACCGGCGGCTATCGCAGCGAAGAGATCGTCGTCATCACCGAGAAAGGCTGGATTCCATTGACCAACTACCCCTATGACCCCTATGGCGTGCGCTGACGACGAGACCGTGCGCCGCATGAGCGGCGCCAATGAGGAGGAGTAGCGCGTATGGGCACTGAGGTTCTGGCCGACGACCGCGCCTTGCGCACGGGCCGTCGGGAACGCGCGCTGGCCCAGATGGACAAGCACGATCTCGACGTGCTGGTGCTGGGACGCCAAGCCAATGTCCGCTACGTGTCCGGGACGCCGCAGCTCTGGGTGGCCGGCACCCGACCGTTCGGGCCGACCTGCGTCGTCGTCCGCAAGACCGGCGCCATCCACCTGCTCAGCACGTGGGATGAGGGCGTGCCCGAGGACATCCCGCACGAGAACTTGTATGGCATCTCCTGGAACCCGATGAACACGATGTCGGTGTTGCAGGGTATCGACGGTGCCGCGGACGCGAAACGGGTTGGAACGGATGCGCTTTCGCCCGGCTTCGCGCAGCTACTGCCGGTCGCTTTTCCGAACGCCGAGCTGGTCGACGGCGAGCTGGCGATGCGCGCCGCGCGACGGATCAAGACAGCCGACGAGGTGTTGGCGCTCCGGGAGGCAATCCGGGTCGCCGAGGCCGGGCTGGCCGCGGCCGTCGCCGAGCTACGGCCAGGCGTCAGCGAAAAGACTTTGGCCGGTGTGTTGTTGGAGGCGATGGCGGCCGGTGGCGTGAGCACCCCCTCGACGCAGGACGCCGCCTGGGTGACCGCACGCGAGCATCCATGGCGACGCGCCAGCAAGGACGGGCTGGTGCGGGATGGTGATCTGGTGGCGTTCTCCGCCGGCGTAGTGGATGGCGGCTACACCGGTGAGGTGGGCCGCACCTGGCCGGTCGGCGGCATTCCCGGCGCCGCTGATCTGTATCGGCGGTGGGATGCGCTGTGGGACAGGTTGTATGAGGCATGTCAACCGGGTGCCCCGGCCATCGACCTGCTCGCCGCCTATCAGGCCGCCGGCGAAGAGTTGCCGCCGATGCCGATAGCGCGAGGCCTGGGTCTGGGCTTCGATCCACCGGTGGTGTCGCAGCATCTGCCGGCGACCGCCGCCGAGGAGCGAATCGAGGCCGGCATGGTGCTGGCGGTCACCGGCTATGTCTGGCAGTCCGGTGTCGGCGCCGTGTTCGGACGAGAGGCGGTGTTGATCACCCCCGACGGTCCTGAGGTCCTCACGTCGAGTCCCTCCGCCGGCATCGCGGTCGGCGCTTGACGATGGCCGAGGGCGAGCGTCCGTCCGCCGAGGAGATCATCCTCTACGGCAAAGACGCCAAGACCGAGATCGGAACGATCACCTTCAGTCGCCCCGAGTTCCTCCACGCGCCGACGACGGCGGCCCGGCTGCGCTTTTCGCCCCACTTCCGCTTGAGTAAATCCGGCCGAGCGAAGAAGGAGTAGGCCGTGGAGCCAGCTACTGGCCCGCTGCATGGCTACACCGTCGTCGAACTCTCCACCGGTGTCGCCGGCGCGTACTGCACCAAGCTGCTGGCTGATGGCGGCGCCCAGGTGATCAAAGTCGAGGCGCCGCAGGGTGATCCGCTACGACGCTGGTCGGCATCGGGTGCTCACATCGAAAGTGGCAGCGACGGGGGCTTGTTCGCGTTCCTGGCCGGGTCCAAGCACAGCGTGGTCGCCCACCCGGGAGATCGCGAGTTCGCCGACAGCCTGCTGGCCGCAGCGGACGCGGTGGTGTGGTCACGCGGGTCCGCCGTGGCCGAGTCGTTCACGCCGGCGGCGCTGCGCGAGTCGCATCCGCACCTGGTCGTCACGTCGATCACTCCGTTCGGACTGGACGGCCCATGGCACGACCGTCCTGCGACCGAGTTCACCCTGCAGGCATGGTCCGGCGGCATCGTCGGCCTGGGCCGCGGATCAGCCGATCGCGCACCGGTGTTCGTGGGTGGCCAGGTGGGCGACTACCTCACCGGCGCCTACGCCAGCGCTGCCACCCTGGCATCGCGCAGGCGACAGCTCGATACCGGGGCCGGTGAGCTGCTTGACCTGTCGATGCTCGAGGTGCAGATCCTGGGACTCACGTACTACCCGGTCACGTTCTTTGAGATGCTCGGCCGGCCGTGGCGGGATGCCCGCAGACTCACCGTCCCCGGAATCGCCCGCGCCAAAGACGGTTTGGTGGACGTCGGATGTGGCACGGCGCAGCAGTGGTTCGACATGTGCGCGATGATCGGTCACCAAGACTGGATCGACGAGGACTCGCCGCTGTCGATCACCGAGATGGCCAACGAAAAGGCCGCCGAGATCTACGCCTGGTTCGAAACTCAAAACGCCGACGACATCCGCGACCTCGCTACCGCCTTCCGGATCCCGAATGCACCGGTAGCCAACGGCGCCACCATCACCGAGCTCGAGCACTTCCAGTATCGACGTTCATTTGTCGCCAATCCACGCGACGGGTTCAGTCAGCCCGGCCCGCCGTACCGGATGCGACCCGCCACAGTCGTCGCGCCGCAACCGGCACCGCGACTCGGCGAGCACACCGCGCACTACCGGCAAACCCCCCCGTCCGTCCCGCAGCGTTCGGCGGCCGGTACCTCCCCAGAACGTCTGCCGTTTCAGGATTTACGAGTACTTGACCTGACCACCTTCTGGGCCGGCCCGAGCTGCACACACTTCCTGGCCATGCTCGGAGCGGACGTCATCCACATCGAGTCGACCCGCAAACCGGACGGCGCCCGTTTGATCGCCGGCATCCCAAGCACCGAGGACCAGTGGTGGGAAAAGTCGCCGATCTTCTCGGCGCTCAATACCAACAAGAAGGGCCTGACCATTGACCTGCAGACCGACGCGGGTCGGAACCTGCTGCGGCGCTTGATCGCAACCGCCGATGTGGTCGCCGAGAATTTCACTCCCAGGGTTCTGGACCAGATCGGTGTGGACTTCGAAGCGATCCAGGCAATCCGGTCGGATGCGATCCTGTTGCGGATGCCCGGGTTCGGACTGGACGGGCCGTGGCGGGACAACCCGGCGTTTGCCTATGTCATCGAGGCCGCGTCCGGGGTGAGCTGGCTGACCGGTTACCCCGACCGAAACCCCTATGAGCCGTACTCGATCGGCGACCCGAACGCGGGCATTCACGCCGTTAACGCGCTGCTGCTCGCACTCGAATTCCGCCGGACCACCGGGCAGGGCGTCATGATCGAGGCCGCGATGATCGACGCGGCGCTAAACATCGCCGGTGAACAGGTCATCGAATACTCCGCCTACGGGGCGCTGCTGCAACGTGCCGGCAACCGCGGACCGGTCGCGGCACCGCAGAATGTCTACCGCACAGTCGAAGTGGACGAATTCGGCCGTCTCGACAGCTGGGTCGCTATCGCTGTCGTCGAGGATGATCAGTGGGCCGGGCTCTGCGACGCACTCGGCCGACCCGCCTGGGCGCTCGATCCGAGACTGGCAACGACGAGTGGCCGGCGCGAACACCACGATTTGATCGACGAGCACCTGAGCGCGTGGTGCGAAACCCGCAGCGGCGACGACATCGTCGGCTGCCTATGGGATGTCGGGGTCCCAGTCGCCAAGGTGATGCAGCCGCACCGTCAGACCGAGATTCCGCAGCTGCAGTTCCGTGGCTTCTTCGAGAACGTCGGCCACCCCGTTAATGCGCCGACACTGCACAGCACATTGCCGGTGCGGTTTTCGGCCGGACCTGACCGGTTCCATGTCAACCCGGCGCCGTTACTGGGCCAGCACAACTACGAGCTGCTGACCGAAATCGGGCTCAGCGCAGACGAAATAGCCGAACTCGAAGCCGACGGCGTCATCGGACAGTCACCCGGCGGTGCGCGAAAGACCATCGGCCGGTGACTATTTCGGTGAACGACCTCAGTGGCTCCAGCCGCTGCCGGCCTGCTCATCGAATGTCTGGTCGATGCGGTCGAATCGCTTACGAATCGACCGGCGCGCCGCCGAATGCGGAAGCACGTAAAGGCGATTGGCCGCAATCGCATCGACAGTGAGGCGGGCGACCTCGTCGACGTCCAGCGTGTCTGGTTGCGCCGGTGTACTAGCCGACGCCAAGCCGTAGTCGGCGCCCATGATCCGTTCCGAGTTCGACATCAGCTTGGTTTCGACGACCATCGGGCACAGCACCGACACCCCGATACCGTTGTCTTTGACCTCGCGGGCCAGGTTTTCCGCCAGCCCCACCACGCCGTACTTCGCAACGCTGTAGGCGCCCAGGCCGACATTGGGCATCAGGCCGGCGAACGACGCGGTGAAGGCGAAGTGGCCGCCGCTGCCCTGCTCGATCAACCGGGGCAGGAACGCCTCGACCGCGTGAATGGAGCCCCACAGGTCGATGTCGATCACCCAGCGCCAGTCGTCGTGCGTCATCTGCGCAATCGGGCCTGCGACCACGATTCCGGCATTGCTGAACACCACGTCAACCTGCCCGAGTAGGCGAAACGCCTCGTCGGCCAGGTTCGTCACCTCCCCGAGCGACCGGACATCACACATCACCGGGTGTGCCTCGAAACCCTGTCCGCGCAGATGCGCGACGGCCTGCTCCAGGGCGGGTTTGTCGACATCGGCAAGCACGAGACGTGCACCACGCCTTGCTAATTCAGTCGCAGTCGCGAGACCGATACCGTTCGCGCCACCGGTGATGACGGCACCTTTGCGGTCAAATCCACTCATGCCGCGACGGTAGCACCCGGCTAAGCTGCGCTGGCGACGATGCCGAGCGTTATTTCAGGCAGCTGCCACCGTCGATGGGTAGCGTGACGCCGGTGACGTAACGCGCCTCATCAGAAGCCAGGAACAGCACCGCGTTGGCGATGTCCTCGGGTTCGACCCAACCGATCGGCAGGGTGTGCATCAGTTGACCGACGACCTTCATGTCATCGGGCCCCGGGTTCTCCAGATCGGGGCGGAACAGCCGCATCGTGCCCTCGTTCATGAAAAGCGGGGTGTTGACGTTGGTCGGGTGCACGGAGTTGACCCGGATATTCTGCGCGCCGAGCTCGACGGCGAAGGTGCGCATCAAGCCGACCACACCGTGCTTGGCGGCGACGTAGTGACCGGTGTGCGGGTAGGCCTTGAGGCCGCCGACCGAGCTGGTCAAGATGATCGAGCCACCATTTCCACCCGCAAGGATATGCGGCACACCGGCTTTCACCGTCTTCCACACACCGCCGAGGTTGATGTCGATCATGGCGGTCCAGTCGGTTTCGCTGGTCTTGTCCAGCGTCTGGCCGCCGTTGCCGATGCCCGCGTTGGCGACGATGATGTCGAGCCTGCCGAGTTGCTCGACCCCGGTGTCGAGCGCGGCCTTGAGCGCCGCATAGTCGCGCACGTCGACTTCGGCGGTGTAGATCCGGCGGTTGTGTCCCTTCACCAGGTCTGCGGTCTCGGCCAGATCCTCCGGTGTGGATGCGGCGATCAGATCCACCGTGTCGATCTTCTTACAGATGTCGACCGCGATGATGTCGGCACCCTCCTGGGCCAACCGCACCGCATGTGCACGGCCCTGACCGCGCGCCGCGCCGGTGATGAACGCGACCTTGCCTTCGACTCGACCCGCCATCGTTACCTCATTTCCTCACTTGTGATTGCTCAACCGATGACCGCGGGCATCGTGTCCCATCCACGCACGGTGGATGTCGGAGACAATGCCGCACGACTGAGGTCGACCTGCCATTCGGGGAAGCGCTTCAGGATCTCCTCGAGTGCGATCCGTCCCTCCAGCCGCGCCAGTGCCGAGCCCAGGCAGTAGTGGGTGCCCACGCTGAAGGACAGGTGCTGACGGGGGTCGCGATGAATGTCGAAAACATCGCCGTCGGGGGGGAATTGGCGATGGTCGCGGTTCGCGGCGCCGATGAGCATCATCATCGCGCTACCCTCGGGGACCGTCTGCCCGTAGTAGGTGACGTCGCGAGTCACGTACCGGGCCACATGTGGGGCCGGCGGCTCGAAGCGCAAGAGCTCTTCGATGGCCGCGGGGACCAGGGCGGGGTTCTCAGCCAATTCTCGTCGCTGGTCGGGATGCTCGGCCAAAACCTTTCCGGCCCAACCGATCAGCCGGGTGGTGGTCTCGTTGCCTGCGCCGGAGACGACGGTGATGTAGGTGAGTAGTTCCTCACGGGTCAACTGACGCGTGACGCCCTTCTCGTCGACGAACTCGACATTGAGCAGATCGGTCATGATGTCGTTGGACGGATTCTTCGCCCGCCAGTCGATGAACTCGGCGAAGAACTCGCCGGTGTTCATCCCGGCGGCGGCATCCATGGGTTTGCCTGCCTCCGTGCGCATCTGGTCATTCGCTAGGTCGCGCGCGGCTTCCTGATACTCCTCGGGGACGCCGAGCAGCATGCCGATCACCCGCATCGGCATCTGGGCGCCGAGGTCGCCGACGAAGTCGAAGCTATCGCCGCCGGCCAGCGGATCCAAACTGTGCGCACAGAATTCGCGGATCTTGGGTTCGAGGTCGTTGATCTTGCGGGGGGTGAACATCCTTGCCAGCAACTTGCGGTGCACGTCGTGAATCGGCGGGTCCTCGAAGATGATCACGCCCGGCGGGATGTCGATATTGGCCTTGATCAGCTCGATGATGGCGCCGCGGGCCGAGCTGAAGGTTTCATGGTCGACCAGCGCCCGGTCGACGTCGGCGAACCGGCTCAGCGCGTAGAAGTCGTGCTGGGAGTTGTAGTACAGCGGGGCTTCTTCGCGGATCGCCCGGAATGCCCGGTAGGGGTCGGCATTGATCTCTACGTCGTACGGGTCGTAGTAGACGCCGCCCGGTGCAGCCACTGTCACAGGTTTTCGCCTCTCGCCGCGCGCACACAGGTGATAGCGCTCAGAATCTGCGGCAACTCTGTCATCAGGCGCCTGCGGGTGTCAACGTGGCATTCGTTTTCGCTACTTATCATTCTTTCTAGACGAGAATCAGCTTCTCGACATCGACTATTCCGTGCGCTATGTGAGCATTTGCGCGTCATGCGCTGCCAATTCGCTGTCGCCGCGAAAACGAAGTAGCGCCTCCTGCGCGTACGAGGCGACCAGCGTGCCGTCCTCGGTCAGGACGTCACCGCGGCCGAAGCAGCGGCCGTGCGCCAGCACCGGGCTGTGCTGGCGCAGCAACAGCCAATGGTCGGTGCGGAATGACCGGTGGAACCACACGGTGTGCGAGGTGACGGCGGAGGTGAATTGCGTTCCGTTGCCGCGGTGGCTGAATCCCTGAAAAGGCCGCAACGCGGTGCCAATCAGAGTGAGGTCGGTGGCATACGCCGTCAGGGCCGGCGCGAGTTCACCGTCGACGGCAGGGGTCCGCATCCACACCTCGAATCTGGGCGGGCCGGTGGTGGGTTCACTGAGGTCGTCGGCGCAGCGGGTCTCCCACGGGATCAGGTCGAGTTCGGTTCGATGCGAGTCGTCCAATAGTTCCGAAACCGGTTCGCAGTCTTGGTTTTCCGGACCACTCTCGCTCACGTGCATGGAGACCGCGCTGCTGGCCAGCACGGCATGTGGCTGTTGGGCCGTGATGGTCAGCGAAGCGAACGATCGGCCCTCGTGCTGACGGGTCGATCGGTAGCGAACCGGTTCGGCGGCCCGTCCTTCGCGAGCGAACACCGCGTGCAGCGACTTGACCGATTTTCCCGGGCATGTCAGCGACGCGGCGCGGACGAATTGACCGAGTAATTGCCCGCCGAACACCCGGTGGTAATCCAATTTTTGGCTGACGCCCTCGAACTCCACGATGTCGTCGACGCCGCTGTGATCACCCGCGCGGTGCAGATCCAGGCAGCCAAGCAGGTCGGTCCAGCGATCGAGCACGCGGTTCAGTGTAAGTCAAATTCTCGCTGACCGGTAAGCTGATTCTCGGCTGGCGATCAGCCGACGAATCCGTGCGAGCAGAAGTCCCACACCTCGTCTGCCGTGATCGGATGCATGGTGGCGTCGTCGGGACCGCCGCTGGACTGGGCGATGAACATGACGGTCTGCATGGTCATCGCGGCCATCCGCTTCGGATTGGTGCCCGAACGCAGCTCCCCGGCCGCGCTGGCGGCTTCCATCAGCTCCGTGAGCAAAGTGACCAGCGGCGCGTGGGCGACCTTGACTTCGTCGGGATGCGAAACCAGCAGCCGCGGAGCAAAGTCGGTGAATAGCGGCCGCTTGGCCGTCGGATCCGGGCGCGAAGCCTCGAATAGCAGCTCGACGGCGACTTTGAGCCGTTCGATCGGATCAGTGTGATTGGCCGTCGCGGCTCGGATCTGATCCGAGGAGCGGCTCAGGGCGTCTTCGAAGAGCGCCAGCAGCAGCTCATGCTTGCCGTCGAACTGCAGGTAGAAGCTTCGTAGCGACTGCCGGGAGCGGTCGACGACCTCTTGCACGGTAAAGTCCGTGCTGCCCTTCTCGATGATGATGGCCTGCGCGGCATCCAGGAAACGCTGGACGCGCTGCGCGGCCCGCAGCTTCGCCGTTTTGATCGACCGCTCGACGGCGCGCTGCTTCCAGGCCGGCTCTTCGCTGGGACTGGTCACGGGCGGCTCAGGCGATTGCCGCGAGGGGAGAACATGATTGGACTGTACCGGAGAACGCCGTGTCATTAGTGTGCTCTCCCCCTTGCGGGACGACGTGTCTGAGATTGTAACTTTCTCTTGGCGAGAATAGTATTCTCTCTCTGCTCTGCAGGGAAGCGGAATGCGAATACGGAGCTCTCATCCAACTGACCTTCGCTGCGGACGTCGAAGCATCAACTAACTAGAGCTGCGCCAGCCGCGGCGCTAAGCCCTTCTCGCGCAATATCGCTCCGGCTTCGCGGGTCAACTCGCGAGAGCTGCCGAGCAGCCCGTCCAGCACCAGCGCGCGCTTGATGTGTCGCTGAAGTTCGTGCTCCGCGGTGAACCCGATTCCGCCGAGCACCTGCTGGCAGTGGCGCGCCGCGGTCAGCGCAGCCTGGCCCGCGGCAGCCTTGGCGAGCAGGAAGCTCAGGTCGTCGGGCTCCGCCGCGGCGGCCGCCAAAGTGGCCTCTGCGCCTTCGATGGCGACCAGCGTCTCGGCCAGCCTGTGCCGGATCGCCTGGAACGACGCGACGGGCCGACCGAACTGCGTGCGGTCCAGGGCATGCCGACGAGCCAGCGCCAGCATCGCTCGGCCGGCGCCCACCAGCCACCAGCCAAGCGCATGCCGCCCTGGTCCAATTGGTGTCGAATCACCCTCCGGCACAGGGTGTATCGGCAAGTCGTCGCCGAGCACCGAGCTCGGCTCGCCGACCCGGGCCCAGATCACCCAGGAGTCGCCCGCGTATCGCAGCGGGACCGTGCCACCGCCCGCACGGCCGGCCGCGCGCAGCACGACGTCGTTGAGCACCGGAGCGTGGGCCCCGGTCTCGCCGAGCAGACGAAACACCAAAGGGATTGCAGATTCTGGCATTTCGTCGAGCATCTCGAGCCAGCCCAGCTCGGCCAGCGCGGCGTCGAGCCGCTGGCCCGACGCCGTCGCCATCGTCTTGCGCAGCCCGTTCTCCAGCAGCTGCAGGGATTCGGCGTCCACGCTCACTCCTTACCGAGATCCAGCAGCCGGCGGGCGATGATGTTGCGCTGGATCTCCGCGGTGCCGCCGTAAATGGTTGCGGCGCGGGAATAGAGAAATTCGGATCGCCAAGGGCTGTCGTCCAGCTCGATCACGCCGGGCAGCAGATCACGCGCGGTGTCGTAGAGCCGCTGCTCGGCGCCGGCCAGCAGCACCTTGTCGATAGAGGTCTGCGGGCCCAACGACTCCCCGTCCGCCAGCCGGTGCTGGGTGCTCCGAGAGCGGCACCGCAGCGTATGCAGCGCGAGATAGGCTGCGCCCAGCTGATATTCGTCCGGATCGTTGGCTTCCGCGATCAGCTCGTCAAATCGGGAGTATAGGAAGGCAATCCGCTGCCAGAAGCAGGTGGAGCGCTCGTAGGGCAACAGATCCATTGCCAGTCGCCAGCCGTCGCCGGGCTGGCCGAGCATCCGCTCGGCCGGCACCGCCACATCGTCGTAGTAGACCTCGCAGAACTCGTCGACTCCGTGCATCGTGCGCAGCGGGCGGACGGTGATGCCGGGCGTGTCCAGGTCGACGAAGAACGCGGTGATGCCGTCGTAGCCGGGCGCGGTCCGAGTGAGCAGGATGCAGCGGGTGGAGAACTGTGCGTAGCTGGTCCAGACCTTCTGGCCGTTGACGATCCAGTTGTCCCCGTCCGGCACAGCCCGGGTGGTCAGCGAGGCGAGGTCGCTCCCGGAGCCGGGTTCGGAAAAGCCTTGGCACCATTGCTCTTCGCCGCGAAGCAGGCGGGGCACCATCTCCGCGGCGAGTCCTGGCCGCGCATAGTCGATCATCGTCGGCGTCAGCACTTCGAGCATCGAATAGGGACCCGGTTCGGCGAGGCGGCGGCCCACCACCTCTTCACCGACGACCGCTCGCAGTATCGCGGGACCACCCAACCCGCCCACCTCGACCGGCCAGCCGTAACGCATCCAATCCGCGTCGTAGAGGGCCCGGCTGACGCGGGCCATCTGCCGCATGTGACCTTCGAGCGAATGATCCGGTCCCGGCGTGAGGTCATGCTCGTCGAGCCAGGCCCGAAGATCCGTCCGGAACTGGTCGACCTTCATGCAGGGTTAGCGCTGGGGCGCCCGATCGCGTGCGGGCGGCCCGAATCGTGCACACCGCTGCGCCGAATGAAAGTCATGGCACGGGTTTTCAGCCGCCATCCGTCGGCGGTTCGCACGTAGTTGTCCTTGTAATAGCCGATCCGCATGTCGTGGGTGGCGTTGTCGATGAAGCACAGCGGCTGAGTTCCGGTCGCGGTGTCACCGTTGAGGTCGATCACCGGAGTCGCCGTCATGAACAGGCCCTTGGGCGCGGCATCCACCAGCACGGGAAACCGGTCCAGCGAATAGGTTTCGCCGAAGGCGCTGTAGGTGCCGTCCGGAGTGAAGACCGCGACCAGGCCGTCGATATCTTCCTGGGTGATGGTCACCGCGTAGCGAGCCAGCAGTTGCTGGATCTCGACGAGGTCCTCAATTCGGTCCGACATAGACTTTGCCGCCTTTCATCACAAAGTTCACCCGCTGGGTTACGCCGATGTCGAGCAGTGGATCTCCGGGCACGGCGATGATGTCAGCAAGCTGGCCCACGGCCAGCCGGCCGCGGTCGGTGGCATTGATCAGCTCGGCCGCGGTCGTGGTGGCCGCGCGCAGCACAGCCAGCGGCGGCATGCCCCATTCCACCAGCGTGACAAGCTCATCGGCATTTTTGCCGTGTGGGATGGCCGGGGCATCGGTACCGACTGCGATCTTCACCCCAGCCTTGTACGCGGCCTTGATCGATGTTTCGGCTTTAGGGAACATCTCGGCTGCCTTGTCCTGCAATGCCTTCGGAGCGTGCGACACGTCCATCGCCTGAGCGAGCCTGCGGGTGGTCACCAGGAACCTGTCGTTGTCGACCAGCATCTGGATGGCCTCGTCGTCCATCAGAAATCCGTGCTCGATGCAGTCGATGCCGCACGCGACCGCGTGCTTGACCGCTTCCGCTCCATGCGTATGGGCCGCTACACGCAGCCCACGCCGGTGCGCCTCGTCGACAATCGCGCGCAGTTCTTCATCTGAATAGTGTTGCGCACCAGCCTCGCCGGTCAACGACATGACGCCGCCAGACACGCACACCTTGATCAACTGGGCGCCGTGCTTGATTTGGTAGCGGACGGCTTTGCGGATCTCGTCTACCCCATTGGCGATGCCTTCTTCGACCGTGAGCTCGAGTGCGCCCGGCATGAACGCGGCGAACATCGTCGGGTCCAGGTGCCCGCCGGTGGGCGTGATCGCGTGGCCGGCCGGGACGATTCGGGGTCCGTCGATCCATCCGGCGTCGATGGCTTTACCGAGGGCGACGTCGAGCAGGTAACCGCCGGTCTTGACGAACAATCCGAGGTTGCGGACGGTGGTGAAGCCGGCTCGCAACGTGCGGCGAGCATTGCCGACGGCGCGCAGCACGCGCGTCGGGGGGTCGTCCTGCACCTGGGACAGCCCGGGCGTCTCGCCGCGCCCGCCCATCAGCAGGTTGACTTCCATGTCCATCAGACCTGGCAACAGGACCGAGTCGCCGAGATCGATGATGTCACCTTCGGGTTCGCCGCCCACGCCGACGATCCGGTCATCCTCGACCTTCAGGATGCCCGGCGAGACGATTTCGCCCGCGTCGACGTCGAGCAGCCCGGCGGCCTTGAGGGTCAGCACGGCGTCAGATCACCGGCTCCCGAAGGACTTCCACCCACGCCGCGCCGCTGTCGGGCACCCGCGGCTGCTTCCAGGCTTCGATCGGGAACGACACCATGACCAACGATTGCATGATGTGCATCAGGCTCTTCGCGTCGTCGGGCAGGTCGTCCAGCGGGAATTTGTCGCAGTATTCGATGACGTCGTTGATCTTGGGAAAAGCGACGTCGTAGAACGCCTGCATCTCCGACATCGACGAGGCCAGCCGCTTGGCGTAGCGCTCGGGCTCGGTGGCCAGATCCCACTCCAAATACGGCTCCAGGGCCGCGAATTCAGACGGAAGCGCCATTGCTCTGATACTCCTTCACATAGTCACCGGTCGTCTTGTGCAGGTGGCGAATCAGGATTTCCTGATCGCAGAGCAGGAATTCCTTGACGGCCCGGGTGCCGATCATGGTCTGGGTGGCTTCCAGCGTATTGGCATCCTGCAACGCATACTCCTTGAACGTCACCGCGGCCAGCTCCTGGGCCAGGCGCTCCCGCGCGTTGCGCGGCGGGACGAAGTACAGCGTCGACTCGAAGATGTGCTTGTCGACGGCGGTCGGCCAGTAGTGGTAGGTCAGGAACCAGCCCGGCTCCCAGATCAGCAGCATGAAATTCGGGTAGAACAGCCACGAGTCGATGCCCCACTGCGGCACCCGCTTCACGTTGACACCCGGTGGCAGTTCCAGGTTTTCGATGATCTCCGGCTTGTCCCAGGGGCCGAACAATCCGCTGCGCAGCACCTGGTCCAGGGGCTTGACCATCGACATGTCCGGAGGCGGAGCCTGACCGCCCCAGGTCGACTGCAAATTGTGCGGGCCGGCCAGTTCGTAGTGCAGCGCCTCGTAGCCGAACTTCTGGATCTTGGCGGCTTCTTCCTTGGTGTACTGACCCTGGTGCAGGATCGGCGCGTGGTAGAACTCGACGAACGCGTCGATGAACAGCTTCCAGTTGCTGCCGACCTCGGCACGGTAGGAGTAGCTCTCCGTCATCTCGCCGAACGGGTAGCCCTCGATGCTCTTGGCCAGCGGACCCAGGTAGTCGACCAACGGCGCCGCGTCGTCGTCGAAGTTGATGAAGATGAAGCCTTCCCACACCTCGCAGCGGACCGCCGCCAGCCCGTAGTTGCCCTTGTCGAGGTTGAAGAACTCGTCTTCCTGCTGAACGAAGGTCAGGTCGCCGTCGAGGCTGTAGCGCCATGCGTGGTATTTGCAGGTGAACTGGCGGCAGGTGCCGGAGGTCTCCTCGTTGGGAAAGTCGTTCCACACCAACTTGTTTCCGCGGTGACGGCATACGTTGTGGTACGCCTTGACTGAGCCGTCCTTGGTCTTGACGATAATCACGGACATGCCCTTGCCCGCCGACGGCATCTCCTTGGTGAAGTAGCTGCCGGTGCGCGGGAGCCGGTCGACGCGACCGACGTTGAGCCATTGCTTCTTGAAGACCGCTTCGCGTTCGGCCTCGAAGAACGCCGGGTCGATCGAGTCGGTGTAGTCGACCGGCTCGGTCCCCAGATCGGGGTAGTTCTCCGTCCAGCTGCCGGCGGCCGGCTTGGGGAAGTGCGCCACGTCCTTACCTTTCCTGTGTTTCGGCGCGGTGATCGTCTTCGACCTCGACGCCAAAGGTGTTCAGTGCCATTGCAAGTGCGATGTAGTTGCCGGTGGTGAAGACGAGATCCATCCGCTGCCGCTCGTCGAGACGCTCGCTCAGGGCGGCCCAGGTCTGGTCGGAGACGTTCGACTTCTCGTCGAGTTCGTCGACGGCGCGCAGCAACGCGCTGTCGAACTCGTCGGTCGACTGGCCTTCCTGCGCCGCGTCGATGTCGGCATCGGTCAGGCCTACGTCCTTGGCCATGTCCACGTGATGCGTCCACTCGTATGCACAGCCCCGACGATGAGCGACGCGCAGGATGACCAGCTCGCGGATTCGCGGCGGCAGCGTCGATCCGTACAGCAGGTAGGTGCTGAACTTCAGGTAGGCGCGGGTCAACTTCGGATGGCGGACCAGGGTGGACAGCAGCGTGCCCGCATTCTCGGGGTTCTGACGCGCCTCGGGGAGCATCACCGAGACCGCGTTACGGGCAGCGTCGTCCCACTGGTCCGCCGGTAACGGGGACAGGCGCATGCGACCTCCTCAGAACGAGAATCAGATTCTCATATTTGATCGATAGATTTCCATGAACAACCGGATTGGTCAATCTTCAGCGTCCTACCAGCGCCGACAGTGCTGCGCCGGGGAGTCCCGCCGACCGGCCCGCGGCGTGCCTGAGCGCGGCAAGGGTAGTCTCAAGATGTTGATTCTCACGATTAGAGAAGCTAGTTTCCATAACACGGGAGAAGTCAGCGCGACAGCGATTCGTCGACGGGCCGAGCACAGGTTCGCCACAATCACGAGATAACCGCGAGCCAATGACCAGGTGGGCCCCGAGCGCCCCCAATGGAGAGGACCGGGCAGTGAACAAAGACGACATGATTTTGATCAGCGTCGACGACCACACCGTCGAGCCACCGGACATGTTCAAGAACCACCTGCCGAAGAAGTACATCGACGACGCCCCGCGCTTGGTGCACAACGAAGACGGCTCCGACACCTGGCAGTTCCGCGACACGATCATTCCCAACGTGGCGCTCAACGCGGTCGCCGGTCGCCCCAAGGAGGAGTACGGCCTGGAACCGCAGGGTCTCGATGAGATCCGCCCCGGCTGCTACAACGTCGATGAGCGCATCAAGGACATGAACGCCGGCGGCATCCTGGCGTCGATCTGCTTCCCGTCGTTCCCCGGCTTCGCCGGCCGGCTGTTCGCCACCGAGGACCACGACTTCTCCATCGCACTGGTGCAGGCCTACAACGACTGGCACATCGACGAGTGGTGCGGCGCCTACCCGGCCCGTTTCATCCCGATGGCGATCCCGGTGATCTGGGACGCCGAAGAGTGCGCCAAGGAAGTGCGACGCGTTGCCAAGAAGGGTGTGCACGCTCTGACCTTCACCGAGAACCCGGCCGCGATGGGTTACCCGAGCTTCCACAACGAGTACTGGAAGCCGCTCTGGGAAGCGTTGGTAGACACCGACACCGTGATGAACGTGCACATCGGATCGTCGGGCCGTCTCGCGATCACGGCGCCCGATGCGCCGATGGACGTGATGATCACGCTGCAGCCGATGAACATCGTGCAGGCCGCCGCGGACCTGTTGTGGTCCCAGCCGATCAAGGACTACCCGGACTTGAAGATCGCCCTGTCCGAAGGTGGCACCGGGTGGATTCCGTACTTCCTGGAGCGGGCTGACCGGACCTATGAGATGCACTCGACATGGACCAAGCAGAACTTCGGCGGCAAGATCCCCAGCGAAGTTTTCCGCGAGCACTTTCTGACCTGCTTCATCAGCGACAAGGTCGGCGTCAAGCTGCGCAACATGATCGGCATCGACAAC
Organism: uncultured Actinomycetota bacterium; assembly: GCA_963757215.1. Taxonomy (GTDB): domain Bacteria; phylum Actinomycetota; class Actinomycetes; order Mycobacteriales; family Mycobacteriaceae; genus Mycobacterium. The sequence goes on along the minus strand of CAVWQH010000001.1, from coordinate 635,837 downwards.
ATCTGCTGGGAGGCCGACTACCCGCACAGCGACTCGATGTGGCCCGGCGCGCCCGAGGAACTGTGGGAGGTGTTGTCCGCCAACAACGTCCCGGACGACGAGATCAAGAAGATGTCGTACCAGAACGCGATGCGCTGGTACTCCTTCGATCCGTTCAGTCACATCACCGAGGCGCAGGCCAGCGTCGGCGCGCTGCGCAAAGCCGCTGAGGGCCATGACGTCTCGATCCGGGCGCTGTCCAAGCACGAGCACGGCGGGGCCAGCTTCGCCGACTTCGCGGCCAATGCCAAGGAGTTGACCGGCAACAAAGACTGACGCGTTCACCGGATTGGCGGTGCGCCGGCGGCGGTCGAAAGCGCGGCAAAGCCGGGCGCAGCGGGCCGGCGCCGAAGACCGTTGAACTGATTCGAAGGAGAGTTTGCAGTGGCCGGCGGTGGGATGAGCTTTGAGCTGACCGATGACCAAGAGCTGATCCGCAAGTCGGTCGCCGAGCTGGCGTCGAAGTTCGACGACCAGTACTGGATGGAAAAAGATCTCGCACACGAATTCCCGCAGGAGTTCTACGACGCGATCGCCCACGGCGGCTGGCTCGGAATGACGATCCCCGAGGAGTACGGCGGCCACGGGCTCGGCATCACCGAGGCAACGCTGCTGCTCGAGGAGGTGTCGCGGTCGGGTGCGGCCATGAACGGCGCCAGTGCGATCCACTTGACGATCTTCGGCATGCAGCCCGTGGTCAAGCACGGCTCTGAGGAGTTGAAGGCCAAGACCCTGCCGCGCATCGTCAACGGTGATCTGCACGTGTGCTTCGGCGTCACCGAACCCGGTGCGGGACTTGATACCTCGCGCATCACGACCTTCGCGAAGCGGGAGGGCGACTCCTACCGGATCAACGGTCGCAAGGTGTGGATCTCCAAGGCGCTGGAGTCGGAGAAGATCCTGCTGCTGACACGCACCGAGACGCCTGCCGACTTGGAGAAGCGCGGGGCCAAGAAGACCGACGGCATGACGCTGTTCCTCACCGATCTCGATCGAGACCACGTCGACATCCGGCCGATCAAGAAGATGGGCCGCAACGCCGTCAGCTCCAACGAGGTCTTCATCGACGACCTGATCGTCCCGGTCTCCGATCGGGTCGGCGAGGAGGGGAACGGCTTCAGGTACATCCTCGACGGACTCAACCCCGAGCGGATGCTGATCGCCGCGGAGGCGCTCGGCATCGGGCGCGTCGCGCTGGACAAGGCCGTCAAGTACGGCAACGAGCGGGTGGTGTTCAACCGCCCGATCGGCATGAATCAGGGACTGCAGTTCCCGCTGGCGGACTCGCTGGCCCGGCTCGACGCGGCGGAACTGGTGTTGCGGAAGGCCACCTGGCTCTACGACAACGGGAAACCCTGTGGCCGCGAAGCGAATACGGCGAAGTACCTGTGCGCCGACGCCGGTTTCGGCGCGGCCGATCGGGCGTTGCAGTTGCACGGCGGCATGGGCTACTCCGAGGAGTACCACGTCTCGCGCTACTTCCGTGAGTCGCGTCTGATGAAGATCGCTCCGGTCAGTCAGGAGATGATTCTCAACTTCCTCGGCGAGCACGTGCTCGGAATGCCGAGGAGCTACTGATGCCGTCATCTGCGGCATGGTGACGTGATGCCCGAGGACCGGGGCCCGCTTGCGGGCATCACCGTGGTGGCCCTGGAGCAGGCGGTATCGGCGCCGATGTGCACGCGGGTTCTCGCCGATTTCGGTGCCCGGGTCATCAAGGTCGAAAATCCCAAGGGTGGCGATTTCGCGCGCCACTACGACGAGGTCGTCAATGGGCTGGCCGCGCACTTCGTCTGGGCCAACCGGGGCAAAGAGTCGGTTACGCTCGACCTGAAAACCGAAGCGGGGCGCGATATCCTGCACCGTTTCCTCGACCGTGCCGATGTGCTGGTGTCCAACCTCGCTCCCGGTGCGGTAGCCAGACTCGGGATCGCGGCGGCCGACCTCGAGCAGCGGCACCCGAATGTGATCGCGGTCGAGATCGACGGCTACGGCCCCGGCGGACCGATGTCGCACAAGCGGGCCTATGACCTGCTGGTGCAGGCGGAATCCGGGGCGTGCGCCATCACCGGTAATCCCGGAATGCCGGCGAAACCCGGTCCGCCCGTGGCCGACATCAGCACCGGCCTGTATTCGGCGCTGTCGATTCTGGCGCTGCTGTACTCACGCGACGCGCAATCGACGCCCGGGCAGCACGGCAACACGATCGGACTCAGCCTGCTCGACACCATGATGGAGTACATGGGGTATCCGCTCACCTTTACCCAACACTCCGGCATCGACCAGCAGCCGCTGGGAATGAGTTCACCCGCAGTTGCACCCTACGGCGCCTACCGCACCGCCGACGATCAGACGGTGGTGCTGGGTACCACCAATGATGCTGAATGGCAACGGCTTTCACGTCAGATCATCCAGCGCGACGACCTGGCCGACGACCCGCGGTTTGCTCACAACTCCGGTCGCTGCGCGCACCGCGACATCCTGAACGAGGCCATCGGCGCCTGGTGCGCGGAGCACGACCTGGACCATGTGCAGAAAACGGCGGACGCTGCGGGGATCGGCAATTCCCGGTACAACCTGCCCAGCGAGGTGCTGGTCCACCCGCAATTGAAAGCGCGCGACCGCTGGCGGCAGGTGCAGACACCCGCCGGCCCCGTTCAGGCCCTGCTGCCACCACCGGTTATCGCGGGTCACGAGATGGCGATGGGTGCGGTGCCCGGACTCGGGCAGCACACCGACACACTGCTCGCCGATCTCGGCCTCGGCGCCGACGAGATCCACCGCCTGCGCGGGCAAGGCGCCATCGGACCGGCGTACGGCCAGTGAGCGGACCCGTGCTGTTGAGCAGCGACCGTGACGGGGTTCGGACGCTGACGCTCAACCGGCCGCACCGCAAGAATGCGATCACGAAGCAACTCTGGATTGCGTTGGCGCAGGCGCTCATTGATTCGGGTAAGGATGCGCACGTGCGCGTGGTGGTGCTGACCGGCGCTGGGGGAGCCTTCTGCTCCGGTGCCGACATCTCGACGCCGGATGACAGCCATCCGGTCCACAAGCTGCAGCGCCTGACCGATGTCGCCTTGGCCCTGCACGAGCTGCCGAAGCCGACGATCGCGAAGGTCAACGGCGTCGCGGTCGGCGCGGGCTGGAACCTGGCCCTGGGGTGTGACCTGGTGGTCGCGACCCCGGAATCGACGTTCTCGCAGATCTTTTCCAAGCGAGGGTTATCGGTAGATCTCGGCGGCTCGTGGCTGCTGCCGAAAATCGTTGGCCTGCAACAGGCCAAGCGGCTGGTGCTGTTGGCCGAAACCATCGGGACGGCAGAAGCCCAGGCGTTGGGCCTGGTCACCTGGGCGGTGCCCGCCGACGAAATCGACGCCTTCGTCACCGACGTCGCCGAGCGACTGGCCGCAGGGCCGCCGATTGCGTTGGCGCACAGCAAGGCACTGTTGAACGAGGGCGCCGATCGGACCATGCGCGACGCCCTGGCCAACGAGGCCCGCGCACAGGTCGGTAATTTCGCCACAGTGGATTCGGCGGAGGCGTATGCCGCTTTCGCCGCGAAACGCGACCCGTCGTTCACGGGGCAGTGGGCGGTCAACAGAGCGGAGCAGAACAATGCGTGAAACAGTCATCGTCGAGGCGGTGCGGACGCCGGTCGGTAAACGCAACGGTGGCCTGTCGGCCATGCACGCCGCCGACCTGTCGGCAGTGGTACTCAATGAACTCGTCGAGCGCACCGGCATCGACCCCAAGGTCATTGACGACGTGGTGTGGGGTTGTGTGTCGCAGGTCGGCGACCAGTCCAGCAACATCGGCCGTTACGCCGTGCTGGCCGCGGGCTGGCCCGAACACATTCCGGGCACGACGATCAACCGGGCTTGCGGCTCTAGCCAGCAGGCGCTCGACTTCGCGGCGCAGGCGGTGATGTCCGGTCAGCAGGACGTCGTGGTGGCCGGTGGTGTCGAGGTGATGAGCCGGGTGCCGCTGGGCTCGGCCCGCGCGATCGGCCAGCCGTACGGGCCCAAAGTGCTTGCCCGCTATGATGATTTCTCTTTCAATCAAGGCATCTCGGCGGAGATGATCGCGAAGAAATGGGGACTCTCCCGAACTCGGCTTGACGAATACTCCGCGTGCTCGCACGAGCGTGCCGCGGCCGCGCAGGACAACGGCGCCTTCACCAGTCAGATCGCCCCGGTCTTCGTCGACGACACCGCGGTCACGGTCGACGAGGGAATCAGGCGCGGCACGACGGTGGAAAAGCTGGCCGGCCTCAAGCCCGCGTTCGACGAGGCAGGGGTGATCCATGCCGGCAATTCGTCCCAGATTTCCGACGGGGCAGCGGCTTTGCTCGTGACGACCTCCGACATCGCGGTCGAACTCGGCCTGACCCCGCTGGTGCGCTACATCGCCGGTGCGGTTACCGGGGCAGATCCGGTGTTGATGCTGACCGGTCCGATTCCGGCCACCGAGAAGGTGCTGGGCAAGGCCGGCGTCTCGATCTCCGACGTCGGCGTGTTCGAGGTCAATGAGGCTTTCGCGCCGGTTCCATTGGCGTGGCTTGCCGAGACGGGTGCCGACCCCGATCGGCTGAACCCCCTTGGCGGAGCCATCGCGCTCGGCCATCCGCTGGGTGCATCGGGTGCGATCCTGATGACCCGGATGGCACATCACATGCGCGACAACGGCATTCGGTACGGCCTGCAGACCATGTGTGAGGGCGGCGGCACAGCCAACGCGACTATCGTCGAACTTGTTGCCTGACAGGAAAATTCATGCGCAGAGACCTGTTCACCGAGGATCACGAGGCGTTTCGCGAGCTAGCCCGCGACTTCATCGACAAGGAGGTGGTGCCCGCCTATCCCGAGTGGGAAAAGGGCGGGCGGATGCCCCGCGGCGTCTTCAAGAAGATGGGCGCGCTCGGGATGCTCGGGATGGCGGTTCCCGAGGAGCACGGCGGCGGCGGCATGCCCGACTACCGCTACAACGTGGTGCTGCAAGAGGAAGCCGCCAGGGCGCTGGTGACGCTGTCGACCGTGCGCACCCAGCTCGAGGTGATCCTGCCGTACTTCCTGCACTACGCGAACGAAGAGCAACGCAAGCGCTGGTTCCCCGGCCTGGCAGATGGCAGCCTGCTGACCGCCGTCGCGATGACAGAGCCCGGGACCGGGTCGGACCTGGCCGGTATGCGCACCACCGCCGTCCGGGACGGGGATCACTGGATCGTCAACGGCGCCAAGACATTCATCACCGGCGGCATGCAGGCCGATCTGGTGATCGTGGTCGCCCGCACGGCCACCGATCCCGACAACCGCCGCAAGGGCCTGACGTTGCTCGTCGTCGAGGACGGTATGGAGGGTTTCACCCGCGGCCGCGAGCTCGAGAAGATGGGCTGCAAGGTCCAGGACACCGCCGAGCTGTCCTTCGTCGACGTCCGCGTTCCAGCCGAGAATGTCCTGGGCGACGAGGGTGAGGCATTCGGCTACCTGGGACACAACTTGCCGCAAGAACGTCTGACAGTGGCGGTCGGATCCGTGGCGCAGGCCCGCTCGGCGATCACCGAAGCGATCGATTACACGAAGAGCCGCAAGGCGTTTGGGCAATCGGTCGCATCGTTCCAGAACACCAAGTTCGAGCTGGCGGCATGCTCCACGGAGGTGGAGGCCGGGCAGGCGATGCTCGACCGGGCGGTGGCGCTGCACGTCGACGGGGAGCTGTCGGCCGCCGACGCGGCGCGGGTGAAGTTGTTCTGCACCGAGATGCAGGCTCGGGTGATCGATCGCTGCCTGCAGCTGTTCGGCGGCTACGGCTACATGATGGAGTATCCGATCGCGCGGCTGTACACCGATGCGCGGGTGGCCCGCATCTATGCCGGCACCAGCGAAGTGATGAAGGTGATCATCGCCAAGTCGCTCGGTCTGTAACAAGCTCGGACGAATATTGATCGGCTGAGACCCTTGTCAGGTCCGGTTCAACCAACCTACTGTGTGTTCAGTTGGTTGGTTTGGACGAAGGAGTCCGGTGCCCGACACACGGCCGTACAACTCGCTGTTGGCCAAAGGCGAGGATCGCAAACAGCGGATCCTTGCGGTGGCACAGCGGTTGCTGACCCGCAACGGGTGGCGCAATACGACGCTGGCCCAGATCGCCGGTGAGGCCGGCGTCAGCCCGGCCGGCCTGCTGCATCACTTCGAATCCAAAGAACAGCTACTGCACGCGGTGCTCGACATCCGCGACGCCGACGACGACGCGCACGGAGACCGCGCCGGCGACCTGATCTCGGAAATAGCCGCCGTCGCCGACCGTTACTACCGGTCGCCGGAATTGATCGGCACGTACAGCGTGCTGCTGGCAGAGAACGTCGACCCGGACGCTCCGCTGCACGACCGGCTGACTGCCCGCTATCAAAGCGCGATCGACATCATCACCGAGCTCATCCGGCGGGGCCAGCGAGCCGGCCAGTTCCGCATGGATATGGACGTGACCGTCAAGGCAGTGCAAATCCTTGCCTTCATCACCGGAATGGAGACGACATGGCTGATCAATCCCTCGATACCACTGACCGAGGTGTTCAAGGAGTACTCGGAGTCGTTGGCCCGGGACATGGCGCCACCGAACCCGGCGTGAGATATCGCCTCGACGTGGTCGCGACGGACATCGCCGACGTGGTGATGTTCGCCGGCGGCTGGCTGTTCGACCGGGCGATGGCTGGGTGGGACGTGACCGTGCTGGTTGCCGGTGATGTCGACGGGCGCCCCTTGCGCATCCTGGGCGTCGCGGTCCTGGACCTCGAAGACGCGCTGTCGACGGCCGGGCACCGGCCGCCTCCGCAAACCCTGGCCGCCGCGGCCGAGCTGTTCGACTGCGATTCGCGGGTTCGACAGGGCGTCCTGCGGGCGCTGGACCAGGGTGCTACCGAGGTCACCCTGTGGGGAGAGACGTGGCCGGTCGAACTGGACTCGCACGTCGGCCTGGTAGAGCACCGGCTCAGCGCAGCTGCTCAGGCGTTCAAGGGGCAGGCGCTCGCGGCGGCCGGAATTTCGCCCGATGGGATCGGTGCGATCGAGCGTTTCCGCAGCCGGGTGATGACCAGTCCCCTGGTGGAGGCCGATGTTGTTCCTGCGGGTTAGCCCCGCGTTGACGTCGCCGCCTGCTCTGTGAAAATCTAATATCCATCTCTGAGAGGCTCATTCTCACTGGCGAGATTGGAACGGTGCACGATGGTGAACGACTTCATCGAATTGGATTTCTTCCGGGGCGGCGATCTCATCGCGGACCCCTACCCGTACTACGAGTCGCTGCGTCAGCAATGCCCGGTAACCAAGGAAAAGCACCACGACGTCACGATGGTGACCGGTTGGGACGAAGCCTGCGCAGTCCTGAACGACGCCGAGACCTGGTCGTCCTGCAACTCGGTGACCGGACCGTTCCCCGGCTTTCCCGTCCCGATCGAAGGGGACGACATCACCGACCTGATCGAGCAGCACCGCGACGAACTGCCGTTCAGCGATCAACTGCCAACGCTCGACCCGCCCACCCACACCAACCACCGGTCGCTGCTGATGCGGTTGATCACCCCCAAGCGCCTCAAGGAAAACGAGGACGCCATGTGGGTGCTGGCCGACCAGGTGCTCGACGATTTCCTGGTGCCAGGACACGGCGAGTTCATCAAGGGTTTCGCAAGCCCCTTCACGCTGCTGGTAATCGCCGACCTGCTCGGCGTGCCGATGGAGGACCGCGACAAATTCGTCAAGGGGATCCGCGAGCACTCCGGTGGCGGCGTCGGCGGCACCGGCAAAGAATCATTGGCCCACAGTCCGCTGGAATTCCTCTACGGTTTGTTCTCCGATTACGTCAACGATCGTCGCGCGAATCCCCGCGAGGACGTGTTGACCGGACTTGCCACCGCCACCTATCCGGATGGTTCGACTCCCGAAGTCGGGGACGTGGCTCGCGTTGCGGCCAACGTCTTTTCGGCGGGGCAGGAAACCACCGTCCGGCTGCTCGGCGCGTCGCTGCAGACGCTGGCGGAGCGGCCCGATATCCAGGCTCAGTTGCGCAAGGACCGTAGCCTGCTGCCGAACTTCATCGAAGAATCGCTGCGCCACGAGAGCCCGGTCAAGGGCGACTTCCGAATGAACCGGCGGCCGGTGAATGTCGGCGGCGTAGACCTGCCTGCGGGCACCACGGTGATGGTGGTGCAAGCCGCTGCCAACCGCGATCCGCGTCGATTCGAGGATCCCGCCACGTTCGATCCGGCCAGAAAGAATGCCCGCCAACATATTTCGTTCGGGCGCGGCATCCACAGCTGCCCCGGCGCGCCGCTGGCCCGCGCCGAGACACGGGTGGCCCTCGAGCGGCTGCTCGATCGGACGTCTGACATCGGCATCAGCGAGGAGCATCACGGTCCGGCCAATGATCGCCGCTACCACTATGTTCCGACCTACATCCTGCGCGGACTCACCGACCTGCACCTGGAGTTCACGCCGGCATGAAGGTCTGGGTAGACGACCAGCGCTGTCGCGGCCATGGGATGTGCCTGACGCTATGCCCGGATGTGTTCAGTCTCACCGATGACGGGTATGCGGTCGCCGTCGACTCCGACGTGCCGGCGGATTTGGAGCCGGCCACCCGGGAGGCCATCCAATGCTGCCCCGAACAAGCCATCAGCGAAAAATAGGAGAAGGCAGCTGTGCCAAAGGGTTATGTGATTCTCACCGAGGCCATCAAAGATCCGGAAGGTATGAAGGCCTACGGCAAGGCGGCGGGCGCGGCGATGGGTGGAGTCAACATCCTCGCGGTGGACACCAAGGCCGAGACGCTAGAAGGCACCTGGCACGGTGACCAGACGGTCGTGCTCGAATTCGAGTCCGTGGAGGCCGCCCGCGCGTGGTATGAGTCCGACGCTTACCAGGCTGCGGCGAAGCTGCGTCAGGCCGCGGCCGACTGCAATGCGGTGATCGTCTCCGGATTCGCCTGAGCCACAACCATCTACGGCACATTAACCCCGATCTCGTCGCAGATCGGCGGGATGATGAACAGGTTGCCGCGCGGGGTGCAGAACGGGTGTGGGGGCGGCGGAGGTGGCGGAGGCGGTGGCGTGAAGACCGGCGCTGGGACGTCGGCCAAAACGAAGCTGCCGTTGGTGGTTCCCGCGAAACGTACGTTGCCCTGGCCTACCGGAACGATGTACCAGGTGTGGCACACACCCATGTCCCATTCAAGCCCGCGGTACGGCAATCCCTCTCCGGGGCACCAGCTGTGAGCATGCGGGCTGAAGGGGTCGGCCTGTGCGACGCCGGTAGCGAGCCCCGCACCGGTGACCGCCAGGCTGCCGGCGAGCAGCGCCCCGGCGATTGCTTTCTTCATGGCCACCTTCCTTGCTGGGAAAGTAGCCGCGACCGCTTGATGGATTCTTAACGTCCGCGACGGACTGCACGCTATTCGCTGATCGAAATCGCCTGCCGTGGGCACTGCCGAATCGCGTCCAGCACCTGCTCCTCATTCTCCGGGGTGACTTCGTCCTGCAGCACCGTCAGCGTGTCGTCGTCTTCGAGCCGAAAGACCTCCGGCATGATGCCCATGCAGACACCGTTGCTTTCGCACAGGTCCCAGTCGACTTCGATCTTTTTGGTCACTTAGTCCACCTCATCGCAATACCTTCACCGGGACGTTCAGCCAGCCCGCGACGTTCTGCATGGTGACGCGTTTGCACCTGTCCCACTGCAATTCGTAACGAGGCATGAAGTCGAGCAGTTTCTCGAGTGCGATCCGGCTTTCCATGCGGGCCAGTGCGGCGCCGAGGCAACTGTGAATGCCGTACCCCAGACCGAGGTGTTGCGCCTCGGTCTGGTCGCGGTCGATGTCGAATGTGTCGGCGTCGGTGAAAGCGTCCGGGTCGCGGTTGGCCGCGGCGTTCATCACGAATACCGGCTTGCCGGCCGGAATCGTGCCCCCACTGGTATGCGCCTCTTTCAGGGTGTAGCGGACGTTGTACTGCACCGGTCCTTCGTAGCGCAGTAGCTCCTCGACCGCGCCCGGAACCTTGCTGCGGTCGTCCAGCAGCTTCTGCCATTCGCCTGGGTTACGGGCGAAAAGCACTGCCGCACTGCCGATCAACTTGGTGACTGTCTCGGCGCCCGCACCACCGAGCAGCGTGGCGAAGCTGCAGATTTCGATGTCGTCGAGGTGGCGCAACGTGCCGTCCTCGCCGGGGATGTCGGCCGCGATCAGCCGGCTGATCATGTCGTCCTGAGGGTTCTCGCGGCGTTCGCCGACCAAGCCGTAGTAATACATCGCGGTATCGATGTTGGCCTGCATGCCCGCTTCGCTGACTTCGATCTGGCCGGGCTCGCGGCTCAGGCTGGTGTCGATCCAGTGCCGAACCTGCTGGCGGTATTCCTCGGGCACGCCGGCCATCCGGGTGATGACCTCGACCGGGAACGGGCCGGAGAAGTCCTGCACCACATCGAAGTTGTCGGGATCGACTGCGGACAGATACTTGTCGGTCACCTCGTGGACGTCGTCGAGTTGCGACTGGATGGCGCGCGGCGTGAAGGCCTTGTTGAGCAGGCTGCGCATGTGGCGGTGGTCCGGTGGATCCATGAAAATGATCGACCGCATGTCGGCGGAAATGCCCTTGCGCACCATCGCCAGGTCGCAGCCCCGGCTCGACGAGTAGGTTTCGTGGTCCTTCAACGCCGCGGCCACGTCCACGTGGCGCGTGATCGCGTAGAAGTCTTCCTTCTCGTTGTAGTAGAGCGGGGCGTCCTCGCGCATTCGCTGATAAATGTCGAATGGGTTCGCGAAGAACTCCTCGGAGAACGGATCAAAGACGACCTTCGGCTTGGTCATGAAACCCTCCTCACCGCCTCGTGAGCGGCGTACACCGTTACGACGGAATGCTCGACTGTAACGCTAACGGTAGATGCTTCGTCGCGTGCCGGAAAGGCCCTATCTGAGGCCCGGAATCGCGACCTCGATGACGTCGTCCAGCGCGCCGAGGTCGCTGCCCAGCTCAGCGGTGATTTGCCTGATCACCGCGACGTCTTTGGCGACGAATTCGCCTGCGGTCTCGACGAATGATGTCAACGATCCGCCGCCGACGACGATGTCCAGCACCCGGCTTGCCGCGCTCCCGTATGGAAGGGCGGCGAGCAACGCGGATTCCGTAACGCCCAAGCGCGACGCCAAGTCGACGCCGGCGGATAGCAGCCCGATGTGCGCCGCGAACAAGGCGTTGTTGACCAGCTTCACCTTCTGGCCCGCCCCGAGCGGTCCGACGTGCAGGATCGGGTCCCCGTAGCAGCTCAGCGCCGGGCGCACCTTGGCGAGCGCCTCGTCAGCTCCGCCGACGAACAGTGTCAGTGCACCGGCAGCTGCATTGTGCGGGCCACCGCTCACCGGTGCGTCGAGCACCTCGACACCGCGCTCGGCGATGGCCTCGGCGGTGCGGGGGCTCCCGGTGGTGTGCAACACCAGGATCGAGCCGGACGGCATCGCCGCGACCAGGTCGTCGGCCAAGCAGACCTGGCGCACCTGCTCGTCGGTGAACACGCACAGGACAACCGCCTGCGCGTCCGCGCACACCGACGCAATCTGGCCGACGGCTTCGGCGCCCAACTCCGTGATAGCCGAACGCTTCTCCGCGGAGCGGCCCAGTACCCGGACGTGGTGGCCGGCCTCGACGAGGCGGCTCACCATCGGGCGGCCCATCCGTCCCGCACCGATGAATCCGATTCTCACCGTGGATGTTCCATGAGCGACAGGGTGGCGTCGGCGGCGTTCAGCGCGGCCCGGCCGGCCGTGGCCGCGGCGCCCGCCAGGTCGGCGAGCAGGCGGACATCTTTCTGCAACAGGGTGCCGGCCATCCCGGCGAGCCGCGTCAACCCGGCGGTGTCACCGCCGAGCGCGCTGAGCGCGAAGCTGTTTCCGCTGCCGCGGGCGATGACCTCGGAGAGGCGATCGGGTAGGACGCCCAGCGCTTCACCGAGCGCCAGGGTGCCGGCCGCGGTGCCCAGGTTGGCGGTGAACAGCAGGTTGTTCAGCAACTTGGCGGTCTGCCCGGAGCCCAGCGCACCCAAGTGGACGATCGGGTCGGCGTAGCTGGCGAACACCGGCCGACACCGTTCGACGACGTCGTCGTCACCGCCGACCATGACCAGTAGCCGGCCTTCGGCGACGGCCGGCGCTCCACCGCTCACCGGCGCGTCGATCACCGATACACCTTGCGCGGCAGCCTTTTCAGCCAACTCATGGCACGTCTTGGGGTGTACGGTGCTGTGGATCGCAACCACACCACCCGGTTTGAGACCGGCCAGCACCCCGTCCGGGCCGGTGGCGACTTCGACGACGTCGGCATCCCCGACCACGCACAGGCAGACCAGGTCGCTGGCGGCGGCGAGTTCCGCCGGTGATCCGGCAACCGTGGCGGCGGTGTCGGAAAACGGCTCGAGCGAGACAGGTCGGCGGGCCCACAGCGTCGTCGAGAACCCGGCTTCGATGATGCGCCCCGCCATCGGAGCTCCCTGGCTGCCCAGCCCGATGAAACCGACGTCCATCATTTCGTTTTCACGCATTGGTCGGCGAACCCGAAGACCGTGGCGTGATAGGCCGAGGCGGTGTGGCCGACGCTGATGTTATGACCGGCCCCAGGTTGCTCGTTGATCTGAAACTTTGGTGTATTGGCGAACATCGAGGCGATCTCGGTCTGTGCGGCGTTATCGCACTGCCACACCTTCTCGTGCTCGGCGATGCTGAATTGCACGGGAATCCGCACACCCGGGGCCAGAGCCGGAAAGTCCTGACGCGCCCAGTTGGACACCATTTTGTCCTCGTATGGCGGGGCGCCCGGGTAAACAGTTGCGCCGCCGAGCATTTCGGGGGGATACAGCTCGGTCGGGTGCCACAACAGCTCGCGCATGCCGGACGGACGGCGCTCACGGGTGGCGTGTCTGAGGATCTCCCGCGCGGCCGGGTGATAGCGGCGGCCGGTGCCGGCCAGTTCCATGCCGATCAGGTCGGTACGCTGCGCGGCTGATCCTTCTGCGGCCATTCGCATCGCCAGCTCGCAGCCACCGGAGTGAGCCATCAGGAAAGAACCTGCGCCGCGTGGCTTTTCGCCCAGCACCCGATCGACCGCGCCGTACGCCAGTCGCACCCGCTGCTCGGGTTCGGCGACCGCTTCGGGGTAGGCCGCGGAGCTTCCATAGCCCGGCCGGTCGATCGCCACCACCGTGTACCCGTGCTGCGCGCCGCTACGCAGCAATGACAACTCAGGATGACCGGGGCAGTCGAAATACAGTGCGGTGGTTCCTCCGCCGTGAATCGCGACGATCACCGCCCGCGGGTCCGGGGCTTCGGCCACCAGCGCCGACATCGGCACGCCGTCGACGATGACGAGCCGGGGTTGCACAGACATCATGCGCCGGTCCTCTTCACCGATCGGCCCGTAGCAGCAGCACTCCGCTCGGTGTCAGGCCGCCGCTGCTGACCACCCCGACGCGGGCATCAGCCACTTGACGATCGCCGGCCTCGCCGCGCAATTGGGTGACCGCTTCGTGCAACAAGCCCATGCCATGAGTTCGGCCGTGCGACAGTTGACCGCCGTGCGTGTTCAACGGCAACTGCCCGTCGCGGGCGATGTTCTTGCCGCCGTCGAGGAAGTCGCGTGCCTCGCCGATCCCGCAGAACCCCAGCGCCTCGATCCAGGACAGGCAGTTCATCGTGAACCCGTCGTACAGTTCGGCGACATCGACGTCCTGAGGCGTCAGCGAGGTGCGCGTCCACAGGTGCGCGGCCTGACCCAGCACCTGCGGCTCGTGCGTCAATGTGCTCTGGTCCCAATCGATTCGCTCGATGATCTGGGTGCCGACGGCGTCGACGTAGACCGGCGGCTTCGCGGTGTCTTGGGCGGCGTCGACGGCCGAGACGATCACCGCGACCGCGCCATCGCAGGGCACGTCGCAGTCGTAGAGCCCGAACGGCGAGGTGATCGGCCGCGCGTGCAGATAATCGTCCATGGTCATCGGCGTTCGGTACACCGCGGTCGGATTGAGTTCCGCGTTGGCGCGCTGGTTCAACGCGATCCAGCCCAGCGTCTCCTTGGTCGTGCCGTAGCGGTGGAAGTGGCGTTGGGCGTTCTGCGCCAACGTGTGTGCCGCCGAGGTCGCGCCGAACGGCAGCAGCCAGTCCGCGCGCCGACCGCCCGAGGGGACGATCTTGCCCTGCTTCATCTGCTCGTTGAAGGTGGCTTCCCATAATGTCCGGAAGCAGAGCACGTGGCGGGCCAGACCCGCGGCGATGGCAAGCATCGCGGCGATCACCGAACCGCCGGGACCGAACGTTTCGATGCCGCCGTTGTGCCAGGTCGGCCGGATGCCGATGGCGGCTTCCAGCGCGGTGACGCCGCCCTCGCCGAAGCCGCCGAGATTTCCGCCGCCGGGATACGTTGAGAGACCGTCGATGTCGTCGATGGTCAGACCGGCATCGGCGATCGCCGCTTCGCAAGCCGCCACCGTCAGCGACAGCGGCGGCACCATCAACCGTCGGCCGATCTCCGACATGCCGATTCCGGTCAGCGCGACCTTGTCTTCGAACTTCTCCGCGGTCAGCATCGGCCTGACGTGCTCGCCGAATCGCTCTGGTTCGATCTCGTCCACTGGCAACGGGGCGAGTTCGGCGTCCTCGACGAGACGGAACAGCGGCAGCCAGACGTCGTCGTTCTGCTCGAAGACCACCTCGACCTGCCGGCCCAATTCGAGCTGCTCCGAGTCGCAGTCGATGATGTTGGTGGTCAACCGGACTCGTGGGTCTTCGGCGATGGCAACCTGAGCGACAACGTAAGGCGCGGGAAGGCCGGGCAGGCTGAATCGTTCGTTGATGGTGAAGCCGGCCAGGGTGGCGCGTCCCGACACCGCCCGCACACCGAGATTGTGCGAGCGGCAGTATCGGCAGACCGGTGCCGGTGGGTGGATCAGCGCGGAGCAGTCGATGCACTCCTGCAGACGAAGCTTGCCGTCAGCCCCGGATTTCCAGAAGAACTCGTTGTCATCGGTGATCAACGGCAGCGGGCGTCCGGTCAACGGGTGAACCCCCACTCCGCTTCGTTCGCTTCAACTTTCAAGTGCTCGGCGGCGTCGTCGGCACCGACCGACCGATCGTGGGGTGAAGCATCGCGATGCTCACCCCGTTCGGTGATCGCATGCACCGGGCAGTCCAGCAGCGCCCGCTTCACCGCGTTGCGATCTTCTTCGGCGACCTCGCCGTTGCCTTCCAGCGACGCATAACCCCAGTCGTCGAGCGAGAAGTACTGCGGTGCGTGCTTGGCGCACACCCCGAAGCCGTCGCAGATCGTACGGTCCAGACGAATTCTCACAACGCCTCCACCTGGTAGGGGCGGTCAGCCATGAAGGGGCTTAGTTGGCATGTCTGACAGGCATTGTCGAGGTGGGCCTGAACCACGGCAGGGAATTTCGCCAGCAGACTCGCGGCGATGTTGGTGGCGGCGTCCAGGGTGGCACATGCTCCGCGTCCGCGAAGCACCACCGACCAGCGGCGCAATCGGGTGAGGTCCTCCTCGGTAGCGACGCCGTCGCGTAGCGCTCCGGCAACGGCGGCCATCGCCGCGGTTCCGTTGAAACAGGAGCCGCATTGTCCGGCGTTTTCGCGGTCGAAGTACGCCAGCACCGATGCTGCCACCGCAAGCGGGCAGTCGTCGGTGATCACCGTGATCGCACCGTTGCCCAAGCCGCAACCGAGGTCGCGCAGAGTCTCATGGTCAAGGGTGGCGTCGAGCACCGAACGGTCCAGCAGGCCGGCAAAATAGCCACCCATCAGCGCACCCTGAACATGATCGGATGAAACGCCATGCAGAGCAAGGAGTTCGGTGAACGCCAGACCGTGCGGAACCTCGTAGAGCACCGGCCCGCGGCCCGCACCGGTGACCGTCACCAGAAAGCTACCCGGCGACGCTGCCGTGCCCAGCGAGCGAAACTCGGCGCCCCCGTGACGCTGCACGAATGGCAGGCCGGCCAGCGTCTCCACATTGCTCACCAGCGTCGGCAGTCCGCCGACACCTTCTTGAAAAGGCCGCGGCGGCTTGTCCGTTGGTTTGACCGGTCCACCGTTGAGCGCACGGACAGCCGCCGTTTCTTCACCGGCGACATAACCGGGTTCTACCGTGTGCACCGTCACTGCGACGCTGCCAAGGGCCTCCGGCGCCAGCTCGGCCAGTGCGGTTTGGACGCTGCGCGCCGAATCCCCATCGGACACATAGACGTAAGCGGTGTCCGCGGCCACCATCAGCGCGGCAAGTCGTAGACCGTCGAGGATCAGATGCGGACGATGCCGCAGCAACCACCGATCCTTGATCGAAGCCGGTTCTCCCTCTTCGCCGTTGGCGAGAACGACGGCACCACCGGCGACACGTCCGTTGTCGCGGACCGCGCGCGCCTTGACCGCGAACGGGAAGCCGGCACCGCCGCGACCGAGGAGTCCGCTCGACTCGACTTCGCCGAGCAGGTCGTCCGCTCCGGCCAGTGGCCGGTAGCCGCCGCGCGCCTGATAGGCAGAGAGGTCTTCGCGGTCACCACCGGTGGTCAGCAGCCTCGGTTCGAGGCCGGGTGACGAGCCGATGGTGATCGCCGGTGCGGCGCTGGTCTCCATCAGTTCGCCTCCAGCGTCACAGTTAGGCTTGCGCACATGCGAACCGCAGTCGTGCGCGTCAATGTCGACCCGGACAACGAGCTGGCGCCCGCGCAACTAACCGACGGCATGGCGGTGCTCCTCGAACAGGTCGGCAACGTGGGTGGTGACGTCGTCATGAAGGATCTCGGTGCCATGCCCGCCGGCCACCGCGAGGTAGAGCTGCTGATCGGGTGCGACGACGCCGATGAAGCCAAGCAGACGGCGATCGAGCTGTGCAGCAACGCCTTTGCGACCACCCCGGTTACGGGTGTCATCACCTTCGTCAGCCGGGGGACCGATGACGATGCGCACGGCGTGCTGGCCGGATTCGGGCTCGCCGGCGACATCGCCCGGACTCCCGGCGACGACGGCTTCGACATCATCGATGTGACGTTGCGGGAAGCCGACCTCGAGCGCATCCCGGAAAGCCGGATCCACACGGCGCTGGAGGCGTCGCTGAACTGTGAGGTCCGAATCCACACGGTGTAGCCGCATCAGGATCCCAGGAACTTCAATATTGCCGGGGCGGCCTGCACCCAGGTGTCAAACATGTTGAAGTGCTTCACTTTGCCCTGCGCGCGTGCCTCGGACGCGCGTTCCCAGGCGTCCTCCGGCCACGGCGGATCGATCAGCTCGGAGCCCTTGATCAAGCAACTGACTTCCAGCGACGTCCGCTTCGGGTGGTCCATGTCGTTCTCGCCGCCGCGAATGATCAGAGTGGGGACCTTGATTCGATCGAACATCTCGTCGTCCACACCCGGAATCGTCTGTCCCGGTTTGGACACGAAGGCGTTGAGCCAGCGCAGCATCAGCTTGAGGAAATCGTCGGAATCGAAGTCCAGGAAGCGCTTTTCGTTGGCGGCGTTTTCCTCGATGCGTTCGCGCCACTCGGGGACCTTGACCACACCATCCATCCCGGTGCCGCGCACCGCGAGAATGCTGGGAATGATGTAGTAGGAACCCAGCACGAAGCTGCCGTAGATTCCGCCGACGATGTTCCACACCACCAGCTTCTCGACGAGTTCGGGGTAGAGCATCGTCGTCAGCATGGAATCCCTTGCGCCACCGGATCCGCCGGCCAGGATGCATCGGTCGAAACCAAGGCCCGTCACCAGCTTGTGCAGGGTCTCGGCACGCATGTGTGACTCGCTCTGCCCGTAGAACTGCACGTCGGACGCGCCGCAGTTGGGCCGGTCCCACAACAGCACCCGGTAGCCGCCCGCAGCCAGAGCTTCGGCCAGTGGACGCAGGCCGGGAATGTCCTTGCTGAACCTCCCGCCTGGCGTCAGTGCGATGAGATCGCCTGAATCGCCGAGGATTTCGTAGACGACGTTGCCGCCGTTCACCTCCATAGAAGACACAGCAACTCCTGTTGGTCAGGCCTGTACCAGGACGTCGTTGCCGACGATGCGCACCGGGTAGGTGCGGATGCTCCATTCCGGCTTGACCGTGGTCGTGCCGGTCGCAAGCTCGAAACCCCACTGGTGCCATGGGCAGTAGATGTACTCCTGGTCGCGCACCATGATCGCGTTGCCGGGCACGGTCTCGTCGACAATGGTGTGTCCGCGAGCCCGTCCTGAGCACAGCGGACCGCCCTGGTGGGGACAGTAATTCGCGATCGCATAGAACGTGCCGTTGACGTTGTAGACGCCCACCCCGTGCCGACCGATCGGGACCAGTTTGTGCTTGCCCGAAGGGATCTCGTCGACAGTGGCGACAACGTGCTCGCGCCCCTGGGCGAGGCGTGGCTCGGGCCGGGGGGTTGTTTCGCCTGGCAACTCAGAGCACCCGGACTTGACCCTCGAGGACGGGAACCGTCTCGGGAAGGTGGTACGTCGCAATGCCGTTCTTGTACATCACCGCGTCCCGGGCGTGCTTGGGCAGATGCTTGACCAGCCAACGCGGATCATCGAAGGTCCAGTGTGGGTAGTCCGAGGAGAACAACAGGATCTTCTCGCACTCCATCCATTCCAGCGCCCGGGTCAGCTCGGTCTTGTCCTCGGGATAGTCCAGCGGTTGGGTGGTGAACTTGATGTGCTCCTTGACGTACTCCGACGGCTTGCGCTTGATCTCGACCCAGGATTTGCGTGCTTCGTAGATTGCGTCCATCCGCCACATCAGTGGCAGGATCCAGCTGAACGCGTGCTCGACGAAGACGATTCGCAGCGTCGGGAAGCGGTCGAAGACGCCGTCGAAGATCAGGCTCATCACCTGGTTGGCGGCCAGCAGTGAGTACGTGACCATGAAGTCGTGGTTGTAGCTGGGGTAGCCCACCGGCGGGGCCGGCAGCTCGTCGAACTGGCTGCGCGACAGGTGGCAGCTCACGGTGATGTCGTGCTTGGTGGCGGCGGCCCAGATCGGGTCGTATTTCGGATTGCCCCATGACGGCCGGGGCTCGGCCTTGATCAAGATCTGCGCCATGTAGGGGTGTCCGGCCCACTTCTCGATTTCGCGGACGGACTCCTCGGGCTCCTCGATCGCAGCGCAGATCGAACCGCGCCACCGCTGGTGCCAGTTGTTGTGGCTGTCGAGCCAGTGGTGGGCCTGCCATTCGTTCAACGCCGCCGACATTGCGTGCTGCGCCTCGGGTAGCCGGGCCGGGTAGGCCCCGGGTTCGAGGATCGCGATGTCGGAGCCCGCTTCCATGATCAGCTGCCGGAACGCCATGTCAGGGTCGCTGCAAGCGAATTCGCCGTCGGGCGGGAACGTGTCGGTGCGCATCGCGTAACTGTGCGCGTAGTCGGGGGCGTCGTAGTAGATCTGCTCACCGATATTGCGGGTGAGGAAGTACTTGCTGCGCCACGGCTCGGGGATAAAGGGGACGAGCTCACCCCGGCGCGGCGCCGGGTGCACGTCCGAGTCGACGCACCGCACGGCGATCCGTTCGGCGGCCGGAACACGCTCCTGTGAGTGGGTCAGCGTCATCTCGATCTCCTCGCGCTCCCTGTTCCTACAACTATTTTGCGACTACTTGTTCGCAAGATCGGCCGAAATGTCGATCCCGTACAGGTTGGCCGCATTGCGCCAGCACAGCTTCTGCCGCTGCTCGGCGGATAGGGCCTTTGGCAACTTGTGTACGTCGCCGCACTGCCAGTGCGGATAGCTCGACCCGAACATCACCATGTCGTCTTTGCCGGTGAAGCCGAACCATTCACCGGCAAAGTCGGCGTCGCCGGGTCCGTCGAGGCTGCCTTGAACGAAGAAGGTGTGGCCGGGCAGGTAGTCGCTGGGGATCTTGGGCGCCCACGGCGTCTGCTCGAGGTGCGGCCGGCCGAAGGTGTCCATCCGCCAGCTGAATGGCGTGATGAAATCCGCGGCGCCGTCGCCCCAGACGAACTTCAGGTCCGGGAAGCGCTCGAAGACGCCCTCGGCGATCATGTTCATCTGGTGGTACAGGTAGTTCAGCGCCATGAAGCTGACGTACTGCTCGTAGGTGCGGGTGTTGCCGGACGGGGTAGGCGGATTGGCGATGCCCGATCCGACCTCGATGTGCGCGGCCACCGGAAGACCCGCGTCGGCCGCCGCCTCCCAGAGCGGCCAGAACTGCGGCTTGCCGTATACCTCGCGGGATTGCAGCGGGACACCGATCTGGACCACCCGAGGGTGCGCGCGCCACTTCTCGATCTCCTTCAACGAGCCGGCGATGTCGTCGGGGTTCACCCGGATGGTGCCGCGGAACCGGTCACCGAACTGGCTGTGCTCCAACCACTTCGACACCATCATCTCGTTGTGGGCGGCGTGCAGGGCGGTGCCGAGATGCCGGTCGGGCATGATGCCGCGCGCCATCGGGTGCAGGACCGCTATATCGACGCCACGGTTCGAAAAGAGTTCGTTACCAACAAATTCCGGGTCAGAGCCCGGGTATTGCCGTTCCGGCCCACGTGTTTTGGGTGCGTACTCACCGCCGGGCGCGCCGTACCAGTCCATCTCGTAGTCGGGAAAGCCGCGACTCTTGAACGGCTCGCGCAGCACCGAGCGAAGTTCTTGGTTGGACGAGAAGAAGATATGCACGCTGGCGTCGATCAGCGGCGTGCGCGTTCCGTCCGGGTGCTCGATCACCTAAACCACCCTTCGCGAATCGGCTGACTGCGTCGTGGCCGTCGACAGTCTTCTAGCCAAACTAACATCACCGTTCGTCGCTATTCAACGGGTTTCCGGTAAGCATTTCGATTATTCATCGCAGCTGATAGAAGCCACAATCGGGCACCACCCGCGTAATTGCTGTTCTTCACCAGCGATAATATCATTCTCCCACTTCGGAGCCGCCGATAGTGACACCGGCGGCGCGCTCGATCGGCCTGATCGCCCGGGTGAAATCGGAGTCGGCACCCTCGTCGTGCAGCGTCGTCTCCCAGAGGCGCGCGACGGCTTCGGCGATCTCGACCGGGACGTCGAGCGCCCTCGCCTCGTCGAGATAGAGCCGGACGTCCTTGACCATCAGTCCGGTCGCGAAGCCGTAGTCGAACGTGCGCGGCAGGATCGCCCGCGGAAACTTGTCGCGGCTGGCACTCGTCGCGCCCGAGCCGGCGTTGAGCGCGTCGATCATCACCTGCGGATCCAGGCCCGACTTGGCGCCCATCACAACGACTTCCGATGTCGCAACCAAAACGGTCGCCGCGAGGATGTTGTTCATCAGCTTCATGGTCTGCGCGGAACCGGGCATCTCGCCGATATGCATCGGACGGCCCAATTCTTCCAGCACCGGCCGCAGCGTCTCGAACTCCGCGCGGGGGCCGGACACCATCAGTGCCAGCGTTCCTGCTTCGGCTCCGCCGACACCGCCACTGACCGGGCAGTCCATCGCAGCGATGCCGCGCGCCGCGAGCAGGTCGTGGATGCGCACCGCAGTGGAACTGCCGATCGTCGAAAGGTCGACGTAGCGGCGCACCCGCTCGCCGTCGATGCTGGTGGCGACGTCCACCGCGACCTGCGGAGAGGGCAGGCTGGCCAGTACGGTCTCGGCGACGTTGCCAACCTCGTCGGGCGACGACGCCCGCCGGGCCCCGAATGCGACAAGTCGGTCGAGGGCCTCGCCGCGGGTGTCGAAAGCCGTGAGGTCGTGGCCCGCGTCGAGCAGGCGTCGTGCCATCGGAAAACCCATGTGGCCCAACCCGATAAAACCGATGTCCATGGTCGCCGCCTGCCTCTCGCCGGCATGAGCGCGACCGTCGCCCATATTCAACGAGATTGTCACTGTGCTATTAAGAGAATAGTATTCTCATAGCCCGTTGACGATCGAAGGAGTTGACCGGATGCTGCTGGAATTCGATGCCGATCAGCGGCTCTGGCAGGAGACCGTCCGCGATGCCGTCGGCAAGCAGTGTCCGCCGGCGCTGATCAGAGGGGTCGCCGAGGACGGTGTGGATCCGACCCCGGTTTGGCAGGCCTACGTCGAGCACGGCTGGACCGAGATGAGCGATCCCGAGAACGCGGTCGAATTGGCGATCGTTCTCGAAGAGCTGGGTCGCGCTACCGATCCCACCCCGTTCCTGGCCACCACGACCCAGTACGCGCCGCTGGCCGGGGACCGCTTCGACCCGCAGTCCTCTGGTACCGCCGTCTACAGCGGAATCACCGCGCACCGCGACGGCGAGCAGTGGGTGTTGGATGGCACTGCGCGCCACGTGCTGGACGGCGATCGCGCCGAATGGCTGGCCGTCGTCACCGAGGCCGCGGTGTTCATCGTCAACGCCGGCGACGCGGGAGAGCGGCTGTCCCGGCGGCGCAGTGCCGTGCTCGACCCGGTACTGCACGTCGCCGACCTGACCTTCACCGGACTGCGGTTGCCCGATTCGGCGCGGGCGCGCGCCGACACCGAGCGGGCGCACCACGTCGCGCTGATGGGTATGGCGATGACGATGGTCGGTGCGTGCCAACGCATTCTGGATCTGGTCCTCGACCACGTGCGCAGCCGTCACCAGTTCGGGGTGCCGATCGGATCGTTCCAGGCGGTTCAGCACAAAGCGGCCGACATGCACGTCGCGATCGAACGCGCCCGTGCCTTGACCTACTACTCCGCATTGACGATCTCCGCGAACGACCCACGCCGTCGGCTGGCTGCCGCGATGGCGAAAGCCGGTGCGGGCGAATGCCAATCGATGGTGTTCCGTCATGGTTTGCAGCTGTTCGGCGGGATGGGATTCACCTGGGAGAACGATCTGCAGTTTGCATTGAAGCGGGCCAAGGCCGGCGAGCTGATGCTGGGTGGAACCGCCGAGCACCGCGCGAGGGTTACCGAGGAGTACCGTGCAGCTCACGTTTGATCCAGACGTCGAGGCGTTCCGCGATGAGTTCGTCGCGTTTCTCGACGAACACGCGCCGGCGACCGCGGCGGAGGCGCTGGAGCGGCCGAAATCGGTTTCGCACATGCCAGATTGGGCCCGTCGCTGGCAACGGCTGCTGTTCGACAACGGCTGGCTGCTGCCCACGCAGCCGCCGGAATTCGGCGGCCGCAACGCCACCGTCTTGCAGCAGTACGTATACCTCGAAGAGCTGTGCAAGCGGCGGATCTATCACAGCTTCAACCCGCAGGGCGTGAATATCATTGCTGCGTCGCTGATTTCATTCGGCAGCGACGAGCAGAAGCAACGCTGGGCGGTGCCCATCCTGCGCGCCGAAATCACCGCGTCGCTGGGGATGAGCGAGCCCAGCGCCGGATCGGACCTGGCATCGCTGCGGACGAAAGCCGTGCGCGACGGCGACCACTTCGTGGTCAACGGCCAGAAGGTGTGGACATCAGGCGCGCACGACGCCGACGTGCTGCTGACGTTCGTGCGTACCGATCCAGATGCGCCGAAGCACAAGGGAATCAGCGTATTGGTCATCCCAACCGATACTGCGGGCGTGACCCGAAGGCCGTTCCCGGACATCTGCGGCCAGGACAACCTCGACTTCAACGAGGTGTTCTTCGAAGACGCGAAGGTGCCGGCGGAGAACCTGGTCGGGCCGCTCAACGGCGGCTGGGGAGTGGCCAACGGCTCACTGGGACACGAGCGCACGATGATGTGGCTCGGGTTCGCCGACCGGCTCGACAACGTCATCACCGACTTCCACCCGGCGAACGCGCTCGAACGCGACCAGTACGCCACCGCGATCATGGACTTATCTGCGCTTCGCCTGCTCGGGTCGGTGGCGCTGGCCCGCGCGGCCCGCGGGGAAGAAGACGTGCCCGCCCTGTCGGTGCTCAAATTGCTCGGCTCGGAGGCCGAGCGTCAGGCATGCGAAAACGCTTTGTCCGCAGCGGGATCCGACGGGCTGCTGCATCCGGCGCTGACTGGACCTTACGAGCCGATGAACCTCGACCACTACTACGGCAGTTGGTTCGAGCGCTACGCGCGCAGCTTCTCCGGGACCATCGCCGGTGGCACGTCGGAGATTCAGCGCAACATCATCGCCCAGCGGGTGCTGGGCCTGCCTGCCCGCTGACGATTCACTCGCGGACCAGGTTGAACGGCCAGCTGGCCGTCCCGCCCGGTCCGTCGCCGCAGCTCTTATCGAAGGTGGAAGTGACCGATCCGGTCAGCGATGCCGCGTCCCAGGTGTAGACGTCGTGCGACGGCAGAAAGTAGACCAGGCAGCGCACACCGTCGGGCACGTCGACACTCATTGTGTACTGGCCACCCGCCAGATGAGCAACGGAATACCACGGCGTCGCCTGGCCGTTGGGCCTGGGCTGAGCCTGGTCCTGGAGGCAGTCGTCGGAATGATCGGGCTCGCACGGCCGCAGCGCCCATATCCACGAGTGGCCGGGGTCGCGCGGGCTCTCCACCCGGTAGTTTCCGTATGCCATGTGGGCGTGGGCCACCGGCGACAGCGCCACACTCGCTGCCACCAACGCCGAGCTCACCGCCAGCGACTTCACGTCATGCACCTTCCGCTCGTGGGGTGAATATAGGCCGATTCTCAGTCGATGACCGCGGTTTCCTTGCGTTCGGTGATCGGCAGTGCCAGTTCCTGCTCGTCGCAGATCTTCTGCAGCTTCTCCAGCGTTTCGTCCAGCCCCGCGCCCAGGCGCTTGCCGGGGGTGAAGGTGGCCGGCAGCTTGCGCATGCCCTGGATGACACCGATCGTCTCGTAATGCACGGTGCCTTCGGGGTCGCACACGTAGTCCGGCATCCGGTCGAGCACCGCGGTCAGCATCGACTTGAACACCGTGCGAGCCACGTTGGATCCGATACAACGGTGGACGCCGAGGCCAAAGCTGAAGTGCCGATTGCCCTTTCGGTCCATGATGATCGTGTTGGGGTCATGGAACACCGACGGGTCGCGGTTGGCCATCGCCCACGAGATCCACAGCCGTTCACCCTCTTTGAACCGAGTTCCCTCGAGTTCCACGTCGTCGGAGAAGGTGCGGCCGTCGCCGGGGGCCGGTGTGTAGTAGCGCAGGAATTCTTCGGTGGCGGAGTCGAGCAGGGTGTCCCGTTCACGGCTCAGCCGTTCGCGTTGATCGGGATGCTGCGACAGCCATTCCATCGAGTGCGCGGTCAGCGCGGTGGTGGTGTCGAAGCCGCCGCCGATTACCAGGCCGAGGTTGCCCATGATCTCGAGGTCGGGTGCGGGCTCGCCGTCGATTCGTAACTGCAAGAGGCCGTTGACAATTCCCGGTCGTGGGTTCTCCTTGATCTCGACCATGTTGGTCAGCAGGTCCAGGCCCATCTGCCGGTGCATGGCGACGATCTTGTCGATGTCGGGGGAGTGCTCCGGGGTGTACACCGAGGCATGCACCGGTTCGCTGTAGATCGCCCAGTTCTTCAGTGGGATGCCGAGCATCGCCAGCGTCAGGACGGCGGGCACGATATTGGCGAGATCGTCGACGAAGTCGATGTGGCCTTCTTCGATCTTCTCGTCGAGGCAGGCTCGGGTCACCTCGTCGATGAAGGGCGCCCAACGCTTGACCGCCGCCGGTGACAGGTAGGGGTTCAGTACGGTGCGGTAGGTCCGGTGCTCGGGCTCGTCCATCTCCAGGATGCCGCCGCGCACACCGCTGGCACGTTTGGCCTTGGGGATCGAAATGCCTTGGTAGCCCTTGCGTTCACCGTTGATGTCGTGGTCGTTGGAGACGACCGGGCAGCGGGCGAGCTCGAATACGGCCTGGCTGCCGCCGGCGACCCAGTGGCCGCCGTAGGTGTCGCTCCACGCGACCGGGCACTTCTGGTGGATCTCTTCGGTGATTTTCTCGAACTGCTCGCGATATTCGGGCGTGTGCCGGTCGAAGTGATACCGGTTCTTCTTGCGGTCGGTGTCGTCCTCGATGCTCATGAAGTCTCCGTTCTGTCTGGTGCCACCCGCGCGCGGCTACGCCGCGCTAGCGGTCGTCACGTATCAAGATCGCTTGTTCCGGGCAGGAATGCGCCGCCTCGCGGACGGCGTCTTCGTGTTCAGCCGGAACGTCTTCCGTCACGGCCGATGCGTGACCTTCGATGTCGTCGAGCTCAAAGGACTCCGGCGCGATCATCGAGCACAGCGTGTGGCCCTGGCAGCGGTCTGAATCAACTCGAACTTTCACTGGTTTCCCTTATGTGCGGTAGTCGTACCACTTGAGGTAGCCGCCGGCATCGACCCGCAGCTGCAAACCGGTCACATACCTGGCCTCGTCGGAAGCCAGCCACAGCACGGCATTGCTGATGTCCTCCGGTTCGACGAATGGAATCTTCATCGCCTGCTGCACACCGAAAACCGGTTCGGCGTCAGCGCGAGTCGGGTTCTCCAGATCGGGCCGGAACGAACGGTACATCTGCACGTTCTGCAGCATGTCCGTATTGGTGTTGGTCGGATGCACGACGTTGGCCCGGATGCCGAATGCCGACAGCTCGGTCGCGAGGTCGTGGACGTAGCTCGACAGCGCGCGCTTGGAGTGCACGTAGGCCATTCCGCCCGGGTCGTTACCGGGGTTGTCCTTCTTGGACGTGTCCATCAGCGCGGCAGTTGATCCCGTCGCCACGATCGAGGCGCCCTCGTGAAGATGTGGCAGCGCGACCTGTATCGCGTTGATCGTGCCGATCAGGTTGGTGTTGATCACGTCGGTCCAAGCCTGCAGTGGCGGTTGGCCTTTCATGCCGGCGACGCCGGCCGCGGTCACCACGATGTCGAGCTTGCCGAACTCGGCCAGTCCGTTGTCCAGCGCTGCTTGCAGCGCTGCCGCGTCGCGGACGTCGGCCTGCGCGATCACGACCCGCTGGTTGGTCTTCTCGATCAGCCGCGCTGTCTCGTCGAGGTCCTCGGGGCCGGCCATCGGGTAACCGATGGTGTCGATGTCGCGGCAGAGGTCGACCGCGATGATGTCGGCGCCCTCTTCGGCGAGACGCACCGCGTGCGAGCGACCCTGGCCGCGAGCCGCGCCCGTCACGAACGCGACCTTGCCTGCTACCCGCCCCTGCGCTTCTCCCACACCTTCTCCTCGTGATCTGACGAACGAAATAGGTTCGACGGCCTACGTGTTTCGGCCGCCGTTGACGCCCAGGATCTGGCCGGTGATGTAGCCGGCCTCTTCGGACACCAGAAACGCGCAGGCCGCCGCGATGTCTTCCGGTTTGCCGATCCGGCGCACAGGCGTTGCCGCGATGGTCTTTTCGATGTCACCGAGGTTGCCGCGCTGCTCGGCGCTGCGCAGCATCGGGGTGTCGATGAAACCCGGCGGTACCGCGTTGACCGTGATGCCGTTCGGGCCGTACTCCAGGGCCAGCGATTTGGTCAGCCCGTTGACCGCAGACTTGGCCGCAACGTAATGCGACATGAAGGGTGCGCCGGAGTGTGTGCTGGACGACGAGATGTTGACGATGCGTCCCCAGCCGGCGTCCAGCATGTCGGGCAGCACCGCCTGGATCATATGGAAGACCCCGTTGAGATTGACGTCGATCAGGCGCTGCCAGTCGTCGAACTCGATGTGGGCGAAGCGCTTGAACCCGTCGAGCCCGGCGGCGTTGACAAGAACGGTGATCGGGCCGGCCTCCTCGCGGATGCCTGCCAGGGCGGCGTCGATCTGCCTGCGGTCGGTGACGTCGGCGGTGAACGCGAGGTCGGTGTCGGGCGGTTTCAGGTCGACGGTCGCAACCCGGTAGCCGTCTTTGCGTAGGCGCTCCACGACGGCGAGGCCGATTCCGGAGCCGCCGCCGGTGACAACAGCCGTTCTCATAGAGTCACCGGGATAGGGACCGTATCGCACACAAAGAATCTCCCTTCCGAATGCGAGAACCTTACTCTCGCGCTGCGGCGGCCCGCAAGATGGCTCAGAAACCGGCTCCAGCCTGCGAAGACGTCGCTTGTCAGCGGTGCGGATATCGCCCACGAGGACGGCAGTCTCGTTTCTCCCGTTTCCTTGAATTCTCGTTGTTGAAATGTAGGATTCGCCGGGGATGAGAATGGAATTATCCACCGTTGAGGAGCTTGAATGCTGTCGCAGCATGCCGCCACCACCGCTGTGGGCGAGCGCCCGACGACGGATAGCGGGCCTGGCCGGCCGCTGGAAGGCATCCGCGTCCTCGAGGTCGCGATGTACGGTTTCGTCCCGTCCGCGGGCGCGGTGCTGGCCGAGTGGGGCGCCGATGTCGTCAAGGTCGAGCACGCGGTAACCGGCGATCCGCAGCGCGGTCTGCGGCAGACCGGCTTGCTGCGCGTCGAGGGCGACCCCAACCCCAACATCGAGCATGCCAACCGCTGCAAGCGAAGCGTCGGCCTGGACATGTCGGTGCCCGAGGGTCGAGAGGTGCTCTACGAGTTGGCCCGTCGTTCGGACGTATTCCTGACCAGCTTCCTGCCCGGGCATCGGAACAAATTCGGCATCGACGTCGACGACATCCGCGCCGTGAACCCGAAGATCATCTACGCCCGCGGCAGCGCGCTGGGCCCACGTGGCGCGGAGTCGGAAAAGGGTGGCTACGACATGACCGCGTTTTGGTGTCGCGCCGGAACCGCCGCCACCATCACCCCGCCCGGAACCGAAGGCATGGTCGGGCCGCCCGGTCCGGCCTACGGCGACACCATCTCGGGAACCAACCTGGCCGGCGGCATCGCGGCGGCATTGCTCAAGCGCGAGCGAACCGGTGAACCATCGATTGTCGACGTCTCATTGCTGGGCAGTGGCCTGTGGTCACTGGGGCACACGGTGGCGTTGACCGTGCACCTGAACCAGCGCATGGAGGCCTTCCAGCCCGGAGTGCACGGCTCACCGATCAATCCCTTGGTCGGCCTGTATGCGACCTCCGACGGCCGTTACATCTCCTTTGTGATGATGCAGGCGAGCAAGTTCTGGGCCGACGTCTGCCGGCATATCGACCAGCCCGACTTGGCCGACGACCCCCGGTTCGACGGCGACGAGAAGATCGCCGCGAACACTGCCGAGGCCGTACAGATACTGAGCAAGGCGATCGCCACCCGCACCCTCGCGGAATGGAGCGAACGCTTCGCCACCCTTGCGGGCCCGTGGGCGCCGGTGCAGGACACCTTGCAGGCGGCCGACGACGCTCAGATCCGCGCCAACGAATATCTGGTGCAGGCAGGCGAACTCGAACTGGTCGCCAACCCGGTGCAGTTCGACGTGGCCGCACCGGTTTCGGGCCCCGCGCCCGGATTCGCCGAACAGACCGACGACATTTTGATCGAACTCGGGCTGGACTGGGACCGCATTATCGAACTCAAAACTATCGGTGCCGTCACTTAACGGAGGTCGTTCGGTTGTCAATTTTCACTCCCGCCGCATGTGGCATGGGTCATAATCGCCGGACGCATCGAAAAGTGGGATTCGTCCGGCCCGTCCTGCTCGAGAGCGTGGCATCACGCGAGCGACGCGGAGGGACGGTGAGTACCGATGGCGACTAAGGGTGCCGAGCGCTGGTCCACCGGGATCAGCATGCCGAACGGTTTGTCCGGCGCGATGCAGGCTGTCGGCGGGCTTTTCGCGATGGGCGCGGACGCCATCAAATTCACGTTCCGCAGACCGTTCCAGGCACGAGAGTTCCTGGAGCAGTCCTGGTTTATCGCGCGCGTCGCGTTGGCCCCGACGTTCCTGGTCGCGATTCCGTTCACCGTCTTGATCAGCTTCATCCTCAACATCCTGCTGCGCGAACTGGGGGCCGCGGACCTCAGCGGTGCCGGTGCCGCTTTCGGCGCGGTCACTCAGGTGGGGCCGTTGGTGACGGTGTTGATCGTGGCCGGCGCGGGGGCGACCGCGATGTGTGCGGACCTCGGCTCGCGGACCATCCGCGAAGAAATCGACGCGATGGAAGTGCTGGGCATCAACCCGGTTCAGCGCCTGGTGACTCCCCGGATGCTCGCTGCCGGTTTGGTCGCCCTCCTGCTCAACAGCCTGGTCGTCATTATCGGAATCGTTGGCGGATACGTGTTCTCGGTCTTTGTGCAAGACGTCAACCCCGGCGCATTCGCCGCCGGAATCACCTTGCTCACCGGGGTGCCCGAGGTGATCATCTCCTGCGTCAAGGCGTCGCTGTTCGGCGTCATCGCCGGTCTGGTCGCGTGTTATCGAGGACTGACAGTCTCCGGCGGAGGCGCGAAGGCGGTTGGCAACGCGGTCAACGAGACCGTGGTGTACGCGTTCATGGCGCTGTTCGTTGTCAATGTGGTCGTTACGGCGATCGGCATCCGATTCACCACGAAGTGATGATGGGGGAAATGCCGTGTCGGTGAAGACGCTGAGAGCCGCGTATCCGCGGGCCTTTCGGGCCTTCGGCTACTGGCGCAGGCCCGCCGGTGCGCTGGTCTCGGTGGGTGATCACACCGTGTTCTACGGCAAGGCGTTGGCCGGCATACCCTTCGCGGTCACCCGTTATCGGCGGGAGATTATCCGTCTTGTCGCCGAAATCAGCATGGGCGCAGGAACCTTGGCGATGATCGGTGGGACGGTCGTGATCGTCGGCTTCCTGACTCTGGCCGCGGGCGGCACGCTTGCGGTGCAGGGCTACAGCTCGTTGGGCAACATCGGCATCGAGGCGCTCACCGGGTTCTTGGCGGCCTTCATCAACGTCCGTATCGCGGCACCGGTCGTCGCGGGAATCGGTTTGGCTGCCACCTTCGGTGCGGGCGTGACCGCACAGCTGGGTGCCATGCGGATCAGCGAAGAGATCGACGCGTTGGAGGCGATGGCGATCCGGCCGGTCTCGTACCTGGTCAGCACCAGGATCATCGCGGGCATGCTGGCCATCACTCCGCTGTACAGCATTGCCGTCATATTGTCGTTCCTGGCAAGCCAGTTCACCACCGTCGTCCTGTTCGGCCAGTCGGGTGGTCTGTACGACCACTATTTCAACACCTTCCTGAACCCCATCGACCTGTTGTGGTCGTTTCTGCAGGCGGTGTTGATGGCGGTCGCCGTCCTGCTGTTGCATACCTACTACGGGTATTTCGCGTCCGGCGGCCCGGAGGGCGTGGGGGTCGCAACCGGCAACGCGGTGCGTACTTCGCTGATCGTCGTGGTATCGGTGACGCTGCTGGTCTCGCTTTCGATCTACGGCTCAAACGGAAACTTCAACCTCTCGGGATAAGGGAACACGCCATGCCCCACAACGGGATACGCGCGCTGACGGGTCTGCTGACCGTCGCGGTCCTCGTCGCGATCGTTGCCGTCGCGGTGGGCTTGTTCCAGGGCAGCTTCACCGACAGTGTTCCGGTGACCGTGCTGTCGTCGCGCGCCGGCCTGGTGATGAATCCGGACGCGAAAGTGAAGATGCACGGCGTGCAGGTGGGCAAGGTCGACTCGATCGAGTCGCGGCCCGATGGTCAAGCCGTGCTGCACTTGGCCATGTATCCCTCCGAGATGCATCTGATTCCGGCCAATGTGCTTGTCGATCTCACTCCGCCTACGGTTTTCGGCGCGAAGTTCGTCGAGCTGGTGCCCCCGGCGGAACCGGCAGCAACAGCGCTGCACGCCGGTCAGGTGCTCGACAGCCAGCACGTCACGGTCGAGGCCAACACGGTGTTCAAACAGCTGACGTCGGTGCTCAACACGCTCGACCCGGCGAAGTTGAACGAAACCCTCGGGGCCGTCTCGCAGGCCCTCAGCGGCCGAGGCGAAAAGATCGGTCAGGCCTTCAGCGACCTCGACTCGTTTCTGGCGAAGTTCGAGCCGACCCTCCCCGCGCTGAGCCACGACATCGCGATGTCGGCGCCGGTATTCCACGCCTACGGCGACGCGTCAGCGGATCTGGTGAAAACCCTTGATAACTCGGTGAAGATCAGCAAGTCGATCGTTGACGAGCAACGCAACCTGGACGCGTTCCTGATCAGCGCGATCGGTCTGGCTGACGTAGGCAACGACGTCCTGGGCACCAACCGGAAGGCGTTGACGAACGTGTTCCACCTGTTGGCGCCGACCACCGATTTGCTCAACGAATACGCCCCCGCGCTCACGTGCACCATGACGGGTGACGCGGTGTTGGCGAAGGGACCGGTACTGCCCGAGCCGAGCATCGCGATCTCGGCCAGCCTCACGTTCGGCGCCGAACGCTATCGTTACCCGGCCAACCTGCCCAAGGTGGCGGCGAAGGGCGGCCCGCACTGCATGGGCCTTCCCAACCGTCCCTTCAACAGCACGGCCAAGGTTCTCATCGCGGACACCGGCTCCAACCCGGTGGTGTACGGAAACCCGCAACTGCTGCTCAACTTCGACGGCCTCAAACAGTTGTTGTACGGGCCGATCGACGGCCCCCCGCGCAACCCCGCACAGGTTGGACAACAGGGATGAGGGGCTCGCTCAGAGGCACGCTGATCAAGTTCGGCGTATTCACCGTCGTGATGTCGGTGCTGACCGCGTTTCTGTTCTTTACCTTCGGCCAATACCGCACTGGCGCGGTCACCGACTATTCGGCGGTGTTCAACGACGCCTCGCGTGTCAAAGCTGGAGATTCGGTGCGGGTCGCCGGCGTCCGGGTGGGCACCGTCAACGACGTCTCGCTACAGCCCGACAAAAAGGTCGTGGTGAAGTTCGATGCCGACCGGTCGATCGCGCTCACTGAGGGCACCAAGGCCGCGGTTCGCTATCTCAACCTGGTCGGTGATCGCTACCTCGAGCTTGTCGACGGGCCGGGTTCGGCCAAGCGACTGCCCGCCGGAGGACAGATCAGCGTCAGTCATACCGCTCCGGCGCTCGATCTGGATCTGTTGCTCGGCGGACTGAAACCGCTTATCCACGGCCTGAATCCGCGCGACGTCAACGCGCTCTCGTCGGCGTTGTTGGAAGTGTTCCAAGGTGAGGGCGGCACCCTGCAGTCGCTGTTCAACAAGTCGACGTCGTTCACGAGTACCTTGGCCGACAATGACCAAACCATCGAGCATCTGATCGAAAACCTGAATGTCGTTGCGGAAACGCTGAACAAGGACGGCGGTCAGTTCTCCGGGGCGATCGACCGCCTCGAAAAGCTCGTGACGGGGCTGGCCGGCGACCGCGACACGTTCGGTCCCGCCATCGACTCGCTGAGCACTGGCACAGTCACGTTGGCGGATCTGCTGGGCAAGTCACGGAAACCGTTGTCCGCCACCATCGACCAACTCCACCGGTTGGCCCCGAACCTCGATGACGACAAGGACCGCCTAGACGCCGCGCTCCAGAAGGCGCCCAGGAATTATCGAAAGCTGGTCAGGCTCGGCGTTTTCGGCGCCACCATCCCGTACTTCCTCTGCCAGATCACCATTCGCGGGACCGATCTCCAGGGCAAAACCGTGATAGCCCCCTGGTTTAGGTCCGATGCGCAGCGGTGCGAGGAACCGGACCCGGAGGATCACTGATGCTGAAATACCGTGGAACCGGTTTGATCAAAGCCGGATTCGTCGGCGCCGTCCTGATCGCGATGGTCATCGTGGTGGGGCTGTCGCCCGATCGGATCGTGTCGCTGGCGAGCGACGTCCGCTACCAGGCGATGTTCTCCGAGGCCGGCGGCCTCGCCGTCGGCAACGCTGTGACGGTGTCTGGAATCAAAGTCGGCACAGTGCAGGATGTTTCGTTGCACGACGGCGATGCTCTGGTCACCTTCATGATGAAGGGCAGTGTTCCGCTCGGAAAAGACACCAGCGCCCACATTCGCACCGGCACGCTGCTGGGTGAACGCGTGCTCACCGTCGAGTCGGCCGGCAGCGGAACGATGCATCCGCTTGACGTCATCCCGATCGCCCGCACCTCGTCGCCGTATTCGTTGACGGAAGCGGTCAGTGATTTCACCGCCTACGCCGACAAGACGAACACCGCGACCTTGAACCAGTCACTCGAGACGTTGACGACGACGCTCGACCAGATCGCCCCACAGTTGGGCCCTACCTTCGACGCGGTCACCCGGTTGACCCAGAGCCTCAACGCCCGCAACACCAGCCTTGCCGATTTGTTCAAGAGCGCCAGCGCCGTCACCGGCATCCTGTCCGAACGCAGCCAACAGGTGAACAAACTGATCCTCAACTCCGACGATCTGCTGCAGGTCTTGGCCGGACGCCGCAATGAGATCGTTCAGCTGCTGGCCGCTACGTCAAATGTATCCAAGCAGCTGTCCGGACTGGTGCACGACAACGAGAGCAAGCTGGCGCCGGCGCTGCAAAAGCTCAACTCGGTCACCGCGGTGCTGGAAAAGAACCGCGACAACTTCGAGAAGGCGCTCCCAGGGCTGGCGAAATTCCAGATCACGGTGGGTGAGGCTATCTCCAGCATGTATGCCTACTCGGCTTTCGTCCCGAACTTCCTTGTCCCGCAAATCTTCCAGCCCTTCCTCGACTACCTCTGGGGATTCCGCACCTTCGACACCGGGCGTGGTCCGGGCTTCCCCTCGACGGTACCGCGATCGCTGGTCCCGCAGCTGTACAACGGTGCTCCGCAGTGCCCCGGCTGCACCTTGGGCGGCCGGATCGGAGGAGGGCAATGAGTCCCCGGATTCCCCGCAACAGGCTCACCGCGGTGGCCGGCGTGGCGCTGGCGGTGCTCCTCCTGGGCGGAGCGGCCTTTGCGGTCCGGCAGATGTTCTTCGGTCCGAATACCATCACCGCCTACTTCACTTCGGCCACCGCGATCTATCCCGGTGACGAGGTCAGGGTCTCCGGCGTCAAGGTCGGCACCATCGAATCCATTGAGGCGCAGGGTACAAAGGCGAAGATGACCCTGCACGTCGACCATGACGTGCGCATTCCGGCGGACGCGAAAGCGGTCATCGTCACCCAGAACCTGGTGGCCGCGCGCTACGTCGAGCTCACTCCCGCCTACCGGACCAGCGGCCCGGTCATGGCCGACGGTGCGGTGATACCGGTCGACCGCACTGCCGTTCCGGTGGAGTGGGACGAGGTCAAGTCCCAATTGATGAGACTCGCAACCGATTTAGGCCCTAATGCCAAGGTCACGACCCCGGCGATATCGCGGTTCATCGACAGCGCCGCCAACGCGCTGGACGGAAACAACGGTGAGAAGTTGCGCCAAACGCTGGCCCAACTATCCGGGGTGGCGCGGACCATCGCGAATGGCAGCGGCAACATCGTGGACATCATCAAGAACCTGCAGATCTTCGTTACGGCGTTGCGCGACAGCAACATTCAGATGGTGCAGTTCAACAATCGGCTGGCGACGCTCACCAGCGTGGTCGACGACAATAGATCCGACCTCGACGCGGCGCTGAACGACCTGTCGAGTGCGGTGGGTGAGGTGCAGCGATTCATCGCGGGCACCCGCGACGAGGCGAGCGAGCAAATTGATCGCCTGGGCAAGGCCATTCAGCCCCTGGTCGATCAGCACATGGCCTTCGAGAACATTCTGCACGGCGCGCCGACAGCGCTGAGCAACTTCTTCAACGACTACAACGCCGACACCGGAACGATCGTGGGCGGCTTCGGGATCATGGACTTCGCCAACCCCACCCAATCCGGGCTGCTGCTTCCGATTCCGATCCCCGGCTGTGCGCAAGTCCAGGCGATCGAGAACGTGACGGCCACCGAATCGGGCAAGCTGTGCGCACTGTTCCTCGGCCCCGGTCTGCGGACGCTGAACTTCAACAGCCTGCCGATCCCGATCGACCCATTCATCCAGAAGGCGGTCGACCCGGCCAATGTCGAGTACAGCGAAGATCGTCTCGCGCCCGGAGGCGCAGGCCCGAAGCCCGGACCGCCCGAAACCCCGCCGGCGATTTCGGCGTGGACCGGTTTGAACGGTGACTCGGTGGTACCCGGGCCGGCGCCGTCGGTGCCGCTGCCTCGGATACCCGGTGCGGCGATGCCGGAGCCGCCCCCGCCGTCGACTGTCGCGCCGCCGCCACCGGGGCCGAGCCTGCCGGGCATGCTCCTGCCGGCCGAAGCGGGGCACCCGTGATCGCCCGGGCTGCCCTGCGGCGAGTGCTCGCCGTCGGATGTTGCGTGATGCTGATGAGCACGGGTTGTGCCTTCCACGGCCTCAACTCGCTGCCGCTACCAGGTGCGGTCGGGCGCGGACCGGACGCCGACGTCTATCACGTCGAACTGGCGAATGTCATCACAATGGAGTCGAACTCGCCGGTGATGATCGACGACGTCGTGGTCGGCAGTGTGGGCCCGATGACGGTGAAAGACTGGCATGCGAACGTCCAGATCTCCGTCAAGCACGGCCTCATCATCCCCGCCAACGTGCAGGCCAGCATCGGCCAGACCAGCCTGTTGGGGTCCATGCACCTGGAGCTCAATCCACCAATCGGCGAGCCCGGTGTGGGCCGGCTACGTCCGGGCGCCACCATCCCGTTGAGTCGATCGTCGACCTATCCCTCGACCGAGCAGACCTTGTCGTCGCTGGCTCTCGTCGTCAACGGAGGCGGATTGGGGCAGATCGGCGAGATCATCCACAACTTCAGTGCCGCGCTGGCCGGTCGCGGTGGCGCTGTTCGCGATCTGATCAATCGCTTCGACACCTTCGTCGGGACGCTCGACCAACAGCGCGACAACATCGTCGCGTCCATCCAGGCGCTGGATCAGATCGGCGGCACCTTCGCGGCCCAGCGCGAGGTCATCACCCAAGCGCTGCGTAAGGTACCGCCCGCCCTCGATGTGCTGATCAAGGAGCGGCCCCGCCTGACGGCGGCATTGGAAGAGTTGCGCAAGTTCAGCAACACAGCCACCGGGCTGATCAACGACACTCAGGCCGACTTGGTCCGCAACCTGAACAACCTAGGGCCGACCGTCAAGGGCCTCGCCGATGTCGGACCGGACATCGATACCGCACTCGCGGCGTTGACGGTGTTCCCGTTCACCCAGAACTTCGTGGACCGTGCCGTTCGCGGCGACTACTTCAATCTGCACGTCCAGCTGGATCTGTCCATTCCGCGACTCAAGCGGGGACTATTCCTGGGGACGCATTGGGGACAGCTCGGTGAACAGCAGATACCGGCCCCGGGGGACCCGCCGTACATGCAATACAGCCGGGATCCCTTGCACGAGGGATTCGGGCCGCCGCCTGGTAGGCCGGGTACGACGCTGCCAGGACCCGCCCCTTCCGGCGGCGTATCCGGGGCAGGTCCCCAGGCCCCGCCGCCTCCGGGTCCGGGTCAGCCGAATCTCCAGTTCAGTGCGCCGCTGCCGGGGCCTGCGCCGGGGCCGGTCACGCCGAATGCAGCACCGCCACCGGGAAGTTCGCCGACGGAGGGGGGCAGGTAGATGCTGACGCGCTTCGTTCGTTTTCAGCTGGTGACCTTCACGATCATCGGAATCATCGGCGTGATCTCGATGGTCCTCTTCTACATCCAGGCACCCATGCTCCTCGGTATCGGCCGGATGACCGTCACGCTCGAGTTGCCGGCGACGGGCGGTCTGTACCGGTTCTCCAACGTGACCTACCGCGGAGTGCAGATCGGCAAGGTCACCGCGGTGTCGCTGACCGCCAAGGGAGCGAAAGCGACGCTTTCGCTTGACAGTTCGCAGAAGATCCCGGCGAACTTGCAGGCTGATGTGCTGAGCGTCTCGGCGGTGGGCGAGCAGTACGTGGACCTGCGGCCGCGCACGGACGGTGGACCCTTCCTGCGCGACGGTTCCGTAATTGCCATGCACGACACCACAATTCCGCAAGCGGTCGGTCCGATGCTCGACCAGGTGAGCGCGCTGGTGAAGAGCCTTCCGAAGAACAAGATCGGTCAGCTGCTCGACGAGTCGTTCAAGGCGTTCAACGGGGCCGGATACGACTTGGGGTCGCTGAGCGATGCGGCGTCGCGAATCTCGGCCGACTCCAACAACATTGTCGACCGCACCCGCGCGCTCACCGAAGACTCTCAGCCGCTGCTGAACGCCCAGGCGCAGACGACAGACTCGATCCGGACATGGGCCCGCAGCCTGGCCGGGGTTTCGGATGTGCTGACGAAGGACGACGCCCAGGTGCGCACGGTGCTGGAAACGGGGCCCGGGGCGTTGGACGAGGCGTCGCGGCTCTTCCAGCAGATCAAGCCGACATTGCCGGTGCTGCTTGCCAATTTGACCACCATCGGGCAGATCGGCGTCACCTACCATCCGTCACTCGAGCAGCTACTGGTGCTGCTGCCGGCGGCGGTTGCCTACGAGCAGACGGCGCAGGGCTCGAACTGGCCCGACGGTCAGGCCAGGGGTGACTTCGCGCTTACTGTCGACGATCCGCCGATCTGCACGGTCGGTTTCTTGCCGCAGAACCAATGGCGATCGCCTGCCGACACCAGCGACATCGACACCCCGGACGGGTTGTACTGCAAACTGCCGCAGGATTCGCCGCTCGCGGTTCGCGGTGCCCGGAACTATCCGTGCATGGGGCATCCCGGTAAACGCGCGCCGACCGTCGAAATCTGCAACAGCGACAAGCCGTACATGCCATTGGCCATGCGCCAGCACGTGCTCGGCCCCTCGCCACTGGACCCCAACTTGCTGGCGCAGGGTGTACCGCCGGACGACAGGGTCACCGCGGACAAGAGATTGTTCGGCCCGGTCGAGGGCACACCGCTTCCGTTAGGGGCAATCCCGCGGGGAACGCCCCCGGGGCCGCGGGGAGCGACTCCACCACCAGGCACCAGGGGCGCGGCGACACCGCCGGTGCCGTCGGCGGCCAACATGTCGACTCAGGCTCACGACTATCCGTCGATCGCGCCGCTCGATGTCCCGCAGTCGCCGGCCACCATGCACCGTCCGCCGTCGGCCCCGAGGCCGCCGGCCGTGATCGATGGCGGAGGCCAGCTGAATGCTCACCCAAGTTCGTTCGGCGGCAACGCAACTCACGCCGTTCCACCGCTTGCGGTCGCTACGTACGACCCTCGCAACGGTCGATACATCACTCCGGACGGAAAGTTCTACGAGCAGTCAGACCTGACTGGGGCGGCGCCCAAGAAATGGCAGGACATGTTTCCGACCTAGGCCGGAAGTCAGCCGATTTTGTCCAATCGCAATGGCAGCTCAATAGTAAGCCATTGGTTCTGCCCGCAGGCGCCACTGGGACCGACGGTCTTGTTCTTGCCGGCCATGACGGGCGAACCGAGCTTCAGGTCGCCGCTACCGTCGGGGTCAGCGGGATAAAAGGAGAAGGTCTGCTTTCCGGTGAACGCAGTGCCATCTTGGCAGCGCTCCCAGTTCGGCACCTCGTGTTTGGCGTACCACAAGGTCCCGTCTCGCAGGTACAGCTTGGTACTCCAGCCCTCGTCGCTTTTCAGCGTGCCGTCGCACTCTTGGTAGCTGGTGCAGCTCGAGTTGACCGTCCAGGTTTGGACAGTCGTCGGCTCGCCGTTGTACTGGTCGTTGATCTTGGCCCAGTTACCGATCGACGTGACGCGGTACGTCCCGTTGATCGCGATGTCTTCCTTGGTATACGCCCGGGCCGGGGATGCCGGACCCATGACGCCAATCGCGCTGGCGGCCAACAGCATTGCTGTGGCAGCTGCTCCACGTGGTCGCATCGGCTACTCCTCGAGTGCACCGGAAGTGGCGTTCTCGTCGACGAGAGTATCACCGCCGAGTTTCGCCTGACACGGGTTCGACAGAGATCTTCACCGAGGTCAGCCCACGGGATCCAACTTGGAGATCAGCCAGGTCCTACCCGCTTTTGTGAGCGTTATCCGCACGCCGCTCGGGGTGATCAGCGGTTGCGGTTTGTCTTTGCTGACAGTGGTCTCGTTGAGAAACACCAGCACGACAGCTGAGTTCGCCTCAAGCTCCGAGACCGCGGCTCGCACCACCGCCACGGTCTGAGTGAGATGCTTTTGCTGGACCGCCGGCACGACGAAATCTTTGGTGAATTTGTCGTAGTAGGCGAGGAAGTCTCCGGTGAGGTGCGAGCGCGCCTTCGCGAAGTCACGGTCCAGAGAGTCAGACGAATAGGACAGCGCCGCAACGGCTCCCTCAGATGCCGCCGCGATCACCTGTCGAGCCGCGGCCGCGTCCACCTGACGATCCGGAAGGTACTGAACAACGAACAGAGATGCGGCGAGCGCCACCGAGGCAATGACCGATGTCAGCACAATGACTGGACGCCAGTGGGTCAAGAGACTGGACAATGCTCGGTCGATCGCGCCCGTGGCCTCCAATTCGGCGGAGGATTCCGTGCCGGCTTCCAGCGAGTCCGTTTCTTCGGCTGCGATGTCCTCGATCGGCGACTCTGATTCGGAAGTCATTGGACGAAGTCAAGTTTCGACATCTTGAGCCGATCCCCATCGCGCTCGATATTGACACTGAGTCGCCAGAACACCGGCGGTCGCGGAGTTTTGTCGGCGTTGGTGGTGTCCGACTTCGCCACCACCAGGAGGACCGCCGTGTTATCGGTCATCGACTCCACCGCGACCTCTTGGACCGTGGCTTTTGTTGTGACCTGTGCTTCTTGTGCATTTTTGGCCATGTACGCCGATGTGGCCTCGAGCTGGCTCTTGAGTGCACCCGTCGAGTCATCGATCGTGTGCTGAATACTCTCCGCGGCGTGCGCAGGGTCGATCGACATCAGCGTCGAGACGTCTTCCCGTGCCGCCTCGGTGAATTCCGCGGCGCGCTGTTGCCGCTGCACGAGAGTGCGGTGCTGCCACACGATGTACCCGCTGGCCGCGAGCGAAGCGCAGACGACCAGGATCGCGGCGCCGACTCCCACCGCTTTTCCGCTGGGCCGGTGGACCCGCGGCCGCCACCGTGCCTTCCGCCGCCAGCCCGCAGGCCTGAGGTCGTCCTCGGCATCTTCGGTCTCATTCGGCTGCTCGCCCGAATCGGACTCCGCCTCTCGGCGCAACTCGATCGCACGCGCGCGCGCGGCTTCGGCGCGTTCTTCGGCCCGCGCAAGCTCCCCTTCTGCTTGCGCGAGCTGGTCTGGAGCTTCCGTGCTGGATGCGTCGCGGTCGGAGTCCGTCACTGGTTTTCGGCTCGTTCCGGGCTACCCACGGAGAATCACGTTATCACCCAAAGCTGCAGGCCTGATGCGCTGCGACGACGTGCAGGAGCGCTTGGCAGGACTGCGTAGACCTTCTTCTCCGAAGAAGAGAATTTTCTTATCGCACGTGTAAAACTACTGGTGTGCGTTGCATAGTCGCGTTGTTTGCTGCGCTGATTGGACTCAGTGCGTTGATGCCGCCGTTGGCTGCGGCCGGACCGACGGTGTGTGATTACCCAGCCTGCACGCCGGGCATCGCCCCGAACATGGTCCTCGGCGCCCCGTGCGACCAAACCACCTACTACGCCTTCGGAGTGTCCGGCGGTTACGTGCCGGCCACCCAGCCCGGCCGCCTGATGTTCTGCGGGTCGCCGCGGCGATACGAGCCGCGGTGGTTCCGCTCACCTCCGATGGCAGGCATCAAGGAAGAGAACGCGGACTGCCACACATTCATGAACTACGTCGCGCAGGCACCGGATGGACTGTTCCTGATCTGCATCGCGCAGGAAGGCCACTCGTTCTGGACTCGCGCCGATACGTAAGTCCTTGCGCGACGAGGCACTGCGCCCGTGGTCCTATCGGTGCAGGAATCCGTGGAGCACCGCTTGGACGAGCTCGTCGACGATCGCTTGTCTCGGTGGGGGTTTGGTTCCGAAGTAGGTAGAACGCAGTGCTGCCATGCCTGCGATCATGGCGACTGTCGAGTGAGCGGGCAGGTCGGGGTTGCTGGAGCGCATTCCTCGGATCTGCATGCCTTCGGCACCGATCTGACTGAGCAGATTCAAAGCCCGCCGGATGTCGGCGATGCCGGTATCGGCCAGCTCGTCCTCGCTGAGCGTTTCGGCTGCCATGAGCGTCAGCAGCAAGCCGTGGTGTTCGACGAACACGTCGTAGAGCTGGCCGACGAATCGCCGAGTCAGCTCTTGTTCGTCGGTTTTTTCGGGGATGACGGCATTCCAGGTGCTGCCGAAGTCGTCGACGAATTCGGTGAACGGCAACACCAGAGCTTCGCGGAAGAGACCCGCCTTGGAGCCGAAGTTGCGGAACAGCAGATGCTCGGTAACGCCCGCGGCTTCGGCGATTTCGCGTGTCGTCGTGCTGCGGTAATCCTGACGGGCGAATAACTCGCGGGCGGCCGCCAGCAGCAGCTTGCGTGGCTCGCCCCGCGGCCGACGTGATGTCGGCGTTACAGCCTCGGCCGGCTTGGCGGCAGAAGAACGCTGGGGCACGGGTGTTCACTCCTCGAGTCGACCTGACGGTTGACTGGTTATAGGATAGTCGTCACTATCTAAAGGGTTGTATTCCTCATCGGAGAGGTATTGGGCGTGGGTGCTGTGATCATGCTAGGCACGTTGTTCGGCTTGATAGCGCTCGTTTACGGGCTGGTTCTGCGTTTCGACCCGGAGTCGCGGCGCCCGTGAACGCCAAGATGACGCCCTTGCTGGAATTTCAGATGTACTTCGCGTACGTCTCCGGGATCGCGTTCTTTCTCATCGGTGTCTATCTGAGCTTCCGGCGGAAGCGCGTGCACCCACTGCTTCTGTTGTGCATCTCCGCACTGTCGTTTTCGTGGATCGAATCACCGTATGACTGGGCGATGTACGCACAGTTCCCGCCGGGCCTACCGCGAATGCCGTCGTGGTGGCCGCTGAATGTGACGTGGGGAGGCCTGCCGTCGTCGGTGCCGATCGGCTACATCTCCTACTTCGTGCTGCCCGCACTGGCCGCCGCCGGTCTGGGACGGTGGCTGAGCGCGAAGTTCAACTGGCGCAGGCCGATTACGTTGCTAACCGTCGGCCTCACGGTGGGGTTCTGCTGGGCGTTCGTGTTCAACGCCATCACCGGGGCCCATTTCGGCAACTTCTACTACGGCTACGTGATCCCCGGCCTCGCGATCTTCGAGGGCACCAAACATCAGTACCCGCTGTATGACTCGCTGGCCATGGGCATCGAAATGATGGTCTTCACATACCTGTTGGGGCGCACCGACGCCGAAGGCCGCAACGTCATCGAGATGTGGGCCGACAGCAAGGCGAAAACTCACCTGCAGTCGGCGGCCCTGTCGATCGTCGCCGTCATAGTGGTCGGGCACCTGGTCTACGGTTCGGTGTTCGCGCCGCATCTCATCACCAAGCTGGGCGGTTGGGTGACCGCCGGCCCCACCGAACAGCTCTTCCCGGGCACGCCCAATCAGCCCCGCTAGCAGAAGGCCGACCTTGAGCAATTCGACAACCGAGCTCTATTACGACCCGTTCGACCACAGCATCGACGACGATCCTTATCCGGTATGGAAGCGGATGCGCGCCGAGGCGCCGTTGTATTTCAACGACAAGCACAACTTCTACGCGCTGAGTCGCTATGACGATGTCGCGCCCGCACTGCACGACTGGCAGACCTACCGCTCTGGACACGGCACCACCGCGGACGTGTTGTTCAGCGGCATCGACATACCGCCCGGGATTCTGCTGTGGGAAGATCCGCCACTGCATGATTTGCACCGCCGTCTGCTGTCGCGGGTGTTCACCCCGCGACGCATGCTGGCCGTCGAAGGCATGGTGCGCGACTTGTGTTCGCGTGCACTGGATCCGCTGCGCGAACGGGGTGGATTCGACTTTGTCGACGATCTCGGCGCGATCATGCCTATGCGCACGATCGGCTACCTGCTCGGGATTCCCGAGGAGGGCCAGCAGTCGATCCGGGAGCGCAACGACAAGAGCATCACGGTCGAATCCGAGGGCACCTTGTTGACCGCGGCGACCCTCGAGGAGTCGATCGCGCAGTTCGCCGATTACATCGAGTGGCGGTCGACGCACCCGTCCGACGACTTGATGACAGAACTCCTCAACGCGCAGGTGGAAGAACCGGACGGGACGATGCGACTACTCGACCGGGGCGAGGTGATTGCCTACACCGCGATGATCGCGGGCGCGGGTGGCGAGACGACCGCCCGGCTCATCGGGTTCATGGGTGAACTGCTCGGTGTAAACCCCGACCAGAGAAGGGAATTGGCTGCCGACCCGTCGCTGATCCCGTCGGCGGTCGAAGAGACGTTGCGCTACGAGCCGCCGTCGCCCGTGCAGGGCCGCTATGTGGCGCAGGACGTCGAGGTGCACGGGCACACCGTCGCCGAAGGCTCGTACATGCTCTTGCTCAACGCGTCGGCCAACCGCGACGACTCTCATTTTCCCGACCCGGACCGGTACGACATCCGCCGCACTGGCGGGCATTTGAGCTTCGGCCAGGGCCTGCACTTCTGCCTTGGCTCCTCGTTGGCGCGGCTGGAAGCGCGAGTCGCCTTTGAAGAGGTCTTCAAGCGCTGGACCGACTGGGACGTCGACTACGAAAACGCCAGCAGAGCAAGAACTTCCAGCGTACGAGGCTGGGCCCGGTTACCCGTGAAGATCGCATAGGCCAACTCAGGAGGAATGATGACCGCAGGCAAGTACCGTGTGGTGGTGTGGGCGACCGGAGGAATCGGGTCGATCGCG
The DNA here is from genome assembly GCA_963757215.1 of uncultured Actinomycetota bacterium. GTDB lineage: Bacteria > Actinomycetota > Actinomycetes > Mycobacteriales > Mycobacteriaceae > Mycobacterium. Next base: position 591,341 of record CAVWQH010000001.1, on the reverse strand, counting down.
ATACGCACCATCACCAACCGCCCCGACCTCGAGTTGGTCGGCGTCTGGGTGCATTCCGACGATAAGGTGGGCAAAGACGCCGGTGAGCTCGCCAACGGCGACCCGATCGGCATCAAGGCCACCAACGACGCCGATGCCTTAATCGCCCTCAAACCCGACTGCGTGGTCTACGCCGCCGCCGGACCCGAACGCGACGCGCTGGCGATTCCCGACTACGTGAAGCTGCTCGAAGCGGGGCTGAACGTCGTCACCACCAGCACCACCCGCCTGGTGAATCCGCACGCCTATGAGCCTGCCGAATGGCGCGAACAGCTCGTCGCCGCGGCCAAGCAAGGGCAGTCGTCGCTGTACGCCTCGGGCATCGAGCCTGGTTTCGCTGCCGACTACCTGCCGCTGGTGCTGTCCACGCAATCGTCGTCGATCGAGTCGATCCACTCCTACGAGATCGGGCTCTATGACGACTACGGCGTTCCCGACATCATGATCAACGGTTTGGGCTTCGGGCAGCCGCTGGACTATCAGCCCTGGATCTCGTTCCCCGGAGCCATCGCCGGCGAGTGGGCCGGCCAGCTCCGCTTGATCGGCGACGCGTTCGGCGTCGAAGTCGAAGAAGTACGCGAGGATTTCGACCGTGCCGTGACCGACGAAACCCTGCATGTGGCAATGGGAACCGTCGAGGCTGGAACGTGCGGCGCGATCCGCATGAAGGCCATCGGCGTCGTCGACGGGCGAGAGGCGATCATCGTCGAACACGTCACGCGACTGGCGCACAGCGTCGCTCCGGACTGGCCGCGTGGAATCGGCGACCTGTCGTACCGCGTGGTGATCTCCGGTTCCCCCGACATCGACTGCACACTGGCGGCAACGTTACGCGACCCCGGCCGGGCCGGCATCGGCTCGATGACCTCGGGCGCCGGCGCGATGGTGGCCACCGCCATGCGGGTCGTGAACGCCGTGCCCTACGTCGTCAACGCGCCACCCGGACTTCTGAGCGCCGTGGATTTGCCGCTGACCATTCCCAAGAATGTCTTTGCCACACAGCAAGTTTGAGTGGACGTGACTATTCGGGTCATCCAATGAAGGCCGGGTCCGAAGAAGTGTCCACCGCGCGCTCGCTGTGGTTGCCAGTTGCGTCCGCCGTCGGGGCGGCGCTGCTCGGGCTGATCGTGTATCACGCTCGCTACGGTGCGGTGTCGCCGCGTATCCGCAATCCGAACGACGCAGGCGGTTCTCACCCGCTGTCGGATCCGCTGTTCGGTTACGGGCACTGGATCGTGACCATCGAGATCTTCAGTTATCTGGCGCTGGTGAGCATCGTCGCGTTGATCGTCGTGCTGTGGCGCCGTTATCCCGGCCATCCCTACCTGCTTATGACGATCGCGGTCAGCACGCTCGCATGGCTCGACGCCCCGATGAACTGGGCGACGTTCGCGGCGTACAACCCCGACTTGTGGCACTGGCCCGAGGATTGGCCGATCGTATCGCTGTCTCCGACCATTGAGCCGCTGTTCATCGCAGCGATCGCGATGTTCGTTGTGCCGCCGTTCTTTCCGGCGATCTGGGTGTTGCGGCGCCTGCAGTCGCGCCGTCCGCGCGATGCCTTTGTGTCGCGGCACCCCCTGATCAGCTTGTCTGGACTGGTTTTCGTATCCGGCTTCGTCTACGACTTCGCCATGGAAGAGTTGTGCGTGCGCATCGGGCTGTACACGTTCACCCAGGTGATCCCATTCGGTTCGGTCTTCGCCGGCACGCGTTGGCAGTTTCCCCTGTTGTGGCAGTCCTCGCTGATCAGCATTCTGATGATTCCGGCTGCGATCTTGATATATCGGGACGACACCGGCCGCACTGTCGCCGAACGACTGGCATTGCGAATCAACGTCTTTCCACGTCGGCCGGCGCTTGCGTCGTTTGTCGTCATGCTCGTTTCGGTCAACCTCGCCTTCATGGCATACGGAGTCGTCTACACCGCCGTGACCCGCTGGTCGGGTGCGGCGACCTCGGTTGTGTGCCCATGGCCCTGGCCGAGCGCGAAAGTCTATGACCCGCAGGGATTCTATGAGCGTGCCGGCATACCCGGGCCCTACTCGGCGGGGATCTGGTCGACGTGGGAGAGTGCGCAGTCCGGGGGACGTCCGGCGGAGGCCAATCCACCAGTGCCGAGAGGACATTCACCGTCGTGCTGACATTGCGTTTCGACATGAGGGTTCCTGATTGGGCCGGCTCGGCCGCCGCGCACTACGCCGCGGTGTTGGACATGTGTGAGTGGGCCGAGACCCGGGGTGCGGCGCTCGCGGTGCTCTCGGAGCACCACGCGACCGGTGACGGGCATCTGCCGACCCCGTTGATCCTGGCCTCGGCGATCGCGGCGAGGACCCAGGAGTTGGCGATCTTGCTGGCGGCGGTGCCGTTGCCGTTGTGGGACCCGGTGCGCCTGGCTGAGGAGATGAGCGTGCTCGATCTCATCAGCCGCGGCAGGGTTTCCTACGTGTTCGGCATCGGCCATCGTGAGGAGGAGTACGCCCACTTCGGTGTCGACATGGCTTCTCGTGGAAAGCTCGCCGACGAATATCTGGAGGCGTTGATTCGAATGGTTCGCGGTGAGCCGACCGAATTCCGGGGTCGGCAGATTCAGATCACACCGCGCTGCACATCACCCAACGGCCCTGGGATCATGGTCGCGGGCGGCAGCAAGGCCGCGGTCCGCCGGGCGGCCGCGCACGGCCTGGGCTTCATTTCCCAGATCGATCGACCCGAACTGCGGACCTATTACGAGCAAGAGTGTCGCGAACTGGGCACGGACCCGGGCTTCGTCCAGTTGCCGATGCCGGACACTCCCACCGTGGTCTTCGTTGCCGACGACGTGGATCACGCCTGGGAGCAGGTGGGTCCGCACATGTTGCACGACGCGGCGACGGCAGCGCAGTATCGGCACGGCGACGACTCGGTAGCCAGTATCACCCGGGCGCAGACCGTGGCCGAGTTGCGATCGGCCGGGGGGCCGTATCGAATCCTTACACCCACCGCGGCAGCGGAATTCGTCCGTAGCGGGAAATCGCTGCCGCTGCATCCGTTGTGCGGCGGCCTCGACCCGGAGCCGGCCTGGCGGTATCTGCAGACAGCGGTGGCGGCTCACCAGCAAGGTCAGGTGGTCCCACGATGAGCGAGGAGAAATCGATGGCAGACCCCGTACGCGTGGTGGTGTGGGCGACGGGCGGGGTGGGCTCGGTCGCGATCGATGCTATCCGGCAGCGACCGGACCTGGAACTTGTTGGGGTGTGGGTTCATTCGCCCGACAAGGTCGGCAAGGACGCGGGCGAGCTCGGCGGCGGTGAGCCCATGGGGTTGGCTGCCACCAACGACGCGGACGCGCTGATCGCGCTCGACCCGGACTGCGTCGTGTATGCCGCCAGCGGTCCGGAACGCGACGCAGGCTGCGGTTCCGGACTACCTCAGGCTGCTCGCGGCGGGTATCAACGTCGTTTCGACGTCGAGTACCAGCCTGATCCATCCGTCGTCTTACTTCGCGACCGAGTGGCGGGACCAACTCGCGGCTGCGGCCGACACCGGAGGCGCGTCGTTTTACGTGTCGGGCATCTTTCCCGGATTTGCCTCCGATCAGCTCGCCCTGTTGATGTGCACCCAGTCCAAGAGAATTCGCACCCTCACGGTCAGTGAAATCGCGCTCAACGATCACTATCCGGTGGCCGACGTCATGATCAACGGCATGGGTTTTGCCCGCCCCCTGGACTTCGAACCCATGTTGAAGACGCCGGGATTCATCGAAATCGCTTGGAAGGCGCCGATTTACCTCATTGCCGAGGGACTCGGCGTCGAGGTCGAAGAGATCCACGGCACCTTGGACCGCGAGCTGGCCGACCGTGATATCGAGGTGGCGTTCGGCACGATTCCGGCCGGCACCTGCGGCGCGGTACGAACCAGGGCGGCCGGGGTGGTCGGGGGCCGCGAGGCGATCGTGGTCGAGCACATCATCCGGATGGCACGCGACGTCGCCCCGGATTGGCCGAATTCAGAGTCCGACGCCACCTACCGAATCGACATCGAAGGCGAACCGGACATTCACTGCGCCATGACCGTGGGCGCCGCCCAGGGACACGCCGCGGGCCACGCGGCAATGGCTGCGACCGCGATGCGGGTCGTTAACTCCGTTCCCTTCGTGGTGAACGCGCCACCCGGGCTACTCAGCTCTCTGGATATCCCGATTACACTGCCGCGCAACGCATTTCAGTAAAAAGCAGGCGGCCGGCGGTCAGTGCACCGGCGCCAGCGCGGGTCGCGGCGTGAAGGTCAGGTGCAGATCGCTGAGCCCGCGCAGGATGTAGGTCGGCTCGAAGGTGTAGCGCCGCTCGCCGGCCGGCCCGTGCTGGGTCTCGCTGATGGAGATGTCGGACATCCGGTCCAGGATCCGCTCGATCGAGACGCGCCCCTCGACGCGGGCCAGCGGTGCACCCGGGCAGGAATGCACGCCGCGCGCGAAAGCCATGTGCTCGCGGACATTTTTGCGATCGATCTGGAATTCGTGCGGGTTGTCGAACCGGCGTGGGTCGCGGTTGGCGGCGCCGGGCAAGACCATCACGACGGTGCCGGCCGGGATATCGACGCCGGCGACGGTGGTCGACCGGACGGCGAGCCGGGAGTCGCTCTTGACCGGGCTCTCCATCCGTAGCGATTCTTCGATGAACCCGGGAATCAGGCTACGGTCGTCGCGCAGCTTCTGCTGGATCTCCGGGCTGGTCGCCGAACGCCTGCAGCGCCGCCGAGAGCAGCTTAGCGGTGGTTTCCTGGCCGGCGGCGAAAAGGAATGTCGCAGAACGACTTACCTCGATCACCTCGGGTGTGGACCCGTCCGGGTATTTCGCCGTCGCCAGCGAGGTCAGCACGTCGTCGCGCGGGGAGCTGCGCCGGTCTTCGATGTAGGAGCAGAACTTGTCGTCGAGCCATTCCAGCGGGTTGATGCCGACCGTCTCCAGATCGAGCGCACCTACCCGGGCGCCCGGGCGGTTGGCGCCGAGCACGGAGCGGAACTGGATGTGGTCTTCTTCGGGCACACCGAGCAGGTCGGCGATCACCAACGTGGCGAAGGGCTTGGAGTATTCGCCGATGAATTCACACTCGCCGTTACCGAGAAACTCGTCGAGCTGGCGGTCGGCGAGGCGCCACATGAACTCCTCGTTTTCCTTCAACCGGCTCGGGGTGAGCAGCCGGCTCAGGATCGAGCGCGCCCGGGTGTGGTCGGGCGGATCCATCGTGACCATGTGCTCGAACATCGGGAACTGGCTGCGGTGCGCGTCGATCAGGGGACGGAGGTCGTCGGAGTCGACCTCGAACGGCAACGGAGGAAAGGGCCCGCCGAGCGCAACGATGTTGGAAAACGTCTCCGGGTCCTTGTAGACCGCGTTGGCCTCTTCCCATCCGGTGACCGCGACGACGTTGTGGTGCGGGAGCCGCAGCACCGGGTTCTGGCTACGTAGGTAATCGAAGTAGGGATGCGGATCGGGCACGAGCGATTGGTCGGTGAAGAAGTCGATCGAGTCGAAGTTGCTCATGTAGGCGCGCCTCCCGAGGCTGTTCTACCCGTGGTATTGGGGGCAACCAGATGATGAAACCCGGTGCTCGCCCAGGATTGACTTCGGCAAATGTGCGGAACTTGCTGAGCACCTGCTTAGCATGGCGCTAATGTCGTGGTCAAGGCGAAAGTGTGGCCCGACGCTACGATCAGCCTGTTCGGCAAATACTCGGCGAGAGCGTGGAACCACGGCATGACTTCGGCCCGCAGGATCGGGGCACCGGACGCGAAGAACCGCGCGGTGCTGCTCGACGCTGCCGAGCAATTGATGCTCGAAGAGGGTTATGCCGCAGTCACTTCGCGCCGGGTCGCGGAGCGGGCGGCACTCAAGCCGCAACTGGTTCACTACTACTTCCGCACCATGGACGATTTGTTCCTGGCCGCGTTTCGCCGCCGCGCTGAAGAAGGCCTCGAGGTACAGGCGACGGATGTTGCAGGCGCCGCAGCCGCTGTGGGCGCTGTGGCGATTCAGCACCGACCCGGCGGCCACCACGATCACGATGGAGTTCATCGCGCTGGCCAACCATCGCAAAGCGCTGAAAGCTGAGATCGCCTTCTACGCCGAGCGGTTTCGCGAAGAGCAGCGTAAAGCGCTGTCGACGATTCTCGAACGCTACGGCAGGGACGGTGGGAACCCGGTTCAGATTCCGCCGCTGGTGTGGTCGGTTCTGATGACCAGTGTGTCCCGCGTCCTGGTGATCGAGCGGGCGCTGGACATGTCCGCCGGCCACCGCGAGACCGTCGAGATCGTCGAGAGCTATCTCCGCCATCTCGAGGGCGATCCGGAAGTCTGACCGGCTCACCAGTTGCGCAGCGAGCAGAGCGTGCCCTTGGGGCCGTCGTTGGATTCCACGACCGCGCCGTCGACGACCAGCGCGCAATGGAACATCGGCGTGCCCGGCTCTGTCCCGGTGCTGACTACTACCATCGCGTAGTTGTTGGGGTCCGTCAGCATCACCGCAGGCGACGTCCACGGATGTCCCGGTCCGATGTCGGCCTGGACGTTCGGGGTGTACTGGTACGGGTTGTGGCTGTAGTCGGAGTACTTCGGCGGTTGTTGATCCAGGTAGTAGATGTCGGCCCAGATCGGGTTTGCCGACGTGATGACGTACCTGACCTGATGCATCGGTGGGTCGTCGGCCCGCGACGGGGCCGCTGTTCCCGGTCGCCGCCATGGCGGCCAGTGCCACACCCAGCGCGGCTTTACCGATGGTTGTCATGCGCACCTCCGGCCGCTCATATCCCGGGCGATATTGTCATTCTCCTGAGCGGAGAATGACAGCACCACCGCCCTTTTGAAGACCCTAACGTTTGGCGGCTCAGTGCCGAAGCCAATGCGCAATATTCCTGCCGGATAGGCGGGCGCGACGCCCGCGACCATTGCGGTAGCCTGCAGGTGAGAATATCATTCTCACAAAATGCGAAGGAGGATTTCATGGGCCAGTTGTCGCACCGGGAAGACGTCCCGTTTCCGATCTTCGACGCGGATAACCACCTCTACGAGCCGCCGGAGGCGCTGACCAAATTCCTGCCCAAGGAGTACAAGGACTACGTCCAGTATGTGCAGATCAACGGGCGCACCAAGATCGCGATCCGCGGCCAGATCAGCAACTACATTCCCAACCCGACGTTCGAGGTTGTCGCTCGCCCGGGCGCCTGGGAGGAGTACTTCAAGTTCGGCAACCCCGACGGCAAGACCAAGCGCGAGCTGTTCGGCGAGCCGATGCGCGCGATCCCGGCGTTCTTCGAGCCCGGCCCGCGCCTGGAGAAGATGAACGAGCTGGGCCTGGAGCGCACGTTGATGTTCCCAACGCTGGCCAGCCTGCTCGAAGAGCGCCTGCGCGACGACCCGCTGGCCATCCACGTGCTGGTCCACGCGCTGAACGAGTGGCTCGACGAGGTCTGGGGCTTCAACTACCAGAACCGCATCTTCACCACCCCGGTCATCACCCTGCCGATCGTCGAGAAAGCGATCGAGGAGCTGGAATGGGCGGTCAAGCGTGGCGCCCGGTGCATCCTGGTTCGCCCGGCTCCGGTCCCCGGCTTCCGCGGTCCGCGGTCGTTCGCGGTGCCCGAGTTCGACCCGTTTTGGGAGCGGGTCGTCGAGCACGATGTGTTGGTCGGTATGCACTCCAGCGACAGCGGTTACTCGCGGTACACCTCCGAGTGGGACGGTGCCGACCAGGAGATGCTGCCGTTCCAGACCAACGCGATGGGCATCCTCAACGAATGGCGGCCGATCCAGGACTCGGTGGGTTCGTGGGTGATCCACGGCGCGCTCTACCGCCACCCGAAGCTGAAGGTCGCGATCGTCGAGGCCGGCTCGAAGTGGATGACCCCGCTGCTGGACGGCCTGGCCGAGGTGTTCCGCAAGGCCCCGGAGGCGTTCCCGAGCGACCCCGTCGAGATGGTCAAGAACCGGATTCACGTCAGCCCGTTCTTCGAGGACGGCATCGACGATCTGGTCAACCTCGTCGGTGTGGACCGGGTGCTGTACGGCTCGGACTGGCCGCACCCGGAAGGGCTGGCGGAGCCGACGTACTACGTCAACGCGCTGTCGCACCTGTCGGTCGACGACCAGGCAAAGATCATGGGCGGCAACCTCGGTCGACTCGTCACGGTGTGACGGGCCGGCCGGCGACGATGCAGAGCGCGCAGCGCGATGAGGAGGAGCCGGCCAATCGGATAACGCCGGCGACGATGCAGAGCGCGCAGCGCGATGAGGAGGAGCCGGCCAATCGGATAACGCCCTGGCAGACCATCCCCGAGATGGTCGCGAGCGCGGCGGACCGCTTCGGCGACGCAGAAGCGGTCGTCGATGGTCCGCTGCGCTTGACTTTCCGTCAGGTGGTCCACCGGATTCGGTGCGCCGCGGGTGCTTTCGCGGACCTCGGGATCGACAAGGGCGACCGGGTCGCGGTGTGGGCGCCCAACTCGGCGGACTGGATCATCGCCGCGTTCGGTGTGCTCACCGCCGGCGGCGTACTGGTGCCGGTCAATACGCGTTTCAAGCCTGACGAGGCCGGCGACATCATCACCCGCAGTCACGCGAAAGCCGTTCTGGTGCAGACGGGTTTCCTCGACCAGGACTACACCGCGCCGGCGGGGGTCCCGGTGATCGACCTGAAATCGGACTTCCTGGCCGGGGGTTCGCCGTTCGAGTGTCCGGTGCGCGGCGACGACGTCTCCGACATCATCTTCACCTCGGGCACGACCGGCCGCCCTAAGGGCGCGATGATGAACCATCGCCAGACGCTGCGGATGTACGAGGAGTGGGCGACGCTGGCGGATCTGCGCGAGGGCGACCGCTATCTGATGATCAACCCGTACTTCCACACGTTCGGTTTGAAAGCGGGCCTGATCGCATCGTTCCTGCGCGGTGCGACCATGCTGCCCCTGCCGGTGTTCGACGTCCAAGCCGTCGTGAATCTGGTTGAACGTGAACGTATTTCGATGCTGCCCGGCGCACCGACGCTGTATCATTCGTTGCTGACGGTTCGAGACAAAGCCAAGCTGGCGACGCTGCGGGCCGGTGTCACCGGGGCCGCCGACATTCCGGTGGAACTGGTTCGACGCATCCACGACGAACTGCCCTTCGAGACGCTGATGACCGGCTATGGCCTCACCGAGGCCGGCAACGTGACGTTGTCGCGGCCCGGCGACTCCTTCGAAGATGTCGCCACCACCGCGGGCCTGCCGTGTGAGGATGTCGAAGTGCGGATAGCCGAGGACGGCGAGGTCCTGGTGCGCGGGTACGGGGTCATGCAGGGATACCTCGACGATCCGGAGGCCACCGCACTGGCGATCGACGACGGCGGTTGGCTGCACACCGGGGATCTGGGCAATTTCGACAAGTCGGGCCGGTTGAAGATCGACGGGCGTAAAAAGGACATGTTCATCGTTGGCGGGTTCAATGCGTACCCGGCCGAGATCGAGGGTTTCATGCTGGAGCACCCGGCGGTCGCCCAAGTCGCGGTGATCGGTGTGCCCGACGAGCGGCTCGGCCAAGTAGGGAAGGCCTTTGTGGTACCTCTTCAACATGCCAAAGGCGCCGTGTCCGAAGATGATCTGATGTCATGGTGCCGCGAGCGCATGGCGGGATTCAAGGCGCCGCGCTCGATAGAGTTTCTCGACGACTTGCCGCTGAACGCCACTGGGAAGGTGATGAAGGACCAACTCCGGTGAGCGCGGCGGATCCGCGTTCACACTCGCTGGTGATCGCGTCCGACTATCGCGTTCCGGACCCGGAGCAGGTCTGGCCCCTGCTCACCCGCCGCAGATCTGCACTTGCCGACATCGGCGCGCACCATGTGCTGCTGTACACGTCGACCCATGACCCCGGTCGTGTCCTGGTGACCATCGGCGTGCGCAGTCGCGAGCCGATCGTGGAACTGCTGCGCTCGCGGGTGTTCTTCGACTGGTTCGACGCGGTGGGAGTCGACGACATCCCGGCCGTCTTCGCCGGCGAGATCGTCGAACGGTTCGGGTCGATGACACCGTCAGCGCGCTCGGCACCCGGCGTCGTGGTCGCCGCGATGTCAGCGGTCGACAGTGTGCCCGCGCTCACCCACGAGATTCGCGGTGCACTAACGAGATTCGAAGCCGCCGGGATACGCGAGACACGGCTGTTCCAGGCATTCGACGATACCCACGAGGTGATGATCCTGCAGGAGCTCGACGACGAGCAGCGTGCGCGCAGCTGGATCGACCATCCGGACACCGCGGCGCCGTGGATCGACGGCGCCGGCCGGGGCGCGTATCCGCCGGTATTCGTCGGCACGTTCTTCGACATGATGCGGATCGACGAGTAGGCGGCCGCCGGTGTTCGTCTGCCTGTGTAACGGGATCACCAGCCAGGCGGTGGCCGATGCCATTGCCGAGGGCGCCTCGACGACCAATCAGATCGCTGCGGTGTGTGGGGCGGGCGCCGAATGTGGCCGCTGCCGAAGGACTTTGCGCACGCTGCTGGGCAACCCGAGTGGTGACCGCAGCGTATGAGGCATCACCGCGGGCCGGCGTCAGCCGAGGTCGGCGGCCAGATCGGTCAGCAGGTCAGGCACGTCCAGGCGCGGCACCACCGCTTCGATCAGCACCATCTGGTCTTGATGCTCGGCCGCTGCGACAAACGCGTCGTCGAGTTCGCCGTAGGTCTCGGCCCGAAAGGTCAGGTGGTTGGTCACGCCGAGCGCGGTGGGGATGTCGGCCCAGCTCCACCGCACAATGTCGTTGTAGGGCGCGGTCTTTCCGTGAATCATCCGCTCGATGGTGTAGCCGTCGTTGTTGACCACCACGACAACCGGTGACAGGCCCTCGCGGGAAAAGTTCCCCAGTTCTTGAACCGTCAGCTGTGCGGCACCGTCGCCGATCAACAGCACGGGTCGGCGGTCACGCTCGGCCAGTCCGGCTCCCAGAGTGGCCGGCAGCGTGTATCCAATTGAGCCCCAGAGGGGTTGGCCGATGAAGGTGACGCCTTTGGGCAGCCGGTGGGTGGCCATCCCGTAGAACGAGGTGCCCTGATCGGCCAGCACCACGTTGCCGGGGGTCAGTGCGTCACAGAACCTGTCCCACAACACTTTCTGACTCAGGGGCTGATCGCGGCCCGGCTTGTCGACCGGGGTGTCGACGGCCGTCGCCGCCATGGCCGGCGAGCGCACGCCGCGCTCGGTGAGGATTGCGGTGATCGCGTCCAACGCCGCGCCCATTTCCAACGGCGCGAATACGTCGTGGCCGACCGTGCTCTGCTGCACGCCGACGTCGATGGTCCGGTTCGGGTCGATGCGCTGGCTGAAAAACCCGCTGACCATGTCGGTGAACACCACGCCGGCGGTGACGAGCACCGGGGCTTCTTCGATCGCGGTGCGGACCGGTTCCGCGCTGGCCGAACCGGCGTAGATGCCGACGAATTCCGGCGCGCTCTCGTCGACCAGGCTTTTACCCCACATCAGCGTGGCGTGCGGCACGACGTCGGCGGCCAGCAGCGCTTCGAGTTTGTCGACGGCGTTCAGTCGGTGGACCAGCAGGTCGGCCAGCACGGTCAGCTGGTGGTTGCCGATGAGTGTGCTTGCAGCTTCGGTAAATAACGCCAGGGCTCGCGGGCTGGTCCCGCCGCTATAGTGCGGCAGTGGCGCGCTCGGTGGCTCGGTTTCGAAGCGGGCCACGTCGGTGGACAGCAGCAGATAGCCCGGTCGGCGTTGCTCGCGGACCTCGCAGAGCACCCGGTCGATCTCCCGGGTGGCGGTGGCCGGCATGAGATTGGCTTGCGCGCAGGTGATTTCCCGGCTCACCCGCAGAAAGTGCTCGAAGTCGCCGTCGCCCAACGAATGGTGCAGCGCCCGGCGGGTGCCCTGAGCGTCCTTGGACGGGCCGCCCACGATATGCACCACCGGCACGTGTTCGGCGTAGCTGCCCGCGATGGCATTGGCAACCGACAGCTCGCCGACGCCGAATGTGGTTACCACGGCCGACATTCCGCGAAGCCGGCCGTAGCCGTCGGCGGCGTAGCCGGCGTTGAGCTCGTTGGCGTTGCCGATCCAGCGCAGCTTCGGGTGGGCGACGATGTGGTCAAGAAATTCCAGGTTGTAGTCGCCGGGCACACCGAATACCTCGGTGACGCCGAGTTCTGCCAGGCGATCCACCAGGTAATCGCCGACGGTGTAAGACGGGTCAGTCACCTCGACGACGCTACGCGTCTGCGCCCGAAACCGCCCTCGGTGCGCCGCCGCCTCGATATCGTCCGGGCATGGCAATCAACGAAACCCGTGAAATCGTCATCGAGGCGACCCCCGAGGAGATCCTCGACGTGATCGGCGATATGGACTCGGTCACCAGTTGGTCGCCGCCCCATCAGAGCGCCGAGGTTCTCGAGGCGGACAAGAACGGGCGGCCGCTGAAGGTGAAGATGAAGGTGAAGGCGGCGGGGATCACCGACGAACAGGTGGTGGCCTACACGTGGGCCAAGAACAAGGTCAGTTGGACGTTGATAAGTTCCGGCCAGCAACGCTCGCAGGATGCGTCGTACACGTTGACGCCCCAAGGTGACAAGACCAAGGTCGTCTTCGAGATCACTGTCGATCCCGTTGTTCCGTTGCCCGGGTTTGTGATCAAGCGGGCCATCAAGGGAACAGTTGATACCGGCACCAAAGGCCTGCGCGACCAGGTGCTGAAAGTGCAGAAAGGAAAGTAGATACCTTGACCACCCGTGGACCCCTCGATGGGGTACGAGTGATCGAACTCGGCGGCATCGGACCGGGCCCACACGCGGCGATGGTGCTCGCCGACCTGGGTGCCGACGTGGTGCGCGTTCGCCGCCCCGGCGGCCTGATCCTGCCGGCCGAGAACGTCGATCTGCTGCACCGCGGCAAGCGGATCGTGGACTTGGACGTCAAAGCCGACCCGCAGCAACTGCTCAGGTTGGCGGCCAAGGCCGACGTGCTGCTGGACTGCTTTCGGCCCGGCACCTGCGAGCGGCTCGGCATCGGGCCCGACGACTGCGCGGCAGTCAACCCGCGGCTGATCTTCGCGCGCATCACCGGTTGGGGGCAGGACGGCCCGCGCGCCAGCACGGCCGGCCATGACATCAACTATCTGTCGCAGACCGGCGCACTGTCGGCGCTCGGATACCGCGACCGGCCGCCGATGCCGCCGCTGAATCTGGTTGCCGATTTCGGCGGTGGCTCGATGTTCGTTCTGCTGGGCATCGTCGCCGCGCTCTACGAGCGTGAGCGGTCTGGCCGGGGTCAGGTGATCGATGCCGCGATGGTGGACGGGGTCAGTGTGCTGGCCCAGATGATGTGGACGATGAAGTCGACCGGCTCGATGCGCGACGAGCGTGAATCGTTCCTGCTCGACGGTGGCGCGCCGTTCTATCGCTGCTACGAAACCTCCGACGGCAAATACATGGCCGTCGGCGCCATCGAGCCGCAGTTCTTCGCGGCGCTGCTGGCCGGTCTGGAACTGTCCGCCGACGACGTGCCCGGACAGTATGAAATCGGCTCATTTCCAACAATGTTCGACGTCTTCACCGAGCGATTCGCCACCAAGACCCGCGACGAGTGGGCGAAGGTCTTCGACGGCACCGACGCCTGCGTCACGCCGGTGCTGACGTGGAGCGAAGCCGCCGTCGACCCGCATCTGAACGCACGTGCGACGGTGGTCAACGCGCACGGCGTCGATCAGGCCGCGCCGGCGCCGCGGTTCTCCCGGACCCCGCCGGCGCCGGTCGGGTCGATACCGCAGTCGACCACAGCGCTCGACGAAATCGGCTGGTAATCAAGCCCGATTCCGCCGCGACCTTGCTAGCTTGGTCTTTAGTGGCCGTACGAGCATCGAGAGAGATCGTCATCGACGCGCCGCCGGGGGTGATCCTGGAGGCGTTGGCCGACGTCGGGTCACTGTCCTCATGGTCGCCGGTGCACAAGCGGATTCAGGTGCTGGACTGGTACTCCGACGGCCGACCGCATCATGTGAAGGCCACGATCAAGATTTTCGGGCTGATCGACAACGAAATCCTCGAGTACCACTGGGGCCCCAACTGGGTGGTCTGGGATGCCGTCGACACTTTCCAGCAGCGCGGACAACACGTCGAGTACAACCTCCAGCCGGTTGGCGTCGACCGGACCCGGGTGCGGTTCGACATCACCGTCGAGCCGACCGGCCCGGTGCCCGCGTTCGTGGTTCGGCGGGCCAGCGAGATCGTGCTCGACGCCGCGACCAAAGGCTTGCGCGACCAAGTGATGGCCGTCGTCGAGTCAGAACGTCTGCAATAGCGATCCCGCCGAGCGAAACGCTGGCCCGCAGTCGGGCTGCGCTGGCACGGTAGGACCTCATGCGGGTGTGGCTGAGCGGCTAGGCAGCGGCCTGCAAAGCCGTACACACGGGTTCGAATCCCGTCACTCGCTCTGTGCGATGGAGAGCAATTCCTGGAATGCGCGTTCCATGCAGTCGGCGTACGTCGACGGGTCCGGCAGCGCGTCGCGATCCGCGGTCGCGCTGATCGACAGTGTGCCGTTGAAGCTCGCCACCACGTGGATGAGGTTCATCCCACCGATCAGCGGCCCGAGACCGGCCGCGCGCAGAAGTTGTGCTCCGCAGAAATACAGCGGCAAGTTCGGGCCCGGCACGTTGGTCACGGTCGTGTTGGCGACGTTCGGTCCCGAGAACGGAAGCACGCTCGCGGCTTTGGCCGCGACACCGAGCAGTGAGGTCGGCACCGTACCGATCAGTTCGATCAGCTGCGTCCGGGTCTGCTGATTCGACTCCGACCGGCTCCCGGCCGTCGACTCGGCGATCGCGGCGAGCCGGATAAGCGGGTCGGCGATGTCGGTGCCGAGCGACTGCAGCCGCCCGAACAACGCGTTCCCGTGAGTGGCTTCGTCGGCTTGACGCAATGACATCGGGCAGGCCGCAACCAGCGACTCGTCGGGGAGTTCCCCGTGGCCGTCCAGGTAATGGCGGAGAGCGCCGCCGACATAGGCGAGTGCCACGTCGTTGATCGTCGCGCCCGGCACCCGCGCCTTGATCCGTTTGAAGTCGCCGAGGTCGTGGAAGCGGGCCTCGAAAACCCGGTGCGGCGAGACGGTTTGGTTGAAACGCGTCTTGGGTGGAAACGACGGCGCGCTGAGTTCGGGAATTTTGGACACGCCGCTGACCAGCTTCATCGGCAGCCCGGCCAGTCCGAGCACGGCCTTGGGGGCATGCGACGCCAGGACAGCGCCCGCCCGCATGGGATACAGCGCCGCCTTGATTGCCGTGCGCGACAACAAGTTTGCGGTGGTGGGCAGCGGTGCGGGCTGCCACGGCCCATCGGGCGCCGCAGGTCGCGGGCTGTCCGGGGCGAGGTCGTGCATGGCCGCAATCATCTGCACACTGGCCATGCCGTCGACCGCACAGTGGTGCAGTTTCAACGCCATCGCGAAGGAGCCCTTGGGCACTCCCGGCACGGCATTGAGCCCTTCGATGACGGTGATCTCCCAGGGCGGGCGGCGCAGGTCGATCTGGCGGCCGTGCAGCCGCGCTACCTGGATGCAGAGCTGCCGCCAGTCACCCGGTTGCGGCAGCCCGATGTGTCGGACGTGGTACTCGAGGTCGAAGGTCGGGTCATCCACCCAATACGGCCGATCGAGCCCGACCGGCGTCTCGGTCAGTCGCCGACGGAACACATCGGCGAGATGCAGCCGGGCGTCGAGTTCCTCGAGGATTCCCTTGAAGGTGACCTTTCCCCCCGGGGCGGTCGAGGGGTCATAGATCAGCAGCAGTTGGATCTGTTGTGGTGTCGCCGGCCTCTCGGCGCGCAGCAGCATGTCATCGGTCCAACTGAGTTGCTGCATTTCCCCACAGTAAGCTCCGCAAATGCGGTTGCGTTGCTAGTTTGCTAGTAGTGGCCGTACAAGCATCGCGTGAGGTTGTGATCGATGCGCCGCCGGAGGCGATTCTGGAGGCGCTGGCCGATGTCGGCTCGGTGCCGTCCTGGTCCACGGTGCACAAACGGGCCGAAGTCATCGATTGCTATCCCGATGGCCGGCCGCATCACGTCAAGGTCTCGATACGGGTTTCCGGCATCATCGACACTGAAGTTCTGGAATACCACTGGGGTCCGGACTGGGTGGTGTGGGACGCACAGAAGACGTTGCAGCAGCATGCGCAGCACGTCGAGTACACCATGCAGCGCGAAACCGAGGACCGGACGCGGGTGCGGTTCGAGATCACCCTGGAGCCGTCGGCGCCGATACCCGAGTTCCTGGTCACCCGGGCGCGCCGGAAGATTCTCTACGCCGCGACCGAGGGACTGCGGCGCAAAGTCATGGCCGCAATCGCCCAAGCCGGCTGATGGCCTCATCCAGGGTGTCGTCGCGTTTGCAAAACGTGAAGCGCACCAAGTGATTCCACGCGGCCCAGTCGTCGGCCGCGGGATCGCAGAACGCGGTCATCGGAATTGCGGCCACGCCGACCTGTTCGGGTAGGGCCGCGCAGAACGCCGTGCTGTCGTCGTATCCGAGTGGGCGCGGATCTGCGCAGAGGAAATAGGTGCCGGCGCTGTCGAGAACGTCGAAGCCGACGTCGGTCAGCCCGCTTGCGAGCCGGTCACGCCTGCTCTGCAGCGAGTCCCGCAGCGCGTCCACCCAGTTGTCCTCGGTGTTGAGGGCATCGGCCACCGCAGGCTGAAACGGGGCACCCCCGACGTAGCTCAGATATTGCTTAGCCGCCCGCACGCCCTGAACGAGTTCCGCCGGCCCGCAGGCCCATCCGATCTTCCAACCGGTGCAGTTGAACATCTTCGCCGCGCTGGAGATCGTGATGGTGCGCTCGGCCATCCCGTCGAAGCCGGCCAGCGGCAGATGCTCACCTCCGTCGAATACCAGATGCTCGTAGACCTCGTCGGTGATGACCAACAGATCCGCCGCGATGGCGACCTCGGCGATCGCCGCCAGTTCGGCTGCGCTCAGCACGGTGCCGGTGGGGTTGTGCGGCGAGTTGAGGATCAGCGCCCGGGTGCGCGGCGTGACCGCACGCCGCAGTGCGTCGACGTCGAGGGCGAAGTCGCGGCCATCGGGCACCAGTGGCACCACGACGCGCTTGGCGCCGGCCATCGCGACCACCGGTGAATAGGAGTCGTAGAACGGCTGGATCAAGATCACCTCGGAGCCGGGCTCGACCAGACCGAACACGGCTGCGGCGATCGCCTCGGTGGCGCCGACGGTGATCAGCACCTCGGTCGCCGGGTCGTACTCGACGCCGTATTTCCGCTTCCGCTGCGCGGCGACCGCCTCGCGCAGCTTCGCAATTCCGATGCCCGGCGGGTATTGGTTGACGCCGTTGGCGATCGCGTCCTGGGCGGCCTGGAGCATCGCCGGGGGTCCGTCCTCGTCGGGAAAGCCCTGCCCGAGGTTGACCGCGCCGACGCGTGCCGCCAGCGCGGACATCTCGGCGAACACCGTGGTTGCGTACGGTTGCAGGCGCTTGACCGTCATGGATGCTGAGCTTAGGCGCGCGCTTGCCTGTGACTGCAGCGTCACGCTCGACCGTCGCCGTGACTGCAGGGTCACGCTCGGCGCCGAATTGGCCGGCCTACTCCCAACCAACAGGTTGGCCGGGCACTTTGTTAGGGTGGCCGATAGAGGACTAGCGTCGGCTACGGCCGATCCGTCGCACGGATCGAAAAAATCAATCGTGAAGAGGAATCAGTCATGTCCGAAGAAGCCTTCATCTACGAGGCCATCCGCACGCCGCGCGGCAAGCAGCGCAAAGGCTCGCTCAACGAGGTCAAGCCGCTGAACCTGGTCGTCGGTCTGGTCGACGAACTGCGCCGCCGCTTCCCCGACCTGGACGAGACGCTGATCAGCGACATGATCCTGGGCGTGGTGTCGCCGGTCGGTGACCAGGGCGGCGACATCGCCCGCACCGCGGTGCTGGCCGCCGGACTGCCCGAGACCACCGGTGGCGTACAGCTCAACCGGTTCTGCGCGTCCGGCCTGGAAGCCGTCAACACCGCCGCGCAGAAGGTGCGCTCCGGCTGGGACGACCTGGTGCTCGCCGGCGGTGTCGAGTCGATGAGCCGGGTTCCGATGGGCTCCGACGGCGGCGCCTGGGCGACCGACCCCGAGACCAACTACTCGATCGGCTTCGTGCCGCAGGGCATCGGCGCCGATCTGATCGCCACCATCGAGGGCTTCTCCCGCGAGGACGTCGACCGCTACGCGCTGCGCTCGCAGGAAAGGGCGGCCGCGGCATGGTCGGGCGGCTACTTCGCGAAATCGGTTGTGCCGGTTCGGGACCAGAACGGTCTGACGATTCTCGACCATGACGAGCACATGCGGCCCGACACCGACCTGGAAGGTCTGGGCAAGCTCAAGACCGCGTTCGACGGGATCGGTGAGATGGGCGGCTTCGATGACGTCGCGCTGACCAAGTACCACGCGGTCGAGAAGATCAACCACGTGCACACCGGCGGTAACAGCTCCGGCATCGTCGACGGCGCCGCCCTGGTGCTGGTCGGCTCCGAAGCTGCGGGCAAGTCGCAGAACCTGACCCCGCGGGCGCGCATCGTGGCCACCGCCACCAGCGGTGCCGACCCGGTCATCATGCTCACCGGTCCGACCCCGGCCACCCAGAAGGTGCTGGACCGCGCCGGACTGACGGTCGATGACATCGACCTGTTCGAGCTCAACGAGGCGTTCGCCTCCGTCGTGCTGAAGTTCCAGAAGGACCTGCACATCCCGGACGAGAAGCTCAACGTCAACGGCGGCGCCATCGCGATGGGCCACCCGCTGGGCGCCACCGGCGCCATGATCACCGGAACCATGGTCGACGAACTGGAGCGCCGCAACGCGCACCGCGCGCTGATCACGCTGTGCATCGGCGGCGGCATGGGTGTCGCCACCATCATCGAGAGGGTTTGAGTCCATGCCTGAGAACACCATTCAGTGGGACAAGGATGCCGACGGCATCGTCACGTTGACGCTGGACGACCCCACCGGGTCGGCCAACGTGATGAACGAGCACTACGCAGAGTCGATGCACAACGCGGTGGAAAAGCTTGTCGCCGAGAAGGATTCGGTGACGGGCGTGGTGATCACCAGTGCGAAGAAGACCTTCTTCGCCGGCGGCGATCTCAAGGGCATGATCAAGCTGGGCCCGGAAAACGCCGGCGAGGCGTTCGACATGGTCGAGTCGGTCAAGCGTGACCTGCGTGCGCTGGAGACCCTCGGCAAGCCGGTGGTGGCCGCCATCAACGGCGCCGCGCTCGGCGGTGGCCTGGAGATCGCGCTGGCGTGTCACCACCGCATCGCCGCGGACGTCAAGGGTCTGGTCGTCGGCCTGCCCGAGGTGACGCTGGGCCTGCTGCCCGGCGGCGGCGGGGTGACCCGCACCGTGCGGATGTTCGGCATCCAGAACGCCTTCATGAACATCCTGTCCCAAGGCACCCGATTCAAGGCCGACAAGGCCAAGGAGATGGGGCTGATCGACGAGATCGTCGGGTCCGTCGACGAATTGGTGCCGACCGCCAAAGCCTGGATCAAGGCCAACCCCGATTCGCACGAGCAGCCGTGGGACGCCAAGGGCTACAAGATGCCCGGCGGCACCCCGTCCAGCCCGGCGCTCGCCGGCGTCCTGCCATCGTTCCCGGCGCTGCTGAAGAAGCAGCTCAAGGGTGCACCGATGCCGGCGCCGCGGGCCATTTTGGACGCGGCCGTCGAGGGCGCGCAGGTGGACTTCGACACCGCCAGCCGGATCGAGAGTCGCTACTTCACTCAGCTGGTCACCGGTCAGGTCGCCAAGAACATGATCCAGGCGTTCTTCCTTGACCTGCAACACATCAACGGTGGTGGGTCGCGTCCCGACGGCATCGAGCCGGTCAAGATCCACAAGATCGGTGTGCTGGGCGCGGGCATGATGGGCGCCGGAATCGCCTACGTCTCGGCCAAGGCCGGCTACGACGTGGTGCTCAAGGACGTCAGCATCGAGGCCGCCCAGAAGGGCAAGGGCTACGCGGAAAAGCTTGAGGCCAAGGCACTTCAGCGCGGCAAGACCACCGAAGAGAAGTCCAAGGCATTGCTGGACCGCATCACCCCGGCCGCTGACCCGGCCGATCTGAAGGGCGTCGACTTCGTGGTCGAGGCCGTCTTCGAGAACCAGGACCTCAAGCACAAGGTGTTCCAGGAGATCGAGGACATCGTCGAGCCCAACGCGCTGCTCGGGTCGAACACCTCGACGCTGCCGATCACCGGTCTGGCGACCGGCGTGAAGCGCCAGGAGGACTTCATCGGGATCCACTTCTTCTCACCGGTCGACAAGATGCCGCTGGTCGAAATCATCAAGGGCGAGAAGACTTCTGACGAGGCGCTGGCCCGGGTGTTCGACTACACGCTGGCGATCGGCAAGACCCCGATCGTGGTCAACGACAGCCGCGGCTTCTTCACCAGCCGCGTCATCGGCACCTTCGTCAACGAGGCGCTGGCGATGCTGGGCGAGGGTGTCGAGCCCGCCAGCGTCGAGCACGCCGGTTCGCAGGCGGGTTACCCGGCGCCGCCGCTGCAGCTGTCCGACGAGCTCAACCTGGAGCTGATGCACAAGATCGCGACGGCTTCGCGAAAAGGTATCGAAGATGCCGGTGGCACGTACGAGCCGCACCCGGCCGAGGCTGTCGTCGAGAAGATGATCTCCCTCGAGCGGCCGTCGCGGTTGAAGGGTGCCGGTTTCTACGAGTACGTCGACGGCAAGCGGACCCGGCTGTGGCCCGGTTTGCGCGAGACGTTCAAGTCCGGTTCGGCCGACCTGCCGCTGCAGGACATGGTCGACCGGATGCTGTTCGCCGAGGCGCTGGAAACCCAAAAGTGCTTGGACGAAGGCGTTCTCACGTCGACGGCTGACGCGAACATCGGCTCGATCATGGGCATCGGGTTCCCGCCCTACACCGGTGGTAGCGCGCAGTTCATCGTCGGCTACGAGGGTGCGCACGGCGTGGGCAAGGAAGCCTTCGTGGCGCGGGCTCGCGAGCTGGCCGAGCGCTATGGCGACCGCTTCCTGCCGCCGTCTTCGCTGACCTGATTCGGTAAACGCGAAAGCCCCTGGAACTCAACGGTTTCAGGGGCTTTTGCGTTCGTAGAGGTAGAACTTCGCCGGGGTCTGCTCTTCGTCGAGTTGCCGCTCGGCTCCGGTGGACAGCATCGTCCACCCGGCGGTGAACCGCTGTTGCATCTCTTCCGGTCGGGCGCCGCGCACTCCGAACCGGCCACCGGGCAGGAACGCGACGATGAGCAGTCGCGCGCCGGGAGCGGCCACGGCGCTGACTTCCCGGACGTAGGCGTCGCGGTCGCCGTCGCTCATATTGTGCAGGCACCCGTTGTCAACGATGAGGGTGAAGCCGGAACCGATGCCTTCCTTGCTCAGACGCGTGACGTCGGCTTTGACGAAGTCGACGCAAGCCTTGGCGGCGGCAGCCTTCGCTCGCGCCTTGCCGAGGGCCTGCGGCACGTAGTCGACGCCGGTGACCGTCCAGCTGTGTTGCGCGAGGTAGATCGACGAATCTCCAGTGCCGCAGCCGAGATCGAGGGCTCTGCCGGCCGGCAGTTCTTCGACGAGAACGCGAAGGTTGTCGGCGATCGGGTGGCCGTCCCACGGCGTGAAGCCGAGCCGGTAGAACAGCCGAAACAGGGTGTGCTTGGAAGCCATGGATTGAGCGTAGGCCCGAGGGCGGGACCGATCGTGACGTTACTTTCACGCTCGGCCTCCGGGTGACTCGCTAGGCGAGCGCCGCGGCGATCCGGCGCCACTCCTCACGCGGATAGGCTTTCGGGTCGCTTCGCAGCACCTGGATACAGACGTGGTCTGCGCCGGCCGAACGATGCTCGGAGACCCTGCGCAGGATCGCGTTCTCGTCGCCCCACGCGATAATCGCGTTGAACAGTCGATCACTCACCTGGCTGAGGTCGTCCTCGGAGAAGCCCGAGCGGAGCAGGTTGTTGGCGTAGTTCGGCAGCGCCAAATAGGAACGCAGCCAGTCGGTTCCGATGGCGCGGGCGTCGTCGGCACTGTCGGTGAGAATCACCGTCTGCTCGGGCAGCAGCAGGGGTCCGTCGCCCAGCACTCCGCGTGCCGTCGCAGTGTGGTCGGGGGTGACCAGGTAAGGGTGGGCTCCGGCGCCGCGGCGTGCGGACAGTTGCAGCATCTTCGGGCCGAGCGCGGCCAGCACCCGCCGGTCCACGGGAACCGGCCGCGGCGTCGCGTCCAACTCGTCCAGGAACGACTCGGTCGCCGCCAGCGGTTTGCGGTAGCGGCCGGGGTTGCCCGCGTCGATCAGCGGCGCGTGGCTGACCCCGATGCCGAGTAGGAACCGATCGCCGTGATCGGCGGTCAGCGCGGCGAAATGCTCAGCGACGTCACTGGGCGTGTGCATCCACAAGTTCAGAATGCCGGTGGCGATCGTGGTCTGTTTGGTCGCGGCCATCAAATTGCCCACCGCGTCGAAGACCGGCCCGCCGACATCCGGTATCCACAGGGCACGATAGCCCAGTTCGTCTAATTCTGCTGCTGCGTCGGCTGATTCGGTTGCATTGCCGTAACGGAGCTGGCTACTCCAGATCCCTATTCCGGTGAGGTCCATTCGGTCAGATTACTGCGGCTCCAACTCCGGGTATTCGGGCACGCGCATGGAGTCGTGCATTCGCACACCTTTGGTGTTCAACTTCGCGACGGTGCGGGTGAGCGGCGCGGGCAGTGACGAGATCAGCTGCGCACCCCGGGTGACGGCCCAGACCGCCGCCCTGGACCCGGGAACGACGGCTCGGGCGGCGCCGCGGGCGAAGACTCGGCTCTGATGCACCTTCGCCGCCATTTCCTGCTGGTAGGCCGCGAACGCGCGAATGTGGTCGCCGCGCGCCGCAATCAGCTCGCGCGCCAGTACGTACGCGCCGATGACCGCGAGGCTGGTGCTGCCACCCACCGCAGGGCCGGGGCAGTAGGCGGCATCACCGACGAGCGTCACTCGGTTCTTCGACCAGATATCCAGTTGGAGTTGGGTGATGGAGTCGAAGTAGAAGCTGGGTGTGTGGTCGACTTCGGTCAGCCACCGATCGGATTGCGCTGACATCCCGGCCAGTGCGCTTCGCAGTAATTCCTTTTGCCGCAGCATGTCTCGGTAGTGGTAGTCGAGCTCGATCTTGGTACGGAACATGAACAGCACCCGCGCGTCGTCGAGATGATCTGCGCTGTAGATGCCGGCCATCCGGCCGACTCCGGCGTGCATGATCATCTCGCCGACAGAAGCAAGTGATTTCGGCGCCGATGCCACCGCGAGGTATCCACCGATGAAGCGGGTGAAGCCGGCGTCGTCCCCGAACGCCAGGCGCCGGACGTTCGAATGCAGTCCGTCGGCTCCCACGACCACGTCGAAAGTGCGCGCTGCACCGTGTTCGAATGTCACCTCGCCGTCGGGCGAAATGTCCGTGATCGAGTCATCGAACGCATACTCCACGTGGTCGCGGCCGGCGTCGTAATAGACCTCGCTGAGATCGTCGCGCATGATCTCGATGTGCCGGTCGGACGTGGCGCTGTAGATCTTCCTGAGGTCGACATGCGCCGGTCTGCTGATTCCTTGGCGATACAGCGTCAGCCGGTCGGTCCCGGTGGCAAGAGATTCGAGGCGCGGCAGGACGCCCATCTTCTCCGAGATTTCCATCGACGGCCGGAACAGGTCCACGGCGTGACCGCCGGTTTTGCGCAGGGCCGGCGCCCGTTCGACGACGGTGACCTCGAAACCGCCGCGGACGAGCCAATAAGCCAGCACTGGACCGGCGATGCTGGCGCCCGAGATGAGGATTCGCATCGGATCTCCCTCACGCTGGGCCCGATTACCCAACTCCTCCTCGGCCCGTTCCGGGCCGCATCGTCGTCGGGCTAAAGTCCAAGGGTATGCGCTTCGGATTCTTTATCCCGCAGGGTTGGCGATTGGATCTCGTCGGCATCGAGGTCGAGAAGCACTGGGCGGTGATGCGCGACCTGGCCGCCTACGCCGACGACAGTGCCTGGGACTCGGTCTGGGTGTACGACCATTTCCACACCGTGCCGATGCCGACCGGCGAGGCGACCCACGAGGCGTGGACCCTGATGTCGGCCTACGCGGCCACCACGTCGCGGATCAAGCTCGGCCAGATGTGCACGGCAATGAGCTACCGCAATCCTGTTTACCTCGCCAAAGTCGCTGCCACAGCCGACATCATCTCGGGTGGCCGCGTCCAGATGGGTATCGGCGGCGGCTGGTACGAACACGAATGGCGGGCCTACGGATACGGTTTCCCGTCGGCCGGTGTGCGACTGGGGCGCCTCGATGAGGGCGTCCAGATCATGCGCGACGCGTGGCGGGACGGGAAGGTCTCGCTCGACGGCAAGCACTATCAGGTCGACGGTGCGATCGTGCAGCCCAGGCCGTTGCAGGACAACGGAATTCCGTTGTGGATCGCCGGCGGCGGCGAGCAAAAGACCCTGCGTATCGCCGCGAAGTACGCGCAGTACACCAACTTCACCGGCGAACCGGAGGGCTTCAAACATAAGTCCGAGGTGCTGGCCGGCCACTGCCGCGACGTGGGCACCGACTTCGACGCGATCGTCCGGTCGGTCAACATCAACGCGATCGTGGGCGCGTCGGACAACGAGGTCAAGGAGCGCGGGAAGCGTATCCGCGACCGCCTGGTTGGCGCCGTACCGGAGTCGGCAGCCGACGCGATGCTCGCCGGAACCAGCGGGCCGGATTCCGCGGTCGGCACCCCGGAGCAGGCCATCGAGCGGCTGACCAAGCTGCGCGACCTCGGTTGCGAGTACGTGATCTGCTACTTCCCCGAGGCCGCATACGACCGCTCCGGCGTGGAACTCTTTGAGCGAGAAGTTATTCCGGCGCTGAGTTAGACGTCGGAGGTGTGATAGCGGATCTTCACCGGCGGAGCCGCCAGCAACGGCGGCAGCTGCGTCACCTTGCCCTCACCGGCGCGAAAGGCGCGGTAGGCCTCGTCGGCTTCGACGGTCTCCCAGACCTCGTAGATGAGCCAGTGACCTTCGTCGTCCTCGTCGACGAGCACGTCGGTGCGTACATTTCCGTCAAACCCCCGGGTGACCTCCAGCGTCCGGCCCATCAGTTCGCGCCCGGCGGCGACCTCCTCGGGCTTGAACCGCAGTTCCAGCGTCACTATGACCGTCATCGTCATCTCCTCGTGGTCTTCACGTCATGTTGCTCGCGGACGAGCGCACCGTTGAACCTACGGTCGACCCATTTGACGAAGTCGGGCGCCTCCGGAATTTGGTCCGCCGACGCGAACAAGTCGGCCAGTCTGTTGTTCGGCGGTCACCACCTTGTCGTCCAGCGGGATCGGCAGACGTCGAATCTTGCTCCGCGCGAGCGCGGAGATGCCGGCAGTCAAACCCACGGCGGCCGAGTACTTCTGGGCCCACTGCTCGGGGTGGTCGCGTGCCGACTGCGCCGCCCGTGCGTAGCGGACCAGGATGTTCCATCGGTGGGTGTCCCAGACGTGGGTGATTGTCGGTGCCGCCGCGTCGGTGACGGTCATTCGGTCGACGGTGGCAGAGGTTGTCACCGGGCTGAAGGGTTTGGCTCCGGCTGACGGCAAGATTCCGCTGCGGCCAAGAATGAGAATGCGGTTTCCGGTTTTGCGGAATGCTGTTGTACCGTTCGGTGAGCGCGTTATCAGTTCAGCGGCTGACGGAGGATCCCTCGATGCAGAAGGCAATCGATCCCACCATCTCTACCTGGCCCGATGACAATCCGCAGCTGATCGGAAGTCAGTGCGGCGAGTGCAGCGCGACCACGTTCCCGGTGCAGGATCTGTGCCCGCGGTGCAGTCGCCCGTCGATGTCCGAGGTCAAGCTCCCGCGCAGTGGAACCCTGATCGCTTGGACCACCCAGGGTTTCCCGCCGGGCGCACCCTACGCCGGCCCGACCGGCGATGACTTCGTGCCGTTCGGGGTGGGTCTGGTTCAGCTCGGTGACGTCATCCGCGTCGAGGGCCGCCTGACCGAAAACGACCCGGCCAAGCTGAAGTTCGGCCAAGACGTCGAGCTCACCATGATCCCGTTCGCGACCGACGCCGACGGCACCGAGATCGTCACGTTCGCGTTCCAGCCGATCTAGTGGTGATCGTGAGCGCGGCCGTGGTGATCGCGAGTGCCGCGAAGCCGGGCGAAGCGGGTCGCCACCGTCTACAGAAGCCGGGCGAAGCGGGTCGCCCCCATCGAACCCAGTAGGAGAATCCGACATGACCAATGACGTCGCCATCATCGGGGTCGGCCTGCACCCGTTCGGCAGGTTCGACAAGACCGCCATGCAGATGGGTGCAGAAGCCATCCAATTCGCTCTGGCTGACGCCCGGGTGGATTGGAAGGACATCCAGTTCGGCTTCGGCGGCAGCCACGAAGTGTCCAATCCGGACGCGGTGACTCGGCTGGTCGGGCTGACCGGCATCACGTTCACCAACGTCTTCAACGCGTGCGCGACCGCGGCCAGCGCTATCCAGCAGACCGCGGACACGATTCGGCTGGGCAAGTACGACATCGGCATCGCGATCGGCCTGGACAAGCACCCGCGTGGCGCGTTCACCGACGACCCGGCCAAGCTGGCCCTGCCGCAGTGGTACGCCAACAACGGTCAGTTCGTCACCACGAAGTTCTTCGGTATCAAGGCCAACAAGTACCTCCACGACCACAACATCTCGCAAGCCACCCTGGCCAAGGTCGCCGCGAAGAATTTCCGCAACGGCGCGATCAACCCGAATGCGTTCCGCCGCAAGCCGATGTCTGAGGAGGCGATCCTCAACTCGACCGTGCTGAACTACCCGCTGACGCAGTACATGTTCTGCGCGCCCGACGAGGGCGCCGCGGCCGTGATCATGTGTCGTGCCGACATCGCGCACAAGTTCACCGACAAGCCGGTGTACGTGCGCGCCAGCGAGATTCGCACCCGCACCTTCGGCGCCTACGAGGTGCACGCCACGTTCGCCCCGCTGGACGAAGACGTCTCACCAACCGTGTATGCGGCCAAAGCCGCTTACGAGGCCGCGGGCATCGGACCCGAAGACGTCGACATCGCGCAGCTGCAGGACACCGACGCCGGCGCCGAGGTGATCCACATGGCCGAGACGGGTCTGTGCGCCGACGGCGAGCAGGAGAAGCTGGTGGCCGACGGAGCCACCGAGATTCACGGCTCGATCCCAGTCAACACCGACGGCGGGCTGATCGCCAACGGTGAGCCGATCGGTGCGTCGGGTCTGCGGCAGGTGCACGAGCTGGTCCGCCAGCTACGTGGCGAGGCGGGGGAGCGTCAGGTGCCGGGCAACCCGCGCGTCGGGTTGGCGCAGGTGTACGGCGCACCCGGCACCGCGTCGGCGACCATCCTGTCGCTCTGAGTCGTCCGACGGCGACCCGCTGCGCGCGAAAAGGCGCCGCGCTTGCGATCGCCTCAGATGGCGGGGCCCAGCAGGTCGTCGGCGTCGCGGATGACGTAGCCGTAGCCCTGCTCGGCGAGAAAGCGCTGCCGATGCGCGGCGTACTCCGCGTCGAGGCTGTCGCGGGCAACCACGGAATAGAACACCGCGCCGCCGCCGTCGGCCTTGGGCCGCAGCAACCGGCCCAATCGCTGCGCCTCTTCCTGGCGTGAACCAAAAGTTCCCGAAACCTGCACCGCCACTGCGGCTTCCGGCAAGTCGATGGAGAAGTTCGCCACCTTGGACACCACCAGAGTGGTCACCTCACCGCGACGGAAGGCATCGAACAGTTCTTCGCGCTCAGCCGTCTTGGTCGAACCCTGGATCACCGGTGCGCCCAGCACATTTCCCAACTCGTCCAATTGGTCGAGGTAGGCGCCGATCACCAGCGTCGGCTCGTCCGGGTGCTTGCCCAGAATCGACTTCACCACCGCGACTTTGGAATGCGCGGTCGAGCAGAGCTTGTAACGCTCCTCGGGCTCGGCGGTGGCGTACACCATCCGCTCGTTGTCGGTCATCGTGACCCGGACTTCGATGCACTCCGCCGGGGCGATCCAGCCCTGCGCTTCGATGTCCTTCCACGGTGCGTCGTAACGCTTCGGCCCGATCAACGAGAACACGTCGCCCTCCCGGCCGTCCTCGCGGATCAGCGTCGCGGTGAGCCCCAGCCGTCGCCGGGACTGCAGATCGGCGGTCATCCGGAACACCGGCGCCGGCAGCAGGTGCACCTCGTCGTACACGATCAGTCCCCAGTCGCGGCTGTCGAACAACTCGAGGTGGCGATACTCGCCTTTGGTGCGGCGGGTGATCACCTGGTAGGTCGCGATGGTGACCGGCCGGATCTCTTTGCGCTCCCCGGAGTACTCGCCAATCTCCTCTTCGGTCAACGATGTTCGGGCGATCAGCTCCCTCTTCCACTGCCGGCCGGCGACGGTGTTGGTTACCAGGATCAGCGTCGTCGCGCTTGCTTTCGCCATCGCGGCGGCGCCGACGAGCGTTTTGCCTGCGCCGCATGGCAGCACCACCACGCCGGAGCCACCTGACCAGAACGAGTCGGCTGCCATCTCTTGGTAGTCGCGTAGCTGCCAGCCATCCTGGCGCAGGGCGATCGGATGTGCCTCGCCGTTGACATAGCCGGCCAGATCCTCAGCGGGCCAGCCGATCTTGAGCAGCATCTGCTTGACCCGACCGCGCTCGCTGGGGTGTACGACCACCGTGTCGTCGTCGATGCGGGCACCGAGCATGGGGGCAATCTTCTTGTGGCGCAACACTTCTTCGAGTACTGCTCGGTCCAGGCTCACCAGGGTCAGTCCGTGCACCGGACTCTTCACCAGCTGCAGCCGGCCGTAGCGGGCCATCGTGTCCACGATGTCGACCAGCAATGGCTGCGGAACCGCGTATCGGGAAAAGCTGACCAGAGCATCGACGACCTGCTCCGCGTCGTGGCCCGCCGCGCGGGCATTCCACAGGGCCAGCGGGGTGATCCGATAGGTGTGGATGTGTTCGGGTGCGCGCTCCAGTTCGGCGAACGGCGCGATGGCCGCCCGCGCCGCGCCGGCGAGCTCGTGGTCGACTTCCAGCAGCACTGTCTTGTCGGACTGCACGATCAGGGGTCCGTCGGTCATGACTCCATTATCCGGATGGCGGCGACACGTCAGCCCCGTCAGTCCTCGTCGGCGGTCATCACCGACGTGATCCGGTGAATGGCGAAGTCACGGGCGCTGCTGGACGCCGAATCGAAGGCAACCAGCTGCCCTCCTCGCACCGTGATCGGCGACACCACCCGCTGGGTGGCCACTCCGGCGGCGTCGACGTACCTGATCAGCACCGTGTCCCTCTCGCGGGCCGCCTTCTGCAGCAGCGACATGGCCACCGCAGGATCGATCCGCACGCCGTCGAACGGGGCGGTGGTCACCTTCCGCAACACCGCGACCACCGCGCTCAGCGTTTCGTTACTGGGTTGCGGTATCTGCCGAAACGAGCGGTAGCGCTGCGGCGCGGGAACCCGGGCCCTACGAGCCCGGATGTCGACGATGGTGCCGGTCGCGTCCTCGGCGGCCGGGGCGAACCCCGCGTCCTGCAGCACGGTGAGCACTTCGTTGATGGGTGCCTGCGAGATCGCCACGGTCGGTGCCAGCACCCGAAGTCCGATGTGGTCGGCGGCGGCCGCGGCCTGGGCGAGCAACGTCGGGTCTTCGCATCGCACGAATGATGTGGCCATGCCAATGCGCAACTGGCCGTGCCGGCGTGCGACGTCATCGATCAGGTAGGTAAGTCCTTGCGGCACTGGTGTTTTGGAGTGCTTCTGGAACAGGCTGTGCAGTTCGTCGGCGGTCTTGCCGACGTCGAGGGCGTGCCGGATGGAGGGCTCGCTGACCCGGTACACCATTGCGGTGCCGGCGGACTCGACGGCCGCGACCGTTGACAGCTGCTCGGCCAGTTCACGTTTCAGCGGGCCGGGCACCACCACGGTCAGGTCGGCCTGCACCAGGAAGTGGTCGATCGGTGTGGGCAGCGCGCGCGCCATCGCGGCGATGGCATCGGCGTCATCCGCGTCGGCGATGAAGACGCGCCCGGGGGTGCTGAGTGCCCCGCGGCCGACCAAGCCGAGCTGCTGCGCTTCCTCCAGGAGGTCGGCCACCGGCGCGGGCTGCAACCGCTTGGTCCACCGCGGCCGCCGCCAGATCAACGCCGCCGACGCAGTGTCTTTGTCGACGCCGGCTCCCGGCGGCAGTTCACCCAGCATGCTCAGCAGCAGTCGGCGATCCAGCGGAGCTGCTGTCGAGTACAGCGAATCCGAGAGTGCGGCATAGGGTTTGGCGTCCGGTCCACGAGTCCCGATCAGCGCCGGCCGGGCCGCCAAGTCGAGCCAGGTGGTGGCCAGCAGGTGCCAGCGTTCGGCGATGGGCGCCTCGGTGAAACGGTCGGCGGCCACCGTCGGCGCCCAATACGGCGGATCGCCGACGCTCGGTTGCGGATCGGGAAGGCCGCTGGCGATCAAGCCCGCGGCCGCGGCCAATTCCAGGACCAGCCCCAGCCGGGCCTCGTCGACGCCGGTGACCTTGGCCAGCCGCCGAACCTCGCGCACCCCGAGCCCTCCGCTGCGAAGCTCGGAAATCGGTGCGGCGCTCAGTGATTCGATGAGAAGATCGAGCTCGCGCATCAGGTCGATGATCGCGCCGGCCGCCGCGGCGTCGGCGTCGGCGGGTGTGGTCGTGGACACCACCGGATCAGGGGCCGCGAGCCGGACCGGCCCGGGTTGCTCACCGCGCATCACCTGACCGACGTGACGGGGCAGGATCACCGTGTCCGCGTCGATTCGACGCAGCAGGCCGGTCGCAATCAGTTGTGGCACAGGGCGATCCGCAGGCGCACCCGGCGCGGCGTCGCGGGTCCGTCCCAGCGGCGAGCCCTCCAGCAGGCGGTCCAGCAGTTCACGTTGCGGATCGTCGAGACCGTCGATCAGTTCGGCGATCTGCTCGGCGCTCTGTCCGGCGTCTTCCAGCGTCACCTGGCCGATGTACCAGGGCAGGCCGCCGCCGGCCTCGGAAGTCACCCGCACGTCGAGGTCGCCCCAGACCAGCGCGCGTTCTTTCAGATCCTCGAGCGCGTCGAGGACGTCGGCTTCGGGGGCCCGATCGCCGATCAGCGTGAGCAGCTTGGCGACGGGCACCGCGGCGGTGTCCGCCTGCAGCACCAGCAGCGCGTCGATCACCGCCAGCCGCAGGAAATCCAGCTCGTCGGTGGCAGCCTTCAGCGACTGCCGAGCCTGCGCACGAGCGGCCAGCGCGGCAATACTGCCCGGCGGCGGTTGCGCGAGGTCGGGTCGCAGCTCCAGGAGACGGATCAACCGGTCGTCGGGCAACTCGGCCAGCCAAGATCCCAGCGGGATGCCCGAGGTGTGTTCGGTCATTGCTGACCAGCGTAAAGCAGTCGAGCGGGTGACCCTTTACAGCCGACGGAGGGTGAGGCGGGCGCCACCGCGCCCGACCTGTCAGAATGGACCGCGTGGCTGACAACAAGGCGCAGAAGACCCGTTACGTCGACAACGGCTGGCCGACGACCAACCCCGAAGACCACGCCGTGAGCGAACTGGCAACCGACCGGACCGGCGCACTCTCGCCGTTCGGTGACCTGGTCTTTCCCCTGCCTGCCGACGAACTGCCCTATCTGCATCCCGTCACCGACATCAACCGCTAAACGCGGTTTGCGAAGGCTCGCCGATCAGGCGAGCGACTGCAGCGCGGGGTTAGTGCTCACGCTCTGCGACTGAACCGCTTTCAGCAGGTCCCGCAAATAGCCCGGGTCCTGCGGGACCACGGTCCACGAACCCACGGCA
Source organism: uncultured Actinomycetota bacterium (assembly GCA_963757215.1). Lineage (GTDB taxonomy): Bacteria > Actinomycetota > Actinomycetes > Mycobacteriales > Mycobacteriaceae > Mycobacterium. The sequence continues at coordinate 559,438 of CAVWQH010000001.1, read as the reverse complement.
TTGGCCTGGTGCACGTCCTGCGGCCCATCCCCAGGTGCGGGCCCGTCCATGGCGACGGACTCGGCCTGCACCGGCGGAGCGGGCTCTGGCGCGGGGTCGGCCGGCGGCGGGGGTGGGGGAGCGTCGGGTGCCGGCGCGTCCATGGCGACGGCTTCGGCTTGCACCGGCGGAGCGGGCTCTGGCGCGGGGTCGGCCGGCGGCGGGGGTGGGGGAGCGTCGGGTGCCGGCGCGTCGAACGCGGCAGGCTCGACCACTGGTGGCGGAGGCGGCTCCGGCGCCGGAGGTGGCGGCGGTGGGTCAGCCGGGGGCGGGGGCATGAAAGCGGCCCAGGGGGCCGGCGGCGGTGCCTCCGGTGCGGGCGCGTCGGCAACCACGTTGCGCGGAGTCGCGGCCGACAGGCCCCGTCCGCACACGGGCCAGGCGCCCTTGCCCTGGCTGGCCAGCACCCGCTCGGCTACGGCGATCTGCTGATCGCGGGTGGCCTGGTTGGCCGAGGTGGCGTACTCGCCACCACCGTGCGAGGCCCACGTGCCTTGCGAGAACTGCAAGCCGCCGTGATAGCCGTTGCCGGTGTTGATGGCCCAGTTGCCGCCCGACTCGCAGGCCGCGACGCGGTCCCACTCGGTGTCGGGGGCCGCGGCGGCGTGACCCGCAAGAGCGATGCCACCGCCTCCGATTACTGCGCCGGTGAAGGCTAATTTGGCGACGCCGACGGTGGACGTCGTGGGTTTACGGTGACGACCGCTCATACCCCGGTGATTCCTCTCGTAAAGCGCCTACGAGGTCAGCTGTCGGGTTCGGGCGGAAGAGGTCGCCCGGCCTTCGTCGTGTCTGTTGAGACGGCGTCGGCTTCACCCCAAGGAGCCGCGGGCGGCTCCTGGTCGCTATGTCGGCGGACCGTTGGGTCCCCCGCCTCCATCCATGGGTTGCGTTGCTCGCCTATTGGATGGAGCTCGGCGCTATAGGCGAGAAGGCCTACCGTGCAGGGAGACTCGGCAGGCCCGCGCACGACGCTAGCGGGTGGCTGCGGCAGAGTCATTTTCTGAGAAAAGTCGCGTTTCGCGTGTCGCGAGCGAGGAAAATCCCAGGAGCGTCGGTCGTTTACGCAGGTTAGAGGCTTCGCAATCAGGCTGTTGCCATGCCGTGACCAAACCGTTATGTGATTGATTTCACAGCGAGCGTGGGGATTAAGCGCAGGTCACGCGACCGGCCTTGAGACCCGAATTCAGCCCCGAAGCGTCCCCGCGCCGCCCCACGGCGCCGCGCGCGTGGAATCGATCGCGACGATTTCTTTGCCCAGCGGCACCAGCGATACCGGAATCAGCTTGAGGTTGGCCAGCGCCAGTGGAAGGCCGATGATCGTCACCGCCATCGCCGCCGCGCTCACCAGGTGTCCGATGGCGAGCCAGATCCCGCACAACAGCACCCAGAGCACATTGCCGATCAGGGCGCCGCTGCCGGCGCCGGGCTTCTCGACGATCGTCCGGCCGAACGGCCACAGCGCGTAGGACGCGATGCGCAGCGACGCGAAGCCGAACGGGATGGTCACGATCAGAACGAAGCAAATCAGTGCCGCCAGCAAATAGCCGAGGGCCAGCCATAGGCCGCCGAAAATCAACCAGATGATGTTCAGAATCAGGCGCATTGTCTCCTCCAGCGGTGATGCCAGCCTAGGCGAGAAAACTCCGGTGCTCAGCCGCCGGCGTTCCGAGTAGGATCGGTCGTCATCGCGTCCTGCGCAGGCGGGGCGCTTCGTTGTGTAGGCCCATTAATTATCCGTTAGACAAGCAGGTGAGTCCGGTGCCGACTGGCAAAGTGAAGTGGTACGACGCTGAGAAGGGATTCGGCTTCCTCTCCCAGGAAGACGGCGAGGATGTCTATGTCCGCTCCTCGGCGCTGCCTGCGGGCGTCGAAGGCCTCAAGGCCGGACAGAAGGTCGAGTTCGGCTTGGCGTCCGGACGCCGTGGACCGCAGGCGCTGAGCCTGAAGCTGATCGACCCGCCGCCCACGCTCAGCAGCCGTCCGCGCCGGGAGGGCCCGGCCGAGCACAAGCACAGTCCCGATGAGCTCCACGGCATGGTCGAGGACATGATCACGCTGCTCGAGGGCACCGTGCAGCCCGAGCTGCGTAAAGGTCGCTACCCGGACCGCAAGATCGCCCGCAAGGTCTCCGATGTGGTCAAGGCCGTGGCCCGGGAACTGGACGCCTGAGCTCTTCGCGCGTGTACAGCGGCGTGTGACGGGGAACACTCCAACCGAATCAGTCGGTTTCGAGCGAGGAATTTCCATGGCACAGCAGGCGCAGGTCACTGAAGAACAAGCGAGAGCCGTCGCGGAGGAATCCCGCGAAAGCGGCTGGGACAAGCCGTCATTGGCCAAGGAGCTGTTCCTCGGCCGCTTTCCACTGGACCTGATCCACCCGTTTCCCCGGCCGGCTGACGCCGATGCCGACCGGACCGACGAGTTCCTGGGGCGGCTGCGCGAATTCCTGGGCACCGTCGACGGCGGCGTGATTGAGCGCGACGCGAAGATTCCCGATGAGTACGTCAAGGGGCTGGCCGATCTGGGGTGCTTCGGTATGAAGATCCCGTCGGAGTACGGCGGCTTGAACTTGTCTCAGGTCGCCTACAACCGGGCACTGATGATGGTGTCCAGCGTGCACGCCAGCCTCGGGGCGTTGCTCTCGGCGCATCAGTCGATCGGCGTGCCGGAGCCGCTGAAGCTCGCCGGCAATGACGAGCAGAAGCGAAAGTTCTTGCCGCGCTGCGCCGCCGGGGCGATAACGGCGTTTTTGCTGACCGAGCCCGACGTCGGCTCCGACCCGGCGCGGCTCGCATCGACGGCGACCCCGATCGATGGCGGCGCCGCCTACGAACTCGACGGCGTGAAGCTCTGGACCACCAACGGCGTCGTCGCAGAGCTTCTGGTGGTGATGGCGGCGGTGCCCAAGGGCGATGGGCATCGGGGCGGCATCAGCGCGTTCGTCGTCGAGGCCGACTCGCCCGGCATCACCGTCGAGCGGCGCAACTCGTTCATGGGACTGCGCGGCATCGAGAACGGTCTGACCCGGCTGCACAAGGTGCGGGTGCCCGCTGAGAACCTGATCGGCAAGGAGGGCGACGGCCTCAAAATCGCGTTGACGACGCTGAACGCCGGACGACTCTCCATTCCGGCGATCTGTGCGGGGTCGGCGAAGTGGTCGCTGAAGATCGCGCGTGAGTGGTCGCGCGAACGGGTGCAGTGGGGCAGGCCGGTCGGCGAACACGCCGCGGTTGCCGAGAAGATCTCGTTCATCGCCGCGACGAGTTATGCGCTCGAATCGGTGCTGGAGTTGTCCGGTCAGATGGCCGACGAAGACCGCAACGACATCCGCATCGAAGCGGCCCTGGCCAAGCTGTGGGCCAGTGAGATGGCCTGGCGGATCGGCGACGAACTGCTGCAGATCCGCGGCGGTCGCGGCTACGAGACCGCCGAATCGCTGGCGGCGCGTGGCGAACGGGCGGTGCCGGTGGAGCAGGTGGTCCGCGACCTGCGGATCAATCGCATCTTCGAAGGCTCCAGCGAAATCATGCGGTTGCTGATCGCCCGCGAGGCCGTCGACGCGCACCTCAGCGCCGCGGGTGACCTGGCGAACGCGAAGGCTGATCTCCGGCAGAAGGCCAAGGCGGCGGTAGGCGCGAGCGGGTTCTATGCAAAGTGGTTGCCGCAGTTGGTGTTCGGTGAAGGACAACGGCCGACGGCCTACCACGAGTTCGGCAATCTGGCCAAGCATCTGCGCTTCGTCGAGCGCTCGTCGCGCAAGCTGGCGCGCAACACCTTTTACGGAATGGCCCGGTGGCAGGCCGCGCTGGAGCAGAAGCAGGGATTCCTCGGCCGGGTGGTCGACATCGGCGCGGAACTGTTCGCGATCGCGGCCACCTGTGTGCGGGCCGAGGCGCAACGCGACGCCGACCGTTCGCGCGGTGAGCAGTCCTATGAGTTGGCCGAGGCGTTCTGCCGGCAGGCGACCCTGCGAGTGGAGGCGCTGTTCGAAGCCTTGTGGACCAACACCGACGATGTGGACGCGACGCTGGCCGCCAATGTGCTCAAGGGTCGTTACGCGTGGGCCGAAGAAGGGATAATCGACCAGTCCGAGGGCACCGGACCGTGGATTGCACACTGGGAAGCCGGTGCGTCGACCGAGTCCGACCTGGCCCGCCGATTTCTGACCGCGACGAAAACCTAACGGAGGTCGAGATAGCTTCCTACCTCGCCGAGAGCGGCGAATTCACCCGCGACACCAAGTACATCGAAACCCGGATCACCGCCGACGGTCGTGACGGCTATCCGGTGGAACCGGGCCGGTATCGACTGATCGTCGCCCGCGCCTGCCCGTGGGCCAACCGGGCAATCATTGTTCGGCGACTGCTTGGACTCGAAGATGTTCTGTCCATTGGGTTCTGCGGTCCGACCCACGACAAACGTAGCTGGACCTTCGACCTCGATCCTGGCGGTGTCGACCCGGTGCTGAAGATTCCCCGGCTGCAGGACGCCTATTTCGCGCGCTTCCCGGACTATCCGAAGGGCATCACCGTGCCCGCGATCGTTGACATCCCGACCGGAGCGGTCGTCACCAACGATTTTCCCCAGATGACGTTGGATCTGTCGACCGAGTGGAGCGCCTACCACCGCGATGGTGCACCGCAGCTCTATCCCGAGGCCCTGCGCGACGAGATCGACGAAGTGAGTGGGCGGATCTACTCCGAGATCAACAACGGTGTTTACCGGTGCGGTTTCGCCGGAGCGCAGGATGCGTATGAGGCGGCCTATGACCGGTTGTTCGCGGCGCTGGACTGGGTCAGCGATCGACTGGAAAGCCGGCGATACCTGGTGGGGGAGACGATCACCGAGGCCGACGTTCGGCTGTTCACCACGCTGGCTCGCTTCGACGCCGTCTATCACGGCCACTTCAAATGCAACCGGAGCAAGCTCGCCGAGATGCCGGTGTTGTGGGCCTATGCGCGAGACCTGTTCCAAACGCCGGGGTTTGGCGATACCACTGACTTTGTGCAGATCAAGCAGCACTACTACATCGTGCACAGGGACATCAACCCGAGCGGCATCGTGCCGAAGGGGCCGCAGCTGTCCAACTGGCTGACGGCGCACGGACGGGAGTCGTTGGGTGGCAAGCCTTTCGGCGACGGCATGCCGCCCGGACCGACCCGACCGAGCGAAGAGGTGCCCGCGAGTCACGGCGCTTAGCCGGCAGTGCAAGCCTTTTTCGACGACGTCAGCGTCGCGGCACCGCGCCGGCGGCCTGCTTGCCGCTGCCTTCTTGCTCGACCATCACGGGGCGGTTGCCGCCCAGGCCGGGAATCAGCGAGTCGCCGCGGAAGCTCACGATGGTTTGCGCCAGACAGAGGATCAGAACCGAGGTGACGACGCTGAACCCGATCCACAGGTCGGTGTAGAGCAGTACGCCCATTGCGCCACCGAGCACCCACGCGAGTTGCAGCGTCGACTCCGACCGCCCGAACGCCGACGCGCGCGATTCCTCGGGCAGGTCGTCCTGCAACGACGCATCCAGGGCGGCCTTGGCGATAGCGCTGGCCCCCGAGGTGATCAGCGCCGCGATCGCCACCATCAGCTGCGTACCGGCCACGGCGGCGGCCAGCGCGACACCGGTCACCGCCAGAGCGCAACGCAGCACGAGCACCGAGGGCCGGCCCAGCCGCAGCCGGGCGCTGGTGAAGTTGCCGGCGAAGTTTCCGATCGCGGCGGCCGCGCCGATCACACCGAGCGTCGCGAGCTGTCTCCAGCCGTTGGCTTGGTGAGCCTTGGCCACAAAAGCCGGATACAGGAAAAGAAACCCGACCATGATCTTGATGGTGCAGTTACCCCACAGGGAGGTAATAATGTTGCGGCCCAACGGTTGTCGGAGCGCTCCGCCGGCCCGGCGGACCTCCTCGGGCCAATTGCGGCGCGGCGTGCCCTGGCGGTAGCTCAAAGTGGCGGGTACTTCGCCCGCGGTCACCTCGACCCAACGCGGGATGCGCATGGACAGCGCGGCGCCCGCCACGGTGACGACGATGACGACGAACAGCGCACCGGGCAACTGGAGGAGGCGGTCGCAGGCGTACTCGATCCCTCCGGCAATGCCGCCGCCGACAATGGTGCCGCCCAGCAGGCCGAACATGGTCAGCCGGGAATTCACCCGGACCAGGTCGATGGTCGGCGGCATGACCCGCGGGGTGACCGCGCTACGCAACACGCTGAACGACTTCGACAGCACCATCATCAGCAGGGCGCACGGATACAGCACCCAGGACTGATAGCCACCGCTTGCGGCGTCGTAATTGGCGATCAGCACCACGGCCAGCGCCGTGCGAAGCGCGAACGACGCCGCCAGCGCGACTCGGCGACCGTGCTGCAGCCGATCCAGCGCCGGACCGATCAGCGGTGCGATCACCGCGAATGGCGCGATCGTGATCAGCAGGTACAGGGCAACCCGGTCCTTGCTCTCCCCGGTTGCTGCGGCGAAGAACAGCGTGTTGGCCAGCGCGACCGCCATCGCGGCGTCGGTGGCGAAGTTGGCCACCACCGGCCAGGTCAGTGCGGTCAGCCCGGATTTGTCGGCGCCGTCGGCGGTGGCGGCCCGCTGCACCAGGTCGTACATCCGCGATCCCATTTCGCGGCTGCGCTGGGCGGCGGCCCGAGTGACGGTAATACGTTCGCCGGTAGCAGCGTTTCGCGGCGCATCGTGGTGGGGTTCGGCACCGGGCCGGCGATTCAGCGGCGGCAGGTAGCGGTTGGCGCTCGGCATTGCCGGGCCGCGTTGCGAATAGCCGTAATCCGCCTCCTCGGCGGGGTAATTGGCCATGCCGGGATGCTCGGCGGCGGGCCCGCGACGATCGCGCCGGCCCGGTGTCGAGGGACGCCTCGCATCGGGGTGATCATCGCGTCGTCCCGCCATGCATCGATTCTCACCCATACCGGGTGTGGTAGTCCGCAGGCGACCGGTGTGGCCGGGTGTCACATCGGTGCGGCAGAATTAGGGGCCCATGGAAACAACCGACGATGTGACCGGTTCGACCGCGACGGAGTGGACGCCTGAATTGGCGACCGTACTCACCAACGCGGTCGACTTGGCGCGGGCCGCCGTTGCCGAGGGCAGCGGTGCCGACACCGTGGGCGACTATCTCGGTGTCGGCTACGAAGATCCGACCAGCGCCACCCACCGATTCCTCGCCCATCTGCCCGGCTACCAGGGCTGGCAGTGGGCTGTGGTGGTGGCGAGCTATCCCGGCGGCGACCACGCAACGGTCAGCGAGGTGGTGCTGGTACCGGGGCCCGAGTCGTTGCTGGCCCCGGAATGGCTGCCATGGGATCAGCGCGTCCGGCCGGGCGACCTGAACCCCGGCGACCTGCTGGCCCCGCCATCGGGCGACCTGCGGTTGGTGCCGGGCTTCATGGCGTCGGGTGACCCTCAAGTCGACGAGACCGCCGCCGAGATCGGGCTGGGCCGCCGGCAGGTGATGGGTCCCTTGGGTCGCGATGAAGCCGCGCAGCGCTGGCACGACGGCGATTACGGCCCCCACGCGCAGATGGCGCAGTCCACCAAGCGGGTCTGCCGCGATTGCGGCTTCTTCCTGCCGCTGGCCGGCTCGCTGGGCGTGATGTTCGGCGTGTGCGGCAACGAGATGTCGGCCGACGGCCATGTCGTCGACTTCGAATACGGCTGCGGCGCGCATTCCGACACCCCCGCTCCCGCGGGCAGCGGTTCCCCGGCGTACGACCCGTACGACGACGGCGTCCTCGATGTCAGCGAGAAGCCCGCCGAACCGGCCCCCGAAGCACCTCCGGAGCCGACCGGAGATCAGACGGAGTTGCCCATCGAGCCCGAAGCATCCGAGCCCGCGGCGCCGGCCGAGCCCGAAGCATCCGAGCCCGCGGCGCCAATCGAGCCCGAAGCATCCGAGCCCGAGACGCCGGCCGAGCCCGACTAGCTGCTCTCGGCCGCGGCCTTGATCTTGGCCAGCGAGGAATTCATGCCCTCGACGAGTTCGCGTTCGAAGCTCTCGGTTCCGCCCATCAGCGCGTTGACACCCACGGTGGACACCGGCTTGACGCCGTTCTCGGCGTGCCTGCTCTCGATCACCCGGGTACCACCGGCTATCGGTTGCAGTTCGTAGCTCCACACGGTGTTGTTCATGTTCACCCGGAACGCAAGCTTCTGCTCCGGGACCACCTCGACGACAGTGGATGTCGTCGGCCAGACCATCAGGTTGCGGCGGTTGAGGTTGAAGGTCCGGGTGCCGGGGCGGACGGGGCCCAGTGGCCGCATCAACCGGCACTGCGGACTCCACTGTGGCATCCGGCGGAGATCGCTGATCAGCGACCAGACCTTCGAGACGGGTGCGTCGATGTCGACCTGGGCTTGCAAGAGCGGCGCTGCCATTTCTGCCAATTCTCCTAGCTGGTGGGCCCTGTGATGAGTCCGGTCTGGGCGCCGCGCGCGCCCCGACGGGCCGCCGAGCGCTGGAGCAGGAAGATGGATGTGCCCAGCACACCCACCGCCAGCCCGGCCGCCGTCAATGGCCGCCATGTGGCCAGAGCCGGCGTGAGAAAAACGATCGCCGTGGCGACCAGCCAGGCCAGCGCGCCGATCGCGATGACCGGCCACGGGTCCAGCAACACAGCAGGTAGCGGTGGCGGCTCGATGGTCTCGCCCGGCTCGTCGGACATCGTGATCAACATACCGGTGAAGTGTCTGTCCGGTGATTCGATGTTGACGTAACGGCGTTCTGTCGTACCCTTCGCGCTGTGATCGGTAGCGATAGCCGACTGGCCAGCGATCTGTCGTTGGCGGTCATGCGGCTCTCCCGGCAGCTGCGATTTCGCCGCCCGCAGTCCCCGGTGTCGTTATCGCAACTGTCGGCGTTGGCGACGTTGGCTAACTTCGGGCCGATGACGCCGGGCGCGTTGGCGATCCGGGAACGGGTTCGTCCACCGTCCATGACGCGGGTGATCGCCTCGCTGGCCGAACTGGGTTTCGTCGACCGCGTCGCACATCCCGACGACGGCCGCCAGGTTCTGGTGTCGGTGTCCGAAGCTGGCGCCGAGTTGATGGAGGCCGAACGCCGGGCCAGCCAGGAGTGGCTTGCGCAGCGTCTGGAAACCCTCGGAGTGTCGGAGCGTGAAACGTTGCGGGTGGCCGCCGACCTGATCCTTGCTCTGGTCGACGAAAGCCCTTGACTGTCAACGTCATCGACATCGATGATCCCGATGATGCGCGGCTGGACAACTTCCGCGACCTGAACAGCATCGACCGGCGCCCGGATCTTCCCACCGGCAAGGGCCTGGTGATCGCCGAGGGTGTGCTCGTCGTGCAGCGGATGCTCGCCTCGCCCTTCACGCCGTTGGCTTTCCTTGGCACCGACCGGCGACTCGCCGAACTCGAGGCGGACCTTGCCGGCAACCCGGCGCCCTACTACCGGGTGACTGCCGAGGTGATGGCGGAGGCGGTCGGTTTCCATCTCAATCGCGGCGTGCTCGCCGCGGCCCGTCGGGAGCCCGAGCGCAGTGTCGCCGACATCGTCGATGGCGCCCGCACCGTCGCGGTACTCGAGGGAGTCAACGACCACGAGAACCTGGGATCGATTTTCCGCAACGCGGCGGGACTCGACGTCGACGCCGTGGTGTTCGGCAGTGGCTGCGCCGACCCGCTGTACCGGCGCGCGGTGCGTGTCTCGATGGGGCACGCCCTGCTGGTGCCGTTCGCCCGAGCTGTCGACTGGCCAGCCGAGTTGAAGGTATTGCAGCGGAATGGTTTTCGATTGCTGGCTATGACCCCGGGGTCCGATGCGACAACGCTGCCGGAGGCGATGGCGGCGATACATGGCGAACCGATCGCCGTCCTGGTCGGCGCCGAGGGGCCCGGCCTGAGTCATGCCGCGCTGAAGGTCAGCGATGTGCGGGTGCGCATCCCGATGTCCCGCGGCACCGACTCGCTCAACGTCGCCACCGCCGCAGCGCTGGCGTTCTACGAGCGGGCTCGAACGTGAGTTACGCTCGCCCCGTGACTGACGAATCCACGCCGTGGGCAACGGGTTTGACCGTCGCGGGGTTTGTCGCTGCGGTCACCGCGGTCGCCGTCGTGGTGCTCAGTCTCGGGCTGATCCGGGTGCATCCACTGTTGGCCGTCGGGCTGAATGTCGTTGCGGCAGGCGGGTTGGCGCCAACGCTGTGGGGATGGCGCCACACGCCGGTGCTGCGGTGGCTGGTGCTGGGCGGAGGCGTGGGCGTCGCGGCGGCCTGGTTGGCCCTGTTCGCGATAGCCCTCTAACGCTGTCCGCTGGACCGGACGCCCAGCAGCACGTCTTCCCACGCCGGTACGGCCGGCTTGCCACGGCGCGTGCGGGTCTGCTCAACCTTGGTCTCGGGCTCCGGGCTCTTTTCGACGACGACGGCCGGGGCGGGTTCGGGCTCGTCGAAGTCCAGTTGGGCGACCGCGGCCACCGGGCGCAGCAGCGGACGGTCGAAGTCGCGATCAATCAGTTCCCGTGCGGTGTCGTCGACAGCGGTGACGGTTCCGCCGTGCGAGCCCGGGCAGTACCGGAAATGCGCGAGGTTGTCGGAGCGGCCGGCCTTCCAGGCCAACTGGACGGTCCAGCGCCCGTCCTCGTTACGCCATGCATCCCAGTCGGTGCTGTCCGGGTTGAGGCCGCGGGCCACCAACGACGAGGTGACCGTCTCCAGCAGCGTCAGCACCGACGGGCCGTCGGACAGGACGGGATGGGCGGCGGTTGCGAGTTCGGCGGCGCGGGCGCGCTCCAGCAGCACCGGATGAGCGAACCGCTCGACTTTCGTGATGTCTACCCCGGCGGACTCGGCGAGCTGCTCGACCGACGCACCCGCGCGAATCCGGGCCTGAATCTCCTTGGGACGCAACATGCTGCTGACCTCGATGTCGATGTGGGTTTGGTTCACCCGGGCTTCGTCGCCGCGGACCACCGCACGCAATCGGTCGTCGACGCGAATCCTGTATTTATCGGCGGGGTTTTCGCCCTCGCAGATGACGTGTCTGCCGTCGAGATCGAGTCCGACGATCTTGAGTTCCCGCATGGTGTCTCCTCGCAGGCTCCTCGCAGACCAGCGCGCCAGGCCTGCACACGCGCACTGTAACTCAGCGAACCGCCGCGGCCCGGCTGGACACGCGGCGGCACCAGGGGTTTTCTGCGCGGGACTAAATCCGCTCGACCACCCAGTCGATGCATTCGGTGAGCGCGCTGACGTCATCCGGCTCGACGGCCGGGAACATCGCGACCCGCAACTGGTTGCGTCCGAGTTTGCGGTAGGGCTCGACGTCGACAATGCCGTTGGCGCGCAACACCTTGGCCACCGCGGCGGCGTCGACATCGTCATTGAAGTCGATGGTGCCGACCACCTGGGAGCGCAGCTTGGGGTCTGCGACGAACGGCGTGGTGAAGGTCCGGTCGGTCGCCCAGCTGTACAACCGGCCCGAGGAATCTGCGGTGCGTTTGACCGCCCAATCCAGCCCGCCGTTGCTCAGCAGCCAGTCGATCTGCTCAGCCAGCAGCAGCAGCGTCGCGATCGCCGGGGTGTTATAGGTCTGGTTCTTGAGGCTGTTCTCCACCGCGATCGGCAGCGACAGGAAGTCGGGCACCCACCGGTTCGATGCCGCGATGGCCTCGATCCGGCCCAGGGCTACCGGGCTCAGGATCGCCAGCCACAGGCCGCCGTCGGCGGCGAAGTTCTTCTGCGGCGCGAAGTAATAGGCGTCGGTTTCGCTGATCTCGACCGGGAGACCACCGGCACCAGAGGTGGCGTCGATGACGACCAGCGCATCGCCGGCGTCACGCGGTCGGGCGACAGGCACCGCGACACCGGTCGAGGTCTCGTTGTGCGCCCAGGCGATGACGTCGACCGACGGGTCGCCCTGTGGGTCGGGCGCGCTGCCCGGATCGGCCTTGACGATGACCGGGTCGCCGACGAAGGGGTTCTTGGCGACGCAGGATGCGAACTTGGAGCTGAACTCGCCGTAGGTCAGGTGCAGGGACCGCTTGTCGATCAGGCCGAAGGCCGCGGCATCCCAGAAAGCCGTCGCGCCGCCGTTGCCGAGGATCACCTCGTAGCCGTCGGGCACCGAGAACAGGTCCCGCAGGCCGGTGCGCACCCGGCCGACCAGGTCTTTGACCGGGGCCTGCCGGTGGGATGTGCCGAAAATTGCGGCGCCGCCCGCGGAAAGGGCCTGCAGCTGTTCCGGCCGGACCTTCGAAGGGCCGGATCCGAAACGTCCATCGCCGGGTTTGATGTTTTCGGGGATCGTGAGCTGCTCAGCCATGTTCACCAGGTTAGTGACCGGCTCGCGGCCCTCGGTCGGCCGGTCAGTGCATCGCGCGGACATGTGACGGGAGTCACAGTGCACACATGTTCACGGATGCAGCACAGTGGGCATTTCGGGTCTAGTAAGTTCCCGATACCTTGAGTACTGTGTTGGACATACCACGTCCAAATGTAAACCTCATTGGGGAGGCCCGGGCATGACTCAGACCGCGACCGCGCAGAAGCCGGCCAAGACGAAGATCATCCGTCGGTGGCGCCGCAACATGGATGTCTTCGACGACACCAAGTATGTGGAGATGCTCAACACGCTTTCCGAGGGGTCGGTGCGGCGCAATTTCAACCCGTACACCGACATCGACTGGGATTCGCCCGAGTTCAAAGTCATCGACGACGACCCGCGCTGGATTCTTCCCGCGACTGACCCGCTGGGCATGCATCCGTGGTACCAGGCGCAGTCCCGCGAACGGCAGATCAAGATCGGGATGTGGCGCCAGGCCAATGTGGCCAAGGTCGGTTTGCACTTCGAGTCGATCCTGATCCGCGGCTTGATGGAGTACGCGTTCTGGGTGCCCAACGGCTCACCGGAATACCGCTACTGCCTGCACGAGGCCGTCGAAGAGTGCAACCACACCATGATGTTCCAAGAGATGGTGAACCACATCGGCGCCGACGTGCCCGGCATGCCGCGGCTGCTCAAATGGGTTCAGCCGCTGATTCCGTTGGCCGCCGGGCCGTTGCCGATCCCGTTCTGGTTCGGCATCCTGGCCGGCGAAGAGCCGATCGACCACACCCAGAAGAACGTCCTGCGGGAGGGCAAGGAGCTGCACCCGATCATGGAGCGGGTGATGGCGATCCACGTGGCCGAGGAGGCTCGCCACATCTCGTTCGCTCACGAGTACCTCCGCAAGCGTGTGCCGGCTCTGCCGCGCCGCAAGCGCTTCTGGCTCTCGCTGTTCGTTCCGCTCACGATGCGAATCTTGTGCTCGGCGATCATCGTGCCGCCCAAGGCCTTCTGGCGGGAGTTCGACATCCCGCGTCAGGTGCGCAGGGAAGTGTTCTTCAAATCTCCGGAGTCGCGCCAGATGCTGCGCGACATGTTCGGTGACGTCCGGATGCTCTGCAAGGACACGGGTTTGATGAACCCGTTGGCCAAGCTGATCTGGCGGATCTGCAAGATCAACGGCAAGCCGTCGCGCTACCGCAGTGAACCGCAGCGCCAGCACCTGACGGTCGCTGCGTAGAGCCTATGCCGCACGTAATCACCCAGTCGTGTTGTAGCGACGGGTCCTGCGTCTACGCATGCCCGGTGAACTGTATCCACCCGTCACCGGACGAGCCGGAATTTGCCTCCGCCGAAATGCTTTACATCGATCCGGTGGCGTGCGTCGACTGCGGTGCCTGCGTCAGCGCGTGCCCGGTGGGCGCCATCGCCCCGGATTCCCGGTTGACGGCCGACCAACAGCCCTTCATCGCGCTCAACGCGTCGTTCTACCCAGAACGTCCGGCCGACAAGAAGTTGCCGCCGACATCCAAACTGGCACCGGTGATTCCGGCACCGGAGGTCCACGGTAAGCACAGCGGGCCGTTGACGGTGGCCATCGTCGGATCGGGGCCGGCCGCGATGTACGCCGCCGACGAACTGCTCACCCAGCAGGGTGTACGGGTCAACGTTTTCGAAAAACTGCCCACCCCTTACGGATTGGTGCGGGCCGGAGTCGCTCCGGACCACCAGACCACCAAGCGGGTCACCCAGCTGTTCGACCGGATCGCCCGTCGCCGCGAGTTCCAGTTCTTCCTCAATGTCGAGGTCGGCAACCAGCTGAGCCACGACGACCTGCTGGCACACCACCATGCGGTCATCTATGCGTCGGGCGCCCCTAACGACCGTCGGCTCGATATCGACGGTATGGACCTGCCGGGTACCGGCACCGCCACCGAGTTGGTGGCGTGGATCAACGGGCACCCCGACTTCGTTGACCTGCCAGTCGATCTCGGCCACGAACGGGTCATCGTCGTAGGCAACGGCAACGTGGCGTTCGACGTGGCGCGCGTGCTGACCACCGACCCCGACGAATTGGCCCACACCGACATCGCCGACCACGCGTTGGCCACGCTGCGCGGATCAAAGGTGCGCGAGGTGGTCATCGCCGCCCGCCGTGGGCCCGAGCATTCGGCGTTCACCCTGCCCGAACTGATCGGCCTGGTAACCACGGCGGACGTCGTCCTCGCCGAATCCGATCGCGACGCGGTGCAGCGCGACCTGGCCACCGTCACCGACGTATTGACCAAGCAGAAGCTGGAGGTCTTGAGCACGCTGGGCCACGCCGAAACCCCGGTGCAGTCGACATCGCGGCCGCGGATCCGGTTGGCCTACAACCTGACTCCGCAGCGGGTGCTCGGCGAGCAGCGCGCCGGCGGACTGGAGTTTGCCGTCACCGGCACGGACGCCGTGCAAACCATCGACGCCGGACTGGTGCTGACGTCAATCGGCTACCACGGCAAGGCGATCAAAGACCTGCCCTTCGACGACGAGTCCGGTGTGGTGCCCAACAACGGCGGCCGCGTCATGCGTGAGGACACGCCGGTGGCGGGCGCCTATGTCGCCGGGTGGATCAAGCGAGGGCCGACCGGCTTCATCGGCACCAATAAGTCCTGCGCGGCACAGACCGTGCAACGACTTGTCGACGACTACAACGCCGGGCTGTTGCGCGATCCCATCGGTAAGCCGTCGGCACTGGACAGGCTGGTTCGACAACGTCAGCCCGACGTTGTCGACGCTCATGGCTGGCGGGCCATCGACGCCGCCGAGATCGCCCGCGGTGAACTCGGCGACCGGCCCCGCAACAAGTTCTCCTCGGTTTCCGAGATGCTCGACGTCGCGGCCGCCGCACCGCCGCCGTCGCTGCGCAGCCGCGTCGCCGACCGGCTTCGTGAAATGGCCGACCTGGTCTAGCCGCCGTTCATCGCCGCGGCGATCTCCTCGTGGCTGACTTCGCGGACCGGCTGACCGAGCGACCAGTGGTGGCCGAACGGGTCGGCCACCATGCCGTAGCGATCGCCCCAGAACTGCTCCTCGAGCGGAACGACGACGTTCGCGCCCGCGTCCAGCGCCCGCTGGAAGTCGGCGTCGACATCGGTCACCGTCAGATGGATCGTGACTGGAGTGCCGCCCAGCGACGGCGGGGTCATCGACTTGCCGCCGGACATCTCCGGGAAGTCGTCGTTGAGCATGACCAGGAAACCGTTGACGCGCACGGCCGCGTGCACCAGCTTGCCGTCGGGTCGGGGTACGCGGCCTACCTCGACTGCGCCAAAAGCCTTGACGTAGAAGTCAATTGCCGCGGCGGCGTCATCGACGGTCAGGTGTGGGGACAGTGCGGGTTCGACGACGATCGTCATCATGGCCTCCAAGGTGTCGGTGCGTGGCCCGGACGGGCCTACGGGTATGACTCGAGCGGTGATGCAATCTCATCACCGCCCACCGACACCGTGGCAGTTAGTCCTTGTGGACTTCTGCCCAACCCTCGACGGATTCCGGGCTACGGGGCTCCGGGCCGACGTAGATAGCCGCCGGGCGGACCAGCTTGCCCAGCCGCTTCTGCTCGAGGATGTGCGCACACCACCCGGCGGTGCGCCCGCAGGTGAACATCGCGGGCATCATGGCCGGCGGGACCTCGGCGAAGTCGAGGATCACCGCGGCCCAGAACTCGACATTGGTCTCGATCGCCCGGTCCGGACGACGCTCACGCAACTCCGCCAGCGCGGCCTGTTCGACGGCCATGGCGACCTCGTAGCGCGGCGCGCCCAACCGCTTGGCGGTCGCCCGCAGGACGCGGGCCCGCGGGTCTTCGGCGCGGTACACCCGATGGCCGAAGCCCATCAGCTTCTCTTTACGGTCCAGGATGCCCTTGATCAGCCCGCGTGCGTCACCGGTCCGCTCGGCCTCTTCGAGCATCGGGAGCACCCGGGCCGGGGCGCCACCGTGCAGGGGCCCGCTCATCGCGCCCACCGCACCCGACAGCGACGCCGCCACGTCGGCGCCGGTCGAGGCGATCACCCGCGCCGTGAATGTCGAGGCGTTCATGCCGTGCTCGGCGGCCGACACCCAGTAGGCGTCGACGGCCTCGACGTGCTTGGGATCAGGCTCGCCCTGCCAACGGGTCATGAAACGTGCTGTTACCGTTGAGCATTCGTCGACGAGACGCTGCGGCACAGCCGGCTGGTAGATACCCCGGGCCGACTGCGCGACGTAGGACAACGCCATCACCGAGGCGCGGGCCAACTGGTCCCGGGCGGTGTCGTCGTCGATGTCCAGCAGCGGTTTGTAGCCCCAGATCGGTGCCAGCATCGCCAGGCCGGCCTGCACGTCGACCCGCACATCGCCGCTGTGGATCGGCAGCGGGAACGGCTCTGCGGGCGGCAGCCCGTTGCCGAATTTCCCGTCCACCAGCAAAGCCCAGACGTCGCCGAAAGTGACGTGCTGAGAGACCAGGTCTTCGATGTCGACACCCCGGTAGCGCAGGGCGCCGCCGTCTTTGTCAGGCTCGGCGATCTCGGTGGTAAACGCCACCACGCCCTCGAGTCCGGCAACGAAATTCTCCGGGATCTTGTCCGAGATGACAGTCATGCCGAAATTCTCCCACGCTTGGGGGTGTGACTTGCTACCGGTCGGTAACTCGCATTCTTGGGCTCGTGGCAGCCGATGCCGGCGCGTAATGGGCGGCACGCTTCGTGAAGCCGCGCGAGTGACGGTCGCGCGATCTTGCAAACGAAAAGCGTTGCGGGGTCGGGTCTACCGGTAACTCAGCTAGTTGTTTGATGGTGGTGCCTGGGGTTGGAAGGGCGTATACCACCACCAGTCGGCGCGCTCGCCGGTGGGTCCTGGGCAGGGCGGGACAGCGGGTGGGGGTTGGGTTGGTGGGCGTGCCAGTGATCCGGGGCTTAGTTCGTGGCCGTCGTCGTCGGTGACGGTGAGCGCGTGTGCGGGTCCGGTGATGGTGATGGCGCCGCGGTGGTGTGACCGGTGGTGATAGGGGCATAGCAGTACCAGGTTGGCCAAGTCGGTGGGGCCGCCGTCTTCCCAGTGCCGTAGGTGGTGGGCGTGCAGGCCTCGGGTGGCCCCGCAGCCGGGGATCGCGCAGGTGCGGTCGCGGTGCTCCAGCGCGCGGCGCAGCCGCCGGTTGATCAGCCGGGTCGTCCGGCCGGCGCCGATGGGCTCGCCGTGGCGTTTAAACCAGACTTCGCAGGTGGCGTCACAGGTCAGGTAGCGGCGGTCGGCGTCGGACAGCAGCGGACCCAGGTGCAGGGCCGCGACCGGTTGCTCGACGTCGACGTGCAGCACGACGGTGGTGTGCTGCCCGTGCGGGCGTCGCGCCGCCTCGGTGTCCCAGCCGGCCTCGATGAGCCGCATGAACGCCTCACCGGTGGTCGGAAACGGGGGTTGCTGATCCGGGTCACCCGCGCCATTGGCGTGATCGTGCTTCCACTGGGCGATCAGCGCATCACGGTGCGAGGCCAGGGCGGCGTCGAACTTCGCGGCGTCATGGTGGCCCAGGCGGATCCGGTAGCAGCTGCCGTGCTCGCTGCCGGTCTTGGTGATCGACCGCTCGGGCTCGGGCCGAGGATCCGGTTCGGGTCGCGGTTCCAATTTCACCGCAGTGCGCAGCTGGTTGACCGTCGCGACGCTGGCCAGCTGCGCGTAATGCTCATCGGATCCGTCGCCGGCCCGGGCGGCGATCACACCGACCTGATCGGCCGACAACCGGCCCTGCCGCATGCCTGCCGCGCAGCGCGGAAACTCTTCGAGCCGTCGCGCCACCGTGGCGATCGCGTGGGCATTTCCCGATGACAAGCCCAGCTTCCACGCCACCAACGCCGCCACCGACCGCCCACCGGTGGCACCCCAGAGTTGGTCGCGATCGATCTCGGCGACGATCTCCACGATGCGCCCATCGATCGCGTTGCGCTGACCGCTCAACTCCGCCAGCTGCTCGAACAGCACCTCAAGACGCTCGGCAGGTCCGACCACCTCAGCGTCAGGATGTGCAATCAAAGACATGACCTCATCATCACAGCGACCACCGACAAGTTTGGGCGCTCGAATCTTCGCTGGTGAACGCGGGTAGCGTGGGCGCGATGGCGGACGCGGACAACGAGCACCTGGCCAAGATGCGTAAGGAGTACGGCTCCAAGGAACGCGATGGCAGTTCCGATCTCGACGTCGACTGGCTCGACCATGGTTGGCTTGCGTTGCTACGCAAGTGGATCGGTGACGCCGAGCGCGGGGGAGTCGCGGAGCCCAATGCGATGGTGGTGGCCACCGTCAGCGACGGAAAGCCGGTCAGCCGGTCGGTGCTGTGCAAGGGCGTCGACGAAGACGGAATCGTGTTCTTCAGCAACTACAACTCGGCCAAGGGCGAGCAACTGGCCGAGACCCCGTACGCGTCGGCGACCTTCCCTTGGTACCTGCTGAACAGGCAGTTCCATATCCGCGGGCCGGTCACCAAGGTCGATCCGAAAGATACCGAGGCCTATTGGAACAACCGGCCGCGCGGCTCGCAGCTGGGCGCGTGGGCGTCGAACCAGTCCCAGCCGATCGCGTCACGCGCCGCGCTGGTCGACCAGCTCGCCGAAGTGACCGAGCGCTTCGCCGCCGACGAGCATGTCCCGGTGCCGCCGCATTGGGGTGGCTACCGGATCGCGCCCGAGGAAGTCGAGTTCTGGCAGGGCCGAGAAGATCGGTTGCACAACAGGATTCGTGTCGTGGGCGGACGGGTCGAACGCCTGCAACCTTAGGGCGCGAGTTCTTCGAATCTCGCGAGCGCGGCATCGAGATCTGCTTCATCGAACACCTCGCAGCGGTCGACCAACTCGGCTTCGAACGTATAGATGAGGATCCCGCGCCACTCGGCATGGAAGCCCTCCGGCGAGGTCTCGTTCACCAGTTGGGTGACAACGGCTCCAACCTCGCTCACGCGGTGTACGGCCACGATATCCACGCGGATATCCGGTGTGACATCCCACATCACGCGAAGGTACGAGGGGAGGTCGACCGCGTCGACCGTGAGGACGGGTCGATGATCGACAAACACCGAATCCGGCGTTGTCGCAGGCAGTTCCCCGCGATTGAACGCAGCACAGGCCCGCGCCATCGCCGACCACGTTTGCGCATAAAGCGCCGCTTCGCCGGCGATGTAGCGCGCGTCGAGCTCAGCGAAAGCCGCGTCGATGTCGTCGGGATCGATAACGATCTGGGCCATAATCAAATCGTCGGTGTCGATCTCGGTGACGATGAGCTGCTCGGGGACGAACTCTCCGTATCGCTTGTCGCTGTTCGGGTAACGGACGCGAGCAAGGGCGAGGCGTTCCCCGCGGACTGCGACCACGGCCGACGTTGAGTTCGTCACACCATCGGCCAGGGCTTGCATGTTCGCAATTACGTCGACGCGGCCTTTCCAGAGTCCGGTGTTCACCACACGGATGCGATTCTCGATGAACGTGCCGCCCGCCAGTATCTTGGCGATCGCCGGCCAGTCGCGAGCTCGATAGGCGAAGAAAAAGCGGTCGTGCGCTCGGCTGGCCGTATTTTGCAGCCGCTGTGTCTCTTGTGGCAGCTCTTCGAATCTCGCGAGTGCGGCATCGAGATCTTCCTCGTCGAACTGCTCGCAGCGGCTGAGCAGGCCGTTTTCATAAACACTTAGTATGACCGCGCGCCATTCTGCGTCGAAGCCGTCTCGCGAGGTTCCTTGGATCACATGGGTAATAACTGCTCCGATGTCGCTCAGCCGATGGACAGCCTCGATGCGGATTCCGGATTGCATAGAGAGATCCCATGTCGCAGTGAGGTATGCGCCCAGATCGCCGGTTGCGATCGGTATGAGTCGGCGGTGATCGATGTTCACCCAGTCCGCCGTGGTCGGTGGCAATTGGCGTCTGTTGAGCGCTTCGTAACTGCGCGTGATGACCGTCCACGTGTGCGCGTGTTCGGCCGCTTCGCCGGCGAGATACCGGGCGTCAAGCTCCTCGAGAGCGGCGTCGATGTCATTGAGGTCGAACAGGACCCGCGTTGTGATCCGCTCATCGGCGCCGATCTCGACGACGCTGAGAAATTCGATCTGGAATGCCTCAGGTCGATCCCGGCCCGAGACGCACGTACGACAGAGGTCGAGACGATCGCCGCGAGTAGCGATGATGGTCGACGAAACGTTCGTGAGTCCAACGTCAACAATGCCGGACATGTTCGCGACGGCGGCGTCTCGGCCGTGTGTGATCCCAGAGTTCACCACCCGACGACGATCGTCGATGGCGATGTCGTCGGCCAGGATCTCGGATAGCCCCTTCCAGTCATGAGCGGCAGTACACGCCGTGAGACGCGAGTGCACCCGGCTCGCTGTGTTTGCCGGCTGCCGCGTGTGTGGTTGCAGCTCTTCAAATCTCGCGAGCGCGCCGGCGAGGTCCGATTCGTCGAACATGTCGACACGTTTGATGTTCCCGCCTTCGAACATCATTGTGTACTTGATCCGCCATTCGGCCTCGAAGCCCGCTTCCGAGGTTCCCCTTGCCGCCTGTGTGAAGACTGCACCCTCATCAGTCAGCCGATGCACAGCCTCGATGAAGATGCTCAAGTCGGGCACGAGCTCCCAAGCAACGCGAAAGTTTTCGAGCATGTCACCGCGCGGGATCGCGATCACCTGCCGATGGTCAGCGATCAGCCAGTCCTGGGCCGTCGCGGGCCATTCGCCCCTATTGAGTCCGGCGTAGGTCCGCGTGATAACCGACCAGGTACGCGCGTGAGAAGCCGCTTCGCCGGCGAGGTAGCGAGCGTCGAGCTCGTCGAAGGCAGCGTCGATGTCGTCGGAATCGAACATCACGGCGGCGTCGATCTTGTTGTCGGCGTTGACACCGATGACGCTGAGCATCTCGGCGGTGATCTCGCCAGGCGGTGCTTCTCGTACCGAGGAACGAATTCGAATGAGCACAAGACGGTCCCCGCGGGTCGCGATGACAGTTGAGGTAAGGCCCTCGAATCCGACATCGGCCACTCCCCGCATATTCGTGATATGGACAGCACGACCGGTGACAACGCCGGCGTTGACTACCCGGCGACGATCGTGCGTGCAAACATCGTCAGCCATCGTCTGAGCCAGCTGGTCCCAGTCTCGAGTCGCGAAGTAGCTCCAATAGCGTTCTACGGCTTGGCTTGCCGCGTTCTCCGGTCGACTCGCTTGGGTGTGCAATTCGTCGAAACGTGCCAGCGCGGCGGCGAGGTCTGACTCGTCGAAAAGCTCGAATCGGCAGACCCTGTCGCCTTCAAATAGGAACAGGGCGCTCTCGCGCCATTCGAAGGCGAACCCCTCCTGTGAAGTCCCAGTGACCACCTCCGTGACGACCACCCCCAGGTTGTTTAGCCGGTGCACCGCTTCGAGGTGCCCCCTGACGTTCGGGGCGACGTCATAGGTAGCACTCAAGTAAGGGATCATGTTGCCGGACCCGAACGCTCTACCCCGCCGATGATCGATGTTCACCCAGTCGTCCGTTGTCGGAGGCAATTCGTGCCGGTTGTACACGGCTTGGACCTGCGTCATGGCCGCCCATGTGTGCGCGTAAGCGGCTGCTTCGCCGGCGAGGTATCTAGCCTCGAGTTCCGTAAAAGCGGCGTCGAAGTCGTCGAGGTCGAACGCGACGCGTGCCACAATCCGCTCGTAAGCGTTGGTCTCGACAACACTCAAAAACTCGATACGAAATGCATCAGGTCGATCCTCGCCCGAGAGACACGTGCGACAGAGCTCGAGGCGAGCGCCGCGGGTCGCAATGACGGTCAACGAAATATTCGTGAGTCCTAAATCAATGGCACCCCGTATGTCCGTGATGGCGGCATCGCGACCGTATTGGATCCCGGAGTTCACGGCCCGACGGCGATCGTCGATTGCAATGTCCTCGGCAAGGATCGCGGTCATCGCATTCCAGTCACGGGCAGCAATGCACGCCCTGAGGCGCGAATGCACCTGGCTTGCGGCGTTTTCCAGTCGCGGCACCCGCGGTTGCAGTTCATCAAATCGAGCAAGCGCGGCGTCGAGGTCTGCCTCGTCGAAGATTTCGCAGCCGGTTATCCGGTCGCCTTCGACGGTCAAGACGTCGATCGCCCGCCACTCGGCGTCGAAGCCTTCCGGCGAGCTCCCCGAGGCAGTATGGGTGATGACCGCTCTGAAACTATCAAGCCGATGCACTGCCTCGATGTGGATCTTCAGGTCTGGCGTCAAATCCCAAATGGCGCGAAGGATCTCGGTCATGGTGCTGGACTCGAACGGGGTAGCGCGCCTGCGGTCGACGGTGACCCAGTCCGCCGCAGGAAGTTCGTGCCTGTTGAACGCGGAGTATGCCTCTCCAACAACGGACCACGTGTGCGCATAGGCGGCGGCCTCGCCGGCGAGGTACCGGGCATCGAGTTCGGCGAAGGCAGCGTCGATGTTGTCGAGGTCGAAATAGAAAGCTGCTGCGATGCGCTCCTGGACGTCGATTTCGAGAACGCGAAGCAGCTCGCTATAGAACGGCTCCGGAGCAGAGTCGCGCCCCGAGAAACTGACACGATCGAGTGCGAGTCGCTCCCCACGGATCGCGATCACAGTCGACGTCAGGTTCTCGAATCCGATCCCGGAGGTGGCACGAACACCCGCGATATTCACCTCTCGACCTCGTTGGATCCCCGCGCCAACCACCCGCCGGCGATCGTCGCTGACGGCGTTTTCCGCCACCATCGCCACCATCGCGGCCCAGTCTTCGGCTGCCAAGCAAGCCTGAAAGCGCTCCCACGCTCGGCTTACGGCGTTTTCCAGCCGCGGCGCTGGCGGTTGCAGCTCATCGAACCGAGCAACTGCGACGTCGAAGTCCAATTCGTCGTAAATCTCGCAGCGGCTGATCAAATCGCCATCGACTGTGAAGACGTCGATGGTTCGCCACTCGGCTTCCAAGCCGTCGCGCGAGGTCAAATCCGCCGCGTGTGTGACGACAGCCCCGAAATCGTTGAGGCGGTGCACTTCCGCGACATAGGCTCTGGTGCTTTGGTTGAGTTCCCAGCCGGCCCGCAGGTATCGCATCAGTTCGCCCGACGCAAAAGCTGCCCCTCGGCGGTGGTCGATGTCAATCAGGTCCGGCGTGGTCGGCGGGAGTTCGTGCCGGCTTAGCGCAGCGAAGCAACCGCTGATGACCGACCACGTCTTCGCACGGGCGGCCGCCTCACCGGCGACATAGCGCGCGTCGAGCTCGGCGATAGCGGCGTCGAAGTCGTCGAGGTCGAATACGACTGCTGCCGCTATCTGGCTCTCGGTGTTGTACTCAACGACTTGAAGGACGTCCTGAGTCGCCGAGTGATCGCGGCTCGACGCTCCAAAACGCGTGAGTAGGAGGTGCTCGCCCCGCGTCGCAACGATGTCCGACGTGATGACTGTCGCCAAGCCGATGTCAGCGGCGACGCGCAGGTCTTCGATCGCGGCATCTCGACCATGTCGAACCCCGGCGTTCACGACCCGACGGCGATCATCGCAGTAGTAATTCGCGGCGAAGTCCTGTCTTACGGCGTCCCAGTCGCGCGCCGCGAAGTCCGCCAGGAAGCGCTCTTGGACTGGATGTTCCAACCGGCGGCCTTCATGATGGAGTTCGTCGAATCGCGCGAGCGCGGCGTCGAGGTCTGCCTCGTTGAAAATTTCGCAGCGGCTGAGTAGGTCGCCGTCGACCATCAGAATGATGATCTCGCCGGATTCGATTTCGACGCCCTCCTGCGAAGTCGCATGCGTTGCGTGGGCAACGACCGCTCCGAGGTTGGTCAATCGGTGCACGGTCGCGACGTCGATTCTGGCTTCCGACGTGATGTCCCAAAAGGCACGGATGTTCGGGGTCAACGCATTCGGCTCGATTGTGCCGAAGTGGCGATGGTCGACACTCGTCCAGTCCGGCGTCGTCGCCGGAAGAGCACGCCGGTTCAGCGCGGCGTAGGCCTGCGAGATGACCGACCAGGTGTGGGAGTGAACGGCCCCTTCGCCGGCGAGGTATCTAGCGTCAAGCTCGGCGGTTGCCCCCTCAAAGTCGTTGGTGTCGAATACAACGAATGCTGCGATTCGGTTTTCGGTGTCGATCCCGACCACGCCCAGCACCTCGATCTGGAACGCATCCGGACCTTGGCCGCGGACCGAGAAGCCTAGGCGCAGGAGGGCAAGGCGTGCGGCGCGGGTCGCGATGACGGTCGACGTGACGTCTGTAGACAGAAGTTCGGCGACTGCTCGCATGTTCGCCATCTGGGCGTCTCGACCGTTTAGGACTCCAAAGCTCACGAGCGGACGGCGATCGTCATTGAAAAAGTTGTCGGCCAGGATCTCCGCCATCGCATCCCAGTCGCTCACAGCGAAGTGCGCCAGGAAGCGTTCGGACACTTGGCTTGCCGCGTTTTCGACTCGCCGCGCATACGTTTGCAGTTCATCAAATCGTGCGAGCGCGGTGTCGAGGTCTGCTTCGTCGAAGATTTCGCAGCGGTTGCTCAAATCGCCTTCGACCGTGAACAGCGTGATCTGCCGCCACTCGGCTTCAAAGTCGTCTTGCGAGGTCCCGCGCGACGCGTGCGTCACGACCACTCCAAAGTCGCTGAGCCGATGGACAGACTCGATCAACGTGTAGAGGTCCGGCGTCAGGTCCCACGAGGCGCGAACGTACGCGTTCAAACCGTCGGCGTTCAACGTCGTGCGCAGCCGGTGGTCGATCATCGAAGCGTCCGGCGCCATTGGCAGCGTCTCGTTTCGGTTGGCCGCAGCATTGCCGCCTGCGATGAGCGACCAGGTGTGAGCATGAACGGCCGCTTCGCCAGCGAGATAGCGGGTTTCAAGTTCCTCCAACGCGGCGTCGATGTCAGCGATGTCGAACGCGGCATGGGCTATCACTCTCCCGTCGCCGTCGACCTCGACGACGCCGAGTGCCTCAGCGTGAAACGCCTCGGGCCGCTGATCTCGGCCTGAGTAGCGAAGACGACAGAGCGCCAGGCGATCTCCCCGGGTCGCAACAGTCGTCGACGATATGTGCACTGCCCCTAAGTCAGCGGCGGCCTGCACGCCTCGGATCAGCGCGTCGCGACCCTGTCGGATGCCGGCGTTCGCCATGCGGCGGCGATCTTCGTCGACAACGTCGTTGGCCATCATTGCCCCCAACGCCGCCCAATCTCGTGCGGCAAAGAACGCGTTGACGCGGTTTACCGTCCGGGTTGCCGCGTTTTCCAGTCGCGGCGCATGCGGTTGCAGTTCCTCAAAGCGGGTGAGCGCGGCGTCGAGGTCTGCCTCATCGAAAACCTCGACCCGGTTGACCAGGTCGCCACAGACCGTAAACACGGCGACCCCCCGCCACTCCGCGTCGAAGCCCTGCGGCGAATTCTCATGCGCCGCATAAGTGATGACGGCCCCGTGGTCGCGCAGCTGATGCACTTTCTCGACATAGATGTCGATGCCTTCGTCGAGTTCCAACCCTGCTTTCTGGTATGCGGCCAGGTCGTCGGGGCCGAAGGCTGTTTCTCGTCGGTGGTCGATGTTCACACAGTCCGGCGTGGTCGGCGGCATCTCGTGCCGGTTGAGCGCGGCGTAACTCGCAGCAACGATCGACCACGTGTTCGCAAACGGTGCAGCTTCGCCGGCGAGGTACCGGGCATCAATCTCAGCGATGGCGGCGTCGAGGTCTTCGAGGTCGAGCAAGGTGACCGCCGCGATATGGCCGTTTAAGTTGGTCTCGACGACGCCGAGCACGTCAGCGAGGAACCCTTGGTGATGCGGGTCAAAGGAAATGCGGGTACGAGTGAAAACGAGGCGGTCGCCGCGAGTCGCGATGACCTCGACCGTGAACTTCGCCCCGAGATCTGCGACCACCCGCATGCTCTCGATCTCGGCATCCCGACCGCGGCGCGTTCCGGCGCCGGTTACCCGCCGCCGATCGTCGCTGCAAAAGTCGTCGGCCAGAATCGAAGCCATCGCGTCCCAGTCGCGCGCATTGCAGCTCGCAACGTAGCGGGCGTTGACCCGACTTGCCGTGTTTTCCAGCCGCGGTGCCTGCGGTTGCAATTCCTCAAATCGGGCGATGGCGGCGTCGAGGTCCGACTCGTCGAACAATTCGCAATGGCTGACCAGTTCGCCCGTGAACGTCAGAAGTGCGATCAGCCGCCACTCGGCGGCAAATCCCTCGTCGCGACATCCCGTCTGCCGTATAGGTGACGACCGCGCCGAGGTCGTTCAACCGGTGCACGGCCTCGACCGAACGGGCCGATGTTTGGCGCGACGTCCCACGTAGCGCGGATTACTCGGCAGGCCATGTCACCAAATGCGACCGTTGTAGCCCGGCGGTGGTCGACATTCACCCAGTCCAGGCGTTCGCCGGATTTCGTGCCGATTGATCGCCGCATAGAACTTCGCGACACCGTCCACGTGTTCGCAACGGTGCAGCCGCCTCGCCGGCGAGGTATCGGGCGTCAAGCTCCGCGGTGGCGGCCTCGATGTCGTCGGGGTCGAAGGTGATGATGGCTGCGATTTGGCGGTCGGCATCGAGGTCGAGGATGCTAAGAACATCGGTGCGGAATGCGTCGGCTCGCGGGTCGCGCCCCAAGGCGCGCGAACGACTGAGGAGGAGGCGACTGCCCCGAATCGCGATAGTGTCGAAAGTCATTCGTTTGACGCCGATCTCGGCAAGTGCCGAGAATTCAGCGACTACGGCCTCGCGGCCCCCACGGGGCTCCGCGCCCACCAGCCGCCGACGGTCGTCGCGGAAAACCGCGTCCGCCAATGCTTCTGCCAAGCCGTCCCAGTCGCGGGCCGCGAAGTGCGCCTGCATGCGCTCGTAAGCTTGGGTCGCTGCGTTTTCGAGGCGTGGCGGCTGCTGCCTGTGTAGTTCGTCGAAACGGGCGAGCGCGACCTCGAGATCGGCCTCGTCGAAATACTCGTAGCGGGTAACCAGGCCGCCGCCGACAACGAAGAAGCCAGTGATACGCCATTCGGCGTCGAAACCTTCGCCTGACGTCGCCTTCGCCACATGTGTGGTCACCGCGCCGAGGTCGCTCAGCCGATGAACGGTCTCAATATAAATGCCGCTATGTGACGCGTCTTCCGACGCCGCCTGGAGGTATGCCATCAGGTCACCGGACCCAATCGCTGCGAATGAGCGATGATCCATATCTACCAAGTCTGTTGCGGCCGTCGGCATCTCACCGCGATTGATCGCAGCGTATACGTCTGCAATCGCCGACCAAGTCTCTGAATGCGCGGCCGCTTCTCCCGCGGCGTACCGGGCGTCGAGCTCGGCGATGGCGGCGTCGAAGTCGTCGAGGTCGAAAATGACAACACCCGCGATTCGCTCCTCGGGGTCGATCTCGATGATTTCAAGGGCATCGTTTTGGATCGCCTCGGGGTCACGGCCTGACACGCGGATTCCTGTGAGGGCAAGGCGCTCGCCGCGGGTTGCCAGGACCCCCAACATCGTGACCGTGAAGCCGACACCAACGGTTGCCTGAGCATCTTTGATATTGGCATCTCGACCCTGCAGGATCCCGGCGTTCACTACCCGCCGGCGATCGTCGACAGAGACGTCCTCGGCCGTTATTTGAGCCACGGTGTGCCACTCCCCGGCAGCAACGTGCGAGTAAAGGCGCTCGAATACCCGCGTTGCGATGTTGTCCAGACGCGTTGCCGGTTGGCTGAGCTGATCGAACCTCTCTATCGCGGCGTCTAGGTCCGCCTCGTCAAACATTTCGCAGCGGTTGAATAAGTCGCCTTCGACGGTCATGAGGTGGATCTCGCGCCACTCGGCATCGAAGCCCTCTTTCGAGGTCCCACGTCGCCGCATGAGTGACGACAGCTCCCAGGTCGCTCAACTGATGCACAGCCTCAATGCGAAAGCTGATGTCGGAGATGTAATTCCAGCCACGCGCGGACGTATTTGATTCACATCACCGGGGGCATACGGGTCATCCGGCGGCGGTCGACGTTCACCCAGTCGGGCGTAGTCGCAGGAAGCTCGCGCCGGTTGATAGCAGCATAGGCCGCTGAGACGAGCGACCACGTGTGCGCGTGGGCGGCCGCCTCCCCGGCGAGGTAGCGGGCATCCAGTTCGGCGATGGCGGCGTCGATGTCCTCGGTGTCGAAAACGACGACCGCAGCCATCTGCTCGTCGGCATCGATCTCGACGACCACGAGCATCTCGATGCAGAAGGCGTCGGGCGTTTCGTCGTGTCCCGAGAATCGGTAATGACTTAGAGCGAGGCGCTGCGTGCGTGTCGCAATGACAGTTGATGTCACATTTTGGGTTCCGGCAACAGCGTATGCATGCACGCCGAGTTCGGCATCTCGACCATGCAGGTTCCCCATGTTCACGACTCGACGCCGATCTTCAATGGAAAAGCCGTCGGACAGCATCCCGGCCATTACGTCCCAATCGCGAGCGGCGAAGCACGTCTGAAAGCGCTTATCCACTAGGCTTGCCGTGTTTTCCAGCCGCGGGGCCGGTCGGCTGAGTTGGTCGAACCGCGCAAGCGCGGCGTCGACGTCTGCGTCGTCGAATACCTCACAGCGGCTGAACGATTCACCATCAGTCGTAAAGAGCATGATCTCTCGCCACTCGGCATCGAAGCCCTCGCGTGACGTCCCACACCCCTTGTGAGTGACGACTGCTCCGAGATCACTCAGGCGATGCACAGCTTCGATGTGGAAAGAGATGTCTTGGTCGAGATCCCACCCGGCACGGAGGTATTCGATCATGTCACCAGCCGCGAAAGCTGCTCCCCGTCGATGGTCTTTATCCTCGAAATTCGTTGTCGTGGCGGGAAGTTCGCGCCGGTTAATCGCGCCATACGCCGCTACGATGGCAGACCACGTGTGCGCGTCGGCGGCGGCTTCTCCGGCGAGGTATCGGGCGTCGAGTTCCTCAAGCGCTGCGTCGAAATCCTCGAGGTCGAGCATGATGACCGCCGTGATAAGGCCGTCTAGGTTGGTTTCGACGACGCCGAGCAAGTCGGCGACGAACCCTTGCTGCTGCTGGTCAAATGAAGCGCGGGTACGAGTGAGGACGAGTCGGTCGCCGCGAGTCGCGATGACTTCGACCGTGAGCTTCGCCCCGAGATCTACGATCACCCGCGCGTTCTCGATATCGGCATCCCGACCGCGGCGGATTCCGGTGCCGGTTACCCTCCGCCGATCGTCGCTGTAATGATCGTCGGCCACAATCGTAGCGATAGCGTCCCAGTCGCACGCATTGACGCACGCAATGAAGCGCGCGTTGGCCCGGCTTGCCGCGTTTTCCAGCCGCGGCGCCGGTCGGCTGAGCTGGTCGAACCTCGCG
Source organism: uncultured Actinomycetota bacterium (assembly GCA_963757215.1). Taxonomy (GTDB): domain Bacteria; phylum Actinomycetota; class Actinomycetes; order Mycobacteriales; family Mycobacteriaceae; genus Mycobacterium. Next base: position 529,747 of record CAVWQH010000001.1, on the reverse strand, counting down.
ATCGCGGCGTCGAGGTCCGCATCGTCGAATGCTTCGCAGCGGTTGACCATGTCGCCTTCCACCGTCAAGAGGTCGACCCCGTGCCACTCGGCGTCGAAGCCCTCGTGCGAAACGCCATGTCCCGCATGGGTACAGACCGCTCCAAGCTCGCTGAGGCGATGTACAACCTCGACGTAGGTTCGGACGTCTTGGCCGAGGTCAAACCCGGCGCGGAAGTATTCGATCAGGTCACCGGGCGCGAAAGCTGCCCCCCGGCGGTGGTCGATGCTCACGCAGTCCGGCGTGGTCGGCGGTAGCTCGTGCCGGTTGAGCGCGGCGTGGCCACCCGCGATCACCGACCACGTGCGTGAGTAAGCGGCCGCTTCGCCAGCGAGGTATCGGGCGTCGAGCTCAACGATGGCGGCGTCGAAATCTTCGGGGTCGAATGTGACGAGCGCCGCGATCCCCTCCTCGGCGTCGATCTCAACTATCTGTAAGAGATCGAGGCTCAACGCATCGGGGTTCTCGTCGCCGCGCCAGTATCGGTCACGAGTCAGAACGAGGCGCCCTCCACGGGTTGCAATGATGTCTGACGTAGCGTGTGTGAGCCCTTGGTCGGCGCCCGACCTGAAACTTTCGATCACGGCACTGCGGCCGATGATGCCGCCATTCACCACTCGACGACGATCGTCGCTGTAACAATCGTCGGACGTCATGTCCGCCGAGGCGGCCCAATCGCGGGCCGCAAAGCACGCCTGAAAGCGCTCATAGACTTGGCTTGCCGTGTTTTCCAATCGCGGTGCCGGCCGGCTGAGCTCGTCGAACCTCGCGATGGCGGCGTCGAGGTCTGCGTGGTCGAACAGTTCGCAACGACTGAGTAGATCGCCGTCGAACGTGAAAATCGAACTCTCCCGCCATTCGGCCTCGAAGCCGTGTTGCGAGGTGCCATGGGCCGCTTGAATGACGACTGCTCCAAGGTCACTCAAGCGATGCACGACCTCGATGTAGACATTGATATCCGGCGCGTCGTCGAATAAGTCATGGATGTAGGCCGTCATTTCGCCGGTCGCGAACGCTGCTCCGCGCCGGTGGTCGATGTTGACCCAGTCCGGCGTCAACTCGGGTAGTTCGTGTCTGTTGATCGCGGCGAAGGCGTCCGTGAGAACGGACCACGTATGTGAGTGGGGGGCCGCTTCGCCAGCCAGGTAGCGGGCGTCGAGTTCCGCGAGAGCAGCATCGAAGTCGTCTAGGTCGAAAGCGACGGCTGCCGCGAACCGGCCGTCTTCGTTTATTTCGAAAACGATCAGCATCTCAGCAACGAATGCCTCTGACTCTTGATTGCCACCCGAGTAGCGGACACGACTGAGGGCGAGACGCTCGCCGCGGACCGCAATGACAGTCGGTGCGGCATGGGTCACACCGAGGTCGGCTTGCACTCGCACGCTGGCGATCTCGGCATCTCGACCGTGAATCGCGCCACCAACAACGTGACGACGATCGTCCGTGTAATAGTCGACGGCCAGCTCTCTCGCGACTGCGTCCCAGTCGCGGGCGCCGACTCGTTCGAAATAGCGATCGGACGCTCGGCTCGCCCCGTTTTCCAGCCGCGGCGAGGGCCGGCTGAGCTCGTCGAACCTCGCGATGGCGGCGTCGAGGTCCACCTCGTTGAACAGCTCGTTGCGGCTGAACAAATCCCCTTCCACAGCCAGCACGGAGACATCCCGCCACTCGGCGTCGAAGCCCTCTTGTGAGATCCCACGCGCCAGATGGGTGACGACCGCTCCGATCTCGCTGAGCCGATGCACCGCCCCGATGTACATCTTGGTGTCAGGCGAGTCGTCCCATGCCGCTTGGATGTAGGCGATCATGTCGCCGGGGGCGAAAGCTGCTCCGCGACGATGGTCAATGCTGACCCAATCGGGCGTAGTCGCGAAAAGCTCGCGTCGGTTGAAACCGGCATAACCAGCTGCGACGACGGACCACGAGTGGGCATAGGCGGCGGCTTCGCCGGCGAGGTACCGGGCATCGATTTCCGCGATGGCGGCATCGAAATCTTCGAGGTCATACACGACGACGGTCGCGATACGCTCATCCGAGTCGATCTCGACGACGTTAAGGGCATCATTAGCAATCGATTCGGGGTCGCGACCGGCGGCCCGGACCCGTGCGAGTACGAGACGCTCGCCGCGGATCGCAATGGCACTCACCATCGATATCGTGAAGCCGACGTCGGCGGACGCCTGCAGATCTCTGACTACGTCATCCCGACCGTGTTGATTATCGGCGTTCACGACCCGTCGGTGATCAATGCCGAAATAGTTGTCCGCCACGGTTTCACCGACGGCATCCCAGTCGCCGGCCGCGTAGTGCGACCAGACGTGATCGAATACGCGCGCCGCCGTGTTTTCGAAACGCGTTTTGGGTGTTTCGTCCTCGAATCGGGCATGCACGGCATCGAGTTCGGCGATCGCAGCGTCCATGTCTTCGATGTCGAACCAGACTTGCAAATCGATTCGACCCTCATCGTCGATGGCGTACACCTGGAGAAACTCGTCTTGTGGCGCCCCGGGGCTCGTATCGGAAGTGCCCAACTCGACTCGAGCGAGAGCGAGGCGTTCCCCTCGCACGGCGAGAACGACATGGCTCAATCTCAGGATCCCCGTTTCGAGATCGCGCCTCGTCTGATGGATCACCTCGTCCGCGCGGAATTCGTTCCGATTGAATCCCACGACCTTCCGCCGACTCTCGACAGAGCTTTTAGGCGCGGACAGCCTCTCGAATTCGTCCCAGTCCTCCCGAGCAATCGCGGCCAGCACGCGTTCGCTCGCCTGGGCAGCCGCGGTGCGAGTTTCGAGAACCGGCTGTACTTCGGGCGGAGTCGGTTCAATGGCCTCGACACGCTCGTCAAGCATGGACCGCGCCCGATCCGCCAGCGCCGCAGCCCCTTTCCGCTCATACAGGTTGGCCGCTCGCTCGGCGGCAGCCCGCGCCCCCGCGGAATCTCCGGCAGCGCGCAACACCGTCGCCAATGACTGACAGGCGTCGCCATGGTCGACCAACAGGTCAGTGCGCTCGGCCAGAGCGATGGCAGCCTGCGCAACGCGCCGAGCCCCCTCGTGATCGCCACTGCGCGAGAGTAATTGAGCACGAAGCGTACGCCAGGCGATCGCTGGCTTCAATGCGTGGCCAGCGAGACGCTCACTCTCCGTGCATAATTCGTCGGCCTCGGCGTTTCGGTCGAGCGCAACGCAGGCGCGACCGAGTAGCGCCGCGGTCTCGGCGGTATCGGCGTCCAGACCCATCCGACGGAAACCTTTGTAGGCCTTACGCAGGTGCGGCTCGGCCGCGGCCGGATCGGCCAAGACGAGCTCGACGATGCCGGCGAACTGCTCGACTTCCAAAAGGGCATGGCGCAGGCCGAGTTCAGTGACTGTCCGTCGCGCTGAGTCGATCATCCGTCGGGCTGCCGCATCGCGCCCGCGGAACGCCTCCAACACGGCCTGGCACCGGGTCGACGTCGCTTCGACCGCCGGCGAGTCGGTCGTGATCCGCAGTAACCGCACCACGTCAAGACACCGGCCGCCTGCACGTGGCACCGGGTTGGGGCCCCACAACGCAGCAAGCGGCGCGCCGGCCAGCACCGCATTGACCCGGCGATGCTCGCCCGCGCGCCGCGCCGCGGTGAGAGCGTCGTCTAGTGCCACTTCACAATCGCCGACTCGCCCTAGGCGGGCAAGGCAGCCAGCGCGCACGGTGTGCGCCTTCGCTTCGCCCGCCGCATCATGCAATTCAGCCAGCGTCCCAGCGGCCCCGCCCAATGCAGCCTCGATCTCGTCCAGTCGCTCTGGATGGGTCAGCATCGACAGTTCGCCGTCGAAGCACGTCGCCCATGCCGCAAGCCGGGCTGAACCGCTTGTCGCTCTTTGCAATTGGGAAACCGCACCCGCTGCGGTAGTGACGTCACCTGCGGCCAGCAGAGCCTCGCAGCGCGCGACCAGCAGGTCGGCCGCCTGATCATCGCGGTCGGGCAGCTCGTCGTCAATCTCCTCCAGCGCATGCAGCGCCCGGTCATAGAGGTCCGCCGCGCCCTCGTAGGCGAGGCGGGCCATCGCCTGGTCCGCCGCGCGCCGGCAATAGTCAACGGCCTTGTCCGCGTTGCCCGCCCACGCGCATTCGAAGTAGTGGTAAGCCAGTTCAGCAAGCAGCTCGTCGTCGGCGCCGGGCTGAGTTTCCAGCGTCGTGGCGATGCGCTGGTGCAGCCGCATGCGCCGCACCGACGCCAGCTCCGCCAGCAGCGACTGGCGCACCAGAGCATGGTTGAACCGGTAATAGCCGCCAGGCTCTTCGATGACGATGCCGGCCTTGCACGCTTCATCTAGCGCGTCGATGAGGTCGTCCTCGACCACCCGCTCCACCAGATCCAGTGCGAACCGACTTCCGACGACCGCTGCCGCCCCAAGGGCTTTGTTGGTCTCCGGCGTGAGCCGCGACAGCCGGCGGCTTACCGCTTCGCGCACCCCTTGCGGCAGGGTGCTCGGATCCCAGTGCCCGCCGCTTTCCTCCACGTGCCGCAGGGCCTCGATGAGGAAGAACGGGTTGCCGCCGGTGACCGACGCCAACGCCCGCGCCAGCTCCTCGTCGTGATAGCCCGCCTCGGCGACGTAGGTGCTCACGTCGTCCTCGTCCAGTCCGCTCAGCTGAATGCGACTCGCGGTGCCGTCACGGTGCAGGTCGGCGAGCATGGCCGCCAGCGGGTGGGAGCGGTCTAGGTCGGTGCTGCGATAGGTGCCGACGATCTGCACGCGAGCGTGCTCGCCGAAGCGCAGAATGTGCCGCAGCAGTAGCAGCGTGGGCTTGGCTGCCCAATGCAGGTCGTCGAGAATCAACACCACCGGCGCCCCCGCCGAGGCAAGTCCCAACAGCGCGACCACCGCATCGAACAGAGCGAAGCGTTCGGTATCGGGATCGGCTCGGGTCGGCGCGGCCAGATCGGGCAGGACGTCGGTCAGCCCGGGAACCAGCGCGAGCAGCGACTCCACCCCCCGCAGCCCCCGAAGCCCTTTGATGCCCAGACACGGCACCAGGGAACGCAGGGCCTCCGCGAACGGCTGGTAGGGCGCACCGAGGTCCTCATCACAGCGTCCGTAGATCACCAGCGCGCCCTGGTCGTAAGCCTGCCTTGACCATTCGCCGGCCAAACGCGTCTTGCCGACACCCGGTTCGCCGGCGATCAGCACGGCATTCGCGCCGCCGGCGAGCGTGGTCTGCCACGCCGAAAACAATCGCCCGAGCTCCTGCCCACGCCCGACGAATGGCCCCGGACCGGCGAGCACGGCCGGCAGGCTGGGGCGCTTGACCGGCTCGTCGGGTGACACCGCTTCACGAGGCTGGTCAGCCGCGTCCATCCGCAGCTCGAAAACGTGCTCCGGGCGCTCGAGGTTTTTCAGCTGGCGCATGCCCAGGTCGATGAGCAGCACGTCGTCGGACAGCGAGTCGATGACGAGCTCGGCCGTCGCGCCCGAGCACAGGGTCTGACCACCCTCGGCCAGCGATCGCAGGCGAGCGGCCCGGTTGACCGCCCGACCGAAGTAGTCGCCGTCGCGAAGCTCGGCTTCTCCGGTGTGCAGTGCCACCCGGATACGCATGGGCTCGGCCAGCGCCCACGGCTCATGGGCGATCGCGTCTTGCATCTCGATAGCGGCCGCCGCCGCCGCTGACGGTCGCTCGAAGACCGAAAAGGTGGCGTCGCCTTCGCCGCGCGTCTTGATCAGCCGTCCTCCGCGTGAGGTGACCACCTGCTCGACGAGCTCGTCATGTCGAGCGAGCGCGACCCCCATGGCCTTGGCGTCTGCCTCCCAGGCCGCGGTCGATCCCTCGATGTCGGTGAGCAAGAAGGTCACCGCGCGCGTTGTCGCTGAAAGGTTCCGGGTGACAGGGATATCCAGCGACGCGTCCTGCGCGACAATCGCGGCCTCGAGGCGCCGAAGTTCCGGTCCGGGGTCCACCCCCAATTCGTCGGCCAGCATCGACCGTGCGCGTTGAAAGGCGCTGAGGGCTTCGCCCTGCCTGCCCGCCCGGTAGAGGGCCAGCATCAGCTGTCCCCAACGCCTCTCGCGCAACGGCGCATCGGCCACCGCGGCTTCGAGATCGCCGATAACCTCCGCGGCACGACCGGTTGCGAGCAGCGCGTCCAGTCGATCTTCCACCAGCGCGGCATGGCCCTCGATCCACCGCGTCTTCTCTGATGTGCCCCGCCGACCATCGGGCAGCTCGGGGACGCCGCGCCAGAGAGCAAGTGCTTCGTCGAAGCGAGCGACCGCTTGGCTGTTGTCGCCGGCTGCGGCGGCATCACGTCCCAGCCGGGCGGCCGATTTGTAGCGCGCGGCATCGACGTCGCTTTCGGCCAGGGCCCAACCCGCTCCCGCGGTCAGGATGAAGCCGTCCCCGAGGGCGCGACGCAGCGAGGAGATGTGGGTCTGTAAGGCCTTGGCGGAGGTGCGTGGCGGGTCCTCGCCCCAGAGCAATTCGACGAGTGTGTCGGCCGACACAATGGACCCGCCGTGCAGGCCGAGCATCGTCAGGATGGCGCGAGGTTTGCCGCCTGGGACAGCGACGGGCGCACCGCCTTGTCGGACCTGAAGAGGTCCCAAAACCCCCAGCTCCACGGCTTGAAGCGTAGTCACGTCCCTAAGCATGCGTCTGGGTATTCAACACACAGTCAAGATCGAGTAAAAGCAATGTTGTCCGGGACCCGACCCCGGGCAGGCAAGCCCTCGCTATAACGACTACCTTTGCGCTAAGGCAACCAGCCGGGCCAGCATTCACACGCAAGCGCAAAGGGGTTCCCCGTGGCCGCAACCGACGACTCCGCCACCCTCAAGTACCCGGGTGGTGAGTTGGACCTGGAAATCGTCCACGCCACCGAGGGGGCCGACGGCATCGCGCTCGGCCCGCTGTTGTCCAAGACCGGTTACACGACCTTCGACAACGGCTTCGTCAACACCGCGTCCACCAAAAGCGCCATCACCTACATCGACGGCGACGCCGGCATCCTGCGCTACCGCGGCTACCCGATCGAGCAGCTGGCCGAGAAGTCGACTTTCATCGAGGTCAGCTACCTGCTGATCAACGGAGAACTGCCGAATAAAGAGCAGCTGGCGGAGTTCACCGAGCAGATCCAGCGGCACACGATGCTGCACGAGGATCTGAAGCGGTTCTACGACGGCTTCCCGCGCAACGCTCACCCGATGCCGGTGCTGTCCAGCGTGGTCAATGCGCTGAGCGCCTATTACCCGGACTCGCTCGACCCGGCGGACACCGAAGAGATCGACCTGTCCACCATCCGGTTGTTGGCCAAGCTGCCGACGATCGCCGCCTACGCCTACAAGAAGTCGGTGGGCCAGCCGTTCCTCTACCCGGACAACAAGTTGACCTTGGTGGAGAACTTCCTGCGGATGACGTTCGGCCTGCCCGCCGAGCCCTACGAGCCCGACCCCGAGATCGTTCGGGCACTCGACATGCTGTTCATCCTGCACGCCGACCACGAGCAGAACTGTTCTACCTCGACGGTCCGCCTGGTCGGCTCGTCGCAGGCCAACCTGTTCACCTCGATCTCCGGTGGCATCAACGCGCTGTGGGGCCCGCTGCACGGCGGCGCCAACCAGGCGGTGCTGGAGATGCTGGAGCAGATCCGGGAAAGCGGCGACGACGTAGGCACCTTCGTCCGCAAGGTCAAGAACAAAGAAGAAGGCGTGAAGCTGATGGGCTTCGGTCACCGGGTCTACAAGAACTACGACCCGCGTGCCCGCATCGTCAAGGAGCAGGCCGACAAGATTCTCGGCAAGCTCGGCGGCGACGACCACCTGCTGACCATCGCCAAGGAACTCGAAGAGGCAGCCCTGACCGACGACTACTTCGTCGAGCGCAAGCTGTACCCCAACGTCGACTTCTACACCGGCCTGATCTACCGCGCGCTGGGTTTCCCGACCCGGATGTTCACCGTGCTGTTCGCGCTCGGCCGGCTGCCCGGCTGGATCGCGCACTGGCGCGAGATGAACGGCGAGCCCAGCAAGATCGGCCGCCCGCGCCAGATCTACACCGGCTACACCGAGCGCAAGTACGCCACCATCGACGCTCGCTAGCCGTGGCGATCGCGAGCGCGGCGTAGCCGGGTGAAGCGGGTCGCCACCAGTTAGCTCAGCGCCAGGACAGCCATCGCGGCGTTGTGACCTCCGATCCCGGAGACCGCTCCGCCGCGGCGTGCGCCCGAACCGCACAGCAGAATGCGTTCGTGCGTGGTGGCCACACCCCACTGCCGTGCCGGGGTGCCCAGTGCCTCGTCGTCCTCGGCGAACGGCCAGGCTAATCCGCCATGGAAGATGTTGCCCGCGGTCATGCCCAGTCGCTGTTCCAGATCCAGCGTTGTGGTCGTGTCGACGCAGGGCCGGCCGCCGGCGTCGGTCATTATTACGTCCTGAATCGGTTCGCCCAGAACGGAATTCAGCGACGCCAGTACGGCATCGGTGAGCGTGTCACGCTCGAACGCCCGGTGCGGGGTATGCAGGCCGAACACCGTCAGCGTCGCCGCGCCCGCTTCCCGTAGTGCCGGCGACAGGATGCTGGGGTCGGTCAACGAATGGCAGTAGATCTCACACGGAAGTGGTTCCGGCAGAACGGATTCAACCGCCCGGTCATACGCGGCTTCGAGCTGGGTCCAGGTCTCGTTGACGTGAAACGTGCCGCCGAAAGCCTGTGCGGGCGTGACGTTCTGGTCGCGCAGCCGCGGCAGGCGGCGCAGCACCATGTTGACTTTCACCTGAGCCCCCGGCGAGGACGGTGGCTCGGGTTCGCCGAGTAGGCCCGCCAGTGTCGTCGGCGTGACACCGGACAGCACGAATCGGCCGCGCACCACATGCTCCTCGTCGCGGTGGCGATAGCGCACTTCGCCGTTCGGTTCGATCGCGTAAACCTCTGCGCCGGTGACGATTTCGGCACCTCGCGCGGCGTTGGCCAGCGCCGCGCTCACCGCGCCCATCCCGCCGACCGGGACGTGCCAGCCCCCGTCGCCGCCACCGAGCAGGTGGTACAGGAAGCAGACGTTCTGCTGCAGTGACGGGTCGTCGAGCCGGGCGAAGGTGCCGATCAGCGCGTCGGTCGCCACCACGCCGCGCACCACGTCGTTGCCGAACGCGTCGGTGATCGCTTCGCCGATCGGACGCTCGATCAGGTCACTCCAGGCGGCATCGCCGACGAGCGACTGCGCCTGCTCGCGGGTCCGCAGCGGCTCCAGCATCGTCGGCCACAGTCGCTCGGTGACTGTCCGGCAGCGCCGGTAGAACTCGGCGAACGCGTGCTCGTCGCCGCCGGCGCCGATCGCGTCGAACGTGGACTCCCGCCCAACCAGCAGACCGGTCCGACCCGCGGTTAAAGGGTCGGGCGTGTACGACGAGTAGGGCCGCGGCGCCAGCCGGACCGTCACGCCGAGGTCGTCGAGGATGCGCGTCGGCAGCAGGCTCACCAGATAGGCGTAGCGCGACAGCCGAGCCTCGACACCGGAGAAAACCCGCGCGGATACCGCCGCGCCGCCGACGTGCGCCAGCCGTTCCAGCACCTGCACCCGCTGCCCGGCCTGCGCCAGGTATGCGGCGGCGACCAGACCGTTGTGCCCGCCGCCCACGATGACCGCGTCGACGTCACGCACAGTCATGTCCTCAGCCGATGTAGCCCTCGACCTCATCGGCCGGCCGCACCGCGGCGTCACCGGGATCGCGGCCGGTCTCGCGCAGCGCGCGCCGCTGCCGGAGCAAGTCCCAGCATTGGTCGAGCTGGATCTCCAGATTGCGCAGCCGCTTGTGCTCCTCGGACTCGCTGATCTCGCCGTGCTGCAACTGCTCTCGCAGCGCCTTCTCCTCGGCGACGAGTTCGTTGATCCGCGAGAGAGCGTCAGTGTCCTTGTTCACGGGTCAAGTGTGCCCGACGGGACGCTGATTGTCTGGCTCCGACTAGGGTCGCTTGGGTGTCAAGCAAACCTGAGATTCAGTTCCCCGACGGCCCCGCGCCGGCCCAACTCGAGATCGAAGACCTGACGGTCGGCGACGGCCCCGAAGCCGTGCCGGGCGGCACCGTCGAGGTGCACTACGTCGGCGTCGACTACGAGTCGGGCGAGGAGTTCGACAGCTCGTGGGGTCGCGGCCAGTCCATCTCGTTCCCGCTGCAGGGCCTCATTCAGGGCTGGCAGGACGGGATTCCGGGAATGAAGGTCGGCGGTCGGCGCCAGCTGATCATCCCGCCGGAGCAGGCGTACGGCCCGGCCGGTTCGGGACATCAGCTGTCCGGCAAGACGCTGATCTTCGTCATCGACCTGCTCGGGGCCCGCTAGAAACGTCAGCTCGGCGGGGGCAGCTGCAAGATCAGTCGCGCTCCGCCGAGCGGGCTTTCCTCCAACGCTGCCTGGCCGCCGTGCAGGTGTGCCTGCTGGGCCACCAACGCCAGGCCGAGCCCGGAGCCGGAGTGCGATGCGGTCGACCCACGAGAGAAGCGCTCGAACACGACCTGGCGCTCTTCTTCGGGTAGTCCGCTGCCGTTGTCGTCGACGCAGATCTCGACACCGGCCCGCGAGCTGACCGCGGACAGCTGGACTTTGGTGGCGCCGCCGTGCTTGACGGCGTTGGCGATCGCGTTGTCCACCGTCAGCCGAAGCCCGGCAGGCATTCCGACGATGATGCAGGTCGGTGACGGCGCCAGCGAAACCTCGAGGTCGGGGTAGATTCGCATCGCGTCGTGCGCGGCCCGGTCGAGTAGCTCGGTGATGTCGACCGGCACATGGTCTTCCGACGTCGACAGCTCACCTTGGGCCAGCCGTTCCAGCGCGGAAAGCGTTGCCTCGATTCGTGATTGAGTCCGGATCACGTCGCTGAGGACTTCTTTGCGCTGCTCGTCGGGAAGGTCGAGGGTGGCCAGCACCTCGAGGTTGGTGCGCATCGCCGTCAGCGGCGTGCGCAGCTCGTGCGACGACACCGCCGCGAAGTCGCGTGCCGACGTCAGCGCCTCCAGCGTGCGATTCTGCTCGTCCCAAATCCGCTGCAGCATGCCGCGCATGGCCTCGGCGATCTCGACGGCCTCGCTGGCGCCGCGCACCCGGACCTGTGGGCTTTCGTCACCGGCGTTGATCGAGCGGGTCTGCTGGGCCAGTCGCTTGAATGGCCGCACCGCGAAAGTGGCCAGCAGCCAAGCGAATACGGCCGCGGCGGCGATCGAGAACAGGCAGATCAACAACACCCGACGATGCAGGTTGTTGGTATCGGCGAGGGTGGCGTCATAGGTGGCGCCGACTTCGACCAGCATCGGGTGCGGCGCCGGAATCGTCACGGCCCGCACCCGGTAACGCACCCCTTTGACGTAGGTGTCGGCGTAACCGGCCGGCAACTGCGGCAGTGTCACCGTCGTGTTCGACGTGACCTCGCCGCTGGCGTGCCGGACCGTGATGATGGCGTCTTGGTCGCTGGGCGATTTCGGAATCTCACCGAGCCCGCGGGGCAGGAACGGGATCGCGAAACCGGCCGCCTCGTCGAGACGGCGGTCCAGCCGCTCCTTGCGGTCGTTGGTGATGCCGAACCACACCACCACGCCGACGATGAGCACCGGGATGGCCGCGCCGATGACGGTGGCCACCACCACGCGGGCCCGCAGCGACGGGGTGCGGGTCAGAATTCTCTGCAAGAAGTTCATGTTCGCCTCACTGCATACGCAGTACGAATCCCACGCCGCGAACGGTGTGCAGCAGCCGGGGACCGCCGCCGGCCTCCAGCTTGCGGCGCAGGTAGCCGATGAACACGTCGACGACGTTGGTGTCGGCGGCGAAGTCGTAGCCCCACACCAATTCGAGCAGCTGGGCGCGCGACAACACCGCGGTCTTGTGCTCGGCCAGCACGGCCAGCAGATCGAATTCACGCTTGGTCAGGTCGACGTCGACGCCGTTGACCCGGGCGCGGCGGCCCGGGATGTCGACTTCGAGCGGCCCGACGGCGATGGTCTCCGACGACGAGGCCGGGGTCGAGCCCTTGCGGCGCAGCAGCGCGCGCACCCGCGCCACCAGCTCGGCCAGCACGAACGGCTTGACCAGGTAGTCGTCGGCGCCGGCTTCCAGGCCGGCCACCCGGTCGTCGACCGAGCTGCGCGCCGACAGCACACAGACCGGCACGTCGTTGTCCATCGCCCGCAGCGCGGTCACCACGCTCACGCCGTCGAGCACCGGCATGTTGATGTCGAGCACGATCGCATCGGGCCGGGTCTCGGTGGCGCTGCGCAACGCCTCGGCGCCGTCGACAGCGGTCGACACCTCGAAGCCGGACAACCGCAGTCCGCGCTCCAACGACGCAAGCACGTCAGAGTCGTCGTCGACAACCAAAACCCGAGGCGAGGCTCCACCAGCGTCCATCCGCCCATGATGCCTGATCATCGCCCTTAGCTGTGGGAACACCCGCCGCGGCGGCGTGGGGTCAGCGATAAACCAGACCCGACAGTCGCCAGGCCAGTCGGGAGCGGACCGCGGGAATGTGTGCGGCGGTACGCATCAGCGCGTTGCGGACCGGCCGCGCCGGCCTCGGCAACGTCGACAACCGGGTCAGCCGATCCGTCGTCGCGATCACCCCCTGCGCGATCGAACGGCGGGCGGCGCTGTAGTCGTCGAGCACGGCGTCCGGGCCGCCGTGCAACACCTCGTCCAGTGCTGCGGCCAGCGCGACGGCGTCCTGAATGCCCAGGTTCATCCCCTGCCCTCCGGCGGGGCTGTGCACATGCGCGGCGTCGCCGGCCAGCAGCAGTCGCCCGGCTCGGTAGGAGTCGGCGACCCGGTGCTGGATCCGGAAACGCGAGCCCCAGACCAGCTCGGTCGCGACCGTGCGCCCGGTTCCGAAGCCGCGGGTGTCGAGGATGTCCTGGACGAAGTCCAGGGTCGGGTGCTCGGGCGCCCGGGTGCTGGGCGCGACGATGCGGTGGATGCCATCGGGCAGCGGCGCCAGCACCGTGAGCCCCGCCAGCGCGTAGAACAAGATGACCTCGTCGGTGGGTGCCTCGCCCGACAGTCGCACGTCGGCTAGGGCGAATGACTCGGCGTATTCGCCTCCGGCAAAACCGATCTCGGCCTGCGCCCGAACCGTGCTGTGCCCGCCGTCGCAGCCGACGATGTACCGCGCCCGAATGGTGTCGCCGTCGGTGAAGCCGGCCGTCACGCTGTCGCGGTCCTGGTGCAGCCTTTCCAGCTCTTTGGGCCGCAACACCGCGCCGCCCAGCTCGGCCAGGCGCTCGGCGATCAACGCTTCGGTATTGGCCTGCGAAATCATCAGCGTGTAGGGGTATTGGGTCGGCAGGCCGGTGAAGTCGATTCCCATCAGCGTGTGCGATCCCTGCTTCACGGTGAACCGTGGCGCGAGAATTCCCGCCTTGACGATTCGGCGCGACACGTCGACGCTCTCCAGCACCTCGAGGGTGCGGGCGTTGACCGCCGCCGCGCGTGAGGTGTTCGCCCCGGCGGCCTGGCGGTCGACGACCACCACCCGAACGTTGCGACTCAGCAGGGTGGCGGCCAGCGTCAACCCGGTCGGGCCGGCGCCCACGACGAGAACGTCGGTGTCGTTCATCAGATTCTCCATCCCAAAGTCAACGCTTGTTGGCACTGTCATCGTGCCCTGCGCACGGATCTTTGTCAACACTTGTTGGCCTACACTTGTTGACATGCGACGAAGTTCCGAGGACACCAAGGCGGCGATTCTGGCCGCGGCCCGCGAGCGGTTCGGCGCGGCCGGCTTCCAGGCCGCCACGATCCGCGCGATCGCCTCCGACGCCGGGATCGATCCCTCGATGGTGATGCGCTACTTCGGCAACAAGGACCAGTTGTTCGCGGCTGCGGCGGAATTCGACCTGAGATTTCCCGACGTCACCGCGCTGTCGCCGACGCAGGTGGGTCGCGCGTTGGTCGGCCATTTCCTGGAGCGGTGGGAAGGTGACGAGGCGCTGGTGATCCTGTTGAGGTCGAGCACCACCAACGCCGAGGCCGCCCACCGGATGCAGCAGATCTTTTCGACGCAGCTTCAGCCCCAGGTCGCCACCTTGGTGCCGGTCGGGGAGTCGCTGCAACGATCGGGCCTGATCGCCACCCAGATACTCGGCCTGGCGTTGTGCCGCTTCGTATTACGGCTGCCACCCGTGGTGGCGATGAGCCGTGATGAGATCGTCGACTGGCTTGCGCCGACCATTCAGCGCTACCTCGGGCTCCCCGAGAGCTAAGGCCGTCCGATGTCGCGGTAGCGCGTGAGCCGGGCCGCCATCCGCTCGGCGTCCGGGACATCGCGCAAGGCGTCCAGCTCGACGGCGATCGCCGCGGACAGCCGCGTCGAGAACTCGACCGGCTCGTCGGCGGCGTCGGGGTGCTCGGGAACGACGGCGTCGACGATCCCGGAGGCCAGCAAGTCGACCGAGCGGACGCCTTGCGCCGCTGACAGTTCGGGGGCGTGATCGGTGTCGCGGAAGACGATCGCACTGGCACCCTCGGGCGGCAGCGGCGCCAGCCAGCCGTGCAGAGCGGCCAGCACCCGGTCGGCGGGCACCATCGCCAGCGCCGGCCCGCCGCTGCCCTGGCCGAGCAGCACCGACACGGTCGGGGTGTCGAGGGTGACCAGGTCGGCCAGACAATGCGCGATCTCACCGGCCAGCCCGCCCTGTTCGGCCTCGGCTGACAGGGCCGGGCCGGCGGTGTCGATCACCAGCACCAGCGGCAGCCGCAGACCGGCGGCCAGCGCCATGCCGCGGCGGGCCTCGCGCAGCGCCGCCGGGCCGACCAGCCCGCCGGTGACGCGCTGCTGCCCGAGCAGTACCGCCGGTTGACCGTGGAACCGGGCCAGCGCCAGCAGCATCGTCGCGGCATCGCCCTGGCCGGTGCCCGACAGCAGCACCTGGTCGGTGCAGCCGGACCGCAGCAGGAGCTGGACCCCGGGCCGGTCCGGCCGCCGCGACGCCAGCACCGAGTCCCACGCCGGGACGTCCGGCAGGGGTTCTCTACCTGGTCGCTGTGGCGCCGGTCCCGGATCGTCGGCGACGACGGTCAGCGCCCGGTCGAGGATGCCGCGCAGCTCGTCCAGGGGCACGACCGCGTCGATCACCCCGTGCCGTTGTAGGTTCTCGGCGGTCTGCACGTCGGGCGGAAACCGCTCGCCGTACAGCTGTTCATAGACCCGCGGCCCCAGGAATCCGATCAGCGCGCCGGGCTGGGCGAAGGTGACGTGACCGAGTGACCCCCACGACGCGAACACCCCGCCGGTGGTCGGGTGCCGCAAGTAGACCAGGTAGGGCAGGTGGGCGCGCTTGTGCAAGGTGACGGCCGCGGCGATTTTGACCATCTGCAGGAACGCGACGGTGCCCTCCTGCATCCGCGTGCCGCCGGAACTCGGCGAGGCCAGCAGCGGCAGCCGCTCGGCGGTGGCGCGTTGGATCGCAACGGTGATCCGCTCGGCGGCCGCGACCCCGATCGAGCCGGCCAGGAAGTCGAACTCGCAGACCACCACCGCAACCCGGCGCCCGAACACCCGGCCCTCACCGGTCAGCACCGATTCGTCGTGGCCGCTGGCAGCTTGTGCTTCGGCGAGTTCGCCGGCATAGGACTCGCTTATCGGGATCGCCAGCGGCGCGCTGTCCCAGCTGACGAACGAACCCTCGTCGAGTACCGCGTCGCGCAGTTGGTTGGTCCCGATCCGGCTCACTCGGCCGGGGCCTCGAAAAAGGAGATGGGGTCCAGGATCACTCCGGTGTCCTCGACGTAGCGGTCCCACAGCTCCAGCAACTCGGCCAGCTTGTCCGGATGTGACGTGGCGAGATCGTTGATTTCGCCACGGTCGACGGACAGGTCGTAGAGCTGCCAGGTACCCGGGCCGTACGGCTCGGGCAGGTGCAGCGCCTTCCAGTCGCCCTGACGAATAGCCCTGCGGCCGAACAACTCCCACCCGGTTCCGATGACGTCGTCATGCACCGCCTCGGATTCGCCCGACAGATACGGCAGCAGCGACCGGCCGCGCATCGGGGCCACCTCGCGTCCTTGGTACTCGGTACCCGGGTGCGACACCCCGGCGAGTTCGAGGACGGTCGGAGCGATGTCCATCACGGTGCTGAATGCGGTGCCGATCTCCTGCTGCCGGTCGAAGCCCGGCCAGGTGACGAACCCGACCACGCGGATGCCGCCCTCGGAGGTGAACGCCTTGTGCAGGCGCGACGGCGCCGTGGCGGCTTGCGCCCAGCGCGGGCCGTACCAGATGAACGAGTCGGGGGCGCCGGCGTTGTCGAGGCTGTTGTCCAGGTACCGCTCGATCTCGGCGGCGATGATGCCACCGAGGATTGGCATCGCCTCGACGATCGCTCCCTCCGCGCCGTTGTCGGACATGAAGATCACCACGGTGTTGTCGAGTTCGCCTGTCTCCGTGAGGTAGTCGACCACCTTGCCGATGTTGTAGTCCATCCGGTCGACCATGGCGGCGTAGATTTCCATGGTCCGGGCGGACAGGGCTTGCTGCTCGGCACTCATGTCGGACCACTCCGGCTCTCCGTCGGCCACCACCGGGTGGGGGATGACGTCTCCGGCGCACAGCCCGAGCCGTTTGAGCGCGGCAAGTCGCTTCTCGCGGAGCGCGTCGGGACCGTCGTCGTAGCGGCCGCGGTACTTCGCGATGACCTCTTCGGGGGCCTGCAACGGCCAGTGCGGCGCCTGGAAGGGCAGATAGGCGAAGAACGGCCGGTCCTCGTCCGCCGGACGCTCGCGGAGATACCGCAGCATCGTGTCGGCATAGAAGTCCGACGAATAGAAGTCGTCGCCGACGGTGACGAACTGGTCGTCTTCGACATACCGCGACATGGCCGGCAACAATTCACCAGGCACGACTCCGTAATGGCTTGCACCGCCGGTTAATAACGCGAACGAGCGCTCGAATCCGCGCGCCGACGGTGTCCGGTCCAGGGTCATGCCGAGATGCCACTTGCCGGCCATCAGCGTCAGATACCCGGCATCGCGCAACAGCTCGGGCAGCGCGACCACCCGGTCGTTGAGGTAGCCCTCGTAGCCGGGTGGCGGCTGGAACCCCGGCGGGGTGACCTCGAGCATCGTCCCGATGCCGGCGATGTGGTGGTCGGTGCCCGTCAGCAGCATCGACCTGGTCGGCGAGCAGGCCGGCGCCGAGTGGAAATCGGTGAGCCTGATTCCCGCCTTCGCCAGCCGGTCCAGGTTGGGGGTGTCGATCTCGCTACCGAAGGCGCCGATGTCGGAGAACCCGAGGTCGTCCGCCACGATCACCAAAAAGTTAGGTCGTCTCACGGTTTGACATCTTGTCAGTTCCGCAGGGCCAATGGAACGTTCTCCGCACCGCGGATTCATTGCCGCCCGGCACCTCATTAGGCTGTCGGACATGATCGGAGTTACCCGCGTCGACGACGTGCTGACGATTGAGTTGCAGCGTCCCGAACGGCGCAATGCGCTCAACTCTCAGCTCGTCGACGACCTCCGCGAGGCGATCGAGAAGGCCGCGGGTGACGACGTGCGGGTCGTCGTGCTGACGGGGCAGGGCACCGTGTTCTGCGCCGGCGCCGATCTCAGCGGTGACGCGTTCGCCGCCGACTACCCCGACCGCCTGATCGAACTGCACAAGGCGCTGGACGCGGCGCCGATCCCGGTGGTCGGCGCGATCAACGGCCCGGCCATCGGCGCGGGTCTGCAACTGGCGATGCAGTGCGATCTGCGTGTCGTCGCGCCCGAGGCGTTCTTCCAGTTCCCGACATCGAAATATGGTCTGGCACTGGATAATTGGAGCATTCATCGACTTTCCTCGCTGGTAGGTCACGGCCGGGCCCGGTCGATGCTGCTGACCGCGGAGAAGCTGACTGCCGAAACGGCGCTGCAGACCGGGATGGCCAACCGGATCGGGACGCTGGCCGACGCTCAGGCCTGGGCCGTCGAGATCGCCGGACTGGCGCCGCTGGCCCTGCAACACGCCAAACGCGTGCTCAACGACGATGGCGCCATCGAAGACCCGTCGCCGGAGCAGAAGCAGCTGTTCGACAGGGCGTGGGGCAGTAGGGACGTGGTCGAAGCGCAGGTGGCGCGGGTCGAGAAGCGCCCGCCGAAGTTCCAGGGGGCCTAGACGGATGTTGCGCTCGGCGTTGCGACTGGCAGTGGGGACGGTCTCACTCGCCACGGGTGGGTGGGTGTTGCGTGCACTGCACGGCGCACCGGCCGCGCTCGGCGCACAACCGTCCGACATCCGCGGCGTCGCCGAACGCTCGCCGAACTTCCACGACGGCGTATTCGTCAACCTGGAGCCGGCCTCGTTCAACCTCGACACTGAGGAACAGCGAAACATCCTGTGGGAGTTGATCACCGGCCGGACCGCGGCCCGGCCGCCGGTGGACATCCCGCTGATCACTCCCGAGCCGCGCACCTTCGACGCCCCCGCCGGCCGGGTCGCGGTCAGCTGGTTCGGCCACTCGACGGCGCTGGTGGAAATCGACGGCTACCGGGTGCTCACCGACCCGGTCTGGAGTGAGCGCTGCTCGCCGTCGGACGTCATCGGGCCCGGCCGCATGCATCCACCGCCGGTGTCGCTGGAAGCGCTGCCCGCCCTGGACGCGATCGTGGTCAGCCACGACCATTACGACCACCTCGACATCGACACCGTCATCGGTTTGGCCCGAACTCAGTGGGCCCCGTTCGTGGTACCGCTCGGCGTCGGTTCGCATTTGCGGGAGTGGGGCATTCCCGACGAGCGCATCATCGAACTCGACTGGAACGAGCGCACCCAGATCGATGAGCTGACATTGATCTGCACACCGGCCCGGCACTTCTCAGGCCGGTTCCTGAATCGCAACGGCACCCTGTGGGCGTCATGGGCGATCATCGGCCCGGAGCACCGCGCCTACTTCGGCGGCGATACCGGCTACACCAAAAGCTTTGCCGAAATCGGTGCCGACCACGGACCTTTCGACGTGACGCTGATGCCGGTCGGCGCCTACAACAAGCAGTGGCCGGACATCCACATGAACCCCGAGGACGCCGTCCAGGCGCACCTGGACGTCAACGGCGGGCTGCTGGTGCCGATCCACTGGTGCACGTTCCGACTGGCGCCACACCCCTGGGCCGAACCGATCGAACGGTTGCTGGCCGCCGCCGAGGACGCGGGTGTCTCGGTAGCGGTGCCCAAACCTGGTGGTCGTGTAGATCCCACGGCAACAACGGAATTCGAGCCGTGGTGGCGGCTCGACGAACTCTAGAGGCAACCCATGGCAAAGCTTTCCGGATCCATCGACGTCCCGCTGTCACCCGACCGGGCGTGGCAGAACGCGTCCAATCTCTCCCGCTTCAAGGATTGGCTGACCATCCACCGGGTGTGGCGCAGCAAGCTGCCCGAGCAGCTGGAAAAGGGCACGGTGATCGAGTCGATCGTCGAGGTCAAGGGTATGCCCAACCGGATCACGTGGACGATCGTGCACTACAAGCCGCCGGAGGCCATGACGCTCAACGGGGTCGGCGTCGGCGGGGTCAAAGTGAAGCTGATGGCCAAGGTCAAGCCCAGCGGCGAGCAGTCGGTGGTCAGCTTCGACGTGCACCTCGGCGGACCGGCGCTGTTCGGGCCGATCGGGATGATCGTTGCCGCCGCGCTGAAAAGCGACATCAACGAGTCGCTGCGGAAATTCGTGACGGTGTTCGCGCCTGCCTGAGCGGCCCGGTTACTGTCGCAGTATGCCCCGCCCGAGCCCTGGTTGGATGGTCGCGCTATTCGCCGCGGCGCTATCGGTGAGCGCTTGGCTGCCGTGGCTGACCACAAGGACGGGCGGCGGCGGCTGGGCCAACGCGATCGGCGGCAGCATCGGCAGTTTGCACCTGCCGCATGCTTTCGGGCCGGGGCAGTTGATCGTCGTACTCTCCTCCACCCTGCTGGTCGCGGGTGCCATGGTCGGCCGAGGGCTGTCGGTACGGCCGGCATCGGTTGCCGCGCTGGTGATCTCGTCGCTCGAAGTAGCGTTGATGGTGCGGTACTACTCGGTCAATGTGAAGCCGCCGGTGTCGGCGGCCTACGGCCTGTACGTCGGAGGCATCGCCGCCGTCGCGGCGGTGTTGTGCTCGGTGTGGGCGCTGGCGGCATCGCTGCGTCGCTAGTCGACGCTGACGTCCGCGCCCTTGAGCGGCCTGGCGCACTGGTCGCAGGTCAGCTGTCCGAAAAATGGCTTGTCGCAGCCGAGGTGGGTGAGTAGCACCGCCGGGCCCTCAGGCGCGTGGAACCAATGCTGCCCACATTGCAGGGCGGCGATGATGACCGGGAAGAACGCCCGCCCCTTCTCGGTGAGCTGGTAGTGGGCCTCGCGCGACGTGCACAGCACGCCGTTGGCGCAAAACGTCTGCAATCGGCCGGACAGCAATGACGGCGGGGCTCCGAGCTGCGTCTGGAAATCCGAGAAGCGGCTGGTGCCTAAAAAGGCGCACACCAACAGCGCAGCGGCCCAACGATTTCCGAACACACTCATCGTCTCGGGAAACAGCCCGGCCTGACCACGCTTGCCGTCGGCGCTCGATCTGCGGCGGTTGGACCCTTCAGGTACCGAGCGCGGCCACGACCCGCTCGGGCCCCAGCGCGCCGCCACCTGCTTCTCGGTGACCGCTTCACCGCATGCACGGCACGTCAACACCGGCGCGAATTCGCGACCGCACTGGGTGTGCCGCATGCCCGGAAGCCGGTGGACATGGTCGGGCACCCAGCGCCGCTCCCACTCCCAGATCGACAGCAGCACCGGCCAGAATGCCCGTCCGCGTTGGGTGATCAGGTATTCGGCGCGCACGGGGCGCGTCTGGTATTCGGTGCGGACCAGCAGGCCGCTGTCCGTCAGCGCCCGTAACCGGTTGGCCAGCACTGTATTCGAGATAGGAAGGCGCTGGCTGAAATCGCCGTAACGGGTGGCTCCCAGCAGCGCCTGCTGGATGATCAGCAGCGTCCACTCGTCACCGAGCAGACCCAGGATGCGGCCGACCGCGTTGGTTCCGCCGGCGTCCAGAGCCGTCGGCTCAGACGTCATGCCAATGACGCAACTGCGAACCCGCGGCCCAGGTGGCGTGGGTCCCACTGGAAATGCGTTCGGGCAGAGCAAGTTTGCACACCGGGCCGTCGCTGAATCGGGCGGCGTCGAAGATCACGCAATAGGACGCGTCCGCATCCATGTCGGTGGTCAGCGTGATCAGGTAGCCGTCGTCCTCAGCGGTGGGATTCGGTCGGGGTGCCATCGCGGCTTCGCTTCCATAGACCCCGTCGGCGAACTGGTAATGCTGTTCGCCACCGGTCCGCAGGTCGTGCTTGACCAACCCGTCGAACAGGAACCAGCCCGGCTTGCCGGTCGCCGCGTAGGCGTAGCGGTAATTCGTTGCAGCGTAGTCCGGGTTGATTGTCCCGAATTCGGTGATTGACTCCGACAATTGCTCTTCTTTGACTTCGCCGGTGACCAGGTTGAACCGCCACCGGTGTAGGCGAGCTTGCAGGCGGTCCAGCGCCAGGAAGCGAAACAGCTTGTCCCACTTGTTCCCACCGGTGTCGACCGGCTGCGGGGCGCCTTCGTAGAAGCCGTCGAGCACGATTTCGTCGCCGTCTTCGTAGGCGTTGGTGAAGTGCAGGACGAACGTCGGGTCGGCCTCGAACCAGCGGATGTCGCTGCTGCTGCCGCGGCGCGGCACCACCGCGAAGCGGGATGGCATGTCGGGGTAGAACCGTGGCAAGTGCACGTTCTGTTCGAGCAGGTCCGGATCCCAGAACAGCGGGAAATCGTTGAGGATCACATAGTTTTCGGTGAAGGCCATGTCGTGTGGCAATCGCGCGCCGGGTAACGGAATGTCGATGTAGTGGGTCAGGTCGTTGCTCTCGCCGACGACGCCGTAATGCATATAGGGCGCCTGCTTGCTGTAGTTGAAGAACAGCAGCTCACCGGTTTTCGGGTCGACCTTCGGGTGGGCGGAGACACCCCAGTCGATCGGGAAGTGTCCGTTGAATGTCTCCTTGCCCAGCGTGCTGGCCGAGAACGGGTCGACGCGATACAGGTCGCCGCACTGGTAGAAACTGGTCAGCGCGATCCCGCGGTGGACGATGACGTCGGTGCTCGACGCGTCTTTCATCCGGGTGCGGGCGCCGCAGCCACCCTCGCGCTTGGCCAGCTGCACCGGCTCGGCCAGCCCCGGCCATAGCGGCTCGCCCGCCTCGTTCTCGGCGAGGAAGCCGTCGGTGCGGACAAAACGGTTGCGGTAGAACGCTTTTCCATCGCGGAAGCCGACGATGTGCAGCATGCCGTCGCCGTCGAACGGATGATACGTCTTCAGCGCCGGATGCAGTGGATTCTCGGTGTTGCGCAGGTAGACGCCATCGAGATCGCGGGGGATCTCACCCTCCACGGCGACCAGGTCGTCGGCGTCCCACTCGCTGGTCTGCGGCCGCCATGGACCGGTCCGGTACGGGTGGTCGTCGTCCTCGGGCAGCGTCGACAGGAACTTGGCGACGACTTCTACGTCCATCAGAGCACCTCGTTGACGACGAAGCTGACCGTAGTGGCGGTGCTGCCGCCGAAGTTCAGCGTGCCAAAGGTTTTCGCGTTCTCGACCTGGTAGTCTCCGGCGGCTCCGTTGACCTGCTTGGCCGCATCGACGAGCATGCGGATACCGGAGGCGCCGACCGGGTGGCCGCCGCCGATCAGTCCACCGCTGGGGTTGATCGGCAGCCGTCCACCGATTTCGATCTCGCCGTTTTCGATGGCCTTCCACGACTCGCCGGGCCCGGTCAGGCCGATATGGTCGATGGCCAAATACTCACTGGGAGTGAAGCAGTCGTGCACCTCGATCCCATCGAGGTCATCGAGGTTGGCCTCCGCCCGCCGCAACGCGTCGAGCACCGCCGCGCGCACATGCGGCATGACATAGGGATTGTCGGCCGCGCGGTCGAGTTTCTGCTGCAGGCCCAACCCGACGGTGCGATGACCCCAGCCACTGATGCGGGCGATCGGCCGCGCGCCGGGGTGGTCACGTAGGTAGGAGTCGGCGACCAGGACGATTCCCGCGCCGCCGTCTGTCATCTGGCTGCAGTCGAATCGTCGCAGCCGGCCTTCGATGAGCGGGTTGGTGTCATCGTCGTCATCGATCGGATCGGGGATAGTCCATTCCCTGGTCTGCGCATTGGGGTTTCGGCGCGCGTTGCCGAAGTTGACTTGGGCGATCGCTCGGAGGTGGGTCTCGTCGATGCCGTAGCGGCGGTCGTATTCGTCGGCGACGGTGGCGAACATCGACGGCCACATGAACTTCACGTCGGCGCCTTCATGCCCGGTCCAGGCCGCCGCGCCCAGATGACGGGCCGCAGTGTCGCCGGGAACCGTCTTCTCCAGTTCGACGCCGAGGACCAGTGCGGTGTCATAGTTGCCGGCGCGCAGATCGGCCATCGCGGCCAGCACGGCGATGCTGCCCGAGGCGCAGGCCGCCTCGTGACGCGACGCCGGGGTGTCCCACAACCCGTCGCACACGGTCGCGGGCATCGCGCCCAGGTGACCCTGTTCGGCGAACATCTCGCCGAATGCGTTGGCGACGTGAACGACTCCGATGTCCGCGGCGTCGACCCCGGCGGCGGTGAGTGTCGCGTCGACGATCTCACGGGTCAAACCGGCGAAGTCGGAGCCTTCCTTGGTGAGGTTTCGGGCGAAGTCGCTCTGATAGCCGCCAAGGATCCAGACGTCAGTGTCCATAGCCCGGCACGTTACTACAACTAAAAGAGTGACGCACCACCAGTACTTTTTAGGGCGGTCTCACCAGCTCTCGGCTGAACCGGCGAGACCTGAGCGGACGCGCAGGTCGACCAACGCATCCGCCTCTGCACGCGCATTGCCGTCGAGGCCGCAGGACAAACCTCTTTACCAAGAACCGGACTAGTCGTCTCCGTGCGCGACGGGATTGTCGGAATCAGAACTCCACTGCGACCACGAGCCGGGGAACAGCGCCGCCCGGTAACCCGACGCGGCGAGCGCCGCGACCGTGATGGCGGCCGTCACCCCGGAGCCGCAGTAAGCACCGATCTTGTCGTGGTCGACGCCGCGCGCGGCGAGCAGTTCGGCGATCGCGCCGCGTGCCAGGAAGGTACCGTCGTCGTTCAGCACGGCGCCGCTGGGGAGATTCTTGGCGCCCGGGATGTGACCGGCAACCGGGTCGATCGGCTCGACCTCGCCCCGAAAGCGCTCCGGGGCGCGAGCGTCAAGCAGGTCGACGTCGTGGACCTGCTGCGCGGTCAGCGTTGGCAGCTCGCCGTGATAGAGGTCGTCGTGAGTGACGGTTGCGTCGCCCGGTGGCGGCTCGACCGCACCAGAATCCAGACCGCCCGCATTCGATCGCCAGGCGCCCAGGCCGCCGTCGAGGATGCGCACGTCGGCGATGCCGGCGGCGGTCAGCACCCACCAGGCCCGCGCCGAGCCGGCCCGACCCCAGTCGTCATAGACGACGGTGGGCACGCTGTCACGGATGCCCCAACGCCGCGCCGCGGCTTCCACGCTGCGCCCAGACGGCAGCGGGTGTCGTCCCCGCCCGGTCACCGAGTGGTCGCTGAGCTCGTCGTCGAGCGAGACGTAGACCGCGCCGGGCAGGTGGCCCCGCAGATACGCCGCGCGGCCGTCGGGCTCGTCGAGCCGCCAGCGCACGTCGAGAATCGTCACGGGCTCACCGGCGTCGATCAGGTCGGCCAACTCCGCGGCGCCGATCAACACGCTTATGGCTTGAAACCCAGATCGTGCAGGGCGTCGACGCAGCCCGCCAGCCAGTCGTTCGCATTCGCCGGCGGTGTGCCGCCACTCATCTCGACCTGGCACGCCGAGGCGGCGGTGTAGCCATTTCGCATCTCGCTGGCGAGGTAGGCGTGATTCTGCGGGATCGCGAAGTAGTCGTGTTCGGACTTGTAGCCGTCCTTGTACGACGCACTGTTGACGTTGGCGAGCGGCGGCGCCGGCGCGGCGGCCGTCCCGTGCGGGCAGCCGCTGGCCGGGCATTGCAGGGGATCGGCGTGCGCGAGTGGCGCCGGCCCGACTATGGCTGACGCGACGGCCACCGCAGCGAAAATGGAGCGATCGAGCATAGGAAGCATCGTGTCACGAGTCACTCACCCGAACACCGGTAACGCACGCTTACGCGCGAGCGCGTCCATGCCGCTCTGAATGCTGTCCTGTACCTCGTGATACTTGCGATCTACGTAGTCGTCGTCCTCGGCGCGCTCCGGATCGTGGTCGAGTTCGATCGCAGGCATGAACCGGGTTCGGATTTTGGCCGGCAGTGGCAGCTGCGGTAACGCGGCCGGTGCGATCCCCCACGGTAGCGAAATCGCGAGCGGAAAGACCTTGAGCCGCAGCACCTTGTCGAGCCGCAAGGCTCGCGAAAGTCGGTCGCCTCGGATCAACACGGGCATCGCATCGGCGCCGCCGACCGTCGCGATGGGCACAATGGGGACCCCCGCGCGGATAGCCATCTTCACAAAACCCGTCCGCCCCGCCAGATTCGCCTGGTCGCGCTCGCGCCATGGGCGTAGCGAATCCACCTCACCGCCGGGCCACAGTGCCACGTCGTGCCCTTCAGCCAATGCGGTCGCGATGGCGTCGGGTGCGGCGGGCAGAACCCCCATCGAACGGAAGAAGTGACCGAATCCCGGGATGGCCATCAGCGCGTCGTGGGCCGTGCCGTGCAGAGTGCGCTCGTTGCCGAACCGTCGCCACCACTGAACGCCGACCGTCCAGGCATCCCAGACGAACGGCGCACCGGAGTGGATGCCGATCAGCAGTGCGGGTGGCTCGCCGACATTTTCCCAGCCGTCGATTTCCATTCGAAACCAGTAATCCATCAGCGCATTCCAGAAGAACTTCTGCACCTGCAGGGCGGATTCGTCTGGACCACTGAGGTCCCATTCGCCGGCCCGCTCGGCGACCCAGCCGCTCACACCCCCAGATTGGCGCTCGCGTCGCTCGTTCATTGCGCTTCGGGCCTGCTGCGCGTGGTCGTGCGCCTGCTGGCGCAAATCGGCGTCTCTGTGATCGTTGTCACTCACGCCGGGCGGGGTACCCAATTACGCCCGGGGCAATCACCGAAGTCCCACCCACCCACCTATGTGCCCCCGGCATGATTCGAACATGCGACACCGGCTTTAGGAGAGCCGTGCTCTATCCCCTGAGCTACGGGGGCGGAAAACCTCGTTAAACCTACATCCGAATCGACAGCTGGTCTGCCTCACAGGCTGTGGCGGCGGTATCGGCGCAGGCGGTGAACATTGGCCAGGGTCGGCGGCTCGGTGGTAGGACGTAGCGCCGCATCGAGCCGAGCGTGCACATCGTCGGTGTCGAGATGGATCCCGATCGCCACCAGAAAGTTAGCCGCGGCTTCGGGCGGTGCGTTCGCGATATGAATCGTCGGGCCGACAAGGTTGACCGCAAAGGTCGGCCTGCCTCGGCCGTATCGCATCTTCACGGCTCCCTTGAGGCGGTACACCCCTGCGGGCGGATCCTCGAGCAGGTCGATCAGGGCACCCGGGTCGACCTCGCCGTCGGTCGTCACTGTGACCGAGTCGGCGTGCGCGTGGTCGGCCCCGGCGCTCGAGTCGACAAACAGTTCACGCAACGAGAGTTGGCCCGGTTCGTCGTCTGACCCCGCGACGTCATACAGCAGCCGGGGGTCGATCTGCCCACCGACCGCCCCGACCACGGTCGCCCGTGAATTCTGCCTGCGCACACGCCGTGCTACCCGCTCGACCATGGCGTCGCGGTCACCGGAAGGGAGTTGGTCGAGCTTGTTGACGACGACGAGAGACGCCGCCCGGTAACGCGCGGGCAGCACCTCGCCAGTGTCGACGATGTCGAAATGCGTTGCGGCATCGACGACGTCGACAAGTCCGCCGTAGCGCAGGCCGGCGACCGGGCTGAAGCCGATGATGCGGGCCACGATCAGGGGATCGGCCAGACCGCTGGCCTCGACGATCACGGCATCGAGATTGAGCCGCGGGTCGGCGAGCTTGGTCAGCGCATCGTCGATGCCACCGTCATCGGGTAGGCAGCAGATGCACCCGCCGGCGATCGAGACCGGCTCGTCGATCTGCCCGGCCACCAGCATGGCGTCGACGTTGAGTTCACCGAAGTCGTTGATAACGACACCGATTCGTGCGCCCGGGCTGCGAAGCACATGGTTGAGCAACGTCGTCTTGCCGGCGCCGAGGTAACCGGTCAGGCAGATGACGGGGATCGCCGTCGCCAGCGTCTTACATCCAGACCAGCAGACGTGGGCTACCGGGCGTGTCGCGTGGAAAGGCGATCGGCTCGGCGATGCCGTCCAGCGTGAGACGCACCTCCGCCGCATCGGCCGATACCGCGAGGATGGTGCCGATCGCGTACTGGCGATCGTCTTCCCACTTGACCGTGGCGTACTGCCCGAGGTGTTGCACCGCAACATCTTCGGGCGCGACCGCGGTTGGATCCGGCGGCAGCGCCGCCACCGCGACGTCCAGCTCGTCGGCAACCGGCGCGGGCCCGGCATCGTCGGCCCAGGCGTTCTCGTCGCCGAAGTACTCGCTGTCGTCGCCATCTCCGCCGTCGTGCTTGAGCCGTCCGAGGGGCGGGACGTCGTCCTCGACCCACAGCTGCCAGCCGGCCGGCGGCGACGGCCATGAGGGATCCGGTGACCAGTCCGCGTGCGGCGCCCAGCCCTTGGGAGGCTTTGGCCAGTTCGGGGGCGGGTTGTAGCGCATCAAACCACCATACGGAACTCGGCGGTCAGTGGAGCTCGGCAATGACTTTCGCGATCGTGTCGACGTGGTTTTCCTGGAAGGTGAACGACGTCAGGCCGTACTTCTCGCGGTAGCCGAGCAAGGTGTCGGCGAGCCCGCGCGTCGACCCGCTCAGCACCGAGGGCAGCGCCAGCAGCTCTTCGTCGGACACGCCCGGCGTGAACCTGCGGGTGAGCGCAAGGTCGGCCTGCTCGGAGTCGCCGGACGGAACGGCGGTGATCGCGAGGTTCAGCTCGAGGTCGGTGAACCGGTCGCCCGCCGCATTGCGGACGAACTCAACCCGGTCGGCGAGCGAGCTGGCACCGGTCAACCCGATGATGTCAGCGTGCTGGGCAGCGATGGTCAACAGCCGATTTCCGTTGCCGGCGATCAGGATTGGCACCGTCGGGAGGTGCTTCTTCATATAGGTCGTGACGTGCTCGAGGTGGTCGACGCGTTGGCGGGCGGTGGGGTACGGCAGCTCAGCAGCTTCGAATTCCGCGCGCACATAGCCGGCGCCGAGGCCGAGGTCGAGGCGTCCGCCGCTGAGTTGGTCGACTTCGCCCGCGTCGCGAGCCAGCAACGCGGGCTTATAGAACCCGGCGTTGAGCACGTAGGTGCCCAGTCGCACCCGCGAGGTCGCCGAGGCGATCGCCGTCAGCACCGGAAATGGTGCCGGGGCGCCGAGGTGATCAGGCAGGTGCAGGGCGTCGAAGCCGATGTCTTCGTAGCGCTTTACCTTGTCCTGCAACGCAGTCAGCGACTTGGCTGCGTGAATGCCCAGTGAAAAGCGTAAGGCCTTTTCGGCCATCGGCCACCTCCGATTGTGTAGTTATGTCGACGGTAATGTCCAGGAGCGGGCCGCGGCCGCCAGGCCCTGCACCAGATCGGCGGTCACCGGTGACAGACCGTCGGCGCCGGGCAGTGGGCTACGGGGGCTGATGCCCCTGACTCGGATCGGCAATTCTAATTGTGTTCCCCCACACCGGGTCTGGTTCACCGGATTCTGCGGATGCAGGCCACGCAGCTCGGACGGGATCTCGTTCAGGTCGGTGACAACGCGATAGCCGGGCAGGTCCAGATGTTCGGCAACGTGGGTGGCGAGCGCGCGATTGCCACCGCCGGCCAGCAACTGGGTGGCGCGCCCGATCCGGCCGTACCCGTGCAGCGACACGGCGAACTCGACGTGGTCAAGGAACTCCGCCAGGCGCGCGGAATCCTCGCGGACGAAGCGCGCCGACGACAGGTGGTGCGGATAGCGGTCGGGATGCCGGACCAGGTACACCGACGCGCCGGCCGCCTCGGCGGCGCGCTCGGCGATCACGTCGGTCATGTGTTCCAGACCGCCGCCGTGTATTGCCAGGAAGCCGAAGCGCGACCGGAGCCGACTGGCCTCGACGACCCCGTCCTCGGCGAGCAGTTCCGAAAGCGACTGTGGCGCAGGTGTTGTCGGACGCGGCCGAGGTCTCGGCCAGCGCGAGGGATCCCATCTGCGCAGAAAGTCGATCCAGTGCTGCGGCAGCCCGTGATGCAGTGCCCCGTCGATGATGCGTTCCAGGTAGCCGGGCCGAGGCGGGCCCAGGCTCACCCGGTGATCGATGTACACCCACGCCTCCGACGGCCCGTCCTCGGTCTGCACGGTGAGCTCGTCGCGCCGGTAGCGGACCGGCACGCCTTCGGCGCTGTCCAGGGCGGCCAAATCGTGGTCGGACACATCCCAGACCACGCCGTGCACCGTCGTCCCGCGTAGCGGTTCGACGGTGGCCACCCCGCGTTGGTTGATCAGCCAATCGTGGTCGGAGAGCACGGCACGGCGCGGGTTGACGGCGTCAGGGCATCGCTGCGCCATCTGCTGCACGCACAGGTTGGACCCGTACGCGAAGTAGGAATGACGGCGCCGCTGCGTCACCTGGTCGATGTTAGCCGAGCGAATTATTTGCTTGGCTGCGAACGACTTCTGATCGCAAGGTTAATTCCACGAGTCGCGGCGCGAATGTGTCCGCCGGAGGTGTAAGGATCGTCCAATGAGCGAGGGAGGCATCCGGGACCGGGACACCATCGAGCGTGAATTACGGCTGCTGGCCGGCGTTCGTGGCGCCCACCGCGAGCGCGGCGGAATGACGCCGTCGATCGATCAGATGGACGCTCTGCTCGACGAACTCATCGCATTGCGGCACCGGGGTGGGAGACACCGACGGGACCACGACGAGTCAGATGTCAGGCCTAGCCTTTGGCGCTGATCGTGAGATAGATCAGTACGACGTTGAGCAGGCTGATCAGCGTGCCGATCGCCCAACCGGCTGCCGCCGTCACGCGGTGATTGGTGTCCGCGCCCATCAGCTCGCGATTGCTGGTCAGCCGAACCAGCGGCAGCAGCGCGAACGGAATGCCGAACGACAGAACCACCTGAGACAGCACGAGCGTGCGGGTCGGATCGAAACCCAGAGCCAGGATCACCAGCGCGGGCGTCAGCGTCACCAGCCGCCGCCAGAGCATCGGGATCGACCGGTGCAACAGACCTTGCATGATCATCGCGCCGGCGTAGGCGCCCACCGACGCCGACGCGAGCCCCGAGGTCAGCAAGCCGATCGCGAAGAGCGCGGCGATCACCGGGCTCACGGTGTCGTGGACGGCGGCGTAGGCCACCTCGATCGAACCGATGTTCCCGTGGCCATGCATATTCAGCGCGGCTACCAGCAGCATCGCGGCGTTCACGCCGCCCGCCACGACCATCGCCAGGCCGACGTCCACGCGGGTGACGCGCAGCAGCCGCCGCCGCTCGGAACCCGCCTCAGGATGACCGTGCCGATCGCGGGCCAGCCCGGAGTGCAGATACACCGCGTGCGGCATCACGGTCGCGCCCAGGATGGCTGCGGCCAGCAGCACGCTTTCCTTGCCGAGGAATCGCGGCACCAGGCCGCTGACCACGTCGCCGGGCGGCGGCGTCGCCACGAAGAAGCTGGCGGTGAAGCCGATGGCGATCAGCAGCAGCAGCCCGGTGATGACGCGCTCGAAGATCCGCTGGCCGCGCTGATCCTGGACGCGCAGGAGTAGCAGCGACACGGCACCGGTGATGATTCCGCCGAGCAGCAGCGGCAGCTTGAACAGGATGTGCAGCGCGATCGCGCCGCCGATCACTTCGGCCACGTCGGTGGCCATTGCGACGAGCTCCGCCTGCAGCCAAAACGCCAGCCGGACTGGACGATTCAGCCTGGCCCCGATGGACTCGGGCAGCGAGCGTCCGGTGACCAGGCCGAGCTTCGCCGACAGATACTGCACCAGGCCCGCCATCATGTTGGCCAGGACGATGACCCACAACAGCGCGAAGCCGAACTGCGATCCGGCGCTGATATTCGCGGCGACATTGCCCGGGTCGACGTAGGCGATGGCGGCGACGAAGGCAGGCCCGAGCAGATACCACCCGGTCTTCAGCCGGGCGCGGGTGACCTGGGGCACCTAACTCACTTTCCATCAACGAATAAGAAAGTTAGGTTAGCCGAAACCCTTAGGCGGGCGAGTACAGGCCGCGACCGGTGATCAGCGGCAGGTCCAGCGTGGTCCGGATGCCGGCCGGCGCGGCAACCACGGCGGGGATGGCGTTGACCACGCGCATCGCCGTGGCGACCAGACCAGCGTGATTGTGGTCGCCGTTGGGACTGCTCAGGCAGACGTCGACGGCGTACGACGGCTCGCCGGTGATCTCGATCCGGTAGCAACCGCCGGGTTGGGCGGGCTGCGGCCAGTCGGGGCACAGGTCCTCGCGCAACCGGGTCACGTGTTCCAGCACCACCACGGGGTGGCCGTCGATGAGTCCCTGCACCTCGAATCGCAGCGCCGCGGCACTGCCCTTGGGAATGTGTCCGGAGGCGATGTCGAAGTCCTCCGGGGCGGGAACCCGCTCCTGCTTTTCGGTGACCGAGTCGAGTTCGACTCCCAGTCCTGCGGCGAGTTGGCGGACCACAGAGCCCCACGCCAGGCTCAGCACGCCAGGCTGCAGCAACATCGGGATGTCGTCGAGCGGCTTGCCGAAGCCCATCACGTCGAACATGACGGTCGCGCTGTCATAGGTGGCGTAGTCGACGATCTCCATGCAGCGGATCTGCCGGACGCTCTGGCAGGTTCCGGCCAGCGCCAGCGGGATCAGGTCGTTGGCGAAGCCGGGGTCGATGCCGTTGACGAAGAGGCTCGAATTACCCTCGCGCGCAGCGTCTTCGATGGGTGCGAGCATGTTGTCCGGCAACGTCTGCCAGGGGTACTGCAGGAACACGGCGCTGCTGCCCACGACGTTGACCCCGGCGGCCAGGATGCGTCGGTAGTCTTCGAGCGCGTCCGGCAACCGATTGTCGGCCATCGCGGTGTAGACCGCGCACTGCGGGCCGGTGGCCAGCACCTCGTCGAGGTCGGTAGATGCCATGACGCCTGTCGAAACATCAAGGCCGGCAAGCTCTCCGGCGTCCTTGCCGGCTTTGGAATCCGACGACACCCACACCCCGGTGAGTTCGTAGTCGGGGTTGGTGATGAGTGCTCGGAGCGCGTGCACGCCGACGTTGCCGGTGCCGATCTGGACGACTTTGATCATCACAGGTCCGGAATCGGTAGGTCGAGGTTGGGGAAGGTGATGCCGCCGTCGACTTCGATCACCTTGCCGGTCAGGTAGGCCCCCGCAGGGGACGCCAAATACACCGCAGCAGCGGCAATCTCGTCGGGCTGCCCGAGTCTGCGCATCGGCGTCGCCTTCTCCATCGGCTCCCTGAGTTCGTCGTTCGAGGCGACGATGTCGAGCGCGGAGGTGGCGATCGAGCCCGGCGCTATCGCGTTCACTCGGACCCGCGGGCACAGGTCCAGCGCGGCCAGCCGGGTGTAGTGGGCGAGGGCGGCTTTGGCGGTGCCGTAGGCGGCAAACCCGCGGCCTGCCACCCGCCCCATCGTCGAGGTGATGTTGATGATGTTGCCGCCGCCAGAGTGCTCCAGCATCAGCGGCACGGCAGCGGTGGTCAGCGCGTGCGCGGTGGCGACGTTGAACGTGAATGCGCTCTTGAGGTCTTTCGTCGACGTGGTCAGCAACCCGTTTGGCATGGTGCCGCCGACGTTGTTGACGACGATGTCCAGTCGCCCGAACGCCTCGACGGCCTGGCCGGCCAACTCCGCGGTGACCTCGGGTTGGGCCAGGTCGGCGGTGACGATGTGGGCCCGTCTACCTGCGGCGCGGACCTTCTCGGCGACGGCCTCTAGTTCGGATTGAGTGCGGGAAGCGATGACGACGTCGGCGCCAACTTCGGCGAACGCCAGCGCGATGGCTGCGCCAAGACCACGCCCGCCACCGGTGACGACGGCGACTTGGTTGTCGAGTCGGAATTTGTCGAGGATCACGGGCGTCACCGTAACAAGGCGTCGGCGGCCACGGAACCCATTTCTGAAACACGTTCTAGTTGAGCTGTTAACAATTCGCCAAGCGCCTGCACCTAATTTTCAGCGTTTTCGAGGGCGAGACACCGCCACCGCCTCCGCCGCCGCCGGACCCGGGCCCGTTCGTCATCGACCGGAGCAACTGCCGGCAGATCCTCGGGATGTTCTGCCCGCACGCCTGAAGTTGTCGGGGGGCCGCAGTATAATCGAATGTATGTTCGAATCACTGGAGGCGACCAGCGAGTCCGTCGCGTTGATCGAGCAGGCGTGCGCCGGCGCGCGGGCCGAGTCCCGTTCCATCGCCGGGCGGCTTAATGCGATCGCCGATCTAATGCAACTGCGTTACCGCCAGTACGGCGACCCTGCGGAGTGGGCCGTCGACCTGTGGGACGAGATATCCGCCGAACTGGCTGCGGCCCTTCGGATCAGCCGCGCACTGGCCTCGAGGTACATGAGGGATGCGGAGGTGATGCGCGAACGGTTGCCCAAGGTCGGGGAGTGCCTGGCAGCCGGGGACATCAACTACGCGATGTTCGACGTCATCGCCACTCGCACCGCGCTGATCACCGACGAAGAGGCGATGGCCGTTGTGGACGAACAGGTCGCGCTGCGGGCCCCGCGCTGGCCGTCGCTGACCCGCGGGCGCCTCGCGATGCGGGTCGACGCCATCGTGGTTCAGGTCGACCGGGATGCGATCCGCCGCGCCGACAAAGAAATCAAAGACCGCTACCTCAATGTGTCGAAGTCGATGTCGGGCATCGCTGAGGTGTACGGCAACGTCTTCGCCAGCACAGCCCAGGCGCTGGATCGCCGGTTGGACGAGTTGGCGGGCACGGTGTGTGAGGCCGATCCGCGGACCAAGGCGCAGCGACGGGCCGACGCGTTGGCCGTCCTGGTCGCCGGCGAGGATCGGATGGCCTGTACGTGTGGCGACTCCGCGTGCGTCGAGATGCGCGGCCGGATGCGCCACCGCAATGTGGTCATTCACATCGTGGCCGAGCAGGCCGCCATCGACGGCACCGCAACGACGCCGGGTTTCATGGCCGGGGTCGACGAGCTGATACCGGCGCAGGTAGTGGCCGAGCTGGCCAAGTCGGCGACGTTGCGGCCCTTGGCTTTTCCATCTGCCGCCGAGCCGCGGTATACCCCGTCGGCCGGCTTGGCCGAGTTCGTACGCTGCCGCGATCTGACCTGCCGGGCTCCCGGATGCGACGTTCCCGCCGTCCGCTGCGACATCGACCACACGGTTCCCCACGCCGACGGGGGAGCGACTCATCCGTCCAATTTGAAATGCCTATGCCGAAAACATCACTTGCTGAAAACTTTTTGGGGTTGGCGGGACAGGCAATTGGCCGACGGCACGGTGATCTGGACGCTGCCGTCGGGGCAGGTTTACGTGACCAGCCCCGGTAGCGCGGTCCTGTTCCCGGCGCTCACGGCCCCAACCGGCGACGTGCCGCAGGCCCCGCCGAGTGTCGACGTCCACCGCGGAGAGCGCACGGTCATGATGCCGACGCGGCGGCGCACCCGGGCACAACAGCGATCACAGCGAATTGCCGCTGAGCGCAACCACAATCGCGACGAGCGACTGACCCGACAGCGCGCCTCCGGCTATGCCCGCGCGTCATCCGACGAACCGCCGCCCTTCTAGGAGGCATCAGCTGGGGTGGGCCCGCTCGCGGAGGAGCCGGTGCGTGCCTTGTACTCGGGGCAGTACGCCGCGATGGCGACCCCGATGAAGAAGCTGGACTGGCTGGCGTTGAGATCGGTGTCGCCGACCAACTTCATCGCCAAAGCGCTTGCATTCCAGTGCTTGTCGAGCCCATCGCACACCATGTGAGCCTCGGCGAGCATCGCGTCGCGATTGTCGTCGTTGATCACGATGCCGCGTTTCGCGAGGGCCGCGATCACCGCGTCATCGGTGGCATCGGCGGAGGCGGGAGCGGCACAAACCACCGCAGCGGCGGATAACACCGCCGCGCAGATACATCGGACTTCCATGCGGTAACGCTAGTGGAAATCAAGCCACTTCGCTCGTGGAGCGACCCGGGGCTTCCGCAATGCCCGATTGGCGGACCAGCACCGCCAGCACGATGGCGACCAGCAGCAGGGCCGGGACATCTCCCCACAGATGCCCCATATGATGCTTGTCCGTCAACGACTCCACCGCCATCACGGCCGCGTGCACCACGCTCGACCACACGGTGAACCAGATCAAACTGAGGTTGTTCTCCGGGCGCCGCGCTGCGTTCCACAGGAACACACCCAAAGTCAGATATAGGCCGACGATCATCATGAAGTAGTCGGACTCATACGGCGCACCGTGATGCCACGCCCATCCCGACGGCCACACCGTGGCGAGCGGGTAGAGCAGCACCATCACCGTGCCGAAGGCAACGAGCGCGATCCGAAGTAGCCGGTAGCTGGTTGACGATGTCATTGGATGCTCAGCCCCATCCCACACGCCGCCTGGATCTGGCCGCACTGAAGTCGGACGATACTCGCGGACGGGGGCCCCAGCAGCAAAAATAGGGGACTTTGCCGATGTGCCCAGAGGCGTTCTAGCGCTTGACAGCTGCCTTCTTGGCCGGCGCCTTCTTCGCCGCGGTCTTCTTCGCTGCGGTCTTCTTCGCGGGCGCCTTTTTGGCGGCCGCCTTCTTCGCAGCGGCCTTTGTGGCCGGAGCCTTCTCGGAACGCGCCTTGACGCTGGCTTCCAGTTTGGCCAGCAGGTCCGAGACGTCCTCGGTCTCGTCGAGTTCCTTGGGCTGCTCTTCGGTGGTAAAAGCCTCGCCACCTTCGAGTTTGGCGTTGACCAACTCCTGTAGCTGCTCCTGGTAGTCGTCGTGGTAGCGGTCGGGGTTGAAGTCGTCGGCCATCGACTCGACCACCTGCCCGGCCATCTTGAGCTCCGCGGGTTTGACCTCGACCTTCTTGTCCAGCACCGGAAAGTCCGGATCGCGGATCTCGTCAGGCCACAGCAACGTGTGGATCACCATGACCTCACGCTTGCTGAAGTCCTTGACCCGCAACGCCGCAAGCCGGGTCTTGTTGCGCAACGCAAAATGGACGATCGCCACCCGGTCGGTCTCGGCCAACGTTTTCGCCAGCAGTACATAGGATTTCGTCGACTTCCCGTCTGGCTCCAGGAAGTAGCTTTTGTCGAACATCATCGGGTCGAGCTCGCTGGCGGGAACGAATTCCAGCACCTCGATCTCGCGGCTGCGCTCCTCGGGCAGCGTCGCGATGTCGTCGTCGGTGATGATCACCATCTGGCCATCGTCGGACTCGTAGGCCCGCGCGATATCGCGATACTCGACGACCTCGCCGTCGACCTCGCACACCCGCTTGTACCGGATGCGGCCGTTGTCCTTGGCATGCACCTGGTGGAACTTGATGTCGTGGTCCTCGGTCGCGCTGTACACCTTGACCGGGACGTTGACCAGCCCGAAAGAGATCGAGCCCTTCCAGATCGAACGCATGCTGCCAGTATGCCCACACCGTAGGGCGGTTACGCCCCTATCGCTGTCGCGCCGCGGCGATCAGTGCGTCCCGATCCGGCAGATCAGCACCGGCGCGACTGACGGTGACCGCGGCGACGGCGCTGCCCGCCTCGAGGGCGTAGGTCAGCGTTTCGAGATCCAGCCCGCCGAGTTCGGCGCGGCGGTCGGCGCCCAACAGGCCCTGGGCCCACAGCGCGTCGAGCAGTCCGACCATGAAGGAGTCGCCGGCGCCGACGGTGTCGACCACCTGTGCCGATCTCGCCGGCACCCGCACCACCCCGGCCGCGCAGACGGCCTCGGCACCCTGGTCGGCCATCGTCACCGCGACGATCGCCGGCCCCAGCGTCTGCCAGGTTTGGGCGATTTCTTCGGGTTTGCGGTCCGGGTCTAGCCAGCGCAGGTCTTCCTCGCTGACCTTGACGATGTCGCTGCGCTCGACGAGGTGCTCGATTCGGGTGCGGGCCAGGTCGCGATCGGCGATCAGCGACGGCCGCACATTGGGATCGAAGCTGACGGTGGCCGATACCCGATAGGCGTCGACCAGGGCCGAGACGGCCAGGCAGCCCGGGTCATGCACCGCCGCAATCGATCCGGTGTGCACGAATAGCGGCGGAGGCACCGGTGGCGTACCTGACAGCTGCCACTCCAGGTCGAATTGGTAGGTCGCCGAGCCGTCCGCGGCGACGGTCGCGCGAGCCGTGGTTGTTCGCTCGGCGCTGTCGCTACCCGAAACCAGCTGCGCCCCGGATGCTTTGACGTATTCGGCGATCCGTCGGCCGTATGCGTCGTCGCCAATGTGGGTCAAAAAGTCGACATCGCGGCCCAGCCTGGCCAGCCCGACCGCAACGTTGAGTGGACTCCCGCCGACGTGCTCGCCGACGAGGTGATGGCCGTCCTGGACGATGTCGATGAGCGCTTCGCCGATCACCAGTCCGCGGCTCATTGCACCAATGCCTCCAGTGTCGCGCGAGCTCCCTTGGCGTGCAACGAATCCAGCGCCCAGCGATACGCCTCGACGAATCGGTGCTGGTGGGCCAGATCCGCGAAGACAGCAGTGATCTCGATAAAGGCGTTCGGGTTCTCGTGCTGCGACCGTGCGATCGGCACCAGCGCGTCGGCCAATCGATCCAGCACCTCGTAAGGCTGGCCCCACTCGTCGACGCCCTCGGCGTAGCGGGCCCAACTGGCCACCGCAGCCGACGCCATCTGCACCGGCCCGTCGCTGGCCAGGTTGTCGCAGATGACCGGGAACAGGAATTTCGGGATGCGGTCGGAGGTGTAGGCGCAGATCCGCGCGACTGTGTCCCGCACGGCCGGGTTGGCGAACCGCTCGACCAGCGTGCGTGCGAACTCCCCCAAGTCCATCCCGGGCACTGGGGGCAGCGTTGGGATGGCCTCGTTGTCGAGATAGGACAGCAGGTATTTGGCAAACACCGGATCCTGCGCCGCGTCGTGGACGAACTCGAAGCCGCACAGGTGGGCGAAGTAGGACAGACACTGGTGTCCCGCGTTGAGCATGCGCAGCTTCATCAACTCGTACGGCCGGACGTCGTCAACCACTAACACGCCCGCCTTCTCCAGCGGCGGCCGGCCGTCGGCGAATTCGTCTTCGATCACCCAGGCACTGAACGGCTCGGCCACTACCGGCCAACGGTCGTCGACGCCGAAATCACGGCGTACTTCCGCGGCCATCTCCAAAGTCGTTGCGGGAGTGATCCGGTCGACCATCGAATTGGGGAACCGGGCGTGTTCACCCACCCACTCGGCCAACTCGGGGTTGACCCGTTCGGCGCTGGTGAGCACGGTGCGCTTGGCGACCTCACCGTTGTTCTCGATGTTGTCGCAGGACACGATCGTGGGCGCGGAGATCCCCTGCTTGCGACGCCGGTCCAGCGCTTCGGTGATCAGCGTGAACGCGGGCCCCTCGGGGTCCAGGTAACCGCCCTCGGTGATGGTCAGCGAGATGATCTTGGTGGTCGGCGCGGCAAGCACTTCCAGCGCGGATTCGGGATCGTCGGGGGCGAAACGGTAGTCGATGATCGACCCGATCACCTGGGCATCCCGCGTACCGTCCGGGTTTTCCAGAATCAGGGTGTACAACCCGTCCTGGCCATCCAGGACATCGCGCATCGTCCAGTCGCCGGGCATCACGCCGATGCCGCAGATGCCCCACTCCTTCGCGATGCCTTGCTGCAGAAGAATATTGATGTACGCCGCCTGATGGGCGCGATGAAAGTGGCCGGCGCCGATATGTGCGATCCCCACGCTGACGCCGGCGCGGTCATATTTCGGCGCGTCGATCGGCAAATCCTTGAGCGCTGAATTGTTCAGGGTCACTGCGTCAGACACGACTGCACAACTCCTTTCAGGTTGCGGCCCCTAGGTGAGCGCGGAACCTCCGCTCGGCACAGCCGCCAATGAGAGGGCGTCTGCGAGTGTGCGCCACGAGTCGGTCACAGCGACCGCGCCGGCTTCGATCAAATCCCTGGTTCGACTTTGACGTTCGTCGGCAGGCACAAACATCACGTTACCGATTGCGTAATAGCCGGCCGCGACAGCGGACTTGACGCCCGGCACGGAGTCTTCGACAGCAAGCCCGTGCGGTCCTTCGACACCCAAGACGCGGCCGGCCTGCAGATACACCGCGGGGTCGGGCTTGCTGATCGGGGTCGCCAGCGAGTCCTCCGCGCTGAACCGCACAGCTTCGGGAACCAACTCATCGAGCCCCGCAGCGGTGAACGACGCCTTCAGGCGCGCCAGCGCGCTCGAGCTGACGGCGGCCATGGCAAACCGTGGCGCCAGATCCCGAAGCGGCTCAAGCACATTCGGGTCCGGCAGCAGCGTGACGGCCAGGTGAGCCGTGACCTGCTCGCGCTCTTTGCGCACCCACTCCTCGAGCTCCGCGGCGGTCAGCGCGCGCCCCTCATCGAGGTCGTCGGCGGACGCCACCTTCGCGTCAGGGCGGCCCTCGGCCAGCGCCTTGTCGAACGGAATTCCGCTCAGCACGGCCAGATCGGTGGCGGTGCTGCGAAAGTTCTTACCGACGGCCTTCCGGCGCAACTCATCACCGCTCAGCGGCGAGTCGACACCGAACCGGGCCAGGAAACGAGTGGTGACTTCGGCCGAAGCGTCGAACGCCGGTGCCTCAGAGGGAAACAGGTTGTCGTCAGCGTCCAATAGCAACGTGGTGATCGATGCCGGGTCGAATGGCCGGACGAATTCCAGGGGCTGGCTCATAGCGCCACCAGCTCCCGCTCGTCGTCCCGCATCGCCCTGCCCAGCATCGGGATCACACCGTTTTCGTCGATGTCGACGATCATCTCGCGCAGGCGGTCCGTGAATCCAGGAATCATTCGAATCTCGGCGAAGATCTCGTGACGCAGCAGCGCGTCGGGGCTGCCACCGTCCATCGTCGCGAGCTTGGTCAGCAACTCCTTCTGCGGGTCCTCGATCTGGATCTCGCGACCCTTGAGGTCCACCCCGCGCAGGTAACGGACCCAACCGGCCAGTGCCAGCATCAGCAGCGTGTGCGGTCGGTCCTGCTCGATCGCCTCATGCAGTGACGGAAGTAGGAACGACGCGATCTTCTCCGACCCGCGGCGGGCCAGTCGTGACAACTGATCGCTCATCTGCGGGTTGCTCAGCCGCAACAAAAGCGATTGCCGGTATTCCGGGGTGTTCATCCCGGGCACGGGCGGGAGCAGCGGCTGCACCTCGTCGCGCATCAGCCGCTCAACGAAGTCGTAGATGGCGTCATTGCCCATCGCCTCGTCGGTGCGGTGATAGCCGGCCAGGATCGCCAACGTGGACATCGCGATGTGAGTGCCGTTGAGCAGACGGGTCTTGACCAGCTTGTGGTCCTTGACGTCGGAGACGAACTCGGCGCCGACCTCGTCCAGGGGTGGCCGGCCGTCGCAGAAGTTGTCTTCGATGACCCACTGGCTGTAGGGCTCGGTGAGCACCGGCCATTTGTCGGCGATGCCGAACTCCTGTCGCACGAACTCGACCTCGTCTTCCGAGGTCTGCGGGGTGATGCGGTCGACCATGGTCGACGGGAACGCGACATAGGTGTCGATCCAGCGGGCCAGACCGGGATTCTTCAACGCGGCGAATGAGACCAGCGCGGTCCGGGCCGCCTGGGTGTTGTCCGGGATGTTGTCGCAGCACAGCACCGTGAACGGGGCGGTGCCGGCGCGGCGGCGCATGTCCAACGCCTCGGCCAGGTACGCCCATGCGGTGTTGTAGCTACCCGAATCGACCAGGTCGGCGCGCACGTCCGGGTTGGCGGCATCGAACTCGCGGGTGACCGGGTCCAGGAAGTAGCCGTTTCCGGTGATGGTCAGGCTGACCACCCTGGTCCGAGGGTCGGCCAGCGCAGCGCGGACAGCCGTCCGGTCGTTGGGCGCGTAGTGCACCGAGCCGATCGAACCCACGACGCGGGCTGTCTGACCCTGGTGGCCACGCTCGACGACGGTGTACAGCCCATCCTGAGCCGACAACACGTCCTTGACGTCGCGGGAGCGCAGGCTGACGCCGGTGAGTCCCCACTGGTTGGAAATACCCGAGCACGCCAGGTCGTCAAAGTAGACGGCTTGGTGGGCTCGGTGGAAGTTGCCGGCGCCGATGTGGACGACGCCGCGTTGCAGGGTTGAACGGTCATACGTGGGCACATCGATACGCCGGGAGTGCAGCGGAAGGGTGTCGTTACTAAGCGGAACTCCGGCGCTTGGCCGCCAAGGAATTACTTTTCGCATCAGCGTAGGTGCCCGCAGATAGCTCTGTCTGAAACGTTTTAGTGCCTTATGTCACGGTTCATTGCCGAGGTAGTGGGTAATGCACCTCCCATAACCGGTGGTGACACGCGATGCGGGCGGCGTAGGTTGACAAACATGGCGACGCGGGTCAAGTTGACGAACGCCGAGAAGGTGTTATATCCCGCCACCGGAACCACCAAAGCCGACGTATTCGATTATTACGTCCGCGTTTCCGAGTTCATGCTGCCGCATATCGCGGGCCGTCCAACAACCCGGAAGCGATGGCCGAACGGCGTCGACGAATCGTCGTTCTTCGAAAAGCAGCTTGCCACTTCGGCACCCGAGTGGTTGCCGCGCGGCAGCATCACGCACAAGTCCGGCACGACCACGTACCCGATCATCGACAGCACCGACGGCTTGGCGTGGATCGCACAGCAGGCCGCACTGGAAGTCCATGTGCCGCAATGGCGTTTCGAGGCCGAATGGACACGCAAGGGCGAGGAGCTCAAACCCGGTCCGGCCACCCGGCTGGTGTTCGACCTCGACCCGGGCACGGGCGTGACGATGGCGCAACTGGCCGCGGTGGCTCGCGCGGTGCGCGATCTCGTCGCCGACATCGGGCTGACGACGTTTCCGCTGACCAGCGGAAGCAAGGGGCTGCACCTCTACAGTCCGCTGGACAAGCCGGTGAGCAGCCGCGGCGCATCAGTGCTGGCGAAAAGGGTTGCCCAGCAACTGGAGACGTCGATGCCCAAGCTGGTCACGGCCACCATGACCAAAAGCGTCCGGGCGGGCAAGATTTTCGTCGACTGGAGCCAGAACAACGGCTCGAAAACCACCATCGCGCCGTATTCGTTGCGAGGCCGGGAATACCCGACCGTCGCCGCACCGCGCAGCTGGGATGAGCTGGACGACAAGAAGCTTCGCCAACTGCGCTACGACGAAGTGCTCGAGCGGGTCGAGCGTGACGGTGATTTGCTGGCTCCGCTGGACGCTGACATCGGACTCCCTGATCGGCTGACCACGTACCGCAGCATGCGCGATGCTGCCAAGACCCCGGAGCCCGTGCCTAAGGCCAAACCTGCTGCCGGACAAGGCAACAGCTTCGTCATTCAAGAGCATCACGCGCGTCGGCTGCATTATGACTTCCGATTGGAGCGCGACGGCGTGCTGGTGTCGTGGGCGGTGCCGAAGAATCTGCCGGAGACCA
Organism: uncultured Actinomycetota bacterium; assembly: GCA_963757215.1. Taxonomy (GTDB): domain Bacteria; phylum Actinomycetota; class Actinomycetes; order Mycobacteriales; family Mycobacteriaceae; genus Mycobacterium. Next base: position 487,074 of record CAVWQH010000001.1, on the reverse strand, counting down.
CCGCGGTCAACCATTTGGCGGTGCACACCGAAGACCATCCGCTGGAGTACGGCAGTTTCGAGGGGACGATTCCGAAAGGGGAGTACGGCGGTGGCAAGGTCGTCATCTGGGATTCCGGCACATACGACACCGAGAAATTCAACGACTCCGGCGAAAAAGGGGAGGTCATCGTCACGCTGCATGGGCAGCGAATCTCGGGTCGCTACGCCCTGATTCAGACCGACGGCAACCAGTGGCTGGCGCACCGGATGAAAGACCAGCACGTCTTCGACTTCGACGAGCTGGCGCCGATGCTGACCACGCATGGTTCGGTGGCGAAGCTGACGGCATCGCAGTGGGCCTTCGAGGCCAAATGGGACGGCTACCGGCTGCTGGTCGACGCCGATCACGGCAAGGTGCGGTTACGGTCCCGCAGCGGGCGCGACCTGACCGGAGAATTCCCTCAACTACGTTCTCTGGCAGATGATCTCACCGATCATCATGTCGTGCTCGACGGCGAGGTCGTCGCGCTCGACGCATCGGGTGTGCCAAGTTTCTCCGAGATGCAGAACCGGGCGCGCGCTACCCGTATCGAATTCCGGGCCTTTGACCTGCTCTATCTGGACGGGCGGTCGCTGCTACGGGCGAAGTATCGCGACCGGCGAAAGCTGTTGGAAACACTGGCTTCTACCGGCGGACTGAATGTGCCCGATCTGCTGCCGGGTGACGGGGCCGACGCGCTGGAGTACGCCCGCGAAAAGAAGTGGGAGGGCGTGGTCGCCAAGAAGCGTGATTCCACCTATCAGCCGGGCCGTCGCTCGGCGTCCTGGGTGAAGGACAAATACTGGAACACCCAGGAAGTGGTCGTCGGCGGCTGGCGGGCCGGGGAGGGCGGACGCAGCAGCGGCATCGGTTCGCTGCTGGTGGGCATACCGGGCGCTGACGGACTGCACTTCGCCGGACGCGTCGGCACCGGTTTCACCGAACGCGACCTGGCCAGCCTGAAGAAGACCCTGAAGCCGCTGCATACCGACGAATCACCATTCGATGCAAGGCTTTCCACGCAGGATGGCAGGGGTGTGACGTTCGTGACGCCGACACTGGTCGGCGAGGTTCGCTACAGCGAATGGACGTCGGACGGCCGGTTACGTCAACCCAGCTGGAGGGGGCTTCGGCCCGACAAAGACCCCGACGAGGTGGTGCGGGAGTAGGAGCCGATCGCTTCTTCTAGTCCGCGCGTCGCCAACTGGTCGGCCAACTCGTTGTCGGCGATCCCGGAGTGCCCCTTCACCCAGAACCATTCGACCCGGTGGCGCGCGCAGGCCAGCTGAAGCCGCTGCCACAGATCGACGTTCTTCACCGGCTGCTTTGCGGTGGTCCGCCATCCGTTGCGCTCCCAGCCGAGCACCCACTTGGTGATGCCGTTCCGGACGTAGGTGCTGTCGGTGTAGAGGTGCACCGAGACGGATCGAGTGAGTGCCTCCAATGCCATGATCGGTGCGGTCAGCTCCATCCGGTTGTTGCTCGTCTCCCCGGGGTCGCCGCCGCGCATCTCGCGGACGTGCTGACGCTGGCGCAACACCGCGCCCCAACCCCCCGGCCCGGGGTTCGGTCGGCATCCGCCATCGGTGTGAATGATCACCACGTCCTCGGCGGACCCGCGCTCGCTCACCCGCCGAGAATAGGTGCTGAGATCATCGCGGTCCGGACCGACATGCCGAGCGCGCGATGACGCAGCGTGGTGATCCGGCGTCCGGGCTGCACCGCGTCCTTGACCGGTGTCGTGCGGTCGCCGAAGAAGGCTGCGGTGGCGTCGATGTCTGCGACGTTGTAAGTGATCCCCCAGAGTGACGACGGGCCGTCGCCCGCAGCCTGCGGTGAGCCGACGACCTCGATGATCACCCCGCCGAACCGGAAGAAGACCTGGCGAATAGGTCGGCCGCCGAGTTCGCCGTCCCGCTCTCGGCGCGGCTCGACACCGACGGCGGCCAGGGATTTCACCGTTCGGCTGAGGTCGGGCGACAGCAGCACGATGTGGTCGATCTCAGTGACGCCGTTGGGATGTATGGCCGGCTCCGGCGCGGCCGCTTCCGATCCGGAAGTCGGGATGCCGTCGAGGTCACCGGCGGCCACGCCGCGCAACGACCACCCGATGATGCCGACGCCACGACCGGGCCCGGCGAGCCGGATCCGAACTGCGCCGATGCGGCAGGCGGCGTCCGGATCGACCGTGAACCCGGCGTGTGTCCACGCGTCCGGGGGGTCGGCAACCTCGATTTCGGCGACGGTGATGGCCATGGTCGACTACGGTACTGAATCACAATGCGGTGGCTTACCTTTCGAGACGACAGCGGTCCGCGCACCGGGGTCCTCGCCGGTGACGTGATCCACCCGCTGGCACCGGGTGTGGGTCTGCTCGACCTAATCGGTGGCGGCTCGCTGGCGCAAGCCGGGGAAGAGGCGCTGCGCTCGCCGACGACGGTGCCGTTGGACCAGGTGACGTTGATGGCGCCGATCCCGCGACCGCCGTCGATCCGGGACAGCCTCTGCTTCCTCGACCACATGCGCAACTGCCAGGCGGCGATGGGCGGCGGCCGGTTGCTCAAGGACACCTGGTACCGGATTCCAGCGTTCTACTTCGCCTGTCCGACAACCGTTCTCGGACCCTACGAGGACGCGCCGATGGCGCCCGGAAGCGTCTGGCAGGACTTCGAATTGGAGATCGCAGCGGTGATCGGCACCGCGGGGCAGGACCTGTCGGTCGCCGAAGCCGAACAGGCGATCGTCGGATACATGATCTTCAACGACTGGTCGGCGCGCGACCTGCAGCAACTGGAGGGGCAGCTCGCAATCGGTCAGGCCAAGGGTAAGGACAGCGGCGTCACACTGGGCCCGTACCTGGTCACCCCCGACGAACTCCAGCCGTATCGCCGTGAGGGCAGGTTGAGCCTGAACGTCACCGCCCTTGTCAATGATGAGGTGATCGGATCCGGGTCGACGGCACAGATGGATTGGAGCTTCGCCGAAGTCATTTCGTATGCGTCTCGGGGCGTGATGCTCACCCCGGGCGACGTGTTCGGCTCCGGCACCGTGCCGACCTGCACGCTGGTCGAGCATCTCGATCCGCTGGCGCCGGAGAGCTTCCGTGGCTGGCTGCACGACGGCGACGTCGTGACGTTACGAGCGGAGGGTCTGGGCGAGACGCGCCAGACCGTTCGCAAAACCCTTGCGCCGCAACCACTGTCACCGCGACCCAATCCGGATGCCAGGCCCGCCAAGCCGCGCGTCAACCCGGCGCCGTCGAGATTCCCCTACACCCGCGGGCTGCACGAAGTCGCCGAACGGGTGTGGGCCTGGACGCTCCCGGACGGCGGGTTCGGTTGGAGCAATGCGGGTCTGATCGCCGGCGACGGGGCGTCGCTGCTGGTGGACACGCTGTTCGATCTGCCGTTGACCCGCGAGATGCTGGACGCGATGACGCCGATCACCGATCGCGCACCGATCACCGATGCGCTGATCACCCACTCCAACGGTGACCACACCCACGGCAACCAGTTACTCGACCCGTCGGTGCGGGTGATCGCCGCGACCGGCACCGCCGACGAGATCGCCCACGGCATGGCGCCCGAGATGCTGGTGATGGCCACCAACGCCGATCTGGGGCCGGTCGCCACCCCATATCTGCGAGAACGGTTCGGGCCGTTCAATTTCGGTGGCATCACGCTGCGCAACGCCGACCAGACGTTCGACGACCGACTGACGATCGAGGTCGGCGGCCGGGTGGTGGAGTTGCTCAACCTCGGGCCGGCGCACACCGCCGCCGACTCGGTGGTGCATGTGCCGGACGCCGGTGTGCTGTTCGCGGGAGACCTGCTGTTCATCGGTTGCACCCCGATCGTGTGGGCCGGGCCGATCGGCAACTGGGTCAAAGCGTGCGACGCGATGATTGCGCTGGATGCTTCGACGGTGGTGCCCGGCCACGGCCCGGTGACCGACAGCGACGGAATTCGTGCGGTGCGAGGCTATCTCGTGCATGTCGCCGAACAAGCCGAAGCCGCCTACCGCAAAGGCTTGTCGTTCGTGGAGGCAGCCGACGCCATCGACCTCGGGGAATATGCACCCTGGCTCGATGCGGAACGCGTGGTCATCAACGTGTACACGCACTATCGCGAACTCGACTCGAACACCCCGCAATTGCCCGCGATGGGGTTGCTGGCCATGCAGGCCGAATGGTTGGCCAAGCGCGGCTAGCTGCGTCGACGACGATAAGGAGTGGTGCCGATGAGTTGCGTCGACGACGATGCAGAGCGCAGCGATGAGGAGGAGTGGCGCCGTTGAGTTCCGTGGAGTTGGAAACGCTCGAAGACAACATCGCCGGCGTGACGCTGAACCGGCCGGACCGGCTGAATGCGATCGACGGTTCGCTGATCAACGAGATGGACCAGGCGTTAGATGCGCTCGGCAGCGGTGAGTTTCGCGCCGCGATCCTGACCGGCGCCGGCCGTGGGTTTTGCGCGGGCGCCGACCTGAGCGGCACCGGCGAGGCCTGGACCAAGAACGCGCCGAATACCCCGGCGTTCAAGGTCAATTACGACGCCCAGGTTCGGCTGGCCGACCTGTACACCCGGCTCTACGAGTTGCCGATTCCGGTGATCGCCGCTGTCAACGGCGTCGCGGTCGGTGGTGGGCTGGCGTTTGCGCTGCACTCCGACATCCGCATCGCGTCGGAAAACGCCCGGTTCGGCTCGGTGTTCATCAAGGCCGGGTTCTCGTCGATGGACATGGGCACCAGCTATCTGTTGCCAAAGATCGTCGGGGCTGGCGTGGCGCGGGAGTTGATGCTGACCGGTCGCATCATCGACGCCGACGAGGCGTACCGGATCAAGTTGGTGCATGAGGTGGTGCCGCCCGGCGAGCTGATGGCGGCAGCGCTGAAAATGGCTCGCTCGATTGTCGAGAACAACGCCTTCGGGGTGTGGCAGACCAAGATCGGGCTCAACACCGCGCTGGACGCGCCCAGCCTGCGGCACGCGATCGAGATCGAGAACCGCACCCAGATACTGACCGGCTTCACCAACAACCCGACCGAAGCGGCCAGGGCGCATATGGAGAAGCGCGCGCCCGTGTGGGACCCGCTGTGACGCTGTAATTCTCGCGCCGGCCCGCTGCGCCCGGCTGCGCCGCGCTTGCGACCGCCGACGTCAGGCTTTCGCGTCGGCCCGCTGCGCCCGGCTGCGCCGCGCTTGCGACCGCCGACGTCAGGCTTTCGCGTCGGCCCGCTGCGCCCGGCTGCGCCGCGCTTGCGACCGCCGACGTCAGGCTCTCGCGATCACCCTCTCGGCGAACATCTCGAGATTGCGGATCTTGGTGTCCAGCGGCTCGGTGTCGGGTCCCATGATGTAGGGGATCCGGAAACCGACGATCACGTCGGTGACGCCCTTGTCTTCCAGACGTTTGACGCCGTCGAGGGTGAAACCGTCGGCGGAGATCACGTGGATTTCGAACGGGCCGGTCTTACCTTCCTCTTCGCGGAGCTGTGTGAGCCGTCTGATGAGTCGGTCGAGTTCGTCCGCGTCGCCGCCGCCGTGCATCCAGCCGTCGGCGCGCGCTGCCCGTCGCAGCGCGGCGTCGGCGTGGCCACCGATCAGGATCGGAATCGGTTGTGTCGGTGCGGGAGTCATCTTGGTCTTCGGGATGTCGTAGAACTCGCCGTGGAATTCGAAGTAGTCGCCGGTGGTCAGGCCGCGAATGATGTCAATGCACTCGTCAATGCGCTTGCCGCGCTTGGCGAATGGGACACCCATCAGCTCGTAGTCCTCTGGCCACGGGCTGGTTCCCACGCCGAGGCCCACCCGGTTGCCGATCAGCGCCGCCAGCGAGCCGGCCTGCTTGGCCACCAGCGCCGGTGGCCGGATCGGGAGCTTGAGGACGAAGAAGTTGAACCGCAGCGTTGAGGTCACTGCGCCAAGGGCGGCCGTCAGCACGAATGTCTCGATGAAGGCCTTGCCGTCCAGGAATTCGCGGTTGCCGTCGGGGGTGTACGGATACTTGGAGTCCGACTCGAACGGGTAGGCGACGCTGTCCGGGATGGTCATGCTGGCATAGCCGGCGGCCTCGGCGGCTTTCGCCAGCGGAATGTAGAACGTCGGGTCCGTCATCGCCTCCGCATAGCTGAACCGCACACCGTCTCCTCACTTCGATCGGCTTTGAATACCTGACAAATACTAGGGACGCGTGGGTGTCGCTGCGTCGAATCGGCCGTCGCCGGGTGTGCGACTCGGTTGGAGGATTGGGAAATTGATCGGCGCAGACAATCGAAGTGCACCCTTGGTCGACAATCCGCAGCCCGCGACGTGACGATGGCCGAGCCTGGAACGGGCAGGCTTTGGCTAGCCGACCTGCAACGCCGTCGCAACAAAGGGTGGCGCACCGGTGCCGGAAATCGAGTGCGCGCCCTGTGGGGTCTGCTCGGTGATGCGCGCCTGAGCGCTGCGCTCGCCGACCGTCACAGTCACCGACCGGGCTTGTTTGGCCGCGTCCGATACCGGACCGAAAACCGTTCCTTGCCAATGGTATTGGCCGTCGACGGGTTCGACGTGTCCGGCCAGCAGGACCCGCACTTGCTGTGAGCTGTCGTCCACGGTCAGAGTCGCCGGACCGTCGTAGGCGTCCGCGCCTACGCCGTCGGCCGACGATAGGTCGAACGCCGATGCTTCCGGGTGCCACGCCGGTTGGCGCAGGTGAACCCGTTCGTTGAAAACACCCTGCGCGCTGCGGCGAACCTCGATCCGGCTGTGCCGGCCCATCATGTTCAGGCATTCGACGACGAAGCGGATCGCAGCCGCTGAATGGGGCCCGGTGACCGAGAAGTAATTCGGGAAACCGTGTATCGCCACCCCGAGATAGGGTTCGGCGCCGTCGACCCACGCCTGCTGGATGCTGATGCCCCGGGCGCCCACCAGCGTCTCGTCCGGCAACCCGGCCCGTACCGCGAACCCGGTGCCATAGACGATCGCATCGGCGTCGTGGTGGACGCCGTCGACGGTGCGAACCCCGACCGCGGTCACCTCCTCGATCGCCGACGCGATCACCTCGACGCGGCGACGCCGTGCGAAACGCAGGGTGCGTCGCTGCCGCTGCACTTTGCGCCGTGGTGCCAGCGGAAAGACCGCAACCGTCGCGCCCGCCCCGGTCATTCGCTCGATCAGCTCGCCCGCGCAGGAGTCCGCGCCGATGACGGCGACCCGTTTGCCGGCCGGCTCGAAGAAGGTGGAGGGCATCGCCGCGTGCATCGCAGTGCCGCGAAAGTCCCTGCGGCCCAAAAGGTCAGGTAGTAACGGCACGAAAGGCGAGTCGCAGGCGACCACGATCCGGCCGCGGCAGGTCTCGCCGTCTTCGGCCGTCAGCGTCCAGGTGTCGGTGTCGTCGTCGAACACCGAGCTGACCACCTCGCGGTCGAAGATCACGAAGTCGTGGATGCCGGCCGCCAGCAACTCGGTCGCGGCATCGCCGTCACCGACCAGGACGACGGCGTGGACGCGCTCGCTCACAGGAATCTGGTACGCGTCCAGACGCGACGCGCCAGCGGGCCCATCAACCCGACCTCGGACAGAAATGCGGCCAGCGGAGCGAAACCCGCCACCTGGACGTCACGGCGGTGTGGGCTGCTCCGCGCGATCCTGCGGGCTTCCCGGGCGTTCATGCCGGCCCGCGCGTACTGGACCTTGTTGGTGAACAGGTAGCGGAAGAACAAGCCGCCCAGCCCGTTGACGTTACCGACGAACCACCGCTCGGGTCGCCGCATCTGCGGTGCCCGCTTACGCAGCCCGTCGCGCGCGAACTGGATGTGGCGGGCCTCTTCGGTGACGTGAATTCGCATGAGCCGCTGGACAATCGGCTGCAGCTCGGGATCGTCCATCATCTGCCGCTGCAGCGAGTCGAAGATCTCCTCGCCGATCAGCGCGGCCACCCAGAGCACCGAGCCCTGGAAGAAGAACGGCAGCGTGTTGATGACCATCCGGTGATAGAGCCGGGGGCGTACTGGCTTGGCGCCGACCCTTTCGATGGCCTTACCGAACATCACCATGTGGCGGGTTTCGTCGCCGAGTTCGGTCAGCGCGTAGTGGGTGGACCGGCTGGTGGGGTCCTTGTGCATGATTTTGCGCAGTAGCGCCTGGTTCAGGATGTTCTCGAACCAGATACCGGCCGACAGAGTGTTTACCAGTTCCTGGCGGGACAACTCGATCTGCTGAGCGCGAGTCATGGTGTCCCACATCGGTGTTCCGTACAAGGACACGATCTGGGGCGGCAGGTAGAACTTGTCCGGGTCCAGGGGCGCATCCCAGTCGATGTCGACGACGGGCTGATAGGACTTCTTCACCGAACCCTTGAGCAACCGGTCGGCGAAGTCTTCCCGACCGCGATCCGCCGGCTTCACCGCACTAGTCATGGTCATCGTTGACGTCCCTTCGTCGGTGTTAATCAGACGGTAGGGAGCACGGAGGAAGAAGTCAATACCGGCGGTACCGGATACCTGCGGTACATCGCGCCGTACTGAGGGTTCGCCATGGCAGGATCAGCGCATGGGAGCATTCGTCATCCGGGCAGCGCTCACCGGGTTCGCGCTGTGGGTGGTCACCAAGGTTGTCCACGGGCTGAGCTTCGTCGGCGGTGACACCCGCCTCGAGCGGATCGGCATCATCTTCGTCGTCGCGGTGGTCTTCGGTCTGGTCAACGCGTTCATCAAGCCCGTGGTGCAGATTTTGTCGATCCCGCTGTACATCCTGACGCTGGGCCTGTTCCACATCGTGGTCAACGCGCTGATGCTGTGGATCACCGCGCGCATCACCGCGGACACCACGCACTGGGGCCTGGCCATCGACTACTTCTGGTGGACCGCGATCAAGGCCGCGATCGTGCTGTCGATCGTCAGCTGGGTCTTGTCGCTGGTCGTCCGCACATCGCGGCGCTGACCGGCACACTGGACATATGCCCGAGCTGCCCGAAGTCGAGGCGCTGGCCGACTATCTCCGCCAGCACGCCGTCGGCAAGACCGTCGGCCGTGTCGATGTCTCGGCGTTCTCGGTGCTCAAGACCTTCGCCCCACCGATCAACGCCCTGCACGGCCTGACCGTCACCGGCGCCGACCGCTGGGGCAAATACCTCGGCATGCGGGCCGGCGAGCTGATCCTGATCACGCATCTGTCCCGGGCCGGCTGGCTGCGCTGGTCGGACAAGCTGTCCGCGGCCCCGCTGAAACCCGGCAAGGGTCCAATCGCGCTACGCGTCCACCTCGGCCCGCCTGGCGAAGGGGAGGGCTTCGACCTCACCGAGGCCGGCACCCAGAAGCGGCTGGCGGTGTGGCTCGTCGACGATCCCCAGCAGGTCCCCGGCATCGCGGCGCTCGGCCCCGACGCGCTGACGCTCAGCCTCGACGACCTGACCACGCTGCTCGCCAAGAACACCGGCCGAATCAAAGGCGTCATCACCGACCAGAAGGTGATCGCCGGCATCGGCAACGCCTACAGCGACGAGATCCTGCACGTCGCCAAGCTGTCGCCGTTCGCCACCGCCGGCAAGCTCAACGAGGCTCAACTCGGGGCACTGCACGACGCCATGGTGTCGGTGCTCTCGGACGCGGTGTCGCGGTCGGTGGGCCAGCAGGCCGCGACGCTGAAGGGCGAGAAGCGTTCCGGCATGCGGGTCCACGCCCGCACCGGATTACCGTGCCCGGTCTGCGGCGACACGGTCCGCGAAGTGTCGTTCGCCGACAAATCCTTTCAGTACTGCCCGACCTGCCAGACCGGCGGCAAGGTGCTGGCCGACCGGCGGATGTCGCGTCTGCTGAAATAAGCGGATGACCCGACAGAAAATCCTCATCACCGGGGCCAGTTCCGGACTGGGCGCCGGGATGGCCCGCGCCTTCGCCGCCAAGGGCCGTGACCTGGCGTTGTGCGCCCGTCGCACCGAGCGGCTCGAAGAGCTGAAAGACGAACTCGCGCAACGGTATCCAGGATCGAAAGTCGTGATTGCGGCGCTGGACGTCAACGACCACGACCAGGTGCCCAAGGTTTTCGCGGAACTCTCCGAGGCCCTCGGCGGCCTCGACCGGGTGATCGTCAACGCCGGCATCGGCAAGGGCGCGAAGTTGGGCTCGGGCAAAGTGTGGGCCAACAAAGCCACCATCGAGACCAATCTGGTTTCCGCGCTGGTGCAGATCGAGGCCGCGCTGGAGATGTTCACGGCACAGGGTTCGGGGCATCTGGTGCTGATCTCGTCGGTGCTCGGGTCAAGGGGTGTGCCCGGTGTGAAGGCGTCCTATGCGGCCAGCAAAGCCGGCCTGAGTTCGCTGGGCGAATCGTTGCGCGCCGAATATGCTCGAGGTCCGATCACGGTGTCGGTGATGGAACCGGGCTACATCGAGTCGGAGATGACGGCCAAATCCCAGAGCACAATGCTCATGGTGGACAACGAAACCGGCGTCAAGGCGCTCGTCGCCGCGATCGAGCGTGAACCCGGCCGGGCCGCCGTGCCGTGGTGGCCGTGGGGCCCGCTGGTCGCACTCCTCAAAGTGATGCCGCTGTCGCTGGCCAAGCGGTTCGCCTGACGCGGGAGACGGTCCCTAGGAGCGGGTTTCGCGGTTATCGAAGCTGATGACTTTGCCCCGGTTGATCGACACCCAGTCCCGCGCTTGCAGGTAGGGGCGGAAGGTCTCGCTGATCAGCTGTTGATCGGCAGGTGTCTTCGGCCGCTGCAGTTCGTATAGGTGGGGAAACTCCGTCCAGGCAGAGACGGCATCCCACAGTCGCACGGCCGCCTCGCCGATGGGTGGATCGATCAGCACCGGGCCGAAAAGGCACTGGCCATCAGCGAAAAACATGGTCGGTACCCCGTAGCCCCCAGCGTCGACAACCCGCCGGTGGTCGGCCATCACCTCATCACTCGTCGTCGAGTCGGCGATCGCCTGGTCGACAAGCGCCGGGTCGAAGCCGAGTTCTTCGAGAAGGTGCCGGGCGACGTCCTTCTCGTGCGGCTTGTGGCCGTCGACATGCAGAGCGCGGCCGGCCCGTTCGTACCATGCATCGAGATCGGCCATCGAGCGACGGCGCAGCAGCGCTCCGATACGCATCATCGACCAGCCATAGGACCACTCTCGCTCCCACGGGTGCTTCTTGCCCTCTTGGCGATTGATCTCCTCGAGGCTGAAGAAGCGCCAATTCACCGCGAGGCCGGTCAGCCGGCGAACGTCGCGGATCCACCGCGACGTCTGGTACGCATACGGGCACATGACGTCGAAGTGGAAATCGACAGAGGCTGGGCGGCCGGTCATGTGGTCGACCTTAGGCGAACGTGAAACTCCTGCGTGATTTTGCGTCGATTTTCGCAGCCGCTTCACCCTCGGCGCAGTTCTATTCCGCGCGTCCCCGCTCGGCGCGATAGCGGCGGACCAGAGCATCCGTCGAACTGTCGGATTGCTGTGCAGGAGCGGCGTCTTCGGTGATGACCGGCAGCAGCGCCTTGGCCTGGGTCTTGCCCAACTCGACGCCCCACTGGTCGAACGAGTCGATGCCCCAGATCACGCCCTCGGTGAAGACCTGATGCTCGTAGAGCGCGATCAGCTGGCCGACGACCGACGGGGTGAGCCGAGTGGCGAGGATGGCGGTGGTCGGCCGGTTGCCCGGCATCACCTTGTGCGGCACCACATCTGCGGCGGTGCCCTCGGCGGCGATCTCCTCGGCGGTCTTGCCGAACGCCAGCACCTGTGTCTGGGCGAAGAAGTTGCTCATCAGCAAATCGTGCATGCTGCCGGTGCCGTCCATGGTGGGCAGGTCGTCGGTGGGCTGGCTGAACCCGATGAAGTCGGCGGGCACCAGCCGGGTGCCCTGGTGCAGAAGTTGGTAGAACGCGTGCTGGCCGTTGGTTCCCGGCTCGCCCCAGAAGATTTCACCGGTGTCGGTGGTGACCGGGCTGCCGTCGGCGCGGACCGATTTGCCGTTGGACTCCATGGTCAACTGCTGCAGATACGCGGCGAAGCGGGCCATGTCGTTGGAGTAGGGCAACACCGCGCGCGCCTGCGCACCGAAGAAGTCGGAGTACCACAATCCGATCAGGCCGAGCAGTGCCGGTGCGTTGGATTCCAGTGGCGCGGTGCGGAAATGCTCGTCGACAATGTGGAAGCCCGACAGAAAGTCCGCGAAGGCCTCGCGGCCGATCACGGCCATCACCGAAAGCCCGATCGCCGAGTCGACCGAGTACCGTCCGCCGACCCAATCCCAGAAGCCGAACATGTTGGCGGTGTCGATTCCGAACTCGTCGACCAGCTTCTTGTTGGTCGAGACGGCCGCGAAATGCTTGGCCACCGCGTCATCACCGAGCGCGTCGGTCAGCCAGCGCCGGGCCGCGGTGGCGTTGGTCAAGGTCTCCAGCGTGGTGAACGTCTTGGATGCGATGATGAAAAGCGTTGTAGCCGGGTCTAAATCGGCCAGCTTGGCGATCAGATCCGCGGGGTCGACGTTGGAGACGAACCGTGCCGAGACGCCGGCGTCGGCGTAGTGCCGCAGTGCCTGGTACACCATCACCGGGCCGAGGTCCGACCCGCCGATCCCGATGTTGACGACCGTGCTGATCCGCTTGCCGGTGGCGCCGGTCCACTCGCCGCTGCGCAGCCGGTCGGTGAAATCGCCCATCCTGTCCAGCACTTCGTGCACGTCGGCGACGACGTCCTGCCCGTCGACGGTCAGCGAGGCGTCGCGTGGCAGCCGCAGCGCGGTGTGCAGGACGGCCCGGTCTTCGGAGACGTTGATGTGCGTTCCGTCGAACATCGCGTCGCGGTGCTGCTCGAGGCGAGCGGTGTGGGCGAGGTCGATCAGCAGTTTCAGCGTGTCGCGGTTGATGCGATGTTTGCTGTAGTCGATGTAGAGGTCGCCGACGGTGAGGTTGAACTCGCGACCGCGATCGGGGTCTTCGTCGAAGAGTGTGCGCAGATGCGTCTCGCCGATCTGCCGGTGGTGCTGCTGCAGCGCGCTCCATGCCGGGGTCGCGGAAATATCGGGAATCTGTTCAGCCGCAGTCATCCCTCGACCCTAGTCAGGTCGACGGGGGTGCTGCTGAAGTCGAGGTGAACAGCGGGCTAGTGACCGAGCCGGCCGCGGCCCAGCCGCAGCAGCAGCATCGCCAGGTCCTTGCCCTCGGGGCCTAGTTCGCTGTAGCGCTCGATGACCTTCATCTCGCGGCTGTGCACCAGGCGGGTGCCGCCGGAGGCCATCCGGGCTTTACCGATCGCCTGGGATACCTCGGCGCGGCGCTTGACCGCGGCCAGGATCTCGGCGTCGAGGCGGTCGATTTCCAGCCGCAGCTCGTCGATGTTGGTGAGTTCGGTTTCGATTGTCATGGGAGACTCCGGATTCTCGTGAGGGTTTTGTGGTCGCATCCGGTTTCGGGCCTCACACAAGAAACGAGCCCCGGATCCGGAAACGGACCGCGGGGCTCTGGGAAGCAGCTACACCACGGGCACCGTTGGCCGGTACCCGTAGAAAAATCGCCGCTGCGCATTGAGCACGAAATGAGTGTGCCACTCGCAGGTGTTCCGGCGCAAAGGTGTCGTGGAACGGCGGTAAGTTGGGGCGGTCATGACACGTGCGCGCGTAACGGAATCCGAAACGGAACAGCTGCTCGACGGCCTGAACCCCCAGCAGCGTCAAGCGGTCCTGCACGAGGGTTCTCCGCTGCTGATCGTGGCCGGCGCGGGGTCGGGCAAGACGGCTGTGTTGACCCGCCGGATCGCCTACCTGTTGGCCGCCCGCGACGTCTCTCCCGGCCAGGTACTGGCGATCACCTTCACCAACAAGGCCGCCGCGGAGATGCGGGAGCGGGTGGCTACCCTGGTCGGCCCGCGGGCTCGGTCAATGTGGGTGTCGACGTTCCACTCCACCTGCGTGCGGATCCTGCGCAACCAGGCGTCGCTGATCTCGGGCCTCAACTCCAACTTCTCGATCTACGACGCCGACGATTCACGCCGTCTGCTGCAGATGATCGGCAAGGACATGGGCCTCGATATCAAACGGTATACGCCGCGGCTGATGGCCAATTCGATCTCCAACCTGAAGAACGAGCTGATCGACCCACAGCAGGCGTTGGCCAACCTGTCCGACGACGATCTCTCCGATGATCTGGCCCGCACGGTGGCCGCGGTCTATTCGGAGTATCAGCAGCGGTTGCGGGTGGCCAACGCGCTCGACTTCGACGACCTGATCGGCGAGACGGTCGCGGTGCTGCAGGCCTTCCCGCAGATCGCCGACCACTACCGCCGCCGCTTCCGGCACATCCTGGTCGACGAGTATCAGGACACCAATCACGCGCAGTACGTGCTGGTGCGTGAGTTGGTCGGCCGTGACCTCGAACCCGGTGAAGAGGGTGTGCCGCCCGGCGAGCTGTGCGTGGTCGGTGACGCCGACCAGTCGATCTACGCGTTCCGCGGCGCGACGATCCGCAACATCGAGGACTTCGAGCGCGACTACCCGAACGCCACCACGATCCTGCTCGAGCAGAACTACCGCTCCACGCAGAACATCCTGTCGGCGGCCAATTCGGTGATCTCGCGCAACCCCGCCCGCCGGGACAAGCGGTTGTGGACCGACGAAGGTGCGGGCGAGCTGATCGTCGGCTACGTCGCCGACAACGAGCACGACGAGGCGCGGTTCATCGCCGAGGAGATCGACGCACTGGCCTCGCGCGGCGACATCACCTATAACGACGTGGCGGTCTTTTACCGCACCAACAACTCGTCGCGGTCGTTGGAGGAAGTGTTCATCCGCGCCGGCATACCGTACAAAGTGGTTGGGGGAGTGCGCTTTTACGAGCGCAGGGAGATTCGCGACATCGTCGCCTATCTGCGGGTGCTGGACAACCCCGGTGACGCGGTCAGCCTGCGGCGCATTCTCAACACGCCGCGGCGCGGCATCGGCGACCGGGCCGAGGCGTGCGTGGCGGTGTACGCCGAGAACACCGGCTCCAGCTTCGCCGACGCCCTGGAATCCGCCGCCGAGGGTAAGGTGCCGCTGCTGAACACCCGGTCCGCCAAGGCCATTGCCGGTTTCGTGGAGATGATGGACGGGCTGCGGACCAAGCTCGCCTCGTCCGAAGGCGACCTCGGCGAGCTGGTCGAGGCGGTGCTCGAGCGCACCGGGTACCGGACGGAATTGGAGTCGTCGTCGGATCCGCAGGACCTGGCCCGGTTGGACAACCTGAACGAATTAGTCAGCGTCGCACACGAATTCGCGATCGACCTGGCCAACGCAGCCGCCCTCGACGACGCGCCCGAAGACGAGGACGTGCCGGACACCGGTGTGCTGGCGCAGTTCCTGGAGCGGGTGTCGCTGGTCGCCGACACCGACGAAATCCCCGAGCAGACAGCCGGTTTGGTGACGTTGATGACGTTGCATACCGCCAAGGGGCTGGAGTTCCCCGTCGTGTTCGTGACGGGATGGGAAGACGGGATGTTCCCGCACATGCGGGCTCTGGGCGATGCGGGCGAGCTCTCGGAGGAGCGCCGGCTGGCATACGTCGGGATCACCCGGGCGCGGCAGCGGCTGTACGTCAGCCGGGCCAAAGTCCGGTCGTCGTGGGGACAGCCGATGCTCAACCCGGAATCGCGCTTCCTGCGCGAGATTCCGCAGGAGCTTATCGACTGGCGGCGCACCGACCCGACCCCGTCGTTCAGCGCCCCGGTCAGCGGGGCCGGCCGATTCGGCACCCCGCGGCCGTCGCCCACCCGCAGCGGTGCGAGCAAACGGCCGCTGCTGGTGCTGGAACCCGGCGACCGGGTCACCCACGACAAGTACGGGCTGGGCCGGGTCGAAGAGGTGTCAGGCATCGGCGAGTCGGCGATGTCGCTGATCGACTTCGGCAGCTCGGGCCGGGTCAAGCTGATGCATAACCACGCGCCGGTGGCCAAGCTCTAGCGCAGCTCTAGTCCTCGAGCAGCCATTCGCGGGTGCGCGGCAACAGCGTCAGGACCGCGCTGGTGATCGGCAGCAGCGGCAGGGTGTGCACCACCCACGCCACCCGCGCTCCGGCGATGAACACGCCGAGATAGGTCAGGATCGCCACCACGGCGCCGGCCACGATCAGGTAGCGGCTCAGCGGTTGCCGGAGGAGCAGCAGGATCACCCCGGAGATCGTGGCCAGGGCGAACACCAGGGCGAGGAACGCCACCGCGACGCAGAACAGCCGATCGGAGTGCCACCACCCGGCGATCAGGTCGGTCGCCACCACCGACGTGGCCCAGCCGCTGACGATGCTGACGGCCGCGGCGGCCACCGCCGGGGTCCGGCTGGGCTGAGGTTGGGCGTAGGGCAGCAAACCCGGTTCGGGGCGCGGCGCGAACTGCTGCTGCGGTGGCGGGCCCGACGGCCGCGGGATGTGGGTGGTGCGGGCGTCGTCGACAGCCTGCGGCAGCGGACCGGTGGGTGCGCGCCGAATGATGCGCGTCTCTGGATTGGTTGAACCGGGGGCGTTTGGGTCGGTCACATCAACCGGCGAAGGTGCCGACGGACAGGCCGCGCTTCGCCAGCCAGGGCACCGGGTCGACCCGCTGGCTGCCGCCCAGCAGCACCTCGAAGTGCAGGTGCGGGCCGGTGGAGTTGCCGCGGTTGCCCATGGTCGCGATCTGATCGCCGGCCATTACACGCTGGCCCACACTGACCATGGTGGTGTTGACGTGCCCGTAGAGCGTGACCGTTCCGTCCGCGTGCCGCAGCTTGACCCACATGCCGTAGCCCGCGGTCGGACCGGCGTCGATGACAACACCGTCGGAGACGGCGTGGATCGGCGTACCGATCGAGTTCGCCAGGTCGATGCCGGCGTGCAAGACGCCCCACCGGTAGCCGAAGCCCGAGGTGAAGATGCCTTTGGTCGGCATCACGAACAACGGCTGCTGGAGCCGCGCCTCACGCTGGGCGCGCTCCTGAGCAAACGCGACGCCGTGCGCCAGCTCGGCGTTGTGCACGGCGACGTTGGCGGCCGGCCGCACGGTGACCATCTGCATGCCGCCGTCTGAGGTGCTGATCGGGCCGGTGGCGGCGGACTGGGCGGCCAGCACGGTCGCGGCTTTGGAGTGCTGAGGCGTCTCGGTGGCCGAGTGCGCGGCCGCTGCGGCGGCGCCGGCGGCCATTGCGCCGATCAAGATGCGGCCGCGAGTCGGTCCGCTGAGCTGTTTGCGGTGCTGGCCGCGAGCGGCCGTCGATTCCGATTCGGTGCGGGCCCGGCTCGTGCCCCGCTCGAGCGGGCTGAGGCGACGCTCGGTGACGCTGGGGCCGACCAGATCGTGGACGGTCAGGTTGTCCGTGTCATCGAGATCATCAAGTTCGGGTGCGCTGAGGACCTGCGCTTCTTTCTCAAAAGCGGAGTTGTCGCTGAAGTCCAAGTCGGCGAGCTTGCCGAATTCGTTGAACGGAATGATGTCCGTGACTTCGTTGCGGTGGATGGCAGACCTGCGTTCGCTCGACGCCGAAAGTTCTCCTTGCACAGGAGAAGGAGCCGGGATTTGCTGGGCCAACGTGATTTGTCCTTCGAGCCGTAACCATAACGTTATCTGGACTCTGAGACGTTAACCGCCGACCGCGAAGCGTGGCAAGTTAAGGCCGAAATCCCCACGGGAATGTGACTCGTATCACTTACCGGGCCTCGGTGAGATCTGCCACATCAGCCGATGCCGACGACGGAACCCGTCAGCCGTCTCGATACAGTTCCCGCAAGCGGGCAATCGAAAACTCTGGGCCCGCCCGGCAAGAACGAAAAACTAGGCCGACACACAGAAGTGAGCCCATGGATCTTTTCGAGTACCAGGCAAAAGAGCTGTTCGCCAAGCACAACGTCCCAACCACACCGGGCCGGGTCACCGACACCGCCGAGGGGGCCAAGGCCATCGCCGAAGAGATCGGCCATCCGGTGATGGTCAAGGCGCAGGTCAAGGTCGGCGGCCGCGGCAAAGCCGGCGGCGTGAAGTACGCCGCGACCCCCGACGACGCGTTCAACCACGCGAAGAACATTCTCGGCCTGGACATCAAAGGTCATGTGGTGAAGAAGCTGCTGGTCGCTGAGGCCAGCGACATCGCGGAGGAGTACTACATCTCCTTCTTGCTGGACCGTGCCAACCGCACTTACCTGGCCATGTGCTCGGTCGAGGGCGGCGTGGAGATCGAAGAGGTCGCGGCCACCAAGCCAGAGCGCCTGGCCAAGATTCCGGTGGACGCCGTCAAGGGCGTCGACCTCGCGTTCGCGCGCTCGATCGCCGAGCAGGGCCACCTGCCGGCCGAGGTGCTCGACGCCGCGGCGGTGACTATCGCCAAGCTGTGGGAGGTCTTCGTCGGCGAGGACGCCACCCTGGTCGAGGTCAACCCGCTGGTGCGGACTCCGGACGACCAGATCCTGGCCCTGGACGGCAAGGTCACGCTCGACGGCAATGCCGACTTCCGTCAGCCCGGTCACGTCGAGTTCGAAGACCGCGACGCCACCGACCCGCTCGAACTCAAAGCCAAGGAGCACGACCTCAACTACGTCAAGCTCGACGGCGCCGTCGGCATCATCGGCAACGGCGCGGGCCTGGTCATGTCGACCCTCGACGTCGTCGCCTATGCCGGCGAGAAGCACGGCGGCGTGAAGCCGGCAAACTTCCTCGACATCGGCGGTGGCGCCTCGGCCGAGGTGATGGCTGCAGGACTGGACGTCATTCTGGGTGACTCGCAGGTCAAGAGCGTCTTCGTGAACGTCTTCGGCGGCATCACCTCGTGCGACGCGGTCGCCGCCGGCATCGTCAAGGCCCTGGAGATTCTGGGCGGCGAAGCCAACAAGCCGCTCGTCGTGCGCCTGGACGGCAACAACGTCGACGAAGGCCGACGGATTCTCACCGAGGCCAACCACCCGTTGGTGACGCTCGTGCCCACGATGGACGAGGCCGCCGACAAGGCCGCCGAGCTGGCGAACGCCTGAGCAAAGGAATCACAGACCAATGGCTATCTTTTTGACCAAAGACAACAAGGTCGTCGTCCAAGGCATCACCGGCTCCGAAGCGACCAAGCACACCGCCCGGATGCTCAAGGCCGGCACGCACATCGTCGGCGGCGTCAACGCGCGCAAAGCGGGAACGACGGTGGCGCACAAGGATGTTCACGACAAGCCGGTCGAGTTGCCGGTGTTCGGCAGCGTCTCCGAGGCCATCGAGAAGACCGGCGCCGATGTGTCGATCATCTTCGTGCCGCCGGTCTACGCCAAGGACGCGATCATCGAGGCGATCGACGCCGAGATCCCGCTGCTGGTCGTCATCACCGAGGGAATTCCGGTGCAGGACAGCGCCTATGCGTGGGCCTACAATCTTTCTAAAGGGGGTCCAGCGGGACCTAAAACCCGGATCATCGGCCCGAACTGCCCCGGCATCATCACCCCGGGCCAGGCCCTGGTCGGCATCACGCCGGCCAACATCTCCGGCCCCGGTCCCGTCGGCCTGGTGTCCAAGTCCGGCACGCTGACCTACCAGATGATGTACGAATTGCGCGATTTCGGGTTCTCCACCTCGATCGGTATCGGCGGTGACCCGGTGATCGGCACCACGCACATCGACGCGATCGAGGCGTTCGAGAAGGACCCCGACACCAAGGTCATCGTGATGATCGGCGAGATCGGCGGTGACGCCGAGGAGCGCGCGGCCGACTACATCAAGGCCAACGTGTCCAAGCCGGTCGTCGGCTACGTCGCGGGATTCACTGCGCCCGAAGGCAAGACGATGGGCCACGCCGGCGCCATCGTGTCCGGTTCGTCGGGCACCGCGCAGGCCAAGAAGGAAGCGCTGGAGGCCGCCGGGGTCAAGGTCGGCAAGACTCCGTCCGAGACCGCGGCGCTCGCCCGACACATCCTGGAGAGCCTGTAGCCGCCCGCGGCAAAATTGGAACACGTTACAGGTTTCGGTTAGCCTGACGAATTAACACTTCTCAGGAGGCCTGTAATGGTTGACGCCCGTACTCCCGTCGTCGTCGGAGTGGGCCAGTTCACCGAGCGCATCGACGATCCCGGTTACCGCGGCATGTCCTCAGTCGACCTGGCGACCGAGGCCGTGCGCGCGGCGCTTGCCGACACCGGCGCCGACACCGATGCGGTGGCCGCGGCCATCGAGGTGTTCGCCGGCCTGCGCCAGTTCGAAATCTGCACACCGTTCAATGAGCCGCCGTTCGGTTGCTCCGACAACTATGTGCGCTCGGTGGCGCAGCGCGTCGGCGCCGATCCGGCGCGCGCGGTGCTCGAGTCCATCGGCGGCAACGGTCCGCAGAAGTTGATGACGGAGTTCGCCGGGGCGATCGCCGCCGGTGACGTCGAGGTCGTGATGATCCTCGGGTCCGAGCCCGGGTCTACGGCGAAGTACTTCGCCGGACGCGACGACAAGCCGAACTTCACCGAGCGGGTCGGCGGCCAGCTCGAAGACCGTGGCTACGGTTTCGAGCAGTACATGAGCGAGTACACCGCGAAGCATGGGCTGACCGGGGCGCCGGTGCAGTACGGACTGCTGGACAACGCCCGCCGGGCGCGGCTCGGACTCAGCGTCGCCGACTACCGGCACGCGATGGCCGAGCTCTTCGCCCCGTTCTCGAAAGTTGCTGCGAAGAACCCTTTTTCGTCCTCGCCGGTGGAGCGGTCGGTCGAGGAGATCGAAACCGTCACCGACGAGAACCGGATGATCTGCGATCCGTACCCGCGGCTGCTGGTGGCGCGCGACACGGTCAACCAAGGCGCCGCCGCGCTGGTGATGTCGGTGTCGGCGGCCCGCCGACTCGGGGTGCCCGAAGATCGGTGGGTGTACCTGCGCGGGCATGCCGACCAAACCGAGCAGGACTTGCTGGACCGAGTCGACGTCAGCATCAGCGTTTCCGCCAAACAAGCTGTGGCGGAAGCTCTTCGAGGTGCGGACATCGTTATCGACGACGTGGCGACGTTCGACCTCTACAGCTGCTTCCCGTTCCCGGTGTTCGCGGTGTGCGATGAGTTCGGCCTCGCCGCCGACGACCCGCGCGGTCTGACGCTCACCGGCGGCCTGCCGTATTTCGGAGGCCCCGGCAACAGCTATTCACTGCACGGCATCGCCGAGACCGTGGCTGCCATGCGCGACAAGCCGGGATCGTTCGGGCTGGTCGGCGCCAACGGCGGTGTAATGAGCAAGTACTCGGTGGGCGTGTATTCCACCGCGCCCGGTGACTGGGCGCCCGATCGAAGCCAGGCGCTGCAGCGGGAGATCTCGGCACTGCCGAAGGTGCCGGTCACTCGAAATGCCAACGGCGCGGCCACTATTGAGACGTACTCGGTCCGCTACGACTGGCCGACGACAACCGGTGTCATCATCGGCCGGCTGGCGGAGGACGGCTCGCGTTTCATGGCGCTCACCGAGGATGAGGATCTGGTGACGTTGATGACCGACGGCGACCCGCTGGGCGCCAGGATCACCGTGAAGTCGACCGCCGAGGGCATCAACCAGGCTTCGCTCGGTTAGCCCGTCAGCACAGCGACCAGGCCCTCGCAGTCCTCGACGGTCACGTTGAGCGCGGAGTGGTCGCGCAAACCGACCACGCGGTGGATGCGCGGATCGAAGTGGATGCACACACCCTGAGTTGCGTTGGTGCCGAAAGTCAGGCCGTCGTCGGCCAGCGAAAGCCGCGCGCCCACCGCGGTCCACCACCGGTACGGGCCGGTGATATGCGCATCCTGAATCTGAGACAGCGGTGCGTCGACCCGAAACGGCCCGTAGCGGACGATCATCCTGCCGTCGTCGGTGATGGTGACGCCCTGCGTGCTCGGCCACGCCCGAAAGGCGAGCCACATCGGGGCCAGCCGGGCCTCGTAGCGATAGGGGAAGTGCCTGCCCTGCTCGTCGTGGGCTGTCACGATGCGCCTCCCGTCAGTGCCGGCGGCTAAACCGCGGCGGCAAGCTTGCCCGCCAAGCGCTCAACGTAGGCGGCCACCTCATCTTCGGCCTTGTCGGGCAGTCCGAACAACACCTCGGTGACCCCGATCTCGGCCCAGCGGGCCAACTTCTCCGGCACCGGCTTGAAGTCCAGCGCGACAATCTGCGGCGCGCCGTCGCGACCCGCGGCGGCCCAGGTGTCCTGAAGCTGCTTCACCGGCTCGTCGATGTCGAAGTCGCGCGGTGTGGTGATCCAGCCGTCGGCGCTGCGGGCGATCCACTTGAAGTTCTTCTCGGTACCGGCCGCCCCGACCAGCACCGGGATGTGCGACTGCACCGGCTTGGGCCACGCCCAGCTCGGCCCGAAATTGACGAATTCACCTGCGTAGGAGGCCTCTTCATCGGTCCACAGGGCCCGCATCGCCTCGATGTATTCGCGCAGCATGGTCCGGCGTCGGCCGGGCGGCACGCCGTGATCGGCCAGTTCATCGGTGTTCCAGCCGAACCCGACGCCCAGGCTGACCCGTCCGCCCGAGAGGTGGTCGAGCGTCGCGATGGATTTCGCCAGCGTGATCGGGTCATGTTCGACCGGCAACGCCACCGCGGTGGACAGCCGCACCCGTGAGGTGACGGCGCACGCCGCGCCGAGGCTCACCCAGGGATCCAGCGTGCGCATGTAGCGGTCGTCAGGCAGCGTCTCGTCGCCAGTGGTCGGGTGCGCGGCCTGGCGCTTGACCGGAATGTGGGTGTGCTCCGGCACGTAAAAGGTTGTGAACCCGTGGTTATCGGCAAGAGTTGCGGCCGCCGCCGGGGAGATACCGCGATCACTGGTGAACAGCACAAGCCCGTAGTCCATGGATGAATTAGAACGTGTTCCAATCTTGCGGGCAACCACCGGGGTGGGTGGCGGCCGTCAAGATGTGCGCCGACGCCCTGCGCGAGATGGGCTAGCGTGGTTGATCGGCTCGCGTCGCAAAGCCCGCGCAGGCCGTCGCCCACGGCGTTGACCCAGCGTTTACCGGTAGCCTCGCGGAGAGCGGCGCGCGGGAGTAACCGGCGCCGCACGACAGTGGCGCCGCACACGCATCGGAAGGCACAGGAGAAGCCATGACTTACCCGCCCGGCAACCCCGGATATCCGCCCGCGCAGTCGCCCGGCTCCTACGGGGCTCCCGCGTCGACCTCGTTCGCGAAGTCTGAGGACGCCGAGAACAACCTCAAGCACTACCTGACCATCGCGGTCGCGGTGCTGGGTGTGCTGACCTATCTGGCGAGCTACTTTCCGATGGTCTCCCGCGTGTTGCCCAATGGCGACGAGCTCGTCGAGAAGGGCAGCACCCTGCCGGTCGACCTGGTGTTGCTGGCCGGTCTGCTGGCCGGAGTGAGCCTGCTGCCGAAGGCCAAGAACTTCCTCGCCGTGGTAGCCGCGGTCTCGCTGCTGGGTTCGCTCCTGCTGATCCAGGACACCATCGACGCAACGGATCGCGGCACCGGGTTGTGGTTCGCGGTCACGGCCGCTGTCGTGCAGGTCGCGCTGGCTGTCAGCGCCCTGCTGCTGGATGCGGGCGTGATCACCGCGCCGGCGCCGCGCCCCAAGTACGACCACTACTACGGGCAGTACGGCGGCTACTACGGCCAGCAGCAGGCTCCCTACCAGCAGTCCGGTTACGGAACGCAGTACGGCGGCTACCCGTCGGGCCCGACGACCGGTGGTTTCGCCGCGCAGCCGGGACCGCAGCCGAGCTCGGCGCAGTCCCAGCACGGATCGCCCACCCCGCCCACCGGTTTTCCCAGCTTCAGCCCGCCGCCGTCGTCGGGTTCCAGCACTTCAGGACAGGGCAACACGGGTCAGCAGCCGCAGGCGCCGTCCTCGCCGTCGGGCCCCGCTCAGTCCTGAGCTCGCGTGGCGGGTCGCCAACGTGGTGAATCGGTAGGTAACGTCCTCAAACCGTGACCCCGGACAGTCGAACCCCGGGCGCCCACCAGGCGCGTGATCTTCTGCGGGTTGCGTTCGGCCCGGCGGTGGTGGCGCTCGTGATCATCGCCGCGGTGACGCTGTTGCAGTTGGTGATTGCCAACAGCGACATGACCGGTGCGCTGGGTGCGATCGCCAGCATGTGGCTAGGCGTGCACCAGGTGCCGATTTCGATTGGCGGCCGCGAGCTGGGTGTGATGCCGCTGCTGCCGGTGCTGCTGATGGTCTGGGGGGCCGCGCGCACCACAGCGCACGCGACCGCGCCGACGGCGTCGTGGTTCGTCACCCGATGGATCGTCGCGTCGGCCGTGGGTGGTCCGCTGTTGTTCACCGCGATCGCGCTGGCCGTCATTCACGACGCGGCCTCGGTGATCACCGAACTGCAGACCCCCAATGCGTTGCGGGCCTTCATGAGTGTGCTGGTGGTGCATGCCATCGGTGCGATCATCGGAGTGGGTTCACGGGTCGGCCGGCGGGCGCTTGCGGTGTCGCCGCTGCCGGGCTGGCTGGCCGATTCGCTGCGCGCGGCAATGGCCGGCGTGCTGGCTCTGCTGGGGCTGTCGGGAATGGTGGCGGCCTGTTCACTGGTGATGCACTGGGCCACCATGCAGGAGCTGTATGGGATCACCAATTCGATCTTCGGCCAGTTCAGCCTGACCCTGCTGTCGGTGCTGTACGTGCCCAACGTCATCGTCGCGACCGCCGCTATGGCGGTGGGTTCGAGCGCCCACCTGGGATTTGCCACGTTCAGCTCGTTCACGGTCTTCGGTGGCGACATGCCCGCCCTGCCGGTGCTGGCCGCGGCGCCCCACCCGCCGCTGGGCCCGGTATGGGTTGCGCTGCTGATCGTCGGCGCATCCTCCGGGGTCGCGCTCGGGCAGCAGTGCGCGCGACGGCCGCTGCCGCTGTCGGACGCGATGGCGAAGGTTGGCACTGCAGCGTTGCTGGCGGCGCTGACCCTGGCGTTGCTCGGTTACGCCGGCAGTGGACAGCTCGGTAACTTCGGTGGCGTCGGAATCGACCAGGGGACTTTCGGTTTCGCGATCTTCCTGTGGTTCACCGTGATCGGTGCGCTCACCGTCGTGATGGCCGGCGGAATCCGGCGCCGCCCACGCAAGCCCAAGCCGCTCGCCGCCGCACCGGCACCCGACTTCGAGGCTGACGACACCGACTATGCCGAGGTGCATGTCGAGGCCCACGACACGTCGGGCGTCGATGAGCTTCACGCCCAGTCCGATGTTTCGACTCTCCCCGGCGAGCGGGAGGTACCCCCACCGCACGCCGCGGACCGGCCCGCATCGTCGCCGGACGGCGACCGCTAGGCTCTGACCTGTGCAGCAACCGTTCCGTGTGCCTCCCAGCGCACCGGCACGATTGGTGGTGCTGGCATCGGGCACCGGTTCGCTGCTGGCGTCGCTGCTCGACGCGGCCGTCAACGACTATCCCGCCCGCGTGGTCGCTGTCGGCGTCGACCGTGACTGCGCGGCCGTCGATATCGCCGCCGCCGCATCGCTGCCGTCGTTCACGGTGCGACTGGCCGACTACCGGCACCGCGCCGCCTGGGATGCCGCGCTCACCGGGGCCACTGCCGAGCATTCGCCGGACCTCGTCATCTCGGCAGGCTTCATGAGAATCCTTGGGTCAGAATTTCTTTCGAGGTTCGTCGGCCGCACCATCAACACGCACCCCGCGCTGCTCCCGTCGTTCGCGGGCGCGCACGGGGTGGCCGAAGCGCTGGCCTACGGCGTCAAAGTCACCGGCTGCACGGTGCATCTGGTCGACGCCGGCACCGACACCGGCCCGATACTGGCCCAGCAGGCCGTCCCGGTGCTCGACGACGACAACGAAGAGACCCTGCACGAGCGCATCAAGGTCGCCGAACGGCGGCTCTTGGTGGATGTGATAGCCGCGGTGGCGACCGGCGGCGTGACCTGGAGCGGACGAAAGGCGACCATCGGATGAGTACCAACGTCGAGAGGCGGCCAATTCGCCGCGCGCTGATCAGCGTCTACGACAAGACCGGTTTGATCGAGCTCGCCAAGGGCCTGGCCGACGCCGGGGTGGAGATCGTGTCGACCGGCTCGACCGCGAAAACCATTGCTGACAAAGGGATTCCGGTGACCCCGGTAGAAGAACTGACCGGTTTCCCGGAGGTGCTCGACGGCCGGGTCAAGACCCTGCACCCCCGGGTGCACGCTGGACTGCTGGCCGACCTGCGTAAGCCGGAGCACGCCGCCGCCCTCGAGCAGCTCGGTATCGCGGCGTTCGAGTTGGTGGTGGTCAACCTGTACCCGTTCAGTGAGACCGTCGAATCCGGTGCGGGTGTCGACGAATGCGTCGAGCAGATCGACATCGGCGGGCCGTCGATGGTCCGGGCGTCGGCCAAAAATCACCCGAGCGTCGCCGTGGTGACCGAGCCACTCGGCTACGACGGGGTGCTGGCCGCGGTGCGCAGCGGCGGCTTCACGCTAGCTGAACGAAAGAAGTTGGCGTCGTTGGCATTTCGACACACCGCCGAGTACGACGTCGCAGTGGCAGGCTGGATGGAATCGACGCTGGCGCCCGAGGAGCCGGCCGTGGACTTTCCGGCGTGGCTGGCCGGCACGTGGCGACGCTCGACCCAACTCCGCTACGGCGAGAATCCGCATCAGCAGGCCGCTCTCTATGTCGACGACAGCGGCTGGCCCGGCTTGGCGCAGGCCGAGCAGCTGCATGGAAAAGAGATGTCGTACAACAACTTCACCGACGCCGACGCGGCGTGGCGGGCGGCGTTCGACCACGAAGACATCTGTGTCGCGATCATCAAGCACGCCAACCCCTGTGGCATCGCCGTCTCGGCCGAGTCGGTGGCCGACGCGCACCGCAAGGCTCACGAATGCGACCCGCTCAGCGCGTTCGGCGGCGTGATCGCGGCCAACACCGAGGTCAGCGTCGAGATGGCCGAGTACGTCGGCACGATCTTCACCGAGGTGATCGTGGCGCCCGCCTACGCGCCGGGCGCCGTCGACGTGCTGGCCCGCAAGAAGAACGTTCGCGTGCTGCTGGCGGCCGAACCGATGGAAGGCGACACCGAGCGGCGGCAGATCAGCGGCGGGCTGCTGGTGCAGCAGCGCGACCAGGTCAACGCGCCGGGCGACGACCCGAACAACTGGACGTTGGCGACCGGCGAACCGGCCGACCCCTCCACGCTGGCCGACCTGATCTTCGCCTGGAGAACCTGTCGCGCGGTGAAATCCAACGCGATCGTGATCGCCGGCGGCGGCGCCACCATCGGCATCGGCATGGGCCAGGTGAACCGGGTCGACGCCGCGCGGTTGGCCGTCGAGCGCGGGGGAGACCGGGTACGCGGAGCGGTCGCCGCCTCCGACGCCTTCTTCCCGTTCCCGGACGGTCTGGAGACCCTGGCGGTCGCGGGCGTAAAGGCGATCGTGCACCCGGGCGGTTCGGTGCGCGACGACGAAGTCACCGCCGCCGCGGCGAACTTCGGCATCGCGCTCTACCTGACCGGAGCCCGGCACTTCGCCCACTAGAAGCCCACTGGGCTTCAGGCGCTCATTTCGTCCGGCACGGTCGTCGCGTAGCGGATGAACGCCGCGACCTCGTCCACCGCACGCCGGGCGTCCGGGTTGACGTCAAAGCTCAGCTGGAACATGTGCATTGCCTTGTGCCACTGCTGAACCCATACCTCGATGTTATGGGCACGTAGTCGTTCGGCGAACACGATGGTGTCGTTGAGCAGCATCTCGTGGGTGCCGGCCTGCAGCAGGAAGGGGCCCAGGCCACGCAGGTCGGCCTCCGGCGGCATCAGTGGCGGCGGGCGGGTGCCGTTCACGGTGGCGAACACGTCGTAGATGAACTTCACCGTCATGAACGGGAACATCACGTCGCGGTGGTCCTGCAAGGCCCGGTACTTCAGATCCATGTCAGACGAAGTCAGCGGCGACATCAATGCCTGCCCGGCCGGCACCGGCAGCCCGGCGTCCCGCGCCGCCAACGCAACGGCGGCAGCCATCAGGCCGCCGGCCGAGTCACCGGCCAACACAATCTGTTCGGGCGCAAATCCCTGCGCCAGCGCGAGGCGGTAGCCGTCCAGCCCGTCGGCGACAGCTTCCTCGATGCTGGCCTGCGGCGCCAGTCGATAGCCGACGTTGAACACCATGGCCCCGGTCGCTTGTGACAGCCGGCTTACGAAGCGGCGATGGGAGTTGAGCCCGAGGGTCACCAGCGCCGAGCCGTGGAAGTAGACGATCAGCGACGTCGAGTCGCGTGCCTCGGGGGCGACGATCCACTCGGCCGGACAGTGCGGAAGGTCGACGCGGAGGACGTCGGTGCCGGGCAGCGGCCGGATCAGCCTCAACGGCCCGTCGATGCCATCGAGTCGTACCCGCTGCAGGGCGGCGGGGGCGAGGCGATTGACGACCAGGCCGATCAGGGTCAGTGCGCCCAGCACCGGCCGGACGAAGATCGCGGTCAGCAAAGCGATCAGGCTGGACTGCCACGACGCGGGGCCGAAGTGAGAGTTTTCGGGCCGGTCACGCCAGTCGAGGGGATATAGGGGTCTTTCGGCCCTAGCCTGCTGTGAACTTGGCACCGCAGTGCGGCAACTAGTTAGGTAAGCCACTCCATAACGCGCGTTTGAACGCCCGCCAACGGTTATGCGAAGCGCGGCTATTCGTGATTTCGGGTCGTGTCGATTCTGTTCCGAACAAGATCGGATCGGCATAGAGTCAAAATTCGGGCACGTCGACCGAGGCGAGCCCGCCGCGATTCGAAAGGTATTCGAGAGGAAATAATGCGTGCGTTAACAAAAAGAACAGCGTCGTTCTCCGTCGCCCTGGCAGCTTTCGCTCTGCTGGGCGCGGGATGTCACCAATCCAACAACTCGAGTAATTCCTCGTCGAGTTCGGCGGCGTCGTCGTCGTCGTCCGCGATGACGTCCTCGGCTGCCATGGAGCCGTCGACGAGCGCGGCGGCCATGCCCAGCCCGACGCAGATCGCCGGCAAGAACGGCACCATGTACACGGTTGAGGGGCCGATCCTGGCCAAGTGGGAGACCCTTAACGACGAGCAGAAGAAGGACCTGGGCGCTCCCTACGACAACCAGAAGCCGACTGCCGACAACACCGGTGTTTACCAGCAGTACGACGGTGGCGTCCTGATCATGAAGAACGGCGGACCCGTCTACCTGGTCTGGGGCAAGATCCGTGACGCATGGAACGACGCTCAGGCCTCGCAGGGCAAGCTGGGCTACCCGACCGCCGACGAGATGAAGGAGCCCGACGGGTCCTACAAGTCGACGTTCGAGCACGGCACCATCACCTGGAAAGAAGGCGACGAGAAGGCGACCGTCACCATGAGCTAGTCGCTCCTCGCATTTGCACCTCGGAAGGCCGGGCAGTCCATGCGATTGCCCGGCCTTTCCATTTGTCAGTAGCGTGGTGTGGTGACCGCTGCGAATAATCTGCCCCGCACCGTCGGTGAACTTCGTGCCGCCGGGCACCGCGAACGGGGCGTCAAGCAAGAACTCCGGGAAAACCTGCTCGCCCGCCTCGCCGATGGTGCTGATGGGGAAGCCATCTGGCCGGGCATCCTGGGCTTCGAAGACACGGTGTTGCCACAGCTGGAGCGGGCGTTGATCGCCGGTCATGACTTCGTACTGCTGGGTGAACGCGGCCAGGGCAAGACCCGTCTGCTGCGCGCCCTGACCGGCCTGCTCGACGAGTGGACGCCGGTGATCGCCGACGCCGAACTCGGCGAACACCCGTACAGCCCGATCACCCCGGAGTCGATCCGCAAGGCCGCCACCCTCGGCGACGACCTGCCGGTCCAGTGGCGGCACCGCAGCGAGCGCTACACCGAGAAGCTGGCCACCCCGGACACCAGCGTCGCCGACCTGGTTGGTGACATCGACCCGATCAAGGTTGCCGAAGGCCGCAGCCTGGGTGACCCGGAGACCATCGCCTACGGGCTGATCCCGCGGGCGCACCGCGGCATTGTCGCCGTCAACGAGCTGCCCGATCTGGCCGAGCGCATCCAGGTATCGATGCTCAATGTGATGGAGGAGCGCGACATCCAGGTCCGCGGCTACACCCTCAGATTGCCGCTCGACGTTCTGGTTGTCGCCAGCGCCAACCCCGAGGACTACACCAACCGCGGTCGCATCATCACCCCGCTCAAGGACCGGTTCGGCGCCGAGATCCGCACACACTACCCGCTCGAACTCGACGCGGAAGTCGGCGTGATCATCCAGGAGGCCCACCTGTCCGCGCAGGTGCCGGAGTACCTGACCCAGGTGATCGCGCGGTTCGCCCGCTACCTGCGCGAGTCCAACTCGGTCGATCAGCGATCCGGGGTGTCGGCGCGGTTCGCCATCGCCGCCGCCGAAACCGTGGCCGCCTCCGCCCGCCACCGCGGCGCGTTGCTGGGCGAGACCGACCCGGTGGCCCGGGTGGTCGATCTGGGCACCGTGATCGACGTGCTGCGCGGCAAGCTCGAATTCGAGTCCGGAGAAGAAGGGCGCGAGCAGGCCGTGCTGGAACACTTGCTGCGCCGCGCCACCGCCGACACCGCGTCCCGCGCGCTCGGCGGCATCGACGTCGGCCCGCTGGTGTCCGCTGTCGAGGGTGGTTCCGCGGTGACGACCGGTGAGCGGGTGTCGGCCAAAGACGTGCTGGCGGCGCTTCCCAACCTGCCGGTGATCGAGGCGATTGCGAAGCGGCTGGGCGCCGAATCCGAGGGCGAACGTGCTGCGGCGCTCGAATTAGCTCTGGAGGCGCTGTATTTGGCCAAGCGTATCGACAAGGCGTCTGGAGAAGGCGAAACCGTCTATGGCTAAAGGGCACTCGTCACGGTATTCGGCGTACACCGGTGGGCCAGACCCACTGGCGCCGCCGGTAGACCTGCGCGAGGCGCTCGAGCAGATCGGACAGGACGTCATGGCGGGCACCTCGCCTCGCCGTGCGCTGTCGGAGCTACTGCGCCGCGGCACCAAAAGTGTGACCGGGGCTGACCGGCTGGCCGCCGAAGCCAATCGACGACGCCGAGAATTGTTGCGCGAGAACAACTTAGACGGCACTCTGCAGGAGATCAAGAAGTTGCTCGACGAGGCGGTGCTGGCCGAGCGGAAGGAATTAGCCCGCGCACTCGACGACGACGCCCGGTTCGGTGAACTGCAACTTGATTCGCTGTCGCCGTCGCCGGCCAAAGCGGTGCAAGAGCTCTCCGAGTACGGCTGGCGCAGCGACGAGGCGCGCCAGAAGTACGACCAGATCAAGGATCTGCTCGGCCGCGAAATGCTCGACCAGCGCTTCGCCGGCATGAAAGAAGCCCTCGAGGGAGCCACCGACGAGGACCGTCAGCGGGTCAACGACATGCTGAACGACCTCAACGACCTGCTGGACAAGCACGCCAAAGGCGAAGACTCTCAACAGGATTTCCAGAACTTCATGGACAAGCACGGCGAGTTCTTTCCGGAGAACCCGCAGAACGTCGAGGAGCTTCTGGACTCACTGGCCAAGCGGGCCGCGGCCGCGCAGCGGTTCCGCAACAGTCTGAGCCCGGACCAGCGCGCCGAGCTGGATGCGTTGGCGCAGCAGGCATTCGGGTCACCGGCGTTGACGCAGGCGCTCGACCGGTTGGACGGCTATCTGCAGGCGGCCCGACCCGGCGAAGATTGGGACGGCTCGTCGGATTTCTCCGGCGACAACCCACTCGGCATGGGTGAGGGTGCGCAGGCGCTGGCCGACATCGCCGAGTTGGAGCAACTCGCCGAGCAGCTCTCGCAGAGCTATCCGGGCGCCACGATGGACGACGTCGACCTCGACGCGCTGGCCCGCCAACTCGGCGACCAGGCCGCCATCGACGCCAAGACGCTGTCCGAGCTCGAGCGGGCGCTGTTCAACCAGGGCTTCCTCGACCGCAGTTCTGACGGCCAGTGGCGCCTGTCGCCCAAGGCGATGCGACGGCTCGGCGAGACGGCGTTACACGATGTGGCGCAACAGCTTTCCAGTCGCCGCGGGGAACGGGAACTACGCCGCGCGGGTGCTGCGGGCGAGCTGACCGGTGCCACCCGGCCCTGGCAGTTCGGCGACACCGAGCCGTGGAACGTCACCCGGACGCTGACCAATGCGGTGTTGCGGCAGGCCGGCACCGGGACGTTGGACGGTCCCCGGCCGGCCCTGGGCATCACTGTCGACGACGTCGAGGTGTCCGAGACCGAGACCCGAACCCAGGCCGCGGTCGCGCTGTTGGTGGACACCTCGTTTTCGATGGTGATGGAGAACCGCTGGCTGCCGATGAAGCAGACCGCGCTCGCGCTCGACCACTTGGTGCGCACGCGGTTCCGCTCAGATGCGTTGGAGATCATTGCGTTTGGCCGTTATGCGCGGACGATGACCAGTGCCGAGCTGATGGGCCTGGAGGGTGTCTACGAGCAGGGCACCAACCTGCATCACGCGCTGGCGCTGGCCGGCCGGCACCTGCGCCGGCACCCGAATGCACAACCCGTGCTGCTGGTGGTGACCGACGGTGAGCCGACCGCGCACCTCGAAGACCATGGCGACGGTTCTCCGACGGTGTTTTTCGATTACCCGCCGCATCCACGGACCATTGCCAACACTGTGCGTGGTTTCGACGAGATGGCCCGACTTGGCGCGCAGGTCACCATCTTTCGGCTGGGCAATGACCCGGGGCTGGCGCGGTTCATCGATCAGGTGGCGCGTCGGGTCGAGGGCCGCGTGGTCGATCCCGATCTTGACGGGTTGGGCGCCGCGGTGGTCGGTGACTACCTGCGATCACGCCGTCGCCGCTAGGGCTGGCTCTTGCGGTTCTTGCGCCGCACCCCGACGCCGCCCCACAGCGAGAAGCCGTGGATCCGCACCGTCGGCGCACCGGGGGTGCCCTGTCCATCGACGTTGTGGTCGAAGCCGCCCATCACACCGTGGCCCTTGATTTCGACGTTGACTTCGGGCGGCAGCAAGATGGTCTGCCCGCCCATGATCGATGTGGCGTGGATCTCGACCTCGGTCGAGGTGAAGTCGGCGTAACGCAGATCGATCACGCCACCGCCCCACAGCGCGAACGTCGTCAGTTTCTTGGGTACGTTCCATCGGCCGCGCCGTTCGAATGCGCTCATGATCGCCAGAAGCAACATCGACGGCGCCGGTTTAGTGGCGCCGCCGCGTTGGGAGTTCACCGACGATCCGAGCAAGTCCGACCGCAACTGGTCGAGTTCGTCGTAGGTCTGCGCGGCGTAGGCCTTGGTGAGCCGGTCTTCGTAGTCGCTCATCTGCAGCTTGCCCTGGGCCGCGGCATCGGTGAGCAACTGTGCCACCTGGATACGATCGGTCTCGGCGGCACGCGTCTCTGCGTCCGGCCGTTCGCGCGCCCCTCGTTGCGCTGACTTCCTCATCATTGACGAGCCTACGGCCAGAAAATCAGGCTGCAAGGATCTTCGCCAAACTGTTGCAAGGTCAGTGTTCGCTTCGCTGTGGTTGGGCGGCCCGGGCCGCCCGGTGGGCAAGCCGGTCGTAGATGGGTTCAGATCGGAGCGCGACAGCGACGAGCATCGCGACCGCGCAGGCGCCCAGCATTGGTGGCAGTTGGCTGGCGCTGCCCGTCATCTCGGTGGCCAGGATCAGGCCGGTGACGGGAGCGTGTACCGATGCGGTGAAGAACGCGGCCATGCCGATCAGGGCGCACGCGGGCAGGCTCGGTATTGCGTGTGGCGTCAGGTGGACGGCGATCAGGCCCACGATCAATCCGGACTGCGAACCCAGGACCAGCATCGGCGCGAACAACCCGCCTGGGGTGGCAGCGGCGTAGGACACCACGCCGAGAGCGAATCGCACGGCGAGCATGCCGGCCACCGCCAGCAGGGTCCCGTGGCCCAAGAGCGCGTTCTGCGTCAGGTTGTCGCCACTGCCGGCCAAATCCGGTGCCGACCAGACGAGCAGCCCAACGAGCACGCCTGTCGCAGCGGCCCGAACCTCTTTGGGCACCCGGCTGGTGTCGGCGCGGTGCAGCGCCCGCATCACCGCCTCGTTGTAGAGCACGGCGAGCAGGCCGGTCACGACCCCGATCGCCACCACCCAACCGGACTCCAGCAGCCGCGGATTGCCGAGCGATTCCATGTGGAACTCGGTTTCTGGGGACTCCAGAATGCGGGCGGCGGCGAAGCCGGAACCGGACGCCACCAAGGTGGCGACCGTCGTTCGCGGATCGAATCGCTTGACGAGCTCTTCGAGTACGAAGACGCCGCCGGCGATGGGCGCGTTGAAGGCGGTGGCCAGCCCAGCCGCGGCCCCACCGGCGACCAGCACGCGCAAGTCGTTTACGTTGCGGCGGGTCAGGGTGGCGACGATGACCGCCGCCGTCCCGCCCATCTGGACCGACGGCCCCTCGCGGCCCAACGCCATGCCGCTGCTGATGGCCAACAGTCCGCCGACGTACTTGACCGGCAGAATCCGGAATCGGTCAGGCTTGACCCGGCCATCAGCGACCGCTTCGACGCGCGGGATTCCGCTGCCCTCGGCGTGTGGTTCGATCCGGTGCACGAGGGCCGCAGCGATGGCGGCGGCGGCGGCGCACACCAGCACGATGACAACCAATCCCCACCAGCTGTCATGTGCCCACCCGGCGAGGTGGCCGCGCATCAGCGCGCCCTGTTTCAGCAGAATCTTGAAAGTTGCGGCGCTGACGCCGGTGAGTACACCGACCAGAGCGGCCGCGATCACGAAGCCGATCAGGCTTTCGGCGCCCTCGCCTTCGCTGTCGACCGGATGGGTGGTCGGGCGCTGCCATCCGGTGAACAAGCTGCGCAGCACCTCCCGCCAGCTGTCGGGTCCATCGTCGGTCACCCGTACTGCTTAGCGGAGGAACCTGGGCGGGGTGGTCGCGGGGTCTAGGTGGCCCAGCTCGGCGGACGCTTCTGCAGGAACGCCATCATGCCCTCGCGGGCCTCGTCGGAGACGAACAGCCGGGCCGACTCGGCAGCGAGCCGCTCGGCGTCATGGTCGAACCCGTCCAGCACAGCGGCGGTGGTCAGCGCCTTGGATGCCGCCAAGCCCTGCGGCGAGCCCCGGCCGATGTCGGCGACCAACGACGCGATCGCGGCATCGACATCGTTGGCGGCCACTGTGATCAATCCGATCGTCTCCGCGACAGCGGCGTCGAACGTCTCGCCGGTCAGGTAGTAGCGCGCGGCGGCGCGGGCCGACAATTTCGGTAGCAGGGTCAGCGAGATGATCGCCGGCGCAACGCCGATCCGGGCCTCGGTCAGCGCGAACGTGCTGCGGGGTCCGGCGACGGCGATGTCGCACGCAGCGACCAGGCCCATGCCGCCCGCGCGTACGTGCCCGTCGACCGCGACGATCACCGGCAGCGGCGCCTCGACGATGGCGCGCAGCAACGCCGCCATCTCCCGCGACCGCTGGGCAGTCGCCTCGGCGGCCGATGGTGGCGACCCGCTTCGCCCGGCTGCGCCGCCCTCGCGATCGCCACGCAGATCAGCGCCGGCACAGAAGGTGTTCCCGGTGTGGCCGAGTACGACGACCCGGACCGCGGGATCGGCCGCCGCATCGCGTAGGCCCTGATGCAGCTGGTTGACCAGCGTGCTCGACAGCGCGTTGCGGTTGTGCGGCGAATCCAGCGTCAGCCGCGCCACGTGCCCGTCGACGGCGTAGGTGACGAGCGTGTCCATCAGTAGCTGCGAGGCAGGCCGAGCGATGTTTGCGCGACGAAGTTCAGCACCATCTCGCGGCTGACCGGCGCGATGCGGCCGAGCCGGGCCGATGCCATCATCGCGGCCAGGCCGTATTCCTTGGTCAGGCCGTTGCCGCCCAGCGACTGGATGGCTTGATCGACCGAGCGCGTAGCCGCTTCGGCCGCAGCGTATTTCGCCATGTTGGCCGCCGTGGCAGCACCGCCGTCGTCGCCGTTGTCGTACAGCGTCGCAGCCTTCTGCATCATCAGCTTGGCCAGCTCCACCTCGATGTGGCACTGCGCCAACGGATGTGACAGGCCCTGGTGCGAACCAATGGGGACTCCCCACACCTGGCGGGTCTTGACGTAGTCGGCGGCGCGGTCGAGTGCGTAGCGTCCCATGCCGACGCTGCTCGCAGCGCCCATGATGCGTTCGGGGTTCAGACCCGCGAAAAGCTGTGCGATCGCGGCATCTTCGGCGCCGACAAGCGCATCGCTGGGCAGTCGCACGTCGTCCATGAACACCTGGAACTGCCGTTCGGGGCTGATGATCTCCATGTCGATCGGGGTGTAGGTGAAGCCGGGCGAATCGGTGGGGACCACGAACAGCGCCGGGCGCAGCTTGCCGGTCTTGGCTTCCTCGGAGCGGGCCACCACCAACACAGCCTGCGCCTGGTCGACGCCGGAGATGTAGACCTTCTGCCCCTTGAGAATCCAGTCGCTGCCGTCGCGGCGGGCGGTGGTGGTGATCTTGTGCGAGTTGGACCCGGCATCGGGCTCGGTGATCGCGAACGCCATCGTGATCGAGCCGTCGGCGATGCCCGGGATCCAGCGCTTCTTCTGCTCCTCGGTGCCGAACTTGCTGATGATCGTGCCGTTGATGGCGGGGGAGACCACCATCAACAGCAGCGCGCTGCCGGCGGCCGCCATCTCCTCCATCACCAGCGACAGCTCGTACATGCCGGCACCGCCGCCGCCGTACTCCTCGGGGAGGTTGACCCCGAGGAAACCGAGTTGGCCTGCCTCGGACCACAATTCGTCAGTGTGCTCCTGGGCACGGGCCTTCTTCAGGTAGTACTCGCTGCCGTACTTGGAGGCCCAGTCGGACACAGCCTTGCGCAGTGCCCTGCGGTCCTCGTTCTCGATGAAGCTGTTGTCGGTCATGGGGTTTCTCCTTCTGCTTCGGGATCATGGGGCGCGTCCACTCGCGCCAGGATGGCGCCGACCTCGACCTGCTGGCCGGTGTCGACATTGAGTTCTGCGAGCACGCCGTCGGACGGCGCGGCGATGGTGTGCTCCATCTTCATCGCCTCCAGCCAGATCAGCGGCTGGCCCGCGGTGACGGTGTCGCCGACCGCGGCTCCGAGTCGAATCACGTTGCCGGGCATGGGCGCAACCAGCGATCCCTTTTCAGCGGCCGATCCCGGTTCGGGGAAGCGCGGCTGTGCGACCAGATGCACGGGGCCCTGGACGGAGTCGACGTAGACGTCTGAACCGTACCGTTTGACCGCGAAGCTTCGCGCGACTCCGTGGTGGTCGGCGAGCACCACGTCATGGGCCGTCGCCGACACCAGCCTGACCGCCTCGTGGCCCGGCAACGTCAATCCGGTTCGGGTGAAGCGGTATTCGACGCGATGTTCCTCACCGGCGTCGTCGAGGTAGGTCTTGACCTGGTAGCCCGACGCCAGGTTGCGCCAGCCGCTGGGCAGCGTGCCCAGCACGGCGGAGTTATTCCGGTTCTGCGCCGCGTCGGCCAGCGCCGCCGCGAGCGCCGACAGCCGGACCGCGGCGTCGTCGGCCAGCGGAGCCGACAACTCCGCCAGGCCGTGGGTGACGAAGAACGCGGTGTCGGTGTCGCCGTCCAGGAACGCCTGATGCCGCAATACATTTACCAGCAGGTCGCGGTTGGTGCGCAGTCCGTGCACCCGGGCCCGCGCCAGCGCGTCGGCCAGCACCAGCGCCGCCTGCCGTCGGACCGGGGCATAGGAGATGACCTTGGCCAGCATCGGGTCGTAGTGGATCGACACAGAAGAGCCGTCGACGATGCCGGAGTCCAAACGGATTCCGGTGCGAGCCCCGAGCGTGGCGAACTCGGTCCGGGCCGCCGGCACGTCGATGTGACGCACCAGCCCGGCCTGCGGCTGCCAGTTTTGCGCCGGGTCTTCGGCGTAGAGCCTGGCCTCGATCGAAGAGCCTTGCGCGGCAGGCGGTTCGGCACCCAGACGCCCACCGTCGGCGACGTGGATCTGCAATTCGACCAGGTCGAGCCCGGTGGTCTCCTCGGTGACCGGATGCTCCACCTGGAGCCGGGTGTTCATTTCCAGGAAGAAGAACTCGCCGTTGTCGTCGGCGAGGAACTCCACCGTCCCGGCGCCGGTGTAGCCGATCGCGCCGGCAGCCAACCGGGCGGCTTCGAACAGCCTGGCCCGCATGCCGGGGATCCGTTCGACCAGAGGCGACGGGGCCTCTTCGATGATCTTCTGGTGCCGGCGCTGGATCGAGCACTCACGCTCGCCGACCGCCCATACGTTCCCGTGTGCGTCGGCCATCACCTGGACCTCGACGTGGTGACCGGTGGGCAGGTAACGCTCGCAGAACACCGTCGGATCGCCGAACGCGGACTGGGCCTCACGCTGAGCTGCCGCGACTTCGCTTGGCAGCGCGTCCAATTGGTCGACGACCCGCATGCCGCGGCCACCGCCGCCAGAGGACGCCTTCACCAGCACCGGCAACTGGGCGGCGGTGACGGTGTCGGGGTCGAGTTCCTCGAGCACCGGAACCCCGGCCGCGGACATCATCTTCTTGGACTCGATCTTGGAGCCCATTGCGCGCACCGCGTCGACCGGCGGGCCGATCCACGCCAGGCCGGCGGCTTGCACTGCGGCGGCGAAATCGGCGTTCTCCGAAAGGAAGCCGTAACCCGGGTGTACGGCGTCGGCGCCGGAGGCCTTGGCCGCGGCGATGATCGCCTCGGCGTTGAGGTAGTCGTTCGTCTGCGGTAGCCGCACCCGCGCGTCGGCCTCGCCCACATGCGGGGCCCCGGCGTCCGGGTCGGTGTAGACGGCCACGGTGCCCAAGCCGAGATTGCGGCACGTCGCAAAGACCCGCCGGGCGATCTCGCCGCGGTTGGCCACCAGAACTCGAGTGATTCCCATATCCGTCACATCCGGAAGACGCCGAAGTTCGACGTCCCCTTGATCGGGCCATTGGCGATGGCGGACAAACACATTCCCAACACGGTGCGCGTATCGCGCGGGTCGATCACTCCGTCGTCGTACAGCATTCCGGACAACACCAGCGGCAGCGACTCGGCTTCGATCTGGCCTTCGACCGCGGCCCGCATCGCCGCGTCGGCGTCTTCGTCGACTGTCTGGCCGCGCGCCTCGGCGGCGGCCCGGCTGACGATCGACAACACGCCCGCCAGCTGCGCGCCACCCATGATCGCGGATTTGGCGCTGGGCCAGGCGAATAGGAACCGGGGATCGTAGGCGCGCCCGCACATGCCATAGTGGCCGGCACCGTACGACGCACCGATCAGCAGCGAGATGTGCGGGACGGCCGAGTTGGAGACGGCGTTGATCATCATCGACCCGTGTTTGATCATCCCGCCTTCCTCGTAGTCCTTGCCCACCATGTATCCGGTGGTGTTGTGCAGGAACAACAGTGGCGTGTCGTAGCGGTTGGCCAGCTGAATGAACTGGGTGGCCTTCTGCGATTCTTCGCTGAACAACACGCCGCGGTGGTTGGCCAGAATGCCGAGCGGGTAGCCGTGCAGCCTCGCCCAGCCGGTCACCAGCGACGAGCCGTACATCGGCTTGAATTCGTCGAATTCTGAGCCGTCCACGATGCGGGCGATCACCTCGCGGGGATCGAACGGGATGCGTAGGTCAGCCGGCACAATGCCGATCAGCTGTTCGGCATCGAGCAGCGGCTCGATGACCGGCCCGGGCGCCGGTCCCTGTTTGCGCCAATTCAGCCGGGCCACGATGCGGCGCCCGATCCGGATCGCGTCGAGTTCGTCGGCGGCGAAGTAGTCGGCCAAACCCGAAATGCGGGCATGCATTTCGGCACCACCCAGCGATTC
The DNA here is from genome assembly GCA_963757215.1 of uncultured Actinomycetota bacterium. Lineage (GTDB taxonomy): Bacteria > Actinomycetota > Actinomycetes > Mycobacteriales > Mycobacteriaceae > Mycobacterium. The sequence goes on along the minus strand of CAVWQH010000001.1, from coordinate 447,397 downwards.
GTCGTCGGATTCCTCGCCGGTGGCCATCTTCACCAGCGGGGGACCGGCAAGGAACACCTTGGAGCGTTCCTTGATCATCACCACGTGATCGGACATACCCGGCACGTAGGCACCACCCGCAGTGGAGTTGCCGAACACCACGGCGATGGTGGGGATCCCGGCCGCCGACAGCCGGGTCAAGTCGCGGAACTGTTGCCCGCCCGGGATGAAGATCTCCTTCTGGACGGTCAGGTCACCGCCACCCGACTCCACCAAAGTAATCACCGGCAATCGGTTTTCCAAGGCAATCTGGTTGGCGCGGAAGCCTTTTTTGATGGTCCACGGGTTGCTGGTGCCACCTTTGACGGTGGGATCGAACGCGGTGACCATGCATTCGACGCCCTCGATCACGCCGATACCGGTCACCGTGGTGGCCCCGACCTGATATTGGCTGCCGTAGGCGGCCAGCGGGCTCAGCTCTAGGAACGGCGAATCGGGGTCGAGCAGCAGCTCGATGCGCTCGCGCGCGGTGAGCTTGCCGCGAGAGTGGTGGCGCTCCACGTACTTCGGTCCGCCGCCCGCCAGAGCCTTGCCGTGCTCGACGTCGATCTCGGCGAGCTTGGCCATCATGGCCTCCGCCGCGTCGGTGTACGCGTCGGCCTTCGGGTCGAGTGTGGACCGCAGCGCGCTCACGACTGGAAGCCCAGCAGCTTGGCGGCCAACGAGGTCAGGATCTCAGTGGTTCCGCCGCCGATGCCCAGGATCCGCATGTCGCGGTACTGGCGTTCGATCTCCGACTCGGTCATGTATCCCATGCCGCCGAACAATTGGACGCCCTGGTTGGCCACCCACTCGCCGGCCTCGACGGCGGTGTTCTTGGCGAAGCACACCTCGGCGATCAGGTTTGTCTCGCCGGCCAGTTGGCGCTCGACCACGTGGTGAGCGTAGACGCGGGCGACGTCGATCCGGCGGGCCATCTCGGCCAGGGTGTTCTGCACGGACTGCCGCGAGATCAGCGGCCGGCCGAACGTCTCGCGGTCGCGGCACCACTGGACGGTGATGTCGAGACACCGCTGGGCGCTGGAATACGCCTGCGCGGCAAGGCCGATGCGCTCCGCGACGAAGGCGTCGGCGATCTGAGCGAATCCGGTGTTCTCGGCGCCGACCAGGTTTTCCACCGGCACAGCCGCGTCGACGTAGGACAGCTCCGCGGTGTCCGAGGACCGCCAGCCCATCTTGTCCAGCTTGCGACTGACCTCGAAACCGGGTGTGCCCTTCTCGACGAGCAGCAGCGAAACCCCTGCTGCGCCAGGGCCGCCGGTGCGCACCGCGGTGACGACGAAATCCGCCCGCACCGCCGAGGTGATGTAGGTCTTTGCGCCGTTCACGATGTACTGATCACCGGAGCGGGTCGCCGTGGTCCGCAGGTGTCCGACGTCGGAGCCGCCGCCGGGCTCGGTGATGGCCAGCGAGCCGATCTTCTCCCCGGCCAGCGTCGGCCGGACGAACTGGTCGATCAGTCGTTCGTCGCCGGAGGCGATCATGTGCGGCACCGCGATGCCACAGGTGAACAGCGACGCGAAGACACCGCCGGGAACACCGGCCTGGTGCAGTTCCTCGCACACGATCACCGCGTCGGCACCGTCACCGCCACCGCCGCCGACCGCCTCGGGGAAGTTTGCTCCGAGTAAGCCCGCTTCGCCTGCGGCGCGGTGTAATTCACGCGGCAGCTCGCCGCCGTGTTCCCACTCGTCGATGTGCGGCAGGATCTCTCGTTCGGCGAACGAGCGCACGGTCTTGCGGAGCGCATCGCGTTCCGGCGTGGTCCAAATGCTCACAACAACCCTTCTGGAATGTCGACGTGACGGCTGCGCAGCCATTCGCCGAGCCCCTTGGCCTGAGGATCGAACCGCGCCTGGTACGCGACGCCCTGGCCGAGGATCTCCTCGATGACAAAATTCATTGCGCGCAGGTTGGGCAGCAGATGCCGGGTCACCGGCAGGTCGGCGGTTTCGGGCAGCAGCTCGCGGAGCAGGTCGACGGTCAGCGTGTTGGCCAGCCAGCGCCACTGCTCGTCGGTGCGCACCCACAGCCCGACGTTGGCCGACCCGCCCTTGTCGCCGCTGCGCGCGGCGGCGATCCGGCCGAGTGGCACCCGCTGCGTCGGTTCGTCGGGCAGCGGCTCGGGCAGTGATGGCGTCGCGGCCGGCTGCAGCTCGAGAGTCTCGGTGGCGCAGGGGATCTCGACGCGGGTGCCGTCGGGGTGCACAGCGGTGTGCGCGGCCTTGGCGGCGTCGACGTAGCCCGGCGTGTACACGCCGTACACCTGACCGTCACCCGGCGGCGCGGTGACGGTGAAGCCCGGATAACTTGCCAGCGCCAATTCCACTGCGGCCGAGGAGAACTGGCGTCCGACGTTGGCCGGGTCGGGGTCGCGGACCACGCAGCTCAGTAGCGCGCTGGCAGCTTGCTCGGTGTCGGCGTCGGGACGGTCGGTGCGCGCCAGCGTCCACTCCAGCTCGGCGGGCTTGACGCTCAACGCCGATTCGAGCTGTCGTCGCACCAGATCCGCCTTGGCGTCGATGTCCAGGCCGGTGAGCACGAACGTCACTGCGTTGCGGAATCCGCCGATGCTGTTCAGCGACACCTTGTAGGTCGGTGGCGGTGGCTCACCGGTCACGCCGCTGATCCGCACCCGGTCGGCGCCGTCGCCGGCCAACTCGATGGTGTCCATCCGGGCCGTCGCGTCGGGGTTGGCGTAGCGCGCGCCGGTGATTTCGTAGAGCAATTGCGCGGTGACGGTGTCGACGCTGACCAACCCGCCGGTGCCGGGGTGCTTGGTGATCACCGACGAGCCGTCGGCATGCACCTCGGCCAGCGGGAAGCCGGCATACATCAGATCGGGGATTTCGGTGAAAAAGGAGTAGTTGCCCCCGGTGGCCTGAATGCCGCATTCGATGACGTGCCCGGCGACCACCGCCCCGGCCAGACGGTCGTAGTCGGTGCGCTGCCAGCCGAAGTGTGCCGCCGCCGGGCCGACGGTCACCGAGGCGTCGGTCACCCGGCCGGTGACCACGATGTCGGCCCCGTCGTTGAGGCAGTCCACGATCCCCCAGGCGCCCAGATAGGCGTTCGCGGTCAGCGGCGTGCCCAACCCGAGTTCGCCGGCGCGGTTCGACAGGTCGTCACCCTCGACGTGAGCGACCCGGACCGGCACGCCCAGGCGCTCAGCCAACGCGCGTACGGCATCGGCCAGCCCCGCGGGGTTCAAGCCGCCGGCGTTGGCGACGATGCGCACCCCGCGGTCCTGGGCCAGGCCGAGGCACTCCTCGAGCTGGGTCAGGAAGGTCTTGGCGTAGCCGCGCTCGGGATGTTTCATCCGGTCGCGACCGAGAATCAGCATGGTCAACTCGGCCAGATAGTCGCCGGTCAGGTAGTCGAGTTCGCCGCCGACCAGCATTTCGCGCATGGCGGAATGCCGGTCCCCGTAGAAACCCGAGCAGTTTCCGATGCGAACTGGCGCTGACAACGCTGTCACGCGGCCCTCCCTCCGGCCGACAGCCACCGCCACCAACCAACCGGTAGGTTAGCCGAGCCCATCGGTGTCACGTCAAGGCTGTCGACGCTGATTTTTGCCCCCAGCAGGTCAGCCAGTACTATTGGCCTAACCGTCGCTGCCGGGACTCCTTGCGCGGCGACCCCCCTACCAGGAGTAAGGCCTGATCATGGCTGTGCCAAAGCGGCGGATGTCGCGCTCGAACACCCGTAGCCGACGCGCGCAATGGAAGGCTGAGAAGCCCGAGTTGGTCGGCGTGACCGTGGCCGGACGTCAGCACAAGGTTCCGCGTCGGCTGCTGAAGGCGGCGCGCCTAGGTCTGATTGACCTCGACCGCCGCTAACTTCTTTGCTGTGAGCATCGTCTCCGGCAACAGCGTCAGCAATTTGCGACCGGCCTCAGCCGGGCGATTACGCAGCGACCTCTCAGCACGTTCTCAGGCACTTGGATAAAACTGGTGGCTGTGCGAATTCTTGTCGTTGACGACGACCGTGCGGTGCGTGAGTCATTGCGCCGTTCCCTTTCCTTTAATGGCTACTCGGTAACGCTCGCCGAAGATGGCGTCGAAGCGCTGGAGATGATTGCCGCCGACCGCCCCGACGGGGTGGTGCTCGACGTGATGATGCCCCGGATGGACGGTCTCGAGGTGTGCCGGCAGCTGCGCAGCACTGGAGACGATCTTCCGATCCTGGTGCTGACCGCCCGCGACACCATCTCCGAGCGGGTCGCCGGCCTCGATGCGGGCGCCGACGACTATCTGCCCAAGCCATTCGCGCTCGAAGAGCTTTTGGCGCGCATGCGGGCGCTGCTGCGTCGAACAAAAATCGAAGACACCTCGGAATCCGTGGCGATGACGTTCGCCGACCTCACCCTTGATTCTGTGACTCGCGAAGTCACCCGGGGAAACCGGCAGATCAGCCTCACCCGCACCGAATTCGCTTTGCTGGAGATGCTGATCGCCAATCCGCGACGGGTATTGACGCGCAGCCGCATTCTCGAAGAGGTGTGGGGTTTTGATTTCCCGACGTCGGGTAATGCGCTCGAAGTGTATGTCGGTTACCTGCGTCGCAAGACCGAGGCTAATGGCGAGCCGCGTCTGATCCACACCGTTCGCGGGGTGGGTTACGTGCTTCGCGAAACTCCTCCCTGATGCCGCGGAAGACCCTGTTCCGTCGGCGACGCAGAGTTCCGCTGCGGCCGAGCACGTCCCTGTCACTGCGCTGGCGGGTGATGTTTCTGGCCATGTCGATGGTGGCGATGGTGGTCATCTTGATGGCCGTCGCGGTCTATGCGGTGATCTCCGCCGCGCTGTACAAGGACATCGACAACCAGCTGCAGAGCCGGGCGCAGCTGTTGATCGCCAGCGGATCGTTGGCCGCCGACCCGGCGAAAGCCATTGAGGGAACGGCGTATTCGGATGTCAACGCGATGCTGGTGACGCCTGGCCGGTCAATCTTCACCGCCAATCAGGAGGGCCAGACTCTGCCGGTCGGGCAACAGGAGAAGGCGGTCATCCGCGGCGACCTGTTCATGTCCCGGCGCACGGCCGCCAACCAGCGAGTGCTCGCCGTGCACCTACCGAATGGCAGCTCGCTGCTGATCTCCAAGAGCCTGGCACCCACCGACGCGGTGATGACGAAGCTGCGCTGGGTGCTGGTCATCGTCGGCGGCGTCGGCATGGGTGTCGCCGCGGTGGCCGGCGGCATGGTCACCCAAGCCGGCCTGCGACCGGTGGGCCGGTTGACCGGGGCGGCCGAGCGGGTGGCGCGCACCGACGACCTACGGCCGATACCGGTCTACGGCAGCGACGAATTGGCAAGGCTGACACAGGCTTTCAACATGATGCTGCGCGCGTTGGCCGAGTCGCGGGAGCGCCAGACGCGGCTGGTCGCCGATGCCGGCCACGAACTGAAGACCCCGTTGACCTCGCTGCGTACCAACATCGAACTGCTGATGGCGTCGAGCGCTCCGGGCGCGCCACCGATCCCCGAGCAGGAAATGGTCGATCTGCGGACCGACGTGATCGCCCAGATCGAGGAATTGTCCACGCTGGTCGGTGATTTGGTCGACCTCACGCGCAGCGATGCCGCCGAAGTGGTGCACGAGCCGGTCGACATGAGCGAGGTCATCGAGCGGTCGCTGGAGCGAGTTCGCCGCCGCCGCATCGATGTCGAGTTCGATGTCGAGATCACGCCCTGGGAGGTCTACGGCGACTCCGCGGGCCTGTCGCGTGCGGTGCTGAACCTGATGGACAACGCCGCCAAGTGGAGCCCGTCCGGCGAGCATGTCGGTGTCCGGCTTCGGCAACTGAATGCCACGCATGCCGAGCTGGTGGTGTCCGACCACGGCCCGGGCATCCCGGAGCACGAGCGCGAACTGGTCTTCGAACGGTTCTACCGCTCGACCACATCGCGCTCGATGCCCGGCTCCGGGCTCGGGCTGGCGATCGTCAAACAGGTCGTGCTCAAACACGGCGGGGCGCTGCATGTCGAGGAGACCGTTCCCGGTGGCCAACCGCCGGGCACATCGATCTTCGTCCTGCTCCCGGGGCAGCCGATACCGGACGCGGAGTACCCGTCCGGCGGCGACGACGCGCCGCATGCCCAGGAACCACCGGTGCCGGGGAACTCCGCAGGCGCGGCGAACGTTATCTCAGTCGAATCTCAGACCACGCGGGCAAGGTAGTAATCCAGTTACTGTTTGGATCTGGACGACCGCACAAGGACCACAGAAAGAGCGACCAGCGACATGACGAATCACCCGAGGTATTCGCCACAGCCGCAGCAGCACGGATACCGTCCTGCCTCCGATCAGCACGGGGCCGCAAGCCATTCCGGCTACGGGCAGCAAACCTACCCGCAGGGTTATGAGTGGCGGCAGGGCCAGCAGCCCCCCGGCCAGCAGCATCGCCCGCCGTACGGCCCGTTCGCCGGACACCCGGTCGGCGGACCGCCGCAGCCGATGCCCGCACCCCGAAAGCGTTCCCGCGCAGGCGCATTGACCGTCGGTGCCGTCGCTGTCGCGGTGGTATCGGCCGGTATCGGCGGGGCAGCTGCATCGGTGATCGCCCACCACGGAACGCTGTCCTCCGTCGCCGACGGCGCAATGCCCGGCGGTGCGACGCCCGGCATGCCGGCGTCGAACGCGCCGCTCGGCAGCGTCGAGCAGGTGGCCGCCAAGGTGGTTCCCAGCGTCGTCATGCTCGAGACCAACATCGGACGCGCGTCCGAAGAGGGCTCCGGGATCATCCTGTCCTCGGACGGCTTGATCCTGACCAACAACCACGTCGTCGCCACCGCGGCCAACCCCGGCAAGCCGCCCGCGCCGCACGCGCGGCCCAACCCGGAACATCAAAATCCCGACGAGGACCCCGGCGCCCCGGCGCCGGATCCTGACCAGCCCGCCCCGCCTCCGGGTAACGGCAAGCCCAAGACCACGGTGACGTTCTCCGACGGGCGCACCGCGGAGTTCACCGTCGTCGGCACCGACCCCACCACGGACATCGCCGTGGTTCGCGTGCAGGGCATCTCGGGTCTGACCCCGATCAACCTGGGCTCGTCGGCCAACTTGCACGTCGGCCAGCCGGTGATGGCTGTCGGTTCGCCCCTGGGCCTGTCCGGCACGGTGACCACCGGCATCGTCAGCGCGCTCAACCGGCCGGTCTCCACGACGGGTGAGACGGGCAACCAGAACACAGTGCTGGACGCCATTCAGACCGACGCCGCGATCAACCCGGGCAACTCCGGGGGCGCGCTGGTCAACATGAGCGGCCAGCTGGTCGGTGTGAACTCGGCGATCGCCACCCTCGGTGGTGACTCTCCAGACGCGCAGAGCGGTTCGATCGGCCTCGGTTTCGCGATTCCCGTCGATCAGGCCAAGCGGATCGCCGATGAGCTGATCAGCTCCGGCACCGCGTCGCATGCGTCGTTGGGCGTGCAGGTCACCAACGACAAGGAGACGCCCGGCGCCAAGGTGGTCGAGGTCGTTCCGAACGGCGCGGCCGCGAGCGCCGGTCTGCCCGGCGGAGTCGTCGTCACCAGGGTCGATGACCGGTCGGTCAACAGCGCCGACGCCCTGGTGGCCGCCGTGCGATCGAAGGCGCCCGGCGACAAGGTGATGCTGACCTTCAAGGACCCGTCGGGTGAAACCAAGAAGGTCCAGGTCACGTTGGGCAAGGCCCAGCAGTGACCAGAGCCGCCGTGCCGCGGTCGGACGCCAGATATACGGTTGCAACCATGGAACAGGGTGCGGACTTGGTCGGCAGGGCACTTGTCGTCGTGGTGGACGATCACGGCGACGAGGACCACAGCGGTCCGTTGGTCACCGAACTGCTCAGCGAAGCCGGATTCGTGGTCGACGGCGTGATCGCCGTGGCCGCCGACGAGGTGGAGATCCGCAATGCGCTCAACACCGCGGTCATCGGGGGAGTCGACCTGGTCGTGTCGGTCGGAGGCACCGGGGTGACCCCGCGTGACGTGACGCCCGAGGCGACGCTGGACATCCTCGACCGTGAGATTCTCGGGATCGCCGAGGCGATCCGCGCGTCCGGGCTGTCTGCCGGCATCATCGAGGCCGGCTTGTCGCGTGGTCTGGCGGGCATCTCCGGTAGCACCCTGGTGGTCAACCTGGCCGGTTCGCGGTACGCGGTACGCGACGGGATGGCGACGCTGAATCCGTTGGCGGCACAGATCATCGGGCAGCTCTCCAGCCTGGAAATCTGACGCTCGGTATGTCCGGACCCATCGGCGACGACCGCGAGTGGCAGTCGTCGGCCGATGAGCGAGACCCGGATGCCAGTCGGGACACCGAGGAGCGGGAGCAGTGGCTGCGCGACAACGTGCCGCCACATCACGGGTAAACCGCAGCTAAATCTCGGCCGGCATTGTCACGGCCCGATCAATCCTCAATGACTAATTGACCGCAAAGTCAGCAAAACGCCTGCGGGCAGCCCTACCGTTTCATCTGGGCGATCGTGTGTCGTCTCGGTAGGTCCCGCTCACAGGAGGTGGCTCGAGTGTTAAAAGGTTTCAAAAGTTTCGTCATGCGCGACGACGTCATTACCGTCGCCGTCGGTTTGGTTGTGGCCCTGGCATTTTCGAATCTGGTCAAGTCGTTTACCGAAACTGTGATCGATCCATTGGTGGCAGCGGCGCAGCCGGGCACCAAGCTGGGGTTGGGCTACCAGCTCGGCGATGTCGGCAACAAGGCCACGTTCATCGACGTCGGCAGTCTGATCGGTGCGATCATCTACTTCTTCGTGTTCATGGCGACCGTCTATTTCGTGATCGTGGTGCCCTACCGGCACGTCCAGAAGCGCCGCGGCGTCGCCGTGTTCGGCGACGAACCCGCGACCAAGGCATGCTCGGAGTGCTGCTCCGACATTCCCGAGGCCGCGCACAAATGCAAGTTCTGCGCGAGCACTCAGGCGGCCGCCTGAACACCGCGTTCAGTGCAGGGTGAGGGTCACGGACGCGACGAGCGTCGCGCCCGCCACCGCGTTGGCCGAGGTGGCCGGTAGCGCGACCAGCACCACCCGGTCACCAGTTGCGCTCTGACCCTTACCCCTCGCCGATACCGAGACCACGATCGCGTCCGTGGCCACCACGTGCGGGGTGGCCTGGGCGCTGCCTTCGGTTGCGGCCACCACGTCGACCACGTCGCCGGGTCGCACCACATCGATCAGCGCGCTGTCGGCCGGATGCACCGGGACGATGCGGGCATCCGGCCCTGCCGTTGACTCGGCGAGGCGGCGGCCGAGCAGACGCACGTCAGTGAGGACTTCACCGCGCCGCGCGGGGCCGGCCAGGGTGGAGCCAACGACGGAGTCGGCGTTCGACTGCGAACCGTCGGGAATCGTTGGCGCCAAACGTGTTTCAAGCCGAACGTCGTCGGCGGTCAATTCGGCGCCCGGACTCAGGTCGTGCGCTGCCACTACTACGCGTGCACGGTCGTCGGCGGGATCGGGCCGCAGTGCCGCAACACCGGCGAGTAAAACCAGTCCCGCAGCGGCGACACGACGGGCCGGCACCGTGCGCGACCAGTCGGGGCGCAGCCACTGCGAAAGACGGGTTGGCAGCGACGGGTTCAGCGACGTCCGGGAGTCCCCCACGCGCCCACGGTAGGCGGGCAGAAACGACGTGCGCCGACGGGCTTGTGGATAACCGGCTAGCTGGAGGTGGTGGCCGGCGACTTCGACGCCGACGACGATTCGGACTTCGACGACGACGATGACGAGGATTCCGACTTCGAGGAGTCGCTCGAGGACGTCGACTTCTCCGGAGCGGACGAGCTGGACTTGTCGCCGTTACTCGAGCTCTCCGAGCTCGACGACGAACTCGAACTCGACGAGCTGCCGCTCGAACTCTTGGACGCTTCGCGACTGTCGTTGCGGTAGAAGCCGCTGCCCTTGAACACCACCCCGACGTTGCCGAACAATTTGCGCAGTCGGCCCGAGCACTTCTCGCATGTGGTCAGAGCATCGTCGCTGAAGGCCTGGACTACATCGAAGCGATTACCGCATTCGGTACACGCGTAGCTGTAAGTCGGCACACAAACCTCCGTGATGGTCTAATCGTCTAGCACTCTACAGTCTCAAGTGCTAAAACCGCCACGTGGTGCGTGTCATTCCCGCCGGTACGGCGGCGCCTGCGAAACGGTTCTCAGTGATATGACACCACGATCCCGCAGTCGGTGGAGAGACGCCTTGGCGCTGCTGATCATTCTCCTCATCGCCGGGGCCGTCGCGTGGCAGTACTTCCATGACGCCGGCCGAACGCCCGACGCCGGGCCGTCACCGACGGCCACGCCCAACTACGACGCGGCGCGCCGACAGATGGAGGCGCTGCCCGTCCACGGCTGGGACCGGGTGTCCGACTTCCAGCGGTCCCGGTTCGGCGAGCCGTGGAGCGACGACGTCAACGTCGAGTTCGGCCACAACGGATGCGACACCCGCGACGACATCCTGCGCCGCGACCTGGCCCACTTGCAGGTGCGCCCGGGAACCTGCTTCGCGGAGAGCGGCGTGCTGCACGACCCGTACACCGGGGCGACGATCGACTTCGTCCGCGGTCCCGGGACGTCGTCCGCCGTGCAGATCGACCACGTCGTGTCACTGTCCGACGCGTGGCACAAAGGCGCCCGGTCGTGGGACGACCAGCGCCGCCGCGACTTCGCCAACGACCCGCGCAACCTGCTGGCTGTCGGCGGACAGGTCAACTTCGACAAGGCTTTTCGCGATGTCGGGTCGTGGTTGCCACCGAATGCGGCGTTCCGGTGTGCGTTCGTCGCCCGCGTGGTCGAGGTCAAGACCGACTACCAGCTGTGGGTATCGGGCAACGAGAAGGACGCGATGCGACGGGTGCTGCGGGACTGCTAGCCGGCGAGCTCGACCAGACCGCGCCCGGGTGTCAGCGCATGCGTCATCGGCACGTCGTGCGGCTCGCGCGGCACCTCGTCGAGCAGTTCCTGGTCGCGTACGACGGCGATCAACCGAGCCTGCGAACCCCGCAGGACCAAGGTCCGGTCGTAGAAGCCGCGGCCCCGTCCCAGCCGTGCGCCGGTGCGGTCGACCGCCAGCGCCGGCACCAGGATGACGCCCGCCTCGGCGACGGCCGTCGCCGGTAGCCAGGGCCCGTCCGGTTCGAGCAGCCCGAAGCGGGCCGTGACGAGCTCACCCGGTCGGTACTCGCCCCACTGCAGGGCAACCGCGTCCCCGTCGCCGGTGGTGCGCGCGACCGGTAGCAACACCCGGGCGGCGCGGCGCGCCAGCACATCGAGCATCTCGATAGATCCCGGCTCGGCGCCAACCGGAACGAAGGCGCACACCGTCACGCCGTCGAGCGCCAGTGCCCCGACATGACCGGCCAATGCAGCGGCCTGCTGCGCCCGGTCACCGTCGGACACCGATCGACGCGCCGCCAACAGCCGTTCTCGCAATGCGGACTTGCCCGCGGTGGCCACGGGGTCAACGATATGGTTTCAACGATGGCGACCCCACACGATTCGGTCCCGCGGACGGCGATTGTGCCCGCGGCCGGTTTGGGCACCCGTTTCCTGCCGGCGACCAAAACCGTGCCGAAGGAACTGTTGCCGGTCGTCGACACCCCCGGCATCGAATTGGTCGCGGCCGAGGCGGCCGAGGCCGGCGCCGAACGTCTGGTGATCATCACCTCCGAAGGCAAAGACGGCGTGGTTGCGCACTTCGTCGAAGACCTGGTGCTGGAGGGCACGCTGGAGGCGAGGGGCAAGAAGGCCATGCTGGCCAAGGTCCGCCGGGCGCCGCAGCTGATCAAGGTCGAGTCCGTGGTGCAGACCGAGCCGCTCGGGCTGGGACATGCGATCAGCTGTGTGGAGCCGGTGTTGTGGGAGGACGAAGACGCTGTCTCGATTCTCCTTCCCGACGACTTGGTGTTGCCGACCGGTGTGCTGGAGACGATGTCGAAGGTGCGCGCCGAGTTCGGCGGCTCGGTGCTGTGTGCCATCGAGGTGACGCCCGAAGAGGTAAGTGCCTACGGGGTTTTCGACGTCGAGCCGGTGCCCGGCGCCGACAGCGACGTGCTCAAGGTCAAGGGCATGGTGGAAAAGCCGGACCCCGAGGATGCGCCGTCGCTCTATGCCGCGGCCGGGCGATACGTCCTGGATCGCGCCATCTTCGGAGCGCTGCAACGCATCCAGCGTGGCGCCGGCGGCGAGATGCAGTTGACCGACGCGATCGCGTTGCTGATCGACGAAGGGCATCCGGTGCACGTCGTCGTCCACCGCGGCTCCCGACACGACTTGGGAAATCCCGGCGGCTACCTCAAGGCTGCGGTTGACTTTGCCTTGGACCGTCCCGACTACGGGCCAGATCTGCGGCGGTGGCTGGTGACTCGATTGGGTCTGGCGCAGGACTAGCAGGCCAAGCGCCTGGCTGACAAGAAAGGCGCGCTGTGCGTTCGGTGGAGGAGCAGCAAGCCCGGGTGACTGCTGCCGCGGTGGCGCCGAGGCCGGTGCGGGTCGCCATCGCCGAGGCCCAGGGGCTGTTGTGCGCCGAAGAAGTCGTGACCGAACGTCCGTTGCCTGGTTTCGATCAGGCCGCCATCGACGGCTACGCCGTCCGCAGCGTCGACGTGCTCGGGGTGGGGGAGCTCGACGCCGAAGCCGCTGAACCCGACGACGACGATGAGGCGCCGGAATCGGCGTCCGCCCGTGGCGGCGTGACGTTGCCCGTGATGGGCAACGTGCAGGCCGGCGCCCGGACGCCGAGCAGGTTGCAGCCGGGTCAGGCCGCGCGGGTGCAGACCGGGGCGCCGCTGCCCACGCTGGCTGACGCGGTGTTGCCGCTGCGCTGGACCGACGGCGGTCAGTCGCGGGTGCGGGTGTTGCGCGGCGTGCGCTCCGGCGCCTACGTGCGGCGCACCGGTGACGACGTGCAACCGGGTGACGTCGCCGTGCGGGCGGGGACGATCATCGGCGCCGCACAGGTCGGGCTGCTGGCCGCGGTGGGACGTGAGCGGGTGCTGGTGCACCCGCGTCCGCGGGTGTCGGTGCTGGCGGTCGGCGGCGAGCTGGTCGACATCTCTCGCACTCCGGGCAACGGTCAGGTCTACGACGTCAACTCCTACGCGCTGGCGGCCGCGGCCCGCGATGCCGGCGCCGAGGTCAACCGCGTCGGCATCGTCGGCAACGACGCCCGCGAACTCGGTGAGGTGGTCGAAGGTCAGGTCAACCGCGCCGAAATCGTGGTGATCGCCGGGGCGGTCGGCGGCGCGGCGGCCGAGGCGGTGCGCTCGGTGCTCGCCAAGCTCGGCGAGATGGAAGTCACCCGGGTCGCCATGCATCCGGGTTCAGTACAGGGGTTCGGGCAGTTGGGCCGCGACGGCGTTCCGACCTTTCTGTTGCCCGCCAACCCGGTCAGCGCGCTGGTGGTGTTCGAGGTGATGGTCCGACCACTGATCCGGTTGTCGCTGGGTAAGCGGCAGCCGATGCGTCGGATGGTGCAGGCGCGCACGCTCTCGCCGATCACCTCGGTGGCCGGCCGGAAAGGCTTTCTGCGCGGCCAGCTGATGCGCGACCAGGACACCGGCGAGTATCTGGTGCAGGCCCTGGGCGGCGCCCCGGGTGCGTCGTCGCATCTGCTGGCGACGCTGGCGGAGGCAAACTGTCTGGTCGTGGTTCCCCGTGAGGCTGAGCAGATCCGCACCGGCGAGATCGTCGATGTCGCATTCCTGGCTCAGCGTGGCTGAACGAGCCGGTGGTTTGGGCTTGTGACGATGTGGGGCAACAACTCTCAGCACCCCGGCTGGCCTGCCGCGGTGGGCCCGTTGCGAGTGCCCGCCGGGGTGATCCGGCTGCGGCCGGTGCGCCTGCGTGACGCGGCGCAGTGGAGCCGCTCGCGGCTTGCCGACCGCGCTCACCTGGAGCCGTACGAGCCCAGCACCGAGACCGATTGGATTGCGCGACACTCGATTTCGGCGTGGCCTGCGGTGTGCTCGAGCCTGCGGTCGGAAGCTCGCAGAGGGCGCATGCTGCCGTACGTGATCGAGCTGGACGGCCAATTCTGCGGGCAGTTGACGATCGGCAACGTCACGCACGGCGCGTTGCGGTCGGCCTGGATCGGCTACTGGGTGTCCCATTCGGTGACCGGTCGCGGTATCGCCACCGGCGCCCTGGCGCTCGGGCTCGACCACTGCTTCGGCCCCGTCAGACTGCATCGGGTGGAGGCGACCGTGCGGCCGGAGAATGCGGCGAGCCGGGCCGTGCTCGCGAAGGTCGGATTCCGCGAAGAGGGATTGTTGAAGCGCTACCTCCAGGTCGACGGCGACTGGCGCGATCACCTGCTGGTGGGCCTCACGATCGAAGAGGTGTACGGGTCCGTGGTGTCTGCGCTGGTCCGCGAGGGCCACGCGCGCTGGGCATAACTGTTTTAAACCGTCAATAAGACGCGGCGTGTCGTGTTACGAACGTGACTTTAGTGACTAATGATGCTTGATATCGGGCGTCGTCAACGGGTCGCGCCTGGCGGGAAAGGAGCGGGGAGCCATGCCAAGCATCCCGCAGTCATTGCTTTGGATATCACTTGTGGTGCTCTGGCTGTTCGTGCTGGTCCCCATGCTGGTCAGTAAGCGCGACGCGGTGCGGCGCACCAGCGACGTCGCGCTGGCCACGCGAGTGCTCAACAACAGCACGGCGGCCCGCCTGATCAAGCGCGGCAAGCCCGCGGCCGGGCATCGCAGCAACCCGGACTGGCAGCCTGAAGAAAATGTGCACGACGATCCAGACGCCGATGACGCCGATGACGCCCACGACGCCGATGACGTGCCCGACGCCCCGCCCTCGCGCGTTCCCGCGACCGTGGCCGCCCCGCTGACGGTCGAGGAGACCGGTCCCGACTACCTCGACGTCGACGTGGTCGACCCCGACTCGGCTGCCCTGCCGGCCGCCCACACCGACACCGAGGACAAGGCCGCAGACGACACCGACACCGAGGTCAACCTCGGCGTCGAGTACGACGACGAGGGCGAGGCGTTCGGCGACGACGACGACCAGTACGAGTACATCGACGACACATCCGGCATCCCGATTGCCGAGGAGCCGCCGATGCGCGCCGCGCCGGCACACGACCGGCGGCATCGCTTCGACCCGGACAAAGCCGCGGCGCTCGCCACTCGCAAATACGCGTCTCGCAGGCGCGTGCTGATGGTCATGGCTCTGGCCATGGTGCTCTCGGCGACGACGGCATTCCTGTGGACCTCCTCGGCGTGGTGGCTCTTCGGCCTGGTGGCCGGGGTGACCGTGCTCTACCTGGGCTACCTGCGCAAGCAGACCAGAATCGAGGAGCGGGTGCGCCGGCGCCGGATGCAGCGGATGGCGCGCTCGCAGTTGGGCGTCGAGAACACCTACGACCGCGAGTACGACGTGGTCCCGTCCCGCTTGCGGCGTCCCGGGGCGGTGGTCCTGGAGATCGACGACGAAGACCCGACGTTCGAGCACCTCGACTACGCGCAGTATGCGCCGGAGTACAGCTGGGACCGGGAGTTGCCGCGGGCGGTGGGGCAGTAGCGGTTCGGCCTCACCGGATACGACTGGTAGCCTGCTACCGATCAGGGGCTATGGCGCAGTTGGTAGCGCGACTCGTTCGCATCGAGTAGGTCTGGGGTTCGATTCCCCATAGCTCCACTCCATTTCCAGCGTCGGACCAAACGGCCGTGCGCCACAGGGTCGATAGTCTCTACCGCCTGATGGTCCGCGGGCCGCAACATGCCGAACATGACGCAATCAGCAGACAACAGCGCCCAGTCCACACCCCGCACTGAACAACTTCGCGACGATAGTCGGCTCAGCCGAGCCCTGGCGTGGGTGGGGATCATCGCCGGCGTCGTCTTCGTGGTCGCGGTGGTCTTTTTCTCCGGTCTCGCGGTGGGTTGGTACGCCAACGCCAGCGGCGGCCCCTTCGACCGATCTGCTTCTGGAGGCATGTCCAGCTCATGCCCGATGAATCCCGGGGGAATGATGAAATCCGGCCGAATGGCGCCGCACGAGCACCATCCTTTGCGCGGCTAGGGGTAATTCGGGGCCGTAATGCTGCGGCGGGGTTTGGATTAGTGGACAATCCAAATTGGCTCAGTAGCGATGCCACGCATCTTTGTGCTACCGAAAGCCGCATTCGATGACCGTTCTGCTCGACACCACCGACGTCAGCGAAGCCGAGGAATTTCTCAGTGCGAGCTACACAAGGCAGCGTCACAGCGCCCCCGCCGCCTCGATAACTCGCGCACGCGTAGTGCGTTCACAAATCGGGTCCTTGATCCTGGACGACATCGAGTTCTGCTACGACCTGAGCATGGAAGCCGACCTCTCGGCCGACACCATGCTCGGTCGCATCCACTCAGGGTTCATCACCCAGCAATTTTCCGGAGAACACGTCGGGGGATGCGCTGCCGACGAACTAACCGCCGTAGGCGCACGCGCGGGTATCCCGCACAGCGTGAGGGTCTTCACAGCGCGCTACGACGCCCTCACTCTCAGTCGAGATCTGCTGAATCGGATAGCTACCGGCCCCTCGGCCGAAGACGACGACACGCCAGTCCAGCTGACCAGCACCGTGGCGATCTCCCCGGCCGCCAACGACCACCTCGTCAAAGCAATCGACTACGTACGCCGCGGCGTCATGTGTGATTCCTTCGCCTCCGAAAACCCCTTGATCGTGAACGCGGTTGAAAACTATTTGGCTGCAACCGTGCTCGCGGCTTTTCCGACGACCGCGCCACCCGAGCCGACGATCGAGGATCGTCATGACGGCACGCCGGTGCTGCTGCGTCGTGCCATCGCATTCATCGACGACAACGCCCACCGCGATATCTCAGTTGCCGACATCGCCCATGACGTGTACGTGACGCCCAGGGCTTTGCAGTACATGTTCCGCAAGTACCGCGACTGCACCCCGATGGAATACCTGCGCCGGGTCCGCCTCCATCACGCCCACCTGGAACTCATCGACGGCGATCACGTGTCCACGTCCGTCGGCCAGGTCGCGGCCCGCTGGGGCTTCGGACACCTGGGACGCTTCGCGGTCTACTACCGCGAGCACTATGGTCAGAGTCCGCACGTCACTCTGCGAGGCTAGGGAATGAGTCAAGACCCGGCGTGACGAAGCCGGCGGGGCGAATAGCCGCCCAAGTCGTCGAAGTTCTTCATCGCCGCAAGCTTGCGCGCAACATCGATCACCCGTGTGTTGGTGGATTGCGACACGCGCTTCAGCAATTCGAAGGCCGCATCGGCGTCAATGGTGAAGCGCGCCATCACTATTCCCTTGGCCTGCCCGATGATGTCACGGCTTTCCAATCCGAGGTGAAATTGCTCGTTGCGAAGAATGGCGTCCAATGCCAGCCCTGAATGGGTGGCTAATGCGTACCCGACCTCCTCGGCTTCGGCGGTGAACGCATGCGACTGGTTGGCGTAGACGTTGAGGGCGTTCATCGGCGGGTCGGGGGTAAAGAGCTGAAAAGACAACAGCGATCGAACGGGCGTAGTGCGCAACGCATGTTGGCAGAAGTGCGGCCAGCGTGTCTCGGTCTCCAGATCGTCGACTCGAATAGTGTGCCGGTTGACTGCTGCGCCGCGGCCGGGGCCTTGCCGGTGATATCCCTGGATTGCATGCAGGGCAGCGGCGATCGGATCAGACACCGCTACGATTTCCGCCCGACCGGACGCGGCCAGGGTGACACTCGCGTACTGCGCACCGGGGATTTCGGTGGCGGCGAAATCGACGACGCGCTGTGCGGCGGTCTCGGCTGGTTGCTGCAGACTGTGCAAATCGCGCGATAGTTCGGCGATGCGTTGATGCACCTGGCCGCTTGTTTCGACCGCCGACACCGTACCGACGCCCTTTCCGAAGACCGAACAGTGTTTCCAATGACGCTAACGTCGTTCAGGATAACGAACACGGCGGCAGCAAGCATTCTTCGTGTGACGTCCTTTTATTTCGTTTACCGGACGACAGGCGCGCGCCGCTGGTGTGCGGGATAGGCATGAATCAGTGCGGAGGCGAGCTTCGGTAACGCGTGCGTCAGATCGTGCTCGCTGTCGTGTGCGATGCGGTGTGCCGCAGCCAAACTCAGCGTCGGGTCGACATCGAGTTCGGCATCGGCGTGTAACCGGTGGCCGATCCAGCGCAGCCGCACGCTGTGCACCGACTGCACGCCGTCCCGGCTTGCCAGCACGGCTTCGGCGGCGTCGACCAGATGCGGATCCACCCCGTCGATGAGACGGCGGAATACGCCACGCGCCGCGGTGCACAGCACCGCCAGGATGGCCACGGTGATGAGCAGGCCGACGATCGGGTCGGCGAGCGGGAAGCCCAGTGCGACACCGCCGGCGCCGACGAGCACGGCCAGCGACGTGAAGCCGTCGGTGCGGGCGTGCAATCCGTCGGCGACCAAAGCTGCTGAGCCAATCTGTCTTCCGACTCTGATTCGGTAGAGCGCCACCCATTCGTTGCCGATGAAACCGGCAAGGCCGGCAAGGACGACCCAGCTGAGGTTGGTGATGGGTTGCGGGTGGATGAGTCGCTCGATGGCTTCGTAGCCGGCGATGATCGCCGACAGCGTGATCATCGCGACGACGAACAGCCCGGCGAGGTCCTCGACGCGGCCGAATCCGTAGGTATAGCGGCGGGTAGCGGCTTTTGTGCTGAGCGCGAACGCAATCCAGAGCGGGAGGGCAGTCAGCGCATCGGAGAAGTTGTGGATGGTGTCGGCGGCCAGGGCGATCGACCCGGACACCATCACGATGGCAATCTGCGCTATCGCCGTCACGCCAAGCACCAGCAGGCTGATTTTGACCGCGCGGATACCCGCGGCGCTGGATTCCAGTGCGCTGTCAACGCTATCCGCTACGTCGTGCGAGTGCGGCGCGAAGATCTCCTTGATCGCGCCGCGGAGCCCGTGCACGTGGTGATGATGGGCGTGGGAATGGGTGTGGCCGTGGTCTTCGAGGTGCGTCATCGCCGAGTCGCCTCGCGCTGGTTACGGGCTCGGGGAATGGAACGCACCGTGCCGTCGCCGCGATGGTGGGCGGGTACGCCGGGGCCGGCATGTTCAGCATTGAAGACCGCGTCGGCGACGAGCTGGCTGACGTGTTCATTTTCCAGGCTGTAAAAGATCGTGGTGCCCTCGCGGCGGGTGCGCACCAGCCGGGCCATCCGCAGCTTGGCCAGATGCTGCGACACCGACGGCGCAGGCTTGTTCACCCGCTCGGCCAATTCGGTGACGGACAGTTCGCCCCCGGTCAACGCCCATAACAGTCTGACGCGGGTGGGGTCGGCCAACATTCGGAAGACCTCGACGATCAGATCGACCTCGTCGTCCGCGATGGACGAAGGAACATCACTACTTGCGTTCATACGCAGATATTAACTTAGGTAGTCGGTGGCAGGCATCGGCCAGGGATTAGCGGCAGCAGTTCGGGTCCATCACCGTGCACAGCGCCGTCAGCGACTCGCGGCGGGGCCGGTGATAGACATTCATTCCCCGTCGTTCGGATTCGACCATCCCTGCCCGACGCAGCTGCGAAAGATGATGACTCACAGTCGATTCGCTCAAGCTGACGCTTGACGCCAGGTCGCAACTGCATTCTTCACCGGCGGCCGAGCCGAACAACAACGACATCAGTTTCACCCGTGCGGGGTCTGCCAGCGCCTTGAGTCGCAATGCGATGTCGAGTGCCGCCTCGTCGCTGAGGGGGCCCGCGGCCATTGGTGAGCAGCACACCGGGTTCGACATATCCACCGTAGGCAGCGACTTGGGCATGCATCACATAATGCCACAGCTTATTGACATATATCGAAGGAGTGGCATGATCGGTTCAGTCCGAAGTTCGATATAAGCCGCAGAGGTAGGAACGGCCGTGGCGCGAGCTCAACTTGCCCTCAACGTCGACGATCTCGACGAAGCGATCACCTTCTACTCCACGTTGTTCAGGACAACGCCGGCCAAAGTCAAACCCGGTTACGCCAATTTCGCGATCGCCGATCCGCCTCTGAAACTGGTCTTGATCGAAAACCCGGGCCACGGCGGAACTCTCAACCACCTGGGCATCGAGGTGGCATCGAGCGGCACCGTCCACGGCGAGATCGCCCGCCTCTCGGAGCAGGGCCTGTTCACTGCCGAGGAAATCGGAACTACCTGCTGTTTTGCCACGCAGGACAAGGTGTGGGTGACCGGATCCTCCGGCGAAAGATGGGAGGTCTACACGGTGTTGGCCGATTCAGACTCTTTCGGTCCCGGTTCGCCGGACACGGCAAACTCGAGCACATCAGAAGCGGAATGCTGTGACGAAGGATGCGCCTGTTCGTGATGGAGGCTAACGCGCAGGCGGAACACACCGGCGTCGTCGAACAGCTTTCGCCGCTCGATCGCTTCCTGCCGGTCTGGATCGGTATCGCGATGGCCACCGGACTACTACTGGGCCGCTGGGTACCGGGAGTTGGCACCGATCTGAATCATGTTCGAATAGATGGGATTTCACTGCCCATCGCGGTGGGATTACTGGTCATGATGTATCCGGTTCTTGCCAAGGTCCGTTACGACCACCTGGACGCCGTCATCGGCGATCGCAGGCTGCTGCTCAGCTCGCTTGTGTTGAATTGGGTACTTGGCCCGGCGTTGATGTTCGCACTGGCTTGGCTGTTTCTGGCCGACGTGCCGGCGTATCGCACCGGGTTGATCATCGTAGGTCTGGCCCGGTGTATCGCCATGGTGATCATCTGGAACGACCTCGCCGGCGGTGATCGTGAGGCCGCGGCAGTACTCGTAGCGTTGAATTCTACGTTTCAGGTCGCCATGTTCGCCGTGCTCGGCTGGTTCTACTTATCGGTTTTGCCAGGCTGGCTTGGCTTGCCGCAGAACACGATCGACACATCGCCCGGGCAGATCGCAAAGTCGGTGCTGATCTTCCTGGGCATCCCGCTGATTGCCGGCTATCTCACGAGGCGCATCGGCGAAAAGGCCAAGGGTCGACGTTGGTACGAAAACATCCTGCTGCCAAAAATCGGCCCGTGGGCGCTCTACGGATTGCTGTTCACCATCGTGGTTCTGTTTGCGCTGCAGGGCGATCGGATCCTCAGCCGCCCAACCGATGTCGCGCGGATCGCCATCCCGCTGCTCACCTACTTCGCCATCATGTGGGGTGGCGGTTATGTGCTGGGCGCTCTACTCGGTCTTGGCTACCGTCGCACGGCGACGCTCGCCTTTACTGCCGCAGGAAATAATTTCGAGCTGGCCATTGCGGTGGCTATCGCCACGTTCGGTGCAACGTCCGGCGAGGCGCTCGCAGGTGTCGTCGGACCGCTCATCGAAGTGCCGGTGCTCGTCGCTCTGGTCTATGTCTCGTTGGCCTTGCGGCGGCGCTTTGCCGGGGCAACGACATGACCGCGGTCGCTACCGTACTTTTTCTGTGTACGCACAACGCAGGCCGGTCACAAATGGCTGCCGGCTTCGTCGGACATCTCGCTGACGGCCGGGTGACCGTCTACTCGGGTGGTTCGGAGCCGGCAGGCGCGCTGAACCCCGTGGCCGTCATCGCCATGGCCGAGATGGGGATTGACATCGCTGGCGAGCAGCCGAAGAAGTGGACCGGCGCGATGCTCGAAGTCGCCGATGTCGTGGTGACCATGGGATGCGGTGACACCTGCCCGATTCTTCCGGGCCGGCGTCATGAGGATTGGACGCTGGCTGACCCCGCGGGCCAGACACTGGAGTCGGTGCGGCCTATTCGCGACGAAATAGAGCGCCGTGTGAGGGTGCTGCTGAGCCAACTCGGCATCCAGGTCAAGGGGTGATGCGCGCGGCTATTTGGAAGCGGCGCCCGTTTCGCCGGTCGCTTCGAACACAACGCGGCGCCCGATCTCGACGGCGTGGTCGGCGAAGCGTTCGTAGAACCGGCCGAGCAGGGTGATGTCCACGGCTGCTGCGACGCCGTGCTTCCACTCGCTGTTCATCAGGACGTTGAACAGTTGCTGGTGCAATTGGTCCATGGCGTCGTCTTCGCGGCTGATATCCGCGGCCTGTTGCGAATTCTTGGATACGACGACATCTTTGGCGCTGTTTCCGAGCTCGACCGCGACGCGGCCCATCTCGGCGAAATGGCCCCGTACTTCGTCGGGCAGCACGTGGTTGGGGTGCCGTCGCCGGGCGATCTTCGCGACGTGCAGGGCCAGCCCGCCCATCCGTTCGGCGTCGGCAACGTTCTGCAGCGAGCCGACGACGAGTCGCAGGTCGCCGGCGACCGGTGACTGCAGCGCGAGCAGGACAAAGGCTATTTCCTCTGCCCGGGTTTGCATCTCGGCAATGTGATCGTGGTCGGTGATCACTTGCTCGGCCATCGACAGATCCGCTTCCAGCAGGGCCCGGGTCGCGCGATCCATCGCCAAACCGGCCAGACCACACATGCCGCTGAGTGTGTCGGTCAGCGTCTCGAGCTGCTCCTGGAACGCCGTGCGCATCGCCCTATCCTTACGTCGATGCGACCAGACGCATCCGCGTCGATGAACTCATCATGAACCCTATCTTTCCGGATCCGCGCGGTCGTTGCCCCGGAACCCGCAAAGGGCCAGTGTTGAACGCAGGATGTTTCCCGTCAGGGGGTGACGATGCCGCTGTCCAGCGTGCACTCGGGCATGGTGGCGTACCTTCGCACCGGCTATCCGTTGACGGTTGGCCTCGGCTTTCCGCGGTGACCGGCGATGTCAGTTAGGGACGCGGACGATGGACTCCTCGGCTGCCGGCATCGTTCCGGAATCTCGGCGCTCAGAACGAGTTCAGGCCCAGTTGTTCGCCACGTTGCTGCGGCGAGATATCGAAACGATGAAGCGTAAGGTCGTCAAGGCTGAATCGGCGTGGCGAAAGCGTTGTGAGGCTGATGGTTACGTCGAGCCACCCCAACGCCTGATCATCGTTGGCGAGCGCCTGACCGAAGCGCGGAGGATGTTGAGTGCGCTGAACGCCCGCTTCCCGCGGGATGCGGCGTCGTCCTAGCTGCTCCCGATCACCCTCCCCGCCATCCCGTACATGTCTTCCGCCGCGATGGACTCGAAGCCGAGCTCGGCGGCGACGGCGTCGACGGCTTGTTGCACTATCGCGAGATCCGCCTGTCGACCGGGAAAGAAATACGGTCCGACGTAGCGGCTGTAGTACTGCTGAGCTTCCTCGCGGGTGAGCCGGTTCAAGAACCAAGCGACGTAATCGATGGCCTTGTCTGGCTTTTCGACGATCAGCTGCAGCGCACGCTCGTTAGCGCGGGTCAGACCGAGCAGGGCAGGGCTGTCCAGCGGAACACGGCTGGGGTCGACCACGATGCCGACGGTTGGGATCTGGAAGTGATCGCCCACCCAGGCAAGCAGATGAAATCCCTCTTCCGCCGCGACCTGCTCCGGCGACAGTGTGCTTCCGACGTACGCGGCATCGATCGACCCGTCCCGTAGCCGGCGCAGGTCCATTTGGTAGTCGCCGGGATGCCGCGCTAGGCAGTCGAGGTCGTGGTCGGGATCTAACCCGTGCCGGCGGAGCACAATCCGGGCGAAGGTTCCGGGCGGGTCGGAAGGGTTGTGCACGGCCAATCGCCGCCCGCGAAGGTCCGCCATCGACGTCACGTCGCTGCTGCCGAGGAACCAGAACAGCGGACGGTCGGTGCTGAAGCTGACCGCGGTCCACCCGATCCCGTCCTCGAGCCGCGATACGAGCGTCTTGCCGAGGCCGATCACCGCGCCCCGCCGGAGGCGCTCAACGGGCCAGCCGATCCCGTCGTGGACCGCCACGTGCACGCCTTCGTCCTCGAAGAAGCCCTCCTGATCGGCAACGTGGGCGACCAACTCTTCGTGCAGTCCCCGCCCGACGTACGCGAGGTCGATTGTCTTCACTGCCGCAACCCCTTTCGCGCTCTCAGTCCATCGCCAGACCGCCGTTGACCTCCACGCAATGGCCGGTGATGAAACCGGAGTCCTCGCCGGCCACAAACGCGATCGTGTGGGCCACCTCCTCGGGGGTCACGAGTCGGCCCATCGGGTTGGCGGCGCCGAGGCTACGCATCTTCTCGGGCGTCATCAGCTTCTCGGCCGTGGCGTCGGCCACGGTTGCCGGTGACACCAGGTTTGCGGTGATGCCGTGCGGTGCGAGCTCCAGCGCGACATAGCGGACGAACTGGTCCATCGCCGCCTTCGCGGTGCCGACGGTGATCATGCCGGCGCGGGGCCGGCGCGACAGTACCGTCGTCATATAGACCAGTCGGCCATAGTTACGGGAGATCATGCCCGGCACAACGGCTTTGGTAACCAGGAAAGCGGCGTGCAGCTCGTGGTCCAGCTTGCCGCCCAGCTGTTCCCAACTCAGGTCGGCGAACGAGGTGACGTCATAGGGCATCAAGGCGTTGTGCACCAGCACATCGACCCGTCCCCAACGCCGTTCGGTCTCGGCGAACATCGACGCGACCTGGTCGGGATCGGTGACATCGGCCCGAACCGCCCACGCCTGCCCGCCGGCCGCCCTCACCGCGTCGACCACTGCGTTTGCTTCTTCGGTGCTGGAGCGGTAGTTGACCACGACGTGATATCGGCTCCGCGCGAGGAGCAGCGCCGTCGCCGCGCCGACGCCGCGACTGGCGCCGGTGATCACCGCGACACGATCCGTCGGAGTCTCGTTCATCGCAGCGCGCCCGATCCGTGCGCGAGTGCGGGACGTGACTGGCGGAGCTCTTCGGTCGCGGCCATGCTGGGACCTCCGTAGAACACCCTGGCCGACACAGGATGGTGACATGATGCCACTCAGCGCGACCGCTGCCGGTTGCCGCGTCGCAATCTTTACGCAAACACTCCGCGGCACGCGCGCTGTTCCATCGGCAATAAAGCGCACTTACGGCTGGCTCCGATGAACCATAATCAGGTGGTGGAGCGACGACGGAACGGCCAGGCGAACCTTTCGCCGATGGCCACCCTCAAGCAGTTACCCGCTCTGGTTGTGCTGGAGCGGATTCCAATTCCGGTGCTGGCGATCGCCAATGACGGCACGCTGGTGTTCGCCAACTCCGCGTTCTCGGAAATGGTAGGTCGGGCACGCGAGGACGTCGTTGCGATGAAGTTCGACGACATTTTCCACCTACCACTCACCGAAGAATCGGCGGTATCGGTGGTGCAGTCGCTGGCGAACGAGGTCGTTGAATTGGCGCACTTGGACGGGTCGAGTGTGCGTGCGCTGATGAGTCGGTCAGCCTTGATTCGGGCCGACGACGATATTGCGCTCGCGACGTTCCACGACTTGACCGAGCAACTCTGGCTCGACGAGCGTTAACCCGATATCTCGGTCGCGCACGCGGCTTTGATCGCCAGCGCCGTACGTCGCTTCAAGAATTGTGCGAAGTAATCGATCTTGTCCGGCTGCACGATTCCGCGAAGCACTGTCGACAACGCTTTTTCATAGTCGCTGAGTAATACCGTCGGGTCGTCGAGGTGGCTGGCTTGACGCATCCCCATGTAGATGGACACAAGTAGGCGACCGATGTCCTCGGGATCACCCCGATCGATGATGTCGCCTTCGCGAATTCCACGCGCGGCGATTTCGCCGAGCAATTCTATCCAGCCGCCCAGCAGTCGTTCCTGCAGCTTCTCGGTCCGACCGACGGACTCGAGAAGATTGAATGCCGCGCGTGTGACATTTTCGGTGATGTCAGCCATCGCGATCAGATACGAGACGTCGATCAGGGTTTCCAGTCCGGACAGTTTCCGGTTGAGCAATTCCTGCACCGCAGCGCCCGATTTTGCGGTCTGCTCATCGACGATCGCGAGCGCCAACGCGTGCTTGGACCGGAAATGGAAATACATCGCGCCCTTGGTCAGCTGCGCCTCAGCCAAAATATCGTCCAGGCCGACCGCGTAATACGGGCGCTGCGCAAACTGGTGCGCCGCGGCTCGCAGAATCTGCTCGCGCGTGGTATCGGAGCGCTTGTCGCTAATATCGTTCATTTTTTGTCAGATCTTTTTTTCAGATCGTGCTCGAGGATAGTGCCTGACTGTCCGCGAGGAATGGCATTGGCATCCAACGTGATGAGAGTAGCGATTCCATCGCATGTCCGGGGAGAGGACGCGACAACAAATAACCTTGCGCGCGGTGGCACCCATGTCTCATCAGAGTCAGCGCAGCGGCCGGGGTTTCCACGCCCTCGGCTACCAACTGCAGGTCAAAGGCCTCCGCGAGCCCGATAATCGCCCGGACAATCGCCAGATCGCGGCTGTTGGTGCCCAGGTCACGCACAAATGACGTGTCGATCTTGAGGATGTCGACCGGCAGCGACTTCAGGTGCGAGAGCACCGCGTAGCCGGTGCCGAAATCGTCGATCGCGATCTGGACCCCGACCTCCTTGAGCGCCTCGAGTGTCTTGCGGGTGGTCTCGATGTCACGTACCACCGCACGTTCGGTGATCTCCAGGCACACCGACCCGCCGTCAATGCCGAACTCGTCGATGGTCTCGGCCACGCTGTTGACGAAGCCCCGATTGACCAGCTGGACGGGCGACACGTTGAGGCGCAGAGTGCTGTTCAGGCCGACGCCGCGAGAACGCCAGCGGCTGAACTCCGCGATTGCCGTCCGCATCACCCACCGGCCCAAATCGCCGCCCAGGTTCGCGGATTCGGCCACGCCGATGAACGACTCGGGTAGCAGCAGTCCCCAGGTCGGATGTCGCCACCGCACCAGAGCCTCGACGGCTACGATCGCCCCGGTCCACAGGTCGACCTCGGGCAGGTAGTGCAGCAGCAGCGCGTCATTGTCGATCTCGCCGCGCAGATGCAGTTCGATGTCGTTGCGGAAGAGGCGCTGCAGCGACATGTCGTCGCTGGAGACCGCCACACTGTTGCCGCCGGCGCGCTTGGCGCTCAGGACGGCCTCGTCGGAGCGGTGCAGCAGGTCGCTGGTGTTGTCGCGACCCGGTACTCCCACCGCGACTCCGACGCTGACGGTGCGGGTGATCATGTGGCCACCGAGCGCCATCCGATCGCGCAGCGCCGCGCAGAGCTCCTCGCCGACCTTTTCGGCGACTTCCAGCGACATCGACTTGTCCGGCACGACCACGAACTCGTCGCCGCCCAGACGGGCGGTCATGCTCTTGACGCCGGCCTTCATCCGGAGTTGTTCGGCGAACGTCCGGATATACCAGTCGCCGGCGGTGTGGCCGAGGTAGTCGTTGATCGACTTCAGTCGGTCCAGGTCGAGGTACAGCACCGGAACCGGACCGGGCTTACCGGCGACAAGACGCTCCGACAGATGAGCCATGAGTGCGCGGCGGTTGTGCAGGCCGGTCAGATCGTCGTGCTCGGCCAAGTTGCGCAGTTTCGCCTCGGCAACGATCCGCGCCTGGAGTTGGGCCAGCAACGACGCGACGGTTTGGATCGTATTCAGTTCTTCGGTGCGCCACTTTTTCCTCTTGAACTTCACACACGTCAGCTGACCGGTGGTGACACCGCCGGACATCAGCGGCGCCGCCACCACCGAGGGAGAGCTGATCTTGGCGGCGTCGGTACCCCATCGCTCGTTCGCGGCGGCTACCCAACGTGCGACGGCGCCGTCGGACGGCTCCGGTCGAATCACCGTCAGCTTTTTGCCGTGCTCGCACAGCGCGAGAACTGGGTCAGCGCTGCTGAAGTGGGCGACCGCTGCCGGGTCGGGAATGGACTTGTCGCGCCGCGGCGGCCACATCGCGACCAATTTCGACACCCGGATCTTGTGATCGTTGTGCCGCAGGAACGCGCAGTCGATGTCGAGGTGCTCGACGAGTTCGGCCAACACCTGCTCGTTGACCGCGGCCGCAGTCGACGCCGTCGTCTCCATCAATCTGGTGGCGACGCGGGTGACCAGGTTGCGCGGCAACGTCTCCTCCGATGGTGATGCGAAGCTCGGGGTGCCGCGTCGATTGTCCGCGATGTGTATCGAGCGTCTGTGGGATTCGGTTTCGAGTCGGGGGCGCAGCGGTTCGCCAACTATATACGGCTGGCCTGCACATCGCTGGGCCAATCGGTTAGTTGGCCTACTGATTTTCGATCAATGACCAGCCAGCGCCGACACGAAAACCTCAGGGCTTGGCGCGCCCCGAGCGGCTCAGCCGCCACTCGGGCGGGAAGTTCAGGTCGTTGTCCTTCACCACGTTGTTGAGGCCCTTTTCAAAGGTGCCACCGGTGAGGTCGACGGTGTCGTCCACGTCGTTCTTGATGAGGGGCAGCATGCCCTCGACCATGCCGGTCAGCAGGCTGCCGAAGTACTCGCCCTTGTGCTGCTTGTACAACTCGAGGAAGGTCTTCTGCACCGCGACCGTGTCGGTCGGGCGGGACCGCGAACACGCCAGCGCGTACTTCTCGGTCTCGGCTTCCAGCTTGTCACGCGGCACCACGCTGTTGACAAATCCACACTCGTACATCTCTTTAGCGCTGAAAGGCCGCCCGGTGAACAGCATTTCGGAAAACTTGCGCAGACCCATCGTCTCGGCCCACCACCACAGCCGTGGTCCCCAACCGACATAGCGGAACGCCGGGTGACCGAACAGCGCGTCGTCCGAGGAAACCACCAGGTCCGCATCACCGGCCTGGTAGAAGTGCCAGCCGTAGCAGTACCCCTTGGCTTCGATGATGCTGATCTTGCGTAGCTCCTGCAGCGGGCGGTTTCCGGCTCTTGCCTTGGCGTAGAAGTCGGTCACGGTGGACAGGTAGCGGTAGGAACCTCCGGGCGGGTACTTGACCTCATCGTCGTTGATCGCGAGCTCGTGATGCAGTGGCATGCCGGGGTTTTCCAGCATCGGGCGCTGCTCGGGCAGATCGCCGCCGCTACCGAAATCGTCGCCCTCACCGCGGATCACGACGACCTTCACGTCGTCGTCGACGTTGCACTTATGGATCAGGTCGGCATAGTTCTGCCGCATGCCCAGGCTGGTGGCGTTCTGGGCCTCGGGCCGATCGAAGGTGATGTAGGCGATCCGGTTCTTTTTGTCCTTCTCGAACTTGATGTACTGCTCGGCTTCCTTCTTCAGCTTTTCGTAGTCGAATTCGACCATGAGCTTCTCCTTGGTTGTTGACTACTAGAGCAAGCTGCCCGCATCGACGGGAAGCGAAATGCCGGTGATGTAACGAGGATGTTGACGCCAGTGTGTCAGCGCCGGCGACGGTTCGGGCGATTTGTACTTTTCGCTTAATGGAACCGCAGGTGGGTGCTTACTCGCGACCCGTCAACTCTATTGCCGTAGAGCACGATACGGGGCCGGATTCGGCCGCTTATGTTGTCGACGATTGCAGCGCGGCACCGTCGTGGGTGAGGTGCCCCCGACGGTCGCTGTGCAGGACGCCGGCGACGATGGCCGACAGCACGCCGTCGAGCTGTTCGGGGGTGTCGATGATCCGGTCGCCGTGGACGAACCGCAGCATCAGCCCGTTGATGAAGGTCAGCGTGACGTTGCTGAGGTCGTCGACCACCTTGGGGTCCAGGTCGGCACCGTGCGGCAACAGCTGAACCAGGATGTCGTGGTGCAGCTTGGTGAAGGCGTCTGTGGCGCGCTGCAGCGTGGCTGCGATTGCCGAATCCCGGGTGGCCTGGATGGTCAATTCGTAACGTGCCCGGGTGCGGCTCAGTTGCGGATCCACCCCGGATTGAATGACGACCTTGGCCAGCGTCGATGCCGACGACCCGTCTTCAACCGCGGCGCCGTCGGCAACTGCCTGCAGGGTGGCCAGGTCGAGTTCGACCATTCGCTCGGCGACCGCGTGGAGCAACGCCGAGCGGGTGCGGAAGTAGAAAGAGGTGGTGCCGTCGGGAACTCCGGCGCGATCGTCGACCTTCAGGTGGCTCAGGCCCTTGGCGCCGTCATCGGCGAGCAGTTGGATCGCCGCGTCGCACAGCTGGCGGCGGCGTTGATCGGGATTGGGCTTGCGTCTCTTAGGTATCCCGGCAGTGTAGCGGCCGCTCACCCGAGTTTTAGATGTCAAAGAGGATCCCGGCGACGGGCGAGGTTTTATTTCGACCAACGCTACTCTATATTCGTAGTGCCAACCTGGAATTGCGCAGACATCGAACGGATTACACGTGACCGCTCCCGCCAGCTCGTTCAGCGACCTGCATCGCCCGCTCGCTGTGCCGAAGGCGCCGCCGCTACGCGATGCCTCCGATGCGCCGGGCAAGTATCAGTTCCACGTGGTGGGCGGAAATATCGTCGAGGCTGTGCGGTCGATCGGCGGCCTGATCTTTGACCGGGCGATGGCGGGTTGGGAGGTCAGTGTCGTGGTCGACGGCGAAGCCGGCGTCGACGACCGGCCGCTCCGGATCCTCGGCGCGGGCGTCGCCAAGCGGTTGTCGGATCCACTTCACGCGCGGGTGCTACCGCGACCGCACCTGCTCGCCGTCGCAACGGACGTGATGGTCAAGAGCGACGCAGTGCGTCGTCAGGTGCTGGAGATCGGGGACGCCAACGAAACCGAGGTGTTGCTCTGGGGTCGGCATCATCCGACGAACCTGAACCGCACGTTTGTCGCCGTCCGGCATCAGCCCAGCTCGGCTGCGCAGGTGTTCAAGTCGCACGCTCTGGCCGCGGGTAGGGCGCGCGCCATGCACCGCGGCGACGAGGTCTTCTACGGCTTGCCGGCCGTGACGAACTGAAAGTTGCGCTGGATCTGCTGCTCGATATCGACGAGGCCGGATTTGGCGAACAGGCCGACGAACGCGTCCCGATCGAACAGGCGCAGGCCGATCGCCTTGGCGCTCGCCTTCGACACGTACCGGACAGGTGGTATGCGACTCACGTAACTGGTCAGAATCGCCACCCGGCCGCCGGGCCGCACCACCCGCACCATTTCGCGGGCCACCGTGAACGGCTCGGGCATCAGGTAGAGCGCACCGAAACAGCATACGGCGTCAAAGGATTCGTCATCGAACGGCAGCGTTCCGGCGTTGCCGCGAACGTAACAGGTGCGCGGTCCGCTGTTGTCCTGCACGGCACGGGTCAGCATCGGCACCGAGATGTCAAGCCCGACCGCGAGCCCGTTATCCGGCAGCTTCTCGGCCAGCTTGCCGGTGAAATTGCCGGGGCCACAAGCGATATCGAGCAGCCGGGAGGCATTCGAGAGGTTCAAGGCTTCGGCGGCGCGGCGCTGCTCGGCGCGGGTGGTGACACCGCTGGCGACGTAGAACGCGACCGGACGCCACAGCCGCTCGTAGACCGTAGCGACCAGCGGGCTGTTCATCGCGTGCTGGGCCAGCGTGGGGGTTTCGCTGGCCACCGACTCGCCGAGCACGTCGAGGAAGCCATGTCGCAGGCTCGCGTCGCGGTCGAGCAGAGCACGGGTTGTCTGCAGCGGATCTTCGGTGCCGGTCACGGGAGTGAGTCTGCCGGGGCGCGCGTCCTTGCTGCAACACGATGGATGCCCCTAGCCTTGGCAGCATCTTCAACGGCGACGGGGGCGGCATGGTGACCGAACGGACCACGCTGCGTGCCGAAGAACTCACCAGCCTGGAGATCTTCAAAGGTTGCCCCGCCGAGGACCTGATGCCGTTGGCGGCCAGCCTGAAACCACTGCGGGCCGCGGCCGGTCAGATTTTGATGCGCCAGGGCGAGCAGGCGGTGTCTTTCCTGCTCATCGAGTCGGGCACGGTCGAGATCAGGCATGTCGCCGACGACGACGTGGTCACCGTCGAGCACGTCTGCGCCGGCACGATCGTCGGCGAGATCGCGCTACTGCGGCATCTACCTCGCACCGCGACGGTGACCACCACCGAGCCTCTGGCCGGGTGGGTGGGCGACAGCGACGCGTTCGCGCGACTGGTCCACATCCCCGGCATCTTGACCCGCCTGGTGCGCACGGTGCGGCAGCGCCTGGCGGCATTCCTCACCCCGATCCAGTTCTGTACCCGCGACGGCTCGGAGTTGCTGCTGCGTCCGGTGCTGCCCGGCGACAGCCAGCGGACGCTGCAGGGGCACGTCCGGTTCTCCAGCGACACCCTGTATCGGCGGTTCATGTCGGCTCGGGTGCCCAGCCCGGCGCTGATGGACTACCTTGCCGAGGTCGACTACGTCGATCACTTCGTCTGGGTGATGACGGACCGGGACGGAAACCCGGTCGCCGACGCGCGGTTCGTCCGCGACAACCACGATCCAGCCGTCGCCGAGATCGCCTTCACCGTCGCCGATGCCTATCAGGGCCGCGGCATCGGGTCATTTCTGATCGCTGCCCTGTCGGTGGCCGCGCGGGTCGCCGGGGTGGAGAAATTCTCCGGCCGGATGCTGGCCGACAACGTGGCGATGCGCGCGATCATGGACCGCTACGGCGCCTTGTGGGAGCGTGACGACGTCGGCGTAGTGACGACAGTCATCGATGTCCCCGATACCCGCGATCTCTCCCTGAGTCGCGACACGCTCACGGAAATCAAACACACTGCGCGTCAAGTCATTCGGGCCGTCAGTTAGCATGCGCCGTTGGGCGGCCGCGGCAGTGCTGGTGCTGCTCGCCGGGTGCGGTCAGCCGGGCGAACGGACGCCGGTGGCGTCGCAGAGTGCCGCGGTGCGCCACGTCGATCCCGCCAACGTCAGACGCGTGCGGCGTGACCTCCCGCCCGGTTTCGAGGTAGCTCCGGTCATGGATGTGACTGCGCCGTCTGGCATTTGGGCTCTCGGGGGAGTGGGCGTCGCGAACCCGGCGCGTTGCGCGCCGCTGGCCGACCCGGGTGGAGGCCATGGTCAACGCGCTCAGGGTATTTCGGGATCGGGACCGGGGGTCACGGTGTACGCGGTGGTGGTGGCGGCCCCGGCGGGGCCCGTCGCGCTCGATCATTCCCTGCTAGCCCAATGCCGACAGTGGATGGAGACCGGCCGACGGGCCAGCGCGCACGTCCACTTGGTCGACGCGCCGCGGATCGACGCCGCCGACACCGTCGGGATGGCCGCCGACATCGTGACCTCGGTCGAAGGTGGCAATGAAATCGGTTCGCAGGCAAGCGCCTTCACCGCATACCTGGGTGATTACTATGCGTTCACCACGTTGATCAGTGATCCCGGCTCGCCGAATGCGGCGCTGACTCCGCAATTCGCCGCCGACTTGCTGGTGAAAACCGTATCGGCCGTACGCGGCTAGGAGCGGTGGGTTAGATTGGCCTCAATGATGCGGATTGCGGTGGCGATTGGGGGAGTCTGCCTGTTAGCGGCGTGCTCCCACGGATCGTCGGAAGCGCCCCCCGCTGCGGACATCACCAAGATCGCGAAGGTGAAGTCGGCCTTCGGGCCTGGCTACAAGGTGAAGGAAACTGCGAAGACCGGCATCGACCCCAAGGTGCTGACGACGCACAAGCTGCCGCCGGGGCTGACCTTCGATCCGCCCGACTGTGCGTCATTTGTGGTCGGCGAGGACATGCCGGCGGGTCTGCAGGGCAACATGGCCGCGGTGGCCGCCGAAGGCGACGGCGGGCGTTTCATCGCGATCGCGATGCAGACATCGGCGCCGGTGCCGTTCGAGGAGCCGTCGCGCAACTGCAAGAAGGTGGCGTTCCAGGGTGGTGGCCGGGTTCGCGGCCTCATCGAGGTGGTCGACGTCCCGCAGATCGAGGGCACCCACACCCTGGGGGTACACCGTGTCCTGCAGACCGTGGTGCAGGGCAAACCGCGCAGTGGCGAGTTGTATAACTACTCCGCGCATTTCGGTGATTACCAGGTAATCGTGACCGCCAACCCAGTCCTGGTGCAGGGTCAGCCGCCGAAGCCGGTCGACACCCAGCAGGCCCGCGACCTGCTCGTCAAATCGGTCGCCGCGATCAAAGACTGACGATCAACGGACATCGCGCGGCCGGAACTGGATGCTGACCCGCGGCCCGGCGTGAGCCGAGGTCTTCGGGACGGAGTGCTCCCAGGTTCGCTGACATGAGCCGCCCATCACCAGCAGGTCGCCGTGCGCCTGCGGGAGCCGCAGCGACGAACCGCCGCCGCGGGGTCGCAGGGCGAAGGTGCGCGTCGCGCCGAGGCTGACGATTGCCACCATGGTGTCCTGCGTGCTGCTGCGGCCGATGGTGTCACCGTGCCACGCGACGCTGTCGGACCCGTCGCGGTACCAGCACAGGCCGACGGTGGTGAACGGCTCCCCGAGCTCGCCGGCGTAGATGTCGTTGAGCCGCCGCCGGATCCGGGCCAGGTGCGGATGTGGCGCCTCCTCGGCGCTGAGGTCGTGGAAGCTCACCAGGCGGGGGACGTCCAGGACCCGGTCATACATCTGGCGGCGTTCGGCCCGCCATGGGATGGTCTCGAGCAGTTCGCCGATCAGTTCGTCGGCCCCGGCCAGCCATCCGGCGCGGATGTCGATCCAGGCTCCCTGGCCCAGTGAACGGCGTTCGTTGCACTCGAACAACGACGCCTGTACTTCGATCGCCACGCCGTCGAGTCTATCGCACAGTTGTTCGAATCTACAGGAGTGCTGCGCCGGGTCCTTGCGCACCCAGCGTGTCGTCAGGATTGAACAGCGCGCACGCTTTCAGGCTCAGGCAGCCGCAGCCAATGCAGTCGGCGAGGTTGTCGCGCAGGCGCTCCAGATGCAGGATTCGATCGTCGAGGTCCGAGCGCCAGCCCGCAGACAACCTGGCCCAATCACGGCTCGTGGCAACACGATCGGCGGGCAGGGTGGCCAACGCCTCTCGCACCCGGGCCAGTGGGATGCCGAGCCGCTGCGACATCTTGATGAACGCGACCCGGCGCAGGGTGTCACCGGTGTAGCGGCGCTGGTTGCCCGACGTGCGACTGCTGACGATCAGCCCCTGCCGCTCGTAGAAGTGCAGCGCCGAGACCGCGACGCCGGCGCGGGCGGCGAGTTCACCGGGTAGCAGATCACGACGCACAACCTGAACGATACTTGAGGTCATGTCATGCGGTGCGGGACGGACCAGGTCACCGACACGCCCGGTACAGGACACCAAACGATCACGATGTGATCACCGGACTGCCCATGCCGCGCGGAACGTGTCACTGTCTCTGGTGTGACTATTGATGTTGACGACGATCTCGTTCTGTACACAGACAGCCGCCCGTATCGCTGCGCACGGGGCCACTGGCTGCTGCCGGGACACATGATGGTCGGCAGCAGGTCGTGCTCGTGCGGTCGCGGCCGACACACGACGTGGGAGTGCGAGTGCGGTGACATCACCTACTCGCCCAAGTTGCGTGACTCGTGCGAGCTCGGCGGTTGAGTCTTACGCGGAAAAAGAAACCACGGCAGTGAATTACGCTGCACCGCGACCATAACTTCCATTTCGCGGCACGGATGTGCACCCGCGTTGCGTCAACGCTCGCGAGACTCGTTCGACGATGCTGTGGGCGCGGTCTCGGTTGATCACTCGGATGACGTGCCAGCCGAGACGGTCCAGGATCTCAGCTCTGCGAACGTCCTTCACATACTGGCTTCGATCCAGGCGATGGTGGTCGCCGTCGTATTCGACCGCGACCATGGCAGTTTCCCAACCCATGTCGAGGTAGGCCACGAATGGGCCGTCGGTCACCCGGATCTGCGTGCTCGGCGCAGGAAGTCCCGCACTGATCAGGACGTACCGCAACCACGATTCCTTGGGTGATTTCGCGCCGGCATCCATCATGTCGATCAGTAATCTCGCACGCTTGTTTCCTCTGGCCTTCGGGTAGCGATCGACCAGAGTTACCAAGTCGTGCCGCGTGATTCGGGTCGCACGGGCGAGGTCGTCCAAGTGGGCGACCGCCGTCGATCCCGGGAGGTGGCGGGCGAGGTCAAAGCCGGTTCTGGCGGGCGTGGCGACCCTGAGGCCGCGAATTGTGGTGACTTCGTCTGCCGCGAATCGCTCGGCGCGCGCGATGATGCCCGGCGGGCAATGACTGCGCTGCCACAGCAATTCAATCGGGGCAGCGTCATCGACCCACTGTGCTCCGTGCAGCGCCGCGGCGGCCCGTCCGGTTATCGTCCCCTGCCGCTCGGACCACAGCCACGCGCCGACGGTCGTCAGTTCCAGTGTTCGGTCGCAGCGTCTTGGAAGGTAGACATCGGGAAATATCGCCCGGTAATTCCAGCGCAGTTGGCCGCGGGTGAGCGCGCAGCTGGTTATCGCCTCGCTGCCGACGATGGGTACATCCATGCGCTCGATGATGCTGGTCTGCGGCCGTCAGCGTCGTCAGCCGGAAGCCACGGTTGTGGATAACCGAGAATCACAGCCCAGGCTTCTGTTTCGCGGCGAGAGTCAACGCCAGCTGGGGAGCCAGATCTCCATGTTCCAAGTGTTCTGCGAAATCGGCTGACCGGTGAGGACTGGGAACAGCCAGGCGAAGTTCGTCAAAACCATTGCGACGTAACAGGACACGACGATGAGCCCGAGGCTGCGACGCTCCGCGCCTCTGTGGCCGGCTGGGGAGTACAGAATGTCGCCGAGAATCAACGCGATCGCCATGGCCAGGAAGGGCGCCATCGTCGCTGCGTAGAAGAAGTACATCTGCCGGTCGATGTCGGCGAACCACGGCAGCCAGCCGGCACAGTACCCGACCAGCACCGCAGCGTAGCGCCAGTCGCGGCGCACCAGCGTCCGCCAGCAGGCGTATAAGATCACCGGCACCGAAATCCACCACATCGCCGGAGTGCCAACCAGCATCACGGCTTTGACACACGACTGCGCTCCGCAGCCCGGGACGTTCTGCTGGTCGATCGCGTAGAGCACCGGCCGCAGCGACATCGGCCAGGCCCACGGCTTGGATTCCCAGGGGTGGTAGTTGCCTGCCGCATTCGTCAGCCCGGCGTGGAAGTGATACGCGTTGTAGGTGTAGTGCCACAGCGAGCGGATCGCATCGGGCAGTGGGAAATTCGAATGCGGCCCGATCGACTGACCAACCTCGTGCCGGTCGATGGCGGTCTCGGATGCGAACCACGGGGCGTAGCTGGCCAGGTACACCCCGAACGGAATGAGCAGCAGCGCGTAGGCCGTCGGGAACAGATCGCGACCCACGGTCCCCAGCCACGGTCGCAGCACCCGGTACTGCCGGCGGGCTGCGACGTCGAACGCCAACGACATCGCGCCGAAGAACACCACAAAGTACAGCCCGGACCACTTTGTCCCACAAGCCAATCCGAGCAGCACACCAGCGCCGAAGCGCCACCACCGCACGCCCAGCCGCGGTCCCCACACGGTCTCGTCGATGCGGCCCTGCGCGTGCGCGACATACATCCGCTCGCGGACCTGATCGCGGTCGACGATCAACGCGCCGAACGCGGCGAGTACCAGGAACGCCAGAAAGCCGTCGAGCAGCGCGGTGCGCGCCACCACGAAGCTGACCCCGTCGGCGATGACGAGCAGGCCTGCGATCGCGCCGATGAGTGTCGATCGGCTGATCCGCCGCACGATCCGCACCACCAGCGCCACCATGATCGTGCCGAGGATCGCGCCGGTGAATCGCCAGCCCAGCCCGGTGTATCCGAACAGCGCCTCGCCGATCGCGATCAGCTGCTTGCCCACCGGCGGGTGCACGACGAGGCCGTAGCCGGGGTTGTCCTCCACTCCGTGGTTGTGCAACATCTGCCAGGCCTGCGGCGCGTAATGCTTTTCGTCGAAGATCGGGGTGCCGGCGTCGGTGGGCGAGCCGAGGTTCACCGTTCTGGTCAACGCCGCCAGCGCGGTGACCACACCGGTGACCACCCAGCCCTGGAGCCGGTCGACAGGACCGAAATCGGGCGTCGGGGCCAGCGGGCCGGGGCTGATCACCGGTACTTCGTCGTCAGCGACGAGGTCGTCGGTCTCGATCGTGGTCATCGGGTCCGATCGTAGGCTGTGGCTCATGAACCGGCACCGGCGACGATGCAGAGCGCGCAGCGCGATGAGGAGGAGCGGCGCATGAGCCCGGGTCGACTGCTGCTGGGCGCCACGCCGTTGGGTCAG
Organism: uncultured Actinomycetota bacterium; assembly: GCA_963757215.1. Classification (GTDB taxonomy): domain Bacteria; phylum Actinomycetota; class Actinomycetes; order Mycobacteriales; family Mycobacteriaceae; genus Mycobacterium. Next base: position 409,453 of record CAVWQH010000001.1, on the reverse strand, counting down.
CCGTCCGACGCATCGCCGCGACTGATGGCTGCGCTGGCCACCGCCGACATCGTCGCCGCCGAGGACACCCGCCGGTTGAGAACTCTGGCCAAGGCGCTCGATGTGGCGATCGGGGGAAAAGTGGTCAGCCTGTTCGACCACAACGAAGCGGCCCGGGTGCCTGCCCTGGTGGAGCGGATCCGCGACGGTGCCACCGCTCTGGTGGTCAGCGACGCCGGGATGCCGTTGATCAGCGACCCGGGACATCGACTGGTGGCCGCCTGCGTCGAGGCCGGTCTGCCGGTGCAGTGCCTGCCCGGTCCGTCCGCGGTGACGACCGCGCTGGCGGTGTCCGGTCTGCCGTCGGAGCGGTTCTGCTTCGAGGGGTTCGCCCCACGCAAGCAGGGTGCTCGCCGCAGCTGGCTGGCGTCGCTGGCGGCCGAGCAGCGCACCGCGGTGTTCTTCGAGTCGCCGCGGCGCCTGCACGCCTGCCTGCTCGACGCGGTCGCCGAACTCGGCGGGCAGCGCCGGGCAGCGGTGTGCCGCGAACTGACCAAGGTGCACGAGGAAGTGCTGCGCGGATCGCTGGACGAACTGGCCGCCTGGGCCGCCGACGGCGTGCTCGGCGAGATCACCGTTGTACTCGCGGGAGCGGTATTGCGGGCTGATCTGCCCACGATGGTGAAGCAGGTGAGCGCCCTGGTCGACGACGGGATGGGCGTCAAAGACGCCTGCGCGCAGATTATTTCGGCGATGCCGGGAGCACCGTCACGGCGTGAGCTCTACGACGCGGTGCTGCACGCCCGACGACGATTCGCGCCGTGAAGCGGCGCGCTGAGGAGGCGGGTGATCGGACTCACGCGCGGCTGAGGCGGCGCCCGAACCGATGATCGGGGCGGCCTTGTGCAGGCACTCCTCCCATTCGGCGTCGGGCTCGGAGTCGGCGGTGATCCCGCCGCCGGAGCCCAACACCGCGTTGCCCACCGCGTCGAATTCAACCGTGCGAATCGCGACGTTCAATTCGCAGCCCGCCACCGGAGAAGCCAAACCCACTGTGCCGCAATAGACTCCGCGCCTAGATTGCTCCCAGTGCGAAATGAGTTCCCGGGCCCGGAGTTTGGGGGTACCGGTGACAGATGCCGGCGGGAAGGTGGCGTCCAGCATTGCCGTGGTGGGCAATTCGATCGGCACCTGTGCAGACACCGTCGACACCAGGTGCCATACCCCCGGCGCGGGCCGCACCACGAGCAGTTCGGGTACCGTGACCGACCCGGTGACCGCGACCCGGCCCAGGTCGTTGCGGACCAGGTCGACGATCATCACGTTCTCGGCGACGTCCTTGCTCGACGCACGTAGCGCCGACGGGGGAGCGTAGAGCGGCAGCGTGCCCTTGATCGGGCTCGACGTCACCAAATCGCCACGGCGGCAAAGGAACAGCTCCGGCGACAGCGAGGCGACCGCGCCCCAATCGCCGGCGAGGTAGGCCGCCCGGGCCGGTCCGGTGCGGGCGACGCCGTCGAGGAAGAAGTCCAGCGGATCACCGGTGATCGTGCCGGTGAACTGCGTGCACACACACGCCTGATACACCTCGCCGGCGCGGATGGCCTCCAGACAGGCCAGCACCCCCGCGTGGTGCGCCTCGCGGTCGGCGGTGTCCCAGTCGATGCGGTAGGCGCGCGATGCCACGGGTTGGGTCAGCGCCCGGGCCAGCCAGCCGGGCATCGGCGCGCCGGACAGGCTCTCGTACCACCACTGCCGGTCGCGGTCGCAGCGCAGCACGCAATCCGTCCAGCCGCCGGCGGCCTCCGGCACCCGCGCGGGCCGCCCGCCGGAGCCCGGGTCCGGATACGACAGGTAGCCGATCCAGCCCCCGCCGACCTTGGTGCTGTGCGAACCGGGTCGCACGTCGAATGCGTCGGCCGGGTCTATCGCGCGGATCGGCACGCTCGGTGCGATCACCGCCGGCGCGCCGAACCACTGCCCGGTCAGCGCGGCCGGCCCGGGCAGATCCAGCCGGTTCGTGGCGTCACCGACGGCACGCAGCACCTCGTGAGGGGTGCCCAGGTGGCCGAGCCGGTCGATTCGCACGCCCCTAGCTTGGCAGATAAGTCAGCCGCGGCTGATCGTGCGCGCGATCGTGACCGCCGCCAGCTTGTCGGGATTGCGCATTGCATAGAGGTTGGTGATCTTGCCGTCGACGATCTCGACGGTGAACACGCCCTCCAGCCGGTCGGCCGCATAGAGCAGTACGGCAGGTGCGGAGTTGCAGACGACCATCTCCGCGCGGACGTCGGGCACCTGCATGCCGCGGCTGATCAACCCGACGATCGCGCGGGCGACCTTGTCGGCGCCGATCACCGGCCGGCGCGCGGCACTGGCTTTGCCGTTGCTGTCGGCGGTCCAGACCACGTCGGGGGCCAGCATCGACATCACCGCCTGTACGTCGCCACCGGCGGCCACCGCCATGAATTCCGCCGCGATGCGGGTGTTCTGCTCGGGGTCGACGGGGGCGAAGCGCTTGCGCCTGGCCTGCACGTGCTCGCGTGCCCGATGCGCGATCTGGCGGGCAGCGGGCGCCGATTTGCCTACCGCCGAGGCGATTTCGTCGTAGTCGAAGCCGAACACCTCGCGCAGTACGAACACAGCGCGCTCGTCGGGGCTCAGAGTCTCGAGCAACACCAGCATCGCCATCGAAACCGATTCGGCGAGAAGGACATCGGCCGACGGATCTTGCTCGTCGAGCAGCAGCGGCTCGGGCAGCCACGGCCCGACGTATTCCTCCCGGCGCCGGGCACCCGCCCGCAGCGCGTTGAGCGCTTGACGGGTGACCAGCTGGGCCAGATACGACTTGGTGTCATGCACACGCGAGGGGTCGACCTCCGCCCAGCGCAGGTAGCTGTCCTGCAGAACATCATCGGATTCGGTTGTCGAGCCGAGGATTTCGTAGGCGATGGTGAACAGCAGCGGCCGCAGCAGCATGAACCGTTCGGCGTGTTCGTCGGAGGCGGTCACGGCACCGGGACCGCGCCGGCTGCCAGCCGCTGTGCCCGCTTGCCACCCTTGAGCCAGCGGTACCAGCCCGGCTTGGCGGCCTCCTTGCGGATGCCCCACACCGTGCCTTTGCAGACCGCCTCCTTGATCGAGGCGGCGACCCGGCCGCCGATGACCAGGTTCAGTGGGGTGTCGTCGGCGTGGGCGAGCTGGACGGTGGCGTACGCGCGGCCGAGGCTGATGCACTGCCCGGTGAAGGCCTGGTTGACGACCGCGGGTGTGGCGCCGGCGAGGCGGCTGAGCACGGTGTTCGCCGCCTGCGCGCCCAGCGGGATCGCGGCCTGGCAGCTCATCCGCAACGGGTGGCCGGACGGCGCGGCGGCGTCACCGGCCGCCACGATGCGGGGATCATCCATGCAGGTCAGTGTCTCATCGGTGAGCAACCGGCCCAGCGAATCGGTGGCCAGTCCGCTGCGGGCGGCCAGTTCCGGGACCCCGAAGCCCGCCGTCCACACCGTCACGGCGCTGCGCAGCACGGCGCCGTCGTCCAGCAGGACCCCGTCGGAATGCACCGCTGCGACCGTCGCGGTCTCCAACACGTCCACGCCGAGGCGGCTAAGCCACTTGCTCACCGAGCGGCGGCCGGGCCCGCTCAGCGACGGCCCCAGCGTCCCGCCGCACACCAGGTGTACCCGCCGACCCTGGTCGGCGAGCTCGGATGCGGTCTCGATGCCGGTCAAGCCGGCGCCCACGACGATGACGGGCGCATCGGGGGGCAGCTCGCCGAGCGCGTCGCGCAGCCGCTCGGCCTGCTCGAATTCGGCTATCGGATAGGCGAATTCGCGTGCCCCGGGCACCGCGGACGGGACGACCCCGGTGCTGCCGACCGCGTAGATCAGGTAGTCGTAGTCCACCACCGTGCCCGACGTCAGCTCCACGGTCCGGTCGCTGGTGTTGATCCGCTCGGCGTTGTCGACCACCAGCCGGATGCCCTCGCCGAGCAGGGTCCCGTAGTCGACGGCGGCAGTGCCGCTGCCGGCGGCCATCTGGTGCAGGCGGATGCGCTCGACGAACTTCGGCCGCGGGTTCACCACGGTGACGTCGAGGTCGGCGTTCAGTCGAAGGTGGTTGGCGGCCAGCGTGCCGGCGTATCCGCCGCCGATCACGACGATGTGAGTGCGCTTGGCGGTCATCGGTGTCTCCTGTTCTGTGTGTTGTGCTGCCCTCAAGACACCGCCGCGGCCGTCGTTGTGACGACGTGTGACCAGGCTCACGTCCTCCCGCAGATGTCGCCGACCAGAATCTCGATCCGCGCGTCGTGATGCTCGGGGCGTAACCGCCCGGTGCGGCCGAGGGTGATCAGTCCGTGCAGCGTCGCCCAGACCACCTCGGCCAGCGTGTCGGTGTCACGCGCGCCGGCAACCATGTCGACCGCGGCGCGTAGCTCGTTGAACGCCGCGTTCAACTCGGCCGGCGTGTCCTCGGCGGCAAACGGCAGGGTGGTCGCCCGGACGAACATCGCATCGAACAGCGCAGGGTGGTCGCGGGCAAACCCGATGAACGCGTGGGCAACTCGGGTCACGGCGGCACGGCCGTCGGTGGCGTGCGAACGCGCCTCGGCGAGCGCATCGCCGAGTTCGGCGAACCCCTGAACCGCGACCGACGCGACGATGCCCTCCATGCCGGCGAAATGCTTGTAAAGCACCGGCTGGCTGTATTCGATCTCGGCGGACAACCGGCGGGTGGTCACGGCGTCCCAGCCCTCCTGTTCGGCGAGCTTGCGCGCGGTGGCGGTGATCAGCTGTCGGCGGGCGGCCCGTTCGCGTGCGCGGCGGTCTTCGATGGCCATGGCCGCAATGTTAGCGCCGATATCAAATCTAGCGGTGCTATTGACACGCAACCGGTCGAGGGTTAGCGTCGCTAACACCTGGATGAGGAGGGCGTGATGATTGCCAAGTTGTTCGCCGTCGTCGCGGTGCTGGGCGCCGCGGTGGTCTACGGCACCGACGTGTTCTGCGCGATCGTGCAGCGGCCCGCGCTGGCCCGGGTCGACGACCGGGCACTGCTCGCGGTGATGGGCAGCGTCCATCGCTACGGCGATCGGCGAATGCCGGTACCCGGGGTGATCGGCCTGCTTGCCGCAGCGATCAGCGCGGGGCTTGCCGCAGCGTCGGGCCGCTGGATCGAGGCCGGTGCGGCGGGCGTCGCGGTTGTGCTACTGGTGGTGTGGTTGCTGATCTACCTGAGGGTGAGCGCGCCGATCAATCGCAAACTCACCGCTGCGGCGGACCAACCCGGGGCGGAGATCGATGCTCGCACGCTGCAACGGAATTGGGACGCGGTCATCACGGCCAGGGCGACATTACAAGGACTGGCGGTCGCGGCATTGTGCGCGGCGCTGGTGATATGAGAGGAATGGGAATGCCTGATCTGATGCGGCTGTTCATGCGAGCCGCTCCGTTGTTCAATGCGCCGGTCGCGGCGATCGCAACATCGCCCCGGTTCGGAAAGCTGTTGCGGCGCAACGTCACGATGATCACCTATACGGGACGACGGTCAGGACGGACGTTCAGCATCCCGGTGGCCTACCGGCGCCACGGTAACGAGATCGTGGTCGGCGCCAACCTGCCCGATGCCAAGACCTGGTGGCGCAACTTTCTCGGCGACGGTGGTCCCGTGACGCTGACGCTGGACGGGGCCGAGTGCGACGGACACGCGATCGCAGACCGAGATGCGAACGGACGGGTGACGATTCGTATTCGCCTGGTCTAGTCGACCTGGTAGCGCGGGAAGACACCGGTGGGCGCCGGCAACGTGGTGCCGGGCTCGAGCCGGGTCCCGACGGCGGCGAAGCTGCGGTGCTCCGGCGATTGGCCGAGCAGGTCCAAGAGCTTTCCGGCCGAATCCGGCATCACCGGCTGGATTAGAAGTGCGGCGATGCGTACGACTTCAGAAGTGACGTAAAGGGCAGTGCGGAAACGTGTCTGATCCGCCTTGGCATCGCTCTTGCGTAGAACCCAGGGTTGCTGAACCGCAAAGTATCTGTTCGCCTCCCCAAGCATGAGAAATATCTTCTCGAGTGCCAAATGCATTGCCTGGCTGTCGAAATCAGCGCGAACCGCGTCCAGCAGATTGTCTGCCTGACGGAGTAGGAATTCGTCGGCGCCGTCGAATTCCCCAGGGGCCGGAACGATCCCGTCGAGATTCTTGGCGATCATCGACAGCGATCTTTGGGCCAGATTCCCGAGCTCGTTGGCGAGGTCGGCGTTGATGCGGGTGATGATCGCGTCTTCGCTGTAACTGCCGTCCTGCCCGAAAGGCACCTCACGCAGCAGGAAATACCGCACCTGGTCCACGCCGAACGTGTCGATCAGGGTGTTCGGGTCGACGATGTTGCCGACCGACTTGCTCATCTTCTCGCCTTTGTTGAGCAGAAAGCCGTGCGCGAAAACCCTTTTGGGCAAGTCGATTCCAGCCGACATCAGGAAGGCGGGCCAATAGACGGCGTGAAATCGGATGATGTCCTTGCCGATCATATGCAGGTCGGCCGGCCAATAGCGTTGGAACAGATCGGATTCGGTGTCCGGGTAGCCGACTCCGGTCAGATAGTTGGTCAGCGCATCGACCCACACGTACATGACGTGATCGGGATGCTCGGGAACTTTCACGCCCCAGTCGAACGACGTGCGGGAGATCGACAGGTCTCGCAGGCCGCCGGACACAAAGCTGACCACCTCGTTGCGCCGTACCTCGGGTGCGATGAAGTCAGGGTGAGAGTCGTAGTGCGCCAACAGCTTATCGGTGTACGCGGATAGCCGGAAGAAGTAGGTCTGCTCCTCGGTCCAGGTGACCGGTGTCCCGGTTTCGACCGCGATCCGGGTGCCGTCGACCTCCTCGGTCTCTGATTCGACGAAGAACCGTTCGTCGCGCACCGAGTACCAGCCCTGGTAGCTGTCCAGGTAAATATCACCTGCCGCCGTCATCCGCCGCCAGATGTCCTTGGACGCCTCGTGGTGATCGGCGTCGGTGGTGCGGATGAACCGGTCGAAGGAGATGTTCAGCTTGGTCTGCAGGCGCTGGAACACATCGGAGTTGCGCTTGGCCAACTCGGGGGTCGGAATCCCTTCCGCGGCGGCGGTCTCGACCATCTTGAGCCCATGCTCGTCGGTGCCGGTCAGGAACCTCACATCGAAGCCGTCCAGCCGTTTGAAGCGAGCGATCGCGTCGGTGGCGATGTACTCGTAGGCGTGCCCGACGTGCGGGTCGCCATTCGGGTACGTGATCGCGGTGGTGACGTAGTACGGCTTCATCAAGATGCACCCTATGGTGTGCGCGTGAGCTCCAAACGCCCGCCGCCGCCCGCTCCGCCGCGGCTCAGCCCGCTGATCGACGCGCACACCCATCTGGACGCCTGCGGCGCAGTGGACGCCGACGATGTGCGCGCAATCGTCGACCGCGCGGCGGCGGTCGGTGTGACAGCCGTAGTGACCATCGCCGACGACCTGACGGCGGCGCGCTGGGCGACCCAGGCCGCCGACTGGGACCCCCGGGTGTACGCCGCGGTCGCATTACATCCGACCCGCGCCGACGCGCTGGACGCCGACGCCCGCGCCGAGATCGAGCGGCTGGCGGCGCAGCCGAGGGTGGTGGCGATCGGGGAGACCGGCATGGATCTGTATTGGCCGGGCAAACTCGACGGCTGCGCCGACCCGGCCGTGCAGCGAGAGGCGTTTGCCTGGCACATCGAGTTGGCCAAGCGGACCGGCAAACCGCTGATGATCCACAACCGCGACGCCGACGCCGAGGTGCTCGACGTGCTGCGTTCCGAGGGCGCCCCGGAGACGGTGATCTTCCACTGCTTCTCCTCCGGCGCTGAGTTGGCGCGGGTCTGCGCCGACGCGGGCTGGCTGGTCAGCCTGTCCGGGACGGTGAGCTTCAAAAATGCCCATGACCTGCGCGAAGCAGTCAGGTTGGTTCCCGCGGCGCAACTGCTGGTGGAGACCGACGCGCCGTTTTTGACTCCCCACCCGTACCGGGGTGCACCCAACGAGCCGTATTGCCTGCCCTACACCGTGCGAGCGCTGGCCGAACTGCTGGACCGGCCCGCGGCGGAGTTGGCCGAGCTGACCACCGGCAACGCGCGACGGGCCTACCGGCTGCCGCACGAGGATTAAAACTCCGTTAAGGTGGCCGGTGCCGAGTTGCCCCCGCCGGGGCTTTTCGTTACCTTCTTGTTATCGAAACGGTGGGGGCCCTCGCGGCCCCCTTTTAATTTGTTGCCCATGTGGTTTTTGAGGTCGGGATAGACGCGCTTTGAACGTTATTACGAAACTCCATCAGGCTCCCTCTCCGGCTCTGCGCTTTCTCGTCGCGGGTCTCTTGCTGGTCTTGGCATTCGCGGGCGCATTCGCCGTTGCCGACTACAAGACCGTGACGCTGAGCGTCGACGGCAACGCCATGACCGTCACGACGATGAAGTCGCGCGTGATCGACATCATCTCCGAAAACGGCTTCACGGTCAGCGATCGGGACGACCTGTATCCCGCCGCCGGTGAGAAGGTGCACAACGCCGCCGACATCGTGCTCCGGCGCAGCCGGCCGCTGCAGATCTCGCTGGACGGTCAGAACACCAAGCAGGTGTGGACGACGGCCTCCACGGTCGATGAGGCACTGGCTCAGCTGGCGATGACCGACACCGCGCCGGCGGCAGCCTCGCGCGGCAGCCGCGTCCCGCTGGCCGGGATGGCTTTGCCGGTGGTCAGCGCCAAGACCGTCGAGCTCGACGACGGCGGCCAGGTACGCAACGTCCATCTGGCGGCGGCCCGGGTCGGGGATCTGCTGGCCGGCCTCGGTGTGCCGCTGCTGCAGAGCGACCGGGTCACACCCGCCGCGGCAGCGCCGGTCGTCGACGGCATGCACGTCCAGGTCACCCGCAACCGGATAGAGCAGATCACCGAGCGCGTTCCGCTTGACCCGCCGCGGCGGCGGATCGAAGACCCGCAGATGAATATGAGCAAAGAGATCGTCGAGGACAAGGGCTCCGCGGGCACACAGGACATGACGTATGCGGTGTCCAAGATCAACGGCGTCGAGACCGGTCGCCTGCCGGTGGCCAGCCACGTCGTCACGCCCGCCCGCGAGGCGATCGTGCGGGTCGGCACCAAGCCGGGCACCGACGTGCCGGCGGTGGCCAACGGCGAGATCTGGGATGCCATTTCGCGCTGCGAGGCCGGCGGCAACTGGGCGATCAACACCGGCAACGGCTACTACGGCGGCGTGCAGTTCGACCAGAACACCTGGGAGCGCAACGGCGGCCTTCGGTTTGCCCCACGTGCCGACCTGGCCAGCCGGGAAGAGCAGATTGCCGTCGCCCAGGTGACGCAGAACCGTCAGGGCTGGGGAGCATGGCCGGTCTGCAGCGGAAGAGCGGGTGCCCGCTGACGATCCAGTTACTTGGGCGAACCGAAATCCGACGGCTAGCCAAAGAACTCGAACTCCGGCCGCGTAAATCTTTGGGACAGAACTTTGTCCACGACGCCAACACCGTGCGCCGGATTGTCACCGCATCCGGGGTCAACCGCAACGACCACGTACTGGAAGTCGGACCCGGGCTCGGGTCGCTCACCCTTGCGCTGCTGGACCGCGGGTGCACGGTGAGCGCCGTCGAGATCGACCCGGTGCTGGCGGAGCGATTGCCCCAGACGGTGGCCGAGCATTCGCACAGTGAGAGTCAGCGGCTGACGCTGATCAACCGTGACGTGCTGACCATCGGCCCCGACGATCTCGCTTCCGAGCCGACAGCGGTGGTGGCGAACCTGCCCTACAACGTCGCGGTTCCGGCGATCCTGCACCTGCTCGGCGAATTTCCCACGCTCCGAACGGTCATGGTGATGGTGCAGGCCGAGGTCGCCGAGCGGCTTGCGGCCGAACCGGGCGGCAAGGAGTATGGCGTGCCCAGTGTCAAGGTCCGGTTCCACGGGCAGGTGCGCCGGCACGGCACGGTCTCGCCGACCGTCTTCTGGCCGATCCCGCGGGTTTACTCCGGCCTGGTGCGCATCGACCGTCACGTCAAAGCGCCCTGGCCGACTGACGCCACCTTCCGCCAAAACGTGTTCAAGCTCGTCGACACCGCATTTGCGCAGCGGCGCAAGACATCTCGCAATGCCTTCGTCGAGTGGGCCGGTTCAGGCAACGAATCGGCGAGACGCCTTCTGGCCGCGAGCATCGACCCGTCCCGCCGCGGTGAGACGCTGACCGTTGACGACTTCGTCCGGCTCTACCAACGTTCCGGGGAGGTCGGCGGCGCGGCCCCCCGAGGTCAAGCTCCGCGACACGCGTCCGCGAGCTGAGCGGCGGACGATAGTCTCTTTCGGTGCCGATGGATCCGAGCACCGCAGCTCAGTGGGTTCCGACTGGCTCGGTGACGGTCCGCGCGCCCGGAAAGATCAACCTCTACCTGGCCGTCGGGGATCTCCAGGAAACCGGCTACCACGAGCTGACGACGGTGTTCCACGCCGTCTCGCTGGTCGACGAGGTGACCGTCCGCAGCGCCGACGTCCTCTCGCTGGAGATCACCGGTGAGGGCGCGGACCAGCTTCCCGTCGACGAGCGCAACCTGGCCTGGCAGGCGGCCGAACTGCTGGCCGAGCACGTCGGCCGGGCACCGGATGTGGCGATCATGATCGACAAAAGTATTCCGGTGGCCGGTGGAATGGCCGGTGGCAGCGCAGACGCCGCCGGGGTGCTCGTTGCGCTCAACTCGTTGTGGGAGCTCGGTGTGCCCCGCCGCGACCTGCACACGTTGGCCGCGAAGCTGGGCAGCGACGTGCCGTTCGCCTTGCACGGCGGAACCGCGCTGGGCACCGGTCGCGGCGAAGAACTCGCAACAGTATTGGCCCGCAACACTTTTCATTGGGTGCTGGCATTCGCCAAGGGTGGATTGTCGACCCCGAAAGTCTTTCGCGAACTCGACAGACTCCGTGAGGTCGGCGAGCCGCCGCGCCTCGACGAGGCCGGCCCGGTGCTGGCCGCCCTGGCGGCCGGCGATCCGGAGCGGTTGGCGCCGCTGCTGGGCAACGAATTGCAGGCGGCTGCCGTGAGCCTGAGCTCGCCGCTGCGCCGGGTGCTGCGGGCCGGTGTCGAGGCTGGCGCGCTGGCCGGCCTCGTGTCGGGATCGGGACCGACGTGCGCGTTTCTGTGCCGGTCGGCGGGTGCGGCGGTCGACGTGGGTGCCGAACTCTCCGGTGCCGGTGTCTGCCGGACGGTGCGGGTTGCCAGCGGTCCCGTGCACGGTGCCCGATTGGTTCCGACGCCCGCCACGGGGTGAAGCCGGCGAGGCGATGAAGCGCCGATTTCGCCCCACAGTTTGGCAGTTACTTAAGAGGAGTTTAAGATAAACGGCGGTGATGATTTCCCCTCGAGCAACGCGCCTGTCCTCTCCGCCCGCCGACCCCCTCGGCGGGTGTGCCATGAATGCCGCCGCGACGTTGCGGCCGGTGATCGAGTCACCACCGATTCGAGATGAAATCGCTGCCCAATTGTGGGCGCGCGGCTATCCCAATGTGTGCTTGAGCAGGAGCAACATTAAGGGCTGGGCGATGGCGCCGGAACCGAGGAGGCAATCGTGAGCAGGTTTACCGACAACATGTTCCGCAACGCTCGGCAGAGCTCGCGAGGCATGGTCACCGGCGAGCCTTACGAGCCGGTCCGGCACACCTGGCTCGAGGTGCACGAGCGCGCGCGCCGCATCGCCGGCGGACTGGCCGCGGCCGGCGTCGGACCCGGAGATGCCGTCGGTGTCCTGGCCGGTTTCCCGGTGGAAATCGCCCCGACCGCACAGGCCCTGTGGATGCGCGGCGCCAGCCTGACGATGCTGCACCAGCCGACCCCGCGTACCGACCTCGCGGTCTGGGCCGAGGACACCATGAACGTGATCGCGATGATCGAGGCCAACGCCGTCATCGTCGCCGAGCCGTTCCTCGTCGCGGTTCCGGTGCTGGAGGAAAAGGGCATCAAGGTGCTCACGATCGGTGACCTGCTGGAGAGCGAGCCGATCGACCCCGTCGAGACCGACGAGGACGACCTGGCACTGATGCAGTTGACAAGCGGGTCCACTGGTTCTCCGAAGGCCGTCCAGATCACGCACCGCAACATCTACTCGAATGCCGAGGCCATGTTCATCGGCGCCCAGTACGACGTCGACAAAGACGTCATGGTCAGCTGGCTGCCCTGCTTCCACGACATGGGCATGGTCGGCTTCCTGACCATCCCGATGTACTTCGGCGCCGAGCTGGTCAAGGTCACGCCGATGGACTTCCTGCGCGACACGCTGCTGTGGGCCAAGCTCATCGACAAGTACCAGGGCACCATGACCGCGGCGCCCAACTTCGCCTACGCGCTGTTCGCCAAGCGGCTGCGCAAGCAGGCCGAGCCCGGCCAGTACGACCTGTCGACGCTGCGGTTCGCGCTGTCCGGCGCCGAGCCCGTCGACCCGGCCGACGTCGAGGACCTGCTGGACGCGGGTAAGCCGTTCGGGCTTAAGCCGTCGGCGATCCTGCCCGCCTACGGCATGGCGGAGACCACGTTGGCGGTGTCGTTCTCAGAGTGCAATGCCGGCCTGGTGGTCGATGAGGTCGACGCCGACCTGCTGGCCGCGCTGCGTCGCGCGGTGCCGGCCAGCAAGGGCAACACCCGGCGGCTGGCCTCGCTTGGTCCGCTGCTCAAGGACCTCGAGGCCCGCGTCGTCGACGAGAACGGCAACGTGATGCCCGCCCGCGGCGTCGGCGTGATCGAGTTGCGCGGCGAATGCGTGACGCCCGGATACATCACGATGGGCGGTTTCCTGCCCGCGCAGGACGAGCACGGTTGGTATGACACCGGTGACCTGGGCTACCAGATGGAGAACGGCCACGTCGTGGTCTGCGGCCGCGTCAAGGACGTCATCATCATGGCGGGCCGCAATATCTACCCGACCGACATCGAGCGCGCCGCGGGCCGGGTCGAGGGTGTACGCATCGGTTGCGCGGTGGCGGTTCGGCTGGACGCCGGGCATTCGCGCGAAACCTTCGCCGTCGCTGTGGAATCCAACTCCTGGCAGGACCCGGTCGAGGTGCGCCGCATCGAGCACCAGGTGGCCCACGAGGTGGTCACCGAGGTCGATGTGCGCCCGCGCAACGTCGTGGTGCTCGGCCCGGGCACCATCCCGAAGACGTCGTCGGGCAAGCTGCGCCGGGCGAACTCCGTCACGCTGGTCACCTAGCCCCAGCCGCCATCGCACGCGACCTGCGCGCGACGGCATTGCTGGCCAGCCCGGGCGACTCGGTGCAAAAGACCGCCAGCGCAGTCGGTTTCACAGTTTGAGCGCCTTCACCCGCGCGTTCACCAAATCCTGTGGCGAAACCCCGTCCAGCTATCGACAGCCGAGCCTGGCTGCGGACGTCACGTGATCGGGAACCATTGCGCGACGATGTGCGCGTCATGATGTCGAGCGGGATGCCGATCGTCACGTTGTAAGAGAACGTCAAACCCAGCGAAGCGGCTAGTGACAGCGTCGGACTCGCCTCGGGAATGGCCAACCGCCGCACCGCGGGCGCCGCGATGTATGACGCCACGCCGCAGAGCACCGCGAACAACACATACCTTCCGGGCGTACACCAAATTCTGCAGCAAGACACCGCCGCAGGGACGGCGAGTCGCTGCATGTCAGGATTTCTCGGCAAGCTCCCCGACACCGACCGGCCGCTGAAAGTTCATCTCCCCCAAACAAATTCGTGCGGAACCGCGGGTAATCGACGAAGACAACAAGTCGAACCAAAGAAGGGTCGAAGCATGCGAAAGCTAGTGGGACTTGCGGGTTTGGCCGTCCTCATTGCGATGGCCACACCGGCAAATGCCGATCCGAATGACGAGGCGAGGGCAACCGACGGGCTTTTTTTGGCTTCTGTTGAGCAGGACGGCCTGTCGTTCAAGGATGGGCCGGCGGCGATCACAGCGGGCAGGCAGAGTTGCGCATATATGGACCAGGGCCACCCCAAGTCGGAGGTCATCAAAGGTCTTTCAGCGTCCAATCCGGGATTCTCAGCTCAAGACGCCGCGAAGTTCATGACGACTGCGGCAAAGGCGTACTGCCCCGAGCACGTCGCGGACTCGAACTCGGCTGCCTCGCCGGCTCCGCCGAAATAGCTACTCAGCGGGACGCTTGACAGCGCCGTTTACCAAGCGTGCACCCGGTTCTGGGCGGGCTCGAGGCCAAGCTCGATGAGCAGTTCGGTGGCGTCGGCGGCCTGCTCGCAGATCGTCGGCACCTCGGGGCGTTCGGCGGCGGTGAAGTTCTCCAGCACGAACGCCGCCGGGTCTCGACGTCCCGGCGGGCGGCCGATCCCGATTCGGACCCTCTGAAAGTCTTTGGTGCCGAGTGCGTTTGCCACCGAACGCAATCCGTTGTGGCCGCCCTCGCCGCCTCCGAGCTTCAGCCGGATCTGGCCGAAGTCGATGTCGAGTTCGTCATGAATGATCACGACGTCAGCGGCGGGCACCGAATAGAACTTGGCCAGCGGCCCCACTTGGCGGCCGGACTCGTTCATGTAGCAGCGCGGCTTGGCCAGCACGATCGGATGGCCGCCGAGCCGGCCGGTGGCCACCTCTGCGCCGGAACGCTTGTGCACCTTGAAGTTCGAGCCCAGCCGAGCGGCGAGCCGGTCGGCAACCATGAACCCCAGATTGTGCCGCGTCTGGGCATAGTTCGGTCCGGGGTTGCCCAGACCCACCACCAATTGTGGGCCGGCCACGGCTTATTCGGATTCGGACTCGGCTTCGGACGCCTCGCCCTCGCCCTCGCCCTCGGCACCCTCGCCGGCCGGCTCGTCGCCCTCGACTGCCTCGCCGGCGCCTTCGCTCTCCAGCTCTTCTTCGGTCGGTGCGAGTACCACGTTGACGACCAGGCTGTCCGGGTCGGCGATCAGGTTGACGCCCGCCGGCAGCTCGATCTGGCCCGCGGTGAACTGGGTACCGGGCTCGGCGCCCTCGACCGACACGGTCAGCGACTGCGGGATCGACATCGCGTCGGCCTCGATCAGGATGGTGTTCGTCTCCTGGGTGACCAGCGTGCCGGGCGCTGCGTCACCGACGATCTCGACGTTGACCTCGACGGTCACCTTCTCACCGCGACGGACCACCAACAGGTCGGCGTGCGTGATCGAGCGTCGGATCGGGTGGATGTCGAGCGCCTTGGTCAGCGCCAGCTGCTCCTTGCCCTCGATGTCGAGGGTGAGCACCGCGTTGGTGCCGGAGTGACGCAGGACCGCGGCGAAGTCGTGGCCGGGCAGCGCCAGGTGCTGCGGGTCGCTGCCGTGGCCGTAGAGAACGGCCGGAATCCAGCCTTCGCGGCGGGCCCGACGGGACGCGCCCTTACCGGTTTCGGTCCGTACCTTGACGGCCAGCTGGTTCGTGGATTTAGCCATGATCAGAACTCCTGTGTGAGATGCCGGGGCACGGCCAGGAGTCGCGACTGTGAGTCGGTCCCCGTCGATAACGGTGGCCCTGAAACGAGCCGCCCTCGCCGTGACGCCTGGTCAGGCTAGCGCATCAACGGCTCAGAGCGGAAATTTGGTGTCCGTCAGCCGCTCGGACAGCTCCCACAACGACCCGGCCGTCGCCTCGCGTTTGGCCAGCGGACTGCGGCCCACCGGCTTGCTCCGGCCGAACATGCCGAACGCCGGGCCGATGAAGCTGTTACCCGGGACATCCTGCGAAATGGCGTACAGCGTCTGCCGGGCGCCGAAGTCTGCGTCGGTGGCCAACCGGTTGCCGACGGCCATCAGCGCGTCGCCGAATTTGTGCCCAGAGTGCCCCTGCAGGTTGGTGTGCGAGTAACCGGGGTGGGCGGCCACCGCCCGCACCTTCGAGCCGGCCGCCTGCAACCGCCGTTGCAGCTCGCTGGTGAACAGCAGATTGGCCAGTTTGGACTGGCCGTAAGCCAGCCAGGCCGAGTACGGGCGCGAGGTCCAGTTCAGGTCCCGGAGGCTGATGTAACCCATGTAGTGCATCAACGACGACACGGTGACCACCCGCTCGGTGACCTTGGGCAGCAACAGATTGGTCAGCGCGAAGTGGCCGAGGTGGTTGGTGCCGATCTGGCTCTCGAACCCGTCGGCGGTGACGGCGTGTGGGACGGCCATGATGCCGGCGTTGTTCACCAGCACATCGACGCTGTCCACCCCGTCCGCAAACTGCCGTACCGACGCCAGATCCTGCAGGTCGAGCCGGCGCACTTCGACATCTCCGGTCATCTCCCGGGCGGCGGTTTCACCCTTGCCGGTGTTGCGCACGGCCAGGATCACCTGAGCGCCGACCCGGGCCAGCTCGCGTGCGGTGACCGCGCCCAGCCCACTGTTGGCCCCGGTGACGATGGCGGTGCGCCCGGCGAACGAGGGTAGGTCTGCGGCGGTGAACGATGTCATGGCACACACAGTAGTGCGGCGACAGAATGACCGGCGCGGCCGGAAGTCACTTGGCGGCAACCGTGAAGCCGCGGATGATCGTCTCGATGTCGACGGCGTCGGCGACAGCCTTGTCGGCCAGGCTGGTGACCGCGAGCTGGATCAGGTACTTGTCGGATTCTTCACCGACGCCGTGCGCGATCACGATCCGGTTGATGGTGTGCAGCCGTTGGTCGCCGAGGTTGTAGCTGCCCTCGATCATCGACGACGGGAAGCCGTGGAAGTCGGCGCTGGACGTTTCGAGTTGTTTGAAGTTCAAGGCGAGCCGGGCATCGTCGTTGCCGTGTTTGACCAACTCTTTGGCGTCGAACTCGCCGCCCAGCTTGAACACGATCAGCATGGCGTTGGGGAAACTGTCGGCTTTCGCGATCAGTTCCGTGGTGGGCGGAATGTTCGCCCGGTTGACCTTCTGCCAACCTGCGGGGATCGGTATCGACACGGTCATGTCGGGTACCTGATCGGGCGCGACCGGCGAACCGGACACCCCGTTGCTTTCCAGGTACTGCGAAAAGGGCACCGGTTTCTCGCTCGGCGCTGCGCTGGTCGTCGTTGGGGTCGTGGACCAAATCGACTGGTAATCAGGGCTTTTCGGCCCGCATCCGACAGCCGATACGGTCAGGGCCGCCAGTATCGCGGCGACTCGCACCAGCGGCCTCACAAGATCTCGCGGACCGCGTCGACCGGACGGGCCAGTCGGGTACCTTTCGGAGTCACCACAAACGGCCGCTCGATCAGGATGGGATGTTCGGCCATCGCGTCGAGCAGTTGATCGTCACTCGCGTCGACCAAATCCAGTTCGGCGTACAGCGACTCGCGTTTGCGCACCGCGGACCGAACGTCGATGCCGGCGGCGCGGATCATCGTCACCAGCTCGGCGCGCGACGGTGGTGTCTTCAGGTACTGCACCACGTCCGGCTCGATTCCGGAGGCGCGCAACAGCTCCAGGGTCTTGCGCGACGTGCTGCACTTCGGATTGTGGAAAATGACGGCTTGCATCGGCTGAGGGCCCATCTAGGCATCCCCATCGAACAGCCCTGTGACCGAACCGTTTTCGAAGACCGCGCGGATGGTGCTGGCCAGTAGCGGGGCGATGGACAGCACGGTCAGTTGGGGGAACCGCTTCTCCTCACCGATCGGCAGCGTGTTGGTGACGATGATTTCGCGTGCGCCGCACGCCGCCAACCGCTCGGCGGCCGGGTCGGACAGCACGCCGTGGGTGGCCGCGATGATCACGTCCTTGGCGCCGTCGTCGTGCAGCAGCTTCACCGCTCCGGCGATGGTGCCACCGGTGTCGATCATGTCGTCGATCAGCACGCAGGTCTTGCCCTGCACCTCGCCGACCACCCGATTGGAGACCACCTGGTTGGGCACCCGCGGGTCGCGCGTCTTGTGGATGAAGGCCAGCGGCACGCCGCCCAGCGCGTCGGCCCATTTCTCGGCGATACGCACCCGGCCGGAGTCGGGGGACACCACGACCATGTTGCCGCCCGCATAGTTGTCCCCGATATAGCCGGTGAGCAGGTTCTGCCCGCGCATGTGGTCGACGGGCCCGTCGAAGAAGCCCTGGATCTGGTCGGTGTGCAGATCCACCGTCACGATCCGGTCGGCGCCGGCGGTCTTGAGCAGATCGGCGACCAGTCGGGCCGAAATCGGTTCGCGCCCACGGTGTTTCTTGTCCTGACGGGCGTAGGGATAGAACGGCAGGACCGCGGTGATCCGCTTGGCGCTGCCCCGCTTGAGGGCGTCGATCATGATCAGCGATTCCATCAGCCAGTCGTTGACCGGCGCCGGGGCCGACTGCAGGACGAACGCGTCGCAGCCACGCACCGACTCGTTGAAGCGGACGAATATTTCGCCGTTGGCGAACTCGCGGGCCGTCTGCGCGGTGACGTGGGTGTCGAGCTCCTTGGCGACCTGCTCGGCCAGCTCAGGATGCGCGCGGCCGGAGAAGAGCATCAGGTTCTTGCGGTTATCGGTCCAGTCGTAGCTCACGTGCCGCCCTCACTGCTGTGGATCGGATGACTGCCATAGGAATACCAGGTAGCGAACCGCCGGTCCGCTGCCGCCCGGATATCACGTCTGCTCCGCCTCACCGGAGCGGCGCGCCTGCTCGGCGGCCTGTGCGGCGGCGCTGCCGGGCCGCTTACGCTGCACCCAGCCCTCGATGTTGCGCTGCTGGCCGCCAGAGACCGCCAGCGCGCCGGGCGGAATGTCGTCGCGCACCACCGTGCCGGCGCCGGTATAGGCACCGTCCCCGACGGTGACCGGGGCGACGAACATGGTGTCGGAGCCGGTGCGGACGTGCGAGCCGACCGTCGTGCGCTGCTTGGAGGTGCCGTCGTAGTTGACGAAGACGCTGGAAGCGCCGATGTTGCTGTGCTCGCCGATGTCGGCATCACCGACGTAGGTCAGGTGCGGCACTTTGGTTCCGGTGCCGATGGTGGCGTTCTTGGTCTCGACAAAGGCGCCCAGCTTGCCGTCGGCGCCCAACGAAGTCCCGGGCCGAAGATAGGTGAACGGGCCGACTACGGCGCCGTCACCGATCGCGGCGTCGGTGCCATGGGTACGGATCACCGATGCGCCGTTACCGACGGTGACGTCGGTCAGCGTGGTGTCGGGTCCGATGGTGCAGCGGCCACCGATGCGGGTGCCGGCGAGTAGTTGTGTCCCGGGTTGGATGACGGTGTCGCGGCCGATGCTCACATCGACGTCGATCCAGGTCGTCGCCGGATCGATGACGGTGACGCCGGCCAGCTGGTGGGCGGACACGATGCGACGGTTGAGTTCGGCGGCCAGATCGGCCAGCTGTACCCGGTTGTTGACGCCGGCCACCAGCGAGCTGTCGTCGACGTGGCGGGCCTGCACCACCTGCCCGTCCTGGCGGACGATCGCGATCACGTCGGTCAGGTACAGCTCTTGTTGCGCGTTGTCGGCGGACAACCGGGTCAGCGCCGAGCGCAGCGCGGCAATGTCGAAGGCATACACGCCGGCGTTGACCTCGCGGATCTCCCGCTGCGACGGCGTCGCGTCGGCCTGCTCGACAATCGCGATCACCTGGTGGTCCTGCGTACGCAGAATGCGTCCGTAGCCGGTCGGATCGTCCTGCGTCGTGGTGAGCACGGTGACCGCGGCACCGCGGGTGGTATGCGAGCTGACCAGGTCGGCCAGGGTGTCGGCGTCGAGCAATGGGATGTCGCCGGAGGTCACGACGACAACGCCACCGAAGTCGTCGGGCAGTGCCGACAGGCCGCACAGCACCGCGTGGCCGGTACCGAGCTGCTGGTCCTGGATGGCCGTGTCGATCGGTCGGCCCAGGGTCTCGGCCAGCTCATCGACAGTCTCCTCGATGCGCTGATGGTGGGGGCCCAACACCACCACCAGGTGCTGCGGCGCCATCTTGGCGATCGCGTGCAGCGCATGCGCCAGCATGCTGCGACCGGCCAGCGGGTGCAGCACCTTCGGGATGTCGGACCGCATCCGGGTTCCGGCGCCGGCTGCCAGGACGAGGACCGCTGATTCGCCGTGCTTAGTCGTCCCGGCCATCCACCCCTCCCTCGCTGTGTGCCGTCACCCGTTCAGCGTGTCATTATCCGCACACGTCCGGCAAAACAGATCATCTGTCGCGGATTCGGCAACGAACGTCGCGATGGACAATAATCAAGCGGGTGGACCGACGACGAACCGCGCAGGCCAGCCGACCGCCGATGGAGGTGCTCAAGGAGCTGCCCGCTCTGGTGTTGTTGGAGCGGATCCCGGTTCCCACGCTGGCGGTGCTGCAAGACGGCACCATCGTATTTGCCAACACGGCGTTCGCCGAGATCCTGGGCCGGGACGCCGACGAGGTCGTGGTACTGAAATTCCACGACATCTTCCACGGCGCGCTTGAAACGGAATCAGTGCTCTCTGTCGTCGATGGCCTGGCGAACATGGTCGTCGAGTTGGCGCACAAGGACGGCTCAACCGTGCGGGCGTTGATGAGCAGGTCGGCGCTGAGGCGCGCCGACGACGCGATCGCGCTGGCGACATTCCAGGACTTGACCGAGGAACTCTGGGCCAACGAGCGCTGATCGGGCCTAGGCCGACTCGTCGTGCTCGACGTGGCGCAACGCTTCGCGCGCCAGGAATTCGCGGTAGTAGCCCAGCGACGTCTCGGTGACGATCGCGGGGAACAGTAGCTCCCACATCTGAGTCAGTCGCCGGACCAGGTCCCTGCCATCACCGGCCCGCTGGCCGATCATCCGGGCGCCGAAAGTGGCGCCGATGATGGCTTCGCTGACCATCAGCGGGTCGAGGTCTTCGCGGATGTCGCCCTCGGCGATGGCGCGCCGGGCCTCGGCCGTCATTGCCTCGACCCACGCTGCGTATGCCTTGCCGGCGCTGTCGTTGAATTTGCCGAAAGCCAGGCTCAACTGCTCGGCGGTCCGAACCACCTTGTTGGTGGCAAACAGATCCGCGGTGACGAAAGTGCCGTGCAGGATGTTCTCCAAGGCCGGTGAGAACGAGTCCGACATGGCACCCAGCTCGGCGACGACCAGGTTGGCGCCGTCCTCGATGATGGCCGATGCGAGCGACTCCATCGAGTCGAAATGATGGTAGAACGCGCCCTTGGTCATCCCGGTGCGCTCGATGATCGCGCCGCGATCGGCAGCCGCAAACCCGACCTCGGTGAACACGTCGACCGCTGCGTCGAGGATCTTCCGTCGGGTCGCTTCGGATCGAACCTGGCGGGCCATTGCCTAACACCTCCGGAGTTACGGTTGTGCGCTCAACTTCCGGACCGTCGGTCTCGCACTCACTCGGCGGCACAGCCTAGCAGGTAGGACGTGGTAATCACGCCGAACCGGCGAGCGCCGAGGTACTCGCGATGGCGATGTTCGTGCGTCGCTCGATGAATTGACCGAAATAGTCGAGCCGCTCAGGACGCACGAAACCCGGCAGCATCAGCATCCACATTTTCTGGAAGTCGCGCAGAAACCGCTCCGGTTCGTCCAGGTTTGAGGTCTGACGCAGTCCCATGTAGGCCGACGCCAGGAGTCGACCCACATCCAGCGGGTCGCAGTCCTCCATCACATCGCCCTCGGCGATGCCGCGCTGCACGGCAACCGTGAGGTTGTCGATCCAGCTTCGGTGCAACTTGGCTTGCAGGCCTTCGACGCGCCCAATGGACTCGACCAGATGCAGCGCCGACCGTGAGATGTCCTCGCCGATGTCCCGCAGCGCCAGTTGGTAGGAGAAGTCGACCAGCGTCTCCAGCCCGGACAACTTGCGCGCCAGCAGATCGGTGATTGCCTCGTCGGAGCGGGTGATCTGGTCTTCGATGATCGCGAGCGCCAGCGCATGCTTCGACCGGAAGTGGAAATACATTGCGCCCTTTGTCAATTCGGCCTCGGCGAGCACGTCGTCAAGGCCGACCTGATGGTAGGGAAGTCGGGCGAACTGACCTGCGGCGGCGCGCAGGATCTGCTGGCGGGTTGTGTCCGCTCGTGTGTCAGTCGTCTCGGTCATGATGTGGGCCACCTAAGAACGCTCCGCCGCGAAGCTCTTCAACGGGCCCCTAGGTCTCGAGGCGTCGTTGAACGAGCTTAGTCCAATAGCGATGTGCAGTCGTGATCGACGCGACTCGTAAGCCACCCCTGAGTCGATGCTTGCCGACGAACTGTAGCAAGACTTTCGGTCTGTTCCAAGCTATGCATGATTCAAAAAGTATGTAAAACTAGTGTCATGCCGATGAACGGTCTGATCAGGTTCGAGAAGCGCGACCCGCGTGTGCGCTCGAACGTCGCAGCATCGGGCACCACGATCCGGATCTGCACAGCAGCCACCACAGGAAGCGGCGGTTCCTAGATGTTCGGGTTCGAAATACTGCCTCCGGAAATCAATTCCGGGTTGATGTACGCCGGGCCCGGTGCGGGGCCGATGACGGCCGCCTCCGCGGCCTGGAACGCGTTGGCCGATGACCTATACCTGGTGGCGGCCGGCTACGGGTCCGCGATCACGGACCTGACGTCGTACTGGCTCGGACCGTCGTCGACGTCGATGGCCGCCGCGAGCGCGACCTATGTGTCCTGGATCAGCGCGACCGCGATGCAGGCGCAACAAACCGCAGCCCAGGCCGCGGCTGCGGTGGCCGCCTATGAAGCCGCGTTCGCGATGACCGTGCCGCCGCCGGTGATTGCCGCCAACCGGGCATTGCTGATGGCGCTGGTCGCGACCAACTTTTTCGGTCAGAACACTCCGGCCATCATGGCCACCGAGGCGGACTACCTCGAGATGTGGGCGCAGGACGCGGTGGCGATGTACGGCTATGCCGGTGCGTCGTCGGCGGCGTCGACCGTCGCCCCCTTCACAACTCCGGTCCAGACCACCAATTCCTCTGGAGTGGCTGGGCTGGCCGCCGCGGTCACCCAAGCCGCCGGTACCTCGGCCGGCACCAGCGCACAAACGGTGTCACCGCTGGCCACCGCGGCGATGCCCGGAGCGCTGCAGGCACTCGCGTCGTCCGCGACGTCGACGACGAGTACGACGTCGCCGCTGACGTCGCTGGCCGTCTCGACCTCCACGTCGTCGTCGAGCACGGCCCTGACGGCGGGGACAACTCTGGCGTCGGGCACCACCTCGGGGGCGTCGATGCTGACGTCGGCCGTCTCGATGCTCGGCTCCTCAGGGGCGGCTGCGAAGTCGGTCGGCTCGGCGAGCAGCGCGCTCAGCGGCGGCTTTCCAATGTTCAAATCGTCCCTGACCATCGGTGCGAGTCCCGGGGCGGTCGGCTGGGGTTCGCCCGAGCTCACCGTGTCCGCGGCCTCGGGTCGTGCGGCTTCGCTCGGTGCTCTATCGGTGCCCCAAAACTGGACCTCCGCTGCGCCGGCGTTCAGCCACGTCTCGTCGGCGTTGCCGAGCTCAGCCGGTGTGCCGCCGGTCGCGCCGGCCGGACAGACCGGGCCGTTCGGAGTTCCGAAGGCGAACCCGAGTCGCTCCAACGGCAAATCCGCCGTCACCGCCCAGCAGCACTTCCGCCGTCCCGTGCTGCAACGTCCCGTCTACACCGGATAAACGGAGCCTCCGCAATGCCGCGATACTTGAAGTTAGTTCAAACCCTTAACAACATTCCAAAAGTATGTATACTGCCGTTTATGCCGATAGTCGGTTTGATCGCGAGCGAGCTGCCGCATCGGTCGATGCTATCCGGCTCCGCGCCGGCAGCCCGCTATGCCGCGGCCGTCGCGGTCGAGAAGTCCGTGCCGGAATTCGGACCCGACCGGCCGGTCATTTAGCCCGGGCCGACAACGACATGGTTAACCGTTCTGCTGCAACGTTTCTCGAACACGGCCATCACTCGGAAGGGTGGTTCGAATGAAGTACAAGCCGACTGACGTCGCCGGAGTGACGATCGTAGATATCGAGCCGGACCGTGATGACCGCGGCTTCTGCTCGGACTTGTTCAACACTGACGAATTTGCCGAGTGCGGAATCAATTTCAACGTCGCGCGAGAGAGCGTTGCTTATAACTACGCCAGAGGGACGCTACGCGGGATCCGTCGTCAGGTCTCCCCGAACGCGGTGGCCACTCTCGTCCGCTGTACCCGGGGCGCCATCGCCTGTGTGGCCGTCGACGTGCGTCCGGAGTCGCCGACTTATCGCAATCATGTGATGGTCCAGATGAGCGCCGACAATCGCCGTGCGCTGTTCATGCCGCCGTATGTCGGGCATGGTTTTCAAACCCTTGCCGACAATACCGAGGTCCTCTATCAAGTCAGCGACGTCTATGAAAACGCCGAGGAGCAGGGATTCCGCTGGAACGAACCGGAATTCGGCATCGAGTGGCCATTGGCAGTCAGCGTCATCTCCGAGGAGGACGCCAATTGGCCACTGCTGGCATCGGTCCGGGCTGTCGCGCCGGTCGTCGGCAGGCTGCAGGCGCGACCCCAGACGTACGAGCGCGCCGCCAGGCCGGCATGACGCTCGCACGTGTCATGGCCGAAAGCCGTCCACTCGGTTCGGCTGAAGGCCGGCAGAAGAACAGGTTCCGCCAATTGATCGACAGCGGCCTCGCTGCACCAAGAGCGGCTGAGCGCGCGACTCGCGAGTTGGTCTGGGCCTCCCCGAAACGTCCGGGCCGCGGTGTGCCCCCGCCGCGGTCCGGGCCTCATCCACCCGGTGCGTCATGATCCGCGATCCCGAAGACGATGCTCCGACTGCGTTGGCTCAGTTGCATTGTCGCCTCTGTGATTCAGAACGACTGCGTAGCGTGCTAGACCTCGGTGCAACCCCGCCGTGCAGTAAATTCCTCACGCCCGGAGAACTCGATTTGGCGGAGCCGACATTTCCACTGCACCTGCGGCTGTGCGAGAACTGTTTGTTGCTGCAGATACCTGCTCTGATTTGGTCGTCCGACGCCGAACACCCGTACTTTTCCTCCTCCTCAGACTCGTGGGCGGAGCACGCGAAAAGCTTTGTCGACGATACTGTCAAGCGGCTGCGGCTGTCGGCCAAATCATTTGTGGTAGAGGTCGCCAGCAACGATGGCTACCTGTTGCGCCACGTCGCTGAGGCGGGGATACCGTGCTTGGGAATCGAGCCGTCGGTGAATGTCGGTGTGATTGCCCGTGATCGGGGTGTGCCGACTCGCGTGGAGTATTTCAGTGAGTCATTGGCACGCGAGATCCGCGGCGAACATGGCCCGGCAGATCTCGTGGTGGCGAACAACGTTTACTCGCGCGCCTCGGATCTACGGGGGTTCACGCGGTCCCTGCGCGCCTTGCTCGCGGATGACGGATGGTTGAGCATCGAGGTGCGCCATGCGCTAAAGCTGATGCAAGAAGCGCAATTTGAGGTGATCGACCACGACCATGTGCAGTACTACACACTGCTGACGGTGACCCGTGCGCTGGCCACCGCCGGACTTTCCGTCGTCGATGCGGAGCTCTTGTCGATTCAGGGCGGGTCGCTTCGCATCTGGGCCCGTCCGGCGCGCGTCGCCGCGCCGCCCAGCGATCGGGTTGTCGACGTTCTACGCGCGGAAAAGGCCGCCGGATTGCACCGCGTTGAAGGCTATCTGCAATTACGCCCACGCGCTGAAGCGTTACGCCAGAATCTCTTACGGTTTCTGCTGCAGTGCCGCGCTGACGGCGAACGCGTGGTCGGCTACGGAAATCGATCCGCTGGAAGCACCCTGTTGAACTACTGCGGGATTCGCAGCGACCTGATGGAGTACACCGTGGACCGCAATCCGTACCGGCACGGCTGCTTTACACCCGGTACACGAATTCCGATTCATGACCCGAAGCGGATCGGTACTGACCATCCGGAGGTGGTCCTGACGTTGTCCTGGGATCTGGAAACGGAACTGACCGATCAACTCGGGTATATCGGCGAGTGGGGCGGCCGGCTGGTATCTCCCCGAACCCTGCAACACTCGACGGCGTTGGCGCGCAACGGCAGCAAGGTGACATGCACATGATCACCCAGCTGTTCAATCGTCGGAGTGCCTACGGCCCTTCGCCATTCGATCGTGCCCGAGATGCCGATGCGCTCCGGGCGGTCTGGCTTTCACCGCTGATGCGCCCGTTGGCCCGCGTACAGGCCGAAGCGCTGCGCGAGCGAGGCGTCGATGTGCTGTTGGTGACCACCGACCGGCATCCGGAGTCGGATCTGCCACGCGCCTACGAGATGGTTCTCGACCTGAGGTTCCGGGCGGCCTCGGCCTGGCTCGCGGCGTGGCGCCGCATCCACGAGCATCGTCCGGACGTCGTGATCGTCGAGCAAGTCCGCGATCCGCGCTGGATCGCGCTGGCGCAAGGGATTCCGCGTATCCAATTGGTGCACGACGAGCGCCCCGATGACGGTCTCGGGCGGCGCCGGTCTTTCGCGCGCGCGGTGTTCGACCGATGGGGATCCCGCTCGGCGGCCACCGTGGCCTATAGCAACTACGCCGCCATCGCGGTCGCGGTCCGCCGTGATGTCGCAGGCACTCCGGTCAACGTGTTGCCGCTCTGCAGCGACCTGGATCCAGCATTGGTTCCCCCCTTTGTGGGCCCGGATGAGCGGCGCGACTTCGTCGTGGCCGGCCGGCTCGGTTCGCAGAAAAATATCGACGTGGTCCTGGATGCCTGGCAGCGACATGTCGACGGAGGCAACTGGCGCGGGGACGAGTTGCTGTTGATCGGCAACGGACCGCTGGTAATTCGTACTCTTCCGGCCTACGTCCGTTGGCGCCCAGGCAAATACCGCTACGCGGACGTGGTCAGCACGTTGGCCGCCGCCAAGGGTTCGGTGTCGCTGTACCGCGGTGCTTCACAGAGCGGCGTGCAGATGCTGGCGATGCATCTGGGCGTCATGCCGATTGTGTCGACAGTCGGCGGCTTACCTGAGTATCAACCGCCGGCTCTGCCCCCGGTCGGCGTCGACGATGTAGCCGGGCTGGCCGCCGCGTTCGACGAGCTTGCCGATCCATTGACTGCGACGTTGCGCGGTGCCGCCGCGGCACGCCACTACGCAGACTCGTTCGCCGTCGACCGCGCTGCGGACAAACTCTTCAGTTTGCTCACCGACGTGGGCCGCGGAGTCGGGAAGGTATCTGCGTAAACCCGCCTGGTGCCAACGCACTGTGGCCCGCACACCGTGGGTGTGCGGGCCACAGTGCGTGGTGTGGTGTCTCAGGCCCAGCTGGATCCGACGGCGGAGTCGGTGGAGGCCATGTTGTTGCCGGCGGTCTGCACCTTCTGGCCGTGGCTGTTGGCTTGTTCGTAGATGACCTGGAAGTTGCGGCCCAACTGGGTGATGAACTCCTGGCAGGCCACCGAACCCGAGCCACCCCAGAAGTCACCGGCAGCCAGCACATCGCGCACGATGGCCTGGTGCTCGGCCTCCAAAGAGGCGGCCTGGGAACGGATCAACGCGCCGTGGGCATCGACATCACCGAACTGGTAACTGATCGACATGAGGGTTCTCCTAAAGGTTTTCGGTGGTGGGCTAGCTGGACAGGATCTGCTGCGAGCCTTGCTCTTGGGCCTCGTAGTTGTTGGCGTCGCGGATCAGTCCGTCGCGGACCCCGTGCAGCATGTTGACGATGTTGCGGAACGCGGTGTTCATCTGGCCCATGGTGTCGTAGGAGGTGGCCTGGGCGGTACCGCTCCAACCGGCCCCGGCGATGTTCTGGCTCGACGCCCACATCTTGCGGGCCTCATCCTCGACCGTCTGCGCGTGCACGTCGAAACGTCCGGCCATCGACCGCATCTCGTGCGGGTCAGTCATAAAACGTGAAGGCATATCCTGATTCCCATCTCCTTGAGGTCGTCCGTCTGCCGGCGACGCGTTCAGCGCACAAACTATGCGTATATCTAGTTCGTAGATTACATACTTTTATGATAATCTGCCAGCATCAGTTAAACTCTTAGTTTGGACAACGGATCTCCGCGGTCTGGGATGCGCGGTGGGGCTGGAGTTACAGATGCGCGCTGCAATTGCCGTCGGGTGCGTCTTCATTGGTGCGGTGGCCGGCTGCTCGCCGCGGCCACCGACAAGCGCACCGGCAAGTGCGTCGGCCGCCGCGTTGTTACGCGCCGCCTCGACGGTTCAGGGCGAGTTGATCCCGGGCATCGGGGCCACGAGGGCCAACTGGGACGCCTCACACACGGCGAACCCGGCGAGCAACAACGGCGCGGATTACGGCGATGATCCCAGTCTGGCCTCATACCTGACGGAAAACGGCGCTGTCTACCGTGACGTCGACTACGGCGGTACCGACCGGGTTCACGGCTATTCGATCGCCATGCACACGATCGACGCTCAACAGGCCCTTCGTCAGCTGCGTCAGGAGCTGCCGGCCGACGCGACGGTCGCATGGGACCTGACCAACGACAAGTGTTACCGCGTGGCTTTCAACAGCGTGAGCCTGCAGGTCGCCGGGAACTTCATGGCCGAGGCCCAGCTTCAATACATTCAGCCGGATGGAACGCCGGCCGCGGGTCCGGACAAATTCAATCAGGCGTCGATCTGGCTACAGGACGTCGGTGCGCCGCCGGACCCCGAAAAAGGCTGTTGACGCCGGCGATGGTCGACCGGCGCGGCGACCGAAGCGCTCGTATACCCTCCGTCTGCCTTAAGGGTGTAAATCATACTGATAGTAGGTATAGTGCGCTCTATGCCGAACAAGAGTTTGTCTCTTGGCGCCTCGATCCCCACGTCCGACCCCGTCGGACGCGGCACTCATTCCCCGCTCGTATCGGCCCGGTAGGAGAATCACGTGTCGTTCGCAACCACGCAGCCCGAGGCCTCGGGTCTGCCCGTCACCGCGACCGCGCTGCGCGCGGACGTCGTCATCTGTACCTACACGCTGGCCCGGTGGGAGCTGTTCGCCCGCGCGGTCGACTCGGTGCTCCGGCAGACGGTCCTCCCCGACCGGCTGATCATCGTCGTGGACCACAACGACGAACTGCTCGCCCGATGCCACCGGGAATGGGACACCAGAGGGGCCGATTCGCCCGTCGAGATCATTGCGGTGGCCAGCCAGTTCCCCGGCCGACAGGGTTCGTCGCGCAATAGCGCGCTGCTGCTCGCGCGCGCTGAGATCGTCTCCTTCCTCGACGACGACGCCGTCGCGGCACCGGACTGGCTCGAACGGATCCTCGCCGTTTACGCGACGCGGCCGGAAGCTGTCGCGGTGGGCGGTGCGTCGCGGCCGAACTACGGCGCGCCGCGGCCGTCCTGGTTCCCGCCCGATTTCGATTGGGTCTTCGGATGTCACTATCAGTCGCTGCCGGATCACCTCGCTCCCGTACGCCGACTGATCGGCACGAGCATGAGCGTGCGGCGCGAAGCGATGATTGCGGTTGGCGGGTTCCATGCCGACGACTACGACGATATGGACCTTTCGCATCGGATCGCGCATGGGCACGGGCCGGCTGCCGTTCTGTATGAGCCGCGCGCCGAGGTACAGCACCACGTGCCCGCGGAGAGGATGACGTGGTCCTACTTTTGGCGGCGCTGTTACTTCGTCAACCGCCACAAGGTCGGCGCGGTCGCCGACATGGGCGAGGGCGGCAACATCCGTGCCGAGTTGCACTTCGGGGCCGGTGTGCTGCTAACGCTCGTCCGGGCGCTTTTCGCCGCGGTGACGGGTCGGCCGAAGCAGCTTCGCCAGGCGCTCGCCGCCGCGCTCGGCCTCGCACTGGGCGGATGCGGATTCGTCACCGGCAGAGTGCATTTCGCGATGGGACGCCGCGCAGAGGTCCTGACCACCGGGCTCAGTCTGGACGACATACGCCGGGCCCATGCACCTTCCTTGGTGATCGATGACGCATAACATCATCGTCGGCACGGGTCCAGCCGCGGCCGCGGCGATTCTCGCCCTCGCCGCCGACCCGTCCGAGCGCATTACCGTCGTCGACATCGGCGAGCGCCTGGCTGACGACGCGGCTGCCGCGGTGGACCGCATGAGCGCGCTGGAGCCTGGGCAGTGGGCGCATGCCGACCGCGAACTGGTGTCCGTGCAGCCGGCCGAACTCTCCGGGGCGTCGATCCCGGAGAAGCGGGCTTACGGTTCGAACCACATGTTCGTCGACCGCGGCCAGCAACGTGGGCTCGAGATGCCCTCCCGCGGGAACCATGCCGCGGTATCCGGTGCCCTCGGCGGATTCTCGACGGTGTGGGGCGCGCAGATCATGCCGTTCTCGCGGTCCACCTTCAAGCGCTGGCCGTTCGGGTGGGATGACATCGAACCGCACTACCGGGCCGTGCTGGATGAGGTGCCACTCGCAGGCCAGGAGGACGACTACGCCGAGGACTTTCCGCTGCTCTCGGCGGGCTCACCGCTGCCGCCGGTGTCCGGTCGCACCGGCGCCGTGCTCGATCGATACCGCCGCCACCGTGGTGCCATCCGTGCAAAGGGCGTTGTGGTCGGTAAGGCACGGCTCGCGTTCGCTCCCACGTCCTGCCAGCGCTGCGGCCTGTGCATGACCGGCTGTCCGTATTCGCTGATCTACTCCGCTCGACAGACCGTCGACCGGTTCGTCCAGCGCGGTCGAGTGCGGCATGTCTCGGGTGTGCTGGTCACCGCGGTCGATCAGCCGTCCGACGGGACGCCGTCCGTCCGTGGCACCGACCTGGCGACCGGCCGCGCAGTGCGCTTCGACGGCGACCGGGTCTTCGTCGGCGCGGGGGGCCTCGGCAGCACGCGGATCGCGCTCAACTCGCTGAGCGCGCCACCGAAGCAGGTGGAGTTGCAGGAGTCGATGCAGTTTCTGGTCCCGTTCGTCTCCCGGCGATCCACCGGCGATCCGCGCGGACAACAGGACTTCACGCTGAACCAGTTCAATCTGTTGCTCAAATACGACGACGAGGCGTACACGACCTCGCAGGTGCACTGCTATCCCTACAACCCGGCAATCGCGGCGGCGCTGCCCGGCTGGCTGCCGCCATCGGTGAGCGGCGCCGTGCTGGGTCGAGTCACCGCCGGGCTTGGCTACCTGCCATCGTGGAAGTCGCCCCGGATGCGAGTCGACTTGCGTGCCCGGCAGCGAGAGGGCCTGCCCGACATTACGATTCGCGCCGTGTCCGACCGGCACCCGGCGATGCTGGCGTCGGTGTTGCGCAGGCTGAGCGCGTTAGGACCCAAGCTCGATCTGTTCCCGGTGCTGCCGATGGTGCGAATGTCCGGGCCGGGTAAGAGCTACCACTTCGGCTCGACTTTCCCGCACGGCAAGGGCTCGGATCTGCTCGGTCGTGTCGGCTCGTTCCGCAACGTCCATCTCATCGATGGCTCGGTGCTACCGTCGGTGCCGTCGACCACCTTCACGCTGACGGTGATGGCGAACGCGCACCGGATCGTGTCGGCGAGCCGCCATGTCTGAGCCGCGCGGCCGCGCCGTCGCGATCACCGGCGCGAACGGATATGTCGGCAGCACGCTGCGGGCGGCCTTCGCCGCGGCCGGCTACCGAGTGATCGCGCTGCAGCGGTCGACGCCCAGATCCGGTGGAGCACAGGACTACCTGCCATACTCCCTTGAGCGCGGACCTGCGGCGCCCTTGCCGGACGACGTGGCCGCGGTCGTCCACTGCGCCTACGACCTACACGCCCGCGACCGAGCCGAGATCGAACGAATCAACCTCGGCGGCACGGAAAAGCTCATTGCAGCGGCCGGGGAGGTGCCGGTCGTTTTGATCTCGTCGATGTCCGCATACTCCGGCACCCAACAGATCTACGGCCAGACCAAGATCGCTTGCGAAGAACTCGTTTCCGCACGCGGCGGGACTTCGCTGCGACTCGGCCTCGTCTACGGCGACGGTGACGGCGGCATGATCGGCGCGCTTCGCAAGGTGGCAGCGCTTCCTGCGGTGCCGATGCTGCGTCCGGACTCCTATCAGTACCCTGTGCACGCCGACGACATGGCGCGATGCGTGGTGTCGACGGTCGAGCGACCGCCGCCGCACCGCGTCCTTGGTGTGGCCAACCCACGCCGGGTGCCGTTCAGCGAGATCATCGGCGCTCTGCGGGCGGCGGACACGCCGAAAAGACCACGTCCCGTTCCGGTTCCGTCTGCACTGCTCTACCGCACATTGCGCGCCGGCGAGGCGGTCGGCCTCCGGATCGGGTTTCGCGCCGACTCGTTACTCGGGCTCATGCATCCGGCGCCTGACGTCCCGCACGTCGACCACTGGGCGGAGCTGGGAATCTCACTGCGGGACTTTGCTTTCGATGGCATGTTGACGAGCGGCTGATGCACTACGACATTGCCCTCGAAGAACGTCAACGCCCGACCACACCGCTACACATCGGCGTCGCCCCGAAGAGACGAGTCGGCCGATTGGCAATTATTTCACTGGCTTTGGTGATCGCCACCGTTCTCACGTGGTGGATTCGCGACTACCTCGACAAAGCCGGCGCGGTCCCGGTGACTCCTTTGTCCGTGGTTCATTCGGGCGTCGTCATACCCTTTTCGGCCGATGATCTGGTCAACCCGAAGCGCGGCCAGTATCAAGACCTCGGCCTACCCCTGTATCCCCAGTCGGCTACCGGCAGTTACCCGTCGTGGCCCGGCACCGACGACGCCGGCACCCGGGTCCTGTGGTCGCAACTGCAACCGACGAGCGCCACTTCCTACGACTTCTCATTGATCGACCGGGCGATCGATGCGGCGCAGGCCCGTAATCAGCGGTTCCATTTCCGCGTAATGTCTTTCGCGTCCGTCGGCTACGGTGGCGACACGGTGACCGGGGTGCCGGGGTGGCTGCGTGCAAGAACCGGCGCCACGACCGACTACTTCTCGGGCGGCAAGACCTACGTCGTGCCGAACTGGAACGCCGATGCCTATCTGAGCCCGCTCGAACACCTTATCGCCGCTCTCGGCGCACGCTATGACCACGACGAGCGGGTGGAGTGGTTCGAGTTCTCCGGCTACGGCGACTGGTCGGAAAACCACATCGGCTTCATAGCAGAGAATTTGGGCGCGCCCGGGCCATCGCCGGAAGACAGCATCGCCCGGCTCGGGTACTACAGCCAGTACGGCGATCAGTCGATTACCAAGGCATCGGTCACCCGGATGGTGAATGCAACCCTGGCAGCCTTCCCGGACACCCAGATCATCGTCCCTGATGCCAATCCCGAGATCACCCGACAGCTCCTGGCGGCGTCGCCGAAGCGGCCGGTGGGAATTCGCGCCGATTGTCTGGGTGTCTATCCGCCGCCGCAACAGTGGGCCACTGATCCCAATTCCTGGTATGTGCTCCACGCTGACCCGGTCATCGCCACACTGTTGGCACGCTGGCGGTCGGCACCGGTCGTCACGGAGTGGTGCAACTGGCAATCCGACGGCGCGGCCGCTTACTTCCAGCAGGCCCTCAAAGATACGGTGAATTACCATGTTTCGCTGGTGGCGAGCAATGTCATGGCCCCGCCGCCAGACCTCTACGACATGTGGGCACGCACCAACAAGTACGCCGGCTACCGCTATGCGGTGACATCGGTGTCCGTGCCGTCCAGCGCCCCGGCCGGCTCGATTGTGCGAATCACACCGGTCTGGGCCAACTTTGGTAGCGCACCGGCATACGACAACTGGCAAGTCAGCTACGAAGTCCGCAACCATGCCGACGCGGTCGTCGCGATCGTGCGGTCCGGGCTATCGCTGCGCGGTATCGCCGCCGAGCAGCACTACGCCGACACTGCTCAGGGCCCGGCGAGCGCAGCCCGCGATGATGCGGTGCGGCTGTCGACCGCCGGTCTGCCGCCCGGTGACTACACGTTGTTCGCGAAAGTTGGGTGGAACGAGCACAAGCCGAACGCGATCGGCACCGTCGAATACGCACCAATGGCGCTCGCCCAGGCCGGCCGGGACGGTGGCGGCGGCTACCCGATCGGACGCTTCCAGCTCACCGGATAGCGTTTGAGTACTCATGACCCGTTCACGCCGTGTAGTGCTGATCCTGTCCCTGGTGGCCACCGCCGGGTTGACGCTGGTGCTCGGTGTCACCGATCCAGCGCCGCCTCCCAGTTACCCCACGCGATTCTTCGTGTGGAATCTGGTGTTGGCGTGGATTCCGGTGTTGTTCGCGGCCGGCTTCGCCGCGGTGCAACAGCGCATTTGGTTGATTCCACTGGGGCTGGGGTGGCTGGCTTTTTTGCCCAACGGCCCGTATCTGATGACCGACCTGGTGCACTTGGGCAGTCGCATCGAATTATGGCGTCACATCATGCAATACGGGGTGGCGGCATGGGCTGGCATTTTGCTCGGGGTGGTGTCGATGCGCCTGGTTCATCAGCGGATCGCGTGCGAGTTCGGGGTGCTGACAGGATGGATCGCGGTAGTCGTCTCAGCCGGCCTGTGCGCGATAGGTGTGGTGATCGGGCGGTTCCAGCGCTGGAATTCCTGGGACCTGCTGACGCGGCCGGACGCGGTCGCGGCGACAACTCTGGAGTGGGTACGTTCGCCCCTTGCTTACGTGCAGCCCACCGGCGTCGCGCTCGCCGTGGGAACGTTTTTCGCGCTGGCATACCTGACACTGTGGTCCGTGTGGCCCGCACCCGAGCCTGTGCGCGGCTGACGCCGGCCGCTTTTCTGTTCGGCGTAGAACGCGACCATGTCCTTGGGCGAAATCGGCGTGGCACTCCTGCGGCCGTAGAAATACACCGCGCTGGCCGCGTCTGCGAGGTCGCGGGGTTTAGCCCAGCGATCGATGAAGCGCAACCAGCAGAATGCCAGTTGCAGCAGCGTGCCCAGCGGACCGCTGCCGCTCGTCGCGCGCCCGAGATAGCGCAGCGACCAGAGCGTCGCCAACCCCGCACCGCCGCTGGTGCCGGCATCGATCAGCGCGAAATGGCGGAAGAGCCAACGATGCCCGCTCAGGGTGAACCGAGTGAAGTCGTAGGCGCCCTCATGGACCTGCTGCATGAACGGCGTGTCGGCGAACACCAGGCCGTCCGGCCGCAGCACACGGTGGATCTCGGCCACCACCTGCTGCGGGTCCAGCACATGTTCGAGCACGGCCTGTATCCACACGGCATCGATGGAGCCGTCGGCAAAGGGCAGCCGATGGCCGTCGGCGATCAGCGTCACGTTCGGTGAGTGATAGATGTCGGTGCCGATCACCTGCACCCGGGGATCGTCGTACATCTGTTGGACACCGCTGCCGACCTCGCCGCCGCCGATCACCAGCAGTCGACCCGCGCCCGTCTGAGCGCTGATGTCGCTGAGGAGCTGGCCAACTTTGGCTTCCGCTACGCGGTTGTCGCCGTAAACGATTCGCGACACCGTGCGCGCCAACGCGCCGCGGCTGCGCTCTTCATAGGACAGGCCTTCGCAGGCCGAGCCCGCGTTCGTCAGCAGCTCGGCGCGGTCGATGATGCTGTCGTCGAAGTCGATCAGCGCGGGCTGCGCCGCCACCACCGGGAATGGTTGGCCGGCGAGTCCGCAGGACGGTTCGGTGCACTGCAAGCCGGGAGCGGCGCCGCGCAATGGGCCACGGCAGCGCGGGCACACCAGGATGTCGCGAATCTCGGAGAGCTGTACCAACATTGGCTTACACCGCCTCGTTTCCGACCGGCCCGGGACGGCGGGCCGGCAATTCGATCAGGCCCCGGTAGGCCCGCAACACCAGCGGCCCGAACACCAGCGCCTCCAGCACCACTGCGAGCAGCCAGCCCTGGGCGAGGCCGGTCAGCCCGTGCAGCGACGCGCCCACTGCCGCAGCCGTGAGCTCGCAGGCACTCAGTGTCCAGACCAAGATCGCCTCACGGCCGACGCGGCCGTTGACTCGCGCGATCGTGACGTGGTGGTCCTTCACGATCACCCCAAAACCGGCCAGGCACAGCAGCATCAGGGTGGTGTGGCCGTTACTGGCGTACGCGCGGCCGAAGACGTGCAGCACCATGCCGCCGAGCGGAAACAGCGCGAGGTTTGCCGCCAGACACGCCGCCATCGAGTAGCGCAGCGTGGACCGCAACTCGGCGAGGAACGTGCCGGTGTCGCGTGCACCCGAGGCGAACAGGGCGGTCGAGAGTGCAAGCGGCAGAACGAACACGAACCCGGCGACCGACCAGGTGGCGTAGAGGTAGCCGGCCTGCTCGGAGCCGAGGGCGACATTGGCAACGATCGGCATCGAAAAATACGGCACGAGAAGCGCCAAATTCAGCGCGTGGTGCTGAGCGGCGACGTAGTGCAGCCCATGGAGCGCCGAGCGGGTGGGCCACATTTGCCGCAGCGTGACCCGGCGCGTGCGGGCCAGCCAGATCGTCATCGTCACGATCGAGATGGCATTGGCCAAAAACCAGCTGGCGTAGATGCTCAGTGAGCTGCGCTCGGACAGCATGAGCGCCAAAGCAACCAGCACGATGAGCTTGATGACCGCCAGGATGGTGTTGCGCCAAAGCTGAGGCCCGCCACCGATCATGCCGAGCAGCGCGGAATCCATCATCAGGCCGACACCCTGTACCGCGATACCGGCGGCAAAGAGCAGAGTGGCGAAACCGTCGCGGCCGACACCGGGCAGCCCCAGGAACTCCTGGGGGAGCACCATCGCGCAGACGAGCGCGACGGCGCCGCCGACGCCGCCGCTGACCAGGGCGGCCGTGGAGACCAGCTGAGAGCGGCCGGTGAGCATGTTGGGCAGCTCGGCAAGCAGCAGCGTCCCGAGGCCGAGGGTGGTGAGCGGGGCGATCAGGTTCATCGCCGCGATGGCCGTTGCGGCCTGGCCGACATTCGATGGCGTGAACAGGTGAGCCGAGACTGCCCAGTAGACGAAGCCGAGTGCCGAGGTCAGAAAGGATGTCGATACCAGTGCAAACGCGGTGCGGACCAGAAATCCTCGGGGATGCGTTCGGCCGGGCGCGACATCGGGCACCGGCACCGCGTCGACCAGCCGGCTCTGCTCAGCCACTGCTACTCGCTTGGGCCTTGGTCTGCGCGATGGCGCCGGCGTACATCCGCTCGATGCGTTCGACTACCGCGCTGACGGTGAATTCGCGTGCGCGGTTGCGACCCGCGATGCCGAAAGTCCGGGCGCGGTCCGGGTCGCTCAGCACCGAGGTAATGCCCCGCGCCAGCGCCGGCGCGTCCCCGGGCGGAACCAGCAACCCGGTCACCCCGTCGACGACCATGTCGACGATGCCTCCGGACGCGGCGGCCACCACTGGTCTGCCTGCGGCCATCGCCTCGAGCACGACGGTCGGGCAGGGGTCGGACCACACCGACGGGACAACGACGGCGCGCGCGGACCGGAAAAGCCCGAGCACCTGTTCATGTGGCAGCGCCCCGACCCACCGCACACCGTCGGGGAACTCCCACTCCGCGTCCGGCGCCGCACGACCGGCGAGCACCAGCGGCGGCGGATCGTCGAGCAACTGGTAGGCCTTCAGTAAAGTCGGGACGCCCTTGTCCAGGCCGAGGTCGCCGACGAACAGCAACGGGGCTTGCGCAGCTGTCGGCGAAATCTCCTCCAGGACAAGGTCATCAGGTATGAAGTTCGGGATGACTTCCGCGCTCAGGCCGGCGCCCCCGAGCCAGCCGGTGTCGTCGGCGAGGGCGACTGCGCCGGCAACCGCGCTGCTGACCGCTGCGAAATGGGCCACCTGCCTGGCTCTGCGCTTCGCCGCCCACGCGTTCGCCGCGACGATGATCGGGCCAGTGATGGCGTTGTAATGCGATGACGCGCACGACACGCAGCGGGCCGGAGATGGCCCTGCGCACAGGCGTTTTCCGTGCTCCATCATCCGCTTGGTCGCGCAGATGTGGCTGTAGTCGTGCAGCGTCTGGACCAAGGGAACCCCTGCGCGCGCGGCGGGACCCACGGCGCTGTTGACGATCCAATTGTGTGCGTGCACGATGTCGAAACGGCTGCGGGACAGTTCAGTCCGAATCGCGCGGCTCACCAGCGGGTCGGGCAGAGGTAGCGCGTTGGGGCGGTTCGGATCGCTGTAGATGACGGGCAGTCGAGAGGCGCCGGTCGCGACCCGGACGATACGAACGCCCTCCGTGACGCTCTCGCTGGGCTCCTCGAGGCCCGTCGCGAATCCCAGCAACGTCACGTCGTGCGCCCTGGCGGCCAGGGACCGGGCAAGAGTCCAGACGTGCCGTTCCTCTCCGCCGAGCATCGGGGGTAGGAACTGTGCGAGCAGAAGGATCTTCACAGTGCCACCTCCCGATAGAGGCGGTGCAGTTGCCCGGCGCAGTCGTCCCAGTCCGGAATGGCCGGCGGCGTCGGTCGCGGTGCCGCGGCGACTTCCAATACGGTGGCGGCGACTTGTTCGGGCGTGGCCTCCAGGGCAATCGTGGTGGCGTACCCGGCGCGGCCGAGCTCGGAAAGCCCGGAGGTGTCCGCCACCAGCGCCCGGGTACCCGCCCCGACTGCCTCCATCACCGCAACGGGGTGTGCCTCGTACTCGCTGAGTAGGCAGAATACGTCGGCGTCGGCGACGAGCTTGCCCAGCGAGCCGCGTCGTTCGGGGCCGAAGCCGCGCACCGAGACATGGTCGGCGACACCGAGTTCACGGGCTATCGCGCGCAGCGGCTGTTCGTAGGGCCCACTGCCGGCGAGTACCAGCCGTGCCTCGGGCTCCTTGGCCAAGATCGCCGGGAGCGCCTGCAGGATGCGGTGGTGGCCTTTGTAGCGCTCGAGCCGGCCCACCGACACCAGCAGCGGGCTGCCTTCGGCCTTCGTGACGGTCGGGTCGACCGGCAGCGGCTCGCAGCCGTTACGAATCAGCCTGATGGTGTCGTCGGCGACACCGAGGGCCTTGGCGAACGTCTGGCGCTCGTACTCGCACACGGCGACCAGCGCCGCGGCGGACCGAAGCAGCGGCGCAAGTAACCGCCACTGCAGCGGTCGCAGTTTTTCTCTCAGGCCCGAGGAGTTACCGCCGGTGTGGAAAGTCAGCACGCAGGGGACACCGGACTGCCGAGCCGCCATCAGCGTGGTGGGTGCGACCAGATTGTGGACACCCTGGATGTGAATGAGGTCGTAGTCGTTGGCGTGCAGCAGATGCCGCGCCAATCCCGGGGACAGGAAGTAGTCCCGTGAGCGTGGATAGGCGCGCCATCGGCGGACGCGGTAACCGGCAAGGCTCTGCTCCTGCGGCAACTCGCCGGAGGGGTCGGTGGTCAGCACCGTCACGCCGACGCCGGCGGCGCCGAGCCGGGCGGCGACCTCGTGGACGTGGGTTTCGATGCCACCCATCCGGGGCAGGGCGCTCGCGGTCACCATGGCCACTCGAAGGGGGCGTGTGCGGTCGAGGGTCATCGGACACCTTCCACGGCGGTGGCGGAGTGGACGAGTTCGGTTGGTAGAGTTCGTGTTCGCCGCACAACAGTCATTCCCGCCGTGAGCGCGCGAGCGGGTGCGTAATGCAGCCGTATCCGCTTCCGGTTCACGGTCCAGGCGAACGTGGCCGATGAGGTCGACCGACGAATGGTGAGGCGGGGAACGCGAAAGGCGTCACACGCGGATGCGGCTGCGGCGTTCGCGACGGCCGCCGCCTGAAGGTAGCCGACTTCGCGCGCAACGGATCTCACCCGTCTACTCGAGTAGCCGTACGGGTAAGCGAGACTGGTGACAGCGCAGCCGAGGCGATCCTCCAGCAGTCGTTTGGAGTCTTCGAGCTCGGCCCGCAATCGTGGTCCGGAGATCTGATCGAGTTGCGGATGGCTGTGAGTGTGCGCGGCGATCTCGATGCCGGCGGCCGACAGGTCCGCGAGCTGTGTCCACGACAGCATTCGGCCCGGCGCCCTCCCGGCCGCATACCGCCCCGCATCACGCAGCCAGCCGGTGGTGACGAAAACTGTTGCCGGAAAGCCTTGCTCGGTCAGTATCGGCAGCGCCTCTTCGACGAGGTCGGCATAGCCGTCATCGAAGGTGAGCACGATCGGGCGCGCCGGAAGCGGCCGGCCCGTTCGGCGGCGCCGGCCGAGTTCGCCGAACGTCAGCCCGGTGAACCCCTGGAGCCGCAGGTGACACAGCTGCGCGCCGAACATCCCGGGGCGAACGGAGAGAGCCCGCGTCGGCGCGGTCGGAGAGTCGCTCACGGAGTGATACATCAGAACTGGCAGGGAGGCGTGGGCCTGTTCGGTATTCATTACCCACCGCCGCTTCCGCGATGGCAGAGCTGGCGGATCGAACCGACGACATATCCAACAGCTGTGCACATCAGCCCGATGGTGATCGCGGCCGCGGGCAGCAGTGCGGCCCAGTCCCCTCGAATGGCGCGCCCCAGACCGCGAAGCACACCCAGGGGGAGTGTCACCGCCGTGTATCGACGCTCGATCGCGAGACCGTCTCGCACCCCGACGCTGGTGGTCACGAAGGACTTCGAGAGCCCCTCGGAAAAGCAGCGCGAGCAGAAGTAGGAGAACTTCTCCCGAGCCTCAGGTATTCGATGCGTGATCACCGCTCGGTCGTCGTAGACGAACACCCGGTGCGGCCACGTCTTGCCGGCTCGAATGCAGAATTCGGTCGCCTCACCCGACAGCGGCCGCCGGTCCGTGGCGGACCGCGCGATCTGAGACGGGAATCCTCCGCTGGTGAACATGTCGCGGCGGAACGAGTCGTTGCCGCCGTGCAGGTTTCGGACCACCCCCGGCTCCCGTCCGGTGTAGGCACAGCCGATCACCCAGTCGA
The DNA here is from genome assembly GCA_963757215.1 of uncultured Actinomycetota bacterium. Lineage (GTDB taxonomy): Bacteria > Actinomycetota > Actinomycetes > Mycobacteriales > Mycobacteriaceae > Mycobacterium. The sequence goes on along the minus strand of CAVWQH010000001.1, from coordinate 368,891 downwards.
ATTCCGGCGGCCACCACCGCGGCCGCTGGGTGGCCCATCCGGGTGTGGTGCGCCCGCCAACGCCCATCACCGCAGCGTCGGCGTAGTGGGCGGTCAGTGCGGCCAGCCAGCCGGGTTGGGCGACGGCGTCGTCATCGAGGAACGCAACGATATCGCCGGTCGCCAGTGCGACGCCGGTATTCCTGGCTCCCGACGACCCTTGCTCGCTGGTATTGGCCACCACCCGGACGCCGGGCAGCGCTTTGGCCAGCCGCGCCAGCAGTTCTGAGTTGTGGTCGACAACCAGAATGATTTCGTGTGGGGCGGATTGCTGCGCCTGCACCGACGCCACGGCCCGCATGGTGTCGTCCCACCTCTCGGCGGTGTAGGCGCAGATGATCACGGAGCAAGCGCTGTTTTGGCAGAGCACCTCGTCGCTTGATTCCGAGGCCCGCATGATCGACATTGTCACGACATTTCCCCCACTCACGGATTCCCCTTTGGTTGATTAGCCGGCACGTGCACGGCCGCCGGGTCGTCGACAATCGACTGCACTTGCGTGACGTCGACGGGATACGCGATCGCCACCGATTCCGCGATCGCGGCAGCGACGGGGATGGCGATCACAGCGCAGGCGATGACCCACTTCCGGCTGATTTTGGCGGCGCTATTTCTCAGTAGCGACGTGAACCAGCGGCGATGGACGAGCAGCACTACCGTCGCGGCCGACAGAAAAACCGCCGGTCCCAGCCACACGTGCGCCAACAGCATCATCACTGAGGTGAGGCAGAACGCGCTGAGCCCGACGGCGTACGTGAGGCTCGGTCCTACTGATCTGTACAGCGATTGCGCCTTGCCGACCACGAATCGGCGGGCCCGGGTACGCGCAACCGCGGTGAGCGCGAGGCCCGCCAGAAGGCCGGTGAGAAGCTGCACGGGTATGCCCGGAGTTGGAGCATTCGTGTACCAGAGAGTCCGCATTTCGTGCACGCCCAGCCCGCCGGTGTCGTAAATGGTGATCGGGCCGTGCCGGTAAACAACTTTCAGCCCCGAGACATGGTCGAATTTCGCCAGTTCTGCCTGAGTCAGTCTCTGGGGTTCGGGCGTCTCACCCTTGAAAAAGTAATTGCCGAGATGTGGTAGTTCCTTGGCGAACCGGCGATCGACGTAGAGGTACCGGACGTGCAGGCGGTGCACGATTTTCGACTCCCGCTTGCCCCATTTGTCGGCGAAATAGATATCCGGCAAATACATCTCGTTGTCTTTCATGACGGGCCACGCCCCGGCCTCGGCTGCCAACAGCACCGAACCCACCCGGTCGGCGCCGACACTGCTGCCGGTCGGCAGACCGTCCACTGCCCAGCGAACCGCAGCTAGCGTCTCGGGGTCCATCGATCGCCCGTCAGCCGACACCATGTAGCGGCCGGGCAACCGTGCCCAGTCCGGTCCGCTGCCCATCAGATGACCGCCAACGAACACGCCGGCGGCAAGCAGCACCAGCACCGGACGAATGAGCTTGAGTTGCCGCTGCTGGGCACTGTTCAACGGCGGCCGCGCCCGCCACCAGCGGATGGCACCGCTGGCGACGAGCAGGGCGAGCGGAAGGTACACGAAAGTCAGGAAGCGGTCGCCCAATGCGCCCCAGCTCGGCATGATCCGGGCAGCGAACAGCACGGGGATCGATATCGCCATCAGCACGAGTAACAGTGGGGGGTCCCACGGCCGCGCGCCGTCTCGTGGCGGCCGCGTGAGGATCGAGAAGCACGCGGTGAGCTCGGCCGGAAGACGAAGTGCAGGTTGGGTTTTCCGAGGTCGACGCACATCGCCCAGATCGCCGGCAGGTTCGCCGCCGGCTGCGGACCGCCACCGCCGGAGCATCGATCGTGCGGAGCTCAGCATGATCACCGACACGATCGAGGTCACAGCGACGGCGTAGTAAAGCATCAACAGCCGTTCCCACATCGGCTCCACTTCACCCGCCGAGTCGTGGAACGGCGTCCGGTGGAACCCACCCGTCACCTCGGTGGCCATGTCGTCGGCGATCGGACCCAAATACTGCTGAAGCAGCGACCATTGAACCGTCGCCCACAACGTCGTGGCGGCTGTTGCGATGAGTGCGCCATAGAAGACTCGGCGCCGTGCGGGCTTTCCGCGTTGCCAAACTGTCCAGACCGCAAGGAAAGTCGCGGTCAGGAAGCTGGTGACGTGATGGGTCACGGCGACGGCCATCAGACAGACGGTGGCGCCGAAGAACAGCCAACCCGGATTGTCCGCCCAACGCGCGCGGGCAACGAAGGCGACCGCCGCCAACGCCAGCGGTAACGCCAACGTCTGGTAGGCGAACTGGGAGTTGAAAAAGACGAACTGCGCCGACACCGCGTATGTGGCGACGGCCAGGCCACCCGCGCGAGGGCTCCCGGTCAAGTGCTCGACCGCATCGCAGAGGGCCAGCACCAGCACAATTCGCGCCGCGATGACCGTGGCAACCGCTGCCACCACCACCGGTAGGCCGAGTTGGTGTAGTAGGACGGTCACTGCCTCGAGACCCGGGTACCGGGCGCTGACAGCCAGCTGCGGATGGGGCTGAAACAAGGTGTGCGACAACAGGATATCGCGTAGGGTGCGAAGGTGGAGTTGCTCGTCGAGCCCGGTGAACAGCAGCGGATCCGACACCCGCCACTGCACGGTCGTCACCACGCCCAGACACAGCACCGCGGCATTGCGCGCCGTCCGCGACAACTTCTCGTCGGTGAGCACCCACAGCACACTGGCGAAGGTCGTTCCGATCGCGGACGCCGAGACCAGCGGAGCCAGACCGGTCGGACCATGCCGTGCCATGTACATGGCGAGGACCTGGAGGATTATCGCGGCCGTTTGCCACAGCAGCAGAATCCATACGGTGCCGAACGGATTCGCCGCCGATGCAGTGTCATCCGGTTCCGCGGACGCGCTCGGCCAGATGGCACGCCATGGCGCGCCGGCCACCTCAAGGCTCACCATTTAGCCGTCACCTCATCGGGGCGTCTTTGACGGCGGCTGGTCATTTGTGGGCCGGATCGTGTCCATTGGTCGGCAGGTAGACGATCGCCGGCCGGTATCCGGGCGGTGCGTGTCCGTTCCCGTTTCCATTCGTATACGCGGGTATTGGGTATTTGTGACTTGGTGCCGCTGCCGCTTCCTCGGCCGCGTAGCCGGCCTCTGGTGAGCGGGCCACCACCTTGAGGCGTGATGCATATTTGGAGGCGGCAGCACCGCCCACGCCGGCCGCGGCGGCCACGGCTGCGGCTTTCGGCAGGCCGCCGAACGCAAAGGGGAATCCGAGTCCGGCGGCGCCGAGGTCGGCACCTGCGGCGGCGCCCAGCGGCGCGCCGGCCGGGAACAGGAACTCAGGTGCAGGTGGTGCCGCTGCCCATGCCCAGTTCGGCGGGACCGACAATCCGCCCAGTGACGACGCGTCGCCCGCGGCGGCCCAAGCGCCCGAGTCGCCGGCCCATCCGTCGCCGGCCCAGCCGCCGCCCCCGGCTCCCTCCGCGGCACCTTCTGCCGCTGCGGCCGCAGGCTCGTCGGCAACCAGCGGCGGGGGCGTGGCTGCCGCGGTCTCCGCGTTTGCCATGACCGGGCTGAGTGCGTCGAGTCCCACAAACGCGCCGAAAAACGCCGGCAAGTACAAGAGTTGACTAATGAGGCCGTCCCCGACCGAGCCGAAGCCCGCGATTCCGGTGGTCGAAGTTCCGGTCAGGCCCAGCGCATTTTCGAGACCGGACAACAGCGTCGACAGACCCGAATCGGTCGACGCAGCCGACGTGGAAATCGGCGATGCGAGCCCTTGCAGCATCGTCGAGATCAGCTGAGACACCGACGACTGCGCGGTACCTGCGGAGGTACCGGCGGCCTGGGTGACCGCGGCGCTCTGCGTGGCCGGCCCGGCCAGGTTCGTGGTTTGTGGCGCCTCCGTGAACGGCGAGATCTGGCTGGCGGCTGCCGAATGCGCCGCATAGCCGTACATCGCCGCGGCGTCCTGAGCCCACATTTCGCCGTACTGCGCCTCGTTCGCGGCGATCGCGGCGGTGTTCTGACCGAAGACGTTGCCGGCCATGAGCGATGCCAGCTGGGTGCGGTTGGCGGTAACGAGTGCCGGCGGCACCGTCATCGCGAACGCCGCCTGATAGGCGGCGGCTGCCGATTTCGCTTGACTGGCGGTCTGCTCGGCCTGCCCGGCAGCAGTATTGAGCCACTCGATATAAGGAGTCGCCGCCTCCTCCATCGCCATCGACGATGAACCGGTCCACGAATCGTCGATCAACCCAGTGATCACCGAACCGTACGAGGTTGCCGCGGACTGTAATTCGGCAGCCAGCCCGTCCCAGGCCGACGCGGCGGCCAGCATCGAATCGGACCCCGGCCCGGAATACATCCGAGTCGAGTTGATCTCAGGGGGTAAGGCTCCGAAGTCCATGGCTGAACCGCCGGTTGCCTACAGTGCCGCGGCCGCGTTGGCGGCCTCGGTGGCCGCGTACGACGCGGCACTGGCACCGAGCGTGTTCACGAACATCTCGTGAATCGCCGCGGCTTGGGCACTTATCGCCTGGTACATCTGGGCGTGTGCGGCGAACTGCGCCGCAGTCAGGGCCGACACCTCGTCTGCCGCTGCGGGCACCACTCCGGTTGTCGGGGCTGCTGCGGCCGTGTTCCCGGCGGTCATTACAGCGCCGAGGCCCTGCAGGGTAACCGCCGCTGCGGTCAGCGCCTCAGGCTGGGTCGTCACGAATGCCATGTGCTTCCTCCTCAACAGCAAGCCGATCCGGAGGCGCGCCGCGGTGTATGGCCGGTTGCTACGGCGAAACCCGGAGCAGCCCCCTTGTACCTTGAGGTACGTAAGTAAGCATCTTACATACTCATAGGCTCAAAGCAACGTTAGTGACTGTATTGACAGTTTGCTAAACCTATGGAAAACATACACAAACCCGAAAAATGGAGAAAATGGCAGGTCAGAGCTTTATTCGGCGGCCGGCCGGTACGTGGGGTGGCCGGCCCCTAACCGTTCGGCTTCGTACCAATTGCCTGTTCTACCAGCGGCATTAACGCTTGGGCATACGTACCGGTGATGTGGAACCGGTCCTGATACACCGCGTAGTGCCCGATGATTGCCGGACACAGATCCGCGGTGCATAGCCACGGGGTCAGGTCTAGGTAACCGGCGCCGCCCTGCCTTGCCCCGTCCTGCGCGGCCCGCTGGTCGTCTGCCGGCGCTGCCGCCGCGGTCTTCGTCGCACACTTCAGTGCCGACGAAGGGTGCGCTGCCAGGCACCGCGGCGGGTCCTGATCCAACAGCGGAACATCGCCCATCACCAACAACCGGCGGCCCGGGCCCTGCATCCGCTTCAGCACGGCTGCATACCCGGCCGTGTACTCGGCTTCGTCGAAGCCCGTGTGATTCCCGCTGGCGACGATCACCACCGCGGGATTCTCCCTCTTCATCCAGTCGATCGCCGCGTCCTTCCACTCACGGCACTGCGGGTCGGTCACGCCCTCCTCGGTCGTGTCGAAGGTAATCATCGGCATGTGACAACCGGCATGGGAGACAAGACCGAACCGGTAGCCGAGGTGGCGGGCGATCGAGTCCACGGTTCGCGACCACATCACCGCCTCCGAGTCTCCGATGACAATGATCATCGGCGCGTCGACGGGGGCGCCGGTGTCGAATATGCACGGTTGGCGGTCGGGTTTGAGCCACGAGATGGCCAGCCGCGAGCACACACCGCCGTCGGGTGCACGCATGTCGGCGACGGCCTCGGCGAGGCTCGGGGTGAGGTCCGCGGGAATCGTGTTGGTGGTCGCTCCCGACGCCACCTGGGCGAAGATGTCCGAACACGCGGGCGACGGACACCCGCCGGATGTACGCGACGAAGCGCCCGAAGTCCTTGCGGTGTGGGCGCTTTGGAGTACGCGCCAGGTGCCGCCATGATGCGCGAGGAAGCACTGCGACACGGCGATGGTGGTGGCGATCAGGGCGGCGCCTAGAGCCAGGCTCAGAGCGGGCTTTGCAACAAGCGGCCGAGCGCGCCGAACCGGGCTCTCCACCAATCGATAACTGAGCATGGCAGCCAGAACCGTCACCAGCAGCACGCCGGTCGCTTCCCACCCGCTCAACCGGCGTCCCAGGTACTGGCCGGCGATCGTGAGTATCGGCCAGTGCCACAGGTATAGCGAGTACGACCGCGCGCCGGCCCACTGCATCGGCTTGAGTGACAGCCAGCGCTCGACCGATGTGCCGACGTCAGTACAGCCGGCCGCGATCAGCAGAGAGGTGCTCATTACCGGCCACGCGATGACCGCGCCGGGGTAGGGCGTCGCGGAATTCAGCAGCACCGCGCTGGTTGCGATGCCGGTCAAGCCGGACACCGCGAGAACCTCCGCGGCCCAGCGTGCTGTGAGTTTCCGCGTGATGGCCGGTCCGAGCACGGCGATCAGTGCGCCGACGCCGAGTTCGCAGGCGCGCGTGAAGGGAGAGAAGTACGCCACGGTGGCGTTGACCCCAGTTTGAAAGATGGACCACGCGAAGGATGCGGCGATGACGGCGACGAGCGAGGTCGCAAGCGCATGCCTGCGCCGAGCGCCCTGCACCCGAAAGGCCAACGCCAGGAACAGAACTGGCCAGACGATGTAAAACTGTTCCTCCACGCCCAGCGACCACATGTGCAGCAGCGGCGAAGGTGGCAGTTGGGATCCGAAGTAATCCGTCCCTACCAGTCCGAAGTGGATGTTGGCGGCGAAGACCGCAGCCCACTTTGCAGCGACGGCTACGTCGTTGCCGGTGAGGAAGCCGAGGAAGTGATACGCCGCGATGACGGTGGCAACCACGACCAAGGTCGACGCCGGCAGTATTCGCCGCGCCCGCCTGGCATAGAACTCGAGGATCGATATTCGACCGGTCCTGGAACGCTCGCCCAGCAGAATGCCGGTGATCAGGAATCCCGAGATCACAAAGAAGACATCGACGCCGACAAATCCGCCACTGAACGGCGCGCCGTACGCGTGGAAGACCAGGACCAGACCGACCGCGATGGCTCGCAATCCCTCGATGTCCGGACGGAATCGCCGACCACCCTCGGCTCGCTCTGATCGCGCCGCGGATTGGGTGGTCGAAGGAGCCGGCGTGGCGATGGTGCTGGATCGCATGCGCGCTCAGGCTCGGGCGAGGGCAGCGGGCCGGAGATCGAGGACGGCGCGCAGCCAGTCGACAGTGCGGGTAATGCCTTGGGCCAGGCCCGTTTCGGGTGTCCAGCCCAGCACTCTGGCCGCCCGGGTCGGGTCCAGTGCGCTCGCGTGAATCTCACCGGTGCGGGCCCCGGCGAAATCGGGCGGACGCGAGACGCCGACGGTCGCGGCGATCAGCTGGTGAAGCTCGGCGACTGTTGTTTGGATGCCGGTTCCGATGTTGAAGGTGCCGATCGTCGTTGCCGGTGCATTCGTCGCGCACAGGAAGGCGCTCACGACGTCGTCGACATATATGTAGTCACGGGTGGCACTGCCGTCGCCGTAGATGATGGTGGGACTCTCGGAGAGCATCGCCTTGCCGAACACCGTGACCACGCCCTGCCCGCGCGGATCTTGGCGTGGCCCATAGACGTTGGCCAGTGCCAGGCAGATGGGCGCTATGCCGTACATGCCGGCGTAGGCGCGCATGTAGAACTCGCCGGCAACGTTGGCCACGGCATACGGCGAAAGCGGGTCCACGGCAGTGTCTTCGGTGGCCGGCAAGGTGGTCGACGCCCCGTAGCGGGAGCCGCCCGAAGCGGCGTAGACGATCCGCGGCACGCCCGCCCGCCGGCTTGCCTCCAGCAGGTTGATCGTGCCCAGTACGTTGTTGCGGGCATCGTGTTGCGGATCATCGATGGACTTGCGCACGTCGATCTGAGCGGCCAGATGGAACACCACGTCGGGCGTGGTCCGCGCGACGATGTCGGATAGCACAGGGTGACGGATATCGGCCCCGACGAATGTGAAGCGGCCGTTGTGCCGGCGGGCCGACGCGAGATTCGAGACGGGGGAGCCGGCGCTGAGATTGTCGACTCCCGTCACCTGGTGCCCTTCGGCCAGTAGACGGTCGACAAGGTTGGAGCCGATGAAGCCGGCAGCACCGGTAACCAGGGTGCGCATTATCGGCTATTTGCTGCTCGACGGTGAATTGCACTCGGCGGCAATCGAAGTCGGTGCTCCGATCAGTCCACCGGGCCCGATGTCGGTCGTCACATCGCCCCGCCCGGCCCGGCGGCCGTCATCACGCAGGAACCTCGGTCAGAGCCGGCGGGCGCCCAGTGGCCTGTCGCGCCGCCTGATAGATGTGCCCGGACACGCCCGAGCGGTGATGACGCAGCACGGTGCGCAGGACCCGGATGCCGTCGCGGATGGCGTGCAGGTTCGACGCACCCGTGCGACGGGGCAACTCGAGGCTGGGAACCTCGGCGATACGCAGACCCGCTTGCATGGCACGCACGGTCATCTCAGCCTCGATCTCGAAGCCGGTCGCCGACAGCCGAAGGTGCTCGAGATAGCGACGATTGAATGCGCAGAATCCGTAGCAGAGGTCGGTCAGGTGGGCGTCGTAGACCGTGTTGAACGCCGTGAGCAGGAACAGGTTACCGAGTCGGCGGATGAAGGTGATGTCCAACGACCCTCCGCCGCTGATGAACCGCGACCCCTTGACGAAGTCGTACCCATTGGCGAGGAAATGGACGTAGTGGCGGATCTCCTGCGGCGACATGCTGCCGTCCGCGTCCATCATCACGATGAAGTCGCCGGTGGCCGCCCGGAAGCCGGTGCGCAGCGCGCTGCCCTTGCCCACGCCTTCCTGCGCCACGATCCTCAGGTCCGGGCGGTATGCCTGCGCGGTGGTGATCGTGACATCGGTCGAGTTGCCGTCGACCAGAATGATCTCGTCCACGTCGTCGGCGATCTGCTCGAGCACGGAGGCGATGTTGCGAGCCTCGTTCCGCACCGGGATGACCAGGCTGACGCTGGGGCGGACCGAGGATGTCGCCGCGGTATCGACGCGCGTGATCGAGGGTGGGTCTGTCGGGAGGGTGCCTGCGAGGTGCAGCGGCGATCCGCTGTCACTGACGTGGTCTGCGGCCGATACGGTTGTCATAATCAGGCGCCAATCTGCTTGTGGGGTATGGGTTGTGCCGCTTGATGGCCGAGGAGAGTCCGTGATCACGCCGACCGCGCGCCGCAGAAGAGGGCTGGACGCCGCGTCGGTTGCGCAGCGACTTTCCGTTCTGGGGCAATATCGGTGATTCTCATGGTGGCCATCCTTCTGTCGCGGATATTACATACCTAACGAATGGTTAGCAACAGATTGATCGACTTCTAGTATCGAGCTGCGGAGGAACCGTGGTTCGGGGGCAGGCGGTGCAGTATGCCGCCGCCGATATCTAGATCGCGGCGCCCGTCGGAACCGTGTGGTCGGTCAAGAACGGCATCGGCATCCGCCGCGAGTGCAACAGCGCCGCCATGGCGTCGCCCGGGACGGGGCGTGAAAAGAGGTACCCCTGTGCCCGCCGGCAGCCGTGATGCATCAATGCCATTGCCGCGGCGGGCGTCTCGACGCCTTCTGCGACCAGCTCCAGGTTGAAGGCCTCGGCGAGGCCAATGATCGCGCGGACGATCGCCAAATCGTTGGGGTTGCTGCCCAGATCGCGCACGAACCGGGGATCGATCTTGAGCGTGTCGACGGGAAGCGTCTTCAGGTGCGACATCACGGCGTAGCCGGTGCCGAAGTCGTCGATGGCGGTCTGCACACCGACGTTTTTGAGCTCGGTCAGCGTGCGTGTGGTGTTCTCGATGTCGTGGACGATCGCGCGCTCGGTGATCTCCAGACACAGCGTGCCGTCGGCCATGGCGAACTCGTCGACAATTTCACTGACCATCCCGACGAAATCGGGGGCGGTCAACTGCAGGGGAGAGACGTTGACCCGCAACGACACATCGCGCGCCAACCCGCGGGCGCGCCATTGGCTGAACTCCGCGCATGCGGTCCGCAGCACCCAGCGGTCCAATTCGCCCGCCAGGTTCATCGATTCGGCCACCCCGAGGAACGAATCCGGTAGCAGCACGCCGCGAGCCGGATGACGCCAGCGCACCAGTGCCTCGGCGCCGAGGATGGCGCCTGTCCACAGGTCGACCTCGGGCAGGTAATGCACCAGCAGCGCTTCGGCTCCGGCGTCGCCCTGCAGGTGTCCTCGAATGTCGTTGCGGAACAACTGCTTCAGCGAAGTCTCGCTGGCCACGACGGTCTGTTCGCCGCCCGCGCGTTTGGCCGCCAGGACGGCCTCGTCGGCACGACCCAAAACGTCGGCACCACCGTCGCGGCCCGGAGCGCCGGCCGCCACACCGATACTCACGGTTCGGTTGACGGTCCGGCCGTCGATCGTCAGCCGGTCGTGCACGGATTTCCGGATTCGGTCGGCCAACAGTTCGGCGGCACGCGTCGTCATCGGCTGATTTGGAACGACGACGAACTCGTCGCCGCCCAGCCGCGCCACCATGGCCTCGTTGCCGGCGCAGGCCCGCAGGCGATCGGCGAAATCGCGGATGAACCAGTCGCCGGCGGCATGGCCGAGCGCGTCGTTGATCGCCTTGAGGCGGTCGAGGTCGAAATACAGCACGGCGACGGGTCCGGGCTGACGCGGTGCCAAGCGATCCGCGAGGTGGTTGAGCAGCGCCCGGCGGTTGCGCAGTCCGGTCAGGTCGTCGTGTTCGGCGAGATGGCGCAATCGCTCCTCGGCGGTGACACGAGCTCTGAATTGCGCGAACAGGGCGGCCACGGCCTCGAGCGTGTGTTTGTCATCCCTCTTCCACCTGCGGCCGCGACACTTGACGAATCCCAGCACACCGGTGGTCAGCGTTCCTTGGACCAATGGTGCGGCGGCCATCATCCGCGCTCCCCCGGGACCGCGTCCGGTGCCGGGATACCGGACGCCGGTTCTTTGCTGCCCCCGGTAGAACAGCACTTCTTTGCCGTTTTCGCACAGCGCCAACGCGGGCTGATCGCTGGAGAACGGGACAACATCGAACGCGTCGATGCCGGTTGTACCGGAACGGGAGGGCCACTCCGCGGCCAGCACCGACGCGCGGATGCTGTGGTCGCTGTGGCGCAGGAAGGCGTAGTCCAGATCGAAATGCTCCACGAGTTGTGCAAGCACGTGCTCGCTAACCTGGTTAGCGGTAGATGCCGTCGCTTCCAGAAGCTCGTTGGCAACGGAAGTGATGAGGGCCAGATCGGTCGGCAGTGTGTCCTCCGATCCGGGCACGGGGCCGAAACGTCCGATTTACCGGACAGATTACCTCAGTAGGTCTAGCTGATCTGTCCGACATTTAGTTCAGATACTGAATAATACATACATCGCACAACGGCGAAAGTCGTCACCGCGATGCACAGCTCACACCGTTAGGATTTTCGCGCCGCTTCACGGCCGACTTCGAGGGAGACGACCATCGCAGCATTCACGGCAATGGTTCTCGACACCGAGGACGCGGCCGACAACGACATGCTGGAGCAGCTTCGCGCCAATCCCGCCATCGAATTCATCGACCATCGGATCCCCTTACTGGCCGAACTGCGGGGGCTGCTTCCGTCGCCGGGCCCCGAGTTGCTCGATGAGCGCTGCCGGTGGGTCTATTACCCGTGGCGACGCGCGGTCGTGGCGGTGCTGGGTCCCGGCGGATATCGGGCGGTGCGGCTGGACCGCAACCGCAACGTGGTCACCGCCGACGAACAGGCGCGACTCGGTGCGCTTCGCGTCGGCGTCGTCGGATTGAGCGCCGGCCATGTCATCGCCTACGGACTCGCGGCGCAGGGGTTGTGCGGCGAACTCCGGCTGGCGGATTTCGATCAGCTCGAGTTGACCAATCTCAACCGGGTCCCCGCGACGGTGTTCGACATCGGCGTGAACAAGGCCGCGGCGACCGCCCGCAGAATCGCCGAACTCGACCCGTATCTGCCGGTCCGGATTCAGGACGAAGGTGTGACGCTGGAGACCATCGACGAATTCTTCGACGGACTCAGTGTGGTGGTCGACGAATGCGATTCGATGGACATGAAGGCGGTCCTGCGCGAGCACGCCAGGGCCCGGGGAATTCCGGTCCTCATGGCGACCAGCGATCGTGGCCTGGTCGACGTGGAACGGTTTGACCTCGATCCGCAACGACCGATTCTGCACGGACTGCTCGGCGACGTGGATCCCGCATCGCTGGCGCGAATGTCGAGCGGTGAGAAGGTGCCACACCTGTTGCGCTTCCTGCAGGCTCAACATCTGTCGCCCCGCGGTGCAGCCTCGCTGCTGGAAATCGACCGCACATTGTCGACCTGGCCCCAGGTGTCGGGGGACGTCGCGGCCGGGGCGCCGGTGATCGCCGAATCCGTGCGCCGGATCGGGCTCGGCGAGCACCTGCCGTCGGGCCGGATTCGTGTCGACATCAGCGCGGCGTTGGACCGCCTCGACGAGCCGGAGCTACCGCGCGATGAGGTTCCGCCGCCGGAGTACAACGATCCGGCGTGGCCGGGAGTGACGGGAACCATTGCCGCCGCGGCGATTCGGGCCCCGTCGGGGGGAAATGTTCAGCCATGGCGAATTGACGTGGCTTCAGACGTCGTTACGATCCGGCTCGCGCCGGAGTGCTCTACAACCATGGATGTCGGTTGTCGCGGCAGTGCGGTGGCAGTGGGCGCTGCGCTTTTCAACGCCAGGGTTGCTGCTGCCGCTCATCGTGCGTTGGGCCCCGCGAGCTTCACCGAGGACGTGGACGGCGTGCCGCTGCAAGCCACGCTGCAGCTGGGTGACGGCTACGATCCGGATCTCGCGGGACTGTATGACGCGATGCTGGCCCGAGAATCCAACCGCCGCTCGGGAAATGCGCTACCTGTCGCCGGCGACATACTTGAAGAACTCCGTGCCGCGGCCGAACGGGAAGGCGCGCGGCTGCACGTCATCAGTACCGTAGAAGACCTTGCCGAGGCCGCCGCCATCTTTGCCGCGGCGGACCGGGCCCGTTACCTGACACCGGTGTTGCACGCCGAGATGATCGCGGAACTGCGCTGGCCCGGTAATCCGATGCCGGACACCGGGATCGACATCCGCAGCCTGGAGTTCGGACCCGCCGAGCTCGCTGTGGTGGACATCTTGCGGCGCCCGGACGTGATGGCCCAACTCGAGCGCTGGAACGCCGGATCCGTGTTGGGTGAAGGCACTCGCCGGCAAGTGGCGGCAAGCTCGGCGCTGGCGGTCATCTCGGTGGCCGGTGGGTCGCTGACCGATTATGCGCGCGGCGGTTCGGCGGCCGAGGCGATCTGGATCATGGCGCAACACCGTGGGCTCGCCGTGCAGCCGATGTCGCCGATATTTCTCTACGCACGGGATGCCGAAGATCTTGCTGGCGTGTCGAGAGCCTTCGCGGGCGAACTGGGCGCCCGCCAGAGAGAGTTCGCCCAACTCGCGGGAATCGGCCCCCAGGATGGGGTTGCGCTCGTCCTCAGGTTTGCCGTCAGCGCGCCCGGTTCGGTGCGCAGTCTGCGAAATTTCGATCGCGTCAATTTACGGTAACTCCTATTACGAGCTACCGTGTTCGCATGTCCGGCGGGCTAGACGATCTGGTTACCGGGGCGGCCGCCAAATTGATGGCGGCCACCGCGGCCGACCACGCCGCGATCAGCGAAGGCGTGGTCGGCGACTTGGTGGCTCACTTCGGTGTGGACTTTGGCTTCCTGCGGCATAACGATCACACAATTCACGCCACCGTTCTCGTCGCCGAGTGGCCGGTGCGTGAAAACGTTCCCGAGCCAGATCCGATCGGCATCGTCTATTTCGCTGAGGCAGACTCCGTCTTCGCAATGGCCGAATATCTCAAAGAGCCAGATGTCGTTCGTCCTGAGCCGGCCAATGAGGAATACCAGCGGCTTGTCGAAGAGGGGCGGGCGATTCCGCAAACCTCGCTCGCTTGCGTGCCGCTGCTCTCCGGAGACATCACGACCGGAATTCTGGGCTTCGTCAAGATCGGCGACCGCGAATGGCTGCCGGAGGAATTGAACGCGCTCCAGGCGATCGCCAGCTTGTTCGCCCAACTTCAAGCCCGCATTGTCGCCGAGAATCGGCTGCTCTATCTCGCCGAACATGACGACCTGACCAACCTGCTCAACCGCAGGGCGCTGATCGCCCACCTCGATGAACGACTGGCTCTCGGCGCGCCGGGGCCGGTCGCGTTACTGCTCCTCGACCTCGACCGGCTCAAGGTGATCAACGATCACCTCGGCCACCTCCTCGGCGACCGTTTCATCAAGGCATTTGTCGAACTGCTCGAGCAGTCCGTCGACCTTCCCTCGATCATCGCCCGCTTCGGCGGCGACGAGTTCATCGTCGTCCCGTCCGCCCCGATGGAACTCGAGGCCGCCGAGGCACTTGCACAACGGTTGCAAAGCCACCTGCATCAGCAGGTGGTGATCGACGGTGAATCGCTGGCTCGCACAGTGAGTATTGGCGTCGCCGCGGGTGAGCCCGGGCGCGATAATGCGTCGGATCTGCTGCGCCGCGCCGACGAGGCCACGTCGGCGGCCAAGTCGGCCGGTGGCAGCCGGGTGGCCCCGTACAACCGGGCGATGTCACAGGTATATGCGATTCGCGACGACATCGAACTGCACCTGGAAGAAACGATTGCCGGTGACAACGACGCGCTGGTGCTGCACTACCTGCCGGAGTTCGACCTCCGGACCGGTCAGGTCCTCGGGACCGAAGCGCTGATTCGTTTGCGGCACCCGACGCGCGGTTTGTTGATGCCCGACTCGTTCATCAGTGTCGCGGAGTCGATCAACCTGGCTGGAAAGCTGGGCCGGCGCGTAATGCATTCCGCCTGCGCACAACTGAGCGAGTGGCGATCTCGGGGGATCGGCCGCGACGCGGTGCTGCGGGTCAATGTGTCGCCGGTGCAGCTGGTGGCCGACGGGATCGTCGATTCCGTCGCCACGAACCTTGACGAGTTCGGTATCGATGCCGCTGCATTGTGTCTGGAGATCACGGAAAACGTCGTCGTCCAGGACATCGACGCGACCCAGAAGACGCTCGCCGAGCTGAAGGCGTTGGGCGTCCAGATCGCGATCGACGACTTCGGCACCGGATACAGTGCGCTCACCTACTTGAAGACGCTGCCCGTCGACATTCTCAAAATCGACAAGGGATTCGTCCGCTATCTCGGCACCGACTCGGGTGACCTGGCGATCGTGCAGTCGATCATGGCGCTCGCGCAGGCCTTCGGGCTGGACGTGGTCGCCGAAGGTATCGAGACCCCCGCCGCGGCCAGGATCCTCCTCGACTTGGGATGCATTCGCGCGCAGGGCTTTTTGCTGTCACCGCCGGTCGACGCCGCGGGGATGGAGGCGTTGCTCGCCAAGCGATTTGTCGCCTTGGACTTTTCCAAACCCTGACCCGTGCGGTGCGGAACCGTGGCATCCGGCTGATCGCGGCTGACTCGCAGCCACCACAGAGCAATCGCATACCGAACCACTCAACCGACCTGACCAGGCATACCGTAAGTTCAGTAGAACGCCGCAAACCCCACGGGAGTACGGTTGAAAGGTTAAGATAGTAGACGATCGGGCCCCTTCAACTCAGATGGGTGGTCAGGTACGTCATTTGTTTCCGGCGACTCAGGGGGAGTGCGATGACGGATCTGGCCTGCTTGGGCGCGCCAGACGAGTGCGCGCAGGTCACGACCATCGCACATCGGCTGCAGCTGCGCGCCGGCTCACACCCGGAGGCCCGCGCGTTCCATTTTCTTGATGACGACGGCGGTGTGAACTCTCGTACGTGGGCTCAGCTCGACACCGGTGCGCGCGCTGTCGCCGCGGCGCTGCGCGACCTGCCGGTCAGCCATCAGCAGCCGCGCGCGTTATTGCTACTGCCGCAGGACGCAACGTTTCTCGACGCGCTGTTCGGCTGCTTTTTCGCCGGCGTGTGCGCGGTGCCGGCCCACATACCGATCCCGTCCCGGCTCGCGCAGACGTTGCCGCGGCTGCAAGCGATCGTCACCGAAGCGCGGCCCGAAGTAGTGCTGACGACGCGTGAACTGCTCGCGGCCCGTGCCCTGGTACCCGAACTCGCGTCGATACCGTGCATCGCGGTCGACGAACTCGACAGCTCCGACGTCGGCGCACTCGACGTGGCGGCCGGCGCCGACGATCTCGCTATCCTGCAGTACTCGTCGGGCTCCACGGGGTCTCCCCGCGGCGTCCGGGTCACTCATCAGAACTTGATGGCCAACGAGGCACTGATCCAGAACGCCTTCGAGCACACATCGTCGACCGTGGTTCTGGGGTGGCTACCGTTCCAGCACGACATGGGGCTGATCGGCAACGTACTGCAACCGGTGTTCTCCGGCGCCCAGTGCGTGATGATGACCCCGCTGCAGTTCCTCAAGCATCCGCTTCGCTGGCTGCAGGAGATCAGTCGGTATCACGTAACCACCAGTGGTGCACCGAACTTCGCGTACGAGATGTGCGTCGCTGCTGTGCAACGGCAGGGCGAAGCCGGCCTCGATGGACTGGACCTGTCGCGCTGGAACCTGGCGTTCGTCGGTGCCGAGCCGGTGCGGGCCGCGACGCTGGACCGCTTCGCGGCGACGTTCGGCGGCGTCGGTTTTCGGCGCGAGGCGTTCTATCCCTGCTACGGACTCGCCGAGGCGACGCTGATGGTGACGGGCGGGCAGCGCGACGACTCGCCGACCGTGTGGCGCGACCCGCGCGGCATCGCCCGGGTGAGTTGTGGCCGCGCCCGTGACGGACTCGAGGTCGCGATCGTCGACGATGAGCACCAGGCGCATTGCGCCGATGGGATCGAAGGTGAGATCTGGGTGCGCGGAACCAGCGTCGCTCAGGGCTATTTCGGTAACCAGCAGGCATCGGGGGAGACGTTCGGTGCGCTGCTCGACGGGGTCTCATGGCTGCGCACCGGGGACCGCGGCTGCCTGGTCGACGGCGAGCTGTACGTCACTGGACGCGACAAAGACATCGTGGTCCGAAACGGCGTCAAATATGCCGCGGAAGACGTGGAACACACCGTCGAACAGCTGCACGTCGAATCGCTACACCCCAACGGATGCGCGGCTTTCGGGCACGACGACGGTTCTCGCGAGCGGCTGGTCGTCGTGGCGGAGATCGCGCGTGGCGCGGATGACGCATGGCACGACGTGGCCGATCGTATGGTCGGTGCGGTGGCCGCGGAGCACGGAGCGCCACCGGATGTGGTGTTGTTGGTCAACCGCGGCGATATCCCCCGTACGACCAGCGGCAAGATTCGCCGCGGCGAGTGCCGTGCGCTATTCGGGCGTGACGAGTTGGTCGAGGTACATCGCCACACGACAGGAGGAACCGCATGACACGCGAGCGCATCCTCGCATTCTTTGTCGTGGTGGCACCGGCCCTCGCCGTGGTCGCAGTAACGGTGTTGTCGCTGAACGGGATCGGGCCGTCGCGGACCGACCTCGTGCTGCTGGCGGTGGGGTCGCTGGTGACCATGGGCGGCGTCGAACTCGGCTATCACCGCTATTTCTCCCACCGCGCCTTCACCGCTCAGCCGGCGCTGGTCTGGCTCCTCGGTGCGCTGGGCTCCAGCGCGTTTCTCGGCCCGGTGATGTGGTGGGCGACGACGCACCGCCGTCACCACTCCGTCACCGATCGCGAAGGCGACCCGCATTCGCCACACTGGCCGTACCAGGGTGCCCGCGGGCTGATGCACGCTCACGCCGGCTGGCTGTTTCGGCCGGAGTACACCTCGATGACGGTGACCGCGGGCGAGGTCAAAGACCTGTGGCAGAGCCCGCGCACCATCGCGATTCACCGCAGCTACCTGACCTGGGCCGTACTGGGCCTGCTGATTCCGACGCTGATCGGTTTTTTCGCCGGCGGCCCCTGGGGCGCACTGACGGGATTTCTGTGGGGCGGGCTGGTGCGCGTCTTCCTCGTGAGCCACGTCATCTGGGCGGTCAACTCGCTGGGTCATCTGCGCGGCGAGCGTGCGCAGCTGCCGCACTCCGGTCAGGCCCGCAACGGCTTCTGGCTGGCACTGCCGTCGCTCGGCGGTGGCAATCATGCCAACCACCACGACGCGCCGCGGGTGTACACCACGCGGGTGCACTGGTGGCAGATCGATATCGGTGGCGCCGCGCTGCGAGTGCTCGCGGCGACCGGGCTGGTCAGCGACCTCAAGCAGCCGACGTTGACCAAGGCGGAGCAGAAATGACCGATACCTACCTGGGCGCCAGTCCGGCCGCAATCCGCCATCACTATGACGTCGGAAATGAATTCTGGCGGGTCTGGCTCGATCCCTCGATGGCCTATTCATGCGCCATGTGGGAAAGCCCCGATGACGATCTGGAGCGGGCGCAGCGTCGCAAACTGGACTACCACGTGGAGCAGTCCCGCGCGGCCGGTGCGGCGCGAGTGCTCGACGTCGGCTGCGGCTGGGGTGCCCAGATCATGCACATGGTGGGCTCGCACGGGGTCAAACATGCGGTGGGCCTTACCCTTTCAGATGCACAGGCGCAGCATCTGCGAGGGATCGCGCCGGCGAACGTCGAGATTCACGAACGCGGGTGGAGCGGCTACCAGCCGGACGAGCCGTTCGACGCCATCATCTCCGTCGGCGCCTTCGAGCACTTCGCCCGGTTCGGTTTGTCGGCAGATGAGCAGGTCGAGGCCTACCGGCAGTTCTTCCGCTCATGTCACGGTTGGCTCAAACCGGGCGGCCGACTTTCGTTGCAGACCATCGCCTACGGCGACATCCCGCGCAATCGACCGCTGCGCGACCGCTTCATCGTCGACGAGATCTTTCCGGAGTCCGAGCTGCCACGACTTGCCGACATCGCCCGCGCGGCGGAGATGGAGCTCGAGATCGAACGAGTGCGGAACGATCGCGACGACTACGTCAAGACGTTGCGGGCATGGTTCGATCGGTTGCGCGCACACCGCGCCGAAGCGGTCGAGGTCTCCAGCGAGGAGCTGGTTGCGCGATACGAGCGCTATCTGCGCATGTTCGCCTATTCGATGGAGTTGGGCGCGTTCACCCTGCTCCGATTGACCATGCGCCGCATCGATTTACCGGGACGTTGGTGAGGGGACCTGTGAAGAGCTACGACGAGATTGAAGCGATGCTGGCCGAGCAGGTTGCGCACCGCACCGGAGGTTCTGCCGCCGACGTCGATCGCAACCGAAGATTCGATCACCTCGGTCTCGATTCCGCGGACGCGGTCAGGCTGGTCGGCGAGCTGGAGGATTTCGTCGGTCGGCCGCTGTCGGCGTCGTTGCCCTACGAGCATCCGACAATCGAGCAACTCGCCCGCAGCCTGGTCGACGGCGAAAGCTAGCCCGACAACAGCCCCGCGCCATGCTGCCCGTAGAACTGGCGGGTCAATTGGCTTGTCTCGGTGAGGATTTTGGCAACCTGCGCTGGATCGGCGTGAGACACGAAGTCTCGGCGATTCCACCAGATCATCTTGGTCTGGTAGCGCTCGTCCGGGTAGGGCGCCGCGGGAATGCCCGCCACCACGCCGCCCGAGCTACGCCAGCGGTTCAGCACGTAGGCCGCCGCGGTCGCCATGCAGAACTGCACGTCGATCAGGGCCATCATGTGAAAGGCGCTGCGGGCCAGCGGAGTTGTCAGGTCCAGATCGCGATCGGCGTGCTCGGACACCCAGCCTGACTTCATCTCCAGGACGCCGAACGGAATCCGGTCGGTGATCATGTCGCGAACGGCTTGCTGGCCAGGCTGACCGGCCCATTCGACGACCGCATGCGACTCATCCGCCGACCGCAAGGGCCCCTTTGCCCGCAGGCCGGCCAATATCCGGCCGGCATCGTCGAGCACCGCGAAAAACATGACGGTGTCCGAACCGCCGCGCATCGTGTCGATGTCGAGTGCGTCCTCGACACCACGTTTGCGGTAGCTGCGGTAGGCGCCCGCCACGAACTCGGACCACAACTCGGGGTCCGTCGATGGCTGGGCGACCGCCAGCGTGCAGTCGATGTGGGTATCACGCCAGCTGTAGCTCTTGTCGAGTACGAACTTCTCAGCCGGTCTGGTATCCAGCGAAACAGTGGTCATATTGGGTCCCTTCCCTCGTGAGGGGCCAACTTCCAGTTTGTTTCGTGGCACTTTTGGTGCGCATAGAATGAGGTCAGGCTTTTTTATGAACCATTTACTCAACAAACTCAGGAAAATCCATATTCACTTGTAAACGAAGCCGGGCGACGTGAACACTGGGATGGTATAGGGGCGTCCAGCTATCTGGACGATACTACATTTTATGGCCCGTGACCTGCAACGCTGCTCTTCGCCCTGTGAGTTTCCAGGTCGGCGCGACAAACTTTCGGTCTGTTTGCCGACCAAGCCGGTCCCCGTTCGAACAAAACCTGTTTGCATAGCTAAGTTCGACTCAGATTTGACCGGAATTTCGGCTGTGAAGCGACGAATTGGAGATTAAAGCGGCGCGCATTTCAGACGAAGTGGGCGACACGCGCATACATTCTCAGGAAGGCTTCAGGAATGCGTGGATCCACGATGCGGGCCGCGCGCGGTAGCTCCGTCGCCAGGACTCGAACCTGAACTGTCTGAACCAAAATCAGAAGTGCTGCCGATTACACCACGACGGATCGCTGCGACCAGCGGTGAAGACCGCGTTCACTCTAGACGACCGTGTGGCCCGACCGCGGACCGCAACCCGGGAGATAACCTGTTAGACGTGGCCGCGCCGGACAAGGAAACCAAGGCGCCCCGCACCCGGATGACCGGTAGCGAGCGCCGTCACCAGCTGATCGACATCGCGCGATCGCTGTTTGCCGAGCGAGGCTACGAGGGCACGTCGATCGAGGAGATCGCACTACGGGCGAACGTCTCCAAGCCTGTCGTCTACGAGCACTTCGGCGGCAAAGAGGGGCTCTATGCGGTGGTCGTCGACCGTGAGATGTCCGCGCTGCTGGACCGCATCACATCGTCGCTCACCAATAACCGGTCCCGGGTCCGGGTCGAGACGGTGGCACTGGCGCTGCTGACCTATGTCGAGGAACACACCGACGGGTTCCGCATCATGATTCGCGACTCGCCGGCCTCGATCAGCTCAGGCACCTATTCCAGCCTGCTCAACGATGCCGTCAACCAGGTCAGCTCGATCCTGGCGGGCGACTTCGCCCGCCGCGGACTGGATTCCGACCTCGCCCCGCTGTACGCGCAGGCGCTGGTGGGATCGGTGTCGATGACCGCTCAGTGGTGGCTCGACACCCGCGAGCCCAAGAAGGAAGTGGTCGCCGCCCATCTGGTCAACCTGATGTGGAACGGGCTGACTCATCTGGAAGCCGACCCGCACCTGCAAGGCGAATAGCCGTTTAGCCCGACGGCGATCGCAAGCGCGGCGGAGCCGGGTGCGGCGGGTCGCCGTTTAGCCCCTGTCGCGGGCCAGCAGGTCGGCCGTCGTCTCGCGGCGCACCAGTTCACGAGCGTGACCGTCCCTCACCGCGATCATCGGCGGCCGGCCGACCATGTTGTAGTTCGACGCCATGCTGTGGTGATAGGCGCCGGTCGCGGCCACCGCGAGCAGATCTCCCGGATGCACATCGGCGGGCAGTTCGACGTCACGGGCGATCTCGTCGCCGGATTCGCAGTGCCGTCCCGCCACGGTGACGCTCTGCTTAGGCGCAAGGGAATGCCGATTCACCAGCGCGACAGTGTATTTCGCTCCGTACAGCGACACCCGTGGGTTGTCGCTCATCCCACCGTCGACGGCCACAAAGGTACGACCGCCCGGCGGTGTCTTGACGCTGCGCACCCGGTACAGGGTGACGCCGGCTCGCGCGCTGATGGCCCGTCCGGGCTCGACGACGAGGGCCGGACGTGGAAACCGTTCGGCGGCACACGCCGCGTCCAGGGCGTCATCGATCACGCGGCCCAGCTCGTCGATGCTCAACTCCACGTCGCCGGCCCGGTACGGGACGCCGTGACCGCCGCCGATGTTCAGCTCGGTCAGGATCACGCCGTGCGATGTGCGGACATCGGCCATCGCGGCGATCAGCCGGCGGACCGCCTCACCGTAGATCGCCGCATCGCTGACTTGTGAGCCGAGGTGACAGTGCAATCCGACCAGTTTCAGGTTCGGGTGGGAGAGCACGCGTGCGACGGCTTCGGCGGCCTGGCCGCCATCCAGGGTGAAACCGAATTTCTGATCGCTGATCCCCGTCGTCACCGCGCGGTGACCCTGAGTGTCGAGATCGGGAGTCACCCGGATCAGCACCCGCTGACGTTCGTCGGCCAGGCCGGCCAGCTCGGTGATCTCCATGGCTGAATCCAGCACGATCCGCCCGACCCCGAAGCGAACGGCGGCGCGCAGCTCATCCTGGGACTTCGCGTTGCCGTGCAGCACGATCTTGGCCTTTTCGACGCCCCCGGCCATCGCGGTGGCCAATTCGCCGGCCGAGCAGACGTCGACCCCGAGCCCCTCTTCGTGGGCCCACCGCGCCACCGCAATGGTCAGCAGGGACTTGCCGGCGTACAGCACTTCGGTATCGCCGAGCGCGGCACGGTAGTGGCGGGCGCGGGCGCGAAAGTCGGTCTCGTCGATGACGTACGCGGGTGTGCCGAACTCGTCGGCGACATCGGTGAGAGCTACGTCACCGATGCAGAGTCGTCCGTCGTCGTCGGAGTGGGCGGTCAGCGGCCAGATCGCCGGATGGAAGCGCAGCGGGGCCGCATAACCTATGGACGGCAATATCTCCGGCAAGGTCGATGTCATGACTTCTACAGTCCCCACCGTGCGGTCGGATGCCGATTTCTTGACGAATCCTTGATGGCGGTCGGCGGAAAATTGACGACGCTGGGCCCCCATACAATGGGGTCATCATGACCGCAGGGGGGCCAGAAATTACCGACACCCCAATCGCGGGGCTGGTGGAGTTGGCGTTGCGCACGCCGACGCTGCAGCGACTCATCGACCTGGCGGCCGACCGACCAGAGGACCTGGCGTTGGTCGGTCCCGCCAGCGCTCGATTGTTCGTCGCCTGCGCACTGGCCCGGCAGGGGCCGCTACTCGTCGTCACCGCGACCGGGCGCGAGGCCGACGATCTGACAGCCGAGTTGCGCGGCGTCCTCGGCGACGCCGTCGCGATGTTCCCGTCGTGGGAGACGCTGCCGCACGAGCGCCTCTCGCCCGGCGTCGACACCGTCGGTGCCCGGATGATGCTGCTGCGACGACTGGCACACCCACAGGACGCCCGGCTCGGTCCGCCACTGCAGGTGGTGGTCACCGCGGTCCGTTCGCTGTTGCAGCCGATGGCCTCCCGACTCGGCCTGGCCGAACCGCTCACGCTGTCCCTCGGCGACGAGCTGGCCTTCGAAGACGTCATCACCAGGCTGGTCGAGCTGGCCTACACCCGGGTGGACATGGTCGGCAAACGCGGCGAATTCGCGGTCCGCGGCGGCATTCTCGACGTATTCGCGCCGACCGCCGAGCATCCGGTTCGGGTGGAGTTCTGGGGCGACGAGGTCAGCGAGATGCGGATGTTCTCGGTGGCTGATCAGCGGTCGATTCCCGAGATCACCGTCGACCACCTGGTCGCGGTCCCCTGCCGCGAACTGCTCCTGAGCGACGACGTGCGGGCCAGGGCGGCCCGAGTTGGCCAGCCGGCAGCCGCCCGCCGAACACGGTGTGACCGGCGGCGTCGGCGACATGCTGGCCAAGCTGGCCGAGGGCATCCCGGTCGACGGCATGGAGGCGCTGCTCTCGGTGTTATGTCCCGCGGAAGACGGGGCGGTGACGTTGCTCACCGACCAGCTGGCCGACGGCACACCCGTGCTGGTCTGCGATCCCGAAAAGGTCCGCACCCGGGCTGCCGACCTGATCAAGACCGGCCGCGAATTCCTCGACGCGTCATGGTCGGTGGCCGCGGTCGGTGGCGATTCCCCGATCGACGTCGAGCAACTCGGCGGATCGGGTTTCCGCGAACTCGACGAGGTGTGCGACGCGGCACGCCAGTCCGGGCACCCGTGGTGGACGCTGTCGCAGCTGTCCGACGAGTCGGCGATCGAGCTGGACATCCGCGCCGCGCCGTCGGTGCGGGACCGGCAGAGCGCCGTCGTCGGGGTTGAGGCGATCTTCGCGATGCTGCGCGCGCACGTGGCGACCGGTGGGCTCGCCGCCGTCGTCGCACCAGGCACCGGAACCGCGCACCGGGTGGTCGAGCAGCTCGGCGAATCAGACACGCCCGCAACGATGTTGGAGTCCGGGGCCGAACCCCGGCCCGGCGTCGTCGGCGTCTTGAAGGGCCCGCTGCACGACGGGCTGGTGTTCGCCGACGGCGGACTGGTGATCGTCACCGAGACCGACCTGACCGGCAACCGGGTCGCCGCCACCGACGGCAAACGCCTTGCCGCCAAACGCCGCAACACCGTCGACCCGCTGGCCCTGACCGCCGGCGACCTGGTGGTGCACGACCAGCACGGCATCGGCCGATTCGTTGAGATGACCGAACGCACGGTCGGCGGCGCCCGTCGTGAGTACCTGGTGCTGGAGTACGCCTCGAGCAAGCGGGGGCAGAATGTCACCGACAAGCTCTATGTGCCGATGGATTCCCTCGATCAACTGTCGCGCTACGTCGGCGGGCAGGCTCCGTCGCTGAGCCGGCTCGGCGGCAGCGACTGGACCAACACCAAAACCAAAGCGCGCAAAGCGGTTCGGGAGATCGCGGGCGAACTTGTCGCGCTGTATGCCAAGCGCCAGGCCACCGCGGGACACGCCTTCGGCCCGGACACCCCGTGGCAGGCCGAGATGGAAGACGCGTTCGGCTTCACCGAGACTCATGACCAGCTCACCGCGATCACCGAGGTGAAGTCCGACATGGAGAAGCCCGTGCCGATGGACCGGGTGATCTGTGGCGACGTCGGTTACGGCAAGACCGAGATCGCAGTCCGGGCGGCGTTCAAAGCCGTCCAGGACGGCAAGCAGGTTGCGGTGCTGGTGCCCACCACGCTGCTGGCCGACCAGCATCTGCAGACGTTCGCCGCGCGGATGGCCGGTTTCCCGGTCCGGATCAAGGGTCTGTCCCGGTTCACCGAGCCAGCTGAATCCCGTTCTGTCCTAGAAGGTTTGGCCGACGGCACGGTTGATATCGTGATCGGCACCCACCGGCTGCTGCAGACCGGGGTGCGGTGGAAAGACCTCGGCCTGGTGGTGGTCGACGAAGAGCAACGCTTCGGTGTCGAGCACAAGGAGCACATCAAGTCGCTGCGCACTCACGTCGACGTCCTGACGATGAGCGCCACGCCGATACCGCGCACGCTGGAGATGAGCCTGGCCGGCATCCGCGAGATGTCGACGATTCTGACTCCGCCGGAGGAGCGCTACCCGGTGCTGACCTATGTCGGTGCACAGGACAACAAGCAGATCGCCGCCGCCCTGCGCAGGGAGTTGCTGCGCGACGGGCAGGCGTTCTATGTGCACAACCGGGTCAGCTCGATCGACGCCGCCGCGGCGCGGGTGCGAGAATTGGTACCCGAGGCCAAAGTCGCTGTCGCACATGGGCAGATGAACGAAGACCTGCTGGAAACCACGGTCGAGGGATTCTGGAACCGCGAGTTCGACATCCTGGTGTGCACCACGATCGTGGAGACCGGCCTGGACATCTCCAACGCCAACACCCTGATCGTGGAGCGCGCCGACACCTTCGGTCTGTCGCAGCTTCACCAGCTGCGCGGCCGGGTCGGGCGCAGCCGGGAACGCGGCTACGCCTACTTCCTCTATGCGCCGCAGAACCCGCTGACCGAGACCGCTTACGACCGGCTGGCGACGATCGCGCAGAACAACGACCTGGGTGCTGGAATGGCCGTTGCCATGAAGGACCTGGAGATTCGCGGCGCCGGCAACGTCCTCGGCGCCGAGCAGTCCGGCCATGTCGCCGGGGTGGGCTTCGACCTCTACGTCCGCCTGGTCGGCGAGGCGGTCGAGGCATACCGGGCCGCGGCCGACGGCCAGACCGTCGTCAGCGCCGAGGAGCCCAAGGATGTGCGGATCGACCTGCCGGTGGATGCGCACTTGCCGCCGGATTACATCCCCAGCGACCGACTGCGGCTCGAAGGCTATCGCCGGCTGGCGGCCGCGACCGACGACGCCCGGATCGACGCCGTCATCGAGGAGCTGATCGACCGCTACGGCGCCCTGCCCGAAACCGCCGAGTTGCTGGTGGCCGTGGCCCGGCTGCGTTTGATCTGCCGGGAGGCGGGCATCACCGAGGTGTCGACGGCCTCGGAGGCAACGCTGCGGTTGTCGCCGTTGAACCTGCCTGACTCCGCGCAGGTGCGCCTGGCTCGCCGCTATCCGGGCGCGCGCTATCGCGCCACCGCATCGGCGGTGCAGGTTCCGATCCCACGCGCCGGAGGTGTGGGTGCGCCACGGATCCGCGACCTGGAATTAGTTCAGTTCGTCAGCCAACTGGTAGCGGCACTGGTCGGCAAACCGGGAGAATCGGCGCAGATCGATACGCCGACGCCGGAGAGGCAGGCGCGCTGATGCGCGCAACCGACGCTGCAGTGGAGGAATGGCGCTGAATGACTGTCATCCTGGTCGACCCGCGACGGCCGTCGCTGGTGCCGGTGGAAGCCATCGAGCTGCTCTCCGGTGAGGTGCAGTACACCGAGGAGATGCCGGTCGCGGTCCCCTGGTCGTTGCCGGCGGCGCGCTCGGCGCACACCGGAGAGGATGCGCCGGTGCTGCTGTCCTCGGATCCCGAGCATCCTTCGGTGACAGCCCGGTTGGCCGCCGGAGAGCGATTGATCTGCGCGCCCGGTCCGCAGCCGGGGGAGCGACTGGTGGACGCCGTCGTGATGATGGACAAACTCCGGACGGCCGGCCCCTGGGAGAGCAAGCAGACCCACGACTCGCTGCGCCGCTTCCTGTTGGAGGAGACCTACGAGCTGTTCGACGCGGTGCGCAGCGGCGATGCCGATTCGCTGCGGGACGAGCTCGGAGACGTGCTGCTGCAAGTGCTGTTCCATGCGCGCATCGCCGAGGATGCACCGGCGCACCCGTTCACCATCGACGATGTCGCCGACGCGCTGGTGCGCAAGCTCGGCAACAGGGCTCCGGGAGTGCTTGCCGGAGAGTCGATTTCGCTCGACGAGCAGCTGGCTCAATGGGAGGAGCGCAAAGCTCAGGAGATGCCGCGCAACTCGGTGGTGGACAATGTGCCCACTGGCCAGCCGGCTTTGGCTCTGGCGCACAAGGTGATTCAGCGGGTCACCAAAGCCGGCTTGCCCTCGGACCTGATTCCGGCGAACGTCACCTCCAGCACGGTGAGCGCCGATATCGACGCCGAAGACTCTTTGCGCACCGCGGTACTGGAATTCATGGACACCGTGCGCGACGTCGAGAAGGCGATCGCCGCCGCGCGTCGCGTGGCCGATGTTCCCGCCGAATTGGAAGTCGCCCCGGTCGGTTCGATCACCGAAGACGAATGGCGGGCCTGCTGGCCGGTCGACGGTGCCGAGAGCGACTGAATGCCGTATTGACGCGCGCGAAAGCGCGGGCGAACGCGGTGATGTTCGACACGCCCGGCTTGCCAAGCGGCGGACGGTTAGATGCAGCTGGTTACCACTCATCGGGCCTGGCCAGCCGGGGGTGCCGCAGCACGGCGGGGGCGGGACGGGCCGAGGCACGCGAATCCCGTGGCACGATGTTCATCGAAGTCGTGTTTTAGGGGTGTTGTGTGTTGCCGGTTCGTTGGCTGCGCGCGTTGGCCGTAGTAGGCGCAACGGCACTGCTGTTGGCATCCAGCTGCTCGTGGCAGCTGGGCCCTTACATTCCCAAAGGCGTGCCGCCACCCCGGGGCGCCATCGTGCCGCCGGTCGACACCTACGCCAAGGGCCGTCCCGCCGACCAGCTGCACGCGTGGGCCGCCGAGCGCGCCCCGGCACTGCACATCCCGGTCACCGCATTGGAGGCGTACGGCTACGCCGCCCGGGTCGCCGAGGTGGAGAACCCGAACTGCCATATCGCCTGGACGACGCTGGCCGGCATCGGGCAGGTAGAGAGCCACCATGGCACTTACCACCGCGCCAGGCTGTTTCCCAACGGCGACGTGCGTCCGCCGATCCGTGGTGTGGTGCTCGACGGGACCAACGGCACCATGCGCATCATCGACAGCGAGGCGGGGATCGACGGCCCGCCCGGCGGGATGGCCGGCCAGCCGGACACCGTCCGGGCGATGGGGCCGATGCAGTTCATTCCCGAGACGTGGCGGGAGTACGGCGTCGACGCCAACAACGACGGCAAGGTCGACGTCGACAACATCGACGATGCCGCACTGTCCGCTGCCGGTTACTTGTGCTGGCGCGGGAAGGATCTTGCCACCCCGCGCGGGTGGATCACGGCGCTGTGGGCCTACAACGATTCCGATGTCTACGCCCGGGCCGTGCGAGACTGGGCTACCGCCTATGCGGACGGCCACTCGCTCTAACGCAGGCTTTAGGCTGTCTTGGCCAGAAGAGAAGCTGCCACCGCCCGACGCAAGGAGAACCAGTGCCGATTATCGAGCAGGTCGGGGCCCGCGAAATCCTCGATTCCCGCGGCAACCCGACGGTCGAGGTCGAGGTGGCTTTGATCGACGGGACGTTCGCGCGGGCCGCGGTGCCGTCCGGCGCCTCGACGGGCGAGCACGAGGCGGTCGAGCTGCGCGATGGCGGCGACCGCTACGGCGGCAAGGGCGTCAAGAAGGCCGTGCTGGCGGTGCTCGATGAAATCGCGCCGGCCGTGATCGGCCTGAACGCCGACGACCAGCGGCTGGTGGATCAGGCGCTGCTGGATCTGGACGGCACCCCGGACAAGTCCCGGCTGGGCGCCAACGCCATCCTCGGGGTTTCTTTGGCAGTGGCCAAGTCGGCCGCCGACTCCGCCGAGTTGCCGCTGTTCCGCTACCTGGGTGGGCCGAACGCGCACATCCTGCCGGTGCCGATGATGAACATTCTCAACGGCGGCGCCCACGCCGACACCGCCGTCGACATCCAGGAGTTCATGGTTGCTCCGATCGGGGCGCCGAGCTTCTGCGAGGCATTGCGCTGGGGCGCGGAGGTTTATCACGCGCTGAAGTCGGCGCTCAAGAAGCAGGGGTTGTCCACCGCGCTCGGTGACGAGGGTGGCTTCGCCCCGGACGTGCCGGGAACCAAGGCCGCGCTGGACATCATCAGCCAGGCCATCGAGTCCACCGGTTTCAAGCTGGGCGCGGACGTCGCTCTGGCGCTGGACGCGGCGGCGACCGAGTTCTACACCGACGGCACTGGTTACCAGTTCGAGAAGAAAACCCGGTCCGCCGACGAGATGTCGCAGTTCTACGCCGAGCTGCTCGACTCTTACCCGCTGGTATCCATCGAAGATCCACTGGCCGAGGATGATTGGGACGGCTGGGTGGCGATGACGACGGCGATCGGCGATCGGGTGCAGATCGTCGGTGACGACCTTTTCGTCACCAATCCCGAACGGCTGGAAGAAGGCATCGACAAGGGCGCGGCAAATGCGTTGCTGGTCAAGGTCAATCAGATCGGCACGCTCACCGAGACGCTGGACGCGGTCGCGCTGGCCCACCACAGCGGTTACCGGACGATGATGAGCCACCGCAGCGGCGAGACCGAGGACACCACGATCGCCGACCTGGCGGTGGCGGTCGGCAGCGGCCAGATCAAGACCGGCGCCCCGGCCCGCAGTGAACGCGTGGCGAAATACAACCAGCTGCTGCGCATCGAAGAAGCTCTCGGCGACGCCGCCCGCTACGCCGGTGATCTGGCGTTCCCCAGGTACACACCCTAGGCCCGACCGCCACCAGCTGTCATGCCCGAATCGAAACGGCCAGAACCGAAGCGGCGCTCACCGGCGTCGCGTCCGGGTCGGGCCGGTGAGGCGGTGCCAGGCCGGCCCCGGAAGTCCCCGGCGGGCCGTCGCGGACCGACGGCGTCGCCGCGTGCGATGCCCGAGGTCGTCGAACCGATCAAACAGGCGATCGCCGAATCGGCCGAGCAGCGCTCGGATCAGCGGCTGGGTCTGACGGCGCGACGGGCGGCCATCCTGGCGACCGTCATCTGCGTCCTGACGTTGACGATCGCGGGTCCGGTTCGCACCTATTTCGCGCAGCGCACCGAGATGAAGCAACTGGCCGCCTCCGAAGCCGCACTGCGCCAACAGATCTCCGATCTGGAACAGCAGAAGGGGAAGCTCGGCGACCCTGCGTTCATCGCGGCACAGGCCCGCGAGCGCCTCGGCTTCGTGATGCCGGGCGAGATTCCCTATCAGGTCCAACTGCCTCCGGGCGCGGCGCTGCCCGCCGATCCCGGGTCGCAGCCGAGAACCGTGGTCAGCAACGACCCCTGGTACACCTCGCTATGGCACACGATCGCCGACAGCCCGCACGGACCGCCCACGCCGGCGCCACCTCCGCCGCCACCCAGCCCTTTGCCGCCCAGCCCGCCGCCGCCCGGTGGTTGAACCCGCTGACCTCGAGGCGGTCGCTCGTCAGCTCGGCCGTGAGCCGCGTGGAGTCATCGGCATCGCCTACCGGTGTCCGAACGGCGAGCCGGCCGTGGTCAAGACATCTCCGAAACTTCCTGACGGAACGCCATTTCCGACATTGTTTTACCTGACCCATCCGACGCTTACCGCCGCCGCGAGCCGGCTGGAGACCACCGGGATGATGCGAGAAATGACCGAGCGCCTGCACGCCGACGACGGGTTGGCCGCCGCGTACCGGCGAGCCCACGAGTCATACCTGGCTGAGCGGGATGCCATCGAGCCGTTGGGAACGACATTTTCCGGCGGCGGCATGCCCGACCGGGTCAAGTGCCTGCACGTGCTGATCGCGCACTCGCTGGCGAAGGGCCGGGGAGTCAATCCGTTCGGCGACGAGGCGGTGGCGCTGCTGGCAGGCGAACCTTCGATGGTCGGCATCCTGATACCGGGGGAGTGGAAGTGACGATTGCCGCAATTGACTGTGGCACCAACTCGATTCGGCTACTGATCGCGGACGCATCCGACGGGCAACTGAGCGACGTGCATCGCGAAATGCGCATCGTGCGGCTCGGTCAGGGCGTCGACGCCACCGGCCAGTTTGCTCCGGAGGCGTTGCAGCGCAGCCGTTCCGCGCTGGTCGACTACGCGAAGCTGTGCATGGCTCACGGTGTCGAAAAGATCCGGATGGTCGCCACGTCAGCCACCCGCGACGCCGGTAACCGTGACGTTTTCTTCGCGATGACGGCCGAGGTGCTCGGCGCCGTAGCGAACGGAGCGGTCGCGGAGGTGATCACCGGGTCCGAGGAGGCCGCGCTGTCGTTCCGTGGCGCAGTCAACGAATTAGATTTCACTGCTGGCCCTTTCGTCATCGTCGATCTGGGCGGCGGGTCGACGGAGGTCGTGCTCGGCACGGACACTGTACAAGCGAGCTTCTCGGCCGACATCGGCTGCGTGCGACTGACCGAACGATGCCTGCACTCCGACCCGCCGACGGTTGCCGAGGTGGCGGCGGCCCGCGAGGTGGTGCGCGAACGGCTCGGCGAGGCGCTGCGCGCCGTCCCGGTGGAGCGGGCCCGCACCTGGGTCGGGGTGGCGGGCACGATGACGACCGTTGCCGCGCTCGCGCAGGATATGACCACGTACGACCCTGCGGCCATTCACCTTTCGCGAGTCGCCACGGACCGGCTGCTGACGGTCTGCGACGGGCTGATCGCGATGCCCCGCGCCCGGCGGGCCGCGCTGGGACCCATGCACGAGGGACGGGTCGACGTGATCGGCGGGGGTGCCATCGTGATCGAGGAGTTGGCGATCGCGCTGCGTGAGCGCGCCGGCATCGAGGAGTTGACCGTCAGCGAGCACGACATCCTGGACGGCATCGCGCTGTCGATCGCCGACTGACCTACTGCCCGAACGAGATCTGAAGCAGTTGCTTTTTCTGCTCGTTGTATTCCTGTTCGGTCAGCCGCCCCTCGGCGCGTAGTGCGGCGATGTCGCGAATCGCGGCCGCCACGCCGGTCATCACGGTCCGCGGTGCGGGTGTCGCATCGACGTCGTCGTCCGCCGTGGTGTCCACCGGGCTGCCGGTCAGGCGAACCGGCCTGCCGTTCGCCTGAGGCTGGCTCGCTGCGGGGGGACCGGCCATGGCCTGTCCGGCCATTCCGCCAATCCCCATCTGGTTGAACGTGTTTGCTGCGCCGACCTCCGCGGCCGGGGCGGCCGCGGCGTTCGCGCTCGTGAGCGGCGTGGTGAAGGCCATCGGTTTCACCTCTGATGTGGCCGTGGCCCAGCTCGGCGGGACCGACAGCCCGCTGATCGCCTCGGCATCAGCGATACCCGCCTGCATTGCGGGCGTGGCGCTGGGGCTCGGGTTAAGGAGAGTGGCCGGGAAGTCGTTGGTAGGGATGCCACCCCTCCTGATGGAGGGGTCGTCGCCATTCCAGCCGCTGACGATCTCGTCGGAGTGCTGACCGGTCTCCGAATCCACGATGCTGAAGGGAATGTCGACCGGGCCGGCCGCAATGTCCTGGGGAATGACAGCCGCGAAGAAGGTGAGGTCGGAGGGGACACTGATAAAGATCGAGATCAAGTCAGCCAAAGTGGTCAGCGGGTCGCCAGCGGCGGCGGACGTCCCGGTTGCGGCCGAGTCAGAGGTCGCCAAGCTCTGCAGGGCATTGGGGACCGCGGAAAATGCCTGTTGCGCAGACGAAATCGCGCTTTGCGCATCGCCGGCGGCGGTGTTGGAAGCCTGGCCGACCGCCGCGGCCTGGTTGGCTGACGATCCGGGATCGGTGTTCTGCTGTGGCTGCTGGAACGGCGACAGTGTGGTAGCGGATGCTGACGAGGCCGCATACCCGTACATGGCCACGGCGTCCTGCGCCCACATTTCGGCGTACTGAATCTCGGTGGCGGCGATCGCCGGCGTGTTCTGGCCGAAGAAGTTGGTGGCCACCAGCGCGGCCAGCAGGCTGCGGTTGGCCGCGATCACCGGTGGTGGCACCGTCATCGCGAACGCCATCTCGTACCCCGCCGCGGCGGCTTGCGCATGGGCGGCGGATTCCTCGGCCTGCGCGGCCGTGGCACTGAGCCACTCGACGAAGGACCCGGCAGCGGCACTCATCGACGCGGACGACGGGCCAGACCAGGCTCCGGAAGCCAACTCCGACAACGCCGATTGGTAGCCGCCGGCCGCGGTGTACAGCTCGTCAGCCAGCGCTGTCCATGCCTGCGCAGCGGCCATCATCGGCCCCGATCCCGGACCGGTATACATCCGACCGGAGTTTATCTCCGGCGGATAGAACCCGAAATCCATTGCTGCGCATTCCCTTTGTCTCTAAGACGCGGCCTGACAACCGACGTGTCCGCCGGACGGCGGTGGGCGTTTCAGCGACCAAGCAGGCGGTTCTTCTGCTCGGTGTATTCCTCGTCGGTGAGGATCCCTTCGTCGCGCAACTTGGTGAACTCGCGCAGCTCGGCCGCCACACCGGTGACCACTGTGCGCGGCTTGGCCTCAGTGGCATCGCCGTTCTCGCCGCCAGTTGTCTTGCGCTCAGGAGTCTTTGGCGCGTCGCTCGGCCGCGCCACCACATTTCGCGCGCGACTGACGCCGGTTCCGACCGTGCCGGCCATGGCGCGGCCGGCCATTCCGGCCAAAGCCATCTGACTCAGCGTGCTCCCCGATGCGCCCGTCAACGATTCCTCGGCGGCGGTGACCGCCGGCAGCGCGGGCAGGGTCACCGCGGTCGGTTTCACCGCCGGCGTGGCGACGGTCCAACTCGGCGGCACCGACAGTCCGCCGACGCGGTTCGCATCGGCGAGACCGGCCGACAGCCTGGTCGGCACGGTGCCTTGCGGCAGGTTCAGCAGTGGCGCGGGGAACGGCTTGACCGGCGCAGGCCCATCGCCCGGCCAAGTCTGCTCGCCGTTCCACCCACTGACGATCCGGTCGGTGTGGGTACCGGTTAAGGCGCCGACCACGTCGAAGGGCAGCGCCACGACACCCAAGCTGCCCAGCGGAATGTCAGCCGCGAAGGTCGCCAATCCGGCCGGCAGGTCGATGAAGATCGAGATCAGGTCGCTGATCGTGCCCAGCGGGTCGGCGGCTGCGGCGGCCGGGGCGGCGGCGCTGGACAACGCGGCCGGCACCGCGGAGAAGGCTTGTTGGATGGTGCTCTGCGCGTTGCCCGCGGCGGTGCCGGTGGCCTGACCGACCGCGGCGGACTGGCCGGCCGCGCCGCTGGGATTGGTGTTCTGCTGGGGGGCGTTGAACGGTGTCAGCTGCGTCGCCGACGCCGAGGAGGCCGCGTAGCCGTACATCGCTGCCACATCCTGGGCCCACATCTGCCCGTATTGCGCTTCGTTCGCCGCGATCGCCTGGGTGTTTCTGCCGAACACATTGGTGGACACCAGGGTCATCAATTGGGCGCGGTTGGCCGCGACCACCGGAGGCGGCACCGTCGAAACGAACGCGGTCTGGTAGGCCGCGGCCGCCGACCTGGCCTGGGCGCTGGTCTCCTCGGCCTGTGCGGCGGTGGCCCGCAACCAGCTCACGTAGGACGCGGCCGCCGCACTCATCGACACCGACGCCGGGCCCTGCCACGCGCTGGCGGTCAATCCCGAGACCACCGACTGGAACGAGTTGGCCATCGAATGAAGCTCGGCGGCCAACGAGTCCCATGCCTCGGCGGCGGCCAGCATCGGTCCCGCCCCGGCACCGGCGTACATCCGGGCCGAGTTGACCTCCGGCGGGTAATTTGCGAAATCCATGGCCGGCAAACCCCTCTAAATCACCGCGGTCGAGCCGGAAATACACCCGACCGTGGCCATGTGATTGACCGATGGGTAAAGCGTGGCACGTGCCGTGATTTTTGTCGCTTCAGTGAGCGGCGCGCCGTCAGCCGATGGCGGAGGGGTCGCCGAGACCGGCTTGGGCGCGTCTGCGCCGCTCACCGCGGTGCCGGGCACCGGCGAGGCCTCCGCCGGGTGATCGCGACAGTCGGGCTCAGCGGTCCCCGAGGGCATGGTTTCCCTTTCCAGTAATGGTCGAGCAAGCCGCCCATTTCGTGGCGTTGGGTAGTGCTAATGGCGCATCCACCGGAGGACTGAGTCGGTCGGCAGACCCCGTCATTATCTGCATTGAGCAGGCGATATACAAATGCCGGCGCGGTTGAAAGCTATTGATGAGCGCCAATCACCGATATCACTCAGGTTAATCCTTAGTATTTCTCAGGTTTACCGAGGCGCCGACGCCCGTTTTTCCGCCCCCAGGTCACACGGCTGCAGCCGATTCTAGGTTCTGACCGGCGCGGTCTCATCCTGGCGAGGCTCTCTCCAGCTACTTGCCAGGGTTCCGTAAGGATTCTGTACGGGAATCTGACATTCCCTTGCCGCGATCAGCCGGTCCGCGCCTGGCGGCTGACGTGGACTTCGTGCTCGAGTTCGGCTGATCCTTCGACGTCGTCGGGGCGCTCCGGATCGATGGCGGCGGCGTGCCGCGGCGGCAGCCCCTTGCGCAGCGTGGCCACCAGCTCGCGGTACGGGCCGACCAGGTACACGGTGTCGCCGCCCCGCAGCCGTCCTTCATGACGGGGGCGCAGATCGATCGGGGCGTCCTCGCGGCAGATCGCGATCACGCGTGTCTTGGTCGACAACGAGCCCATCTGCACCCCGTCGAGTTCGCTGCCCTCGGCCACCAGCATGGCGCCGACCATGAACGAGCTCTGGCCGATCGAGAAGGTACCCAGCACTTCGACACCCATGGCGGCGCCGATGAACCACGGCGCGGCAAGTGCGACAGAGGAGCGGACGTTCTCGAAGCCGAATCGCTGCGCGACCGCTAACCCCAACGCGCGGTCGTACACCCGGAGCACCACCGACACCTCGGCGCGCCGGTTGATCTCGGGGACTACCCGGGGTCCGAGCAGCTCTGCGAGCACGATCCCGGTCTCGATGTTGATCATGTCGTCGCGGGTCAGCACCGCCACCGCGCGGGCTCGGTCGACGCGCGCCGCCTGCAGCGTCCGGACCAGCGTCGCGTCGCCGAAGATCACCGGCACGTCCAAGGCGCGCGCGGCGGACAGGAACCGGTTGTCCTCGTTGATCTCGATGACCGCGACGTCATAGCCGGCCGTCACCAGGTCGGTGACCACCCGCATCCCGAGGGCGCTCAGCCCGACGACGATGACGTGATTGCGCAGGTATCGCACCCGTGGGCGGGCGGCGGCGAACACGAAGCGGCGGGACAGCAGGACGTCGGCAATGAACGCGACCAGCAAGGCGATGGTCGTCGCTCCACCGAACATCAACGTTGCCGCGAACAGCCGCAGCCAGGTTTCCTGGTGGGCGAAGCTGAAGTCTCCGTAGCCCGTGGTCGTGATGGTCTCGATGGTGAAGTACAGCGCGTCGACCCAGGACATGCGGGGGTGCTGATAGTTGAAGCGCAGCAGCAGCATGGAGATGACAATCAGCGTCGTCGCGGCCGCCAGGGCGGGGTAGAACGCCGGGTTGAAGTCGTTGACGATCGCCTTCACTCCGTCGAAGAGTCGCCTGACCATGCCTCGTTGCGATCGCGGGCGGACGGGCCGGCGGACGTTGATACCGCGTTCGGCCGATTCGTCGGCCGTGCCGATCATCACCGCGCGGTCGCCGGCGAGCACACGTTGATTGCGGGTCGGGCAGACCTCGATCTCGCCGGGGCTCGACGAATTCTCCCCGTGGATGATGGCCACCGGGGCCAGGTCGCCGTAGATCTCGCGCAGCGTGGCCGCCCGCGGCGCTTCGCTGCCGGAAACCAGGAACTGGGTTCCCGCCGCCTCGAAGGCGTGTGCCCGGCGCGCCAGACAGGCTTCCACGACGGACGGGGCAGTCAGCTCGGCGACGTCGAGGATCGCACCCGGCCCGTTGTCGGCGGCCACCGCCGCGCGCAACACGTCGTTGGCCAGCCTCGCGACCACGCGCACGGAGGGGTTGGATCGTCTTGCCAGCAAAGCGATTTCGAGGTTAGCCGCATCGTCGTCACCGGCGCACACCACCGCCAATGCTTCGGCGATGTTGGCGCTGTCCAAGACGTCACACATCGTGGTGAGATCGTCAGTGCCCAGCCTGACGACCTTCGCGCCGGCACGCTCCAGCTCCTCGATGATGGTGGAGGCCAGCGCATCGTCACCACTGACAATGATGTGATGCTGCATGCCTCATCCGCCACTCTGCACGGGTGGGCCTCGGCTTTGCCGAGGCCGTTACTGAAATAGGTTACACCACGGCTTTATCCGGTCCCGGTGCAACGCGCGGTTTGCTGACGGCCCGTGCGACTGCCGCATTGGCGTGAACCTGTTCTCGCGCAACGGCTCTCACTCCTCGAAGCGGTAGCCCATCCCCGCTTCGGTCAGCAGATGGGCCGGGTGTGACGGGTCGTCTTCGAGTTTGCGCCGCAACTGAGCGAGAAAGACACGCAGATAATGGGTTTCCGTCGCGTACTTGGGTCCCCACACCTCGCGGAGCAACTCCTCGCGGCCGACCAGCTTGCCGCGATTGCGCACCAGCATCTCCAGCATGCCCCATTCCGTCGGGGTCAGATGGACCTCGGCGCCGTTCTTGATCACCTTTTTGATCGAGAGGTCAACGGTGAAGGACTTGGTTTCCACCACCGGGTTGTCCGCGCCGGTGGCCGCCGTCGCCCGTCGCACCGCGGCCCGCAGCCGGGCCAGCAGTTCGTCCATGCCGAACGGCTTGGTCATGTAGTCGTCCGCACCGGCGTCGAGGGCGCCGACCTTGTCGGAGGAATCGGTGCGCGCGGACAGCACGATCACCGGCGCCGTCAACCAGCCGCGCAGGCCGGCGAGCACCTCGATCCCGGACATGTCGGGCATACCCAGGTCCAGGATCACCACCTGGGGCGGATGCTCGGCGGCCAGGGCCAGGGCGCGCGACCCGGTCGGGGCGGTCAACACCTCGTAACCGCGCACCGACAGGTTGATGCGCAGTGCGCGGAGCAGCTGAGGATCGTCGTCGACGACCAGCACGCGCGTCACTGGGAGGGATTCCCTTCGGGTGCAGCGAGGTCGATCAGGATGGTCAGCCCGCCGCCGGGGGTGTCGGTCGCGGTGATCGTGCCGTCCATCGCCTCGACGAAGCCTTTGGCCACCGACAGGCCAAGGCCCAGGCCCGTGGTCGTGTCGAAGTCACCGAGCCGTTGGAACGGCTGAAACATCTCTTCCGCAGCGCCTTTCGATACGCCCGGCCCGTCGTCGACGACGTTGATCAGCACCCGGTCTCCGACCCGTCCGGCGTTGACGCGGACCATGCTGGCGGGCGCATAACGCAGCGCGTTGTCGATCACGTTGGACAGCACCCGCTCAAGCAGACCCGCATCGCCCATGGCGACGGTTCCGCCGACCTCGACCTTGACCCGGTCGATGCCGGCCCGCTCGTTCATGCTGCTACGCCCACCGATTCCGACCAGCGCCCGCTGCACGACCTCCTCGAGATAGACCTCGGTCAGTTCGGGCCGCACCACGCCGGCGGCCAGCCGCGACGAGTCCAGCAGATTGGCCACCAGCAGGCTCAGTTGATCCACCGACTCCTCGACGGTGGCGAGCAACTCGCGGGTGTCCTCGGGGGAGAAATAGACGTCTTCGGCGCGCAGGCTGGACACCGCCGCCTTGGCGGCGGTCAGCGGAGTCCGCAGATCGTGACCCAAGGCGGACAACAGCAGCCGGCGCAGCTCGTCAGCCTCGGCCAGGGACTTGACCTTGCCCGCCTCCTCGGCGAGCTCACCGCGCTTGACCAGGCCGGCGGCCTGCGTGGCGACCACCGACAGCACCCTACGGTCGCGACCGGTCAACGGCTTGCCGGACATCAGCAGCCAGTATTCCTCGTCGCCGACCTTGACCGCGGTGTCCGCCGAATCGACTTTGTTACAGGGGTTCACGCCCACCCCCGCGACGGACTCAGGGTGACCGTCGACGTCGCGGACCAGGCAAACCGCGCGCTGGGAGTAGGCCTCTCGAACCCGCTCCAGCAGCGTGTTGAGATCGGCGCCGCGCAGCACCGACGCGGCGAAAAGCGAGAGCAACTCCGCCTCCTGGCCGGCCCGCCGCGCTTCGCGGGCCCGGCTGGCTGCCGCGTCCACCAGCACCGCGATCGCCATCGCGATCCCGAGCAGCAGGACGACGGTCAACACGTTACTCAGGCTGTTGATCGACAGGGTGTAGCGCGGCTCGGTGTGGAAATAGTCGAGCAGCACTCCGGACAGCACGCCCGACAGCAGGGCCGGGCCCAGGCCGCCGAACAGCGCGACGCCGACGATGCCGGCGAAGAAAAGCGCCGACTTTCCCGCGATGTCGAGGGTCGGATCCAGGCGCATCGTGATGGCCAGGACGGCCCAGGGCACCGTGACGGCGGCCAGCCACGAGACGATCTGGCGGGCGCGTGGCGAGATGGTGGACAGCGTCAGCCCGGGGTTCGCCTGCTCGTGGCTGACCATGTGGACGTCGATCTTGCCCGAGTTCTTGATGGTGGCCGCGCCGATGCCCTCGCTGAAAATGCTGGCCCATCGCGACCGGCGCGAGCTGCCGAGCACCAATTGGGTGGAATTCGTCTCGCGCGCGAAGTCCAGGAGCGCGCCCGACACATCGTCGCCGACCACCACATGCACGGTTGCCCCGATGCTTCCGGCGAGCTCACGCACCTTGCCCATCTCGCGCGGGGACACGCCGGCGAGTCCGTCACCGCGGGCGACGTGCACCACCATGAGTTGCGCGCTGGACTTCGAGGCGATACGAGATGCCCTGCGCACCAACGTTTCCGATTCAGGACCGCCGGTGACCGCCACGACCACCCGTTCGCGGGCCTCCCAGGTGTCGGTGATCTTCTTATCGGCACGGTATTTCGCGAGCGCGGAGTCGACCTGGTCGGCGAGCCACAGCAGCGCGATCTCCCGCAGCGCCGTCAGGTTACCGGCGCGGAAGTAATTGCTCAGCGCCGCGTCGACGCGTTCGGAGGGATAGACGTTCCCGTGAGCCAGCCTGCGTCGCAACGCTTCCGGTGTGATGTCGACCAGTTCGATCTGGGCGGCTTTTCGGACCACCTCGTCGGGAACGGTCTCGCGTTGTTCGATTCCGGTGATCTGCGCGACGACGTCGTTGAGGCTCGCCAGGTGCTGGATGTTGAGCGTCGAGATCACGGTGATGCCGGCGTCGAGCAGTGTTTCGATGTCCTGCCAACGCTTTTCGTTGACACTGCCCGGGATGTTGCTGTGCGCGTATTCGTCGACCAGCGCCACTTCGGGCTTACGGCGCAACACTGCCTCGATGTCGAGTTCGGGGTAGGTGCTGCCGCGGTAAGTGATGTAGCGCGGCGGAATGACTTCGATGCCGTCGAGGAGCTCGGCGACCTTCTTACGGCCGTGCGTCTCCACGACCGCTGCGACGACGTCGGTTCCGCGCTCCAGCCTGCGATGCGCCTCGCCCAGCATGGCGCAGGTCTTGCCGACGCCCGGTGCAGCGCCCAGGTAGATGCGCAGTTCGCCGCGTCGTTGCGGATACGCGCGGTGCGCCAGTGGATCGTCGTCGACGGCCGGCTCGTTCGTTGAAGTCACCCCGCCATCATCCACCCCAAAGGTCAAGACCTCCCTGGAGATACACGATCCAATTCGAGATTGACCGCTAGCACGTTGACCACTGGTTCGCCGACGAAGCCGAACATCCGGCCGTGCTTATTGTGGCGTACCGCATCCCGGACCTGGCCGACGCTGATGCCGCGGGCGCGGGCCACGCGGGCCACCTGAAGCTCGGCGTAGGCCGGCGAGATGTCGGGATCCAAACCACTTGCGCTGGCGGTGACCGCGTCCGGCGGCACCTCCGGCTGGTCGGGCGCCGAGCCGCGAATAGGAACGAGTAGGCCGACCGAATAGTCGCGTCCGTACTGGGCGCACTGCACCACCACGCCTTGATAGAGCCGCTGGAAGACCATCGCGGGTGGGCTACCCGGCTTCGAGCAGGGCTCGTTGACGCTGATCACGGTGACCGGATGGACGATATTGCCGGCCCGGTCGCGCGGCCCGATCACCGACAGCACTGCGCCCACGCCGGCACCGGTGCAGAACGGCCGTGAGCCGTCCACTTTTTCGAGCAGGCCGATCGCCCGGCTCCGCGAACACACCTGGGTCAGCAGGCTGGGTTTGAAGCCGGCATCCGACGGATCGGTGCCGGGCGTCAGCTTGGCCGGGTCCGCGGCAGTGTCGACGATGCTCTCCGGTCCCAGATTGCTGGCGCCTGAAGCGGTGGGGTCGTAACCGGCCGCCCCGGCCGCCGACGGCCGGCTCTGTAAGTACTGCGGCAGCGGGTTCCCGTTCTTGTCGGTGAATGCCTGCCCGATCAGTTTGCTGCCGACCGCGCGTCCGGAAACGCTGAGCACCGAGCCCTCCGCTTTGCCGTGCAAACCGGGCAGCTGCGCAATTCCCCAGACCGCCAGCGGGTAGACGACACCGGTGATCGCCGTCAGCGCCAGCAGGGCGCGTAGCGCGGCCCAGTGTTGACGAAGCACGTTACTCAAGTTCACTTGCGCCGCTCCTCCTCATCGCCTCGCTCTGCATCATTGCCGGCGGGATCATGTCAGCCCATCCCAGGAATGAATTGCACGGCCAGGTCAATCAGTTTGATGCCGATGAACGGTGCCACGACACCGCCCAGCCCATAGATATAAAGGTTGCGGCTCAACAGTTTCGATGCGCTGCTCGGCGTGTACTGGACGCCGCGCAACGCTAATGGAATCAGCGCGACGATTACCAGAGCGTTGAAGATCACCGCAGACAGGATCGCCGACTGCGGGCTGTGGAGCCGCATGACGTTGATCGCGGCAAGTCCGGGGAAAAGCGACACGAACATCGCCGGGATGATCGCGAAGTACTTGGCGATGTCGTTGGCAATCGAGAACGTGCTCAAGGCGCCTCGGGTGATCAGCAACTGCTTGCCGATCTCGACGATCTCGATGAGCTTGGTCGGATCGGAGTCCAAATCGACCATGTTGCCGGCCTCTTTGGCCGCGCTGGTCCCGCTGTTCATCGCGACGCCCACGTCGGCCTGCGCCAGTGCCGGAGCGTCGTTGGTTCCGTCGCCGGTCATCGCGACCAGTCGGCCGCCCTGCTGCTCTCGCTTGATCAGCGCCAGCTTGTCTTCGGGGGTGGCTTCGGCGAGAAAGTCGTCGACTCCGGCCTCGTCGGCAATTGCTTTGGCGGTCAACGGATTGTCGCCGGTGATCATCACCGTGCGGATGCCCATCTTGCGCATCTCGTCAAAGCGGTCGCGCATCCCGTGCTTGACGATGTCCTTGAGGTGAATGACACCGAGCACGCGTGCCGTGCGGCCATCGCCGCCGGGTCCGTCGTCGCGGTTGACTTCCCCCACCACCAGCGGCGTCCCACCGGCCGCCGCGATGCCGTCGACCACGTCGCCGAACGCGGCCGGAACGTCACCGCCCTGCTCGCGAATCCAGTTGGCAACCGAGTTCGCGGCACCTTTCCGAAGCTGCCGCCCGTCGAGGTCGACGCCGGACATCCGGGTGGTCGCGGTGAATTCGATCCATTGCGCATGGCTGAGCTCGCCCGGCGGACGCTCGCGCAGCCCGTAAGTCTGCTTGGCGTACACGACGATCGATCGGCCCTCGGGAGTCTCGTCGGCCAAGCTCGACAGCTGCGCGGCATCCGCCAGATCCTGCTCGGTGACTCCGTCGACCGGGATGAACTCAGACGCCTCCCGGTTGCCCAGGGTGATCGTGCCGGTCTTGTCCAAAAGCAACGTGTCGACGTCGCCGGCGGCCTCGACGGCCCGGCCGGACATGGCCAGCACGTTGCGCTGGATCAGGCGATCCATGCCGGCGATTCCGATTGCGGACAACAGGGCACCGATCGTGGTGGGGATCAGGCACACCAGCAATGCCACCAGGACGACGCCGTCGACGCCGTTGTCGGTCAGCGCGGCAGTGTCGGGCACACCCGGGTTGTTGAGTTTGGAATAGATGGCCAGCGGCTGCAGCGTCACCACCGCGAACAGGAAGATGATGGTCAGCGCCGCGAGCAGGATGTTCAGCGCGATCTCGTTCGGCGTCTTCTGCCGATTCGCGCCCTCCACGAGGGCGATCATCCGGTCGATGAAGCTCTTGCCGGGCTCCTGGGTGATTTTGATGATGATGCGGTCGGACAACACCGTGGTTCCGCCGGTGACCGCCGAGCGGTCACCACCCGACTCGCGGATCACCGGCGCCGACTCGCCGGTGATCGCCGATTCGTTAACCGACGCTATGCCTTCGACGATCTCGCCGTCGCCCGGGATGGTTTCGCCGGTCTCGACGACGACGATGTCACCCTTGCGCAGTTCCGGCGCACGGACATCCTCCTCGGTGCCGGCTTTGCCGGGCGCCCAGCCCTGTAAGCGGCGGGCGATGGTGTCGGCTTTGGACTTCCGTAACGTGTCGGCCTGCGCTTTGCCTCGCCCTTCGGCGACAGCCTCGGCCAGATTGCCGAAAAGCACTGTCAGCCATAGCCAGAATACGGCCAGCCAGCCGAACCAGGATGGCCGGTGAATTGTCAGGACGGTCGACCAGACGGCACCGATCTCGACAATCAGCATCACGGGGTTGCGCCACAGCGTGCGCGGGTCGAACTTGCGCAGCGCATCTGGCAGTGACGTGAACAACAGTGCCGGGTCGACGAGCCCACCCTTGATCGGCGAGGGGACGCCGCCCTGGGGGCGCGCAGCTCGTGTGGAGTGCGGCTTGGCGGCCGCCGAAGTCGTTGTCATCTCAATGGATTCCTTCAGCAAGGGGTCCGAGCGCCAGGGCCGGCAGGAATGTCAGCGCGCACAGCACGACCGTCACAGCCGCGACGAGTCCGATGAACTGCGGCCGGTGCGTCGGGAGAGTGCCGGGTGACTCGGGGGTACGCCCCTGGCGGGCCAATGAACCGGCCAGTGCCAGCACCAAAATCATCGGCAAGAACCTCGCGAAGAGCATCGCCAGGCCCAGTGCGGTGTTGTACCACGTGGTGTTCACCGAAAGCCCTGCGAAGGCAGAGCCGTTGTTGTTGGCGGCGGAGGTAAATGCGTACAGAACCTCCGAAAGACCGTGCGGTCCAACGTTGTTCATGCCTGTCCGCGGACCGGGCAATCCCATCGCGATCCCGGTGCCGAACAGCACCAGCAGCTCGGTAACCGGGAAATAGCTTGCGGCCAGCTTCATTTCACGAGGCCGGATCTTCTTGCCGAGGTACTCCGGAGTACGTCCCACCATCAGGCCGGCGACAAACACCGTGATGATTGCCATA
Source organism: uncultured Actinomycetota bacterium (assembly GCA_963757215.1). Lineage (GTDB taxonomy): Bacteria > Actinomycetota > Actinomycetes > Mycobacteriales > Mycobacteriaceae > Mycobacterium. Next base: position 324,529 of record CAVWQH010000001.1, on the reverse strand, counting down.
ATCAACATGCCGTACAGGCCTGAGCCGACGCCGCCGGGAGCCACCTCACCGATCTGCATGTTGAACAACTGGACAAGCCCGCCCAGGCTCGTGTACGAGTCGTGCGCCGAGTCGACTGCACCCGTCGACGTCAGCGTGGTTGCATCAGCGAACACCGCGGAATTCGCGACGCCGAAACGTTGCTCGACCCCCTCCATCGCGGCGCCCGCCGCCGTCGGGACGGTCCCGTGGTGGCTCAGCTGCAGCACTTCGATAGTCACCAGGCTGGTTGTCGCCAGCAACCCCATGACCGCGGCAATCGCGTAGCCCTGCTTGGTGTTTTCCACCATTCGGCCGAACGTGCGCGGCAGCGAGAAGCTGATCGCCAGCAGCAGGAAGATTTCGATCCAGTTAGTCAGCCGGGTCGGATTCTCGAACGGGTGCGCGGAGTTGGCGTTGAAGAAGCCGCCGCCATTGGTCCCGAGTTCCTTGATCGCTTCCTGGCTGGCGACCGGTCCGCCGGTAATGGTCTGGTGTACACCGTTGAGCGTGGTGACCACTTGGTCATGAAGGTGGAAGTTCTGGATGGCGCCGCCGGCGATCAATACAATCGCCCCGATTATCGACAGCGGCAACAGAATGCGGACCGTTCCCCGGACCAGGTCGACCCAGAAGTTGCCGATGTCATTCGTCCTGCTGCGAGCGAAACCGCGAACCAGAGCAACTGCCACGGCAATTCCTGCCGCTGCCGACACAAAGTTCTGCACCGCCAGTCCGGCCATCTGCACCAAATGGCCCTGCGTCGACTCTCCGGAGTAGGCCTGCCAGTTGGTATTGGTGACGAAACTGGCCGCGGTGTTCCACGCCAGCGACGGCGTCATTTTGGTAGCGGGGTCGTGCAGATGCAGCGGCAGCTTGTCCTGTAACAGTTGGAAGAAGAACAGGAACAGCACGCTGACCGCGGAGAACGCCAGAAGGCTACGTGCGTAGGCGTACCAAGGCTGTTCAGCCTCCGGGTTAGCGCCGATGACGCGGTACACGACCTTCTCGACCCGCCAGTCGTGCGGCGAGGTGTAGACGCGGTACATGTAGTCGCCCAACGGTACGTGCACTGCCACCAGTGCCAGCACCAGCAAGGCGATACCCGCGGTGGATGTGCTCACCTAAAACCTCTCCGGAAAATACAAGGCCGCGACCAGATAGACCGCAATCACCGCCGACAGCGCGAGGCCGATGATGTTGTCGTAGCTCATCGCCGCCGCCCCTTCTCGTTGGCGCGGCTCATAGCTTTTCGACCAGCTTCTGCAGGTAGCCCAGGACGGCGAACACTGCCACCGTCAGCACGACGTAGGCAACCACGGCCATCGCTTCTCCATTCGTAACAAGCCGGTCAGGTCGATCGGCGATCGAGTCTTGGCTCCGGCAAGAAATTTAGTCTTGACGATGAGGTCTGAAAAGAAGCTAGGCGTCTTGGATGTAAACGGCGGTGTCGCTAACGAATTCTTTACAGCGTGTCGTCGAATCGGTGTTTGCTAGATACCGCGTTCCACCTGCTTCAGCTGGATACCGACGCGTGCTGGAATTTGCTGCCTGCGATGTGATGCGCGCTACTGCGACAGTGGCAGGCGTACCCGGAAAATGGTTCGGCCCGCGCCGGATTCGGCGGTCACCGACCCGTCGTGCGCCTTGACGATCGAGTCGACAATGGCCAGCCCGAGCCCGTTGCCGCCGCCTTCGTGGGGCGCATCTTTCGCGCGCACGAATCGATCGAAGAGATGAGGCAGCAGTTCTGCGTCGATATCGGGTCCGTCGTTGGCCACCACCAACTCCGCATAGGGTGCGTCGGAGTCCAAGGGGTAGCAGGTGATCGACGTCGTCACGGTGACCCCGGGCGGAGTGTGGACCCATGCGTTCGTCAACAGATTGCTGACCAGTTGATGCAGTCGGTCGGAGTCGCCGCGCACCCACACCGGGTCGTCGGGCAGATCCTTGACCCACCGGTGATTAGGTGCTGCCACCGCGGCGTCGTTGAACGCATTGAGCACGACGTCGGCCAGGTCGACCTCTTCGGTACGCAGATCGTCGCCTTCGCCCAATCGTGACAGCAGCAGGAGTTCGTCAACGAGCGACGCCATCCGGGCGGCCTCGGACTCGATGCGGGCCAGCGCGTACTCCGTCGTCGGGGGCAGTGCGGCGCTGTCCTGGCGGGTGAGCTCCGAGTAGCCCTGCAGCGCCGCCAGCGGCGTCCGCAGTTCGTGACTGGCGTCGGTGATGAATTGCCGCATCCGCCGGTCGGATTCGGCTCGATGCGCCAGCGCACTGTCGACGTTGTCGAGCAATCGGTTGAAGGTGTGCCCGACGATCCCCACCTCGTTGTTCGGGTCGGTGTCGTCGGGCCGGACTCTGGTGGTGATCCGGTGGTCGTCGCCGGTGAGCGGGGTGCCGGCGACCTCGGCCGCGGCGACAGCGACACGGCGCAGCGGCCGTAGTGCATATCCGACCACCAGGGCGGTCAATCCCGACGTCACCAGCAGTGCCGCGATCGAAAGCACTGTCGCACTGACGATTCGGCGGCTGATTGTCTTGTTGACGAGATCCAGCGACTCGCCGACCACCAGCACGTCACCGGCGCCGCTCCGTTGACTGCTGACCCGGTAGGGCCCCAGACTGCCCAGCTTGACTGTCCGGGTCTGGCCATCCGCCCATGATTGCGCCTTGATGGCAGCGACCACGTCCGGTGTGCCCGGTCGTGGGTCGGGTTCGAAGAATACGACCGTCCCGGTGACCTCGCCGTTGCGGATCACCGCGATGACGTTGCCGGCGTTCTGCTCGGTGAACCCCAACAGCGCCGACCCTATGTCGACGTGTGGACCGTGATCGCCTGCGAGGTACCTGGCGTACGAATGATCCAGCGCATCAAGTGATTCGGCGACATCGGCATCCGTTATGGCATACACGTAGTCGCGCAGGCTGACGACCGAGATGATGCCGACCACCAGCATGACGATCGTGACCACCGCCGAGACGCCCAGCACCAGTTGCTGACGAAGGGTGCGCGGTCGCCACCACGGAGTCGCCCGCGGCCCGGTCATGTCAGTGCCACCTCGGTGTTATGCCGGCGGGCGGAGCATGTACCCGACGCCGCGGACGGTGTGGAGCATCGGCTCTCGGCCGGCGTCGATCTTTTTCCGCAGGTACGAGATGTACAGATCGACGATGCTGGTGCGACCGGCGAAGTCGTAGTTCCATACCCGATCCAGAATCTCGGTGCGGGTCAGCGCGCGGCGCGGGTTGCGCATCAAAAAGCGCAGCAGCTCGAATTCGGTTGAGGAGAGCGAGATTAGCGTGCCGGCCCGGTGCACCTCGTGGCTTGCGCCGTCGAGCGTGAGGTCTCCGATCGTGAGGCTTTCCTCGGCGGGCGGAGCGAGGTGGTTGGAGCGGCGAAGCAGGCCGCGCAACCGGGCGACCAACTCCTCGAGGCTGAAAGGTTTGGTCATGTAGTCATCCGCGCCCGCGGTCAGGCCGGTCACCCGGTCCATCACCGAGTCGCGCGCGGTGAGGAACAGGGTGGGCGTGTAGGGCCCCGACTCGCGTACCCGGTGCAAAATCTCCAAGCCGTCGATGTCGGGAAGCATGATGTCCAGGACGAGCACGTCGGGTTCGACGTCGCCGAATTTGCTGACGGCTTCCCTGCCGTTGTGGGCGACCTCGACCGTCCAGCCTTCGTAGTGCAGGGCCATTTTGACCAGGTTGGTCAACGCCGGCTCGTCGTCGACCAGCAGGACTCGGATCGGTGACCCGTCGTCCCGGCTGATCCGGGGGAGCTGACCTAGAATTGCCTGACGCGGTCGCTGCTCTCGGGCGGATTCAGACACAACTGACACGCTTGCAGATTCTTCCCGGCGCACACGCAATTGTCACGGTGCTCATATTGTTCTCAAATAATTTGACCGTTTCCCAGTTCAAATAATCCATATATGTGTTTTCTATGGATCCCATCTAGGTGCTTGATCTGAGCCGTTCTTGCGCCGAGTCTGAGATGAGTGCACTACGCGCAGAGATCGCGAAAGCGAGTTAGGGCGTAAATCGCTAACTTCCTGTAAGTCAACGCTTTACACGACTTCAGCGCAAGAACGGGATGCCAACCGAAGGATGTTTGCGGCCGATGCTGTGCGCGGCTCAGTGCATCGTCGAGATTTGGAGAAGGCAGATGTCTGTGTCGTCGTTCGTGACCGCGAATCCCGAGGCGGTCGCGGCGGTTGCCGATGACTTGGCCGGCCTCGGCGCCGGGATGGCCGCCTCGAACGCCGCCGCGGCTGGGTCGATCGGCGCGGTCGTCCCAGCGGCGGCCGACGAGGTATCTGCGCTGACAGCCGCGAAATTCGTCGGGCACGCGAGCCAGTACCAGTTAATGGCCGCTGCGGCCGCAGACATTCATTTGCTGCTGACCCGGACCCTCGCCGCGAGCGCTATGTCGTATGCCGCCACCGAGGCGGCCAATGCGGTCGCAGCCGGATAGCCCGAGGCCGAACCCGCAACCGAGAAGAAGGACGAGACAATGGATTTCGGCGCACTTCCGCCAGAAGTCAATTCGGCACGCATGTACGCGGGGCCGGGCGCGGGGTCGATGATCGCGGCCGCCGGCGCCTGGGACGGCCTCGCCGCGGAGTTGCACACCACCGAAGCGGGTGCCGCAACCATGATCGCGGCTTTGACCGACATGTCGTGGGAGGGTCCGGCGTCGGCGTCGATGACTGGAGCGGTGGCTCCATATTTGACCTGGTTGGGCGCAGCCGCCGTTCAATGCGAGCAGGCAGCCGGGCAGGCCAGGGTGGCCGCCGCGGCATTCGAGGCGGCATTTGCGATGACGGTTCCGCCGCCGGTAGTCACCGCCAACCGAGCCCAACTAATGGCGCTGATCGCGACCAACGTCTTCGGGCAGAACACCGCGGCGATCATGGCCACCGAGGCTCAGTATGCGGAGATGTGGGCGCAGGACGCCGCGGCCATGTACGGATACGCCGCCGGGTCGGCAGCTGCGACCACGCTGACACCTTTCACCACACCCCCGTCCACGACCAATCAAACGGGGGCAGGCAGCCAGACCGCAGCGGTGGCTCATGACGCAAGCTCATCCGCCGCCGGACACGCGCAGACGGCCACGTCGTCGTTGTCGACGGTTACGCAGACCCTGCAAGGACTCGCGCAGCCGACACAGACGGCGTCCGGACTGTCCCAGGTGTCAGCGGGAGGCGGTGCAGCAGTTGGATCTTCGGGCACATCGGGACTCGCGGGATCGATGAGCACGTTGTCGAGTTTGGCCGGCTCCACCACCAAAAGTGTTGGAAACACGACGGGCACTGGCGCGTCGGCGAGCTCTGGCCTCAGCGGCCTACTCGGACTGGCGAGCGGCGAGACGGGGCCGGGCGGACTGGCGGGTTATCTGGCAGATGCCGCCGGACTGGGTGCCGACGGCCTCGGCTTGGAAACCGACGCCGGCGGCCTGGGTACCGATTTCTTCGGCGTGGGGCTGGACTTCCTCGGTGCCGACTCGCTTTTCCAATCCGAGGGCATGGGGTCGCTTAACGGCCTGGGTGGATTGGGTGTGGCGCCCGGACTGGGGCCAATGCATCTAGGACCGCTCGACTTTGGCGGCGCGGCTTCAGCGGCCGGCGTTGGTCAAGCGAGTTCGGTCGGGGGCTTGTCGGTGCCGCAAAGCTGGATCGACGCGAGTCCGGTCTCGTCGGTGAGTCCCGCTGGACCGCTTCCGTTGCCCAGCGCCGGATCGGGGGCTACCCAGGCAGCATCGAGCTCGGCAGTCGCTGCGCCGAAGGTGACGTTCCCAACGCTGATGGAGCGTGAGACCGACGGGATGCAGCGAATCGGCATGCGTACCAACATGTTGCCCCGGCCACTGGTTGGCTGATCGAGCCGAGAGACGGCTGTGGCCCGCACACCGTGGGTGTGCGGGCCACAGTGCGTGGTGTGGTGTGTCAGGCCCAGCTGGATCCGACGGCGGAGTCGGTGGAGGCCATGTTGTTGCCTGCCGTCTGCACCTTCTGGCCGTGGCTGTTGGCTTGTTCGTAGATGACCTGGAAGTTGCGGCCCAACTGGGTGATGAACTCCTGGCAGGCCACCGAACCCGAGCCACCCCAGAAGTCACCGGCAGCCAGCACATCGCGCACGATGGCCTGGTGCTCGGCCTCCAAAGAGGCGGCCTGGGAACGGATCAACGCGCCGTGGGCATCGACATCGCCGAACTGGTAACTGATCGACATGAGGGTTCTCCTAAAGGTTTTCGGTGGTGGGCTAGCTGGACAGGATCTGCTGGGAGCCCTGCTCTTGGGCCTCGTAGTTGTTGGCGTCGCGGATCAGTCCGTCGCGGACCCCGTGCAGCATGTTGACGATGTTGCGGAACGCGGTGTTCATCTGGCCCATGGTGTCGTAGGAGGTGGCCTGAGCGGTACCGCTCCAGCCGGCCCCGGCGATGTTCTGGCTCGACGCCCACATCTTGCGGGCCTCGTCCTCGACGGTCTGCGCGTGCACGTCGAAACGTCCGGCCATCGACCGCATCTCGTGCGGGTCAGTCATAAAACGTGTAGGCATATCTCTCTCCTTGGTGTGTATTGGTGGTGGTGGTTGTGTCCGATGAAGGCGCCGTCGCCTCCCTCACGGTTTGCTAGACGAATACCTGCCGCGGCATGACCTTCGGCTTGACGCCGTAGCGCGGCCCGCCGATTCCCATGCCGCCCCTGCCGCCGGCGGAAGCCATTCCGGGCATGACACCGTTCATGCCGGTGCCGCCCACGCCCGTCGCTGCCTGGTCGACGGATGCGGTCCAACCCGTGCCCGCCAACGTGGTTTCGGCAGCCGCGCCCGCCGGGGCGGCCGCAGACCAGCCGGCCGGCACCGACATTCCGCCGACCTCGGCGGCCGTTCCCATTCCTGCCAGCGTCGCTCCGCCGGCGCCCGACGTCGCGCCCGCCAGAGTGGTGCCGAAGCCCAATCCTGCGCCGAGCGGCGTGGCATCACCCATGGTGAAACCGAACGGCGCACCGGCAACGAAGTGCGACAGCAGCGGGATGGCCGACATACCGATGAAGAGGAACCACGAACCCGTGACGTTGACCGTGTTGATCGTGTCCTGCACCGCGCCGACCCCGAAGAAGCCCTGGACCGCGTTGTAGAGCGAGGTCAGCGGGTCGGCGGCCGCCGAGGCGGCCGCGGGCGTCGCAGCAGCACTCGATGTGCTCTGCAGGCTGCTGAGCAACCCGTTGAGGCTGGAGTTCGATGCGTTGCTGTTGACGGCGTTGCCCACCGCGGCGGCCTGCGCTCCCGTACCACCGGGGTTGGTGGTCTGAGTTGGCTCGGTCAACGGCGTCACCTGCGCGGCCGTCGCCGCGTTGGCGGCGTACGTGGTCAGCGCGGTGGCGTCCTGCGCCCAAAACTCGCCGTACATCGCCTCGTTGGCGGCGATCGCGGGGGTGTTTTGTCCCAGGATGTTGGTGGCGACGAGCGCCGCCAGCTGAGCCCGGTTGGCGTACACCACTGGCGGCGGGATTGTCGCCGAGAACGCCGCCTCGTAGGCGGCTGCCGAGGCGGTGGCCTTGGCGGCCGCCTCCTGCAACTGCACTGAGGTGGTGTTCAGCCAGTCGATGCTCTGCTGAGCGGCGGCGGCCATCGATGTGGACGAGGTGCCCGTCCACTCCGAGCCGAGCTGCTGAATGATCGACTCGTAGGCGGCTGCGTTGGTGCTCAGTTCCGAGCTGAGGGTGCCGAAGGTGGAGGCGGCAGCCATCATCGGTCCGGCGCCCGCACCGGAGTACATCAGCGTGGAGTTGACTTCCGGTGGGCGGGCTGCGAAATCAAAAACCATGTCTCAATTCCTATCTATTAAGTAGTAGAGGTGAGTGCGCTTGGGGTTTGCCGGCCAGCACTGGCCGATAGAGCTGCTAGCTGGGCTTGGAAATTGCCGGCATGACCTTGGGCTTGACGCCGTAGCGCGGGGCTCCGAAGCTCGAGCCGCTGCCACGACCGCCGTTGGCGACCGCGGGCATTCCGGCCATGGTTCCGGGCGACCCGGTCGACACCCCTCCGGCCGCGCCCATCGGCATGGTTTGCGACGCCAGGGTGACGGGCGTGCTCGCCCCCGGGATCCCGGCGGCGCCCCCAGCCCAGCTGGGAGGCACCGACATTCCACCGATCGACGTCCCCGCGCCGGCCGAGGCCAACACCGGTGCCGCGCCCATTCCGCCGCCGGCAACGCCCGCCGCGGGGCTGACGTCGGTGGCCAAAGCGGAGCCCAGGCCGCCGATGTCAGCGCCCGCGGTCGCGGGTCCGGACAGGGCGGTGAGCAGACCACCGCTGGTCACACCGATCATGTCGGAGGCGGCCGACGCGTAGTTACCCACCTGGATGTTGGCCAGGTTGGTCAGGTTGCTGTTCAGCGGAGAGGCGGTCAGTGCCGAGGTCAGGCCGCTGATGAGACCGGCAAGAGAACTGATCGGGTCGGTGGCAGCGGTCGAGGCGGCCGATGTTGCCGAACCGGTGCCGTTGGACAGGGCGTTCGCCGCGGCGCCGGCCTGGTTCGCGGACTCGGTCTCCTGGTAGGAGCCGGAGCTCTGGTTCAGCAGCTGAACGAACTGCTGGTGGATGGCCTGAGCCTGCGCGCTCACCGATTGGTAGAGCTGACCATAGGTCGAGAAGACGCCGGCCTGCAGAATTGACACCTCGTCGGTCGCTGCGGGTAAGACATCGGTGGTCGAGCCGGCAGCAGCCGAGCTTTCTGCGGCAAACGAGTTGCCGATGCCCTCGAGCTGGGTCGCGGCCGCAGAAATCGCTGCGGGCTGAGTGTTCAACAACGACATTTATCTCTCCTGTGTGGCAAGAAGCCGATCCCCTCTCGGAGATCGGCCACGTTGGTCACTGTCGGTGGGTGCTGGTAACCGGCGGCGGTTCCATGTGACTACCTTGACGTAACCTGAGCGCCGTCGCCTACCGCGTTAATGGCTTCTTAACGTGAGGTCCGAATTTTTAACACACGACTCTCCGTGACCGGCCGGTTCAGCCTCCCGATCAGGCCCGGGAGGCGACGCGCTATGTTCGTCGGTGGCCCCCATAGCCCAATCGGCAGAGGCAGCGGACTTAAAATCCGTCGAGTGTCGGTTCGAGTCCGACTGGGGGCACCACGCGGGGCGCTGCAAGTATCTCAGGCTGATCTCAGGTTTTTCTCAGGTCCTCAGGGGTCGATTACGAGAATTTCGCTGTTCACCTATCCACCACTAACCCTCTGAACCCGGGTGCGCCACCGCCCTGACGATTTCTTTACGACGCCTCATCCGCGCGACCAGATTCCTGGCGTCAGGCCATGGGTCAGGGGACTGGCCTGCATGCTGCCGCCTGCCGGCCGACGGACCCTTCTGCGACGGCATATAGTTGCGCCGTGGTCGATCGGCTCTCAGAATCTGACGCCCGACACAACCCGGCGAAGAACGTTGCCGCACCGATCGTATTCATAGCCACCCCGATGGCTGGTGGGTTGGCCACCGGGGAGTATGTTGCGTCGCTGGCACAAACGGCCGTCATTTGCCTGAGAAATGGACTCGGCGTCCTGTACATGTACCGGCAGAACGACAGCATCATCGCCAGCGCCAGAAATCACCTGACGCAGCAGTTCCTCGAGTCGCAGGCCACGCACTTGATGTGGATCGACGCGGACATCGGGTTCAACCCCGTCGATATCGTGAGCATGGTGATTGCGGATCAGGACATCGTCTGCGGTGTGTATCCCAAAAAAGGGATTGACTGGCGGCGGGTTGCCAAAGCTGCCCGAGAAGGTGTTCCGTCGGAGGAATTGCACCACCATGTCGGGTCGTTTGTGTTTCACCTCGCCGACGAAACTTCTGAGCACGATTCCGGCGGTGAGCTGGCAAAATCCGATGGCCTAGTCGAAATCACCGCCGGCGGTACGGGATTCATGTTGATCAAACGCGGGGTGTTCGAAGTCTTGTCCAGCGAAGTTCGGGAATATGCGGTCGAGGAGACGAGGCTCCGCGAGTTCTACGCCACGGACATCGACGCTGAATCGGGCCAATACATCTCTGAGGATTACTACTTCTGCAGGCTGGCCCGCAGGCACGGCTTCAAAGTCTATGCGGCGCCCTGGATCCATCTAACCCACACTGGAACATATGTATTCGATAGCCAACTCCAGCCCGATTGGTTGGAATCGACTACGTGACGCCTAATCCCGTCGGCATCAGTCGGCCGGCGCGGCGATGCACAGCACTTCGTCCAGGCTGGCCGTCCGAGGTCCGGCGGTGGGTTGACCAAGGCTATCGGCTTGGTCCAGCCGTAGGAGATCAAACATCGCCGGACCGCTCGCCACCCCGTCGAGCAGGACGTATCGGCCGGCGCCGGGCGTCCGGCGAATCGCGGTTTCCGGTGCACTTTCGCCCGTCAGCGTGATCGCGCCGGCCAAGTTGACGGCCACCTGGAACACGTCCGCTTCCGCGTCGAGTACCGCGGTCAGGCGGGTGATGAGTTTCTCGGGCGCGAAGAATCGCCAGTTCTGATCCAGATGTAGCCAGAGTCGTCCGCAAACGCGTTCGCGTACCTGCACGAGTTGGATGTCTTCGGAATCGTCCGAGCCAAGATGAATCAGCTCAACGAATTCGTAGAGCGCCGTGAGGATTTCGCGGTCGCCGGCCGATAGCCCATCGGCGATCAACAGGAAGCGTCCGACGCGTGACACGTCGTCACAGCAGTTCAGGAATGAGTTCAGGGCCTGCTGGGTGCCGACCAGGTCCGGTCCGGCGATCAGGCTGACGGTGACGTCTGAGTCCGATACCCGGCGATGGGAGGCGCGAACGCGATCTGGTGCAGCAATCGAGCTGCGCACCAATGGATCTGGGTAACGGGACGCCACTTCGATCATGGCCGGCACCGCTTCATCGCGGTTCGCTGCGATTCGTTGTCGTTCGCCGTCGGGAATGTCCGGACCGGTCAGCAGGTGCCGCCACAGGGCGAACGCTTTCACGTGTTCGCCGAGGCAGAACGCGGACTTCGCCTGGGCGTCTGCTGCGCGCCAGGCGTAGATATCCGGATAGGGCAACAGCATGTCGCCGTCGGGGCGCGGAATTTCGGCGGCGTGCCCGCCAAACAGGTAGGCGAGCCGGTAGCGCTTCTCGTTGAAATGGTGTCGAGCGATGCAGTACAGGGGTTCGGCTCGCGCCGGCCGGAAGTCCCACGCCAGTAGATACGCGTCCTGGACCTGGTGCCACGGCGTCCCCAGATTCTCCATCGACTCCGCGATGCGAAACATCGCCAGGAAGCTTTCCTCGTCAGAGCTTCCGCCGACTTCGAGCATTCGTGCGTACCACTGACGGGCATTGGCGTAATCGCCGGAGTCGAAATACACCTGACCCAACAAAGACAACGACCGGACATCGTCTGGGTTGCGCTCGATCGCGGGCAAGAGCTGGTTGATGAAGCGCTGGAACGGATCCACGTCGCGGGGCATGCTGGCCGTACCCACAACGCTGTTGGTGGCCGCGTCCAATTGGTCGTCCGTCACCGCAAGGCCGAGTTCGTCGGCGAGGCGGCGGATGACGGGAACGGGAGTGGCGCGGAGTTCCTCGAAGTCGATGTGAATCGTCGGTCTGTTGGCCAGCGACATGTCGCGTGCGGCGAGCAGGCGCGTCGTTGACTCGACTCCGTCCTGTTCGTCCGGCCACCAATCGAGCCGCTTGAGAGTCGTCAATACCTTGGCAACCGGCCGGTCCACCACCACCGGCACGATCGGACCCCAGGCGTCGTCGAGCAGATCGATCGCAGCGCACAGCAGGGGATGCTTGACGCCGGGACGTCGGTCCGCGGCGCGGGCTGCGCGCCGATGATCATCAGCCCAGATTCTGAGCTTCTCCTGGAACAGGTGAGGCTCCATCTGAAGCTGTCCGCTCTTCGCATTGACCGCTCTACGGCACAGTTGACCGATCCCCGCGTCCTCCCAGTTCTGTTGTAATTCGCGATAACTCGCGCCGAACTCGGTGCCCATGAAGACGCCGAGGTGATGCAGCACGCTGGCAACCGCCGACGTGCCGCCGCCGATGGTCCCCAACACGACGATCATCGGCTCGTCGTGTGCCATGACACCTCCTGTGTTTCCGATCCCGCCGTCAGCGCCATCGCGACAAGGTCGACACGCCACAGCGTCTGGAACAGATCTCGGACGAAGCTCTCGAGTTCGGCCATGTCCGAGCCGGGCAGGCCGTGCTGGGCGAGAACGCGCTCGATGATCTCGCGGATCGATCGACGGCCGTTGATGTGCTGGACGAATGGCAGCTGGGCCTGATGCAGACCGACGCGTGAACCCGGCCAGACGATGTCCGTCCCGGACACCCCGCACCGGTACCTGAACACCGGAACGTAGTCGAGAGCCGCAGGCGTCGAAAAGTCAATCTGGTAGCTGGATTTCGGCCGTTCCGGATGGCATGCCATGAAGAAATGGCAACCATTCATCGTCTGCAGCCGCTCCATCACCGACCAGATCTTGTTCTCCGGCAACGCATTCACGGCTGAGAAGTACCCTGCGGTTCCGCCAGCCAGATTCTGGGGGTAGTACGGCGTTTTGTGATACCACCCCTGAAAGTCCAGACCCGCCGAATTGACGAAGTCGATGCACTCGTCGACGGTGTAATTGCGTGCCCGGCCGTGCAGAAATGTGTCCACCAAGGCGGCGTCGTCCTGCAGATCGCCCGCCCGCCTGAGGTAGCTGTTGACGGGATGGTCTTCCGGCAGTGCCGCGATCGTGTCCTTCACGATTTGAAGCGACGCATCGTCCTGACCCAGGCCCATGTCGCGAAAGACCGTCTCTAGCAACTCGACTCCGATTCGCCCGTGCTTGCCGTAGAGCATCAACGCCATGACGCCGTCCGGTCGTAGGCGTCCGGCGAGGGATTTCAAGCCGGTCAGCGGATCGGCCATATGATGCAAGACGCCGGTCGAGACCACCAGATCGAACTGCCGCCCGAGCGCGGGCAACTCTTCGATCGGCAGCAGGCGCAACTCGAGGTTGGTCAGGCCGTGCCGGTCTTTCAAATATTGCTGATGGTCCAGCGACGCCTGACTGATGTCGACCCCGACCACACTGGCCCCGGGATTGCCGAACGCGAAGACCGCGGCCTGGTTGGTGCCGCAACCCGCGATCAGGATGTCGAGATCTGGTCGGTAATCCCGGTCCGGCCAGAAAATCCGGTAAGCGTGCGACGGATCGAACCAGTCCCAGTTGCCGACGCTCCAGGCCTCGAGGTTTTCGACGGGAGGGGGGTACCGCCATCGCTCGTACTGGCGGCTGACCACGTCGTCGCGCGCGTCGCCCACTCGGGGATTATCGACCACCCCCGGCGAAGCGGCAAAGCGAGGGCGACAGGCGTGTCGATATCGTGTGATGTTGGACTCTTCTACAAGGAATTCTAAGAGATCCGCGCCCGCCCTACCATTCTGTACTCGATCAATTCCGGTTTCGAAAAGCATGGACCACCTGGCAAAACCACGCGCTGCATTGCTATTCCGAAACCGTTTGCGGCACCAGATAAATATTGCTTAAGGATGCCCTGAGTTACCGGAGTGACGCGGGCGACTATCGATGAAATGGCGCGGTGTTTGGTGGAATTCAGCCACTAGACTCGTCCCGGAGTAGCGCTCCATTGCGCTTTTGAGTAGGGATCTGAGCGGCGCTCCGCGGAAGTATCGGACCGCCCGACGCGTTACCGGCTCAGATGCCGAATGTCCGCCCACCACGGACCAACATGTAGAGGCTGGTGCCACTGTGAGCGATTTCGCTCCTGAGTTCGACGAGGCCAAGGGTTTCACCGCGGTCCGCGAGATCGCGGTCGGCGGCGGTGCCGTTACGGGGATCGCGGTCAGTTCCGACGGCGGCCTGCTGACGGTGACACACCACGGCGACGACAGTGTCTCGCTGATCCACCTCACCGGCAGCGCGGCCACGCTGACCGTCACCGACGTCGAGGAACCGTTCGCGGTCGCCATGTCCGGTCAGCGCGCGTACGTCAGCAGCGTGTCCGAATTTCACGACGAGGTTCTGGCCCTCGACACCGACTCCGAGTACATCGTTGCGTCCTACCCGGTGGCGTTCGGCGTCACCGACCTGGCGGTCAGCCCGAACGGGCGGCACGTCTACGCCGGGCGGACCGGCGCCGACGGCGCCGACGTGGTGATCCTCGACGTCGCGACCGGCGGCGCGAACTCCGTGCCGATCGCGGCCGTGGCCGTCGGCTGCGTGCGGGTGAGCCCGGACGGCCGCCGCGTCTACGTCGCGGCCAACGGTGCGTCGACGGCCGAGTTGATGGTGATCGACACCCAGTGCAACCGGGTAACCGGCACCGTCGACATCGGTTCGCCGATCCGCGATATCGCGCTCAGCCCGGACGGCGCCATCGCCTACGTGGCCAGCTGCGGTCCGGACTTCGGCACGGTGCTCGACGTGGTCGACACCCGGAAGGCGGCCATCAATGTCACCTACAAGATCGGCGACGCCGCGGGCACCCTCGCCCAGCTGACGCTGAGCCGAAACGGTGAGCGGGCATATCTGGTCGGCGACGAGTGCGTGACCGTGGTGTCTACCGTGGCCCAGGACGTACTTGGTCGCATCACGGTCGGCGATCAGCCGTCATGCGTGGTGGAAAGTCCCAACGGCGAACGGCTGTACGTCGCCGACTACACCGGCACGGTCACAGAGCTGGAGATCGCCGCGGATGCGCCGGGCGAAGTGCTGACGTCGGACGACGACTGGACCGCCCCGCGAGGGTGGGCGTTCTCCGACCTGCGGACGCTGGAGCCGACGCCGGCCTAGCGGCCGTATCGCCGACATGGCGATTGATCGGGCGTGCAATGATCGGCCACGAGGGCGGTCGGGTGGCGGGCCGGCCCGGGTAGCAAAGCGCAACCTTAGGCGGTCCAGCGATGTACAGCACCATGCACAGTTTTCCCCTGACGATCACCGCCATTCTGCGGCACGCGACCCGCGTCCACGGGGCCCGCAAGGTGTATACCGCGACCGACGACGGTTACCGCGAGTGCACCTACGCCGAACTCGGTGGGCGCGCCGCCCAGTTGGCGAATGCTTTGCGCCGCATCGGTATCAGCGGCGACCAGCGGGTCGCCACCTTCATGTGGAACAACGCCGAACACCTGGCGGCGTATACAGCGGTGCCGGCGATGGGTGCGGTGCTGCACACGCTCAACATCCGGCTGTTCCCCGAGCAGATCGTCTATGTCGCCAACGAAGCCGAAGACCAGGTCGTGTTGGTCGATCTGTCCCTGGCCAAACTGCTGGCGCCGATCCTCGGCGAGCTCGAGACCGTGCACACCGTGATCGCAGTCGGCGACGGCGACGTCGCGGTCCTCGAGGAATCGGGCAAGACGGTGCTGCGCTTCGACGACTTCGTCGATGGCGAACCGACCGAATTCGAATGGCCGGACGTCGACGAAAACTCCGCGGCCGCAATGTGTTACACCAGCGGGACTACCGGTAACCCGAAAGGTGTCGTCTACAGCCACCGGTCGACCTATTTGCACACGATGGCGATCTGCACCAGTAACGGTATCGGCATCGGGTCAAGCGACTCGGTGTTGCCGATCGTGCCGATGTTTCACGCCAACGCGTGGGGCCTGCCATTCGGTGCGCTGATGGCCGGCGCCGATCTGGTGTTGCCCGACCGGCACCTCGATGCCGAATCGCTGGTCGACATGATCGAGACGCTGCGGCCGACCATCGCCGGCGCCGTGCCGACCATCTGGAACGACGTCATGCACTACTTGGAGAAGAACCCCGGCCACGACGTGTCCTCGCTGCGCCTGGTGCCCTGCGGGGGGTCGGCGGTGCCGGTGTCGCTGATGCGCACGTTCGAGGACCGGCACGGCGTCCAGATTCGCCAGTTGTGGGGCATGACCGAGACATCGCCGACCGCCAGCATGGCCTGGCCGCCGCCGAGCGCATCTGAGGATCAGCACTGGGCGTTTCGGGCGACTCAGGGTCAGCCGCTGTGCGGTGTCGAGGTCCGGATCGTCGACGACGACGGGCACGAACTGCCCAACGACAACGAGGCCGTCGGCGAGGTCGAAGTCCGCGGCCCCTGGATCACCAGCTCCTACTACCAGGGCCACGACGAGTCCAAGTTCGACAATGGCTGGCTGCGCACCGGTGATGTCGGGCGCCTCGACGAACACAGCTTCATCACCCTGACCGATCGCGCCAAAGACGTGATCAAGTCTGGCGGCGAATGGATTTCGTCGGTTGACCTGGAGAACGCCCTGGTTGGCCATTCGGATGTGGTCGAAGCCGCTGTGGTCGCCGTCCCCGACGAGCGCTGGCAGGAACGTCCACTCGCCGTCGTCGTCGCCAAGGAAGGGTCCAACGTGAGCGCCGACGAACTACGAAAGTTCCTGGCGGACAAAGTGGTTCGATGGTGGCTGCCGGAACGCTGGACGTTCGTCGACGAGATTCCGCGAACCAGCGTCGGCAAATACGACAAGAAGACCATCCGGTCCCGGTACGCCGACGCTGTCTACGAGGTCAGCGAAGCGCGAGACTGAAGGGAACGCCAGCTATGAGCCTGCGGGTCATCCAATGGGCAACGGGGTCGGTCGGCGCGGCCGCGATCAGGGGCATCCTCTCCCATCCCGAACTTGAACTCGCCGGGTGCTGGGTTCACTCGGAAGACAAGAGCGGCAAGGACGTTGGCGACATCGTCGGCTGGTCGCCGCTTGGCGTCACCGCGACCAACAATGTCGATGAGATTCTCGCGCTCGATGCCGACGCGGTGGTCTACGCGCCGCTACTGCCCAACGTCGACGAAGTGGTGGCGCTGCTGCGCTCCGGGAAGAACGTCGTCACACCGGTCGGCTGGTTCTACCCGGGAGATAAAGAGGCCGCCCCGTTGGAGGCTGCCGCGCGGGCCGGCAACGTCACGCTGCACGGTGCCGGGATCGGCCCGGGCGCGGCGACCGAGTTTTTCCCACTACTGCTCTCGGTGATGTCGACCGGAGTCACTTTCATTCGTGCCGAAGAGTTTTCCGACCTGCGCACCTACGGGGCGCCCGATGTGCTGCGCCACGTGATGGGATTCGGCGGCGAACCGGACAAGGCGCTGACCGGGCCGATGCAGAAGATTCTCGACGGCGGTTTCTTCCAGTCGGTCCGGCTGTGCGTGGACAAGATCGGTTTCGCCGCCGACCCGCATATCCGCGCCTCGCAGGAGGTGGCGGTGGCCACCGGCCCGATAGATTCGCCGATCGGTGTCATCGAAGCGGGCCAGGTCGCCGGACGGCGCTTCCACTGGGAGGCCCTGGTCGGTGACGCCGTGGTGGTGCGCATCACGGTGAACTGGCTGATGGGCGAGGAAAACCTCGACCCGCCATGGTCTTTCGGGCCGGCCGGGGAGCGATACGAGATCGAGGTGCGTGGACACCCGGACACCTTCGTCACGGTCAAGGGCTGGCAACCGGAGAGTGTGGCCGCCGGCCTGAAAAGCAATCCCGGAGTGGTGGCCACCGCGGCCCACTGCGTCAATGCCATTCCGGCGACCTGCGCGGCCGCACCGGGAATTCAATCGTTCTTCGATCTGCCGCCGATCACCGGCCGGGCCGCTCCCGGGTTATCGCGGTAGCCTGCCCGCATGGCACGAACTCTGGCTGTCCAGCAATCGCGGGTCATCCCGGTCGGCGTCGACAAGGCTTTCGCCACAACGCTGCCGATACCGCTCACCACGATTTTCAGCCGTTGGTACGGGCCCATCCCGCCGGTCGCCGGAGTACATGGGCAGCAGGGTGCTTGGGGCACGGCCGGCCAAACGCGGGTGGTGGCCTTCAAGGGCGCGGGCGGCATGCACGAGGAGTTGACCAGAGTCGACGCGCCGCATTCGTTCGGCTATGCGATCACCGGCATCACCGGCCCGCTCGGACTACTCGTCGGCAGCGCCGAAGGTGAATGGACCTTCGCGCCGAGCGGCGCCGGATCGCAGGCCACCACGGTCACGTGGCACTGGAACATCCACGCCGCCTCTGCCCTCAGCGCGCCCCTGCTGCCGGTGATCGCTCGGTTGTGGCGCGGCTACGCGCGCCAGTCGCTGGCGACGCTGTCGGGCGAGCTGACGCGCTGATGTGCCGGCTATTCGGACTGCATGCCGGCACAAACGTTGTCACAGCGACATTTTGGTTGCTGCAGGCTCCGGACAATCTCGCTGAGCAGAGCAGGCGAAACCCCGACGGCAGCGGGCTCGGGGTCTTCGACGCCCACGGTCGTCCGCAGCTGGACAAGCAGCCGATCGCCGCGTGGCACGACGCCGAGTTCGCCACCGAAGCACACGATCTGACCGGCACCACGTTCGTCGCACACGTTCGGTACGCCACCACCGGATCGCACGAGGCCGTCAACACCCACCCGTTTCTGCAGGACAACCGCATCTTCGCGCACAACGGCATCGTGGAGGGCCTCGACATTCTCGACCAGCGGCTTGGTGAATTGGGCACTGCCGACTTGGTTTTGGGGCAGACCGATTCCGAGCGGGTATTCGCATTGATCACTGCGTCGATCCGGAGCCACGGCGGCGACGTCACTGCGGGCCTCGTCGACGCGATGACATGGCTGTCGGCCAACGTGCCGATCTACGCGGTCAACATCCTGCTCAGTACGGCCACCGACCTGTGGGCACTGCGCTACCCGGACTCGCATGAGTTGTACATCTCGGATCGCCGCCAACTCCCCCCACAGCATCAATTCCATTTGCGCACCAATCGGATCCGGGCGGAATCGGAGCACCTGCGCAACCACCCGTCGGTTGTCTTCGCGACCGAGCCGATGGATGACGCCGCACGCTGGCAGCTTCTGGAGCCCGGTGAACTGGTCCATGTCGATGCCGGCCTCGCGATCAGCCGCGATCTGGTGCTGCCGGACCCACCGCGACGCCTGCTGCGGGCGCAGGAGCTGAGCCCCGAGGCCCAGGCCTCTCTGCATCCGACCGTTCGATGACCGCTTGCACGTTGGTGCTCGGAGGTGGCGGTGTCGCCGGAATCGCCTGGGAGACGGGAATTCTGCTGGGCATCGCCGATGAGTCGCCTCAGGCCGCACGGGCATTGCTGGATTCCGATGTGCTGCTTGGTACTTCGGCTGGTTCGGCCGTCGTCGCGCAAATCGCCGGCGGCACGAGCTTGGCGGAGCTGTTCGACCGGCAAGTCGGCGAAGAATCGGCCGAAATCGACCCGGGCGTCGGGATCGACGGTATCGCAGAGCTATTCCTGGCCGCGATGTCGGATCCAGACGCCACACTCACCGAACGTCGGCAGCGAATCGGAGCGGTCGCGCTGGCAACCGATACCGTGCCAGAGGCGGTCCGGCGCGAGGTGATCGCGCAGCGGCTACCCTCGCACGCCTGGCCCGACCGGCCCTTACACGTCACCGCCATCGATGCCGTGACCGGTGAATTGGTGGTGTTCGACCGGGATTCCGGGGTGGACCTGGTCGACGCGGTAGCCGCCAGTTGCGCAGTACCCGGAGCATGGCCGCCGGTGACGATCGCGGATCGGCGGTACATCGACGGCGGGATCGGCAGCACCATCAACCTGCAACTCGTCGAAACTGGTTCTGCAGCAGTTGTTCTGGTGCCCGCCGGGGTTGAGGCGCCGTCGGCCTTCGGCGCCGGGGCGGCCACCGAGATCGACGACTTCGGCGGTGCCGTGCTCGCGGTGTTCGCCGACGACGAGTCGTTGTCCGCGTTCGGGCCGAATCCGCTGGATCCGCGCTGCCGCCCGGCGAGTGCGCAAGCCGGGCGGGTGCAGGGCCGAAAGGAAGCGTCGGCGGTCGCAGCGTTCCTGGGCGTCAGGTAACCCGGCGGTTCAGATCGACGGTGTCCAGTGCCGACGCCGCGAGCGCGCGCCCGAGCTCGATCACTTCGGCCGCCCGGTGGAATTCGAGGCTGCGGCAGGCCGAGCGGGGCACCTCGATCAGCAAATCCGGTGGATAAGCGGCCAGGGTGTGGCGGGCCAGCGCCGCCTGGGCGATGTCGATGGTCCGGTTCATCACCTCGAAGCTGCCCAGCTTGGGCACCTCGGGTTCGTCGACCGAGTAGTCCGCGGACGGCTCGTCGGCGGAATCACCGTCCTCCGGGCTCGACGCGCCGAACCGGCTCAGCATGTTGCGCGCGGTCGGCGAGTCGAAAAGCGCCGAGGTGCTGCTCAGCACCCGGTTGAGCCACTCGCCAGACGACTTCGGCTCGGGGTCGGGTTCTTCGCCGCTCTCACTACCGGCCAGGCTGACCGCGATGGTCAGGTCGGCATTGACCGCCGCGATCGGCGCCATCGGCAACGGGTCGAGGATGCCGCCGTCGGCAAGCAGCCGACCGTCGAGTGCGTGCGGGGAGATCACCCCGGGGATCGCGATGGATGCCCGGATCGCCTCGTCGACCGGTCCGCGTTGCAACCACACCGACTTCCCGGCCAGCAGGTCAGTGGCCACCGCGGTGAAAGGGATCGGCAGGTCCTCGATGCAGACCGCGCCCAGGATGTCGCGCACCGCATCCAGGATCTTCTCGGCGCGCAGTACCCCGGCGGCGGTGAGCGTCGGATCCAGCAACCGCAGGATGGCCACTTGCGTCAAAGAACTTGCCCAGTCGGTGAATTCGTCGAGCCGGCCGGCCGCCTGCAATCCGCCGACCAGCGCGCCCATCGAAGAGCCGGCCACTCCGACGATCTGATAGCCGCGATCGTGCAATTCGTGGATCACCCCGATATGCGCGTAACCGCGGGCGCCGCCGCTGCCGAGCGCCAACGCCACCTTCGGTCGGGGCGCGTCCAGCAACCCGGGACCCGGCTCGGGCCTGATGTCTGAGTCGGTCATGCGCCTATCTTTGCCTGTCCGGAGCGGGTTTTAACAATCGTGATTGGAACTGCGGGACGGGGTCAGCCGCATTCGTTGTTGGCGGCCGCCTTCGCCGCCACAATCACCCCGGCCTGCCGCGCCAGCGACAGTGCGGGCCAGGCGATGTTCCAGGTGCCCGGCCCGACGACGCCGGGTGTTTGCACCGCCGCCAGGTACCGCTCGGCCTGCGTGCGCTCATCGCCCGGGTGGGTCTGCATCCACACCGTTGCCGCATGACAGGCCTGGAAATACTCCTCTTCGGTCGAGTGCGCCGGCACGTCGATCCTGGTGGTGACGCCGGCGGGGGAGGTGGAGATGGCGCCGGGCGTGGCGGCCGCCGTCGTCCGCGCTGTACTGGACGGCGTCGCCGGCGGGGCGTTCGAGCCGTGGCCCGAGCACCCGGCCACGGCCGCTGCGACGGTCAGGGCAGCAAGGGTGCCCGGCGTCAGGGGTGCCAAGGGGTGCCGCCGCACCCCGTCAATCTATGCAACACTGGCGGCCGTGATCCAGCGAACTCGTTTTTGGGAGTGTTGTCGGCCCTAGCCTGCCGCCGCCCTTCCACAAGCCCGTTCGCCTTGGAGTTCCCGCATGGTTTCCGCAAACCTGGTTGCCGCCCCCGTCCGGTCCCGGCCCTTGCCGCTGCGCGCCGTTCCCGGCCCGACGCGCCTGCGCCTGCCCGACCTGCTGCACATCACCGACCGGACCGCTGACGACGTGCTCAGCGGTCATTACGACCACATCGTCCCGCCGGGAGGGGTGCCGACCGACGATCGATGGTTCGTGCGACTGCATGGCGACGACGAGGTCGACGTCTGGCTGATCAGCTGGGTGCCCGGGCATCGCACCGAACTGCACGACCACGGCGGATCGCTCGGTGCATTGACGCTGCTGACCGGGTCGCTGGACGAATTTCGTTGGGATGGAGACCAATTGCGCTGCCGACGACTGGCGGCCGGCGACCAGGCCGCCTTCCCGTTGGGATGGGTGCACGATGTGGTGTGGGCGCCGACCGGTCCGCGTGCCGCGGTGCCGTCGCTGTCCGGGCCGCCGGAGCCTTCGCTGAGCGTGCACGCTTATTCGCCGCCGTTGACCGTGATGTCCTACTACGAGGTGGCCGATCAACATCGCCTGCGGCGCAGGCGAACTGAGCTGACAGACCAACCGGAGAAATCGTGAGCCGTATCGATCAGGTATTGGAGTCGGCACGAACGCGGTTGCACCGCTTGGCCGCCGAGGAGGTGCCGGCTGCGCTGCGCCGCGGCGCGCTGCTGGTAGACATTCGGCCACAGGCCCAGCGGGCTCACGAAGGCGAGGTACCGACGGGCCTGAACGCACTCGTCATCGAACGAAATGTGCTGGAATGGCGCTGCGATCCCACCAGCGAGGCCCGCCTGCCCCAAGCCGTCGACGACGAGGTGGAGTGGGTGGTGCTGTGCTCGGAGGGCTACACCTCGAGCCTGGCCGCGGCAGCGCTGCAGGATCTCGGCCTGCGCCGCGCGACGGACGTGGTCGGCGGCTACCACGCGCTGGCCGCCGCCGGGGTGCTCAGTTCGGCTTAGCCGCCACCACCGCCGCCGCCGCCGTCGGCGCCGGTGTTGTACCAGTCGTTGTAGTCATTGGGGCTGTAGTACTCCCCGTGTGTCGCAGGCGGTTCCGGCGGCTCCGTCTGGGGATCGGCCGGCAGCGGTGCCGGCAGGACGATCGGCGCGCCGCCGGGATTGTCAGCCGCACAAGCGGGAATCGACGCCGCGGCAATCGGAATCGCGGTCAGCACCCCCGCAGCCGCTATCTTGGCAAGTGTCCAGGTCATTGACCTCTCCCTCCAGGGGGATCCGGAATACGGAAGATACTGCCACCTGGCAGTTCGATGACCGGCTAGTAGCGCTAAACCGTTGGGATACTCACAGCGTCCGTTCACCTGCTGTTAGCTATCGCTGGCGTGCAGCAGCGGGCGCAGCTTGGTGGTTTTCTCCGCCGTCCACCCCGGCGGCTGCAGCACCGCCGCCCAGCCGTTGGCCACGTCGGCGACATAGACGTGACCATGGCCCTGCGGCACGTCGGTGGCGACCGCCATGTCCGCCGACACCTGCAAGAACGTCACCACCGGTATCCACGTCGTCTCGGGAAGCACGTCGTAGCCCCGTCTTTCACGAAACCAGTCCGGTTCGCTGAACAGCAGGCCGGGATGCCACCATGCGATCGGGTCGGATGCGTGCTGCAGATAAATCACCCGCGGCGTATTCCATTGTGAGTCAGGTCGATTCAGATCCGACGGGCGCGCCACGAAGCGCACGAAGTGACCGTGGTCGTAGATCGGCAGCCACTCCGGCGAACCGCGGTCGCGGGTCGCGGTCAGATCGGTCCAGATGGTGTTCTGGAACGTCGGTCCGGAGAACAGCGCGCCGTCGGAGCGGGCCAACACGTTGTTGAGACTCATGAACGGCGCCTCGCCGCCGAACGAGCCCAGGCTTTCGCCGAAAACAACGAGCTTGGGGCGCTGCGCTTCCGGTAGTTGGCGGACCAGGCGGTCGACGGCCTCGAACAGCGCCTGACCCGCGTGCCGCGCGTTCTCCTTATCCACCAGAAACGAGAGCCAGCTGGGCAGGAACGAATACTGCATGCTGACGACCGCGGTGTTGCCGTTGTACATGTACTCCAGAGCGTCGGCTTCGGCCTCGTTGATCCAGCCGGTACCTGTAGTGGTACCGACCGCGATGACAGCCCGCCGTAATCCACCCGCCCGCTGCAATTCTCGCGCGGCCAACTCCGCGGCGGCGGTGATTCCGTCGGCGGAATCCAATCCGGCGTAGGCCCGAATCGGTTCGGTCGCCGGGGCGCCGTTGAATGCGGTGAGTTGTGTGACGCTGGGTCCGCCGCGGACGAAGATGCGGCCCTGGTGTCCCAGCGACGCCCACGACACCAGTGACTGCGGCCCGCCGGATCGCAGCGCCGTGCGCGGCGCGGCGAAGTCGGGTTCCATTTCGTTGTTGACCGAAGCGAAGGTGCTGTTCAAGGTGCGCATCGCGAATTTCACGACGACGCCGTTGAGCACCGCGGTCGTCAGAATCAGCAGCAAGGACACCACGATCACGGCCGAAACCCGAGGTGGCGCGAAGCGATCCAGTCGCAGGTCGAGAAAGTGGACAAGCCGGCGGATGAGTTGGCCGGTTTCGACGATGCCGAACAGCGCGACCAGCGACAGTGCAGACGTCAACGGATAGTCAAGCCAGGTCAGGTGTTTGACCCCCATCAAGTCGCGCACCCGGTCCTGCCAGACGTGGAACCAGATCACCATCGCGACCATGCCCGCGGCGCCGACGCCGATCAGTATCAGCCATGCCATCCGCGGTGCCGGGGGACTGGAATCCTTCGATCGCATGAAGCGAACCAGCCAAACCGCGAAAACTCCGATGGCGTAACCGGTTGCGCCGGCGATGCCACTGACCAGACCCTGAAACAACGGGCCCCGCGGCAACAGCGAGGGCGTCATCGAAAACCAGATGAACACCAATCCCACGGCGGTGCCGGTAAAGGTGTAGTGCCGAACCCACCACGGTTTTCTGCGCAGTAGCCCCGACTCGGTCATCACACGTCCCTAGCGGTGGGTGAAGTTCGGCGGGCGCTTTTCGACGAACGCGGCCATCCCCTCGGACTGGTCTTCGGTCGCGAAAGCCGAATGGAACAGCCGACGTTCGTACAGCAGACCCTCGGTCAGCGTGGTCTCGAAAGCGCGGTCGACGGCTTCCTTGGCCATCCGGGAGGCCGACCGCGACATCTGCGAAATGGTGGTGGCGACAGCCTTGGCCTCGGTCAGCAGATCAGCGGCGGGCACCACCCTCGACACTAGGCCGCTGCGTTCGGCCTCGTCGGCATTCATGTTGCGGCCGGTCAGGATCAGGTCCATCGCCTTCGCCTTGCCGACCGCCCGGGTCAGACGCTGCGAACCACCCATGCCGGGCAGCACGCCCAGCTTGATCTCCGGCTGACCGAATTTCGCGGTGTCGGCGGCGATCAGCACGTCACACATCATCGCGAGCTCGCAGCCACCGCCGAGCGCGTAGCCGGCCACCGCCGCGATCGTCGGGGTGCGCACCGCGGCGAGCTTGGCCCACGGGGCGAAGAAGTCCGCGTCGAACACCTCGGAGAATGTCAGGCTGGACATCTCTTTGATGTCGGCCCCCGCGGCGAACGCTTTCTCCGAGCCGGTGATGATGATTGCGCCGATGCCTGGGTCGTTGTCCAATTCGGCTGCGGCGGTGGTCACTTCGCTCATCACCTGGCTGTTCAGCGCATTGAGCGCCTTCGGGCGGTTCAGCGTGATGATGCCGACCCGCTCGTCACGCTCGACCAGGATCGTTTCGTAGTCTTTTTCGGCCATGCGTGCCCTCCTAGAATTTCAGTTCGTCGTCGACGGGTGCGAAATACGCCTCGACGTCGGCCGCCGTCACCTCTGCCAGCGACGTCGGCGACCATTTCGGGTTGCGGTCCTTGTCCACCAGTTGGGCACGGATGCCCTCGACCAGATCGTGTGAGCGCAGCGACGCCGATGACACCCGATAGTCTTGGGCCAGAACGTCTTCCAAGGTGTTGAGCTTGGCCGCGCGGCGCACCGCCTCCAGCGTCACCGAGAGTGCGATGGGCGATCGGGTCGCGATCAGGTCCGCCGCCTCGTTGGCCGGGCCGGCATTCTGGGCGCGCAACGCGGCGACGATCTCGTCGACGGTCTCCCCGGCGTAGCACTCGTCGATCCATTCATGTTGCGCGGCAAGATCACTGGGTGGCGGTTCGACGGCATGGGTGGCGATCGCCTGGTCGACGCCGACTTCGGCGATGGACTGCCGCAGCGCATCCAGGTTGTCATGCGGGACGAAGTGATCGGCGAAACCGAGCGCGATCGCGTCGGCCCCGGAGAAGGGTGCGCCGGTGAGCGCGGCGTGCAGCCCCAGCGACCCCGGCGCGCGCGAAAGCAGGAATGCCCCACCGACATCGGGGATGAAGCCGATGCCGACCTCGGGCATCGCGACCTTGGACGTATCGGTCACCACGCGGGTGTTGGCGTGCGCGCCGACCCCGACCCCGCCACCCATCACGATCCCGTCCATCAGCGAGACGTAAGGCTTCGGGAAGCGGCCGATCAACGCGTTCATCAGGTACTCGTCGTGCCAGAATCGTCGCGCCTGCGACCCGTCCGCGCGGGCGCTGTGATAGATCGCCACCACGTCACCGCCGGCGCACAAGCCCCGTTCGCCGGCACCGGAAAGCACCACGGCGCCGATGGCTGAGTCCTGCGCCCATTCCGTGAGCACCGCGCGCAGGCCGTCCACCATGCTCTGGTTCAGCGAGTTGATCGCCTTGGGGCGGTTGAGCGTCAGATAGCCGATGCCATTGTCGACGCGGCTGAGAATGTCGTCGGATTCGTCCGTCACGCGCGCAATCTCCCTGGTCGGATGCTGTTCGGGGCCTGACAGGCAATCTAGATCGTTACCGTCGTCGCGATGCCCGCGGGTAAGGTTTGGGCAGAGTAGTTCCGCTGGGAACCCGGCTGGACTACCGTTCGTTGATCAGTTGTCCCACAGCTCTTCAGTCACAGCTCACGAGAGGAACCGACGGTGCGGGAGACCAGTAACCCGGTATTTCGCTCGCTGCCCAAGCAGCGTGGCGGATACGCGCAGTTCGGGAGCGGCGTCGCGGGCGCCGCGACCCAGTCAGTTCATCAGGCTGACCCCTATGCTCCCTACGTCGACCAGCGGGCAGGCGTTTCCCGACCGCTGACCATCGACGACGTTGTCACCAAGACCGGCATCACCCTGGCGGTGCTGTCGTCCGTCGCGGTCGTCTCGTACTTCATGGTCGCGGCCAACCAGGCGCTGGCCACCCTGTTCACCTTCGTCGGCGCGTTCGGCGGTCTGGCCGTCGTGATGATCGCGACGTTCGCCCGCAAGCAGGACAACCCGGCGATCGTGCTGACCTACGCCGCGCTGGAAGGGCTGTTCCTCGGAGCGATCTCCTTCCTGCTGGCCAACTTCTCGGTGTCGAGCACCAGCGCCGGCGCCATGATCGGCCAGGCCATCATGGGCACGATGGGCGTGTTCATCGGGATGCTCGTGGTCTACAAGACCGGCGCCATCCGGGTCACGCCGAAGTTCACCCGGATGCTGGTGGCCGGCATGTTCGGTGTGCTGGCTCTGATGCTGGGCAACCTGGTGCTGGGCATGTTCGGCGTCGGCCACGGCGCGGGCATGGGCCTGCGCAGCGGCGGCACGCTGGCCATCATCTTCTCGCTGGTCTGCATCGGCCTCGCGGCGTTCAGCTTCCTGATCGACTTCGACGCCGCCGACCAGATGATCCGCGCGGGTGCGCCGGAGAAGGCCGCCTGGGGTATCGCTCTGGGCCTCACCGTCACGCTGGTCTGGCTGTACATCGAGATCCTGCGGCTGCTCAGCTATCTGCAGAACGATTAGCGCTTGACCACCAAAAAGCCGGCACGCATGCGTGCCGGCTTTTTGATGGGTTGAGCCTGGGTTCCACGTCGAGTGTGAACCTGCGGCGAGGCCCCTCGGCGTGTCGCCGCCGTGAGTTCACACTCGACGTGGCACAGGTCTAGTTCAGCCGCTCGATGATCAGGGCCATGCCCTGGCCGCCGCCGACACACATGGTCTCCAGACCGAACGTCTTGTCGTGGGTCTGCAGGTTGTTCAGCAGCGTGGTGGCGATTCGGGCGCCGGTCATGCCGAACGGGTGGCCCAGGGCGATCGCGCCGCCTGAGACGTTGAGCTTGTCCTCGTCGATGCCCAACTCGCGGGCCGAGCCGAGCACCTGCACCGCGAAGGCCTCGTTGATCTCGAACAGGTCGATGTCCTTGACCGACAGACCGGCCCGCTGCAGAGCCATCTTGCTGGCTTCGATCGGTCCCAGGCCCATGATCTCCGGCGACAGCCCGCTCACCCCGGTCGACACGATGCGGGCCAGCGGCTTGAGGCCGAGCTCTTTGGCCTTGGTGTCGCTGGTGATCACTACCGCGGCGGCGCCGTCGTTCAGCGGGCAGGCGTTGCCCGCGGTGATCGTGCCGTTCGGCCGGAAGACCGGCTTGAGTTCGCTGATCTTCTCGTACGTGGTGCCGGCCCGTGGCCCGTCGTCGGTGCTGACCGTGGTGCCGTCGGGCAGCGTGACAGGGACGATCTCACGCTCGAAGAAGCCGGCCTTGATGGCGTCCTCGGCGCGGTTCTGGCTGCGCACGCCCCAGTGATCCTGATCCTCGCGGCTGATGCCGGTCATGATCGCGACGTTCTCCGCGGTCTGGCCCATCGCGATGTAGACATCCGGGATGGCGTGGTCTTTGCGGGGGTCATGCCAGTCCGTCGCACCCTCGGCGGCGGTGGCCGTCCGCTGGGCGGCCTCGTCGAACAGCGGGTTCTTGGTGTCCGGCAACGAGTCCGAGTTGCCCTTGATGAACCGGGACACCGTCTCGACACCGGCGGAGATGAAGGCGTCGCCTTCGCCGGCTTTGATCGCGTGGAAGGCCATCCGGATGGTCTGCAGCGAGGACGAACAGTAGCGGTTGACGGTGGTGCCGGGCAGGAAGTCGTAGCCGAGTTCGACGGCGACCACGCGGGCCATGTTGAAGCCCTGCTCGCCGCCGGGGAGGCCGCAGCCCAGGATCAGGTCGTCGATCTGGTGGGGATTGAGCGCCTCGACCTTGTCGAGTGCGGCCCGCACCATCTGCGCGGCAAGATCGTCGGGCCGCATGCTGACCAGCGACCCTTTCATCGCGCGCCCGATCGGCGAGCGGGCAGTTGAAACAATGACGGCTTCCGGCATGTCGGCTCCATGGGTGAGGGGTGTGGTCTGACGTCGAATTTAGCCGGGAAGCTACCCAGGCCGTTACACGGCCTACCCGGACGCGGTGGCCACGATCGGCGCCGGCACCCCGGTGGTGGGTCGCCGCCACAGCCGCGCGAACAGCCGAAGCTTGGAATACCCGGGGCCGGCCTCGGTGGCCGACGACGACGGCAGGCCGGGCAGCGGCTCGCCGGCCCAGTCGCCGAGCGCGTGGCACAGCGCGGGCAGCAGCTGGCTGGCGGCGAGGGCATAACCGGCGGCCGACGGGTGGAACTGGTCGTCGGACAGCATCAACTCCGGTGCATGCTTGAACTCGTCGTTGACCAGTGAGGCCAGCGGCACCGGTACGCCACCGGCCGACCGCACGGCGCCCGACTGGGCGCGGGCCAGCCGCAGGCCCAGGGTCCGGACCGTCCACCGCAACGGCTGCGGGATCGCCGTGACGACACCGAAATCGGGGCAGGTGGCCACGACGACTACGGCCCCGCTCGCGCACAGTCGTCGCACGGCCGCGCCGAGCCGGCGCGCGGAGGCGCTGACGCCGTTCAGCTTGGTGACGTCGTTGGCTCCAATCAGGATGACTGCCGCGTCCGGTGGGGGACCGGCCACGAACATGGCGTCAACCTGTCCAGACAATCCTTTCGAGGTAGCTCCGACAATCGCCTTGGTGCTCAGCCGGATTCGCTTCCCGGTCTGGTCGGCCAGTGCGCGGGCGATCAGCACGCCGGGAACCTCCTCGGCGCTGCGACAGCCGTAGCCGGTTGCCGTCGAGTCGCCAAAGATCATCAAATGCAGGTCGAAGTCCATCCCGCGCTGCCAGCGCTGCACCGGACCCCCGCCCGGGGAGTAGACGCCGTCGGCGCGCGGCGGAACGTCCCACGATTTCGGGATGACGGTGCGCGCCTTCGCGGCCTGCCCGATCAGCAGGTTTCGCGCTCCCACATAGGCGGTGCCGGTCGATGCCAGCGCGGCCGCTGCGGCCAGCGCAACCATCGAACCTCGCGGTGCCCGTCGTACCACGCGACCAGTTTATGTTGCCGACTGCCGCACGCCAGGGAGCCCCGGCCTGCGCCATTACGGGTCGGAGCAATCTTGGTATCGAATCAGACTCTTTGATTGTTGAAGTTCTTTAAAGTGTCAAGCTAAGTTCACGAAGTTCGCTGAGGGGACTCCGCTGCTTCGTCGACATGTTTATCGCACTACAACGGCGTAGGAGTGTTGAGCATGACCGCACCGAGCAAGGTTTCGGGCTCGCCCCGGACCCCGATGCGCGCCCGTGATGTGATGCGGGCCCGCAGGTTCCCCATCACCGACGGCAAGCCCGTCGAGGTCATCGAGAGTGGGCCCAGCGTTGCCGGCATGATGGCCGCGCTGGCCTGCAAGCTGACGATCCGCCCGGCCCTCGGCGTGGTCAGTCACATCCCGCATGTCCCATTTCCGTTCGGCGTCATCGACTTCGCGGCGCGGGTCTTGCTTCCGGTCCCGGGAACCGTGCGCACCACGGTCGAATTGCCCCACTGCAGCGCGCAGTTGGTGCGTGCTCCCGGCGTGCTCCCCGCCGACGGCAACCGGCGGGTGGTGCTGTATCTGCACGGTGGAGCCTTCCTGACGTGCGGGGCCAACTCGCACAGCCGAATCGTCAACGCGCTGTCGAAGTTCGCCGACTCCCCGGTGCTGGTGGCCAACTACCGTCTTATCCCGAAGCACTCGGTCGGCCAGGCGCTGGATGACTGCCACGACGCCTACCGCTGGCTGCGGCTGCGCGGATATCAGCCCGAACAAATCGTGGTGGCCGGCGACTCGGCGGGCGGATACCTGGCTCTCGCCCTGGCACAACGACTTCAGCAGGCGAACGAGGAGCCGGCGGCTCTGGTCGCGATCTCGCCGCTGCTGCAACTGGCCAAGGAACCCAAGCAGTCGCACCCGAACATCAAGACCGATGCGATGTTCCCCGCCAAGGCTTTTGACGCGTTGTTCACCCTGGTAGCGAAGGCGGCCCGCAAGCACGTCGTCGACGGCGAGCCCGAGCAGCTCTACGAGCCGCTGGACCACGTCGAGCCGGGGCTGCCGCGCACATTGATCCACGTGTCGGGCTCGGAGGTGTTGTTGAATGACGCCCGCCTGGCGGCCCGTGCCCTCGCCGCTGCGGGTGTGCCGACCGAGGTGCGGGTCTGGCCCGGACAGATCCACGACTTCCAGCTCGCGGCGCCGATCGTTCCCGAAGCGATGCGCTCACTGCGGCAGATCGGCGAATACATCCGCGAGGCGACCGGCTAGCTGCACGCAGCGTCGTCGCACCTGAGACCATCTACGCATGCGGATCGCGCGGCACATCAGTGAACTCATCGGAAACACTCCACTGGTTCAGCTGAACTCGGTCGTGCCGCCGGGTTCGGGCCGGGTGGTGGCCAAGGTCGAATACCTCAGCCCGGGCATGAGCAGCAAGGACCGGATCGCGGTGAAGATGATCGACGCCGCCGAGGCCAGCGGAGAACTCAAGCCGGGCGGCACCATCGTCGAGCCGACATCCGGCAACACCGGCGTCGGGCTGGCGCTCGTGGCTCAGCATCGCGGCTACCACTGTGTCTTCGTCTGCCCCGACAAGGTCAGCGAGGACAAGCAGAACGTGCTGCGCGCCTACGGCGCCGAGGTGGTGGTGTGCCCGACGGCCGTGCCGCCCGAGCACCCGGACAGCTACTACAGCGTCTCCGATCGGCTGGTCCGCGAGATCGACGGCGCCTGGAAACCCGACCAGTACTCCAACCCGCAGGGTCCGGCCAGCCACTACGAGACCACCGGCCCGGAGATCTGGGCCGACACTGACGGTCAGATCACCCATTTCGTCGCCGGGATCGGAACCGGCGGGACGATCACCGGGGCGGGGCGCTACCTCAAAGACGCCTCCGGCGGGAAGGTCCGCGTCATCGGCGCCGACCCGGAGGGCTCGGTGTACTCCGGCGGCACCGGCCGGCCCTATCTGGTCGAAGGCGTCGGTGAGGACTTCTGGCCGAAGGCCTACGACCCGGCCATCCCCGACGACATCATCGCGGTCTCGGACTCGGATTCGTTCAACATGACCCGAAGGCTGGCCCGCGAAGAGGCCATGCTTGTCGGTGGCTCGTGTGGCATGGCGGTGGTGGCGGCACTGAAAGTGGCCGAGCAGGCCGGACCCGACGCGCTGGTCGTCGTGCTGCTGCCCGACGGCGGGCGCGGCTACATGTCGAAGATCTTCAACGACGCCTGGATGTCGTCGTATGGCTTCCTGCGGACCCGCCTGGACGGCTCGATCGAGCAGCCCACCGTCGGCGATGTCCTGCGGGGCAAGTCCGGCCACCTGCCCGACCTGGTGCACACCCACCCGTCGGAGACCGTGCGTGACGCGATCAGCATCCTGCGCGAGTACGGCGTGTCGCAGATGCCGGTCGTCGGCGCCGAGCCGCCGGTGATGGCCGGGGAGGTGGCCGGCAGTGTCTCGGAGCGCGAACTGTTGTCGGCCGTTTTCGAGGGCCGCGCCAGCCTGGCCGATGCAGTGGGCCAGCACATGAGCCCGCCGCTGCCGATCATCGGCGCCGGCGAACAGGTCAACGCGCTGGCCAAGACGCTGCGAGATCTGGACGCGGTGATGGTCGTCGAAGAAGGCAAGCCGGTCGGGGTCATCACCCGCTACGACCTGCTCGGTTTTCTGTCCGACGGCGCGTCGCGCAAGTAACCCGTGCCAAGAGAAAGCCACTGATGACCGAACAGCCGCCGTCGCCGTTCCCGCCGCCTCCGCCATCGAACGGCGGCAACTACCCGCCGCCGCCCCCGCCGTCGGGGGGATATGTTCCGCCACCACCCGGGCCGGTGCTGCGCGGGCTGACCCGCGAGCAGTACACGCCGTGGATCATCCGGGTCGCGGCCTACCTCATC
Organism: uncultured Actinomycetota bacterium; assembly: GCA_963757215.1. GTDB lineage: Bacteria > Actinomycetota > Actinomycetes > Mycobacteriales > Mycobacteriaceae > Mycobacterium. The sequence goes on along the minus strand of CAVWQH010000001.1, from coordinate 291,870 downwards.
GACCACCTGCTGCTGGCCTTGATCCTCGGCGCAGGCTGGCTGGTGCTGGAGAACTCCGTTGCCAGCATTTGTTCGACCAACCTCACCATGAACACCGTCGAGCAGATCTGCGCCACCGGGCCTTCGCCCTTTGGGCTCACCGTGATGTGGATTTCGGCGATGGTCGGGCTGGGCTACTTCGTCTGGAACTTCGGCTACCGTCAGGGCACTACCGGATCCAGCATCGGCAAGTCTTTGCTGCGTTTCCGCGTTGTCAGTGAAAACACCGGTAGGCCAATCGGATTCGCTATGTCGACGCTGCGTGCGATCTGCCACGTGATCGACGCGGTCATCTTCTACGTCGGCTATCTATTCCCGCTGTGGGACGCCAAGCGTCAGACGCTGGCCGACAAGATGATGGCCACCGTCTGCCTGCCGCTGGATCCACCGGCCGAGGGCGCATCGCTCTAGCTCACGGACACCACGGCGGGATTGGGCAGAAGTTGAGGCCCGGCGGCGGTGGCGGAGGTGGCGGAGGCTCGGGCCCTTCGAAGATGCCCTTGGCGACGTTGCCCTGGTCGCCCCGCACGTACCAGTAGGTGTGGCACACGTGCTCATCCCAGATCACCGGGTTCACCCGAAGGTTGCCGGTCTGCACCGGTGGATCGCCAGGGCACCAGTGGCAGGGACCTGCCGGATGGTCCGGCGGGCACCCCGGCCACGACTGCGGCGCGGGACCCGGGTGAGCCTGCCCGGTGCCTTCGCCGAGCACTCCCACGACACCGCCCCACAGCAGCACGGTCGAGACCATCGCCACCACGATTCGACTCATGAGCCGTCATTTTCGTCGCCGGGCCCCCTCGCATTCATGGGGCAACTGACCTATTTATGACGATCGGTGCGTCCGTGCTCACCGCTCGGCGGTGGCTAGGCTGATCAACGATGAGCGGACACGAACATTTCGCCAAAGCGGGCCTATCCACCAAGGCCATCCACGCCGGCTACCGGCCCGATCCCGCGACCGGCGCGGTCAACGCCCCGATCTACGCCAGCAGCACTTTCGCGCAAGACGGCGTCGGCGGACTGCGCGGTGGATTCGAATACGCCCGGACCGGCAATCCGACCCGGGCCGCGCTGGAGGCCGCACTCGCCGCGGTCGAGGACGGCCGCTTCGGGCGCGCTTTCAGTTCCGGCATGGCGGCCGGTGACTGCGCGTTGCGTGCGGTGCTGCGACCCGGCGATCATGTGGTGATTCCGGACGACGCCTACGGCGGCACGTTCCGGCTCATCGACAAGGTGTTCAGCCACTGGGGCGTGCTGCACACCCCGGTCGCGGTGTCCGACCTCGACGCAGTGCGCGCGGCGATCACACCGCAGACCCGGCTGATCTGGGTGGAGACGCCGACGAACCCGCTGCTGTCGATCGCCGACATTGCCGGGATCGCTCAGATCGGTGTTGAGAGTGGCGCGAAAGTGTTGGTGGACAACACGTTTGCCTCTCCGGCGCTGCAGCAGCCGCTGACGCTGGGTGCTGACATCGTGCTGCACTCGACGACCAAGTACATCGGCGGACACTCCGACGTGGTCGGCGGCGCACTGATCACCAGCGACGAGGAGCTGGATGCCGAGTTCGCCTTCCTGCAGAACGGCGCCGGCGCGGTGCCGGGGCCGTTCGACGCCTACCTGACCATGCGCGGCTTGAAGACGCTGGTGCTGCGCATGCAGCGGCACAGCGAAAACGCCGCTGCGGTAGCGCAATTCCTCGCCGAACACTCCGCGGTAGACGCGGTGCTGTATCCGGGTCTACCGACCCATCCGGGTCACCGGGTCGCCGCGCGGCAGATGCGCGGTTTCGGTGGCATGGTGTCGGTGCGGATGAAAGGCGGTCGCGCCGCGGCGCAGGCGTTGTGTGCCGCCACGCAGATATTCATCCTCGCCGAGTCGCTCGGCGGGGTGGAGTCGCTGATCGAGCACCCCGGCGCGATGACGCATGCGTCGACGGTCGGCTCCCAACTGGAGGTTCCCGACGACCTGGTTCGGCTCTCGGTCGGCATCGAGGACGCGGCCGACCTGATCGCCGATCTGGAGCAGGCGCTGAGCTAGGTCCCGCTGTCGAGTGTGAACCTGCCGACGCGCCGTGACGGCATCGCAGGATTCGCACTCGGGTGGGTCAGGAGTGGTAGGGCTCCGCGCTGACCAGGGTCACCTTGACGATGCTGCCGTTGGGCACGGTGTAACTGCGCGTCTCGCCCTCTTTCGCGTCGATCAGCGCACCGCCCAGCGGCGAGTTCGGTGAGTACACCTCGAGCTTGCCGTCGTGCACGGCCTGCTCGCGGGTGCCGATCAGGAAGGTCTCGGAGTCGGACTTGTCGCCGTCGTAGTAGACCTTGACCACCGATCCGGGCAGTGCCACACCGGACTGTTTGGGGGCCTCGCCGACCTTCGCGTTGTTCAGCAGGTCCTGCAGCTGGCGGATGCGGGCCTCCTGCTGGCCCTGCTCTTCGCGGGCGGCGTGGTAGCCGCCGTTCTCGCGGAGGTCGCCCTCCTCGCGGCGGTCGTTGATCTCCGCGGCGATGACCGGACGGTTCGCGATCAACTGATCGAGTTCGGCCTTCAGCCGATCGTGTGACTCCTGGGTCAACCAGGTCACCTGGGTGTCCGTCATCTCGTCGTGCTCCTTGTGGTTCGGTTGGGCGGTTTTACCGCCGCGGCAGGCTGTCGGTCGTGCTGCCGGGCGGTTCCACCACGGGCACTGCCGACCTCAGTTGCCGGGCGAACCCCTCGTGCGGGATAAGGCCGCTAATGCAGCAATACACGGTCCCAGCCGGAACCGTGCATCCGGACAGCCTACCACCGCCGGTGCGATGGCCGAGGATATTTCCGCAGTCCGGGTCTGCTCGCCGCTGGGTGTAATCAGGGCGCGCGCAGATAGCCGGGCACCTCGGTGCCGCAGCCGTAGATGTCGCCCACCGCGGCCGGCTTACTGGACTTCAGCACCGCCGTGACCTGCACGGTTGCCTGGGTCGACGGCGGCACCAGCACCTCGCGCCGACCGGTCTCACTGCCGTCCTTGGCGCGCACCCGCACGATGCAATCGACGGGACGCGACGGATCCTTTCGGGTCACGCTGATCGTTACCGACACGGTCTGGCTGTCGATCAGCCGGTAGCCGGCCAGCGTCCCTTCGACGTCACCACGCCCCAGACGCTGGTAGGCGATCAGTGCCAGCGCCACCAGGGCCGCGACGACCACGACGGATAGCGCGATGAACCGGCGCCCCGACAGGCGGGGCCGGCGGCCACGTCCGTAGCGGGACTGCGGCGGCGCGGGAGAGCGTTCGGTCATGGTGTGGTGTGGTCGATGCCCGGGGTATCAAGGCCTGGTGTCCAGGATGGAACTATTAGACCTGGAACTATAGGCGCTACAAGACAGCACACAGTCAGGGAGCACGTGAGCGAACTGCGGTTGATGGCGGTGCACGCCCACCCGGACGACGAGTCCAGCAAGGGCGCTGCCACCCTTGCCCGTTACGCGGACGAGGGATACCGCGTGCTGGTGGTGACCCTGACCGGGGGCGAGCGCGGCGACATCCTCAACCCGGCGATGGACCTGCCGGAGATTCATGGCCGCATCGCCGATGTCCGACGCGACGAGATGGCCAAGGCCGCCGAAATCCTCGGCTGCGAACACACCTGGCTCGGCTTCGTCGATTCGGGCCTGCCGCAGGGGGATCCGCCTCCGCCACTGCCGGACGACTGCTTTGCGTTGGTGCCGCTGGAGGTGTCCACCGAGGCGCTGGTGCGGGTGGTGCGCGACTTCCGGCCGCACGTGATGACCACCTACGACGAAAACGGCGGCTATCCGCACCCCGATCACATTCGCTGCCATCAGGTTTCGGTGGCGGCCTACGAGGCGGCCGGCGACTATCGGCGCTTCCCGGACGCGGGCCCGGTGTGGTCGGTGGCCAAGCTGTACTACAACCACGGGTTCCTACGGCAGCGGATGCAGAAACTACAGGACGAGTTCGCCAAGCGCGGGCAGACCGGCCCGTTCGAGAAGTGGCTCAAACACTGGGATCCCGCACACGACGTCCACGCCGAGCGAGTGACGACGCGCGTCGAGTGCTCGGCCTACTTCGGTCAGCGCGACGACGCGCTGCGCGCGCACGCCACCCAGATCGACCCCACGGGGGATTTCTTCGCCGCGCCGATCTCCTGGCAACAGGAGCTATGGCCGACTGAGGAATTCGAGCTGGCCCGCTCGCGTGTACCGGTCCGGCTGCCCGAGACCGACCTGTTTGCCGGAATCGAGGAAGAGCTGTGACACACCTACACCTGGCCGCGTTGGCGCTGCTGGCCGAGCAAGGGCCACATAACAGCGGACCGGACTTCGGCAAGGCCAGCCCATTCGGCCTTTTAGTCGTGGTGCTGCTGCTGATCGCGGTGGTGTTCTTGGTGCGCTCGATGAATCGGCACCTGAAGAAGCTGCCGGAGTCCTTCGACCCACAGCATCCCGAGCCCGATCAGGCCGTCGACGACGGCACGATCGATCAACCGCCCCACGAGTCCGGCTGAGTCTTTGGGGCAGAACGAGCTCGCGCTGGCCGCCAGCCCCTACCTCCGCCAGCATGCCGACAATCCGGCGCACTGGCGGGAGTGGTCGGCGGCCGCCCTTGCCGAGGCCGCGGAACGCGATGTGCCGGTGCTGCTTTCGATCGGTTACGCCGCCTGTCACTGGTGCCACGTCATGGCGCACGAATCGTTCGAGGACGACGAGGTGGCCGCAGCGATGAATGCGGGCTTCGTCTGCATCAAGGTCGACCGCGAGGAGCGGCCCGACATCGATGCGGTCTACATGAACGCCACTATCGCGCTCACCGGTCAGGGTGGCTGGCCGATGACGTGCTTCCTGACGCCCGATGGGCGACCGTTCTTCTGTGGTACCTACTACCCCAAAGTAGGCTTTCTGCAATTGCTTTCAGCAGTTTCGGAGACATGGCGCGACCGGCGTGACGAGGTCGAGCAGGCGTCGGACCAGATCGCGGGCGAACTGCGTTCGATGGCCTCCGGTTTGCCCGACAGCGGCCTGCAGGTGGGGTCGGCGCTCTGCGACCACGCCGTCGCGGGGGTGTTACGCGACGAGGACGCCGAACATGGCGGGTTCGGGGGTGCGCCGAAGTTCCCGCCGTCGACCTTGCTCGAGGCGCTGCTGCGGCACTGGGAGCGGACCGGTTCGCCAGAGGCATTGGCCGCGGTCCAGCGGACGGGGGCCGCGATGGCACGCGGCGGCATGTACGACCAACTGGCCGGCGGGTTCGCCCGCTACAGCGTCGACAATGACTGGGTGGTACCGCATTTCGAGAAGATGCTGTACGACAACGCGTTGCTGCTACGGGCCTATGCGCACTGGGCGCGCCAGACCGGCGATGCGCTGGCCCGCCGCGTGACCGCCGAGACCGCGCGATTTCTGCTCGACGAATTACGCGACGGCAGTGGCATGTTCGCGTCGTCGCTGGACGCCGACGCCGACGGCCGCGAGGGCTCGACCTATGTCTGGACGCCGGCCCAACTCGTCGAGGCCCTCGGCGATGACGACGGGCGTTGGGCCGCTTCGGTTTTCGTGACCACCGAGGCCGGCACATTCGAAGACGGCGCATCGGTGCTGCAGCGTCCCGTCGACCCGGACGACCCGCAGCGCCTTGACCGCGTCCGGGCGGCGCTGCTGGCCGCCCGGCTGGGACGGCCCCAACCGGCCCGCGACGACAAGGTCGTCACCGCCTGGAACGGCCTGGCGATCACCGCGCTGGCCGAAGCCAGTGTGGCGCTGTCTGCACCCGAATTATTCGACGCTGCAGCCGATTGCGCCAAAGCGCTGCTGCGGCTGCACCTGGTGGACGGCCGGCTGCGCCGGGCGGGCCTCGGCGGCCGGGTCGGCGAAAGCGTGGCGGTTCTGGAGGATTACGCGACGCTGGCCACCGGGCTGCTCACGCTTTATCAGCTGGCGCCGCAACCCGCCTGGCTGACCGCCGCCACCGCGCTGCTCGATATTGCCCTGGTGCACTTCGCCGACCGGGAGAGGCCGGGCCGCTGGTTCGACAGTGCCGACGATGCCGAACAGCTGGTGCTGCGGCCGGCCGACCCGTACGACAGCGCGACCCCGTCGGGGGCGTCGGCGATCGCCGAGGCGCTGCTCACCGCGGCGCACCTGGCCGGCCACGAGCGCTTTCTGCAGGCGGCCACCGCCACGCTGCAGGCGCACTCGGTGCTGATGGCCCGCGCGCCGCGGTCGGCCGGGCACTGGTTGGCTGTCGCCGAAGCCGCCGTGCGAGGGCCGTTGCAGATCGCCGTCGCCTGCGACGCGGCGAGTTCGCCGCTGCTGGCCGAGGCTCGACGGATTGCCCCCGGCGGCTCGATCGTGGTCGGCGGCGTGGTGGATTCCTTGCCGCTACTGGCCAACCGCGACCGCGTCGGGGGCGCCGACGCGGCGTATGTGTGCCGCGGCCGGGTCTGCGACCTACCTGTCACGCGCGTCGACGAATTGGCTCGTGCCCTCGCCCGGTGACGATGCGGGCCGAGAAACGTCACACCCGGCCCGGTAACCTCCGACGCATGCCGAGTACCGAACAGATCACCGCCGTCGTCAACCGCTACATCAGCCTGGTCAACAGCGGCACCGCGGATGATCTCGTCGAGTTGTACGCCGACGACGCCACCGTCGAGGACCCGGTCGGCGGTGAGGTGCACATCGGCCGCCAGGCGATCCACGGCTTCTACGCCGCGATGGAAGCCGTTCAGCGCCAATGCGAATTGGTCACGCTGCGGGTGGCCGGCCACGAAGCGGCGTTCCACTTCAAGCTGACCGTCATCGCCGGCGAGAGCAAGATGCTGATCGAGCCGATCGACGTGATGGTGTTCGACAGCGAGGGCAAGATCAGCTCGATGAAGGCCTACTGGTCGCCGGACAGCGTCACCCAGTTGTAGTTCAGAAGACCGCGAACCAGATCGCGATGTAGTGGCAGATCGCCGCGATCGCGGTGCAGGCGTGGAAGAACTCGTGATAGCCGAATGTGCTCGGCCACGGGTTGGGCCGGTGCAGCGCGTACATGATCCCGCCGACGCTGTACAGCGCACCGCCGACGGCCAGCAGCACCATCGCGGCCACTCCGGCGTTGTGCAGGATCATCGCGATGTAGAACGCCGACACCCAGCCGAGGATCAGATACAGCGGGACACCGACCCAGCGCGGCGCGGTCGGCCAGCACATCTTGAGCAGCACTCCGGCCAGCGCGCCGCCCCACACCATCCAGAGCACCAGCACGCCGGAGTCGTGCGGCATGGCCAGCACCGCGAACGGGGTGTAGGTGCCCGCGATCAGCACGAAGATCATCGAGTGGTCGAGTCGCTTCATCCACGTGCGGGCCTTGACCGATTTCCAATTGACCCGGTGATAGATCGCGCTGACGGTGAACATGCCCACCACCGCGCCGGTGTAGACGAACGTGGACAGGCCCGCCGCGAGTCCGGCCATCGGCCAGGAAACGGCGATCAGCGTTGCGCCCGCGAAGACCGCGACGACGGCCGACACCAGGTGGATCCAGCCGCGGGCGCGAGGTTTGACCAGCGCCTGCGCGGTGTCCTTGACGCCGTCGACGATGTGCTCGGCGACCTCGCCGACAGTGTGAGCTGCCTCGGCCGCACCGGTGCGTGGTCTCACCTCGGTCTCGCCACTCACGAACACTCCTTCACGCCGGCCTGGCTCGGGGACACGATCATCGATCGGTACTTGAGTTCACAGTAATCTGGATCGCTGTGGAGATCATTCCGCCGCGCGTCAAGGAGCCGTTGTATCGGCTCTACGAGTTGCGGCTGCGGCAGGGACTTGCCGCATCGAAATCCGCGCTGCCGCGCCACATCGCCGTGTTGTGTGACGGCAACCGTCGCTGGGCCCGCGACGCCGGCTACGAAGACGTCAGCTACGGCTACCGGATGGGTGCGGCCAAGATCGCCGAAATGCTGCGCTGGTGCCAGGAAGCCGGCATCGAAATGGCCACCGTTTACCTGCTTTCCACCGAAAACCTGCGCCGCGACCCGGCCGAACTGGCCGCGCTGATCGAAATCATCACCGACGTCGTCGAGGAGATCTGTGCGCCGGCGAACGGCTGGAGCGTACGCACAGTCGGGGATTTGGAGCTGATCGGCGAGGAGCCCGCGCGTCGACTCCGGGACGCCGTGAACGGCACAGCGGGCACCGCCGCCACCGGCAACGGCAGCTTCCACGTCAACGTCGCGGTCGGATACGGCGGTCGCCAGGAGATCGCCGACGCGGTGCGCGCGTTGTTGGGCAAGGCGATTGCCGACGGCGCCGGCGGCGAGGAACTCGTCGACGCCGTCACCGTCGACGCGATCTCGGAAAATCTCTACACCTCCGGTCAGCCCGACCCGGATCTGGTGATCCGCACGTCAGGGGAGCAGCGGCTGTCGGGGTTCCTGCTCTGGCAGAGCGCCTACTCGGAGATGTGGTTCACCGAGGCGCACTGGCCCGCCTTCCGCCGGGTCGACTTCCTGCGCGCGCTGCGGGATTACAGCCAGCGGCATCGCCGCTACGGCGCCTAACGGCGTGTAAGACTGAGGACATGGCTGCGCTCTCAGCTTTCGTGTTCTCGCTGAGCTGGTGGCTGGGGCTGTACCTGTTGGCCCGTAACCCGCGCAAGCCGGTGCTCGCGTTCTCCGCGGTGGGCCTGTGCAGTTTCGCGACGGCCGTCGCGCTGGACGCGGTGCGGCTCGTCACCCATTCCGCGCTGCTCGGTCACGTGGAGATCTATCTGGTCGCGGTTCCCGGTGTCGCGTGGTTCGCCGTGCTCGTCGAGCTGGCCCGGCCCAGCGACGGCGAGCGGGGCCGCACCGGCGAGGTGCTGCTGGTCGTCGCCGTCGGCGCGCTGACGCTGGCCGGCGCGACGCTGGCCGGCAGTGTCGCCGGGCCGCTGCGGCCGGGTCACGTGATGATGTGCGCGGTGATCTCGGTGTCGACGCTGTGCGCGATGGTTGCGGCCCTGCGCCACCGAACGCAGAAGATCCCGGTGGTCGGGCTGATCGTCACGGCGACCATGTTTTTCGCGTTGGCCAATGCGATTCTGATCATTCCGCTGGGCGTGGTGCCCAGCTGGCTGGCGTTGGCGTCGACGGGCTGCGACGTGTTGGGCCTGGGCGTGGCGGTCGCGTTGTGGGACGCCTTCGACGAGGGTCAGGCGCTGCGAGCCGACATGCTGCGCTCGTTCACCGGCGCCGGCCTGGTCGTCGCGTTGCTCGGCGGCCAGATGCTGATCGCCATCGCGTTGACGCATCGGGAGAGCACCGCGCAGATCGTGCTGACCGTGCTGCTGTTCACCAGCCTGGCGATCGCGGCGTCGGTGCAGGTGCTGGCCGACCCGCTGGCCGGCCTGCTCGACCGGATGGTGTTCTCGCGCGCGCCGTTGCTGCGGGCTCATCGAGAGACGTTGCGGCGCACCCAGTCCGCGCTGCCGCTGCGGCTGGCCGACCCGCTCGACGACGTCGACGACGAGACGTTCGCCCGGCTGACCCGCCGCGCCCTGGGCCATTACGGCGACTTGTCCAAACTGGTCGCCAACCCGCTGACCGCACTGCCGTGCATCGACGAGCGGCTGGTCGCCCGTGGCGCGCCCGATCAGCCGCTGGAGCGGGCTATCGAACTCAAGGCGCTGCTGGCAGACCGGATCGCCGCGCTCAAACCGCGCGACGGGGGCGACTTCGGCACCAGTGAGCAGTGGCGGCACTACAACTCGCTGTACTTCCCCTACGTCGTCGGTGTGCGCGCCTACGCCCAGAACGCCACCGCCGCCGGCCTAGATCCGACAGCGCGCCAGGCGTGGCAATGGTTCGTCACCGACGTGCCGCAACGCTCGTTGCACAACTGGCAGAACGCCGCGGCCAAGTTGATCGCCGCCGACCTGCGCGGCCGGGTTGCCGTCTCCAGCTGACGCTTAGCTCGGCTACACACGGAATACGTGGCCTGGATCACTCCGTTGACCTGCGCATGGCAGTGCCTGGCAGTGCCACGCGTCGATCTGGCAGTCCGCAAACGGCAGGCTCAGAGGTGATCGACCCGATATCGCAAGGAGTTTCCGAACATGACCGCTGTTACTCCACTGGCCGCCCGGCCTTTTGACGACTCGACCGACTCACTACTGCGGTTCGCCATGCGGCTGGACGCCACGCTCAGCGGCGCCGTCGGATTGTTCATCGCCCTGTTGGCGGACTCGCTCGCCACGCTGACCGGCGTCAGCTCCGTCGCCGAGTTCAGCGGCGGCGCACTACTCGTGCTCGCCGGCTTGGCGGTCTACGCGCTGGCGGCGGCACCCGATCTGCGTCGGGTCGGACGCGGGCTGATCGTCGGCAACGTCCTGTTGGCGGCGGTGACGCTCGTCGTACTCGCCGCGGGCGTGTTGCCGCTGACCGGAGCCGGCGTCGCGGCGACGGTCGCCGCCAGCGGCTACTTCGTGCTGATGGGATACCTGCAATACCTCGGAGTGCGCCGCCTGCCGGCGTGACTCCCGTCCCGCCGGTGCGGGGCGCCGCTGTCAGAGGTTGCGGCGAGCGTCCCCGCATCGGCCTGCGTTATGTGCTTATCCCGCAGCGAGTTTGACGATCCGACCGTTCATCGCGTCGGCGACGTAGACGCTGCCACCCGCGTCGACCGACACACCTTCCGGCCACGACAGCCCGATGAAGGGCAGCACGGTTTGGCTGGTCGATCCGGTCGGCAGTTTTAACACTCGCCGGTTGTTGTAGTCGCAGACGTAGACGCTGCCGTCATTTCCGACGGCGACACCCGCGGGCTGATTGAGACCGCTGAACGGCAATTCGGTCTGGCTTCCCGATCCCGCTGCGAGCTTCACCACCCTGTCGCCGTGCGAGCCGGTGTCGGTGGCGTAGACATCTCCGGCCCGGTCAACGGCCACGCCTTGGGGGATCTCCAGGCCGTCGAACGGCAGCACCGTCTGAGTGGTCGAGCCGGGGGCCAGCTTGAGGATCTGATGTCTGCGGCGATCGGCAACGTACACGCTGCCGGCCGAATCCACTGTCACCGCACGCGGGTCGACGAGGTCGGTGAACGGCAGATCGAGCTGAACGCCGGCGGCCAGCTTCGTCACCGTGCCCGCGCCGGGGTACCCGTCGGTGAAATATGTGACGTAGACATTGCCTGCACCGTCGACCGCGATACCCGTGAGATTCTCCAAGCCCGTGAACGGCAGCTCGGTCTGCCTGGTCGAGCCGGCCGCGAGCTTGAGTACCCGGCGGTGGCCCGCGTCGGTGACGAACACATCGCCGTCGGCGGCTACCGCCACGCCGTTCGAATCCTTGAGACCGGTGAAGGGCAGATCGCTCTGTTGGGCGGATGCCACCGGAACCGGCACCAGGAGAGCGGTGGCGACGACGGCGATCGACAGCGCGGATCGGAGCATCACAACTTGCGCAGTCGCAACCGGTTGATGGAGTGGTCGGCGTCCTTGCGCAACACCAGGGTGGCCCGCGGCCGAGTCGGCAGGATGTTCTCGATCAGGTTGGGCCGGTTGATCGAGCGCCAGATGTCGCGGGCCGCGATATCGGCCTGCTGATCGGTCAGACCGGCGTAGTGGTGGAAGTGCGACGCGGGGTTGGCGAATGCCGTCGAGCGCATCGCCAGGAACCGCGAGATATACCAACCCTCGATGTCCTCGATCCGGGCGTCCACGTACAGCGAGAAGTCGAACAGGTCCGACACCATCAGCGTCGGTCCGGTCTGCAGCACGTTGAGGCCTTCGAGAATCAGAATGTCGGGGTGGCGCACTACCTGCTTGGCGTCTGGCACCCGGTCGTAGTGCAGGTGCGAATACACCGGCGCGCACACGTAGTCCGATCCCGACTTCACCGACGTGACGAATCGCATCAGGGCGCGGCGGTCGTAGCTCTCCGGAAAACCTTTGCGGTGCATCAAGTTTCGACGGCTCAGTTCGACGTTCGGGTAGAGGAACCCGTCGGTGGTAACCAGGTCGACGCGTGGGTGGTGGTCCCAGCGGGCCAGCAGCGCCTGCAGCACGCGAGCGGTCGTCGACTTTCCGACTGCCACGCTGCCCGCCACGCCGATGATGAACGGCACCGGACGGTCGGGAGCCTGCTGTGGCTCGCCGAGGAACTCGGCGGTCGCCGAGAAAAGTCTCTGGCGGGCCGCGACCTGCAGGTGCAGAAGTCGCGCCAGCGGGAGGTAGACCTCTTCGACCTCGCGGAGGTTGACTTGCTCGCCGATACCGCGCAGACCGACGATTTCCTCTTCGGTCAATGGCTGCGGCGTCGACATACGGAGCGCGCGCCACTGTCGTCGATCGAACTCCACGTAGGGGCTCGGCTCGCTGGGCCGCGGCATGACAGCCAGTCTTGCAGCCTTTGGTGCGCCGTGGGCGGGTGGGGCGGCGACCGGATAGCGTTGACGAGCGTGGAACCCGACCTGCTGATCCGCGAGTACCTGCTGCTCGGTTTGCGCTTCGACCGGATCGAGGAGGGCTACGTCGACGCTTTCACCGGGGATCCGGCACTGCGCACGGCGGTGGCGGCCGAGCCCGCGCCCGACCCGGCGGATCTGGCCCGGCAGGCCGCGCGCCTACTCGCTGCACTACCGGATGTGCCCCGCCGCAGTGATTTTGGGGGCTTCGATGCCCAGCGCGCCGACTATGTGGGCGCCCACCTCCGGGCCCTGGAATGCGCGGCCCGCAAATTCGCCGGCGAAAATATCGGCTTCGTCGACGAAGTCCACGCTTACTTCGACGTGCACATTTCCAAGGGTGACCCGGAGACGTATCGCCAGGCGCACGCGCGCCTCGACGAGACGCTGGGCGGCAGCGGCCCACTTGCCGACCGGATGGAAGCGCACCGCGTCAGCGAAGAAATCCCGCCCGAGAAGTTAGCGGCCTGCATCGACGCGTTCTCCAGCGCGCTGCGCGACCGGGTCCGCGCCGAGTATCCGCTGCCGGACGCCGAAACCGTCGACTACCAGGTGGTGACCGACAAGCCGTGGTCGGGATTCAACTACTACCTGGGCGATTACCGCTCCACGGTGGCGGTCAACGCCGACCTCAAACAATTGATGTCCAACCTTCCGCGGCTGGTGGCCCACGAGTCCTATCCCGGCCATCACACCGAGCATTGCCGCAAAGAGGCCGGCCTGGTCAACCGGAAAGGCCAGGCCGAGCAGACCATCTTCCTGGTTAACACGCCGCAGTGTCTGATGGCCGAGGGCCTGGCCGACCTGGCGCTGTACGCGGCGATCGGCCCGAGGTGGGGGAGCTGGGCCACCGAGATCTATGCCGACCTCGGGCTGCGGTTCGACGGCGAGCGGGCTGAGGCGGTGTCCGAGGCGTCGGCGGCGCTGGCCGGCGTGCGTCAGGATGCGGCGCTGATGTTGCACGACGAGCACCGCGACGCCGACGAGGTTGCGGAGTTCCTTCGGCGCTGGCTGCTGGTCAATGACACTCGCGCCCGGCAGATGCTGCGATTCCTGTCGTCGCCGTTGTGGCGGGCCTACACCAGCACTTACGTCGAGGGCTATCGGCTGCTGCGCGGCTGGCTCGACGACCGCCCCGTCGGTGTCAGCCTGGTCGAGCGGTTCGGTCGGTTGCTCGACGAACCTTTCGTCCCGTCGACCATGCCCGCTTAGACTGGCGGCGTGACTGCCGCACCCGATGCCCGCACCAAATCCGTCATGTCCGCACCGCTGGCCGAGGTCGACCCCGACATCGCCGAGCTGCTCGGCAAGGAGCTCGGCCGCCAGCGCGACACGCTGGAGATGATCGCGTCGGAGAACTTCGTGCCGCGCGCGGTGCTGCAGGCCCAGGGCAGCGTGCTGACCAACAAGTACGCCGAGGGTCTGCCCGGCCGCCGCTATTACGGCGGCTGCGAATACGTCGACGTCGTGGAGAACATCGCCCGCGACCGGGCCAAGGCGCTGTTCGGCGCCGACTTCGCCAACGTCCAGCCGCACTCGGGTGCGCAGGCCAACGCCGCGGTGTTGCACGCGCTGATGTCGCCGGGGGAGAAGCTGCTGGGCCTCGACCTGGCCAACGGCGGTCATCTGACCCACGGCATGAAGCTCAACTTCTCCGGCAAGCTTTACGAGAACGCCTTCTACGGCGTTGACGCCACCAGCCATCTGATCGACATGGACGTGTTGCGGGCACAGGCGCTGGAGTTCCGCCCCAAGGTCATCGTCGCGGGTTGGTCGGCCTACCCGCGGACGCTGGACTTCGCCGCGTTCAAAGCGGTGGCCGATGAGGTCGGCGCCAGTCTGTGGGTCGACATGGCGCACTTCGCCGGTCTGGTCGCGGCGGGCTTGCACCCGTCGCCGGTGCCGGACGCCGACATCGTGTCGACGACGGTGCACAAGACGCTGGGCGGCCCGCGGTCCGGTCTGATCATGGGCAAGCAGGACTGGGCCAAGAAGGTCAACTCGGCGGTGTTCCCCGGGCAGCAGGGCGGCCCGCTGATGCACGTGATCGCCGCCAAGGCGGTGGCGCTGAAGATTGCCGGCACCCCGGAGTTCGTCGAGCGCCAGCAGCGCACGCTGTCCGGCGCCCGGATCATCGCCGAGCGACTGCTGGCGGCCGACGTGGCCAAGGCCGGTGTCTCGGTCGTCAGCCGCGGCACGGACGTCCACTTGGTGCTGGTCGACCTGCGCGACTCGCCGCTGGACGGTCAGGCCGCCGAGGATCTGCTGCACGACGTCGGCATCACGGTCAACCGCAACGCCGTTCCCAACGACCCGCGGCCCCCGATGGTCACGTCCGGTCTGCGGGTCGGCACGCCGGCTCTGGCCACCCGCGGCTTCGGGGACACCGAATTCAGCGAGGTCGCAGACATCATCGCCACCGCGCTGGCGGCGGGAACGGCCGCCGACACGGCGGCGCTGCGTGACCGCGTTACGCGCCTGGCCAGGGAGTTCCCGCTGTACGACGGCCTGGAGGACTGGTCGCTTGTCTGACCCGCGAGTCAGATTTCAAATAACTGTGTACGCGGGTTATAGTTACTTTTATGGCAGTCAAACCTGTTGCTGATGCGTTGATGCTCGAACTCGAGCCGGTGGTCGGTGCGAACATCGACCGTCACATCGAGACCGAGCAAATCTGGTTCGCCCACGATTTCGTGCCGTTCGAGCAGGGTGAGAACTTCGCCTTCCTCGGTGGCCGGGACTGGGATCCCTCGCAGGTGACGTTGCCGAAAACCATCACCGATGCGTGCGAGATCCTGCTGATCACCAAGGACAATTTGGCCGGCTACCACCGTGAGCTGGTCGAGCACTTCATCCTCGAAGACAACTGGGGCCAGTGGATCGGTCGGTGGACCGCCGAGGAGCATCTGCACGCCATCGCGCTGCGCGAGTACTTCGTAGTGACCCGCGAGATCGACCCCACCGCCAACGAGAACGTGCGCTTCCAGCACGTGTCGGAAAAGGGCTATCGCGCCGACCAGTACTCGCAGATCGAGACGCTGGTATTCATGGCGCTCTTCGAAGCGGCGCACGCGGTGTACTGCAACAACCTCGCGGCGCAGATCGAGGAGCCGGTGCTGGCCGGACTCATCACCCACATCGCCCGCGACGAAGCGCGGCACGAGGAGTTCTTCGCCAACCTGGTGGCGCACCTGCTCACCTACTCACGCGATGAGACGATCGCGGCGATCGCGGCCCGCGCGGCGGAGATCGAGGTGATCGGCGCCGACATCGACGCCTATGCCGACAAGGTGCGAATCGCCGCCGAGGCAGGCATTTTCGGCCCCGACCAACTCGAGCAGGTCATCTCCGACCGCATCACCGCCTGGGGCGTGGCCGACGAGCCCGCCCTGGCGAAGTTCGTCGTCTAACCCCTCCGGCGGGCTTTTAGCGCCGCTCCTCCTCATCGCGCTGCGCGCTCTGCATTGTCGACGGCGGGGCCTGTAGCGCCGCTCCTCCTCATCGCGCTGCGCGCTCTGCATTGTCGACGGCGGGGCCTGTAGCGCCGCTCCTCCTCATCGCGCTGCGCGCTCTGCATTGTCGACGGCGCGCCTGCACGGCGCGGATGCGGCAACGCGGGTACCGTCGCAGGCGATGGCTAGCGACATGCTCTGCTATCCGGGCGGCGCCTCTCGACTCGACCTCGAAAGGACCGTCGGCTCCGGTCCTTGCGCCGCGGCCCCCGCCGATTCGTCCGTGCGGGCCGCACGGGCATCCAGCCCGGTGAGAACGCCTCGCGCGCATGGGTGGGGTTGGGGCCACCACCCGCGTGCGGCGGCGATCCGGGCGATGAGCTTCCAGGAGCGCTCGTGACTGATTCTCCGGCGGTTTCTCAGGACACCATCAGGACCTACGTGCTCGACACGTCGGTGCTGTTGTCCGACCCGTGGGCCTGCTCCCGCTTCGCCGAACACGAAGTAGTGGTCCCGCTGGTGGTGATCAGTGAGCTGGAGGCCAAACGCCATCATCACGAGCTGGGCTGGTTCGCCCGCCAGGCATTGCGCTTGTTCGATGATCTCCGCATCCAGCACGGCCGCCTCGATCAGCCCATTCCGGTTGGCGCACAGGGCGGTACGCTGCACGTCGAGCTCAACCACAGCGACCCGTCGGTACTGCCGGCCGGGTTCCGCACCGACACCAACGACTCCCGCATCCTGTGCTGCGCGGCCAATCTTGCCGCCGAAGGCAAGCGGGTCACGTTGGTCAGCAAGGACATTCCGCTGCGCGTCAAGGCCGGCGCGGTGGGCCTGGCCGCCGACGAGTACCACGCGCAAGACGTCGTAGTGTCCGGCTGGACCGGAATGACGGAGCTGGAAACCAGCGCCGACGACATCGACGCGTTGTTCGCCGACGGCGAGGTCGACTTGGAGGGTGCCCGAGACCTGCCCTGCCACACCGGTATTCGCCTGCTGGCCGGCAGCTCACACGCGCTCGGCCGGGTGAACGCGCACAAGAAGGTGCAACTGGTTCGCGGCGACCGTGAGGTATTCGGGCTGCGCGGGCGCTCCGCCGAGCAGCGGGTGGCCCTGGATCTGCTGCTCGACGAGTCGGTGGGCATCGTGTCGCTGGGCGGCAAGGCCGGCACCGGCAAGTCCGCGCTGGCGCTGTGCGCCGGCCTGGAGGCCGTGCTGGAGCGGCGCACCCAGCGCAAGGTGGTCGTGTTCCGCCCGCTGTACGCGGTCGGTGGCCAGGAGTTGGGCTATCTGCCCGGCAGCGAGAGCGAAAAGATGGGCCCGTGGGCGCAGGCGGTCTTCGACACCCTTGAAGGTCTGGCCAGCCCGGCGGTGCTCGAAGAAGTGCTGTCCCGCGGCATGCTCGAGGTGTTGCCGCTGACCCACATCCGCGGTCGCTCGTTGCACGACTCGTTCGTGATCGTCGACGAAGCGCAGTCGCTGGAACGCAACGTGCTGCTGACCGTGCTGTCGCGACTGGGTGCGGGCTCGCGGGTGGTGCTCACCCATGACGTCGCCCAGCGCGACAACCTGCGGGTGGGTCGCCACGACGGTGTCGCCGCCGTGGTCGAAAAGCTCAAGGGCCACCCGCTATTCGCGCACATCACGCTGCTGCGCAGTGAGCGCTCGCCGATCGCGGCGCTGGTCACCGAGATGCTCGAAGAGATCAGCGGCGCTCCGCTGTAAACCGGGGGTTCGGTAGGCTTCTGCAGTGCCGAAACGACCCGACAGCCAGAAGTGGCGGTACCTGCGTACCGCCGCCGGTGTCGCGGCGGCCACGGTCATCGTGGCGGTTGGAGCCTTCACCGGGCACGTCCGGTTCGCCCACGCCAATGACGTCGTCGACTGCGCACAGGTCAAGTGCGTGGCGCTGACCTTCGACGACGGGCCGACGCCCTACACCGACCGACTGCTGGGCATTCTGAAGGCCAACAACGCGAAGGCGACGTTCTTCGAGATCGGGAACAAGGTCGCGGCCAACCCGGCCGGCGCCAAGCGGGTCGTCGAGGCGGGCATGGAACTGGGCAACCACACCTGGGAACACCCCAACATGACAACGCTGCCGCCGGCCGATGTGCCGGCTCAGTTCACCCGGGCCACCGACGCGATCGTCGCCGCCACCGGGATGACGCCGAAGCTGTGGCGTCCGCCGGGCGGGTTGACCGATCCGGCCGTCAACGAGCAGGCCGCTAAAGCCGGCCTGGCCGGAATCCTCTGGGACGTCATCCCTTTCGACTGGATCAACGACTCCAACACCGCGGCCAGCCGACAGGTGCTGATGACTCAGATCAAACCGGGCTCGGTGGTGCTGCTGCATGACACCTACTCCAGCACCGTCGACCTCGTCGAGCAGTTCATCCCGGTGCTGAAGGCGAACAACTACCACCTGGTCACGGTGAGTCACCTGCTCGGCCCGCGCGCTGCGGGCAGCGTTTACGGCAGCCGCGAGAACGGGTCCGCGGCCAACGCCCTGCACGACATCCCGCCGTCGGAGATCCCGTCGCTGCCCAACACACCGTCGCCACCGCCAATGCCGAACTTCCCGATCACCGATGTGGCAGGCCAGAATTCGGGCGGATCGAACAATGGCAGCTAGCGCGCTTTCACTGCCCCGGTAGCTCGCCCGAGGCGGCCAGTGCCAGCAGCTCGCCACGGCCGATCTGGGTAACCAGGCTGGCACTGTCAAAGTAGATGCGCTCATTGGTGATTCGTTCACCGTCGAAGAAGAACACCGCGATGATCGGCACCCGGAACGCCTTGCCCGTGGGTGGCATGCCGTAGAACTCGCCGAGATTGGTTCCCAGTAGGTCGAATTCGGTGATCACGGCATCGTCGGTGAAGTGATAGCGCACGTTGTCGTGCCGCTGGTCGGGGAACGCGGTGCGAGTGGTGAGGTAGTAGTTCATCACCTCGTCGTCACCGTCGAAAACCTGCCCGGTGGCCATGATCTCGTAGCGGGGGTGCCCATTGAAGGTGGCCAGGGTGCGATCGAACTCCTTCGTCACCTCGGTGTTCATGTGCTCTTCGATGAGCGCGAGGCGCCGTTGGCGGAGTCCGTTGTCGAGCATGGCCATCACCCATTTCTACGCTGAGATCGACGCTGGTGCGGAGTTTTGCGAGTGGGACGCACGCTATCGTCGATTTGGGTGGAGTGAGTCGCCTACTCCTCGGTCACCTTGGCCATCGCGAGCACGTCGAGACGGCGGTCGAGTTCTTCTTCGGACAGCTTGTCGCCGATCAGACCGCGGTTGATCACCGCTTGCCGAATTGTCGTGCCCTCCTTGACCGCCTGCTTGGCAACGGCAGCTGCCTCCTCGTAGCCGATCAGTGAGTTCAGTGGCGTGACGATCGACGGCGACGACTCGGCCAGCTCTTTGAGATGCTCTTCGTTGGCTTTCAGGCCGACGATGCACCGCTCGGCGAAAAGCGTCGAGACATTGGTCAGCAGCTTGAACGACTCGAGCACGTTGCGGGCCATCATCGGGATGTAGACGTTGAGCTCGAACGCACCCGACAGGCCGCCGACGGTGACGGCGGCGTCGTTGCCGATCACCTGTGCGGCAACCTGGGTAACCGCCTCGGGCAGAACGGGATTGACCTTGCCCGGCATGATCGAGCTGCCCGGCTGCAGGTCCGGCAGCTGGATCTCGGCCAGACCGGTCAGCGGGCCCGAGCCCATCCATCGCACGTCGTTGGCGATCTTGGTCAGCGACACGGCGATGGTGCGCAGCGCACCGGACGCCTCGACCAGCCCGTCGCGGGCGGCTTGTGCTTCGAAAGAATTTGCGGCAGTGCGCAGTTCGGTCAGGCCGGTGTCTTTGACGAGTACCTGCACCACCTTCGCGCCAAACCCGTCCGGGGCGTTGAGGCCGGTGCCGACGGCGGTGCCGCCGATCGCCAGCTCACCGAGCCGGGGGAGCGACGCGCGCACCCTTTCTATGCCGGCCTCGATCTGACGGGCGTACCCGGAGAACTCCTGGCCCAGCGTCACGGGGACGGCGTCCATCAGGTGCGTGCGGCCCGACTTGACCACGGTGTGCCATTCGCGCGCTTTGCCGGCAAGCGCGTCGTGCAGCACCTGCAGCGCCGGAATGAGATGGCGGACAGCGGCTTCGGTGGCCGCGATGTGGGTGGCGGTCGGGAATGTGTCGTTGGACGACTGCGACATGTTGACGTCGTCGTTGGGGTGCACGGTCACGCCGTTGGCGCCCGCGATGCTGGCGATCACCTCGTTGGTGTTCATGTTGGAACTGGTGCCCGAACCGGTCTGGAACACGTCGATCGGGAACTGGTCGTCGTGCTTGCCGTCGGCGATCTCGGCGGCCGCGGCGATGATCGCGTCGGCCTTGTCCGCGGCGAGCAGCCCGAGATCCTTATTGACCTGGGCGCATGCGGCCTTCAGCAGACCCAGGGCGCGGATCTGGGTGCGCTCGAGGCCGCGGCCCGAGATCGGGAAGTTTTCCACGGCACGCTGAGTCTGGGCTCGCCACAACGCTTTTGCGGGTACCCGGACCTCGCCCATGGTGTCGTGTTCGATGCGGTATTCGGTGTCGTCCGCCATTGAGCAAGGTCCTCGCTTGGTAGTCGTTACGGCAGGGGGTAGGCGGCGCTGCTGTCGCCGGTGAAGTCGATCGCAGAGTATTCGTTGAGTTTGGTCAGCCGGTGAAAACCCTCGACCATCCGCAGCGTGCCGGACTTCGACCGCATCACGATCGACTGGGTGGTGCAGCCGCCGGGTTCGTAGCGCACACCCTTGAGCAGATCGCCGTCGGTGACACCGGTCGCGCAGAAGAAGACGTTATCGCCGGACACCAGGTCGAAGGTGGTCAGGACGGCGTCGAGGTCATAGCCCGCGTCGAGCGCTTTCTGCCTTTCCTCGTCGTCCTTGGGGGCGAGCTGAGCCTGGATCTCGCCGCCCATGCAGCGCAGCGCCGCGGCGGTGATGATCCCCTCGGGAGTACCGCCGATGCCGGCCAGCATGTCGGTACCGGAGCCCGGTCGGCAGGCGGCGATTGCGCCGGCCACGTCGCCGTCGGTGATCAGCCGGATCCGGGCGCCGGTCGCCCGCACGTCATCGATCAGCTGGGCGTGCCGCGGCCGGTCCAGGATGACGACGGTCATGTCCGGCACCGACAGACCCTTGACCTTGGCGACCGCCCGGATGTTCTCGCCGATCGGCGCGGTGATGTCGAGCACGTGCGCGGCGTCCGGGCCGACGGCGATCTTGTCCATGTAGAACACCGCCGACGGGTCGAACATCGACCCGCGGTCGGCCACCGCCAGCACCGAGATGGCGTTGGGCATGCCCTTGCTCATCAGCGTGGTGCCATCGATCGGGTCGACGGCGAAGTCGCATTCCGGACCGTCGCCGTTTCCGACGTGCTCGCCGTTGTAGAGCATCGGCGCTTCGTCTTTCTCGCCTTCGCCGATCACGACGACGCCGCGCATCGACACCGAGTTCACCAGCTGGCGAATCGCATCGACCGCCGCGCCGTCACCGCCCTCTTTGTCGCCGCGGCCCACCCAGCGACCGGCGGCCATGGCGCCTGCTTCGGTGACCCGAACCAATTCGAGGGCGAGGTTGCGGTCCGGGGCTTCACGACGGCTCTCGCTCATGGCTGCCGATTGTCCCAGAGGCAGGTTGCCGCTCGGTAGCTGGGATACTCGTGGTGTGACAACGCAGCCTCAGCCCCCGGGCAGGATGGCCAAACCGGCAAAGCCCCGGCTGCTGCAGGACGGCCGGGACATGTTCTGGTCGATCGCGCCGCTGGTGGTGGCCTGCATCGTGCTGGCCGGGGTGGTCGGGATGTGCTCGTTTTCACCGGGCGGAGTCAATCGCGGGCCGGTGCCGGCCTACGACGCGGCCAGCGCCCTGAAGGCCGACGCGCTGACCCTCGGCTTCCCGGTCCGGCTGCCGCAGCTCCCCAATGGCTGGCAGGCCAACTCCGGTGGCCGGGGCGGCATCGCCGACGGCCGGACCGACCCGGCGACCGGCCAGAAGCTGCGCGCCGTCACCTCGATCGTCGGCTTCATCAGCCCGGCCGGCGAGTATCTGAGCCTGACGCAGAGCAACGCCGACGAGGCGAAGCTGGTCGGCTCCATCCACAGCTCGATGTATCCGACCGGCGCCGTCGACGTCAACGGCGTCCGGTGGGTCACCTACCAGGGCGACGGTGGGGTCGAGCCGGTGTGGACGACGCGACTCGACAGCCCGGCCGGACCCGCGCAGGTGGCCATCACCGGAGCCGGCAGCGTCGACGAGTTTCGTACGCTGGCAGCGGCCACCCAGACGCAGGCACCCCTTTCTTCACAACGGCAGGAGAAACATCAATGAGCGCTCCGGTAGCTGATCTCACCGGCTGGACGGTGGCGCCGTTCACCGGCGGCGGATACACCCACGACGTCTACCGCCGCGGCGACGGCCCCGGCGTGGTGCTGATCCCCGAGATCCCGGGCATCCACCCCGGCGTATTGGGGCTGGGAAACCACTTGGTGGACAACGGTTTCACGGTGGCCATGCCGTCGCTGTTCGGCGAGCCGGGTCGCGGCAAGGACCCCGCTTACGTCGTCTCGACCATCGCCCGCGCCTGTGTGGCAAGGGAATTCGCGGCCCTGGCGACCAACAAGCAGCGTCCGGTGGCGGTGTTCCTGCGTGCGCTGGCGCGTGAGCTCAACAAGGAGACCCCCGGCAAGGGCGTCGGGGTCATCGGGCACTGCTTCACCGGGGGCTTCGCGCTGGCCGCCGCGGTCGACGACAGCGTGCTCGCGCCAGTGCTCAGCCAGCCGTCGGTGCCTTTCCCGCTGACGCCGCGCCAGCGCCGCGACGCCGGGGTCAGCGATCTGGAGTTGAACGCCTTCAAAGACCGCGCCACGAACGAGGGACTGTGCGCCATCGGCCTGCGGTTCAGCGAGGACAAGATGGCTCCCGGCGAGCGATTCAAGACGCTCAAAGACAAACTGGGTGACGCGTTCGAGGTGATCGAAATCAACTCCAAGCCGGGCAATGAATACGGCTTCTCGCGGATGGCCCATTCGGTGCTGACCGACGAGGTACGCGAGGTCGACGGCCAGCCGGCCTACGAGGCGCGTAAGCGGGTCGTGGCGTTCCTCAACGAGCGGCTGCGTTAGCCGCCTGCCGTCTGCGCTGGTCGGCGATGAAGCGGATAGACATGCGCTGCAACAGATTTGGCGCCAGCCGGGCAAACACCCAGGACGCGTAGGATTGCCAAGGCTTGACCAGCAGCGCATTGTTGCGGGTGATCGCCTTCAACGTGTCGGCAGCCAACTTATCGGCGCTGTAGGCGTTCTTCGTGCCCTGCCCGCGCAGGTAGTAGTCGCGCCCGACGAAGCCGCCGATCGCGCCCTTGTCCAGGATCGGGGTCTCAACCGCGCCCGGGCACACCGCCAGCACGCCGACGCCGTGCGGGATGGCTTCCGAGCGCAGCGCCAGCGACAGCCCGACGATCGCGTGCTTGGTCATCACGTAGCTGGTGATCTGGCCGGCCGCGGTCAGCCCGGCCATCGAAGCGGTATTGACGATGTGGCCGTGGCCCTGCCGCAGCATCGCCGGGTAGGCCGCGGTCACGCCGTGAACGACGCCGCGAATGTTGACATCGATGATCGCGTTCCACTGTTCCAGCGTCAGCAGTTCGGTGTCGCCGCCCCAGGCGATTCCGGCGTTGTTGAACATCAGGTCGAGGCGTCCGGCCCGGGCGATGACGGTGTCCACGGCGGCCTGCACTGCGGCCGGGTCGGTAACGTCGAGGGTGGCCGACGTCGCGGTGCCGGGACCCCGCAGGCTCTCGGCGGTGCGGGCGGCCGCGGCGCCGTCGACATCGGTGCAGACAACGTCAGCACCCGCGGCTACCAGAGCGCGGCACAGCGCCGCGCCGATGCCCGACCCCGCGCCGGTGACGATCGCCTGCTTACCCGTGAAAGTCACTGTGCCGCAAGCTTCATGACGTGGCCCATCAGGTCCGGGTAGCGCATCATGTGCGCGCCACCGTTGAGGTCGAGCACCTCGCCGGTCAGCCACGGCGCCTTGCACAGGAACAGCACCGCCTCGGCAATGTCTTCGGGAGTGCCGGCCCGGCCGAGCGGGGTGTTCTCCACGTATTCGTCGACGACACCGGGGATGTGGGTGGCGGGCTCGGTGAGCGGGGTGTGCACGAATCCGGGTGCGACCGCATTGACCCGAATGCCAAGTGGCGCAAGCTCGAGCGCGGCGACCTGGGTCAGCATCGAAAGCCCGGCTTTGGCGGCGCAGTAGGCGCTCATCGCCACGGCCGGCTGTCGTCCATTGAGTGAGCTGATCGACACCAGCGCCCCGCCGTTGCGCAGTCGCGGAGTGGCGTGCTTGATGACCAGGAAGGCGCCGGTGAGACAGACGTCGACCACGCCGCGAAAGTCCTCGGCGGCCAGTTCGGTGATCAGCCCGAGCGCGCTGTAACCGGCGGTGTTGACCACCACGTCGAGTTCGCCCGCGTCGTCGAACAGCGCGCGGACCGCGTTTTCGTCGGTGACCTCAACGGTCGCCGCGGTATGGGGATCGCCGAGTTCGGTTGCGACGCAATGTGCTCCGTCGGCGTTGCGGTCGGCGACCACCACTCGACAACCGTCGGCGGCCAACGCGTGCGCGACCGCCTTGCCGATGCCGGACGCACCGCCGATCACCAACGCTTTTCGGGTGTTTACTTCAGTCATGTGTGACTTCCCCATTTCGCATCGATGACGCCCCACGGGTCGGCGTAGCGTCCGGGGTAGCGGTAGTACGGCGAGCGTCGGGTGAGCAGGGCGTGTGTCAGCGGCGCGATCAGCCGCGCCGGGTACCGCCGCCAACCCATCTGCGCGGCGGTCTCGGCGAGCAGCTGCGGCCACGAAATATGCTGAAAATCAAGAGCTTCCGCTGATCGCGTGGTGTCCATCCAATCGGTGCCGAACCAGTCGGCGTCGCTTTCCGGATCGCCTTTGCGTCCGGCTGGTATTCCACCGACCAGGCCCATCGCCGCGGCGGTGGACGGGGCGATGTCGGCCTGGACCAACCGGTGCGACTCGTCGCCGCCGATCAGCAACGTCTCGCCGACGACCGGCGCGGTGGTCGCGGCGATGAAGGCGCGTGCCACGTCACGAACGTCCACGGTCTGGATGTGACCGTCGATCGGCAGCGACGCTTCGAAATAGATGGTGTCCAGGTCGAGGTCGAGGCGGGGCTCGGCGGTGAGCACGCCGCCCAGCCGCAGTATCACCCAGTCCAATCCCGAAGCCCGCACCAGGTTTTCGGCCTCCGCCTTGTGAGCGCCGTAGATGTCGGACGGTCGCAGCGGGGTGTCCGCGGTGAGCACGCCGTCGACGCGGTGCGGGTTGCGCGCGCCGTAGGCGGCAACGCTGGATGCCTGGACGAAGCGCGGGGGATTCGGCAGCGCGGCGGCGGCCTTGAGTAGCAACTCCGTCGCACCGACGTTGACGCGGTCGGCGAGCTTCGGCCGGGCGTAGCAGGCCGGCGGGATGATCGCGGCGAGGTGAACTATCGCCGTCGGGGCGACGGCCCGCAGCAGTCGGGTGACCGCGTCGGGTTTGGTGAGATCGGCCCAGCGCACCTCGGTGGAGGGCATGTTCTCGGCCGCCCGGCGATTGGCCGGCAGATTGAGGTCGGTGGCGACCACGTGCGGCCCCTCGACCATCAGCTGACGCACGGTTTCCGAGCCGACGAGCCCGAAAGCCCCGGTCACAAGCACGGTCTCGGGGCTCATGCCGCATTACGCTACACGCCGACGCGGAACCTCCCGGCTATTCGGCCACAGCCGGTGCGACAACCGCGACCGGTGCCGGATGGGCCGCGGCTTTCATCTGGGCGAACAGTTCGGTGTAGTACGGCAGGCACTCGACCATCGCTTGTTCGGTGGTGAACAACGGGCGGTAGCCGAGATCCCGGGTGGCCTTGGCGACCGAAAAATAGTTGTCCAGATACAGCCGCTCGATGGCCAGTGGCTCCAGCATCGGTGGGGGGAACCCGAACCGGAAATGCAGCCGCTGCCAACCCAGCATCGCCGCGCGCACCAATGCGCCGGATATACGTAGCCGCGGCAATCGCTCTCCGCAAGCCGTCACCACCGGACGGGCGAACTCGAACATGTTGATCGGTTCGGCGTCGTTGATGAAGTAAGCCTGACCCGGCGCGGTGCCACCTGGCGCCAAATGCTGGGCAGCCAGGATGAATCCGTGAATCAGGTTGTGCACGTAGGAGTTATCCAAACGGGCGGACTTGCGGCCGACCAGCACCTTGACGTGACCGGCCAGCACGCTTTCGAACACCTTGCGGAACATCGTCTGATCGCCGCGGCCCCAGATGCCGCTCGGGCGGATCGAGCAGGTCAACATCCCGTCAATACCGTTCTGCGACAGCACAAATCGTTCGGCGACCACCTTGGTCTCGGTGTAGAGGTCGGCGAAGCGATCGGTGTAGGGCAACGTCTCGTCGCCGCCGGCGATCGGCCGGCCGCCCATCACCACGCTGTTGGACGCCGTGTAGACGAACCGTTTGACACCGGCGGCCCGTGCCGCGTGCACCAGGTTCTTGGTTCCCTCGACGTTGACGGCGAAGCTGCGCTGCCGGTATTCGTCGGTGACCGATGCGCCGCCCATCAACTCGATCAGCGCCGCGGTGTGAAAGACGGTGTCGATGCCGTCCACCGCGCCCGCGACGATGTCCCGGTCGCAGATGTCGCCTTGCAGCACCTCGAGTCCGGGCTGAGCCGGCAGCGGCGAGGGCGCCCGGTCGAAGGACCGCACCTGGTAGCCCTGGTCGAGCAGCGTGGTCACCAGGTTGGCGCCGACGAATCCCGAGCCGCCGGTGACGAGCACTCGGCCCAGCGGCGCGGTCGGTGTGGATCCAGAATGGTCAGCCATGCCGCCGAGGATAACTGACACGTGTTCCAGTTTCGAATAAACGTCGCAGAAGTCGTTGCGATGTCAAGAATCGGCGGATTCGCCGGCGGCCAGGGTGTCGGCCACCCGCCGACGCGCGCCGGCTAAGTGTTCTTCACACCGTTTTGCCAGCTGTTCGCCTCTTTCCCAGAGGGTGAGCGACGCATCCAGGTCGAGCCCGCCCTGCTCCAGCAGTCGTACGACCTCGATCAGCTCGTCGCGGCATTTCTCATATCCGAGCTGACTAATAGGTGTAGCTTCGTCACTCGCCATCGCCAGGTCCTTCACTCGTCGCCGCTATCGCGCCATCGCCGACCCGCACCCGCAACCTCGTCCCGGCCGGGGCGTCGTCGACCGACCGCAGCACTGCCGGCCCGGCATCCCCGACGGTCTGCACCACGGCGTAGCCCCGCGCCAGGGTGGCCGCCGGGCCCAGAGTCGCCAGCCGTGCCGACAAATGTCCGACGCGCTCGGCCTGCACGTCGATCAGCCGGGTGATATCGCGGCGAACCGCGGACCGGGCCCGGTGAATCTCCTCGGCACGCGTCGCGAGTGCGGCCAGCGGCTCGGCCAGCACCGGCCGGTTGCGCAGCTGTGCCAGCACACGTTCTTCGCGGCCCACCCAGTTGCGCAAGGCCTGGGCACTACGCCGACGCAGGTCGTTGATCAGCTGTTGCTCGGCCAACGCGTCGGGAACGATCTTCTTGGCGGCATCGGTGGGCGTTGCGGCCCGCAGGTCGGCCACCAGATCGCACAGCGGGTTGTCGGGCTCATGGCCGACCGCGCTGACGACCGGCGTGCGGCACGCCGAGATGGCGCGGCACAGCGTCTCGTCGGAAAACGGCAGCAGATCCTCGACGCTGCCGCCGCCGCGGGCCAGCACGATGACGTCGACGCACTCGTCAGAATCTAACTCGCGCAACGCCTTGACGATCTGAGCGACCGCGGTCGGCCCCTGCACCGCGGTATTGCGGACGGCGAACCGCACCGCGGGCCACCGGGTGCCCGCCACCGTCGTCACGTCATGCTCAGCGGCGCTGGCCCGGCCAGTGATCAGCCCGATCATGTTGGGCAAGAATGGGATTGGTCGTTTCAATCGCGAATCGAATAGGCCCTCCGCGGCCAGGAGCTGCCGCAATCGCTCGATCCGGGCCAGTAGTTCGCCGATGCCGACTGCGCGTATTTCGGACAGCCGCAACGTCAGAGTGCCCCGGCCGGTGTAGAAGTTCGGCTTGCCGCAGACCACCACCTGAACGCCCTCGACGAGCTTGACCGGCGCGTTGTCGACCAGGGTGCGGGGTGCGGTCACGCTCAACGACATGTCGGCGGCCGGATCACGCAACACCATGAAGACGGTCCGGGAGCCGGGACGGATATTGATCTGGGTCAACTGGCCCTCGACCCAGACCGTGCCGAGTTTGTCGATCCAGGCGGCGATCCGCGTCGCGACCGCGCGAACCGGGAAAGGGTTTTCGGCCGAATTAGCCGATCGGGTTGCCCGAGCCTCGGCCGAATTCTCGGTCACTTCGCCGTCGCGCGCGTGATCCTGTTGGCAAGCAGCGTCTGGAACGGAGCGCGTCCCTTGGTGGCCTCTTCGAAGGCCAGCAGGGCTTCGAGCTCGTCGACATCGAGGGACTGCAGCCGGGCCCGCAGCTGCGCCAGCGTCAGCTGCTCGTAATCCAGCTCCTCGACCACGGCGGGCGTCGAAACCGACTTTTTCGATGGTTTGGCAGCCGTGCGAGCCCAGTCGTCGGCCGCGTCGGCACCGGGAGACGAATAGAGCGCGAACCGGCCTTCGGCGCGACCATCAGCGTTGATCGAGCCGACGCCGGACGGCTCGCCGTCGGCTTCGTCGTCGGGCAGGTCCTCGTCGAAGGTCGCCCATTCCGGCTGCTCGTCCTTGGGCGGGAAGATGTGCTCCAGGGTGGAGTCGCCCTTGATCACCAGCTCGGCCACGTTCTGCTGGAACCGCATCACGACGTGCGCGGCCGTGCTGGCCAGCGTCATCGGGTACATCAGGATGGTTTTCGGCAGCCGGAGCGTCTCCTCGACGGCCATCGTCGCGGCGCCGACCAGCAGCCGAACCCCGTACGGTGCAGTAGCCATGCCGACCAGACTGCCTTAACCGGCGGACAACTCCAAGCTGAGCGCGCGAATTTTGCCCAGTACCCTGGTTGGCATGCCGCCGACCGTGAACATGGGCATCCCTGGTGCCACCGCCTCGGTATCCGAGCCGGTCACCGGCAAGCGGGTGCTATTAGCCGAGCCGCGCGGATACTGCGCCGGTGTTGACCGTGCCGTCGAGACCGTGGAACGCGCGCTGGAAAAGCACGGCCCACCGGTCTACGTCCGGCACGAGATCGTGCATAACCGCCACGTCGTGGAAACCCTGGCCAAGGCCGGCGCGGTATTCGTGGACGAGACCGACGAGGTTCCCGAGGGCGCGATCGTGGTGTTCTCCGCTCACGGCGTCGCACCGACCGTGCACACGTCGGCCGCCGAGCGGAAGTTGCAGGTCATCGACGCCACCTGTCCGCTGGTCACCAAGGTGCACAACGAGGCCAAGCGCTTTGCCCGCGACGATTTCGACATCCTGCTGATCGGCCACGAAGGTCACGAGGAGGTCATCGGTACCGCCGGTGAAGCTCCCGACCACGTGCAATTGGTCGACGGCCCGAGCGCCGTCGACGGCGTGACGGTCCGCGACGAGAACAAGGTCATCTGGTTGTCCCAGACCACGCTGTCGGTCGACGAGACGATGGAAACCGTGCAGCGCCTGCGGGCCAAATTCCCGAAGCTGCAGGATCCGCCGAGCGACGACATCTGCTACGCGACGCAGAACCGTCAGGTTGCGGTCAAGGCGATGGCGCCCGAATGCGAACTGGTGATTGTCGTCGGTTCACGCAACTCGTCGAACTCGGTGCGGTTGGTCGAGGTTGCGCTCGGTGCCGGATCCCAGGCCGCCCACCTGGTGGACTACGCCGACGACGTCGATCCCGCCTGGCTGGACGGCGTCACCACGGTCGGTGTGACGTCAGGCGCGTCGGTACCCGAGGTGCTGGTGCGCGGCGTGCTGGAGCGATTGGCCGAGCACGGTTACGACGTGGTTCAGCCGGTGACCACGGCCAACGAGACGCTGGTGTTCGCCCTGCCGCGCGAGATCAGACGCCCACGCTAGCTAGTTTCACGACGCTCAGGCGTCGTATTCCCAGGAGTCGGCGGACGGCTTGCGCGGACGCCCGTCGTACGGTTCGTCACCGCCGGCGGCTTTGCGATACCTGACCTGCGAGATCGGGTGATGTGTGGCCGGTGCGCCGCCGGGCCGCCGCCGGGGCGGGGGAGGCGGGGCATCTACCGGGTCGTACGCATCGAACCGGCTGACCGGGCGGCCGCGGCGGGCCGGCGGTTCACGGCGCACTTCCCGCGGTGGACGGCCACGCGACTCAGGATCGCGCGGCATTCTGTCGCGGCGAGGTGGCTCACCGGCGTCCAGGTCGCGCGTCGGACGTCGTCGTGCGCGTTCCCGGGTCGGTTCGGCGTCGTTCAGCGGTGGACGCGGCCGGCGGGTGCGCGACGATGTCGCCGGACGCCGATCGGTCCTCCTGTCGGCGGCACTCGAGCGTGCCGACCGCTCCACGGCGTGCTCTCGGCGAGCGCGGGGCCGGGTGGGCTTCGCGGGAGTCTCGGCGTCGGCGGAGTCGCGGTGCAACATCGCGGTCAATCGCGTCAGCAGCCCGACCCGCTGCTCGTCGCTGCCGGTGGCCTCGCCCGGGTCGGCGGCAGCCGCGCGCGACCCGGCCCTGCCGAGGTACCACCGGACCAGGCCCACCAGCAGCACGCCGGCCGAGGTGAACAGCATCAGCGGGAAACGCTCGATCAATGGGTAGCCGCAGTTGATGATGAGATCTTTGACACCGGTGAATGTGGCGCCGTGGAACAAGAAGTAGGCGCCGGGCACCGCGCAGAACAAGATCAGCGGCGGTTGGATGACCGCGGTGAAGACGCCGGCCTGTTGCACCGCGACCACCGCGGCGAGGCAGCCCAGCACGTATAGGCCGGAGAAGACGCTGGTCAGCTCCTTGCCGGAGCCGGCATCGAACGCGAAACCCGCAGCGACACCCGTCACCCCGATGAGGACGGCGGCCCACCATGGCACGCCGCGAACCGACGGGACGATCGAGCGGTGATCTGCGTCTACCGCCGACCCGTCCTGCTGTTCCGACACATGTCGACCGTACCGGCTTGACGCCGAAAGACGCGTAACGACCTCGTTAGCAATAGGTGGGCGTGGCTCACGGCGGGGTTCTCCTACACTTGTGTCCCTGTGAGCCTCAGCCTTGGGATCGTGGGTTTGCCGAATGTCGGCAAATCGACCCTGTTTAACGCGCTGACCAGAAACAACGTGGTCGCCGCCAATTACCCTTTCGCGACGATCGAGCCGAACGAGGGCGTGGTGCCGCTGCCCGACCCGCGGTTGGACAAGCTCGCCGAGATGTTCGACTCCGAGAAGATCGTGCCGGCGCCGGTGACCTTCGTCGACATCGCCGGAATCGTGAAGGGCGCCTCCGAGGGTGCCGGGCTGGGCAACAAGTTTTTGGCCAACATCCGCGAGTGCGACGCCATCTGTCAGGTGGTGCGGGTGTTCGCCGACGACGACGTGGTGCACGTCGACGGCAAGGTCGATCCGAGTGCCGACATCGAGGTGATCGAGACCGAGCTCATCCTCGCCGACATGCAGACACTGGAGAAGGCCACCCCGCGGCTGGAAAAGGAAGCCCGAAACAACAAGGAGCGCAAGCCGTTACATGAGGCGGCCGTTGCCGCGGAGGCCGTGCTGAACTCCGGCAAGACCCTGTTTGCGGCTGGTGTCGATGCGTCGCTGCTTCGCGAGCTGAACCTGATGACCACCAAGCCGTTTCTCTATGTGTTCAACTCCGACGAGTCGGTGCTGACTGACGAGGCCCGCAAGGCCGAGCTGCGTGCGCTGGTCGCCCCTGCCGATGCGGTGTTCCTCGACGCGAAAATCGAGAGCGAGCTGATCGAGCTGGACGAGGAGTCGGCTGCCGAGTTGCTGGAGTCGATCGGCCAGACCGAGCGCGGTCTGGATGCGTTGGCGCGGGCCGGTTTTCACACATTGAAGTTGCAGACGTACCTGACGGCCGGCCCAAAAGAGTCGCGGGCGTGGACAATTCATCAGGGCGACACCGCGCCGAAGGCGGCCGGGGTGATCCACACCGACTTCGAAAAAGGTTTCATCAAGGCCGAGATCGTGTCCTACGACGACCTGGTCGCCGCCGGGTCGATGGCGGCCGCCAAGTCGGCCGGCAAGGTGCGTATGGAGGGCAAGGACTACGTGATGGCCGACGGCGATGTCGTCGAATTCCGGTTCAACGTCTAGGTCGAAGAGCGTCTAGGCCGTTGAGGCCGCTGTCTTCCAGACGTGGGCAGTTTATCGAGGGGTGAAGAACAACGGTCGTCATGGCATTGACGCGGGCCAGGCGAATGCCATCGAAACCAAGCGTTTTCGCCATGTCGTGGTAGCGATGTCGCCATTCGGCCGTTCGCATCCGCGTATTTGTCTTTCTCCCCCGGAAACGGCGGCGACGTCGGCCAGAATTTGCGACGCGAGCGCGTCCACCTCTCTCGCGGCTTCAATGATAAATGTTATTAAAGTGATAGATGATACATGTGTTGAATAACGCGTCGGGAGAGGACAGTGATACCCCGGAGAGCGCTTAAGCGGTAGCCGAGGGTTGTCGACTTCATCCCATGGAGGTAAGGCCTTGCGTTATCTGCGCGTAGCCATGGTCAGTCTCTTCACTGCCGCTGCGGTCACATTGCCTGTGGCACCGCACGCGGCCGCCGCTGCCACCAGTCTCGAAGCCGAATCCATGCTCGTGTCCCCGGCGAGCGCGGGCAGTGTAATCGCCGATGCCAGTGCGTCTGGTGGACACGCACTCGAGCTGAACCAGAATGCGACGGCGTCGACGAATCTTTCATTACCGACATCCACCAGTGTGGTGATCCGCGCTAAAGGGCAGAACTGCTGGGGTGCACCAACAATGACTGTCTCAATCGACGGCAACGCCATCTCGACAACCACTGTCTCAGCGACGTCATGGACCAACTACACGACGTCCGCCACGATCAATCAAGGTACGCACACTTTGCGCATCGCATTCACGGACGCCTTGAACCTTCTCTTTTGCCGCCGAACCCTGTTTGTCGACGATGTCAGCTTTCCGGCCGCGGTTGTCACCGGTACATTTCCCACCGGCGGCTTCGCTCCCGCCACAGCGGGTAAGAGCACCTGGAGCATGGCCTTTGACGACGAGTTCAACGGCACGTCGCTGGACGCGACCAAGTGGACGACGTTTTGGTACTCGGCAACCCAGGGCGTGGATGGTCTGTCCACACCCGCACAGAACGTCACCGAATCGGACGGCAACCTCATATTGACGCGCTCAGACTCCAGGAATGGTGCGGTGGTGACGACCCGCCCAGGTGCTGCCGGTGCACCGTATTTGGGGTTCTCGCTGGGCACCGAAAGCGTCTTCGAGGCCCGGATCTTGTTCCCCGGCAACGGCAGCCAAATCTACAACTGGCCCGCGTTTTGGATGTTGCATGACGAGGGTGAACCGAATCCGCCTACCGTGGAGATCGACGTCTTCGACATGTGGCAACCTCACCCGCAATCGGCGTATCTGGTGAATTACCCGACCTACGGTAGAGGTGGACCGGGCTGCAATCTCACTCAGCCGTACACAGACAAATATTACGGCGACCAATTCCACGTGTGGACGGTGCACCGCGGGCCGTCCTACATCGACGTCTACATCGATGGCGTGCAGCGGTGGCACCAAGCGGTGAACTCCGACGACCCGAAATATGCGCCCAACTCCGCGCAATACATGCTGATCAACCTCGGCACATCCTCACAGGGTGGACCGTCAATGACCGGCACCGCATCGCGGGTACTGGTCGACTATGTGCGCGCGTGGACGCCACAATGACCCGTCCGTACCCAATCTTTCGCCAGTAAAGAATTGTTGCAACCGCTGTTGATGCTGGCTGGAGCGCCGAATAGGACGAACCAATCTGATGAGGGGATCGAAACGCGGTCGAATTCCGGTTCAACGTCTAGGCCGAAGCAGATACTGAACCGGTGTCCATTCATGTGAACGCGGACAACTTTGTCCGGGCGGAGACCCACCGGATGTTCCGCGACATCCAGGCCAGCGCCGGCGGTATCGGAATTTTCCGCCACAACAGCACCCCGGCCCGCATCGACGAACAGACGGTCATCAGGCTCAATCGAGATACGTTGTACAGCTTCGTCATCGTCGATCTCGCCGAACCGGCTGTGCTCACCCTGCCTGACGCCGGCGGTCGCTACTGTTCGGCGATGGTGGTCAACGAAGACCATTTCGTGAACAAGATCTTTCACGAACCCGGTGAACACCGGCTCACCAGAGACGAGTACGGGTCTCGGTATGTCTTGGTCGGCGTCCGGATACTCGTCGACCCCACTGACCCCGCAGATGTGGCCGCTGTCAATGCGATTCAGCAGCGCCTTGCGCTGACTACCACCGCCTCGCAGCCCTTTTCGATGCCGGACTACGACAGTGAGAGCCTCGATGCGACCCGCGAGGCCCTGCTCGCCCTGGCGCGTGGCATCGACAACTTCGACCGAACGTTCGGTACCAGCAAAGAGATTGATCCGGTGCGGCACCTGATCGGATGCGCGGCCGGGTGGGGCGGGCTTCCCACGTCGGAAGCGACGTACATCGGGGTAGATCCGAACATGCCGCCCGGCGATTACGAGTTGGTGTTCAAAGACGTTCCGGTAGACGCCTTCTGGTCGGTGTCGGTGTACAACCGTGGAGGATTCTTCGAGCCGAACGAGAAGAACCTGTACACGGTCAACAGCGTCACTGGCAAGCCCAACGCCGATGGCTCGGTTACGGTTCGCCTTGTTTCGTCAGCAGTCGACAAGACCCCGCCGAACGCGATCATCACCCCGCCCGGCTGGAACTATCTCATTCGCCTTTACCGTCCTCGCGCAGAAATACTCGACGGTCGATGGACACCACCGGTGCTGACGCCTTCGGTGGCCTCGTGAACTACGAGGCGACCGGCGCCTCGCCCCGCATGGCTCGCAAGCCGCGCAGGGTCCTGTTGATCAATTCACGTCGTTCGTCGATGGTCATCGCGTCTCCGCGTGGGGCGCGAACTTGCAGATAGCCCTGTGTCACCATCTCGTCGACCAGGAACCGCGTCGCACCGAGCGGTAGGGACAGCTTCGCAGCGATCTCCGCGACCGAGGGGCTGCGCGCGCACGACTCCAGGATCTGTCCCCGCACATCGTTTTTCGGCCAACGTGGCGTCTTCGCACTGATGTCGAGCACTTCGATCGGAGCCTCGAGTGCCAGATCGATGCCGGCGTCGGTGCGGCCCGCCGTCAACGCGTACGGCCGGACCAGACTCGGCTGGTCGATGGTTTCCCGTTCTGAGAACCACTCGCCATCCGGTTCGTCCTCGGAGTGCTTCGGTCCAACCGGTGGCGAACTGTGTGACGGTGTGCGGTTTTTCAGAAACCACAAGGTCTGGTCCGCGTGCACCATCGCACGCACCTCGCTGGAGACGACCTTCAGAATGGTGCGATCGACGTCGATGACAAACGTGGTCCGTTTGACGGGTAGCAGCCGGGCGAGCAGCCCACGGCGCCGAGTGTGCCGTGCGCGCCGAACCTCGTCGCGTGCCAGGACGGATCCCCGCAGCCTGGCCAGCCGGCCCCGGCTCACGCCGAACATCTCGGACACCACGCCGTCCGCATCGGAGAGCAGCGGATAGTCGAACGAGCGCTGACGGGCGAAGTGGGCCTGCTTGTCGACGGTGTCGGTGCTGATGCCCACCCGCTGGGCGCCGACCCGGGCGAATTCGTCGCTCAGGTTCCGAAAATGACAGGCCTGGGCGGTGCAGATCGGCGAGGACGCCAGCGGGAAGAAGAACAGCACCACCGGCCCTGCGGAAAGAAGTGCAGACAGCGTCCGAGGCCGACCGGTGTGGTCGTACAAAGTGAAGTCAGGCGCCTTGTCGCCCGCGATCATCAGCAGAGAGTAACGCGGGAAAGCTCCGTGCACGTGCGTTCTGCGAGTTCGCAGCTATTGTCCGACAGTTGTCCAGCACGTCTTGCGGACCTGATCGGAGGTCGGGATGTCAGTTAACCGCCGGATCGAGCAGCCCGCGGTGACACCCGTGATCTCCGAATCCGATTACTACCCAGCGGCCCGGGGTGACTCGAGAACGCCGAAGTCAGGCGCGCGGTTGGCCGAAAACCGTCGGGCGATGAACGGATGTGACTCGCCGCCAGGCGAGTAGGCACGCTCACCCGCGAATGTCGGTGAGCGCCTTTATCATCAGCCCGAGATGAAGGTCACCTACCTGTTCCTGCCGGTCTACTTCGGGCTATTCGCCGGCCTTGTCGGGCACAGCGCCAAGGTGGGCCTGGTGGGTGCAGCTGCGGGCCTGGTTCTCGCGGTGCTGCTGGCGGCCGAACGACGGCGACCGAAGGGCATGGCAGCGATCGACGCGATGACCGGAACGGACTTCGAGGACTACGTCGCCGTCCGCTTGGAACGGGCCGGCTGGCAGGTCAGCTTCACAGCGGGCAGCGGCGATTACGGGGTCGACCTGATCGCCCGCCGCGACGACAGGGCGGTGGCGGTGCAATGCAAGCGGCTCGGCAAGCCGGTCGGAGTGGCCGCCGTTCAGCAGGTCGTCGCGGGGGCACGTCACCACGACTGCACGAAGAGCATCGTCATCAGCAATCAGGAATTCACCGACGCAGCCAAGAAGCTGGCCTTCACTCATAATTGCCAGTTGATTGGTCGCCGGACACTGCAGGCCTGGGTTCCGCCGCCCGCGCGGCGCGCGGTTTAGCGCATGCTCCGAGTCCCGCTGAGGCACACTTTGGGAGATGGGGACGATCAAGCGACTGGCGTGGGTGTTGGCGATGGCCATGCTGGCACCAGGTTTGCTCGCCAGCGGGACTGCCCACGCGGCGCCGGCTTTTCACTGGTGTCCAGGCCAGCCATGGAATCCGGGCTGGGGCAGCATCTACGACTGGGACTGGAATCAGTGCCACGACTGGCAGCGGGCGGCCGGGCAGGGCGGGGCGATGGGCAACGGACCCTGGGGGCTGCCGCCGGCCTGGGCGCCGCCCCCACCACCCCCGCCGCCGTGGGCGCCCGGGGCGCAGGTGATGTGGAACATGACCGCCCGGGCCTGGGGATTCTGGAACAACACCACCTGGATGCCGCTCTGACGATCTTGTCGTAGGGGGCACTTAGCATCGCTCCCATGAAATTCGTCTCGACCCGAGTCATTACCGCCGACGTCAAGCGGCTCGTCGACTTCTACGAGAAGGTGACGGAAAACCAGGCGGTGTGGGGCAACGAGCTGTTCGCCGAGATTCCCACGGCTGTCGGCACTTTGGCGATCGGCAGCGAGAAAACCGTGCCGCTGTTCGGAGCCGGATCCGCCCAGCCGGAATCAAACCGCAGCGCGATCGTCGAGTTTCTCGTCGACGATGTGGACGCCGAGTACCAGCGGCTGCGTGCGCATGTCGGTGAGATTGTGACGCCGCCGACAACGATGCCGTGGGGCAACCGGGCGCTGTTATTTCGAGATCCGGACGGCAACCTGGTCAACTTGTTCACCCCGGTCACCGACGAGGCGCGCGCCAAGTTCTCGGGGTGAGAGCGCCGGACCGACCCAGCGGTGCAGGTAGGCCCGTAGTTCGCCGGCCGAGCGCGGTGGGTCAGATGGCGCGATCACCATCGACTGGATCGTCCGCAGCAGAAACTCGACGAGCTCGTCGATGGTGTCGTCGTCGAATCCCAGCTGTCCCCAGTCGATCCGAGCGCGATGCAGCATGGCTCGGCATCGTGCGATCACGTCCGGGGTCAACATGGCGCGGCTGAACATGTTGGACCGATCATTGGCCAACAACAGCACCAGTTGCGGCTCGTGCGGTAGCCGTTCGACGATGTGCGCGACGACTTCGACGAGTTGACCGGCGACATCCATGTGGGCCACCAACTGGTCGATCTGCGCGACGAAACTTCCCAACGCCACTTCGGCGACCGCGGCGAACAATTCAACCGTTCCGGCGTAGTACCGGTAGACAGTCCGGCGGGTGATGCCGAGTGCGTCGGCGATATCGGACACCGTGACCTGTGCCGCACCGCGTTGCTCCACTAGTCGCAGCGCGGCGTCGACGATACGTTTGCGCGCCTCCGCGTCATCCGCCGGCGGCGAACCCGCCCACCCTTTTCGTCCCATCAGCCTTGACTCTCCTGCTCGACTCAACCAAGAATATACACAAGACACATGCATGAGCATTGTGTGTAATCATTGGAGATCCGATGACCGTCCTCGAAGTCCGCCGCCCGAAGTTCGACTTCACCGGTGATGTCCCCTGGGAGTGGAACCCGGCCAATCCGCAATTCTCGTTCTTCATCAACGCGACCTCGATGATTGCGATCTGCTTCGAGCAGTTCATCGTGGCCGCCGTGCAGGAGGCCAAGCCGTTGATCACCGATCCGGATGTGGCTGCCGAGGCGACGGCATTCCTGCGCCAGGAAGCGCAACACTCCAGCACGCACCGCAAACACGTGGCTGCGCTGATCAAGCGGTACCCGGGGCTACAGCAGACGTTTGACGACGCGATGGCGAGCTTTGACGAGCTCACCGAAACCACCCCGCTGAAGTTCCGGTTGGCCTACATCGCCGACCTGGAGGCGACTTTCACGCCGAGTTTCAAGATGATGCTCGACAACGAAGCGACCCTGTTTCGTCCGGGCGACGATCGGGTGGCGTCGTTGTTTCTGTGGCACTTCGTCGAAGAGGTCGAGCATCGTAGTTCGGCGCTGGTCGTCTACGACGCGGCCGTGGGTGACAGCTGGTACCGGATTCGGGCCCTGCCCAGGGTATTTCGCCATTTGGTCGCGGTGACGCGGATCATTGCCGACGGTGTGAATGCGCACGTGCCCGAGGCGGATCGCAAGGTCGACGCTCGCACCCTGCTGCCGGCGTTCGGCCTCAAGCAAGCGCTGACTCGTCGCCGCAGCACCATCCCGAATGCCTTTGCCACCGTGCCGCGTCTCCAGCGCTACGTCGCGGTCGTTCGGGTGCTGTTGAGCCAGACCCCTTTTCACAACCCGGCCCATCAGCCGCTACCGTCGTTCGCCGACAAGTGGTTCGAGCGATGGAACTCCGGCGGTGACGTGACGCACTGGTACGCGTCCTGATGGGTCTTCAGTGCACTGCGGCGCGCTGGCCGTTATTTTCTCGACCGGTTCGTTATCGCTGCGTGGACGGTCAGTCTGCGACGACTGCGATTTCGCTGCCCAGACCGTACGGCGCGATCAACGGTAGACCGTCACCGCTCCAAAACCGGCCAGGATCAAACCAATTCGAACGTTTCTCGGTCTCGATCAGCCCCATCTCCTCATAGGTGACGGCGACGGTCTCTGCGCAGTAAGCGGATTCGAAGCGTCCCTTGCGCTGTTCGGCACGGCGCCTGCGGGTCGATTCGCGAACGTGGGCGTCGATCCAGGGCAGTCCGCGCACCCAGTCGTACCTGGTCGGAAGTTGACCACGCAACCACCTCAGGGTCAGCCGGGTGGTGGAGGGAAACGGTGTGCCGTCCATGCGTGCGATGACGCGCAGCAGCCGGTCCTCCTGTTTATGGTCAATGTCAGGCGTCAGCTGTCGCAGCCAGCAGCGCTGTCCGTAGCGGGTCAGCCATCGCTCGACGGCCTCGCGGGCGTCGTTGAGCTGCACACCCCGGTGGTTGGTCGCGGTCCAGACATCGGTCAACTTCTCGCCGAGCTCGGCATGCCACATCAGCGGCGGCAGATCCTCGATCGCCACCGTCATGCCGACGTGGTTCACCGGGCTGTTCGACATGGTTTGGATCGCGCGATCAGGGCCGGAATGCCCACGGAACAGCCAGACATCGCCGGTTCTGGTGTGTTCCAGGGCTTCGCTCAAGCTCACTGTGTGCGTATCCACCACCGAACCATATGCACATACCGTCTCCGCCGGGATGCACTCGCGAATAACCTGAGCCGATGCGCACCGTCTGGAAGTTACTGGGATTGGCCGGGGTTGTCGGGGTGGCGGCCGGCGGCGTGCTGGTGGTCCGCGATCAACGACGGCGACGGGCCTACACGCCCAACGAGATCCGCGATCGGCTGCAGCAGCGCCTGGCCGAAGCCGGCGAAGACTAGCCCGACGACGATGCGGGCCGGGACGGCCCGAGGAGGAGTCGGGGCAATGAGCGTCAGGCGGCGGCGACGGCGTACAGCCGGTACTTGCCGGCGAAGCCCTTCAACTCGGCCTCGCGCCCGCCGTCGAACTCGAGATCCGCGCAGTCGTCCAGCGCGTCACGCACCGTGTCGCTCACCAAAACCTCTCCGCCACAGGCTTCCGCGGCCACCCGCGCCGCCATCGCGACATTGCGGCCGAACAGGTCGTCGCCGCGTCGCACCGACCGGCCCACGTGGATTCCGATCCGCACTCGAATTCCGTTGCGCCGCTTGCGTTGTGCATCCCGATGCAGCGCGTCCTGCATATCGATGCCGCAGCGCACCGCGTCCTCGGCCCGTGCGAACGCGATCATGAAACCGTCACCCTGACTCTTGACCACATGTCCGGAGCGCGCCTTGACCAACTTGCGCACCTGCTTGTCGTGTTCGCCGATCAGTCGCACCCAGGCCCGGTCGCCAACCCGTTCGTTGAGCGCGGTCGACTCCTCGATGTCGGAGAACAGGATCGCCACCTTGCCGTCCTGCGTCACCCGCGCGAGATCCGGCCGCTCCACTTCGGCCCAGTCGGCAAGGTCTTCGATCGAACTGCGTACCGCGGCGCCGAACCCCTCCTTGCGCACCAGGTTCGCGGTCTGCCATACCGTCTTGACCGCTTTCGACCCGAAACTGAGCAGGTCGGGTTGCCGTTGCAACTCCTCGATCACGACCTTGCTGTTGGACCAGAGCCGCCACAGAATGCCGATGGCCACCGCCTCGATAAGGGCCAGCGCAGCCAGCGCGTAGATCATGATGTGGGCGGGCATGCCACGGATCTTTCCTGATCCGTCTCGACTTTCGCAGCGACTGCGCCCGATTGGCCGTGGATTGTCGCTTTCGCCAGTGGCTGGTACTGAAGCGAAAGGGCAACCGCGAGCGTCTATTTCGGAAACTCTGCCGCCGCGGTGTTTGACCATCTAACTATACGGTTACGCACAGTGAGCTTCGGTTGTCGCGCCGATCCCCAGTGTTTAGGGTTGTAGCTGGCCACGGCGGGAGCCGAGTCGAATTGTGGTGGAGGTCCCGATTGGTCGAATCCGGCGGTCACGCCTCGGACTTGCTGGTGATTTTCGGAATCACCGGCGATTTGGCTCGCAAGATGACGTTCCAGGCCCTGTACCGGCTGGAGCGCCGGGGTCTGCTGGAATGCCCGATCCTCGGTGTCGCGAGCGACGACATCAGCGTTGACGAGTTGGTCGAGCGGGCCCGCAAGGCCATCGAGGCGGCCGGCGAGAAAATCGACCGCAAGGTCTTCGGCAAATTCGCGAAAAGGCTGTCCTACCTGCACGGCGACGTCACCGACTCCGCGCTGTACGAGTCGCTCAAGGAGCAGGTCGGCTCCAAGCGCCACTGCCTGTTCTATCTCGAGATGCCGCCGTCGCTGTTCGCGCCGATCGTGGAGCACCTGGCCGACGCCGAGCTGCTGACCGGATCGCGCGTCGCGGTGGAGAAGCCGTTCGGTCACGACCTGAAGTCCGCACTCGAACTCAACCAGCGGCTGCGCGCGGTGCTGGAGGAGGACCAGCTCTTCCGGGTGGATCACTTCCTGGGTAAGGAACCGGTCGTCGAATTGGAGTATCTGCGATTCGGCAACCTGGCCCTGGCCGAGCTGTGGAACCGGGCGAGCATCTCCGAAATTCAGATCACCATGGCCGAGAACTTCGGCGTCGAAGACCGGGGCAGTTTCTACGACGGCGTCGGCGCGCTGCGCGACGTCGTGCAGAACCACCTGCTGCAGGTGCTCGCCGGAGTCGCGATGGAGCCGCCAGTCGGACCCGGCGCCGACGACCTCAACGACAAGAAAGCCGATGTGCTGCGGGCGATTCCGGCGATTGATCCGCAACGTAGCGTGCGGGGTCAATACCAGGGCTACACCGAGATCGACGGCGTGGCTAAGGATTCGGACACTGAGACCTTCGTTGCGTTGCGAGTCGAGATCGACAACTGGCGCTGGGCCGGGGTGCCGATCTTCCTGCGGGCAGGCAAGTCGCTGACCGAGCGGGTCACCGAGGTGCGGCTGTTCACCCACCGCGTTCCCTCGCTGGCGTTCCTGCCGGACCGCCGCCGAAGCGAGCCCAACCAGATCGTGCTGCGCGTCGACCCCGACCCGGGGCTGCGACTGCAGCTGACCGCGCTCGACGGCGACCGCTGGCGCGACCTGCACCTCGACTCGTCGTTCGTGGCGGACCTCGGCGAGCCGCTGCTGCCCTATGAACGGCTGCTGCACGGTGCTCTGACCGGCGATCATCAGCTGTTCGCCCGCGAGGACGGCATCGAGGAGACCTGGCGGATCGTCCAGCCGCTCCTGGATCACCCGGGCGAGATCCACTCCTACGAACCCGGATCGTGGGGGCCGGACGCGGCACGCGAGTTGCTACGAGGACATCGCGGCTGGCAACAGCCGTGGCTAGCCGATAACCACTAACAAGGAGACTGAGCAACATGCAGCTAGGGATGATCGGCTTGGGCCGAATGGGTGCGAACATTGCTCGCCGCGTCGCCGACCACGGGCACGAAGTCGTCGTCTACGACCACAGCGAGGACGCCGTCAAGGCGATGGCCGACGAGAAGAACACCACCGGAGTTTTCTCGCTGAAAGAGCTCGCCGAGAAGATGTCTACGCCGCGAGTCGTCTGGGTGATGGTGCCCGCCGGCACCATCACCAGCGGCGTGATCGAGGAGCTGGCCGACACGCTGGAGAAGGGCGACATCGTCATCGACGGCGGCAACTCCTACTACCGCGACGACCTCAAGCACGCAAAGCTGCTGTCTGACAAGGAGATTCATCTGATCGACTGTGGTACCAGCGGTGGCGTGTGGGGCCGCGAGCGTGGGTACTGTCTGATGATCGGCGGTGACGACTACGCCTTCGAACACGCGGAGCCGCTCTTCTCGGTGATCGCCCCGGGTGTCGACGCCGCGCCTCGCACGCCGGGCCGTGATGGTGAGGTCGAGCAAGCCGAAAAGGGCTATCTGCACTGCGGTCCGTCCGGTGCGGGCCACTTCGTCAAGATGGTTCACAACGGCATCGAGTACGGCATGATGGCCTCGATCGCGGAGGGCCTGAATATCCTGCGGAACGCCGACATCGGCAAGCGAATCCAACAAGGCGATGCCGAGACCGCGCCGCTGTCGAATCCGGACTGCTACCAGTACGAGTTCGACATCGAAGACGTCGCTGAACTGTGGCGGCGCGGCAGCGTGGTCGGCTCCTGGTTGCTGGACCTGACCGCGATCGCTCTGCACGAGTCGCCCACGCTGTCGGACTTTTCCGGCCGGGTGTCCGACTCGGGCGAAGGGCGTTGGACGGCGATCGCGGCGATCGACGAGGGCGTGCCCGCGCCGGTGCTCACGACCGCGCTGCAGTCTCGGTTCGCCTCGCGGAGTCTCGACGATTTCGCCAACAAGGCGTTGTCCGCGATGCGCAAGCAATTCGGCGGGCACGCCGAGAAGCCCGGCGTCGGCGGCTAGCTGACTTCGCGCGTCGCGAACGTCACCACGACGTCGCTGAAGGCGTCGTTGTCGTCGCCCGCGGCGGTGTGGCCGGCGCCGGAGAGTTCGACGAACTCCGCGTTGGGCACGGTGTCGAGGAAGTGCTTCACGCCCTCGGGGCTGACCACGTCGGAGAGCTTGCCGCGGATCAGCAGTACCGGGATTTCCAGGTCGGCCGCGGCCCGCTCGAAGTTCTCGGTGCGCAGTTCGGGGTCGTCGCCCGGCTTGGTCATGAAGGCCGGATCCCAATGCCAGTACCAGCGGCCGTCGCGCAGGCGGAGATTCTTTTTCAATCCCTCCGGGCTGCGCGGCCTGGTCCGGTGCGGCAGGTAGGCGGCGACGGCGTCGGCTGCCTCGTCGAGGTTGGCGAAGCCGTGCAGGCCGCTGAACATGAAGTCGCGGATGCGGGCGCTGCCGTTCTTCTCGAAGCGCGGCACGACGTCGACGAGGATCAACCGGTTGATCCGCTCCGGTCCGGCCCGGTCGGCGACGAGGATGCCGGTCAGTCCGCCCATGCTGGCTCCGATCAGGATGACCGGACGGTTGATGGCGTCCAGGACCTGCATGACATCGGCGGAAAGCGTCTCGACGTCGTAGTCGGCGTTGGGGGAGCGGTCGCTGTCGCCGTGGCCGCGACTGTCGAGTGCGACGACATGAAAGCCCTCATCGGCCAGCACCTGGCCGGTGTTCTTCCAGGAGTGCC
Source organism: uncultured Actinomycetota bacterium (assembly GCA_963757215.1). GTDB lineage: Bacteria > Actinomycetota > Actinomycetes > Mycobacteriales > Mycobacteriaceae > Mycobacterium. Next base: position 247,417 of record CAVWQH010000001.1, on the reverse strand, counting down.
GGTTCTGGCCGCCGCCGTGCAACATCAGGATGCTCGGTCGATCGGCCGCTACTTCGGTCCCGCGGCCCCACTCGTCGGCGACCAGAGTCAGTCCCTGGATGCCGAAGAACTCGACGGTCTTGGGAGTGTTGCGCACGGCAGTCACAGGCGTGTCCTCTCGGTCGATCGCACTCTGACGTTACTCAGATGAGTTTTCCTGGTCGCTGGGGTCTACCTCTGTGACACCTGCGTACCGACTTCTAGGAGACTGCATGCCCTCGATCACGCCGTCGCTGTGGTTCGACAACAACCTCGAGGAGGCGGCGACGTTCTACACCTCGATCTTCCCGAACTCGCGCATCGAGAATTTGAACCGAAGCACCGACGCCGGCCCTGGTGAGCCGGGCTCGGTGTTGTCGGGCACCTTCGTTCTCGACGGCAACCGGTTCGTCGGTATCAATGGCGGTCCGCACTTCCAATTCAGCGAAGCGGTGTCGTTCACCATCAACTGCAAGGACCAGGACGAGGTCGACTACTACTGGGACCGGCTGACCTCCGATGGCGGCCAGGAATCGCAGTGCGGCTGGTGCAAGGACAAATTCGGTCTGAGCTGGCAGGTTGTTCCAGACCGGCTGTATGAGCTGCTCAGCCACCCGGACCCGGCGTCTGCGAGCGCCGCCACCCAGGCGATGTTCGGGATGCACAAGATCGTCATTGCCGACCTCGAGAATGCGGTGACTTCGGTCTGAGTCGTCGCGCGAGGACGTACGTTGGGAGATATGCCCGACGATGCCGTGTACGTGGTGCCGGCCCGATCTGCCGACGGTACTGACCGCCCGCGCGAAGGATTCAGGTGACGACCAAGCACCGCTGGATCGATGTCAAAGCTCCAGCCGTGGAGTTGAAGGCCCTGACGTGGGGGCCACCCGACGGGCCAATGGCGCTGTGCCTGCACGGTTTTCCCGACACTGCCTACGGCTGGCGCAAGGTCGCACCCCGGCTGGCAGAGTCCGGCTGGCGAGTGGTGGCGCCGTTCATGCGCGGCTATGCGCCGTCGTCGATCCCGTCCGACGGCAGCTATCACATTGGTGCGCTGATGGACGACGCGCTGCAGGTTCGCGCGGCCATCGGCGGCACCGAACGCGATGTGGTGATCGGCCATGACTGGGGCGCGATGGCCGCCAACGGCCTGGCCGCGATGCCGGACAGCCCGTTCGCGAGGGCGGTGATCATGTCGGTGCCGCCGGCGGCCGCCTTCCGGGGCCGGGTCGGCGATGTCCGGCTATTGGCCCAGATCCCGCCCCAGCTGCTGCGCAGCTGGTACATCATGTACTTTCAATTACCTTGGCTGCCAGAGCGTTCCGCCTCCTGGGTGCTGCCGCGACTTTGGAGAAACTGGTCGCCCGGCTACGACGCCAAAGCGGACCTGCGCCATGTCGACGCCGCGATCGGCACACCCGAGAGTTGGCGGGCCGCGCTCGGGCCCTACCGCGCGGCGATCCGCAATACCCGCCCACCGATGCAGTACCGCGACTTGCATCGGCATTGGACATCGCGGCCCAAGCTGCCGAGCTTGTACCTCCATGGACGCGACGACGGTTGCATGACATCGGCTTTCACGCGCTGGATCCCCAACGCGCTTCCCGCCGACAGCGACGTGAACGTCGTCGACAATGCCGGGCACTTCCTCCAACTCGACGAGCCGGACGAGGTCGCCGATCTGGTGCTGAGTTTCATCGGCTCGGCTCGCTAGCACTCCCCGGAGTCGCGGTTCGCCGCGTTCGGTGGCACCCTAAGTCATGGCCATTGATCTGTTCGGTCCAGTTCTCGCCGCCGCAGCGCTGGTGGCCGGGGTTGGGGTTGCTGTCGCTCACGCCGATACGCCCGACGATCAGTTTCTCGGGCTGCTGGCGAAGGATGGAATCACCGCCGGCCCACCAGATCAGTTGATCGCCTTGGCGCATGAGCGGTGCGACGACGACAGTCTCTCGCGTTCCCAGTCGTTGACCGCTCACTTCGGCGCGATGCCGAGCCCGTTCACCGTCGCTGTGCGGCAACTTGCTGCCAAATTAGAGGGTCAGGGTCTGTCGGGTCCGCAGGTGCGGCCGTTCTTGTTGGATGCGATCAGCGTGTACTGCCCGAGCGTGACGCCGACCAGTTGATCGGACCGGACAGCCGATTCCTCGGCTCGCGGTTATTGGCGATCGGTGTCACACTCAACCGTGATTCTTGATCCGCTCCGTCCGGTTCTTGCTGGCGTGGCCACGCTGCTGGTCGCGGCGGCCGTGGCCCATGCCGACTCGCCAGATGACCAGTTTCTGGGGTTGCTGTCGAACGACGGGCTGAACATCGGCCCCCCGGATCGGTTGATCGCCCTCGCTCACGAACGGTGCGACGACGAGGCCCTGTCTCGGGGGGATTCGTACGCCATACAGTTCGGCGGGCACGCAAGCCCATGGCGGGTTGCGATGTCGAAGATCGGTAACGAGCTCGAAGCCTTAGGCTTCACCAACCAACAGGTGCGGCCGTTCATGCAAGACGCCATCAACGTGTACTGCCCTGGTGCGACAAATTTCGGCTGAGAACAGCTATGGTCCCTCGTCGTCTTCGTCGTCGCGTAGCAGTTTTTCGGGGTGGTGGAACGTGTTGATGCGTGGTTGGCCGCGGTCGTGGTGTGGGGGTGGGATCCATTCGGTGTGGCCGCGGGTGTTTTTGCGGGTGGTCCAGCCGTGGTCGGCGAGTTGGTGGTGGGGGCCGCAGACCAGGGTGAGGTTGTTGACGTCGGTGTCGGGGTGGGTGGCATAGGGCGTGCAGTGGTGGACGTCGCACAGGTAGCCCGGCGCCGTGCAGCCCGGTGCCGTGCAGCCGCGGTCTTTGGCGTGCAGGACAAGTCGCTGCGCCGGGGACGCTAATCGTTTGGTGTGATAGAGCGCCAGGGCTTGGCCGTGGTCGAAGATGGCCAGGTAGTGGTGGGCGTGGGAGGCCAGCCGGATCACGTCGCTCATGGGCAGCAGGGTGCCGCCCCCGGTCAGACCGCGGCCCGCACCCTTCTCTAGTTCCTGCAGGGTGGTGGTGACGACGATGCTCGCGGGTAGCCCGTTGTGCTGCCCGAGTTCCCCGGACGCCAGCAGGGCGCGTCCGGCGGCGAGCAGCGCGTCGTGGGTGCGCTGGGCGGCGGTGCGGGTGTCGCCCTGGATCGCCTCCTGTGAGGGGGTGCCGCTGACACACGGTGTCTCGTCGGCGGGGTTGCCCATGCCGGGGGCGGCGAGCTTGGCGAACACCGCATCCCAGGTGGCGCGGGCTTCGGGGGTCAGCCACCCGCTGAGCCGCGACATCCCGTCCACATCCTGGTTGCCGAGGGTCACGCCGCGGCGTTGGGCGCGATCGACGTCGGTGAAGTCGCCGTCGGGGTTGAGGCAATCGGTCAACTTGTCGGCGAGTTTGGCGAGCTCGTCGGGGCGGTGCTCGAGACCCAGGCGGGCCAGTTGGGCTTCGGCCCTGGCCCGGGTCTCCACATCCACGAAATCGGGGAGCCGATGCCAGAACGCGCGGATCACCGCGACATGGCCCGGACCCAGGACGCCGTCACGCTGCGCGGCGGCGGTGGCTTCCAGCACCGGCGCCAACGGTTCGCCGTTGAGCGCGCGGCGCGCACCGAGGTCGGCGGCCTCGTGCAGGCGCCGCGAGGCCTCGGCACGGCTGATCCGCAACCGGTCCGCCAGCACCGCCGCCGGTTTGCCCCCCAGCACCGCCTGATCCTCATACGCCAGTTCGGTGATCAGGGCGTGCTCGATGGCGGGCTGACAGCGCCGGAACCGTTCGAAGCGCTCCAGCACCGCCACCCGCTCCGGGGTGGTCAGCACATCGAAGGTCAGATCCAGAGCGCGCTTGTAGCCGGCCTCGAGCGCGTCGAGAACCCCGACGACCTCCTCACGACTACTAGAACGCATGTTCGAATTTTATAGCTACCGGCCGACGGAGGCACCCCGCCGAACCTCCATCTGTGGATAAACATCCAACTGTGGATACCTAGGATGCTGGACATGGCGACTCGAATGACTGCGATCGACGCGCAGTTCTATTGGATGTCGGCCAAGATCCGCAGCGACATGCTGATGCTCTACGTATTCGACGGTTTGCCAACGGATTTCGACGACGCGGTGGAAAAGATCCTTGATCGGGCCAATCAGTGCGGCGCCCTGACGGTTCGGGTCGAGGACGGGTCGCCATTGACCTACCCGCGCTGGGTGTCGACCACTGTCGACCCGGACTGGATCGTGCGACACCACCTCGACGACGACAGCTGGCCGAGCTGCCTGCAAGCGGTCATCGGATTGGCCGGCGACCAACTCGATGCCCGCCGGGCGCCATGGCGCATGCACCTGTTCGCGCCGGTGCGCGACCTTCCTGGGGGCGCCGGCCAATGTACCGTCGCGCTCATGCAATTTGCGCACGCGCTGTGCGACGGTCAGCGCGCTATTGCCATGGCCGCGTGGCTGTTTGGGCGGGAACGCCCGGTGCCCGACGTGGCGCGCGAAGCACCAGGCTTCTTGCCGTGGCGCGCAATCGAAGCCGTGCGTGCCCACCGCCGGCAGGTCGACGACACCCGCGCCGGATTGCTGCCGCCGGCAATCGGCGCGCAGCCCGCGCTGTCGATCAATTCCCGCCCGTCGGGCGCGCATTCGGTGCGCACACTGGTGCGAGACCGCACGCAGCTACACGGCTCCACGGCCACCGTCGCGGTGCTGGCCGCGGTGTCCGGTGCGCTCTCCGGCCACCTGGAAAACGGTGACGAGTCCCTCGTAGCCGAGGTGACGATGGCCAAACCCGGTGTGCCACACGCCCATAACCACTTTTCAAACGTCACCGTCGGGTTGTATCCGGGGCTGAGTCGGCAGGAGCGGCTGGGCCGGATCGCCGCCGACCTGGCCAATGCCCGCCGCCGGTCCGAGCACCCGGCGGTAAGAGCGGCGGACCGCGCCTTCGCGACGACGCCGGCTCCGCTGCTGCGCTGGGGCGTCAGTCTTTTCGACCCTGAAGTCCAGCCGGAGCGGGTGTCGGGCAACACCGTCGTCTCGAGCCTCCCTCGCGGGCCCGCCGATCTCACGTTCGGCGACGCGCCGGTTCTGTGGACCGCCGTGTATCCGGACTTGTCGCCCGCAATGAGTCTCGTCCACGGAGTGTGGGGAATCGGCGATACGGTGACCGTCAGCGTGCACGCGGCTGAGTCCGCGATCGGCGACATCGATGACTACGTCACCCGGCTGGACGCCGAACTCTAGTCGCGGGTGACGTGCCTTTGCCTATCCCGTGCCCACGGGATGATCTAGGTTGACGTCTATGAATAATGCCTATGACGTCGGGTTGCTGATCCTGCGGCTAGTGCTGGGCTTGACGCTGGCCGCGCATGGCTACAACAAATTCTTCGGCGGCGGACGGATTCCCGGAACTGCGGGCTGGTTCGAAAGCATCGGCATGAAATACGGCACATTCCAGGCCGTCGTCGCCGCGACCACTGAGATCGCCGCCGGTCTGGGCCTGGCCGCCGGCCTGCTCACGCCCATCCCCGCGGCCGGCTTCGTCGCGCTGATGATCGTTGCTGCCTGGACCGTGCATCGCCACAACGGCTTCTTCATCGTCAAGGAGGGCTGGGAGTACAACCTGATCCTGGCCGTCACTGCGGTGACCATCGCCGCGACCGGACCCGGGAAGCTCAGCCTCGACTACGAGATCTTCGGCGAGCAACTCTTCCACCCCGGCTGGCACGGACTGTTCGGATCACTGCTGCTGGGCATCGGCGGCGCGCTCGGGCAGCTGGCGCTGTTCTACCGCCCGCCCGTCAAGCAAGCCCAGTAGCCTGATTCACGAAGTCCGGACGCACCGCAGCGCCGACGACTTTCCGATCACCGAGCACCTGGCCTACAAGATCGCGCAGGTCGCAGCCGACCCAGTGGCGGTGCCGCCGGAGACCGTGGCGATGGTGATCAACCGGATCATCGACAACGCCGCGGTCAGTGCCGCGTCGGTGCTCAGACGGCCGGTCACCACGGCCCGCCAACAAGCCCTGGCTCATCCGGCGAACCCCGGCGCTAGAGTGTTCGGCGTCGACGGCACCTACTCGGCGGAGTGGGCGGCCTGGGCCAACAGCGTCGCCGTCCGCGAACTCGACTACCACGACACGTTTCTGGCCGCCGATTACTCCCACCCCGGTGACAACATCCCGCCGCTGGTCGCGGTGGCCCAACAGCTCGGCCGCAGCGGCGACGACCTGGTTCGCGGGCTGGCGACGGCATACGAGGTACAGATCGGCATGGTCAAGGGAATCTGCTTGCACGAGCACAAGATTGACCACGTTGCCCACCTCGGCCCGTCGGTGGCCGCCGGACTGGGCACCATGCTGCGACTCGACGTAGGCACCATCTACCAAGCGATCGGGCACGCGCTGCACGTGTCCACCGCGACACGCCAGTCCCGCAAGGGCGCGATCTCCAGTTGGAAGGCGTTCGCCCCTGCCCATGCCGCGAAGGTGGCCATCGAAGCCGTTGACCGGGCGATGCGCGGCGAGAGCTCTCCGGCGCCGATCTGGGAGGGCGAGGACGGCGTCATCGCCTGGATGCTGTCGGGCCCCGAGCACACCTACGAGGTGCCGTTGCCCGCCCCCGGCGAGCCCAAGCGCGCGATCCTGGACAGTTTCACCAAGGAGCATTCTGCGGAGTACCAGAGCCAGGCTCCAATCGACCTGGCCCGCCGGCTGCGCCGACGCATCGCCAACCTCGACGAGATCGCATCCGTCGTCTTGCACACCAGTCACCACACCCACTACGTGATTGGAACGGGATCCGGCGATCCGCAGAAATTCGATCCCGACGCCTCCCGGGAGACGCTCGATCACTCGCTGCCGTACATCTTCGCCGTCGCCCTTCAGGACGGCAGCTGGGACCACGAGCGTTCCTATGCGCCCGAGCGGGCGCACCGGCCGGACACAATTGCCCTGTGGCACAAGATTTCCACCGTCGAAGACCCGGAGTGGACCCGTCGTTACCACTCTGCGGATCCGGGCGAGAAGGCATTCGGGGCGCGGGCGGAGGTGACACTGGAGAGTGGCGACGTGATCGTCGATGAGCTGGCAGTCGCCGACGCGCATCCGCTGGGCGCGAGGCCCTTTGAGCGTGCGCAGTACGTCGACAAGCTCACCACGCTCGCCGATGGAGTAGTGGATCCCGTTGAGCAGCAACGCTTTCTGGATTCCGTTCAGCACATTGACGATGTCGATGCGCTGAATCTGCTGGTACTGCCCGAGGTGCTCGATCGCGAGCCGTCCATCCCGCCGGGGATCTTTCGCTGACAGACCTACAGCAGGTCGGTGATCGTCTTCAGGCCGGCCTCGTAGAGCACACCGGGCAGCATTCCGCCATCGCACTCGATGGTCGTGCCGTTCACGAAATCCGCGCTGCCCCCGGCCAGAAAGACGCACACCCGCCCGACTTCTTCCGGTTCGCCCGCCCGCCGCAATGGCACAGCGGCGAAATACTTCTCGCCGGTCGGGTCGTCCTTCGGCAAGACGAATGACCGGAAGTTCTCGGTCATCGTCGGACCCAGAGCGACGCAGTTCACCCGCACCTTCGGTCCCCACTCCTGCGCCAACGACCGGGTGAGGTGGTTGAGCCCGCTTTTGGCCGCACCGTAGGACACCAGGGTCGGTGAGCCCGCCGGATGCCCGGCACCGCTGGAGATGTTGATGATGCACCCCGCCCCGTCTTGGTTCGCCATCTGCCGGTAGGCGCGGATGGCGAACCACAGCGGGCTGATCAGGTTCATCTGCACAGCGAATGCGTGAAAAAGCGCGGTGCGCTCGAAGTCGTCGTCGGCGGGCGGTGCACCCTGAATCCGTTGCACCAGTTCGGGAATGCTTTCCGCGCGCGGAGCGGGGACGGTCCCGCCGGCATTGTTGACCAAAATGTCGACCCGGCCGTGGGTGGCCACGACGTCTGCGACAAAGGTGTCGATCGAGTGATAGTCACCCTGATCGCAGACCCGCTGGGACGCCCGCGGAGCCCATTCGGGCTCGATGCCGGGGATGGCGTCCAGCGGCGAACGCGAACAGCCGACGACGGTGGCGCCGGCCCGCAGCAGTTCGTGGGCGATACCGACGCCGACCCCGCGGCTGGTGCCGGTAACGATCGCGATCCTGCCGTCGAGAATGCCCATCCGTCGACCTTCCGTCATCGTTGACAGTGACTGCCAGACAGTCATACTGTGCCACGCATGAGTAACCCAGCCAAGCTGCGCGTCATCCAGTGGGCCACCGGTGGCGTCGGCAAGGCTGCCATCGCGTGCGTGCTGAACCATCCGCAACTCGAATTGGCCGGATGCTGGGTGCACAGCGCGGACAAGAACGGTCGCGACGTCGGCGACATCCTCGGCATCGAATCCCTCGGCGTCACCGCGACATCCAGCATCGACGATGTGTTAGCGCTCGACGCCGACTGCGTGATGTACAGCCCGCTGATTCCCAACGACGACGAGGTCGTCGCGATCCTGCGATCCGGCAAGAACATCGTGACTCCGGTGGGCTGGGTGTACCCCGATCCCGGGAACCCGCGCCACCGAGCGGTCGCCGACGCCGCCGTCGAAGCCGGGGTGACGTTGCACGGGTCCGGCATTCATCCCGGCGGCATCACCGAGCGATTCCCGCTGATGATCTCCTCGCTGTGCTCGGCTGTCACCCACATACGCGCCGAAGAGTTCTCCGACATTCGCACGTACAACGCGCCTGACGTGGTGCGCCACATCATGGGTTTCGGGGGTACTGCGCAAGAAGCGATGGAAGGGCCGATGGCCGGGCTGTTGGAGGCCGGCTTCAAGCAGTCGGTACGAATGATCGCCGACCACATGGGTTTTCGGATCGATCCGAACATCAGAACCATCCAGGATGTCGCGGTGGCCACCGCCGAGATCGACTACGCCCCGTTTCCGATCACCGAGGGCAGTGTCGCCGCACGCCGGTTCCGTTGGCAGGCGCTGGTCGACGGCGAGCCGGTGATCACGGCCGCGGTCAACTGGCTGATGGGCGAGGAAAACCTGGAACCGGCCTGGGATTTCGGTGGTATCGGCGAGCGCTTCGAGGTGGAGGTCACCGGTGACCCGCCGGTGAAGCTCACCTTCAAGGGTCTGCAGCCTGAGACGATCGCCGAAGGGCTGGTGAAGAATCCGGGCGTGGTGGTCACCGCCAACCACTGTGTCAACGCCATCCCCGACGTCTGCGCCGCAGAACCCGGTATCAAGACTTACCTGGACTTACCGCTGTTCGCGGGCCGACCGGCCGCGGGCCTGGCCTCGAGCACCTGATGGCCGCGCTGACCGATCTGTCGTTCTGCCATCTCGTCGTCGGGGTGACCGACATGGACCGCGCCCTGGAGTTCTATCGCGATGCGCTGGGCATGGACGTCGTCTTCGAAACCCTGATCTCCGGTGAGCCTTTCGATGCGGCGCTGCATGCGAAGAGCCGACAGGAGGGCCGGGTGGTCGGCGGTCTGCTGGGCGGCTTGATGGTCGAGTTGTTGTCGCTGGGCGCCAAGCCCGCCGCCGACCAACCGGTCCGACGAGGCATTACCGGAATTCAGAACATCTCCCTGTCGGTCGTCGATCTGGACGACGCACACCGTCACATCACCGATGCCGGCTATCCGCCGGACCAGTATCCCTTCGAGATCGGCGGCGTGCGAATGTTTTTCGTCAAAGATCCGGACGGGACCCCGGTCGAATTCATCGAGCTGCCCGGCGGCGTGCGCAGCACCTATGAGATGCACCGGGGTGTGCCGCTGCGGATGGGACCGGCCGGATGAGCTACACCCATCCGGAGTCGATGCGCGGCCACGTCGCGATCGTCACCGGCGGTGCCCAGGGCGTCGGAAAAGGCATTGCCGAAGCGCTGTTGCAACGGGGAGCGGCGGTGCTGCTGGTCGACATCCAAGACGACAAGTTGGCCGCCACCACCGAGGAGCTCACAGCGCACGGGCCGGTCGAGCGCGTCGTCGCCGACTTGCGGGACCCCGTTGCAGGCCAACGCATTGTCGCGGCCGCCGTCAACGCGTTCGGCACGGTGCACGGACTGGTCAACAACGCCATCGCCACCAACGAGCCCAAGGCATTCGTCGACATCACTCTTGACGACTTCGCCCTCGGACACGAAGTCGGGCCGCGCGCCAGCTTCCTGCTGATGCAGGCCGTGCACCCGCTGATGGTCGCCAACGGCGGCGGGTCGATCGTCAACCTGGGCTCGGGCACCGGCACCGGCGGCGAGCCCAAATGGGGTGGCTACGCCGCAGCCAAGGAAGCTATCCGCGGGCTGTCGAAAGTCGCCGCGCTGGAGTGGGGTAAGGACAACATCCGCGTCAACGTCGTCTGCCCGTTCGCCGAGTCCGAGGGCGTCAAGTACTGGAAGTCGTTCGCTCCCAAGGAGTACGACAAGGCGGTCGGGCGGGTTCCGATGAAGCGGATCGGCGACGTTCGCGACGATGTGGGCGCGCTGGTCGCCTTTTTGCTCGGCAGCGACGCGACGTTCATCACCGGGCAGACCATTCACGTCGACGGCGGCATCGGCAGCTTCCGATGACCGAGACACTGCGCGATCGGCAACGCGCGCAGGTTCGGGCCGACATCCGTCGGGCTGCGTTCCGGCTATTCATCGAGCGCGGCTACGACGCCGTGACGACCGAGGAAATCGCCTCGGCTGCAGGCGTTTCCCCCCGAACGTTCTTTCGCTATGTACCGACGAAAGAAGAGTTGCTGTTGGCGCCGGTTCGGCACGGCGGCACCGCAATCGTCAGCCTGCTCGAAGAACGGCCGCCCGCCGAGCAGCCCGACGAGGCGTTGATCAACGCGATCATCACCCGCACCCGCTCGTTCGGTGTGGCCGACACCGAAGAGTGGCGCGAGGCTCTGCTGGTCGCCCCCGATCTGCTCGGCAAGCTGACCGTGCACCTGCCCGCCGACAAGGAACGGGCGACCAAGCTGATCGCTGCCCGAATGGGTGCCCACTCGAGTGATCTGCGGCCCGCTCTGCTCGTTCAACTAGCCTTCGCTGCGGCTGATTTCGCATTCCAGCAATGGGTCCGGCAGTCCACGAGGAAGCCGCGGGCGCTCGACCGCTACGTCACCGAAGCGCTCGACGCGGTCAAAAGCCCGCACTGGGAGAGGAAACGATGAGAAGCAAAGCGCACTCGCTGGCGCTGGTCGGGTTGGCGTACGTCGTCGCGATCGCGGTCGGTGCGGCCTGGCTGGTGGGGGGTATGCATACCGGCCGGCTGTTATTGGACACGTTGATCGCCGACGTGCTGGCCACGCTGGTGATCTTCGCCTTCAGCCGGGCCTATGGCAATTCGAGTTTCTACGACGCCTACTGGAGCGTGATCCCACCGGTGCTGCTGTTCTATTGGTGGAGCCAATCCGGGTTGCATCAGTTGCGGTGCTGGCTGATCGCAGTGGTCGTCGTACTGTGGGCGATCCGCCTGACCGCCAACTGGTTGTACGCGTTTCCCGGCCTGCACCACGAGGATTGGCGCTACCCGATGTTCCGGGACAAAGCCGGGCGGTGGGAGTTCCTGGTCGATCTGGTGACGATCCACCTCATCCCGACGTTGCTGGTATTCGCCGGCATGCTGCCGGTGTATGCCGCCGTGACGTGGCCCCGCGCTGACATCGGCTGGCTCACCGGTGTGGCTTTCGTGGTGGGGCTTGCGGCCGTCGCTCTGGAGTTGGCCGCCGACGTCCAGATGCACCGATTTGTCCGCACCAAGTCCGAAGGGGCAGCGATGGACCGCGGACTGTGGTCGTGGTCGCGGCATCCGAACTACTTCGGGGAGTTCAGCTTCTGGGTGTCGCTGGCGCTGTTCGGTGTTGCCGTTTCGCCGCCGGACGCGTGGTGGCTGTGCCTGGGGGCGTTGGGGATGCTGGGGATGTTCCTCGGTGGCAGCATCCCGATGATGGAGACCCGCAGCCTCGAGCGGCGGCCGGAATATCAGGACGTGATCGACCGGGTGTCGAAGTTCATGCTCTGGCCTCCCCGCCGGGCTTAGCAGGCGGAAGGGTGCGTCTCGCAGTACGGGGTCGTCCCCGGAAACTTGTACCGGTGTGCTGCGACCCATCGGTAGACGAATTCCTGGACGGCGCGGATGCCGGGAATGCGGTACATCGCCAACGGAATTCGCGTCCCCACGGCCGCCGAGAACGCCGCATTGGCGGCTTCGGCGCCAGAGTAGACCGCCCCCGACGGGTCCAGCCAGCGGATTGAATCCAGTAGCGCCTCCGGTGCGATACCCAGCCGCTGCGCGGTGCCGGGGCTCTGCAACGGCTCGGTCTGGATGTTGCCGGTGCGGTCGAACCTGAGCAGTAGATCCTTGGAGCGCGTGCACATTCCGCATGCTCCGTCGAAGAACAGCGTGCCAGCTGGGGAGCTCATTACGGCACCTTCCGCTGTAGGTGTATCACCGAGCCTACGCCCGACGGGCGGCGCGCCTTAAGGCCAGCGATGCCAAATACGATCCCGGTGCCGATCTCGGCGGCCGCGCTGACCCAGGAGAACCAGTTCACGTTGATGCGCGGGCCGGAGACAAAGCTGTCCTGATAAGCGGGGAAGTAGCTGGGCAGCACGTGCGCGTAGGTGAACAACACCGCGCTGCCGAATCCGACGCCGAGCGCCCATTCCGGGGCCCGATCGCGGCCGGCGAACGCCATCCAGATCGCGGCCACGACGAACACGCCCTGGAGCATGCCGCCGACCATGATCGCGGGCGGTGACGCCGACATGCCGCGGCGCAGATGGTCGACGACGTGGACGCCCCAACCGACCGCGAAAAGTGCTGCCGCCCAACGCAGATAGCGCGCGGCAGGATCGGGTGGCAGCGGTAGCCGAGTCGTCATCGCGGATCACCGTCCTAAGGGTCCGCTATCCGTTCTACTACTACGCACCGTAGTAATCAAGGATTCTGGGTGCAGGGTTTATCGCGATTGGGGAACCATCTGGCTAGAACACGTTCTAGTCTTGCCGCCATGGGATTTCTGAAACAGGACACCCCGCAGATCGACTTCGAGGAGTGGAGCAAGGGCACCCGGTCCGAGAAGATCATTCCGATGGCCCGGCACTGGGCCGAGGTGGGCTTCGGCACGCCCGTGCTGCTGCATCTGTTCTACGTCGTCAAGATCCTGCTGTACATCCTGGCGGCGTGGCTGCTGGCGCTGACCACGACCGGTATCGGCGGCTTCACTGACGTCGCGCACTGGTACGCCGAGCCGATCGTTTTCGAGAAGGTCGTGCTCTTCACGATGCTGTTCGAGGTGGTCGGGCTCGGCTGTGGCTTCGGACCGCTGAACAACCGCTTCTTCCCGCCGTTGGGCTCAATCCTGTACTGGTTGCGGCCCGGCACCATCCGGTTGCCACCGTGGCCCGGTCGGGTGCCCTTCACGAAGGGTGATAGTCGCACTCCGTTCGACGTACTGCTCTACGGCGCGTTACTCGTGCTGCTTTCCATCGCGGTCCTCTCCGACGGCACCGGTCCGATGCCCGCGCTGGGTACGACGGTGGGGGTGCTGCCGGCGTGGCAGATCTGGGCGGTGCTCGGCGTGCTGGCGGTCCTCGGCCTACGCGACAAGGTGATCTTCCTGGCCGCCCGCGGTGAGGTCTACGCCTCGTTCACGGTCGCATTTCTGTTCGCGGGTCATGGCGTGGACCTGATCCTCGGCGCCAAGCTGGTGTGCCTGGTGATCTGGCTGGGCGCGGCGACGTCGAAACTCAACAAGCACTTCCCGTTCGTCATCTCGACGATGATGAGCAACAACCCGATGTTCCGGCCGAAATTCATCAAACGCAAGTTTTTCGAACACTTTCCGGACGACCTGCGCCCGGGCTGGCGGTCGCGCTGGCTTGCGCACTTCAGCACGGCCATCGAGGGTTTGGTGCCGCTGGTGCTGTTCTTCAGCCATGGCGGCTGGCCCACCGCGGTCGCCGCGTTCGTGATGCTGTGCTTCCACTTCGGCATCCTGTCGTCGATCCCGATGGGGGTGCCCCTGGAGTGGAACGTCTTCATGATGTTCAGCGTGCTCGCGCTGTTCGTCGGGCACGCCTCGATCGGGCTCAGCGACCTGACCACCCCGCTGCCGCTGCTGCTGTTCGCGGTCGTCGCCGGCACGGTGGTTACCGGAAACCTGTTGCCGCGCAAAGTTTCCTTCCTGCCCGGCATGCGCTACTACGCCGGCAACTGGGACACCACGCTGTGGTGCATCAAGCCGTCTGCGGAGGCGAAGATCGTCGAGAACATCGTCGCGATCGCCAGCATGCCGGCCGCGCAACTCGAGAAGTTCTACGGCAGTAGGGAAGCCGCCCAGATTCCGATGTACATGGGATATGCGTTTCGTGCGTTCAACACTCACGGCCGGGCATTGTTCACCTTGGCGCATCGGGTGATGACCGGGCAGAACGAGGACGACTACGTGCTGACCGACGGGGAGCGCGTCACCAGCACCGCGATCGGATGGAACTTCGGCGACGGGCACTTCAGCAACGAGCAGTTGGTCGCGGCACTGCAGAAGCGCTGCCACTTCGAACCGGGGGAGGTTCGGGTGGTGATGCTCGACGCCCAGCCGATCCACCGGCAGACCCAGCAGTACCGGCTGGTCGACGCCGCTACCGGTGAATTCGAGCGCGGCTATGTGCGGGTGGCCGACATGGTGACCCGCCAGCCCTGGGCCGATGATGTCCCGGTGTTCGTACACGGCGAACGTGAAACTGCTGCGAAAAAGTAGCCCTAAACTCGCAGCAGTTTCACGCTCGTGCCACATCAGGCGCCCGCGCGTACTTCCTTGGTCGCGGTGACCAGGTTGGCCAACGACGCGTTCACCTCTTCCGCGTTACGCGTTTTCAGGCCGCAGTCGGGATTGACCCAAAGGCGCTCAGCCGGAATGGCTTTCAGCGCCTCGCGCAACGAACTGGTGATCTCGTCAGTGCTCGGCACCCGCGGCGAGTGGATGTCGTAGACACCAGGCCCGACGCTGTTGGAGAAGCCGATCGAGTTCAGGTCGTCGAGCACCTCCATGTGCGAGCGGGCCGCCTCGATCGAGGTGACGTCGGCGTCCAGGTCGGCAATCGCGCCGATGACCTCGCCGAACTCCGAGTAGCACAGGTGGGTGTGGATCTGCGTCGAGTCCTCCACACCTGAGGTCGCCAACCGGAATGCGCCCACCGCCCAGTCCAGGTAGGCCTGCTTGTCAGAGTTACGCAGCGGCAACAACTCTCGCAGCGCGGGCTCATCAACCTGGATCACCGCGATGCCGGCGGACTGCAGGTCCACCGTCTCGTCGCGGATCGCCAGCGCCACCTGGTTGGCGGTGTCGGCCAGCGGCTGGTCGTCGCGGACGAACGACCACGCCAGGATCGTCACCGGACCGGTGAGCATGCCCTTGACCGGCTTGTCGGTCAGCGACTGCGCGTATGTGGCCCATTCCACCGTCATCGGCTGCTGACGGGTCACGTCGCCGTAGAGCACCGGCGGACGCACGCAGCGGCTGCCGTAGGACTGAACCCAGCCGAGCTTGGTGGCGAAGAAGCCGTCCAGTTGCTCGGCGAAGTACTGCACCATGTCGTTGCGCTCCGGCTCGCCGTGCACCAGCACGTCCAGACCCAGGTCCTCCTGGAGCTTGATCACGTCGGCGATCTCGGACTGCATCCGCCTGGTGTACTCCGCTTCGTCGATCTCACCGGCGACCAGCGCGGCGCGGGCCTTACGGATCTCGACGGTCTGCGGGAACGACCCGATCGTCGTCGTCGGCAGTGGCGGCAAGTGCAACCGCTCGTTCTGGGCCTCGCGGCGTTCGGCCGCCGGGCCCCGTTGCGTGCCATCGGATTCCGCGATCGACGCGAGCCGCTCACGCACCTTGCGATTGTTCAGCCGCGGATCCCTCGCCCGTGACGCCACCGCGGCGTTGGACTCCGCGATCTCGTCGGCCACCGCGTCTCGGCCGTCCTTCAGCGCCTTCGCCAACGTGGCGACCTCGTGCACTTTCTCGGCTCCGAAGGCCAGCCAGCTACGCAGCGCGTCGTCCAGGTCGGTCTCGGGCTCCAGCGAATACGGCACGTGCAGCGTCGAGCAAGACGTCGAAACAGCAAGGGAGCCAACCGAACCGAGCAGGCTAGCCAGCTTGCTGAGTGCAGCCTGCAGGTCGGTGCGCCAGATGTTGCGGCCGTCGACGACGCCGGCCACCAATGTCTTGTCAGTCAGCTCGGTTACCGACGCGATTGCGGTGTCGGCGCCGCAGACGAAGTCGACACCGATCGCCTCGATGGGGGTTCGGGCCAGCGCGGGCAGGCTCTCACCGGGATCACCGAAGTAGGTGGCGACGTGGATGGCGGGCCGATTATCAAGCGCCCCCAGTGCGGTGTAGACCTTCTCGGCGAGCGCGGGCGCGTCGTCGCAGATGTCGGTCACCAGCACCGGCTCGTCGATCTGAACCCATTCCACGCCCTGGTCGGCCAGCTGTCCCAGCAGGTCGGTGTAGAGCGGCACCAGCTCGTCGAGGCGTTCGATCGGGGCGCCCGCGCCGTCAACAGCCTTGCTCAGCAACAGGAAAGTGACCGGCCCGATGACCACCGGACGGGCTGGAATACCTTGCCCCTGTGCCTCCTTGAGCTCCGACAGCACCTTCTCCGGGTGCAGCGAAAACGTGGTCCTCGGCCCGATCTCCGGGACGATGTAGTGGTAGTTGGTGTCGAACCACTTGGTCATCTCCAGCGGCGAGATGTCGCCGTTGCCACGAGCGGCGGCGAAGTAGCGGTCGAGGTCGTCGGAGACGGATTGCACGCGGGACGGCAGCGCGCCCAACAGCACTGCGGTGTCGAGCATCTGGTCGTAGTAGGAGAAGGTATTCACCGGTACTGAGTCCAGACCGGCGGCGGCCAGTTGTGCCCAGGTGTCGTGGCGAATGGTGGCGGCAACCTTCTCCAGCTCTGCGCGGCTGGTGTTGCCCTTCCAGTAACTCTCGGTGGCGCGCTTGAGTTCGCGCTTCGGGCCTATCCGTGGCGAGCCGGTGACGGTGGCGGTAAACGGGGATGCGGTCACGATGTTTCGTCCTTCAATCGACGGGGTGGTCACCGCCAACGGACGCACAACCGATCCGGCGCAGTGCACACGACACTGCAACCGTTACGGCCGGACGCCCATTCCACGAGGCGGTGAGCCGCCAGGCGCGGCGCGCCCGACACAGCCGGCAGGTCTTCGGACTCACAGGCGTGCACACCGGGTGGTGCTCCTACTGGCCGTCGCTTCCCGATCGTGCGATCAGTGCTCATGACGGCGGTCGTTCCTGCATACCGCTGCGGGACAGTCCCGGACTCTCACCGGGTTCCCTCTTGCGAAGCACACCGAACATGCTTCGCTCGATGCCGAGACCGTCGCGAGGCGACGGAGTCGGCAGACCGACTGCGTAAAAGAGACTACCTGCTGGTAACGGCCTCGACGACGGGCCGGTCACCATTGTTGAAGTCGATGGTTCGGCGGATGGTCGAGTCGTCGTGCAGCACCGCGCCGGCGACCAACGCGACGTCCTCGCGGGACACAGAGCCTTGCTCGGCGCCTGCGCCGCTGATACCTACCTCGATGCGGCCGGTGCCCGGTTCCAGCGTGAGCCGCCCCGGCCCCAGCACGGTCCAGTCCAGGTCGGTGGCGCGCAGATGGGCGTCGGCTGCCGCCTTCGCCTCTGCATAGGGGAAGAAGGAATTACCCTCCGCCACACCGTGATCCAGTCCGGCGCCGAAGTAGGAGACCATCACGAACCGCTTGACGCCGGCCTGCGCGGCCGCGTCGATCACCCGGATCGCGGCGTCGCGGTCGACGGCGTAGGTGCGCTCCGGGTCGCCGCCACCGGCGCCGGCGGAGAACACCACGGCGTCGTGGCCGGCGACCACGTCCGCCAGCGCGGCGGTGTCGAGGTGCTCGATATCGGCGACGACGGGACGCGCGCCGGCGGCGGTGATGTCGTCCGCATGATCGGGATTGCGGATGACCGAATCCACCTCATCGCCGCGGTCGTGGAGGATGCGGGCCAGATGCAGGGCGACCTTGCCGTGGCCACCGACGATGACGATGCGTGACATGTCTACGACGCTACTCACCGGTAGGGCACCCCGGCGGCGGCCCAACCGAGCGGTTGGTCAACAATCGATGTGAAGTCCTCAAGGCAGAAGGAGATAGAGCCATGGCTGAAGCCGTCATCGTCGAGGCAGTTCGTTCACCGGTCGGGAAGAGAAACGGCGGGTTGTCCGGCGTCCACGCCGCCGACTTGTCCGCACAGGTCCTCAACGGTCTGGTTGAGAAGGCCGGCATCGACCCCGCGTTGGTCGACGACGTGATCTGGGGCTGCGTCATGCAGGCGGGCGAGCAGTCGATGGACATCGGTCGCACCGCGCTGTTGGCTGCGGGGTGGCCTGAGTCCGTCCCCGGGGTGACCGTCGACCGGCAGTGTGGATCCAGCCAGCAGTCGATTCACTTCGCCGCGGCGGGCGTGGTGGCCGGCCACTACGACGTCGTCGTCGCCGGCGGTGTGGAGTCGATGTCGCGGACGCCGATGGGCGCCTCACTTGCCAACGGCGGCAACCCGTTCTCCCCGGGCTTCAAGGCCCGCTACGACCGGACACCCAACCAGGGCATCGGTGCGGAGATGATTGCCGAGCAGTGGGGTTTCGACCGGACCACCGTCGACCAGTTCTCTCTCGGTTCTCATGAAAAAGCCGCTGCCGCACAGGATTCTGGCGCGTTCGACGATCAGATCGTCGCGATCAAGGACCAGGACGGCAATCCCGTGCTCAAGGATGAAGGCATCCGCCGCGGCACGCCGATCGAGAAGATGGCTCAGCTCAAGCCCGCCTTCAAGGAAGACGGCGTGATCCACGCAGGTAACTCCAGCCAGATCTCCGACGGTTCGGCCGCACTGCTGCTCATGACCGCGGAGAAGGCAAAAGAGCTGGGGCTCAACCCGATTGCCAAGGTGCACACCGCGGTCCTGGCCGGTGCCGACCCGGTGATCATGCTGACCGCGCCGATCCCGGCAACGCAGAAGGCGCTGAAGCGCTCCGGCCTGAAGCTGGAGGACATCGGGGTATTCGAGGTGAACGAGGCCTTCGCGCCGGTGCCGCTGGCCTGGCTGAAGGACATCGGGGCCGACGAGAAGAAGCTCAACCCCAACGGCGGCGCGATCGCGCTCGGCCACCCGCTCGGCGGATCCGGTGCCCGGATCATGACCACGATGCTGTACCACATGCGGGACAAGGGAATTCGCTACGGCCTGCAGACCATGTGTGAGGGTGGTGGCCAGGCCAACGCCACCATCGTGGAGCTGTTGTGACCGAACCTGCGGTGCTCACTGGGCGCCGTGACGACGTCCTCGTCATCACGATCAACCGGCCGGAGGCGCGCAACTGCGTCAACGGAGCCGTCAGCATCGGGGTCGGTGATGCGCTCGAACAGGCGCAGCACGACCCCGATGTGCGGGCGGTGGTGATCACCGGTGCCGGTGACAAATCCTTCTGCGCGGGAGCAGATCTCAAGGCGATCTCACGCCGCGAGAACCTGTATCACCCCGACCACGCCGAGTGGGGCTTCGCGGGCTACGTGCGTCACTTCATCGACAAGCCGACGGTCGCGGCGGTGAACGGCACCGCGCTCGGCGGCGGCACCGAGCTGGCCCTAGCCAGCGATCTGGTGGTGGCCGAGGAACGCGCGCAGTTCGGTCTGCCCGAGGTCAAGGTGGGCCTACTGGCCGGCGCCGGTGGCGTGTTCCGCATTGCGCAGCAGCTGCCGCGCAAGGTGGGCATGCAGATGTTGCTGACCGGTGAGCCGATCAGCGCTGCCGAGGCCGAAGGCTGGGGCCTGATCAACCAGGTGGTCCCCAACGGCACCGTGTTGGAAGCCGCACTGGCGCTCGCTAAACGGATCACCGTCAACGCGCCGCTGTCGGTGCAGGCCAGCAAGCGGATCGCGTGCGGCGCCGACGAGGGCGTTATTCCCGACGAGGAAGCCGGCTGGGCCCGCACCGCGCGCGAGTTCAGTACGCTGTTGCGTACGGAGGACGCCAAGGAAGGGCCGCTGGCATTCGCCGAGAAGCGTCCGCCGGTCTGGAAGTCGCGCTAAGAGACCCGCGGTGATCGCAAGAGCGGCATGGCCGGTCGCAGCGGGTCGCCGTCAAAGATCCGCGGTGATCGCAAGTGCGGCATGGCCGGTCGCAGCGGGTCGCCGTCAAAGATCCGCGGTGATGGCAAGTGCGGCATGGCCGGTCGCAGCGGGTCGCCGTCAAAGATTCAGCGCGCCAACCTGTTTACCGCCCAACCGAACACCGCGGGCAGCTTCGCCGACGCGGGAACGACCGTGCTCCGGCCGGTGCGCGTCGCGGTGGCCAGCACCAGGGTGCGGGTGAGCAGCCGGTAGTCGCGGGTGATGCGGCGCCAGGTCGCCTCGTAGGACGACAGGTTGCCGTCGACGATCGCGTCCACCGCCGCTCCGGCCTGCTTGACGGCCAGACTGATGCCTTCTCCGGTCAGCGCGTCCTCGTATCCGGCTGCGTCGCCGACCAGCAGCACCCGCCCGGCTACCCGGCGCGAAACCACCTGCCGCAGTGGGCCGCAGCCACGAGCCCGGGTCGGTTTGGCGTCGCGCAACTGCCGGGTCAGCCGCGGGAACCAGGCCAGGTCGGGCTGCCCGCGGGACAGGATGGCCACGCCGACCAGATCCGGCTCGACCGGCGTCACGTAGGCCTCGCCGAACGGCGACCAGTACACCTCGACGAACTCCGACCACGCCGGCACCGAGAAGTGCCAGCGAACGCCGTAGCGCCGGGGGGTCCCGGCAACTGCGCTGATCCCGACGGCCGAGCGGACGCTGGAGTGCAACCCGTCGGCGGCCACCAGCCATCTGGCCCGCACGCCCGCCGCGGTCACCCCGGTCGCATCCTGCTCCACGCTCGTGATACGCGTCGAAACCCATTCGGTGTCTTGCTCTTTGGCCCGTGCGGCCAGCGCCGCGTGCAGCGTGGTACGCCGTACGCCGCGGCCCGGGCCGTCGCGGAAGCACGCTTCGGCGCGGCGATGCCCGTCCAGGTAAGCGATCCCACGAAAAGGCAGGCCGGCCGGGTCGACGCCCAGCGATGCGAGTTCGGCCAGGCCGCCGGGCATCAAGCCCTCGCCGCAGGCCTTGTCGACCGGTGTTTCGCGCGGTTCCGCCACTATCACCGAAAGTCCCTGTCGGCGAGCGTGTAACGCTGTCGTCAGTCCGCCGGGGCCACCGCCGACGATCAGCAGATCGGCGTCATACGGCATGGGTGTAACCCAGCGCCGAGTTCTCCACTCCGATACGCACTCTCAGCAGCAGAGCGTTGGCCAGCGTGAAACAGATTGCCGTCAGCCAGGCGGTGTGGATCAGCGGCAGCGCGAACCCTTCCACGACTACGGCCACGTAGTTCGGGTGATGCAGCCAGCGGTACGGGCCCTGCCGTATTAGCGGCGCTTCCGGGAGCACGATCACCACCGTGTTCCACCGGTGGCCCAATGTCGTGATGCACCACCAGCGCAGCGCCTGAGTCATCAGCGCCAGGGCCAGCATAGGCCAGCCCAACAACGGCAGGAACGGCCGCTGCAGCGCCCACGTCTCCAGGACGCAGCCGAGCAGCAACGCGGTATGGATGGTGACCATCACCGGATAGTGTCTGTGCCCGAACTCCTTGCCGCCGTGGGCGAACGCCCACTGGGCGTTGCGCTTGGAGACGACCAGTTCGGCGACTCGCTCGAGCGCGACGGCCAGGATCAACAGGTAATACACGCCTACCAGCCGAGCAGCACGAGTTCCGAGCAGAACGCGGGACCCATTGCGATCATCAGCCCGAACGATCCCGGCGCCGGCGGATCTGCCATGTTTCTGCTGAGCACATCCAGTACCGACACGGATGACAGATTCGCGTTCTCGCGCAACGAGTTACGGGTGTGGTCCATGGCATCCGGCGGGAGGTCGAGAGTGTTCTCGATCGCCTCGATGACCTTCGGGCCGCCGGGGTGACACACCCAGGTCGAGATGTCCTCAGGCTTCAGTCCGTGATCATCCAGGAAGTTGCGGACGTCGTCGCCCACATACTTTTCGGCGACGGTCGCCACCTCGGTGGAGAGCTTGATCTTGAAGCCGTTGCTGCCGATGTCCCAACCCATCACGTCCTCGGTGTCGGGGTAGATCCGGCTGCGGGTGGCCAGCACCTTGGGGCCGGATGATGCGCGGGCGGGCCCCTTGGCGACAACGGCAGCTGCGCCATCGCCAAATAGGCTGGCGGCCACCAGGTTTGCGACTGAAAGATCTTCGCGCTGCAACGTGAGCGAGCACAATTCGACGGCCAGCAACACCGAGACTTGATTCGGGAAGGCCAACAGATAGTCGTGCATGCGGGCTACGCCGGCGGCGCCGGCAACGCAGCCCAGCCCGAAGAGCGGTACCCGTTTCACGTCGGGACGCAAGCCGAGGCGCGTTGCCAGCCGGGCTTCCAGGGTGGGCACCGCCAGTCCGGTCACCGTCGTCGAGAACACGATGTCGACCTCTTCGGGCCCGACGTGGGCGGCGGCGAGTGCTGCCAGGATTGCGCGCTCGCCGAGCGTCAGCGCCGTCTCGATGAAGATGTCATTGGCTTCGGTGAAGCCGCTCAACGTGCCGTAATTGGGTAGCGGCATCGCAATCCGGCGGTGTTCGACTCCCGCACTGGCGGCGAAACGCTCGAACTCCCCGCCGCTGAATCCGGTCAGACCGGACATCGCTTCGGCTTGAGAAACCTGATGAGGCGGAAACTCGACGGCGACGGCCGCTATGGTCGGGGTCGTTGTCATAGTGCCCCTACCTTTGGTTGCAATTCGGGCGTCCCCTGCACTTCGGGGCGAGACTGCACGCGTTCGTTCACACTTAAAGCCACGGTTCGGCACTCCGATTCGTTCAATCCGGCTCATTGGAACTTAACCCCAATCGACCGGAAAGCTGCAACGGTGTCCGCCTGCTGGAATGTGACGGCGGACACGACGGTTTGCCCGGGCGGTCACGGGGCAACAACTGAACTGAACGTCCACTAATTCCCGACCGTTAGGTTGAACTGTGCGAATACTGGTGACCGGTGCAACCGGATATGTTGGATCGCGGCTGGTCACAGCGCTGCTGGCGGCAGGCCACCAGGTGATTGCCGCTACCCGTGACCCGGCGCGCCTGACCGAATTCGGATGGTTCGACGACGTCACAGCGGTGAAACTGGACGCCGCCGACGCCGACTCGGCGGGCGCCGCGCTCGCCGATGCCGGTGTGATCGACGTCATTTATTACCTGGTGCACGCAATCGGTCAACCCGGTTTTCGCGACTCGGACCGCGCGGCAGCGGCAAACGTCGCGGCCGCCGCCAAAACTGCAGGTGTGGGCCGCATCGTCTACCTCGGAGGCTTCGTTCCTTCGGATGAAGAACTGTCCGAACACCTGGCCAGTCGCGCCGAGGTGGCCGACGCGCTGAGCATCGAAGGCGGCCCCGAAGTGGTCTGGCTGGGCGCCGCGATCATCCTCGGCGCGGGCTCGACGTCGTTCGAGATGCTGCGCTACGTCGGTGACCGCTTCCCGGTGATTCCCATCCCGACGTGGATGGGTAACCCGATCGACCCGATCTCCATCCGCGACGTGTTGCACTACCTGGTCGCCGCCGCCGACGCGGATGTGGTTCCGGCCGGGGGATACGACATCGCCGGACCGGACACCACGTCGTACCGCGATTTGCTGAAGACCTATGCGCGGATCTCTGGCAAATGGCACGCCGGTGTGCCGGTGTGGGGGATCGACACCACGCTGGCGTCCTGGGTGACCGCGCTGGCGCTGCCGGTGCCCGAAGGCTTGGCCGCGGACCTGGTGGAGTCGCTGGACTATCCGATGGAGGCCAGTGGTGCCGGCCTTCGGGATCTGGTTCCCGCCCCGGCGGGCGGCCTGCTGTCGATCGAGGACGCTATCGGCCGCGCGCTGTCGAATCGCCGGGCGCTCCCGGTCGACGCGCTCGCCGATCCACACCACCTCGCCGACAGCGACCCGGCCTGGGCCGGCGGGGATGCCCTGCGCCTGCGGCGGCTGGCAGGCATAGTGACTCCATCGGTTGCGCGACCCGGCCTCGCACTGGTGGACGTCGTCCCCGGCCCGATCGCCGGCGCGCTTCGGACGGGGCTCGACATCCTGATCACCCTCACACCGAAAGTGCGATTGAATGGCAGCCGCTAGCGACGATCGACGGGGCAGTGTGATGCGAAGAAGGCAAGAGGAGCGGTGGAATGGCTGACGTGAATTCCCAGCCCAGCGCTCTCGAGGAGATCCGCCGCGGCATTGTCAATGTCGCTGTGTCGCACAACGAACCGCCCGGAGTTGTGCGACGCCGGCGAATCGTGGTGGCGGTCGTGCTGGTGCTCGGGGTCGCCTCGCTGGGGTTGGCGCTGAAGAAACATCCCGGGGAAGCGGCCTTCTACTGGTGGACGCTGGCGCTGGCAGGTGTGTTGGCGGCCGGCGCGTTCGTGTCTGGACCACTGCATCTCGGTGGGGCTCGTTGGCGCGGACGCAATCAGCGTCCCGTGGTCAGCGGTACCACGATCGGGCTGCTGCTCGGCGGCATTTTCGTCGTCGGCGGGCTCATCGTCCGGGAGATCCCGGCGGTCGCCGAATACGTCACCCGGTTGCTGCGCTACACCGACCAGGGATCATGGCGGTTGACCATGGCCATTGCGTTATTGGCCGCCATCGGCGAAGAGTTGTTCTACCGCGGCGCGCTCTACACCGCGCTCGGCCGGCATCATCCATTGCTGATCTCCACCACGATCTACGTCATCGCAACCCTGGCCAGCAGCCAGAACCCCATGCTCGCGTTCGCCGCGATCATCCTCGGCACGGTGTGCGCGCTCGAGCGTCGGGCCACCGGCGGCGTGCTGGCGCCGATTCTGACCCACTTCGTCTGGACGCTGGTCGTCCTGCTGGGATTACCGCCGCTGTTCGGCTTGTGAGGTCAGATGTCCGTGCTCAGATGTCTCTGAAGCTCGGGGTCCGGCGCTGCTGGAAAGCCCTTGCGCCTTCGCGGAAGTCGTGTGAATTCAGCAGGATCGCCTGACCCTCGAGCTCGCGCTGCATGGCCGGCTCCAGCTCGGTGAGCGTGGCCGCGTTGATGGCCTGCTTGGTCTTGGCATAAGCCACCGCCGGCCCGGAGAGTAGCCGGGAGACCACCTTGTCGACTTCGGCTTCGAAGTCGTCGGCCGGGTAGACCGCGCTGATCAGCCCGGCCGCCAAGGCGTCGTCGGCGGGCAGTCGCTCGGCGAGCAACGCCATCCGCATGGCACCGATCCGCCCGATCGCGGCCGCGATCAGCGCCGAGGCGCCGCCGTCGGGCATCAGGCCGATCTTGGTGAACGCAAGCATGAAAAACGCCTTGTCCGAAGCCAATACGAGGTCGCAGGCCAACGCGATCGAGACGCCGACGCCGGCCGCCGCGCCCTGGACCACCGCGACGACCGGGCGTGGCAGCGCCGTGATCGCCCGCACCACCCGGTTGGCGGCCAGGATCAGCTCGTCGTCTGCACCGGTACTGGCCACGTCGTCGGCGCTCATGCCGGCTCCTGAGCAGAAGCCGCGGCCCGCCCCGCCGAGGCGTACGACCGTGACCCGCGGATCGTTGGCCGCCTGCTCCATCGCGTCGGCGAGGCCCTCGAAAACGGGCAGCGTCAACGAGTTCAGGCTGTCCGGACGATCGATCGTCACCGACAGCACGCCGTCGGCAAGGCTGACGGCGAGCCCGTCGACGGGTGCCAGGGCGTCGACTCCGGAATCGATAGCGGTCATGGGATCGACTGTAAGCCACCGGGGTGCAGCGTCGTTGAGGCCGACTGTCAAGATGCAAGGAGGGTTTACGGTGGCGACCCGCTGCGCCCGGCTACGCCGTGCTTGCGATCGCCACGCAGCAACAGCATCGACAGAGAGGTCGGGAGATCATGGCGGGTCCGCTCACAGGTTTGCGAGTCATCGAGCTCGCCGGAATCGGGCCCGGCCCGCACGCCGCCATGATTCTCGGCGACCTGGGCGCCGACGTGGTGCGCATCGACCGGCCGGGTGCGACCGGCTCCGACCCGATGCTGCGCAACCGCCGGTTCGTCATCGCCGACCTGAAGTCCGACGAGGGCCGCGCTCTGGTGCTCAAGCTCGTCGCCAAGGCCGACGTGTTGATCGAGGGCTACCGGCCGGGCGTCACCGAACGGATGGGCCTGGGCCCTGACGACTGCGCCAAGGTCAACGAACGGCTGATCTACGGCCGGATGACCGGGTGGGGGCAGACCGGCCCGCGCAGCAAGCAAGCCGGCCACGACATCAACTACATCTCGCTCAACGGCGTGCTGCACGCCATCGGCCGGGCGGGCGAGCGGCCGGTGCCGCCGCTGAACCTGGTCGGCGACTTCGGTGGCGGGTCGATGTTCCTGCTGCTCGGAATTTTGTCGGCGCTGTTCGAGCGGCAGAGCTCCGGTAAGGGCCAGGTTGTCGATGCCGCCATGATCGACGGGTCTTCGGTGCTGGTGCAGATGATGTGGGGAATGCGCGCCCTGGGCCTGTGGACCGACGAGCGCGGCACGAACATGCTCGACACCGGAGCGCCCTACTACGACACCTACGAATGCGCCGACGGCCGCTATGTCTCGGTGGGCGCGATCGAGCCGCAGTTCTACGCCGCGATGCTGGCCGGCTTGGGCCTTGATTCGGCGGACCTGCCCGCCCAGAACGACCGCAGTCGCTGGCCCGAGTTGCGGGCGAAGTTCACCGAGACGTTCGCCGGCAAGGACCGCGACCACTGGGCCAAGGTGTTCGCCGATTCCGACGCCTGCGTGACGCCGATCCTGTCGTTCGGCGAGGTCGAGACCGAGCCGCACATCACCGAGCGCAACACCTTCTACCGGACGGCCGGTGGCCTGCAGCCGCTGCCGGCGCCGCGGTTCTCGCGTTCGCAGCCGGACCAGCCACGGCCGCCGGGTCAGCCGGGAGCCGACACCGAAGCCGTCCTGGCCGACTGGGTATAGTCCCGGCCACGAAAAAGCCCCCGCCTCGGCGGGGGCTTTTCTGCTCAATAGGGCAGCACCACTGGTGCAACTGAGGCTCGCTATCACCTCGACACGATGGTTGCTCCGCGAGCGGAGCGCGCGTCGCGCGGGCTAGCTCGCGTTGGACAGCGGGTGCCAGTCCTCGAGTTGCTCCGAGCACTCGCCCTCCACCAGGAAATCGCCATGGTAGAGAGCCTCGAAATCAACTTTGATCACGTCGGCGCTGGAGTCATCGATCCACATGTAGACGAGCGTATGGGCAACGTTTAAGGAATCTTTGAGTCACGATTCGGAAAATCGTGGCAATTGTTACCGCTCGGTAAGTCTGATGGTGAGTGCCTACTCACCGGACGTATGGTCCGGATGGTTGGAAGAGACCTATTGGGCAGACGTTCAACCGCATATGCTCGGCAAATGTGCTGGTTATCAGGCACCGCGTTGAACCATCACGGGTATCCGCCTCGTTCCTTCGGGTGAGGCGTGGATGAAGTGCCCGTCCGTAACTTATCGGCGATAAGTTACCAAGCTACAGACCCGGAGGAAGTCTCATGTTGCAGCGGATCGCCCGCCTTGCCATCGCAGGGCCCCGGCGAATACTCGCAGCTGCCGTGTTGGTCCTGGTGGCGGCGGCGGTCTTCGGGCTTCCCGTCGCCAAGAGTTTGTCCGCAGGCGGTTTTCAAGACCCCGCCTCTGAGTCGGCGCAGGCGATCAAACTATTGACCGACAAATTCGGGCAGAGCGATCAGCAGCTCGTCCTCGTGGTTACTGCGCCGGCGGGCGCGCAGAGCGAGCAAGCTCGCCGCTTCGCGACCGACATCGTCGGGCAGGTCCAAAGGTCGGATGGGGTGTACAACGTCGTCTCCGCTTGGACTGGACCCGCGGCCGCCGAGTCGGATCCCCACGGGGCGCACCTGGCCGCGGATCTGGTGAGCAAGGACGGCAAGTCCGGACTCATCGTGGCGAACCTCAAAGGCGGCGAGAACAACGCGCAGAACTACGCCAAGAAGGTAGCGGCACGGGTGGCGCATGACCGCGACGGCGTCACGGTCCGGGCCGGCGGGGCGGCGATGGTCTATGACCAGATCAACCGCCAAAACGAGCGCGACCTGTTGTTGATGGAGTCGCTGGCGATTCCGCTCAGCTTCCTGGTGCTGGTCTGGGTGTTCGGCGGGTTGCTCACCGCCGCTTTGCCCGTCTGCCTGGGCGGGTTGGCCATCGTCGGCTCGATGTCCGTACTGCGGTTGATCAGCTTCGGCACCGACGTGTCGACCTATGCGCTGAACCTGAGCACAGCGTTGGGCCTGGCGCTGGCCATCGACTACACGCTGTTGATCATCAGCCGTTACCGCGACGAGCTGGCCGACGGCAGCACCCCGGAGGAGGCGCTGGTCCGGACCATGGCCACCGCAGGTCGGACCGTGCTGTTTTCGGCGACCACCGTCGCGTTGTCGATGTCGGTTCTGGTGCTGTTCCCGATGTACTTCCTGAAGTCGTTCGCCTACGCCGGCGTGGCCACGGTCGCCTTCGTCGCGGTGGCCTCGATCCTGGTGACACCTGCGGCGATCGTGCTGCTCGGTCCCCGGCTGGACGCGCTGGATGTGCGCAAGCTCGGGCGTCGGTTGCTCGGCCGGCCAGACCCGGCACGCAAGCCGGTAACGCAGTTGTTCTGGTATCGCTCGACCAAGTTCGTGATGCGACGAGCGTTGCCCATCGGCCTGGCAGTCGTCGCGTTGCTACTGGTGCTGGGCCTTCCGTTCCTCGGGGTGAAGTGGGGAATGCCCGATGACCGGGTGCTGCCGACGTCGGCGTCGGCACATGCAGTTGGCGATCAGCTGCGTCACGATTTCGCCGATGACTCGGCGACCGCGGTGTCTGTTGTCGTCCCGGATGTTCGAGGGGTGCGTCCGGGCGACCTCAGCCGCTACGCGGCCGACCTGTCACGGGTGGCCGAGGTGTCGGCCGTCTCGGCTCCAACCGGGACGTTCGTCGCCGGCAGAAAGGTCGGGCCGCCGTCGGCGGCCACCGGGATGGACCGGGGCAGCGCGTTTTTGACGGTGGCCAGCAAGGCGCCGCTGTTTTCCAACGCGTCCGACGCCCAGCTCGATCGGTTGCATGCGGTGCCCGGACCCGGGGGTCAATCCATCCAGCTGGCCGGCATGGCGCAGATCAACCGGGACAGCGTGCATGCGATCACCGCGCGGCTGCCATTGGTGTTGGGGCTGATCGGCATCATCACGTTCGTGCTGCTCTTCCTGCTCACCGGCAGTGTTTTGCTGCCGATGAAGGCGTTGGTGTGCAACGTTTTATCGCTGACGGCAGCATTCGGTGCACTGGTGTGGATATTCCAGGACGGACACCTCGGGGCGATGGGTACCACCCAGAGCGGCACGCTGGTGGCCAACATCCCGGTGCTGCTGTTCTGCGTCGCTTTCGGCCTTTCGATGGATTACGAGGTCTTCTTGGTCTCCAGAATTCGTGAGTACTGGTTGGCCGCGGTCGCATCGCATCCGGCGCCGCCGGACAACTTCATCAAACGCGCCGACAATGACGAGAGTGTGGCGCTCGGATTGGCCCGCACCGGCCGCGTGGTGACCGCTGCCGCGCTGGTGATGTCAATCTCGTTCGCGGCGTTGATCGCCGCGCAGGTGTCGTTCATGCGGATGTTCGGTACTGGCCTGACGCTGGCGGTGCTGGCCGATGCGACGCTGGTGCGGATGGTGCTGGTACCGGCATTCATGCACGTCCTGGGTCACTGGAGTTGGTGGGCGCCCAAACCGCTGGTGTGGCTGCACGAACGATTCGGTATCAGTGAGTCCGATTCCGCGACAGGGCCTTTGGCGGCTGAGCTGCACAGCGGACGCCACCGCCGATCCGATGAGGATTCGGCCGCAAGGGCCACCCGTACTGCCGTGACGGTCGCCGATGGTGGCTGACCCGTACATTCTTCGCAGGCGGCGTGCCCCGCGTGGATCCGGCGACTTGCTCCGCGACGAAATCCTGGATGCAGCAACCGAACTCCTTCTCGACATCGGGCAGGCCAAGGCCGTGTCGATCCGCGCGGTGGCCGAACGCGTGGGTGTGACCCCGCCGTCAATTTATCTGCACTTCCAGGACAAGGACGCGCTGCTTGATGCGGTGTGTGCGCGTTACTTCGAGAAGCTCGACGACGAGATGCAGCGGGTGTCCGCTATGCAGTCGGACTCTGTGGAGGTTCTCCGCGCTCAGGGGCAGGCTTATGTCAGGTTCGCCACCGGAAACCCCGAGCTCTACCGAATCGCGACGATGAGTGAGTGGAGGTCCGGCAGCAATGTCGATGCCGTGCTTGCGAGTTCGGCCTTCGAGCACATGAGTGCCACCGTCAAGGCTCTGATGGGTGAGGGCGTGCTGCCGTCCGGTGATGCGGGTGGAATCGCGCTCGAACTCTGGAGTGCCGCGCACGGCGTGGCCGCGCTGCTGATCGCCAAGCCCCACCTGCCGTTCGGCAATGCCGAAGCGTTCACCGACCGGGTGCTGGGTGCCGTGTTCTCGGGGCATATGGTGACCGGATTGATCGGCGCCGACGCGACACCGCGACAGGTGGTGGAAAGGTTGACGGCGCTCGGGTCGCCGACGCGGCGACCTTCCTAGCCTGAAAGGCG
Organism: uncultured Actinomycetota bacterium; assembly: GCA_963757215.1. Classification (GTDB taxonomy): domain Bacteria; phylum Actinomycetota; class Actinomycetes; order Mycobacteriales; family Mycobacteriaceae; genus Mycobacterium. Next base: position 216,652 of record CAVWQH010000001.1, on the reverse strand, counting down.
GGCAGGCATGACGTCATCGACGCCCACCACCGTCCAGCACCCGTTCTTCGCCCGAATCTGGCCGGCGATCGCCGCACACGAGACCGAGCAGATGCGCGAGTGCCGCCGGGAGAACTTGGCCGGGCTGTCGGGACGGGTTCTCGAGGTCGGCGCCGGCTGCGGGACCAACTTCGCGTTCTACCCCGACGCCGTCGAGGGGGTCGTCGCCATTGAGCCGGAGTTGCGGCTGGTCGAACTGGCCCGCGCGGCTGCCGGCACGGCGCCCGTTCCGGTCGAGGTCTCCAATCGGACGGTGGAAAGTTTCTCGGCCGACGAACCGTTCGACGCGGTGGTGTGCTCGCTGGTGTTGTGCTCGGTCGCCGAGCCTGATTCTGTTCTGCGGCAAGTGCTTTCGCTACTTCGCCCGGGCGGTGAGCTGCGCTACCTGGAACATGTGGCGACCAGCGGCGCCAGGGGGATGCTGCAACGATTCGTCGATGCGACGACGTTGTGGCCGAGGCTGGCGGGGAATTGTCACGCCCATCGCCACACCGAGCAGTCGATCCGGGCGGCGGGATTCGAGATCGACCGCACCCGCACCGAGCAGGCATTGCCGGCGTGGGCGCCGTTGCCGGTGTCAGAATTCGTGCTCGGCCGGGGGCGCCGCCCCGATTAGTTCAACAGCGCAGGCAGTCGCTGGAGCAGGGTCGGCAGGGCCGTACTGGCGGATTCGCGCACGGTGATAGTGGCGCTGTCCGACAGCGGTGTGGGCTCCGGATTGACTTCCACGACCACGATCCCGCGAGCCAACGCGGCCTCGGGCAGGCTCGCGGCCGGATAGACGATGCTCGATGTCCCCACCACGACCAGCACGTCGGCGTTGGTTGTCGCTTCCACGGCGTGCTGCCACGGGCCATGGGGCAGCGCCTCGCCGAACCATACGATGTCAGGGCGGATCAGGCTGCCGCAGTCGCAGCACGGCGGCTCGACTTCCAGTGCGGGCTCGGTCATTTCGGGAAGCTCGCCGGTGTACGGCAAACCGCATGTCGCGCAACGGAAGTCGAACAGGCTGCCGTGCAGGTGGTGTACCGGCGAACTGCCCGCGCGCTCGTGCAGATTGTCGACATTCTGGGTGACGACGCTGACCTCCGCGTGGTCCTGCCAGGCGGCGACGGCGCGATGACCGTCGTTGGGTTCGACGGTGCCGCACAGGTGATGCCGCCACAGGTACCAGCCCCACACACGTTCGGGATTGCTTTCCCACCCCTGGACGCTGGACAACTCGTAGGGGTCGAACTTGGCCCAGAGCCCGTTCTTGTCGTCGCGGAACGTCGGCACGCCGCTCTCCGCAGAGATGCCCGCGCCGGACAGCACCGTGATACGCACCCCACCAAGATAGCCCGGCGACGATGCACGGGCGCCAAGCAGTGAAACCAGCCCGGCTACGGGATACTGAGCAGGTGGAGCTAGGCGAGTGGCTACGGGTTGACGGGCAGTCGGATCGACCGCTGTTCGACCAGCTTCGCACCCAGATCATCGAAGCGATCCGGGCGGGGACGCTGGCGCCCGGCGCCCGGTTGCCCACGGTGCGCGAATTGGCCGGCGCGTTGGGTCTGGCCGTCAACACCGTGGCCCGGGCCTACCGCGAACTGGAGACGGCCGGCATCGTCGAAACCCGGGGCCGTTTCGGCACATTCGTCGCCCGGGCGGATCCCGCGGACACCGCGATGGCGGCCGCGGCCGCGGCCTATCTCGACGTCGCGCGCGGCCTGGGACTGGGGAAACCCGAGGCGCTGCGCTACCTGGAGGCCTACGCCGAGGACTGAGCTGCCAGGACCTTGACCAGCGTGCGCATATTGCGGGTGGTGGTCGACGACTTGTATTTCTTCTTGCCCATGGTCTTGCCGATGGCGCTGTCCAGCGTTTTCCCCTTGGCCACCTGCCAATAGATCACGCCGGCGGATGTGGGGCCTTGCTCGATCCGCTCGTCGGCACCGGCGTCGGCGGTCACGCTCGCCAACTCGTCGAGCACCTCGGCGTCGCTGACAAACGTGACATAGGACTGGTATCCGTCGACCTCGGGCTCGAATGGGTAGCCGTCGACGATCGACCGCAGCCTCGTGATCGGATAGACCAGCACCCAGGCGTCGTAGCCGAACTTTTCTCGCAGTGCCTTTTCGGCGGTCGCGCGGACCGCGTCGGCGACCTTCGGCGACTCCAGTGTGACGTTCCCGGTGGCCAGGATGGTGCGCACCTCGGCGAGGCCGGCGTCGGTCAACGCGGTTGCCACGTCGGCCATCTTGAGGTTGACGCCGCCGACGTTGACGCCGCGCAAGAATGCCACGTAGTGGGTCACCAGCGCGATGGTAGCCACCGATTCGGGTTGACCGGGCCGAGTCGGCCCGTAGGCTCTCGACATGGGGCGCCACGTATTCGACGACAAGCTGCTGGCCGTGATCGCGGACAATTCTCTCGGCGTGCTGGCCACGCTCAAACGGGACGGGCGGCCGCAGTTGTCGAACGTGTCGTACTACTTCGACGCCCGCCATGCCACGATCCAGGTGTCGGTCACCGAGCCGCGGGCAAAGACCCGCAACCTGCGTCGCGACCCGCGGGCCTCGCTGCTCGTCAGCTCCGACGACGGCTATTCCTACGCGGTCGCCGAAGGCACCGCGACGCTGACTCCGCCGGCCGCCGCGCCGGGCGACGACACCGTCGAAGCGCTGATCGCCCTGTACCGCAACATCGCCGGTGAGCACCCGGACTGGGACGACTACCGGCAGGCGATGGTGACCGATCGTCGCGTGGTCTTGACGTTGCCGATCGCGCACGTCTATGGGATGCCGCCCGGCATGCGGTAAATCCCGCCGGGCGTCGCAAAGCGTCTAGGCTGCCAGCATGGCTGGATCCAAGTCGGCGCCCGACGCTCCCGAAGACGACAACAAGCGTAAGTTCCGCGAAGCCCTGGAACGCAAGAACGCGAAGTCGGCGGGCGGCGCGGACCATAAGGACGCCGGCGCCAAGCAAACCGGTGCGCACGGCGCCGCCGGTAATCGGCGCGAGTTTCGCCGCAAAAGCGGCTAGCGCTCCTTCTCGTCAGCCGTAGCCTTTCCGGCCCTCGTCATCTCGAAAAGTGCTGCGGGAACGACGAATTCCACCGCGGTGAGCACTTCCTGAAACCAGTGCGGTCGTCCGTTGCTCACCAACGACAGGACCCGCCCGACCGCGCTGATCAACATCAGCCCGGCCAGCAGACGGACGTCCGTCGCGCGGATCGGCGACCTGCGAGCCGCCCCCAACCAGGCCAGCCCGTAGCCGGCGAAATACGCGGAGTAGAACCGCTCGCGCGAGTCGACCGTCGCGTTCGCGTCGGTCGCCCCCGGGACCGACGCGATGCCGAGAGCGAAGTGGTAGATACCGATCACGAGGCAGGACAGGCCGGTGAATCCGGCCAGATTTTGCAAGTGCCGTCCGGTGACGGCGGGTGTGCGGGCCATGACGCCACGCTATCCGGCGCCAGCCCTCCTGTGCCCGGACTTGCGGCTTCGACCGGACTCCCATTCACTTCGCCCGGCTCGGTGTGGTTGGCTACCTGACATGGGCCAACCCGTGCAGATCTGCTTGGCGCAGGACTCCGACGCCGATCAACTTCTGGCCGACGATCCGCTCGCATTGCTCATCGGCATGGTTCTCGATCAGCAGGTCCCCTTCGAGACGGCGTTCCGCGGTCCGATGAAGATCGCCGAACGGATGAAAAGTTTCGACGCGGCCGAGATCGCCGAGTGCAATCCGGACAAGTTCGCTGCGCTGTGCTCGGAAAAGCCTGCGATACACCGCTTTCCGGGGTCGATGGCCAAGCGGATCCAAACCTTGGCGCAGATCATCGTCGAGCGTTATGACGGCGAGGCCGCCGGACTATGGACGGCCGGCGACCCGGACGGACCCGAATTGCTGCGAAGGCTCAAGGGATTACCGGGCTTCGGCGAGCAGAAAGCGCAGATCTTCCTGGCCCTGCTCGGCAAGCAGTACGCCGTCACCCCCAAGGGTTGGCGGGCCGCCGCAGGCGAATTCGGCAAGGCCGGTGCGCACGTGTCGGTGGCCGACATCGTCGACGCGGGTTCGTTGGAGAAGGTTCGTTCGTACAAGAAGCAGATGAAGGCGGCCAAGAAGGCGGCCGGGAAGGCGACATCATGAAGACACATCTGAACTGTCCGTGTGGCGAGGCGATCACCGGCAAAGACGAAGACGAGTTGGTCGACCTCACTCAGGCCCACCTGGCCAGCGCGCACCCCGGTCTGGAGTACGACCGGGATGCCATTTTGTTCATGGCGTACTGACAAAGAATCCGCCGGAGCGCGCGGGCCCCGGCGGATTCTGTCGTCTTTAGATCAGGGCACCACCGTCGAGCCGATGGTGGGCATGAACTGGCATTGCTTGTCCTTGGTGCTGACCTGACCGAAGACCGTCGACATGATGCTGCCCGAACCGGTGTCCACGGTGGCGGTCAGCGTGGTCGGTCCCTGGGGGTTGATGTCGGGCTGCGGCTTGAGGGTCGCGCTGCCCGACTTACCGGTGGTCAGGTTGACCCACGTGACGTTCAGCGGCAGCTTCTGCACGTCGGCGGGTCCCGATGTTCCCACTGCGGTGAACACGTACGCCGTCTGGCCCGCTGCCGGGCCCGGTGCCGGGATCTTGGCGGGTCCGGCGACCGATAGCACCGGCGCCATCACCGTGCCGCCGTCGCCACCGCAGTTGTTGCTGATCGACGGGTACATGAAGTCCTGGGTCGGCGGGGCGTCCGGGCTGAACCCGGGAGCTGCAGCCTGCGGCGCGGGCGCCGGCGCGGCGGCCCCGGGTGCAGGCGGTGTGGCGGCGGCGACCGGGACGGCGTTCGCGGGAACGGGTGCCGGAACCGACGCTGCGGCAGGCGCGGGGCCCGCGGCGTGGACCGGGTCGATCCCGGTCGGCAGGTGCGCCTGGGTGCCGGGCTCCACACCGGGCGGGACGATATGCGCGGTCGAGGCGGCGTCCGGCGCCTGGGCGAACTGATTCACCGACGCAGCAACGTTTTTCGACTCTTCGGGCGCCGACGGGTTCTTGCTGAACGCCTGCGCGGCGGCCATCAGGAGCTGGGTCGCCTGCTCGGGGTTACCGGCGGCCTGCTGGATGATCGGGCTCAGCTCGGTCAGAGCGGGCAGGGCGGGCAGCCCCGGCAGTTGCTGAGCGGGGATCGGTGCGGGCGGTGGCGCGGGGTCGGCGCCCGCGTTGGGGGACATGGCCAGTGCGGCGCTCGACGCGATGGCGGTGGCGGCGAGGGCGTAGATCAGATTTCGTGCGATGTACATGGTGTCCTCCCAGACGTCGAAGTTGTTGGTGGCCGGCTGGCGCGTGGGAGCGCCAGCCGGCCGGTAGCTCGGTCAGGGCAGGGCGGAAACCGGGAACAGCGACGCGCCGGCTGCCGGTGCGGTCGCCAACGGCAGAGTCGCCGCTGGAGCTGCCGTCAACGGCAAGGTCGCCACCGGTGCGGCAGCGGCGGGGATGCCGGCGGCCGAAGCGAGCCCGCTACTGAGCGGTGACCCGCCGGTGAACAGCGAGGTCAGATCCCCGGGCAGCGACACCTGCTGGGGCAGCGGGAACGGCATACCGGGAATCTGGGGCAGGTTCAGCTGAGCCTGGGGCAGCATTCCCACCGGGTTCGCCGGCGGAGCGGGCGCGGCGGGTGCTGTCAGACCTGGGAGGCTGAGCCCCGGTGTGGACGTCGCGGCCGGTGCCGGTGACGTCAGGCCTGGAATGCCAAGCCCCGGTGTGGACGTCGCGGCCGGTGCCGGCGACGCCAGCCCCGGAAGCAGCGACGAGCCGGGGGTGGCCGCCGCAGGGGTCTGCGGCATCTTGATCGCAGCGCTGGCCAGCGGCGGCGGCGTGGCCGGCTGGCCACCCAGCGCTCCCGCGACGTTCTGCAGTAACTGCGGCGCCTGAGCCGCGGTGCCCACCAGCTGCTGGCTGATGTCGGGTGTGGGCATCGGCATCGGCGCCGGGTCGGCGTGAGCTGTGCCCAGCAAGCCGCCGAAGAGCAACGCTGCCGACGAGCCCGCCACAACAGCGGTGGCGCGTACGAAGGTCCGAACAGTTGACATGATTCTCCCTGAAACTCGATGACAGGTCCTCGCCGCAGACGATCCGTCAGATACCGAAGTGACTCAAGTGACACGTGTGGCATTTATCCGACCGTTACGGAACTGAGTGACGGCAGTGACCCGGCGACCTCGCGACGGAACCGCGGCGCCCATCGGGCCCGGCGATAGAGTCGTGCAGATAGACGCCTCCTCGGCCGCTCCGGCGGCAGTCACCAACCGCCGGCCCGCGATCTCTGTCGAGACGATCGGGCCGGTACTTCTGGTCGTCAGCGTGTTAGCGCGGTTGGCCTGGACCTACCTGGCACCCAACGGGGCCAACTTCGTCGACTTGCACGTCTACGTCGGTGGGGCTGCCATGATCGACCATCCCGGCAGCCTCTACCGCTACGTCTACGCCGACCAGACGCCGGATTTCCCGCTGCCGTTCACCTATCCGCCGTTCGCCGCGGTGATCTTCTATCCGCTGCACTTCCTGCCGTTCGGTCTGGTTGCGTTCTGCTGGACGGTCGGGACGATGGCCGCGCTCTACGGCGTGGTCCGGTTCAGCCAGCGACTGCTGGATGCCGCTGCCGGCGAGGGCCGGCGGTTGGCGATGCTGTGGACGGGCATCGCGATCTGGCTCGAACCGCTGCGCAGCACGTTCGACTATGGGCAGATAAACGTCGTGTTGGCGCTGGCCACATTGGGTGCGGTGCTCAGCGCTCGGTGGTGGCTCTCAGGTCTGCTGCTGGGGGCAGCGGCGGGGATGAAGTTGACGCCCGCGATCGGGGGACTCTATTTCGTCGGTGCCCGCCGGTGGGCCACCGCGGTGTTTTCCGGGGTCGTGTTCATCGCGACGATCGCGCTTTCGGCGTGGGTCGTAGGTGATGAAACCCGTTACTACTTCACCGATTTGATCTTCAAGACCGATCGCGTAGGCCCGATCTGCACCATCTTCAACCAGTCCTGGCGCGGCGCGATTTGCCGGATCGATGGCCACGACGCGGGCTACAGCCCGGCGGTGCTGATCGGAATAGCCGTCACTGCAATACTTTCGGTGCTCGCTTGGCGTGCGATCGACGACCGATTGGGCCGCCTGCTGGTGGTCGAGCTTTTTGGGTTGCTGCTATCGCCGATTTCGTGGACGCACCACTGGGTGTGGTTGGTGCCGTTGATGATCTGGCTGCTGCACGGTCCGTTGTCGGACCGCCGCGGTGCGCAGATTCTCGGCTGGACGTGGCTGGTGCTGCTCGTCGTCGGCGTGCCCTGGCTGCTTAGCTTCGCGCAGCCGAGCATCTGGCAGAACGGCCGCCCCTGGTATCAGGCGTGGGGCGGCCTGATCTACATCGTGGCGACGCTGGCCACCCTGGCCTGGGTCGCCGTCAACAAGAGGCGCACGGCTACTCCGCGATAATTGCGTCGATGTCGTGCGCCATTGCGACGTCCTGAGCGGTGATGCCACCTTCGGAGTGCGTCACCAGAACGAAAGTCACTGTCCGCCAACGAATGTCGATGTCGGGGTGATGATCCTTCTCCTCGGCACGTTCGGCGACCCGGCGGACAGCCTCGATGCCGGCAAGAAACTCCGGAAATTTGACCGATCGTCGCAGCGCGCCGTCTTTACGTTCCCACCCGTTGAGGTCAGGCAGTGCGGCGTCTACTTGTTCATCCGTTAACACAGCCATATTTCGACCGTATACCGTCAGCCGCGATGGTCAACCTGATCGTGGTCGCCGGTGCAATCGTCGCCGAATCGAAGGTGCTGATCGCGCAACGCACGCGGCCACCGGAACTGGCCGGCCGCTGGGAGCTGCCGGGCGGCAAGGTCACCGCGGGGGAGACCGAACCCGAGGCGCTGGCCCGCGAACTCGCCGAGGAACTCGGCGTCGAAGTCGCGGTCGACCGGCACCTGAGCGACGTCGAACTCAACGCGACCACGACACTGCGGGCATACGCGGCCACGCTGCTACGTGGCGAGCCACATCCGCACGATCACGCGGCATTGCGCTGGGTGTCTGCTGCGGAGCTCGACGACGTCGACTGGGTGCCGGCCGATCGTGGCTTCCTGCCGGCGCTGCGGAGTCTGCTGTGACGGGGCCCACGTCGGGGCTGCTCAGTTTCGCGATACACGACCTGCACTGAAACAATCACCGACGTGGATTTCCGTAACGTAGCCATCGTCGCGCACGTCGATCACGGCAAGACGACCTTGGTCGATGCCATGTTGCGGCAATCCGGCGCACTGACCCATCGCGGCGACGACGCCATCGAGCGGCTCATGGACTCGGGTGACCTGGAGAAGGAAAAGGGCATCACGATCCTGGCCAAGAACACCGCTGTGCACCGCCAGCACGCGGACGGCTCGATGACGATCATCAACGTCATCGACACCCCAGGGCACGCCGACTTCGGCGGTGAGGTCGAGCGCGGTCTATCGATGGTCGACGGCGTGCTGCTGCTGGTCGACGCCTCGGAGGGTCCGTTACCGCAGACCCGATTCGTGCTCCGCAAGGCGCTGGCTGCCCATCTCCCGGTGATCCTCGTCGTCAACAAGACCGACCGGCCGGATGCCCGTATCGCCGAGGTCGTCGAGGAGAGCCACGACCTGCTCCTCGACGTCGCCTCCGACCTCGACGAGGAAGCCCAGGCTGCCGCCGAGAAAGCCCTCGACCTGCCTACGCTGTACGCCTCCGGACGTGCCGGCATCGCCTGCACGACCCAGCCTGCCAACGGCGAAAACCCCGACGGCGAAAACCTCGACCCGCTGTTCGACGTGCTGCTCGAGCACATCCCACCACCGCAGGGTGACCCCGAAGCGCCGCTGCAGGCCCTCGTCACCAACCTCGACGCGTCGGCCTTCCTCGGCCGACTGGCCCTGATCCGGATCTACAAGGGCCGCATCAAAAAGGGCCAACAAGTCGCCTGGATGCGCGAGGTCGACGGCCACCCCGTCATCACCAACGCCAAGATCACCGAGCTCCTGGTCACCGAGGGTGTTGAGCGCACACCCACCGATGAGGCAATCGCCGGCGACATCGTCGCCGTGGCCGGCATCCCCGAGATCATGATCGGCGACACCCTCGCCGATCTCGAGCACGCCCACGCGCTGCCGCGCATCACCGTCGACGAGCCGGCCATCTCGGTGACCATCGGCACCAACACCTCGCCGCTGGCCGGCAAGGTATCCGGGCATAAGCTCACCGCACGAATGGTCAAGTCCCGCTTGGATTCCGAACTCGTCGGCAACGTGTCGATCAAGGTCGTCGATATCGACCGCCCGGACGCTTGGGAGGTCCAGGGCCGTGGCGAATTGGCGTTGGCGGTGCTCGTCGAGCAAATGCGCCGCGAGGGCTTCGAGCTGACGGTCGGCAAGCCGCAAGTGGTTACCCAGACCATCGACGGCAAGCTGCACGAGCCGTTCGAGGCGATGACCATCGATTGCCCCGAGGAGTTCGTCGGCGCGATCACCCAGTTGATGGCCGGCCGCAAGGGACGCATGGAAGAGATGGCCAACCATGCCGCCGGGTGGGTGCGGATGGACTTCATCGTGCCGAGCCGCGGTCTGATCGGCTTCCGCACCGATTTCCTGACGCTGACCCGCGGCACCGGAATCGCCAACGCGGTGTTCGACGGCTACCGGCCGTGGGCGGGCGAGATCAAGTCGCGGCACACCGGATCGCTGGTGTCGGACCGCAGCGGGTCGATCACCCCGTTCGCCATGATCCAGCTCGCGGACCGCGGCCAGTTCTTCGTCGAGCCCGGCGAGGACACCTATGAGGGCCAGGTCGTCGGAATCAACCCGCGCGCAGAGGATCTCGACGTCAACGTGACGCGGGAGAAGAAGCTGACGAACATGCGGTCGTCGACCGCCGACGTCATGGAGACGCTGGCGCGGCCGCTGGAACTCGGGCTCGAGCAGGCGATGGAGTTCTGCTCCGAGGATGAGTGTGTGGAGGTGACGCCCGAGGTGGTCCGGGTGCGCAAGGTCGAGCTTGTTGCGACGCTGCGCGCGCGGGCGAAGGCGCGGGCCAAGGCACGGGGCTGACGACGATCAAGCGGCGACGCAGGAGCCGCGTTGAGGAGTCGGCCCAGATAGTCGGGCTGACGACGATCAAGCGGCGACGCAGGAGCCGCGTTGAGGAGTCGGCCCAGATAGTCGGGCTGACGACGATCAAGCGGCGACGCAGGAGCCGCGTTGAGGAGTCGGCCCAGTCAGTCGGGCTGACGACCGGGACTGGCCCCGTTAGCCTGTGGGGCGTGCCGAAACGAGCCCGCCGCGCATATTCGACCGCCGGCTTGCTGGTTTCGCTGCTGATGTTCGCCGGCTGTACCGTCAGCCCGCCGCCGGCGCCGCAGAGCACCGAGACCAGGCGCAGCACGGCCCCGCCGCCGCAGCGCAAGACGCAGATCATCATGGGCATCGACTCGATCGGCGCCGGGTTCAACCCTCATCTGCTGTCTGATCTGTCTGCGGTGAACGCGGCGGTCAGCGCACTGGTGCTGCCGAGTGCGTTCCGTCCGGTGGTCGATCCGAACACCCCGACGGGATCCCGGTGGGAGATGGACCCGACGCTGCTGACGTCCGCCGAGGTGACGAACCAGAATCCATTCACGGTGACCTACAAGATTCGGCCGGAGGCACAGTGGACGGATAACGCGCCGATCGCCGCGGACGATTTCTGGTATCTGTGGCGACAGATGGTCGGTCAACCCGGTGTAGTCGATCCGGCCGGTTATGACCTGATCACCGGTGTGCAGTCAATCGACGGCGGCAAGCAGGCGGTGGTCACCTTCGCCCGGCCCTATCCGGCGTGGCGCGAACTATTCAACAACATCGTGCCGGCACACATCGTCAAAGACGTCCCCGGTGGCTTCCCAGCCGGGCTGGCCCGCACCCTGCCGGTCACCGGCGGGCAGTTTCGCGTGGAGTCGATCGATCCGCAGCGCGACGAAATTCTGCTCGCCCGCAACGACCGCTACTGGGGTCCGCCGGCCAAGCCCGATCTGGTGCTGTTCCGCCGCGCCGGGGCACCCGCTGCGTTGGCCGACTCGGTCCGCAACGGCGACACTCAAGTGGCCCAGGTACACGGTGGCTCAGCGGCTTTCGCGCAGCTGTCGGCGATCCCGGACGTGCGAACCGCCCGGATCATGACGCCGCGGGTCATGCAGCTGACGTTGCGGGCCGGTGAGCCCAAACTGGCCGACGGCCAGGTGCGCAAAGCGATCCTGGGCCTGCTCGACGTGGACCTGCTCGCCGCGGTGGGTGCGGGCAGCGACAACACCGTGAGTCTCGATCAGGCGCAGATTCGCTCACCCAGCGATCCGGGTTACGTGCCGACCGCGCCGCCCGCGATGACCCGAACGGCGGCATTGGGGTTGCTGGAGGCGGCGGGTTACCAAATCGACAACGACACCTCGACGCCGGAGAGCCCCCGAGGCCACGTCACCAAGGACGGCAAGGACCTTTCATTGGTCCTCGGGGTCGCGGCCAACGACCCAACCTCGGTGGCCGTCGCCAACACCGCGGCCGACCAGCTGCGCACCGTCGGTATCGACGCGACCGTGCTCGCGCTCGACCCGGTCGCCCTGTATCGCGATGCGCTGTTGAACGACCGGGTGGACGCGCTGGTGGGATGGAGCGAGGCCGGCGGAAATCTGGCGACGCTGTTGGCGTCTCGCTACAGCTGCCCGGCGCTGGAGGCGACGGCGGTGTCGACGGCCGCGGCGCCGTCATCGGGGCCGACCGCCAAGCCCGCTCCGGCGACCACGCCGACCGCGGCCACGACGACGCCGCCCGCCAAGGCGCAGGAGCCCGGCGCGCTGGTGCAGGCGCCGTCCAACCTGACCGGCATCTGCGACCACAGCATCCAGGGCGACATCGACGCGGCGCTGGGCGGCACCAAAGACATCAACGACGTGATCAACTCGGTCGAACCCAGGTTGTGGGACATGGCGACGGTGCTGCCGATTCTGCAGGACACCACGATCGTCGGCGCCGGGCCCAGCGTGCAGAATGTCAGCCTCACCGGCGCGGTGCCGGTCGGCATCGTCGGCGACGCCGGACAGTGGGTGAAGACCTCGCAGTAGGAGGCGTCGGCCTACCCGGCGGGTAACGATTCGGACTCTGTTAGACAGAAGTCAACGAATCGCGGCCGCTAAGGTTGCTCTCAGGTACTGTTCGACCTACCGGTTCAGTCAACAGCCGGGGGCATCCATCAGCTAGCCAAGACCCCCAAGCGATGCGACGTAGCGGGTCCGCAGCAGCTCTTTCGAAGTTTCGAACTTCGCCAGACCCAACGCCAGGGGCGGACCGACGAGGGGGCGGCCCGCCTTTGGCTTGTGCCGAAGGTAATCAGTCCGGATGTGTTGTGCTACAACAGTATTCAGCACAGGTGCGGAAGCACGGTGTCGACGATCTGGGCGAGCTGACGTTTGTTCGGCGGCGCTCCGGTCAGCAGCATCTGCTGGTTGACCAACGCGGTGCCCACTCGCGCGGTGTACGGCGTCAGGGCGGCCGGGTCGATCTCGTCGTTGTCGGCGCCGGCCTGCAGGATCGACTCGGTGATACGCAACCGCGGTCCGACCACGGCATCGGCGAAGATCGCCCGCAACTCCGGCTCGTGCAGTAGCTGTTGCAAGCTTGCGAGGCCCGGAAACGCGGTTCTGCCCGCGACCAGGTCGCAGTGCGCACTCAGCGCGGCCAGCAGATTCTCCCGCGCCGATCGGTCCGCGCGGGGCTCGGGAAGCGGTGGAAGGGCATAGAGCAACGCTGCCTGGACCAGGTCGTGCTTGCTGGACCAGCGCCGATACAGCGCGGCCTTGCCCGTTCGCGCCCGCGCGGCGATCCCTTCCATCGTCAGGCCGCCGTAACCGACGGCAGCCAATTCGGCCAGGGTCGCGTCATACAGGGCATCTTCGAGTTGCTTGCCCCGGCGGCGGGTGCGGACCGTTGCCGTCTGCTGTCCCATCCGACGATAGTAGCCAGCGACGTGCCTTTCTGGTGGGCAGGGGTTTGCCGATCCGCCCATTGTCTTTGTGGCTCAGAGGTTTAGGCCGCGAAATCCTTTGCCGCGCACCGTCCTAGTAGGGTGCCCCTAGTAGAGTGCGGTGCATGCAGGAGACTCCGCGGCTGTTGTTCGTGCACGCCCATCCCGACGACGAAACCATCACCAACGGCGCCACCATCGCCCACTATGTCGCGCGCGGAGCGCAGGTCCGGGTCGTCACCTGCACCCTCGGTGAGGAGGGCGAGGTCATCGGCGACCAGTGGGCGCAGCTGGCCGTCGACCACGCCGACCAACTCGGCGGCTATCGCATCGCCGAACTGACCGCGGCGCTGCAGGCGCTGGGCGTCGACGGCCCGGTCTATCTCGGCGGCCCGGGCCGATGGCGGGACTCCGGAATGGCCGGCGCCGAGGCACGCGGCCGGCAGCGGTTCAGCGACGCCGACCAACGCGAAGCCGTCGGTGCGCTCGTCGAGATCATTCGCACGATGCGCCCGCATGTGGTGGTCACCTATGACCCCAACGGCGGTTACGGGCATCCCGACCACATCCAGACCCATGTCGTCACCACCGCGGCGGTCGCCGCCGCCGGCAGCGAAGATCATCCCGGTGTGCCGTGGTCGGTGCCGAAGTTCTACTGGACGGTGATCTCGCGCAGCGCGTTCACCGCGGGGTGGGAGGCGCTCGGACCCGGCGATCTGCGCGACGACTGGATCGTCCCGCCGCCCGACGGCGACTTCATCGAGCTCGGGTTCCCCGACGACGAGATCGACGCCGTCATCGACGATCCGGACGCATTACCGGCGAAGACGGCGGCGCTGCGCGCGCACGCCACCCAGCTCACCGTGGGACCCACCGGACGGACGCTGGCGTTGTCGAACAACATCGCGCTGCCGATCGTGGCGCAGGAGCACTACATATTGACCGCCGGTTCCGCGGGCGATCGCGACGAGCGGGGCTGGGAGACAGATCTGCTCGCCGGGATCGACCTCACCGGGCCCGTCGCGCGGTAGGCTGCCGGAATGGATCCGGATCTGGACTACAACCAGCAGCACTGGCAGGACCGACTGGACAATTTCCAGTGGACGGTCATGTCCATCGTCTCGCAGCTGGACAGCGTCCCCACCTGACCGCCCTTCGAGTCGCCGTTCTGGCGCTGTTGGCTGTCGACGGGGTGTTGTCGGCAATCGGCGGCGCCCTCTTTTTACCCTCATACATCGGCTCGATCCCCGTTCCGGTCAGCGCACTGGCCAGTGGCCTGCTCAACGCGGCACTGGTGTGGGCTGCCCGATATTGGACCCCCTCATTGCGGGTGGCCGCGCTGCCGCTGTGGACCTGGCTGCTGGCGGTCCTGGTGATGTGTCTGCCGGGTCCTGGCGGCGACGTGATCTTCGCCGGCCGTGGCGTGCTGGCGTACAGCCCGTTATTGCTGCTCGTAGCGGGTGCAGTGCCGCCGTTCGTCGTGCTGTACCGGCGCCGACCCGCCCTCTGAGGGCACTACCACCCAGTCGGCGGTCGGAGGCTACTGTTGTCGCTCATGGCACGCGTCAAGTCGCGGGAAGTTGGGACGTGCGGATGAAATTTCGATGGCCGGAAGTTACACAACTGTGCCGTTGACCCCGGGGGAAGAGCCGACCCTGCTACCCAGCCCGTCGGTCCCACCACAATCTCAGGCACCTGGCGGATCCGCGATGCGCCGGGTGTTGCGACGGGCCCGCGACGGAGTGGCGCTGAACGTCGACGAGGCGGCGGTTGCGCTGGCTGCACGCGGCGAGGATCTGGCCGATCTCTGTCGCAGCGCCGCGCGGGTTCGTGACGCAGGTCTGGAATCGGCCGGACGGCGGGGCGGCACCGGACGACTGCCGGTCAGCTACTCGCGCAAGGTCTTCATACCGGTGACTCATCTCTGCCGGGACTCCTGTCATTACTGCACGTTCG
Source organism: uncultured Actinomycetota bacterium (assembly GCA_963757215.1). GTDB lineage: Bacteria > Actinomycetota > Actinomycetes > Mycobacteriales > Mycobacteriaceae > Mycobacterium. The sequence goes on along the minus strand of CAVWQH010000001.1, from coordinate 201,618 downwards.
TCACGGTGCCCGGCAAGCTGCGCGCCCGGGGCGCAGGAATGTATCTCGAGCCCGACGAGATCCTCGACATCGCCCGTCGCGGAGCCGAACTCGGTTGCAAGGAAGTGCTGTTCACTCTCGGTGACCGCCCCGAAGACCGGTGGCCGGAGGCGGGCGAGTGGCTGGAGGAGCGGGGTTACGACTCCACGCTCTCGTACCTGCGGGCGATGGCGATCCGGGTGCTCGAGGAGACCGGGCTGCTGCCGCACCTGAACCCCGGCGTGATGAGCTGGTCCGAGCTGTCCCGGTTGAAGCCGGTGGCCCCGTCGATGGGCATGATGCTGGAGACCACGTCGCGACGGCTGTTCGAGACGAAAGGCCTTGCGCACCATGGCAGTCCGGACAAAGATCCCGAGGTCCGGCTGCGGACGCTGACCGATGCGGGCCGCCTCTCTATTCCGTTCACCACCGGCCTGCTGGTCGGCATCGGCGAGACGCTTACCGAGCGAGCCGAGACGCTGCATGCAATCCGCAAGTCGCACAAGGAGTTCGGCCACGTTCAGGAAGTGATCGTGCAGAACTTCCGGGCCAAGCAGCACACCGCGATGGCGTCGACCCCGGACGCCGGAATCGACGACTTCCTGGCCACTGTCGCGGTGTCGCGGCTGGTACTCGGCCCGGCGATGCGCATCCAGGCACCACCGAACCTGGTGTCGGAGCAGGAGTGCCTGGCGCTGATCGCCGCCGGCGTCGACGACTGGGGCGGTGTCTCGCCGCTGACCCCCGACCACGTGAACCCCGAGCGGCCGTGGCCGGCCCTCGACAAGCTGGCCGAGGTGACCGCCGCCGCGGGTTACGACTTGGTGGAGCGGCTGACCGCGCAGCCCAAGTACGTGCAGGCCGGAGCGGCGTGGATCGACCCGCGGGTCCGCGGGCACGTCATAGCGCTGGCCGACCCGACCACCGGATGGGCCCGCGACGTCAACCCGGTGGGTATGCCGTGGCAGGAGCCCGACGATATCGCCGTATCGTCCGGCCGGGTCGACCTGAACGCGGCGATCGACACCGAAGGCCGCCGGACAGAGACTCGCAGCGACCTGGACAGCGCGTTCGGCGATTGGGAGTCGATCCGGGCCAAGGTGCACGATCTGGCTGCGCGGGGCGCGAGTGCGCCCGAGCGCCTGGACACCGACGTGCTCGCCGCACTGCGCACCGCCGAGCGCGATCCGGCCTCGTGCACCGACGCCGAATACCTGGCGCTGGCGACCGCCGACGGGCCCGCTATGGACGCCGTTGCAGCACTGGCTGATTCACTCCGACGTGACGTCGTCGGGGATGACGTCACGTTCGTGGTGAACCGCAACATCAACTTCACCAACATCTGCTACACCGGCTGCCGGTTCTGCGCTTTCGCCCAACGCAAGGACGATGCCGACGCCTTCTCGTTGTCGGCGGCCGAGGTCGCCCAGCGCGCCTGGGAGGCGCACGTGGCCGGCGCGACCGAGGTCTGCATGCAGGGCGGTATCGACCCCGAGTTGCCGGTCACCGGGTACGCCGACCTGGTGCGCGCGGTCAAGGCGCGGGTGCCTTCGATGCACGTGCACGCGTTCTCGCCGATGGAGGTCGCCAACGGAGTGACCAAGAGCGGCTTGAGTATTCGCGAGTGGCTGACCAGCCTGCGCGAGGCGGGCCTGGACTCCATCCCGGGCACCGCGGCGGAGATCCTCGATGACGAAATCCGCTGGGTGCTCACCAAGGGCAAGTTGCCCACCTCGATGTGGATCGAGGTCGTGACGACAGCGCACGAGGTGGGCCTGCGGTCGTCCTCGACGATGATGTACGGCCACGTCGACGACCCACGACACTGGGTCGGCCACCTGAATGTGTTGCGCAAAATCCAGGACCGCACCGGTGGTTTCACCGAGTTCGTGCCGCTACCGTTCGTGCATCAGAACTCGCCGCTGTATCTCGCCGGCGCGGCCCGTCCCGGCCCGAGTCATCGCGACAACCGCGCCGTACACGCGTTGGCGCGAATTATGTTGCACGGCCGTATCTCTCAGATCCAGACCAGTTGGGTCAAGCTCGGTGTCGAGCGCACGCAGGTCATGCTCAACGGTGGCGCCAACGACCTGGGCGGCACGCTGATGGAGGAGACCATCTCGCGGATGGCCGGCTCCGAGTTCGGGTCGGCCAAGACCGTCGCGGAGTTGACCGCGATCGCCGAGGGCATCGGCCGCCCGGCCCGCCAGCGCACCACCGACTACAACCCGCTTGCCGCCTGAGCTTTGGTGTCGAACGTGAAGACAGCTTCACGTTCGCCATTGAACGTGAACGTAGCTTCACGCCCGGCGAATCCTACAGCTGCGCCGCCAACTCGGTGCCCTGCCTGATCGCCCGCTCGGCGTCCAGTTCCGCCGCGACCGCCGCGCCGCCGATGATGTGCGGGTCGATCCCGCTGTGGCGTAACTCGGCCTCGAGATCGCGCACCGGCTCCTGGCCGGCGCAGACCACGACGTTGTCCACCTCGAGCAGCTGCGGGCGTTCCCGCTTGGAGCCGAAGCTGATGTGCAGGCCCTCGTCGCTGACCCGCTCGTAGTTGACGCTGGAAAGCTGTTGAACGCCTTTGGCTTTCAGTGAAGCCCGATGTACCCAGCCGCTGGTCTTGCCGAGCTTGCGACCCTGGGCTCCGCCGGAGCGTTGCAGCAGATACACCTCGCGCGCCGGTGGCGCGGGGATCGGGGTGATCAACGCACCCGGCGCCTCCCAGGGATCGGCCGCGCCCCATTCACACTTCCAGTCTTTGAGGTTCAGCGTGGGGGACGAATCGGTGACCAGGAATTCGCTGACGTCGAAACCGATTCCGCCGGCCCCGATCACCGCGACGCGCTTGCCGACCGGCTTGGCGCCGGTGATGGCCTCGCCGTAGGTGAGCACCATCGGATGATCGATTCCGGGGATGTCCGGAATCCGCGGCGCGACACCGGTGGCCAGCACCACATCGTCGAAGCCGGCCAGCTCGGCTGCCGACGCCCGGGTACCCAGTCGTACCGTTACGCCGTTGGTTCGCAGCATCGTCGTGAAATACCGGATCGTTTCGTTGAATTCCTCTTTGCCCGGAATCCGGCGCGCCATGTCGAACTGCCCGCCGATGTAGGCGTTCGCCTCGAACAGCGTCACCTGGTGGCCACGGCCGGCCGCGTTGACCGCAGCGGCCAGCCCGGCCGGCCCGGCGCCGACGACCGCGATCGACCGCGTGCGCCGGGTGGGGGACAGCACCAGCTGTGTCTCGCGGCCGGCCCGCGGGTTGAGCAGACACGACACCGTCTTGTGCACGAACGCGTGGTCCAGGCAGGCCTGATTGCAGGCAATGCAGGTGTTGATCTCGTCGTCGCGGGCGGCTTGTGCCTTGAGAACCCACTCCGGGTCGGCCAGCAACGGCCGGGCCATCGAGATCAGCTGCACGTGGGTGTCGGCCAGAATCTGCTCGGCCGCCTGCGGCATGTTGATCCGGTTCGACGCCGCTACCGGAATGTTGACGTGCCCGGCGACGGCGTGGCTGATGTCGACGAAAGCGTTATTGGGCACCGAGGTGACGATGGTGGGTACCCGCGCCTCGTGCCAGCCGAAGCCGGAGTTGATCATGGTAGCGCCGGCTGCCTCGACTTCGACTGCGAGCGCCAGGATCTCGTCCCAGCTCTGGCCGCCCTCGACGTAATCGGCCATCGACATCCGGTAGCAGATGATGAAATCCGATCCGGTCGCGGCGCGGGCCCGTCGGACGATCTCGACCGGGAACCGGCGACGCTTCTCTGCGTTTCCGCCCCAGGCGTCGTTGCGGGTGTTGGTCCGCTCGGCCAGGAATTGGTTGATCAAATACCCTTCGCTGCCCATGATTTCGACGCCGTCATAGCCCGCCTCACGGGCCAGTTGCGCGCAGCGGGCGAAGTCGTCGATGGTGCTCTGCACGTTGCGCGACGAAAGCCGTCGCGGTCGAAAGGGGTTGATCGGAGCCTTGATCGACGATGCACTGACCGAAAGTGGGTGATAGGCATAGCGTCCGGCGTGCAGGATCTGCAGCAGGATCTTGCCACCGGCGTCGTGCACCGCCTTGGTGATCTTGCGGTGTCTACGCGCCTGCGCCGACGAGGTCAGATCCGAGGCGAACGGCAGCAGCCAACCGGTCCGGTTGGGTGCGTAGCCGCCGGTGATTATCAGGCCGACGCCCCCGTGTGCACGTTCGGCAAAGTACTCGGCGAGCCGGTCGGTGTTGCGGGATCGATCCTCCAGGCCGGTGTGCATCGAGCCCATGATCACCCGGTTGCGCAGTGTGGTGAAGCCGAGATCCAACGGCGACAATAGGTTTGGATAATTCATCGGTTCTCCTGCAAGGCCGCGGTTATTTCGTCGAGCCAGTCGATGGTGCCTTCTTCGGTGCGGATCCCGCCGCGGAGCACGAGGTACTGATGTAATGGGCTGCCGCGCAACGATTTTGGATCGGGAAATTGCTTCTTCTCGAATCCCCGGTAGGTGTCCAGTATTTGGGCGCGTTCGGCACGAAACGTGACCACCTGCTCGAGCAGGGCCCGCGGGTCGCCATAGGCCGCGCCACGCAGCTTGATGGCAAGCTCGCGCGAGCCGCCACCACCGAGTGGCGCGCCGATCCAGCGGGCCAGTTCGGCGCGCCCGGCGCCCGACACCGTGTAGACCTTTTTGTCCGGCCGGCCCTGCTGCACGACCGCCGTCGCCGACACCCAGTCGTCGGCCTCCATCGTCCGCAGCGTGCGGTAGATCTGCTGGTGGGTGGCGCGCCAGAAGTAGCCGATCGAGCGATCGAACCGGCGCGTCAGCTCATAGCCGGACCCGGACTGCTCGCACAGCGACACCAGAATCGCGTGGGGGAGTGCCACCGGCGCAGCATAGGGAGCCCGGCCCACCCTATGCAACTAGTTGCAGTGCATCGACGCGCATAGTGGCCTGGTACTTGCGTTGTATATGCAACGTCTAGTATCAGTAACCAAGACATTTCATCGCCGGGGGGTAGGTGGTACCCACCTTCCGGCTCACCCAGAACAGCCACTGGAGACCGTGAGGAGACGTCTGTGACGTACACGATCGCCGAACCCTGCGTCGATCTCAAAGACAAGGCATGTATTGAAGAATGCCCGGTCGACTGCATTTACGAGGGCGCTCGGATGTTGTTCATCCACCCTGACGAATGCGTTGACTGCGGTGCCTGCGAGCCGGTCTGCCCTGTCGAGGCGATCTACTACGAGGACGACGTTCCCGAGCAGTGGGGCCAGTACACCCAGATCAACGCGGACTTCTTCGCCGAGCTCGGATCGCCCGGTGGCGCAGCGAAAGTCGGCCAGACCGACAACGACCCGCAGGCTGTGAAAGACCTTCCGCCGCAGGAGCATGACTGAGCCGCCTGACTGACCGTCGGCGGCTGTCGGCGACACTGCCGGAGTTTCCGTGGGACACCCTGGCCGACGTGACCGCGCTGGCCAAGTCGCACCCGGACGGCATCGTCGACCTCTCGGTCGGCACCCCCGTCGATCCGGTCGCGCCGCTCATCCGTCAAGCGCTGGCGTCCGCCGCCGCCGCCCCGGGATACCCCACGACCGCGGGCACCCCGGAGTTGCGCGAATCGGCCGTCGCCGCGCTGCACCGCCGCTACGGCGTCACCGGGCTGACCGAATCGGCTGTGCTGCCGGTGATCGGCACCAAAGAGATCATCGCCTGGCTGCCCACCCTGCTGGGTTTGGGCGCCGAGGATCTCGTCGTCGTGCCGGAGCTGGCCTACCCCACCTACGACGTCGGTGCGCGGCTGGCTCGCGCGCAGGTGCTGTTCGCCGACTCGCTCACCCAACTGGGTCCGCAGGCGCCGGCACTGCTGTTCGTGAACTCCCCGGGCAATCCGACCGGTCAGGTGCTCGGCGTCGATCATCTGCGCAAGCTCGTCGGCTGGGCCCGTGAACGCGGCGTCGTGGTGGCGTCCGACGAGTGCTATCTGGGTCTGGGTTGGGACGTCCAGCCGGTATCGGTGTTGCACCCCTCGGTCTGCGACGGCGACCACACCGGCCTGCTGGCCGTGCATTCGCTGTCCAAGAGTTCGTCGCTGGCGGGGTACCGCGCCGGCTATCTGGCCGGCGACCCAAGCTTGGTCGGCGAACTGCTCGCGGTTCGTAAGCACGCCGGGATGATGGTGCCGCGGCCCGTGCAGGCCGCCATGGTCGCCGCGCTGGACGACGACGCCCACGAGCTCGAGCAGCGCGAACGCTACCGGCGGCGCCGCGACCTGCTGCTGACGGCGTTCCGTTCGGCGGAATTCACGGTCGATCATTCCGAGGCCGGTTTATATCTGTGGGTGACGCGCGGCGAGCCGTGCCGCGACACCGTCAGGTGGTTGGCGGAGCGTGGAATTCTGGCTGCGCCGGGCGAGTTCTACGGCGCGCGCGGCGCCCGGCACGTCCGGGTGGCCCTGACCGCCACCGACGAGCGGATCGCCGCGGCGGTCAGCCGACTGGCGCACTAGGGTCGAAGGGCGGCCGGATGAGCGACTACAGCCTCGAGGCGGTCGACGGGCTGCCATTCAGCACGCCGGAGAAGTCCGAGCGCTATAGGACCGAGAACTACTGCGGCGCGGTAGGGCTCAACTGGTATCTCAGCGACCCCACGCTGCAGCGGACGATGGCCTATTACCTGCGGCCCGACGAGCTGGCAGTCGTCGAACCCCATCTGAGCGACATCGGCGCGCTGATGGGTGGGCCGGTGGCCCGGTGGGCCGAAGAAACCGACCGCAACCCCGCGCGCCTGGAACGCTATGACCGTTGGGGCCACGACGTCAGCCGCGTGGTGCAGCCACCGTCATTCGTCGAGTCCAAGCGTGCGGTGCTCGGCGCCCAGAAGGCGCTCAGAGACGATGTCCGGCAGGCCGGTTTCACGTCGTCGATGCCGATGTTCGCGGCCAATTATCTGCTCGATCAGGCCGACATCGGCATGGGGTGTGCGCTCGGGACGGGCGGCGGCATGGTCAAGTCGCTGGTCGCGGCCTACGCTCCGGCTGACATCCAGGAGCATGTGCTGGCCAAGTTCGCCAGCGGCGAGTGGGAAGGCGAAACCGCGCAACTGCTGACCGAGCGGGCCGGCGGTTCGGACCTCGGGGCACTGGAAACCACCGCGACCCGACAGGCGGACGGCAGCACCTGGCTGCTCAATGGCTTCAAGTGGTTCGCGTCGAACTGCGACGGCCAGGTGTTCGTGGTGCTGGCCAAGCCCGAAGGTGCTCCCGACTCCAGCCGCGGCGCGGCCAGCTTCTTGGTGCTGCGGACCCGCCGCGACGGGACACGCAACGGCATCCGAATCCGGCGCCTCAAGGACAAACTGGGCACCCGATCGGTGGCCTCTGGCGAGATCGAACTCGTCGACGCCGAGGCTTTTCTCCTCTCTGGCGAACCAAGCACTGGTGATTCCGATGCCAACGCAGCGGTCCATGATGGCAAGGGCTTGGGGCGGATGATGGAGTTGACCAACGCCGCACGCCTCGGCATCGCCCTGTTCGCCCTGGGCAATTCGCGCCGTGCCCTGGTCGAATCGCTGTGTTACGCCCGTCAACGGGAGGCATTCGGCGGCCGACTGTTGGACAAGCCGCTGATGCGCCGCAAGCTCGCCGAGATGATCGTCGACGTCGAAGCCGCCCAGGCTCTGGTGTTCGACGGCGTCGGACTACCCAACCACCGTCAGCCGCGCCCGGTCCGGCAACGCATTGCCGTGCCGGTGACCAAGCTCAAGGTCTGCCGGCTCGGCATCACCATGGCCTCCGACGCCATCGAGATCCACGGAGGCAACGGCTACATCGAAACCTGGCCAGTGGCTAGGCTTTTGCGCGATGCGCAGGTGAACACCATCTGGGAGGGTGCGGACAACATCCTGTGTCTGGATGTGCGCCGCGGCATCGAGCGCATTGGCGCCCATCAGCCGATGCTGGAACGACTGCACGACGCGGTCTCGGTTTCTGACGACGACCACACCACTCGACTGGTACGACGTCGCATCGACGACCTCGAGGCGGCGATCACCGCGTGGACGAAGCTGCCGGCCGAGGTGGCTGAGGCTCGGCTGTTCACGCTGGCTCAGTTCATGGGTGACGTCTACGCCGGCGCTCTACTCACCGAGCAGGCCGCCTGGGAGCAGGTCACCGGCGGCACCGATCGCAAGGCTCTGGTGGCGCGGTTGTATGCGCGGCGCTATCTGGCCGAACACGGGCCGCTTCGCGGTATCGACGCCGACGTCGACGAGGCGCTCGAACATTTCGATGAGCTTGCCGACGGAGCGTTGATTGCTGACCATCCACAGCCGACCACGCCGGTGACTGGCTAGCACGCGGCGCGAGCCATCAAGATTCCGTAAAGAACCTACCAATAGCCGCTGGATAGGCGGTTTCTGGCAAGCGAATTCCAGTTGTGAACCGTAGGCTCCGTCGGGTCCAAGCTCGTTTGCGGGAAACCCAGAAATTGCGTGAGGTATTTGCTATGTCACAGCTGGCCGGCGAGCTAGGGATATCGCCGTCGTTGTCCGACCGGTGCAAGAGGGTGTTCCTCGGGAAACCGATGATCAACGATCAGTTGGAGCACGAGCGGCTGTCCAACCCAGTTGCTCTTGGTGTGCTGTCGTGCGACTCGATCTCCTCGACCGCCTACGGCAGCGAGCAGATCATGATCGAACTACTGCCGGCTGCCGGAATGGCCGCATTCGCCTTGCTACTTCCGGTCACCGGCGTCATCTTGCTCGTCCTTGTGCTCGTCGGCGCCTCTTACCGCCAGGTGGTACTGACGTACACCCGATCCGGCGGGTCCTACGTCGTCGCGCGGGACAACTTCGGGCCGAGGGTTGCGCAGGTCGCAGCCGCGGCATTGTTGATCGACTATGTGGTCACCGTCGCGGTTCAATGTGCCGCGGGAACGGTGGCGCTGGCATCGATGATCCCCGCACTCGGTCCGTACAGTCTTGAAATCACCGTCGCTGTGGTGTTGCTGATGTGTTTTGCCAACCTGCGCGGTCTGCGCGAAGCCGGTCGGCCCTTCGCGGTGCCGACCTATTTCTTCGCCAGCATGGTGACGCTGACGATCGTGGTGGGCGTTATTCGCCAGTTCATGGGGAATCTGGGCACCTACGACGCCGGGCACGTCCCCGGGGCTGTGCCGCTTCATCACGGTAACGGCCTGATCATGGGTGCGACGCTGCTCATCGTGCTTCGGGCGTTCGCCAACGGCGGTTCTTCGCTCACCGGGGTGGAAGCGATCTCCAACACCGTCAGCAGCTTCCGCGAACCCGAAGGCATCAACGCCCGGAAGGTGCTCACCGTCAACGTGTGCATCTTGGGTTTCCTGCTGGCCGGGGTCGCCTGGCTTGCGCACGTGACCCGCGCGATGCCGCACGTCGACGGTTATCCGTCGTTGCTGTCCGAGATCGTCAGAATGGTCTTCGGCAACGGCCCGATCGGCAACGTGTTCTACATCCTCGTCCAGGTGTCGACGGCGCTGATCCTCTATACCGGCGGCAACACGAGCTTCAACGGGTTCCCGGCGCTGGCGAGCTTCGTCGCCGAGGACAGCTTCCTGCCGCGACCGCTGATGAAGCGCGGCCAACGTCTGGTGTTCTCCAACGGCATCATCGCCTTGACGGTGCTCGCGGTCGCGCTGCTGATCGGGACGGGCGGGTCGCTTGACGCCCTGGTGCCGTTCTACGCGATCGGGGTGTTCACCGGCTTCTCGATGGCCGGCTATGGCATGACCAAGCACTGGATGACTCATCGCGGTCCCGGTTGGCGGCACAAATTGGTGATCAACTTGTCCGCGGGCATCTTGTCGACGGTCGTGGTGGGCATCTTCGCAATCGCCAAGTTCACCGAGGGCGCCTGGCTGGTCGTAGTGGTCTTCCCGATCCTGGTTTTCGCGTTGATGCGGCTCAACCGGCAGTATCGTGCCGAGGCGTCGGTGCTGGAGACATCGTTGAATGACACACCCGAACTGGGCAAACACGCGCGGCACCGCGTGCTGGTGTTCGTCGACTCGGTCGACTTGGCCGAGGTCGAGGCGATGCGCTACGCCAAGGGGCTGGAAGCCGCCGATCTGACCGCAGTGCACTTGGTGCTGGACTCCGCGCACGCGCGGGACCTGCAGCGGCAATGGCAGCACGTCGGGCACGTCACCGAACTGCGGTTGGTCGAGTGTCCAGATCGGAACTTGGCCCGGGCCGCTCACGATCTGGTGTCGGAGATCATGGCCGAGCATGCGGAGACCAAGGTCACGGTGCTGTTGCCGCGCCGCGAGTACTCCCAGCTGCTTGGAAGATTTCTGCACGACCGTACGGCGGACATGATCGCCAAGGTGATCAGCAGGATTCCCGGAGCAAGCGCTCAGATTGTCGCCTACGACATCAAGACCAGGATCGCGATGGCCAGTCAGGCCGCCGCTGACGCCGCGAGGTCAGCGGGTGAGCCGGATGTTCCTATAGAGTTGCCCCGGGCCGCAGCCGATCTACGTGGATGACTTGACTCCACGGATCGCCGACTCCGGAGGAAAGTGAGTAAGTGGTTATAGCATCGCAGCGCGATTCGAGCATCCCGCCGTCCTTCAGTGACGGCTGGAAGCGCATCTTCCTCGGCAAGCCCCTGACGAGCGAACAGCTCGACTCCGAGCGACTGTCGAATCCCGTTGCGCTCGGCGCGATTTCACCGGACGCGATTTCGTCGACCGCGTTCGGCCCCGAGCAGGTGATGGTCGAGTTGCTTCCGCGCGCAGGTATGGCGGCGTTCACGTTGCTGCTGCCGATCATGGGCGTCATCCTGTTCATCCTGTTGCTGGTCTCCGCGTCCTATCGCGGGGTCGTCATGGCGTACACCCGAACTGGTGGCGCCTACATGGTGGCGCGCGATAATTTCGGACCCCGGATCGCGCAGATCGCCGCTGCGGCGCTGCTGATCGACTATGTGGTGACCGCCGCGGTCCAGCCCGCGGCCGGGACGGTCGCCGTGGTGTCGGCGATCCCGGTATTGCGTCCCTACCACCTGGAACTGACCGTCGCGGTGCTGATTCTGATCTGTATCGCCAACCTGCGCGGATTGCGGCAATCGGGACGGATTTTCGCCGTCACGACGTACTGGTTTGTCGGCATGATCCTGCTCACGATCGTGACCGGGCTGATCCGCGAAGTCATGTGGGGCCTGCCGAAATACGACCCGGCGACCATCGAGGGCGCGGTGCCGGTGCATCAAGGCAATGGTCTGGTGATGGGTGCGACGGTCTTGGTGCTGCTGCGGGCGTTCGCCAACGGCGGTGCTTCGCTGACCGGTGTTGAAGCGATCTCCAACACCGTCGATGTATTCCGGGAACCCAAGGGTCCTAATGCCCGACGGGTGTTGACCCTGATGGTGTGCGTTCTGGGCGTCCTACTGGCCGGCGTTGCCTGGCTCGCTCACGTCACGCATGCCACCCCGTACCTGGACGAGTACCCGTCGATGCTCTCGGAGATCACCCGTACGGTGTTCGGGCACGGCGTCATGGGGAACGTCCTTTACTTCCTGGTTCAGGCGTCCAGCGCCGCAATCCTTTTCGCCGGCGCCAACACCGGATTCAACGGATTTCCCGCGCTGGCGAGTTTCGTCGCCGAGGACCGCTTCCTGCCTCGCCCGCTGACCAAGCGTGGTCACCGGCTGGTGTTCTCCAACGGCATCATCACGCTGACCGCGCTCGCGGTGGCGCTGCTACTGGTAACTCGAGCCAAGGTCAACGCGCTGGTGCCGTTCTTCGCTATCGGTGTGTTCACCGCGTTCGCGATGGCCGGTTTCGGTATGGCCAAGCACCACTACACCCGTCGGGGTCCCGGCTGGCAGCGCAAGGTGGCGGTCAACTTCTCGGCGGGCTTGATGTCGACGATCGTGGTGGGAATCTTCGTGGTGGCCAAGTTCACCGAGGGTGCCTGGCTGGTGGTCGTCGTGTTCCCAATCCTGGTTTACGCGTTGATCCGGCTCAACAAGCAATACGCCGCTGAGGCGTCGGTGCTGGAGATGTCGCGCACCGAACGGCCCGAGCTGTCCAAGTTCGCGCGGCTGCGGGTGTTTGTATTCGTCGACTCGGTCGACCTCGCCGAGGTCGAGGCACTGCGCTACGGCAAGGGGCTGCACGCCGACGAACTTCTCGCGGTGCACTTCGTGGTCGACGCCGAGCACTCCGCCAAGCTCCAGGAGCGTTGGCAGCACTTCGAACACGACACCCAGCTGCGCGTCGTCGACTGTCCGGACCGCAATCTGAGCAGGGTCGCCCAGGAATTTGTGTTGCAGGTGAAGCGCAACCACCCGGATACCAAGGTGACGGTGCTGCTGCCGCGCCGGACGTACTCGGCGATGCTGGGTCGGCTGCTGCATGACCGCACCGCTGACAAGATGGCCCGAGCGGTCAGCCGCATCCCGGGCGCAACCGCGATCATCGTGCCTTACGACGTCGAGTCGCGCATCGCACGGGTTGATCCCGACGCCTTGACCGCGGCCGGTCACGCGTAGTACCCGTTAGGTCGTGACTACCGGAGCCGACGAGCAGGAAGTCCCCCCCTCGTTCTCCGACGTGTGCAAGCGCGTCTTTCTGGGCAAGCCGCTGATCACCCAGGAGCTGTCCAGCGAGCGGTTGTCCAATCCGGTTGCGCTGGGCGCACTTTCGCCCGACGCGATCTCGTCGACCGCCTACGGTCCCGAGCAGATCCTGACCGAGTTGCTGCCGCATGCCGGGCTGGCCGCGTTCATTCTGCTGCTGCCGATCATGGGCGTGATCCTGTTTATCCTGCTGCTGGTGACGGCCTCGTACCGGCAGGTCGTGATGGCCTACACCAAGGCCGGCGGCTCCTACATCGTGGCGCGGGAGAACTTCGGGCCCAAGGTCGCTCAGGTGGCCGCGGCGGCACTGCTGATCGACTACGTCGTGACGGTCGCGGTGCAGTCGGCGGCCGGTACGGTCGCGGTGGCTTCGGCGGTGCCCGCGCTGGGCCCTTACAGCCTCGCGATCACCGTCGGGGTCGTCCTGCTGATCTGCTATGCGAACCTGCGCGGATTGCGTGAGGCCGGAAAACCGTTCGCGTTCGCCACCTATGCCTTTGTGGGGATGCTCGCGGTGATGATCGTGACCGGGGTTGTGCGGCATCTGGTTTGGGGTCTGCCGCAATACGATCCGGGCCACGCCGCCGGAGCGGTCCCGGTCCACCAGGGCAGCGGGCTGGTGATGGGCGCGACGATCCTCGTGCTGCTGCGCTCGTTTGCCAACGGTGGCTCATCGTTGACCGGCGTCGAGGCGATCTCCAACACTGTCAACGTCTTTCGTAAGCCGCAGAGCCTGAATGCCCGGCGGGTTCTGACCACGATGGCCGTAATCCTGGGTTCACTGTTGGCCGGTATCGGCTACCTCACCTACGCCACGCATGCCGCGCCGTACCTCTCGGAGTACCCGTCGGTGCTGTCGCAGATCGCTCGCGCCGTGTTCGGCAACGGATTGATCGGCAACGGGATGTTCATCCTTGTCCAGGTCTCGACGGCGGCGATCTTGTACACCGGCGCCAACACCAGCTTCAACGGTTTCCCCGCGTTGGCGAGTTTCGTGGCTGAGGACCGCTTCCTGCCGCGCCAGCTCATGCAGCGCGGGTACCGGCTGGTGTTCTCCAACGGCATTTTGACGCTTGCCGCGTTGTCGGTGGCTCTACTGGTATTCACCGGCGGCTCAGTCAACGCGCTGGTGCCGTTCTACGCGATCGGGGTGTTCACCGGCTTCTCGATGGCCGGCTACGGAATGTCCAAACACCATCTGACCGAACGTGAACGGGGCTGGCAGTATCGGCTGGCGATCAACTTCTCCGCCGCGGTGCTGTCGACGATCGTGGTCGGGATTTTCGCGGTGGCCAAGTTCACCGAGGGTGCCTGGCTGGTCGTTGTCGTGTTCCCGATCCTGGTGTTCGGGCTGATCCGGCTCAACCGCGAATACCGTGCCGAGTCAGCGATTCTCGAGGCCTTCCGCACCGACCGCCCGCAGTTGACCAAATACGCCCAGCACCAGGTGTTCGTATGCGTCAACTCGCTCGACCTCGCGGTGCTCGAAGCGCTGCGCTACGGCAAGGGCTTGCGCGCCGACGAGTTGGTCGCAGTGCATTTCATGATCGACTCGGATCGGGCCGCCGAACTCCGAAAGCGTTGGGACGAATTCGAACTCGACACGCGGCTGCGGGTGATCGACTGCCCCGACCGGCAGATCGTCCGAGCCGTGCAGACACTGGTTGTCAAGGCGCGCAACGAACGTCGCGACACCCACGTCACGGTGCTGCTGCCACGCCGAACGTACTCGCCGGTCCTGGGACGGCTGTTACACGACCAGACCGCGGACAGAATCTCCCGCGCGGTCAGCCGGGTCCCGGATGCCGCGGCCACCATCGTTCCCTACGACGTGCAGTCGCGGATCCGCCAAGCTTTCCCGGACATTTTGGAGCAGCGCATCGCCACCAAACTCGAAGAGATCGAGATGCGGATCTGGCGGGGCGAAGAAGAGCCTGCCGAGGATTACGAGCACCCGGAGAAGTCGGCGACGGTGATCGAGGTGAACAGCCTGATTCCGGGCCGCCGGGCCACCGTCGAGGGCCGCGTCAGCCAAGTCGAAGACATCACCAAGCGGGGAAAGACGTTCCGCTGGATCGTCGTCGGCGACGACAGCGGCGACATCCGGGTCACGTTCCAGCCCGGTCATGGCGACGATATCCAGCCGGGTCAGGTCCTGCGTGTCTCCGGGAAAGCAAGCCAGAGCGGCAATAAGCAAGTGGCGATGAATGATCCGAGCTACACGGTGATCGAGACTCCCGAGGAGTCTTAAGCTGCAACCCGTGCAGGTCCTCCCCGAGGTATACGACGCGCTGGCCGCCGGCCGGCCCGTCGTAGCCCTGGAAAGCACGATCATCAGCCACGGCCTGCCGCGGCCGGACAATCTGCGGGTCGCTCGCGAGATCGAGGCGGCGGTGCGCGCGGGCGGGGCGGTGCCCGCGACGATCGCGATCATCGGCGGCGAGCCTTACATCGGACTGGACGATGCCGCGCTGCGGCACATCGCCGAGAGCGACACCGTGGTCAAGGTGAGTGTCCGCGATATTGCGGTGCTCGCGGCGCTTCGTGGAGATGGAGCGACAACGGTGGGGGCGACCGCGCATCTGGCTGCGAGAGTTGGTATTTCGGTGTTCGCCACCGGTGGGATGGGCGGTGTTCATCGCGGTGCGCGCGACAGTTGGGACGAGTCCGCGGACCTGATGACACTGTCCCGGACCGGTGTGCTGGTGGTCTGCGCCGGGGTCAAGTCGATCCTGAATGTCGGGGCCACCCTGGAGCGACTGGAGTCCCTCAACGTCGGGGTGATCGGCTACCGCACCGACCGGTTCCCTGGCTTCTACCTGGCCGACTCCGGCCATCCGGTGGGCTGGCGGGTGGAAACTCCGCAGCAGGCCGCCGATGTGCTGCGCGCCCGGCGACGGCTGGGCACTGACGGCTATGGACTGGTGCTCGCCAACCCGATCGCATCCGCTGACGAGATGGACCGCGCGCTGCATGACCGGGTGCTGGACGCTGCGCTGGCAGCCGCAGAGAAGGCGGGCATGCGCGGCAAGGACGTGACACCGTTTCTGCTCGACTTCTTTCACCGCGAGACGCATGGCGCGTCGGTGTCGGCCAATATCGCACTGGTGCTGTCCAATGCGCGACTGGCCGCGGAGATCGCGGCCGCCGCCGACGATGCAGAGCGAAGCGATGCGGAGGAGCGGCGAGAGTCGTTATAGCGTAAGGATGTAGTCGTCGTCTTTCGGCTGAGCCAGCATGCTGGTCAACCGCTTTCGGTCAAACGGCCACAGGTCGATGTGGTTATCGTCGGCAAAATACCAAGAATTGCAACCGGTGTTCCACACCGTCGGCACCATCGCTTCGGCGACGTCGTCGGCGAAGCGGTCGGTAGCTTCCTCGGTGACTTCCACGGCGCTGATCTCGCCGTCGCGAAAGCGGTTCAGCCACTGGGTGATATACCGTGCCGTCAGCTCGGCAACATGCTGCAGCGAGATGGATCCGGTGGGGGAGTTGGGGCCCAGCACCATGAACATGTTGGGGAAGCCGGGGATTGCGGTCATGCCCCAGGCGCGCGGCCCCTTGGCCCACGCGTCGTCGATCGACAGGCCGTCCCGTCCGCGCAGCGTCATCGGCCGCATGTAGTTGTGCGCGGCGAACCCGGTGGCGAGCACGATCGCGTCGAGGTCGTGGTGGACGCCGTCGGCCGTCCGGATCCCCTTCTCGGTGACCTCGGTTATCGCCTCGCTGACGAAGCTGGCATTTTGCTTCGCGATTCGCCGGTAGTAGTCGCCGGAAAGCACCTGCCGCTTGCAGAACGGCTCGTAGTCGGGAGTCAGCCTTGCCCGAAGATCTTTGTCCCGTACCAAAGCCCGCAAGCACATCCACCCGTAGCGTTGGGCGGCCCGGCGCCGCCATGTCGGCCGGATCACCAGGTCGACCAGGTAGTCGGAGCCGATGAACTGTGACAACCTGACCGTCTTGTCCTGCCTCGGCAATCGTCGCAATAACCGGCTGACGATGCGTGGCTGCGGCATTCTCATCGGCATCCACATCACCCACTGCGGCGTGCGGGCGAAGTGGGTGATGTGCGCCGCGTCGGGCTGTAACGCCGAAAACACCTGCACTCCAGTCGAACCGGCGCCAATGACCGCGACACGTTTACCGCGGGTGTCGATGTCGGCCCAGCGTGCAGTGTGCACCACCGGTCCGGCGAACGAGTCAAGGCCGGGAATGTCCGGAATGAACGGGTGATGCAAAACTCCGGTGGCCGCGATGACGAAGTCCGCCTCGATCTCGTCGCCGTCGGCGCTGCGCACCCGCCATCGGTTGTCGGCGAACACCGCTTCGGTGACTTCGCAGTTGAGCCGAAGATGCGAGTGCAGATCCAGCTCGCCGATCAGGTCGCGGTGGTATCGCTGGATCTCGTCGCCGGTGGCCCACACGTGACTCCAGTCGGGCTTGGGGGCGAACGCGAATTGGTAGCCGTATGACGGTACGTCACATCGCAGCCCGGGATAACGGTTCCAATGCCACACGCCGCCGACGTCGGAACCCTTTTCCAGGATGACGAAATCGGAGAACCCGGCCTGCTTCAGCACGTGAGCGACGGCGATTCCAGACATGCCGGCGCCGACAATGACTATCCGCGGGTCCCGCCTTTGGGTCATGCGGGAACGCTATGCCCGCCGAAAGCGGGACGGCAAGAGCTATGGTCCCTCGTCGTCTTCGTCGTCGCGTAGCAGTTTTTCGGGGTGGTGGTAGGTGTTGGTGCGTGGTTGGCCGCGGTCGTGGTGTGGGGGTGGGATCCATTCGGTGTGGCCGCGGGTGTTTTTGCGGGTGGTCCAGCCGTGGTCGGCGAGTTGGTGGTGGGGGCCGCAGACCAGGGTGAGGTTGTCGATCGTGGTGTCGGGGTGGGTGGCGTAGGGCGTGCAGTGGTGGACTTCGCACAGGTAGCCCGGCGCCGTGCAGCCCGGTGCCGTGCAGCCGCGGTCTTTGGCGTGCAGGACAAGTCGCTGGGCCGGCGAGGCTAATCGTTTGGTGTGGTAGAGCGCCAGGGCTTGGCCGTTGTCGAAGATGGCCAGGTAGTGGTGGGCGTGGGAGGCCAGCCGGATCACATCCGACATCGGCAGCAGGGTGCCGCCCCCGGTCAGACCGCGGCCCGCACCCTTCTCTAGTTCCTGCAGGGTGGTGGTGACGACGATGCTCGCGGGTAGCCCGTTGTGCTGCCCGAGTTCCCCGGACGCGAGCAGCGCGCGGGCGGCGGTGAGTAGGGCGTCGTGGGTGCGTTGGCTCGCGGTGCGGGTGTCGCCCTGGATCGCCTCCTGTGAGGGGGTGCCGCTGACGCAGGGGGTGTCGTCGGCGGGGTTGCCCATGCCGGGGGCGGCGAGCTTGGCGAACACCGCATCCCAGGTGGCGCGCGCTTCAGGGGTCAGCCACCCGCTGAGCCGCGACATCCCGTCCACATCCTGGTTGCCGAGGGTCACACCGCGGCGTTGGGCGCGATCGACATCGGTGAAGTCGCCGTCGGGGTTCAGGCAATCGGTCAACTTGTCGGCCAGCTTCGATAGCTCGTCGGGGCGGTGCTCGAGACCCAGGCGGGCCAGTTGTGCTTCGGCCCTGGCCCGGGTCTCCACATCCACGAAATCGGGGAGCCGATGCCAGAACGCGCGGATCACCGCGACATGGCCCGGACCCAGGACGCCGTCACGCTGCGCGGCGGCGGTGGCTTCCAGCACCGGGGCCAACGGTTCGCCGTTGAGCGCGCGGCGCGCACCGAGGTCGGCGGCCTCGTGCAGGCGCCGCGAGGCCTCGGCACGGCTGATCCGCAACCGGTCCGCCAGCACCGCCGCCGGTTTGCCCCCCAGCACCGCCTGATCCTCATACGCCAGTTCGGTGATCAGCGTGTGCTCGATGGCGGGCTGACAGCGCCGGAACCGTTCGAAGCGCTCCAGCACCGCCACCCGCTCGGGGGTGGTCAGCACATCGAAGGTCAGATCAAGAGCGCGCTTGTAGCCGGCCTCGAGCGCGTCGAGAACCCCGACGACCTCCTCACGACTACTAGAACGCATGTTCGAATGCTAGCGAACGGGTCCGACAGGTGCAGAAAGTTATCCACAGCGAAACCGAAGTGACGCAAGTGGTTTCAGTGACTTCAGGCCGCTGTGGTTAAGTGGTGGCCGTGAAGAAACTGTCAGCTGTGTTGGCTTCGCTGGCCGGAGTCGCGGTCACCGCCAACGGCTACCGGCCCGTGAGTAGGCGCGGATATCTCTCGATGTACGCGTTCAGCTTCGGGGTGTTCGCCTCGGAGTTGCCGCTGCAAGTGCTTGCCGCTCAGGTCGCGTTGCTGGCCGCGGTGACCCGCAAACTCTCGCCGCAGGTGCGCGAATTCAGCTGGCTGGTCTCGGCGCTGTCCTGGTTGGGCCTCCTGGGTCTGTATCGCATCGGCCATCAGGCCAACCAGCCGCTGACCGCGGCGCTCGATGCCGGGCTGGGCCCCGACCGCCGCACGGACTCGGCGGAGCTGTGGAAGCGGCCGGCCGGCGCGGGTACCGCGAAGACTCCGGGCGTGATACGGATGGCCCGCATCTACGGCGACTACGCGCACGACACCGACATCGCCTACGGCGAGCATGGTCCCCGAAATCACCTCGACATCTGGCGCCGCGCGGACCTGGAACGCGGTGGCCGGGCGCCGGTGCTCCTGCAGGTGCCCGGCGGCGCCTGGATGGTGGGAAGCAAACGGCAGCAGGCATATCCATTGATGAGCCACCTGGCCGAGTTGGGCTGGGTGTGTGTCGCGATCAACTACCGTCTCAGCCCGCGCTCGACGTGGCCCGACCATATCGTCGACGTGAAGCGCGCGCTGGCGTGGACCAAGGAACACATCACCGAGTACGGCGGTGACCCGGATTGGGTGGCGATCACCGGTGGCTCGGCCGGCGGCCACCTGAGCGCGCTGGCCGCGCTCACACCGAATGATCCGCAGTTTCAGCCCGGCTTCGAGGACGCCGACACCAGTGTGCGGGCCGCGGTTCCGTTCTACGGCCTCTATGACTTCAATCACCAGGAGGCGGTCCATCCGCTGATGGCCCCCATGCTCGGCAAGTATGTGTTCAAGCGCGGACGACGCGACATCAACGAGGCGTTCCAATCCGCGTCGCCGATAACCTACGTATCCGCCGACGCGCCACCGTTTTTCGTATTGCACGGAACTAACGACTCGCTGATCCCGGTCGAGCAGGGTCGGGCATTCAGCGCGCGGCTCCGCGAACTCAGCCGACAACCGGTGGTCTACGCCGAATTACCGTTCGCGCAGCACGCCTTTGACATCTTCGGGTCGACACGGGCCGCCCACTCCGCGGTGGCCGTCGAGCAGTTCCTCGCCGAGATCTATTCGAAGACCAGGGTTTCGGTCTAGCTCAGCGAGCTCCCGACCGCTGCATCGTCGCCGGCGCGAATCACGGGCGCTGCTCCTCCTCATCGCTTCGCTCTGCATCGTCGGCAGCGCGTGTCAGAGCGGCAGCCCTTCTCGCTCGGCGTCTTCGCGATAACGGTCCACCCATTCGTCGGAACGCTTGTCGGCCTGGCGTTCCAGCACCGGCTCCGGTGCCAGTCGCCGGTCGAGCCCCAGCGACTCGAGAATGTCGCCCACCACCTGAGTCAGGTTGCGCCACAACATCGGATATGGAATCTCCAAAGGTTTGACGCCTTCCTGGGCGAACCAGTTGCGCCAGCCCTCTTCCTGGCGGCGCAGCATCGTGATGACGTGTGCGATGGCATCAGCGTGATACGTGGCGCGTGCGTCGCGGACCGGATCGGGGCGCCCGCGCCAGACTCGCGTCTGTACCGCGCGCCAAAAGGACACCGCCTGCGACACCACGTCCGGCCGGTAGACGTAGACCAGCAGCGGATCCTGGCCGACCACGTCGCGGATCGCGGAGAGCAGTCCATCACCGGATCGATCGGGTAGTCCGGCGGCGCGGTCCAGCAGCAGTGGCGTCTGGTTCCACATCAGTTTGCCGCCCCACACGCCGTTCGGCGTCCGTCCGACGGTCCGAATGTAGTCGCGCCAGATCTCGGGCGGGGCAAGGTCGGGCTTGCCCGCGTCCAGCGGATCGAGCAGGCTCAGTATCGATTCGTCGTCGACACCGGAAAACCATTCACGTGGTTGCGGTGACTGGCTGGTCGTCGGGAGGTACTGGAAAAACTCCTGCGGTTCGCCAGCCACTCCGGTCGCACGCAATGATTCGACCAGTAGGGTGCTGCCGCTTCGCTGAGAGGCCAGCACCAGATATGCCGACGGGCGATCTGTCACCAGCGCAGCTTAGCTGACGGAAAATTGTTGCCCCTCTTTCAATTACCGTCACGGTGAAGATAACTATTGCCCGCTCACGCGCTGCGCTCGACGGCCCGGAGTCCCAGCGAAAGTAGTAGCCGGACATCGGGATCGGCCAACGACGTGGTGAGCATCGCCTCTATTCGACGGATGCGGTAGCGCACGGTGTTGGGGTGTACGTGGAGCTGCTGCGCCGCGGTTGCGACGTCGCCGAACTCGTCCAGGTACACCCGTAGCGTCTGAACCAGTGCCGGGTCGCGGGCTTGTAGTTCGCGGATGCGCGGGTCCACCAGCCGCTCGTCGGCACCGACCATCGTCACGATCTCGTCGAGCAACACGGTGGTCCGGGCCTCGGCCAGCGACGTCACCGTCGGAAATGAATCTGGATGGCGTTCAGCACTATCCAGCACGCGATCGACCTCCGTTCGCACGGCGGGCAGGCCCGCCAGCCCGGCCAGAGGTGCCGCGACCACCGCTCGCAATTGCAGTCCCAGCTCGGTGCGCAGCCCGCTGATCGTGCCGCGAATCCAAGACTGCAGCGAGGACCGCTTCGCGGTGTGGGGAAACAGCACGTACACCCGTGATCCGCGCGAACCGACGTGAGCGTCGGCGCGAAAAGCGTTGGCGCTCAGAGCTAGAACATCGGCCAGTCGACCGTGGCCCGAGTGGTGGATGTCTGAATCAACAAAGGCGACCAACGCGGCCTGGCCATCGGCGGCCACGTCGAGTTCGTGCGCGATCGCGTCCACATCGACCGGCCCGCTGTCGATAAGGCCGAGCAGTTGTTGCGTCCGCAAGGCATGGGTCGACGGCTTGGCGGTCAGTCGGGACATGATGCGGGCCGCGAGCACCGCGGCGCCGCGTAGCACCTCCTCGGCGTCATCGGCCAGCGGACGCGAGCCCTGCTGAACCCAGATGCAGCCGGCGAAAGCCGGTGTCCGACGGGCATCGAGCGCCGGCTGATGAATACCGACGGCTAGTCGCGGACGCAATCCCAACTCCGGTCGCTCGGCCACGCGGACCACGTCGCCGCCGGCGCGCAGTGCGTCGAAGATGCCCCACTGGCCGATCCACCTGAGATGTTCGGGCGGGCCGGCACGACCCAGGATTGACAATCGTCGCAGTTCGTCAGCCTCGTCGTTGGATGCCGAATAGGCCAGCACATGGGATTGCTCGTCTTCGATACTCACCATGCCGTGGATTCGGTCGGCCAGTGACTGCGCCAACGCGAACAGGTCGGTACCGGAATCGTTCTCGGCGTCGCCGTGATGTTCCAGAACGTGGTCGACCAGCCGATACAGCCGCTCCCAACGAGCCCGGGGATCGACTGCCACCACCGCGGTTCCGGCCTCGGCCGCCGTGGCGACCAGCGCAGCGGAGGGTTCCTTGGCGAAAACGGCCACTGGTGCCGGGCCGGCGGCAAATCCTTCCAGCCACCGCTGCGCGTCGGTGTCGGGGACACCGAGCAGAAAAAACATGTCGGCGGAATCCGCACCCCGGCCCATTCCGAGCCGCACATCGTCGGCGTCGATCAGTGCTACCGAGGCGACGGTGCGGTCCAGGCCGCGAGGCGCGTCGACCAGCCTGGCGACCGTCGTGTCCAGGGCCAACAGCAGCTGGCCGAGCCCCACGCTCACGTTGTCCGATTCTACTAGCTGATCAGATCAATATTGTCCGATCGGCCAAGACAACACGGCGATCACGCTGAGATGCTTCAGACATGGACGCGATTACCGATGTTCCCCGGCCCGCGAACGAACCGATCTACGACTATGCGCCGAACTCGCCCGAGCGAGCCCGTTTGCAGACCGCGCTCGCCGAGATCGCCAACCACCCCATCGACCTGCCGCACGTCGTCGGTGGCGTCCATCGCATGGGCGCGGGCGAGCGGATCGATGTTGTCCAGCCACACCGGCACCGGGCCACGCTGGGCACGCTCACCAACGCCCAACACCGAGATGCCGCGGCCGCCGTGCAGGCGGCGTCATTGGCCCGAACAGACTGGGCGGCAACCCCGTTCGACGAGCGCGCAGCGATCTTTCTGCGTGCCGCCGATCTTTTGTCCGGCCCGTGGCGGGAAAAGATCGCCGCGGCGACCATGCTCGGGCAGTCCAAGACCGCGTATCAGGCCGAGATCGACGCCTCCTGCGAGACGGCCGATTTCTGGCGATTCAACGTCGACTTCGCTCGGCAGATTCTTGCGCAACAGCCGATGAGCGGCCGCGGTGAATGGAACCGTACCGACTACCGCCCGTTGGACGGATTCGTCTACGCGATAACACCGTTCAATTTCACCTCGATTGCCGCCAACCTGCCCACCGCACCGGCTCTGATGGGTAACACCGTGGTGTGGAAGCCGTCGGTGACCCAGACTCTGTCCGCGTATCTGACGATGCAACTGCTGGAGGCGGCCGGACTGCCGCCCGGTGTGATCAACATGGTCACCGGCGACGGCTATGCGGTATCGGAAGTGGCACTGGCGGATCCGCGCATGTCCGGCATCCACTTCACCGGATCGACGGCGACTTTCCAGTCGCTGTGGCGGCAGGTCGGCGCGAACATCGAGCGATACCAGAGCTATCCGCGGCTGGTAGGGGAGACCGGCGGCAAAGACTTTGTGCTCGCACACCGCTCGGCACGGCCGGACGTGTTGCGCACCGCGCTGATTCGCGGGGCATTCGACTACCAGGGCCAGAAGTGTTCGGCGGCCTCGCGAGCGTTCATCGCACACTCGGTATGGCAGCGGATGGGCGACGACTTCCTGGCCGCGACCGCGGAGTTGCCGTTCGGCGACATCGCAGATCTGACAAACTTCGGCGGCGCGCTGATCGACCAGAGGGCGTTCGCCAAGAACGTCGCGGCCATCGAACGCGCCAAAAGCGCGCCCGGGGTCACGATCGCTGCCGGTGGCGAATACGACGACGGCGAAGGCTATTTCGTGCGCCCGACCGTACTGCTGTCCGACGATCCCACCGACGAATCGTTTGCCACTGAGTACTTCGGCCCGCTGCTGTCGGTCTATGTCTACCCCGACAACGAGTTTGACCGGGTTCTCGACGTCATCGACACCGGTTCGCGGTACGCGTTGACCGGGGCGGTGATCGCCGACGATCGCGACGCGGTGCTCACCGCGCAGAACCGGCTGCGGTTCGCTGCCGGCAACTTCTACGTCAACGACAAACCGACCGGGGCGGTGGTGGGCCGCCAGCCGTTCGGCGGTTCCCGCGGCTCGGGCACCAACGACAAGGCCGGCTCGGCGCAGAATCTGTTGCGCTGGACGTCCGCTCGCTCGATCAAAGAGACGTTCGTACCGCCCACCGATCACCGCTACCCGCACATGGCTCACTGATGTCCGGCGCGGGCCTGTTCACCAGGACGTTGCGCCCCGCAATCCTGGCCGCCAGCCGATCACACGGACTGCAACACACCGCCGAACGGTTATCGCTCACCCGCCGGGTGGTCGATCGGTTCGTGCCTGGTGCGACGCTGGACCGGGTCATCGACAGCACTGCGGCCCTGCGTGATTCGGGCCGACTGGTCAGCATCGACTACCTGGGTGAGCAGGTCACCGACGCGGACGGCGCCAGTGCCACCATGACTGCCTATCTGCACGTGCTCGATGCGCTGGGTCGGCGGCCGGACGCCGTTCATGACGGCGTGCGGCCACTGGAGGTATCGCTGAAGCTGTCTGCGTTGGGGCAGGCGCTGAATCGCGATGGTGAAAAGATCGCGCTCGAATACGCCCATCGCATCTGTGCGAGGGCCGAACATATCGGCGCGTGGGTGACTTTGGACGCTGAGGACCACTCCACCACCGATTCGACGCTGTCGATCGCCGCGGAGTTGCGCACCGACTATCCATGGCTGGGTGTGGTGCTCCAGGCCTATCTTCGGCGAACGCTCGGTGACTGCGAGCAGTTCGCCGCCTCCGCCGCCCGGGTTCGACTGTGCAAGGGGGCCTATGACGAACCGGCGTCGGTGGCCTATCGCGACTCCGCGGCGGTGACGGCGTCGTATCTGCGCTGCCTCCGGGTGCTGATGGCGGGGCCGGGGTATCCGATGGTCGCCTCGCACGACCCGGTGATCATCGGCGCGGTACCGCTGATGGCGCGCGAAACAGGCTGTGGAAAAAGAGATTTCGAATACCAGATGTTGTACGGGGTTCGCGACACGGAGCAACGCAGGCTTGCGGACGCCGGTAATAGGGTCCGGGTTTACGTGCCGTTCGGCACCGAGTGGTACGGCTACTTCATGCGGCGACTGGCCGAGCGACCGGCCAATCTCACGTTCTTCATGCGGGCACTCGCTCAGCGGGGGCACTGAGGGTCAAAGGTCCCGCGCTTCCGGTTCCCTCGGCTCCTACCACGTTCAGCCGACCACTGACACCATGGCGACGTGCGAAGCCAACACCGCGATTGGGTCGCGCCGCCGGAGCTCGACCCGGAGGAGGCCGCCGATCGCCTGGTGCGCGAGCTACGCAGCGACCGCGCCGGCCTGTCCGGAAACGAGGCGCAGCGACGCCTGCTCCAGTACGGGCTTAATGAGCTGCGGCGTCGTGCCGGTCCGCAATGGCCGAAAGCATTGCTACGCCAATTAACTCATCCGCTCGCTTTGCTGCTGTGGCTGGCGGCCGGATTGCTGGTGATCGTCGGATCGCATGTGGTGGCCGCGGCCGTGGTGTTGATCATCGTGCTGAATGCCGCGTTCTCGTTCATTCAGGAGCTGCAGGCCGAGCGCGCGGTGGAGGCCCTCGCCAAGTACCTGCCGCAGCGCGCGAAGGTCGAGCGCGACGGCGTCGTCGCCGAAATCAACGCGGCCGAGCTGGTACCTGGCGACATCGTGATCCTGGAGGAAGGTGACCGGATCGCGGCCGACATGCGCCTGCTGGCCGGTGCCGTTGAGGTCGATATGTCGGCCTTGACCGGCGAGTCGGTTCCGACGCTCCGGTCGGCGGCGATGACTGACGTGAACGTGCCGCTGCTGGCTGCGCACGACCTGGTATTCAGCGGAACCAACTGCACGGGTGGGAATGCCCGGGGGATCGCGTTCGCCACCGGCATGAGCACCGAGATCGGGCGGATCGCGGCGCTGTCGGAAAGGGTCAAATCCGATACCAGCCCGCTGGAGCGCCAGGTCAGGCGGGCTGCCTGGCTGATCGCTGCGGTGTCGGTGATGCTGGGACTCTCGTTCATCCCGGTAGCCACTCTGATGGCCCACCTGACCTTGATCAACGCGATGATCTTCGCGGCGGGGTTACTGGCGGGCATGGTGCCCGAGGGACTGCTGCCGGTGATTACCCTGGCGCTGGCGGTCGCCGTGCGTGACCTGGCGGGGCGGGGCGCCTTGGTGAAACGGCTCTCCGCGGTCGAAACCCTCGGCTCCACCGATGTGATCTGTACGGACAAGACCGGCACGCTCACCCAAAACCGGATGACACCCGTTGCCGTCTGGACTACCGCCGGCCTGACCGATCTCGATAAGCTCGCGGCTACTCCGCAATGTCCTTCTGCGCTGGAGTCATTGGGCCGTATCGCAGCCCGCTGCAACAACGCCCGCATCGACGGGGACGCGGTCGCAGTGGGCGATCCGACCGAGATCGCGGTCCTCACAGCCGCCCGGTTGCTTGGGGCAGAGACCGATCCGAGGGTACGAGAATCCAACCGGCGCTGGCAATTTCATTTCGATCCCGAGCTGAAGCTGATGTCGACGATCGACCGGTCCGACGACGGGTCGGCTGTGGTACACACCAAAGGAGCACCAGAGGCGTTGCTGCGGCGATGCCGGTACATCCTCGATGCCGCAGGTGAATCGCTGCCGCTCGACCTATCGCAACAACGCCGGGTCGAACAAGCCGTCGACGACTGTGCCGCGCGAGGCTTACGGGTACTCGGCTTCGCTCAGCGAGAGTTAACCCGAGAGAAACGTCCGCCGCACCGTCGCGCCACCGCCGAGCAGGATCTGTGTTTCGTCGGCTTGATTGCCATGCTCGACCCGCCGAGGCCAGGTGTCGTCGAGGCCGTCGCGAGATGCCGAACGGCCGGCATCCGGATCATCGTGATCACCGGTGATCACCCGCTGACTGCGGCCGCCACCGCCGAGCGCATCGGCATCACCGGTCCGGATCCGCAGGTCGTGACCGCCGAGGACTTCGAACAGCTCACGGAAAGTCAACTGGCGGAACTCATCCGAGCGCAGCCCGAAGTGATCTTCGCCCGTGCCTCACCGGAAGCCAAGCTGCACATCGCCGAGGCATTGCGCTCCGACGGCCATGTCGTCGCGATGACCGGTGACGGCGCCAACGACGCGCCGGCCTTGCGCCGTGCCGACATCGGCGTCGCCATGGGACGCTCTGGTACCGATGTTGCGCGGGAAGCCTCGACGATGGTTCTCACCAACGACGACTTCGGCTCGATCGTCACCGCGATCGAGTCCGGTCGCCGCATCTACGACAACGTCCGGAAATTCATCGTCTACATCTTCGCGCACGCCGTTCCCGAGGTCGTGCCGTTCGTCGTCTTTGCGCTCAGCGGCGGAGCCATTCCGATGCCGTTGACAATCCTGCAACTACTGGCGTTCGACGTCGGGAGCGAGACGCTCCCGGCGTTGTCGCTGAGTCGCGAGCCGGCCGAGCCGGGCATCATGCAGCGTGCACCGCGGCCCAAGGACGAGGGTGTCATCCGTCTGCCAATGCTGTTGCGGGCATGGCTTTTTCTCGGTCTGATGGTCGCGATTCTGGCAGCGGTTGGCTATTTCTCTGTTCTGCTCAGGGCGGGGTGGCGGCCCAGAGCGCCAGTGGGAGCGGGCAGTCCGCTGAATCACGCCTACCGGCAGGCGACCACCATGACGCTGCTGGGCATGATCGTCGGCCAGATCGGGACCGCCTTCGCGGTGCGCACGCAACGTGCCTCGCTGTGGTCGGTCGGTGTCTTCAGCAACCGGTATCTGCTCGCCGGTATCGCCGCCGAGATCGCACTGGCCGCGGCGTTCGTCTATGTTCCGCTGTTCCACACCATCCTGGACACCGAGGCGCCGTCGCCCTCCGATCTCCTGCTCCTGGTGCCGTTCCCGTTCATTGTGTGGGGCGCCGACGAAGTGCGTCGCTACCTGCTGCGGCGCTGGAGCAAACGTCACCGGCCGCGATGACCTTGGGCCCTAGGGCACTCCTGGACTGCGGCGTAACAACGAACTATGGGAGATAGAACCGCTATTCCGGAGGCATTCGAGATCGACCTGACGACGCACGGCCAGTGGCCCGGTATCGAGGACTACGTGCGGGAAAAGATCAGTCCGCTCGGTCGACTTGCCCACGAGCCCGTGCTTCATGCCCGAGTCAGGTTGAGCAGGCATGCCGACCCGGCGGTGGCACGCCCGGTGGTCGCGCAGGCCAACCTGGACGTGAACGGGCGCCAAGTCCGCGCCCAAGTTCAGGGCGCGAACGCCCACGAGGCGGTCGATCTACTCGAGGCACGGCTATGGCGCCGGCTCGAAAAACTGGCGAACCGATCAGAACACAGACACGGCAACGGATTCCAAGCAGAAGCGCAGCGTCAGTCTGAGGCCACCGGTGCGCCGGGTCATCTCCGCCGACCAGCCGACGAACGTCAGATCATCCGACGGAAATCTTTCACGCTGGGCAAACAGACGCTCGACGAGGCCGCTCAGGAAATGGAGCTGCTGGACTACGACTTTCACCTGTTCACCGAGGCGGGAACAGGCCAAGCCAGCGTGCTGTACCGGACCGAGTCGAAGGGATATCGGTTGGCTCAGGTCATGCCGTTGCCCGATGAACTCGCGCCTCACGACCTGTCGGTGAGTGTCAGCTCGCAGCCGCCTCCTCGACTCACGATCGCGCGCGCAGTCGAACGGCTCTCGCTGGTGAAACTGCCCTTCCTGTTCTTCGTCGATGTGGCCGAGGGCCGAGCCGGTGTGCTGTACCAGCGCTACGACGGCCACTACGGGCTGATCTCACCTGCCGGCTGACGGAGTGTCTGCGATGACCGCCACGACCACCACGACCGCCCAATCCATCTGCGGCGCGGAAAATGTCGCTGCACTCTTCGCAAATCGCGTCATGGCCACGCCGGGCAAGGAAGCGTTTCGGTACCCGGGCCACGGCGCCTGGGTGTCCAGCACGTGGGCAGACACCGCGGCCCGGGTGGCGTCTCTCGCCGCCGGGCTCCTGGCCCTGGGCATCGAGCCCGAACAGCGGATCGGCATTGCGTCGGCCACCCGATACGAATGGATCGTGGCGGACCTTGCGATCATGTCGGCCGGCGCAGCGACGACAACCGTCTACGCCAACACCAACGCGGCAGACACCGCGTACATCCTGGCCGACTCCGAATCCCGGGTCGTGTTCGCCGAGGATGCCGGACAGCTGGCCAAGCTGACCGGATGCCGCCACGAATTACCCGCTCTGACAAAGGTAGTGCTCTTTGAGGGATCGGCCGATGAGGACTGGGTGCTCACCCTCGACGAGCTTGCAGAACTCGGAGACAAGCATCTGGCCGAGCATCCGGAGTGCATTCGTGAATCGATCGCGGCGATCACCGGAGAGCGGCTGGCTACGCTGATCTACACCTCGGGAACCACCGGCCGCCCGAAGGGCGTTCGGCTGGATCACAGGGCCTGGGTGTATGAGGGCGCGGCGGTCGCCGCTCTCGACGTGATCGGCGAAGACGACCTCCAACTGTTGTGGCTTCCCCTGGCCCACTCGTTCGGGAAGGTGTTGCTGGCTGCGCAGTTGGCGTGCGGGTTCGTCAGCGCGGTCGACGGTCGGATCGACAAGATCGTCGAGAACGCCGCAACGGTGCGGCCGACGTTCATGGCCGCCGCGCCGCGGATCTTTGAAAAGTCCCACGCGCGTATCGTCCTGGCAGCGCAGCAGGAGGGCGGCCTCAAGGCCAAGCTGTCTCAGAGGGCCTTCGCGTTTGGCCTCGACAGGGACCGGCGCCGGCAGGCCGGCCGTCGGCTGGGTCCGCTGAAGGCCCTGCAATACAGGCTTTTTGACCGCTTGGTGTTCAGCAAGGTCCGCTCGATATTCGGTGGACGCATCCGCTTCTTTGTGTCTGGATCGGCGCCGCTGAACCACGAGATCGGCGAATGGTTTCATGCGGTGGGTTTGCTCATTCTGGAGGGTTATGGGCTTACCGAGACCGCGGGCGGCAGCACCATCAATCGGCCGGACAACGTCAAGCTCGGCTCGGTCGGGCTTCCGTTCGCCGGAACGGAGGTGCGCATTGGCGACGACGGGGAAGTTCAAATTCGTGGCCCCGGTGTCATGTCCGGTTACCACCATATGCCGGAGGCCACGGCGGCGGCGTTCACCGAGGACGGCTTTTTGCATACCGGCGACGAGGGCCACCTCGATGCCGACGGCTTCCTGACCATCACCGGCCGCATTAAGGACATGTTCAAGACATCGGGAGGGAAATACATTGTGCCGCCCGCGATTGAAGAGAAATTCATCGCCATGTGCCCCTACGCCAGTCAGTTTCTGGTGTTCGGCGAAGCGCGCAATTTCTGTGTCGCGCTCATCTCGCTGGACCGCGACCTGACGGTCGGCTGGGCTGCGGCGCAAGGGTTACTGGTGGAGTCCTACGACGAGCTGATCAAGCTCCAGGAAGTGCGAAACCTGATCGAGGAACACATCGGTCGACTCAACGCCGAGCTCAACCGATGGGAAACGATCAAGAAGTGGGCTTTGCTGGACCGTGACTTGACGGTCGAGGGCGGAGAGCTCACGCCTTCGCTCAAGGTGAAGCGGGCCATCGTTGCCGAACGGAACAAGGAGCTTCTCGACTCGTTCTACGACTGAGCTCAGCGTGCGACCAACACGGCAAAATCGCTGCGGCGCAATGCCGGATCGGCGGCCGGGCTGACGAGCTTACCCAACTCATGGGCCTGGGTGGCTCCGACGACCACCACCTGAGTCGACTCCGCATGGTCGGTGAGGTAGTTGAGGAACGGTCCATACTCGACCACGGTGCGCACTCTCACGCGCGGATAGCGTGGACCCCATACCGCGGCGTAGTGATCGAGCACGTCGTGCTTCATGCGCTGCTGCTCGTTGATTGCGGCATCGCCCTGAAGGTCGTCCAGCCCGCATCGCCAGGCCATCATCAACACCAGCGGAGCCGCTCGGCATTCGGCCTCCACGAAGCCGCGCTCGACGGCGAACTCGTCGTCGAGGGACCCGACGACTAATACCACAACCTGTCGCTCTCGATTGGCTTCGAGGTCCGCGTTGCCCCGGACGACGGCCACCGAGCAGTGGGCGGACCGGATCAACTCAGTTGCGGTCGAACCGAATCCGGCGGGGGAGGACTGACCGACCCCGGTGTCGCCGATGCAGATCAGCGGGGTCGACTTCGAGGCCTGGATCAGCATCGGCACCGGGCGGCCTTCGACGATCTCCATCTCGACCTTCACCGGTTTGCCCATCGCATTGACGGCGTCGTATGCGGCATACACCGCTTTCTCCCCGGCTTCGAAGGCCGCGCGAGTTTCGGCTCGACTGGCGCCCAGATTCAAGTCTCTGATGTAGACCAGCCGCAACGGGATATCGGTATCGGCCACCTCGTCCACCGCCCACTGCGCGGCCCGGACAGCGGCCTGCGATCCGTCGACACCCACTACCACCGACTTGGGCGGAAAGATTTCCAGCATCAGTGCTCCCATGTCTCGGTGTCGTGCATGTCTCGATGTTGTGAAAGGCCGCTGACGATAACGCTATTGCGAACTCGTCAACCGGTCTGGAGGAGATGGTCCTTGCTCGAAGGCCTTTGTTCCCTTTTTCGGCCGGCCCGGCGGCTGCGCTCGAGCCAGCCGCCACCAGGGCGTGGCACCGAGGACCAAAGCCCCTCGCGGCAGACCGCTTCACTACGCACACTGGCGTCATGATGTCTGCGTCGAGTCGGATGACCAAGATCGCCGTGCTGGCGGGGGTGCTCTATGCCGCACGCCGTTATTACCGCAATTGGGGCACCACCAAAGGCGAATGCAGAGCACACCTGCCAGGCGACGAAATTCTCGGCGAGCCGGTCATCCAGGTGACCGAAGCGATATGGATCGATTCGCCGCCGGCGGTCACCTGGCCATCGCTGCTGCGCATGGGGCAGAGGCGCGTCGGTCGCGGCAGCGTACGCGCTTTAGAGAATGCGAGCGGTCTGCAGCTGCAGGAGTCCGAACGCAGCGGTCCGGAATGGAACCCACTGACCGTGGGAAATACCCTGCACCTCAAGCCCAGTGGCTGGATGTGGTTGCCAGACGGGCTGGCGATGCGGGTCGAGGCGGTCACGCCGGAACGTGACCTTGTGCTTAGGGCCGTCTCGCCCAATCTGCCGAACGTGGTGTGGTCATTCCAGCTGCAACCACATTGGGCAACTCACACGCGACTCCTGGCCCGGGCACGGGTCGGTCTGCGGCACCCCGGTGAGGTGGTCGCCGTCGAACTGACGCGACCCGCAATCGCCCTGCTGATCCGAAAAGTATTGCTAGACATTAAAGTTCGGGTGGAACAGCAGAGCAATGACTTCACGACGGTGGATTTCGCCTATTAGCAAGGGAGATGCGACGGTGACGAATCACGAGCACACCAAGAAGAAGTGGCAAGTGGAAGTGAAAGTGGAAGAGCACGACAAGCGCACCCGGGCGAAGGTGCGGTTGTCATGGCAGGGCGCGAAGTTGGTCGGCGTCGGTACGGCCCGACTCGATCCCGCTGATCAGCCGGTGGCCACAATCGGCGACGAGCTGGCGCTCGCCAGGGCACTGTCCGACCTGGCCCACCAGCTGTTCGAGCTGACGGTCAGTGATATCGAAACCGCAACCCGCAAACCCGTTACCCATTTGCATCTGTGAATGGGTCGCGTTGCGGGTGACGCCGTTGTCGGCCCGGATATCTCCGCGGGCGGGGCAGGAATTCCAGCGACAGCAGAACCACCAGCGCAACCGGTATCTGGCGCCACGAGAGCATGACGTAGCGTCGTTGGCCGAACGCGTTGAACTTGCGGAGATAGCGGTAGAGCGATTCGAGCTTGATCAGCGAATGACCGAGGTGAATGAGTAGGTAGTAGACGCCCTCGATGAAACTGCGGTTCTTGCTGTCGAAGATTTCGGGAAATGCGCCGAATGCCAGCGAAAGTCGCCGGCCGCCTGAAGCTTTACAGTGCTCGATCATGTCGACGCTCATTCGCTCGTCGATGCCGTTGGGCGCGCCCGGTCGCCGCCACGGCACGTCAAGGGTCACGTCGGTGCCCCCGCCGGCGGTCGCGTACCGCTGAAAGCCTTGCACGCGACCGGAATCGTCACGGGCGATGATCAATTGGACGCCGGGGTAACGGCCCTCGAGTGCGCTGTCGAGAATCATCGAAAAACCGCGCTGCGCACGGGCTCCCCGGTGTGATGTGTAGAGCACCTCGGCCAGCTCGCCGACAAGCCTTTCGTCGAGGCATTGCTCGTCGACCACTTCGGTGGCAATGCCGGCATTGTGGGTGCGTTGCACCGCCTGGCGAAGGTTGCGGTACTTCCGGCCCGCCATGTCGAAGCGGCTCACATCGACAACTACGTCGCGCCCGATCGGTACCGCCCGCAGCGATTGACCGACCAGCGCGCGATCCCGCCACAGCGTCACCCACTGCTCGCCGCAGCCCAGCACCACGATGCGCCAGCCGTGCCTGCGGCACATCGTCGCGAAGTCCTTTGCGAGCTGCGGGAATTGGCCGGACTGGCCGATCGGATCACCGCTGACCACTGCGATACCGACGCGCACACAATAAGCGATTGCCGCCGTGCCGTCGGTATTGAAGTAGTAGCTCTTCATCGCCTGCATCGCGAACGGGGCAAGCGGATCGCCATGAGTGGCTTCGATCAGCGCCCACACGCGTGGCAACGCGGCGGGATCCCGCCGCGACGACACCGGCCAGGTCAGTACCAACCCGGCGCCGGCGACAAGTCCGTCGCCGAGCAGCTGGAACGACATCACGTGCATCACCAGGCCGGTCGCCACCACCACCATTGACGCCATTGCGTGATGGACCGTTATGGACCGACCCAACAAAATCCCGCGCGCGGCCAGTATCACCGCCAACGACAGCGACAGTGACCAGGTCAGACTGCCGGCCACGGTCACCTCGGATGTGTAGTGGTGGCGTACCACCAACAGGACAATCACCCCTGTGGCGCCGAACAGAGCCGACCGCCCGATTTGACGTGCATACTGCGACTCGGAATCGAGCACCACCCGATCGCGGGCCGCAGCCCTGGTCGGTTCGTTCATCGCAGCCTTCACGTGGCCGGCCGACCGTCAGGCGGCCCGCGGCAGATCTGCATCTGCAGCCGTCACCGGTGTCGCAGACCGGTCCGCTACCGGCATCCAGCCGACGTAGGTCAGATACACGCCGATCGCAGCGCAGACGATGCACAGTGCGCGCCACACGTCACCTTGATCGATGACCGAGCGGGCCATGGACACGAAAGTCGTCGGGAAGTCCAGTATCAGCAGACCACGCAGGACCACCAGCCAACCCAGCGTGGACACCAAGACAGCGGCCAGTCCGCGCCAATATGGGTGCAGCGCGACGATAACCAAACCGGCTAACAGCACGAATGGACCAAACGCCCAGGTCCACACCGAATTCGCGGCGAAATCCGATGTGAGCGATGACATTTCAGAGGTATGTGCCGCGGCTGCGCCGCACACGATGACGACGAACGGGCCGAGCACTCGGGCGAACGCGCGGGTTGTCGTCTGCGGCTGGTCGGAGGAGCTCATTCGGTTACCTCCAGCGAACTTTCGGTCCCATGCCGGTATCTGACCATTCGGCGGTGGCGACCGAATAGGGGCGGAAGTCCCGGTGCCCCGGGTCGTTCGTCAACTCGCATCGTCGCAGCGCACCAGCAGAACCGAGCAGCGCGGGTAGGTGGCCAGCGCGTGCCCGTGCGGCCCGACAAAACGAGTCAGGTTGTCGGCATCGGCACTGCCCGTGACAACCAACTGGACCTGCTCGTCGCGGGTCACCAGGTATTCAGCTGCGGAGTCGGTGATGCATTTGCGCACTTCGACATCGGGATAGCTTGGAAGCCAACGCTCGAGGCGCCGGTTCAATTCGAGCCCGGACAGTGCGCCGACCTTCCATCGCCGGACGCCCAGGGCCAGCAGCGAAGCGCCCCGCAGCCGCGCTTCGTCGAGCGCGTGGTGGATGACGTCATCGCCGTCGGGGTACCGATCCACCACCGCGACAACCCGATTTTGTTGTGGCAGTTCGCTATTGGTGCGAATGATCGCGACGGGGCAGTGGGAGTGATTGGCGAGAGCGACCGCACTCGACCCGAAGAGTCTGCTGATTGCACGGCCGATCCCGACCGATCCGACGCAGATCATCGCGGCCTGCCGCGATTCCTCGACCAGGATGCGATCGATGTCGCCGCGGCGCGCTGTTGCCTGCACGTCAACCGTCTTCCCGCTGGAACGAACGGCGCAGCGAGCGGCGTACAAAGTTGTTTTGGCGCAGTGCGCTGCTGATGAATCACTTTCGACCGACCCGCCGGGCGTCTGGTCGCATACGTGAACCAGTCGCAGCGGAACCCCTCTACTGACCGCTTCATCGACCGCCCAGCGAGCGGCGTTGATTGCCGCGGCGGACCCGTCGATTCCCACCACCACCGGATTGACGCATTCTGGTGGCCTCATCGATGCACTGGTCTCGCTCAGCCGAGCACCGGGAATCTGCGTTCGCGGGCAAGGTGATCCAGTGCACTCTGCATCACCGCGCGGACGTGTGAATCGACCTCGGCTACGTCCGGGTTCGCACCGAAGAGGCCGAAAATGTCGATCGGTTCGAGCGCCTGATTGACGATCTTGGTCGGCAACGGGAGATTCGCCGGGAAGAACATCGTCATGCCGAACGGCAGACCGATTGTGATGGGCAGGATGTCGAGCCGGATGCGATGCAGGCCCAAGCGCTTCGCGAGCCGGTCGCCGCGGGTGAGGAACAGTTGTGTCTCTTGCGCGCCGATCGACACCACCGGCACGATCGGCACCCGGGTTTCGATGGCGAGCCTGACGTATCCCGTCCGGCCGTTGAAGTCAATGATGTTCTGGCTCAGCGTCGGCCGGTACGCGTCGTAATCACCGCCGGGATATACCAGAACGACGGCCCCGGATCGCAAAGCGTGCTTGGCATTGTCCGGATTGGCGTGTATCGCACCGATCCGGCCCAGGTAATCGCGCAGCGGCGTGAGGAACACGCCGTAGTGGGCGAGGATGTAGAGCGGGCGTTGGTAGCCGAATGTGTCGTAGAAGGCCGGGCCCAGCACGAGCGGATCTGGTGTCAGTGCTCCGCCGGAGTGGTTGCAGACCAGCAGAACCCCGCCGGAACCCGGAATCGATCTCAAACCGCGCACGTCGACCCGAAACCATCTGTTGATGATCGGTGCCACCAGTTTGTTGAACTGGGCGACGAATGCGGGATCCCACTTGGTGAGTTCGGCGGCACCGAGATCGCTATCGCTCATGACGCTTCCTCTGCCGAGGGGGAATGTGGTGAATGGCCGTGGCTCGGTCACTGCCACCCTGAGCCCGTTGAATCGCGCAGGGGAGGGTCGGAAGTCCCCGATACCGGGGACGAAGGGCGCTGTCGAGGGCGCGTGCGGTTATCGTCCGCCGATCACGCCGTCACGCGGATTGGCGTCAGCGCTCGAAACCGAAGCGATCGCGCAACAGTGCTGCGATGCGGCTGACTTCGTTGGCGTGCTCGCCGTCGGTTGGCGCGTGCTGAGGCTCCGCCGACAGGTCTTCCTCCGCGGGTTCGAGCAACGGTTCCGTGGTCATGAGTCCTCTTCAGGGCAGGTGTAGCCACTCGGAGCCCCGGCCCCAACGGCCTAGCCAGACATACCCAGCAGGCCTGGGCCCTCACGGCCGGCCGACCCAACTGAATGGCGGTAACTGTACGTCTGTTAAATGGGCAGGTCAAACGTTGTTTAAGCAAGTGAACGGGTGTGGCGACCGCGCGATCAGACCCCCGACCGCTGCCACAGGCGCGGCGTGGCCCCGCCGGCCGATTCCCGAACCCACCACAGGGCCTCGACCACGGCGGCACCGGCGCCGCCAATCGCCAACGCGGCGGTGGTCAACGCAATGTTCGACGGATCGAGCAGGAAGTTTTTCTGCGCAAAGGGACTGCTCATGATCACCACGTAGGCAGCGCCGGAGAGAGCGACCAAAGCCACCCGCCACCACGTGTAGGGGCGAGCGACTGTTGCCAGCACCCATACCGCGATCACCAGCAGAGTGATCAACGCCGACGTCGACGCTTGCCTCTGTTGAATTGCGGTCGCCGTCTCGCCGCGCGACGCCAGCAGATAGCACGCGAAGGTCGCGACGCCGGCGACCACGCCGTTGGGAACCGCGGCCGTCACCACCCGGCGTACGAAACCGGGTTGCGCTTGCTCGGAATTAGGGGCGAGAGAAAGGACGAAGGCCGGGATGCCGATGGTGAACCACGCGGCGATGGT
The DNA here is from genome assembly GCA_963757215.1 of uncultured Actinomycetota bacterium. GTDB lineage: Bacteria > Actinomycetota > Actinomycetes > Mycobacteriales > Mycobacteriaceae > Mycobacterium. Next base: position 164,164 of record CAVWQH010000001.1, on the reverse strand, counting down.
GACCTGAATCGGCTCGAATGGAAACATCAGCGACCGGATGCCCAACCACTTGGCCGCGATACCGCAGATGCCGGTCAGCAGCGCCAGTAGCGCGGAGTACACCGTCTTGGTCAGGAACAGGTTGGCCACCCGTTCGATATTGCCGATCACCCGGCGCCCTTCGCTGACGACATACGGCAATGTTGCAAACTTGTTGTCCAGCAACACGATCTGTGCAACGCTACGTGTTGCGGGACTGCCCGCCCCCATGGCGACGCCGATGTCGGCGTCCTTGAGCGCCAGCACATCGTTGACACCGTCGCCGGTCATCGCCACCGTATTGCCGCGATGCTGCAGGGCACGCACCATGGCGCGCTTCTGATCCGGGCGCACTCTGCCGAAACTGGTGTACTCGTTGACTTTTTCAGCCAACTCATCGGGGTCGCTGGGCAGAATCCGCGCGTCACACGCCCGCCCGTCAAGGCCCACCATCGACGCCACCGCCCCAACCGAGGCCGCATTGTCACCTGAAATGACCTTCACCGAAACATTCTGATCGGCAAAGTATTTCAATGCTGCACCGGCATCTGAGCGAACCTTCTGCTGCAGCATGATCAACGTGGTCGCGGCGAGCCGGCCCGGTGCATCCGGGTGGTCGACCGGAAGAGAGCCGGCCCCGAGCAGCAACACCCGCAGTCCTTGCGAGCCCGCGGCTTCGGCCTGCGCTGCGGCCTCGGAGGAGGGATCCAGCAGCACATCCGGTGCGCCGAGAATCCAATTGCCGTGCACGCCAAAGGAGACCCCGCTCCATTTCGTCGCCGACTTGAATGGCGCAGTCGCGGAGACCATCCAATCCGGCGGGTTGTGATACGCCTCGGCGATCGCCTGCATGCTGGCGTTGGGGTGGGCGTCGTGTGCCGCCATCGCCGCCAAGACATCCATGATTGTGTCGGGGGCAACGCTTGAGTCAAGCCGGCGCAGGCCGGCGACCTGCATGCGATTCTCCGTCAGTGTCCCGGTCTTGTCGGCACACACGACATTGACTCGGGCCAGGCCTTCGATCGCCGGCAGCTCCTGCACGAGACATCGGCGGCGCCCCAGACGAATCACGCCGACAGCAAAGGCAACCGACGTCATCAGCACCAGACCTTCGGGGACCATCGGTACCAGCGCGCCCACCGTGCGCAGCACCGACTCTCGCCAGTCGGCGTGCGTGGTGAACAGCTGCGTGTAAATGATCAGCAACCCGGTCGGAATCAGCAGGTAGGTGATGAACCGAAGAATGTTGTTGACGCCCGATTGAAGTTCGGAGTTGACCAAGGTGAACTTGCTGGCCTCGGCGGTGAGTCTGGCAGCGTAGGCCTCGTTTCCCACCTTGGTGGCACGATAGGCGCCGGTGCCGGCGACGACGAAACTGCCTGACATGACGTGATCGCCGAGTCCCTTCACGACGGGGTCGGCCTCCCCGGTCAGCAGCGACTCGTCGATCTCGAGTGCGGACTCTTCGATCACCACGCCATCCACCACGATTTGATCGCCGGGCCCCAGTTCGATGACGTCGTCGGATACCACTTCGCGAGGCGACACGTCCCGTGCCCTACCGTCGCGGCGCACCATCGGCTTGGCCTGTCCAACGATGGACAGCTTGTCCAGCGTCAGCTTGGCCCGCAACTCTTGGACGATGCCGATCACGCTGTTCGCGACGATCAGGATTCCGAACAGCCCGTTGACCAGAGAACCGGTAGCCAACACGATGGCGAAAAGCACTGCCAGAATTGCGTTGATCCGGGTGAAGACGTTGGCCCGGACAATGTCGGGCATGCTGCGGGTCGCGCGGCTCGGGACGTCGTTGGTTCTGCCATCCGCAACTCGCCGAGCGACTTCGGCGGACGTCAACCCAGCCGACCGCGGCGCGCTCATAACCGGCAAGCCTACGAAATCATCACCAGATGCACTGGCCATCAATGCAATATGCCAGGGCCTAACTTTCCGGCTGTCGAGCCACGATCACCGGTGTTCGGGCCAGTAGGGCAACGGCATCGCTCACCGAACCCACCGTCATCCCGTCGAATCCGCCGCGACCACGATTGCCGACTACGAGCAGCTGCGCCTCCCCGGCATGGCTGAGGAGCGTATGCGCGGGCTGATCGCGGGCGACGACCCGACGGACGTTGACGCCGGGATACTGCTCTTGCCAATGAGCCAGGCGCTCGCACAGCACCTTGTCGGACATCGACTGCGCGGTCGGCCAATCCAGGTCGGGCCATGCTGATACGTCAGTGTCGCTCCAGGAGTGCAGAGCGATGAGCGCGACGTTTCGTCGTGATGCCTCGTCGAATGCGATCGCCGTCGCGAACTCGGCTGCCGCCGAACCATCGATACCGACCAATACCGGCGCCTGTTCGCGATGTGGCTCCATCGGTTGCGGCTTGTGAATAATGGCGACGGGGCAATGGGCGTGTCGCAGCAGTCCGGAGCTCACCGATCCGAGCAGACGACCCGACCAGTTGCTGTTTCCGTAGGACCCCATTACCACCATCTCGGCTTCGGTGGACAGCTCGATCATGGTGGAAACGGCCGCGGACGCCAGAACGTCGGCGTTGATCTCGGTGGGACCACCTCGTTGACAGGCTTTTTCGGCGACTCGCACCGCGTTTTCCAGCAGCCGTCGTCCGTGTTCTTTCTGCCACCGCGCCAGGCCCGGGGGTAACGGCTCCTCGCTCCAGGTCGTCAGGTTCGGCGAGATCGCGTGTACGAGTGTCAAAGATGTGCAACGTAATTCGGCATCACGCGCGGCCCACTCCACGGCTGACTCGGCGGCCGGTGAGTCATCCACACCGACGACAATTCCGAGATGCGCGTCACCAAGCGACATGGCAGCTCCCCAATGAGTTCTGCGGTTGTCCCAGGAATCTAGGTGAACATGGTCGGGAGGTGCAGAGGCTTTTGGCACTGGCATGGCGGTCCTTAAGTCCCCGCCGTGGTCTGCGTCAGGGTCTGTGACAGGCTGCGAAAGATGTTTTTAGATGGTGTCTTTCGGCTCTAGGGGATTCCGGGTGAACTGCCCATCCTGGAAGGATCTACGCAGTCTCAGCAGGCGGTGACCGTATGAACGCTCCCTTTCCGGATCGTGAGACCGTGCGGACAGTTTTGTCCCTCGCGACTCGCGCCCCGTCGGTACACAACACCCAGCCGTGGCGCTGGCGGGTGGGTTCTGGCAGCTTGCACCTGTACGCCGATCGGCGGTTGCATCTTCCCAAGACCGACCCCGACAGCCGCGATTTGCTGTTGAGTTGCGGCATTGCCCTGCACCATTGCATCGTCGCGCTCGCGGCGCTCGGCTGGCAGTCGAAAATCCACCGGCTGCCTGATCCCAATGACCCCGAACATCTGGCCGCCATCGAGGTCCACCGCCAATCCGCCACCGAGCTGGATATCTCTTTGGCCGCGGCGATTCCGCGACGGCGGACCGACCGGCGCCGGTACAGCTCCTGGGAGGTTCCCGCCAACGACATCGCTCTGCTGGGCGCCCGTGCGACACGCAGTGGTGTCATGCTCCGCCAGATCCAGTCTCGGTCTGAGCTGAAAAAGATCATGGCGCAGGCTATTCGGCAGCATGCGAGGGATTACGACTACCTATCCGAACTCACGGTGTGGAGTGGGCGGTATGCATCGTGGGCGGGTGTGCCGGCCCGCAACACCCCCGAGTCGGATCCCGCGGCTCCGCTGCCGCCAAGGCTGTTCGCGGGCCCGGTGCTGGATCAGCCGGACGATACGGAACCGGCCGACGACCACGCCGTGGTGTTGGCGCTCGGCACCAGGGAGGACAGCATTCTGGCGCGGCTGCGGGCCGGGGAGGCCACCAGCTTGATGCTGCTGAGCGCCACCGCGCTCGGGCTGGCCAGTTGCCCGGTCACCGAACCCCTCGAAATTCGCGAGACCCGTGACGCCGTACAGATTGAGGTCTTCGGGCTTGACGCGTTTCCGCAAATGTTGCTCCGCCTGGGTTGGGCTCCGGTCGACGCGGAGGTCCTCCCGGCCACGCCGCGCCGCCCGCTCGGCGACGTCGTCGAGTACCTGGACGGATCACGCTTCTGCTGACAGCGTGAAATGCATTCACAGCGGGTCGAATTGCGAGTTCCAGCTACGAGCGGGCGACCAACACCGAGCACTCCGCATGCCCGATGATCGGATGATCGTGTGGCCCGATCAGATTCGCGACCTGATCGGCGTGATTGGCGCCGATCACCGCCAGCTCAATGGTCCTGTTGGTCGAGGAAAGGAAGTCTGCGATGCCGTCCCGACTGGCGCAGGTGTGGATATCGACGCCCGGGTGGGACTCACGCCAGGAGTACACCTGGTGCTCGAGGTCGGTACCGGGCATGCGATCGGTCTCCCGTCGCAACACCTGGACCGCCAGAACCGGCGCCTGGCGTAGCTTCGCCTCCTTGGTCGCCAGCTCGACAACCAGCGCGCTGTCCGCCGAGTCGTCGACGGCGGCGACGATCAACGGGCTCCACCGGATTGAGCGGTCGTGACTACGAATGACCGCGACCGGGCAATGGGCCGTCTCGGCAACCTCGGCGGCCGTCGAACCCAGCAACGCGCGGGCCAGTCGTCCGATGCCCGTTGAACCTATACAGATCATTGCGGCGTCAGTAGATTCGGCGACGAGCACTGCCACGGGATCGCCTCGCACGACTTCTGTTTCGACTTTGACCGGTTTCCCGGTAGCCGTCACCGCCGCGCCGGCAATCCGCAGTGCCGTTTCCGCGTACTCGACTTCCATGTTCACGTTGCCGACGGCGCTGAAGGGGGCGGGTTCAACTTGTGCGGGGATGGTGTGAACCAGGCGAAGCGGGATCTCCCGGCCGACGGCCTCGTCGACCGCCCATTCCGCGGCTCGGATGGCGGCTTGAGAGCCGTCGATGCCCACTACGACGGCGGGATGCCGGATTTCGGTGCGGTCCATCGATGTCTCCTTCTAACCGTTCAGTCCCAGGACGTCAGAAAGGCCTCGTCGTGGTGTTGGCGGCGGCTTGTCTTCGGTGACCGGCGACACACCCACCCGAATGAGGACCTGGGGTACGCCGTCGCGATCCACCAGTGACTGAACCAGATCCCGGGTGACGTGAAGTTCGGTCAGATGAGTCACCGGACAGGTGGCCAAGTCCTTGAGGGTGCATTCCAGTAAGACCGCCGAGAGCGCTTCGCCGGTTGCCAACGCGTCGGGCCGATTGTCCTGATCGGTGGACAGCAACAGGATCGTGGCATGGTCTTCGGGAACCGCGGAGCGTCGTTCGGGTTGATGAGGGGTCGGGAAGGTCCGGTCGATGCCGACTCGTTCGCCCTCGTGCTCGGAAACCAGGGCGCTGTACGGAATGCCTTCGGACGCCTCGTAAGGCGCTGTCCACCAATGGAGTTCCTTGTGGTACGGGATGTCATAACGCCGCAGGTTCTCCGCCAGCTCGGTTGCATACGCCAATTGACCGCGTGCGTCTTCGGGCAGAACATCCACGTGCACAACGCCTTCGCCGACCGCGGCTGTCACCGCGGTCTCGACGCGGTCCCAGTCCGACGGTCCGCTGAACGGTAGCCGGTCGGTATGGCGTACCCAGATGGCTTCGGCTCGCCGCCGATCTTGGTCGGCGACACCCCCGGCTGGTGTGAAGGTGATCGACGCCAGGTGATCCGGATTCGTCGGGTTGGGAAACCGGTCGATGTGCGGCCGCCAGTCCTTGGCCAGCATCGCCGTCCGCAGATGGTCGAGGGCTGCGCCGCAACTGATCACGGCCTCTCGCGCCCAGCGATCGGTGCTCAGCACCCTACTCCGATCGAGGAGCAACCGCAGCTCGCCACCGTTGAGCACCCAACGCCATGGCTGGCTGTTGTGCAACGACGGGGCGCGGCACGCCGCCGCCACCGCATCTTCGATGATCTCGGCTTCCACGATGGTGGCAGGCATAGTCGACCTCCAGTTTCGGCTGTCTTCAGGGTCGCGGAGGACCGGCCCCGTCGGCAGGGCCATTGGTCATCTGGCCGCGCGCCATAAGCCCACCGGGCGGTTTCGGTAATCCTCAGACGGGTACGACCTCAGGATGAAAGCTGTCACTTGGCACGGAAAACGCGATGTCCGCGTTGAGTCGGTGCCAGATCCCATCATCGAAAAGCCCACCGACGCCATCATCGAGGTGACCTCGACCAATATCTGCGGCTCGGACCTGCACCTTTACGAGGTTCTGGGACCATTCATGAAACCCGGCGACATCCTCGGTCACGAACCTATGGGCATCGTCCGGGAAGTCGGTGGTGAAACCGGCGAGCTGCAGGTCGGTGATCGGGTGGTGATTCCGTTCCAGATCTCCTGCGGGAATTGTTGGACGTGCAATCGGCAGCTCTACACCCAGTGCGAAACCACCCAGGTCCGCGACCAGGGGATGGGGGCGGCACTGTTCGGCTACTCCGAGCTGTACGGCGAAGTGCCCGGTGGCCAGGCCGAGCTTCTGCGGGTACCGCAGGCCCAGTTTACCCACATGAAAGTTCCTGTGGGACCGCCCGATTCGCGCTTCGTATACCTGTCCGACGTACTGCCGACGGCGTGGCAGTCGGTGGCCTATGCCGAGATTCCCGATGGAGGCTCGGTCACGGTCCTGGGGCTGGGGCCCATCGGCGACATGGCCGCCCGTATCGCCGATCACCTCGGCTACCGGGTGATTGGCGTCGACCTGGTGCCCGAACGGGTGGCCCGCGTCGCGCAGCGTGGCATCCAGACCATCGACCTCGGCGGGATCGACGACCCGGTTGGCGACGTGATCCGCGAAATGACCGATGGCCGCGGCACCGACGCGGTGATCGACGCGGTCGGCATGGAAGCCCACGGTTCGCCGGTTACCAAGACGGCTCAGCAGGTGACCGGATTACTGCCGGATGCCTTGGGCAAGAGGCTGATGCAAACCGCGGGCGTCGACCGTCTCGGCGCGTTGTACTCCGCCATCGACATCGTGCGCCGCGGCGGAACGATCTCGCTGATCGGCGTCTACGGCGGAATGGCCGACCCGCTGCCGATGCTGACGCTCTTCGACAAGCAGATCACGCTGCGGATGGGCCAGGCCAACGTCAAGCGTTGGTCGGACGACATCATGCCGCTGCTCACCGACGACGACCCGCTCGGGGTCGACACCTTCGCCAGCCACGTATTGCCTCTCGACGACGCGCCGCACGCCTACGACATTTTTCAGAAGAAGCAGGACGGCGCGGTGAAGGTCATGCTGCGGCCCGGGTCGTGACCGCTAAAGCTGTTGTCCCGGTGACTAGTTGACCCTCACGACGGGCGTGCCACGATCACCGGCGTGTGCACGGCCTGGACGACGGCGTTGCTGACCGAACCCAGCAGCATGCCGGCCAGAGCACCACTTCCGTGCGTCCCTACGACGACAAGTTGGGCGGACTCCGATGCGTCGACGAGCGCGTGCGCTGCCCGATCACTGACGACGCGGTTGTGTACCGCGACGTCCGGATAGCGCTCCTGCCAGCCCGCCAGCGCCTCGGCCAGGACGCGGTCTTCCTTGGCGGTTGTGGGTGACCAGTCGTATCCGGGAATCGCGTTCATGTCCACGTCATTCCACGCATGCAGAGCCATCAGGTCGGCGTGGCGAAGCGACGCTTCCTCGAACGCGATTGCCGTCGCGAGGTCGGAGGTCGAGCCGTCGATCCCCACCAGCACGGGAGCTTCTGCGTGAGGCGGCGATTGGTCACGGATGAGTGCGACGGGACAATGCGCGTGCCGAATGAGTCCAGAACTGACCGAACCGATGATGCTGCGCGACAACGCCCCGCGTCCGCGAGAGCCGACCACCATGAGGTCAGCGTCTGTGGATTGCTCGACGAGAGTGGGAACGGTGGCGGAAGAGGACAACACTTCGCCGTTGATGTGAATCTGCGCAGTGTCGCCGACGGCGTCACGCGCGATCGTCGACGCGTGCGCGAGGAGCCTGCGGCCCTCGGCTTGTTGTTCTTCCGGCGATTCCTCGAGGACTGCCGCCTGCGACCACGTCGCTGCGGCGGGACTCGCCACATGCACGAGGGTGAGCGGTAGACCGCGGATGGCTGCATCGTGCGCGGCCCAACCGACGGCGGCTTCTGATTCCGGGGACCCGTCGACGCCGACGATGATCCCGTAGCGTTTCGTTGTCGAGACCATGGTGATCTCCTCTCGTCGAGGAGAACGCTAATGCAGCATCGCCCGTGCGCCATGGGTCTTTGGTCCCGAACTGAGGCTGTCGATGCGCGCGCGGCGTCAGCGGGTGTCGGTTGTGCGTCGCGACCGTGAACGGTCGTTGGCGAACCCCTGAACAACGTGGGCACGCACGAAATCGGCGACCACATCGGGGTCGTCCATGTCGAGTGTCGATGACGGTGTGCTGAACAGTGAGAACAGGATTCGGGCGAACCATTCGCCGCCGGCCTGGACGTCGAGATCCTTGCGCACCTCGCCGGTGAGCTTGGCGGCCGCCAGGTGCGGCGCGAGAAAGTCGACACATTCCCGCAACAGCACCGCGGCGTCCTTGGTCAGCAACAGGCTGACTGCTTCTTCGTCGAAATATTTCTCGGAGGCGATGGCACGTCGCGCCTGCGTAACGAAAACCGCTGCACGGGAGAGCTTTTCCTCCAGGGAATTGGCATGGTCCATCGCGATGGACATCTGTCGATAGAACTGCTCCGAGGTGTGCTCGGCACAGGCTTCGACGATTGCGGCCTTGTCACGGAAGTATTCGTAGATCGTGCTGCGGGAAACGTTTGCTGCCCTGGCGATGTCGACGATCGTCACCTTCTGCAGTCCCTGCCTACGGAAGCAGGTATAAGCGGACTCGATGATGAGTTCGCGGGTGTCGACTCCGGTTGTCTGGGTCATGGGGTGGCGTGCTTCATCGTCAACTCGAAGCGAGAATCAGCCCGCTGGTCGGCACACCGGTGCCCGAAGTCACGAGTACGTGCTCGACGTCGTCGACCTGGTTGTGGGATGTCCCACGAATCTGGCGCACCCCTTCGGTGATGCCGTTCATCCCGTGGATGTAGGCCTCGCCGAGCAGTCCGCCGTTGGTGTTGATCGGTAGCTCGCCGCCCAGCGACAGTCGCTCGACGGTGGCATAGTCCTTGGCTTCACCGCGCCCGCAGAACCCGAGTTCCTCGAACTGGGTGAACACGAACGGCGTGAAATGGTCGTAGATGAACGCCGTTTGGATGTCGCTGGGCTTGAGTCCCGAGTCGCGCCACAGCGTGTTCGCGACCACACCCATCTCCGGCAGACCGGTGATGTCCTGGCGGTAGTAGCTGGTCATCATCTCGCCGTTGGACGCCGCGCCCTGCGCGGCGGCGGAAATGACCGCGACGGGTTGCTTCAGGTCGCGGGCCCGCTCGGCGCTGGTGACGACCAGCGCGACACCGCCATCGCTCTCCTGGCAGCAATCCAGCAGTCGCAGAACGGGTTCGACGATCCACCGCGAGCTCTGGTGATCCGCCAGGGTGATCGGGCGCTCGTAGAACCATGCGTCGGGGTTGTTGGCGGCGTGCTTGCGATCGACCACGGCGATCCGGCCGAAGTCTTCGTTGGTGACTCCATAGGTCGACATGTAGCGCTGCGCGTGCAGTGCGACCCACGCGGCGGGCGTGAGCAATCCGAACGGCGCGTAATGCGCCATGAACAACGGTGTTTCGGCGCTGGTGCGCCCGCTGCCACCGAACCGCATCCCGGAACGCTCGTTGAACGCGCGGTAGCAGACCACGACGTCGGCGACCCCCGCTGCTACCGCCATCGCCGCATGCGCGACGGTGCCGGCCGCCGCCCCGCCGCCGTGCGGAACCCGGGAGAAGAACGTCAGATCGCCGATGCCGACGTTACGGGCGACCTCGATCTCGTCGCTGGAGTCCATCGTGAACGTCACCATGCCGTCGACGTCACCGGGGGTGAGCCCGGCGTCGTCGAGCGCGGCGCTGACCGCCTCGCACGCCAATTGCAGTTCGCTGCGCCCGGATTCCTTGGAGAACTCGGTCTGGCCGATGCCGGCGATGGCGGTGTTCCCCGCCAGCAGCGAGGGACTCATGCACCCGTCCCGTCGAGCAGACTCACGACCGCGGTCCCGGAGACGTGGTTGCCGAGGCTGTTGGCCGCCTTGAAGGTCACCTCGATGAAGTTCTCGCCATTGGCGCCCTCGGTCTTACCGGTGACTTCGCCGGTGAATCGCAGCGGGTCGTCCGGAAAGCATGGCACGCCAAGTCGGATCGCCAATTTGGTGATCATTGCCTCCGGCCCGGCCCAGTCGGTGAGGAACCGGACGCAGTATCCGTTCGAGGTCAAGATGTTCATGAACAGGTTGGGCGACCCCTGCTTGTTGGCGTAAGCCGCGTCGTGGTGCACGGGCATGAAGTCGCGGGAAGCGATCGCGCCGGCGACGATCATTGTGGTGGTCACCGGGATCTCCAGCGGGGTCACCTCGTCGCCGACGTTGATGTCGGCCCATTTCAGGGTCGAGGTGCGGGATTTGGCGGTGGTCATGGCCGTCCTTCCGGGTATGTGCTGCCGAGCTGAACCAGCTGCCGGCTGGCGGATCCCAAGGTGAGCTCGTTGTGCTTGGCCCACAGGAAATACCGATGCAGGGGATAGGTGGTGTCGATGCCGATTCCACCGTGCACGTGCTGCGCGGTGGCGGCGATCCTCGCGCCGGCCTCGGCGGCCCAGAACTTCGCGACCCTGGCCGCACGGTCTGCCGGCCGTCCTTCGGCGATCAGCCAGGCAGCGTGCCAGGTGGTCCAGCGGATCGCCTCCAGATCGATGAAGCCGTCGGCCATTCGTTGCTGCACGGCCTGGAAACTGCCGATCGGGCGGCCGAATTGTTCACGGCCAGAGGTGTATTCGGCGGCCATCCGCAGCGCCCGGTCCGAGACGCCAACCTGGACTGCGCACAAGCCGACCAGGGCGCGGGTGTACAGCGATTCGACCAGCCCGACGCCGTCGAGCCTGTCGGCCACCGAAACCGTTGCACCGTCGAGGAATACATCGGCGTGCGGTTCGCGGTTGGTGGTTGTCACCGGTCGGATCTGCACGCCGGGCGCGTCGGTCGGGAGCAGGAACAGGCCCGTCTCACCGTCCTCGATTGTTGCGGGTATCACTATGGTGTCGGCGAGTTGCCCGAACGAGACCAGCTCCTTGACGCCGTCCAGCCGCCAGGTGGCGCCGTCGCGGCGGGCCGTGGTGGCGGGGCTGGTCGGGTCGGAGCGGCCGGGCTCGTGCAGGCCCGCGGACAGGATAAGGCTTCCGTCGATAATGGCGGGCAGGAAGCGTTGCTGCTGTTCGGGATTGCCGTGCCGGGTAATCGGATCGGCGCCCAGCAGCAAGGTCGGGTAGGCGGGGACCGGCGCGACGGTCGATCCGACTTCGGCCAGCAGCACGCCCAATTCGACGAAGCCGCCGCCATTACCGCCTAACGACTCCGGGAGTGCGGTGCCGAGCAGGTCGACGCCCGCCAGCTCCTTCCACAGGGCGGCGTCATAGCGGACCTCCCCGGCTTCGAGCTCGGTCAGCCGCTCGGGGCTGGCGCGTCGCTCCAGCACGTCGCGGGCCAACTTGCTGATGGTCTCTTGTTCTTCGGTGAAGGTGAAGTCCATGTCACCCCGCCGGCCGGAACTGATGCAGCACGAGGTTGCCGTCGAATTCCTGGAAGTACACCTCGACCGGCATGCCGACTTGCACATCGGCCGGTGCGATGTCGGTCAGGTTGGACACGATCCGGACGCCCTCGTCGAGTTCGATCAGCGCGACGATGTAGGGATAGTCGAAGAACGGGAACCGGGGCTGGTGCGGCATCACGTAGCTGTAGAGGGTGCCACGACCCGACGACTCGACCGGCTCCCACTCCAGCGACCGGCATGTCGGGCACATCGGCTGCGGTGGATTGCGCACCGTCTGACATCCGTTGCAGCGCTGGATCAACAGCTTGTGGTCGCGCAGCCCGTTCCAGAAGAACTCGGTGTCCGGGCTGATGGTCGGCGCCAGTCGGGTCGCCATCAGTTCGCCGGCTTGAATCGCAGGACCCGGAAGCGTTGCTTACCGAGCACTTCGCCGTGCTGGTCGGTGTAGGTGAGCACCCAGGTGACGAAGAAGCCGGTGCCCAACGCCGTCGTCTTTTCGTCGGATACCTCTTCGTAGACAGACGTCGCGCTGATCTCGTCGCCCAGCTTGGGGTAGCGGTTGATCTCGAATTCCGAGTTGGTCGCCACGATGCTGGTGTAGCCCGCCTCGTCGAGAAACGCGGTCGGATTGTTGGTGATTTCGATCGGCGCCCCGCCCCGCTCGCCGATCCCTTCGAGTTTCGGCGCCGGCATCGTCCAGGTCTGCAACATCACCGGCGGTGACACGATGCCGCCGAATCGGGATTTCGCCGCGAACTCCGGATCGAGGTACACCGGGTTCATGTCGTCCAGCGCGTACGCCCAGTGCCGGATCATCGGTTGGTTGACCGGATCCGGTGCTCGCGTGGGCTTTTCCGAGCCGCCGGTGTGCCGGCCGACGAGGGCCTTCAGCCTGTCATGCAGGTCGGTGTCGGTCACTGCGTCGATCCTCCTGATTTCTCGGCCGTGTGCTCTTGTGTTGGGCGAAGGTCACGCGGAGCTCGGGGCATGCCCAATCCCGCCATCGCGATGATGTCCCGTTGGATCTCGTTGGCACCGCCGCCGAAGGTGCTGATGACTGCGACCCGGTAGGCCGATTCCAGCGCGCCGCGCAGCGGGGCGTCGGCGCCGCGGCGTAAACCGTTGTGGTCGAGCACTTCCAGCAGCTGCCGGGCGACCAGCGGCGCCAGCTCGGTGCCGAAGACCTTGGCCGCCGAGGCTTCTCCCATGTTGAGCACACCCTTGGTCATCGCGGCATTGACCCGCAGGTTGATCAGCTTGTACGCCGCGACTTCGGCCTCGACCCGGGCAAGCGCCTGCTGTACCCAGGGTTGGTCGATCACCCGACCGCCGTCGAGCTCGGTGTCGCGCGCCCACTGCAACGTCTGCTCGAACAGCGGCTCGAGTGCGCCCAGGTTGCCCAGCGCCGCGCGTTCGAAGTTCAGCTGGGTGGTGATCAGCTGCCAGCCCTGGTTTTCACCGGCGACGATCGCGCTGGCCGGTACCCGGACGTTGTCGTAGAAGGTGTAGAACGTCGAGACGCCGGGCATGGTGTGCAGCGGCTGAAAGGAGAACCCGGGCGACGAGGTCGGCACGATGAAGATCGAAATGCCTTTGTGTTTCTTCGCATCCGGGTCGGTTCGGGCGGCCAACCAGATGTAGTCGGCGTAGCCGGCACCGCTGGTGAACATCTTCTGGCCGTTGATCACCCAGTGGTCGCCGTCGCGCACGGCGGTCGTGCGCAGCGACGCCAGATCGCTACCCGCGCCGGGCTCGGAGTAGCCGATCGCGAACTCGACGGTGCCGTCCAGGATTGCCGGCAGAAATTGCTGCTTCTGTTCCTCGGTGCCGTAGTGCATCAGCGTCGGCCCGACGGTGTTCAGGGTCACCAGCGGGATCGGGGCGCTCACCCGTCGGGCTTCCTCGGCGAAGATGAACTGCTCGATGGCCGAGAAGCCACGTCCGCCAAACTCTTTCGGCCATCCGACCCCGAGTAGGTCGACCGCCGCCAGGGCCTGCACGCATTCGCGGACCGCGGGGCCGCCCTCCACGCGCTCGCTGACCGCGGCTTGGCGCTCCGGCGTCATCACCGTCTGCATGGTCGCACGGATCTCGTCGCGCAGCTGTTCCTGCTCGGGGGTGTAGTCGAGGCGCATCTTCTCAGACGCCCAACCTGACGGGCATCCGCTTGACCCCGGGAACCATCGTGGCGCGCATCCGGTCGACCTCGCCGACCAACTCCAGGCGGGGGAACCGGCGCAGCAACTCCTCGAACATCACCCGTGCCTCCAGACGAGCCAATTGCGCTCCGACGCAGGAGTGTTCACCGCAGCCGAACGCGATATGCGGGTTGGGATGACGGGTCACCTTGAACTCCTCCGAGTCGGGACCGAAGATGTCCTCGTCGCGGTTGGCCGAGCCGTACAGCATCACCACCACGTCGCCCTCGGCGATCCGCTGGCCGCGGATCTCCACGTCGACCACCGCGGTGCGGGCCATGTGCACCACCGGGCTGTTCCAGCGCAGCATCTCCTCGACCGCGACCGGGATCAGTGCCGGATCGTCGACCAGCAGGCGTTGCTGATCCGGATGGGTGATCAGGGCCAGTGTGCCGAGCGCGATCAGGTTGCGCGTCGTCTCGTTGCCGGCCACCAGCAGCAGGAACGCAAAATTCAGCAGGTCTTCGTCGGTGAGCCGGTCGCCGTCGATTGCGGCCCCGGCCAGCACCGAGAGCAAGTCGTCGCGCGGCTCGACTCTCCGTGCGGCAATCAGCTTTTGGAAATATTCGAACAGTTGCCCGGCAGCCACCAGCGGGTCGAGTTCGATTTCGGGGTCGGCGGTTCCGGTGGCGGCATCCGACCAGGCCCGGAACTGCTCCCAGTCGTCGGGCGGGGCGCCGATCAGCTCGGCGATCAGCCGGGTGGGCAGGGGAGCGGCGATGGTCTCGGCGAACTCGTACACCGAACCTGGTTCCAGGCCTTCGAGGATGCCGCGGACCAGCTCGCGAATTTTGGGCTCGAGCACCGACACCCGACGGCGGGTGAAGCCGGAGTTGATCAATTTGCGCATCTGCCGGTGCCGCGGTGGATCGGTGAAGATCAGGCTTCCCGGTTGCACCGGGCTCGGCATGGCCGGGTCCGGGATGGTGATGCCCTGGGTGGACGTGAAGGAGGCCGGGCTGCTCGAGACGCATCGGACATCCTCATATTTGAGCAGTGCCCAGAAGTTGGTGACGTCATTCCAGCAGACCGGCGACGTCGCGCGCAGCTCGTGGTAGGCGGGGAAGGGGTCGCCGGCGTAAAAGTCCGGGGAGTGCAGCGGGACCGTCGAGATCGCCCTAGTGGTCACCCAAGGCCTCCTCGACAACGATGATCGTACATATATCCCCGATCTGTCCGGATGCCTCTGTCTACTCTCACCGCGGTGACGATGTCAATATGCCTGCAATTGAACTGAAATAGCCGTGCTTCCGCATCGAGCATTGACGACAGCGGGCGTACAGGTGTAGACCAAGTCTTGAGTCGGCGGAAGGAATGAACATGGCTGAGCCACGCTCATTGATCGACACCTACGCGGTCTACATAGACGGCCAGTGGGTCGACCCCGACAACACCGTCGGGGGCCGCTATGACGACATCAATCCGGCCACCGAGGCGGTGATAGCCTCGGCGCCCGACCCCAGCCATGCCCAGGTCGCCGACGCGATTGCCGCGGCCAGGTCGGCATTCGACTCCGAACCATGGGCCCACGCCGGACCCGAACAGCGGGCGGGGTACCTCAACCAGCTCGGTGAGGCACTGCTGGCGCACGCCGACGCGTTCTACGAACTCGCGCAACAGGAATGGGGCTGCACGTCCAACGAGCGGATCATCCATGTCGAAGGCCCGGCGTTCGCGGCGCTCAACGCGGCCGAGTTGGCCACCCATCCCGCCGAGGAGCCCATCGACGCCTACGGCGCCGCCGGAAAGACGCTGCTGCGCTACGAGCCGCTGGGCGTGGTGTCGATCCTGACGCCGTGGAATTTCCCGCACACCCTAAACGTGATGAAAGTGTGCGCCGCACTGGCCGCCGGCAACACCGTCGTGTTGAAGCCGTCGCCGCTGGCGCCGCTGGCCGGTCTCGCACTGGCCCGAATCATCGATGAGCACACCGATATTCCGCCGGGTGTGGTCAACGTGGTGACGCCCACCGACATCGAGTCCAGCAAGCTGCTGACCGCCGACCCCCGCATCGACATGGTCAGCTTCACCGGTAGTTCGGTGGTCGGTCGCGAGGTGATGACCGCCGCCGGTGCCGGCATGAAGCGGCTGCTGCTCGAACTCGGCGGTAAATCGGCCAGCATCGTCCTCGACGACGCCACCATCGATGACGAGCAACTGCAGCGAATGTTGTTCGAGTCATGCTCTTTTCACGCCGGTCAAGCGTGCATTCTGCACAGCAGGCTGTTGCTGCCCGACGCGATCCACGACGAGATCGTCGACAGGCTGGTCGCGTTGGCGCGGTCGGTGAAGGTCGGCGATCCCACTGATCCGGCCGTCACCATGGGTCCGTTGATCAGCGATGCACAGTGCAAACGTGTTCAGGCACATGTGAACCGGGCGCTCGACGACGGCGCCAAGGTGGTCACCGGTGGCGGCCGCCCACCCGGGTTGGACCGCGGCTTCTACTTCGAGCCGACGATTCTCACCGACGTCACTCCGGACTCGACGATCGCCCAGGAAGAGGTATTCGGGCCGGTGCTGTCGGTGTTGCGTTACCACGGCGACGACGAGGCGGTGCAGATCGCGAACAACTCGCAGTACGGGCTTTCCGGCGCGGTGTGGGGCGGTGACGTCGACCGTGCGGTGGCGGTCGCCCGGCGGGTGCGCACCGGTCAGATCGCGGTCAACGGGTTCGGCCCGGGCGGCGCGCCGTTCGGTGGATTCAAGCAGAGCGGGATCGGCCGAGAAAGCGGCGGCATCATCGGAATTCGTCAATACATGGAGCCGAAGGCCATCGGACTGCCGGCGTGACGCCAGTGAGCACAGCGTTGAACGGCCTGCGGGTCGTCGAGATCGCCGATGAGATATCCGGCCCCTACTGCGGCAAGCTGCTCGCCGACCTCGGCGCCGATGTCACGAAAATCGAAGCGGTGGAGGGTGATCCGCTGCGTCGATGGGGGCCCTTTCCCCGCGACGAGCCAGATCCCGATCGGGCCGGGCTGTTCACCTACCTCAACGCCGGTAAGCGCACAGCACCATCGAACGACGCCGGTGATTGCATCGCCGCCGCCGACGTGTTGATCGACGGACACGGCATCGACGTTTCGCAACACTCACGCCTGGTCGCGGTTCGGATCTCGAACTTCGGCCGAAGCGGTCAGGTGCGTGACAGAGTTGCCACGCCGCTGACCATGCAGGCCATCTCGGGGTGGATCAGCGCGCGTGACCCCGATCGGCCGCCGGTGCAGGCCGGCGCGCGGATCGCGGAATATGTCGCGGGCGCCTATGCCGCGCTCGGGGCACTGACCGCACTGCGGATCGCTCCGGCCGGTCAGGTGACCGAGGTCGACGTCTCGGTGCTGGAAGCGCTGCTGTCGACGCTGCCGTATCCGATGCTGATGTACGAACGCATGCGTGCACTGGGACTTCCCACCAACGTGCGCCAGGCCCCCATGCTCGGAGTGGTGCGCGCCGCCGACGGCTGGGTGGGAATCAACTGCCTGACCGGACAGCACTGGCTCGACGTCTGCGACATGCTCGAGTTGCCCGAATATGGCGAGCAGCAGTTCGCGATCATGATGGGCGGCCCGGAACGCGCCGAGTTCTACGCGGCGGCGCAGCCGTGGCTGGAGCAGCGGACCGTCGACGACATCGTGGAACTCTGCCAGGCGCTGCGGATCCCGGCGGCACCGGTGGCCGACGGTGCCCACGCGCTGGACAATCCGCAATACGCCAAGCGTGGATTCTTCGTCGAGGCGGGCGGCAAGGACTGGTCGTTCCGGCATCCGGGGCCGCCGTTTCGGCTATCGAAGACGCCGTCCGGGTTCGCAGCGGCAGATCCCGGGCCGCGGCGCACCGCCGAGCCGGTCGCCGATCCGTCGCTGCCGTTCGCCGATCTGAAAGTGCTTGACCTGAGCACGTTTTGGGCGGGCGGTTACCTCACCTGCTATCTGGGTGCGTTCGGGGCCGACGTCGTCAAGCTGGAGTCGATCCAGCGGCCGGATGGTTTCCGCTACTCGGGGGCCCAGCCTTTCGAGGGTGCGGACTGGTATGAGCGCAGCCCGTTATGGCAGGCCACCAACCTCAACAAGCGCGACATCACGCTGGATCTTGGTTCACCCCGCGGCCGCGAACTCGCCCGCCGACTCGCGGCGCACGCCGACGTGGTCGTGGAGAACTACTCGCCGCGGGTGGTGGAGCAGTTCGGTTTGGACTACGACTCGCTGGTCGCGCTGCGCCCCGACATCATCGCCGTCCGCATGCCGGGCTTCGGCCTGGACGGACCCTGGCGCGACTACGTGGGCTGGGCGCTGAACATCGAACAGGTCTCCGGCATGACGGCAGCCACCGGCTACCCGGACGGCCCGCCGTGCAACGTGCAGGGCCCGGCCGATCCGATCGTCGGCGTGCACGCGGGGGTGGCCCTGCTCGCTGCACTCGAGCATCGGCGTCGCACCGGCGAAGGTCAGTTGATCGAGATCGCGCAGATCGAGGTCGGTGCCGCGGTCACCGCCGAACCGGTGATCGACTTCTCGATGAACGGCGTCGTCCGGCCCCGCGAAGGAAATCGACGACGCGGCGTCTGCCAGGGCGTCTATCCGACCGACACCAGCGACACGTGGGTGGCGCTGACGGTGCGCGACGACGACGAACGGACCCGGTTGGCCGATGCGATGCAGCCGGCCGACCTGCCGGCCGACGACCACGACGCCTTCGACGACGCCGTCGCGGCGTGGACGCGAACCCAGAACGTCACCAGTATCGTTGCCGCGCTGCGGGAGCGGAACCTTCCCGTCGAAGAGGTCACGACGCCCGAGCACATGTACGAGCTGCCGGAGCTCGATGCTCGCGGCTTCTACCAGGAGTTCGACCACGCGGTGACCGGCCGGCACCGCTATCCGGGGTGGCCGCTGCGCATCACCCCGGGACCGGCGCGTCATCACCGCTTCACAGCGCCCACCCTCGGCCAGCACAACGACGAGGTGCTTGGTGGCCTCGGACTGTCCGGTGATGACCTCGACGCCTTACGGCGCGACCTGGTGATCGGTGAACACGTAATCAACTCGTGACCGCGCGGGCTCGGTCGAAGTTCCCAGGTCCCGCGCTTTTGTGACTTCTGGCTCTGCCGCGCGGATGCGGCCGGCCAGCAAAGTCGTAGTCATGGAGCACTTGTCGACCCTGGACGCGGGATTCCTGCAAGCTGAGGACGCCGATCCCCACGTCAGCCTCGCGGTCGGCGCGTTGGCGGTCCTCGACGGTCCGGCGCCCGATTTCGCGGATTTCGTTGCGGATCTGGGTGCGCGGTTGACGGAAGTCCCGCGGTTCAACCAAGTCCTGCGCACGCATGCGTTGGATCTCGAAGCCCCCGAATGGGTCGATGACCCCGCGTTCGACGTTCGGCATCATGTCCGGCGCGCGGCCGTCCTGCATCCCGGGGACGACGCGGCGCTCTTCCAGCTCACCTCGAATCTGATGGAGCGCAGACTTGATCGGGATCATCCGCTGTGGGAATGCTGGATGCTCGAAGGCCTCGCCGACGGACAGTGGGCCCTGTTGATCAAGATTCACCACTGCATCGCGGATGGGATTGCCAGCGCACAGATACTCAACCGACTGGCCGACGACCACCGAACTGACACGTTCGCCCGCAAAATTCATCCGGTCCCGGCACCTCCCGACGAGCAGAAGTCGGAGCACTCCCTACTCGACCCCCGCGACTGGGTCAGCCGATTATGGCGCACGTCGCTGGCCGTCTCCGGCGCCGCAACGCGCGCAGGAGAAGGGATTCTGGAGGTCGTCGCCGCGTTGAGTCGTCCGGCGCAGCCCACCGAGCTGAGCGGACATATCACCGGCATGCGGCGATACGCTGCCGTGAGTGTTCCCATGCGAGACGTGCGAAAGGTCTGCAAAGCCTACGGGGTCACCGTCAATGACGTTGCCCTGGCATCGATTACCGATAGCTACCGGGCCGCGATGATCCGTCGCGGCGAGCAACCGCGGGCGCGGTCGCTGCGCACGCTGGTACCGGTGTCGGTGCGGTCCAGTAATGCTCTCGACGACTTCGGCAACAACGTGTCGCTGCTCCTGCCCTACCTCCCGGTCGAGGAGTCGGACCCGATCGATCAGCTCAAGGCCGTGCAGCGTCGTCTGAGCAAGGCCAAGGGTAGTGGTCAAAGCCAAGCCGGCAGCGTGATGGTCGCGGCGACGAATCTGGTCCCGTTTCCTATGACCGCGTGGGCAATACGCGCACTTGCGCGCGTGCCACAACGAGCCGTTGTCACGGTCGCGACGAACGTCCCCGGCCCCGCGAAGCGATTGAAGGTCATGGGGCGACCCGTCGTGCGTTTGCTGCCGATTCTCCCGATCGCCTTGCGGGTGCGAACCGGCATTGCGATTTTGAGCTATGCCGACCAGCTGACCTTTGGAATAACGGGCGACTACGACGCGGCATCCGACGTGGGTGAGCTTGCCACCGGCATCGTCCAAGCGGCCCGGCGCCTGGCCGCTTCGGCGACCGGACAGCGATCGCCTCGCGGTGAAGCCCAAGTTCGGAAGGTGCCCCGCGTGCGCGGGGCGCGTAGGTGAGGAGTAACGCCGGTGTTGTTGCAAGAACTCAACCCGTCACAGCGCGAGCAGTGGATCGAGCTGATGCGAACGGCTTCGGTGGGTCGTCTCATTTTCACCGCGCAGGCTCTGCCCGCAGTTCAGTTGGTCGACTTCCGTTGGTGGCGTGGGGATGTGGTGATCCGGATAACCGACGCCGCGGTGCTGTCGGCCGTGTCGCGCAATCAGGTGGTGGCCTTCGAGGCTGATGACTCGGACGCAGACCTCGATCGCGGGTGGAGCGTCACGGTGGTCGGGCACCTCACCGTGATCACCGAGGTACCCGATTTGATCGAGCTGTCCGGGATGTTCTCCCGCCCGGCGGCGGGTGGTCGGCGTGACTACTTCGTGCGGATACGCACCGAAAAGGTGTCGGGCCGCCGACCAGATGTCCCATAGCTCAGCAGCTTCGCCCAACCCCGGCGTTCGACATCAAACCCGGCTCGATGGGTAGACCTGCAGTACACCTTTTGGCGTGCCGGTGGTGCCCGCCGCTTCACCAATGCCAATTGTTGCGCTCCCTCAGCATCAGCCAGGGCGGCCGGGTCTTCACTATCCTGGGCCGTAAGCCCAAGCTCTACGCCACGATGATCCACTGCGGTGTAAGCGATGTTGCAGCCATTGCCGTCCATGCCGGCGCACAGTGGCGGAAGCTTGCTCCACGCGAACGACGCCAGTCCTCGGTGGTCTTGAGGATGATGCCCAATGTGGGCCTACTCATCCGGCCTGAGTGTTCCGCTGTCCAAAGCTGAGGAGATGTTCGCCATTACCCGATCCAGCAGCGCCGCGCACATGGTGCCGTCATCGGCAACGTCGCGCAACCCCTCGTGCCGCAGGTACGCATGCAGGCGGCGATCAATCGGCCACTCGGTGAAATGCGGGCCTGCATAAGTAGATCTGAGGAATCCCCATGCTATCGACTCCAGGTCGGCGTTGGTGGATGAGACCGCGGGTTGGCTCACTGTCGTCACTTTCCCATTCGGCGTGCCGATTCCAACAGCAGGCCGCGTTCGGCCGCGGCTATCGCGCGTCGGGTGCCACCCGCGCCTTCAGCGTCTGTGAGTCGTAGCGACGCGATCTCGCGCACGTAAGTCTGGGTTTCCATGGCTTCTCCTCGCGCGGCCCTGGTCGGCAACGCCGACGTTAGTGAGCGCAGGCTGATCGTGAACCGGCCAGTGGACACCACTCGATGTGACGAAAGTCCCCGTCGGTCACTGCGGGTCCTGGCCGGCGGCCTGCCAGAGCCGCTCGGCGGCAAGGACGGAGTCCGCCACCGGGAAGTCCGTGTCGATCCGGTGGGCCTCGGGCCACTGCTGACGGAGCTGGGCCAACGCGACGGTTATCTCCGGAGTCGCGTCGGACGTGCTGGCCGCCGACCTGGCGGCGACCCGCCGCGCTGCGGTGGCTGTCGCGGTGTCGCACATGACTTCGAGTGTCTTGGAATGTGTTTGGACAGCCACCCGCCTCGCTTGGCTGCGATGGTGTGCGTCGAGCCACGATGCGTCCACGATGACGGAGCGGCCGTTGGCCAGCAGGGTCCGGGCCTCGTGCAGCGCCTCGCGGTACACAGCGGCGACATTGCGCCCCGAGTACAGTCCGGTATTCAGCACCCCTGCTGCACCGTCGATCTTGCCCGACTTCAGCATGGCGCGCCGCACCTGGTCCGTGGAGATCACCACGGCGCCAACACGATCGGCCAACGCATTGGCCAGCGTGGATTTCCCCGTTCCCGGTCCGCCGCCGATGATCGTCAGCCGCACGCGGCCGGCATGAAGATGCGCGAGAGCGATATTCAGATGGCGGGTCGCGTCGGCGGCCGCGTCTGTGAGTCCCTGGCCGTACCGCAGGCCGTCGACTTTGGCCCGGACCACGGCGCGGTAGGCGATGTAGAAATCCAGCAGTGATGGCGGGGCCGAGTCGGACGTCAGCCGGGTGTAATGCGCCAAAAAGAACTCGCCGAGGTCCTTTCGGCCGAGAAACTCCAGATCCATCGCCAAAAACGCGGCGTCGTCGATCGAGTCGACGAATCGAAGTTCGTCGTCGAATTCGAGGCAGTCCAGGATCTGCGGTCCGGTGGGCGCACAGAAGATGTCATCGGCGAGCAGATCGCCGTGTCCATCCACGATTCGGCCATCGCGGATGCGTCGGTTGAACAAGTGCTCACGACCGGCAACGAATTGCGCGGCCAACCGCTGCACCGCAGCGAGTGACTGTTCGTCGATGACAGTCCCGACGAACTGCTGCATCTCGGCGATGTTGGCCTCCCACCGGGACGTCAGGGCATCCACCGAGCCTTGCTTCTCGATGCGCGGACCACGTCGAGCGGTGTTATGAAACGCCGCCAGCACCCGGGCGATCGAGGAAAGCGCCGCTTCCGCCCGCTGGCCGCCCCGCACGATGGTGCTCAGGCGACTCGATTCGTCGTGGCGCTTCATGACGAGCACCGGGTCGCTGGTGCCCGCCCACGGGGCACACAGATGAGCGACGCCCAGATAGCTGTCCGGCGCGAGCCGGCGGTTGAGCTCCAGCTCCCGCTGACAGGCCTCTTCCCGGCGTTCCGGTGTGCTGAAATCCAGGAACTCGGTTTTAATCGGCTTCTTGACCTTGTAAGCCGAATCCCCGACGAGCATCACGAGTCCGGTGTGCGTCTCGTGGACCACGGCGTATGGCGTAGCAACCGACCGGCAGGTGGACTCGACGCGCCCCATGAATTCAGTCTCTGTTTCTCGGCTCTTGTGCGATGCGGGCCGATGTCCCTTTGCGCAGGGCAATAGGCCGCGATCGCAAGGACCAATGGCCCTGGAATGCGTCGGCCCGGCGGATAAGTGTCGATGGAGGGCAAAGGAATCCGACCCGTCAAGCGTGACAGCCGTAGGAGCAAGCGATGTTCGAAACCTCAACGAAATACGGCATTGTGGTCGGGATCGACGGATCACCGGAATCCGATGCCGCCGTGCACTGGGCTGCGCGTGAAGCAGTGATACGCGACGAGCCGATCACGCTGATGCATGCCGTGCAACCGGTGGTCGTCAATTGGCCGGTGAGTGCCGGCCAGCTCAGCGTCACCGAATGGCAACAGGAGAACGCGCGCCAGGTCGTCGATCAAGCGCTTGCGGATACCGAAACAGCAATGAATCAGCCTGAGCCGCAGGATGTTCGGACCGAAGTGCTGCATGCGCATCCGGTGGATGCGCTCGTCGACGCCTCTAACGACGCCCGGATGATCGTGGTGGGCAGTCACGGCAGGGGCGCACTCGGACGTCTTCTGATGGGCTCGGTCAGCAGGGGCGTCGTGGAGAATGCACACTGCCCGGTAGTGGTCATCCACGCCGATCATGGCTCGACTGCTACCGACCCATACGCGCCGATCCTGTTGGGCATCGACGGGTCGCCTGCCTCAGAAGCCGCGACGGCGTGGGCATTTGACGAAGCGTCGCGGCGCGGAGTGGCGCTGAGCGCGCTGCACGCGTGGAGCGACGTGGGAGTGTTCCCGATCTTCGGGATGGACTGGCGAGACTATCAAGCGCACGGCGAAGAGGTGTTGGCCGAACGCCTGGCCGGTTGGCAGGAACGCTACCCCGATGTACACCTCAGTCGACGGCTGGTCTGCGATACCCCCGCGCACTGGCTGATCCAGGAAGCTCAGCGCGCCCAACTCGTCGTACTCGGCAGCCACGGCCGAGGTGGATTCGGCGGGGTGCGCCTCGGGTCGGTGAGCACGGCGGTCACACAGTCGACCACCGTACCGGTGGTCGTCGTACGTTCGCCGTAGCGCAACGGATTTCGACCCGGCATGACGAACGTCCCGGGTCTCAGGGACTTCGGCCCCTGTCGCCTCCGTGCCTGGAAATGATCCGATGAGTTCTACATTTCGGACAGATCAACCTCGACCGGAGGTGGCACGATGAAGTCGTCAGATGTTCCTCGGGAGCGGACCCGGATGTTCGCCCGCGTCATGGGCCCGTATTTGGCCATCGTGGCATTCTCGGCCGCAGTGCGCCCGCACGACATGCGGGCGATGCTGAAAGGGTTTGAGTCAGACCCATTGTGGGCATGGACAATTGGGGCTTTGATCCTGGTGCTCGGCCTGGTCGTGATTGCCCTGCATCCGTACTGGCAAGGTGCCGCGGCGGTGCTCGTCTCGGGTCTGGGCTGGCTGGTGGCCGTCAAGGGGCTGGCACTGGTGACCGCGTCGCACTGGTATTTCTCGATGGCCGATTCAATGGTGGCTTCGACCGGCTGGTGGCGTACCGGCGCTGCGGTCGAGGTAGTGATCGGGCTGTATCTGGCCTACGTCGGCTGGCTCCCCAGGCGAGACCGTCCGGT
Source organism: uncultured Actinomycetota bacterium (assembly GCA_963757215.1). GTDB lineage: Bacteria > Actinomycetota > Actinomycetes > Mycobacteriales > Mycobacteriaceae > Mycobacterium. Next base: position 139,391 of record CAVWQH010000001.1, on the reverse strand, counting down.
CTCGCGAAAGGCGAGCCCGGCCGCGGACCTCCCGCGTGCTGCGTGACCGACCGGGCAGCCGGCAAGGCTACCCGCGGATGATGAGCACCGAGGACTGCGCAGCGTGGAAGACGGGGTGCTCGTAGGGCCCGACGATCTGGGCAAGCTCAGCGGCGTCGGCGGACCCGACAACGGTGAGCGGAACCAAGTCGTCGATCTTCTTCAAGAAATCGGCAACGCCGTCGCGGGCGACTACCGGATAAATGTGGACGTCGGGATACCACTGTTTCCACGGCCACACATGGTTGTCCAGTTCATGGGCCGCCGTGCCGGTGCCCTCAGTCTTGTCCGAACCGATCGCCAGCACGGGAAGTTTGCGCAGTTGTGCTTCGCGCATCGCCTGGTCGATAACCATATCGCGTCCCGGTGAGTCGTTGAGCGCTACCACAATCCAGTTGATGGCCTGCGCGGGCTGATCGGGTTGCGAACGGATCACCGCGACCGTGCACTGAGCGTGCTCCGCGACTTCGGTTGCGGTCGAGCCCAACAACGCTCGGGAGTAACGGTCGATACCGATCGATCCCACGCAGATCATCTCGGCGTTGTCGGCCTCGGAGAGAAGGATCATCCCCGGCTGGCCACGGAGGATCTCGGTCTCGATTTTCACGGGTGTTCCTGTTGCCTCAACCGCCGCTTTCGCCGCCTGGAGTGCCGTCTCGGCATGGACGACGTCGCGGTGATAATCCTCGGAGCTCGGGTGAGTCTGTTTGAGAGCCGTCAGCAGGCGCAACGGCACCTCCCGACTGCAGGCTTCATCGGCAGCCCACACCGCCGCGTGAACGGCCGCTGATGAACCGTCGATGCCGACGATGACGGCCCGGCCAATGTTGTTGTCGTTCATAGTGTCTCCGATTTTCGTAGGATTCTCAGTTCGGATGGGATCAGGCACCGGGTGTCACCAACCGACGGACGTCGATCAGGCGACTCAGGTCGGCCGCGGTGACGATGCCCACGACGCGACCCGTTTCGACGACGAGGGCACGGTGCGCGTGATTCGATGCCAGGCGTTCCAGCAGAGTGGTGACCGGCTCATCGGGTGTTGCGACGGTGACATCTCGTAGCGGCACAGCGATCTCACCCACGGTGGTGGCGACGCGCGCGCCGGGCGCCACGCGACGCAACTGCGTCAAAGATACGAGTCCCACGATCGACCCGTCGTGATCCTTGACCGGATATGCGGAGTGCCGGTCGCCGAGAAGGTAACGCTCGATGAATTCCTGCACGCTGATCCAGGCGGGCGCGGTGTGTGGGTTCGGTGTCATCGTCTCCGCGACGCGTACCCCGGCCAGCGCGCCGCGGGTGAGCACTTGCGTCTGGTCCACATGCGCGGCCGACAAGATGAACCAGCCGATGAAGGCCAGCCACACTCCGGCGACCAGAGCGCCGGCCAGGAACTCGAACAGTCCGAACGCGATGAGAAAGAACGCGACGTAGCGGCCGGCCCGCGCCGCACTCAGCGCGGCACGGGACGCATCGCCGTGGCGGTGCCAGAGCCATGCGCGCAGGACTTGGCCGCCGTCCAGTGGGGCACCGGGCAGCAGATTGAAAACACCGAGCAACGCGTTGATACCCGCCAGCCACCACGCCACGCCGATCGCGATATGCGCGACACCGAGGTTTCGCAATTCCCAACCCGCAGCGGCGAATAACGCGCCCAGCAGCAGGCTGGTGGCCGGTCCGGCCAGGGCTATCCGAAACGCGGTACGCGGTGTGGTGGCCTCGCTGCCCAGCCGGGTGACGCCGCCCAGCAGCCAGAGCGTCACGTCGACGACCTTCACCCCGGCGCGGCGGGCCACGATCGCGTGCGCGAGTTCATGAGCAAGCAGCGAGGCGAGTAGCACGGTGGCGCCGCAGAGGCCGGCCAGCCAGTAGGTGCGGGTCGAGTAGCCCGGGGCGGTGATGGGCAGGCTCGAAGCCAGGCTCCAGGTGAACAGCCACAGGATCACCAGCACGCTCCAGTTGACCTTCACCGCGAAGCCCGCGACACGGGCGAGCGGGATGTTCGTCATACTCGACCTCCAAAAGTCAAGGGAAAGACCGCTTCTGGCAGTGCTTACTGCCGCGCGACGATCACCGGTACGTGGGCGGCCTGGGCAACGGCCATACTCACCGACCCCAGCAACATGCCGGCGAATCCTCCGCGCCCGTGACTGCCGACGACGAGAAGTTGAGACACCTCGGACGCCTCCAAGAGATGAAGAGCCGGGGCGTCCATGACAATTCGGGGCTCGACTTTGACATCGGGATAGCGTTCGCGCCAGCCGGCCAGTCGCTCGGCCAGGGCTTCGTCCCCGCCGGCCTGCTGGTCCAGCCAGTCACCGTCGGGTCTGGACGAGACGTGAACGTGCGAGTCTGACCATGCGTGCACCGCGACGAGTTCGACCCCTCGCCACGACGCTTCTTCAAAAGCGATCGCGGTGGCCAACTCCGAGGCCGGCGACCCATCGATGCCGACCACCACGGGAAGCCGTGAGGGCTGCGATCCAGCGGGCAGGTGAGCGTGGACAACGGCCACCGGACAGTGCGAGTGATGGATCAGCCCGGCGCTGACCGACCCGAGCAGCACCCGGCCGAATTGGCTGCGGCCGCGGCAGCCCACGACGATCAACCGCGCCTGGACCGACAGATTGACCAGAGTCGGACCCGTTGCCGACGCGTAGACCTCGGTGTCGACGCGGGGGATGGACCCCTTTTCGACCGTGTCATCGCACACTTTCTCGGCGGCTGAAATGACCTCTTCGCCTTGAGCTTTCTGTGATTCGGCAATGTCGGCCGACGCCGGGACGGCGCCGTAGCCCAGCGCCAGGAGACCCCACGGCGGACGCTGGACTATATGAACGAGGCTGAGTGGAACTTTGCGCATCGACGCTTCGCGAGCCGCCCAGCGCACCGCCGCGTCCGACGACGGCGACCCGTCCACACCGACAACGATTCCCTCGCGTATCGAGTGCCTGGACATGCCCATTCTCCTGTGTGCTGTCGGGCCGTATCCGTACCACCGGAAAGTGCGGCGAACTGAGGGACCTGCCCGGCCCCGGTCGTTCGCGGTCTCGGCCGCAACCCGGGCAGATCCACTCCTACGGTCGCAAGACCGACGTGGGCGCCCTAGGGCCAAAAGGCATCTGTCGGTCACGCATCTGAGCCGGCGCCGACCAATGACCCGGAGACGATAGGACTTCCGTCCCTACTGTGGCTTCGCTCGGAGTGGTCGAATCCTGGTACACGAGCCGATCGCGCCCACCAACTGACCAGTTCGAGGGGCGGGGCCGCAGCAGCACCCCCCATATTTTGCTGCGGTCCCGCCCGACCCCCGCCGCGTTGCCGGCGGCCCGCTTGTGATCTGAATGAGGAGACCTCGATGAGCAGAGCGATTGTCCTCGGCAGAGACATTCCAGATCGGTTGTTCCGCAACCGCCGTGAGGCCGGTCGGGTGCTGGCCGGCCTGCTGCAGGCATATCGGGACAAACCCGACGTGGTGGTCTTGGGCCTCGCGCGTGGCGGAGTGCCGGTGGCCTGGGAGGTCGCCGCCGCGCTCCACGCGCCGCTCGACGCTTTCATCGTGCGCAAACTCGGCGTACCGGGACACGAAGAATTCGCCGCCGGCGCGCTCGCCAGCGGAGGGCGCATCGTGCTGAACGACGATGTGGTGCGAGGCCTGCAGATCACGCCTCAACAATTGCGCGACGTCGCCGAGCGTGAGGGGCGGGAGTTGGCCAGACGAGAGGCCGCCTATCGCGACGGACGCCCGCCGGCGATCGTAACCGGTAAAACGGTTATCCTCGTCGATGACGGATTAGCCACTGGGGCAAGCATGTTCGCCGCCGTCCAAGCTCTGCGCGAAGCGCAACCGGCGCGCATCGTAATCGCGGTGCCATCGGCACCCGAATCGACCTGTCGCGAATTCGCCGGCCTGGTCGACGATATGGTCTGCGCGTCCATGCCGACGCCATTTTTCGCGGTCGGCGCTGCGTACTGGGACTTCAATCAGGTCAGCGACATCGAAGTCCGAAGCCTGCTCGCCACCCCCACCACCGGGCGCGGTGCCGGACCGGACGCCGAGACGGCCGCCGACATCATTCGGCGGGTCGCCATCGATGCGCCCGGGGGAGTCCCGCCCCGAGATGTGTTGTCCGAGTTGATCGGCGACGCGCGGGTGGTTCTCATCGGTGAAAGTTCGCATGGAACCCACGAGTTCTACGAAGCGCGCGCTGAGATAACGAAATGGCTGATCGAGGAAAAGGGATTCTGCGGGGTGGCCGCGGAGGCGGATTGGCCCGACGCCTACCGGGTCAACCGGTACGTGCGCGGGACGGGTGAAGACGACACCGCGGAGCAGGCGCTGCGCGGCTTCGAGAGATTCCCCTCATGGATGTGGCGTAACACGGTTGTCCGCGATTTCGTCGACTGGCTGCGGGCCGACAATCGGCGCTGTGCGCGCGAAGGTCGTCGCCAAACCGGCTTCTACGGACTGGATCTCTACAGCCTGCACCGATCGATGCACGAGGTGGTGGGCTACCTCGACACGATCGACCCGCAGGCTGCCGCCCGTGCGCGATCGCGGTACTCGTGCTTCGACCATGTCTCCTCCGCGGATGACGGCCAGGCCTACGGCATGCGCGCGGCCTTCGGCGCCGGCTTGTCCTGCGAAAAAGAAGCCATCGAGCAATTGGTCGACATTCAGCGGAATGCGTTGGCCTACGCACGTCGCGACGGGTTGCTCGCCGAGGATGAGTTGTTCTACGCCGAACAGAATGCCCAGGTGGTGCGGGACGCCGAGCGTTACTACCGGGCCATGTTCGGTGAGCGCGTGACCTCCTGGAACCTGCGCGACCAGCACATGGCCCAGACGCTGCACGCGCTGCTGGATCATCTGGACCGCCACCCAGATCAATCCCCGGCGCGAATCGTGGTGTGGGCACACAATTCTCACGTCGGCGACGCACGAGCGACCGAGGTGTCCGCCGATGGTCAGCTGACCCTGGGTCAATTGGTCCGGGAACGTTACCGCGACGACGCCCGGCTGATCGGATTCAGCACATACTCCGGTACCGTGACCGCCGCCAGCGAATGGGGAGGGTTGGCCGAACGCAAGGTTGTCCGGCCCGGATTGTCGGGAAGCGTCGAGGAATTGTTTCACCAGACCGGTAACCCGGCGTTCTTCATCTCGTCGGACGCCGGCGCCGACGATGCGTTGGATGTGGTCAGGCTGGGCAGGGCAATCGGCGTCATCTATCTGCCGGCCACCGAGCGGCAGAGCCACTACTTCCACGTGCGGCCGGCCGATCAGTTCGACGCGATGATTCACATCGAGAACACCCAGGCGCTTCAACCGCTGGAAGCGACGAGCCGGTGGGTAGCGGGCGAGACGCCCGAAACCTACCCGACCGGCCTGTAGGCGGATGCGACACCACACGATGACCAGCAACGCATACCCCATCGGCGACCCGCCCACCATCGTGACGTTGACGATGAATCCGGCCCTCGACATCACGACCAATGTCGACCGGGTCCGCCCCACCGAAAAGCTTCGCTGTCAGGGTGCCCGTCATGATCCAGGTGGCGGCGGTATCAACGTTGCGCGCATCGCCCACGTGCTCGGGGCGACTGTCTCGGCGGTGTTCCCGGCCGGTGGAACGACGGGGGATATGATCGTCGATCTTCTTGCGGAAGAGGGTGTTCCGTTTCATCGCATCAGCATCGCCGGACGGACGCGCGAGAGTCTCACCGTCGACGAAGAAGTCAGTGGGCAGCAATACCGGTTCGTGCTCCAGGGCCCCCCATTGACAGCTGCGGAACAGGCCCGGTGCGTCGACGAACTTCGTCGCGCTGCCGCCTCGGCCCGTTTCGTCGTGGTCAGCGGCAGCCTCCCGCCCGGGGTACCCGATGATTTCTATCAGCGCATTGCGGACATCTGCCGCGATCTGGGCGCCCGGCTGATCCTGGACGCCTCCGGCCCAGCCCTGCGGCACCTGACGTCGGGGGTCTTTCTGCTCAAGCCCAGTATTCGAGAGCTACGCGAATGTGTCGGGGGTGAATTGGAAACCGAGGCAGAGCAAGTCGCTGCGGCCCGCGAATTGGTTGAACGCGGGCGGGCGCAGGTCATTGTGGTGTCGGTGGGTGATCGCGGGGCGCTGCTGGTGACATCTGAACAGGCTCAACGTATCCCGGCGATCACAATACCTTCCGGGAGTGGGGTCGGTGCCGGCGATGCGATGGTCGCGGCGATCACGGTCGGGCTCGGCCGCGGCTGGGCATTGGCCGAATCGGTGCGCTACGGAGCGGCCGCCGCGGCCGCGATGATGATGACCCCTGGTACCGCCGTATGCCGTCGTGGCGACGTCGAGCGCTTCTTCCCGCTTGTCGGCAGCCCGGCCGACCTCGCTGCCGTGGGTAATTGACCGGTAACTCGCGCCGTGCCTAACCAGAAGGTGCCGGGGCGCGGTACAGCGCCGCGCCGGCGACAAGGCCGGCGCCTGCGGCGATGAGAAGTACCCGGGCACCGGTCGGGGAATGCAGGTTCTCGCCCTTCATCGCGGCCGCCAGCGAAGCCGTGTGCATCCGTTCGTCGCCGCACACCGCGATCCGGTCCGGTGCGATGTCAAGTCGCGCAGCGAGTTCAGCGCAGAAGTGGCGCTCCGCGGGAGCGACGATGATCCGATCGACATCGGACGGGCCGATCGAAGCGTCGTCCAGACACCGACGGGCCGCCCGTTCCGCAACTGCGGCGAGCTCGCCGGCCAGTGTGGGGGATCGCTGGAAGTGCAGCACGTTGTGGTAATTGTCGAAATCTATCGTGGCGCTGAAATTCGCGCCGTCATCCGGGTTTTCGGCCCAGCACACCGGTCCGAGACCCTCGCCGTTGCCGGACCAGCTGCACAGCAGCGCCGCCCCGGCCGGCGAGTACGGAAAGCGTTCACTGGCACCGCGTCCCGGGTCGGCGTCGCTGGCAACGACCAGCGCCCGTGAAATGGTCTGAGATCGCAGAAACCCATCGGCGATCTGTAAAGCGGTGAGGACACCGCAGGCGCCGTTGGCGATGTCGAAGGAGAACGTGCCGTGCGCGTCGTTGTGCGGGTCTTCCGGATTGGCGCCGATGTCCTCCTGGATGATGGCCGCCAGCGCCGGCTCGCCCAGATTCCGGTCGCGATAGATGCCCGCGTTGATGAGCAGGTCAAGGTCGCGCGGCGAGGTCTCGGCGTCCTTCAGGCAACCCTTGGCAGCCGAAACCGCAAGCCGCAGAGCACTGTGGCGGTTGCGCAGTGTTCCGTGACTGATGTGTAGTCGGTCAATTACCGTGCCCATAACGCTTCACCAGATCCTCGTCGACGGTCAGCAGGACTATGCCGATTTCCAGCCCGGACGCGAGTGCGATCAGGGCGATCGTGTCACCGGGCCGAATATGTCCGGCCTCCAGTTCTTCCACCAAAGCAACGGTGTGCGTGGTCGATGCTGTGTTGCCGTAGCGGTCGACGGTGATGACGGGGGGGTTACGCGGAGCAGAGCCGAAAGCCGTGGTCACCGCTTTCATGCCTTTACGTATCGCACGTGCGGAGGTTTGGTGGGTGATGACGTGGTCGATGTCTTGCATCGAAATACCAACGGTCTCCATGACTTCCCGTAGCAGCAGCGGGGTGTTCAAAATGGCCGCCTTCTGGATTCCGCGGGAGTCGGTGAACATGCGCGCGCCCGGGTCGCTGCCCTTGGGGTAGGCCAGACACAGTCTGCTGTAGCCGGCCAGCGTGGTGAACCCGGCCAGGGTGATACCCGCGGAGTCGGGGTTCGCGCGCTCGAGTAACAGCGCGGCACCCGCGTCTCCCAGTGTCAGAGAAGCCAGCTCCTTGCTGATGATGTTGCGGACGTGACGCGCGGCGTTCCAGCCGAGCTGCGAGATGTATTCGCCGCTGACCACCAGCCCGCGCCGGACACTGCCCTGTCGGATCCAGTTGTTGAGAACGGTTACCCCACTGAGCATTCCAGCGCAGGCATTGGAGAGATCGAAGGTCATCGCGTTGCTCGCTCCGATCGCATGCGCAACGGAACTGGCCATCGACGGCTCCAGGCGCTGAGTCATGCCGTCGCGCAGTTTGGTTATGCTGCAATTGATCACGACGTCGATGGACTCAGGATCGCAGTGCGCCGTGTCGAGGCAATTGCGCGCTGCCGACGTGGCGAGGCTGAACGAGTCTTCTTCGCCGACCGAAACCCGACGTTCGTGGATGCCGGTCAGACGCTCCAGATCGATATGTGTGCGATGGACTGTGGCGGACATCAGATCGTCGGTCGTCAGAGTGGTGGTCGGCAGATGCCGGCCCGCTCCGGCGAGGCGGGCGCGAAACTGGCCCCCGTCGGCGCCGGGGTTGTCCATCAAGAGCCAGTGCTTGGGCATTGTCGGCACCTCCCGGTTCGTGTGGTTGTTCGCTGTGCGCGTTCAGGGTTGACGCGCGACGATGACCGGCATCCGTGCCGAGTGGGCCAGCGAACTACTCACCGACCCCAACAACATGCCGGCGAATCCGCCGCGACCGTGGCTGCCGACGACCACCAGTTGCGTCATTTCCGAGTGCCGGATGAGTTGGTATGTCGGATGGTCGCATTCGACCACCCGCCGCACCGTCACATCGGGGTAGCGTTCGTGCCAACCGGCCAGCCGCTCGCCGAGGACCTCCTCCGCGGCCGGCTTCATGGCCGGCCAGTCGATAGCGGGATAGTCGTTGACGTCGACGTCGCTCCACACGTGCAGCGCGATGAGGTCGACCCCGCGCCACGACGCTTCCTGGAATGCGATCGCGGTCGCCGCCTCCGAAGCGGGCGAGCCGTCGATGCCGACCAGGATCGGCGCGTGTGCGGGATCCGGCATCAGCGGGTCCTCGTCGTGAATGACCGCCACCGGGCAGTGCGCATGGCGGATCAGGCTCGAGCTCACCGAGCCCAACACGCTTCGGGCAATCGGCCCTCGCCCCCTGGAACCCACGACAACCAGATCGGCGTCCTTGGACATGTCGATCAGTGTCGGAACGGCCTGCGCGAACAGTAATTCCGTTTCGATCTGCTCCGGACCGCCATCGGGAGCGACCTCGCGCGCCAATCGGGCGGCGTCGTCGAGAACCCGCTGTCCATGCTCGACCTGCCAGCGCGAGAAGGTCGTTATCGACGTCAGTGGCGGCTGGGTGAGCCCGATGGGGCGCACGGCGTGGACGAGCGTGAGGCGGGCAGCTCGCATTGCGGCATCTCGCGCGGCCCAGTCAACGGCGTATTTGGCCGCCGGCGACCCGTCAACGCCGACCACGATTCCCAAACTGGTTTCCGGAGTGGACATCTGAATCTCCCTGACTGGATAGGTTGGTTGCGGGTGCCGGTTGGAGTCGGCCGTTATTTCTGGCGTTTGGTGAATCCGCCGTCGACGAGACTGCGAATGTCCCTATCCCACTGGTCGTCGCGCGTTCGCCTCAGGTGCGCTCGCACGGCACCGACCGCTTCCGCGGCGGCCAAGATCGCGACCATCCATCCGATCAGCGCCGCTGAGACTGCGTCGACGACTGCCCGCGCGACCGGCCTTGGCGCCGCCGCCAGTCGGCCGTGATCGTCGACCCAGATCTCGAGGGGGTCGCCGGCTTTGACGACCCTGTTCCAACCGAGCAGGTCAGTGTGATCGACGCCGTTCGCTGTCCACCGGGCGTGGACCGCAAAGGTTGCCGTCTCGGGTGACACCGTCGGCTGGCTGTCGTCGACAGCCCGGGCTACCACGGTATGGCGCGTCTGCGCCTGTTCGCGGTACTTCTGTGCCTGACCGTCGTGAATCATCGTTCCCATCGCCCCCGCGCCGGCCGCGGCGACGACGACGAACAGCACGGCCAGGGTGACCACCCCGGTTTCGATGCGGTCGCTCACCCGAATCAGCCGATTGCGACTGAACAGTCGTAGCACCGGCCACGTCATCGGTCGGATTACGAAGCTCTGCATGGTGACCTCACCTCGGCGTTCCTGCGACGATGCACCCAGCGTCGCAATTCGCAGGCCACGCGCGTAGGGCCCAACGTCTACCGGTGGAGGGCCCTAGTGCCCGTCGATGATCCACTGCCTGGCCTCGTCGACATGCTCGCCGGAGAAATGCCGCACCTGCGCCGAGACGAAATGCGCGCCCAGGCGCTCGGCGATGTCCCCGAGGTGAGAATCGGTGACCAGCGCCACCTTCTCGATGTGCTTGTGGTGATCCTTGACGAAGCGAAAGTGCGTGAGCATCGTGCCGAATCTGTCCCACCCGGGGAATTTCTGGGCGTTGATGATGAGTCCGGCCAAGTCGCCGTGGGCCTCGATATGCGGATCGACCGCCTCGGCCAATTCCACGAAATCCTTTTCCTCTAACGCCGATTGCGGTCTGACCAACAAGATCGAGTTGGCGGTATCCAGGTCGAATTCGATCATGGTTCTGCTCCTTGATGGGTGGGCGGATGTCAGTCGAAGGCTCGGGTCCGCAGGACTTCCGACAGCGGCCGTCGCGGTGTGAGCTTGGGGGTGCGTTCGGCGAAGGGCACGAGACCGACCCTGATCAAAACCTGCGGGACGGCATCGCGATTCATCAGCGACCGGATCAGGTCGCGGGTCGCGGGTAGCTCGGTGAGGTGCGTGACCGTGCAGGTGGCGAGGCCGGCCACCGTGCAACTCAGCAGCGTCGCCGACAGCGCCTCGCCGACGGCCAAAGCGTCGGCGCGGCTGTCCCCTTCGGTGGCCAACAGCATGATCGCGGCCTGATCCTCGGTGATCTCGGTGCGACGTTCGGTGCCGCGAATGACGGGAAACACGCGTTCGATGCCGACTCGGTCGCTCTCGGCTGCCGAGACCAGGGAACTGTGCGGGATGCCCTCCGTTTTCTCGAATGGCGCTGTCCACCAGCCTAATTCGGCATGGTAGGCGCCGTCGTAGAGCCGTAGCGACTCCGCCATCTGGGCGGCATCGTTCAGTTTGGAAACCAGGCCATCGGGGACCGTATCGACGTGCACCACCGCGTCGCCTGCGTCGTTTGCCCAGGTCGAGGAGATCGACCGCCAGTTGTTCGGTGCGCTGAAAGGCAACCGGTCGGTGCGACGCGTACAGATGGCATCTGCCAGCAACCGGTCACGCGCGGTCAGAAAGGCGACGGGCGCAAAGTCGATCGTCGCCAGATGATCGGGGCGGTCCGAGTTGGGAAATCGCTCGACGAGAGCGTGCCAGCCGGCAGCGGCCATCGCCGTTCGCAGATGATCCAGGGCTGCACCGCAGCCGATCAGCGCTTCGCGCGCCGATTGGTCGGCGTCCATGACCCGACTCGAGTCGAGGAACAGCCGGAGCCGGCCGTCGGTGTAGACCCACTGCCAGGGTTGGCTGTTGTGAAGCGACGGGGCGCGGCACGCCGAGGTCACCGCATCGTGGATGACGTTGCCGTCCAGCGCAATTGTAGGCATCTATCGACCTCCTGATTTTCGTTCGCTCACCAGATGTCAGGGCGCGCTGGTGCGTCCGCCGCCCTTTTCGACCAGAGACCGCAGATCCAGGTCCCACTGCGCGTCGCGCACGATGGCCAGGTGGACAGCCACCGCAGCCGTCGTGAAGCCGGCGAACAGCGCGACGATGAGCCACACTGCAACCGCAGTGATCACCGCGTCCATTTCCGCCGCCGCCGCGGGGGTGGGTCGGTCGACCCTGTTGCCTGTGCCATCGACCCAGATATCCACCGGCTCGCCGGCTTTGAGCGTGGTGTCGGTGACGACCGCGTCGACATGGTCAACACCGCGAAACTGCCATCGGGCATGCACGGTCGATGCCGACGGTTTCGTCGAGACGGTCGGATGGCTGTCGTCCGTGGCCGTGGCAACGACGGCATGCCGGGTTTGGGCCTGCGCGGAATAGTCCTGTGCCTCGTTGGCGTAGACCGTCATGCCGATCGCCGCGGCGCCCGGGCCGGCGAGCACAACCAGCGCAGCCGCCAGTGTGAAGACCGCCGCTTCGACACGGTCTGTGGTCCGCACGAGCGGGCTGCGGTGCAAGAGCCGAATGGCCACCCACTTGACGGGGCGGATCACGAAACTGGCCATGGCAACCTCACTGTGGGGTCAATCGCGACGTAGTAGCCAGCGTCGCGATTCCGGGGTCCCGGGCGTAGGGTCCAACGTCCACTGCTGACAGGCCCTACGGCACCAGCACCGCGGAGCTTCGCTGCCTAGCGTGGTCTGAGTGAGTACGGCGACGCGCGCTCTTGCTCCGCCCGGACCGGTTGTCGTTGGGGTCGACGGGTCGGACGCGGCGATTGAAGCCGCCAGGTGGGCGGCCAAGGAGGCTGTGCACCAACAGGTTCCGCTGCGGCTGGTCTACGTCACGTCGGCGATGTGCGGACTGATCGGAGCCGATCGGGACGAGCGGATCGCGCGGGACTGCGCCGAAAGCGCCTTGTGGGCAGCCCGTTTGGCCGTGGAAGCGCTGGGGCTACCGGTGAAGATCGATACCGCCGCGCTGAGTGGGGACGTTGATTCCGTCCTCGCCGACGAGTCACGCGGCGCCGTGCTGATCTGCGTCGGGTCCACCGGAATCAACCGGGTCACCAGCATGGTGTTCGGGTCGACCGCGGCGACCCTCGTCGAGCAAGCACGTTGCCCCGTGGCGGTGATTCGGCGCGATGGCAACTCGCCCGCCCTCGATTTCGGCTTCATTGCGGTGGTCATCGATGACCGGCCCGGCAACGACGAGGTGATAGATCGGGCGCTGGAGGAAGCCCGGGTGCGGCACGCGCCCGCGTTGGTGCTGGGAGTCTGGCGCCGGGGGCAATCCGACGACAACCGTGAGCGCTTGATCCGGCGACTGGACCACTGCCTGCGCCGCTACCCCGACGTGGAGGTCGAGGTCGCGCCCACCCGCGCAGGTGTCAATCGATACCTGGAGAGCTTTGTCGGCGCGGTCCAACTGGTGGTCGTCGGCCAGGAGGATGCGGGCCGAGTCGTGCAGCTGGTTGGTCCGCACGGCCCGACGATCCTCGCCCACGCGGATTGTTCGGTGCTGATCCTGCGCGGCAGCGACCACTGACCCGCCGACCCGGATCCGCCGGGTAGCCTGCTGACGTGCTGCTGACCTCGCTAAATCCTTCCGTTGTCGCAGGTGGCCGTGATCTCGAGGACGCCGTCAAGTTCGGTGACGTGACGCTCAGCCGAAGCGATGTCGTCGGCGCCGCGAACTCGGTCGCCGAACGGGTCCGCGGGGCGGGTCGGATCGCGGTGTTGTCCACCCCCACCGCGCCGACCGCGCTGGCCATCGCGGGCTGCCTCATCGCCGGGGTGCCGGTGGTCCCGGTGCCGGCCGATGTCGGGCAGGCCGAACGCCGGCACATCCTCACCGACTCCGGCGCGCAGGCATGGCTGGGCGAGGCGCCCGCCGAGCCCGAGGGTCTGCCGCACATCCCGGTGCGGATGGGCGCGCGGTCCTGGCACCACCAGCCGGAGCCGTCGCCGCAGGACACGGCGTTGATCATCTACACCTCGGGCACCACGGGCCCGCCCAAAGGTGTGCAGTTAAGCGGTCGGGCGATCGCCGCGGACCTGGACGCTCTCGCCGAGGCCTGGCAGTGGACCGCCGACGACACGCTGGTGCACGGCCTGCCGCTGTTCCACGTGCACGGGCTGGTGTTGGGCCTGCTCGGATCGCTGCGGGTCGGAAATCGCTTCGTGCACACCGGGAAACCGACGCCGGAGGCCTACGCGGCGGCGAACGGCACGCTGTATTTCGGTGTCCCGACGGTGTGGTCGCGGGTGGTCGCCGACCCGACGGCCGCCGAGGCGCTGCGCTCGGCGCGGCTGCTGGTGTCCGGCAGCGCCGGGCTGCCGACCCCGGTGTTCGACAAACTGGTCGAGCTCACCGGGCATGCGCCGCTCGAGCGGTACGGCGCCACCGAGTCGCTGATCACGCTGTCGACCCGGGTCGACGGTGAGCGCCGGCCCGGCTGGGTCGGTCTACCGTTGAACGGGATCGAGACCCGTTTGGTCGACGACCATGGCGACGGGGTGCCACACGACGGGGAAACCATTGGGCGACTGCAGGTTCGGGGACCGACATTGTTCAACGGCTACCTCAACCGACCGGATGCCACCGCGGAGGCGCTCGGCGACGACGGCTGGTACCGCACCGGCGACGTCGCGGTCATCGACGGCGACGGCATGCACCGCATCGTCGGCCGCGAGTCGGTCGACCTGATCAAGTCAGGTGGCTACCGGGTCGGCGCCGGCGAGATCGAGACGGTGTTGCTCGGGCATGCGGGCGTCGCCGAGGCGGCGGTGGTCGGCCTGCCCGACGACGACCTGGGCCAGCGCATCGTCGCGTTCATCGTCGGTGACGCCGAGCCGCAAGAACTGATCGACTATGTGGCGCAACAGCTTTCGGTGCACAAGCGACCGCGGGAAGTCAGAATCGTGGACGAGTTACCGCGCAACGCGATGGGCAAGGTGCTCAAGAAGCAGCTTCTGGGCTGACCGCGCGGCGAGTGTGACACCGGCGCAAGATTCTCCTACCGTCGTAACGATGCAGAGGCGCAGCGCGACACCGATGCGGCGAGTCGCCGCCGCGTGCCTCGTCGGCTCTGCGATCGAGTTCTACGACTTCCTGATCTACGGCACCGCGGCGGCGCTGGTGTTTCCGACCGTGTTCTTCCCGCACCTCAGCTCGGCGGTGGCCACCATCGCGTCGATGGGTACCTTCGCCAGCGCCTTTGTGGCGCGGCCGATCGGCGGGGTGACGTTCGGCTACCTCGGGGACCGGATGGGCCGCAAGAAAACCCTGATCGCCACCCTGCTGATGATGGCCGTCGCGACCGTCGGCGTCGGCTTGGTGCCGACCACGGCGACCATCGGAATTGTGGCGCCGGTCGTCCTGATCCTGCTGCGGTTGGTGCAGGGGTTCGCTGCCGGTGGCGAATGGGCCGGGTCGGTGCTGTTGAGCGTCGAGTACGCGCCCGCGAACAAGCGTGGCTTCTACGGCATGTTCACCCTGCTCGGCGGTGGCTTCGCCGCACTCCTCACCAGCCTGACGTTCCTGGGCGTCAACGTCAGCATCGGTGAAAGCAGCCAGGCGTTCATGCGGTGGGGCTGGCGGATTCCGTTCCTGCTCAGCGCGGTACTCATCGGCATCGCGCTCTACGTGCGGCTGAGAATCGCCGAGACTCCGGTGTTCGCCGAGGAAGAGGCTCGCGACCTGGTTCCCCGGGCGCCGGTCGCGGAATTGCTGCGCCTGCAGCGCCGCGAGATCGCGCTGGCCGGCGGCAGCATCTTGAGCGGCATGGGCTTCGTGTACATGGCTCACACCTATCTGCCGCTGTTCGCGCACAACCATCTCGGCTACACCCGCAGCTTCATCTGGACCGTCGGCGCGCTCGGCGGGCTGGCCAGCATCACGGTCGTCACCATCTCCGCGATGTTGAGCGACCGCCTCGGTCGCCGACGAGTGATGATGGTGGGCTGGTCGGGCTGCCTGCTGTGGTCGGGCGCGGTGATCCCGCTGATCGAAACCGGCAAGCCGGTGCTGTACGCGGTGGCCGTGATCGGCATGCTGGCGATCTCCGCGATCGGGTCGGGACCTACTGGCGCCTTCATTCCGGAGTTGTTCGCGACCCGTTACCGGTACAGCGGGGCGGCGTTCGCGGTCAATCTGGCCGGGGTGTTCGGCGGCGCGCTGCCGCCGCTGATCGCCGGGGCGCTGCAGGCCGGCTATGGCAGCTGGGCAGTCGGTCCGATGCTGGGCGTGCTCGCTGTGGGCAGCGTGGTGTGCACCTATCTCCTGCCGGAGACCAAGGGCACGGCCTTGCGATCCGTGGGCGAGGTCGTCGCGGCGCCCGCCGCCTAGGGCGGCTCAGATCAGTGTCTGGTTGGGCATCACGGTGGGTTTGACGCCGTAGCGCGGCGTGGCCGCGCCGTAGCCCGAGCGTCCCGCCGACGCCACGGCGGGCATGCCGGTCGCCACGTTGGTTGTGCTGGGTTCGTCGACGTCGGGCGTCCAGTCCGCGGCGGTCACCGGCTCGGAACCGTGCTCCGGGGTGGCCGCCGACCATGCGGATGGCACCGACATTCGTCCGACCGTCGACGCCTGACCCACGCCGGCCAGCACCGGCGTCGCGGCGGAACCGGCCAGCGCAGGGGAGAGTCCGGCGGCCAGACCTGCGGGCGCGACGGCCGCGGCGGTGGACCCGGCAGCGGATCCGGTCACGCCGGTCACGATCGCCTGGAATCCGTTCCAGGCCGCCGCGTTGGTCCCGGCCCCGATGAGGGCGACGGCGTCGTTGTAGATACCGATGTTGCTGCCGGAGGCGATCAGATCGTTGAGAAAGCCGTCGGGGCTGGCCAGTACTCCCGAACCGGTGGCGGCGGGAGAGGACAACCCCTGCATCACCCCGTGCAGGGCGTTGACCACCTGATTGAGCTGACTCTGGGTGCCGGCGGTCGAGACCGCGGCGCCTTGAGCGGCGGTACCGCCCGGACTGGTGGTGGGCGCCGGCGACTTCAGCGGGTTCAACGCGCCGGCACTGGCCGAGGCGGCGGCATAGCCGTACATGGCCGCGGCATCCTGAGCCCACATCGCGGCGTACTGCGCGTCATTGGCCAGGATCGCCGGGGTGTTCTGGCCCAGGACGTTGGTGGCGACCAAGGAGGCCAGTTCCGCCCGGTTGGCCGCGATCACCAGCGGCGGCACCGTCATCGCGTACGCGTTCTGGTAGGCGACCGCCGACGCGGTGGCCTGCGCGGCGGCGCGCTCGGCGGCTGCGGCGGTGGTGTTCATCCACGCCACGTACGGCTCGACGGCGGCGGACATCGCCAGCGAAGCCGGGCCCAGCCATTCGCCACCGGCCAGTTCGGCGATCACCGACTCGTAAGATGCTGCCGCCGTGCTCAATTCGGCGGCCAGGTGATTCCAGCCCGCGGCCGCCGCCATCATCGGGGCGCTCCCCGGACCCGAGTAGATCAGCGCGGAGTTGAGCTCCGGGGGACGGGCTGCGAAATCGAAAAGCATGTTGGTGTCCTGTTCGTCGGGCGAATGTCAGATGACAGTGGGCCGGGGCATGACTCTGGGTTTGATCCCGTAGCGGGGCACACCCAGGCCGGATGTTCGGCCGTTGGAGGCCACCGACGGCAGGCCGCCGGGCACGGTCGAGACGGTGTGCGGCGCGGGACTGGTCCAGCCCGCGCTCGCCACCTTTGCCGGCGATGTCGCAGCCGCGGGAACGGCGTTCGCGCCCCAGCTCGGCGGCACTGACAACCCGCCGACCGCGGGAGCCTGGCTCATGCCGGCCAGCACCGGAGCCGCTACGGGTTGCCCGGCTGCCCCCGGCGCGAGTCCGGTCGGAGCGGCGCTGTCGCCGACCAGAACGCCGGTGCCGCCGCCGTTGCTGGCCAGCGGGATGAAGTCCGACGCCGCGGCACCGAAATTCTGCCCTCCCGCGAGCAGACCGAAGCCGCTGTTGGTGACGAGGCCCGGCAGGAGGCCGAACTGCCCGAACTGAGTGAGCTGACCGGTAAGCGAGAAACCCCCGAGGCCCCCGGTTCCGGTCGCGGCCGAGTTGGCGGATTCCGTGTCGCCGTAAGAGCCCGCGCTTGTCGTGAGCATCTGAACGAACGCTTGATGGATGGCCGTGGCCTGTTCGCTGACGTGCTGATAGAGATTGCCGTAGGCGCTGAATTGCGTTGCCTGCAGGCCCGACACCTCATCGGCCGCGGCGGGGGGCACGCTTGCGGTCGAGGGCGCGGACGCTGCGTTCTGGGCGGCCAGCGATGTGCCTATGCCTTCCAGCTTGCCCGCCGCATATTGCAGCGCCTCCGGCTGTGTGGTGATAAACGACATGCGTTTGTTTCCTCCGGGCTCGACTTGTCCATAAAAGTAGACCCAGGTTCATTTCAGCAGACACGAGCCCACCTTGGTGAGCTTTGTCGGTATCCCGGCACATCGGAAAACCGCAGTGCAGAAGGTAATTGACCAGCGCCGCGGGCGGCACAACGTCCGTGGCCGCACACCCTGTGCGAGTTGTGCGGCCACGGTGGCGATGTACGCGGCTTGCGCTACACGAAAACGGATTTCGGCATCACGGTAGGCTTGACCCCGTAGCGCGGGGTGCTGAAGCCGTGCCCCCCGCGTCCGGCCGACGCCAGCGCCGGCATACCGGTAGCGACGTTGGTTGTGCCCGTGCCCTCTTCGACCGGGGCCGTCCACCCCGATCCGGCCAGCAGCGAGTTACCGGCCGCTGGGGTGCCCGCCGACCAGCCGGCCGGCACCGACAGCCCGCCCACCGTGGCGGACGAGGCCACTCCTGCCAGCACCGGAGTGCCGGCGAACCCGCCCGCGCCGGCCAGCGCGGTAGGCGCGGCCGAAGCGCCCGTGCCGGCCAGGCCGGCAGCCAAACCGCCGACGGCGCCGGCAGCCGAATCGCCCACCGTCTTCGCGTACAGGACCGCAGACGGGATGGCGGCGAACATCTGCCAGGCGGCGGTGTCGAGGATCCCGTTCGGGATGTTCGCCACCAGGCTGTTGGAGAAGAAGTCGTCCAGCGGGTTATCGGCCGCCGCCGCGGCCAGCGGCGTGGACATCGACTGCATGGCACTCGGCATGTTCGAGACCAGCCCGTTCAGACCCGCCTGCTGCGAACCGGTTGCGGCGCCCTGCGCGGTCGCGGCGGACTGCGCCGCCTGGCCGGTCGGGTTGTTGGTCTCCGGCGGTGACGTCAGCGGGCTCAACACCGCGGCGGTGGCCGATGAGCCGGCGTAGCCGTACATCGCGGCGGCATCCTGGGCCCACATCTCGCCGTAGAGCGCTTCGGTGGCCATGATCGCCGCGGTGTTCTGACCCAGGATGTTGGTGGCGACGAGGGCGGCCAGCTGTGCCCGGTTCGCCGCGATCACCGGTGGGGGCACCGTCATCGCGAACGCCGACTCAAATGCGGCCGCTGACGCCATCGCCTGGCTGGCCGCTTGGGCGAGTTCACCGGCGGTGGTCTCCATCCATTCGATGTAGGGCTGAACCGCGGCGGCCATCGCCAACGACGACGGGCCCAGCCATTCGCCACCGGCCAGTTCGGTGACCACCGACTGGGCACCCGCGGCCGTCGTGGTCAAATCGGCGGCCGTGCTGTTCCAGGCTGCCGCGGCGGCCATCATCGGGCCCGATCCGGGACCGGTGTACATGCGGATCGAGTTGATTTCGGGGGGCATTGCTGCGAAGTCGAAAACCATTGCGCTGAACCTGTTCTTCCGTGGGTATGGGGGCTAGACGACCGTTGGCTTGGGCATCACGGTGGGCTTGACGCCGTAGCGGGGTGCACCGATGCCAAGTCCACCGCGGCCGCTCGAGGCCACCGACGGCGCTCCGGCCGGCAGCGTGTTGACCTGTCCGGTGTGCGGGGCGGGGCCGGTCCAGCCGGTCGCCGGCGTCGCCGCGGGGATGGAACTCGCGGCCGCGGGTGCACCCGCCGCCCAGGTCGGCGGCACCGACAAGGCGCCGAGCGACGAGGCCTGGCCCACGCCCGCGGTCACCGGCAGCGCACCCAGGCCGGCGGACCCGACGGGAGCGGCCGCAGTCGCCGCCTGCGGCGCGGTGAGCGCGCTCAGCACGCTGATATCGGAGGTCGTGTCGACCGCGCCCGTCGGGGCGTACTGCCCCTGCGCCAGGTCGAGCATGTCCGAAGACGCGGCGGAGAAGTTCTGCGCCCAGTTGAACGGCGTGCCGATGGTCGCGCCGGCGTTGGACGATATCCCGGTGTCGCCCGGCGCGGCCGGCGATCCGCCGGCGAGCGAATTGAGCAGTCCTGTCAGCGAGTTGGAGCCGGCGGTGGCCTGGTTGGTGGACTCGGCGTCACCGTAGGAACCGGCGTTGGACCCGAGCGTGTTGGCCAGCATCTGATGCACCGCTTCGGCCTGCTTGCTGACCTGCTGATACCAGGTGCCGTAAGCGGAGAACTGGGTGGCCTGCATGGCCGACACCCCATCTGCCGCGGCCGGAGCCACGTCGGTGGTCGGGGTTGCCGCGGCGGTGTTCTGAGCCGCCATCGCGGCGCCGAGGTGCTGCAGTTTGGCCGCCGCAGCCAGCAACGCCGGCGATTGTGTGGTGACGAAAGACATGTTCATTCTCCTTCGGTTATCGATGCCGTGAACATTGGATCTGACGTATGTCTCAGCCGACCTCCTGAGTGTGCATCTGCAAATGCCTTGTAAGAGAAGAGCTTTCACGTGTTTCGGCGACAGGCACCGGCACGGCGGCGCAAGGCTCGGCCCCCGCGTCCCTCGGGTGGCCAGATCGCGAAGCACGGACACCCTGCTTCGAATCCGTTGACGACTTCTTAACGGCGGGCCGAGCGGTGGCCGCCACTGCGCGCACCTTCGCTCAGCAGTCGCTTCGCGGCGGCGGTGCCGTACTGCTGCCTCTGAACCACGCGACCTTGGCATGCCAGGACCGCGCGGACCCGTACGAGAAACCGATCGCGCCGGCGCAGGCGCACAACCAGACCGGCAGGGTGATGTCGATGCCGGCCTCCGCGGTCGTCACCTGGATCACGGTGGCGGCCACGCCGAATGCGGCCGAGATCAGATACAGGGTGGCCGTGACCGTCGAGCGCGGGTCTTTGCGGACGATCAGCATCACTCTGGCCGCGTAGCCGAACAGGTAGACGAGCAGGATTCCGAGCACGATCCAGTAGGCGCCGAACCAGGCGGTGCTGACGTGCGCCGGGAACAGATCAGGGTGATAGCCCTCGTCGGCTTCAATGAACACCGCCACCAAGACCGGAATGCCAAGCCACACGGGAATTTTGATGTGCCGGCGGAACAGCCTGCGCCATTGGCTGTGATCCCCGAGACGGGCCAGTCCGTGGTCGATGATCGCCGCCGCCGCGATCATCAGGCAGATGTGGCCGAAGAGATCCTCGACGTTCCACAGCCCGAAAGCGTGGTGCAGGGGAGGGCCCAGGGTCTCCGATGCCCAAGGTGACATCAGCAGCACAGCAAGTCCCTGCAATGCGATGTTGAGACTGGCGTCGGCTTCCCAGCGTGAGCGCCAGGTGTGCCGGCGGATCCACAGACTGTAGAAGGCGGCGGCAAGCGTAATGATGATGAGCGCGGACATCATTGTCGCGGGCGACTCCTCTGAGGTCAGACGGGCGGTTTGCCGGGGTCAGGGCGGAGGTCGCGCAGTTTCGGCAGGGAACGTGTGGAGGCCAGATATTCGGTGATCGCCTCGTGCTGGACGAGTCCGAACCGGACAAGTAAGTCGATCGGGTTCAGCCGCAGATATTTAGCCGCTCTGATCAGGCTGTCCGCCGTGATCAACCGGCCTTCGCGCACCGCCTTGTAATACGCCGACTTGCGATAGCCGAATGCCTCGTAGACCTCGGTAGCGGCAAGCGGGCGACCCACAAGATAAGGAAGCACCACCGCCGGGTCCTTAGTCGAGTCGTCCATGAGTAGACAATAACCCTGCAAAGTAGACGTTCTGCAACGATCTTCGACGAGCTTCCGTTATTAGAGACAAAAGTCTACTTTTGTGAACTACAGTCCACCCATGGAATCGTCGGGCGATTCCCACGATCGGCGCCGACGGCGCACGAGATCGCTTGCGGTGGAAGCGGGGTCAGTGAGTGTGGAGATTGGCGCGACGGGCCGTTGTCGCCGGCAGCGGAATCTTGATAACAATTGGCACCTTCGGCGTTTCTGAATTGCCGGCGGCCCGCGCGGGCGGACCGGAATGCGGTGCCGACGGAGGCGTCCAGTGCGCGCAGCAGGCGGACGCGCCGAGGCTGAATTTGCCGCGTCAGGGCCATCTCCGGCTCTTCTGTCAACCGGCGGGAATCTATGGGGCGTCCTGCGCCCAACGATGGGTTCCCTGACGCAATTGCGTTGCAGCGGTGGGAAATCCAGTCTGCGGGTTAGCGGCGTACCGCCATCAGACGAGCACCCGTTGGGGCATCACAGTGTGCTTGACGCCATATCGCGGGGTGCTGAAGCTGGAGCCCCCGCGTCCCGTCGACGCCACGGCCGGCATGCCGGTCGCCACGTTCGTCACCGGTCCGCCCGCACCGAAATCCGGATGCCAGTCCGCGCCGGTGAAGGTCCCGGCGCTACCCGCGTCCGGGATGGCGGCTGACCAGGAGGCCGGCACCGACAGCCCGCCCACCGTGGATGCTTGGCCGGCGCCGGCGAGCACCGGGCTGGCGGCCACGCTTGCGGTATCCGCCGGGGCGAAGCTGCCGGTCAGCGCTCCGCTCAGGCCGGCGCCGAGGCTTGCCGGTGCCGCGGCAGCGGCGGCAGACCCGCCGGCAGCGGCTGAATTCTGCGCGGAGACAAGACCGACTGCGCCGGTGATCCCGCTGCCCCCGAAGCCGACTGCGGCGCCGGCGTAGTTGTACACCCCGATGTTGCCGCCAGAGCTGAAGAGGTCGTTGAGGAAGCCGTTACCGCCGGAGCTGGTCAGTGGTCCATCACCGGACGACGACGTTGCGGCGGCCGGGGAGGCTAGGCTCTGCATCGCCGACGGCATGGTGGAGACGAAGTTCGACAGCTGACTCTGGCCGGCTGCTGTCGAGACCGCGCCGGTTTGTGCCCCCGCGCCCGCAGCGTTGGTGGTCGGTGACGGCGAGGTCAGCGGATTGAGGGTGGCGGCGCCGGCGGAGGACCCGGCGTAGCCGTACATCGCAGCCGCGTCCTGGGCCCACATCTCGCCGTACTGAACCTCCGTGGCCGCGATCGCCGGGGTGTTCTGCCCGAGGATATTGGTGGCGACCAGGGCCGCCAGTTGGGTCCGGTTGGCCGCAATCAGCGGCGGCGGCACCGTCATCGCGTACGCCGTCTGATAAGCGGCCGCCGATGCGGTGGCCTGGGCGGCGGCGTGTTCGGCGGCCGCGGCGGCGTTGTTCAACCACTCGACGTAAGGCGTTGCCGCGGCGGCCATCGCGGACGAGGCCGGCCCGACCCAGTTCCCGCTGAGCTCGGAAATCACCGACTCGTGTGAGGCGGCCGCAGTGGCCAGCTCGGCGGCGAGGTTGTTCCAGGTTGCCGCGGCGGCCATCATCGGGCCGGCACCCGGACCCTGGTACATCAGCGCAGAGTTGATCTCCGGAGGTCGTGTTGCGAAGTCGAAAACCATGTCGTGGATCCTGTTCGTGTTCGGATTGATCCGATCGCTAGACGACCGTGGACCTCGGCATCACCTTGGGCTTGATGCCGTTGCGCGGCCCGCCCGCTCCGGCGGTCCTGCTTGTCGAGGCCATCGACGGCACTCCGCCGGGCACGGTGTTGGTGACCGGTCCCGTCGACGGGGCCCAGTCCGTTGATGTCAGTGGGCCGGCTCCGGCCGTCGAGGGCGCACCGGCGGCCCAGCTCGGCGGGACCGACAACCGGCCGACCGGCGGTGCCTGGCCCGTGCCCGCCAGGACCGGCGTCGCGGGCGCGGCACCGCCGGTCGGCGCCGCTGCGCCGGCGAGCGAAACCCCGCCCATATCGGCCGGGCTCGCACTGACCGCACCCGACGTGCCGGCGCTGGCGGCAGCCGGCACGAAACTCTGGAACGTCGACAGAGCTCCAAGGAATGGGCTGCCTGCGAACAGCCCGTCCATGCTGCCTTCGCTCATGGCGCCGGGGAGAACGCCGAACTGTCCGAACTGGGTCAACTGACCGAGGATCGAGAAGCCGCCCAGGTCTGATGTGCCAGTAGCTGCCGAATTGGTGGCCTCGGTGGTGCCATATGAGCCGCCGCTCAACCCCAGCATCTGGACAAATGCCTGGTTGATTGCCGTCGCTTGCGCGCTGACCTGCTGATAGAGGTTGCCGTAATTGCTGAACTGGGTGGCCTGCAGCGCCGACACCTCGTCGGCGGCAGCGGGTGCCACGCCCGTGGTCGAGGCGGCTGCCGCGGCGTTCTGGGCAGCCAACGACGTACCGATGCCGGCGAGCTTGCTCGCCGCGTAATCCAGCGCCTCCGGCTTGGTGGTCACAAATGACATGCGGTCCGCTCCTCGAGGGTCGTGGTGTTAAAAACATTCTGGGCGGTTTATCGGCCTATTCACCCTTTCGGCATGTCAAGATTTTGTAAGTTCGATTCTGTGCGAACTCATTTAGTTCAGCCATTTCTTACTAAGTCATTCTCTATATAAGTTGGCGTGCGAATACCCCCCGCAGTCGCAATCTGCAATGCAAGAAAGCTGAAACTCTGCTGGGATTTCACTGAAGATCGAAGCAGCGATCGAGCGTCGAATGTCGGTAGTCGACGCGCTGGTGATCGCTGGTTCGGCGACTGCACGGTGGCGGTCTCGGCGGTATTAATTCACGCACGAAAACCGATTTCGATCTTGTTTGTCCATACCCGCAAAACCTGCGGTGACCCGAAGAATCCAGTGCCGAGAATAGGACCTGGGCGAGAAGAACTCACGGCCACGACTTACCGACCTGTGAATGGCTCCGTCGCCGGACTAATTGGCGTGAAGATCCTCATTGAGCGCGATTCCGCGGCCGTCGCGGGAGACCACCTCAACCGCGCCGGTCATCGAGTTACGGCGGAACAGCAGGTTGCTGCTACCGGCAAGGTCGCGCGCTTTGACCGAATTGCCTTCGGGCAGAGAAACTTTCGTTCCGGCGGTGACGTAAAGGCCGGCCTCCACGACGCAGTCGTCGCCGAGTGGGATGCCCAGCCCGGAATTCGCGCCGAGCAGGCAACGCTTGCCGAGCGAAATCACTTCGGTGCCACCGCCGGACAGCGTGCCCATGATCGAGGCGCCGCCGCCGATGTCGGAGCCGTCGCCGACCACCACGCCCGCCGAGATGCGGCCCTCCACCATCGAGGCGCCGAGGGTCCCGGCGTTGAAATTGACGAAGCCTTCGTGCATCACCGTGGTGCCGGACGCCAGATGTGCGCCGAGGCGCACCCGGTCGGCGTCGGCGATGCGAACCCCGCTCGGTACGACGTAGTCGACCATCCGCGGGAACTTGTCGATGCCGTAGACGGCGACCGGTCCGCGGCGGCGCAGCCGCGCCCGGACCGCTTCGAAACCTTCTACGGCGCAAGGCCCGTGGCTGCTCCACACCACGTTGGTCAGCACCCCGAACAGTCCGTCGGCGTTGAGCCCGTGCGGAGCGACCAGACGATGCGAGAGCAGGTGCAGGCGCAGGTACGCGTCGTAGGCGTCGACGGCCTTGTCGTCCAGCGAGCCGATCACCGTGCGCACCAATACGGTCTCGACGTCGCGCTCCTCGTCGCGGCCGGCCAGTGCGGCCAGCGCGTCGGGCACCTCCGCTACCGACAACCGCGTGGTGCCGGTCTCGCCCGACTCGATCAGTTCCGGTGCGGGGAACCAGGTGTCGAGAACCGATCCGTCTGCGGCCAGCGTCGCCAGCCCGATACCCGAAGCTGCAGTCACCGACCACACGCTACCCACCCACTACGCTGACACTGTGCTGGACCTACGCGGCGACCCGATCGAGCTGACGGCGGCTCTGGTCGACATTCCCAGCGAGTCGCGGCACGAAGCGCGTATTGCCGCCGACGTCGAGGCCGCGTTGCGCGCCCAGACTTCCGGCTTCGAGATCATCCGCAACGGCAACGCGGTGCTGGCCCGCACCGCGCTCGGCCGTCCCACCCGGGTGCTGCTGGCCGGCCACCTCGACACAGTGCCGGTGGCGGGCAATCTGCCGAGCCGTCGCGACGCCGAGTCGCTGCACGGTTGCGGCACCACGGATATGAAGTCGGGCGACGCGGTCTTCCTGCACCTGGCCGCGACCGTCACCGAACGCGCGCACGACATCACGCTGGTGTTCTACGACTGCGAGGAGATCGAGTCCTCGGCAAACGGTCTGGGCCGTATCGAACGGGAGTTGCCGGACTGGCTGAGCGCGGACGTGGCGATCCTGGGCGAGCCGACCGGGGGCTACATCGAGGCGGGTTGTCAGGGCACCCTTCGCGTTGTCTTGCACGCGGCCGGAACTCGTGCGCATTCGGCGCGATCATGGCTGGGCGACAACGCGATTCACAAACTCGGTCCGGCGCTGGACCGCCTGGCCGGGTATCAGCCGCGCAGTGTCGACATCGACGGATGCGTCTACC
This sequence comes from uncultured Actinomycetota bacterium, assembly GCA_963757215.1. GTDB lineage: Bacteria > Actinomycetota > Actinomycetes > Mycobacteriales > Mycobacteriaceae > Mycobacterium. The sequence goes on along the minus strand of CAVWQH010000001.1, from coordinate 113,279 downwards.
GCGAGGGGCTGTCGGCGGTACGCATCGACGGGGGGGTCGCCGGAAACGTGATCCCCGATGCCGCGTCGCTGACGGTCAACTTCCGATTCGCGCCGGATCGGTCGGCCGACGCCGCACTGCAACACGTCCACGACGTGTTCGACGGTCTCGACGTGCGGATCGAGCAGACCGACTCCGCTGCGGGCGCGCTGCCCGGCCTGTCCAACCCGGCCGCCAACGACCTCGTGGCGGCGGCCGGCGGGCAGGTGCGGGCGAAATACGGCTGGACCGACGTGTCACGGTTCGCCGCGCGCGGTATCGCCGCGGTCAACTACGGCCCGGGTGACCCCAACCTCGCCCACACCCGCGACGAGTCGGTGCCGATCCACCAGATCACCGACGCCGTGACGATGCTGCGGACCTACCTGAGCAGGTAGCCGATGAGGCCGACCCGCTTCGCGCGGCTTCGCCGCACGTGCGATCGGCCTAGGCGATGAGGCCGACCCGCTTCGCGCGGCTTCGCCGCACGTGCGATCGGCCTAGGCGCGCTGGGCCTGAGCCTCGGCATCGGCGGCCGCGGGACGCAGTCCCCGGTCAGCGAGGTCGGCAGCGACATCGGCCAGCGCCGCGGCGTCGCCGGCGGCCAGAGCGCGCGCGTGTGCCAGCGTCAACCGCCCCAACACACAGTTCACTTCGCCGGCCAGGCGGCCGGCCCGCTGCACGGCCCGCACGTCGCCCAACCGCGTCGCGTCCTGTAGCGCGCGTAGCGCGATCGCCGACTGCCCGCCACGCTCGGCGGTCTGGACCGCGTCGCGCGCGGCTTCGATCGCGCCCGTCGTGTCGCCGCGGGCCGCTTTCGACCATGCCTTGGCCAACGCCAATTCCGGGGCGAACAGCGACGACTTGAGACCATGCAGCGACTCGGCCCGGCTGAAAACCTTTGCGGCATCTAATTGTTCACCCTGTTGGCCGAGCGCCTGGGCCAGCAGCATCAGCGACAGCGGTCCCCAGGAATACCCGGTGTGGGCCAGCGGGTCGGCGGCCCGGCTCAGCAGTGTCACGGCGGCATCGAAATCGCCCTGCGCAATTGCCACGTAGCCCACCAGCGTCTCGCCGATCGCCCGGCCCGGTTGCTGCAATTCGGCGAAGTCGGTGTAGCGCTGGGCCAGCGTGCGGGCCTCGGCCAACCGGCCCGCCATCATCAGCGCAGTGATCCGGCCGAACCCGCTGGTGAACCGCAGCAGCCCCGGATGGTCGGCGCCGGTCGCCCGGCGCGCCAGCGCCTCGACCTGGTCGAGCTGTCCGGTCCGGGCTGAGCTCAGTGCCGCCGCCGAGGCCGCCCATCCCACGGCCACCGCGTCGGCGTGCGGTGACGCCAACACCTCGTCCGCGATGCGCAGGGTGCGCAATGGCGTGCCGGCGTTCATCGCGAACGTGGCCGTCAGCGCGTCGAGGGTGGCCTGCGCGGCGGGCGAGTCGACCCGGCCGCGGGTGGTGTGCAGAAACGCGGTGGCCTGCGCCGGTTCGCTGAGCATCCAGAACTGGTTCGCGGCCCGCGGCAGGGCCCATGCCATCAGCTCGGGTGGCGACAGCCGGTCGGGATCCACCGCGCTCAGCACCGCATCCGCGTCTCGGCCGCGGCCCTGCCAGGCCAGCGCGTAGCCGAGCGCCAGCCGGGCGGCCAGTCCGTCCGCGCGGTCGAGCGCAGCGCGGGCGAGTCGCTCGGCCAGCGTGAGCTCGCCGAAACGCAGCGCCAGCTGAGCCGCGGTCACGGTGTCGCCGGGAGTGTCGCTGTCGAGGGCCAGCGCCGCGAGCCGCAGCGGATCGCCGACGTGTTCGGGCGGCCCGGCGCCGAGCCGCTCGACCAGCGCCATGCGCAAGGCCCGCGCGGTGTCCGATGCCAGCGCCGCCCCCGCGCGAGCAGCGTAGAGCGGGTGCGCCGCATAGACATTCCCGTCGTCGTCGACGGTGACCGCGCCGGCTTTCTCGGATTCCTCGACAGCGTCGTCGCCGGCCAACGCCGTCAGGTCGTCGCGCCGCAGCGGCTCGGCCAGGGCCAGGTAGTCCAGCGCTGTGCGCGCGATCGGCGGCAGGCCGGCCAGAAAGTCGTCGACCAGACCCGGCAGTGCCGCCGCGTCGTCGAGCGGGCCGACCTCGACCCGGTTCAACAGACCATCGGCCCACAGCGCCTCGATCGCTTCGGGCACCTCGGCGCCGGACCGGACGGTGACAATCAGTCGCGCCGACCCGGCCAGCGCCAGCTGATAGACCAGCGTGGCCGAGAGCCGGTCGAGGAGGTGGGCGTCGTCGACGACGAAAAGTCGCTGGTCGCCGGCGAGCCGGTCCTGCGCGGCGCGAAGTAGCTCGGCCGGTCGGGCGGTGGGGGCGTCGGCATCGGCCAACAGCGCGCGGAAGGCGCCGAACGGTATGGCCTGCTCGGTGGCGGTGCCGATCACCCAACGGGCGCCCGGCGCGGCAGCGCCGCGGGCCAGCACCGTCTTGCCGACACCGTCGGCGCCCAGGATCACCACCCCGGCATGTTGCGGATCGTCCAGGGCGATCGTGACGTCGCGCTGCACGGCCTCTCGCGGCGGGACAACCCAGGCACTCGGCACCGCCGGATTTTATGGCGTGCGCACCCACGTGCACGCGGTTAGGCCCAAATGCGCTCGGCGGCAACGGTGGTCTACGTTTCGTGTGTGCTTCCCAAAGCCGGTGGGCCTAAGCCATGGGCGGTCTGCGTCTATTGCGCTTCGGGACCCACGCATCCGGAGTTGCTGGCGCTGGCCGCCGAACTCGGCGAGGCGATCGCTGCGCACGGCTGGACCCTGGTCTGGGGTGGCGGCAATATCTCGGCGATGGGAGCGCTGGCCACTGCCGCCCGTGCCCGCGGCGGCTGGACCGTCGGCGTCATTCCCAAGATGCTGGTGCGGCGCGAAGTCGCCGACCACGACGCCGACGAGCTGATCGTCACCGACACCATGCGCGAGCGCAAACAGGTCATGGAGGACCGCGCAGATGCGTTCCTCACGCTGCCGGGTGGCATCGGCACGCTCGAGGAGTTCTTCGAGGTCTGGACCAGCGGATACCTCGGCATGCACGACAAGCCGGTGGTGCTGCTCGACCCCGACGGCCACTACGACGGGCTGCTCGCGTGGTTGTCCGGGCTGGTCGACGACCGATACGTCGCCCAGATCGCGATGGACCGGCTGGTGGTCGTCGACGGGATCGAGGCGGCGCTGGCGGCCATCGCACCCCGGTGAGGACATTTGCTGCGCATGGCCGGCCGGATGATCCAGCTCCTCCTCAGACCGCTCCGCGGTCTGCATCGTCGCATGGATAGGCTGGCCGCCATGTCCGAGAACAACTCCGGTGACCATTCGTCGATCGGGCTGATCGATATCGCAACCCGGGCGCCCGCCCTACTGGCCGACCTTCCGGTGATCGCCCGCGGGATGCTGACACTGGTGCGGGCGCAGCCCAACTTCAAGATCTCGATCGGCAAGATCTTCCAGGACCGTGCCGAACGCTACGGCGACCGGATCTTCCTCCGATTCGGCGAGGAGCAGCTGACCTACCGCGAGGCCAATGCCGCTGCCAACCGTTACGCGGCCGTGCTGGCTGCTCGGGGCGTCGGCCGTGGCGATGTCGTCGGGATCATGCTGCGCAACTCGCCCAACGCCGTGCTGATGATGCTGGCCGCGGTCAAGTGCGGGGCGGTCGCCGGGATGCTCAACTACCACCAGCGCGGCGACGTGCTGGCGCACAGCATCGGCCTGTTGGAGGCCAAGGCGCTGGTCATCGAATCCGACTTCGTCGATGCGGTAGACGAGTGTGGCGCCGCCACGATCGCCCCGACCACCATCGAGGAGATGGAGCGGCTGGCGGCCACCGCGCCGACCACCAACCCGCCGTCGGCGTCGGCGGTGCTGGCCAAGGACACCGCGTTCTACATCTTCACGTCGGGCACCACCGGCCATCCGAAGGCCAGCGTGATGACCCACAAGCGATGGCTGTCCGCGCTGGCGGTGTTCGGCGGACTTGGCTTGCGGCTCAAGGGTTCTGACACGCTCTACAGCTGCCTGCCGCTGTATCACAACAACGCGTTGACGGTCGCGGTCGGATCGGTGATCAACTCGGGAGCCACGCTGTCCCTGGGTAAGTCGTTCTCGGCGTCGAGGTTCTGGGACGAGGTGATCGCCAGCAAGGCAACGGCGTTCATCTACATCGGCGAGATCTGCCGCTACTTGTTGAACCAGCCTGAGAAGCCAACCGACCAGGCCCACAAGGTGCGCCTGGCCGCGGGCAACGGGCTGCGTCCGGAAATCTGGGATGAGTTCACCACCCGGTTCGGCGTCGGCCGAATCTGCGAGTTCTACGCGGCCAGCGAGGGAAACACGGCTTTCATCAACGTGTTCAACGTGCCGCGGTCCGCGGGCTGGGCGGCACTGCCGGTGGCCTATGTCGCCTACGACGCCGACACCGGCGAACCGCGGCGCGGCGATGACGGCTGGGTGCAGAAGGTGCCCGCCGGCGAACCGGGTCTGCTGCTGAGCCCGGTCAGCCGGCTGCAACCCTTCGACGGCTATACCGACAAGAGCGCGAGTGAAAAGAAGTTGGTGCGCAACGTGTTTCGCACGGGCGACTGCTACTTCAACACCGGTGACGTGATGAGCCCGCAGGGCATGGGACACGCCGCGTTCGTGGACCGACTCGGCGATACCTTCCGCTGGAAGGGCGAGAACGTGGCCACCACTCAGGTGGAGCGGGCGCTGAGTTCCGACAAGGCGATAGAGGAGTGCACGGTGTTCGGGGTGGAGGTGCCGCGCACCGGCGGCCGCGCCGGGATGGCCGCGGTCAAGCTGCGCGACGGCGCCGACTTCGACGGCAAGGCGCTCGCCCAGACCGTCTACGGCAAGCTGCCGTCGTATGCGATGCCGTTGTTCGTCCGGCTGGTCGAGTCGATGGAACACACCACGACGTTCAAGAGCCGCAAGGTCGATCTGCGCGAGCAGGCCTACGACTCCGGGATCGAGGATCCGGTGTACGTGCTGGCCGGGCGCGACGAGGGTTATGTGCCGTTCTACGAGGACTATCCCGAAGAAGTCGCCAACGGCAAGCGGCCGCAGGGCTAGGCACCACAAGTCACATCAGCACCGTCTTCCGGGTGATGCTCTTTTTTGAAATCGTGACTACATGCGATATCACTCCGGCCGGTGATATCGCCGGTGGTCACAAATCGAAAAAAGAGAGTCGTCTTGGAGAGGCGACGGCTGAGGCTGGTGAGCGAGCCGTGAGCGCAGCGGGCACGATGGTCTAGTGCAGTCCACCCTGTGCGGTCGCCCGGTGAGCGGCCAGCGCGCGCTGATCATGGCGATCGTCAACCGCACCCCGGACTCCTTTTATGACCGCGGCGCCAACTTCGCCGACGACGCCGCCAAGGCCGCCGTGCATCGCCTCGTCGCCGAGGGGGCCGACGCGATCGATGTGGGCGGCGTGAAGGCAGGCCCCGGCGAGAGCATCGATACGCAGGCCGAGGTCGCCCGGGTGGTGCCGTTCATCGAGTGGTTGCGGGGCGCCTACCCCGATCAACTGATCAGTATCGACACCTGGCGCTCGGAGGTGGCCCGGCTGGCCTGTCAGGCGGGCGCGGATCTGATCAACGACAGCTGGGGCGGCTATGATCCCGCGATGCCCGAGGTAGCGGCCGAATTCGGCGCCGGATTGGTGTGTTCGCACACCGGTGGCGCGCGCCCGCGGACGCGTCCGTTCCGGGTCAGCTACGGGACCAGCACCCGCGGGGTGGTCGACGATGTGATCGGTGAAGTCAGCGCGGCCGCGCAGCGGGCGGTCGCCGCCGGGGTGGCTCGCGATCGTGTTTTGATCGACCCGACGCACGATTTCGGGAAGAACACCTTCCACGGGTTGGCGCTGCTGCGCCACCTGGAAGACCTTGTCAACACCGGGTGGCCGGTACTGATGGCATTGAGCAACAAAGATTTTGTCGGGGAGACTCTTGGGGTGGGGCTGACCGAACGGCTGGAGGGGACCCTGGCCGCCACCGCGCTGGCCGCCGCGGCGGGGGCCCGGATGTTCCGGGTTCACGAAGTCGGGTCCACCCGACGGGTGTTGGAGATGGTGGCGTCGATTCATGGGCAGCGCCCGCCGGCGCGCACGGTGAGAGGACTGGCATGACGGCATCTGAGCTGGTCGATCTCGCCGCCGAGGGCGCGCTGGTCGCGGCACCCGGCGACGTCTGGCTGGCCGACCGGAGCTGGACCCGTCCGCAGTGGACGGTCGGGGAGTTGGAAGCGGCCAAGGCCGGCCGAACGATCTCGGTGGTGCTGCCCGCCCTCAACGAGGAAGACACCGTCGAATCGGTGATCGAGAGCATTGCGCCGCTGGTCGGCGGCCTGGTTGACGAGCTGATTGTGCTCGACTCGGGATCCACCGACGACACCGAGATCCGCGCCATTGCCGCCGGCGCCAAGGTGGTCACCCGCGAGCAGGCGCTGCCCGAGATCGCGCCGCGGCCCGGCAAGGGCGAGGTGCTGTGGCGTTCGCTGGCGGCCACCAGCGGCGACTTCGTGGTGTTCGTCGACTCCGACCTGATCGAGCCGCACCCGATGTTCGTGCCGCGGCTGCTGGGCCCGCTGTTGACCGAGGACGGGGTCCACCTCGTCAAGAGCTTTTATCGGCGGCCGCTGAAAACCGGGAATGCTCACGATGCCAGCGGCCGCGAGGGCGCCACTGGCGGCGGCCGGGTTACCGAGCTGGTGGCCAGGCCGTTGCTGGCCGCGTTGAAGCCCGAGCTGGGCTGCGTCCTGCAACCGTTGGGCGGCGAATACGCCGCCACCCGCGAGCTGCTGACGTCGCTGCCGTTCGCACCCGGCTACGGCGTCGAGATCGGCCTCCTGGTCGACACCTACGACCGGCTGGGCCTGGACGCGATCGCGCAGGTCAACCTCGGTGTGCGGGCGCACCGCAACCGGCCGCTGGCCGAGCTGGGCCCGATGAGCCGGCAGGTCGTCGCGACGCTGCTGTCGCGCTGCGGCATCCCCGACTCCGGCGTGGGGCTGACGCAATTCTTCGTCGACGGCCCAGACTCGATGGCTTTCACCCCGCGGTACTCGACGGTGTCGCTGGCCGACCGGCCGCCGATGAACGCCATCCGTCCCCACCGCTCGTAGCACCTGCACGCTCCCGTCGGACCCATAGGGCAATATCGGTGCCGTGGCATTGGTGTTGCTGTACGTCGTGGTCTTGGTGCTGATGGCGATTGTGCTGTTCGGGGTGGCCAGCCTGCTGTTCGGCCGTGGTGAGTCGTTGCCGCCGCTGCCCCGCGGGACGACGCCGACGGTGCTGCCGGCGTCGGGTGTCACCCGCTCCGACGTCGACGCGGTCAAGTTCACCCAGACCCTGCGCGGATACAAGACCAGCGAGGTCGACTGGGTGCTGGACCGCCTCGGGCGGGAGCTCGACCTGCTGCGCGGCCAGTTGTCCTCCGTGCACGCCGCGGCGGCGGCCGGTGCCGACGACGATGACCACGACACCGAGGATGAGCGCGGTGACGGCTGACGACGGCCGGGTCCGCTGCGGCTGGGCGGTCGGGAAACCCGGCAGCGCGGACTTCGAGCTCTACCGGGATTACCACGACACGGAGTGGGGTCAGCCGTTGCGCGGCCAGGTGCCGCTGTTCGAGCGGATGAGCCTGGAGGCCTTCCAGAGCGGCCTGTCCTGGCTGATCATCCTGCGGAAACGGGAAAATTTCCGGAAGGCGTTCGCCGGTTTCACACCACACAAGGTGGCCCGGTTCACCGATAAAGACGTGGCCCGGCTGATGACCGATGGGGGCATCGTCCGAAACCGGGCAAAGATCGAGGCGACCATCGCCAACGCGCGGGCCGTTGCCGAAATAGACGACCTTTCGGAGTTGCTGTGGTCGTTCGCTCCGGCGCGCCGAGCACGCCCCGCAACCCTGGACGATGTCCCCGCCGTCACACCGGAATCCACCGCAATGGCACGCGAATTGAAGCGCCGGGGGTTCCGCTTCGTCGGCCCCACGACCGCCTACGCGCTCATGCAGGCGACCGGCATGGTCGACGACCATGTGCGGGCGTGCTGGGTGCCTCCGACGGCCGACGATGCGGCCGGCGGGGCCGGCCGCTGAGGAGGCGGGCAATCGAGCCCGACGGCTAGTTGACATGCCGCCGGAAACGCCGAGCCGGAGGTCATGTGCACCTGGGCCGGCGGATAGGGAACAATGGTGGGGTGAATGTGCAGTTGACGGGCCAGCTCGAATTCGGAGGGAGCGCTCGATGGCGGCGATGAAGCCCCGGACTGGTGATGGTCCACTGGAAGCGACAAAGGAGGGGCGCGGCATCGTGATGCGGGTACCGCTGGAAGGCGGTGGCCGACTCGTTGTCGAGCTGACACCCGACGAAGCCGCTGCACTGGGCGACGAACTCAAGGGCGTCACGAGCTGAAAGCCCGCCGCTTCACCCCTACCCGGCGTTACGCGCACACTTTCTGGTAGATCTCCAGCGTCTGCTGCGCGATCTGCCCCCAGGAGAATTCCGCGATGCAGCGCCGGCGTCCCGCCTGGCCGTAGCGTTCCGCCCGAGCCGGATCGGCGACCACTGCGTTGACCGCCCGGGCGATCCGCCTCTGAAAGCCGGCCGCATCGCGCGCGTCATAGTGGACCAGCGATCCCGTCACCCCGTCGTTGACTACCTCGGGGATGCCACCGACGTCCGACGCGATCACCGCCGTACCACATGCCATCGCTTCGAGATTCACGATCCCCAGCGGTTCATACACCGATGGGCACACGAAAACTGTTGCAGCCGAGAGTATTTCACGAAGCTTACTGATCGGCAGCATTTCCCGGACCCAGAACACCCCGGTCCGCGAAGCGGCCAGGGCGGCAACTCCCTCGCTCACTTCGGCGGCGATCTCCGGTGTGTCGGGCGCTCCCGCGCACAGCACCAACTGCACATCGGGATCGAAATCATGCGCGGCCGCCAGCAGATGCGAGACGCCTTTCTGCCGAGTGACCCGCCCGACGAACGCGACCACTGGCCGGCCGGGATCGACGCCGAGGTCGGCCAGCACCGACTCGCCCGCCGTCGGCTCAACCGGATGCCAGACGTCGGTGTCGATTCCGTTGCGCACGACGTGGACTCGGCCCGGATCGACTCTCGGATAGACGCGCAGCACGTCGTCCCGCATGCCCGAACTCACCGCGATCACCGCATCGGCGGCGTTGACCGCGGTCTGCTCGACCCACGACGAGACCCGGTAGCCGCCGGCGAGTTGCTCGGCCTTCCATGGCCGTAGCGGCTCCAGCGAATGCGCCGTCAGCACATGCGGCACCCCGTGCAGCAGCGACGCCAGGTGCCCGGCCATCCCGGTGTACCAGGTGTGGGAGTGGACGACGTCGGCCTCCTCGGCGGCACCGGCCATCACCAGATCCGTCGATAGCGTGGACAGCGCCGGGTTCGCCCCGTGCAGCTGAGTGTCGGGCTGGTATGCGAACGCGGTGGGCCGTGGCGCACCCTGGCAGTGCACGTCGACCCGGCACAGGCTGCGCAGGTGCGCGACGAGCTGGGTCACGTGCACTCCGGCGCCGCCGTAGATCTCCGGCGGATACTCCCGCGTCATCATCGCCACGCGCATACCCGCACGCTAGTGGTCGCTGCCGAACCCCGCAGGGGCCGACCCCTGCCCGCCATGTGACCCCCGTCTCGTCGACGCTATCCAAATTTGTTGATGGACAGTCCCTCCGCGTGGGTACTAACTACTCTGGCAGGGGTCCGCGACGGCCGTTAGGTTTGATGCATGAGGGAAGCACCGCACGTGCTGGGCATTGTCCTGGCCGGGGGTGAAGGTAAACGGCTGTATCCGCTGACCGCCGACCGCGCCAAGCCGGCGGTTCCCTTCGGTGGCGCCTATCGTCTGATCGACTTTGTGCTGTCCAATCTGGTGAATGCCCGATATCTGCGGATCTGTGTTCTCACGCAGTACAAGTCGCATTCACTGGACCGCCACATCTCGCAGAACTGGCGGTTGTCGGGCCTGGCCGGTGAGTACATCACTCCGGTTCCGGCGCAGCAGCGGCTCGGCCCCCGCTGGTACACCGGTTCGGCCGACGCGATCTATCAATCGCTCAACCTGATCTACGACGAGGATCCGGACTACATCGTGGTTTTCGGCGCCGACCACGTCTACCGGATGGACCCCGAACAGATGCTCCGCTTCCACGTGGACAGCGGGGCCGGTGCGACGGTCGCCGGGATCCGGGTGCCGCGCGCCGAGGCGACCGCGTTCGGCTGCATCGACGCCGACGAGTCCGGGCGCATCCGAAGCTTCGTCGAGAAGCCCAGCAACCCGCCGGGTACGCCCGACGATCCCGACGCCACGTTCGTGTCGATGGGGAATTACATCTTCACCACCAAGGTGCTGATCGACGCGATCCGCGCCGACGCTGACGAAGATCATTCCGATCACGACATGGGCGGCGACATCATTCCGCGGCTGGTGTCCGACGGCATGGCCGCGGTCTACGACTTCAACGACAACGACGTGCCGGGCGCGACCGACCGCGACCGCGGTTACTGGCGCGACGTCGGGACGCTGGACGCGTTCTACGACGCCCACATGGATCTGGTGTCGGTGCACCCGGTGTTCAACCTCTACAACAGGCGCTGGCCGATCCTCGGCGCATCGGAAAATCTGGCGCCGGCCAAGTTCGTCAACGGCGGATCGGCCCAGGAGTCGGTGGTGGGCGCGGGCAGCATCATCTCGGCTGCCTCGGTACGCAACTCGGTGCTGTCGTCCAACGTCGTGGTCGACGACGGCGCGATCGTGGAAGGCAGCGTGATCATGCCGGGCGCGCGGGTCGGCCGCGGCGCGGTGGTACGGCACGCCATCCTGGACAAGAACGTCGTCATCGGTCCCGGCGAGATGGTCGGGGTGGATCTCGAAAAGGATCGCGAGCGCTTCGCGATCAGCGCCGGCGGTGTGGTCGCCGTGGGCAAGGGCATCTGGATCTGAGGCGGTTCTCTATTTGGTTTGCCGCGAAACAGAAGCCAGGGCTGTCAATTTGGCCCATTGACGACCCTGGCTGCTGTCTCGCGACCAATTCACCACACGTACGGCAGCAATCGATAGTGCACCTGCTGCATGTACTCCCGATATCCGCTGAGTTCGTGCGTGAGTAACTCTTCCTCGTCGCGAATGCGCAGCACCAGCACCAGCAGCCCGGGGACGATGAGGAATAGCCCCCAGTACGAGCCGAGAGCCGGCGGGATCCCAAGCATTAGCACCACGTTGCCGGTGTACATCGGGTGACGCACTAGGCCGTACAGGCCGGTGGAGACCAGTTGCTGGCCGGACTCGACCGTGATATTGACTGCGGCATAACCATTTTGGACGACTACCAGCATCGCGATGCCAAGCCCGACGGCGACCAGGACGTCGCCGATCAGCGAGACTGACGCCGGCACAGACGACCAGCCGAAGCGGTGGTCCAGCGCGCTGACCACGAACATGGCCGGAAATGCGACAAACAGGACGGCGACAATGATCCGTTGCAGCGGTCGGGTCTCCGCCAACGGCCCACGCATGCGCCGGTCGAGCGCGGCCGGGTTGGTGCGCATCAGGTACACGCTGGGGATCCAGGTGGATAGCGCGAACACTGCGAGGAAGACCCAGGCCTGCCAGTAGTGAAATGTCCCGGCCGGCAGGAACAGCATCGCTCCGAAGGCGACCAGGCCTAATGCGGCCGAAAGTAGGCCTTTGGCAGCAGTTTTCATGACAGCCTCCTTACGCCTGTATGTCGCGGCGGCGAAACGCCACCAGCCCCGACGCGATCATTGCGGCATCGATCGCCAACAGCCACAGCAGCGGAACCGGCGTGAAGGAACCGGCGCTGACGAGCGGGATGTGCGCGAACGGCTCGAGGTCGAGCACCCACTGCGGAAAGCCTGACAATTCCCCGATCAGGTAAAGCGCGACGAACGCGACCAGCACACCCCAGGCCACCGGGCTGAATCGCGGCGCCAGCCCGAACAGCGCGACGGCCACCGCGGCGGGCAGCCACACCGCGGGCAACTGGACCAGCGCGGTCCCCACAACCAGGAGCAGCTTGCCGCCGATGTCGTGGGCGGCGACTCCATAGATCAGGCCCGCGACGACCCCGGAAAGCACGATCGCAGCCGCCGATCCGGCCAGCGCCAGCACCAGATGGCCAGTCAGCCAACGGTTTCGGCTCACCGATCCGCTCAGCAGCGTCTCGGTGTGCTGGCCCGCCTCTTCCTGGTGCAGCCGCAGGACGAGCGAGATGGCGAACGCGGCCGCCATCATGCCGACCATGCAGAACGCCACTGCGATGAACGCCTGCTCCAGCATCTTGGTGCCGCCCATCCGCACGACCACGTCGCGCGCCGCGTCGCCAGTGAGTTCATCGCCGATGCCGTGCACGATGCTGCCGATCAGCAGGCCGTACAGGCAGAGTCCGATGGCCCACAGCAGCAGAGCCCCGCGGTCCAATCGCCATGCCAAGCCGAAAGCGTTGCGCAGCAGCGTGGTTGCGCTGGACGGGCCCGGCCGTTCGGCGATCAATCCGGCGCCGACGTCACGTCCGGCGAGCAGTCGGTAGGCCAGCATGGTCAGCAGGGCCGAAGTCGCAAGATGTAGCAGCAACACCCACCACCGGTCGCCGGCGTACGGACGGACCTGCAGCGACCAGCCCAGTGGGGACAGCCACGATAACGCGGCCGACCCCGCGTCACCGGCAGCGCGCAGCGTGAAAGCAGCGGCCAGCACCGCGAATGCGGCCCCGCGGGCGAATCGCGCGCTGGTCGAAAGTTGGGCTGTCACTGCGGCTACCGCGGTGAACACCAGGCCGGAACAGGCCAGTGCCGCGCCGAAGGCCAGCGATCCCTGCGCGGGAACGTCGGTCCCCAGCAGACCCGCTGCCCCGATAATGCCGGTCAGCAGTGCGGCCCCGAACGACAACAGCAGCGCGGCGGTGAGGCTGGCGTAGCGGCCCACCACGGTCGAGTCGATCAATTCGGCGCGGCCGGTTTCCTCGTCGGCGCGGGTGTGGCGGATGACGGTGAGGATCACTGCCACGCCGATCAGCAGATGGAACATGCCGGCCTTCCAGATGCCGGTCGCACCGAGGCTGTCGTTGTAGATGTTGCCGTACAACGCCCGCTGTGCCGGGCTGGCCATGATCATCGCGGCGAACCCGGCCCGGGCTGCCTGGGTGGGGTAGACCTTCTCGATGCCGCCGATGTACACGGTGGCCAGCGGCGTCGATAGCAGCAATACCCAGAGCGGCAACACGATTCGGTCTCGTCGCAGATAGAGCCGGAGCATTCCGGCGGTCCCGGTGAAAGATGAGCGGTGTATCGGCGCCTGCGCCGCGGGCCGTTCCAGCGTCGCGGTGCTCATGAGGGTGCCAGTTCGCGCTGACCGTCGGCGCCGTAGTGCCGCATGAAAAGCTCTTCCAGCGTGGGTGGCTGGCTGACCAGGCTGCGAACACCGGTATCGCCGAGCACCCGGATGAGTTCGCCGAGACCCTCACCGTCGACGTGGGCGTGGAGCACGGTCCCGTCGTAGCTGACGTCTTCCACGCCGCGGATGCGGGTGAGGTCACCCGGGTCACGCAGCAAGTCGGCGGTGATCGTCGTGCGACTGAGGTGCCGCATCGATTCCAGTGTTCCGCTTTCGACCGTCCTGCCGGCGCGGATGATCGTCACCCGCTGGCACAGCCGCTCGGTCTCGGCCAGGATGTGACTGGACAGCAGCACCGTGGCACCGCGATCGCGGGCTTCGGCGACACACTGCTGAAAGATGTTCTCCATCAACGGGTCCAGGCCGCTGCTCGGCTCGTCGAGCAGCAGCAACCGAGCCCGCGATGAGAAGGCGGAGATCAGCGAGACCTTCTGCCGATTGCCTTTGGAATAGGTGCGGGCTTTTTTGCGTGGGTCGAGTTCGAAGCGCTCAATCAGCTCCTCGCGCCGCTTGTCGTCGATGCCGCCGCGCATACGGGCCAGCAGGTCGATGGTTTCGCCGCCGGTCAGATTCGGCCACAGCGTGACATCGCCTGGTACATAAGCGATGTGACGGTGTAGGTCGACGGCGTCGGTCCAGGGGTCGCCGCCCAGTAGGCGCACGGTTCCACCATCGGCTTTGACTACGCCCAGCAGGATCCGGATCGTCGTCGACTTCCCGGCGCCGTTGGGCCCGAGGAAACCGTGCACTTCGCCCTCCCGCACGGTCAGCTCCAAGCCGTCGAGCGCCCGCGCCTTGCCGAAAGTCTTTGTCAGCTTGTGGATCTCAATCGGATGCATCGTTGTCTCCTTCAGCTCGAGCCAGAAACGCTTCGTACATGTGGCTGTCGGCCATCAGGCCGTTGGTGTACAGCTCGAGCGCGGGCAACACCATGTCGCTGGCGTAGTCGCGTAACACTGCCCGCAGATCGGTTGGCGTCTCGTGCATTTGGATGTACAGCAGGAAGCCGCCACCGCCGGTGATCGCCAGATACTTCGCCCGAGCGGCCGGGTCGCGACTGGGTTTCAGGATGCCGCTCCGCACGCCCTCGTCGAGGTAGCTCGCAGCGTTGTCCATCATCGTGTGCCAGAACGTCTTCGCCAGGTCACCGCCGGACTGCATGCTGCGCACCAGATAGGCCATCAGCGGCGCGTACTCCTCGATCTCTGCCATCGCGGCGAACCAGGTCGCCGGGTCGCTGGAGTTCATCGCCTCGGACTTGGAGTCGCGGATCTCCTCGGCGACGTAGTCGTCGCAGGCCTTGCGAAGCCCGTCCTTCGACCCGAAGTGATGGATGACCAGTGCCGCGCTCACGCCGGCCGCCTCCGCGATCGTGCGCAGCCCGACACCGAAGCCCTGTTCGCCGAATCGCTCGATCGCCGCGGCGCGGATCCGTGCCGCACCGGTGAGATCGTCGGCTGAACGCATGTTTAGTACACTAAACACTCGTTCAGCCGAGCGTCAAGCGTCTGCCCGCGGGGCCCGGGGGCCAGAGAAAGAATTCAGTCGCGGACGGCGGCCAGCAGGCCGTCACCAAGCGGCACCAGCGCCGGCGTGAGCAGCTCGTTCTCGGCGATCAGCCGCGCCGCCTCACGCACTGCCGCCACCTCGGCGTCGTGTGCCGCCGGATCGCCGGCCCGTCCACCGGCCGCTGCGCCGTGCACCACGATGACGCCGCCCGAACGCAGCAATCGCACACCTTCGACCACATAGTCGGGCTGATCGAGCGGATCGGCGTCAACGAAGACCAAGTCGTAGGAATCGTCGGCCAGCCGGGTCAGCACGTCCTGGGCCCGCCCGCTGATCAGCCTGGTCCGCGACGGGCCGATGCCCGCATCGGAGAACGCTTCTTTGGCGATCCGCTGATGCTCGGGCTCGATGTCGATAGTGGTCAGCACACCGTCGTCGCTCATCCCGGACAGCAACCACAGGCTGCTGACGCCGGCGCCGGTGCCCACCTCGACCACGGCTTTCCCGCCGCTGAGTTTGGTGAGCAGGCTGAGCAACGCCCCGACGGCCGGGGTGACGGCTCCGGCGCCGATGTCTGCGGCCCGCTCGCGGGCGGCCAGCAGCACCGAATCCTCGGAAATCGATCCCTCGGCGTGCGCGGAGAGTGACTCGGCCCGACTCGTCCCGGGCGTGCGGTCGGTCGTGGCCATGGCGTGAGCGTATGTCCAACCCGCGGCGGCTGCGCTCAGGCGGGCCTGCGACACGCTCAACAAATCGGCGTGATCGAAACGTAATGTGACCGATTTGTCCAGCGTAACGAGGGTATCGGGGCCATTCTCAGTCAAAGCTCAGTGCGGTCACATACCGCACATACGCCGATAGACGACGGTATCCCTCATGGAGCGTGGAGGCCGCTGGTCCGGGAATACATCTCGGCTACGTCGCGTTGCGCGCGGTGAAGAACTGCCGAGCCTTGACGGCAGTCCGAATCCGGAGGAACTGAACATAACCGCACTGTTGAGCCCGTCCAGCATGTCGCACCCCGAGCAGTACCGCGACGCTGACTGGGTTGAGCCCGCCGACGAGCCGTACGGCACGGCGGTCTTCGACGCGACCGGCGACAAGACGGCGATGCCGTCCTGGGACGAACTGGTTCGCCAGCATGCCGACCGGGTCTACCGACTGGCCTACCGCCTCTCGGGCAACCAACACGACGCCGAGGACCTCACCCAAGAGACCTTCATCCGGGTGTTCCGGTCGGTGCAGAACTACCAGCCGGGCACCTTCGAAGGCTGGTTGCACCGCATCACCACCAACTTGTTCCTGGACATGGTGCGTCGCCGCGGCCGGGTGCGGATGGAAGCGCTCCCCGAGGACTACGACCGGGTGCCGGCCGACGAGCCGAATCCGGAAGAGATCTACCACGACGCGCACCTGGGCCCCGACCTACAGGCGGCGTTGGACTCGCTTGCGCCGGAATTTCGCGCCGCAGTCGTGCTGTGTGACATTGAAGGACTGTCCTACGAGGAAATCGGCGCCACTCTCGGCGTCAAGCTCGGGACCGTGCGCAGCCGCATCCACCGTGGCCGGCAAGCACTGCGCGACTATCTGGCAGCGCATTCGCACAACTCCGTTGCGGCCGAGGGTCGCAGGGGTTAGGACACGGGCCGCCCGATCGCTGTTGAACGGTGTTCGGTATCGGCTGGCGCGCTACATTCGAGGTAGTGCCGCGCGTGATTGTGCCGCACGACATCGTCTTGAGAAGGCGCGACGCGATACCGAGAGGAGCTGGTGATGGTCGAGCGGGGACATGTGTTCCGCCGAGCCTTCGCCTGGCTGCCCACCCAGTTCGCCTCGCAGAGCGATGCGCCGGTCGGCGCTCCGCGCCAATTCGGCTCCACCGAGCACCTGTCGATCGAGGCCATTTCAGCCTTCGTCGACGGTGAGCTGCGGATGAACGCCCACTTGCGGGCCGCCCACCACATCTCGCTGTGCACCGAATGTGCCGCCGAGGTGGACGGCCACCGCCGGGCCCGCGCCGCGCTGCGCGACTCGCACCCGATCAGAGTCCCCAATGCGCTGTTGGGATTGCTGTCGCAGATCCCGCACTGCCCGCCCGAGGATGAGGCAGAAACCGAGCGCGACCGCCATTCGAGGGATCCCCGTCCGTTGGGCAACGGCGGGCCGCCGCCGGACCGTGATCGGCCGACGACGATGCGCGGCCGGTTCTCCGACGGCAGCAGGCGCGATCGCCCAGAGCCTCGGTAGGGTGGAGACCAGTTTTGGCCAAGCCGGTGCGCGGCGCCGTGCTCGAATCCATGGCGCTCGTGTGCTTAGCGCTCGGAAGAGGATGACGTGAGCTCCGATCAAGACAACAACGGCGCCCCCCGGCTGGCACCGCGTCCCGTGTCCCGTCCGCCGGTCGATGCCGCGTCGCGCCAGGCTTTCGGTCGTCCCGACGGGGTGCAGGGCTCGTTCGTCGCCGACCGGGTACGCCCGTCGAAGTACCGCGACTCCGGCGAGTTCAGTCCGCACACCGCGCCTGCCGACCCAGTTCTCACCGAGGCGTTCGGCCGTCCCTTCGCGGGGGCCGACTCGCTGCAGCGCCATCCCGCCGACGCGGACGCGCTGGACAACGGCAGCGTCAACGGCGAACTCGAGGATCCCGAAGACCCGTGGCGCGACCCGGGCGCTCCCGCCGCCCTGGGTGACCCGGCGGTCACGCATTCCGTGCAGGGCGCCGAGGCCGTCCGAGACGTGCTCGGTGTGCGTGATGTGCTGTTCGGTGGCCGGGTGTCTCATCTGGCGCTGGTGGTGCTCGCCGTGCTCGCGTTGCTGATCGGGTTGGTCGGTGGCGTGGTGGGCCGCAAGACGGCCGAGGTCGTCGAGGCGTTCACCACCTCCAAGGTGACCCTGTCGACGAACAACAACAGCGAGGCGCCTGCCGGCCGGTTCGCCAAAGTGGCTGCAGCGGTGGCAGATTCGGTAGTCACTATCCAGTCGGTTAGCGACCAGGAAGGCATGCAGGGGTCGGGCTTCGTGGTCGACGGTCGTGGCTACATCGTCACCAACAACCACGTCATCTCCGAAGCGGCCAACAACCCGAGCCAGTTCAAGACCACCGTGGTGTTCAACGACGGCAAGGAAGTGCCCGCCAACCTTGTCGGCCGCGACCCCAAGACCGACCTCGCCGTACTCAAGGTCGACAACGTCAACAATCTTTCGGTGGCCAAACTCGGTGACTCCGACAAGGTTCGGGTCGGCGATGAAGTCCTCGCCGCGGGTGCGCCGCTGGGCCTGCGCAGCACCGTCACGCACGGCATCGTCAGCGCCTTGCACCGTCCGATTCCGTTGTCCGGCGAGGGCTCTGACACCGACACCGTGATCGATGGCATCCAGACCGACGCCTCGATCAACCACGGAAACTCCGGTGGTCCGCTGATCGACATGAACTCTCAGGTCATCGGGATCAACACCGCCGGCAAGTCGCTGTCCGACAGCGCCAGCGGACTGGGCTTCGCGATTCCGATAGACGAGGCGAAAGTCGTTGCGCAGACCCTGATCAAGGACGGCAAGATCGTCCATCCGACGCTGGGCCTGAGCGCCCGCTCGGTGAGCAACGCCATCGCGAAGGGCGCCCAGGTCGCCAACGTCAAAGCCGGCGGCCCCGCCGAAAAGGGCGGGATCAAAGAGAACGACGTGGTGGTCAAGGTCGGCAACCGCGGTGTTGCCGACGCCGATGAGTTCGTGGTTGCGGTGCGGCAGTTGACCGTTGGGCAGCCGGCGCCGATCGAGGTGGTCCGCGACGGTCGCCACGTCACGCTCACCGTGACCCCGGCGCCGGACGGCGGCTAGTGTTCGCCAACGTCGGCTGGGGCGAGATCCTGGTCCTCATCGTGGTCGGCCTGGTCGTTCTGGGACCCGAGCGCCTGCCCGGTGCGATCCGGTGGACGTCCACCGCCCTGGGGCAGGCCCGCGATTACCTCTCCGGAATGACGACCCAGCTGCGCGAGGACATGGGCCCCGAGTTCGACGACCTGCGCGAGCCGCTGTCCGAGTTGCAGAAACTCCGCGGCATGACGCCTCGGGCGGCGCTGACCAAGCATCTGTTCGACGGTGACGATTCGCTGTTCCGGAGCTTTGATCAGCCGATCGGCAGCCCCGCGGAAAGTATTGCGCGCCAATCGGTTACGCCACCGCCGCCGCAACCCGTCAGCGGGCCGACGCCGTTCGACCCCGACGCCACCTGAGCTCAGCGCCGGCTGGTGTCCAATCCCAGTGACATGCCGGCCAATCCGCGGCGACGTGCCGACAAGCTGTCGGCGACCCGCTGCAGCTCCTTGCCGACGGGTGAGTCGGGGGCACTGAGCACCACCGGCATTCCGGCATCGCCGGCGGCGACCAGGGCGGGATCCAGCGGAATCTGGCCCAGCAGCGGCACGTCGGCGCCCATGGCGCGGGTCAGTCGCTCGGCGACCTGAGCGCCGCCACCCTCGCCGAACACGTGCATCGTCGAACCGTCCGGCAGCACCAGCCCGGACATGTTCTCCACCACGCCGACGACCCGTTGTTTGGTCTGCAGGGCGATGCTGCCCGCCCGCTCGGCCACTTCGGCCGCGGCCACTTGCGGCGTTGTGACGACGATGATTTCGGCGTTCGGGATCAGCTGGGCGACCGAGATCGCGATGTCTCCGGTGCCCGGCGGCAGGTCGAGCAGCAGCACGTCCAGGTCGCCCCAGTACACGTCGGCCAGGAATTGCTGCAGCGCCCGGTGCAGCATCGGCCCGCGCCACACCACTGGGGTGTTTTCCTGGGTGAATTGGGCGATCGAGATGACTTTCACCTCATGCGCGATCGGCGGCAAAATCATCGACTCGACCTGGGTGGGCCGGTCGGTGGTTCCCATCATCCGCGGGATCGAGTGACCGTGGATGTCGGCGTCGAGCAGCCCGACGGAGATCCCCCGCGCGGCCATCGCCGCGGCCAGGTTGACCGTCACCGTCGACTTGCCGACGCCGCCTTTGCCGGAGGCGATGGCGTACACCCGGGTCAGCGACCCCGGCTGGGCGAACGGAATGACCGGTTCGCGGGAATCGCCGCGCAGCTGCTTGCGCAACTCGGTGCGCTGTTCGTCGTTCATCACGTCGAGGCTGACCTGAACGGTGCCGGTGCCCGGCACGTCGGCGACGGCTTGGCGCACCCGGTCGCTGATTTCGGTCTTTTTCGGGCAGGCGGCGGTGGTCAGGTAGATCTCGACGTGCACATCGCCGCCGGGGCCTGCCTCGATACCTTTGACCATCCCCAGTTCGGTGATGGGGCGGCGCAGTTCAGGATCGATAACTTTCGCCAGCGCGGCGCGTACGTCTGCAGTCAGGTCGGACATCATCGCCGAGTCTAGTGCCGCGACGAAGCAGGCCCGGACGGCCGGTCAGGCCGGGGGAGCCGGCGGGGGCGCGGCCGGTGGCGGCGCGACGGGCGGCGCCGCGACGGGTGGCGGCGCGACGGGCGGAGCTGCCATGGGTGGCGGGAAGACAGCCGGCGGGGGTGGCGGGAAAGCAGGCGCCTGCGGCGGCAGGAAAGCGGGCGCGGACTGCGGCGGGGTCAGGCCGGCCGGGCCCTGCGGCGCCAACGCGTTCGGCGGCGGGGCGTTGAAACTCTGGACCGGCCCGGGACCTTGCTCACCGATGCAGATCACCGTGCACGCCGGGTTGTAGCCGGCCGGCCCCTGCGCCGACCACGGCTGGGCGCCGGCGGGGCTTCCACTGAGGTCGATCAACGGCGTCCGGGCCAGCGGATCGGCGGACGACAGCCCGTGCATGTTCAGCGGCAGATTCGGCCCGAGGCCTTCGGCATGTTCGAGGTGGGCGTCGCCCAGCGGTGGGGGCGGTCCGGTGATCGGCGGTAGGTCGACCGGGATGACACCGGTCGCGTAGGCCGCGGCCCAGCCCAGCACGTTCTGGGCGTACGGCATCGAGTTGTTGTAGCGCAGGATCGACGACAACACCTGCGACTGGTCGCGCAGGTTCAGGTTGCCGCTGCACAGGTAGCGGGCGGCAGCCAGCGTGGCGTCGTACAGGTTCTGCGGATCGGCCATCCCGTCACCGTCGCCGTCGGAGGCGTAGCGCGCCCAAGTGCCCGGCAGGAACTGCATCGGCCCCATCGCGCGGGCGTAGCTGACGCGTCCGGGGGCGGAGCTCTGGACCACCACCTCGTTGCCGGGCAGCGTGCCGTCCAGCGTCGGCCCGTAGATCGGCCGGACCGCGGTGCCGCGGGCGTCGGTGGCGCCGCCGCTGGCATGGCCCGACTCGATCCGGCCGATGCCGGCCAGCAGATTCCAGCTGATGCCGCAGGCCGGGTCGGAAACGGCCATCATTCTTTCGGCGTTGCGGTACGCGGTCAGCGCGACCGCGGGAATGCCGAGCGCTCCCGGGCTATTCACCACGACGGTCGGCGGGGGAGCCGACGCGGCGGCTTCGGCGATGTGGAAGCCGATCTTCGGGTGCTCGACGGCGACCACCAGCGGGCCGGTCGGGTCGGTAGAGGCCCGCGCGACGGCGGCGACCGTGGTAATCGCGGCGTCGTGCACGGTCGACTTGGCCAACGGGAACGGCGGCGCCACCGCGCCGTCGACGCTCGGGTAGATCAGGCAGGCGATCATCGCCACACCGAACGCCGGCGACTTCCCGGTGCGCGTCAAAGTTTGCTGAATCGTGGTGCTGACGGACTGAGAGGTGGCCGCGATCGCCGCCAACGCCACCGGGATCCTGACGGCGTGCACGCCGCGAGCCGCTGCGTCGCGCACCGAGGACGCCGAATTGACAACGGCCGCAGGCACTTTCGGGGCTTTTGGCGCGCGAAGTACCCGCTTTCGCATCGTTGCCAGGGCTGGACGTACGCCCTTGCGTCCCCCTACCCGCACTCGACCTGCCTAGTCCTCGAGCGTTGTGGGGCCCGCGATTTCGCGTGAGCCTCGTGAACTAGGTCACCATACATAACACCGGTGACTCCAGTGACAACAATCACGGGACTCATAACCTGTGAAAACGCCGCTTCAGCGCGGCTGTGTCAATTAGGCGAAGCGGCGTGTCGATCCACCTCGTCGCCCGTTCCCGCCCGGGAGCCGGGTGCCTCGGGCAGCCGGTTGTCCAGCAGCTCGCGCAGATCCTCCAGCTCGCGGCGCAGATAATCCCGAGTCTTGGCGACATCGCCGATCGCCAACCGCAGGGCCGCGAGTTCGCGGGCCAGATATTCGGTGTCGGCTTTGGTTTCTTCGGCGCGTCGCCGGTCTTGCTCGAGTGTGACGCGGTCGCGGTTCTCCTGGCGGTTCTGGGCCAGCAGGATCAGCGGCGCAGCGTAGGCGGCCTGGGTGGAAAACGCCAGGTTGAGCAGGATGAACGGGTACGGATCCCAGCGCAGGCTGACCGCGGCGACGTTCAGGATGATCCATACCACCACCACGATCGTCTGGATCAGCAGGTAGCTTCCGGTGCCGAAGAAACGGGCGATCGACTCGGTGAAGTTGCCGACGGCCTCAGCGTCCAGCCGCGGCGCCGACAGCCGCGAAATGCGTGGCGTGTATAGCCGCGACCGCGGCGGTGCGGATTTGCTCATGACTGGCCTCCCGCGGTGTCCAGCACCGGTTCCTCGGTGCTGTCGCGCCAGTTGTGGGGCAGCAGATGGTCGAGCACGTCGTCCACGGTCACCGCGCCCAGCAGATGGTGCTGCGCGTCCACCACGGGACCGCAGACCAGGTTGTAGGCGGCGAAGTAGCGGGTCAGCACGGCCAGCGACGTATCGGGCTCGAGCCAGGGCAGGTCGGCGTCGACAATCCCGCCGACCAGCATCGACGGGGGTTCGCGCAGCAGCCGCTGCAGGGCCACGCAGCCCAGGTACTGTCCGGTCGGGGTGGCCGTCGGCGGGCGGACCACCAGCACCAGCGACGACAACGCCGGCGTCAGATCGGGATCGCGGACCCGGGCCAGCGCCTCGGCGACCGACGTGTCCGGCGTCAACACCACCGGCTCGGAGGTCATCAGTCCGCCCGCGGTGTCGGGGGAGTGCTTCAACAGCCGTCGCACCGGGTCGGAGTCCTCGGGATCCATCTGCCGCAGCAGCCGCTCGGCCAACGTCGGAGCCATGGTGCCGAGCAGATCGGCGGCATCGTCGGGATCCATCTCCTCGAGAACGTCGGCCGCGCGCTCGTCGCCCAGCCGCATCAGCAGCTCGGCCTGTTCCTCTTCCGGCAGCTCTTGCAGGATGTCGGCCAGCCGGTCGTTGTCGAGCGCCGAGACCACCTCGTGGCGCCGCTTCGCCGGCAGCTCGCGCACCGCGTCGGCCACCTCGATCGGTCGCCATTTCTCGAATTGGTGCAACAGCTGCGCGACGGCCTGGCCGGGCATTGCCAGCGCCGATGGCGTCAGCCCTTGCACGTTGCGCCAGCCGACGATGTGGGTGGTGCTGCGCCGGCCCAGGCGCCGTGGCACCCGCACCGAAACCCGGGTGACCATCCAGTCGCGGGTTCGGGTCTGTTCCAGACCCAGGTCGGTGACGACGACGTCGGTGTCGACGAGTTCGGGCAGTTCGGGGTCGTTGACCCGCACCTTGGTGTCGACGATCTGGCCCAGGACGAGAACTTCGCCGGGCCGCTGCTCGAAGCGGAGCATCGAAACGTTGTTGGTGGTGAGCGTCACCGCGTTGGGCTCGATCGCCGACACTCGCAGGATCGGAACGAATATCCTTCGGCGCGAAGCCATTTCGACGACGAGCCCGAGCACCCGCGGCTGCTGGCGAACGATGCTGATGCTGACCACGACGTCGCGGACTCGGCCGAGGGCCTCGCCCATCGGGCCCAGGACCTGCATTCGCGCCAGCCGCGCGGCGTACACCCTGTTGATCGTGGCCATGGTTCAAAGGGTAGGAGTGAGGTGTGAACAACTCCTACCGGCCCCGTCGCACGTGCCTGTCGGTGCCGGGCAGTAGCCAGAAGATGATCGACAAGTCCAAAGGCCTTCCGGCCGACGAGGTCTTCCTCGACCTCGAGGACGCCGTCGCGTCCGATGCCAAGGCCGACGCCCGCGGCCGGGTGGCCGCCGCGCTGGCCGCGCCCGGCTGGGCCGGGCAGTTGCGCGGGGTGCGGGTCAACGACTGGACCACACCGTGGACGCACGCCGATCTCATCGAGGTGGTCTCCGCCGTCGGCGCGGCACCCGACGCCAAGCTCGACGTGGTGGTCTTGCCGAAAGTGTCTGACTCCTCGCATGTTCAGGCACTCGACCTACTGCTGACCCAGTTGGAGACCACGCACGGGCTACCCGTCGGCGAGATTGGCATCGACGCGCAGATCGAGGACGCCCGCGGGTTGACCAACATCAACGCGATCGCCGCGGTGCCGCGGGTGCAGGCGCTGGTGCTCGGCCCGGCGGACCTGATGGCCAACCTGAACACCCGCACCCTGGTCGTCGGTGAGCAACCCGAGGGCTACACCGAGGGCGACGCGTACCACCACGTGCTGATGACGATCCTGGTGGCCGCTCGCGCCCACGGGAAGGCGGCCATCGACGGTCCGTACCTGAAAGTGCGTGACACCGAAGCGTTCCGGCGGGTGGCCGGCCGCTCGGCCGCGTTGGGCTATGACGGCAAGTGGGTGCTGCATCCCGACCAGATCGCGGCCGGCAACGAGATCTTCAGCCCCCGCCAAGCCGATTACGATCACGCCGAATTGATCCTGGAGGCCTACGAGTGGCACACCTCGGCGGCCGGCGGTGCCCGGGGCGCGGTGATGCTCGGCGACGAGATGCTCGACGAAGCCAGCCGCAAGATGGCTCTGGTGGTCGCCGCGAAAGGGCGTGCGGCGGGCATGGAGCGCCAGGGCGAGAAGTTCGAGCCGCCGACCGGTTAGGTGATGGACATCGGCGAATGGGCCGCGGCGACGAATATCACCATCACCAGCACGAGCAACGCCGCGGTGGCGGCGCCGATCGCGACCCCGGCGATCGCCATCCCGCGGCCCTGCTGGCCGCTCTGCTTGATCTGACTGAGCGCGATGCCGCCCAGCACCGCGCCGATGACGGGAATCAACCAGCCCACGTAGCAGAAGATGGCCAGCGGAATGCCGAAGATGACGCCGGCAATCGAGGTGACCAGCGACGCGACGGCCAGGTTGTTGGTCTGCTGCGGCTGATAGCCCAGATACGGATCGTAGGGAGCCGGGTAGAGCGGCGGACTCGGGTAGCCGATCGGGCCGCCGAACGGCGGGGGAGGCGGCGGATAGCCCCCGTACGGCGGCGGCCGCTGGCCCGGATACGGCGGGGCCGGGGGGTAGTCCGGGTAGTTCACCGGTGCCTGCGGATCTACCGGCGGATGCTGGTAGGGCTGCCAAGTACCCGGCCGATCGCGGTGGGGCTCACCACCGCCCGGAGCTGTCATGCCGTTAAACCTAGCTTGGCGACGGGTCGGGCAGGCGTTTGCGCAGCGTGCGGTCTTCGATCGGAGGTGGCGGCCAAGAATCTCGCGGCCGTGCGGCTGGCCGCACATTCGCCCGCGGGTGTGCAGCTGGCCGCACATTCGTCGACCGCGGAAGACTCAGCCGGGGCCGGCGGAGCACAATGAAACCCATGAGCAGCCCCTTTCAGCCAGGACAGGTTCCCGGTGCCAGGCCCGGCACCCCGTCCGGGAGCCGGCGTGCTCCCGGACTGCCGACACCGCCGAAAGGCTGGCCGGTCGCGTCGTACCCCACGTACGCCGAAGCCCAGCGAGCCGTCGACTACCTCTCCGATCAGCAGTTCCCGGTGCAGCAGGTCACCATCGTGGGCGTCGACCTGATGCAGGTGGAACGGGTGACAGGGCGGCTGACGTGGCCAAAAGTGTTGGGCGGCGGCGTGATCAGCGGGGCCTGGCTGGGTCTGTTCATCGGCCTGGTGCTCACCTTGCTGTTCTCCAGCCCGCATCCGATGGAGGCGTTGACCACGGGCCTGGTGGCCGGTGTGTTCTTCGGGCTGATCACCTCCGCGATTCCCTATTCGATGGCGCGCGGTACCCGGGACTTCAGTTCGACGCTGCAGTTGGTGGCCGGCCGATACGACGTTCTCTGCGACCCGCAGAACGCCGAGCAGGCCCGGGATCTGCTGGCCCGCTTGGCCATCTGACTCGTGCGTCGCCGGTTGGGCGCGGTCGCGCTGGCGGTGCTGACCGCGGTGTCGGCGCTGCCGGGTTGCTCGTCGCATGACGGCGATCGGGTGATCTCGATCTACACCCCGGCCGGTGACGTCGCGACCTTCGCCGCGCTCGCCGAGCGCTGCAGCACACAGTTCGGTGGGCGATTCACGATTCGCAACTTCGGGTTGCCGCGAGCCACCGACGATCAACGCCTGTTGCTGGCCCGCCGGTTCAGCGCTCACGACCGCTCGGTGGACGTGATCGCGATCGACGTGATCTGGACGGCCGAGTTCGCCGAGGCGGGGTGGGTGCTGCCGCTGTCCGATGATCCGGCGCATCGCGCGGAGGCCGACGCCACCACCGACACGTTGACAGGACCACTGGCCACTGCAACCTGGCGGCACCGGCTGTTTGCCGCACCGCTGAGCACCAATACTCAATTGTTGTGGTATCGGCCAGATTTGATGGAGAAGCCGCCGGCAACGTGGGACGCCGTCGTTGCCGAGGCCACCCGGTTGCACGCCGCCGGCGAACCGAGCTGGATCGGCGTGCAGGCCAGTCAGAACGAGAGCGTGGTGGTCTGGTTCAACACCCTGCTGGAAAGTGCTGGCGGGCAAGTGCTTTCCGAGGACGGCCGCACCGTCACGCTCACCGACACATCCGCACACCGGGCGGCCACCGTCCAGGCTCTACAGATCATGAAATCGGTGGCCACCGCACCGGGCGCCGACCCGTCGGTGACCCGCAGCGACGCCGCGTCTGCCCGGCTTGCGTTCGAGCAGGGCAAGTCCGCGCTCGAGGTCAACTGGCCCTTCGTACTGGCCTCCATGCTGGAGAACGCCGTCAAGGGAGGCGTGCCGTTTCTGCCGCTCAATCGCCAATCCGCGCTGGCCGGCAGCATCGACGGGGTCGGTACCTTCAAGCCCACCGAGCAGCAGTTCCGCGACGCATACGACGCCAGCAGAGCGGTTTTCGGCTTCGCGCCCTACCCGAGTGTGCAGCCGGGACGGCCGGCCAAAGTAACCATCGGCGGTCTGAACCTGGCGGTCTCCTCGGCGAGCCGGCACCCCGCCGAAGCGTTTCAGGTAGTCAGGTGCCTGCGCAGCCCGGTCAACGACAAGTACATCGCGCTGCAGGGCGGCTTGTCCGCGGTGCGGACCTCGGTGTACTCCGATCCGCAGTTCCAGGCGCGCTACCCGATGTACGACGTCATCCGGCGGCAACTCACGAACGCCGCCGCACGGTTCGCGACCCCGGCCTACCCGGCGGTGTCCACCCGGATCGCCGCGACGCTGGCGCCGATCACCCGGATCGACCCGGAGAAGACGGCCGACGAACTCGCCGTGCAGGTGCGTAAAGCAATCGACGGCAAGGGATTACTCCCATGAAGCACCAACAGCGGTTGGCGTTCGTCTTGGTCGCGCCCGCGGCGTTGTTGATGCTGGCCGTCACGGCGTATCCGATCGGCTACGCGGTGTGGCTGAGCCTTCAGCACAACATCCTGACCGTACCGGACGACACTCGCTTCATCGGTTTCGGCAACTACCAGACGATCCTGACCGACCGCTACTGGTGGACGGCGCTGGCGGTGACGCTGGCGATCACGGTCGCCTCGGTGTCGATCGAGTTCGTGCTCGGCCTGGCCTTGGCGCTGGCGATGCACCGCACGCTGGTTGGCAGAGGACTGGTGCGCACCGCGGTGCTGATCCCGTACGGCATCGTGACCGCGGTCGCGTCCTACAGTTGGTATTACGCCTGGACGCCGGGCACCGGTTACCTGGCAAACCTGCTGCCGCATGGCAGTGCGCCTCTGACACACCAGTTTTCGTCACTGGGCGTGGTGGTCATCGCCGAGGTGTGGAAGACCACGCCGTTCATGTCGCTGCTGCTGCTGGCGGGCCTGGCGCTGGTGCCGGCCGATCTGCTGAAGGCTGCCGAGGTGGACGGCGCCGGCGCGTGGCGCCGACTGATCTCGATCACGCTGCCGCTGATCAAGCCGGCGATACTGGTGGCGCTGCTGTTCCGGACCCTGGACGCCTTCCGGATTTTCGACAGCATCTATGTGCTCACCGGCGGCACCGGCAACACCGGTTCGGTGTCGATCCTCGGCTATGACAATTTATTCAAAGGCTTCAATGTCGGCCTGGGATCGGCGATTTCGGTGCTGATCTTCTGCTGCGTGACGCTGATCGCATTGCTGTTCGTCAAGGTCTTCGGCGCCGCGGCACCCGGCGGTGACGATGCGCGCTAGGCGGGCGGCCGGATGGGTTGTTGTCGACGCCCTGGTCCTGATCTACGCGCTGACCCCGGTGCTGTGGATTCTCAGTCTCTCGCTCAAACCGACGTCAACGGTCAAGGACGGCAAGCTGATTCCGTCGTCGCTGACTCTGGACAACTACCGCGGAATCTTCCGCGGCAACTACTTCAGCTCGGCGCTGATCAATTCGGTCGGCGTCGGTGTTATCACCACCGTGATCGCGGTGGTGATCGGCGCCATGGCGGGGTACGCGGTGGCACGGCTGGAGTTTCCCGGCAGGCGGCTGTTGATCGGTGCGGTGCTGCTGATTTCGATGTTCCCGGCCATCTCGCTGGTGACCCCGTTGTTCAATATCGAGCGCCGGATCGGGCTGTTCGACACCTGGCCCGGCCTGATCATCCCCTACATCACGTTCGCCTTGCCGCTGTCGATCTACACGCTGTCGGCGTTCTTCCGCGAGATCCCCCGGGACCTGGAGAAGGCGGCCACGATGGACGGCGCCACGCCGGCCCAGGCCTTCCGCAAGGTGATCGTCCCGCTGGCGGCGCCGGGTATCGTGACCACCGCGATCCTGGTGTTCATCTTCGCGTGGAACGACCTGTTGCTGGCGTTGTCGCTGACCGCCACGAAGGCGTCGATCACCGCGCCGGTGGCGATCGCCAACTTCACCGGCAGTTCGGAATACGAAGAGCCCACCGGGTCGATCGCCGCAGGCGCCATGGTGATCACGGTGCCGATTATCGTGTTTGTTCTAGTCTTCCAACGGCGGATTGTCGCGGGGTTGACCTCAGGTGCGGTGAAGGGATAGCTCGATGGCCGAGATCGTGTTGGACCGGGTGACGAAGAGTTACCCCGACGGTGCGCAGGCCGTCCAGGAGTTCAGCCTCACCATCGCCGAGGGCGAGTTCATCATCCTGGTCGGCCCGTCCGGCTGCGGCAAATCTACGACGCTGAATATGATTGCCGGACTTGAGGATATCTCGTCAGGGGAGCTGCGTATCGGCGGCGAGCGGGTCAACGAGAAAGCCCCGAAAGACCGCGACATCGCGATGGTGTTCCAGTCCTACGCGCTCTACCCGCACATGACGGTGCGCCAGAACATCGCTTTCCCGCTGACGCTGGCGAAGATGAAGAAAGCGGAGATCACCAAGAAGGTCGAGGAGACCGCGAAGATCCTGGACCTGACCGAGGTGCTCGACCGAAAGCCCGCGCAACTGTCCGGCGGGCAACGCCAGCGGGTGGCGATGGGCCGCGCGATTGTGCGGCACCCCAAGGCATTTCTGATGGACGAGCCGCTGTCCAACCTCGATGCCAAGCTGCGGGTGCAGATGCGGGGAGAGATCGCCCGGCTACAACGACGGCTGGGCACCACCACCGTCTACGTCACCCACGACCAGACCGAGGCGATGACGCTGGGTGATCGCGTGGTGGTGATGCGCGGCGGCGTGGTGCAACAGATCGGGAGGCCCGACGAGCTTTACGAGCGGCCGGCGAACCTGTTCGTGGCGGGCTTCATCGGATCGCCGGCGATGAATTTCTTTCCCGCGACGATGACCGCCACCGGACTGCGCCTGCCGTTCGGCGAGGTCACTCTCGCCCAGCCCGTGCTCGACACGCTGGCGGCGCAGCCCGCGCCGGAGAACGTCATCGTCGGCGTCCGCCCCGAGCACCTGAAGGACGCGGCGCTGATCGACGCCTATCAGCGGATCAGCGCGCTGAACTTCGAGGTGAAGGTCGACATGGTCGAGTCGCTGGGCGCCGACAAGTACGTCTACTTCACCACCGAGGGCTCGGCGGTGCATTCCGACCAGCTGGCCGACCTCGACGACGAATCCGACTCGGGCGAGCACGAATTCGTCGCGAGGGTCCCGGCAGCATCGAAGGCCGCAAAGGGCGCGACGCTCGAATTGGCTTTCGACGTCGCGGAACTCGCGGTGTTCGACCCCGAGACCGGGATGAACCTCACCGTCACCCCGCCGCCGGGCACGTGAGCCAGTCGTTGGACCGGGTCCGCGCACACCTGGACAGACACTTCGGCGCAGATCCCGACGTCGCCGGCGTTACCTTCCTGGGGGCCGAACCGGTCGACGTGCTGCGCTATCGCACCGACGCCGCCGTCAGTTACGTCTCGCTGGGCTGTTCGCGTCGTCCAATGGTCGACCCGACCGCGATGGTCGCCGAACCCGAACTCGGTCCACGTGCCGAAGTTGTTCTGCGCCTTCGTGATACGAAGGCCATCACCGGGCTGGCCCGCAGCCTGGCGATCGTCGCGGCCTCACCGGCGGTCGAGGGTGTGGTCCTGACCACCGATGCGCTGGTCGACCTCGGCGGCCCGCTGTGGACTCATCCGACCTCCAGAGTCCCGTTCACCGCGGTGCTGTTGGGCGACAGCGACATAGCCGAGCTGCCGCTCGACCCGCCCCGCGAGCCGGTGCGCTTCTTGTCGGCGACGCCGATCACCGCGACCGAGGCGGCCTGGGTCCGGTTGAAGGGCGCCGATGCGATGCGCGAGGCCTGGCGCAGCGACGGCGTCGACGTCCTGGACCCCAATCGCCCCGCCGCGCAACCGCATTGATCGTTGACTCTGCGCTCACGGCGACAAAGTGCGAGGAAATGCCGCGCTCAGCGCAGAGTCACGGCCGAACCGAGCTACAGCCAGCCGTTACGCCGGAAGTTCCGATACAAGAACATGCAAATCGCCGCGGTGCCCAAGATCGTCGTCGGGTAGCCCCAATGCCACTTCAGCCCGGGCATGTACTCGAAGTTCATCCCGTAGATGCCGGCGACCATCGTCGGTATCGCCAGCAGGGCCGCCCACGCGGACATCTTGCGCATGTCGGTGTTCTGCTGCATCTCGACCCGGGCCAGCGCCGCCTGCACCAGCGAGCTGAGGTTCTCGTCGTAGCTGGCGATCTGGTCGGCGGCATGGGTGTGGTGGTCGCCGACGTCACGCAGATAGCGCCGGACCTCCTTGGAGATCAGGTCCTTGTGTTCGGTCTGCAGCCGGGCGAACGGCATCGACAACGGGTTGACCGACCGGCGCAGCTCGACCACCTCGCGCTTCATCTGGTAGATCGGCTCGATCCGGGTCCGGTGGTCGCGCGCGAAGGCCTCTTCCTCGATGGCGTCGATATCGCCCTCCATCGACTGCGTGACCTCGAGGTAGTGGTCGACGACCGCGTCCGCGATCGCATGCATCACGGCAAAAGGGCCCAGCCGCATGTGTTCGGGATCGGAGTCCATCCGCTTTCGCACGTCGGTCAGCCGACCGTGATCGCCATGCCGGACGGTCACCACGAAGTCGCTGTTGACGAAGATCATGATCTCGCCGGTCTCGACGATCTCGGGGGCCAGCAGGGTCGACTCGTGCGGCACGTAGTTGAGGGTCTTGAGCACCAGGAACAGCGACTCGTCGTAGCGCTCCAGCTTGGGCCGCTGATGAGCGCAGACGGCGTCCTCGATGGCCAGCGGGTGCATGCGGAACGCGGCGCCGACTTCCTGCATCTGGTGCTCGGTGGGGGCGTGCAGGCCGATCCAGGCGAAGGCTTCCTGGCCGCCCAGCTGCAGCTCGGTGACTCTGGCCTGGGCCTCGGCGTAGCTGAACGTCCCGGGCAGTCGCTCGCCGTCTACGTAGATCCCGCAGTCGACCACCGCCTCATCGGCGGGCGGGTCGACTGGCTGCGGACTCGGAGGCTCGTCCCGCTCAGGCCGTGCCAGAGGACGCAGCGTTTCCGGAATTTCGCGAAACGAAGGCATCCTTCACCTCCCGTCGCAGCTCGGATCCGATAAAGCCTCGGTCATGCTACGCGCCCTAGATGGCGATCGCCCGCCCGCAGACGGCGCAGAGGTGACGCAGCTGACACCGAGGTGGGGTAGGGATTTCCCAACTCTGCGGGTGCGCTAGTTTCGACCCGACGCCCCAATTCGAGGCATGCCCCAAACCTCCACTTAAGGAGCGAATGACCGTGAGCACTACCCCCCTGAAGGTTGCCGTCACCGGTGCCGCCGGCCAGATCGGCTACAGTCTGCTGTTTCGCCTGGCCAGCGGCTCGTTGCTGGGCCCGGACCGCCCGATCGAGCTGCGGCTGCTGGAGATCGAGCCCGCGTTGAAGACGCTCGAGGGTGTGGTGATGGAGCTCGACGACGGGGCGTTCCCGCTGCTGTCCGGCGTGCAGATCGGTGCCGATCCCAACAAGATCTTCGACGGCGTGAACCTGGCGCTGCTCGTCGGCGCCCGCCCGCGCGGCCCGGGCATGGAGCGCGGCGACCTGCTGGAGGCCAACGGTGCCATCTTCACCGCCCAGGGCAAGGCGCTGAACTCCGTGGCCGCCGACGACGTCCGCATCGGAGTCACCGGTAACCCGGCCAACACCAACGCGCTGATCGCGCTGAACAACGCACCGGACATCCCCAAGGAGCGGTTCTCCGCGCTGACCCGTCTGGACCACAACCGGGCCATCTCGCAGCTGTCGAAGAAGACCGGCGCCAAGGTCACCGACATCAAGAAGGTCACCATCTGGGGCAACCACTCGGCCACCCAGTACCCGGACATCTTCCACGCCGAGATCAACGGCAAGAACGCCGCCGAGGTCGTGGGCGACGAGAAGTGGATCGCCGACGACTTCATCCCGACCGTCGCCAAGCGCGGCGCAGCGATCATCGACGCGCGTGGCAGCTCGTCGGCCGCCTCGGCGGCATCGGCGACCATCGACGCGGCCCGCGACTGGCTGCTGGGCAGCCCGAAGGACGACTGGGTGTCGATGGCTGTCTTCTCCGACGGCTCCTACGGCGTGCCCGAGGGCCTCATCTCGTCGTTCCCGGTCACCACCTCCGGCGGCGACTGGAGCATCGTGCAGGGCCTGGAGATCAACGACTTCTCCCGTGAGCGGATCGACAAGTCGACGGCCGAACTCGCCGACGAGCGCAGCGCGGTCACCGATCTGGGCCTGATCTGACAGTTCGCCGGGTTTTGTCGATTAGGGCTACTAATGAGTAGTCAGTACGCTGGGCTGTGTGTCTGAGTTGATTGAATCGATACAGACCCATTCTGAAGACGGCGCGATCACCGATGCGGAGATCTTTGAGGCGCACTCAGGGGGCAAGCTTTCCGTCGGCCTGACGACGGCGCTGGACACCCAGCGCTCGTTGTCGATCGCCTACACCCCGGGCGTGGCACAGGTGAGCCGCGCGATCGCCGGTGATCACACGCTGGCCGCCCGCTACACCTGGTCGGCACGACTGGTCGCGGTGGTCAGCGACGGCAGCGCCGTGCTCGGCCTGGGGGACATCGGCCCGGCCGCCTCGCTGCCGGTGATGGAAGGCAAGTGCGGACTGTTCAAGGAGTTCGCCGGGCTGGATGCCATCCCGATCGTGCTGGACACCAAGGAGCCCGACGAGATCGTCGAGACGCTGGTACGGCTGCGCCCGACGTTCGGCGCGGTCAACCTCGAGGACATCGCCGCGCCGCGCTGCTTCGAGATCGAGCGCCGCCTTGTCGAAGCGCTGGACTGCCCGGTGATGCACGACGACCAGCACGGCACCGCGATCGTCGTGCTGTCCGCGCTGATGGGTGCCGCGACCGTGCTGAACCGTGACATGACCAGGCTGCGGGTCGTCGTCTCCGGCGCCGGCGCCGCCGGTGTCGCATGCGCCAATCTGCTTCAGGCCCGGGGTATTTCGGACATCACCGTGCTCGACTCGCAGGGCATTCTGCACCGCGACCGAGCCGGCATGAACGGGGTCAAGGCCGAACTGGCGGCCCGCACCAACCCGCTGGACCGCACCGGCGGCATGGTCGAGGCGCTCGAGGGTGCCGACGTCTTCGTTGGCGTCTCCGGTGGCGTGGTTCCCGAGGAACTCATCGCGACCATGGCGCCGAAGAGCATCGTGTTCGCGCTGTCGAATCCCGACCCGGAGGTCCACCCGGCCGTGGCGGCCAAGCACGCGTCGATCGTCGCCACTGGGCGCAGCGACTTCGCGAACCAGATCAACAACGTGCTGGCCTTCCCGGGCGTGTTCCGCGGAGCGCTGGACGCCGGTGCCCGACGGATCACCGAAGAGATGAAAATTGCTGCGGCCGAAGCGATCTACTCTATCGCTGTCGATGACCTGGCGAAGGACCGGATCGTGCCGAGTCCCCTCGATCCACGGGTCGAGCCGGCGGTCGCCGCCGCGGTTGCGGCCGCTGCAGATACCGCGGAGTGACCAGCAGCCGGTTCGCCGCGCTGGCGTTGACCGCTGCGCTGGCGATCGGGGGGTGCGGCCACAGCACGCCACGCCAGGCCGAGTTGGTGGTCGGGTCCCGGGCCGGTGTCGAGTCGACGCTGCTGGCCGATGTCTACACCGGTGCCCTACGGTCTTACGGTTTCCCGGCGCGCACCGAGCAGGCGCCAGATCCATTGTCCAAGTTGGACTCCGGCGCGTTCGTCGTCGTCCCCAGCCTCACCGGTCGGGTGTTACAGGCCTTCCAGCCGGGAGCCGGCGTCCGGTCGGACTCGCAGGTCTACAAGGCGATGATCGGCGCCCTGCCGGAGGGCATCGCGGCCGGTGATTACACCACCGCCGCCGAGGACAAACCCGCGTTGGCGGTTGCCGGGTCGACGTCAAAGGATTGGGGCGGCAGCGATCTCGGCGTGCTGACCCGCCATTGCGACGGGCTGACCGTCGGCTCGGTCGCCGGTGCGATCACGCCGTCGGAGGTCGGTAGGTGCCGGCTGCCCGAGAGCCGCGAGTTCGGTGATGAGGCAGCGCTTTTCGCGGCCGTGAAGTCGGGAGAGGTGACGGCGGCCTGGACCACAACGGCCGACCCGAGTGTGCCCGGCGATCTGGTGGTGCTCACCGACGGCAAGCCGGCGCTGGTGCAGGCCGAGAACGTGGTGCCGCTCTACCGCCGCAACGAGTTGTCGACCCGACAGCTGCTGGCGGTCAACGAAGTGGCCGGCGTGCTGGATACCGCCGCGCTGGTCGACATGCGCCGCCAGGTGAGCGCGGGGGCCGATCCGCAGGCAGTGGCCGACGCCTGGCTGAACGAGCACCCGTTAGGCCGCTGACTAGCGCGACGGCGGCTTGATCCTGCCGATCACCGGTGCGAACAGCCGCTGGTAGTGCGAACCGGTGATTCGCACCAGCAAGTCGATCACAACGGCGTCCTGGCCGACCAGCACCCGGGCCTTGTTCTTGCGGACACCGTCCAAGATGATCTCGGCCGCCCGCTCCGGGGTGGTGGAGGCCAGTCGCTTGTCGAAGACCTTGGACTGCGCATCCGCGCTGACTCCCTCGGCGGTCAGGCCGTTGCGCGCGATCGCGGTCTTGATGCCGCCCGGGTGCACCGTCGTCACCTTGACCGGCTCGCGGTTGAGCACCATCTCTTGTCGCAATGCCTCGGTGAAACCGCGGACCGCGAACTTGGCCGAGTTGTAGGCGGCCTGCCCCGGAACCGACAGCAGCCCGAACAGACTGGAGATATTGACGACGTGACCGTCGCCGGAGGCGACAAGATGCGGCAGAAAAGCCTTGGTGCCGTTGACAACTCCCCAGAAGTCGACGTCCATCACCCGCTCGATGTCCTTGAACGCGGTGATGTCGACATCGCCGGTGTAGGCGATTCCGGCGTTGTTGTAGATCTGATTGACCTTGCCGTAGTGCGCGTTGATGGTGTCGGCATAGATTCCGAAGGCCTCACGCTCGGTGACGTCGAGGCGGTCGCTGCGGACCGCAGCGCCGATGGCCGTGAGTTGCTCTTCGGTCGTGGCCAGCCCCTCGAGGTCGACGTCGCTGATCGCCAGCGAAGCGCCCGAGCGGCCGAGTGCGAGGGCCAGCGCCCGGCCGATTCCCGATCCGGCGCCCGTCACTGCGGCAACTTTTCCGGCAAAGCCTTCCATGAACGCTCCTTGTCGCGAGGTTGTCGTTCAGGTTAGCCGGTACCACTGGTACCACCGAGAGCGGGACCGGACCGTCGCTCGGCGTCGCGAACACTCCGACGAGGCTCACCCGTCACATCCGCCTCTAAGGGCGGTGACATCCTTTTTTCAATTCGTGACCATCCGCGATATCACAGCCGATTACTGGGCGACGGGTGCCCGCCGCCAACGAAAACGCCGACAGGCCCGCAGGGTGCGGGCGCTGCCGGCGCCACGAAAAGCGTTCAACGCCAACGCAGTTGGCGTTGTGGTGGGTCAGGCCCAGCTGGATCCGACGGCGGAGTCGGTGGAGGCCATGTTGTTGCCTGCGGTCTGCACCTTCTGGCCGTGGCTGTTGGCTTGTTCGTAGATGACCTGGAAGTTGCGGCCCAACTGGGTGATGAACTCCTGGCAGGCCACCGAACCCGAGCCACCCCAGAAGTCACCGGCAGCCAGCACATCGCGCACGATGGCCTGGTGCTCGGCCTCCAAAGAGGCGGCCTGGGAACGGATCAACGCGCCGTGGGCATCGACATCACCGAACTGGTAACTGATCGACATGAGGGTTCTCCTAAAAGTTTTCGGTGATCGGCTAGCTGGACAGGATCTGCTGGGAGCCCTGCTCTTGGGCCTCGTAGTTGTTGGCGTCGCGGATCAACCCGTCCCGGACCCCGTGCAGCATGTTGACGATGTTGCGGAACGCGGTGTTCATCTGGCCCATGGTGTCGTAGGACGTGGCCTGAGCGGTACCGCTCCAGCCGGCCCCGGCGATGTTTTGGCTCGACGCCCACATCTTGCGGGCCTCATCCTCGACGGTCTGCGCGTGCACATCGAAACGTCCGGCCATCGAACGCATCTCGTGCGGGTCAGTCATAAAACGTGTAGGCATATCTCTCTCCTTCTGGTGGGCGTGTGAAGTTATTTCGTTGTCGGTTGACGAATTTTATCCGCCGGCGGGCGAGCGTGGCATCACCTTGGCGGCGACACGCGAGCCCATGGAGGTCATGCCGCGTCCGGCCAGCGCGCCCATCAGGCCCTGGGAGAACGGGCTGGTGGGCAGGCCGTGCATCAGGCTCGGTGCGGCGACGCTGGTAGACGGCATCAGCGGGGCAGCGCGATCCATGGCGCCCTCCGCGCCGGTGTGCCAGGCGTGCGGCACCGACAGCCCGCCCGCGTGCATGGCGCTGGCCATCTGAGCCTGAATGCCGGCCTGGATGCCCGCACCCCACTTACCCAGCTGACCGGTCACGCCGCTCATCACGGAGGCCGCCTTGCCGTCGATCAGCTTGCCGACGTTGTCCAGCAGCGAGTCCTTCATGCTGACCAGCGTGTCGGCCGTGCCGGTGGCGGCACCACCGCTGCCACCGCTCATGAACATACGGGCGGGAGTGCTGCCCAGCATGCCCATGTAGTACGTCGCCTGGACGGGAAGCAGTGCGGCACTTGGGTTTGCGGCCAGAGCCGTCGTTACTCCGGGAAGCCAGGTCGCCAGTGAAGTGGCGGACAGGTCCGTCGGCGCACTTCCGGTATAGCCGAACAGGTCTGCAATCGCTTGCAGGATCCCAATGGTGAGTGCGTTGCTGCCGGAGTCAGCCGTCGCAGCTGCCGGGGCGGCCGCCTGCGAGCCGCTGGTCACCAGTGGTGCCGCTGTCTGCGCCGGCAGTCCGGCTGAAGCTCCCGTCGCGCTCTGGTGGTAGGTGTCCATGCCCAGCGCGTCCTGGATCCACATCTCCAGGTAGTTGGCCTCGTTCTGGGCGATCGCCCCGGTGTTCTGCCCGAGGAAGTTGTTGGACACCAGCGTGGTCAGCTCGGCCCGGTTGGCCGAAATCACCGGCGGCGGAACCATCGACGAGTAAGCGGTCTGGTAGGCGGCGGCGGCAGCCTTGGCCTGGGCCCCGGTCTGGGCGGCTTCGGTCGCGGTGCTCTGCAGCCAGGCGATGTAGGGCTCGGCAGCCGCGGCCATGTGAGCCGATGACGGACCGAGCCACGTCCCGGTGGTCAGGTTGGTGACCGCGGTCTGGTACTGCGTGGCGGTGGCCTCGAGGTCGGCGGCCAGTCCATCCCACGCCGTCGCGGCCTCCAACAACGGACCGGATCCCGCGCCGGAGTACATCAGCGCGGAGTTGATCTCCGGAGGTATCAGCGAAAAGCTCATTCCGAACCCGCGATCCGACTAGTGCGCGGAGGCGATGTTGGTCGCCTCGGTCAGCGCATAGGCGGCGGCGCCGGAGCGCAGCGCGGACACCAGCTGCTCGTGCACCTCGGCGGCCTGGGCGGCGATCTGCTGGTACAGCGCGCCGTGCTGACCGAACTGAGCAGCCGTCATCGCCGAGACGAGGTCCGAGGCAGCAGGTGCCAAACCTGTCGTCGGTGCGGCGGCAGCCGAGTTACGGGCGACCATGGCATCCCCGATGCCGGACAACGTTCCCGCAGCCCCCTGCAGCACGTCTGGTTGTGTAGTAACGAACATCTTCAAACCCTTCCCACGACCCGGGCCCATACTGTCTTGAACAGTACTTGAGGCTGGGCGTTTGGATAGACCTCCCCTGGCGCGATTGCCACACGTCATGGCGGAGAAATCGTAAGGCTTTTTTGCGTTTGGCGGTAGATGATTCGGCGAAACCGACCCGGCAAAAACGGCTCAGTAATTTCTTGGCTTTTTCACAGGTTTTCAATTGATTAAGCCAACGCCAGTAACCCGGGCCGTGGAGGTCGGTCCTGCCGCGTCATGGTGGGGCGGGCAGGTGGGGGACTGTATCGTTGCCGCGTGACTGGGCAGCCACCGAAGCTTTTCATCTTTCCGCACGCTGGGGGATCGGCGGAGTTTTACGTGCCGTTCGCCAAAGCCTTTGCCAGCGATATCAAACGCGTTGCCGTTCGGTATCCGGGGCGCGGTGGTAATCATGATCTCGGGTCATTCACCACCATCGGCGATCTCGCCGACAAGGTTTGCCAGATGATCAAGCCGCCCGAAGACCCGCACGACAAAATCACCTTCTTCGGCCACAGCATGGGCGGACTGCTGGCGTTCGAGGTCGCGCGTCGGTTCGAGCAGGCGGGCAGTCCGATTGCGGCCCTGTTCGTCTCGGCCGTCGCCGCGCCGGGCCACGTCGGCTACGAACATGTCCCCGAATCCGACCGCGGTCTGCTGGACGCGGTGAGCGAGATGACGGGTGTCAACCCTGAGTTTCTCGAAAACGAGGAATTCGCCGCCAGCATCCTGCCGACACTGCGCGGGCTTAAGGCGATCTCGAAATACGACTGCCCGCCCGGGGAGACGTTGTCCTGCCCGATCTCTGCGTTCCTGGGCGACGACGACGAAGTCGCGACCCCCGCGAAGGTGGAACCGTGGTCGCAGCGCACGACCTCTGAGTTCTCTATGAAAGTTTTTCCGGGCCACCATTTTTATCTGACCGACCACATAGCCGAGTTGGTTAGTGAGATCGAGACAAAGATCTTGTCCACTTGCCGGGGTTGAGCAACATCATTAAATGAAACGATTGTTGCCCGCGGTGCCGATCCAATCACGAACCGGAAACGACGCCGTTCTTTAATTGTCGAATCCATTATGTAACCGACAAATTGGACGGTATTTCCGATAATCTGGATAGATCGGCTACCGCGGACCGGCTCGGGGTCCTCGCGCGGATCCCGACGCGCGTCCAACTGGGGATGGCGGGACAAAAAGTGAAAAACCCCACACCACGGCGTCGGCGCGGCGATATCCAGCAAACCGCCTCTTCGGCGGAGGTTTCACTGGTGACACAGGTGTCACAGGAGACGGACAGCAGACTTCCATGAGCTGCTCAGCGGCCGCGGTCATCGCGAGAACGTGTCTCAACGTCTCCACCACGCCATATCGACCGCAAAGACTTTAATTATTCGGAATTATGCGAACGATCTGACCGTCCGGTAAGGTAGGCACGTCGCGACCGGGGAGTGGACGCCTCCGGAAGTGACCCACATAGCAAACCTATGGTCCCAGCAATGACGCTGGCTGGAACGGGTCTTATGTTTGGCGCACTTATTTCATTCTTGGGTTTTTGGTCCGAGAGGTGCGAGGCCCCTGTTAATCTCCTGCATCACAAGCGCCCGCCTGTTTGTTGTCCGGGGCTCTAGATCTAAGGGGTGGTGTCCCGATGGCAGTAACCGAAGCTTCCATTGCCGCAGTACTGCGGGAATGGGCCCGGCAGCAACCGGATGCACCGGCCTACACGTACGTCGACTACGAGGTCGATCCGGCCGGCTACCGTCAGACGCTCAACTGGGGTGACCTCTACGGCCGTGTCCAGGTGCTGGCCGCCGAGATCGCCACCGTTGGCGCGCCGGGCGACCGGGCCGCGATCCTGGCCCACCAGGGCCTGGACTATGTCGTCGCCTTCTATGCCGCGCTCGAGGCCGGACTGGTCGCGGTGCCCCTGCCGGTTCCGATGTACGGCGCCCACGACGAGCGGGCCACGGCGGCGCTGCAGGACTGCGCTCCGACCGTGTTGCTGACCACCTCCGCTGTCGTCGACGACGTCGTCGGCTGCGCGCGTTCGCTGCCCGGCAAACCGCCGGCCCTGATCGAGGTCGACAGCCTCGACCTGGTCGCGACGCCCGACTTCAATGCCCCGCCCGCGCCGCGGACCAAGAACGCCGTGCTGCAGTACACCTCCGGCTCGACGCGTTCGCCGAAGGGCGTCGTGGTCACCCACAAGAACATCCTGGCCAACGTCCAGCAGGTGCGTGACGACTACTTCGAGGCCGAAGGCGCGATTCCGCCGACCGACACCACGCTGGTGTCCTGGCTGCCCGTCTACCACGACATGGGCCTGCTGCTGGGCATCACCGGCGCGCTGACCATGGGTCTGCACTCGGTGCTGATGAGCCCGATGGCGTTCCTGCAGCGTCCCGCCCGGTGGATCCAGGAGATGGCGAACAACACCCGCGTCTTCACCGCGGTGCCGAACTTCGCGTTCGAGCTGGCCGCCCGGCGGACCACCGACGAGGACATGGCCGGGCTCGACCTGTCCGGCGTGCACACCATCCTGTCCGGCAGCGAGCGCGTGCACGCGGCCACCATCCGGCGCTTCAACGACCGCTTCTCGCAGTTCGGCTTCCCGGCCAGCTCGCTGAAGCCGTCGTATGGCCTGGCCGAGGCGATGGTCTACGTGAACTCGTCCGGCCCGGGACGGCCGCCGACCGTGGCAACCTTCGACTACGAGAAGCTGTCCGCCGGTCATGCCGAGGCCTGCGACAACGAGACCGGGGTCGAGCTGGTCAGCGTCGGCGTCCCGCGCGCGTCGATGATCCGCGTTGTCGACCCGGAGACCCGCCGCGAGAACCCGGCCGGCATGGTCGGCGAAATCTGGCTGCACGGCGCCAACATCGCCGCCGGCTACTGGCGCAAGCCTCAGCAGACCCAGAAGGCCTTCGGTGGTCAGCTCGTCGACCCGTCGAGCGGCACTCCGCTCGGCCCGTGGCTGCGCACCGGCGACCTGGGCACCATCCACGATGGCGAGCTGTACATCATCGGGCGGATCAAGGACCTGCTGATCGTCGACGGGCGCAACCACTACCCGGACGACATCGAGGCCACCACGCAGGAGATCAGCGGCGGTCGCGTCGCGGCGATCTCCGTCGAGGACGGTCGCACCGAGCGCCTGATCGTGATCGCCGAGATGAAGGACAAGGGCAACACCCAGGAGATGGCGGATCGTCTCCGCGATGTGAGAGCGCAAGTCACGTCTGCCATT
This sequence comes from uncultured Actinomycetota bacterium, assembly GCA_963757215.1. Classification (GTDB taxonomy): domain Bacteria; phylum Actinomycetota; class Actinomycetes; order Mycobacteriales; family Mycobacteriaceae; genus Mycobacterium. The sequence continues at coordinate 71,241 of CAVWQH010000001.1, read as the reverse complement.
TCGAAGTCCCACGGGCTCCGGGTGGCCGACCTCGTGCTCGTTCCGCCCGGGTCGATTCCGATCACTACCAGCGGGAAGATCCGCCGTTCATCGTGCGTTGAGGTCTACCGACAGGACGACTTCAGCCGTTTGGATTCCACCGCTTAGTGGCGTCCAGGCGGCTTTGCACCGCAGCGGGGGTAAAGCCAGTGTTCTCTGACAGTTTTTTTGTGCCCGCTGTGCAGGGGGGGTGCGTTCGGCAACGGCCGAGTGGCGGTAACATCAGTCACTTCGGCTGGGCACATCGTTGTGGGCGCGACGCGGCGAACCGACTGGATACGCCCGGATGACATCGGTCGGCGAGAGCACCTCTCTCGCCGCACACGGTGTAATACGACAACCACTTTCCGACGGACCGGGGGGAGCGCGATGACTGCTGCACCGTCGGACCGTCGGGCCATCATCACCGAGGCGCTGCGCAAGATCGACGATCTGACAGCGCGGTTGGCGATCGCGGAAAAGGGCGACACCGAGCCGATCGCGGTGGTGGGTATCGGTTGCCGGCTTCCGGGTGGGGCGAATACGCCCGACCAGTTCTGGCGGATTCTGCAGGAGGGCAAGAGCGGCATCGTCGCAGTTCCGGCCGAGCGCTGGGACGCCGACGCATTCTTCGCCGACGACCATTCGGTGCCCGGCACGATCGTCAGCAAAGAGGGCGGGTTCCTCACCTCCTGGCGCCCTGACGAGTTCGACGCCGAGTTCTTCGGGATCTCGCCACGCGAGGCCGCGGCAATGGATCCGCAACAGCGGCTGTTGCTCGAAGTCACTTGGGAGGCACTGGAAAACGCGGGCATCACCGCGCCGATGATCCGCGGCAGCCAGACGTCGGTCTTCGTCGGAATGACCACCTACGACTACACCCTGACCCTGGCCGGACGGCTCCCACCGGAGGAGGTCGACCCGCACGTCCCGTTCGGCAACGCCGCAAACTTTGCTGCCGGACGCTTGTCCTACTTTCTGGGTGTCCACGGCCCCGCGGTCGTGCTCGACACGGCGTGCTCGTCTTCGCTGGTCACAGTCCATCTGGCCTGCCAGAGCCTGCGCCGGCGGGAGAGCGATCAGGCGCTGGTGGCCGGGGTCAACCTGATGCTGAGCCCGGAGAACAGCGTTGCCACGTCGCGGTGGGGGATGCTCGCTCCCGACGGCCGCTGCAAGACTTTCGATGCCAACGCCGACGGCTACGTCCGCAGCGAGGGCTGCGGCGTCGTGGTGCTCAAACGGCTGAGTGACGCTGTGCGCGACGGCGATTCGGTGTTGGCGGTGGTGCGCGGGTCGGCGGTCAACCAGGACGGGCCCAGCAGCGGCCAGACGGTGCCCAGCGGTCCCGCCCAGCAGGCGGTCGTCCGCGCGGCGCTGGCGGCGGCGCGCCTGGAGCCCTCGGATATCGACTACATCGAGGCCCACGGCACCGGCACGGCCCTGGGCGATCCGATCGAGCTGGGCGCGCTGCACCACGTATTCGGCGATCGCAACGGCGCGGCACCACTGGTGCTGGGGTCGGTGAAGACCAACCTTGGCCACCTCGAGTCGGCCGCCGGTATCGCGGGCTTCATCAAGACCGTGCTCACCGTGCAGCACGGCTACATTCCGCAGCATCTGCACTTCACCGAGTTGACGCCCAACGCCGTCGAGGGCGCATCGGAGTTCACCATCGCCGCCGGCGGCATGGAGTGGCCCGCAGTCGAGCGCGCCCGCCGCGCCGGGGTGTCGTCGTTCGGGGTCAGCGGCACCAACGCCCACGTGGTCCTCGAGCAGGCGCCGGACCCTGAACCTGTTGCGCCGCAACCAGAATCGGTGATCACCACGCTGGTGGTCTCGGGCAAGACGCCGGCGCGCATCGCATCGACGGCCGCCACCCTGGCCGACTGGATGATCGGTGACGGCGCCCCGGTGCCGCTGGTCGATATCGCCCACACGCTCAACCACCACCGCACCCAGCACAAGGCGTTCGCCACGCTGGCCGTGCGCGATCGCGCGCACGCAGTCGCCGGTTTGCAGGCACTGGCGGCCGGCCAGTCGGCGATCGGACTCGTCGAGCCGCACGAGGGATTGTGCAAGCCCGGAACGGTTTTCGTGTACTCCGGGCAGGGCTCGCAATGGGCCGGCATGGGCCGGCAGCTTTTGGTCGACGAGCCGGCGTTCGCCGCCGCGGTCGACGAGCTGGAGCCGCTGTTCGTCGAGCACATGCGCTTCTCGCTGTACCAGGTTCTGACCGAAGGTCAGCGAGTCAGCGGTGATGCCCGCGTCCAGCCGGTGCTGATGGGTCTGCAGCTGGCGCTGACCGCGTTGTGGCGCTCGTACGGCGTGCAACCCGACGCGGTGATCGGGCATTCGATGGGTGAGGTGACCGCGGCCGTGGTGGCGGGGGCGCTCACTCCCGACGAGGGTCTGCGGGTCATCGGGATCCGGTCGCGGCTGATGTCGCGGTTGGCCGGCCAGGGCGCAGTGGGCCTGCTGGAGATGGACGCCGAGGCGGCCTCGACGTTCCTCGCCGACTATCCCGACGTGAGCCTGGCCGGATTCCTGTCGCCACGGCAGACCGTGATCGCCGGCGCGGTGCCGCAGGTGGACGCCGCGATCGTCGCCGCCAGCGCCCGGGAGCGTTTCGCGCGACGGGTCAACATGGAAGTTGCCTCGCACACCGCGCTGATGGACCCGATCCTGCCCGAATTGCGTTCCGCGCTGGCCGATCTCAAGCCCACGGCGCCGAAGATCCCGTTCATCTCCACGGTCGCCGACCCCACCGTCGCGCCGGCCCTGGACGCCGACTACTGGGTGGCCAATGTGCGTGAGCCGGTGCGCCTGCACCAGGCCATCAGTACCGCCGCCGCGCAGTACGCGACGTTCGTCGAGATCAGCCCGCACCCCACCCTGACGCACGCCATCACCGAGACCTTGGAACCGGAACACCACCACAGCGTTGGGACGTTGTCGCGCAAGGGTGATGACACGGTCAGCTTCCACACCAACCTCAACCGCACGCACGTCATGCGCCCGCCGACGGTGCCGCACCCGCCCGAGCCGCGCCCGGTGCTGCCGAGCGCGCCGTGGCACCACACCCAGCACTGGATCAGCGCCGAGGAATTTGTGACGACCGCCGAATCGGCGCCGCAGCGCGGCACGTTGCTCGGCCAGCACATCCCGGTGGCCGCGAGCCCGCCGGCGCATCTGTGGCAGGCGCGGCTGACGTCCACCACCAAGCCCTACCCGGGATCGCACCACAACAACGGTGTCGAGATCATCCCGATATCGGTTCTGCTGCAAACACTTTCGATCGCCGCCGGCGAATACGACGCCGCGGCGCTGTCCGGTATCCGCTTTGAGTACCCAATCGTCGTGGGCGAACCGCGCCTGATCCAGGTGGTCGCCGACGGTGCATCGGTCACCGTGTCGTCCAGCGCGGGGGGCGCCGGCTGGATCCGGCACGCCAGCGCGCAGATCTCGCACGACAACCCGCCGGCGGGCCCGGCAGAGGCGATCGCCGCGCCGGACGCTGCCGACGCCGACTTCGACGACGAGTCGCTGACGTCGTTCTGGCAGACCTGGGGCAGCGAAGGCCGGCCGTTCGGCTGGTCCATCGGCACCTGCCACGCCAAGGCCGGCGAGTTGAGTGCCGACGTCGAGCTGACCCAAAGCTCGGCAGTTGCCTTGCTGGACGCCGCAATTCACATCGCCCGCCTGCTGGATGCCGACAACCCGCGGCTGATGGTCCCGGCCGCGGTCGCCAGCGTCGCGTTCACCGGCGACCTCGCCGACCCGCACGGCCGCGTCGAGGTGCGCCGTCGCGGCGGTGACGAGGAAGAACTCGTCGTCGACATCACCGCGACGGCCCCGGACGGCAGCACCTGCGTCGAGGTGCGCGGGCTGCGCTTCGCCGCGGTGGACGCCGGCACCGCCGCCGGGCGCAAGGACGACCCGGCCACGATGGTGCACGCCATCGACTGGCAGCCGTTCACTGCCGACGAGGCCAGCGACGGCGGCTCGGGCACCGTTGCGGTGTTGGGCGACAACGACATTGCCGACGCGCTGACCCGCAACGGCTACTCCGCCGCCGCCGTCGCCGATGCGCGATACGTCGTCTACGTTGCCGAGTCGCGGTCCGGCGAAAGCGATGTCGACGGCGCTGTGCGGATGTCGATGGAGCTGGTCGAGCTGGTTCGCGGCCTGGCCGAGCGCGACGAGAGTCATCCCGCGACGCTATGGATCATCACCCGCGGCGTGCGGGACGGCAGTTCGGACGCCGCGGTCGCCCAGAGCCCGCTCTGGGGGACGGCAGGTGTCATCCGGGCCGAGCAGCCGCAGTTGTGGGGCGGCCTGATCGACCTGCCGGAGGACGCGTCGATCGGTTCGCTGGTGCCGACGCTGGCCCCGATGCTGCGGACGCCCGCGAAATCGATCCTTTCGCTGCGCGACGGCGAGTTCTTCGCGCCAGGCCTCAAGCCGCTGTCCGGTGAGCCGGTTCGCGAGCCACTGCGCTGCCGCCCCGACGCGGCCTACCTGATCACCGGTGGCCTCGGTGCTCTCGGCCTGCTGACGGCCGGCTGGCTGGCCGACCGAGGCGCGCGTCGGGTGATCCTCGCCGGTCGCACCGCGCTGCCGCCGCGTCGCGAGTGGGACAGCGAGACCGGCGACGCGGCCACCCGCGAGAAGATCAATGCCGTCCGCGCGCTGGAAGCCCGCGGTGTCGCCGTCGAAGCCGTCGCACTCGACATCGGCTCGCCCGAGGCGATGGCCGCGCTCCTGGCCAAACGCGACGACGAGGGTGCGGTGCCGATCCGCGGCGTCGTCCACGGCGCCGGCATCACCGATGCCGAGTTGTTCACCGAGCTGGAGGAAAGCCGGCTGCGGCGCACGATCTGGCCAAAGATCGCCGGCGCACAGGTGCTGCACCAGGCTTTCCCACCGGGCAGCCTCGACTTCATGTTCCTGACCGCGGCGGCCGGCGCGGTGTTCGGTGTGCCGGGCCAGGGCGCCTACGCCGCGGCCAACGCCTACCTCGACGGTCTGGCGCAGGCGCGACACCGGCAGGGTTGCCACACCGTCAGCCAGGACTGGGTGGCCTGGCACGGCCTCGGCTTCGGCGCAGAGGCTCAGATCGCGCTGCAGGAGCTCGAACGGCTCGGCTCCCGGGCCATCAGCGCCGACGAAGCCTTCGCCGCCTGGGATCACCTGGCGCGTTACGACGTCGCGCAGGTCGTCATGGCGCCGATGGCTTCGACTTCGGCGACCGACGGGGCCAAGGGGTCCGCCTCCGCCGAACCGCGCGTGGCCACCCCGGCCTGGTCGGAGATGTCCGCCGAGGACGTTCGTTCCGAGCTGCAGACCGGGTTGCGGGCCATTCTGGCCCGCGAGCTGCAGCTCGCCGAGGCCGATCTTGACTCCGACCGGCCGTTCGCCGAATACGGGCTGAACTCGGTGATGGCGATGTCTGTCCGGCGGGATACCGAGTTATTCGTCGGGATCGAGCTATCCGCGACCATGCTGTTCAACTACCCGACTATCGTGGCGCTGGCCGAACATCTTGCGAAAAAGGTATCGCCGCAGCCGGAATCCGAGAGCGATGACGACATTTTGGGTGAATCGGACGGAGGCGTGTTGAGCGATCTGTTCGACAGCGTGGAGTCGGCGCCGGCTGGCCGTGAAAGGGGCATCTGATGACCTCCTCGTATGACGAGGAAGCGCTACGACACTGGCTGGCCGATTACCTGGTGACCAACGTCGGGTGCAGCCCGTACGACATCGACTTCGACGCTCCGATGAGCGACCTGGGCCTGGGGTCGCGCGACGCCGTGGTGCTCTCCGGCGAGCTGTCCGAGCTGCTCGGCCGCAAGGTCTCGCCCGTGGAGTTCTGGCAGCACCCGACGATCGCCGACCTGGCCCGGTTCCTGACCGGCGCCGAGGCGCTGATCGCCGAATCCGAGGTCGAGGCCGACCGCAGTCATCTCGATGAGCCCGTCGCGGTGATCGGCCTGGGCTGCCGCCTGCCCGGTGGCATTTCCGGGCCCGAGGAGTACTGGCAGTTCATCTGCGAGGGCCGCAACGCGGTCACCGAGGTGCCGGCCGAGCGCTGGGCGCCCTTCGACGACGGCACTCCCGAGGTCGCCGCGGCGCTGTCGCACACCACCCGCCGCGGCGGCTACATGGACAACCTCGACGCCTTCGACGCCGAGTTCTTCGACATCTCCAGCCGCGAAGCAACCAAGATGGACCCCCAGCAGCGCATGCTGCTCGAAGTCGCCTGGGAGGCACTGGAGCACGCGGGCATCCCGCCGAGCTCGCTGCGCCGCACGCAGACCGGCGTCTTCGCCGGCGCCTGCTACACCGACTACGGCTACGTCGCGGGCATGGACCTGACCGGAGTCGACGCCTGGACCAATTCCGGCGGTGCGTTGAGCATCATCGCCAACCGGCTGTCGTATTTCCTGGACTTCCGCGGACCGTCGGTCACCGTCGACACCGCGTGTTCGTCGTCGATCGTGGCCCTGCACCTGGCCTGCCAGAGCCTGCGCATCGGTGACTCCGACGTGGCGCTGGCCGCGGGTGTGAACCTGATGCTGGCGCCGTCGGTGGTCCGCGCCTTCGACCAGACCGGTGCGCTGTCGGCCACCGGCGCGTGCCACGCGTTCGACGCCGACGCCGACGGGTTCATCCGGGGTGAGGGCTGCGGTGTCGTGGTGCTCAAGCGGTTCAGCGACGCGATCCGCGACGGCGACCGGGTGCTGGCAGTGGTCCGGGGCTCGGCGGTCAACCAGGACGGCCGGTCCAACGGTCTGCTGGCGCCCAACCCCGCCGCCCAGATGGCGGTGTTGCGGTCGGCGTACGCGAACGCGGGTCTGCAGCCGCAGGACGTCGACTACGTCGAGGCGCACGGCACCGGGACGCCGCTGGGCGACCCGATCGAGGCGCGGGCGCTGGGCACCGTGCTGGGCCGCGGTCGCGCGGAGGACGCGCCGCTGCTGATCGGCACCGCCAAGACCAACCTCGGTCACCTCGAGGCCGCCGCCGGCATGGCGGGCCTGATCAAGACCGTGCTCTCGGTGTACTTGGGCAGCATCCCGCCGAACCTGCACTTCCACACCCCCAACCCGCACATTCCGTTCGACCAGTTGCGCCTGAAAGTGGTTGCCGAGCACACGAAATGGCCCGAGACGGGTCAGCCGCGGCGGGCCGGCGTTTCGTCGTTCGGTTTCGGTGGCACCAATGCGCACGCGGTGATCGAGCAGGCGCCGCCGGGGGTGCCGGTGATCCGTGAGGCCGACCCGGCCGTCACGACGCTGGTGGTGTCGGGCAAGACGCCGGAACGCATTTCGACGCAGGCCGCCTCGCTGGCGGACTGGCTGCAGGGCGCGGGTGCCGAGGTGCGACTGCCCGACGTGGCCCACACCCTGAGCTATCACCGTGAGCGGCACGCCCAGTTCGCCACCGTATGCGTCCGCGACCGCGACCAGGCGGTCGCGCAGCTGCAGGCGCTCGCCGAAGGTCGATTCGCCGATGGCGCGGAGGGATTGGTCGGTCCGCACGACGGACCGTGCAGCCCCGGCATGGTATTCGTGTTCTCCGGACAGGGCTCGCATTGGGCGGGCATGGGCCGGCAGCTGCTGGCCGACGAGCCGGTGTTCGCCGAGGCGATCGCCGAGCTTGACCCGATTTTCGTTGAGCAGGTTGGCTTTTCGCTGCAGCAGATCATCGAAGACGGCGAGGCGATCAGCGGCGACGCGCAAGTCCAGCCGGTGTTGATGGGCCTGCAGTTGGCGCTGACCGAGCTGTGGCGCTCCTACGGCGTGCACCCCGACGCGGTGATCGGTCACTCGATGGGTGAGGTCACGGCCGCGGTGGTGGCCGGTGCGCTGAGCGTCGTCGACGGCCTGCGGGTGATCGCGATCCGGTCCAAGTTGATGTCGAAGCTGGCCGGTCAGGGTGCGGTGGCGCTGCTCAAGCTCGACGCGCAAGCGACCGAGTCCTTGATCGCCGACTACGCGGGCGTGAGTGTGGCCGGCTACATTTCGCCGCGCGAGACGGTGGTCGCCGGCCCGGTTGCCGCGGTCGACGCGGTGATCGCCGCGGTGAGCGCGCAGAACAAGTTCGCCCGCCGGGTGAACATGGAAGTCGCGTCGCACACCGCCTTCATGGATCCGATCCTGGGCGAATTGCGCTCTGCGCTGGAGGATCTGACTCCCGAGATCCCGACCATCCCGTTCTACTCGACGGTGATGGAGGGCTTCCAGTCGCCGATGCTGGACGCCGACTACTGGGTGGCCAACGTGCGCCAGCCGGCGCTGCTCAGCCAGGCCGTCGCGGCTGCCGCCGAAGAGCACGGAACCTTCATCGAGATCAGCGCGCACCCGATTCTGATGAACGCCGTCGGCGACACGCTGGATCCCACCAGTCATCACCACAGCGTCGGCACGCTCTGGCGTCACGGTGACGATACGGTCCGGTTCCACACCAACCTGAACACCGTCCACACGAGCCACCCGCCGCAGACCCCGCACCCGGTCGAGCCGCACCCGGTGCTGCCGACCACGCCCTGGCACCACAGCCGATTCTGGGTGAACACGCGGGCGATCTCACCGACCAGAAGCGTTGCGACCGTTGTCGATTCGGGTCCGGTCGCAGCGGTCGAAGGTCCGATCCCGTCGGAGTGGTACCTGAACCTGGCCTGGCCGGCCAGCGAGCTGTCCGGTGCGAAGGACGACGCCGACGCGTCCTGGCTGGTCATCACCGACTCCGGGGTCGGCGACGAAATCGGCCGGGTACTCGGTGACGAATTCGCCGCAACTTCTGAGCCGACGTCGTTGCTGGCCGACGGCGCCGACCCGACGGCGATCACCGACGCGCTCGCCGGGGTCACCCACGTGCTGTACGCGCCGCAGGTCACGGGTGGCCAGTTCGACTTCGAAGCCGGCTACGACCTGTTCAACGCGGCGCGACGGTTGACCACCGCGATCGCCGAAATGGGCGTGGCACCACAGCTTTACCTGCTTACCCGCAACGCCCAACCGGTCAACGACGGCGACCGGGCGAACCCGTCTCAGGCGGTGCTGTGGGGCCTGGGCCGCACGCTGGCGCTGGAGCACCCCGGATTCTGGGGTCGCGTCATCGACATCGACGAGTCGGTGCCCGACGGTCTGGCCGCCTTCTACGTGGTCGACGAGTCCCGGGCCGACGATCACGAAGACCAGGTGGTCTACCAGGCCGGCGTACGCCGCGTCCCGCGCCTGCAGCACGGTGCCGCACCGACGACTGCCCCGGCCGAATTGTCCTCCGACAGTAGCTATCTGGTCATCGGCGCGACCGGTAACATCGGTCCGCACCTGATCCAGCAACTGGCCGACTCGGGCGCGGGCACGGTGGTCGCGGTCTCGCGTAACCCCGGTTCGAAGCTCGACGATCTGGCCGCCCGCCTGGCCCCGTCCGGGACCACGCTGGTGACGGCCGCCGCCGATGCGGCCGACGAGACCGCGATGAGCGCGGTGTTCGACCGTTTCGGCAACGACCTGCCGCCGCTGGCCGGCATCTACGTGGCAGCGTTCGGCGGTGGGCCCACTGAGCTGATGCACATGACTGAAGCCGACGTCACTGCGATGTTCCGGCCCAAGCTGGACGTGGTGGCGCTGCTGCACAAGCTTTCGTTGGGACACCAGATCGAACAGTTCGTGCTGTTCTCGTCGATCTCGGGTCTGACCGGGTCCCGCTGGCTGGCGCACTACACCGCGACCACCACATTCCTCGACACCTTCGCGCTGGCCCGCCGGGCCGCCGGCCTTCCGGCCACCGCGATTAACTGGGGACTGTGGAAGTCGTTGTCCGACGGGCAGTCCGACGAGGAGCGTCAGGTCACCCTCGCCTCCGGTCTGGAGCCGATGGCCGACGACGTCGCGATCAAGGCACTGCCGTTGCTCACCGGTCGGGGCGCGGGATCGCGGCCGACGGTCGTCGCCGCGGACTGGCCGTTGCTGGCGGCCGCCTACCGGACACGCGCGGCGTTGCGCATCGTGGACGACCTGCTGTCGACCGAGACCGCCGGCGACGACGGATCGACCGCCCGTAGCACCGAGTTCCGGGATGCGTTGCGCGAGGCCGACGCAACGCGCCGTCGCGGCATCCTGGTGGATCACGTCACCGCGCAGGTCGTCGGGGCAATGGGCCTGGCGTCGGCGCAATTGCTCGACCCCACCGCGGGATTCTTCCAGTCCGGGATGGACTCGCTGATGAGTGTGACGCTGCAGCGCTCCCTGTCGGACAGTCTGGGTGAGACGCTGCCCGCGTCGGTGGTGTTCGACTATCCGACCGTCGAGGCGCTGTCGGACTACCTGGCCACTCTTCTTCCGGAAGTGGCCGAGGCCGCTGATGACGAAAACACCGACGACTACGACGACTTCAGCGACGACGAGCTTCTGAAACAGCTGTCAGAGAGGCTGGGTTGAGCGGGATGACTGGACCGCCAGATCGTCGGGCGATCATCACCGAGGCTCTTCGCAAAATCGATGACCTGACGGCCCGTCTGGAGATCGCCGAAAAGGCCGACCTCGAACCGATTGCGGTAGTGGGCATGGCCTGCCGGCTGCCGGGCGGGGTCAGCACCCCCGACGACTACTGGCAGCTGCTGCACGACGGCGTCAGCGGAGTGATCCGGGTCCCGGAGAACCGCTGGGACGCCGACGCCTACTATTCCGAGGACCACACTCGGCCGGGCACGATCTGCAACCGCGAGGGTGGCTTCCTCACCTCGTGGCAGCCCGACCAGTTCGACGCCGAGTTCTTCGGGATCTCCCCGCGCGAAGCGGTCGCGATGGATCCCCAGCAGCGGCTGCTGCTCGAAGTAGCCTGGGAGGCACTGGAAAACGCCGGTGTCACGCCGAAAGCCGCGCGCAACAGCCAGACCGGGATCTACGTCGGCCTGACCACCAGCGACTACTACTGGCTCTCGACCGAGGGCGATATGCGCCCCGAGGACTTCGACCCGTATTTGCCGTTCGGCAACGCGTCGAACTTCGCCGCAGGCCGGCTCTCGTATTTCCTTGGCGCGCATGGGCCGGCCGTCGTGCTCGACACCGCGTGCTCGTCGTCGCTGGTCGCCATTCACCTGGCCTGCCAGAGCCTGCGCCGTCGTGAGACGGATTACGCGCTGGCGGCCGGTACCAACCTGATCCTGACGCCGGAGAACAGCATCTCCTGCTCGCGGTGGGGGATGCTGGCGCCGGACGGCCAGTGCAAGACGTTCGACGCCAATGCCAACGGCTACGTGCGCAGCGAAGGCTGCGGCGTGATCGTGCTCAAACGGCTCAGCGACGCTGAGCGCGACGGAGATACGGTGCTGGCCCTGGTGCGCGGCTCGGCCGTCAACCAGGACGGCCCGAGCAGCGGCCAGACTGTGCCCAGCGGTCCCGCGCAGCAGGCTGTGCTGCGGGCGGCGCTGGCGTCGGCGCGGTTGGAGCCCTCGGAGATCGACTACATCGAGGCGCACGGCACCGGTACCGCGCTCGGCGACCCGATCGAACTCGACGCGCTCAGTGCGGTTTTCGCTTCGCGCGACGACTCGGCGCCGCTGGTGCTCGGCTCGGTGAAGACCAACCTGGGCCACCTGGAGAACTCCGCCGGTATCGCCGGCTTCATCAAGACCGTGCTCAGCATGAACCACGGCTACATCCCGCCGCACCTGCATTTCACCGGACTCACCCCAAACGCCGGCGCCGGCGCATCGAAGTTCACCATTGCCGCCGACGGGATGCCGTGGCCCGAGGTCAACCGCCCGCGTCGCGCGGGTGTGTCGTCGTTCGGCGTCAGCGGCACCAACGCTCACGTGGTGATCGAGCAGGCACCGGTCACGGAATCGATTGCCGCGCAACCAGAACCGGCCGTCAGCACCCTGCTGATCTCCGGCAAGACCCCGGCGCGCATCGCGCCGATCGCCGAGATGCTGGCCGACTGGATGTCCGGCCCGGGCTCCGATGTCCCGTTGGCCGACGTCGCAAACACCGTCAACAACTACCGCGGGCGGTACCGCAGCTTCGCCGCCGTCGCCGCCCGCGACCGCGAGCAGGCGGTCGCCGGATTGCGTGCGCTGGCCGCTGGTGAGCCCGCGACCGGTGTCGTGGAGCCAGGCGAGAAGCCGCACGGCTCCGGCACGGTGTTTTTGTATTCGGGTCAGGGTTCGCAGTGGGCGGGTATGGGTCGGCAGTTGTTGGCCGACGAGCCGGCGTTCGCTGCGGCGGTGGACGAGTTGGAGCCGGATTTTGTTGCGCAGGTGGGTTTTTCGCTGCGTGACGTGTTGTTGTCCGGTGAGCCGGTGGTGGGTATCGATCGTATTCAGCCGGTGCTGGTCGGTATGCAGTTGGCGTTGACCGCGTTGTGGCGGTCTTACGGGGTTGAGCCCGATGCGGTGATCGGTCATTCGATGGGTGAGGTGACCGCGGCGGTGGTCTGCGGTGCGTTGAGCCCGGCCGACGGTCTGAAAGTGATTGCCACGCGCTCGAAGTTGATGCTGCGGTTGTCCGGCCAGGGCGCGATGGCCTTGGTGGAGTTGGGTGCCGACGAGGCCGAGAGACTGGCCGGGCAGTATCCGGACGTCACGGTGGCGGTGTACGCCGCGCCGCAGCAGACGGTGATCGCCGGTCCGCCGGATCAGGTCGACGTCGCGATCGCCGCGGTCGACGCGCAGGGACTGCTGGCCCGCCGGGTCGAGGTCGACGTGGCCTCGCATCACCCGACCGTCGACCCGATCCTGGATGAATTGCGTACGGCGCTTGCCGATGTGAAGCCGCAGACGCCGCGAATCCCGTTGATCAGCACGGTTGGTCAGGACGACTCTGCCGCGAAGTTCGACGCCGACTACTGGGTGGTCAACCTGCGCAACCCGGTGCGGTTCAGCCAAGCCGTCGCCAAGGCCGCCTTAACCCACACCACGTTCGTCGAAATCAGCCCGCATCCGCTGTTGACCCACGGCATCGGCGAGACGTTGGCCTCGGTGTCGTCCCGCGACCAGTTCGCCGTCACGGCGGCGATGAAGCGCGGCGACGACGAAACGCTGTCCGTGCACGAGCAACTCGCCACCATCGGCGTGACCGGTGACGGCGACGGTCGGCGTCGCGTCGCGATCCCGGCCTCGCCGTGGCGGCACGAGAGCTACTGGGTGGAGAAGAAGCCCGCCGGAGCGCGACTGGCAGGCGTCCACCCACTGCTGGGCGCACACGTCGAACTGCCGTCCGGCGACGAGCATGTGTGGCAGACCGACATCGGCGTCGAATCGCTGCCGTGGCTGGCCGACCACACGATGCACGGTCAGGCCGTCGTGTCGACGGCCGTCTTCGCCGAGATGGCGGTGGCCGCCGCCACTCAGGCGCTCGGCGACGGGATACAGCTCAGTGCGCTCGCCGTCGAGCGGCCGCTGATCCTGGACGCCCGGACCCGCATCACCACCCAGCTCTGCGTGAGTCCCGAGGTGAATCGCGTTGAGATTCAGGCCCGCTCGGGTGCGGGCAGCTGGACCCGGTACGCGGTCGCCGACGTCGTTGCCACCGATGTGCCGGCCGGCAAGCATGACGGCGACGCCGTCGAGATCGCGCTGCCCGACGAGGTCGCCGATCACCCCGAGTACCGCATCCACCCGGTGTTGCTCGACGCGGCAATGCGGCAATTGGCCGCCGCCCTCCCCGCCGGATCGGAAGACACGTCGTATCAAGCGGTTTCGGTGGAGACCATCCGGGTGTTCGCCCCGATCCGCGGGCGGGCCCGCGCACACGTCGCCCTGGCCGACGAGCGCGGCCGGATCGTCGTGACGGACCAAGGCGGCGCCGTGCTCGCGGAGCTGACCGGTGTCGAGCTCAAGCCGGTCGACCTGGCCAGCGTGCCGCTGTCGTTGGAGCAGAAGATCTTCGACGCCGCCTGGGTGCCGAGCCCCGCCGAAGGCGACGCAGTGGCCGACGGCACCTGGGTGGTGCTGTCCGAAACTGACACGGCCACCGAGACCCTCGCGGCCGAACTCACCGACAAGCTCACCTCGTCGACCCGGCGCGCGATCAGCGCCCCGCTATCGGACGCGACCGCGGTCGCGGAGGCGTTCGCCAAGACCGCCGACTCGCAGCCGGTCGGCATCATCGTGCTGCTGGCCAACCCGCCGTTTAACGGCGATGGCATTGAAGCCACCGACGCCGCCCTGAAGCGGGCCCAGGATCTGGTGCTGGATATCTCGGCCGCGGCGCACGCGGCCGTCGACGGCTGGGAGGGCACCTCGCCGCGGCTGTGGCTGGTCACCCGCGGCGGGTTGTCGGTCCACGACGACGAGCCGGGCGACCCGGCGATCGGGGCACTCAAGGGTCTGATCCGTAACTGGCGGTTCCCTGGCGAAGCGGCCCGGGTGCTGGCCGGCGAGCCCGATCTCGGCGCGACCCTGCTCGATGTCGGCGCCGGCCCCACTGCGCTCGACGCGCTGACCGGCGAACTCGCCGCAGCGACCGGGGACGACGTGGTTGCGCTGCGCGACGACGGGCGCTACGTCGAACGGATGGAGCGTGCCACCCTGGACGGAGCGCGGCACGAAGCGGTGGTCCGACCGGACGGCTCCTACATCATCACCGGCGGCCTGGGTGGTCTGGGCACCGTCGTCACCCGCTGGCTGGTCGAGCAGGGCGCGGGCCGCATCGTGCTCAACGGCCGCAGCGAACCGTCCGAGGCGCAACGTGACTACCTGGCAGGCCTGGGCACCGAGGTCGTCTTCGTGGCCGGCGACATCGCCGCCGAGGGCGTCGCAGAGCGGCTGGTGGCCGCGGCCGAGGAGACTGGGCGGCCGCTGCGCGGGCTGGTCCACGGCGCCGGCGTCACCGGCGACGGTCTGGTCAGCGACCTGACCCGCGAAGGCCTGGAACGGGTCTGGACGCCCAAGGTTGCCGGCGCGCTGCGACTCAACGCCGCGACGGCCACCACAGAGATGGACTGGTGGGTCGGCTTCTCGTCGATGGCCACCATGCTCGGCCTGCCGGGCCAGCTGGCCTACGCGACCGGCAATGCGTGGCTCGACGCGCTGATGACGTGGCGGCGCGCGTCCGGGCGACCCGCCACGGCGATCAACTGGGGACAGTGGTCAGCGGTCGGCATGAGCAGCAAGCTGACCTACAGCGTGCTCGACCCGATCACACCGGACGAAGGCATCGAGGCGCTGCAGACGCTCGTCGGCGGCCCGCTCAACCGGGTCGGCGTCGGACGGCTGCGGCTCGACCGCGTGCTGGCGGCCACCCCGGAGTTCCGCGAACTCGCCTACTTCGACACGATCGTCTCGGAGTTCGCCTTATTCGACGCTCCGAGCGTGGAACACCGGGCCCCCGGCGAGGAAGCGGTCTCGGCGCCGGACTGGTCCACATTGTCCACCGAGGAGCGGCTCAGCGAGCTGCAGACCCGCCTGCAGGCCATCCTGGGCCGCGAGCTGAGGATGTCGCCGTCATCGATCAAACTCGACGCGCCGTTCCCAGAACTGGGCCTGGACTCGATGATGGCGATGACGGTCCTCAAGGAGACCAAGAAGCTGGTCGGACTCGACGTGTCGGCGAACATGTTGTTCAACCATCCGACGATCGCATCGCTGGCGACCTACGTCGCCGGCCTGCTTGCGCCCGCGGAGGCTCCGGAGGAAGATTCCGGCGGTTCCGCGGCCGAACCGGAGCGCAGTGTGCTGGATGACCTGTTCGACAGCGTCGAGTCGGCTTCGGCGAGCAGCGACGGCGGTCTTTTCTGATGGGAAGAATCTTCTGATGGCGACCATTTACGACAGAGTCTCGGCGATGTCCGGCGAACAGCGGGACGCGATCACCCAGAAGTTCGACACTTCGTCCCGGGTCGTCGCCGCCGAGCCGATCGCGGTGGTCGGCATCGGGTGCCGCTTCCCCGGCGACGCGAACGGCCCCGAGGGCTACTGGAACTTCCTGGCCAACGGCGGCGACGGAATCAGCGAGATCCCGGCGGACCGCTGGAATGCCGACGAGTTCTACGACGCGGACCAGTTCGCGCCCGGCCGGATGTCGTCCAAGTGGGGCGGCTTCCTGTCCGACGTCGCCGGCTTCGACGCCGACTATTTCGGGATCTCGCCGCGCGAAGCCGAGGCGATGGATCCCCAGCAGCGGCTGATGCTCGAGGTCGCCTACGAAGCGCTCGAGCACGCCGGGATCGCCACCGAGGAGCTGTCCGGTGTGCGAGCCGCAGTGCTGATGGGCGTGTATTACGGGGAATACCAGACGATTTCGGCCGCGAATCCGGACGCCATCGACGCCTACTCCGCCACCGGCAACGCGCACGCGGTGGCTGTCGGGCGCATCGCCTACCTGCTGGGGCTGCGCGGACCGGCGGTGGCGATCGACTCCGCCTGCTCGTCATCGCTGGTAACGATCCACCTGGCCTGCCAGAGCTTGCGGTTGCGGGAAAGCGATCTGGCCCTGGCCGGTGGCGTCAGCCTGATCCTGCGCCCGGAGACCCAGATCGCGATGTCCAAGTGGGGCATGTTGTCTCCGAACGGGCGCTGCTACTCGTTCGATTCGCGCGCCGACGGATTCGTCCGCGGCGAAGGCTGCGGCGTGGTGGTGCTCAAACGCCTGACCGACGCCGTGCGTGACGGCGACCGGGTACTCGCCGTTGTGCGGGGCTCCGCGGTCAATCAGGACGGCAGGTCCAACGGTCTGACCGCCCCCAACACCATTGCGCAGCAAGACGTCATCAAGGCCGCGCTGCGTAGCGGCGACGTGCAAGCACGCTCGGTCAACTACATCGAGGCGCACGGCACCGGCACCGGACTGGGCGACCCGATCGAATTCGAAGCGCTGGCTGACCAATACGGCAAGGGCGACGGCGACTGCGCCCTGGGTGCGGTGAAATCCAACTTCGGCCACCTCGAGGCCGCCGCCGGCATTGCGGGATTCATCAAGGCCGCGCTGTCGGTGCAGCGGGCGCAGATTCCGCCGAATCTCAACTTCTCGCAATGGAATCCGGCGATCGACCATAAGTCGACCCGCATCTTCGTTCCCACCGAGCTGCGTCCGTGGCCGGCCGAAGAAGGTCCGCGCCGCGCCGCGATCTCGTCGTTCGGCATCGGCGGGACGAACGCACACGTCGTGATCGAGCAAGGCCCGGATCCGGTGCCGGTTGCGGGCGCCGACTCGCCGGTGACCACGCTGACGATCTCCGGCAAGAGCGAGCAGCGAATCGCGGCCTGGGCTGCGGCACTGGCCGATTGGATGTCCGGCCCGGGCGCCGACGTGCCGTTGGCCGACATCGCGCACACCGTGAACCGCTACCGCAGCCGCCACAACAAGATCGCCACCGTCTCTGCGCGCGACCGCGACGAGACCGTGGCCGGTCTGCGTGCGCTCGCCGTTGCCAAGCCGACACCGGGCGTTGTTGCCCCGCATGATGTCCCGCGCGGCAAGGGCACGGTGTTTCTGTATTCGGGTCAGGGTTCGCAGTGGGAGGGTATGGGTCGGCAGTTGTTGGCCGACGAGCCGGCATTCGCTGCGGCGGTGGACGAGTTGGAGCCGGATTTTGTTGCGCAGGTGGGTTTTTCGCTGCGTGATGTGCTGTTCTCCGGTGAGCCGGTGGTGGGTATCGATCGTATCCAGCCGGTGCTGGTCGGTATGCAGTTGGCGTTGACGGCATTATGGCGGTCTTACGGGGTTGAGCCCGATGCGGTGATCGGTCATTCGATGGGTGAGGTGACCGCGGCGGTGGTGTCGGGTGCGCTCAGCCCGGCCGACGGTCTGAAAGTGATTGCGACGCGCTCGAAGTTGATGCTGCGGCTGTCCGGACAGGGCGCGATGGCGCTGCTGGAGTTGGGTGCCGACGAGGCCGAGAAGCTGGTCGGCCAGCACCCTGACATCACGGTGGCGGTGTACGCCGCCCCGCAGCAGACCGTCATCGCCGGACCGCCCGACCAGGTGGACGCTGTCGTCGCGATCGTCGACGGGCAGGGCAAGCTGGCCCGGCGGGTCGAGGTGGACGTGGCCTCGCACCACCCGACCGTCGACCCGATCCTGGCCGAGCTGAAAGCCGCTCTGGCAGAACTGAAGCCGATGACGCCGAGGATCCCGTTGATCAGCACGGTCGGCAAGGACGGCGACGCCACGTTCGACGCCGACTACTGGGTGGTGAACCTGCGCAACCCGGTGCGGTTCAGCCAGGCCATAACTCAGGCCTTGGAAGGACCGGTAGCCCACACCACATTCATCGAAGTCAGCCCCCACCCGCTGCTCAGCCATGCCATCAACGGCACGCTGGAGTCGGCCAAGCCGCGTGGTGGCGCCCAGGTCGCCGGAACCCTGACCCGCGACAACCCCGAGACGCTGGCATTCCACACCCAGCTGGCGACGGTGCGGCCGCCGTCGGTCGCCGCAGCGCACAATGCCGACGGCACAAAGAAACTCGTCGACCTGCCGCCGACGCCGTGGCAGCACGTCCGCTACTGGGCGGCGCCGACCGCGACCAACCGGCAGCCGGCCAGCGCCCACCCACTGCTCGGCACGCACGTCGAATTGCCTTCGGGTCGCGACCACGTCTTCACCGCCGACGTCGGCACCGAACTCGTTCCGTACCTGCTCGACCACAAGGTGCACGGCCAACCAGTCATGCCCGGCACCGGCTTCGGCGAGATCGCATTGGCCGCCGCCAGCGAGGCGCTGGGCCTGCCCGCCACGTCGGTGTCGGTCGGCGTCGAGGTCGAGCAGATGCTGCCGCTGGGCGACTCGACCCAGCTCACCACGCAGTTGACCCGCGGCGAGAAGGACGGCGACGAGATCCGCGTCGAAATCCATTCGCGCTCGGCCACCGGCGCATGGATCCGCCACGCCGTCGCCAAAGTTGAAGTGGGGCAGTCGGAACCGCCGACTGTTGCGCCCTCGTCGTCGGAACCCGGCACGGTGTTGTCACCCGCGGACCTCTACTCGGCGTTGCGCGCCACCGGTCTGCACCACGGGCAGGCGTTTGCCGCGCTGACCCGCATCGTGCGCCGTCCCAACGGCACGTCGGAAACCGAGATCGTGTTGCCCGACGAGGCCACCGGACATCGTGGCTACCGCATCCACCCGGTGCTGCTCGACGCGGCGCTGCAGGGCCTGGCCGCCGCGCTGTCGAGCGAATCGTTGGCCGACGCCGACGAAGCCACCTATCTTCCGGTGTCGTTCGAGAAGATCCGGGTGTTCGGCGAGGTAGGGCGTCGCGCCCGGTGCCGCGCCGAGTTGGTCAACCCGGATGGGGGCGGCGCCGGCATCAACGGCCGGGTGCTGATCACCGATGAGGCCGGCACCCCCACCGCTGAGATCAGCGGCATCTACCTGCAGCGTGTGCAGCGCCGCACGGTGCCAATGCCGTTGGAACAGAAGATCTTCGACACCCAATGGGTCGAGACACCGATCGACGCATCGGCGGCGGCCCCGGACGGCAGTTGGCTGGTGCTGACCGACGGCGCCGAGTCCGAGGCCGTCGCCAAGGAATTCGCCGCGGTATTCGGCACGCCGACCCGACGGTTGCTCACCGCCGACCTGACCCAGGAATCGGCTGTGCTGGAGGCATTCTCGCAGACCGCCGGCGACGCCGAGTTGCCGCCGGTCGGCGTGGTCGTCTTCGCGGGCCGGCAGTCGTTCGACGGCTCCGAGTCCGGCGACGCCGCGGGCCGGGGTCGCGACCTCACCTGGGGAGTCGCGTCGACGGTCCGCACGATCCTCACCGGCTGGCATGGCAAACCGCCCCGGCTGTGGGTGGTGTCCCGTGACGGACTGGCCGTCCGCGACGGCGAGTCCGGCGACCCGTCGGTCAGCGCCCTGACCGGTCTGATCCGGGTGCTGGCCTACGAGCACCCAGACCTGCGCACCACCCTGGTTGACCTGGCCGGTGACGACGTGAGCGGCTTGAGCACCGAATTCGGGCTGGCCGGCGACGATGTGATCGCGTGGCGTGACGACAAGCGCTATGCGAAACGGCTTTCTCGCGCCACCTTGCCAACGGCCAAGAACGACAACACCGTTCGTTCCGACGGCGCCTACATCATCACCGGTGGCCTGCGCGGGCTCGGCCTCGCGATGGCCCGCTGGCTCGTCGACCGCGGTGCCGGACGCGTGGTGCTCAACGGCCGCTCCACGCCGTCCGACGAGGCGCAGGCACTGGTCGAGGAACTCGGACAGCGCGCCCAGGTCGCCGTCGTACTCGGCGACATCGCGGCACCCGGCGTTGCGGAAAAGTTGGTCAGTTCAGCCCAAGAGACCGGTCTGACACTGCGTGGCGTGATGCACAGCGCGGTCGTGCTCGACGACCAGATCGTCGCCGGCCTCAGCCAGGACAGCCTGGAGCGGGTGTGGGCGCCCAAAGCCCATGGCGCGCTACGGCTGCACGCGGTGACTTCAGGGGCCGTCGGCAAAGACCTGGACTGGTGGCTCGGCTTCTCCTCGACGTCGTCGCTGCTGGGCGCACCCGGGCAGGGCGCCTACGCCGCGGCGAGCGCCTGGCTGGACGGCCTTGTCGACTGGCGACGCGCGTCGGGATTGCCTGCCACCACCATCAACTGGGGCCAGTGGTCCGATATCGGCGTGGCCCGCGCGTTGACTTTCAGTGCGCTGGACCCGATTTCGCCGGCCGAGGGTATCGAGGCGCTGGAGGCCATCCTGGCCGGCCGGCCCACCAATATCGGGGTGGCCAGGCTGCGGCTGGACCGGGCCGCGGCCGCGTTCCCGGAGATCCAGCAGCTGGGCTTCTTCTCCAAGCTGGCCGCCGAACTGGACATCGACGACGAGGATGACGACTGGGCCGGCCCCGACGCGCTGCGCGAGCTGGACCCTGCCGAGGTGAACCGGGTCGTCATCGGACGGCTCGCCACGCGCATCCTGGCCATCATGGGCTACCCGAAGGGCAGCACCCTCGATCCCGATCAGCCGCTGACCGAACTGGGCATGGATTCGCTTATGGCCGTACGAATCCGCAACACTGTCCGTGGCGACTTCGGTGTCGAACCGCCGGTGGCCCTGTTGCTGCAGGGCGCCTCATTGACCGCATTGACCACCGACCTCATCCGCCAGCTGGGCCTCGAGACCGCCGAAAAGGCCGACAGCGGCGGGGGAGTGCGCGACCGAGCCAAGCAGCGTGCCGCGGCCCGGCAGCGTGCGGCGGCTCGGCGGAGGGTAGGAGACCGAGTGTGACCAGCAACAGCGAATTGCCGCCCAACGCGATCGCGGTGGTCGGCATGGCGGCCCGCTTGCCCGGCGCCAGCACGCTGTCGGCATTCTGGGACAACCTGCGCCGCGGCGAAGAGTCGATCGTCACGCTGGCCGAAGACGACTTGCTGGCCGAGGGCATTCCGGAGAAGTCGCTGGCCAACCACGCCTACGTGCGACGTGCCGCGCTCATGGATGGCATCGACGAATTCGACGCCGACTTCTTCGGTTTCACCCCGCAGGCAGCGCGCTCGACGGACCCGCAACATCGGCTGTTCCTGCAGACCGCGTTCCACGCGATCGAGGACGCCGGCTACGACCCTGCCGAGATCGAGGGCACGGTGGGCGTCTACGCGACCAGCACCACCAGCGGTTATCTGTTGCACAACATCATGTCCAACCGTGACCCGAATGTGGTCATGGGACAAGGCATCACGTTCGACATGGTCGAGCTGTCGATGCAGAACGACAAGGACTACCTGGCCACCAAGGTGGCCTACGCGATGAATCTGCGCGGGCCCGCACTGTCGGTGCAGACGGCCTGCTCCTCGGCGTTGGTGGCGGTGCACCTGGCCTGCCAGAGCATCCTGAACGGCGAGTGTGAACTGGCGCTGGCCGGTGGTGCGTCGATTCGGATCCCGCACCACGTCGGGTACTGGTACGCCCCCGGCTCGATGGTGTCGCCGACCGGTCACTGCCGGCCGTTCGATGCACGTTCGGACGGAACGATTTTCGGCAGCGGCGTCGGCGTGGTGGTGCTCAAGGCGCTGCAGGACGCCGTCGACGACGGCGACCGCATCCACGCCGTGATCCGCGGTTCGGCGCTGAACAACGACGGCTCGACGAAGATGACCTACGCCGCTCCGACTGCGGCCGGACAGGCCGACGTCATCGCGGAGGCGCATGCGATTGCCGAGGTCGACGCGTCGGAGATCAGCTACGTCGAGACGCACGGCACCGGTACCCCGCTGGGCGACCCGATCGAAATCGAGGGTCTGCGACAAGCTTTCGAGGTGTCCGAGGAGCCCCGCTCCGGCCCCTGTTACATCGGCTCGGTCAAGTCCAACATCGGCCACCTGGAATCGGCGGCCGGTATCGCCAGCCTGATCAAGGCAATTCTGTGCCTCAAGCACCGGGCCATCCCCGCGACGCTGCATTACACCAGCCCGAACCCCGAATTGCATCTCGACCGTGGACCTTTCAAGGTTCGCAGTGAGTACGGTCCCTGGGAGTGGGACGGCGTTCTGCGCGCGGGGGTCAGCTCGTTCGGTGTCGGTGGCACCAACGCGCACGTGGTGCTCGAGGAAGCACCTCGCATCGCGGCCTCGGCGCCGGTGTCCGGCGCACAAGTGCTGCTGATGTCGGCGCGCAGCGCCGACGCGCTGGAGCAGTCCCGCAAGTCGTTGGCCGCCGAACTCGCTCAGAACTCCGCGGGCGGGGCCAATCTTGCCGACGTCGCCTACACGCTCGCCCGGCGCCGCAGGGACTCCGTCCGGATGGCCGCCGTGGTCAAGGACGTCCCGGACGCGATCTCCGTTCTGGAGGCCGGCGAGAACGACAACGTGTTCGTCGGTGAATCCGTACCGGGCGCAAAGGATTCCGAGCGCGTAATCTTCCTGTTCCCTGGCCAGGGCGCGCAGCACGTCGGGATGGCCCGCGGCCTCTACGACCACGAGCCGGTGTTCGCCGAGCACTTCGACCAGTGCGCGGACGGTTTCGGCGAGGAGCTGGGCGTCGACCTTCGCGCCGAGATCTTCGAGGGCACGGCCCGCAACCTGGAGCGCACCGACCGCACCCAGCCCGCGCTGTTCACCGTCGAGTACGCGTTGGCGAAGCTGGTTGAGAGCTACGGAGTCCGGCCCGCGGCGCTGGCCGGTCACAGCATCGGCGAGTATGTCGCCGGCACCATCGCCGGCGTTTTCGACGTCGAGACGGCCGTCAAGGTGGTGTCGATGCGTGCCCGTCTGATGCACGCCGCGCCGCGCGGTGTCATGGTCGCGGTGGCGCTGAGCCCCGAGGCGGTGGGCGAGTACCTCAACGGCGAGGTCGACATCGCCGCAATCAACGAGCCGGGCGGCTGCGTCGTCGCGGGATCCGAGGAAGGCATCCGCGAGTTCAGCGAACGTCTCACCGAGAAGGGCATCGTGGCCCGCCGGGTCCGCACGTCGCACGCATTCCACTCGCGGCTGATGGATTCGATGATCCCGGAGTTCACCGGTTTCCTATCCCGCCAGACCCTTCGCGAACCCCATATTCCATTGCTGTCCAACGTCACCGGTACCTGGCTGGCTGCCAGCGAAGCCATCAACCCGGCCACCTGGGCGCGCCAGGTGCGCTCGACGGTGCGGTTCTCCGACGAGGTCGACGTGCTACTCGGCGACCCGAACCGGATCCTGATCGAGGTAGGCCCCGGCGGCACGCTGACGTCCTCGGCGAGCCGGCACCCCCGGTGGTCGAGCGGGCATCGCGCGGTCCGGCTGATGCGCCATCACGCGCAGAACCGCGACGACCGGGACGCCTTCCTGCTTGCGCTGGGCCAACTCTGGTCGGCCGGTGTCGAGGTGGACTGGTCGCCGCTGCGCGGTGGGCACTCGGCGCAGCTGATCACCCTGCCGGGCTATCCTTTTGAGCGTCAACGGCATTGGATCGAGCACCGGGCCAGCGTATGGGCGGGCAACACCGCGGTGGCCGACGGAGCTGCTGCCACGGCGGACGTTACCGGGGCGGCCTCGGCGGCCAAGAACGGTCAGTCGCCGATGGAGGCCACCCTGCAGCGCATCTGGGGACAGTGCCTCGGCCTGGGCACGGTCGACCGCAGGGCCAACTTCTTCGAGCTGGGCGGTGACTCGCTGGTCGCGATCAGCGTCGCGATGACCGCCGGCAACGAAGGCCTGGATCTCACCCCGCAGGATCTCTACGAGAACCAGACTGTCGCCGCGCTAGCCAAGGCGTTGACCGCCCGCTACACGGCCGGCGGCCTGGCCCGTCAGTCACCCGGTGACGTGACGCATCCGCCTGTCCCGCCGAACATCTCGTACTTCCTCGAGTACGGGGTCGCCGAGCACGGCCAGTGGCGGGTGCCGCTGATCCTGCGGCTGCGGCCGGACGTGCAGACCGACGACATCCGCGCCGTGCTCACCGCGATCGTCAATCAACACGAGGCGCTGCGTCTTCGCCTCGTCGAACGGGCGGGCACCTGGGAGCAGGTCATCGGCGGGCCGGAAGAGCTCGTCGAGTTGGCCACCGCAGCACTGCCCGGCGATGTCGCGGCGGGCAGCCCGCAGGAGCGCGAGGCGGTGCTGGCCATCCTTCAGGAACAGATCAGCTCACAGGATCTGTCCAGCCACCCGTTGGTCGCCACGTATGTCACTGGCGCGGAGGGTGGTTCGTGCCACCTCGCGATCAGCGTGCCGGCCATCGCGGCCGACAACGCCTCCCGCGACATCCTGCTGACCGACATCTTCACCGCATTCGGACAGCGGCTGGCCGGGGAAGAGATTGCGCTGCAGCCGATCTCCGTGCCGTGGGCCGAGTGGTCACAGCGTTGCGCGGCGCTGGCCGTCCACCCGGCGGTCGTCGACAGCCGCGACTTCTGGCTGCGGACGGCGGCCGGCGCGAACCTGCGGGTGGCGGGTGCCGGCGTGCACGAGGCGCCGCGGGTGGCCGATCTGTCCCGACTGTCGACGACGTTGACCGTCGCGGAAACCACCGAGATCGACGACGCACGACGGCGACTCCGGGTGCCGATTGACGAAATGCTGCTGGCCGCCCTCGGCCAGACCATCGCGGCCGCTGTCGGCGAAGGTTCGGTCGCCGTCGACGTCAATGGCGACGGGCGGTCGGTGCTCAAGCCCGACGTCGACCTTCGCCGCACGGTCGGCTGGTTCAGCACCGTGTACCCGGTCGCGCTCAACTGCGCCATCGCGAACGCCAACGGCGCCAACGCCAAGCAGGCACTGGACGAGGTGCACACCGCGCTGGCTGCGGTGCCCCACTACGGAATCGGCTACGGGTTGCTGCGTTACCTCTACGCGCCCACCGCGCGTGCGCTCGGGGTGTCCCGGCCGGCCGAGATCTTCTTCAACTACATCGGCACCATCCCCGAGTTGCCCGCGCTGGGCGACGACGTCGCCGTCCAGTTCGACTCGGACACCGCTTTGCCGGTGCGCGAGGCGATTCCGGGTCTCGGTCACGCGATCGAGCTACGAGTGTTCCGCTCGGGCGGGGTGTTGCACCTGGATTGGTGGCATGACACCCGGCGGGTCGACGCGGCCCGCGTGCAGTCGCTGGCCGACGGGTTCTCGCGAGACTTGCTGGATCTGATCCGGGAAGCTCTCGCGGCGGACGAGATCGATTCCGGCAGCGACGACATGGAACTGGTGGACTTGTCGTAAGACGAGCTGAGAAAGGCAGAACGTGTTTCCATCGTCGGTCATCCGCAAGCTGGCGCTCAGTGAGGAGATGCTCGCTGAGACGCACAACTTCGTCGGCCTCGCCGCACACCTGGAAGGTCCGATCGATGTCGACGCGCTGACGGACGCCTTCGACCTTCTGCTCGAGGCGCACCCGGTACTCACTGCACGCCTGGAACGCGGTGCCGACGGCCGTCACGACCTGGTCGCCGACGACCTCATGCACTCGGGGCTCGAGGTGATCGAGGTCGACCCGTCGCAGACCGACAATCCGCCACCGCATTTCGACCAGGGCGAGTCGCTGGTCCACCTCCGGCTGTTCATCCGCGACGGGCAGGCGCACCCCACGCTCTACGTCCACCACGCGCTGGCCGACGGTCACCACATGTACGGCCTGATCGAGGAATTGCTGTCGTTCTACACCGATCTGGTCACAGCAGGGAAGACCGCTCCGGTGATCGCGCAGCCCGCGCCGGAGTCGATCGAGACCGTGCTCGCCGATCGAGGTATCCAGAAAGGATCGCGTTCGGGCATCGAACGGTTCATGCCGGCGCTGTTCGCCTACGACCTCCCGCCGTCCCGGCGCGGCGACACCGGGGCGAAACCCCCGTCGCCCGTGCGGGTTCCGATGGCATCGTGCCGGCTCAGTGAAGCCCAGACACACGCGATCGTCGAACTCTGCCGCGCCGAGAAGCTGGGTCTGCACTCCGTGTTGTCGGCCGCGATCCTGATCGGGGAATGGCAGGTGCGCGGCCGGCTGAACATTCCGGTGCCCTTCATCTACACCGTCGACCTGCGTTATTTCCTGTCGCCGCCGGTGTCGGCGACCGGGTGTACCAACCCGGTCGGGCTGGGCACCTACCTCGCGGAGATCAACCAGAAGACCACGGTGGTCGAGTTGGCCCGCGACATCGCGGCGACGTTCAAGGGTGACCTGGACGAGGGCGTCATCCAGCAGTCACGCCTGCACTTCAGCCCGCAGTATGTCGGCAATGCGCCCGGCATGCCCGACGTGGTGTTGTTGTCCGACAACGGATTGGTGCCGCCGGTGCGCACACCCGAGGGTGTCGAGGTCACGACGACGCACGGCGAACTCTACTTTCAGGTCAGCGCCGGCATCGAGATCTACTTCACCCAGATCTACGCCGAACAGCTCAACGTCGAATACCACTCGCACGGACCGGAACCGGAGAAGTCGATCGACGCCATCCGCGCATTGCTCGCCGAGGTCGCTCAGCAGCACGCCGGCGTCAGCTGACCGGGCCGTAGGCGTAGCGGTGGTACTGGAAGGTTCGGCGCAGCGGCGGCAGCGGCCGGACCAACTGCCGCATCAACCGGAAGACTGCCGAGGCGCGACCGAATGTGCTGGCGTCGAAGAACGTCACCCCGTCGACCAATCGGGCCCCGGACAGGCGATCGAGAACATCGGACGGTTTGTTGACCGCCCAGTGCAGCGTCGAACCGGACTGCCGTTGCAGGCGATGCGTTTTCTGCGACCGCACAACGAGCCGGCTGTAGTAGTCGATGTTGATCTCGCCGGTCTTGAACCGGTCGATGACGTGTTGCAGCAGAGCGACGCCGTCGTCCTCGGCAAGGTACATGCTGATGCCTTCGGCCAGAAACAACGTCGGACGGTCGGCCGGGATTGCATCCAGCCACGACGGATCGGTCGCCGGAGTGCCAACCAGGTGGTAGTTCGGCCGGCTCGGAAAGACCTTCTCGCGCAACGAGATCACCGCGGGAAAGTCGACGTCGTACCATTCGACGCCCGGCCCGGGATCCAGCCGGAACACCCGGCTGTCCAGGCCGCAGCCCACGTGGATGACGGTGGCATCCGGGTGGGCGGCCAAAAACTCGCGAGTCCACACGTCGAACTGGGCGGTCCGCACCGTCACCAGCGGCGTCCAGCGGTCGGAGACCTTGAGTTCGTCCCAGTTGTAGTCGATCCGGGCCACCGCCGCCTTGGCGTACTTGTCGCCCAGTATCGGCCGGTCCCAGTCAGCGTCGAGCGCCTTGCAGTACAAGGTGGTCAGCATCGTCTGCGACGGACCGCTGAGGTCGATGGAAACTTTGTCGGTCACGACGCCACAGCCTAATGTGCGACATTTGGAGACGGAGGAAGCCATGATGGATACGACCGCACGCCCGCCCCGGGTCCTGCTGCTGTACTACTCGTACACCGGGCAGGCGCAGAAGGTGCTCACCACCGCGGCCGAGGTCTTCCGCGATCGAGGGTGCGAGGTGAGCGAAGCCCGGATCGCGTTCACCGACCCGAAATACTCCGAGAAGTTTTCCCACTTCCCGATGCAGCGGGTATGGCCCGACATGCTCAGCGTGCTGGGCGCCCAGAAACGCAACGAGACAGGTGAGATCGAAACCCCGGACACCGTGCGCGACGGCGACTACGACCTGATCCTGATCGGATCGCCGACCTGGTGGGACAACGTCAGCATGCCGCTGCGCTCCTTCCTCAAGTCGGACGAGGCGCATAAGTTGTTGTCCGGCAAGCCATTTGCGGTATTCGTCGTCTGCCGCACGTTCTGGCAGGCGAACCTCGAAGGGGTGCGTGAGCTCGCCGAGGAACAGGGCGGCCGCTACGTCGACGAAATTCACTTCACCTATCCCGGCGACAACCTGCGCTCGATGCTGGCGCTGACCAGCTATCTCGGCACGGGGGAGTACAAGAAGCGGTCGATGGGCGTGAAGCTGCCGCCGACCAACGTGCAACCCGAACAGCTGGAGCAGACGCGCGTATTCGCGGGCCGCCTGGCGGACCGGTTGTTGGCCAAGAGCTCGGCAATGCCGGGCCAGGAACCGGTTTAGGACCGACATGCCGCGTCCGTTCGATGTTTCGGTCTCCTCGCCCGCCACCGTCGACCAGGTTCACGCCGCGTTCAGCGCCGAGGAGTACTGGCTGGCCCGGCTCGAGACCATGAGCGGTGGAACCACGCTGGAATCACTGGTCGTCGACGACGCCCGGACCGTGCGGGTCACCATCACGCAGGATGTCGGCCGTGATCTGCTGCCCGGCATCGTCTCCAAGTTCTACCGCCACGACATCAAGGTCAAGAGCACCGAGACCTGGATGCCGTCGGGCGATGGGCTGCGTGGGGAGATTGCCGTCGCGGTCACCGGAGCGCCGGGATCCGGCTCAGCCGATGCCTCCGTCACGCCGACCGCGGACGGGTCGCGGCTGACACTGAACGGTCAGGTGGAGTTCAAGGTTCCGCTGGTCGGCGGGACCGTCGAGAGCTTTATCGCGCGTGAATTCGCCAACGGGATACCGGCCGTCCAGGACTTCACGGCGCGCTGGGTCACCGAAAACGCCTGACATGACCGACGATTCGCCCTACGCCGACGCATTCCGGGTAGCGCCGTCCACCGCCGACGCGCTGGCCGGGCTGAACATGGCGCTGCAGGACGCGATGCTGACCCAGCGGGCGGTGCGCCGCGTGTACGCCGAGCCGGTCGATGACGCGGTCGTGCTGAAGTGCATCGAGTTGGCACTGCGCGCACCGACCGGCGCCAACGGTCAGAACTGGGAGTTCATCGTCGTCAAGGACCGGCGCGTGATCAAGAAGCTCGCGGGACGCTACCGCAAGGGCTGGAAGTTCTCCTACGGCGGACTGCTCAGCAGCGCCGGGGACCACGATCCGTCGCTGGCCAAGGTCATCCGTGCCGCGCAGTGGCAGGTCGACCACTTCACCGAGATCCCGGTTTTGGTGGTGGCATGCCTGCGGCTGACGGTCCGCGAGGGCCGCGCACCCTATTCACTGATGCCTCATGCCGCCGTGTCGGGGTATTGGGGGTCGATCTACCCGAGCGTGCAGAACCTCTTGTTGGCGGCGCGCAGCATGGGCCTGGGCGCATCGCTGATCACCTTGCCGCTGTGGGGAGTGAGCCGGGCCCGCAAAATTCTCGGCCTCCCGCGCTCGGTGACGCCGTGCTGCGTGGTGGCGCTCGGATGGCCGCGTGGGCGCTATGGGCCGACGACCCGGGTGGCCGTCGAACAGGTGGCGCACCTCGACACCTACGGCAACCGCGCCTGGTTGGTCAATTAGCCCCAACAAGTTTGGCTCACCCTCCGTCCAACGGGCCCTCCGCGCCGAATGTGTCGTGAGCGTCGCTCAGCATTTCTCCAGTGGTTGTGCCGTGTGCAATACAGCTTCTCCTCAGGATCGCGCCAGGACTGAGCGAGGCCTACGTAGATTCGGGGATCGGTCATGCAGACCACGTCACGCTCACTTGCCTTGACAGGCGCGATGCTCGCCGCGGCAGGTGCTGCCGCTGTCGCAGTCGCCCACATCCCGCCGCGGGCCGCGCAGGTTCCCGCGGTAAGCGCCGAGACCAGCCTCGTCGACGCCGACGGCTCAGTGCTCAACATCCCGGTGAACCTGTTCTACGACATCGTCAACATCCCGGCCAATGAGGTTCAGGGCCTCGATACCGCCGCTGACTCGCTGTTCTTCAACGACAACATCTTTGTCGTTTCCGCCGCCAACATCTTCGGGGTCGACCCCGGGGACCCGGGGCACGTGGCGGCGATCGACTCGTTGATCGCGCCGTTCCCAGCGTTCGACGGCGGTCTCGGCGGCCTGGACTACCAACTCACCGGTCTCTTGGCGTCGGAGTTGCCGATCAGCGCTTCGTGCGCCGTGACGACGTGCTATCCGATCGTCCCGCCGGACGTCATCACCGGGATCACGGGGATCGACCGCGACATCGGCTTCGCCAAGGCGCTGGTCGACCCTGATTTCGGGCTGTTTCGACACTTCTTCGCCGTTCCCGTCACCGGTCCGGACAGTCTGTTGTCCGGGTACACCTTCGATCCCGCCGCTGACGGCAGCGTCGACCCTGCCGGACCGGTGTACTCCGGCTTCGGCTTCGAGAACGGCAACCCAAACTTCTTCCTCGGCGGCACCGTCGATCCGGCGACCGGAGCACCGGCGTACGATCCGGCGACGGGATTGTTCGACCCGAATGCCACCGAAGTGCCGTGGGCCGGTCACACCTACACGTTCGATCTTCTGCAGCCCTTCCAGAACTTTTACAACAGTTTGCTGGAGACACCGTCGACCGGCGGTCTGTTCGGTACCGGCATCGAGTCCTTGACGTTCAACGACTTCTTCTCGGCACTGCAAGCCGATGCCGCGGCGTTTGTTGTGACCTTCAACCCGTTCGAGCCGGGAAGCCCGGTTTGCCCCGGGGACTGCCAGGCTTTCGGCTCGGAAGGCCCGCTCGGTGTCACCCTCCCGATCGTGCAAGACATCAATTCGTTGACGCCGGGCGGCAATCCCATCATCAACGAGTGGCTGGCCGCCGTCGCCGGCGGATATGCGAACATCCCGACCCAGACGGACATCGATTACACCGTGGGTTTGCTGGACACCGGTTTGTTCACGTTCACCCCGGACCAGGAAACCAGCATCATCGACTCACTCGCCGAGATCAATCCCACGCTGCCGAATCTCGCCATCAATGCCGGCTTGTTGACCGATCCCGGCTATCTTGCTGTGTCGCCCGGGGTGGTGGCGGACCCTCCGTTGGCAGAGTTCGGCGGATTGGATCCCCAGTTGATCGTGCCCGACCTCTTGCAGATCTTCGGAGGCAGCGCGGCGACGGCCGACGTCAGTCAGATGTTCGACGTCAGCGCGCTTGATCCCAGCGCATTATCGGCGGACCTGGCCGCGCTATTCGGAGCAAACCTGGCGCCGGATCTGACGAGTATTGCGGCGAATTTGTTCTGATCCGCCCGTTATCACGTCACCACATAAAAGGCGAATGCGGCGTTCCCATTTGACCCGCCTTTTGAATATGAGTTTGGCCAGATTGATATGAGGTTGTAAAGAAGCGCCCTTTCGATGGCGACAGCTGAGGCTTTCTGAGTTTAGCTTCAGGTGCCATTCAGCTGTCTCGATCAAAGGGGAAGTGCGCCATGCTGATTGCTGCGCGTCCATATGCCATCGCCGGTGCGGTGCTGGCGGCGACGAGCCTTGTCACTGTTACGCCGATGGCGCACAGGGCAATTCATCTGCCGACGCTCAGCATGGAAACCCGGTTGGTGGATGAGTCGCTGTTCAACATCCCGATGAACCTGCTCACCGATTTTGCGAACATTCCGTACAACGAGGTGCAAGCGCTCAACTCGCTGGCCGGGTCCAACTTCCTCGGGGGCAACTGGTGGGTGCCCAGCTCGACGAACCTGTGGGGCATCGATACCGGCGACCCCACCAAGGTCGCCCTGCTGACCAACTTGTTCGCGCCCTTTCCGGATTTCAATCAGGGCATCGGCGGTTTGCAATACCAGCTCGCCGGCTTCCTGGCCGCGCAACTCCCGGTCGACGGCTCCTGTGACGCCGAGACCTGCTACCCGATGACGCCGGCGGACGTCATCACCGGCAGCACCCAGTGGGACCGGCTCATCGGTTACATCAACGCGTTGACGGCCCAGGGCAACGGGGAGAACTTCGGGCTCTTCCAGAACTGGTTTCAGGTGCCGCTCCAGAACCTGATCAACGGCTACACCTTCGACGACGCCTACAACCCCAGCGGTCCAGCCACCAACGACCCCGCATTCGGTTTCTTCGGCAGCGACAATCCCTTCCTCGGCGCCACGATCGGCGACGACGACGCGATGCCGTGGAACGGCCACACCTTTGTGCTGAACCTTTTCCAGCCGTTCCAGAATTACTGGGAGTCCCTGTTGCAAGACCCGGGAACCGACGGCGATCTCCCCGGGACCGACATCAACATTCCGACCCTGGGCGAATTCGGTCAATCGCTGCAATCCATCGCCGCGTCGCTGATCGTGGCGTTCAACCCCTATACGCCCGGCAGCCCGGCCTGCCCGGGGGTGTGCGAACTTCCCGAGGGTTGGTCCACCTACGAATTGGTGGATGCGTTGGACCCCGACGACTCCAACCCAATGATCCAGGCCTGGCTGGCCGGTTTCGCCGAGGACGCGCTGTACCCGAACAACAACGCGACACAGGAGCAGATCAACTACGCGGTCGCGCTGCTCCAGACCGGCATGTACAACCTGACGCCGGAACAGCTGGCCAACTACAACGACGCACTGGCCGGCATCAACGAGGGATTGCCCGCGCTGTTCACCAACGCCGGCATCGTGACCGACCCCGAATACCTGCAGTTCCTCTTGCCGGACAACGGCGGGCTGGACCCCGCGGAGCCCCTCGAAGGTCTATACGGCGGCTACAACCCGGCGCTGGTCTGGAACGACCTGCTGGCGCTGGGCAATTACGAGACGAACTACGAACAGCTGCTCAACATCAACACGCTGGAAACCTTGTTCTTCCCGCTGTCGTCGACGGCGGCGGAGCCCGGTGCGTCCACCGCCGTAGATCTGGTGGGCGGATTCGACCCCGCCGAGTTGACGACGGATCTGACCGAGGTTTTCGGCTTCGACGCGTCGTCGTTCGAGCTGACTGCGCTATTAGGCGGATTCGACCCGTCGTCGTTCGACGTGAGTGCATTGTTTGGTGAATTCGACCCAGGCTCGCTCGACCTCGACGCATTATTTGGCGGTTTCGATCCCGCCGCAATGTCGGCGGAGTTCGCCAACCTGCTGGAAGAGCTGACGGCGGCGTGGGTGCCTGATTTGGCGGCGACAGCTCTGACCGCGTTCTAAAGCGTCGAACCGGCCATCGCAATTCGCCGATCGACGACCCGGCCGGCGGCGTCCGAGCGGCCCGGTGTAGGTCACGCTGATGAGTTGAGCGGCAATGGGTTTCGCTGTTTGGGCGACACGAGGCAACGCCGCAGAATTGGGACGTCCGTCTAACTTACCCGCAATAACAATGATTTACGGCTTTAGCCATTTTGTCCAATCTATTGGACTCGAACGCCCTTATTAAACACCCGACTAATAAATGTGATCGGGGTCACCGAATATCGCGAACGAATTTGTACGAATCTCGGAACAACTTAGAAATTCTTAGTGTAAGTTCAGTTCGGATTGAGCTAGTCGAGCATGTGTAAGGGGGAGCCATGGTGGCTGTTTCACGTCCGAATGTCCTGGCCGCAGCGGCACTGGTCGCGACCGGTGCTGTCATCGCCACACCCGTTCTGGCGCACCAGGTCCCGTTGTCGGTTCGCAGCATGGAGACCAAATTGGTCGACGCCGGCGACTTCGGCAATATTCCGACGAACCTGTTCAACGACATCCTGAACATTCCTTACAACGAGGTCGACGGCGGCGGTCTGGCCACAGTCGCGAACTCGTTCCTGTTCACCGGAACCTGGTGGGTCCCCAGCTCGACGAACCTGTGGGGTATTGACCCTGGTGACCCGACCCACATCGCACTGATCGACAACTTCATTCCGTTCTCGGCGTTCACCGAGGGATTCACCAACGCTCAGGGCGTCTACGAGCCCGGCCTGAACTATGAGTTTGCCGGTCTACTGGCGGCTGAACTCCCGGTGAGTTCGTCCTGCGACGCCATCTCTTGCGCCCCGATGACCCCACCGGAGGTTCTCACCGGCAACACGGGGTATGACCGCGACCTCGGATTCCTCGCGGCCCTAACGGGCCACGCCACGGACGCGAACGGTGACCCCAACGGGCTGTTCACCAACTTCTTCCAGGTGCCGCTGCAGAACCTGTTCAACGGCTATCTTTTCCAGGCCAACCCCGCCGGTGGTACGACCGGCGAGCCCGGCTACGACACCGGCATCCTCAACCCCGGCGGCCCGGTCAATGACCAGTGGGCCCAGCTGCTCGGGTGGGGCAGCAGCGGCAACCCGTTCGAGGGCGGCACCACCGGGGCGGACAACGCGATGCCCTGGGACGGGGTCAACTTCCAGCTCAACCTGCTGCAGCCGTTCCAGACGCTCTACGACAGCTTGACGCAGGATCCGACGGCGGCGACGGGAGTTCAGGACCTGACGGCTGCCGGGGTCTCGCACACCTTCGAGAACTTGATGGCCGGCTTCATCATCGACTTCGACCCCTACACCGCGGGTAGCCCGGCCTGCCCGGCGGAATGCGACATACCAGCGCAATACCAGATCCCGGCTCTGGTCGAGGCGATCTCGAAAGCGGACCCGAGCAACACCGTGCTCTCGACCTGGGTGACGGACTACGCGACAAACCCACAGTTGGTCAACGAGCCGACGGTGGATCAGATCAACAACTCCATCGCGCTGCTGCAGACCGGCTCCTACAATTTCAGCCCGGAGCAGTTGGCGGACGTCGACGCGGCGCTGGGCAGAATCAACCCCGAACTGCCGGAGCTGTATACCAACGCCGGGATCATCACCGACCCCAACTACCTGTCTTATGTGTCGGATCCCTCAACCACCACACCGTTGGTGGGCGAGTATGGCGGTTACAACCCTTGGCTCGAAGGCGCAGACTTCCTGAAGGTGTTGGACGCGGCCGGCAGCAACCCGGTGGACCCGACATTGTCGGCGGACCTCCAGCTGCTGCTGAATGATTTCACCTTCGCGGGCGATCCGGCGGCCCTGCAGGCCGTGCTCGACGGCGGGACCGTCGCAGCTGCGGCCGCCACCCCGGGTGCGGCTATCGACCCCAGCGCGCTGGACCCGAGCTTCTCGACCGACCTGAGCTCGATCCTCGCCGGCCTGGGCGGCACCGCAGGAGCGGACGCGTTGAGCGCTGCTTTTGCCGAGATCTCGGCGCAGATCAGTGCCGACCTCGCGTCCTTCGTTCCGCAGTCCGTGCTCAGCATGTTCTAGGCCGTACACCACAGGCAATCGGACCCCCAGCCCACCGCCGGGGGTCCGATTTCTTCCCCACCCGCCGGGCGAGAATTTATTGGGCACGCGTCAGCAGTTCGCCTGAATCTCAGGTTCCGTTCAGTTAGGCTCAGCGCTGATCCGGGGCAGGTGAGAAGAGGGGACTGCCGTGAAAGCTGCTAACCGCGGGTACGTTCTGGCGGCGGCGGCGCTCGCAGCCACCAGTGCCGTCATCGTTACGCCGACCGTCGCGCGGACGCCTCATCTCCCCGTCAGCAGCATCGACACTCGGCTCGTCGACTACACCGACATCCCGGTCAACCTGTTCAACGACATCTTGAACATCCCGTTCAACGAGGTCCAGGGTTTCGACGTGCTGTCCAATTCGCTGTTCTTCAGCGGTGACTGGTGGGTTCCCAGCGCGGTGAACCTGTGGGGAACCGATCCCGGCGACCTCGGTCACTACATGGGTCTGCTCGACGTGTTGATTCCGTTCTCGGCGATATCGGGTCTCGACCAGCCGGAGATCGACCCTACGGCGGATGCGGCCGGCCTGGC
Organism: uncultured Actinomycetota bacterium; assembly: GCA_963757215.1. GTDB lineage: Bacteria > Actinomycetota > Actinomycetes > Mycobacteriales > Mycobacteriaceae > Mycobacterium. The sequence goes on along the minus strand of CAVWQH010000001.1, from coordinate 35,342 downwards.
GGGCTTGGCTCAACAGATCGGTCTTTTCGCGGCCGCCGAACTTCCGGTCAGCGCTTCCTGCGACGCCGAGACCTGCTACCCGATGACGCCACCGAACATCATCACCGGGAGCACGGGCGTCGACCGGGACATCGGCTATCTTCAGGCATTTTTCGGCCAGGCCACCGACGCGCACAACCAGCCGTTCGGTCTTTTCTCGAACTGGTTCCAGGTTCAGTTCTCCGAGCTGGCCAACGGCACGTACACCTTCGGTCCCAGCGATACCGGCATCGTCGACCCCAGCCCCGGTACCGGCGCTGCCGGGGAAGTGCCGAGTGGCTACGGCTTCTTCGGCACCACCGATCCCACCGCGGACACCTCGGGCTACATGCCTTGGGACGGCATAACTTTCAAGCTGAACCTGCTTGGACCGTTCGAGAACTTCTGGAACAGCCTGCTTGCCGACCCTGCGAGCAACCCGATCGAGGTCCCCACGATCACCGAGATCGGTCAGGCGTTCCAGAACTTCGCCGCCGGATCGGTCATTGCCTTCGACCCGTTCGTCATGGGCAGTCCTGCCTGTCCGGCGCTGTGCGACATACCGTTCGACGAGACGCAGACCGCATTTGTGCAGGACATCCTCGCGTGGGATCCGACCAACACCACGATCCAAGCCTGGCTCGACGGCGCCAACAACAACGCGACCGCCTTCCAGCAGGAGGCTGCCGTCGCACTGCTGCAAACCGGACAGTTCAACCTGTCGTACGACAACCTGCTGAACTACGATGCCCTGCTGGCCCAGATCAACCCCGAACTGCCATATCTGTTCACCAACGACGGGATCGTGACCGACCCCAACTACCTGGAGTTCGCGAGTGGCGCGACATCCAGCCTCGACCCGGTGTACGGCGGCTTGAATTCCAATCTGGTGATCAACGACTGGTTTACGTTGCTCACCAACGACAAGTGGGATCTGACCCCGCTGCTGAACATCAACACGCTCTACTACTTCTTCGACCCGGCGTCGCAGAACGTCCTGGGGTCGCCACTCGGGGCGGCCGCCGATGTGGCGGCCGGTAGTTCTGCGATCACTCAATTCACGACTGACCTGAGCACCCTGCTGGGGAGCTTGGGCGGCACGGTCGGCGCGGACGCGCTGTCCGCGGCGTTCGCGGAGATCTCGGCGCAGATCACCGCGGACCTCGCGTCCTTCGTGCCGCAGTCCGTGCTCAGCATGTTCTGAGCGCCGAACTACCAAGAGTTGTTCCGTGCCAGTCGAATTCGGCCCAACATGATTCGACGCAGGGTGCACGACCGCAGGACATCGACACCAAACACACAGCATTCTCCCCGGCACCTGCCAGGCTGACGATTTCTCAACCGATCCACAGGCCACACCTATGGGTGGCTTGGAATCTCAACTTCCTTTCACTGTATGTTCAGCGGGCACCGAGCCGAAGTCTGTGAAGGGGGGGCCGCCGTGCAGGCCGCTTCGCGCGCGTACGTCCTAGCTGCCGCCGCAGTGGCAGCGACCAGTGCTGTCGTGCTGTCCCCGGCCGCGCCGAAAGCCTCGCACATTCCCGTCCGGAAGGTCGACACGCGTCTGGTCGATGCCAGTGACATCCTCAACGTGCCGATCAACCTGTTCGACGACGTCGTCAACATTCCCTACAACGAGTTCGCGGGCATCGACGTCCTCGGAAACTCGCTGCTGTTCAGCGGGGACTGGTGGGTGCCCAGCGCCACGAACATCTGGGGCACCGACCCCGGCGACCTGGGCCACTACATGGGCATTCTCGACACGTTGCTTCCGTTCGCGCCGCAGATCTCCGGGCTCGGCCAAGCCGAGATCAACCCGATCGCTGATGCGAACGGCACGGCCGGCCTGGCTCAGCAGATCGGATTGCTGGCCGCGGCCGAACTTCCCACCAGCGCCTCTTGCGACGCGGAAGCCTGCGCGCCGATGACGCCGCCGGAGGTCATCACCGGCAACACCGGTCTGGACCGGGACATCGGCTTCCTCGAGGCACTCAGCGGGCACGGCACCGACGCGAACGGTGCGCCGTTCTCGCTGTTCTCCAACTGGTTGCAGGTGCCGCTGTCGAACCTGACCAGCGGCAACTTCACCTTCACCCCGGCGACCGACCCGGGGCTGATCGACCCGAGCCCCGGCGTGGGACCTAACGCTCCCGGGGTGACCGGGTCCTTGGGCTTCGACGGCACCACCGGCATCAACGGCACCGGTACCGGTGAATACATGCCGTGGGCCGGAGACACGTTCAAGCTCAACCTGTTTGGGCCGTTCGAGAACTTCTACAACAGCCTGTTCCAAGCCCCGACCGGTGGTATCAGCGGCACCGGTATCGATCTTCCGAGCCTGACGGACATCGGCCAATCGCTCCAAAACCTCACTGCAGGTTCGATTGTCGCGTTCGACCCCTTCGTTGCGGGAAGCCCGGCCTGCCCGGCACTGTGCGACATCCCGGCGGGCACAACGCAAGTGGATCTGCTGAAAGACGTTCTGGCGTTGGATCCGTCCAACACGTCGCTGGCTGCCTACGTCGGCGATTTCGCCGCCCAGAACAACGCGACGATTCCCCAAATCAACGACGCGGTAGCGCTTTTGCAAACGGGGTCGTACAACTTCAGCCCGACCGAACTCGCTCAGGTCGACACCGCGCTGGGCAACATCAACCCCGAGCTGCCGGCGCTGTACACCAACGCGGGCATTCTGACCGACCCGAACTACCTGGCGTACTTGTCGGATCCCACGAATCCGGACCTGCTCAACTCGTCGGGTCAGCTCGTCGGCGAATATGGCGGGTACAACTACCTGCTGGTCGGGGACGACTTGGCGAAGTTCTTCCAAGACAGCTTCACCGGTAACACAGACCCCACCCTGGCGACCGACCTGCAGACTCTGTTCACCGACTTCTCCTTCCCGGGCGACTCGTCGGCGCTCGCTTCACTGCTCGGCGAAGGCGCGGCCTCGACGGCGGCCGGATCGGTCGATCCCACCGGTGTCGCTGCGGATCTGAGCTCGGTTCTGGGCGGCTTCGATCCGAGCGCTCTCTCTACGGACCTGAGCTCACTGCTGGCCGGCCTCGGCACCGGTGTGGGCTCGGATGCGCTGAGTCAGTTGCTCGCCGAGTTCAGCACGCAATTCGCCGCGGACTTCGGTCCCCAATTGGCCACGGACATGGCCACTTTGGTACCGAGCATGTTCTAGGCGGACCTGCGCGGCCGCCGCTAGCGCAACCCCGTCGTCATCACGCGGTCCCACATCCGATCGCTCAGCAGCGCTCGGGCCCACACGGAGGCTTTCCCCGAGGCGCCGACGATGTAGCGGGGCTTGGGGTTTCGGGTCTTGACCACCCGCACCACCGCGCGGGCCACCGTGTCGGCGTCGACCGTCGCACCGGGCGTGCTGGCCAGCCGGCGGGTCGTCTCTGAGTAGCGAACCTTGAAGCGACCGTAGGGGTCGTCATCGGGGTAGGAGTGCACGTCCTCGAATTGCTTGGCCACGAACGGCGTTCGCACACCAGTGGGGTCGATCAACACGACTCGGACACCGAACTGCGCCACCTCGGCGCCCAACGACAACGACAACGCCTCGACCGCGTACTTCACGGTGTGGTAGGCGCCGGCGCCGGGGCTGGTGAAGCGTCCACCGGTGCTGCCGATCGTGATGATCCGGCCGTGGCCACGTGCACGCATACCCGGCAGCACAGCCTGCGACAACTGAAGTGTGGCAACCACATTGGTGTCGAACAGGTGCCGCAGTTCGCTCAGCTCGACCTGCTCGAGCGGGCGGGGGAGCGGATAACCGGCGCTGTTGACGAGTACGTCGACACCGCCGTAGTCGGCGTTGATCTCGTCAACGAGGTGAGCGACCGCGGCTTCGTCGGTGACATCGAGCGAGCGTGCCTGCAAGCCGTTGGCCCGCAAGGTATCCAGCGCTTCCGGATTGCGGCCCGCCGCAAACACCGTGTAGCCCTGCTTCTGCAACCGGTAGGCGGTCGCCTCGCCGATACCGCTCGTCGCGCCGGTGATCAGCGCAACCGGGCTGGAATTCATCAGGCGACGGTATCAACCGGCGCCGCCCGCGCCGGGATGAGGTGTCAGAGACCGCTTGCCAGGCTTTGGAAGTAGTCGGCCAAATTCGCTGTCATGGCGGGAATGAACTGACCGAATTCCGCGATCAGCGGGTTCGTCGACGTTGACAACGCGTCGGTCAGCGCGGTCGCCGACATTGACGCATCTAGTGCCGCCGCATCGTTGTTGCTCAGAGCGCCATCCATCAGCCCCGAGACATCGGGCACGTAGGGGTAGAGGTTCGCGATATCCGCCAAATCCGACTGCGGCAGCAACCCGAGGTCGACAAGACTGGCGAGCATCCCCTGGTTGGCGCCGGCTTCCAGGTAGTCGTTGACCGCGGTGAAATCGATGTCGGGATTGGACAACGTAGCGGCTGTGGTGACGTCCGCGTTGCCGGTCCAGTTGTAACCCAAGTCGACCAGCACCCGCATATCGGGCTGCATCATGTCGACGAACGACGAGTTCCCGCCGATCGCGTGCAGCCCGTCGAGCATCGGCAGGTTCTGCGTCGGGATGAGGTAATAGTCGGTGTTGCCCTTGTAGCTCTCAGATACGTTCTCCTGCACCGCATTAGCGACCGTCGACGGGTCGAAATAGGCCGGCCAGCCTGGCAACAGGTAGGGGTGCAGGTCAACGTAGCCGTTGGCCGCGTTCATGTCCGCGTAGAGGTTCCCGTAATACTGCGGGAAGTCGGACGCCCCGCTGTATTCGATGGTGTAGATGGTGGTGTCGTAGGGGGTATCAGCCGGAGTGGCCGGCAGGGTCGCGGCGAACATATCCGGGAATCGGGTGAAATATCCGCCGTTGGGGTTTTGCAGATCTTCGGCCAGCACGAATTTCAGACCGCTGGTGTCTGGAGCGCCCCCGACTGTGTTGGCGAGGTTGATCATCTCCTGGGTCTGGATCGCCGTGCTCATCGAGTAGCCGGCGATGACGAGGTGGGCGTCAGGGTTCGCCGCGAGTAGCGGTTGGAGCTGGTTGTCCAGGTCGGTGATCCCCTGGGTGAGACCCGACGCGTAATCCGTTTCCGGCGTGTACACGCTGACCGGGTCGCCGACGACGGTGTACTGCGGAGTGACGTAGGTGTCAATCACTTCCTGCATGTACGTGGCGTCCGGCTGCGACAGGAACGCATGCCCCAGAATCAGCGCGGTGTAATCGGTCGGATCAGGTGTGGGTTCCGCAAACGCCGGCGCCGCATTGAGCATCGATACGCCCGCCAACAATCCAAAACCAAGCCCACGGGCTTTCCACGACGCCATCGAACCCCGATTCACAAATGATCCCCCCGGTCCGCCTACAACGTACTACCTTTCCCACCTTCCTGAGACGTTCTCAGGGGTGCGAATTGGAACGGGCCGTGGTGTCGATTCGCGTTGCCGCACTCAGTAACGCGGGTAAGGTCTGTCCGCGTGGTCCTACCGGCGCCCGCAGAAGACCGAGTGGCAATCGTCACCGGCGCATCGTCGGGCATTGGCAAGGCCATCGCACTCGAGTTGGCGCGCCGTGGTCATCAGCTGGTGCTGGTCGCCCGGCGGACGGACCGCCTCCAGGCGCTCGCCGACGGACTGAGTATCAAGGCGCATGTCCTGACCGCCGACCTGTCGAGTCGCGAAGATCGCGCCGCGCTTCCGGGACGCGTCGCCGCGTTGGGCGTCACACCGAACATCCTGATCAACAACGCCGGCCTGGCGAAGCGTGCTCCGGTCGCGAAATCGATTCCGGAGCAACAACTCAACGTCGTCGAGGTCGATGTTGCCGCCGTGGTGGACCTGTGCAGCCGGTTCCTGCCGGGCATGGTTGAGCGGGGCAGCGGTGCGGTGCTGAACGTGTCTTCGCTGGCCGGGTTCTACCCGCTGCCCGGGCATGCGGCGTACGGCGCGGCGAAGGCATTCGTGTTGTCCTACACCGAAAGTCTGCGCAGCGAGTTGAGCGGAACCGGAGTCGTGGCAAGCGCGTTGTGTCCCGGACCGGTCGACACCGGGTTCGACGATGTGGCCGGGTTCGACGCCGGGGAGCGTGCCGCCACCTTGCCCGGCTTCATGTGGAAATCCGCCGATCAGGTCGCCCGCGCCGCGATCGACGGACTGGATGCCGGCAAGTGCCGGGTGGTTCCCGGTCGGATGAACCGCCTGGTCGCGGCGTGCTGTCGCTTTGCGCCCCACGAGCAACTGCTGCCACTGCTTGCGCGGCGTGCTCGAAAGAATCTCGATTGACGACACGGCGAAGACGTGCCGATATACGGATTATTGGACACTTGACAGTTCCGCTGAAGCGGACGGATAAGCTATCTCGGTGCTAGAGGTGATCGAGAAGGGCAGTGTCAGCGAGGCGCATCCCGTCCCGCTGCTCTTCGTCCACGGGGCCTGGCATGCCGCCTGGTGTTGGGACGAGAACTTCCTCAGCTATTTCGCCGACCAGGGTTATCGCGCAGTGGCTTTGAGCTTTCGCGGCCACGGTGAAAGCCCGACGGACAAGCCGCTTCGGGCGTGCTCGGTGGCCGACTACGTGGAAGACGTCCGTTCGGTCGCTGAGCATCTGTGCAGCCCCCCGGTGATCATCGGCCACTCCATGGGCGGCCTGATCGTGCAGAAGTACCTGGAGCGCTATGACGCCCCGGCCGGCGTGCTGATGACGTCCATCCCGCCGCAGGGAAACCTCGGCAACGCGCTGCGGTGGATACGGGAACGTCCGTCAGATTTCGTCAGAATGACGGTTACCGGCAAGGCACTGCCCTACATCAATCCGCCAGAGCTGGCGCGGGAGCGGTTCTTCTCCTCGCACACGCCGGAAGCCGACGTCCGCAAGTACGCGGCCCGGCTGCAAGAAGACAGTTCGCGCATCGGCATCGACTGCCTGCTGCTGCGACTGCCGCGACCCAAGCGCGTGAGAGCGCCGATCTTGGTGCTCGGCGCCGACGAGGACGGCGCACACACCCGTAGGGAAATCTTGGCTACGGCACGCGCCTACGGCACTAGGGCCGAGTTCTTCCCCGACATGGGACACAACATGATGCTCGAACCCGGCTGGGCCACCGTCGCTGAACGCATCGACACCTGGCTGGTTAGCCGCGCGCTGTGAGCCGCGTGCGTCATGCTCCCTTGGCGGGGACCAATTCGAGCGGAAGATGTTCCAGCCCACGCATTGTCGGGTTGTCGAGATAGCGGTACTGTCCGGCCAGTCGAATCTCTTCGACCCTGGGTAGCAGCTGTGAGAACACCCGGGCACCCTCCAACCGGGTCAGCGGCACACCCAGGCAATAGTGGACGCCGCCGCCGAACGCGAGATGGTCGGTTGGATTGCGGTCGAGGTCGAAGGTATCCGGGTCAGGGTAGTGGCGCGGGTCGCGGTTGGCAGCTGCAAAGAGCAGCAGCACTCGCGCGCCGGCCGGAATCGTGTTGGCCCCCACCGTGTAGTCGCACGTCGCGGTGCGGTAAAAGCCCTGAACCGGAGAGCCCATCCGCAGCTGCTCTTCGACGGCCGCCGGAATGAGCTCCGGGTGCGCACGCAGCCGGGCGTACAACTCGGGCCGCTGAGCCAGCGTCAACAGCAAGCCCGACAACATGTTTGTCGTCGTCTCGCTGCCCGCGCCGATCAACATCGCGGCGCTCCAGAAGATCTCGTCGTCGGTGAGCACGTCGTCGGCATCGGCGGGCGTCATCATCGAGATCAGGTCGTCGCCGGGATTGAGACGCCGCTGCGCGATCAGCGGGTCGAGGCTGCGGCGCATCGCCGCGGTGGCGCTCCCTGAGCGCGCGGAGAGTCGCATGCCGTGCGGGGTCAGTGGCGCAAAGGCGCCCGCCACCATGTCGTCTGACCACGCCACGAATTGCGGTTGGTCCTGCTGGGGGATTGCGAGCATCCTGGCGATCAACCGGGTCGGCAGCGGTTTGGCGAGGCCGTTGACGGCTTCGGTGTAGCGCTGGGCGATCACCGTGTCGACGAGTTCGTCGGCGACCTCGTTGATGTTCGTCTGCCAGGCCGCCATGGCCCGTGCGGTGAAAGCGCGGGAGACGAACTTGCGCAGTCGGGTGTGGGCGGGCGGGTCGGCCGCGTTCATCGACGGCAGGTAGACCCGGAATCGGCTCTGGCTTTGGGCTGACGACAGTTCTTCGTTGTCGCGCAACGCCTTTCGGACATCGTCGTAGCCCGCGATGATCCAGATACCGCGTTTACGGTTGTACCAGACTCCGGGAACGTCGTCGCCGTTCAACAACGACTGGTAGCCGGGATACGGGTCGTGCATGACTTCGGCCGAGAACGGGTCGAAGTCGGTGTGAGGCGCGGTTTCACGGCCGGTCAACGAGTACCCGTAGGAGGTGGCCTTATCGCGCGCCACCCCGAGTGCCCCGTCGACTCCGACCTTCATCAGGCTGGCGCGAAACCGCAGCCTGCGAGCCAGCGTCATGCGGAAAAACCCTCTCGTGAAGACTTACCGACGCACGGGCGATCGCCCGGAAGGACGTCAGTCCTTGGTGAGATGGTATGCGCGATAATCGATTTCGCCGCGCTCGAGGTCGTTGTAGAACCACGAACCGTCGACCACGGCAAACTCGCGGCCGAATTTACGCAGGAAGGCCGGCAGTCGGGTGTTGATGATCTCGTTCGAACGGGCGGAGTTCTTCTTGAGGCCGCGCAGGACCTCGTCGTTGATGACCCGTGACGAGACCTGTCGCATACCCGAGTTCGCCAGATCCGATTCCCAGTTCCCGAAATTGTCTCGGTTGCGGAAGTCCACGTGGAGGAAGTGGCCGCCGGGCCGCAGCACCCGCTTGACCTCGCTGAGGAAGCGGTCGAAGTGCGGGTAGATGTGCGAGGCCTCGACGTTGATCACCGCGTCGAAGGATTCATCCGGGAACGGCAGGTTCTCGGCGTCGCCGTGCACGAAGTTCAGGCCCGGCACTTTATGCCGCTCACTGCAGAATTTGACGCCGGCCGCATTGAAATCGAGGCCGGTGTAGGAGGCCGGCTTCAGCGTGCGGGAGAGGTAGGAGGCGCCGCCGCCATGGCCGGAGCTGCACTCCAGGACCTTCTTGCCGGCGAGGTCGACACCGTCCTGGGTGGCGCACTGGTGGTAGAGCTGAATGCTGTACCGGTTGGGCTCGTCGGCCGGGTCGAGGGGCAGGCCCAGTGGCGGTTCCTCCTCGTAGCCCCAGTTCAGAAACTGAACATCGTCCTGGTTGTTCAGCCGCTTGGTCATCAGCGGGTACCAGTACCGGAAGAGTTTCTTGTACGTCGCAGTCGAACCGATGCGGTAGACGAGACTTGCGCCGACGTTGTCCAATGAAGGGCTACGAACCATGCAGGAAGTATCGCACAGGGCCGGGTGTGCTTGCTGTGGCATGTCTTTTTCCCGCGGGCGGAGGTGGACGCCTGAATCTCAGCGCTACGCCAAAGTCGCGACGTACCAACAAAAGGTGATCATGAAGCATTGGGCACACTCCTGATGAGTTGTGCGGCAACAGATTTAGGCTGCGTTCACCGAAGCTGAAACGTTGGCACGCTGCGGCTCACTGCGGTAACGCGATGCGGGACCGTTGATTCGGCATATTCGCCACATGGCCAATGCGAAGGGGTTCATCAAACCAAGGTCGTCGCACAGCATGCGGATGTCACCGAACATGTCTCGCAGCGTCTGACGCGAGTCCCCATGGGCGGAATACAGTTCCCTGCGCACCGAGCGTGGGATGTCGAACTGGCGGAAGAAGCGGCGCGACGGCACGACCATCGCCTGGCCCAGCATCCGCATCACGACCGGCACGTACAGCGACAACCAGAATCGGGTGTACCACGCCAGTCGGGGAACGCGCCGGTGCAGGTACTCGTGCGCAAACGAGATGTGGCGCGCCTCTTCGGCGACGTGAATCGCGATCAGGTCCTGCATGATCGGGTGGATCGACCGTGGCTCGGGTTCGCGCAACAGGTTGGTCTGCAGGTAATCGAAGGGCACTTCCCCGGCCAGCACCCCGAAGAAGAACGCGTTCGGCAGCGGACCGGCGTAGAACGGGACGATCGGTGACAGCACCCGCAGCCAGCGCGGCATGCCGGGAACGTCGACGCCGATGCGATTGACGATCTCTTGGAACATCAGGCTGTGGCTGCATTCCTCGATGGACTCGTGCACGCAGTAGCGGTACTCCGGCGAGCCGTTCGGCACCCAGAATGCGTAGTGCAGCAGGCCGCGGACCAAGATGCCCTCGAACTGCGTCCCGACCTTGGCCATGTTGGCTTGCCGCCACATACCGATAGCGACCTGCTTGTCCAACGGTTGGGCCCGGTACCAGGGATGACTTCCCAGCGGATCTGATTTTGAAAGCACCCAGCGAGGGTCGTTTTCGGTGACGGAGAAGATCGGCGCTTCCCAGTCGACGTCGGTATAGGGATTGAAGTGGCGCACCGACGCTTCCGACAGCGACGTCAAAGTAGCGGCGTAATCGGTGTCACCACTGACATCCATGTTGCGCCTGAGGCGCCTGGCGACACCGAAGAAAGCCAACAGGAGCAGCCCGGTCACCGCGAGGACGGCACCCAGCACGATGAAGAAGATCGCTAGCGTGACCGGCAACTGAGTCCTCCCTCCGGCTCAGCTCGGCATGCGACATTCTGCACATGCGCTCCACGAGGCACAGTCGGGACTGGAGCTTACCGGGTGAGAGTGAAAGACCTAAGTACGGAACGGCCTCAATCTCATGTCTATCTGAAGTGCCCCGGGTGGCTCGTGATCAGCGTCGTTGTGCCCCTCGAACTGCCAAATCACATTAGACAGTACACACGCTGTGTCCGCTGGTTAACCCTCCGGGTTGAAACACTACGGGATCGTCACACCGGCACCGAGCCGGATGCCCTTCGAGCTCGGGAGCAACACCATTCGTCCGGTGCTCCAGACCCGGCCGGTCACCATGTACGCCGATCCAATGGCGGGCCGCGTTCGGCTTCGTTTCACCGCTGGTGCAGCAGAAGCTACCCTTTAGTACTTATGGATGACCAGCAGTTCGATGTGATCATCGTGGGGGCGGGTTTCGGCGGAATCGGCGCTGCGATTCAGCTGAAGAACCTGGGGTACGAGAACGTTCTGATCGTCGACCGCGAGGACGATCTGGGTGGAACGTGGCACGTCAACCACTATCCCGGTCTTTCGGTCGATCAACCGTCACCCACCTTTTCCTACCGTTTCGAGCCGAACCCGCACTGGTCGCGGATGTACGCGCCGGGTTCTGAGCTCAAGAGTTACGCCGTCAGTGTGGCCGAGAAGTACGACGTGCGCCGTTTCATGCGGTTCAACACCAGCGTCGAAGGCGCCCGGTGGGACGAGGATGCCCAGGTATGGCGCCTGGCGTTGGCCGGCGGCGAGACGCTGAGCACGCAGTATCTGATCGCCGCGACCGGCTTCCTGTGCCAGCCGAAGATGCCGGACATCCCGGGTATCGAGACCTTCGGCGGCCGCATCCTGCACACCGCGCAATGGGATGACGACTTTTCCGCCGTTGGTCGTCGCGCCGCCGTCATCGGAACCGGTTCCACCGGCGTGCAGGTGGCTCCGGCGTTGGCGAAGGACGTCGCGGAGTTGACCGTGTATCAGCGGACCCCGATCTGGGTGCTACCGAAATTCGACGTGAAATTCTTCCGTCCGGTGCAGAGCCTTTTCGCACGGTTCCCGGTGACTCAGCGCGCGCTGCGTTGGTACACCGACGCCATCCTCGAACTGTCCATGGTCCTCACCATGTGGAAGTTCCGGTACTTCCGGCTCTTCAACAAAGGCATCTCGCAGTTCTCCCGGCTCTACCGGATGCTGGCGGTGCGGGACAGGGAGCTGTCCCGAAAACTGGACCCGGACTTCGATTTCGGTTGCAAGCGGCCCACCATCTCCAACGACTTCTACCAGGCGTTCACCAAATCCCATGTGCACCTGGACACCAACGGCATCGACCGGATCGAGCCCGACGGCATCGTCTCCAGGGACGGCACCAAGCGCCTGATCGACACCCTGGTTCTGGCAACCGGATTCGACGTCTGGGAGGCCAACCTGCCGGCGATCGAGGTGATCGGACGCGACGGGAAGAACCTCGGAAAATGGTGGCGTGAAACGCAATTCCAGGCTTACCAAGGCATCTCGATGCCCGGATTCCCGAACTTCCTGTCGATGGCCAGCCCGTACGCCTGGGTGGGCCTGTCGTGGTTCAACACCGTCGAGTACCAGATGAAGCACATGGAGCGACTGTTCGGTGAGATGCAGCGGCGCGACGCCCGCACTTTCGAGGTTACCGAAGACGCCAATGCCCGCTTCCTGCAGCGGATGACGACGCTGATGAAGGACTCGGCGTTCGAGCTCGGCAACTGTGTCAGCTCGCGGTCTTACTGGTTCCGCAACCACACCGGCAAAGGCGAAGCGCCGCTGTTCCGTCCGACGTCGGTGCGCAGCGCGGTGAAGGAGCAGGAGACCTTCCCGATGTCGGACTACGCGATCGCCTGACCGGCGGTCAGTCCTTGACGAAGTGGTAGATGCGGTATTCCGCGCCGCCGCTTTCGATGACGTTGTAGATCCCGGTGCCCGGCACGCCGGCGAAATGGCGTCCGAACGGCCGGAACCACTTCGGCAGCTGCGCGCTGATCAGGTCCAGCTTGTGCTGTGCACTGTTGTCCAGTGAGCGGATCACGCCGTCGTTGATCACCCGCATCGACACCTGGCGCAGTGGCATCGCGTCGAGAGCGCCCTCCCACACCGGGAATTCGGGCCGCCCGCGGAAGTCGGCGTAGAGCAGGCTGCCGCCCGGTTTCAGCACGCGGTTCACCTCGGACAGGAACTTGTCCAGGTTCGGATAGGCGTGCGAGGCCTCGACATTCACGATCGCGTCAAAGCTGTTGTCGCCGAATGGCAGATCCTCGGCGTTGCCGTGCACGAAGCTCAGGCCGGGCAGCTTGTGGTGCGCGTTGCAGTAGGCGACACCGTCCGGGTTGTAGTCCAGCCCGATGTACTCGGCGGGGGAGAACGTGCGCATGATGTATGACCCGCCACCGCCGTGGCCGCAGCTGCACTCCAGCACCTTCTTGCCGGCCAGGTCGATCTGGGAGGCGACCTGGTTGTACAGGTTGATCGATTCCCGATTGGCCGCGTCGGTCTCGTTCAGCGGCAGGTTCAGCGGCGGGTCTCCCTCGTAGCCGTAGTTGAGGAAGGTGACGTCCTCGGTGTTGAGCCGACGGGTGAGGAACGGGTACCAGACCTTGTTCATGAAGGCCTTGTAGCCGCGGTAGCCGATGTCGGAGACGCGTTCCTTAGTCGTGGGCATGCCGGGAAGTATGCCAGGCCAGGGTTCGAGCTAGCTGGTGTGGTCGGCGACCGACACCGAGTCGCGATCGGCCGGCTTGGCGTCGGTGCGGCGGTAGACCACCGCGCGTGCGCCCTTGCCCGGGGCGATCGCGACGCCGCGGAAGTTGCGGCTCTCGTCGGGCTCATCGGTTGGCGTGAAGCGGAATTCGCGGAACAGCGTCCGCAGCGTGATGTCCATTTCCATGTGCGCGAAAGCCGCGCCCACGCAACGGTTTATGCCGCCACCGAACGGCACCCAACGGAACGACGGCGGCGGGCCGCCGAGGAACCGGTCCGGGTTGAAGACCTCCGGGTGGGTGTAGTTGGCGTCCGACTCGTGGGCGAGCTGGAAGTCGATCATCACGGAGGTGTCGGGCGGAAGCACCCACTCGCCGACCCGCACTCGGGTCTTCGTGCTGCGCAGCGAGGCCGCGATTGTCGGCCGGACGCGCTGGATTTCGTAGATCGTGGCCTGACGCAGCTCGGATCCGCCGGCGTCGACCTCTTCGGTGAGCCGCCTCATTACCTCGGGGTTGCGGCGCAACCGCTCGATGGCCCAGGCCAATTGGGAGGCGGTGGTCTCGTGACCGGCGGCGACGAGGGTGAGTAGCTCGTCGGCGATGTGGCGATCGGAGATCGGGGAGCCGTCTTCGTAGCGGGCCTGCAACAGCAGCGCGAGCATGTCGGTACGTTCGGCCAGCGCCGAATCGGCGCGTGCCTCGGCGAGAAGTTCGTCGATGACCGTGTCGAACCGACGCCGATAGCCGGCCAGCTTGCTGCCCGGGCTCCACGACCCGTACTCGCGGCGTACGAACGGCGGCATCCGCTGCATCAATGAGCCGATCGTGATCGTCGGCGGAATCACGAGCTTCAACTCGTCCAGCGCATCGGCGCGTTCGCCGAAGGTGGCCCGCATGATCGCGTTGAGCGTCAGCCGGGTCATCGTCTCGAGAGTTTCGAACTCTTGGCCCTCCGGCCAATTCGCGGTTTCGCGCAGCACCTCGTCTTCGACGATCTGCTCGTAGTTCTTGACCTTCTTGCCAGAGAAGTTGGGCAGCACAAGCTTTCGCCGCTCCGAGTGCTGCTTACCGAGCAAGCTGAAGGTCGAGCCGGGCCCGAACGCCTGCCCGAGCACCTTCGTCGGCCGTTCGATCAGATCGAAGCTGGTGCTGTAGACGTCTTTGACAAGGTCGCGGTCGTGGATGACGACCGTCTTGCCGAAGATGGGCAGGTTGATCGTGAACGGCCCGCCGTAATGCTTGCTCAGCCACGGCGCGACGGAGTACTGCAGCGACGTCAGGAACAGCACGCTCGTGACGAGCTTGGGCAACCGCAGAGCGGGCGGCAGCCGCACCGGGTCGGTCGTCGCCGTTGCCATCTCGCCCCTTCTCCTTATCCAGCAGCAGTTTTCAGCGCACCGAGGCGCCGTCAGTCCTTGGTGAACAGGTACACGCGGTAGGTGTACTCGCCGCCGCGCAGCGCGCCGTTGAAGGCCCAGTCGGTCATGTCGCTGGCGTAGCGGGCGAAGGTGCGGCTGACCGCCGAGCCGTGGTGCTGGCTGATCCGCTCCTGCTTGCGCGGCGTGTTCTTTTCGTTGCCGCGCAGCACATTCTGGTCGGTGACCGACATCGAAATCTGTCGCAGACCCGAGTTGGCCAGGTCGGCCTCCCACTCGGCGACCTCGGAACGCGGACGGAAGTCGGTGTACAGGAAGTGTCCGCCCGGCTTCAGCACGCGCTTCACTTCGCTGAGGAACTTGGGGACGTCGGGGTAGAGGTGCGAGGCCTCGACGTTGACCAGCGCGTCGAACGATGCGTCGGCGAACGGCAAAGCCTGGGCGTTACCCTCCACGAAATCCAGGTTGGGCAGGTGGTGCCGGTTCTTGGCGAACTCGATGCCGGCCGGGTTGAGGTCCAGTCCGGTGTAGGAGGCCGGGTGCTGAGTGCGTACCAGATATGAGGCCCCGCCGCCGTGGCCGCAGCTGCACTCCAGCACCTTCTTGCCCGCGAGAGCCACCTGGGTCGCGGTGCGGTGGTAGAGCTGAATGAAGTAGCGATGCGGTTCGTCGGCCTCGTCCAGCGGGATACCCATGGGCGGGTCTTCTTCGTATCCGTAGTTGAAGAACAACCAGTCGTCGCCACCGAGCAGCTTGGTTTGCGAGGCGAACCGGGTGGTGGCGAATGACGTGAATATCAAACGAAAGACGAACGGATTTATCACCAGCCGATGAACTAGTGGGCGACGGGTCAGGCGGTTCGCGGTGGCCATCGCGGAAGTATGACAGACGCTCGGGGGCCTCGGACAACGCGGCTAGCGCCGCCAATGGCCGGGTTTTGCGGAACCCGCAGGTTAAGCCTGAAACGTGGGTTTCATCCGGACCGGGTCGCAGCGCATGCCCAATGCGACGCGCAAGCGCCGAGATGTAAACGTCTGCTATTGCAACCGGCGTGGCGTCGCAAACGTTTACGTGTCACGAACTTGCTTGACGAATTTACCTCGGCGGCGCAAGTCATTTTCGCGGCGCTGCCGCACTACGACGCGACCACTTACGGCGCGATGCGCGATTGATTGCCGAGTAACGCGAATTGCCAGACATTCTGTAATTCTCGCGGCGTCACTGCAGCTAGAAGGCATATCATCGCTGTAGTCAATTCTTAGACAATGCATGGGAAAAACCCCTGACGCATTGCGTCGGCACCGTGGTTTACTCGTCCCACTGGCCGCTTGCGTAGCTAAGCGCCACAGGCGTTCGGGACGGGGCGGGGGATGGCGTTCGCTGATGTGCTCAGGCGCGCGTGCATACCGCTGGTCGTGCTGGCGGTCGTCGGTGGCGCAGGGTTCTCGGTGGGGTACATCAGCTATTTTGATGTGAGCTCAAACCTTCAGAGAGTCGACCGGGCACGATTGCCGTGGACCATCGAGATCACGACGAATAGCCCTGCCGTCGTGGGCAACGTTGTGGCACAGGGTGACAGCAACAGCATTGGCTGCCGGATCGCGGTGGACGGGCATGTCAAAGCCGAGAGGATCTCGAACACAGTGAACGCGTTCACCTACCGCCCGATCAAGGGCGCATGACCAGCCACCACCTGCGGCACGAGCACGCCGCGGGAACGTTCGCCGCGCGGTTGGTCCGCCGGCTGTCGGTGCCGATCATCCTGGGGTGGTTGGCGATCACGGTGATCGTGAGTCTCGCCGTCCCGTCGCTCGAGCAGGTCGCGCGCGACCACGCCGTGTCGCTGGGTACCAAGGACGCGCCCTCGGTGAAGGCGGCGGCGCGCATCGGCAAGGACTTCAAGGAGTCGGACTCCGACGCGATGGCGATGATCGTCCTCGAGGGCGACAAGCAGCTCGGCGACGACGCGCATCACTACTACCAAGAAATCATCAACCGGCTGAAGGCCGACCCGAAAGACGTCCAGCACATCCAAGACTTCTGGGGTGATCCGCTGACCGCCGCGGGTGCGGAAAGCTCCGATGGCAAGGCCGTCTACGTCCAGCTGAATCTTGTTGGAAATCAAGGAGAGACGTCAGCCAACAGCTCCGTCGCCGACGTCCGCAAGATCGTCGACGGCATCCCCGCACCCAAGGGCGTGAAGGCGTACGTCACCGGTCCGGCCGCGATCGCCGCCGATGGTCTCACCAGCGGCGACAAGACGGTTGTGAAGATCATGATCGCCACGGTCACGGTGATCTTCGTGATGCTGCTGTTCGTCTACCGGTCCTTCGTCACGGTGGCGCTGCTGTTGGCCATGGTCGGCATCGAATTGGGCGCCGCCCGAGGCACTGTTGCGTTCCTCGCCCTGCACGACGTCGTCAAACTCTCGACGTTCGCCACCAATATGTTGGTGTCGTTGGCCATCGCGGCCGGCACCGACTACGGCATCTTCTTCATCGGGCGCTACCACGAGGCGCGCCACAACGGCGAGGACCGCAAGACCGCGTACCTCACCGCCTACCGCGGCGTCGCCCATGTGGTGTTGGCGTCCGGCCTGACCATCGCGGGTGCCACGTACTGCCTCAGCTTTGCCCGGCTACCGGTTTTCCAGACCGTGGGTGCGCCCTGCGCGGTGGGCATGCTGGTCGCCGTCGCGGTCGCGCTCACGCTGATCCCGGCGGTCATCGCGGTCAGCAGCGGGTTCGGTCTGCTGGAGCCCAAACGACTGCACAGTGTGCGCGGTTGGCGGCGGGTGGGCACCGCGGTAGTGCGTTGGCCGGCACCGATTTTCGCTGCGACGTGCGCGGTCGCCATGGTGGGCTTGCTGGCACTGCCGGGTTACAAGGTCAGCTACATCGACCGTGACTACATCCCGAAGGACACTCCCGGCAATATCGGAATGGCCGCCGCGGAACGGCATTTCTCGCAGGCCCGCATGCTGCCCGAGGTCTTGATGATCGAGTCCGACCACGACATGCGCAACTCCGCCGACTTCCTGGTCTTGGACAGACTCGCGAAGAGGATTTTCGGGGTCGAGGGAATTGCGCGGGTGCAGAGTGTCACCCGACCGCAAGGAACCCCGCTCGAGCACACCTCGATCCCGTTTCTGCTCAGCATGCAGAACGCCGGCCAGCTGCAAAACCTGCAGGTGGCCAAGGGGCGGCTGGATGACATGTCCAAGCTGGCCGACCAACTCGGCGGAACCATCACGGCGCTGGAGAAGGTCAACGTCTTGATGAATCAGATGGTCGGCACCACCCATCACATCGCCGGCGTCACCAAGGACACCCTGGCGATCACCAACGAGGTGCGCGACGACATCGCGGACTTCGACGACACGTTCCGTCCGCTGCGCAGCTACTTCTACTGGGACCCACACTGCTTCAACATCCCGTTGTGCGCGGGTATCCGGTCGGCCTACAACGCCACCGACGGGGTGGACAAGCTCAGTCAGAAGCTGGCGGAGCTCACCAAGGATGTCGACAGCGTCGACGCCGTGGTGCCGCAGTTGGTCGCGCTGTTGCCGGCGCAGATCGAGACCATGCGCAGCCTGCGGACCATGGTGCTGACCCTGCACAGCACCGCGTCCGGAATGTTCGATCAGGCAAACGAACTCAGCGACGACGCGACCGCGATGGGTAAGGACTTCGACGCCGCGAAGACCGGCGACTCCTTCTATCTGCCGCACGAAGTCTTTACCAACCCGGACTTCCAGCGGGTCGAGAAGCTGTTCGTGTCCCCGGACGGCAAGGCGGCGCGGTTCATCATCTCGCACAAGGGTGATCCCGCGACCGGCGAAGGCATGTCGCGCATCGACGCCATCAAGACGGCGGCCTACGAGTCGCTCAAGGGCACCGCGCTCGAGGATGCCAAGGTCTACATCTCCGGTACCGCAGCAACTTTCAAGGATCTGCGGGAAGCGTCGAACTACGACTTCATGATCGCCGGCATCTCGTCGTTGTGCATGATCTTCATCATCATGCTGCTCATCACCCGTAGCCTGGTGGCCGCGCTGGTCATCGTCGGCACGGTCGCGCTGTCGCTGGGCGCCTCGTTCGGAATGTCAGTGTTGTTGTGGCAGTACATCCTCGGGGTCAAACTGCACTGGCTCGTGATGGTGATGTCGGTGATCATCCTGTTGGCTGTCGGGTCCGACTACAACCTGCTGCTGGTCGCCCGTTTCAAAGAGGAGATCGGCGCCGGCCTCAAGACGGGCATCATCCGGGCCATGGGTGGTACCGGCCGGGTCGTGACGGCCGCGGGTCTGGTGTTCGCGTTCACCATGGCGTCGATGATGGTCAGCGACAACCATGCGGTCGGCCAGGTGGGCACCACCATCGGTCTGGGCCTGCTGTTCGACACGTTGGTGGTGCGTTCGTTCCTGATGCCGTCCATCGCCGCGATGCTCGGCCGTTGGTTCTGGTGGCCGATGAACGTTCAGTCACGTCCGCCCCGCATCGGGCGTCGGCCCGTCGCGCCCGCGCGTCGGCAACCCGCAGAGACCGACGCCACCGCGCCGTTGGCGACCGCCCGAACGCACGAGCGATCGCTGCGCCACTAACTGGTCACTCGACGTGAGGAAGCCCTCAGCGGATCAGCGGAACGCCTCGTCGATGATTTCCTGCTGCTCGACGGCGTGCACCTTCGACGAACCCGACGACGGCGCCGACATGGCGCGACGCGAAATCCGTTTGATGCCGGTCAGTTTGTCCGGGAACAGCTCGGGCAACTCCAGGCCGAACCGCGGCCAGGCGCCCTGGTTGGCCGGCTCTTCCTGCACCCAGAAGTACTGGTTGACGTTCGGGTAGTGCTCCAGCGCCTCCTGGAGGCGGTGGAACGGCAGCGGCGCGAGCTGCTCGATGCGCACGATCGCGACGTCGTCCCGGTTGTCCTTGGCCTTGCGAGCCGCCAGCTCGTAATAGAGCTTGCCGCTGGTCAACAGGATTCGGGTGGCCTTGCTGCGGTCGCCGATGCCGTCGGAGTACGTGGGCTCCTCGAGCACCGAGTGGAACCGCGTCTCGGTGAACTCCTTGATGTCGCTGACCGCAGCCTTGTTGCGCAGCATCGACTTCGGGGTGAAGACGATCAGTGGGCGCTGCACCCCGTCGAGCGCGTGGCGGCGCAGCAGGTGGAAGTAGTTGGCCGGGGTCGACGGAACCGCGATCGTCATCGAACCCTCCGCCCACAGCTGCAGGAAGCGCTCGATGCGGCCGGAGGTGTGGTCGGGGCCCTGCCCTTCATGCCCGTGCGGCAGTAGCAGCACGACGCTGGACAGCTGGCCCCACTTGGCCTCACCGGAGCTGATGAACTCGTCGATGATCGACTGTGCTCCGTTGACGAAGTCACCGAACTGGCCCTCCCACAACACCAATGCGTCCGGGTTGCCGACGGTGTAGCCATATTCGAATCCGACGGCGGCGTACTCCGACAGCGGCGAATCGAACACCAAGAACTTACCGCCGGTCGGGTTGCCGTCCTTGTCGACGGTCAGCAACTGCAGCGGGGTGAACTCCGCACCGGTCTGGCGGTCGATGATCACCGAGTGCCGCTGGGAGAACGTGCCGCGCCGGGTGTCCTGTCCGGACAGCCGGATCAACTTTCCTTCGGCCACCAGCGAACCCAGCGCCAACAGCTCGCCGAAGGCCCAGTCGATCTTGCCCTCGTAGGCCATCTCGCGACGCTTCTCCAGCACCGGCATCACGCGCGGGTGTGCGGCGAAATCCTCTGGCAGAGCCAGGAATGCGTCACCGATCCGGGCCAATAGCGCCTTGTCCACCGCGGTGTCCAGGCCGGCCGCGAGCATTTGGTTGGACTCGACCGACATGCTCGCCTGCACGCCGTGCTTCTCCAGTTCGCGGACGTCGTTGAAGACCCGCTCCAGTTGGCCCTGGTAGTCGCGCAGCGCGTCCTCGGCCTCTTTCATCGAGATGTCGCCACGACCGATCAGCGCCTCGGTGTAGGTCTTGCGGACGCCACGTTTGACGTCGACGACGTCGTACATGTACGGGTTCGTCATCGACGGGTCATCACCCTCGTTGTGCCCGCGGCGGCGGTAACACAGCATGTCGATGATGACGTCCTTCTTGAACTGCTGCCGGAAGTCGACGGCCAACTTGGCCACCCAGACGCAGGCTTCCGGGTCGTCACCGTTGACGTGGAAGATCGGCGCGCCAATCATTTTCGCGACATCGGTGCAGTATTCGCTGGATCGCGAGTACTCCGGCGCAGTGGTGAAGCCAATCTGGTTGTTGACGATGATGTGGATCGTCCCGCCGACCCGGTAGCCGGGCAGCTTGGCCAGGTTCAGCGTCTCGGCAACCACGCCCTGACCGGCGAAGGCGGCGTCACCGTGCAGCATCATCGGCACGACCGAGTTGCCGCGCTCGCCCTCACCCTTGTCCAGCAGGTCCTGCTTGGCCCGGACCAGACCTTCGAGCACTGGGTCGACGGCCTCCAGGTGTGACGGGTTCGCTGTCAGCGAGACCTGAATGTCGTTGTCGCCGAACATCTGCAGGTAGATGCCGGTGGCGCCGAGGTGATATTTGACGTCACCGGAGCCATGCGCCTGGGCGGGGTTGAGGTTGCCCTCGAACTCGCTGAAGATCTGCGAGTACGGCTTGCCGACGATGTTGGCCAGCACGTTGAGCCGGCCGCGGTGCGGCATGCCGATGACGACCTCGTCGAGCCCGTGCTCGGCGCACTGGTCGATCGCCGCATCCATCAGCGGGATGGTGCTCTCGGCACCCTCGAGCGAGAACCGCTTCTGGCCAACGTATTTCGTCTGCAGGAACGTCTCGAAGGCCTCGGCGGCGTTGAGCTTGCTCAGGATGTACTTCTGCTGCGCCACAGTGGGTTTGACGTGCTTGGTCTCGACCCGCTCTTCCAGCCATGCCAGCTGCTCGGGATCGAGGATGTGGGTGTACTCGACGCCGATGTGGCGGCAGTAGGCGTCGCGCAACAGGCCCAGAATGTCGCGCAACTTCCGGTACTCCCAGCCACCGAAACCGTTGACCTTGAACACCCGGTCCAGATCCCACAGGGTGAGCCCGTGGGTGACCACTTCGAGGTCGGGGTGACTGCGAAACCTGGTGTTGTCCAACCGAAGTGGGTCGATGTCGGCCATCAGGTGGCCACGATTGCGGTAGGCCGCGATCAACTCCATCACCCGGGCGTTCTTGTCGACGATCGAGTCGGGGTTGTCGGTGCTCCACCGGATCGGCAGGTAGGGCACGCCCATCTCGCGGAACAGGTCGTCCCAGAAGTCGTCGGCGAGGATCAGTTCGTGGATGGTGCGCAGGAAGTCACCCGATTCCGCACCCTGGATGATGCGGTGGTCATAGGTCGAGGTGAGGGTGATCAGCTTGCCGATGCCCAACTCGGCGATGCGCTCCGGGCTGGCGCCCTGAAACTCGGCCGGGTATTCCATGGCGCCGACACCGATGATCGTGCCCTGGCCGGCCATCAGCCGTGGCACCGAGTGCACGGTGCCGATGGTGCCCGGGTTGGTCAGCGAAATCGTCACGCCGGCAAAATCTTCGGCGGTCAGCTTGCCGTCACGAGCGCGCCGGACGATGTCCTCGTAGGCCGTGACGAACTGGCCGAAGGTCATCGTTTCGCAGCGCTTGATGCCCGCGACAACCAGGGCCCGCTTGCCGTCCTTGCCCTGCAAATCAATGGCGAGGCCCAAGTTGATGTGGGCGGGCGTGACCGCGTTCGGCTTGCCGTCGATCTCGGCGAAGTGCCGGTTCATGTTCGGGAAGCTCTTGAGCGCTTGCACCAGCGCGTAACCCAGGATGTGGGTGAACGAAATCTTGCCGCCACGTGTGCGTTTGAGCTGGTTGTTGATCACGACGCGGTTGTCGATCATCAGCTTGGCCGGGATGGCCCGAACACTGGTCGCGGTCGGCAGATCCAGTGACTGCGACATGTTCTTGACGACGGCCGCGGCCGCGCCGCGCAGCACCTGAAGCTCATCGCCTTCGGCGGGCGGGGGGCCTGCCGGCCTCGGCGCCGGCGCTTGGGCCGCCGGCTGCGGGGCGCTGGGCGCGCCGTTGCCCGACGCGGCGGGCACGGGTGCGGCCTGCGGGGGAGTCACCGCGGGCGGGGCCGGGGCCGGCTTCACCTCTGCCGGAGTCTCGCCCGTCGGTTCGGGGTTGTAGTCGACCAGAAACTCATGCCAGCTCGGGTCGACCGAGGAGGGGTCGTCGCGGAACTTGCGGTACATCTCCTCGACCAGCCATTCGTTCTGACCGAATGGTGAACTCGTACTGCTCACAGCAGCTGCTCGCCTCGATTCCTCTGTCCGGAAAGCGCTCTGCCGCGCTTGTCACTTCGTCCGCCTGCCAGCGCCAGGAGCGCATCCGACAGACCGCCCGCATAAAGGCTAACCCTTTGCCGACGATCCGCCATGTGACTTCGTGCGGGATTGATCTGCTGTTACGCCGTGCTCAGCCTGCGTCGGAAACCGTGGGTAGCAGGTGCAGAGTCACTGGCCACTTCGCGGGCGGCGTCCCGAAGGCGTTGCGGGCGTTGCGCACGATCTTCCTACCCGCCAGGCGGTTGCCGACGGCACCGATCACGGCGCCGATGCCGACCGGCAGGACCTTGCCGAACAGCAGCGCGCTGCGACGCAGTGTGAACCGCCGCATCGCGCGCTTGAGCAGTCGCGAGTTCAGCTGTGACAACGCCGGCATCGGTAGCGACGCCATGCCTTCGGACAGCCAGGCCCCGCTGGTGCGGCCGCCGCCGATCAGCTCGGTCATCGCCTGCTTGCTGTCGTCGCCGACCAACACCGACAGCACCATCGCGCGCCGTCGCTCCCGCTCGTCGGTCGAAACTCCGTACACCGACCCGACTGCCAGCGCGAAGAATGCCGTCGCCTCCAGGAATACCGCCGTCTCACCGGCGGCGGCGGACAGGGCCGACAATGTGCCCAACCCGGGTAGCACCGCGGCGGTACCCACCGCTGCGCCGCTGGCCGTCACGGCTGCCACGTAGCGCTTTTCCAGCTTCGTGACCACCGCGGCCGGGTTGGCGTCGGGATCCGCGCGCCGCAGCCTCTCGACGTAAGCGGACGCGGCGGGTCCCTGGATGCGGGAGCTGCGCTCGATGATGTTGGCTAACGCCCGCGCCGACCGTTTGGGCTTCCCCCCGGTGGTCGCAGGCAGCGAGTCGGCCGATGACCGGTTGCGGCGGGCGCTCATAGATGCCTCCGATTGGATGGCCCCGCTCCTTCGCGGGCTTTGACATTGCTTTCAGGCTAGCGCCGGTGCCGGCAAACGTGGGCCCGGGCGTGCACACCACTAGTCCATTGGGAATAATCCGGGTTGGACACGTGCGATGACGATGCGGGGTCGCGGCCGGTTCGACGATGAGCCCGGCCGACCCGCCCAGCAAACGGACGGTCGATGGCCTACCAGCTCACCTCGTCGGGTATTTCGGTGTTGGCGCTGCTCAGAGCACATCCGATGGATCGCTAAGAGATGCTGCAGACCCTGACCGACGAGAAGCTGGTCGCCGTGCCGGCGCCGGAATTCCGCAGTTCGCCGCCGCACTTGCCGAGGTCGATACCCTGGGTGCGGACGCCGCGGGGGACGCGGTCGAGGCTCGGGGCGCCGAGATCATGGCGCTTCGTGACGCTCGCGCCGGATATCTGGTGGCTTTCGACTATCTGCCGGCGGCAATGCAGGCCGAGCTCGTGAACGAGGTGGGGATATGACCACGGCGACTGCTCGCCGTCGACCGGGCGACGGCCCGGCGGCGGGGAAGCGCGCCGACGATATGAACCCGTGGAACGCGCTATGGGCGATGATGGTCGGCTTCTTCATGATCCTGCTCGACTCGACGATCGTCGCGGTCGCCAACCCCAGCATCATGGTCAAGCTCGGCACCGGCTACGACACGGTGATCTGGGTGACCAGTGCCTATCTGCTGGCTTACGCGGTCCCGCTGCTGGTGGCCGGTCGGCTCGGTGACCGGTTCGGTCCCAAGAATCTGTATCTGATCGGTCTGGCCCTTTTCACCGGCGCCTCGTTGTGGTGTGGCTTGTCGGGCACAATCGGGATGCTGATCACCGCGCGGTTGGCACAGGGTGTCGGCGCCGCGCTGATGAGTCCCCAGACGTTGTCGTTGATCACCCGGATCTTCCCCATCGAGCGCCGCGGGGTCGCGATGAGCGTGTGGGGCGCGACCGCCGGCGTGGCCACACTGGTCGGGCCGCTGGCAGGCGGCGTGCTGGTCGACTCGATGGGGTGGGCGTGGATCTTCTTCGTCAACGTCCCGATCGGGATCATCGGCCTGGGGCTGGCGTTCAGGCTGGTCCCCGATCTGCCCACCCACAACCACCGCTTCGACCTGGTCGGGGTGGGGCTGTCCGGGGTGGGGATGTTCCTGATCGTGTTCTCGCTGCAGGAAGGCCAGTCCCACAGCTGGGCGCCCTGGATCTGGGCGGTGCTGGTTGCGGGCATCGGTTTCATGTCGGCGTTCGTCTACTGGCAGTCGATCAGCAAATACGAGCCGCTGATCCCGCTGGACATCTTCCGCGATCGCGACTTCAGCCTGTGTAACGCCGCCGCCGTGGTCGTTGCCTTCTCGGGCACCGGAATGATCTTGCCGCTGATGTTCTACGCCCAGGCAGTGTGCGGATTGTCGCCGACCCGCTCCGCCTTGCTGACCGCACCGATGGCGGTCACCAGCGGTCTGCTCGCACCGCTGGCCGGCAAGCTGGTCGACAAGTCGCATCCGCGGCCGGTGGTCGGATTCGGTTTCTCGGCGCTGGCGATCGGCCTCACCTGGCTCTCCATCGTGATGACACCGTCGACCCCCATCTGGCAACTGGTGCTGCCGTTCTTCGCGCTGGGCGTGGCGATGGCGTTCATCTGGGCGCCGATCACCGCGACCGCGACCCGCAACCTGTCCACGCGGTTCGCCGGCGCCGGTTCCGGCGTGTTCAACGCGACCCGGCAGGTGGGTGCGGTGTTGGGCAGCGCAGGCATGGCCTCGTTCATGACCTCGCGGATCACGGCCGCACTCGGGCCGATGCCCGACGGTGGCTCGGGACCGTCCGGTGGTCCGGGCGGTGGCCTGAAGATGCCGGAGTTCCTGCACGTGCCGTTCGCCGACGCGATGTCGCAGTCGATGCTGTTGCCGGCGTTCGTCGCGCTGTTCGGGATCGGCGCGGCGCTGTTCCTGGGCGGATCCACCGGGTCGGCGAACGACGACCGACCGGCTGCCCCGAGGACTCACAATCGGGATGCGCCAACTCGGCGGGTACGGGTGAGGCCAAGCGCCGCAGAGGGTTTCGCGAGTGGCGTCGACGGCTACCGGGACGGCTTCGACGATGACGACGATTACGTTGAGTACACGTTGCCACGCGCGGCCGCTGCGCCGCCGCGGCCGCCCCGCGCGACCGCACCGCCGCCCCGCCGGACCGGCCCGGCGGCCGCTCCCGAGGCGCGTCGCTTACCGACACCGGACGAATCGTGGCGCAGCCAGCTCGAAGACATGACCACGACAACGGAGCTCGAACCAATCGGGTACGGCCACAATGGCTTTGACGTCGCCCCGCGGTTACGTCCCGAGGAATACCGGCCGCTGGACCAGCGTCGTGCCGGACCCGGCGAACAGTTTTTCGACGACATCGACACCTACGGTGGGTCGACAGCGCACGACACCCGCGGCAACGACTCTCGTCGGCGCTATCCTCCCGACGCGTAGCGGCTAGGCCTCAGACGCCGTCAACGCCAGGAATGCGCCGAGTTCGACCAGGCCGGTCGGCGCCGGCGGCAGGTACTCGGTCAGCGCGTCGGCCCGCACGATCACGGCCGCGTACTGCGCGCGACTGATCGCCACGTTCAGCCGATTGCGGTTGAGCAGGAACGGGATTCCCCGCGGGATGTCGCCAACGGACGAGGCCGTCATCGAGACGACGGCCACCGGCGCCTCGGCGCCCTGGAACTTGTCGACCGTCCCGACCCGGACGTCGCCGAGTCCGGCGGCAGCCAGGCGCTCGCGCAGCAGCACCACCTGCGCGTTGTAGGGAGCCAGCACCAGCACATCGGTCGACGTCAGTGGCCGGGTGCCGTGCTCGGCGGTCCAGTCCAGGCCGACCAGCGTGTTGATCAGCTCGACAATGGCCTCGGCTTCTTCTGGACTTTCGGTCGAATTGCCTTCGTGGGGAACACGAAGCACGTGCACCCCGGGCGGGTAGCCGGCCAGCCGGCGCGCGGCGGTGACTTCGTTGTTTGCCTGCAATCGACCCTCGTAGGACAGCGTCGACACCGGCGCGCACACGGCGGGATGCATGCGACGCGAGCGGTCGAGGAAGTAGCCGCGCTCAGCGGGCAGCGTGCGATGGTCTTCGACCAGCCAGCCCAGCGCGGACCCGTCGACCGGTTCGGGATGAGTGCCCTGGCTGACCTGCGGCAGCTGCTGCGGATCGCCGAGCAGCAGCAGGCTGGCAGCCGACGCGGCCACCGCGATGGTGTTGGCCAGACAGAACTGCCCGGCCTCGTCGATCACCAGCAGATCCAGGCTGCCCGGCGGGACCCGACCGGGGTTGGCGAAGTCCCAGGCCGTGCCGCCGACCACGCATCCTGTAGTGCCGCTGATGAATCCGGCATACTCGTTCTCGCCGATCTGCTGCCACGCGACACCCGGACGCTCGCCCTTCTTGGCTACCCGCGCCGGGTCGATCCCGGCGTTGATGGTGCCTTGGAGCAGGTTTTCCACAACCGCATGTGATTGTGCGACCACGCCGATGCGCCAACCGTGCTCGGCAACCAGTCGTGTGATGACGTGCGCCGCGGTGTACGTCTTGCCGGTCCCGGGGGGGCCGTGCACCGCGACGTACGACGAATCGAGGTCGAGCAGGGCGGCGGCGATGTCGGCGATGGCGTCGCCGCTTCTGGGAAGGCCACCGCCGCTACGAGTCCGTGGACGGTGGCGGAGCAGGATGTCGGCCACCGCGGTCCGGGGCAGTTGCGGCAGTGTCGCCGCAACCTCGACCGCCGCCGCTTCGACAGCTTCGCGCAGCGGTCGGGTGTTGACCGGCCCGCCCGGCGTCAGCGCGAAGGGGAGGTGGTGAAAGGTGTTGCCGTCGGCCGGAGTTCGCTCGCAGATGACCACCGACGTCGGCACGGTGGGATCGTCGTACTCGACGACTTCGGCGTGGCCGGCCGCGCGCCGGTCGGGGCTGTCGGTCAGCCCGGATGGGGCCGGTGGCTCGTAGAGCGCGAAGACCTTGTCGTTGAGCGCACCGCGGGCCAATTCGCCGGTCAACCGAACTCGCCGCTGCAGCTTGCGGGCCCGGGGCGGCTGATTCCAGTCGACATCGACGTCCGCTGCGCTGACGATGAAAACATCTGTCTCGTCGCCCCATTCGTCGACCGGGTAGTTCAGTCGATCGAAGTGGGCCCACCAGAACGGCTTGTCCTCGCGTCGGTGGAAACCGCGTGCCGCCGAGACCAGCGCAACGGCTGTCTGCTCGGGAGTGCGGTCACCTGTTGCGGAATCGCCGCTGAATTCGTGCAGGGTCGCCGCGAGAGGGTCGGCCGGTTCGATGACGCCGGAGTTGGGAACCGGTTGGGCGCCAATAGGTGTGACACCGTTTTCGAAGGCCTGGATGAGCAGCCAATCGCGCAGTTCGCGGGTGGATTCGCAGTCGTACTGGTTGTAGCCCTCGATCTCCTTGAGTACGCTCGCCGCCTGGTCGAGGTCGCCGTTGGCGCGTAGCTCGCTGTAGCGCGCATACTGCGTGATCGAGTCGGCGGCAGTCGTGACGTCGCCCGACCGCAGCCGTGATCCCATGTAAAGCGGTTCCAACGCCTTCAGGCTGAGCGACTCGCTGCCCGTCCGAATGCTCTTGCGCACAATTGGATAGAGGTCGACGAGCGTCCCGTTGCGCAACAAGTCGTCGACTTCGTCTTCCCCCACGCCGTGGCGTCCGGCCAGCCGTAGCAGCGCCGTCTTCTCGTACGCGGCGTAGTGATAGATGTGCATGTTCGGAAAACGCTTGCGGCGCTTGGCCACCAGCGCCAAGAAGTCGGCGAGCGCCGTGCGCTCGTCGGGACGGTCGTGTGCCCACAGCGGATGAAAGGTACCCGCTCTGCCGCCTTCGAGAACGCCGAACAGATACTCCAGGCCCCAGTCGGCGCCGTCGGCCGTCCACAGCGGGTCACCCTCGAAGTCGAAGAACAGATCGCCCGGGTCAGGATTGGGAAGCAGGGTCAGCGGTTGCGGGTCGGCAACCTCGAACTGGGGCGTGCCGGTGGCGCGTTCGCGGATCTGCAGGGTGGCCTGTGCGACGAGGGCGTCGACCGAACGCACGGACATGTTGGTCACCGGGCCACGGTGCCCGGCGAGGTCGGCGACGGTGATGATGCCCGCGTCGATCAGTTTCGTGCGCTGGCTGACCCGCAGACCCGCGACGAGCAACAGGTCGTCGGCGGCACGGACCTGCTCTTGGCAAGCCGGGCACCGGAAGCAGGCGCGAACGCCATCGTCTTCCCAGCGCACCGGGGCACCTGCGGCGTAGTGCTCGTCGAGTAGACGCTGCAGTCGCGCGCGTTGCTCGCGATACACCGGGATCAGTTCGTCGAGTTGATAGTTCACCGCGGTGCCGTTGCCGAGGACCAATTCGGCGTCAGGGTGTACCGGAACCTCGGCCTGGCGCAATGTGTCTGCATAGGCGGCGATCTGAAGCAGCGCAGTGACTTTCGCCGAGCGGGCCAGCTTGGTGTCGGAAACCTGATACGTGCCGTCGCGCAGGACCAGAAAGTCGGCGAACCCGACGAAGCGGCCGTCGAACATCGCGGCCTGAAAGATCACCGGTGCTAGCTCGTCGATTTTCCGCCGGGTCTGCGCGGCGGCGGCGGTGACGTTCTCGACGGTGAACGGGACGGGGCGGCCGATTACCGCGACTCCGCCGCTGTGCTGGTCGCGCAGTTGGTCGAGCCGGCGCTGTTCGTGCTCGTCACCGAGAGCGGCGGTGCGTTCCAGCAGGTCGTCGGTGACGGTGACTCGTTGCCCCCGGCCGAGTTTCGCGTCGAAGTCTCGCAGCAGGGCGTATTCACAGCGCGCCGCGGACGCGAGGTCCGACGCGCTGTAGATGACGGTGTCGCCTGCCATGAACACAGCAGCCACTGTAGGCGGCCGCACCGACACGCCAGCCTCAGTTGTTGGGGATCAGCTCCACGCCGTTGCCGTTCCAGCGGAACTTCACGATGCTGGGCAGTCCGATCCCGCCGGAGTAGCTCAGCGCGACCGTGTCACCGGTGCATTGCGAGTTGTCGAGGCCGTTGAACCCGTAGGTGTCGGGCACGCCCTGGGGAGGTATCAGTTTGCCGAGATGGAACAGCACCGCCCGGGTGTTCGGGCTCTCGGCGTTGGTGTTGGCCTTGACGATGACCGCGGACAGCTGCGCGCACTGGTTGAAATTGCCGGCCAGCGGCTCGGGATTCCACGGCTGGTGGCTGCGCGGGTCCTGCGGCAGCTCGGACACCCCGCGGGCGATCGCGGGATCGGCCAGGTTGACCGCACACGGGTCGACGGGCCCGGGGCTGGTCGGAGCGACGGTCGCGGGCGGCGGTGCTGCCGTCGGGTGCGGGGCGGCCGTTGTGTGGGTGGTGGGTTCCGGCGTCTTGGCGACGGTCGAATCTCCTGATCCGCACCCGCTCAGCGTCGCAGCGAGCAGTGCGGCGGCGGTGAGCCCAGTCAGCCGCGTTCGTGTCCACACAACGCCGCACCGTACCGTGACCAGCCTCATCGACGCGGCAGGCGTGGCCGAATGGCGGTGAACCACTAAACTTCCTCTCGAGATGAGCGCCTCGCATGAAGATTCCGTGACCTTCGCCGACCTGCAGATTCACCCTTCGGTGCTGCAGGCCATTGCCGACGTCGGCTACGAGTCGCCCTCGGCGATCCAGGCGGCGACGATCCCGGCCCTGATGGGGGGCTCGGATGTGGTCGGGCTGGCCCAGACCGGGACCGGCAAGACGGCCGCGTTCGCGGTCCCGATCCTGTCGAAGATCGACACCGCCAGCAAGGCGACCCAGGCGCTGGTGTTGGCGCCGACGCGGGAGCTGGCGCTGCAGGTGGCCGAGGCGTTCAGCCGCTACGGCACCCACCTACCGAAGATCAACGTGTTGCCGATCTACGGCGGCTCGTCGTATTCGGTGCAGCTGGCCGGGCTGAAGCGCGGCGCGCAGGTGGTGGTCGGCACGCCCGGCCGGGTGATCGATCACCTCGAGCGCGGGACGCTCGATCTGTCGCGGGTCGACTACCTGGTGCTCGACGAGGCCGACGAGATGCTGACGATGGGCTTCGCCGAGGAAGTCGAGCGGATCCTGGCCGAGACACCGGAGTACAAGCAGGTCGCGTTGTTCTCCGCGACGATGCCGCCGGCGATCCGCAAGCTCAGCAACAAGTATCTGCACGACCCGGTGGAGGTCAAGGTCGAGGCGAAAACCGCGACCGCCGAGAATATTTCGCAGCGCTACATCCAGGTCGAAGGCAGACGTAAGATGGATGCCCTGACCCGGGTCCTCGAAGTCGAGCCGTTCGAGGCGATGATCGTCTTCGTCCGTACCAAGCAGGCCACCGAGGAGGTCGCCGAAAAGCTGCGCGCGCGAGGGTTTTCCGCGTCAGCCATCAACGGCGACATCCCCCAGGCGGTTCGTGAGCGGACCATTGCCGCGTTGAAAGAGGGCGGCGCCAAAGGCATCGACATCCTGGTTGCGACCGACGTCGCGGCCCGTGGGCTCGACGTCGAGCGGATCTCGCATGTGGTCAACTACGACATCCCGCACGACAACGAGTCCTATGTGCACCGGATCGGCCGCACGGGTCGGGCGGGACGGTCGGGCAATGCGCTGCTGTTCGTGTCGCCACGGGAACGCCATCTGCTCAAGTCGATCGAGAAGGCGACCCGGCAGAAGCTCACCGAAGCGCAACTGCCCAGCGTCGACGACGTGAACGCGCAGCGGGTCGCGAAATTCGCCGATTCCATCACCGACAGCCTCGGCTCGGCCGGTCTCGATCTGTTCCGGCGTCTGGTCGCGAATTACGAACGCGACCATGACGTTCCGATGGCCGACATCGCGGCGGCGTTGGCGTTGCAGTCACGCAACGGCGAAGACTTCCTGATGTCCGAGCCGCCGCCAGAGCGCCGCAGCAAGGAGCACCAGGACCGGCCGGCCAGAGGACCGCGCGCAGCGGGCGAGGGGCCCAGGAAGGGCCTCGCCACCTACCGCATCGCGGTCGGCAAGCGGCACAAGGTCGGACCGGGCTCGATCGTCGGCGCCATCGCCAACGAAGGTGGCCTGCACCGCAGCGACTTCGGTCATATCACGATCAAGCCGGAGTTCTCGCTGGTCGAGCTGCCGGCGAAGCTGCCCCGTGAGACGCTGAAAAAGCTTGAGAAGACTCGTATTTCGGGCATTCTGATCAACCTGCAGCCGGACCGGGCTCCGGACAAGAACCGCCACGGCGGTCGTGGCGCGCCACGGCGGGATCACAAGGGATGACCCAGGCCGACACCTCGGCTCAGGGCGGACTCGAACAGGTGGCCGGGCCGGACCGGGTCGCGTCGTTGACCGGTGTCCGCGCTGTCGCAGCACTTCTCGTGGTAGGCACGCATGCGGCGTACACGACAGGCAAATACATCGAGGGCTATTACGGCCTGTTCTGCTCGCGGATGGAGATCGGTGTCCCGATCTTCTTTGTGCTGTCGGGCTTTCTCTTGTTTCGGCCGTGGGTGAAGTCGGCGGCGACGGGCGGGCCGGAGCCGTCGCTGCGCCGCTACGCCCGGCACCGGGTGCGGCGCATCATGCCCGCCTACGTCGTGACCGTGCTGATCGCCTACGGCATCTACCACTTCCGGCATGCCGGACCGAATTTCGGCCACACCTGGTTCGGCTTGTTCCGCAATTTGACGCTGACCCAGATCTACACGTTCAACTACATGCGGGGGTATCTGCATCAGGGTTTGACCCAGATGTGGAGCCTGGCGGTGGAAGCGTCGTTCTACGTGGTGCTTCCGCTGCTGGCCTACCTGCTGTTGGTGGTCGTTTCTCGACGGCAGTGGCGCCCGAAGTTGTTGCTAGTAGCCCTGGCCGGGTTGGCGCTGATCACACCGGCCTGGCTGGTCGGGGTGCACCTGGCCACCTCGATTCCTAATGGGGCCCGGCTGTGGCTACCCACCTACCTGATCTGGTTTCTCGCCGGGATGGCCTTGACCGTGCTGCAACGAATGGGTGTGCGCTGCTACGGGTTTGTCGCGCTGCCGCTCGCCGCCATCTGCTACGTGATCGCGTCGACGCCGATCGCGGGAGATCCGACCACATCGCCGCTCGGCTTGTCCCAGGCGCTGTACAAGGCGGTGTTTTACGCGGCGATCGCGGCGCTCGCGGTAGCGCCGCTGGCACTCGGCAATCAGGGTTTGTATGCCCGGCTGTTGGCGAGCCGGCCGATGGTGTGGCTCGGTGAGATCTCTTACGAGATCTTCTTAGTCCATTTGGTGACAATGGAATTCGCGATGGTCTACATCATGCAGGATCACGTCTACACCGGTTCGATGGGTGGGCTGTTCGTGGCGACCATTGCCATCACGATTCCACCGGCCTGGCTGCTGCACCGCTTCACCCGGGTGCGCGACTGACCTGTTCGGCGGGCACCACGACCGGGGCGACGAACTCGGTGAGCATCGCCCGCTCGTCGGCTTGGTCGCGTCCGGGAAAGATCAGCAGCGACGTGATCGCGCGGACCAGCCAGCGCCCGCGGGCCGCGATATTCGCCGGGTGGTCGTCGCCGAGCGAGGTGACGAACGCGGTGGCCAGCCCGGTGATCACGTCGGACTGCTCGGCCAACTCGGCGCCGAGCGGGCCCGACGTCGTCGCGAACCAGGCTGACAACGCCGGGCTTTCGCGAACCAGCCGGAGCGTCGTGACGATGCCGGTGACCAGACGTTCCTGAGGGTCCTTGATGTGGTCGACGTCGATCGACTCCGACAGCCGGTGGGTTTCGCGGGCCACGTAGGCGCTACGCAGCGCCTCACGGTTCTCGAAGTAGCGGTACAGCGTCGCGCGCGAACACCCTGCGGCCTTGGCGATCTCATTCATGCCGACCGAGCCGGGATCCTGGCGGGTGAACAGCTCCTCGGCGGCGTCGAGAATGCGATCGGCCGCGACCTCGGTGCGCCGTTCGCCGAGCCAGTCGTTGGCCGGCATCTAGGTGACCCGGAACGGAACCGACAGCGGGCGACGTACGTAGCTGCCGCCGGCCCAGACGATGCCCGCCTCGTCGACCTCGAAATCGGGGCAGCGGGAAAGCAGTTCGGTTAAGGCGACCCGCGACTGCATGCGGGCGGCCGCCGCACCCAGGCAGTGGTGGGCGCCGTGGCTGAACGTCAACAGGTTGCGCGGCTTGCGCTCGACGTCGAGTTCTCCTGCATTCGAACCGAATTGGCGCTCGTCGCGGTTCGCGGATCCGTAGACCAGCAGTACCCGACGGCCTTGCGGCACGGTGGTGTGGCCGATGGTGACGTCGCGCGTGACGGTGCGCGCCAGCGCCTGGGCCGGTGAGGTGAGGCGCAGGAACTCGTCGACGGCGTCAGGGATCAGGTCCGGGTTGTCGGTGAGCAGACGGCGTTGGTCGGGACGCTGATGCAGCAATTGGGTTGCGCCGCCGAGCATGCCGGTGGTGGTGTCGTTTCCGCCGGTGATCATCGTGAAGACGAATGCGAGGATCGACAGCGTGCCGGCAATGTCGCCGTCAGCACCGACACCCGCGGCGACGAGGTGCGAAATGGTGTCGTCTTCGGGCTCTTTGCGGCGGCGTTCGATCAGCTCGGTGAAGTAGGCCATCATCGACCCGACGGCCTCGCCGACGGTTTGCAGTGCCGAGGCGATGCCGCCCTCGGCGGTGTTGGCCGCCACGATGGCCTCGGTCCAGCCGTCGAACTGGCCGCGGTCGTCGTCCGGAACGCCGAGGTAGTGCGCGACGACCATCGACGGCAACGGCTTGAACAATTCGGCGACAATGTCACCGCCGCCGTTGGCGAGTAGCCGCTCGAGGCGTTCGACGACGAATTCGTGGACCTTGGGCTCGACGGCCTCCACCTGTCGCGGGGTGAACCCGCGGGCCACCAGTTTGCGAAACTCGGTGTGCACCGGTGGATCCTGCATCACCATCGGCGGATTGTCCGCCAGCCCAATCATTTCCAGGTCGCCGTAGTTGACGGTCAGACCCTGGGCCGACGAGAAGGTCTCGTGGTCTTTCGCGGCGGCCCAGATGTCGGCGTGCCGGGTCAGCACGTAGTAGTCGTCCTCGGGCTTACTCTGCGGAACCACCCGGTGCACCGGGTCATGATCGCGCAGTTCGCGGTACATCGGCCAGGGGTTGGCCCACGTCTCCGCCGTGGCCAGCTGAAACCGAGGCATATGAGACAAAGTCGTTGGCATGTCTTATTGCTACGACATGTCACATGATATGTCAACAGCGGTTGATCCGATTCTGTGGGTCCGTCGA